>CAWGKT010000001.1:0-469375 GCA_963823215.1 uncultured beta proteobacterium
CACCCGGTGTTCCGGCACCTCCGGTCGCACCCGCAGAACCGGTCGCACCAGTGGCGCCTATGGCACCGGTGAAGCCCGCGCCGGTGACACCCGTTGCGCCCATCGCTCCCGTCGCGCCGGTGGCACCTGTTGCACCGAACGCTACCGTCGCATTGGCCGAGCAGTCCGGTGCCGGGTTGGAAGCGCACGAGGGCTTGTCTGGATCGCTGCGGTCGTGAGAAACGGAATCGTGACCTGGCCGTCGGTGCCGTTGACGAGCAGCCCCAACAGTCCGCCAGCGCTGTCGCGCACGGCGAAATTGCCGGCGGGCAGCGTGCGGATCTCAACGTCCGCGGCGCACAACTGCTGGCTGGTGGCCGCAAGGGCGAGTGCCAGTGCCGCGTAAGCGGCCGCTTTGCGAAGCGATTCATGAGCGCGTTCTCCCGGTGCGACGGCGTCGCGCAATCGTATCGCTTACCGGCAAGGCCGTGCGGCGGCGCAAGTCGAGACCTGCGACGAGCGCGAGCAGCGCTGCAAGGACGCCTAGCATCAGCGTCGACAGCGCAGGAATAACTCGGACTTCGCCGGTTGGCGGGGTTGGGGTTCCGAACCGGCCCGTCGCGTTACCGCCCCCGCCTTCGTTGGTCTGATTGGGCGCGAGATGCTGGCCGGTCGCCCAGACGTCGGTGACACCGACGTGGGCGATCTGCTGCGTGCCGGTTCCGGTCAGGTTGATCGAGGCAACCTGCCCTGGGGCCGAGCTACGGAACTGGATGGGCTGCGGCGTCGTGCCGGTGATCTCCAGGACGCCGGTGATCGTGTGCACGCTGCCAACGGCGAACACGTAGTTCTTGCCGATCGATGTAACGAAACGCGCGTTCGCGAACGACGAGCTGCCCGATATCGTCGCGCTGGCAAGCGCACACAGGTCACGGAAACGCACCGTGCCGGTGCCGGCGAGGAATCCGCCGCTGTTCGACCAGTTGCCGCCAAGTTCGATGGCGCCGCTGCCGCCATCGAGCACGCCGCCCGGTTGGATTGTGACGTTCCGCGCGTTCAGCACCTGGCCGCCGCCGAGCTGCAGCGTGCCGGCAACGATCAGGTCGGTGCAGCCGAGGTCGAGCGTGCCGCCATTGAGGCTGCCGATCGCGTTGGCTGGAACGATGACATCAGCCGCCGCGAGTACAGGGTGCAGCAACAGCACGATTGCCGCAGTGCGCAGCCCATAACGGGCGACGACCCGAGCGAACTGCGTCGTTGCTTCGATTCCCCTCTCCCTATCCACTTCCGCGGCCCGTCCCGAATCCAGTGGGCATCGCGCATTTAGTTGAGGGCGACGTTAGTTGCATGCTCACGCGCTGTCAACTGAACCGCACGACCAAAGTTGCAATGACCGCCAGCGGGGCCAAAGACACGACGAACGTGTGGCAGAGGATACAAAGTGTCGCCAAATATTCATTCGTCGGCAAGAGGCAGTCGATCCAACGTCTCGACGCGCCGTCGAGAGGTGCGTGGCACGTCTTGACTTGCGCGGGCCGACGGGAAGCTGGGGTGATCGAGGGTCGCCGCGAGATTGCGATGAATCGCGCTTCGACGCACGACGAAAATGAACGGCCGCGTTCCCGCCGGCGAACGTCAGCTTTGCGCAAAAGCGACAGGCAGCAACGGGTCGTTCGCGCCCATTCGCCGGTTGAACCGAATGGGCCGCGCGCGGGAGGCGCTGGCGCGGCCGCGAATACGATCGTCCCGACTGGACATCACTTCCAGACTGCGACAGCATGTCAATCAGTAGATCGGCACTTCAGCGCACCCGAATGCGTCGTTTCCCGGGTCGAGTTGCAGGCCCCGTGCATCGAACATCTGTCCATTGACAGCGTCGGTGAAATGACATATTGTCATGGCCTGATATGATATGCAGAATAGCGGACCCGAATACGGACTTGAATTCCTGCTGGCTTTCGATGGCCGCATCCATCATCTCGAAGAGGGCTACTGGATCAAGTTCGAGATCGAGCGCGTCACGGCGGCCAAGGAACGCCCGCACGGTTTGTCCTACTCGTTCACGCTGCACGCGCCGGATGGCACGCGGTTGGTCGGCTTCGACAACGCCCATGCCGTTTCGGCCGCGGGCGGCCGGTTCAAACGCAAGCCGCCGGCGACAGATCATTGGCACCGGACGGAGACCGATCCAGGGCGACCGTATCAGTTCAAGAGCGCAGAGACCCTGATCGACGACTTTTTCGACGAGGTGGAACGGGTGTTGGGTGAGCGCGGAGTTGGGACGACGGTCGTCGCAGTGGAAGAAACACGGAGGTCGAAATGACCAAGTACAAGGTTCAAAATCTGCGCTCGTTACGCGAAGAGATGAAGGCGGTGGCGCGCGGCGAGCGGGCCCCCCCGGTAGACGCGGCCAAGCCGAGCTTCAATTCAGTCGATGCCGTGGTGCGCTTGTTGACCCCGGAAAACCGGCAGCTTCTCGCCATCATTCGGGATCGCAAGCCACAATCGGTTGCGGAGCTCGTGGAGATGAGCGGGCGGGCGCAGCCCAACCTCACGCGCACGCTGGCAAAGATGGAGTCCGCCGGTTTCATCACGATGAAGGCGGTGGGCCGCCGCAAGGCCCCGAGCGTCGCCGTCAAGAAGATCGTCGTCGAGATCGATCCTTGCTCGGATCGCGACCTGCTCAACGTCGCATAGCGTGGCCAAATCCGTGGCCAAATCGTGGGATTCGAGGGGCCTTTAGGGGATCATTTCCCTCTGCGCTTGCGTTTGGAGCCCTTGGGCGGGACGGGTTCGAATCCCTGCGTCTCCGCCAGATGAACTGACAAGGGCCATTGTTTATCAATGGCTTTTTTGTTTTGTGCGCGTTGCGGTGTAGAAGACAAGCGAGCAAATGCAGAATCAGAATCATCGGGTGGAACCTGAATCACCGCGTTTGACTCCGGGCCATGTGTCCGGATACAACGGAGGCGATCGGCCACGTCGTGCCGGACATTCGGGTCGGACCGCCGCGTCCCGGCGCGTGAGAAGATATCGTATTCGGTACCGTATCAAGATGTCGTTCCGCTCACCTGCGCGCGGCGACCTCATCCAACAGTCCCCATGAAGCGCGACGACCTCAAATCCATCCGTCCGATCCCGGCCGACTCGTTGGCTCCGCAATCCATCTCCGACGGAGGTTCTCCTGGAGAAATACGCCAAGGGGAGCGAGTCGACCATCGACGCGGTGCGGCGCCGCGTGGCGCGCGCACTGGCCGCCGTCGAGGCGCCGGCGCAGCGCGAACGATGGGAGGAAGCGTTCTTCCATGCGCAGGCAAATGGCTTCATCCCCGGCGGGCGAATCAACTCCGCCGCCGGCACGGACCTCAAGGCAACGCTGTTCAATTGCTTCGTCCAACCGGTGGGCGACAGCATTTCCGGCGACGCGAACGGCGTCGGCATCTATGTCGCGCTCAACGAGGCGGCCGAGACCATGCGTCGAGGCGGGCGGCGTCGGCTACGACTTCTCGTCCATCCGTCCCCAGGGCGCACACGTAAGAGGCACGAACAGTCGCGCCAGCGGACCTCTGTCGTACATGCGGGTGTTCGACCAGAGTTGCGAGACCGTGGAGTCCGCAGGATCGCGACGCGGCGCCCAGATGGGTATCCTCCGTTGCGATCACCCCGATATCGAGGCGTTCATCCACGCCAAGGACGACGGCAGCTCACCAATTTCAATCTGTCGGTGGCGGTGACCGATGCCTTCGTCGCGGCGATGCGCGACAACGCCGATTGGGAACTCGTGCACCGGGCTCCGCCGGCGCCTGACCTTCTCGCGGCCGGCGCGCACCAGCGCGACGACGATCTGTGGGTGTATCGCACCGTGCGCGCACGCGCGCTGTGGGACCAGATCATGCTGTCGACGTACGACCACGCCGAGCCGGGCGTGGTGTTCATCGATCCGATGAATCGCGACAACAACCTCTCGTACTGCGAGACCATCGAGGCGTGCAATCCCTGCGGCGAACAACCGCTACCCGCCTACGGTTGCTGCGACCTGGGCAGCGTCGACCTCACCCGCTTTGTCGACGAACCGTTCACACCCGGGGCACGCTTCGATTTCTCCGGCTTCGCCGCCACGGTGGCCGTCGGCGTGCGCATGCTCGACAACGTGCTCGAAGTGACCGCGTGGCCGCTGCCGCAGCAGCAAAGGGAGGCGCTGAGACAAGCGCCGCGTCGGGTTGGGCTTCACCGGCCTCGGGCGACGCGCTCATCGAGCTGGATCTGCGCTACGACAGCGCGGAGGCGCGCGCGATGGCAGCCCGCATCGCCGGGAGCCATGCGTGATGCCGCCTACATGGCCTCGGTGGAGATCGCCAAGGAGAAGGGTTCGTTTCCCGATCTCGACGCGGAGCGGTACCTGGCGGCGCCCCGCTTCGCGTCGCGGTTGCCCGAGCCGATCAAGTCCGCGATCCGCGCCTACGGCATTCGCAACAGCCATCTCCTGTCGATCGCGCCCACGGGCACCATTTCGCTCGCCTTCGCCGACAACGCGTCGAACGGGATCGAGCCTGCGTTCAGCTGGTTCTACACGCGCAAGAAGCGCATGCCCGACGACACGATGAAGGAATACGTCGTCGAGGACCATGCCTATCGCCTGTTCAAGCACCTCCACGGCATCGACGACGAGGTCGTGCTGCTGCCGTTCGATGCCGACCCGGGAGCGCCCGGCGGAACGGTGTGGACCGATGCCGACGGCAAGCGCCGCGCGATGCTCACCCCCGCGTTCGTCAGCGCACTGCAGATGAGCGCGCAGGATCACATGGCGATGAACGCGGCGGTGCAGCCGTTCATCGACACGGCGATCAGCAAGACGGTGAACGTCCCCGCCGACTACCCGTTCGACGCCTTCAAGGACCTCTACTTCGAGGCGTGGAAGGCCGGGCTCAAGGGCATCGCCACCTATCGCCCCAACAGCGTGCTGGGCGCGGTGCTAGAAGTCGCGCTCGCCGGCCGCGCCGGCGGCGGAGCCGCAGGATTTCGACACGGCCGACCCGGATCGGCGCATCCGCCTCGACCGCGCGCATGCAGCCGCCGCTGTCCAGCCTGCGCTGGCCGGGCCGCCCGGAGCTGACCAACGGGAATCCCTGCTGGACCTACGTCGTTCGCCATCCGCTGGGCGACTTCGCGGTGTTCATCGGCCACATCGAGGACGGCACGCTCCTACTCCGTTCGAAGTGTGGATCAACGGCGCGGAGCAGCCGCGCGGCCTGGGCGCCATCGCCAAGACGCTGTCGATGGACATGCGCACCGACGATCGCGCGTGGCTGGACATGAAGCTCTCCGCGTTGCAGAAGGCGGGCGGCGACGACGGCTTCGAGATGGCGATGCCGCCGGACGGCCGCAAGGTGCGCGTGCCGAGCCTCGTGTCGGGCTTCGCGAAGCTCATCCGCTATCGCTGCAACGAACTCGGCGCCTTCGCCGGCGACGGCACCGGCAAGACGCCGGTCGTCGACGCGCTGATGGGCCCGAAGGAGCCCAAAGCCGGTCCGGACGGCACGCTCTCCTGGACCGTGGATGTGGTGAACCACGGCACCGGGCGACGACTTCGTGCTGTTCCTGAAGGAACTGGTGATGCCCGACGGGCAGCGCCGGCCCTACTCGATGTGGCTGTCGGGCGAGTACCCGCGCGTGCTGGACGGCCTCTGCAAGGCGCTGTCGCTCGACATGCGCGTGTACGACCCCGCGTGGATCGGCATGAAGCTGCGCAAGCTCCTGAATTACGGCGAGCCGAACGGCGTCCTTCATGGCGCGCACGCCGGGATCGGACAAGGCGCAGATCTATCCGTCGACGATCGCGTATCTCGCGCAATTGATGATCCACCGCTACGCGATGCTCGGCATACTTACCGAGCAGGGTTACCCGGTGGAACATGCCGGCATCCTCGCGGTGCCGCCGGCCGAGCAGGCAGCGGAGCGCGGTGCTGAAGACGCTGCCCGGAAAGAAATGCCCCGAGTGCGGCAACAAGGCGCTGATCCGCAAGGACGGCTGCGACTTCTGCACCGACTGTGGCTACACCGGCGCCTGCGGCTGACGCACCTGCGCTGGACTGCGACGTCGCGCCTGTCGGCATGCAGATGCATTCGCCCGACCCGGCCTTAACCGATTTCGGGCGCGCACGCGAAAACCTCCGGCTGGCGGTAAAACTGTCGCTGGGCTTCGTCGCCGTGCTCTGGCTCATCCCGACGCTGGGTTGGGGGCTCGAGCTGGAGCGTTTTGGCGTGCGTCCCCGGCAATGGATCGGTCTGCCCGGGATTCTGGTGGCGCCGATGCTGCATGCCGGCTTCATGCACCTGATCGCCAATTCGCTGCCCTTGGCGGTACTCGGCACCGCGATGTTGGTGCTCTACCCGACTGCGGCCTTTCGGGTATTGCCGGCGGTCTACCTGGGGCCGGGAATCGCCGTGTGGCTGTTCGCCAACGATGGCGTCCACGTCGGCGCCAGCGGTCTCGTCTACGGCCTGGTCAGCTATATCTTCGTGGCCGGCCTGATTCGACGCGATCGGCGCGCCATCGCCGCGTCAATGCTCGTCGCGTTCATGTACGGCACCTTGATCTGGGGTGTGCTGCCGATCAGGGTCGGAGTCTCGTGGGAAACCCATCTGGCGGCAGCGCTGATTGGCGTATCGATGGCGATCATGTTGCGGCACCGAGACAATCCGCCGCGCGTTCGTTATTCATGGGAGGACGAGGAAGGCGGACCGGGTGATCCAGGCGAGCAAGAAGGATACGACGACCCGCAACCTGGCAACAGCGATACCGTACAACGGTCTTGAGACCAGGATTCCGGGGAGGCCGTTTCCGAAGTCTATGTCGGATTCGCTTACATCTATGGGATTCGCTCGGTGAGGTATTTCTGAAGCAATCTGGCTTGGGCATACGAAACAAGGAGTTGGGATTACGACGTCCCGCGGCATGAGTATTGCATTTGGTGCGCTGGGCAATCAACGTGCGTTTGCGTCAAGGTCTCTGGGCAATCATGGTCTCTATCTGGTGGCTTCTTTGGGCGTTCGTCATTGGTGGCTACTCCGGCATGCTGCTGATCTCGCTGCTGCTGGTCGCGCGTAGGGCGAGAGCGCCGAGCTAGGCCGTAACGGAGGATTCGATTCTCGCCCCGCGGCTGCTGCGCCGTGGCCGAGGGCGATTGCATCCGCGTTGTCCCTGACGTCGGGGACTCGGTAGACTACGGCTCGATGGAAGCCGATGTCATCCGCATATTGTCCCGCGTGGTCCGGTGGCGGCGCCCGAGCAGATCCTGATCCCGCGTCCGGAAGCCGAAGGGCGGCCCGAGCTCGCGCTCGCCGACCGCGCGTTCGCCCGTGCAGCCGGCTCTCCCCCGATCGAGGGCAATGCGGTGCGGCTGCTGCAGGATGCCGGGGAGAACTATCCGGCGTGGCTCGCCGCGATCCGCGCCGCCGAATATTCGATTCTGTTCGAGAACTACATCGTCGAGGATGACACAGTCGGGCGCGAATTCGCCGACGCGCTGGCAGCGAAGGCGCGCGCCGGGGTCGAGGTCCGGATCGTCTACGATTGGCTGGGCTCCCGTGGAGCTGGAGCGCTGTGGACACAACTGACAAATGCCGGCGCGCGCGTCCTCGCGTTCAATCGACCGCGCCTCGACAGCCCGCTCGGCTGGCTGTCACGCGATCACCGCAAGACCATCGTCATTGACGGCGGCATCGGCTACGTCTCGGGGCTGTGTGTCAGCGCGAAATGGCTGGGCGACGCGGCACGGCGGATGGAGCCCTGGCGCGACACGGGCATCGAGATTCGCGGCCCGGCGGTGGCCGAACTGACGCGCGCGTTCGAGACGGTCTGGCACGCCTGTGGCGGCGGGCCGCCACAGGCTTATCGTGTCGACGCCACCGACGTGTGCGCGCCGGCCGGTGACGTGCGCCTGCGCGTGGTTGCCGGAACGCCCAATGCGACCGGGACGTATCGCCTCGATCTAGTGATCGCATCGCTTGCCCGCCACCGCCTTTGGATCTGCGACGCGTACTTCGTTGGAACGACCGCCTACGTTCAGGCACTCGCGGCCGCCGCACGCGACGGTGTCGACGTCCGGCTGCTGGTACCGGGCGCGAGCGACATTCCGATGCTGTCGCCGCTGTCGCGCGTCGGCTACCGAGCGTTGCTCGAAGCGGGTGTCCGTGTCTTCGAGTGGAACGGCACGATGCTGCACGCCAAGACCGCCGTCGCCGACGGACTCTGGGCGCGGATCGGCTCGACCAATCTCAACATCGCGAGCTGGATGGGGAACTACGAGCTCGATGTTGCCGTCGAGAACCGGCGGTTCGGCGAGGTCATGGCCGCGCAATACGAGATCGATCTCGCCGGCGCCACCGAAATCGTGCTCACGGGGCGCAATCGCGTCGGGCCGACTGAGCCACGAAGTGGCCCGGTGGCGCGACGGGCGCGATCGGGCAGCGCGACGCGCGTCGCCGCCGGCGCCGTCAGCGTCGGCAGCGCGTTGAGCGCGGCACTCACGAACCGTCGCACGCTCGGCGCCACCGAGGCCGGCTTGCTGGCCAAGGTGAGCATGGGCGCCATCGGATTCGCGATCGTCGCCGCGCTATGGCCGCAGGTGGTCGCATGGCCGCTCGCCGCGCTGGCAGCTTGGATTGGCCTGGCGTGGCTCGCCAAGGCGCACGCGCTGCGCCGCCAGGGCCGTCAGGCCGTTGCCGCGCCTCCCGCGGCCCCGCGGCCGTACGAACGGTGGCGACGGCGGGGCGTAGCTTGATATAATCGCCGCTCGCGCGCCCGTAGCTCAGCTGGATAGAGTACCTGGCTACGAACCAGGGGGTCGTGGGTTCGATTCCTGCCGGGCGCGCCAAAATTCAAGGACTTACGAGTCGTAATCGAGGTCCATTATCCTGCTGCCGGATCTCTGCCGGACCTTCTATCCACGAGCCCGGCCGTGGTCCGTTCGCGACACGCAGAACGGTGCGTGTTTCTTGCCGATCCAGTGTCATGGTCGCCTCCTTTAGCGACCGACCGACATCGACGCCGGTGTCGTGGCCGGCCATCGAATGATTGGCATGGCCGAGCAGAGCCTCGCGGTCTGACCCTGCCGCCAAGGGCGCCTGCGCGACAATGACATCGGGCGCGATCGGGCGGCTCTTGCCCGACTTATCACAACGACTTGGCGATCATGGTGCAGCGGGTCCTGTCTGCACGCTCGTTTCCTCGGCAACGCTAGTGGCCATCTCGGTGTCGACGCGCTCCAGGAGTGCCAGCAGACCTTTGAGCAAACTGGTTGGGGACGGCGGGCAGCCGGCAATGTGCAAGTCAACGGGCAGAACGGCCCCGACGCCGCCAACGCAAGCGTAACTACCTGCAAAGAGGCTTCCGTCTCGCGCACAGTCTCCTACAGCGACCACCCATTTCGGATTGGGGGTTGCCTGGTAGGTGCGTTCGAGAGCTTCGCGCATGTTGGTCGTAACGGGGCCCGTCACCAGCAACACGTCGGCATGGCGCGGCGAAGCGACAAAACGCAGTCCGAATCGCTCGAGGTCGTAGAGAACGTTGTTGAGAGCGTGGATTTCCAGCTCGCAACCGTTGCAGGACCCCGCGTCGACTTCGCGAATGGAGAGCGTCCGACCCAGTCGCCAGTGGGCCGCACGGTTCACCTGGGCTGCAAGCTCGGCCAGCGCGGCCTCGTCCCTGAGCGGTGCGGCTTCGGTGAGCGGACCATGCACCAGGCTCTTGAAGAGTAATCGGCGCATTCGCGTCTACCTCACGTGTCGTGGCCCGAGTACGAGCAATTGAACGACTTGTTGCACAGGGGAAAGTCGGCGACGATGTTGCCCTCGATGACGGCTTCGAGGAGCGGCCATTGGAACCACGAAGGGTCGCGCAGGTGGCAGCGCTCGATGTTCCCGTCGGTTCCGATTCGCACCCAGACCAGCACATCGCCGCGAAAACCCTCGACCAGCGCCACGCCTTCGCGTCTGGCCGTCGCCGGCGGCGCCTCGGGTGAATTCCGAATTGGCCCGAGCGGGAGCCGCTCGAGAACCTGGGCGACGATCGACACGCTCTGCCAGATCTCGAGGATGCGGATCCAGATGCGGGCATTCACGTCGCCGTCCTCGAGCACCGGCACGTCGAATTGCAGCTCATCGTACGGCGGGTAACCCGGCGTGCGTCGCGCGTCGAAGCCCCGCCCGGAAGCCCGGCCGACAAAGCCTCCGGCCCCGAACTGTCGCGCCAGCGCCGGCGACAGGATTCCGGTGCCGACCGTGCGGTCCTGGAGGGATGCGGTGTTGTCGTAGAGTTCGACGAGCTCGGGAAAGTGCGCGCGAACATACTCGATGACATTCGCAATCGCCTGTCGCCCGTCGTGGGCAACGTCGCAAGCCACTCCGCCCGGAACGATACGATCCATCATGAGCCGATGGCCGAAACAGGTGTCCGCCGCGCGCAGCACGTATTCGCGCAGGAGCCCGCACTGCGCATGCATCATGGCGAACGCGGCATCGTTGCAAATGGCGCCGATATCTCCAAAGTGATTGGCCAGGCGCTCCAGCTCGGCCATCAGCGCGCGCAGCCAGACGGCGCGAAGTGGAACATCCCATCCAAGCGCTGCCTCGACTGCCCGCGAAAAGGCCAACGCGTACGCCACCGTGCTGTCCCCGGAAACGCGGCCGGCAAGCATTCCGGCACGGTCGATCGGCAACCGCGCCATTAGCGATTCGGTCCCTTTGTGCACATAGCCGAGTCGCGCCTCGAGGCGCACGATCGTCTCGCCGTTCGCGGTGAATCGAAAGTGGCCAGGTTCGATGATCCCTGCGTGAACCGGGCCGACCGGAATCTGATGCAGGCCTTCGCCGGTGACGGGCAGAAACTCGTAGGCGCTCGGCGCGGAGGTAGCGTAGTCCGCCTCGCCGAGCGGGCGCCGCAGCGGCCAATTGCCGTGGTCGAGCCACGCGCGCGGGTCGGGGAGGCCCTCGGGCGTGAGCCCCACCAGGTCGCGGATGGCTCGCTCCAGTCGGATGGCTGGCGCGTGCAATCGTCCCACCGCCGGGAAACGGTTGCCTTGGCACACCAGGCTGAAAATCCCCCAATCGTCGAGCTCGGCGTCATGCAGCGCCATGTGCACGATCTCCTTCTCGCCCCAGAGCCCGAGCAGCGTGCAATGTCCGCTCCGAAGCAGGCTGATCGCATGTTCCCAGCCTTCCGCGGTCACCACGACGCGCGGCCACGGCCGATGGTTCGCAACCGCCGGACCGTCCCGAAGGACCTCGCGCAATGTCGGTGTGATGGGAATCGGAGGCATTGCCTATCCCAGCAAGCGCGCGACGTTTTGAAACCAGGCGACGAGGACCGCCGGAAGATAGATGCCGGCGGCGGCGACCAGAGCGAGATGCGCGAATATGGGCAGGAACGATGCCCGGCTCGGGGCTTCGCTCCCATGGGGTGCGCCGAAGGCGAGGCCATTCAGTCGCAGCAGGAGCGCTCCCAGCGCCACCAGCAACCCGATGCCCAGGGCAATTGCGAGCAACGGCTGTCGTGCAAACGTCGAGGTGACGATCAGGAACTCGGTCATGAAGATGCCCGTCGGCGGCAGCCCTACGATGGTGATCACGCCCGCGACGAGGCTCCATCCGAGAACCGGATGCGAAACCGTCAGGCCACGAATCTCGGACATCATCTGCGTGCCCTTCACCTGCGCGATATGCCCGACGGAAAAGAAGATCGCCGACTTGGTGAGACTGTGATACGTCATGTGCAACAACCCGGCGAAATTCGCGAGCGGCCCACCCATCCCGAACGCGAACGTGATGATGCCCATGTGCTCGATGGAGGAATAGGCAAACATGCGCTTGATGTCGTGCCGCCGGTACAGCATGAACGACGCGAACAGGACCGAGATCAGCCCAAGCGTGACCATCAGCGGACCGGGCGCCAGCGCGCCGGAGTTGGCCGACATCACCATCTTGAAGCGAAGCAAGGCAAACAACGCGACGTTCAACAGCAATCCCGACAGCACGGCGGAAATTGGGGTCGGGCCCTCGGCATGCGCGTCGGGGAGCCACGCGTGCAACGGCGCGAGGCCGACCTTGGTCCCGTAACCCAACAACAGGAACACGAAGGCGAGATTGAGCAGGGCAGGATCGAAGGCGGAGGCATTGGCAACCAGGACGTTCCAGGCCATGGCGTCGAGGCCCTCGCCAACCACCGAGCGCGCCGCGAGATAGACGAGGATCGTTCCAAAGAGCGCGAGGGCGATCCCGACGCTGCCCAGGAGGAAATACTTCCAGGCCGCCTCGAGGGCGGCCGGCGTGCGGTAGATGCCGACCATCAGGACCGTCGTCAGGGTCGCCAGTTCGACCGCGACCCACATCAATCCGACGTTGTTCGCGAGCAGCGCCAGGTTCATCGCGAACATCAGCGTCTGGTACATGGCGTGGTAGAAGCGAAGGTAGGCCGGCGTCAGGTGCCCGGTCTCGAGCTCGTGTGCGATGTAGCTCGCGCTGAAGACGCTCGTGGTGAAACCGACGAACGTTGTCAGCACGATGAACACGATGTTGACGTCGTCGACGATCAGAAAGGACCCCGGGTCGGGGCGGACGAAGAAGAGCCCCGTCGAGGCGAGGAACGTGAGCAGCGTTCCCAGCACGTTCAGCCGCGCCGACATGCGATCGTCCGGGAGCAACGCCAGCAGCGCCGCGCTGAACGCCGGCACCAGCAGGATCACGCGGACCAGCGTCATCCCCGTGTCGTTCATGTCTGCTCGCCGCGGAAGCGTTCCAGGCCGTGCACGTCCACCGTGTCGAAGCGTTCGCGGATCCGGAACAGGAAGATCCCGATCACGATGAGCGCGACGAGAATGGAGAACGCGACGCTGATCTCGACGACCAGCGGCATGCCTTTGGCCGCGGTCGCGGCGAGGATGAGGCCATTTTCGATCGACATGAAGCCAATGACCTGACTGACGGCGTTGCGTCGCGACGTCATCATCAGCAGGCCGAGCAGGATCACCGACAGCGAAAACGCCAGGTCCTCGCGCGCGAGCGTGCCGGCCTGGGCCGTGATGGGCAGCATGACCAGGATCGACAGCGCGACGAGCCCGATGCCGCCCAGCATCGTCTGCCCGATCCCCACGACGGTCTCGATCGATCGGTGGATGCCCAGGCGCACGATGATGCGGTGAAGCACCACCGGAATGACGATGGCTTTGACGCCGAGCGCTATGGCCGCGGTGATGTAGAGATGGGGCGCCTGCTGGATGTAGGCTTGCCACGCCACCGAGAGCGAGACGACGAGCGCGTGCAGCGCGAAGATGTTGACCAGCGCGAAGATGCGGTCCTGATACAGCAGCATGAAGCTAACGAGCACGAGACCGCCGGCGAAGAGGTGGGCGACGTCGAGTTCCAGATGGCCCATCACACGCTCCGCGAAACGAACAGGAGCAACGCGGCCAGCAAGCCGAGCATCAGGGCCACGCCGAGAAAATCGGAGACGCGGAACACGCGCATCTTGGCCGTGACGGTCTCGAAGACCGCCAGCAGGAAGCCGCCCACGGCCAGCTTGATGGCATAGAATCCGAGGCCGATCGCATAGGCGGCGAAGCCCTGGCCGGCGGTAGCCACGCCCCACGGCACGAATATGCAACTGATCAGCGAAATATAGAGCAGCAGCTTCAGCGAGGACGCCATTTCGATCACCGCCAAATGCCGTCCCGAGTACTCGAGAATCATCGCTTCGTGGACCATCGTGAGCTCGAGGTGGGTAGCGGGGTTGTCGACGGGAATCCGCGCGTTCTCCGCGAGCGCCACCATGATCAGCGCCATGAGCGACATCGCCAGCGACACGCGCAGTCCGACGTCGGGACCCTGCATGAAGGCTGCCACGGACGAAAGCTGCGTCGATCCGGCCAGCAGCGATACCGTGAACACGATCATCAGCATCGCCGGCTCGGCCAGCGACGCGATCATCATCTCGCGGCTCGAGCCGATGCCTCCGAAGCTCGTGCCGATGTCTAGTGCTGCCAGCGCCAGAACGAAGCGCGCGCTGCCGAGCAGCGCGACAATCGCGATGAGGTCCGCGGCGGGACTGATGGCTAGGCCGGTGGCAAACGTAGGCACGAGTGCCGCAGCGACCAGCGTGGTCGCGACGATGAGGTAGGGCGCGACGCGAAACACCCACGAAGCGTTGTCCGCCAGCACGACCTCCTTCCGGATCAGTTTAAGGAGGTCGCGATAGGGCTGCACGACGGGGGGGCCGCGCCGGCGCAACAGGTGCGCCTTGACCTTGCGGACGTAGCCGGTCAGCAACGGTGCGAGCAGCAGCACCAGCAATATCTGGGCGAGCTGAACCAGCGCGTCGAGGACTATTGCCATATCGCAAGTATCGTCAGTAGCACCACGACCGCACCGAAGACGAGGCTCAGGTACGCGCGGATGGTCCAGGACTGGACCTTGTTGAGGTGGTCGGCCACGAAGCCCACGACGTGTTCGACGGGCGCGTACAGCACGTCCCACGCCACGTCTCGCAGATGCAGGTGGAAGCGGGCGGGTCGCATGTCGCCCGGTGGCGGCATGTGGACTTCCTCGCGGGCGCGAAATGCGAACTCCCCGAAGACGCGCCGGATCGGCTGGGCGAAGCTGTCGGCGGTGTACTGCGTCGCCGGACTCCCGTCCGGAAACCCGCAATCCCACGCGGCGGAACGCCTCATGGCCCGCGAGGCCCATCGGTGAATGACGTACGCCGCCAGCCATGCGGCGACCGCGATGAGGATGAACAGCAGAAGGCCGTTATAGGAGCTACGGCCCTCCGCGACCGGCACGATCGTGAGCCACGCCAGCGTACCCTGCTGTTGCAGCTGCGAGACCAGCAGTTGTTGCGTGACCGGGGCCAGCGCGTCGATGAAGTATCCGGGGACGATCCCGGCGACGAGGCAGAGCGCCGCGAGAATGAACATCGCGGTCAAGGAAAAGCGATCGGTTTCCCGGGCGTGTTGCGCAACTCCTGTTCTGGGTCGTCCGAGAAAGGTCACGCCAAAGGCCTTCACGAAACAGCCGGCGGCGAGCGCGGCGGACAGCGCGAGCATGGCGCCGACGGCCGGGACCAGGAACTTCAACATCCATTGCGGAAGCTTCGGGCTCAGCAGAACCGCTTGAAACGTGAGCCACTCGGATACGAATCCGTTGAACGGGGGGAGGGCGGAGATGGCAGTCGAGCCGATCAGAAACGCGAACGCGGTGTACGGCATCCGATGGATGAGCCCTCCCAGGTGTTCCATGTTGCGTTCGCCCGTCGCGGTGAGCACGGCTCCCGCCCCGAAGAACAGCAGGCTCTTGAACACGGAATGATTGAAGACATGCAGCAGCGCGGCGACCAGGGCCAGTGCTGCCGCCCAGCGGATGTCGTTGGCCTGGAAGGCGAGGGCGAGACCCAGACCGATGAAGATGATCCCGATGTTCTCGACCGTGTGGTAGGCAAGGAGCCGCTTGAGGTCGTGCTGCATGAGCGCATAGAGCACGCCGAGGACCGCGGTGATCCCGCCCATCGTGAGGACCACGGCGCCCCACCACCAGACGGGAGGACCCAACAGGTCGAACACGATGCGCACGAAGCCGTACACCGCGACCTTCGTCATCACGCCGCTCATCAGCGCCGAAACGTGACTCGGCGCGGCCGGGTGGGCAAGCGGCAGCCACACGTGCAACGGCACGAGCCCCGCCTTGGATCCGGCTCCGATCAGCGCCAGCAGCAGAACGGCGGTGGACCGGCCGGTCGAGAGCGTTGCGTGGCGAATGGCATCGAAACCGTAGTCGCCGGTCGGGCCGGCAAGGAGACCGAAGGCGAGCAGAAGGGACAACGTGCCGAAGCTCGCCATCAGCAGGTAGATGTAGCCCGCCTTCGCGTTGCCGCTTTGCCGGTGGTGCGCCATGACCAACGCCCAGGAGGCGAGCGACATGAACTCCCAGGTCAGCAGGAACGTGAACGCGTCGTCGGCAAGCACGACGAGGTTCATCCCGGCGAGGTACGCCGTAAAGAACGGAAGCACGCGCGCCGGCTCCCGCTCGTGCCGCCCGTCGCCCAGGCCGTGCAGGCTCGCCATCGCACCGCCCAGATTGACGACGACGAGAAAAGCGGTCGCCAGCGGGTCCAGCCGGAAATGCGCGCCGATCCAAGGCAGTCCCACCGGCAGGGCCGCCGTCTGGGGCAGGTCGACGTTCGCCAAGAGTGCCCAGGCGGCCGTTCCCAACGCGAGGGTCGAGGCTACGAACGCGACGGCGTAGACAACCACCGACATCGTCGCGCGGCGCGCATGCGCAACCGCGGGCAGCGCGGTACCGAGGAGCGCCGCAATACACCACAACAGGACTTGTATCGCCATGGGGCGTTGTCTTGCCGACCTCCTTACGTCGGATCGGGTGGCACGGTGCGAAGGTCGGCGGATCAGCGTGCTTTCAGCCGAACTCCGCGTCCCCCATGCTCGCTGACGGCTCCTTCGCCGATGAGCTCGACACCTGCGGCCTCCAGGGCGGCAATGAGCTTCATCAGCGAATCCACGTTGCCTCGAATCGCACCCTCGCTCGCCTCCATTCTCTGGATGGTCGGCAGCGACAAGTCGGAGGCGGCGGCCAGCCCGCGTTGGTCCATTCCGACGAGCGCGCGAGCGGCCCTGAGCTGCGCCGCCGTAATCATGCTTTATGCATCAGTATTGACGTCACACACATAAGAAATGTATGTTACGAGCATCATTTTGGCAATGCAACCGACGGGCGAAAACGTTCCGGATTTCCCGCAGGGAGGATCCGATTTATGCCGCAATGCGAGGTCGAGATCGTCAATGAGCTCGGACTGAACGCGTCCGCGTGCGCCAAACTCACTGCAGTCGCAGCAAAGTATCAGTGCGACGTGTCGATCGCGCGCAAGGGCCGCAGGGTGAATGCCAAGAGTCTCATGGGCGTCATGATGTTGGCGGCAGGCAAGGGGAGCCGGGTCGTGCTCGAAACCGACGGCCCTGACGAAGCGGAAGCGCTGAACGCCATCATCGCGCTGGTAGCGAACTGTTTCGGCGAACGCGCCGGTAACGCCGATCCGTCCAGCGTCGCCTGAATCCCCGAATGCCTTCGATGTGGCTGGGTAGGTCGGCGCATACCGGCGGCAACTCGCGCGGCGGCGAGCATCTCTTCGTGCACACTTCGTTTATGGTGACCATCGGGTCTAGCGTGCCGAATTCGAGGTCGAAGTTCGTTACGCTACCGCAACGTGTGCCGGTGTCTGGTTACCGGCGTCGGCGTCGTCCTGTAGTGAATTTGCTGCGGCCAAAGGTCGTAGTCTCCGCTTGACCGTAATTCAACCACTGCGCGACTTGCGAATTTGAGTGCGCGACTTCTGCGCGACTTTTCGCGGGAACGATGCGGAACGATAGGGGCGAAAACTCGCGCGCCGGGCGTTCGCCACTAATAAAATCAACTGGTTAACGATCCCTTGATAACTACGAACCAGGGGGTCGTGGATTCGATTCCTGCCGGGCGCGCCAATAAATCAAAGGGTTGCCGCGATGCAGCCCTTTTCTTTTTCAGTTGGGCCACGCATGGGCCACAAACCGAAAATGGTTGGCGGAAACCAAAGATGGTTGCCTGCAGCTACTGGACTGGCGGGGCAACGGGCGGCCAGCTGATACACAAATCGGAGTAACAAATTTGGGTATTTGCTTTCGAAAACGATTGGCCGGCGCGCCGCCGGGATCTGGCACGCTCGCGGCGGCGCCGCTTTTTCCTTGATGCGCTCACGTATGATCAGCGCGTCGATGTCCGGTGAGGATTGCAGCTGCAGCAGCCTGCTGACTTCGGTGTAACCGGCAACGGTGCGCGGTGTCAGTGCCAGTTGTGCAAAAGTCTGATTGCCTTCCGTTATGGCCGTGCCTTCATCATTCAACCAGTAGGCAGTGGCAGCGGCGGTTTGCTTTGGGATAGTGACATTTCCCACCGGGCCCGCCATTCGCCGCGCACCCAGCCGAAAGGCCACGGTGCGGTTCCGCAGCATTTCAATGAAGGAAACGGCAAGATGGTCGGTGCCGACGAGATAGGCGCCGCCGCCGGCCACTGTCATGCCGCGCTTCACCGCGGCCGCCAGGTCTAACCGGTCGGCCGAAAAAATGCGCCGCCGGTCGGCAGTGCCAGCGAGTACTGGCCGCCGTTGCCAATTCCAGTGCGCTGCCGCAATGCGGTGTCCACTTCGCGCACCAGGCCGTCAAAGGCGTTGCCACTGCACAGTTGGCGCAGCGCATGGCCGAATTCGACACTGTAGCGCTGCGTTTCTTTATGGGTCAGGCCCAGATCGAATTGCTGGGCGCGGGTATGTGTCTGCAGTCGACCTCGACTTCACCGGCCTCGCCAACAATACCGTCGTTGTGCTGGTGGCGGTGATGCGCGCGGGTGTCGGCGCGGCGAGCGACCTCGCGCTGCCGGCCGCCGCGACGCTGCGCGAGCTCGCGCTCACGAGTCCGAACGTCGCGGTGCGACCAATCAACGTGTTCGGTTGAGAGCTCTCAAGTTGCCTCTCTCGCCGCGGTGCGTGCGTTCGAGCGCGGGCAAGCGCCAAGTCGGATGTGGCTCGGCGGCAAGCAGCGCCGCTTGCGGTAACCTCACGAAATGCGACGGCTCGAAATAACCATCCGCAAGCCGGGCCAGGACGGCGAACGCCAGGTCGTCCTCGGCCGTTTCGGGGCCATGCTGGTCACTGTCCTATTGATGGCGGCGGTGATTGCAACGGTCATTGTCGCCATGATCTTCGGATATCTGGCAATCGGCCTGCTGTTGTTGGCGTTGCTGATCGCGATCGTGGTCGCGGTCGTGCGCGGCGCGTTCCACAGCGTTCGACGGTAAGCGCGCCGCGCATCCGCGAACGCTTCCCCGGGCCAGGACATTTCTCGCATGCAGTCGCGCTTTGGCGGATGTTGTTGCATACAACTATTCCTGGTACTACGATGTGCTCCTGCAGGTAGAGCAGACGTGTTCGGGAGCCCCGATGCGCGATGCGTCCTCTATCGATCGTGGCCACCGATCCAACGAATGACGGTTCAACCTCTCCAAGGAGGGACGCGATGGCAACCAAACCCAGAACTTCCACGACGGCACGCACCGGCACCAAGAACGCCGGCAAGCCGGTCACCAGCGGAGCCGTGCGGGCAGCGGCTGCGGCGGCGGGGCCAACCCCCGAAGAACTCGACGCACGCGATCGGTTGAAATCGGGACCGCGACGTCAGGCAGGGCCGCCGCTCGGCGGTGACAATATCGAGAGAGCGGCGGTGAAGGCGCTCCGGGACGAGGTGGTTCCCGATCCGACGGACCCCAGGATTTCCAGGACGAGGAAGTGACCATGGCGCTCACACTCCTACAGAACATCGGGCTCCCGGACGCGGCCACCAGCGATCTTACGTCGACGGTTTGCGAACCGACCACGGCGGCCAACGACCGTCAGCTCATCATGACCGGCAACTGGTTCGCCTCGAGCTCGGTCGATGGCGGCACGAACTGGACGCTCGTCAATCCGTTCACCCGCTTTCCGGCGACCGCCGGGGGTTTCTGCTGCGACCAGGTCGTCTTGTACAACGCCCGCCACCGCATCTGGATCTGGCTGTTGCAGTACTCGTCGACGGGCAACGGCGACAACATCTTCCGCATCGCCGTCTGCCGTGAAGCGCAGTTCGGCAACTGGTACTACTGGGACTTCGCGCCAAGAAGTCTCAACGCCGCCTGGAACAGGCAATGGTTCGACTATCCGGACATGGCGTTCACCGATGACAACCTGTTCGTGACCTTCAACATGTTCCTCGGCAACAACTGGCAGCGCGCGGTCGTGTTCCGGTTTCCGCTGGCCACGCTGGCCTCGGGCGCTTCGCTCGGCTATCGCTGGTGGGCGACGACGAACAATGGCTCGATCCGTCTGTGTCGCGGCGCCCGTGCGACCATGTACATGGGCAGCCACAACAGCGTCAGCCAGATGCGGGTCCTGAATTGGCCCGACAGCGCGACGGGCATCTCGTGGAACGACGTGAATGTGCGTCCGTGGTCGGCAGGTGCCTACTCGGCCCCGGGCCCGGGCGGCGTGAACTGGCTGGGTCGCGCCGATGCGCGGGTCACCGGCGCCTGGGTCGGCGCCGGCACGATCGGCTTCATGTGGACCACTAACCGGGATTCCAGCCATCCACTGCCGTACATTCGCGTCGCCCGCATCCGGGAGACGACCAAGGCCCTGATCGACGAGCCGGACATCTGGAGCCGCACGTCGGCATGGGCGTACCCCGCAGCGTCGGCGAACGCAGAGGGCGTTGCCGGTTTCACGGCGTTCTACGGCGGCGGCACACGCCATCCTGGCCATGTCGTCGGCGTGAAGTCCGCCACCGGGTGGGACACGGTGCTGACGCGGACCAGCACGCACAGCCCGCCCGACCAGTCCTGGGGCGACTACCTGTCCTGCATCGGCCACCACGCGATCGGAGCGCACTGGGTGGCTTCCGGCTACACGCTCCAGGGTGGCACGTCGCGCCGCAACATCGAGCCGCGCTACGTCCGCTTCCGCAACTGAGCGAGGAGACAACTGATGTTCACCCTGATCTCAAAGCTGCCGATTCGCGAACTGTTGTGGCGCCAGGCGCCGACCCTCCTCGGCGCGCTGGTCATCGCCGAAATGTTCTACAAATGGCATAGCTTCCTGCTGGAGACCGGCGGCTTTTTGCTGACCTGGTTCGCGCTCGATGCGTTGGCGGGCGTCATCGCCAAGGTGTTCGGTCGCTCGTCGGACGCAAAGTAAGCGATCATCGAACGACGCGCTTGACGGGGCAGTCCGTGCACCTACGGCTTGACGGGATTCTGGTTAGGTAGCCGGCCGAACCTGACGCCACGGCAACAAGGCTTCGTGGGCGTCGGCCATGGCCGCCAATGGTCACGCCCGGAACAGGGCGACCAGATACCGATACGGATCGACCACGTTGGCCTTGCAGGTCTCGATGAGCGAGTAGAGGTTCGCGCTGGCATTCGCGCCGCCGAGGGTATCGGCGAACCGAGCAATGCACTTGTCTACGCGGTCGGCGGGAAGACATTTGCCTATTTCAAGTCCGGTGAACCGGAAAGGCGGCGCTTAAGCGTTCGCGTCATTGAGCGAGGCGAAGCGGATTGCAATTCGCGCATCGGCGCCGGATGGCGGCGCACCGCATGCGCACATTGATTTCTCCCTCGAGCGATGACGCTCAGTCGTCAGGGCTCGAGCGACGCCGCGAGGAAATGGGAAAACGCCGTGCGATAGGACGTTGCCGTGCGATTGCGGTTCACGATCTCCACCATTTTCCCGCCCTGAAAGAAGAATCCGATCGGCCGGGATTGGAACTCGAAGCCCGGTGCTGCCGTCCCGGCGCTATGCAGGAGCGGCACCACCATCTTCGCCAGAGCCTCCCAGTGCGGGGCATCTTTAATCCTCGGGTCGACAAGAAACAGAGTCTTGGCCGTGGCGCCCTCACGGATGACCCGCGCAAGTTCCCAACGCACGCCAGCGGAATCCTGCACCAGCATGACGATCCGTTGCGCATCGCGAATCTTCTGCGCCACATAGGCCTGCCATTCGGAATCCTCGAGGTAGGTCCGATACGCCAAGCCTCCCGGCGTTGCCTTTGACCCACCCGGCTTGCCCACGGCGATCAACGGTCGATAGCCATCGGCGACATCGAACAACTCCTCCTCGATGTGCACGGGAAACGGGCGAAACGACAGGAGACTGCTGAGTAGAGGAAGACGCGGCCTCGGCAAGATCACGTCGTCCGTGTCGAATGGCCGCAAGTAGAGCAGGAACGGATCGTTCGGCCGTCTCAGCACCTCGGCAACGCTGAGGCCGCCCAGCCGCTTTGCGCCCGATTGCAGCAATCCCGCCACCTTCACGCCAGCCACGGCCAGCAGCAGGACGAGCGGGATCTCCCGTGCCCAGCGGGAGGACAGCGACAGGCAGTCCGCCATCACCTCAGCATGTTTGCAAGCGATGGCCAGTGCTGCAAGCTTGTTGGACGTACTCCCCCCGGTGATCAAGTACATCATCGACGCTATCAGCAGCAGCGTACCGGCAAGCGCGAGCGCGTACGCAGCCGCTGTGGGCAGCCCGCGCAGTGGCGTACGCGGCAGGTCGAGGAGTTTGTTCAGATAAGTCCAAAAACCCGGGGCGAGCCGCGGGTCCAGAGTCGCCACGAAACTCGACCGCTCCGACGAACGCGCCACCACCCACAACGCGAAGACGACGCTCAACGGAACCACGAGCATTGTCATCGCAACGCCAAAGGCGCCCAGCACCGCAAACAGGAGGTCCAGGTTGTCGAAGGCAAATCGCACTTCCTGCCATTTCGAGGCGGCGCTCGAGAGGCAGACGGCCAGGATCAGGATCGCCTGAAACAGCAGCGACTTTCGCCGGACATTCGTGATCGAACGGTAGATCCAGATCAACAGCAACAACGTTGCCACGACGATCAGCGAGGCCACGACTGCGAAGGCTGAAGTACCAATTGTGGATCCTTCGAGCTGATTCTGGATTGCCTGGGCCCGCATGGCGTGAATCATGTCGGTGGCAAGTGGATAAACGCCATCGATCCCGGCCAGGAAGTACAGCAGTGCCGCGACGAGCGCGAGAAGCAGATGCAGCACCATCGCGCGGAGAAATTTGATGAGCCAAAGTACGCGATGAAGCTGCACCTCGGATGCGGTTTGGTCGATTGTCTGCCTATCCATGGCGCTCACGCTCGAAGCGGCCCGATATCCAATATCCAGTATCACCGATCGGCAACGACGGCAGGATCTTGATACGCCTGACCGTTAGACGTAGGCTCTCGTATTCCACGCAGCGGTAGGACCCACCCGTCCCAACCCGTCGAAAGGTCCGCCATGGCCACTGGCGCCAAACTCCTCGCCCTCGCCGAGACGCGCATCGGTGATAAGTACGTCAATGTGCAGGTGCCGAAGGATAATCCGAATTGGCGCGGTCCATGGGACTGTGCCGAATTCGCTTCGTGGCTCGTCTATCAGGCCATCGGGAAACTCTACGGATGCATCAGCAACGAGGCCGACCCTGCCCTGGCGGATGCCTATTCGGGGGCATGGGTACGCGACGCTGTCAATGGAAAGGTCAACCCGATCACGCAACGGGAGGCGAACGGTATCGCAGGAGCCGTGCTGATCCGCAAGCCGCCGGCGCCGGGCAAGATGGGGCACATCGCGATTACCGATGGGCACGGTGGAACCGTCGAGGCCGCGGGTGTCAACCTGGGCGTCCGACGCGACAAGGTCGAAGGGAGGCTCTGGCACCATGTGGTCAAGATCCCGGAGCTTGCGTATTTCTCAACCGGTTACGTTGCCCCCGTCAAGCCATTGCCCTATCTCCTGACGCTCGAGACGCCCAATATCAAGAGCTCGCTGGTCCGTGCCGTCCAACGGGCACTTCGCGACCAGGGCATCAATCCCGGAAAGATCGATGGTGAATACGGGCCGCACACCGTCGCCGCCGTCGAGGCGTTCCAGGCGATGCACAGACTGGTAGCCGATGGCATCTGCGGGCCGCACACCGCAAAGAAGCTCGGCGTCAAGTGGCCGACATAGGCATCGGGGAACGCGATGCGGATCAGGATTGCGCGACTTGATCTCCAACCTGAACCGGTAGGGATTGGACGGAAATCCCGCGATCCAGATCGCCCGATCGGGGTGAGGTTTCGATATTCGTACCGCGGCTGTATGGGCGCATTTCGCGCGGGAAGGCTTGCATGACCACCCCATGTTTTTTGTAACGTCATCAGGAGAATGAATCATGTCAAAGCGGACCACCAAGGCATCTGCGTCCAAGGCAAAGGGCGTATCTCTGCACATCGGCCTCAACGCCGTCAGCGCGGCCGCATATGGTGGGTGGGACGGCCCGCTCGCGGCGTGCGAGTTCGATGCCAACGACATGGCCGACATCGCCAAGTCCAAGGAGATGAAATCCACCGTTCTGCTGACCAAGAAAGCGACGCGTTCCAACGTGCTTGCGGCCATGCGCGCAACCGCCAAGGCCTTGAAGAAGGGTGACTTCTTCTTTCTTACCTACTCCGGTCACGGCGGACAGGTGCGTGACGTGACCGGCGACGAACCCGACAAGCAGGACGAAACCTGGTGCCTCTACGACGGCCAACTGATCGACGACGAGCTCTACTTCGAGTTGAGCCGGTTTGCGGCGGGTGTACGCATTCTGGTGCTGTCCGATAGCTGTCACAGCGGGACCGTCACGCGCGACCGCCCGCCCCCGCCCGCCACTGCTCACCAGCGTCCGAAGCTGATGCCTCCAGCGGTGGCCATGCGCACCTACCGGGAACATCATGCCTTCTACGACAAGCTGCAGCTCGATCTCGCCAAAGCGGCAGGCAAGGCGGCAGTGGATCCCGACACCGCGTTGGCCAATGTCGCTGCCAGCGGGCGCCTGACGGCGATCGTCAAGAAATTCAAGCCCGCAGTCGTGCTGATCTCCGGCTGTCAGGACAATCAAACGTCGATGGATGGCGACCACAACGGCGCGTTCACCGAGCAACTGCTGAGGGTCTGGAGCGAAGGGCGGTTCACAGGCAACTACGGCGGTTTCCACGCGCGAATCAAAGCGGCTCTGCCCTCAAGCCAATCACCCAACCTGTTCGTCCTCGGCGCGGCGGGAGTGTTCCTGGCGCAGACACCATTCACCGTTTGACGGGCACAGAGCGGTAACGGAGCAGGGCGACGCGCGCGCTTCATTTCCGGCGAAACAATAGGGAAAGCGAATTGGGAGCAGCCCATGGCCAAGCCGTTCATCTTCATCGTTTCGGGACAGGAACAGCCCGCCGGAGCCACGGCCACGCGCGGCAGCGGCTTGGCGCAATCCCGGCCAACGATCCCGCGCGGACGCGTTAGACAGTCCGTCCGTATCGGCGCGCAGCGCGGGGCGGGCGGCGAAGTGCGCGTCGCCGCGGAGGCTGGCAAGGACATCGTCGTGCTGCGGATCGCGGGCGGCCCGGCGCTCTACCTGCGGCCCGACAGCGCATTTGATCTTATTCAGGCGCAGTCGAGGCCGCCAGGCAAGCGGGGCGCCAAAGAAGAAGGAGACGAGGTCCTCGCGCGGGATGAAGTGCGAGTCCCGGGGCGGCTCCAATGGCGCGGGCTCGAAAACGCTTCAACGAGCCGCAGTGGCGCTGGAGGCGGACTCGGCGACGTGCTGCTCGAAGGAATTGACGTCCTCACCGATGCGGCAGCCGACCTGACGGCGGATCTGGTCATTCGCAAGGTCGACGACCAGGTGACGGAGGGCGTCTACCTGCTGCAACGCGACGACCTGCCTAAGCTCAAGGAGAGCGGAGCTCAGCCGGTCAAGGTGGCAACGGTACCTGAAGGAGAACCGGTGCTGGTGCTCGTGCACGGCAGCTTCTCGAACACGAACGGAACTTTCGTGAAACTGTGGAAGGAGCATCCGCAGCCTGTGGCCGCGCTGTTCGACCACTACAAGAACCGTGTCTACGCACTCGACCATCGCACACTCGGTGCGAGCCCGATTTCCAATGCGCTCACCCTCGCAAAGGCGCTGCCGAAGCATGCGCGCATCCACCTTCTCACGCATTCCCGGGGCGGATTGGTAGCCGAGGTGTTGGCGCGTGCCTGCGCCAGCCCGGATCTGGCGGCCGACCTCAAGTTCTTCGCCGGGAAGGGCTACGAGGAGCAGCGTAAGGACCTCAATAGTCTCCATGCGCTGGTGAGGCAGAACGACCTCCAGGTCGGACAAGTCGTTCGCGTCGCCTGTCCTGCGCGCGGTACGCTGCTCGCGTCGAAGCGGCTCGATGCCTATCTGTCCGTCTTCAAATGGTCGCTGGAGCTCGCGGGTGTCCCCGTGCTTCCCGCGTTGCTGGATTTCATTGCCGAAGTTGCAACGCGACGCGAAGATCCGGCGAAGATCCCGGGTCTTGCCGCGCAGATCCCGGACAGCCCGCTGGTGAAGTGGCTGCACTCGGCCCCCGATCCCATACCCGGGGAGCTGCGCGTCGTAGCTGGCGACCTCGAAGGCGATTCCGTCGTCGCTTGGCTCAAGGTGCTCGTAGCGGACTCGTTCTATTGGACGGACAACGATCTCGTCGTGCAGACGCGCTCGATGTACGGTGGCGTTCCGCGAGACAGGGGTGCGACCTTTGTCCTGGACCAGAGCGGCAAGGTCTCGCACTTCAACTACTTCAGCAACGAGACCACCGCAGCGGCGATGGTCAACGCCTTGCTCGGCGGCGACACTCGCAAGTTCCAGCCGATAGGGCCGAAGTCGTGGGCCGGCGAGGTTTCGAGCGGCGCACGCAGCAGGGTGACGCGCGATGCCAAGCCCGCGAGCGACAAGCCCGCAGTGTTCGTGTTGCCGGGAATTCTGGGAAGCAATCTCAGTGTCGATGGCAAGCGCATTTGGCTGGGTCCGCGGATCGTTTTCGGACTGAAGCGGCTCGCGTTCGTGCCTGCAGGCGACACCGTGCGTCCCGACGGCCCTCTCGGCCTCTACGATGATCTGTCCGAGTTCCTGTCGGAGACGCACGAGGTCTTCGAATTCGGTTACGACTGGCGCCGGCCGTTGGAGGAGGAGGCCCGTCGCCTCGCCGATGAAGTGCGGGACGCACTCGATGCGCGCGAGCGCAGCGGACAACCGGTGCGCCTGGTTGCCCACTCGATGGGCGGCTTGCTCGCGCGCACGATGCTGCTCGAGCGCCCCGAAGTGTGGAAGCAGATGATGTCGCGAACGGGCGTGCGGGTCCTGATGCTCGGCACACCCAACGGAGGCTCATGGGCACCGATGCAGGTCCTTTCCGGCGACGACAAGTTCGGCAATTTCCTCGTTGCCTTCGGTGCACCCTTCCAGGGTTACGAGGCGCGCACGATGATGGCGGCCTTCCCGGGCTTCATCCAGCTCCAGGCCGCGCTGCACGACGCGAATCTGGGCCTGGCAAGCGCAGAGACTTGGAAGAAGCTCGCCGATGAGGATCTCGACGCGGTACGCAAGAACAGCACATGGCATGCCGACGAGTTGCAGCTCGCTGAGTATCGGTGGGGAGTGCCTACCCAGGACGTCCTGGACCAGGCCGTCGCCCTGCGCCGCAAGCTCGATGCACAGCGCGACACGACGCTCATGGCCTACTCGGACAAGATCCTGCTCGTCGTGGGACAGTCCGAATTCACCCCGGACGGTTACGATGCCGGCGGTCGCGAAGGGCTGGTGTATCTCAATGCCAAGTCCGGCGGCGACGGGCGTGTAACGTGGGCGAGCGCACGGTTGCCCGGCGTGCAAACGTGGAAGGTCGATTGCGAGCATGGCAAGCTGCCGGAAGAAAAGGGTGCTTACGGCGCGTACCTGGAGCTGCTCGAAAAAGGAACCACGGCATCGCTAGGGCCGCTGCTCGACGGCGCGGGAACAAGAGGATCGGCGGCGGCGGCCGAGTCCGTGCCGGCGCATGTGCGCAGTCGTCCTTCGCGAGGCGGCTCGTCCGGCCGCCCACCGACAACCGACCGCGATCTACTGGCACCGTCGGACCGCGACGCGAGGCAGAGCGCCAGGGATCCGGGGAGGGCCCTGCACATCACCGTCACCAACGGTGATCTCAAGTTTGTTCGGCAGCCTCTGGTGCTCGGACACTACCGCGCCATTCGTCTCACCGGGACCGAGTGGGTGATGGACGAACTGATCGGTCATTCGATGAGCGAGAAGGTAAGAGCCGGGTCATACCCGGACACTCCCGGTACCAACCAGGTCTTTGCCAACCGGTCGACCGATGCCGACTACCCCGGCCGAATCCCGAGGCCGGAAGCCGTCATCGTCGCCGGGCTCGGCGGCGAAGGGGAGCTTCGCGCGGTCGAGCTGGTACAAACGGTGAGGCAGGCCGTCATCGAGTGGTCGCAGCGCGAGTCGGAGAAGCCGTTGGGAGGAGCTTCGACTTTCGAGCTCGCGTCCACGCTCATCGGAAGCGGAGGCAGCGGAATCTCCGCGGGACAGTCTGCCCAGCTCATCGCGCAGGGAGTGCGCGAAGCCAATGAGCGCCTCGCCGAAATCGATTGGCCGATCGTAGGTCATCTGCATCTCATCGAGCTTTACCTCGACCGGGCGAGCGACGCATGGCGAAGTCTGCAGGTGCAAGCGGGTTCCACACCCTCGCACTATGTCGTGACCAGTACGATCCAATCGGGCAAGGGTGCGATGCGCAGGCCACTCGAATCGGGCTACCGCGGGGCTGACTACGATCTCATCTCCGCGATCTCCGACTTGGACAGCAGCGGCAACCCACTCATCGCCTATACGCTCGACACCAAGCGCGCACGGACCGAAATACGTGCGCAGGCCACGCAAGGCCCGCTCCTGCGCCGGCTGGTGGCAACGGCCTCGAACGACAAGAATTTCGACGACCAGATCGGTCGTACTCTCTTCCGCCTGTTGGTGCCGGTGGAGATGGAAATGTTCCTCGGCGGTTCCACGGAGATGGTCATCGAGCTTGACCCCGGCACTGCGGGCATTCCGTGGGAACTCCTGGACGCCAACGTGCCGGGTGGTGGCGACAGGCGTCCGTGGGCAATCCGCTCGAAGCTGATACGCAAGCTGCGCCTGAAAGAGTTTCGCCGACAGGTGAGGGATGCCAACACCGAGGAAAGAATCCTGGTGATCGGCGAGCCGATGAGCGATGCGAAGACTTATCCGAGACTGCCGGGAGCGCGAGCCGAGGCGAACATGATCGTCAAGCGTCTCACCGCTCCAGGGGCACTGAGCGCCGACAAGGTCACTGCGCTCATAAGCCCCGACGACGAGGAGCTCACAGGTCCGGATGCCCGCACCGTGATCAACGCCCTCATGGCGTCCGATTGGCGGATCGTGCACATCTCCGGGCACGGCGAACCGCCCGAAAAGCTTGGCGCCGAGCCGAAGACGTGTGACGATCCGGATCAGGAGGATGGCGATCCGCGTGGGGTTGTTCTATCCGATTGCAGCTTCCTGGGCCCGCGGGAGATCGAGAACATGCGGGTGGTGCCTGAACTGGTGTTCGTCAATTGTTGTCACCTCGCCGCGCGGAATACCGGAGAGCTCCTCGACAAATTCGACAGAGCGCGCTTTGCCGCGACGGTGGCCGAGAAGCTGATCAGCATCGGCGTGCGCTGCGTGATCGCCGCTGGCTGGGCGGTCGACGATGCGACGGCCAACACGTTCGCCGCGACGTTCTACGACGCGATACTGCGGGGGCGCCGCTTCCTGGACGCGATCGCCGACGCCCGGGAAGCCGCGTACGCATCGGGTGGCAATACCTGGGCAGCGTATCAATGCTACGGCGATCCCGACTGGATCTTCAAGCGAGAGGGCTCCGACGCACAGGGTCCTTTCCGACCGTTGGCGGAAAGGTACGCGAGCATCGCTTCGGCGCCTGCGCTGGAAAACGCGCTCGAAACGCTGAGGGTCGAAAGCAAGTACCAGGGAAAGACGGGCGAAGCGCAACGCGTGCGGATACGCTATCTCGACGACCAATTCCGATCACGGTGGGGCGACATCGGCAGCGTCGCGACTGCATTCGCAGAGGCGTGGGATGCGCTCGGGGACCGCGCTGCCGCAATCAAGTGGTACGAGCGGGCTGTGGCCGCTGAGGATGGAACTGCGGCGACAAAGGCGATCGAACAGCTTGCGAACTTGCGGGTCCGAAAGGCGTGGAACGACGTCAACCGCGCTTTGAATGGCGGTGGCAAGAGCGCGCGTGCGAGGGCCATTGGGGATGCGCGCAAGGAGATCGACGCGGGAATCGAGCTACTGGAAAAGCTACTGTCCATCCAGCCTTCCATGGAGCGATGGAGCATGCTCGGGTCCGCCTACAAGCGTCTGGCAATGGTCCTGGATGCGGCGGGCGAGCCTTCGGGCAAAGCGATCGCCGAGATGAAATCGCGCTATCGGCGAGCGGAGCTGGCCGGGCGGAAGGCCAAGCTTCCGAATGTGTTTTATCCGATGCTCAACCTCATCGCGACGGAGCTTGTCTCGCCGGGACGCGCCCGCAAGCCGCTGGACCGGGACCAGGTTGCAGAGATCCGCCAGGCTCTCGAGCTGCAGATGCGCGACGATCCGGAATTCTGGGCGGCGGCCGGGCAGATCGAACTGACGATGTACGAGGCGCTTGCTTCCCGCGAAGGGTTGCCGTCCAGGCTCAGGCAGATCATGGCCGCATATCAGGACCTCAATGCCCGCGTCAAGGCGAAATCGATGTGGGCATCCGTTTACGATCAGGTCGGCTTCGTGCTTCCGAGAGCCATTCCGAGAACTGCGAAGGCGGAGATGCGCGCGGCCGCGCAACTGCTGGATCTCCTCCGGTCATTCGCGTGACCGCGCGCGCACCCTATCGTCGATGAACTTGAAATCAGGTGAATGAATGGCAAGCAGAAAGCTGCGAGGTGGTCTACCCGACGTCATGAATCCGAATGCTCGCGAGAAGTCGGGAAACTTGAATTCGCGATGGAGCTTGCCCTCGGTCAGCGTCCAGTCACCGAGTGACCGAAGGGTCACGTCAATTTCCTTTGTCGAAAGCCTCGTCACCATGCGCGTTAGTCCTCGAAAGCGAGGGGCGGCATGCCCTCGGGTAGCCAAACGCCGCGGTAAGATCTCGTCGGTCCGCGCCTGAAGGCGGAGTGCAGGTCGTCAAGGCGTTTCGCAGCAATCATGTCGAGCCGCGTGACACGACAGCCAATATCTCACATGGTAAAGAACTCAGGGCGTTGCATTGATTTTCCCATCGCGGGTGGTGCGGTGTGTCCCAGGCATTGGAACGACCAGATGAGTTCCCATCTCGCCTGGGATTCCAAATCCCTGCGGATAGGATCTCAAGCTCCGTAGCGGCTAGTCGAAAGCCGCCGATGGATATGACTTCTCGTCGACCCCATCAAGCCAAACCGGGATCACCGTGACTTGTCGTGCGCCGCCGATACCGCGGCTAAGCGCTTCGCAGAGTTCCAATCGCCCCCAATCTTTCGGATCATCCAAGCTCCTGCGGCCCCATTCGTCTGCTGCGCGGAGCCAATTCTTGCCGATGAGCGCCAGCATGACCCGTGCCGTAGACAGCGCATTGCGAAGCGCGTCGGGCCACCCAACTCCGCCATCGATACCGCTGCGATCGAAGAACACGTGCTCATGCCCAAATGCCCATCCGAGGCGATCCGCGATCGCGAATGCCGCGTGCTGAGAATCCAATCGGCGATAGCAAATTAAGAGCGACTTCGGCGTGTTTCCCATTGCTCGAACTCCTTGGTCGCTGCGCAGGCGCTCGAATGGCGACAACCACACGTCCGCCGCGCCTCCGTCAGTCGAAGTCTGCGCGTCCGCCAACCGTCTGCAAGGCGTTGTGCCGGTGTATCGACGGGCGAGCTAATCCAGCGCGAGAAGCAGATTGGGCAGGCCCATCCGGAAGCGCACCTGGTCCAGCAGTTGCGCGTTGCGCATCGCGAGCGGGATGTCGAACTCCCACAGATCGCACGGCGGCGCGGCGACGCCCGATACGGCAAGGATCGCGTTCGTCGCCCGACGTGCCGCCTCGTTGGCGGCCTTCCATCGTGGCGAGATCGGTGTGGGTTCGCACGTAGTCGGCGGCGAGGAACAGATTGCCGATTTCAGTGAACGCCTCCGGGCGCGCGGCCAGCGATCCGACATGATTGATGAGCAGCGGCTCGGCGTTGGTCACGGTCCCTGGATTGGGAAGCTGATGTCCGGATCGAGGAACCAGTCCACCAGATTGCCATCGTCGAGCTGCACATGGCCGGTCGCGTTGAGCGCGGCCTTCAACTGCGCCCAGACTTCGTCCTTGATCTCCTCGCGCGAGGCGGCCGCCATCGCGGCGCTTGCCGTTGAAGTTGCCGGGCGCCGTCCAGTTGGAGATGTCGACCGAGAGGATTCCGCCCGACGCGCCCGTTGCCGTACGTCGACAGATCGTAGCCGCGCCAGAACTGCCGCTGCGAGATCGACGTCAGCGCCCAGTTCGAGTCGAGGTAGATCGCGTGGCCGTCGGCGAGCGGCTGATCGGTCTCGAGATAGAACTGGATGCCGTTCATCCACTCCGTGCGCAGCTCACGCGAGTCGCGCAAGCGATGGCGCCGCGCGCGTCAGCTCCGGCGTGAGGAGCCGCTGCATCACTTCCACCGGCATCGCGGCGACATGGTAGTCGGCGGTCACCGCATCGAGCTGACCGTTGCGCTCGACCGAGACGCTGCCTATCCGGTCGCCTTCCAGGTTGAACGCGCGCACCGTTGCGTTGGGGATCAGCGTCACGCCGAGCCGGTCGGTCAGATGCGTTCGCCATGGATCGATCCACACGTCGTTCGTCGGCCCGGCCGAGCAGGCGATCGAACACGCGTCCCGGAACGAGGATGCCGTAGAAGAGCTGCAGCAGGATGCGCCCGACGGTGCGCGTGCTGCTCTCCTCGGCGCGCATGGCGACGAGCGAACGGGTCATCCCCTGCCCGAGATACCTGCGATAGTTCTCGGACCGCGCGTTCGCGCCGATGAAATCCCAGAACGTGATCTGCTCGTACTCTTCGCGGAAGCGTTCCTCGCAGCTCGTCGCCAGCGCCAGGAGACGGGTGACGAAGAACGCGATCTCGTGATGCGGAATGTCGAGATTGTCGAAGAGCGCGAAGAACGCCGTCCGGAAATCATCCAGCGTTTCGGGAAAGCGGGCGACCCAGATCGGATCGAGCTTCCCCTGCCGCGCAAGGAGAATCCGCGTCGCCTGCACGAGGTTGTCGCGGCAGTTGGCGCCGTTCGTCCCGAACGGTATGCGGCGCATGGTGTCGGTGACGTGCTTGTAGAAGCCCGGGAAGAAGCGGAAACCGTGCTCTGCGGGAAGGTCGGCCGCGTCCTTCGATACCGCTGCCGGCGACCGACAGGCTCCGCGCCTTGCCGCCGAATGCGGCATTGCGCTCGTACACGTCACCGCAAAGCCGCGTTCGGCCAGCTCGTGCGCCGCGCTGAGACCTCCGACGCCACCGCCGAAGATTGCGACCGAAGGTTTCACCGGCATGCCTCGAGCAATATCTGCAGGTTAGCGACAAGTTGCGCGAAGCAGCGCGCAAGCCATCGTGCGCGTCCGCCGGGCTACGTGAGGTCGAACGCCGCCGGAAAGTGCTCTTCCTTGACCAACTTCGCGCCTGCGGCCATCCCGACCTCGTCGAGTTTGGGCATGTTCTTGGGCTCGTCCATGGCGGTTAGCGCAGCGACATCCGCGTCGGGCCAGTCGAGGTCGAGATTCTCGCGGAACCAGTCGGCCTCGAACCTCACGTTGTAGCGCAGGTAGGACAGGCGCGGGGCACCTCCGACTCCCGGCTCGACCTTGCCCAGCTCGCGATCGATTTCGCGCGCGGTCGGGCTCTGCGAGATCCACTGCATCGTGGTCTCCACGAGGTCACCGCAATCATCCATGATCGACACAAGGGCGCGCATCGCGTGCGCGAGCGAGGTCGCACCCAGGCCTTCGGCTACACCGACATTTGTGCTCTTGCGACCGGTGCCGAGCGAAACGACGAGCAATTGATCGGGACCCATTTCCCAGTTGAACGCGTAACCTTTTATCGTGGCCATCAACACGAGGGCGAGTGACGGATTGTTCGCCGTGCTGACACCGCCGTCGACGAATTCGCCGATCACGCCTTTCAAATTTCGCTTCGGTGTCGCCGTTCTTGATGACAATCTTTTCCGGGCCAAAATAAGTAGGGTGCGGCCGTGCTCGCGCGCACGACCTTCCACAGCGGGTACTCCCGAATTTGGAATGGTCGTCGAACCCTCGCGCAGGTTGAAGTAACGCGCCGCGGGATTGTTGCTGAGCGGCCATGGGCTTCCGGTGTCCAGGCGCTTGCTCATCACCATGAGCCCGGTCTTGAAATCGCTGCTCGCGAGCGTGCGATCCTTGAACAGCTCCTTGAGCGCCTTCGCCACGTTCTCGGAATCGTACTTCTGGCGGATGGCACCGATCCGGAGCAGGCTCCGCTTGAACGTCGCGTTCCCGAGGGTGAAGTAGTGGTTGCGAACTTCCTCCGCGGTCATGCCGAGGCTCAGGCCGGCGGCGATGATCGAACCTGTCGACGTGCCGCCGATCAGGTCGAAATAATCCGACAGCCGGAAGTTCGGGTCTCCACCCGCCCGTGCGCGGAGGATGTCCTCGATTCGCCGCAGGAGCCCGGCCGTCAGCAGCCCGCGAATTCCGCCGCCGTCGAGGGCGAGGATGCGTTTGGGCTTGCAGGAGGGATCGAGGTGCTGTTTGAACGTTCGATAGGTCGGCATGGGACGCTCCTTTCATGTTCGACAGCATGCAAAGCGCGCCCGGCAGGCGTGGAACGAGACTTTAGCTTACGCTTGTCGCGTGTCCAAGAGCCACGCCTCCTGCATTTCCCGGCGGGGCTTGGATTATCATGGAGTGCAGTATTGCTGGCGACCCCGAGTCCGATAGCGGCCGCGATACCCGACGCTCGGAGGCAATCGTATGCGCGCTTTTTTCGTCCGACCGTTTGGCACGAAAGAAGGAATCGATTTCGACGATGTCGAACGGGCGCTGATCCGGCCCGCGCTCCTGCGCCTGCGCGACCAGCACGACATCGCGATCGATGGCGGAACCACCGGCGAATTCATCCGGCAGGGAAATATTCGCGAAGACATGTTCCGGTTGCTCGTCACGGCGGATCTCGTCGTCGCCGATGTGTCGATCCACAATCCCAACGCCTTTTACGAGCTCGGGATCCGACACGCGTTGCGCCATCAGCATACGTTCCTCTGCGCGCGAAGGCGACCGAGTCCAAGTACCCGTTCGACCTCCAGACCGACCGCTACTTCACGTACGACTACGCGAACCTCGCGGGAGACGTCGAAGCGCTCGCCGCCGCGCTTCGCTCGACCCTCAACGTCGATTCCCAATACAGGGACAGCCCCGTTTTTCAGCTGCTTCCGAACCTCAAGCCGCATGACCGCTGCGGTGCTGATGCCGGTGCCGCTCGATTTCCAGGAAGACGTCAAGCTGGCGCAGAGCCGGGGCGAACGTGGCGACCTGCGGCTGCTTGGCCGAGGAAGCGCAAGGATTCGAATGGGAAACGGAGGGACTGCGCCTTGTCGGAGAGGCCCAGTTCAGGCTCAAGGCGTTCCGGGGTGCCAGGGAGACCTTCGAGACCTTGCGCAAGGCGGTTCCCGACGACGTGCGCGCAAATCTTCGGCTCGGCACGATCTATCAAAAGCTCGCGGCGATGGCATCGCTTGCAGACAAGGAGGAGTTTCTCAGCGCGCTCGGACCAGGCCATTCGCCGCGCGCTCGGAGGGTACCGCGCCGGCGGACCGCGCCGAGGCCTTTTCGCTGCTCGGAAGCAATGCCAAGACGCGATGGCTGGACGATTGGCGCGACGTCGCGGCGGAGGCACGCGGCAGAAGCCGCGCTGCACTCCGCGCATCTTGTCGATGCTCTCGACTCGTACCTCAACGCATATGCCGAGGATTTGGCGGGATTCTATCCCGGCGTCAATGCGCTTGCGATGCTCAAGATCCAGGGCGATCTCGCGAAGAGGGCGCCCGATGCCTGGGAAGCGGCGTTCGCGATTCCGACAAGGCCGGAAGCGCGCTCAAGGAGCGCGACGCTTGCGCCAAGCGAATCGCGGCGTCGCTCAACCTGACCTTGGGCATCGATCCCGTCTTCAAGGTCAAGGAGGACGACGGCGACCCGTGGGCGGCCATTGCGCGCGCCGACGTCCTGTTCCTGACCATCGACAAGCCGACTCGCATCGAAAACGAGTACAGGAAAGCGCTCGCGCGTGTCCGGAACGATCCCTTTTCAATTTCCGCGACGCGCCGCAACATCGAGATCTTCGAGTCCCTCGGCCTGCTTGCCGACAATGTGACGCCGGCGCTCGGTGCCATCGACGAGGCGTTCGCCGCCGCGGGAACAAAACCGACGCAGGAACGATTGTCGCGGGTGGTCCTCTTCACCGGACACATGATCGATAGACCCGACCGGCCGCCGGAAAAGATGCGGTTCCCGCCGACTCGCGAAAGCCGAGGCTACAGCCCGCGCCATGATCGAACAGGCGTTGCGCGACGAAATGGCGGCACCCGAAGGCGTATCGCTCGGTATCGCCGGGGGCGCGTGCGGCGCCGACATTCTGTTCCACGAAGTCTGCGCTTCGTTGGGTATACCCACTCAGCTTTACCTGGCCTTGCCGCGCGATCGATTCCAGGTCGAGTCGGTGCAACATGGCGGCCCCACCTGGGTCGAGCGTTACCGGGCGCTCTGCGAGCGATTGCCCTCGCGCGTGCTACAGGAGCACAAGGCGCTCCCGCGCTGGCTCACCGACAAGCCGGATTACGATATCTGGCGACGCAACAATCGGTGGATGATGTTCAATGCCCTCGCGATCTACCCGAAGCATCTCACGTTGATCGCGCTCGTCAATCGCGAGCGCGAGCCGGACGGTCCCGGCGGCACGGCGCATCTCGTTCAGACGACGCAGAAGTGGGGATTCAAGCCCGTCGAACTCGATGCGCGAAGGCTGCTGGAAACCTGACCCGCTGCCGCGAAGGCGCGACGACCCCACTGGAGCGTCGTGCTTACTTCACGACCGGGCCGTCCGGGGCTTTCTTGATGATTTCCTTCTTCAGCCCGACGTCAGGTTTCGGGTCTATTTGTACAACCTTGCATGCGCGTTGCGCCTCGGCCTGGGAGCGCGAGAAGGTTCCGCCGCAACGCTCGCGCGTGCTCTGCGAAACCTTGCCGCCGGCGCAGCAGTAACCCTGTTCCGGCGGAGCCGTGCATGCCTTGCGGGCACTCGCCTCGTCGACGAAGTAATTGCCGTGGCATTGCGCGCGATTCACCCGCGAAATCTCGCCTCCGGCGCAGCAGTACCCCATCGGTGCAGGCGCGGTGCACATCTTGCGCGCGGTTGTCCTCGTTGGTGAAGAAACTCCCGCGACACTGATTGCGCGTCGTCGATGTCACCTCGCCCCCGACGCAGCAATAACCGGACGTCGGTTGCGGCGCGGGCAGCTTACAGCCTTCCGTCGCGCGCCGCTGGTCGTAGGAGAAAACTCCGTCGACACTGTTGAGGCGTGCTCTCGAAAACCCGTACCGTTCGCACAACAATAGCCCTCCTGGCCTTCGCTCGCATCGCCGGTACGCCTCGGCTTGCGTTTCGTAGAGCCTGCCCCGGCATCCCGTCCACCGTCGATGGGTAGACCCTTCCCCCCGCATCACAGCAATAGCCTGACTGGACAGGCACGATCGGCGGAATCGGCAGCACGATAATCGGGCGGAAGCTGGGGCTGCGGCTGCGGCGGGTTGCGGTGCGAGGTTGCGGCTGCGGCAGAGGTTGTGGCTGGGGCTGCGGTGGGGCTGCGGCTGGGGCTGGGGCTGCGGCTGGGGTTGGGCCTGAGCCTCGCGCGGCGCAAGAACGGCGACCGCATTGTCCACGCGTTGCATCCACGTTCGCAGCTGCGCAAGCTTCGCAGGGGCCGCGGCACCGATTCGCATCTGCCGACCGGACTCCGTTACGGTAAACGCTTGACCGCGCGTCACGCGCAAAGGCTTCCAGGGGAGGTTCTTGGACGAGCTCAGGACGACGCCGTCCAGGACGGTTATCTGTGTGCGTCCCGTCGGCGGCGACTTCGAACGCAAACTCCGTTCCCTCCACACCGGCCACGACGTTCTGGTTCTCGACCGAAAACAGGCCGCGTACTCTGGCGAACACCTTGCCGAACAGGACGTCCAGCGATCCGATGCGCACCCGCGTCGCGGAGTCGATGTAGACGTCTCCGATCGGGTACCGAATCACCGCGATGACATCGCGCTCCGTTTCGATCTCGTCACCGCGCTGCAGAATCTGCGGAATGGTCGGGCGCATGCGGACCCCATCGCGGAAAAGAGCCACCGCATCGGAAAGTTCGTCGCCATACACGCCGATGTAGCGCGCCGGATCTGCCGGATCGGTTCGCGCCACCATGACGAGCCAGGGTGGACGCTCCTCGCCGAACGGCGTCTGGAGACGACTGAGCAGACGGCGAGCCCCGCGTAGCAAAGGAATAGCAGGACACAGAACCCGGCGACACCATGAAGCGCCGCGCATCAGTCGTGTTCTCATGGCGAAACCTCCTCGAGAGGCTCGGCAAGCGCCTTCCTTTGCAGGCGGAAGAGCCACGCGTACGCAGCCGCGAAGGCTGCGACGTCGTACAGCGTGTTGAGCAGAATATCGAACGCAAGGTAGCACGCAACTCCCGCGGCTGCATAGGCGAAGAGCAGAAGGCCGAGTGCGAGCCTGCGGATAGCGCGCAGGACGATCGAAGAGCACAAAACTCGACGCCGCGCCCGCGCCGGCGAGCGCCAGCATCAGGAGCCACTGCGCAGTGGGTCCGAGAGGGCGCACGGCCACGCCGCGCGCAAGATTGGCGATGGTGTCGGCATGCAGTTCCACGCCGAAGACGCTCCTCGCTCGTCCATCCGCGAACGACATGATGCGTATCTCCGGCCTCGCTCAGCGTGACGCCGATCAGCGCGATCTTCCCGTCGAGCGCATCCGGTCGTCGAGCGGCAGTGCGCCGCTCCAATGCGTCGGCGTAGGAAATGCGCCGCTGCGAGTCGCGCCAATACCCGCTCGGCGACAATCTCAACAGGAGCGTGGCGACGACACTGCCTTCCCCCAGCGTCGGGCATTGGGTCGACGGCGCATCTTCATGTCGAGCACCGAGTAAGCCGCGAAACTGGCTCTTGCTGCCGTCTCGAATGCTCACTTCGCGGCGCTCCTCGTCGATCGTTTCCGCTCGGCCGGGAAATGCGGCGACGAGTCCAAGGGCGGGATTGACCGCGCGCAAGTCACGCTTTCCCCGTGGATCGGGGCTGACCACGAGCGGCGCGTCGAACGCGTAGCCCAGTCGGCTTCCGATGCATAGCGATCCGGGGAGGGCGCCCGCGTCGATCAGCTGCGGCAGCAGCTTCGGCACGTGATTCGCAATCGCGCGTACCCCGAAGATCACGCGGACGCCCTTTTGCCTGGCGCGGCGAATTGCGTCCGCGAGCGCCGCATCGGCGGCGCTGTCGATTTCGCTTTCGATGTAGAGATCGAAGGCGATCGTCGCCACGCCCGAGGCGGCCAGACGGTCGATCAGCTTCGCATGATCCAATCGCCACTCGGCCGTCCGCCCGTATTTGCGCAGTCGCTTCTCGCTCTCTTCGTCGATCGTGACGAGCATCACCGGGGATTCGGGCGGCGAGCCGGCGAAGCGCTCTCCGAGCCACATGCTGTAGCTCGCGACGCGAGTGTCGAGCAGGAAGGCATCGAACACCTGCATCCATGCGGTGAAGAGCAGCAGCAGGGCGATGGCCGGGGCGAGAAGGGAACTGGCCTTGAGAACGCGCACGCCGCGCTGCAATCGGTCGAGCTCGCGGCGCGCGAAGCCGCGGGGCCGCCCCATGATTGCATCGACGAGATTGTCGAAGTCCTGGCGAAAGCGGCTGTCGTCGACCGCGACGGCATTGCAGTCGACGAAGCTCCGAAGCTCCGGCGGCAGTTGGTCGGCTTTGGGCATCGAGGCGCCGCCCACCAGCACCGGGATGACGCGGATCCCGCGCTTGAGCGCGGTTCCCACTTCCAGTGCGACGAAGTCCTTTGGATCGGCGATGCGCCGGTTGCCGGCGGCGTCGGTGATGCTGGCCCATGCCTTGCCAATGACGGCAAGCAGGACTTCGGTCGCGGCGAGCCGCTCTTGCAGCACCTCGGGGAAGTTGTCGCCCGGCGCTATCTTCTCGGTGTCGAGAAAGACGTTGTCGTCCTTGAACTGGCGTTGCAGCCAGTCGCACAGACGGCCGGCATTCGCGCTCGCGTCATCGCGCCGATAGCTGATGAAGACCTTGGTCACGCACTCCCTCCGCGGCAATCCGACGCCTCTTTTCGCGCTTGCGGACGCAGTGTGAACAGGCTCTAGCGAGCGGCGGCCAGCAACGACACGTCACCACCGCCCTGATCCTCCTGCGGATAGCGCGCGGAGTATCCGTAGCGCTCCTGAAGGTCAGGCCGTTTCCACACTTCGTTGTAGCGTGTGCGATAGTTGAAGTGGAGCTCCGGACGCTCGCCGCCGTACTTGATGATGCGTCCGATGGCCTCCCGGTCGGGATGGCAGAAGTGAGTCGCCATTCGTCGATACGCAGTATCGCTTGCAGTCGACGAGAGCGCAGGAACTCCTTGCTGAGGTTGTTCTGGCTGGCATGATGCGACACCTTGAGGGCATCGAGCTTCAGCCGGTCGGTGCCGCGTTGGCGCAGCAGGCGGCGAACGCTTTGCGCCAGCACAGGATCGTGAGCATCGGCGCCGAACAGCACGCTCGCGCCGCCGAACTCGGCAAGGAGCGCGATGCTCGATCCATTGGCCGGCGCGGTGTCTCCGGCGAAAGGGGTGTCCGCCAACTTGTCCACGTCGGTCGACGTAGAGGGCGATCCCCTCAGGAAGCGGCTGATAGTCGACGTGCGACCCCGGCACGAGCCCCGCTTTCTTGAGCTCGCTGCTTCCACGCGGGCGCGAGCTTCGAAAGCTGCGTGGGGGTGGGCGAGAGCAGGGTCAGCGTCATTCCGCCTGGCAGCGTGTGGCTGGGCAGATCGTCCCCCTCGACGACGATCGCCTGACCCTGCCGCCATGCATTCCACGGCAGCTCCATGTCCCGGATCGCCGAGGAGAACATCTCGCCCTGCTTGGCCCCGAGCCGGCCGGAGAGGTGCTGCCATCCGTTGAACCAGACATCTCCGAATCGCAACCCGTTCCGGACGGCTTTCATCAGCGGCAGTGCGCCCCCGATATGGTCCGAATCGATATGCGACAGGACCAGCAGTTCGAAGGATCGATCGTTCTCGGGGAGCGATTCGATGTGCCGCAGAAGTCCGGCGGCGCTCGCCTGGGTCCCTCCGTCGATGAGCCACCGATGCGTCGCCGAGGAGTCACCGTATTCGATCCAAATGCAATCGCCATGTCCGGCCGGCAGCATCCTGGTGTCGAAAAATGAGGCCTCCCGCCGCTTGGCCGCCACGCGAGGGCGCCTCCCCGAGTACGGCGCGGCACGCTCCGAACCGGCGAGCGCGGTCGTGCGATCGCCCGTCGCGGGACGTGCGGCCGGCGCCTTAGGGGTGGACGACTCCTCGGGGGACGCTGACGATCCCGGGAGGGAGGGGCCGCCTCCGGCGGACCTCGGCTGCAGCAGTCCGATGACGCGCGAGGCGATATCGAGGAGTCCGCCAGGGTTCGTCCAGCGCGTGCGGCGCTCGAGCCCATGGGCGGCAAGATCGCGCGCGAAGCGCGGATGTCCCCACCAGTCGACGTATCGCGCGAATTGCCGCCGGGTCGAGGTGATCGGGAAAGCCTCGCGCGAAGGATACAGCCGAGCGAGCTCGGTGGCGTGATGCAGAGCGCGATTCCCGGTTTCGCGGGTGCGCTCCTCGTCATACTCGGCGTCGGTGCGGGCCAGCCGGAGCAACCACAGTTCCGCAAGGCTCGCATGGGCCCAGGCGCGCTCCTCCATCTCGTGGTGCTCGGCGTACAGGTCGGCGCAAAGTTTTGCGGCTTCCCACCGGCCATCATCGCTCGGCTTGCCCAGCACCACGGAGAGCGACTCGACCTGGACGGCGATCCAATGCAACGTCGCCACGCGCTGCAGCGTCCGCCCGTCGTTGACGAGCAGACCGCGCAAGGCGCGCTCGTAGTCGACCCACGCCTGCTCGAGGAGATCGCAGGAGTCTTCCTCCCACTCGGGAGCTCCGGCGCTCCCTTCTGCGGCCAATGCGAAGGCCGCGTGCGCAAGGCGCTTGCGCGCGCTTGCGCGGAGCCCGATGCATTCGACGCCGAACTGTCCGTCGACGGGGAGGTGCGTGATGGCGTGCGCTATCGCCGTGTCGGACGGCACCGATGACTTGTTTAGCACGCTCCCGTCACCCGCCTGCACCGACAGATCGATCCGCTCGAGCGCCGCGTCGACCGCCCGCTTCGCCTGAAAGTACTGGGCTCGATCCAGTTGTTCGGCAAGCGTCTGCGGAAGCGCCTCGTAGACGACGAGGCTCGCCCAATCGTGCCAGCGCGACGTGTAGCGCGCGTGCAGTTCCGCCCGGATCTGCTGGAGCAGCAGCAGCGGATTCTCCCCCCACAAGAGGCCGCCGTACAAGGTCACGACCAGGGGCACCGAACCCTCGATGCTGAGTGGGAATTGCGATGCGACGACCAGCGGCACCCCCCCCTGATGGAGCGCATGGGCAAAGCTCGCGCCCGGACGGACGACCGAGCCGACGTTGCCGCTGTCGCAACTCGCCACCGTGATAACGCTCGGACGGTGGATGCGGCCATTGTCGACCGTCGTGAGCGCACTCGAGAATCGCTCGCCGGAGACGACGTCGGACTCGCCATCCGAGCCCCGCAGCACGAGTCCGTACGAATCGCGCGCCGCGTCGTCGAAGTCGCCATGACTTAGCAGGTGGACATGCGTGTACCGCGTTTCGCGACACTCCCGGAGGACGCCGATGAGCGTCGGATTGACGAGAATCGTCAGCAACTCGCCGAACTGCTCGCGCGTACTGTCGGCAGACTTCACCGGATCGTCGCGTCCGGGACACATGAAAGGCTGGATCGCCCCGACCAGCGCGTCGCGATGCTCCCGGAAAGGGATGGTGTCTGGATCTCCGGCCACGAACAGGATACGCGGCTGATGCGGCCAGACCACGCCTTCCGGAGACACGGTGCGGATGTGCCGGGTTACCGCGACGGGCGGGCGCGTCTGGATGGCGAGCCAGCTCTCGGTCGTGCTGTTCGGTCCGACCGGCACTTTTGCGAACTCGAACGGCAGCAGCGCGAGCTCCGAGGCGGACAGCGTCAGGCGCAGATGGACGAGCAGCCCTTCCTGGTTGGGGTCCGTCGTCAAGCTGCCGGGCAGGCCCGGTACCGAGCCGAGGATGCGGCCCATGTCGACGCCGACGTCGTGAAGCATGGCAAGCCGGTCGCCGGGGTCGCCCGTTTCGTAGCGCATCTCCTTCAGCTTTCGCTCGAACGTCGCGTGCTCGTACGGCACCGTCATGATGCCCGCCCCCGCATCACCGCAGACCGCGAGGTACTGCGTGAGCGGCGACAGCAGTTGGTTTTGCGGCGGTCCAGCGCGTAGAAACTCGACGTTGACGAGGCGTACCTGGATGTTCTCAGCCATGGTCTCGTTCTCCGAATGCCGCCCGCCTTTGTGGGACTACCCCCCTCCCTTGCGCGGCCTTGTGCTGACGAACGGATGGGATCCGCCGTCGAGCGACGATTGCCTATCGTGTTCCGAAGCGGCAAGATATGCAAATGGCATTCCCGGACGCCCCGTCAGCCGGCATGGATCAACTGTCCTTCCTCGATCCGCGTACCGGCGAACCTGTCCTCGGTGTGCAGCCGGGCACCGTTCGGCTGCGTGACTACACGCCCCTTTGGGCCCACCTGTTCCAGATCGAGGCTGCGGAGCTCAGCGCTGCGCTCCGCGAGCTTGCGCTGGACATTCAGCACGTCGGAAGCACCGCAGTACCGGGCCTGATCGCGAAGCCGATACTGGATATCGCAGTAGCGATCCCTGCGCAGGCGATTGTTTCGAAGTACGCCGCCCCGTTGGCGCGCCTCGGATACCGGTATGCGTACTGGGCCGATCTCGAAAACGACGTCATATTCGAGAAGGGCCTCGAGCGTACCCATCACGTGCACCTCGTCGAACGCGACAGTCGGCAATGGAGCGACTACCTTCGCTTCAGGGATGCCCTGCGCACGAACGCGCAAGTGGCGCGCGAATACGAGCGCGTCAAGATCGAGCTTGGCGCCAGGTTCTCCTGCGATCGGCCGTCGTACACGCGCGCGAAGTCCGATTTCATACGGTATGTCCTTGCCGTCACCTAGCGGCTTTTCTCGTCCCTGGCGGATGCCCGTTGCGGATCGAAGGGCCCCACGATGACCCGTGCTTTCATCATTCGACCCTTCGGCACGAAAGCAGGTGTGGATTTTGACGCCGTCGAAGAGAAGCTCATCCAGCCTGCGCTTGCGCAGATCGGCATCGCGGGCAATACGACGACGGAAATCGTCGAACAAGGCAACATCCGGGAAGACATGTTCCGGCTATTGGTATGCGCTGACCTCGTCATCGCCGACATCTCGATTCACAACGCCAATGTGTTCTACGAGCTCGGCATTCGGCACGGCATGCGGCCCAACGCCACTTTCCTGCTCCGTGCCAATATCGATGAGTTTCCGTTCGATCTGCGCACGGATCGCTATCTTGCCTACGACCGGGACAAGCCGGCCGCGAGCGTCACGCCGTTGGCGCGCGCGCTCAAGGCGACGCTGGATTCGTCGCGTGTCGACAGCCCGGTCTATCAGGTGCTGCCGAACCTCAGGGCGCCGGACGCGACGGCGCTGCAAGTCGTGCCGAGCGATTTTCAAGAGGCTGTCGAATGCGCCTTCGTCGCCGACCAGCGTGGAGATCTGCGCCTGCTCGCGCACGAGGCATGCAGCTTCGAATGGGCAAGCGAAGGCCTGCGCATGGTCGGGCGCGCGCAGTTCGAGCTCAAATCGAATCCGGGCGCCCGCGAATCGTTCGAAATGCTGCGCGAGTTGCGGCCCGACGACGTGGAGGCGGATCAGCGGCTCGCGACCATCTACCGGCGCCTCGGCGACTTCACGCGGTCGAGTCAGTCGATCCAACGCGTGATCACGTCATCGTTGGCTGACCGGAGCCAGCGGGCCGAGGCGCTCGCGCTGTACGGGAGAATTGTTACGGCGCGATGGCAGGCGAGCTTTGACGGCCGCTCGGGCGAGGAGGCACGCTCTGCCGCGCTACGTGCACCCGAGCTGGACGAGGCGCTGAAGTGGTACGTCGACGCCTTCTGCCAGGACCTGAACCGCCCCCATGCGGGGCTTGCCGCACTGGGACTCCTGTGCGCACGCAACGAGCTCGCCCATCGTATGCAGGAAGCGTGGGCCGAGCGGTTCGACAGCGATGAAGACGCGGTGCGCGCTCTGGCCGCCAGCAATGCGCAGTTCGCGCAACTCGCAAGCACGCTGCAATTCTCGCTCATGTCGCACCGCGAGACGCTGCAACGGCAACCGGTGACCGATGTCGACGCCATGGCTCGGATGGAGTTGCTCGAAGCGGATTACGCCTTCCTGACCTCGCCGCGCCCCAAGGCGGCAGCCCAGCGTTACCGGGACGCTCTCGCCGATCAGCCGATCTCGCTCTTGACCACCGTGCACGAGCAACTGGCGGTGTATTGGCAACTCGGGGTGCGCAGCGACTTTGCCGCTTCATCCCTGGCGGCGCTTGCCGAACTGATCGCGGCAAAGCCGGCGCTCGCGCGGGCGGTCGAGCAGCCGACGCGCGTACTGCTGTTCTCGGGACACATGGTGGACGAGCCTTCCCGTCCCGAGCCGCGATTTCCCCCTACCAAGGCGGCGGAAGAGAAGGCGCGCGAAATGCTGCGCCAGGCGATCGCGGCGGAACAGGCTCTCAGTTCGGGAAAGATCGTCGGTGTCGCGGGTGGAGCGTGCGGAGGAGACACGCTTTTCCACGAGGTCTGCGCCGAGCTTGGCATTCCCACGCGGCTTCACCTCGCGTTGCCGCGTGAACGCTATTGCGTCACGTCCGTCCAGCAGGGAGGCCCCGATTGGGTCGAGCGCTACTACAAGCTCTGCGCGCGGCTTGCTCCTCGCATCATGACGGAAGGCGAGGAATTGCCGAAATGGCTTCGCGGCAGGCCGGGCTACGACATCTGGCAGCGCGCCAATCTGTGGATGCTCTTCAACGCATTGGCGCTTCGCGGCAAGGAGTTGACGCTTATCGCCCTGTGGGACACGGGGGCGGGCAGCGGACCCGGCGGCACCGACGAAATGGTGTCGCAAGTGCTTGCCAGCGGCCATAAGCTGCTGCGGTTGCAGGCCGAGGAACTCAAGGCATTGGTCTAAAGCGGCTGACAACCGCACGGCGGATGCTATTTCAATGACTCGCGAATTTTCCGCGCTGATTGCTGGTGTTCGCCGGCCTCGGCTCCTCTGCCTAACGCTGCAAGCGCCTTTGCGACTCGCTCGTGGCTGATCGCGAGGTCGAGCCGACGCTCCGCACTCGCCGAGGCTTCCTTCGCCAGGTTCGCGGCAATCGCGAAGTCGATCCGATACTGCTGCAATGCGCCTTCGGCATCTCCTTGCGCCAGCAACACATCGCCGATCTTCTCGTGGCTGATCGAGAGCGCCTGTTGCCAATCGACGTTGTTCGGATCGACAATCGCGAGCCGCTCGACGATGGCAAGTCCCGCGCGGTACGCCGTCAGCGCACCCGCGGCGTCGCCCTCGGCCATCCGTAACCTGCCGATCCGCTCATGGTAGATCGATAGATCGCGCTGCCATTGCGGGTTTGCCGGATCGTTCCGGATGATGAGCTCGTACAGCGGCAGCGATCGATGATAGGCCTCGCGGGCCCGCACCAGGTTCTTGCGTTCGAACCACAGATCTCCGAGCCGCATCGAATTCGACGCAAACTCCCGCGCGGTCGCCTGAGTTTGCCCCGCGATCGCGGCCATCTGATCCAGGATGGCCTTGTTCTGATCGTAGATCTCAGCGACGCTATCCAGCGCTCCGGGAATCTCGACCAGCCTGTCGGGAAGCTCGTAAGTCAACTTCCTCACCGCGTCGAGAGCGACAAGCGCCATGGCCTTCTGCCGCCGCGCCTGATCTTCGGCGCGCAATCCTGCGTAGATCGAATATGCGGTCAGGCACACGAGGGCGAGCGCCACTGCGGCAATCGTTCCCCGGATGCCGAATGACCTCCGCGTGCTTCGGCGCAGAAACGCGTCTGCTAGGGCGAAGCCGCCGCCGTAGCGCTGTGCCCACGCGGCGTTCGGCTGCTCGCGCTTGAACCAGTCGCGCGCAAGCTTGAGGTCGGGATTGCGCCACAGCCCGGCCTTGCCCGCTTGATGTCGGTGGGCGGCGTCGGCGAGGCGCGCATACATCGCACGGGACTCGCTTTCTTCGTTGACCCAACGCCGGAGCTCTCCCCATTTGCGCATCAGGCTTTCATGCGAGATATCCACGAAGGAATCATCCTGCAGCGGCGTGCCCCAGGGTGGCATCAGGAACGAGCGATCGGGATGCCGGAACAGGTCGATCATCCTGGTCACTTCGGTTGGCCGTGCCACAGCGACGGCGCAAAGCTCCCCGAATTGTGTCGGCCGCCGGATCTCCCGGTTGTCGGGACCGCGTTCGGTAAGCCTCTTGAACATCTTTTCCACGACGCGCCGGTGGCCTCCGTCGAGCGCGTTATACGCTTCGTTCGCTTGGCGCGATAACGCACCTTCCATCGTTCCGATGGCTTCGTAGTCCTCGAGGTCGAGTGGCGAACCATCCTCGCGGTGCGCTGCCCAATGCTGCCATGTGCGCATCAAGGCGTGCTGCAGGACAGGCAGCTGATCGGGATCCTCGCCCACATCGTTCAACAGGCGCTGCACGAGGCGCGGACTGATTCGCGCCCCGCCGACGCCTATCGGGCCCTCGATCGCCTGTCGGCGCTCGTCGCGGTTCATCCGTGGAATCAGGTATTGGCTCTCGTTCAACGCTTCCGGCAGCCCCCGGAACTGAGTGCAGTCGCCCAGAAAATCCGAGCGCATCGTCAGCATGACGTAGATCGGCACGTCGTCACGGGTGGGCGCCTCGACAAGCAGCTTGACGAACGCCGCGGCGTCGGCCTCGGCCGCAACGTCGCCACTTGCACGCTTGAACCGGAACAGTTCCTCGAACTGATCGACGACGACGAGGATGTTCTCATCGCGCGGGGTGCGCGCCTGCCGTACCGCTTCGATAAGGCCGAGCGAGCTTCGACGAAGCGTGGTCTCGATCAGCGCGGTTGAAAGAACATCCACGCTGTCCGCCGAGGGATCGCGTAGCGCATCGTGCAGCGCCGCGGCAAGACTCGCGAGTGGCGTGCTTCCCGGACGCAGCAGCGCGATGCGCCAGCTCGATCCGGCCGTCGCCATGAATCCGCCGCGCAGGCAGGCGAAGAGGCCGGCGCGCACGAGCGACGACTTGCCGCTGCCCGAAGCACCCACGACCGCCAGAAACCGCCTGTGCGCGAGGCGACCGACAAGTTTGTCGCTTTGGCCGTCGCGTCCGAAGAACAGGTACGCTTCGTACTCCTCGAAGGGGCGCAGCCCGACGAACGGATTGAGGACGTCGGACGCCGTCGCGCGCCACGCATCGTTCATGGCCGCGGCTTCCATTGCGCGAGGAACGGCTCGAGTGATTCCGCGGTGAAGGGCTGCGCGGCTTGAATCACGAGGGCGTCTTGCGTGCGGAACCGCAGCTTCTCCGGTTTCGACGGCGTTCCGATGAAGACTGCTTTCGCCTGATACGCATGCTCGCGCCCAAGCCCGAACGCCTTGCGCAGATCCGAAAGCTTGCGCTGCACCCAGAATTCGTTCGCCGCGCCGAAGTAGATAAGCGCCCCGTCGCACTGGACCAGGTTTTCCTGGTGGTACTCGCGCAGCTCGGTCTCGTTGCCCTCGAAGTAGGAAGGCTTGACCTCGTACCCGCGCGCCATCAGTGCGTCCCGCAGGGGCTCGATGGCCTCGACGTCCCGCTGGTCGTGAATCAGATACACGAGCGGCGGTGTTCCAGCGGCCTTGACGCCGTCGACCGGCTTTGGCGTCTCGGCCAGCTTGCGCAACAGATACGTCTTGAGATTCTCGATGCTGGTCTCGAGGAGCTCCGTGTTGGCCTCATTGGCGGCGCCGCGGCGAAGGGCGCCAAGGAAATTCTCTTGCCGCTCTTCTTTCGGCTCGAGCTTCTCCGAAAGCCAGAGCACGCGCTGCAAGGCACCCGTCGCCGCGATGCGGCCCGCTTCCTCGATCTGCACGTCGATGGTCGATCGTGTCTTTTCACCTTCCAGCATCGCGCCGTAGAGCTCGCCCAGCATGTGCACGGACACGCTGGCCTGCTGCAATTGGCCGGCGACAAACTCCCGGTACTGGGCGCCGTTCTCCGGGGCGGCTTCACACGGAAAGACGACGTAGCCACGCTGGCGCAATTCGCGCCTCAGCTGGTCGCTCTGCGCGCGGAGGCTGGAGACCGTGTCGGCGATATAGATGACGCGCGCCGAGTTCTCGATCCTTTCCGGCGTCCGCATCTCCCGGGCGCGCAACGCCTCCAGCGTCGCCTTGATGTCGTAGGCGAGGTCATCGATCTTCTGGAGACACGCTTGCTCGTCGCCGGGGGCCGGTGGCAGGTGGTATTCTCGGGGCTGCTCGGCTTGGTCCATGACAAAGAATTCGTAGCCGAGGAACTGCTGCAGCGGTGCCGGCAATTGCTCGCGGGGCACTCTCGTCTTCACGACTTTGAGAAGACGGGCCTTGTCCTGGATACGCAGTCCTCCGGACTGCGCGGCGCCTAGACAGAACGCCTCCAACTCCTTCAGGCACGATTCGGATTTGATGTAGCGCGGCGAAACGACCGAGAGCAGCAGCGCCGTCTTCAGGAGCCTTTCTCTGAGCGTATCTTCGAAGGGTTCATTTCCCGACAACTTAGGATCGCGCCAGACGACGAGCTCCTCGCCGAGAAGCTGTTTCAGCCTGACTGTGAGGGCCTGATGCAGCACTTCTATCCAGCCCTTCGGCTCGAACATAGGTGCGTTGTCGATGTGGCTGTAGCTGATGAACAGATCGCTTTCAGAGCTCCTGAGGTATCTCTTGTCGCCCTCGGCCCTGGACGATGCATCGGGTGATGTACGTCCTCCGGGCTCGTCGGCGGGAGGGGAGGGCTTGGCGACTGTCACGACTGTGAGTCCTGCGGGCCGTTCGGCGGCGGGAAGCTTTCGCCGACGTCAAGGATAGCAGTTCGCCGATTCCGGCGAGCGCAGAATTGCCTCCGAGGGCGCAGAGGGCGCCAGGCGCGTTGACCCCGCCGAGAGCTTCTGCGGCCCGGCCGTGGCGGGCTTCCCGATGGAAAGAAAAAAGAGGAAACTTCCTGCTTCGCAACCGGCGAAGCCGCGCGTCCCGTGTGCTCCAGCGGGTCCGCCAGGCTAGCCCAACCGATCGGAGCTATCGTGAAGCGCGCTGCCGAAGCAGACGACCCACGGCGCAGATGGCTGATCAAAGCGCTCGCCGCGGGATTATTTACCGGAGGCCTGGGTGTATCGGGCTCGCTCGCCGCGCAAGTTGCCGGTGGACGGCCGGCAAAGCTATCGGACAATCGATCGGTTTTCGAAAGTTCCGGCACGGCTAGCGTCAACGACAAGCCCGTGGCCGCGGACACGCCGATACGTCCCGGCGATACGCTGCGCACGGGCAAGAACAGCAGGATCATTTTCGTTGTCAGCGATTGCTCGATGCTACTTCGCGAGGAGAGCCAGCTCACTCTCGAGGGCGAGCCGGGCGGCCGGCTCGTGGGCTTCAAGCTGCTCATCGGGAAGGTACTTTCCGTGTATCCGCCGGGGCCCGTGCGGATCGAGACGGCCTCCGCCCGGGCTCAAATCCGCGGGACCGGCGTGTATGTCGAGTCCGATCCCGAGCGCACGTACTTCTGCACCTGCTTCGGCGCCACCGACATCGTTGCGAAGGATGACCCGGACAGCAAGGAGTCCGTGTTTGCGCGCCATCACGACCGGCCGCTCTATATCCTCGCCGGTGGCAAGAATCGCGGCCGCAGCATCGAACGCGCGACGTTCAAGAGCCACACCGACGAGGAGTTGAAGCTGATCGAGACGCTCGTCGGACGCACGCTGCCGCCGGAGTTCGTTTTCTCCGACCCCCGGTACCAGACGCCCAAGGGGGGCGGTTATCGACAGTAGGTCGCGTCGCTTCCTCGCTTTCAGTTCAAGGGTGCATCGGCCAGAATCCAGTTGACGAACAAATCGTAGCTTTCGCGACCCGCTTCGCCGGGCACCTTGGTGTCATCGAAGCCGTTGACAGGGCTTCCAGAAATTCCGTTGTGATGATGGCCCGCGGGCTTGCGCAAGAGCGGGCTTGCGACGATGTCGGTGAAGTTGATGCGGCTCCGCACTTCCGCGTAGAACGCCGCAGTGTCGGTCCGTTCGACGAGCCCGGCTTGCCGATCGGCAAAGAAGACGGGCGGGGTAGCCGTACCGTCCGGGCTGTGGCAGCTCGCGCAAGGCCCGGCGGGACCCAGTACCGCTTTGATATTGGCGAACGTCACTCTTGCGGGCGGACCTTGTCCCTGGACAGACAGGGTGAGGATTGCGGGCGCGCTTTGAATGGTGCCGTTGCTCGCGATCAGCTTGAGCGTATACGTGCCGTCCACGGATGCATCGAACACAGGTTGCGCGGAATTCGCATTGCCAAGGCTCGGCGGGGGGCCGTTGGGCCGAGTCTCGACCGTCCAGACGAATGCGCTGGCGAACAGGCTGGCCGCCGCGGAGAGCTGTGTCGGACCGCGAGTGATGACGCGGTCGGGTCCTGGGTCGGCGACCGGGCGACCCGGCTGCGGGACCGCGCCACTCGCATCGAGCACGATGAATCCGCGGTCCTTCAGGAATGTGCCAAGGATGGCGCGATTGGCCGAGCTCCAGAACGTATCGAAGACGATCTTTGCGAGCGGCATGTCGGCGCGGTCGATGACATGCACCTTGATTCGATCGTCGAGCGCGGCGAATTGCGGCTCCTGTGCCGTTTGCGATTTTGCATACGACTGGAACTTGGCAAGGGTCGTGAAATCGATGTCGGACTGATTCAGGGTGCCGCGCAACAGGTGGCAGGCGCGGCATGAAGGCACGATCACGCTCGTATAAAGATCGCGCTGCAGGCCGGCCTCCCAGTCGGGCGGAACGAAGGTGTCCGAGAAATTGGGTTGCGGCAGCCCGTCGCCGCCGTAGGCCTTTATCAGCAGGTCGGCAGCGGTCCCTTGCCATTCTCCCGTCACAGCGGTGGGGCGTACGCAGAAGTTTGTGGGAACGCCCGTCGGAGCGGTCGCGGGCGGGGTGGGCATGGGATAGGAACACAGGATGAACATGTTCATCATCTTGAGCTTCGCTTCCTGCGCTGAACGTGTATAGCCGGCGAGCGGCGAGAAATTGAAGTGGTCGACTTCCAAAGGTGCGAAGTGCGCCTGAGTATCGCCCGGCACGAGCGAACGAGGAGTTCCGCACAACGGGGAACTGGAGCGTTCCGTTCAAATCCGGAACAAGCGCGTCGCCGCGTCCGCCGTGACAGGTGAGGCATGGACCGGGCATGAACTTGCGCCCCCGGCCATCGAGGTCGACCTGCAGCTCGCGCACGCCGGTAGCGGCATTGAAGTTGAAGAATTTCGCGAAACCGACACCACCAGGAGCTGTCGGACTGTACTCGATCGCGTTGATGAGAATGCGCCACCGTGTGTCTTCGCGGACCGCGGCTTCGAGGCTTACCGGGGAATAGCCGTAGGCGCCACCCGGATCGACCTGATAATTCTCCACGATGAAGGCGATATCTCCGGTCGCGGGGTTTCTCCTTGCGGTCATGCGACGGCCGTAACCGAGATCGCGCGTGTCGCCGAAGACGACCGTGACTTCATTTCCCCCGGTGCCGAACCCATTTTCCGCCTTCCACTTCTCCAGCGTGTTCTTCTTGTTGTCGGGATCGATCGCGGCGTAATAGGCTTGGGCGTACTCCATCGAATTCGTCTGCTGAAGAGTGGAGCTCTGCGACGCTTGCTGTGAGTTGGGAAAGAGCAGGAACTTGTCCGAACCGGAGGCCGAGGCGACGGGGGGCGTCCGTGGCGTCGTGACCGCCGCGTTGCTGCCTCCACCGCATCCGACCAACAGACAGGCCATCGCCGCGGCGACGGCACCGATGAAGAGTCGTCCAAGATTCACGATCGAGTCCCTAGAAGCGCACCAGCAAGAGGACGTTGAACTGGTTGTCGACATATTTGAGCGACCCTCCTCCGGGAAAGCTCGCCTTTTCCGTCGACGTCGCCTGCACCCGCCGCCACGAGAAATCCAGCGCGGAGCTCGCGTTGATCGGGAGGTTGTAGTCGAGCGTCGTCAATACGGATCTGGCCTCGAGCCGATAGTCGATCATCTGGGGCGAGGTGAAGACGTCGTCGTCCACGAAGACTTGCGCGACGTCGATGATCGTCAGCGTCCTTTGCCCCGTGGAGACGAGCGTGCCTCGACGGTATTCGGCGGTAAACGTGAACGAGCCGTACGGTGCGATGGAGTAGTCGATGCTCACGAGCGCCGAATTCTCGTGCGTGTCGAACACCGAGTTGTTGGCGTTGCGCCAATTGCGGGCGAGAGCGCCGAACACGCCAAAGCTTTCGGTGATGGGTTGGCGCGCCGAAATGCCGGCCGAGAAGCGATAGCCGGTGCGCAAGGACGACCCGAAATGCTCGCCCAAGCCGCGCGCGAACAAGGTGAACGTCGGGGCATCGAACTCGGTCGATCCGCGGTATTGAAGCGCGGTCTGGACTCCGCCGAAGATATTGCCCAAGTCCGAGTACCTGCTTGCCACCTCGCCTCCGCCGAATGCCTCGAGCGTCAGCCGCGTGAAGTCCGTAACCGGAAAGGCGAAAGTCTTGCTCGCGCTCAAGCTGTAGAACTGGTCGGACAGCTTGTCCGGGCCGCTGGGCGCCCGGGTCACGTTGTTGTCGTACAGGTAGCCGATGCTTGCGTCGACGTCGAGACGGGTTTCGAACAGGCCCGGGGCGTCGGATTGCGCCTGCGAGATCGTGCTTTGCCCCAGCAGCAGGACTCCCGCCATGGCAGCCGAAGCAAGTCCGCGCCAAGCCGCGATCGTCGCCGTCATCGGTCCGCTCCGGATCCTTCCGCAGCCGAGCGCGCGGCGGGCAGCATCCTCTCCGTCGGAACCCGCGCGGTCGTTCCGGCGGCGGCAAGGTCGCCGTCAGTATAGTTGTCGCTAGGGCGAAATCAAGCGCCTTGGTGCAATTCACGCCCCGGGCGCCGTCCGCGCGTCCGAAATATCGCCATTTTGTCGCACGCTGGATATGATATGTGCATAATGCGTTCTGTCCAGAGTGCAGACTGCAGCATTACGTGGCAAGGCGGCAGAGCGTCAATGCGCCCCCGCTCGGGGACCGGCGCGACGCCCGCGGAACCTGACTTCGAATCTGGTTGGGGAGTGGACCATGAAGCGATTTCTGCTCATCGCGTCAGTGCTCGGTATCGGTATCGTAGCCGCCATTGTCGATACGAATCGAGGAGCCATCCAGGCCCAAACGGCCACGAGCGTGTCGACCGGGCAGGCTCGGCCAGTTCCGGAAGCATCCGCGGTCGATCAGGATGGGCCGTACATCGAGGCCTGCGCGCGCGAGGGTTTAAGCGATTCCGCGTGTGTGGGTCGCCTCATCTGGTACAAGGCCACGGGCGGCAACGATCGATTCCACACCTATACTTTCCAGCAGCGCATCGGGGTGCTGGTCGATTGGTACCGCGTGCTGCGCTCGGATCAGCGCGACGACCGCTTCGCGGCGTGGGGCATCATCAACGATCCCGCCTGTTGCAAGCCCGGCGATCCGGATTGTCCTGCCAAGAGTCCCGAGGAGACCTATGGCTTCGACTGGTGTCCGGGCGACGATGTCCTGCTGAAGTATGTCGGCAAGCAAGGGTATGTCGATCCGGCCTGCGGTCTCAAGGATGCGCCGCTCGATCCCCAGGATCCGCACACGAAGGGCGCAACGCTCGACCAGCGCCATTCGGCGTGCGATCTCAAGTTCGGCACCTCCACGGGGGCGCTCGGCTTGCGCAAGTTCCCGAATCCCCGCTTCGATGCGCAGAAATGGAAAGAGGTCAACAACGGCACCCTCGCCAACTGGGACGGCTTCCGCAGGCAGATGATCAAGGCGACCGGCATCCCGTCGGACGAACGCGTGAGCAGGCTCGCCGATGCGTCGTACGAGCCCCCGTTCCTGATCGGAACCACCTGCGGCTCCTGCCACATCGCGTTCGACCCGCTCAATCCGCCCAAGGATCCCGCGCATCCGAAGTGGGAGAACATCAAAGGACTGGTCGGCAACCAGTATTCGCGGATGTCGGAGCTCCTGGGCTCGGGTATGCCGAAGACCAGCATCGAATGGCAGATGTTCACCCATGCGCGTCCGGGCGTCACCGACACGTCGGCGATCTCGCACGACCAGGTCAACAATCCGGGGACGATGAATTCGATCATCAACCTCGCGCAGCGCCCGGTCTTCGCGGGCGAGGTCGTCACCAAGTGGCGCAAGACGGATACGTGCGGCGGCGAGAAGGACGAGGACAAGTGCTGGTGCGAGCCCGGCCGCGACAACAAGTGCTGGCTGCGCAGCACGCGCAGCGACGACAAGACGATGGGTCGCGACGGCGTCCACCACATCCTGAAAGGGGGAGAGGACTCGATCGGCGGCCTCGAGGCGATCCAGCGGGTCTACTTCAACATCGGCTCGTGCGCGGAGGCGTGCTGGGTCAATCACCTGACCGACTTCCGCCAGGTCGACCCTGCGCAGCGCGGTTTCGGCCAGACGTCGTTTCGCATCGGCCAGTGCCGGCGCGATTGCCCCCACTTCCGTGCGATCGAGGATCGGCTCGGCAACGTGCTCGACTTCTTCGTGTCCGCGGAGAGTGACGAGACCGATCTCTACGTCGCCCGCGATCGCGAGCGCAAGGCAAAGGACAGCCGTGCGCGCAATTACACGCGCCAGGACCTGATCGCCGATCTCGACCGCGAGTTCGGGCCGGACGCCGTGCGGCGCGGCAGGGCGCTGTTCGCCGAAACCTGCGCGCGGTGTCACTCGAGCCTGCCGGACACGCCGGCCGACTCGTTCAAGACCCGCGATTTCTACGCCGTCGCGGAAGACCATCCGCGCAAGGTGCGCAAGGACTTCCTCGGCAACGACGCCTCGACACCGGCGACCGAAGTGGGCACGTTCCGCTGCCGCGCGCTTCACTCCAACCATGTCGCGGGACATCTCTATTCAGAATACGGCTCCGAAACCCTGCGCCGCAGGCCGGTGGTGGCGGACATCCCGGAGCGCAACGAACTGAAGGACAACGGCCGCGGCTACTACCGCAACATCTCGCTGCTCAACGTCTGGGCAACGGCGCCGTTCATGCACAACAACGCGATCGGCCCCGAGGTGTGCGGCAAGCCGAAGAACGCGGAGAACGATTTCTTCCGCAGCCGCTACGTGGACGCCTCCGGCAAGCTCGTCGACCCGCAACCCCAGTGCGTGCCCTACCAGACGAGCGCGGACGGCCGCTTCGAGCTCTACAAGAAGTCGATGTACGACCTCCTGCACCCGAAGGAGCGCGGCATCAAGCAGACGCTGACCGACTACGACGTGATCGTCGACATCGGGCTGCGCACCTGGGATGGCAAGGCGGAAAAGGCCGTCGTCGGCACCGGCGTCGTCGTGCTTCCGAAAGGCAGCTCCGCCGGCCTCCTCAACGGGTTTGAGCACAAGCAGTTCATCTACGACCTCTTCCTTGCGAAGCGCGACCCTCCCCGGCTCGAGGCGGCCGGCAAGAAGGCGATCACTCCCGAGCTTCAGGCGATCGCCGACGACGTGCTCAAGAACCCCGCACGATTCGTCGCGATACTCAAGGAGAAATCGGAGTTCATCCAGAAGAACTACGAGACCTGCATGCAGACGGTTGAGAACGACGGTCACCGCTTCGGCGAGGACCTGCCCGAGTTGGACAAGAAGGCGTTGACGGCATTCATTGCCACACTCTGACGGAGACGACCGTGCGACCGAGACCCTGGATCGCGTTCTTCGTTCTGCTCTGCATGCAGCTCGCCGGCTGCGAGTGGTTCAAGCCGCGCCCGCCCGACATCAAGTTCGCGCCAGACAACGCCGACTCCCGGCTGAAGATGGACTTGGCCGAGGTCGAGTACAAATTTCCGCTGCTGCCGGCGGATCTGCAGAAGATCACGCCGGAGAACCTAGCCACGCTGAGCCAGGAGCAGATCGACCAGATCTATGCGCGTCTTTCCGCCGGCCCGATCCCGGACGGCCCTTTCGACGGCGGGATCCTCTTTCCCCGCGGCAGCAGCGGCAAGTTCCGCGCCGCAGAGATCATGGGTGGCCTCGCCGGGACCGCGTTGCAGCTCAAGGGCATCGCGCTCGACGCGGTGGGCGAGAGCTTGTGGCACGGCAAGGTGTTCTTTCGCGACGAGCGCGTGCTTCGTAACCGGATCGATGACTTGAGCGCCTTGAAGAAGCTGGGTCTGGTCGAGGGCGAGCCGAAGAAGATCTCCGTCAACGGCAAGGATGCGTGGTTGCTGTTCCCCGCCAAGCTCTACTGCGGCCAGAGCCTGTTCGACTCCCGGCGCGAATCGGTCATCATCGACTATTTCTTCACCGAAGAGATTCCCGGGTATCAGGAGAAGCCCGACTTCCTTGCCGGGCGACGCGGAGTGCGCGTGCGCGACGAGATTCGCATGGTGCGTCCAGGCTTCTATCTCGGCCGCGCCTATCTCGATCGCGTGTTCGGGTTGAATTTCACGCTGTACAACAAGGCCATCGCCGAGAAGGACGGCGCCGCGTTTGTGCAGACGGGACAGGTCAAGGAAGATTGCTGGGCGGGTACTCAGGCTCAGGCGCGCGCATACGTGACCCGGTGACATCGAGGCGGCGCGCTCCCGGCGATGAAAACGCGGCGCAAATCGAAAGCACCGATTTGCATGGCACTGCTGCTTGCGCCCGTATGGTCCGCCATGATCACCACCAGTCACGCGTCCGACGTCGCAGTCGGATCCGCGCCCATCGTTTCAGCCGTTCCCGCGGGCATCGATCGTCCCGGGGCGCACTGGGTGGTCGACCCGACGGTCGCGGGCGAAGATTTGCCGTCGCGCGGTCGCGCGTTGTTCGACTTCCTCGTGCTGCAGGAGCGGGCCGGCGAGATTTGGCAGGCGATCCCGTTTCCCTTCACCGCGCTGTTGCAGCGAATAGAGACGCAGATCGGGCGCGATGCGCAGTCCAAGGCCACGAAGGCGGTGCTCATTCCGCTCGGCCGCTCGCTCCAGCGGGGTTCCGCCGCGCCTGAATTCTTCGCTTATCCGCGTGTCGTGGTCGCCGCCGTTGCGGAGCCTGCCGCCACCGGCGATCTCTACCTCAAGGATCGACTTTATCTCGGCTATCAGGAAAAGGCGAACCTGCTCGAGGTCATCAGCTACAACGAGGACGCGGGGCGATTCGAATTTCAGGTCGTCACCGACTATCGTGCCGGCGGCGCGCCGCGCATCGCATACGCCAACCGAACGCTGTGTATCGCCTGTCACCAGAATGCCGCTCCGATATTTTCCCGCGCGGTCTGGGACGAGACCAACGCCAATCCCCGCGTGGCGGCGTTGCTCGCCTCGGAGCGCAAGGATTTCCATGGCATTCCTGTCGACCGCGGCGTCGACGTGCCCAATGCCATCGACGACGCCACGCTGCGCGCCAACCGGTTCGCGGTCCACCAGCTGCTCTGGAAAGACGGATGCGGCGGCAACGACGAGCCTGCCGTAAGATGTCGAGCCGGGTTGTTCGCGGCACTGCTCCAGTACCGGCTGTCCGGACAGCAGCAATTCGATCGCGCCGACGCGTCGTACCGCCGCAACGTCGCGGCGCGGGTCGCGGAGGCTGCGCGCGGGCAATGGCCCGGCGGGCTCGCGATCGGCAACCCTGATCTGCCGAATCGCGACCCATTGCCCGCGGAAGCGCGGATGTCACCCGCGATCGCCCTGCGCGATAGTGCGGACCTTGCCAATGTCGCCGCGGCCTTCGATCCGTTGCTGCCGCGCCCGCCGCTGGAAATCTGGCGCGTTGCCCAGCAGGACGACGTGGCGCGCCTTGTGATCGGTTTGTCCGATTTCATCGCCGAAGCGGACGTGGAGCGTCTCGACCATGCGTTGATCAAGCGAGCGGAGGCTCTCGGCGCGCCGCGCCGGACCTACCGAGGCGCGTGCAAGGTCCAGCCGGCGCCGGCGGTGGGCGCAAGCCAGCGCATCGAATTTCGCTGCACGTCATTGCCAACGCCGGCAGATCGCAGCGGCCTGTCCCTCGAAGGTCGATTGTTCATGGTGGGAAGCTCGGTGTCCGGCGGCGCGATCGACCGTCTCGAGATCGACGGGCAGCCACCGTTGCGCGACCTCGATCTGGCCGCGCCGCGTCGCCTCGAAATGCGCGGCGCAGAGCGCCTGGCGGTGCTGACGCCGCTGCGCGGCCGTGTCCACGCGCGCGGGGCGGACGGCAACGCGCTCGAGCGCATCGAAGTGCGCTGGCGCAATGGCGACGGGGCCGCGAGCCTCGTCGTACGCGACGACTTTGCATCGGCGCGAAGTGCGATCGACGGTTTGGCGCGCGACGGCCTCGCGGGCAAGTTCGATGGTTTCGACGCGTTGGCCTTCCGCCGGGCGCGCTTGATGCCCGCGATGCTGAGCCGCCTGGGTGCCGCGCCCGGGGCTTGGTGCTGCCTCGACGTTTCCGGCATGCCGCCCCCTCGGGCTGCCCGTGCCGACAGTCCAGACCCCTCCGCCGGCAAGGGATTCAGGTCCGCAACGGCTGCATCGCACGCGGGCTTCTATCGATATTGCGCGGAATGCCATCTCGGTTCCGATCGGGCACCACCGAATTTCCTGCTCGGTGATGCCGATGAAGTGGAGGCAAAGCTCCGCCATTGCGCGCCGCGCATCTACTTTCGCCTCAGCATGTGGCAGAGTGGGGCGGACACGCGCGCCAAGACCCCGATGCCGCCGGACACCGCGGTGCAGCGATTCAAGTTCACCTCCGCAGCCTGGCGCGACGGTGGCGCTCTGTCCGGGCTCATCCTGTCGGTGAACGAAAGGCTTCGCACCGAAGCGGGCGCACCGCAAGGCGACTCGTTGTTGCGCCGCAGCTATGAAAGCCTGCGCGCATGCCTTCCGGACGAGCCCGCGGCGACATTGCCGCAACGGCAGACGCCGGAAACCAGACCTTCACGACACACGGCAACCCTGGACCGGTAAGGGAGACTCATGGTTCCGTTAAGCGATGCGCAGGAAACCGAAGTGGCGCCGCCGTTTTCTTGTTCTTCCCTTCCTCATCGTCACCCCGCCGTGTGTCGCGACCGTGCGTCGAGGCATTGGATTTCAATTCCCTCCGGATGAGAGCGGAGCCGTGACCCCGCAATCCCAGTTCATGGTGTTGGCGCCGGTGACACCGGGGCGCGAGCACAGCCTGCGGGAGGTGCTGGCCACGATGAACTCGGACCCGGGCATGGCCGACCCTACGAACTTGGTCCTGCCGTTCGGGCGCTTCGAACGCCTGCACTTTGCGCGGCTCGCGCTGCTGGACGATCCGACGCTCGGCGATATCGAAGTGCATGGGACCCCGCGCCCGAGCCTGCCCATTTACCTTACCCTCATTGGCAGCTGCGACGGGCCGGCAGAAGAGTGCATCGAGGATCTGGCACGGCGAGCGGGCACGGGACTGCGCAGGATCTTCGCGCATTGCGACGGTTTCGACGCGCAGGGGGACCTGACGGCCTGGATGCACGCGCACCGCGGTCCCATCGCCGCGAATTACATCAACTGGGTCGGTCGCACGGTGCGACAGATCAAGGAGGAAGCCGCGCTGCGCCGCGCGCTTGTCGCGAAAGTGGCGCGCGCACCGCTCACATCGGGTGCACAGGCCCAGCAGCTCCGGCGCGAGCTCGCCGACTTCGTCGATGCCGAGGTGAGCGCCGGGAGGCTCGGTTGGACGCCACCGGACCCGACGCCGCTACGCTGGCAGCTCGCAAAGTTGCTCCATCTCCTGGCGATTCCGCTGGCGGGCCTGGTGCTGCTGCCGTTCCTGATCGTCCTGTCGCCGCTGCTGATTTATCTCCTGCGCACAAAGGAGGAGAACGACGCCGAGGTCTGCCCGCCGCTGGATCGCGCGGTCCTGCTGGAACTGCAGCAGTTGGAGGACTACGACGTGAGCAACCAATACACGGCGCTCGGCTCGCTCAAGCCGGGACCGTTCCGTCGCTGGCTGGCGACCGGGCTGCTGGTGTTGATCGACTACGCCGCCCGCCACGTCTTCACGCGCGGTTTCCTGGCCCGCGTGCAGACGATCCATTTCGCCTTCTGGGCGTTTCTCGACGACAAGCGCCGACTCGTCTTCACCAGCAACTACGACGGCGGCCACGAGGCCTACATGGACGACTTCATCAACAAGGCGGCCTGGGGCCTGAACCTGGCCTTCAGCCACGGCGTCGGCTGGCCGCGCACGCGCTGGCTGATCGCGCGCGGCGCGCGCATCGAGAGCAAGTTCAAGAACTACCAACGGCGCCATCAGCTGCCAACCGAGGTCTGGTACAGGGCCTATCCGGGCCTCACCCTTGCCGACCTCAAGCGCAACCAGCGCATCAGGGAAGGGCTCGAGCCGGCACGCGTCACCGACGAGCAGGCCGAGGCCTGGCTGCGGCTGCTATGACTGCCACTATGAGCGAGGCGAGGCCGGTGGAACTGGACGACGTCCAGGGTTTGGTGCGGTTCGGGTACAAGCACCTGACCGAAGCCTGCTTCCTGCTGCTGCGCGTCAAGGACGCGGCGGCCGCGCGCGCCTGGCTGGCGCAGGCGCCGGTAACGAGCGCGGTCAGCGCCGATCCGCTGCCGCAGACCGCCCTCCACGTGGCCTTCACGAGCGATGGGCTGCGCGAATTGGAAGTAGCCCCCGATCTGTGCGCCGAGTTCTCTGCCGAATTCGTCGCCGGCATGGCGAGCGACGCTGCGCGCGCGCGCCGCCTGGGAGATGTCGGCGCCAATGATCCAGCCGGCTGGCGCTGGGGCAGCGGCGCGCGGACGCCGCACGTGGCCGTGCTCCTCTATGCCGCCCCCGGACGGCTCGCGGCGTGGGAGCTCGAGGTCGAGGCGCAATGTGCGGCCGGCTTCGAGCGCATCGAGCGCTTGTCGACGTCCGCGACCCAGCTCGCGGAGCCGTTCGGATTCGCGGACGGCATTTCGCAGCCGAAGGTCGACTGGGAGCGCGAACGCCCGATGGGTGACCACGACCGCCTCGACTACGACAACCTCGTTTGCCTCGGCGAGTTCCTGCTCGGCTATCCCAATGAATACGGCCTCTACACGCCGCGTCCGCTGCTTGCTCCGCAGCGCGACCCGGGACAGCTGCTGCCGCGGGCCGAGGACGCGCCGGAGGAGGCCGACCTCGGACGCAACGGCTGCTATCTCATGCTGCGTCAATTGCAGCAGGACGTGCGGGGATTCTGGCGCGAGCTCGACCGGCAGGCCGGCGGCGACGAGGACCTGCGCGAGCGGCTGGCGGCGGCGATGGTGGGCCGGAAGAAGAACGGCGAGCCGTTGGCAGCGCCGGGCGCGGTGAACGACTTCACCTACGAGGCCGATCCGCGCGGGTTGCGCTGTCCGCTGGGCGCGCACATCCGACGGTGCAACCCGCGCAACGCGGATCTGCCGCCCGGCGGGCGCGGACTCCTCTCGCGCCTCCGGCGTATGCTGGGATTCGACGCAGCGGCACTGGAGGCGGATCTGGTCGCGTCGACACGCTTTCATCGCCTGCTTCGCCGCGGACGAAAGTACGGCGATGCCGTGGTCGCCGCGCGGTCCGCCGCTGGATACCCCGCCGCGGACGCCGGCCTCCACTTCATCTGCCTGGCGGCCAACATCAAGCGCCAGTTCGAGTTCGTGCAAAGCGCGTGGCTGGTCGGGAGCAAGTTCGCCGGCCTCACCGGCGAAAGCGATCCGATGGTCGGCCACCGCTTGACCGACGCGGGGAATTTTCCCACCGACGGCTTTTCGATTCCGCAGGCCGGCGGTCCGGACTGCCGGTTGAGCGGCCTGCCGCAGTTCGTTACCGTGCAAGGTGGCGCCTACTTCTTCATGCCCGGGATCCGTGCCCTGCGCTACCTCGCCACGACGAGCGGAAGGGAGTCGTGATGCAAAGGAACGTGTTGGGTTCGATGACGAGCCGCCCGGTGCCGCCGGCCGACACCGGCTCGGTCATCCTGAACTGCATCAGCGACATCTCGATGCGACTCCTGCAACTGGAGCGGCGCATTGATCCCTGGATTCGTCCGGTCTTGGACCCGGTCGTGCGCGACCCGATGGCGCGCCTCACCACCTGGTTGATCAACCTGCAGCGCAAGAACGAGGGCCTGAAGATCGCCGAGGAGCGGATACAGCCGGACGAAGAGGCGCTGATCCAGTCGATCATCGACACTTTCAAGGCGCAGATGCGCGGGCTCTGGAAGCCTGGCGGATTCGAGCGCGGCGGGAACACCAAGACCCACGGCATCGTGCGCGCCGAGTTCGTCGTCCACGAAGGACTGCCGCCGCAGTTTCGGCACGGTATCTTCTCCGAGCCGAGGACCTATCGGGCATGGGTGCGCTTCTCCGGGCCGGGGCCGTACGTCACGCCTGACATTGACGACGTGGGGTTCATGAGCATCAGCATCAAGCTGATGGGCGTCCCCGGCGAGAAGTTGATGAAAGACGAGAAGCACACGCAGGACATGTTCGGCGTGTCCCCGCCGACGTTTGTGACGCCGGACACCCGCGCGAATGCGCACCTGCAGGAATACAGCCTGAAGAACGCGTCGATCTTCCATTTCGTGAACTTCCGCAATCCGCACCTGCTCGACCTCATCATGCAGGGGCTGTGGATCAAGACGCAGAGCAGTCCGTTCGAGGCGCCGTACTTCAGCTGCGTGCCCTACCTGCTCGGCAAGGAGCGGGCGATGCAGTACTCGGTATGGCCGAAGTCGAACAGGAAGACGCCGATCCCGCGTCTGCCGCTGCGGCCGCCCGACGACTACCTGCGCCAGGCCATGGTCAAGGCGCTCAACCAGGGCGACGTCGAGCTCGACTTCCGCATCCAGCTGCAGACCGATCCGCACCTGATGCCGATCGAGAACAACGCAGTGCTGTGGCCGGAGCGGTTGTCGCCCCGCGTCTCGGTGGCCACCTTGCGCATCCCGCAGCAAAAGTTCGATTCGCCGGCGCAGATCGCGTTTGCGCGACGCCTCTCCTACAACCCGTGGCACTGCATCGAGGATCATCGACCGCTCGGCAATCAAAGCCGGGCCCGGCAACGCATGTACTTCGAGCTGTCGGAGTACCGGCACCAGATGACCGGCGTGCCGCACTACGAGCCGAATGGGGACGAGACCTTCGACTAGCCTAACAGGGGAGACGCCCGGCTCTGCAGGGGAGGCAGTAGAAGTTTGACATTTGAAGGGGGCCATCAACGAAACTTCCAACCGTGAGACGCCAAGCTCACGAAAGGGAGTTTCGCGATGGACGAGTACAAGGGCCTAAGACCCACGAAGTGGGCGTGCAAATGTCACGTAGTGTTTATTCCGAAGGTTCGCCGCCGGGCGCTCTACGGGCAACTGCGGCAGCATCTCGGTGACCTTGCCTCGATTTGGCGTACACCAGGCTACGCAGCCATGAGGCTGGATTCTTCGTGTGCCGGAATCCGATAACCGATCGACGAATGCAAGCGCCGACGATTGTAGAAACCCTCGATCCAGTCAACGACGTCGAGACGCGCCTGGGCGCGGGTTTCGTATCGGAGCTGATAGACACGTTCGACCTTCAGCGTCTTGAAGAGGCTCTCCGTCGGCGCGTTGTCCCGGCAATTGGCCCTGCGGCTCATCGATTGCAGCATCCGGTAATCGCGGATCAGCTTCCGGTAGCGATCGCTTGCGTACTATGCAACCCTCGATTTCGCCAAGACTGACAAGTGGTCAGCTTTTGTCGAGAATTACGTGAAGGCGCCAGCTCGGCGAGCTTGACGGTGGAGATACGATTCCTGACACCGGTCGGAACGGAAGAGGGCTGATTCTCACCGATCCCGCAAACGGCGCCATCCGGCAGGGCGAGTCAACTTGATCGTAGCGGCGTCCGGGCTTGGATCATCAGCCGGAACATTAGCGGGGAAGGCCCGAGCCGAAATCAAGGCTTGATCAACTCCTCGCGCGTGCATGGCCGGTGGTGCTGATGCATGAACGCCAACACGACGACCTGGTCTTGCTCGATCAGGAAGAACAGTGGCGGCAGCTATTTGAGATGTTTGGCGAGAAAGCCCGTCGTCCGGCGCCAGGCAAGCTCCGCCGCCGCCGGGTCATGCTTCAGGAACGGCAGGTTCTTCGAGTCCGCCGTCTCATTGGCGAAGGCGTGCTTTGCGTTGTACCGGTGGAACTCGAAATTGACGTGGGCGGCGCGGAGCATTTTCTCCAACTCGTCGACCTTCGCAATCGGGAACGCCGTATCCTCGGTGGCCCAGTGGCCCATCACCGGCGCTTTGATCTTTGACGCATCGACGTACTCGAGCGGTGGATAGCCGTACCAGGTGACCGCGGCGTCAACCTCGGGAACGTTCACCGCCGAAAGCAGCGTGAGCGCCCCGCCCATGCAGAAACCGGTCACCCCGACCTTGGCGCTGCCTGACGCCTTGAGGTGCTGGACCGCACCGCGCACGTCCTGGCCGGCGGCATCGGCGAAGTTGAGGTTGTTCATAAGATGCTCGGCTTCGTTGGCCTCGAGCGCGACCTTGCCGCGGTAGAGGTCCGGCACCAATGCCCGGTAGCCGGCCGCCGCCAGCTTGTCCGCGACGCCCTTGATCTGATCGTTGAGTCCCCACCACTCCTGGATCACCACCATGCCGGGCGCGGCTACCGCGTTTGCGGGCTCGGCGAGGTAGCCGACAACGTTCTGGCCGTCCGGCCGCTTGTAGTTGATCGTCTTGCCCATCGTGTTCTCCTTTGATAGCTCGTCAAGTTAGACGCTGAAAGCGCCCTTCAGGTTCGCCGCTGGCCGGCCGCCGCGTCGGGTCGTCACGACCGAGATCGTTCGACTCTCGGGAAGTCCGTGGCCCGCGCGATCTCCGCAGTCAACGTTGACCGGCTCATCGCGCTGCAGGTTCGCGGCCTACCGCCTGGCGCGCGATCATCCACCCCGGATATTCCGGCGGTAGCGCGCTTACCTTTTCAAGAGCGCCGAGATCTTCCGGCGTGAGCTTGAGCGCTGTCGCTTCGATGTTGTCACGCAATTGCTGTTCATTCTTAGCGCCGATGATGATCGTGGTGACGTGCTTCTGCGCCAGCAGCCACGCCAGCGCGACCCGCGCCACGCTCGCGCCATGTGCTTTGCCGATCATGCACATCACGTCGATGCAGGCGAACGCGCGCTCGCGATCGACGGGTGGAAAGTCGAAAGCGGTGCGCCGCGATCCGGCCGGACCCTCCTGCTCACGCGTGTACTTGCCGCTCAGCAGTCCGCCTGCCAATGGGCTCCACACCATGAGCCCCATCTGCTGGTCGGCCAGGACCGGCACCAGCTCGCGCTCCAGGTCGCGACTGGCGATCGTGTAATACGCTTGCAGCGATTCGAAGCGACTCCAATCGTGCATTGCGGCCAGGCCGTTGGCCTTGGCGATCTGCCATGCCGCGAGGTTGGAGCACCCCATGTAACGAACTTTGCCGGTGCGCACGAGGTCGTCCAGTGCCCGCAGCGTCTCATCGAGCGGCGTCAACGGATCGTAGCCATGGATCTGATAAAGATCGAGCCAGTCGGTTCCGAGCCGGCGCAAGGACTCGTCGACCGACGCCATGATGTGGACGCGGGAAAGACCCACGTCGTTGGGTCCCGGCCCCGTGCGGGCGCGCACCTTGCTCGCCAGCGCGATTTCCTTGCGCCGGGGTCCGAGCGCCTTGCCGAGGATGCGCTCGGAATCGCCTTCGGAGTACACGTCGGCCGTATCGAAGAAATTGATTCCGGCGTCCAGCGCGAGCCCGACCAGCCGATCGGCTTCCTGCTGCGCGGTATTGCCGATCTTTTCCCAGATGCCGCCCTTGCCCCCGAAGGTCATGGTGCCGAAACAGAGTTCGGAGACGAACAGTCCAGTACGGCCAAAGGTGGAGTAACGCATGTGTCGGTCCTGACGAAACGGGAGAACGCGATGCTACCGCAATTGTCCGGCGCAAGCTCGGCATCGGCCCTGGCTCGGTTCTCGAGTGGCGCGAGGAAGGGGAACTGGTTGTCGTTCGTCGTGCAGGCCGGTATACGTCCGAGGATGTGCATCGCGCGCTGTTTCCCAAGCAGCCGCCGGTGCCCCGGACCGTGGAGGAGATGAAGGCCGGCGCGCGCCAATACCTGAAGAAGCGCCATGCACGCGTTTGACACCAACGTGCTGGTGCGTTTGGTTACGCACGATGATGTGAGGCAGGTAGCCGCGGCAGAGCAGTTTGTGGACAAGGGCGCCTGGGTTTCGCAGCTCGCGCTTGCTGAAGCGACCTGGGTCCTTTCGGCCGTCTACGATTTGGGCGCTTCGGCGATCGCGATCGCGGTCGAGATGCTTCTCAGTCATGAGAAGCTGACACTGGAGGACTCGGACGTCGTCACGAACGCGCTGGAGATATACCGGAGGCGACCGGCCCTCGGTTTCTCGGACTGCCTCATGCTTGAGGTGGCCCGAAAGGCGGGACACCTGCCGCTCGGATCGTTCGACCGCACCCTGGGCAAACTTGAGGGCGTCCAAAGGCTCTGGCCGGTCCGGTGACCGTGCTCGCACTCGGTTTGCGAATTCGGAGAAGGCGGCCATCTACGGAAGACGTAGGTCTCCCGTTGAACCTCAACGGAAGAACTCGTTGGCGGGGAACCATGGCCCCAGACGAGTTTGGGGCGCCCCAACCAAGGAATTGCGGATAGACGAAGCGAGAGGGTATGATTAGCGCTTCATATTGTGAAGCGTAAATATGACCTCTACGCCGCAATGGGTGTGGCAGCAGCCGGACTGGCCGAAGTTCGCCTTCGATATGAAACGGGTTGCCCCGGTGTTGAACCGGGCACGAAGTGCCCAGGGGCGCATCCTGGGCAAGGCGCAGGCACTTGGCTTGGCCAACCTGGGAGCGGCACTGGCCGAGATCTGGGTGGAAGAGGCGAACGCGACGGCCAGGATCGAAGGGGAGAAACTCGATTTGACCGCCGTGCGTTCGTCTGTTGCGCGTCGCCTGGGGTTGGCTTCGGTCGGGGCCGCATCACGCACGGTCGAGGGGCTGATCGACCTCATGGAAGACGCGACCCAACATTGGCGCGAGCCTTTAACGGTGGAGCGGCTTTGCGGCTGGCAGGCCGCGCTCTTTCCGACTGGGTACGCGGGCGTCAAGAAGGTCAAGTCTGGCGCGCTGCGAACTCATGCGACGCCGATGCAGATCGTCAGCGGTCCGATAGGGCGCGCGAGAGTTCACTTCGAGGCGCCGCCCTCCAGGCGCATTCCGCGCGAGCTCGGAGAATTTCTCGACTGGTTCGAGAGCTCTCGCGATAGTCCAGTCGACGGGCTTCTCCGTGCTGGTACGGCGCATCTATGGTTCGAGACGCTACATCCGTTCGAGGATGGCAATGGCCGTGTCGGCCGCGCGATCATCGATTTGGCATTGGCGCAGGACGCGAAACTGGATCAACGGCTCTATAGCGTTTCGCGCCGCTTGGCCGAGCACCGCAGTGACTATTACGCGGAGCTGGCGGCTGCCTCCCGAGGCGGTCTGGACATCACGCGGTGGCTCACATGGTTCGTCGGGCAATTTGGGGAGGCGTGTCGCGCATCCGAGGCAGTTATCGATCTGTCGCTGGCCAAGGCCCGCTTTTGGTTGGAGCACGGACAAGCCCCGCTCAGCCAGCGGCAACGCAAGGCAGTGAACCGGATATTGGATGCCGGCCCGGGTGGTTTTGAGGGTGGGATGAGTACGGAAAAATACGGGCATCTTGTGCGTGTCTCTCGCGCCACTGCCTATCGCGATTTGGAAGAACTCCTCCGGTATGGCCTCCTCACCCAAGCTGGTGTGGGCCGGGGCACAAGGTATTTCGCAGCGATGGAAGGTTGGGAAGCAGGAGCGGCAACCCGTCTAACCGGAGACTAAGGGGCGCTGTACTCCAGCGGCCAGGTCGCCGGCCTGAGGCTAAGGCAAGACCTCGACCATGAGCGCGTTGCCAGCCTTGCTCGAATCTTCATCCCTTCTATTCCCGATGTGCCCGTCGTTCGGGGAAGTTCGCGCATCACCTGCGACGGAATGCCGCACAAATAAATTATTGATGCAGCATCTGGCGGGAAGGCGGAGATAGTTGTACGTTTGTCGGCACTGCGATTTGGTCGGTGGCGCCGGATCCCAACCGACATCGGCGCCGATGGCGGGAGCCCGGGCTCAAACGTCCGGCGAATCATTTCTCCCATGGATGGTTGACGAGCATAGGAGGATTGCAATGACACGCGAAGTCGTAGTGCTCAGCGGCGCGCGGACGGCGATCGGCGGATACGGCGGCAGCCTGAAGGACATTCCGCCGAGCGAGCTCGCCGCCAAGTGCGTGCGCGAGGCCGTGAAGCGGTCGGGCGTCGAACCGGCGGAAGTCGGTCACGTCGTGTTCGGCAACATCATTCACACCGATGCGCACGACCACTACCTGGCGCGCGTCGCCGGCGTCAATGGCGGCCTGCCGCACGAGACGCCGGCGCTGACGTTGAACCGGCTCTGCGGCAGCGGCCTGCAGGCGATCATCACGGCCGCGCAGACGATCATGCTCGGCGATGCCGACGTGACCGTCGCCGGCGGCGCCGAGAACATGAGCCGCAGCCCTTACATCGTCGCCGGCGATGCGTTGGGGTGCGCGGATGAACGACACGACGATGGTCGACATGATGGTCGGCGCGCTCTGAGCGATCCGTTCGACGACTGCCACATGGGCGTGACGGCGGAGAATGTCGCGCGAAGAAGTAGAAGATCTCTCGCGAGGATCAGGACGAGCTGGCGGTCGAGAGCCATCGCCGGGCGGCGGCTCGCGATCGACAAGGGCTACTTCAAAGCGCAGATCGTTCCGGTCGAGATCAAGGTCAAGCGGGACAAAGTCCCGTTCGAGATCGACGAGACCGTGCGCCCGGGACAGCACCGTCGAGAAGCTCGCCAAGCTGCAGCCCGGTGTTCGATCCAGGAAGGCACGGTGACGGCGGGCAATGCGTCGAGCATCAACGATGCGGCGGCGGCGGTTGTGCTGATGGATCGCGAGCTGCCGCGAAAAAGCGGGGTCTGAAGCCGATCGGTCGCCTCGTCGGCTTACAGCTATGCCGGCGTCGATCCGAAGTACATGGGCATCGGACCGGTGCCGGCGGTGCGGACGCTGCTCAAGAAGACCGGGCTTGGACTCGACGACATCGACGTGTTCGAGGTCAATGAGGCGTTTGCCGCGCAGGCGCTGGCCGTCTGCCGCGAGCTGAAGCTGCCGGCGGATCGCACCAATCCGAACGGCAGCGGCATCTCGCTGGGCCACCCGATCGGCGCCACCGGCGCGATTCTGACGATCAAGGCGCTCTACGAGCTGAAACGGACCGGCGGCAAGCGTGCGCTGGTGACGATGTGCATCGGCGGCGGTCAGGGGATCGCGGCGATCTTCGAGCGCGAGCTGACCGGCCGCTTCAGGCGGTGCGCGCCGCGCGCACGCCGTCACACCACATCTGCACCCACACGCAAGGGAGGCAATTGATGGCACGAGTCAAAGGAAAGACGGCGCTGGTGACGGGCGCATCGCGCGGAATCGGCCGCGCGATCGCGGTGGAATTGGCCCGCGAGGGCGCCAAGGTCGCGGTCAACTATCCAAGCAACGACGCCAAGGCCAAGGAAGTGGCCGACGAAATCGAGGCGTTCGGCGGCACCTGCCATGCTCGTCAAGGCGAACGTCGGCAATCGCCAAGGAAGCCCGGGCGATGGTCAAGGATGTCGCCGAGGAATTCGGCCATCTCGACATGCTGGTGAACAACGCCGGCATCACCCGCGACAGCCTCGCTGCCGCAAGATGACCGACGAGCAGTGGGATGCAGGTGATCCAGACCAATCTCAATGGCTGCTTTTATCTGCACGTCGGCGGCCATTCCGGTCATGACCGCGCAGAAGCTACGGCCGGATCATCAACATCAGCTCGATGAACGGGCAGATCGCGGCGATCGGGCAGGCCAACTACAGCGCCAGCAAGGGCGGCATCATCGCGTTCACGCGGACCGCCGCGCTCGAACTCGCGCAAGTCCGGCATCACGGTCAACGTCGTCGCGCCCGGATTCACGGAGACCGACATGTTCGCTGCCGTTCCCGATGGCGATCCAGGCGCAGATCAAGGCCAGGATTCCGGTGGGACGCTTCGCCCATCCGGAGGAGATTGCCAAGGCGGTGCTCTTCCTGGTGGCCGATGGCGACTACATCACCGGGCAGCAGATCAACGTCAACGGCGGGGCACACATGTAGACGGGCATCGGGGCGATGCGCCGGAACGTGCCGACCCCGGCCTGGGCCCCGAACGCATCCGTCATCGGTGATTTTTGACCATCCGCTTCGGTTCGCGGGGCGCCTCCATGCCGTCGCACAAGGACTTCGGCGGCGAGCAGAACCGGGAGCTCGTGTTGCACGTGAGGCACCTCGCCAGGTAGTCCGGTCCCGCTCGTCGCCGATTGGACGTACCTCCATTCGGATATACTCCGTCGAAGGCGTCGTCCTCATGCGCCTGGGTGCGCGGCCACACCAGGCAGGCCGCCTTCGCGCGACGCGCGACGAGGATATCCCGCGACCTGGAGTGAACCGGGCATCGTGACTCAATTCTCCCCATTCGCGCGCGAAGTCGTTCGCCGCCTGCGCGCCTCGAAGATCCGCGAAGTGGCCAACGCGGGCATGGGGCGCGAAGACGTGCTGGCGTTCTGGTTCGGCGAGCCCGACGAAGTCACGCCCGCGTTCATCCGGCAGGCGGGGATCGACGCCCTCAATGCCGGCGCGACGTTCTATACGCACAACCTCGGGATACCCGAACTGCGGCAGGCCATCGCCGCCTATCTCACCCGCCTGCACCGCCCCGTTGAAATCGACCGCGTCGCGGTCACGAGTTCGGGAATGTCGGCGCTGATGCTGACCACGCAGGCGCTCGTCGGGCCGGGCGACCGCGTCGTGGCGGTCACGCCGCTCTGGCCCAACCTGGTCGAGATTCCGAAGATCCTCGGCGCGGATGTCACGTGCGTCGAGCTGACGTTCGGGCCCGCGGGCTGGACGCTCGACCTCGATCGTCTGCTGCGCGCGCTCACCCCGTCGACCCGCGCGGTCTACCTCAATTCACCGAACAATCCGACCGGCTGGACGATCGACGCCGACAGGCAGTGGGCCATCCTGGCGCACTGCCGCAAGCTCGGCATCTGGGTCGTCGCGGACGATGCCTACGAGCGGCTCTATTTCGAAGGCGCGGGGGTTGGGGCCGCGGCACCGTCGTTCCTCGACCTGGCCGAGCCCGAAGACCGGATCGTGAGCACGAACACGTTTTCCAAGACCTGGCTCATGACGGGATGGCGGCTGGGCTGGATCGTCGCGCCGCCGGAACTGGTTGCGGAAATCGGCAAGCTGATCGAATACAACACGTCGTGCGCGCCGGCCTTCATCCAGCGTGCCGGCGTCGTCGCGGTGAACGAAGGCGACGCCGTGATCGCGCATACTGCGGATCGCCTGCGGCGCGCGCGCGATTTTCTGAATGCGCGGCTGCGGCAGATTCCGGGCATCGAGGCCGTGCCTGCGCCGGGTGCGATGTACGCGTTCTTTCGCGTCGAAGGCGTCGTCGACAGTCTTGCCTTCTGCAAGCGTCTCGTCGCCGATGCTGGCCTTGGTCTCGCTCCCGGCATTGCGTTCGGCCCGGAGGGCGAGGGATTCGTGCGCTGGTGCTTTGCTTCGAGCGAAGCGCGGCTCGCGCAAGGCGTCGAGCGCCTGCAGCGGCACCTGGCGCGCCGTGAACCCGCACCTGTAACCTGACATTGCGAGGACTGACATGGACGAGCAACTGCGCATCGCCGCACTGGAGTATCACCGTCTGCCGACACCCGGCAAGATTTCGGTCACCCCGACCAAGGGCCTCATCAACCAGCGTGACCTTGCGCTCGCCTATTCGCCCGGCGTGGCAGCCGCCTGCGACGCGATCGCGGCCGATCCGGCCGAGGCGCGCTCGCTGACCTCCCGCGGCAACCTCGTCGCCGTCATCACCAACGGCACGGCCGTACTCGGCCTTGGCAACATCGGCCCGCTCGCCGGCAAGCCGGTGATGGAGGGCAAGGCCTGCCTGTTCAAGAAATTCGCCGGCATCGACGTCTTCGATATCGAGATCGCGGAAAACGATCCGGAGGAGCTCGTGCGCACGATCGCCCGGCTCGAGCCGACGTTCGGCGGCATCAACCTCGAGGACATCAAGGCGCCGGATTGCTTTTACGTCGAGCGCAAGCTGCGCGAGCAGATGAAGATTCCGGTGTTCCACGACGACCAGCACGGCACGGCGATCGTGGCCGGCGCGTTCATGCTGAACGGGCTCAAGGTGGTGGGCAAGGACATCGCCAGCATCAAGCTGGTGTGCTCGGGCGCGGGTGCCGCGGCCATCGCCTGCCTCGACCTGATGGTAGGGGTGGGCCTCCAACGCAAGAACGTGATTGTCTGCGACAGCAAGGGCGTGATCTTCAACGGCCGCGAGTCGCCGATGGAGGAGAACAAGGCGCGCTACGCGTGCAACACCAAGGACCGCACGCTGGCCGACGCCATCGTGGACGCCGACATCTTCCTGGGCCTGTCCGGTCCGAAGGTGCTGACGCCGGACATGGTCAAGCGCATGGCGCGTGACCCGCTGATCCTGGCGCTCGCCAATCCCGAGCCCGAGATCCTGCCGGAGCTCGCCAAGGCCGTCCGGCCCGACGCCATCCTCGCCACGGGCCGGTCCGATTACCCGAATCAGGTGAACAACGTGCTCTGCTTTCCGTTCATCTTCCGCGGCGCGCTCGACGTGGGCGCCACGATGATCACCGAGGGCATGAAGCTCGCCTGCATGCGCGCCATCGCCGAGCTCGCGCACGCCGAGCAGTCCGACATCGTGGCGCAGGCCTACGCGGGCGAGGATCTGTCGTTCGGTCCGGAATACCTGATCCCGAAGCCCTTCGATCCGCGGCTCATGGTGATCGTGCCGCCGGCCGTGGCGAAGGCCGCGATGGAAAGCGGCGTGGCCACGCGGCCGATCGCCGATTTCGACGCGTATAGCGAGCGCCTGTCGCAGTTCATCTACCATTCCGGCCTCATCATGAAACCGGTGTTCGCCGGCGCCAAGCGGTCGCCGAAGCGCGTGGCCTATGCCGAAGGCGAGGAGGAGCGCGTGCTGCGGGCGGTGCAGGTCGTGGTGGACGAAGGCCTGGCGAAGCCCGTGCTGATCGGGCGCCCGGAAGTCATCGAGGCGCGCATCGCGAAGTTCGGGTTGCGCCTTCATGCCGGAACGGATTTCGATCTCGTCAACATCAACAGCGACGCGCGCTACCGCGACTGCTGGCAGCTCTATTACCAGCTGATGGGGCGCAATGGCATCTCGCCGGAAGACGCCAAGGAGGCCGTCCTGCGCAAGCCTTCGCTCATCGGCGCGCTGCTGTTGCGCATGGGCTCCTGCGACGCGCTGGTGTGCGGGACGGTCGGCAAGTACCAGGCGCACCTGCGCCACGTCGCGGACGTCATCGGCCAGCGCCCCGATGCGCCGGTGTTCGCGGCGATGAACGGACTGCTCCTGCCGCACCGAACCGTGTTCGTCTGCGACACCTATGTGAACCGGGACCCGTCGGCCGACGAGCTGGCGGGAATCGCCCGGCTGGCGGCCGACGCCGTGCGGCGCTTCGGCCTCGTTCCGAAGGTCGCGCTCCTGTCGCACTCCAATTTCGGCAGCGACGACTCGGAGTCCGCGCGCAAGATGCGCGAGGTGCGGCGCCTGCTCCTGGAGCGCGCGCCGGACCTGGAAGTGGACGGCGAGATGCACGGCGATGCGGCCCTTTCGGAGGCGATACGCAACCGCGTCCATCCGGACTCGACGCTGAAGGGCGAGGCGAACCTGCTGGTGATGCCGAATCTCGATGCCGCAAACATCTCGTTCAATCTGCTGAAGATCACAGGCGGCGACGGCGTGACCATCGGCCCGATCCTGCTGGGGGCGCAGAAGACCGTGCTGATTGCCACACCGTCGGCGACCGTGCGGCGGCTCGTCAACCTGACGGCGCTGGCCGTGGTGGGAGCGGCGGGCGCCAGCGATTGATGGGCGGTCGCGACGTCATTGCGGCCGCCATTCGCGGGCGCGCCGGCGCGCTTCCTCGATCTCGGCGGGCGTCATCTGCGCGACCAGCTGGTCGCGGTTCCTGATCACGAGCCCGCGGCTCTTCGCCTCCGACGCCCGGAAGGTCATCGCGGAAAGGGTGTACCACTTGTGCGCCTCGACGATATCCTTGCCGACGCCGTGGCCGTGCTCGTACATGACCCCTAGGTTGGCCTGGGCCATCGGATGGCGGGCTTGTGCGGCCTTCCGATACCAGGCAACGGCCTCGGCGTGGTCCTGCACTACGCCAAGGCCGCTCTGGTAGGCGTTGCCGAGGTTGTGCTGCGCATTGGTGTCGCCCTGTTCGGCAGCCTTTCGGTACCACTGCACGGCCGTGGCCGGGTCCTTCGGTACGCCATGGCCATGCTCGTACATGACGCCCAGGTTGTTCTGGGCGTCGTGGTTGCCCTGCGCGGCGGCCCGGCGATACCATTTCAGGGCCTCGGCGTAGCTTTTCGGAACACCGAGTCCGCTTTCGTACATCACGCCCAGATTGTCCTGGGCCTGGGCGCTGCCCGCTTCGGCCAGCGCGAGATACAGCGCCACCGCCGTCGCGTAGTCGCCGCGCTGGTGCGCCGCGCTTGCGGCATTCCAGTCGTCCTGGGTCATCGCGGCAGGATCCTCACAGCAACCCGAGCGACACCAACTCGCTCCGGAGATCTTCCGGCGATCGGAAGTGAATGCCGTGAATGCCCAACGTTGTCGCCGCGACCGCATTCGCCCGGTTGTCGTCGATGAACACCGCCTCTTCGGGTGCGATGCGATAGCGTTCGAGCAGGATGCGGAAGATCCGGGGATCGGGCTTGATGATTCCTTCCTCGCCGGACACCACGATGCCGTCGAACCACGACAGAAACTCGAAGCGCTGGCGCTGGGGACGAAACGTCTCGGCCGAGAAGTTGGTCAGCCCGTAACGCGGCACGCCAGCCCGCTTGAGGTCCGCGAGAATCGCGACGGTGCCTTCGATGGGTCCCGCGATCATCTCGTCGAATCGCTGGCTGAACGCCGTGATGAGCGTCGCCTTGTCAGGGTGGCGGGGCAGCAATTCGGCGACCGCATCGGCAAAGCTTCGCCCCGCGTCCTGCCGCTCGTTCCACTCCGTCGTGCAGACGTTGGCCAGGAACGACTCCATCGCCGCCTCGTCGCCGGCAAAGAGCTTTCGATAGAGGTGTCGCGGATTCCAGTTGACGAGGACGCCGCCGAAATCGAACACGACGACGCGACGCGATGACGGACGTGCGGAGAAGGACGACATGTCATTCGAGGAGCGCGCGCACCGGACCGGGCGCGGCGTGCGGCGGGCGGACGGCGATCTTCGCTGTTTTCATGGCGATCCCTGTCGAGCCTGGTGCAGCGTCGTGCATCGAAGACTGCAAACGTACCATATCGCAAGGCGAGTATGCGCACCCGTGCTGCGCACCCCGCCGACGCTATCGGATATATTGCACGCAACGATGCTTGCCAACTTCGTTCCCGGACCGCCGCGTTGAGAGGAGGACGATGAATCCGCTGCTGAACGAGCGCCTCGAGCGTTTCGATTCCCCATTCCGCCGGCTGGACGAATGGCTCGCGGGCATCGCGCCCAATCCGCAGCTGCCGCCGATCAACATGTCGGTAGGTGAGCCGCAGGATGCGCCGCCATCGTTGCTGGCGGAGGCCGTCGCCGCCAACGCCCACCTGTGGAACCGCTACCCGCCGGCGGTCGGCACGCCCGAGTTCCGGCGCGCGGCGGCGGGGTACCTGGAGCGCCGTTATCCCGTCACGCGCGGGCGCATCGACCCCGATACGCAGATCTCGCCGGTCACCAGCAGCCGCGAAGGCCTCTACCTTGCGGCGTCAATCGCGACGAGCCCCACACGCGTCGAGCCGCTCGCGCTGATGCAGAACCCGTTCTACCAGACCTATCGGGTCGCGGCGATCATGGCCGGCGCCGAGCCCCGGTATCTGTCCCACAGCGGGTTTCCGGCATTCCGCCTCGACTTCACCGCAGTGCCCGCACGGCCGTCCGAAGGGCACTGCGCGCCCCCCGGGGGGCAGCGAACGCAGTGAGCGTGGGGGCTGTTCATCTTGACGAGGCCACGCTGTCCCGCACGTCGATCCTCTACCTGTGCTCGCCGTCGAACCCGGACGGGCGGGTGATTGCGCAGCCGCAGATGCGATGGGCGATCGAAGCCGCGCGCCGGCACAATTTCCTCGTCGTCTTCGACGAGTGCTACGCCGAGCTCTACGACAGCGAGCCGCCGCAGGGCGCGCTCGACGCGCTGGCCGCGCTCGATGCCTCGGCGCACTGGCTCGACAACGTGCTGGTGCTGCACTCGCTGTCCAAGCGTTCCAGCGCGGCGGGGATGCGTTCCGGCTTTGCCGTCGGAGCTGCCGACGTCCTCGCCGCGCTCAATCGGGTGCGGTTGAACGGCACGTCCTGCACGCCGCTGCCGCTGCTCGCCGCGGCGACAGCGCTGTGGTCGGAGGACACGCATGTCGACGCCATGCGCGCGCGGCTGCGGGAGCGCAAGGACACGGCCGACCGCCTGCTCGGGGGACATCCCGGGTACTACCGCCCGCCCTGCGGCTTTTTCCTGTGGATGAGGGTCGACGATGGGCTGGCGCTTACCCGGCGCCTGTGGCGCGATTTCGCCCTGCGCGTGCTGCCCGGCACCTACCTGACCCAACCCGGTGCGGACGGGGCCAACGCCGGGGACGCCTTCGTGCGAATCGCCCTGGTCCACGACCCCCAAACGACCGTTGCCGGACTGTCGCGGCTGGCCGCGGCGTCGGGCCTCCCTGCGGACTCGGCGGAGTAGGGCGCGACGCCCACTCGCCATTTGCCAAAAGTCGGCTTACACTCGTGCCGCGTGAAATTTCGAACCCGACTTCGGTCGATCCCTGGGAGGAAACCATGATGAAGCAATTGGCAGTTGCCGCGGCGCTTCTGGCCGCGTTCACGGGTAACGCGTACGCGGGCAAGACGCTGGACACGATCAAGCAGCGGGGCACGCTCGTCTGCGGGGTCAATCCGAGCCTGCCAGGGTTTTCGGCGGCGGACAGCCAGGGCAACTGGACCGGGCTCGACGTCGATGTCTGCAAGGCGATCGCCGCGTCCGTCCTTGGCGACGAAAAGAAGATCAAGTGGGTGCCGCTGAACGCGTCGCAGCGCTTTACCGCGCTGCAGTCGGGTGAGATCGACGTCCTCTCGCGCAACACGACCTGGACGCTGACGCGCGACGCGTCGCTCGGTCTCGAGTTCACCGGCGTCACCTATTACGACGGCCAGGGCTTCATGGTGACGAAGAAGTCGAAGGTCACGAGCGCCAAGCAGCTCAAGGGCGCGACCGTGTGCGTGCAGTCCGGCACGACGACCGAGAAGAACCTTTCCGACTTCTCCAAGGCCAACAATCTTGCGATGAAGCCCGTCGTCTTCGAGACGCAGGAAGCCACCAACAAGGCCTACTTCTCCGGCCGCTGCCAGGCCTACACCACGGACGCCTCGGGGCTGGCGTCAGTGCGCAACAAGGAAGCGGGCAATCCGGAAGATCACCTGATCCTGCCCGACCTCATTTCCAAGGAGCCGCTGGGCCCGTCGGTGCGCCGTGGCGACGACGAGTTCTTCACTATCGTCAAGTGGGTCGTCTTCGTGCTGATCGAATCCGAAGAGTACGGGATCTCGCAGGGGAGCGTCGATGGAATGAGGGCTTCCAGCACCGATCCGGTGGTGCAGCGGATCCTCGGCACGTCGGAAGACACGGGCAAGCTGCTCGGGCTCGACAAGGACTGGGCGTATCGCGCGATCAAGTCCGTCGGCAACTACGGCGAGATCTTCGAGCGCAATGTCGGTCCGAAATCGGCATTGAAGCTGCCGCGCGGCGTTAACAACCTCTGGAACAAGGGCGGCCTGATGTACGCGCCGCCAGTGCGCTAGGCAGTCCGAAAGACCGGGCACGAGGGGCGCCGCCCCCCGGGCCCGGTGTCCTGTGGCGGGGCATCGCGTCGCGCCCCCGTTTTGAGGCTGAACGGCTCAGGGCGTTGTCATGGCGGCTCCTCCCAAACAGTTCCGATGGTCGTGGCGCAGCGCGGCATTTCGGGGCGTGGTCTACCAGATCGTCGCGGTGTTGCTCGTGGTCGCGGCGGGCTGGTATCTGGTCCACAACACGCTGCTCAACATGCGCGTGCGCGGGATCCAGAGCGGCTTCGATTTCCTGCAGCAGCCCGCCGGCTTCGCGATCAGCGAGAGCCTGTGGGAGTTCGACTCGTCGCATTCGTATGCCCAGGCGTTCCTGACCGGGCTGTCGAATACGCTGCGCGTCGCGATCGTCGGCATCGTGCTGGCGACGTTCCTGGGCACGTTGGTCGGCATCGGGCGCCTCTCGCGCAATTTCCTCGTGCGCTCGCTTTGCACCGCGTACGTCGAGGCATTCCGCAACGTGCCGCTGCTGCTGCAGCTTTTCATCTGGTACTTCATCCTGACCGAGTTTCTCCCGCCGATCGACGAGGCGCTGCAGCCGCTGCCGAACGTCTTTTTCAGCAAGAACGGCCTGCAGTATCCGATCCCGCTGTGGGCGATGGGCCACGTCTGGCTGGCGGCGGGCGCTCTCGGCGGCGTCGTCGGGGCTTGGCTCTGGGCGCGTCTCGCGCGTCGCCGGCACGAGGACACGGGACAGGTGTTGCCGGTGTTCCTGCCAGCGCTGGTTATCGTTCTGCTTGGCGGGTTCGTCGGCTGGCTCGCTGGCGGCGCGCCGTCCGCGCTCGACATCCCGGAGAAGACGGAGATCACCGTCGTCGGCGGGGGCGCGGTGACGCCGGAATTCCTTACTATGCTGATCGGCTTGACGCTCTACACGGCGAGCTATATCGCCGAGATCGTTCGCGGTGGGATCCAGGCGGTCGCCTACGGGCAGCATGAGGCAGCCGCCGCACTGGGGCTCAACCGGACGCAGGAAGTCCGCCTGATCCTGCTGCCGCAGGCGCTGCGGGTGATCATCCCCCCGATCACGAGCCAGTACCTCAATCTCACCAAGAACTCGTCGCTTGCCGTGGCGGTGGGCTATCCCGAACTCGTCTCGATCTCGACGACTTCCCTCAACCAGACTGGCCGCGCGATCGAGTCGATCGCGCTGGTGATGCTCTGCTATCTGACGCTGTCGCTGCTCACGGCGGCCATCATGAACTGGTACAACCGCCACGCGGCGATTCGCGAGCGATGAGCGCCTCGGCGGAAGTCTTCCGGGTCATTCCCAGCCGCCTGCCGCCGGTGGCCACCGAAGGCGTGCTACCGTGGCTCAGGCGCAACCTGTTCGCCGACTGGAAGAACACGCTCGGCACGCTGATCGTGCTGGCGCTGTTCGTCCGGTACCTCCCGCCGCTACTGGACTGGGTCGTGTTCAATGCGGTGGCTCGTCCGGACAACGCCGCGTGCCGCGCCATCGGCCATGCCGGCGCCTGCTGGGGCGTGATCGCCGAGAAATATCGCCTGATCCTGTTTGGGCGCTATCCGTACGCAGAGCAGTGGCGGCCACTGGTCGCGACGGCCCTGATGATCGCGCTGCTCGCCGCGAGTTGTTACCGACCGTTCTGGAGCCGCTGGCTGATCGTCGCGTGGACGGTCGTGTTCGCGGCGTTCTTCGTGCTGATGATGGGCGGCGTCGTCGGCCTGACCTTCGTGGAAACGGCGCGCTGGGGCGGCTTTCCGCTGACGATCATGCTGTCCACCATCGGCCTGGCGGTGGCGTTTCCGCTGTCGATCGCGGTGGCGCTCGGGCGGCGCTCGCGCCTGCCGGGCATCCGCACGCTGTGCGTGCTCTACGTCGAGCTGATCCGCGGCGTGCCGCTCATCTCGGTGCTGTTCATGGCGTCGTTCATGTTTCCGCTGTTCATGCCGGCCGGGTGGACGATCGACGTGCTCATCCGCGTGCAGGTGGGGATCATCCTGTTTTCCGCCGCCTATCTGGCCGAGGTCGTGCGCGGCGGGCTGCAGGCGCTGCCAAGGGGGCAGTACGAGGCGGCCGCCTCGCTCGGCCTCACGTACTGGCAGACGACGCGCATGATCGTGCTGCCGCAGGCGCTGCGGCTCGTCGTGCCGGCGATCATGAATACGTTCATCGGTGCGTTCAAGGACACCTCGCTCGTCACCATCGTCAGCCTCTACGACCTCACGGGCGCGCTGCAGCTCGCGCTGGGCGACGCCGACTGGCGCAAGTTTTTCCTCGAGGGGCAGCTCTTCGTCGCCGCGATCTATTTCACCTTCTGCTTTGCGATGTCGCGCTACAGCCAGTGGGTCGAGCGGCATCTGAATACCGGCACCCGCCGTCAATAGCGCGATCGAGGCCAGCATGCAGGCGACCGAACCCATCATCGAGTTCTCCCGTGTCAACAAGTGGTATGGCGCGTTCCACGTGCTGCGCGACATCGACCTCTCGGTCGCGCGCGGCGAGAAGATCGTGATCTGCGGCCCGTCCGGTTCGGGCAAATCGACGCTGATCCGCTGCATCAACCGGCTCGAGGAGCACCAGCAGGGGGTGCTCAGGGTCGACGGCGTGGAGCTGACCGACGACCTGAAGGCGATCGAGGTGATCCGCCGCAAGGTGGGCATGGTGTTCCAGAGCTTCAATCTTTTCCCGCACCTGACCGTGCTCCAGAACCTGACGCTCGCGCCGATGTGGGTGGGCCGCATCCCCAAGCGCGAGGCGGACGAGCGCGCGATGCAGCAGCTCGTGCGGGTCAAGATCCCCGAGCAGGCCGAAAAATACCCGCTGCAGCTCTCCGGCGGCCAGCAGCAGCGCGTCGCGATCGCCCGCGCGCTGTGCCTCACGCCCAAGATCATGTTGTTCGACGAGCCCACCTCCGCGCTCGATCCCGAGATGATCAACGAAGTGCTGGAAGTGATGAGTGAGCTCGCCAAACAGGGCATCACGATGCTCTGCGTGACGCACGAGATGGGCTTTGCCCGCTCGGTCGCCGACCGCGTGATCTTCATGGACCAGGGCCAAATCGTGGAACAGAACACGCCGGCCGAATTCTTCAACCATCCGAAGAGCGAGCGGACGAAGGACTTCCTGTCGAAGATCCTCTCGCACTGAGGGCGGGGACAGACCACTTCTCCCTGCGATTGGCAACATCCACGTCTCCGGCCGTGTCGAACGACGCGGTCTGTCCCCGTCCCTCGTCGGCATGACCAATCCGGGAATCGAGCATCACGTTCTCGATACCCCGGGCGACATCGTCGCGCGGCCGCACGCGAACTGCTATTGGGTGATACCGGGGCGGCTGCTCGCCGGCGAGCACCCTGTCGCCATGGTCGCTTCCGAGGGCATCGCCAGAGTTGATGCGCTGCTCGATATCGGCGTTCGGCAGTTCATTGATCTCACATCCGAGCAGGAGGGTCCGGGCCCATACGTCGCGGTCCTGTTCGAGCGCGCGGCGGTGCGCGGCGTCGGTGTCGCCCACCGCCGCTTCGCGATTCCGGACTTCGGCGTGCCGTCGCCCGAACTGATGCGCGCGACCCTCGACGCGATCTACGCCGCGATCGACGCAGGCGAGACGATGTATGTGCACTGCTGGGGCGGTGTCGGGCGGACCGGTACCGTCGTCGGCTGCCTGCTGCGCGAGCAGGGCTTCACGGCCGCCGGCGCATTCGATCTCATCTCCCGCAAATGGCGGGTAATGGAAAAGCGCGACCGGCATCCGAATTCTCCCGAGACGCCGGGACAGGTCGCGTACATCCGGCGGTGGCGGTGACACCGGGGCGCGGCCGCCATGACCGAGAGGACGCGCGCTCGGGAACGGACATCCGCTTCACTCTGTCCCAGGGCCCCGAAAAATCGGAGGCATGCGCGGAAACATTGTAAAATCCATCGCTCAAGCGCCATGTGCATCGGAGATCGGGTAATTCGCTGCACTTCCCCGGATCGCAGACCGGCGTGAATGACGGTGCGCGGCGATCCATCCTGCCGTCGGTAATGCAAGGCGAGAAATGGCTGAGGCGCAAGGCGTTGTTGAGCACCTGTCGACGGCGGCGCCGGGGGGCTCGTTCCACGACCTGGAAGCCTACATCCCCGGCGACCGCAGACACGCGCTCGCCAAGGGCGCCACGATGCCCGATCGCGTCAGCGGCGCGGCATTGTTCGCGGACATCTCGGGCTTCACGCCGCTGACGGAGGCGTTGGCGGACGAACTCGGGCCGCAGCGCGGTGCCGAGGAGCTGACCGCCAACCTGAACCGGATCTTCCACGCGCTCATCGCCAGGCTCGAGCGTTTCGGCGGACACGTCATCTACTTCAGCGGCGACGCGATCACCTGCTGGATCGATGGCGACGACGGGTCTCGGGCCACCGCCTGCGCGCTCGCGATGCAGAAGAAGATGGGCGAGATCGGCGAAGTGGTCACGCCGGCAGGCGCGAGAGTGCGCCTGGCGATGAAGGCTGCGGTCGCCGTCGGTGCGGCGCGGCGGTTCCTGGTCGGCGACCCGGATATCCAGCTGATCGACGTCCTCGCCGGGCGACTGATCGACGCGCTGGCCTCGGCCGAGCACCTGGCCGAGAGGACGGAAGTGGTGCTCGATCGGACGGCGCTGGCATCGCTGGGCGATCGCGTCGCGATCCGCGAACTCCGGGTGGACCCGGAGAGCGGGCGGGAATTCGGCGTCATATCGTCGATGAAGGTAGCGGTCGCGGACGCCCCGGCGACGATCCACGAGGATCCGCTGCCGGAGGCGGTCGTCCGGCAATGGCTGCTGCCGGTGGTCTACGAGCGACTGTCCACCGGGCGCGGCGAGTTTCTGGCAGAGCTGCGGCCGGCGTACCCGCTGTTCGTGCGCTTCGGGGGCATCGACTACGACAACGATGAAGACGCGATCGCGAAGCTCGACGAATTCATCCGCCACGCGCAGCGCATTCTGACGACGTACGGTGGAAATCTCCTTCACCTGACGCTCGGCGACAAGGGTGCGTACCTGTCGGCGGTATTCGGCCCGCCGCAGGCGCACGAGGACGACGCTGCGCGGGCGGCGGCCGCCGCGCTCGAACTGCGCGAGCTCGAGTCGGCGACGGCGGTGACCGGGATCCAGGTCGGGATTACCTACGGCCGGCTGCGCAGCGGAACGTACGGCCACCGGCGGCGGCAGACGTTCACCTGCCTCGGCGACGCGGTCAACCTCTCGGCGCGGCTTATGTCGAACGCGCCGCCTGGCCAGATCTATGTGTCGGAACCGGTGCGCCGCTCGGCCGGCGAGCAATTCGTCTGGGAAGAGCTCGCCGCGATGACAGTGAAGGGCAAAGCCGAGCCGGTGTCGGTGTTCGCGCTGAGCGCCTCGAAACGGCATTCGTCGCGGAGCCGGGCAAGTCATGAGCTCCCGATAGTCGGCCGCGGGACCGAGCTCGGCACGTTTGCCAGAAAGCTCGACGAGGCCCTCGCTGGCCGCGGGCAGATCGTTGGCGTCTCTGCCGAAGCGGGGATGGGAAAATCGCGGCTGGTGGCCGAGTTCGCACGAAGTGCGACACAGCGTGGCGTCCTCGTTGCCGTCGGCGAGTGCCAGTCGTACGGAACGAACACGAGCTACTTCGTCTGGCGCACCGTCTGGTCGGCGTTGTTCCGCCTCGACGACAGTCTGCCCGAGGACGAACAGGTGCGCGCCCTGAAGGCGGAACTCGAGGCAATCGATCCCGCGCTGGTGCCGCGGGCGCCGCTGCTCGGAGGCCTCCTCGATCTACCCATCCCCGACAATGACCTCACGGCGTCGTTCGATGCGAAGCTGCGCAAGACCTCGCTCGAAGGGCTTCTCGTCGAATGCCTCCGCGCACGGTCGAGCGCCGGGCCTGTCGTGCTCGCGCTCGAGGATTGCCACTGGCTCGATCCGCTGTCGCGTGATCTGCTCGAGGCGCTCGCCCGTGCGCTCGTGGGTTTCAACGTTTTGCTCGTCCTCGCGTACCGTCCGAGCACGGACGTCGGCGGCGGGCTAGGCATCGAAAAACTGCCGCATTTCGACGAGATCGCGCTCGCCGAACTCGACGACGAGCACGCGGCGCAGCTGATCCGCTCGAAGCTCGGGCAGATGCTGGGGGCCGACGCCGACGCCCCTGCGGCACTTGTCGACCTCATCACCGCGCGGGCGCAAGGGAACCCGTTCTACATAGAGGAGCTGCTCAACTTCATCCGCAGCCAGGGGGTCAACCCGCAGGACGAGGCGGCGTTGAAGAAGCTCGAGCTTCCGGAAAGCCTGCACAGCCTGATCCTGAGCCGCATCGACAAGCTCGGCGAGGCGCCGCGGCGCACGCTCAAGGTGGCGAGTGTGCTCGGACGCGTGTTTCGCGGGCCGATGCTGCCGGGCGTCTACCCCGAGCTCGGCGCCTTCGAGCAGGTCAGGGAGCAGCTGCGCACGCTCGGCACGAGCGATCTCGTCAACGTCGACCAGGAAGCCCTGCAGACGTACCTCTTCAAGCACGTCGTCACCCAGGAGGTGGCGTACGAGAGCATGCCGTTCGCCTTCCGGTCGATGCTGCACGAACGCGTCGGCGGGTACATCGAGGCAGACCGAGGCCGATGCGATCGAGCGCCACCTCGACCTGCTCGCCCACCACTACTGGCACAGCGCGAATCTGCCGAAGAAGCGCGAGTACCTGGGTCGCGCCGGAGACGCAGCCCAGGCGTCCTACGCGAACGCGGCGGCGATCGACTATTTCGAGCGGCTGGCGGCGCTGGTCGAGCAGGGTCCCCGGGTCGACGTGCTACTCAAGCTCGGCAAGGTGCTCGAGCTCGTCGGCAACTGGCATCGCGCCGAGCAGGTCGACAGCGAGGCGCTCGCGCTCGCCGAGAGTCTCGGCGACGACCACTCGCGGGCCTCGTGTGACACGGCGCTCGCCGAGGTGGCGCGCAAGCAGGGGCGCTACGACGAGGCGTTCGAGCGCCTCGATCGCGCCACGCGCGGCTTCCGGTCGCTGGGCGAGGAAAGCGGCGTCGGAAGGGTGCTGCATCTCGTCGGCACCGTCGCGGCGCAACGCGGCGATTACGCGAAGGCGGTCGAGAATTACGAGGCGAGTCTGGAGATCCGCGAGAGGATGGGAGACAAGGCGAGCATGGGCAGCCTGCTGTCGAATCTCGGCGTCATCGCCGAGTACCGCGGCGACTACGACGCCTCGCGCGCCTTCCACGAGCGCGCGCTCGCGCTGCGCACCGAGATCGGCGACCGCTGGGCGATCGGCATCTCGATGAACAATCTCGGGATGATCGCCTTTCTGCAGAAGCACTACCTGGAGGCACGCGAGTGGTTCCAGAAGTCGATGCTGCCTCTGCCGCGAGGTCGGCGACGCCTGGATGGTCGCCATCTGCCACAACAACCTCGGCAACGCGACGCGGGGCCTTGGCGACTACGAGACGGCCCGCCGGCACTATGCCGACAGCCTCCGCGCCTACCGCGCCTACGACGACCGGTGGGCGCTTGCCCACCTGCTCGAGGACATTGGCATACTCGTCGCGCTGGGCGGGGACGCGCGACCGGCGCTCGAGTTGATCGGCGCCGCTGATGCGTTTCGCGAGGCGATCGGCGCGCCCCGCGCCCCGTCGCTCGAGCAGGAAATCGGGCAGCAGCTCGCTCCGGCGATGGGGGCGCTGTCCGATGAGGAACGGCAGGCGTGCCGCGCGCGAGGGCGTACGCTCGACCTCGACGCGGCAGTCGACCGCGCCCTCGTGCTCTGCGAGTGGGTCGGGGAGGGCCAACGTCAGGGCCGGCCCACGATTTAGCGAACAGAAATCGTTCGTATTCCCGTTGCAAATCGCGTAATTACGTGCTATCAAAGTGCTTCGATACGGGAGGCTGCAATGAGCGAACGCGCCAGGACACGGCTATTCAATAACGCCGCGCGGGTGGCGGTGCTCGGCGCAATCGCCGTCGTCGGCATCGCGGTGTCACCGGGCCAGGCGACGGCCCAGACAAACCCCACCATCTTCCTGCATGGGTCCGGTAGCAACCCGCCGGCTCTATTCCTCGACACGAGCGCTCCAACCGCCGCAGCTCCAAAGTTCAAGGATTCGGCGGGTGTGGCGTTCAGCGGTGGCAACCCGTGGAAGGAGATCGGGACCTGGACGGCGGCGCCAGCCGTCGTCGCCGGGACCATCGGCAATCTCAGCGCCTACGTCGGATTGAAGAACAGCGATGATCAAGGCACGCAATTCGACTTGCGCGCGGAGGTGTCCAAGAACGGCACGCTCATTGGCTCCGGCCAGACCAGCTGCGTCACGGGGGTGACACGGAACCCTGACCAGGCGAAGAACATCGTCGTCTCCTTGGGCGCGTTGACCTTCGGCGCTGCTGACGTCCTATCGGTCAAAGTCTCGACGCGGATTGGAACCACCGGCACCGGCACCTTCTGCGGTGGGCACGCCAGCGCGACCGGTCTGCGATTTTATTTCGACGCGGTCAGCCGTCCTTCCCGGCTTGTGGGGTCGGTTTCCCAGCTGGCAGCGCCCAGCCTGATCCGTGTGGTTGCGGCCACCGGGAACAGCGCCACGCTGCTCGGCCGGGTGGACGGAGCGCAGAGCCAATCGCTGACGCTGCAGGTCTTTGCCTGCACCAGCGGCGTGCCCGACAGCACTCCGATCAGCACCACGCCCTCGCCCATAACGGTGTCGACCGATGCGTCCGGCTACTTCATCACGCCGCCCATCGCCACCATCAACTCGGGACAACTGGTCGCAGTACAAGTAGCAACGCCGCAAGCAACCGCGAAGTCGGCGTGCATCCCCAGCTCAGCGGACAACGACTTCTGGCCGAAGGCGCTGGACATCAGCAGTTCGCCGCCCGTTGGCGACTACATCGATTCACCGGGCAAGGCGCGGTGGTACAAGGTCAACGTCAAGCCGGGCCAGCAGCTCCGTGTTGGCTTGACCGGCCTGCCGGCGGACTACGACCTCGCCGTGTTCAAGGACATCGGCGCCGCATTCAGCGCGGCTCTGCCGGCCGATACTGCCGCGCTGACCAAGATGAGCGCCGAATACGCGCCGTCGGTGTTTTCGCCGTCGGTGTTCTCGCCGTCGGTGTTCTCGCCGTCGGTGTTCAGCCCGGACGCGTACGCCCCGTCGGTGTTCAGCCAGGTCCAGGGCTCGCCGTCGGTGTTCAGCCCGAGCGTGTTCTCGCCGTCGGTGTTCAGCCCGAGCGTGTTCTCGCCGTCGGTGTTCAGCCCGCGCGTGTTCTCGCCGTCGGTGTTCAGCCCGCGCGTGTTCTCGCCGTCGGTGTTCAGCCCGTCGCGTGTTCTCGCCGTCGGTGTTCTCGCCGTCGGTGTTCAGTCCCACGGAAATCGCCCAGGCGTTCTCCAGCGCGCAGACGCGCAGCATCATCGGCGTGTCGGCCACGCCCGGCACCGTCGACGAGTCGGTCGTCGTGAACACCTGGAACAACACCGGGTACTTCTACATACGCGTCGGCGGCCGCGGCGCGGCCTTCTCGGCGACCGGTCAGTTCACGCTGGGTGTGGCGACGACCGGGGACGCGGCGTGTAGCCGCGTTACCACGGTTCCGTCGAACGTGAACGGCTGGACGCCAAGAGGTCTCCGGGCTTACGACGGTGATCCTCACCGATTCGACCATGCTCGCGCTCGATGCCGAACGGCCGTGCCGGGTAGTGGAACAACGCTGCGCGCCAAGCTCACTGCCTTGACGGCCGCTTTGAAGGCCGCTGCTGGAGCGGTAGACGACGTCGCCGACGTCGCCGACTCAATGATGACGATCGCGTCAGATGGCTCAGCGGACCAAGCCGACGCAACAAGAGCTGTCCGTACGCGAAGAACCTGCTCGCCGAGGAGATCAAGGCGATCGTCGATTCCTATCGCCCGAACAACTCCGGACTGCGGTATGTCGTCATCGCCGGCAGCGACGCAGTCATTCCGTTCTTCCGCTATCCCGACGAGAGTCTGCTAGGGCAGGAGTCGGGCTTCGTGCCGCCGGTGCTCGCCACCTCGGCCTCCGAGGCGAGCCTGCGCCGCGATTACGTGCTCAGCCAGGACGCCTACGGGTCCAAAACGCAGATTTCACTGCGGACGAGCAATCTCCCGATTCCCGACCTTGCCGTCGGTCGCCTCGTCGAGTTGCCCGACGAGATCGCCGGGATGATCGACGCGTTCACTGCCAACCCAGTCATGACGCCCAGCTCGTCGCTCGTGACCGGCTACGACTTCCTCGCTGATGTCGCGGGGGCGAGTGCAGACCGAATTCCATAGTGCCGGCATTAGCAACCGTGAAAGCCTGATCACTCCCAACGATATCTCGCCGCAGAATACAAACTCGTACGCCGCAGGGGGCCCCTGGACGGCAACCGACCTCAGAACCAAGCTGCTTGACGCCACTCGCCACGACGTGATCTTCCTCGCCGGACACTTCAGCGCCAACAGCGCGCTCGCGGCCGACTTCACGACCAGCATGCTCACCACCGATCTCCTGGCCTCGCCGACCGGCCACTTCACCAACTCGCTCGTGATGAGCGCCGGCTGCCACGCCGGCTACAACATCGTCGACACCGACGCCGCACTCGCGCTTGGCGCGCAGCCCGTCGACTGGACGCAGGCGTTCGCCCGGAAGGGGGCGACGCTCCTCGCGGGCACGGGCTACCAGTACGGCGACACCGACTTCATCGAGTACAGCGAGCGGTTGTACCTCAACGTTGCGCGCGAGCTTCGCGCCGGCACGTCTCCTGCGCCAATCTATGTGGGCGAGGCGCTGGTCAAGGCCAAGCAGGCCTATCTCGCGGCCACGCCCGACATGCGCGGCATCCACCAGAAAGCATTTCTGGAAGCGACGCTGTTCGGCCTGCCGATGCTCGGCGTGAACATGCCGAATCGGGGATTCGTCGGCAGCAGCACCACCGGCGCGTTTACGCCGACGGCAGTTCCCTCTGGACCGCGGGGCCGGTGCGCAGACGCCCGTGCCCGGTTTGGGATTGAAGATCTGGGACCATTCCGATGTCACCGGCGCTGACCCTGCACACCCCCCCGCCCCTCACCAACATTCAGGGTGGCACCGTAGCTGCGTCACTGGCTGAGCGTCGGGCCCGATGGCGTAGTCTCGAATCCAGCCGAGCCGGCACTGCCGCTGGCAGTGATCAACGTGACGCCGACGGACGGCGACCGTCCTGCGCGGCGTCGGATTCCGTGGTGGCAACTACACGGATATCCTGGGGTCACCCCTCTCACCGGTGCCCCGACGACGGAGCTTGCGCGGCGTACACGTACCGTTGGTTTCGCCGGTCCTCTACCCGATGCGGCTTGCGACCGTCAACTACTTTGGCGCGCTCGGCGCGGAACCGGCCGCGTCACTAGCCTGCTCGTCACGCCGGCGCAGCACAAGGCCGACAACATCGCGTCGGGCACCAGCACGCGTCGCCAGTACAGCAGCCTGAATCTTCGCCTGTACTACAGCGGGAACAGGACCGCGGCATCGAACTCGGACGCGCCGACCATCGTCAGCGTCGATGCTGCGCAGCCCGGAGGCGGCGGCCCCGTCGTGTTCACGGCGCAGGTCGTCGGCGATCCCACCGCGGCGATCTATCAGGTATGGATCACCTACACGGCCGACGGCCTCGAACGCATGGACATCGCTCCCGCAGGATCTCGTTCAGTGTGTGCGCGCCGCGCCCGACGCGCCGCTCCCGCTCATTTGCTCGGACGAGGATTCGCGCGTGTGGATGGGTCAGCTTGCCTCGCTGCCCTCCGATCCCATCAAATACGTCGTCCAGGCCGCGAGCGGCACCGGGCTCGTCACGCTCGACGACAATCGTGGACAGTACTACACGCTCAATAGCGGCACGCCGCCGAATTCGACGCTCGCGTTCCTCCGGCAGTCCGCCGGCTGCGGCGCAACTTCGGCGACAGCGTAGCGGTCACTGCGGTGCTCGGTCCCGCGAGCTTGGCTGCGAACAAGACGGTGCGCGTTGCGATCGGTAGCGCGGCACGCGTCGGAACGACGGATTCGAGCGGGAATGTCACCGTCAATGTGCCGGTGACGCTGGTCCCCGGAAGCTACCCGATCACCGCGTCCTTTGCCGGTGACGACACCTTGGCGGCTTCCTCTATCACCGGTCCGACGAACTTGCAAGTCGGCCCCGCGACGACGACCCTGACGCCATTCAGCACGGGAGTCGGGACGACGTTGAACGCGCCGTCGATTGGCGCTCTCCCCGGACAACCGCTGATGCAGGAGGCGGTCAGGTACGACGTGGTGGGAACGGGCGGGACGGTTGGCTCCGCGACCCTCTTCGTGAACACCGACTACCTCGGGCGCTCCGTGCTGCCTCCGACCGGGCTTCGGGACGGCACCTATGCCATCACGGCGAAATACGCCGGCAATACACCGGCGACCCCGAACGTGCCCTATGGAGGTGCGACGGCGACGCTGGGCTTGACGCTCCTACCACAGAGTCTCACCTACGGTGGCGGCGGTCTCCCGCTTTCCCTCACGGTGCCGGGGACGACCACATTCACGGTGTCGAGCGATTCCGGCCAGACGGTCACGGTAGCGCTGTCGCCAGAGACCCCTGCCACCGTTTGCACGCTGTCTTTTCCCACGACGAACAACGAGTACACGCTGACCGCCGTAGGACCGGGAACCTGCACGTTGCTCATTACTGCAGGCGGGACCACCACGTTCGGTATCGTGGACGTGCTGCAGACCCGTCGCCATCATGGGCGATCAGACCATTTCGTTTGGCCCGCTAGCCGCGAAGACGTATGGCGATGCGGACTTCTTGGTCAGTGCAAGTTCGTCGAGCAATCTGCCGGTCACGTTTGGGGCCGCGGGTAATTGCACGATTACCGGCAGCATGGTCCACATCACGAGCGCCGGTGACTGCACGATTACGGCATCGCAGGCCGGCGACACCCTTTACAACGCGGCTCCCGATGTTCCGCGGTCGTTCACGGTGGCGCGGGCCGGCCAGACGATCAACTTCCCGTCGATTCCCCCACATCGTGGCCGGCGGCACGGGGACGTTCACGGTCGCGGCGATCGGTGGCGACGGGTCCGGTCACGTTCAGCTCGATCCGCTGGCGTTTCACGACGGCGGCACGACTCGGCCGAAACCGGGCGCGTCACGATCAGCGCAACGTCGCCACCTGCTGGGCATTACACTGCTACGACGCGGCGAGCCCGATCAGCAAGGCGCGAGCACGACCGTCGGCGTGAACCTACGCCGACTACGCGTGACGCTGCGGCGACTCACGGGCGGTGGCAACTACGTCCATCAGACGGCGCCACGGTGCTGCACAGTCGTCTCATTGGCAAGGCGTCTACAGACCATAACGTTCGCTGGCCCGGGCAACCAGGTGGCAGGAACGTCGCGTCACGCTGTCCGCCTCGGCGTCGTCGGGGCTGCCGGTAAGTGTCGTTGGTGGCCTCTCTGCCCGCGAATTGCACGGTGGCCGGAAGCACGCTGACCCTCATCGCCGCGGGTACCTGCACGATCACCGCAAGCCAGATCGGCAACGCGAACTACGATGCCGGCGCCCGACGTTGTGCGCGTCGTCACCATCGCCTCCGCGGACCTCCCGAACGTGTGGACGAAGATCACGGCGCCAATGACCAAGAAGCGCTTCCAGCACACGGCGACGCGCTTCGAATCGGGACAACCGCTCGCAGGTCAGGTGCTGATCGCGGGTGGCTTCGATCGCACCGAGACGGCCCAGCTCACGGCGGAGCTGTACAACCCGGCCACGCGCACGTTCGTCGCGACGGGAAGCATGCTGACCAAGGCTGCCGGTCATACCGCTACGCTGCTCCTGGACGGCAAGGTCGTCGTGATTGGTGGCGGCAACGCCAAGGTGCAGAGGTTCGATCCGACACCCAAGACGTGGTCACAGCTCTCGACTTCGATGTCGTCGAACCGCACCTGGCACACGGCGACGCGGCTGCCCGACGGCCGGGTGCTGGTCATTGGCGGTGAGGGCAACTCAAGCAGCACGTTGAGCTCCACGCTCGTGTACGACCCAGCGGCTGCGGGCAGCTTCAGCAACGGCCCGACGATGGACACGGCGCGGGAACGCCACACGGCGACGCTGCTTACGAGTGGTCCGAACGCGGGCAAGGTGCTGGTGGTCGGTGGCCGTAGGAAGTCGGGAAGCAACTACGTCACGCTGGCCACCTACCAGCTATGCGACGCGAATGTCTGCACGGCGTCGACGAGCGGCATCGCGGCACGCTACTCGCACGCCGCGGTTGCCCTGGGAGCGCCGAACGCGGGCAAGACACTGGTGGTCGGTGGCGCGAACGGCAGCACCGACCTCGCGAGTGCGGAGCTCTACGATTCGGCAACCGGCACGTGGGCGGTTTCGGGGACCTTGGGCGTCCTCTTGCCGGCCCGTCGCGATCTGACGCTGTCCGAACTGCCGAACGGCCGGGCACTCGCGGTCGGCGGCAGCTTCAGTGGCAATGCGAAGAAGGACGCCGATGCGTACACGCCGCCGATTGCGGCAATGGCGGACATGTGGACGCCACGCGCAGGACACACGGCAACCCCGCTCAGGGATGCTGCCGGCAACATCACCGGCATCCTGGTCACGGGCGGTGCCGACACTGATGCCGACGCCGACGACGCGCTCGACTCCGCGGAGATCTACGGCACTCCATAGCCGACCGCGTGAGCTGGTCCCAATCTTGCCCCGCGTGAGCAATCACGCGGGGTTTTTCTTGCGGCCGTAGAATCTGGGCATAGCGTTCGGTATTAAGGAGTATTGCGTATTCACTGCCTCTCCGAGCAACCCGTGCGGATAAAGTTCAGCGACCGGGCCTCGGACGGGAGGCCGCCAGCTGGCGGAAATGTGGCAAGATGCGCGGCGTAGCCAAGGGTTTCGCGGATGGCTATAGTGCGTGGCAAGGGGCAGGGGGTGGGGTGGAACGACTCAACGACGCACGGATCCTGATCTACAGCCACGACAGCTTTGGCCTCGGCCACCTGCGTCGCTGTCGGGCGATCGCGCACGCGCTGGTCGACCGGTTCAAGGGCGTGTCGGTGCTGATCCTGTCCGGGTCGCCCATCATCGGCAGCTTCGACTTCCGTTCGCGGGTCGATTTCGTGCGCATTCCCGGCGTGATCAAGCTCTCCGACGGCGAATACCAGTCGCTCGGCCTGCACATCGACCTCGAGCAGACGATGGAAATGCGCGCCGCCATCATCCGGCAGACGGCGTTGAGCTTTCGCCCGGATCTCTTCCTGGTGGACAAGGAGCCGCTCGGCCTCAAGGGCGAGGTCGTGCCGACGCTGCAGATGCTGAAGGCGCAGGGGACCACGCTCGTGCTGGGCCTGCGCGACATCATGGACGAACCCAAGCTCCTGCTGAAGGAGTGGAAGCGCAAGCAGGTGCTTCCCGCGCTGGAGCATGTCTACGACGAAATCTGGGTCTACGGCCTCGAGGATTTCGCGGACCCGCTCGAGGGCGTCGCCTGTCCGCTGGCGGTGCGCAAGAAGCTCATCTACACGGGATACCTGCGGCGCGCGGTGCCGCAACTCACCGAAGCGGACGCCGTTCCGGTCGGCGAGCAACCGTATGTGCTGGTGACCGTGGGCGGCGGCGATGACGGGATGTCGGTCGTCGACTGGGTGTTGCGCGCCTACGAGCACGATGCCGGAATCCCGCTGGCGGCGGTGCTGGTGCTCGGCCCGTTCATGCCGCCGGCCATGCAGCGCCAGTTCCGGGAGCGCGCCAAGCGCCTGCCCCACATCGCGGTCGTGACGTTCGACGCCCACGTCGAGCTGCTGATGGAACGTGCCGTCGGCGTGGTGGCCATGGCCGGTTACAACACCTTCTGCGAAATCCTTTCGCTGGACAAGCGGGCGATTCTCGTCCCGCGGACCACAGCCACGGCAGGAACAGCTGCTGCGCGCGCTGCGTGCCGACGAACGGGGGCTGGTCCGCACGCTCGACCCGCGCGGCGAGCACGATCCGGCCGTCATGGCCGCCGCATTGCGCGCGCTCCCGCAGCAGCAGCTGCCTTCCGCCTGCGGCGCCGAACAAATGCTGGGCGGTCTTGACGTCATCACCGATCTCGTGGCGATGCATGTCGGCGAAGCCACTTTGATTAAAGCGAAGGTCGCCGGGATCTGACCGGCAACCGCTCGCGACACGGGCACGGATGTCGCGCGCCCGGCATCACTTCCTCGAACCGCCTTTCGGCGCATGTCCATGCCAGTCGTCATGATTTACGTCCAGCATCTGCTGGGCATCGGCCATCTGATGCGCGCCCGCCTCATCGCCGAGGCGCTGGCCGACGCGGGATCCGACGTGCACCTCGTGAGCGGCGGCATGCCGATCGGCGGGCGCATGCCGCGCGGGGTGCGCATCGTGCAATTGCCGCCGATCCGGGTCTCGGATGCGAGCTTCATGCCTCTGCGTGACGGCGATTACGTTCCCATCGACGACGCGTACCGGCTGGCGCGGCGGGATCTGCTGCTGGCGACGTACGATGCGGTGGCGCCCGACGCGGTCATCTTCGAAACATTCCCGTTCGGCCGGCGTTCGCTGCGCTTCGAGCTCGTGCCGCTGCTGGAGCGCATCGACGCGACGCGCCCGCGGCCCGTGGTCGTGGGCTCGGTGCGCGACATCCTGCAGATCCAGCAGAAACCGGAGCGCGAGCGCGAGATGCTCGGCTGGGCGAAGACCTGGTTCGACGCCATCCTGGTGCACGGCGATCCCCGTTTCGCCCGCTTCGAGGAAACGTTTCCGCTCATGCCCGAGCTCGGGCCGCCGGTGCACTACACGGGTTTCGTGCTGACTCCGGGGGAGCGGCTCGCCGTCGGCGCGGGCGGTCCCCGGCCTGAAGTGGTGGTGTCGGCGGGGGGCGGCGCGGTCGGGATCGAGCACCTCGCCATGGCGCTCGCGGCGCAGAAGGAATCGCGCTTCGGCCATCTGACGTGGCGGGTGCTGGCCGGACCCAACATTCCGGACGAAGGGATGCGCCGACTGCTGCGGCGAGGCCGGTCCCGCTGCCGTGGTCGAGCGGTCGCGCGTCGATTTCCCGGCGCTGCTGCGGCAGGCGTTCGTCTCCGTGTCGCAGGGCGGTTACAACACCGTCATGGATGTCGTCACCAGCGGTGCGCGACCGGTGGTCGCGCCCTTTACCGGCAGCGGGGAAACCGAGCAGCGCGCGCGCGGCGAGCGCCTGCGCGATTTCGGGCTTGCGGTCGTCGTGGACGACCGGACCAGCACGCCCGCGATCCTGGCGGCGGCCGTCGATGCGGCCGGCACCCGCGAGCACTGGGGCAGGTGGGATTTCGACAGCGAGGGAGCGACGCGGAGCGCCTCCATCGTGGCCGATCTCGTCGCGACGCGGGGCCGGGACCGGGGACGGGAAGACGGGTTGAGCGCCTGGCAGCGCCTCGACGCCGAGCTGGACGCGTGGCGGGCCGACGGCCGGTGCGCGGACCTCTGGTGCCGCGACGACGACGCGTGCCGCCATTCGCCTGCGCTCGAACGACTGCTGGTAATCGCGCAGGACACCGAGGTTCCCGTCGCGCTGGCCGTCATCCCGGCGCTGGTGGAGCCGGGCCTCGTCGAGGCGGTGGCGCAGGCCCGATTCGCGACGGTCGTCCAGCACGGCTATGCGCATCGCAACCATGCGCCGCCGGGCGCGCGCAACTGGGAGCTGGGGAATCAGCGACCGGTGAGCCAGACGCATCGCCGAGCTTGCCTCAGGTCGCGCCAGCCTCGCGTCGAGTTTCGGCCCGCGTTTCCGCCCCGTGCTGGTCCCGCCCTGGAATCGCATCGACCCGCTCGTGGTCGCACGATTGCCCGAAGCCGGCATTTGCCGGCTTGTCCACCTTCGGGCCGCGCGCCGGAGTGCATCCGGTTCCCGGCCTGGTGCAGTGCAATACGCACGTCGATCTGATCGCGTGGCGGCGCAACCGCGCTTTCATCGGCGTCGAAGCCGCGATCGATCGGCTGGTCCTGCACCTCGAGTCGCGGCGCGCAGGCGCTGACGACGCCGCGGAACCGACCGGAATACTCACCCATCACCTCGATCTCGACGCGCCCGCATGGCAATTTCTGGCCGACCTCTTCGCGCGCACGCTCGATCATGGCGCTGCGAAGTGGCTCGACGTCGATGCGGTGTTCGGCATTTCCGAGTCGTGCCTGAGTGCGTGACAAGGCGATTCTTCCGGTTGTCATCCCCGCCTTGCGGGGACGATCGCAATCGTGCGATCGTTGTTACTGGCTTTGAACAAACTCCAGGCCTCGGAGCCACCTATTTCCGTCCGATCAGCATGAAGCGGACGTAGCGCCGCATCCTGCGCTCGCCGGCAAAGAGCACATCGCGCATGGGCGCCTGCGCCTGGAAAGCCGCGAGATCGGGAACGCAGTTGACGTGCTGGGCGCACGCGAAATAGTCGTTCGACTGGAGCACCAGACGTTTGCCCGGCGGAATGCGCTCGTACCAGCGATCGAACGCCGCGAGATGTTCGCAGCTCGTGTTGATGACGAGATCGTCAGGCGATGCGTCCGGCCGGCCGGCCTCGGGGTGCGCATAGTCCACTTCCAGCATGTCGGCCGTCCTGGCCGCGAAGCGGCCGGCGCGCACATGGGTCGCGTTGAGCGCCTCGGCGATCGCGGCGCAACGCGGATCGATGTCGATGCTGACCACCTTGCCGATCTTGAAGCGCAGGTCGTGCAGCAGCACCGCGCCCAGCACGCCGAACCAGCCGCCGAGAATCGTGACGTTGGGAAGATCGGACCCGATGGCGCCGAGCAACGATTCGGCGAGCCACATCTTGCTGGCGATCTGGTTCTTGTTGAGCGCAGCGCCGATGTCCGGCTCGTCGTAGCGCGAGATCGTCGCCAGGACATCGCGCTGCAAGGCGCTGCCGGTATAGATGGCCAGCCCTTCGATGATGTCGCGGTAGAACTCGTCCGTTGCGGTCGTCAATGCCATCTCCTTGCCGCGAGGATGGTCAAGCGGCGTCCTCTATGCGCGCCGGCGGACCGCCGCCGGCGCGCGTCTGCCGGGGCAGACCGCCGGTCGCGCCCGGCGAGCGGCGCGGATCCTCGCGCCACAAAGCATAGCAGTCGCGAGGGGCGGCCCGGTCCGTCTCCTTTCCTCCTGTCGGGCGATGTCGTATTCTGTTGCCGAAATGTCGGTCGGCCTGGCCACGGAGGCTGCGAGTGGATGTATTTCAGGAAGCGGAAATGCTGCGGAAGGTGCCCTTCTTCGGAGGGCTCGATCCGGCGAAGCTCAAGCTTCTGGCGTTCACCAGCCGCGCGTTGCGGTTCGCGGCCGGCGAGGACCTGATGCGATTGGGCGATCCGGCCGACAGCGCGTACGTCATCATCGAAGGAGAGGTGGAGATCATCGGCAAGACGCCCGCGGGCGAGTTCGTCATCGGCGTGCTGGGCAGCAACTCGCTGATCGGCGAGATGGGCGTCATAGCGAACGCGCCGCGCGGGACCACCGTCCGGGCAAAAGGGAAGGTGCGGGCGCTGCGCATCGCGGGTGATGTCTTCCTGCGCCTGTTGACCGACAATCCCGGTTGCGCGCTGCATGTGATGCGCGACCTCAGCGGCCGCGTCAATGCGGGCAATGCGCGCCTCGCTGCCGCATTGCGCGAAGTGGAGACGCTGAAGCAGCAGTTGCGGGATGCGAAGGAACCCACGCGCGGCGGCGCGCCTGCATGAATCCTCGCCAGATCTGCGCGGGCCTGTGCTGCGATCACACCGTCATGGATACGCAAACGATAATCGCCGTCGACGTCGGCGAACGCCGTTTCACGGACCTGTGGCGCCGTCGCGTGGGCTCGCCGCCATCGCCGGATGGTGCCACGGTCTATGCTGACCTTCGCCGCCGGTACACCGCGCCCTACCGGCGCTACCACAACCTCGGTCACATCCAGGAATGCCTGCGCCTGGCCGACGAGGTGGCGCCGCTGCTCATCGATCGCGACGCCGTGGAATTCGGGTTGTGGTTTCACGACGCCGTGTACGACACCGGTGTCACGACCAACGAATGGCGCAGCGCCGAGCTGTTTCTCGGCGTGTCCGCCGGGGCGTCATTCGTGTTTCGACATCGCGTGTGCGGTCACATTCTGGCGACCCGCCATGCGAGGACGGCGCGCGGCAGCGACCGGTGTTTCCTCGTCGATATCGACCTTTCCGGGTTTGGCGCGCCGTGGGAGGAGTTCATCCGCAATGGCGCATTGCTTCGCGAGGAATCGTCCAACCAGTCTGACGCCAAGTACCACACAGGTCAGGTCATCTTCCTCAACGCCCTGCAGCAGCGGCCCCATTTCTTCCAGACGGAGTATTTCCGCGACCGCTACGAGTCGATCGCGCGCGCCAACGTGGCCCGTCTGCTCGAGGAGCTGCGCGTGAAGGGTTACGGAGCCGCGACCCGATCGACCTTGTAGACACGCGTCGGTGTCGTCCGCCCCCGGACAAGCGCTTCATCCAGCAAAGCGAACGCAAATCGCTGCGGCCCGGCGTGGTCCCGGGTCGACTCGGAGGCGATGATCGAGGTGGCGTAGGTCTTGTTCAGCGCCTCCAGCCGGGCGGCGATGTTGACCTCGTCGCCGATCACCGTGTAGCCGAGCCGGTCCGGGGTGCCGATGAGCCCGTGGATGACGACGCCCGTGTTGATGCCGATGCGCGCCCGCAGCGCAAGCCCCTCGCCGAACGTGCGCTCCTGCAACAGCGCCTGGATGTCGAGGGCCGCCTGGATCGCATTCGCGGCGTGGTCCGCATTGAGCCGCGGCGCGTTGAACGTGGCGAGAATGGCGTCACCCTGGAATTGCGTGATGACGCCGTCGTGCCGCATGATGGGCTCCGCGGCCGCCGCGTAGAACGCATTGAGCGTGCGCACGAGGTCCTGCGGCGCAAGGCGCTCCGACAGCGTCGTGAAGCCTTCGAGATCGAGAAAGAGCACGGTGGCCTCGCGCAGCTCGCCCGACCCGACCTCTACGCCGTCGGCGGAGGTCTTGATGAGGTTGGCGACCTCCGCCGGCACGAAGCGCGCGAGGTCCTGGTTGCTCGCGCTCTCGGTGACGGCGTAGGTGAGCAGGCGCCGGTTGCGCATGATGGCGAAGCCGAGGATGGCCGTCACGACGAGGATCGAGATCACCTTGTCGACCTCGGCGCCGATCAGCACACTGTTCGAGGTCATGTAATGCACGTAGTCGCGCGTGATCATGCTGTCGCGCGGGTCGATCGTGATCACGTAGAAGACGAGCACGATCCAGCCGACCGCGGCGATGAGGCCTGCGGTCACGACCTTGCGGGCGTCGAAATTGAGCGTGCGCAGCGCGATGAAGATGAACACGTAGAGGAGTGTGGGCGCCTTGAGGTAGAACGACGGTGGCTGCTGGTATTGCAGGTGAAAGCTCCAGATCATGCCGACGAGCAGCGTCATGTCGATGCCGATGGACAGGTAACGCAGCCATTCGGGCAGGCGATGGCGGTGGGCGAGCATGAGGCGCACCAGCGTGAATGCGAGATACGCGGCGAGCACCCAGGGCACCGGCCGGAACGGAGCGGCTTCGGTGAAGGTTTTCGGGGCCGCCAGGTAGACCATGGAAAACCCCAGGACGACCGCCAGCTGGACCCAGCCCACCAGGATCTCGCTCGCCTCCTCCTGCGCGCGCACACGCACTGCGATCCGGGCGGGAAGCTCCGCCCGACGCAGGGACCGACCAAGGCCGCTCATCCGGGGAATCGTCAGTGTCTGGGCCATCGGGGTTGCCTTTCGCCGGCGAAATCGCTAGGAAATTGCTGCGGACGGTAAAGTGAGTCGTCGCCCGGGTAGTGCACCTTACGTCGCGTCGGCGGCGGGAGGGCCGACGAGCGGCACGTTGCATTCGCGGACGGCAATTCGCCCTTGGGCGTCGACGGCGAACCGGTGCAGCGCGCCGTTCTGCAACCGGACCGGCGGTTTGCCCATCATGTCCCAGCCGGTCGCGGCGGCAAGCACGGCCCGCAGCACGCCCTTGTGCGTGACGGCAACCACGGGCTCACCGAGCGCGGCAACTTCCCCGAGCCAGCGCACGACCCGGTCACGCACCTCGCGCGGGCTCTCGCCCCCGGGCGGCCGGAAATCCAGTCCGGCGGCCTCGTTCCTCGCAAACGCGTCGCCGAAGCGTTGGCGCAGCTCGTCCAGTCCGTACCCTTCCCATTCACCCCAGTCCATCTCGGTCAGCGCGGGCTCGTCGCGCGGCGGCGCGCCGGACAGGATCTGCGCGGTCTCGACCGCCCGTCGCAGCGGGCTCGAATGCCACTGCACCGCGCCAGCGACGGGGAACGCCAGGTCGGCCGGCAGGCGCCAGGTGCGCACCTCGGCTCGACCCGACTCGCTCAACGGTATGTCGCGCCGGCCCTGCATGCGGCGCTGCTCGTTCCACGCCGTGCTGCCGTGACGGACGAAAGCTACGATCATCGCGCCGAGGCAGGAATGGCGCCGATGCCGGTGCGCCAGGCACCCTGATCCGTGACGCCGCGCAGCACCGCATCGATCCTTGCGGCGGCCACCGGCAGGTCGTGTTCCGCGCGTGCGTACACCGGCGCGGCCTCGGCCATCTGCCGCCGCAATCCGGTGTCGGTCAACAGCTGCCATGTCGCGGTCGGCAAAGGCCTCGGCGTCGCCCACCGGGACCAGCAGGCCCGTGCGGCCCGAGCACACCACGGCGCGGACACCGCCGCCATCTCCGGCGACGACCGGCACGCCGCTCGCCTGCGCTTCGATGAAGGCCATCCCGAAGGCCTCGTCGATCGCGGGCCAGACATAGACGTCGCTGGCGCGCAACCATGCGGCCACGCTGGAGGCCGTCTGCAATCCGACAAATCTCACCTGCGCTGCAGGGAACGCCGCGAACGCCGCCTCGACCTCCGTGCGCGCGGGTCCATCGCCCACGACCACCAGTTCCCAGTCGATGGACCGAATCCGCGCCAGCGCTGCGGCCAGCAAACGGTAGGAGGCGAGCTTGGCGCCCGGGCGCATCATGGCCACCGTGATCAACCGCGCGCGCGCGCGGGCGACGGGCGCGTTGGCAACGCTTTTCCCCGGCGGACCGGTGAACTCGGCAAGGTCGATGAACGGCGGCACGAAGGCATCAGCGCTCGCGGCACCGCGGACCAGGCGAATCCCGGCGAGGTCGACGGGGTTGAACGAGATCGTCGCGGATGCAGCCTCGATCGCCGCCACCGATCCCTGATAGCCGATCGCCCAGGCCCCGTCGCGCCGCTTCGCGGCAGAGGACGCCTCGGCGATCACGTAAGGAATGTCGAGCCCGCGACTTACCGCAGGACCCAGCCAATCGGGAGCCTTGTGGTAGACGTGATAGGTAAACCAGACGTCGGGGCGAGCGATCGCGTCGCGGTAGCGCACGACAAGGCGCTGTGCCAGACGTGCGCCGACCTCGCGCAGGCGTGCCTGCCTGCCTGCATCGCCCGCGCGGTCGTAGCTGCGAAAGCGCGAGGCGACGAAGGTCTCGTGGCCGCCCGCGCGCAGTGCCTGCAGCAGCACTCGCGCGAGTTGACGATCACCGGACGGGACCGGGTGATCCGCCGGCTTCAGCGGCGCGTAGAAGGCAACCCTCATGGCGTAGCGGCCCGCGCGGCGAACCTCGCGGCGAGCCGATCGGCACCGGCATCCAGCGAGAAGGCCCCGGTGGCGCGCTCGCAGCCGGCCTCACCCAGGCGTCGGCGCAGCGCGGGATCGGCAATCAGTCGGGCCAGCGCATCGGCGAGGGGCGCGACGGCGCCGGGCTCGACCAGGAGCCCGGTGACGCCGTCCTGGATCAGCTCCGGTATGCCGGAAATACGGGTCGACACGCACGCAAGATGCTGGCTCTGCGCCTCCAGCAGGACATTGGGGAGCCCGTCACGGTCGCCGTCGGCAGCAATGCGGCAAGGCAGCGCAAAGATGTCCGCCGCGCGATAGGCGGCGAGCACCGCGGCCTGCGCTTGCGGGCCGCGCCAATCGATACGTTCCGCGATGCCGAGGCTTCGTGCCGTGTCCTTGAGCTTGCCCAGCAGTGGGCCACCGCCGATGTGGACGAGCCGCCAGTGCCGCCCGTTGGGGATTCGCGCCAGCGCGGCCAGCAGATCGTCGAAGCCCTTCTTGTCGACGGCCCGGCCCACCGTGAGCATCACGACGGGCTGATCGGGATCGGTGCCGTCGGCTCCGCGATGTGCGACCGGCGCAGGGGCAAACCGGCGGGTGTCGAGCCCGTGGTAGATCAGATCGACCTCACGGTCCGCGCCGGCGAGACCGCGCAGATGGCGGGCGTTGACCTCCGTGCACGTGGTCATCCAGGCGCAGGCGGCGAGCTTTTCGCGCTTCTCCCAATCGGGCGTCGTCCAGATGTCCTTGGCGTGGGCCGAACAGCTCCAGGGCAGGCCGCGCAGGATGGCGGCGTACATCGTCACCGAGGCCGGCGTGTGCAGGAAGTGCGCGTGCAGCTGGACGACGTCGCGCGGCAATTCGGCCGCCAGCACGAACGCCTGCCCCAGGCGGCGAATCCGCGACCGGGTCGGGTCGCGCCGGAAGTCGCGCCACCACACGGCGAGCGCTACCGGGTACCCGGGAAGACGTTTGGCCACCCGCCATGCGCGCCAGACGCGCACCGGCGCGTCATGCAGGTACTCGGGCAGGTAGAAGACCGGCGCGCGTATCGCCGCGTGGATCGGATGGGTCTCCCGGTCCGTGGGGTGGCGCAGCGAGAACAGCGCCAGGGCGACCCCGCGCGCCTCGAGGGCGTGCAGTTCCTGCGCAATGAAGGTTTCCGAAAGGCGCGGATAACCCTTGAGGATCACTGCGATGACGCCGGCCGCGAGCGGACCATTCATCCGGTTTCCGTTGCCTGATTCAGTGCCGCCGCGGGTCCCTCGAGCAGGGAGAGCGTGCCGTGGCGGACCGCGCCGGGAGCGGCAGATGTTAACATCGCCGGGCCTCCTCGTGTGCCCGTGCCGCCGCTCGGCGAGCAGCGGCTGCTCTTTGCCCGAGGGAGGCTTTGCAACGCATGGAACGGTCCCTTTTCCGCTACATCTTCCAGCACACCTGGCGCAATCAGGTGCTGCTGCTGATCGTCACCGCGATCAGCTTTCCGCTGATCTACATCAATCTCGAGATTCCGAAGCGCATCGTCAACAGCGCGATCGGCGGCAAGAACCTACCATCGACTTTCCTCGGCTTCGACGTCACGCAGGTGTCCTACCTGATGGCGCTGTCGTTCCTGCTGCTCGCCCTCATCACGCTCAACGGCGTGATCAAGTACTGGCTCAACGTCTACAGCGGCGTCATCGGCGAGCGCACGATGCGCCGGCTGCGCCATGCCCTCTACGAGCAGGTGCTGCGGTTTCCGCTGCCGCAGTTCAAGACGATGTCCTCCGGCGAGATCATTCCGATGATCGTGGCCGAGACCGATCCGATCGGCGGCTTCATCGGCGAGTCGGTCAGCCTGCCGGTCTTCCAGGGCGGCCTGCTCGTCACCTATCTGTTGTTCATCTTCAACCAGGACTTCTGGCTGGGGCTCGCCGCCGTCGCGCTGTACCCGCCGCAGGTCTTCCTGATTCCCCGCCTGCAGAAGAAGATCAACCTGCTCTCGAAGGAGCGGGTGCAGACGGCCCGCGCGTTGTCCGACCGGATCGGCGAGTCCGTGGCGGGTGCCGCCGAAATCCGCGGCAACGACACCTTTCATCTGGAGCGTGCGGACATCAGCGAGCGGCTGGGCAAGATCTACTCGATTCGCTTCGACGTCTTCAAGCGCAAGTTCTTCGTCAAGTTCCTCAACAATTTCCTGGCCCAGATCACGCCGTTCTTCTTCTACTCGGTCGGCGGCTACCTGGTGATCAAGGGCAGCCTGTCGCTCGGCGCGCTGGTTGCCGTGCTCGCCGCGTACAAGGACATCCTCGCGCCGTGGAAGGAGCTCCTCACCTGGTATTCGACCAAGGAGGATGTGCGGATCAAGTACGAGCAGATCGTGTCCCAGTTCGAGCCCGCGGGCATCATTGACTCGAAGCTGATGGAGAATCCGCCGGCAACCGTCGATCGGCTCGCGGGCGAGATCGCGGCCACCGCCCTGACCTATGCCGAGGAGGGAGGCGTCAACCGGGTTGAGCGCGTGTCGTTCAACATTCCCGCCGGCGAGCACGTGGCCCTGGTGGGAGGAGGGCATAGCGGCAAGGACGACATCACCCACCTGCTGGCGCGCCTCGTGTTTCCCGTCGGCGGGCGCCTGGCCGTCGCCAGTGCGAATTTCGCCGACGTGCACCAGGCCGTTCCGGGAAGGCGCATGGCGTTCGCGACGCAGAACGCGTATATCTTTTCGGGGACGCTGTCGCGCAACCTCTACTACGGGCTAATGCATCAGCCGCTGCGCCCGCCGAGTTACGACGAAGTGCAGGCGCAGCGCGAGCAGATGCGCGTGCGCAACGCGCTGGCAGCCGGCAACAGCCCCGACGACGTCCGCGCGGACTGGATCGACTACGCCGCCGCGGGCGTCGCCGACGCCGGCGAGCTGGCCGAGGCCGCGCTCGCGGTGCTGCGTCGCGTGGAGATGGAGCAGGAAGTCATCGGTTTCGGCCTCGCGAGCGCCTCGGACCCGCAGGCTCATCCTTCGATCGCGGCGATGGGCCTCGACGCGCGCGCGCGCATCCGGGATCGCGTCCAGGGCAAAGATCTCGCGTCGTTCGTCGAGCTGTTCGATCCGGCACGCTATCACTCGAATATCAGCGTCGCAGAGAATCTGCTGTTCGGCACTCCGCGCAGCCCGGCGTTCCAGCCGGCCAATCTTCCCGGCAACCCCGAGTTCGTCGCGTTGCTCGGTGAAGTCGGCCTGCTGGATGACCTGTACCAGGCGGGCGTGACGGTCGCGGGGCTCATGGTCGAGTTGTTCGCGGACGTCGCGCCGGACAGCGATCTGTTCGCCCAATACAGTTTCATCAGCGCGGACGACTTGCCGGAATTCCGGAACCTGCTGGCGAAGATCGCCGACGGCACGCTGAGCGCCGCGAGCGACGACGAGAGGGCCAGCCTGCTGGCCCTCACCTTCAGGCTGGTCGTCGCGCAGCATCGGCTCGGCGTGATCGACGAGGGCATGCAGGAGAAGATCGTCGCGGCGCGGGCCGAGTTTCGCCGGCGCTACACGAAGCGCGAGGACGTCGTCGAGTTCTTCGAGCCCGACCATTTCAGCTCGACGCTCTCGATCCAGGACAACATCCTGTTCGGCCGGGTGGCCATCGAGCATGCCAATGCCCAGGGGCGCGTGAACACCCTGGTGCGCGAGGTCGCCGCCGAGGTGGGCATGAATGCGGAACTCATCCGGCTGGGGCTTCAGTTCGAAGTCGGCAACGGGGGGGCGCGGCTTTCGTATTCGCAACGACAACGACTGGCCATCGCCCGGGCCATCATGAAGAACCCCGACATCCTTGTGTTCAACGAACCCACTTCGGGTCTCGACCCGGCCACCGAAACGCGCATCCTGGGCACGGTGCTCGACTGGGCCAAGGGGCGCACGGTCGTCTGGGCCCTTGGGCGGGCGGACCTGGCGCGTGCCTTCGATCGCGTGCTCATTCTGGACGAAGGCCGCCTCGTCGAGCAGGGGGCCGTCACCGACCTCGAGCGTCCGGGAACGGCGCTGTCGCGGTTGCTCGCTTGAGGCTGGCGCGCGCTCCCCCGGCCGCAGCGCTGGTTGCGACGCGCGAGCGCGGTGCCGCCGCGGTCGATCGGGCGCCGCCCGCCGACTGTCGCTCGTTGCTCCTGCGCCATCGCTCCGGCCGCGAGCGCCCTGGTCCATAATGTCGAAGCTTCGGCAAACGCGGACATCCAGGCGCATCATGCTTAACAAGAATCTCGCAGGTCCCCTGATGGCCTTGCTGGCCCTTTCGGCCTGCTCGAAAGCACCCGACTCGGGGAATGCCGCGGCGCCCGGTGCGTCGAGCGTGCCGCCGCCGGCGCTGGCGGCGCAACCCGCGCCGGTGGCTGCGGCCCGCGGTGCCGCTGGCGTCGCTTGGCGGAACGGCGACGTCGACGCAGCCCTTGCCGCGGCGCGCGCGGAGAACAAGCCGGTGTTTCTGTATTGGGGCGCGATCTGGTGTCCTCCATGCAACCAGGTCAAGGCCACGATCTTCAATCGCCAGGACTTCATCGACCGGTCGCGTTTCTTCATTCCCGTTTATATCGACGGCGACAGCCCGAGCGCGCAAATGGAGGGATCGCGTTTCAGGGTCAGTGGCTATCCGACCATGATCCTGTTCACTCCGGACGGCCGTGAGATCACGCGTCTGCCGGGCGAGGTCGACGCCGAACAGTACATGCGCGTGCTGGCGATGGGTATGAGCGGCAGGCGGCCGATCAGGGAAACCCTGGCGGTGGGGCTTTCGACGGGGGCCGGCGCGCGGGTAGGCCTGGTGGCCGACGACTGGCGCATGCTGGCCTACTACTCGTGGATCACCGACGAGCAGCAGTTGGTGCCGAAGGGCGACCTCGCATCGACACTTTCGCGCCTGGCGAAGGCCTGTCCGCCGGACCAGGTGGAGACCGCGATGCGGCTCGAATTGCAGGCCATGGCGGCGGCCGCGAGCGCCAAGGGGTCGCGTCCACGGACGGATCCCGCCGCCGTTGCGCGCGTGATGACGGTCTTGGCGGACGCCAGGCGCGCGCGCGCGAACTTCGATCTGCTCGTCTACTACGCGGGCAGCGTCACCGGTTATCTGACGCCGGCCCAATCGGCCGAGCGAGTGCGATTGACGACCGCGTGGAACGAGGCGCTCGACCGCTTCATCACCGATCCTGGCCTCGCCACGGACGACCGGCTCGCGGCCGTCAACGCCAAGGTCGAATTGGCCCGGCTCGCCATTCCGAAGGGTGCGTTACCGGAGCCCCTGCTGATGACGGTGCGGGACCAGGCGGCACGCGCGGATCGGGAAACGACCGATATCTACGCGCGGCAATCGGCGATCAGCGGCGCGGCGGCGGTGCTGGCCGAGGCGGGGCTCCTGGACGAATCCGACGTATTGCTCACGCAGGAACTCGCGCGCTCGCATTCGCCGTACTACTTCATGCTCGGCCTCGCGGCCAATGCCAGGAAGCGCGGCGACAACGTACGCGCACTCGAGTGGGCGGAAAAGGCCTACGCGGAAGCCAAAGGCCCGGCGACGCGCCTGCAGTGGGGCGTCGGTTACATCAAGGCCTTGATAGCTGCCGCGCCCCAAGACGCGGCACGCATCGAACGCGCGGCCGGCCAGGTCATCGGCGAGCTTGAGGCGACACCCGAGACGTTCTACGATCGCAACCAGCGGGCGCTCGAGCGCCTGGGCAAGGAGCTCGCCGCGTGGAACAAGAATCGGAAGCACGACGCCTCGTTGCAGCGCATTGGCGCGCAGATGGCGAGTGTGTGCGCCAAGCTTCCGGCCACCGATCCCGCGCGCGCGACCTGCGCCGGTGCACTGCGTCCCGCGAAGGCCTGAGTGACCATCGGGGTCAGCGATAGGGATCTGCCGCGTCGCGCAGGCCGTCACCGAAGAAGTTGAACGCCAGGATCACGATGATCACGGGCACCACGGGCATCATCAGCCAGGGATAGAGCGCGACGACGTTGATGTTCTGCGCTTCGTTCAGCAGCACGCCCCAGCTCGTGATCGGAGGGCGCAGCCCGATGCCGAGGAAGGAGAGCGCCGTCTCGCCCAGAATCATGCTCGGGATGGACAGCGACGCAGCCGCGATGAGGTGGCTCATGAAGCCTGGCAGCAGGTGGCGGCCGATGATCCGCTTCGGGCTCGCTCCCATCAGCCGCGCGGCGGTGCAGTAGTCCTCCTCGCGCAATGCCAGCAGCTTGGAGCGCACCGCCCGGGCGAGCCCGGTCCAGTCGAGCAATGCCAGAATTCCCGTGATGCCGAAGTAGATCAGCAGGGGGCTCCACGTCACGGGCAGCACTGCGGACAACGCCATCCACAGCGGCAATTCGGGAAACGAGCGGATGATCTCGATTACCCGCTGGATGACCATATCCGGCCAGCCGCCAAAATAACCGGCGATCCCGCCGAAGAGCAGGCCCAGCGCGAAACTGATGACTATGCCGATCAGACCGATGGTGAGCGAAATCCTGGCCCCGTAGAAGACCCGTGACAGCACGTCCCGGCCCAGGCGGTCGGTGCCGAGGAGGAAGAGCGAGGCGCCCTCCGGCGGGCACACCAGGTGAAACGACATGTCGACCAAGCCCCAGAATTCGTAGGGATCGCCGGAACAGAAGAAACGCACGGGGTACGGCCGCGCCGGGTCCTCCGCATATTCCCGGCGCAACGTCTCCATGTTGAGTGTCTTGACGAGCGGGTAGACAAAGGGCCCGACGAACTTGCCTTCGTGCACCCAGTGGACGTTCTGCGGCGACGCGTAGATGAAATCGGGGTGCCGCGAATGCAGGTTGTACGGCACCAGCACCTCGGTGACGAGGGTCGACCCGTACATGAGCAGCAGGATGATCCCGGAGATGACCGCGACGCGATGGCGCTTGAACTTCCACCACATCAGCATCCACTGCGAGGCGAGGTAGAAGTGCTCCTGCTCGGGCGTGAGGCGGGCCGCCGAGGCCGGATCGAACGGCGCCGTCGAGACGAGGTGCCCGGGCTCGCCCGGCACCTGCGCGAGAGAAGCGGCGCTCATGGGTGTGCCCCCACGTTTGCGGCTTCATTGGCCAATGCGGCCGCTGCGCTGCCCCCCGAGGGGGCGCGATTCGCGCGTTGGGGCGGCCCTGCGGCGCTCATCGGGCAACCCCTCCCCGCAGCCGAATGCGCGGGTCGAGCGCCACGAGCGCAAGGTCGGATACGAGCACGCCGACGACGATCATGAACGCGAGGAACATCAGGAACGACCCCGCGAGGTACATGTCCTGGCTTTTCAGCGCGGCCAGCAGCATCGGGCCGGTCGTCGGCAGCGACAGCACGACCGCGGTGATCTCGGCCCCCGAGATGATGTGCGGCAGCAGGCTGCCGATGTCGGAGATGAAGAAGTTGAGCGCCATGCGCAGCGGATACTTGCGCAGCACCTTGCCCGGCGGCAGGCCCTTGGCCCGCGCCGTCACCACGTACTGCTTCTGCAGCTCGTCCAGCAGGTTGGCGCGCATCTTGCGGATCATGCTGGCGGTGCCCCCGGTGCCGATGATGACCACCGGGATCCAGCTGTGCTCGAGGATCGAGACGACCTTGGCCCACGACCAGGGCTTGCCGATGAATTCCGGGCCCATCAGCCCGCCGATCGAGGTTCCGAATAACACGTTGGCGAAGTACAGCATCACGAGCGCCAGCATGAAATTGGGAATGGCGATGCCCAGGAAGCCCAGCAGCGACAGCCCGTAGTCGCCCCAGCTGTACTGGTGCGTGGCCGAGTAGATCCCGATGGGAAAGGCAATGGCCCAGGTGAAGAGAATCGTGAACGTCGACACGATGATCGTCAGGAACATGCGGTCGCCGACCACCTTGGTCACCGGCAGGTTGAATTCGAACGAATAGCCGAAATCGCCCTTGAGCATGCCCCCGGCCCAGCGCAGGTACTGCTCGACGGGAGGCTTGTCGAGCCCGTACTCCTCCTTCAGGAAGGCGATTTTCTGCGGATCGACCGATTCGCCCTGCGCCTGCAGCTCGGCGATGTAGCTCTCGAGGTAGTTGCCCGGCGGCAGCTGGATGATGGCGAAGACGATGATGCTGATCGCGATCATCGTCGGGATCATCAGCAGCACGCGGTTCACGACGTAGCGCAGCATCAGCGCGGCTCCTGCGATTCCAGCCAGAACGTGTCCGGGTGATACATGCCGAAATACGATCCCGGGTCCCAGCTCCAGAGGCCCTCGGCGGGAACGTTGCGAACCCTGTTCTTGGCCAGGATCGGCTGCAACGCCTGCGACACGATGCCGATCGTGTAGACCTGCTGCGCGTGGATCTCGAGCATGCGCAGCCAGATCTTCTCCCGGTCACTCGCGCTGACGGAAACGCGCCAGCTGTCGTAGAGCGCCACCAGCTCCTTCGCTTCGGGCAGCGCAGGGGCCTCTCCGCCCTTGCGGTTGTTCTCGTAGTACTGCCCCCACATCGGCCATTGCAGATGCTCTTGCGCGGTGGGCGCGAGCTCGTTCGGGCTCATCTCGGTAGTCGGTATGCCGTTGTTGAGGCCGGACCAGACCGTCATCATCGACTTGCCGGAGTACACGCGCTTGCGGAACACCTCGCGCACCGACGGCCGCGAGAACAGCGCGATGCCGAGCTTGCGCCAGCTGTCGCGGATGAGCTCGAGCACGTCTGTTTCCTCGGTGCTCTCGCCGGCGGTGTCGATGACGATCTCCATTGGCCGGCCGTCGGGCAGGAGGCGCAGGCCGCGCGGATCGCGCTTGGTGAGCCCGATCGAATCGAGGAGCGCGTTGGCGGCCTTGATGTCGTACTGCGTCCATGCCGCGCGGAACTCCGGCCGGAAGAGCGGACTGCGCTGCAGCACGGTGTTGCTCGATTCCTTGGCGAGACCGAAGTAGACCGCCTCGTTGATCTCGTGCCGGTTGATCCCCAGCGACAGCGCGCGTCGGAATCGCAGGTCGCGCATCAGCGTGCGCCAGACGGGATCCTCCGCGTTGAGGTTCGGATAGAGCGCGACCTGCGAGCCGATCCCCTTGGCCCATAGCAGGACGCGATAGTTGTTGCGCTTCGCGTTCTCCTTGAGGAACGTGTAGTTGTCGAAGCGCAGATCGCGCGCCTGCAGATCGGCGTCGCCGGTGCCGGCCTTGGCCGGAATCAGCTTGCCGTCAGTGATGTTGGCGACGATGCGGTCGATGTAGGGAAGCTGCCGGCCCGCCTTGTCGACGCGATGGAAGTACGGGTTGCGCACGAACACGAAGCGCGTCGAAGGCAGCGGCGTCGTGTTGATCCACGGTTCCAGCGTCGGCAGCTCCGGGTTGTCGAAGCGGAACTGCTCGTCCATCTTCTGGTGGTAGCCCGCCCAGCTGCGGGCGCCAGCCTCCTTGGCCTGTGCCTTCGCCTTGTCGAGGCCTATGTGCTTCGGATGGAACTGGCGCAGGTAATGCGCCGGACGGTAGATGTACAGGGGACTCGGACCCGCGAGCTGCGGCAGGAACTGCGGATTCGGCTCGGCCCAGGTGAAGCGCACCGCCGTCTCGCTCAGCACCTCGAAGCGGGGACCGCGGTCGCGCACCTTCATCACCTGGGGCAGTCCGAATGGCGACAGGTCGGGGTCATTGGCGACGTCCTCCCAGAAGTAGCGGAAATCGGCCGTCGTGAACGGCTGCCCGTCCGACCACCGGTGGCCCGGGCGCAGGTGCAGCGTGAAGATGCGACTGTCGACGTTTTCGACGCGCTCGAGGATGTCCGGGACGAGGTTCAGGTTCTCGTCATAGCCCACCAGGCGGGAGTAGCCATAGACGACCATCATCCGGATGTCGCGGTCCTTCGCGAGCAGCGTTCGCAGCTCGCCGCCGTAGCGCCCGATCGTCCAGTCGCTGCGGTTGATGTCGACGACCAGCGGCACGCGCGGCAGCCGCTGGGTCATCGGCGGCAGTTTACCGTCCTCGACGTCGGCCTTGAGCAGAGGCGGCTCCTCGGCGCCGGCCAATGGCACGAGCAGGAGAACCGTCGCGAGCGCGAGAGCAAGCGAGGCGAGGCGACGCATCATGCGCTGAGCCTTTCGTCAATGCCGCCGGACTGCATCCGCACCCGGTGGCCGTCGCCGACGTCGATCAGCTCGCCGGCGCTCTCGGCAGTCCAGCCATATGGCGCACGCCACTCCTGCGGACTGCGCGCGGCGCCGTCGAGCACCGCAGCGAGATTGAGCTTGCGCTTCAGATCCGCGTAGGGCACGGCCGCGAGGAGGCCCAGCGTGTACGGGTGGAGCGGGTTCTTGAACAGCACTTCGCGCGGCGCGATCTCGACGATGCGGCCGCGGCACATCACGGCGATTTCGTCGGCGATGTAGTCCACGACGGCGAGATTGTGCGATATGAAGAGGTACGTGAGTCCGAGCTCGGCCTGCAGGTCCTTCAGCAGGTTCAGGATCTGCGCCTGGATCGAGACATCGAGCGCGGATACGGGCTCGTCGCAAAGCACGAGATCGGGCTTGAGGGCGAGCGCGCGGGCGATGCCGATGCGCTGACGCTGCCCTCCGGAAAAGCTGTGCGGATACCGGTTGAGGAAGCGCGGGTCCAGTCCGACCAGGCGCATCAGCTCCTTCGCCATTTCGGCACGGTAGTCCGCGTCGCCGACCTCGTGGATGACCAGCGGCTCGCGCAGGATGTCGAAGACCGTCATGCGTGGGCTGAGCGAGCCGAACGGGTCCTGGAAGATGTACTGCACCCGGCGCCGGAACCGCATCAGGGCTTCGCGGTCCGCGCGCACGACGTCGACCATCGTGCCGCGGTCGTTGAACAGCACCTCGCCGGAGTCGGGCTCGAGCGCGCGCATGATGACCTTGGACAGCGTGGTCTTGCCGCAACCGCTCTCGCCGACGAGGCCGAAGCATTCCCCGCGGGGGATTGAGAAGCTGACGTCGTCGACGGCGCGGAAAGTCGGCCCCTTGCGCTGGCCGAAAAGACCGCCGCCGCGCTGCTCGAACGACTTGGTGATGCCGCGGACGTCGAGATGGATCGCCGGGGCGCCGTCCGGCCACGGCTCGGTCTTCTGTACCAGCGCTCCCGCGTGATAATCGATCGGGCGCACCGGAACGAGCCGCTCGCCGGGTTTCATGTCGAAATGCGGGACCGCATGCAGCAGCGCGCGCAGGTAGGGATGGGCGGGTCGCTCGTACAGCGATTCGATGGGGCCTTGCTCCATTACGCGCCCTTCGTAGAGGACGACCACCTCCTTCGCCAGGTTGGCCACGACGCCCAGATCGTGCGTGATGATGAGCACGGCCATGTCGAGCTCGGCCTGCAGCTCCTTGACGAGGGCAAGGATCTGCGCCTGGATGGTCACGTCGAGCGCCGTGGTCGGTTCGTCGGCAATCAGCAGCGACGGGCGGCAGACGAGGGCCATCGCAATCATCGCCCGTTGCCGAAGGCCGCCGGAGAGCTCGAACGGATAACTCTTCAGCGCGCGCGCCGGATTGGGGAAGCCCACCAGGCGCAGCATTTCCTCGGTCCGGGCCATGCCTTCCTTGTGGCCCACCCGGCGATGAAGGAAGAGTGGTTCGCTCACCTGGTCGCCGATGGTGTGCAATGGCGACAGCGACACCATCGGCTCCTGGAAGATCATCGAGATGTGCCGGCCGCGGATATTGCGCAGCGTAATGCCGTCGGGCTTGAGCTTGGTGATGTCGCGCGGGGGCTTGTTCGATTCGGGTGACGCGAAGAGGATCTTGCCGGAGGTGATGCGCGCGGTCTTGGGCAGGATGCCCATCATTGCCTGCGCCGTCACCGATTTGCCCGATCCGGATTCGCCGACGAGCGCTACGGTCGAGCCGGCGCGAATGCGGAACGAAATGCCCTTCAGCGCGGGCACCATCGTGCCGCGATTGTCAAAATCGACGGAAAGGTCCTCAACCTCGATCAGGTCTGCCAACCAGTTCTCCTTGCGCGGCCCGTCATTCCAGGCCGCGAAGCGGCACCCAGACCCGATCAGCCAGCATTGCTACCCCTACAGAATGCCCGTACTCGGCCGCCGAGTCGAGTCCCCCCGCACCATGGGGGGGCGCCAATTGGCCGACTCTGGAACGTCCGGGTGACACGCGTCCGGCGGGCGGCGCAACCCTGCCAGCTGCGCCCATCCGGCCTAGGCCCGGACCGACAGCCGGAACGCCGGCACCGGCTGGGCAAAACCTTTGAGCGTGAGCGGGGCGAGCGTGTCCACCATCGTGGTGTCGTCGAGCGCTGCCCTGACTTTGCGGTCGATCAGCACCTCGCCGGCGCTCGCCTTGTTGCATAGCCGGTGGGCGAGATTGACGACGCTGCCGATTGCCGTGTAATCGACACGACCCTCATAGCCGAAAGCGCCGAGCGTGGCGAACCCCTGTGCGATGCCGATGCCGAGGTCCAGTTCGTAGCCAAGCTTGGACCAGCGCGCGCGCAAGGAGTGAAACTGTTCCTGCATCGAGAGCGCCATGCTTGCGGCGCGCTTGGCCGCGTCGGGCACCGGCAGCGGGTCGTTGAAGAAGATCAGGATGCCGTCGCCGGCGAAACGGTCCACCGTGCCCCCGTACTCCGCGATGAGCGCCCCCATCGTGGCGTGATACGAGTGCAGCACCGACTCCACTTCCTCCGGCTCGGCGGAATCGGTGAAGGCCGTGAAGCCGCGCAGGTCGACGAAGACGTAGCAGATCTCGCGCCGGTGCGGCGTGAGAATCGATTTCGCGCCGACCGACAGGATCGCGTCGGCCACCGCCGGCGCGAAGAACCGTTTGAGCTGGTCCAGCCCCTGCAGCTGGGCGACCTGCTCGGCAACGCGCTCCTCCAGCTTCACGTTCCATTCCTTGAGCGCCTCGGCCTGCCGCCAAACTTCGTCCTGCAGGGATTTGATGCGCAGCAGCGAGCGCACGCGGGCAAAGAGTTCGGCCTGATTGATCGGCTTCGGCAGGAAATCGTCGGCCCCGGCCTCGATGCCCTTGACCCGTTCCTGCTGCGGATCGAGCGACGTGACGAGGACGACGGGCAGCAACGCCGTCCGGGGATCGGCGCGCAGCTGCCGGCACACGTCGTATCCCGAGAGGCCCGGCATCATGACGTCGAGCAGCACCAGATCCGGCTGCTCCGACGCGACCTTGGCCAGCGCCTCTTCGCCGTTCACCGCCGTCGCGACCGCGTAGCCCTTGACCGCGAGCAGGTCGGCCAGCAGCTTGACGTTGTGCGGCGTGTCGTCGACGACCAGTACTTTGGCAGGAGTGGTCATTGGTCCGGAAGGATCAGGTGGCCTTCTCGAGCATCGCGCGCACCGTCTCCAGAAACTCCTTCAGGTTGAGCGGCTTGCCGAGGTAGCCGTCGAATCCGGCTTCCGTGATGTGCTTGCGATCCTGCTGCATCACCGAGGCGGTGACGGCGATCGCCGGAATCGCCGCGGTTTCCGGGCTCGCCCGCAGGACGCGCAGGGCCTCGATGCCGTTGATGCCCGGCAACTGGATGTCCATCAGGATCAGGTCGGGCTTGCGCTCGGTGGCGAGGCGGATGCCATCCTCGCCGGTGATCGCTTCGATCGTGGCATAGCCTTTGGCCTGCAGCACGTCACGAACGAGCTTCATGTTCTTTTCGTTGTCTTCCACGATCAGGATCAGGCTCATTGCGGTCTCATCGCTTTATCGGAATGGTAAACGTGAACGTCGAACCCTTGCCCGGTTCGCTTTCCAGCCAGATGCGCCCGCCGTGCAGCTCCACGAACTTGCGGGTGAGTGCGAGTCCAAGGCCCGTGCCCTCCTGCTTGTTCGTGTAATGGCGTCCGACCTGCCGGAATTCCTCGAACACCGCGCCCTGGTCCTCCGTGGCGATGCCGATGCCCGTATCGTGCACCGCGACGACCATGTCGTCCGCATCGCGGCGCGCCCTCACCTCGACCCGCCCGCCGTCGGGCGTGAACTTGACCGCATTGGTCAGCAGGTTGAGCAGAATCTGCTTGAATTTGCGCTCGTCGGCAACCGCTTCACCCAGTTCCGGGTCCGTGTCAAGCGCCAGCGTGATCGCATGCCGCTGCGCGCGCTCGCGGATCAGCGTCATGGCGTTGGCGATGGCCGACGGCAGGTCGAACGTCGCCAGGTCGAGCTCCATCCGGCCCGCCTCGACCTTCGACAGGTCGAGGATGTCGTTGATGAGCGAGAGCAGGTGTTTGCCGGACGAATGAATGTCCTTCAGGTAGTCGTCCTGCTTTTCGTTCAACTCGCCGAACAGCCGCTCCAGCAGGACCTCGGAAAAACCGATGATGGCGTTGAGCGGCGTGCGCAGTTCGTGCGACATGTTCGCCAGGAATTCGGACTTGTGCTGGTTCGCGGTCTCGAGCTCCCGGCTCTTGTCCTGGATTTCCCGGAACAGGCGCGCGTTCTGGATCGCGATCACCGCCTGCTCGGCAAAAGTTTTCAGCAGTGCGATCTCCTTGTCGGAAAAAGGGCCGACGTAGTCGCGGCCGACGAATATGACGCCGATCCCTCGGCCTTCCCAGAGCATCGGAGCAAAGATCAGGCCGCGTATGCCGGTGACGACGCCGGCACGACGCGTGGCGGCAGGGACATCCGCGCCGTTCGCGATATCAGGAAAATGCAGCATTTCACGGCGGACGATCGCCGCACCGGTGGCGGTGTTCTCGTCCGCCGGACGCCCATCGAGAACCTGTTCCAGCTGCTCCCGCCCGGCACCGTGATAGGCGGCGATGCGAATCAACCCCGCTTCGTCGACGAGATTGATCCCGATCATCTTGCCGGAGAACAGGCGCTCGCAGCTCGAGAGGATCCTGTCGAAGACCGGGGTCGTGTCGGCGATCGAGCTGCTGATGGCCGAAAGGACGTCGCCGGATGCCCGCTGCTGTTCGAGCGCCTCTCTGGTCTCGTTGAACAGGCGCACGTTCTCGATCGCAATCACCGCCTGGTCGGCGAAGGTCCGCAGGAGGGCGAGTTCCTGGTCGCTGAAAGGCCGCATTTCCCGCCGCCGCAGAAGGATCGTGCCGAACGGCTTTCCTTCGCGAAACAGCGGCGTGACGACCACGGTGCGATGTCCGAGTCGTTCGGCAATATCATGGCTGAGAGGGTACTCGGCGCCGGCGGCCAGGAGGTCTGGCACCTGGATCGTCTTCTGCTCGAGCACGGCGCGGCCGGATAGCGACTCGCGGCTGATGGGGACCGTATCGACGTTGCGCACCGGATCCGGCGTCGGACCTTTCGAGGCAAGCAGGCGCAACGTGGCGCCGTCGGTCAGGTACATCGACGCGACCGATGCGTTGCACAGCTTGGCGGCGCGTTCGGCGATTGCCTCGAGCACCGGTTGCACGTCGGTCGGGGAGCTGGAGATCACACGCAGGATCTCGCTCATGGCCGTCTGCTGCTCGAGCGCTTCCTTGGTCTCGTTGAACAGGCGTGCGTTCTCGATCGCAATCACCGCCTGGTCGGCGAAGGTCTTCAGCATCCCGATCTGCTTGTCGCTGAACGGTGCCTGTACCGTGCGCCCTACCCACAGCGCGCCCAGCGCCCGACCTTCGAGCAACAGCGGGGCGAACAGCGCGGAGCGGAATCCGACCGCCTGCCCTCCGCGCTTGACGCCGGAAGGCACGTCGCTGGATTGCGCGTCCGGATAGTGCATGACGCGACGCTCGAGGATCGCGCACCCGGTGCCCGATTCGCGATCCAGCGCCAGTGGGAAGATCTCGCGATATTTCTCCGGTTCGGCGGCACCGGCGGAGCCGGCCAGATGAATCATGCCGTCTTCGCCGACCAGTCCGACGCCGACGAGGTGCCCGTCGAACAGCCGCTGGCAGCTCTGCAGGATCTTGTCGAACACCGGCTTGGCATCGGCGATCGAACTGCTGATGACGCCCAGCACTTCGGCCGACGCTTTCTGCTGCTCCAGCGCTTCAGTCAGCTCCGTCGTGCGTTCCTCGACCTTGCGCTCCAGGCCCGCATACGACTCCCGCAACTGCGCGCTCATCTGGTTGAACTGGTCGGCGAGTCCCTCGAGCTCGTCGCCGCTGTGAATCTCGATCTTCTGGTCGAGATCGCCCGCACCGATGCGCCGCGCGCCTTCATCGAGCGTCCGGATCGGGCGCACCATGCCACGCGCCAGCGCCAGCGCGCCGAACGCCGAAATCATGAGCCCGGCCAGCAGCAGCAATCCGGTGCGCAGGATGGAAGCATTCAGTTTCTTGTACACCTCGGCCACCGGCTGCTCGACAAATACCTTCCAGTCGAGCGTTTCGATCGGGGCCACCGACGTCAGCACCTTGGTGCCCGTGAGATCCGTCGACAGCATCGCAGGCTCGTCGGTCCCCTGCTTGGCGGTGGCTGCCCTAACATGCGCGAGATTGGAAAGATCGGTCTTGCGCAGAACCAAGCCTATGTCCGGATCGGCGATGAGGAAACCATTGCCATCGACGACGTAGGCCTTGCCCTCTTCGCCGATCTTGATGCGCGACACGACGTCCCAGATGAACTTGAGATTGACGTCGGCGACCGTGACCGGCCCGGCGTCACCCCCCGAACGCATCGCAATCGTCATGTACGGCTCGGTCTCCTTGCGGAAGTACACCGGCCCATGCCAGGGCTGCCCGCGTTTGGCACTGCGGAATGCCGGCTCCTGCGAGCGATCCTTGCCCGAGGCGACCACGTCCATGCCGAGGCGCGAGACGGCGATCGTCTCGCGCCCGGCGGCATCGAGCTGCGCGATGTCGGTGACTTCCGGTGCCTGCCGCAGGAGTTTCAGGAATTCGATGCGGCGCAATTCGACGTCGCTCATGTCCAACTGCGGCAGCGACGCGTACGCGAGCTGTTGCGAAATCTGGCGTATGTACTGTTCGATCCGCGATGCCGCAGCGAGCGCCTTCTCGTGCTGCAGGCTCGCCAGCCCCGACTTGTTCTCCTGATACGAGAAGTAGACGCTGATTCCGCCCGACGCGAGCAGGGCAATCGTGACCAGCGTGAGGATCAGCAGCAGATATTTGCGGAACAGCCGGCCGCGATGTTTGCGGACGGGCGTCGTGATCTCGGCAGCGAGGGAGGAGGCGGGCATTGGTATCGGGCGCTATGCGCAGTAACTGTACCACCCCGCACGTACGCAGAAGGAGCGACGGCGGGGGCGCAAGGCCCGGCGCCTTCGGGCTCTTGCAGTCCGTCGCCTATTCGAATCAGCGACGCTGTGCGGCGATCCCCTGCGCCCGGAGCGTGTCGAGCGAGGCGTTGGGCGTGAGCGCCTGCGGATCCAGCTTGAGATGCAGCAGCGCGGGCTTGCCGCTGGCGTATGCGCGCTCGAAGGCCGGCGCGAACTCGTCGGTCCGCAACACGGTCTCGCCGTGCGCGCCATAGGCGCGGCCCAGCGCCGCGAAGTCCGGATTCATCAAGTCGCTGCCTGAAACGCGCGCTGGATAGTTTCGCTCCTGGTGCATGCGGATGGTCCCGTACATGCCGTTGTCGACGACGACGAAGATCACCGCAAGGTCATGCTGCACCGCGGTCGCGAGCTCCTGCCCGTTCATCAGGAAGCAGCCGTCGCCGTTCCACGAGACGACCATGCGCCCGGGATGCAGGACCTTTGCCGCGACCCCTGCCGGCACGCCGTAGCCCATCGCGCCGGAGTAGGGCGCGAGCTGCGTGCCGAAGCCGCGGTAGCGAAACAGCCGATGCAGCCACGTCGCGTAGTTGCCCGCGCCGTTGGTGAGAATCGCATCGTCGGGCAGTCTTGCATCGAGCCACGAAACCACCTGCCACATGTCCAGCAAGCCCGGAACCGGACGCGGGGTGCGCCAGGTTTCGAGATCGGCGCGCGTGGCGGCAAGCGAATCGCGCCACGCCGCCGTATCCGGCACCGGCTCGCGGTTCATCAGCGCGAAGAACGAGCCGGGCGTCGCTGCGATCGCAAGCGCAGGCTGGTAGACCCGGCCGAGTTCCTCGGCGCCCGGATGCACGTGGATCAGGCATTGCTTCGGTGTCGGCGCCTCGAGGAGGGTGTAACCCGCCGTCGAGATTTCGCCCAGCCGCTCGCCGACGACGAGCAATACGTCGGCTTCGCGGATGCGCGCGGCCAGGGCCGGATTGACCCCGACACCGACGTCGCCGGCGTAGTTCGGGTGCCGATTGTCGAACAGGTGCTGATGCCGAAACGCGCATGCCACAGGGACCTCGTTTGCTTCGGCGAAGCGCTTGAGCGCCGCGCAGGCATCGCCGTCCCAGCGGCTGCCGCCGACGAGCACCATGGGCCGTCGGGCACCGGCAAGGAGCGCCCGTGCCGCTGCTGCCTGCGCCATGTCGGGTGCCGCACCGATCGGCTCCACGCGCGCCGCATCGCTGCATTCGGCGCGCGCCGTCAGCATGTCCTCCGGCAGCGCCAGCACGACCGGGCCCGGCCGGCCCGACATGGCTGTGCGGAACGCGCGCGCCACGTACTCGGGAATCCGGTCCGCGCGGTCTATCTGCGCCGCCCACTTGGCAACGCTTCCGTACATGCGCCGATAGTCGATTTCCTGAAAGGCTTCGCGATCGAGGAAATCACCGCCAACCTGGCCGACAAAGACGATCATCGGCGTCGAATCCTGCGCTGCCGTGTGAATGCCGATCGCGGCATTGGACGCGCCCGGCCCTCGCGTGACGATGGCAATGCCCGGACGCCCGGTCAGCTTGCCCTGGGCTTCGGCCATGTACGCGACGCCGCCTTCCTGGCGGCAGACCACCAGGTGCAGGCGATCACGGACGTCGTGCAGCGCATCCAGCACCGCCAGAAAGCTTTCGCCGGGAACGCAGAAGGCGTGCGTCACGCCCTGCGCAAGCAGATTGGCGACGAGGATCTCGCCGCCGGTTCGAAGGAGGGTCAAGGGTATCTCCGCAATGCCGCCGCCGCGAACTGCGGCCGGCCGGACAGGGTCCATTCTATAATTCGATCGCGTCGGCGTCGCCAGCAGATTCAGGCTTTCGCGCAAACTGGAGCGCGACGGACCTGGCGTACCGGATACGACGCTTCTTCGCGATAAGATGTAGGACGTCCGGACGCTCGCGCCGGGCCGCCGACAGGAGCGGCTACCTGCCCGCGACCAGGTCCTCGCGCTTGACGAGGAAGACGCTGTCCGAATTGGTCGCGGTCTCCAGCCACACGAGCGGCAGCTGCGGGAACGCGAGTTCGACGCCAGGGCGGTTGTGCCCGACCTCGACCACGAGCGTTGCGTCCGGATTGAGGAAGCGCGGGGCCTGTTCGAGAATCGTGCGCACGGCATCGAGTCCGTCTTCGCCGCCGGCCAGCGCAACACGCGGCTCATGCCGATATTCCGCGGGTAGCGCGGCCATTGCCACTGCGGTCACGTAGGGCGGGTTGCTGATGATGAGGTCGTAACTTTTTCCGGAGAGGTTCGAGAACAGGTCGGAACGGATGAGATTGATCCGGTCCGCCAGGCCGTAATCGGCAACGTTGCGCTGAGCGACCGCGAGCGCGTCCGTTGAAATGTCGACCGCGTCGACATCGGCGCCGGGGTACGCGCAGGCGAGCAGGATGGCGAGGCAGCCGGACCCGGTGCAAAGGTCGAGCACGGCCGCGACGTTCGGCCCATCACCGACGTAGGGCGTGAAGCCGTCAGGCAGCAGTTCCGCGATGAAGGAACGCGGGATGAGTACGCGCTCGTCGACGTAGAACCGGAAGTCTCCAAGCCAGGCCTCGTGGGTGAGATATGCGGCCGGTACGCGCCGGTCTATTCGCCGCTCCAGCAGCTGCGCGACCTGCGCCCGCTCCGCCTGCGTCAGCCGCGCGTCGAGGAAGGGCTCGAGGCGGTCGAGCGGCAGGTGCAGCGCATGCAGCAACAGGTAGGCTGCCTCATCGTAGGCATTGGTCGTGCCGTGGCCGAAGGCAAGCCCGGCCTCGCCGAAGCGCGATACGGCGTAGCGCAACCAGTCGCGCAGCGTCTCCAGGTCGTGTGCTGCCGTGCTCATCGTTCCGTCATGTGACCGGCAGGCTCACGGCGCGCTCGCCGACGAGGAGACGTTCGAGGATCCCGCGATAAATGGCCGCGAGCGCGCCGAGGTCGTCCGCGCGCACCCGCTCGTTCACCTTGTGGATCGACGCGTTGACCGGCCCCAGCTCGACGATTTCGCGGCAGATGTCCGCGATGAAGCGTCCGTCCGAAGTGCCGCCGGTGCACGACAGTTCAGGCGCGATTCCGGTGACCGCGCGCACCGCCTCCGTCACGACGTCGACCAGGCGCCCGCGGCCCGTGAGGTAAGGCGGGCCGTAGCCGGCCCAGACGAGGTCGTAGTCGAGTCCGTTCCGCCCGAGGACCGCCTCGAAGCGCTGCACCAGCGACTCGCGACTGCTGACCGGGCAGAACCGGAAATTGAAATCGAGCTCGAGCGCGCCGGGAATGACGTTGGTCGCGCCGGTGCCGGCATGGATATTCGAGCACTGCCATGACGTGGGCGGGAAATATTCGTTGCCGTCGTCCCATCGGGTTGCGGCGAGTTCAGCGAGCGCGGGCGCGGCGAGATGGATAGGATTCCGGGCGAACTGCGGATAGGCCACATGGCCCTGAACCCCCTTGACGATCAACGTACCGGACAGCGTGCCGCGCCGGCCATTCTTGATCATGTCACCGAGATGGTCGACCGATGTCGGCTCCCCGACGATGCAGTAGTCGATGTTCTCGCCGGCCGCGGCCAGGTTCTCGACCACCTTCACGGTCCCGTCGATCGACGGGCCTTCCTCGTCCGACGTCAGCAGGAGGGCGATCGAGCCGGCGGCGTGCGGATGAGAGGCGACGAATGCCTCGCACGCCGTGACGAACGCGGCGAGCGAGCCCTTCATGTCGGCGGCGCCCCGGCCGTAGAGAAAGCCGTCGCGCTCGGCGGGCTCGAACGGGTCCGACTGCCAATCCGGCCGCGGACCGGTAGGCACCACGTCGGTGTGGCCGGCGAAGCACACGAGCGGACGGGCGAGGCCGCGGCGCAGCCATGTGTTCGTGACGCCGTTGCGGACCAGCGTTTCGGCGCGAAAGCCCAGCGGCGCCAGCCGCGACACCATCAGCTCCTGGCAGCCGGCGTCATCGGGCGTCAACGACCGACGTGCGATGAGTGCCCGCGCCAGCTCGAGCGTCTCGGTGCTAAGGTGCTGCGAGCCGTCAGGCAGGGCGGGATCCATGCGCGGAACGCAATGCTCGCTTCGCTCGGTATGGAACACGAAGGGACCGCGTTGCGCGGGATCCGGATGGCCGGCTATTGCGGCCGGTCCAGCATCCCCGGCTCGATCTGCAATTCGGCAAAATCACTGCGCGTCTGTTGTGGCTTCGCGGCATCCTCGCCACGCGACATGGCGTCGACGCGCGCGGTCGGGGCGTTCTGATTGATGAGCCAGGCCAGGTTGGTCGACGAGTCGGAAGCCGTCATCGCCTCCTCGTAGGTGATCCTGCCATCGATGTAGAGGCGGCACAGCGCCTGCTCGAACGTCTGCGATCCCGGATAGAGCGATTTCTCCATCGCTTCCTTGATCTGCGTGATCTCGCCGTTCTTGACGAGTTCCGCGATCAGCGACGAATTGAGCAGGATTTCGACCGCCGGCTGGAGGCCCCCGTCCCGGTTGCGCACGAGACGCTGCGAAACGATGGCCCGCAGGCCGATCGACAGGTCGGACAAGAGGCCCGAGCGCGCATCGTAGGGGAACATGTTGATGATCCGCGACAGCGCGTGGTAACTGTTGTTGGCGTGCAGGGTGGCGAGGCACAGGTGGCCGGTCAGCGTGTGCAGCAGCGCGCTCTGCATGGTTTCGCGATCGCGGATCTCGCCGATCATGATGAGGTCGGGCGCCTCGCGCAGCGCGTTGGCCAGGGCGTTCGTGTAGGTCAGCGTGTCGACATTGAGCTCGCGCTGATTGACGATGCTCTTCTTGTGCCGGAACAGGTACTCGATCGGATCCTCGACCGTCAGGATGTGGCCGGTCTTCTGCGTGTTGCGATGGTCGATCATCGCCGCCAGCGTCGTCGACTTGCCGGAGCCGGTTGCGCCGGCGATGAGCACGAGTCCCCGTTTTTCCATCACCAGCTCGAGCAGGACCGGAGGCAGCTTCAACTGCTCGAACGACGGGATGTCGCTGCGCACATAGCGGATGACGAGCGAGATCGTGCCGCGCTGGCGAAAGATGTTGATCCGGAAGTTGCCGACGCCCGGGTCGAGATGCGACAGATTCATCTCGAATTCCGTCTCGAACCGGCGCGCCTGGTCCTCGTCCATCATCTCGTAGGCGACCCGGCGCACGGTGTCGATGTCCATCGGCTGGTTCGTGAGGGGCATGACGACGCCGTTGATCTTGATGCTGAGCGGCGCGCCGCACGAGATGAACAGGTCCGACGCCTGGCGTTCGGCCATCAGCTTGAAGAGTCGGTCGAGATACATTTGCAACGCCCTCCGGGCTACAATGGCGGCGCGGTCAGGATCGAGTGCCGCCGCCGACTGCAATGATAATGTCATGAATTGACGGGGAGTACCAGTTGCTGCGGGTCGTGCCGGCGTCCGCCGCGAGGATCGCGATGCACATACAACACACGGGCTCCCGTCGCCCCCACTTGGCAGCCTGTTTTCGACCCGATTCCCGAACCGCCCCATGCTCGCAATCATCGGCGGCAGCGGCCTGACCCGCCTGTCGACACTTTCCGTCGCCCACCGCGAGGTGGTGCGCACGCCCTATGGCGAGCCGTCGTCGGCGCTGCTGTTCGGCCAGATTGCCGGACGCGACGTAGTTTTTCTCGCCCGCCACGGCCACGGCCACACCATTCCACCGCACCGCGTGAACTACCGGGCCAACCTGTGGACGCTGAAGAACCGCGGCGCGTCCGCGATACTCGCCGTGGCCTCCGTCGGGGCCATCCGCGGGGCCACGCCCGGCGACCTCGTGCTGCCGCATCAGCTCATCGACTACACGCACGATCGCGAATCGACGTTTTTCGACGGCGGCGATCAGCACGTCGTGCACGTGGACTTCACCCATCCCTATTCGCCGTCCCTGCGCGAGAAATGCCTGTCCGCCTCGCGCACGGCCGCCATTGCGCTCGCCGATGGCGGCGTCTACGGCGCGGTGTCGGGCCCGCGTCTGGAAACGGCTGCCGAAATCGACCGGATGGAGCGCGACGGCGCGACGCTCGTCGGCATGACCGGCATGCCCGAGGCCGTGCTCGCGCGCGAGCTCGAGCTGCCCTATGCGGCCATTGCGGTGGTCGTCAACCATGCGGCAGGACGCGGTGATTCGTCGCAGCAGGTGTCGATGGAAGGCATCACGAAAGTGCTCGAGGCGGCGATGCTCAAGGTCCGCGCGCTGCTGGACCACGTCACCCCGTTGATCTGAACTGATGAACGACCCCCACGCTCACTGCGTTCGCTGCCCCCCAAGGGGGCGCACCGCGCCCTTCGGGCGGCCGGGCGGGCGCGGGACGCGGCGATGATCCGCGATGTGCTGCGCATGGGCGATCCGCGGCTCTTGCAGCGCTCGTTGCCGGTCGCTGCGTTCGGCACCTCGAGTCTCGAGGAGCTGGTGCAGGATCTGCGCGACACGATGTCCGCCCGGAACGGTGCCGGTCTCGCCGCGCCGCAGATCGGCGTGCTGCAGCAGGTGGTCATCTTCGGTGTGGAGTACAACGACCGCTATCCTGACGCCGAGCCGGTGCCCTACACCGAGCTCGTCAATCCCGTGCTGACGCCGCTATCCGACGCGATCGACGAGGATTGGGAGGGTTGCCTGTCGGTCCCGGGGTTGCGCGGCCTGGTGCCGCGCCATGCGCATCTGCGCTACGAGGGATTCGACCCTGCCGGCCGTCCGATCCGGCGTGACGTCACCGGATTCCATGCGCGCGTGGTCCAGCACGAATGCGACCATCTGCTCGGCATCCTGTATCCGATGCGCATGCGCGACCTGTCCCGGTTCGGCTTCACGGATATTCTGTTCCCCGACAGCGCGCCCGACGAATAGGCAGGGCGAATAGGCAGGGAGAGACCCTAATCCTGGGTTCTGTCCCCCAGTTCAAAGTCGCAACTGCTCGTACAGCGCCGTTTCGAGGCGCAGCAGCGCGTGCTCGTCGTGCAGCCGCGCACCGTCGATCAGGAACGCGTCCTCTGCGCGCTCGCCCAGCGTGTTGATCTTCGCGCTCACGATGTTGATGTTGGCCCGGGCCAGCGTGTAGGCGATCGTCGCGAGCAGGCCGGGCCGGTCGCCGGCGACAATTTCCAGAATGAAATGCGTGCCCTGGTCGTCGGGGAAGATCCTCACCTCGGGCGTGAGCGGAAAATGGCGCAGATGCCGGCTGGCGCGGCCGACGGTGGGCGCCTCGAGCGGGCGCTGGTCCGTCAGCACCTGTGCCAGCTCGAATTCGACGATCTGGATCGCGTCGCGATACGACGCGTCGGGATCCGCCGGATCGTGCACCGTGAAGGTGTCGAGCGCGTAGCCGTGGCGGGTCGTGTGGATCTTGGCTTCCAGGATCGACAATCCCCGGCGCCCGAAAAAGCCGCTGATGCGCGCGAACAGGTACTTCTGGTCGGGCAGGTAGACGGCCACCTGCAGTCCGGCTTCGGCGCGCGACAGCCGCGCCTGGACGACCGGCGTCGCGCCCGCCAGGCGCCAGTGCAGATGGCGCGCGTGCCATGCGATCTCGTCCGCCGTATGCCGCTGGAAGTAGACATTGTCGAGTTGCGCCCATAGCCCGCGCTCGGCGCCGTCGGCCACCGCGGAGAGGCGGAGCAGCCGTTGCGCGTCGCGCTGCCGCGCAAGCAGGCTGTCGGCGAGCGTGATGCCGCCCGTCGCTCCGGCGAGCCGCGCGCGGGTCGCGTGATACAGATCCTCCAGCAGCTGCGCCTTCCACGCGTTCCACACCTTTGGGCTCGTACCGCGGATGTCAGCCACCGTCAGGAGGTATAGCGCGACGAGCCGCCGCTCGGTGCCGACGCGCTCGGCGAACGTCGTCACGACGTTCGGATCGGAGAGGTCCTGCTTTTGCGCCGTCAAGGACATGGCCAGATGCTGTGCGACCAGCCAGCCGACGAGGTCGATGTCCTCGGCCGGGAGCCCGTGCCCGCGGCAGAAGCGGCGTGCCTCGGCGGCACCCAGCGCCGAGTGGTCGCCGCCACGGCCCTTCGCGATGTCGTGGAACAGACCGGCGAGGTAGAGCACTTCCTTGCGCTCGAAATCGCCGATCAGCCGCGAGCACAGCGGATACTCGTGCCCGTGCTGCGATTCCGTGAAGCGGCGCAGGTTGCGGACGACCATCAGGCTGTGCTCGTCCACGGTATAGACGTGGAAGAGGTCGTGCTGCATCTGGCCGACGATCCGGCCGAACGCCGGGACGACCTGCCCGAGGATGCCGTAGAGGTTCATCCGGCGCAGCTCGTGCGTGATGCCGCGCGGCTCGCGCAGCATCGCCAGGAATCGCGCCCGGTTCGCAGGGTCGCGCCGGAAACGGGCGTCGACGCGGCGACGGTTGCGCCAAAGCGAGCGCAACGTGCGCGCCGACATGCCCTTCAGCTCCGGGTGGCGCTGCATGGTCAGGAACGCGTCGAGCATCGCCGCCGGACGCGCTTCGAACAGCGCCTCGTCGCGCACGTGCAGAAGTTCGTCGATCGCCAGGAAATCGCCGTCGATGGCGACCGGCTCGGTCCCTATCGGGAAGAGCCGCGCATGCAGGTTCTGCAGCAGGATGACGTTGACCTGCCGGACCATTTTCGCGGCCCGGTAGTAACGCTGCATCAGCTGCTCGCTCGCGCGCCGGGCCGGCATGTCGGCGAGCCCGAGCTCGTGCGCGAGCGCGCTTTGCAGGTCGAACACGAGGCGATCCTCGCGCCGGCCCGCGAGATAGTGAAGCCGCACCCGCAATGCGCCTATCAGCCGCTCTTGCCGTGACACGGTGCGCGCCTCCTGCAGCGTGATCAGCCCGGCGCGCGCGAGATCGCGCCATCCGCGCCCGAGACCGGCGGCGCGCGCGATCCACAGGACCGTGTGCAGGTCGCGCAGCCCGCCCGGGCTTTCCTTGACGTTGGGCTCGAGGTTGTAGGCGGTGTCGTGATACTTGAAATGTCGCTGCTGCTGCTCGAGCACCTTCGCTTCGTAGAACGACAGCACGTTCATTGCCGCGGCAAGGCTGCGGCCGAAAGCGCGATGCAGTCGCGGGGATCCGGCTACGAAACGGTGTTCGAGCAGGCTCGTCGTGATCGTGACATCGACCGCCATCTCGTCGACGCACTCGGCGATCGTGCGCACGCTGTGGCCGACATCGAGCCCGGCATCCCAGAGCACGCCGACCAGTCGTTCGACGAACGCAGTGTCGCTGGCGTCGGGGGCTCCGGGCAACAGGATGAGCACATCGACGTCGGAGTGCGGGAAGAGCTGGCCCCGCCCGTAGCCGCCGACGGCCACCAGCGCGGCGTCGACAGGCGCCTCGAGGTCGGTCCAGATGCCGGCAAGCGCCCGGTCGACCAGCCGCGCATGCCCGCGCAGGAGCCGGGACGTGTCCGCGCGCGCGCGAAACGCGGCCCGCAACGCCGCGCGACCGGCGCGGAGCTCCTCGCGCCAGCGTTGCGCGACCAGTGGCGCAATCCCGCCCGAAGTGAGCGCGGTGGTGGCTTCGGCATTCACGGCGAGTGCGCCCGCCAGCGGCCGGGTCAGGGCGCGGGCGGCGGGGCCGCGGGCGACAGGGTGAGCACCTCGTGACCCTCGGCAGTCACCAGCACCGTGTGCTCCCACTGCGCGGACAGCGAATGGTCCGCGGTGACGATCGTCCAGCCGTCGGCGAGCGCGCGGATCGCCGCGCGGCCGGCGTTGATCATCGGCTCGATGGTGAAGATCATTCCCGGTTGCAGCAGGAGCCCGGTTCCGGGCCGGCCGTAGTGCACGACCTGCGGCTCCTCGTGAAACCGTCGGCCGATTCCGTGTCCGCAGAATTCACGAACCACCGAGAAATGGTGGCTTTCGGCGAACTGCTGGATGGTATGGCCGATGTCGCCCAGACGGGCGCCCGGCTTGACGGCGCGGATGCCGCGCCACATCGCCTCGTAGGTGGCTTCCACCAGACGCTTCGCCTGGATCGACGGCGTGCCGACGTAGAACATCCGGCTCGAATCGCCGTGCCAGCCGTCCTTGATCACGGTGACGTCGATGTTGACGATGTCGCCCGGCTTCAGCTTCTTGTCGCCCGGGATGCCGTGGCAGACGACATGGTTCACCGACGTGCAGATCGACGCCGGATAGGGGCGGTGCCCCGGGGGCGCGTAGTTGAGCGTCGCCGGCACGACGTGCTGCACGTTGACCTGATGATCGTGCGCGATGCGGTCGAGTTCACCCGTGGTGACGCCGGGCTGCACCTGGGGCGCCAGAAAGTCGAGCAGCTCCGCCGCGAGGCGGCCGGCCACGCGCATCATCGCGATGTCCTCGGGGGACTTCAGTGCGACGGACACGATCGGAGCGGGATCAGGCGCGCAGCAATTCGTTGATGCTCGTCTTCGCGCGTGTCTGCGCGTCGACCTGCTTGACGATCACAGCGCAATAGAGCTGGCATCGGCCATCGGCCGACGGGAGGCTGCCGGCGACGACGACGGACCCGGCCGGCACGCGGCCATAGGTGATCTCGTCCGTCGCGCGATTGTAGATCTTCGTGCTCTGGCCGATGAACACGCCCATGCCTAGCACTGCGTTTTCCTCGACGATCACGCCTTCGACCACTTCCGAGCGCGCGCCGACGAAGCAGTTGTCCTCGATGATCGTGGGATTGGCCTGCAGCGGCTCGAGCACGCCGCCGATGCCCACACCGCCTGAGAGATGCACGTTCTTGCCGATCTGCGCGCACGAGCCCACCGTTGCCCACGTATCGACCATCGTGCCCACGTCGACGTACGCGCCGATGTTCACGAAGGACGGCATCAGCACCACGTTCGGCGCGATGTAGGCGCCGCGCCGCGCGACAGCCGGTGGCACGACCCTGACGCCGGTGGCGGCGAGCTGGTCGTCGGACAGGCCGGCGAACTTGGTCGGCACCTTGTCGTAGAACGCGAACGGCTCGGCGCTGCCGGCGCGGCGCTCGAAACGCATGGCGCCGGTTTCGGCCAGGCGGAACGACAGCAGCACGGCCTTCTTGATCCACTGGTGCGTCATCCAGGCACCGCCGATCTTCTCGGCGACGCGCAAGCGCCCGGCGTCGAGCCCGGCGATCACCTGCCCGACGGCGTCGCCTACGGCGGCAGGCGCGTCTTGCGGGGAGAGCGTCGAGCGCGTTTCCCATGCGGTGTTGATCACGTGCTCGAGGTCGGTCATGATGAAAGGCTCGGGCGAAAAACGCTGATCTTACCTCGATCGCCCCCTTTCCTGCGACCCGGCATTGCCGGCGGCGGCCAGCATGCGGCGATAGCGCGGCTCCAGCAGCGCCGGCAGCATGAACATCGGCAGCTGGGCGAGGGCGAAGAATGACGTGACTTCGACACTGGCGTGCCCGGACAGCGCGACCAGCACGAGGCCCATGTTGCAGTTGCCGGAAACGAGACCGGCAGTGAGCGCTGTCGCCGCTCCGCGATGGCGGAACGCGAGCCAGCCCGCGGCCTGCAACGCGATGTTGAAGACGAAGGCCAGCACGGTCGCGAGCGCAGCGTACCCCGGCCGCGCGAGCGCAAACGCCGTGACGCCGTCCATGATGGCGATCGCAAAGACGACGAGATTCACGACGGCGAGCCCGTCGATGAGGTCGCGCCTTGCGGCGAGTACGGACGGGCGCACCATGCGCCGCACCATCCAGGCGGCGATGAAGGCGCCGCCGACCATCGCCGCGAGCCGTCCCATGAAGGCGGGCAGGCTGAGCGTGAGCTCGAGGTCCAGCAGGATCAGCGCTACCATTGGCAGCGTGAGCGGCACGAGCGCCGTCGCGAAGACCACGGCCACCACGGCCAGTGTCGCGTCGAGTCCGACGAAGAGCGCGATCGCGACGCTCGATACGATGGGCGAAGACGCGGACATCAGGATCAGGGCCTCGCGCAGCGAAACGGGTAGGCCCAGCGCCAGCATCGGCGTCGTGACGCCCCAGACGAGCAGCGGCGACACGCCAAGGATCCAGACGACGAGCGCCGCGACGAGGCCCGGCCGGCGCCGGCTGGCGGCGATCGCGGACCAGTCGAGCCGGATCAGCGCCAGCGCCAACGGTATCACCAGCGCCGGCACGAGCAGCGGTTTCGCCAACGCCGCGAGGGGCGGAACGAAGAATCCGATCAGGACCCCGCCGGCCATGAACTTCGTGGCATGGCGGCTGACGAACGCGAGCGGACGCACGGCCTCAGCGCCTGCGTGCGAGCCACGACGCGATCGCTTCCCGCAGCACGGGCGGGCCGATCGTCGTGGGATAATTCGCGAGACCAGGCAGACGCGACAGGCGGGAATTCACGATGACGGCGGCGGGAAGGAGGCGAAAAGTATACGGGACCGGCAATGCCGCCGCGTCGTCACGCGCGCCGCTCGGTCGCGCGGCTGCGGCAGGCCGCGGATGACCGGCGCAACCGCACCGCTGGCGCCGGCCGCGCGAACGTCGTGGTGGTGGCGCGCCGCCGCCTGGGCCGCAACATCGGCCGGGATCGTGGTGCTGGCCTATGTCATCGCCCATTGGGGCTGGCACTGGTTCCTGCCTCACGCACCGATCGCGATGCCGAGCGAGGCGCCGGAGCGCTGGGCGCCGGCCATCCTTGCCTCGCCATTGTTCGGGAGCCCCGCGCCGCCTGCAGCCGCGCCAGCGGCCGCATCGGGCGAGCCCGCGATGCTGCAGGGCGACACCCGACTGCTCGGTGTTTTCGCCGGCAGCGATGGCTCGGGCCACGCCTTGTTCCGCATCGGCGCGCGAGGGCCGGTGCTCGTGCGGGCTGGCGAGGAAATTGCCAACGACGTGACGCTGGTGGAAGTGCATCCCGATGGCGTGCGCATCCGGGACCATGGCGAGATGCGCACTCTCAGTTTACGCACAAAGACAGTTCCGCCGAAAGCCGCGGCAGGTCGCGGTGTGCCGAGCCTTGCCTGCGCGGCGCCGCCCGGATTCAGCGGGCCCGTCTACAGGCTGAATGCGGAATTGCTCACGGGCATCGCCGCGCGGCCGGACGGCTGGCGGGCGCTCCTTGTGCCGGTGGCCGACGGCCTGGCGGTGCGCGAGGGAAGTGCACTTGCCTCGATGCTCGGGTTGAAGCCCGGCGATCGCGTGGCGCAGGCCAACGGCATCGCGCTTGCGGGCATCGACGACATCCTGGTCGCCTTCGTCAAGCCGCTCATCGCGAGTCAGCCAGTCCACGTTGCGGGGATGCGCGACGGCAAACCCGCGGCCTGGCTGTTTCTGAACGCGGGCGCCTGTCCCGGATGAACAACCCTCATAGAAATCACAACTAGGCAACGGTCTGATGCGCGGGCAGCCACCCGAGCAGCGCGGCCGGATGATCGATGCCGCCATCCGCGGGCCAGGTTTCCGGCGACTCGTGCGCTTCGATGTAACCGTAGCGGGCGACGATCGTGCGCATTCCGGCGGCGATGCCGGCCGTGATATCGCGCTCGGCGTCGCCGACGTAGACGCACCGCGCGGGAGCGACACCGAGTTTGCCGGCCGCCGCCAGCAACGGGGCCGGATGCGGCTTGGGAAAGGGTGTGGTGTCACCGCAGACGACCGCACCGGCGCGCCCACCCAGCCCGAGCTGCTCCAGCAGCGGCGCCGTGTACCGCGTCGCCTTGTTGGTCACGATCCCCCATTTGAGCGAACGCGCCTCGATCGCGTCCAGCAGTGCGTCGACTTCCGCGAAGAGCTTCGAATCCACGCATAGCGCCGCCTCGTAGTGCGCGAGAAACTCGTCGCGCAGCGCCGCGTACTCCGGATGCTCGGGCGCGATGCCCATGCCGACGCGCAGCAGCCCGCGCGCGCCGTGCGAGGACGACGAGCGCAACTCCACGATCGGAACCGGATCGAGACCGCGCCCGAGGCGAAGGCGATTGAGTGCGGCGCCGAGGTCCGGTGCCGTGTCGGCGAGGGTACCGTCCAGGTCGAACAGGATGGCATCGATCGGGAGCGCGCGCTGCGAGGCGGACGCAGGCGAGGGCGTGCGCCGGGGCCGATCTACGTCCATCTCGCACGGGTCGGCGCAACGCCATCATGTAGTTGACGCCCGGATCGGAGACGAGCCGGACGGTCTTCCTGAACGGGTTGTAGGCCAGGCCGGTGATGGCCGCCGGTTCGAGGCCGGCGGTACGCGCGAACGTGGCAATCTCGGCTGGCTGCAGGAATTTCGCGTAGTCGTGCGTGCCCCTGGGCAGGATTCCCAGGACGTACTCCGCCGCGATCACCGCCAGCGCGTAGGCCTTGAGGTTGCGGCTGATCGTCGAGACCACGACGGTCCCGCCGGGACGCACGAGCGCCGCGCAGGCCGCGACGATCGAAGCCGGATCGGGCACGTGCTCGAGCAGTTCCATGCAGGTGACGACGTCGAACGCTCCCGGCATCTCGGCTGCGAGCGCCTCCGCGGCGACGAGGCGATATTCGACTGCGGCGCCCGATTCGAGCTGGTGCAGCCGGGCGACGCCGAGGGCCTTGTCGCCGAGGTCGATGCCCAGCGTCACGGCGCCGCGTGCGGCCATGGCTTCGCTCAATATCCCGCCGCCGCAGCCGACGTCGACCACGCGCTTGCCGTCAAGGCCGCCGCTCGCCCGGTCGATCCAGTCGAGGCGCAGTGGATTCATCCGGTGCAGCGGCCCGAACATCGCGCTATCCGGATCCCACCAGTGATGGGCGAGCGCAGCGAACTTCGCGAGCTCGCCCGCATCGACGTTGCCGCGTGGATCCGGTGCCGTCGAGTGCCGCGATGCGATGTGGGCATTCATTGCAGCCGCTCCTGCCAAAGCCGTGCCGATGCGGCAAGCGCCGCCTGGTCGGCAGTTTGCAGCGCGCGGTGGGCGACCACCCGTTTGCCGGCAACCCAGACGTCGGTGACCGCTTCCCGGCCCACCGCGTGGACGAGATGGGAAACCGGATCGTAGCAGGGCAGCGCTTCGAGCGCCGACAGGTCCACCGCGACGACGTCCGCCTGCTTGCCGGCAACGAGCGAGCCGATCTCGCGTTCGAGGCCCAGCGCACGCGCGCCGGCGAGCGTCGCCGCGGCAAGCACCTGTTGTGCTGGCAGCATCGCCGGATCGCCGGTCGCCACCTTGGCCAGCAGCGCGGCCATGCGCATCTCGCCGAAGAGGTCGAGCCGGTTGTTCGAGGCCGCGCCATCGGTGCCGAGCGCGACGTTCACTCCGGCCGCAACGAGTGCCGGCACCGGCGCGATGCCACCGCCGAGCTTCATGTTGGAAATCGGGCAATGCACGACGTGGCAACCCTGCGCGGCGAGCAAGGCAATCTCGTCGGCCGCGAGATGCACGCCGTGAATCGCGATGAACTGCGGACCGGTCGCGCCCAGGTCGTGCAGCCGATGCAGCGGCGTGCGGCGGTGCTCGGCAACGCTCGCCGCCACTTCATGCGCGGTCTCGGCGAGATGGGTCTGGATCGGCAGGTCGAGCTGGCGCGCGTAGACGACGATCTTCTGCCAGGTCGCGTCGCCCACGGTGTACGGCGCGTGCGGAGACAGCGAAAACGCAAGCCTTTCGCTCGTGCTTCAGCGCGTCGCGGATCTCGAGGCCGCGTGCCAGGTAGGCGTCGGCGTCCGCTGCGTAGGGCGTGGGAAAGTCGAGCACCGGCAACCCCAGCATCGCGCGCATGCCCATTTCGAGGAAGGCGCGCGCGCTCGCGTCCGGAAAGAAATACATGTCGTTGCAGCAGGTGATCCCGCCGCGCAGCATTTCGGCCGCCGCGAGACGGGCGCCGTCGTAGACGAAGTCGGGTCCCACGAAGCGGGCCTCGCGGGGCCAGATGTGCCGCTCGAGCCAGACCTGCAGCGGCACATCGTCGGCGATGCCGCGGAAAAGGCTCATCGCCCCGTGCGTGTGGGCGTTGACAAGGCCCGGCAGCAGCACGTGGCTGTGGCATGACGACATGCTCGCGCGCCGCGAAGCGAAGATCCGCCTCCGTCGACGGGAGGAGGGCGATGATGTGCCCGGCGTCGACGATCAGCGCGTGATGGACAAGCGCGCCGGCGGGCTCGACGGGCACGATCCAGCCGGCGTCGAGGCGAAGGTCGCAGGTTTGCATAGGCGGAGCGTAGCGCGGAAAGCGGGACCGGACGAAAAAAAGCCCCGCAACCGCGGGGCTTTTTTCGCAAGCGCGCGAAGCTTACTTCTTGATGGCCTCGCCCTTGACTTCGACTTCGACGCGACGGTTCGGCGCGAGGCAGGCGATCAGTTCCTTCATCGCCGTCATCGAGCAGGTCACGCCCGGCACCGGCTGGGTCTTGCCCATGCCAAGGGTTTCGATCTTGTCCTTGGCGACACCCTTCGAGACCAGGTAGTTGCGGACCGCATCAGCACGGCGTTCCGACAGCTTCTGGTTGTAAGCCTGCGAGCCGATGCGGTCGGTGTGACCCGTGACCAGCACCAGTTCGAGCTTCTGCACGTCCTTCAGCTTGGCGATGATCTCGCTGTCGATCGCTGCCATGCCCTCGGGCTTCAGCACGGCCTTGTCGAAATCGAACAGCGCCTTCGAGGCCAGCGTGATCTTCTGCACCTGCGGAGCCGGCGCCGGAGCGGGCGGCGGCGGAGCAGGCGGCGGGGGCGGCGGGGGCGGCGGCGCTGCGACCGGGGCCGGCGCGGGCGGCTTCGGCACGAGGTCCGGATCGCACGCGACGATCGCCATGGCCGGCGTCCAATAGCCCGTGCGCCAGCACAGATTGCCAGCGCCGTTGCGGACGACATTGTTGTCGGGCGGGGCCGTCGCCGACAGGACGTAACCGCTGTTGGTCGGGTTCGCCTGCGCTGCGGCACCCGTGGAAACACCCACGGCCATCGCGCCGACGAGGGCAACGGTAACGAAACGACGAGTCATTGTTTCACCCCTTAGGCTTTGGTTTTGGATAAATTTTTGCGGACCCGGAATACCCGCGCGACCATGGAAACATGGTTCAAACCACCGTCGCGCCTAATCCTTTGCTTCCCCAGAAAATATAGCACAGGGGTCAGACAGGTGCAAAAGAAAGTGGGGTTTTGGCAACATCTGATGGAAGACTGTCGCGGTAATGCAACGACGTGATAAAATGTTGCGTATTCAAGGCTCTTTTGCGCCATCGACCAAGACTTCCGGGTGGTCGGCGTGGCAAAGGAGGGCCCGCCGGCGCCGGCATCCGATGGGCCAGGCCGCGGTCCGGAGTCATCACCCCGGGAATCCGGCGCGCGCCCGGAAATTCGGACGAACCCAACAGAGCACCCCTTCAGGAAGAAATTTCCGCCCATGGAGCAGTTTGCCAAAGAAACCCTCCCCGTAAGCCTCGAAGCCGAAATGCGGCATTCCTACCTCGATTACGCGATGAGCGTGATCGTGGGCCGGGCGCTGCCGGACGTCCGCGACGGCTTGAAGCCGGTGCACCGGCGCGTGCTGTTCGCGATGCACGAGTCGAACACGGTCTGGAACCGGCCCTACGTCAAATGCGCTCGCGTCGTCGGCGACGTGCTCGGCAAGTACCATCCGCACGGGGATTCCGCGACCTACGAGGCGCTGGTCCGGATGGTGCAGGAGTTCTCGCTGCGCTACCCGCTGATCGACGGCCAGGGCAACTTCGGCTCGGTCGACGGCGACGGCGCGGCGGCCTACCGCTACACCGAATGCCGGCTGCAGCGGATCGCGGCGGAGATGCTGGCCGACATCGACAAGGAAACGGTCGATTTCGTCCCGAACTACGACGGCAAGGAAATGGAGCCGTCGGTGCTCCCGGCGCGCCTGCCGAACCTGCTGATCAACGGCTCGTCCGGCATCGCGGTCGGCATGGCGACCAATATCCCGCCGCACAACCTGACCGAGGTCGTGAACGCCTGCCTCGCCCTGCTGGGCAATCCTTCGATGCCCGTCGACGAGCTGATCGACATCGTGCCGGCGCCCGACTTCCCGACCGCGGGAATCATCTACGGCCTCGACGGCGTGCGCGAGGGCTACCGCACGGGGCGCGGGCGCGTCGTGATGCGCGCGCGCACGCACTTCGAGGACCTGGAGAAGGGCAACCGGCAGGCGATCATCGTCGACGAGATCCCCTACCAGGTGAACAAGGCGAACCTGCTCGTCCGAATCGGCGAGCTCGTCCGCGAGAAGAAGCTCGAGGGCATCTCGGATCTGCGCGACGAGTCGGACAAGTCCGGCATGCGCGTCGTCATCGAGCTGAAGCGCGGCGAGATCGCCGAGATCGTCCAGAACAACCTGTTCAAGCTGACGCAGCTGCAGGACAGCTTCGGCATGAACATGGTCGCGCTGGTGGACGGCCAGCCGCGCCTGCTCAACCTCAAGCAGTTCCTCGAGTACTTCCTGCAGCACCGGCGCGAGGTCGTCGTGCGCCGGACGCGGTTCGAGTTGCGCAAGGCGCGCGAGCGCGGCCACATCCTGGAAGGGCTCGCGGTCGCGCTGTCCAACGTCGACGAGATCATCGCCCTGATCAAGGCGGCCGCCTCGCCGCCCGAGGCGAAGGCTACGCTGATGGCGCGGGTCTGGCGTTCGCCGCTGGTCGAGGAGATGCTGCGGCGCGCCGCGGCGGATGCCGCGCGGCCCGAAGGACTGGCACCGGAGTTCGGCTGGCACGAAGATGCCGCGCCGCCGGGCTACCGACTCTCCGACGCACAGGCGCAGGCGATCCTGGAATTGCGGCTGCAGCGCCTCACCGGCCTCGAGCAGGACAAGATCTTCGGCGAATACAAGGACGTCATGGCGCAGATCGTCGATTTCCTCGACATCCTGGCGAAGCCCGCGCGCGTGACAACGATCGTGCGCGACGAGCTCACGGCCGTCCGCGACCAGTTCGGCGACGCCCGGCGCTCGGAAATCGTCGCGCAGGGCGTCGACCTGTCGATGGAAGACCTGATCACGCCGCAGGAAATGGTCGTCACGCTGTCGCACGGCGGCTACATGAAGGCGCAGGCCGTCGCCGAGTACCGCGCGCAGAAGCGCGGCGGGCGCGGCCGGCAGGCGACTGCGACCAAGGAAGATGACTTCATCGATCACCTGTTCATCGCCAACACGCACGACTACATCCTGAGCTTTTCCAACCGCGGTCGCGTCTACTGGCTCAAGGTCTACAACGTGCCGCAGGGGACGCGGGCCGCGCGCGGCAAGCCGATAGTCAACCTGTTGCCGCTCACCGACAACGAGCAGATCACCGCGATCCTGCCGGTCAAGGAGTTCACCGATAGCCAGTTCGTTTTCATGGCCACCGCGATGGGCACCGTCAAGAAGACGCCGCTGTCCGAGTTCTCGCGTCCGAGGACCGCGGGGATCATCGCCGTGGACCTGTCCGACGGCGACTCGCTGATCGGCGCGGCGCTCACCGACGGCGCGCACGACGTCATGCTGTTCAGCTCCGGCGGCAAGGCGGTGCGCTTCGACGAGAACGACGTCCGGTCGATGGGCCGCAACGCCCACGGCGTGCGGGGAATGATGCTCGGGCGCAACCAGCGCGTGATCTCGATGCTGGTCGCCGAGGACGAGGAGCAGTCGGTGCTGACGGCGACCGAGAACGGCTACGGCAAACGCACGCCGATCGTCGAATACACCCGGCACGGCCGGGGCACCAAGGGGATGATCGCGATCCAGCAGACAGAGCGCAACGGTACCGTGGTCGCGGCGGCGCTCGTCCGGCCTGACGACGAGGTGATGCTGATCTCGACCGGCGGCGTCCTGATCCGTACCAAGGTCAAGTCGATCCGCGAGATGAGCCGGTCGACGCAGGGCGTCACGCTGATCAACCTGGGCGAGGGCGAGAAGCTCGCCGGGCTCGAGCGCGTCGTCGAGCGGGAAGACGATGAAGAGTGACGCAGGGCGCGGGCTCGCTGGTGCACCTTCGCGCTGCGCGCTCCGATATTCACGTTTGGGGCGGCCCGGCGCGCTCATGCCGTCCGGACGATAGTCACCGCCACCGGACAGCGCCGACAAATGCCAAAATCGGACGATCGCGAAACGGACCTCGCCCGCCACCGCGCGGGGATCGATGCGCTGGATCGCGAAATCCTCGAGCGCCTCAACGCCCGCGCGACGCACGCACAGGCGATCGGCGCGCTGAAAGGCGCTGCCGCTGCGTACCGCCCCGAGCGTGAGGCACAGGTACTCGCGCGGCTGCAGTCCGCCAACGCGGGGCCGCTGCCGAACGAGGCCGTCGCCGGCATTTTCCGCGAAGTGATGTCGGCATGCCTTGCGCTGGAGCGCACCCTGCGCGTCGCCTATCTGGGGCCGGCGGGCACGTTCTCCCACGAGGCGCTCGCCAAGCATTTCGGCGAGTTTGTCGACACGCTGCCTTGCGCGACGATCGACGAGGTGTTCCGGGCGGCGGAGAGCGAACAGACCGACCATGCCGTCGTGCCGGTGGAGAACTCCACGGAGGGGGTGGTCGGGCGCACGCTCGATCTCATGTGCCAGACGCCGTTGTCCGTTTGCGGCGAAATCCGCTTGCGCATCCGCCAGAACCTGTTGTCGACGGCGGCAGCGGCGGACGAGGTGACCCGGGTCTATTCGCACGCGCAATCGCTGGCCCAGTGCGCACAATGGCTGGGTCGCCATCTCCCCGATGCTGCCCGCGTGGCGGTGGCGAGCAACGCCGAGGCGGCCCGGATGGCGGCGGCCGAGCCCGGGTCGGCCGCCATCGCCGGCGGGCACGCCGCCGCGATCTACGGGCTCAATGTCCTCGCGTCGCACATCGAGGACGAGCCCAACAACACGACGCGCTTCTGGGTGCTGGGTCGCAATCGGGTACCACCCTCCGGACGCGACGAGACTTCGCTCGTGATGTCAGCACCCAACCGCCCCGGGGCCATGCACGCGCTGCTGGAGCCTTTCGCCACCCACGGCGTCAGCATGACGAGGCTGGAATCGCGGCCTGCCCGGACGGGTCTGTGGGAATACCTCTTCTTTGTCGACCTCGTCGGGCACGAAACCGACGCGACGGTTGCGGCAGCGCTTGCTGAGCTCAGTAAAAAAGCGCCTATGCTCAAGATATTAGGATCGTATCCTGCAGCAGTTTATTAGGAGTGTCATGAGTCCGTCTCCCGATCAAGAACGTCGCCACGATCCTTCGTTGCAGGCGCCGGCCTACGTTCGCAATCTGGCGCCGTACGTTCCGGGAAAACCGGTCGGCGACCTCGCGCGCGAATTCGGCCTGGCCGAGCGCGACATCGTCAAGCTCGCGTCCAACGAGAACCCGCGCGGGCCGAGTGCGGCGGTTCGGGTGGCGATCCTGCGCGCAGTCGACGAACTCTGCCGCTACCCCGACGGCAACGGCTTCGCGCTCAAGGCCGCGCTGTCGGAACGCCACGGCGTGGCCCCCGACCGGATCGTCCTCGGCAACGGCTCCAACGATATCCTGGAGCTGGTGACGCAGGCGTTCCTGCGGCCCGGCGATCAGGCCGTCTATTCACGCCACGCTTTCGCCGTCTATCCGTTGGCCGTGCAGGCCCGGGGCGCGGCCGGCATCGAGGTCCCCGCGCGCGACTTCGGCCACGACCTGCCCGCGATGCGCGCCGCCATCACGCCGGCGACGCGCGTCCTGTTCGTCGCCAATCCCAACAATCCAACCGGGACCTGGATCGCGCCGGATGTGCTGGAGGCGTTCATCGCCTCGATTCCCGAGGATGTCCTCGTCGTGCTGGACGCGGCCTACGACGAGTACCTCGAGCCGGCGCAGCAGGTGAGGTCCGCCGCGTGGACGGGAAAGTATCCCAATCTCATCGTCTCGCGCACCTTTTCCAAGGCTTACGGCCTGGCGGCGCTGCGTGTGGGCTACGGGATCATGAACGCGGATGTCGCGGGGATGCTGAACCGCGTGCGCCAGCCGTTCAACGTCAACGCGCTCGCGCAGGCCGCGGCCGTGGCGGCGCTTGCCGACACGGAATACGTCGACGTGAGCCGCGCGCTCAACCGCGAGGGCATGCGCGAGCTCGAGGACGGCGCGAAGGCGCTCGGCCTCGAGTTCATTCCGTCGCACGGCAACTTCCTGCTGCTGCGCGTGGGCGATGCGGAGCGCGTGTTCAGGCGGTTGCTCGCGCAGGGCGTGATCGTGCGCCCGGTCGCCAACTACGCGCTGCCGGAGTACCTTCGCGTCACTGTCGGCCTGCCCGCCGAGAATCGCCGCTTTCTCGACGCCCTGCAATTGGCGCTCGCGCACTGACGCCCGGGCGCCGCCGGAATCTGCCATGAGCGCGCCGGGCCGTCCCAAGCGCGAATCGCCCCCTCTCGGAGGGAAGGCGCGTAGCGCCAAGGGTGCACCAATGCGCGCAGGCGCCCCCCGTATCGGCAGGCTCGTCGTGGTCGGCGTCGGGCTCGTCGGCGGCTCCTTCGCGCTGGGGCTAAAGGCCGCGGGCCGCGTCGACACCGTCGTCGGCGTCGGGCGCGGGCGCGCCAATCTCGACGCGGCCGCCGCGCTCGGCATCATCGACCGCGCGATCACGATCGATACCGACTGGACGCGCGAGCTCGCCGATGCCGACCTCGTGCTGCTGGCCACACCGGTGGCGCAGTTCCCAGCGCTCTTCAGGACCATGGCCGGCCGGCTGCCGCCGCAGGCGGTGCTGACGGATGCCGGAAGCACCAAGCAGAACGTGATTGCCGCCGCGCGGCTGCACCTGGGCGCGGCGCTGCCGCGCTTCGTGCCGGGACATCCGATCGCCGGCACGGAGCACACCGGCGCGGCGGCTGCGTTCGCGACACTGTATCGCGACCGCAACGTCGTGCTGACGCCGCTGCCCGAAAACGATCCCGAAGCCGTTGCCCTGGTCGGAGCGCTCTGGACGGCGTGCGGCGCCCGGGTGCAGGAGCTCGATCCCGAAACGCACGACCGGATCTTCGCCGCCGTCTCGCACCTGCCGCACCTGCTCGCGTTCGCGCTCGTCGACCTGCTCGCGGCGCGCCCGGATGCCGCCGAGGTCTTCCGTTACGCGGCGAGCGGGTTTCGTGATTTCACCCGGATCGCCGCGGGTTCACCGGAAATGTGGCGCGACATCGCGCTTGCCAACCGCGGTGCGCTCCTCGCCGAGATCGACGCGTACCGTGCGGAGGTCGACCGGATCGCCGCCATGGTGGCCACAGGCGACAGCGCGGCACTCGAAGCGGTGTTCACGCGCGCCGCCACCGCGCGCCGGGCGTGGGGCGCGCAATTCGATGCGGGTTCCGCCGTCGCGGCGGACGGCCCGCGCGAAACCTAGGGATGAACAGCCCCCACGCTCACTGCGTTCGCTGCCCCCCGCGGGGGCAGTCAGCGCCCTTCGGGCGGCCGGGCGGGCGCTGAGCCCCTCGGGATGAGCGTGACCGACGGCGTCCCCGCCGCCTTTCTCGACCTCGCGCCGATGTCGCGCGCCGAGGGCATCGTCGCCCTGCCGGGGTCGAAGAGCATCTCCAATCGCACGTTGCTGCTGGCGGCCCTTGCGTCCGGGGACACGAAGCTCGAGGGACTGCTCGACGCCGAGGACGTCGACCGGATGCAAGATGCGCTGAGGGCGCTGGGCATTGCGGCTGAGCAAATCGGCGACACGCGCGACTTCGTCGTGCACGGCCAGGGGGGCGTCATTCCGGTCAAGGCCGCCCGGCTCTTTCTCGGCAACGCCGGCACGGCGCTGCGGCCGCTGACAGCGGTCCTCGCGGTGGCCGGGGGCCGCTACGAAGTCTCCGGCGTCGCCCGCATGCACGAACGTCCCATCGGCGATCTCGTCGATGCGCTGCGCGTGCTGGGCGCCGGGATCCGGTATCTCGGCAACGCCGGCTTTCCCCCGCTCGGCATCGAGCCGGGCAACGTCGGCGCGGCGGGAATGCCGGATCGGGTGACGGTGCGCGGCGACGTGTCGAGCCAGTTCACGTCCGCGCTGCTGATGGCGCTTCCACTCGCGACCGCGAAGGGTGGACGCGCATTGACGGTCGACATCGCCGGCGAGCTGATCTCGAAACCCTATGTCGCGATCACGATCCACCTGATGGGCCGCTTCGGCGTGACGGTCGAGCAGGACGATTGGCGTTCGTTTCGCGTGCCGGCCGACGCCCGCTACGCGAGCCCGGGTTCGATCCACGTGGAAGGCGACGCGTCGTCCGCATCCTATTTTCTCGCGGCGGGGGCGATCGGCGGCGGTCCGGTTCGCGTGACCGGTGTCGGGCGGCACTCGATCCAGGGCGACGTCGCGTTCGCCGACGTGCTCGCCCGGATGGGAGCGACGATCCACAGCGGCGACGACTGGATCGAGGCGCGCGCGGGCCGTGCGCTCGACGGCATGACGATCGACTGTACGCCGATCCCGGACGCGGCGATGACGCTGGCGGTCGTCGCGCTGTTCGCGCGCGGGCCGACCACGCTGACCGGGATCGCCAGCTGGCGCGTCAAGGAGACCGATCGCATCGCGGCGATGGCAGCCGAGCTCTTCAAGCTCGGCGCGACCGTGGAGGCGGGCCACGATCACCTCACCGTGCACCCGCCGGAAAGACTCACGTCCGCGACCATCGCGACCTACGACGATCACCGCATGGCGATGTGTTTTTCCCTCGCCGCGCTGGGCGGGATCGCGGTGCGGATCGCCGACCCGGATTGCGTGCGCAAGACGTTTCCCGGCTATTTCGGGGCCCTTTCGAACGTGCTGATCCGATGACGGCCGATGTGCCCGTGATCGCCGTCGACGGCCCCGCCGCTTCCGGAAAAGGGACGATCGCGGCCGGAGTTGCTCGTGCGCTTGGCTTCCACCTGCTCGACAGCGGATCGCTCTATCGGCTGGTGGCGCTGAAGGCGATCGAAGCGGGCATCGGATTCAATGCCCCCGTCGCACTCGCGGCGGCCGCCGGCAATCTCGACGTCGCGTTCGACGGCGCGCAGATCCGGCTCGACGGCCGGGACGTCACGGAGAGGATCCGCGGCGAGGACGTCAGCGCGGCGGCATCCCAGGTCGCCGTCCATGGCGCCGTGCGCGCGGCGCTGCTCGAGCGGCAACGCGCCTTCCGCCGCCGTCCGGGTCTCGTGGCCGACGGACGCGACATGGGGTCCGTGGTCTTTCCCGACGCCCGGCTCAAGGTGTTCCTGACGGCGAGCCCGGAGGAACGGGCAGGACGGCGTCATAAGCAGTTGATCGAAAAAGGAATCTCCAGTAGACTTGAAAGTCTTTTGCGCGATATCCGGGAGCGCGACGTCCGGGATGCCGAACGGGCCGTGGCCCCGCTGGCACCCGCGGCGGATGCGGTGATCCTGGATACCACCGGCATGACCATCGCCGCCGCAGTCCGCTACGTGCTCGATCGGTTCCAGGCAACGGAACCGGGTCGTCCGGCAGCGCCCGCGGGCACGTTCGACCGTTGAAATGCCCGGCGTTGCCGGGTCGTACCGAAGGGCCGTCACCGCGCGCTTTAGCCGGCGCGCGAAACGGATTCAACCACCCGCCCGCCGGGCGAGAAAAAGGGTTCTCGCAACCGGCGGCCTAGCAAAGTGAAGGAACCAACCCCCATGGCTACCGCCATTTCCAGCATGACCCCCGCCGCTTCCGCGCCGCCGATGGAGAATTTCGCCGCGCTGTTCGAGGAATCCCTCACCCGGCAGGAGATGCGCCAGGGCGAGCTCATCACCGCCGAAGTCGTGCGCGTCGATTTCAACATCGTCGTCGTCAACGCCGGACTCAAGTCCGAGAGCTTCATCCCGATCGAGGAATTCAAGAACGACAAGGGCGAGATCGAGGTCAAGGCCGGCGATTTCGTCACCGTGGCGATCGAGAGCCTCGAAGACGGCTACGGCGAGACCAAGCTGTCGCGCGACAAGGCCAAGCGCCTCAAGGCGTGGCACGACCTCGAAGCCGCGATGGAGCAGGGCACCATCGTCTCGGGCCTCGTCACCGGCAAGGTGAAGGGCGGCCTCACGGTGATGGTCAACGGCATCCGCGCATTTCTTCCCGGATCGCTCGTGGACATCCGGCCGGTCAAGGACACGACGCCGTTCGAGAACAAGGCGCTCGAATTCAAGGTCATCAAGCTCGACCGCAAGCGCAACAACGTCGTCGTGTCCCGCCGCGCCGTGCTCGAGGCGAGCCTGGGCGAGGAACGCGAGAAGCTCCTGTCGACGCTGCAGGAAGGCGCGGTCGTCAAGGGCATCGTCAAGAACATCACGGATTACGGCGCGTTCGTCGACCTGGGTGGCATCGACGGCCTGCTCCACATCACCGATCTCGCCTGGCGCCGGGTCAAGCACCCGTCGGAAGTGCTCGCGGTCGGCGACGAGGTCACCGCCAAGATCCTCAAGTTCGACCAGGAAAAGAACCGCGTTTCCCTCGGCATGAAGCAGCTGGGCGAGGACCCGTGGGTCGGCCTGTCGCGGCGCTATCCGACGGGCACGCGGCTCTTCGGCAAGGTCACCAACATCACCGACTACGGCGCGTTTGTCGAGATCGAATCCGGGATCGAGGGCCTGGTGCACGTGTCCGAGATGGACTGGACCAACAAGAACATCCATCCGACCAAGGTCGTGCAACTGGGCGACGAGGTCGAGGTGATGATCCTCGAGATCGACGAGGACCGCCGCCGGATCTCGCTGGGAATGAAGCAGTGCATGTCGAATCCCTGGGACGACTTCGCGATGAACAACAAGAAGGGCGACCGCGTGACCGGGCAGATCAAGTCGATCACCGATTTCGGCGTGTTCGTCGGCCTGCCCGGCGGCATCGACGGGCTGGTGCACCTGTCCGACCTCTCCTGGTCGCTGCCCGGCGAGACCGCCGTGCGCGACTACAAGAAGGGCGCGGACGTCGAGGCCGTGGTGCTGGCGATCGACGTGGAGCGCGAGCGCATCTCGCTCGGCATCAAGCAGCTCGACGGCGACCCCTTCACCAACTACGTCGCGATCCACGACAAGGGCAACATGGTCAAGGGCACCGTGAAGTCGCTCGACGGCAAGGGAGCGGTCATCGCGCTCGACGGCGACGTCGAGGGGTACCTGCGCGCCTCGGAAGTCGCGCGCGACCGCGTCGAGGACATCCGGACGCACCTGAAGGAAGGCGACCCGGTCACCGCCATGATCATCAACATCGATCGCAAGAACCGCAGCATCAATCTCTCGATCAAGGCGAAGGATCACGCCGAGGAGACGGAGGCGATCCAGAACGTCAAGGCGGACACGTCGGGCACGAGTTCCGGGACCACCAATCTCGGCGCGCTGCTGCGGGCCAAGATGGACAACAAGCCGACCGAATAAGCAGGCCCCGTGATGACCAAATCGGAGCTGATCGACCGCCTGGCGGCGCAGTTCCCGCAGCTCGTCGCCAAGGATGCCGAACTGGCGGTCAAGATGATCCTCGAAGCCATGGCCGAAAGCCTGGCCAAGGGGGAACGCATCGAGATCCGCGGGTTCGGCAGTTTCGGCCTCAACTACCGTCCGCCGCGAACCGGGCGCAATCCCAAGTCCGGGGACAAGGTGCAGGTGCCGGAAAAGCACGTCCCGCACTTCAAGGCCGGCAAGGAATTGCGCGAGCGGGTCGATTTCAAGAACGCCTGAAGCGGACGCGATGCAGGTTCTGCGCTGGATCGTCGGCGGCACGCTGTTTCTGGCGCTCATGTTCCTGTCGCTGCAGAACTCGGAGCTCGTGACGCTCAAGTTCTACCACTGGTGGAGCTGGCAGGCGCCGCTGATCTTTGTGGTCCTGATCGCCTTCGTGTTTGGCGCCGCGGCCGGTCTGCTCGCCGGCGCGGTCCGTTCTGCCCGGCTCTCCCGGCAGCTCGCACGGCTGCGGCGCGAGCATCGCGCCCGCGACGGCGCGCCGCCGGCGGATTGGGCGCGCACCGGCACCGTGCCCGGAACCACGCCGGGATCCGGGCCGGGCTTCGAACCCGTCGATCGGGCGTAGGCCAGACGGGCACTACTGCGTAATGGATTTCGAGCTGTGGTGGCTGCTGCCGATTCCTGCCGTGTTCTTCGGCCTGGGCTGGATCGCGGCGCGGATCGACATCAAGCATCTGCTGCGCGAATCGCGCGCGTTGCCGCTGTCCTATTTTCGCGGGCTCAATTTCCTGCTGAACGAGCAGCCGGACAAGGCAATCGAATCCTTCATCGAGGTCGTCAAGGTCGATCCGCAGACCATCGATCTGCACTTTGCGCTCGGCAGCCTGTTCCGGCGGCAAGGCGAGATCGACCGGGCGACGCGGATGCACCAGAACCTGCTCGACCGGCCGGACCTGCCGGCGGACAAGCGGCAGGCCGCGGTGTTCGAGCTCGCGCAGGACTTTCATCGCGCCGGGCTGCTCGACCGGGCCGAGGAGCTGTTCACGAAGCTCGACGGGTCGCCCTTCGAGCACGCATCGCTCGGGTTCCTTATCTCCATCTACGAGCAGGAAAAGGACTGGCCGAAGGCGATCGCCGTCACGCGGCGGATGGAAGCCATTGCCAAGCGACCCTACTTCAAGGAGATCGCGCACTACCATTGCGAGCTCGCGCAGGCGCAGCTCGTCAAGTCCGACATCGCCGGCACGCGTGCCAACATCGAACTGGCGCTCGCGGAGTACAAGGCATGTGCCCGCGCGACGATGCTGCTCGGTGACCTCGAGCTGCAGCAAGGCGACGTGCCGGCAGCAATCGACGCGTGGCAGCGGATCGAGTCGCAGAACCCGGCCTTTCTGTCGCTCGTCGCCGAGCGTCTCGCCGACGCCTATCGGCGCCAGCACGCAAACGCGCAGGCGCTGCGCGTGCTGGGCGCCTACCAGCAGCAATACCCGTCGCTCGACCTGCTCAACACGGTGTTCACGCTGACACTGGCCGAGGAAGGATCCGAAGCGGCAGGCAGCCTGATCAAGGACGAGCTCACCCGCAACCCGACGCTGCTCGGCCTCGATCGCCTGCTCGAGGCTCAGTTGCTCGTCGCACCGGCCGAGCGCCGGCACGACCTCGAGCTCGTGAAGCAGCTCGTCGGCCAGCATATCAAGCGCCTCGGCCTGTACAAGTGCGATCAATGCGGCTTCCGCGCGCGCCAGTATTACTGGCGCTGTCCCGGCTGCGGCAAGTGGGAAACGTACTCGCCGCGACGCACGGAGACCCCCGATGGCTACGCCTGAACCCCCGGCGTCATGCGCCCGCCGGGCCGCCCCAAGGGCGCATACCGGAGCGCGCAGCGCGAAGGTACTCCAGTGTCCCCGCCGGGCCGCCCCAAGGGCGCATACCGGAACGCGAAGCGCGAAGGTATATCAATGAACTCGTCCGACCCGCGCGTGATCGTCGCACTTGATTTCTCCGATCCGATGCATGCGCTGGCGCTCGCCGATCGTCTCGACCCCGCGGCCTGCGCGCTCAAGGTGGGCAAGGAAATGTTCGTCGTTGCCGGCCCCGAGCCGGTGCGCTGGTTGGTCGCGCGCGGCTTTCGCGTGTTTCTCGACCTCAAGTTCCATGACATTCCGAACACCGTCGCGCAAGCCTGCGCGGCGGCCGCGCGTCTGGGGGTATGGATGCTGAACGTCCATGCGGCGGGCGGGGCCGCCATGCTGTCGGCGGCGCGCACGGCGGTCGACACCGTCGCGGCGGAGCAGGGGGGTCCGAAACCAATGCTGATCGCGGTGACTGTGCTCACGAGCCTCGGCGACGCGGACATGCGGGATACGGGAATAGGGGACAAGGCGGCGCAGCAGGCGCTGCGGCTCGCGCGGCTGTCCGCCGGGAACGGCCTCGACGGCGTCGTGTGCTCGGCGCAGGAGGCGCCGGCATTGCGCGCGGCGCTCGGGCCCCGGTTCAAGCTCGTCACGCCCGGCATCCGGCAGGCCGGCAGTGCGCAGGACGATCAGTCGCGGATCATCACGCCGCAGGCCGCGATCGCCAACGGTGCCGACTATCTGGTGATCGGGCGCCCGATCACGCAGGCGAAGGATCCCGTCGGGGCGCTGGCCGCCATCAACGCACTGCTGGGAGCTGCGCCATGAGGATCACCATGATCGGGACCGGATATGTGGGTCTCGTCACCGGCACGTGTCTGGCCGAAGTCGGCAACGACGTGCTGTGCGTCGACGTCGACGCGCGCAAGATCGAGATCCTGAATCAGGGCGGGGTGCCCATCCACGAGCCGGGCCTCGAGGCGATGATCGTGCGCAACGTCGCTGCGGGGCGCCTGCGCTTCACCACCGATCAGGACGCGGCGGTCGCGCACGGCGCGTTGCAGTTCATCGCCGTGGGCACGCCGCCGGACGAGGACGGCTCGGCGGACATGCAGTACGTGATCGCCGCGGCGCGCAACATCGGCCGCCGGATGAGCGAGTTCAAGATCGTCGTCGACAAGTCCACCGTGCCGGTGGGAACGGCCGACCGCGTGCGCGCGGCCATCGCCGACGAACTCCGGATACGGGGCGTCGACACGCCGTACGCGGTCGTGTCGAACCCGGAATTCCTGAAGGAGGGCGCGGCGGTCGAGGACTTCATGCGGCCCGACCGCGTGGTGATCGGCGCCGACGACGAGCGCGCCATCGCCATGATGCGCGCCGTCTACGCGCCGTTCCAGCGCAATCACGAGCGGCTGCTGGTGATGGACGTGCGCTCCGCCGAGCTCACGAAGTACGCGGCCAACGCGATGCTCGCGACGAGGATCTCCTTCATGAACGAGCTCGCCAACCTCGCCGACGCGCTCGGTGCGGATATCGAGCACGTGCGGCAGGGGATCGGCTCGGATCCGCGGATCGGCTGGCAGTTCCTGTATCCGGGTGTCGGTTATGGCGGCTCGTGCTTTCCCAAGGACGTGAAAGCGCTGCAGCACACGGCCACCGAGCTCGGCCGGCCGCTGCAGATTCTCGGCGCGGTCGAGGCGGCGAACGAAGCGCAGAAGCTGCGCCTCGTGGAAAAAGTCGTCGCCCGGCTCGGCGTGGATCTCGCAGGGTGCCGCTTCGCGCTGTGGGGGCTCGCCTTCAAGCCGAACACCGATGACATGCGCGAGGCGCCGTCCCTGGAGATCATCGCGGCGCTCGCGGCGCGCGGAGCCCGCATCGTGGCCTACGATCCGGTCGCGATGCCGGAGGCGCGACGGGTTTTCGGCGACGTGCCGCACATCGCTTACGCCGCCACGCCGATGGACGCGCTCGCCGGTGCCGATGCGCTCATCGTCGTCACCGAGTGGAAGGAGTTCCGCAGCCCCGACTTCGACGCGCTGCGCGCCGTGCTGAAGCAGCCGCTGGTGTTCGACGGCCGTAACCTGTACGAGCCCGCGCTCGTGCGCGCCGCCGGACTCGAATACTTCTCGATCGGACGGCCGTAGGCGTGGTGCGGATGACGCGCCCGGGTCCCCGATTCTCGGCATGGCGCGAGCGCGTCGCGCGCACGCGCGTGCTGGTGGCGGGCGACGTCATGCTCGATCGCTACTGGTTCGGCGACGTCGAGCGAATTTCGCCCGAGGCCCCGGTTCCCGTGGTCAAGGTCACGCGGACCGAGGAGCGCCCCGGCGGAGCGGCCAACGTCGCGCGCAACGCCGCTGCGCTGGGCGCGCAGACGACGCTCCTCTCCGTGATCGGCACCGACGAGCCCGGCGCCGCGCTGGAGCGTCTGCTGGCGACGGAGCGCGTGCAGATGTCGTTTCACCGCGATCCGGCGCTGTCCACCACCGTCAAGATGCGGGTCATCGGCCGGCAGCAGCAGCTGCTGCGCATCGACTTCGAGACCGCGCCCTCGCACGAGCTGCTCGCGACCAAGCTGGCCGATTTCGACCGGCTGCTCGCGGATACCGATCTCGTCATCCTTTCCGACTACGGCAAAGGGGGACTCGCGCACATCGCCACGATGATCGAGCGTGCGCGTGCCGCCGGCAGACCGGTGCTGGTCGATCCCAAGGGCGACGACTGGGACAAATACCGTGGTGCCACCGTGATCACGCCGAATCGCGGCGAGTTCCGCGAGGTCGTCGGCCGGTGGCAGGATGCCGCCGGGATGGCGGCCAAGGCGCTCGCGCTGCGTGCGGAGCTCGACGTCGCGGCACTGCTCGTCACGCGCTCGGAGGAAGGAATGAGCCTCTTCACGGCGGACGGCGCGGAAGACGTCCCGGCCGTGGCGCGCGAGGTCTACGATGTTTCCGGCGCCGGCGACACGGTCATCGCCGCGTTGGGCGTGCTGCTGGGCGCGGGCGCGGACCTGAGATCGGCCGTGCGGATCGCCAACGAGGCGGCGGGGGTCGTCGTCGGCAAGCTGGGGACCGCCGTGGCCACGCCCGACGAGCTGGCGTAACGCGCCCGACGGCACGCCGTGGCCAAGGCCAGGACTGTCTACAGCTGCACCGAGTGCGGCGGCCAGAGCCCGAAATGGCAGGGCCAATGCCCGCATTGCGCCGCGTGGAACACGCTCGTCGAAACCGTGGCCGCACCGCCGCCGACGCGATTCCAGACGGTCGCCGGGAAGGGCAGCGCGGTACGGCCGCTCGGCAGCGTCGACGCGCGAAAGAGTCCCAGGTTCCCGACGGGACTCGAGGAATTCGACCGTGTGCTGGGCGGCGGGCTGGTGCCGGGCGGAGTCATCCTGCTGGGCGGCGACCCGGGGATCGGCAAGTCCACGCTGCTGCTGCAGGCGATGGCGGCCATCGGCGCGTCGAAGAAGGCCCTCTATGTGACCGGCGAGGAATCCGTCGAACAGGTCGCGCTGCGCGCGCAGCGGCTGGGGCTGATCAACGCGCCGGTCGCGCTGTTGGCCGAGGTCCAGCTCGAGGCGATCGTCGCCATCATCGGCAGCGAGGCGCCCGAGATCGTCGTCATCGACTCGATCCAGACTGCGTACACCGAGGCGCTGACTTCCGCACCGGGGAGCGTCGCGCAGGTCCGCGAATGCGCGGCGCAGCTCACCCGCCTCGCCAAGCAGCGGCACATCGTCGTGATCTTCGTCGGGCACGTCACCAAGGAAGGCGCGATCGCCGGTCCGCGCGTGCTCGAGCACATCGTCGACACCGTCCTCTATTTCGAGGGTGACACGCATTCGAGCTTCCGGCTCGTCCGCGCGATCAAGAATCGCTTCGGCGCCGCCAATGAACTGGGCGTGTTCGCCATGACCGAGAGGGGCCTGCGCGGGGTCGCCAACCCCTCGGCACTGTTCCTGTCGCAGCACGGAGAGAACGTTGCCGGCTCGGCCATAGTCGCCACGCTCGAAGGCTCGCGGCCGCTGCTGGTCGAGATCCAGGCGCTAGTCGACCCCGTCCAGGGCGGGATGCCCAAGCGGCTTTCCGTCGGCCTCGATCCGCAGCGCCTGTCGCTGTTGCTCGCCGTGTTGCACCGGCACGGCGGAGTCGAGACGGCCGGCTACGACGTGTTCGTCAATGCCGTGGGCGGCGTGCGGATCAACGAGCCCGCGGCTGACCTCGCGATCCTGCTTGCCGTGCATTCGTCGCTGACGGGCCGGCCACTGCCGGCGAAGACGCTGGTTTTCGGTGAAGTGGGGCTCGCCGGCGAGATCCGGCCGGTCCAGCGCGGCCAGGAAAGAATCAAGGAGGCCGCCAAGCTCGGCTTCAGGCAGGTGTTAATCCCGAATCTCAACAAGCCAAAGCAAGCCATTGAAGGAATGAAGGTTATGTGCGTCGATCGCGTCGATCAGGCGCTATCGGTGCTGCGCGAGTGACGCGCCGGCACACCGATCCGGTTCGCCTCCCTGGCTCGGGAAGCGGCGAGAAGCATCCCTGCCGCCTTGCCTCATCCCTGCGCGGGCGTTGCGTTGCCTGACGGCGCGTGATGCTCCCTGATCAGCGTACTCTTGCCGAAAAGGCTCTCGACGAGGTCGACGGCGAGCTCGGCGGTCGCGTTCCGGTGATCGAACGCGGGATTGAGTTCGGTGATGTCGAGCGATGACAGTCGACCGGTGTCGGCGACCATTTCCATGCAGAGCTGCGATTCGCGGTAGGTCGGGCCGCCGCGCACCGGCGTGCCGACGCCCTGCGCGATGTCCGGATCGAGGAAATCCACGTCCAGACTGACGTGCAGATGCGTGTGCGCATCGACGCCCGCCAGCGCCTGCTCAAGCGTGGGGCGCATGCCGATCTCGTCGACGCCGCGCATGTCGAATACCTCGACGCCGACTTCCCGCAGAAAGCGCTTTTCCGCGGTGTCGACGCTGCGCACGCCGACGAGCCGGATTTCGGCCGCCTGCAAAGCCGGCGAATGGCCACCCATGCGTGTCAGCCCGTCGGGGCCGTAGCCGCAGAGGCAGGCGACCGGCATGCCGTGAAGGTTGCCGCTCGGCGTCAGGGCGGCGGTGTTGAAGTCCGCGTGGGCATCGAGCCACAGCACGCGCAGCTTTTTCCCCGTTTCCCGGCATCGCCGCGCCACGGCGCTGATCGAGCCGATGGCGAGCGAGTGGTCGCCACCGAGCAGGATCGGCAGGCGCCCGGCGACGAGCTCGTCGTAGACGGTTGCGTGGACCTGCCTGTTCCAGGCGATGACTTCCGGCAGGTGACGGTAGCCGTCGCGTGCGGGGAGAACGGGATTGATCGGCCCGTTGAGGTTGCCGCGGTCGCTGACGTCGGCCACGAACCGACGCAGGGCTTCGTCCACGCCGGCGACGCGCAGCGCATCGGGGCCCATGTTCGCGCCGCGCACGCTGGCTCCGATGTCGGTCGGGGCGCCGATGATGCTGACGTGGCACTGCTTCATGGTGTCGAGCTTACCGCAGCATGGACGACCTGTGCGCGCGCACGCCGTTTCCCGCCGCGGACAACGGACATTGCATGCCGCCGCGTCGGGTGGCACCCACGTCGCGCGCAAAGCGCATTGCATGACCGATGAACTGGGATTCGCGCAGGCCGTCGCTGGACGGAAGGGGCCAGCGATGTTGCGCCGGGTTCACAGACCCGCGGGAAGGCCTCGGCACGATGCATCTGAATGACGCATAATTGTTATTATGTCAAATAATGCCACTGTCGGCGAACTGAGTCTCAACCATAGCGGATGGCGGTCGGCCAAATCCTCCTGGTCGCCCTGCTGACTCAGACGTTGTAAGTGCTGCGATGCTGTCGTGCCGCCGCGGCCGGTCCAGTTGGTGTGGAAGAATTCGCCGCGCGGCTTGTCCACGCGCTCGTAGGTGTGCGCGCCGAAGTAGTCGCGCTGCGCCTGGAGCAGGTTCGCCGGCAGCACGGCGCTGCGGTACTGGTCGTAGAACGCCAGCGCGGTGCTGAACGCGGGAACCGGGATGCCTTTCTTCGCCGCCGTGGCGACGACGTTGCGCCAGCCCTTCTGCGCCTTCTTGATCTCGCCGCGGAAATAATCGTCGAGCAGCAGGTTCGATGAGCTTCGGATTGTTGTCGAAGGCCTCCTTGATCTTGCCGAGGAAGCGCGAGCGGATGATGCAGCCGCCGCGCCACATGAGCGCGATGCCGCCGTAGTTGAGGTTCCAGCCGTATTCCTTCGCCGCCGCGCGCATGAGCATGTAGCCCTGCGCGTAGCTGACGATCTTCGAGGCGTAGAGCGCGTCGCGGATGTCTTCGATGAAGCTTTCTTCTTCGCCGGGTTCGGCGGCGATGCTCGGTCAGCGCGGGACGCGGGCCTTTCAGCTTGCGCGCGGCCTTCACGCGCTCGTCCTTCAGCGCGGAGACGCAGCGCGAATAAACGGCTTCGGCCATCAGCGTGATCGGGATGCCGAGGTCCTGCGAGTTGATGACCGTCCACTTGCCGGTGCCCTTCTGGCCGGCGGTGTCGAGAATCTTGTCCACGAGCGGCGTGCCGTCGTCGTCTTTCTTGGCGAGGATGTCGCGGGTGATTTCGATGAGGTAGCTGTCGAGGTCGCCCTTGTTCCATTCGGCGAAGACCTCGTGCATCTCGTCGGCGCTCATGCCGAGGCCGTTCTTCATGATGTTGTAGGCCTCGCAGATGAGCTGCATGTCGCCGTATTCGATGCCGTTGTGGACCATCTTCACGTAATGGCCCGCGCCGCCTTCGCCGACCCAATCGCAGCACGGCACGCCGCCTTCGACCTTGGCGGCGACGCCCTGGAAAATGTCCTTCACGTGCGGCCACGCGGCCGGGCGAACCGCCGGGCATGATGCTCGGGCCGCGCCGCGCGCCTTCCTCGCCGCCGCAGACGCCGGTGCCGATGTAGAGCAGGCCCTTGCTCTCGCACGTATTTCACGCGGCGGTTGGTGTCCTCGAACAGCGAGTTGCCGCCGTCGATGATGATGTCGCCGGCGTTCGAGGTGCGGGAGGAGTTGCTCGATGAATTCGTCCACGGGCTTGCCGGCCTTGACGAGCATCATGACGCGGCGCGGGCGCTTGAGCTTGCGCGACCATTTCCTCGATGGAATGCGCGCCGAGGACCTTGGTGCCCTTGGCCTCGTTGGCCAGGAAGTCGTCCACCTTTTCCGACGGTGCGGTTGTAGGCGACGACGGTGAAGCCGTGGTCGTTCATGTTGAGAATGAGGTTCTGGCCCATGACGGCCAGGCCGATCAGTGCGATGTCAGCTTCAGGTTCCATTGCTTTTCCTTCCTAAAACCGAGATCACGGGCAATATCTGCCGGCCAAATACCGTTGACTCATTGTACATTCTAGGCCCGCGGCACCGACATCGATCGCCAATGACAGAGCACGCTTTGTTCTCCACACCACGAGGAACCCTCATGCGTCCCAATCTGCTTGTCGCCGTGCTGGCGCTGGCTGCGGCCTCCGCGTTCGCGCAGGCTCCCCAGCAGCCCTTCTTCAACGTGATCACTCTGGAGGCGAGCGCAACGGCCGACGTGCCCACCGACACGCTCACCGTGACGCTCTTCGTCGAGGAACAAGGGCCCGACCCCGGACAGCTTGCGACCCGGGTCAATGCGCGCCTCGACGACGCGCTGGCAAAGGCAAGGAAGGAGCCCAAGGTCGACGCACGCTCGGGCAACTACCAGACCCAACCGACCTACGACCGCGCGAACCAGATCACGGGCTGGCGGATCCGCGCCGACGTCGTCCTGGAGAGTCGCGACTTCAAGTCGGTGGCGGCGCTGGCCGGCGCGCTGCAGCCCGCCCTCAAGTTGTGGTCGATGACGTTTTCACTATCGCGTGGCGCGCGCGAGGCAGCGGAGGCGGCGCTGCTGACGGAAGCGCTGGGCAAGTTTCAGGAGAAGGCGCGCGCCGTCGCCAAAGGGCTCGGCTTCCCGGGCTATGGCCTCGGGCAGATCGGCGTGCGCAGCGACGGGCCTGTGCATGCACCGGTGGCATATCGGGGTGTCGCAATGTCAGCGATGGCCGACGCGGCGCCACCGGTGCCGGTAGAGGGCGGCAAAAATGCGGTGACGGTCACCGTTTCCGGGTCGGTGGTGCTCGGCCCCGACAAGTAGGCGGGACTGCCGCTGAAGTGCCACAGCATTGTGTGACGGCCAAGCCGGAGGCCACCTTGCCCAAATTTGCCGCCAATCTGTCGATGCTCTACAACGAGCACGGCTTTCTCGACCGCTTCGCCGCCGCCGCGGCTGACGGATTTCGTGGCGTCGAATTCCACTTTCCCTATGCATTCCCGGCCGAGCAGATTGCCGAGCGGCTGACGAAACACCGACTCGCGCTCGTGCTGCACAATCTTCCTGCGGGGAACTGGGAGGCCGGAGAGCGCGGCATCGCGTGCCATCCCAACCGGATCGGCGAATTCCAGGAAGGCGTGGGCAAGGCGATCGGTTACGCGAAGGTGCTCGGCGCACCGCAGCTCAACTGCCTTGCCGGCATCCTGCCGCAGGGCGTCAGCCGCGAGGCGGCGCGCGCGACGCTCGTCGCGAATCTTGCGTTCGCCGCCGGGAAACTCGAGGCCGACGGCCTGCGGCTGCTGATCGAGCCGATCAACACCTTCGACATTCCCGGATTCTTCCTCTCGGGAACGCGCCAGGCGATCGACCTCATCGACGAGACCGGCTCGGCAAACGTGTTCGTTCAGTACGACGTCTACCACATGCAGCGGATGGAGGGCGAGCTCGCGAGCACGATCAAGGCGAACCTCGCGCGCATCCGCCACCTGCAGATCGCGGACAATCCGGGACGCAACGAGCCGGGCACGGGCGAGATCAACTATCCGTTCCTGTTCCGCCACATCGACAATCTCGGCTACGATGGCTGGATCGGCTGCGAGTACAAGCCGGCGACGAGCACCGGCGCCGGCCTTTCGTGGCTCGCCGCATACTGCTGAGCGCGCCGCTTCGAGCGCGTTCAACGATGGCGCGGGCGCTCGAGATCATGGCCAACCACGAAATCGGCCAGCACCCGTAGAATCGCGTCGGGGGCCATGGCGCCCTCGTGCCGATAGCGAAGGAACCGCATGCGCCGCCAAAGGAATGCCAAGATCGTCGCCACGCTGGGACCGGCGAGCTCGACGCCCGCGATGATCGCTTCGTTGTTCCATCGCGGGGTCGACGTCTTCCGCCTCAATTTCAGCCACGGCACACCCGCCGATCATCGAAGGCGGATGGCCGCGATCCGCGCGGTCGAAGCCAAGGCGGGAAGGCCCATCGGCGTGCTGATGGATCTGCAGGGCCCCAAGTTGCGCGTCGGCACCTTCGCGCATGGCCACGTGCTGCTTGCTGCCGGCGCGGCGCTGCGCCTCGACCTCGATCCGACGCCGGGCAGCGCCAAACGTGTGTGCCTGCCGCATCCGGAGATCTTCGCCATCCTGAAGCCCGGCCTGCAGCTGCTGCTGGACGACGGCAAGCTGCGGCTCGAAGTCGAGCGCTGCAACGACGGCCACGCGATCACCCGCGTCAAGGTGGGCGGCAAGCTCTCCGAGCGCAAAGGCGTCAACATCCCGGACGTGATCATTCCGCTTTCCTCGCTCACCGCGAAGGACCGCCGCGACCTCGAGTTCGGCCTCGGACTGGGCGCCGACTGGGTGGCGCTTTCGTTCGTGCAACGCCCCGAGGACATCGACGAAGCACGCGCGCTGATCGGCGACCGCGCAGGGATCATGGCCAAGCTCGAGAAGCCGATGGCGATCACCAAGCTCGACGCCATCGTGGAGCGCGCCGACAGCATCATGGTCGCGCGCGGGGACCTCGGGGTCGAGATGCGGCCCGAGCAGGTGCCTACGGTGCAGCGGCGCATCCTGCGCGCGTGCCGCCACGCCGGAAAGCCGGTGATCGTCGCCACCCAGATGCTGGAATCGATGATCACGTCGCCCGTGCCCACGCGCGCCGAAGCGTCCGACGTAGCCACGGCCGTCTACGATGGCGCCGATGCCGTCATGCTTTCGGCCGAATCGGCGTCGGGCCAGTTTCCGCTCGAGGCGGTGGAGATCATGGACCGGATCATTTGCGAGGTGGAGCAGGACGAGCACTACCGGACACTCACCGACGCCCAGCGCTCCGAGCCGCGTGCCACCGCTGCGGATGCCATCTCGCATTCGCTGCGCGAGGCGGCGCACATCGTGTCCGCCAAGGCCACCGTCATCTACACGCATTCCGGCTCGTCTTCCATACGCGCTTCGCGCGAGCGGCCCGAGGCCCCGATCCTGAGCCTGACGCCGAAGATCTCCACCGCGCGCCGCCTGGCGCTCGTCTGGGGGGTGCATTCGGTGCTGACGAACGAGACCACCGACATCAACACGATGACCGATCTCGCGTGCAAGACGGCGCTGGAGGAAGGCTTCGCCCGGGTGGGCGACAACGTGGTGATCGCAGCGGGCGTTCCTTTCGGACAGGCGGGGACGACGAACATGCTGCGGCTGGCGACCGTGCGTCCGCGGAAAAAACGTACGCGAACGACGACCTGATCCATTGCAGGCCCGGCATTGCCGGCCGGCCCGGCGGCAGTGACGTGGGTCCCGTCTACACCAGCAGGCGCCGCGCCATCCGGTTGTGGGTTTCGAGGTGCGGGCCGAGGTCGAGCGTGGTGAGGTGCCCTTCCCGCACGACAACCCGGCCATCGATCACCGCGGTGCCGACGTCGCCTGCTCCACAGAACACGAGCGCGGCGACCGGATCGTGCATCGCGCCGGCGTGCCGGAGATCGTCGACCGCGAAGGCGACGAAATCGGCGGCCATCCCGGGCGCAAGGTGACCGATGTCGTCGCGACCGAGCACGCTCGCCCCTCCCCTCGTCGCCATTTCCAGCGCGTCGCGTGCGGAGAGTGCGGCCGGATCGCCGGACAGACGCGCCAGCAGCAGCGCCTGACGCGCCTCGGCCAGCATCTGGCTCCCGTCGTTGGAGGCGCTGCCGTCCACACCCAGCCCTACGGCAACGCCGGCGTCGCGCATCCGGCGCACGGGCGCGATCCCCGAGCCGAGGCGCATGTTCGAGCACGGGCAATGAGCGACGCCGGTCCCCGTCCGCGCGAACAGCGCGATCCCCGGCGCATCGAGCTGCACGCAGTGTGCGTGCCACACATCGGGCCCGGTCCAGCCCAGGGCCTCTGCGTATTCGGCCGGCGTCTTGTTGTACTTCTCGCGGCTGAACGCGACGTCGTTCACGCTCTCCGCCAGGTGCGTGTGGAGCCGGACGCCGCAGCTGCGCGCCAGCAGGGCCGCTTCGCGCATCAGGGACTCGGTGACGCTGAAGGGCGAGCATGGCGCGATGCCGATCCGCACCATCGCCAGTCGCGCCGGGTCGTGGTAATCCTCGATCACGCGCCTGGCATCGCGGAGAATGGCGTCTTCGTCCTCGGTCAACGCATCGGGCGGCAGCCCTCCCCTGCTCTCGCCGAGGCTCATCGCACCACGCGTGGCATGGAAGCGAAGGCCGATTTGCCGCGCGGCGTCGATCGTGTCGTCGAGCCGGCAGCCGTTCGGAAACGTGTACAGGTGGTCGCTCGACGTCGTGCAGCCCGACATCATCAACTCGGCCATCGCCGTCAACGCCGAAACGCGGATGGCATCCGGCGTCGAGTCGTGCCCAGATCGGATAGAGCGCCTTCAACCAGCCGAAGAGCTCGGCGTCCTGCGCCGCCGGGACGACGCGCGTGAGCGTCTGGAACATGTGATGGTGCGTGTTGATGAGGCCGGGCAGCAGTACGTGACCGCGAAGATCGATCACCTCGTCGGCGGATGAGGGCAAATCGGCGGTCGCGCCGACCTGCTCGATCCGGTTGCCGCGGACGAAGAGCCCGCCATCGGGAATCTCGCGCCGCGCGTCGTCCATCGTGACCAGCACGTCGGCATGGCACGCCAGCAGTGTTCGCTCGATTGCCGGGTTGCCGGTGCGCGTATCAGGCATGCGTGCGCATGTGCGCCAGTGAGCCGAGCACGTGGGTCGCGTGCACGGCGCGGTCGTCGCCCATGATCATGAATGCGAACAGCTTCTCGGCCAGCGTCGTGGTCCGCGACATGCGGCGCGCCAGCAGAGGGGTCGCGGCCGGGTCCAGGACCACGAAGTCAGCCTCCCTGCCGATGGCGAAACTGCCGATGCGCTCGTCCAGGTACAGCGCGGCCGCGCCGCCCAGCGTGGCGAGATAGAAGGCGCGCAGCGGCGACAGGGTCTGGCCGGCGAGCTGGCAGACCTTGTACGACTCGTCGAGCGTGCGCAGCATGGAAAGGCTCGTGCCGCCGCCGACATCGGTGCCGAGGCCCACGCGCGCGCCCGCCTCGTGCGCTGCCCGGACGTCGAACAACCCGCTGCCGAGGAACAGATTGGACGTGGCGCAGAACGACATCGCGGCGCCCGACGCCGCCATCCGCTGCCGGTCGGTCGCGTCGAAATGGATGCAGTGCGCGTAGACGGCGCGGGGCCGCAGGAGGCCGTAGTGATCGTAGACGTCGAGGTAGCTGCGACTCCACGGATAGAGCTTGGCCACCCACGCCACCTCGTCGCGGTTCTCGGCGACGTGCGACTGCAGGAAGACGCCCGGATGCTCGTCGAGGAGGCGCCCGCAGAGCGCGAGCTGGCGCTCGGTCGACGTCGGCGCGAAGCGCGGCGTGACCGCATAGGCGAGCCGGTCGCGTCCGTGCCAGCGCGCGATCAGCGCCTTGCTGTCGGCATATCCAGAATCGGCGGTGTCGCGGACGGCTTCCGGGACGTTGCGGTCCATCAGTACCTTGCCTGCGATCAGCCGCATCGAGCGGGCGCGCGCCGCCTCGAATATGGCGTCGACCGAGTTGCCATGCGTCGTCGCGAACACCATGGCGGTGGTCGTGCCGTTGCGCAGCAGCTCGCCGAGGAAGAATTCCGCCACCTCCCGCGCGTGGTCCTCCGCGTCGAACCTCGCTTCCGCGGGAAAGGTGTAGCGCTCGAGCCACTCGAGCAGCTGCGCGCCGTACGATGCAATGATGTCGGTCTGGGCGTAGTGGACATGGGTGTCGACGAAGCCGGGCAGGATCAGCTTGCCGCGATAGTCGGTGACCGCGGCATCGGACGGCAACGTCGCCAGGAGCTCCGCGGCCGGACCCAGCGCCGAGACGCGGCCGTCGCGCACGACGAGCAGGCCGTCGGTGAAATGGCGGTGCGCCGCATCGCCCAGCGTCGCCGGATCGCCGGCGAAATCGACGAACTCGCCGCGGAAGGCCCGGACGTCCATCGAGTTTTCCGTCTTCGTGCGTGGCATCAATGCGCGCCCGGCAGGTCAGTGCTTCGCGCCCTGCGCGAACCAGGCGGCGACAATGCCGCGTTCGTCGTCGGTCATCTGCGTCAGGTTGCCGATCGGCATGTAGCGGTTGCCGACGGTCTCGGCGATCTTGGCCGCGTTCTGGCCGATCTGCTCCGGAGTCTCCAGCACCACACCCTTCGGCGGCTGCGCAAATCCCGCCTGCGTGGGTTGGGCGGCGTGGCAGCCGACGCAGCGCGCCTCGAGCACCGTCTTCAGCTGCGCGAATGTCACCTCGCCGCTTGCCGGCTTCATCGGTGCCGGGGCCAGCGCGACGGAGAGCCCGAGCAGCAGGACGACGGCGGCCGCGGGAAGCAGCCACGACGTCCGGCCCTTGTGCCGCAGCACGAAGAACTGCCGGATCAGCACGCCGGCCACCATGATCACGCCGAGCACGATCCAGCCGTAGGGGTGGCTGTAGGTCATCGGGTAGTGGTTGCTGATCATCGCGAACAGCACGGGCAGCGTGAAGTACGTGTTGTGCACCGATCGCTGCTTGCCGATGATCCCCGGACTCGGGCCCGGCTCGCCGCCCCGCGCGGATGTCGGCGACCATCGCCTTCTGTCCCGGGATGATGTGAAAGAACACGTTGCGCCGCCATCATCGTGCCGATCATCGCGCCAACGTGGACGAAGGCTGCGCGGGCACCGAAGACGTGGAACAGCGCCCAGGCAGCCGACCATCACCAGCAGCCAGCATTACGCCGGCGAGCACGTTTTCCCGGCCAGCGAGGAGTCCGGCACGACAGGTCGTAGACCAGCCAGCCGCCGGCCAGGAACGCGACGCTGATGGCGATCGCGGCACCGGGCGACAGCGCCATCACGTCTTGTCGATCAGATACGAGCTCGCGCCGTACCAGTAGATGATGGCGAGCGAGTCCCATCCCGGAGAGCCACGTCGTGTAGGCCTCCCACTTCGACCAGTGCAGGTTCTCCGACAGCGGCTCGCCCTTCGGACCGGTCAGGTACTTCTGGCTGTTGTAGAAGCCGCCGCCGTGCACGGCCCACAGCTCGCCGAAGACGCCGCGCTCGGCATCTTCCGCGTCGTTTCGGCGCCGTCAGCGAGTTGTCGAGCATCACGAAGTAGAAGGACGCGCCGATCCACGCGACGCCGCTGACGAGGTGCAGCCAGCGGACGAGCAGGTTGATCCAGTCGACGACGTATGCTTCCATGCGACACCCCCGTGCACGCGGGATAGCGCGGCTCTGTCCACCGGTCGCCGCGCGCCGGAGGTCGCTCCGGTGGCCGCGGTCGCGGCCGCCGGCACGGGCGGAGGATCGGGCGCGCTACTTCTTCGGCAGCTTGCTCCCGACGCCTTCGACGTAGTAGTCCATCTTGCCGAGCTCGTCGTCGGTCATCGTCTTGCCGGCCGCGACGCGCTCCTTGCCGTCCTGATCCTTGACCGGGCCCGCGAACGGATGGAACTTGCCGGCCTTGAGGTCGCCTTCGAGCTTGACGATCGCTCCTTCACGTCGGCGGGTATCGCGGCGTTGAGCGGCGCCAGCTTGATCATGCCGTCCTTGTAACCGCCCCAGATCGCGGTCGGCTTCCAGTTGCCGGCCAGCACCTCCTGCACGGCCTTGCGTGTAGTAGTCGCCCCACTGGTGCGTCGTGGCCGTGAGGTGCGCCTTCGGTCCGTACTTGGACATGTCGGAGTGGTAGCCGAAGGCGTACTTGCCCTTCTCCTCGGCGGCCTGCACGACGGCGGTCGAGTCGGTGTGATGCGTGACGACGTCGGCGTTCTGCGACAGCAGCGTGAGCGCCGCCTCGCGTTCCTTGCCCGGGTCGTACCACGAGTTCACCCAGATCACGCGCACCTCGGCCTTGGGATTGACGCTGCGCGCGCCGCGCGCGAACGCGTTGATCCCCTGCAGCACCTCGGGAATCGGAAATGCCGCGACGTAGCCCAGGATGTTGGTCTTGGTCATCTTGCCGGCGATGACGCCGGTGAGATAGCGGCCTTCGTAGAAGCGCGCGTTGTAGTTCGCGAAGTTGGGGCCGGTCTTGTAGCCGGTCGCGTGCGCGAACTTGACCTTCGGGAACTGCTTTGCCACCTTCTCGGTCGGGTTCATGTACCCGAAGCTCGTCGTGAAGATGATGTCGTTGCCGCTTTGCGCCATCTCGCGGATCACGCGCTCGGCGTCCGGTCCCTCGGCGACGTTCTCGACGTACTTCGACTGCACCTTGCCGCCGAGCGCCGCTTCCATCTGCTTCCTGCCCTGGTCGTGCTGGAACGTCCAGCCGGCGTCCCCGATCGGGCTCACGTACACGTAGCCGACCTTCACCGGCGCCGCCGCGGCCGGCGCCTGCGCCGCGACCGATCCCGTCAAGCCTGCCAGCGCCAAAGCACCCGCCGCCCGCCACCATCCTCTGCGATCCAACATTGCTGCTCTCCTCGACTTTGTGATGAAACTGCCGGCCACCGGCCGCATGGGACTCCCTACCCAGCCCCCACTTCCACTGCGCCCGCGACCGGCGAACCATTCCGACCGCGTACGCGCCATTCATACCCCGATTCCGCCTCCCGCTTTCGCGTCGCGCCTCGCGCTACTCCGGCCGGTAGGGCTGGCCGAGCGAAACCGGCGAATTGAGCCGGATCGTCTGCAGGTTGCGCGAAATGAGCGACGAGCACGATGATCGTCGCCCAGTACGGCAGCGACGTCAGGAATTGCGACGGGATGTCGATCTGCGCGCCCGAACCCTGCAGGAACAGCTGGGTGATCATGACGCCGCCGAACAGATACGCGCCGACCAGCACGCGCAGCGGGCGCCACGTCGCGAATACGACGAGCGCGAGCGCGATCCAGCCGCGCCCCGCGACCATTCCCTCGACCCACAGCGGCGTGTAGAACACCGACAGGAAGGCGCCGCCTACGCCGGCCATCGCGCCGCCGAAGATCGTCGCGAGGTAGCGAATGCGGATGACCGGGTAGCCGATCGAGTGCGCCGAGGTCGGCGATTCGCCGACGGCGCGCAGCACGAGGCCGGCGCGCGAGCGATACAGGAACCAGATGACGCCCGCCGAGCAGCAGCCACGACGCGTAGACCAGCGATTGCTGGTCGAACAGCGCGGGGCCGACGATCGGGATGTCGGCGAGCAGCGGAATCTTGATCGACGGCACGGCGAGCATCGTCTCGGACTCGTACGGCTTGCCGATGAACGCCGACAGTCCGACGCCGAAGATCGACAGCGCGAGCCCCGACGCGACCTGGTTGGCCATCAGCGTCAGCGTCACGACGGCGAAGAGGAGCGACATCGCCGCTCCCGCGGCCAGGCCCGCGACCACGCCCGCCATCGTGCTGCCGCTGTCGTGGGCGACCGCGAAGCCGGCGACGGCGCCGACGGCCATGATGCCTTCGGCGCCAAGATTCAGCACGCCCGACTTCTCCGTGACGAGCTCGCCCAGCGCCGTGATGATGAGCGGGGTCCCGGCGACGATCGTCGCGAACAGCATCGACGGTGATGATCTGTTCCATCGTCTTCGCCTAGCGTGTCGCGCGCCACGCGCCGGACGCGGTACTGGATCAGTACGTCGGAGCCCAGCAGGAAGAAGAGCAGCATGCCCTGGAACACTTTCGAGATCGACGACGGCAGGCTCAGGTACTGCTGCGCCTGCTCGCCGCCGATGAAGAGCAGCGCCATCAGCAGGCTCGCGAAGAAGATGCCGATCGGATTCAGCCGCCCGACGAAGGCCACGATGATCGCCGCGAAGCCGTACCCGACTCGAGAGCTTGTCGGTGAGCTGCCCCGCGGGTCCGGACACTTCCGCCATGCCGGCGACGCCCGCGGCGGCGCCGCCCACCAGCATGCCGATCCAGACCATGCCCGCCGCCGAGAATCCCGCATAGCGCGCCGCCGCCCCCGACTCGCCCGCGACGCGCATCTTGAAGCCGATGAAGCTCTTCTCCATGAAGACGTAGCCGGCGGCGAGCGCCGCCAACGCGATGACGAACGCGAAGTTGAGCCGCGTGTCCCTTCGATCAGCATCGGCAGGAGCGCCGCGTCCTCGAACGTCTCGGTCTGCGGAAAATTGAAGCCGGCCGGGTCCTTCCACGGGCCGAACACGAGCCACGACACCGTGAGCTGCGCGATGTACACGAGCATCAGCGACGTCAGGATCTCGTTGGCGTTGAACCGGGTCTTGAGCAACGCCGGGATCGCCGCCCACAGCGCGCCGCCGATGGCGCCGGCGACGACCATCGTCGGGAGCAGCAGGATCGCGTGGGTTCCCTTGAACGCGAGCGCAACGCCGGTGGCGCCAACGGCACCCATCAGAAATTGGCCCTCGGCGCCGATGTTCCAGACGTTGGCGCGAAATCCGACCGCGAGACCGACGGCGATCAGCATCAGCGGCGTCGCCTTGAGCAGAAGCTCGGCGATCGCATTGAGGTCGCGCATCGGATTCAGGAAGAAGACCTTGAAGCCCTCGGCCGGATTCTTGCCCAGCGCCGCGAAGATGATCATGCCGCCGATGAGGGTCAGGGCCACGGCCATCACCGGCGACCAGTAGCGCATCGCCTCCGAGGCTTCGGGGCGTGTTTCAAGCCGAAGCACGTGATCCCTCCGCACCTTCAGTTGCGCCTCGTCGGCCCCCGGCCACATGCCGCTCATCCAGACGCCGATCTCCTCGACGTTGGTCTCGCTCGCGCGTTTCGCCGGCGACAGCCGCCCTTTGGCGATGACCGCGATGCGATCGCAGATCTCGAACAGCTCGTCCAACTCCTCGGAGATCACGAGCACGGCGCAGCCGGCATTGCGCAGATCGATGATCGACTGCCGGATGAACGCGGCGGCGCCGACGTCCACGCCCCAGGTCGGCTGCGCGACGACGAGCACCTTCGGCTCCTGCAGCACTTCGCGGCCGACGATGAACTTCTGCAGGTTGCCGCCCGACAGCGACCGCGCCTGCGCCTGCGGTCCGCCGCATTTGACGTTGTAGCGATGGATGCAGTCGGCGGCGAAGGCGCGTGCCGCCGCGAAATCGATGAGCCCCTTGCGCACGAGCGCGCGGGTCTTGGCGGCGGTGAGGATCGCGTTCTCGGCGAGCGACATGCTGGGCACGGCGCCGCGCCCGAGGCGCTCCTCCGGCACGAAGCACAGGCCGGCCTTGCGGCGACGGCCGGGCATCATCCGGCCGGCCTCGATCCCGCAGATCTGCACCGGGTACTTCTCCGCGAGCGGCCCTTCGCCGGAGATCGGCGTAGAGCAGCTCCTGCTGCCCGTTGCCCGAGACGCCGGCGATGCCGACGATCTCGCCGGAATGCACGCTCAGCTGCATGTCCTTGAGGTCGGTGCCGAACGGATCGTCCGAGGCTCGCGAGAGCCCCGCCAGGCGGAGCCGGATTTCGCCGCCTTCCTTGCGCCTGGCTGTGCTCGCACACGGGCAGATCCTTGCCGATCATCAGCCGCGCCATCGTCTTCGGCGTTTCCTGCGACGGGCACGCAGTGGCCGGTCACCTTGCCCGCGCGCAGCACGGTCGCCGTGTGGCAGAGCTCCTGGATCTCGTCGAGCTTGTGGCTGATGTAGAGGATGCTGCAACCTTCCGCGGCGAGCTGGCGCAAGGTCTCGAAGAGCTTGCGCACCGCCTGCGGCGTGAGCACGGACGTCGGCTCGTCCATGATCAGGAGCTTCGGGTTCTGCAGCAGGCAGCGGATGATCTCGACGCGCTGCCGTTCGCCGACCGACAGCGCGTGCACGAGCCGGCGCGGATCGACCGGAAGGCCGTATTTCTCCGACACCTTCTCGATCCGCCGCGAAAGGTCGCCGAGATCCGGCGCGCCCGGCAGCGCCAGCGCGACGTTCTCGACGACGGTCAGCGTCTCGAACAGCGAGAAGTGCTGGAAGACCATGCCGATGCCGAGCGTGCGCGCGTGGGCGGGGTTGTCCGGCGTCACCGGCTGCGCCTTCCCAGAACATCTCGCCTTCGGTCGGCCGGGTCACGCCGTAGATGATCTTCATCAGCGTCGACTTGCCGGCGCCGTTTTCGCCGAGCACCGCGTGGATTTCGCCGGGCATCACGGTAAGATCGATGCCGATCGTTGGCGACCACCGTGGGTAGACCTTGCGGATGCCACGCATCTCGAGCCGCGCGCGGATTTCGCCCGGCGCGCTCGTGGCTGGTGGATTGGACATTGCTTCCCCTGGCTCCGGTCGCGCGGCGTTCTTGTTCTTCGGCCGGCGCGCTCAGGCGCTGCGCCGGTCGGTGGCCGCGCCGTTCAGCGCCCCCCGGCTGCGCACCTGCAGCAGTTCGGCGGCGACGGCGATGGCGATGACACCGGGCTCCTTGCCCGCAATCCCGGGAATTCCGATCGGGCAGGTCATCGACGCAAGGCGCGATCGCGGGGTGCCCCGCCTCTCCAGCCTTTTCTCGAACTGGCGTCGCTTCGACGCGGAGCCGATCAAGCCGAAGTATGCGAAATCCCCGCGCGCGAGAATGCGCTCCGCGAGCGCCTCGTCCTGCGGGTGGCTGTGCGTCATCACGAGAAAATACGCGCCCTCGGGGACGGTGGCAACTTCCGCCTCCGGCGCGTCGGTGGTCACGCAGTCGACGTTGGCGGGAATGGTCACGGGAAAGGCGTCGTCGCGGGAGTCGATCCACCGGATGCGGCAGTCGATGCCTGCGAGAACTTGAACCACCGCGCGACCAACGTGCCCGGCGCCGAACAGCGCGACGAAAAAATCGGGCTGGCGCAGCACGTCGATGAAGACCTCGAGTCCCGTGCCGGCCCCGAGCGTCACCAGCCGCGGATCGGCCTTTTCGGCAAGCAGCGCGCGGGCGAGTGCCGTGGCCTCGTCGTCCAGCGGCCCCGAACCCAGCGTGCCGATCGCCATTGTCGCGGTGACGACGCGCCGCCCAGTGGCCGCCGTGCCGCGGACCGGTGTCACGAGTGCGCATTCGACACCGGTCGCCCGCATGCCGGCGACGGTCTCGAGCCATGCGGCAGAACTGTGGAGAGGCTCGAACAGCAGTTGCGCCACGCCGCCGCAGCACTGGCCAAGGCTTGCACCCAGCGCATAGCGATGGAGTGCCGGGGCCCCACGGTCGACGAGCAAGCCCCGCGCGATTTGGATCGCCTTGTGTTCGAGATGCCCGCCGCCTATGGTGCCGGAGATTCCTTCGGCGCAAACGACCATCCGGGTGCCCGCCGCGCGCGGAACCGATCCCTTCGCCGCCACGATGCTTACGAGGACCGCGGCGCGGCCCGCATGCGCCTCCACCGCCAACGCGCGGACCCAGTCGCTCATTGGACGACCCCCACGCTTGGTGCCTCAGTGGCCAATGCGGCCGCTGCGCTGCCCCCCGCGAGAGCGCAGTGCGCGCTTTGGGACGGCCCGGCGGCGCTCACTGCGACGCCCCTTGCGCTGCCGCCCGCACCGCGTCGATGGCCTTGAGGATCGCCTCGCCGGTTGCCGGAGCGTCGAGCGGCGGCTGGACCCGGTAATCGCCCACACTCGCGATCGCCTCGCGGATCGCGAAGAACACGGAGAACGGCAACAGGAGTGGCGGCTCGCCGGTCGCTTTCGACCGCAGGATCGTGTCCTCGACGTTGCTGTTCCGGAAGAGCTTTGTGCGAAAGTCAGTCGGACAGTCGTTGACGGCGGGAATCTTGTACGTCGACGGCGCATGCGTCATCAGCACACCGTCCTTGTTCCACCACAGTTCCTCGGTCGTCAGCCACCCCATCCCCTGGATAAAGGCGCCTTCGACCTGCCCGATGTCGATCGCCGGGTTGATCGAGTCGCCGGCGTCGTGCAGCAGATCTGCGCGCAGCAGCTTCCACTCACCGGTCAGCGTATCCACGATGACCTCCGATACCGCGGCGCCGTACGAAAAATAGTAAAACGGCCGCCCGCTCATCGTCCGCGGATCCCAATGCAGCTTGGGCGTGGCGTAGAAGCCGTCGGACCATAGCTGAACCCGCGCGCGGTACGCCTGTCCCGCGAGCTCCGCGAACGGGAGCGCCGTGCCGTTCGCGGTCACGGTGCCGGCGGCAAACGCCACCTCGTCCGGCCGCCCGCCATAGACGCTCGCGGCGAACTGTGCGAGGCGGGCCTTGATCTGCCGCGCTGCGTCCTGCCCCGCCTTGCCGTTGAGATCGCTGCCGGTCGACGCCGCGGTGGCGGATGTGTTCGCGACCTTGCTCGTGTCGGCAGCCGTCGAGCGCACGTGCGCGAGATCGATGCCGAGCTCGTGCGCAACGACCTGGGCCACCTTGGTATTGAGCCCCTGCCCCATCTCGGTGCCGCCATGGCTCACGAGCACGGAGCCGTCGGTGTACACGTGCACCAGCGCGCCAGCCTGGTTGTAGTGGACCACGTTGAAGGAGATCCCGAACTTCACCGGCGTCAGCGCCAGTCCCTTCTTCAGCACCGAGCTCGTCGCGTTGAATTCGCGCGTCGCGGCGCGTCGCTGCCGGTAATCGGACGACATTTCGAGCTCGGCCACGAGCTCGTGGATCACGTTGTCTTCGACGGTCATCCCGTACGGGGTGACGTTGCAATCGGTCGTGCCGTAGAAATTCGCCTTGCGCACGTCGAGCGGGTCGAGCCCCAGCTCCCGCGCAACGTTGTCGATGACATATTCGATCGCGATCGCGCCCTGCGGGCCGCCGAAGCCGCGAAACGCGGTGTTCGACTGCGTGTTGGTCTTGCCGGCGAGCGCGAGAATGTCGACGTCGGGAAGATAGTACGTGTTGTCGAAGTGGCAGATCGCGCGCGTGCACACCGGGCCCGAAAGGTCGGCGGAGAATCCGGCGCGGGCCGTCATCTCGACCTTGGCCGCCAGGATCACGCCGTCGTCGCCGAAGCCCACCTCGTAGGCGTAGTGAAAGCAGTGCCGCTTGCCGGTGGCCAGAAAGTCGTCGTCCCGGTCGAGTCGCAGCTTCACCGGCTGGCGCAGGCGCTGGGCGGCCACCGCGGCGACGCAGGCGAACAGCGCCGACTGGGACTCCTTGCCGCCGAACCCGCCGCCCATCCGCCGCATTTCGACCACCACCTGGTTCGCGACAAGATCGAGCGCATGCGCGACGACGTGCTGCATCTCGGTCGGGTGCTGCGTCGAGCAATAGAGGTGGATGCAGCCGTCTTCCCTGGGAATGGCGTACGAGACCTGCCCTTCGAGATAGAAGTGCTCCTGTCCACCGACGTAGAACTCGCCCGCAAGCCGGCGAGGGGCCGCGACCATCGCGGCCGCCGGCTTTCCCCGCTTGAGATGCATCGGTGGCAGTACGTAGGACTGCAGGCGCTTCGCCTCCTGCGGCGTCAGTACCGGCGGCAGCGCCTCGTAGTCGACCTTCGCCCGTCGCGCTGCGCGGCGGGCGGCGTCGTACGACGCCGCGACGACGACGAACATCGGCTGGCCGACGTACTGGACGAGCCCGTCGGCGAGGATCGGGTCGTCGTGGATGATGGGGCCGCAATCGTTGGCCCCGGGGATGTCCGCGGCGGTCAGCACCGCGACGACGCCCGACGCGGAGCGCACCGGCGCGAGGTCGAGCGAACGGATCCTCGCGTGCGCCTTTTCCGACAGTCCCAGCGCCGCATGCAGCGTGCCGGCGATTTCCGGGATGTCGTCGACGTAGAGTGCCTCGCCGGCAACGTGCAGGTGCGCCGACTCGTGCGGATGGTCGACCCCGGCGGCCGGACGCGCCCGCTCGCCCGCCATGAATCCTCCGGTCTGTCGGTTCATCGGAGTCTCCTGAACCTCAGAGCCCGCCCGGCCGCCCGAAGGGCTCTGACTGCCCCCGCGGGGGCAGCGAACGCAGTGAGCGTGGGGGTCGTTCATCATGCGGCCGCGAACACGGTGACCGCGGCTGCCGGCAACGGGTTGTCCGGTCGTGTCTCGAGGTAGAACCGATACAGCAGATTCCGCGCGGTCGCGGTGCGATACGCGGCGCTCGCCCGCATGTCGGTCAGTGGCGTGTAGTCGGTTTCGAGGGCGGCCATTGCCGTCCGCGCGGCGGCCTCGGTCCAGCTCTTTCCGACGAGCGCCTGCTCGGTGGCAGCAGCGCGCTTCGGCGTCGCCGCAAGGCCGCCGAAGGCTACGCGACAGCGCTCGATGCGATCTCCCGCGAGGTCGATCGCGAACGCGCCGCAGACGGCCGAGATGTCGGAGTCGTGGCGCTTCGAAATCTTGTAGGTCCGAAAGCGCAGGGATGGCGTCGGCAGCGGTACCGTGATGGCTTCGAGTATCTCGTCGGCGGCCATGGCGTTCTTCATGTAGCCGATGTAGAGATCCTCCACCGGCAGCGTCCGCGAACCCTCGCGGTTGCACAGCGTCACCGTGGCCCCCAATGCGATCAGTCCGGGCATCGAATCGCCGATCGGGGACCCGTTCGCGACATTGCCACCCATCGTCCCCGCATTGCGGATCGGGGGCGACGCGAAGCGCTCCCACATTTCGCGAATCTCCGGATAGTGCCGCGCCAGCGCGCGGTAGGCTTCGGTCAACGTCGCCCCGGCGCCGATGCGCAGCGCGCCGTCGCTTTCGCGTATCGTCCTGAGCTCGTCGATGCACCCGACGTAGATGATCTCCTCGAGCTCGCGCAGCTGCTTGGTCACCCACACGCCGATGTCGGTATTGCCGGCAAGAATCGTCGCCTGCGGATGACTTGCGCGCAGCGCTGTCAATTCCGCCAACGATCGCGGCGCGAAAAAGATTCGACCGTTGTATTCGTGGACGAGCGAACGATCCCGCTGTATGGAGCGCAGCTGCCGGCGCAGCGCGGCGCGATCGAAGGACACCGGCGCAAGATCGAACATCCGGGCGCCGGCATCGAGGATCGGCCGATACCCCGTGCAGCGGCAAAGATTGCCGGTGAGCGCGCCGCGGATCTCGCCATTGGTCGGGCGGGTCTGCCGCGGCTGATGCTCCAGGTAGAGTGCCCAGAGCGACATCACGAAACCCGGCGTGCAGAAACCGCACTGCGACCCATGGCATTCGACCATCGCCTGCTGTGCCGGGTGCAGCGCGCCATCCGGTTGGCGCAGGTCCTCGACGGTGAACAGCGCCTTCCCGTCCAGCGCCGGGACGAACTGTATGCACGCATTGACCGCATGCAAGGCAACGTCGTCGCCCGCGAGCTCGCCCACCACCACCGTGCATGCTCCGCAGTCGCCTTCCGCGCAACCTTCCTTCGTGCCCGTGCGCCCCAGCCGTTCGCGCAGGAAACCGAGCACCGTTTGCGTCGGGTCGACGTCGGCGACGGCAATGACCTTGCCGTCCAGGATGAAACGGATCCCGCCGTCCTTCGAACCTGCCCCGCTCTCCCGCATTGCCTGCGCCTCCCCGGCTTCGCGCTGCCGTCCATGTTGCTCGATCCTGTCGGCGGCGGCATGGCTACTATAACGAAACCCCCAACCCGGCGGTGCCCCGCATTCACGCAACTCGACTGCCGTTTGCCGGAGCCATTGCTTACAATGTCCCCACCGCCCTCCCGGACGTCCACGCGATCCCGGGCGCCCCCGCATGGCGGCCCCGCCGATGAAAGACACAGACTTGCCCGCCGATGCCTGACGACCTGTACCCGCGCGACCTCTCCGGCTATGGCCGCAGCCCTCCTCACGCCCAATGGCCCGGAGGCGCCCGTATCGCCGTCCAGTTCGTTCTCAACTATGAAGAGGGCGGCGAAAATTGCGTGCTGCACGGCGATCCTGCCTCGGAGCAGTTCCTCTCCGAGATCATCGGCGCGCAGGCGTACCCGGCGCGCCACCTCAGTATGGAATCGATCTACGAATACGGGTCCCGGGCCGGCGTCTGGCGCATCCTGCGGGAGTTCGAGCGGCGCGCGCTGCCGCTCACCGTGTTCGGGGTGTCCATGGCGCTCGAACGGAACCCGGACGTGACCGCGGCTTTCGTCGAGCTCGGTCACGAGATCGCCTGTCATGGCTGGCGCTGGATCCACTACCAGAACGTCGACGAGGCTACCGAGCGCGAGCACATGCGCACGGGCGTCGAGATCATCCGGCGCATGACGGGCACCGTCCCGCTCGGCTGGTACACGGGTCGCGACAGCCCGAACACGCGCCGCCTCGTCGTCGAGCACGGCGGATTTCTGTACGACTCCGATTACTACGGCGACGACCTGCCGTTCTGGACCGGCGTCAAGACCGCCGAGGGCGTCACGCGACCGCACCTCGTCGTTCCATACTCGCTGGATACCAACGACATGCGGTTCGCCACGCCGCAGGGATTCAACACCGGCGAGCAGTTCTTCGCCTATCTGCGCGACGCCTTCGACGTCCTCTATGCCGAGGGCGCCGAGCGGCCGAAGATGCTGTCGATCGGCATGCACTGCCGGCTGCTGGGTCGGCCGGGCCGTCTGGCCGGGCTCCAGCGGTTTCTGGATCACCTCGCGCAACACGATCGGGTCTGGATTTGCCGGCGGGTCGACATTGCCAGACACTGGATCGAACGGCACCCGTTCATTGCCGCGGGCAGCCGGACATGAGCGGATCGATCCAGTCCTCGGGTCGGCGCATATGGGATCGCTGCGAAGCGCTCGCGCAATGCAGCGAGGAGACCGGCGCGCTCACGCGCGTCTTCCTGTCACCGGAACAGCGCGCGGCGAATGCGCTCGTACAGGGCTGGATGCGCGAGGCCGGCATGAGCGCCCGGCTCGACGCGATCGGCAACGTGGTCGGCCGCTATGAAGGCAACGCTGCCGGCGCGCCGTGCCTGATGCTGGGCTCGCACCTCGACACCGTGCGCAATGCCGGCAAGTACGACGGCATGCTGGGCGTGGTGGCCGCGATCGATTGTGTCCATGCGTTGCACGAGCGCGGCACGCGCCTTCCGTTCGCGCTCGAGGTCTTGGGCTTCGCGGACGAGGAAGGCGTGCGCTTCGGCGCGACGCTGCTCGGAAGCCGCGCGATCGCCGGCACGTTCGACGTGAAGCTGCTCGACAGCCACGATGGCGCGGGCACGTCGATGCGCGAGGCGCTGACGGCATTCGGGCTGGATCCCGACGGCGTCCCCCGCGCGGCGCGCCGGCGGGCCGACGTGCTCGCGTACGTGGAACTCCACATCGAGCAGGGCCCCGTGCTCGAGGCCGAGGGCCTGCCGGTCGGCGTCGTGACCGCGATCAACGGCGCGAGTCGCCTTGCCATCGAAATCGAAGGGATCGCGGGCCATGCTGGCACCGTGCCGATGCCGCTGCGGCGCGACGCGCTCGCGGCCGCCGCGGAATGCGTGCTGGCGATCGAATCCCGCTGCGCAAGCGAGCCCAGCCTCGTCGGCACGGTGGGACGCATCGAGGCAGCGCCGGGCGCGACCAACGTGATCCCCGGCAATTGCGCGCTTCACGATCGACATCCGCGCACCGCGGGACGAGCAGCGGCGGCACGCGAAGGCCGACATCGAGACTGCCATCACGGCCATCTGCACCCGCCGCAACGTGAAGGCGGCGATCAGGCAGACGCACGAGGGGATGACCACCGCCTGCGCCCCCTGGCTGCAGGACCAGATCGGTCGGGCGATCGAGGCCGAAGGGTTGCCGGCACGTCGACTGCCCTCCGGCGCGGGCCACGACGGGATGGCGATCGTCGACCTCGTCGACATCGGCATGCTGTTCGTCCGCTGCAAGGGTGGCATCAGCCACAACCCGCTGGAAGCGATCACGGTCGAGGATGCCGAACTTTCCGCGCGCGTCTTCCTGCGCTTCATCGAGCATTTCCGACCCGCCGCCTGAAGGCCCCAAGCCATGCCGGAGTCCCCCACCCGCACGATCGAGGACTACCTCGCGGCACAGCGCGACCACCAGACGCGATTCCTCGCGGAGCTGGTGAAGGTTCCTTCCGACAACCCGCCGGGCGACTGCGCGCCCCACGCGAAGCGCGCGGCCGAGCTGCTCGAAGGGCTCGGTTTCACGGTCGAGCGGCATCCGGTGCCCGCCGACGTCGCCCGCGCCAATGGCATGCTCTCTGCGACCAACCTCGTCGTGCGCGAGCGCTTCGGACCGGGACCCACGATCGCGCTGAATGCGCACGGCGACGTCGTGCCGCCCGGGCTCGGCTGGACCAAGGAACCCTACGGCGCGACGATCGAGGATGGCTTCATGTACGGTCGCGGCGTGGCGGTGTCCAAGTCCGACTTCGCGACGTACGGCTATGCTCTGCTCGCGCTGAAGGCGAGCGGCGCGAAGCTCGCAGGAACCGTCGAGCTTCACCTCACCTACGACGAGGAGGTGGGCGGCAATATCGGCCCGCGCGTGGCTCCTCGCGCAGGGTGTCTCGCGGCCGGATTTCGCAATCTCCGCCGGCTTTTCCTACGGCATCACCACGGCGCACAACGGGTGCCTGCACCTCGAAGTCGAGATCCTCGGCAAGTCCGCGCACGCGGCACGCCCCGATACGGGCATCGATGCGCTGGAAGCGGCGACCAGTGTGCTCGCCGACCTCTACGCGATCCGGAAGACGTACGCAGCGAGGAAATCGAAGGTCGACGGCATCGACAGTGCGACGCTCACCGTCGGTTTGATCGCCGGAGGCATCAACACCAATGTCGTGCCGGACAAGGTCATGTTCCGCGTCGACCGGCGCATCATTCCTGAGGAAGATCCGGCCGAGGCCGAAGCCACGCTCACGCGGCAGATCCGCGCAGCGGCCGCGAAGTGGCCCGGCATCGCCTGCAACGTTCGCCGGATCCTGCTGGCCGTTCCGTTCGTGCCGATTCCGGGTCAGGAGAAGCTCGTTGCGGCGATCGCACGCCACGCGACGCCGATCATGGGCGAGGACGTGATGCCGCACGGCGTGCCGATCTACACCGACGCCCGGCTCTATTCGACCGCCGGCATTCCGACGGTGCTCTACGGCGCCGGGCCGCACACGCTGCTCGAGGCCAATGGCCATCGTGCCGACGAGAAGCTCAAGCTCGACGATCTCTACAAGGCGACGCGCGTCGTCGCGCTGGCGCTGGCCGACCTGCTGGTGCCGTAACCGGCAATCAGGAAATCGTCCGTGCGTGAGGTTCCTGCGCCGAACGGACGCAAAATGAAGCCAGGGCGTCGATCACTGCATCGTCGTCGCCGGCCGGAAGCGCGAGGTCGATCGCCACGCCCGGCAGTGCCGCAACCACCTCGGCAACCAGCCGGGGGACCTCAACGCGCAAGTGCCCGCCGCGGCCGATGAAGAGCGGCACCACGCGGATCGCCTTGGCGCCACGGTGCGCGAGCCGGCGCGCGGCTTCGGCGAGATTCGGCTCGAGATGCTCGAGATAGGCCACTTCGAGCGCCAGATCAGGCGCAGCGGCGCGCACGCGCTCGGCGACGCGCAGGAACGGCTCCGTCCAACGTGGATCGCGGGCGCCATGGGCGAACAGGATGATCGCGGGGCGCGACGGCTCGTCATCCATCATGCGTTGCTCTCCATTTCCTGCACGGCCGGCCTTATAGCCCAAGGTGACAACGACATATCTCGTTATTCTTTTGAATTATAACGAAGGCAAGATAGGATGCGGTACTGATTATATGCAGGGACGCATCCCATGTATCGTTACGACACCTTCGACGCCGCCCTCGTGGCGCGGCGGGTAGCGCAATTCCGCGATCAGACGCAGCGCTTTCTGGCCGGCGAACTGACCGAGGACGAATTCCGGCCGCTGCGCCTGCAAAACGGCCTCTACATCCAGAAGCACGCGCCGATGCTGCGCATCGCGATCCCGTACGGCCTGCTTTCCTCGACGCAGCTGCGAACGCTGGCGCGGATCGCCCGCCAGTATGACCGAGGTTACGGGCATTTCACTACCCGGCAGAACCTGCAGCTCAACTGGCCGCGGCTCGACGACGTGCCCGAAATCCTAGCCGAACTAGCCACGGTCGACATGCACGCGATCCAGACCAGCGGCAATTGCGTGCGCAACACCACGAGCGACCCTCTCGCGGGCGTCGCGGCTGACGAGATCGCCGATCCGCGGCCGTGGTGCGAACTGGTCCGGCAATGGTCGACGCTGCATCCCGAGTTCGCGTTCCTGCCGCGCAAGTTCAAGATCGCCGTGACTGGCGCGACGGTCGACCGTACTGCCGCGCTGGTTCACGACATCGGGGCGCAGGCGGTGCGCAACGACCGCGGCGAAATCGGGTTCCGGATCATCGTCGGCGGCGGCCAGGGCCGCACGCCGATGATCGGGCACGTGATCCGCGATTTCCTGCAGGCGGCGGAACTTCTCAATTACTTCGACGCCATCCTGCGCGTCTACAACCTCCACGGCCGCCGCGACAACAAATACAAGGCGCGGATCAAGATCCTCATGAAGGAACTGACGCCGGCCGAGTTCACGCGGCAGGTCGAAGCCGAATGGGAACGCCTGCGCGGCGGCCCAGGCACGGTGCCCGAGGTGGAGATCGCGCGTCTGGCGACGCATTTCATGGATCCGCCGTACCGCGACTTTCGCCCGCGACAGCGTCGCATATCGTGCCGCCGTCGCCGACAGCCGGCCGTTTTCGCGCTGGGCGCAGCGCAACGTGAGGTCCCACAAGCGTAAAGGCTATGCCATCGTCACGCTTTCCCTCAAGCGCACCGGAACCCCACCCGGCGACGTGACCGTGGGCGAAATGGACGCGATCGCCGAGCTGGCCGATCGCTACAGCTATGGCGAGATCCGCGTCACGCATGAACAGAACCTGGTGCTCGCCGACGTGGCGCAGAACGACCTGCACGCACTTTGGGTGCGGCTCAAGGCGCTCGGCTTCGCGACGCCCAACATCGGCCTCCTCACCGACATCGTCTGCTGCCCGGGCGGCGACTTCTGTTCGCTCGCGAACGCCAAGTCCATTCCCATCGCCGAGGCGATCCAGCGCCGCTTCGACGACCTCGACTACCTGCACGACCTCGGGGATCTCGAGCTCAACATGTCCGGGTGCATGAACGCCTGCGGCCACCACCACGTCGGCCATATCGGCATCCTCGGCGTCGACAAGAACGGCGAGGAGTGGTACCAGATTTCGCTAGGCGGCGCGCAGGGCAACGACGCGTCGCTCGGCAAGGTGATCGGCCCGTCGTTCGCGGCGGCCGAGGTGCCGGACGTGATCGTGCGCCTGGTCGACGTCTATGTGGACAACCGGCATCCCGATGAGCGCTTCATCGACACGGTGCGCCGCGTGGGCCTCGCCCAGTTCAAGGAGCGTGTCTATGCCGCAACTCATTGAGAACCAGACCGTCGTCGTCGATCGCTGGACATTGCTGCGCGACGCGTCGAACCTCGCCGACGTCGTCGACGACCGACCGGTAATCGTGCCGCTGTCGGTCTGGCTCGCGCATCGCGACGACCTGCTCGCCCGCGGTGATGTCGGCGTGTTGCTCGCCCCTGATGACGACTCCGAGGCCATTTCGCAGGACGTCGGCCGGCTGCCGCTGATCGCCGTCGAATTCCCGCAGTTCACCGATGGCCGCGGCTATTCGATCGGACGGCTGCTGCGTGACCGCTACGGTTTCCGCGGCGAGCTTCGCGCCGTGGGTGACGTGCTGCGCGATCAGCTCTTTGCGCTTGCCGAGTGCGGATTCGACACCTTCGCCATCAGTGCCCATCGCGATGCGACTACGGCCCTCGCTGGTTTCGATGCGTATCGCGGCGTATACGCACCCACGGCACGGACGCCGCAGCCGAGGTTTCGCCGGCGACACGATCCATCCGCATTCGACACCACGCGCGGTGACGTGCCAGCTGTCGTCACCCCTCCACGCTCGGACTGACGCGACCGCAGGGCAGCGCAGCCCGACGCGGTATCATTCGCATTGGCGCCCGGGCTCCCGGTGGAACACGGGCGCATGGCGGCCCGCAACGAGCGCGACTGCCAGCGACTGTCCGCACGGCGTCCGATGCCACTTCCGATGTTTCGCCTCGCCCCGCACGCCCAGCGCGAATGGCTGGCGCAGGTGCTCGCGCGACCGGCACCGGCATCCGCGAAGAACCTGTCCGATGGGTTCCGCTTGCCCGGGCGCGAGGGAGCGCCCACCGCCGCCGCCGTACTGATCCCTCTCGTCAATCGCCCGCAGGGGCTGCAAGTGCTCCTCACGCAGCGCAGCGCCGACCTGCCCGACCATCCGGGTCAGATCAGCTTTCCTGGCGGCCGCGTCGAACCGGATGACGCGTCATTGGCCGCCGCTGCGTTGCGCGAGGCGACCGAGGAGGTGGGCCTGCCCGCGCTGCAGGTGACCGTGCTGGGCCATCTGTCCGAGTACGAAACCGTGACCGGCTTTCGGGTGACGCCGATCGTCGGCTGGGTGGAGCCCCCGCTCGCGTTGACGCCCGATCCCGTGGAGGTCGCCGCCGTGTTCGAGGTCCCGCTGGCCTTCCTGCTCGATCCGCAAAACCAGCAGCGCCACTACCGGATGCTCGGCACCACGCGGCGCGACTTCTGGGCCATTCCTTACCGCGAGCGTTACATCTGGGGTGCCACCGCCGCGATGCTGCTGATCCTGGACCGCACGTTGCGCGACAGCGGCCGATGAGCGCCGCCGGGCCGACCCAAGGCGCGAATCACGCCCCCGCGGGGGGCAGCGCAGCGGCGCGAGCCGCAAGCGTGGGGGCACACCCACGCGCCGCCGGGCCGACCCAAGGCGCGAATAACTCCCCCCAGGGGGCAGCGCAGCGGCCGCAGTCGCAAGCGTGGGGGCCCTACTATAATTCCACCTGCCGGACACTACCATGCGACTCACCGCCACTGCCCCACGTCGCCACCAGTTGGCTAGCCTGTCGCCCCACGGGTTTCATCGCGTCGTGTACTACGAATGGGGTGACGCGGACAATCCGCGCGTCGTTGTCTGCGTCCATGGCGTGGGGCGCAACGGCCGTGATTTTGACGTCCTCGGCGAAGCGCTGTCCACCACGCACCGGGTACTGGCGGTCGACATGCCGGGCCGCGGCGAGAGCGAGTGGCTCGCCGATCCGAACGATTACATCTTCACGACCTACCTGACCACGCTGGTCGCGCTGATCGCGCGCAGCGGCGCCGAAACGGTGGATTGGGTCGGCACTTCGATGGGCGGACTCCTGGGCATCGTCGTCGCGGCGCAGTCGAAGAGCCCGATCCGGCGCCTTGTCGTGAACGACATCGGGCCCGCCATCGAGCCCGCAGCGCTCGATCGCATTCGCGGCTACTTCGGCCTTGACCCGACCTTTGCGGCGTACGCGGAGATCGAGCAGTACGTCCGGTCGGTTTCGGCGCCGTTCGGGCGCCTCACGGACGACCAGTGGGAGCACGTAACGCGCAGCAACGTCCGGCAGCGCGCCGACGGCCGCTGGGGGCTGGCCTACGATCCGGGCATCGCCGTGCCGTTCCGTGCATCGGCCGCGCCGAGCGACCTGTGGGGTGCCTGGGACGCCATCAGTTGCCCCACGCTCGTCCTGCGCGGCGCGCAGTCCGATCTGCTTTCGGCGGCCACGGCCGCGGAGATGGGCAAGCGCGGTCCGCGGCCGGCGATCATCGAATTTGCCGACGTCGGTCATGCGCCGATGTTGCTGTCCTCCGGACAGATCGATCCCGTCGCGGCCTTCCTGCAGGCCGCAACGGACCCGCCATCGGCAGCGGAGCGCCCCGCGGACGGATGACAGTCCGCCGCCCTTGGACTCGCCGTGGGCACAACGAGCCGCCATCGCTTACAATCGCCCTCGCCCATGGCTCTGAAGCTCAGCCTATCCCCGGTGGACCTGCATCCGGTCAATCCACCGGAGACCCGACCGACACAGGTCGCCGCCTGGCTCGACCAGGCGCTGACGCGCAACGCCATCGAGGCGGCTCGCGTGATCGGCGACGCGCTGGCCGCCACCAATGCCATCGCCCTCGCCGACTCGCGGCGTCTGGAGCTGGCGGAAAAGTACTGGCACACCGCCGAGATTCTCTGGCCGCGGCTCGAGTTGTACTTCGCCTCCGCGGCGCATCCGCTGCACGGGGAGGCCCTGGACGCGGCCAAGGCAACCCTTCTTCTTGCGCAGGAGCTCTTCGTCGCCTACAAGCACGTCCTCGCGCACGAAGCGAACAAGCGGGCGCTCTTTGGCGGCAATCGAGCGCTGGCCGCATTGGTTCATCGTTGCGTGCAATGCGTCTGGCGCATCCTCGTCAACAGCTATGTCGCCTATGCTCCGGTCCTGCCGCGTACGTGGCTCGACGTACACCGGATCTACGCGTTTGCGCACGAGCGCGGCATTCACCAACGTGCGGTTGTAGGCGACGATCCCACGGCGACACCCGAGCGCGAGTACGTGCGGGCGCTGCTGCTTTCGCTCGCCAATCCCTACGGTTTCCTGCAGGGCCAGTTCGATACCGTGATCCGATACGTGCAGGAACATTCGCATTGGGTGACCCTCACCGATGTGGCGCCCGTGCACCGGATGGCGAAGGCCGTAGCGGTAGTCCCGATCGGGCACGACTTTCCGCCGTTCTCCGCGAGCAAGGGGGGGGCCATCGAAGGCAGCAAATTCTACCTCCTCGCCTTCGATCTCGCGTTCCAGATCCAGGAGCAGGTGCACAAGCTCGAAGCAGGTGGAGATTTCCCTGCGGGCATCGGTCGCGACTCGGCCTCGCGCCGGCGCTATCTCACGCTGCTCAAACGGCTGTTGCGGCAGTGGGCCATACCGCCCGCGCGGCAGTTCAACCGGCTGCCTTCGCAGGCGCGCGTGGTGATGTGCACCGAGCTTCTGGGCGTGTGGCAGTACAGTCGTGGCCGGCACAGCGGCGTCGCCGTTGCACCGAAAGCAATGCCGCCGCTGGCGCATTGCCAGATCATCAACCACACGCCGGCGGGATATGCGCTGCGGCAGACGGATGCCCAGCCGCCCCCGCTACGCATCGGCGAATTGCTCGCACTGCGCATCGAGGGCCGCGCCGGACCGCAGGTCGCCATCGTCCGCTGGTTCCGCAATACGATGCGCGGAACCGGGCTCGAGTTCGGGTGCGAAGTCCTGTCGGACAATCCCGAGGCAGCGGCCGCGGCGCTCGAAACCGCGCCGGACGGAAAGCGCGTGCCGGTAGTCGTGCTTCCGCCCGCGGCCGGCAGTTCCGGCTCCGATGACAGTTTGCCCCAGCTCATCGTAACGGTGGGCGCCTTCGGCGTCGATCAGGGCGTGGCCCTGACGCGAGCAGGCGAAACGGGGTTCGCGGTGCTCACCAAGCTCGTCGAACAGGGCCCCGGGTTCGAGATCTACGATTTCGCCGTGGTTGGCTGATGAATAGCCCCCACGCTCACGTCGTTCGCTGCCCCACGCGGGGGCGCACAGCGCCCTTCGGGCGGCCGGGCGGGCACTGATCACCGCCGCAGTGCCTCAGGCTCCGGACCTTTCCGCGACTGCGCGGTGGCACCGGCTGGCAGTGGCGCTGGTGGCCGGTCTCGTGTTCTGCGAGGGGCTCTGGGAACTCTCGCTCGCCCCGCTCCGGCCCGGAGGCTCGTGGCTCGCGCTGAAGGTGGTGCCGCTTGCATGGGTCTGGTTCTCGCTCGTGCGCGGAAAACGCAGGGCCCGCCAGGTGGCGAGCCTCATGCTCCCGTTGTTCGCCGCCGAGGGCATCGTCCGCGCCATGACGGAGTCCGGCCGGCATGCCTACGTCGCCACCGTCGCCACGGCACTCGCACTGGCCTCGCTGGTGGCGATATTGCTTTCGTTCCGCGCGGAAAAGTAGCGTCGGCTTCGCCGGTGCACTTCAACCGCGGCGGATCGAGGCTTTGCCGGGAGTCAGATCCGGCGCTGCTATTCGTTGGTCGCTGCCTGTCCTTGCAGACCCTTGGGCAAGGGGAACACGACGCGCTCGGCGACCCCCTCGAGTTCCCGGACGCCATGCACGCCGAGCGCCGCGAGCCTGGCGAGGACTTCCTGCACCAGCACCTCGGGCGCCGACGCGCCGGCGGTGACGCCGACGGAGGCCTTTCCTGCGATCCACTCGGGTCGCAACTGATCTGCCCGATCGACCATGTAGGAGGGCACGCCTCGATTCGCCGCGACTTCGCGCAGCCGGTTCGAGTTGGAACTGTTAGGACTGCCAACGACGATGACGACATCGACCTGGCGCACCATGAACCTGACGGCGTCCTGCCGGTTCTGCGTCGCATAGCAGATGTCGTCCTTCCTCGGGCCGACGATCCCCGGGTATCGCTCTTTCAGCGCCGCGACGATGGCAGCCGCGTCGTCCACCGAGAGGGTCGTCTGCGTCACGTAGGCGAGCGAATCGGCGGAGGCAACCGAAAGGCGGGCGACGTCCGCCACCGATTCGACGAGTTGTATGCCGCCCTCACATTGGCCCATCGTGCCTTCGACCTCCGGGTGCCCGGCATGGCCGATCATCACGATTTCGCGGCCTTGCGCGCGCATCTTCTCGACTTCTGCATGGACCTTGGTCACCAGCGGGCAGGTTGCGTCGAAGACTCGGAGGCCGCGGGCATCCGCTTCGGCGCGCACGCTTTTCGGAACGCCGTGCGCGGAGAAGATCACCGTGCTGCCGGCCGGCACCTCGTCCAGGTCCTCGACGAAGACGGCGCCTTTGGCTTTCAGGTCATCGACCACGAATCGATTGTGGACCACTTCGTGGCGGACGTAGATGGGCGCGCCGTGGAGCGCGAGCGCCTGCTCGACAATGGCGATTGCGCGATCGACGCCGGCGCAGAAACCGCGCGGATTGGCGAGCAGGACCTCCATCAGATACCTCCAGTTGCCCCGGCCGCATCGCTCCGCTGCCTGCGAAAGCCGTCGAGAATGATCAGCGTAGCGCCCACCGTGATGGCGCTGTCCGCTACGTTGAACGCCGGAAAAGCCCACGTGCCGTAGTGGAACAGCAGGAAATCGACCACCTTGCCAAGCGCGAGGCGGTCGTACAGATTGCCCAGCGCACCACCCAGGATCAGTGCCAGTCCGGTGCTGTACAGCGCGCTTCCCCCGCGACGCAGGAGCACGACGATCACGATCGTTGCTGCGATGGCGATGCCCGCCAGCAACCAGCGCTGCCAGCCGGACGCCGAGGCAAGGAAGCTGAAAGCCGCGCCGGTGTTGTACGTGAGCATCAGGCTGAAATAGCCCGTGACCGCCTGTCCGCCGCCTTCCCGCAGCATGACAAGGATCACGGCCTTCGACATCTGGTCGGCTGCGATCACGGCGGCGGCCAGCCACAGCCAGCGGATCCAGGGTGCACCTGCGGTTGGCATCGACAGGGTGGCCCGGTCACGCAATCGCGCGACGCTCGCCAGATCCGAAGAGGTTCGCCAGGCAGCGGCCGCACAACTTGGGGTGCGCTGCGTTCGCACCGACGTCGGATCGATAGTGCCAGCAGCGCTCGCACTTGTCCTTGCCGCTGGGGGTGACGTCGATCGCGGGCGCGTCGGCGCGCGCAACGGCGGCCGCCGACGTGATCAGGACGAAGCGCAGGTCGTCGCCGAGGCTCGCCAGTGCGTCGTAATCCTCGCCGGAAGCGCCGATTGCCACTTCCGCCTGCAGCGAAGAACCGATCCGCCCGCCCTGGCGCAGCGTCTCGAGCTCCTTCTGCACGGCGGCACGCACCGCGAGGACGCGCGACCACTTGGTCATCAGCGCTCCGGCATTCGGCAGCTTCGGCAAACCGTCCACCCACGTCCCGCAGAAGATCGAGACATCGCCGGGCCGCACGATGCGCCAGGCTTCCTCGGCGGTGAAGGACAGCACCGGCGCCATCAGCTGCAGCAGCGAGTCGCGGATCAACGCGAGCGCGGTCTGGGCCGAGCGTCGCGCGGCGCTCGCCTTGCCCGTCGTGTACAGGCGATCCTTCAGCACGTCGAGGTAGAAGCCGCCGAGATCCTCCGAGCAGAAGGTCTGCAGTCGCTGCACGACAAGATGGAATTCGTAGCGCGCGTAATCGGCCTCGACCGCGTCGGCGAGAGTGCGGGCGGCCGCGAGTGCGTAGCGGTCGATCTCCAGCAGCTGGTCGAGCGGGACGGCGTCGGTCGCCACGTCGAAGTCGGAGGTGTTCGCCAGCAGGAAGCGCAGCGTGTTGCGGATGCGGCGATAGCCTTCGACGACGCGTTTCAGGATCTCGTCGGAGATGAAGAGCTCACCCGAGTAGTCCGTCGCGGCGACCCACAGGCGCAGGATCTCGGCGCCCAGCGTGTTCGACACCTTCTGCGGCTCGACGCCGTTGCCCTTCGACTTCGACATCTTCCGGCCCTCGCCGTCCACCGCGAAGCCGTGGGTCAGCAGCGCGTTGTACGGAGGCCGGCCGTTGAGCATGCACGACACGAGCAGCGACGAATGGAACCAGCCGCGATGCTGGTCGGAGCCTTCGAGATAGAGATCCGCCGGAAATCCGGTGTCGCGGGTGTGGGATCCGACCCCTGCCGTCGGGCCCTCCGGCCCGCCCAGCACGGTCTGGTGCGTCGAGCCCGAATCGAACCACACGTCGAGCGTGTCCTTGATCTTCACGTAATCGGCCAGATCGCCGGCATCAAGTTCACGCACATCGAGCGTCTGCCACGCCTCGATGCCGCCGGTTTCGACGCGGCGCGCGACTTCCTCCAGCAGCTCCAGCGTGCGCGGGTGAAGGGCACCGGTGTCCTTGTGCGTGAAGAATGGCATCGGCACGCCCCACTGCCGCTGCCGCGACAGCGTCCAGTCGGGCCGATTGGCGATCATGCCGTAGAGCCGTGCCTTGCCCCAGCTGGGGTAGAACCGGGTTGCCTCGATGCCGGCGAGGGCCGTTTCACGCAGCGTCCGTTCCGGCTTCCTGCCGTTCCAGCCCGGAACGTCGTCCATGCCGGCGAACCACTGTGTCGTCGCGCGGTAGATCACCGGCGTGCGGTGCCGCCAGCAATGCATGTAGCTGTGCGTGACCTTCTCGGCCGAGAACAGCGCGCCGACGTCGCGCAGCTTGGCGACGATCTGCGGATTGGCTTCCCAGATCTTCTCGCCACCGAAAAACGGCAGGCTGCCGGCGAAGCGGCCGTCGCCCCCCACGGGGTTCAGGATCTGGTCGTCGGCCATCCCGTAGCGGCGGCACGACTGGAAATCCTCGATGCCATACGCCGGCGATGAATGAACGACGCCGGTGCCCTGCTCCAGCGTGACGTAGGCCCCGAGATACACCGGCGAAGCGCGGGCATAGAGCGGATGCCGAAAGCGGATCAGCTCCAGCGCGGCGCCCGTGGTCGAGGCAACGACATGGCCTTCGAGATTGAAGCGCGTAAGGCAGGCTTCGACAAGATCCTGCGCGAGCACGAGATGCCCGCGCGAGGTGGCCACCAGCGCATAGGCAAAATCGGGGTGCACGTTCAGCGCCTGGTTGGACGGAATCGTCCAGGGCGTCGTCGTCCAGATGATTGACATCGCGGGTCCGGCCGGCATCGCGGAGAGGCCGAACGCGGCGGCGAGCTTGTCCCGGTCGCCGTCGTCGAGCGGGAACGCGACGTCGATCGCGATGTCGTCGCGGTCTTCGTATTCGACCTCGGCTTCGGCCAGCGCGCTGCCGCAGTCGAAGCACCAGTTGACGGGCTTCAGGCCGCGATAGATGAACCCCTTCTCGAGGAGCTTGCCCAGTGTGCGGATTTCATCGGCCTCGTTCCGGTACGCCATCGTCGTGTACGGATGGTCCCAGTCGCCGAGCACGCCCAGCCGCTGGAAGTCCGCCTTCTGCCGTACGATTTGCTCGTTGGCGTAGGTGCGCGCGAAGCGTTGTGTTTCCTCGACCGGAATGTGCTTGCCGTGCGCCTTTTCTATCTGCACCTCGATGGGCATTCCGTGACAATCCCAGCCGGGCACGTACGGTGCGTCGTAGCCGGCGAGCTGCTTGCTCTTGACCACGACGTCCTTGAGGATCTTGTTGACAGCGTGGCCGATATGGATGTCGTTGTTCGCGTAGGGCGGGCCGTCGTGCAGCACGAAACGGGGCCGGCCGGCCGACGCCGCCCGGATCGCCTCGTAGACCTTGTTCTGCTGCCACTCCCTGATCCAGAGCGGCTCGCGTTTGGCGAGATCGCCGCGCATCGGAAAGCGCGTGTCCGGCAGGTTCAGCGTTGTCTTGTAATCGGTTTTCGATGGATCGGGCATGCGGGGCCGGTTCTTTCCTGGGAAGCGTTCGGAACGCGCGTCAGTGCTGTTGCACGTCTGCCATATTGAAAAACTCGCGCGCCTGCGCGGCGTCGGCCTGGATCTGGCGCGTGAGGGCGGCGAGGTCCGGATAGCGCGCCTCGTCGCGCAGCTTGTGCACGAACTCGACGCCGACGCGCCGCCCGTAGATAGTCTCGTCGAAGTCGAAAATGAACACTTCGAGCATCGGTGCGCCCGAGGCGGTTACGGTCGGGCGCACCCCCACGCTCGCGACGCCCGTGCGCGGCGTGCTGCCAAGTCCGTGCACGCGCACGGCGAAGATCCCGGCGACCGGCGGCGTGCGCTTCAGCGGCAGGTTCGCCGTCGGAAATCCGAGAGTGCGCCCGAGTCTCGCCCCATGGGCGACCCGACCCGCGAGGCAGTACGACCGCCCGAGCAGCGCGCGGGCGCGCGCAAGATCACCATCCGCCAGCGCCGAACGCACGGCGGTCGACGATGCCCGTTCACCGCCGACCGTCACGGTGCGCATCGCTTCCACGCTGAATTCGGTCGCGGCCCGGCGCAATGTCGTCAGGTCTCCCGCGCGCCCCTTGCCGAAGCGAAAATCCTCGCCCACCAGCAGCCACCGCGCGCCGAGCCGCCGCACGAGAATGGCGTCGATGAACGACTCCGCTTCGAGCGAGGCGAGCCGTCCGTCGAAACGCGCCACGTACGTGCGGGCGACTCCGCGCGCATCGAACTGCTCGATCTTGTCGCGCAGGGACGACAACCGTGGCGGCGCGGTCGATTTGGCGAAAAATTCGCGAGGCGGCGGATCGAAGGTCAACACCGCGGGCGGCAGCGCAAGGTCGTCCGCCGCCTCGGCAAGCCGGGCCAACATCGCCTGGTGGCCGCGATGGACGCCGTCGAAATTGCCGATTGCCAACGCAATCGGGACGTCGGCCGCCGGTGGAATACCGCGAAAAAGCTGCACTAATCTGCCTCGCTGCAGCAAAACTATAGATTTTAACGGATTATCGAACCGAACGTTTGCTTTCCCGCGTTCCCATGGCCGAGACGGCGCCGACGCAATACACTTGCGCCATCAACTCAACCTCGATCAAGGAGCCAACGATGCCGGCGTACCTGCTTGTGGATTGCGAAGTGACCGACCCCGAGCGCTACGAGCGCTACAAGCAGCTCGCGCCGCCCGCGATCGCGAAATTTGGGGGACGCTACCTGGCGCGTGGTGGCGAGACCACCCGGCTTGAAGGCGATTGGCATCCGCATCGCATCGTGGTCCTCGAATTTCCGGATGCGCAAACGGCGAAACGATTCTACGAGTCGCCGGAGTACCGCGCCGCGCGCGCGGAGCGCGCCGGCGCTGCGAACATGAACATGGTCCTGGTCGAAGGACTCAATGCTTGATGTAGGGAACGACCCCCCGCGGCAGGCATTTCAGCGGTCGCACACGGGAGAGCGGCGCTCGGCCCGCGAGATCGGTCAATGAACGGAGCACCGGACAGCGCTTCCCCGTGCCGGCAAGTCGCCGATCACACCGGGATGGCTGGCCCGCGAACCGGACACGCGTTTGCGCGCGCGCGTGATTTTCGGCCCTGTGTGCGGCAGGGCGATGCCGGCCGATGAAATGCGAAACTGCGGATCGCATCGCCGTATCCGGTGAAATTCGCGAACTGCCGGCCCGTGTTGACGGCGCGCGCGTCAGGCGGCGATAGCCGCGTACGTATCGTCGAGCCACGCCGGCGGATCCTCGCCGCGATAGCGCGCACCGCTATCCCGTTGATCGAGGGTCGCCTTGAGCTCGGCGTCGGCCATGGCGGCTTCGCGCGCCAGTGTCGCGTCGTAGCCCGCGCGCGCATCGGGGTTCGCCAGGACGTTGTACGCGGCGTGGATCATCACCACGCGATTGCTCATGTCCTGACCGGCATCCGTCGTACCGTAGCCGAAGCGTTCGAGGAGTGCCAGGTAGGCAGCTTCAATCCGTGCCGGAGTGGCGTCCGGTGCAAGGTCGAGATAATCGTAATGTGTGTAGTTCACGGAGGCCTCCTCGGTCGGGTGCGGTTGGCTATCGCTTGTTGCTCGACGACCATAAAGCAGCAACCGTGCCAGACCGCGAGACGCCGTGCGCGTCGAGGAGTTTGTCTCAGATGACGGAAAGTGGCGTGGGGCCTGTTGGTGGCGAAAAAGCTGCGTCAATCGCATCGAGCAGCGGCGGGTCGAGCCGCAGCGTCGCCGCGGCCCGGTTGGCCCGGATATGTCCGATGTCGGCTGATTCCGGGATGGCCACGACATCCGGTGATCGCAGCAGCCAGCCCAACGCGATCTGTGCCGGCGTCGCTCCGCTTCCTCGCGCGATCGACGCCAGTTTCGGATCGCGCAGCAAGCCCCCCTGCCCCAACGGGGAATATGCCATCAGTGGTATCCGGTGTTCGCGCAGCCAGGGGAGAAGGTCCCATTCGATACCGCGTTCGCCCAGATGGTAGAGGACCTGGTTGGTCGCGCAGCGTCGCCCATCGGCAAGGGCAAACAATTCGCGCATGTCGGTGGTGTCGAAATTGGAGACGCCCCAGCGGACGATCTTGCCGTCCGCGCGCAGCCGTTCGAAGGCAGCCACCGTTTCGGCGAGCGGAATCTGCCCCCGCCAGTGCAGGAGGTAGAGATCCAGCCGGTCCGTTCCGAGCCGCTTGAGGCTGCGCTCACAGGCAGAGATCGCGCTTTTTCGGCCGGCGTTGTGGGGATACACCTTGCTGACTACAAACAGTCGGTCGCGGCGCCCGGCGATTGCGCGTGCCACGACCCTTTCGGCGCCGCCCTCCGCATACATTTCGGCGGTGTCGACCAGCGTCATGCCCAGGTCGAAGCCGAGCGACAGCGCTGCGGCCTCATTTGCCGCGCGGGTTTCGTGCTCGCCCATGGTCCATGTCCCGAGGCCGAGCGCCGGCACGTGCATTCCGTCCGGGAACGACACCGAAGGCAGGTCGGCAGGGGGGCGTGGTGCCATCACGCCGAGGATACCGGAACCGCAGTCCCGTGATCGCGCGCAGGCCCGTCTGGTCAACAGCGCGCCAACGCGTGGATAATGGCGGACCCGGACCCGACTTCCCGCCGATGCCCCTCGACCCGCTTCCCGGCCGCACCGTCGTTCGCGGCGCCTGCCCGCACGACTGTCCCGACACCTGCGCGATGCTGATCACGGTCGAGGATGGCCGCGCGATCGAGGTGCGCGGCGCCCCGGACCACCCGCCGACGGCGGGGACACTCTGCACGAAGGTCGCACGGTACCTCGAGCGCACCTATTCCGCCGAGCGCGTGCTGCATCCGCTGCGACGCGTGGGCAGGAAAGGCGAAGGCCGTTTCGAGCGCATTTCCTGGGACGAGGCGCTCGACGCCATCGCGACCCGGTTCGGCGCGATTGCCGCTTCGCCCGATGGTCCGCAGGCGATCGTCCCGTACTCCTACGGGGGAACGTTGGGGCTCCTGCAATCCGGCTCGATGGATCGTCGTTTCTTCCACCGGCTCGGTGCGTCGCTGCTCGACCGGACCATCTGCGCGAGTGCCGGCAAGGCTGGCTGGGTCGCGACGGTCGGCACGGCGATGGGGACGGACGTCGAGCAATTCGCGAACAGCCGGCTGATCCTGATCTGGGGCAGCAATCCGGTCGTATCCAATCTGCATTTCTGGCGGCAGGCGCAGGAAGCGAAGCGCCGCGGCGCGAAGCTCGTCGCCATCGACCCGTATCGCAGCCAGACAGCGGAAAAATGCCATCAGCACGTGGCGCTCGTTCCGGGCACCGACGCCGCGCTCGCGCTCGGCATGATGCAGGTGCTGATCGCGGAGGATCTCGTCGATCGCGACTACATCGATCGGCACACGACCGGATTCCACGCGTTGCGCGAACGTGCTGCCGAATTTCCGCCGGAGCGCGTGGCGCGCCTCTGCGGCATTGCGGTGGATACGGTGGTCGGACTCGCACGTGCCTACGGCACCACCCGCCCGGCGGCGATCCGCGTCAACTACGGGATGCAGCGCCACGCCGGCGGTGGCAACGCCGTGCGCGCGGTCGCCTGCCTGCCGGCGCTCGTCGGCGCCTGGCGCGATCCGGCCGGTGGCGCGCTGCTGTCGTCATCGGGCACCTATCCCGTCGATACCGCAGCGCTCGAACGCCCCGATCTCATTTGTGGCAAGCCGCGGACGATCAACATGAGCACGATCGGCGACGCACTGCTCGATACGGACGACCCGCGAATCCGGGCGATTTACGTCTACAACTCGAATCCGGTCGCCGTGGCGCCCGAGTCGGCGAAAGTGGCCGCCGGCTTCGCGCGCGAAGATCTATTTTGCGTTGTGCACGAGATCTTTCGCACCGACACCGCCGACTATGCGGACATCCTCCTGCCCGCCACCACGCAGCTCGAGCAGCTGGACGTCCACAGCTCTTACGGGCATCTCTATGCGCTCGCGAACAACCCGGCGATCGCCCCGCTCGGCGAGGCGAAACCGAATACCGAGGTCTTTCGGCTGCTCGCTGCGCGGATGGGATTTGCCGAGCCCTGCTTTCGCGACAGCGACGAGGATCTCGCGCGGCTCGCGTTCCGTTCGGATCACGCGCGCGCGCGCGGCATCAGCTGGGACGAGCTCAAGGCGAAGGGCTTCCAGAGACTGGCCGTGCCGGAGGCCCACGCCCCGTTCGCCACCGGCGATTTCCCGACACCGTCCGGCAAATGCGAGTTCTATTCCGACACGCTGGCGCGGGAAGGTCACGATCCCCTCCCGACGTTCGTCCCGCCGCGCGAGTCGGTCGCGAGCAACCCGGCGCTTGCCGAGCGCTATCCGCTGGCGTTCCTGTCGCCGCCCGCCCGCAACTTCCTCAATTCGTCGTTCGCGAATCTGCCGACGTTTATAGCCGAGGAAAAGACCCCGTGGCTCGACATCCATCCCGACGATGCCCGCTCGCGCACGATCGCGACCGGCGATCGCGTGCGCATCCGCAACGACCGGGGAAGCTTTACCGCAACGGCGCGCGTGACGGACCGTGCGCGATCGGGTGTCGTCGTCGCGCCTTCGGTCTGGTGGAAGAAGCTCTCCCCTGACTTTGCCAATGCAAATGCCGTGACGAGCCAGGCATTGACGGACCTCGGGCGCGCCGCGACGTTTTACGACTGTCTGGTCGAAGTCGAGAGGCTCTGATGCCGGTCAGCGCGGGCATGCCAGCGCCTGGGCTCTGCAGCGCAACGCCTAGAGCTTGCGCACGAGCCCGACCATCACGCCGAAGATTTCAAGCGTGCCCTCGGGGCGAATGACGGGGTAGGCCTTGTTCTCCGGCTTCAGCACGAACTGGCCGCGGTCGACATCGAGCCGCTTCAGCGTGAATTGCCCATCGACGATCGCCACGACGACGTCGCCGCGCTTGGCGGACGCCGTTTTTTCGACGACGACGAGGTCACCTTCGAGGATGCCGGCGTCCTGCATCGAATCGCCCTTGACGCGGATGAGGACCGTCTGCGATGGTCGCTCGATCAGGTAGTCGTCGATTGTCAGCGCATCGGAGTGACCATCCTCGACAGGATTCGGCTGTCCGGCCTGCACCGGCGACTCGGCCAGCGCCCGTGCGAAGAACCGGCTGGTCGGCGCGAGCCGCCGGTCCGGCGTGGATTCGATGTAGCCGGCGAGTTTGAGCCGTGCGACCATAGCCGCAACCGACGACTTGGATTTGAGGCCGAGCAGGTTGCCGATCGATGCGTACGACGGCAACGCCCGATGCCGGGCGTAGTAGTCCTGCAGCGACGCAAGGTAAGAACGATCGTTCGACATGACGGTACAATAGCGAACGAGCGTTCGTCCGTCAAGCCCCTTCCGGCCTCCTCCCCACCCATGCGTCTGTTCGCCCCGGTCCTCGCCTTCGTTGACCTCGAAACCACCGGCACAGGCGCGGCGGCCGACGCGATCACCGAGATCGGAATCGTGCGGGTCGAAGCGGATCCCGAGGGAGTCGCGAGCCCTCGAGTCACCGAGTGGAGCACGCTGGTCAACCCGGGGATGCCGATTCCGCCCGAGATCCAGGCGCTGACCGGGATCACCAACGCCATGGTCCGCGATGCCCCGCCCTTCTCGCGCATCGCGGACGATGTTGCGGCCTGGACCACCGGCGCGTTGTTCGTGGCGCACAACGCGCGCTTCGACTACGGATTTCTCAAGCATGCGTTCGCCCGGGAGCAGCGCGCCTTCACCGCGCGGGTGCTCTGTACGGTCCGGCTGTCGCGGCGCCTGTTTCCCGAAGAGTCGCGGCACAACCTGGACAGCGTGATCGCGCGGCACGGCCTGCCTGTGGCCGGGCGACACCGCGCGCTCGGCGACGCGCGCGTCCTTTGGACGTTCCTGCAAACGCTCTACCGCGATCTGCCGGCGGAAGCAATCGAAGCCGCCGCGAGACGCGTCCTCAAGACACCGAGCCTTCCGCCGCAACTTGCGCCCGACGTGCTCGACGCGTTGCCGGAGGCGCCGGGTGTCTACCTCTTCTATGGCCTCAACGCGCTGCCGCTGTACATCGGCAAGAGCACGAACCTGCGCGAGCGCGTGGGCGCTCATTTCTCGTCGGACTACCGTTCCCCAACCGACCTTCGCCTCTCGACGGAGCTGCAGCGAATCGAGTTCGAGGAGACGGCCGGCGAAGTCGGCGCGCTGCTGCGGGAAGCCGCGCTCGTGAAATCGATGCTTCCCGCGCACAACCATGCACTGCGCCGCAAGGCGGAAGCAGGCGTGCTCGAGTTGCCCGCCGCGCCCGGCCCACCCGGCTTCGTTCTGGCCACGAGCGTTGAAGCTGGCGCGCTCCCCGGCCGGTACGGACCCTTTTCGTCAAAGCGGCAGGCGCGCGAGGCGCTGCGCGGGCTCGCTTCCGAGCACTCGCTATGCTGGAAGGCGCTGGGTCTCGAAAGACGCCTGGGCCCGTGCTTCGCGCGCCAGGTGAAACGGTGCGCCGGCGCGTGCGTAGGAGCTGAATCCGCCGCTGATCATCACCAGCGCCTTCGCCAGGCGCTCGTGCCGCTCGCGATTCCGCGCTGGCCTTTCCCGGGGCTCGCTGCGATTCGCGAGCGCTCGTTGCTGGGAGATCGTGTCGATCTGCACGTGCTCCGGGACTGGTGCTGGCTCGGCACCGCGCGGGACGACGGCGAGCTCGGTCGCCTCGTCGAAGCGCCACCGCGTCCGGAGTTCGATGCCGACATCGCGCGGCTGCTGATGCGCGTGCTCGCCAAGGGAAAGCACGAGATACTGGCGCTTCGCGGCGCGGTCGGTCCCGCCGGCTAGGATCGGTCCGCGCCCCGACCGGCGGCGTGTGCCGCCAGCACCGTCGCGACGCAGGCCGTCAGCTTGGTCGCATAAGGAATGTGCAGGAATTCGTTGGGCCCGTGCGCATTGGACTTGGGTCCGAGCACGCCGGTGATCAGGAACTGCGCGTCCGGAAAATGTTTGCCGAGCATCGCCATGAACGGAATCGTGCCGCCCTCGCCTATCGCCGCAGCCGGCTTGCCGTAGTGCGCGTTCGACGCGGTCTGCAGCGCCTGCTCGAGCCACGGTGCGGTTGCCGGTGCGTTCCATCCGGTCGCGCCTTCGTCGCCCTCAAAGCGCACGGTCGCGCCATGCGGCGGGTCGGCCTCGAGCAGGCGCTTCAGCACCTGCATCGCATTGGCTCCATCCACGGGCGGCGGCAGGCGCAGCGAAAGCTTGAGCGCGGTGTGCGGACGCAACACGTTGCCGGCATCGGCAATGGCCGGAAACCCGTCCGCACCGGTCACCGACAGCGCGGGGCGCCACGTGCGGTTGAGCACGGCCTCGGCGTGATCGGCGACCATCGACAGCGTGCGACCCGCGAACGGGTACCTGCGGACCGTGGTCTCGCCCATGATTGCGGCCGCCGCCTTAGCCTGCCGCACGCGCTCGTCGGGAATGGGCGCATGGAATTCCGCGGGCAGCACGCGGCCCGACACCGCGTCCTCGAGCCGGTCGAGCACGGCTCGAGCGATTCGAAACGACGATGGGACGATGCCGCTCGCGTCGCCCGAATGCACGCCCTCGGTCAGAACCTCGACCCTGAGCGTTCCGCCGGCCAGGCCGCGCAGCGACGTCGTCGCCCATAGCCGCTCGTAGTCACCGCAGCCGGAATCGAGTCCGATCACGAAGTCCACGGCACCCATGCGCGGAGCGAGCAGTTCGAGGTAGGCCGGCAGGTCGTAGCTGCCGCTCTCCTCGCAGGTTTCGATCACGCCGACGCAGCGCGCGTGCGTTGCGCCCTGCGCCTGCAGCGCGCCGATGGCGGTCAGCGATGCGAACAAGGCATAGCCGTCATCGGCACCGCCCCGCCCGTAGAGCTTGCCCTCCTCCAGCACCGGCAGCCACGGGCCCAGGCCCTCGCGCCAACCCGTCATTTCCGGCTGCTTGTCGAGGTGACCGTAGAGCAGGGCCGTGCGTGCGCCCGTGCCAGGCACATCGAAGTAGAGCACCGGCGTGCGGCCGGGCAGGCGCACGATCTCCACGGTCATGCCACGCACCGGCTGCTGGCGTGCCCAGGCCTCGGCGAGACGAACGACTTTCTCGATATGCCCGTGTTTCTCCCATTGCGGATCGAAATGCGGCGATTTGGCCGGAATGCGTATGTACTCGACGAGTTGCGGGACGATCGAGCCATCCCAGGTGCGGGCGACGGAAGCGGCCAAAGCGGTCGTGTTCATCGGTTTCCATTTGCGGATTGAGGGAAGCGGAGCTTACTTTACCGGATCGTTGCCGCCCCGTGGCGGGGGCAAGCGGTATGGCGGTACGATTGCCACGACTCGCGCAAAAGATGCTAGGTTTGCCGTCATGACATACCTGTGGCCCGAAATGCTGCTGTTGCTGCTGGCCGTGCCGCTGCTGGTCGCGGTCTACGTCCTGCTGCTCCGGCGCAGGAAGAAGAGCGCCCTTCGCTACGCGAGCCTGGATCTGGTGAAGGTCGCGCTCGGGCCTTCCCAGCGGCTGCGGCGCCACGTCCCGCCGCTGCTCTTTCTGCTGTCGATGCTGGCGATTATCATCGCCATCGCGCGTCCGTCCACCGTCATCACGCTGCCGTCGCAGCAGCAGACCATCGTGCTGGCGATGGACGTCTCGCTCAGCATGGGCGCCAAGGACGTCGACCCCAATCGGCTGACCGCCGCGCAGGCGGCGGCGAAATCCTTTATCGAGGAGTACCCCGCGGAGACGCGCATCGGCATCGTGGCGTTCGGTGCGACCGCGTCGCTCGTCCAGACACCGACCCAGAATCGCGAGGATCTCCTCGCGGCCATCGAGCGTTTTCAGCTCCAGCGGGGTACCGCGACGGGCAGCGCGCTCTACGTGGCGCTGGCGACGCTTTTTCCCGATGCCGGCATCGATCTCGAGTCGCTGGTGTTCAAGGGCGGGCTGACGCGCTACGGCGCACCGACCACCCGCCCCGAGGTCAAGCCGAAGACCCCCGAGGAGAAGGCTTTCAAGCCGGTGGCACCGGGCTCCTACACGTCGGCAGTGATCATCCTGTTGAGCGACGGCCGCCGGACCACCGGCCCGGATCCGCTCGAAGCTGCGAAGATGGCCGCCGACCGCGGGGTCAAGGTCTACACCGTCGGCTTCGGGACCAAGGAAGGCGCCACCATCGGTTTCGAGGGCTGGTCCGTGTACGTACGGCTCGACGAGGAAACGTTGCAGGGCATCGCCCAGATCACGCGCGGAGAGTATTTCCATGCCGGCACGGCTGACGACCTCCGGAAGGTGTACCAGAGCCTCAATACGCGACTCGTGCTGGAGCGCAAGGAAACCGAAGTGACGTTCATGTATGCCGCCGTGGCGGCCGCATTGCTGCTCGCGTCGGCCCTCCTCTCGCTGCTCTGGTTCAACCGGAACGTCTGACGCGCTCGCCTATCCCGCGGCGTTGACCTGATTTCCCGGTGCCGACATATTCGCGTCGTGGAAAAGAACATGGGAATTGCATGAACCTGCGCACCAATGGGTGGGCGTCGCGAAACTTTGCAAGTGCGTCACCGGAACCCGGAAAGGCGCCTTCAGTTCCGGCGCGAAGAGCGACACGCGCAGTTCCTCGATCAGCCATCGAAACTTTGCCGCCTGCCGGACCTGTTGGCCGGATACCCAAGCGGCTCGGAACCATGACCAAAATCCAAGAGCATCGCCGTCTTCGCAACCGGCTGCTCGTCGCAGTCGTGCTGTTCGTCTATCTCGCGATACTGGCCGTTTGGCAGATGACCGCCATCGGTCCGTCTCCGGAGGAACAGTTCGGCGTCCTGCCGCTCGGCATTATTCTCGGAGCGCTAACCGGTCTGGGCATCGTCGTGCGCCGTCTCTGGTATCTCTACCTCGCCAGCCGGCCGTAACCCAAACATCAAGCCTCGCTGGAGCGGGACCTGGGCTGGGGCGGAACCAGCTCACCGCTTGTCACCGAATGCCGGAAATATTCCTGGAGTATCCGAACGTCGGATTTCACAGCAACGGGAAACCCTTGCCGGTTGCCCCGGTGGTCGACGAGGAGGTGGCCAAAAAATGCGGCGCATGCGTCATGGTCATTCCAATGCTGCGCAAGAAGATTGGCGATGCGCGGGTATTTGGTCGCCAGTGCCAACGGCCGCACTTCGCGCGGCAGGCTCATGAGCCAACGGTTGCTCGCGGGCAACAGGTAATTGACTGGGTCTGCCTTCCGCAGTGCCGCAACGCTCGGCGCCGGTTGTGGCGTGGGGTCATGCACAGGTTGCAGCTTTCGCGGCGCGTTAACCGCCTTTTGCAGGACGCGTTCCCACTGCGGGTCGTCGTCCAACAAGCGGTCGCGGCGTATGCCATAGGATGACATGGAGGTTTCTCGCCTTTGTTTTCACGTCGCCGGAATGGCTACCGAATTGATGACCGTCCGAAAGCATGTGTGCCACATCATGTTCCGCTCCGGTGACGGATCGACTTGACTTGGGGATAAAGAACGATTTCGGCGCTATGCACCATCAGAGCAATATTCACACCACCCGTTTGGATCAAGAACTTGCGACAACGATCAATTGGGAATGTAAGAATTCTCGATTCAATGACGCGCAGGCGCCGACCGCAACGGGCATCGGCGTTAGTGGCACACGCGCTGTAGTCGTCATCGTGTTTCGCTGATCCGCCGAACGCCGACTGGGGGCGCGGGTTATCGCGTGCGGCGCGCCAAGTCTAGAGAGGGTTCGGTACACGCGCTCCGAGTCGGGTGGATCGAACGCGATCGCGAGCGCATCGTCGTCGAACATGGCGGGATGCCAGCGCGCGGGTCGGATCGGCCGATGGAGCGCAATGGCGGGGAACGTACGGAGCAAGTGGATTACATACGGTGGCTGTGTGGGCTTCCTTTTGTCGGAAACGAACTTCCTTCGGTCGTGCACACGCTTGCGATTTCCCATTAGTGGGCGCAAATTTATCATTCCCCTTGGTCAACAGGTGGAGGCGAGAATGGAACTCAGCATCATCTTGTTGGGCATAGTTGGACTCGTCATCGTCCTAGCGCTCATGCATGTCGTGACCAAAATGGCCAGCGAGCGAGCGTCCGCAGGGCGTCGCAAAGACGCCACGCGGGGCAAACAACAACCCATCGTGCCCTTGACGGGCGATACCGTCACACATTTGGGTCACAGCTGATAGGTCGGTGTGCTTATCGTCGCGCTGCAGTTCAACGGCAACGCTACTACGCCACGCGGTCCCCGCTGACGCTGGGTGGGCTTGGATTATGAAAGCGGGGCTTGCATTACGGAATGCCCGGCTTTCATTCCTTGATCTGGCGCAAGCCAACTCCAGAGCCGGCGATGGCAGAATGCGCGCTATGAATCTTGCCTGGATCGTGTTGGGCCTTGTCGCCTGGGCACTGGGGCTGGTGTTCGTGCTTGCCTTGATGCGAATGGCAGGTGACCAGGATCGTGCCGCACGTCACGAACAATGGCGCATCGACCCCAATTCCGACGTGACAATCACGCAATACGGCAACGGCTGAAGCCGGCAGGCTGATCGCTATCTCACCGCCCTTCGAGGCGGTTTTCGCTTCCGGCGCCCGAATCCGACCGCGCAGATCGACGTGGGCGCGATTATTTCCTGCGCACGTAGGGCGATGTGGCTTGGACTTCTCGATCGTCGCAGGCGCTCAGGCCGTCACGATAGCCGAGACCACGCTCTTGACGAATCTTATCGCTGCTATCGTCGGCAAGGCGCATCCAGAGCTTGTGCTCGTCTTCGGTGCCAAACAGTTCACCTTGAAATCCGCGCTTCAGCCCGCGCTGGTATCCGTGCCAATAGTCGGGGCGTTCACCAAGGCGGGAAAAGGTGCGTGCCCTCGTCAACAACGATTGAAATTTGACTTCATTCATCGCTGGCCCTCCAGTAACGGATTGCCATTCCATGTTACGCCAATTCGCCGGCGGCGCAGATCGACGTGGATCAACACCGGGGCGATTATCTCGAGGGCCAGGCTACCTGACCAGTCCGACGTGCCGATCACGGCCGCGGTGCGCGTCTGCAATGCCTGGGCCGCTTGCGTGGTTGCTGGCGCATCGCGTGGAAACCGGCCAGACCGATCGTCCTAGCCCGGAGGCGATTGTTGCATCGACTGTTGCGTCAAGGCGGGTTCGGGAATCCGTAGACTCACTAAACATCTGTTTCTATTGGCGTCCCCAGGGGGACTTGGCCATCGCGACTATCTGACGATGTCACAAAGCTGGATTGAGCTGCCCGTTGGTATACTCGCTCGCGAAGCCTCCCCGTCAAGATCGTCAGGTAGCAAACCATTCCGGAGCGACGGGTAGGCAGCAACTGCTCGCTGTCGCGCGCGTTCGTATGCCGAGGAGCAATCGCATCAAGTTGGTTAGCTCTCGCGGCTGCGGCGGTGCAGCACCAGCCGTTCGCGTCGTGAGGCACGACTTCAGGGAGGCTTGGGTGCGACGGTGGCTCACGGTGTTCAGTCCGATGACAACCGACGTCGGCGTCCTGCCGATGATCGCTCGGGTTCTCGCTTTCACGGTGGTCTTCGGTCTTTCGTTTTATGCCAAGGCCGCCGACCACCCCGTTAACAGCGAGTCCGACCTGCGCACCGCGATCACCAGCGCGGTGAATGGCGACACGATCACCTTCAACGTCGACGTCACGCTGACGCAGGATCTGCCGGCGGTCCAGACGAACGTCACCATCGTCGGCAACAACAGGATTCTCGACGGCGCCAGCACTTTCCGCGGGTTCTTCGTGGGGAAGTTTGCCGCCACGGTGCCGGTGCACTTATCTGTGACTGTGACGATCCAGGACCTCACGATCCGGAACGCCCGGGCCCGCGGCGGGGCCGGTCAGGACAACGCCGGCGGCGGCGCCGGCCTCGGCGGAGCGCTGTTCGTGGCCAATCTCGCGACGGTGACGGTGAGCAATCTCCAGTTCGACACCAACAGCGCGAGAGGAGGGCCGGGCGGCGTCGCTGGCATCTTCGGCGGCGGCGGCGGCGGCGGCCTCGGCGGCTTCGGCGGCGCTAATACCGGTGGTGGTGGCGGGGGTGTTGGAGCAGGCGCCTCCGGCGGCAACGGCGGCGTCAGCGACGATGGCTCTGAAGGGATCATCGTGGGTCCTGCATCTGGCGGCAACGGCGGCGGCAGCAGCGGGCGTGGTTTTGGCGGCAGCAACGGCGGCGGGGGCGGCGGCGGCGGCGCGGTCAGCGGCACGACCAACGCGGGCGGCGGGGGCGGGGGTGTTCCCGGCTTCCCCGGCTTGACGAATGGGAGCGGTGGCAACGGCGGCTTCGGCGGTGGCGGCGGCGGTGCCGGCGACGCTGGCGGCGACGGCGGCATGGGCGGCTACGGCGGTGGCGGCGGCGCCAGCAGCATTGCGGGCGGCAGCCTCACCGGCCTCGGCGGCTTCGGCGGCGGCGGTGCCGGCGGGGCCTCCGGCGGCTTCGGCGGCGGCAACGGCGCCGTCTCCATCGGTTTCCCCGGCGGCGGCGGCGGCGCGGGTTTGGGTGGCGCGCTGTTCGTGCAGGCGGGTGGCAGCCTGACCCTCGCCGGTCCGCTTACGATCAACGGCAGCACCGTGACCGGAGGCGCAGTCCGTGACGCCAACGCGACCCCCGGCTCGGCCTTCGGTTCCGGGATCTTTCTGCAGGGCAACGGCCAGCCACTCACGTCAACGCCAGGTGCCGGCGAGACCCAAACGATCGCCGACGACATTGCGGACCAGGCCGGCAGCGGCAGCACCGGCATCCGGGCGCTGACCAAGAGCGGCGCGGGCACGCTCGCGCTCTCCGGCGTCAACACCTACAGCGGCGCCACCACCGTGGGCGCGGGCACGCTGCTGGTCTTGAGCCCCGGCTCGATCGCCTCGCCGGTGACGGTGAACAGCGGCGGCACGCTCGGCGGCACGGGCACGATCAGCAACACGGTGACCGTCAACAGCGGCGGCACGATCGGCCCCGGAACCTCGCCGGGAATCCTCAACACCGGCACGCTGACACTCACCGCGGGCAGCACGGTGAACGTCGAGATCAACGGCACGACGGCCGGCTTGCAGTACGACCAGGTTAACGTGACGGGCGGTGTGAGCCTGGGCAACGCGGCGCTGAGCGTGGTGCTCGGGTTTACGCCGAGCGCCGGCGAGACGTTCACGATCATCGCCAACGATCTCGCCGATGCGGTGGTCGGCACGTTCTCGGGGCTGCCCGAGGGCAGCGTCTTTACCGTCGGCACCGACCGCTTCCGCATCAGCTACCTGGGCGGGTCGGGCAACGACGTCGCCCTCACTGTGATCGCCGCGCCGACGATCGCCAAGGCCTTCGGGGCGCCTGGCATTCTGGTGAATGGGACGACGAACTTGACGTTCACGTTGACCAACCCGAACCCGGGGACACCGCTGACCGGCGTTGGATTCACCGACACGCTGCCCGCCGACCTCGTGGTGGCCACCCCGAACGGGCTGGCGAGCTCGTGCGGCGGCACCGTCACCGCGGTCGCCGGCGCGGGCAGCATCGCGCTGGTCAACGGCGGCGTGGCCGCCGACGGATCGTGCACGATCACCGTGAGCGTCACGGCGTTGGCGGGCGGCGTCAAGAACAACACCACGAGTGCCGTCACCTCGACGGAGGGAGGGACGGGTGGGAACGCCATGGCGTTCCTCGTGGTCGCGGCGCCGCCGGCCGTCGCGCCACCGACGATCGCCAAGGCCTTTGGGGCGGCGAGCATCGCCGTGAACGGGACGACGACGCTGACGTTCACGCTGACCAATCCCAACCCGGGGTCGGCGCTGAGCGGCGTGACCTTCACCGACGCGCTGCCCACCGGCCTCGTCGTGGCCACGCCGAATGGACTGACGAACGCGTGTGGCGGCACGGTCACCGCGGTCGCGGGTGCGGGCAGCGTGGGGCTGGCCGGCGGCGGCTTGCCTGCCAACGGTGCCTGCACGCTCACGGTGAACGTCACTGGTACCACGGGCGGCACCAAGAACAACACGACCGGCGCCGTCACCTCGACCGAGGGCGGAACGGGCGGGACTGCCTCGGCAAGCCTCCAGGTCATCGCGCCGCCAACGATCGCCAAGGCCTTCGGGGCGGCGAGCATCGTCGTGAACGGGACGACGGCGCTGACGTTCACGCTGACCAACCCGAACACCGCGACTGCATTGACCGGCGTGGGCATCAGCGACACGCTGCCCGCCGGACTCGTGGTGGCCACCCCGAACGGGCTGGCGAACGCGTGTGGCGGCACGGTCACCGCGGTCGCCGGCACGGGCAGCCTGGGACTGGTGAGCGGCGTCTTGCCCATGAGCGGTGCCTGCACGGTCAGCCTGAACGTCACCGGCGTCACGGCCGGCACCAAGAACAACACCACGGGTGCCGTCACCTCTAACGAGGGCGGAACGGGCGGGGCTGCCTCAGCAAGCCTCCAGGTCATCGCCATCGCGCCGCCGACGATCGCCAAGGCCTTCGGGGCGGCGAGCATCGTCGTGAACGAGACGACGACGCTGACGTTCACGCTGACCAACCCGAACACGGCGACTGCCTTGACCGGCGTGGGCTTCAGCGACACGCTGCCCGCCGGACTCGTGGTGGCCACCCCGAACGGGCTGGCGAACGCGTGTGGCGGGACCGTCACCGCGGTCCCCGGTGCGGGCAGCATCGAGCTGGTCAACGGAGGCCTGACCGCCGCCGACTTCTGCACGATCACGCTGAACGTCGCGGGAACAAGCGCAGGAACGAAGAACAACACGACAGGCGCAGTAAACTCAACCGAAGGGGCGACGGGCGGCACTGCTTCGGCAAGTGTGATGGTTGGCTCTCCGGCTCCAACGTCGCAGCCGATTCCCACGCTGCAGCAATGGGCGCTCTTTTTGCTTGGAGTCTTGGTAGCTCTAGTGGCCGCGCGCAACTTTCGGCAAAAAGGCAATTAGCTAGACACGGTGTTGCAATGACCAGTTGAACCCGCCGCCAGTTGCAGACGGACAGGGACTGCGCACATACTGCACATTGGTAGTCACAGTCGCGAATCACATAGGAGATTCCGCAAATGTTGACGAATACGAAGCTGTCTGGAACCCTCAAACAGCCGTGGCACGCGGTCAGCGTCGTCGGAAAGTCCGGGGCGTGCCCAGCTACCGAGGGGCTGCGCGATAAGCGCTACTTGAGCAACGAGGCGCCCGTATTGCCACTTCCGGACTGTTCGTCGCCGTCGTTCTGCAAATGCGTTTACTGCCATTACCCAGATCGCCGCACGACTCTTCGTCGGGAAACGGATCGCGGCAGGTTCCCGCGCCCTAGGTTTGGTATAGAGAGGCGCGAGGGGCCTCAGGTGCATGGACGGCGGGCAGAGGATTCCGATTGATGGGATCGCCGATCATGCCGGAATGATAGCGCCGGCCGTCCAGATCAACGCAGGAGGCGCGATCCGACCTCTGGATGGGTCGACATATAGGTGCGTCGATGTTGCGCGGCGTGGGGCCGCCCCGGGCGCCCTCGACCCCCAATCCATTTCGGGGGTGAGGCAAGAAAAAAACCGCTATCGCCGATCTAGCCCTTTGTTTTTCTTGGCGTCCCCAGCGAGATTCGAACTCGCGTACTCACCGTGAAAGGGTGATGTCCTAGGCCTCTAGACGATGGGGACCTGGTGCAAGGCAGATCAAAGACAACAATCGCAACGGGTCCGGTGGTGGAGGTAAGCGGGATCGAACCGCTGACCTCTTGCATGCCATGCAAGCGCTCTCCCAGCTGAGCTATACCCCCCACGGCGAACACGAAATTATACGGGGCGAGGGGCGCTTGTGCAAACGCGTCGGGCCGACCCGACGCCGTGGACCCCGCGGTCGGATATGATCGCGCACGTCACGCCCGGCATCCCGACGCCATAGTCCTCCGCGCTCCATGCCTCTGCCCTCGCCCCGCGACGCCGTCGCCGTGGATCTGTCCGGCCGCGTGATCATGGTGACAGGCGCTTCGGGCGGGCTCGGCAGAGCCTTATCACTCGCCTGCGCCGCCCGTGGCGCGACCGTGGTGTTGCACGGGCGCATGGTGCGCAAGCTCGAGACCATTTACGACGAGATCGTCACGGCCGGACATCCGCAACCGACGATCCTCCCGCTCGACCTCGCCACGGCGTCCGACGAAGATTTCGGCACGGTCGCGAGCGCGGTGCGCGCTCAGCTCGGCCGGCTGGATGGGCTCGTGCATGCTGCCGCCTTCCTGGGCTCGCTTGGCCCTATCGAGCACCAGTCGTTCGACGCGTGGCAGAAGGTGCTGCGCGTCAACCTGGCCGCAGCGATGGCGCTGACGCGATCGACGCTGCCGTTGCTCGCTCTCGCCCCCGATGCGAGCGTGATAATCACGCTTGACGCACGCGGTGAGGATCCCCGTGCGTACTGGGGCGCATACGCGGCGGCCAAAGCCGGCCTTGCCGCGCTGGCCGCGACTTTGGCCGACGAGTGGGAAGACCGCGCGAACCTGCGCATCAATGCGGTCGTCCCCGGACCGATGCGCACGCCGCTGCGTGCGTTGACGCATCCGGGAGAGAGCCGCTCAACGCTGCCGTTGCCCGAAGCGCTGGTGCCGCTGTACCTCTACCTCCTCGGCACACAGGCGAAGGCGGAGAGCGGCGTGCGCATCGACGTGCCCGCATGGCTCGCCGGTCAGCCGGCCTCCTCGCCCCTGGTCGCGCCCGCGACAACAGGACGTCCATAGCGAAGGGTGACGCGCAGCTGCCGGAATTCGTCCGCCGCCAAGGTGTCGGGCAGCACGACGATCGTGCGCGCCGGACGCCACCACGGCATGCCATCCCATCGCCAGACGATGGTCGTCAGGCATGGGCCGACGAACGAATCGTCCAGAATCACGCCCTCCCGCGAGCGCCCGTCGCGATCCGTCACGGCGATCCTGCGATCGATGCCGACGTGAAGCAAGGCGGGCACGCCGCGGCCGGTGCATCGCCACAGGCCGGACACCAGAACCGCCAGAACGGCGGCGATCCCCGGCACCATCGCCACGATCGGCAGTGGCAGCGATGCGAGCAAGGCCGACGTGATTGCGCATGCGGTCACGGCCATCGCGCAACCGATGCGTGAGGGGCGGGGTTCGAGACGCAGGCGCGGCAGCGGCTTCATTGCCGCCCATTGCACGCGGCTCCCCGTTCCGCGTCAATCAACCGGAAAGGCTACTTCTTTCCGGCGAGCAACAGCCAGGTAGCCACAACGGTGTCCGGATTGAGCGACATGCTTTCGATCCCCTGGTCAACGAGCCATTGCGCCAGGTCCGGGTGGTCCGACGGGCCCTGCCCGCAGATGCCGGCGTATTTGCCGGCCTTCCGGCATGCGGCGATGGCCATCGCCAGCATTGCCTTCACGGCATCGTCGCGCTCGTCGAACGATGACGCTATGGCGCCGCCGGCATCGCGATCGACCGCGAGCGTCAGCTGCGTCATGTCGTTCGAACCAATCGAGAAGCCGTCGAAAAGCTCGAGGAAGCGGTCGGCGAGCAGCGCGTTCGACGGGATCTCGCACATCATGATCACGCGCAGGCCGTTCTGTCCGCGCGCGAGACCCTGTTCCTTCAGCAGCGCGATCACCTGCTCGGCCTCGGTCAGCGTGCGCACGAACGGGATCATCAACTCGACGTTGGTGAATCCCATGTCGTCACGAACGCGCTTCATCGCGGCGCACTCGAGCGCGAAGCAGTCGTGGAACTGCGGCGCAATGTAGCGCGACGCACCGCGAAATCCCAGCATCGGATTCTCTTCGTGCGGCTCGTAACGCTGGCCACCGACCAGATTCGAATACTCGTTGGACTTGAAATCGGAGAGGCGGACGATCACCTTTTTCGGCCAGAAGGCGGCGGCGATCGTGGACACACCCTCGGCGATCTTGCTCACGTAGAACTCCGTCGGGCTCGCGTATCCGCCGATGCGCCCGTGGATCTCGCGCTGCAGCTCGGCCGGCTGACGATCGAGCTCGAGCAGCGCCTTCGGATGGATGCCGACGTTCTTGTTGATGATGAATTCCAGCCGCGCGAGGCCCACGCCTTCGTTGGGCAGCTGGCGAAACTCGAACGCGAGCTCGGGATTGCCGACGTTCATCATGATCTTGGTCGGTGCTGGCGGCATGCGGTCGAGGACCACGTCGACCACCTCGACGTCGAGCATCCCGGCGTAGACGTGCCCCGTATCGCCGTCGGCGCAGGAGACGGTCACCAGCGCTCCGTCCGCCAGTGCGCGGGTCGCGTCGCCGCAGCCGACCACGGCGGGGATGCCGAGTTCGCGCGCGATGATCGCCGCATGGCACGTGCGGCCGCCGCGGTTCGTGACGATGGCCGCGGCACGCTTCATCACCGGCTCCCAATCAGGATCGGTCATGTCGGCCACCAGCACGTCGCCTGCCTTGACCCGGTCCATCTCCGCCGCCGAATTGATCAGGCGCACCGTGCCCTGCCCGATTCTCTGCCCGATCGCACGGCCGCTCGCGAGCACGTCGGAGCGGGATTTCAATCGGTACCGGCGCAGGTTGCCGGCGTTTTCGCGCGACTTCACCGTCTCCGGCCGCGCCTGCAGGATGTAGAGTCTGCCGTCGACGCCGTCGCGCCCCCATTCGATGTCCATCGGACGGCCATAATGCTTCTCGATGGCGACGGCGTAGCGCGCTAGCTCGTGCGCTTCGGCGTCGGTGATCGAGAACCGGCGTCGCTCGTCAGCGGCGACATCCACGGTGGTGGTCGATTGCCCGGCGTTCTTGCCCTCGGCGAACACCATCCGGATGGCCTTTCCACCGACCGACTTGCGCAGGATCGCCGGCCGGCCCGTGTCCAGATTGGGCTTGTAGAGGTAGAACTCGTCAGGGTTCACGGCGCCCTGCACCACGGTTTCCCCAAGACCGTAGGATGCAGTGATGAGCACCACCTGGTCGAAGCCGGATTCGGTGTCCAGCGTGAACATGACGCCCGAGGCACCGAGGTCGCTGCGCACCATCCGCTGGACGCCGGCGGATAGCGCAATGTCGGCGTGCGCGTACCCCTGGTGGACACGATAGGCGATCGCACGGTCGTTGTAGAGGCTGGCAAATACTTCTCTTATTGCATGAAGAATATTATGCAAGTCACTGATATTTAGAAATGTTTCCTGCTGGCCCGCAAACGAGGCCTCCGGCAGATCTTCCGCCGTGGCCGAAGACCGCACTGCCCACGTCGCCTCGGGTGAAGATTCCATCTGGCTCCGGTACGCGCCCGCGATATCCGCATTGAACGCCGGCGGCAATGGCGCCTCGACAATCCAGCCCCGGATCTCGGCACCCGCGCGGGCGAGCGCGGCGACATCGTCGACATCGAGCGCGTTCCAGCAGCGCGACAATCCGCGCCTCGAGATCGTTATGCGCAAGGAACTCGCGGAAGGCGAACGCGGTGGTCGCAAAGCCGCCGGGAACGCGGATCCCGGCATTGGCGAGCTGACTGATCATTTCGCCCAGCGACGCATTCTTGCCGCCCACCTGGTCGACGTCGCCCATCCTGAGGCACTCGAAGGGGATTACCCGCACCTGTTGGTTCATGCTCGTCTGGGCCCTGGTGAGAGTGCGTGCTGCGCTGCGCCAAAGAGTTGCGCACGACAAAGTGATTCTAGCGCTTCGGGAGCAGCTCGCGGGCCGTGCGGCGGCGCAAAAAAACCCGCCTGGGCGGGTCGTGCGATGGTCCCTGGTGGAGCGCGGAGGCGCCGGGTCCGAGGTCAGAACGAATGCGTGCCGCCCGGACGTCCGTCCGCAGGCAACGGCAGGTCGATGGGGTCGGCTTTGCCGGATGGTCCGAGACCGGAATGCGAAACGGGCGCATCCGTTTCCGGAACCTTGCCCTTGACGGCGCGGCGCAGCGTTCGATACAGGTCGGGATGCGAGTTCTTCAGATGGCTGATGATCTCGAAATCGACGCGCTTCACCTGCGAGAGATCAACCTGCTCGACGTGTACCAGGCGCAGCAGCTCGCGCACGGGCTTGGGCATCTCGCGACCGCTTTCGTAGCGGGAGCCACCGCTCTGGGTGACGCCAATCTGCGTCCAGAACTGCTCCTGATTGAGCCCCAGCCGGCGCCGGATTTCGCGCGGATTGAGGACGCGGTCGAATATTTTCATCGGATCGGTTGTGACGCTCAGACGCCGGGAGATCGCCGGCAATAACGGTTGCCCTATACCAATGGCATATTCTGGCCAGATTGTTGCCCGCAACGCAAGGGCCATCCATCCGGCCGGCCCTGCCGTCCCTCCATTTTGTTGCGCATTCGGTCGCCCTCATGCGGCGAAAGGGGGCCGGGCTCGTGCTTTCAGTCTAGCGTACGCGACGCGAGATATTCCTCGTAGCTTCCGATGAAGTGCACGGGCGTGTGTCGGCCCAATTCGATCACCTGCGTCGCCAGCGACGACACGAACTGGCGATCGTGCGACACGACGATCAGTGTGCCTTGATACAGCTCGAGCGCGAGGTTCAGGGATTCGATCGACTCCATGTCCATGTGATTGGTGGGCTCGTCCATCACCAGCACGTTGGGACGGGTCAGCATCAGCTTGCCGTAGAGCATCCGACCCTTTTCGCCGCCGGAGAGCACCCGCACCGGTTTCTTGCCATCGTCGCCCGAGAACAGCAGCCGGCCCAGCGTCGCGCGCACGATCTGCTCGTCGTCGCCCTCCTGCGCCCACTGCCGCATCCAGTCGAAGACGGTCATGTCGGAATCGAACACCGCCGTCTGGTCCTGCATGAAGTAGCCGATATTTGCCCTCTCGGCCCATCTGACGATGCCCGCGTCGGGCGGGAGCTCGCCGATCAGCGTCCGGAGCAGCGTCGTCTTGCCGGCCCCGTTCGGACCGACGATCGCGAGCCGCTCGCCGGCCTCGAGGATCAGGCTCACGTTGGCGAAAAGCTCGCGCGGCTGGCCCGACCAGCCCTTGGCCAGGTGCTGGATTTCGACCGCGTGGCGATGCAGCTTCTGCTTGGGTTCGACCTCGAAGCGCAGATACGGATTCTGCCGCGATGACGGCTTTACGTCCTCGATCTTGATTTTCTCGATCTGCCGCGCGCGCGAGGTCGCCTGCCGCGCCTTCGATTTGTTGGCGGAAAAGCGCCGCACGAATTCCTGCAGGTCGGCGATCTTCTCCCTCGCCTTCACGTTCGCGGAGAGCAGCTGCGCCCGCGCCTGCGTCGACGCGATCATGTAGTCGTCGTAGTTGCCCGGGTAGACGCGCAGGCTGCCGTAATCGAGGTCCGCCATGTGCGTGCAGACGCTGTTCAGGAAATGCCGGTCGTGCGAAATGATGACCATCGTGCTGGTGCGCTCGTTCAGCACGTCCTCGAGCCAGCGGATCGAGTTGATGTCGAGGTTGTTGGTAGGCTCGTCCAGCAGGAGGATGTCCGGATTGGCGAAGAGCGCCTGGGCGAGCAGCACCCGCAGCTTCCAGCCCGGCGCCACGGCGCTCATCGGACCGTCGTGGAGCTCCTGCGCGATACCGATGCCCTGCAGCAATTCGGCGGCGCGCGCTTCGGCCGTGTACCCGTCCTGCTCGGCGAACGTTGATTCGAGCTCGGCGGCGTGGACGTAGTCCGCTTCGGTCGCATCGGGGTCGGCGTAGATCGCGTCCTTGTCCTGCTTGACCTGCCACATTTCGCGGTGGCCCATCAGCACCACGTCGAGCACGCGCACGTCCTCGTAGGCGAACTGGTCCTGCTCGAGCTTGCCCAGGCGCTCATGCGGATCGAGCGCGACGTTGCCGCCGGACGGCTCGAGATCGCCGCCGAGAATCCGGATCAGCGTCGACTTGCCGCAGCCGTTCGCGCCGATGAGCCCGTACCGGTTGCCGTCGCCGAACTTGACGTTGATGTTCTCGAACAGGGGCTTCGCCCCGAACTGGATCGTGATGTTGGCAGCGGTGAGCACAGGGTCTCGCGTCGGCGGCAGCGCGCCGCCGGATGACGGCGCTGCATGCGGGGGAACCCGCCATTCTGCTAGAATCAAGCAGTTATCTCAAGCATCACGCTTGGCCGTGCCGCGAATGTCCGGCATGAACGTGCGCGACGATATCCGCCGATGCCCCGTTACGACCTCCACTGCCACTCGACCCATTCTGACGGCCTGCTGGCGCCGGCCGCGGTCGTCGCGCGCGCCCGCGCGCACGGCGTCGATGTGCTGGCGCTGACCGACCACGATGAATTGAGCGGCCTTGCCGAGGCGCAGGAGGCGGCGGTCGCAGCAGGGATCACGCTGATCTGCGGGTCCGAGCTCTCGGCGACGTGGGAGGGCATCACGATCCACATCGTCGCGCTCGGCATCGATCCGGCGAACGTGATGCTGGCCGACAGCCTTGCGGCAATTCGCGTCGGGCGTTCGACGCGCGCCCGGCGCATCGCCGAAGCCCTGGCCCTCGCGGGAATTGAAGGCGCGTACGAAGGCGCCATGCGTTACGTGACGAGCGAGCGGCTCGTCTCGCGGACGCACTTCGCGCGCTACCTCGTCGAATCCGGCCACGCACGCGAAATGAAGGATGTCTTCGCCCGCTACCTGACGCCGGGCAAGCCCGGCCACGTGGCGCACGAGTGGGCGAAGCTGTCGGAAGCCGTCGGCTGGATCCATGCGGCCGGCGGGCAGGCGGTCATGGCCCACCCGGGACGCTACAGCGTGAATGCCGGCGGAATGCGCCGCCTGCTGACCGAGTTCCGGGACGCGGGCGGCGACGCGATCGAGGTGGTTTCACCGTCGCATACGCGGACACAGTACGGGGAGTTCGCGACGCACGCGCGCATTCTCGGCTTGCGCGCATCGTGCGGCTCCGATTGGCACGGCCCCGGCGAGAGCTCGATGGAACTGGGCGCCCTGCCCGACCTGCCTGCGGGCGTCGTGCCGGTCTGGCGGGACTGGTAGCCGAGCGCGGCGCGTCACGGCAGACGGTGCATGCATGCCCAACCCGCGCACCGTCTTCTTCGTCTCCGATCGTACGGGCATCACCGCCGAGATGCTCGGCAACAGCCTGCTGTCCCAGTTCGACGAGATCGAATTCCAGCGGCTGACGATTCCCTTCGTCGATTCGCCCGAAAAGATCGCCGCGGTGATCGAACAGGTGAACGAGACGACCGTGCGCGAAGGACGCCCGCCGATCGTGTTCAGCTCGATCGTGGACGAAGCCATGAGCGACACGCTGCGGCGGCATACGAACGGGCTCACGCTCGACCTGTTCCAGGCCTTCGTCGCACCGCTCGAGTCCGCGCTCGGCGCCAAGAGCTCGCACACCGCCGGCCGCTCCCATGGCATCGCCAACAGCCATGAGTATTTCGCGCGCATGGATGCGATCAATTTCTCGCAGACGCACGACGACGGCGCGGCGACCCGCGATCTCGCGCGGGCGCAGGTCATCCTGGTCGGAGTCTCGCGCTGCGGCAAGACGCCCACGTCGCTCTATCTCGCGCTGCAATTCGGCATCCGGGCGGCCAATTTTCCCCTGACGCCCGACGATTTCGCCGACCGCGCCCTGCCGGCGTCGGTGCTGCCGCACAAGGAGCTCCTGTTCGGGCTCACGATCGATCCCGAGCGGCTGCACAAGATCCGCGAGGAGCGACGCCCGGGGAGCAAGTATTCGGCGCTCGAGAACTGCCGCTACGAGGTGCGAGAATGCGAGCATCTGCTGGAGAGCGAAGGCATCCCCATGCTCGACACGACGGCGAAGTCGATCGAGGAGATCGCCACGACGATCACTTATCGCGCCAAGTTGCGCAGGAACGTCTACTGACGCCGGGGACGGTGCGAGCCGGGAGCCGGCGGGATTGATCATTCAGGGGTGGCGGATGGGCACGGTCGTCCACGGCAAGCAGCAACCATGATCGTCGTCTTCGGCTCGATCAATCTCGACCTCGTCGCGCGCACCGAGCGCCTGCCGCGTCCGGGCGAGACGATCGCCGGCCTTTCGTTCGCCATGCTCCCCGGCGGCAAGGGGGCCAATCAGGCGATCGCGGCGCGCCGTGCCGGTGCTGACGTAGCCATGGCGGGCGCCGTTGGCACCGACCTGTTCGCCGCTGCGGCCCTGGCGGGGTTGATCGCGGCGGGCGTCGACATCGCGTGGGTGCAACGGGACCCCGCGCCGACCGGAGTCGCGCTGATCCACGTGGAAGCGGGCGGGCAGAACGCGATCACGGTGGTCCCGGGCGCGAACGCCAAGGCGCTCGCGGTGAACGTTCCCGACGCGGCGCTCGGACCGGGGACCACGGTGGCCCTGCAGCTCGAGGTCCCTGTCGAGGCCGTGCGCGATTTCGCGGTCAGGGCACGGCGATGCGGCGCGCGCGTGGTCCTCAACGCCGCACCTGCGCAGACTCTGCCGCCCGCGCTCCTCGCAGCGGTCGACGTGCTGATCGTCAACGCGATCGAGGCCGCGGCGGTCGCCGCGGCGCTCGAGCTGCCCCGCACCCCGGAAGCCTTCGCGGCCGCGATGCTGCGTCGCCACGGTTGTGCCGTCGTGGTGACTCTGGGGCGGCGCGGCGTGGCCGGAGCCGTCGACGGGACCCTGATCACCGCGCCGGCGCCCGCCGTCGACGTCGTCGACACGACCGGTGCCGGCGATGCTTTCGTCGGCGCACTCGTGGCCGCCCTCGATCGACGCGCCGGGTGGCCGCGCGCCATCGCCGAGGGCGTCGCCGCGGGATCGCTCGCATGCGCAGCCGCCGGCGCGCAGCCCGGACTGCCGGCAGCGGCAGCGATCCAGCGCCTCGCCGGCCTTGTGGAAACGACACTGACGTCGCGACGATTGGACTAGCCGGCGATGCCGGCCAAGGCAGAAGCGCCCTTCAACGTGTCACGCTGCCGTACGCATTCGAACAGGCAGATGGCGGCGGCGGCCGCCGCATTGAGCGATTCGACGCCGCCGGGCATCGGGATCGTCACCCGCTGCGTTGCCTGCGCCACGAGTTCGGCCGAGAGGCCGGCCCCTTCGTTGCCGATGGCCAATGCGACGCGACCGGCGAGCGCTGCGGCGAACACGGAGGTCCCGCCTGCCGCGGCAGTGACAACGACTTCCGCACCGCTCGCCCGGTACTCCCGCGCCCACGACGGGAGGTCGACGTCCTCGTGGATGTCCAGGCAGAAATGCGCGCCCTGCCCGGCGCGCAGGACCTTCGGCGACCACGCGAATGCGCAATGCTTCGACAGCAGCACCCGCGCGACACCCGCCGCCGCGGCCGAGCGCAGCATGGAGCCGACGTTGCCCGGATCCTGCACGCCGTCCAGCAGCAGGCAGAAGTCGGCAAGCGCCGCGAGCGCCGGCTGCGGCGTCATGACGATGGCCAGGACGCCAACGCTGGCGGGCAGCGACGCGATTCCGGCGAATAACGCCTCAGACATCACGAGCGTACGCTCCGCGTGGCGTTCGGTCAGGTTCCGCACGGCCGGGGTCGCCAACGCCGCGTCGGTGACGATCAGAGTTTCGGGCGCGCCGTGGCGCGCCGCACAGGCAGTGACGACATGCTCGCCTTCGAGCACGCACTTGCCGGACTTGCGCCGCTCGCGCGCGGACGCCACCAGTGCCGCGGCTTCCCGCAGGCGCGGATTGTTTCTGGAGGTGACGCGCTGCACGATGATGGCGCGAAAGCCCGAAGCTGGCCGGAACGTCCGCTGCGGTCAGCGTTTTTCGGCGGGCCGTGCGGCCGGGCGGATCGGTCGCGGCGCGGCCCCCTCCGCCGGTCGGATCGCTGCCGGGTCCTCCCGGCTCTGCTCGGCGACCTGCTGCAGCTGAAAGAAGACCTCGTCCTGCTTCACCATGCCGAGCTCCGAGCGGGCGCGCTCCTCGATCGCTTCGAAGCCTGTCTTGAGGTCGCGCACGTCGGCATCGAGCGCGTCGTTGCGCAGCTTGAGCTTGGCGTTCGCCTCTTTCTGCGCGCCGAGCCCGCGGTCGAATTCACGCACCTGCAGCCACCCCCCCTTGCCGAGCCACATCGGATACTGCAACGCCACGATGAGGGCGATGAAGGCGAGAGCGAGCCAGCGCAAGGCGACCTACTTCAGCTGGAAGAAGGCCGCGCGGCCCGGAAAGCTCGCCGCGTCGCCGAGGTCTTCCTCGATGCGCAGCAGCTGGTTGTATTTCGCGATCCGGTCCGAGCGCGACAGCGAGCCAGTCTTGATCTGGCCGGCGTTGGTGCCGACGGCGATGTCGGCGATCATGCTCTCCTCGGTTTCGCCCGAGCGGTGCGAGATCACGGCCGTGTAGCCGGCGCGGTTGGCCATCGTGACCGCAGCGAACGTCTCCGACAACGTGCCGATCTGGTTGATCTTGACCAGGATGGAATTCGCAATGCCCTTGGCAATGCCTTGCTTGAGGATCCGGGTGTTGGTGACGAAGATGTCGTCGCCGACGATCTGCACCTTTTTTCCGAGCCGGTCGGTGAGCAGCTTCCAGCCGTCCCAGTCATGCTCGGACATGCCGTCCTCGATGCTGATGATCGGATACTTGTCGCACCAGGTCGCGAGGTAGTCCACCATCTGCGAGCGGGTCAGCTTCGCCCCCTCCGACTCGAGGTTGTAGACGCCGTCCTCGTAATACTCGCTGGCGGCGCAATCGATGGCCAGCGCGATGTCGGTGCCGGGCACGTAGCCGGCCTTGTCGATGGCCTCCATCAGCAGCTGCAGCGCCGCCTCGTTGCCGGGCAGGTTCGGCGCGAAACCGCCTTCGTCGCCGACGGTCGTCGGCATGCCGCGCCCGTCGATGATCTTCTTCAGCGTGTGGAACACCTCGGCGCCGTAGCGCAGCGCTTCGCGGAACGACGGCGCGCCGAGCGGCACCAGCATGAATTCCTGGATGTCGACCTTGTTGTTCGCATGCGCGCCGCCGTTGATGACGTTCATCTGCGGCACCGGCAACTGCATTTCCCCGGCCCCGCCGAGGTAACGGTAGAGCGGGAGCGACGATTCGTCCGCCGCGGCCTTGGCGACGGCGCACGACACCGCCAGCATCGCATTCGCGCCCAGGCGCGATTTGTTCTCGCTGCCGTCGAGGTCGATCATCGTCTTGTCGATGAACGCCTGCTCGCTGGCGTCGAGGCCGAGGATGGCCTCGCAGATCTCGGTGTTGACGTTTTCGACCGCCCGCAGCACGCCCTTGCCGAAGATAGCGCTCGGCATCGCCGTCGCGCAATTCGATCGCCTCTTTCGAGCCGGTGGAGGCGCCCGAGGGAACGGCGGCACGGCCCGAGACTCCGGATCCGAGGACGACGTCCGCCTCGATCGTTGGGTTGCCGCGGGAATCGAGTATCTCGCGGGCGATGACATCGACAATGGCGCTCATGTTGTTCCGGGGTCAGGGGTTGGGTTTCGGTTGGACGGCAAGGGTAATCGGGTCAGGCTGCCGCCGCTGCCAACAGCTCGTTTTCGGGGAAACCCGCGCGCTTCACGACCGCATCGAGCTCCACCAGCGTCTCGAGCAGCGCCTCCATCTGCGCCAGCGGCCACGCATTGGGTCCGTCGGACAGCGCCTTGTCGGGCTCCGGGTGCGTTTCCATGAACACGCCGGCAACTCCTGCCGCGATGGCCGCGCGCGCCAGCACCGGGACGAATTCGCGCTGGCCGCCGCTCGCTGTGCCGAGTCCGCCGGGAAGCTGCACCGAGTGCGTGGCGTCGAACACCACCGGACACCCCGTCGTGCGCATGATCGCGAGGCCGCGCATGTCGGAGACGAGGTTGTGGTAGCCAAACGAGGCGCCACGTTCGCAGACCATGATGTTGTCAGCACGGCTCGCGGCCTTGGCCTTGCGCACGACCTGCAGCATGTCCTCGGGCGCGAGGAATTGCCCTTTCTTGATGTTGACCGGCTTGCCCGCGCGGGCCACCGCCTGGATGAAATCGGTCTGCCGGCACAGGAAGGCCGGGGTCTGCAGTACGTCGACAACGCTCGCCACCTCCGTCACCTCGGCCTCGGTGTGGACGTCGGTCAGCACCGCGACGCCGACCTGCCGCTTAACCTCCGCCAGGATGCGCAATCCTTCGGCCCTCCCCGGCCCCCGATAGGCGGTGCCGGAGCTGCGGTTTGCCTTGTCGTACGACGACTTGAAGACGAAAGGGATGCCGATGCGGGTGCAGATTTCCTTCAGTCCGCCGGCCACGTCGACCTGGAACTGACGGGACTCGACGACGCACGGCCCGGCGATCAGGAACAGCGGCCGGTCGAGCCCGACATCGAAGCCGCACAGCTTCATCAATATGTCTCAGTGCCCGCTCGGCCGCCCGAAGGGCACTGTACGCCCCCCGGGGGGCAGCGAACGCCGTGAGCGTGCGGGCCGTCCATCTCAAATCGACGCCACCAGCTCGGCGACGGCGTCGCTATCGCTGCCGCTTGCGGCGCGGCGCTGGCGATCGAGCGCAGCGCGCGCGAAGCCGATGAACAGCGGATGGCCGCGGCGCGGGTTGGACGTGAATTCGGGGTGGAACTGGCAACCGAAGAACCAGGGGTGCGCCGGCAGCTCGATCATTTCGCACAGATCGCCGGCCGACTCGCTCCTGGCCCGCGCGCCGACGACGAGACCCGCCGCTTCCAGGCGCGGCAGATAGTGGTTGTTGACCTCGTAGCGGTGACGGTGCCGCTCGGCGACCGTGGTCGAGCCGTAGATCCGGTGCGCAAGCGAGCCCGGCACGACTTCACACGGCTGCCCTCCGAGGCGCATCGTGCCGCCCATGTCTGAATTCGCGGCGCGTCGCTCGATCGAGCCGTCGCGGTTCTGCCATTCGGTGATCAACGCGACGACCGGATGTATCGTGTCGGGGTCGAATTCCGTGCTGTTGGCGCCTTCGAGCCCGGCCATGTGGCGCGCGTATTCGATCACCGCGAGCTGCATGCCGAGGCAGATCCCGAGGTACGGGATGCCGTTCTCGCGGGCGTAACGGATCGCGGCGATCTTGCCCTCGACGCCGCGCTTGCCGAATCCCCCGGGAACAAGGATCGCGTCCATCGCCGCGAGGCAGCCGGCCCCGTCGCGCTCGACCGCCTCGGAATCGACATAGTGGATGTGCACCTTGCTGCGCGTGTGAATGCCGGCGTGGATCAGGGCTTCCGACAGGGACTTGTACGACTCGGTGAGATCGACGTACTTGCCGACCATCGCGATATGCACGGCGTGCTCCGGATGCTCGAGCGCGTCGACCAGCCGTTTCCAGATCGAGAGGTCCGCGGGCGGCGGGTCGATCTGCAGCTTCCTGCAGACGATGGCATCGAGCCCCTCGGCGTGCAGCGCGCCGGGAATCTTGTAGATCGAGTCGGTATCGAGCGCCGGGATCACCGCTTCGGCAGGCACATTGGTGAACAGCGAGATCTTGCGCCGGTCGCCCTCCTGCAGCGGCCGGTCGGCGCGGCAAAGCACGACGTCGGGCTGGATGCCGATCTCGCGCAGCTCCTTCACCGAGTGCTGCGTCGGCTTGGTCTTCATCTCGCCAGCCGCCGCGACATAGGGCACGAGCGTGAGGTGCACATAGCAGACGTTGTCGCGACCCTGGGTGATGCCCATCTGCCGGATGGCCTCCAGAAACGGGAGCGATTCGATGTCGCCAACCGTGCCGCCGACTTCGACAACGACGACCTCGGCTTCCGTGCCGTCGAGCCTGGCGGCCGCCATGATCCAGCTCTTGATCTCGTCGGTGATGTGCGGGATCACCTGGACCGTGCCGCCGAGGTAGTCGCCGCGGCGCTCCTTGCGGATCACGCTCTCGTAGATCTGGCCGGTCGTAAAATTGTTGCGCCGGCCCATCTTCACGTCAGTGAAGCGCTCGTAATGACCGAGGTCGAGATCGGTTTCGGCGCCGTCCTCGGTGACGAACACCTCGCCGTGCTGGAACGGACTCATCGTTCCAGGATCGACGTTGATGTACGGGTCGAGCTTGAGGTGGGTGACGCGGACGCCGCGGGATGCGAGGATCGCGGCTAGTGATGCGGCGGCGATGCCCTTCCCGAGTGAGGAAACGACGCCGCCGGTGACGAAGACGAACTTGGGCATGGGCGACAAGTTCCGGAAATCCTCATTCTACAGGACGCGACGAGCGTAAACAATCGCCAAGGCGCGCGCGAACCGCGTCGCGCCCGAGCACCGCGAGCACCGCATCGATCGCCGGCGTTTCGCGCGTGCCGCAGACGAGCACGCGCAATGCCATCATCACCTGCCCCGGCTTGATGCCGTGCCGCGCCGCGGCAGCTTTCATTGCGGCGCCGAGCGCCTCTCGCGTCCAAGGCATCGCGGCAAACTCCGCGCAGAGAACTTCCAGCGCTGGGCGATTCCCCGGGTTGACATGCTCCGCCAGTCGCTCGGCCGACGCTCGCGGCACCGCGTAGAAGTAATGCGCGGCATCGGCCATCTCGGCGAAGGTCCCCACGCGGTCCCGTACCAGCACGCCTACGGCACCCGGCGCCGGTCCGGCCGCTGGATCGAGACCTGCCCGAAGCAGGTACGGCACCAGCCGGCGTCCGAGCTCGTCCTGCGACAGCAGTTTCATGTGCTCCTGGTTCAGCCACTTCAGCTTTTCGGCATTGAACCGGGACGGCGCTGGGTTGATCGCGTCGAGGTCAAACCATGACACGAATTGATCGCGTGCGAACACCTCGTCGTCGCCGTGCCCCCAGCCGAGCCGGGCGAGGAAATTGACCATGGCATCCGGCAGGTAGCCGAGCTCTTCGTACTGCATCACGCTGACGGCGCCGTGGCGCTTGGACAGCTTCTGTCCGTCCTCGCCCAGCACCGTCGGGACATGCGCGTAGACCGGCGGCTCCGCGCCCAGCGCGCGGATGATGTTGATCTGCCGCGGCGTGTTGTTGACATGGTCGTCGCCGCGAACGACGTGCGTGATCCGCATGTCAAGGTCGTCGACGACCACGCAGAAGTTGTAGGTCGGCGTGCCGTCCGAGCGCGCGATGACGAGATCGTCGAGCTCCGCGTTCGCGATCTCGATGCGCCCCTTGACACGGTCGTCCCAGACGACGACGCCGGCGAGCGGATTCCTGAACCGGATCACCGGCGCCACACCCACCGGAGGCGACATGCCGGCCGCGTTTTCGGGGCGCCAGCGGCCGTCGTAGCGCGGCTTTTCGCCGCGGGCCATCTGCGCCGCGCGCAGTTCGTCGAGTTCGGCCGGCGACAGGTAGCATGGATAGGCCAGCCCGCGCTCGAGCATCTCGCGCAATACCGTGCGATAGCGGTCCATCCGCTGCATCTGATAGTACGGGCCTTCGTCAAAGCCGAGGCCAAGCCAGGCCATTGCATCGAGGATGGCCTGCACGGCCTCCGGCGTCGAGCGCTCGACGTCCGTGTCCTCGATGCGCAGGATGAACGTGCCGCCGTGCCGGCGCGCATACGCCCAGGCAAAGAGCGCGGTGCGCGCGCCGCCGAGGTGCAGGAAGCCGGTCGGACTGGGCGCGAATCGGGTGCGGATTTCCATTTGTCGGCGCTCAGCGCTGTCCCGAATTCCAGCGCAGGTCGAGCGTGGTCGGCGTCGCCGGATTCGGCGGCTCATCGGTCAGCGCCATGGCGCCCGGAGTGTGCCCGTGCGCCCAGAAACGTGCGAAGCGACGGGCCTCGGCTTCGTTGGCGTTGACGGGAAACGCGTCGTAGTTGCGGCCGCCAGGATGGGAGACATGATAGGTGCAGCCGCCGAGCGCCCTTCCCGCCCAGGCGTCGACGAGATCGAACACGAGCGGCGCCTGGACGCCGATCGTCGGATGCAGCGCGGACGGCGGGTTCCACGCGCGGAAGCGCACGCCCGCCACGTATTCTCCCGGGATCCCCGTTGGCGTGAGCGGCAGCGCGCGACCGTTGCACGCCACGCGATGGCGCGCGCCGGTGATCCCGTTGACCTTGACCTGCAGTCGCTCGACGGACGAATCGACGTACCGCGCCGTGCCGGTCCCGCTCACCTCTTCGCCGAGCACGTGCCACGGCTCGATCGCCTGCCGCAGCTCGATGGTGACGCCATCGTAGGTCACCGTACCGAAACGCGGGAAGCGGAATTCGACGAACGGATCGAACCAGCTCTGCGCCATCGGGTAGCCATGTGCTGCCAGATCGGTGACGACGTCGCGGATGTCCGCGGCGACGAAATGCGGCAACAACCAGCGATCGTGCAGCGCGGTGCCCCAGCGGACGAGGCCGCCGCGATAGGGCTCCCGCCAGAACCGGGCGACCAGCGCGCGCAGCAGCAGCGTCTGGACGAGACTCATCCGCGGGTGCGGCGGCATCTCGAACGCGCGGAATTCGAGCAGGCCGAGACGGCCGGTGGGTGAATCCGGCGAGTACAACTTGTCGATGGAGAACTCCGCGCGGTGGGTGTTGCCGGTGAGGTCGGTAAGCAGATGGCGCAACAGCCGGTCGACCAGCCAGGGTGTCGGCGACTCGTCGCCAGACTTGTGCTTGCGGCCCATCTGCTGGAATGCGATCTCGAGCTCGTAGAGACGGTCGTCGCGCGCTTCGTCGACCCGCGGCGACTGGCTGGTGGGTCCGATGAAGGTGCCGGAGAACAGATACGAAAGCGCCGGGTGGTTCTGCCAGTAGGTGATCAGGCTTTGCAGCAGATCCGGCCGCCGCAACAGGGGGCTGTCAGCGGCCGTCGCCCCGCCCAGCGTCACGTGATTGCCGCCACCGGTGCCGGTATGCCGGCCGTCGAGCATGAACTTCTCGGTGGACAGCCGCGCCTGTCGCGCCTCTTCGTACAACGCCTCGGTGGTGGCGGCGAGCTCGTCCCACGACGACGCGGGATGGATGTTGACCTCGATGACGCCCGGATCCGGGGTCACGTTCAGCACGCGGATGCGCGGGTCGCGTGGTGGCGTGTAACCCTCGATCACGATCGGCTGCCGACATTCCTTCGCCGTCGCTTCGGTCGCGCCGATCAGCACGACGTAATCCTCGAGCCGCGTCAGCGGCGGCATGAAGACGTGGATGTGGCCGCCGCGGACTTCGACGCACAACGCTGTCTTGATCACATCCTTTGGCGCCACCGCCGCCGGCTTCGCTGCCTGTTTCGAGCGGCGCTGCGCAGGCTGCGCGACAGCGGGCAGCTCGTCACGGGGCGCAAAAGGATCGACCGCAGGATCCGCTTCGATGTCCGAAGGCAGGACGGCCGGCAGTGATGCCAGCGGGAGCCGCAGCCCGAGCGGCGAATCGCCCGGCAGCGCGTAGAGGCGTTCGCGTTTCACCGGCCACGCACTGCTGCGCCACCGCAGTGCATCGCCGCCCGTGGCAGGAGCCGTACGTAACGGCAGGACAAAACCCGCGGGGCGATCGAGCCCGGAGAGGAGCAGGCGGGCCAGGCGCGCGCGCTCGTCCGGCTGGGTGAGATCTGCCGCCAGCGGATCCGCGTTCGGCGGCAGTGCGGCTTCCGTGGCCAGGAGCTTCGGCAGATCCTCGAATGCCGTGATGACGTACGCAGGGTCCAGGCCGAGGCGTTCCGCGAGTGCTGTCGCAAAGCGCTGCCCGGCGATGATGTCGGCGCTGCCTGGCACTCGCGTATCGGCGATCAGCGCCTCGTCGCGCCACAGCGGCTTGCCGTCGGTGCGCCACCAGATGCCCAGTGCCCAGCGGGGGAGCGGTTCGCCCGGATACCATTTGCCCTGTCCCGAGTGCAAAAATCCGCCACGCGCGAAGCGGGCGGCGAGCCGGCGCAACAGCGTCTCGGCGAGCTCCCGCTTCTTCGGCGACAGCGCCGTGTGATTCCACTCCGGGCCGTCCATGTCGTCGGCGGACACGAACGTGGGTTCGCCACCCTGCGTCAGGCGCACGTCATGGTGCTCGAGATCGCGGTCGACCTGCCGACCGATCGCCTGGATCGCCGCCCATTGCGCATCGGAATAGGGCTTGGTGACCCGCGGATCCTCGTGCACGCGCGTCAATTGCATTGCGAACGAGAATTCGACCTCGCAGACGTCGGTGTAGCCGATCACCGGCGCAGCGTTGCCCGGGTCGGCGGTGCAGGCCAGCGGAATGTGCCCCTCGCCCGCGAGCAGGCCGGACGTCGGGTCGAGACCGATCCAGCCGGCGCCGGGCAGGTAGACCTCGGCCCAGGCGTGGAGGTCCGTGAAATCGTGCTCGGGTCCCGTCGGACCGTGCAGCGGCTTCACATCCGCGACGAGCTGAATCAGGTACCCCGAAGCAAAGCGCGCGGCGAGGCCCAGATGGCGCAGGATCTGCACGAGGAGCCAGCCCGTGTCCCGGCAGGATCCCCGCGCGCGCTCCAGCGTTTCGTCCGGCGGCTGCACGCCGGGTTCCATCCGGACGAGATAGCTGATCTCGCCCTGCAGCTGCTGGTTGAGCCGGACCAGAACATCGACCGTCTTCTCGCCAGGCCGGATCGTCGGCCGGAAGCGATCGAGCCACGCCGAGAGCAAGGGGCCGGGCGACGCCGTTTCGAGAAACGGGATCAGCTCCTTCGCCAGCGCCGGCGCGTAGCCGAAAGGATAGAACTCCGCGTAGGGCTCGACGAAGAAATCGAACGGATTGATCACCGTCATGTCGGCCGTGACATCGACGACGATCTCGAGCTTGTCGGCGGGCGCTGTGAACACGAGCCGCGCGACCCAGTTGCCGTAGGGATCCTGCTGCCAGTTCAGGAAGTACTGGTCGGGCGCGACCTGCAGCGAGTAGCCGAGGATGGGCGTCCGGCAATGGGGGGCCGGGCGCAGGCGGATCTCGTGCGGCGCAAGGCCGACGTTCCGGTCGAAGCGATACGTCGTGCGGTGCTGGAGGGCAACCCGGATGGCCATCAGGGCCTACGTCCAATCGGGATCGGGCAGCTGCGCGAACACCTGGCGCAGCCCCTCGCCCCACTGGCGGTGGACCATCTGGTAGTAGGCGTCGTCTTCATCGATCCGCCGCTGCATGCCGATCGCCAGCGAATCGGTCTGGTAGACGATGAGATCGATCGGCAGCCCGACCGAGATGTTCGAACGCATCGTCGAATCGAACGACACCATCGTGCATTTGGTGGCGTCGACGAGCGAGGACCGGCGGCTGATCACGCGATCGATGATCGGCTTGCCGTATTTGGTCTCGCCACTCTGGAAATAGCACGTGTCTGCCGTCGCTTCGATGAAATTGCCCTCGCTGTAGACATTGAACAGCCGCGGTGGCTCACCGCGGATCTGGCCGCCGACGAGGAAACTGGCGCCCGAATCGATGTTGCTCTGGGTCAGGTAGGGGCCGTCGCGGTTTTTCGCCTCGCGGAGCGCATCGCCGATCAGTCGGGCGACGTCGAACATCGACTGCGCGTTCAAGAGGTGGAGGGAATTGTCGCCGGCGCGGGCGCGCTGGTCGAGGGCGTTCAAGGCGTTCTGCGTGATGGACAGATTGCCCGACGACAGCGTGACAATGACCCGTTCGCCGCAGTTGGCGACGACGCGCAACTTGGAAAAGCGCGCGATCTGGTCGACCCCGGCGTTGGTGCGCGAGTCGGAAGCAAAGATCATCCCTGCTTCGAGGGACATGGCAACGCAGTAGGTCATCGGGTGGCCGCGAACGCAAAAGTGACGATTTTACCGAATCGCCGCCCGGAGGCGCCAGTCAATCGTCGGCCCGCTCCGAAGGCGTCATTCCGGAACGAGGAAATGCCTGCTGATTTCGTCGCCCAGCACCGAGATCCGCTCGAGGAAATCCATCAGGTATTCGTGCAGGCCCTGCCGGATGATGTCGTCGGTCCGGCCGAAGTGCAGCTTGGCGTGCAGTTCCCCCGCGGCGCGCTCGATCTCGTGCGTGTGCTCGTCGCAGAGCCGTTCGAGCGTCTCGTAGATGAAGTTCATGCAGGCGTGCAGCGAGCGCGGCATGTCCTCGCGGAGGATCAGGAGTTCCGCGACCCGCCGCGGCGTTATCACGTCGCTGTAGATCTTCCGGTAGGCCTCGAATCCGGACACCGAGCGCAGCAGCGCGCCCCACTGGTAATAGTCGACGGCGCCCCCTACGTCGGCGGCGCTGGGCAGCAGCGTGTGGTACTTGACGTCGAGGATGCGCGCCGTGTTGTCCGCCCGCTCCAGGTGCGTGCCGAGGCGGATGAAGTGGTAGGCGTCGTCGCGCAGCAGCGTGCCGAAGGTCACGCCGCGAAACAGGTGCGAGCGCATCTTCACCCAGTCGAGGAATTCGGAAACTCCGCCGCTTTCGATCCGCGCGTAGTCGTACCCGCGCACCTCCAGCCAGGCGGAATTCAGGTCCTCATACATCTCCGACGTGATCGCGCCGCGGACCGACCGCGCCGATTCGCGCGCGGCACGCAGGCAGCAGAAGATCGACGATGGATTGCCCGCGTCGAGAATCATGAAGCGCAGCACGTTCTCGGCGGAGAGCACCGGGTGCTGGCGGTAATACTCGGTGGCGAGGCCCGACGTGACGAGGGGTCCGGCCCAGGGCTCGGCCCAGGCGAGCCCGGGCGTGACCACCTCGTAGGGCAACAGCGACATCCGGTACGTCACATCGAGCATGCGTGCGGTGTTCTCGGCGCGCTCGATGTGGCGAGCCATCCAGAAGAGTTCGTTGGCGGTGCGGCAGAGCATGGTCAGGTCGCGAGAACCCAGGTGTCCTTGGTGCCCCCGCCCTGCGACGAGTTGACGACCAGCGAGCCCTCGCGCAACGCGACCCGGGTGAGCCCGCCCGGCACGAGGCTGACGGACTTCCCCGACAACACGTAGGGCCGCAGGTCGACATGCCGCGGGGCGAGCCCGGCCGCCACGAACGTGGGACACGTCGACAGCGCGAGCGTCGGCTGCGCAATGTATTTGTCGGGCGCCGCGAGTATCCGCATGCGGAACGCTTCGATCTCGGCCGCCGTCGCGGCCGGGCCGATCAGCATGCCGTACCCGCCCGCCCCGTGGGTTTCCTTGACGACCAGCTCCGCGAGATGGGCGAGCACATAATCCCGATCGTCCTTTCGATGCAGCAGATGAGTCGGAACGTTGGCGAGAATCGGCTCCTCGGACAGGTAGAAGCGGATCATTTCCGGAACGTAGGGATAAATCGACTTGTCGTCGGCCACGCCCGTGCCGATCGCGTTGGCCAACGTGACGCGTCCGGCACGGTAGGCGGCGAACAGGCCGGGTACCCCGAGCATGGAGTCGGAGCGGAACGCCTGCGGATCGAGGAAATCGTCGTCGACGCGCCGATAGATCACGTGCACGCGCTCAGGGCCGTGGGTCATGCGCATGAACACGGTGTCGTTCTGGACGAAGAGATCCTGTCCCTCGACCAGCTCGACACCCATCTGCTGCGCCAGAAACGCGTGCTCGAAATAGGCGGAGTTGTGGGCGCCGGGCGTGAGCACCGCCACGGTGGGTCGCTCTTCACCTGCCGGCGCGAGTCCATGGAGATTTGCCAGCAGCAGGTCGGGGTAGTGCTGGACGGGTCGGATGCGCTGGGTGGCGAACAGCTCGGGAAAGAGCCGCATCATCATCTTGCGGTTCTCGAGCATATAGGAGACGCCCGACGGAACGCGCAGATTGTCCTCGAGCACGTAGAACTCGCCCGCGCCGGCGCGGACAAGGTCGACGCCGGCGATGTGGGCATAAATGCCGCCCGGCACTTCGACGTCCTGCATTTCGCGTCGGTACTGCGTATTGGCCAGCACCCGCTCCGGCGGCACGATGCCGGCCTTGAGGATCGCCTGTCCGTGGTAGATGTCGCACAGGAATGCGTTCAGCGCCTGCACGCGCTGCTTCAGACCGCGATCGAGCACCTTCCACTCGTCCGCGGCAATGATCCTCGGCACGATGTCGAACGGAATCAACCGCTCCGTTCCGGAATCCTCGCCGTATACCGCGAAGGTTATCCCGACGCGATGGAAGGCCCGCTCGGCCTCTTCGCGCTTCTGGGCGATCCGGTCGGCAGGGGTGCGCTCGAGCCACCCCGCGAAGGCCTGGTACGGAGGACGGACCCCACCGTCCGGGGACCGCATTTCATCGTAGGTTGAGGGGGACACGAAATATTTCTTTGGGGGCGCAAAGCATTCCAAAACACGCTGCAAGACCCGGGCCAGATAGAAAATTGCACGACCTGGCCTTAGCTTACCGTTTTATCCACAGGACGGGCGGCCGGCAATGCTCCGGGTTGGGGCGCGCGGCGCCCCAATGCAGGGCATTTTTTGTCCAGGACATAATACGACAAATTGGCCAAACGGGTTTGACCCTCGTCTCGGCGCTATGGTTAAATTCGGGCTCCTGTCTGGGTTCGCGGGCGGTTAGCTCAGCGGTAGAGCACCGCCTTCACACGGCGGGGGTCGTTGGTTCGAAACCAATACCGCCCACCACATGAACCAAGGGGTTACGCGCAAGTGTAACCCCTCTTTTTTTGTCTGTTGCGCCGCATTGGCGTCACGGGATCCGGCGCACTTCCTTCCGCGAGACACGCATGACCAATCTCCCTGGTTCCCTCGATGTCGACGCGCTCGTGTTCGATGCGTACGGAACGCTGTTCGACGTCCACTCCGTCACCACGCTGGCGGAGACACTCGCGCCGGGTCGGGGCGCCGCGCTTTCGCAACTTTGGCGCACGAAACAGCTGGAATACACCTGGCTGACCAGCTTGATGATTTCCCCGGCTGCGCGCCGTGCCGATTTCGCCGCCGTGACGGCGCAGGCGCTCGACTTCGCGCTCGCCGCCCTGGGGATCGAACTCGGATCCGGCGAGCGGACTCGTCTGCAGGGTGCGTATCTAACGCTTGCGCCCTTTCCCGACGTGGCGGCGGCGCTCGCACGACTGGCGCCGCGGCCGCGCTGGATCCTGTCCAACGGCACGCTGGCCATGCTGGAACCGCTGGTCCGGCACACGGGCCTCGACGCCCACCTCGACGGCGTGCTCTCGGTCGATGCGGCCGGCATCTACAAGCCGAGCCCGCGCGTCTATCAGCTCGCGGTGGACCGCTTGGGGGTTCCGCCGGCGCGCATCGGTTTTGTTTCCTCCAACGGCTGGGACGCAATTGGCGCGAAGGCATTCGGGTTCACGACGTTCTGGATCAACCGGTCGGGCGCGCCGGTGGATCGCCACGGACCGGCGCCCGATCGCGTCATCTCGACCCTCGCCGATCTGCTCTCCATGCTGCGCCGGTAATCGGCCCGCTTGGCTCAGGGCATGTATTGGCCGCCGTTCACCTCGATCACCTGCCCGGTGACGTACCCGCTCATCTCGTCCGACGCGAGATAGACGAACGTCCCGGCACATTCGTCGGCAGTGCCCAGGCGGTTCATGGGTATCGTCGCCTGCATCGTCTTCAACTGCTCGGCCGTCGAATAGCGTTCGTGGAACGGGGTCGTGATGACGCCCGGGGAAACCGCGTTGACGCGGATCCCGTCGCCGACGACCTCCTTGGCCCAGCCCTTCGTCGCGGTCGAGATGAATCCCTTGGCGCCGGCGTACAGGACCGCGCCGCCACCCCCGCCGTGGCGCGCCGCAATCGAGCTCACGTTGATGATGTTTCCGCTCTTCTGGCGGCGCATGGCCGGGATCACCTCGCGCATGAACAACGCAACCTGCGTCACATTGAGCGCGACGATCCTGGCCAGGTAGTCCTCCGTGTAATCCTCGATGCGCGTGCGGCCGACCAATCCGCCGGCGTTGTTGATCAGGACATCGACGCGGCCGAACGCCGCGAGGGCTTCGGCGGCGATGCGCTTGACAGTCGCGCCGTCGGTGACGTCGCCGCCGACCAGCGCGGTTTGCGCGCCCAACGTCTTGCAGTCGGCGGCAACCGCTTCGGCCTTGGCGCGGCTTGCGTTGTAGTGAATGACGACCCGGCTGCCCAGACGCGCGAATGCGCGCGCTGCCGCGGCGCCGATGCCGGTAGAGGCACCGGTGATGAAGACCGCCTTGCCCTGCAGATCCTTGGCCATGTCCAACTCCTGTTGTGATTGAGAGTAACGCCCTCCCGTCCCGGCAGGCACGGCTTGGCACGCACATCGTACGAAGCACCGGACTTGACCGGCGGGTCAGGACCGCACTGGTTCCTGGCGGCCGCGGCACGCCGCGACCGCCTCGCGGATGGCACCCACGGCCAGTTGGCGAGGAAAGCTCTTGCGCCACGCCACCGCAATGCGGCGCGACGGCACCGGCGCCGAAAAAGGGACCGGGACGATCAGCTTGCTGTAATACCTGGGCGTCATCGCGTCGCGCGGCAGCACCGACACGCCCAGCCCCGACGCGACCATGTTGCGCACCGTCTCGAGCGAGCTCGTGCGCGTCACATGGGCCTCGGCACGATTGAGCTCCGGACAGGCGTCTAGCACTTGGTCGCGGAAGCAATGGCCGACGTTGAGCAGAATGGGATGTTCCGCGGCCAGCTCGTCGGGACGTATGTTCTTCCGTCGTGGCCCACTTGTGGCCCGCCGGAACGACGACCTGGAACGGCTCCTCGTAGAGGAACTCGGTGACCACGCCCGGCGGCGCGAAGGGCAGCGCGATGATCGCCGCATCGATGCGTCCGGATTTCAGCGCGGCTTCGAGATGCACGGTGAGGTTCTCCTCGAGGTCGAGCGGCATCTGCGGCGCGAGGACATGCAATGCCGGAATGAGGTCGGGCAGCAGGTAGGGTGCCACCGTGTAGATGACCCCCAGCTTCAGCGCGCCGACCAGCTGATTGCGCCCCGCCTGCGCGATCCCCTTGATCAGCGCCGCCTCCTCCAGCACCTTCTGCGCCTGCTCCACGATGCGTCCGCCGACCGGCGTCAGCGTGACCTCGCTCTTGCCCCGCTCGAAGAGGCGGACGTCGAGCTCCTCTTCCAGCTTCTGGATCGCGACCGACAGCGCCGGCTGGCTCACGAAGCAGCGCTGCGCGGCGCGGCCGAAGCTCTTCTCGGTCGCCACCGCGACGACATAGCGAAGCTCGCTCAATGTCATTGCGGGTACCGGCTCCCGCGGTCGCGCAGAAAGGCCGCGAAATCGTCGGCCAGGTCCGGATGCTTGAGACCGAAATCGACCGTTGCCTCGAGATAGCCGAGCTTGCGCCCGCAGTCGTAGCGACGGCCCTCGAAGCGGTACGCCACCACGCTCTCCTCACCCAGGAGCCGCGCGATGCCGTCGGTCAGCTGGATCTCGCCACCGGCGCCGGGAGGCATCGTGCGCAGATGATGAAAGATCCGTGCCGTGAGCACGTATCGTCCGACCACCGCCAGCGTCGACGGCGTGGTTCCCGGCTTCGGCTTCTCGACGATCCGCAAGAGCGGAGACGTGCGGCCGCTTGCCGGTCCGGTTTCGACGATGCCCCAGCTGCCGACGTCGTCAGCCGGCACTTCCATGACGCCGATGGTCGACGCATCCTCGCGCAGCGCGACGTCGACCATCTGCCGCATCACCGGCACGCCGGCGTCGATGAGATCGTCCGCCAGGATCACGGCAAACGGCTCATCGCCGACGACCGGGGCCGCGCACAGCACCGCGTGACCGAGACCCAGCGCTTCCGTCTGCCGGATGTAGATGCAGTTGATCCCGCGCGGCGTGGCCTCCTGCACCGCCCGGAGCAGTGCGGTCTTCTTGCGCAGCTCGAGCTCGGTCTCGAGCTCGTAGGCCTTGTCGAAATGGTCCTCGATCGAGCGCTTGTTGCGCCCGGTGATGAAAATCATGTCGGTGATGCCGGCGGCCGCGGCCTCCTCGACCGCGTACTGGATCAGCGGCTTGTCGACCACCGGCAGCATTTCCTTCGGGCTCGCCTTGGTCGCCGGCAGGAATCGGGTGCCCAGACCGGCCACCGGAAACACCGCCTTCGTGATCTTGCGCATCGCATCGCTCCTTTATCGGGTGTCGCGGTTCGCGGACAGCAGCTGCAGGAGGCCGCCCTCGTCGAGAATGGGAACGCCAAGCTCCTCTGCCTTCACGAGCTTGCTGCCGGCATCGGCCCCGGCAACCACATAGCTGGTTTTCTTCGACACGCTCGCCGCAACCTTCCCGCCCTCGGCTTCGATCCGTGCCTTGGCCTCCTCGCGCGAGAGCGTCGGCAGGGTCCCCGTCAGCACGAGCGTGAGCCCAGCCAGCTGTCCTGCCGGGGCACGCTCGGGGGCGCCCTCGCGCCAATGCATGCCGGCGGCGCGCAGGGCCGCGATCACGTCGCGGTTGTGCGGCTCGGCAAAGAACCGGACGATGCTCTCGGCCAGCACCGGTCCGACATCGGGCACTTCGAGCAACATCGGCACATCCGCTTTGAGCAGGGCGTCGAGCCCGCCGAAGTGCCGCGCGAGATCCTTGGCCGTGGCCTCGCCTACGTGACGTATGCCCAATCCAAAAATGAAACGCGCGAGCGTCGTCTCCTTGCTCTTTTCGATCGCCGCGGCGACGTTGGCCGCCGACTTCTCGGCCATCCGCTCGAGTGCAGCGAGCTCCGCGGTCCCCAGCCTGAAGACGTCGGCCGGCGTCCGCACGAGGCCGGCATCGACCAGCTGGTCGACGAGCTTCTCGCCGAGCCCCTCGATGTCCACGGCACGGCGGCTGGCGAAATGCAGCAGCGCCTGTTTGCGCTGGGCGGGGCAGAAGAGCCCCCCGGTGCAACGTGCGACGGCCTCGTCCGGCAGCCGCGCGATCGCCGAGCCGCATTGCGGACACTGCGCCGGCAGCGCAAACGGGAGCGTGTCGTCCGGCCGCTTCTCCACGACGACCCGCACGACCTCCGGTATCACGTCCCCGGCCCGGCGCACGATCACCGTGTCGCCGACCCGGACATCCTTGCGGTGCACCTCGTCCTCGTTGTGCAGCGTGGCATTGGTCACGGTCACGCCGCCGACAAAAACCGGCCTGAGCCGTGCCACCGGCGTGATGGCGCCGGTGCGTCCCACCTGGACGTCGATGCCGACCACCTCGGTTGCCATTTCCTCGGCCGGGAACTTGTGCGCGATCGCGAATCGCGGCGCCCGCGACACGAAACCGAGACGCCCCTGCTGCGCCAGGTGGTTGACCTTGTAGACGACGCCGTCGATCTCGAACGGCAGCCCGCTTCGACGCTCGGCCAACCGTCGGTAATAGCCGAGGAGCCCGGACAGGCCGCGCACGACGGCGCGTTCGCTGGCCACGGGCAGGTGCAGCTTCGCCAATCGCAACAACAGCGCGTCATGGGTGGCGGGCGGCGCGACCGGTCCCCAGCGCACGTCGCCGATACCGTACGCGTAGAAAGCCAGGCGGCGGCCGGCCGTTATTCTCGCGTCGAGCTGACGCAGGCCGCCCGCGGCGGCATTGCGCGGGTTGGCGAACGGCTTCTCGCCCTTGGCGGCCTGGGCGGCGTTGAGGGCCTCGAAATCGCTTTTCATCATCAGCACTTCACCACGCACCTCGATGAATGGCGGGATCGCCTCTCCCGCGAGCGCCAGCGGGATCGCGCCCACCGTGCGCAGATTCGCCGTCACGTTCTCGCCGGAGGAGCCGTCGCCGCGGGTCGCCCCGATCGTGAAACGCCCCTGCTCATAGCGAAGGCTCACGGCCAGGCCGTCGAACTTCGGCTCCACCGCGTATTCGACTTCATCGACGCCGAGACCCTGCCGCACCCGCCGGTCGAATGCCTCGACTTCGTCGGCGGAGAACGCATTGTTGAGCGAGAGCATCGGCACCCGATGGGCCACTGCCTCGAAGGCGGTGGCCGCGGCGCCGCCGACCCGCTGGGTCGGCGACTCGGGCGTCACCAGCGCCGGAAACTGGTCCTCCAGTGCCTGCAACTCGCGGAACAGGCCGTCGTACTCGGCATCGCTGATCGTTGGCGCATCGAGTACGTAGTAGCGATGATCGTGGTCGGCAAGCGCCAGCCGGAGATCGGCGGCACGCGCAACCGCGGAGGCAGGCGCACCATCGCCGCGTTCCCGGGAGGTCGCTGCGGGCACGATCGAATGCCTCGCACTTCGGCCGACGGCCGCTTCAGCCACCGAAGAGCGCTTGCGCGCGCGCGCTACCCGGCTCGATATGGACCTCGCGCAACGCCGCTGCCGTGCTGCGTACCTGGTCGCGGATGGCATTGAGCGCTGCGTCGTCCAGTGTGCGCCGGTTATCGTCGACCAGGGTCGCCCCAAGCGTCTGCGCCATGCGTTTGGCGCCCAGCTTCATCTGGTCGTAGACGCGGACCGGCTCCGCGACGCGCGGAACGTCGAGCAGAAATACCGCACCCGGCGTCGAGGTCACACGCAACGTGTCCGCGGTGAAGGGTTCGGAGCGGTAATTCTGCAGCGCGTACAACACCGCGCCCGTTTCTTCCTGCACCCAGTCGAAGCGCCCGCCCTCGGCGAGCTTGAATCCGGCGGCTTCGGCAATGCCGCGCAGCCGGGTACCGAGGATCATCGCGCCGTCGGTCTTCAGCACCGTGATGCCGATCTGCACGTCGAGATCGGCGCAGATGCGGTCGAGGGCCTCGGCCCGCGCAGCCTCGGCGGCGACGTCCGGGGCGAGCACCGCCGCCGGAAGCGACGCGGCAATATCGGTGACCGCATGCACGAACGCCTCCAGCAGGGGCACGGTCGCGGCACCGCCGCGGTTGGCCAGCAGCAGGCACGCCGCGATTTCGGAGAAGTTGCCGACGGTGTCCGATTTCAGCAACTGCCATGGCAGATCCGATCCGCGCCGCCCGAACCACCGCAGGGGTCGGCCGAGGCGGGCGTGCAGGCCCGCTGCCAGGGCCCCCGCGGCAATGGGCCCGGTGGGCTGCAACGTCACGATGCACTCGATGTCGGGATCCGGTTGCGGCGGCATCCGATCCCCCGCGGACGTGCGTGACGTGCCGATCGTTGACGCACCGTCCGGACGCAACGCCGCCGGCGGCGCAATCTCTTCGGCAGCCATCTCGGAGGCGATCCGCGCATGAATCTCGAGCGGCGGCTCGTAGCCGCTGTCGTCCTGCCCGTCACCGTCGTCACCGGCGCGCCGCGCATTCTCCGGCACCGCATTTCCGGCGCCGGTCGGCAGCAGCGAAGGCTCGATACGGGCGGTCGACATCGCCGGCAACGTGGCATCCCGTGCGCCGCCGGGATCGCCGGCCGGTGGCGTGAATGCCTCGCGGATGCGACGTCGAACGCGGCGCTCCTGAAACCAGTTGTAGGCGATGACCCCGCCAACGAGGAGGGCGCCGGCGGCAATGAGGCCAAGTTGCAGCGAGGTCATGCGTCAGGGCAATTGAACGACAGGCGCGCGGCGCTCCCGGGCGAAAGCAACCGCAGTCCGCCGCGCGTGTCGCCGATTATAGCGCGCACCATCATGGTTGGTGGCACGGGCCGGCCGCTGCGGAGAACTTCTCTCCGTCCGCGTCCGTTGACGCCAGGCGTTGAGATCCCATCAAGCGGCGCCGGCCGCCGCGAGTTCAAGGGCTTCCGCGATATCGACGGCAACCACGCGCGAAATGCCGGCGTCCGGCATCGTGATGCCGATCAGCTGGCTCGCCATTTCCATCGTGATCTTGTTGTGCGAGATGAACAGGAACTGGGTCTGCCGCGACATGTCCTGCACCATTCGGCAGAAGCGGTCGGTGTTCGGGTCGTCGAGCGGCGCATCGACCTCGTCCAGGAGGCAGAACGGCGCCGGATTAAGCTGAAACAGCGCGAAGACCAGCGAAATGGCCGTGAGCGCCTTCTCGCCGCCCGAAAGGAGGTGGATCGACGTGTTGCGCTTGCCCGGCGGCTGGGCCACGACCTGCACGCCCGAATCGAGAATCTCCTCTCCCGTCAGCACGAGCTGCGCCTGCCCGCCGCCGAACAGGACCGGGAAGAGCCTGGCAAAATTCTCGTTGACGGTGTCGAACGTCTGCTGCAGCAGCTGCCGCGACTCCCGGTCGATCTGCCGTATCGCGTTTTCCAGCGTGGCCATCGCTTCGGTGAGGTCAGCCGACTGCGCATCCAGATACTGCTTGCGCTCGGTCGCGATCTCGAGCTCGTCAAGCGCGGCGAGGTTGACCGCACCCAGGCTGGCGATCGCGACCTGCAACCGCTCGATCTCCGCCGGCAATCCGGACTTGCTGCCAAAGGCCTTCAGCGCCGCCGGAAGCGCGGCAACGTCTGCATGCGCTTCGGCGAGCTGCCCGCCAAACTGTTCCTCGGCGAGCGCGCACGCCTGCTCCTTCAGCCGCATCTCCTCGATCTTCGCGCGCGCGGGATCGAGTTTCTGCTCGGCGACGAGACGCGTTTCCTCCGCCGCGCGCAGCTCGGTGCCCAGGCCCTCCAGTCGGTCGCGTGCTGCCGCTAACGCATGTTCGGCGCCCCCCCGGGCCGCCAGTTGCCGCTGCAGCGCTTCCTCAACGGGCGTCCAGTCGATGGCCGCGCGTTCCGACGTGAGCTTGGCCAGCAGGTCGCGCTGCTGCGCGATCTGGATGCCGAGCGACTCCCGGCGCCGTTCGAGCTCAGCCAGGCGCTCGCGGCAGCTGCGCTCGGCAAAAACCGCCTCCTGCGCCGCGCGCTCGGCATCGCGGACGCGTTCGCGGCCGCGGGCGAACTCCACCTCGGCTTCGTGCTGCGCATGCCGGGCCGCGTCGCGCCGGGTCTCCTCGTCGTGCAACCGGAGTTGCGAATCCGCCAGTTCGCTCCCCAGCACGTCGCCCTGCGCCTGCTCGGCGGCCGCCTGCGCGGCGAGATCGGCGAGTTCGGCGACGATCTGGACGCGGCGTTTCTCGGCGGCTTCGGCGGCCTGCTTCAGTTGCAGGAGCTCGAGCTCCAGATCGTGGCAACGCCGCTGCTGGGATGAGAACGCCATGCTCTCCCGGTGATAGTCCCGTTGCGTCGCGTCGAGTTCCGTTTCGACGGCGGCCAGCGCCGCACGCGCGGCCATCGCGTCCTGCCGCACGCCGCCCATGGCGTGCTCGAGCTCGACGAGCTCGCGCTGACGGGCAAGCACCCCGTGCAGATCGCTGTCCGCGGCGAAGAAATGGATCGACTGCGCGGTGACCAGATGTCCCTGCGGCGTGACGAAGGACTCGCCCACTGCGAGCGTGCCGCGATCCCGCAGCGCCGCCCCGACGCCATCACGACACCGCACGCCGCGCAGCCAGTCCGCGAGCAGGCGCGCAATTTCAGGGCGCACCGAACGGACGCGCGTGAGCAGCGTGTCGCCGTGGCCGCCGCCGCCGTCCGCCGCGACGCCAATCGCCGAGATGTAGAACGCGATGCGCGGCGGGCCGCCTTTCGTCTCACCACTGCCGCCAAGCCAGTCCAGCGTGGCTTCGAGCCGATCGAGCTCAACCGCATCGAGCCGCTCCCGCAGCACCGCCTCCAGGGCATCTTCCCATCCGGGCTCGATGTCGAGTCCCTGCCACAAGCGATGAGCCTTGGCGAGGCCGCGGTCCAGCAGCCATTGCGCGGAGTCCTTGCCCTGGCCGATCTTCGCCTGCAGCGCGGCCAGTGCCTGCGCACGCGCTTCGACGTCCGCGAGCTTGCGCCCGGCCTGCTGGGCGGTATCGCTCGCGGCACGCTGGCGATCCTGCAGCCCCTGCACGGCGTCGCGCAGGCTGTTCAATCCAGCCTGCTTCGACGCGAGCTCGGCCGTTTCCTGCCGCAGCTGGTCCTCGACATCCGCGATCTGGCCGGTGACCGGCGCACCCAGCGCTCCGAGATCCTCCTGCAAGCGCACACGGCGCGGCGCGAGCTGGGCCAGCACGTGCACAACGTTCTCGCGCTTGGTCTCGATGACGCGGATGGCCTGCTCGGCCAGCGCGATCCGCTGCTGCAGGTCGGCCGACACTGCTGCGGCGGCGGCGACGAGCCGCTCCAGTGCCGGCAGCGCGGTGACGGCAGTGCGTTCGTCGGCACCGGTGCGCTCCCGCGCCGAGCGCGCGTCCTCGATGGCCCGCTCGATGGCGGTCCGGTCCGCGAGCAGCTCGGACTCCTGGCCGGCGAGCGCGCCGATCTGCTCGGTCAGCTGAGCGGCCTGCTGCGTGATTCGAGTCTCGCTCTCGCGTGCGAACGCAAGCTGCTGCTCCAGCCGCGTCACCTCCGCGTTCGCCTCGTAGAAGGCGCCCTGCCGCTCGTGCATCGCATCGCCCGCGGCATAGTGATCGGCACGCAGGGTCTCCTGCCTTGCTTCGGCCGCGCGCACGTCGGCCTGCAGGCTTTCCAAGGCAACGGTGAGACCGGCGACCGCCGTGGCGTGGCGCTCGCGGCCGCCCGCCGCGTCCTGCTGCTTCGAGAACCACAGCAGGTGCTGCATGAGCTTCAGGCGGGCCTCGTGCTCGCGGAACTCGGTGGCGACCCTTGCCTGCGCTTCGAGCTTCTCCAGCTGGGTGCCGAGCTCGATCCGAATGTCCTCAACGCGCGCGAGGTTCTTGCGGGTATCGGCGAGGCGGGCTTCGGTTTCCTTGCGCCGCTCCTTGTACTTGGAGACGCCGGCGGCTTCTTCCAGGAACACGCGAAGCTCCTCGGGCTTGGCCTCGATCACGCGCGAGATCATGCCTTGCTCGATGATCGCGTAGGCGCGCGGTCCAAGGCCGGTGCCGAGGAAGAGATCGTAGATGTCGCGGCGGCGCACCGGGATGTTGTTGATGTAGTAGGACGAGTCCTCGTCGCGCGTGAGCACGCGCTTGATCGAGAGCTCGGCATACTGGCCCCACTGCCCGCCGATCCGCCCGGCGCTGTTGTCGAACGCGAGCTCCACCGACGCGCGGCCGACGGCCTTGCGCTCGCCGGCGCCGTTGAAGATCACGTCCTGCATCGATTCGCCGCGCAGCGCCGACGCTTTCGATTCGCCGAGCACCCAGCGCACGGCGTCGATCACGTTGGACTTGCCGCAGCCGTTGGGTCCGACGATCCCGACCAGCTGGCCGGGCGTGGCGATGGCCGTCGGATCAACGAACGACTTGAACCCTGCAAGCTTGATCTGGGTGAGGCGCAATGGAACCTGCGGATGTGGTTGGCGGCCTGTACGGGCAAGCGCCCGCGCAAACGATGGTCGCCGTCGCCCCGGGGGGACGACGCAAAAACGTCAAATTATAACCGATCCCATTCGATCGCGTGGCACGCCACTTCACCCTCGCCCACGTCGCCGCCTGGGCCGCACTCTCATTTCGCGATCGGCATCGCCGTCTCCGCGAGCGCCGCGAGGTAGCCGGCGCCGAGCGGGATGACTTCGTCGTTGAAATCGTAGAGGCTATTGTGCAGGAAACACCCACCCTCGATGCCGCCCTGTCCCAGTCGCGCGAACGCGCCCGGCTTCGCCTGCAGCATGAACGAGAAATCCTCGGAGCCCATCGACGGATCGAGATTGCGCACGACGTTCTCGGCGCCGATCAGTGACTCGGCGACGGTCGCGGCGAACTCCGCTTCGCGGGGGTGATTGACGGTCGCGGGGTAGACGCGCTCGTACTTGAGCTTCGCGCTCGCCCCGAACGCCGCGGCGATGGCAGGCACCAGCTCGGCCAGCCGCCTCTCGATCATGTCCTGCGTGCCCGGCCGGAACGTGCGCACGGTGCCAACGAGCGTCGCGTGCGCCGGGATCACGCTCATCGCTCCCGCATTTCCCGCCTGCATCGCGCAGAGGCTCACTACGGCGGTGTCGATGGGACTGACGTTGCGGGAGACGATCGACTGCACCGCGGTGATGATGTGACCGGCGACCAGCACCGGGTCGATCGCTGCGTGCGGATGCGCGCCGTGGCCGCCGCGCCCGTCGATCTTGATCTCGATGCGGTCCGCCGCCGCCATGGCGGGGCCGGGCGTGATGCCGATGCGCCCGGGGGGCAGGCCGGGCCAGTTGTGGAGCGCGTACACCTGCTCGGCAGGGAAGCGCTCGAAGAGACCGTCCTCGATCATCGCCTTGGCGCCGGCATAGCCCTCCTCCCCCGGCTGGAAGATGAGATAGGCGGTGCCGTCGAAATTGCGCGTTTCGTGCAGATAGCGCGCGGCGGCGAGCAGCATCGTCGTGTGCCCGTCGTGGCCGCAGCCGTGCATCCGCCCATCGTAACGCGACTTGTGCGCGAATTCGTTCTCCTCCTGCATCGGCAGCGCGTCCATGTCCGCGCGCAGGCCGACGGCACGGCCGCTCACATCGGACCGGCCCCGAATGACCGCCACGATGCCGGTCCGGCCGATCCCCGCGTGATGCTCGATGCCGAGTGCCGCGAGGCGCTCGCTGACGATCTTCGCGGTCCGGTGCTCCTCGAAGCCCAGTTCCGGGTGCATGTGCAGGTCGCGGCGCAACGCGGTGAACTCGGCGTGCCAGCCCGATATGTGCAGAACGGGATTCGTCATGGGTGCGGTCGTTGGGCGGCTGATTGCAGGATGCAGCGAAGGACGAGGGCGGGCAGCGCGGACCGGGAGCCGGGCCGGTGCGCCGGCCGATGATGCCCAAAGCCCCCGGGAGCGTCAATGCCGCTGCCGGCGCGACGACCGGGCCCGGCGGCAGCGGCATTCCAAAGTGTGGTTCAATGGCGCCTGCGCACGATCGCTTTCCACGCCCGGAGCACGAAGTCGGGCGCGACGATGAATCCGCAGGCCCGCGACCACCCGTCCCACGATGCTTCGTTTCCTGCTGAGCCGCGTCAGCCTCATCATCCCGACGTTCATCGGGATGACCCTGCTCGCGTTCTCCCTGATCCGGATCGTGCCCGGTGATCCGATCGAGACCATGGCCGGCGAGCGCGGCATCGATCCGGCGCGGCATGCCGCGCTGCTGAAGGAATACGGGCTGGATCGGCCGGTGCTCGTCCAGTACGGCATCTACATCGGCCGGGTCCTCTCCGGCGACCTCGGCAAATCGATGATCACGCAGGAGCCGGTGCTGCGGGAGTTCTTCGCGCTGTTTCCGGCGACCATCGAGCTCGCTACGTGCGCGATCATTTTCGCGCTCATCATCGGCATACCTGCCGGGATGCTGGCCGCGGTGCGCCGCAATTCGGTGTTCGACCACGGCGTGATGGGCGTTTCGCTCACCGGCTATTCGATGCCCATCTTCTGGTGGGGGCTGCTGCTGATCCTGCTGTTTTCCGTGCAGCTCGGCTGGACGCCGGTGTCCGGCCGCATCTCCGTCAGGTATTTCATCGAGCCGGTGACCGGTTTCCTGACGATCGACGCCTTGCTCTCCGGAGAAGAGGGCGCGTTCAAGTCGGCCGTTTCGCACCTGATCCTGCCCATGATCGTGCTCGGCACCAATCCGCTCGCCATCATCGCGCGCATGACGCGCTCGGCGATGCTCGAGGTCCTCGGCGAGGATTACATCCGCACGGCCCGGGCGAAGGGACTGTCGAATCTGCGCGTCATCGCGCTGCACGCGTTTCGCAACGCGCTGATCCCGGTGATCACGGTGATCGGCCTGCAGGTCGGCGTGCTCTTCACCGGCGCGATCCTGACCGAGACCATCTTCTCCTGGCCGGGCGTCGGCAAGTGGCTGATCGAGGCCATCAACCGCCGCGACTATCCGGTGCTGCAGGGCGGTCTGCTCATGCTGGGCGTTGTCGTGATGATGGTCAATCTGCTGGTCGACGTCACCTACGGCATCATCAATCCCCGCATCCGGCGGGCGGCATGAAGGGCAAGATGGCATGACGGAAATGACGGCCGAGTCGATCGCCGCGGCGGATACGGCTGCCGCGCCGCCGAGCCCGCTGCGCGAGTTCTGGGGGTACTTCCGGGCCAATCGCGGCGCGGTGGGCGGGCTCGTCGTGGTCGTGACCGTGCTGCTGATGGCCGCGTTCGCCAATTTTCTCGCACCCTACTCGCCGAATTTGACCAACAACGCCGCCTTCCTGCAGCCGCCCGCCTGGCAGGACGGCGGCTCGTGGGCCTATCCGCTGGGCACCGACGCGATCGGGCGCGATATCGTGTCCCGGCTCATCTACGGCGCGCGCCTGTCGCTGCTGATCGGCATGGCCGTCGTCGCTCTTTCGATTGCCCTCGGGATCGTCCTCGGGCTGGTGGCGGGATTTGCCCGTGGCATCACCGAGATAGCGATCATGCGGCTGATGGACATCATCCTCACACTGCCGAGCCTGCTGCTCGCGATCGTGATCGTCGCCATCCTGGGGCCAGGGCTGATGAACGCTATGCTCGCGGTGGCCGTCGTCGTGCTGCCGCACTACGTTCGCATCACGCGTGCCGCGGTGATCACGGAAACCTCGAAGGACTACGTCACTGCGGCACGGGCGAACGGCGCCAGCCGGCTGCGGCTGATGTTCAACGAAGTCCTGCCGAACTGCGCCGCGCCGCTGATCGTGCAGGCGTCGCTCGGCGTCTCCACCGCCATCCTCGACGCCGCTGCGCTGGGCTTCCTCGGTCTTGGCGCGCAGCCGCCAGCGTCGGAATGGGGGACGATGCTCGCCGACGCGCGCGAATTCGTGATCCGCGCCTGGTGGGTGGTGACCTTCCCCGGCCTGGCGATCCTGATCACCGTGCTGGCCTTCAACCTGCTGGGCGACGGCCTGCGCGACGCGCTCGACCCGAAACTCAAGCGCTGAGCCTCGACCATGGCGCTCCTCGAGATCGAAGACCTGCACGTCGACTTCCCGGCGCAGATGGGTGTGCTGCACGCCGTCGACGGCGTCAGTCTGACCCTCGACGAAGGCGAAGTGCTGGGCATCGTCGGCGAGTCCGGTTCCGGCAAGAGCGTGACGATGCTGGCGCTGATGGGCCTCGTGGCCTTCCCGGGCCGCGTGAAGGCGCGGCGGATGCGCTTTGCCGGGCGCGATTTGCCGAGCCTGTCGGACCGGGAGCGGCGCAAGGTCATCGGCAAGGACGTGGCGATGATCTTCCAGGATCCGACCACCAGCCTCAACCCCTGCTTCACCGTCGGCTTCCAGCTGACCGAAACCCTGCGGCTCCACCTGGGGCTCGACCACAAGGCCGCGCGGCATCGTGCCGCCGAGCTCCTGGAACAGGTGGGCATACCGGCCGCGGCGAGCCGCCTCGGCGACTTCCCGCACCAGCTCTCCGGGGGCATGAACCAGCGCGTGATGATCGCGATGGCGATCGCCTGCAATCCGCGGCTCCTCATCGCGGACGAGCCGACCACGGCACTCGATGTGACCATCCAGGCCCAGATACTGGATCTGCTGCGCGGTCTGCAGAACGAGCGCGGCATGGCGCTGGTGCTGGTCACGCACAACATGGGCGTGGTGTCGGAAATGGCGCGCCGCGTCGCCGTGATGTACGCGGGACAGGTGGTCGAGGAGCGCGGCGCCGACGAGCTCTTTGCCACCCCGCAGCACCCCTACACGGCAGCCCTGTTGGCGGCGATGCCCGAGCGCAGCACCGGCGAAACGCGCCTTGCCACCATCGCCGGGGTGGTGCCGGGTCTCTACGATCGGCCGCGAGGCTGCCTGTTCGCGCCGCGCTGCATCGATGCCACGGACCATGCGTGCGGGGTGCGACCGGACATCCGGCCCTGGGAGCAAGGCCAGGTCCGCTGCCACTTCCCGATGGGCGAGCGGGACCGCGAGGCCGCCATCGCGCGCGACCGCCAGGTGAAGGTTGTGCCGGCATGAGCGCCGCCGGGCCGTCCCAAGGTGCGAATCGCGCCCCCCCGGGGGGCAGCGCCGCGGCGTCAGCCGCAGGCGTGGGGGCACACCCAAGCGCCGCCGGGCCGTCCCAAGGCACAACCAGGCCGGTCGCCGAAGCTCGCGACCTGCGGCAGGTCTATTCCATATCGCGCGGCTTCATGCGCGAGCCTGCCCACCTCCATGCGGTGGGGGGCGTCTCGTTCACGATCGAGGCCGGGCGAACGCTCGCCGTGGTCGGCGAATCGGGCTGCGGCAAGTCGACGCTGGCGCGGATCGTGGCGCTGATCGAGAAGCCCACCGCGGGCGAGTTCAGCCTCACCGGGATCGATGCGGTGCATCCGCCGCCCGCGGCGCAGGTGGGCCTGCGCAAGTCGGTGCAGATGGTGTTCCAGAACCCCTACGGCTCGCTCAATCCGCGCAAGAAGGTCGGCGCCATTCTCGAGGCGCCGCTCGCGATCAGCACCGAGCTTGGGCCCGCCGAACAGGCCGATCTGGCGCGCGCGATGCTGGCCAAGGTCGGGCTGCGGCCCGAGCACTACGCGCGCTATCCGCATATGTTCTCGGGCGGCCAGCGGCAGCGCATCGCCATCGCCCGGGCGCTGATGCTCAATCCCGCGCTCGTGGTGGCGGACGAGCCGGTGTCGGCGCTGGACGTCTCTGTCCAGGCGCAGGTGCTGAATCTGCTCGCCGACCTGCAGGGCGAACTGGGGCTCGCCTATCTCTTCATCTCGCACGACCTGGGCGTCGTGCGGCACATCGCCCACGAAGTCCTGGTGATGTACCTCGGGATCGCCATGGAACAGGGACCCAAGGAGCGGATCTTCTCGCGACCGCTGCATCCGTACACCCAGGCGCTGCTGGCGTCGACCCCGGGCATGGCCGGGATCGCTCGCTCCCAGCGCATTGTGCTGAAAGGCGAACGACCCTCGCCGCTGGACCCCCCGCCGGGATGCGTCTTCTCGACCCGCTGCGCGCATGCGATCGATCGCTGCCGGACCGAGCGCCCGGCCCCCCGTCTGCTCGACGGACGGCAGGTGGCCTGCCATCTCGCCGACCAGTTGGGCAATCTAGCTCAATCCGGTTCATAATATTGCCCCGTAACCGCTATCCCCTGCTGCGCTCCGCGCGGCATCATCCACAGGAGGCAGATTCATGACGAAGTCCCGTCTCACCCAATGGCGGCCCGGTACGCGGCGCGCCCTCATCACCGCGCTGGCGCTACCGGCGCTACTGGCAACCGCCACCCTTTCCGCGAAGACCCTGGTGTACTGCTCCGAGGGCAGCCCGGAGAACTTCTATCCCGGCATCAACACCACGGGCACGTCGTTCGATGCCAACAGCCAGATCTATAGCCGCATCGTCGACTTCGAGCGCGGCGGCACGGCGGTCGTCCCGGGCCTCGCCGAGCGCTGGGATATCTCTCCGGACGGGAAGGTCTACACGTTCCACCTGCGCAAGGGCGTCAAGTGGCACAACCACCGCGACTGGAAGCCCACGCGCGACTTCAACGCCGACGACATGATCTTCGCGATCGAACGGCAGTGGAAGGAATCCAATCCGTACTTCAAGGTGACGAGCCCGAATCACTCGTACTTCATGGACATGGGCATGCCCAAGTTGATCAAGTCGGTGGACCGGGTCGACGATTACACGGTCCGGATCACGCTCGAGAAGCCCGAGGCGCCCTTCCTGTCGAACCTGGCGATGGAATACGCCGGCGTGCAATCCAAGGAATACGCGGATGCGATGCTCAAGGCCGGGACGCCGGAGAAGATCGACCAGGAGCCCATCGGCACTGGCCCGTTCTATCTGGTCCGGTACATCAAGGACGCCATCATCCGCTACAAGGCTTTCCCGCAATACTATGGCGGCAAGGCCAAGATCGACGATCTGATCTTCTCGATCACGACCGACGCGTCGGTGCGCTGGGCGAAGCTGCAAAAGGGTGAATGCCACGTGATGCCGTACCCCAACCCCGCCGACCTCGACGCGATCCGCAAGGACAAGAATGTCGTCGTGCTGGAGCAGCCGGGATTGAACGTCGGCTACCTCGCCTACAACACGACCAAGAAGCCGTTCGACGACGTGCGCGTGCGCAAGGCGATGAACATGGCGATCGACAAGAAGGCCATCATCGACGCGGTGTACCTCACGACGGGCGTGGCGGCGAAGAATCCGATCCCGCCGACCCAATGGTCGTATAACAACGCGATCAAGGACGATCCGTTCGATCCGGTTGCCGCCAAGAAGCTGCTGGCCGACGCGGGCCATCCGAACGGCTTTACGACCGACCTGTGGGCGATGCCCGTGCAACGCCCGTACAACCCCAATGCGCGTCGCATCGCCGAGCTGATGCAGGCCGATCTTGCGAAGGTGGGCGTCAAGGCCGAAATCAAGAGCTTCGAGTGGGGCGAATACCGGAAGCGCATGCAGGCCGGCGAGCATCAGATGGGCATGCTGGGCTGGACGGGCGACAACGGCGATCCGGACAACTTCCTCGCCACGCTGCTCGGTTGCGATGCCGCCAAGTCCGGCGGCAGCAATGTCGCCAAATTCTGTTTCCAGCCCTACGAGGATCTGATCCTGAAGGCGAAGACGATCTCCGACCAGAAGCAGCGCACCGACCTCTACATGAAGGCGCAGGTGATCTTCAAGGAACAGGCGCCGTGGTTCACCATTGCGCATGCCGTGCAACTGAAGCCGGTGCGCAAGGAAGTGATCGACTTCAAGCTCTCCCCGTTCGGCCGGCACACGTTCTACGGCGTCGACATCAAGGAGTAGCGCTTGCTCCGGAGCCGCGGGAAAAGCGGGGTCAGCCTCGACTTCTCGCCCGCGGACCCGTTGGCGTGAACGCTGGACCGAGGCCCCGCGAGCCGGACACGACTCGCGGGGCCTCGCTGCTTCGGCTGCCCCCGCTCAACCGGCGGCCTGGCGGGTCCGCCGCGATGCATACAGGCAGATGCCGCTCGCCACCGCGACGTTGAGGCTCCCGACCGTGCCCATGAGCGGAATGCCGATGATCCGGTCGCAATGTTCGCGCGTCAGCCGTCGCAAGCCGGCGCCTTCGGCCCCGAGGACCCACGCGACCGGACCGGAGACATCCGCCGCGAACAGGCTCTCGCCGCCCGCATCCGCCCCGAGGATCCATACGCCTTTGGCCTTGAGGTCGCGCAGCGCCCGCGCGAGATTGGTGACCGTGATGACCGGAACCGTGTCGGCAGCGCCGCTTGCCGCCTTCGCGGCCGTGGCATTGAGGCCCACCGCGCGGTCCTTGGGCACGACCACCGCGTGCGCGCCGAATGCGTCGGCATTGCGCAGGCATGCGCCAAGGTTGTGCGGATCGGTGACGCCGTCGAGCACCAGCAGCAGCGCCGGTTCCGCCAGTGTATCGAGCACGTCGTCGAGCGTGACGTGCGGCATCGAGGCGTCGACGAGCGCAACCACACCCTGATGCCGGTCGGTGCCGGCGAGCTGCGTCAGCCGCTCGTCGTCACAGGCGTGCATCGGACAGCCTGCGCCTTCGGCCAGGGCCACGAGCTCGCGCATGCGCGCATCGCGCCGCGCCGCCGCAAGATGGATCGCTCGCACGGACGCCGGCCGCTGCCGCAGTCGGGCGGTCACGGCGTGGAAGCCGAAAAGCGAACGGGTTGCGGGCATGGACTCGGACGCTGCGTTCTGCCGATCGCGGCTGCACGGGCATGCTAGTGTAGCGTAGCCGTCGCACGCCATTTGCCGGGAGACAACGGGACCGCACATGACCGGAGATCTGCGCCACCTCGTCGAAGGCCTCTTGCTGGTAATTGCTGCGCTGCTGCCGATCGTCAACCCGTTTGGCGGCGCGCCGGTGTTCCTCGCCATGACCGCCGACTGCACCGCGGCGCTGCGCGCGACCCTTGCGCAGAAGATTGCGGTCAACGCCTTCATCCTGCTGCTGGCGTCCCTGTTCGTCGGCACATACGTCCTGGAGTTCTTCGGGCTGTCCGTGCCGATCGTGCAGGTCGCGGGCGGCATTGTCGTGTGCGTCAACGCGTGGGAACTGCTGCGTGCCGAGACCGCAGCGCCGATCATCCCTGCCTCGGCGCCAGCCGCCGCGGAGATCGCCACCCGGGCGTTCTACCCCCTCACCCTGCCGCTCACCGTCGGACCCGGCACGATCTCCGTCGCCATCACGATCGGTGCGCACCACCCGCAAAGCGTGCGCTCGCTGGTCGTGCACGGCACCGCTGATGTGATCGGAGCGGCGCTGATCGCCGCGACGGTGTTCGTCTGCTACCGCTACGCCGACCGGATGCTGCGCGTGCTCGGCGAAACCGGAACCAGTGTGCTGATCCGGCTCTCCGCGTTCATCCTGCTTTGCATCGGCGTGCAGATCTTCTGGACGGGTGCATCCGCGCTGCTCGCGACGCTTCTCGTGCCGGTGTTGCGTTGAGCGCCCATCGGCAATGGCGCAAGGCCACTTTCCGCATTGGCGACAGGCACCCAGATCGGCTATAATTTTCCGCTTGCCCGGGTGAGTACCAAAGCTATCCCGCGCAACGCGCCTTTCAAGGTAAATGCCGGTGTAGCTCAGTTGGTAGAGCAGCGCATTCGTAATGCGAAGGTCGAGGGTTCGACTCCTTCCACCGGCACCATAAAAACAAAGACTTAAGGTGGCATCGGGTGATGGCACCGAGCCACGAGTGCGCAGGATGTGCAAATCGCAACGCCCAGCTGGTCGCGTGATTGCGGCCACGCTCCTACGCAACACGCGCGGCGCGGTGGCATAGGCAACGTCCCATGCCGAGCTGCGATCGCGTCTCCTGCGCTGATTCGAGGCCGTCAGCGTCAATGCTTCCCACCGCTCGACGGTAGCAGCTCCACCAGCGCATCGAACCGCGCGCGCACGGCGCGCGAATCATCAGTAAACGTCGCCCGCGTCGCCATCGCTGCGGCTATGCTCGCCAAAACCCGCCGGCCCGCCGACGATGCGTTCCAACGCGGCGATCCCGGGGTCGGATGTGCGGGCGTTACCTGATCCTCCGAATGTCGCGACCGTGGAAGCATGTGGCTCGCAAGAGGTCGCCACCAACTCCAACTTCCCCATTTCCACAACGCGCTCCCGTCATGGCCAGCCACGACTAGAATGGCGGAATGCCGGTATGCCCCAACTGCCGTGACCCGATGGCGCCGCTTATGCTGGAGGCCTTCGGCACGCTGCGCCCGATCGAGATCACAGCCTGCGCTCCGTGCAACCTGTTCTGGTTCGACAAGGCGGAGAGTATCCGCCTCAAGCCCAAGGCGGTGCTGGAATTGTTCCAGTACATCGGCAAGGCGGGAACCGCGCGCAAGCCGCTCGCGACGACGTTCAACTGCCCCATATGTGCCGCGGCCCTCGACTTGACCCAGGACTTGCAGCGCACCACCCGCTTCACCTATTGGCGCTGTCGCAACGATCACGGACGGCTCACCACGTTCCACCAATTCCTGCGCGAGAAAAACTTCATCCGCGCGCCCTCGCCGGCCGAGCTCGCCAAGCTGCGTGCCACGGTGCGCCAGATCGCCTGCTCGCAATGCGGCGCGCCCGTCGATCTCGCCAACGACAGTGCGTGCAAGCATTGCGGCGCGGCCGTGACCCTGATCGATCCGGAGGGCGTGGCGACAGCGCTGCGCGAACTTGCCGCCGGCGCGTCCTCGCGGGCGCCATCGGATGCGGAAGCGATGCGCACGACGTTGAGCGATGCGCAGATCAACGCGATCTTCGACGTCGAGCGCATGCGCCAGAGCGAAGGCGGCGGCGATCTCGTGGCGATCGGTGCATCGGCAATCGGCGGTTTGCTCGCGGGCCTGCTGCGGTCGCGCTGACCCTGCACAAGGAATGACGGCCCTCGATCTCGAAGCACGAATCGCCGCGTTGCCGTACTGGCGCGGCAAGGTGAAGCTCGAACCGTTGCACGGAGGTCTATCCAACACGGCGTTCGTCGTCGATGACGGGAGCGAACGCTATGTCGCGCGTTGCGGCGGCGATATTCCGGCCCACCACGTGTTCCGCGATCGCGAACGGGCGACGAGCGTTGCTGCCCATGCAGCTGGCCTGTCGCCCGAAGTGGTCTATGCGGAGCCGGGCATCATGGTCATTCGCCATATCGATGGCAGGACACTCGCGGAACCGGATCTGCGCGCGAACATCGAGCGCATCGTCCCGCTCCTTGCACTATGCCACGGCGGACTGGCGCGCCACCTCGTGGGCCCGGCGAACACGTTCTGGGTCTTTCATGTCGTCCGTGACTATGCGCGGACGCTGCACGCCGCCCGCGGCGGCAACAACGGCGATCTGTCGCGCTATGTGACGCTTGCGGACGCACTTGAGGCACAGCAGATGCCGCTGCCCATCGTCTTCGGCCACCACGACCTGCTCTCCGGCAATTTCCTCGACGACGGCAAACGCCTTTGGCTGATCGACTGGGAATACGGCGGCTTCGGCACCGCGATGTTCGACCTCGCGAACCTCGCCGCCAATGGGAGCTTCTCTCTTTCCGATGAGCGACTGCTGCTCGAAACCTATTTCGGGCAATCCGCAAGCGACGTGATGCAGCGGGCGTTTGATGCGATGAAGGTGGCAAGCGCGTTGCGCGAGGCCATGTGGGCGATGGTCTCCGCGATTCATCCCGCGGTGCCCGGTGCAGACTATCGGGCGCACGCCACCGATTACCTGTCGCGCACCGAGGCAGCGCTGTTGCGCTACGCCGAAAGGTACGGAAGTCCTGTGGCCTCGTCCTGACCCACGGCCTTTCCACTCGCGTCAACATCGCCCGCCTTTGCTGATGCTGGCCCTCATGCAGCAACTGCACCGGAAAACCCCGCCGTTACGCAGGACTTCCTCGACGCAAGCCCCGGGGGAGACGGTGCGTGGCCCAGACTCGGCGGTTCTGGTGCGGCTCTACACGCGCAGCGCAGACCCATCAACGCGAAGCCCCACGAGGATCGCGGGGCTTCGCAGGATCGCCACATCGCTGTGGCTTCATTTCGTTACGTCACCGTAACGTGTGCCGGGCGTTGGTCACCGGCATTGGGGTAGTCCAGTAGTAGATGTCATCGATAAAGCAGCCCCCTTTTTGGTTGCCACAACATCGGCGCTATCTCGCGGCCGCGAACTCGGGGGAGCATCCGGTTGCGGGACGACCTGCCCGCGAAAACCGACACCCACGACTGCTGCCCTATCCGCGAGCACCGATCCATCACTTGAATCGCCTACGCACTAAGACTACGCCAAGCCGGAATGAGTTTCAAGGATCGGATTCCGGCGCGATTTGCGGGACGCCATGGGTAAAGGCGATCAGCGTGTTCGCCGTCGAGTCGGAATTGAAGCGCCCTTGTGGAACGGTCAGTGCTCGGCATCCGCGCGAAACATGATTGGGTACACAACGCAGCCGTAATCCCACGCAGGTCTCGACGTTGGAAGACTTAACGCTTGCATGTTGTAGCAGTCAAAGAAAGCATCCAACTCGTTGAAAGATAACCATGCAATTCAACGGCACGCTTCGTGCTCGTTGCAGGTAATTCGGTTGCGGCAACCCCAGTCATGCAGCGGCGAGGCCACGATGCCCGAGAACCTGGAGCGGTTCAAGCAGTAACCGATTCCGCACCCACACGGGCCCCGTTCCGGCGGCTTGTGGCCGACAATCGGCGCGGGGACCATCGCCGACGCACGGACCTTCCGTCTACCGGGTACGCTTCAGGCACCTGCCTATCCACTGCCCGGTCAATCGCTCCTGCACCGAGTTTTGCGTGAGGCGCGCGGCAAGTCCGGTGAAATCAACAAGATCCAGCGGCTGATCCTGGTTGAAGCAGGAAAATACGTAACTGACTTTGCCCGTCACCGGATCGCGGTGCGACTGCAGGCACTGCGCACAGATCTCCTTCATCATGCACTGCATCGGGGAGTTGATCGACGCGATCGCCTTGTGGCCCGGCTTCAGATGGCCCGCGAGCACCGTGTGCCGTGCGGCGCCGACCGCCGCCATCATCCGGTCCGAGCCGATGGCGATGAGGCGGTCGCATGCGGCGAAGGGAATCAGCTGCGCGCCAAGCGCGCCCGATGCGTAGGCGGACATCGCTTCCACGATGTTGCCGACGAACGCGCGGTCCTGCGACCGGGTCGCGCTGAAACCCGGCGCCTCGTCGCTGCACCAGACGACGACATCGGCCGCGGCCTCGATCTCGGCGACCTTGTACCGGTCGATCATCTTCTTGTAGCCGGCGAAGTAGAGCACCTTCGACCCCGCGCGGCGGAACGCCTGGCCGATCGAAAAGAGTACCGCGTTGCCCAGTCCGCCGCCGGCGAGGACGACGGTTTCGCCGCCCACGATCTCCGTCGGCGTACCGGTCGGGCCCATCAGCACTACGGGCTCGCCCGGCTTCAGCAACGCGCAAAGATCCGAGGAGCCGCCCATCTCCAGCACGATCGTGGAGACGAGGCCCTGCTCGCGATCGACCCACGCGCCCGTCAGGGCCAGTCCTTCCACGTTGAGGCGCGTGCCGTCGACAAGGGGTGCGAGGGCCTCGAAATTCTGCAAACGGTAGAACTGTCCCGGCTCGAAACGTCGCGCCGCCGCAGGTGCCCGGACAACCACCTCCAGGATCGTCGGCGTCAGGCGATCGACGCGCACGATGGTCGCCCGCAACGCGTCGCCCAGGCGACCGAAGAACGATGCGTCGGACTCACCCGCCGCCGGCGCAACCCGACCCAACATGCGCGAGACGATCGGATAGCCCTGCTTTGCGCTGGCCATCGCTTTCACCACGTTGCCGTGGAACGACGGATGGAGGTCGCCGAAGAAGCTCGTCGCGCGGCCATCGCGACGAATCTCGGTAAGCACCGCGGGCTTGTCCGGCTTGGCCAGGCCCTTGACCGGATGCACCATACGGCCCTCCTCGTCCAGCAGTCGGAAGTATTTGCCATCGAGACGGAAGTGCGCCGCATCCTCGCGCGCGAGAACGGTGTTGGGCTGCGTGCCCGCGGCAACCAGGATCGAGCGTGCCGGCAGCGACGTCGTGCCGTACTGATGCCAGACGCCGTCGCCGTCGTTGTGATGCTGTGACACGCGGAGCGCGCACGCGTGGCCGTGGACGTCGACCTCGACTGCGAGCGGTGTGAGTCCCTCCGCGAAACGGATGCCCTCCTCCAGCGCCTTCTCGACTTCCTCGTGGTTCAACGTGTACGACGGGCTGTCGATGAGCCGCCGACGATACGCGATCGTCGCGCCGCCCCATGCCTGCAGCAGCTCGACGATCCGGGCTTTGCGGCCCTCGCCTGCGGCGGCAGCGCGCTCGACGTGGATCGCGCGGGCATGCGCGAGGAATTCCTCGGCGATCGTGCGTTCAGCGGCGCTCCATCCGGACTCGACCGCGTTGCGTCCCTTCTCCGCGACGAGCACGTCGTAACGCGACAGGAACTTCTCGACCTGCACCGGGTAGTACGCGAGCGCTTCGGTTGCGGTATCGATCGCGGTAAGCCCGCCGCCGACGACGACCACGGGCAGCCGCAGCTGCATGTTGGCCACGGAATTCTCCTTGGCCGCGCCGGTCAGTTGCAGCGCCATCAGGAAGTCCGAGGCCGTGCGCACGCCCGTGGCGAGCCCATTTGGCAATTCGAGCACCGTCGGTTTGCCGGCACCGGCGGCGACCGCCACATGATCGAAGCCGTACGCAAACGCCCCTTCGACGTCGAGCGTGCCGCCGAAACGCACGCCGCCGAAGAGCGCGAACCGGTCGCGGCGCTCGAGCAGCAGTCGGATCACCTTGAGGAAATTCTTGTCCCAACGCACGGTGATCCCGTACTCGGCGACGCCGCCGAAGCCGGCCATCACACGATCGTCAAGCGGCTCGGCGAGCGTCGCTGCGTCGAAGATTGGCGCGAAAGGCCCACGCTCGCCAGTGGCCGCGACTCCCGACAGCGCGGGGGGCAACGGCTCGATCTTGAGCCCGTCGATGCCGACGACCGTGTGGCCGTCGTTAATCAGGTGGTGCGCCAGCGTGAAGCCGGCCGGTCCCATGCCGACGACGAGCGCGCGCTTGCCGGTGGCGACCCGCGGCGTCGGCCGGCGCAGGTCGAGCGGGTTCCAGCGCGTGAGCAACGAATAGATCTCGAAACCCCAGGGCAGCGCCAGCACGTCCTTCAGGATCCGCGTTTCCGCCTGCGGAATGTCGACCGGGTCGGTTTTTTGATAGATGCACGACTTCATGCAATCGTTGCAGATTCGGTGGCCAGTACCGGCGACGAGCGGATTGTCGACGCAGATGATCGCCAGCGCGGCAAGCGGCAAGCCGTCGGCGCGTAGCTTGTGGAACTCGGAGATCTTCTCCTCGAGCGGGCAGCCGGCGAGCGTCACGCCGAACGGACTTTTCTTGAACGGGTTGTCGGGTGGGGGTGCGCCGGCGACCTTCTTCTCGAAGAGGCCGCGCGCGCAGGAGTCCTTGCCCTGCTCGTGACACCAGATGCAGTAGTGCGAGTGATCGAGCGCGGCCGCGAGACCCATGCCGGGATCGGTAAGCGCAAATCCCTCACGCCGCCGGACGTGGTCGCCTTCGAGCTTCCATGCGCTCGCTCCGCTCACGTGGGTCAACTCGACCGGAACAAGCTTCATGTAGTCGAGCTTGCGCGGCGCGCGGAACAGCACGCCGCCTTTGTGCGCGGCGCGGCCTTCAGGTGTGTGCGACGCCCATGCGGCATAGCGCAGCGCGACGTCGAGCGCCGCGGCGTGCGCGGCCTCGTCCTGCTGCCAGCGCGTAACCGCGTTGGCGAAGCCGAGCTCGGTGAATGGTCCACCGAGCGCGCTCTCCAGCTCCCGTCGCAGCACGGGTCCGTCGAACTGGGCGGCCACATCCGCCCGATGCGTGTTCATCGCCTTGCGCTGGACGAAGAGGCGCTTCACCGCATAGAGCGGCGCGAGCTCGTGGTGCTTCCCCTCCAGCGTGCGGACGTCGCCCGCAATGCCGAACAGCGCGGCGAGGAAATCCTCCAGATGCGCCCCAAGCGCGATCAGCAGGTCCGACTCACCCTTGCGCCCCAGCTCGTCGGGCCTGGCGCGCGCCACGACCAGGCGTGCCGCCAGCGCCTCGTCCGCCGGCTGCAGATGCTCGACGAACAGCGCGTCGATGCGCGCCGCGCCGGCGGTCGAATACAGATCGGCGAAGGCCAGCCCGTGCGGGAGCTTCAGCGTCGGCAATGGGTCGGGCGGCATGGAATCGAGGACAGCGTGCGAGTGCCATCTGCCGCGGCTGCAGTGGCAGGCAAGAGACGGCGCAGGGAAAACGTGTGATTTTACCGTTTACCGCCCGCCGGCGTCCGGTGGCGATGCTATCTTTTCATGGCGGAAACCATCCCCATCTTGCCGTCAACCATCGAGACTATCCGTACGTTGATGGCGGCGCCGTAGGACAATGGTGTCTTAGCGCGTCCCCTGGAGAGGCCATGAACCCGATTCGCCGTCTTGCCCGAGTTGCCGCGTTGGGCACGCTCGCCGCCATTGCCGCGTTGCCGCTGGCGAGCACGGCGCAGCCGATCCGGCTCGGCGAGCTCAACAGCTACAAGGTGTTCCCGGCGTTCCTGGAACCGTACAAGAAGGGCATGGAGCTGGCGCTGGCCGAGGTCAACGCAACGGGAGGCGTGCTCGGGCGGCCGCTCGAGATCGTGTCGCGCGACGACAACGGCAACCCCGGCGACGCCGTGCGCGTGGCGGAGGAGCTCCTCACCCGCGAAAAGGCCGTCATGCTGATGGGGACATTCGCGTCCAACGTCGGGCTTGCCGTGGCCGACCTCGCGAAGCAGCGCAAGGTGCTGTTCCTTGCGGCCGAGCCGCTCACCGACAAGATCGTCTGGGAAAACGGCAACCGTTACACGTTCCGGCTGCGCGCGTCGACCTACATGCAGACGGCGATGCTGGCGCCCGAGGCGGCGAAGCTTGCGCGGAAGCGCTGGGCGATCGTCTACCCCAACTACGAGTACGGGCAGTCGGCCACCGCCGCGTTCAAGCAGCAGATGATCGCACGGCAGGCCGGCGGCATCGAGTTCGTCGAGCAGGCGGTGCCGCTCGGCAAGATCGACGCAGGGCCTGTCGTGCAGGCGATGCTCGACGCCAAGCCCGATGCGATCTTCTCGTCGCTGTTCGGCGCCGACCTCGCGCGCTTCGTCCGCGAAGGCGAGCTGCGCGGCCTCTTCAAAGGCCGCCCGGTGTTCAACCTGCTGGGCGGCGAGCCCGAGTACCTCGACCCGCTGAAGGACGAAGCGCCGGTCGGCTGGTGGGTGACGGGTTACCCGTGGTACGCAATCGACACGCCCGAGCACAAGCGCTTCCGCGACGCCTATCAGGCGAAATTCAACGACTATCCGCGGCTGGGCTCCGTCGTCGGCTACAGCGCCGTGAAGGCCGCAGCTGCCGCAATCCGCAAGGCTGGCTCGACCGACACCGAGAAGCTGATCGCAGCGATGAGCGGCCTCGCCTTCGACTCGCCGTTCGGCAAGGTCAGCTTCCGCGCGCTCGACCATCAATCGACGATGGGAGCCTACGTCGGTCGCACCTCGGTCAAGGAAGGCAAGGGCGTGATGGTCGACTGGCGCTACGCCGACGGCAGCGGCTTCCTTCCCTCCGACGACACCGTCAGGCGGCTGCGCCCGCAGGATTGACCGCAATGCAGTTCGCTTGAGGCCCTTGTCGTGGTTCCCGCGACCAGAAGCACGGATGACCGGGGTCAGAAACTCAGCACCGATTGCGCGACCGGCGCGAAGCTCCGGCGGTGCGCCTGGCACGGTCCGTGGCGCGCGAGCGCCGCCAGGTGTTCCGGCGTCCCGTAGCCGCGGTTGTGCGCGAAACCGTACTCCGGAAACCGGCCGTCGAGCTCGTCCAGCATCGCATCACGCGCGGTCTTGGCGAGGATCGATGCCGCCGATATAACGGCAACGTCACGGTCGCCCTTGACGATCGCCCGCATCGCGCACGGGAGTTCCGGACAGCGGTTGCCATCGATCCAGGCCTCCCCCGGCGCGACGGAGAGCCCCGCGAACGCGCGGCGCATGGCGAGCATCGTCGCCCGCAGGATGTTGAGCGCATCGATCTCGGTGACATCGGCTTCGCCCACGGACCAGGCCAGTGCGTTGGCGCGGATTTCGACGGCGAGGCGACCGCGCTGCCGCGCCGACAGGAGCTTCGAGTCGCGCAGGCCGGCAATCGGGCGCGAAGGGTCGAGAATCACTGCCGCCGCGACTACCGGCCCGGCGAGCGGGCCCCGCCCTGCTTCGTCGATTCCGGCAATCAGCGCTGCCCCGCGCACGGTCAGCACGCGACGCCTGCCGCGCGCAACTCGGTGACGACCGCCGCCGCCGCCAGACCTCCCGTGTCGGCCGCAAGCGATGCGGCAAATCCCGCGAACAAGGCTTCGAGACGGCGCCGCGTCACCGTGTCGTCAAAGAGGTTGAGCGCCGCCTGCGCGAGATTCTCTACCGTCGCGTTTTCCTGTATGAGCTCGGGCACGACGAACTTTCCCGCGAGGATATTCGGCAGGCCCACCCATGGGAGCAGGATCCGGCTTCGGACAATGCGCGCCGTCAGCGGGTGCACGCGGTAGAAGATCACATGTGGGCAACGCGCGAGGGCCGCTTCGAGCGTGGCGGTGCCGGAGGCCACGACGGCGACGTCGGCGGCACGCAATGCGTCGGTCGCGTGACCGTAGAGCAGCGTCAGCGGCAATTTCTCGAGCCCGAGCCGGTAGATGGCGGACTCGAAGCGGTCGCGCGTCGGGCGCGTCGCCAGGGGCACGAGAAAGCGCGCATCCGGACGGGCAGCATGGAGCATGGCGGCGGTGCGGAGCACGAGGTCGCCGTGCATGTCGAGCTCCGACGCACGGCTGCCGGGCAACAGCGCGAAAGCCGGCTGCGCAGTCCCGAGCTTCAGCTGCTCGCGCGCAAGGCGCCGCGAGCCTAGCGCCGCCGCCTGCGCGGCCAGCGGATGACCTACGAAGGTGACCGGGACCCCAGCCGCCTCGTAGATGGGCGGCTCGAACGGAAACAGTGCCAGCATCCGATGGACCGAGCGTCCGATCCGGTGCACGCGCTCGCGGCGCCAGGCCCAGACGGAGGGACTGACGAAATGGAGCGTGCGCACGCCGGTGCGCTTCAGTCGCGCCTCGAGACCGAGGTTGAAATCCGGAGCGTCGACACCGACGAACACGGGGACGCGCTCGGCGACGAGGCGCTGAAAAAGCGCCCGCCGCAGGGCGAACAGCTGCGGCAGCCGCGACAGCACCTCGGCGAATCCCCGCACGGCCAGGGTCTCGAGCGGAAACCACGCCTCGCAGCCGGCCGCCTCCATGCGCGGTCCCGCGACGCCGACGAACCGTGCCTGCGGCATGCGCACGCGCACCGCTTGGATCAGCGTGGCCGCGAGCGCGTCGCCCGACGCCTCGCCGGCGACGATGCCGATCGTCACGCGACCGGAGCAGGTTGCTGCGTCGTCCATCCCGAGCCGCCAATCAGGGTTCAGCGGATGATGCCGCGGCCGGGCACGGCGAGGAAATCGACCAGTTCGGCCAACGCCGGCACCGCCTCGGAGGCGGTGACCAGCGTGGCCCTGGCATCGTCGACATCGCGCCCTTCCCGGTAGAGCGTCTTGTAGGCGCGGCGAACCGCGAGGATCTCCACGGCCGTGAACCCGCGGCGGCGCAGGCCCTCGGTATTGATGCCGCGGGGCGTTGCCGGATAACCGGACGCGGTGACGAACGGCGGCACGTCCTGCAGGATGATCGCGCCGGCGGCGATCATGGAGTGCGCGCCGACCCGGCAGAACTGATGGACTCCCGAGTACGCCCCCATCACGACCCAGTCGCCGATGTGGACGTGGCCCGCGAGCTGCGCATTGTTCGAGAATACCGTCCAGTTGCCGACGACACAGTCGTGCGCGACGTGGGTGTAGGCGAGGAAAAGATTGCCGTTGCCGATCAGAGTGTCGCCGCGGTCCTGGACAGTGCCGGCGTTGACGGTCATGAATTCCCGGAAGACATTGTCGTCGCCGATGGTCGTCGTGGTCGGCTCGCCGGCGTACTTGCGGTCCTGCGGGATGTCGCCAATGGACGTGAACTGGAACAGGTGGTTGCGCGCGCCGAGGCTCGTGCGCCCGGTGAGTACGACGTGCGGCCCGATCACCGTAGCCGCGCCGACCTTCACATGCGGCCCGATGATCGAATAGGCACCCACGGCGACGTCGGCGGCAAGCTCGGCCTTCGGGTCGACCAGCGCCGTCGCGTGGATCCGCGGCATCGAGTCAGTCGCCCTTGGCGCTGGCGTCGGCGTCCGGCATGCGCATCGCGGCCATCAGGTTGGCCTCGGCGACAATTTCGCCGTCGACCTTCGCCCGCACCGCGAACTTGCCGATACCGCGCACCATCCGGTGCACCTCGGACTCCAGCACCAGCTGGTCGCCCGGTCGAACCTGGCGCCGGAAGCGCGCACTGTCGATGCCGGCGAAGAGGATGAGCGTGCCGTCACCGGGCGTGCGGCGCGACATCTTCCACGCCAGGATCGACGCGAGCTGCGCGAGCGCCTCGATCACGAGCACGGCGGGCATCACGGGATAGCCCGGGAAATGCCCGACGAAAAAGGGCTCGTTCATCGTCACGTTCTTGATGCCGCGTATGGACTTGTCGGTCTCGAGCGACGTGACGCGGTCGACCAGCAGGAACGGATACCGGTGCGGCAGGTACCGCATGATCTCGCCGATGTCCATGCTGCCGTCGTTCACTGCATTCATGGCTCCCCCTTCGTCTCGTCGGGCGCGTCTTCCGCTGCCCCGCCTCCGCCCTCCTCCAGACGGCGCACGCGCTGCGCCAGTTCCGGGAGCCGCTGCACGATGAATTGGCGGCGCCGCCATTGGTCATGGGGAAGCGCGAGAAAGACGGCGCTCGCGTAGGTCCCGGGCACCGAGATCGAACCGTGAACATTCGCGGTGCCCGCGATGTTGACGTTGTCGCAGATCTCGATGTGCCCGTTGATGTTCGCCCGTGCGCCGATCTTGCAGTTCCGGCCGATCCGCGTGCTTCCGGCGACACCGGCGCAACCGGCCATGGCCGTGTGCGCGCCGATGCGGCAGTTGTGGCCCACCTGGATCAGGTTGTCGAGCTTGACGTCGTCCTCGATCACCGTGTCGTCGATCGCACCGCGGTCGATGGTCGTGTTGGCGCCGATCTCCACGTCGGCGCCAAGCACGACGCGGCCGAGTTGCGGGATCTTGACCCAGCGCCCGTTCTCTTCGGCCATGCCGAAGCCGTCGGCGCCGATCACGGCTCCCGAATGCAGGATGCTGCGCGGGCCCACGACACAGCGCTCGTAGATCGTCACGTTGGCGTGCAGGATGACGTCGTCACCGATCGACGCGCCGGCGCCCACGAAGCTGCCGGCGCCGACCCGCGCGCGCTCGCCGATTACTGCCATGGCGCCGATAACCGCATGGGGACCGATGGCCGCGCTCGGCGCAACCATCGCGCCAGGCTCGATGACCGCGGAGGGATGCACTCCGGCGACGACGGCAGGCGATGGGTGAAGGATGGCGGCCACCTTCGCGTAGCTCGCATACGGGTTGCGATCCAGGAGCTTCGGCAATGTCGTCGCGCCCGCCATCGCCGGTGTGACGATCACGGCGGATGCACGGGTTCCTGCCAGCTGCTCGCGGTACCTGCGGTTGGCGAGAAACACGATGGCGCCGGGTCCGGCGGACTCGAGCGTGGCCACGTGCGAGACCTGCACCGCCCCATCGCCGTCGAGCGTGGCCCCGACACGCAAGGCGAGGTCGGCGAGTGTGATCGGCACGGACCGGACGATATCGAGGGTTGCCGGCGGCGGCGTGCCCGCGTGGCGGTCGGTCGCCGCTACTTGTCGGCGAGCGCCTTCACCACCTTTTCGGTGATGTCGATCTTCTGGCTGGCGAAGACCACGGGGTCCTGCAGGATCAGGTCGAATTTCTCGGCCTCGGCGATCTGCTGGATGACTTTGTTGGCGCGCTCCTGGACGCTCGCCAGCTCATCGTTGCGCCGCAGATTGAGGTCTTCGCGAAACTCGCGCTGGGAACGCTGCAGATCGCGCGACAGATTGGCCAGATCCCGTTCCTTGTTGCGGCGCTCGGCCTCGGACATCGTGACACCGTCCTTCTCGAGCGCTGCCTGCAGATCCCGCACCTGCTTGTTCAGCTTCTGGATGTCGGCATCACGGGCCGCGAACTCCTTCTCGAGCTTCTGCTGCGCGCGCTTGGCCGGCGCGGCCTCGCGAAACAGGCGTTCGGTGTTGACAAAGCCGATCTTGTAGTCGGCGGCGGCCGCGGCGCCCGCGCCGAGCCAGATCAGGAAGGCTCCGCCGAGAACGGCGCGGCCAATGCGATGGATGCTGCGATTCAATGGGTTCTCCTGCACAAACGTTCTCAGAATACGGAACCGACCTGAAACTGGAAATTCTGGATCAGGTCGCCGCGCCGTTCCTTGAAGGGTATGCCGTAGCTGAACTTCAACGGTCCCACCGGCGAGTTCCACGCGAGTCCCATACCGTAAGAGTACCGGAATTTCTCGGACTCCTTTTGCAGCGACTTGTAGGTGGCACAGAGTTCGGGCGTATCGTCACAGGCAATGGTCAGACCCGAGATCTGTCCGGCATCCACGAATACGCTCCCGCGCACGGACTTGTCCCCCTTCAGGATCGGATAGAACAGCTCCGCGTTGCCGACGATCTTGCGCTTCCCTCCCAGCGTGTTCCCGTAGATGTCGCGCGGGCCCAGGGACGCCGTTTCGTAACCGCGAACCGAGCCTACGCCGCCGGCGTAGAACACCTTGTAGAATGGCAGCGACTTGCCGTTGTAGCCATCAGCGTAGCCGACCTCGCCGCGCAGCATCAGTACGAAATCGCCGTAAACCGGCGAAAACCACTGCGCCAGGTAATTCGCCTTGTAGTAGGAAAGGTCCGCAATGGGCGTCCCCACTTCGACCCCCGCCACCTGCAGCATCCCGCGTGAAGGATAGAGGATGTCGTCGCGCGTGTCACGCGCCCAGCCGAGGCTGACGATGAAGCTGTTGGGGCTGTCGCCGAATTCGTTGACGTACCGGATGTAGGAAGGCGGGCTGGTATCGAAAAGCGTCAGGTCCGTGTGCTCGAAGCGGAAACCGAGGTTGATGGTGTCGGTCTCCGAGATCGGGATACCGTAACTGACCGCTCCGCCCCACGTGGACGATTCGTAAGGCGCGACCGACAAGTTGGACGACGGGTCCAAGTTCCGCTGATAGACCTCCAGGGTGCGCGAAACGCCATCGACGGTCCAGTAGGGCTGGACGAATGTCACCGCGATGGTCCTGTTCACGGAGCTCGTGTTGATCCCCGCCGTCAGCGCATTGCCGCTGCCGAAGATGTTCTGCTGCGACACCGACGCATTGAACACCAGCTTGTCGGAGCTGGAGTAGCCGATCCCGGCGAGCAGATTGCCCGTGGCCTTCTCGGTGACCGTCACCTCGACGTCCGCCTGGTCCGTGGTACCGGTGACGGGGGGCGTCTCGATGTTGACATCGTCGAAAAAGCCGAGCCGCTTGATGCGCACCTTGGAGCGCTCGATCCGCGCGCCGTCGTACCACGCGCTCTCCAGCTGGCGCATCTCGCGGCGGATCACTTCGTCGCGCGTGCGCACGTTGCCGCTGATGTTGATCTTGCGGATGTAAACGCGCCGCCCCGGATCGAGGAAGATCGTGAACGCCGCCTGCCGCTTCTCGCGATCGATTTCGGGGATCGCGTTGACGTTGGCGAAGGCATAGCCTTCCGTGCCCAGCCGGTCACTGATCGCCTTCACGCTTCCCTGCAGGCGCTCGCGCGAGAACACCTCGCCCACCCGCATCTGCACGAGCTGGGTGAGCTCGGACGCCGGCACCAGCAGGTCGCCGGCGAGACGGATTTCGGACACGGTGTAGCGCGGGCCCTCGGTGATATTGACCGTGATGTAGATGTCTTCCTTGTCAGGCGTAATCGAGACCTGCGTCGAGTCGACGTTGAATTCGAGATAGCCCCGGTTCTGGTAGAAGCTCTTCAGCGCCTCGAGGTCGGCTGACAGTTTCTGCTTCGAATACTGGTCGTTCTTCGTGTACCACGTCATCCAGCCCGGCGTGGTGAGCGTCATCAGGCCGAGGAGTTCGCTCTCGCTGTACGCGCTCTCGCCGATGATGTTGATCCGCGCGATCTTCGCGGCGTCGCCTTCCTCGACGGCGATGTTGATGGCGACGCGGTTGCGCTCCTGCGGGGTGACGGTCACGGTAACCTTCGCGGCATACCGGCCGCGCGTCAGGTATTGGCGCTTCATCTCCTGTTCGGCGCGATCGAGGGCCGAGCGGTCGAAGATGCGCGCCTCGGCGAGACCGATGTCCTTCAGCGCCTTCTTCAGCGTGTCGGTGTCGAATTCCTTGTTGCCGGAGATGTCGACCTTGCTGATCGTGGGCCGCTCCTGGACAACGACGAGGAGCACGCCATCCTGCACTTCGAGCCGGACGTCGCGAAAGAAGCCGGTCGCGAAGAGCGCCTTGACCGCGGCCGCAACCTTTTCGTCGTCGATCGTCTCGCCCACCTTGATCGGCAGGTACGAAAAGACCGTGCCCGCCTCGGTCCGCTGCACGCCCTCGACGCGGATGTCCTTGACCACGAAGGGGGCGATGGCCAGCGCCAGATCCGCGCCCAACGCGAGCGCGAGCGCGAGCAGCGCGGCGCCGGCACGGCGTGCCGACTCCGCCAACGTTGCGCTAGAACAGTCGGGAGAGGTCATTGAAAAGCGCCAGCGCCATCAACACCGCCAGCATGGCCATGCCGATGCGTTGACCGACCTCGAAGGCACGGTCGGAGACGGGACTACCCTTGATGATCTCGGCGAAATAATACAGCAAATGCCCACCGTCCAACAGCGGCACCGGCAGTAGATTCAGCACGCCGAGGCTGATGCTGATCAACGCGAGATAGCCGACGAAAACCAGCGTTCCCGCCTGCGCCGACTGACCGGCGAAATCGGCCATGGTGATCGGGCCGCTGATGTTCTTGAGGGAAGCGTCGCCGACCAGAATGCGCCCGAGCATGCGCACGGTAAACACGGCAAGCTCCCACGTCTTGCGCGCGCCCTGGACCAGCGCTTCGACCACGCCATAGCGAACCGTGACCGCAAGGCGCTCGGCAATCACCGGATCGACCTTGAGGCGGATGCCGGCAATCCCGACCTTGTGCCCCGCTTGTTCGGCGACTTCGGTGACGAGGGTCATGTCGCGCGGCGAGCCATCGCGGCCGATCCGGAAGGTCACTGCCGCGCCCGGTTTCGCGTTGGTGCGCGCAGCGACCTCGGCCGGCGAGCGGACAGGCTCACCGTCGATGGCGAGGATGAGATCTCCCTTGCGCAGCCCCGCGCGCGCGGCGGGTTTGTCGGGGAGCACTTCGTCGATGAGCGGTGCGCCGAGGTCGGTGCGAAGCCCCAGCGCGGGCATGAAATTGCCCTCCCAGTCGGCTCCCGCAAGCGAGGTCAGCACCACGATGCGCTGCAGTCGCGCCCCGTCGGGCCGCTCGACGTCGATCGTTATGTCGCGCGCGCCGGATGCCCGCAGCAGGTGCCAGCGCAGGTCCTGCCAGCTGCGGACCGACGCGCCGTCGGCGGCAACGACGAGGTCGCCATCGCGAATGCCCGCCGCCGCCGCAGGCGTGTTCGGCGGCGGCGTGGCGAGCAGCGCGCGTTGCGCGGGAATGCCCGCCATGTAGGTGCCGGCAAAGAGCAGCACGGCGAGCAGCAGGTTCGCGATGGGGCCGGCGGCGACGATCGCTATTCTTTTCCAGACGCATTGCCGATTGAATGCGCGCGCGAGGTCGCTCGCGGGGACCGTGCCTTCCCGCTCATCCACCATTTTCACGTAGCCGCCAAGCGGGATCGCCGACAGGGCCCATTCCGTACGATCGGGGCCGAATCGGCGCGACCAAACGATGCGCCCGAAGCCGACCGAAAACCGCAGCACCTTGACCCGGCACCAGCGCGCCACCCAGTAATGCCCGAGCTCGTGGAACACGACGAGCACGCCCAGCACCACCATGAACGCGAGCACCTTGGTCACGGCATCCATCAGGCAGCCTCGGGCAGCTTGAGCCACGCCCGCGCGACGGCGCGCGCTTCGCTGTCGGCAGCCAGCGCGTCTTCGAGCGCATGCACCGGCCGTGCCGGAAGGCGCGCCAGAGCTTCGGCGCATGCGGACGCGATGTCGGTGAAGCGTATGCGCGCCGCGAGGAAGGCGGCGACCGCAACTTCGTTCGCGGCATTGAGGACTGCCGGCGCGGTTCCGCCAGCGCGAAGCGCGTCGGCCGCGAGCCCGATGCAGGGAAAACGCTCGTGGTCCGGGGACTCGAACGTGAGCGCGCCCTGCCGCACGAGCTCGAGCGCCGGCACCCCGGCGTCCACCCGGTCGGGAAACGCGAGCGCCTGGGCGATCGGTGTGCGCATGTCCGGATGGCCAAGCTGGGCGAGCATCGACCCGTCAACGTACTCGACCAGCGAATGGATGACGCTCTCAGGGTGCACGACGATCTCGATCCGCTCCGGCGGCAGGCCGAACAGCCAATGCGCTTCGATCATTTCGAGACCCTTGTTCATCATGGTGGCGGAGTCTACGCTGATCTTGCGCCCCATCACCCAATTCGGATGGGCACAGGCTTCGGCCGCGGTCACGCCATCGAGTTCCGCGACGGGCCGCGTCCGGAACGGCCCGCCCGACGCAGTGAGGAGAATCCTGCGCACGCCGGATTTCCCGGGGTTTCGCGCGTAGCCCGGCGGCAGGCACTGGAAAATCGCGTTGTGCTCGCTGTCGATGGGGAGCAGCGTCGCGCCGCCCCGCTCCGCCACCGCCATGAATACTGCGCCACCGATGACGAGCGCTTCCTTGTTGGCGAGCAGGATGCGCTTGCCGGCGCTGGCGGCGGCAAGCGTCGGCCGCAGGCCGGCCGCCCCGACGATCGCCGCCACGACCGTGTCCGCGTCGCTCCATGCCGCGGCTTCGACGATGCCCGCCTCCCCCCCGAGGACCCGCGTCGGCAGCCCGGCACCCGTCAGCGCGCGGTCAAGGCGGCGCGCCGCCTCCGGATTGGAAAGCGCCGCGACATCGGGCCGGTGGCGCATGCAGAGCTGCGCGAGCTTCTCCCATTGGCCGTTGGCGGTGAGCGCCGCAACGCCAAACCGATCGGGATGGCGGGCGATGACGTCGAGCGTCGAGTCCCCGATCGAGCCGGTGGCACCCAGCAGGCTGATCCGGTGACGCGTCATCGCAGATACGCCAGCGCCAGCAGTGCCGCCGCCGGCATCGCCGCCAGCAGGGCGTCGATGCGATCCAGGATGCCACCGTGCCCCGGCAGCAGGCGTCCGCTGTCCTTCACGCCGGCCTGCCGCTTAAGCAACGATTCGCAGAGATCCCCCACGACGGATAGCGCCGCGAGCGCGAGTGCCAGCCCGATCCAGACGACGACGGCGCTCGGCGACACCATGCCTTGGAAACCGCCCTCGGCCGCCAGCGGGACGAGCGCGAGCGCGTAGATCGCGACTGCCGCGAGGCCGCCATAGACGCCTTCCCAGGTCTTGCCCGGACTCACTTCCGGGGCAAGCTTGCGCCGGCCGAAAGCACGACCTGCGAAGTACGCTGCCGTATCGGCGACCCAGACAATGGCCATCGCCGCAAGCACGAGCCAAGGCGAATGTGCGTGCATCTGGACGATCGCCACCCATGCCCCGATCAGGACGATCCAGCCCGCGACCGCCAGCAGCAGCGGCGAAGTCGGGCGCCATCGGTTGGCGACCCAGGGCACGGCGACCAGGAGCCAGAAGAGCGTCGCCAGGCCGCAAACGGCGAGCACGATGCCGTTCGGCCAGCCGACGGCAAAGCCGCAAAGCGGCGACAACAGCAGATTGACGCCGATCAGCAATGTGCCGGCGACGAACATCCACCAGGTGTGCCTGGGGTAGCCGGCGAGATCGGCCCATTCGGCCGCCGCGATCACGATCACGGCCAGCGTCACGGCGCCCCAGCCCCACGGTGGCAGCAGGAACAGCGCCGCGAGCACGAGCGGCACGAGCACAACCGCGGTCAGGATACGCGTGGCGAGCATCGCGACGGACGGCCGTTCTCGCGCCCGCCCGGCCGCCCGTAGGGCGCGATGCGCCCCCCCGGGGGGCAGCGAACAAAGTGAGCGTGGGGGCACAACATCCGCCCGCCCGGCCGCCCGTAGGGCGCGATGCGCCCCCCCGGGGGGCAGCGAACATGGTGAGCGTGGGGGTCGTTCATACTACCCTTCGAGAGTCGCCTGCACCTGTTCGCTGGTCCGGCCGAACCGCCGCTCGCGCTGCCGGTACCATTCGATCGCACTGTTGAGCGCGACCGCGTCGAAGTCGGGCCACAGCATGTCGGTGAAATAGAGCTCGGTGTAGGCAAGCTGCCACAACAGGAAGTTGGAGATGCGCTGCTCGCCACCGGTGCGCACGAAGAGGTCCGGTTCGGGCGCATAGGCCATGGCCAGGAACGGCTCGAGCGCCTCCGGACGGAACTCCGCATCCTCGCGCGTCGCGACGGGGTGGAGCGCGAAGTATCGGCGCGCCGCCTGGGCGATGTCCCACCGCCCGCCGTAATTCGCCGCGATGGTCAACGTGAGCCGCGTGTTGGCGGCGGTCTGCCCCTCGCCGGCGGCCACAAGCTCGCGGATGCGCCGATCGAACACCGACGTGTCGCCCACCACTTTTAAACGGATTCCGTTCGCGTGGAGCTTCGCGACCTCCTGCTCCAGCGCACGCATGAAGAGCTCCATCAGAATCGAGACTTCGTCGGGCGGGCGCCGCCAGTTTTCACTGGAGAACGCGAACAGTGTCAGGAACTCGATGTCGAGTTCGATGCAGGCGAGGATGATGGCGCGCACCGCCTCGACGCCGCGCCGGTGGCCGGCGACCCGCGGCAGCATGCGCTGCTTCGCCCAGCGGCCATTGCCGTCCATGATGATCGCCACGTGGCGCGGAACGGCGGCCGCCGCGGGGATGTCGCGCGTGGAACTCGGAAACATGCCGGATGGGCGGTGGGTCGAAAGACGTGTGGGTCAGGGCTGAGCAATATCGCTCAAACCGCCATCAGGTCGACTTCCTTGGCCGCGAGCACCTTGTCGATCTCCGCGATGTAACGGTCGGTGAGCTTCTGGACGTCAACCTGAGCGTGACGCTCGTCGTCCTCCGCTACCGCGTGGTCCTTGAGCAGCTTCTTGAGGTGGTCGTTCGCATCGCGGCGGATGTTGCGCACCGCGATACGGGCGTCTTCGGCTTCGTGCCGCACGACCTTGATCAGCTCCTTGCGGCGCTCCTCGGTGAGCGCCGGCATCGGCACCCGGATGATATCGCCGGACGTCGCCGGATTCAGGCCGAGGTCGGAGTCGCGGATCGCCTTCTCGATGACGGGGATCATCTTCTTCTCCCACGGCTGCACCGTGATCGTGCGCGCGTCGGCGAGCGTGATGTTCGCGCACTGGGCGATCGGCATCGGCGTGCCGTAGTAGTCGACATGGAGGTGATCGAGCAGCCCGGTGTGCGCGCGGCCGGTGCGCACCTTGCCCAGGTCATGCTTCAGCGCGTCGACCGATTTCTGCATCTTCTGCTCGGCGGATTTCTTGATTTCGGCGATGATCATGGTTCCCCCGTAGTCGAATGTGGCGTCGAGCACGGCAGGCGCGTGCGGCCCGCGCAACCCGGACCGGAGCCATGCCGAACTCGGTCTAGCAATGCACGAGTGTTCCTTCTGCGCTTCCCAGCACCACGCGCTTCAGCGCCCCGGGAACGAAGATCGAGAACACCTTGAGCAGCATGTTCTGGTCCCGGCACAGAGCGAGCGCGGTCGCGTCCATCACCTTCAGATTTCTCACGATCGCTTCGTCGAAGGTGAGCTCGGCATAGCGCGTCGCGGTCGGGTCCGTCTTGGGGTCGGCGGTATAGACACCGTCGACCTTGGTGGCCTTCAACACGATGTCCACACCCATCTCCCGTCCGCGCAGCGCGGCGGCAGTGTCCGTCGTGAAAAACGGATTCCCGGTGCCGGCACCGAAGATGACGACCTTGCGCTCCTCGAGATGGCGCAGCGCGCGGCCGCGGATGTAGGGCTCCGCGACCTGGTCGATGCGCAGCGCGGACTGAACGCGCGACTCCACGCCGGCGCGCCGCAGCGCGTCCTGCAGCGCCAGCGCGTTCATCAACGTCGCCAGCATGCCCATGTAGTCGGCGGTGGCCCGGTCCATCCCCGCAGCGCCCGGGGCAACACCGCGAAAGATGTTGCCGCCGCCGATCACGATGGCGACTTCGACGCCAAGCCGCGTGATCTCGGCGACCTCGGCGACGATGCGATCGATCACCTCGCGGTTGATCCCGTAGGAATCGTCCCCCATCAGGGCCTCGCCTGACAGCTTGAGCAGGATGCGTCGATACGCGGGCTCGGGCGCGGCAAGCGTGACAACGGGAACGGGAACGGCGGCTGGCTTGGCGTTCATGGCGGCGAACTCCGTTCGGGTCGGGGCGGCAATGGCGGGGTCGGCTCGGCTACGCCTTGGTCATCGCAGCCACTTCAGCCGCGAAATCGTCCTTCTTCTTCTCGATGCCTTCGCCCACGACAAAGAGAACGAAGTCGTTGACGGTTGCACCCTGCGCCTTGGCGAGCTGCCCGACGGTCTCCTTGCCGTCGCCCTTGACAAACGGCTGCGCCAGCAGCGTGACTTCGGCGAGAAATTTCGCGACGGCACCCTCCACCATCTTTTCGACGATGTTCGCGGGCTTTCCCGAATCGGCGGCGCGCGCAACGGCAATGGCCCGCTCCTTGGCCACCACATCGGCGGGCACCTGTTCCTGGCTCACGGCCATCGGCTTGCTCGCCGCCACGTGCATCGCCAGATCCTTGCCCAGCGTGTCCTGGCCGCCGGTGAGATCCACCAGCACGCCGATCCGGTTGCCGTGCACGTACGATGCCAGGCGACCCGCGGCGCTCTTCCGCGTGAATCGGCGAATCGACATGTTTTCGCCGATCTTCTGCACCAGCACTGCGCGGCGCGCCTCGATGGTCTCTCCCGACGCGAGCGGCTTCGCACCCAGCGCGGACAGATCGGGTGGACTCTCCCGCGCGACGATCTGCGCGACCTCGGCGGCGAACGCGCGGAAGTCGTCGTTCTTGGCGACGAAGTCGGTCTCGCAGTTCACTTCGACCATCGCCGCAGTCTTCGCGTCGGGCGCGACGTACAGCCCGATCACGCCTTCGGCCGCGATGCGGCCGGCAGCCTTGGACGCCTTCGCTCCACTCCGGATCCGCAACAGCTCCTCCGCCTTGGTGAGATCGCCTGCGGCCTCGGTCAGCGCCTTCTTGCACTCCATCATGCCCAGCCCCGTGCGCTGGCGCAGGTCCATCACCATGCTTGCGGCAATTTCCGCCATGTCATCGCTCCAATGCGTTACCGGTCGTGCCCGTCGGGATCCGCGCCCGCGGGCGGGAGGGGATCGCTTGCCTATGCCGCCGCGTTGTCCGCCACCTCGACGAACTCCTCGCCCGCCGTCACGATCTCCTGGATGACGTCGCTGCGGCCTTCGACGATGGCGTCGGCCGCGCCGCGAGCGTACAGGCGGATCGCGCGACTCGAATCGTCGTTGCCGGGAATCACGTGCGCGATCCCGATCGGCGAATGGTTGGTGTCGACCACCGCGACAATCGGAATGCCGAGCTTCATCGCTTCGGTGATCGCGATCTTGTGGTAACCGACGTCGATCACGAACAGCGCGTCGGGAAGGCCGTTCAGGTCCTTGATCCCGCCGAGGCTCTTGGTGAGCTTGTCCAGTTCGCGCTGCAGCGTCAGCGCTTCGCGCTTGTTCATCTTCTCGAACGTGCCGTCCTGCGCCATCTGCTCGAGATCCTTCAGCCGCTTGGTGGATGCCTTGACCGTCTTGAAATTGGTCAGCATGCCGCCGAGCCAGCGGGCGTCGACATATGGCATCGCGCAACGGCGTGCCTCCTCGGCGATGATGTCGCGCGCCTGGCGCTTGGTGCCCACGAACAGGATCGTTCCCTTGTTCGCGGCCAGTTGACGGATGAACTTCATCGCGTCCTGATAGAGCTGCATCGTCTTCTCGAGATTGACGATGTGGATCTTGTTGCGCTGGCCGAAGATGTACTCGGCCATCTTCGGATTCCAGTAACGCGTCTGGTGGCCGAAGTGGACCCCGGCTTCCAGCATTTGGCGCATCGTGACGGACATTCCCATACTCCTTTCAGGGTTGGACCACGACCCGCCGTTGGCTCGAACCCTCCGGCGGTTGTCAGCCGGCTCGGGTTCGGGCACCCTGAGGTGCGCGGGTCTGCGAATTTGCCCGAGGCAGCCGCCGTTTCCGCACAGGGCGGAAAAGAAATCGGCTGATCGAGCTAACATTCGATTTTAGCACGGAAGAGTCCTTGCAGGCGAAGCTCACGGTCGCCGCACCGATGGATTCCGGTCCCTTACATACGCTGCCACCCCTGACATGACGTACGCCCCATCCCTGCCGTCCCACCCGGACGAATCCGCCCGCCTTGCTGCCCGCGACAGCTCGGTCGTGTGCGACCTCGCGCCGCTTCGCGTTCTCGCCATGGGAGGCGCCGATGCCGAAACGTTCCTGCAGGGCCAACTCTCCTGCGATGTCAAGGGCCTGACTCCCGGAACGTGCCGGTACGGTAGCTTCAATTCGCCCAAAGGCAGGATGCTGGCCAATTTCGTCCTCTGGCGGAGCCCTGCTGGCGGCGACCGCTTCGAGATGCTGCTTCCGGAGGACGTTGCCGAACCCGTCGCCAAGCGACTGCGCATGTACGTCTTGCGCTCCAAAGTAGTGCTGACCGACGTTTCGGCCGACACGCGGCGTTTCGGTGTCGGCGGTCCCGCCGCGACGACGGCGCTGGTCGCGGGGTTCGGAGCAGCCCCAGCGGCGCACGAAGCGATGCAGATCGGACAGGCAACGGTCCTCGGGCTCCCGGGCCCCCGGTTCGTGGTGCTGGCGGTGGCGGGCGAGGCAGATGCCGTGCAGGCGCGGTTCGCCGGTCACGCGACCGCGGCCGAATTCGGCGTCTGGCAATGGCTCACCATCCGCGCCGGCGTGCCGATCATCACCGCGGCGACGCAGGACGCGTTCGTGGCACAGGCGGCGAACTGGGACGTCTTGGGCGGCGTCGATTTCAAGAAAGGCTGCTACACCGGGCAGGAGATCATCGCCCGGACGCATTACCTCGGCCGGCTCAAGGAACGTACGTTCCTCTTCCACGCGGAGGTGCCGCACGTCGCGCCGGGGGACAGGATCTTCAGTGCGGTCTTCGAGGCCCAGCCCTGCGGCACCGTCGTCAATGCCGCGCGCGCTCCCGGGGGCGGATTCGATCTGCTGGCGGTGCTGCAGACCAAGGCACAGGAACGCGGCGATGCTCGCCTTCGCGCGCCCGACGGCCCGCCGCTCGTCTCGCATCCTCTCCCGTACTCCATCCCTGCCGCGACGGTGCCGCGCGGGCGCCAGTCCTGATTCGCGCGACATGTGTATCGCGCTGATCGCCTTCGGCGTGCACCCGAAGTTCCGGGTCGTCATCGCCGCGAATCGTGACGAGTACCACGCCCGACCCGCCGCGCCCGCGACTTGGTGGGACACCGGCATTCTCGCCGGGCGCGACCTCAAGGAAGGGGGCACCTGGCTCGGCGTCGATCGGCGCGGACGCTTCGCCCTGCTCACCAACGTGCGCGAGCCTTCGCGGCACGATCCCGGCGCGCCCTCGCGCGGTACCCTGGTACCGCGGCTTCTTGGCTCGGACGCAGCGCCATCGGTTGCACTGCCGGAACTCGTCGCCGCCGGCAGCCGCCACAACGGCTTCAATCTGGTTGCAGGCGATGCGTCCGAACTGCTCTGGGGCTCGAATCGCGCATCGCTACCGCCGTCGCTCGCGCCGGGTATCTACGGCGTGTCCAACCACCTGCTCGATACGGCGTGGCCGAAGGTCGGGCGCACCAAGACCGCGTTCGCGCGCTGCTGCGCTACCCCCGGGGCGACCGACGACCCCGCGCCCCTCTTCGCGCTGTTGCGCGATACCGAGCGCGCACCCGACGAAGCGCTCCCGGCGACCGGCGTTCCCCTCGAGTGGGAGCGGTTGCTGTCGGCGCCGTTCATCGTCAGCCCGACCTACGGCACGCGCTGCTCGACCGTCGTCACCATCGATAACGACGGGAACGTGCGTTTCGTCGAGCGCGGTTTCGATCCGGCGGGCAACGCCACCGGCGAAGTCGACTACCGATTCACGCTATCGGCGGCGAACGGCTCACGGGGGCGGGGACCGTAGTCGCTGAAGGCGAGCTGCGTCCGGCCGTCGCGCATGGTCAGCGCGCAATGCCCGCCCACCGGCAGCGTTAATTTTTCGGGGACATGCCCAAACGGCAGGCCCGTGTAGATGTGTACGCCGAGCCTGGCGCGAAAATGGTCGACCATCGCAGCCGCGTCGTAGCCATTGTCGTTCGGACCGAGATCGTAGCCGTTGAAGACGCCGAGAAGCACCGCGCGCTGGCGCGCCAGAATGCCCGCGAAGTGGAGCTGGTAGAGCATCCGCTCGATCCGGTAGGGATGTTCGCCGATGTCCTCGAGGAACAGAATGCCGTGGTCCACGCACGGCAGATGCGGCGTACCGGCGAGATGTGCCACCATGGCAAGATTGCCACCCCAGAGCGTGCCCTCGCCTTCAAAGTCGGGACCGTCGAGCGCGCACTCCACCACGTAACGGTCGCCGCCGAGCACGCCCCAGCAATGGTCGAGCGTGAACGCCGACGGCGTCGCAGCGCCAAAATCGGTCGCCATGGGACCAGCGAACGTCGGCATCCCGGCCTGCGCCAGCGCGGCGAGCTGGAACGCCGTGAAATCGCTGTGCCCGAGCCAACGCTTGCCCTTTGCGGCAATGCCGGGAAAGTCGATGCGCTCGAGAAGGCGCGACCAGCCATAGCCGCCGCGCGCGGCGATGGCGATCTCGATCCGGGGATCGTCCGCCATTCGGCCGATCGCCGCGAGCCGCTCGTCGTCCGGGGCAGAGAATCGCTCCCAGCGGGTTGCGCAGGTGGCGTCGACAATTACGCGGTGTCCAAGGGCCGACAGCCGGGCCACGGCGCGCTCCAGCGCAGCCGGGTTCGTGACGAAGCCCGCGGGAGCATAGAAACCGATGCCGTATCCGTTTTTCATTGCGGTCGCCCCGTCATCGTCGCGCGTCGAAGAACCGGGTCAGCAGTGCCCCGCATTCGTCGGCCGCCACGCCTGCCGTCACCGTGGCATGGTGATTGAGGCGGGGCTCGCCGAAGAGATCGACCACCGACCCGCAGGCGCCGGTTTTCGGATCGCGTGCCCCGAACACCACGCGACTGATCCGCGCATGCAGGATTGCGCCGGCGCACATCGCGCACGGCTCAATTGTCACGTAGAGATCGCATCCGGGCAGCCGGTAGTTGCCGAGGGCAAGCCCGGCCTCGCGCAGCGCCGCGATCTCGGCGTGCGCGGTCGGATCGTTTCCTGCGATCGGGGCGTTGCCGCCGCGGCCGATGATCGCGCCATCTTTGACGACGACCGCACCCACGGGCACCTCGCCACGGGCACCGGCGCCCCGCGCCAGCGCCAGCGCCTCGGCCATCCAGCTGACATCGGGCCGGGGATTGCCCGTCATTCGCACTCGATCAGCAACGGCCATTGCCGGCGGTTGTCACGTCTCGGACCTTCTCCGGCACACTGCATTTCAGTCTTGCCCGGCGCAATCGATCTCCACCCGTTCACCCACGCGACCCCCTAAACAGCTCCTGGCTTGCCGCCGTGCTGATGGCGACCACCGCAGGGTGGGTGAGGCGGCGCTCCACCGAAATGGCGTAGAACTGCTCTGTCACCGCCTCAGTTTGCCCTATGACTTCCACGCCATATTGCTGGCATATTACCTCGGCGGCCGCGGACGGGACGGCGAAGATGCCGATACCAAGCTTGCCGAACGCCTTCATCAAGGCGCTGTCATCGAATTCACCGACGATTCGCGGACGAATCCCAAGCTGTTCGAACCACTCTAGCAGGCGTGGCCGCAATGCCGCATCGTCTCCCGGCAGCAGCAGCGGTGCGCGGTCCAGGCAATTCGGGAACGGGTCATTGTACTTTCGCGCCAGTTTCCTCGTGGCAAGGAACGTAAGACCGCATTGTCCGAGAAGGTGACCGAATCCCTTGATGCCCACAGTGGCGGGTATGGGCCTGTCGGCAATCACGATATCCACGCGTTGGACCGCTAAGTCCTGGAGAAGGCTAACGAGCTTTCCTTCCCGGCACACGATGCGCGGCGGCTCCGGCAGGCGCAGCGCCGGTTCCAGCAGCTGGCACGCCACGTTCTTCTGTACGGCGTCAGAAATCCCCACCCTGAATTGCGCCGTCCGCCCCCCGGTGGGATCGTGCAAAACGCCTTCCAGCTCGTCGCCCAAGGTGAAGATCTCGTCAGCGTAGCTCAATACCATTCGCCCAGCGTCGGTAAGGTCGAAGCGGCGGCCGATGCGGGAAAACAGCTTGTAGCCCAATACGTCCTCGAACACGCTGATCTGTCCGCTGATCGTCTGTGGAGTCAGATGCAGGCGCTCGCTGGCGCGGGCGATGCCGCCCGCCTTCGCGACCACCCAGAAATAGTGCAGATGCTTGTAGTTCAGTGCGGCCATTGGGCGAACCATCTTCGCATTTCTCGAATTTATTCTATGCGATCTGGTGCCGTGATATCAATGGATATATCGAACTTCATTCGATTTTCTCGAACTCGTTTTACGAGTTTTACGAACATCTTGGATGTTTAATTCGAATTGCCGAAGCGACCCCATGGGCCCTATCTTGTTTTGGTGTTGAACGGTTGCTCCCACGCATCGCGCTCGAGGAGATCACACCATGCTGAAGATCCTGATCCCAATCGACACTTCGGAAGAGTCCCGGTACGCGATCAAACACGTGATTCACCGCGTCTGGACCGGCGAGGCACTGGACATCCACCTGATTCACGTGCAACCGCCGCTCAGCCGATACGTCGCGCAGTTCGTCGCGCGACGCGACCGGCAGGCGTACTACGCGGAACAGAGCGCGAATGCGCTCGATGCGGCCAGCAAGCTGCTCGATCGCGCCGGACTGCGTTATTCGGCGGTGCATGTAAGCCTCGGTGACCCGGCGCGGGAGATCGTGCGATACGCCGAATCGAATCGGTTCGACAGCATCCTGATGGCCACCGCCCGCCTGGGATCGGTCTCCGAAATAGTGCTCGGATCGGTTGCCAAGAAAGTGTTGCGCACCAGCCGCATTCCCGTCGAGGTCGTGCCGGCGGCGCCCCGCTCCAGGCCGCGCTCCTGGGCGGGCCCCACCGGCGCGATAGCCTGCGTACTCGGACTCGTCTATCTGGCCCTCGAATAGCGTCGCACCGGGAGAAAGCAGATGAACTGGCACACCGAAACAATCGAAGCGATTGTCAAGCAACTCCAAACCGACCCGTTGCACGGATTGACCCCTGCCGACGCACGGGAGCGTCTCGTGCAGCATGGCCCGAATGAATTGGCCACGGGACATCGTGCCACCCCAGTCCAGCTCTTCTTCGGCCAGTTCAAGAACACGCTGATCGTCATTCTGCTCATCGCAACGGTTCTATCCGCATTGCTGGGCGAGATCGTCGATGCCGCCATCATTTCGCTGATCGTGGTGTTCTGCGCGATCCTCGGGTTCGTTCAGGAATTCCGGGCCGAGCGCGCACTCGACGCCTTGCAGCGCATGCTTGCCCCGACCATCAACGTGCTGCGAGGGGGGATCGAGCAGCGCATACCGTCCCGCGAACTTGTGCCCGGTGACCTCATGCTGCTGGAAGCCGGCGACCGCATGCCGGCGGACGCCCGTCTGATCGAAGTCCATTCCCTGAAGTGCGACGAGGCGCCGCTGACCGGTGAGTCATTCCCGGTGGACAAGAGTCTGAAACTGCTGGCCCCCGACACCGCGGTGTCCGACCGCCACAACCTGGTGTTTACGGGCACCACGGTCACCTACGGTCGCGGCAAGGCGATCGTGACCGGAACGGCCATGAATACCGAGTTCGGCAGAATCGCCGAGCAGGTTTCCGCCGTAAGCACGGAAAAGTCCCCACTCGAAAAGCGAACCGCCGAAATCGGCCGCTGGCTGGGTCTGATCGCATTGGGCGTTTGCGGCGTCGCGATCGCGGTCAGTATCGCGAGATCTTGGATGGGCGATCAACTCAATGTCGGGTTGTTATTGACCATGACCATGTTTGCCATCGCGCTTGCGGTGGCTGCGGTCCCGGAAGCGCTCGCGGCAATCGTAACCGGCGCGCTTGCCGTCGGAATGCACGAGATGGCGAAGCGCAATGCGCTGGTGCGGCGCATGCCCGCCGTGGAAACGCTGGGATGCACGACCGTAATCTGCTCCGACAAGACCGGCACGTTGACCAAAGGCGAGATGACAGCTCGCCGCGTGTTCGTGGGGGGCCGCACCAGCGAAGTCGGCGGGGCCGGTTACGCGCCCACCGGCAGCTTCGATCCGCCGCTTCCGCCGGACGACACCGCAGTGCGGCTCATGCTGACGGGAGGAGTACTGTGCAGCGATGCCGGGTTGAGCAATGACGCCGGGCGCTGGTTCGTCAAGGGCGACTCGACCGAAGGTGCTCTTGTCGTACTGGCGGCGAAGGCGGGACTGCAACAGCAGGAAACCCGGCTGGCGGCGCCGAGGATAGGAGAATTGCCTTTCAGTTCGGAGCGCAAGCGGATGACGACGGTTCACCGCATGCCCGACGGACGTCATCTCGCGTTCGTGAAAGGCGCCCCCGAGGTGCTGCTGGAGCGATGCGTTTCGGTGCAGCACCACGACCGGCAGCAGCCCGTCACGGATGCGGCGCGGGCGCAGATCTTGGCGGTGAACGAGCAGATGGCGAAGGACGCACTGCGTGTGCTGGCCATTGCCTACAGGGAAGTTCGCACGGACGAACCCTTCGACGACGAGGAGACAACTGAGCGCGGCCTGACATTGCTCGGGCTGATCGGAATGATGGATCCGCCTCGCGACGAGGCGAAGGAAGCGGTAAGGGTTTGTCGTCAGGTACATATCCGCCCGATCATGATCACGGGCGACCACAAGCTCACCGCCGTCGCGGTGGCTACGGAAATCGACATCTACCGCGAAGGCGACCTGGTGCTCACCGGTGACGACCTCGGTCGCATGAGCGACGAAGCGTTTGCCGAAATCGTCGACCGGGTCAGTGTATATGCGCGCGTGTCGCCGATGGACAAGCTCAAGATCGTCCGGGCGTGGAAGAGTCGTGGCGAAATCGTCGCGATGACCGGGGATGGCGTTAACGACGCGCCCGCGCTGAAGCACGCGGACATCGGCATTGCCATGGGCATCACCGGAACCGACGTGGCCAAGGAAGCCGCTGACATGGTGCTGGCAGATGACAATTTCGCCACCATAGTGCGGGCGATCGAGCGTGGCCGCTGGATCTATGACAACATCAAGAAGTATCTGACCTATCTGTTGCGCGCCAACATCACGGAAGTGGTCGTGCTGGGTGGTGTTGTGATCGTCGTCGGGCCCGAGCTGTTGCCGCTGTTGCCTGCTGCGATTCTCTACATCAACCTGGCCACCGATGGCCTGCCGGCCCTGGCCCTCGGGGTTTCCCCACCCGACCGTGACATCATGCAGCGGCCTCCTCGCGATCCGAGAGAGAGCATCTTCTCGCGCGATGTGCGGCTCCTGGTGCTGCTGGGAGTCCTGATCGAGTGCCCGATCTTCCTGTGGATCTACTTCGACAACTATGCCGATATCGAGGTCGCAAGGACCAAGATCTTCCTGCTCTTTGTTTTCGTCGAGCTGATCATTGCGATGAGCTTCCGGTCGCTGCGCTACAGCGTATTCGAGGCGCCTCCTCACAAATGGCTCCTGCTCGCGATGGCGTGGGAGATCGGCTTGTTCGCCGTGCTGATCCAGATCCCGATCGTGCGCGAGACGTTCGGAATTGCGTTGCCTACCTGGCCTGACCTGGCAATGGCGCTGGGCGTCAGCGCAGTGGTCGTGTCGGCCATTGAACTGACCAAGGCGTATCTGAGATTGACCACTGGCGCCGGGGGAGCGGCCGCAAGGCGCTCCCGGTTGCTGACGACGGAACCGCGCAGGGGTGACCTTCGGCCAACGACGATAGGGGCGATGGAAACAACGCAGGCACCAGGTTTTGAGGCCGCCGGCTTTCTGCAGCCGCGTGCAAGCCCCACACCGAGATCGCAACGATTCGCAGGCGCCAATATCCCGCTGAAGGTACTGATTCCGGTCGACGACTCCCCCAATTGCCGGTTCGCGGTTAGGCATGTCATCACGCAATTCATGAGTAACGCGGCCATGGAGGTTCATCTGCTAAACGTGCAGCCCCCGTTCTCCAGGTACATCGCGCAGTTCACCAGCAACAGGAGTCGCAAGGATTACCATCGGGACCAGGCTGAGAAGGCGCTGGGCCCGATCAAGCAGATGCTCGACGGCTTCAGCATCCCCTACTCGGCGCATGCAAAAGTGGGAGACAAGGCCAGGCTCATCGCCGGTACCGCGCGCCACCTGCGCTGCGACCGAATTGTGATGAGCACGGCGCGCAAGAACTCGCTGACCCGGCTGGTCGAGAATTCGGTCACCAACCAGGTGATCGCGCTCACCACCGTGCCGGTCGAGGTGATCGCGGGCGACTCGGTGTCCAAGCTCGAGCGCTACGGCATTCCAGCCGGAATCGGTACAGCGCTGGCGATGCTGGCGCTCGCGGCGGGAGACTGACGCCGACAGCGATTTCCCGCTCACCGACAGCTTGCGGCACCCTATCGAACGTCCACGCCGGTCACTCCCACTCGATCGTCGCCGGCGGCTTGCCGGAAATGTCGTACACGACGCGATTGATGCCGCGCACTTCGTTGATGATCCGGTTCGACACCTTGGCGAGCAGTTCGAACGGCAGCGGCGCCCAGTGGGCCGTCATGAAGTCGGTGGTCTGCACGGCACGCAGCGCGACGACATGTTCGTAGGTGCGGCCGTCGCCCATCACGCCCACCGATCGGATCGGCAGGAAGACAGCGAATGCCTGCGCGGTCAGGTCGTACCAGGTCCTGCCTTCGGCATCGCGCGCGAGCCGGAGTTCGTCGATGAAGATCGCGTCGGCACGGCGCAGCAGGTCGGCGTGCTCGCGCCTCACCGCGCCCAGAATGCGCACGCCGAGGCCGGGGCCCGGAAACGGATGACGGAACACCATTTCTCGTGGCAGCCCGAGCGCCTGCCCCAACTCGCGCACTTCGTCCTTGAAGAGCTCCCGCAGCGGCTCGAGGAGCTTCAGATGCAGCGTCTCGGGCAGCCCGCCCACGTTATGGTGCGACTTGATCGTGTGCGCCTTCTTGGTCTTGGCGCCGGCCGACTCAATGACGTCCGGATAGATCGTTCCCTGCGCCAGCCATTTCGCCGCGGCCCCGCGCTCCGTGAGCTTTGCCGATTCGCGCTGGAAGACATCGACGAACAGCCGGCCGATGATCCGCCGCTTCTGCTCGGGGTCGGCAATGCCGTCGAGCGCGTTGTACATCTCGTCGGCGGCGTCGACGTGAACCACCCGGACACCGAGGTTGCGGGCGAAAGTGTCGAGCACCTGCGCGGCCTCGTCCTGGCGCAGGAGGCCGTGGTCGACGAACACGCAAGTGAGCTGGTCCCCGATCGCCTTGTGGATGAGCGCCGCCGCGACCGATGAGTCGACACCGCCGGAGAGGCCGAGGATGACTTCCTCCGTTCCGACCTGCGCCCGGATGCCTGCCACGGCCTCGGCGACGTAATCCCGCATGTTCCAGTCCTGCGCGCAGCCGCAGATGTCGTGCGCGAAACGCGCGAGAATGGCCGCGCCCTGCTTCGTGTGCGTGACTTCGGGATGAAACTGCACGGCATAGAAGCCGCGCGCGGGATCGGCCATCCCCGCAATCGCGCAGGCGGCGCTGCTCGCGATCGCATGGAAGCCGGGCGGCAGCGCCGTCACCTTGTCGCCGTGGCTCATCCAGACGTCGAGCAGTCCATGTCCCTCGGCATTGCGGCGGTCCTCGATCCCGCTGAACAGTTTCGAATGCCCGCGCGCGCGGACCTCAGCATAGCCGAACTCGCGCACGCGCCCGGACTCGACCGATCCACCGAGCTGCGCCGCCATCGTCTGCATCCCGTAGCAGATGCCGAGCACGGGCACGCCCTGCGACCATACCGCTTCGGGCGCGCGGGGCGTATCACCCTCGGTGACACTGTTCGGCCCTCCCGAGAGGACGATGCCCTGCGGAGCGAAATTCCGGATGAAGTCGTCGCCGACATCGAACGGATGTATCTCGCAGTAGACGTGCGTCTCGCGCAGCCGGCGCGCGATCAGCTGCGTGTACTGCGCACCGAAATCGAGGATGAGGATCCGGGAGTGGGACGTAGCAGCCATCGAATCACCAGGGGACAGGGGCGACGGGGCCCCGCAACGGCTTTGCGCCCGCGGAGTCACTCCACGCGGTAGTTGGGAGCTTCCTTCACGATCTGGACATCGTGCACGTGCGATTCGCGGATGCCGGCCGACGTGATTTCCACGAACTCCGCGCGCGCGTGCAAGTCCTCGATCGTCGCGCAGCCGCAATAGCCCATGGCCGCGCGCAGGCCGCCCATCAACTGGTGGATCACGGCGGAGAGCGCGCCCTTGTACGGGACGCGGCCTTCGATTCCCTGGGGAACGAGTCGTTCGGCGGCACCCTCGCCTTCGGCATCCTGGAAATAGCGGTCGGAGCTCCCCTCCTTCATGGCGCCCAGGGAGCCCATGCCGCGATAGCTCTTGTACGAGCGTCCCTGAAAGAGCTCGGTTTCACCGGGCGCCTCCTCGGTGCCGGCGAAGAGGCTGCCGAGCATCACCGAGGACGCTCCCGCCGCCAGCGCCTTCGCGATGTCCCCCGAATAGCGGATCCCGCCGTCGGCGATGACGGGAATGCCGGCACGCGCCGCGCCCTCGAGGGCGAACTGGATCGCCGAGATCTGCGGTACGCCAACGCCGGCGACGATGCGCGTCGTGCAGATCGATCCCGGGCCGACCCCCACTTTCACCGCATCGCCGCCGTGGTCGGCCATGGCCTTGGCGCCGTCCGCCGTCGCGATGTTGCCGCCGATGACCTGCACCTGCGGAAAACGTTTCTTGATCCATTGCACCCGATCGAGCACGGCCTGCGAATGGCCGTGCGACGTGTCGACGACGAGGACGTCGACGCCGGCATGGACCAGAGCTTCGACCCGCTCCTCGGTGTCGCCACCGGTTCCGACCGCGGCGCCCACCCGCAGGCGCCCGAGCTCGTCCTTCGAGGCGAGCGGATGCTCGGTGGACTTGAGGATGTCCTTGACGGTGATGAGGCCGCGCAATTCCATCGCGTCGTTGACGACCAGCACGCGCTCGAGCCGGTGCTGGTGCATCAAAGCCTTGGCGCGCTCGAGTTCCGTGCCCTCCGGGACCGTGACGAGCCGGTCGCCCTTGGTCATGATGCTCGATGCAGGCTGGTCGAGATTCGTCTCGAACCGGAGGTCTCGGTTGGTCACAATGCCTACGACGCGCTTGCCGTCGACGACCGGCAAGCCGGAAATACGGTGCTGCCGCGTCAGTGCGAGCACCTCGCGCACCGACATCGCCGGCGGAATCGTGATCGGATCCTTGACCACGCCGCTCTCGAAGCGCTTGACCTTCGCGACTTCGGCGGCCTGCTTCGCCGGTGGCATGTTCTTGTGCACTACACCTAGCCCGCCTTCCTGCGCGATGGCGATGGCGAGTCGGGTTTCGGTCACCGTGTCCATCGCGGCCGAGAGCAGCGGGATGTTGAGCCCGACGCTCGCGGTGAGCCGGCTTTTCAGGCTGACGTCGTTGGGGACGACCAGGGAATGCGCGGGAACGAGCAGGACGTCGTCGAACGTCAATGCTTTCCGGGCGGCACGCATGTGACTTTCTCCTATGCGCAAAAACGGATTATACCCGCGTCGCCGGGGTCGGAGAACCACTTCGCTCACGCCAGCAATGAGACACACCGGCGGCGCACGCCTGTTGGAACCGCCGCGCAGGTTTGACGCGCGACGACGGTTGGATTACCTTGCCATTGTCATAAAATGTGGCGAGGTGAGCATGCCGTCGATGACCGTGACACGAGTTGGCCCTGTCCGCCCCTTGCGGGCGCCCTTGCCGTGGGGCGTCGCATCTTGCGCCGGACTCTTCGCCACCGCATTGCTGCTCGCCGTCGCCCCCGCGGCGGCCGCGACCTACAAATGGACCGATACCAATGGCCGCGTGATCTATTCGGACCAGCCGCCCGCGGGCAACTTCAAGGTGGAAGAGATCAGCGCTCCGCCGCCGCCGGCCAACCCGAATGCCGTAAAGGACCTTGCGAACAAGGACGCGGAGATAAGGAAGCAGAAGTCGCTTCGGGCGGACGAGGAGGCCAAGGCGACAAAAGCCCGTGTCGAGGCTAACCTGAACCGTGAGCAGTGCGACAGGGTTCGCAGCCAGATCATCACACTGGGGCAATCCAGCCAGCTCGTCATCTACACGATCGACGCGCAAGGCCAACGCGCGGCGATGGACGATGCGGCTCGCCTGCGGGAGCGTCAGCGCCTGGAAGCGTGGGTTAGTGAGAGCTGCAAAGGCTGAACCGAGCCATCACTTCTTCTCGAGGTTTTTCTGATTGACCTCGATCTTGGCCTTTGCCTTGAGCGTGGCGACGTACGCATCGAACACCTCGCGGTTCTGCATTTCGCCGATTCTGGCGCGCGCCGCAGCGACCTTTCCCGCATCGACCTCGGTTGGCATGGTCACCTTGACCAGCCTGTAGATCGAGAATCCTCCGCCATCGCCAGTTGCGCCGATGTAGGTGGGGACCTTAGCCGCATCGGCCTGGAAAATGCGCGTGATGGCATCGTTGCTGAAACCGGGCTGGGCCTGGCTGCGCACCAACGAGACGGGTTTGGCGAAGGCGATGCCCGCGTCCTTTGCGCTCTTGCCCTGCTCGAGCAGCGCGAGCTTCTCGCGTCCCGTCTTCTGGGCGAGCTCGGAGGCGGCCTGCCGCACCAGCTGGCGGTGGATCTCCCCCTTCACGTCGTCGAACGCCCGCACCGCGGCCGGCTTGTACTCGACGACGCGGCCCGCCATCATTGCCCCGGAACCGACCTCGATGGCGTCGGTGTTGCGTCTTGCGGAAACGGACTCGGGCGAGAACAGCGCCTGCACGAACTTCGCGCTGCCCAGCGCAATCTGCTGCGCCTGCGCCCGCGTGGCCAACGGCGACGTCTGGATCGTGAGACCCAGCGCCTTCGCCACCGGCGCGAACGTGTCCGCCTGTTCGTAGACGAGGTTCTGGAACTGGTCGGCAGCGGCCGCGAACTTCTGTCCGACCTTCTGCCGGCGCAGCTCCGTCTCGACCTGTGCCTTCACTTCTTCGAACGGGCGCGTCTTCTCGGGTGTTACGGCCACCAGCCGGATCACATGCCAGCCGAACTCGCTCTGCACCGGTCCCCTTATTTCGCCCGGTTGCATCGAGAAGACGGCGTCGTCGAACGCCTTCACCATCGATCCACGCGGGTTACTGCCCAGATCGCCCCCCTGCGCAGCCGAGCCCGGATCCTGCGACCGTTGCCTGGCCAGGTCGGCAAACTTCGCGGGATTCGCCTTCGCCTCGGCCGCAAGCGCCTCGGCAGATTTCTTCGCCGCCGAGCGCTCCGGCTCACCGGCATCGGGCTTTACGGCGACCAGGATGTGCGATGCCTGTCGCTGCTCCTCCTGGCGATACGTTTTGACCGCGCCCTCGTACTGCGCCCGAACCTCGTCGGGAGTCACCGCGATCTGCGCGAGCAACGCGTCCTGCGTCAGGACAACATACTCGAACTTGACCTCCTCCGGCGACCTGAAGGCGGCCGCGTTGGCGTCGTAGAAGGCCTTCTCCTGTGCCGCATCGACGACGACGTCCTTGAGGAACGGTTCGACGTCGATCTGAGCGGCCTCGACCTCACGCTGCTGCTCGACCAGATTCACGAACGCCACGCCGGATGCGCGCGGCACGATGCCGCCGCGGGCAATGGGGTCCACGATCGGTTCGCTCTGCATCTGCCGGTGAATGCTGTCCTCGAACGCCGGCTCCGAGATGCCGGCCTGCCGCAGCAGGTTCTTGTAGACGTCGAGCGAGAACCGGTCACCCTCGCGAAAGCGCGGGTCGGCGGCGATCCGCTCGAAGATCTCCGCACTCGAGACACGGAAGTGCAGGTCCGTGCCTTTCTTCTCCAGCAGGCGCTCGCGGAGCAGCTGCTGCAGCAGGTTGTAGCGCACTTCGGGATTGTCGAAGATCGCCGGATCGACACCCTGCGCGCTCCGTCGCAGATTCTCCTGCTGGTCGCGGATTGCGTTGGCAAATTCGGCCTCGGTGATCCTGCCGCCGTCGAATTTTGCGATCTCGCCAACCGTGTCACTACTGCGGAAGTAGTAGTCCACGCCGAAAAACGCGAACGGGATCATGATCAGCCCAAGGATGAGCTGCGCGAACCGCTTGTGCTTGTGAACAAGATCAAACATCGGCCGGACCCCATCCTGTAAGCGCGCGCACGATGCCGCGCGGCGCATGTTGCGAACCGCGGCCGGCGTCGGCTGCCCGCCGCCCGGCCCGCGGCAAGCAGGGCCGGATGCGCAAAGGGCGAACTCGCGTTCGCCCTTCAAATTGGCGGAGTGGACGGGACTCGAACCCGCGACCCCCGGCGTGACAGGCCGGTATTCTAACCAACTGAACTACCACTCCCGCATGTACCGGTTCGCGCCCCGCGCATCTGGTGGGTGCTGACGGGATCGAACCGCCGACATTCGCCTTGTAAGGGCGACGCTCTGCCAGCTGAGCTAAGCACCCCCGCCGCGTCCGACCTGCAAAAAAGCCTTGCCGAGCGCAACGAGAACAAGCCGATCAGTTTACAGCATCCCTCAGTGCTTTGCCAGCCCGGAACTTCGGCACCTTTGCCGCGCGAATCCTGATCGTCGCGCCGGTGCGCGGATTGCGGCCCTGGCGCGCGGTGCGCCGGCCAACATAGAACGACCCGAAGCCCACCAGCGTGACGAGGTCTCCCTTCCTGAGGCTGCCCTTGATGGCGTTCACCGTGGCGTCCAGCGCGCGCCCGGCCGCCGCCTTCGAGATGTCGGCATGCCGCGCGATGGCGTCGATCAATTCCGATTTGTTCACGGACGTCCCCTTCCTAGTGCTTGATGAGCGCGGGCTTTTCGCCCGCAGCGGCCGCGGGCGGAACCGCGGTAGCGTTGTCCGCCTCTTCCGGCAAGGGCGCTGGCTGCCGTTCGAGCGCGGCTTCCAGCACGTGCTCGATCCAGCGCACAGGCCGGATGTCGAGACGATTCTTGATCTCGTCGGCGATTTCAGCCAGATCCTTGACGTTCTCCTCCGGGATCAGCACGGTCTTGATGCCGCCGCGACCGGCCGCGAGGAGCTTCTCCTTGAGGCCACCGATCGGCAACACCTCGCCGCGCAGCGTGATCTCTCCGGTCATCGCGACATCGGCGCGCACCGGAATGCCGGTGAGAACCGAAACGATGGCCGTAACGATCGCGCCGCCTGCCGACGGCCCGTCCTTGGGCGTGGCTCCCTCCGGCAGGTGGATGTGCAGATCCGTCTTCTGATAGAAATCCGGCGGGATTCCCAGCGCCTTCGATCGGTGCCTGACGACCGACAACGCCGCCGCAATCGACTCGTTCATCACGTCGCCGAGCTTGCCGGTCGTCGTCGTCTTGCCCTTGCCCGGCAATGCGACCGCCTCGATGGTCAGGAGGTCGCCGCCGACTTCCGTCCAGGCGAGGCCCGTCACCTGCCCGACCTGATTCTTCTTTTCGGCAATGCCGTAAGTGAATCGGCGCACGCCAAGGTACTTGTCGAGATTCCTGGCGTTGACCTCCACCGGGCCTTTGGCCTTGCGCTCCTTGCCTTCGCTCTGGCGCAGGAGGAGGCCCTTCACGGTCTTGCGGCAGATCTTGCTGATGTCGCGCTCGAGATTGCGCACGCCCGCCTCGCGCGTGTAATACCGCACGATGTCGCGCAACGCGCTTTCGGCGACGTGCAGTTCCTCGGCCTTCAGACCATTGAGCTTCACCTGCTTGGGCAGCAGGTACTGCTTGGCGATGGCGATCTTTTCGTCCTCGGTGTACCCCGAAAGGCGGATCACTTCCATCCGATCGAGGAGCGGCGCCGGGATGTTCATCGTGTTCGCCGTCGCCACGAACATCACGTCGGACAGATCGTATTCGACCTCGACGTAGTGGTCGGTGAACGTGCTGTTCTGTTCCGGGTCGAGCACTTCGAGCAACGCGGACGATGGATCGCCGCGGAAGTCCTGCCCCATCTTGTCGACTTCGTCGAGCAGGAACAATGGATTGCGCACGCCGACTTTCGACATATTCTGCAGGATCTTGCCCGGCATCGAGCCGATGTAGGTGCGCCGGTGCCCGCGGATCTCCGCTTCGTCGCGCACCCCGCCCAGGCTCATCCGGACAAATTTGCGGCCCGTTGCCTTGGCGACCGACTGGCCGAGTGAAGTCTTGCCCACGCCAGGCGGACCGACGAGGCACAGAATCGGCGCCTTCAGCCGGTCGACGCGCTGCTGCACCGCGAGGTACTCGACGATGCGCTCCTTCACCTTTTCGAGGCCGTAATGGTCGGCATCGAGGACCTTCACCGCGGCGGCGAGGTCCCTGCTGATCTTGCTCTTTTTCCGCCACGGCAGCGCCAGCAGCGTGTCGATGAAGTTGCGCACGACCGTCGCCTCCGCCGACATCGGCGACATCATTTTTAGCTTCTTGAATTCGTTGAGTGCCTTGGCTTCGGCCTCTTTCGACATTCTGGCCGCCTTGATCTTCTTCTCCATATCGTCAAGATCGGCATTCTCGTCGCCCTCCCCGAGTTCCTTCTGGATCGCCTTGACCTGCTCGTTGAGGTAGTACTCGCGCTGGCTCTTCTCCATCTGGCGCTTGACGCGGCCACGGATGCGCTTCTCGACCTGCAGGATGTCGACCTCGCCTTCAAGCAGGCCCAGCAGATGCTCGAGGCGCTTGGCAACGGCGCCCATCTCGAGGATTTCCTGCTTCTGCTCGAGCTTCAGCGGAAGGTGGGCGGCGATCGCGTCAGCGAGGCGGCCGCCGTCATCGATCCCGGCCATCGAAGTCAGGATCTCCGGCGGGATCTTCTTGTTGAGCTTGACGTACTGGTCGAACTGGGCGAGCAGCGCGCGGCGCATCGCCTCGACCTCGTGCGCGTCCCCCGAGTCTCCTGGCAGCGCCGCCGCCTGCGCGGACAGGAACTCGCCTTCGTCAACGACACGGACGACCGACGAGCGATGCGCGCCCTCGACGAGCACCTTGACGGTGCCATCGGGCAATTTCAGCATCTGCAGCACCGTGGCCACGCAGCCGATCGGATAGAGGTCCTCGGCGCCGGGATCGTCCTTCGCCGCGGACTTCTGCGCCACGAGAAGAATGTGCTTGCCCGAGTCCATCGCAACGTCGAGCGCCTTTATCGACTTTGGGCGCCCTACAAACAGCGGGATCACCATGTGCGGAAACACGACGACATCGCGCAGCGGCAGCAGCGGCAGCGAAGTCACATCGGGAACGGTGGAAGGATCATTGGCCATGCGAGCCTCGTAGAGGATTATCAGAACGAAAATGGGGTCGATCGGCCGTGCTGTCAAGTCGATCCGCTGCGATTCCGGAAAAACACCGTGCCACCATGGGGTTATCGGTCCGGATTACCAGTCGGTTCCCGGGCGGCCTGGCTCGCCCCCAGGGGCACTCGGCATCCGGTCGGTCCCCGGCGCATCGCCGGCGCCGGACTCCGTGGGCACGCCGGCGCGGTGGTCAACTGTGCGCCGACGCGACCTTCGGTGAATCGGCAAACATCAGGAGCGGCTTGCCATCGTTGGTGATCGTGGCTTCGTCGACGATCACGCTCGCCAGATTGTTATGCGAGGGCAGGTCGTACATCACGTCGAGCAGCACGTGCTCGAGAATCGAGCGCAGGCCGCGAGCGCCCGTCTTGCGGGCGAGCGCCTTGCCGGCAATCGCCCGCAGTGCGCCATCGCGGATCTCGAGCTCGACGCCTTCCATGCGGAACATCTTCTGGTACTGCTTCGAGAGCGCATTCTTGGGTTCGACCAGAATCTGGATCAGTGCGTCCTCGTCTAGCTCTTCCAACGTGGCCACGACGGGCAGGCGACCGACGAACTCGGGGATCAGGCCGAATTTGATCAGGTCTTCGGGTTCGCATTCGCGCAGCAGCGCGCCGATGTCCTTGCGGTCATCCGGGCTCGTGACCTCGGCCCCGAACCCGATGCCGGTCTTCGCCGTGCGCTGCCGGATGATCTTCTCCACGCCGTCGAACGCCCCGCCGCAGACGAACAGGATGTTGGTGGTGTCGACCTGCACGAACTCCTGGTTCGGGTGCTTGCGCCCGCCCTGCGGCGGCACCGAGGCGATAGTGCCTTCGATCAGCTTGAGCAACGCCTGTTGCACGCCTTCGCCCGAGACGTCGCGGGTGATCGACGGGTTGTCGCTCTTGCGCGAGATCTTGTCGATCTCGTCGATGTAGACGATGCCGCGTTGCGCCTTCTCGATGTCGTAATCACACTTCTGCAGCAGCTTCTGGATGATGTTTTCGACGTCCTCGCCAACGTATCCCGCCTCCGTCAGCGTCGTCGCGTCGGCGATCACGAACGGAACGTCGAGCAGTCGCGCGAGCGTCTGCGCCAGCAAGGTCTTGCCGGAGCCGGTCGGACCGATCAGGAGGATGTTGCTCTTCGCGAGCTCCACCTCGTCGTCCTTGCCGCCTGCCTCCAGCCGCTTGTAGTGGTTGTAGACGGCGACCGAGAGGATCTTCTTCGCAAGATCCTGGCCGATCACATACTGGTCGAGGATGTCGCGGATTTCGTGCGGCGTGGGCAGCTTGTTCTTGTCGGAGCGTGCCGCCTCCGCGGTCGTGCCTTCCTCGCGGATGATGTCGTTGCAGAGCTCGATACACTCGTCGCAGATGAACACCGACGGCCCGGCGATAAGCTTGCGCACCTCGTGCTGGCTTTTGCCGCAGAACGAGCAGTAGAGAAGCTTGTCGCCAGTGGATTTGTCGGCCATCAGTCGGGCAAATCGGTGCGTGGATCGAGGCGTCCGGACGAGGTCCCGTGGGGAACTTTACCCGCCCTTGGCCCGCTTCTGCAAGACCTGGTCGACGATTCCGTACTCCCTGGCCTGCTCGGCGGTGAGGAAATTGTCCCGGTCGTGGTCGCGCTCGACCTGCTCGACCGTTCGTCCGGTGAATCCCGCCATCTGGTCGATGAACCGTCGCTTCAGATCAATGACGAATTGCGCGTGACGTTCGATGTCGGACACCTGGCCCTGGAAGCCGCCCGAGGGCTGGTGGATCAGGACCGTGGAATTGGGCAGCGCAAAGCGCTTGCCCTTCGCTCCGGCGGCCAGCAGGAACGCGCCCATCGATGCCGCCATGCCGATGCACAGCGTCGACACGTCCGGCCGGATGAATTGCATCGTGTCGAAGATCGCCATGCCCGCCGACACTGATCCGCCTGGCGAATTGATGTAGAAGTTGATGTCCTTGTCCGGGTTCTCGGACTCGAGGAACAGCATCTGCGCGACGACGACGTTCGCGGTTGTTTCGGTGACCGGCCCCACGAGGAAGATCACGCGTTCCTTCAGCAGCCGCGAGTAGATGTCGTACGCGCGCTCGCCGCGTCCGCTCTGCTCGATCACCATGGGGATCAGCCCCAGACCCATCGGTTGTTCCATCTGCGCCTCGTCGCTCATTTTCATGGGAATCATTGTAGTGCGAATCGGGTTGTGGGTCGCGTCACGGCGACCGGCGGTGGAGAATCCAGGTTGGCCCTGCGTGATCCTGCCGCGCGCACGACGTGTCGCCTACGAAGTGTTCGCTACGCCGCCGCCGTCCGCAGCGACCGCCGGCAGGCATCGGTGGCTGCCGGGGACCGCGACGGCGCTACGATCGGCTCGTCCCCATCAGGTCGGTGAACGCGACCGGCTTGTCCTCGACCTGCGCACGTCCAAGGACCCATGCGACGACATTGTGTTCGACGGCAAGCGCCTCGAAGTCACTCAGCCGCTCGGGCTTCTCGTAATGCCAGCGCACGACGGCCTCCGGCTGCTCGTAGGTCTGTGCGGCTTCCCGCAGCAGCGCCTTCACCTGGTCCGGCTTCGCACTCAGGCCCTCGGTGCGCACGACTTCGGAGAGGATCAGTCCGAGCGCCACTCGAACCTCCGCGTTCGCGCGAAACATGTCCGGCGTGAGCTTCACTTCCTCCATCTTCATGCCCTTGTCCCGCATGTCGGCGGCCATGCGCTGCGCCATGTTTTGCGCCTCGATCTCCACCAGCGACTTCGGCAGCATGAAAGTCGCCTTCTGCCGCAACGCGGCGAAGACCTGTTCCTTCACCGCCGTATCGATCTTGCGCTTGAGTTCGAGCCGGAGGTTGGACGCGATCTCCGCTTTCAGGTCGTCCAGATCGCCGCTCGCCACGCCGAAGGCACGCACGAACTCGGCATCGACCTCGGGCAAGTGGCCCGCCTCGACGCTCTTCACGGTCAGACTGAATTGCGCGGTCTTCCCGGCGACCTCTTTGCCGTGGTAATCGGCGGGGAACGTGAGCCCGAACGTCTTGGCCTCGCCTTCCCTCATCGCGGAAACCGCGGTTTCGAATTCCGGCAGCATCCGGCCCTCGCCCAGGACAATGGCGAAATCGCTCGCCAGCCCGCCCGGAAACGCGATGCCATCGATCGTGCCGCTGAAATCGACGACCGCCCGGTCGCCCGTCGCGGCACCGCGCAGCACCCTTTCGTAGCGCGTGCGCTGGCGGCGCAACATCTCGATGGTGCGCTCGACGTCATCTTCACCCACCTCCGTCAGCGGCCGCTCGATGGTCACGTCGGAGAGGTCGCCGATGCGCACTTCGGGATAGACCTCGAACACCGCCGAGAACTCGAGCAGGTCAGGTGCCGCAGCCTCGGCCTTGGGCTCGATCCGGGGGTAACCTGCGATGCGCAGGTTCTGTTCGCGCAGTGCGTCGGCGAACGTCGTCTTCACCGCATCGGAAATGACGTCGGACCGGACCTGCGGCCCGTATTGCTGGGCGACCATCTTCAACGGCACCTTGCCGGGCCGGAAACCGGCCACCTTGGTGTTCTTCGCCAGTCGCGCCAGCCGCTGCGCGATCTCGCGCTCGATCTGCGCCACCGGCACCGACATGGTCAACCTGCGCTCGAGCTCGCCCAGGGTTTCCAGACTGGTTTGCATACGCGTCGAATCCTTGCTAATGTGGACCGGTGGTGCGAAAGGGGGGACTCGAACCCCCATGGGTTGTCCCGCTGGAACCTAAATCCAGTGCGTCTACCAATTCCGCCACTTTCGCAGCCGCTTTCGCCAAACGGGTAATGATAGCGGATTCAGGGCCGGTACGCCAGGAAAACGCCCTCCTGGGCCGTCCCATTGCCGAGGATTTGTGGTCCTTTCGGCGCCTTGCGTCCGATTTCCGTGTCCGTAGCGCATTACGAAAACTTTCCCGTTGCCTCGCTGCTCGTGCCCAGGGAGCTGCGCCCGGCCATCGGCGCGATCTACCAGTTCGCCCGCACGGCGGACGATATTGCGGACGAAGGTGACCTCCTCCCTGAGGCGCGGCTGGCGGGGCTCGATCGCTACGAGCGTGCCCTTGATGCCATTGCAGCGGGCACGCCACCCGCGGAGTCCCCGTTCCCGCAACTCGCAGCCGCAATCGCGCGCCACGCATCTGCCGCTGGCGCCGTTCCGCGATCTCCTGTCGGCGTTCCGGCAGGACGTCTCGACAACACGTTATGCCACAGTGGAGTCCCTGCTCGATTACTGCCGCCGCTCGGCCAATCCCGTCGGCCGGCTGATGCTGCGCCTCTACGAAGCCGAGTCGCCGGCCAATGGCGTGGCCAGCGATGCAATCTGCACGGCGCTCCAGCTCATCAACTTCTGGCAGGACATCGCGGCGGACTGGTGCCGGGGGCGCGTGTACCTGCCCGGTGCGGACCTCGCCCGTTTCGGCGTCACCGAGGCCCATATTGCCGACGCGCGCTGCGACGACGCCTGGCGGGCGCTCATCGCGTTCGAATCGGGGCGCACGCGCGCGCTGCTCGAATCGGGACGATCACTGACGCGCGCGCTGTCGTGGCGCCTGCGGCTGGAAGTGTCCGGCATCATCGCCGGCGGGCATCGCATTCTGGATGGCATCGATGCCGCCGGCGGCGACGTGTTCCGGCGGCGCCCGCAACTCTCGGGCATCGACTGGGCCTTCGTCGCGCGCGACGCCGTGTTCCCTCCGCGCCGCCATCTGACCGCGCACGCCGAAGGCGCGAGCATGACTCCCGACGAATACTGCCAGCAGCGGACCGCGCGCAGCGGGACGAGCTTCTATTACAGCTTCCTGTTCCTGCCGCCGGAGCGGCGGCGCGCGATCACGGCGCTTTATGCGTTCTGCCGCGAGGTCGACGATGTCGTCGACGAGGTTTCCGACCCGGCGCTTGCGCGCACAAAGCTCGCGTGGTGGCGGCGCGAGATTGACGCCGTGTTCACCGGATCGCCGCAGCATCCGGTTGCGCTCGCCCTGAAGCCCATGGTCGAAACGTACCGGCTGCCCCAAGAGCACTTCCAGATGGTGATCGACGGCATGGCGATGGATCTCGATTGCAGCCGCTACCTCGATTTCGTCGAACTCGAGCGCTATTGCCATTGCGTGGCCGGGGTCGTCGGGCTGCTGTCGGCCGAAATCTTCGGCTATGCGAATCCGGCCACGCGCCAGTACGCGCGGGACCTCGGCATCGCCTTCCAGCTCACCAACATCATCCGCGACGTCGGCGAGGATGCGCGCCGCGGCCGGATCTATCTCCCGCAGGACGAACTCGCGCATCACGGCGTGACGGCCGCCTCCCTGCTGAGGCACGAAAGCAGCCCCGCGCTCACCGATCTGATGGCCGAGCAAGTGGCCCGCGCGCGGCACTGGCACGCGCGCGCCATGGCCGCGCTGCCCGCAGCAGATCGCCGTTCGCAACGCCCGGGGCTCATCATGGCGGCGATCTACCGCGCATTGCTCGACGAGATCGAGCGCGACGGCTATCGCGTGCTCCATCATCGGATCGCGCTCACGCCTTTGCGCAAGCTGTGGATCGCCTTGAAGACAGCGCGCCGTGCCTGATGCCGCCGCGACGCACGTCGCCGTCATCGGCGGCGGGTGGGCAGGTTGCGCCGCTGCGGTGACCCTCGCCGCCGCGGGCGTCCCGGTCACGCTGTTCGAGCAGGCCAAGACGCTCGGCGGACGCGCCCGCCGCGTCGAGCGCGGCGGAATCGCCCTCGACAACGGCCAGCACCTCGTCATCGGCGCCTACCGGCAGACGCTCGCGCTGCTGGCCACGGTACATCGTACCGGGGATGCCGAGGCGCTGTTCCATCGTTTGCCACTGACGTTGCGCGCCTTCGGCGGGCACCGGCCCGGCGGACTCGAACTCGCGGCCTGGAGGGCACCGGCGCCGCTGCATCTTGTCGGGGGCGCGCTCGGAGCACGGGGATTGAACTGGCGCGAGCGCCTGACGCCTGATCGCCGATTTCCGCCGCATCACGCGCATGCAGTCCCACAGTGCCCCGGACGAGACGGTGGCGCAGTGCCTGGCCCGTACGTCGCGCCGCACGCTCGCCGGCGTCTGGGAGCCGCTTTGTCTCGCCGCACTCAATACGGCGCCGGAGCACGCGTCAGCCCGGATGTTCGCGCATGTGCTGCGCGCCGCGTTCACCGGCACGCATCGCAACAGCGATTTCCTGATCCCGGCGCTCGATCTGTCGGCGTGCTTTCCAGATGCCGCGGCGCAGTTCATCTTGCAGCGCGGCGGGGTCGTGCGCAGCGGCGTCGCCGTGCGCCTCATCGGGCGCACCGGCGATGCCGTCGCGCTGCGCATGGGCGCAGAGGTGGCAAGCTATTCCGCCACCATCGTCGCCGTCGCGCCGCATCAGCTGGCGACGACCGTCGGCGCCGCCGCGGCAAACGACGAAGCATGGCGCGTGCGGCTCGCGCTGACCGGCACGTTCGCCTACGAATCGATCACGACGATCTACGTCGGATTCGCAGGACGGATCGCCTTCGGCGTGCCGATGCTCCGGCTCGACGATGCGCCGGGCCATTGGGCATTCGACCGGAGTGCAGCGCTCGGCAGCGGCGCGGGAGGAGGTACGCAAAGCCTGATCGCGGTGGTCATCAGCGCCGGCGGACCGCACGATGCACTCGACCACGGGACGCTCGCGTCAAAGGTCGAGGCGCAGCTGCGTCGGCTCGCCCCGGATCTTCCGGCGACCACCTTCGCGCATGTCATCGCCGAACGGCGCGCGACCTACGCCTGCACGCCGGGACTGGCGCGCCCGGCGGCCGGACGCGTCGGCCGGGGCATCTATCTCGCCGGCGACTACACCGACCCCGTCTTCCCGGCGACGCTCGAAGCCGCGACCCGCAGCGGTGTCGCGGCTGCCCACGCGCTCATCGCCGATGGCGCAGCAGGCGCTGCTGCTCGCGGTTCCACTCGCGCTCCTTGATGGTGGCACGCTTGTCGTACTGCTTCTTGCCCTTGGCGAGTCCGAGATCGAGCTTTATTCGCCCCTTGCTGAAGTGCATGTTGAGCGGCACGAGCGTGTACCCCGCGCGCTCGACCTGACCGACAAGACGGCTGATTTCCCGGCGGTGCAGCAGCAGCTTGCGCGTGCGCGTCGGATCGGCAAGCACGTGCGTCGACGCCGAGACGAGCGGCGTGATGTGGGCGCCGATGAGCACGATTTCGCCGTCCTTCACGACCACGTACGCTTCCTTGATCTGCGCGCGGCCGGCACGGATGGCCTTCACCTCCCAGCCGGAGAGGGCGACGCCAGCCTCGAATTTCTCCTCGATGAAGTAGTCGTGATAGGCTTTTCTGTTCTCTACGATGCTCATGAACCTGCCAATGGACCTGTCGCCCGGGTCGTGCATTCTAGCAACGGCCTCATGCAAAGCGTGAGGAAGTCGGTGCTGGTGCCGTACTCCGCCGCCGAAATGTTCGAGCTCGTCGACCGGATCGAGCTCTATCCGCAGTTCCTGCCGTGGTGCGACGGCACCCGGGCGCTCGAGGCGCGCGCCGACGGGAAGACGGCCCGCATCGAGCATCAACTATCACGGCGTCCGTGCGCATTTCACGACCGACAACGTCAATCGCGCCAGCGAATCGATCGTGATGACGCTGCGCGACGGCCCCTTTCGGCATCTGCACGGGGAATGGCGTTTCGTGCCGCTCGCCCCCGACGCCAGCAAGGTCGAACTCGCGCTCGCCTACGAGTTCGCGACGCACTTGCTCGAGCGGGCCGTGGGCCCGGTGTTCGGTCACATCGCGAATACGTTCATCGACGCGTTCGTTCGGCGGGCCGAGGCCATCTATCCGAGGCGGTCGTGAAGGTCACCGTCGTCTGGGCCACGCCGCACCTACAGGACGTCGTCGCCGTCGAACTGACTCCAGGGGCGACGATCGCGGATGCGGTCCACCGTTCCGGATTCGTCGCGCAATACGGACTCGACCCGGCGACACTCCGCTTCGCTCGGTATGGTGTTCGTGCCGGCGCCGACGCCTGCCTTGCCGAAGGCGATCGTGTCGAAATTACGCGCGCGCTCCTGGTTGATCCCAAGGTCGCGAGGATCCGGCGAGCACGCCTGAAGGTACCTGCTCCAAGCGCGGCGCATGCCGGGCCCGACACCGTGATGTAACGGCCGGCCTCGGGCAGAGCTTGCCCGGCGGCGCCGAATCGCGGACAATGCGTGTGTGCGCGCCCCCCCTCTTCGTCGCCGTTACGTGGTCGCGCTGTTCGCGGCGTGCCTGGCTGCCCTTGTGCCGCCGGCCGCCGCGCAGGAGAAGGCCGCCCGTTCATTCACGGACACCGCTACCACGACGGTGAAGGACGCGGCGGCGACCGCCCTGCACTCGGCCAAGGATCTAGCCTCCGCGGCGCTCGACCTGATCGGCATCCGGTACAAGTGGGGTGGCAATTCGCCGGAAACGGGTCTGGATTGCAGCGGGCTTGTCCGTTACGTTTTCCAGCAGGTGACCGGCGTGACGCTGCCGCGCACGGCGAATGACATGAGCCGCGTCGGCACGCAGGTGGCGGTATCCGATCTGCAGCCGGGCGACCTGGTCTTCTTCAACACGCGGCGCTTTGCGTTCTCGCACGTCGGCATCTACCTCGGCGATAACCGGTTCATCCATGCGCCGCGCCGCGGGCGTGAGGTCGAGATCGCGACCTTCGATTCGGGTTTCTGGCAGCAACGGTTCAACGGCGCCCGCAGAATGGCCGGCGTCACACTCGACCTCATCCCTTCGTTCGTCGGCGAGGCCATGGCCACGCCGGTGGCGGTTTCCGAAGCCGAACCGCAGCCCTGACGGGTTACCCCAGGTCGCGTTTTAGCGCGCTCCGGCGCGCTGCAGCCGGCCGACCATCGTCGGTTCCTTGCCACGCCGCGCCCAGTCGAGCGCGCTGGCGCCGGTGTCGTTGCGACGATTGACGTCCGCGCCGCGCGCAAGCAGCAGATCCAGTGTCGACGACCGTCCCTCCCGCACTGCCATCATCAGCGCCGTGGTGCCGTTCGGCGCGGCGGCATCGATGTCCGCCCCCTCGGCAAGCAGATAGCGGACGATCTCGTCATGGCCGCCGGTCGCCGCGTAGATCAGCGCCGTCCATCCTTTCTGATTCACGTCGGCGCCCGCTGCCCGGAGTTTGCGAACCAGTTCACCGCGGCCGCCCAGCGACGCCACCATCAATGCGGTATCACCGAATCCGGTGCGCGCGTTGACATTCGCGCGCGCGGCGAGGAGGACGTCCACGGTCGCGGCATTGCCGGCGCGCGCGGCGATCACGATCACCGGGTCGCCGTTTCGGTCAACGGTATCCGGATCCGCTCCCGCCGCGAGCAGGCGCTTGACTTCCGGCACTCGATCATTGGCCACGGCCACCGCGAAGTCCGCCGGCAGCAACTGTGCGCGGGCGCCAGTCGTGAACATGCTGATCGCGACGGCGAGCAAGCCCACCAGCGCGATGCGCCGCTGCCGGCGGGTTTCAATTGACATGGTGTGCCTCCGTGGCTTCGATCCCGAACAATCGGAAAAAATTCGACGTTGTCGCCCGGGCGATATCTTCGGGCGGCACCCCACGCAGGCGCGCGATCTCGGCCGCGACGTGCGGCACGTACGCGGGCTGGTTGCGCTTGCCCCGGAACGGGACCGGCGCGAGATAGGGCGAATCGGTCTCGATCAGCAACCGGTCGAGCGGAACGTTCCGTGCGACATCCTTCAGTTCATGCGCGTTCCGGAACGTGACGATGCCGGAAAACGAAATATGGAAGCCGAGGTCGAGCGCGGCGCGGGCAACCTCCTGCGATTCGGTGAAGCAGTGCATCACGCCTCCGGCATCGCACGCGCGCTCGTCGCGCATGATCGACAGCGTGTCGGCAGCGGCGGCCCGCGTGTGCACGACGAGCGGCCGGCCGGCGATGCGCGCCGCGCGGATGTGAATGCGGAACCGCTCGCGCTGCCAGCCAAGGTCACCCTGGAGGCGGTAGTAGTCGAGTCCGGTCTCGCCGATCGCCACCACCTTGGGCTGCGCTGCGAGCGCGACCAGTCCCTCGACCGTGGGCTCCGGCGTGCCTTCCGAGTCCGGATGCACGCCGACACTCGCGTACAGGTTCGGATGCGCCATGGCCAGCGCGTGCACCGCGGGCCAGTCCGGCAGGTTCACCGCGATGCACAGCGCATGGGTGACCCGCGCCGCGGCCATCGCCTCGAGCAGCGCCGGCAAATCCGCCGCGAACTCGGGGAAATCGAGATGGCAATGAGAGTCGACGTACATCGGCTGGCTGGCGAGGGCGGCATCCAGCGCCATGGGCATGGCGCGCGGACATCGGGCCCGGCTCAACCCATGTTCGCAACCGCGAGAGGTCCCTACATCGTGTGCGTCGGCCGGACCGAGGCCAGCGTCTCGCCCAGGATCTGCTCGATCGTCGCCCGCGCATTGGCGCCGGTGTCGTCCTGCGTGAACTGGACCCCGATGCCCTGCGTCCGGTTGCCCTGGACCCCCTCGGGCGTGATCCAGACGACCTTGCCCTGGACGGCGATGCGATTCGGGTCGTCCATCAGGGACAGCAGCATGAAGACTTCCTCGCCGAGCTGGTACTGCCGCGATGTCGGAATGAAGATGCCGCCGCCTTTCAGAAACGGCATATACGCGGCATAGAGCGCGGCACGCTCGCGGATGTTGAGCGATAGCACTCCGGGGCGCGCACCTGCCGCCGCTGCGCCAGGCAGCGTGCTGATCGTCTTGTTTTCCGCCATGGTCAGAACAGAGCCCGGTAGTCCAGAAGCACCGCCTCCGCGACGAGGCGCGGTTGCAGCGGGTGGGCCAGCATCGCTCGCTGGCGCAGAAGGGACCGATGATAGCGAAACAACGCGATCGGCGCCACCCGCACGGCCAGACGCTCGAGCGGGGCGGTCGCGTCGGGGTTCTGTCGCGCCGCATCGCCAGCCGCGATGCGCGCCAGATCCGCGGTCCAGGCAATCAACCAATCCAGCGCATGGGCGAGTCGCGCACGGCGCTCGTCCTTGCCTCCGGCATCGATTCGCGCCGCCAGCGCGGGTACCGAAAGGCGCTCCGGCTGCCCGAGCGCGGCGAGCCAAAAGCGGCGCTCGGCCTGCGCGTTTGGATCTGCACGCGCGAGCGCGTCGATCGGCGCCCCCGCCGCCTGCGCGAGCGCCAGATCGGGCGCCAATACGCCCTGCGCCGCGAGCCATGCGCGCGCCGCGGCCGGCGTGGGCAACGGCGCAGCAAGCTTGCGACAGCGCGAAAGAATGGTCGCGGGCACGCGCCCCGGCTGGTCCGAGACCAGGATCAGGTAGGTCCCCGGCGGCGGCTCTTCGAGCGTCTTTAGCAGCGCGTTCGCCGCCGCCGCGTTCATCCGCTCGGCCGGCGCAATGACCGCAACCTTGGCCCGCTGGCGATGACTCGTCAGGTGCACGACCTCCGTGAGCGCGCGCACCCGGTCGATGCCGATCGTCTCCGCTGCCGCGAGGGTCCCCTCGTCCGGATCGATGAGCAGAAGCTCGAGGCGCATGAAGTCGGGGTGCTGGCCCGCGATCGCGTAGCGGCAGCCGGCGCACTCGCCGCAGGCAAGAGCGTCCGCGCGTGGCGCCTCGCACAACAGCGCCTGGGCAAAATTGAGCGCCAGCGCGTGCTTGCCGATGCCGCGCGGTCCATGCACGAGCAACGCGTGCGGCCAGCTCGCGCGCCGCGCCAGCGCCGCGCGGGCCGCATCGAGCTGCCAGGGCAACAGCGGTCGCCAGGGCAGTCGCGCCGGCTCCGCGGAGCGCTCGCTCGTCACTCTTCCAGTCCCAGCGCCGCCAGATGCGTGTCCAGCTCGGCACGCACCGCCGCCAGCGGCTGCGTGCTGTCGACGATCCGGAACCGGCTGGGCTCGGTGGTGGCACGCTCCAGATAGGCGTCGCGCACGCGCGCGAAAAAAGTGCTCTCTTCGCGTTCGAACCTGTCGAGAGCGCGACCTTCGCGCAGAGCCGCGTCGAGGCGTCCGCGCGAAACGCCGGTCGGCACGTCGAACAGGAACGTGACGTCGGGCTGGCAGTCCCCGTGAATCCACTGCTCGAGCTCGCGAATACGGGCGAGCGGGACGCCGTGACCACCGCCCTGGTAGGCGTACGTCGCGTCGGTGAAGCGGTCGCAGAGCACCCAGATACCCTGGGCGAGCGCCGGCCGGATCACCAGTTCGAGATGCTCGCGCCGCGCCGCGAACATCAGCAGCGCCTCGCTGTCGCGGGTCATCGACTCGTGCAGCAGCAGCGCGCGCAGTTTTTCTCCGAGGACCGTGCCGCCGGGCTCGCGCGTGGCGACGACAACGCGGCCGCATGCGCCGATGCGCGCGGCAAGCCAGGCGCCATGGGTGCTCTTGCCGGCGCCGTCGATGCCTTCGAGGGTGATGAAACGGCCAGTTCGCGAAGTCATGAGAGAGTGCAACAAAGTGTCGAGAACGATCACAACAACGTTAGGCAGCCACGCTCGGTCAACGTCGCCCGGACTGGAATCTTGCCACGGCGCGATTGTGATCGGGGAGGTTCGCCGAAAATTCGCTGGTACCATCGCCGCGCGCGACGAAATAGAGGTACCGGGTCGGTGGCGGATTGACCACGGCGTCGAGCGAAGCCTGCCCGGGCAGGGCGATCGGAGTGGGGGGCAATCCGCCGCGGGTGTAGGTGTTGTACGCCGTATCCGTCTCGAGATCGCGTCCGCGCAGATTGCCGTCGAACTTCGCGCCTAGACCGTAGATCACCGTGGGATCGGATTGCAGCGGCATGCCGATCCGCAGCCGGTTGACGAATACCGAGGCGATCAGCGGGCGGTCCGCGGCACGCGCCGTCTCCTTCTCGACGATGGATGCCAGGATCAGCGCCGCATAAGGATCCTTGAGCGGCGTGTCCGGAGCACGTCGCGCCCACACCGCGTCGAGCCGCTGCCGCATGAGGCGATGGGCGCGCACGAGCAGCGCGAGATCGGGCGAGCCGGCGGCAAAGAAATAGGTATCGGGGAAAAACCAGCCTTCGACGCTCGCCCCCCCCAGTCCCACCCGACGCGCGAGCTCCGCTTCGGGCAGGTCGAGCACGGTCTTCACGATGGCAGGATTCGAGTTGAGCGCGGCGGCGAGCTCGGCGAAGGTGCTGCCTTCGATGACGGTCTGCGCCGTCTGCGTGACGTCGCCCTGCGTGAGCTTGTCGAGCAGTTCCGGCAACGTGATGCCCGAGGCGATCTCGTAGTTCCCCGCCTTGATCGACCGGTCGACCCCTTTATAGCGGGCAAGCACCACGAGCGGGAACACGATCGGCAGCACTCCGGTGGCCGCAAGCTCGCTTGCGACCGACCGGAGACTCGCACCGGGTTTCACGTTGAAGGCGAACGGCGAAGTCGGCAGCGGCAATGGCTGGTGGATCCACCAGCCGATCGCGCCGACAACGGCGGCTGCCGCGACGGCGAGCACAGCCGCAACGCGGAAATGGAGGCGGAGCATTCGGGACATGGGTGAAGGAAGCGGATGTCCGGCGACGGGGCACAACGGACCGGCGGATTATAATCGCCGCATGATCGCTGGTTCGAGGCGCCACAGGTTCAATTCCGGCTTCACGCTGATCGAGGTGCTGGTCGTCATCGTGATACTCGGCATTCTTGCGGCGCTCGTAGTCCCGCGCGTACTCGAGCGACCGGACGAGGCGCGGGTCGTCGCCGCGAGGAGCGACATCGCGGCGCTCCTCGCCGCGCTCAAGCTCTATCGCCTCGACAATCAGCGCTACCCAACCGGGGACCAGGGGCTCGTCGCACTGACCGCGCGCCCGGCATTGCCCCCGCCGGCGCCCAACTGGAAGCCCAACGGCTACCTCGATCGCCTGCCAAAGGATCCCTGGGGACAACCCTACCAGTATCTCAATCCCGGCCTGCACGCCGAGATCGACGTCTTCAGCTTTGGCGCGGACGGCCAGCCGGGCGGCACCGGCATCGATGCCGATGTCGGATCGTGGGATCTCTGATGAACGGCCCCCACGCTCACTGCGTTCGCTGCCCCCCGCGGGGGCGTACAGTGCCCTTCGGGCGGCCGGGCGGGCGAATGAACGGCCCCCACGCTCACTGCGTTCGCTGCCCCCCGCGGGGGCGTACAGTGCCCTTCGGGCGGCCGGCCGGGCACTGATGCCAAGGCGAGAGGCCGGAGGGTTCACGCTGCTCGAGGTCCTGATTGTCGTGGTCGTCATCGGAGTCGCCTCCGGCATCGTCATCGCCAATCTCGGCAGCGACGAGCGCCGCAGCGCCGAGCGCGAGGCCCATCGCCTGGCTGGGGCGCTCGAGCATGCGGCCGCGCTGGCGCAGTGGAGCAGTGAGCTGCTGGGCGTCTCGGCGGACGGCACCGCCTACCGATTCTGGCGCCGCGGCGAGGACGGGCGGTGGAGCACGGTCGACGATGACGACGTTCTTGCACCGCACGCGCTGCCGTCGGCGTTCACGATCAGGCTCGCGTCCTACGCCGGGGCTCCCGTTGCCGAAGATGCGATTCTTCCGTTTCGCCCCAGCGGGCGCAACGAGCCTTACGCGCTCGAACTCGCCTCCCCCGCATGGTCCCAGATCGTCGCCGGCGACCCGCTGAACCGCGTGCAGGTCGCGGCGCGCGCGGCTTCACGCTAGTCGAAATTCTCGTCGCGCTCGCCGTGCTTGCTGTCGCGCTGGCGGCCGGAATGCGCGCGGTTGCGCAAGCGGCCGACGGGGCCACGCTGCTGAAGCAGCGCACTTTGGCGCTGTGGGTCGCGCAGAACCGCCTTGCCGCGGCGCAGCTGGAACCGACCTGGCCCGCACCCGGCCGGCGTGGCGGCGACGCTCGGCAGGCGGGCAGCGGCTTCGTGTGGCGCGAGTCTGTCACCGAAACACCCAACCCGGCGTTCCGCAAGATCGAGGTCGTCGTCGCCGATCCCGGGGAGCCGGATTACGTGCTCGCCCGTCTTGCGGGCTATCTCGGGCAGCCGCCGCCGCGATGAAGCGACGTCGCGCCGGCTTCACGCTGATCGAGCTGCTGATCGCGCTCGGGATCCTCGGTCTCGTCAGCGTGCTCGGTTACCGCGCGCTCGCCGCGCTCACCGAGAGCGAGGCCAAGCTTGCTGCGGAAGCCGCCCACTGGGGAGCGCTCGACGCGCTCTTCGCGCGGCTCGAGGCCGACGCGCGCGCCGCGCTCCCGCGCGACGTTCGAACCGGTCGCGGCTCGGACGCTGCGTGGGTTGGCGGCGTCGACACAGCCGGCGATGCGACCCTGCGCTTCTCCCGCGCGGGGCCGGAATTCGCGGCCGAACCGGGGAGCGCCGGACAACGCATCGGTTACCGTCTGCGCAACGGCGCCGTCGAGGTGCTCTATTGGCCGTTCCTCGATCAGCCATCGGCGGTCGAGCCCGAAGCCTATGCGCTGATCGGCGACGTCGCGGCGTTCCGCGTCGCCTATCTCGATGCGCGCGGCACATGGCGCGAACGCTGGCCGGCGCTGGGCGACCCCCCCATCCCGCGCGCGATCCGGGTCGAGCTGACCCTTGCAGGCGGCGCGGTCATCGAGCGATGGCTGGCCTTGCGATGAGCCGGATGCGCGGCGCGGCGATCGTTCTGGCGATGTTGATCGCCGCGCTCGCCGCCGCCATCGCCGCGACCGTGTTCGCCGACCAGCAGCGCTGGCTACGGACGGTCGAGCACCGCCGTGATCAGGTGCAGGCACAAGCGCTGGCCATGGCGGGCGTGCTGTGGACATCGCAGATCGTCGACGACGATGCCCGCCGCTCCGAGATCGATCACCTGGGCGAGCCGTGGGCACTGACGCTGCCGTCCATTCCGCTGGAGAACGGCGAGATCCGCGGCACGATCGTCGATGCGCAGGGCCGGCTCAACATCAACGCCCTGGGCGCAACCGACGCCTCGGCGGAACAGGAACGCGCGCGGCTCGGGAGACTGATTGCACAAAGGGGCATGCCGCCGACCATGCTAGCCGCGATGGCCGACTGGATCGACGCTGACGGCGTGGCCGAAGAATCTGGCGGCGAGGATGCGTTCTACCTGGCCCAACCCGTGCCACGCCTTGCCGCCAATGCGCCAGTCCTTCGCGTCGCCGAATTGGGGACCGTCAAGGGTGTGACTACGCGGATGCTGACCGCCGTCCTCCCCTACCTTTCGGCGCTTCCCGCGGGCACGCCTGTCAATGTCAACACGGCGCCGCGCGAAGTGCTCGCCGCCATCGTCGGCAACGCGGGCGGGGAGAGCCTCGAGGCGCTCCTTGCCGACCGGGTCCGCAAGCCTTTCACCACCATCGCCGAGTTCCGGGCGCGACTGCCGGAAGGCGCAACGCTCGCTAGCGATGTCGCGCTATCGGTGAAAAGCAGCTACTTCTACGTGACCATCGAAGCGCGCCAGGGCGCCACACGGTCGCATGCCCGCGCCCTCCTGCGCCGCGGCGGCGGAGGCAAGCCCGCGATCGTCTGGCAGGTCGTCGAATGAGTGCACGGGTCGAGTAAACTACGGCGATGCCCGCGCTCTTCGGTCTTCCCGCATGACGGTGCTGCGCATTCTGCTCACCGCGGCGCCGGCAGCGGATCGCGCGGAGGCCTGGGCGCTGTTCGATGCCGCCGGACAATGCGTGCGCATGGGGCACGACTTTCCGGACGCCCGGCCAAAGGCGGATACGGTCGAGGTCGTGCTCGCCTCGGCCCAAGTGCGAGTGGCGCGCATCACGCTGCCGCCGCTGCCCTCTTCGCGCGTCGCCGATGCCGCGCGCTTTGCGCTCGAAGACCAACTGGCCGGGCCCGACGGGACGCATCACATCGCGGTCTCGGCGCAGGCACGGGATGGCGGCATTCGCGTGGTGGTTGCCTCGCGATCCCTACTGGCCAGTATCGCCGGAAGCAACGTTGAGGCCGCGCGGATCCTCGCCGAGCCGGAGCTTGCGCTTCCAGCCGCGAACTGGATCTGGTGCGCGCGTGACTCGGGCGCCGCGGGGTTTGTCTGCCGCGCCGACGGCAGCACTTTTCCGGTCGACGCGCCACCGCCTGACGGCGGCCTGCCGTCCGAGCTGACGCTGGCACTGGCACAGGCCCGGCGCAGCGGATCGGCGCCTTCATGCATCCGTGTCGATGCGCCTATTGCCGCATCGTCGCTCTCGCGCTGGCATCGGGAAACCGACATCGACTTCCAGCCGGGCAGTCCCTGGCGCTGGGAAGCGGCGCCGCCCGCAGCGTTTGCGGACGCCATCGATCTGCTGCCGGCGTCCCCGCTCGCTCCGGCAGCGTCGCGCACGGACCTGGCGCGACTCTTTGCTCCCGCGCTCGCGCTTGCTGCCGCCGCGCTCTTCATTCATGTCGTAGCCACCGTCGGCGAATGGGCGTCACTGCGATACGGAGCATGGCGCGCGGAGCGCGAATGGATCGCCGTTGCCGCCGAAGCCGGCGTCCCGCAGGACGCTGCGGCTTCCCCGGTGGCTGCTCGCGCCGCGATTGCACGCCGGTATGCGACATTGCGGCACGCGCAGGGCCTTCCGGCGCCCGATGATGCGCTGCCACTCCTCGCCCACGCGGCACCGGCATTGGCCGCCTTGCCCGCCGGTGCCGTGAGGAGTGCCACATATGCGGACGGGCATTGGACGCTCGACCTCGTTCGCCCGGATGCAGCGACGATCGCCGATCTCGACGCCCGATTGCGGGCGGCCGACGTGCCCGCGCTGGTCGCTTCATCGACCACCGGGACGCGCGTCCGGTTCGGCGCACCGTAATGTCAACCACCTTCGGCTCGATCCGTGTGCCGGCGCCCGTGGCGAGCTGGCTGGCGACCAAGTCGCGCACCGAACGGCGCATCATGGCGGCAATCCTGCTGCTCGTCGGGATCGTCGCCCTCTGGGCGGCACTTTGGCAGCCGATGACGCGGGACATGGCGGCGCTGCGGATCGCGCAGGCCGGTACGACCGCCACGCTCGCCGATGCGCGCCGCATGGTCAAGGAGATCGCCGGGCTGGCCCGCATGCCGCCCAAGGAGGTTCCTGCCGACGTGCCTGCCGTCATTGAGCGCATCCTCGTGCAGCAGAATCTGCGGGCCGCTGTGACGCAGCTCGAGTCGCGGGACGGACGTGCCCACGTCGTGTTCTCGGCAATCGGCTACGATGCTCTGGTCGGCGCTCTGGAAACGCTGCAGCGCGATGCCGGCCTGCGCGCCGTGGAGGCGACGCTGACGGCACGGGTCGAGCCCGGCATGGTGCGCGCGGACTTCACGCTCGCCCGTTGAGCGCGCTGGCAATGGTCCGCGGACGGCGCGCGGTTGTCCTGTTCGCGATGCTCGCGCTTGCCGTCGCGATCGCGGCCGCCTGGCTTGCGCCCGCGGCGCTGATCGAAACGCGCATCGCCGATGCGACCGGTGGCACGGTGCGACTCGCGGCGATTGCCGGTACCGTATGGAACGGGCGCGGGAGCCTTGTCGCCACGGCAACGCGCATACCGGTTGCCTGGCGAGTCGAATGCTGGCCCCTGCTGCGCGGGGTGTTGCGTGTCCGGCTGACGTCGGGCACCGGCGCGGCAACACCCCGCGCGACAATCGAAGCCGGTGCAGACGCTCTTGCGTTTCATGACGTCGACGTCACCCTGCCCGCGCAGATCTTCAGCGCGACGCTGAGCCGCTTTGGCGTCGAATCTGCGGCTGGCGAGATCAGCCTGAAGGCCGACGCCATCGTGTGGACGCCGGAGGCGGGTCGTGGCGAAGCGCGCGTCCTCTGGCGCGCCGCCCGCGTCGCCTTCACCGGCGGCGCTGCACCGCTGGATCTGGGAGATGTGCGGGCACTGGTGACGGCCAATGGCAATTCGCTCTCCGGTCCGGTCACCAATGATGGAGGCGATCTGGCGCTTCGCGGCGAGTGGGCCATACGCGCGCACGACAGCGTGCAGCTTGTGTTGCACGTGGCGCCGCGTCGCCCCGGCCTCGCGGACGTGGAGCGAACACTGTCCGCCATCGGGACTGCCGATGGCAACGGATGGCGCATCGCTTGGCGCGGACCGCTGCGATGAGTCGCCATCGGCGCCAGGCGCCGCCCCGAGCATCGAAAGCCAGGAACGCCAACGCGCCCGCGATGCCTGCCTCTAGTCCGCGCTTCGGGGGTGTCGACGGGCTGCGTGGGGGCGCGCTCTGCCTGATGTTCGTCTATCACTTTGCGTTCGATCTGCGCTTCTACCGCGTCATCGCCGCCGATTTCGAGCACGATCCGTTCTGGCTTGGCTTTCGCGCGCTGATTGTGGCTTCGTTCATGACGCTTGTCGGCATCAGCCTCGTTCTTGCCGATCGCGCCGGCGTCGCGCCCGCACGTTTCTGGCGCCGAATCGGCGTCATCGCTGCCTGCGCGCTTGCGGCGAGCGCCGCCAGTTGGATCGTGTTCCCGCGTTCGTTCATCTACTTCGGCATCCTCCACGGCATTGCCGTCGCTTCGGTCCTCGCCCGGCCCCTCGTGCGCCGGCCCCGAGCCGCGCTCGTCATCGGCGGCGTTGTCATTGCTGCCGGCTTCGGCTGGTCGGACCCGGTGTTCGACGCGCGCCCGCTGTCATGGATAGGATTCGTTACGGTCAAGCCCGCGACCGAGGACTTCGTCCCGCTCGCGCCCTGGGCGGGCTTCGCCTTTCTCGGTATCGCGCTGGGACACGGGCTCGCACGGGATGCGTTCAGCGCACTCGCGCCTATCGCCGCTGCGCCCGGCTGGCTGCGTTGGCTCGGGCGCCACAGCCTCGCGGTCTACATGGTCCACCAGCCGATCCTGCTTGGGGTGCTTTGGCTGGCGCTCCGGCGTTGATGCGGCGGCAAGCGCCCATCGCGCCGGATTCCCTGCGTGACCGCCCATTCTCGGCAGTGGACCGGCAGGCACTGCTGCGCTTGGAGCGACGTGCCGATTCCGCTATAATTCGCCACTTGCAGGCGCGTAGCTCAGCTGGTTAGAGCACCACCTTGACATGGTGGGGGTCGTTGGTTCGAGTCCAATCGCGCCTACCATTGGTCCACGCTTCACCGCAACGCAACGTATCAGGGAAAGGCATGGTTATGACACCGCGAACGCGCAGGGAATCCTTTTAGAGCACGCGAGTTCGCACGTCGTCTGTGTCCGAAAAAGTGCGGCTCGTCCGCACTTTTTTTTCTGGAGTCCGCCATGCCGAAAATCACGCTCCCCGACGGCGCTGTCAGGATGTTCGACGCGCCTGTCTCCGTCGCCGAGGTCGCCGCCGCGATCGGTCCGGGCCTCGCCAAAGCCGCCCTTGCAGGCACCGTGGACGGCAAGCTCGTCGACACGTCGCACCGGATCGATCGCGATTGCGCCCTGGCCATCGTTACCGACAAGGACGCCGCCGGCCTGGAGGTCCTGCGTCATTCGACCGCGCACCTGCTCGCCTATGCCGTGAAGGAACTGTTTCCCGAGGCGCAGGTGACGATCGGGCCGGTGATCGAGGACGGCTTCTACTACGACTTCTCGTACCAGCGCCCCTTCACGCCGGAGGATCTCGCCGCCATCGAGAAGAAGATGGCGGAGATCGCGAAGCGGGACGAACCTGTCGAGCGCAAGCTGATGTCGCGCGACGCTGCCGTCGCGCACTTCAAGGCTCAAGGCGAGCACTATAAGGCCGAAATCATCGCCTCGATCCCGGCGGAGCAGGAAATCTCGCTGTACTCGGAAGGGGCGTTTACCGACCTGTGCCGCGGGCCGCACGTGCCGTCGACCGGCAAGCTGAAGGTCTTCAAGCTGATGAAGGTCGCCGGCGCGTACTGGCGCGGCGACTCGCGGAACGAAATGCTGCAGAGGATCTACGGCACGGCATGGGCAAAGAAGGAGGACCTCGACGCCTATCTCGTCCGCATCGAGGAAGCCGAAAAGCGCGACCATCGCCGGCTTGGCCGGCAACTCGACCTCTTCCACCTGCAGGACGAGGCGCCGGGGATGGTGTTCTGGCATCCCAAAGGCTGGTCGATCTGGCAACAGGTCGAGCAGTACATGCGGCGTGTCTACCAGGACAACGGTTACCAGGAGGTCCGGTGCCCGCAGATCCTCGACCGCTCGCTCTGGGAGAAGTCCGGGCATTGGGAAAACTTCAAGGAGAACATGTTTACGACCGAGTCGGAGAAGCGCGACTACGCGGTCAAACCCATGAATTGCCCTGGCCACATCGAAGTCTTCAAGTCGGACCTTCGCAGCTACCGGGACCTGCCGCTGCGCTATGGCGAGTTCGGCGCGTGCCATCGCAACGAGCCGTCCGGCGCCCTGCACGGCATCATGCGGGTGCGCGGATTCACGCAGGACGATGGACATATTTTCTGCACCGACGCGCAGATCCAGCCGGAAGTGGTCGCGTTCAACACTCTGGCGCTCGCGGTTTATCGCGATTTCGGCTTTGCCGATGTGGTGATCAAGATCGCGTTGCGACCCGCCATGCGGCTCGGCACCGACGAGCAGTGGGACCGGGCGGAAGCCGCCCTCCGCGGCGCCCTTAAAGCCTGCGGGGCCGAATGGACCGAACTCCCCGGCGAGGGTGCATTTTACGGCCCCAAGATCGAATATCACCTCAAGGACTCGATCGGCCGGTCATGGCAATGCGGCACCATGCAGGTCGATTTCCAGATGCCCGGGCGGCTCAAGGCCGAGTACGTGGACCAGGACGACACCCGCAAGGTCCCTGTGATGCTCCACCGGGCGATCGTTGGCTCGTTGGAGCGGTTCATCGGGATCCTGATCGAGAACTTCGCCGGAGCCCTCCCCCTCTGGCTGGCTCCTGTCCAGGCAGTCGTGCTCAACATCACCGACCGGCAGGCCAGCTATGCCCGGGACGTCGAGGCACGGCTCAGGGCCGCCGGCATCCGGGTCGGGGCGGATTTGCGTAACGAGAAGATAACCTATAAGATTCGAGAACATAGCCTGCAGAAGTTGCCGTATCAGTTGATCGTCGGCGACAAGGAAACGCAGGCTTTGCAGGTGGCCGTGCGAACCCGCGGCGGCGAGGATCTGGGGGCCATGCCCGTGGATGCCTTGCTCGCGCGCCTCCGCAAGGAGGTTGCGGCGCGTCATTAGCGTGATGCGACGTGGGGGGCACGGTCTCTCTTTTGTTCACTTGGAGAATGCGCGATAGCCCAGGACAGAGCACAGCGGATCAACGGCGAGATCAATGCCCCCGAAATCCGCTTGGTAGGTGAAGAAGGCGAGCAGCTTGGCATCGTCCCGTTGGCGGAGGCCGTGGCCAAGGCCGAGGCGGCGGAGCTCGATCTTGTCGAGATCGCGCCGACGGCCAAGCCCCCGGTTTGCCGCATCATGGACTACGGAAAGTTCAAGTACCGTGAGGCCAAGAAGCAGCACGAGGCGCGGCTCAAGCTGAAGCAGATCCAGGTCAAGGAGGTCAAATTCCGTCCCGGCACGGACGAAGGCGACTACCAGATCAAGCTCCGGAATCTGATTCGTTTTCTGGGCGAAGGTGACAAGGCGAAGATCACACTGCGTTTTCGCGGCCGCGAGATGGCGCACCAGGAATTCGGGGTGCGGTTGCTGGAACGGATACGAAGCGACCTCGAGCCGCACTGCGTGGTCGAATCGTGGCCGCGAATGGAGGGACGGCAGATGGTGATGCTGCTCGCCCCGAAGAAGGTGGCACCGAAGGTTCATCACCCGACGAAGCCCGAAGCCGGTAAACAAGTCTCTCCGCCGGAGAGCACCGCCGTGGGCAGCAAATAAGGGAAGAAGTCATGCCCAAGATGAAGACGAAGAGCAGCGCGAAGAAGCGCTTCCGCGTCCGGGGAAGTGGCAGCGTGAAGCGCGCCATGGCGTTCAAGCGCCACATCCTCACCAAGAAGACGACCAAGAACAAGCGGCACTTGCGCGGCACGACCGGCATCCACAGCACCAATGCGGATTCGGTCAAGGCCATGCTGCCGTACGCGTAAGGGGACCGGCCATGCCAAGAGTCAAGCGTGGGGTGACCGCCAAGGCGCGGCACAAGAAGGTCCTGGCACAGGCCAAGGGATTCCGCGGCCGGCGCAACGCCGTCTATCGCATCGCCAAGGAAGCGGTGATGAAGGCCGGCCAGTACGCGTATCGCGACCGCCGGCTGAAGAAGCGCGATTTTCGCGCGCTGTGGATCGCCCGGATCAACGCCGCAGTGCGGGAGCTAGGCATGAGCTACAGCGTGTTCATGAACGGCTTGAAGAAGGCGTCGATCGAAGTCGACCGCAAGGTGCTCGCGGATCTCGCTGTGCATGACAAGGTTGCTTTTGCCAAGATCGCGGAGCAGGCCAAAGCCTCTCTGGCCTGATCGAGCACCGCAGAAAAGAGGGAGGCAGAGCGCCTCCCTTTTTTTGCGCTGCGATCATGTGCCGGACGAGGCACCCACGACTGACGGAAAGCGGACATCCGATGGACCAACTCGATCGCATCGTCGCCGCCGCGCTGGCCGAATTCGCAGCGTGCGCCGATCCCGCTGCGCTGGAGAACACCAAAGCCAGGTATCTCGGCAGGGCCGGTGCGCTGACGGAGCAGTTGAAGGCCCTCGGCAAGCTTGCCGCGACCGAGCGGCCGGCGGCAGGCGCGCGCATCAACGAGGCGAAGGCGGCGATTGAAGCGGCGCTCGTCGCGCGGCGCGAAGCGCTCGCGGATTCGCGGCTCGCGGCACAGCTCACCGCCGACGCTCTCGACGTGTCGCTGCCGGGGCGCGGCGTCGAGCCGGGCACCCTGCATCCCGTCACGCGTACGCTGGAGCGCATCGAATCGCTGTTCCACTCGCTCGGATTCGAAGTGGCCGACGGCCCGGAAATCGAGGACGACTTCCACAATTTCACGGCGCTCAACATGCCGGAGAATCATCCGGCGCGGTCGATGCACGACACGTTCTACGTCGAAGGCGGTTACGTGTTGCGCACGCACACGTCGCCGGTGCAGGTGCACTACATGGAAACGCATTCGCCGCCGATCAAGATCATCGTGCCGGGGCGCGTGTATCGCGTCGACAGCGACGCCACGCATTCGCCGATGTTTCATCAGGTCGAAGGCCTGTGGATTGACGAAAACGTCTCGTTCGCCGATCTCAAGGGCGTGTTAACCGATTTCCTGCGCAACTTCTTCGAGCGTGACGATCTCAAGGTACGCTTCCGCCCTTCCTTCTTTCCGTTCACCGAGCCGTCGGCGGAGATCGACATGAGCTTCGGCGATGGCTGGCTGGAGATTGCCGGCGCGGGCCAGGTCCACCCGAACGTGCTCAGGGCCGTCAACATCGATCCGGAAAAGCACCAGGGCTTCGCCTTCGGGATGGGGCCCGACCGGCTGGCGATGCTGCGCTACGGCGTCAACGATATACGCCTGTTTTACGAGAACGACCTGCGCTTTCTGCGCCAGTTCGCTTAGCGGATATTGCCCCCGATGCTCACATTGTGCGGCTGCGCCGCATCCCGCTCCGCGGGACCAGCCTTCGGCTGTCCTGCGGCCTTCGGCCTTGTGGTTGCTCCCCCCCGAGGGGGCGCTCAGCGCCCTTCGGGCGGCCGTGCGGGCGCTGAGGACTCCCGATGAAATTCTCCGAACGCTGGCTGCGCACGATGGTCGATCCGGCGCTCGACACCGCGGGCCTGTGCGACCGGCTGACTATGTCCGGGCTCGAAGTCGAGTCCGTGGATTCTGCCGCCCCGCCCTTCTCCGGCGTGGTCGTGGCACAGATCGACCAGGTCGATCCCCATCCCAACGCCGACCGCCTGCGCGTGTGCCTCGTGAACATTGGCGCGGCCGAACGCCTGCGCATCGTTTGCGGCGCGCCCAACACTGCCGCCGGGATGAAGGTTCCGTGCGCCACCGTCGATGCGCAGCTGCCGGGCGGACACCGCATCGCCCGGGCAACAATGCGCGGCGTTGAATCGCAGGGCATGCTCTGCTCAGCGAGCGAACTCGGAATCGACGCCGACGCGTCAGGACTGCTCGCGCTCCCCGAAGATGCCGTTGTCGGAGCCGACGTGCGCGCCACGCTCGGGCTCGACGATTCGCTGATCACGCTCAAGATCACGCCCAATCGCGCGGACTGCCTGTCGATCCTCGGTATCGCACGTGACGTCGCCGCCATGACCCGCGCGCGGCTGGTGCCCGTCGTTGATCTGCCGGCCCCGGTGGAGAGCCGCGCAGACCGAGCGGTCCACGTCGAGGACGCCGACGCGTGCCCCCGTTTCGTTTCGCGCATCATCGAAGCGATCGATGCCAAGGCACCCACACCGGCCTGGATGAAGCAACGCCTCGAGCGCTCCGGGATCCGTTCGATCTCGGCTGTCGTCGACATCACCAACTACGTGATGCTCGAGCTGGGTCAGCCGCTGCACGCGTACGACGACCGTCTGCTGGACGGTCCGATCGTCGTGCGGTTCGCGCGCACCGGAGAGAAGCTCACGCTCCTCAACGAGCAGGTACTCGACCTCGAGCCGGACCTGCTGCTGGTCGCCGACGCGCAGAAGCCGCTGGGGCTCGCCGGCATCATGGGCGGCGTGCACTCGGGGATCAGCGACACGACGACGACCGTTTTCCTCGAAGGCGCGTTCTGGAATCCTGCGGTCATCCAGGGGAAGTCGCGTCGCCTCGGCTTCGTCAGCGACGCCGGTTACCGATTTGAGCGCGGCGTCGATTTCGCCGGCTGCGCCCGGGCTGTGCAACGTGCCACACGTCTGATTCTCGATTGCTGCGGGGGCCGGGCCGGGCCGCTTTCCGACATCCACGGCGCTCTCCCAACTTGCGCGCCCATACGCGTCCGGACCGCGCGTGTGGCGCGACTTCTCGGCGTTGCGCTTCCGGCGGCAACGATCGCTTCCCTCTACGACCGCCTCGACTTTTCGTTCGAACGCGTCGGCGAGGATTTCCTGGTCACGCCGCCGTCCTACCGCTTCGATCTCGGTATCGAAGAGGATTTCGTCGAGGAGATTGCCCGCCTCCACGGCTTCGACGCCATTCCCGCGGTGCCCTCCAGGCATATGCAGACCATGGTTCCGGACACCGAGGCCGTGCGACCCGCCATGGCGGTCAAGCGAAGGCTCACAGCCCGCGGCTGGCAGGAGGCGATCACCTTCAGCTTTGTGAGCTCAGCCTGGGAGTCGACGCTGTTTCCCGAGCGCGACCGCCGGAGTGCGCCGATCGCCGTCAAGAATCCGATCGCGGCCCATCTCGACGTGATGCGAACGACGCTTGCCGGTGGACTCCTCGACGTGTTGCGTACCAACCTCGCACGGAAGCACGAGCGCGTTCGCGTGTTCGAGGCCGGCCGGTGCTTCTGGCGCGCCGGCCAGGGCTACGACCAGCCGGTGCGCCTGGGCGGTCTCGCCTACGGGGATGCGTTACCCGAGCAGTGGGGATGCACGGCCCGATCCATCGACCTGTTCGACGTCAAAGGCGACCTCGAAGGTCTGGTCGCGCCGCAGACCTTGACGACCGTGCGCGCCGAGCACGCCTTGCTCCATCCGGGACGCGCCGCCAGCGTGCTCGTCGACAGGACGCCTGTCGGCTGGCTCGGCGAACTACATCCGCGGATCGTGAAGGAATTCGAGTTGCCGCGCGCCCCGGTCCTGTTCGAGCTCGATCTCGCATCGCTGCTGACCAGCGGGCTTCCGGCGGCTCGCGCGGTATCCAGGCTGCCTGTCGTCCGCCGGGACCTGGCGGTGGTTGTCGCCGACACGCTCCCGGCGCAGGAAATCCTGACCGCGCTCGACACCGCCAAGCCGGCCCACGTCGACACCATCAGACTGTTCGATGTCTACCGCGGCCCTGGAATTGAGTCTGGCAAAAAAAGCCTTGCGATTCTGGTGCTTATGCAGGATACTGAACGTACTTTGACCGACGTCGAGATCGACGCGACGGTAGCTGGGCTGCTCCAGGTCCTTGCTTCCCGCTTCGGTGCGACGCTCCGCCAGTAGGATCCGCGATGACGCTCACGAAAGCCGAATTGGCCGATTTGCTCTTCGAGCAGCTGGGCCTCAACAAACGCGAAGCGAAGGACATGGTCGAGCATTTCTTCGAGGAAATCCGGATCGCCCTGGAGCGCGGCGACAGTGTCAAGTTGTCCGGCTTCGGCAACTTCCAGCTACGTGAAAAGCCGCAGCGGCCCGGGCGGAATCCAAAGACCGGCGAGGAAATCCCCATCACCGCCCGCCGCGTGGTCACCTTCCACGCAAGCCAAAAGCTGAAGGCCATGGTCGAAGCAGCCAACCATGCCGGATCACAGCCGAGCTAAGACCGAACTTCCACCAATCCCCGCCAAGAGGTATTTCACCATCGGCGAGGTAAGTGATCTGTGTGCGGTCAAGCCGCACGTGCTCCGCTATTGGGAGCAGGAGTTCACGCAGCTGAAGCCGGTCAAGCGGCGCGGCAATCGACGCTACTACCAGCACCATGAAGTGCTGCTGATTCGCCGTATCCGCGATCTGCTGTACGAACAGGGATTCACCATCAATGGCGCGCGGCATCGGCTCGAGTCCGATATCGCTGCACCGGCCGCGGCAGCAACACAATCCGAATGGCCCGTCGCGCGCGACGGCGATCTTCGTCCGCTCGGCCTCGACACGCACCCGCGTCCCCGCTGGACGGACGGAAATGCGGCGAATCCCGTCGATATTCGGCAGGAACTTGAGGAAATACGTCAGCTACTGGGTCATGACAGCTGATCCGGCTATAATCCGCTGATCACGTCGGGGCGTAGCGCAGCCTGGTAGCGCACCTGCATGGGGTGCAGGGGGTCGGAAGTTCGAATCTTCTCGCCCCGACCACAATATATGGGCCGGCTCGGTTACACCGAGCCGGCCCTTTGTGTTGATGCGAACCGTCGCCGTGCCTCCGAGCAGCGCGGGGACTCGACGTCCGATGGGTCAGACGCCGACAGCAGCAGCGATTTCCGCAATGTCTTCTTGGACCTAGTCCCGCATACGGCATAAGTATTGCTTTGACGCTTCATCAATAGCGCATCCCGCATGCCGCATCACCCGGAAGGGAAACCATGTCCGCCTTGCTGTCTCGCTCCGCCCCCCATTCTGGCGTCATCTCGGAGCTCGCCCTTGCACGAGCCCAGCGCAATACCGTCCTCATCATCGACGATCTGTTCAGCAGCCGGCTGCTGATTGCGGAAATCGTCCGCCAGATCGACCCTAAGCTGAACCTCGAGCTATTCGACACGCCGAGCCGGGCGCTGGAGTACGCGCGACAGAATCGCGTGGACATGGTTCTCACTGACTTCAAGCTGCCCGAATTCGACGGCATCGAGCTCGTAAAGCAGATCCGTGGTCTGGGACATTGCGTCGATATCCCGATGATTGTCATCACCGTCGTCGATGACCGCCAGGTCCGCTACAACGCGTTGGAAGCGGGTGCCACCGATTTTCTGATCAAGCCGCTCGACGAGCACGAGACTCGCGCACGCTGCGCCAATCTGCTCGAGCTGCGGCGACACAAGATCGTCCTGTCCGACCAGGCGCGCGTGTTGCAATACCAGGTCGACCGGTCCGTTTCAGAGATCCACGAGCGCGAGCTCGAAACGCTTTCCAAGTTGGCAAAGGCCGGCGAGTTTCGCGACAAGTCGACGGGCAATCACCTCGTGCGCATGGCCAGGTACTCCGGGCTCATTGCCCAGAACCTCGGTTTGGGCGGAGACATGGTGCACGTGATCGAGGTCGCCGCCCCGATGCATGACATCGGGAAAATTGGAATTCCCGACTCCGTACTCATCAAGGAGGGCCCGCTCAGTCCCGCGGAGATCGAGATCATGCGGACCCATCCGCGCATCGGCTACGACATCCTCAAGGGTAGCCCATCGAAGTACCTGAGCATGGGCTCGATCATCGCGCTCGGGCACCACGAGAAATACGATGGCACCGGCTATCCGAACGGACTGCACGGCGAGGACATCCCGATCGTCGCGCGCGTAGTGGCGGTGGCCGACGTCTTCGACGCGCTGGTCAGCGAACGGCCCTACAAGCACGCGTGGCCGATCAGCGAGGGTATCGATTTCCTGAAGTCACAACGCAACAAACACTTCGATCCAAAGTGCGTTGACGCATTCCTTGCCGATCGAACGCGGATCGAAGCCATCTATACGGAATTGGCGGATTAGGCATCCTGGAAAAATGAGGATATTTCGATGGACAAGGCGCAACTATTGGCATAACGACATAAGCTCCAATTGACGTCAGTCTTGACTACGAAGCAGCATCTGTAGCACGCGAGGCCACAACGTCATTCGAAAGCGCGGACTGAAAAATCCAAAATGTCCAATTTTTTTCCCATCGCCATCAGTGGTGCTTAGAGTCAAGCGGGACGACGGAGCATTTGCGTAAAGCGTCAGTAATCGTTCAGTGGCCTCGTCAGTTGCAAATGGGTCATCCGTGAAGCTAAGCGCAAGTGTACGTGCTTGGATTGCAGCAAATCGGGCGAGCAAATTCTGGATCAATGCTTTATCGATCGAGCCATCAGCATTCTTGAGGTGCCACCAAAACTCTGGTTTTCGGCGCGCGGCCCATTCGAGCGCGACGTCCCTCGGGAGATCTTCCAAAAGGCGAAGACGATGTCCCGGAAAGTAGCCCACGACGTGTGTGATCGCTGGCATCAATGCGTGCCAAAGCAGGAACATCGGAAGCCGCATGCGGGCGGCGTAATCTCGCCAATATCCAGTGTGCGCGCTAACCAGCAGCATCTTGTCAATTAGCGTCCCATTTGTGACAAATCCAGTCACGAAGCCGCCAACACTGTGTCCCACTACGATTCTCGTCAGCCTCGGGAAACCGATCCCTTAACCAATCGAGTACCGCGGCACAATCCTTGCTCCCCCACTCTTCAACCGATGCCTTGAAGCCTCGGAGCGAGGTTGGCCGAGATCGACCGATTCCGCGGTAGTCATAAACTACGGTTGGTACGCCGTTCTGAGCCAGAAAAGCTGCAAAGCGATCATAGAACCTACTTGGAATGCCAGCTCCAGAATTGATCAGGGCAACATTATTTTCAACCCGGCCTCCGGGCAAAGACCAGAGGCGACACGCTAGCGGGAAACCGTCTCGCGCATGCAGTTCGAGATCAGTTGCTTCCGCGTTAGGTCCTTGGAACGCCGTCACAAGCAGCTTTTGAGCGCGATGAGGTGGCAAAGGATTCGCGGAAAGTAGATTGCTAGAACATGAAGACTGAACGATTCCAACTGCCGATGGTCCCGACCGCAATTTCAATTGCGAAGGACCTGGTCTCCCGTTTCGGATTGACCAATATGTTGGCGCGCGCCCACCGCCCGGAACTCGAACAGTCGTTGCTTCGAGTCGTCATCGGAGGCTTGGTTCTCGTTTATCTCATTTTCAATGGCTATCGAGATGGCAAAATCACCGCCGAGGAAATATCAGTGCTTTCCGTGGCAGTGGGTTTCTTCGTGTTCTCGATTGCCTTAACGGCGCAAATCCTAGCATCACATTCGGTTTCTGTGGCGCGCCGCTACCTCGGCATGATCGCTGACAACGGTGTGACGTCATTTTGCCTGATCCAAACTGGTGAACCAGGTGCCGTCATCATTGGGGTCTACCTCTTCATCACATTCGGAAACGGATTCCGGTATGGGCGCACTTATCTTCACGCATGTCAAGTAATGAGTCTCGTCGGTTTCACGCTCGTTGTAGCAATGAGCGATTTTTGGCACCAGGAAATGTCGCTCAGCATTGGCATTGCCATCTCAATAATCGTGCTTCCCTTCTACGTCGGTGTCTTGGCCGAGCGTATCACCGAAGCCAAGAAGCGTGCGGACGAGGCTAATCAGGCGAAGGGCCGATTTGTCGCAAACGTAAGCCATGAGATGCGTACTCCGCTGAACGGAGTAATCGCAATGGCAGACGTCTTACGTGAAACGAAACTCGACGAATCGCAGCGAGAAATTGTAGAGACGCTTAGTACATCCGCCAATTTGCTGCTCGCGCAGATTGAAGATGTCCTCGATATGGCGAAGATTGAGGCCGGGCCGGATACAAATAGAAGCCTGCCCCTTTGATCTGTCTAAGTTGATTGGAGGAACCGTCAAGGTAGTACTGCCACAAGCCCGGATGCGAGGGCTCGCAATTGACACGCAGATTTCGCCCGATGCTGCACGCTGGTTTGTCGGCGATAGCCATCACCTTGGCCAGGTTCTGCTTAACCTCCTCGCAAATGCGGTCAAGTTTACCGAGCGCGGCAGGATTGATGTTAAGGCATTGGTCGTTGGGCAAGACCAGTCGCAGGCAAGGGTCCGCATAGAGGTTAGCGACACCGGCATCGGAATCCCGCCGGAAAAGCTGACAGCCATCTTTGAGCCGTTTACTCAAGCCGATGACTCGATCACTCGCGTTTATGGTGGAACAGGACTCGGAACAACAATCGCACGACAACTGATCGGGCTGATGGGTGGACAAATTGGGGTTAAAAGCGTTGTAGGCGAAGGCAGTTCCTTTTGGTTCGAACTGCCGTTAGAACTTTCCGAGGAATGCGGTACTGACCTTACGTCAGAATTGATTTCTCACGGACGACGCTCTGCCGCAAATTCAACCCTCAACGCTCAACAGCCCGCAAACGTAACTAAGATTCGAGGGGCGAGAATTCTTCGTGGCGGAAGATAATCCAACGAATCAACGTGTAGCTCAGCTCATCCTTGAAAGTGGCGGTCATCGCGTAACAATTGTCAACAACGGCGAAGCTGCGCTCGACGCACTCGAACGTGCCAGCTTTGATTTGGCATTATTCGATCTCTCGATGCCGATAGTCAGCGGCCTTGAGGCACTGAAGCTTTATAGATTCTCGACGCCCGATCCAATCCCAGTGTTGATCTTGTCAGCAAACGTGACGACCGAAATCATCGCAGAGTGCCAACGAGTAGGGGCGGCAGAATTCATCGCGAAGCCTATTCGTGCGGTTTCCCTACTGAATGCGATTGATCGCCATCTCAATTCGCGTTCCATGGACTTGCCTCTTGCAAGTGCAATCCCGAACCCCGACGAGCGGCCTGTGTTTACTGTCGTCGACACGCCGGCCGTTGATCCTCGAGTACTAGAAGACCTCGGGCGCCTGTCCACCGACCCAACTTTCGTGGAGCGACTCGTTCGAGGCTTCCGCTCAGACGCAGAGCGATTGGTTAGGACGATCGTAGATGCACTTTCGGCCACGGCGCTACGAAGAAGTGAAAGATGCTGCGCATGCGCTGAAGGGCGGGGCCGGGAGCGTTGGAGCAACGCAACTCGTAGCCCTGGCCCAGCGTTTCGAGAGCGCAAACAACGAGACTATGCGGCTTAAAGCGGCAACGTGGAGTGAAGAGCTATCTCGCGCGACGGACAATGTACTTCACGCTCTCGAGGCGCACATCGAAGAGCGACAGAGTGCAGCAGTCACAATCGTGTGACCGAATTTGCGCTTAACGAAGAAGATCGTCGCTAGACTAGCAACGATCGACATCAATCGCCTGTGCCAGCTTTCCAAATCGGAACCACATTGGAGAGCGGCGTGGTTACCGATACCTCTGCAGTTCGCTGTTGCGCGCGGACGAGTCGTTCCATCATCTTGAGATCACGATCTTGAACTCTCAGCGCTGCGTCCGCCCAGATCTGCACAACTTGCATCAGTTCGTCGCGAGATATCGGCGCTACTTCCGTTCGGACTCGTTCGAATGCCCGACGCCCATTGGCTGATTTTGCGTGTTTACGTATGTAGCCGTAGATCGCCGCCTCACCAGTCCCATCCGGTGCCAGCACATCGACCACACCCATGTCATAGAGTTGTCGGGCACCATAGATGGTTCCGCTGGTGATCATCTCTTCAGCGGCGCGCCGACCTATCTTTCTCGAAAGGAAGCTGTACGCACCCATGCCCGGAAACATGTTGAAAAGAATTTCCGGAAAACCCATGCGCGCGGACTCTTCTGCAACAACAACCGTTGCGGAAAGCGCCGCTTCAAATCCGCCACCAAGCGCGTCGCCCTGGACAAGCGAGAATGACGTCATTGGCATGTCGCAGTTTCGATGCCACGGAAAGAGGTCGTCGACACACTTCTCGCCGTACTCGATCAACTGACCGCGATCCCTCGCCGCTATAGCTGAGCGGAACAACACCAGATCGCCGCCAAGATTAAAAACGCCTGGAAGCTTCGATGCGAGGACGCCGTAATTGACTCGAAATTTCTGCCCCATGTGAGAAATGTGGCAATCGTTATCAACGATCGTGTCAATGTAACTACGCAATTCTTGAAGGAGCTGAATGTTGAAGCAGGGGCGTGGCCTCGGATTCATAAACGCCCAGTAGACGCCATATTCCACATCAAATCGCGTCTCGACTTGCTCAAACCGAGTCTGTGGAAGAAAACGTAGCTCAGCAATTGCACTCATGTCACACCTGTTTGGCCAATGCACGCATTAGCGATTCTTGGCTTGAAGCCTTGGCCCATGGTCACATTGTGGCAAACAAATCGAGATCAATCCAGCTCTCTTTAGTACCTCCAAATCGTAAGTGCAGGAATCTGCAACGCATTGATTGCATACCCCTTGTGTTCCTAAGACCATAGGTGTGCTACAGATTGTGGAATGGGCAAGACGAATAAATTTATGATCGAATCGAGCGGGCATTCCTAGGGTTTGCAACCTCGCCCCTACATTCCCCGCCAAACCCCATCCCGCAATCCTTCCACCGGACGAAAGGTCGCCTTGTACGCCATCTTTCGGCTCTCGGCGATCCAGTAGCCGAGGTAAAGATAGGCCAGCCCCAGACCGCGACAGCGTTCGATTTGCCAAAGGATGTTGTACGTTCCGTAGCTGGCGCCACGGACTGCTGGTTCGAAGAACGCATAGACGGACGAGAGTCCATCGGCCAGACGATCGATCAGCCCAACCATCCGCAGCACACCTTGCTCTCTGAACTCGAGGAGTTCTGTCGAGACGTTGCTGTGGAGAAGGAAGTGCTGATACTGCTCGCGACTGTCCTGATCCATGCCCCCACCCGCGTGACGATGGCGTTGATAGTGCAGGTAAAGCGCGTAATGTTCAGCATCATACGCTAATTTACGTCTAATTACGTCTAAATGCGAATGCTGTCGCAGGCATCTTCGCTGCGTTCGGTTCGGCGAAAAGTCCGCTACCGGAATCCGTACGGGGACGCAGGCCCGGCAGTGGTCGCAATACGGGCGATAAGTGAATCCCCCGCTACGGCGAAATCCCATACGGACGAGTTGGCTATAGACCCCGGTGTCGATGAGATGGCTGGGCGTGGCTACCTGCGAGCGGGCAACCCGTTCGGGGAGGTAACTACATGGATACGGTGCCGTCGCATAGAACTGGAGCGACGCGAGCGGGAGGTCGTTGAGTTTGCTCATGGGACAGGGGTTTGGCCCACCGTGGCGGCCCACGGCGAATCCGATTGATTTGAGTGTACCAATGCGGCAACGCGGTGGGCAAACTCCCGGCGCGAAATCGGTCGGGCACCGAACGAAGCCAGGTGGGCTGTTTCCTGCTGGCAATCGATGAGCGGGTAGCCGCGCTCGCGCAGCATCCATGCCAGATGGACCAGTGCGACCTTCGATGCGTCCGGTTCGTCCGCGAACATCGACTCCCCGAAGAACATCCGGCCGATCGCGACGCCATAGAGCCCGCCGACCAGCCTACCTTCGCGCCAGGACTCCACGGAATGCGCGTTTCCCTGTTCGTGCAGCGCGACATAGGCATCCATGACCTCCGGTGTGATCCAGGTTCCGTTCTGCCCGCGCCGGCGCGCATTTGCGCAGGACGCGATCACGGAACGGAACGCCGTATCCACGCGAATCTCCAGCGTACGCTGCTTCAACCGCTTGCGCAGCGATCGCGCGATACGGAAGTCGTCGACGAACAGAACCATTCGCGGATCGGGACTCCACCAAAGGACGGGCTGGTCGCCGCTGTACCAAGGGAAGATGCCCCGCCGGTACGCATCGAGCAATCGTCGCGGAGTGAGATCCCCGCTCGCCGCGAGCAGCCCGTTGGGTTCAGAAAGCGCAGCTTCGAGCGGCGGGAATGGGGTGTCGGGTCGCAGCCAAGGAATCACACATCGATTCTGCCATGACGAGCCGGGGATCATCGGTTGTATTCGGGGTATCCTGAGCTTGAGCAGTGTGTGGGGTACAGGCCGCGACGACGAAACACATGAATATGCAGCGGCGAGCCTGCCCGCATCGTCTGTCTTCATGGCTGAAGTCCGAACGCGCGCCGCACTTGTGGCCTGGCGGGAATTGGTGACCGTGCCGGTTGCACGGCGGCTATGGCGCATCGATAATCCGCCGCAACCCCCGTCACCCTTCGCACGATGCCGAAATCCCTTCTCCGATGCCCCTGGGCCAATGGCAGTCCGCTGTATATGGCCTACCACGACCACGAATGGGGAATGCCGGTGCACGACGACCGCGTGTTCTTCGAGTTCCTGATTCTCGAGGGAGCGCAGGCCGGCCTCTCGTGGTCGACGATACTCAGCAAGCGCGAAGGCTATCGTGCCGCATTCGCCGGGTTCGATCCGGCGCAGGTGGCCCGATTCGACGCGCAACGGCTCGCGCAGTTGATCACTGACGCAGCCATTGTTCGCAACCGGCTCAAGATCGGAAGCGCGGTGGACAATGCTCGCGCATTTCTCGCGTTACAGCACGAGTTCGGCAGCTTCGATCGCTACGTGTGGGCGTTTGCGGGCGGCCGGCCGCGGGTCAACCGCCACCGCACGCTTGCCACCGTCCCTGCCGAATCTCCGGAGTCGTACGCGCTGTCGAAAGACCTTCGTAAGCGCGGATTTCGTTTTGTCGGTTCGACCATCGTCTACGCGTTCATGCAGGCAACCGGCCTCGTCAACGACCATCTGTTGGCTTGCCCGCGCTGGGCCGCGGTGCAGGATGTCGCGCGAAATTCGACTCGGCACATGCCGACCTGACGGGCCAACGCAATCCGGTAAGATGCGCGCTGCGCGCCCCGGTAGCTCAGTGGATAGAGCAGCCCCCTCCTAAGGGGCAGGTCGGACGTTCGATTCGTCTCCGGGGCGCCAATCCCGAACCTGCGCCGCCGCTGACGGCACCCGCCAGTCTTCGCACGGCGCGACCGGGATGAGGTCGAGCGCGTCCGCGTCCTGGCCACGCAGGGCCATTGCGCGCGGCGGCGTTACAGCCTGACCGCCGGATTCAACGTGTAGCGACCGGTCACCGCGATCTGACCGAGAACATGTCCGACGATCGCCGCGCGCACGTCGGCACCGGTGAAGACGCCCGCCACCGCGGGTCGCGGCATATCGAGCGCGAATAGCGTGAAGACGTAACGGTGCGGAATTTCGTCGTTCCAGGGGGGACAAGGCCCGTCGTAACCGAAGTAGTTGCCGGCCATATCCTTGTCGCCCGCGAACCAGGCGGTGTAATCGTTGGTCCCCTGCCGCGCGCCACGCGGCGCATGCGGTCCCGGCTTGCCGCGCGCGGTGACCCCGTCCGAGAATTCGCCGCGCGCGATGGCCGCCGTGTCGGGCGGCAGGTCGACCAGCGCCCAATGGAAGAAATCGCAGCGGGCCAGCGCAGCCGGCACGGTCCGCCCCTCCTGGTTGACGTCATCCCCGCGCGACGGGACGTCCGGGTCGTGGCAGAGCAGCGCCAGTGATTTGGTTCCGGCCGGCAACCCGGTCCACGCGAAGTCCGGATTGCGGTTGGCCGAGAGTTTCACATGGGCAACCGAATCCATGGCACAGAACGCGAACTCGGCAGGAATCACGCCGTTGTTCGGGAAGGCCGACGTCGAGAGGTCCATGGCAGTCTACTCAGCGCCCGCCCGGCCGCCCGAAGGGCACTGACCGCCCGCGCGTGGGGCAGCAAACACCAGGCCGAAGACCGCAGGACAGCCGAAGGCTGGTCCCGCAAAGCGGGATGGGGCATAGCCGCCCAAAGTGAGCGTGGGGGTCGTTCATCAGCCCTGCTTCCAGTGGGGCGGCACTGTCCTTTCAAAATAGGACAGGCCCTCGATACGCCCCTTCCACGCGCGGAACTCAGGCGTCAGCATGCCGTCGGCGCCGAGGTCCGGCAATTTCAGTTCGCAGCGCTTCAGAAACGCGACCATCGGATAGAGCGCAAAGTCGGCCGCGGAAAGCGGACCGGCCAGAAACTCGCCACGCATCGCCTTGGTGAACAGCACGATTTCCTCGACGACGGCCTGGCGGCACTTGGCGATTTCCTTCGGGTCCCGTTCCTCGGGCTTCCTGGAAAACGCCTGCGTGATCAGCGGGTCAATCGCATCGTCGAAGTAACCGTCGACTTCCATGATCAGGCGGCGCACCAGAGCACGCGTTCGAATATCGCCCGGAAAGAGCGGCGCACCAGTGGCCGGATACGCTTCATCCAGGTACTCGACAATCGCGTTGGACTCGTACAGGACGAAGTCGCCGTCCACGAGCACCGGAACGCGATGCCGCGGATTGAGCGCCAGAAACTCCGGTTTGCGCGTGTCGCCCGCGGAGAACGAGAGCACCTTTCGCTCGTACGGGAGTGCCTTGTGCTCGAGTGCAAGCTGCACGCGCCACGCATAGGGAGAGCCGGAACCGTAATATAGGAGGATGGGCATGTCGTGCTCTCGATAGGTGGGAGATGGGTGAATGCGGGCCGGCATCAGGCTTTACGCGCGCCGGACGTCTGCTTGTCCACGCCTGGAGCCTGGGCACCGCGTAGCGCCTCGAGCGAGGCTTTCTGCAGTTCCATTGTCTTGATGCTGAGCTGCATCAGGTTGAGGCTCATCTGCAGCCAGCTTTCGATGACCTTCAGCTCGTTGATCTTCCGTTCGAGCTCGGCCGGATCGAGGGTCGCGAACATCGTCGCCGGATTCGGGAACGGTAGGCCGCCCGAAGCTCCTGCAAATGGCGGCACCACGCCCGGCGCGCCGGTCGTGGCGCCGGGCAGGCCGAAGCCCGGTGCGGGAACACCAAAGGGATTCCACATCTTCTGCATGAACTCGGCGATGTCTCTGTACGACGCGCCGCCTTCCTCATTCTTTCCATCCGCCATGCTCTGCCTCCTTGTGCGCCCGTCGGGCCGGACGCGTCGTTCCAAAACGCCCCATCCTACCGCGTCCGGCAACTCCCGCCCACAGGAGAGCATTGCGATCTGCCTCTGGCCCGCGTCTTGCTAGTATTCTCCGCGAGATCCCGGATACGCTGGGATTGGGGCTATTGGAATTCCGTAACGGGGAAAATACTGCCCAACAATGTCCATCTATCGCCGGACCGATCGGGTGCCGCTAAACGACCTGGCGTTCGTTGCTGGGCAACGGCCCCCTGGCGGGCCGCCAACTGCAAGCGAGGACTGGACCAAGCGGCGCACGTCGGAGCCCGCGAGCGGTTTGCTGAGGCCAACTGACGCCTGGGCCTCCGAGTTGCCTGTGGACGTGCAGCCGAAAGCCCTGTTGGCCAAATTCCCGCGGGTGGCCAATCTCGTCGCGGTCTTGTGGAAGGACCCCGATTCGTTGCGACACTATGTCGACGACCTCCTTGTCGACACGCGAGGCCATCGCCAGGGATTCCCGCTGGACGTCCTGCGCGAAATCTTCGAGCTTCGCGCCTATTTCGACGCATTGCACCCCCTAAAGCTCCAACCCTGGGAGGTGATGAACAAGGATGAGTGAGACCCGGTAACTCCGGCAGCTCGAGCATATCCGGGCGCCCCCACTCCGACGGCGTTCCGGGTGCGACCTGATGGCTTATCCGCTATCATCGCCGGTCATGATGGACATTCGCGCAATCCTGCGGGCGCGGCTCGACGCGGCCGTCGGAAGCGACCAGGTCCTCACCGATCCGGCCGACATGGCGCCGTTCCTCGCGGATTGGCGCGACCGCTACCACGGACAGGCAGCAGCGGTCGTGCGTCCGGGCAGCACCGATCAGGTAGCCGCGGTGGTGCGCGCCTGTGCGGATCTTGCCGTGCCCATCGTGCCGCAGGGTGGAAACACGGGCCAGTGCGGCGGCGCCACGCCGGATGCGCGGGGCAACGCCATCGTCCTCTCGCTCGTGCGGCTGAATCGCGTGCGCGCCATCGATCCAGCCAATGCGACGCTCACAGTCGAGGCTGGCGTCCCACTGGCAATGGTTCAGCAGGCTGCCGCCGACGCGGGCCTCATGTTCCCACTTTCGCTCGCCGCCGAGGGCAGCTGCACGATTGGCGGCAATCTGTCGACCAACGCCGGCGGCCACGCGGTGCTGCGCTTCGGAAACACCCGCGAGCTCGTCCTTGGCATCGAAGTCGTGCTCGCCGACGGCCGGATCTGGGATGGCCTGCGCGGCCTGCGCAAGGACAATACCGGCTATGACCTGAAGCAGCTCTTCATCGGCGCCGAAGGTACGCTCGGCGTCGTCACGGCGGCCGTGCTAAAGCTCTACCCGGCCCCCAAGACGCGGGCCACGGCGCTCGCGGCGCTGCCGGACGTCACCGCGGCGGTTCGGCTGCTCTTTGCCCTGCGGCAGACCCTGGGGGACAGGATTACCGGCTTCGAGCTGATGTCCGCCGTTTCCGTCGCGCTTTCGCGACGATTTCACCCTGCCCTGCCCGACCCCTGTCCCGGCAATCCATGGTACGTGCTGCTTCAGATCGACGACAACGCGAACGATTCTCCGATAGCGGACGAGCTCGAGCGAGCGCTCCAGGCCGCGCTTGAATCGGGGATCGTCCAGGACGCGACGATAGCGCATTCGGTCGAGCAGGCACGCTCGCTCTGGGCGCTGCGGGAAAATATCGCCGAGGCGCAGCGCCGCGACGGCCCCAATATCAAGCACGACATTTCCCTTCCGGTTTCTGTTATCCCCGGCTTCCTCGACGAAGCCCGCGCCGCGCTGACGGCAGCGCTGCCTGGCGTCCGGTTCGTGACGTTCGGCCACCTCGGCGACGGCAACCTGCACTACAATCTTGCGGCGCCGGACGGTATCGCGCCGAGCGCATTCCTGGAGAACACCGCGCGCGCAAATCGAATTGTCCACGATCTCGTCGTCCGGCACGGCGGCAGCATCAGCGCGGAGCACGGCATCGGCCAGCAGAAGCGCGATGATCTCGTCCGCTACAAGAGCGCGGTTGAGCTGGACCTGATGCGCGCCGTCAAGGCTGCCCTCGACCCGTCCGGCATCTTCAACCCCGGCAAGATCTTCACGACCGGCGCATGACCAAGATACTGATCTGGATCGGCGTCATATTGGTGCTGTTGTTCGGGCTGCGGCTGCTGAACGTAGCCAAAGCGAAGCGGCGTTCCGGCACTGCCGGACGCGGCCCGGCGCCCGCCCCTCGAGCCGAAACGATGGTCCGCTGCGTCCGTTGCGGCGTCTACCTGCCGCAGCAGGACGCCACCCCGGGACCCCTGGGCCTGACCTGCGGCGACCCTGCCTGCACGAAGTCGCGCTGACACGATGTGACCTCCCCGATGTCAACACCGTCGCTCACGCCACCCATCGGGAATGCGCCGCTGCCGGTTGCACAATCGGAATCGAGCCGCCGGATCCTGTGGATTGTCGGCATCTATCGCGCGGTCTGCGGTGCCGCGCTGTTGGGGTCGGCGCTGTTGCTCGACCTCCGCGTGCTCGGCATCTCGGCGCCGAACGCCTTTCTCACGGCGTCCACTGTCTACTTCATCTTCGGTCTCACCACGTTCTGGATCGTCCAGCGCGAGACGCTGCCCGTTGGCCTGCCCACGCTCGTGTCGGCACTGCTCGCCGGCGACGTCGTCGGCATCGCTCTGGTGATGGTCGCGGGCGGCGGCACCGGCGGCTCGTTGCCGATCCTGCTCTTTCCACAGCTCGCCGCCAGCGGCTGGCTGCTGCGCACGCAGACGGCGTTTTTCCACGCTGCGATCGCGAGCTTCATCCTGCTGGGCCTGGACGTCTGGCGCATGCTCGAAGGTCGCGTCAGCGGCGCCCAGCCGTTCCAGACGGGACTCATCGGATTTGGCTATTTCGCCACGATCGGCATCGCCGTGGCGCTCGGACGGTACACGAAGGCGTCGGAAGAGCTCGCGACGCAGCGCGGCATCGACGTCGCAAACCTCGAACAGGTCAACCGGCTGATCATCCAGGACATGCAGGACGGCGTGCTCGTCGTCGACCTCAATGGAGTCGTGCGCGGTCATAACGCCCAGGTGACCCGGCTTCTGGGGGGGTTCGGCCGGATGCGTGGCGGCATGCGCCTGGCGGAGTTCAGCTCGACGCTGCATGACTACTGGCGCCGCTGGCAGGAGGACTACACGGAGGCCTTGCCGCCATTCAAGGTGGATTCGACGCAACGGCTGCTGCGCGTGCGGCTGGTCCGCATCGGTTCGGGCTTGAACGGGGGCACCCTGATCTACCTCGAAGACCTCGGTCGCGCGCAGAACGAGGCGCAGCAGATGAAGCTCGCGGCACTGGGACGGCTGACGGCATCGATCGCGCACGAGGTGCGCAATCCGCTTACGGCCATCAACCAGGCGGCGCAGCTCCTCGAGGAGGACGGCGCCATCCCGCCGGCGGGCGCGCGACTGCTGGGGATGATCCGCAACAACGCGAAGCGCATCGACCGCATCGTCGGCGAGGTGCTGCAACTCAACCGGCGCGACCGACAGCAGCCCGAGATCGTCGTCCTGGGCGAGTTCATGCACCCGTTGCTCGACGAGATCGTCCAGGCGGAGAATGTGCCGGCAAATGCCGTTACGATCCTGATCCCGAACGACCTGCGGGTGATGTTCGACCGTGGCCACCTGAACCAGATCGTCTGGAACCTCGTGCGCAACGCCTGGCAGCACTGCCAGAAGAAGGAAGGCAGCATCCGCATCGCGGCGCGCCCCGGCTATCTTGGAGATGCGATAATCTGGGAGCTGGCCGACGATGGGCCCGGCATCCCCGGCGAGTTGCGCGGACAGATCTTCGAGCCGTTCTTCACCACGCGCCCGGGCGGGACGGGCCTCGGACTCTACATCGCCCGCGAGCTGGCCGACGCCAACGGCGCAGCGCTTGAGCTCCTGCCCCGAGGGCCCGGGGCCCATTTCCGCATGACCATGAAGCGCGCATTCAATCCGGTAGTGAACAAGAGGTAAGCCATGTCCAGAAAATCCCGCGGCCAACCCAAAGTCCTTCTGGTCGACGACGAACCCGATTTGCTCGAGCTGCTAGAGCTCACGCTCTCGCGCATGGGCCTCGATACGACGCGTGCCGAGACCGTCACCGAAGCGCTTGCCTTGCTCGACGTGGAGTCCTTCGACCTCTGCCTCACCGACATGCGTCTGCCGGACGGAACTGGACTGCGCGTCGTCGAACACATCAATCAGAAAGGGCTCGACCTGCCGGTCGCCGTGATCACGGCCTACGGCAGTGCAGAAAACGCGGTGGCGGCGCTCAAGGCCGGCGCCTTCGACTATCTGGCGAAGCCCGTGGCGCTGGAGCAGTTGCGCGCACTGGTCAAGCAGGCGCTGAAGGTGCCGGAGAAGGCGCCGCCGCCGTCGGGTTACAGCCTGCTTGGCGAATCGCCCGCAATGATGCACGTCCGCGACATGATCGAACGGCTCGCCAAGAGTCAGGCACCGGTCTTCATCAATGGGGAATCCGGCAGCGGCAAGGAACTCGCCGCCAGGATGATCCACGGCGGCGGCACCCGCGCCGAGCTGCCGTTCATTGCGGTGAACTGCGGAGCGATTCCCGAGAACCTGATGGAAAGCGAGTTCTTCGGCTATCGAAAAGGGGCGTTCACCGGCGCCGAAGCCGATCGCGACGGATTCTTCCAGGCGGCCAACGGGGGAACGCTGTTTCTCGACGAGGTCGCGGACCTGCCTCTGCAGATGCAGGTGAAGCTCCTGCGCGCGATCCAGGAAAAGAAGGTGCGCAAGGTCGGAGCGACGCAGGAGGACGCGGTCGACGTGCGCATCATCAGCGCGACCCACAAGAAACTTGCGGCGCTGGTCGACAGTGGTGAATTCAGACAGGACCTCTATTACCGTCTGCACGTGATCGAGCTCGCAATGCCGAGCTTGCGCGACATGCGCGAGGATATTCCGCTGATCGCCAATGCAATTCTCGCCCGGCTGTCGCGTGGCAATCCGGCGCGGCTCGATGCCGAATCCGTCGCGGCCCTCGAGCGCTATCCCTTCCCGGGCAATGTGCGCGAACTCGAGAACGTGCTCGAGCGCGGGCTCTCGCTCGCCATCGACCCGCAGCGGATCACCGCCGAGGACCTGCATCTGACCCCCGTTGCCGAGGAGTCCGAGTTCGTCATGACCGCCGGCGACAAGTGGCCGCTGCAGGATTACCTCGATCGTGTCGAGCGCGCGGCCATCAATGAAGCGCTGGAAAAGACGCGCTATAACCGCACCGCTGCTGCGAAACTGCTGGGCATCACCTTCCGCGCCATGCGTTACCGGATGGAACGGCTGGGCATAAAATAGCGAAAGTCGGGTCGGCCACGATGTTTCCGGCTGCCGGTGTAGTGCCGGAAGCATGCCGGGAGTCGTATCCGGCTCCGCCTCTCCCGGAGCGACCGGATTGAGCGCGACGCGCAGGCAGCTTGCACTCGACGAGCGTGGTTTCGCGAACCTTGCGCGGCAGGTCCGATCGCCCAATCATGACGCGCGCCCGGCGGGAACTGCGGTCTCGCTCCTCGTGGTGCACGGCATCTCCTTGCCGCCCGGAGAATACGGCGGCGACGGCATCACGCGACTCTTCACCAATCGTCTCGACCCGCGGGCGCACCCGTATTACGCGGCCATCGCCGGCATGAAGGTCTCGTCGCACTTTCTGATTCGGCGCGACGGCGAGCTCATCCAGTTCGTCGGCTGTTTCGAGCGCGCCTGGCACGCCGGAACGTCCGCCTGGAAGGGCCGCGAACGCTGCAACGATTTCTCCGTCGGTATCGAGCTGGAAGGGGCCGACAACACTGCCTATGCCGCCGCGCAGTACACGATGCTCGCCCGATTGATCCGGGTGCTTCGCCGGGCGTTTCCGATAGACGACATCGTCGGCCACGCCGACATTGCCCCTGGGCGGAAGACCGACCCGGGCCCAGCGTTCGATTGGGCACGCCTGCGCCGTCTGCTCGCCCCGCGCGCGCGTTGAGCCTGTAGCTGTGGCGTGCCGCGGGACCCGGCCGGTCACGCGGGCGCGATGCGGTCGTATGGCCAGACCGCCCGACCAAAGGGTATAATGATCGGTTATGCAATTACTCGTCGATTTCTTTCCGCTGCTGGTGTTTTTCGCCGCCTACCTTTGGCAGGGGATCTTCGTCGCCACCGGCGTGGCGATCGTCGCCTCCATCCTGCAGATCATCTGGATTCACTGGAAACACGGGCGCGCGGGGGTTACGCACTGGCTGTCGCTGGCGATCATCGTCGTCTTTGGCGGCGCGACGCTGCTGCTCCAGGACAAAACGTTCATCATGTGGAAGCCCACCGTTCTCTACGTCGTTTTCGGCGCGATTCTCGCCGTCGGCAAGCTGGGGTTCGGTCGTGACCTGCTCGCCTATCTGATGAAGGGGGTGGCGCTCCCCGCCGCCGTTTGGACCCGCCTGACGTGGGCATGGGTGACCTTCTTCGCCTTCATGGGCGTGGCCAACTGGTATGTCGCGTTCCACTACTCCGAGCAGACCTGGGTCCTGTACAAGGTCTGGGGAGGCATCGGGCTCTTTCTCCTGTTTGCGGTGGCGCAAGGGGTCTGGCTGGCGCGCTACGCGACCGAGGAGTCCGCATGAGCCCGCCGGGCCGCCCCAAGGGCGAATACCGGAGCGCGAAGCGCGAAGGTACTCCAATGAGCCCGCCGGGCCGCCCCAAGGGCGAATACCGGAGCGCGAAGCGCGAAGGTACTCCAATGGGCCCGTCGGGCCGCCCCAAGGGCGAATACCGGAGCGCGCAGCGCGCAGGTACTCCAGTGAGCATCACGGATGTCGCGGCGCTTCTGCGTGCGCGACTCGCCCCGCTTACACCCGCCGTGCTGGAGATTCGTGACGACAGCGACGCACACGTCGGCCACGCGGGCGCCGCCGGGGGCGGCGGGCACTTTTCCATGGTGATCGTGTCGAATCTGTTTCGGGGCATGCCGCGATTGCAGCGCCACCAACGCGTCCTGCGCGAAGTCGCCGACCTCGTTCCGCTCCCGATTCACGCGCTTTCGATCAAGGCGCTGACTCCCGAAGAATTCCCTCCCCAACCGTAAAGGAATGCCCACGATGAAGCGCTTTTCGATCACCCTCGCGGCAATGGCGGCCGTCGCCGTGCTCGCCGGCGTCCCCGCCCAGGCGCAGGACAAGGCCGCCCCCGCCAAGGCTCAGGCCGCCGCACCGGCGGCGAGCAAGGAGCTCTATCCCAAAGTCTATTTCGATTTTCTGCTGAAGGAGCGTATGGCGCAGGGCCAGCCTGACACGCCCGAGCTGCGCAACGCGATTCGCGAGGAGCTCAACACCCGCGAGCTGCTCGTGCGCGAGGCGAAAAAGAAGGGCCTAGACAAGAACGCCGACATCAAGAACCAGATTGACCTCGCATCGCAGACCGTTTTGGTACGTGCCTACGTCTCGGATTGGGTCAAGGCGAACCCGGTCCCGGACGCGGCGCTGCGCAAGGAATACGACACGATCAAGGGACAGATGGGCGACAAGGAGTACAAGGTCCGCCACATACTCGTGGAAAAGGAAGACGAAGCAAAGGACGTCATCGTCGAGCTGCAAAAGGGCGGCAAGTTCGAGAAATTGGCCGAGCGCTCCAAGGATTCCGGCTCCAAGGCCAATGGCGGCGATCTCGACTGGAATGCGCCGGGCAATTTCGTCAAGCCATTCTCCGAGGCGATGGTCAAGTTGCCGAAGGGCAAGTTCACCCCTCAGCCCGTGCAGACGCAGTTCGGCTGGCACGTGATCGAAGTCACGGATATTCGCGAAGCCAAGATCCCGGGGTTCGACGAGGTGAAGCCGCAGCTCCAGCAACGACTGCAGGCCCAGAATCTCGACAGCTACTTCAAGGAACTCCGCGCCAAGGGCGGCCTGTAATCGCCGAGCTCGCCCGGGGGAGTAACCGATGGTGGTCGTGCGCAGCCCCAAGGATCTTGTTGCCGGACTTCTGTTCATCGCGACGGGAACTGCGGCGATCGCGATAGCGGCCAACTACACGTTCGGCACTGCCGCGCGGATGGGACCCGGTTACTTCCCGCGCCTGCTCGGCATGCTGCTGATCCTCCTCGGGGCGATCCTCGCCGCGCGGTCGCTGCGGCTGAACGGACCGCCGCTCCCCGGATGGAAGTGGCGTCCTGTTCTGGTGACCCTTGGCAGCGTCGTGATGTTCGGCCTCATCGTCAATCGCGCCGGACTCGTGGTATCGACGATCCTGCTGATCGTGATGGCGAGTGCGGCAAGCCGCGAGTTTCGGCCCAGGGAGGCAATCATCAGCGGTATCGCGCTGGCCGCCCTCGCCGTCGGCGTCTTCGTGATCGGGCTCAAGCTGCAGATCGGCATCTGGCCCGGCGCGCACTGAGGTGAGCAGCCTCCACGTCCGCTGTGTTCGCCGCCCCCCGCGGGGGCACGCAGTACCTTTCGGGCGCTGACGGGAACGCGATGGATCTGCTCGCCAATCTCGCCGTTGGCTTCGGTGTCGCGCTGACACCGGTCAACCTGCTCTACGCCTTGATCGGCGTCGTGCTCGGTACGCTGATCGGCGTGCTGCCGGGCATCGGACCCGTGGCGACCATCGCGATGCTGCTGCCGACGACCTATGCGTTGCAGCCGGTGTCCGCGCTGATCATGCTGGCCGGCATCTATTACGGGGCACAGTACGGGGGCTCGACGACGTCGATCCTGATCAACATGCCGGGCGAATCGTCATCGGTCGTGACCTGCCTCGACGGTCACCAGATGGCACGGAAGGGACAGGCCGGGGCCGCGCTGACGGTTGCCGCCCTCGCCTCCTTCTTCGCCGGAACGGTGGCGACGATCCTGGTCGCGGCCGTCGCCACACCGCTGTCGGAACTGGCACTCAAGTTCGGTCCGGCCGAATATTTTTCGCTGATGATTCTCGGGCTGATCGGCGCTGTGGTGCTCGCGCACGGGTCTCTCCTCAAGGCGATCGCGATGATCGTCCTCGGGCTCCTGCTCGGCATCGTCGGCACCGACGTCAACTCCGGCGTGGCGCGGTTCGCCTTTGGCATTCCGGAACTCACCGACGGCATCGGCGTGGTGACCGTCGCCATGGGATTGTTCGGTTTCGCCGAGATCATCACGAACCTCGAGTCGACCGAGAAACGCCAAATCGTCTCGGCCAGGATCAAGGGCTTCTGGCTCACCAAGGAGCAATTCCGGAAGGCTTGGCCCGCGGTGTTGCGCGGCACCGGGCTCGGCTCGGTTCTCGGCGTGCTCCCGGGTGGCGGCGCGATGCTCTCGGCGTTCGCGTCCTACACCGTCGAAAAGAAGATCGCCGACGACCCAAGCGAGTTCGGCAGGGGTGCGATCCAGGGCGTGGCGGGCCCCGAATCGGCGAACAACGCCGGCGCCCAGACATCGTTCATTCCGTTGCTGACGCTCGGCATCCCCGAGAATGCCGTGATGGCGCTGATGGTCGGGGCCATGACCATCCACAACATCCAGCCCGGCCCGCAGGTGATGACTTCCAACCCGTCGCTCTTCTGGGGGCTGATCGCGTCGATGTGGATCGGCAATCTGATGCTTGTCGTGCTGAACCTGCCGCTGATCGGCATGTGGATCAAGCTGCTGCAGGTTCCTTACCGATTGCTCTATCCCGCGATCCTGCTGTTCTGCTCGATCGGGGTCTACAGCATCAACAACAACAATACCGACATCATGCTGACAGTGCTGTTCGGCCTGCTCGGCATCGTATTCGTCAAGCTCGAATGCGAGCCGGCGCCGCTGCTGCTCGGCTTCGTCCTGGGTCCGATGATGGAGGAGAACCTGCGTCGGGCGCTGCTGCTCTCGCGCGGCGATCCGACCGTGTTCTTCACGCGCCCGCTATCGCTCGTCATGCTGCTGATGGCCGCGGGGCTCGTGCTGTTGATCGTGCTGCCGAACTTCCGCAGGACGCGCGAAGTGGCCTTCCATGAGGCATGACACGCATGCACTCGAGTGCCTGCCTCGAAGCTGCATGAGCGCGCCGGCCGCCCCAATGGCGAATACCGGAGCGCGAAGCGCGAAGGTAATCCAGTGAGCCCGCCGGGCCGCCCCAAGGGCGAATACCGGAGCGCGAAGCGCGAAGGTACTCCAGTAAGCGCACGCAGCGGCGTTGCCGCAATTTGATCGGATCCGCCGCAATCACGTCATGAATTTCGACTGGAACCTCCCCTATTCCTCCCGTCGCCAGCCGGTCCTCGCGCGCAACGCCGTCGCCACATCGCAGCCGCTTGCGGTGCAGGCCGGCATCGCGATGCTGCAGCGTGGCGGAAATGCGGTCGATGCCGCGCTGGCATCGGCCATCGCGCTGACGGTCGTCGAGCCGTGCAGCAACGGCATCGGCAGCGATCTGTTCGCGATCCTCTGGGACGGCCGCGAACTGATCGGGCTCAATGCCTCCGGCCGCGCACCGGCCGCGGCGACGCCCCAGCGGTACGCCGGCCTGGAGGAGGTTCCTCAGCGCGGCTGGGAAGCGGTGACGATTCCCGGTGCCGTCTCGGCGTGGTCCGCGCTGTCGCAACGCTTCGGGACCGTGCCGTTCGCTGACCTCTTCGTACCGGCCATAAGGTACGCGCGCGACGGCTATGCGGTATCGCCGGTCGTCGCGAAGAAATGGGCCGCGGCCGAGAAGGTGCTGCCGCACGACCTCGGCTTCGCCGAGCACTTCCTGCCTCGAGGGCGCGCACCGATCGCCGGCGAGATGTGGAGCTGTCCGGCGATGGCACGAACGCTCGAAAGCATCGCCGCGACGCACGGCAACGCCTTCTATCGGGGCGAGCTCGCCCAGGCGATGGTCGCGCATGCGCGCGCGAGCGGCGCTCTGCACACGCTCGCCGATTTCGCCGAACATACCGTGGACTGGGTCGCCCCCCTGGGGCTCGACTACGCGGCAACCACCGTGCACGAGATTCCGCCAAACGGTCAGGGCATCGCGGCAATGATGGCGCTCGGCATACTGCGTGCGTTCGACCTGCAATCGCTGCCGCCGGACTCTGTCGCGAGCCAGCACCTGCAGATCGAGGCGATGAAGCTCGGCTTCGCCGACGCGTATCGTTATGTCAGCGATCCGCGCACGATGGAGCTCCCGCCGTCGGCACTGCTGGATCCGGATTACCTCGCGTCCCGCGCGCGGCTGATCGACCCGCAGCACGCGCAGGATTTCGGACCGGGCGACCCGCCGCGGGGTGGCACCGTGTACTTGTGCGCGGCGGACGAGCGGGGCATGATGGTTTCCCTGATTCAGTCCAATTACATGGGCTTCGGCTCGGGCGTGGTCGTGCCGGGCACCGGCATCAGCCTGCAGAATCGCGGCACCGGTTTCTCGCTGGCGGCGGGTCACCCGAACGAGATCGGCGGCGGCAAGCGGCCGTTCCACACGATCATTCCAGGATTTCTCACGCGCAACGGCGCGCCGCTCGCCGCGTTCGGCGTGATGGGGGGACCCATTCAGCCGCCGGGACACGTGCAGACGCTGGTTCGCCTCTTGCTCTACGGCATGAACCCGCAGGCGGTGCTCGATGCGCCCCGGTGGAAATTGAACGGCGGGATTTCCGTCGATCTCGAAGCCAGCGCCACGCTCGAACTTCGCGCCGGCTTGATTGCGCTCGGGCACCGGATCGACGCGGTTGCCGATTCCTATATGGACTTCGGCGCCGGGCAGATCATCCTGCGCACCGACGGCGGCTACGTGGCGGCATCCGATCCCCGCCGCGACGGCCAGGCAGCGGGCTTCTAGACGACCGCGTGCAGCTCAATGCGCCTCCGGCAGGTCGCAACAGCGGTCGGCCGCATGCATGCCCCGCGACTCCGCGAGGAGATTTGCAAACGCTGCCATACGAGAAACCGTGCCAGGCGTTTCGAAATGGCCGCAATGCCGGGAATCGCGTCAGGCGAGCCGGGCCTTCCGTGCCGACAGCGGAAGCAATTCCGGCAGGTCGATGCGCCGCCGATCCCGCTCGGGTGCCGCGAGTGGCGCGGTCGCGCGCAGCGTGGCAAAGCTGCGGCGCGTAAGTTCACGGTAGCTCGCTGTGCCCTCGGCCTTCCATGCCAGTTCCTCATCGGTCAAGAGGCGCAGAACACGTGCTGGAATGCCGGCGACCAGCGTTCGCGGCGGGACGATCATGTCGGATTTGACGAACGCCAATGCGGCGACGACCGCGGACTCGCCGATCACGGCGTTGTCGTTGACGACCGCGTTCATTCCGACGAGCGCGTTGCGCTTGACCGTGCAGCCATGGAGGATCGCACCGTGACCGATGTGCCCCTCTTCCTCCACCACCGTTTCGTTGCCGGGGTACGCGTGCAGGATGCAGGTGTCCTGCACGTTGGCCCCGGCGCGGATTTCGAGCCGGCCGAAATCGCCGCGCAAGCATGCCGCAGGGCCGATGTAGCAGCCCGGGCCGACGATGACGTCGCCGATCAGGACCGCGGTCGGATGCACATACGCGGTCGGATCGACGACCGGAATGGCACCGTCTATTGCCCAAACCGTCAGAGTCATTTCCTGTCCTCGCTCACATCGTCGCGCAAAGTCGAACGGCGGCTCGCGCCTGCGGTTTCACCCACGGATCCGGCACTCAGGCCAACCACGCCCGCGCATTGCGGAACATCCGCATCCACGGCGAGTCCTCGCCCCAGCCCTTCGGGTACCACGACATCTGGACGGTCCGAAACACGCGCTCGGGGTGCGGCATCAGAATCGTGTAACGGCCGTCGGCTGTGGTAAGACCGGTGACGCCGTCCGGCGAGCCGTTGGCATTGCTAGGATACGCTTCCGTTGGCCGTCCGCGATTGTCCACGAAGCGCAACGCGACCAGCGGTTGCGCCGCGACGCGCTGCGTAACGTCGCGGAATTCGGCATAGCCTTCGCCATGCGCCGTCGCAACGGGAATGCGGCTGCCCGCCATGCCGCGGAAGAACAGCGATGGCGAAGGCTGCACCTCGATCAGCACGAGACGCGCCTCGAACTGCTCGGACCGGTTGCGGACGAAATGGGGCCAATGCGCCGCTCCGGGAATGAGCTCGGACAGGTTGCTCATCATCTGGCAACCATTGCACACGCCGAGCGCGAAAGTATCCTCCCGCGCGAAGAACGCCGCGAATTCATCGCGGGCCCGGGCGTTGAACAGGATCGACTTGGCCCAGCCCTCGCCCGCACCCAGCACGTCGCCGTAGGAGAAGCCGCCGCAGGCGACGAAGCCGCGAAACCGGCCAAGCGACACGCGGCCGCTCAGAATGTCGGTCATGTGGACGTCGATCGCGGCGAAGCCTGCGCGGTCGAATGCCGCCGCCATCTCGACCTGCCCGTTGACACCCTGCTCACGCATGATCGCGATCGGCGGCCGCGATTCCTTGGCGATGAAGGGGGCGGCTACATCCTCGGTGGGATCGAACGTGAGCACCGGTGAAAGTCCCGGGTCCGTCACATCGAGCAGTTGCGCATATTCCTGGTCGACGCTGGCGGGATTGTCGCGCAGCCGCTGCAGCTCGTGCGTCGTCGCCGACCAGGCACGGTGAAGGTCGATGCGCGATTCGTCGAGAAGCAGTCGGTCCCCCAGGGCGATCATGATCCGGTCGTGGGTTGCCGGCGCACCGATGGCATGCACCGCGAGTCCAGCCGCGACCAGGCGTGCCGCGACGGCAGCTCGATCGTCGACGGCCACTTGCACGACGGCGCCTGGCTCTTCGGCAAACAACAACGCGAGCGGATCGTCGGACCCCATATCGAGCGCGATATCAAGACCGCAGCGCGACGCGAACGCCATCTCGCAGAACGTCGCGAACAGCCCGCCGTCACTGACATCGTGATAGGCCAGCAGCCGGCCTTCGGTCATCATCGCCGAGATCCCAGCGAAGTACGCAACGAGCCGCGCGGGATCGTCGAGATCGGGCGCGACGTCGCCCAGCTGGCCGTACACCTGCGCGAGCGCCGATCCGCCAAGGCGCCCCTTGCCGGCGCCGAGGTCGATCCAGAGCAGCACGGTGGGGCCGCGATCCCGCCGCAGCAATGGCGTCAAGGCGCGCCGGACGTCCGGAACCGGCGCGAACGCGGTCACGATCAGGGACACCGGCGCGGTGACGGCCTTGTCGCGGCCGTCGTCGCGCCACGTCGTGCGCATCGACATCGAGTCCTTGCCGACGGGAATGCTGATACCCAGCGCAGGGCATAGCTCCATGGCCACGGCGCGCACGACATCGTAGAGCGCCGCGTCCTCGCCCGGATGCCCTGCGGGGGCCATCCAGTTCGCGGAAAGTTTGATGACGGAGAGCCGTTCGATGCCGGACGCCGCGATGTTGGTGATGGCTTCGGCCACCGCCATGCGCCCGGATGCCGGCGCATCGATCAGCGCAAGCGGCGTGCGCTCGCCGATGGCCATCGCTTCGCCGCGGTAGCCGTCGAAGTCCATCAGCGTCACCGCGGCATCCGCGACGGGTACCTGCCACGGGCCGACCATCGGATCGCGGGAGCACAATCCCCCAACGGTGCGGTCGCCGATCGTGATCAGAAACGTCTTGTCGGCGACGGCCGGCAACTGGAGCACCCGGTAGGCCGCGTCCCGGACGCTGACGCCGGAGAAGTCGAGCGGTTGCAGCACGCGGGTAACATGAGCCACGTCGCGCGTCATCTTCGGCGGCTTGCCGAAGAGCACGTCGAGGTCCATGTCGACCGGCCGGTTGCGGAAATGGGTGTCGGCGACGACGAGCCGCTCGCGTGCCGTCGCCGTCCCGACCACCGCATGGGGGCAGCGCTCGCGCTCGCAGATCGCGGCAAAGCGGTCGCGATCCTCGGCGCGAATGGCGAGCACATAACGTTCCTGCGCTTCGTTGCACCAGATCTCGCGCGGCGCCATCCCCGGCTCCTCGGACGGCACGCGGCGCAACTCGAAATCCGCTCCGGCGCCACCGCCATGAACCAGCTCCGGGAATGCATTCGACAGCCCGCCGGCGCCGACGTCGTGAATCGACAGGATCGGGTTGGCGGCACCCAGCTGCCAGCAGCGGTCGATCACCTCCTGCGCGCGGCGCTGGATTTCGGCGTTGCCGCGCTGCACGGAATCGAAATCGAGGTCCGCGGCGTTCGCTCCGGTCGCCATCGACGACGCGGCCCCGCCGCCCAGGCCGATCAGCATGCCCGGCCCACCGAGATGGATCAGCAGCGCTCCCTCGCAAATCGGTTCCTTCGCGGTGTGCTCCGCGCGGATGTTGCCGAGGCCGCCGGCTATCATGATCGGCTTGTGATAGCCGCGCACCTCGCCCGCGACTTCCTGCTCGAACGTGCGGAAATAACCAAGCAGGTTCGGGCGCCCGAATTCGTTGTTGAACGACGCTCCCCCGATGGGCCCCTCGAGCATGATGTCGAGCGCGGACGCGATGCGGCCGGGCTTGCCGTCATGGCTCTCCCATGGTTGCGGCAACGACGGCAGGCGAAGGTGCGACACGGTGAATCCGGTGAGGCCGGCTTTCGGCTTCGCGCCCCGCCCCGTGGCGCCTTCGTCGCGAATTTCCCCGCCCGATCCCGTCGCCGCGCCGGGAAACGGCGCAATGGCGGTCGGGTGATTGTGCGTCTCGACCTTCATCAGGATGTGGGTGGTCTCCGTCTGCGCCGCATAGCGGCCCTCCGGACCCGGATAGAACCGGCGCACCGTGGCGCCCGCCATGACCGCCGCGTTGTCCGCGTACGCGACGATCGTTCCCTGCGGGGTCGTAGCGTGCGTATGGCGAATCATCGCGAAGAGGCTGCGCTCCTGCTCGACTCCGTCGACGATCCAGCGCGCATTGAAGATCTTGTGCCGGCAGTGCTCGGAGTTCGCCTGGGCGAACATCATCAGCTCGACGTCGGTCGGATCGCGTCCCATCCGGCGGAAGCACGCGGCGAGATAATCGATCTCGTCCGGCGCCAGCGCGAGCCCCAGGGCGGCATTCGCGCGCCCGATCGCCGCGGGACCCTCGGCGAGCAGCGCAATCGAGATGAGCATCCGGGGCGGGAAATGCGCAAACAGGACCTGCGCGTCCGCGAGGCGTGGCAGCACGACTTCGGTCATCCGGTCGTGCAACAGCGGCAACAGCGCGTCGCGTTCCGCCGCGGAAAGGGGCGCCCGGTCGCTCGTGGCCACCTGAAATCCAATGCCGCGTTCGATGCGCACGACCGGGGAAAGACCGCAGTTGTGCGCAATGTCGGTCGCCTTCGACGACCACGGGGAAACAGTCCCTGGACGAGGAACGACGACGAAGAGCTCGCCACCGTCGACGGCAGCGGCGTCGCGCGCGCCATAGGCGAGCAGACGCTCGAGCGTCGCCTGTTCGGCGGACGTGAGCTCGCGCGCGACCTCGACGAAGTGCCAGTATTCGGCCACGACGGAAACCACGGCGTGGTCCGGTCGGGACACCGCGAGCGCGGCACCGAGCTTGGCGACGCGGAACGGCGACAGCGCGTGGCGCCCGCGCAGCGTGAGGAGGTGCGGCATGCCCGGAGCGAAGGACGTAAAGCCGAATTATACGCGGGGGGGTCGCATCCGCCGCACCTGTGGTTGACACGAGCCGGCGCGAGCGGCCATCGCCCTATAATGGTCGCCATGGGCCTTCTGCCGATATTCCGGACCGAGGAATTGCGCCGCGTGGAAGCCGCAGCCCGGGGGCTGCCGCTGATGGAGCGCGCCGGGCTCGCGGCCGCCGACGTTGCTGTCGGCATGCCCGGAGCGCGCGACGGATCCGTGCTCGTGCTGGCGGGGCCCGGCAACAACGGCGGCGATGCTTTCGTCGTCGCGCGCCGACTGCGCGAGCTGTTCTTCGACGTGGCCGTCGTCTTTCGCGGCGACGCCGCGCGGCTGCCGGCCGATGCGGGCAATGCCCATCGCGCCTTCGTCGACGCGGGTGGAACAACCATCACCGACACTCCCGCCGGATGGCGGGGATCGCTGATCGTCGATGGGCTGTTTGGCATCGGCCTCGCGCGAACGCTCGCCGCGGAATACGCGTCGCTGGTCGAGCGCGCGAATGGCTCCGGCGTTCCGATTCTGGCGCTCGACGTTCCAAGCGGGCTCGACGCCGATACCGGCGCAGCCAGCGGGCCGACGATCCGCGCCGCTGCGACCGCGACATTCCTCGGCTTGAAACCCGGGTTGCTCACTGGAGACGGCATCGACTGCTGCGGCGACGTGTCCGTTCATGCGCTCGGTCTGGAAACCGAGGCCACGATGCCCGCGGTGGGCCACCGGCTCGATTGGCACTCGCTCGCCGCGGATCTGCCCGCCGTCCTGGGGCGGGGCGTGCGCAACGTGCACAAGGGATCCTTCGGCACGCTCGCCATCATCGGTGGTGCCGACGGGATGGTGGGCGCGCCGCTGCTGGCCGGCCGCGCAGCGCTGCACGCCGGCGCGGGCAAGGTGTGGATAGGCTTTGTCGCCGGACATCCGCCCGCCGTCGACTGGGGCCAGCCCGAGCTGATGTTGCGGCAGGCAGATGAGGTCGTAGGAGCCGGGGCGAGCGCAATGGTCTGCGGTCCGGGGCTGGGTGTGTCTGCCTCCGCGAAGGCGATCCTGGCGCGGGCGATCGCCGAACGGGTTCCGCTGGTGCTGGACGCCGACGCGCTGAATGCGATCGCTGCGAATCGCGAGCTGGCGTCGGCCGTCGCAGAACGCGAGGCGCCTACGCTCGCCACACCCCATCCCGCCGAAGCCGCGCGCCTGCTCGGCACGGACACCGCAGCGGTACAGGCGGACCGGCTGGGCGCCGCGCAGGCGCTCGCCACGAGACTTCAAGCCGCCGTCGTCCTCAAGGGCGCGGGCAGCGTCCTCGCCTATCCTGATGCGAGCTGGGACATCAACGCCAGCGGCAACCCGGGCCTCGCGAGCGCCGGCACCGGTGACGTCCTCGCCGGCTTCGCCGGCGCGTTTCTGGCGCAGGGACTCAACGCCAAGACCGCGTTGCGCATCGCCGTATGCGTGCACGGCGCGGCGGCGGACGCCCACGTTCGCGCCGGCTGCGGCCCACTGGGCCTCACCGCCATCGAACTCGTGACGGTGGCGCGGCGGCTGCTCAACGCCCGCTAGTGTACTGAGTCAGAAGTTCCGAAGATAAAGGAGCGGATGAAATCGGCCGTCAGGCAAGGCACGAGGCCGAAAGCGTACCTTGGGGTACGGTGAGGCCGAGTAACGCAGCATGGCGGCCGATTTCGCCGCGACCTATCGAGCGAATTTCTGACTCGGTACACTACGGCAGCAACACCGTCGCCCCCGTCGTTCCGCGCGCTTCAAGCGCGATGTGCGCGCCCGCCGCGTCCTTGAGCGCGAAGGTCTGCCGTGGCTCGCTGACGATCTTTCCGGTCCGCACGAGGTCGAACATTTCCGCAGCCATCGCAGTCAGGTCGTCGCGCTTCGCCGTGTGTGTGAAGAGCGTCGGGCGCGTCGCGTAGAGCGAGCCCTTCTGCGCCAGCAGCATGATGTCGACCGGGGGCACTGCGCCCGAGGCATTGCCGAAGCTGACCCAGAGGCCGCGCGGGGACAGGCAGTCGAGCGACGCCGGATACGTGTCCTTGCCGATGCCGTCGTAAACGACGGGCACGCCCTTGCCGCCGGTGAGCGCCTTCACGCGCTCGACGAAATTCTCGCGCGTGTAGAGGATCGTGTGCGTGCAGCCGTTCGCCGTCGCGAGCGCGGCCTTCTCGTCGGAACCGACGGTGCCGATCATGGTGACACCGAGAGCGCGCGCCCACTGACACGCGATCAGGCCGACGCCGCCCGCGGCCGCGTGGAACAGGATCGTGTCGCCCGCCTTGAGCTTGTAGGTTTGCCGAAACAGATACTGGACCGTGAGCCCCTTCAGCATCAACGTCGCCGCGACGCGTTCCGAAATGCCTTCGGGCAGCTTCACCAGGCGATCGGCTGGGATCACGCGCGCCTCGCTGTATGCGCCCAGCGGGCCGCCGCAATAGGCGACGCGATCGCCGGGCTTCAACCATTCGACGCCGGACCCGACCGCCTCCACGGTGCCGGCCGCCTCGGCGCCCAGGCCCGACGGCAGCGGGAGCTTGTAAAGGCCGCCGCGATGGTAGGTATCGATGTAATTGACACCGACCGCCGTGTGGCGGACGCGCGCCTCGCCCGGGCCGGGATCGCCCACGGCGACCTCCTCCCAGCGCAGGACTTCGGGACCGCCGTTGGCGTGGATGCGGATGGCATGAGGCATGACTCTCTCCTGTCAATTTGGGTAAGCGGATCGCGGTCAAGCGGCGAGCACGCGAAACGTTGCGATGCCGGCGACTGTCAGCACCAGCGAGCCCGCGAGATGCGCAAGCGCCAGGCTGCCGCCGGTCCAGTACTCGCCACGCAGCAGCAGTTGCGTGACTTCCGACGAGAACGTCGAGAACGTCGTGAGCCCACCAAGAAAGCCGGTGATGGCGAAGAGCCGGACTTCGGGCTGGAGTTCGTGGCGCGCGGCGAAGAACGCGATGGCGAAGCCGACGAGATAGCCGCCGATCAGGTTCGCCGCAAGGGTGCCGAGCGGGAAATGCGGCACGCGCGGATTGAGCCAAGCCGAAAGTCCCCAACGCAGCCACGCGCCGAGCGCGGCGCCGGTTCCAACGGCAACGATGCCTCCGAACATCGGTCGATTATAGGCGAGAGCAGGCCGGGCGGACCCCGACCCGCGGCGTCAGCGTACGAACGCGTCGACGTAGTCGGCACCGAGGCCGACGGCGGCGTAGTGCCGCCGGCACATCTCGAGCTTGGAGAACACGTCCTCGTAGCCGATCGTGCCGCCGTCGGCGTCGAGGTAGATCATCGCGCCGCTGATGTTGAAGTAGGTGATCATCTCGGGGCAGTCGGCGGGCACGGTCAAGGTGTGGATCTCGCCGGGTGGTTCGTAGACGAAGCTGCCCTCCTCCGCGAACCAGTCGTGCTCCAGGTACTTCCAGCGGCCCCTGATGACGTAGCCGGTGACCAGCATCGGATGCCGGTGCCGGTGCAGAACGCCGGACTTGCGCACGCGGAGCAGATTGCACCAGCCGCCGGTGACCGTGTTGAGCAGCAGCGGCCGGAACCATACATCGGGCGCCTGCGGCACCCAGACGCGCTCGTCGTCCGGAATCGCCGCGACGGCGAGGTCGGGCCGGATGCCGGCCACGCGCATGCCGGCCAACCCGCTTGTATGTTGTGCCCCCACGCTTGCGGCTGGCACCGCTACGCTACCCTCAGAGTGGGAGCACCCGCGCCCTGGCCCGGTGGCGCTCAATGCGTGCCGTCCGTCAGCGTCGCCTTCAGTGCCGCGATTTCGGCGTTGGCCGTGTTTTCGTGGGGCAGCGCGCGGTGGGCCCGCCGATACCAGTATTTCGCGTTGTCGAGGTCGCCTTCGATGAGATGGACAATGCCGTGCGCCCAGCAACCCAGCGACGACGCATCCTTCTGCACCAGCAGGTGCGCGGCCTTCCATTCGCCCGTTTCGAGATACCGCACGACCTTGCCGAGCGGAGCCTTATCCATCATTCCCCCTGCCTCACGTGACGAGGTAGCCCCCGTCCACCGGCATCACCGCACCGGTGACAAAAGACGCCGCCGGCGAGCACAGGAACACCACGATGCCCGCGATATCCGCCGGCTTACCCCAGCGCCCCAGTGGTGTTCGCGCGAGAATGGCCGCGCTGCGCGCCGGATCGTCCTGCAACGCCTGCGTGAGCGGGGTCGCGACCCAGCCCGGAGCGATGGCGTTCACGCGAATCTTATCCGCTGCATAGGCAATTGCCAGCGATTTCGTGAGTTGCGCGACGCCGCCCTTGCTCGCGCTGTAGCCCGGGACCAGTCCGCCGCCGAAAAATGCGAGCATCGACGCGGTATTGACGATGCATCCTCCTGTTCGCGCCAGCAGCGTCCGCGTCGCCGCGCAGAGGCGCATCGTGCCGGTCAGGTTGACGTCCAGCACTTCGGCGAAGATCGCGGGGTCGTGCTCGGCGCCGCGGCGGATGGTCCCGGCGCAATTCACCAGGATGTCGAGCCGCGGCAGCGCGCCGACGAACGCCGCGATCGCCGCGTTGTCGCGCACATCGAGCACGACGGCCTCGCGGCAGCGAAATCCGGGCTGCGCCCGGGCGGCATCTGCTTCCGCGGGCGTCGCGCCGGTGACCGTCACCGTCGCGCCGCACGCCGCGAGCGCATCACCGATGGCAGCGCCCATGCCGCTGGTGCCGCCGGATACCAGAGCGACCTTGCCGGCGAAGAGATCGGCGCGAAACGTCGTTGCGATCATGTGTCTTCTCCAGGATCAGCGGATGACACGGGCACCCTTGCCCTGCATCGCCGCCTCCACTTCCTCGACCCTCACCATCGACGTGTCGCCCGGCGTCGTCATCGCCAGCGCGCCGTGCGCCGCGCCGTACTCGACGGCGGCCTGCGGACCCTTGCCTTCGAGGAACGCATAGGCCAACCCCGAGGCGAACCCGTCGCCACCGCCGACGCGGTCGTAGATCTCGAGGTTGTCGCGCTTCATCGACTCGTAGATCCTGCCGTCATACCAGAGCAGCGCCGACCAGTCGTTGATCGACGCGGTCCTGGCGTTGCGCAGTGTCGTGGCTGCCACCTTGAAGTTGGGGAATGCCTTCACCGCCGACTTGATCATGTTGGCGAAGGACTCGGTCTTGATTTTGGTCAGGTGCTCGTCGGCACCTTCGACGTCGAAACCGAGGCAGGCGGTGAAGTCCTCCTCGTTGCCGATCATCACGTCGACGTACCTGGCGATCGCACGGTTCACCTTCTGCGCGCCGTCCTTGCCGCCCTGGCTCTTCCAAAGCGACGCGCGATAATTGAGATCGTAGGCGACGACGGTGCCGTATTTCTTGGCGACCTCGACCGCTTCCAGGACCGCCTCGGACGTATTCGACGCCAGCGCGGCAAAGATGCCGCCGGTGTGAAACCAGCGCACGCCTTCATCGCCGAAGAGCCTGTCCCAGTTCACTTCGCCCGGCCGGATCTGCGACGCCGCGGAGTGCCCGCGGTCCGAACAGCCGAGCGCCGGCCGGATGCCGAAGCCCTTTTCGGTGAAGTTGAGACCTACGCGCGTGTTGCGGCCCAGGCCGTCGAAATCCCGCCAGATCGCGTGCGACATGTCGACGCCGCCCTGCATGATGAAGTCCTCGACCAGCCAGCCGAGGTCGTTCTTCGGCAGCGCGGTCACGACGGCGGCGCGCTTGCCCCAGCATTTGCGCATCGCGCGGGCGACATTGTATTCACCGCCGCCTTCCCATACCGTGAACGACCGCGCGTTGCGCACACGGCCGAAGCCGGGGTCGAAACGCAGCATCACTTCGCCAAAGGAGACGCAGTCCCACCTGACGTCGGCGGCAGGCTTGATTTTCAGTTCAGCCATGGTTCACTCCGTTGTCGTCACTTCTTCGCGGCCAGCTCGGCGCGAATCTTCTTGATCAGCTGGACCGTCTCGGCGACCCGCTTCTCGATACCCGCGTAGTCGTTGGCGTCGAGCAGCGCCTTCGTGATGAGGTTGCTGCCGATGCCGGCGGCGACAATGCCGGCACCGAACCACTTGCGCAGTGACTCTTCCGTCGGCTCGACCCCGCCGGTGGGCATGATCCGTGTCCACGGACATGGCCCCAGCACGCTCTTGACGAAATCGGGACCTCCGACCGAACTGCCCGGGAACACCTTGACGATCTCGCAGCCCAACTCCTCGGCGAAACCGATTTCGCTCGCCGAGCCGCAACCCGGGCTGTAGGGAATCTTGCGCCGGTTGCAGACCTTCGCCACGTCTGGGTTCAGCACGGGACCGACGACGAACCTGGCGCCGTTGGCCATGTAGATCCCGGCCGTCGGCGCATCGACGATCGAGCCCACGCCCATGATCACCGACGGATCGGCTTTGGCGAAATGACGGGTCACGTCGTAGAAGACGTGCGACGCAAAGTCACCGCGATTGGTGAACTCGATGCACTTCGCGCCGCCGTTCGCGCAGGCCTGGATGACCTTCCGGCAAACCTCGACGTCGGGGTGGTAGAAAACCGGGATGACGCCCTGCTCCATGATTGCGGACAGGACGGCCATGCGATCCTTCGCTGCCATCTTGGTACTCCTCGTTGTGTGACGAATGTAAGCGGTGTGAAGTCGTCCGGTTCTACAGGGTTCCGCACGCCGGCCGGCGTGGCAATAGCCGCGTACTTCTTTGCGGCGGTCTCAGGTCGCCTCCGGCCGTGCAGGTGGCGTCCGATCGATTGATGGGCGCGCCGGCAGCCGCCGCACCGCCGCCGCGAAGGCCGCTGCGGCCGCCGTGACGTCCGGTACCGTGGCCCCCGGCTTGTAGAGGGAGGAACCGGTCCCGAAGCCGGCGGCGCCGGCCTCCCAATAGGGAGCCACCTTGTCCGGGTTGATGCCGCCGACGGGAAAGAGCAGCGTGCCTTCGGGCAGCACGGCCCGCCAGGCCTTCAGCACCGGGGGCGGCAGTTGCTCCGCCGGAAACATCTTCAGGCCGTCAGCGCCGGCGGCGAGCGCGGCAAATGCCTCGGTGGGCGTCGCCACGCCGGGCACGCACACCATCTGCTGCCGCTTCGCCTCGCGGATCACGGCGGTATCGGCATGGGGCATCACGATCAGGCGTCCGCCCGCGGCGTTGACGCGCGTCACTTCGTCGACGCTCGTGACCGTTCCGGCACCGACGAGACAGCGCTCGCCGAATTGCGAAGCCAGGGCGCCGATCGATTCGAACGGCCGCGGCGAGTTAAGCGGCACCTCGAGGATGGCGAAGCCGTGCCCGACCAGCGCCGCGCCGACGGCGAGGATCTCCTCCGGCGTGATGCCCCGCAACACCGCGATGAGTGGCAGCGGGTCGAGGTAGCGCGCGAGCGGATTCGTCATGACGCCAGCATTCCCGCCTGCCGCGCGATGCGAAAGAGTCCCTGCGCCGCGACCGCGGCAGGCCCTGCCTCCGCGCGGACGCCGGCCTCGCCAAGCGCAATCATGTACCGCGCCACGATCATGTCATCGCCGATCACCCGCACGTCCGCCGCTTCTGCCCCGCGTTCCCGCGCCCAGCTACGGGCAGCGCGGAGTTCGTCGCCGATCAGCACGCCCGACAGCCAATCGCCGACGTCCTCCGCGGCAAGGTCGCCGGCAAGCGCGAGCGTGCGCGCGCCGAAGATGGCGTGCGCGAATCCGTCGGCGGCCAAACCACGGGCGACGCCCCGCGTGAATGCAGTCATTCCTGCCGACATCATGCCTGCGCCTTTGGCGGCCATTCGGCCGAGGATGCTGTGGTCCAGCAGGATCGCATAGAGCTCGCCGGTCATGTAGGTGGCGAAGTCGACGAGAACGCCACGCTCGACGAGCGCCCATTTGCTGTGTGTTCCGGGAAGCACCGCAAGCATCACGGGGAGCATCATCGCGCAGCGCCCCGGCCAGCTGCGTTTCCTCGCCGCGCATTACGTCGGGGACACCGGTCGCGTCCACGCAGCGAGCGCCCGGGACAATCGCGAGCTCGCCGCCGGGCGTCGGCGTCAGCATGCCGGCGAGCTGGGTCAGTCCCGCCGGGCAGTCGACGTAGGGCGCCTCGATCCAGCCCTGCCGGCTCCCGATCATTCCGCACGCAATCCGAGGCGCAGCGTCGTCGCGCCAGCCCGCGAGCAGCGCATCGAGCGCGATGCGAAACTGCCCGTCGCGCACCGCCTTGATGCCGAGCGGTGCGCTGTGCGTAGCCAGCACCTCGCCTGCGGCGTCGAGGCGATAGGCACGGGCCGACGTGGTTCCCCAGTCGATCGCAATCAAGGCGGCAGGGGATTCGCTCACGGCCCGCGACGGTAGCCGACCGCGTGGATGTGGTCAAGCGAAACAACGGACAGGAGCGACGCAGCCCACGCATCGGTCTCGCTATCGGACTCTCATTCGACAGGCCCCGATGGCGCGCGCCATTTTGCGGCCGCGTCATCGTCACTCGCGCGGGCCTCGACCCAGCGTGCGCCATCCGGGTTCTCTTCCTTCTTCCAGAACGGGGCGCGTGTCTTGAGGTAATCGATGATGAACTCGCATGCGGCGAAGGCATCGCCCCGATGCGCGCTGGTCACGCCCACCAGGACGATCTGATCGGCCGGCCGGAGCGCGCCGACGCGGTGGATGACGAGCGCATCGGCGATCGCCCAGCGCGACTTCGCGTCGGCGACGATCGACGCGAGCGCCTTTTCCGTCATGCCGGGGTAATGCTCGAGCGTCATGGCCGCGACGGACGCATCGGCATTGACGTCGCGCACGGTGCCGACGAAAGCGGCGACCGCGCCCACCGAGCGATCGTCGCCGCGCAGCGCCGCGAGCTCGCGGCCCACGTCGAAGTCCTCGGTCTGGACTCGGATCGGCATGTGCCCCATCAGGCCCCGCTCAGCCACCCGTGACCGGCGGGAAAAGCGCGACCTCATCGCCGGGCCGGACGGGGGTGTCGGCATCGGCGAGGTCGTGGTTGACCGCAATGCGCACGGCGCGGCCGGGTGCCAGCTCGGCCGCCCAGGCGCCGCCGCGCGCAGCGAGCCAGCCGCGCAATGCACCGACCGTGGTCACGCCAGGCGGTGCTTCGACCCGTTCCGACGTCGCGCCAAAGGCTTCGCGCAGACGAGCAAGATAGACGAGCGAAAGGGTGGCGTTAACGCTGTCACGCATGGTCGAAGGCAGAATAGTCCGCTCTGTGGCGCCCCGCTGGGCACCTGGCGAAGTCTAACCGAATTCGGCAGGAGGGGCTCCCGCCGGAGCGGGACGCTCAGAAGCGCAATTGCACTCCGAAGCTGACCTGATCGGTCTCGGGCAGGCTGGTTCCGAGTTCGCCGGCAAACCGGCCGAAGCGGGCATATTCGACCCGCAAGCCCAAGGCCGAATTCATGTCGTAACGCATCCCCAGGCCCACGTTCACGCCATCGCGCAGGCGTCGGCTGTCCTGGACCGCCGGCAATACGGCGCCAAACGATGGCAGCGTTTCGCTCTGACCGTATCCGACGCGTCCGTAGAGCGCCAAGGCACGGTGGAACGTCCAGCTCGTGAACACGTCGACGTTCCAGCTTCGAGTGGTCAGTTGGCTGAGACCCTCGTTTGACCCGAAACTGAGCCCGACGCCGCCGCGACCACCCATAGCACCCGACCGCAGCGCGTACTGGTCGACGGAGTTGAAGGATGCCTCGAAGGCAATGTCATTGTGCAAGCGGTATCCACCGAATACCAGCGCACGCGGGGATGCGTCATCGGTGAGCGGCGCCACGAAACGATTCCAGACAGAATTTGCGGGCCCCAGCGCAATCCCGGCGCTCTCGGTCGCGTGGTCCCGAAGGGAAACGCCGCCGTAGAATCCGGTCGGCACTGCTCCTACTCGATCATCGGCATGGGCGGAAGCCGCAATCCCGAATGCAAGTAAAATCGAGATAAACGAGGCAGTGATTTGATTTCTCATACTTTACGCCACTAAAAGATAATTGGCGCAACGGCGGTTCCGACGTCAGGGCAGCATCTTCACGGGCTCCGGGCGCCCAACATTCACATCTATTTGGCACCCGATTTTGCCCGTTAGTTCAAGTTACTCGCCGCGTCATTTGAAGTCAATTGGCTACCGGACGAGCGGTAGCCCGGGTGGCGACAAATGTTGCGACGGCGTCAAAATCGGAGAGCGCGAACACCGGCATGCGTCCGGCGGTGCCGGGAGGCAACGCTTCGGGGCTGTCGGTCGCGATCGCGAGGATTTGCGGATCCCGCGGGTGGAGCAGCAACTTGCCGACCTCGGCCCGCCAGATTTCGAGCTTCGGGATCGGGTAGGCCTTGTAGCCCTCCACGAGGGCGAGGTCACATGGCGACAACCGCGCGAGGGCCTCGTCGAGCGAGAGTTCCGGCCCGCCGCGCAACTCGTGCATCAACGCCCAGCGCGTCCCCGACGTCACCAGCACCTCGCTGCAGCCGGCGTGGCGGTGCCGATACGAATCCTTGCCAGGCTGATCGAATTCGAACTGGTGGTGCGCATGCTTGATGAGGGCAACCCTGAGCCCCTGCCGGACGAGCCTGGGTATGACCTGCTCGATAAGCGTTGTCTTGCCGCTGCCGGACCAGCCGGCGAATCCGAAAATGCGCATTGTTTCCTGCCGCCCCGATTGCCGTCCGCCGGCACGAGCGGAACCGCGTATTGTACCGATCGCGTGGATTGCGTTCGCGTCCTGGCGGAGGCAATCGGGGGCGGATGCCGATGGCAATTCGCGGCTCGAGACAGGTCGGGGCAAACGCATGAAGCGCCGCGCGCCTGACCCTGGCGCCGGCGATTGCAACCGCTACGGCAGAGGGGATAATCTGCGTTGCGGCCGGCTCCGTCTGCGAACTCGCCGGCCCGCGCACCCTCACGATGGCCCGAATGCAACTTCCCGTCCCCGCCTCCACATCAGCGTCGGAAAGAGAGTTCTCCGGTCTTATCGAGCGCGTGATTGCCCACGTGCCGTTGCCGCGGATGGAGGCGGCTGCCGATCCCGCGCGGATTGCGGACAACATCGCCCGTGAAGCCGCGCGGAACGCGGCACTCGTCTCGGCCTCACTGGCGCTGCCTCCCGGACCCATGGGCATGCTGACCGTGCTGCCCGACCTGTTCATCATCTGGAAGATCCAGCGCCAACTGGTCGCGGATATCTTCGCGCTGCACGGGCGCACCGTCGAGCTCACGCGGACGCACATGCTCTACTGCCTGTTCCGCCACATGGCGAGCCATGTGGTGCGCGATGTGGTCGTGCGCGCCGGCGAACGCGCCGTGGTCCGGCAGCTGTCGTCGCACGCGCTGCAGTCGATGCTGGGGTCCCTCGGCCTCACGGTGACCCGCCGGCTTGCCGGCACTTCGGCCAGCCGATGGGTGCCGCTTGCCGGCGCCGCCGCCGTCGGCGCGTATGCCTATTGGGACACGTTGCAGGTGGCGCGGACGGCGCGCGGCGTGCTGGCGGCGACGCCGCGGACACCCGCCGACGACGCGTGGCCGGAACCCGGTCCGACCCCGGGTGCCTGACGATGTGCGGCCGCTACGAACTGCACAGCCACCCGGCCGCGATCGCGCTGGCGTTCGGCCTTGCCAATCCGCCGCACGTGCACGTGCGGTACAACATCGCGCCGATGACGGACGTGCCTATCGTCCGGGTCAATGCCGAAGGACAACGCGAACTCGTGCGCGTGCGCTGGGGACTCGTTCCCCGCTGGGCCAAGGACCCCTCGATCGGCGAGCGGATGATCAACGCACGCGGCGAGACCGTCGCCGACAAGCCGTCGTTCCGCATGCCATTCCGGCGCCACCGCTGCCTGCTGCCGGCCAACGGATTCTACGAGTGGCGGACGCTTGCCGCCGGCGCCGGCGAGTCGCAACGCAAGCAGCCGCTGCACATCGGAATGGCCGACGGCTCGCTCTTCGGTCTGGCGGGCCTCTACGAGCGCTGGCGTGGCGATGACGACCGCGTCCTCGACACCTGCACGATCGTGACCACGGAAGCCAACGCGCTCGTGCGGCCGATCCACGACCGGATGCCGCTCATCGTGGCGCCCGAGCACTATGCGCGCTGGCTCGATCCGGCGAACGCCGACGTTGTCGATCTGATCGCGCCCTACCCTGCCACGGCGATGGCGTTCTACCCGGTTTCGCCAAGGGTGAACAGCGTGCGTCACGATGACGCGTCGCTGCTCGAGCACGCCGACCCGGTCGCCGGAGAGTTCGTCGGCGACCATGACCCACCGCCGCATCCGCCCGAGCAGGAATCGCTGTTTTGACCCCCGCTGGTGCACACCGGGCGGCAGGGCGTTCAACTGCCCCGATAGGTCGAGTAGCTGTACGGCGAAACGAGGAGCGGCACGTGGCAATGCGCTGCGGCATCCGCGACACCGAAATCCAGCGTGACCTCGTCGACGAACGGAGGCTCGGACGCGCGCACGCCCTGCGCCGCAAAATAGGCTCCCGCCGAAAACACGAGGCGATAGGCCCCGCTTGTGAAGGCCCCGGCCTCGAGCAGAGGCACGTCGCAGCGACCGTCGCCATTGGTCGTGACCTCCTTGATCAAGGCATAATCGGCGCCGCGCCGACGATACAGCCGGACGCGCATTCCGGCGCCGGGCCTGCCGTGCGCGGTGTCGAGCACGTGCGTCGTCAATCGTCCCATCCTGCGTCCCCGACATTGGAAGGCCCGGCGCGCGATGCGTCCGGTTGCCTCCCCTGCATCTTATGCTGGCCGGCATGTTCTCGTATATTACGGTCTGGTCATGGCGTCGGTTCAAGGCTTCGTTTCGAGGACATATGACACTCTGGGAAATCAACCGCATCTCCTCCGGCGCGTTCACGACGGCGCTGGGCGGGATTTTCGAGCACTCGCCCTGGGTGGCAGAGCGTGCGAGCGCGGCGCGGCCATTCGCCGGCATCGCGGAGCTGCACGGCGCAATGATGGCCGCGGTCCGGGCCGCACCCGAGGAGATGCAGCTCGCGCTGATTCGCGCCCACCCCGAGCTCGCAGGCAAGGCCGCGATCCGCGGGGAGCTGACCCCGGATTCGACGCTGGAGCAATCGCGGGCGGGCCTCAACCAGTGCTCGCGGGACGAGCTCGCGCACCTGAGCACGCTCAACGCCACCTACAACGCCAAGTTCGGTTTCCCTTTCATCCTCGCTGTCAAGGGGTACGACCGCGCTGGCATCCTGCGCGAGTTCGCCCGGCGCATCGAGAACGACCGGGATGCGGAGTACGAAGCAGCGCTGGCGCAGATCGGGCGGATCACCCGGTCCCGCCTGGATGACCTCCTCGCCGAGTGACCCAGGCAACCTCGCACCCTTCAGGGTCCGGCCAGGACCGGCTCGCAGCGAATCTCGGTCCTGACCGAATTGGCGATGAAGCACTCTTCGTGCGCCCGGTGGTGGAGCGCGTGCAGCTCATCCAGGCTTGGCACGCGCTCGCCGGAGAACCCAACCTCGGGACGCAACGTCACCAGCGAGACGAATTCCTTGCCTAGAGCGTTGCGCCCCATCACGCCCACGGCAGCATCCGCGTAACGATCGACGCAGTACTTCTTCTTCGCCGCAAGAGCAAGAAACCAGAGCATGTGGCAGCTCGCGATGGAAGCAACGAACGCCTCCTCCGGGTCGACCGCGGCCGGATCGGACATCGGCACCGGCACCACGTGCGGTGATGACGACCCCGGCACCTCGACCCCTCCGTCAAAACGCATCACATGCCGTCGACTGTAGCGGTTCGACAGGAAATCGGCGTCGCCGCGCGCCCAGAGTATTTCCGCCGTGTACGTTGCCATCACCCGCACCTCGCCATTCAGGGTTCCGTCTTCCATCCGTTGCGCTGCTCGGTCTCGAAACGCGCGTGTTCGCGGGCGAAGAATTCGCGCAGCTCCTCACGCCCCGCCTTCGCCTCGGAAAGCACTTTTGCCTCGTCGTGGAAGTGCGGGATCAGCGCATCCATCGTCGTCAGGTTGTGCCGGCGGAAGGCGTCGGCCATCTCCCGCGCGCGAAAACGGTCGACGCCGAGTGTCTCCAGCACGCGGCGGCCGGTGCGCAGCGCGGATTCGAACGTCTCGCGCTCCACGACGGTCACGCCGCGGGTGCGCAATTCGACGTAGTGCGTGACGTTGCGCGCCCGCGCGATCATCGGCAGGCCGGGAAAATGCTCGCGCACGCGGTCGGTGAGCGCAAGGCTGTCGTCGACGTCGTCGATGGCGTTCACCAGCAGACACGCCTGTGCCGCGCCTGCCGCACGCAGCAGGTCGAGCCGCGTCGCGTCGCCATAGAACACCTTGTAGCCGAACTTGCGCAGCAGATCGATCTGCTCCGGGTCGTGATCGAGCACGGTGGCGCGCATGCCGTTGGCGAACAGCAGCCGGCCGACGATCTGCCCGTAGCGCCCGAACCCGGCGATGATCACCGGGTTGCCCGGCTCGTCGATCGCGTCGTCCGCCCGTTCCGACGCGCCGGCGCGCCACGCCACCACCTTGTCGTGCAGCAGGAGCATGAGCGGAGTCGTCGCCATCGAGAGCGCCACGGCGATGGTCAGCTGCCCTGCCGCCTCGGCAGAGAGCACCCCGGCCAGCTTCGCGACGCCGAATACGACGAAGGCGAACTCGCCGCCCTGCGCCAGCAACGCGGCGAAGAGCCAGCGCTGTCGCGAGCCGACGCCCATGATGCGCGCGACCAACCACAGCGTCGCCAACTTCAGGAGCAGCAGTCCGGCGACCAGCCCGCCGATCGCCAGCGGCGCGCCTTCGCAGCAGGCCGAAGTCCACCGTCATCCCGACGGAGATGAAGAAAAGGCCCAGCAGCAGCCCCTTGAACGGCTCGATGTCGGTCTCGAGCGCGTGGCGGTATTCCGAACTCGCGAGCAGCACGCCGGCAAGGAAGGCGCCGAGCGCCATCGAGATTCCGGCCATGTTCATCAGTTGCGCGATGCCGATGACCAGCAGCAGCGCGAAGGCGGTGAACACTTCGCGGATGTTGGTGCCGGCGACGATGCGCAGCATCGGGCGCGTCAGGTAACGACCGATCACCAGCACGCCGGCCACGGCCGCCGCGGCCTTCGCGGCCTGCTGCCAGGCAGGGGTTCCATCCGGGGCCGCATGCGCGGCGAGCAGCGGAATCGCCGCCAGCAGCGGAATGGCAGCGATGTCCTGGAAGAGCAGGACGGCGAACGCCTGCGCGCCCATGGGCGTCGGCGTCAGGTTGCGCTCGCTCATCGACTGCATGGCGATGGCGGTCGACGATAGAGCGAGTGCCAGACCGGCGACGATCGCCGCCTGCAACGGCAGCCCCATGGCGAGCCCACCTGCCGCCAGCGCCGCGCCGGACAGTGCCAACTGCAGCGCACCGCCGCCGAAGACCGACCTCGCGCATCGCCCAGAGGCGCTGCGCCTCGAGCTCGAGCCCGATCACGAACAGCATCAGCACGACGCCGAACTCGGAAAAGTGCAGGATCGACTCGACGTCGTCGACGAGCCGCAGTCCCCAGGGCCCGATCGCGACGCCGGCGAGCAGATACCCGAGCACCGAGCCCAGCCCAAGCCGCTTGGCGAGCGGCACGCACAGCACCGCCGCAGCCAGATAGATCAGCGCGTCGGTCAGCACGGCGGCGTCTCCGGTACCGGCGGCGGTCTCCGGCTTGCGCCATGGCGCAAGCCGTTCCGTCAATCGCGGCGACGTGCACCGCAAGACGCACCGTCGTCGATCGCGTTCGCATCGTGCACGACGTGCGGCGGCTCCCAGTGCATGCCGCAGAAGCGCGCGGTCTGCTCGATGGCCGGCGCGAAGCTCGCGAACGGATGCGCGTGGATGCCGGACGGCGTGTAGGCCTGCTCGTCGCCGCCTGTCGTCGGCACCCACAGGCAATGCTTGCCGGCGAGTGCCGTTCCGCCCTCGCCGTAAGCCCACCCATAGGCGAGCACCTTGTCGATCCAGTGCTTGAGGAGCGCCGGAACGGAATACCAGAAAAGCGGATGCATCCAGACGACGAGCCGAGCCTGCGCCAGCGCCGTCTGCTCGGCGGCAACGTCGATGTCGAAGTCGGGGTAGAGATCGTAGAGCGCGCGAAAATCCAGGTTGTCCGACCCCCGCAGCGCCTCGGCCAGCGCACGGTTGGTCCGCGAGCGACTGAGATACGGATGCGCGTGAATCACGCAGATCATGGGCGCAGCGCTCCAAGCATGGCCGATGGAGGGGCGAGTATATCGGCGTCCAGGACCTCGCGTGCCGCGCCGTTTCCCCGACGTCGGAGCCCAGGGTTCAATTTCCCGTGGTGCGAGCCAGAATCGTCCCGATCTGCCGATCCTTTTCCCGCCACATGTCCTGCAGCCAGCGCTGTATGGTCCTGCGGAACCTGGGATCACCTTGATAGTCGCCGGTGCAGAATTCCGGCGGGATCGCAACGGGGCTCACGCGAACAACGACCCTGGGCACGTCACCGCAGAGAAACTGCCAGAAGGTCGGAGCGCCGCCCGGGTAGACGATCGTGATGTCGAGGAAGCGATGGAACCTGTCGCCGAGCACACTCAATGCCAGGGCCAGCGCACCCGTCTTCGGCTTCAGCAGCCGGCGATAGGGCGAATGCTGCGCCCTGTGCTTGGCCGCCGTGAACCGGGTGCCCTCGGCAAAATTCATCACGCTCGTCGGCACGACCGCGAATTTCCGGCAGGCGATCCGGGCGGCCTCAAGGTCTTCGCCCCGCTTCTCGGGATGCGCGCGCAGATAGGCGTCGGAATGGCGCCGCATGAACGGAAAATCCAGCGCCCACCACGCCAGCCCGATGACCGGCACGTAGATCAGCTGCTGCTTGAGGAAGAACTTGAGCATCGGGATGCGCCGGTTGAGCAGGTGCTGGAGCACGATGATGTCCACCCAGGACTGATGGTTGCAGTTGACCAGGTACCAGCCCCGGTACTCGAGGCCATCGATTCCGGCAACTTCCCATTGCGCGCGCTGCGTCAAGCGCATCCAGCCGCTGTTGCAGGCCACCCATGCCGTTGCCAATGCGTTCAGTACCCGGTCGACCACGGCGCGCACGGGCCGGAACGGCAGCAGGAGCTTCACGATCGCGAACACGAAGAGGAGGCTGCACCACGCGAGCGTATTGAGGACCAGCAATGTGGCCGCGATCAGCCCGCGCAGCGGGGAAGGCAGAAAATGGAGCATGGTCGGTCGACGCCAAGATTACTCGGCACGGGGCGGCAATTCATTGCGGCAGATCGAATTATCCCACTGCGCACGGAGGGGTTTTGCCTGACGGATGCAAAATCCGCGCAAACCCATTAGAGTGCCGCAATGTCTCGCGCCATAGACACGAGGGATGCGGCAGCGGTCGAGGATGAGGTCCACTCGATCTACGCAACGCTCTTCCCCGCGACGGCAAGCGATTTCGTGCGGACGGCTTTCGGCTGGGCGGTCCGGTGCTTCGCGGGCGGCCACCCCGACTACCTGCCGATCGACGCCCGGTACCACGATCTCGAGCACACGATGCAGGGCACGCTTTGTCTCGCGCGCCTGATGCGGGGCCTCCACGCGGCCGACGCCGCACCCGCGCTGACGGTCCGGGCGTTCGAGCTCGGAATCGTGGCGATCCTGTTCCACGACACCGGCTACCTCAAGGCGCGCTCCGACACCGAGGGCACCGGCGCGAAATACACGGCGGTCCACGTCGGCCGCAGCGCGGCCTTTGCCGAGTCATTCCTTGCGCCGAAGGGGTTCACGCCCGCGGAAGTGCGCGCGGTGCAGAACATGATCAACTGCACGGGCATCAGCACGGACCTGCAGGCGATCGAATTCCAGAGCGAGCAGGAGCGGACCCTCGGCTATGCGCTCGGCACCTCCGACCTCCTCGGCCAGATGGCCGCGCCCGACTACGTCGAGAAGCTGCCGGTGCTGTACCAGGAATTCGCGGAGGCGGCCCGCAATGCCCCCGCGGGCTCGGCGCATCTCTTCGCCTACAAGAGCGCCGGGGAATTGATGCGCAACACTCCGGCCTTCTGGGAGAAATACGTGCTGCCCAAGATCAACGGCGACTTCCGGGGCCTCTACACGTTTCTCGGCCACCCCCACCCGGACGGGCCGAACGAATACCTGCAGCGCATCGAGGACAACATCGCGCGCTTGCGGCGACTCGCGGAGACTGCGGGCTGCGCCTAGCTGGCGGCTGGCGTGGCACCGCTCGCCCGCGGGTCGAACTCGAAGTCGACCATCATCTCGGTCGCCAGCGCCTCGAGCTCGCGCTTCAGTTCGGCGTCGCTCAATGCCTCCGGCACGGCAAGTCGCGCCTTGACCCTGAACAGCGGGTCGGCGGACATTGCCGCGCTGACAACCTCGGTGTACAGCTCCTCGATGCTGACGCCGCGCCCGGCCAGGCGGCCGGACAGATCGCGCACGATCCCCGGACGATCGTTCCCCGTGAGCTCGAGCCGCACGATCCGGTGCGCTCCCGATCCCGCGTTTGGATTCCCAATGGCGATGGCCACATGCAGTCCCGACGAGACGAGCCCGCGCAGCGCGTTGGCGAGCGCTTCGGCGTTCTGATCAGGCACTTCGAAATGGACGATGCCCGCGAACTGGCCGGCCAGACTCGCCATGCGGCTGTCGGCCCAGTTGGCACCGTAACGCTGGGCGACGTCGGACAGCAGATTGACGATGCCAGGGTGATCGCTGCCGATCACGGTCAGGACGAGCGGCTTCGACACGATTCTTGCCCTCCAGTCGGAATCAGATTCATCGCAATCAACATCGAATCAACAGGGAATGATAGCCGTTTCGGCCGTGCCTCGCTGATGGCGCAGTCGGCTCAGCGCCCGCTCCGGTGCCCACGACCGCAAGGCTAATCCGTCCGCATGCCCTCCGCCACGTCTTGCTCGCGCCCGCGGCCGCCGCGCTCGTATTCGGCGATCACCTGGGCGCCGAGCAGCAGCACCAGCGCCGCGATTTCCAGGCTGAGCAGGACCACGATCGCCGTGGTGAGCGAGCCGTACACGATCTTGATCTGCGACAGCTTGGAGAACCACCACACCAGCAGATGGCGGGTGATTTCCCACAGCAGCCCGGCGGTGATGCCGCCGATGAGCGCGTGCCGCCAGGACAGCCGTCCCACCGGCATCACCAGATAAATCGAGGTCAGCACGACAATCTCCCCGGCAACGCCGATGAGATAGAGCAGAAAGCCGGAAATCCCGACCAGCGATCGGGTGCGGCCCATGAACTCGATGCTCTCCTCCCCCATCGCCTGCAGCACGCCCGACACGGAGGTCACGACCAGGGCGCCGACGCCGAGGAACAGGATGCAGACGAACGGGATCACCGCCGAAACGAGGAAGTGCCGCCGTCGGACCGCCACCCGGTGGTAGAAGATGACCGACATCGCGTTTTCCAGGACCGTGAATGCAAGCGAGCTGAAGAACAGCAGCGTGACGACGAGAACCCAGCCGATGACGTATCGATGCTCGACGAACAGCGCGAGCTCGTCCATGATCAGGCCGGATTGCCCCGGCACGACGAGATCGAGATAGCGGCCGATGGTGGCCAGGAGCGCCGTTTCCCCGACGACGTGGGTCAGCACGATCAGGATGAGGATCAGCAGCGGCAGGATCGAGAGCAGCGTGTTGTACGCGACCGCACCGGCGAGCAGGTAACCCTGGTTGGCTCGAAAGCCGCGCAGCACCCTGATGACAAAAGCGGCAGGATGCTGGAGAACTGCCGATGCGCGCGAACGGAATCTGGACATGCGCCGGTCAACTTTCGAATGAATCGCCCCATCCGCCGGGACGTCAAAGGTGGAATTTCGCGCGTGCATCCCATCGCGCGAGTTGGTGGAATCCTGTACTGACGTCCGACTGCCCTGAGGGATGGGTTGCTCACGGACGTGACTTCTCCATCATCTCATCGGACACCCATTCCATGGCAGGTTTTGCGCGCCCGATCCGGCCAAGTTTATAATGATCAGCACACGAGGAGCCAGCCATGCCGATCTTTGAGTACGCATGCAACAAATGCGGCCACGAATTCGAAACGCTTGTCCGCGCGAGTACCGTGGCGGACTGCCCGACCTGCCACTCGACGGACCTGGCAAAGAAACTGTCCGTCTTCGCGATGGCGGGCTCGAACCCCGAGACGGCGTCCGTTGCCGCCGGCCCGTGCGGCTCCTGCGGCAACCCGGACGGAGCGGGTTCCTGCGCGCTGAACTGAAGATCCCCCACGCTCACTGCGTGCGCTGAGCCTATCGCGGCGGAACGCTCCCTCTGCGTCCTGTGCCGCGGCTGCTGCGCGTTGGCGCGACCAGGCTTCGCCAGTGCTCCGGCACTTCGACGTTGCCTGGGACAAGCCCGGCAAAGCTCGCCCGGACGCGCGCGTCGGCATCGGGATCGATCAGCCCCGCGTTCGGCTTGCACAGCAGCCGCTTCGCGGTCCTCAGCCCACGGGCATGGGCGTCGAGACTGCCCTGCCCCATCCACACCTCCCGCCGCTCGCGATCGGCAATTTCCGGCAGCAGAGCGCACGACTTCATGAGCTTCAGCGTTTCCGCATTGCCGACGTACATCCCCGCCGGGCCCGCCGCGCCGATTTCCTCCAGTGCGCCATCGAGCTCGCCGAACGACAGGTGCTGACGAAAGCGCTTGAGCATAAGCGCAATTTCGTTGTCGATGACGAGCTGGCCGAAATCGAAGGCCATCAGCGCGTCGAGCAGGCCGCCAACGACGACGAAGTCGATGCCGGCCGTCGCCGCGAGCGTGGGCGACATCGCCTTCTCGTAGCCTGCCTGCGCATCGCTGACCTTCGCGTTCGTAAGTCCGAGGTAGCTGCCCGTCGGATAGCCGTAGTGGCGACCCAGCTGCGCCAGCGCCATGGCCACAATCCCGGTCTCGACCGCCCCGGCCGCGTAAGCGCCCGTGCGCATGTCGCCGACGACCGGCAGGTGGTTGTAGATGAGTTGCGTACCAGGCTTCGACATCTGCGCGAGAACCGCCGCCGCGTGCCACTCCGCATTCATCTGCACCAGCATGCCGGACATCTTCAGCGGCGCGCTGATGCCGCCGATCGGTGCGAGCGTCCCGTAGGCCGGCAGCCCGTTCTCGGCGAAATACATCAGCATCTCGGTCGAGTCGAAGTCCATCGTGAGCGGAGACACGATCGCACAGTAGCCGAAGGTGATGAACGGCCGCTCCATGAATCGCCGCTCGCTCCCCGCGATCTCGCTGCCGAGCCTGATGATCTGCCGTGCCTCGCGCTCGTCGACGACCGACGTGCGCACCGGCTTCCAGCAGTTCTTCACGGCCGGGTAGAACCGGGACAGGCTGAACTGATCGGGCGGCGCGTCGTCCGCCAGGACCGAGATCGAGAACACGTCGATGCCGTCGAGCTGATTGACGAGATGCGCGATGCGGGCGATGTCACCGGACCGCGCGCGCCGCTCCGCGCCCGTGTCGGGGTCGAGCAGGTCAGGAGCCGAGCTGGCCGTCGCGACGACGAGCGCATCCCCGGGGATCGTCTTCGAGAACGCCTCGTTGCGCGCGTGGAACGTGAAGGCGCGCGGAATCATCGCGCGGAATTCCTCGACGACGTGGCGGGGAAACGTGACGATCTGGGTGTCCGCGGCCACCCTGCACCCGTGCCGCCCAAAGCGATCGCGGGCCTTCTCGTTGCGCACGAGAAGGCCCACACGCTCAAGGACATCGAGCGAGGCCTCGTGCACTCGGGAAGGCAGCGAAACCGGGAGAAGCTCGGCGAATTGCGCGATCATGACCCTGTCCTAGCGTCAGAGGAGCATCGGTCGATGATAGCAGGGGCTGGCGAAGTGTCCGGGCGCAGGTGATACATTGCAGCCTGCCATCCGCATTCGACGACCATGATCCGCTTCGCGCTCGCCCTTGCTTTCACGCTGATCGCGCTTCCGGCGCAGGCCTTCGACGTCCAGGGCCATCGCGGCGCACGCGGTCTCGCGCCGGAGAATACCCTCCCGGCGTTCCAGCGCGCGCTCGACCTCGACGTGACCACGATCGAATGCGACATGGCGATCACGAAGGACGGCGTGGTCGTGATCCACCACGACCTCTGGCTCAATCCCGACACGACGCGCGGCCCCGACGGCAAGTGGCTGGACACGCGCGGCCCCGCGATCCACGACCTGACGTTCGAGGAGCTGCAGCAGTACGACGTCGGACGACTCAAGCCCGGCACCGATTACGCCAAGGCCTTCCCCGACCAGCAGCCGGTCGACGGCACCCGGATCCCGAAGCTCGCCGATCTCTTCGACCTGGTGAAGAAATCCGGCAACACGACCGTCGGCTTCGACTGCGAGACGAAGGTCTCGCCGCACGAGCCGGCCGCGACCCTGCCGCCCGAGGAATTCGCGCGCAAGGCGATCGCCGAGATCCGCAAAGCGGGAATGGAGCGGCGGACCATGGTCCAGTCATTCGACTGGCGCACGCTGCAGGTGATCCAGAAGGAGGCGCCGGAGATCCGGACGATGTATCTCTCGACGCCGCGAACGCTCGCGCCCGCCGGCCGCGGCAGGCCGTCGCCATGGGTCGCGGGCTTCGCTCCCGAGCTGCAACTGGGCTCCTCGGTCCCGAAGGCCATCCATGCGGCGGGCGGCAGGATCTGGGGGCCACATCACGAGTATCTCACCCCGGAACAGCTGGCCGAGGCGAAGCGCGCTGGGCATCGCGGTGATCCCCTGGACCATTAACGACCCGGCGATGATGGTGAAACTGCTCGACATGGGTGTCGACGGCATCATTTCCGACCGCCCGGACCTGGTGCAGATCGAGCTCAGGAAGCGGCGGTGACCGATGGGAGGGCGGCGGGCATGCCGCCACTCCCCGCTCCGGCGCCGACGCTGACGGATCATGTCGAGGTCAGGGGACGCGCGCGCCGGCGCAGCAGCAGGTACGCCGCCGGAATCACCAGCATCGAGAGCAGCGGCGCGGTGATCATGCCGCCGACCATCGGCGCCGCGATCCGCTGCATCACCTCGGCGCCGGTGCCGTCGCTCAGCATGATCGGCAGCAGCCCCGCCATGATGACGGCCACGGTCATCGCCTTCGGGCGCACGCGTAATACGGCGCCCTCCTCGATCGCCGCGACCAGCGTGGTCTGCGTTGCGGGTTCCCCGCGCGCGAGGCGTGCTTCCCACGCCTGGCGCAGGTAGAGCAGCATCACGACGCCGAACTCCGCGGCCACGCCGGCTAGCGCGATGAAGCCGACGGCGGTGGCCACGGATGTCGCGTAGCCCAGCGCCCACAGCAGCCAGTAACCGCCAACGAGCGCGAACGGAACCGCGAGCATGATGAGCAGCGCCTCGTCGACACGCTGGAAAGCGAGGTAGAGCAGCACGAAAATCACCGTCAGCGTCAGCGGCACCACATAGGCGAGCCGCGCCTTTGCCCGCTCGAGGTATTCGAACTGTCCGGACCACGATACCGAGTAGCCGGCAGGCAGTTTCACGTCGCGGGCGACCGCAGCCTGGGCATCGCGAACCACCGATACGAGATCGCGGCCGCGCACGTCCACGTAGACCCAGCCGGTCAGTCGCGCGTTCTCGCTCTTGAGCATCGGCGGGCCGTCGACGATGCGCACCGTCGCTACGGCGGAAAGCGGCAACTGGGCGCCGCGCTCGGTGACGATCGGCAACATGCGCAGCGCCTCGACCGAGTCGCGCCACTCGCGCGGGTAGCGGACGCTGATGGGGAAACGGGCGAGCCCCTCGACTGTCTCGCCGATGTTCTCGCCGCCGACCGCGGCGCCGATCATCTCCTGCAGGTCCACGATGTTGAGACCGAAGCGCGCCGCCGCCGCACGGTCGACGACGATGTCGAGATAGCGACCGCCTTCGAGCCGCTCGGCCAACGCCGACGTGACGCCGGGAACCTCTTTCACGGCGCGCTCGATCGCCTGCGTCACCCGATCGATCGCCGCCGGATCGGGGCCGGAGACCTTGATTCCGACAGGGCTCTTGATGCCGGTCGCGAGCATGTCGATCCGGTTGCGGATCGGCGGCACCCAGATGTTCGAGAGTCCCGGCACCTGCACCGTGCGGTCGAGTTCCTCGACCAGTTTCGCGGTCGTCATCCCCGAACGCCACTCACTCTTCGGCTTGAACTGGATCGTCGTTTCGATCATCTCCATCGGAGCAGGATCGGTCGCCGTCTCGGCGCGGCCGACCTTTCCGAATACGACCGCGACTTCGGGCACGGTCTTTATCAGGCGATCCGTCTGCTGCAACAATTCCCCCGCCTTGGCCGCCGAGAGCCCAGGGAGCGCCGTCGGCATGTAGAGGAGGTCCCCCTCGTCCATGGGCGGCATGAACTCGCCGCCAAGCTCCAGGACCGGCCATGCGGTTGCCGCCAGCGCGAGTGCGGCGACCGACAGCGTTGCCTTCGGCCAGGCCAGCGCGGCCCGCAGCAGCGGGCGGTAGCCGGCGATCAACAGCCGGTTCAGCGGGTTCGCAGCCTCCGCAGGAATGCGCCCACGCACGAAGTAGCCCATCAGCACCGGCACCAGCGTCACGGCAAGGCCCGCGGCGGCCGCCATCGCATAGGTCTTGGTGAAAGCGAGCGGCGCGAACAGCCGGCCTTCCTGCGCTTCGAGCGTGAACACTGGCACGAACGACAGCGTGATGATGAGGAGACTGAAGAAAAGCGCGGGACCGACCTCGACGGAAGCCTCGGTGATGACCTGCCACCGCTCGCGACCTGCGGGCTCGCCGCCGTGCTCGTGTTTCCAGATTTCGAGCTTCTTGTGCGCGTTCTCGATCATCACGATCGCCGCGTCGACCATCGCGCCGATCGCGATCGCGATGCCACCCAGTGACATGATGTTGGCGTTCACACCCTGCAGGCGCATCACGACGAATGCCGCCAACACACCGAGCGGGAGCGACACCACCGCCACCAGCGCCGAGCGAATGTGCAGCAGGAACGCCAGGCACACCAGGGCAACGACCGCGAATTCCTCGACCAGCTTGCCCTTCAGGTGATCGACGGCGCGCTCGATCAGCGCCGAACGGTCGTAAACGGGAACGATCTCGACACCGGCCGGCAACCCCGGCTTCAGTTGTTCGAGTCTCGCCTTGACCGCCTGGATCGTCGCCCAGGCATTCTTGCCGGAGCGCAGCACGACGATGCCGCCGACCACCTCGCCTTCACCGTCGAGTTCCGCGATCCCGCGCCGCATTTCGGGTCCGTGCTGGACACGCGCGACATCCTTGAGGAGCACGGGCGTGCCGCCTTCGGACACTTGCACGGGGATCGCGCGGAAATCGTCGAGCGATTTGAGATAACCGCGGGTGCGCACCATGTACTCGGCCTCGGCAAGTTCGACCACCGAGCCACCGGCCTCCTGATTGGCGCCGCGGATGGCCGCGATCACCTTGGCAAGCGGAAGACTGTAGGCCTTGAGGCGTGCCGGATCGACGACGACCTGGTACTGCCGCACCATGCCACCGACCGTGGCGACTTCCGCGACATTGGGCAACGCCTTCAGCTCGTACTTGAGAAACCAGTCCTGCAGCGCACGCAATTGCGCGAGGTCATGTCCGCCGCTGCGATCCACGAGCGCGTACTCGTAGATCCAGCCCACGCCGGTCGCGTCGGGGCCGAGCGAGGGTTTGGCCGCCGGGGGCAGGCGCCCCTGCACCTGGTTCAGGTACTCGAGCACCCGCGAGCGCGCCCAATATTGATCGGTGCCATCCTCGAAGAGGACATAGACGAACGAGTCGCCGAAGAACGAGTAGCCGCGCACCGCCTTCGCACCCGGAACCGACAGCATCGTGGTCGTCAGCGGGAACGTGACCTGGTCCTCGACGATCTGCGGCGCCTGGCCGGCAAACGTGGTGCGAATGATCACCTGCGTATCGGAAAGATCCGGAATCGCGTCGAGCGGCGTCGTCCGCACCGCCCACGCGCCGGCCGCAGCGATGAAGGCCGCTGCCAGCAGCACGAGGAAGCGGTTCGCGACCGACCAGCGAATCAGCGCGGCGATCACTTCGCGCCGCCTCCGCCCGGCACGATCGACGTGACCTGCATCTCGCCCTGCGGCGTGACGACGAATTCGAACCTGACGTTGGTACCGGGCTTGACGTCCTTCGGCACGCCTCCCTTCGGGGCCTTGTACGCCATCGTCATCGCACCCATTCCGAGCGACGGAATCGGGCCGTGCTTGATGATCAGTTCGTCGCCGATCGAGCGCACGACGCCCTCCGCCTTGTGCACGGCGGCAGCGGCGGGTCCGGCGGGCATCTTGTGGCCCGCGTGCGGATCAGGCGCCTGTGCCGACATCGAACTTCCTTCCTGGCCCGATGCCGCAATGCGCGTCAGCGCTCCCTTCAAGCTCGCCTCGGAGTCGATGAGGAACTGACCCGACACGACGACACGCTGCCCTACGGCGATACCCTTGCGGATCTCGACCAAGTCGCCCGACTGACGACCGACCTCGACCTCGACCGGCAGAAACCGGCCTTCGCCCGCAGCGACTATCGCGACGCTGCGCTTGCCGGTCTCGATCACCGCTTCGGCCGGCACGAGGACCAGAGGCCCGCTGGCGGGCGCACCGAAGCTCACCGTGGCGAACATTCCAGGCTTCAGCAGGCCTCCCGGATTGGAGAGGACGATCCGCGTGCGGACCGTGCGCGTCTGCGCGTTCACTTCCGGCAGCAGCGCGCCGACGCTTCCCTTCAACGGTCGATCCGGATAGGCGGCGGCGCGCGCTTCGACCGGCGCGCCGACGCGGACGAGCCCGGCCTGCGCCTCCGGCACATCGGCGGTCACCCAGACGGTGCCGATGCCTGCCAGCTTGAACAGCGTCACGCCAGGCATCACCGCCATCCCGTCACGGGCGCCGATTTCCCAGACGATGCCGCCCTGCGGTGCGGTCACGGTAACGCGGGACGACGGCTTGCCTTCGCGTTCGACCCGCGCGATCTCGGCATCCGGCATGCCGAGAAGGCGCAGGCGTTGCTTCGCGGCGTCGGCAAGCTGCGCCGCGCCCGGCTGCAGGCTTGCCTTGAGGGCGAGCCATTCCTCCTGCGCCGCGTACCACTCCGGAACGTAGAGATCGGCGAGCGGCTGCCCCGCGGCGACCGCGTCGTACTGCGCGCGTACGTGCAGCCTCTCGACGTAGCCCTGGCTGCGCGCCTGCACGGCGATCAGCGCGCGCTCGTCGATGCCGACCACTCCGGACGCGATGAATCCGGTGTCGAGCCTTCCCTCAGTCGCCGCGGCCGTGCGCACGCCAAAGTTCTGCGCCTGGCGCGCGCTGATCGCCGTGCCGCCCTCGGCGCCGGCGTCGGCGTAGACGGGCACGAGCTGCATGTCCATGAACGGACTCTTTCCCGGCTTGTCAAACTTCGCGTTCGGCACCATCGGGTCGTGCCAGTAGAGCACCTTGCGTTCTTCGGCAGCTTTCGCGGCATCGGCTATCACCTGCGTTCCTGCCGAGGGCACGGCGCTCTGCGTCAATGGCAGTTCGACCCGCGCGTGGCGCGTTCCGAACCAATAGCCGGCACCACTCGCGCCGATCGCGACGGCGAGGAAGGCAGCGAGCGATGCGAGCTTCACACCGTGCTCGTTGGCGAATGTGGTCTTCATGATTTCTCCATGGCGGGAAAGACGAACTGGAGCCAGGCCCAGGCCTTTGCCGCAGCCTGTTCCTGAGCAATGAGGGCGAGGCGCGCATCGAGCTCGGCCCGGCGCGCATCGAGCACGGCCACCAGCGATCCGCTGCCGCCGCGGTACGCCGCCAACGCGGCCTCCCGGCGCTGAGCGGCCAATGGCAGCATCTCGTCGTTGATGCGTTTGGCCTGCGTGCGCGTCGACTCCCACTCTGCGACCATGGCCCGTCCCTCGGCCACGCGCATTCGTCGCGTGTCCTCGCGCATCGCGCGCGCCGCATCCAGTTCCCGGAGCTTCGCCGCATGCTCGCGGTCCTGCCGCGTGCCCGGCGACCACGGAAGGTCAATCGAGACCATCAGCGACACCATGTTCGAATAGGGGGAACCGCGCACGGCGTACGTCAGCTCGGCGCTCCAATCCGGGTCCTTCGCCGCGCGCGCGAGGTCGACCTCCGTGGCAGCGATGGCCTCCTGCGCGCGCGCGAGCTGGATCTCCGCCTGCGCGTCGACGTCGTCGATCCTGGCGACGTCGAATGACATCCGCGCGAGGTCCGGCGGGTCGCCGAGCGGCCGCTCCGCGTCGCCCCCGATATACCGGGCAAGGCCGATGCGCGCGCGTTTGGACTGCGCCGCCGCATCGGTCGCGCGGTTCTTGAGCTCGATGACCATGCTTTGCGCAGCAATGACCTCGCTCTGCAGTGCTTTGCCGGCACGGTACGCCGCCAGCGCGGCGGTGACAGCAAGCTCGGCCTCGCCGATCTGGCTCCCGATCGCGCGCTCGACGTCGGCGGCGAACCAGCGGGCGAGCCAGGCAGATGCCGTCTCGCGCTGGATGACGAGCCGCGCCGCCTCGATGGCGATCGCACCGCGCTGCGCGTCGTTTTCGGCGCGCTGCGAGCGCAGCTTGCGCTTTGCCTCGCGCGGGAACTCCTGCATCACGCCAATCTTCGACATCGTCATGAAATCGCGCGTCAGCGACCAACTGTCGGCGCCATTGGTCGGCACGTTCTCGACGCCAAGCTTCAGCTTCGGGTCCGGCAGCTCGCCGGCGGGACCGGCCATCTCGCGGGCGGCATCCACCATCGCGCGCTGCGATGCGAGTTGCGGTGAGTTCTCGACTGCCACACGCAGCGCCTCGGCGAGCGACAGCGGCGGTCCGGCCGCCGTCGCGCCATCCGCGAAAAATAGCAAGGCCGTTGCTGCGGCGACCGCGCGCGCGAGGCGTCGGGCGTCGCCAAGGACGATCCGGGGCACAGCAAAGGGTGACAGCATGAAGCCTCCACGAACGCGTTGAGCGGACCGGCGCGCAACGCGGCCGGCGTCAGGCGAACGTGGGGATCAAATCAGCAGGCGGCAGAACTTGAGCGTCAGCGGCGGCGCGCCGGGGAGCGCGGCATATGGCGTTCTTGCCGCATTCTCGGAAAACGCGAGCTGCGCAAGCGCGATGGCAGGCACCGGCAGCGCTACCAATACGACTTGCGGCAGTTCCGGCTGGGCCGGCGACGGCACGCTGTCGCTGCAATGGACCTCGCAGGCATTCCCCAGCAGCGCTTCGGGGGTTCCGTCCATTCCGGCGCAGGGATTCTCGCCAGCGCCAAGGTGCATGGCGACATCCACCATCGCGATCGGCGCCGCCGGGCTCATCACCGGGCAGGCATACGCGACAAGGGCGAACTGGCCGAACAGCATGGCCAACATCGCACAGTGCGCGCCAGCATGGCGCAAGAGCCTCTTTTGCATGGGATACGATAGTACGCCGGCATGCAACGCCGAACAAGCGTACGACTTGATCGGCGTCAACACCGGGCAAGGCCGGCACGCCTCACGGTTCCCCGCCTGCAATCCGGCCACCGATCCAATCCCGCACCGCCCCGCGGTACCAAGTTGGCCGCCGCGGCGAGCATGATCACCCTCCGGTCAAAGCGGCGATGCAGACGGCGGACGTGCGCGGTGCCATGACCGACGCTGGCTCGCGCCGCGCGTCGTTGGCAGCAGCGATGCCGGGTGAGCTAGAATCCGCGGGTGATCGCGAACCTGAACGGACGACGCGCGGCCACGCCCCGCCCACGCGCGGAGGATGTCGCGTGGAACCTCGTCTTTGTCTGCTGGCTCATCGCGACGTCCTCCACGCTCGGTGCGCTCTTCTTCAGCGAAGTGATGAGCCTGCCGCCCTGCGTGCTCTGCTGGTACCAGCGCATATTCATCTTCCCGCTCGTGCTGCTGCTGCCGGCCGGACTCTTCCCGTTCGACCCGAGAATCGCGCGCTACGCCCTCCCGCTCTCGCTGGTCGGCGGGTCGATCGCTCTCTATCACGTGCTGATCACCTACGGGCTGATTCCCGAGGGCATCACGCCGTGCACGCAGGGTGTGCCCTGCGCCCGGAACCAGATCGAGTGGTTCGGCTTCCTGAACATTCCGCTGCTGTCGCTCGTCGCCTTCTCCGTCATCAACGCGTTGCTTGTCCTGACGCATTGCAAGGTTGCAAAATGAAACGCAAGACGCTTTTCGTCACCGCCGCCATCGCCCTCGTGGTGGCGTTCATCGTCGGCACGCTCGTCTATCAGAGCCGGAAGGCCGACGCCGCGCAAGCGCTCGCGCGCCTGGCGCACCTCGCCCGCGACTATGCCCCGACCGCCGGACCGGCCGACGCGAAGGTCCACATCGTGGAATTCCTCGATCCCGCGTGCGAAACATGCCGTAGCTTCTATCCGTTCGTGAAGCGGATGATCGCGGCCAATCCGGGCAAGATCCGGGTGTCCGTCCGCTACGCGCCGTTCCACAACAACTCCGACTATGTCGTCAAGGTGCTGGAGGCCACCCGCACGCAGGGCAAGTACTGGGAGGCGCTCGAGGCCTTGCTCGCTACGCAGCCGGCCTGGGCGCCGAACCACTCGCCGGATCCGGGCCTCGTGTGGCGCCAGCTCGAAGGCCAGGGAATCGACCTCGAGCGAGTCCGGGGGGACATGAACTCCCCCGACATCGCGCGAAACCTCGCGCAGGACATCGCCGACGCCAAGGCGCTGAACGTCTCCAAGACGCCCGAGTTCTTCGTCAATGGCAAGCCCATGCCGAGCTTCGGTTACGACCAGCTGACCGCGCTCGTCCGCGAGGCACTCGCGAAGGCCTACCCGTAGCCGGTATCAGCTCGCGCCGAGTCCGGTCGCCCGGCGCGCGTACGTTCCCGGCAGACCGTGCGCACGCGGCGTAACCGGGTCAACGCCCGAAGAGGCCCTTGAGCGCCTTGCTCAAGTCCTCGGCGCCCGTCGGCGGGCTGGCGCCCTTCGGCGCGCCCTTGGCGGATTGCGCTGTTGCCGGAGCCGACTTCCCGAGTGCCACGTCGCAGGCGCCCGCGCCCGCGGTGCCCTGGGCGAAGATCGACTCGCCGAGCACCGAAAGTCCGCCGGTTCCGATGGCCGCACCGATGCGGGCGATCGTCACGGCCGACCCCATCGCATCGACGGCAACCGTCGGCGCGGTGAAGGGCCCACGAAACCGGACGAGCTCCGCAATCTGCGGAATTTCGATGGGGATCCCCTGCCTGACCCGCGGCCGGATCGAGAGGTCGATCGTTTCGTTCCTGAAATCGAGCGTCCCGCTCATGGAGGCGTCAATCTCCCTGGTCTCCATTGCTATCGAGCGGTCGATCTGTGCTACGCCGGCCACCAGCGGGAGTCGGATCACCGCGCAGCGAAGCTCGGTGGTGGGATTGACGGTACGAAAGGGGTTGATCGCCTCCGCCAGGCGATCGAACGTCAGCGCAGGATCGAGCTTGGTGTTGACTAGCGTCGCCGGCCCTATCACCGCCCGCGCGTTGCCGTTCATTCCGCTCATCCACCGGCGCGGCGAGTCGCCCTGCATCGTCACATCGACGGCGACGTTCGTCTTTCCGCCCTTCACACCCCGGGCCACGCCGGCCGCCGCGAGCAGGGCAGCGAGATCCAGGTCGCGGCCCTCGAGGCGCAGGGCGATGGCCGGCGTCCGCCCGCGCGTCGCGTCGACGGTGAGCGCCGCGGAGATCGTGCCGCCATAGCCCGACGCCTGCACTGCCGGCGCCACGAGCTTGCCGTCGCGCAGCGTGAACCTGGCATGGACCCGGTCGAGCGTGCGGCCCTCCGCCAGCGTGAGCCGCCCTATCGTCACTTCGCCGGCCGCGTTGTGGGCACGCAACGCGTCGAACGAAATGACGGTTTCGGGGAACACGAACCGCGACGAAGTTGCCGGAGCCGCGGTCTTCGTCGCGGGTGGCACCGGGCGCGTCGCCGGCAGATCGTCGACGTTGAGCGCCGACGAGGCAAGGTTGATCGTCCACGAAGATTTCGCGCCGTCATCGCGAATGTCCACGCGCCCCTTGACGTCGCTGGAGCCGAACGTGGCGTCGATGTCCTGCAGCTGAACGAGACGGTCCGCGCGCTGGACCTTCACGGCAAACGTCGTCCTCCGGCCGGCAATGTCGCCCTTCGCCGCGATCGCGTAAGGCAGACGCCGTTCCAGCAGCGCGGACAGCGGCGCCAGGCTGGCGGTCAGCGCTACCGGCGTGCCGTCGACCGTGCCTCGGAACTCGGCTTCGATCGGCGATTCGCGATCGCGCGACGAGAGTGCGAGCTCATCGATCGTCACCCGTGTCACGGCGCCCGCGTCGCCGTCGCGATACGTGAGCTCGCCACGCGTTAGCGAGAGGGCGCCGATGCCGAGGGCCCCCGGACCCGATTCGGAACCGGGTGCTGCGGCCGCCCCTTGCTCCGGACCCAGTTCCCAGTTGCCCCGTCCGTCGCGATTCGTCTCGAGCGTGACGACCGGCTCGACCAGGTTGAGGCGGACGAGCTCGAATCGGCGCTGCAGTAGCGGGACGAGCGCCACCTGAGCCTCGACTTGCCTGGCCGACAGCAGCTGCGGCGCCTGGCCCCACGGCGCGTTGCCGACGCGTACATCGTGGGCGACGATCCTCGGCGCAAATCCTATCTTGAGTTCGATGTCGCCGCCGACGGTGACTTCACGTCCCGTCGCGGCCTTGACGCGTGCCAGGATGGGGCCCACGAACTGCTTCGGGTCGACCGTGAGCAGCGCTATCGCAACGCCGATGAATAGGAGCAGCAGCGCGCCACCGGCGATTCCCAGGGCCCTGCGGAAATTGCTCATCGGGCCATTGTATCGGCGCGGCCGGGACCGCGCCGGCGCGCCTTGCCCTCGGGGATCGCTACGCCAGCGCGGCGTTGAACGCGGCGAGACCCGCGCTGCCCGGAATGAGCTCGGCGTCGGCAAGCGCGTTCAACGGGGTCGCGACCGTGTTCTGTGCCTGGTGCAGATCGATGGGATCGTCCTCCACATAGAGCAGTCCGGTGACGACTTCGCCCTTCTCCCGATGCCCCTCGAGGTAGGCGAGCGCGCCCACCTTGTCCCGCGGATCGTACTCCGCGTGCAGCTTGCGCAGGCGCACGATGCCGCCGTCGTGCAGCGCGACGTTCTCGACGCTGCCCGCCGGGACGTCGGCGACGATCGGTTCCCGCAAGGGCATGAAGTCGAGCCGGTTCACGGACTCATTGTGCGCGCGCACGTAGTCGTAGCTCTTGGTTGACCCCGGGTGGTTGTTGAACGCGACGCACGGCGAGACGACGTCGATGAACGCGACGCCCTTGTGCTCGACCGCCGCCTTGATCAGCGGCACGAGCTGTCCCTTGTCGCCGGAAAAGCCGCGCGCGACGTACGTGGCACCCAGCAGCAGCGCGAGCTGGACGAGGTCGATCGGCTCGTCGCTGTTGACGGCACCGCGCTTGGCCTTCGATCCTTTGTCGGCCGTGGCCGAGAACTGGCCCTTGGTCAGGCCGTAGACGCCGTTGTTCTCGACGATGTAGACCATGTTGACGCCGCGCCGCATGATGTGCGCGAACTGGCCGAGGCCGATCGAGGCCGAGTCGCCGTCGCCGGAGACGCCGAGATAGATGAGATCGCGGTTGGCGAGCGCGGCGCCGGTCACGACCGACGGCATCCGGCCGTGCACGCTGTTGAAGCCGTGCCCCGCGCCGAGGAAGTAAGTGGGCGTCTTCGACGAGCAGCCGATGCCCGACAGCTTCGCCACACGGTGCGGCGGTATCGCAAGCTCGAAGAACGCCTGGATGATCGCGGCCGAGATCGAATCGTGACCGCAGCCGGCGCACAGCGTCGAGACCGCTCCTTCGTAGTCGCGGCGGGTGAGGCCGAGCGCGTTCTTCGGCAGTCCCGGATGGTGGAGTTTCGGCTTGGTGAGATAGGTCATCGGGCCACCTTGCGCAGCGGCGTGACGTTGAACAGGCGCGCCTTTTCGGCGATCTCGCGGGTGACGAAGCGCTCCGTCAGCGGATTGCCGTCGTAATGGAGGATGGAGATCAGCTTCTGCGGATCGATGCCGCATTCGTTGACGAGCATCATCTTGAGCTGCGCATCGCGGTTCTGCTCGACGACGAACACGTGCTCGTGCTCGGCGATGAATTCGGCGACGGCATCCGCGAATGGGAAAGCGCGGATGCGCATTTGATCGAGGTGGATGCCTTCCTTAGCGAGCTCCGCCAGCGACTCGGCCATCGCGGCGCCCGTGGAGCCGAACCAGATGGCGCCGGCGCGTGCGGGTTGCGCCCCGCGCCGGATCACCGGTGCCGGCACCAGCGTCTTCGCAGTCTCGAACTTGCGCAGCAGCCGCTGCATGTTGTCGACATAGGCATTGCCGTCCTCCGTGTACCGCGCGTAGCGGTCCTTCGACGTGCCGCGCGTGAAATAACCGCCGCGTTTCGGATGCGTGCCCGGATAGGTGCGCTGCGGGATGCCGTCGCCGTCGCTGTCGAGGTAACGGCCGAAATCCTTCCCGGCCTCGAGCTCGGCGGCGCTCATCACCTTGCCACGGTCGAGCCGGCGGTTGTCATCCCATGCGAACGGCTCGGTGAGCCAGTCCTGCATGCCGATATCGAGATCGAGCAGCACGAACACGGGCGTCTGCAGGCGGTCGGCGAGGTCGAACGCCTGCGCGCCCATCTCGAAGCATTCCTTGGGGTCCTCGGGGAACAGCAGCACATGCTTCGTGTCCCCATGGGACGCGTACGCGCAGATGAGGAGGTCGGCCTGCTGCGTCTTCGTCGGCATCCCGGTCGACGGGCTGCCGCGCTGGACGTCGAAGATCACTGCCGGAATCTCGGCGAAGTAGGCAAGGCCGATGAATTCCTGCATCAGCGATATGCCCGGCCCCGAGGTCGCGGTGAACGAGCGTGCGCCGTTCCAGGCGCCGCCGATCACCATCCCGATCGACGCCAACTCGTCTTCGGCCTGGACGATCGCGAACCGGTTGCGGCCCGTTGCCGCATCGACGCGATACCGCTGGCAATGCTTGGCGAAGGCCTCAGCCAGCGACGACGAAGGCGTGATCGGATACCACGCGCAGACCGTCGCCCCGCCGAAAACGGCGCCCAGCGCCGACGCGTTGTTGCCGTCGACGAATATGCGGTTTCCAACCCTGTCGCGCCGCTCGACCTTGAGGCCGATCGGCTCGAAATTCGCGGCGGCATAATCGAAGCCCAGCCGGAATGCCTTGCGGTTGGACTCCTGCAGCGGTTGCTTGCCCTTGTACTGCTCCGTGAGCAGCGTCTCGATGACCTCCGGCTCGATCGCCAGCAGCCCTGCGAGCGCGCCGAGGTAGATGATGTTCTTGAAGAGCTGGCGCTGCCGGGGATCCGTGTACGTCGCATTGCAGATCTCCATAAGCGGCATCGCCACGACCGTGATGTCGGAGCGGAACTTCGACGGCGGCAGCGGCTTGGTCGAGTCGTAGAACAGGTAGCCGCCGGGCTCGATCTCCAGCAGGTCCTCGTTCCACGTCTCCGGGTTCATCGCAACCATCAGGTCGACGCCGCCGCGGCGGCCGCGCCAGCCCTCCTCGACGACGCGCACCTCGTACCACGTCGGCAGGCCCTGGATGTTGGAGGGGAAGATGTTCCGGGCGGCCACCGGGACGCCCATCTTCAGCACCGCCTTCGCGAACAGCCCGTTGGCGGAAGCCGAGCCCGAGCCGTTGACGTTGGCGAACTTGACGACGAAATCGTTGACGCGCGAGATGGGGTTCATCGGCGGGCCCTCACCTCAATCCGCTGCCAGTTGCGCCACGACGGCGCGTTTCGGCATCGCATCCGGACGTGGAATCTCTCCGGCGTGGGCCATGACCAGCAGGAACTTCTGCATGTCCCAGGCGCCGGTCGGGCAGCGCTCGGCGCACAGCCCGCAATGCAGGCAGACGTCCTCGTCCTTGGCCATGATGCGGCCGGTCTTGAGCAGCTCCGATACGTAGATGTCCTGCGTCAGGTTCATCGCCGGCGCCAGCAGGCGCGGCCGCAGCTCCGCCTCCTCACCATCCGCGGTGAACGTGATGCAGTCCATCGGGCAGATGTCGACGCACGCATCGCACTCGATGCACAGCTTGTCGTTGAACACCGTCTGCACGTCGCAGTTGAGGCAGCGCTGCGTCTCCGCATAAGCGAGCCTCGGGTCGAAGCCCAGCTCCACCTCGACGCGGATGCTGGCGAGCGCGATGACCTTGTCCTTGAGCGGCACCTTGTGGCGCTTCTCCGGCGTGATCGCGTTGTCGTAGCTCCACTCGTGGATGCCCATCTTCTGCGAGATCAGGCGCGCGTGCGGCGGCGGCCGCTTCGTCATGTCCTCGCCGCGGCAATGCTTGTCGATCGAGATCGCGGCGTCGTGACCGTGCGCGACCGCCCAGATGATGTTCTTGGGTCCGAACGCGGCGTCGCCGCCGAAGAACACGCCCGGGCGCGTCGATGCGAAGGTCGACTTGTCGACTACTGGCATGCCCCAGTTATCGAACTCGAGACCGATGTCGCGCTCGATCCACGGAAAACCGTTCTCCTGGCCAATCGCGACCAGCACGTCGTCGCAGGGAAAGTGTACGTCGGGCTCGCCGGTGGGCAGCAGCTGCCGCCGGCCCTTGGCATCGAACTGCGCCGCGACCTTCTCGAACGTGACGCCGGTCAGCTTGCCGGCGTCGTGGGTGATGGCCTTCGGCACCAGGAAATTGTGGATCGGAATGCCCTCATGCGCCGCGTCCTCCTTTTCCCAGGGGGAGGCCTTCATTTCGGCGAAGCCGGAGCGCACGACCACCTGCACGTCCTCGCCGCCCAGCCGCCGCGCGCTGCGGCAGCAATCCATCGCCGTGTTGCCGCCGCCCAGCACGACGACGCGCTTGCCGATCTTCGTCGTGTGACCGAAAGACACGCTCGACAGCCAGTCGATGCCGATGTGCATGTTGGCTGCGGCTTCCTTGCGTCCCGGAACGTCGATGTCGCGTCCGCGCGGCGCACCGCTCCCGACGAACACCGCGTCCCAGCCTTCGGCAAGGAGCGCGCCGAGGCTGTCGACCCATTGCTGTGCGCGAAACTCGACGCCGAGGTCGAGTACATAGCCCACTTCCTCGTCGATCACGGCCTCGGGCAACCTGAACTTCGGAATCTGCGTGCGCATCATGCCGCCGGCGCGCGCGTCGCCGTCGAACACGACGCAGTGGTAGCCGAGCGGCGCGAGGTCGCGCGCGACGGTGAGCGAAGCCGGACCCGCGCCGACGAGCGCGACGCGCTTGCCGTTCTTCGTCGCGGCGGGCCGAGGAAGCCCGTCGCGAATGTCTTCCTTGTAATCGGCGGCCACACGCTTCAGCCGGCAGATCGCGACTGGCTCGGGCTTGATCTTCCTGGTATCCCCACCCTCTTCGACCCGCCCGCGGCGGCATGCGGGCTCACACGGGCGATCACAGGTGCGCCCGAGAATGCCGGGAAAGACATTGGACTCCCAGTTGACCAAGTAGGCGTCGCCGTAACGGCCCGCCGCGATCAATCGGATGTATTCCGGAACGGGCGTATGGGCGGGACAAGCCCATTGGCAATCGACGACCTTGTGGAAATAGTCGGGATGCGTGATATCCGTCGGCTTCAAGACATTATTCTCCGATAACGCGTCCGGTCCGCGTTGTTGCTCGTCGTTCGGTTTGGGTATCCGGGCTGGACAAGCAACAAATGCGCCCGAACCGCTACGTGGCGGGCTTGATGCTACGCCTGTGCGAGCCGGGAGGAAAGGCGTGGCGCTGGCACAAAAGACCACATGCGAAACGATGCTTTGTGGCGTGCCGCGAGGGCCGCAGCGCCTTCAAGCCCCACGGCGATCAAGCAGTCCCCATCGGCCCTCGGCCGACGCCGGGACGACACCGATGCTAGCGGAACGACTCCGCTCGGGCGATGAGCTCGTCCAGTCCCGGCTCGTTCGGGTTCCACGGCTTGCCGGGATGGATGATCGACACCTGACATGCCTCGGCGGCCTCGACAAGCTGCCGATAGGTGCCAAGTTTGACGTCGGTGATGTACGCCTGCTTGTTATCGTTGTACTTGAACATCTTGTCGTTGATGGTCTGGCACTCGTCACAGCTCGGACAGCGCGCAGTATCGATCCATGCTTCGTCGGGGTTGCGCTCGGGTGCCGCGGGCGCCGGCGTGGCGCCCGTAGCGGGCGCGGACGTCGCCGCCGGTGCGACCTCGGCCACCCCGCCCCCGACCACGGGGACGCTTGCGGCCGCCGCCGTGGCCTTGACCGCGTCGAGTTCGTTCGCCTTCGCCTGCTCCCACCTCGCCTTCTCGCGCGCGAGCAGGATCTCGGCGTGCGAATTGTGGACGCCGCCCTGCTCCTGCAGCCGGTGCCAGAACGTCCGGCAGCGGGCCGCCAGCTCCATGAGGCGCGTATCGACGATGACCCGTTGCAGCACGTCATTCGGATCGACGGCGAGCACGTACGGAATCGCGTCGCCGACGCTCTTCGGGTCGCGGGCGAGCCATTCATCGGCCGGGATCATCGCGCCGTTCCACCGCGCGCGCGGAACGCGGGCGAAATGCCCGGCATAGCGCTTGTCGCACAGCAGGAAGTCGGCGATCGTGAACGGTGTCTCCTCGACCACGCGTTGCAGCGTTTCGTCGGCGTACTCGAACGGCGCCACCGGCCAGTCAGCCTCCGGCTGCGGGTTGTCCTCCAGCGCAAAACGCGCTGCCTGGTTGTCGCCGGCGTAGGGGTCGTACGTGAACGCCGGAAAGGCACGCGACTCCATTGCCGCGGCGGCGGTCAGGTAGGGTGGCAGATCGCCCACCGCGCCGGCGCCTGCATAGACGCTGACAAGGCCCGCGCCGCGATGCGCGAAGGCCTTGTCGAGGCGCTCGCGCAACGCGTACAGGTTCGAGCTTGCCGTCTGCACGACGAACACGCCGCCCAAAGCCGTCGCCGTATTGGCGAGGCGCACCTGGCGCACGCCGAACGCGAAGTGGCCGGTACCCACCGAGGCCTCCTCGAGCAGATCGGTCGCCTCGATCAGCACCTTGACCGGCAGCCCGGCCGACAGCAGGTCCATCATGCCGGCGTTCTCCGGGGCATCGGCCCGATCCGGCGGGACGCAGACGAGATAATCGGGGAACAGCGCAATGTCGTCGGCGGCAAGCGCACGCTCGTCGAAACTGGCGAAGAAGACATCGTGTTCGGCCTCGCGATAGGCGCCCTGGGCCTCGAGCTCGGCGACCGAGATCGCCTTGACGACTTCAGCCAGCTTGGGCAGGCGCTCGCGATACGCGGCGGCGGCGCCGGCGCAGTCGTCATAACGGAAGCCGAAGGGCGCGGGGGCGTCGGGCTGCGCGGCGAGCCGCGGATCGGGATAGAAGCGCTGCGCGCGCAGGACCGCGAGCGCCGCCTCGATGCGACGGCGCCTGGCTGCCGGCAGCTCGTCCTTGGGAACGTTGCGTGCGACCAGGCGCGACATTACCTTGAAGTCGAAGGTGTCACGGTGGGTGCCACCCAGCGACGCGCGCAGGGCATCGGGACGCTGTCCGGCCGGCGAATGGATGAAAGCCGCCCTGAGAATGTCGTCGAGCTTGATGATCAGCCGGTCGACGAGCGCCCTGAACGCTTTGGCCTTGCGCTGCTGCGCCCCTTCCCAGACGTGGCTCAACACGCGCGCGGGCATGCCCCGGTCGCAGGCGACCACCTCGCCATCGAGCTGCAGCTTTTCCGCTATGTGCGTGAGCACGCTCTCGGCCGAAGGGTCGCCGGATGCCGCAAGGCGAGGCGCCGCCGCGGCCCATAGTTCGGTGAGCCTGCCGCCGGTGCCGCCCGCCTGCAGCACGCGGACCTCGCGCTCGAGCCGCAGCACGTACTTGCGCAGCCGCTCGCCGTCGATGCCGCGAGGCGCGATTTCCTGCAGCACTTCGTCGACCACCGAGGAGAGCGAACGCAGCGTGCCCGCTCCGGGACCGTGGTCGACGAGGACCAGCGGGAAGTCATAACGAAGACGGGGCAGGTCGCGATAGCGCGCAAAGACCGCGGGCCACAGGCCGAGGCCCTCGATCGCGTCGACACCTTCGCCCTGTCGCGTCCCCGTCGTGACGAACAGCCGTTGCTCGTGGTGCCGGGTAGCCATGTCCATAGCGGTTTGCCGTGCTCTGAAGTCGTGAATCGGTGGGTGCTTCGGTCAGTGCCCGGCCGGCCGCCCGAAGGGCACTGCGCGCCCCCTCAGGGGGCAGCGAACACCAGGCCGAAGGCCGCAGGACAGCCGAAGGCTGTTCCCGCGCAGCGGGATGCGGCGAAGCCGCACACAGTGAGCGTGGGGGTCGTTCATCTCAGGCCACCTGGCGGGCGGGCGCTTCGTCGCCCGGCCACACGGTCACCTTGTCGAGCTCGCTTTCGAGACCGGCGCGTATCTGCTCGGCGGTGCGCAGCGGGCCGACGCCGTGCAGGTCGTCGTAGCAGGGCACTTCCGGATTGTGGTACAGGATTCCGACCGGGATCGGGTCCTCCGACGACGCGATCTCCCGCGCCCGATCGATGTTCAACGGATCGTGCTCGATCTGGTTCCTGTAGGTGCGCGACAGCTCGGGCGAGAGCGTGAGGCCGTTGCGATGCGACAGCAGCAGCGTCCGGCCGGGATCGTGCAGCCAGGGCTCGAACATCTTCGGCAGGAACTCCGGGCAGCGCTGAATGATGCGCACGAACGAGAAGCCGCGATGGAGGTACGCCTGCCGGATGATGTCGTAGAGCAGCTCGGGGATCCAGTCAACCGCCTGCGCGACGAAGGATGCGTTGGTCACGCCCAGCGTGACCGTCAGCGGATTCATCGCCTCGAGCGTGGCGCCGCGGGGCGTCGTATTGCTCTTGAGGCCGCGCGGCGAGGTCGGCGACGCCTGTTTCTTCGTCAGGCCGTACACGTGGTTGTCGTGCAGGATCACCGTCAGGTTCATGTTGTAGCGGATCGCGTGGATCCAGTGCGCCGCGCCGATGCTGCAGCAGTCCCCGTCGCCCGTGTTGACGAACACGGTGAGGTCGGGGCGCGCCATCTTCACGCCCTCCGCAATCGGGAACGCGCGGCCGTGGATGCCGTGGAAGCCGTACGTCTTCATGTAGTGCGGGAAGCGGGAGGAACAGCCGATCCCGGACACGAAGACCGTGCGTTCCGGTGCGAGGTCCTCGTCGCGGCAGAGCCGCTGCACCGCAGCCAGGATCGCGTTGTCACCGCAGCCGGTGCACCAACGCGGCACGCCGCCCTGGTAGTCCTCGAGGTTGTGATGGGCCTCGTGCAGCTTCATCAAGGTTTGGGTAACGGGCATGTTCATGGGGTTTCTCCGTTGCTCAAGCCACGGGCTCGGCAAGCTTCTTGCGTAATACCGCAACCACCGCGCCGGGCTTGATCGGCTGCCCGCGCGTCTGGGTCCAGCAGTCGACATCGACCAGGAACCGCGAGCGCAGCATCATCGCCAGCGCCGCATACCGCCGGTTGTCCTCGTCGATCAGTTCGTCCTCCAGGCGATCGGCCCAGTTGGCCTCGATCGTCATCACCCGCTTGAAGCGTTTCAGGATCTCGCGGATGCCCGACGGCATCGGCTGGATGAAGGTGAGGTGCAGCGACGACACCTTGCACCCTTCGTCCCGCAGCCGCTCGACCGCTTCCTCGATGACGCCCTTGTTGCTGCCCCAGCCGACAACCAGCAGGTCGCCCTCCGGGCCGCCGAATACCGGCGGCGTCTTCAATGTCTTCTGCAACGCGGCGATCTTGAGGCTGCGGGCGCGCAGGCCTTCCTCGTTGATCTCGGGGTCGTAGGCAACCTTGCTGTTGCGATCGTGCGCGAGGCCGGTCAGCGTGTGCATGCCGTTGGGCTGCCCCGGCACGAAGCGGCGCGCGATACCGGTCACCGGGTCCCAGTCGTAGGGCTTGACGCCGTCGGGGATCGGTGTCTGGTCGAGCGGCGGCGCGAGCCAGTCGGGGTCGAAGTGTGGCCGCGGGAACGGCTGCTGCGCGGTCGCGAGGCTCGCGTCCGACAGCACGACGACCACGGTGTTGAACGTCTCGGCGATCTTGCGCGCCGTGATCATCGAGTAGAAGCAGTCCTCGATCCCCGATACCGCCAGCACCACCTTCGGCGCATCGCCGTGGCTGCCGTAGATCGCGGTCAGGAGGTCCCCCTGCTCCATCTTGGTCGGCTGGCCGGTGGACGGTCCGCCGCGCTGGACGTTGATGACGACCAGCGGGATCTCGGCCATCACCGCGAGGCCGATGCCCTCCTGCTTCAGCGAGTAGCCCGGCCCCGAGGTGACCGTGACCGCGCACTTGCCGGCGTAGGAGGCGCCGATCGCGAACGCGCAGGCCGCTATCTCGTCCTCCGCCTGGTGGACAATGCCGCCGACGCGCTCGAACACGTCGGACAGGTAGTGCGAGACCGACGTCGCCGGGGTGATCGGATACATCGCGCAGATGTCCATGCCGGAGGCCAGCACCCCAAGGGCCAGTGCCGTGTTGCCGTTGACGACGATCTGCGGCTCGGCGCTCTTCACCGCGGGAATCCGGTACTTGAAGTCGAAGTTCTTCTCTGCCCAGACGTAACCGGCATCGAGCAGCCCCTGGTTGACCTCGATGACCTTCCTGTCCTTCTTGCCGAACGTCAGCGCGACCTGCTCGCGGCCGAGCTTCACGTCGAGGCTGTAGATGTTGCAGAGCATCCCGAGCACGAACATGTTCTTGCCCTTGCGCGGGTCGGAGACCAGCTTGCGGCACTCGCGCTCTAGCGGAACCTCGTAGACGCGAAAGCCTCCACCCTTGAGCATCGCCACCGTTTCCTTGTACGACTGGACGATCTTCGGGTCGCGGTGCTCGCCCCACATGCTCTCGAGCAGGATCTGCGCGCCGGCCTTGAGCTCGCCGGCCCGCACGCGGCCCAGCAGCACCTGCTCGTTGAACGCGACGACGAGGTCGGTCTCGTCGCCGCCGTTGGTGACCTGCTTCGTGCCGATTCGGATACGGATGCCCGAGGCGCCCGCGACGCTGCGCGCCGGCGGCTGGATTTCGGCGGGAATGATCTCGGTGGTCCAGATCCCGTTGCCCGTTCGCGCGGCGATGGCGCCCAGCGACTGGCCGCAGCGCTGCGCGCCCTCGCCCGAGTCGCTGATGACCTCGACGATGTGCTCGGTCAACGTCTCCCCGGCACGCAGCTCGTTGGGCAAGGCCGGCGCGCGGGTGGCGCCCGGTGCCAGGGTGGCAGCTTCGGTCATGTTTGTTCCAGCCTAGTGGTGTGCATACGCTCGGCACGGCGGGCACTTCGCGCCCGCGCACGTTGCTCAATTGACGTCATCCTCAATGCCCGCACGGCCGCCCGAAGGGCATTGACTGCCCCCGCGGGGGGCAGCGAACGAAGTGAGCGTGGGGGCCGTTCATCTGCCCGCACGGCCGCCCGAAGGGCATTGACTGCCCCCGCGGGGGGCAGCGAACGAAGTGAGCGTGGGGGCGCTTCATCTGCCCGCACGGCCGCCCGAAGGGCATTGACTGCCCCCGCCGGGGGGCAGCGAACGAAGTGAGCGTGGGGGCCCTTCACTTTACCCGCACCCGCGCGTAGCCGTGTTCGTCCGGCGCGAAGCCGAACCGCCCGCGCACGTCTGGCTCGTCGCCGGCGTAAACCACATCGGTGTCGCGCAGTCCCAGCCACGCCTTCATCGCGCGCGCGGCGCGGCGCCCGGCTCCCATCGCCTCGATCACCGTCGCCGCACCGGTGACGATGTCGCCGCCGGCATACACACCGGCGATCGAGGTCGCCAGGCTCTCGTCGGCTCCGATGTAGCCGCGCTTGTCGAGCTTCAGCTTCGAGGTCTGGCCGAGAATCGGGTTGGCGTTGGTGCCGATCGCGTAGACGACGCTGTCGCACTCGAACTCGAACTCGCTGCCCGGCACCGGCACCGGTCGGCGGCGCCCCGACGCATCCGGCTCGCCCAGCTCCATCTTCTGGCAGCGCATTCCACGCACGCGCTTCTCTCCGTCGCCCAGCACTTCGACCGGGCTCGTGAGCCAGTGGAACTCGACGCCCTCTTCACCGGCGTGGTGGATTTCCTCGGCGCGCGCCGGGGCCTCGGTCTTGCTGCGGCGGTAGACGCAATACACCTTCTCGGCGCCCAGGCGCAGTGAAACGCGCAGCGCATCCATCGCCGTGTTGCCGGCGCCGATCACGGCGACCCGCTTGCCCGGCTGCATGGGGGTGTCGAAGTTCGGGAAGTCGCGCGCCCGCATCAGGTTGCAGCGGGTGAGCAGCTCGTTGGCTGACGACACGCCATTCAGCGACTCGCCGGGAATTCCCATGAAGCTCGGGTAGCCCGCGCCGGTGCCGATGAAGACCGAGTGGAAACCCATTTCGGTGATCATCTGCTCGATCGTGAACAGACGCCCGACCAGCGTGTTGCACTCGAACCTGACGCCGAGCTGCTTCAGCTTGTCGATCTCGACGTCGACCACGGCATTGGGCAGGCGGAAGTCCGGAATCCCGTACTTCAGCACGCCGCCCGGCTCGTGGAACGCCTCGTAGACGATGACTTCGCAGCCGGCCTTCGCCATGTCGGCGGCGCAGGCCATGCCCGCCGGGCCCGAGCCGACGATGCCGACCTTGAAGCCCGAGGGCTCGATGTAGGGCACGTTCACCCAGCCTTCCTTGATCGCCATGTCGCCGACGAAGCGCTCGAGACGGCCGATGGCGACGGGCGCGAGCGTGTTACCGACCGTGCACACCCCTTCGCACTGGTTCTCCTGCGGGCACACGCGGCCGCAGACCGACGGAAGCAGGTTGGTGTCGGTGATGACGTCGTAGGCGCCGTGATAGTGCTTTTCCGCGATCTTCTGGATGAACGCCGGAATGTCGATGCCGACCGGGCAGCCGCGGATGCAGGGCTCGTCGGCGCACATCAGGCAGCGCTCGGCCTCGCGCAGCGCGTTCTCCAGCGTGTAGCCGAGGGCGACTTCCTTGAAGTTGTGTGCGCGCGCCATCGCGTCCTGCTCGGGCATCGGCGTGCGCTCCTGCGGAATCGTGCGTATCGTCTTCTTCTTTGCCATGGGGTGCTCGTGGATTCGGGGCCGGGGATCGGTTCAGTACCGCTCGCCGGCATTGGCCGGCGCGCCGCCCATCCGGCAGCTCTCTTCCCACTTCTTGAGGGCCTCCTGCTCCGTGGGGCGAAAGCGCGCGAGGCGGGCCATCAGGTCGTCGAAATCCACCGTATGGGCGTCGAAGTCGGGGCCATCCACGCACGCGAACTTGACGCCGTCGCCGATCTTGACGCGGCAGCCGCCGCACATCCCGGTGCCGTCGACCATCACCGGATTGAGACTCACGATGGTATGGATCTTCCGCGGCCGCGTGACCTCCGCGCAGGCCTTCATCATGATCGGCGGCCCGATCGCGAGCGCTTCGTCGATATCCGCGTGGCGGCTAAGCGCCTGTTCCATGCCCCGGGTAACGAGGCCCTTGATTCCCGCGGAGCCATCGTCGGTACAGACGATGAGCTCGTTGCACACGCCGCGGAACTTGTCCTCCCAGAACATCACGCCGCGATTGCGAAAGCCCAGCACGCCAATCACGTACGCGCCGCTGCGGGCGTACGCGCGCGCCTGCGGAAAGACCGGTGCGACGCCGAGGCCGCCGCCCACGCACAGCACCTTCTTCCTCTTGCCGATGAGGCTGGGAATGCCCATCGGGCCGACGACCGCGTAGAGGCTCGTGCCAACTTGGCAGTTCTGCTGCATTTCGCGGGTCGTCTTGCCCACGGCCTGAATCACGAGCGTGATCGTGCCCTCGTCCGGGTCAAAGTCGGCGAGCGTCAGCGGAATGCGTTCCCCGTGCTCGTGCTCCATCACGATGACGAACTGGCCGGCCTGCGCGGCTTTCGCCATCGCCGGGTGCCGGATCTCCAGCAGGTACGTGACGTCGGAGTAGTCCTCGCGGGTGACGATCTCGAAGTTGGACATGCTTGCTTCCTCGCTTCAGGGCACTGGGCGGGACGTCCGGCCGCGCAAATCGTCGATCCGGGCGCGCCCGCTGCTGGCAACCGATGCTACGCCCGCACCCTCGGACGCGAAAGGCGGCAGGACTGCAACATTGATCTGCATCAACCGGTAAGATGCGCGTGTCTCATTGGCATTGCCGTCCGGACGGCGCCAATCGCCGGCAATCCGAACTCCGTTTCGTCGACAGGGTTTCCATGTCCGTTCCCGACTCCCCGCCGTTGCGCCTCACGCAGTTCAGCCATGGTGGCGGCTGCGGTTGCAAGATCGCCCCTGCGCTGCTGCAGCAGATCCTGGGCAAGGCCTTCCCCTCCGTGCTCCCGCCGGCGCTGCTGGTCGGCGTCGAGACCTCCGACGACGCGGCCGTGTATCGGCTGAACGAGCGGCAGGCGATCGTCGCGACGACGGACTTCTTCATGCCCATCGTCGACGATCCGCGCGATTTCGGCATGATCGCGGCGACCAACGCGATCTCCGATGTCTATGCGATGGGCGGCACGCCGCTCTTCGCGCTGGCTCTCGTCGGCATGCCGATCGACAAGCTGCCGGTCGATTCCATCCGGCGCATCCTCGAAGGCGGCGAGGCCGTTTGCGCGACGGCTGGAATCCCCGTTGCCGGCGGCCACACGATCGATTCGGTGGAGCCAATCTACGGACTCGTGGTCATCGGCGTTGTCGACCCGAAGAACCTGAAGCGCAACGGGGGCGCGCAGCCCGGCGACCGGCTCGTGCTCGGCAAGCCGCTCGGCGTCGGCGTCTACAGCGCGGCGCTGAAAAAGGAAAAGCTCGCGCCGCAGGGCTACGCGGCGATGCTCGCCAGCACGACCCGGCTGAACACGCCCGGCATTGCATTCGGCGCGATGCCTGCCGTCCACGCGCTCACGGACGTCACGGGATTCGGCCTCCTGGGCCACCTGCTCGAGATCTGCCGCGCCTCGAATGCGGGCGCGACGGTCGAATTCGCGCGCGTGCCGCTGCATCCCGGCGTGCTCGGGCTCGCCGCCGCCGGCATGGTCACCGGAGCGTCGGCGCGCAACTGGGCCGGATGCGTGGACGCCGTCACGCTGGCGCGGCCCGGGAACCATGTCGAACGTGCGCTGCTGACCGATCCGCAGACCTCAGGCGGCCTGCTCGTCGCGTGTGCCGCCGACGCCGTCGACGACGTGCTCACCGTCTTCCGCGAACAGGGCTTCGCCGATGCTGCTGTAATCGGCAGCATCACGGCCGGGGCACCGCACGTGCGCGTCGACTGAATTGGCGTCATGACCGTCGTTGCCGCCAACGTCGACTGTGTTGTCGGTGAATCCTCGGCGGTCGCCGCCGACGCGGCGTTCGGACTCTACCCGGCGGCGGATTTCCGTCTGACCGACGGGAACTGCACCGATTGCCCGACCATTGCCCAGGCGCTCTGGTACTTCCGGCAGGAGATCATCGCCGTCCCGCGCGCGGGTCTTCCGGTCGCCTCGTTCGCCACCGGCGTGCCCGTGATCGAAGACTTGCGCGGATGGCTCGACGGCCGTGCTCCGGATTCGCCACCCGAATATCCACCTCTCGTCTGGGTGGCCGCGCCGAACGTGGTCGCGGGTGCGCGGCTGGCAGCGGACGCGACAGCGCTCGAGCACGCGGCCGGCACGCTGCCGGCGGCGCTGACGCCGAAGATCGCGCTCAACCGCTCGTATTTCGATGGCGCGTCCGCCGCATTCTTCCGCGGCCGTACAGTCAAGGTCCGCGGCCGCATCACCGACGGCGCAATCGTCATGCGCACGCTGTGGCCCGAGGATTTCCGGCTCGATCGCGCCCCTCCGGCGCAACTGCTCGCCGCGGACCTGCCGCCACGGCTCGGGCTGCGCGCGCTCATGCGCTCCGAGCCCGCCGGCGGGGCGAAGAGCGCCTTCGCCGCGTCGACGCTGTGGCAGCGCGATGCAGCGCGCGACGCGGTGCCGCCGGGATGCGCGGTGCTGGGCATCATGGTGAATGGCGCGCAGGGGGACGACGACGAGGCCCATGCAGGCCACTTCGCGCTCGTCACCGGACGCACCCGGGAGGACGGCGCGATCGGCGACTGGCTGGTCAACAATTTCTACACGCTGGACAGCGAGAGCGAGAAAGGCATCCTCGCAGCGCCGGTTACGCTCGACAACTATCTCGCCGACCTCAACAGCGGCCAGGGGTGGTACCGGCCCACGCACATGCTGGTCGCCGTGCTCGGCGATGGCCGCGCGAGCGCGCTGGTGCAGGCGGCGCTGAACCGCGTCTACAACCAGCTCTGGCGCCATCAGCTCGTCTACCGTCACGCCACGATGAACTGCACGGGCATCAGCGTGGACGTCCTGCGCACGCTCGGCTGGGATGTTCCGGCACGCGGCCCCGCTAGCCGCACTGTTGCGGCCTTGGGCTTCCCGTACTTTGCGCTCCGGGAGCGCTCGATCGCCAAAGCTTGCGTCGGTTTCGACTACCTGACCGCGGACCAGACGCGCCTCCTGCCGGCCGCCGCCTTCGAGGAAGCCGGTGCGAGCCTCCTGTCGCTCGTCGTCGAAGGCGCAGCGAAGGAAGCGAAGACCGGCACGCTGGCGGGGATGCTCGCCACCGACGTCGCTGCCGTCACCTTCGTTCGTTTTCCGCAGTTTCCGTCCAGTCGGAAGTTCGGCGACGCGCCCGCCGTCACGGTGCGGGAATTCCACTCGCGCGTGCCCGCCGAGCCGGGGTTGATGCAGATCGTTCCGGTGCCTCCCCGCCCCTTTCCGGCGACGTTGCGTGATCCGGACCTGCTCCCGGAGCGGCGCCCGGCCTCGTCGTATGCCGCCATGGTCTGGGGGGTCCTGCTCGTCGTGGGCATCCCCATTTTCCTTTACCACCGGTGGCAACGATGGCGGAGTGGGCGCTCTCGGTCGTAGGAGCCTGCCCGATCGCGTGACCTCGATGTAGTGTCCCCACCCCTTGACATGGGTCATAATTTCGATATTATTCGAAATATGGAACATAGGATCGCAGTAACGGCGCTTGGAGCCCTGGCTCACGAAAACCGGCTGGCCGTGGTCCGGCTGTTGCTGGAGCACGCGCCGGAGGGCCTGCCGGCCGGGGCCATCGGCGAACGGCTGGGCCTCGCGCCGGCCACGCTGTCCTTCCACCTGAAGGAGTTGGCGCGCACGGACCTCGTCGCAGCCCAGCCCGACGGCCGCTTCATCTGGTATCGCGCCAACCTCGCGACGATGAACGGCCTCGTCGCCTACCTGACCGAGAACTGCTGCCGTTCGCAGGACAAGTCCGCGTGCTGCGTTCCCATCACCCCGAAACCGCGCATCGTCGCGCGGACCCGACTGGAGAAACTCGCATGAAGCGCTTTCACGTGCACCTCGGTGTGGAAAATCTCGACCGGAGCATCGGCTTTTACTCCAATCTGTTCGGCGCCGCACCGTCGATGCAAAAGGACGATTACGCGAAGTGGATGCTCGACGACCCCCGGATCAATTTCGCGATTTCGCAACGCGGCGGCGCGACTGGCGTGAATCACCTCGGCCTGCAGGTCGAATCGGCGGCCGAGCTCGCGGCGATGCGCGCACAGTTCGAGGCCGCCGATGCCGCTACGGCGCTCGCCGAGCCGGGCGCCAGCTGCTGCTACGCAAAGTCGGACAAGCACTGGGTGACCGATCCGCAGGGAATTGCGTGGGAGGCGTTCCACACGCGTGCGGCGATCCCGTTCTTCGATGCCGAAACTGCGGAAGCATCGATGCCGGGCGCGTGCCGCTCGCCAGTGGCAGCGCAGCCGGCGGCAGCAAGCAATTGCTGCGTCCCGGCAGCCGCGAATGGGGAGGGCTCGTGCTGCGCACCCGCCACCCGCAAGGCGCCTGCGGCGTGCTGTGACTGATCGCGCTACGGGCGGCGCGAATCCGCCCGCAGCGCCAGTCGATAGGCGCCGAGTGCTGCAAGTCCGATGAGCGCCAGCGCGTACGCCGAAAGCGTGCGCGCCGGATCCACGGCAAATACGAGCGTCAGCGCGAGCGGCGCGATGGCCTTGGCGACGAACTGTGGCCGCGCGAGACGCCCGAGCAGCGCGCCAAAGTGGCGATGCCCGAACAGCTCGCCGGGCACCGTGCCGCGAACGATCGTCATCACGCCGTTGCTCCAGCCGTACAACACGGCGAACGCGAGCGCCGCGATCCAGATGCCGCGCACCTGCGTCAGGACGAGCAGCGCGAGCGCGAACAACCCGAACGCCAGCGTGCCCACCGTCAGCGGACGCAGGCGGCGACCGAACGTGAACTCGGCGACCCGCCCCGCCACCTGCATCGGCCCGATGAGCGACGAGACGAGCACGGCGTCGCGCGCGGTCAGGCCCGACGACGTGAGCAGTCCGATCACGTGCGCCGAGAGCGCCGACGACATGAACGATGCCAGTGCCAGGGCCGTCGCAAGCCAGAGGAACACGACCGGCCGCGGTGGCCTGCTTTCCGCACGCGCGCCGTGCGCGGTCGTGCCGTGCGGCGCGATTCCCGGCCCGGGCGGCAGCACCCAGAGGTGCAGCGGCACGCAAACCACGGCGTTCAGTGCCGCATAGATCACGAACGTAACGCGCCAGCCATGGGCATCGAGCAGGAATTGCGATAGCGGCCAGAATACGGTGCTGGCAAATCCGCCAAACAGTGTCAGCGCCGTGACCGCCTTCCGGTACGAAGGACCGGAGATGCCGTGCAACGTCGCGAACGCCGGATCGTAGAGGCAGCCGGCCATCGCCAGTCCGGCCAGCGCGAAGCCAACCGTCAGCGTGGCCGTACCCTGCGCCAGCGCGAGCACCGCGAGAGCGAGCGCACCCAGCGCCGAGCCGCCCGTCAGCGTAAAACGTCCTCCGCGCACGTCGACCAGCCGGCCCGCGACCGGCGCGGCCAATCCCGAAACGAAGAGGCCGACGGTGAAGCTTCCGAACACCGCGATGTCGCCGATGCCGAGCTCGGCGCGAATCGCCGCCGCGAGCACCGCGATCGGATAGTAGAGGCTGCCCCAGGAAATGATCTGCGCGATGCCGAGAACGGGCACCACCCAGCGCAGCCGCAGCGGCGCGCGCGGGGTGTCGAGTGGAGTCACGTGGGCGGTCGCATCGGTTAAGGGAAGTATCGTACCGCAGCCCGGCGACCCCGAAAGCGCAAACCGCGGTTCGCCCGCGCTTCAGCCCCGATGCTAGAATCGGCGCGCCTCGAATCGCGAGCGAATCGAACCGCGAAAGGATGGAATGCGCCGTCTGTTCATGCTGACCCTCCCGTTTGTGCTCGCCGCCTGCACTGCCACCGGGACCGGCGGTCCGGCGCTGCCGGGATACGTCAACGCGCCGCCGCCGCCGCTTGCGGCCGCCGCTGTGGCTGAAACGCTGCCGATGGGCGTGGTGTGGTCGTGGCAGGGTACGCAGATGAACGACACGCGTGTCGTGCCCGACGCGCCCGAGCGGTACACACTCGAGTTCCTGCCCGGCGACAAGATTGGCGTGCGCGCGGACTGCAACCGCGGCAATGGGAGCTATCAGCGCGACGGCAATGCCATCGCCATCGGGCCGATCGCGCTGACCCGGATGATGTGCCCGCCGGGCTCGCGCGACGCCGAGTTCCTGAAGGGACTCGCCAACGTGTCGGGGTTGCTTTTTCGCGGCAGCGACCTCGTGCTGACGCTCAAAGTGGACTCGGGGTCGATGCGCTTCACGCCGTCGCGCCCGTAGCGGCAGGGTTCTCGGCCTCGATTCGCCATTCTCTCAGCGGCCAGTGAACCGGGGCGGCCTCTTTTCCAGGAAGGCGGCGATGCCTTCGTTGCGGTCGGGGCTTGCCGCGAGCAGCGCGAACGCCTGCCGTTCGGTGGCCAGCGCCTCGGACAGCGGGGCTTCGTACGCGCGCAGGATCGCCTCTTTGGCGAGGCGAACCGCCAGCGCCGGCTTGGTGGCGATGATCGATGCAATCTCGACAGCTCGCGCGAGGGCGCTCTCCGGCTCGTCTGCTTCGATCGCGATGCCGGCGGCGACCGCCGCCTGCGCGTCGATCGGCTGGCCTGTCAGCACCATCAGCATCGCCAGCGCTTTCCCGGCGACACGGGCGAGCCGCTGCGCGCCTCCGGCGCCGGGGATCATCCCGAGATTGATCTCCGGCTGGCCGAACTGGGCATTGGAGCCCGCGACAATGATGTCGGCGCACAGCGCCAGCTCGCAGCCGCCGCCCAGCGCATAGCCGTTGACCGCCGCGATCAGCGGTTTCGGAAACGCCGCGATGTCGCGCCAATGCCGTTGCCGCTCGTGCGTGAGCACCGCGACGGGACCGAGTGGGGCCAGCTCGCGCAGATCGGCGCCCGCGGCGAAAAACCTGAGACCGCCGGTGATGACAACGGCACGCATGTCGCCATCCGCGGCGGCGGCGGCGAGCACGCCGGCGATCTCGGCGAGCATCTGCGTGCGCAGCGCGTTGCGCGCATCGGGACGGTTGAGCGTGATGCGGACGACACCCGGCGCCGGATGGTCGACGAGAATGTCCTGCGGGACGTGGAGCTCTGCCGAAACGTTCATGCGTTTGGGCGCTTCTCAACGATGCTTGAAGGCAGGCTTGCGCTTTTCGACGAAGGCGCGCATCCCTTCGTTCTGGTCGTCGAGTGCGAAGGTCGAATGGAACTCCCGCCGCTCGAACAGCAGTCCCTCGGCCAGTGACGATTCGTACGCGCGATTGACCGCCTCCTTGATCTTCAGCACGACCGGCACCGAGAAGCTCGCGATCTTCGCGGCCACGGCGAGGGCTTCCGCCTCCAGCTGGTCGGCCGCCACGACGCGCGCGACGAGGCCGCTGCGCTCGGCCTCGGTGGCATCGACCATCCGGCCCGTCAGGCACCAGTCCATCGCCTTCGCCTTGCCCACGGCCCGCGGCAGCCGTTGCGTGCCGCCCATGCCTGGCATCGTGCCGATGGTGACCTCGGGCTGGCCGAATTTCGCAGTATCGGCGGCGATGATCAGGTCGCAGGCCATCGCCAGCTCGCAGCCGCCGCCGAGCGCATAGCCGGCGACGGCGGCGATCACGGGCTTCCGCACGTGGCGCACGTGCTCCCAGTCGCGGGTGATGTAGTTGTCGTGGTAGACCTTCTGGTAGTCCCATTCGGCCATCGCGCCGATGTCGGCGCCCGCGGCGAACGCCTTGTCGTTACCGGTGATGACGATCGCGGCGATCGCATCGTCGGCGTCGAACCGCTCCAGTGCGTCCTTCAACTCCACGGCGAGCGCGTCGTTCAGCGCGTTCATCCGCTGCGGGCGGTTGAGACGAACGAGACCGACGCGATCGCGGGTCTCGACGACGATGTGCTGGTAGGTCATGCGGCGCTCCTGTAGTGCACCCCGGACGCACTGGAGTGGCGCCGGAGCGTGTCTGCGTTGCGCTCGCGCTACGCCAGCTTCACCTTCCAGCTGTCGACGTACTCGCGGTTCTCGACGCCCTCGGGCAGCGGCGCCGCGTCAAGCGGAAAGCGCGTGTCGATCATGACGGCGTACTCGTCGGTTTCCTTGCGCGCGTGCGTCGCACCGACCTGGAAGGCCTTCGGATGCGGGCCGTGCGTGAAGCCGCACGGATGGAAAGTGGCCATGCCGGGCTTGATGTTGTCGCGACTGAAGAACTCGCCACGGTGATAGAAGATCAGCTCGTCGTAATCGTCATTGCTGTGATAGAACGGCACCTTGAGCGCGCCGGGATCCGACTCGATCGGGCGCGGCGCGAACGTGCAGACGATGAAATTGTGGCCGACGAACGTCGTGTGCGCCGATGGCGGCAGGTGATAGCGGTGGCTCATCAGCGGCCGGATGTCGCGGACGTTGACGCGCACGACGGCGAGGTCGCCATGCCAGCCCACGGCATCCAGCGGATTGAACGGGTACTCGATCGTCGAGAACTTGCCGACGCGCTTGACCACTACCTTCCACGGGTCGTCGGTCTGCTGCGCGCGGAACCCGGCATCCATCGCCGGCACATCGAGGATCGCCGGGTCGAAGATCGCATGCGGACCGAGGATCCCCTTCTCGGGCATCGTATACGTGCCCTCGGTGCATTCGAGCAGCAGCATCGTCGTCGGCGCCGACGGCGCGATGCGCCACATCCCGCCGCGCGGGATCACGATGTAGTCGCCGTCGCGATAAGCGAGGCGACCCCAATCGCAGAACAACTCGCCGGCGCCCTCGTGGACGAACAGCAGGTCGTCGCCGTCCTGGTTGCGGACGAGGTGATCCATCGCCTGGCTGGTTTTCCAGTGGCGGATCTTCACGTCGCCGTTGTGCATGAACGGCGTCGCGTCCCACGGCGAATGCCCTGCCTCGGGCAGCCTGTTGAGATCGTAGGCGTGCGGATTGAGCGTGCCCGAGAACCGCACCCAGGCCGTCGGCGGATGCTGGTGATGGAAATGCGCGGCCGGGCCGAAGAAGCCCTCCTTGCCCATTTCGCGTTCGAACGTGCCGGCCGGCAGATCGGCGTGCGCCTGGCGGCTGTGCGTGCCTTCGGCACGCGGAAAACGGATGTAATGCTTCATGCCGCTCCTCGTCGGGATTGTGCGCAGCGCCGGTCGCCGGCGCCACCCGAAACGTCCGACATTGTGGAGCGATTGCCCGGTTTCGACAAATTGCCTTTGTTCTCGCTGCAGCAGCCAGCCTTGAAATCGACATGATCGCTTGAGTGCGTCCGCCGATCCAGAATCCGGTCCTGCCGCATCGCCGCGCGCGTTATCATGACCGGATGACCGCAATCCGCTGTCCCGCCCCGACCTCCGATGCCCGCTGACGACAAGAACGTGCTCGGCGGCCCGCTAGCCCCGTGCTCGACCTCCCCGCGCACCGGCTTCTACCGCGACGGTTGCTGCAATACGGGCCCGGAGGACCTTGGCCTGCACGTCGTCTGCGCGCAGGTGACGGCCGAATTTCTCGCCTTCGCGCAAACGCGGGGCAACGACCTGATCACGCCCGTGCCCGAGTTCGGCTTTCCCGGCCTCGTTCCCGGCGATCGCTGGTGCGTGTGCGCGGCGACCTGGCGCCAGGCCTTCGACGCGGGTATCGCACCGCCGGTGATCCTGGCAGCGACGCACGAGGAGACGCTCGCCGTGATTCCCCTCGCCGATCTGCGCCGGCACGCACTCGATCTCCACTGAGTTGAACGACCCCCACGCTCACTCCGTTCGCTGCCCCCCGAGGGGGCGCTCAGCGCCCTTCGGGCGGCCGCGCCGGCGCTGATAAGCCCGATGCGCGCGCTTCGCTACGACCGCTTTGGACCGCCGGAGGTCCTGCACGTCGTCGACGTGACCGAGCCGGTGCCGCAAGCAGGAGAGGTGAAGGTGCGCGTCCATGCGGCGAGCCTCAATCCTCTCGACTGGAAGTTGCGCGCCGGTCACCTGCGCTGGCTGCCGATGTTCCGCCAGCCGCCGCGTACTCTCGGTTGCGATTTCGCGGGCGAGATCGTCGGGGTGGGTGGCGGCGCGCGGTCGCATTACGTCGGCGAGCGCGTGTTCGGCTCGCTCTTGCCCTTCGGGCGTGACGGCAGTCTGGCCGAGTGCATCGTCGCCGGCGTGGATCGGTTGGCGACGATGCCGGACGACCTCGCCTTTGATCAGGCCGCCGCATTGCCGGTCGCGGCGGGAACGGCGCTGCAGGCGGTCGTGGACGAGGCGCACCTTGAGGCAGGCCAGCGCATCCTGATCACCGGCGCCGCGGGCGGGGTCGGGCACTTCGCCGTCCAGATCGCGAAACACCTCGGCGCGCACGTCGTCGCCGTCTGCGGCGCGGCCAACGCCGACTTTGTCCGTGGACTTGGCGCCGACGAGGTGGTCGACTATGCGCGAAACGATTTCCCGCAGCGCGGCGACCGGTTCGACGTCGTGTTCGACGCCGCCTGCGCGTCTTCGTTCACCGCGGCGCGGCGCGTGCTCACCGATGCCGGTTGCTACATCAACACCGGCGGCGATGCGGGCGCCGTTGTGGGCACCGCGCTGGGCGCCTTCGTCGCGCGGGTCAGCTCGCGCCAGCGCGCGATCGCGATCGTTCTCGCCAGCGGATCCGCGCGCTGGGAGCGACTCGCGGCGCTCACGCAAGAGGGCGTGCTGCACGCCCACATCGAGCGCGCGATCGCGCTCGAGGACGTCGCGGCTGCGCAGCGCGCGATGGAAACAGGGCATGGGCGGGGCAAGATCGTCGTGCGCCTTTCATAGTCGGCGTCCCAGTTATCCTGGCGTCTTCCGCGGGCGTTGCGCGCCGCGCGACCGACCCTCAAGCACCGGCCTCGCGCCCTTGACGGGCGGGTGCAGTTCCGCGAGGAGCCCCGGGGCCGCTTCGACGACGAAATCGACGAACGCCAATGTGGCCCGGCTCATGAACCGGCCCGCGCGGTGCACGACATACCAGCGGCGCATCAGGGGCAGGCCGACGATGTCGAGCTCGACGAGCCGGCCCATCTGCAGCTCGAAGCCGATCGTGTGACGCGAGAGGAAGGCGAGCCCCATGTCTGCCATCACCGCCTGCTTGATGGTTTCGTTGCTGCTCATCACGTTGCCGATCTTCGGAATGAAACCCCGCTCGGCAAACAGGCGCTCCATCGACGAGCGCGTGCCCGATCCCTGCTCCCGTACGAGGAACACCTCATCCGCGAGCGACGCGAGCGGAATGCGGCGGGCCGTCACCAGCGGGTGCGATGGCGGGGCGATGACAACCAGCGGGTGATCGGCGAACGGCATCGCCTTGGTCTCGATCCGCTGCGGAGGCATCCCCATGATCGCGACGTCGATATCGTTCTTCTCGAGCTCGCGCACGATGATTTCGCGGTTGTTCACGGACAGGGATGCGCGAACCCCCGGGTAGCGCCGCTGGAACCGCGCGATCAGCGCGGGCGCGAAATACTTGGCCGTGCTGACGACGCCGATGCTGAGGCGCCCGCCGGTGAGCCCCTTCAGCGCCGAGATCGCGGCGTCCGCGTCCTTCAACGCATCGAGAATCTGCCGCGCGTAACGCAGCAGCTCGCCGCCGGCCTCGGTCAGGACCAGCTTCCTGCCCCGGCGCTCGAACAGCGCGATCCCGGCGATCTCCTCCAGCCGTTTGACCTGCAACGAGACCGCCGCCTGGGTCAGATGCAGCTGCTCGGACGTACGCACGAAGCTCAGGTGCCCCGCCGCGGTGACGAATATCTGCAACTGCCGGATGGTGACGCCACGCATCGGGATACCGTGATTTGAACTTAAATAATTACTTACGTTACAAGTTAAAACAATTAACTTTTTATTGTCAATAGCCGGTACTACGATGAGGCGACGAATGGCAGACCACTGCGACCTGAAGGGACCCCGATGAACGACACCACGAGCATGGCCGCTCCGACCGGCAAGGAGCGCTACAAGGCCGGCGTGATGAAGTACAAGGACATGGGCTACTGGCGGCCCGATTACGAGCCCTCGGAGACCGATCTGATCGCGCTGTTCCGGATCACGCCCCAGGAGGGCGTTGAGCCGGACGAGGCGGCCGCGGCCGTGGCCGGCGAATCCTCAACCGCGACGTGGACCGTCGTCTGGACCGACCGGCTGACTGCCTGCGACAACTATCGCGCCAAGGCCTACCGCGTCGATCCGGTGCCGAACACCGGCGCCGGCACGAGCACGGAGCAGCAGTATTTCGCCTACATCGCCTATGACCTCGCGCTGTTCGAGGAAGGCTCGATAGCGAACCTCACCGCCTCGATCATCGGCAACGTGTTCGGCTTCAAGCCGTTGAAGGCGCTGCGCCTCGAGGACATGCGCATCCCCGTCGCCTACCTGAAGACGTTCCAGGGTCCGCCGACGGGGATCGTCGTCGAGCGCGAGCGGCTCGACAAGTTCGGCCGCCCGCTGCTGGGCGCCACGGTCAAGCCGAAGCTGGGCCTGTCCGGCAAGAACTACGGCCGCGTCGTCTACGAGGGGCTCAAAGGCGGTCTCGACTTTCTCAAGGACGACGAGAACATCAACTCACAGCCGTTCATGCACTGGCGCGAGCGTTTCCTCTATTGCATGGAGGCCGTGGCCAAGGCCTCGGCCGCCACCGGCGAAGTCAAGGGCACCTACCTCAACGTGACCGCGGCGACGATGGAGGACATGTACGAGCGGGCCGACTTCGCCAGGGAGCTGGGGTCCGTGATCGTGATGATCGACCTCGTGATCGGCTACACGGCGATCCAGTCGATGGCGAAATGGGCGCGCCGCAACGACATGATCCTGCACCTGCACCGGGCCGGGCATTCGACGTACACGCGGCAGAAGAATCACGGGGTGTCGTTCCGCGTGATCGCCAAGTGGATGCGGATGGCGGGCGTGGATCACATCCATGCCGGCACCGCGGTGGGCAAGCTCGAGGGCGATCCGCTGACGGTGCAGGGCTTCTACAACATCTGCCGCGAGGAGAAGAACGCGGTCGACCTCGCGCGCGGCCTCTTCTTCGAGCAGCCCTGGGCGAACCTGCGCAAGGTGATGCCGGTGGCCTCGGGCGGGATTCACGCCGGGCAGATGCACCAGCTGATCAATCTTTTCGGCGACGACTGCGTGCTGCAATTCGGCGGCGGCACGATCGGCCACCCGGCCGGCATCCAGGCCGGCGCCACCGCCAACCGCGTGGCGCTCGAAACGATGGTCAAGGCGCGCAATGAAGGCCGCGACATCGTCAACGAGGGGCCGGCGATACTGGTCGCCACCGCGCGCGGGTGCAAGCCGCTCGCGCAGGCGCTCGACACGTGGAAGGACGTCTCGTTCAACTACGCGTCGACCGACACGCCCGATTTCGTGCCGACTGCCACGGCCGCCTGACATTTGGAAAATGAGAGGACACCATGCGCGTCACCCAAGGCACCTTTTCGTTTCTGCCGGACCTGACCGACGCCGAGATCGCGGCGCAGGTCGAGTACGCGCTGCAGCAAGGCTGGGCGCTGGCCGTCGAGCACACCGACGAGCCGCATCCGCGCAACGTCTACTGGGAGATGTGGGGCATGCCGATGTTCGACCTGAAGGACGCGGCAGGCGTCCTGCTGGAGGTCAATGCCTGCCGCAAGGCGTTCCCCAGCCATTACATCAAGGTCAATGCGTTCGACGCGACGCAAGGCTGTGAATCGACGCGCCTCTCGTTCATCGTCAACCGGCCGCCGAACGAACCGGGCTTCCGCGTCGTTCGCCAGGAGACCGCAGGTCGCAGCGTCCGCTACACGATCGAGAGCTACGCCGTCGACCGCCCCGAGGGCAGCCGGTACTGAGTGGCATCCCCGGACACCGACCCTCGTCACCCCCTCCGCCGATGAACGACCAGGCCCCCGCCACCGTCGACCTGCAGGCCCTGCTGCGGGAGGCGAACGTGCTCGACGTGATCGAGACGCTCGACCGGGAGCTGGTCGGCCTCGCGCCGGTCAAGCAGCGCATCCGCGACATCGCCGCGTACCTGGTCGTGTCGAAGGCGCGCGCGGCGCTCGGCCTCACCGGCGCGCCGCCGTCGCTGCACATGAGCTTCACCGGCAACCCTGGAACCGGCAAGACTACCGTCGCGCTGCGCATGGCCGAGATCCTGCATCGGCTGGGGTACGTGCGCAAAGGGCATCTCGTCTCGGTGACGCGCGACGACCTCGTCGGCCAGTACATCGGTCACACCGCGCCGAAGACGAAGGAAGTGCTGAAGCGCGCGCTGGGCGGCGTGCTGTTCATCGACGAAGCCTACTACCTCTACCGCCCCGAGAACGAGCGCGACTACGGGCAGGAGGCGATCGAGATCCTGCTGCAGGTGATGGAGAACCAGCGCGACGATCTCGTCGTGATCCTGGCCGGCTACAAGGACCGGATGGACACGTTCTTCCGCAGCAATCCCGGGATGGCGTCGCGCATCGCCCATCACATCGACTTTCCCGACTACAGCGAAGGTGAGCTCTATGAAATCGCCGGCCTGATGCTCGCCAGGCTCGATTATCGGCTCGACGCGGGCGCGCAAATCGCGCTGCACGAATACATCGCGCAGCGCCGGACGCAGTCCAATTTCGCCAATGCCCGATCGGTCCGCAACGCGCTCGACCGCGCGCGCCTGCGCCAGGCGAACCGCCTGTTTGCCGCCGCAACGCCCGTGACGCGCGAGGCACTGCAGACGATTTCGGCCGCCGACATCCGCGCGAGCCGCGTCTTCCAGGGAGGGTGACGATGCTGCATGGCCGGACGACGCTGTCGAAATTCATCATCGAGGAGCAGCGCAGGCTGGAAGGCGGCGCCGAGCTGATCGCGCTCGTCAACGACATCCAGACGGCGTGCAAGTACATCGCCAGCGCGGTCGCGCGGGGGGCGCTGACCGGTGCGCGCGGCTCCGCAGGCACCGTCAATGTGCAGGGTGAGGACCAGAAGCCCCTCGACGTGATCGCGAACGACATCATGCTGGGCAGCTGCGACTGGGGCGGCCATCTCGCCGGCATGGTGTCCGAGGAGATGGACGGGCCTTACTCGATCCCGGCACGCTATCCGCGCGGGCGCTATCTGCTCGTCTTCGATCCGCTCGACGGGTCGTCGAACCTCGACGTCAACGTGACGGTCGGCACGATCTTCTCGGTGCTGCGCGCGCCCGAAGGCGTGACCGAGCCGGCGACCGCCGACTTCCTGCAGCCCGGAACGCGGCAGGTCTGCGCGGGCTACGCGCTCTACGGACCGGCGGCGATGATAGTCATCACGCTGGGCACCGGCGTGCACGGCTTCACGCTGGACCCGGAGATCGGCGCATACATACTCACGCACCCGGATCTGACCATTCCCGCCGACACCGAGGAGTTCGCGATCAACGCGTCGAACCAGCGCTTCTGGGAGCCCCCGGTGAAGCGCTACGTCGAGGAGTGCCTGGCCGGGAAGAACGGCGCGCGCGGCAAGGATTTCAACATGCGCTGGATCGCCTCGCTGGTGGCCGAGGTGCACCGGATCCTGATGCGCGGCGGTCTGTTCATGTACCCGAAGGACACGAAGGACCCGTCGCGGCCGGGACGGCTGCGCCTGCTCTACGAGGCGAATCCGATGGCGATGCTGATCGAACAGGCCGGCGGGGCCGCGTCGACCGGCCGCGGCCGCATCCTGGAGGTCGCACCGGACGCGCTGCACCAGCGCATTGCGCTGATCCTGGGTTCGAAGGGCGAGGTCGAGCGGCTCGAGCGCTATCACGCCGAATACGACCGGGGCGATGTCGCGTTCAGCTCGCCGCTGTTCAGGGAACGTTCGCTGTTCAGCGCTGCCGTCGCGACCGAATGAACGAAGCCACGTAGCGAGGCCCCATCATGTCCAGGCGCCATCCCGTCGTCGCGATCACCGGCTCGTCCGGTGCAGGAACGACCACGGTCACCCGCACCTTCGAGCACATCTTCCGGCGCGAAGGCATCAACGCGGCGGTGGTCGAGGGCGATTCGTTCCACCGCTACGACCGGACAGAGATGAAGGCGAAGATGGCCGAGGCGGCCGCTGCCGGCAACCAGCACTTCAGCCATTTCGGGCCTGAGGCCAACCTGCTCGACGAGCTGGAGGCGCTGTTCCGCAATTACGGCGAGACCGGGACGGGCCGGCTCCGCAAGTACCTGCACAACGCGCAGGAAGCGGCGCCGTACGGCCAGCCGCCGGGCACGTTCACGCCGTGGGAAGACGTGCCGGCGGACACCGACCTGCTGTTCTACGAGGGCCTGCACGGCGCGGTCGTCACCGACCGGCTCAACGTGGCGGCGCTCGCCGACCTCCTGATCGGCGTCGTCCCGATCATCAACCTCGAATGGATCCAGAAGCTCCACCGCGACCAGAACATGCGTGGCTATTCGCAGGAAGCCGTCGTCGACACCATCATGCGCCGGATGCCCGATTACGTGAACTATATCTGCCCGCAGTTTTCGCAGACGCACATCAACTTCCAGCGGGTGCCGATGGTCGACACGTCGAACCCGTTCATCGCGAAGGACATTCCGACCGTCGACGAGAGCATGGTGGTGATCCGCTTCGCCAAGCCCCAGGGGATCGATTTCCTCTACCTGCTGTCGATGCTGCACGACTCGTGGATGTCGCGGCCGAACATCATCGTCGTGCCCGGTGGCAAGATGAGCCTCGCGATGCAGCTGATCCTGACGCCGATGCTCCTGCAGCTGATGGACCGCAAGCGGCGCGCCGTCTGAGGGGAGCCGGGAGGCGACTTGCGGGGTTGCCAGCGTTCAGCGGGGCAACCTTGCCCGCAGGTCGCGCAACTCCGCTTCCAGCCGCCGTATCCGTTCGACGAAGACGAGCAGCAGGGCTGTCCCGTGCGGTTCCAGCTCGAAGTCCTCGCGCAGGCGACGGGCGGTGCGGGCCACGGTGAGCGAGGTGAGGCCGAACACCCACTGGCCCGGCGTATCTTCGTCCGGCGTCAGTGCACCGCAGTCGACCAGTTCGAGCAACTCCGCTTCGGAAAGATCCGCGAGGTCGGCCAATTCGGAAAGCCGCAGACGGGCGCTTTCATTGGACCATGCAGCTCGGGCGTGTTCGCTCGTCATGGGCATGCTCCTATTCGAGGTGCCGCCGCGGATTGAACGTCGACGCAGTCGCGAGGTCACGCAGCAGACTGCGCTCGCGCTCGGTCAGTTCCGGCGGCAGCACGATCTGGGCGATCGCGTAGAGGTCCCCTGCCCCGCCCTGCGGCGTCGGCAAGCCGCGGCCGGCGAGGCGCAATTGCTGCCCGCCGCGCGTCCCCGCGGGCACCTTGAGCTTGACAGTGCCCGCAGGTGTCGGGATCGCCGCATTCGCCCCGAGCGCAGCTTCCCAGGGCGTCACCGGCAAGTCGAGGAAGAGGTCATGCCCGCTAGCACGGTACAGCCGGTGCGGGCGCAGCGAGATATTGAGATAGACATCGCCGTCACGACCGCCATGGAAGCCCTTCCCGCCCTGGCCCGGAAGTCGCAGCACCTGCCCGTCGGTGGCGCCCTTGGGAATGCGCGCCTTGACGTTCCTGGGCACCCGCCGCGGCGCTCCGTGCTCGTCGAAATCGGTGGCGGTCAGATCGAGGCTCACCTCGGTGCCGCCGAACGCCTCCTCGATCGTGATGGGCACGGTGATCTCATAGTCCTGCCCCCGCATCGCAGCCCCGGGACCCGGCCGACCGCCGCCGCGCCGGTGCCCGGCGAGCCCCGCGAACAGGTCCGCGAAGTCCATGCCGTCGAAGGCTCCCGACCCGTCGCCGAATTGCGTCGACCAATCCGGTGGCGGGCGGAACTCCTCGCCGGGACCATGGCGCCCGAGCTGATCGTAAGCTGCCCGCTTTGCGGGATCCTTGAGCGTCGCGTAGGCCTCCGCCATCTCCTTGAAGCGCGCCTCCGCATTCGCTTCCCTGGAGACGTCCGGGTGATACTTGCGCGCGAGTTTGCGATAGGCGTCCTTGATCGCATCCGCCGTGGCACCTCGTTCAAGCCCGAGAATCGCGTAGTAGTCCTTGAATTTCATTAGTGCCGGGGTGTTTGCAGCAGGTGCGCTCCGTCCGCTTCGGACTGCAGCCAGTCGTTCGGGTCGTACCCGTCCACCTCGGCACCCTCGCCACTTCCCCCATCGGCCAGATCCCTGACGATTCGATGGCAGAACTCCGCTCCGAGCACATCGATCGCCGATGCATCCGGACCTTGCTCGAATTCGTCGTCCACTTCGACGTTCGGAATCTCGCGCACGCGTTGCCCGTGCAAACGGGCGTGATGCCGCTTCGCCATCCGGGCCGGGTCGCGAACCCTGGGTTTGCTTCCCACCGATGTCTTCATTGCAAGCCTCCTTCACATGCAACTGGTGCAAAGATGCGCAATCCCCATTTGGCAATGCACACCCTGTCCCAATACGAATTTTCCGCCTGCGCTGCAGCGTTCACCGGCAGCGCGTTGACGAAGATCAAGACCACGCCGAATATCGGGGGTATCCGCCGCTAGGCCGGGCCAGGGTCTGGACCATCCCGATCGCCGCCTCGCCGCCCTTCTGCCGTCGCCGCGGACTTGTTCCGGTTCGGCATCGGCAGATCGGGGGCCGGACGACGCCCGTCGCGCAGATGCGCGATGGCGAGCACAGGATGCCGCCAGACCATGCGCGGACCGGCATAGCGCATGACGGCGCGGACATCCTCGCGCATCGACTCGCTGTAACAGTGGACCGTGCAGTTCGCGCAGGTCGGCTTGTCGTCGCCGAACACGCAGCGATCGAGCCTGCGGGTGGCGTAATGCAGCAGCGCCTCGCATTCGACGCATAAGCCGTCACTCGCGCACGTTCCGTGATGCTTGCGGCAATAGATCCGCGCCATCGCGCGGATCGTCCTCAGCTCACGCGCGAGCCGGGGGTGGCGGGCGACATCGTGCACCTTGCGTGTCGCCGGTCCGGGTCCGGGTGGTGGGACGTGGGCCATGCGGGCAAGGATGCCGCCCTGCAGGGCATCCGGCCATGATCCGCGTCAAGTCCGGTTGGAACTGCCGCGAGTTCAAGTGACGATGTCCTGCCAGCCGGTGCGCATGCGCACGAAGCGCGCGATGTGGTTGATGGCGAGCGCCGCCTCAGGCAGGAAGCCGGCGATCTGGAATACATGCGCCGCCCCGGGCCACAATTCGAGTTCGACGTCGACACCGGCCTCGTGCGCCTTCTCGGCGGCGCGGATCGCCTCGTCGCGCAGCAATTCGGTGCTGCCGGCCTGAAAAAAGAGCGGCGGGAAGCCCTTGAAATCGGCGAACAGCGGCGAAACTTCCGGGTGCGTGTACAGGTGCGGCGATGACACGTAATGCCGCCTGAGCACGAGCAGGCTCGCCAGCCGGATCATCGGGTCCTGCCCATCAAAGCTCGCCATGCTCGGGCTGCCCATCGTGCAGTCGACGGCCGGCGAGAGCAGCACCGCACAGGCAGGCAGCGGCTCCCCGGCGGCGCGCACCCGGTGGAGCGTGACCAGGGCAAGATTGCCGCCGGCCGAATCGCCGGCCAGCACGATGTTCTCGGGATCGACACCCTGGGCAAGCAAGCCGCGGTACGCCGCGTGACAGTCGTCCGGCGCGGCGGGGAACGGGAACTCCGGGACCAGCCGATAGTCAGGGATGAGCGCCCGCGCGCCAAGCAGTCGGCACAGGCGGGCGGCGAGCGCCGCGTGTGCATTGGGAAACCGGAACGCGAACGACCCACCGTGCAGATACAGCAGGACGCGCGCGACCTGCGTCTCTGGCACGACGATCCACTCGCCCGGCACGCCGCCGCATTCGACAGGCGTCCGCTCGACGTCCGGCCCTACCCGGAACTGCCGGGCGTCCAGCTTTTCGTACTGCCGGCGCAGGGCGACGATGTCCGACTCGTGGGTGAGCGGCTTCCCCATCGTCAGGCGCAGCAGCGCGTTGAGCGCGTGACTGCGCCAGCTCGGCCGCAGCTCGATCTCACGCCGGTATCCCGTTCGCCGGTGCATGCGCAGGGTCACGCTGGTGCCGGTTCGCCCACTGGTCCAGCGTCCGCAGGCCGTTCCGGCAGCGGCGTAGCGACCTTCCGGGCAATGGCGTCCACCGAGACGATCGGCGCAAACCCTGACGAATGTTCCGTGATCAGTCGCACGGAGCAGCCTCCAGAGAGGCCAACGGCCGGCGAGCGCCGTCGGCGTCGGTCAGCGTTTGCAGAAACGCAACGAGATCCTCGATGTCGTCGTCGGAAAGATCGACCCGGCGCAAATCGCGCTCATCGTCCGCGGGCCGCCGCTTCCCGTCTGACCTCGCATACCGGCGCACGACATCGTGCAACGACGCCGCGACCCCATTATGCAGATACGGCGCGGTCACGGCGACATTGCGCAGGCTCGGCGTGCGCCACTTGCCGCGGTCGCGGAGCTCGGGCCGCGCGCCGCGCGTGGCAGGAGCACTCGATCCCGTCGTATCGTCGCTGTATCGGCTCAGCAGGTTGAAACGACTGGCGCGCAACGTGCGCAGACCCGCGTAAAGACCGTCGTCCGCGGCCGCCTGGCCGACGAACGGCGGTACGCCCGTCGCGCGGAATGCGCCGTCAGTGAAGCTCGGTCCACTGTGGCAGGTGAAGCAGTTGCCGCGTCCGACGAAAAGCTTTAGGCCGCGCTGCGCGGCGAGCGCATAAGGCGCCGATGCGGGTTGGCCGCGCGCGATCGCGTCGCGGAAATCGTCGAACGCCGTGCGCCCGGTGACAAGCGTTTCCTGATAGGCGGCGAGCGCTTTGCCAACATTGACCAGCACGGCTTCGGCATTCTGGCCGCCGGGATCCGCGCCAAACGCCGCCCGATAGCGGCACGCGACGCCATCGCCGGTGCGAATCACGCGGGCGACCTTCTCCGCGCTGCCGCCGATCTCGCGCTCATCCAGGATCGGCCGCAGGCTCGCCATCCACAAGCTGTCGCTCGACCCCGCCCAGCCGAACCGGCTCTGGAGCCCGAGATTCTGCAGCGCGATAGCGTTACGGTCCACCGGCGCCAGTCCCCGCGCACGCGGCAGGCTGTCCGCGAACGCGCGGTCCGGCTGGTGGCAGGCGACGCAGGCAACGTAACCACTGGGCGAGAAGCGCGGCTCGAAGAACAGTTGCCGGCCGAAGGCGATCGCCGCGGGGTTGCCGGAGACGCGGTTGGTCGGATCGCGCTGGAGAGGCGGCGGCCATGGACCGTGGCCGACAACGCGTGCCAGCTCGTCCGCGTCGAACCGTACAGGTTCCTCGACCGCCGCGGGCGATGGCGCGGCCGCAGACAGGCCGAGTGCGCCGAGGCAGATTGCAGTGCGGGCGCCGGGACGCGTCACAGTGGCATCGGATGCCGCGATCGGATGCGCCGGGTCATCCGGTTCCGGCGTCCGGCGCGGCGACTACGCTATCGCGCGCGGCGGCCATCGCCTGGGCGAGCACGCCCGGATCGCCGATGTGATTGGCAAGCAGCAGGATGAGTTTGGCGTTGACGAGCGCGCTCTGCGCGTCGGTGAGACCGCGGTGGGTCGCGATCAGCCGCTCGTAGAAATCGTCCGGCGCGGCGATGTTGGCTTCGGTATTGAGCGTGGTCATGGGAATGCTCATCAATCCGCGCACGTCGCCCGCGCGATCGCCGCGCGCACACTCGGCAGGTCGAACTCGCGCCAGCGCGCGCAGACGTGCTGGTCGGGACGCAGCAGGTAGACGGTGCCCGTCGTTGCCTCGTATCGCCGGGTCGCGAGGCCCTGCACATCCTCGATCGTCGTCGCGCCGGCCGTCGGCTTGCCGCCCACTTGCACGACCTTGCACGGGATCGGTTCGCGCGCGAGCGCCGCGACACCGAACGGCCCGACGGCGGCATCGAATCCGAGCAGCGTGAAGTCCCCGCCGAGATAACCGAGCAGCCATTCTCCGGCAGGCCCCGCGACCGGAGCATCGGCGGCCGGTGCGCCGGGAATCATCGCCCCCGGCCCGCGCGCAAAATTCAAGTCGCGATCCGGCGTGTTGAGCGGAGAATCCACCAGGATCGCCGGCACCGAGAGTCGCCCGCTGTTGACGAGACGGCGCGCGAACGCGTGTTGCTTTGCGAGTCCCAGCGTCGCGTCGCGAAAAGTGCGCGACACGTTGCTCTTCGGCGTGATGAAGTCGGTCGCGCGTGTCGAGTTGAGGATGTTCTCGTCGGCGGCCCGCGTCCGTTCCGCGTCGTAGGTGTCGAGCAGCCGGTCCGGCGCAACGCCCTGCAACACCAGGTCGAGCTTCCAGGCGAGGTTGTCCGCATCTTGGATTCCACTGTTGGCGCCGCGCGCGCCGAACGGCGACACCACGTGCGCGGCGTCGCCCGCAAAGAGCACGCGGCCGTGGCGAAAGCGTTGCATGCGCCGGCACTGGAACGTGTAGACGCTCGCCCATTCGATCTCGAAATCGGCGTCGTCGCCGAGCATGGCGCGCAGGCGCGGCAGGATGCGCTCGGGCTTCCGCTCTTCCTCGGGGTCCGCATCCCAGCCCAGCTGGAAATCGATGCGCCAGACATCGTCGGCCTGCCGGTGCAACAGCGTCGACTGATTCGGGTGAAAGGGAGGATCGAACCAGAACCACCGCTCCGTCGGGAAATCGGACTTCATGTGGATGTCGGCGATCAGGAACCGGTCGTGGAACACCTGGCCTTCCCATTCGAGGCCGAGCAGCTGCCGCACCGCGCTCTTCGAGCCGTCGGCGGCGACCAGCCATTCGCACTGGATCTTGTATTCGCCGTCGGGCGTGGTCACCGTGACGTCGACGCCGTCGGCGTGCGACGCGACGCCGACCACCCTGCTCTGCCAGCGCAACTCGACCGCGGCAACGGCTCGCGCGCGCTCGACCAGATACTCCTCGAACCAGTATTGCTGCAGGTTGACGAACGCGGGTCGCCGGTGGCCGGGCTCCGGCAGGAGGTCGAAGCGATAGACGAGTTCGTCGCGGAAGAACACCTTGCCGACGTTCCAGCCGATGCCCTTGGCGACGACCTTCTCCCCACAGCCCAGCCGGTCGAGGATCTCCAGCGCGCGCTTCGCGTAACAGATCGCGCGCGATCCGACCGACACCGTGCGATCGTCGTCGAGGACCACCACCGGAACACCGCGCTGGCCGAGGTCGATCGCCGCGGCAAGGCCGACCGGTCCGGCGCCGACGATCACCACCGGCCGCGGCGCGCCCGGCGCGTCGAGCTCCGCCGGGCGCTGGTACGGAAACACCGGGTTCGCGTAGGTCTTCATCCGCGCGGGATTGCGATGTTCAGCTTTCCAGGGTTTCCCACATTTCCTTGTCGCGTTGTGCCGTCCAGATCCGTGGATCGGGGTACTGCGTCGCCTCGTCGTAGGCGCGCGTAACGTCGAACGGCAGGCAGTGGTCGAAGATCACCCAGTGGCCGAACTTCGGCTGCAGCGCCGCATACGTTTCCTTGTACACGCTGTTCAGGTCCTTCCCCTCCTCCACCCCCCGCTTCACCGATGCGAACATCTCGCTCACGAACCGGTCCGTGCCGTCGAGGCCGGCCTTGACGGCCTCGGGCGTCATCAGCGCGGCGCCGCGCCCGGGGACGAGCTTCGCGGGCTTCAGCGCGGCAATGTTGTCCAGAGTGTCCGGCCAGTCCGCGAGGTAGGCGTCACCGGTGTAGGGCGTCGCCTCGTACTCGACGAGATCGCCCGAGAACAGGATCCTTTCCTGCGGCAGCCACACCACGGTGTCGCCCTTCGTGTGGCCGCGGCCCAGTTGCATGATCTCGACCTGCAGCTTGCCGAGCCACAGCGTGAGGCGCTTCTTGAACACGAGGTTCGGCCAGGTGAGCCCCGGCACCGACTCGACCGCGCGGAACAGACGGGGAAAGCGCTCGATCTCGCTCTTCATGTCCTGCTCGCCCCGCTCGACGATGAGATCGTACGTGTCGCGGCTCGCGATGACGTGATCGGCGTTGTACGCCGTGGCGCCCAGCACGCGCACGGCGTGGTAATGCGACAGCACGACGTAGCGGATCGGCTTGTCGGTGACCTCCCGGATGCGCCGGATGACGTCCTGTGCCATCACCGGTGTCGCCTGCGTGTCGATCACCATCACCGCGTTGTCGCCGACGACGATGCCGGTGTTGGGGTCGCCCTCCGCCGTGTAGGCGTAAGCGTGATCGGAGAGCTTGTCGAAGCTGATCTTCTTCTCGACGAGATCGGCTTGCGACGCGAATTTCTTCTCGGTCATCGTGATTCCCCTGCGGTGGCGGCGCGCGCCCGACTGCGGCGCGAGGGGGAATGGTAGCCGATACCACTGTCGCGGCAAACCGCGGCGTTCGTACAGCCGCGAGTCGGGCGGACGCTCCGCACCGCACTTGAGCTATAGTCCTTCGATGAAAACCGCACCTGTCCTGCCGGTTTGGTCCCTCGTGGTGCCGGCCATCGCCTGGCTGCTGTTTGCGGGAACGCAATCCGGGCTGGGCGGCGCCTTTCTGGCTGCTCGTCGCGGCAGGTCTGATCGGCGCCGTGCTGGCGGCGGTACACCACGCGGAGGTGGTCGCCCACCGCGTGGGCGAGCCCTTTGGCACGCTCGTGCTGGCCGTTGCGGTCACGATCATCGAAGTCGCGCTCATCGTTTCGTTGATGATCGCCGGTGGCGCAGCGGCGACGGCGCTCGCCCGCGATACCGTGTTCGCCGCCGTGATGATTATCCTGAACGGCATCGTCGGGGGCTGCCTGCTGCTCGGCGGCGCGCGCCACCACGAGCAGAGTTTCGGCCTGCACGGCGTGAGCGCATCGCTCGCGACACTCGCCGCGATCGTCGTGCTGACGCTCGTCCTGCCGAACTACACGGTCACCGACCCGGGCCCGGTTTTCACATCGAGCCAGCTCGCCTTCATCGCGGTCGTTTCGCTGATCCTCTACGGCACGTTCGTGTACGCGCAGATCATCCGGCACCGTGACTATTTCCTGCCTGCAGCAAACCCCGGCGACGAGGCGACCCATGCCGCCACGCCGACGACGGGCGCCGCCTCGGTGAGCGCCGTGCTGCTGGTCGCGTGCCTGGGCGTGGTGGTGCTGCTCGCCAAGGCACTCGCCCCGAGCATCGAAGCGGGCGTCGCGGCGATCGGCGCGCCGAACGCGCTGGTCGGCGTCATCATCGCCGGCGTCGTGCTTTTTCCCGAGGGGCTCGCTGCGCTGCGCGCCGCGCGCGCCAACCGGTTGCAGACGAGCCTCAACCTGGCGCTCGGCTCGGCACTCGCCAGCATCGGATTGACCATTCCGGCAGTCGCCATCCTGTCCCTCGCGACCGGCATCAGGCTCACGCTCGGCATCGACGTCAAGTCGACCGTCCTGTTGCTGCTGTCGCTGTTCGTGACCGCGATCTCACTTGCGACCGGACGTACCACGATACTCCATGGCACGGTGCTCCTCGTGGTCTTTGCGACGTATCTGTTCACGACGATCGTGCCGTGAGCGGCGCGCGGCCGGCATCGCGCGAGGTCCGCGCCGGCTCCCCCGAAAACCTGCCTCGGCCACGGCCACGACGCATCAAGTCGCCCGGCGCTACACGCGCTCGATGACGAGCGCGATCCCCTGCCCGACGCCGATGCACATCGTTGCGAGGGCGTAACGTCCGCCCGTGCGCTCGAGCTGGCAGAGCGCCGTGGTCGCGAGCCGCGCACCCGACGCGCCGAGCGGATGACCGAGAGCGATGGCGCCTCCGTTGGGATTCACGTGCGCCGCATCGTCCGGCAGCCCGAGCATCCGCGTCACCGCGAGCGCCTGCGCGGCGAATGCCTCGTTCAATTCGATCACGTCGAGGTCACCGATTTTCAGTCCGGCGCGTGCGAGCAGCTTCTGCGTCGCCGGCGCGGGGCCGATGCCCATGATCCGCGGCGGCACGCCGGCGGTCGCCGCGCCGACGATCCGCGCGCGCGGTGTGAGCCCGTGCTTGGTCGCCGCGGCCTCGCTCGCGACCAGGATCGCGCACGCGCCGTCGTTGACGCCAGACGCATTGCCGGCGGTGACGCTGCCGTCGGGCTTCACGATCCCCTTGAGCTTTGCGAGCGCCTCGAGACTGGTCGCCCGCGGATGCTCGTCATGATCGACGACGATCGCATCGCCCCTCTTCTGCGCCACGGGCACCGCTACGATTTCCTGCGCCAGCACGCCGTTCGCCTGCGCAGCGAGCGCGCGCGTCTGCGAGCGCAGCGCGAACGCGTCCTGGTCGGCGCGCGCGATGCCGTACTCTGCCGCGACGTTCTCCGCAGTCTCGGGCATCGAGTCAATTCCGTACTTCGCCTTCATCAGCGGATTGACGAAGCGCCAGCCGATCGTAGTGTCCTCGATTTTCGCGGCGCGCGAGTAAGCGCTGTCGGCCTTGGCCAGCACGAATGGTGCGCGGGTCATGCTTTCGACCCCGCCGGCAAGTGCGAGCCCGGCTTCGCCCGCGCGCACCGTCCGCGCGGCGAGCGCCAGCGCGTCGAGACCCGAGCCGCACAACCGGTTGACAGTCGCCGCCGGCACGGTGGGTGGCAATCCCGCGAGGAGTGCTGCCATCCGCGCGACATTGCGGTTATCCTCGCCCGCCCCGTTGGCGCAGCCGTAGTACATCTCGTCGACGGCGGCCCAGTCGACGGTCGGATGGCGGCCGATCAGCGCCCGGATCGGGATGGCGCCGAGGTCGTCGGTGCGCACGGTGGCAAGCGCGCCGCCGTAGCGCCCGATCGGCGTGCGAATGGCGTCACATATGAAGGCGTGGATCACGTTGGCTCGCTCCGTGGTTGTCGGTCCTGGTGGGCAGGCGCTCGGCGCAATCGGCGCTCGTGCCGCAGCCGCCATGCTTGGCCCGGATGCTATTTAGGCCGCTTGTCGACGACCCGTTTCGCCTTGCCGAGCGAGCGCTCGATCATGCCCGGCGGGACGACGCGCACTTCCGCCGTCACGCCGATCATCGACTTGACCATGTGCGCGAGCCGGGCCCCGGCGGCGTCGCCGTCGGCACCACCGACCGCCGGCGAGCGCTCGACCAGCACCGCCATCTCGTCGAGATTCTTCGGTCGCGTGATCTCGAGCTGGTAATGCGGCACGAGCTCAGGCTCCTTCAGGATCAGCTCTTCGATCTGGGTCGGGAAGACGTTGACGCCGCGGATGATCAGCATGTCGTCCGAGCGCCCCGTGATCTTCTCCATCCGGCGCATCGACCGCGCCGTCGGCGGCAGGAGCCGCGTGAGATCGCGCGTGCGGTAGCGGATCATCGGCAGCGCTTCCTTCGTGAGCGACGTGAAGACAAGCTCACCCTTCTCGCCCTCGGACAGCACCTTCCCCGTTTCCGGATCCACGATCTCCGGATAAAAGTGGTCCTCCCAGATGGTCAGCCCGTCCTTGGTCTCGATGCACTCCTGGGCAACGCCGGGACCGATGATCTCGGAAAGCCCGTAGATGTCGATCGCGTCGATGTCCACCTTTGCCTCGATGGCCGTGCGCATCGCCGGCGTCCAGGGCTCGGCGCCGAAGATGCCGATCTTGAGCGACGAATCGCGCGGATCCATCCCCTGCCGCTCCATCTCCTCGGCGATCGCCAGCATGTACGACGGCGTCACCATGATGATGTCGGGCTTGAAATCGTGGATGAGCTGCACCTGCCGTTCGGTCATGCCGCCCGACATCGGAATGACGGTAGCGCCCAGCTTCTCCGCGCCGTAGTGCGCGCCCAGCCCGCCCGTGAAGAGTCCGTAGCCATAAGCGACGTGGATGATGTCGCCGCGGCGCCCGCCCGCCGCGCGGATCGAGCGCGCCATCACGGTCGCCCAGGTGTCGATGTCCTTCGCCGTGTAGCCGACCACCGTTGGCTTGCCGGTCGTGCCCGACGATGCGTGGATCCGGACGACCTCTTCGCGCGGCACCGCGAACATCCCGAATGGATAATTGTCGCGCAGGTCCTTCTTGGTCGTGAACGGAAACTTCCCGAGGTTCGCGAGCGTCTTCAGGTCGCGCGGATTGACACCGGCGGCGTCGAATTTGCGCCGATAGTGCGGCACGTGATCGTAGGCATGCGCGAGCGTCCACCGCAGGCGTTCGAGCTGCAGCGCCTTGAGCTCGGCGGCGCTTGCGGTCTCGATGGGTTCGAGCTCACCGGGACTCGGGTGCTTGACCGGCATGGCTTCCTCCTATTCCTCGATCAGATGACCCTTGATCCGATAGCTCTTGCCGCGGAACAGCGCGACGGTCTCTCCGCGCTGATTGGCCACTTCGACGTCGTACACGCCGGTGCGCCCCGCCAGCTGTCGCTCGTGCGCCCGCGCCGCCAGCACGTCGCCCGCCCGCGCCGGGGCCGTGAACTCGATCGCACAGCCCGACGCCACGGTGTTCAGGTTGTAGCTGTTGCACGCGTAGGCGAACGCGCTGTCGGCGAGCGTGAAGATGAAGCCGCCGTGGCAGATCTCGTGACCGTTCAGCATGTCGGCCCGCACCGTCATCGCCAGCTCGGAGTAACCGGGGCCGACGTGCGCGATGCGGATGCCGAGCGCCTGCGTCGCGGTGTCCCGCTCGTACATCGAATCGGCAACGCGTTCGGCCAGCGTGCGCGCGTCGGCCGTCGTCATCGCCGGATGATGCTCACCCACCGAGGCGCCCTCCCGTCGCCGCGCGACGCGCGACCAGCGGCGAAGTGCGGTAGCGGTCCTCGCCGTAATGCGCGGCGAGATGCGCCAGCGCGTCGCGCACCGCACCGGCGCCGATCGCGTCGGCCCACGCAAGCGGCCCGCGCGGGTAGTTGACACCTTTCTGCATCGCGATGTCGATCGCGTCCTGCGCGGCCACCCCCTGGACGACCGCATCCGCCGCTTCGTTCGCGAGCATCGCGACGATGCGCAGCACCGCGAGTCCGGCAACATCGTCGAGACGCGAGACCGCGATTCCGGCCGCCTGCAGCGCACCGACGGCAGTCGCGTACGCCGCGTCGCCGCACGTGTCCGCCCGGGCCACCGCGAGGCGGGTCGCTGCCGAGTAATCGAGTGCGAGGTCGAAGAGCACCAGGTCGCGCACGCCCGCGTCGATCACCCGGCGGGTCGCGGTGCGGCCATCGGTCAGCGCGAGCCATGCGCCGCCGTCGCCTCCGGCGACGTGGATCGCCCCCGCCGGGAACCGCGAATCGGCGCGCGCCCGCGCGACCGTCACGCCGCCGTTGGCCAAGCGCCCCGCGAGGGGCAACGCGACCCCGAGATCGCCATGCACGGTCACCTGCGTCGGCGCCGGCTGCGGCGCCTCGGTAGCAGGCGCAGGCTTCTGCGCCCCGGGAGCGTAATCGTAGAACCCGCGTCCCGCCTTGCGGCCGAAGAAACCCGCCGCCACGCGCTCCTGCTGCAGCACCGATGGCGCGTAGCGCGGATCGTGGAAGTAGGCGTCCCAGATGCTCCTCGTCACCGCGAGGTTCACGTCGAGGCCGATCAGGTCGATCAGCTCGAAGGGCCCCATGCGGAAGCCTCCGGCCTCGCGGATCACGGCGTCGAGAGTCGCGGGATCTGCCGCGCGCTCGGCGAGCAGCCGCAGGCCTTCGGCGTAGAACGGCCGGGCGCAGCGGTTGACGATGAAGCCCGGCGTCGACGACGCGTAAACGGGCGTCTTGCCCCAACCCAGCGCCGTCGCGAACGTCGCCTCGGCCACGGAGGACGACGTCGCGAGCCCCGAGACGATCTCGACCAGCGGCATCAGCGGCGCCGGATTGAAGAAATGCATGCCGACGACGCGGCCCGGATGCTTCATGCCGGCACCCAGCGCGGTGATCGAGATTGACGACGTGTTCGACGCGAGGATGCATTCGGGGGCCACCACGTTCTCGATGCGCTCGAACAGCTCCCGCTTGGCGCCCAGGTCCTCGACGATCGCTTCGATCACGAGCTGCGCTACGCAGACGTCGGGCAGCGCCACCACGGTGGCAATCCTCGCGACGGCGGCATCCGCATCCGGGCGCGCGAGCCGGCCTTTGGCCACCAGCTTGTCGAGCGTTTCCGCGATGCCCTTCTTCGCGGCGTCGCCGGCACCGAATCGGGTGTCGTGCAGCTGGACCCTGTGCCCGTTCAGTGCGGCGATCTGCGCGATGCCGGCGCCCATCGCTCCGGCACCGATGACGGCAACCGTGGAGTCCCTAGGCAGCGCGGCGGTCATCGAGTGGCCATCAGTGCCCGCACGGGCGCCCGAAGGGCACTGACTGCCCCCGCGGGGGGCAGCGAACAAAGTGAGCGTGGGGGCTGTCCATCCGCCCGCACGGGCGCCCGAAGGGCACTGACTGCCCCCGCGGGGGGCAGCGAACGACGTGAGCGTGGGGGCTGTTCATCTTATCGACCGGTGAAGCGAGGCGGGCGCTTGGCGGTGAACGCGGCGACGCCCTCGGCATAGTCGTCGGCGCGGCCCAGTTCCCGCTGCCGGTCCCGCTCCAGATCGAGCTGCGCCGGCAGCGAGTTGCCGGCGGATGCCTGCAGCGCCTCCTTGATGGCCGCCAGCGCGCGCGTGGGTGCCTGCGCCAGTTGGGCGAGCAGCTTGTCGGTGACCGCAGTGAGGTCCGCGTCGTCCACGCATTGCCAGATGAGCCCCCACTGCGCCGCCTGCTCCGCGGGAAGCTTGTCGCCGAGCAGCGAGAGCCCAAGCGCGCGCGCGCTGCCGACAAGTCGCGGCAGGAAGTAGGTCCCGCCGGCGTCGGGCATGAGCCCGATCCTGCAGAACGCCTGGAGGAAGCTCGCGGATTTCGCCGCGATGACGAGATCGCAGGCAAGCGCCACGTTCGCGCCGGCGCCCGCCGCGACGCCGTTGACCGCGCAGACGACCGGCAACGGCAGCGCGCGCAAGGCGAGCACGAGCGGCTTGTAGTTGCGCTCGATCGACGCGCCGATGTCCACGGGCTCGGCCCCGGGCGCGACGGCGCGGTCGCCGAGGTCCTGGCCGGCGCAGAAGCCTCGCCCGGCACCGGTCAGCAGCAGCACGCGTACCGCCGGATCCGCCTTGACGCGCGTGAGCGCATCGCGCACCTCGGCATGCATCGCGTCGTTGAAGCTGTTGAGCCGGTCCGGGCGATTGAGCGTCAGCCGCGCGATGCCGGCATCGATCGTGAACAGGATGTTCTCGTAGGCCATCCCTCGTTCCTCAGACATGCCGTCGATGCTGGACGACGCGGAAGCGCGACGCGACGAACGCCGCGTCGGTCAGCGCCGCGTTGGCCGCCGGATTGGCGCCGGTACCGTGGTAATCGGAGAACGCCGCCGACTGGTTCACGAACACGCCACCCGTCAGGTTGATCGACAGGGCGACGCCGGCATTCTCCGCCGCCTCGATCGCGCGCTCGATCACGGCCTTGTCGCGCGCATACACCGACAGCGTCAGCGCGCCATGCGTCGTGACCGCGTCCTTGGCGATCGCCAGGCTCGCCGCGGTCGAGTCGGTCGCGATCACGAACGAGACGGGCCCGAACCATTCAGCGAGATAGCGGTCGCTGTCGGCGGCGCCGAGCTTGACGATGAGCGGCGTGCGGATCCTCGCCTGCGGATAGAGCGGATGCGCGATCGCCTGCGTGTCGAGCACGACGTTGCCCAGGGCCCGCGCCTCGTCCAGCCGCGCCATGACGCCATCGTTGACCACCGCGCCCAGGATCTCGACGGCACGCGCCGGGTCGCCGAGCAGCTTCTGCACTGCCTCGGCGATGCCCGCGGCGACCTCGTCGAACGAGAGATGCCCGGCGGCCGTATCGATGCCGTCCTTCGGCACGTAGATGTTCTGCGGCGCCGTGCACATCTGGCCGGTGTAGAGCGCGAGCGAAAACGCGATGTTGCGCGCGACGCCCTTGAAGTCGTCGGCCGAGTCAATGACGATCTGGTTGACGCCGGATTTCTCGGTGTAGACCTGCGCCTGCCGCGCATTCGCTTCCAGCCAGTTGCCGTTCGCCGCGCTGCCGGTGAAATCGATCAGGCGGACTTCGGGGCGCAACGCCAGCGTCCGCGCGACGTCGTCGCCGGCCTCGTGCGCCACCAGCGTGACGACGTTGGGATCGAAACCCGCCCCGGCGAGCACCTCGCGCGCGATCCTGACCGTGAGCGCGAGCGGAAGGATCGCCGCCGGATGGGGCTTGACGACCACGGCGTTGCCTGTGGCGAGATCGGCGAAGAAGCCGGGAAAGCCGTTCCATGTCGGAAACGTGCAGCAGCCGATCACGAGGCCGATGCCGCGGGGCACGATCCGGAAGTGCTTCTCCATCCGCAGCGGCTCGTTCTTGCCCTGCGGCTTTTCCCAGAGTGCCTGCGCAGGGATCTTCTTCATCTCGGCCCACGCGTAGGCGACCGCCTCGAGCCCGCGGTCCTGCGCATGCGGACCGCCCGCCTGGAAGGCCATCATGAACGCCTGCCCGGTCGTGTGCATCACGGCGTTCGCGAACAGGAAGCTCTGCCGGTTGATCCGGTGCAGGATCTCGGCACACACGCCGACCCAGGCTTGCGGCCCCGCCTTCCGCCACTCGCGCTCGGCAGTTGCGATCGCCGCGAACAGCGCGGCGAGATCGGCCCTCGGGTACGTGATGCCCAGCGGGAATCCATAGGGCGACGCTTCATGGCCGACCGTGCCGGCGGTGCCGGGCTGGTCGAGCGCGAACGGCTTGTCGCGCAGAGCGTCGAACGCCGCCTTGCCGGCCTCGGCTGCACCTTCGCCATAGACCTTCGGGCTCGGCGACTCGGAATAGGGGCTCCAATATCCACGTTCGGCAATCGCGGTGAGCGCGCGCTCGAGGACGGGGGCGTGGCGTTCGAACAGCGGATGCGGCACGGTGGTTCCTTCGGCGGTCGGTGGCGGTGAACCGCTAGTGTACTGAAACGGGAGAATCGGGGTCAGATACGCGTACCCAGGACATCCCTGCCGCAAGGCGAGTGGAATCGGGTATGCGTATCTGACCCCGTTCTTTCAGGCCGTCTGATCGTAATCCACGGCGACCTTGTCGGTCACCGGATGGCTCTGGCAGGTGAGCACGAATCCGCGCGCCACTTCGTAGTCCTCGAGAGCGAAGTTGACGTCCATGTCGACTTCGCCCGCCGTCAGCTTGGCCCGGCAGGTCGAGCAGACGCCGCTCTTGCACGAGTAGGGGATCTCGATGCCGGCCCTGAGACCGGCCTCGAGAACGCTCTCCTTGCCCTTCTCCAGGGTGAACGTCCGGGTGGCGCCGTCCAGCACGACGGTCACCTCGCACTCGGTGTGCCCCGGCTCCGGCGGCTTCGCCGGCCTGTGCTCGTGCCTGGGGACGCTCGTCGCGAAGCGCTCGATCCTGATTTTCGCGTCGGGGCAACCGCGCGCCTTCAGCGCCTCCGCGACTGCCTGCATCATGCCGTCGGGGCCACAGATGAACACGGCGTCGACGGAATCGAGATCCAGCCAATGCGCGGCCAGCGCGTCGGCCTTGGTCCGGTCGATCCTGCCGTGCAGGAGGTCGATGTCCTGCGCCTCGCGCGAGAGCACGTGGACCAGGTTGAACCGCGTCAGGTAGTTGTCCTTCAGCGCGGCCAGCTCCTCCTTGAACATCACCGTGCCTGACGCGCGATTGCCGTAGAACAGCGTGAAACGGGAGAGAGGCTCCGCGGCCAGGGTCGTCTTCACGATCGAGAGCAGCGGCGTGATGCCGCTGCCGGCGGCGAAGCCCACGTAGCTCCTGCGGCTGCCGGGCACGAGCGGAACGCCGAAGTGCCCCAGCGGCGGCATCACGTCGAGCGTGTCCCCCACCTTAAGCGTCTCATTCGCCCACGCCGAAAACACACCGCCAGGATTGCGCTTGACCGCGATGCGCAGGCTGCCGTCCCGCACGCCGGAGCAGATCGAGTACGACCGCCGCACGTCCTCCCCGCCGATGTCCGCGCGCAGCGTCAGATGCTGGCCGGCGGCGAAGCGAAAGGGCTCGGCCAGGGCCTCAGGGACGGCGAATGTGATCGCGACGGCATCACGCGTCTCGCGCTCGACCCTGGCGACGACAAGGCGGTGGAATTTGCTCATCGATCAGGCACCGACCCCGTGCGCGCACGGCCGCCCGAAGCGCATGGTGCGCCCCCTCGGGGGGCAGCGAGCGCAGTGAGCGTGGGGGCCGTTCATCCTAATGCGGCTTGAAATAGTCGAACGGCTCGAGACACGCGAGGCAGCGGAAGTGCGCCTTGCATGCGGTCGATCCGAACTGGGAAACCAGTTGCGTCTGCTTTGATCCGCAGCGTGGACAGGCCACGGCCGCGCCGGCCCGGCGCAGCGGGCTGATGCCCACGACATCGACAGCCGACGGCGTCGGTGCGGCGCCCGGCGGAGCAATGCCGAAATCGCGCAACTTGCGCCTGGCCTCCGCGGTCATCCAGTCGGTCGTCCACGCGGGCGCCAGCCGCATGGCGATCCGGACCTTCGCGACACCCGCCGCCGCGAGCGCTTCTCGGATCGACGTCATGATGAGCTCGGTCGCCGGGCAACCTGAATAGGTCGGCGTGACGGTCACGACGAGCAGCAACGGGTCGGTGGCATCCCATTCGACCCCGCGCAGGATCCCGAGCTCGACGACGGAAACGGCCGGGATTTCGGGATCCGGCACAGCGTCGAGAGCCTGCCAGAGGGCACCGAGCGACGGCCGCGCGCCGCCGTCCGCCCGATCGACAGCAGCCATGGCCGACGAACGCGTGACCAACGGCTGCGGCGCGCCGGTCACCAGCGCGCCCCGGGATAGGAACGCTGGAGCACCTGCATCTGCGCGAGCAGGTGGCCCAGGTGCTCCGTGTGCACGCCACGCTTTCCGCCCTGCTGCATGTACGCGGCGTCGGGCGCCTTGAGCGTCGCCGCCGCGAAGACCGCATCGACATGCTGCCGCCACGGCGCCGCGAGCGAGCACAAGTCGGCGGCGATGCCCGCTTCGACCAGCGGCAGCTCGATCGCGTCCGGCGTGAACATCTCGCCGGTGTAGGTCCAGTGTTCGTCGATCGCCGCCTGCATCTTCGCGTGCGACTCGTCGGTGCCGTCGCCGAGACGGATCACCCAGTCGCCCGAGCGCTCGACGTGATACGCCGCCTCCTTGGCAGCCTTGGCGGCGATCCCGGCGATGGTCGTGTCGCCCGAACGGGCGAGCGCCCGAAGCAGCAGCAGGTGCCACGCATCGAACAGGAATTGCCGCGCGGTCGTGTCGGCGAAGCTGCCGTTCGGCTGCTCGACGAGGAGGAGATTGCGGAACTGACCGCTCTCGCGCAGGAACGCGAGCGCGTCCTCGTCGCGACCCGGAGGCCTGCAGCGCGCCTCGACCTCGCCCGCGTACGAGAGCCACAGCCGCGCCTGGCCGAGAAGGTCGAGCCCCACGTTGGTCTGCGCGATGTCCTCCTCGAGCACTGGCCCGCGGCCAACCCATTCGCCGAGGCGCTGCGCGAGGATCAGCGGCGAATCGCCAAGCTGCAGCAGGTACTGGAACAACTGCTCGTCGCGCGTCATGCCACAGATCACAGGTGCTTCACTTCGTCGGGCATCGGGAAGAACGTCGGATGCCGGTAGATCTTGCTCGCCGCCGGATCGAACAGCGACTCCTGGTCGCCCGGCGCCGACGCGACGACGTCGGCCGACTTCACCGCCCAGATCGAGATGCCTTCGTTGCGCCGCGTGTAGACATCGCGCGCGTTCTTGATGGCCATCTTCGCATCCGGCGCGTGCAGGCTGCCCACGTGCCGGTGCGCGAGTCCGTGCTGGCTGCGGATGAAGATTTCCCACAACGGCCATTCGTTCATAGGTGCTCCTTCGTTTGTCCCGTGCCCGCGTCGCGCGCGTCGCTCAGGCAGCCTGTTGCGCGGCGCGCAGGGCTTCCTTCTGCGCGTGCGCCATCGCCGCCTCGCGCACCCACGCGCCGTCCTCCCACGCCTTGACGCGCGTGCGCAGCCGGTCGCGGTTGCACGGGCCGTTGCCCTTGATCACGCTGTGGAACTCGGCCCAGTCGATCGCGCCGAAATCGTAGTGGCCGCGCTCGGCGTCCCACCTGAGATCTGCGTCGGGCATCGTGAGGCCGAGGTACTCCGCCTGCGGCACGGTCTGGTCGACGAAGCGCTGCCGCAGCTCGTCGTTCGACAGGATCTTGATCTTCCACGCCGAAGACTGCGCGCTGTGCACGCTCTCGGCATCCGAGGGGCCGAACATCATCAGCGCCGGCCACCACCAGCGGTTCAGCGAATCCTGCGCCATCGCTTTCTGCTCGGGCGTGCCGCGCGCGAGCGCCAGCATGATGTCGTAGCCCTGCCGCTGGTGGAAGCTCTCTTCCTTGCAGATGCGCACCATCGCCCGCGCGTAAGGCCCGTACGAGCAGCGGCACAGTGGAATCTGGTTCATGATCGCCGCGCCGTCGACAAGCCAGCCGATCGTGCCGATGTCGGCCCAGGTGAGCGTCGGGTAGTTGAAGATCGACGAGTACTTGGCCCGTCCGGCGTGCAGGTCGTCGACCATCTGGTCGCGCGACACGCCAAGCGTTTCCGCCGCCGAGTAGAGATAGAGGCCATGGCCGCCCTCGTCCTGGACCTTGGCCATGAGGATCGCCTTGCGCTTTAGCGTCGGCGCGCGCGTTATCCAGTTGCCTTCCGGGAGCATCCCGACGATCTCGGAATGTGCGTGCTGCGAGATCTGCCGGATCAGCGTCCTGCGATAGGGGTCCGGCATCGCGTCCCGGGGCTCGATCTTGATGTCGGCGTCGATCCGCGCCTGGAATGCGCGGTCCTCGGCAGACATCTGCGCGGCGGTCTGCACGGCGTTGACACCGGTGTCGACCATCTGGGCATACATGGCGGCTCCTCGTCGCGGCCGCGCGCGCGACCGCAGTTTCGCGGGGAGTGGCGCCCACTCCCCCAAAGGGGTAAAACGATACACTTTTCCAGGATCTGGTGTAAAGTTTGTATCACGTCGCGCGGACTCTGCGGGCGACGCTTTTAGCCATGCGCACCGCCGTCCCGCCCGCTCCCGTGTCCGATACGCAGGTTCGCCGCTGGATCCGGCGCCAGCTCGCGACGACTTCGCCGCGCACGCCGTCGCTCATCATCACGGTCTGGGGCGACGCGATCGCGCCGCACGGCGGGGCGGTGATGCTCGCCGGTCTCATTGCCCTGCTCGCACCGCTCGGCATCAACGAGCGGCTCGTGCGCACGAGCGTGTTCCGCCTCGCGCGCCAGGGATGGCTGAAAGCGACGCCGGTCGGTCGCGAGAGCCTCTATCGGCTGACGAGGGACGGCGCGCGACGGTTCGAGCAGGCCTACCAGCGGATCTACGCGCCTCCTGCAGAAGGCTGGGACGACACATGGGAGCTCGTGATCGCAGACGGATCGACGCCGGCGCATCGCCGCGCGTTGATGCAGGAACTGGGCTGGGAGGGCTTCGGCACGCTTGCGCCCGGCGTCTGCGCGCGGCCGGCGACGGGTCCCTCGGCGGTCGCGCGCATCGCCACCGCGTTGCGCGTGGCCCGCCATATCGTCGTTGTCCGTGCGCGCGACGACGCGACGCTGGGCGGGCACACGCTCGCGGACGTCGCGCCGAAGGCGTGGGACCTCGCCGGGCTCGCTGCGCACTACCGCCGGTTCCTGCTGCGGTTCGGCAGCGTCATCGATCGTTTTCGCCTGGCGGGCCAGACCGCCCACGATCCGCTGCAGGCGTTCGTCGTGCGCACGCTGCTGATCCACGCCTACCGCCGCGTGCTGCTGCGCGATCCACGATTGCCGGCCACGCTGCTGCCGCTCGACTGGCCCGGCGCGGCAGCCTACGCGCTGTGCCGCGATTTCTACCGCCTCACTCACCGCGCCTCCGAACGGCATCTGCTGGCCACGCTGCAGGATGCCAGCGGCACGCTGCCGCCAGCCTCCGCCGCGTTCCATCACCGCTTCGGCGGGCTCGGCTGAGTTGAACGGCCCCCACGCTCATTGGGTTCGCTGCCCCCCGCGGGGGCAGTCAGTGCCCTTCGGGCGGCCGGGCGGGCACTGAGTCCCCAAGTCATTTGGCGGGAACCGACTTCGGAATGTGGGTCTTGCTCATGCGGCGAGCTTCGGCCTGAGCCTCCAGCAACTCGGCCGACGTAAGATTGCCCAGCACGGAATCGCGCGCTGACGCCGCGCCGGCCACGCCCTGGGCCGCGGCGACGTTGAGCCAGACATAGGCCCTCATGCTGTCGGCCGGGATCCCGATTCCGGTCCGATACATGAGCCCGAGCGCATATTGCGCCTTGGCATTGCCGCTCTCCGCCGCGCGTTGCAGCCACTTCCGCGCCTCGTCGAAGTCCTGGACCGTGCCCCGACCCTCGCGCAGCGCCATGCCCAGTTCGTATTGCGCCTCCACGTTGCCATGGCGGGCCGCGCGCTCAAGCCAGTTGTGCTCCTCGCTCAGGCTCGCCGGTACCCCTTCACCGGTACCGTACATCCTGGCGAGCTCATGCTCGGCAGTCGCGTCGTTGGCCTCGGCGCGCTTCATCAACTCGGAGAGCCGCGGCACGGCGACGGTCGCGGGAGGGTCGACGCCCTCGTCCGCCGAATCGAGCCAGGCGCCCAGTTGCCAGGCGACGGCCCCCATGCCCATCGCTATCCCGATGATCCCGGCGAGGTAGTACACGTTCCGGCTGACCACCCAGAAGCGCGCACGACATTCGCGGCACCGGTAAGGGGAGAAAAATATGTGCCGGAACGTGATTTCGGAGGCGCGCACCGACGAGCGGCGGGCGTTTTGGCTTTTGCAGGAAGGGCAGGTTCTGATCATGGACTCAGGCGCTGCCCCAGACGTCCGTTGCGACATCGACGATCAGCCGCAACTTGGCCGCCTGCGCCTCCATGGCGATGGCGTTGCCATGGACGGTGCTGGAGAAGCCGCATTGCGGCGACAGCGCGAGCTGTTCGAGCGGCGCGTGGCGGGCGGCCTCGTCGATGCGGCGTTTCAGCGTGTCCTTCGCTTCCATCGTCCCGACCTTGGTGGTGACGAGTCCCAGCACTACGATCTTGCCCTTGGGCAGGAAGCGTAGCGGCCGGAAATCCCCGCTGCGCTCGTCGTCGTACTCGAGAAAGTAGCCGTCCACCTTCATCTCGGACAACAGCGCCTCGGCGACCGGCTCGTAGCCTCCCTCCGCCGCCCAGGTGCTCCGGAAATTGCCGCGGCAGAGGTGCGTGCAGAGCGTCATGCCGACGGGCTTCTGCGCGACGACGCGGTTGATGAACGACGCGTAGCGGTGGGGCAGCTCGTGCGGGTCGTCGCCCCGCTGCCGGGCGGCCTCCTGCATCTTCGGATCGCACAGGTACGCGAGGTTGGTGTCGTCCATCTGCACATACGTGCATCCCGCGGCGGCGAGCGAACGCAGCTCCGCGCCATACGCGTCGGCGACATCCTGGTAGAACGGCTCGAGGTCCGGGTAGTGCTCCTTGCTGATCCCCGCCCGGCCGCCGCGAAAATGCAGCATCGTCGGCGAGGGTATCGTGACCTTCGGCGTGCGCCGCGTCAGGCCGCGCAGATACTGGAAATCGGCGAGCTGGATGTCCTTCACGTGGCGAACCCTGTCGACCACGCGCATCACCGGGGGCGCCAGTTCCTCCGTGCCGTCGGGCCTCCGGATCGTCACCACGTCCTCGCACCTGACACCGCCCAGCTGCTGGAGAAAGTCGATGTGGAAGTAGGTCCGGCGGAATTCGCCGTCGGTGATCGATTGCAGGCCGATCTCCTCCTGCATGCCCACGACTTCGCCGATCGCGCGGTCTTCGACAACGCGCAGCTCGGCCGGCGTGATCTCGCCGCGGGCCTTCTTCTCCCGCGCTTCGAGCAGGTATTTCGGGCGCAGGAAACTGCCGACGTGATCGGCGCGAAACGGCGGTGTCGTGCGGATGGTCAACGCAATTGTCCTTTCGCATGGCTCGGCTGCATTGCGCCGATTCTATCCCGTTCGGGACACCGCGAGGGCCGGTCCTATGAGTCTCTCGATCAACTCGATCGCGCGCTGCTGGATGGGCGTGGACGGGCGCTGCGCCGAAATGGCGATGGCGAGCGTGCTCGTGAGGCGCGGCTGCACGATGGCCCGCGCGTAGAGCCGCCGCGCCGCGTCCCCGCCATGGAGCGCCCGTGGCGAGAGCACCGCGAAGCCGTGGCCCTCGGCAACGAGCTCCAGGATCGCCGGCACCGCATCGATCTCCATCGCAACCTGCGGGCGCAGGCCCACGCCCGCGAGCCGTGTCTCGACGAGCATCCGGATGGCGTGCGGGCGGCTCGGAATGAGCAGCGGATAGCGCGGCAGGTCGCGCAGCCGCAGCGTGACCGTGCCGCGTCCCGTCCGCTTCGGCCCGATGAGGCAGAGCTGCTCCTCGAGCAGAGGCCGGGTGTCGACCGCCGGCGAGGCGACGGGGTTGTAGACGACACCCACGTCGACGCGCCCGACCAGCAGCCACTCGTGGATGGTCGCCGACAGGCCCTCGACGATGGCCAGCGAGCCGTCGGGGAAACGCTGCCGGAACTCGCGCACGACCGGCACGGTGAGATGTCGCGAGACTGTGGGCGGGAGCCCGACGACGACATGGCCGACCGGCGCGTCCTTGGCCTCGTCGACCTCGCGCCGCGCCCGGTCGACCTGCTGCAGGATACCCCGCGCGTGATCGAGCAGGCGCTTGCCGGCTTCGGTCGGCGTTGCGCCGCGCCCGTTGCGCAGCAGCAGGTTCTGGCGCAGCTCCACCTCGAGGCTGCGGATCTGCCGGCTGATCGCGGGCTGGGCGATTCCCAGCACGCGTCCCGCGCGGCTGAATCCCCCGAGGTCGACCACGTTCACGAAGTACTCGAGCTGCTTGAGATCCATGTGCGCGCCCCTTGGTTTCCGAAGGACTCCGCTCACCATGCCGATATGGCATATCTGATAGTATAGCAATGCGACTTTTCGATGGATCTTCATTGGCGCACAATTCCTGCGGGCGCCTGGAGAGACCGTCATGCAAACCGCCATTCCCTGCCTGTTCATGCGCGGCGGCACGTCGCGCGGGCCCTTCTTTGCCGAATTGGACCTGCCGGAAGATCCGGCGCTGCGCGACCGAGTGCTGCTCGCTGCCATGGGCTCGCCGGATGCGCGCCAGATCGACGGCCTCGGCGGCGCCGATCCGCTGACGAGCAAAGTCGGCATCGTCGCGCGCTCCTCGCGACCCGGCGCGGACCTCGATTTCCTGTTCGCGCAGGTACTGATCGACGAGGCGCGCGTCGACACCACCCCCAACTGCGGCAACATGCTCGCGGCAGTGGGGCCGTTCGCGCTGGAACGGGGCCTCATCGCGGCGACCGGCGCCGAGACCACCGTGCGGATTTTGACGCGCAACACCGGCATGCTGTCGGACATCGTGTTGCAGACACCTGGTGGCCGGATAACCTACGAGGGTTCGGCGCGCATCGATGGCGTGCCGGGAACCTCGGCGCCGATCCGGATCAGCTTTCTCGAAACGGCCGGTTCGGTCTGCGGCAAGTTGCTGCCGACCGGCCGCGTCGTCGACACGTTCGACGGCGTCCCGGTGACCTGCATTGATAATGGCATGCCGGTGGTCGTGATTCGTGCTGCGGACCTCGGCCGCACCGGCTATGAGTCGCGCGACGCGCTCAACGCCGACACCGCGCTCAAGGCGCGCATCGAATCGATACGGCGACAGGCGGGGCCATTGATGAACCTCGGCGACGTGGCGAAGAAGGTCGTCCCCAAGGTGTCACTGATCGCGCCGCCACGGTCGACCGGCAGTCTCTGCTCGCGGACCTTCATTCCGCACGACTGCCACGCGGCCGTCGGCGTGCTCGGCGCCGTGACGCTCGCGACCGCCGCGGTCCTGACGGGCTCGGTGGCCGACGGCGTCGCAATGCTGCCTCCGGGGCACCGCAAGGCGGTGTCGGTGGAGCACCCGACCGGCGAGTTCACCGTCGAGCTCGAGCTCGATCCCGAGCACCCGCAAGATGTGCTCCGGGCCGCGCTTCTGCGCACAGCCCGGCTCATCATGCGCGGGGAAGTGTTGATTCCGCACACGGTGTGGGACGGCGAGGCTACCTTGCGGCATGCCGCCTGACACGAACGCAGGAACTCTGAACCAGCGGAAGGCGCGAACGCGATGAATCATTTCCAGACAACGGGCATCGTCGTGCGCGACGGGCCGCGCGCCGATCCCGCGGTGGTCGAGCGGCTCGGCCGGTTCAGCGTCGCGACTGTGCACGAGGCGCAGCGCCGCACCGGCTTGCTGCAGTCGTACATGCGCCCGGTCTGGCCGAGGTCGGCGGCCTGCGGCTCCGCGGTCACGGTGCTGGCCCAGCCGGGCGACAACTGGATGCTGCACGTCGTCGCCGAAGTGATCCGCCCCGGTGACATCGTCGTGGTCGCCGTGACCACGGCGAACGACGACGGCATGTTCGGCGACCTCCTCGCGACGTCGTACCTGGCGCGCGGCGCGCGCGCGCTGGTCATCGACGCGGGAGTGCGCGACACGCGCAGCCTGGCCGAAATGCAGTTTCCCGTCTGGTCGCGCGCGGTCTGCGCGCGCGGCACGGTGAAGGCGACGCTCGGCGCGGTCAACGTGCCGGTGGTCTGCGCGGGCATGCTCGTCCATCCCGGCGACGTGATCGTCGCCGACGACGACGGCGTGGTGGTGGTGCCGCGCGCCGACGCTGCGACCGTGGCCGAATCCTCTGCGGCGCGCGAGAAGAAGGAAGAGGCGACGCGCGTCCGCCTCGCTGCCGGCGAGCTTGGGCTCGACATCTACGGCATGCGCGAGGCGCTGGCAAAGGCCGGCCTCAAGTACATCGAGTGACGGGAATGGGTGCATCCCCGGTTGCGGCGCAACTCCGTGTCGGCCTCGTCGGCTACGGCGAGGTTGGACGCATCCTCGCCGAGGATCTGCGCGCGCGCGGCGTCGCGCGGATCGGGGCATACGACATCAAGCTCGGCACCATTCAGGAAGGCCCGCTCACGCTACACGCGGCGCAGCACGGCGTGTGGCTCGCGGCCTCGCCCGAGTCGCTGGCGGTGGAGGCGGATCTCGTGCTGTCCGCCGTCACGGCGAGCCAGACGGTCGCCGTCGCCGAAGCCTGGGCGCCGGCCATCCGGCCGCGCACCTGGTTCCTCGATTTCAACTCGGCCTCGCCCGGCGCGAAGATCAGGGCTGCCGCCCTGATCGACGGCGCCGGAGGCCGTTTCGTCGAGGGCGCGGTGATGACCTCCGTGCCGCCCTATCGCATTCGCGTGCCGCTGCTGCTTGGCGGGTCGCACGCGGACGAGCTCAGGCCCCTGCTGGACGAGCTCGGCTTCGTCGCGAAGGTCGGTTCCCGGAAGCTCGGCGTGGCCTCCGCCACCAAGATGTGCCGCAGCGTGGTGATCAAGGGCCTCGAGGCGATGGTGATCGAGAGCTACACCACCGCCCGCGCCTATGGCGTCGAGGCCGCCATGCTGGCGTCGCTGGCCGAGACTTTTCCCGGCATCGACTGGGAGCGGCAGGGAGCGTATTTCTTCGAACGCGCGATCCAGCACGGTCGCCGCCGCGCCGAGGAGATGCGCGAGGCCGCGCAGACCGTGCGCGAGACCGGCCTCGAGCCGTGGTCCGCCGCCGGCACCGCGCAGCGCCAGGCCTGGATGGCCGACCTCGCCGATGCCGGCGCAATGGGCGACCGCGAGGCGCCGCGCGCGGACTGGCGCGTCGATGCGGACCGCATCCTTGCCGCGCTCGTCCAGACCAGGTGACCGGCACTTCGATACTTACAGCCATGGATCCCGATTACCTGCCCTTCCATCCCCATCCCTCGCGGCCCCGTTTCACGCCGCCTCCGGGCGCGGTGGACGCGCACTGCCACGTGTTCGGTCCGGGAACAATGTTCCCCTGGGCGCCGGAACGCAAATACACCCCGTGCGATGCCCCAAAGGAGAAGCTCGTCGCGCTGCGCGACTTCCTCGGCTTCGAGCGCAACGTCATCGTCCAGGCGACCTGCCACGGCAACGACAACCGCGCGCTAGTCGATGCCCTTGCCCACTCCGGGGGCATGGCGCGCGGCGTGGCCTCCGTCGGACGCGACGTGACCGACGCCGAGCTCCAGGCATTGCACACCGCCGGCGTGCGCGGGACGCGCTTCAATTTCGTTCGGCGTCTGGTCGATTTCACACCACGCGAGGTCCTGCTCGAAATCGCCGGCCGCATCGCGCCGCTGGGATGGCACGTCGTCGTGTACTTCGAGGCGCAGGACCTGCCCGAGCTGTGGGACTTCTTCACCGCGCTGCCCACCACGGTCGTCGTCGATCACATGGGGCGACCCGACGTCGCGCAGCCCGTCGACGGCCCGGAGTTCGAGCGCTTCGTCCGGCTTCTTTCCGAGCATCCGAACATCTGGTCGAAGGTGAGCTGCCCCGAGCGACTGTCGAAGTCGGGTCCTCCGTCTTATGATGACGTGGTGCCGTTCGCGCGCCGGCTGGTCGAGACGTTTCCGGACCGTGTGCTCTGGGGCACCGATTGGCCACATCCCAACATGAAAACCCACATGCCCGATGACGGCGCACTGGTCGACTTCGTGCCGCGCATCGCCACCACGCCCGAGCTGCAGCGCAAGCTCCTGGTGGACAATCCGCTGCGCCTCTACTGGATCTGACGCACTCGATGAATGATTACAGCGAGGCCTTCAAGGACATCCCCGGCACGGTCGTGTTCGACGCGGTGCAGTCGCGGCGCGGCTATCACCTCAACATGTTCTGCATGTCGCTGATGAAGGCCGACAACCGCGCGGCGTTCAAGGCCGGCGAGCGCGCCTTCCTCGAGCGGTATCCGATGACCGAAGACCAGCGCCGGGCCGTGCTCGATCGCGACTACAACCGGATGATCGCGCTGGGCGGCAACATCTACTTCCTGGCGAAGATCGGCGCCACCGACGGCTACTCGTTCCAGAATCTGGCCTCCAAGATGACCGGCATGTCGGAGGACGCGTACCTGGCGATGATGCTCGCGGGTGGTCGCTCCCCCGAGGGAAACCGCAGCCTCGCGGAACACGGGCAAAGGAGCCGATAGGATGGCCAGAATCAGCGCGGGGCTCGCGACGTCGCACGTGCCGGCCATCGGCGCGGCGATCGACCTCGGCAAGACCGGCGAGGCCTACTGGCAGCCCGTGCTCGCGGGCTATGACTTCTCCAAGCGGTGGATCGCCAAGCACAAGCCCGATGTCGTGATCCTCGTCTACAACGACCATGCGTCGGCCTTCTCGCTGGAGCTGATCCCGACGTTCGCCATCGGTTGCGCCGAGTCCTTTGCGCCGGCCGACGAGGGCTGGGGACCGCGCCCGGTACCGGTCGTGGAAGGCCATCCGGATCTCGCCTGGCACATCGCGCAGTCGACGATCCTGGACGAATTCGACATGACGATCGTCAACCGGATGGACGTCGATCACGGCTTGACGGTACCGCTCTCGCTGCTGTTCGGCCAGCCTGCGGCCTGGCCCTGCAAAGTCGTGCCGCTCGCGATCAACGTCGTCCAGTATCCGCCACCGACAGGCAACCGGTGCTACAACCTTGGCAAGGCGATCAGGAAGGCCGTGGAATCCTTCGACCAGGACCTCAAGGTGATGGTGTGGGGCACCGGCGGCATGTCGCACCAGCTGCAGGGGCCGCGCGCGGGCCTTATCAATCGCGAGTTCGACACGCGCTTCCTCGATCGCCTGACCGCGGATCCCGAAGGCCTCGCGCGGCTGCCGCACATCGACTACGTTCGTGAAGCCGGATCCGAGGGCATCGAGCTTGTGATGTGGCTGATCATGCGCGGAGCGCTACACGCGGACGCGCGCGAGATCTACCGCTTCTATCATGTGCCGGCGTCGAACACGGCGGTCGGGCACATAATTCTGGAGAACCCGCGCTGACGGCGCGCGGCATGGGATGAACTGTCCCCACGCTCACATTGTTCGCTGCCTCCCAAGGGGGCGCCCGGTGCGCTTCGGACGGCCGGGCGCGCACTGCCGCACGAAACGGAGCCGCGGATGAAAGTCGCGCTCGCCGGCGCCGGCGCCTTCGGCGTCAAGCACCTGGAAGCCATCGCGAAGATCGACGGCGTGGAAGTGGTTTCGCTCGTCGGTCGCACGCTCGACGCGACGCGCGCGGTCGCCGCGCGCTTCGGCGTAGGTCACGTGTCGACCGAGCTCGCGGAGAGTCTCGCCCGGCCTGACGTCGATGCGGTGATCCTGTGCACGCCGACGCAGATCCACGCGCGCCAGACGATTGCCTGCCTCGAGGCGGGCAAGCACGTGCAGGTGGAGATACCGCTCGCCGACTGCCTGGCGGACGCCGAGCAGGTGGTACGGCTGCAGCAGGCCACGGGTCGCATTGCGATGGTGGGCCACACCCGCCGTTTCAACCCGAGCCACCAGTGGCTGCACCAGCGGATCGTCGCCGGTGAGATGAAGGTCCAGCAGATGGACGTGCAGACCTATTTCTTCCGGCGGAAAAACATCAACGCACTGGGCCAGCCGCGCTCGTGGACCGATCACCTGTTGTGGCACCACGCCGCGCACACGGTCGACCTGTTCGCCTACCAGACCGGTGGCGCGATCGTCGCCGCCAATGCGCTGCAGGGCCCGCTGCACCCGGAACTGGGCATCGCGATGGACATGTCGATACAGCTGAAAAGCGGTACCGGGGCAATCTGCACGCTGTCGCTGTCGTTCAACAACGACGGCCCGCTTGGCACGTTCTTCCGCTACATCTGCGACCACGGCACCTACGTCGCGCGCTACGACGACCTCGTGGACGGCAAGGAAACGAAGATCGACGTATCGAAGGTCGACGTGTCGATGAACGGCATTGAGCTGCAGGACCGCGAGTTCTTCGCCGCGATCCGCGAAGGCCGCGAGCCCAACGCCAGCGTGGCGCAGGTGCTGCCGTGTTATCGCACGCTCGACCGGCTGGAGCGGCAGCTCGTCGCGCCGGCGGCGTGACGCGTCATGAGCCCGCCGGGCCGTCCCAAGGGCGAATACCGGAGCGCGCAGCGCGAAGGTACTCCAGTGCCCCCGCCGCGCCGTCGTCGCCGGCAACCGAGCAGGAAAGAACGATGATCATCGACTGCCATGGACACTACACCACCGCGCCGCCGGCGCTCGAGACCTGGCGCAAGCAGCAGATCGCTTCGATAGGCGATCCCGCGAAGGCCCCGTCCCGCGCGGATCTCGCTATCGGCGACGACCAGATCCGGGAAAGCCTCGAAGGCGCGCAGTTGAGGATGCAGCGCGAGCGCGGCACCGACGTGACGTTCTTCTCGCCGCGCGCGAGCTTCATGGCGCACCACATCGGCAACGCCGCGACGAGCCTCGAATGGGCGCGCGTGTGCAACGACCTGATCCGCCGCGTGTGCACGCTCTATCCCGACAACTTCGTCGGCGTCTGCCAGCTGCCGCAGTCGCCCGGCGTGCGCCCCGAGACCTGCATCCCGGAGCTCGAGCGGTGCGTCAACGAGCTCAACATGATCGGCTGCAATCTCAACCCGGATCCGTCGGGCGGATACTGGAAGGAGCCGCCGCTCACCGACCGCTGGTGGTATCCGCTGTACGAGAAGATGGTCGAGCTCGACGTTCCGGCGATGGTCCACGTCAGCACGTCATGCAATCCGTGCTTTCACGCAACCGGCGCCCACTACATCAACGCCGACACCACGGCCTTCATGCAGTTCCTGACGTCGGACCTGTTCAGGGATTTCCCGACGCTGCGTTTCATCATTCCGCACGGCGGCGGCGCAGCGCCCTATCACTGGGGGCGCTATCGCGGGATCGCGCAGGACATGAAGCGGCCGCCGCTCGCGGAGCTGCTGCTGAAGAACGTGTTCTTCGACACCTGCGTCTACCACCGGCCCGGGATCGATCTGCTGCTCAAGGTGATTCCCGCGGACAACATCCTGTTCGCATCCGAGATGGTCGGGGCCGTCCGTGGGATCGATCCGGAGACTGGGCATCACTACGACGACACGCGCCGCTACCTCGACCCGATCGACTGGATTTCCGAGGACGCACGCCGGAAGATCTTCGAGGGCAATGCCCGCCGCGTGTTCCCGCGATTCGGCGCGCGCACCGCGCGCGCTGTGAACACGGCGCAATCCGCATGAAGTCCGCAACCCACGTCAACCACCCACCCAGGAGCCAACCATGAATCGACCCTTGTTCTTCGCCCGTCGTCGCCTGTTGCGCGGCGTTGCCGCCGCAGGTGCGGCCGTCCTGCTGTCGACGCCGGCGCTCGCCGCCGATCCGCTGAAGATCGGACTGATTCTCCCGCTCACCGGCCCGTTCGCCTCGACCGGGAAGCAGATCGAAGCGGCCTGCCGGCTCTACATCGCGAAGAACGGCGACACCGTCGCGGGTCGCAAGGTGGAGTTGATCGTGAAGGACGACACGGGGCTCGCCCCGGAAACGACCAAGCGCATCGCGCAGGAGCTCGTCGTGCAGGAGAAAGTGAGCGTTCTCGCCGGTTTCGGTCTGACGCCGCTCGCGCTCGCGGCGGCGCCGGTCGCGACCGAGGCGAAGGTCCCGATGATCGTGATGGCGGCGGCCACCGGAATGATCCCGACGCGCTCGCCGTTCATCGTGCGCGCGAACTTCACGCTGCCGCAGGTCACCGGGCCGATCGCCGAATGGGCCGCGAAGAACAGGATCAAGCGCGTGGTCACGTTGGTGACCGACTATGGCCCCGGGCTCGACGCCGAGAAGACCTTCGTGTCGGTGTTCAAGGCGGCGGGCGGCGAGATCGTCGAGTCGATCAAGACGCCGCTTGCCAACCCGGACTATGCGCCGTTCCTGCAGCGCGCCAAGGACGCGAAGCCCGACGCACTGTTCGTTTTCGTCCCCTCCGGCCAAGGCCTCGCCGTCATGAAGCAGTTCGAGGACCGCGGCCTCAAGCAGGCCGGCATTCGGCTCATCGGGACCGGCGACGTGACCGACGACGATCTGCTCGAGAGCATGGGTGCGCCGGCCGTCGGCGTGATCACGTCGTTCCACTACTCGGCGGCGCACGACTCGCCGGAGAACAAGGCCTACGTCGACGGCATGATGAAAGCGAACAACGGGATGCGCCCGAACTTTCACTCGGTCGGCGGCTACGACGGTATGCATGTCATCTACGAGGCGGTGAAGAAGGCGGGGCCGACGGCGAGCGGCGAGCAGTTGGTCGAGGCGATGAAGGGATTGAAGTGGACGAGTCCGCGGGGACCGATGTCGATCGATCCGGCGACGCGGCAGCCGATCCAGAACGTTTACCTGCGCGAAGTGAAGATGGTCAACGGCAAGCCGTGGAACGTCGAGTTCGACAAGGTCGAGAACGTCAAGGACCCGGGCTGAACTACTGTCCAGGCCGTACCGCGGAGCGCCATGCTCGGCCACCTGATCGGGGTGCTGTTCGACGGCATCGCGTACGGCAGCCTGCTGTTCGTCATCAGCATCGGGCTCTCGGTGACGATGGGCCTGATGAACTTCGTCAACCTCGCGCATGGCGCGTTCGCGATGCTGGGCGGATACGCCTGCGCCGTCCTGATGACGCGCGCGGGGGTGCCGTTCCTGGCAAGCCTGCCGGTGGCATTCGCGGCGTCCGCGCTCGCCGGAATCGTGCTGGAACGCACGCTCTACCAGCGGCTCTACAAGGCTCCGCACCTCGACCAGGTGATGTTCTCGATCGGGCTGGTGTTCATGTCGGTCGCCGCCGCGACCTGGTTCTTCGGGCCTTCGCAGCAGCCCGTGCGGCTCCCCGATTTCCTCCGCGGCCAGGTGCAGGTGCTGGGGCTGGACCTGGGCGCCTACCGGATCTTCCTCATCGGCGTCGTCGTGCTCATCACGGTGGCGCTGCACCTGTTGCTGGTGCGCACGCGCTTCGGGGCGCAGGTGCGAGCCTCGGTCGACAATGCAGCGGCATCCGCGGGTCTCGGCATCGACGTCAACCGCGTCTTCGGCGTCACGTTCGCCCTCGGATCGGGACTCGCGGGTCTCGGCGGCGGCCTGGGCATCGATGTGCTGGGGCTCGACCCGACGTTTCCGCTGAAGTACATGGTGTATTTCCTGCTGGTCGTCGCGATCGGCGGGGCCGGCACCATCAAGGGCGGCCTCGTGGCCGCGATGATCCTCGGCATCTGCGACGTCGCGGGCAAGTACTATGTCCCCCAGATCGGCTCGTTCATCATCTACGTGCTGATGGTCGCGCTGATGATCGTGTTCCCGGCCGGGCTGTACGGTCGTCGCGCATGAACGGTTCCGTGGCGGCGATGGGGGCCGTCGAAGCGCCGGCCGGCGCGGCGATCGAGCCGCAACTGCCCGCCGATCGCTGGCGCCCACTCGAGATCGTGTTCTGGCTCGCCGCGGTCGCGGCATACTTCGCGTTTCCGCAGCATCGCGTGCTCGGGAGCCAGATCCTGATCACCGGATTGTTCGCGGTGACGCTCGATCTCATCCTGGGCTACGCGGGCATCGTGTCGCTCGGCCATGCCGCTTTCTTCGGCATCGGGGCGTACGCCGCGGGGCTGCTTGCCGTCCATGGCTGGGGGGAACCCGTCAGCGGACTCGTCGTCGCCGGCGCAGCGGGCGCGCTGCTCGGCTATGGCACGAGCTTCCTGGTCGTGCGCGGCTCCGATCTCGCGCGGCTGATGGTGACGCTGGGCATCGGGCTGATGCTGTTCGAGGTCGCCAACCAGGCTGCCTTCATCACCGGGGGCGCGGACGGCCTGTCGGGGGTCACGATGGGGAAGCTCTTCGGCGTGTTCGGATTCGACATGCGCGGCAGCACCGCCTATCTCTACAGCCTCGTCGTGCTGTTCCTGCTGTTCGTCGTGGCGCGGCGCATCGTCAATTCGCCGTTCGGCCTTTCGCTGCGCGGCGTGCGCGAGAACGTGAAGCGCATGCCCGCGATCGGCGCGCCGGTGACGCGCCGGTTGATCGCGATCTACACGGTCAGCGCGGCGATGGCGGGCGTCGCCGGAGGACTGCTCGCCCAGACGACACAGTTCGTGGGCCTCGACGTGTTCGGCTTCCCGCGCTCGGCCGATCTGATGATCATGCTGGTGCTGGGCGGAGCGGGACGGCTCTATGGCGGTCTCGTCGGCGCCACGGTGTTCATGCTCGCTCACCATTACCTGTCGGACCTCAATCCGATCTACTGGCAGTTCTGGCTGGGTCTCCTGCTGGTGGTCGTCGTGCTCTACGGACGCGGCGGCATTCTGGGCGCACTCGACGGCCTCCGCACCCGCCTGGGAGGCAAGTGCAAGTGACCATGGCGCTGCGCACTGCCGGCTTGTCGAAGCAGTTCGGCGCGTTCAAGGCGGCGAGCGATGTCACGCTCGCGTTCCCGCAAGGCGCGCGGCATGCGCTGATCGGCCCGAATGGCGCCGGCAAGACGACGCTGATCAATCTGCTCACCGGCGCCCTGGCCCCGACCTCGGGCGATGTGTTCCTCGGCGATGAGCGGATCACCGCGCTCCCGCAGCACCAGCGCGTCAAGCTCGGCATGACGCGCACGTTCCAGATCAACACGCTGTTCGCCGGGCTGACGGTCCTCGAGTCCGTGATGCTGGCGGTCTGCGAACGCAAGGAACGGGCCGGCGTATGGCACCGCACAGTGGCGAGCGAGCACGACGAGACCGCCGAGGCGCTCGCGCTGCTGGACATGCTGCGGCTTGCCGCGGAGGCGAACGAGCACACGAAGAACCTGCCCTATGGCAAGCAGCGCCTGGTCGAGATCGCACTCGCGCTGGCGACGCGCCCGCGCATCCTGCTGCTGGACGAGCCGGCCGCCGGCATCCCTTCCGCGGAAAGCGCGGAGCTGTTCGGCGTGATCGCGGCGTTGCCGAGGGACGTCACGATCCTCTTCATCGAGCACGACATGGAGCTCGTGTTCCGGTTCGCCGAGCGAATCACGGTGCTCGTCGGCGGCAAGGTGCTCGTGGAAGGCACGCCCGCCGAGATCGCGGCCGACCCGCGCGTGCGCGAGGTCTACCTTGGCGAGGCGCAGCATGTCTGAGCTGCTGGCGGTCGAGGGCCTCACCGCCGGCTACGGCGACGGCATCGTGCTCGAGGACGTCGCGCTGACGATCGACGAAGGCGACAGCCTCGCGCTGCTCGGCCGCAACGGGATGGGCAAGACGACGCTTCTTGTTACCCTGATGGGATTCACTCGGCTGCACGGTGGCACCCTGCGTTGGCGCGGCCGGGACCTCGCCGCGTTGCCGACCCACCGGCGCAGCCGGTCCGGCATCGGCTGGGTGCCGCAGGAACGGCTGATGTTTCCGTCGCTCACCGTCGAGGAGCATCTGACCGCGGTCGCGCGGCCCGGACCATGGAACGTGGCGCGGGTCTACGAGATCTTCCCGCGGCTCGCGGAGCGACGCGCGAATTACGGCAACCAGCTCTCCGGCGGCGAGCAGCAGATGCTCGCGATCGGACGGGCGCTGATGGTCAACCCCGCGCTGCTCCTGCTGGACGAACCGATGGAGGGTCTTGCACCCATCATCGTGCAGGAGCTGATGGGCGTGATCCGCGAGCTGGTCGAGGATGCCGGGATGGCCGTGATCGTCGTCGAGCAGCACGCCAGGCTGGCCCTGACCCTGACGCGCAATGCGATCGTGCTCGAGCGCGGCCACGTCGTCCATCGTGCGCCGAGCGAAGTTCTGCTGCGTGACCCCGAGGCGCTGCACCGGCTGGTGGCAGTGGAATGAGCTCGCCGGGCCGCCCCAAGGGCAAATACCGGAGCGCGCAGCGCAAAGGCACTCCAGCGAAGCCGCGCGCGCAGGCCGCGTGCGCCTAGGCAGCAGCGGGCCGCCGCCAACAAGGGACAGCGTCGATGAAGTCGATAGAGATCATCCGGGACGAGCACCGTTCGATCGCCGCGGTCATCGAGGGCCTGCGCCACGTGCTCATCGAGATCGACGCCAGGCGCATGGCGCCGGATTTCGACCTGCTCGCAGCGATGTTCCGCTACATCGAGGCCTTTCCGGAGCGCCTGCACCACCCGAAGGAAGACCAATACCTGTTCGCGCGGCTGCGGCTGCGGCGTCCCGACGCCGCGCCGCTCCTCGACCGCCTGCACGCCGAGCACGAGCAGGGACGCATCCGGTTCGCGGAACTGAAGGCGGCGCTGGAGCTGTATCGCAATGACGCGCGCACGTTCCAGTCGTTTCGCGAGCGCGTCGAACGATATTCGCATTTCCACTGGCGCCACATGCGGCAGGAGGAGGACGAGGTGCTGCCGCTCGCGGCCGAGGCGCTGACCGACGAGGACTGGTCGCTTATCGACGCGGCGTTCGCCTCGAACGCCGATCCGATCGTCGGCGTCACGGCGACGCGGGAGTTCCGCACGCTGTTTCGTCGCATCGTTACGCTCGTTCCGCCGCCGCTCGGGGTCGGACCCGCGGCGCCGGAGCGCAAGTGACGGACTCGCGGGCACTGGCTGTTGGATTCGCTTGACCGGGATTCAAGGAGGGAGGCAGTGACCATGCGCACCAAGGTCGCCATCGTCGGCGCGGGCCCTTCCGGCCTGCTGCTCGGGCAGTTGCTGCAGCGCGCCGGCATCGACAATGTCATCGTCGAGCAGCGCGCTCCCGATTACGTGCTCGGCCGCATTCGCGCCGGTGTTCTCGAGCAGGGCGCCGTCGCGATGCTCGACGAAGCCGGCGTGAGCGCGCGCCTGCATGCCGAGGGGCTCGTGCACGCCGGCATCGAGATCAGCTGGGCCGGTGGCCGCCAGCGAGTCGACCTGAATGGACTCACCGGCGGCAAGAACGTGGTCATCTACGGCCAGACCGAGGTCACGCGGGACCTGATGGCGGCGCGCGCGGCGAGTGGCGCCATTTCGGTCTACAACGCCGAGGACGTGAGCGTGCACGACTTCGACGGCGACTGCCCGAGGGTGCGGTATCGCCATGGCGGGGAAGACCACGAGCTCACCTGCGACTTCATCGCGGGCTGCGACGGCTTCCACGGCGTCTGCCGGCCTAGCGTCCCGACGGCCGCGATACAAACGTTCGAGCGGGAATATCCATTCGGCTGGCTTGGGGTGCTTTCCGACACGCCCCCGGTGTCCGACGAACTCATCTACGTCTCGCATGCGCGGGGCTTCGCCCTGTGCAGCATGCGCAGCCATACCCGAAGCCGTTACTACCTCCAGTGTTCGCTCTCCGAGCGTGTCGGGCAGTGGCCGGACGAGCTGTTCTGGGCGGAGCTCAAACGTCGCCTCGACCCCCGCGCGGCGGCAGATCTCGTCACCGGCCCGTCGATCGAGAAGAGCATCGCACCGCTGCGGAGTTTCGTCGCGGAGCCAATGCGCTTCGGCCGCCTCTTCCTCGCCGGCGATGCGGCGCACATCGTGCCACCGACCGGCGCCAAAGGCCTGAATCTTGCGGCGAGCGACGTGCGCTATCTCTTCGACGGCCTCGTCGACCACTATCGCAACGGTCGCTCGAGCGGCCTCGATGCCTATTCGCAGCGTGCGCTCAAGCGCATCTGGAAGGCGGAGCGATTTTCCTGGTGGATGACGACGCTGTTGCACCGTTTTCCCGACAACGGCGCGTTCGGCGAAAAGATGCAGCAGGCCGAGCTCGACTACCTCTTCAGCTCGTCCGCAGCCATGACCGCGCTGGCCGAGAACTACGTGGGGCTGCCGTATTGAGATCGGGGCCGCATGGCCGCGGAGCAAACGTCACTGCCTGACGAACGTGTACGCGCATTCCCGGTGTTGCACGCGGCGACCGATTCCGCGCGAGTCGTCGAATCTGGACAATACCGTAAAGGTGACAGGGACACCTTGGCGCAAGTTCCCGACCGTATACTTGGGGTCGCCGGTGATGGCCTTCGCCTCGAGCGTCGCGCTGCCGTCGGGTTGAATGGCTCCTTCCAGGTGCAACCAGCTCGGGGCGCCCGCCGTCCCGTGGTCTCCGCGCAGAAACCCATCCTTGACCTGCGCCACGAAGCGCAACGTGTAACCGAGAGCGCCGTCGGTGTGCTTCGGACATTCGGCGGTGACGTTCCACGTGCCGTCAAAGCGGCCGACGCTGCCCGCGGGTGCTCGCGGCCCTGTGACCGCGGCGACCCCCGTCGGGGCGACGGCATCGCGAGCCTTGGCCTCGGCTTCCCGCTGGGCCTGCACGGATTTGGCGGCCTGAGCCTCGGTCGCGCGTGCCGCGGCATCGGCATCTCTTTTGACGCGCGCCGCGGACGATTCGGCATCGGCGCGGATTCGCGCTGCATCGGCTTCGGCTTGCGCTCGCATGCGCGCGGCGGCGGCATCGGCTTCGGCTTTCGCCCTGGCAGCCTTTCCGGCTTCGGCATCGGCGCGGGCACGCGCGAGTTCCGCCTCGGCTTGCCGCTTGATAGCCTCGGCATCGGAGCGCATGCGCTGCGCGTCGGACTCCGCCTGCGCGCGCGCTGCATTGGCGTCGACGACGGCGGCCGCGGGGTTGCTCTTTTCCACCGGTGCGGGCGGCGGCACGGCGGGGGCGCCTGCGGTCGTCTTGCCCACACCATCGGTGGCGCCGGAGCGTAGCCATCCGCTCTGCCACGCCACCGCCGCGCCGATGACCGCCGCTACGACGGCGCCAACCACCCATGGCGTTGGGCTGCGGGCAGGCGGCGCGGCTGCAGGCGGCGCGATCGGCGCAAGGCGAGCGACCCCGGCGGCGCCGGACACGCGATAGACATGGATCGGCCGCGAGATGTTCTTCAGAGTCTGCTCGCCGATGTCCTGGAAGCCGAGGTCGAGCTTGCCGGTGATCTGGTCGTAGACGGACGACGAGATGCAGATGCCCCCGGGCTCGGCCATCGTCTCGAGGCGCGCAGCGACATTGACGCCGTCGCCCAGCAGGTCCTCGTTCTTGACCACCACGTCGCCCAGATTCACGCCGACCCGGAAGTGCATCTGCCGATGTTCTTCCAGCGAATCGTTGCGGGTCTTGAGGGCCTCCTGAATCTCGACCGCGCAGCGCACCGCGTCGACGACGCTCGAGAACTCGGCCAACACCGAATCGCCCGCGGTGCTCACGATGCGACCCTGATGGAACGCGATGATGCCGTCGATGACGGCGCGGTGCGCCGCGAGCACGCGAATCGTGCCCTCCTCGTCCTGGCCCATCTGCCTGCTGTACCCGACGGCATCCGCGGCCAGGATGCACGTCAGCCGGCGCTTTACACTGGACGGTTCCAGAAATCCTCCTCAGCGGGGCAGCGACGGGACCGACTGCTGCGCCGCCGGCGCAACGATGGGCAAGTCGCCACGCTTGGGCGTCGGCTGCCAGCCCATCACCGCCAGCAGCACGCAGAAGCCGATCACGTAAGCCAGCGTGACATGCCAGCCGTGGTAAAGCCAGCGGCCCACGTTCTTCGCATCAGGGTACATGTTGGACAGCGCGACCCCTGCGGAGGAGCCGAACCAGATCATCGAGCCGCCAAAACCTACGGTGTAGGCAAGCATGCCCCAGTCGTAACCGCCCTGCTTCAGGGCAAGGGCGGTGAGCGGGATGTTGTCGAACACCGCGGAGATGAAGCCCAGCCCCATCGCCGACTGCCAGGACGCGGCCGGCAGCTTTTCCACCGGCATCATCGAGGCGCAGGTGACCAGCGACAGCAGGAAGACCGTGCCCTTGGTCGCCTCGGGCAACAGGCTCCATTGCGGCTTGCGCAACGGTGTCGAGACCAGGATCGCCAGCACCACGGCAACGCCGATGAAGGGAAAGCGGTCGGCAATTTCGTTGTGCAGGACATTCACATAGACATTGACGGCAATCGCCGTGATCAGAATGAACGCGACGATGCCTACCCGGATCCAGTCCACCTGCGCGCGGCCCGGCTCGTAGCGCATCAGCGGGGAGTGCTTGTGCTGCTGCATGGCGGCGGGAATGCCGCACACAACCAGCGCGACCGCGGCGGCAGCGTAGGCGTGCAGCACCGAGAGCGGGCTCACGCCGCCGATCCACATCATGGTGGTGGTGGTGTCGCCTACCACGCTGCCCGAACCTCCGGCGTTGGACGCGGCGACAATGGCCGCGAGGTAGCCGATGTGGACCTTGCCGCGGAACACCGTGTGCGCCATCGCCCCGCCGATCAGCGCCGCGGCGATGTTGTCGAGGAAAGAGGACAGCACGAACACCATGACGAGCAGCACGAACGCGCCTTTCCAATCGCTCGGGAGGTACTTCGGCAGCACCGCCGGCACCTTGCTGTCTTCGAAGTGCTTCGACAGCAGCGCGAAACCGAGCAGCAGGCACAGCAGGTTGGTGAGGATGACCCATTCGTGCAGCAAGTGCTCGACGAGGCCCGGGATGCCGGGGCCCGCGCTGAAGCCGGTAACCGCGAGCTTGTAGACGGTGATCGTCGCCAGCCCGATCAGCGCCACCCGCAGCGTGTGATGGTGAAACAGCGCCACGCCGAGCAGCGTCAGCGCAAACAGAATGAAATCGACCGGAATCCCGAGGACGGCCGGCGGCTCGCCCGCCGCCGCGGCGAGCGCCAGGGGGGCGGCCAGCCAGGACGCGCCAACAACGGCCCCGCGTGCCATCAGACCCGGCCGCCGCACGCGGCCCCCTGTCCTGTCATGGTGCATGCGTTTCTCCGTTTTTTGGGTTTGTCGGGACCGCATGCAGGGATCTGATGGCGCGCCTGGCGCCCGTTCAATGAAGGCGCCCCGCGCGCCTAGCTATTTACCACGGCCATTCCCAACGCGTCAAAACTGCTGCGGCGAAGCCGGTGCTTCGCGCAACGGTTACCGCGCGGTAGCTATCGCCAGACCTGGCGCGCCAACCGCATCATGTTTCCGCCCATGACCAGCGCCGCCTCTTCGCCGGTCATCCCCGTGCGCTGCAGCGCCGCGTCGACCTTCAGCCACGTTTCGATCGGCGTGTAGGTCATCCGCGTGACCGCACGATCGTAGCCGGCGCTTTTCGGCCACCAGTAGGTCGCGTCGAAGTCTCCCGGCGGCGTGTCGTCGAGCCCGTCCTGGTGGAAGCTGATGTCCAGCCCGATGCCGACGTGCTCCACTCCGACGAGTTCCGCCACATAGGCGGCATGGCGAGCGACATCGTCCGCATCCGGCGTCCTTGTTCCGAGAAAGCCCGACACCCCCGACACGCAGATCACGCCGCCCGTCGCCGCGCTCCCGCGTATCTGCTCGTCGGTGACGTTGCGCCCGTGCTCGACGAGCGCCAGCGGGTTGGAATGGCTGAAGATCACCGGCTGCACCGATGCGTCCATGATCTCGAGGCTCGCCCGCCGGCCGGTGTGCGAGCAATCCATGAACACGCCAGCCTCGTTGACGGCGGCGACCATCCGCCGGCCGAGTGGCGTCAACCCACACCCTTCATCGTGGCAACCGCCCGCGACGCTGTTGTTGCGGTTGTACGCGAAATGCATCTGGCGCACGCCAAGATCGCGGTAGAGCGCCACCATCGCCGGCTGCTCCAGCAGCGGCATCGCGCCTTCGAGATCAAAGCCGATGGCGAGCACGCCGTCCGTCGCGGCGAGCTCGATGTCGTCGGCACTCGCTGCCAGCCGATAGCGGTCGGGGTGCGCGGCAATCGTCGCGCGGAATCCGCCGATGACGGACATCACCTGCGACAGCGGATTCATGTCCATCCCGATGTTGATCGAGACGTAGTTCACGCCGGCCGAGTGCAGCCGGTCGATCGGCGCGAAATCGGCATCCGGGTGCAACGGCAGACAGGCATGGGCTTCCCAATGGATCATCGGCGCTCGCTTGTGGGTTGTTGAAGGAAACGGAAAAAGGGGCCGGGCTCAATTTCCCGCGGACTGTCATGTGCGTCACGAATTGCCTTCCTGGGAATTGGAGCCTGGCCCCATTTCCTCGGCGAAAGCCGATCGAGGCTTCCATCAGGTTGCGCGTGTACTCGTGGGACACGCGGCTTGCGGCCAGGTCCGCGGACGCGACAAGCTCGACCGTCTCGCCGCGCCGCATGACCATCAGTCGCTCGCACATGTGGGTGACCACCGCGAGGTCATGGCTCACCAGGATGAACGTCAGGCCGCGACGCCGGCGCAACTCCTCCAGGAGGTTCAGCACCTCTGCCTGCACCGAGGCGTCGAGCGATGAAGTGGGTTCGTCCAGCAGCAGGATCTGCGGTTCCAGAATCAACGCCCGCGCAACGGCGATGCGCTGGCGCTGGCCCCCGGAGAGCTGGTGCGGATAGCGAAAGCGGAAGCCGGTGCCAAGGCCGACTTCGTCCAGCGCCCGCTCGATGCGCGTCTCGGCGTCGCCGATGTCGTGGATCGCCAGCGGCTCGGCCAGGATCCGGTCGACCGTCTGGCGCGGATGCAGCGACCCGTATGGGTCCTGGAACACCATCTGCACCAGCCGGCGAAACGGCTTGCTGCCCGGCAACGGCAGCGCCGAGGTCGGAGCGCTCTTCGCATCGCCGCGCTCCGTCATTCCCGACAGGAGGCGGACGGTTCCGGATCCGATCGGCACAAGCCCGCAAATGGCGCGCAGCACGGTCGACTTGCCCGATCCGGATTCGCCGACGATGCCGAAGCTCTCCCCCGCGGCGACCGTGAGCGACGTGTCGGCCACCGCGACGAACCGGCCGAACGTCACGCGCAGGTGTTGCGCCTCGATGCCGACGCCGGAAGCGCGTACGGGTGCCCCCACGCTTGCGGCGTTCGCCGCTGCACTGCCCCCCGAGGGGGCGCAATTCGCGCCTTGGGACGGCCCGGCGGCGCTCATGGGGGTGCCCCCACGCTTGCGGCGTTCGCCGCTGCACTCACAGCGCCCACTCCGGCTGCCGGTCGAGCGTCGGCAGCGGATGGCGGTTCTCGCCCAGCCGCGGCAGGCAGTTCATGAGCCCGCGCGTGTACGGGTGCGTCGCGTCGGACAGGCGGCCGGCCTGCACCTCTTCCACCATCTGGCCGGCATACATGACCAGGATGCGGTCGCAGAAGCTCGAGACCAGGCGCAGGTCGTGCGACACGAGGATGAGCCCCATCCCGCGCTGCGCGACCAGCGCGTCGAGGACGGCCAGCACCTGCAGCTGGACCGTCACGTCGAGCGCCGAGGTCGGCTCGTCCGCGATCAGCAGATCGGGCTTGGCGATCAGCATCATCGCGATCATCGCCCGCTGCCCCATGCCGCCCGACACCTCGTGCGGATAGAGGCCGACCATGCGCTCGGGATCGTCGATCTGCACGGCTTCGAGCGCGGCGATCACGCTCGCCCTCGCCTCGCGGGCCGCGATTCGCGTGTGCGCGCGCAGCGTCTCGGCGATCTGGTCGCCTATCCGCATCACCGGATTGAGCGAGAACTTCGGGTCCTGCAGCACCATCGCGATGCGCCCGCCGCGCAGCTCGCGCCGCTGCTGCGGCGTGCAGCCCAGCAGATCGACGCCGTTGAACGCCAGCCGCTTCGCGGTGACGTTGCCTTCCGGCGCCGTGAGGCCCAGGATGGCGCGCCCGGTCTGCGACTTGCCGGAGCCCGACTCGCCGACGATGCCGAGCCGCTCGCGGCCCAGCGTGAACGACACGCCGCGCACGGCCTCGGTTCTGCCGCCGTCGCGGTTGGGGAACGAGACCCGGAGGTCATCGACCACCAGCATCGGGCTCGCGCGGAGGCTCGCCGGCGCGCTCATTTCACGGTCTTCGGGTCGAGCGCGTCGCGCAGGCCGTCGCCGAGGAGATTGAAGGCGAGGCTCACCACGAAGATGGCCGCCCCCGGCGCCGCTGCGACCCACCACTGATCGAGCACGTAGAGCCGCCCGTTGGCGATCATCGCGCCCCATTCGGGCATCGGCGGCTGTGCCCCGAGCCCGAGGAAGCCCAGCCCCGCGGCCGTGAGTATGATGCCGGCCATGTCGAGCGTGACGCGCACGATCACCGAGGACACGCACAGCGGCATGATGTGGCGCAGCACGATCCGCCACGGCGACGCCCCGATCAGCTGCACGGCAGCGATGTAGTCGGCGCGCCTGATGGTGAGCGTCTCGGCGCGCGCGATCCGCGCGTACGGGGGCCAGGAGGTGATCGCGATCGCCAGCACCGCGTTCTCGATGCCGGGACCCAGCGCGGCGACGAACGCGAGCGCCAGGATGAGGCGCGGAAACGCGAGGAAGATGTCGGTGATGCGCATCAGCGCGGCGTCGATCAGCCCACCCGAATAGCCGGCAACGGTGCCCACGGCGAGTCCGATGGGCGCCGCCAGGATCGCCACGAGTATCACGACAAACAGCGTGATGCGCGAGCCGAAGATGAGGCGGGAGAGGATGTCGCGGCCCTGGTCGTCCGTCCCGAGCCAGTGCGCTGCCGACGGCGGCAGCAGGCGCGTGGTGCGCAGGTCGCCGATGAAAGGGGAATACGGGCTCAGCACGTCGGCGAACACGGCAGTCAGCACCAGGCCGATCACGATCAGCAGGCCCAGCATCGCGAGCCGGTTGCGCGCGAACGTGCGCCACGCGCCGTACGCTCGCCCCAATGACGCCTGCCGGCGCGAGCGCGGCCGGTCGGACATCAGCCAGTCGTGCAGGCGCTCCCGGGGAATCGCGCCGCCGGCCGCTTCCTTGCCGGTCATCGTGCCTGCGTCATCGCGCGCGTCCTCGGGTCCAGCACGTTGTACAGCAGGTCCGAGATGAGGTTGAGGCCGATGAAGATCGAGCCGACGATGATCGTGGCCCCGAGCACGGCGTTCATGTCGGCGTTCTGCAGCGAATTGGTCAGGTACAGGCCAAGTCCCGGCCACGAGAAGACCGTCTCGGTGAGCACCGAGCCCTCCAGCAGCCCGGCATAGGACAGCGCGATCACGGTGACGAGCGGCACCATGGCGTTGCGCAGCGCATGGCGCCAGATGATCCGCGTCTCGGATAGTCCCTTGGCGCGGGCCGCGACCACGTATTCCTGCGCGAGCTCGTTCAGCATGAACGATCGGGTCATGCGGCTGATGTAGGCGAGCGAGAAATAGCCGAGCAGGGAAGCCGGCAGGATGAGGTGCGACAGCGCGTTGCCGAACGCCCCCCATTCGCCGGCGCGCGCGGTATCGAGCAGCAGCAGCCCGGTCACGGGCACGAGCGTGTATTCGTAGACGACGTCGATGCGGCCCGGCCCGCCGACCCAGCCCAGGCGGGCGTAGAACACGACGAGGGCCATGAGACCGAGCCAGAAGATCGGGACCGAATAGCCGATCAAGCCCATCACGCGGACGATCTGGTCGACCACCCCGCCGCGCCGCACGGCCGCCCAGACGCCGAGCGGCACGCCGATCCCGGCGCCGATGATGATGCCCAGCGTGGCGAGCTCGAAGGTCGCCGGAAACGTGCGCCGGATGTCCTGCATCACCGGATTCGACGTCAGGACGGAGGTGCCGAAATCGCCGTGCAGGACCTTGCTGACGTAGATGTAGAACTGCTCCCACAGCGGCTTGTTGAGGCCGAGCTCCTCGCGCACGCGGGCGATGACATGCTCGGGCGCGCGGTCGCCGACGATGGCGAGCACGGGGTCGATCGGAATCACCCGGCCGATGAAGAACGTCACGGCCAGGAGTCCCAGATACGTCAGCAGGATGACGAGGAGGAACCGCCCGACAAGGTTCGACGCCCGGAGCAGGCGGGCATCACCGCGCTCGCCTGCCGATGCCGGCCCGGGATCCAGTGCGTCCAATCCGGGACTACCGCACGATTACCGCTTCGACACCCTGAACATGTAGGTGGTGTCCGACGTCGGTCCGAGCTTCAGGCCTTCGACGTCGCTGCGAAACGCCGCCACCTCCGTCAGCTGGAAGAGCATCACGAACGGGCTGTTCTTGCGGAAGTCGGCCTGCATCTCCTCGTACATCACCTTGCGCTTGGCCGGGTCGCGCTCGAGCACGGCGGCATCGGCTTTCTTCGTCAGTTCCGGGATGGCCCACGAATTGCGCCACGCGAGCGGCTTCGACTTGGCATCGTCGGAGTTGTCGGGGTTGCGCGCGAAAGTGTCGGCGTTGGTGTGCGGGTCCCAATAGTCGGCGCCCCATTGCCCGATGTAGATGTCGTGCGTGCGGGCACGGTACTTCGTCAGCGTCTGCTTGCCGTCGCCGGGCAGGATCTCGACGTCGATTCCCGCGCGCTTGGCCGTCTGCTGGAAGGCCTCGGTGATTCCCTGCACGGGCTGCACGGTGCGCATGTCGATGGTGACCTTGAAGCCGTTGGGCACTCCCGCTTTCGCCAGCAGCGCCTTGGCCTTGTCGACGTCGAGCTTGTAGGGATTCTCGGTGCTGGCGCCCAGCAGTCCGATGGGCAGGAAGTTCTGGTGCACGACGCCGATGTTCTTGATCAGCGTGTCGCCGATCGCCGCATAGTCGACCAGCCACTTCATCGCCTCGCGGACCTCGGGCTTGGCGAGCGTCGGGTTCTTCTGGTTCAGGCTGAAGTAGTAGACGGTGCCTTTGGGCGTGGCCGTGGTCTTGATGTCCTTGTTGGAGGCCAGCGCAGCGAGATCCTGCGGCAAGAGGTTGCGCGCGATGTCGGCGTCACCCTTTTCCAGCAGCAGACGCTGCGTCGCGGCTTCCTTCACGTGCCGATAGATGACGCGCGCGAGCTTGGACTTTTCGCCGTAGTAGCTGTCGTTGCGCTCGAGCGCCACGATTTCGTTGGCGCGCCACTCGCGCAGCTTGAGTGGTCCGGAGCCCGCGTAATTGGTCTTCAGCCAGCCATAACCGAAGTCGCTGTTCTGCTCCTTGGACATGACCAGTTTCTTGTCGACGATGGCGGCCACGTTGGCGGTCAGGCAGTTCAGCACGAAGGTCGGCGCATACGACTTGTCCGTCTCGATCGTCAGCGTCAACGGGCCCGTCTGCTTGATCCGGTCCTTCACGTTGTCCTTGTTGAACCCGAACTGGGTCAGGATGAACGCCGGCGTCTTGTCGAGCAGGACCGCGCGCTGCAGCGAGTAGACGACGTCCTCGGCGGTCAGGGCGTTGCCGGACGCGAACTTCAATCCCGGCTTGAGCTCGAAACTGAAGGTCTTGCCGTCGGGCGAGACGGTCCAGGCCTTGGCGATGTCGCCATAGAGCTTGGACGGGTCGCTGACGTCGAACCGGACGAGGCGATCGTAGGTATTGCCCATGATCTCGCCCGCGGAGATTTCGAACGATTCGGCCGGGTCCATCGTGATGATGTCGTCGATGGCCCACACGACCACCAGCGTGTCCCTGGGCGTGGCGGCCACTGCCGGCATGGCGCCGGCGATCGCGAACAGTACGGCAACGGCGGCGGCGCCGAGCCGGCCGCGCGTAAGCGGAAACAGGAAGTGCTTCATCGGGAGTTCCATTCGGTTTGGGTCGGTGGGGGGCCGCCGCGCGTGCGGCGACGACCGGGTAACTCGATCAGTGTATACCCGTCCGGATTCCGGCATCAATACGTGTCCGCCGGGAGGCGACGTTGACCCTGGCAGGAGGAATCGTCAACATGACAGCCGTGCAGCATTCATCTTGGCGCCAAGCCGAGCCAGAGAGAGGAAGGGAAATGAAGCTTCTGACCGCACCGGCATCTCCGTTTGGACGCAAGGTCAAGATCGTCGCGATCGAGAAGGGCGTGCTCGACCGCATGGAGATCGTTCCGGTAACCACCACTCCGGCGGCACCGAACGCGGGCCTCGCCCGCGACAACCCGCTCGCCAAGATCCCCACGCTGGTGCAGGACGACGGCCGTTCGCTCTACGACTCCTTCGTGATCTGCGATTACCTCGACACGCTGCACGCGCACGAGAAGGCGATCCCCGCGTCAGGCGCCCGGCGCTGGGAAGTCCTGACGGTTCACGCCCTGGGGAACGGCATGGCCGATGCGGCCATTCTCTGCCGGTATGAAAGCGTGCTCCGCCCGGAGGCGCTGCGCTGGCCCGACTGGCTGCAGGGGCAGATGAAGAAGGTCACCGGAGGGCTCGACTGGCTCGAAGCCAATGCGGCGAGCGTCGGACGCGCCGGGGCGGACGAGGTCGATCTGGGCCAGATTGCCGTTGCCTGCGCGCTGGGCTACCTCGACTTCCGGTTCGCCGACATGGACTGGCGGACCGCGCGCCCGCGACTTTCCGGCTGGTTCAAGGAGTTTTCGCTGCGCGCGTCGATGCAGCGGACAATGCCCTCGGCCTGACCGCCGGCCGGTTACTGCGAACGATTGGTGGCGATCGCAATCGAAGCGTGATGCCAATGATGCAAGCGAAAACCCTGCGGCGCATGTTCCTCGGCGCGATCCTGCTGGTCGCCCTGTTGCTGTCGGTGCCGATGCTGACCCTCGCCTTCGGTCGCGTGCCGGCCACCGGCAACTGGCGCACGGCGAGCCATCGCGCCACCGGCCTTGCACCCGACCCCGCGCTGCATCGCGACGCTGTGGTTCAGGTCTACGCCGCCCGCACCTTCGGCTGGCGCGGTGCGTTCGCCGTGCACACGTGGCTCGCCGCGAAGCCGGCGAACGCGGATCGGTACACGCGCTACGAGGTCATCGGCTGGTACGCGCGCTCGGGTCATTCGACGGTCTCGGTGACGCAGCCGCTAGCGCCCGACGCCGAGTGGTTCAGCGCGGCGCCCCGTCTCGTGCGCGACCTGCGCGGCGCCGCTGCCGAAGCGGTCATCTACAAGCTGGCCGCGGCGGTGGCCTCCTATCCGCACGCCGACACCTACCGGGCGTGGCCGGGCCCGAACAGCAATACCTTCCTCGCCCACGTTGGCCGCGCGATTCCGGAACTGCGCCTCACGCTGCCGTCGACGGCGATCGGCAAGGACTATCTCCCGGACGGCCAGATTTTCGCGCGCACTCCCAGCGGCACCGGATACCAGGCGTCCCTCGCCGGTATCCTGGGGCTTGCCGCGGGCGGGGACGAAGGTTTCGAGCTCAACGTGCTCGGGCTCGTGACCGGCATCGATTTTGTCCGTCCCGCGCTCAAGGTACCCGGCATCGGCCGCTTCCCGGCCAGCGGTTGACTGTCCGGGTCGTTGGCTAACGCTTCTCGGCCTGCAGCGCCTTCTTCGCGACCGCAAGCTCGGCGAGCTGCTCGGGGCCGACCTGCGGGTAGTGCAGACCGAGCGACGCGAGCGCGTCGACGATCGCTGACGCCACGACGATGCGCGTGAACCACTTGTTGTCGGCCGGCACGACGTACCACGGGGACTGCGGCGTCGATGTTTCGCGGATCATCGTCTGGTACGCGGCCATGTACGTGTCCCAGTGCCCGCGCTCCCTGACGTCGGCTGCCGAGAACTTCCAGTTCTTCTCCGGCTGGTCGATGCGCTCGAGGAAGCGCTTCTTCTGCTCGGCGCGCGAGACGTGGAGGAAGAATTTGCGGATCAGCACGCCGTTGCGCGACAGATAGCGCTCGAACGCGCGGATGTCCTGGTACCGGTTGTCCCAAAGGTCCTTGCCGGTGTGTTGCGGCGGGAGCTTCTGCCCGGCCAGGAACTCCGGGTGCGCCTTCACGACCAGCACTTCCTCGTAGTAGCTGCGGTTGAAGATGCCGATGCGCCCGCGCTCGGGCAGGCTCTTCATGCAGCGCCACAGGTAGTCGTGGTCGAGCTCCTCCGTCGTCGGCGCCTTGAACGAGAAGACCTGGCAGCCTTGCGGGTTGACGCCGGACATCACGTGCTTGATCGCGCCATCCTTCCCGGCCGCGTCCATCGCCTGGAAGATGAGCAGTACCGCCCACCGATCCTGCGCATAGAGCATGTCCTGCAGGTCGGAGAGCGCGTTGCGTCCGATCGCGAGCGCTTCCTGCGCGCGCGGCTTGTCCTCCGCGCCCAGGTGGGCCGTGTCGCCGGGGTCGATGTCCTTCAGCCGGAAGCCGCGGCCGCGATCGATGCGATAGGGGCGCGAGAACTTCCGCGCCACCTTGACGATGGACTCGAGGTCCGGAGTGTCGTTCGCCATCTCGTGCCCCCCAGGCAGAAAAATCCAATGTAGCAGAACCGGCCGGGCAGCGACTCAGCGGGTCAATGCGGCGTCGCCGACGAACGGATCGTTCCGCCGTGCCTCCCCGAACGTGGGTGTGACGGGAATGACGGCGAGCGTCACGACACCTTCACTGCTCCTCCGCCCGCGGTCTGCGCGAGCGCGCGCCGCTTCTGCACGTGCATGCCGATGGCCAATCCGGCGGACACGATGCACAGGACCCCCGCCACGGAGAATGCGGCCGCGTAGCTGCCAGTGGCCGCCTTGGCGGCGTTGCCGGCGAAGATGCCGACCACGCCCGCAATGCCATAGCTCGTGAACACCCAGCCGAAGTTGGCGCCTAGGTTCTTCGCGCCGAACAGATCCGCCGTGGCCGACGGAAACAGCGCGAAGTTGCCGCCGAAGTTGAAGCCGACGATCGCGGCCCCGACGGCCAGGGACACCTCCGTGTCGAGGCCGCCCAGGCTGAACATCATCATGGCCTGGAACAGGAACATCGCGACGAACGCCGTCGTGCGCCCCACCCGGTCCGAGACCATGCCCCACGCGATCCGGCCGAGCGCGTTGAACACCGCCAGCCAGGAACCCCACCGTCCCCCACAGCATGAAGAGCCGGTCGATCTCGCCCAGCTGCCCGACGTAGCGCTGCCCCATCAGCACCGCGGCGATGACGCAGGAGGCCACGATGACGAGCGGCACGTCGCGCAGCATCACCTTCTGCTCGGGGTCGGCGTTGCGGGTGAGCGTGCGGAACAACGCCAGCAACAGCAGCGTCACGAGGCCCGCGAACGCGGCGTGCGCAAGGTAGAACACGATGAAGTGATTCATGTGTCCGGCGACGAGGAAGCCACCACCCAAGAGGAGGCCGCCGATGGTGGCGGTGAACCGCGGGCCGTTGAGGTCCTGCACAAGCCCCGCGACCACCATGGTCCCCGCGTAGGAGAGAATGCAGATCGAAAACGCGTACTTCAGGTAGCCCTGCTGCTCGGATTCGCGGAGTTTCTTCGCGGCATCATCCACGACCACGGTCACCTCGCTCCGGTTCGTGACACCCGCTTCCAGCTTCTGGAAATCCGCTTCCGTGACGACCGGCGGAAAGACCTGCGCGTCAAGCGGCCGCCAGAAGATGCTGTAACCGTAAAGCGTGCCGAGGATAAGCGGGATGAGGATGGCGCCGACGAGGACTCGGGCACGGCGAGAACGGATCCCCTCGCCATCGGGTGGTCGCGGTTCTGGTAACCTTGTCCGGATGGGAGCATCGATGTCCGGCGTGTGGGTTCGCGCGATCGTGGGCGTGCTGTTGCTGGCCGGTTGCGCGGGGATCGAGCGCGCGTCGCAGCCCGAGGTGCGACCGGATGCCGCACCGGCGGGCGCGACCGTCTCCGTCGAGCCACCCGTCGCGCCGGCCCCGTCAGCGGCCGGACCGCCATCGGCGATCGTGCCGGAGCAGGCCGCCGTCGCGCCCGAGCCCATCGTCGCGCCCGAGCCCATCGTCACGCCCGAGCCCATCGTCACGCCGCCGACGCCACCTGCCGCCGGCACTGCTCCAGTCGCGGCCGGGCCCGACGTGTCGGCCCCCAGGGCGCCGGCAAGGGTTCCCGCAGCGCCGCCGCCCGCGGCACAACCGCCGAAGAAGGAGCCACCCGCTCCGACCCTCGCTAAGCCGGAGGCGCCGCCGCTGGATCTCAAGTCGCTCGAGACCCGGCTCAAGGAAACGAAGGCGATCGGCGTGTTCACCAAGCTTACGGTCAAGAATCAGGTCGACGATCTGCTGGAGCAGTTCCGGGCGTACTACCAGGGAAAGCTCAAGACCACGCTCACCGAGCTGCGGCGATCGTACGATCGGCTGGTCCTGAAAGTGCTCGCGTTGCTGCAGGACGCCGACCCGCCGCTCGCCAGCGCGATCGCGGCGTCGCGCGAGTCCATCTGGGCCATTCTTTCCAATCCCGCGAAATTCGCAGCGGTCTAGCGGAAGTGACGGAGAACAACCGTGAACGATTGCATGAGAAGCTGGACGTTGATCGCCTTGCTGGCGGTGATCGGTGTGGTGCCCGCGCGCGCGGCGGATGACGTCGCGCTCCTCAAGGACCTGACGTCGGTGATCGCGCTGCTGGGCCTGCCCTGCGGGCAGGTGGTCAGCGCGACGCGACTGAAGGACAACGATCACGTCGCGACCTGCAAGGACGGGAACCGCTATCGGGTGTTCGTCAACGCCGAGGGCCGGGTCGTCGCGCAGAAGCAGTGACGAAACCCATCGGGAAAATCGTCGTCGCGTCGATCCCGCAACTTCAGTGCCCGCACGGCCGCCCGAAGGGCACTGACTGCCCCCGCGGGGGGCAGCGAACACAGTGAGCGTGGGGGCCGTTCAAACAAGCCGGACGAGCTGCTTGCCGAAATTCTCGCCCCGCAGGAGGCCGATCAATCCCTTCGGCGCGTTGTCGATGCCGACCATCACCGATTCGCGGTACTTGAGCTTGCCCGCCGCGAGATGTCCGGCGAGTCCCCGCAGCGCCTCGCCGTAGCGGTCCTTGCAGTCGAACACGATCATCCCCTGCATACGGATGCGGTTGACCAGCACCGACCGCAGCCGCGTGTAGGCGTAGGGGGCCGTGGCGTCGTACTCGGCGATCAGGCCGCAGATGATGATGCGCGAAAACCGGTTCATCAGGCCCAGCATCGTGTCGAGCACGACGCCGCCGACATTCTCGAAATGCACGTCGACGCCGTCCGGGCAGGCCTTGCGCAGGTCGGGGAAAAGCGCGTGGCGCTTGTGGTCGACGCAGGCATCGAAGCCGAGCTCCTGCACGACGTAATCGCATTTCGCCTTGCCGCCGGCGATGCCTACCGCACGGCATCCGTGGATCTTCGCGAGTTGCCCGACCACGCTGCCGACAGCGCCTGACGCCGCCGACACGACGACTGTTTCACCCGGCTTCGGCGCACCGATATCGAACAGTCCGAACCACGCGGTCATCCCCGGCATGCCGAGGACGCCGAGGTGATACGATGCCGGCGCACGCGTGGCGTCGATCCTGTACACCTCCTCCGCCTTGGCGACACCGTAGAGCTGCCAGCCCGAAGACGCCAGCACCTTGTCGCCGACGGCGAAGCGTGAATCCCGCGACGCGACGATCTCACCCACCGTCTGTCCCACCATGACCTCGCCGAGCTGCACCGGCGGCACATAGGACTTCACGTCGTTCATCCGGCCGCGCATGTACGGATCGAGCGAGAGCCACTCGTTCTTCACCAGCACCTCGCCGGCGCCCGGCTCACCGATCGGCGCATCCACGATGCGGAAATTGTCCTCGGTCACCGGACCCTGCGGGCGGCTCGCCAACAGCACCTGTCTGTTCATCGCGGTCATTGCAGTTCCTTCGCGGTTCGCGCTGCGGTATTCGCCCTTGGGGCGGCCCGGTATCTCATGCGTATCCTCTCCCGGCTGTCCCGCGAATAGGGTCCTACCGCGGATTCGGGACGGCTCGCGGTTGGCACTCCCGCCTTGTATCACGACCCGTCGGGCGACGCGACGCCCAGGCCGCCGGGGCGTCCGGCCAACGCTGTTCGATGGTACGCTTTGCGGGGGATCTTCCAGCAGCAGCCCCATTCCGGAACGGAGGCGCTACCGATGTCGCGGTATGCCATCACACTGTCGCTCGCCGCCTTGCTCGTTTCCTGTGCCACGCCTCCCATGATCCCCTCCGCCGCCATCGCCGACCTCGCCCCCACCGGAAGGATCCGGGCCGCGATCAATTTCGGAAACCCCATTCTGGCAACGAAGGATGCGGCCGCCGGGGAGGCCCGGGGCGTCTCCGTCGACCTCGCGCGCGAGCTCGCGCGGCGCCTCGCGGTTCCCGTCGAACTCGTCACGTTCAACACGGCCGGCGAGGTGGTCGATGCGTTCAAGGCCGGCAGGATCGACGTCGGGTTCGTCGCCATCGACCCGGCGCGGGCCGTCGACATCAGCTACACCGAGGCCTACGTGGTCATCGAAGGCGCGTATCTCGTGACGCGCGAGTCGCCGATCCGCAGCAACGCGGAAGTCGATCGCGCCGGCACGCGGGTCGTGGTCGGCGCCAAGAGCGCATACGACCTCTACCTGTCGCGCGAACTGAAGCACGCGACGATCGTCCGCGCGCCCTCTTCGCCCGCCGTCACGGATTTCTTCGTGGCGCAAAAGCTGGACGTCGCGGCCGGGGTTAAGCAGCAGCTCGAAGCGGACGCGAAGCGCCTGCCCGGCCTGCGTCTGCTCGACGGCCGTTTCATGGTCATCAACCAGGCGATGGGAACACCGCGCGGCCGCGACGCCGGAGCCCAGTACCTGCGCGATTTCGTTGCGACGATGAAAACCTCCGGCTTCGTCGCGGAGGCGCTGAAGCGGCACGGAATCGAGGGCGCGGCGGTCGCGCCATGAGGTGGGGCCGGCGGTCAAGCGCTTCGCGGCAGCGCAACGCGCGCGACGACGCGCGGACCGCGTTGATGCTGATTCGCAACGCGCTGCGCAATGTCCTGTGCGCGCTCGCTGTGGTCGTCCTCTGCATCGATGCGCGCGCGGCGTCGCAGGCGCCCGTCGGCGCGAAGAACGGCATGGTGGTCACCAGCCAGCATCTCGCCACCCGGGTCGGTGTGGACATCCTGAAGCGGGGCGGCAACGCGGTCGACGCCGCCGTCGCCGTCGGGTACGCGCTCGGTGTCGTGTATCCCGGCGCGGGAAGCCTTGGCGGCGGCGGCTTCATGACACTCCAGTTCGCGGACGGACGCAAGACGTTCATCGATTTCCGCGAAAAGGCTCCGCTGGCGGCGACAGCCGACATGTACCTCGACCGCGACGGCAACGTCATCCGCGGCCTGAGCAGCAAGGGCTATCTTGCCGCTGGCGTACCGGGCAACGTGGCCGGGTTCGAGCTGGCGCTCGCCAGGTACGGCACGATGAAGCGTGCGGCCGTCATCGCGCCGGCCATCCGTCTCGCGCAACGCGGCTTCGTGCTGGACCAGGGCGACATCGACCTGCTTGCCATCGCCACGGCGGATTTCCGCGCCGACGCGCCATCGGCCGCGATCTTCCTCGACAAGGGGGAGCCGTTCAAGGCCGGACAGCGCCTCGTCCAGACGGACCTCGCGCGCACGCTGCGGCGCATCGCACACAACGGAGCCGACGGGTTCTACCAAGGCCCGATCGCCGACGCCATCGTCGCATCGAGCGCGCGCGGCAAGGGCATCTTCACCAAGGCGGATCTCGCGCAATACAAGGCGCGGGAATTGGAGCCGATCGAGTGCGACTATCGCGGCTATCGCATCGTGTCGGCGCCACCGCCCAGCTCCGGGGGCGTGATCGTCTGCGAAATTCTGGGCATTCTCGAAGGCTACCCGCTGCGGGACCTCGGCTTTCGCTCTGCTCAGGCCGTGCACTACCAGATCGAGGCCATGCGGCACGCGTACGTGGATCGCAACAGTTACCTGGGCGACCCGGATTTCGTGCGCAACCCGATCGAGCGCCTGCTGGACAAGGTTCATGCCGCGCAGATCCGCGCCGCGATCGACCCGGCCAGGGCGGGCATTTCCAGTGCCCTCAAGCCCGGCGTCGCGCCGCACGAAGGGACCAACACCACGCACTACTCGATCGTCGACAAGGACGGCAACGCCGTGGCCGTCACCTACACGCTGAACGAATGGTTCGGCGCGAAGGTGACGGTGGCGGGCACCGGCATCATCATGAACGACGAAATGGACGACTTCACCGTCAAGCCAGGCGTGCCGAACCTCTACGGCCTGGTGCAGGGTGAAGCGAATGCGATCGCGCCCGGCAAGCGGCCCCTGAGCTCGATGGCACCGACCATCGTGTCACGCGACGGCAAGCCCGTGCTGGTCATCGGCGCGCCGGGCGGCGCCCGCATCATCACCGTGGTCGTGCACTTGATCCTCAACATGGTCGATTACGGCATGAACCTGCAGGAGGCCATCGACGCGACGCGCTTCCACCAGCAGTGGCTGCCCGAGGGCACGTCGGTCGAGGAGTTCGCGCTCTCTCCGGACACGCGCCGGATCCTGACCGACATGGGACACAAGTTCGCCGACGGCAGGCCCTGGAGCCACGCCATCGGCATCATCGTCGGCGCGCCGTCGTTGGGCGGCACGGCGCGCGACGGCAACCGCTTCTTCGGCGCCAACGATCCGCGGCGCAACACGGGACTGGCGCTGGGCTACTGAAATTGCCTACGGGGCGCTCTCCGATGCGCCCCCGCTTGCCGGCTCGCAGAGCCCGAGGGCGTAGTCGATGGCAGCCGCGAGGTCGAACGACCGTCCTCGCTCGCGACAGGTGAGCCCTTCGTGCACCGACAGCATGGCCGATGCGGGTGCCATCTGATCCTTGATCTCCTCCTCGAGCGACGGGGCACGCGGCGCCCCGATTGCCTCGCGCGACGCGTCGGCGGCGCCGAGGAGCACGAGCGCCGAGCGCGCGTCACCGCTGCAGCGCGGCAAGTATGCCGATGTCCTCGAGCAGGAAAGCGAGCGCCCACCGGTCGTCGTAGTCGCGGTAGGCGCGAAGGCTGTCGGCGTAGTGCCGGCGCGCCGCCTCGTAGTCGCCGAGGCCCCGCGTCGCGTTGCCGAGGTTGTTGTGGCAGATCGCAACCATCCAGGCGTCGCCGACCTCGCGGTTGAGCAGCATCGACTTCTGGAACCAGTCGCGCGCCTCGGCGTAGTGCTTCTGCAGCACGGCGATCATGCCGAGACAGTTGGTCGAGTTGCCGATGGCCCAGCGGTCGCCGATCTCGGTGCGCAGCGCGAGCGCACGCTCGTGAAACGCGCGCGAACGCTCGTAGTCGCCGCGATACTCGGCGACGATGCCGAGATTCGACAGCAGGCTGCCCATGCTCGCCTTGTCGCCGGCCCGTTCGCGAATCGCGAGGCTCGCTTCGTAGTTCTCGACCGCCTTCGCGTAGTCGCCGCGCTGCGCCGCCACGGTGCCGACGAGGTGCAGCACCCGCCCGACGCCGCCCTCCTCGCCCAGCGACCGGAACTCGCGCGCCGCGCGATCGAGCCGCTCGAACGCCTCGTCGAAGCGTCCCTGCTTGCGCGCCACCTCGGCGAGCGCGGTCTCGCACGACGCGCGCGCGTGGTCGTCGCCCAGACTCTCCGCGAGCGCCATCGCCTCGCTATCGACCTGCTCGGCACGACGCCAGTTGCCGACGAGCTCGAGCACCTTGCCGAGCTTGAGCAGCACGTCGACGCGCGCACCTTGCTCCACCAGCGGCGCGAGCCGCTCGAAGTAGTCGATCGCGGCCGCATTCGCGTAGGAGGCCTGGGCGGCGTCGCCGGCGCGACCGAGGTACTCGCGCTTCTTCGGCAGGTTCTCGCTGCGCCAGTAGTGGTGCGCGAGCAGGTCGAGGTTGCGGTCGATCGCGTCGGCCTCGGACGCCTCGATGTAGCCGCCGACACGCTCGTGCAGCATCGACCGGAACGCGAACGGCATGCTCTCGTAGGCGACTTCCTGCGTGACGACGTGCTTGAAGAGGTACGTCTGCTCGGCTTCCTGGTCGACGCTGACGAGGTCGCTCGTGCCGAGCGTTCGCAGGTGCTCTTTGACCTCGTCGAATGCCGCCGAGCTCGGGGTAGACGCCGGGCAGCATCGGCGCGCGGAACACGCGTCCGAGCACACTCGCCACCTTGAGCGTGCGCCGCGGCGCCTCGCCGAGCTTGTCGATGCGGCTCAGGATCAGGCTGTGCAGGCTCTCGGGCAGCTCGAGCTTCTTCAATGCCGACTCGTCCTGCGGGTCGACGCCCTGGCTGCGGATGAAGTTGAGCAGCTCCTCGATGTAGAACGGATTCCCCTGCGCCCGTGCGGTGATGAGCTCGACCAGGGCGGCCGAGGCCTCCGCGTCGGCCCCGAGCATCTGCTCCAGCTTCGAGCGGATCAGCTGCGCCGCGTGCTGGTCGATCGAGCTCGGCCAGCGCGATCTCGTCGAAATGCGGCAGGTTCTCGATGCCGAGCCCGCCGCCGACATCGGTGCTCGGACGGTACGCGAGCACGAGCAGGACGCGAGACTCGCCAGCGCGCGCGCGAGCACCTCGAGCAGATCGCGCGACAGCGGATCGAGCCAGTGGCAGTCCTCGAGCACGATGACGAGCGGCGCCTCGCTCGCCCGCGCACGGAGGCATTCGACGAGCAGCCCTTCGAGCGAGGTCTTGCGCAGCTTCGCGTCGAACGACCGCGGTGAGGTCGTTGTCGGGGATGGGCAGGTCGAGGAGCCCGCCGAGCAGCGGCGCCCGCGGCACGAGCGCCGGGTCGATCGCCGCGAGTTCGGCCTCGAGCGCCCGCACCTGCTCGTCCTCGGGCAGGCTGTCGTCGAGGCGGAACAGCGTCGACCAGACCTCGCGCCAGACGAAGTAGCTCGTGTTGGTGCCGTACGACTGGCATTCGCCGAACGCGACGACGATCCCGCGCCGTTCCGCCGCCCTCGCGAACTCGGCCACGAGGCGCGATTTCCCCATGCCTGCCTCGGCCGAAACGCCGACGATGCTGTCCACGACCGGCGAGCGCCTCGTCGAGCTTCGCGCCGATCGTGTCGAGCTCCGCCCGGCGGCCGACGATCGGCAGCTCGGAGCTCGCGCGGCTGCGCGACGCGTGCCGCTTCGAGCCGGTCAGCGCGAACACCGACACCGGCTCGGCCTTGCCCTTCACGTGATCGGAGCGAGCTGCTCCCAGGTGAAGATGCTCGCCGGCGGCGCGGCGCACCGGTTCCGAAACGTAGATCCGGCCCGGCGGCGCGTTCGACATGAGACGCGCCGCGAGGTTGACCGCGTCGCCGAGGCAGGTGAAGGTCTGCCGCCGCTTGTGGCCGTAGGTGCCGCTGCGCAGCCGGCCGTACGTGATTCCGATCTGGATGCCGGTGACCGCGGTCGTCGACTCGAGCTCGCGCAGCTCGAGCGCGGCGGCCGCCGCGCGCGCGGCGTCGTCCTCGTGCGCGAGCGGCGGGCCGAACACCGCGTACAGGTAGGCGCCCTTGTCGCCGAGCGTCAGGTGGAGGAGATTGCCGCCGTACGTCGTGAGGATCCGCTGCACGCGGCGGATGAAATCGTCGAGCTTCGCGATCGCGTCGTCGTCGTTGTCGTAGTCGATGCCGCCGAACCGGACGAACAGCGGATACGCCGGCCGCAGCTCGGCGAGGAACTCGCCGCGTCCGGTGCGCAGGCGCTCGTAGACCGCCGGCAGCAGCCATGGCCTGACGACTTCCTCGGGCAGCGGGTTCTCGTTGCTTGTGGCCGGGGCGTCGTCCGACAGCAACCGTCATGCTCGCGATGACACCGAATTCGCGCCCGCTCTCGGCATCGACCCGAAACTCGCGGATCTCGACCCGGTCGCCCAGCGATTCGAGCGCCGACCGATCGAGCAGCACCTCGGTCCTCGCCGCGAGGTGCTCGGCCGTGGCCAGTGCGTCGATCAGTCGCCCTGCGAGGACGTCGATGAGCTGAACGTCCGGGTCGCCGACGAGGAAGCGCCGCGCCGCCCCGACGGCGACGGCGGCCTTCATCGCGAGGCGCACGCGCGTGCCGGCCGGCGTGACCACCTCGCCGAGCTGGCCCATCGTCTTCTGCATCGCGAGGGCGCAGGCGGTGGCGCGCGCGCCGTCGTCGCCGTCGAACCAGCAGGTGATCGCGTCGCCGCTGAAGTAGATGACGTGGCCGCCGAAACGCTCGAGCTCGGCGATGAGCGCGTGAAAGACCCGGTTCAGGTTGGCGGTCAGCTCCTCGGCGCCGCGCTGCGGCCCGAGCTCGTTCGCCAGCGCCTCGGTCAGCGGCGTGAAGCCCGAGATGTCCGCGAACAGCGCCGCACCGCGAACGCGGTCGGGCATCGGGGTCCCCGTGGCGAGCGCGCGCCGGCGGTCGCCGGGGATGTAGGCTTCCAGGTTGTGGAACGCATCGCGCGGTGTTGCAGTCGCCGCATTCTCTACAACGCTTTGCGCCGCGGACATCTGCAGCCCCACGTCAGTGGCGACAATATTGTCGCGCACCATTGTTCACGTCCGCGGGTCGCCAGGCAAGCGGATGGCGGAGGGGACGCTACGGGTGAATGAACTGCCCGTTGCCGCAACCGGTCGAGCCAACCTGGCTCAGATACACCCCCGCGGAACTGAACATCTGCACGCGACTATTGCCGACTTCGGTCACCACGATGTTGTGGCTGGTCGGATCGATCGCAACATAGTTCGGCTGATTGAACTGACCATTGCCGTTGCCAGGTGTGCCGAACTGGCTTAGATACACACCCGCGGAACTGAATATTTGCATGCGATTATTACCGGAATCGACCACCACGATGTTGTGGCTGGTCGGGTCGATCGCAACGCCAAGCGGCGAATTGAACTGCCCGTTGCCGGTGCCAGGTGTGCCGAACTGGCTCAGCAACACGCCCACGGAACTGTATATCTGCACGCGAGCATTATTCGTGGTCGGTCACCACGATGTTGTGGCTGGTCGGGTCGATCGCGACCGATCGGAAAGTAGAACTGCATGGAGCGGCAGCGTGCCGAACTGGCTCAGGTACGCATAGTTGGTCAAATTCAGGCCGGAGCCGACTCGTGCGCGCCCATGTCCGCGGTACCACCAAGTACCCGCGGGAAACCGGTGCCGCGCTGATCGGTCGTGAGCCCCAGCGGGTTACTGCCGGCATCGATCGCCGGGCTGCCCGGCAGCAACGCGTGCGTGCGTGTCGGGCCGCCATTGGGGGCGAGCGGTCCCAGCATCGGATCGATGCCTATGATGTTGCCGCTGCCGACGATGGAAATTTCGCAACTCGGACTGGGACAAATCGTCTCGATCAGCGAGTTGGTCGCGTTGACGGTGAATGACGGTATCACCGCAATATTCGTCGAAAGGTCGCTTGGTCCGGATTGGCTGTTCGCGATGATCGACGACACGAGCTTCAGCGTGGCCGCGCAAATGCATTGCTGGCGGAGGGCGGACTCGTGGCGCCTGTGGTGAACAATAGCCCGCCGGTGCGGCCCGCAGCAGCCGTATTGTTGCTGACGGTCGTGTTGTCGAGTTCGATCGCGACGTTGCCATGGGCGGACAATGCACCGGCGGTTTCGCTTACGACACTGCCCGAGATCGTGGAATTGACGATGGTGACCGCCATCGCGGTCTCCGGGGTCTGCAAGCCGGGAACATCGTTGAAGAACCTGAGGGCGCCGCCGAGCCCGGCGACACTGCCCGCCAGCTCCGATCGCTCGATCCGCAGCGACTTCGCCCGGCCGTAGAATCCGCCACCGCCATACGTGGCACCCGCCACGGGCGATACGGGGACATCGACACCGTTATCCACGATGCGCGTGTCGGTGATCGTAATGTCGGCGTCCGTGTAGGCGAGAATCGCCCCGCCCTTGCCGTTGAGCGTCGCCGGTTGCACGCGATTGCCCGCGAACACGCTGTTGGCGATGGTCACCGTGACCGGGGTGGTGCTGGTATTCGAGCAACGCTCGACAATCGCGATGGCGCCACCGCGGATCTCCGTCGCTGTGGTGGCCGACAGGGGCTTGGCGATATTGTTGTTGAACTGCGAGTTCGTGACCGTCAGCGACTGTGCCGGATACTGGAGGTTGACGCTAAGGCCGGCGCCGGACCGGGCCTGACTGTTGTCGATGATCACCGAATCGAGCGTGAGGCTGTGTTCGGTGAAGATCGCTCCACCGCTGTTGTCCGCGTTTCGACGCGCATTCGTGAGCCGAAGACCGGAAATCGACACCAGATAATCCGGTCCGTCGAATGCAGGACAGGCCGGGTCGGTGACGAAGATCGAGAAAATGCGATTGCTGGCGTTGCCGTCGATCGTGAGGTTGCCCGCACCCGGCCCGACGATCGTCAGCGGGCCCGAAATCTGGATCTGTCCCGAGGTCAGGCCAATGGTACCGGTCAGCCCGGGGCAAAATCGACCGTATTCGGGCCCGGCGCCAGATTGGCTTGCAGGATGGCGTCGCGCAAGCTCCCCACGCCGCTATCGTCGGTGTTGGTGACGGTGAATGTCACCGGAACAGTCGCCGGGCTGTACTCGACGATGAAGGCCATGGGCGCGCGAGTGCGCGTAATGCCGTCCTGGTTGAATCCGGGAAGGCTCTGCAATGCGCCGCTTCCTGTGTCATTCCATAACCCTACCGACTTGCGGAGCTGCAGAAAGTCTTCACCAGCGGAGGAACCATTCGGCTCGTTTCCGGTGTCCCACGAGGCGAACGCTCCAGGAGGTGACGAGCCGGCAATGCCTCCGGTCCAGAAAACGCTACCGGTCTCGGGGCCGTTCACCCATCGCCACGTGCCCTCGGTGGCCGCATCCGCGCCGCCGAGCCAGGTGGACGCGGTGCTACCCGCAATGGAGGTCGATCCAAGACTGACCGTGGGATTCGCCGGGTCGAAGATGATGCCCGTATGCACCGGCTGGATACTTCGCGAGCGAATCGAGAAATACATTCTCGGCCGGCGAGGTGGACGTCGCGAGGTAGCCCGGCACACCCAGGAATGAGCTGCCGCTCGCGACCTCCCACGCTTGCTGCCACGTGAAACCGCTGGGGTGGTAGATGAATTGATACCAGCGATCGTTGCCGCCGCTCGTGACGGTCCATTGGACGGGCGCGGCGACGGTTGCCGGTCCGTTGCCGGGCGCGTAACCGGTCGCGGTCCCGGTAATCGTCGCCGTTCCCGGGCCGACGCCGGTCGCCAGCGGATCGACGGCGGGGGCGATCGCACCGGCGGGGATGAAGACCGATGCGGGCACCGTGACCACGGCGGTATCGCTGCTGCTCAAGGCAACCGTCATGCCACCCGCGGGCGCCAGGGTCGCCAGGGTAACGGGGAAGTCCCGCGTCTGTCCGGGAGCCAATATCACCAAGCCGACGTTGACCGTGGGCACGTCGATACTGACCGAGCCATTGCTGTAACCTGGGGCGCTGCCGGTGATCGTGGCCGCTCCGGGTCCGACGCCGGTGACGGTGAACGAGCCCGTCGTCGCCCCGGCCGCGATGGCGACAGACGAAGGCGAAACCGTTGCGACGCCGGTGCTCGAGCTGGTCAAGGCCACCTGCAGCCCACCCACGGGCGCCGCATCGCTGAGCGTGATCGTTCCGCCGACCGATTGGCCGATCCCGGTCTGAGAGGCCGCCAGCGTCAGCGTGATCGGCGGGTTCGAAACGGCGATCGTGACCGGCGACGGGCTGCTGTCGACGTGACCGTCGTTGCAGATCAATCGCAGCTGATACGACCCCGGCACATCCGGCGTGAACGTCGGATTGAGGATCGTCGTGCTCGACAGCGCCCCATTGCTGCCGGAGGGCTTCGAGATGTAGCTCCACGCGCCCGTCGTGATGTCGTTGTCGGCGTCTGTGCAAGCGCCGCTCAATTGCACCAATTGACCAGTGCGCACGTTCTGATTGGGGCCTGCATTGGCGACAGGCGGATGGTTGACCGACGCGACGACACCTTCGTACGCACCCATGTCGACTGCAGCACCCAAGGCCCGCGGGAAGCCCTCGCCACGCTGATCCGTTGTGAGCGCGAGCAGGTCGTTGTTGCCCGCATCGATCGCCGGGCTGCCCGTCAGCAATGCGTGCGTGCGCGTCAGGCCGCCATAGTCGGCAAGCGGGCCAAGCAGCGGATCGACACCCACGAGATTGCCGCTGCCGCTCGTTATCGAGCAGGTCGGGGTCGGGCAGATGTTCTGCACCAACGAATTGGCGGCATCGATCGTGAACGAGGGTATGTTGGTTACGTCCGTACTCACGTCGATCCCGCCGCGGCTACTGCCGAGGATCGACGAGAACCAGCTTGAGCGTGGGCGGAGAATAGCGCCGCCCCTGATGGCATCGAGTTCGCAATGCCGCCAGGCAGATTGTCAGCGACCGTCGAGTTGTAGAGTTCGGCGGTCACATTGGCATGGAAGTTGATGGCGCCGCCACCCCTGTTGGTAGTGTTGCCGGACACCGTGGAATTGATTAGCCGGAAGGTGAACGCCGAAGCGGGTGCCTGCAGGTCGGCATCGTCTGCGGCGATGCTGAGCCCCCCGCCGAAGTCGGCGGAATTGCCCGCGATCTCCGACCCGATGATCGTCACGGATGTCGTCGTGGCCTGCATGCCGCCGCCCGGATAGGCGAAGCCCGCCGTCGGAATGGGCGGTTCGACGTGGTTGTCCACGATCCGCGTGTCGGCGATCGTCACCGAGGCATTGTCGTACGCCGCGATGGCGCCGCCGCGTCCTTCGAGCAGCACAGGCTGCACCCGGTTGCCGCTGAACACGCTCGACGCTATGTTCACGACGGCCGGGATGCGGGTGTCGGGACAGTAATCGTGAACAAGGAGAGCGCCGCCATTGTGGGAATTGGTGTCGCCCGCGACGACGGGCTTGGCCACGTTGTCGATGAAGCGCGAGTTCACGATCGTCAGCGTTTGCCCTGGGTATTGGACATTGAAGACGAGCCCGCCGCCGCTCTTCGCCTGACTGTCGCGAATGGTGACGTCATCGAGCACGAGGCTCTTCGAGGTCTGGATCGCGCCGCCAGCGCTGTCGGCAAGGTTTCGGCTCCCGCGTCGCAGCGTCAGCCCGGAGATCGTGACCTGGAAATCGCTCGGCCCGGACAACGCGGGGCACGCCGGCGCGTTGTTCTCGATGATC
>CAWGKT010000002.1:0-209354 GCA_963823215.1 uncultured beta proteobacterium
GCCGGGAGCGAGCGAGATGAACAACCCCGCATCGCTGCTCGACGAGTTGCGCGCTCGGTACGAGGCGCTGCCGGAATCGACCGACGACCCCGGCGAGGTCGAGAGGTTCGAGGCGATCGATGCACGGCTGCGCGAGGCATTTCGATGGCTGGAAAAAGCAATCACCTATCTCAACGGTCTGAAGCCCCCGATCGAACACCGGTTCGACCTCGGCTATGGCTACATATTCGATTCGCCGCGGTTCGCCCATGGCTCGGTCGGTCAGCACGAGCGCCGCATCCGCGGCTTTCCGGTGGTCGAAGGGATCGACGTCAACTACGAGGTTTCCGCAGCCGAGCCTCTGTCGATCGAGGTGGTCCCCGGGTGGGTCTCGTTTGCCGAGAAGACCCTCGATGCCTTCGGGCTGCAATACACCTGCCGCCGCATGGAAGATCCCGATGGGACGCAGCGCAGTTGCATCTTCTCAGTCCCGCCCGTGATCCCGGCACGGATTTCGTTTCGGGTCGACTATCGAACGGGGATCGTGATCGTGGCCCTCGCCAACGTCGATCGCCTTGAGCGCGTCACGCTGGAGTTCCCGAGCACCGCGATCGAGGAGCCCGTTCTCGAGGATCTCGTGCGGCTGATGCTCGGCCGCGACTCGGCATTCCTGAAGCGCGGGCGACTCGCTGGGTTGCGCGGTCGAGCCTCGGGCTAGCTGCGCGGTACGGGGCGGAGAGCCGAACCTCGAGCGATTTGCTTCGCGGCCATGTCTAAACGTCCTCCGAGATGCATCGCAAAAGTGCCCTCCCCGGCGCGCGATCAGCCATCGTCATTGCCGCCGCCGCCTTCGTCCTGACGGGTTGCGCGACGACGTTGATGCCGACCCCGGTGCTTTACACGGGGGCGAATGCCAGGGTGCTTTTCACCGAGTTGTCGATCGACAGTCGCCGGCCGTCTCTCGATCTGCTGTTCATCACCGATCGCGCACCGGCAGAGCAACCCGACGATCTGCCGTACACCGCCGAGCGATCGCGCTCGATGGCGTTCGGATCGGCGATGGTCGAGTTCGGCGAGGGCGTCTCCTGGGATGTGCTGGTCAAGGAAAGCATCGCGACGCAACGCGTCGATCCACTGCAGCTCAAGCTCGGGCCGACCACGGAGCTCGGTCGCTTTCCGGCCATACCGTATGAAGTCGTTGTCGCTCCGGATGGCATACGACGTGTGCCCGCCGTCGTCGAGGCGTACGAAAAGGCGAAGCAGCAGCTGCAAGCCGAGATTGCGAGGCGGCTCTGTCGCGCACCGCAAGGAAGTCGTGCTGTTCGTGCACGGCTACAACACCAGCTTCGAGAGATGCCGCGCTGACGATGGGCGAGCTGTGCCATTTCCTGGGGCGCGACTTCGTGTGCGGCATCTTCACCTGGCCCGCCGGCGGGCACCGAGGCATTCTGTTCGGCTACGACGTCGACCGCGAATCCGCCGAATACGCCGTCGAGGACTTGCTGAAGGTGATCCGCATTGTCGGCCGGACGCCTGGTGTCGAACGGGTGCACCTGATCGCACATAGCCGCGGCACGGATACGCTCGCAACGGCATTGGCACAGCTGAGCGCCGAAGCCTACATGCTCCGCAGCTCGCCCGATCGCGAGTTTCACATCGCGAATGTTGTTCTCGTCGCCCCGGATCTCGACGGCGACGTCGCGATCACCAAGATCTTCAAGGTGTTCTCGGACCCCGACTTGCCGTTCGGCGCAAAGGCAGAGCCAGGCGCGCTTGTTCCCCCTGCGCCGGGGCTCAGGGTCACTCTCTATGTTTCGCCCGACGACCAGGCGATCGCAACGGTAAGCTGGCTGTTCGGCAGCATCGCCCGGCTCGGGCGGATCGACGCTGCGATGTTGACACCTGAGCAGATCACAGCGATCGGCATGTTGCGTGCCGTGGACATCATTCAAGTGCGCGGGACGACTGACTTCTTCGGCCACAATTATTTCGTTTCCAATCCGCGCGTTAGCGCGGACATCATCGCCATGCTGCGTTACGACCTGCAACCCAACGAGCCGGGCCGGCCCCTGGAGCGGATCGCGGGGCCTTTCTGGCGCGTGCCGGCGCAATGATGGACGGACCGTACGAAGTGTGAACGGCGGCCACCGACATCAATCGAGTTCGCGGCGCGCGACGCCTATCCGTCGTTGTCAGGCGCTCTGGCTCCCCTGGGACTCCGAGTCGGTGACATCGGCCACAGCAAGATCGCGAACACGTTGCTCCCACAGTTCCCTGGCGAGGGTAAGCACCACCGGACCAATCACCAGACCGATAAGCCCAAGCACCTCGAAACCACCAAGGCAACCCATGAGGATCCAGACGAAGCGCAGGCGCATTCCGTGACGCGCGACCACCGGCCGGACGACCTTGTCGCCAAAGAACAGGACGAAGCAGCCCAGCCCGAAAGCAAGAACCGGTGGCGTGCTGGTGACCGTCATCGCGAGTTGCAACGTCAATGCACCGACCGCCAGATATCCGAGGAACGGGACCAGTGCGAGCAAACCGGTAATCGCGGCCCACACGACGGCGTGCGGCACACCGGCGATTGCATACGCGACGCCGCTTGCGAAGCCATCGAAGAGCGCCACGACCAGCATGCTGTTCACCGAGGCGCGCACGGCCCGCGTGGCGAGGTCGACATAACCGTCGGCGTGCTCGCCTATGCGGCGACGAAGAACTCGCCTGAAACCCTCCGCCAGCGACTCACCTTCCTGATATAGGAAGAACAACAGCAGGATCGTGAATAAGATGATGAACGCGTGCCGCCCCATGAATTGTCCAAGCGACTGCGCCCACACAAGGAACGCAGCCGCGTCGGTCCGCTGTGTCCACGTCAGAAGGGCGCCTGGAGAGGCGAGCTGACTTTGCCAACGAGCAGCGAGCCACGGCCCGATCAGTGGCGCGTTCTCCAGCCCCTGAGGAACCGCGATTCCCTTCTTGTCGGCAGCGGCGATCTCCACCAGCAGCGCTTGCGCTTCGGTGAGCAGCGCGCCGAACGCAAACATCAACGGGGCCAGCACGAAAGCCGTCATCGCGAGCGTGAAGATCAGCGATTTCGAACTTCGGCCGATGCGCCGTGGCAGACGGGCCGCAAACCGCGTGTAGAGCGGCCAGCTGGCGATCGCAGTAACGCACGCCGCGAGTATCGCCTGAAGAAAGCTGTTCAGGATCCAAGCCGACAGGACGACGATCGACGCGGCATAGAACCAGCCTGGCGGCAGCTTTATGGTCATCGTCTTCGGCAGCACTCGTGTTGCCCTGTCGGTCGCACTGTGCATGCGGTTCGCTCCATGGTTGATACAGGACGGGCCGTTCCGCCGCGGCTGCCCCGGGCTGCACGCGTTCGGCCGGAGAACTCCTCTCCCGGTTCGCGGGGGTAGTGCATTAGCGCCATTGCAAGCCATGCTAGACGCAGCGCTGATCCAAGTCATAAGCGAAACGTCGGGATTGCGTCGCGCTTTGGCTTGACGGCAAGTGCCCGGACGCGTCCTGGCGGTGGCCCCCCGCGCCGATTAGCACTGCATGCCGAGCGTCACGCCAGTGACGGAGGCTCTGGCAATCTCCGCCGAATTACCACGCAACGCAGACGTTTCGCTGACGACTCTGCAGGCGCGGGGCCCTAACCTGCGCACATGACATCCCCGCAAACTCCGCAGCTCCATCCCTGCTACCGCAGTTCGATAGGTCGCCATTTAGAAAGAAGGACACCATGAGCAATTTGTTTAAACAGCTTTCCCAGAGCCACGATGTTTCCGCGAAGGTCGCTCAGGTACTGCAAACACGCTCGAAGCTCGCGCTCGATCGCTACAGTGGACGTGTGAAAGAGGCCATCGAGCCCGCGTTGGGTGCCGCAAAGGCGAGTCCCTTGTTGCCATGGCAATTCTCCGCCGGTGCGGCGCACTACGCCATCGACTTCGCGCAGCGCTCCATTCTCCTATGGGACACGCTGCGCCAACGCGGCAACAACTTCGTCGAGCACGAGCGGAAAGGTTTGCCGCCGGTGCTGCGCTTCGACTACGAGATGGTCATGGACGGGCGCACGTTCAAGCGTCCGGTCAACTACGCGCTGCTGCGCATCGTTCCGCCGAAGGGCGTGACGGTGGATGCCAAGCGCCGCCCCTACGTGATCATCGACCCGCGCGGCGGCCACGGCCCCGGCATCGGCGGCTTCAAGGACGATTCCCAGGTCGGGGTCGCACTGCACGCGGGGCATCCCGTGTACTTCGTCATCTTTTTCCCGAATCCCGAACCGGGCCAAACACTGCTGGACGTGTGCGACGCCGAGCGCGAGTTCGTGCATCGCGTGCGCGAGCTTCATCCCGACGCGCCCAAGCCGGGAATCGTGGGCAACTGTCAGGCCGGCTGGGCGGCAATGATGCTGGCTGCTTCCAGCCCCGACGACACCGGTCCGATCGTAATCGTCGGCGCGCCGATGTCCTACTGGGGCGGCGCCTGGAGCGAGGGCGAAGGCGACAATCCCATGCGCTACGCCGGAGGGCTGCTCGGCGGCACCTGGCTCGCCTCGCTGACCTCCGACCTCGGCGCGGGCAAGTTCGACGGCGCTTACCTCGTGGAGAACTTCGAGAACCTGAACCCCGCCAATACGCTCTGGAACAAGTATTACCAGGTGTTCGCCAACGTCGACACCGAAACAGAGCGCTTTCTCGAGTTCGAGCGCTGGTGGGGCGGTTATTACCTGCTGAACCGCGAGGAAATCGAGTGGATCACGCGCAATCTCTTCGTCGGCAACAAACTGTGGAAAGGCGAGACGAAGGGTCCCGGCAGCACCGTGTTCGATCTTCGCGAAATCAAGGTCCCGATCGTCATGTTCGCCTCGATGGGCGACAACATCACGCCGCCGCAGCAGGCCTTCAACTGGGTCGCCGACGTCTACGGCAGCACCGAGGAGATCAAGGCCCGCGGGCAGGTGATCGTCGGCCTGATGCACGAGGACGTCGGCCACCTCGGGATCTTCGTTTCCGGCAAGGTCGCGAAGAAGGAGGGAACCGAGATCGCGTCGGTGCTAAAGTCGATCGAGGCGCTGCCGCCCGGCCTGTACGGGATGCAGATCGCGGAGCAGAAGGATCGCAGCGGCAAACCGGCATACGAGGTGAGCTTCGTCGAGCTGCGTCTGGAAGACATCGTTGCGCGCCTGAATCGCTTCAAACGCGCCGACGAGAAACCGTTCGAAGCCGTGAACGCGGTCTCGGAGTTCAATCAGCGTGCCTACGAGCTCTTCGGGCGCCCGCTGGTGCAGGCGTTGGCCAACGAGTACGGCGCCAAGCTCTCGCGTGAGTTTCACCCGCTGCGTTTGCAGCGCTGGGCGCTCTCGGACCTCAATCCCTGGCTGTGTTGGCTCGCGCCGACTGCGGAGGCAGTGAAGGCACAGCGTCAGGCACTGGCGCCGGACGATCCGGCCCGCAAGCTTGAGTCGGCGGTGTCAGAGCTGACAAGTGCGTCGCTGGATTGCTATCGCGCACTGCGCGACGCGGCAGCCGAAGCCGCTTTCTTCCAGATCTACGGCAACCTGTCCGCCTTCTATCTCCGCGACGAGCATGGCGCCGAAACAGCGGCGAAGGCGGTCGACCCGCGCGACCTTTCCTTTGTCAAGAAAGCGCTGGCGGCAATCGATAAAGGCGGCTACGCGGAAGCGCTCGCGCGAGTCGCCTTCCTGCTGGCCCACAAGGAAGAACCCCTGCCGCTTTCTCGGCTGCAGCTCGCGCACGACATGATTGAAGAGTACCGCGAGCTCCTGCCGGACCTCGCACCCGACGTGGCGCGCCGTATCGGCGGCGAGCAGGAGATCATCGCGCGCTACGAGCCGGAGAAGGCGGTCGAGGCGCTGCCGTTGCTGCTGGCCAACCCGCGAGACCGGGATCGCCTGCTTACCCTGCTGGAGCGCGTGCTAGCTGACAAGCGAGTGCAGCGCATCCAGCCTTCGCCCGAGCAGAAGGCGATGCTCACGCGCATCCGCGGCGTGCTCAGCGTCGTGGCACGCCGGCCGGTCGGGTCGCGGCGCGGTGCTCGGCTGACCCCAGGCAGTGCTCGGGTCGCGATTGCGAAGCCGCGCGGCGCGCTGGCGAAGAAGTCCGCCGGAGCAACGTAGCATGCCGGCGCAAGAGACAACGGGCGACGGCAGGCGTGGCGGCCGTGGCGGTCGAACCCGGGACGGCGCGGGCCCACGAGAAATATCAACGACTCGTCGACGATTGCAAGACGCTACCGCCGACACCGACCGCGGTCGTGCACCCGTGTGACCCGAGCTCGTTGCAGGGCGCGGTCGACGGGGCTCGGATGGGTCTCATCGCCCCGATCCTGATCGGCCCGCGCACGCGCATCGAGGAAGTGGCCCGGCAGAACAACATCGACATCTCGTGGCTGCCAATCGTCGATGCGCCCTTCAGCCATGCCTCCGCCGAAAAGGCGGTCGATCTCGTCCGCGAGGGCAAGGCCGAGGCGCTGATGAAGGGGAGTCTGCACACCGACGAGTTGATGGGCGCCGTCGTTCGACGCGATTCAGGGCTGCGCACCGCGCGCCGCGTGAGCCACTGCTTCGTGATGGATGTGCCCAGCTATGCAGAACCGCTCATCGTGACCGATGCGGCGGTGAACATCGCACCTACGCTGGAAGAGAAGGTCGACATCATCCAGAACGCGATCGACCTCGCGCACGCGCTCCAGTTCCCGGAGGTGCGTGTGGCGATACTCTCCGCGATGGAGACTGTCAACCCGAAGGTGCCCTCGACCGTGGAGGCCGGGGCGCTGTGCAAGATGGCCGACCGCGGGCAGATCACCGGCGCGATTCTCGATGGGCCGCTCGCGCTCGACAATGCGATCAGCCTCGAGTCGGTCAAGATCAAAAAGATCGAATCCCCCGTTGCAGGCCGCGCCAACGTGTTAGTCGTCCCCGATCTCGAAGCCGGCAACATGCTGGCGAAAAGCCTGTCGTTCCTCGCGGGAGCCGACGCCGCGGGGATCGTGCTCGGAGCGCGCGCACCCATCATCCTCACGAGCCGGGCGGACTCGCTGCTGACGCGTCTCGCGTCCTGTGCGGTGGCCGTGCTCGTCGCGAAGGCTCGCCGTGAAGGGCACACGCAAGCGGTGGCGTAGCGTGGCCGATGCGATCGCCGTTCTTCTTCACGGCCGGGATCGACATGGCGCACACGCTGGCGCCGCTCGATCGGACGGACGTCCGCGCGGCGGACTGACATCGCGCCTCGGCTGTTGACAGGAAACGCAATGCAGATCCTACCCCTCGACGGCATGGTGGCAAAGATTCCCGACGGCGCAAGCCTGATGATCGGCGGTTTCATGGGGGTCGGCACGCCGGAGCGCCTGATCGACGAACTGGTCCGGCAGGGCAAGCGCGACCTGACCGTGATCGCCAACGACACAGCGATGCCGGGCAGAGGAATAGGCAAGCTCATCACGGCAAAGCTCGTTCGCAAGGTGATCGCGAGCCACATCGGGCTAAATCCCGAAACGCAGCAGAAGATGCTCTCGGGAGAGCTAGAGGTCGAGCTGGTCCCCCAAGGCACGCTTATCGAGCGTATCCGCGCGGCGGGCTACGGCCTCGGAGGCATCCTCACGCCCACAGGCGTCGGCACCGTCGTGGAGCAAGGCAAGCGCAAGCTCGAGGTCGACGGTCGCGAGTACCTGCTGGAAACGCCGCTTGCCGCGGATTTTGCGCTGGTGGAGGCGTTTCTAGCCGACTATCTCGGTAACCTCACGTACGCGCTGACGGCGCGCAATTTCAATCCGGTAATCGCCATGGCTGCGAAGACAGTCATCGTCGACGCGGAGCAAATCGTGCCGGTGGGCATCATCTCGCCGGACCACGTGATGACGCCCGCGCCGCTCGTCGATTACCTCGTTGCCCGATGACCATGGACCCTCAGACCATCATTGCCAAGCGCATCGCGCTTGAACTGCGCGACGCTATGCTCGTGAATCTCGGTATCGGCATTCCTACGCTCGTGGCGAATTACGTACCGGCCGGCATGCACATTTTCTTTCAGTCCGAGAACGGACTGATCGGTACGGGCCCGATACCGGAAGAGGGCATGGCGCAGCCGCGCCTGACCGACGCGGGCGGCAGGCCGGTCAGCGCGATACCCGGGGCTTGCACCTTCGACAGCGCCGTGTCGTTCGGCCTGATCCGCGGGGGGCACGTCGACATGACGGTGCTTGGAGGATTGCAGGTCGACGAGCGGGGACAGCTCGCCAACTGGATGATCCCGGGGAAGATGGTTCCGGGCATGGGCGGCGCGATGGACCTTGTGACCGGGGCGAAGCGCGTGGTGGTCGCCATGCAGCACACCGCCAAGGGCAAACCGAAGATCATCAAGCGGTGCACGCTGCCGCTGACTTCGGTGCGCGCTGTCGACCTGGTGGTCACGGAGCTCGCGGCAATCTCGTTCGAGGGTGGTCGCGCGACGCTCGTCGAGACCGCGCCCGGCGTGTCGGTGCAGCAAGTGCTCGCGGCGACCGAAGCAAGCCTGGTCGTGCCGCCGCAGGTGCCGCAGATGCAAATCTAGGAGACCAAGGGTCATGACCGTCGAAATTCCGCCGCCCGTGCTCAAAGGTACCAAAGCGCTCGTCGTCGGCGTGGCGAACCAGCATTCGATTGCCTATGGATGCGCGAAGGCGTTCCGTGAGCTGGGCGCCGAGCTCGCCATCACCTATGTCAACGAGAAGACGAAGACTTACGTCGAGCCGCTGGCCAAAGAGCTCGGCGCACCGATCTTCATGCCGCTCGATGTCGCCGCGCCGGGCATGCTCGAGGCCGTGTTCGACAGAATCACGAAGGAGTGGGGCCAGCTCGACATCCTTGTTCACTCGCTCGCATACGCGCCGAAGGAGGACTTGCAGGGGCTACTCGTCGATTGTTCGGCCGAGGGCTTCAAGCAGGCGATGGACATCTCCTGCCATTCGTTCGTGCGCATGGCGCGGCTGGCGGCTCCCTTGATGAAGAACGGTGGATCCATGTTCGCGATGAGCTATCACGGAGCCAACAAGGTCGTGCCGAACTACAACGTGATGGGCCCCGTCAAAGCGGCGCTCGAGGCGTCGTGCCGCTATCTCGCCTTCGAGCTTGGCGGCAAGGGCATACGCGTGCACGCGATCTCGCCTGGGCCGCTCAAGACGCGTGCGGCGTCCTCGCTCAAGGACTTCGATCTGCTCCTGACCGAGGCCGCACAGCGCGCGCCGATTGGCGAGTTGGTCGACATCATGGACGTCGGCTTCACCTGCGCATTCCTCGCCACGCCCTACGCACGCCGGCTGTCAGGTGCAACGCTGTACGTCGACGGCGGCGTGAACATCATGGCTTGAAGAGACCCGAGACGGCGCGACCGTTGCGGCGCGCCGAGCTGCGCCTAGCGTTTTCTTTCGTTGTTGCCCAGATGGCGCGAGGGTCCTATTTGACGGCGTAGGCTCGACTATCGAAGCCCGACTGATTCGCGACGTTTCGCTGACGACCCGGGTCGCGCAAAGCGCTACGCTCCACGTTGACTCTCCTCATTATCCGGTCGCAAAGTCAAGCCCAAGCGCGATGACAATCCGCGACATACCAGCCTAGCCATGAAACAGTACAAGCCTCTCTTAAGCTCTGCACCAGCGAACAGCATCCTCAACGCGCAAGAGTTCCACTACAGGAACAGCGCGAACACCGACATCCGCAAGACGTTCGCGACCTTCCGACGCAACGCGCCAAGACAACACCAGCCGAACGTCGCGACGAACGTCCGGACATTGACGAAGAATCCGATCGACGCGACGCCAGCGCCCAGTTCGCTTGCGTCGCTGCGACGATCTTCGGTCTGAGCGACTCCGTACAACCTTACGCAAAGGAACATGAACATGCTGACTAGAATCATCCAACCCTTGGGTCTCTGGATGTCCCTATGCCTGCTCGTAGCGGCCACCGGCAGCGTGGTGATGGCCGAATCCCCCGTCCGCGCCGACGAGGGCAAGATCGAGGCGATCGAGATCTATCGCGCGCCCGACAACAGGCCGGTCAACGGCGGAACCTTGATCGGAGGCATCGCCGGTGGCGTGATCGGCCACCAGATCGGGAGCGGCCGCGGGAACACGGCGGCGACCATCGCCGGCGCAATCGGCGGCGCGGTCGTCGGAAACGAAATCGAGAAAACGCAGCGGCAGGCGACGCGATACCGCATCACCGTGCGACTCGATTCGGGCAGCTCGCTGGTCGTCGAAGACACGCGGGACCTCGATCTGCGGGTGGGCGACCGTGTGCGGATCGAGGACGGCCACGTCTATCGGATCTAAGCGCGGGCTCGTGCCGTAGCGCCAAGGCGGCTGCAGATGCCAAAGCCAGGTTGTTCCGGACTCGCATTTCGACGACGACAGGCTGGTTTCGCCTGTGGTCCCGACGTGCGGATACGGTTTGCCGCACTTCCTGTAAATCAACCGCGGCGCACGCCCTCCGGGCTCGCCGCATTGGAGATGCCATGATCTCTCGTATCGTTGTAACCTGTGTTTTGGCCCTTGGTGTCATTTCGCCTGTATTCGCTGGCAACTGCATCCGCGACAATTACGGAACCCTCTACTGCGGAAGAGGCGACTGCATGATGGACTCCAACGGCAAACTGCACTGTGCGAAAAGAGGTGGCGGCGTTATGCGTGACCAGTACGGAAACGTGGTGTGCGGCGTTGGCTATTGCGCGGCGGACGACACAGGCCACATGCTGTGCTCGACGATACCCGGCGGCAATGTCGCGAGGGACTGGTACAGCAAGGTCACATGCGAGGGGGAATGCCACGATGCTCAAGCGCAGTTGTGCGAGGACCCGCGGTGACCTGGCAAGGGCCCCAGATGCAGCGTGACTGCACCCGCTATCAGGTCTTGCTGCACGGCCCAGCGCGCGCGGCGTTGCTGTGGCTTGCCGAACGGATCAACGCGTTCGTGCAGCCGAAGATCCGGATTACGTAGCAGCGGCGTCTCTCCAACAACTCGGCATCGCCTTGCCCCCAACCCTGCCCGCCGAGTTTCGGAGCTGGCGGTCCGCCACTTGGCCCGCCGCCTGGACCGCCCCCTTTGCCCGGGCCGCACTAGTCAACGCGTTGAGGCGACGCAGATCCGGTGCCACGCACGCGAGCGCGCTCGCGTACGTTGGGTGAACCCGACGTCGGCACGAACTTCGATACGAGCGTCGGGATGCCGATGCCGAGGTTGACGAGCATGCCGTCGCGCAGCTCGCGCGCGATTCGCTTGGCGAGGCCGATGTGGCTCGCGATCGACTTCGTCACCGCGCCGGAGCTCATCAGCTTGCCGATGCCGGGGAGCGCGATGTCGTTCGCGATCACCGTGAGGTTTCTCTTGCCCTGGCGCGCCTGCTCGTCCGCCAATTGCTCGGACGTGCCTACGCCCATGCACCCGCCGATCATCACGCTCTCGCCGTCCGGGATCAGGCCGCGGCGACCTTAAGCAAGATGGTCTTCATTGGGCCGTCCAGCCTCCGTCCACCGGCAGCGCTATGCCGCGGATCTGCCGCGCGGCCTGCGAGCAGAGGAATAGCGCCGTCGCGCCGATCTCTTCCGGCGTCGCGAACTCGAGCGAGGGTTGCTTCTCGCAGAGCAACTTCATCCTTGCGGCATCGGCAGCGAGTCTCTCCCTGGCAGCGATAGCGTCGATCTGCTTCTGCACGAGCGGCGTCAGCACCCAGCCGGGGCAGATCGCGTTGCAGGTGATCCCGGTGGTCGCGGTTTCGAGCGCCACGACCTTGGTCAGTCCGATGATGCCGTGCTTCGCTGCCACGTACGCCGCTTTCTGCGCGGAGGCGACGAGGCCGTGCGTCGAGGCGATGTTGATGACGCGGCCCCAGTTGCGCGCCTTCATGTGCGGGAGCGCGGCACGGACGGCGTGAAAGGCGGCTGAAAGATTGATCGCGATCACCGCGTCCCATTTCTCGACCGGGAACTCGTCCACCGGCGCGACGTGCTGGATGCCCGCGTTGTTCACGAGGATGTCCACGCCGCCGAACTCGCGCGCGGCCTGCGCCACCATCGCCGCGATCTCAGCGGGCTTGGACATGTCGGCGGCGCTGTAAGCGGCCTTCACGTTGTATTGAAATTTGAGCTCAGCGAGCAGATTTTCAATCAACGCCTGCTCGCCGAAGCCGTTGAGCAGAACGTTCGCTCCGGCGCCGGCGAGCGCGCGCGCAATGCCGAGCCCGATGCCGCTGGTCGAGCCGGTCACCAGCGCGACTTTGCCGGCGAGGTTTGCCGTTTCTCTCGGGTTTGTCATGTTCGGCAGCGTAGCCAGCGGAACGCCGCGAGTCGTCACTGAATGGTCGGCATTCGGTCTGGACTTGTACCGCACGCGGCGGGGAGCGCTAAGCAAGTGCTGACATTTTCATGGGTGTGCTCCGGAACCGATTCTCTCTCGGCGATGGATAGAGTTCTCCGCTGCCAGGTTCTTGACCATCGTGACGCGATGCGTGTTCATTGGCTCGAGGCGTAAGAGGACCGGGTCAACGTCGCCGGCTCGCGCGGTCCCGAAAGCACACGGCTGCGCAAAGGCTCGGCGAGGTGCATTGCGCGCGTCCTGGCTGCGTCTCGGCGATCAGCCGGGAGGCGCATTCCGAGAAGTTCGATCTTGGCCAGGAGCTTGATCTGAAGCTCTTCCTGCACGTTCGATTGCAACGCGAGCTCAAGCCAGGCGTACGCCTCGACGAGGTCGCCCTCGTCAATCGCGCCGCGCGCATAATCGTCGCCCACCCAGATCATCGCCGGGACGACGCCGGACTTGGCCGCTTGGCGATACATCGTCCTCGCCAGCTTCGGATCACGCGACGTGCCGAGACCCTCCTCCGCCATGACCGCGACGCTGTACATGCTGTGCACGTTGCCGTGCGCGGCCGACCGCTCGAACCACCGCAAGGCGTTGACGTAGTCGCGCGGGACGCCCGTGCCGACCAGGTACATCCTGGCGAGGTTGTCCATCGCGTCGCTCGAGCCGCGGTCGATCGCCTTCTGGAACCAATAGTGTGCCATCGGATAGTCTCGCGGCACTTGCGATCCCATCGCGTACAGCACGCCGAGAAAGTTCATCGCCTCCGTGTTTCCGGCCTCGGCTGCGCCGACGAGTAGCTCGAGTGCACTCGCGTTGGTCCTGACGGCCGCACCGAGGGCGAAGGCGTCCACCGGGCTCCCTTCCGGATCGCTGACGGGCGCCGCTTCGGCGCTCGACAGCATCAGCAAGGCGCTCGCGGCGATCGCGGCGGCGAAAGTTCGCGCTGTCGTCACTCACTTCTCCTCAATCGGATCAAACGCTGTTGCGCCGATGCAACGGCCGAACGTTGCTGGCGACGTCGAGGGAGGTGACATCTGCCTTCTCGCGGCGGCGCCTGACCCTCGCGAACGTCTTGCGAATGTCCGTTGCGGCACTGTCGGTGTAATGGAACGCCTGCGCGTTCAGGATGCTGTGCGCCGGCGCGGAGCTCAAAAGTGGTTTGTAGTTCTTCACGGCAGGTTCGGTATGCGACGATCGACTGGATTGCAGCGTAAAGGTCCGCACGCGGCTTGTCGTCAGCGAATAATCTGCATTCCGTTGGGATTTGGTCAACGGGGCGTGATCGCCTGCACGGCGCGACCCGACTCGTACCAGGTCCCGTCCCCTTGGCTATGGACCGAGAGCAGCGCGCCGTCAGGGCGGACTACCCGGTACTCGACTTTGTAGCGCGGTCCACCGCGCACCGCGGCTGCCGCGGCTGCCGCGGCTGCCGCGTCCTCGCCCGGTCTTCCGGATGGTCGCGCATACGGGCTGTGGCGACGTGCAACCCACCTCGCGCCGCGGCGCATCGACATTTGGGACAGCGCACACGGCAAAGGTCTTCGGCCGCATCAGTGCACCGCGCGTGCAAAGGTGCGCCCGCGCATGAGCTGCACCGCCTCGGGACACTCCTCGACGAGCTCGACGAGCGACTGCATCACGGCCTCGTACAGATCCGCGCCGGCGGTGTAGCCCGGCCAGGTGAAGACCGACAGCTCGGCTACCTTGAGGTCGGGCCGCAGCCAGAAGCCGGACAGCATCGGCAGGCGCTTGAATAGTTCGTGCACGTGGCGGGCGACGATCGCCTCGGTCTGCTGGCGACGCACTTCGCTTAGGCGTTGCTCGGAGGGTTTCATGCGAACCACTCTGCGCTAGGACTCGTTGAAGGCAAGCGGCTCGCGCTCCAGCGTGGCGGCGACCGCGCGGATGAGCTCGGCGACCGCCGCATCGCCGCGGCACAATGCCGTGAGCGCCGTAAGGGCGGGGTGTTCACGCCCAGCCGCGACGTTCCGCTCGATGGCAGGCGCGCGTTGCGACGACGCGCCAATCGTGGGAGCAATGAAGCGATAGCCCCGCCGCGAGACCGTCTCAATGTAGCGCGGCTTTGCGGGCATCGTCGTCGAGCGCCGTCCGTAGCTTCGCTGATCGCCGTTCTTAGTACCGAGTCGGTGACGAAGCGATGACCCCACACGATGTCCAGTAACGCGTTCTTCGTGAGGAGGCGCCCGGGTTCGCGCGCCAGTGCGCAAAGCACTGCGAAAGGCTTCGGCGCGAGAGTGACGGCTTGTCCATTGCGCAGCAGGAGGGCATTGGCCTCGTCCAGTTCGAATGCATCGAAGCGCACGCGTACCGGATTCAGGGCAGCCGGGTGTTCGCTCTTTGCGTAGGGGACTGCGTGAGGCGCGCTGAGCGGAATGACATTCGCAATATTCATTTGTAACCTCCGCGACGAGGGTTGCTCACGTCGGCACTATCGCGCCGAAGGCTACTCGCGCACGAGCCCACTTCAGTGTCGATTTACGGCCCGATCGGTGTTCCGTACGACCACCGAAGAGTAGGGGGCGCCCACTGGAAGGCGCTCGCGACACCCTCATTAGGGGCGTGGCTCACGCCTCTTCATGTGTTCCTTGCCGTTGCCGTTGCGGATTTCGACGCGTCTCCAGCCGAAGAGGCGCGCATCAATGGACCAGGCACCTGGTCCGAGCAGGGCAAGCGCAGCGGCGAGGGTTGCGAGTAGCACGTAGAAGCCGGCATCAGCGGGGTTGGAGAACCCCTGCAGCACCGCGTCGATCGCCGCGAGGGCGCCAACGATCGGCGTCCATAGACCCGCGACCAGGAGGGCGCCCGTCGCGGCGCAGAAGATGTGGAACGCAACCGCGGCGGGTGCCCCTCCGGCTGTCAACGCAGCGACGCCATGAAGCAGCAGCGCGCCCCCTGCGGCCACGCGCATGAGCAGAAGCCCGGCGCCCGGGGCACCATGGGCGAACGTCGAGAAAAGTCTTCGCACCCGTCGAGTCTACGAACGGCCCGACGACGCGGAAAGCCTCGAAAGAGTGAAGGCGCATGCCCCTTTCGGTCCGGGCCGAGGGGCCGGGTGGACCGAGGAGGCGTGCCGCCAGCCTAGAATTGGATGATCCCGCGCTTGAGTCCGATCATCGCGGCATGCGTGCGATCCTTGGCGTCCAGCTTCGACAGGATGTTTCGTACCTGGCCCTTGACCGTCTCTTCGCTCAGCGCGAGGGCCCTGGCGATCTCCTTGTTCGCGTTGCCCTGCGCGATCAGCCGCAGGACGCGTATCTCCGCCGGCGTGAGCGCATCGTCCGTCGCATGTTCCGCCAGATCGAATGACACCTCCGCGGCGAGCGCCTTGCGCCCGGCGTGCACCGCACGGATGGTGTCGAGCAGCTCTTTGTGCAATGCGTTCTTCAGAAGATAGCCGCGAGCGCCCGCCTGCATCGCGCGAAGCGCCTGTGCGTCGCCGGCATAGGTGGTGAGCACGATGATGCGCGCGTCGGGAAACTCGCCGCGGATCGCGCCGATCGCGTCGAGCCCGCCCATCTCGGGCATCTGCAGATCCATGAGGGTGACGTCCGGACGGTGCGCGCGGAACTGCTGAATCGCCTCGCGTCCGTTCGCCGCTTCTGCCACGAGGGCCATGTCGGGCTCCGCGGCGAGCAGCCCGGCGATGCCCTGCCGCACGATGGGGTGATCGTCGACACAGAGAATCCGGATGCGTTGGGGATTGTCGCTCATGAATCGCTGGTATCGCTTGGCCCGAAGACCTTCTGGGCGAGCCACGATCGGGCCGGTGAAGAGCTACTGTACGCGTGCGGCGCCGGGAATGCTCAATTCCACCTCGGTTCCCGTATCGAGCCCGCTCCAGACGGTGAGCTTGCCGCCGGCGAGCTTCGCGCGCTCCCGCATCCCGCCCAACCCGAAGTGCCCTTCCCGTCCCTCCGCGCGCAACACCTCCGGGTCGATCCCCTTGCCGTCGTCGCGCACCCGCACCCGAAGCTGCCGCTCGTCGTAGCGAAGCTCGACTTCGATCTGCTTGGCAGCGGCATGGCGGAACGCGTTGCGCAGTGCCTCGCCGGCGATGCGGAAGACCTCGTCGCGCACGATCGGATGCAGCGCCCGCGGCGTACCTTGCACCTCGACCCGCAAGACGGCCTCAGCGGAGTTCTCGTCCGCCAGCTCTTCGCCGAGCGCACGAATCGAGTCGGCCAGATCGTTCATCTCGGTCGCCGAGGTCCGCAGTCCTTGCACCGCGTCGCGGCCCTCGGTGATCGCCTCGGCCGCCTGGTCGATGGCGCTCGCAAGGACCTGCTTCGATTCGGCCGGACGATCCGGCAGAAGGTTGAACGCGGTCTGGAACCGCAGCAGCAGCCCGTGGAAGCTCTGCAACAGCGTGTCGTGCAGGTCGCGCGCGATGCGCGTGCGCTCGGCAACACGCGCGTCCAGCGTCATCTCGAACTGACGATGCAACCGCCGGATGCGTAGCTGGTAACCCACCCACGCCAGAAGCAAGAGCAGCATGGCGCACAGAGCGCGAAACCAATTCGTCTGGTAGTACGCCGGCAGGATGGTGAATTCGGCCGTTGCTGTCTTGTCCGACCATAGCCCGTTGGCATCGCTGGCGCCGACCTCGAAGTGATAGACGCCGGTGGCAGATTGCGGTAACTCACGGAGGTGGACCGCGCGGCTTCGTGCCACTCGTCGTCCATTTCCTGCAGCTTGTAGCGAAACCGAATCGCCTCCGGATTCAGGAGGCTTACCGCGGCGTAGCTGATCTGGACGTTGGAGGTGCCCGCCGGGAAATCCGGGCGTTGATCCAGTCTCATAGACTTTGTCATCAGCGGTCACCGACTGGATCGATACCGGAGGCGACGGGGTCCGGTTCGAAGCTCGGGTTGGATCGAGCCACACGACGCCGTTGTTCACGGCGAACCAGAGGCGCCCATCCGTGCCTTCGATCGCCGTGGGCAGGTGCCGCAACTGTGACGGCAGGCCCGGGAGCCCGGACCGCCTGTCGAAGCGCTCCACAGTGACTTGATAAGCGGGGTCCTCGAGGCTCTTCAGGATCTCTTCCCGGCGGATGTGGACGATTCCGCCCAGGCCATTCAGCCAAAGATCCCCATTGGCCGTCTCGACGATTCCGACGATTCCCCGCAGCGATTCGTCGTCGATCGCCCTGATGGTATGAAAGCGGCCGCGATCGAACTGCTGCAGGCCGAATTCGCCCCCGATCCATATTTCCGAGCCTCTGCCATGGATCGCCATGACACTCCCGACCTCGAGGCCGTCCTTCGGGCCGAAATTGCGTTCCTGGCCGGCCTCGAGCACCGTCAGCTGAGGCAGCTGACCCTTCCAGCAGCCGAGCCACACGCGGTTCGCACGATCGGTGAACATGCTGAGGACGGCCGTCTCGGGACAGCTTCTCCTGGTGCCTTCGGGTCGCGGGTCGCGCCTTTCATATTTCGTCCAGACGCCATCCTTCAGGCGATGGAGTCCGTAGCCGCCGACCCAGAATCCTCCCGATCCATCGTGCGTCATCGTCGTGAAAAACCTCGCCCCCTCGGCCAGCTCCTTCGGGAGCTCGACTTTCGCGAGGCGGCCATCGGCCATCCGCCACAGCCCGCCTTCGCCGCCGAACCACAAGGGCCTTGTCCGGTGCCCGGTAAACGAAGCTCGATACTCCCGGCATCGACCGTTGGAGATCGACCTTCCCCTCCGTGACCCGGTAGAGGGCGGACGTTCCTACCCCATCTCCCGCACTGATCCACACCACGCCCCCGTCGTCGGGCGCCAGCATGAACCACGGAGCCGGCGCCGCTGGCAATTGCAGCCGCACGAGGGGACTATGGGAAAATCGGTGAACGGCATCGGGGGCACCCAACCACACGCTGCCTTCGCGATCGACCAGGCTCGCGTCGAGCACCGGATTGATCGGAATGCACCTCCGAGTTCCCGGACGAGACCTTGCTGATGGCTTCCTCGAGCGACTCGGTCGCGGCACGGCGAAAGAACACGCTGTCCTTGGAAATGACCCAGATGGCATTCGCGCGGTCGACGATCTGAGCCGATTCCTTTCTCAGGATCGGATAGGCCGGCATCGGGCCTTCCATTTCCACGGAAGAACCGGGTTCACTCCGGCTTCTTTCACGGGTCGTCAGGACGTTGCCGTCGGCGTCCCGCGTAAACCCCAGGACGAAAAGGTTGTCGGCGACTTTTCGAAATCGCCGCTCGCCCGGGGCGAGAAAGTGCAGTTGCGTGGGGGTCTGCGGTGCCCTGATCCCCGTCAAGACCCACAGGATGCCATCCCGATCGAAACCGACATGCGCGACAGGTTGATCGGGCACATTCCACTCCGCGCCGATGTGCTGCCACGAAGAGCCGTCGAATCGCCACAGGCCGCTGCCGCTGGCGACGGCTGTTTGAACCCGCCCATGTGATTCCATGCTTGTCCCGGGCGAATCCGGTAACGGACGAGGTGGACACGTCGAAGTTCGTGACCTTGCCATTCTTCACGAAGCTGAAGCCTCCGAAAACGTAGCCGACCCACAGACCGTCGTCGGCAGCGAGCAATCGCGGATATGTTCGTCGACCGGAGGGAATCGCCGAATGGCGAGCGGAAAAGCTCGAAGCGCACGCCGTCGAACCGGAACAGTCCCGCGGCAGAGCCCACCCACAGGTAACCGTCGGCCGTCTGCGCGAAAGCCGTCGGTTCAGGCGCGCCGTCCTTGAACGTCCAGCTTTCGTGAACGACCCGCTGAACTCCGGACGGTGCCGTTTGCGCCGCCGCCGATTGGGAGCTGAAGACAGCAACCAGCACGATCACCATTAACGACATGGCGAGCAAGACATCAAGACGGTCGCGACGTTGGTTTGCAGCCATAGGTACGAAACCAGACGAGGCCTTTGATAGATCGATTTTCGCCGCTTCGAAAGGCGGTTCCTCAAGTGCGCTGCTCCATCATGTACCTGAAGAACCGCGACCAGCTCCAACTATTTGATTTTCAGGGTCAGAATTGCTGACGCGAAAGCGCGACCTGTTGAAGCACATCAAAGGAGCACAAAGCCAACCCACAAGACTCGGCTGCCGCGAATTCACGATGGCCAGCCGTCAAGCGATGGCGAGTTTCAAATGCCCGACAGGCGCGGAAGCCGGCTTCACCTTGATTTCGATATCGTAGCCGAGCCGATTCAAGCAATCCATCAGCTTGCGCTCGGACAGATTGGAGAAGTCGCCGCGCATCATGTCGGATACCTTCGGTTGGGTGATCCCCATTCGCTTCGCCGCCTCTTGTTGAGTGAGCCCAAGGCGGCGCATGGCCTTCCTGATTTCGACAACCAAGCCCGTTTTGATCTTCAGTCGTTCCGCGTCAGGCAGGCCAAGATCGGCATACACGTTGCCAGAGCTGCGCTGCACCTCGATGCCGTCAATCAGCCGTTTTTTCATTTCGTAGCTCCTTTGCAGGCACCCCGGCGACTTTCAGCCTGGCGCGAATGATGTTCATGTCCCCTCTTGGCGTGGTGATCCCGCGCTTGCTCTTCTTCTGGAAGCAATGCAGGACGAACACGGCTTCCTTGAACCTTACGGTGTAAACGGCACGACACGTTCCACCGGCATCGCCTTCGGCCCCCGAGCACTCCGGCGGTTCCGAATCCCTGAAGCACCTTCGCTGAATCGTGTTGATCACCGGCTTGAGCAAGAGACAGCGCGTAACCGAAGAATCGCCGCTCGTCCGTCGGCAACGTCATCAGGTCTCGATGGCTGCTCCCTATCCTTTCGAGCGGCTTCTCTTTGCCCGTCACAGGATGATTATACTTGAACAGGTATATTCCGCAATCGCCGTCGGCCGGCCAGCGTTGCATAATCCTTTGCTCGCTGGTTCGAATCCAGCCGGCCCACCAAGGTCAGCAAGGTTGATGGGGAGATCGGCGCCCTATCCTTTGCTGACGCAGCCAAATGGCAAACACCGCGCAGCGCGTCGAGCCTGTTGGCCACCCGCGGGAGATCGTCAGACGCGAGATGTGCGTGGCGCTCGACGATCAACAAAGAGCACCCGCCGCCAAGCCGCGGCAGCCCACGCGCCGGATGGACGGCAGGCCGCGCCAACCTTCCAGCGTCTGACGGTCTTGCTGCCGCGCTCGTCCTGCTCCGGGAATAGCAGCCATGACACGGCTGTTTGCCGTGGTCACAAGGCCCGGACCTGTCGAACGGCCGTGTTCCGATTGGCATTGCGTGCGGAGGCAACATGACCCACTGTCTGCGCTACTGTGTTGCCACGATTCTGCTGGCCGTGACGCCTGCGGCATTGGCCTCGTTCCACCTGTTCAGAATCGAGCAGCTGTACTCGAACGCCGATCGCTCGGTCCAGTTCATTGTCATGCGCCAGAGCCCTAGCGCCAACGGCGAGAACCTCTGGGAGGGCCACCAACTCACCAGCACGAGCCCCGGCAACACCGCCCAGACCTTCACGTTTCCAGCCGATTTGCCGAGCAGCATCACCGCCAATCGCCGGGTCCTCATCGCGACGGATGGCTTTGCCGCATTGGGCCTGGTGACACCGGACTACGTGGTGCCGAACGGATTCCTGGCGACGCTGGGCGGCATGCTCGACTACGCGGGCGTCGATCAGGTGGAATACTCATCGTTGCCGACCGACGGCATCAATGCGATCGATCGCAACGGTGCGATGATCCAGAACGTGGCGACCAACTTCGCGGGGCAGTCGGCCTCGGTTTCTGCGCCAGCCGCAATAGACCTGAATCAGCACGGCCTGACGGGCTCCTGGTACGAGTCGGCGACCAGCGGGCAGGGGTTTGAAGTCGAGGTGTTTGCCGATCTGTCGGCGCCGGGAACGGGTCGCGTGCAGGTCAGCTGGTTCACCTACGACTCCGTCGTCGGCGGCGCGGAGCGCCAGCGCTGGTATACGCTCAGCGGCCCGGTGACGAGCGGGCAGCCCACCGCTTCGCTGACGATCTATCAGAACACCGGCGGCAACTTCAATGCCCCGCCGGTCACCAATGCCCAAGCGGTTGGAACCGCGACCTTGAGTTTCGACACCTGCACCAGCGGGCAAATCTCATACACGTTCTCCGACGGCACCGGCCGCGCCGGCACGATACCGTTGGTGCGCCTGCTGCCGAACGTGACCTGCTCGACGACAACCCCGCATCTCACCAACGCCGACTTCGCCCTTTCCGGGAACTGGTTCGGTGGTGCCGCAACGTCGGGGCAGGGATTCACGGTCGAGGTCAACCCGAATGCCGGCGCGTTCTTTGCCGCCTGGTACACGTACCTGCCGAGCGGCACGGCCACCGGGCCCGCCGGACAACGTTGGTTTACGGCGCAACCCACCGCCATATTTGCGCCAGGATCCCGTTCGATCCCCGTGCAGATCTTCGAAACCACGGGCGGTACGTTCGACACCCCGACACCTCCCGGCCAACAGACCGTGCCAGTGGGGAGTGGAACGATGGCATTCCAGAGTTGCCTGGCCGCGACGTTCAGCTTCACCTTCACCGGAGGGAGCAGCAACGGTATTTCCGGAACCATCGTCCTGCAACGCGTCGGCCCGGTGCCCAAGGGCTGCACATCGTGAAACCGACACCGGCGGGTCTGCCGTTTTCAATTCGAAGAATAGCGTAGCTGCGCACGGACGCTGGTGAGCGGGTCGTTCGCACTCGAGAAGTCCGGCGGGCGCCGCACGTCCAGAGGCACATACAACAGTTCGGCGGCTAGGCTCAATCGCGGACCGAGCTCATGGCGCACGCCGATCGTGAGCCATGGAAGGTTGCCGTCCGACGTGAGGCGCGAACGATCGCGGCTCGCCAGGACCAGGGCATCGACCTGGACCGAAAGCTGCGTCCGCACGATGCCCGCGCCGGCATGCCACTTCCATTCGCCGGCCTCCCAGCCCGCGGTTGCGTCGATGCCGTAATAGTTCGTCGTAAAAGTGTCCTTCGAGGGCGCCAGGCACCCATAGGGATTTTGCAGGGGATCCGTCACGCCAGCCACCCGTGCAGGGCACGTGATGTCGCCCTGGACCTTGCCGACCTGGCCGAGCGCGCGGATCGAGAGAGTGAACGCGTCGCTTTCGAACAAACGTCCACCGACGGCCATCGCGACCACATTGCGCGCTCGCGCACCCCCAATCTCCAGCGGAGGCGTGTAGCCCAGCTCCGCGACCCAGGCACCGGGAAGCCCGAGCGCCAGCCGCAGTCGCCCGAGTACCGGCGACTTGTTCAGATCTTCGTTCTTGAACCCTCCGAAGCCCACCCGCTGTTGCGCATCGCTCAGGTGCGGGATGCTGCCGAGGTCGAATGCGACATTCCAGTCCCACGGCACGAGCCTCGCGGTTTCGCCAAATGACGTCATCAGCGTGGTACCCGCGAAATAGCGCATCGCCCACGCCTCGGGCGTGTCGGAGGCGAGGCTCCGGTTGTCTTCGATCACCGTTTGCGCAGGTGCGGCCTGGCTCGCCAGGAACAAGGCCGACAGCCACAGGCGATACGAACTGCCCATCGCGGTACCTCCTTCCCGTGATGCCAAGGGGCAGCCAAGCAAACAGATTCGGGTCGGGAGCAATTCCACCGCCCACGGACGTGCTCCGCGAGCAGCTCACGCCGCAGCATCACCGTGAGCCGCGGGTACGCGACGCGCGTCCGGGCGCGCAGCACCACGTCGGCCATGCCGCTGCCCCGCCCCGTCAGGGCGATGGAATCGGCGTGTTCTGGATATGCGCCAGCACGGACGCCTGCGTTCTAGCGTCGTCGTCGACATTCCCGTGCTTCGTGGCGCCGGTCGCCAGCGGGCGACAACTCGCCGTTGCGGCCGGTATTGACGACATAGGGCGACAGCGCATGCAAATCGAGCAGGGTACTGCCCCGACGCGCCGAACCTCGCACCGGATACGCGGGGCCGGCCAGTCGCCTGCGCTTCGTGGCGGCGCGTGACCACGCCCAGCTGCGCGACCCAGCAGTCGTAGCCAACGAGAGCGAACGCGTGGACGTCGTCCGGTCCCGCCTGCCGCGGCAAGGAATCGTCGATATCCCGTTGGGCGCGGCTTGGCGGAGCTGCGCTTCCTCGCGGGTGGCTTGCCCGCGACCGGCGGTGCCATGAAATCCGCCCTTGCGGTGACCCGTGGCTACTTGGCCGGCGCCGTACAGTCGCCGACGCGCTTGCCTGACACCGCCATGTTCATCGTGTCGTTGGTCTTGGTCATCGTCATGCGCATCTGGCCGTCGTAGGCGTTGTTGCCGAACGTCAGCTCGCCGACCATCATCATCGGCTCGTTCCCGGTGCACTCCATCTTGTAGCTGAACTTGCTGCCCACACGCTTGCTGTCCACCATGCGACAGTTCGACTGCTTGGGAACGAGGTCCTCGTCCTTGCGATTCTTGCCCACGCATACCCGATTCACCTGTGCCGGCATCGCCATGGGCATGCCCGGCATTTCCATCTTGGACGAGATTTCCCACAGCTCGTCCTTGCCCTGCGCCGACGCGGGAAGCGAGGCGACGAGCGCGGCAATCAGGACAGCCAGAGCACCGGCGGACTGGTAACGGTTACCAAGCTTCATGTGATGCCTCCTCCAGGAACAGTACGATCGGGCCGGTCATCCGGAAATGGGCGACAGCGCAAAATTGTACGCCGTCACCGCCACCGGAACGTGCTGCTGGCCGAGAGCGCATAGCGGGCCCGTCGGCTGCGAGGTGGCAACGATAAGCTCTGTTGCCATATCGTGTAAAGTTTGCGTCACGGCGCGGTGTTGCAGCGCGACGAGTCCGAACCTGGAGGAAAAGCGCAATGTTCGATCCTGTCTCGATACCTTTCGGCGCGAAGATGCTGTTCAACACCGTGAAGCTCAAGCCCGGCGTCGACATGGACGACGTCGAGCTCGCGCTGGGCGAGATGTGCAACGTCGTCAAGGACACCTACGGCGGCGACAAGGGCGGTTTCATCGCCGGGCAGGTGTTCAAGTTCTCCGGCTTCGTCTCCGACGAGGGCTCGCTCGCCGAGTCGCGCACGGCGGATGCGCACATCGCGATCGTCACCTACTGGCGCTCGTTCGAGGAGCACGAGAAGTCGCACGCCGATGCGGTGTTCCAGGCCAAGTTCAATGCGCTGGCGACGATGTGCACGGAAAGCAAGGAGTTGGGCTACGACCTGCTGTGGCAGGGCGCGCCGGAGTAGGAAAGGCTACGCGTGGCGCCGGCGGTTGACCGCGTAATAGAGCACGGGGATCACGACCAGCGTCAGCAGCGTCGACACCAGGATGCCGAAGACGAGCGCGATGGCGAGGCCGTTGAAGATCGGGTCGTCGAGAATGAAGAACGCGCCCAGCATCGCGGCGAGACCGGTGAGTGCGATCGGCTTCGCGCGGGCAGCGGCGGCATCGACGATCGCCTGCGCGAACGGCACGCCTTTTGCGAGCTGGAGGTTGACGAAATCGACCAGCAGGATCGAGTTGCGGACGATGATGCCTGCGAGCGCGATCATTCCGATCATCGACGTCGCCGTGAATGGCGCGCCGAGCAGCGCGTGGCCGGGCATCACGCCGATGATCGTCAGCGGAATCGGCGCCATGATCACGAGCGGCGTCACGTACGAGCCAAACTGGGCGACCACGAGCAGATAGATCAGCACCAGGCCGACCCCGTAGGCGATTCCCATGTCGCGGAAGGTCTCGTAGGTCACCTGCCATTCGCCGTCCCACTTGAGCGCGTAGCCGCGGTACGGATCCGACGGCTGCGTGATGAAGTGCTCGGTCAGCGCGCCGTTGTTCGGAACGGCGAGATCTCCGATGCGGCCGCGCGCGCCGAACATCCCGTACAGCGGACTGTCGGTCTTGCCCGCCATGTCGGCCACCACATAGGTCACCGGCAGGAGGTCCTTGTGATGGATCGTCTTTTCCCGCAATGCCGGCTGCACGGCAACCAGCTCCGATAACGGCACGCCCGCGCCGGCGTCCGAACGCACCGTCATCGCGAGCAGCGTGTCGAGCCGGCCCTGCTGCTCCGGCGGGATCGTCAGCCGCACCGGCACGCCGTATTTCGCCTGGCCGTCGCGCAGCGCGGTGACGTCGTCGCCGGCGAGCCCCACGCGCAGCGCGGCGACGATATCCGCGACCGTCACGCCGGCGAGCGCCGCCTTGCGCTGATCGACGCGCACCACCGCCCGCGGCGCATTGTCCTCGATCGAGTCGTCGAGCCCGATGACGCCCTCCGTCTTGCCAAGCGCGCCGCGCACGCCCTTGGCGAGCGCGTGCCGTCCCGCCGCGTCCGGCCCGTAGATCTCGGCCACGATCGGTGACAGCACCGGCGGACCCGGTGGCACCTCGACGACCTTGACCTTCGCGTTGTGCTTCGCGCCGATCGCTTCGAGCGCCGGCCGCACCGCGGCCGCGATCTCATGGCTCTTGCGCGAGCGATGCTTGCGGTCGACGAGGTTGACCTGCAGGTCGCCCTGCTCCGGCATCTGCCGCAGCTCGTACTGCCGGACGAGGCCGTTGAAATTGATCGGCGACGCCGTGCCCGCGTAGGCCTGGTAGTCGATCACCTCATCGAGGGTCGCGACGTGGGCCCCCAGGTCCGAGAGCGCCGCTGCCGTGGCCTCGACCGGCGCGCCCGCCGGCATGTCGACGATGACCTGGAACTCGCTCTTGTTGTCGAACGGCAGCATCTTCAGCACCACGAGCTGCCCGAGCGCGAGCGCGACCGACCCGAGGATCGCGACGACGATCCCGACCCCGAGCCACTTCCGCCGCCGCCCGCCGCGCCGGGCGTCGACGAATGGCGTGAGCAGCCGCGCGAACGTCGACGCGAGCCGGCGGTCGAGCCGGCTCTCCGCATGGCCCGCGTGCGCGTGCTGCGGGGTCAGCTTCAGCGCCAGCCAGGGCGTGATCACGAACGCGATCGCAAGCGAGATCACCATGCCCATGCTCGCGTTGATCGGTATCGGACTCATGTACGGACCCATCAGCCCCGTGACGAACGCCATCGGCAGCAGCGCGGCGATCACCGTGAACGTGGCGAGGATGGTCGGGCCGCCCACTTCGTCGACCGCGCGCGGAATCAGCGCCGCGAGCGGAGCATCGGGCTCGAGCGCGCGGTGGCGATGGATGTTCTCCACGACGACGATCGCGTCGTCGACCAGGATGCCGATCGAGAAGATCAGCGCGAACAGGCTGACCCGGTTCAGCGTGAAGCCCCACGCCCACGACGCGAACAGCGTGGCCGAGAGCGTCAGCAGCACGGCGACGCCGACGATGACCGCTTCGCGCCGGCCGAGCGTGACAAGCACCAGCGCGACGACGGAAGCCGTCGCGAACAACAGCTTCGAGATCAGGAGTTTTGCCTTGTCGTCCGCGGTGCGGCCATAGTCGCGAGTGACACTGGTCTCGATGCCGGCGGGGATCACCGTGTTGCGGAGCTGGGCCAGGCGCTGCTCGACCCGCTGCGCCACGACCACCGCGTTCTCGCCGGCCTTTTTCGTGACCTGGATCGTCACCGCGGGCCACGTGCGGCCGAACTCCGTCCCCTCGCCGCCACCCGCCTTGCCGATCGCGTGCCATGCGTAGCGCGCGGGCGGGGGTGGGCCGTCCTCGACCCGGGCGACATCGCCGAGATACACCGGCTGCCCGTCGTGGACGCCGACGACGAGTTCGCGCACCGCTTTCGAAGTCTGCAGGAACTCGCCGGTCTCCACCAAGATCGTCGCGTTGCCGCGAACGATCGTGCCGGCAGGCAGCGCGGTGTTCGCCGCCTGCAGCGCCCCCTTCAGATCCGCGGCCGCGAGCCCGTGCGCGTTGAGCTTCGCGGGATCGAGCAGCACCTGGACGACCCGGCCGGGCCCGCCGATGGTCGTCACCTCACGCGTGCCGGGCACGCGCTTCAACTCCACCTCGACCGCGTGCGCCACCTGCTCGAGGTCGTATGCGCCGCGCTTCGGGTCCTTCGTCCAGAGCGTCAGCGCGACGATGGGAACGTCGTCGATGCCCTTCGGCCTGACGAGGGGCTCGCCGACGTTGAGCTCGGGCGGCAGCCAGTCGCGGTGCGAAAGGATCGTGTCGTGCAGCCGGACGATGGCTTCGGTGCGGGGAACTCCCACCTTGTACTGGACCGTGATCAGCGCCTGACCCGGCCGCGACACGGACCACACGTGCTCGAGGCCGGGAATCTGCGACAGGACCTGCTCGGCGGGAATCGCGATCAGTGTCTCGACGTCCTTCGCCGACGCTCCCGGGAACGGGATGAAGACGTTGGCCATCGTGACGTCGATCTGCGGCTCTTCCTCGCGCGGCGTAACGATGACGGCAAACACCCCCGCCAACACCAGCACGATGGCGATCAGCGGCGTGAGTTGCGATGACAGGAAGAAGCGGGCGACGCGTCCGGAGACGCCCAGGCCGGTCATTTCAATGCGGTCGCGGCGGGCGCCATCCCTGCCTGCACCGGATTCGTGGCGATGCGCTCACCCGCCGAGAGGCCGGACAGGATCTCGACGAAGCCCTCGCCCACTTCTTCGCCGCCGCGGACCTGGCGCAGCTGCGCGCGACCCTGTCCATCGACGACGTAGACTGCGGTGACTTCACCGCGCCGGAGCAGCGCGGTGGCCGGAACCGCCAACGTGCTCACTGCGCCCGTGACGAACCGCGCACGGGCGAACTGGCCGGGAAGGACACCCTGCGCCACCGGCAGGTCGAGCCTGATCCGCGTCGTGTGCGTGCGCGCATCGGCGACCGGAATGACGTTCACTTTCGTCGCCGTCACGCTCTTCCCGATTGAGGCGATCTCCACCCGCACCGGCTCGGTCAGCTTCAGTCTGGGCAGCGACGCCTGCGACAGCGACGCCGTCACGCGCAAGTCGCGCGGATCGAACACCGTGACGAGGGGTCGGCCCGGCTGCGCCATGTCGCCCAGTTCGGCGAGCGTCGCGCCGACGACACCTGCGTACGGCGCGGCGATGGTGTTGAACGATTGCGCGGCGCTCGCCTGCCCGGCGTTGGCCTTCACCGCCGCGAGCTGCGCCTGCGCCGCCTTGTACTCGGCTTCGGACTGGTCGACCGCCGCCTGGCTCACGAATTTCTGCGCGAGGAGGTCGAGGTTGCGCTGATGCTTGCGCTTGGCGTTGGCAAGGTTCGCGTCCGCTTCGGCGACCTGCGACACGCTCGCCGCCACGGCCTGGTCGGCCGTGCGCGCATCGATGCGCACGAGCACCTGTCCCGCGCGGACGGTGTCGCCGGCCTTGACGTTCAGTTCGACGATGCGACCGGCCACCTGCGCGCCCAGGGTCGTCTGCTTCACGGCCTCGACGACGCCTTCCGCGGCGAGGGTCTGCGTGAATTCCCGCACCACGACCTCGAGCGTCGGCCCGACACCGGGCGCGACCGGCGTTTGCTGCGCCTCCGCCGGCGGCGACAGAGCAAGCGTGGCAGCCAGCGCCAGCCACGCCAAGCCCGCGCCCGCGACGCCAGCCAAGGCGACGCGCCGAGGCGTTGCTGCCGTCACGCCGTCTTGCAGGTCTTGATGCCGAACGGCAGGTAGGCGGGGCACCAGCCCATCGCCGCGGTCGCAAGCGGAACGAGCCCGACAAGCCCCCACCAGCGGCTGCTCCCTTCGAGCACGAAAATCAGGGAGAGCAGAGCCAGCCCCACGATCACGCGCAGGACACGATCGATACCGCCGACGTTCTTTTCCATGCCAGCCTCCATCCCGTTCGGGTATGGCACCAACTCTAGCGCGGGACGGCGTAACGCTCTGTGATCTGCGTCACAATCCGTGCGCCAGGCACGCTAAGCCACACCTGCGGCCGAGCTTCCCCCGGAATTTCGACTTTCAAGCCGGTATGGCTAGGATGGGTGAATCAGGACGGGGGCTTCTACCAGAAGAACTTCGGCCCGGGCACCAACGCGGCGGCACGCGCAATCGGCACCTGCAATACCGACGCGAGTTGGACCAAGATTGTTCCGGGGAAGTGACGTCGATGGCGTCGTAACGACGCCATCACGACGACCCGGCGGGACACGCAACAGCGCCGCCCACCGCGACGACCAGGAGGTCTGGGCGCCTCGCGGTGGTGGCGCAGGTGTCAGGCTCAGCCTCCCGGGCGCAGATGCCCGAACCGGCCTTCGAGCTGCTTCATGCCCCAGCCGGCGAACAGCAGGAACGCGATGAACGCGAGCACGAACCAGCCCATCGACAGCCCGGTCACGGACGGCAGCGTCATCTCGCCCTGCGTGTTCGCCTTGATCCAGTCGTCGATGCCCGGCGTCAGTTCCGACGTACGCCATGACCCCGGCCAGCATGCCGAGCGCGAACGCGATGCCGTCCTTGCGTCCGGTCGCGATGGCGGCGATGGACGTGCCCGGACAGTAGCCGCCCACGATGAACCCGGTGCCGAACACCAGGCCGCCCACGACCTGCGCGACCATGCTCGTCGGTTCGATGTAGAGCTCGGCAAGATCGAGCATGCCGACCGCGGCCAGCACGGCAAGCCCGGTCATGGCAGTGACGATCGCCGTGAACATCACCTTCACCACGGCCATGTCGTAGAGATAGAAAACGGCGGTCAGCTTGCGCGCGCTGCCGAAGCCCGCGCGCTCGAGCGCGAAACCGAAGCCGGTGCCCAACGCCAACGCAATGGCCAGATCGGCGGCAACGGTGAACTCGATCGAGGAGGATAGCGGGAGCATCATAGCCATTCCTTCCGCACGAACCAGGCGAGGCCATAGGCGCTGGCGAATACCGCCAACATGAACATCAGGCTGCCGACATTGAGTATCGAGCCGCCCGTCAGCGCCTGCCCGCTGGTGCAGCCTTTGGCGATCTTTGCGCCGTAGGCGGCGACGAAGCCGCCGACGAATGCAAGCAGGAGCCGGCGCTCAACGGACACTCGCGGGCCGCGCTCGACCATCCACCGCATCCGGTGGCCGAGGACTCCGGAAATGAGCGCGCCGACGAAAGCGCCGGCAACGAGGAACAGCGTCCACGACAGCAGCGGGGAGCCGTCGTTGTAGTATTTCGCGAGCGCCGCGCTCGCCGCCGCGTGCTCGGGCGCGACAATGCTGGCGAGCCAGGCGTCCACCGCCCCGAACGCGGCGGTGGCGCCCAGGCCGCGGCCGGTGATGGCATAGGTGGCGAGCAGCACCAGACCGAGCAGGATGCCGACGAGGTAGGGATTCCAGTAGGGTTGCGGAACGCTCCGCGCTCGGGTGTCGTGCCCCGCGTGTAAACGGTCTCCGGCCAGGGTATGCGTCATATGCGATGATCCTCCGTTCGGAAGCCCGCCGGATCGCGCCCGACAATGGTGCGACCGACGGCAGTGCCCTTCATGCTTGCCCACCTTACGCGCGCGACGCGGCGCGAATGTAACCTGGGTCACACAACGCGCGGCCGGCGCCGCCAATCCGGGCATTTGTTGATCTGCGCCAAAGTCATGGTCGAATTCGCCCTTCTGCCAGTTTCGAGCCGATGTCGCGCGGGCCGCGTTTCGCTTGGTCTCGCGCTCGTCCTGCTCGCGGCGACTCTGGACATCGCGCGCGCGGCAACCCCCAACGCGCCGCTCCTCGACGGCATGGGCCCGGACCGCGGCCCCGTGGCCAGCCGGATTGCGCTCGCGCAGCGCTATTTCCACCAGGGCATGGCGCTCACCTGGGGATTCAACCCGGCCGAGGCCGCGCGCTCGTTCGCCGCGGCCGCCGCAATCGATCCGAACTGCGCGCTCTGCTTCTGGGGCCTCGCCTGGACGTCGGGACCCAACATCAATGCCGACATGACGGCGGAGGACGCGGTGCGGGTGCGCGACGCCCTGAGCCGCGCCCGCCCGCTCGCCATCCGGGCGCCCCGCCGCGACCGCGAGCTGATCGAAGCGCTGTCGGCGCGGCATCCGGCTGCCGGCGACACGGCCGCGCTCGACGAGGAGGCGTATGCCGACAGGATGCGCGCGCTGGCGCGCAGACATCCGCGCGATGCGGACATCGCGACGTTCGCGGCGGAGGCGATGTTGAACCTGCACCCCTACGACTGGTGGGCGCAGGACGGCAGCGCCCGTCCGTGGACCGCGGAAATCCGCATGCTGCTGACCCGGGCGCTGGCGATCGCGCCCGGGCATCCCGGCGCGAACCACTACTGGATCCACCTGATGGAGTCGTCCGCGCATCCGGGCGAGGCGCAGGCGAGCGCGGAGCGGCTGACGCGCCTCGTCCCGGGTTCCGGGCACCTCACGCACATGCCGGCCCACATCCACATGCGCACCGGTCGCTACGCCGCGGCGGTCGCGGCCAACGAGCGGGCGATCGCGGCGGACGAACGCTACATAGCGCAGGTCGATGCGCAGGGCGCCTACCGCGTCGGCTACGTCGCGCACAACCGCCATTTCCTGTGGGCTGCCGCGGCGATGGACGGGCGCAGCGCCACCGCCCTCGCCGCCGCGCGCGACGCCTTCCCTTCGGCCTGCGGTCCCGGACGCAACGACCGCAGCACGGGGATCCTGCAGCACTACTACGTGCTGCCGCTGTTCGCCCTGGTGCGCTTCGGCCGCTGGCGCGAGATTCTCGAGGATACGCTCCCGCCCGACGTCGACGAGCCATACCCGCGCGCCATCTGGCACTACGCGCGCGGAACCGCCTACGCGAAGACGGGCCGCATCGCCGAGGCACGGCGCGAGCAGGACGCGCTCGCGCGATTCGCCGCCGATCCGGCGCTGCAGCGGGCGCGCATCAAGAACATCAATCCCGCGGAGGCGCTCGTGCGGATCGCCGGGCTCACGCTCTCCGCCGACATCGCAGCCGCCGAGAAGCGCCTGGACGTCGCCGTCGCGAGGCTCCTAGAGGCGACCGCCGTCGAGGACGCGCTCGCGTACGACGAGCCGCATTTGTGGCTGGCGCCGACGCGGCACGCGCTGGGCGCCGCGCTGCTGGCCGCGGCGAAGTCGGCCGACGCGGAGCGTGTCTTTCGCGAAGACCTGCGGCACTACCCCGGGAACGGGTGGTCGCTCATCGGCCTCGCCGAGGCACAGCGCCGTCAGGGAAATGCGGACGCGGCGCGCGAAACCGAGCGCCGGTTCCGGATCGCGTGGCGCGACGCCGACGTCACGTTGCCGGGCTCGCGCTTCTAGGTCTGCTCGGGTCGCGGACCTCCTATCGCCCGGCACGCGGACGGCGCGGACCACCGCGCCGCTGAACGATCATCAAATGATGACCTGGTTTCGATCGATCCGGAAAAGCACGATTAGGAGGCCGATCGTTGCGATCGTCAGGAACGCCGGGCCGAAGAGCCAGAATACAAGCGGAACCGCGACGAACAGCGATCGGATCCCGACCGCCATCAAGTAGCCTGCCCGGTTCAGGCGCCGTGCGACCGCTTCCGGCGCCAGTGCGTCGTTCCCTTCGCGGAACTCTCGCGGCACGTTGATCATGAACAGCACGTGGTTCGTGAGGCGAATGGCCATGGTGAATGCAAAAAAAGCCACCAGAAAGTCTGCCAGCAGGCACATTACCTTGAGGCTCCACAACTCGGCGGAAGGAGGCCCCAGGTAATTCACCGCATGCCAACTGCGCGCAATGCTGTCCGCTTGGCCGGAAAGCGTGAGCGTGCCGATGATCAGCAAGGTCGCCGTCGAAACCATCAGGATGCCGACCATGATGAAATTGCGCAGCGTCTGCACGGCCATCACGTCCTTGGCCGGATTGGCCATTACGTGCTCAACCCATAGCCGGCGCGCGGACTCGTTGACGAAGTGGATCGAATAGGCCGGGTTCTGGCGCACCCGGATGCGCAGATGGAGGTAATAGGCCCCGATCATCGATACGGCCAAGGCAAGAGCCAGAAGATCAGGCCACATCACGCGGACCCATTGCTGATCGAACCAGGTTGGCGCCATGGCTTGTCTCTCCTTTGGTCGGCTTACCGCCTCCCATGGTCAGCTGACGGAAAACGGGGAAAAAATCTCTCGCACGATCCGGCCGCTCCGGCCGCTATTGTCCTTGGGGTCGGCAGTTTCGTCCACGTGGAGTCGTGCGGATTGGGCGCCCACCTGCCGGCGCTTGACCAGCGCTCGCTCGGACGCGTTGGCCGCAACGCGAACGGGCGCGCCTCGTTCGCTCCGGGAACTTCGTTCGAGTTCGCGGGGTCAGAGTTAGCCATTGCGGCAGTTGAGCCCCGCTGAAGGTTGGTTTTCACGCGGCCAATCGATCTGCAATCGCCCGGGAATAGAGGCTCCTCCCCCAATCGGTGGTTCAATCCGGCATCGCCTCAAGGAGGTCGTAATGAAGATCGCAAAGCAATCCCGTGCCCGGCATACCGTCGATGATGCATCGACGCCGGCGCTCAATTCGAAAGAGCCGTCAAACGCGATTCAATCGGCACCGGCGATTGTGGCGAGCGCATTCGTCAAACTCGACCCCAAGGGGCGCGCAAGCCTGTTGGGCCGCTTGCTTGGTTCCGTCGGCCCATTGGCGCTTGCGGTAATCGGCGGTGGCGTATTCGCCAAGTTTCTCCCCGATGCTCGAATGCCTGCAATACAGCTATCCTTCGAGGATGGCGTGCTTGCCACGTCAAGCCAAGTGTACGAGCTTGCGCGCTATGTGGAACAAAGCAATCCGGATCTCATTGAAGGTCTGGTGACCACCCTGTTGCAGGATGGAATGGTAATGACGGCGCTTGGGGCATCGCTCGTGGCCATTGCCATCAAACGGTTCTCGGATCGAAGAGGCACAGTGGTCCGGCCGCGTATCACGGGTTGACGCGGGCGGGTCGACGGGATGGCGACGTTCAATGCGGCCAATTTGGCGAGAACGGAGGCAACGGACGGCAGCATGACGGGGTCCTATGCCAAGGCATGCGTCATGCGGCCGCTTTGCCCCGGACCGCCCATGCCCGCGCCATGAGCGGGATCGATCCGTCGGAGCGGGAAGGCAAGCGCTTGCGAATTCGGTCTCTCAGGCGATCGCGCGACGCCTCGTCCAGGGACATGGCGTAAGCGGGGGCCGGCCCCTGTCCGCCCAGGAAAGGCGTCCAGTAGTCGTCGAAGTCGCGGAAGCGGGTGGGAACGTCGACCGGAACGACTTCGACCGCCACGAGATTGGCTTCGCGAAATGCGCGCTCCAGCGCTAACCGGCTGGCACAGCGGAAAGCGAACACCCTCGTCGAGGTCGCGCACTTTGGGGTCGAGCTCGACGGCGGCGTCCCAGAAGTGGCGCATGAGCTCCATCTTCCCGGCGTAGTCCCAAACGTAGGCGGCAATCGTGCCGCCCGGACCCACGACACGCCGCATCTCGGCAAGACCCAGGGCCGTGTTCGGTACGAAGTTGAGCACCAGGCCCGATACGACGACGTCCGCCTCGCCGAACTGTAGCGGAATCTCCAGTGCACTTGCCTCGTGAAACGTCGCGCGGTTCCCGATCCGCGAACGGGCCGTGGCGAGGAACGCTGCCGACGGATCAATTGCGGCGAGCCTTCGCCGGCCGGCATTGCTCGAGGATCGCGGACGTCAGCGCGCCGGTTCCGCAGCCCACCTCGAGCCAGCGCAGCGACGGCGCAAGATCGAGCCAGGCGAGAAACGGGCCCGCAACGAGATGGCTCCAACGGCCCATGTATCGCTCGTAGGGGTCGCCGCTGTTCCATGTGTCGTCGGGTCGCGCAGCGCTCATGTGCCGGGGCCCGGAGTCGGCGCTTGCCGGTGATCGACGGCTTCTGGTCCGGCCACCCGGAGATGATCTCGGCGCGGATGACGTCCTCATCGAGTTCGCCGGGCGGTCAGTCGAGGAACTTCCACGTCGACGCACCATCGAGCCGGCGGACGCGGACCGAGGCGATGGCGCCGGGCTCGAAGTTGCGCGCGTTGACGCCCATCCGGCTGGCCTCGTTCGGCCGCATGGGCGCCCAATGGGTGATGCATCCACACGTGGCGCATCGCACGAACTTGAGCGATTTGTCGCCCCACGCATACTCGCAGGTTGCGCCGCGTGCGGCCTTGACCTCGACCTCCGAGGCCTTGTAGTACGCCCAGAGAGTGCCGTAGCGCCGGCAGATGGAGCAGTTGCAGCTCGTCAGTCTGCGCGGTTTGCGCGCGACGTCGATGCGCACAGCTCCGCAATGGCAAGTCGCAGTCAGCATCGGGCGCACTCCTTCGGGCCGGCAGCGTGCTCGTGCAGGATCCAGTCGAAAGGGTTCATTGCGGCAGGTCCATTCTCATCGGGATGAATTCGACGACGACGTCGCCGGGCATCCGGCGTCCCTTGCGCTCGCCCGCTCTAGCCCTCTTGCACGAGCCCGAGCCGGAGACCCAACCCCACCAGTGCAGCTCCGCACACGGCCGCGAGCACGCGGCGAATGCGGCCGAACGCCGCCTGGGCGCGCCCGGAGGCAAAGACGACGGCCAGTCCGAAGTGCCACCCTGCAGAGAGCACGGCGACGATGACGAGGCAGCTAACATACACCCAGACCGGCGCATGGCTCGGGAGTGTCGCCGCAAAGACGCTGGTCCAGAAGGCGCCGGATTTTGGATTCGTCAGGCTGGTCAGAAGTCCCGTTCGAAACGCGGACCGGTGGGTGACCGGGCGCGCCGCCGCCGGTCGATTCGACGCATTCGCTGCGAATGAACTTGCCAGCAGCTTCAATCCATACCAGATCAGGTAGGCCGCGCCGGCCACCTTCAGAATGGTCGCGAGCCAGCTGATCTGATGGAGAACGGCGGCAAGCCCGAGAATCGCCGAAGCGGCCCAGATCGTCGAGCCGGTGGTGATGCCCGCGGCAACGGCGATTGCCCCTGCTCGATTTCCGTCGAGCGAAAGCTGCGTGATGATGAAGAAATTCGGGCCCGGGCTGATGGCCGCAAGGAGATACAGGCCGCCGATGAGTGCGAAGGTCGACAGATATTCCATGCCCGTCCTACTTGATCGTGGTGGCTTGGGACCACACCACCTGCCAGAGTCTGCCGCTCTGCTCGGTCGTCCCCAGATATTGCTCCCTAATTTCGCGAATGTCGTCGGCGGAAGACGCGCCGGCCGGTCTGCCTTGCGGTGGGTCGATCATGGAATCGGCTGGCCCGGACGGCATGCGCACTATTTGATCCTGGCTCCCCTCTCGGCAAGCATGGCGCGAAGCACGGAGCGATGGCAGTGCGCTTCGTCCTCGCAGTAGCAACCCACCGAGAAATTGGCCTCGTACGACAGGGCGGCGAGCACGTCGAGAATGCGGCTGTTATCCGGCGTCGCCATTTCCGCTCGATACTTCCTGGCAAATGCCGTTCGCTGGGCGGGGGTCGCCGCCGCTTGTCCAAGCTTCATCGTGACAACGCTCGGCGCCAGGTTCGGGAACCATACGTCGTACCAGTTCCGCAAAGCGAACTCCGACTTTGGAACGCCCCGCGGCGGACGGCGAACCGTTCCGACGCGAAGCCCCTCTTCGGGACTCCTTGCACTGCCCAGGCGAACGACTCGAATGGCCACGGCTCAGGCATCCTCTTGTTGACTGCGCCGATGGTGCTTGGGCGGCTTCGGCGAGCGTGATGTTCTGGCCGGGCTCGTCCTTCGCGTCGAAGTACCGATCGCCTGCGATCCCTGCGTTCGCGACGTCGCTAACATGCGGGACTTCGACGAGCCCGTCACCGGCGGCGCGAAATTGAAGAGCGTCCTGAGGTTCCGGCACATGTTCGTTGGCTCGCTTCAAAACGGGGTGGCGATACGGTGCTCGTTTCGTTGCTGGGCGCCAAGTCGGTCGACTATCCGTTGCGCTTGCGTTGGCGATACTTTTCAGCGCACTTGATGACTTCGAGATTGGTCGGGAACTCGAGACAGAGCCGCGCATCCGCATTGACGGTGGCCGCGCGATCTGCCGGCGGGCGCACCGGTTCCTGGGACGACCCGGCGGCCGGTGCGATCGCGGCGGGCTTCGGCGTGGCGGTTTGGGCAAAGACGGGAGGCAACACGGCAAGGGCTGTCAGGGCAACGACGATGGATGCTTTGCGATTCATGGATCACCTCATGGGCTAAGACGGGTTGGGACGCGGCGCGCCGGACCATGCAGCCCGACCATACTACGCCGCTGCGCGGTCGCGCGAACCGGGACAGGAATGACCGCATCGCCGGAGCGCCGGATCAGGAGGCTGCCTGAAGCACGCAACCATCTGCACTTCCTCCTGCGGGACGCTGTCGACCAGCATGAAGCAGGGTCCCCGACCGAACGGCGTGGCGCCCGTCACTCGAACGCGAAGATCCGCTTCCAGTCGTCCTTAATGCTGATGACGATCCAGCCCTGCTTCTTCGCCTGGTCGTGCAGCGCCTGCGTGAACGCGCCGATCCTGGTCGCGGGCAGCCCCTGCGCCGGGCCGTAGGCGTATTCGCGCTTCGCATCGTCGTGCAATACGAGCAACGACAGCCGCGCGCCGTCGCCGGCCGTTGTGTATTCGAGCATCTGCCGGTCCCCATCCGAGTTGCCGAACGCCATGACGGGCCGGCGGCCGATCATCAGGTGAATGCCCTCGGGCTTGCCCGCCTTGTCGTCGTTCAGCAGCAGCTTCGGCGCCTTGGTCAGGAACGGCTTGCCGTCCTTGGCGTAGCCGTAAGTCGTCGCGCCGGCGGACCCGACCACCTGCTCGGGTGGAATGCCGTAGATGGCCTCGGAGTAGACGCGCACGAAGTCCTGCCCGCCGCCGGTGACGATGAACGTCTTGTAGCCATTGTCCCGCAGGTATTTCAGCACTTCCTGCATCGGCAGGTAGGTGAGATCGGTGAAGGGCCTCTTCCAGCGCGGGTCCTTCGCCTCCGCGAGCCATTTCTTCGCTGCGGCCTGAAACGTCTCGACCGGCATGCCGGTCAGCGTGGCGACCGCGAGTTTCTCGAGATCGGGCATGGTCAGCCTGGAAATCGCCGCGCGATTGCCTTTCAGAATCTCCAGCACCGTCGAGAACGGAGCGACCTTGGCCAACTCGGGCTTCGCCTTGACCAGCGCCGGCACGCTCTCGAGTATGTACATCACCTGCGAGTACATCGGGTGCTCGACCCACAGCGTGCCGTCCTGGTCGAAGGTGGCGATGCGCTCGGCGGGCGGCACGAACTTCGGGCTGCCCTGCGTGGTGGTCGCCTGCACGAACTCGACGATCGCCTTCTTCGCGGCGCCGTCGTTCCAGGAGGGCAACGGGTCGGTCTGGGCGAACGCCTGCGCGCCGAATGCGAGCGCGGCGCCGAGCGCCAGCGCGCGAACGAACCACAAGGACGAAAAGCATTTCATCGGATGCTCCCTGGCTGTGCTAGGTCACCGACTCACTTGGCTGGTGCGGCAGGCGCTTCCACCATCTCGATCTTGGCCTTGGCCTTGAGATCGTCCAGCTGCTTCTTCAGGTTCTGCTGCCCGAGTTGCTGGGCGAGTTCGGGCTTGACCTCGTCGAACGGTGGCGCCTCGACTGGCTTCGAGTCCTCCAGCTGGATCACGTGGTAGCCAAACTGCGTCTTCACCGGGGTCTCGGTGATCTTGCCCTTCTCCAGCTTGCTTACCGCTGCGCCGAATTCCGGCACCATCCCTCTGGGGTCGAACCAGCCCAGATCACCGCCATTGGCCTTGGAGCCGGGATCCTTCGACTTCTCCGCGGCCAGCTTCGCAAACGAGCCCGGATCCTTCTTGAGCCTGGCAATGATGTCGCGGGCTTCGGCTTCCTTCTCCACGAGAATGTGGCGCGCCTTGTATTCGGTACCGGTGATCGTGGCCTTGATGCGCTCGTATTCGGCTTTCAGGCTTTCGTCACTGACCGGATTGCTCTTGATCAGATCCTGCACGTAGGCGTTGGCCAGAATCGATTGCGTGACCGCTTCGATCTGTTCCGCGACCGCAGGCGCCTTGTCCAGGCCCTTCTTGATGGCCTCGTCCGCGACCACGGTCTGCAAGGCCAGCTGGTCGATGATGGCTTTGCGGGATTCCGGCGAATCCGGACGGCCGGACCGGGCACCCTGCTCGACGATCAGGTCGACACGGCTCTTGCTGATGGCCTTGCCGTTCACGGTGGCCACGGCCGGGCCTTTCGCGGCCGCGGCAGCCGAGTCCGCCGTCTTGTCGGCACTGCACGCCGCCAGGGCAAGCAATGAAGCGGCGCCTGCCGCGAGAATTCCGTTCCTGATCGATTTCATTTGTCCGTCTCCACAGTTCAAAAAATGACAGCGGGCAGCCGTTACCGGCCGCCCGCCTTGGATGTCGACCCAGGCCGCGTGGCTCGCTTACTTGGCGATCGCGGCCCTGGCGGCTTCGATCTTCGCCTTCACGGCATCGAGGTTGAAGCTCGCCCCCTTCTGCATCGGGGGGAACTCAACCGCGGTCATGGCGAGTTTCCCCACCTGGTCCTGGACGAACACGAAGCGCCAGAACTCGTACTGGAACCACTGGAAGTAATTCTGCGCCCCCTCCTTGGTCCCGTTGTTGGGCCAGCCTGTGCGCTCGAAGGGGTCAAGGCGAAGGTTCGTGAGGTAAGGCACGTCCGGCTGGGTCTTGTCACCGAGCCAGCCGCCGGGCTGGTCGATGAAGCGATACTTGTAATCATCGATGCGCACCGCGCCGAGCTCGCTTTCCCCGAAGTAGAAGATTTCATGGCGATTCGACGGGCCCTTTCCGGTGATCAGGTCCATCTGGTTGTAGCCGTCGAGATAGTTCTTGTACGTGCGATCGCCGAGCTGCTTGCCCTTCTTCAGCTCTTCGGCGATGTTCGGGTTGCCGGCAGCGGCCACGAGCGTCGGGAACCAGTCGAGCCCCGAGATGAGGCCGCTCTCGACCTTGCCCGCCGGCACCTTGCCCGGCCAGCGAATGATGGCCGGAACGCGGAAGCCGCCCTCCATGACCGTGCCCTTGCTCTGTGCGAACGGCGTCTGTCCGCCGTCCGGCCAGGTGAAGACCTCGGTGCCGTTGTCGGTGGTGAAGATGACGATGGTGTTGTCGTCCACGCCAAGGTCCTTCAGCTTCTTCATCACGAGGCCGATGTCGTCGTCCATCTGCGCCATGCCGGCTTCGTGGATCGACCAGCCGTTCTTCGAGTTGCGCAGCGCCTGGTACTTGGGCGAGAGGTGCGTGACGATGTGCATGCGCGTCGGGTTCAGCCAGAGGAAGAACGGCTTGCCGGCCGCCTTGGCCTTGTCCATCCAGGCCAATGCCTTGTCGCGGATCTCGTCGTCCACGGTCTCCATGCGCTTCGGGCACAGCTCGCCGGCGTCCTCGATCCTCTGCTTGCCGACCTTGCCCCAGCGCGGCATCACGGTTGCGTCGTCGACGTTGGTCGCGAACGAATGAACCATGTTGCGCGGGCCGACCTGCGGCCTCAGGTCCTGCGGGTAGTTCGGGTGGCACGGGTCCTCCATCGCGTCCAGGTGATAGAGGTAGCCGAAGAATTCGTCGAAGCCGTGGACCGTGGGCAGGAACTGGTTGAGGTCGCCCAGGTGATTCTTGCCGAACTGGCCGGTGGCGTAGCCCATGGACTTCAATGCCGTCGCGAGGGTCGCCGCCTCCGCGGGCAGGCCGATCGGGGAGCCGGCCTGGCCGACGGTGGTCATCCCGGTGCGAATCGGCAGCTCGCCGGTGATGAAGTTGGCGCGGCCCGCCGTGCAGCTCGCCTCGGCGTAGTAGTCGGTGAAGATCATGCCTTCGGCGGCGATCTTGTCGAGGTTCGGCGTCCGGCCGGCCATCAAGCCGCGGTGGTAGGCGCCGATGTTCCACATGCCGATGTCGTCGCCCATGATGACGACGATGTTCGGCTTCGCCGCCGGAGCCTGCGCCAGCGCCGGCGCGGACACGCCGAGCAGCGCAGCGCTTGCCGCGATCAGCGTGAACAAAATATCGTTAATCTTCATCGCAACTCTCCATTCGTATTGTTCGATTCCGAACACCCCGGGACGCGGCGCGAAGCGTGCAGGCACTGCCCACGCCCAAGCATCCGCGAAACGGGCGATATTAGCCTATTTTGGTCGCATGAACCGATTTTCGGCCCGGTGTCGACGTGTCTGCGGGGACAGCAAGCGCGGACGGCGATTGTCTTACGCCCGAGTGGGGCTTTCTCAGATCCGCGGCCGCGGCGAAGCCTGCATCCCGCGCAACCTTGCGGCCATCTTGGTCGCGGTGGGCACCGCGTGCGCGAAGAACCGCTTGAGTCCGGGGCAAAGGTAGTTGAGTCCGGGCTCGCCGTCAGGGGTGCGCAACAGCCGGTTCTTCGGGCATTCGCCCCAGCAATCGGTGAGGAATTCGCACTGCCGGCAATATGCGGGCAGCTTCTCGGATTTCGCGTAGGCGAATTTCACCTGGGTCGGCGAGAACACCATGTCGCCTACCGAGCGTTCCCTGACGTTGCCCAGCCGGTACTCGGGGTAGACGTAGTGGTCGCACGCGTAGACGCTGCCGTCGTGCTCGATTGCCACGCCCTTGCCGCAGAACTCGCTGTGGATGCAGTTCTGCGCCGGCATCCCCATGTGCTGGACCACGAGCGTTTCGCAGAAACTGACCAGCACCTTGCCGACATCGCGGGCGAGCCACTCGTCCCAGACCTTGCTGAGAAAATAGCCGTACTCCTCGGCGTCGACGGACCAGTCCGTGACCACCGATTCCGGGTGGCCCGGTCGCGCTTGCGGACTGCCGACGATCGGCAACCGTGCCGAGTCCCACGTGTGCGGTGCGGTCGTCTCGAAGCCCTTGATCTCGACAATCGGAATGAACTGCAGATAGGTCGAGCCGAGCTCGCGGCGCAGCAAGCGATAGACGTCGAGCGGCCGTGAGGCATTGAAGCGGTTCACGCAAGTCAGCGTGTTGAACGGCACGCCGAACCGCTGCAGCATCTTCGCCGCCGCCAACACCTTGTCGAACGTCGGCCCGCCCTGCTTCGTGATCCGGTAGCGGTCGTGGATCTCGCGCGGGCCGTCGATGGACAGGCCGACGAGGAAGCGGTGCTCCTTCAGGAAGCGGGCCCAATCCTCGTCCAGCAGCACGCCGTTGGTCTGCAGGTCGTTCTCGATCCTCTGGCCGGGCTTCCTGTGCTTCTGTTGCATCGCCACGACCTTGCGGAAGAACTCGAGGCCACGCAGCGTCGGCTCGCCGCCCTGCCACGAAAACACGACCTCTTCCGCGGTCACGCTTTGGATGTAGTCGCGGACGAAGCACTCGAGCACCTCGTCGTCCATCTTTCCGGCACCGGGGCCGCCGGGCAACGTCTGCTTGCTCAAATAGAAGCAGTAGGTGCAGTCGAGATTGCAGGTCGAGCCGGCGGGCTTGACCATCACGTGAAACCGCCGCGGAGCACGGTCGCCGAGCCACTGCGGCGCGTGGTACTTGTCGATCTTGACGTACTGGTCGATGGTCGGCGTGCTCACGGATGTTCCCTTAATGTCGGCCCCCGCCCGACGGGTCGCCGGGAACACCTCTCCCGCTCCTCGCGCCCCCGGGGCGGCCAGCTTTCGTCAATCTAGGGCCAACCGCCGCGATATTTCTTGCGCCGGGTCAACGACGCGCGTCGCGCTGCGACAAAACGCCGCCCTGCCGCCTGCGGCGAATGGTCCGGCGATGGAAATTTGCCCTAGCGCAAACTTTGGTTGCAGCGCAACACGCTGTGTGACCTGGGTCACATTGCCCCGGGGTGCAGCGCAGTCCAATGGCGTTGTGCGCTGATGCACGCGACTTCGCCCGTCGGCGCAAACCATCCATCCGAGGGGGAGCGAAGTCAGGACGAAGACGACGACATGGAATATCTCTCCCGGCGGCGCTTCCTCAAGATCTCCGCCACGACATTCGCCGGCGTTGCCGCATCGACGCAGTGGCAGCCACTCGCCCGCTTGGCGAGCGCCGCCGACGCTCCCGCCAAGGGCATCGCGACGATCCCGACGTTCTGCGAAATGTGCTTCTGGCGCTGCAGCGGCATCGCCTATGTGCGCGACGGCAAGCTGTGGAAGTTCGAAGGCAACCCGAAGGATCCTCAGAGCCGCGGCCGGCTGTGCCCGCGCGGCACCGGCGCCGTCGGCGCGCACTACGATCCGGATCGGCTGCAGAAGCCTCTCATCCGTCGCGGCGAGCGCGGCCGCGAGGAATGGACGGCGGTCACCTGGGACGAAGCGTTCGTCTACATCGCCGACCGGATGCAGAAGATCAAGGCGCAGCACGGGCCGGAAGCGGTCGCCGCCATCACGCACGGGATCGGCCAGCGCTTCTTCCAGCACGTGCTGAAGAGCTGGGGCGCGATCAATTTCGCCGGACCGTCGTTCGCGCAATGCCGCGGCCCCCGCGACGTCGGCTTTGCGCTGACGTTCGGCGCCGGCCTGGGCTCACCCGAGCCCACCGACATCGAGAACACCGACTGCCTGGTCCTGATCGGGTCGCACCTCGGCGAGAACATGCACAACTCGCAGGTGCAGGAATTCGCCAAGGCGGTCGAACGGCGCATTCCGATCATCGTCGTCGATCCGCGCTTCTCGGTAGCGGCCAGCAAGGCCAAGCACTGGCTGCCGATCAAGCCGGGCACCGATCTCGCGCTGCTGCTCGCGTGGATGAACGTGCTGGTGATCGAGGGCCGCTACGACCAGGCGTTCGTCGCGAAATACGGCCACGGCTTCGACAAGTTCGCCGCCGAGATCAAGGCGTACACCCCCGAATGGGCGGCGACGGAAACCGGCATCGACGCGAACCTGATCCGCGTTACCGCGCGCGAATTCGCGAGCCATCGGCCAGCGACGATCGTGCACCCCGGCCGGCGCGTGAACTGGAACGGCGACGACACGCAAAGGAGCCGCGCCATCGCGCTGCTGTCCGCGCTGCTCGGCAACTGGGGCCGCAAGGGCGGGCTCTTCCTGGCGGCCGGCATGAAGATCGCGCCCTATCCGCTGCCTCCGTATCCGAAGTCGGACAAGCCGAAGGCGGATGGCTCGGACGGCGCGCGCTACCCGTTCGCCGACGAAGGGATCACGACCAGCATCCGCGACGCGACGCTTACCAGCAAGCCGTATCCGATCAAGGGCTGGTTCGTCTACTCGTCGAACATCCTCTACGCGCTGCCGAACACGAGCGAGACGCTGAAGGCGATCGACAATCTCGACCTGCTGGTCGTCGTCGACACGATAGGAAGCGAGATCGCCGGCTACGCCGACGTCGTGCTGCCGGAGTCCACGTTCCTCGAGCGCCACGACGAGCTTCTGGTCGGCTTCGGCCGCACCGGATGGACGTCGCTGCGCCAGCCGGTCGTCGCCGCGCCGCACGAGCAGAAGCCGGGCTGGTGGATCGCGAAAGAGCTCGCGAACAAGCTCGGCATCGGCGACTGCATGCCGTTCAAGGATCATCGAGGAGTACCTCGCATTTCGCATCGAGAAGTCCGGCTACCGCTGGGCGGACTTCAAGCGCGACGGCGTGATCATGGGCGCCGCGCAGCCGACCACCGTCGAGGACGGCCTCCAGCTCGAGTTCGACACACCGTCGAAGAAAGTCGAGTTCTGGTCCGATCAGCTCGCCAAGGCGGGCTTCGACCCGGTGCCGAAGTACAAGGCGCCGGAGGCGGCACCGGAGGGCCACTTCCGGCTCGTCACCGGGCGCGCGCCGGTGCACACGTTCAGCCGCACGCAGACCAATCCGTATCTGCACGACCTGATGCCCGAGAACGAGGTGTGGGTGAACGGGACGACGGCGGCGACCGCGGGGCTCAAGTCCGGCGATTACGTCAAGCTCAGGAACCAGGACGGCGTGGTCAGCAACCGCGTCCGGGTCAAGGCGACACAGCGGATACGTCCGGACTGCGTCTACCTGGTCTACGGCTTCGGCCACACCAGCAGGATGCTGAAGAGCGCGTACCTGAAGGGAGCCAACGCCGCGCAGCTCACGACGAAGTACGTCACGGATCCGCTGATGGGCGGCACCAGCATCCACAGCAATTTCGTGACCTTCGTGAAGGAGGCGTGAGATGTCCAGATTCGGAATGGTCATCGACACGCGCAAATGCGTCGGGTGCATGGACTGCGTCGTTGCCTGCCAGACGGAGAACGGCGTCCCGCACGGCTACTGCCGCGACTGGATCACGACCGAGGTGCGCGGCGAGTTTCCCCACCTCTCGCTGGAGATCCGCTCGGAGCGCTGCAACCACTGCGACAACCCGCCCTGCGTGTCCTGCTGCCCGACGGGCGCGAGCCACGTCGAGCCGCTGGGCAAGGTCGTGCTGGTCACTGCGAACAAGTGCATCGGCTGCAAGGCCTGCATCTCGGCGTGCCCGTACGACGCGCGTTACGTCCACCCCGATGGTTACGTCGACAAGTGCACGTTCTGCCACCACCGCACCAGCGACGGCAAGGACCCGGCCTGCGTGTCGGTCTGCCCGACGCGCTGCATGCACTTCGGCGACCTGGACGACCCGAAGAGCAAAGTCAACGAGCTGCTGCGCACACGCAAATGGCACACGCTGCTGCCCGAAGCCGGCACGAAGCCGCGCGTGTTCTACCTCACGTAAGGGATGACGGCCATGCTCGAGATCACCACCACCCGCCACAACCCGCTGGTGGATCCCCATCTCGCCGTCTGGAGCTGGGAGATCCCGGTCTACCTGTTCCTCGGCGGCATTGTCGCCGGCCTGATGATCCTAGGTGGCGTCGCGATGCTCAGAACGGCGCGGGGCGAAGACACCCGACGCTTCTTCTCGATGCACGCGCCACTGCTCGGCTTCGCGCTCATGAACATCGGCATGGGCGCGCTCTTCCTCGACCTCGCGCACAAACTGTACATTTGGCGGGTCTATGTGACGTTCCAGATCGCCTCGCCGATGTCGTGGGGCTCGTGGGTGCTCATTATCGTCTACTGCGCTCTGCTTGCCTCCGCCCTCGTCCGGCTGCCCGAAGCGTGGCCATGGCTGGGACATAACGTGCCGGCTCTCCGGCGCTGGTCGAGCATCGTCGAGCGGCCGTACGCGATGCGCATGCTGGGTTGGGCGAACATCGTCCTGGGTATTGCTCTCGGCATCTACACGGGGATTCTGCTCGACACCATGGCCGCACGTCCGCTCTGGAACACAGGTCTGCTTGGTCCGCTTTTCCTGTTCTCGGGCCTGTCCGCGGGTGCGGCCATGCTGCACGTGATGAACATCGCCCGCGCCGAACGTCGCGCCCCGCAGGGACTGGTCGGCGGTGCGCTCGCCGCCATGTGCCAGCCGCTGGGCCCGGAACTGCCGGAGCGGCACGCGGATGATGCATTGATCCGTTATCACCTGGTGTTCATTGCCGTCGAGTTGCTGCTCCTTGCTCTCCTGCTCGTCAATTTGCAGACTTCGTCGGCTTCGCACGCCGCGGCGGCGGCGCTGCTCCAAACCGGGCCCTACGCCGTGTCGTTCTGGGGCCTCATCGTCGGCGTCGGCTTGGTGCTCCCCTTCGTGATTCACGGCGGCGAGTTGGCGCACGTGATACCGCATACCGCGATCCCGGACGCCATGGTCCTGATAGGAGCATTCACGCTCCGTTGGGTGATGGTTGCCGCCGGACAGGCGAGTCACATCGTGCAGGCCATCGCCAACTGATTTCTTCAACGTCGCAAGGAGACGATCATGAGTCGCACCACGATACTGGCCTCGGCGCTTGTAGCGCTCGGCGTAGGCCCCGCGCTCGCGCAGGCGCCCGCGCCTGCGGCGAAGCCCGTGATCCCGCAGGTCTGCACGAACTGCCACAAGGCGCAGCCCAACGCCCTCCAGGGCGTCTTCGAAAACGTCGCGTTCAAGAGCCAGTCGATCCAGCTCAAGATCGACGCGCACACGGAAATCGTGCGCTTCGACCCGAAGACGATCAAGGTCGTCGACGCCGGCGTGGCCAAGCCCGGCGAGGCGTTGCGCGACATTGCGAAGAACCGCGAGGCGCGCATCGACTACGTCGAGAAGGATGGCGCGAAGCTCGCCACGCAGATCTCGTTCAAGGGCCCGATCAAGATCGCCCCGGAAAAGCTCTCCAACTACGCCGAGATCGAGCGGCTGGTCGCGCTGGGTCCGGAGCAGGGCAAGTACACGCTGATCGACTCGCGGCCGCTGCCGCGCGTGCAGGAAGGCACGATCCCGACGGCGATCAACCTGCCCTACCCGGCCTGGGACAAGTTCGTCGACCGGCTGCCCAAGGACAAGAGCCGGTTCACGATTTTCTTCTGCCAGGGCGTCACCTGCATGATGAGCCCGAACTCGCTGCAGAAGGCCGAGGCGCTCGGGTACACCAACGTCAAGGTCTACCGCGAGGGCTATCCCGAGTGGCTGGAGAAGAACATCGGCGTGATCGCCGCGCCGCACCTGAAGGAAGCCTGGATCGACAAGCAGATCCCGCACGTGCTGGTCGATGCGCGGCCGGCTTCGACCGCCGCCGAAGGCGCAATCCCCGGCGCAGTCTCCGTACCGCCGTCCAAGGTGCGCGCCGCAGTCGCGGGCTTTCCCGACACCGAAGCTGAAAGCGCCGATCATCGTGTACGACAGCGATGGCGGCAGGTCGGCACTGGACGTCGCGCGCGTGATCAAGGAATCGGGCCAGCCGAACGTCACGATCATCAGCGGCGGCATCGACGCCTGGAAGGACGCGAAGAATGCCGTGGCGACGGGCGCGCTGCCCACGCAGGTGGCCTACGCACCGAAGCCGCGTCCCGGCTCGATTCCCAACGACGAGTTCGTCACGCTCGCCAAGGCGACGCCGGCCGACGTCCTCATCCTCGACGTGCGCAATTCCGGCGAGGCGAACGCCGGCATGATCAAGGGCGCGCTGCTGATTCCGGACGAGGATCTGCAGGCCCGCATCGGTGAAGTGCCGAAGACCAAGCGGATCATCACCCACTGCTCGACCGGCGTCCGCGCGGAGATGGCCTACCACAAGCTGAAGGCAGCGGGCTACAACGTAGGCTTCCTCTACGCGGCGCTCGACGTCAAGAAGGACGGCACGTTCAAGGTGACGGCGAACTAGCGCAATACGCTCGACCCGAGCCGAGCAAGGGGGCCGCGAACCCGTGTGGACTCGCGGCCCATTGCCTTCATTCCCCGAAGCCCATCGTCTCGAGCAACCGGCGCCACCGCGGATCGTCGTGCAGGCCACGCAGGAGGCGGTCGACCTGCATCGACGTGAGCCCCGCGTCGCGTTGCCGGAACGCGCGCTCGAGCCAATCGAAGGCGCGTTCGGCATCGCCGCGCATCGCGTGCAGCTGCGCGATCTGATAGGCGGCCGCCTCGCCATGCTCCCGGATCAGCTCATCGAGCGCCGCATCCGACGCCGCGGTGTGCCCCAGCGCACGTTCCGCCAGCGCGATCCCGAGCAGGCGAAAGGGTGCTTCCACTTCGCGCTCGGCCTCCTGCAACGCGTCCGCGGCTCGTCCCTGCAGCAGGTGGAGATCACACAGGCGGAAATGAATCTTCGCGCGATTCGGACCGAGCTCGAGGGCCGTTCGGCACGCCCTCTCGGCCTCGGCCAGACGGCCGGCGAGGCTGAGCAGCCAGCCGGACATGACGTGGGCCGCGGCATTCAGCGGATCGAGCGCCAGCGCTCTTTGCACCAGTAAGCCCGCTTCGTCGATTTGTCCGAGGTTCAGCAACAATGTGGCGGCACGCACGTTGAGCAGCGAGTCCTCCGGCGCGAGCCGCAACGCGCGCCGCATGCACGACTCCGCTGCCTTCCAGTCCCAGTCGTAGTACATGTGCACGCTGCCCAGCGCCCAATGACCCGCCGCAATACCCGGTTCGACCTCGAGCGCTCGCCTCGCCGCGTCCCTCGCGCGTTCCGCGCCCTCGGCGACCGGCACCCAGCCATTGACGCCCTGGGTCAGATGGCAGAACGAAAGCGACGGCCCACGCCAACGCGTATTCCGGATCGAGGTCCAGCGCGCGCCGGAAATAGCCGATCGCCTTCGCCATGTCCTCTTCGTTGTACCGATTCATGAAGAACGATCCCTGCAGGAAGAGCCGGTACGCCTCCGCGTTGTCTGCTGCGCCCTTTCGCCGCTTCCTGCACTTCCGTCGTCACCTGTGCGCTGCCCGGCGAGTCGAGCGCTCGCTCAGCAGGGCGGCGCGCATTTCCGTGACCACGGCGTGGGCGATGTCGTCCTGCACGGCGAAGATGTCTTCCAGCTCGCGGTCGTAGGTCTGCGACCACAGGTGCGAGTCGGTGGCGACGTGAACGAGCTGCGCGGTGATGCGCACCCGCGAGCCCGCCTTGCGCACGCTGCCTTCGAGGATCGTGGCCACGTTGAGCTTCCTGGCCACCGTCGGGATGTCGACCTGGGCACCTTTGAAGCTGAACGCCGACATCCGGGACGCCACGCGCAGTCCGCGGATCTTCGACAGGACGTTGAGCAGCTCCTCCGAGAGGCCGTCGGCGAAGTACTCGTTCGCGGCGTCGTCGCTGATGTTGACGAACGGCAGCACCGCGATCGACGGCGCTTCCGTGTCGGACGGGGCGGGCGGCGTTGCCGCGGCAGGCGCATGCTGTGGCAAACCCGCATTCTCGGGCTGCAGCGTGAAGCGGTAGCCCCTTCCGGGGATGGTGGCGATCGCGTCCGGTCCCAGGATCTTGCGCAAGGCCGAAACCTGGACCTGAAGATTGTTCTCCTCGACCACGAGCCCCGGCCAGACCCGGTCGAGGAGCTCGGTCTTCGACACCAGCTGCCCGGCGCGCTCGACCAGCGCCACCAGCAGATCGAAGGCGCGCGGGCCCAGGGTCGCGGCCTTGCCGTCGACGAGCAGGCGCTGGGCGGCAGGCTGCAGCAGGAAGCGGCCGAAACGGTAGCCGGGAGCGAGTGGGTTCACGGTCATCGACAGGATTCTGATCTTTTTCGGTGCGCGATAGTCTATTCCCGCCGCGGGCAATCGTGCTGACCGCATGTCTTCAGAACTTTTCAGGCACGCTGCGGCAACGATTCAGCCGGACTAAAGGACGAGGAGGACGCGGGAGGAGGACATTGGCATCGCAGTCTTCATCACCCACCATGGAGCCCGCAATGCCAACCGAAGACCGGAGCCGCAAACCGTCCAGGATCACCATCGACGACGTCGTCTTCTCGATCATTCTATCGATCTTCGCCGCCTCGCTGGCCGTACTGGCTGCCTCCGCCCTCACCGAAGGCCCCGCGTCGACCACGCTGGCGGCGAGCGCACAGCGAAGCTCGCGGCAAGCGGGTGCCTGCTGAATCCGGCGGTTCGTCAGCGCCGCTCGCGGCCGCGCGCAGGCGGCTTCCGCAATGGCGGGGGGAGAGCCGTTGCGCGCCGCGCCGCAACGTCCGCCCTCTGGCCGCCGCAATCTCCGCTTGCAGCCACGCGCGGAACGTGGCGAGCTTCGGCAAATCCGCATTGCGCGGCGGATAGACGAGGTAGAACCGGCGCGGCGCGGGCACTTCAATCGCGAAAGGTCGAATCAGCACGCCGTTGCGTTCGTCGTTACCGAGCAGCGTGGCGCGGCCTAGCGCAATGCCTTCACCTTCGGCTGCTGCCTGCATCATGTGCGACGAGTCGTTGAAGATCGGACCACGGTTCGGTTCCGGCCAATCGAGGCCGGCCGCCTCGAACCACGGCTTCCACGGTTCATTGTCGGAACGCAGCAGCGGGTGGCGCGCGAGGTCGGCGGGACGCTTCGGCACTCCGCCCGCGATGCGCGGGCTGCACACCGGGAAGAACGAGTCGTCGAGCAGGTGCTCGATCCGCACGCCTGCCCACTGCCCGAATCCATAGCGGATTGCGACGTCGGCGTCGTCCCGCTGGAAATCGACGTCGGCCATGTTGGCGCTGACTTCGAGATCGATGTCCGGGTGTGCCGCGGCAAAACGCCCGATGCGCGGCAGCAGCCAGCGGGTGGCAAAGGACGGCAGGACGCTCACTCGCAGCAGTCGCGGGTTGGCGCGCATCGTGATTTCCTGCACGGCAGCCATCAACTCCCCGAACGCCGTGCGCACGCGCGCCGCGAAGCGCTCGCCCTCGTCGGTCAGGCGGATGCCGCGACCCGCGCGCTCGACGAGGCGCACGCCGAGATCAGCCTCGAGCGACTTGATCTGATGGCTGATCGCGCCGTGTGTCACGTGCAGCGCGGCGGCGGCCTTGGTCAGGCTGCGCTCGCGCGCCGTCGCCTCGAACGCGCGCAGCGCCTGCATCGGAGGAAGTCGGGTGGCCATCGGTCGTAATGTGAATGTGGCTCACATATTGCACGAAAACAAATCGCTTGTCGCGCCCCGGTGCCCTGCATAGACTGCAACCATGCGGTGAAGGTGTCGAGGAGGCCGAAACATGACAACGGAACTGGCAATTGAAGCACCGGACCGGGCACCTGGCAACAGGAAGCCGAGCCGCGTGCAACGCGCTTCGCAACCTGTGTTGCGTGCGGCCGTCACGGTGCCGCCGATCGCCCGCACGGACCCGGCGGTCGGGGTCGCGGTGCCGGGGCGATCCGCGGCGCGCGCGTATCGACGCCGCTGGGGCTCGCGCTACGGGTTGGTGGACGGGATCGTGACCCTGGGCACCATCGTCGGTTTCTCGGTGGCGCTCGCATTGATGGGTGGCGAATGGCTCGGCGCGCCAACGCCATCCACGGCGGAAGGCGTCGTGACCAAGGCGATGCCCGCGGCGACTCCGACCATTGCCGCCGGGCCGACGATCGATACGTGCGCTGGCTCGAGACCTCATTGAAACGTGGAAGGAGAAAATCATGACCCCAAGAGTGAATGCAATTTCGGACACGGCGGCAATGCCGAGCCCGGGCCAATGGGGCGTTGTCGCGGCATCGCTCGCGACCGCGGTGGCTGGCATCGTCCGACGCGCGAGGCGCGCGTTCGCCGCCGCACGCGAGCGCACAGGGGTTGCCGCGCCGGCATGGCGCGACCGCCGCGGCGATTGGCAGACCGCCGCACGGGAGCGATACCTGGGTCGCGCCGTCGATCTCTCCGATCTCGAGCGGCGGCAACGCGCGTGGGACCGCGACGAGTCCAACTCTTACAGGATGTCCGGCTGGTCCTGATCCCGCTTTCGGGAATGCCATCGGCCAGTGCACCTAGAGCGCCGACCGGCGCCGGATTGTGGCCGGTCGCCCCTGCAGCAGGGGCTTCCTAGGCGGGAGCAGTCTTGAGCCTGGCATCGAGGTGATCGGCAAGCCGCAGCGCCAGGGCGACGATGGTCAGCGTCGGATTGGACCAGCCGCTGGTGCTGAACACGGAGCTGCCCGCGATGAACAGGTTGTCGTAACCGAACACATTGCAGTCGGCGGTCGACCACGCCATGGGCCGGGTCGGCGCTCATGCGCGTCGTGCCCATGTGGTGATAGCCGCCGATCGGGTGGTTGCCGACGGTCGGATCCACCGGCCACTGCACTTCGGGGCTCGCCAGCCACTCGCTCGGCTCCAGCGTGCCGATGCCCAGCCGCCGCAGCTCGGCATCGAAGGTCTGCGCGAACACGCGCGCGCTGTGCTTGTCGGCCTCGCTCAGTTGCCAATCGAGGTCGGCGCGCGGATTGCCCAACGCATCGCGCTCGCGGGAGAGGCGCACGCGGCTGTCCGGATTCGGCGCCTGCTCCCCGCGCACGATCAGGTAGAGCCCGCTCGCGCCCCTGCGGGCGCGCATCCGCTCGAACGCTCTCCGCAACTCGCGATGAAACCAGCCGCGCACGGCGCGGTATGCGTGATCCAGCGCGCGCCCGCGTCGGTTCGGCGCGATCCCGTGCTTCAGGTTCTGGTAGATCGTGTTGCCGAATGGCACGCCGAGGCCCGGGGAGCGTTGCAGCTTGAAGGTGACGACGCTGTTGAGGGCGCGGGCCGCGCGTTGCGTGGCGTCGCCCATCCGCAGCACCGGGGCAAGCGGAGGCCCGGACGGCAGGTAACGCTTCTGGAAGGCATCCCACAGTCGCGAAGGGGTGCGTCCGTATGCACCCGCCCGATCCTGCCGCAGGGGTGCTCCATGAAATAGCGGCCGACCTGATCCTGGCGGTTGCCGATGCCTGCCGCTTCCACGTCGTTCGATGCGAGCAGCAGCCGGGCGTTCTCGATGGCGCCGCAGGCGAGCACGTAGTGCCGCGCCTTCACTTCCCGTGCCTCGCCGCCGAGCGGACGCACCACGACATGCCGGATCGTGGGTGCCTCGGGGCCGGCCTGCAGGTGCACGGCATTGGCGTGCAGCACGATGCGCACGTTGGGCGCATCGAGCAGGTCCTTGGAGCGCGCAACGCCGAAGCGCTCGCTCTCCTCGTCGAAGCGCCACAGCCGCGCGGTGAGCCGATCCGGATCGAAGGCCAGCGGCGGCAACACCGAGAGCCGACCAGACATCGTGCTCGTAGTTGAACTCGCCGAGCTCGAATTGCGCGTGCGCGGCGCGGTAGTACGGATCGAGATCCGCGCGGCCGATCGGCCAGCCGCTGTGCGGTACCCAGTCGCGGCGCTCGAAATCGATGGGGTCGAGCAGCGAGCAGCGTCCGCCCCAGATGCCCAGCGTGCCGCCGAAGAAGCGCAGCCGCGACTGGTCCAGGTCGTAATAGGTCATGCCGACGTTGGCGCCGCGATACAGGTCCTGCGTCGGCTGTTCGAAGTCGAGGCCGCCGCTTTCGAGCACGCATACGGTGTGCCCGAGTCCGGCCAGCCGGCGCGCCAGCGCGAGGCCGGCCACACCAGCGCCGACGATGCACACATCGCTTGGCCACGTCGGCGCGTCGCGCTGTTCCCGCAGGTCGATCAGCATGATTGATGTGTCCAGGCGAACGTCACGCCGTCACCGCGCCCGCTTCTGCCCCCGCCTGCTTCTGCTCCTGCCACCAGCAGCTGAACATGGTGATGGCATAGAGGATGCGTCCGTGATTGGCCTGGCCGGCGCGATGCTCGTTGCAGATGGCATCGACTTCCGGTGCCTCGAGATATCCCGCGTGATCGGCCCCGCTCTCGTGCCAAGTGTCGCGCGCGAAGTCGCTGAAGTCGCCGCGAAACCATTCCGCGAACGGCAGCTGGAAACCCAGCTTGCGCCGGTCGAGAGCGCCCGCCGGCAGCCACGGCTCGACCGCCTTGCGCAGCGCATACTTGCCGACCTTGCCCTTCAGCTTCATGCCGAGCGGCATGGTCAGGCTCCAGTCGACGAACGGGTGCGCCAGGAAGGGCACGCGGGCCTCGAGCGAATGCGCCATGCTGGCGCGGTCGAGCCGGTTCAGCAGCGAGCCCGGCATGTGGACCGTGAGATCGGCGAGCAGGAACTGCTGCAGCGGCGCGAGCGCTCTCGCTTCCGGGCTCGCTGAAATACTCGTCCTCGAGCCTGGCGAACGCATCGGGCCCGTCCTGGCGGCGCCAGAATTCCGGATGGTAGATGCGCGCGCGCAGCGCCGGCGAGGTGATCTGCGTGCCCGCGAAAAAACGCTGGAAGCCGCTGTCGAGCAGTGCCGCGTCGCGGAAGCGCCGCACGTTCTGCAGCAGGTAGTTCCATGACCTCCACGACGAGCGCGGCAGGCGGTCGATGACCCGCACCGCCGGGCCCATCGCCCTCAGGAACGGACGCCAGCGCTGCATGAGCTGCGCCGTGCGCTGGCGCTTGTAGCCGGCAAAAAGCTCGTCACCGCCTTCGCCGCACAGCACGACCTTCACGTGCTCGGCGGCCAGTCGGGACAGGTACCAGATCGGCACCGCCGCGGTGGCCGCGCACGGCTCGTCGAACGCGCTCTGCACAGCCGGAAACAGCTCCGCCGCGCGCGACCGGTTGCATCGGCAGCACGATGTGTTCGCATCCCAGGTGCTCGCGCGATCCGTCGCGCCGCGGCCGTTTCGTCGATCGCCGATTGCGGAAAGCCGATCGTGAACGCCTTGATCCGGTGCCGCGTGGCTCGCGTCATCGCCGCCGTCACGGCGCCGGAGTCGACACCGCCGGACAGGAACACGCCGACCGGCACATCCGCGAGCATGTGCTGCTCGACGGTGCGCAGCACGCGCGCGCGCGTCTCCTCTATCCAGTCGTCCTCGGACAAGCCCTCCCGGACCCGGAATCGCGGCCGCCAGAACGCATGAACTGCCGCTGGCCCGGTCGGGCCGACATGCAGAACGTGTCCGGGCTCGAGGCTTTGCACCTGCGCGAAGATCGAGCGCGGCTTCTGCACGTGGCCGAAGCTCAAGAAGTCGTGGACGGCGCGCTCGTCGACATCGAAATCATGACCGGGGAGCACGCGCAGCGCCCTGATCTCGGAGGCAAATGCGATGCCGTCGTGCTGCTGCGTGAGATACAGCGGCTTGATGCCGAGCGGGTCGCGCGCCAGCGTCAGGCTGCGCGCGACCCGGTCCCAGACCGCGACGGCGTACATGCCCTCGAGCCGCAGCCAGGCATCGTCGCCCCAGTGGACGAAACTGGCGAGCAGCGTCTCGGTGTCGCTGCGCGTCCTGAAGCGGAAACCGGCGCCGCTCAGTTCTGCGCGCAGGTCGAGGTGATTGCAGATCTCGCCGTTGAAGACGATCGAATGACGTCCGTCCGGCGTCGTCATCGGCTGATGACCGCCAGCGATGTCGATGATGGAAAGGCGGCGCATGCCGAAGCCGAAATCCCCGTCCACCAGGTGCCCGCTGTCGTCGGGTCCGCGATGGACGGATTCGGTCACATTGCAGGCCGATGGTCTCGCGCGCGACCGGCCGATTGCCTCTTCGGTACCAGCCGGCGATGCCACACATCCTGCAAGGCTCCAGTCGGGAAATTTTCCGGCGCCGAACGCATCGGCGCGCACGGCAATTGGTGCCGGAAGTATAAGGTGGATCAACGATTTCCGGGTGAACGGGGGCGGGCCTCGGCCGGTCCGCGGGCCAGCAGAAGCGCTCACAGGAGTGCCGTCGGGCTTCGCGCTCCGGTATTCGCGCTCGGGGCGGCCCTTCGCGCTCACTGGATTACCTTCGCGCTGCGCGCTCCGGTATTCGCCCTTGGGGCGGCCCGGCGGGCCGGCTCCTTCGCCTGGGGCGGCCCGGCGGGCTCATGGGACCGTCGTGGCATTCCGCGCGATGGTATTGTTCGCGCTCGGGGCGCCGCGGCGCATGGCTGGACCCTGCGTGATCGCCTCGTGCCAAAACGAATACCGGTTTCCAAGGCCGCGATAAAGGCAATGCCACCTTCCGTCGTCACGCTGCCGCTGCGCGAACCGCTGTTCCGCGGCAAGCGGCGGCTCTGCGCATCGCGCTCGTCGGCTTGCCCAACAGCGGCAAGAGCACGTTCTTCGCCGCGGTCGCGAGCACGTCGGTGCAGAGCGGCGCGCTGGCCGGCACGCACCGCGCCTACGACGAATGCGCCGTGCAGATCGGCCTCGACGAGGCGCGCGTGATCGATCTGCCGAGCATCCGCTCGCCGCACCATCTCGAGTCGGACGACCGCGCGGCGCTGAAGTACCTGCTGTGGGGCGACGAGCGCCCGCCCGTATCGCTGCACGAGCCGGACGGCCCGCCGGCGCCGTTTGCGCCGCCGGACGTCATCGTGCAGGTGCTCGACGCCACGGCGCTCGAGCATCATCTGGAGCTGACGCTTGAAGCTCGCGACAATTCGGCCGCCCGCTGGTGATCGCGCTCAACAAGATGGACGAGGCCGACGAGCGCGGCATCTACGTCAACGCCCGGGAGCTGCGCGCACGGCTGGGCGTGCCCGTCGTGCCCACCGCCGCGATCATGGGGCACGGCATCGCCGAGTTGTTCCGCGCGGCGGTGCACGCCGTGCGCGAAGGCATGCGCCCGCATGCCGCAACCGCCGAGCGAGCACATCACCGCCGCGCTCGAGCCGCTCGCGTCGCTGTTGAGCGCGCCGGAGATCCAGCAGGCCTTCCGCGTGCCGCCGCCCTTGCTGGTGACGCAGATCGCCGAGGGCGACCCGTATTTTCTCGACGAAATGCAGCAGCACTTTCCCGGATACCTGCCGGAAGTGCAGCAGCTGCTCGCGAGCGCCGGCGAAGGCGTTGCCGCGGCCGCTGGCGGACGAACTGCACGCCGACCGCCATCACCGCGCCGCCACGCTGTTCGAGGCCGCGACCCGGCTCGGCGCGCCGCACGAAGGCCGCGGCTGGCGCTACTGGCTCGACGAGCTGTTCCTGAGTCCGCGCTGGGGCTTCATCGGCAGCCTGGCCGTGTTCGCCGCCGGTGCTGTTCGTCGTGTTCTACGTCAGCGGCTGGATCGACAGCGAGACTTCGGCGCGCCTGGTCGACGTGGGCGGCACGCGTGGCAGCCGGAGTCCACCGCCGGCGTCGTCGGCCGCGCGGTGGTGGACGGCCTGATCGGACTCGTCGGCATCGTGGTGCCGTACATGATCCCGCTGGTGCTGCTGCTGGTGGCGCTGGAAGAGGCCGGCGTCATGGCGCGCATCGCCTTCGCCGTCGACCGCAGGTTTCACCGCATCGGACTGCACGGCGGCGTCGCGGTGCCGTTCCTGCTCGGGCTGGGCTGCAACGTGCCGGCGATTTCCGCCATCGGCAGCACGACGACGGGCCGCGAGCGCGTGATGGCCTCGCTGCTGGTGACCTTCGTGCCCTGCTCGGCGCGCTCGGCGATCATCCTCGCCCTGGCCGGCAAGTACCTGGGCGGGCTGGGCGTGTTCGCGATCTTCCTGCTCACCATGGTGGTGATCGCGGTGCTCGGACAGGTGCTGCGGCGCCGCTATCCGCGCGGCGGCCCGGGCCAGGTGCAGGAGATTCCGCCCTACGCGCTGCCGCGCTGGCGTGCCCATGCTGCGCGAGACGTGGGAGCGCACCCGCGACATCCTGACCATCGTCACGCCGCTGCTGGTCGGCGGCAGCGTGGTGCTGGCGCTGCTCGCGCATGTCGGCGCCGACCGCTACATCAACGCGCTGTTCTCGCCGATCACCTACTGGTGGCTGGGGCTGCCCGTGGTGCTCGGCGTGCCCATCCTGTTCGGCGTGCTGCGCAAGGAACTGTCGCTGCTGATGATCTACCAGGCGCTCGGCAGCTTCGAGGTCGGCCACTACCTCGACCCGGTGCAGATCATGACCTTCCTGCTGTTCCTGACCTTCTACGTGCCCTGCATCTCGACCTTCGCCGTGATGCTGAAGACGATCGGCCGGCGCGAGGCGCTGTTCTCGGTGTCGCTGTCGGTGGCCGTCGCGCTGCTGGTGAGCGGGCTCGCGCGTTTCGCGCTCGAGGGCGCGCGGCTTGCTGCTGGCGTAGCGCCGGACATCGGTGGCAAAGTGCGGCAACAGTGCCGATGAGACCAGCCATCTACGATTGCAACTGCCAACCTCCGGCGACCGATACGTGACTGTTCACGCAAATCCGACCGAGGAGCAGGTTGCGCAGTCGCGTGCCCTGTTCTTCGAGGGCATCGAACATTTCGAAAACGGCCGGCTCGAGCCGGCCCGCATCTGCTTCGAGAGGTGTCAGGCACTCACTCCAGGCCGACCTTCGGTGCTCGGCAATCTTGGCGTTACCCTCTTTCACCTCCGCCAGTGGGAAGCGGCGGTTTCCGTCCTGTGTCAGGCAACGACTGCGGATCCTTCCCTTGCCGAGGCATGGGCTTGCCTGGGTCTTGCCAATGAAGCCATAGGACAATGGCAGGCTGCGACGGAAGCCTTGGAAAAGGCACTTGCACTATCACCGCAGCAAGCACGTCTCTGGTTGAGCCTGGGCCAGGTCTCTCTACGACTTGGCAACGTGAAAGACGCCCTGCAGGCCTTCGATCGGGCCTTGCAGGAAGATCCGGGCTGCGCGCCGGCCTGGAGCGAGCGCGGCAGCCTGATGCGCGAACTGCACCAACTCGAGGAAGCCGCCGGCTGTTTCGAAAAGGCCCTCGCGCTTGGCGGCGATCCGGAATTGAACGACTTCTACCTGGCCTCGGTGCGCGATGGAAATACGCCGACAAATCCACCCCGACGCTATGTCGAAACGTTATTCGACGACTACGCCGCCGACTTCCAATCCCATCTCGTGGAAAAGCTGGGATATCGCGGATTCGAGGTGCTGTTGAAACCCCTCCTCGACACGGGAAAGCGATACCGACATGTACTCGACCTCGGCTGCGGCACGGGGTTGTGCGGACCGCTCATTGCACCGCAAGCGGATACCATCGATGGCGTCGATGTTTCCAGCGCCATGCTGGAACAGGCGCGCAAGCTCGGGGCATATCGCGAACTCATCCATGCCGACCTCGGCGAGTTTCTCGCCGCGACCGCATTGCGGACGGATCTGATATTGGCAGCCGATGTGTTCATCTATGTCGGCGACCTGGCCACCGTCTTTCGATCGGCACGACGGATTCTTGAACCGGGTGGATGTCTGGCCTTTACGGTTGAACTGGCCAGGGTAGGTCGGGACATCCAACTGCTACCCAGCCTGCGCTACGCCCATTCCGAAGCCTACATCCGCCGTCTGGCCGGCGAGGCCGGCTTCACCAACGTGCGCATTTTCGACGCCCCGATACGGTTCGACCAAACCACACCAATCATGGGCCTTTACATCTATCTGCATTGAAAGTGGCCGACGTGCAGGCTGGGCAGGCTGGTCGCGACCGCCGCGCACACGGCGCGCCCGCCGACGCTGCTGCCGGCCGCCTTCGGGTACCGAGCCGCTTGCCTGGTCGTGACCGGATGCGCCGGCAACGGCGCGTTCCGGTGATCGCCGGCCAGCCGCGCCCGCGCACCCCATTGACCCGGGTCGATCCGGGTCATAGCATGACCGGTCGCGGGCTTTCCACCGCTCCATCACGAGGGAGGTAGCCATGAGCTCTACGCTGCGCGGGTGCACGTTGGCGGCAGCTGCGGTCGCGATTGCATGGGCGGGGCTGGCCTTCGCCGACGAGACCTGCAACTCGCCCTACATGACGCGCCTGATCAAGGGCCAGGAGGACTACGTCCACGTCTGGACGCTCGGCGTCGAGGGCGTGGGCGACGGCTCCGACAAGCTGGTCACCATCGACGCCAACCCGAAGTCGAAGACCTACGGCAAGGTCGTCCACACGCTGTCGGTGCGGCGGTCGCGGCGAGGCCCACCACATGGGCTTCACCGACGATCGCAAGCTACCTGTGGGCCGGGCGGACTCGACGACATCGAAGATCTACGTCTTCGACGTCGGCACCGACCCGGCGAAGCCGAAGCTCGTGCAAGACCATCGCCGATCTGCCGCAGAAGACCGGCTTCGTCGGGCCGCACACGTTCTACGCGCTGCCGGGCCGCATGCTGATCCAGGCGCTGTCCAACACCAAGGACCACGGCGGCGCGACCGGCATCGCGCGTCTACAACAACAAGGGCGAGTTCGTCGCGAAGTACGACATGCCGACCGGCGAGATCGGCGGCGTGAAGGGCGACGGCTACGGCTACGACCTCGCCATCAACCCGGCGAAGAACGTGCTGCTCACCTCGAGCTTCACCGGCTGGAACAACTACATGATGGACCTGGGCAAGATGGTCAAGGACGCCGAGGCGATGAAGCGCTTCGGCGCCACCATGGTCGCCTGGGACCTGAAGGCGATGAAGCCGCAAGCAGGTCTTCAGCGTGCCGGGCGCGCCGCTCGAGATCCGCTGGTCGCTGAACCCGAAGGACAACTGGGCGATCACGGCCACGCGCGCTCACCTCCAAGCTCTGGCTGATCAAGCCCGACGGCAAGGGCGAGTGGCAGGCGAAGGACGTGGCCACGATCGGCGACCCGTCCAAGATTCCGCTGCCGGTGGACATCTCGCATCACCGCCGACGGCAAGGGCCTGTGGGTCAACACCTTCATGGACGGCATGACGCGCTACTTCGATCTCTCGCAACCCCGAGGCGCCGAAGGAGACCTACACGAAGAAGACCGGCAAGCAGGTCAACATGGTCTCGCAGAGCTGGGACGGCAAGCGCGTCTACATCACCTCGCTCGCTGCTGGCCAACTGGGACAAGAAGGGCGACGGACAACGAGCAGTTCCTGCGCGCCTTCCACTGGGACGGCAAGGAGCTGAAGCCCGCCTTCGAGGTGGACTTCACCAAGGAGAAGCTCGGCCGCGCGCACCACATGAAGTTCACGCTAGCCGCGAAGCGCGGCTCGGCAACGGCGCGGGTCCGTAGCGCGCTGCGCGCGTGGCTGGCGCGCTCGCGGTGGCCCTCGACTCGCCGCGACGCTGCTCGTCGCGCTGGCGTGCCACCGCGCCGAGCACCGGCCGGTCGCCGCGCGGCCGGTGATGGACTACGCGCCGCCGCCGGCGGGCAGCTACGCGCTGCCCGTCATCCAGGGCGCGCCGGACGGCGAGGTGCATCGGCGGCGACGGCAAGCGGCACCGGCTCTCCGAGTACACGCGCGGGCGGATCACGCTGCTCTCGCTCATGTACACCTACTGCACCGAGCCCACCGGGTGCGCGCTCGCCTTCGAAACCGAGCGTGGAGCTGCGCGAGCGCATCCTCGCGGAGCCCGCGCTGCACGGGCGCGCGGCGATTCGTGTCAGCCTGTCCTTCGACCCGATCAACGACACCCACGCGTCGATGCAGGCCTACGGCGGCCGGCACGCACGTGCCGGCGGACCCCTGCCGTGGCACTTCCTCACGACCGGCTCGGTCAAGGCGCTGCAGCCGATCCTCGACGGCTTCGGCCAGGAGATCGAGGTCGAGCGCGATGCGCAAGCGGCCGCCCCGACGCGCACCATCAGCCACATGCTGAAGCTCTTCCTCGTCGACCGCGACGGGCGGGTGCGCGAGATCTACTCGACGGCCTTTCTCCATCCGGAGGCGATGCTCAACGACATCCGCACCCTGGTGATGGAGGAGGACGCGCGGCGCTGATGCGCGGCCTCGCGCTGCTGTGGCTGCTGGTCTTGCTCGCCGGCTGCGGTCAGGCGCCCGCGCCGCCCGTTTCTTCCGGAGCCTTGGCGGCAACGCACGACGCGGGCGCCGCGCTCGGCTTGCCGGCGATGGAGGTGCCGGCCGACAACCCGGTGACGCCGGCGAAAGTCGCGCTCGGCCGCAAGCTCTTCCTCGACCGGCGCCTCTCGCCGAACGCGCACGATGTCCTGTGCGATGTGCCACGTGCCGGAGCAGGGGTTCACCGCGCACGAGCTCGCGACCCCGGTGGGCATCGAGGGGCGCAGCGTGCGGCGCAACGCGCCGACCGTGCTCAACGTCGCGTGGCAGAAGCGCCTGTTTCACGACGGTCGCGAGATCGCGCTCGAGGACCAGGTCTGGGGTCCGCTGCTCGCAGCCAACGAGATGGGCAATCCTTCGATCGGCTATGTGATCGAGCGCATCGCCGCGCTCGACGACTACCGGGGACTGTTCGAGGCGGCCTTCGACGGACGCGGTCCGTCGGCCGCGCGCCTGGGCGCCGGCGCTGGCCGCCTACGAGCGCACGCTGATCGCGGGGGATTCGCGCTTCGACCGCTGGCGCTTCGGCGGCGAGGCCGGCGCGCTGGGCGAAGTCGAGAGGCAGGGCTTCGCGCTCTTCGCGGGCAAGGCCCGGTGCATCGCCTGTCACTCCGTCGGCGAGCGCGACGCGCTGTTCACCGACCACGGCTTCCACAACACCGGCATCGGCTGGCGGCGCAGCTTCGGCCTTCCCGAGCGCACCCGCGTCGAGCTCGCCCCCGGTGTCGTTGCCGAGCTCGATCGCCGCACGGTCGAATCGTTCTCCGAGCCGCCGGCGAAGGACGTCGGCCGCTACGAGATCACGCTCGACCCGAAGGATCGCTGGGCGTACAAGACGCCCTCGCTGCGCAACGTCGCGCTCACCGCGCCGTACATGCACGATGGGTCACTGCCGAGCCTCGAGGCCGTGGTCGAGTTCTACGATCGCGGTGGCATCGACAACCCGGGGAAGAGCGCGCTCCTCATGCCGCTGTACTTGAGTGCAGCGGAGCGTGCGGCGCTCGTCGCATTTCTGCGCACGCTCACCGGGAACGCAGTCGCCGCGCTCGCGGCCGATGCGCGCAGGGCGGCACCCGCAGCCGCCAAATGAGGCCCGGTGCCGAGCTCTCGCCACACCCATGTGCGCGAGGCCGTGGCGTCAGTGTCTGCAAAGCCCCAGGCGGCGCAAGCCTCCGGGCTTCGTACCCCAGGCGCCCTGCGGCGTGCGCCACCCGTGGCCCGATTTGGCATAGCCCGGCGAGGGCTGTAGAGTGCAGCACCGCCGTCATGCCGAGGATTCCGGGCTTGGACATATCGTCGAGTGTCACCACCATCCTGTTCACGGACATCGAGGGGAGCACCCGTCTGTGGGAGCAGGAAGGGGAGCGCATGGCGCTCGCGCTGGCCCGGCACGACGCGCTGGCGCGGGCGGCTGTCGAGGGCAACCGCGGCGTCATCGCGAAGATGACCGGCGACGGCATCTGCGCCGCCTTCGACGACCCGCTGGACGCGCTCGACGCCACGCTGGCCTTTCAGCGCTCGCTCGGCGACCCCGCGGCGACCAACGGGATCGCGCTCCGGGTGCGCTGCGGGCTGCACCTGGGCGCCGTCGAGCGGCGCGACGATGATTACTTCGGCACTCCGGTCAATCGCACCGCGCAGATCATGAGCGCGGCCCACGGGGGCCAGATGTTGCTTTCCCGAGCCGTGGTCGATGGCATCGGCGAGCGTCTGCCGGCGGGGGTTTCCGTGCGCGATCTTGGCCGCGTCCGGCTGAAGGACCTCGCGACGCCGGAGCATATCTACCAGGTCCTGCATCCTGAGCTCCCGCAGGAGTTTCCGGCGCTGCGCTCGCTGGAAGCGACACCGAACAACCTGCCGCAGCTCGTCACGTCGTTCATCGGCCGCGAGCGCGAGCTGGCCGAGGCCAAGAAACTGCTCGAGGGCGCGCGCTTGCTGACTCTGCTGGGCATGGGCGGCCTCGGCAAGACCCGGCTCTCGATGCAGATCGGTGCCGACATGATGAACGCGTTTCCGGACGGCGTCTGGTTCGTGGACCTGGCGCCGATCGTCGATCCGGAACTGGTTCCCAATACCGCCGCGCAGGTCCTGGGCGTGCGCGAGGAGGCCGGCAGACCGCTGATCCAGACGCTCTGCGCGCACCTCAGGCAACAGAAGCTGATCCTGATCTTCGACAACTGCGAGCATCTCCTCGGCGCATGCGCAAGCCTCGCCGGAACGTTGCTCCAGGAAACGTCCGACATTCGGATCATCGCGACGAGTCGCGAAGCGCTGCATGTCCCGGGGGAGCGCACCTATGCCGTGTTTCCGCTGGCATTACCTGACCGCAATGCGGGGGTAGAGAGCCTGCTGCGATCGGAGGCCGTGCAATTGTTCATGGAGCGCGCAAGGCTGCAGAAGCCGGGCTTCTCGCTCACCGAGCGGGATGCGCCGGCGGTCGCCGAGATCTGCGCCCGACTGGAGGGCATACCGCTCGCGATGGAGCTCGCCGCGGCCCGGATGCGCTCGCTGTCCGTGCAGGACATCAACGCCCGCCTGAAGGATCGGTTCAAGCTGCTCACCGGCGGCAGTCGCGTCGCGCTGGAGCGCCAGCAGACCCTGCGTGCGCTGGTGGCGTGGTCCTACGACATGCTGCAGGAAACCGAGAAGAGACTGCTCGAACGGCTCGCCGTCTTCGCCGGTGGCTTCGATCTCGCCGCGGCGAAGGAAGTCTGCGGCACCGAGCCGATCGTTGCTGAAGAGCTTTCCGAGCTGCTGTCCTCGCTCGTCGACAAATCGCTGGCGATGCCCGAGAAAGTGGGTGTCGGGGTGCGCTACCGCCAGCTGGAGACGATCCGCGAGTTCGCCCGCGAGTGCCTGAACAAGCGCGAGGACGCGGCGGAAATCGCGGTGCGCCACTGCGATCATTACTTCGTCTTTGCCAAGGCCATACGTGACGGCGTGAAGGGCCCGGAGCAGGCCGAGTGGATCCGGCGCGCCGAAACCGACCTCGACAACCTGCGCGCGGGCATCAACCTGTCGCTCGAAGGACGGGCGGACCCGTTTCTCATCATCAAGTACGAGGCTGCGCTGATGGGGTTTCGGCAGCTGCGCGGCTATTCGAGCGAAGGGCGCAAATACATCCGTGCCGCACTGGCGCTGCCAGCCGTGCAGGCGTCCGAGCTCGCGCGCGCCCATGCGCTCTACGTGGGCGGCGCTCTCGCCGACGACCAGAGCGACCACGCCGAGGCGCACAGGATGCTCGAGGAAAGCCTTGCCTTGCGCCGGGGTCTCGGCAACCCGAGGGACATCGCCGGCGCGTTGTCCACGCTTGCCCAGCTGCGATTGCACGAAGGCGACGCCGAGAGCGCGCGCAAGTACGAGCAGGAAGCCCTTGCGCTGTTTCGCGAGCTCGGTGTCCCCGTGGAGGAGGCAATCAGCATTGGCCACCTGGGCGACATCTGCATGTATCTCGGCGAGGATGACAGCGCGACCGGACATTTCGAGGAGTGTCTCGCGAAGGCTCGCGCGATCGGCCACCGCGAGCTCGAGGGCGAGTGCGAGTGGAAACTGGGCGAGCTCGAGCTCACGCGCGGCAACCTTGCCGCGGCACGCACGCGGTTCGATCGCTCGCACGAGATCTGCAAGGGCGCAGAGGATCGGCGCGGCGAGGCGATGGCCCTCTGGTCCAACGGCCGTGCGTATGCAATCGACGGCGACGACAGTGCAGCGTGCGAGAAGCTCGCGGAAGCGCTGCGCGCGTTCCAGTCCTTCGAGATGAACGCGCAGATGCTGGGCTGCCTCGAGGATCTGGCCGAGATACTGCGCTCGCTGGGCCAGGCGGACAACGCCGCACGCCTCTACGGTACCGTCGAAAGTCTCCGGGAAAGGCTCGCGCTCCCGAGGCCCCCGCGCGCGGCGAGCAAATGTAACCACGCAGTCGCCAGAGCACGCGCAGAGCTCGGCGACGCCGCATTCGAAGCGGCATGGGCGGAAGGGCGCGAGTGGGGGCTCGCGGAGGCGGTGCGGCGCGCCTTGGTCGCGACGCAGGTCGAGCCCGTGACTGCCTGATCGCGGCCAGCGGCCCACGAAAAGCCGACGCCCGCCCCAGCAGACTGCCGGACGGGCGTCGGTGCGACTTCCGGTCGAGGCGTCAGGCCGTCTTCTTGCGGCGCCTTGCGAACCAGCCGGCGCCGAGCGCTCCCAGCGCCAGACCCATCGTGCCGGGCTCGGGGACAGCGGTCACGGTCACGCAATCGTCGTCGTCGTTGCATGTCGTCAACGAAGAGAGAATCGCGGGGTTCGAGTTGATAGTCCGCCGGGTCGTCGCCACTCGCAGGGGTCGAAAGTCACCGTCGCACACGGGCTTGTGGATCCGTTCGCGGGGTCGAACCCATCCCCCAGGCGGTGAACCAGAGCCAGAGGGGGCCGGCGTAAACGAAGGATTGGGCCGGAGTCGACGAAGCTCGCGCACGTCAGGAATGAATACTCTTCCGTTTGAATGCCGATGACGGCATTGGCCCCATTGATGCGTCTTGATCAGCATCCCATCAACTTCATCAGTTGAAGTCTTGCAGGCCAAAATTGTAGATCGACGTGCCGTTCCGCCGGTCCGGGCGGGTTGTTGTACAGGGTCACATTGGCAAATATCGAGCGCCATGTCGCAAGTGTCCGAACCGCAGCCATAGTTCTCACCACTCTAGACAAAGTCGGGGCCGCTGCCGGTGTCGGCGGCCAACAAACACCCGTCCGGAAGAGAGAACTCAGCCACACCCTCCCACCACAAGTTACCGTTAAGGGTGCCCCCGAAAGCCGGATCCCAGATTGCCCCGACCGTCGCCGCGTCCGCCCGCGTTCCGACGATCAGCGACACCGCGCCTGCCATCGCGACCTGCGTAACTCGCTTGTACATAACGTTCACGGCCACCTCCCTTCGCTTTCGAAACCGATCATGATCTGCGAATTCGCGGACCGACCCGGATCCGCTCGATTGCGCGCAAAATTACATTTGCATAATGTGAGCAAGATTTGTACCGCACATACGAGAAACGACGCATCGCATTGATAACGAAGTCGTTTTGCTCGACCCGGCGCGCAAGCGAAACGCGTTGGTCCATTCAGTTGTAAAAAAAATCGACAGCCGGACGGGCTGGCGCGCCCGCCTGGAGGCCGCCAATGCCGGATGGGCAAACGATTCAGGCGCCCTCCCGTCGACAGTCCGAATCGCGCAAACCTGCCGCCCCGCCACGAGCAGCAGCGCCCCCTCAGTCCACAGCAGGCCTGGTGATCGGCTCGACTGCGAAGCTCGCCGGCGGCTCGCCCCGCTGCTGCCGCTCCCACATCGCCAAGTACGCAGCCTCGATGTGCCGGCGGAAGCGGTCGGTGTCGAACAGCGGGTCGGTGTTGCGGTTGGCGGCAAGCTTCCGCTTCAGCCCCGTAAGCCGTTCGGAGTCAGTGGCCAGCTCTAGCGCCAGCGCTTCGTAGTCGGCAAGCGACGTCGTGACGAGCTCGGGCAGCCCGACGGCGCGGAGCAGGCTCGCGGCGACACGCCCCGCGAACGTCGATCCCGCGCACGTCAGGACGGGCACTCCCGCCCAGAGCGCGTCGCTCGCCGTCGTGTGGGCGTTGTACGGCAGCGTGTCGAGAAACAGGTCGGCGAGCCTGTGTCGCGCCAGGTGATCCGCGCCTGCGAGCCTCGGCGCGAACACCAGCCGTTCCGGGGCGACGCCGCGGCGCCCTGCCTCCCGTCGCAGATTGTCAGGCACCTCCGCGTTGCCCCGCAGCAGCCAGAGGACGCTGCCTTCGATCTGGCGCAGGATCCGCATCCAGACGTCGAACATCGCCGGCGCGATCTTGTAGCTGTTGTTGAACGAGCAGAAGACGAAGCCCGACTCCGGCAGCCCGGCTTCCCCGCGCGTTGGGGTTCGCTCGGCAATGCGCCGGCGCGAGTCGTTGGGCTGGTAGGTGTCGGGCAGGTACACGACCCTTTCCGTGAAGTGGCAGACTTCCGCAGGTGGAATGACCACTTCATCCGCCAGCACGTAGTCGATGTAGCTGGCCGCCATCGTGCCCGGATAGCCGAGGAAGTTCACCTGGATCGGCGCCGGTCGGTGGGCGAGTATTCCCGTCCGGCAATCGCGCGTGAACCCGCCGAGGTCGACCGCGATGTCGATCTCGCGCTTCCGGATCCGATCGGCGACCTCGTGGTCGTCCATGCGCCGCACATCGATAAACGTCTTGAAGGCCGACGTGACGCGTGCACGCATCGGCCCGGGCGTGGCCGCCCCGAACGAAATCGCCGTGACGTCGAAGCGCGAGCGGTCGTGGCACTCGAACAGACCGACGGCCAGCGTCGATGTCGCGTGCTCGCGAAAATCCGCTGACAGGTAGGCGACGCGGATCCGCTCGTGGCGATAGCGTTCGCCGGTCCACAAGGCCAACGGTGCGGGCGGGCACTGCTCCCGAACCCACGTTCGCGCGCACGCGAGCTGGTCCTCCGACGAGTCCGAAATGCCGAGGAACGCGAAGGGAACGCAACGCGGTTGTCCGTTTCGTACATCCTCCGCGACGCGTCGCGACAGCTCTGCGCAATCGCGCCAGTCGCAGCAGGCCATCCGCGCATTGAGCAGCGCCCCCTCGGCGAAGCGCAATTTTGGCGCGAGCTTCAAGCCCCGTTCGAGATCGTCGGCTGCCGCGCGATGTTGCCCAAGCGTAGCCAGCACGGACCCGCGGGTCTGCAATGCGACGACCAGATCGGGCTTGAGCTGCAAAGCCCGACCGAGGCTGTCGAGCGCGAGCGCGCTTTCGCGGACCATGAATAGCGCGGTACCGCGGTTTGCGTGCGCTTCCGCGAAGTCCGGATCGATCTGCAGGGCACGCTCGAACCAGGGCAGCGCCTCGGCATAGCGGCGCATCGCACTCAGGACGGTACCACGGTTGTTCAGGACCACTGCTGAATGGGGACTTCCCGCCAGCGCCTGGTCGAAATCGGCGATGGCCTCGTCGAATCGGCCGAACGCCTTCAATGCATTTCCCCGATTGTTGAGCGCCTGGACGTGGTCGGGACGAAGCACCAGCGCCCGGTCGAAGGCCTCGAGCGCCTCGGCGTGGCGCCCGAGGTCCGCCAGCGCGCCGCCCCGGCAATTCAGCGTGTCGGCGGAATCCGGGCGAAGCGCCAGCGCGCGATCACAAAGGGCCAGCGCCTCGTCGTAACGCCCGCGCCGCGCTGCGACCAGCCCCGCCAAATACAACGCATCGAAGTGGCCAGGTGCGGCCTTGACCGCGGCTGCAGCCCAACGCGCCGCTTCAGCGAGATCGCCCGTGCGGAAGGACGCCACCGCCCGGCGCAGCGGCTCGGCCTCACGCCGGGATGCGGGCATGGTTGGCGCTCCGGAGCGAAATCCATGGTTACGGCGCGACATTGCCCGCGGTTCCCGCGCCCGCCTTCTTCAACGGTGATCGGTCACGCGCTCGACGCCGCGCAGATACTCGGCGTGCCGCTCGCGCGTTGCCGCGATGTCGCCAGATTCGCCGGACGGGTCGGCCGCCCGCTCGCGCGCGTAGTCGCGGAGGATCTCGTATTGCCGGAAGAGGGACCGCTCACCGTCGGAATCGATGACCACGAGCGACTTGTCGGCCAGCGTGGACAGCAAGTCGAGGACGTCGTCAGGCGACAGCGGCGGCGCGCCGCAGACCTCTTCGGCGGCATCGAGATCGAATCCGCCGTCAAAAACCGAGATGCGGTTGAACAGTAGCCGCGCGCTCTCGTCGAGGTGACCGTAGGACCGATCAAGCATCGCCCGCAATTTGCGCTGTTGCGGTGGCACCGCACCGCTGTCGACTTTCACAAGGGCAAGGTGGTTCGCCAGGCGCGCGTCGATCTCCTCTAGCGACAACGTGCCCATCCAGGCGGCCGCGAGCTCGATGGCCAGCGGAATCCCGTCGAGCCGCGCACAGATCAAGGCGACGATGGGCGCGTTGCTCCCGGTCAGCGCGAAATCGGGACGCTGCAGGCGCGCCCGCTCGACGAACAGCGCGACGGCCGCGGATTCGCCGGCGCTTTGTGTGCCGAGGTGGGCCTGCATCTGCGGGACCGGCAGCGTCGGCAATGCGTACGTCTGCTCGCCATCGACGCGCAGCGACTCACGGCTCGTCGCGAGGATGCGCAACTCGGACGCGGCGCGCAACAGCGCGTCGGCGACCCGAGCGCAGGCCCCGATCAGGTGGTCGCAGTGGTTGAGGATCAGCAACGAGGTGCGGGCTGCAAAATGCGCCGCCAGCGTTTTGGGCAGCGGCACGTCCGTTTCCTCGCTCACGCCCAGCGCACGGGCTACCGACTGTTCCACCAGACTCGGATCGGAGACGGCTTCGAGGTCGACCAGCCAGACCCCGTCCGGATAATCGTCCAGCACTTCGGCAGCGACTTGCAGCGCCAGCCGCGTCTTGCCGAGGCCGACGGCCCCGAGCAGCGTCAACAGGCGGGCATTCCCGAGCAACTGCTTGACTTCGGCCAACTCGCGCTCTCGGCCGATGAACGTCGTGGTCTGTTGCGGCAGGTTGTTCGGTGTCGCTTCCAGCGAGCTCAGTGCCGGAAACGCCTCCCGCAGCTTCGGGTGCACGACCTGGTAGACAGTCTCCGCGGTCGCGAGACCGCGCAAACGCACGGATCCCAGATCGCGCAACGTCACGCCGAGAGGCAGACGCTCGCCCACCAATGCGGCCACCGCCTGCGACAGCAGCACCTGGCCGCCGTGCGCAGCGCTCATGACACGTGCGGCACGGTTGATCACGCTGCCGAAAATATCGTTGTCCCGGCGCTCGACGACCCCCGCATGCAGCCCGCAGCGCACCCGCAGTGCAACGCCGAAAGTCGCGGCCGGGTCGGCGAGCGCCTGCTGCAATTGAATCGTCGCGTTCACCGCATCGACCGCGTCATCGAAAGCAGCGTAAACCCCGCCACCCATCATTTTCACGACGGTGCCGCGGTTATCCTCGACCGCAGCCCGCGCGAGCGCGTCGTGCCGCTCCAATGCCGGCTTCATACGCTCGGAACTCTGTTCCAACAGCCGGGTGCCGCCTTCGATATCAGTGAACAGAATGGTGACGATGTCGGTCTGGTTACGAGGGCTCATTGCTATCCCGGGGAAGCGCTATCGGAGTGACGGATGCGTCGCGGAACATTGCCCGATGCGTCCTTCCACTGCCCGCCGGCAATTCCGACGAGCCCCGATCACGGCGACATCATGCCAGACACCGCAGCGCGCGGCACCATCGAGATTACCCATGGCTCTCGGATGCGGCCGCGGCGACCTCTGACCCTCCCAGCTTCCCACCCGTCCGGGCAAGGCAAGGTGTGCTACGCTGCGCGCGATCACGCGTCGTGCCGTTGAATTTCCCATCCTTCGGTAGACTTGCACCGCTGTCCGGCCACCACGTCCACGGAGAGTTGCCAATGCTCGCGTCACGTCTTGCTTTCGCGCTTGTCGCCTTCGCCCTCGCCCTGCCCGGCGCCGCCCAGGTCAAGCCCGAGTACGGCGACGAGATCTACCAACCCACATCCGGTCAAGCCGGCAAGGACGTGGTCTGGGTCCCCACGCCGGACGCTCTGGTCACCCTGATGCTCGAGGCCGTGAAGACCACCAAGGACGATGTGGTCTTCGACCTCGGCGCGGGTGATGGCAAGATCCCGATTGCCGCGGCGAAGCAGTACGGCGCCCGGGCCACCGGCATCGAGTACAACCCCGAAATGGCGGAACTCGCGCGGCGTAACGTCAAGCGCGCGGGTGTCGAGCCGCTCGTCAACATCATCACCGGCGACATCTTCGTCGAGGATTTCTCCAAGGCGACCGTGGTGACCATGTACCTGCTGCCGCAGCTCAACGTCAAACTTCGCCCGATCATCCTCGGGATGAAGCCGGGAACGCGCGTGACCTCGCACCAGTTCGATATGGGCGACTGGGCGCCAGACCAGCATCTGAAGGTCGAGTTCCGGGATGCCTTTGTGTGGATAGTCCCGGCCGCTGTCGGCGGCGAGTGGGTGCTCAAGGACGACAGGGGTTCGTTCTCGGGAACGCTCAACCTGGTGCAACGCTACCAGCGCATCGGAGGCATGCTGGCGCTGGGTGACAAGACGCAGCCTTTGCTTGGCGCCTGGATGGAGGGGGACAAGCTGGGCTTCAGCTTCATCGACGGCGAGAACAATCTGCAAAGCGCCCGGATGACCGTGGCCGGCTCAGGCATGACCGGCGTGCTCTCAGACAGCAGGAAGTCCCCGCTCACCGGCAGCAAGCGCTGAGCGGGCCGCGTCAGGCCGTGGTTGCCCCAGCCCACGTCGCGTCGGCGGCACCGCGGCCGCTGTTGCGTCCCGCCGACGCGATCGCGATCATCGTCGGCATCGTCGTCGGGGCCGGCATCTACAAGACGCCGTCGATGGTGGCTGGCGTCACGGGCGACGTTGGCTGGCTCGTCGTGGCGTGGGTCCTGGGCGCCATCGTTTCGCTGGCGGGCGCACTGTGCTACGCCGAACTCGCCACCGCCTATCCGCACGCGGGCGGTGACTACTATTTTCTGACGCGGGCGTTCGGTCGCCACACGAGTTTCCTGTACGCATGGGCACGGTCGACGGTTATCAACAGCGGTTCGATCGCCTTGCTCGCCTTCGTTTTCGGCGATTACATGTCAACGGTGCTCTCGCTCGGCCCGGCGTCGGGCGCCCTCTGGGCCGCCGTGATCGTGATCGCCCTCACCCTCCTCAACATCGCCGGCCTGCGCGCCTCCGCCGTCACCCAGAACCTGCTCTTGGTCGATCGAGGTCGGCGGGCTGCTGGCCGTCGCCGTCGCCGGCTTTCTGGCACCGCCAGTCGCCGCAGCTGCGCCAGCGGCCTTCACGACGACGCCCGCGCTCGGCATGTTCGGCCTGGCGATGGTCTTTGTGCTGCTGACCTACGGGGGCTGGAACGAGGCCGCGTATATCTCGGCCGAGCTCGCCGGTGGCCGACGCGCGATCGTGTCGGCACTGGTTGCGAGCCTCGCAATCATCGCCGCGGTCTACCTGCTCGTGAACCTCGCGCTGCTGTCCGGGCTCGGGTTGAAGGGGCTCATCGAAAGCAAGGCCGCGGGAGCGGAGGTCATGGAGCGGACATTCGGACCCGTGGGTCGCACCGCGCTGGGCCTGTTCGTCGCGGTCGCCGCGCTCACCTCGATCAACGCGACGATGATCGTCGGCGCGCGCACCAATTACGCGATGGCCCGCGACTGGCCGGCGCTGCGTTTCATGGGTGGTTGGCACGCGACCCGGGGCACGCCCGTGGCCGCCTTTCTGGTCCAGGGTGCGATCGCGCTGGCGCTGGTCGGGTTCGGTGCGTACCAGCACGACGGCTTCGAGGCGATGGTCGAGTTCACGGCGCCGGTGTTCTGGTCGTTCCTGCTGCTCGTTGGCATCGCGCTATTCGTCCTGCGCGCACGCGACGGCGGCGCGGAACGCCCGTTCCGGGTCCCGCTGTTCCCGCTGACGCCGATCGTGTTCTGCGCGGCCTGCGCGTGGCTCGCCTATTCCAGCATCGCGTACGCCGCCAGCAGGAATGCCGTTCACATCTCGCTGCTGGTGATGGCGGCGGGCGTGGCGGCAATGTTCCTCGCTCGCCGGGGTGCCGTCCGCCGCGTCACCGCCGGCGACGACTGAGCGACTTGCCCCGCCCAGGCGCCAACCGCCCGCGCTGGCGCGGCCGCAATGAATGCGTCCAGGCTCAGCAGCCGCCCTTCTTTTCCTTCTTCGCCGGCGCGGCGCCGGCGGCAGCGGGTGTCGACTTGGCGGACTTTTCGACGGCCTTCTTCTTGTCGGCGTCGGACATCTTGTCCCAGGCGTCCTGCGTGACGTCGGCGGGCTTCTTGAGCGCGGCTTCGGACTTCTTCGTCGTCGCGGCGTCGGCCTTCGGCGGATCGGCGGCGAGCGCGCTCGCGCCGGAGAGAGCGAAGGCGGCAGCAACCAGAATCGGGAACAGCTTGTTCATGCGCGTGGCTCCTGGAGTTTGGCGACTTGCCCACGGGGGCTGGAGCCGCGAATGTGTGAAACCGTATATTTTAATTGAAATGCGCGGCGCTGTGTCGCGCCGCCGGTAGGCTGGTCGCGATGCGATGGGGCGCGCGTAGGCCCTGGCGAGCGCGGTTGGGGGCAAAGTCTCCTCGGAGGATTCCATCGCCGCATTGTAGAATTCCCGGCATACCGGCTTTTCCTGCCCATGGACAGCGCCGTCGCCCTTTCGCCTTTGGCCGCCCGCATCGCGGTAACGTTTCCGGGGCTCGCGAACGCGCCGCCGGCAACGCTCGAGCGCATGGCGCGCGAGGCCACCTACCGGAAGGCGCCGGCGGGGACCCTGATGTTCGACGAGCAATCGCCCTGCAGCGGCTTTCCGCTGGTGCTCGCGGGCTCGATTCGCGTGCTGCAGCGCTATCCCAACGGGCGCGAGCTGCAGCTCTACCGCGTCAAGCCGGGCGAATCGTGCCTGCTCTCCGGAAGCTGCCTTCTCGGCCAGACCAACTACGCGGCGTCAGGCATCGCGGAGACGGACGTCGAGATCCTGATCCTTCCCCCCGCGCTGTTCCAGACGCTGATCGCCGGGGACGATTCATTCCGCCGGCACGTCTTTGAGGTCTTCGGCGAGCGGCTGTCGGCGCTCATGCAGGTCGTCGAGGCGATCGCCTACCAGAAGCTCGACCAGCGGCTTGCCGCGGTCCTCGTCAACCGCGCGCCTGACGGCGAAGTCCATGCGACCCATCAGGCGCTGGCCGACGAGTTGGGCAGCGTCCGCGAGATCGTCTCGCGGCTGCTGCGCAATTTCGAGGATCGCGGCTGGGTCGATCTCGGGCGCGAGCGGGTGCGCATCGTCGATCGCGACGCGCTCGCGAGCCTCGCCCGCGGCTGATCGGCGTCCCGCGACCGCTCAGGGCCCGGCGTCGCGCGCCGGACGCCGCCGCGCCGGTTTCGCGCCGCGGGCGGGCGGGCGGGGCGCCCCATCCAACTGCTGGCGGTCGAGCAACCGCAGCATCGTCGCGATCGTGATGGAGCTGAACGTCGCGGCCGCGATTTCGTCGATCTCCGTCAGGACCACGGACAGCGCACGACCCACGGGCGTCTCCTCGCCCGGCTCGCGCCGCTCGCCGTCCGGAGCGGAGAGCTCCTCGAACATCCGGATCAGGTCCATCAGCGTGAGCCGCCGCGCATTGCCGGCGAAGCGGTAGCCGCCGCCGACGCCGCGCACCGATTCGACCACGCCCGCGCGCGCCAGCTCCGAGAGGACTTTGGCGAGGTGGTGCGGCGAGACGCCGTACTTGGTCGCGATTTCGGCGGCGGCGACGTGCCGCGTCGGGTCGAGCGCGAACTCGAGCACGCTGTAGAGGGCGAGCCGCGTGTTCTTCTGCAGCTTCAACGCGGTCCGAGCTCCATTTCCAGCGGGATGAACCGGCCGGCCATCATCCCCTGACTGCGGAAAAACGACAGGATCAGCGTGTTGTCGCGCGCGAGCATCGTGCGCACCGTGGTCACCCCGGCGCGGCGAAAGGACGCCGAGATTGCCGCGAGCAGGCGCGCGCCGATGCCGCGCTGCCTCGCGTCGGGACGCACGTCGATCGCGAACACCCAGCCGCACGGCGGCGAGCCGAACTCCCAGTCCCGCACCTCGCCAATCACGAATCCGGCCACGCGGCCGCCGTCCTCGGCGACCAGGAACTGCCGCTGCGCTTCGCCGGCGACGCCGTAACGGCGGAAAACAGCCGTCCAGTACGCCCGCTTTTCGATTCCCGTGACGGCCGCGTCGAGCGCGATGATCTCCCGCAGGTCTTCCCGCCGCACCGGCCGGATCACCGCGGCGACGTCCGCATCGCCCGCCGGCCGGACCCCGCCCGGATCAGCCGCTTCCCGCCTCGTTCGCTTTCCCGCCACCGGCCTCTCCGACAAAAAGATGACGCACATCAAACCAAAAACCGCATTCCAATGCCAGATTAGCCCGATATCGGCGGACGCTCAACTTTCGCCCCTCGACAAGCGCGATCGACGGTGGTCGCGGCCGCCCGCCAAATCGTCCGGGGATACGATGGAAGCTCCCGTTTCCGTCGGCCTACGCCCGCTGCGTGAGGGTGCCAAGATGAGTGAAGCGACAAGCGTCACCGAGCACGTGCCGACGTACTGCTACCAATGCGTCGCGGGGCCCGACCTGCTGACGGTGAAGGTCGTCGACGGCGTGGCCACCGAGGTCGAGCCGAACTTCTGCGCCGCCGAAGTTCACCCGGGCGGGGGCAAGGTGTGCGTAAAGGCGTACGGGCTGGTGCAGAAGACGTACAACCCGCACCGCGTGCTGACGCCCATGAAGCGCACCAATCCGAAGAAGGGGCGCGACGAGGATCCCGGTTTCGTGCCGATCTCCTGGGACGAGGCGCTCGATCTCGTCGCCGGCAAGCTCAACGCGGTCCGCGCCGCCGGCCTGACCGACGAATCGGGTTATCCGCGACTCGCGGTGAGTCTGGGCGGCGCCGGCACGCCGCAGTCGTACATGGGCACGTTTTCCGCGTTCCTCGGCGCATGGGGGCCCGTCGACATGGGCTTCGGCTCGGGCCAGGGCGTCAAGTGCTACCACTCGGAACATCTGTACGGCGAGTTCTGGCATCGCGCATTCACGGTGTCGCCCGACACGCCGCTTTGCGACTATCTCATCTCCTGCGGCGCGAACGTCGAGGCCTCGGGCGGCGTCGTCGGCGTCTGGCGCCACGCCAACGCGCGGGTACGCGGGATGAAGCGAGTCCAGGTCGAGCCGCACCTCTCGGTCACCGGCGCGTGCTCCGCGGAATGGGTGCCGATCAGGCCCAAGACCGACGCCGCGTTCCTGTACGCGCTCGTCCACGTGCTGCTGCACGAGATCGCGCGCGCGCGGCTCGACGTCGCGTTCCTCGGGCGGCACACCGCGTCGCCCTATCTGGTCGGTCCCGGGGGGTATTACCTGCGCGACCGGGCCACAAGGAAGCCGCTGGTCTGGGACCGCGCGCGTGGCGCCGCGGTGCCATACGACACACCGGAAATCATCGAAGCGATCGAAGGCTGCTTCGAAGCCGACGCCGTCGAAATCGGCCCCGACGACGACGTGCTTGGCGATGGCCGCCTCACCGGCGAAACGGGGTTCGGCCGGCTCGTCGCCCACATGGCACCGTATTCGCCGGAATGGGCGGAACCGATCTGCGACGTTGCCGCCGCAACGATCCGCCGGATCGCCAACGAGTTCGTCGACCACGCGCACATCGGCGAGACGATCGAGATCGACGGTATCCGGATGCCGTACCGCCCGGTCGCGGTCAGTCTCGGCAAGACGGTCAACAACGGCTGGGGTGGCTACGAATGCGTCTGGGCGCGCACGCTGCTGGCAGCACTCGTCGGCGGCCTCGAAGTGCCAGGCGGAACGCTCGGCACGACAGTCCGGTTGAATCGCCAGGTCCCTTCGCGCGTGGACAGCGTGCTGGCCGGACCGGACGGCTTCATGGAATACCCGCTCAATCCCACGGACAAGGCGCACTGGTCGCCCAACCCGAACATCCGCAATGCGTACCGGACCATGGTCCCGCTCGCCGCGAACGGCCCGTGGAGCCAGGCGCTGGGGCCCACGCACTTCTCGTGGATGTTCCTGGACGAGACGCCCAAGGGGCTGCCGCGCGTCACGCTGCCCGACGTGTGGTTCGTCTACCGGACCAATCCCGCGATCTCGTTCTGGGACACGGCGGCGGTCGGGCAGAAGATGGCGCGCTTTCCGTTCATGGTCGCCTTCGCCTACACGCACGACGAGACCAACCACTTCGCGGACGTCCTGCTCCCGGAGGCGACCGACCTCGAGAGCCTGCAGCTGATCCGCATCGGCGGCTCGAAGTTCGTCGAGCAGTTCTGGGAGCGGCAGGGCTTCGCGTTGCGCCAGCCCGCGGTCGCCACCCGGGGCGAAGCGCGCGACTTCACGGCGATCGCCACCGAGCTCGCGCAACGCACGGGCCTCCTCGAAAAATACAATGGCGCGATCAACAAGGGCGCGGCCGGCGTTCCGTTGAAGGGCGAGCACTGGGACTGCGCGCTCGCGCCGGACCAGGCGCACGCGCCGGAGGTGATCTGGGACGCGGTCTGCCGCGCCGCGAGCGCCGAGCTCACGGCGGGCAAGGAAGTCCACGACCTCGCCTGGTGGAAAGTGAACGGGTTGGCGACGAAGCCCTTCTCTCAGGCCAAGTGGTATCTGTTCCCTACGCTCGTCGCGAAACGCCTGCGCTTCGAGCTGCCGTACCAGGAGCGCCTGCAGCGGATCGGACGTCGAGCTCGGTCGTCGTCTGCACGAGCACGACATGAACTGGTGGGACAAGCAGCTGACCGAATACCAGGCACTGCCCGTGTGGAAGGATTTCGGAGCGCTGTGGACCGGCGCGCTCGTGAAAGCCGGCGGCACACCGCAGGACTATCCGTTCTGGCTCCTCACCGCGCGCAGCATGCAGTACGCATGGGGCGCCAATGTCGGCATGCAGCTCATCAAGGAGGTCGCCGACAACGTCAAGGGCCATCGCGGCGTGATCATCAATACGCAGCGCGCCTTTGATCTCGGCATCGGCGACGGCGATTCGGTGGAGATCGCCACGCCGCAGCACCGCGTTCGCGGCCGCGCCGTGCTGCGGCAGGGCATCCGCCCGGACACGCTGCTGCTGCTCGGCCAGTTCGACCACTGGGCGACGCCGTTCACGAAAGACTTCGGCATGCCAAGCATGAACTCGCTGACGGAAATGTCGATGGACCTGACCGATGCGACCGGATCGAGCGCCGACGTCGTGCGCGTCAGGATAACGCCAACGGGACCGGTACGATGACTCGCTGGGCGATGGTCGCCGACCTCCGCCGTTGCGTCGGCTGCCAGACGTGCACCGCCGCCTGCCGGCATGCCAACGCGACGCCGCCGGGTGTCCAGTGGCGCCGCGTGCTCGACATGGAGTTCGGCGTGTACCCGGACGTGCAACGGGCCTTCGTGCCGGTCGGCTGCCAGCATTGCGACGATCCGCCGTGCATGGACGTCTGCCCGACCACGGCGACGAGGAAGCGCGCCGATGGCATCGTCACCATCGACTACGACCTGTGCATCGGCTGCGCGTACTGCGCGGTCGCCTGTCCCTACCAGGCGCGCCACAAGACGATGCGCGCCGGATTCGCCTATGGCACGCCGATGGCAAACGAGACGAAGCGCCGCGACGACTCGCGCCTGGCCGTGGCCACCAAGTGCACGTTCTGCGTCGAGCGCATCGACGACGGACTCGCGAAGGGGTTGCGGCCCGGTGTCGATCCCGAGGCGACACCCGCGTGCGTGAACGCCTGTATCACGCAGACGCTGCAGTTCGGCGACCTCGACGATCCCGCGAGCAACGTGTCGCGCCTCATCGCCGGGAATCAGCATTTCCGGATGCACGAGGAGCTCGGCACCGGGCCCGGCTTCTACTACCTGTGGGACGCGTTGGAGGAGGCGTCATGAGCTACCCGCGCCGGCGGCTACCAGAGCTACGGCCCGAGCCGTGGCAGCAGCGAAGCTGGGACTGGCGCGCTGCGGGCAACTTCATCGGCGGCGGCGCCGGCACCGGGCTCATCGTGTTCGCCGCTTTGTCGGGGGCGAGCGGATCGGCGCTGGCCGCGCTGATGCTCGCGGGGCTCGCGCTGGTCGGCCTCGGGCTCGTTTGCGTTTCGCTGGAGCTGGGTCGGCCGCTGCGTGCGCTCAACGTCTTCCGGAATCCATGGACATCGTGGATGGGCCGCGAGGCGTGGACCTCGACGCTGCTCTTCCCCGCCGGACTTGCGGCCGCGTGGGGTGTGCCCGGACTGGCGTGGGTCGCCGGGGCGCTCGCGCTGGCCTTCGTCTATTGCCAGGCGCGCCTGCTGCAGGCGGCCAAGGGCATCCCCGCCTGGCGCGAGCCGCTGCTCGTGCCGCTGCTGCTGACCACGGGACTCGCCGAAGGCGGCGGACTCTTCTTCGCCAGCGCTCCGTGGCATGGCATCGGCACGCTGGGGCTGCTGCTGGGCTTCGGCGCCCTCGTCCTGGTGCGCGTCCTCGTCTGGCTCGCCTATCGCCGTCGCCTGGTCGGCGTGGCCGCGCGCGGGGCCGGCGCTGCGCTCGATCGCGCGGGGCGGGTCCTGCAGTTGGCCGGAACCGTGGCACCGCTCGCGCTCGTCGCGGCGATCGCGCTGGGCGCGGTGTCGGGCGCGACCACGGCATGGGTCGCCGCGCTGGCCGGGCTCGCCGCCGCACTGGCGGGTGCCTACGTGAAACTCACGCTGATCACCGGCGCCGGGTTCAACCAGGGATTCACGCTCGTGCACCTGCCCGTTCGCGGCGCGCGTGCGAAGTGACATCGGGCCCTGTCCACACCAGGTCGGCAGACGCGGACAGTCGCTGAAGACGTGGGCAAGCGAATACTTTCCCTGACGGTCAACGGCCGGCACCGCGAGGACGCGGTCGCGGATCACACGCTGCTGCTCGACTATCTGCGCGAAGCGCTGCAGTTGACCGGCACCAAGCGCGGCTGCGACGGCGGCGAATGCGGCGCCTGCACGGTGCTGGTGGACGGCGCGCCGCAGCTCGCGTGCATCACGCTCGCCGCGCGCTGCGACGGCAAGCGCGTCGAAACGATCGAGGCGCTCGCGACCGACGGCCGCATGAGCCGGCTGCAGGCGGCGTTTCACGAGAAGCTCGGGACACAGTGCGGCTATTGCACGCCGGGAATGATCATGGCGGCCGAAGCGCTGCTGCGCGGTACGCCAGCGCCGACCGAGGCCGAGATCCGCGACCGCACTGTCCGGCAACCTGTGTCGATGCACCGGTTACGTGAAGATCATCGAGTCGGTGCAGGCGGCTGTCGATGCCAACGCGCGGGAAGCGGACCGATGACGATCGCGGCGAGTGCCCCGCGTTCCACCGGCGCCATCGGCGTCCGCCAGCCGCTGATCGACGGCGTCGAGAAGGTCACCGGCCGGCGCGCTACACGGCGGATCTGCCGGCCGCGGGAGCGCTCGTCGGCGCGATCCTGCGCAGCCCCGTCGCGCACGGCGAGATCCGCCGCATCGACACGTCGCGTGCCCGTGCCTTGCCCGGCGTGCGCGCCGTCGTCACCGGCGATGATTGCGCCGTCGCCTATGGCGTGATCCCGGTCGCGCAGAACGAGTTTCCGCTGGCCCGCGAGCGCGTCCGCTATCGCGGCGAGCCGGTCGCGGCGGTCGCCGCCGACGACGACGTCAGCGCACGCGCGGCGCTGGCGGCGATCGAGCTCGACATCGCGCCGCTGCCGGCGTATTTCGACGCCGCTGCGGCGCGCGCCGCCGACGCGACGCTGCTGCACGCCAACAAGCCCGGCAACGTCGAGCGCGAGGTCGACCACACGTTCGGCGATGTCGACGCCGGCTTCGCCGCCGCGGACCTCGTGCGCGAGGAGCGCTTCCACTATGCCGAGGTCTCGCACGCGATGATGGAGCCCAACGCGGCGCTCGCCGAGTACGACGCCGAGCGCGACCGGCTGACGCTCCATTCGGTGACGCAGGTCCCCTACTACGTGCATCTGGCGCTCGCCCGCTGCCTCGGCATGGACGAGTCGCGCATCCGCGTGGTCAAGCCGTTCGTCGGCGGCGGCTTCGGCCATCGCACGGAAACGCTCAACTTCGAGATCATCGCCGCGCTGCTCGCGCGCGCCGCGGGCGGCACGGTGAAGCTCGAGCTCTCGCGCGAGGAAACGTTTCTGACCCACCGCGGCCGGCCCGAGACCGACGTGCGGCTGAAGATCGGACTGAAGCACTCCGGCGAGATCACCGCGGTCGACTGCGAGGTCGTCCAGCGCGGCGGCGGTTACGCCGGCTACGGATTGGTGACGATCCTCTACGCCGGGGCCCTGCTGCACGCGCTCTACCGCCTGCCGGCGTGCAGGTATCACGGCCTTCGCGTCTACAGCAACACGCCGCCCAATGGCGCGATGCGCGGCCACGGCTCGGTCGACGTGCGGCACGCGTTCGAGGCGACGCTCGACCGGATGGCCGATGAGCTCGGCCTCGATCCGTTCGCCGTGCGCCGCGCGAACCTGCTGCCGGTGCCGCACCGGACGATCAACGATCTGCAGGTCAATTCGTGCGGGCTCGCCGGAATGTCTCGACATCGTCGAGCGCGCGTCGGGCTGGCGCGACGCGCCGCGGCAAGCTCCCGCGCGGACGCGGTCTCGGCATGGCGTGCTCGCACTACGTGAGCGGTTCCGCGAAGCCCGTGCACTGGACCGGCGAGCCGCACGCGGTGGTCAACCTCAAGCTCGACTTCGACGGCGGGATCACCGTGCTGACCGGCGCCTGCCGACATCGGACAGGGGAGCTCGACGCTGATCGCGCAGACGGTGGCCGAGGTGCTGGGGCTGTCGCTCGAGCGCCTCACCGTCGTCGCCAACGACAGCCGGGTCACGCCGAAGGACAACGGCTCGTACTCGTCGCGCGTGTCGTTCATGGTCGGCAACGCCGCGATCGGCGCGGCGCGCGAGCTGCAGCGCGTGCTGGTCGAGGCGGCGGCGCGCAAGCTCGAGGTCGCCTCTGCCGACGTCGAGCTGCGAAGGCGAGCGCTACCGCGTCGCCGGCACCGATCGCGCGTCTGACCTACAAGGACGTCGTCACCGCGGCGCTCGAGGACGGCGGCACGCTCACCGTCAAGGGCACGTGGTCGACGCCGCCGGAAACGCAGGGCGGCAAGTTCAAGGGCGCGGCGGTGGGATCGAGCGCGGGGTTTTCCTACGCGGCGCAGGTGGTCGAAGTCAGCGTCGACGAGGACACCGGGATGGTCGCGGTCGAGCGCGTGTGGGTCGCGCACGACTGCGGGCGCGCGATCAATCCGCTCGCGGTCGAGGGCCAGGTGCAGGGCTCGGTGTGGATGGGGATGGGCCAGGCGCTGTCCGAGGAATCGCAGTACCACGAGGGCCTGTCGCTGCGCGCCAACCTGCTCGACTACCGCGTGCCGACGATCGTCGAGTCGCCGCCGATCGAGACCTACATCGTCGAGGCGCGCGACCCGCACGGACCGTTCGGCGCGAAGGAGGCGGGCGAAGGCTCGCTGTCCGGCTTCCTGCCGGCGCTCACCAACGCGATCGCCGACGCGATCGGGTTGCGCCTCAACGAACTGCCGGCGTCGCCCGACCGGCTGCTGGAAGCGATCACCGCGCGCCGGCGCGCCGAGAGCGCTGCGCAAGATCGCGGGCAAGGCGTCGCCGCGCGGATGGTGCCTGATGGAGCGCATCGCGCCGTTCACGCTTGCGCCGGCCCGCGTCCGCTCGCCGAGGCGGCGGCGCTGCTCGCGGCGACGCCCGGGCGCGCGACCGCTGGCCGGCGGCACGGACCTCCTGCCCAACCTGCGCGACGGCCTCGGCGAGCCGCCGGCGCTCGTCGATCTTGGCCGGCATCGCCGGAGCTGTCGGCGATCACCGTCGACGCGCGAGGGCACGACGATCGGCGCCGGCGTCACGCTCGCGCGGATCGCGTCCGACGCGACGACTCCGGCGCGTGCTGCCGGTGCTGGCCGAAGCCGCGGCCACCGTCGCCGGACCCGGCCATCGCACGGTCGCGACGCTCGGCGGCAACCTCTGCCTCGACACGCGCTGCGTGTTCTACAACCAGAGCGAGTGGTGGCGCCGCGCGAACGATTTCTGCCTGAAGCACGGCGGCGATGTCTGCCACGTCGCGCCGCAGGGCAAGCATTGCCACGCGGCGTTTTCCGGCGATCTCGCGCCGGCGCTGCTCGTGCTCGACGCGACGATCGAGATCGTCGGCCCGGCCGGCGCGCGGCGCTTGCCGCTCGCGGAGCTCTACGTCGACGACGGCGCCCGGCATCTGGCGCTCGCGCCCGGCGAGATCGTCGCCGCGGTGCGCATCCCGGCGCAGCCCGCGAGCGCGCGCACCGGCTACCGCAAGGCGCGGGCGCGCGGCGCGATCGATTTTCCGCTCGCCGGCGTCGCCGCGCGGGTCGAGATGAACGACGGCCGACTCGCGCGCACTGCGCGTCGCGCTGACCGGCACCAACTCGCGGCCGTTCCTGCTCGACGGCACCGATGCGCTCGTCGGCGACGCGCAGTGACCGACGAAACGCTGGCGCAGCTCGGCAAGCTCGTGCAGAAGCAGGTGAGCCCGATGCGCACGACGGTCACGCATTCCAACTACCGGCGGCAGGTCGCGGCCGTGCTGGCCCAGCGGCTGGTGCGCGAGCTTGCCGCCGAACCGGTTGCCGGCGCCCGTGGAACATCGGGTGAAGCCGAACGGGCGCGCGGCAATCGGCATGGACACCTCCGCAAATGCCTCAGGCCCCGCAGCCCCCGGCTCGCCGGCGCGACGCTGGACCGCCGCGGATGGCATCCACGTCGACGTGCGCGGCCTCGCTCCGCCAGAGCCACTCGTGGCGATCGTCAGCTGCTCGAGTCGATCGGAGACGCCACCACACCGGTGATCGTCCATCACGAGCGCGACCCGGTGATGCTCTACGGCGAGCTCGCCGAGCGTGGCTGGACGGTGGAACGCGTCGACGCCGGCCCGGTGAAGTGCGGCTGAAGCTCGAGCGCGCGCGGTGAAGCTCGCCGCGGGCGCTTCCTCGCCGGGAGCCGGGAGCCGCCTGCTGCCGCCGTCGATTCCGTTCCGCTTCTTCGGCGCCGCGGTCGCTGTTCCACCTGCTGCGCGTGGATCGCGCTGTTCGTCGACGCCGAAGCCGGCCGCGCGCTTTGCGGGCGGCCTCGGCTGGCCACTCGCCGCGCTGCATTTCGTCACGCTCGGCGTGCTCGCGATGACGGCCGATCGGCGCCAGCCTGCAGCTGCTGCCGGTCGCGACGAGACGGCCGCGTCGGCAGCGGACGCTGGCCGGCCGCGATCTGGTGGCTGTACACGCCCGGCGTGGCGATGACCGCGCTCGGGATGGGCACCGGCGCAACCACGATGCTCGCCGCGGGCGCCATCGCAGTGGTGGCGGCGCTCGCCGCGTACGCAGCGCTGCTCGCGCGCAATCTCGTCGGGGCCAAGGGAATGCCTGTCGTCGTCGCGCACGGCTGGGCCGCGCTCGCGTCACTGGTCGTGGTCATCGCGACCGCGCTGGCGCTCGCCGGCGCGTACGTCGGCGTGCCGACGATCGACCGCGCGACGGCGATCGCGCTGCACGTCGCCTTCGCCGGGTACGGCTTCATGGGCATGCTGGCGCTCGGTCTCTCGTACATCGTCGTGCCGATGTTCGCGCTCTCGGCGCCGCCCGCGGAGCGTCCGGCGTGGGCATCGTTCGCGCTGGCCGCGCTCGCGCTGCTCCTCGCCGGCGACCGCGGCGCTGGACATCGCGCCGCCGGACTGCTCCGCACCGTGCGCGATCGCCGCGGGACTTGCCGCGGTGGCCGTGCATCTGCGGCTGATGGCCATCGCGCTGCCGACCGGAATGCGGCAGCCATCTCGGCCGCTCGTTCACGCTCGTCCGGGTGGCGTGGGCGGTCGCTCGTCGGCGAGCCTCGTCCGTCGCGCTGGCGGTCGTCGCTCGACGCGCCCGTCGACGGCATTGCGACGCAGTTCGGGCTCGCGCTCATCGGCGGCTGGCTGCTGACGTTCCTGCTCGCGCATCCTGCAGCGGATCGTGCCGTTCCTCGCGTCGATGCACGCGGGCCAGGTGCAGTACGCGCGGCAGGGGCCTGCCGCCGACCCCTTCGGCGCTGACCGCCGAGCGCCCGCTTGCGATCCATTTCGCCTGCCACCTTGCCGCGCTGGCGCTGCTCGCGCTCGCCGTCGCTGCCGACAGCGCTGCTCGCGGTCCGCGTCGCGGCCGCCGTCGGGCACGGTCGGTGCGCTCGCCTTCGGCGCATTCTTCGCGACCGCGATGCGGCGAATGCGGCGGCCGCAGCGACACCGGCCGGCCCCGGCACGATGCCGGCGGCTTGACCCGCATCAATGGTCCGGACCGCCGCGCTCGGGTATTCTGGTATCCGAATACCATAATGAGGATCGCACATGAGCTTCCAGCGCCAGGTGAGCCAAGCGCTCGACAACGATCATCGCGCCAACCTCGATCTGCTCGGGCCGGGTCGAGCTGGCGTTCGCGCGCACCGGCCGCGCCGGCATGGCGCGCGATCCCGATCTCGGCAAGCTCGCCGGCGCGCTCGCCCGGCAGCTCGAGCAGGACGTCGGCCGGCACTTCGACTTCGAGGAGCGCGACCTCTTTCCGCGCCTCGCCGACGCCGGCGACGGCGACATCGCCGCGCTGCTCACCGACGAGCACGAGGCGATCCGCGCCGTGGCGGCCGAAGTGCTGCCGCTCGCGCGCGCCGCGGCCGACCGCGACGCTCGACGATGCCGGCTGGGAGGCGCTGAAGCGCGGCACGCTCGAGCTCGTGGAGCGGCTGGTCGCGCACATCCAGAAGGAAACGATGGCGCTCTTGCCGATGCTCGAGGATCTGCTCGACGAGGACAGCGATCGCGAGCTCGCGTTCGCGTATGCGTCCGGTTGAAGCAGCCAGGGACGGACATGGCGACTGGGCGATGCAAACCGTGAATCGCCGTGCGCGCGCTCGCGCGCGAAGACCTGGACGCGGTCGTCGCCATCGACGCCGGCCATCGAGGGCCGGCCGCGGCGCGCCTACTTCGAGCGACGGCTCGCCGCCGCGGTGCGGGCGCCGAAGCTGCACGCGCAGTTCGCCGCGACCGACGCGACCGGGCTCGCCGGCTACATCCTCGCCCGCGTGCTGGAGGGCGAATTCGGGCGCACCGAGCCCGGGCTGCGCCTCGAGATCGTCGGCGTGCGCCGCGACGCGCAGCACCACGGCATCGGCACGCTGCTGCTCGACGCGCTCGCCGACGTGGGCGCGGCGGCACGGCATCCGCGACCTGCGCACGCAGGCCGCCTGGAACGACCACGGCATGCTGCGCTGGCTCGACGCGATGGACTTCTCGCTGGCGCCCAATCACATCGTCGACTGCGCCGTGGCCGGCGGCCAGTACACGCCGGAGCGCGACGACCCGGTGACGATCCCCGACGGCGAAGGCCCGGCGCACGAAATCGACTACGGCGGGCAATCGGACAATCATTTCGAGCGGCTCGCGCGCGACCTCGCCGACGTGCGCGCGATGAGCCCCGGCGATCTCGCCGAAATCGTCCCGCATCGACCGCGCGATCACCGGCCGCAACCGCGAGGCCTACATGCAGGCCAAGCTCGACGAGGCGATGGTCGACTCGGCGATCCGCGTCTCGCTGACCGCGCGCCTCGATCGCGCGATCGTCGGCTACCTGATGGCGAGCGCGGACCTCGGCGACTTCGGCCGCACGGAACCGGTCGCGGTCATCGACACCATCGGCGTCGACCCGGATTACGCGCATCGCGGCGTCGGCCACGCGCTGTTGTCGCAACTGTTCGCGAACCTGGGCGCCTTGCGCATCGAGCGCGTCGAAACGGTGGTCGCGCCGCGCGATCTCGCGCTGCTCGGCTTTCTCTACGACGTCGGATTCGCGCCGTCGCAGCGCATTCCCTTCGTGCGGCGCCTCGCCTGAGCGGCCATGACGATTCCGCTGCCCGACGACGATGCGGTGCGCGAAGCGCTGCGGCAGGTCGAGGATCCCGAGGCCGGGATGAACATCGTCGACCTCGGTCTCGTCTACGCCGTCGAAGTCGGCGCCGGCGCGGTGCGGGTCGACCTGACGATGACCACCGCCGCGTGCCCGATGGCCGACATGATCGTCGACCAGGCACGCGACGCCATCAACGCCATCGTCCCGGCGGGAACGACTGTCGACGTGCAACTCGTCTGGGATCCGCCGTGGACGCCGGACAAGATGACCGGCGTCGCCCGCGAGCACTTCGGCTGGCCGGGTTAGGCGGTCAAGCGCGCGGCGAGTCCGCGGTGTGGCACCGGCGGTGCCGCCGGCCTGGTCGACGATATATGCCCCGGGGGCGGTCCCGGCCGGGTCGCCTACTTGCGCACGTGGCAGGACGTGCAGTCGAAGCGCGCGCCGGCGATCGCGGGCTTGCCTTCGAGGTTGCTGTAGTGGGTCGCCGGCGCAGGTGGAGGCAGCCCCTTCCGCTTCTTCCCGATGTCGCGCGGGCTGTCGTGGCACTCGAGGCAGCTGTTCTCCTGCCGTGTGACCACGTACCCATCGATCGCGTGCGGTATTGGTGGCGCAGTCTGGCCTTGTGCAGGTGCGGCGGACGCGAGGACGAGGGCAATGGCCAGCAACCACTTCATCGAATGTTCTCCTCCGTCGGCATGCTACCGCGAGGGTCGCGATGCACCTTGACGCTCGTCAACCGCAGGCGTGGCCCAGATGGTTGCGGCACGCTCGCAGTCGGATTGCCGCTATCGTCGCCGCTACTTCGGAGGACTCGGCTGCGGGACCTGGTTTTCGATTGGCTTGATCGATTGGAACCACGCAAACAGCGCACGGAGATCGGCGTCCGTCAGCGGAGCAAGCGGGACAGATCCGGAACCGGCCCCCGCGGGAACTCGAATGCTCATCCGGCGGCTCTCCGTAGTCTCGTTACGCCCGACGACCACCCCGGGGAAAGCGCGATTAGAACGCCCGACGACTTCTTTGTCCAGCCGCGATGCCGCCGCCTTCCAGGAGCAGCAATGCCGCGGAGCTCGTCCAGTCGCGATTCGTTGGCTGGCGCATCGGCCCACGCCGTCCGTTCCATCTGCGGTTCAAACGCACACTCGTCGACCGCACTCATGCCAATGGCGGTCGCTCGGCCGAGGCGATACCATGCGTCACCTTGAATTCCCCAGATGTTGGCAGAGCCCAGTCATCGCTAACGACCGCCTTTCGGATAACCGCAACATGTCAAGGCATTGTGTCGCCCGCCCCCTCGATCCCGCGGAAGCATTCTTCTTCATGGCGGACCGTGTTTCATGCATGAACTTCGTGTTCTTTGCAGAGCGATCCGGTCATCTCGATCCCGGGCGAATTCGGGCCGCACTTGCGGTCATTCAAGCTGAGAATCCTCTCTTGCGCTCCAGCATCAGCTGGACTGCCGATCGCGGTTTGTGTTTTGAGCCCGCACCCGGCGCGCCCATCGATCTGGAATGCCGCGAAGCCAGTGCCAACGATTGGCAAACATGGATCGAGCACGAGTTGGCGCATCCGTTTGCGGAGGGTGCCGCCCCGCTGGTCCGTTGTCTCTATCTGGAAATCACCTGCCCCGACCGATCAGTCCTGGCACTGGTCTTTCATCATTCCGTAGCGGACGGACGTTCCGGCAACGAACTCCTGCGGCGATTGCTTGACGGAATCGCGACGCACGAAGAGTTACGCGCGGATGACGGCACGTCGCCTCTGCCGCCCATGCATCAGGTATTTCCGCCGCGGTTTCGCTGGACCGAGCAACCAGAGGCGGCGAAACGCTCCAAGGCGTGCTTGATGACTGACTACAAGCGCCACGGCCCATTGACTCCACTGCCCTGGCTGTCGAGTGACATACCGATACGGACACCTCGCTTCATCCGCCTCGGTTTTCGGTCCGACGTTACCTTGCGGCTGCTCGCGCTTGCTCGTCAGCACGGTACCAGTGTTCATGGCGCAATCTGTGCCGCCCAGTTGCTCGCCCAATTCCGCTTGCAGAGGGGCGATGTTCCTGCAACGTTGTTCCTGTCCTGCCCGGTCGACATGCGGCCGCTGCTCGAGCCGGCGCAGCCGATTGCGCCCACAGCACTTTGCATGAGCTTGATTTCTGCCGCGTTTGTCCTCGATTCGAGCACCGACTTCTGGGTGCTGGCGCGAGATGTCGTTGCCCAGACCCGAAAGCAGCTGGCCCGGGGCGAAGGCCACATATTCTTCAACATGTACGGGCTGGATGGCGCGCCAGTGGGCCCGGAACGAATGGAGCGCTTCAGCAAGGTCCTCCTTTCCAGCTGGCAAAACACGATGGTCAGCAATATTGGCAAGTTGGCGACGATTGACAGCGACCCCGCAGTCGAGGCGATTTCCTTTGCCCTGTGCCCGATGCCCTACCAGACATTGTTCAACGCGGTAAGTACCTACCAGGACAGGCTGATACTCAACCTCGGGTATGACGCCGGCAAGCTGTCGGCGGAGACCGCAGCAGAACTCGCTGCGGGAATGCGCGACGCGCTGCACGCGGCGGCGCTCGCTGCGTGATCACCCAAAGCGGCACGGGGGAAGTCAAGCGTGCGACTGCGTGCGGAATTCCGCGAGCATTGCGTCCATCACCTGCGCGGTGCGGGCCGCCGATTCGCCGGTGCTCGCGCACTTGCCGAGCCCGTTGAGCTCGTCGACGATGGTCTGGATGAGCGGCTGGTGCACATGGTCCGGGTCGCCGACGGGAACCTCCTCCACGGTCTCGCCGCGGAAGATCCGGATCGGGACCGCCTGCGACGTGGAAAAACGGATGCGACCCCTGGCGCCCACGATTTCGTTGTACTCCTCGTCGAAGTCCGCCGCGTAGCACCAGGTCCCGCTGCCATGCACGCCCGAAGCGAACCGGTAGGTGGCGGTCACGACATCTTCCGGGCGATAGGCGCGGGCCTGATTCCCGGCGAAGGCACGCACGTCGGCAATCGGCCCGAACAGATAGTCGAGAAAATCGAAAGTGTGGCAGGCCGCCTCGAAGAAGAAACCACCGCCGGACAATTCCGGATTGACGCGCCACGGGACTGCGCCACCGGCGAATTGCTCGACCCCGGGGAGCTGCTGGAACTGGCGCGAGACGACCAGGCGGACCTCGCCGATGGCGCCGCCGGCGATCAGGTCCCGCACCGCAAGAAAACGCGGGAGCGCGCGCCGGTAGTAGCCAACCCAGAGCGGCACGCCGGCCGCGCGACTGGCGGCGATCATGTCGAGACATTCGGCGTGATTCATTCCCATCGGCTTTTCGACGTACACGGGCTTGCCCGCCGTCGCGCAGCGCAGCGTGTAGTCGCGATGGGTGTCGGTCAGCGTCGCGATGTAGACGGCGTCGATGTCCGGCGCGCGGATGATCGCATCGGCGTCGTCGTGCCAGCGCGCCACGCCGTGGCGGCGTGCGTAATCCGCCGCCAGCGCGCCGTTGCGCCGCATGACCGCCACCAGTTCCGAGTGCGCGGCCTTGCCGAATCCCGGCCCGCTCTTTCTTTCGGTCACGTCGCCGCAGCCGATCATCCCCCAGCGGATCGTTCTCATGTCGGTCCTGGCCCGTCCGTCACGTCCTGGGGCGGGCGCCCGAGGAATACGGTCAGCGCCGACGATGCGATGCCGAGCCCCCAGAAGCCGAAGAATCCCATCGTGTAGATCACCTCCCGCGACACGTCGAGCACCGCGCCGAAGAAATGCAGCTCGAACGGGTCGAACACGGCGAAAAAGATCGCCTCCGCGACTCCGGCGACCAGGAACGCGGGCCAGATCACCCACATCAGCTGCCGCGAAAAACTGCTGCTCGCCTCCATCGGAGCCTCCTCGGTCCTCGATCACCTTTCGCGGTCGCGCTCCGGCGCGCACGCCAAGCGATTCGCCTTCAGTCCACGGCCCTCGCGGCGCCGAGACGCACCTCCTGCACCGCACCGCCCGCCTCCACTGTTGGCAACCGCCAGGCGTCGGTCTCGACGGACACCAGCCAGCGTCCCGCGGGAACTGGCGCCATGCGGCCAGCGTAGACGCCGTCGGCGCCGCGCGCCAGGGTCGCCACGCGGTCGTTGCCCGCGCGCGTCGCATTCGTCAGCTTCGCCCTGACGCTCGCCGGTGCCGCCGCGTCCGCGAGTCCGGAAAGGCGCAGGCGCACGGCACCGTCGGGGGCCACCTCGAGTACCGCACCGAGTCCCATCGCTTCGCCGCGCGCGGACCGTTCCAGTTGCCGGTTGATGACGAGGCCGCGCTTGTAATAGTCGTCGGCGACCACGCCGTCGTCGGTCGACCACGCGAGCCATGCCGTCGCGACTCCGGCAACAACGACCACCGCGGGTCCGGCGATCAGCAGCCAGGGCCAGCGGTCACGGTACCAGGGCTTCGCTTGGAGGGTCATGGACATGCGTCTCAGCCTTGGTGCGCCGGGTGGATCAGCGCGGGAAGAGGAAGGTGGATTGTTCGCGACGGACGAGTTTCGCATCGCCGGCGGCCTCGATCACGAACTCGATGCGGGTGGCACCCGGCTTGCCCGCCTCGGCCGGCGCCTGCACGCGTACCGGCACGAGAAGTGTCGTGGCGCCGCCAATGGCGAGCGGCTGCTCGACCCCGGCGACCTTCATCCCCGGCACGCCGTCCACGGCGATCGAGATCTGCCGTGGCGTCTCGCCGGTGTTCATGATCTGCAGGCGGTACACGTTCTCGATCACTCCGGGCACCGTCTCGCGGGCGAGCGCCGCCCGGTCGCGGATCACGTCGACCTTCAGCGCCTCGCGCAGGTAGAGCGAAATGCCGACCGCGGCGACGATCGTCGCGAGCAATCCCATGTACAGGAGTGTCCGTGCGCGGAACACGCGTCGCCACATCGTCGCGTTGTCGGATCCCTGTGCGAGCGCGTTCTCGGTCGTGTACCGAATGAGCCCGTGCGGGTAGCCCATCCGGTCCATCACCTGGTTGCAGCCGTCGATGCAAGCGGCGCAGCCGATGCACTCGTATTGGAGTCCCTTGCGGATGTCGATGCCGGTGGGACAGACCTGCACGCAGATCAGGCAATCGACGCAGTCGCCGAGCCCGGTCGCCTTGGCGGGAGACTTGCGGCTGCGCGCGCCACGCGGCTCGCCGCGGCCCGCGTCATAGGTGATGACCAGCGTGTCCTGGTCGAACATCACCGACTGGAAGCGCGCGTACGGGCACATGTACTTGCAGACCTGCTCGCGCATGTACCCGGCGTTGCCGTAGGTCGCGAAGCCGTAGAACAGAATCCAGAAGATTTCCCAGCCGCCGAGACCGCCGGGGATCGCCGCCAGCAGCGGCCGGAACGGCGTGAAGTAGCCGACGAACGTGACGCCTGTCCACAGCGAAATCGCAATCCAGGCTCCGTGCTTGGCGGCCTTCTTGCCGAGCTTCGCCGCCGACATCGGCTGGCGATCGAGAATGATCCGCGCGTTCCGGTCCCCCTCGATCTTGCGCTCCACCCAGAGGAAGATCTGCGTGTACACCGTCTGCGGACAAGCATAGCCGCACCACAATCGGCCCGCCATCGCGGTGAACAGGAACAGCGACAGCGCGGCGATGATCAGCAGGAGCGCGAGATAGATGACGTCCTGCGGCCAGAACACGATGCCGAAGATGAAGAACTTGCGCGCGGCGATGTCGAACAGCACCGCCTGCCGGTCGTTCCACGACAGCCACGGCAGGCCGTAGAAGATGATCTGGGTGGCGAAGACCATCGCCCACGACCAGGTCGCGAATCGCCCGGTCACCGCCCGCGGGTAGATCTTCTTGCGGATCTCGTAGAGGCCGACCTCGGCCTCGGCGCCGGCCGGCGCCTGCTGAATCGGAATCGTCGTCCGGGAATCGCTCACTTAGAGTTGGACAGACCCCACACGTAGGCGGCCAGGAGCTGCACCTTGCCCTCACCGATGCTCGCCTTGTGGGATGGCATCGGCAGATGATTTTCATCCAGACCGAGGTGGCGGCCCTTGTTGATGCCTTCGGCGATTGTCGCCTCGGAACTGCCGTACAGCCAGATCGCGTCGGTCAGGTTGGGCGCGCCCACCGCCTGGTTGCCCTTGCCGTCGACGCCATGGCACGCCGCGCAGTTCTGCTCGAACAGCGGCTTGCCGAGCTGCCGCCGCAACGAGTCGTGCGCGAGACCGGACAACGACCGTACATAGGCGATGACACTCTTCGTGCCGTCCTCGCCGAGGACCGGGCCCATCGCCGGCATCACGCCCATCCGCCCGTTCGCAATCGATTCGCGAATCGTCTCCGGCGCGCCGCCCCAGAGCCAGTCGTTGTCGCGCAGACTGGGAAAGCCGCGGCCGCCCCCGGCGTCCGAGCCGTGGCACTGTGCGCAGTTGTTGAGGAACAGCCGCTCGCCCATCGCGCGCGCCTGTGGATCCGCCGCCACCTGCTTCAGGTCCATCGCCAGGTATTTGTCGTACAGCGGCTTGGTCTTCGCATCGACAGCAGCACCCTCCTTTGCGGCCGCGTCGGCCGACGTCCAACCGAGAACGCCCGGGACGCGGCCGAGGCCCGGGTAGAACACGAGGTAGACCACCGAGAACACGATCGTGATCCAGAACAGCCACATCCACCAGCGCGGCAGCGGGTTGTTGTATTCGGCGAGGTCGCCGTCCCACGTGTGGCCGGTGGTGTCGGCCTGCTTGCCCGGAGCCGGGGCGCCCTTCATCTTGATTCGGCTCGACACGACGAGCAGCCAGGCGCAATAGCCGATCGAAGCCACCGTGCCGACGATGACCCACCAGTTCCAGAAGTCCGAAGTGAAATCGCTCATGACTGTGCGCTCCGCACGCTTGGAGTTGTCGTCGGCAATCCCGTCCGTCTCGTCAGGCAGCGCAAACGGCGCGTTCGCCGCCTCGTCGAATGCCTTCCTGCGGCCGCTGCTCCAGGCCCAGGCGACGATGCCGATGAATGCGACGAACGCCAGCACGGTCGTCGCGGTGCCGAGGATCGTGTAGATGCTCACGTGTCACCTCGCGTTCTTCATCGCCAGGCCGAGCATCTGCAGGTACGCGATCAGCGCGTCCTCCTCGGTCCGGCCCTTGAGCTCGGCGGCCGCCTTGGCGATCTCGGCATCCGGGTAGGGAACGCCGACCTGCCGCAGCGCGCGCATCTTCGCCTCGATGTCGGAGGCGCTCGCCGGCGTCTTCGCGAGCCAGGGGTAGCCGGGCATGTTCGATTCGGGCACGACGTCGCGCGGATTGGCGAGGTGCACCCGGTGCCAATCGTCCGAATAGCGCCCGCCCACGCGCGCGAGATCCGGCCCCGTGCGCTTGCTGCCCCACTGGAACGGATGGTCGTAGACGAATTCGCCGGCGACCGAGTAGGGCCCGTAGCGCTCGGTCTCCGCGCGGAACGGCCGGATCATCTGCGAGTGGCAGTTGTAGCAGCCCTCGCGCAGGTAGACGTCGCGCCCGGTCAGCTGCAGCGGCGTGTAGGGCTTGACGCCGGCCACCGGCGTGGTGGTCGACTTCTGGAAGTACAGCGGGACGATCTCGACGAGCCCGCCCACGCTGACGGTGAGAATGATCAACGCGATCATCCAGCCGATGTGCTGTTCGATGAATGCCTGGTCGATTTTCATGTGCAGTTCCCTGGTCGCATTCAGGAATGCCCGCCTCAGGCGTGCGCCGACGGCGCCGGCAAGGGGGATCGGCGCCTCGACGCCCCTGCTGCCCGCGATCGTCTTGAGCATGTTGTACGCCATGATCAGCATTCCGCCGAGGAACAGCACCCCGCCGGCAAGCCGGATCGCGTAGAACGGGTAGGTGGCCTTCACGCTCTCGACGAACGCGTAGGTGAGCGTGCCGTCGGCGTTGACGGCCCGCCACATCAGGCCCTGCATCACACCGGCGATCCACATCGAGGCGATGTAGAGGACGACGCCGATCGTCGCGATCCAGAAGTGCACGGTGATGAGGCGGACCGACCACATCTCGGTCTTGCCGAACATCCGCGGGATCAGGTAGTAGATGCAGCCGATCGAGATGAACGCCACCCAGCCCAGCGCGCCCGAGTGCACGTGGCCGATCGTCCAGTCGGTGTAGTGCGACAGCGCGTTGACTGTCTTGATCGACATCATCGGCCCCTCGAACGTGCTCATGCCGTAGAACGACAGCGACACGATCAGGAACTTGAGGATCGGGTCCTCGCGCAGCTTGTGCCACGCACCCGACAGCGTCATGATCCCGTTGATCATCCCGCCCCACGACGGCGCCAGCAGGATCAGCGAGAACAGCATGCCGAGCGACTGCGTCCAGTCGGGAAGTGCGGTGTAATGCAGGTGGTGCGGACCCGCCCACATGTACGTGAAGATCAGCGCCCAGAAGTGCACGACCGACAGCCGGTACGAGTACACGGGCCGTCCGGCCTGCTTCGGCACGAAGTAGTACATCATCCCGAGGAAGCCCGCCGTCAGGAAGAAGCCGACGGCGTTGTGGCCGTACCACCACTGCACCATCGCGTCCTGCACGCCGGCATAGGCCGAGTACGACTTCATCGGCCAGAACGAGACCGGCATTTCGGCGCTGTTGATGACGTGCAGCAGCGCGATGGTCAGGATGAACGCGCCAAAGAACCAGTTGGCCACGTAGATGTGCGGCGTCTTGCGCTTGGCGATCGTGCCGAAGAACACCACGGCATAGGCGACCCAGACCAGCGTGATCAGGATGTCGATCGGCCATTCGAGCTCCGCATACTCCTTGCCCGAGGTGTAGCCCAGGGGCAGCGTGATGGCGGCCAGCACGATCACCGCCTGCCAGCCCCAGAACGTGAATGCCGCCAGCCCGTCGGAAAAGAGCCGGACCTGGCAGGTGCGCTGGACGACGTAGTACGACGTCGCGAAGAGCGCGCAGCCGCCGAAGGCGAAGATCACCGCGTTCGTGTGCAGCGGCCGCAGCCGGCCGTAGGATAGCCACGGGACGTCGAAATTGAGCTCCGGCCAGAGGAGCTGCGCGGCGATGATCACGCCGACCAGCATCCCCACGATGCCCCAGACCACCGTCATGACGGTGAACTGGCGCACCACCTTGTAGTTGAACGTTCCCGCGCTTGCCGCATTCATCGTCTGCGTCTCCCCCATCTTCACCCGTGCGCCGCTGCCCGGCCGGTGCCCGCTGCCGGCGGCCCCTCCGGCGTCCAGGTCAGGAACCCACGATAACAAGATGCGCGATTCTAGCGACGTGATTCTGGCGTCGGTTTGATCGAAGTCAATGCGCCCGTCGTCCCGACGCCGGCATCAGGTGCCGCCGGCGCACCGGGAATCGCGTCGCTCGTGTCGTCATCCGCCAGGATCCGGTGCGCCGGCCCGTCGAGGTCGTCGAACTGTCCGCTACGCACCGACCACCAGAAAACGGCGCCGATCAGCAGCACGAGCAGGACCGACACGGGAATCAACAGCACCAGCACTTCCATTGCGGCAGCCCCGAACGGTGGTAAGAGCAGCGCGACCAGCGGGCCGCGTCACGATCGGCTCACCGCCTCGCGCATCCGGGCGAGCCGCATGGCATTGCCGACGACGAAGAGCGAGGAGACCGACATGCCCAGCGCCGCGACCAGCGGCGTGATGTGACCGAATGCCGCAGCCGGAATCGCAATGACATTATAGGCGAACGCCCACGCCAGATTCTGCCGAACGACACGGAACGTGCACCGCGCGTGCACGATGGCATCGGCGATGCGCGGCAGCTCGTCGGACAGCACGACGACATCCGCGGTCCACTGCGCGAGCGGAGTCGCGCTGCCGAGGCTCACCGACACCTGCGCCTGAGCGAGCGACGGCGCATCGTTGATGCCGTCGCCGACCATCGCGACGACCGCGCCCGCCCGCCTGCAATCGCGCAATGGTTTCGCGCTTGTCGTCCGGCTGCGCGTCGCCGTGCGCGTCGGCAATGCCGAGCGTCTGCGCCATGGCGGCCACACTCGACCCGCCGTCGCCCGACAGCAGCACCGGCGTGATGCCGGCGGACTTGCAGGCGCGCGACGAGTGCCGCTGCCCCCGGGCGCAGCGCGTCGCCCAGCACGAACAGCGCGATGAACCCGTCGGCATCAGCCAGCGCGACCCGCGTCATGCCGGCGCCGATTGTCTCGATGCGCTCCGGCACCGGCCGCCCCGAAAGCCCGCCTGCGAAGGGCAGCCGTCCGATGCGCACGCGACGGCCGGCGATGCTCCCTTCGATGCCATTGCCTGGATGGATGGCGATATCCGCGACCCGAGGCAGCGACGACCGATCCGCCACGGCGTCGCGGAAGGCCCGGGCCACCGGATGCTCGGACGGGGTTTCGAGCGCCGCGGCGAGCGCCAGCGCTTCGGCACGCGTGGCGGATCCCAGAGTCAGCACATCCAGCAGCACGACATGGCCGGTGGTCAACGTGCCGGTCTTGTCGAACACCACATGCGTGACGCGCGACAGCGTTTCCAGCGCGTCGCCGCGCGCGATGACGACCTGCCGCCGCGACAGCGCGCCGGCCGCCGCGGCGAGGGCCGCCGGCGTCGCCAGCGACAGCGCGCAGGGGCACGAGACGACGAGCACGGCGAAGGTCACCGCCAGGACGCGCGACGGGTCGACCTGCCACCAGATGGCCGCCGTCAGCGCGGCGAGCGCGAGCAGCGTGCCGACGAACCAGCCCGCGATCCGGTCGGCGAGCCGCGCGATGCGCGGCCGCTCGTTCGCCGCGCGCTCCGCGAGGCGCTCGATTGCCGCCAGGCGCGTCGTCTCGCCGGCCGCGCTGACCCGGACCACGAGCGCGCCGTCGCGCACGACGCTGCCCGCAAGCACTGCATCCCCCGGCGTCTTCGCTCGCGGCTGCGCTTCGCCGGTCAGGATCGCTTCCTCGACGTTCCCGCGGCCGTCGACCACCTCGCCGTCGGCCGGGACCGTTCCACCCGGGCGCACCAGCACGTGCTCGCCGACGGCGAGCGACGCCGCGCCGACGCTCTCGACGGCATTGCGGTCCGGCCACGCCGCGAGACGTTCCGCCGTCGCCGGTCGTGCCCGCGCCACGCGTTCGACCGCGTCGCCAGCGCGCCGGCGCGCGACGAGCTCGACGTAGCGTGCACAGAGCAGCAACGCGATGAACATCGTCACCGAGTCGTAGTAGACGGCGCCGTCGCCGGTGAAGGTCGCCCACGTGCTGCCGACGAACGCCGCACCGAGTCCCAGCGCGATCGGCACGTCCATGCCGGGACGGCGCAACTTGAGATCGCGCCACGCGCCGCGGAAGAATGGCGCGGCGGAGTAGACGAGCGCCGGCAGCGTCAGCGTGAGGCTCGCCCATTCCAGCAGCCGCCGGTGCGCAGTCTCGACGCCGTCAATCGTGACGTACGTCGGCACCGCGAACATCATCACCTGCATCATCGCGAGCAGCGCGACGGCCAGCCGCAGCAGCAGCGCGCGCGATTCGCGCTGCGCCAGCGCTTCCCGGCGCGCCGGGTCGTACGGAAAAGCGCGGTAGCCGATTGCGGCGATCGTGCGCAACAGGTCGGAGAGCCTGCACATGGCCGGGTCCCAGACGATGCGGGCGCGGCGCGTCGCGAAATTGACGCTCGCCAGCGCGACACCCGGCTGGCGCGCGAGCCACGACTCGATCAGCCAGATGCACGCGCCGCAGTGGATGCCTTCGAGCAGCAGCGAGAGCTCGCGCTTGCCGTCCTCCGTCGCGCGCACAAGCCCCTCCTGCGCGGCTGCCGCGTCCCAGTGCGACCATTCGTCATCGCCGTCCCGGCTGGGCAACGGCCGGTCGGCGGCCTCCGTGCGGCGCTCGTAGAATGCATCGAGCCCGGCGCCATGAATGGTGCGCGCGATGCCGAGACAGCCAGCGCAACAGAAGTGCCGCGTCGCACCGGCGATTTCGACGTGCCAGGGGGTCGGTTCCGGATTTCGTTCGCCGCAGTGAAAGCAGCGCGACGCGGCAGGCGGGGGGGCCGATGGCACCTGGCCCTGCGCCGACTCGACCGGGCCCAATGCCGCGACGACGCGCGGGAACGGAGCGGACATCCTGCCGAATCTACGGTGCCGCCCCCTGCGGGTCAACCCTGGACGACCCGTTGACCTCGATCAACGCCGTCGTGCTGATTTTCGAGGATAATCTATCGGCAGCACAAACAACGCGAGGAGCGGACATGTACAAGACCCTGTTGGTGGCAACAGACGGCTCGAAGCTCTCGGACAAGGCGTTGGCGCATGGGATCGGGCTCGCGCAGGCGATGGGCTCCACGCTGACTGCTTTCTATGCCGCTCCGGATTACCCGATGCCTGCCTATGCCGACGGCGTCGTCTACGAACCGGTGTCGCGCAAGGAGTACGCGAAGCTCGCCGCCGAGGATGCGCAGAAGATCCTCGACGCGGCGGCCACCAAGGCCGAGACCGCCGGCGTCACTTGCAAGACCGCCTATGCGATCGCCGCGGCCCCATGGGAAGCGATCCTCGCCGCCGCAAAGAAGCACAAGTGCGATGCGATCGTGATGGCATCGCATGGCCGCCGCGGCATTTCGGCCGTGCTGCTGGGCAGCGAGACACAGAAAGTGCTGACGCACAGCAAGCTGCCGGTGATCGTCGTCCGGTAGCGCAAGGCCAGACGCCGCGCGCCCGGGACCCCGCGCGACGGGCAGTTTCCCGGTCCCCCGAAGGCGCCAGCGTGGCGCCTTCGTCGTGCCGGCGACCGGGACATCGCCCGCTTGCCGTCCTCGGTGCGGCACCGCGGGCCAGCCGGGGTAAAATGCGTCGTTTGCCCGGACGGCCGGCACCATGCGTGTATCGCGATTCCTGCTCTCGACCCTGAAAGAGGCGCCCGCCGAGGCGGAACTCGTCAGCCACCGCCTGATGCTGCGCTCCGGCATGATCAAGCGGCTCGCCGCCGGCATCTACACCTGGATGCCGCTGGGCCTCCGCGTGATGCGCAAGGTCGAGGCCATCGTGCGCGAGGAGATGAACCGCGCCGGCGCGATCGAGCTCCTGATGCCCGTCGTGCAGCCGGCAGAAATATGGCAGGAGACCGGGCGCTGGGCGAAATACGGGCCGGAGCTGCTGCGCCTCAAGGATCGCCACGAGCGCGACTTCATCGTCCAGCCGACCTCCGAGGAGGTCATCACGGACATCGCGCGCAAGGAAATCAAGAGCTACAAGCAGCTGCCGCTCAACCTGTATCACATCCAGACGAAGTTTAGAGACGAAGTCCGGCCGCGCTTCGGCGTGATGCGCTCACGCGAATTCGTGATGAAGGACGCGTACTCGTTCGACGTCGACAAGGCGGGCATGCTGCGCTCGTACCAGGCGATGTACGACGCGTACGCGCGGATATTCGGCCGCATGGGACTCAAGTTCCGCGCGGTCGCGGCCGACACAGGCCAGATCGGCGGCAGCGCGTCGCACGAATTCCAGGTGCTCGCCGAGTCGGGCGAGGATGCCATCGCCTGGTGCCCCGCGTCCGACTACGCGGCAAACGTCGAGCTCGCCGAAGCCGTCGCCCTTGCCCCGTCGCGCCCGGCGCCCGCGGAAGCGATGCTGAAGGTGCCCACGCCGGGCAAGGCGACCTGCGAGGACGTGGCGGAGCTTCTTGCCCTTCCGCTGTCGCGCACCGTGAAGTGCATCATGCTGGCGACCGAGATCGAGGGACAGCCGGCGCGCATCTACATGCTGCTGATCCGCGGCGACCACGCCCTGAACGAGGTCAAGGTGACCAAGATCCCGGGTCTGGAGCAGTTCCGCTGGGCCACGCCGGCGGAAATCATCGCGGTGACCGGCTGCAACCCGGGCTACATCGGTCCGGTTGGCATTCCGAAGGACCTGACGCTGATCGTCGACCGGTCGGTGGCGGTGATGGCCGACTTCATCTGCGGCGCGAACGAGCGCGACTTCCACCTTCGCGGCGTCAATTTCGGCCGCGATTGCCGCGAACCCGACCGCATCGCCGACCTGCGCAACGTCGTTGCCGGCGACCCCTCGCCCGACGGCCGCGGCGCACTCGAGATCCTGCGCGGCATCGAGGTGGGCCATGTCTTCGCGCTGGGCGACGACTACTCAAAGGCGATGGGTGCAACCTATCTCGACGCCGGCGGTCAATCGCAGGTCATGGAAATGGGCTGCTACGGCATCGGGATCACGCGCGTCGTCGCCGCGGCCATCGAGCAGAACCACGACGGCAAGGGCATAGCGTGGCCGCAGCCGCTGGCCCCGTTCCAGGTGGCGATCGCGCCGGTGGGTTACGACCGCAACGAGGGCGTCAAAGCGGCGACCGATTCGCTCCACGACGAGCTCGAAGCCGCCGGCATCGAAGTGCTCCTCGACGATCGCGGCGAGCGCCCTGGCGTGATGTTTGCTGATCTCGAGCTGATAGGCATCCCGCACCGGATTACAATCGGCGATCGGGGCCTGAAGGAAGGGAAGATCGAATACCAGGCCCGGCGCGATGCCGCCGCGACGCCGGTCGCCGTGGGCGAAATGGCCGCGTTCGTCAAAGGGAAGCTCGCAGCAGCATGACGTTTTCAGGCACAACCAGGTACGTCTTCGGCGCCACAGCAGCCATGCTCCTCCTTGCGCTGGCGCCGGCGCCGGCGCTTGCCGGCGCGCAGGTCGAGGAGGGGCTCGCGCCGTCGGTCGTCGCCGGCCTGCAGCGCGCGATTGCCGACAACCCGGTCCCGGTCGACCACGCGACCAATCCGGGGCCGCGCGAGTGGCAGGAGGAAATGTCCCGACGGCTCGCGCCGAAGTTCCCGGATGCCCGCTCGCGCAACGAATTCATCGCCACCGCGCATTACGAAGCGGTGCGGGCCGGACTCGATCCGCAACTGGTCCTCGGCGTGATCCAGCACGAGAGCAACTTCCGCAAGTACGCGATCTCGTCCGCGGATGCGCGCGGCTACATGCAGGTGATGCCGTTCTGGACGAAGCTCATCGGCACGCCCGAACACAACCTCTTCCACCTGCGCACGAACCTGCGCTACGGCTGCGTGATCCTGCGCCACTATCTCGACACCGAGAACGGCGACGTCTTCCGTGCGCTCGGCCGCTACAACGGCAGTCTCGGCCGGCCCGAATATCCCAATGCCGTCCTGGCCGCAATGAACCGGAACTGGGTGTTCACGCCGGCCACTCCCGCGAAGATCAGCGCGCTGCCGTCGCCCGTCGCGGTGCGGTGAGCACCCGATCCGCTTCGCCCCGACCGCACCACCGCGGCCGCTTCGCCCCCTCGCCCACCGGGCCGCTGCACTTCGGCTCGCTCGTCGCGGCGGTCGCCAGCCATTGCGACGCACGCGCCGCCGGCGGCCAATGGCTGTTGCGCATCGAGGACGTCGATCGGCCCCGGTCACGACCCGGCGCCGAAGCGGCGATCCTCGCGACGCTCGAGCACTACGGATTCACCTGGGACGGCGAGGTCTCGCGTCAATCGGAGCGCGACGAATACTATGCCGCCGCGCTCGAGCGCTTGCGCGCCAACGGGCACCTCTACGAGTGTGCGTGTTCGCGCCGCGAGCTCGACGACGGCCCCGATGGGGCCGGGCGGCGAGCGCGTCTATCCGGGAACCTGCCGCAACGGAATGCCGGCGAATCGGCGCGACCGTGCGGCCCGCGCCTGGCGGGTGCGCGTCGGCAGCGCGCACATCGAATTCGACGACCGCCTCCAGGGACCGCAGACACAGGATCTCTGGCGCGATGTCGGCGACTTCGTGGTGCGGCGTGCGGACGGGCTCTGCGCGTACCAGCTTGCGGTCGTCGTCGACGACGCGCTCCAGGAAATCACGCACGTGGTGCGCGGGGCCGACCTCCTCGCGTCGACGCCGCGCCAGATCCACCTGCAGGTATTGCTTGGCTACGCGCCGCTGTCCTATCTGCATGTGCCCGTCGCGGTCGACGCCGCCGGCGAGAAACTGTCCAAGCAAACCGGCGCCGCGCCGCTGCCGGACGATCCGCTGCCCGCGCTCGCCGCGGCGTGGCGCCTTCTCGGGCAACGCTTGCCGGAAGAGGCGGACGCTCCGGCCTGCGCCCGCCGATTTCTGGTCATGGGCCATCGCCGCGTGGGATCCGGCGCGGCTGCCGCCGACGGCGGAGTTACGGGCGCCGTCACCGTTCGAAGGCGCGGCGCGCGGGACGGTATAATTAACAGTTTTTCCGCGGCGAATCACGTCCACGCCGCGCCATCCCCCGCGAAAGCCCATGACCACGCTCGTTGCCGTCCGCAAGAACGATGAAATCGCCATCGCCGCCGATTCGCTGACGACGTTCGGCGACACGCGGCTTTCCGCGGAGTACGACAGGACCTCCGAAAAGATCGTCCATTACCAGGGCACCCACATCGGGCTGTGCGGGAGCGCCGCGCACCAGCTCGTGTTCGAGAGCCTGCTCGCGGCGCACGGTGATCTCGACTTCTCGACCAAGGCGGCGATCTTCGAGACCTTCCGCAAGCTGCACCCGATACTGAAGGAGCAGCACTTCCTCAATCCGAAAGAGGAGGAGGACGACCCCTACGAATCGACGCAGGTGACGGCGCTGGTCGCGAACGAGCACGGCATCTTCGGCGTCTACTCGATGCGCGAGGTGTTCGAGTACACCCGTTTCTGGGCCGTGGGTTCCGGCCGCGAGTTCGCGCTGGGCGCGATGCACGCGGAGTATCCGAAGCTGCGCACGGCCGCCGCCGTCGCTCGCGTCGGCATCACGGCCGGTGCGACGTTCGACCGCAATTCCGGCCTGCCGATGACGCTGTACACGGTCCCGGTGAAGCGCTGAGATGAACGGCCCCCATGGGCATTCCGACCCGCTTCGCCGACAACGTAACGCGCTTCATGTTCGAGCGCGCGGCCATCCGTGGCGCGTTGGTGAGCCTCGACGACACCTGCCGCGAGATCCTCGGCCAGCACCCCTATCCGCCGGCGCTGCGCCGGGTGCTGGCCGAGCTCCTCGCCGCGTCCGCGCTGCTCGCCTCGACGCTGAGCTTCAAAGGAACGCTGATCGTTCAGCTGCAGGCGTCGGGCCCGGTCAGTCTCCTCGTGGTCGAATGCACGGCCGACTTCGGCCTGCGCGCCACCGCGCAGTGGCGCGACACCGCAGGCGCCTTGCCGGACGACGCCCCGCTGCAGGTGCTCGCCGGGGATCCGGCAACGAGCCGCCTCGCGATCATGCTCGACCCCAAGGACGGCGGATCGATCTACCAGGGGATCGTCGCGCTCGAAGCCGCGTCGATCGCGACGCTGATCGAGCACTACCTCACCACCTCCGAGCAGATCGACAGCCGCCTGGTGCTCGCCGCCGACGCGACACGGGTGCGTGGCATGCTGCTCCAGCGGATGCCAAGCGCCGGTCCCGCGGACGACCTCGCTTGGGGAGCGGGTCGCGTCCCGGGTCGACATGGGCGATACCGAGCTGCTCGGAGCAGTGGGCGTCGAGGCGCTGCTCGCCGCGCGCTTTCCCGATCACGATCTGCGCGTGGTCGCGCCGCGTGCCGCGCGCTTCCATTGCGATTGCTCCGCCGAGCGCGTGTCCAACGCGCTCAGGATGCTCGGCCGCACCGAAATCGAGAGCATCCTGGCCGAGCAGGGAATGGTCGGCGTCACCTGCGAGTTCTGCAGCCATCGCTACAGTTTCGTTGCCGCCGATGCGCTTGCGCTGTTCGCGCCGCGCGGCGGCGGCACCGGTGCGCCGCCGGATGCCGCTCGTTCATCGCGCCAGTGACCACTCCCAGCCGCGCGCGCCGATGAGCCTCTACGTCCCGGAACACTTCGCGACGCGCGATCGCGCGACGATTGCGCGTCTGGTTCACGACCACCCGTTCGCGACGCTGATCACGCCCCACTCGCCCGAGCCGCTGGTGACGCACCTGCCGCTGCTGCATGTTGCCGACCGCGAGCCGCACGGCACCCTGTTCGGCCATTTTGCCCGCGCCAATCCGCACGCGCAGTTGGCCGCCGGCGCGGAATCGATCGCAATCTTCCACGGGCCGCATGCTTACGTTTCGCCGTCGTGGTACGCCGATCCTTCCGCCGCGGTGCCGACGTGGAATTATGCGATCGCGCACGTGCACGGCTCCATCGAGTTCGCGCGCGATGCCGCCGAGACGCGCGCCGTTCTCGACCTGATGATTCACCGCTTCGAAGCAGGGCGCGACACGCCCTGGAAGCTCGGCCTCGACCCCGAACGGCTCGCGGCGATGGTTGGCGCCATCGTGGGATTTCGGATCAGGGTGAAGCGGCTCGAGGCCAAGCTCAAGCTGTCGCAAAACCGGACACCGGAGGACAGGCGGCGCGTGGCGGCCGGCCTGGACGGGGAGAAATACGACGATGCCGCGGCAACGGCGTCTTGGATGCGCGGGCTGGTCTGACAGCTCGCTCCGGCCGCGGTCACCCCATCAGCAAAGCCGCAGCGCGGATAGCTCGAGCAGCAGGTCCGGATTCTGATAGCCGCGCCACAGCGCGTAGGCAAGCAGCGCCGCGACGATCAGACCTATGGTGTGCCACATGGCGCGCGTGATGCGACCGCGCGCTGTCTGCGGGGGAAGTGCGGGGGTGCCGGTGCCAGGACTCACCCGCGAAGACTACGCCCGCGCGGGACTCTCCGGCAACAGGCCGAGCATCGTGGCGGGCAGCGGCACGGCCGGCAGCGCGGGCGACGCGGGCGCCGAGGTGATCCCCAGTTCGCGCATCGTCGCCATGACGGAGCTGAAATCGGCCGCCGTCTGCACGTCGGCGATCGGCTTCGCCAGCAGATTCACGGCACGCCCGCTGACGACCAGCGGTATCTCCGATGGCAATTCGGCGCGCAGCGAGCGGATCTCCTGGCCGGCGATCTTGCCCGAGATTCCACGATCGAACAGCAGCACGACCAGGCTCGTCTTGTAGGCCGAGGCCGCCCCGGCGATTTCCTGAGCCGGCACGCCTGCGCCCAGCGTCAGGCAGTTGACGCCCTCGGTGAACAGCAGCAATTCCAGAATCGCGAGACCGAGCTGGTTCGGATCGTTGGGCGGTGTGGCGAGCAGCACGTGCTGTGCATCGCGGGAGGGGCGGACGAGCCGCGTCACGTCGCGCAGCAGGCGGTGCACCAGATCGCCGAAGCGCAGCTCCTGGAAGGTCTCCATCTCGCCACGCACGACCCTCTCGTGCACGGCCTCGTTCAGCGGAATGAGCGTCGCCTCGAGGAACTTGCGCATTCCCTGCCCCGCCAGCAGCTTCGACAGATGATTCTGCAGCTCGCCGACGCGATGCTGCGCGAGCAGCTTGACGGCGCCCTCGATCTCGCCCGGCAGCGGCGCCGGATCCTCGACCGTGAGTCCCAGCATCGATTGCAGCACCGACTCGGTCAGCGGCACCACGGCGCCCGCGCGCCAGCCTTCCGACAGCAGCTGCTTGATGAGCTTCAGGCGCGCGACCTGGTCCGGCGGATAAACGCGGTCACCGAAGCTGTCGCGCAGCGGCGTCGGAAAGTTATAGCGGCGCTGCCACATGTAAAGCTGTTCGCGGCGCAAGCCGGTGATCCGGACGACCTCGCGAATGTGCAGCGCGTTGCGCGCGTCACCCGCGGCCACGGGCACTTCAGCGAGCTCCACCGGCGGCTCGCGTCGGCGAGCGGGTGCTGTGATCAGGATGCCCATCGTCGTCTTTCCCTAGCGTTCTGCGTCACTTACGCGGTTTCGGCTGTGCTGCACAAGTCTGTAACTCGAGGCGTTCCCATTGCATTGCGGGCGCGCATTCGGCGCCGGAAGTGAAATGGGGGCCACGGTTCAAGCTGTGGAGCACGGACGGTACCATGCACGATGCGTGCCAGATGCGGCCATGCTATTGCCCGACGGCCCGCTTTCGGTGATGATCTCCCCCAAGGGCCCGTCGCCGGCGACGGGGAACTCCGCGGTTCCCGCTCGTGCACCACAGCTGCGAGGGCTTGTTTCTTGCGTGGCACCTCCGGACGCCGCCCATCACCCCGATGCTCAGATTCCGCTCAACGTCGTCAGGGCCCCTCCGCGATCCCCGATCCGCCGAGCGCTGGCTGGCGACCCTTCCAGCCAACGACCCCCTCGTCGCACAGCGCAGCATCGCTGCCGAACTGCGCGCGGTCGCCGAACGCGCGGCGCACCGCAAGCCATCGACCCTCGAAGGGGTTTTCAGGGTCGACACCTATGCGAACGGACTCGCGCGAACCCTGACGAAGCAGTACGTCCAGCATGTGGGCCGCTCCGCGAAAATCGGGGACCAGCTCTGGCAGGCGCTGTTCGAGCTGGCGCAGGGATTCCACGAGTGCTACGGGGCGTTTGCCCGCGACGTCGGCGATCAGTCCCCCGGCAGCAAATGGCGTGCGCTCCTCCCGGGGCTCGTCGTGCGGCAGATCGCCTATCTGCGCCAGGACGCGAAGCTCCGGCTCTATCGTTGCGAGCGTTGGGATGCGACGAAATGGAGCGGACTGTTCGCGACCTTCGTGCGCGCGTGTGGGCACCGGTTCGAGCGGGAGCCGCTTCGCCTCAACCCGAAGGGCGTTCCGACGACGGTCGAGCGCGAATTCCTGAAGACCTTGCTGCTGCATCTTGCCAATCCGGGCAATCTGACGCCGAAGGAGGTCGAATGGATCGCCGAGCAGCTTGATGCCTGGTGCCAGCCGCTGCGCCTGACGGTGACGCCGACCTCGGCGACCACGTTCTACGTGGACCTCGCCGGAAGCGCCGGGTTGCGCCGCCGCTCGCTCGCGCCCCTCGAGGGCCGGGTGCTGTTTGTCGACCTGCGGCCTCTCCACGCCCTGCTCGTGCAGAACCGGACCGAGCTGGAGCAGGCAGTAAGGAACGAACCTCGTTCCGAAAGCAATTCGCGTCATCGCCAACAGTTCGGGCTCTTCAACAAGCTCGCGAGCCGCATCGATCCCGAATACAGGCCGCTGGCGAGGCGCGGGGAACGTAAACTCGCGTCTGGCCTCGTCGACGCCATCGTCGGCTTTCCCTCCATCTGCACGCATCGGCACGGGGACGACACGGCCGCGATTGCACCGACCGACACCGGTCACAGTTTCAGCAATGCGATGGAACTCGCAGTCTTCGGGCGAACGCGCGAGCCGGGTTCCGGGATGCGGCCAGGATCGGGGCGGCTCCCAACGTCAACGGCGCCTGGCGGGACCTGGGAGATGAAGGACATCAGCGCGTCGGGGTTCCGCCTCAATGCGCCGATGGGCACCGCGACGGTGCTCACGCTCAACACGCTCGTGGCAATCCGCCGCCGCGATCAGGAAGCATGGGTCCTGGGGGTCATCCGGCGCATGCGCCGCCTTTCGGCCAAGGAGGCGGAGATCGGACTGCAGCTGATCGCGAACTCGCTGGCCAACGCCGAACTCTGCGAACAACGCAAGGCGCGAGATTCCGATTACTCGGTCAATGGCACGATTCCGACCGCCACCGGACGCGAGTTCCAGGGTCTCTTCCTTTCGTTCAATCGGCGCGAGGGGGAGCCGCCGGTGCAGTCCTTGATGGTCCCCGCCGTCGAGTACCACGCGTCCAGGCACTACACGCTTCGGACGGGAGGTTCGTCGCGCACGATCCGGTACGGGCGCGTGCTCGAACGTCATGCGGACTGGGTCTGGACAGTCGTCGATCCCGTGGCGCCGGGAACCGCGCCGGCGGGGTCCGGACCCGTCGCCTGATCACATCCGGATGGCGGTCGATCGTTACCGCGAGATCTGTGCGGCGCACCGCTGGAACGTGCCCGCGGAATTCAACATCGCGCAGGCCTGTTGCGCGCGCTGGGCGAACGATCGCTCGCGCTTTGCGCTGTACTGGGAGGACGAGTCGGGGGCGCGTGCCTCGTTCACGTTCTGGGATCTGCAGCAGTACGCGAATCGGCTGTCCAACGCACTGGCGGCGCTGGGTATCCGGCGCGGCGACAAGATCGCGCTCGTTCTTCCGCAGCGGCCCGAAACCGTGGTCGCGCACATGGCGGTCTACCAGCTTGGGGCCGTTGCCGTGCCGTTGTCCTTCCTGTTCGGCCCTGAGGCACTCGAATACCGGCTGATTGATTCCGAGGCGAGGATCGCGTTCGTGGACCCGCAGTCACAGCCGAACCTCGCGTCGATCCGCGGGCGCTGTCCCGGCGTCGCCCATGTCGTCGGCGTCGCGGGCGCGCGCGAGGCGTGGATCACGCCCTACGAGCTGTTGCTCGAGAAGGCATCGTGCCACTTCACGCCCGTGACGACCCGCGCCGTCGATCCGGCGCTCCTGGTCTACACCAGTGGCACCACGGGACCGCCGAAGGGGGCGCTGATGCCGCAGCAATGCCTGCTTGGCAATCTGCCCGGATTCGTCCATTCGCATGACGGCTACCCGCGCGAAACGGACCTCTTCTGGTCGCCGGCCGACTGGGCGTGGACCGGTGGGCTGATGGACGCACTGCTCCCGGCGCTGTATTTCGGCCAGCCGATCGTCGGCTATCGCGGGCGGTTCGAACCGGACCGCGCGCTCGGCCTGATCGAGAAGTACGGGGTCCGCAACGCGTTCCTGTTCCCGACGGCTCTGAAGATGCTGATGAAGGCCCATCCGCGGCCCAGGGAACGCTTCGACATCCGCCTGCGGACCGTCATGAGCGCCGGGGAAGCCGTCGGGACCGCGGTATTCGACTGGGCACGCGACGCACTCGGCGTGACGATCAACGAAATGTTCGGGCAAACCGAAATGAATTACGTCGTCGGCAATTCGCACGAGTTGTGGCCGGCGAAACCCGGTTCGATGGGCCGCCCCTACCCCGGCCACAGCATCGCCGTGATCGACGAGGACGGCCGCGACGTCGGCGCGGACGAGATCGGCGAGGTTGCGGTCAACCGCCTGGCGCCCGATGGCAATCCGGACCCCGTATTCTTCCTCGAGTACTACGGGAATCCCGAGGGGACCGCGAGGAAGTTCACCGGCGACTGGTGCCGCACCGGCGACCTCGCACGGCGCGACACCGAGGGCTACCTCTGGTACCAGGGCCGCGCCGACGACATGTTCAAGGCGGCGGGATACCGGATCGGCCCGTCGGAGATCGAGAACTGTCTCGTCCGCCATCCGGCGGTCGCGAACGTTGCGGTGGTCCCCTCGCCCGACGAGATGCGCGGCAACGTCGTGAAAGCGTTCATCGTGCTCGCGGCGGACCAAACTCCGTCAGCGGCGCTCGAGAACGACATACGCGAGCATGTGCGGCGTTACCTTGCGCCCTACGAATACCCGAAGGAAATCGAATTCATCGACGCGCTGCCGATGACCACGACCGGCAAGGTGCAACGGCGCGTGCTGCGCGAACGCGAGCGCGAACGGAAGGCGGCGCAATCGGGGTCAGATACGTAGACATACGGCACCACCAATCGATCGGCCTGCAGGGGCCACGTCTGTTACGTATCTGACCCCGGTTCCAGATGAGCCTGGCGCCCTTATCGGATCCTGAGGCGCTCGAGAAATTGGCGATGGGTGAGCACCCACGCGACGGCTGGCACCACGGTCGGCAATATCAACGCGCCGAACTGATAGGAAAACGCGATCACTTCCCGCTGCCAGGCGACGAATCCCGTCTGCGACGCGATTTGCGGTCCCGACGTGATGGCGACGGTCTTCAGGAAGTCGGCGAGGACACCCCAGGCGACGAACGGCACGAGGGCCGCGTAGCCCGCGAGCAGGCGGCGCAGCCAGCCCGGTTCGCGCGCGGCGAGCACCAGCGCCGCGTAGAGCGGCAGTCCGAACGCATACAGCAGCATGTTCACATCGGCGGTGATCTCGGCACCCTGCGTCGAGGTCGAACCGGGCTTGAGCGCCGTTGCGAAGGTGAGCACGGCGCCGGCCTGCTCGACCCCGCGCACGAGATCGCCGAATGCAGAGCGGGCGACGAGCTCAACGAGCACCGCCACCGGCCACATCAGCACGGGTGCCGCGAAATACCAGACGACGAATGCCGCCGGCAGCCACGCGAAAACCCTGGCGACGAAGCCGCGAAGCGGACCGTGCGTCACGCTCGCCGCCTATGGCCCGCTCATGCCGCCGCCGACGCGGCAGAGCCTCCCGGGGGTCCGCCCGGCCCGTTGCCGCGGCCATCGGCCTTCGGGAGCAGACGAACCCAGACCAGCCACACAACCAGCACATCGAGCATGATCAGCGCCTGCCAGACGTAAAGATGCGCCCATTCGAACATCTGCATGTTCCATTGTCCGAGGTAGAACAGGCTGATCACGCGCACGATGTTGAGACCCTGCACCGCGACGATGCCGGCGGCCAGGCCGACGAGCTTTTCCCGCCACGGCGCGGGGAACGCGAAGATCGCGGCCACCAGCACGATGGTCGCCTCGATGCCGTTGCAGCCTGCCTCGATCGAGACCGCGAACCCGTTCACGGTGCTGCGCAGAACCTTGCCCACCGCCACGACGTCGGGGTCGATCACCGTGACCAACCAGGCGCTGATCGCCGCCAGCGCATTGGTCCACGGGACGACGAAATACTGCTGCGCCCAGGGAGTGAGCTCGAGGCCGAAGAGCGTCGCCTGCAGCGCGACGAACGTGATGAAGAATCGAAGCACCCGGCGATTCTACCGTTCAGGTCTTCGCGCGCGCGAGCGGGGGATTCGCGGCGAAGTAGCGCCGGATGCCGTCGCCCATCGATTCGGCGAACTGCGCCTGGTGGCGATCGCTGCGCAACTTCAGCTCTTCGTCAGGATTGGAGATGAACGCCGTCTCGACGAGGACCGACGGGATGTCCGGCGCTTTCAGGACGGCGAATCCCGCCTGCTCGACCGACGCCCTTGTGCAGCGTGTTGATCGTGCCGATGCTGTTCAGCAGGTGCCGGCCGGCCTTCAGGCTGTCGCTGATCTGCGCAGTCTGCGAAAGGTCGAGCAGCGTGCGCGCGAGCACCGGGATCCTTGCCGTCGAGATTCACGCCGCCGATCAGATCCGCGGCGTTTTGCTGCTGCGCGAGCCACTTCGCCGCCGTGCTGGTCGCGCCGCTCTCGGACAGCGCGAACACCGACGAGCCGCGTGCCCGCGCCTCGCGAAACGCGTCGGCGTGGATGGAGACGAAGAGATCGGCCTCGACGCGGCGCGCCTTCTGCACGCGGGCCGCGAGCGGCACGTAGTAGTCGTCGTCGCGCGTCAGCATGGCTCGCATGCCGGGCTCGGCGTCGATGAGGCGCTTGAGCTTCCGGCCGATCGCGAGCGTGACGTCCTTCTCCAGCGTGCCGCGACGACCGACGGCGCCGGGATCCTCGCCGCCGTGCCCCGGATCGAGCGCGATGGTGATCCGTCGCCGTCCCTGCGGTTTCGCGTCCGGCCTGATTTCGGCGGCGGGCGGCGGCGCCGCGCCGCCGGGCTTCGCTTCCGCGCCGGTTGCTTCGCGCTTCTCCTCGAGCAGCGCCATCAGCGGATCGAGCGGCGTCAGCGGATAGAGGTCCAGGACGACGCGATATCCGAATTCGGCCACCGGCTTCAGCACGAACAGCTGCGTTCGCGTCTCGGACTTGAGATCGAACACCACGCGCAGCGTTTCGGGCGCCCTTGTCCCGAAGCGGATCGCCGCGATGTACGGGTCCGACGCCTGCACGCGCATCGGAAGCTGCGCGAGCTCGGGCGTGAGCCGCACGCCTTCGAGCTCGAGGACGACGCGATGCGGATCCCTGAGCGTCGAAACCTGGTGGGCGACGGAAACCGGCGCTTCGAGCACGACGCGCGTGTATTCCTGCGCGGGCCACATCCGCGCAGACGCGATGCCCGCGACATTGGCCCAGGCCACGGACGGAACGACGAGCTGGCGCCACCGGCAGCAGCAACCACTGACAGACGCGCCGGCGCTCGAGCGATATCGCGACTACGGCGGACTCGCGCCGATGGAGGTCATCGCGGTCAGGCATCGTTCACCGGCCTCCGTGTGCGCAGCAAGCGCGAGGTTGCGTCCGGACAATGAAGCATCGTCCGGATACGTGAATGTCAATTCGAGGTCGGGTGGCGGCAGCAGACCGCCGACCCGCTCGGGCCATTCGATCAGGCAAACCGTGTCGCGGCTGAAAGCAATCGGCGAATCCCGCCGTTTCCCATTCGCCTGGATCAGCGAATCGATAAAAATCAAAGTGATAAAAGTATAAGCTCGAAAGCGGGTAATGTTCAACCAATGGATAGCTCGGACTCTTGACCGGACCCGACCCAGCCCAGCGCCTTCAGGCACCCGCGCACGAACGTGGTCTTCCCCGCACCGAGGTCGCCCGACAGCGTGACGATCATGCCGCCCGCGAGCCCGCGCGCAAGTCGCGCGCCCGCTGCTTCGGTGGCGGCAGGGTCAGGGAGGTGGAGGGCGGCGATGGACATGATGCGAGAACGGATGCGCGCTCGTGGTGTACGCTTTGGCGGATGCAGACGTCGAGCCCGCGCCCCGCCGCCCCCGCCGCCGTGACCGACTGGCCCGCGCTCGCCGCCGACATCGCGCGCTGGGGCGCAGGCACTGGGATTCCAGGAAATCGGCATCGCCGACACCGACCTCGACATGCGAGGAGCGACGGCTGGTCGAATGGCTCGCCGCGGGTCGGCACGGCGCCATGGATTATATGGCAAGGCATGGCGCGACCCGCGCGCGGCCCGCGGGAGCTGATCCCGGGGACGCTGCTCGTGATCACCGCGCGCATGAATTACCGACCGCCGGGGGCACGTGCGAGCGCGGCCGTGCTGGACGATCCGACGAAAGCGTTCGTCGCGCGCTACGCGCTCGGCCGCGACTACCACAAGGTGCTGCGCGCGAGGCTGCAGCGGCTCGCCGACCGCATTGCGTCGATGATCGGCGATTTCGGCTACCGCGTGTTCACCGACAGCGCTCCCGTGCTGGAAGTCGCGCTGGCGGCGAAGTCCGGCATCGGCTGGCAGGGCAAGCACACGCTGCTCCTCACGCGCGATGCGGGGTCCTGGTTCTTCCTGGGCGAGATCTACACCGACCTCCCGCTGCCCGCGACACCGCCGCAGCCGTCGCACTGCGGCAGCTGCAGCGCGTGCATCGACGTCTGCCCGACGGGTGCGATCGTCGCGCCCTACGAGCTCGACGCCCGCCGCTGCATCTCCTATCTCACGATCGAGCTGCCGGGCAGCATCCCGGAAGAGCTGCGGCCGCTCATCGGCAACCGCGTCTACGGCTGCGACGACTGCCAGCTCTGTTGCCCATGGAACCGGTTTGCGCAGGATGCGGACGAGCCGGACTTCGCCGTGCGCAACGGGCTCGACGATGCCGATCTCGTCGCGCTGTTCGCCTGGACCGAGGCCGAGTTCACGTCGCGCCTGGCCGGCAGCGCGATCCGGCGGATCGGCTTCGAGCGGTGGTCACGCAATCTGGCGGTCGGACTCGGCAATGCGCCGGGTCATCCGGGCATCATCGCCGCGCTCGAGTCCCGCGTCGACGACCCGTCGGCGCTGGTGCGCGAGCACGTCGCATGGGCGCTGGCCCGGCACCGGGCAGAAGCGAAGTCAGACGAGCCTTCGCTCCGCCCGCGCTGACGGGCAGCCGGTGGGTCAACGGCCGCCGCATGCGGCTGCCGATTCGACGCTGGCCGCGTTCAGCGGATCAGCTGATTCATCGCGACGATCGGCAGCATCACCGCCAGCACCAGCACGAGCACGATCGCACCCATCGTCACGATCAGCGCCGGCTGCAGCAGCGCCGCGAACCAGGTGATCCGGCGCTGCGCTTCGCGTTCGAGTTCCACGGCCGCGCGCTCCAGCATCGGCGCGAGCTGTCCGCTGGCCTCGCCGTTGGCCGTGAGGTGAATCAGCACCGGCGGGAACACGCGCTGCTCTTTCAACGCCCGCGCCAGCGACACGCCTTCGCGCACGAGCAGCGCCGCCCGGCCCGCCGCTGCCTTGAGCGGCAGCGCCCAGACCACGTCGCGCGCCGCATCGAGCGAGCGCAGCAGCGGCGCCCCGCTGCCGGTGAGGATCGCCAGCGTGCTGGCGAAGCGCGCCGTGTCCACGGCGACGACGAGCCGGCCGGCGACGGGCGTGCGCAGCAGCGCCTGCTGCCAGCGCGTGCGAAACGACTCGCGCCGGTTCGCGACCGACAGGCAGACGATCACCGCGACCCCGCCAGCGAGCCAGAACCACGCCGTCCCGCGCAGAAAGCCGGAAAGCGCGATCAGCGCCTGCGTGAGCCAGGGCAGCGTCTGGCGACTTTGCTGGTACACGGCGACGATCTGCGGCACGACGTAGACCAGCAGGACGACAATCACGGCGAACGCGATGACAGTTACCAGCACCGGATAGACGAGGGCGAGCGTGAATTGCTGCTTCTGCGCCTGCCTTGCTTCGAGATAGTCGGCAAGCCGCGTCAGGACATCGGGCAGATTGCCGGTCTCCGCCGCGACGGCGACGAGTCCGCGATAGAGATCCGAAAACGTCCGGGGCCAGCGCGCGAGCGCTCCGGCGAGCGTCTCGCCCGCCGCCACCTCCACTCGGGCCGCGGCAAAGAGCCTGGCGGCCCGGGCGTCATCGGCTTGCTCGGCGACAGCGGACAGCGCCTGGTCGAGCGGCATGCCCGACCGCACGAGGGTCGCCAGCTGGCGCGTCGACAGCGCGAGCTGCGCAGCCGGCAGGCGAAGCCGCGCAACCGCGGCCGCGGATCCGGTGTCACCATTGGACGGGCCGGCGCCTTCGGCTTCGATTGCAGTCGGGAACAGACCGTCCGCGCGCAGGCGATCGCGCACCTGCCGTTCCGTTTCCGCATCGGCGAGGCCGCGCTTGAACCTGCCCTGGGCGTCGACGGCCTCGTATCGGTAGGCGCGCACAGGCGGCCGCCAGTCAGCGCCCGCCCGGCCGCCCGAAGGGCGCTGTGCGCCCCCTCGGGGGGCAGCGAGCGTAGTGAGCGTGGGGGTCGTTCATCCTAGGCTTCGCGGGAAACGCGCACGAGCTCGGCGAGCGAGGTCGTGCCGTCCGCCAGCCAGCGTGCGCCGTCACGGCGCAGCGATGTCGTCCCGGCCCGCGCCGCCGCGGCGCGCAGGGCATGCTCCGGAGCGCGGTCGTGGATCAACCGGCGCAGTGCATCGTCGACGACGATGAGCTCGTAGATGCCGGACCGGCCGCGATAGCCGGTGTCGCGGCATTCGCCGCAGCCGACCGGCGCATGGAGATGCAGGTCCTGGCGCAAACCCAGTTCCGCCAGCAACGCCGCCTCGCCCGTCGTCGGCGCGGCCCCCGTCCTGCAGGCGGGGCACAGCGTTCGCACCAGCCTCTGCGCGAGGACACCAAGGAGACTCGAGGCGAGCAGGTACGGCTCCACTCCCATGTCGGCGAGACGCGTCATCGCGCTGGCGGCGTCGTTCGTGTGCAGCGTCGCGAGCACGAGGTGTCCGGTGAGCGAAGCCTGCACCGCGATCTGCGCCGTCTCGAGGTCGCGGATCTCGCCGATCATGATGATGTCGGGATCCTGGCGCAGGATCGCGCGCAGCGCGCGGGCGAAGTCGAGGTCGATCTTGGGATTGATCTGCGTCTGGCCGACGCCGTCGAGCGCATACTCGATGGGATCCTCGACCGTCATCATGTTGAGCGTGCCGCGCGGCAGCCGGGACAGCGCGGCGTAGAGCGTCGTCGTCTTGCCGGAACCGGTGGGGCCGGTGACGAGCACGATGCCGTGCGGCTCGCGAATGAGTCGGTCGACCGCTTCCTGCGTCGGAGCGCTCATGCCCAGCGCGGTCAGATCGAGCTGCGCCGAGTCCTTGTCGAGGAGGCGCAGCACGACGCGCTCGCCGGGCCCCGTCGGCAGCGTCGAGACGCGCACGTCGACCTGCTTGTCGCCCAGCTTCAACGCGAGCCGGCCGTCCTGCGGCAGCCGCTTCTCGGCGATGTCGAGGCTCGCCATGATCTTGACGCGCGAGACGAGCGCCGCATGCAGCGCGCGCGGCGGCTCGAGCACGTCGGTGAGCACGCCGTCGACCCGGAAGCGCACGACCGAGCGCGCCTCGTACGGCTCGAAGTGGACGTCGGACGCACGTTCCCGCAACGCCTGCAGCAGCAGCGCGTTGATCATCCGGATCACGGGCGCCTGCGCGCCGCTGTCGAGCAGGTCTTCGGCCGGCGGCAGGTCCTGCATCAGCCGCGCGAGATCGGTCTCGCGCGCGAAATCCTCGCTCATCCGCGCCACGCCGCCGTCGACGTTGTACGCGCGGGCGAGTTCGGTGGCGAATCGTTCCGGGTCCACAGCGCGCGTCAACAGCGGTTTCTGCAGCACGCGCCGCAACTCCGCGATGCCGTCGACGGTCGCGTCCGGGCGCATCAGCACGACCACGCGGCCACCCTCCTCGCCTTGCGCCAGCACGCCGTGCATGCGGGCAAACGCGTACGGGATCAGCTGCGTGAGTGCGTCTGCGGCAATGGGCGCGACCCTGGCCATCACGGGATTCGTGCGCGGGCTACGGCTTCGCGGGCGGCGCCGCCGGATTCGCGCCCGACGGGGCGGGCGGCATGTCTCCCAGCAACGGCGGCGTCGGATCGGCGCCTGGCGTTCCCGGCAACACACCCTGGGGCGGCAGCGCGGGCTGCGTCGGGTCGCCCCAGAAGAGCCGCGAGGGCGGCGTCTGCCGCTCCTGCTCGCCCCTCAGGTACTCGTAACGCTCCGACGTGAGCTCGCGCCCGTCGGAGCTCGTGCGCAACACCGTCGGCTTGATGAAAATCATCAGGTTCGTCTTCTGGCGCCGGCGCGCGTCGTAGCGAAAGAGCGCGCCCGCGATCGGGATGTCGCCCAGTCCCGGAACCTTGTCGCTGCCGTCCGCGAGCTCGTCCTGGATCAGGCCGCCCAGCACGATGATCTGCGTGTCGTCGACGACCACCGTCGACTCGAGCGCGCGCTTCGACAGGATGGTGCCGGTCGTCGTCGAGACGCTGTCGATGCGCGAGACTTCCTGGTAGAGCGCGAGGCGGATCGTCCCGCCTTCGGTGATCTGCGGCTTGACGCGAAGCACGAGGCCGACGTCCTTGCGCTCGAACGTCTGGAACGGCGTCACCGTCGACGAGCTGCCGGTCGTCGCGTAGCTGCCGGTGACGAGCGGGATGTTCTGGCCGACGATGATGCGGGCCTCCTCGTTGTCGAGCGTGAGCAGCGTCGGCGTCGACAGGATGTTGGCGCCGATCTGCGTCTCCAGCGCGCGCGCGAGGAACGCGAGGTTGGTGATCGTCCCCAGGCCGGGAATCGTCACGGTGCCCTTCATCACGCCCAGCGCGAGCCCCTGGCCCACTGAACCCGGGTTCACCGCGACGTCGATGATGTTGTTGCCGCTGCCGCGGGGCGTGAAATTCGTCCCGCCGATCACCCGCGTCTGCGTCGAATTGTAGCCGGACAGCGCCTGCCACTGGATGCCGAACTCGGCCGCCTTGTCGGCCGACACTTCGACGATCAGCGCCTCGACGAACACTTGCGCGCGGCGGACGTCGAGCTTTTCGATGATCGCGCGCAGATTGTTGTAGACCGGCTCGGGCGCCATGATGACGAGCGCGTTGCTCGCCGTGTCGGCGGTGATGGTCGCACCGTTGGCGGAAAAGGATGTCGCGGCGGTGAAAGGCGCAGGTGGCAGCGGCGCCATCCCGGGCGACGGCGCTGCGGCGCCGGCCAGGAGGGTACCGCCCATCAGCGGAGCTTGCGGCGACAGCGTCGAGCCGCTCGACTGCAGGCCCCCGCCATCCCCACCGGTCAGCATCGCGCGGAGCGTCTGCGCGACACGCGCGGCTTCGGCATTCTTGAGGTAGACGATGAACATGTTGCCGCCCGCGCGGCCCGGCGTGTCGAGCTCGCCGATCAGCTGGCGCACGCGCGCAAGACGGCCCGGATTGTCGGCGCGCACGAGGACGCTGTTCGAGCGCGCGTCGGCCATGATCGTCACCCGCTGCTGGGCATCAGGCGTCCCCGCAGCTCCGGCTGCGACCTGGTCGGCGAGCAGCCGGTTCAGCAGCGACACGACGTCGAGCGCCGACGCATGTTTGAGCGGCACCAGGATCGGCTCCGCGCCGGGCGACTGGTCGAGCGACGCGATGATCCGGTCGATGCGCCTGAGGTTGTCCGCGTAGTCCGTGATGACGAGCGCATTGCTGCCCGGATATGCGGCGATCGTGTTGTTCGGCGTGATCAGCGGCCGCAGCACGTTGACGAGTTGCGCCGCCGATTCATACTTGAGCGTGATGACCTGCGTGACCAGCCGATCGCCCCCGGCGGTCAAAGGCCCCAGGGCCACGGTTCCTCCCTGCTGCTTGGCGTCGGCCTCGGGCACGATCTTCACGACCCCATCGCCTTCGACCACGGCGAAGCCCTGCAGCCGCAGCGCCGAGAGCAGCGTGGGATAGACGAGGCTCCGCGGCACCGGTCGAGCCGAGATGATGTTGATGGTCCCCTTGACTCTGGGGTCGATCAGGAAATTGCGCCCGGTGATCTCGGCGACCGCCTTCACGACCGCCTCGATGTCGGCATTGACGAAGTTGAGCGTGACCGTGTCGTCGGCGGCCGGCGCCAGCGCGGAGAAACCGGCGGAAAACGCGAAGACCAGAGCGACCAACGCCCGCAGCGCGCGGCGGGCCGCGTTCGCCAACGCGTCGGGATGCACCGGTCTACGCAGTTTCTTGGTCAAACGGGCGCCAGGAAGAACGATCGTGACCGCGCCACGGGGTGCCGCGCGGGAAAACTGCAATATATCGGCGCGCGGCACCGAATTTCGCTGCGGTCGCGCCCTTTCGGGAATAATAGCACGCAGCCCGAAGTGCTTCGCACCGCGACCGGGGTGGTGGCCGCGCCCGCATTGCGCGAGGATTGAGCACGACAGCTACGGAGCAAGACATCGTCGGACACACCTCCCGGCGAACCGTCTGCTCATTTCCGACAGCAAGAAAGTCCTTTCTCGCCCCGTTTTTTGCGCCGTCAGTCCTTCAGGCTGAAGTTGATCTCGACTTCGCCGACGTACTTCTCGCCTTCGGCCTTGAATTTCCAGTCCTGTAGCGCGTCGACGACGGCCTTGTCGAAGTGCCGCGGCGGGTCCGCGGACACGATGATGACCTCGGTGACGTTGCCCTTCTCGTCGATCATCACGCGCGCGAGCACGCGCCCCTTGGCGATGCCGGCCCGGATTGCCTGGCGGGGATAGACGGGGTCGTCCCCTCCCACCCGAACGATGCCCCGGCGTATCGCGGGCTTGGGCGGTGGGGCCGGCGGCGCGACGACGGCCGGCGGCGGCGGCGGGGCGATCACATGGGGTTCCGGTGGCGGCGTCGCGGTCACGGCCGAGATCACGGGCGCCACCGGCGCCGCGGGGACCGGTATGTCCGGCGGGGGGACGTAGGTTTCGACCGGCGCCTGCACCTTGGGCATCTCGACGATCTTCTTCGGCGGCGGCGGCGGCGGGGGCGGCGGCCTGATCTGCTCGACGATCGTCGCCGACAGCGGCTTCTTGATCACCTCCACGACCGTGCGCGCGAGCCCGGTCATCAGTGCGTAGATGACCAGCACGTGAATCAGGACGACGAACACGATCCCGATCATGTGCTTGGTCGGATCGCGTTGCTGCCGTGCGAAATTCCTCTGGCTCGATTCCATTTGCGTCCCCGGCGCGGCGGCGTGTCCGGCTACTCGACGAACTGCTCGCTGCCGACGATGCCGATCCTGGTCAGCCCGAGGCGCTGCGACGACACCATCACCGCGGCGACGATATCGTATTTGGCCCCCTTGTCCGGGCGCAGGTGCAGCTCGGGCTGGACCGCCTGCGCAGCGGCGGTCCTGAGCCTCTCCTCGAGCGCCGCCCGATCCGGCACGACCTCGCCGTTCCAGTACGTCACGCCCCCGCCGTCGATGTCGATCTTCACGATCTCCGGCTTGACCAGTGGCGGCGGCGGATTGCCCGTGGGCAGGTTGAGATTGACGGAATGCAGCTGGATCGGGATCGTGATGATGAGCATCACCAGCAACACGAGCATCACGTCGATCAACGGCGTGGTGTTGATGTCGATCATGACCTCGGGGTCACCCGATCCACCGCCGGAGCCTACGTTCATTCCCATGACCCGTTCCTCTTGCCGTGCTGCAATCTGTCCTCAGCCGCCGCGGATCGGCGGCTCGGTGATGAAGCCGACCTTCGCGATCCCTGCCCGCTGGCACGCGTAGATGATCCGCCCGACCGAGTCGTACCTGGCGTCGCCGTCGCCGCGAATCTGCACCTCGGGCTGCGGCACCAGCACGGCGATCTTCTTCAGCCGGTCGATCAGCGCATTGGTATTGGCGATCTTGAGGTCGTTCCAGTAGATGGCGCCGTTCACGTCGACCGAGATGACGATGTTCTCGGGCTTGCTCTCGCGGATTTCGTTGGTTTCCTTCGGCAACCGGACCGGGATCGACGTCGTGACGACCGGTATCGTGATCAGGAAGATGATCAGCAGCACCAGCATGATGTCGACGAGCGGCGTCGTGTTGATCGTCGAGATGACCTCGTCCTCGCCATTGGAGGAGCCGACGTTCATCGCCATGGTTCAGGCCCTGGCCGGAGACTTCGGGGAATTGGCAAGCAGCACGGCGTGCAGGTCGGCGCCGAAGCTGCGGACGTATTCCATCGCGGTCTTGTTCCGGCGGACGAGCCAGTTGTAGCCCAGCACGGCCGGCACCGCCACCGCCAGCCCGATCGCGGTCATGATCAGCGCTTCGCCGACGGGTCCCGCGACCTTGTCGATGGACGCCTGCCCGGCAATGCCGATCGCGGTCAGCGCGTTGACGATGCCCCATACGGTGCCGAAGAGCCCGACGAACGGAGCCGTGGACCCGACCGTCGCCAGGAAGGCGAGACCATCCTGCGTACGGCTCTGCACGTTCTCGATGGCGCGCTGGATCGACATGGTGATCCACTCGTTCATGTCGACCTTCTCGAGCAGGCCGACGTGCTTGCTCGTCGCCTCGATCCCGGTTTCGGCGATGAATCGGAACGGACTCGTCTTCTTCAATCCCGCCGCGCCCTCCTGCAGGGACGCCGCATTCCAGAACGTCTTGTCGGCCGCCCGCGCGTGCTTGCCCATCTTGGCCTGTTCGTAGACCTTGGTGATGATGATGTACCAGCTGCCGACCGACATGATCACCAGAATGGTCAGCGTCACCTTGGCGACGATGTCGCTTCCCTTCAGGAGGGCGGCGAAGCCGTAGGGGTTGTCCACGACTTCGGTCGCCTTCGCTGGTGCCTTCGGCGCCGGGGCCGCTGGCGCCGCGGCTGTGTCGGCGGACGCGGCCGGAGCCGCCGCAGGGCCAGGCTGGGCCTGCCCCGCGAGCGGAACGACCACGGCGGACGTGGCCAGCAACAGGACCGCGGCCAGCGGGGCCAGTCGGATCATCTTCAGCATGTTGTCTCCAGACAGAGGATTGTTCGGTGGGAAAGTGGCGCGGGGTCCGGAAGTCCTGTGCGCAGCAGGCGACAGGACGGGCTTCGCTGCAACACCCGGACAGGCCGCCCATTGGCGGTCCGGGTTCCCCAAGGAAAGGGGCGGATGTTAATGCCGTCTGCCGGAAAAAGCAAAAAAAGCGGGGATCCGGGGCGGCGTCCTATTTGACCAGCGGTATCGCCTGCGCGATGTCGTAGGCCTGCACGGCGCGGAACTTGGCTTCGAGCTGCAGGTAGCGCAGCGCCGTCTTTGCCGGCACGGCCCTCGACAGGCGATTGTAGAGCGTCCGGCGCGCCTTGACTTCGACCTCGTCGGCAGCGATCACGTCCTTCGCGATCTGCTTCGCGTACGGATCGGACAACGGCTTGTCCTGGGCGATGACGCCTTCCAGGGTGACACTCTTCTCGCGGTTCGTCATCTCGAACGTCCGCTGGTACGCGTCGTAGGCGGGCCAGAACTTCTTCGCCTCGGCGTCCGTCAGCTCGAGCACCGATGCCACGTACGCCTTCTTGTCGGTCCGCAGTGCGGTTCGCAGTGCCTGCATGTCGGTCCCGTCGGCCGCGTTGCCTTGGGCCCAGACGGGGGACGCCGAGATCATGGCAACTGCGAACAGCAGGGTGCTCGCGCATGTTTTCATCGTCGTTCCTCGGCGCAGGTTGCGGTCATTGCAAGTCCATCGAGACTTTGCTCCGGTCGATCGCTGGATGGGCCGGAAGGAGGGGAACCGGGTGCAGCGCCGCGGCCCGGAGAAACGCTCGCATCGAACCCGCGAATCCTTGCCGCGGAACATCGTCCAGCGCGTCTTTTAGCACATTTTCCCACCCGGTGGAGCGTGTGAAGTTCATTGCGTCCGCCGCGCGCGAAGGACGCCTGCCGAGGCCACGTCGTCCGGCCACAGATGGCTTGTGGCACGCCCGATTTGCGCCTAATCTTCAGTTGATGCATCCCTCGCGTTGGCCTGCCTGCCGGGCCGGGTGGCACGCGGGTCGTCGCGCGACCGATGCACGGGTGGATCGGCCCCGGCCGCTTGAATCCCGGACGATGAAGGAGCGCGCCATGAGCATTCGCAACTGTCTCGCCGCTGTCCTTGCGGCCGCCCTCGTGACCGGCGCGTGCATCGCCGCCGCCGGGGCGCACAGGGATGCTGCGCCGGCCGGCCCGGAAGTCCTGGTCAAGGCCAAGTCGAAGCGCTTCGACGCCCTCTACCTGCTGCCCGGTGCCGACTTTCGCGGCTACACGAAGGTCATGCTGGATCCGGCGCGGGTTGCGTTCGCCGAAGATTGGAGCAGGGACATCAACCAGACGATGGACCTCATGCGAAGGACCTCGACCGAGGAGGCCGAGCAGATCGCCGAACAGGCGAGCACGGGTTTCGGCGGCGTCTTCGCCAATGTCTTCAGGAATGCCGGCTACGAGGTCGTGACGGCACCGGGTGCGGACGTCCTCAGGCTGTCACCCCAGGTTGTCGACTTCTTGATCACTGCGCCGGAGAGTTTGACGGCATCGCCGCGCACCCGGGTCTATGCCGCCGAAGCAGGGCAGGCGACGCTGGTACTCGAATTCCACGATTCCACGACCGGCGCGCTGCTCGGGCGTGCCGTCGACCGCAGCACCGCCGGCGATCGCGGCCATCTCGGGAACAGAGCCAGAATTCGACTCGCATATCAGATCTCGACCGTTTCGAACCGCGCCGATTTCGAAGCTCTGTTCGCCACCTGGGCATCGGGAAGCGTCAGGTGCGTCGAGGACCTGAAGACGCAGTCGCCCGTCGCGCTGGCCGGGCCGGCGCCGGGACCGTGACGCACGGCTCCCCACCCCGTCGGGTCTAGGCAAGCAGCGCGGCGGCGAGCAGCGTGCGCGTGTAAGGCTGCACCGGCGCCGCGAACAGTGCCTCGGCTTCGCCTTGCTCGACGACCTCGCCATCCTTCATGACGAGCACCCGATGGGCCATCGCCCGCACGACCGCGAGGTCGTGGCTGATGAAGACGTAGCTCATCCCGTACTTCACCTGCAGCGCGCCCAGCAGCTTCAGCACCTGCTGCTGCACAGACACGTCGAGCGCGGAGGTCGGCTCGTCAAGCACCAGCACCTCGGGGCGCAGCACGACGGCGCGGGCGATCGCAATGCGCTGCCGCTGGCCGCCCGAGAACTCGTGCGGGTAGCGGGTCAGCACGTCGACGATGCCGTCCGCCTCCGACAGGCCGACCTCCGCGAGCATCGCGAGGATCCGCTGGCGTCGCGCCTCCTTCGACAGCTCGGGCATGTGCCGCGCGACGCCCTCGCCCACGATCTGCTCGACCGTCATCCGCGGCGACAGCGACGCGAACGGGTCCTGGAACACGACCTGCATCCGGCGGCGCATCGCGCGCAGCGTCGTGCGGTCGGCGCCGTCCAGGCGCGTGCCCTCGAAGGTGATCGCGCCGGCGGCGATCGGCTGCAGCGCGAGCAGCGCCATGCCGAGCGTCGTCTTGCCGGACCCGGATTCGCCGACGATGCCGAGCGTTTCCCCGCGCTTCAGTTCGAGCGTCGTGTCGCGCACGGCGCGGAAGACATCCTTGCCGAACCAGCCCTTCGCCGACACGAAGTCGACCGACACGTCGCGCGCCGCCGCGAGGATCGGCGCGTCGGCGGGCACCGGCTCGACCGCGCGCTCGGGCCGGCTCGCGATCAGCCTGATCGTATAGGGATGGCGCGGCCGCGCGAACACCTCGGCGGTGGCGCCCTGCTCGACCAGCCGGCCCTTCTCCATCACGCCGACGCGGTGGGTGTAGCGCCGCACGACGTTGAGGTCGTGCGTGATGAACAGGATCGCCATCCCGTATTCCTGCTGCAGGTCGTCGAGCAGCGCCAGGATCTGCGCCTGGATCGTCACGTCCAGCGCCGTCGTCGGCTCGTCGGCAATCAGGAGCTTGGGACGGCACGCCAGCGCCATCGCGATCATCGCGCGCTGCCGCTGGCCGCCGGAGAGCTGATGCGGGTAGGCATCGACCTTCTTGTCCGGGTCGGGAATGCCGGTGCGTGCCAGCAGCTCGATCGCGCGAGCGCGCGCCTGGCTCTGGCCGAGCCCTTCGTGCAGCTCCAGCACTTCCCCGATCTGGTTGCCGATCGTATACAGCGAATTGAGCGCGGTCATCGGCTCCTGGAAGATCATCGCGATGTCGCGGCCGCGCATCGCCAGCAGGTGGCGCGGGCTCTTCTGCAGCACGTCCTCGCCTTCGAACCTGATCGCCCCCTCGTAGGACGCGGTCTCGAGGAGCCGCAGGATCGACAGCGCGGTCACCGACTTGCCCGAGCCGGACTCGCCGACCAAGGCAAATTTCTCGCCGGCGGCCACGTCGAATGACACGCGGTCGACCACGCGCGAAGGACCGAAGTTGACGCAGAGCGCGTCGACCGAGAGCAACGGCACGGCGGAACTATTGTTGGCCCCCACGCTTGCGGCTGTCGCCGCTGCGCTGCCCCCCGAGGGGGCGTAGTTCGCGCCTTGGGACGGCCCGGCGGCGCTCACGACTTCCTCGTGTCGAAGGCGTCGCGCAGCGCGTCGCCGATGAACGTCAGCAGCAGCAGCGTCATGACGAGCACGAAGAACGTCGGCAGCGAGATCCACCACGAGTCGAGGTTCTCCTTGCCCTGCCGCAGCAGGTCGCCCAGCGACGGCATCCCGGTGACGCCCAGCCCGAGGAAGTCGAGCGAGGTGAGGCCCAGGATCGCCGCGCTCATCCGGAACGGCAGGAACGTGATGACGGGCGTCATCGAGTTAGGCAGCACGTGGCGCCAGATGATCTGCCCGTTGGACAGCCCCATCGCGCGCGCCGCCTTCACGAACTCGAGGTTGCGGTTGCGCAGGAACTCGGCGCGCACGTAGTCGGACAGCGCGATCCAGCCGAACAGCGCGAAGATGCCGACCAGGAGCGGCATCGACGGCGTCAGGATGGACGCGATGATGATGAGGAGGTAGAGCTCCGGGATCGCGTTCCAGATCTCGATGACCCGCTGGGTGGTCAGGTCGACGCGCCCGCCGAAGTAGCCCTGCAGCGCACCGACGAGGATGCCCAGGACCGTGGCGACGAAGGTCAGCGCGAGGCTGAAGTAGATGCTGACGCGGAAGCCGTAGAGCAGCCGCGCCGTCATGTCGCGGCCCGACTGGTCGGTGCCGAGCCAGTGGCCGCGACTGGGCGGAGATGGGTCGGCCGCCCGTGCATAGTAGTCGAGCGCGCCGGCGCCCCAGGTGTTGAACGTGTACAGCGCGAAATTGCCGGGCTTGGCGAACTGCTCGCGGATGAACGGGTCGTCCCACTCCGTCGGCGTCACGAAGTCGCCCCCGAAGCGGGCCTCCGGCTGGTTGTTGAAGATCGGGAAGAACCACTCGCCGTCGTAGCGCGCGATGAGCGGCCGGTCGTTGCTGAACAGCTCGGCGAACGTGCCGACGACCAGCATGACGGCGAACACGACCAGCGAGACGTAGCCCAGCCGGTTGCGCTTGAAGCGCGCCCACGCGCGCTGGTTGGGCGACAGCGATGTCGCCCGCCGCCCGGCGAACGCGATGGCTGTGGCGGGCTGTGCCGCGCCCAGGTCGGCCGGCGGCGCACTCACTTACCGACCGCCCCGAACTGCACGCGCGGGTCGACGACCACATACAGCAGGTCGCCGATCAGCTTGACCACGAGGCCCAGCAGCGTGAAGAAGTAGAGCGTGCCGAGGACGACCGGATAGTCGCGCCGCACGATCGACTCGTAGCCCAGGAGACCGAGGCCGTCCAGCGAAAACAGCGTCTCGATCAGCAGCGAGCCGGCGAAGAACGCGCTGACGAACGCGGCCGGGAAGCCGGTGACGATCGGAATCAGCGCATTGCGGAACACGTGCTTGTACAGGATCCTCCACTCGGGCAGCCCCTTCGCGCGCGCGACCAGCACGTACTGCTTGCGAATCTCCTCGACGAACGTGTTCTTGGTCAGCATCGTGACGATCGCGAAGCTGCCGATCGCGTAGCAGGTGAGCGGCAGCACCATGTGCCACAGGTAGTCGGTGATGCGCGCCGGCCAGCCGAGGCTCGTCCAGTTGTCCGACGTGAGGCCGCGCAGCGGAAACCAGTCGAGGAACGAGCCGCCGGCGAACAGCACGATCAGCAGCACGCCCAGCACGAAGCCCGGTATCGCAAAGCCGACGAGCACCAGCAGCGTGGTCAGCGTGTCGAAGCGCGTGCCCTCGCGCACGGCCTTGGCGACGCCGAGCGGAATCGATATGAGGTAGGAGAGCAGGAACGTCCACAGCCCGAGGCTGATCGACACCGGCAGCTTCTCCTTGATCAGCGTCCAGACGTCCTTGTTGCGGAAGAAGCTCTTGCCGAGGTCGAACTGGGCAAAGCTCTTCAGCATCGACAGGTAGCGCTCGAACGGCGGCTTGTCGAAGCCGTACAGCGCCTTCAGCTCGGCCACCTGCGCGGCATCGATGTCCCGGCGCGCCTGGTAGGTGCCGGAGTCCCCGCCCGCGCCGGCGCGCGCCTCCGCCAGCAGGGTCTCGACCGGGCCGCCCGGCACGAACTGGATGATCACGAACGTCACCGTCAGCACGCCGAGGATCGTCGGGATCATCAGCAGCAGCCGCTTGAGGATGTAGGAGAGCATGGGCGCGCGGTTCCGGTTACTTGCTGGCGACCGCGCCCGTGTCGGCGCCCTTCGCCCACCACGCGGTGACCGCCCACTGCAGCCAGTCGCTCGGCGTGGCGATCGAATAGTACTTGGGCACGACTTTCGGAATGCCGAACTTGTCCCAGCGCGACACGCGGTTGCTGGCGCCGTACAGATCGGGGACCTGCCAGTACTCGAAGATGATCACGCGGTCGAGCGCCCGCGCGGCGTCGCGCAGCTCGTCCATCGTCTTTGCCTGCTCCATCTTCGCGATCAGGTGGTCGACCGCGCGGCTCTTGACGCCGCGATAGTTGTCCGCGCCCTGCGTGTCGGCATGCTCGCTGCCGTACTGCGACTTGAAGTCCGCCGGCTCCGGCAGCGTGAAATCGCCGATCTTGATCATCACCATGTCGAAGTCGAAGGTTTCCATCCGCTTGCGGAAGAGCGCGAAGTCGACCAGCCGCGACTTGAGGCGAATGCCGATCTTGGCCAGGTTGCGCTCGAACACCGCTTCGGCGCGGCCGGGCGCATCACCCGTCTCCAGAAACTCGAACTCGAGCGGCTCGCCCTTGTCGTTGCGCGCGATGCCGTCGGCGCCGACCTTCCAGCCCGCCGCCTCGAGCAGCGCGCGCGCCTGCTTCAGGTTCTCGCGCAGCGCGTTCGGCGCGGTGTCGGAGCGCGGCGGCACCCACGCGGGGCCGAACACCTCGGGCGGCAGCTCCGCGCGGAAAGGCTCCAGCAGCGCGAGCTCGCCCGGGCTCGGCAGGCCCGTCGCCGCGAAGTCGGAATTCGCGAACACGCTATCGGTCCGCTTGTACTGCTTGTAGACGTTGATAGCCTCGAAGTCGAACGCCAGGTTGATCGCCTGGCGCACGCGCCGGTCCTTGAACACCGGCCGGCGCAGGTTGAGAACGTACGACTGGAAGCCCATCCCGAAGCCCGTCGGGAACGCCTCCTTGATGATGCGCCCGTCGCTCCACTTGGGGCCCTGGTGCTGGCGCGCCCAGCGTCGCGCCGAGTACTCCATCAGGAAGTCGAACTCGCCGGCCTTGAAGGCCTCCATCGCGATCGCGTTGTCCTGGTAGTAGCGATAGATGATCCGGTCGAAGTTGTTCTGGCCCTTTGCCACGCCCAGGTCGCGCGCCCAGTAGTCGGGGTTGCGCGCGAACTCGATGCGGCGGGGCGCGTCGATCGCGGCGATCGTGTAGGGGCCGGTCGTGATCGGGTATTCGTTGACGATCTCGTCGATCTTCTTGGTCGTGCCGTCCGGGTTGCGCCCCCACTTGCGCGAGAACGCCGGCAGCCCGGCCACGTTGAAGATGGTGTCGTCGACGCGATCCTTGAGGTCGAAGCGGATCGTGCGCTCGTCCAGCACGACCGCACGCTCGATGCCGCCCAGCTTGACGCGCACGCCGGGCGCCACACCCTTGCCGGTCAGCGTTTCGAACACGTGCTTCATGTCCTCGGCGGTGACCGGGTCGCCGTTGCTGAACCTGGCCTTGGGGTTGAGGCGGAAGGTGATCGACGACTTGTCGGGCGCGACCAGCATCTCTTCCGCGACCATCCCGTACAGGGTGCCCGGCTCATCGCCGGAGCGTATGGCCAGCGGCTCGAACATCAGCGTCGACAGGCCCGCCGGCGATTGCCCCTTGATCGTGAACGGGTTGAATTTGTCGAAGCTCGACCGGCGGTCGGGATTCTGCAGCTGCAGCGTTCCGCCTTTCGGCGCGTCGGGGTTGACGTAGTCGAAGTTGCGGAAGCCGCGCGGATACTTGGGCTCGCCGTAGGCGGCGTAGGCGTGCATCCATTTGCCGCCTGCGGCGGCGGGCGCTTCGCCGGCGGCAAAGGCGCTGCCGCCGATCGCGCCAAAGAGGACCGCCAGGCACGCGAACGCGCAGAGGCCGACTCGGGCGGCACGGGACAACATCGAAGGTGCGGACACGGCGTTCATGGGTGTCGAGCGGGCGCGATCATCGCCGTTTCCGGCCGCGATTGCAATGGCCGAAGAACTTCCGTCCCCGAGTCCGCGCGACGTTCCGGGCGCTCCAACAAAAACCGCCCGGAAAGCTCCGGGCGGTTCGATACAGTGCTGGCCTGATCTCGCGGGATCAGAAATTGTACGTGAGGCCGAGTTGGAAGCTCGTTCCCTGGAGGCCGACAAAGTGCAACAATGAATTGTACGGCGCACCGCGACCGGTGTTCCGGTTGTCACCCGCGCCGGAATAGCTTCCAAGATCAACAGGCGCCTGCTTGTTGAACAGGTTGATCACCGAAAACTGCACCATGGTCTGCTTGTCATGCTGGTACTGCAGGTTCAGGTTCCAGTACCAGAAGCTCTTTATCTTGCAGTACTTGTCCGGGACCACCTCGTCACCGTTGTAACGCTGTGCGTTGGCGTATTGGGTCATGCCTAAGCAGTCGAAGCCCGACAAGAGGTCTGTGTTGTCGTAGCCGCTGGTGTAGTTGCCCATCAAAGTACCCGTGAACGGGCCCTTCGCCCACTGGCCGGTCAGCTGAAGGCGATCCTTCGGATTACCCGTGTTGCCCGAGATGATCGCGGGCCCGTGCGTTCCGGCGAGGTCGTTGGTTTGGCCCTTGTACGTCATGTCGTACGAGAAGATGTGGCTCCACTGGGCAACGAACTTCAGCCGGCTCGTATCGGGAAGGGCCATCGTGTAGCTCGACATCAGGTCGAGACCCGTCGTCTTCGTCGTGGTCGCATTTTGGTAGGTGTCGCCGATGTAGTTGAGGACTCCCACCGGCGAAGGCCCTTGGCGTCCGTCACCGAAAGTGACCGAGTTGATCGGCCCCCGAACGACAAAGTCGGCAGGATTGAAATCCGCGAAAGAACTCGCCGGGAGGATCTGGTTGTCCAGCTTGATCTGGTAGTAGTCCACCGACGTGGACCAGCCCGGGATCGGCTCGAAAATCCCACCCACCGTCCAGTTGGTGGACTTCTCAGCCTTCAGGTCCGGGTTTGTGTTCTCCAGGAAGGGCGGATTCAAGGCGCACTGGTTTGGGGTAATGACGTTCAGAGGCGACGTGAGGTCCGGGGCTCCGCTCGGAAGGCTGGCCGGGCAATTCCCCCGATCGCGAAAAGGCAGGGCACCGAAGACAAGCTTCGCATCGCTGGTTTCCGATATGGACGGCGCCCGGAACCCCTTCCCCCATGTGCCGCGGAACGCGGCTTCCTTCAGCGGCGTCCACTTGGCGCCGAACTTGGGTGTGACCTGACCGCCGTAGGTGTCGTAATGGTCGTAGCGAGCCGCGGCACTGAGCTCCAGGGATTTCAACACGGGCGCATTGAGTTCGGCAAAGACCGCCGTGGTGGTCTGGTCGCCGACCGCGTAGGCGCAGTTGAGTCCCGCGACCGATCCATCCTTGCACTGGGCGGGATTGCCCGCCTTCAGATCATTGTAGACCCAGGCCCCGCCGAGCGCGAAGCCGAGCGGGCCGCCCTGGAGCTTCATCAGTTCCCTGGACCCGGTGAGCTGGACGAAGTCGAGTTCGTTGGTCTTCGTGTCCGTGACGGTCGGTGCGATCAGCGAAACCACGGAGGCAGGATTGCCGCCCGTCAGCAGGAACGGATTGACAGGGTCGTTCAGTGCGGCCAACAGCAATGTCTCGTTCACGTAACCGTTGCGTTTCACCTCGGTTTTCGCCTTCATGTATCCTGCGGAGAGGTTTGTGTCCCAGCCCCAGCCCGTACCGGTCAGCTGTCCGACGAGGCGAAGCGTCTTGGTGTCGAATTGGCTGTTCTGGTTTTCAATGTCGGGAACCAGCGCGCGCACGTTCGCCGGAACGCCGAACGGGTTGCCGGGGTAGCTGGCAGGCACCGTAAAGACGGGAAGCCCGTTCACGAGGGACGCATCCTGGCCCGGGCCGATCGCGATGTTGGGCGCGAAGCTGGCGGCCGGAACGGCCTGCGGACGCCGTTGCGACTCGGCTTGGCTGTCGAACCAGGAGCCGGTCATGTTCGCCTGCCAGCCGTCACCGAGCTTCGCGGTGAAGCTGCCCATCACGTTGATGTTCTGGGTTTCCGGCTGGATCTGGCTCCACGTGTTGTCATAGACACACTGGTTCGCGTTGCGCAGGGCAAGACTGCAGCGCGAGTCCAGGAAGGCGTTGTTCTCCGCGGAGCGATGTATTGCCACCCGGCCGCTGGAGGTACGGCGTCTGCACGATCGTATTGGTCGTGACGTTCGGCTCATAGGCGCCCGGCCGAATGTCGTTGCCCCCGAACGGCCGCCAGTTCTGGTTGGCCCAATCCTTGCCGGAACGACTGTTGTACGAGATCGCGCTCTGATGCCGGTATTCGGCCGTCACGATGCCGAACATCGGCCCGCCGGATTCGCCGAAACCCTGCGCGAACGACACGTGCACGTTCCCGCCGTCGCCCTTCGAGGTGACGCCGCCATCGACGGTGACCTGGGAGCCCTGTGAAGCTCTTCTTCAGGATGACGTTCACCACGCCGCCGATCGCATCCGACCCGTAGATGGCGGACGCGCCGTCCAGCAGCACCTCGATCCTTTCGATCGCCGAGAACGGGATGCTCGAGATGTCGACGAAGTTGCGCTGGCCGTCGTCCCCCAGCGGGTAGGGCACCATGCGCATGCCGTCGATCAGCGTCAGCGTCGCGCCCACCGTCAGGCCACGCAGCGCCACGCCGCTCGCGCCGCCGGCAAATGCGCCGGCAAAGCCTTGGCCAAGCATCCCTTGGCCGTTGGAGGTGATGTCGCGCAGGACTTCGCTGACGGTGGTATAGCCCGAGCGGACGAGGTCCTCGGAAGTCAGCACCTGAATCGGGGCGTTGCCTTCGATTTCGGTACGTGGGATGTTCGAACCCGTCACCGAAACGCTGATGTCGGCCGCCTGACTCGGGGCGGCGATCAGCAGCGTGCTTCCAGCACCGAGCGCGTAGGCAAGCGCGACAGCGATCTTCTTGCGTTCGAACTTCATCGATGGTCCCCCTGAGAAATTTGTTCAAAAACAGGAATTTTCTTCGCCTTGCGGCAAGCAGTTGTGACATTACTCCTGCACAGATTTCCCGGGCAACGAAAACCCGCGACGGGTAGAATCGCAGCGTGCCGAATGTTGTAAATTCACCAATGCCGCTGATACGCGTCGCGCAACCTGCTGATTTGCCTGCCATCGTGGCAATCTATAACGCGGCGATCCCGGGCCGGATGGCCACCGCCGACACCGAGCCGGTCACCGTCGCATCCCGTGAGGTCTGGTTTGCCGAGTTCGACCCCGCCCGGCGTCCGTTGTGGGTGCTCACTGACATGGCGTCGGGTGCGGTCCTGGGTTGGCTTTCGCTGCGGTCCTTCTACGGTCGGCCCGCGTACGCGGCGACTGCCGAAGCCGGCGTCTACACGGACCCGGCGGCGCAGCGGCGGGGAGTCGGAAAATCCCTTCTGGCCCATGCACTTGTGGCCGCACCAGCGCTCGGAATCCGCACCGTCCTGGCCTTCGTGTTCGCCCACAATGCGCCGTCGCTGGCGTTGTTCGAAGGGGCCGGATTTGCCGCCTGGGGTCGGCTGCCGCGCGTGGCGGAAATGGACGGCATCGAACGCGATCTGGCAATCCTGGGGCGGCGAATCGGATGAGCGCGATCAAGGCGCCATCGCCGTTCGACATCCGCCCGGCCCAGCCCGGCGACGTGCCGGCCATCCACGCGATGATCGTTGCGCTCGCCGAGTATGAAAAACTCGCGCACCTGTGCGTGGCGACGGAGGCGCACCTTGCCGAGGCGTTGTTCGGTCCGCGTCCGTCGGCCGAAGTCCTGATTGCATGTAAAGATCGAACTCCTGCGGCGTTCGCGCTGTTTTTTCATAATTTTTCCACGTTTCTCGGCCGCCCCGGACTCTGGCTGGAAGATCTTTTCGTGCTGCCCGAGCATCGCCGGCAGGGCTGCGCCCAGGCGCTGCTTCGAGCGTTGGCAGGGATCGCTCGGGAGCGCGGTTGCGGCCGCTTCGAATGGGCGGTGCTCGACTGGAACGTCTCGGCGATCGCGTTCTACCGATCGCTGGGGGCGACGGTGCTTCCCGATTGGCGGATAACCCGGGTCGTGGGGCCGGCCCTTGAGGCATTGGCCGACGGGGCCGCTCCGGATCCGGGTGGGTCGTAGCGTCGCGGCGTTACCGGTCGGCTGCCGCGTTGGGGCTTGTCCGCGATTATGTCGACTACTGCCGTGCTGACTAGGCCGACTCCGCGGTCAACTTGACTCCCAGCGCCCGCGCCACCTTCATAACGGTGGCGAACGATGGATTGCCGTTGGGGCCGAAAGCCTTGTACAGTCCTTCCCGGGTAAGACCAGTTTCGCGCGCCAATTGCATCATGCCGCGTGCGCGCGCGATGTCACCAATGGCCGCCGTGACGACTTGCGGATCGCCGTCTTCGAGCGCCGCCTCCAGATAGGCCGCGATCTGCTTGTCGCTGCCGAGATTGTCGACCACGTCCCAACGACTGGTCTCTGCCTTTTTCCGCGCCATGTTTCCCTCCGCTACAGCCGGCCCGCCAGCGCCTTGGCAGCCTTGATGTCCGCAGTCTGCGAACGCTTATCTCCCCCGCCCAGGAGCACGATAATCGTTTCGCCGCGCTGCACGAAATAGACCCGGTATCCGGGGCCATAGTCGATCCGCAATTCGCTGATGCCTGCGCCCACCGGCCTCACATCGCCGGGCAGACCCAGTTCGAGCCGCCGGATACGTATATCGATGCGCGCTTGCGCCCGACTATCCCGCAAGTCCCTATACCACTGCGCAAACGCCGCGGACTTGCGGACTTCATGCATGGGTCGACTGTAAACTATAGGCTACACAAATGCAAGATTCCACAAGGCGTCCTTCACCACCACTTGTGCGGCCCGACGTTCACGTTCCAGCTGCGCGCTCGCCCTGCCAGCCCTTCGGGATCGACGCCAGCAGCCGCTGCGTGTAGGCCTCGCGCGGGTGGCGGTAGATCTCGTCCGAGTTCGCCATCTCGACGATCTTCCCTTCGCTCATCACCATGATCTCGTCGGCGATGTACTTGACCACGGCGAGGTCGTGCGAGATGAAGATGTACGAAAGCCGGAACTCGTCCTGCAGGTCCTGCAGCAGGTTCAGCACCTGCGCCTGCACGGAGACGTCGAGCGCCGACACCGACTCGTCGCAGATCAGGATGTCGGGCTTCATCGTGAGGCAGCGCGCGATCGCGATCCGCTGCCGCTGTCCGCCCGAGAACTCGTGCGGGTACTTGTAGAACGAGACTTCGGGCAGACCGACCTTGGCGAGCAGCTCGAACGCGAGCTCGGTGCGCTCCTGCGCCGAGGCGCCGATGCCGTGGATGTCCATCGGCTCGGTCAGGATGTGACCGACCGTGAAGCGCGGATTGAGCGACGCGTACGGATTCTGGAAGATGATCTGGATGCGCCGCTTGTACGCCATGAACTCCTTCTGCGACATCGACAGGATGTCCCGGCCCTCGAAGATCGCCTCGCCCGTGGACGCCTCGTGCAGGCGCATCAGCGCGAGGCCCACCGTCGTCTTGCCCGAGCCGGATTCGCCGACGAGCCCGAGCGTCTTGCCTTTGGGCAGCGCGAACGAGACGTCCTTCACGGCCTCGAACTTGCGCCGGCCGAAGAGGCCCTCGCGCGAGTAGAAATCCTTGCCGAGGTTCTTGACGTCGAGAATGATCGGATCGCCCGGCGCGACGCCGCGCGGACGCTCGGTCAGGTTCATCGCGTGCGCGCCGCCGTCCATGAAATCGTCGATCACGGGCAGTCGGACCGGGCGCCGGTCGAGCCGCGGCCGGCATTGCAGGAGCGCCTTCGTGTACGCATCCTGCGGATTCTCGAACAGCTGCTTCGCCGCGCCCTGCTCCTGGATCTCGCCGTTGCGCATCACGACGACGTGGTCGGCGATCTCGCCGACCACCGCGAGGTCGTGGGTGATGAACAGCACCGACATCTGGTGCTTCTTCTGCAGCGCGCCGATGAGGTCGAGAATCTGCTTCTGGATGGTGACGTCGAGCGCGGTCGTCGGCTCGTCGGCGATCAGCAGCTTGGGCTCGCAGGCGATCGCCATCGCGATCATCACGCGCTGCTGCTGGCCGCCCGACATCTGCGACGGGTAGGCGTTGATCTTGAACTCGGGGTCGGGGATGCCGACCTCGTCGAGCAGCGCGATGGCGCGCTTGCGCGCGTCTGCCGGACTCAGGCCCATGTGCAGACGCAGCACCTCGATCAACTGGTAGCCGACGGTGAACACGGGGTTCAGCGACGTCATCGGCTCCTGGAAGATCATCGAGATTGAAGCACCGCGCAGGCGGCGCAGGTCGCCGGGAGCGAGTTCGACGATGTTGCGTCCGCCGAACCGGATGCGGCTCGCCGGGTCGACGATCGAATTCTCGGGCGGCAGCAGGCCGAGGATCGCCAGCGCCGTCACCGATTTGCCGCTGCCCGATTCGCCGACCAGCGCGACCGTCGAATTCTTCGGGATGTCGAAGGAGATGCCCTTGACCGCGTCGAACGTGTGGTGGCGGTCGAGCCGGAATGCGACCCGGAGGTTGCGGACGCTGACGAGCGGTTCCATGTCGACGCTGTTCTCCAATCAGGCCCCCGCCAGTCCCTTGAGCTTCGGGTCGAGCGCGTCGCGCAGCGCGTCGGTGAACAGGCTGAACGCCGTCACCAGGATCGCCATCGCCGTGCCCGCGGCGGCGAGCTGCCACCACTTGCCGAGAATGAGCTCGTTCTGCGCTTCGTTCAGCATCGAGCCCCACGACACGACGTCGACGGGCACGCCGAAGCCCGAGGAACGACAGGATCACCTCGGCCTTGATGAAGCCGACGACGTGGATCGACAGCTGCACCAGCACGACGTGGCTCACGTTGGGGAAGATGTGGACGAACATCCGGCGCGCGTTCGACGCGCCGATCGCGTCGGCCGCCTGCACGTATTCCCGCGCCTTGTGCTTCAGATATTCGCCGCGAATCAGCCGGAAGATGCCGGTCCAGCCGGTGAGCCCGAGGATCAGGATGATCGTCAGCGTTCCCTTCTGCTGCAGCACGGCGGCGACCGCCAGGATCAGCAGCAGGTACGGAATGGAGTTGAACACGCTGTAGAACCAGTTGAATGCGTCGTCGATCCACTTGCCGTAGTAGCCGGCAAGGGCACCGAACAGCGTGCCGAGCAGCGTGGCGACCACCGCCGCGGCCAGACCGACGAAGATCGACGTCTCGGAGCCCTTGATCGTCTTCTGCAGGACGTCGCGGCCCCACTTGTCGGCACCGAGCGGCAGCGTGGAACGCGCGCCTCCCGCCGCTTCGGGCGCCGCGCCCTTGGCGTCCTTCCGGATGTCGGCCATCACGTCGGCGAGCGGATCGACCGACTTGCCGGCGTCGCCCGCGGCCGGCACCGCAGGTCTGCGCCTGCCGCCTTCTTCTCGCCCCTTGATCTCGGCCAGCACGTCGGCGAGCGGGATCGACGACGCTCGGACTTGTACTCGACGGCGGGCGCGGCCGGCGCCGCCGGTGAGATCGGGCGCCACCGGCGCGGCACGCTCGAGGTCGTCACCGGCGAACGACGGCGGCGCGTAATTGACGCCGATCTCCTTCGCCCAGTTCCGGGCGACGAGCCCGGTGCCCGACGCGATCATCATCACGACGAACAGCGCGACGATCACCAGCGAGACCATGCCGACGCTGTCGGTCTTCAGGCGCTTCCACGCCAGGGCCCATAGGCCGGGAGAGACCGTGTGCGGGATCGTCGCGCGCCATGCGCCGAGGGGCCCGTGCCGTCGTGCCGTCCGCCATCGTCGTCCCCTTCACTTGAGCTGGACCCGCGGGTCCGCCGCCTTGTACATCAGGTCGGCCAGCAGGTTGGACGCCATCGTCGCGAACGCGACGTAGACGGTCAGCGCCTTGATCACCGGGAAGTCCGAGCGCTCGACGGCGAGGATCACCTCGCGGCCGATGCCGGGGATCGAGAAGAAGCGCTCGATCAGGAACGCGCCCAGCAGGAGCCCCGGCAATCCGGCCATCAGGTGGGTGATGATCGGGATCGAGGCGTTGCGCAGCACGTGGATCCACATGATCCGGTTCTCGGAGAGCCCCTTCGCCCGCGCCGTCCGCACGTAGTCCTGATTGATCTCGTCGAGGAAGAAGGTCCGGTAGAGCCGCAGGTTCGGCGCGATGCTGACGGTGAGCGCGATCAGGATCGGCAGCGCGGAGAAGACGAGGAGGTTCTCGCGAAAGCTGTTGCCCCAGCCCTGCACCGGGAACCAGCCGAGCTTGTAGGCGAAGAAATACTGGAAGACGATGATGTAGACGAGGATCGAGATCGACAGCCCGACCGTGCAGACGATCATCACCAGCCGGTCGGTCAGCGAGCCGCGGACGTAGGCGACGGCGAGTGCCAGGCCGACGGCGAACAGCGTTTCGAGGATCAGCAGCGGCAGCAGCACGGTCAGCGACGGGCCGAGGCGCGTCGCCAGAATGCTCGAGACCATCTCGTTGGTGCTCCACGACGCGCCGTAATCGCCGGTCAGCACCTGCTTGCACGAAGATCCAGAGCTGGACCCAGATCGGCTGGTCGACGCCGAGCTGGCGCCGGATGTTGTCGATCTGCTCCTGGTTCGAGATCTTTGCCCGCGAGCACGTACGCGGGGTCGCCGCCGACCCAGTTGAACAGGACGAACACCAGCAGGATGACCCCGGCCATCGTCGGGATCATCTGCCACAGGCGTCGGATGATGTAGGCGGTCACTGCGCTTGCCTCTTGCCGCGGGGCTGCGCTACTTCGGCGTCGGGCGCTCACGTCGATGTACTGCCACTCGGCGTGCAGGATCGGGTGCTTCTTGTACCCCAGCACGCGAGGCTGCACCAGCATGTTCCGGTAGCGGCTGATGTCGAGTCGCCACGGCGCGTAGAGTCTCGATGATCTTCGCCATCTCGTGATAGAGCCGGTCACGCTCCGGCGAGTCCGGCATCCGCATGCTCTGCTCGTAGAGCTTGTCGTACTCCGGGATCGCCGCGCAGGCATTGTTGCTCTGATGGATGTTCTTGCCGTACATGAGCTGCATGAAGTTGTCGCCGTCCGGATAGTCGGCGATCCACGCCGCGGTGCGCATCTGAGCTGGCACTGCTTCTCCATCTTGAGGAGCTCGGCGAACTTCTCCTTCTGCACCTGCATGCGGATGCCGACGCCGTCCAGCGCCTTCTTCCACATCTCGTCCTCTGGCGGCCCAGCGAGTCGGGACGCGACGCGTAGCGGATCGACGAAGCGGCTTGCCGTCGGGGAGCGTGCGCCAGCCGTCGGCGCCCTTCTTGTAGCCGAACCGGTCGAGCAGCGCATTGGCTGCCCGCCGGATCGTAGCGGATGCTGGACCGATAGTCGGGATCGTGGCCGACCACGCCCGGCGGGATCGGGAACTGCGTCTCGACGGCCTGCCCGTTGCGCACGACCTTGATCTCTTCTTCGACCGGATAGGCCATCGCCATCGCCCGGCGCAGCGCGATCTTCTCCTTCGACAGGCCCGCCGACGACGGGGTCCAGCAGGTTCCAGTAGTGGTAGAGGATCTCGGCTTCGACGAAACGCGAGAGCTTGACGCCCTTCTTCTGCATTTCCGGCGTCAGCGTGCCACCGTTCAGCACCTTGGGCGCGAGCGGACCCTCGAGGTTCATGAGGTCGAGCTCGCCGTTCTGGAAGGCGAGCAGTCGCGACTGATCCTCTTCCATGATGCTGATCTCGATGCGGCCGATCTGCGGCATCTTCTTGCCCTTCATCTCCTTCACGATCCGCGCGTCGTCGGGATCGGTGCCCGCCTTGAAGTCCCAGACAAAGCCGCGAAAGTCAGGATTGGCCTCGAGGAAGATCTTCGACGACCGGATCCATTTCGCGAGCTTGTAGGGTCCGGTGCCGACCGGATTCGCCATCACGCGCCCGCCCGTGTCGGCATAGGCGGCGACGACTTCGCGGGCGACGGCGCTCGTCGGCTCGTGCGCGAGCACGTAGGAGAGGTTGTAGTCGGGCTGCTTCAGCCGAATGCGCAGCGTGTAGCGGTCGACGGCCTCGAGCCCGGGCACCTTGGCCGCGTAGTCGAACGTGCCCGATCTTCCTTCGCCTGCTCGGCCAGCTCGTCGAGGCCGACGATCTTGCCTTCGAGCAGCCACGCCCACGGCGAACGGATCTTCGGATCCATGAGCCGCTTGAGCGAGTAGACGTAGTCGTCGGCGACGAGCTCGCGCTTCACCCCCTTGAACGCCGGGTCGGCCGCGAATTGGATGCCCTTGCGGATCCTGATGCGTGTACGTCCGGCCATTGTCGGTGACCTGCGGCAGCGCCTCGGCGGCGAGCGGGACGAGCTTCGACGGACGGGCGAGATAGTCGTAGGTGAGCAGCGTCTCGAAGATCGCCTGCTTGACCGTGCCGGAATAGAGATCGCTGCGCAGCCGCCGGATCGAAGCCCTCTTCGCCGACCGGGAAACACGTGGCGGATCACCTTGCTCACGTCGGCGGCGCCCACCGGCGCGGCGGCGAGCGCCAGCGCCGACTACGGCCGCGGCCGGCATTCCGGTCAGCTTGTGCGGCACGTCATCTGGCACCTCCGTTGGAAACGTCCGGCGCTGACGTCCGGCGAACAGCGGCGACAGCCTCGCGGGTCGTGCGGGAAATCGCGGCAGCGCCGCCGCTCGAAGTCGCCCGGCGACGCTGACGGAAGTCACATCCCCGAAATCGAAGGCGGCGTAATGTACCACCTCCCCCTGCGCGGACCACGGCGATGCCCTGCGACGCGTGCAACGGCATGGCGCCGCCGCGCAGCTGGCACTCCAGGCACGCGGCGCGACCGGCCACCGCGCCGGACCCTCGCGTGAAGCCGGTCTACTGGGACGAGGCGACGCGCACGCTCGCCAAGCGCGACCGCGTGCTGCGCAAGCTGATCCGGGCCTACCCGGACATTCATCTCAAGCGGCGCAGCGACCCGTTCACGACGCTCGCCCGCGCGATCGTCGGCCAGCAGATTTCGGTCAAGGCCGCGGATACTCGGTCTGGCGCCGGTTCGTCGCGCCGTCGCCCCTGACGCGAGGTCCGGCCGCCTTTCCGAAGCTCGATGCACACGGCGTCGCGGCGATCGGACTTCCCGCACTGCGCAATTGCGGGCTGTCGCGAACGCAAGGCCGAGTATCTGCGCGATCTCGCTCGACACTTCGCCTCCGGCGCGCTCGATCCGAAGGGCTGGAAGAAGCTCGACGACGAGACGCTGATCGCGGCGCTGGTCGAGGTCAAGGGCATCGGCCGCTGGACCGCCGAGATGTTCCTGATCTTTCACGAGCTGCGCGCCGACGTGCTTGCCCGTCGACGACATCGGCCTGCAGCGCGCGCGTGGCGCTGCATTACAACGGCGGCAGACGCATCGCGCCGGCGGCCATCCGCAAGCTCGCGCTCGAGTGGCAGCCCTATCGGAGCGTCGCGACGTGGTATCTGTGGCGTTCGCTCGACCCGGTGCCCGTCGAGTACTGACCGCGCACCCGTCGATGAATGCCCCGCGCCATCCTTATGCGGACCTGACGCCCGACCGCGTGCTCGACGCCCTGGAAAGCGTCGGCCTCGCGGCGACGGCCGGCTGCAGGCGCTCGGCAGCTACGAGAACCGCGTCTACCAGATCGGCATCGAGGACGCCGCGCCCGTCGTGGCCAAGTTCTACCGGCCCGGGCGCTGGTCGGATGCGGCGATCGTCGAGGAGCACGCGTTCGTCGCCGAGCTCGCCGCGCGCGAGATTCCGGTGGTCGCGCCGCTCGCGCTCGCCGGCGGCACGCTGCACACGTTCGGCGCCTTCCGCTTCGCGGTCTATCCGAGGTGCGGCGGCCGGGCGCCGGAGCTCGGCAACCGCGAGACGCTGGAATGGATGGGCCGCTTCCTCGGCCGCATCCATGCGGTCGGCGCGCTGACGCCGTTCCGGCACCGGCCCGCGCTCGACCTCGCACACCTTCGGCATCGAGCCGCGCGACTGGCTGCTCGCGCACGACTTCATGCCGCCCGATCTGCTCGACGCCTGGCGCAGCATCGCGGCGCAGGCGCTCGACGGCGTGCGCCGCTGCTTCGAGCGCGCCGGCGACGTGCGGATCGCTGCGGCTGCACGGCGACTGCCACGCGGGCAACGTGCTGTGGATCGAGCACGGCACGACGCGCGGCCCGCATTTCGTCGACTTCGACGACGCGCGCATGGGCCCGGCCGTGCAGGACCTGTGGATGCTGCTGTCCGGCGATCGCGCGGAGATGACGCGCCAGCTCGACGACGTGCTGAGCGGCTACGAAGACTTCTTCGAGTTCGATCCGCGCGAGCTCCATCTCGTCGAGGCGCTGCGCACGCTGCGCCTGCTCCACTACTCGGCGTGGCTCGGCGCAGCGCTGGGACGATCCCGCGTTCCCCGCGGCGTTCCCGTGGTTCAACACCCAGCGCTACTGGCAGGACCGCATCCTCGAACTGCGCGAGCAGGTCGCGCTGATGGACGAGCCGGCGCTGGGGTCAGGTTAGCGGAGCGCTCCGCCACCGGCGGCATCGGCAATCCCGCCGGACCTGACCGGAGCCCGGCCCATTCACCTACGGCCGGACGGAACTTCGTATCATTGCGCGATGGACGTTTGGATCGGACCTCTGCTGGCCGCGCTGGCCCTGCCACAGTTCGGGCTCAGCACCGTGTTCGTGGTCGCGTTCGTGTCGGCCACGCTGCTGCCGATGGGCTCGGAGCCGGCCGTCTTCGGCCTCGTCAAGCTCAATGCGGACCTGTTCTGGCCGGCGGTGCTCGTCGGCACCGCAGGCAACACGCTGGGCGGCGCGCTCACCTGGTGGATGGGCTACGGCGCCGAGCGTGTCTACGAACGGGTGTCGAAGAATCACGGCGCAGCGCATCCGCACGCGTTGCGCTGGCTCGAGCGGTTCGGCCCGCCGGCTTGCCTGCTGTCGTGGCTGCCGGTCGTCGGCGACCCGCTGTGCGCGGTGGCGGGATGGCTGCGTCTGCCCTTCTGGCCGTGCGTGGCCTACATGGCGATCGGCAAGTTCGCGCGCTACGCAACGATGACCGCGCTGCTGCTCTGGGTCTTTCCGGGGACGTTTGCGCTGTGAGCGCCCCCCGCTGAAGCGTCAACTCGACGCGAGCAGTACGCCGTCGACCAGCTGCAGCGTCCGATCCGTCCGCGCGGCGAGCTCGGGATCGTGCGTGACGATGACGAGGCTCGTGCCGATCGCGCGATTCAATTCCAGCATCAGGTCGAACACCTGCCCCGCCGTGCGGCGGTCGAGGTTGCCCGTGGGCTCGTCGGCAAGCACGCACTCGCGGCTCGGTCACGAGCGCCCGGGCGAGCGCCACGCGCTGCCGCTCGCCGCCGGACAGCTCGCCCGGCAGGTGCCGGACGCGATGCTCGAGACCCACGCGTTCCAGCATGCGCTGGGCCGCCGCCCGCGCCGCCGGCACCGGCATCCGCCGGATCGCGAGCGGCATCGCGACGTTCTCCAGCGCCGTGAATTCCGGCAGCAGATGATGGAACTGGTAGATGAAGCCCAGCGCGCGGTTGCGCACGGCGCCGCGCTGCTTTTCGGAGAGCGTGGTGAAATCGATCGCCCTCCACGCTCACCTCGCCCGCGGTCGGCGCGTCGAGCCCGCCGAGCAGATGCAGCAGCGTGCTCTTGCCGGAGCCCGACGCGCCGACGATCGCCACGCGCTCGCCGCGCGCGATGGCAAGATCGATGCCGAGCAGCACCGGCACGTCGAGCGGGCCGCTGACGAACGTCTTGCGCGAGCCCGCGGCAGGCGAGCACCGGCACCGCCGCGGTCGACGCTTCACTCATAGCGCAGCGCCTCCGCCGGGTTCACCTTCGCCGCGCGCCACGCCGGATAGATCGTCGCGAGCGAGCGCCAGCGCGAGCGCGATCCCGGCGATCGTGACGACGTCGCCGCGCTGCAGGTCGGACGGCAGCTCGCTGATGTAGTAGACCGTCTTGTCGAGGAACTGGACGTTGAGGAGGCGCTCGATCGCCGGCAGGACGGTGCCGACGTTGAGCGCGAGCAGGACGCCGCCGACCACGCCGATCAGCGTGCCGATCATGCCGATCAGCGCGCCCTGGATCATGAAGATCGCCGTGATCGACGACGGCGCCGCGCCCAGCGTGCGCAGGATCGCGATGTCGGCCTGCTTGTCGGTCACCGTCATCACCTGCGCCGACACGATGTTGAACGCCGCGACGGCGATGATCAGCGTCAGGATGATGAACATCACGCGCTTCTCGATCTGCACGGCGCGGAAGAAATTCGCGTGGCTCCTCGTCCAGTCGCGGATCTCGGCGTTCACCGTGATCGTTCCGGCGAGCGCGCGCGCCACGGCCGGCGCGGCGAACAGGTCGTCGAGCTTGAGGCGCACGCCCGACACGCCGTCCAGCCGGTAGAGCTTCCTGGCGTCGTCGAGATCGATCAGCGCGAGGCCGCTGTCGAACTCGTACATCCCGACCTCGAACACGCCGACCACCCGGAATGTCTTGAGCCGCGGCAGCGTGCCGGCCGGCGTCATCGTGCCTTGCGGCGTGATGACGACGACGGGATCGCCCGTGCGCACGCCGAGCGCGCGCGCGAGCTCCCCGCCGAGGACGATTCCGAACTCGCCGGGCTTGAGGTCGGTGAGCGCCCCGGAGCGCATGTGCAGCCCGATGTCCGCCACCGTGGCTTCGCGCACCGGATCGATGCCGCGGATGATGGCGCCGCGGTTCGCCTCGCCGGCGGAGAGCATCGCCTGGCCCAGCACGTACGGCGCCGCGGCCTTCACGTGCGGATTCGCCATGCGCCGTCCGGGCGATCGCGGCATCGTCGGCGAGCGTCGGCAGGCCGCGTATCTCGATGTGCGACGCGACGGACAGGATCCGGTTGCGCAGCTCTTCCTGGAAGCCGTTCATCACCGACAGCACGACGATCAGCGCCGCGACGCCCAGCGCGATCCCCGCCATCGACGTCAGCGCGATGAACGAGATGAACGTGTTGCGGCCCGAGCCGCGGCGCGCGCGCGTGTAGCGCAGGCCGACGGCGAGTTCGTACGGTGACAAGGGGACGTCCGCGTTTCAGCCTGGATCGAATGGCGCCACCGCAGGCGAGATTCGCGCGGGGCAATGGCGGCAGGCGCGATTATCGCATGCTGGGTAATGCATCGGCCTGTTGCCGACAATGCCGCTCGGCGATGCATTTCGTCCCCGCCGTGCATGTGCGAACGACATCGACGACTTCGAGGGAACGGCATTGCTGCTAGACTGCCGCTCCGCCGCGCCGCAACCCGCAACGCATGCAGCTCATCCTCGTCCTCCCGGGACTCTCCGAATTGCGCGCCGGCATGGCGGCGTCCGTCCACGCCCCGGCGCTCGCCCATCTGCTGGCAATGGCGGGCGCTCCGACGCGGGACATTGGCGGCATGGCCGCCGCATTGGCGGCGCGCTATGGCGTGACCCGGCAGACGGACTGGCCGCTCGCGCCGATCCGGCTCGCCGCGCTCGGCGTCGATCCCGGAGCAGCGTTCTGGCTCGCCGCCGATCCGGTGACACTCACGGTCGGGCGCAGCGACGTCCGGCTCGCCGGCATCGTCGAGGATCTGTCGCGCACCGACGCCGACGCGCTGGTCGCGACGCTGAACGCGCATTTTGCGAGCGACGGTCTCGCGTTCGTCGCACCTCGGCCCGATGCGTTCTTCGTCCGCGCCGCGACGAGGACGCGACTCGTCGACACATCCGCCAGGCGCGGCACTGGGCCGCCCTCTTCACCAGCTGCTCCCCGAGGGCGCCGACGCCGGTGCCTGGCGGCGCTGGCAATCGGAAATCGAGATGCTGCTGCACGAGCATCCGGTCAACGTCGAGCGCGAACGCGCGGGGCATGCGCCGGCGAACAGCGTATGGTTCTCCTGCGGCGGAACGATGCCGCAACCGCCCGTGCCCGCGGTTTCGACGCGCACGTTCGCCGTGGCAGGCAACAGCGGCGGCACTCGCCGCGCACGTCGGATCGCGGGCGCGCGCGCTGCCCAGCGCATCTCGGCGCCGCGCGCGAGGATGCCGGCGCCGCGGCAACGATGGTGGTCGTGCTCGAATCTGCGCTCGACGTCGCCTCACTCGAGCGTTCATGGGCCGCGCCAGCGCGGGACGCGCTCGCCAGCGGCGCGCTCGACGTCGGTGACGCTGCTGGCCGACGACGGGGGGACGCCGTCGCCTGGCACGCGTGCCGCCCCGGGTTCTGGCAGCGTTTCGCCGGCCGTCATCAGCGGCGTGACCTCACCGCGCTCCTTGGCGGCGCGAGCAGGGACGACTGATGGACATCGTGCGTCGCGCTGTTCCCGGGTGCCGCGCAGACGCTCGCCGCCTCCGGCGTGCACCCGGTGCTCGCGCGCGTCTTCGCGGCCCGCGGCGTGCTGACGCCGGAGGAACTCGACCACGATCTCGCGACGCTGCCCCCGTTCGCGACGATGAAGGGAATCGACGCCGCTGCAACGCGGCTTGCCGACGCCATTGCGCCGCCAGCGAGAAGATCGTGATCGTCGCCGACTACGACGCCGACGGCGCCACCGCCTGCGCGGCTCGGTGCGCGGGCTCGCCGCGATGGGCGCCATCGTCGATTTTCTCGTGCCGAACCGGTTCGAGTACGGCTATGGACTGACGCCGGAGATCGTCGGCGTGGCCGCCGCCGAAGGCGCCACGGCTGGTCGTGACCGTCGACAACGGCATCGCCAGCCACGACGGCGTCGCTGCGGCAGCCGCGCTCGGCATCGAGGTGCTGATCACCGACCACCATCTGCCGGCCGCCACTCTTCCGGCACCCGCGCTGATCGTCAATCCGAATCAGCCCGGATGCACGTTTCCGGGCAAGCATCTCGCCGGCGTCGGCGTCATGTTCTACGTGCTGCTGGCCACACGGGCGGAGCTGCGCTCGCGCGGCACATTCGCCGACCGCAGCGGAACCGAACCTCGGCGCGCTGCTCGACCTGGTCGCGCTCGGCACGGTGGCCGATGTCGTGCGCCTCGACCGGATCAACCGGACGCTGGTCGCGCAGGGGCTCGCGCGCATCCGTGCCGGTCGTGCGCAACCCGGGATCAACGCGCTGCTGGCCGCCGCGAGTCGCGATCCGCGACGGGCGACGAGTTACGACCTGGGTTTCGTGGCCGGCCCCCGCCTCAATGCCGCCGGCCGTCTCTCCGACATGGCGCTCGGCATTCGCTGCCTGCTCGCTGACTCCGACGCGACGGCATTGCCGCTCGCCGCCGAGCTCGACCGGCTGAACCGCGAGCGCCGCGACGTCGAGTCGACGATGCAGGAAGAAGCGCTGGCCGCGCTCGAAGCCCTTGCCATCGACGGTGCCGAGGCGCGACGCGTACACGCTCTGCCTGTTCCACCCCGATTGGCATCAGGGCGTCGTCGGCATCGTCGCCGGGCGGCTCAAGGACCGCTACCATCGTCCGTCCATCGTGTTTGCTCGCGGCAACGGCGGCGAGCTCAAAGGCTCGGGGCGCTCGATCGCCGGCTTCCACCTGCGCGACGCGCTCGACCTCGCGGCCAAGCGCGCCCCGGGCCTAGTCGACGAAGTTCGGCGGACATGCGTTCGCGGCGGGCCTCACGCTCGCCGAGTCCGAGCTGCCGCGCTTCGCCGCGATTTTCGAGGCGATCGCCCGGGAGCAGCTGTCGCCCGCCGATCTCGCCCGGACGCTCGATTCGGACGGAAGCCTCGCGTCCGGAGAATTGGATGTCGAGCTGGCCCACATCCTGCGCGCAGAGGTCTGGGGCCAGGGCTTTCCCGCGCCGGTGTTCGATGACAACTTTTCCGTGCTGACGCAGCGCACCGTCGGCGGGAACCATTCGAAGCTCGCGCTCGCCCGCGGCACGGACCGCTTCGACGCGATCCTCTTTGGTCACGTGGATCCCCTCCCCCGCCTCATCCGCGCCGCCTATCGACCGGACGTGAACGAGTGGCGTGGCGAAGCATCCTTGCAACTGGTGATCGAGAACTGGCAGCCCGCCTGAAGCCCGAACCCGTCGCGGCCATGACGCGCGGCAATTTGCCGCAGACGCAGCATCGATGATCTGGATCAAGATGGCGATGCGCTCAGGTTTGGCGCCTTTCAGTCAATTTCTGTACGCAACACATTGATTTTACAATGTTGTTATTCCGCCACAACACGACTTCCGATTGTCCAAAGTCAGTTGTGCACCGCATCAAATCGAATATAATCCCCGGGGCCCGGACTCCCACGGTTCGCGAGTCCCAAAAGTACCCAGCGGAGGACGCACCCATGCGCCTGCTCGATAACGTCGCAATCATCACCGGTGCCGGCCAGGGCATCGGCCAGGCGACCGCCGTCAAGTTCGCCAAGGAAGGCGCGAAGGTCGTCGCCTGCGACATCAACAAGGCGTCGGTGCAGGCGACGGTCGACCTCGTCATCGAGAGCGGCGGCGAGGCGATCGGCTTCATCGTCGACGTCACCGACAAGGAAAGCATCGCGGCGATGGTCAAGGGCGTGATGGCCAAATGGGGGCGGATCGACACGCTGGTCAACAACGCCGGCATCGTCGAGGACGCGCAATTCAAGAAGATGAGCGAGGACCAGTTCGACCGCGTCATCGACGTCAACCTCAAGGGCGTCTACAACTGCACCAAGGCTGTCGTCGACGTCATGCTCGCGCAGAACTCGGGCTGCATCCTCAACGCATCGTCGATCGTCGGCATCTACGGCAACTTCGGCCAGACCAATTACGCGGCAACCAAGTTCGGCGTCATCGGCATGGTCAAGACGTGGGCGCGCGAGCTCGGCCGCAAGGGCATTCGCGCCAATGCGATCTGCCCCGGGTTCATCGAGACGCCAATTCTGGCCAACGATGCCGGAAAAGATCATCAGCATGATGGCGGACCGGGTGCCGATGGGCCGCCTGGGCCGCCCCGACGAGATTGCGGCGACGTATGCATGGCTCGCCTCCAGCGAGGCGTCCTACATCAACGGCGCCGTGATCGAGGTGTCCGGCGGCGCCACGCTCTGACTGAGTGACGACCGTGCGCCTCATCCGTCCGGCCGGCTTGAGCCGGAAGGGTCGCGCGGGTTAGCATGCGCGATCCCCATCGTTCGCAACCGGCCGCCCATGACCCAGCCGTTCCTTCGCGCCTTCCTGCGCCCGTCGTGCTCGGCCTCGTCGCCGCGATCGCCCCCATGACGGCCCGTGCCGCGGACGCCGCCCCGAAGCCCGACACCTACCTCTGCCCGCACGCGACCGGCGGCGCCGTCGACTGCTTCCTGCATGCGGTCGAGCACCTCTATACGATGTGCCGGCAGGTCAAGAGCATCGAGATCATCGAGTTCGGCTACGAAAAATCCGTCGACGGCACCAACGGCGCGAAATCCGAGTACTGCGTCGACAAGCACCGGCTTTCGATCACGCGCCCGTACCAGTCGGCGCTGCGCGAGGCCACGCCAAGTCGCACTGCCGTCGACGGTCTGCGCGTGGTGTACGACCTCTGGCTCAAGTCGCTCGCCGACCTCAAGTGGGTTCCCGGCGAGAGCGACGACCGAATACAAGGCGCGGGTCGCGAAGCCCTACGAGGTGTTCAGCGAGCGCGCCAGCCGCGTCCGCGCCGTGCTCGCCGCCGGCAAGGGCAAGGCCGCTACCGCCGCCGGCAAAGGCAAGGCCGCGACCGCCGCGGCGGCGCCGCCCCAACCAAGAGCGCGAACTGAGCCGCTTCGCGCGTCCAGCGCCGATCGCGATCGCCGAGCGGCGCGAGCCGGCACCGATCCGGGACTGGCCGCGATCCTGGGCGATGGCGGCGTGCTGGCCGGCGCGCTTCCGGGCTTCCGCTTTCGCCCGCAGCAACTCGCGATGGCCGATGCCGTTGCCACCGCGATCAGCAGCGCGGTCCGCATTGATCGCCGAAGCCGGCACCGGCACGGGCAAGACCTTCGCGTATCTCGTTCCCGCGCTGCTCTACGGCGGCAAGGTGATCGTCTCCACCGGCACCAAGACGCTGCAGGACCAGTTGTTCCAGCGCGACCTGCCGCTCGTTCGCGATGCGCTGAAGCTCCCGGTCACGCTCGCGCTGCTCAAGGGCCGCGCGAACTATGTCTGCCACCATCATCTGGAGCGCGCCGCCGCCGACGGCCGGTTGCCCTCGCGCGAGGATGCGCGGCACCTTCCCCGGATCATCGCGTTCGCGCGCGCGTCGGAAACCGGCGATCGCGGCACGCTGGCCGACGTCCCGGAAAACGCGACGATCTGGCCGCTCGTCACGTCGACGCGCGACAACTGCCTCGGCGCAGATTGCGCGTTCCACGCCGATTGCTTCGTCCTCAAGGCGCGCAAGGCCGCGCTCGAGGCCGACGTCGTCGTCGTCAACCATCACCTGTTCTTCGCCGACGTCATGCTGCGCGACGAGGGGCTCGCCGAGCTGCTGCCCGCCTGCAACACGCTGATCCTCGACGAGGCGCATCAGCTCCCGGACACCGCGACGCTGTTTTTCGGAGAGCAGCTCTCGGCCGGGCAGCTCGCGGAGCTCGCACGGGACGCCGAAGTCGCCGCGCGCACGCGGCGCGCGGGAAGTCGCCGCCCTTCCCGATGCCGCGACCGGCATCGGTCCGGCGATACGAAGGCTGCGGCTGGCGCTCGGCGAGACACCCGGCAAGATCGCGCAGCGCGTTGCCGCGGACCGGGACGGGGTCGGCGACGCGCTGGACGAATTGACCGCCGCACTCGATCGACTCGCCGCCGAACTCGCGCTCTTCGCGGAACGCAGCGAGGAGATCGCCAACTGCGCGCGGCGCGCGGCGGAGGCGGCGGCGCAGCTCGCCCGCTGGCGGGCGGGCCTCATGCCGCCGTCGGGTTCAGGCGAAACCGCTCCGGCGAACGACAACGCCGATCCGGGCATGCCGTGGATACGCTGGGTCGACGTGACGCAGGCAGGCTGGCAGCTCCACGCGTCTCCGTTGTCGGTCGCCGACGTGTTCGGAAAGCGGGTGGCCGAGTCGGGACGCGCCTGGATCTTCACGTCGGCGACGCTCGCGGTCGGCCGGGACTTCTCGCTCTACCAGCGCGAACTGGGCCTGGCCGATGCCGCCACCGGGTGCTGGGAGTCGCCGTTCGACTACGCGTCGCAGGCGCTGCTCTACGTGCCGCGCGGACCTGCCCCAGCCCAATTCCCGCGAGCACACCGAGGCGGTCGTCGCCGCCGCGCTGCCGGTGCTCGCCGCAAGCGGCGGTCGCGCGTTCCTGCTGTTCACGACACTGCGCGCGCTCAACGTCGCGCGCGAATTGCTGACCGAGGCGTTCGCCCGGGACGGACGCGACTGGCCGCTGCTCGTCCAGGGCGAAGGCTCGCGCAGCGAGCTGCTGGCGCGTTTCCGCGAGCTCGGCAACGCAATCCTGCTGGGCAGCGCGAGCTTCCGGGAGGGTGTCGACGTGCCGGGTGCCGCGTTGTCCGTCGTGATCATCGACAAGCTGCCGTTCGCGCCGCCCGACGATCCGCTGCTGGCGGCGCGCCTTGAGCATCTGCGCGCCGAAGGCGGCAATCCGTTCTTCGACTATCAGCTGCCGCAGGCGGTCATCGCGCTGAAGCAGGGCGCGGGGCGGCTCATCCGCACGGAGACCGATCGCGGCGTGCTGATGATCTGCGACCCGCGGCTCACCGACAAGCCCTACGGCAAGCGGATCTGGCGCAGCCTGCCGCCGATGCAAAGGACGCGGGAACTGAAGGACGTCGAGGCGTTCTTCCGATCGGGGTCAGTTACGTAACGAACGTTGCCCGGAGCGGGCACAGCGATCGGTTGCGCCGTTTGTTACCTATCTGACTCCGATCGTGCTGCCTTTGCCTACCAGAGCTTCCACCACGGCTTGTCGACGGGCCCGGCGAGATAGATGCTGTCGGGAAATGTCTGCCGCAGGATGCGCATCGTGTCGTCGCGCAGCTGCACGAGCCCGAGCTTGTCGTAGCTCTTGACCAGAATGTCCAGCGCGCTCTCGCTGGCCGCCGTCCGCGGATAACCGACGATCGCCGCCTGCGCCCGATTGATCGCGGCGACGTAGGCGCCGCGGTTGTAATAGTAGCGGGCGACATTGACCTCGTACCGGGCAAGCGCGTTCGTCAGATAGACCATCCGATCGGTCGCGTCCTGCGCGTAGCGGCTCTCCGGAAACTTGGCCACGAGCTCCTTGAAGGCGACGAACGACTCGCGCATGCCCTTGGGCTCGCGCTCCGACAGGTCGAGCTCGTACACGTAGCCCATCAGGCCCTGATCTTCCCGGAAGTTGAACGAGCCCCTTGAGGTAATAGGCGTAGTCGACGTTCTGATTGTTCGGAAAGGTCCGGATGAAGCGGTCGCAAGCCGCGACCGCGGCCGCCGTCTCGCCGGTGCGGTAGTTCGCGTAGGCGAGCTCCAGAACCGCCTGCTGCGCGAAGCGGCCGTACGGAAAGCGCGCCTCGAGCGTCTCGAACAACTTGATCGCCCGGTTATAATTTCCCTCGACCATCGCGTCGTGCGCCAGTTTGTAGAGTTGCTCGACGCTCAGGTTCGTCGTCTCGTCGACGACCGCGGGCAGGAGACCGCAGCCGGCAACGGCCAGGATGGCCACCCAGCCGGCAAGCCAGGAGCAGAAGCCCCGGCGTGGCGCGGCGCGGCCGTGGTCGGACAGGTTCGAATGCGGCAAAGGGGTCATGCGCTTCAATCGCTTCTTTCGACCTGATGATTATAGCCGACACCCTTTCCGGCCCTGCACTGCGCATGCCTACGCCTTCCCCTGACCCTCCCGCCGCGTCTCCCCTCACCGGCGCAGGCAGGCGAGGGCGCCACGCACACGCTGACCTTGCCGCCCGATGCCGCCGGGCGCCGCTTCGATGCCGCACTGGCGCGCGTGCTGCCGCAGTTCTCGCGCGCGCGCCTGCGGGCCTGGATCGATGCCGGCCGGGTCGCGGTGGACGGCCGCGTGGCGGCGCCGACCGCAAGGGTCCACGGCGGCGAGGAGGTCGTGGTCCGTGCGGCAGCCGATCCGCGGGACATGGCGTTTCTACCCGAAGCGATAGCCCTGTCGATCGTCGCCGAGGACGACACGCTGCTCGTCGTCGACAAGCCGGCAGGTCTCGTCGTGCACCCGGGCAGCGGCAACTGGGTCGGCACGCTGCTGAACGCGCTGCTGCACCACGCGCCGCAGCTTGCCGGCGTGCCCCGCGCCGGAATCGTCCACCGCCTCGACAAGGACACGAGCGGCCTCCTGGTCATCGCGAAGACATTGACCGCGCAGACCGCGCTCGTGCGCCAGCTGCAGGCCAGAAGCGTGACCCGCGAGTACCTGGCCCTGGCCGCGGGCGACATCGCCCGGGGCGACACCGTCGACGCCCCGATCGGACGCCACCCGACGCGCCGCACCACCATGGCCGTTGTCGCCACGGGAAAGCCCGCGCGCACGCACTTCGATGTCCTCGAGCGATTCGCAGTCGCGACACTGCTCCGCTGCCGGCTCGAGACCGGCCGCACCCACCAGATTCGCGTGCATCTCGCATCGCTCGGCCATCCCCTTGTCGGCGATCCCGCCTACGGCCGAACGGGGCCGGTTCCGTTCTCCCGGCAGGCGCTGCACGCCGCGCGGCTCGCGCTCGTCCATCCGTCGACGGGCCATGCCTGCGCGTGGACGTCCCCGCTGCCGCGCGACTTCCAGGATCTGATGACCGGACTGCGCGCGCGCGCCAGAACGTGAACGGGAAGACCACGGCAAGGGTGCTGGCGAGCGCGCTATGCGCCAGCGGGCTCGACTGGATCGTGCCCGACTGGTCGGCGCCCGCTCGCGTGGGTGCGCTAGTGACCACCCGCCGCGGCGGGGTCAGCGCCGGGCCCCTGGCAACGATGAACCTCGGACGCAAAGGCCGCGATGAAGCCTCGGCCCTTGCCGAGAATCGGCGCCGGCTGGCGGGTTTCCTGCCCTCACCGCCGGTATGGCTCGATCAGGTGCACGGGACCGCGGTCGCAACGCTGACGCCGGAGACAGCCGTCCTGCCGGCACCGGTTGCCGACGCCGCGGTCACGCGCGAGCGCGACGTCGTCTGCGCGATCCTCACCGCCGACTGCCTGCCGGTGCTCTTCGCCGACCGCAAGGACGCGGCGGTGGGCATCGCGCACGCCGGGTGGCGCGGGCTGGCCGCGGGCGTGCTCGAGGCGACCATCGCGGCGCTCGCCGATCTCGGCGCGCGCCGGGAAGACCTGGTGGCCTGGCTCGGCCCCGCCATCGGCCCGACACGCTTCGAGGTCGGCGCCGATGTCCGCGACGCTTTCTGCGCGGATGACGACGGCGCCGCGGCCTGCTTCACGCCGTATGAGCCCGCCGGGCCGCCCCAAGGGCGAATACCGGAGCGCGCAGCGCGAAGGTACACCAGTGTGCCGGCCAAGTGGCATGCCGATCTCTATGGCCTTGCCCGGCGGCGGCTTGCCCGCAGCGGAGTGACTGGGGTCAGCGGCGGTGGCTGCTGCACCTTCACGGACGAGGCGCGCTTCTTCTCGCATCGCCGCGATCCCCGGACGGGCCGGATGGCGGCCGCGGTCTGGCTCGAGCGCGAGTGAAGCGGCGCCTGTGGTGCGCGAACGCGAGCAGCAGCAACTGTCTCGGCATCCTCGTCGTCAAGCCAGTGCTCCGTCCGGAATCGTTTCTGACCCCGCTTCCGTACGTATAATTCATGGCGGCCGCAGCCCAGCCGTCGCAACCCCGCGCCAAGCCGCCTCCGAGTCCCCGCCTTGAGCATCCTGCTGCAGATCGTCATCGCCGCACTTTCGGGCGGCGTATTCGCGACGATCGCCGCCGCGGGCACGCTGGTCCTGCATCGTTCGTGGATCTCCCGCATCGTGTCGTTCGCCGTCGGCGCGCTGCTGGGTGCCGTTTTTCTCGAGCTGCTGCCGCATGCGCTGGAAACCGGCAATGCGGAGCGGGTGATGGTGACCGTGCTCGCCGGCCTGCTGGCGTTCTTCGCGCTCGAGAAGCTGGTGCTCTGGCGGCACGCGCACGGTCATGCCGAGCACGAGGACGGCGTCGACGAGTCGGAGCACGAGCACGCGCTGCACGCGCACGGCGCGGATCAGGGGCGCTCGGGGCTGATGATCCTCATCGGCACCAGCGTCCACAATTTCTGCGACGGCGTGGTCATCGCCGCGGCATTCCTGGCGAGCACGGCGCTGGGCGTCGCCACGACGGTCGCGATCGTCGCGCACGCGGTGCCCCAGCAGGTCGGCGACTTCGCGGTGCTCGTCCATTCGGGGTTCATGCGGAAGCGCGCATTTGCATACAACGTGGCGGTCGGCATCGCCACGCTGGTCGGTGCGCTCGCGGGCTACGTCGCGCTGGCCGACATGCGGCAGGCGCTGCCCACGGCGCTCGCGATCGCCGCGTCGAGCCTGCTGTACGTGGCGGTCGCCGACCTCATACCCAGCCTGCACCGACGGCCGGAGCCCATCGAGACAGCGAAGCAGCTATTGCTGATCGGGCTGGGGATTGCCGTGATCGCGCTCGCACACGTGGCGCTGGAGCCTTGATGGCCGGGACGCTGCCCGACCTGCGTAACTGAGCCAACTTCGATCATGGCCGCAGCATCAAGTCCCGTGCCGCCGGCGTCGAGCGAACTCGCCGCGCAGTGGCACGCCCTCGCCGAGGAGTGGGCGCGGTGGTATGCGAAGACCGCGTCCGAATTCACGGGTGAGCCGCTGCTGGGCAGCATCGCCAATCTCGCGCTGGCGCCCTTTCCGCCGACGGGTCCCGTCGACGTCGAGCGGCTCGCCGCGCTCAACGAGAAATACCGGCCCCGCTGGGAGGCGTTGTGGTCCGCGGCGATTGCCGCGGCCACCACGGGCGGGCTTCCGGAGCAACCACTGCCCGAGGTGGCCAGCCGCGCACCCGGCGATCGCCGTTTCGCCGCGCGCGAGTGGCGGGAGCTGCCTTACTTTGCGCTCATGAAGCAGGGGTACCTGCTGCTCGGCGAGTTCCTGGGCGAGGCCGCGACGCTCGCGCCGCTCCCGGAGCCGGACCGACAACGCCTCGTGTTCCTGACGAAGCAATACGTGGATGCGCTGGCGCCGACCAATTTCATAGCGACCAATCCCGACGCGCTGAAACGCGCGCTGTCGACCGAGGGCGCGAGTCTCATGCGGGGGATCGCCAATCTCGCCGAGGACGCACGGCGCGGCCGCATCACGATGAGCGACGAGGGCGCGTTCGAAGTGGGCCGCAACCTTGCCGTCACACCTGGCAGCGTCGTTTTCCGCAACGACCTGATCGAGCTCATTCAGTATGCGCCGACGACGGCGCGCGTGCACCGGCGGCCGCTGGTGATCGTGCCTCCCTGCATCAACAAGTACTACATTCTCGATCTGCAGCCCGAGAATTCCCTTGTTCGCTGGGCCGTCGGCGAAGGCCACACGGTGTTCATGATCTCGTGGCGCAACATCCCGCCCGAACTCGGCCGCCTTACGTGGGACGATTACATCGAACTGGGCGTACTCCGTGCGATGGCCACCGCGCGGCAAATCACCGGCAGCAGGACCGTCAACACGCTCGGCTTTTGCGTCGGCGGCACGCTGCTCGCGTGCGCGCTGGCGGTGCTTGCGGCCCGCGGCGAACGGTCCGTCGCGAGCCTCACGCTGCTCACTACGATGCTGGACTTCGCGGACCCGGGCGACATCGGCGTCTACGTCTCGCGCGAGATGCTCGCCGCGCGCAAGTCCGCGCTCATGGCGGGAAAGCGCATGCAGGGCAGCGAGCTCGCCGGCGCGTTCGCGAGCCTGCGCGCCAACGAGCTTGTCTGGAACTACGTCGTCAGCAACTACCTCAAGGGCGAGACGCCGCCGGCGTTCGACCTGCTCTACTGGAACGGCGACTCGTCGAACCTGCCGGGACCCATGTGCGCGTATTACCTCGAGCGGATGTACCTCGACAACAAGCTGCGCGAGGGTGGCGCGCTGACGATGGCCGGCGAAAGCGTCGATCTCGCGCGCGTCACGGTGCCCGCCTGCATCGTCGCCTCACGCGATGACCACATCGTACCCTGGCGATCGGCGTACCAATCCACGCGGCTGCTCGGCGGCGAGGTGACCTTCGTGCTGGGCGCGTCCGGGCATATCGCCGGCGTCGTCAACCCGCCGACGAAGAACCGGCGCAACCATTGGACCAATCCGGTGCTCGCGGCCACGGCCGACGACTGGCTGGCGCATGCCGAGACCCATCCCGGAAGCTGGTGGCCGCACTGGGGCGCGTGGGTAGCCCGTCATGGCGGCAGGCTGGGTCCGGCGCCGCGCGCGGCAGGCAGCGCCGCCAACCCGCCACTCTACCCGGCACCCGGTCGGTACGTGCTCGAGACACCCGAGTGAGCGGCTGCAGTCCCTGCCCACCGGCAAAAGCCCCCTGACCGTGCCGCGCCAGCCCGGCGTGCGCTAACATGCGACCGGAGGCTCGATACCCCGACCCGAACAACGCCCGGCACTACGGCCGGCACCGCCAGAGGAGAGAGAACATGCCCATAAAGATTCCGCGCGTCGCGCTCGTCACCGGAGGGATGGGTGGCCTCGGCGAAGCGATCTGCATCAAGCTCGCTGCGCTCGGCTACAAGGTCGTCACAACCCACTCGCCCGGCAATGCCAAGGCGCAGGAGTGGCTCGAAGGCATGAACAAGATGGGTTATGGCTTTCGTGCTTACGCCTGCGATGTCGCCGACTGGGATTCATGCGTCGCCTGCGCGCAGAAAGTCGTCGCCGAGGTCGGCCCGATCGACGTGCTGGTCAACAACGCCGGCATCACGCGCGACTCGACATTCAGGAAGATGGACCGCGTGAACTGGGATGCCGTGCTGACGACCAACCTCGATTCCTGCTTCAACATGACCAAGCAGGTGTGCGACGGCATGGTCGACCGCGGCTGGGGCCGGATCATCAACATCTCCTCGGTCAACGGGCAAAAGGGCGCTTTCGGCCAGGTCAACTACTCGGCGGCCAAGGCGGGCATGCACGGCTTCACCAAGGCACTGGCCCTCGAGGTGGCGCGCAAGGGGGTCACGGTCAACACGATCTCGCCGGGCTACATCGGCACGAAGATGGTGATGGCGATCCCCACCGAAGTGCTCGACTCCAAGATCATTCCTCAGATCCCGATGGGCCGGCTCGGCAAGCCCGAAGAGGTGGCCGGATTGGTTGCCTACCTTTCCAGCGAGGAAGCCGCATTCGTCACCGGCGCGAACATCGCAATCAACGGCGGCCAGCACATGTTCTGATGGATTGGCGCGGCGGCGCGCGCGGCGTCGAGGCGCGAAAAAAAACCCCGCAGGTTGCCCTGCGGGGCTGAGGCTGTATCTCTCAGGAGGAGGAGAAAGATACAGATCGTTACGTGCAACCTTTACGCAGCCTTGCGGCCCTTGGCGACGGGCTTCATCGCGTTCGCGGCATTGGCAGACGCAGCGCGCACGCTCGCATCGGCCAGGCTCACGACCTGCTTCGTCGCCTTCTGGAACTGGTCGAACGCGGCGGTCGACGCAGCGAACGTCGACTTGAACGCATTGACGGCGGCATCCGAGCCGGCCGGGGCCGACTTGCTGGCCTGCTCGACCCAGGCCGCGGTGTCCTTGGTGTAGGTCGACCACGCTTCTTCGGCGAGCGCTGTGAACTGCGCTTGCGCTTGCGACGAGATCTCGTACAGGCTGCGGGTGTAGGCGGTCGCTGCTTCGACGCCGGTTTCGGCGTACTTGGCGCGCAGCGCCATCAGGTCCTCGACGTCCTTGACCGACGCGGCGGCGGCGGCGCTCTCGACGCCCTTCGCCAGCACGACCTTGACGGCGTTCAGGTTCAGATTGACGAGCTTCTCGGCATTCTGCATCGCGAGCGCGGCGAGCTTCGTGGCTTGCGCGACATTGACCTTGTTGAAATCGGCGAATTGTTCAGTGGCTGAATACATGGTTTTCCCTTTCGTGGGTTGATCACGGTCGCCCGACGCGACCCGTTCCGTTCAAATCTCCTGGTGCCTGCCGACCGGTCCGCCCATTGGTTTCGGCTTCCTCGGGAGCGGCAATATTGTTGCATTGCACAAACGTCATTGTATGTAGGAAAAAGTGTGAAGTCAAGACTTTTTTGTGCAGCGCACCAATGTGCTGCCGGGAGGCGGCAACGGGAAACCAAACATCCTATAAATCAGCGAGTTATAATGTTGACCTCGCCTTCCCGGAGCGCGCCATGAGCGATTCCCCGCGCATCATCAAGAAATATCCGAACCGACGCCTCTACGACACGGCCAACAGCGGCTACATCACGCTTGCCGACGTGAAGCAGATGATCCTCGCGGATCTCGTGTTTCAGGTGATCGATGCCAAGACCGGGGACGACATCACCCGCACGATCCTGCTGCAGATCATCCTCGAGGAGGAGGCGGGTGGAATGCCGATGTTCAGCTCGGCGATGCTCGCGCAGATGATCCGTTTCTACGGCAGCGCGCAGCAGACGGTCATGGGCCAGTACATCGAGCAGAACGTCACGGCATTCCTCGCGATCCAGCACAAGCTCCAGGACCAGGCAAAGCAGATCTACGGCGACAAGATGATGATCACGCCCGATCTGTGGAAGCAGTTCATGCAGATGCAGGCTCCCGCCATGCAGGGGATGCTCGGCAACTACCTCGAGCAGAGCGCGAAGCTGTTCATGGACATGCAGCAGCGGATGCAGGACCAGACGCGCGGCATCTTCTCGGCGTTTCCGTTCCCCGCCTTCGGTGCTGCGCAGCAATCCGCGCCGGACGAGGAAGGGAAGCGCTGATCGCCCGAAGCACCGCAACAACCGGATGGCAGCACCCGGTTCTATTGCGATGCGGAACGCTTCGCCCGGCGCGCCTTGAGCACGGTTTTCCCGCAGCGCGATGCGCGGGCGCAACCCGGGACAGACCTGATGCGACGTAAACCCGATGCTGCTCCCCCGGCAGCTCCGACCCGAGTGCAACAGTCTCCGGCAAAGCGCACGGAACCGCGCCCGCCGCGCGTGGGCTTCGTCTCGCTCGGCTGCCCCAAGGCACTCGTCGACTCCGAGCTGATTCTCACGCAGCTGCGCGCCGAAGGGTACGCGATCGCGCCGACGTACGCCGGCGCCGATCTCGTCGTCGTCAACACCTGCGGCTTCATCGATGCCGCGGTCGCCGAGTCGCTCGACGCCATCGGCGAGGCCCTTGCTGCGAACGGCAAGGTGATCGTCACCGGCTGCCTCGGCGCGAAGAGCGGCGGCGGCTTCGTCCGCGCGGCGCATCCGAAGGTGCTCGCCGTCACGGGGCCGCACGCCGCCGGGGAAGTGATGTCCGCCGTCCACGCGCACCTGCCGAAGCCGCACGATCCGTTCGCCGATCTCGTCCCGCCGCAGGGAATCAGGCTCACGCCGCGGCACTACGCGTATCTCAAGATCAGCGAAGGCTGCAATCACCGCTGCACGTTCTGCATCATTCCCTCGATGCGCGGCGACCTCGTCAGCCGGCCGCTCGGCGACGTGCTGGCGGAAGCGCAACGGCTGCTCGACGCCGGCGTGAAGGAGTTGCTCGTGATCTCGCAGGACACGAGCGCATATGGCGTGGACGTCAGGTATCGCACCGGTTTCTGGCAGGGCCGACCGCTGAAGACGCGCATGACGGAGCTCGCTGTCGCGCTCGACGCGATGGCACGGGCAAAGGGTGCGTGGGTGCGGCTCCATTACGTCTACCCTTACCCCCACGTCGACGAGGTGATCGCGCGGATGACCGACGACCCTGTCAAGGGCGGCCTCCTCCCCTATCTCGACGTCCCGTTCCAGCACGCGAGTCCGCGCATCCTGAAGCTGATGAAGCGCCCCGCGAACGCGGAAGGCACGCTGCGGCGAATCGAGGCGTGGCGCGCGGCAAGGCCGGACCTCGTGATTCGGAGCACGTTCATCGCGGGCTTCCCCGGCGAAACGGAGCGCGAGTTCGAGGAGTTGCTGGCGTTCCTCGAGGCCGCCCAGCTCGATCGCGTCGGCTGCTTCGCCTACTCGCCCGTCGACGGCGCGGCGGCGAACGCGCTGCCGGATCCCATTCCAGCCGCCATCAAGGAGGAGCGGCGCGCACGGTTCATGGCGGTCCAGGCCCGGATCAGCGCGCGGCGGCTCGCGCTGCGCGTCGGCGCCACGATGACTGTACTCGTCGACGGGCACGATGGCAGGACGGCGTTGGCCCGCAGCGCCGCCGATGCGCCCGAGATCGACGGCATCGTGCGCATTGCGGCCGGCGGTGGTCTCGCCGTCGGCGAGTTTGCGCGGGTGAGGATCACCGGGGCTTCGCGGCACGACCTGCGCGCGAAGATCGCTGGCTGAGCGGCGGCGGCGGGCGGCCGCGCGAGCAGCGCGTCGTCACCGGCCCCGCGTTCACTGCGCAGGGGCGGCAATGGCGCCGCGTGCCGCGAGCTGCTTGATGATGAGATCCGCGTACCCCGGCGCCTCCTGCGCCACGGAGGTCGGATTCAGCGTTTCGGTCGTCGCGGCCCATACGAGGCGCCGCGTCTTGACCTCATAAAGGCTGGCCTCGACCGTGGCAATGTCGTACTGATTCACCGCGGTCACCGGATACCAGCCAGGACCATACATCCCGCCGTAGGGTCCCCATCCGAACCCGCCGGAAATCATCGTCGTGGAGACCTGGGTCTTCGTGTCCACCCCGAGGAGCCGGACCATGAGCGCCCCCTGCGCGCCCGATTTCTCGACGGCCGCGGTGAACGGTGCCTCGGCCGCGCGCGCCTCGTCCTGGATGACCGAGTACCCGGCGATACCGTCCACGCCGGCAGCGCGCAGCCTCTGCGCGAATACGTCCTCGAACACGCGACGGTCGGCGATGTTGCCGCCCACCCCGACAACAACGATTTTCCGCATCGGGCCGCCGGCGTAGCCCGGGTCGAACCACGCCGATTTGATCGACGTGGTCTGGCACGCGACCAACATCAGCGTGGCGAGGCCGATGGCAAGCGCGCGGCAAAACTCCCGCATGATGGTTTCCTTCCTGCGACAGGACGAAGGCCGTCACGCCATTATATTGACGCCGCCGTCGACGTACAGCGTTTCGCCGGACAGTCTCCGCGCATAGGGCGTGGCGAGATACGCGCAGGTGAAGCCGACGTCCATGATGTCCACCAGCTCGCCGATCGGCGCGCGCTGCTCGACTTCGGTGAGCAGCAGGTCGAAATCCTTGAGGCCGGACGCGGCGCGCGTCTTGAGCGGACCCGGCGAGATCGCATGCACGCGGATGCCCTTGCCGCCCAGCTCGTACGCGAGGTAGCGGCAGCAGGCCTCGAGCGCGGCCTTCACCGGACCCATGACGCTGTACGTGGGAATCACCTTGGTGGCGCCGTGGTAGCTCATCGCGAACATCGTGCCGCCGTTCGTCATCAGCGGCGCCGCGAGTCGCGCCATCCGCACGAACGAGTGGCACGACACGTCCATCGCCTTCGCGAAGCCTGCGGCCGAGCAGTTGATGAGGCCGCCCTGCAGGTCCTCCTTCGGCGCGAAGGCGATCGAGTGCACGAGGATGTCGAGCCGGCCCCACTGGCGGGTGATCGCATCGAACACTCGCTTCCAGCTCGCCTTCGGCGCTCACGTCGAGCGGCAGGAACAGCGGGGCCTCCAGCGCGCGCGCCAGCGGCTCGACGTAGGGGCGCGCCTTCTCGTTCAGGTAGGTGATGGCGAGGTCGGCGCCGAGCTCGCGGAACGCCTTGGCGCAGCCGTACGCAATCGAGTGCTCGTTGGCAATGCCGACGACCAGGGCCTTGCTGCCCTTGAGCACCGGGCGCGGGATATCCATCGTCATGTCCGCCTTCTCGTTCAGGCTGCGCCGAGCAGCCGCCGCGTGTGACGCGCGATCATCAGCTCCTCGTTGGTCGGGATCACCCACGCGGAGACGCGGCTGCCTGCGGCGCTGATGCGCGGCCCGTTGCGCTTCGTTGGCCGCCGCGTCGAGCTCGACGCCGAGCCACGCCGCATCGCGGCAGACGCGCGCGCGCAGCGACCGGCTGTTCTCGCCGATGCCGCCGGTGAACACGATCGCGTCGAGCCCGCCGAGCGCCGCGGCGAGCGAGCCCAGCTCGCGCCCGATCCGGTAGACGAAGACATCGATCGCCACCTTCGCTTCCGGCGCCGTCGCTCGCCTCCAGCGTGCGCATGTCGCTGGAGATGCCGGACATGCCGAGCAGCCCGGATTGCTGGTAGATCAGCTTCTCGACGGCGCGCGCGTCCATCTTCAGCTCGTCCATCAGATAGAGGATCACGCCCGGATCGAGGTTGCCGCAGCGCGTGCCCATCGGCAGCCCGTCCGCCGCGGTGAAGCCCATCGTGCTGGCGACGCTGCGCCCGCCCGCCATCGCGCACATGCTGGCGCCGTTGCCGAGGTGGAGGACCACCGTCCTGCCGCGCGCCGCGCGCTCGTCGTGCTGCGGCAGCACGCTCGCGATGTACTCGTACGAGAGCCCGTGAAAGCCGTACCGGCGCACGCCGCGATCGGTGATCGCCCTGGGCAGCGCGAACGCCTGCGCCACCGGCGGCGCGCCGCTGTGGAACGCCGTGTCGAAGCACGCCACCTGCGGCAGCTGCGGCGAGCGCTCGAGCAGCGACCGGATCGGAGCCAGGTTGTGCGGCTGGTGCAGCGGCGCGAGCGGAACGTACTTTTCGAGCGCCGCCAGGATCGCCGCATCGATGCGCACCGGCTGCGTGTACTCGAGTCCGCCGTGCACCACGCGGTGACCGACGCCCGCCAGGCGATGCCCGGCGAATTCGGCGCGCAGGAACGCCGACCAGGTGATCGAGCGCACCGTCGTGACCGAGCTTGACCCCGTCGCCCCACGACTTCTCGCCGAGCAGCTTGCCCGCGCCGTCCTTGGCGACGAAGCGGGGCGCCGTCGACAGACCCTCGGCCTGCCCGCGCGCGATCAGCTCGAACTCGTCGCCGCGCTCGAGCGAAGACCGAGAACTTGAGGCTCGACGAGCCGGCGTTCAGGACGGCAATCGCGTCTGGCCATGGCGTCAGCTCACCGCCTTGCCGGCCTTCTCGCGCCGCACGCTCGCCACCAGCGCTGCGATCGCGCACGACGCGAGCCGCGTCATCACCGAGTCGGCGCGGCTGGTCAGGATGATCGGCACGCGCGCGCCGAGCACGATGCCGGCGGCGTCCGCGCCGGCCAGGAACGACAGGCTCTTCGCCAGCATGTTGCCGGCCTCGAGGTCGGGCACCACCAGCACGTTGGCGCGCCCGGCGACCGGCGAGTCGATCTTCTTGATCGCGACCGACTCGAGGCTGATCGCGTTGTCGAGCGCGAGCGGACCGTCGACGATCGCGCCGGTGATCTGGCCGCGGTCGGCCATCTTGCACAGCGCCGCCGCCTCGACCGTCGACGGCACCTTCGGGTTGACCGTCTCCATCGCCGACAGGATCGCCACGCGCACCTCCGGAAAGCGCAGCGCGTGCGCGAGGTCGATCGCGTTCTGGATGATGTGGACCTTGTCCTCCATCGTCGGCGCGATGTTGACGGCGGCGTCGGTGATGATCAGCGTCTCCGCGTAGCTCGGCACGTCCATGACGAAGCAGTGGCTGACCCGGCGCGCGGTGCGCAGCCCCGTGTCGCGCCTGACCACCGCAGCCATCAGCTCGTCGGTGTGCAGGCTGCCCTTCATCAGCGCCTCGGCCTTGCCCTCGCGCACCAGCTCCACCGCCTTTTCGGCCGAGGCCTGGCTGTGCGGCGCGTCGACGATCGGCAGTCCGGCGATGTCGATGCCGTGCTCCTTCGCGATCGCCTCGATCCGCGCACGCGGGCCGACCAGGATCGGCGCGATCAGGCCGAGCTTGGCGGCGTCGACGGCGCCGCGCAGCGAACTCTCGTCGCAGGGATGCGCGACCGCCGTCGGCGTGGGCGGCAGCGTCTTGCAGACGTCGAGCAGCCGCTGGTATTTCTCGTGCTTGCGTTCCATGCGTGTCTCCGTTGTCCTTGGCGACGGTCAGGCTGCCTTGCGCCGCTTCGCTGTGGCTTGCGGCGGGCTTGCGGGCTGCCTTCCGTGCCCGCACTCTGCCCCTGCCCTTTGCCGGCTCCACGTCGAGGCGTCTCGCCGATGTTCTCGATCATCGCGAGCTGCTCGGTCGTCGGCTCGAAGCGCCGCATCCGCTCGTCGGCGAGCAGGCGGCGGACCAGCGTCACCAGCCGCTCGCGATCGCCGGGCTTCGTGAGCAGCTTCGGCAGCGTCGCGATCGCCTTCTCGGGCTCGTAGCGCACGATGATGTCCTGCTCGCCGCGGATGCGCCGCCACTCGTCGGGCGCGAAATCGGGCAGCAGATCGTGGTACTCGGCGGCGAGCTCCTGCTTCAGCGCGAGCCGCGCGAGCGGCAGTGGTGCGCCCCGCCGGGCGAGCAGCGACCCGACCCGGGCCAGCGCCTCGGCATAGCCGCCTTCCTCGATCGACGCCAGCGCCTCCTTGACGAACGGCAGCTCGCGCGGTTCGGCCGCGCTTGCCGCGGTCGCGCTCGTCCGCCTCGTGCTTGTCGGCAAGGTAGAGCGAGAACACGTTGCCGTAGGTCTGGAAGAACGTCGCCTCGCTGGTCGCGTCGCGCACCTCGCGGTAATAGTCGAGCGATGCGCTGACGGCCTCGGACACCATCTTCTCGAGCCTGCCGCCCGGGTTGTCGGGGTCGGCCGCCTTGCGCTGCGCCTTGACCGCCTGCGCCGCCGGGCCGAGCCACGCGAGCCAGGGATTGAGGTCCGAGAACGCCCAGCGCTGGAAGCGCAGCGGATGGAACTGCCGCGATACCTTCGCCGTGACCTCGTTGCTCATCGCCTGGACGAACGGCTGCGCGAAGAGCTCGTAGGCGCGCTGGTTGAACTCGGACATCGCGGCCACCGCCTCGAACGGCTTCTCGTCGGCGCGCTCGAGGCGGTTCAGCTGCTTGGCGATGTCCTCGAGCCGGCGCTCGTGGAAATCGACCTCGTACTCGACCTTGCCGTCGCGGCCCTTGACCTCGTGGATCTGCATGCCGTACAGGCCCGGCGGCAGCGACTCGATCGACTTCAGCACCGAGACGATCTGCGCGTGCTCCTTCTTCGCCACCTTGCCGGAGACGAAGATGCCGAGGTGGCCGATGTCCTGGTGCAGGAGCCCGACGATCACCTGTCCGCGCGCCTTGATCTCGTCGGTCGAGCCGTAGACGTCGGCCACCCAGTTGAACGCCTGCTGCGGCGGCGTGATGTTGTCGCCCATCGACGCGAACAGGATGATCGGCGCCTTGATGTCGCGCAGGTCGAAGGTCTTGCCGCCCGTCCCCTTGGTGCCCGACCACAGCTTGTTGCCGACGAAGAGGTTGCGGGTGATCCACTCGATCTCCTCGCGGTTCATCAGGTAGAAGCCGCCCCACCAGCGCTCGAACTCGAGGAAGCGAGGCGGCTCCGTGTCGATCTTGGCGAACAGGTTGTAGTACTTGTCCCAGAACGTGTTGGCCGGATTCAGGTTCTCGAAATTCTCGACCAGGTACGCGCCGTCGAACACGCCGTCGCCCATGTCCGCCGCGAACGACGCCAGCCAGGTGCCGCCCAGCATGCCGCCCGCGTAGCGCATCGGGTTGTCGCCGGCGCCTTCCTGGAAGGCGCCGCCCCAGTACGACATCGGCGCGCCGTTGATCACGATCGGGCCGGTGTCGTCCGGATCCGCCGCGGCCAGCATCATCGCCGCCCAGCCGCCCTGGCAGTTGCCGACGATCGCGGGCTTCGCGCTCTGCGGATGCAGCGCGCGCACTTTCTTCACGAATTGCTGCTCGGCGGCGCAGACGTCGAGCAAGTGTCTGGCCCGGCTCGGGATCGCGGAAGAAGATCACGAAGTAGACCGGATGTCCTTCGCGCAGCGCGACGCCGACCTGCGAATCGTCCTTGAAGCCGCCGATGCCCGGGCCGTGGCCGGCGCGCGGGTCGATGATCACGTACGGCCGCCGCTTCGGATCGACCGTCACGCCCTCGGGGGGGACGATCCGCACCAGCGCGTAGTTGACCGGACGGGCGAGCGTGCGTCCGTCGACGACGGTTTCGTAGTCGAAGTGCAGCAGCGGCGGCAGCCCCTCGCGGTTGTGCTCGACGAAGTTGTTGCCGCGCTCGCGCAGCGTGTCCCAGAAGAGGATCGAGCGCTGCGCGAAATCGGTCGCGTACTCGTACCAATGCGCCCACGCCTCCGCGGGCGCTACGGGCTTCGCGCGGAGACCCGACGCACATTCGGCGTAGGCCTTGGAGAGCCGCTCGCTGAAGTGCTCCTGCGCGATCTTGGTGCGTTTCTGGTAGAGCTGCGCTACCTTGGTCGAAATGTCATAGCTTCGGGCGACCTGCTTGACTGCGTCCATGAGCGGACCTTTTCAGATGGAAATGGGAGTTCGTCGCTTTGGTCTGCGCCGCGACGGGCGGCCGGCGTGGGGATGCCCATGCCGCAGGGCACGGACAGAAGGTATGAGCCTCGGTCGCGATAAGAAGTTCCCCGCGCCGAGTTCCGCACAAAAGGCGAACCCGGCGGAACCTACGTTAGCCCGCCGCGTGCTGCTTGTCGGCTATTATCGCCGGCCCCGCATGAGACACTGTTGACAACGGTCAAGATCGGCGCCAATGGCGGCCCGGGCCGCGGCCTCCCCCCTCAGAAGACTTCCGGCACGTACTTGAACGGAAAGTCCACCGCCTTGTAGCGGCCGACCTTGCGCTCGGGGAACTTGACCTTCGGCGCCGGAAGGGTCTTGTAGGGAACGTGCTTGAGGATGTGGCTGATCACGTTCAACCGCACTCGCTGCTTGTCCTCCGACTTGGCGACGAACCACGGCGCCCACGAGGTATCGGTCGCGGCGAACATCTCGTCGCGCGCCTTCGTGTAGTCGTCCCAGCGATCGTAGGACTTCACGTCCATCGGCGAGAGCTTCCACGTCTTGCGGCCGTCACCGACCCGCGCCTTGAGTCGCCGCATCTGCTCCTCGGGGCTCACCTCCAGCCAGTACTTGAGCAGGATGATTCCCGACTTGACCATCAGCTGCTCGAACATCGGCACGACCTGCAGGAAGCCCCTGGCCTGCTCCTCGGTGCAGAAACCCATGACACGCTCGACGCCCAGGCGGTTGTACCAGCTGCGGTCGCATATCACGATCTCGCCCGCGGCCGGGAGGTGCGGCAGGTAGCGCTGGCCGTACATCTGGCGACTTCTCGCGCTCGGTCGGCGCAGGAAGCGCGATCACGCGAAAGACCCGCGGGCTCATGCGCTCGGTGATCGCCTTGATGGTGCCGCCCTTGCCGGCACCGTCGCGGCCCTCGAAGATGATGCAGACCTTGAGTCCCTTGGCCACTACCCATTGCTGCAGCTGACCAGCTCGACGTGCAGCTTCTTGAGCGCGCGATCGTATGCCTTGCCGGAGAGTTTCTTGGCCGGCATCGACGCGCCGCGCTTGCCTGCGCCGGCCTTGACGGCGTTGCCGTCGACCTTCTTGCCCTTACCCTTGCGGTCGTCCTTCTTGTCGGCGTTCTTCTTTGCCATGTTCATCTCCATCGAGTCATTGTTTCGGATCGTTCGTTGACCGGAGCGATTTGGGCAAGCGCTAGAACTCGCCGTGCCCATCCCGGCATCATCACTGCACCGCTACAGGCTCCATTGCCGGCAGGTCGTCGAAACTGCCGCCGAGGGCAAGATAGACGTTCACGCGTTGCGCGAGGCGCTCCGTTTGCACGCGCAGGCGTGACATGCGAGTGACATACAGCGAGAGCTGGTTCTGCTCGACGCCCCGCAGATCGATCACGCCGACGCGGTACTGGATCTGCGCAAGCTCCAGCGCGCGTTCGCCATCACGGATGGTGGCCTCGAGAATGGTGTCACGCTCGCGCAACGCAATCTCGGCCGCAAGCGCGCCTTCGACCTCGCCGAACGCCCGCTGCCCGGTGCGCGCGTACTCGGCGACCGCCTGCTTCTGCTCGGCCGATCGAATCTCGACCTGCGCGCGCAGCGCACCGCCCTGATACAGCGGCGCGAGCAGGTTGCCGCCGAAGCTCCAGATCGGGTTGCCCGTGTCCTTCAGCTCGATCAGGTCGCTCGATACGCTGCTGCCCCCCGCCGTCAGGCTGATGCGCGGCAGCTGCGCCGCGCGGGCTTCGCCGACGCGGTTGAACGCCGCGGCGACGCGGCGCTCGGCGGCGACGACGTCCGGCCGGCGCTCGAGCAACTGCGACGGCATGCCGACCGGCACCAGCGGGGGCATCGGCGACAGATGGTCCGCGACCGCGATCTCCGCTGACGGATAGCGTCCGACCAGAAGCTCGAGGGCACGCATCGCCTGCTCGCGCGCGAGCTCGATCTGCCGCAACGTGTCGCGATAGGTGCCGACCGTGGCCCGCGCCTGCGCCACGGCCTGCTCGTTGCCGTTGCCGATGCGCAACCGCTCCTGCGCGACGCCGAGCAGCGCCTCGGACGAACGCAACGCGCCCAACGCGATCGCGCGCTGCAGCCTGGCCTCGATGGCGATGAACCAACTCTTGGCCACCGTTGCTGCAAGCGATTGACGCGCGTACGCGTAGTCCGCCGCGAAGGCTGCGGATTGCTGTTCCGCCGCGGCGCTTTCGTAACGCAAGCGACCCCAGACGTCGAGCTCCAGCTTCGCATTCAGGAAGACCCCCTGCAGGCCGCCGCCACCGCCCGACTTGTCGCCGCCCGTGGCGAACACACTCACCGACGGCAGCAGTGAGGCCCCCGCCACCTTCACGTAGCCGGCGGCCTGCTCGACGCGCGCCGCCGACACGCGCAGATCGGCGTTGAAGGCCAGCGCCTCGGTGACCAGCGCGGTCAACGCGGGATCGTCGAAGGACGCGAGCCAGCGGTCGGCCACCGGTACCGAAACGCCGCCGGCCCCGAACGCAGGCGGCGCAATCGTATGCGTCAGTACCTCCTTCTGCAGTTCCTCCGTGGTCGGCGGCGGCGCCAGCGCGCAGCCCGCCATGGCGGCAGCGAGGGCGGCCACAAGGAACCCATGGCGACTGAGAGTTCCGCGCATCAGTGCAGCTTCAGCACCAGGTAATCGGTGATCGAGCCGATGCGCAGGATGACCATCCGCAGGATGTGGATCGCGTGCGCATGCTCGGTGTAGATCGCGCCGTGGCCTTCCGCGCCGGCGGCGAGGAACAGCCCGCGGTCGCGCTCGGCGACGTCGAACTTGACGGGAAACCGGCCCGGCACCTGTGGATAGGCGCCGGTCTGCGGCAGCATGCCGGACTGCGCGACCTGACCCTGGCCCTGCGCCCAGACGATGGAATCGACGGTTGCCTTGATGACGCGCCCGGGGTAGGTCTTGAGCGTGAACTCCGCCGGATTGCCAGGCTCGACCAGAGGCAACTCGTTATGCGCATAGAGCGCGATCACCTGGTAGGTTTCCTCGACGAAGCTCATCGCCGGGGCCACTGGAAACGCGGTCACATAGGAGCCCGGGCGCAACTGGACGTTGATCGCGTAGCCACTGGTCGGCGCATAGACGGCCGTCTGGTCGAGGTTCCACTGCACATTCGCGAGGTCCGCGCGACTGACGTCGACCTGCGCCTTGGCGGTCGCCAACTGGGCGCGCGCCGCCGCGACCGTCGCCTGCTCGCCGTTGACCTGCCCGGAGAGCTTCTGCACGACCTGGGCCTCGTTCGCCCTTGAGGTCGCGATCTGGCCTTCCAGCTCGGTCACGTTGGCCTCGGCCTGTTCGAGCGCGAAGCGGTCGCCCGCGCCCGTGGCCACCAGTTCGCGGTTCTGGCGGACCCGCAACCGCGCGAGCTCGAGCCTCGGCAGCAGCGCCGCAACCTGCCCGCTGGCGGAATTCAGCTGCTCCTGCAGTTGCCGGGCGCCGGCCGAGGCATCCACCAGGGCCGCGCCGGCCTGCGCGAGCTTCGCCTCGTCGGCGGCGAGCTTCGCCTTGGCCACGTTGAGATCGTTCTGGTACGGGGTCGGGTCGATGCGAAAGAGCAATTCACCCTTCTTCACCAGCCGGTTGGGCTCGACCGGCACATCGATCACGCGTCCCCGCACCTGCGGGATCACCTGCACGACGTACTTGATGACGCGGACGTCGGCCGACGACGGGGCGACCACGTTGAGCACGAGGACCAGCGCGGTCAGCGCGACGATCGGAATGATGACGACGGTCACCTGAGAAGTCGTGTTCCACGGCAGCCACTTGAACTTGATGAAGATCAGCCAGACGAAGAACGAGTAGATACCCAGCAGCAGTGCTTCCATCAGGCGCCCCCTGCCTTCGCGCCAGGCCCCGTGGGCGCGGCCGGCGCCGCCGCCGGCGCGGCGGACGCAGCCTGTGCCGCGGCGAGATCCCGGCGCAATATCTTGAGCTCGGCGGTCAGCGATCCCCTGGCCGCCATCGCGTCGAGCTCCTCGCGCAGGTGCGCAAGCTCATGTTCCAGCAGCTCGCCCTTCTGCGCCTTCCCGCCCATCTCGTGGAAATAATCGTCGTGCCTCTCGGTCCCATACGCCCCGCGGTAGGCGACGGGCTTCGTGTACGCCCACAGCCAGGCGATCGGCCACAGCAGGCCGCCGAACACCAGCGAGAGCAGGCACAGCGTGTGGATGGCGTCACGCTGCGGATGATGGCGCTTGTGGGCGATCTTCTCCGGCAGCACATGCACCAGCCAGAACAGCACGATCCCGCCGATCGGGACGACGCAGATGACGAACCATGCGAGGCCCATCGCCGCGGTGTCCATCATCTCGGGCGGCAGGAACGAGGCGCGGGCCACCGGCGGGAAAGCCACCGCAGCCACGGCGAGCGCCGCCGCGATAACAGCGGGACGAAACGTCATTGTGGACATTCGGGATTTCATCGGGAATGGGCCTCGGTTCGTGTCGGATCCGCAGACGCTGCGCCACACCATTTTCCGTTGATGAGGCCGCCTATCGACGAACACGCGGCGAAAGGAGCGTGCGAGCCGTCAGACATCTGATTTCAATTATCCCACACCCATGGCGCGCATGTTCTCGTCAGAAGCGGACCGCGTAGTTGAGGTACGCGCGCAGCTGGGTTCCCGTCTGCGGCGAGCCGTCCTGGCGCAGCCACGAGTAGCGGAACGTGGCCACCAGCCCTTCCAGGATCGTTCCCTTGCCCACCGCGTAGTCGACGCGGACGTTGGTCTCGCTTCGGTTGGGAATCGCTGCGCCTGTCTGGGCGTCGATCCGGTCATGACCGGCTGCGTAGATGGCGGCCGCCGTGAGGCCAGGGACACCGAGATCGGTGAAGTCGAGGTTCCCGCCGACCCCCCACGCCTTCTCTCCGGCGGTGTTGAATGCCACCTGCATCAGGTTGAGATAGGACGCATGGTCGCCGAAGGGGCTCTGCGTATCGAATCCCCTGCCGGTCTGCGTGTAGTAAAGCTGGACGCCGAACGGCCCGTGCGCGAGCGCAGCCTGCAGCCCCATGCCGTAGGTCGAGAACGATCCGATCTGCTCGTCCCCGACCGAGCTCTGCGGATAGTACTGGCCGCCCAGCGTCAGCGAGGTCCTGTCGTCGATCGCGATCGGGTATTTGCCGTCCACATAGAACGTGTTGAAGACGTCGACCGCATACTGCTCGTCCATCCGCAGGTACCCGTCGTTCCTGGCGAAGTCCCATGTTCCGCCGGCGTAGATCACACCTTCCCGGTTGCCGGTGCCGCCTGCGACGTCCGACATCCAGACGAAGCTCTCCGAGTCGCGGCCCTTCTTCTTCGTGATGTAGCCGCCGGTATAGACGGCCTGCCCCGCGGTCCCCGTCAATGTGTACGCTTCGAACGTGTTGGGCACCATTCGGTTGTCCTGCGGGTTGATGAACGGCCGGTTGATGAGCTGCCGGTAGGCGGTGGCCGTCTGGCCGAGGATCCGCACCGCGGCGAACGCCTCGCCCAGCACCGTGATCGGCTCCTGCCCCGTCGCGAGGAGCTTGGTTCCATCCTTGTCGGTCGGGCCGTAGAGCTTCTGCGAGGTGTAGCCGACGATTCCAAGCTGCAACACGTCGCCCCACCACGGGCTGCGCAGGCCCGCCCATCCGCCGATCGCCCATGCGGCGCTCGGCGCACCGTTAAGACTTTCCTGATCGAAGTAATAGGTCCGGAACTGCAGGACCGGTTCGAAGCCGCCGGGCAGCGTGTAGGCATCCTTGGCCGGGTTTCCGGGATACATGCCCTGCGCCGAAGCTCCGGCCGTCATCCCGACAGCGCACATGGCCAGCAACAACAATCGCACGCCCCGGCGCGGGGCGGATCTCGCGCGGCTCGGTCGTTGTCGATGCATCGGAAAACGATTCATCTTGTTCCTGCCCCGTGAGGTCTAAGGTCCGAATAGCGCCGGGACAATGTCCACGAAAAGGATCTTCACGATGGTCATGCCCGGAAAGATCATGGCATAGCCGAGGTCCGGCCGATCGGTCGGCGCGAGCTTGTTCGAGTAGGCGAGAATCGCGGGATTGCCGCAGGCGCCGGCGACGATGCCCGCCACCTGGTCGTACGGCATCCGGAAAACGAGCAGGCCGAGAACCAGGATCGGCACGACCAGCGCGATCAGGACGACCGCCCCCAGGCCCAGCATCGTGAAGCCGGTCTCGGTGACCGTGGCGGCGAATTTGGGCCCCGAGGACATTCCGACCTGCGCGAGAAACAGCGTGAGTCCCAGGTTGCGCAGAACGAGATTGGCCGACAGCGGAATGGTCCAGTTCATGCCGCCGGTGCGGCGCAGGTTGCCGAGGATGAGCGCGACGATCAGCACGCCCGACAACCCCACCGAGAGCTTGCCGATGAAGGGCAGCGGGATCTGGATCGCGCCGATCAGGAAGCCGAGTGCCATGCCGATGCCGATCGAGATGTAGCTGAATTCCGCGGTGCCCTTGATCGAGTCGCCGAAGTACTTGCGCATCGCCGCGAAATCGTCGCGATGGGCGAGCACGCCGACACGGTCGCCGAACTCGAGCACAAGATCCGGGCGCGGCAGGATATCGGCATCGCCGCGGCGGACCTGGACCAGGACGGACGCCTTCTCCCCCGGCAGGTCGAGATCGGCAGAGCGCTCTGCCGACCACGGTCGGGCGCGAGGCAAACACGCGCAGATAGTCGAGGTCCCGACGGTCCTTGACGAAGCGGCCAGGCGCAGCCTCGCCGAGCAGCGCGCTTGCCTGCGCAAGCGTTTCCTTGGTGGGAGCCGTAGCGAGCAGGACGTCGCTTTCGGCGACGACGGAATTGGGCGAGGCTGGCTCGTTGCGACTCTCGCGACGCAGCGCGACGATCTGCACGCCGGCCGGCAGCGCGGCCGTCACTTCGCCGACCGTCTTGCCGAAGAGGTCCCGGTTGCGCAGCACGATCTCGAGCATCTCGAGTCCGCTGGACGTCGGCGCCTCGATCTTCGGCTTCAGGATCATGAACGCGATGTAGAGGAACAGGATCGGCCCCGCCACGCCGAACGGATAGGACACCGAATAGCCCACCGCCGGGTTGTCGTTGCCGAGCGTCGCGATCGCCGCCTGCAGCGTCGGCGTGCTGGTTCCCGAGCCGGCGAACAGCCCCAGCGCGAAGCCGAGATCGATGCCCATCGTCTTCACGAACAACAGACTCACCGCACCCGCCGACAGCACGCCGACCAGCGCCAGCAGGTTCGCCTTCTGCCCGCTGGCGCTCGCCAACCCGATGAAGAACTGCTTGCCGTAGCTGATGCCCACGCCGTAGAGGAAGAGCGCAAGACCCAGCGTTCCGACCATCGGCGCCGGCACCGACTTGGGCGCGAACCAGCCCATGAAGAGCGCGACGAAGAGCACCGCCCCGACGCCGAGCGAGAACCCCTTGATGTTGACCTCTCCCAGCAGATAGCCGATCGCGATCGTCAGGAAGAGGGCCATCATCGGCTGTTGGCCGAGCAAAGTCTGGATGTATTCCATGGCGACTCCCGATGTGGCCGACTACCGCACGTTGCAACCGGCGTCGCGGAACTGGCCATGCACGCGGGCCACCAGATCCGCGGACGCCGGCGGCGTATCAGCGAGTTGATAGTCGAGCCCGAGCTCCTTCCATTTGAATGCGCCGAGCTGGTGGAAGGGCAGCACTTCCACCCATTCGACGTTTTTCATCGGCGCGACGAATTTCGCCACGGCTTCGACGTTGGCCGGATCATCCGTCAATCCCGGCACGAGTGTGTACCGGACCCACACCGGCTTGCCCATCGCCGCCAGCCGTTCGGCGAAGCGCAACGTCGGCGCGAGCGGCTGCCGGGTCACGCGCAGATAGGTTTCCGGGTCCCCCGACTTGATGTCGAGAATGACGAGGTCGAGCTCTTTCAGATATTCGTCGGTCGCGCGCTCGCCCAGAAAGCCGGACGTTTCGATCGCGGTGTGGAGGCCCAGCGACTTGGCCGCGGCCAGGATGCGCCGCGAGAACGCGGCCTGCACCAGCGGCTCGCCCCCCGAGATCGTCAGACCGCCCTTCAGCGCGCGCAATGCGGGAGCGAAGTGCCCGAGCCGGGTGACGACGCGTTCGAGCGTGACCCGCACACCGTGCTTGAGCTTCCACGTGTCGGGATTGTGGCAGTACTGGCAGCGCAGCGGGCAGCCGGAGAGGAAGAGCGTGATCCGCACACCGGGCCCGTCCACGCGCGACCCGGTCTCGTACGAGTGCGCGTAGCCGAAAGCGCCGTCGCCTTCGCTGTAGTTCTCGAGCTCGGGCGCGTCCGGCGACAGGTCGTGGCGGTACTCGTGCCGGCTGCCTTCCGGAAGTTCGACCGCCGCAGCCGCCGCAAGGTCGGTCGTGGTCATGTCAGATGCTTCCCGTGGAAGAAGCGTGCGGCTGACGACGTCCTGCTGCTGCTCGCGCGTAAGACGGATGAAGTTCACCGCATACCCCGACACCCGGATGGTGAGTTGCGGGTACTTGTCCGGGTGGTCCATGGCGTCGAGCAGCGTCTCCTTGCTGAGGACATTGAGGTTCATGTGGAACCCGCCCACCCCGCAGTACATGTCCAGCGCGTCGACGCCGCGCTTGATCGCCTCGCTGTCATCCTGGCGGCTTTCCGCCGGCACGACCGAAAGCGTGTAGCTGATGCCGTCCTCCGCCTCGTCGTAGGGCAGGCGCGCGACCGACAGGCACGACGCCAGCCAGCCGTGCGAGTCGCGGCCGTGCATCGGGTTCGCGCCCGGGCCGAAGGGCTCGCCCTTGCGCCGGCCGTCCGGCGTGTTGCCTGTGCCCTTGCCATAGACGACGTTGGAGGTGATGGTCAGCACCGACTGCGTGTGGATCGCGTCGCGGTAGGTCGGGTGCTGCCGCAGGTAATCCATGAAGCGCTTCACCAGATCGGCCGCGATATCGTCGACCCGCGGGTCGTTGTTGCCGAACACCGGGAACTCGCCCGTCGTCTCGTAGTCGACGACCAGGCCGTTCTCGTCGCGGATCGGCTTCACCTTCGCATACTTGATGGCCGAAAGGCTGTCGGCGGTGACCGACAGCCCGGCGATGCCGAATGCCATCGTGCGCACGATGTCGCGATCGTGCAGCGCCATCATCAGCCGCTCGTAGTTGTAGCGGTCGTGCGAGTAGTGGATGCAGTTCATCGCGTGGACGTAGGTCCGTGCGAGCCAGTCCATCATGTCGTCGAACTTGGCCATCACGTCGTCATAGTCGAGGACGTCGCCCGTCACCTGGCGATAGGCCGGCCCGACCTGCACTGCCGCTCACCTCGTCGCGTCCGCCGTTGATCGCGTAGAGCAGGCATTTGGCGAGGTTGACCCGCGCGCCGAAGAACTGCATCTGCTTGCCGAGGCGCATCGCCGAAACGCAGCAGGCGATGCCGTAGTCGTCGCCGAACTTCGACAGCATCAGGTCGTCGTTCTCGTACTGCAGCGACGACGACGCGGCGCTCGTGGCGATGCAGTGGCGCTTGAAGGGCTCCGGCAGGTTCTTCGACCAGAGGACCGTCAGATTGGGCTCGGGCGCCGGCCCGAGGTTCACGAGGGTCTGCAGGGTGCGAAAGCTCGTGCGCGTGACCAGCGTGCGTCCATCGAGCGCCATGCCACCGATGCACTCGGTCGCCCAGTACGGGTCGCCCGAGAACAGCGCGTCGTATTCGGGCGTGCGCATGAAGCGCACGATGCGCAGCTTGATCACGAGCTGGTCGATCAGTTCCTGCGCTTCGGCTTCGGTCAGCGTCTTCTCGGCGAGATCGCGCTCGATGTAGATGTCGAGGAAGGTCGAGATGCGGCCGACCGACATCGCGGCGCCGTTCATCTCCTTGATCGCGCCAAGGTAGCCGAAGTAGGTCCACTGCACGGCCTCGCAGGCGTTGCCCGCCGGCTTGCCGATATCGCAGCCGTACGACGCCGCCATCGTCTTCAGGTCGGCGAGCGAGCGCAGCTGATCGGCCATTTCCTCGCGCAGTCGCATCACTTCCTCGGTGGGCCAGCGCGCGTCGATCTGGGCGCGCTCCGCCTTCTTCGCCTCGATCAGGCGGTCAACGCCGTAAAGCGCGACACGCCGGTAGTCGCCGATGATGCGGCCGCGCCCGTAGGCGTCCGGCAGCCCGGTGATGATGTTCGAGCGCCGGCAGGCCCGGATCTCCGGCGTGTACATGTCGAACACGGCCGCGTTGTGCGTCTTGCGGTACTTGGTGAAAGTCTCGCGCACGGCCGGGTCGACCTCGCGGCCGATCGCCTTGAGGCCGTTCTCGATCATGCCCCAGCCACCGGTGGGCATGATCGCGCGGCGGAACGGCTGGTCGGTCTGCAGGCCGACGATCACTTCGTTGTCGCGGTCGATATAGCCGGGGCCGTGCGAGGTGAGCGACGATGGGTTGGCGACGTCGACGTCGAGGACTCCCTTCTTCGCCTCCTCGCGGAAATACGGCTGGAGCCTTTCCCAAACGGCGAGTGTGCGCTGGGTGGGCTTGGCAAGGAATTCGGGGCCGCCGGTGTACGGAGTCACGTTGGACACGATGAAATCGCGCACGTCGATCTGGCGGTGCCAGACGGTACCGGTGAACTTGCGCCACTCTTTCGTCACTTGCATGAGCATGATCGACCTCCTTCTGAGACTGCGACCGCATGACAAGGTGCCCGGGATCGTGAACCCGCGGCTCGCCTGGCCTCACCCATTTCCAAATAGTGGTGCACGCCGATCGCGATTGCGCTGGACCCTCGTTTCGAGGCTGACATTAGATTCTCGGACGACGCCGGAAATCTGTACTGCGCCAAATCAACGAAGGCTAAATTTCGGCACGGGACGCCACCGGCGGTGGCGCATGGCCCCACTGCAGCATTGCCGCCGCCGCACGTCAGCCCGACCTGGAGCGGCAGACGTTCGGCAGCTACGGCTTCGCGGCGGCATACCGCCGCTGACCAGCGCTCAGCGCGCGACCTCTTCCCAGCCCGCGCCGGGATCGAAAGTCGTCATCTTTGCGCCGATCGCAGCGGAGACCTTGCCGAGGTCCTTTTCATAGACCTTGCCGTTGTGGCTGACAATGAACGTCATCACGCCGCTCTGCCCGTATTCCGCCGGGTAGGCGACCATCGCGAAACCGGCGATCATGCGGCCGTTGATCACATAGCTGTAGGCGCCGCCCGGGGCACGATTGCCCTGGCGCGTCAGGATCTTGAAGTGATAACCGCGGAATGGGTCGCCCGCCTTGTGGCCCTCGAGGTAGGCGGCGCTTTCGGCGATCAGCGGCCCGAACGGGCTCGGCTCTTCGCCCTTCGTGGCGTCGGCGGGCCAGTACAGGCCATCGTGCTTGCCCGCCGAGCTGGCGAGCTTCTGCGCGTACTGCAGCACGCCGTCGCCGTCGCGATCGCGCGCCGCGTACGCGCGCTGCGCGTCGAGGTAGGCATTGAGCGCGTAGATCGCGTTGCGCTCGTTGCCACCGATGCGGCGATTGACGACCTCTTCCGCGCCCTCCTCCGTGGCAAATCGCCAGCGATCGCCGGTGCGCACGATGGGAATCGGCATCGGCCACGCCTGATCGCCGATCACCAGCACCCGGCGATCCGGGGCCGGCTCGCGCAGCACACGCAGCGTCTGCATCGCCGCGAGGAGCCTCGCCCGGTTTGCGCTCGCCTCCGCGCGATCGGAGGGGATGAGCAGATCCTTGTGCACATCGCCGAAGATCGCGACCATCGCCGCATCGCTGTCGGCCTTGAGCGCGGCCATGAACGCATCGACGGCCGCTTCCGGCGTCGCGAAGGTTTCCTGCGGCGCGGCGGCTGCCGTCGCGAGCGGAACGGCCAGCATGAGCGCAAGCGCAAGCCGGGGCAGGTACGACCAGAAGTGATTGATGTTCATAGGTAAGGCCTTGCTTTCGCGGGAAGGGAATATGCGCATGAGAATGCTCTCGCCTTCAACGACGGCCGCCGCCACCGCGCCCGCCGCCACCGCCACCACGCGCACCACCGCCCCCACCACCGCCGGCTCGCGCACCGCCGCCACTGGGCATCGAGCGCGATGCGCCGCCGCCGGACGACGAACGCGATGTCGGACTTGCGCTGGCCATCGAACCGCGGCTTGACGCTCCGCGGGAACTGTCCATCTGGGTCTGCCGCCCCGAGCCGTAGCCGCCCAAGGCGTCACCGCCTCCCCCACCACCCCGACCGACACCGCGCTGGCGGGTTGCGGCCGATGCGCTGACCGCGCTCGCTCGGCTGGCCGAACCCGCGCCGCCGGCCATTCCACCACCAGCGGGCTGCGCCGAGGCGCGTCCGCCCCACCGCCGGCTGCCCCAGCGCCGCGCCCGCGCGCGCATCGCCCGCGCGCGCTGACGAGGCCGTCTTGCCGACGGAATTGCTGACCTGGCCGGGCTGCTTGTTGGACTTCCACGCCGAACCGCCACCGGCCGGCAGCTGGCTCGCGCCACCGCGGTTGAGTTGCCGGTGTTGATGTTGGTATTGCGATTGACGTTGATGTTGGCGTCCCCGCAGCAGCCGTAATGGTTGCCGCCCCAGGCCGCGCCTATCGCCGCACCCCAGATGACGCCGGCGGCAAGAGCGGCGCCGGGCGCGTACGGGTAGTAGTACGACGGGTACGGCGTCGGGTAATAGCCCCAGTACGGCGGCGCACCGTAGACGACGACGGTCGACGGGTTGTATTGCGGCACGTAGATCACCTGCGGATCGGCCGGCTGAATGTAGACGATCTCCTTCTCGACCTTGACGACCTGCTTGTCGTCGGATTTGAGGTTTCCGGCCGCCTGGGCCTTTCGTCGAAATGCCTGTACCGCCTCGATCACGGCACCCTGGTCGGCGACGACGGCCTCGCCCAGCGCGCTCGTCCAGTCGAGGTCGCCGCTCATCATCTTCACCACGTCCGGATAGTTCAGCAGCGACTTGACCGCATCGTCCCACTTGTCGTCGACGGGAAGCTTGGGATCCGCCTTTCTCTTGTCCAGAAAACGATCCGCCTGCACCAGCTGCAGCGGATTGGTCGAGGCCGGCAGGATGATCCCGACCAGATCGTCCGGGTAGAGCGCGATCCGGCCGACGAGCGCGTCGAGATCACTTGCGGCTGGCGGAGGCGCCGCGCCGCCCGGCGCGGCCGGCGCCTGCGCGAGCGCATTCAGCCCAAACACGAGCAAGACGATGCCCGCCAGCAGTTCGAGCCAGTGCGACGGACTGCGGCGATCCACCGCTGCGAGAGTACGAAAACTGTTCAACATGCGGGCTCCAAGTTCTGATCAGATGTTGTCCATCCCGGCGACTCGCCTCACCCCTCTGGTTTGAGCGACTTCGCATCCTCGACAGGCACACATTATGCGTTTCATCCCAAAATCATTGACGACCGTCAATGGCCCGGCCCGGATTAGACCACATTTCGGTTGCAACGTTGATGGCTGCCCCGGCAGCCAGCGGCAAGGCGCCGATTTTCCACGCAGCGGTCTTCAACTCCGCGGCGAAGGCCGCGTGTGAGTCGCTGCGCGGATTCATTAGGAAAGCGACGTGCGAGGCGACAAGCGGTACGACAAGAAGCACCCCAGCGGCGATCAGGAAGTCCCTGCGCTGGACGCGGTCCCTGCGTTTCCTTCCCTGGAAAGCTCGCGAGAAAGTCTACGCTTGAACGTTCGCGTTATCGTGGTCCGTCAAAGTGACTCGATCAGAACCGGTACACTGCCGCCGCGAGGATCGACTTGCGCGCGCCCAGCCCTCCCTCGGCAAGGACAACCCAATCCTTGCCGAACTCGAGGAGGCCGCCGAACAGCGTGTTCCACGGTTTCGTGGGCGACTGGATCACGATGAATTGCAGATCCGTGTCGGCAACGCTGCCTGCGACCTCTTGCTGGATGCGCTGATGCATCGCACCGGTCCAGATCGCGGCGCCCATGGACGGGCCGACGACCCCATGCAAGCCCACTCTGGCGGAGAAGACCGTGGCCACCGGCTTCGTATCGGCGAGCACCGATTCGTTTTCGAACGACAGCTTGGTTTGGGTGCGATTCCAGTCGACCACCCCGAACGCCGTCAGGTCCCGCCAGTCGCTGACCCTGGCGCCTCCCTGGAGCGTAAAGCCCACGCCGTAGGTCGGGCCGCTGAAGGCGGCATCGAGTTGAAGCACCCTGGGCTCGAGGATTCCCCCTATAGTCTCGCCAGGCACCTGGATCTCTCCCTTGGTCGTTCCCTTGGTATAGCCCATGAGAACGTAGACGTCGAGAAACGGGAAGACCAGGACGTCGAGCTTGGCGGAGACGTTCTTCTGCGACGTGTCGACTTGATCGATCACCAGGAAGTTCTTGACCGATACCGGCGGGTTGCCGTTGCGTCCCAGTTGCAAGTCCTGGATGTTCACCGGCTGCTTCGCCGAGTAGGCGGTGACGCCGATCCCGAACGGGAGCGGAAGTTGGTAGCCCAGGGCCTGGGCTTCCGCGCCCCAGATGGGCAACCCCGACCAATGCGGCTCGGGAGTTGCGGCTTCACCAGCGAGCGCACTCCCGGAAACGATGGAAAGCACCAGCACGCCGCTCGCGATAAGCGGTCGCGCAGATACGGACCCGGATAGTGTCATCGGCAAGCGCCTATCAGGACCATACTTCCTCCCTGTGATCCAAAAGGCGAACGACTGCAATGTCTGCTTTTGCCGACAAGCATATACCGTTGTTTCCTGTGGCTCGAAACTCCAAATGCTGCGTCTTGCTCAGGTCCTGCTGCTTGCGCTTGGAGTACCGATCGGAGCGCTCGCCCAAGCGATCTCGGAACCGCTGCGAGGCGCCGAGATCGTTTCCGGTGCGGCTCGCGTCGAGGAAAAGCGCGAGGGAAGCGCACGCTTCTTCGACCCCGACGACGGCCAGTTCGACTTGAGCTACTTTCTCGAGAACCCCCGCGGCTTCCTGCCGATCCCCATCGTGGTGACCGAACCCGCGGTCGGCTACGGCGGCGGCGCGGCAGGCATGTTCCTCCGGCCACGCCGCGAAGCGGGCGATGAAGGCTGGGCGCGGCCCGACATATCGGCCGTCGGTGCGTTCGGGACGCAGAACGGCACGTGGGGTGCATTCGCCGGCGATGCCAGCCGATGGCTCGACGGGCGCCTGCGCACGCTCGTCGGGATCGGCGCCGGACAGTTCAATCTGGATTTCTATGGACTCGGGAGCGCGCCATCGTCACTCGACGAGGGCGTGCGCTACTCGCTGCAATTCACTGGACTGCTCGCGCAGGCGAACTGGCAGCTCGCACCCAAATCCCCTTGGGCCGTCGGCCTGCGCTACGCCTACGCCGACGTGGAGCCCAAGCCGCGCGATCCCGCCTTCCAGGGTCTCGCCGACCGGGTCCGGGTGAAGGTCTCGGCGCCAACTGCCATTGTCGAGTTCGACACGCGCGACAACCTCTTCACGCCCACCCGTGGAATCTATGCCGAATCTTCCTGGCTCGCCTCGCGCAAAGCCTTGGGTGCCAGTGACGATTTCGAGCGCTTCCAACAGGTGCTCATCGCTTGGCAGCCGCTTACCGATGACGTGACGCTTGGAGCGCGGGCGAACTATGCGTGGTCATCGGACGGCACGCCCTTCTTCCTCCGACCGTTCGTGCAACTGCGCGGGGTGCCTGCGGTGCGCTATCAGGGTGACCAGGCAGCTTCGGTCGAGCTCGAGGCGCGCTGGCAGTTCTTCGGCCGCTGGAGCGTCGTTGCCTTTGGCGGCGCTGGCGCGACTCGAACCCATCGCCAGACCTCCACCACCACGCAAGACATCGGCAGCGGAGGCTTCGGCTTCCGCTACGAGTTGGCCAGCAAATTCGGGTTGCACGCCGGCATCGACGTGGCGCACAGCCCCGGTACGACCGCCCTGTATTTCGTGGTGGGCAACGCCTGGTTCCGGCCCTGAACCGTGGCGCCTACGCCTTGCGTCCGGTTATCGGCGGCTCCGGCTGTTTTCCCTCGAGCAGCGCCTTGTGGACGAAGCCCGCGATCGCGGCCCCGACGATGGGCGCCACCCAAAAGACCCAGAGCTGTTCGAGCGCCCAGCCACCCACGAAGATGGCCGGCCCTGTGCTGCGCGCCGGGTTGACCGACGTATTGGTCACCGGAATGCTGATGAGGTGGATCAGCGTGAGCGCGAACCCGATCGTCATGCCTGCAACTCCGACCGGCGCCCGGTGGTGCGTCACGCCGAGAATGACGATCAAGAACATGAATGTCATCACGACTTCGGAGACAATGCCCGCGAGCAACGAATACTTTCCGGGCGAGTGCTCGCCGTAGCCGTTGGAGGCGAAGCCGCCGGCCAGGCTGAAATCCGCCTTGCCGCTGGCAATCAGATAGAGAACACCCGCGCCCACGACTGCGCCGATGACCTGGGCGATGATGTAGCTCGGGAGCTGGTTCCCTGGAAAGCGTCCGCCCGCCCACAGGCCGACCGACACGGCGGGATTGAAATGTCCTCCCGAGATCGGGCCCAGCGCATACGCCCCGGTGAGCACGGTGAGTCCGAACGCGAGCGAGACGCCGAGAAGGCCGATGCCCACGTCGGGAAAAGCGGCCGCGAGCACCGCACTCCCGCAGCCGCCCAGCACCAACCAGAACGTACCGATGAATTCAGCGACGAGTTTCGATCCCATTGGCTACACCTCGAACGAAGTGGATAGGTAGTGGAGCCCACGACAGCCGAGCACCCAAAAAATATTTCGCAGCAGGGGGACGGACTGCCATACTGCCATCAGGCGGATTGAAGCAGAGGAGGTACGCATGCCCAAGCTTCTGGCTCGGATGTCTTTGTCGCTCCTGGCAAATGCACTCGCATTGGTGGTGGCATCAATCCTCTTGGCTGGATTTACCATCAATGGCCTGGCGTTTGTGGTTGCGGTTTGCATCTTTACTGCGTCGACCGTGATCCTGGAGCCGTTGATTACCAAAATTGCTCAGCAAAACGCGCCGTACCTGCTGGGCGGTATCGCCCTTGTGACAACGTTCGCCGGTTTGCTGGTGACCACGCTTGTAACGGATGGGCTGAGTATCACCGGCATCGCCACCTGGGTCATTGCCACGCTCATCATCTGGCTGGCTACCATAATTGCCAGCCTTATCCTCCCGCGCTTTCTGTTCAAGGAAGTGCTGGGCACGGCAAAGAAGTAGCGCGGCCGGAACGCCGCCCAGAGCTCGAATCCGGCGCGCGCCTCGAGACGCCAACAGCTCAAGGAGCCTTACGCAACTTCGCCAGCCAGTATTCCATTTGCCTTCCGGCGGCCTCGCGGCCCCCGAGGCCGAACGAGAGCGCCACCGCCACTGCAACTGCTCCGAAGGTCAGCAGGAAAGCAAGGTTCACGATGTCGTCTGCGATGCCCATCGCGCGCAGACCCATTGCGATCACCAACCCAAGGATAGCAACGCGGCCGATATTGGCGAGGCCTTCCGATTGGGTGGTGTCGGCGCGGCGAATCGCATGGTAAGCGATGTTCGCCAGCCAGAACCCTATGGTGAGGATCATGGCGCCAAGAAGCACGTTGCCGCCGAATCTGATGAACAGTGTGACAACGTCGCGAACCTGGGTGAACTCGAGCCGATTCGCTGCTTCGACGGTCGCAAACAGCATCGCGAAGAACAGCACAAGGATCGACACGACCCGCGAAGGCAGCGTGCCGCCGGCGAAGGCGCTCGCAAATCCGAGTTTCTGCGGTAGCGTGTCGAAACCAATGCCGGCCAGCAAGCGCGCGAGCAGGCCCGCGGCAAATTTCGCGACGTAATAGGTGACGGCGAGAATCAACGCGGCGGCGACGATGTTCGGAACGGCCGCCAGCATCTTGCCGAGCATGTCGGTGGCGGGCCTCGATATCGACTCTATTCTGAGCGCATCCAGCGCCGCGATCAGCGCGGGCACGAACACGAAGATCAATACGAGGGTGCCGATGACATGCGAGATTCGCACCGAGGCGTCGAGCCCCAGGCGATGCGCCCCTTGGTCGGCGCCGGCCGCCGCAAGGATGTTGGTCACCAGTCCGGCGAGCACTTTTCCGAGCAGCCAACCGACAAAGCCGATGACAAATGCGGCGAACACATTCGGCAGCATGTCCAGCGCCTTGGCTACCATTGCCCTGACCGGATCGAGCAAGCCACTGAGATTGTAGGCGTCGAGGATCGCCGGGAGGAACAGCAGAATGACCAGCCAGAAGAGCATGTTGCCGACACTCCGGCGCATCGATTCCATGCCGGCGCTGGCGGAGAGCTTTTCGTCCAATCCGCTGGTATCGAGTACGCGATTGACGATGGAGCGCAACGCGATCGCCGCGAGCCAGGCAATGAGCACGAGAACTGTCCCCGCTACCAGATGCGGTATGTATCCGGCGATTTGTCTGACCAGGACCTCGAAGGGGCCGGACGCAAGCACAAGGTCCAGCGAGTTGAAAACGCCGATCAGGGTTACGAGAATGATCAGCCAGAAGGCGCCGGAAGCGAAGCCCGATTCGAGGTCGAGCGTCTGCTCGGTGGTCTCCGCGATTCGGGCGTTTAGTCGCGTCATGCCGAGCATCCGTCGCACGCCCCCGCGGACGACCACCGCGAGGATCCAGCCGACGATGAGAATGGCAATCGCACCGAGGATGCGAGGCAGTTGCACCCCTAGCGCGGTTTCGAGTGAGCTACCGACTGTGGAAAAGTCCATGTTGTCCTCCCCCCTTAGAATGTCAGCACGGATAGATCGCCCAAGCCCCGGCGGCTCACCAAACTCCGATCAATCAGCCGATGTGGGCCTGTGCGGAACAACTGTTGCACTGGTTCATGCCCCCCGGCGAGGACGTCCCGTTCCGGCTGCCCTGCCGCCATAGCGTCGGCAAGACGCCAACCGCTCACTTCTTGGGCTCGACCGAGACCGCGAGCGCCTGGGTGAACTTCGCTTCGACCTGATCGCCCTTCGCGATGCGCTTGAACTGCTCTGGGTTGTCGATGCGCAGGTCGATGCTGTGCACCGGCCCCTTCAGAGTGATCATTTGCTTCGCGGGGTCCACGGCGACGACGTCGGCTACGATCGTGACCTCGCGGCCCATCATGCCGGCAGGCGTCGCACCGGGCTTGGCGCCGGCCGCGCCCTTTTGCTCGGTACGGCTGACAATCATGCCGCCGCCCTTCTTGAGCTCCATCGTCACCGCCTCGGCGTATTTCATGTCGACCTGGTCGCCGACTTTGAGCTTGTCGAAATTCTTGACCTCCGGACCGGCGGTGACGGTGAACAGGTTGCCCTGCGGACCCTTGAGCGTCACGTCACGCTTGGCTTTGTCGATGGCGGTGATCGCAGCCGTGACATTGAGGGTCTGCATCATCCCCGCTTTGCCGGGCCCGGCGTCCATGACCGTAGCGCCGGTCTGCGCCATGGCAGGCGCATTCATGAAGGCGATGGCCGCGACGGCGAACGCGGCAGTTACCAAGGGCTTGAGAGGCTTGAGCATCTGTAACTCCTATCCGGTTGAATGAACATGCTGGTTTGCGAACGCCGGGGTCCAGCGTCGGTCCAGTGAACCGCTGCATTGCGCTTGCCCTCTGGGCGGTTAGTAGCCGTGGCAGGGTATCCCCCGCCGGTTAACTTTTCGTCTTCTGGGTCTTCTGGGCCTGGGCTTTGCTGATCGCCATTGGAATGACGGCGTCGAGTGCGGCCTTGTAGTCGCCTTTGTTCCCCTCGGTAAAGCCGGGCGCCGAAATCTCCGCCGCCGTGCCTCCGGCCTTGCCCATTTCGACCGTGAATGCCACGGGCTTCACATCCTTGGGCCAGTCGAAGTAGATGAAGCCCCACGGCGATTGCACTTCGATGGATTTCCCTCCCTTGCCCGGCACGGCGACGATCTTGGTGAGGCCCGCGGCCAGGGCCTCGTTCACGCGCGGACCGGCAACTTCGAAGAGTCCGGGCTGGACGGCCTTGATGCTGCGCGTCGTGACCCCGGCTGGAGCAGTCTGGGCATGGATCATGCCGGCGCCAAGCGCGGCGCCGATCAGGACGATTGCGGATAGTTTGCGCATCTGCCTCTCCCTATAAGAAGTGTTCCAAAGTGCGGTTTGCCGCCGTGGTCGTTCGCTATCGTGCGGCCCTTAGCGTCACTCTTCGTGTCCGCAGTGCTACCCCGGTGTCGCGATGAACCGTGGAGTGATCCGGCCCACGCACGAGCAATCCGACCTGACAAGATACTCCTTACTCCTAATTGATCAAGTGCCTTGGATCTGCGTGTTAGTAACATGAGGAATGTCCGGTCTAGGTAACACATGAAATGTCCGGTTTACGGTGGACGCGTCGACAACAGTCCGCGGCGTATTCTGCGGTCGGAGCAGTGCCTCCGATTTGCCTGGCACCGGATTACCCCTGAAGCGTCGCTGCAGGACTAGAATCAACACTAGGCGGGATTCCTGGTGCCCGCCAGGAATGCGCAAGCGTCCAGGAACGCAAAGCGGAGGCGAGCATGATTCGACGCACGATGGTGTTGGCAATGGCATTCGCGCTGTTTGCGCCAGTCATTGCACTCGGAGCCGACAAGGCGAAAGAGCAGGCGGAGGTGCGCAAGGCCGGGCAGGACGCGCTTGCCGCGGTGTACAAGGTGGCGCCGTCGGCGCGCAAGGCTGTGGAATCCGCGGCCGGCTACGCCGCGTTCAGCAACTTCGGCATGAAGATCCTTGTCGCCGGCGGCGGTTCCGGCAAGGGTATCGCGGTCAACAACAAGACCAAGGCGATGACGTACATGAAGATGGCCGAAATTCAGGCCGGCCTGGGCTTCGGCGCCAAGAAGTTCCAGCTCGTCTGGGTGTTCGAGACCGAGGCAGCCCTGAACAACTTCGTCAACTCCGGCTGGGAGTTCGGCGGACAGGCGACGGCGGCGGCGAAGGCCGGCGACAAAGGTTCCGCCTATCAGGGCGCGGTCGCGGTATCACCGGACGTCTGGATCTACCAAGTCACGGACAAAGGCCTCGCCCTCGAGCTCACCGCCAAGGGGACCAAGTACTACAAGGACAGTGATCTGAATTGAGGCCGGTCCGGTAGTAAAGAGGCCGCGGTTTGACCGTCGACGGCCTCGAGCCGACGCCAGCGCGCGTTGTCCTGAACGGCAGACCGGCGCAGCTTTGCCGATCCATGCCAATGCGTCATCTTTCCGCGTCTCGGCGCGGAAATCCGCCACGGGAGCAGCACATGAGTCTGCACGACAAGCTGGATAGGGAATCGGGGCAACGCGACACGTCCGGGCTGCTGGACCTGCTCATCCGTGCCGGCCTCATCCTGGCGCTGGTCATGCTTTGCTATCAGGTCTTCGCGCCGTTCCTGACCCTGATGGTCTGGGCGCTGATTCTGGCCGTCGCGCTCTATCCGCTGCACCAGTACGTCGCGGGAAAGATTGGAGGGAAGCAAGGACTTGCCGCGACAATCCTGGTCCTCCTCGGCATCGCCTTGCTTGTCGTGCCGACCGCCGTGCTGATGAGTTCGCTTGGCGACTCGGTGCATCAATTGATCAACGACGTGCAGGAGAACGCGCTCGAGATCCCGGCTCCGCCCGACGCGGTCGCGACGTGGCCCGTGGTCGGCGAGAAGCTGCATGCGCTCTGGTCGGCGGCGGCCACCGACCTGCCTGCACTGATCCACAGCCTGCAGCCGAAGATCGGCGACCTCGCGAAAATGGCGCTCGGCTTCGTCGCCGGCATCGGCGGCGGCCTGCTCCAGTTCCTCGCCGCCTTCATCATTGCCGGCATCATCATGGCGTTCGGCCAGGCCGGCGAGAGCAGCAGCGTTGCCATCTTCCAGCGCATCGCCGGTGAAACGCGCGGTGCGGAATTCGCCGAGCTGGCGACGGCCACCATCCGCGCTGTCGCCGAGGGTGTGATCGGCGTCGCCTTCATTCAGGCGATCATCGTCGGACTCTGTCTGCTGGTCGCCGGCGTGCCGTGGGCCGGCGCGCTGGCGATGATCGTCCTGGTACTCGGGATTGCCCAGGTGCCTGCGCTGCTCGTCACCCTGCCGGCCATCGGCTGGATCTGGTGGAGTGGCGATTACGGGACCGTCGCGGCGATCGTCTACACCGCGATCATCTTCGTCTCCGGCATGGCCGACAACATTCTCAAGCCATTGATGCTCGGTCGCGGCGTCGAGGCGCCGATGCCGATCATCCTGCTCGGCGCCCTGGGTGGCATGGCGGCCAAGGGGATTCTCGGGATGTTCGTCGGTGCGACGCTGCTGGCATTGGGCTACCAGATTTTCATGGGCTGGGTGGCAGCCCGGGACGCGGCGGAGCCGTCCGGGCAGAAACAAGGCAAACCGACGTGATCCCGGCATCCGGGGGTTGATTCGCCCTGGTCCGCCTCGCCCGGTCAAAGACTACGATAGTCCCGATCTCGTGAGGTTTCCGTGATGCGCATGGTCAATGCCGTCACAACGAGCGCAGTTCCGGCGTTGGCACTCGCTTGGAGCATGCCCTCCCGTCGTGCGCAAAGCACCGCGGGTTCGTCCGTCGCCCCGCCGTCCGCAATCTACGACTTCGAGCCGTAGGGCCAATCGCTCGACACCAAGGAAGTCCAGCCGATGGTGGACCGGCTGCCCACTTGGGGCCGGGAAGCCCGCGAGCAGCTTGCCCGTGTTCCATGGCACTGCACGCCGTTCGGTCTATAAGGACGTCGCCGAACTAGCCGCCCTTCTTCGTCGTCTGGGCGTCCTTTTGGGCCTGCGCTTTGCTAATCGCCATCGGCACGACAGCTTCGACCGCGGCCTTGTAGTCGGCCTTGTTCGCCTCGGTGAAGCCGGGCGCCGAAATCGTGGCCGCGCCGTTCTTGGGGGCCTCGATCGTGAAAGCCATAGGCTTCACATCCTTGGGCCAATCGAAGTAGATGTAGCCCCATGGCGACTGAACTGTAATGGATTTCCCCTTCTTGCCCGGCACCGCCGTGATCTTCTGGATGCCTGCACCGACGGCGTCGTTCACCCGCGGACCCGTGACCTCGAGGAGCCCGGGCTGGATGGCCTTCACCGTGCGCGCGGGCGCCGCGGCAGGGGGGGTCTGGGCATTGGTCATGCCGGCACCCAGGGCGGCGGCGATCAGAACGATTGCGTAGACGTTGCGCATATGCTTTCCTTTATGAGAGGTACTCACGATTCCACTGTCTGGCCCGGCTTGCATTCGACCCACACCCACTCGCTCGGCGCGTCCGGGGCGGCGAAGCGGGTGGTGATGCCATGCAGGCCGCAAACGTCCCACCCACATATCCAAAATCTAATCAACAAGATACGGAAATCCGGGGCAATATGCTTGACCGCTGTCAAGGAAACAGCTCGCCAGGTCGAAAGAACCGGCCATTGCCCGCCGCGCGCGGCTTCGAACAACGCCTCGATGATGCGAAGCGTCAAGAGCGCATCCTTGAACGGCCAGCTCGGCCCCCTCGCCGCCCTCGTACCGCTGCCGCCTCCAGTACCTGGGTATGCTGCCGCCGGCGCCCGCAGTCGCCGGCTCAGGCTTTGCGGCTGAAAAACGGCTTCGTTTCGAACACCGACGCAGCGAAGCGCTTGCCCGCCACGACCAGGTGCCGCTTCAGAACGAAATCGAACAGCAGTGGATTATACCGGCGTATTTCACTTAACACCGGCGCCGTCGTGCGATCGATGAAGCCCCGTTCGGTGAAGTAGTCGAGCGAGTAGAGCGGCATTACGCCGGGCAGCGGGTAATCGGAACCGTTGAGGAGACGCGACTGCCAGTCGGTCCGCTCGATCACGCGGTCCAATGCCGGGGCGCGCGCACGCTGCGTCAGCGCGGAGAGATCGCCGAATAGCTTGCCGACCAAGCGCGGCATTTCCATCATCCGTTCGAACAGCTCGAAGCTGTCGACGATCGGGCCGTTCGGCCCTCGGTCCAGATCGCGGTCCTGTCCCATCGAGGCACAGTGCGCCACCACGACGCGGACACCGTGTTCCAGCGCGCGCCGCAACCGCAAGGGATTGCCGTACTCCTGCGTGTCGCTGCCATGCACGGCGCGCTCGAGACCGGCATGCGTGATGAGCGGCAGGTCGAGCCGGGCCAACGCGGAATAGAAGCCGTCGCACAACGCCGAACCCGGATCGATGCCCATCGCGGCAGGCAACCACTTGACTGCGCGCGCGCCCTGACCCGCGGCGGACTCCAGCGCGACAACGCAGTCGCGGCGGTAGGGATGGATCGAGGCGGCCCATTCGAAACGATTGGGATGGTGCTGCGCCACGGCTTGCGCGTAGGCGTTGGGGACATAGAAACTGGAGCGACTCAATGCGAGGTCGCCGCTCTCGGTGTAAACCCGGTCGAACGCCAACAACACCAGCTTGGCGCCTGGCGGCATCGGATCGAGCAGGACTCGCATTCGCTCGACGTAGCTTCGGTCCACCTGTCCCGGGGCCCCGTTCGCGCAGCCGGCGTTGAGGAAGAACATCCGTTGCCCGAATTGCAGTGGGTGCGCTGGGCTTTCCGAGTCGGGGTTGATCCAGACGCCGTCGCCCGAATCGCCGATGCCGGCCAGATGCGCGTGGCCGTCCCAGACCAGCGTCGCGTCGATGCCCTCCCACGCGGCGCGAACCAACTCGTGCTCGGCCAGCCGCCGTGGCAATCCGGCGAGGCAAGGGTTCAGCATTCCCTGCTCCGGCCAAAGCTTCCAGGCGGCGCCGAAGCCGCCCGCGCCGAGGGCCGCAGCCAGGCCGAGAATTCCGCGTCGCCTCATGTTCGCGTTCGATCGTCCAGTGCGATCGCGCGACCACCGCGTGTCGCGCCACCGCCATGGAAACGAAGACGAGCCCGCATCCGGCTATGATACCCAACCGAAGCGGGCACCTTTCGAACCGAGGACGAGCAAGCGTATGACGCAGACTGTGGCGCTGCCGATGTGGTTGCTGACGATCCTCGTTCTATTCGCGGCGTGGGCGGTCCTCGATCGCCTGTTGCTCCCGAGCATGCGCTGGTATTTTCGCCGCCGGGTGAACCGGGTCATCGACGAAATCAACACGCGGCTCAACGTCGAGATCGCGCCGTTCAAACTGACGCAGCGCCGGGTGCTGATCGATCGCCTGCTGTACGACCCGCGCGTGCAGGCAGCGGTGGAGGCGAAGGCGAAGGCCGAAAACATCACCCGCGCCTCCGTCATGGCGCGGATCGAAGTTTATGCCCGCGAGATCGTGCCGTCCTTCAATGCCTACGTCTATTTCCGCATCGGCTACTGGCTGGCGAAGAACTGCGCCAAGTTCATGTATCGGGTTCGCATCGGCTACGTCGACAAGAAGGGAATGGCCGCCGTGGCGCCCAAGTCGACGCTGGTGTTCGTGATGAACCACCGCAGCAATATGGATTACGTTCTGGTCGCCTTCCTGGCCGCGGAGAAGGTCGCGCTATCCTACGCGGTAGGCGAGTGGGCCCGAGTCTGGCCGTTGCAGACGCTGATCCGGGCAATGGGCGCCTACTTCGTGCGGCGCAATTCGGGCGACCCGCTGTATCGCGTCGTGCTGCAACGCTATGTGCAGATGGCGACCGAGTTCGGCGTGCCGCAGGCGGTGTTTCCGGAGGGCGGGCTGACGGTGGACGGCAAGCTGCGCGCGCCCAAGCTCGGGCTCCTCGACTACATGATCAAGACCTTCGACCCGGCCGGCGAGCGCGACCTGGTTTTCGTACCGATCGGCATCAATTACGACCGCGTGCTCGAGGACCGCTCGCTGCTGCTCAAACTCGACGGCGGTGCGCGGCACCCGGGAAGGCTGCGCGCGGCGATGACTTCGGCAGGCTTCGTTGCGAAGAACATCGGCATGATGCTGATCGGTCGCTGGCACCGCTTCGGCTACGCCTGCGTGAACGTCGGCAAGCCGGTCTCGATGCGCGCCTACGTGGCCGCGCAGGCGCTGGACTTCCGCGCGCTTCCCGACGACGAGCGTCATGCGCGCGTTTCCGAACTGGCGCGGGAACTCATGCGCGCGATCGGCCAGGTCATTCCGGCGCTGCCCGTTGCGCTCGTCGCTTCGGTCATGGTCCGGCATCCGGGGCGCGCCTTCAGCGAACTGGAGCTCAAGTCGGAGGTCTTTGCGCTGATTCGGCGGATCGAAGAACGCGGCGCGCACGTCTACATTCCGCGCCAGGATCACGACTACATGATCGGTGTCGGATTGCGGATGCTCACATTGCGTCGCATCGTCGACGAACGCGATGGGCTGTTTTCGGCGAATGTGGGGGAGGCGCGCATGCTGGCGTACTACGCCAATGCCCTTGCCCACTTTGGCGATGACGAAGGCTTCAAGTAGATTCACGGTCATGAACGCGCTGAACCTGGTCCCGCACCGCCTCGAGCTCGCCGACCTGTCTGATGGGCCGCCATGACGTGCCGCAGGCGCGGCGCTTCGCACATGCGATCGAGATGGCGGGTCGCGCTACTCCAGGAACCGAACGCGGCCGGTGACGAGGTCATACACGGCGCCCATCAACTTCACGTCGCCCTGCGCCAGGCGAGCCTTTCCTTCCGGCGATGCGAGCAGTTCCCGGATGGTCCAGCGCACGTTCGCCTCTACGGCCGCACTCAGCAGCGCCGCGGGGGGCAGCGTCATGTCGAGGCTGTCCAGCGCCGGACGGATGTTGCGCAGCAGCAGGGCGATGCGGCTGCGATGGCGAGCGCCATGGAACTTCTCGGCGATCGCCGCCTCGACGGCACCGCATCCCTCGTGTCCCAGGACGATGAACAGCGGCGTGTGCAGGTGCGTGCCGGCGTACTGCAGCGTCCCCGCGATCGAGGAGCCGAGGACGTTGCCGGCCACCCGTATGATGAACAGCTCGCCGAACGCGGCATCGAACACGAGCTCCGGCGGCACCCGGCTGTCGCTGCACCCGAGAATGGTGGCGTAGGGCCGCTGGCCCTTGGCGAGCTCGGCCAGGACTTCCTTCTGCACCGTCGGGAACCGCGCGTGGCCGCTGACGAAGCGCGCGTTGCCCTCCTGCAGGCGATTGAGTGCCTCTTCCGCGGTGCAGACGAACTGGTGGCTGTCGGTCGCGTGCGTGCCCATCAAAGTCCTCCCCCCCAGCGATATTGCCACGCCACGCCGATACCATCGTAGTTGTTCCCGGTGCGTGCCGACACGCCACTGCTGGCGTAGAACTTGATCGAGTTCAAGCGGTCCACCGGAAGCGCCAGCGTCGCCCCGACACGCCAGTTCTGCTGCAAGTCGTTGTTCAGCACGCCATCGACGGTCGTGCGGCCGCCGGCGAAGTAGGTGCCATCGACCGAGACCCAGACGCCGGAGCGAAAGCCGTAGATCAGGTGTCCCTGCAGCGAGATAGAGCGGGTCCTGCGACCGCGTCTTGCCCCCGTAGAAATCGTCGTTGTCGGTGAAGAACGTGGCCGCCGCCTGGAATTCCAGCGTCCACGGGCCCACGGCTTTGGAAATCCCGAGCTCCGGCTTGAACGACCAGCGGTTGGTGCCGATGTTGATCAGCCTGCTGGAATCGTACTGGCCCACGGGCGGCGAAACCTGCAGGCTGGCACCGATGATCAGGTCCTGCTCCCAACCGGCGAATTCCTTCAGCGTGAGCGCCGGCGCCCCGTAGAGGTTGTACGACAGCCGGAACGCGGGCCGGGCGAAACCGCTGACGATCCGTTCCACGGGTTCACCCTGGTATTTGGCCGTTCCGGACAGCCAGGTGTACGGCACGATCGCGTCGAACTTGCCCGACTTTCCCCACATATCGAGCACTGTTGCGTACGCCAGGATGGCGTTGGACGTATTGAGGTTCGCGTCGGTGATCGGCACCGCAGGATCGAACGACAGACCGCCGCGCGTGTAGACGTAGCCCGCGATCAGGAAGTTGACGCCGACCGGGGCATTGGAATAGGCGCGCGGCTCGATGTCCTGCGCGCGCGCCGGCGACACGATCCCCATGAGCATGCAGACGGTGAGCACCACCGCGCCAGCCGTACCGAGCCGAACCGGACGCATTCCAACCTCTTCGATCTTCCGCCAATTCATAGATTGAGCGCGGTGGCGCTTCTCGGCGTTGCCCCAAATCAAAGCAAGTCGTTGCGTGTCCCGCGTTCGGCGACCGGCGTCTCGCTCATGGGTTGCACGCCCAACGACCCGCCCAGGCCCTGCGGATCGGGCATGTACGCCAGCGCCCGGTCTTCGGGAAACTCGTACTTCAGGTCGACCGTGCGATCCAGCAGCTCGAGCTGCTGGCGCAACTCGGCATGACGATGCGCAGGCAAGGTCTGCATGAGGTTTTCCAGCATCGAGCGCATCCGCCGCATGACCTGGATGCTGCCCGCGCCGCAATGCCGGATTTCGGTGCACGTGAGGTGCACGTAGTCCTCCCAGTTCGGCGTGCGGAAGACAACCCGCAACTCGCCGCCCTCGTCGCGGAGCTCCTCGCCGCGCAGGTCGCGCAGCCCGACCAGCCGCAGCAGACGGTGCAGCTGGTCGATGGCCAACACGGCCGTCGTCGGATCGTTGATGGCCGCCGACAATGCCTTGATCGCAATGTCGACCAGGATGCGGAAGGAAAAGGTCGGATCCTGATCCATCGTGCGCTCGACACCTAGCACGACCGTCTCCCGCAGCAGTCGGTCGTCGATGGCGCTGGCACCCCCGTACAACCGGAAGAGAGGCTCGTCGACAGCCAGGAAGTCGCCCACTTGCGGGACGAACTCGAGCATCCCGTTGGCGCGTCGGGCGTACGCAACCAACCTCGGCAGATCCACGGCGAGCACCACTCCCGGGGCAACCTGATTGACGACCACCCGGTCCGGGGACCCGAGGCTCCTGGGCGGCTGGACGGGACGCGGGCGGGTGGTCGGCACAGGATAGACGCTCTGGATGACCTTGACTCCAGTCTGCCCCACCTTCGCCACGATGCTGACGGGGCGCAGGAATCGCGCTGCGTAATCGATCAGATAGAGAAAGACCATCAGCGAGGTCCACCCGAGCAACCCTGCAAGGAAGGTGTTGAACTGATCGACCGTCTCGTCCATCCGCGTCAACACCCGCAGGGCGAAGACCATGGTGAAGACGAAACAACCGACAGTGAAGCGGATCACGTTGTCGCGCAGCAGCGTCGTCGCGATGATCCGCGGCGTGTACTGCCCGCCCGCGACCTGGATCGCGACGAGCAGCGAGCCGAACGTGAAGACGAGAAACGAGAGGTTGATCGTGACCACCGTCTCGAGCAGGGACCGCGCTCCCGCCATGGGCAGGGCGAGGAACGATGCTGTCGCGTCGAGCCGTCCGGTCCGCAGAAGCCAAGCGCCTATACCCTCCGTGGTCGCATGGAACACCACATAGATCAGCACCGCGAAGAGCGGTACGAGCCACATGGACCCGCTGATGTAGCTTCTGATCGCGTACTTCAGACTCCAGCGCATCCTGCAATCTCCCTCGGTGTGCGGTCGGGCAGGCAGCGCTCAGAACGTCACGCCGATCATGCCGACGAAGACCTGCTCGCTCGACCCCGGGTTGAACCAGTAGCCACCTATTGTGACGCGACTCCAGGTCACCTGCGCGAACGGCCCGCGCTGGAGGTCGCGCCCGCCGCCGTAGATGTTGGTCCGCTGTCCGGCGATCCCGGCACGCAGCCACTCGACCGGCCGGAAGCCCAGCTCGCTCCAGGCGTAGAAGTAACTGTCCGTCCGCGTCATGGATGTCGCGCACGTACTCGGCCTCGATGTAGAAGTCGAGCTGTTTCCAGGCCACGCTCGCCTCGAGCCCGGGCACGAAAGCCTGCGTCGCGCCCCAGGCGCCCCCGAGCAGAGGCGTCATCTCCCAGGTGATCGCCTCGCCGCCGGAAAAGGTCCAGCCGACGAACGCCGAACGCGCGCCGATCGACTCGTAGTTGTACCGGACCTCGAGGTGCAGCGGGCCGCGATCGGCGGCGGCGATGGCCGACGTGTAGTTCTCGCCACCGCGTACGACCGTGGGGTAGGCGGTGAGCGCGAACTCCCACGACGGTTTCTCGGGCAGGGAAGCGCGACGTCCGCTGTGGTCGTCCTCGGCCGCCAGTGCGGCCGTGGCAATGATCGCCGTCAGCGCGGCAATGGCCCGCAGCGCGGCTTTCATCCGCCGAGCGCGTTGATCGCGACCACGAGCGCCGTGCCCAGCCCCACCATCATGAGCCCGACCTTCCAGCTCCCGTACCCCGCGTAGCGCCCGAGCGCGAGCCCGCCGAAGAACAGCATGGCGAGGGCGATGGCGCGGGATACGTTCTTCGCCGTTCCGACATCCGCGATCAGTGCGAAGGGCAGCACGACGGGAAAGGTCGATGCGACGACGATCAGGAAGATCGCGAGCGCAGCGAGGAGATCGTCCCGATTCAGCTTCGGTCGCGCCGGCAACGAGGTCAGCGCGACGATGCGCTCGCGCATCGCCTCGACCTCCGCCGACGAGACGAGACCCGCCACGTCGCGCGACAGCGCGCGCTCGATGAGCCGTGCGCCCGGCTTCCGCGTCCGGAGCGGCCCGTACCGAGCGAACGAGCGTGAGCGATCTGCCGCGATCCGTCACGGTGCGAACCAGGTACATGACCGCGTCGACGAGACCCCAGGCCAGGTTGCAGCCCAGGGCAGCGGCGAACATCGACCGGATTTCCCCTTGCCCCGCGTCCGCCACGGACACCGCGCCGACGAAGGTGAGCGCCATGAACAGGCCGAAGAGCAATTCCGACACCCGATCCACGGGGCTCAGCACCGGCTCGCGGACCTCTTTCTCGATGATGTTCTCGACGCTCATTGCGATTCACTCATACCTGGGCCCCTCAATCCGACATCCCCATTTTCGTTCCGCGATTCTGACCCTCACTCCATCGGGGTGCAACAGAACGCACGTGCGCAGCGAATGGCAAGCCAGCGCGGCGGGACTACAATCGAGCCTGTTCCCGCAACCCTCGGCGGGACTTGACGTCCATCAAACTCGCGCAACAGCCGGGAGCAGACCGCATGAATCAACCGCCGATGGCCGCGACGGCAAGCCTGTCCGGCACCACTGCGCTTCGCTTCGACGTGGTCGCCGGTCTCACGGCCGCCGCAGTCGTGCTGCCCAAGGCCATGGCGTACGCGACCGTCGCCGGATTGCCCGTCGCCGTCGGACTTTATACCGCCTTCATCCCGATGCTCATCTACGCGCTGCTCGGCACGTCGCGCGTGCTCTCCGTCAGCTCCACCACCACGCTGGCGATCCTGGCCGGCACGCAGCTCGGCCTGGCGGTGCCGGACGGCGACCCGGCCAGGCTCGTCACGGCGACGGCCACGCTGGCCGCGCTGGTCGGCGTAATGCTGGTTCTGGCGAGGCTGCTGCGCCTGGGGTTCGTTGCCAACTTCATTTCCACGCCGGTCCTGACCGGCTTCAAGGCGGGGATCGGTCTCGTGATCGTGCTGGACCAGGTGCCGAAACTGCTGGGGATCCATATCACCAAGCAGGGATTTTTCGCCGACGTGCTCAGCGTCGTGCACCACATACCGGCGACCTCGCTGCTGACGCTCACGGTGGCCGTGGCGACATTCGTGGTGTTGATCGGCATGGAGCGGCTGTGGCCGCATTCTCCTGCACCGCTGGTCGCCGTGGGGGGCGGCATTGCCGCGTCATGGTACTTCGGCCTGACGGCGTTGGGAGTCTCCACGGTCGGCCTGATTCCGCAAGGATTCCCGTCGCTCACATTGCCCGATCTTGCGCTGATCGAGCTATTGGTGCCGGGCGCGCTCGGGATCGCGCTGATGAGCTTCACCGAGACGATCGCGGCGGGCCGCGCGTTCGCGCGCCAGGACGACCCTCCGATCAACGCCAACCGCGAGCTGGTTGCCACCGGCGCGGCCAATCTGGGCGGCGCGCTGTTCGGCGCAATGCCGGCGGGAGGCGGCACGTCGCAGACGGCCGTGGTGCGCGCCGCGGGCGGACGGTCGCAGAAGGCATCGCTGGTGACCGCGGGCGCCGCGGCGGCAACCATGCTGCTGCTGGCGCCGTTGCTGGGCCTGATGCCGAACGCCACGCTCGCAGCGGTCGTCATCGTCTACTCGGTCGGGCTGATCCAGCCCGCGGAGTTCCGTGCCATCCGCAGCGTACGCACGATGGAGTTTCGCTGGGCGCTGATCGCCTGCGTCGGGGTGCTGGTGTTCGGCACGCTCAAGGGAATCGTGGTGGCGATCATCGTGTCGATGATCGGCCTGGCGAGCCAGACCGCGCACCCGCGCGTGTCCGTCATCGGCAGGAAGCGCGGGGCCGACGTGCTGCGACCGCTGTCGTCCGACCATCCCGACGACGAGACCTTCGAGGGCTTGCTGATCGTGCGGCCGGAGGGACGCCTCTTCTTCGTCAATGCGCAGTACGTGGCGGAGCAGATCGACGCGTTGGTCGCCAAGCACAAACCGCGCGTGCTGGCGGTGGACATGAGTCGCGTGCCCGACATCGAATTCTCCGCGCTGCAGATGATGGTGGAGGGGGAGAGGCGCGCGACCGAACGCGGCACCGTGGTGTGGCTGGCGGGGCTCAACCCTGGCGTGCTGGAGGTCGTGCGCAAGGCCGGACTGGATCAGCGACTCGGCCGCGAACGGATGCTGTTCAACGCGCGTGCGGCGATCGAGCGTTACCAGGCCATGCAGGCAAAGGCGGCCGGGGAGGCGCGCCCTGCCGCCCCTTGAGCAGAAGATCCCTCGCGCGCAGCTCGCGGAGGAAAGACGCTAGAGGCGAAGGCGGCAGAGGCGAATGGAACGATCATCGGGATCGATTGAGACGCTGAACCCGACGCGGGCGGCGAGCCGCAGCATCGGCTTGTTCGCGGCCAGCACGAAGCCCTCCATTTCCTTCAATCCGCGCTGTTTCGCCGCGTCGATGAGCGCGGTCAGAAGCATGCGCCCGAGCCCCGCCCCGCCGTAGTCGGCGGCGATGGTGATCGCGAATTCGCAGGTCGACGGGTCGCCCCCGAGCACGAAGATGGCGGTTCCCACGACGTCGATCCCGTCGGCCGCCGGAACGGTCGCCACGATGCCGAGGCCGCACGCGGGGAACGACGCGAGCGCCTTCCGCAATCGTTCCAGGTTGACCTCGCGGACCGTGCGCATGAAGCGCATGTAGCGGGCGTCCTGGCTCAGCCGGTCGAACGCCTGCAGGATTTCCGCCTCGTCCGACACGCGCATCGCGCGAATGTGGACGGCGCGCCCATCGCGCAAGGTGATGTCCATGGCAGCGAAATCGGATTTCATGGTCGACCTCCGTTGCATCAACGCCGCTTGCTCCATTGCACGAACGCGACCATCGTCACGCCCAGGCCGAGCGCATAGCCGATCACCGCGGCCGTCACGCCGGGCGGTGCGTGATTGACGGTGGCAATCACGAGCGCCAGCCCCGGGTTGCGCATCGCCGCCGCGACGGCCGCAGCGGGTCGCACCTCGGCGTCGCGCCACGCGAACGCCGCGCCGATCGCCAGCGCGCACAGGGTTATTCCCACGCCCGCGATCGTCGGCACCCAGCCCACCGCGGTGATGATCGACGGCAGGTCGGCAAGCACCGCGATCGCGAGCAACAGCAGCAGGACATTGCCGACGCGCCCCAACGGCGCTTCGAGTTTCGCCGCGATCGCGGGCGAACGGCGCGCAGCGCGGCGCCCAGCGCCATCGGGAGCAGCTGGGCAAAGAAGACCTGGCGTCCGATGTGAAACGGCGTGACCGTGAAATCGGCGGCGAAGATCCAGTCGAGGATCGCGACACTCGCCGGTATCGTCACGACTGCCAGCATCACGATCGCGAGGTGCAGCGCCGGCGCGAACTCGCGGTTGCCGCCGGCGTCCAGCGCGCGCCGCAGCGCGACCGGCGCGCCCGGCGAGATGGCCATCAGCACGATGCCGACGGCCACCGGCCCCTTCACCGCGAACGCCTGGAGCGCCAGCACGGCGACCACGGGCACAGGGACGACGACCGCGAAGACCACGGCCGCCAGCACGACACGCCGTTCCAGCGCCGCCGCGACCTGCTCGCGCCCGAGCATCAGGCCGATGGCGAACATGACGGCGAACACCGTCAACGTCGCGAAGAGGCCGATCCATTGAAAGGGTATGAGCATCGGGCGTTGCGGAGTGCGTCGTCCGGGAAACGGCGACGTGCGGAAAAAACGAGGGCCCCGCGCAGGGGCCCTCTGGTCGATCGATACCGCGCGACCTACTTCTTGCTGGCTGCTGCGGTGACCTGCGCGAGCAGCTTGTCGGCCGCCTTGTTGTGGACGTTCATCCGCACGAAGATGTCGGACGGCAGCACCTTCTTGCCGTAGAACGTGGCGTTCCAGTCGTCGGAGACAGTCATCAAGGTTCCGTCGAAATTCAGGCCCCCGTACACGCCCTTGGCCCGGTTGAACGTGATGAGGTCGGCCACCACATTGCTCTTCGCGCCCGCGCCGACCGGACCTGCGGCGACGCTGACGTCACCGCCAAACTTGAACGACGCCGTGAGCAACGAGTTGAATCCCTTGTCGGTCATCACCAGCGTCACACCTTCCGACACCGAGATCCCGGCCTGGAAACCTACGCTGGCCGTCGCCAACGCGTAGAACGCCGGGCCTGCCCACTTGCCGCTCGCCGGGTCGCGCGCGAGCACCAACGCACGGCCGCCGGAGCCGCCAAAGATGAAACCGGCCTTGACGATTTCGGGCGAAATGATCACCGCCTTGGCGCGGCCGAAATTTTGCTGCAGCCACGTCATGTCGGGGTCGCGGAGGAAGTGCGACAGCGTCACCTCCGAAGCGCTGATGTGAGCCTGCGGGTCGGCCTGCGCTTGCACGCTGGGCACGACGAGCGCTGACGCAGCCGCCAGCAGCACGGCCATTCCAGTGGAGCGGAACAATCCTTGCAACATATGAATCTCCTTGACGCGATCTTCGCGCAGTTGGTGAACATGCCGGCGACTCGCGGCCGCCGACCCCTTAAACGCTATTTTAACCGAACCGGTTGACGGGGAGATTGATTTCAAACCTGCCGGATTCAGTATTCCGTGGCTCGGGCACGCCGTTCAACCGACGGATAGCTGCGGAAATCAGTGGATCCCCGCGCCGGTTGCAGGGCTTACGGGCGAGCGCCGTCACGTCGACAATCCAGGGGCTCTCCCTGTAAAGTGCGCGTTCTCCGCGCCGCCCGCGCCGGATCGTTCCGCCCTGCCCGCACTGTCCCGAAGGCTCGCCTATGGATTGCTTGAATGCCCGGACGCGACCGACGCGCGTCCTGCTGCCGCTCCTTGCGCTGACCGCTGCGTTGCTGCTGGTCGGTGGCTGCGGCAAGGAGGAGAAGAAGGAAGCCACCCGTCCGCCGACGGAGGTCACCGCGCTCACGGTAACCCCGCGCGACGTGCCGATCGCGTCCGTTTTCGTCGCGCAGACACAGAGCTCGCAGGCGGTCAACATCGCGGCGCGGGTGTCCGGCTTCCTCGACAAGCGCGTGTATACCGAAGGCGCCGTGGTCAAGGCGGGCCAGGTGCTGTTCCGCATGGACCCGAAGCCGTTCCAGGCGCAGGTCGACGGCGCGGCGGCCGCGCTCCAGAGAAACCAGGCCGCGCTCGACGTCGCGAAGTCCAACCTCGCGCGGATCAAACCGCTCGCCCAGCAGAATGCGCTGTCGCAGAAGGACCTTGACGACGCGCAGGGGCAATACGAGCAGGCCGCTGCCGCGGTCGCGCAGTCCAAGGCGCAACTCGAGTCGGCCCAGCTCGATCTCTCGTACACCACGATCGCCTCCCCCGTCGACGGCGTCAGCAGCTTCGCCGCGGTGGCCGACGGCACCTACGTCAACGCGCAGAACAGCCTGCTGACGACGGTTTCCGTGCTGTCGCCGATGTGGATCAACTTCAGCCTCTCGGAGAACGAGATGGAGAGGGTCCGCGGGCAGGTGCAGAAGGGCCAGATCAGGCTGCCCGCGGGCAACCAGTTCGAGGTCGAGATCGAGCTGGTCGACGGCACGCTGTTTCCCTACAAGGGCAGGATCACGTTCGCCGACCCGTCCTACAACTCGCAGACCGGCACGTTCCTGATCCGCGCCTCCGTCGACAACCCTAACGGAGCGCTGCGACCGAACCAGTACGTGCGCACGCGGTTGCACGGCGCGATCCGCCCGAACGCGATCCTCGTCCCGCAGCGCGCGGTGCAGCAGGGGGCGAAGGGCCATTTCGTCTGGGTGGCCAACAAGGACGGAAAGGCGGAGCTCCGGCCGGTCGCCGTCGGCGACTGGTACGGCGACAGCTGGTTCATCCTGCAGGGCCTCTCGACCGGGGACCGGGTCGTGGTCGACGGCGCGATCCGGCTCGCGCCCGACGTTCCCGTCAAGGTGTCGGCCTACACGCCGAAGCCCGATTCGCCGGAGGCAGCCCCGCCGGCGCGCCCGCCCGGGGCGACGCTGGTCGTCAACTTCGCCACCGGCACGTCCGCGCTCGACACAGAGGCGATCCGGCTCCTCAAGGGATTCGCACCTGGCATGAAGGCCGGCTCGAATCCGATCGACGTCACCGGGTTCGCCGACCGCACCGGCAACCGCGCGTCCAACGTCGCACTCGCGCAGCGACGCGCGGCCGCCGTGCGCGACGCGCTTATCGCCGAGGGCGTCCCCGTCGACCGTGTGCGCGTCAAGCAACCGCAGAACGTCACCGGTCCCGGCAGCGCGCGCGAAGCCCGTCGCGTCGAGATCGCCGTCGGCAAGTAGCGCGAGGCAAAGCCGCATGTTCTCCCGCTTCTTCATCGAGCGACCGATCTTCGCCGCGGTCGTCTCGATCATCATCTGCCTGGCCGGCCTCGTCGCGATGGTCGTGCTGCCGGTACAGCAGTACCCGACGATCACACCGGTGCAGGTCACGGTCTCCGCGACCTACCCCGGCGCCGATTCGAAGACGCTGGCCGACTCGGTCGCCTCGCCCATCGAAGCGCAGATCAACGGCGTCGACAACATGCTCTACATGTCGTCGACCTCCTCCGCCACCGGCCAGCTCACGCTGACCGTCTTCTTCTCGCTCGACACCGATCCCGACATCGCGCAGGTGCAGGTCCAGAACCGGGTCAACCTCGCGCTGCCGCAGCTGCCGACGGCGGTGACCCAGCTCGGCGTCTCGGTGCAGAAGAAGTCGTCGTCGATCATGATGCTGATCGGCGTGTTCGGAAAGGGCGAGCGCTACAGCGCCGATTACATCGCGAACTACGCCCAGGTCTACGTGCTCGATGCGCTGAAGCGCGTGCCCGGCGCCGGGCAGGCGTCGATCATGGGCGTGCCGGACCAGGCGATGCGGATCTGGATGAACCCGGATCGGATGGCCTCCCTCGGCATCACGACCACCGACATCGCCAACGCGATCCAGGCGCAGAACGCGCTGTTCGGCGCAGGCCAGATCGGGCAGCAGCCGACGGCCGGCCCAGTGGAGCTCACCTTCCCCGTGGTCACGCAGGCCCCGTTCACCGACCCGCGGCAGTACGAGCAGATCATCCTGCGCGCGAGCCAGGACGGAAGCGCGATCGTCCGGGTGGGCGACGTCGCGCGCGCCGAGGTCGGCCTGCGCCAGTACATCGTGGACTCCAAGCTCAACGGCACGCCGACGACCTTCATCGCCGTCTACCTGCAGCCGGGCGCCAACGGACTCAAGGTCTCGGCCGGGGTCAGGAAGACACTGGAGGAGATGAAGGTGCGCTTCCCCGAGGGCCTCGACTACCGCGTCGCCCTGGACACCAACGACTTCGTCAAGCTGTCGATCGAGGAGGTGTTGCACACGCTGCTCGAAGCGGTCGTGCTGGTCGTGCTCATCGTCTACCTGTTCCTGCAGAGCTTTCGCACGACGATCATCTGCCTGGTCGCGATCGCCGTCTCGCTGATCGCGACTTTCGCCGGCATGCTGGCGCTCGGCTTCTCGATCAACCTGATCACTCTGTTCGGTCTGGTGCTCGCGATCGGCATCGTCGTCGACGACGCGATCGTCGTCGTCGAGAACGTCGAGCGCAACATGCACGAGCATCACCTCGCGCCGAAGGCGGCCACCATCAAGTCGATGGAGGAGATCACGGGCTCGCTTGTCGCCGTCGTGCTGGTGATGGCGTCGGTGTTCGTCCCGGCGGCGTTCCTGCCCGGCACGACCGGCCAGCTCTACAAGCAGTTCGCGATCACGATCGTGGTCTCGGTCGCCGTCTCCGGATTCGTCGCGCTGACGCTGACACCCGCGATGTGCGCGCTGGTGCTGAAGCACAACCCGCCGCCGCAACGCGGATTCTTCGCCTGGTTCAACCGCCAGATCGACGCCGTGACCCGCGGCTTCGGCCACGCCGTCGAGCTCGTGATCAAGCGCGCGGTGATCGCGCTGGTGCTCTTCGCCGGATTCCTCTGGGGCATCTGGCACCTGTTCAGCATCCTGCCGACGAGCTTCGTCCCGAACGAGGACCAGGGCTACGTGATGGCGGCGATCATCATGCCGGAGGCCGCGAGCATCGACCGCGCGCAGGCGGTGGCCGAGAAGGTGGACGCGATCTTCGCCAGGATACCGGGCGTGGAGGACCGCTCGATGATCACCGGCTACAGCCTGCTCGACGGTGGCTTCAAGACCAACGCCGGCGCGTTCTTCGTGACGCTCAAGGATTTCAAGGAGCGCTACGATACGACCGAGGCCGCGAAGACGCAGAACGCGCGCGCCGTGCTGACGACACTCTACCGCGAAGTGCAGGGCATCGACGAAGCGATCGTCATCCCGGTCGCGCCGCCGCCGATTCCCGGCATCGGCTCCACCGGCGGCTTCGAGTTCTGGATCCAGGACACCGGCGCCGGCGATCCGGCGCAACTCGACCAAGTGACGCAGGAGTTCCTCAAGAAGGCGCGGATGAACCCCGAGCTCACGAGCCTCTCCTCGACGTTCCGGGCGAATACGCAACAGCTGCGCGCCATCGTCGATCGCGACAAGGCGACGCTCCTCGGCGTGCCGGTGGAAGACGTCTACAGCGCAATCCAGGCGCAGTTCGGCTCGCTGACCGCCAGCCAGTACAACCAGTTCAGTCGCGTGTGGTGGGTGATCGTCCAGTCCGACGCGAAGTATCGGCAGGAACCCGGCGACGTGACGCGTCTGTACACCCGCTCCAAGAACGGCCAGATGGTGCCGCTGTCCGCGCTGGTCACGACGCAATGGGTCGCGGGACCGGACCTCCTGCCCCATTTCAACGGCTTTCCGGCAGCGAAGGTCAACGGCAACCCGGCCACGGGCTACAGCTCCGGCGATGCGATCGCCGCGATGGAGGCGACGGCGAAGGAGGTCCTGCCACCCGGCTACACGTTCGCGTGGTCCGGCATCGCGTTCGAGGAAAAGAAGTCCGGGGGCACGTCGATGATCGCGTTCGTCTTCGGCCTCATCATCGTGTTTCTGGTCCTCGCCGCGCAGTACGAATCGTGGACGCTGCCGGGCGCAGTGATGTCCGCAGTGCCGTTCGGGATCCTCGGCGCGCTCCTCACCAACTGGGCGCGCGGCCTCGAGAACGACGTCTACTTCCAGATCGGCCTGCTGGTGCTGATCGGCCTCGGCGCGAAGAACGCCGTGCTGCGCGTCTCAGCGGCCGTCGAGTTCCGACACCAGGGCAAGTCGATCATGGAAGCGACGGTGCTCGCCGGCGAGCAGCGGCTGCGGCCCATCATCATGACCTCGCTCGCGTTCGCGATGGGCTGCCTGCCGCTCGCACTGGCGATGGGCGCGGGCGCCAACGCGCGGCATTCGATCGGCACCGGCATCATCGGCGGCATGATCGGCGAGACCACGCTCGCCATGCTCTACGTGCCGCTGCTCTTCTACCTGTTCGACCGGTTTGCCGAGGGCGACGACAAGACGACCGCTGGGCCACCGTCGACACGATCACCTGGGGCATCGGCGCCTGCCGCTTCCGTGTCGGTGGCGCCAACGCCAACGGCCGCGGCGCCCGGTGGCGGCAACGCGCCGCGCGCGTCGAAAGAGGACGCCTGACATGCGGACGATCGCCGTTGCCGCGATGGCCGTGGCGCTCTCCGCCGGCTGCACGCTGGGACCGGATTACGTGCGTCCGAAAGTGGATGCTCCCGCGGCGTTCCGCTTCGAGCCCGCGACTGTTGCCGAGACGGCGAACACCGCGTGGTGGAAGCAGTTCGGCGATCCCGTGCTCGACCAGCTGATCGACACGGCGCTCGCCAACAACCTCAACGTGAAGATCGCCGCGGCAAACGTCGAGCAGGCGCTGGCGGTGATCACCCAGACGCGCTCGCCGCTCTTCCCGCAGGTCGGCTATGCCGCGAACGGCGAGAAGGCGCGCACTCCCGAGACGGCGCTGGCGCAGGCGATCCCCAACTATCCGAACCCTCAGACGGCCTATCAGGCACTGCTCACGGCGAGCTGGGAGATCGACCTGTGGGGGCGCATCCGGCGCCTGTCCGAGGCGGCGCAGGCCAACATGCTCGCCACCGACGAGGCACGCCGCGGCGTGATCCTCTCGCTCGTCTCCACGGTCGCGATCAACTACATCGCGCTGCGCGGCCTGGACGAGCAGCTCGCGATCGCGAAGCGCACGCTCGGCACGTACGCCGAATCGGTCCGCCTGTACCAGCTGCAGTTCAAGTACGGGCAGACCTCGCAGATGACCGTTTCGCAGGCGCAGTCGCAGTACGAAACGGCCGCGGCGCAGATCCCGCAGATCGAGTCGCAGATCGCGCAGACCGAGAACGCGCTGTCGATCCTGCTCGGCCGCAACCCCGGTCCGATTCCGCGCGGCAAGTCGATCTACGATCTCGCCCTGCCCACGGTGCCGGCGGGCGTGCCCTCCGCGCTGCTCGAGCGCCGGCCCGATCTCATGCGGCGCGGAACAATCGCTGATCGCGGCCAACGCGCAGATCGGCGCCGCCAAGGCGCTCTACTTTCCGACGATCTCGCTCACCGGCGCGCTCGGCAGCTCGAGCGCGGATCTGTCGAACCTGTTCAAGGGCCCGACCCGCGTGTGGAACTACGCCGGCCAGGTCGTCGGACCGATCTTCACGTTCGGCGCGGTCAGCGGCCAGGTGGCGCAGTCCGAAGCCGCGCAGCAGGCGGCGCTGCTCAACTACCAGTTCTCGATCCAGAACGCATTCGCCGATGTCGACAACGCGCTCGTCGCGAACCAGAAACTGAAGGACCAGCTGACCGCGCAGGAACGCCTGGTCGCGGCGCTCAGCGACTACGCGCGCCTCGCGAAGCTGCAGTACGACGGCGGTTACGCGCCCTATTCGACGGTGCTGCAGGCCGAGCAATCGCTGTTTCCCGCCGAGCTCACGCTCGCCGCTGTGCGCGCGTCGGTCTTCACGTCGGTCGCCAACACCTACAAGGCGATGGGCGGCGGCTGGG
>CAWGKT010000003.1:0-253475 GCA_963823215.1 uncultured beta proteobacterium
CCGGACATCGTGCATGTGGCGAGCCTGTTTGAGGGCCTCGTCGACGACACCATCACGTCCGTGGGGACGATCGGCGTCGTCCCACGCGACAGCCACGACGTTGTACGACCTCATCCCGTTGGTGACCGGGGAGAGCTTGCCGACGCCGGAGAGCGTTGCGTGGTACCAGCGAAAGATCACGTCGCTGAAGCGCTCAGACCTGCTGCTCGCCCTGTCCGACTACGCGCGCGACGAAGCCATCGCGAAGCTGCCGATGCCGGCTGACCGTGTCGTCGTCACTTCCACCGCCGCGAGCGACGTCTTTCGGCCCGGCGCGCTCGCGCCCGATGCCCTGTCCGCTCTTTGCGCTCGTCACGGAATTACGCGGCCGTTCGTCCTGCATGCCGGCGGATTCGACGCGCGGAAGAACGTCGCGAACCTGATCTCGGCGTATGCCCGCCTTCCGGCGAAGCTTCGGTCGGAGTTCCAGCTCGTCCTCGTCGGCACCGTCGATGCAGACGAGGGCGAGCGCCTTCGCGCTGAGGGCGCGCACGAGGGATTGGACCCCGCCGACGTACTGTTTCCGGGACGGTTGCCCGACGTGGATCTCGCTGCGCTTTACGGCCACTGCGCGGTGTCGTGCCTCCCGTCGTTCCAGGAAGGCTTCGGGCTGCCCGCGCTGGAAGCGATGGCGTGCGGCGCCGCCGTCGTGGGGGCCAACGCGACGAGTATTCCCGAGGTCATTGGACGAAGCGATGCGCTCTTCGATCCTGCGGACGTCGATGCGCTGGCCGCAAAACTTCACGTAGTCCTGTCCGATCGCACGTTTCGGACCGAATTGCAGGTCCACGGCATGCGCCGCGCCAAGATGTTTTCGTGGCGCGCCGCTGCGCAGCGCGCGTTGAGTGCAATGGAAGACAGCGTAGAGCGACGGCGGCGCGAGTTGGCGCATCGCCGCGTCGGCTCGAGCGGGCTTTCGCCCGAACGTCCCAAGCTTGCATACGTGTCGCCGCTGCCGCCCGAGCGAACGGGCATCGCAGCGTACAGCTGCGAACTGCTGCCTTTTCTGGCGCGACACTACGACATCGAGCTTGTGACGCGGCAAGCGAAGGTGGAACTGCCTGTCGAGATGGCGGAATGGCCGATGCGATCGATCGAGTGGTTGGAAGAGAATGCCGCCGGCTGTCAGCGCGTGCTCTATCATCTCGGCAACTCGCCGGCGCACGAGTGGATGTTCGACCTCCTCGAGCGTCTTCCCGGAACGGTCGTCCTCCATGACTTCTTTCTGGGCGGCGTACTGAACTGGATGGACGAGTCTTGGGGGGCGCCGGGGACGTTTCGGGCGCGATTGTTCGAATCGCACGGATATCCCGCTCTCATCGCCGATGCCGCGCTGGGCCGCGCCGCGACGCTCGATCGATATCCCTGCAACTCGCGGGTCGTCGACTACGCGAACGGCATCATCGTTCATTCGGAGGAAGCGCTGCGCCTGGCGAGGGTGTGGCATGGCGCCACGGGCGACCAATGGCGCCGAATCCCACAGCTGCGTCGCCTCGCGCCGCACGCCGATCGCGATGCTGCACGCCGGTCGCTGCAGATCGCCGACGGCGATTTCGTCACGTGCTGCTTTGGCTTCCTCGACCCCGCGAAGCTCAGTCACCGGCTGCTGTCCGCGTGGATGGGCTCGGCACTCGCGCGCGACCCGCGCCACCGCCTCGTCTTCGTCGGCGAGAACCACGGCGGCGACTACGGACGATCGCTGTTACGCTCGATTGACGAATCACCGGCTGGCCGGCGCATCCGCATCACTGGATTCGCCGACGACGACACGTATCGACACTACCTTGATGCCGCCGATGCCGCCGTCCAGCTTCGCGGCGTCTCGCGCGGCGAGTCGCCGCGGACCGCGCTCGATTGCCTGGCGCACAGCCTGCCGCTGATTGCCAACGCCGGAACCTCGCTGTCGGCTTTGCCCGACGCGGCATTGATCCGGCTCCGCGAGGACTTCAACGATGGCGAGCTGGCCGCGGCCCTCGAACAGCTCGCGGGGGATGGCGACCTGCGCGCGCGGCTTTCGAGTGCCGGCCGCGACCATGTTCGCGACAATCACGACCCCGTCCGCGTGGCGGCGCGATTCCGCGATGCAATCGAGCAATTCGCCGCGGAAGGACGCCGCCGTCGCTACAACGATCTCGTAGGACAGGTCGTCGCGGAAACTGCGGGTCCGCCGCCGCGGCGTGAAGACTGGATCGCCACGGCAGCGAGCATCGCATTCGACCTTCCTGCAACCCGGTTGCCGCAACTGCTCGTCGATGTCACCGTCCTCGCGCGACAGGATCTCAAGACGGGAATCGAACGGGTCGTGCGCGCCGTCTTGCGTCGCCTGCTCGAACATCCTCCGGATGGCTTTCGCGTCGAGCCCGTCGTCGCGCGCGATGACCGGTATGTCTACGCTCGCGCCTTCACGTGTCGTTGGCTGGGAGTCGCCGACGCGCTGCCCGACGGCGAGCCGATAGACGTCGCGCGTGGCGACGTGTTCCTCGGACTGGATTGGGCGGCCGACGTCGTGCCTCGACAGCAGCAGGCGCTCGCACGCTATCGCGCGATGGGCCTCGAGATCACGTTCGTCGTCTACGACCTGCTGCCGCTGCTCCATCCGCACAACTATCCTCCCGGAATCGAGGAGATGCAGCGAACGTGGCTGACTTCGATCGCCGCGGTCGCCGACGGCCTCGTGTGCATCTCGCGTTCGGTCGAGTCTGAGCTTCTCGACTGGCTCGACCGGTTCGGTCCGGCGCGGGACGTGCCTCTCAGCGTGGGCGCGTTTCGACTCGGCGCCGACATCGAGCGCTCGGTGCCGACCTCGGGGGACCCGAACGAAGGGGCGAAGCTGCTGGCCCGAATGGACGCCGTGCCGACCGCCGTGATGGTCGGCACGGTCGAGCCCCGCAAAGGCCATCGCCAGGTCGTCGCGGCGTTCGAGCAGCTATGGCAAGACGGCATCGAGCTCGACCTCGTGATCGTCGGCAAGCAGGGGTGGATGGTGGACGACCTCGCGTCGATGCTGCACGCCCATCCGGAAGCCGGGCGGCGTCTTTTCTGGCTGGAGGACGCCAGCGACGCGATGCTCCATCGCGTCTATGCGCGCGCGCGTCTCCTGGTTGCAGCGTCGCACGGCGAAGGATTCGGATTGCCGCTGGTGGAAGCGGCGCGCAACGGACTGCCGATCGTGGCCCGCGATCTCCCGGTCTTTCGCGAGGTTGCGGGAGAGCACGCCTACTATTTCTCGGGCACGTCCGCCGACGACCTCGCCCGCGCATTGAAGGCGTGGCTCGAGCTCCATCGCGAGGCACGGCATCCGCGGTCGGACGGATTGCCGCTCCTAACGTGGGCCGAGAGCACCGACGAGTTGCTCGACGTCGTGCTCGGCGGTCGCTGGAACGCGACGTGGAACGGGCCTCGACAGGACACCCCGACACATTCACTTGGCGACGACGCCGCCGCGGAGCGGACCGGCGATGCGGGACGGCGAAGCGCTGCGGCGCGCAACGCAGCCCAGCGGTCCGACGATGACCCTCGAACTGCATTGAGCCATGAACGCGCCTGACCGTCCGAAGCTGAACGTGGACGATCTGTTGCGCCGCGTCCGCGACGAGGTGGCGCATCGCCGCGGGAAGGCGGGAGCGCCGTCCGCAGGCGTCACCGGATTCTCGCCCTCGCGCGATCCTGGCGGCGACGATGCTTATTCGCTGTTGCCGGATCTCGAGCTGGAGCCGAGTTTCGACACCAATTCGAGCGGCTACGCGATCGAGGATTTCACGCGACTGCAACATGCGGCGTTCATCCGGGCCGCGTATCGGGGCCTTCTGCGTCGCGAGCCCGATCCGCCCGGCCTGCATCATTTCCTGCAAAAGCTCCGAGCGCGGCGACAGCAAGCGCCTGATCCTCGGACTCATCAGGTACTCGCCGGAGGGCCGCCGGCTCGCGATGCGTGTCCAGGGCCTGTGGTGGCGGTTCCTCCTCGAACGCGGCTGCGAGATGCCGGTTGCCGGTCGTTTGATCGGCGTCGTGGTCATCCTTGCGCGGTTGCCGACGATTCAGAAACAGGCAAGGCAGAACGAAGGCCGCCTTGCCGCGCAGCTCGCTGCCGTGTATGAGCACGCCGCCGCCGCGAATCGAGTAACCCGCGGGATGGCTTCGGCGTCGTTGCAGGAACAGCGCGACGCGATCGGCCGGCTCAATCGCGCCCTCGAGTCTGTCGCGCGGGCCGCGCAGGCGCTGGAAACTGGGTTGGGAAGTCTCGCGACCCGCGTGAAGCGCATGGAAGACCAGGCCGACGACCAAAAGCGGGCGGGCGAGGACTTCGCGCACGCGCTCGACGAGTTCTACCCGGCGTTCGAAGACAAGTTTCGCGGCGAGCGCGACGACATCAAGGGCCGCGTCGCAGTCTACGTTCCGCGGCTGGCCGACGCCGGACTCGGCACGAGCGAGGCGCCAGTGCTCGACCTCGGCTGCGGCCGCGGCGAATGGCTCGAGCTCCTGAACGACCGCGGCCTGCGGGCACGCGGCGTCGACACCAACCGGACGATGCTGGCGCGCTGCCGGGCAATGGGCCTGGACGTGACCGAAGCCGACGCCCTCGCGTCTCTGACTGAAACGCCCACGGCGAGTCTCGGTGCCGTGACGGGGTTTCACCTTGTGGAGCACCTGCCGCTGCCCTATCTGGTGTCGATGCTGAAGGAGACGGCACGAACGCTGCGCCACGGCGGCATCGCCATTTTCGAGACGCCCAATCCCGAGAACGTGCTGGTCGGCAGCCACACGTTCTACCTCGACCCGACGCATCTCAATCCCATCCCGCCGGCGACGCTCAAATTCTTCATCGAAGCTGCGGGATTGCGCGACGTCGAGGTCATGTTCCTGCATCCTTCTCCCGCCCACGAACAGCTGGTGACCGGCGACCCAGCGGTCGACGCCTTCGTCAACAGCCGCTTTTTCGGACCACAAGACTACGCGGTGATCGCGCACAAGGCATGACGCGGCTCCCGAGGAGGTCGTGGAATTCAACGCGCGCTTCCGCGAGCATCAAATTCCGAAGGAGCGCATCCATGTCGACCTTCATCGGGGTCTCGATGCGCAGTTTTTCCGGATGCTTCAAGCAACTTCGGGTCACCTGCCATTCGACAGGCATCTCTCGGCTCCCCGCCAAAACACCACCTGACCCGGATCCGGCCAATTTCCCCGCCTGAGCCTGCTTGATCCGTCGGGGCGTTGGCAGAATTGCTCCCCTTGCAGCAGCGAGTTCGAGTCAGATGTTCGCGGTCCCTCTCTCGTTGGCGGCAGTAGCCCGCTACGTCTGAATTCGCCCCAACGCACCCGCAACCCCAACGGGCAACAAATCAATTAGGGGGCACGAGGGGTATCCCGCACATATGCTTGTATTGATTCTACATTGAATCAATGACTTAGGTGGCATGATCCTGCTGATGATCGACAATTACGACAGCTTCACCTACAACCTCGTTCAGTACGTGGGCGAGCTCGGGGCGGACGTCCACGTGCATCGCAACGACGCGATCACGCTCGAGGAGTTCGCGGCGTGGAAGCCCGAGGCGATCGTCATTTCGCCGGGTCCGTGCACGCCAACGAAGCCGGCATCTGCGTTCCGCTTATGCGACCTGCTCATGCCGTGGACCGCTTTCGGACCCGCACCAGCCATAGCCGCCGCTGGGAAGCGGCCCCAGCGTTTCCAGGATACTGGGCCTGGGAATTCGACGATCGCTCCGCGACCTTTGATCGTGGTAAATTTCACTTTGGCGCATTTTGCCAAGCAGCCTGCTGGCTAGTACCCCGAAAGGAAAGAAGGGACTTGCAGCAGGTCTCACGTGAAGGACCGTGGCAGTTTCCCTTATGGGCCACAGATGGGAGGATACCGAGATGGCTCGTCAAAACAGACGCAGAAATCGTCAATGAAGACACGGAAACTGGCCCCTGTCTTTGTCGAGAACACCGATGGTCAAGACATCAGGGAACTGGTGTACGTTCGGGATGAAAACGGCGAATTCAAGAGCTTGGCGGAACTGCAATACACCTTGGAAGAGAGCGTAGTAAGTCCCTGGAGTACTCACGACCAGCCTCATTGAAACGTCCGGCGACGAGCCCGGCACGACAACCAGTCGTTTCAGTGAGTCCATTCAGGCTGTGCTGTGTTATCAGTGGGGGGAGGAAGATCTGTTACGTATGCCCGTAGTCGGCGCAAGGGCTGCACTACCCTTTGGTCAGGTGCTCGAAACACCCGTCCCAGTCCTCGGGCGGCGCGTCGCGCATCGCGCGGCAGCGCTCCGCCATGAGCTTCGACGGGCCGTCCGCCGGCCACCGGACGAGGCACTGCTCGAAGAGCGACACGGCGTCGTCCCAGCGCCGGCTCCGGTAAGCGTCGAGGGCGCTCGCGTATAGCGTCAGCATCTGCGCCTGCCCGGGAGGCAGCGCGGCGCCGGCCATGCCCAGGAGCTCGTAGATCCGCAGCGCCTGCTTGCGCCCCTTGACCCGCACGCGGTCGAGCTCGCGCAGCAGGAAGTCGCTGCCGATCAGGTCGGCGGTGCCCTCGCCGATCATCATCTCGATCCCGTAGGTCTTGCCCAGCTGCTCGAGGCGCGACGCGAGATTCACCTGGTCGCCCAGCACGCTGTAGTTGAAGCGGTACTTGGAGCCGTAGTTGCCGACCAGCATCAGGCCAGAATTGATGCCGATGCGCGCCTTGAGCGGCGGTCGGCCGATCTTTTCGAACTCGTCCGCCAGCACATGGAGCGCATCCCGCATCGCCAGCGCCGCCGTGCACGCCAGCTTGGCGTGGTCGTTCCTTTCGACCGGCGCCCCGAAGATCGCCATCAGCTCGTCGCCGACGTAGGCCGTCAGCGTGCCGTGATTGGCGAAGACCTGCGCGGTCATACGTTCGAAGTACTCATTGAGGATGCCGATGATCTCCGTCGGCGAATACTTCTCCGCGTAGCTGGTGAAGCCGGCCAGATCGCTGAAGAGCACCGTGAGCACGCGCTCCTGTCCCCCGAGGCTCACTTCCTCGGGACGTTCCAGCATCTGCTCGATCACGTCGGGCGACACGTAATGCTGGAAGGCGTTCTTGATCCGCCGGCGCTCGCGCTCTTCGGTCAGAAAGTGGTAGAGGGTCAGCATCGTGTAGGTGGCCGCAAGGGCGAAGACCGGATAAATCATGTTGAGCCACACGTGGACGCGCACGAACAGCTGATAGGCGACGCCGACGAAGAGCCCGAAGAGGGTCATGACGAATAGCAGTCCGCCGAAGGCGGATAGGCGGGGCAGGGCGACCGCGACCAGCAGCGGCAAGGCCACGATGGCGATCAAGTCGAAGATCCGCGACCAGCGCGGGCGCGCGATGATGTCCCCGGTCATGATGTTGTCGATAACCGTGGCGTGGATCTCCGGCCCAGGATACGCGGGTCCGAACGGCGTGCTGCGGATTTCGCCGATGCCGATCGCCGTCGCCCCCACCAGGACGATCTTGTCCTTGAACGTCCCGGCCGGCAGCTTGCCCCCGATGATGTCGCTGACGCTGTAGTGGGGAAAGGTCTTCGGCAGGCCCCGATAGTTGATCAGCATCTGCCCTGCCTCGTCGGTGGGGACGAACCGATCGCCGATCTTCACCCCTTCGACGCCCTCGGCCCGTACGCGGACCATGAGCTCCGGCTTGCCGAGGTAATGCCAGTACGACAGGAGCGACAGCGGCGGGAAGAGGTCGTCACCGGCCTGGATCATCAGCGGCATCGACCGCACGACACCGTCGGGATCGCTGGCCACGCTGAAGTAGCCGGACGAGGACGCGGCAGCGGTAAACATCGGGAGATTGCTCTGCGGTGCGTAGGCCTTCAGGAAAGGCACGGCGGTGGCGGCCTGATCCGCGTAGAGGATAAGGGGGTACTTGGAGCCCGCGATGCCTTCGAGCTGCCGCTCGACGCCGGCCGGGTCGAGCTTGCGGCCGGCTTCCGCCTCGCTCATGTAGAAGAAATAGCCCAGCACGACCGGCGTCGTGGAACGCTCGAGCGAGCGCGCCAGCGCACGATCGTTGTCGATGCCGGCCCGGCTTTCCCGTATGAAGTCGTTGAGCTGCGGAACCGTGATGTTCAGCGCGTCGACTTGGCGCGCCAGGTCGTCGATCAGCTCGAGCGGCGCGTTCTTGTCCGGCTCCGCGAACATGATGTCAAACCCGATGACCCTGGCGCCATCGCGCGAGAGCGCGTCGACGAGCGCGGCGATCCGCGACCGCCAGGGCCAGCGGCCTTCGGCTTCGAGGCTATTCCCGTCGATCACCGCCAGCACGACGGTCGGGCCGGGCACGATCGGGCCGCGGGTGCGAAAGCGAAGATCCAGCCAGTTGAGCTCGATCGAGTCGAGGACGGGGGCGCCAACCGTGAACAGGGCCATCGCGACACCGATCGTGGCCAGTGTCAGCGCCGCGCGATTGAGAAGCAGCACCTTCAGGAGCGATGGCCTGAAGTGGCGCGGGTTGAGCAGCAGCGTCTTCAGGAACGAGAGCGAGAGCACCGGGCCCTGCGGCTGGTCGAGCGGCGGTCCGTCACGGCAGCGCCAGCGTGATTCGGGCGAAGAGCATTCGGCTCGGCTGCAGCGTCGGGTTGCGCACGTCCGTGTCGTAGTAGTTGAAACGCTTGTCGGTGAGGTTGCTGGCGCCGACCGACGATGAAGCCGTAGCGATTGGGCAGCCGATAGCTCAATGCCGCATCCACGATCCAGAACGTCGAGCTGCCGGTGGTCCCGTCGATGAACTGGACATCCTGGTTGACGTAGGTCGTGGTCACTCCCGCGCTGAACCCGGAGGGATGGAAGAACTTTGCACCCAATGGGGCCCGCCGCGTCTTGACCGTCAGCGGCACGTCGGTCAAGCCCTCGGACTGGTTCTTCTCGTAGAGGTATTGCGCGCTGAAGGCCCACCAGGGATGCGGGGTCCAGAAGGCATACGCGCGCCCCAGATGCTCGGTGATGTTCTCATGTTGCAGCATCGGGTCCGCAACGCCCTCGAGATCGACGAACACGAACGGCGACTTGACGTCCCGCTTCGAAAACTCCGCGCCGGCGAACACGTCGCGCCCGAACTTCTGATCGATCCCCGCCCCGTAGCGCCACGACGAGGCCCCGTTGAGGTCGTCGAAGAATTGATTGAATCCGGCAACCTGTGTTGGCTCGAGCGTCTGATCGGTCACAAGCGTCCGCTTCACCGCCTTGAACGCCGCCGCTCGCAGCGTCGTGCCCGGCAACGGGCTCCATTCCACGCCGAACTTGGGGTTGACCTCCTTCTTGTCGTCGACGTCCAGGCTGTCGCCGTTCAGGAAGTCGGCGCTGACGCCCGCTGTCAGGGTCAGGCTGTCGAACGGCTTGAAATAGGCGTAGGCGTAAGCGTTGGCATGCCGGACATCGCCGGCAATCGTTTCCTGAACCTGGAAAGGACCCGGACCGTCGGGGGGCGGAATGTCGAGATCGAGCGTGAAGTCCGTGTGCCCGTCGATCTTGGAGTAACCGGCTCCGGCAACGAGGTTGAAGCGCGGCGATCGGAACAGGTAGGCCAGTTCGCCGCTCAGCGCTTTTTCGGGCGTGTCGACAGTACGCAGAATGGTTGGTGCCCCCAACTGGTCGTTGGTGGACCGTGTCCCGGCTGTTCTGGTAGATGACCGATGCCAGGACGATCGAGCCGGGCGAGAACGTGTGCCGGAACCCGGCCCGGACCATGTCGGTTTCCGTGTGGTTCCGCTCGCCCGGGAGGAAGTCGCTTTCGAAGAACCGGAGCGCCACGTCGCCCTGCTTGGTGTTCCGGTGCCGGTATTCGGCCTGCACGCTCGTCTGCGGCGTGAAGTCATACTGGCCGAAGGCATTGAAGATCTGGTCTTTCTGGTCGCTGTTGACCCGGAATCCGTCAGTCTGGAACCCGGAGTAGCCGAAACTGAACGCCCCCTTGCCGACGAGCCCGGCCACAACGGCATCCCCGGCGTAGGTGCCGTGCTCGCCGCCCATCCCGGTGAATTGCGCGGTGTAACCGTCGCCGGTGAACAGCGGGTTGAATTCGCTGAATGATGCCGTGCCGACTCCGCTGGAACTGATCAGCGCCAGGTTGCTCACCGCGAGTCGCGGCTGGAGCGGCGTCAGGTTGATCGGCTGCAGCAGCTGCGATTGCAGCAGCTCGCTCACCCGCGCGATCTCGTGCCGCGGCAGCACCGAGTAGGTGTCCGACAGAAACCGGTGGGCGGAGAAATTGGTGGGGTCGGCGTTGACCGATTTGTAGCCTTCGACCAGCGCGAACTGCTGGAAGCCGAGATCGGTGTAGATGCGCGCGAGGCTGGCGCTGCGCGACGCGTTGTCGGAGTCGAGCAGCAGCTCCGACCGGTAGACCGCCCGGTTATCGTTGAGGGCGATCGCCTGTTCCATCGCCTGCAACGCCTCGACTGGCCGGTTGGTCGTCTGCTTGAGGATCGCATCGTAGAAAAACGCCGTCGGATCCTTCGGGTCGAGCTCCTGCGCCATCTGGTATTCGCGCTCGTCGAGTGGGAAGCGCTTCTCCTCGTAGTAGAGCTTGCCGAGGTAGGCCCGCACGATCGAATTGGTCGGGTCGAGGCTCGCGGCGATCTCGATATCGCGGCCGCCCTCGTCGAGCCTGCCGTCGCGGATTTTCGCCAACCCGAGCCCGAGCCTCGGAAGCGGATCGCCCTGGTCCAGCACGATCGCCTTGTCGAAGGCCGCCCGCGCCTCGGCCGTCCTGACCTGGGTCAGATAGGCGAAGCCCAGCACCGTCTGGATCCGCGCCAGATTCGGATCGAGCGCGACGGCCTTCTGCGCGGCCGCAAAGGTCGCGTCGAGGTCGCCAAACGACGAGTTGAGCTCGGCGAGCCTGGCGAGGGCCAGCGCATTGCGCGGATCGAGCTCTACGGCTTTCTCGACGCTCGCCCGGGCGCCCGGCAGGTCGAAGCGTGCTTGCTGCGCAAAGGACAGCGCGATCCGCGCGGTGGCCGACGTCGGGTTGGCCGCGACATTCTTCTCGGCGACCGCCAATGCCCGGTCCTTGTCGTTCTGTACGACGGCGATGATCGACTGCAGGCTCAGCGCGTTTGCGTCATTCGGGGCAAGCTGCAGTGCGCGGTCGATGTCGGCATGCGCGTCGTCGACACGACCGACCGCGAGCAGCAGCTGCGCGCGATAGACGAAAAACCGCGGGTCGCGGACGTCGGCCGGGGCATTCTCGATGCTCTGCAATGCGCCCGTGAGGTCTCCTTTCGCGTAGAACTCCGCGGAACGGCGGATCATGCCCTGCCAGCCGGGGCCCGAGGGGAATTCGTCAGGGCGAAAATAGACGACCGGCGGGTAATGCAGCGTCCACTGGACCGCATCGCGCGGCCGCACGACCGTGCGCAGGACCGGAATCTTCCCCGACTCGGCCACCGCCGACTGGCCGCTGTGGAGCAAGAGACTTCCCGCCGAATTCTCGGCCACGACCGTTCCCTCGAACACCGAGAGCAGCGTCTTGTCGTTTTCGACGCTGATGAAGAACTCCGTTCCGCGGACACCAGCCACGGTGAAGGGCGTGATCACCTCGAGGCTGCGCCCTCCGCGGCTGAAGATGTTGGTCGCGCCGCGCAGCAGCCTGACCACGCCGGTGGTCTGCTCCTTCGGCGTTTCGACTGTGATCGTCGAATTGGCGTTGAGACGCATGACCGACTGATTGCGCAGCGCGATGTCGGCACGGCTCTTCGCGTGGACGCGGATCGAGTCACCCGGGCAGAACGTATCGTTCAGCTTGACCGGCTGCCACTGCGCGTCGGCGGGGCCTTTCGACTCCACGGTGCCCTGAACGGAGACCGCTTTCGCCGGCGCCGGATCGCACGGCTTCCCGGACGAGGCGCCTTGGGCCGAGACGCCACCGATCGGGAGCAGCGTGGCGGCAACTACAGCGAGCAATCGCAATTCCGTGCGGAATCGCCGCAGGAAGATGCATGGTGTCGAATGGTCCATCGCACCCTTTCAAGGATGGCCACTGCGGTTCTTCAGGCTTTTCCCTGGGTCGGTAGGTAAGGATAGTGTAGAAATGGCTTCGAAAGAGCATCGCGGCCATGTGCGACGTCGAACTGCATCAGCGGCTGTTGGGCGTAGTTTCTCCGTGGACCGTGAAGGGAGTGAACTGTTGATCGGTGCGGCAACGATTGCCCAGCGGCGATCAGGAAGTCCCCGCGTTGAACTCGGTCCATGCCCCCTCTCCGAAGGGATAGTAAATCCAACACCACGACGCGCCGTCGGGAGTAGGTTAGCACGGCTTGAGTTGCGCGGGCCGACGGGAAGCTGGGGTGATTGGGCGTCGCCGCGGGGCCGCGAATGCCCGGCATCGGGCATTTCCCATAGCGGCGGGCCGCGGGCGGGCGCGATCCGGGGTGGTGATCGCCGTGCTCGGACAGGTGCTGCGGCGCCGTTACCCGCGCGACGGCCCGGGCCAGGTGCAGGAAATCCCGCCTTACGCGCTGCCGCGCGGGCTGCCCATGCTGCGCGAGACGTGGGAGCGCACGCGCGACATCCTGACCATCGTCACGCCGCTGCTGGCGTAGCGCCGGGCGGCAGTGGCAAAATTCATGGACCGGTCGGTATACACTTGGCGCGATTTCCGCGTGACTGGCGGCATCCGCCGCGACCGCGCCGTTGACAATTTCGGTGTCCGGTGATTTCGGGCGCCGCACGTTCGTCCTCATGCAGAGCCTCCGTCTACTCGTACTCTCCGTCGGCACCCGGGTCGGGCAGAACGTTCTGACCGCGCTCAGTGGTCGTCGCGACGGGCTTCTGCTCGTCGCGACGTCGAGTGTGACCAACGAGCCCGCGCTGTTCGACTTCGATGTCGTCTACCGGGTACCGCCCACTGCCGCGGAGGCACCGGCGTTCGAGCACGCTCTGCTCGACATCATGGATCGGGAAAGCGTGGACCTCGTCATCCCCTGCCGTGATGACGACGTGGAATTTCTCGCGTTGCTTCGGGAGCGGCGCCCCGAGCTCGCGCCCCGCATGCTATGCGGCAGCGCCGCGCCAGCGCGCGTCATTGGCGACAAGTGGGCCAGCGCGCAGTTCAGTGCCCGGCACAGCCTCCCGTTCGCGGCGTCGATCATCCGGTGCAGCGACGACGAACGCGCGGCCTTCGTCGCGCGGCACGGTTTTCCGTTGGTGGCAAAGCCACGCCGCGGCTACGCCTCGCTGGGCGTATTCATGCTCTGCAACGAGCCCCAGCTCCGAAGGACCCTGGATCAGGACGCGTATGTCGTCCAGCAGTTCCTCGGCGATCCCCGGACCGTCACCGACTACGTCGCGGCGACCGAGACCAAGGGCATCCCGTTGCACCACACGTTCCAGGGTCTCAGACATTCGATTCAGGCGCTGATCGCACCGGATGGCACGACCGCGCACGTGATGTCCATCTGCATTGTCAGCGACCGGCGCCGATCGAAGTGGGTCGGTCTGGATACGGACCCGGCGGCACGGGAAATCGGCGTCGAGTGCGCGAAGGCATTTGCCGAAGCCGGTTGGCGGGGGCCGCTCAACATCCAGTGCCAGCGCGCGCCGGACGGCCAACTGATGATCCACGAGTTCAACGCGCGCTTCACCGGCGCCACGTTCGAGCGCTGGCTGCTTGGGCTCGATGAGGTCGGCGCGGCGGTCGAGCGGTTCACCGGTCGACGCCTGCCCACGGCGCGCGCTCCCGCCCCCGCGGCGGTCGAGGCCTTCGAATCCGTCGTCGGCCGCGCCGCCGACCCGGCCAGTGTCGCGGCGCTGGAACGCGACGGAGTATGGAGGCGCCCGCGGTGAGCGGTGGCTCGCGGATCCTTGTCGGCGTCGGCGATTTCAAGCACCCGACGCCGGGCTGGCTGAGCATGCATGAACGGGACGATGCCGACGTTCCGTTCCAGCCCGGCGGCGATTTCCCGTTCGAGGATCGCGGGGTGGACGTCATCGCCTGCGCGGATTCCCTGGACGCCTTGCCGCACGAAACCCGCGTCTGGTTTCTGCTCGAGTGTCGGCGCGTGCTGAAGCCGGGAGGTCTGCTCAGTCTCTGCGTGGCGACTCTGGCAGGCAATGCCGACGCCACGGGCAGTTGCACGACCGACATCCTGCAGGCCGCCTCGTTGACGGGCCTCACGGCAGCGGATGTCACCCCCGTTGCCGATGTTTGCCGCCGCACGCTGGCGGAACTGCGCGCGCGCGGCGGGCGCGCGGTCACCGTGGAGTACACCAAGCGCGATCGGGGCGTCGACGGCGATCCACTGGTGTCGATCGTCATTCCCGCCTATTCGCCGCGTTACTTCCCGGCCTGCATCGACAGCGCACTGGCGCAAACCTATTCCAACATCGAGATTGTCGTCTGCGACGATTCCGCCGGCACCGAGATCGAGGCCGCGACGCGCGCGCGCGCCAACCACCGGGATGTTCGCTATCGGCGCAATGCGGTCCGTTTGCGGGGGCGAGGCAATTTCAGGCAATGCTTCGAGAGCGCGCGCGGCGAATTCGTCAAGTTCCTTTGCGACGACGACCTGCTGGCGCCGACTTGCGTGGCATCGCTGCTGGATGCGTTTCGTCGCGCGCCCGATATTGCGCTGGCCACCTCGCACCGCCAGCGCATCGATGAGCATGGCAAGCCCCTGGATGACCAGCCGGCCACGGTGCCGATCGTCCGCGCAAACACCACGATTGCCGGCTACACGCTGGCCAATGCAATGCTGATGGCCGGCCTCAACACCGTTGGCGAGCCCAGCACCGTGCTCTTTCGCAAGGCGGACCTGCTCGATCAGGCGCCCGACTATTTTCGTTTCAACGGCGTGCAGGGGCTCGGCATCATCGACATGGTGATCTGGTCCGCGCTGCTGCTGAAGGGCGACGCCGTCTATCTGACGGAGAGCCTGTCGGCGTTTCGCATTCACGCGGCGCAGCGGCAGCACGATCCGGCGATGGCACAACGCAACATCGCCAGCATCCGCGACCTGCAGGCGGCTTGGCTGGATCTCAAGCTATTCGACAAGGTGCCGCCACATCTGATCCTCGCCAAGCCCTTTCCGCCACCTGCCGATTCGGATTGGCGCCCGCAGCCCTTGCTCTCCCCGTTTGCGGTGCGCAGAAGCGCGGCTGCCGGCGAAACGGCGCGATAATGGACGGAGCGAGCCCGTTGCGTAAGGCTGTTGCGTATGCTGGCCCCCCGTCTTCCATGCCTGTAGGCGGTCTCGGGCCTCGAACCCTTCGCGCTGGGGCCACTGTGGCAAAGGTCCTGGCGCCGCGCGACCGCACGACGTTTTCGTCGCAAACGAGGTGACCGGGATGTCGTTCTGCGCGCGTTGGGTGGCTTCATGCGTTGTCGCGATGGCGGGTTTTTCGGCGTGCGCGCCGTCGCTGGCGCAGCCCGACCCCGCCCCATCCTACCCATCCAGGCCGATTCGCCTGATCGTGCCGTTCGCGCCGGGCGGCGGCACCGATCTCACGGCGCGGGCGATTGCGCAGCATCTGACGGCCGCTTGGGGCCATCCGGTAATCATTGACAACCGCGGTGGTGCGAATGGCACCATCGGCGTCGAGATCGCGGCCAAGTCACCGCCCGACGGCTACACGCTGACCGTGATCTCGGCGAGCCATTCGGTCAACGTGAGCCTCTATAAGAACCTGTCCTACGATCTCGTCGGCGACTTCGCGCCGGTCACCCAGATGACGACCCAGCCGTACGTGCTGGTTGTCAATCCCGGGCTTCCGGTCAAGTCGGTGGGCGATCTCATCGCCATGGCAAAGGCGAAGCCGGACGGGCTCCACTATGGATCCTCCGGGATCGGCGGCTTGAGTCACCTGTCCGGCGCGCTGTTCGCGGCACTGACGGACATCCGGCTCACCCACGTTCCCTACAAGGGTGGTGCGCCGGCGATGCAGGACGTGCTCGGCGGTCGGATCGAGATGCTCTTTTCGACGATCATTCAGTCGCAAGCGCAAATCGCCGCCGGCAAGCTGCGGCCGCTCGCAGTAACCACCGCCAGGCGCTCGCCCGCAGCACCGCAATTGCCAACGATGATCGAAGCGGGGGTACCCGACTTCGAGATCGCCGGGTGGTATGGGATCCTGGCGCCGGCCGGAACGCCGGCGGGAATCATCACCAAACTCAACAGGGAAATAGTGCGCATCCTGCAGATGCCGGATGTGCGCGAGCGACTGTCCAGCGACGGCTCCGAGCCGGTTGGCGGCACACCGGAGGAATTCGCCATGCACATCAAGTCGGAGATCGCCCGATGGCGCAAGGTGACCGCCAGTGCCGACATCAAGCCGGAGTGACTTACGGACCGGCGACGGCGTCTTGATGCTCGTCCGCGCCACAATTCCGGGCGCAATGACAAAGGGAGGCGATCTCGCCTCCCCGCAGCCTGCTCGCAACGGCCGCTGGTGCGGCCGCCAGGAATGCCGAACGCTCGGCAGCCGCCCTTCTTTTCCTTCTTCGCCGGCGCAGCGGCAGCGGTGGCGCCGGCCGCCTCGTCAACCGGTTCCCGCATGCGATGACGGCACGCAAGGTCCTGCCCCGACTCGCTTTGCGCCGCCGGGCATCAGGCGCGGCTGGAAACCGGACGACTCCATCCTATTGGCGCACAAGTCTGTAAACACCACCGGCGGACGTCAGCACGTATAGCTCGTTCTTTGAATCAACGCCAAATGATTGGATGTTGCCAACGGGCGTGACGCCCCAGTCGATCCGCTCGATCGCGGCCCCGTCTACGACGAAGAAACTTCGCAGCCAGCCGCCGCAGAAGTCAGAGTAGAAGTAACGTCCGGCAATTTCCGGAAGCACCGAACTGCGAGACACGTATCCGCCGGTGATGGAGCAACCGTCGCCGTGGTCATAGTCGATGAGCGGCATCGTGATGCCCGCGGGATTGCACGCGGTGCCAGACGGGTAACATATGGTGCCTTCCCAGGTATTCCACCCGTAATTGAGGCCGGTCGCGCTTGCAGCGACCACGTCGACTTCCTCTCTGCTGCCCTGGCCAACATCCGCAATGTAGAGACTCCGGGTTGTGTTGTCGAACGAGAAGCGCCACGGATTGCGGAGCCCGTATGCCCAGATTTCCGGACGCTTGCCAGCTTGGCCGGCGAAGGGGTTGTCGGGAGGTACTTTGTAAGGCAACGAACTCACGTCGATACGCAGAATCTTGCCCAGAAGTGTATCGAGGTTCTGTCCATTTCCGAACGGATCGCCGCCGCCGCCGCCGTCACCCGTTCCGACGTAAAGCATGCCATCGATGCCGAATTGCAGTTGCCCCCCGTTGTGATTTGCAAACGCGCGATGGGAAATAGTGAGGACCCGGACCGCCGTCGACTCGGAACCAGAGGGGAGTTGTACGCCGCCCGGCACCGGAAAGGTGAATCGTTCGATGGCGATGTCGCCATTGTGGTCCGTGAAATAGACGAACACATTGCCGTTGGCGGCGAATTGCGGGTCGAACGCCAGCGACAGCATGCCGCGCTCGCCGGCGTAGCTCACGCGTGCAGAAATGTCGAGCGCCGGCGCTTGCGGCACACCATTCACCAGTTTCCGTATGCGCCCGGGTTGCTCGACGACATAAATGTCCGTCCCTCCCGGCGGCGACGCCAGGAAAGTTGGGGAAACGAGCCCCGACGCCACTGGCGCGAATCCGAGCTTCAAAGGCGGGGCGAGCGAATAGGTGACGCTCACCATGGTGACACTGGGCGGAGCGGGCACCATGATCGAATTCGGGACGACGGTGGCCAAATAGGTGGCCGTACCGGCAGTCACCACGTCGGCACTCACGTTGAAGATACCGGGACCGCTTACGAGCACTTGGCCGGCGGTGGTCAGGCTGCTGACGGCCTTGCCACTCGAATCAGTGATCGTGATTGCGGCATTCACACCGACGGGAAGCCCAGTAACGGCAACGTCGATCCGGCTCTCGGGGGCGGTCGCGCTGCCACTTCCTCCACCGCCGCCGCCGCCGCAGCCAGCGAGCGCGAGCCCAAACATCAACATGGCGTAGGATCGCAGACGGCAAAGACCTTTCAGCACCGTACTGTCCTTTCCAAGGGATAGTAGATCCAACATCTCGACGCGCGGTTGAGAGTAGGTTAGCACGGCTTGACTTGCGCGGGCCGACGGGAAGCTGGGGTGATTGGGCGTCGCCGCGACGCCGTAAATGCCCGGCATCGGGCGTTTCGCGAGCGTCAGCGAGCGCGCCTGGTGGCCGTCGGTATGCACCTGTCCGGCGTCGTGCGCGAACGGCGGTCGAAGATCGGCGTTACCAAGTGATGGCGCAAGGCATCAGTACCGAGGGGCAGTACGACGCACGCCGTACCAAGTGCGCCGGACGACGATCAGCGCGGAGCAAGCGCTCGGATCTTGGCTACGTCGAGCACGCCCTTCGCACCCCAGCCGCTCCGCGACGACTGCAGCCCAGAGCGTGAGGACCGCGGCGCGGAGGGGTTGCCAGCGCAAGAGAATCGTGCTTAAATGCGAATGAGTCGCATTTGCATATAGGGAAAGCAATGACGCCGCTATCACCGCAGGATCCGGTCGGCCGCACCGTTGCCGCGCTGCTCGAACTCATGAGCGAATATGCGGGGAATGCACCAGAGACGCACGAGCGTCCGCGGGTGGCCGCCGCGATCGCTGCCTGTCTCGACCGACTCGCGGCGGAAGGCGCGGCCCCCGCGTGGCTGCAGAGTCTGGCGGCCGATCTCGGCGATCGTTGGCAGCCGGTGAGCGGGCATTGCCACGCGCATGCGCGAGCCGCCGCTCGCCAGTCGATTCTCGCGCTCGTCCGCGCCTCGCTCGCCGAGGGAGGCGCGGACCATGCATGCTGAGATCGGAACGGGGGGCCCGGTCGTTGTCCTGCTGGCGATGGCATTGACCGGTTGTGGTGGCGGCGACGCTGCTGCGGTCGATGCCGACGAGGCAAACCTCTCGCGCCGATCACAGACTCGACGACAAGGAGACGGCAATGAACGACATGGACAAGAACGCAGCGATCGACACGCTGAACCGGATCATGGAGACCGAGCTTGCCGGTGTTGTGCGGTACACGCACTACTCGTAGATTATGAGCTCCTGCGTCTCGCGGAAGGCAAGTCGGTCCTGCTCGAGGAGTACGGCCGCGAAATGATCGTGAACGAGGAACAGCACCTCGACGAGGTCGATAAGATGTTGCGTCAGCCGGGGGCAATCGAGCGCTTCGAGCGTTGAGCGGCACCGGTTCGGCTGCTGGCACGCCGGTCGTGACTTCGGCCTGCCGTCGCGGCATTCGGCGCCGATCGCGTCTGACGGCGCCTGCCGGGTCGTGTGCCGGTTTCGCGGCCCGCCGTCGGACGTTGACCCGCGCTGCTCTGCCAACGATACTCAGCGTCGCTCGAATGAGTCGCCGACGCGTTTGTCGTGCCGGTGAATCCCGCGCCGTCCGCAAACCTTCGAGGACACTCGACGTGACCCGCAAGATCTTCACCGCCTGCCTCGGCACCGAGACCAACTCCTTCTCCCCGATTCCCACGGGTCTGAAGCTGTTCGAGCGCACGATGCTCGTGCGCGGCGGGGCGCACGGCGACAAGCCCGGTGTCTTCGCGCTGCCGCTGATCCTCTGGAAGCAGCGCGCCGAGGCGCTCGGCTGGACGGTGGTCGAAGGCGTCGCTGCGTTCGCGATGCCGGCCGGCGACACCACCCGCGCGACGCACGAGGCGCTGCGCGACGAGATTCTCGGCGGGCTGGCGCGCGCGCTGCCGGTCGACGCGGTGATGCTGAACCTGCACGGCGCGATGATTGCCGATGGCTATCCCGACGCCGAGGGCGATCTGCTGACGCGCGTGCGGGCGCTGGTCGGGCCCGGCGTGGTGATCGGCGTCGAACTCGACCTCCACTGCCACCTCACCCGCGCGAAGGTCGACGCCGCCACGGCGATCGTCATCTACAAGGAATATCCGCACGTCGACGTGACCGAGCGCGCCGAGGAACTGTGGCGCATCGTCGAGGCCACGCTCGCCGGCCGGATCCGGCCGACGATGGCGCTGCACGACTGCCGGATGCTCGGCATCTTCCCGACCACGCGCCAGCCGATGCGCGGCTTCGTTGAGCGCATGAGCGCGCTCGAAGGACAGGACGGGATCCTCTCGGTTTCGCTCGCGCACGGGTTTCCCTGGGGCGACACTCCGGAAGTGGGCGTGCGCGTGCTGGTCGTCGCCGACGCCGACCGCGGCAGGGCCGAGGCGCTCGCCGCTACACTCGGGCGGGAGGTCTGGGCGATGCGCGAATCGATGTCGCCGCCCTTTCTCGATGTCGAAAGCGCGATCGGCCGCATTGCCGGCCACGATGGGCCGAGGCTGCTCGTGCTCGCCGACGCGGCCGACAATCCGGGCCTCGGCGCGGCGGGCGATTCGACTTTTCTGCTGCGTCGGCTGATCGAGCTCGGCATCGGCGGTGTTGCGATCGCGCCGTTCTACGACCGCGGCGCGACCGAGCTCGCGTTCGAGGCCGGACTCGGGGCGACCTTCGACGTGCGCCTCGGCGGCAAGCACGGCCCCGCCTCCGGCGCGCCGGTCGACGCGCGCGTGATCGTGAAGGGTCTCGTTCGCGCCGCCTTCCAGCGTTTCGGCAAGGCGCTGACCCCGATGGGCGACATGGCGTGGCTCAGGATCGGGCCCGACGACAACGCGCACGCCATCGACATCGTCGTCAACGACCACCGCACCCAGGGCTTCAGCCCCGAATGCTTCACTTGCGCCGGCGTTGATCTCGCGCAGACCCGCGCTGTGATCGTCAAATCGACGCAGCATTTCCACGCGGGCTTCCTGCCGGTCGCCGCCGACATCCTCTACGTCGCGGCGCCCGGCACGGGCTCGATGGACATGCGTGCCCAGGTCTATCGCCGCGTCGACCGTCGGCTGTGGCCGCGCGATCTCGCGGATGGCGGCGACACGGGGCTGGGTCCGGTTACCGCGTCGGGGCGGCCGCCGCCTTCCGCCGGGGTTCGCCGCGCCTGACGACGCCAAATCCCGTAACATCCGCATCGACGGACAGCCGCCCCGGACGCACGAGGGCGCTGCTGGCACGGGTCCTGCGCCTGGCACCCACCGAGCTCCCACCAATGCGGAAGAGAAACCATGTCCGATCACGGCTACTTGCGGCAACCTTCGATCTGCGGCGATGCCATCGTGTTCGTCTGCGACGACGACCTGTGGCGCGTCGATGCGGCGGGCGGCGTCGCGCGCCGGCTGACCGCTGGCTTGGGCGAGCCGGCCACACCGGTCCTTTCGGCTGACGGAAAGTGGATCGCCTATGTCGGTCGCGACGAGCAGCATCCCGAGGTCTTCCTGATGCCCGCGGAGGGTGGGCCGGCGCGGCGGATGACCTGGCTCGGCCCCGATGTGCTGGTTCGCGGCTTCACGCCTCAGGGCGACATCCTGTTCGTCACGACGCAGGGGCAACCGTTCTTCCGCAACTACCGCGCGTTCACGCTTGCCGTCGCGGGCGGCTTGCCCCGGCTCCTGCCGCATGGACAGGTCAACCACCTGGCGTACGGATCGAATGGTGCCAAGGTGATCGGCCGCAACACTGCCGATCCGGCGCGCTGGAAGCGCTACCGCGGCGGGACGGCCGGCCACCTGTGGGTCGATGCGGAAGGGCGGGGGACGTTCCGCCGCATGACCGAGCTGAAGGGCAATGTCACGAGCCCGATGTGGGTCGGCGGGCGCATCTACCACCTCGCGGACGGGGAGGGCGTGGGGAACCTCTACTCGTGCCTGCCCGATGGCTCGGATCTGTGCCGCCACACCGATCACGACGACTATTACGCGCGCCACGCGCAGACCGACGGCACGCGCATCGTCTACCAGTGCGGCGCCGCGCTATGGCTGTTCGACCCTGCCACGGATGGCACGCGGCGCCTCGACATCCGCGTGCCCGCGCATCGCACGCAGGCGGCGCGCCGCTTCGTCGCGGCGGCCCCGCATCTCGCCGGATTCAACGTGCATCCGGCCGGGCACAGCCTGGCCGTCGACGCGCGCGGCAAGCTCTTCACTTTCGCGTTGTGGGAAGGGGCGGTGGGCCAGCATGGTGCCGCCGACGGCGTGCGTTACCGGCATGGACAGTGGCTCCCCGACGGCGCGGCGCTGGTCGGCGTGAGCGACGCCTCCGGCGAGGAGCGCATTGAGGTATTCGAGGCCGGCAAGGCGCGCTCGCTCGCGTGGGACATCGGGCGCGTGCTTGCGTTGCGCGCCGCACCGAAGGGAAAGCGGATCGCGATGGCCAACCATCGCAATGAAGTGCTGATCGGCGATCTCGAAACCGGCGTGCTGACGGTGGTCGATCGAAGCGACGCCGGACGCAGCGACGACCTCGCGTGGTCGCCAGACGGCGCCTGGCTCGCCTACGCGTTCTGGACGAGCCTACGGCATTGCGCGATCAAGCTGCACCAGGTCGGGACGCAGCAATCCACGCTGGTCACGCAGCCCGAATTCCGCGACTATTGCCCCGCCTTCGATCCGGAGGGGAAGTATCTCTATTTCCTGTCGCTGCGCACGTTCGATCCGGTCTACGACAACGTGCAGTTCGAGCTGAGCTTTCCGCGCGCCGCGCGACCGTACCTGATCGCGCTGCAGGCCGGGCAGCGCCCGCCGTTCGATCCGGAGCCGAAGGGTCTCAAGGCGGACAATGCGACGCCGGCACCGAAGGCGGATCCAGCGGGCCCGCGGCCGGCGCTTGCGATCGACCTCGACGGCATCGCGCGACGCGTCGCGGCGTTTCCGGTGGCCGAGGGCCGCTACGGCCAGATTGCCGGCGTCGAAGGCAAGGCGCTGTGGACATCCTTCCCCATTCCCGGAGCGCACGGCCGCGGCGGCCACAAGGAAACCCCCGGTCGGCTGGACGTCTTCGACTTTGCGACGCTCAAGGTGGACGTGCTGGTCGACAAGGCCGACAGCTTCGCGCTCGCGGCGGATGGCGCCAGCCTGATTGTGCGCGTGAACAACCGGCTGCGCGCGATCGACCCGACGCGCAAGGCCGAGCCGTCTGCGGACGCGAAACTGGCGCAAGCCGGCGATGCGCCGTCGCGGATGAGTGGCTGGGTAGACCTCGATCGCATTCGCGTGTCCGTCGAGCCGAGGAGCGAGTGGCGACAGATGCTGCGCGAAGTATGGCGCCTGCAGCGCGACCAGTTCTGGGTGCAGGACATGTCGGGCGTGGACTGGGACGCGGTCTACCGCCGCTACCTGCCGTTGCTCGATCTCGTGGCCACGCGCGGCGAGCTTTCCGATCTGATCTGGGAGATGCAGGGCGAGCTCGGCACGTCGCACGCCTACGAGACCGGAGGCGACCACCGCCGGCCGCCGCAGGTCGCGCTGGGGTTCCTGGGCGCCGATATTCGCGCTTTCGGCCGATGGCACAGGCTACGAGATTGCGCACATCGTCACCGGCGACCCGTGGGACGCCGCCGCCGATTCGCCGCTGAACGCCATCGGCGTGGCGGCGCAGGTTGGCGAGCGCGTCGTCGCCGTCAACGGCCAGCCGGTGACGCCCGAGTTGCCGCCCCAGGCGCTGCTCGTGCATCAGGCTGCCGCGAAGGTCGAGCTGACGCTGCTGGCGCCCGTGGCCGGCGGCGCGACCGGAAAGCAGCGCACGGCGCTCGTCACCACGCTCGCCGACGAGGTCCCGGCGCGCTATCGCGAGTGGGTCGAGCGCAACCGGCGCTTCGTGCACGGGGAGTCGGGCGGGCGCGTCGGCTATTTTCATCTGCCGGACATGATGTCGGCCGGATTCGCCGAATTCCATCGCTATTTCGTCGCCGAATGCGACCGCGACGCGCTGATCGTCGACGTGCGCTACAACCGCGGCGGCCACGTCTCGCAATTGCTGCTGGAGAAAGTGGCGCGCCGGCGCATCGGCTACGACCTGTCGCGCTGGGGGCCGCCGGTCCCGTATCCGGCCGAGTCGCGCGCGGGACCGTGCGTCGCGCTCACCAACGAGCACGCGGGCTCGGACGGCGACATCTTTTCGCACTGCTTCAAGCTGATGGGCATCGGGCGCCTGGTCGGCACGCGCACCTGGGGCGGGGTCGTCGGCATCTGGCCGCGCCATCCGCTGGTCGACGGCAGCGAAACCACGCAGCCGGAATTCTCGTTCTGGTTCGACGACGTGGGCTGGGCAGTCGAGAACTACGGCACCGATCCGGAGATCGAAATCGACAACGCGCCGCAGGATGCCGCGGCGCAGAAGGACCGGCAGCTGGAAACGGCACTCGAAGCCGCGCTGCAGATGCTGCAGGCGACGCCGCCGCACAAGCCGCGCTTCGGCCCGCGGCCGATGCTCGCGCGCGGCGCGCTGCCGCCGCGACCGAAACCGGCGCGGTGACGCGGACGACCTTCGCGGCAAGGCAGCGTCACGAGGGCCCCCGAAGGCAGCGGCACGAAGCGCCGGTCCGGTTTCAGGCGACCGGCATCGTGTAATTGAGCGCGAGCCGCCCGCCGTCCGGGTAGATCGTCTGCCCCGTCAGGTACGACGCATCGTCGCTCGCCAGGAATGCGGCGACGGCCGCTACCTCCTCCGGTTCGCCGCAGCGGCCGAGCGGCGTTCGCGAAAGTATCTTTCTGCGCGCCGCGTCGTCGGTGAGCACCGCCTGCTTCGCCATTTCGGTGAGAATCGTCCCCGGCCCGATCGCGTTGACGCGGATGCCGTGCGGCGCGAGCGCGACGGCCATCACTTTCGTCAGCTGGTTGATGCCGCCCTTGGAGACAACGTAGGGCACCTGGTTCGCAATCGCGACCACGGCATTCGCCGACGACATGTTGACGATCGACCCGCGGGTGCCGAGCTTCACCATCGCGCGCGCCACCGCCTGGCCACACAGGAACATCGACTTGAGGTTGACCGCGAGCACACGCTCGAAATCCTCCTCGGCGAGATCGAGGAAGTCGCAGGCGTGCGTGATGCCCGCATTGTTGACGAGGAGGTCGATGCGCCCGTGGCGGCCGAGCGTCTGCTGCACCAGGGCATCGACGTCGGCCTTGCGCGAGACGTCCGCGCGCACGAACGTCGCACCGGGAATCGACGCGGCAGCCGCGGTACCCGCGGCCTCGTCGAGATCGGCGAGCACGAGCGTCGCGCCTTCGGCCGCGAAGCGCCGCGCGCACGCGAGGCCTATGCCGCGCGCGGCGCCGGTGACGATGGCGATGCGGTCGCGCAATCGATTCATGGCGGACGTCAGGCTGAATCGCCGTGGGCGCACGCGCCTTGATTACGCGTCGCCGCGCGCGGTCGGCCGTGTCGGATCGGCGCACCACTCGCTCCAGGAGCCCGGGTAGAGCCGGGCGCCTTCGAGCCCCGCGTGCGCCATCGCGAGCAGGTTGTGGCACGCGGAGACGCCGGACCCGCAGTAGTGCACGACGCCGGCGGGAGGTCGGCTGCCCAGAAGCGCGCCGAATTCGGCGGCGAGCGCCGCGACCCCCTTGAACCTGCCCTCCGCATCGAGATTCTCGAGGTACGGCCGATTGAGTGCGCCGGGTATGTGCCCGGCGACCGGATCGAGCGGCTCGACATCGCCGCGAAAGCGCTCGCGAGCGCGGGCATCGACGAGGAGGAGCGATCGGGTTGTCAGGCTTGCCGCGACGGCCGGCGCATCGAGGTTAGACGCGCGAGGCCGCGCGATGAAGGTGGCGCGCGTGTCGACCGGTGTCGCAGTCACGACCGGCCGGCCCTCGCGGGTCCACGCGGCAAATCCGCCGTCGAGCACCGCCGCTGCATCGTGCCCGAGCGCGCGCAGCATCCACCACAGGCGCGCCGCGTACATGCCGCTGCCCTGGTCGTACGCGACGACCTGTTTCGTGGCATCGATGCCGAGGCGACCAAACAGCTCGGCGCAGGCGCCCGCGCCCGGCAGCGGATGGCGTCCGTTGCGTCCGGTCTTCGGCGCGGACAGGTCGCGGTCGAGGTGGACGAACCGGGCGCCGGGCAGGTGGCCGAGCCCGTACGCGGACTCCCCCCATGCTTCGGGTTGCGTGAGATCGTGCCGCACGTCGACCAGGACGAATGCCGGATCGCCGAGATGTGCGGCGAGATCTGTCGTGGAGATGAGCGCGGTGACCATTCCGAAAGTGGTCAGCGCGGCGCGATGTGCGCGTCGAGCTCGCGGCGGAGGAATTCGTGGAAGTGCTGCATCCCGTCCTCCATCGGAGACTGGTAGGGCCCTTCCTCGCTGCGGCCCTGCCGATATAGCGCGCGGCGGCCTGCATCCATCCGCTCGGCGATCTCGTCGTCCTCGGCGGCCGTTTCCATGTACGCGGCCTGCTCGGCCTCGACGAACTCGCGCTCGAAGAGCGCAATGTCCTCGGGGTAGTAGAACTCGACGACGTTGGTCGTGCGGTCGACGCCGCGCGGGACCAGCGTGCTGATCACGAGCACGTGCGGGTACCACTCGAGCATGATGTTGGGATAGTAGGTGAGCCAGATCGCGCCGTGCTTCGGCACCTCGCCGCGGTAGTAGTCGAGCACCGCCTTGTGCCATCGCTCGTAGGTCTTGCTGCCGGCCTTGCCGAGGCTCGTGATGCCGACGGTCTGCAGCGACGCCCACGGCGCGAATTCCCAGCGCAGGTCCTCGCAGGTGACGAAGTTGCCGAGCCCCGGATGGAACGGGACAACGTGGTAATCCTCGAGGTAGACCTCGATGAAGGATTTCCAGTTGTAGTTGCACTCGTGGATCTCGACCCGGTCGAGCACGTGGTCGCTGAAGTCGAAGTCGCGCACGCCGAGGCTCCCGAGGTCCGCGCGGACGTCGCGCGGCCCGTCGAACAGCAGGCCGCTCCAGTTCGAAAGTGGCGACCGGCCGAGGTTGAGGCACGGCTTGTCGGCAAAATGCGGCGCGCCGAGGAGCTCGCCCTTGAGGTCGTAAGTCCAGCGGTGGATCGGGCAGACGATGGCCGGCGCGTTGCCGCGCCCCTGCAGCATGATCGCCTGCCGGTGCCGGCAGATGTTCGAGATGAGCTCGATGCCTTGCGCGTTGCGCACGAGCGCCTGCGCGTTGTCGCGCCACGCGAGGGCGTGGTAGTCGCCCGCGTTCGGCACCATCAGCTCGTGCCCGACGTAGCCGGGCGCGCGTGCGAACAGCAGCCGCTGCTCGGCGTCGTAAACCGCGGGATCGCAGTACCAGGAGGCCGGGAGCTGCGACGTTGCGCGCCGCAGACGCTCGACCGTAGCGAGGTTGGACATCAGCCTGCCCTTTCATCGCGAATTTTGGTCCACTCGCCCAGCGAGTCAGACCAACCAACCCAACCCAACAACCCGGGACGATTACGGCGTTTCGGCCGCCCCGGACCGCTTTGCTAAGTCGGCCGCGCGAAAGGATCGCGTAAGGCCGCGTCGTCAAAAAATGCTAGTATAAAGCTGGCGTGGAAGACGGGTCAAATCTGGTGCTGTCGCTGCCGCATTTCAAGGCTCGACTGCGATGACCTCCATGCGCTAACTGGCTCGTCGCTTCGTTTGCGCGCATCGGATCGCGTTCGACTGCCCGGCGGCCCAAGATCATTGCAAACCCATGGCCAAGCCCAGCGCCGTTCCCGCCAGCTTCGAGACTGCCTTGGCGGAGTTGGAGGAGATCGTCGCCGCGATGGAGGGCGGGCAGCTGCCGCTCAAGGAATCGCTGGTTGCGTACAAGCGCGGCGCGGAGCTGCTCCAGTACTGCCAGTCGACGCTGAAGGACGCGGAGCAGCAGGTGCAGGTCTACGAAAAAGGGCTGCTCAAGGCGTTCGACGCGCCGGCCGCCGATGTTGCCGGCACCGATGAATCCTGATCTCGCCTGGGCGGTGTGGTGCGGCGAGCGGCAGCGTCGGGTTGAGGACGTCCTGGCGTGCGTGTTGCCGGCGGCGGATGTGCCTCCGGTTGCGCTCAGCCAGGCGATGCGTTACGCCGTCCTGGACGGCGGCAAGCGGATGCGGCCGCTGCTCGCCTACGCGGCCGGTGAGCTCGTCGCCGCGCCGCCCGACCGGGTCGACCACGCCGCCGCCGCCGTAGAGCTCGTCCACGCCTATTCGCTCGTCCACGATGACCTTCCGTGCATGGACGACGATGCGCTGCGCCGCGGCAAGCCGGCCTGCCATGTCGCGTTTGGCGAAGCCATGGCCCTCCTGGCCGGCGACGCCCTGCAGGCGCTCGCGTTCGGCGTCCTGGCCGAGGGCAGCCTGGCCGATGCCGGCGGCGCGTGCGCGCTGCTCGCGGGTGCATCCGGCGTGCGCGGGATGGCGGGCGGGCAGGCGGTCGACCTTGCCAGCGTGGGCGCGACCCTTGCGCAGCCAGAGCTGGAATCGATGCACCGGATGAAGACGGGCGCGCTGATTCGCGCGTCGGTGCGGCTGGGCGCTGCCTGCGGCCGGCCGCTCGCCGAGGGCGAAGCGGCCGCGCTCGACGCATACGCCGCAGCCGCGGGGCTCGCCTTTCAGGTGGTCGACGACGTGCTCGATGTCGAAGGCTCCGCGGCGTCGCTCGGCAAGACCGCCGGCAAGGACGTCGCGCAGGGCAAGCCGACCTTCGTCACCTGTCTCGGCCTACCCGCGGCCAGGATGCGCGCGGAGGCGTTGCGGGTCGAAGCCCGCGCAGCGCTCGCCCCGTTCGACGGCGCCGGGCGCAGGCTCGCCGAGCTAGCCGACTGGATCGTATTGCGGACGCACTGATGTACCCGATCCTCGACCAGGTCCACGATCCCGCGGCGCTGCGCCGCCTCGACCGCGAAGCGCTCCCGCAGCTCGCGCGCGAGCTGCGCGCGTTCCTGCTGACGTCGGTGGCGCAGACGGGCGGGCACCTGTCGTCCAACCTCGGCACCGTCGAGCTCACGATCGCGCTGCATTACGTGTTCGACACGCCGCGCGACCGCATCGTCTGGGATGTCGGCCACCAGACCTACGCGCACAAGATCCTGACGGGTCGGCGTGCCGCGATGGGCCGGCTGCGGATGGCGGGCGGGCCATCGGGCTTTCCGCGGCGCTCGGAAAGCGAATACGACACCTTCGGCACCGCGCATTCCTCGACGTCGATTTCGGCGGCGCTCGGCATGGCGGTCGCGGCGAAGCGCAAGGGCGAGAGCCGCGGCGTCGTCGCGGTGATCGGCGACGGCGCGATGAGCGCCGGCATGGCGTTCGAGGCGCTGAACAACGCCGGCACCGCGGGCGCCGACCTGCTTGTGATCCTCAACGACAATGAGATGTCGATATCGGAGCCGGTGGGCGCGCTGAACGGCTACCTCGCCAAGCTGCTCGCGTCGGGTTTCTACAACTCGGTGCGCCGGGGCGGCAAGGAAGTGCTGTCGAAGCTCCCGCCGGTGAAGGAACTCGCCACGCCGCTGGGAAGAGCACATGAAGGGAATGGTGCTGCCCGGCACGCTGTTCGAAGAGCTCGGCTTCAACTACATCGGGCCGATCGATGGCCACGACATCGATGCGCTGGTGAAGACGCTCGCGAACGTGAAGGCGCTGCCGGGGCCGCAGCTGCTGCACGTGATCACGAAGAAGGGCTACGGCTACGCGCGCGCGGAGGACGATCCGATCCTCTATCACGGCGTCACGAAATTCGACCCGGCCGCCGGCTACGCGCCGAAGGCGGGCCCGCGACCGGCCTACACGAAGATCTTCGGCGACTGGCTCTGCGACATGGCGGCGGCCGACCCGCGCCTCGTGGCGATCACGCCGGCGATGCGCGAGGGCTCGGGACTCGTCCGCTTTTCGCAGGAGTACCCGGAGCGCTATTTCGATGTCGGCATCGCCGAGCAGCATGCGGTCACGTTCGCCGCGGGTCTCGCGTGCGAGGGGATGAAGCCGGTCGTCGCCATCTATTCGACCTTCCTGCAACGCGCCTACGACCAGCTGATCCACGACGTCGCGCTGCAGAACCTGCCGGTCGTGTTCGCGATCGACCGCGCCGGCATCGTCGGTGCCGATGGCGCGACCCACCTGGGCGCGTTCGACCTCTCGTACCTGCGCTGCCTCCCCAACATGACCGTGATGGCGCCCGCCGACGAGAACGAATGCCGGCAGATGCTCTACACGGCCTATACGCTCGACACGCCTTCGGCGGTGCGCTATCCGCGCGGCAGCGGCCCCGGCGTCGCGCTCGCGGCCGCGATGACGGCGCTGCCGGTGGGCAAGGGCGACGTGCGCCGCACGACGTCGCGGCGGACGAACCGGATCGCGATCCTGGCGTTCGGCAGCATGGTGCAGGCGGCATCCGGCGCCGCGGAAGAGCTCGACGCGACCGTCGTCAACATGCGCTTCGTCAAGCCGCTCGACGCCGATCTCGTGTCGCGCCTCGCATTGGAGCACGACGCGCTCGTCACCGTCGAGGAGAACGTCGTGGCGGGAGGCGCGGGCAGCGCCGTCGGCGAAGCGCTGGTCGCGCAAGGAATCCTGATCCCCCTGCTGCAACTGGGTTTGCCGGACGCGTTCGTCGACCATGGCGATCCGGCGCAGCTCCTCGCCGGCTGCGGCCTCGACGCCGCGGGCATCGTCACGTCGATCAATGCGCGGTTCGGGCAGCGGCGGGGCGATCCGCTCGCCAAGCCCGCCGCATAGATGGTCCTGTTGCCGTGAACCGACCCGAAACACCGCGGACCACGTTCCCGATTCCCGACGTCCAGTCGCGGCCGGACGCGCGGCGAACAGCGATCGACCAGGTCGGCATCCGCGGGCTGCGCTATCCGCTGCTGTTCGCGGACGAGCGATGGCGTCGCGCGAGCCGACGATCGCCGCGTACAACGTCTACGTCGCCCTCGCGGCGGACCGCAAGGGCACGCACATGTCGCGGCTCGTCGCGCTGCTCGAGGCCCGCGGCGACGCGGGGCAGCCGGCGCTCTCCGTGGTGAATTTCCACCAGCTCCTCGACACGCTGGTCGTGCTGCTCGACGCGCCCGGCGGGCGGATCGAGATCGCGTTCCCGTTTTTCGTGCGCAAGTCGGCGCCGGTCTCGGGCGTGGAAAGCCTGCTCGACTACGAAGTGCGCATCGTGGGCGAGCTCGCCGATGGCCGCTACCGGCAGACCGTGTCGGTCGCGGTGCCGGTGACCTCGCTTTGCCCCTGCTCGAAGGAGGTCGCCGAGTACGGCGCGCACAACCAGCGCTCGACGATCACGATCACGGCGCGCTCGCGCGAGCCGCTGTTCCTGACGGAGCTCATTCGCGTCGCGGAGGACGAAGCCTCGTGCGAGCTCTTCGGCATCCTGAAGCGCGCCGACGAGAAGTACGTCACCGAGCGTGCGTACGACAATCCGCGCTTCGTCGAGGACCTGGTCCGCGGCGTCGCCGTGCGGCTGGAGACGGAACCCCGCATTGACGGGTTCGTCGTGGAAGCCGAGAATTTCGAGTCCATCCACAACCACTCGGTGTACGCCCGCATCGCGCGCGGGTTGTAGCTCCCGGCGGCCCCGCGCGTCCGTGCGTCCGATCGCGATCTTCCGCTTTTCCCGCACCGAAGGCCCGGGGTATTTCGCTGACTGGCTCGACGGGCAGGGTCTCGCCTGGCAGCTGGTGGCGCTCGACGAAGGCGCGCCGGTGCCTGTCGACCCGCGCGCGTTCGCGGGGATCGGCATGATGGGCGGTCCGATGAGCGTGAACGACGGCCTTGCCTGGGCCGGGCCGGTCTGCGCACTGCTGCGCGCGGCCGTCACCGCGGAAGTCCCGGTGCTGGGCCACTGCCTCGGCGGTCAGTTGCTTGCGCAGGCGCTGGGCGCGCCCGTCACGCGCGCCCCGGTGGCGGAGATCGGCTGGCTCGGTGTCGACGTCTGCGACGTTCACGCGCAACGCGACTGGTTCGGTGGCCGCTCAGCGTTCACGACGTTCCAGTGGCACTACGATGCCTTCGCGCTGCCCGCCGGCGCCACGGCCGTGCTGACGAACGCGTTCAACGTCAACCAGGCGTACGTGGTCGCGGGACGGCACATCGGGTTCCAGTGCCACATCGAGATGACGCGCGCACTGGTGGAGACGTGGCTCGCGACCGGAGCGCACGAGCTGCCCGTGGAGTCCTTGCCGTCCATGCAGAGCGCCGCCGCGATCCGGCGCGACCTCGACGCGCGCGTCGGCGCGCTCCATGCCGTCGCGAACGACGTCTACGCGCGGTGGGCGCGGGGCCTGGCGCGCTAGGATCCCGCCGAGCGACCCCGGGTTGTCGTCGCGGCGGCCCGGTTCAGGCGGCGGCGGAACCCAGCGGACGCAGCCGGCGCGGCGCCCGGTACAGCAGGAACGCGACGACGCTGATGTTGAGCAGGTTCCAGCCGATGCCGTTGAGGAACGCGGCGCGATAGGAGCCGGTGAGGTCGAAGATCGCGCCGGACATCCAGCCGCCCAGCGCCATGCCGAACAGCGTGGCCATCAGCACGGTGCCGACGCGCGCGCCGGCCTCCTTCGGCGTGAAATACTCGCGCACGATCAGCGCGTAGGCGGGCACGATGCCGCCCTGGAACAGGCCGAACAGCGCCGAGACCACGTAGAGCGATGGTCAAGCCGCCGTAGGGCAGGAACAGCAGCAGCGCGATGCCCTGCAGCACGGAGCCCAGCAGCAGCGTGCGCAGGCCGCCGATGTGGTCGGAGATCCAGCCCGAGACGAGCCGGCTGACGATGCCGAAGGCGAGCATCAGCGACAGCATCTCGCGCGCCGCGCGCCGCGCCGAAGCCGAGATCGCTGCAGTAGGCGACGATGTGCACCTGCGGCATCGACATCGCGACGCAGCAGGCCACCCCGGCGACGCACAGCAGGCCCTGCAGCGCCGCGGGCGAGAATCCGAGCGGGCGCTCCGAGACCGACGCGGCGACCGGCTGCCCGCGGCGCCGGCGCGGACCGGCGCCGCGGGCGGCTCGGTGCGCGGGCGGACGGCGGCGCAGCACCAGCGCGAGCGGCAGCATCGTCAGCAGGCAGAACACGCCGATGCCGATGTAGGTCTGGCGCCAGCCCGCGCTGTCGATGAAGTACTGCAGGATCGGCGGCCACACGGCGCCCGCCAGGTAGTTGCCGCTCATGCAGATCGCCACGGCGATGCCGCGCCGGCGCGTGAACCACTGCGAGGTGTCCGCCACCAGCGGCGCGAACGTGGCCGAGGTGCCGAGCAATCCGATCAGCACGCCCTGCGCCAGCGCTGAACTGCCACAGGCTGCCGGCCGCGCCGGCCGCGATGAAGCCCGCGCCCAGGCCCAGCGCGCCGATCAGCACCGGCGACCATCACGCCGAAGCGGTCGGACAGCCGGCCCATCAGAATGCCGCCGATGCCGAAGCCGATCATCGTCAGCGTGTACGGCAGCGACGCGTCGCCGCGCGCCACGCCGAACTCGGCCTGGATGCGCGGCAGCACCACGGCGACCGAGTACATGCCGGAGCCGCCGATGGTCATCAGCAGCAGCGACACGACGAGCCGCGTCCAGGCATAAGGGGACTCGATGTCCCGTGGCGATCCGATATGCGTATTCATTTCGAGCCGTCGAACTTATCATATGCAGGGCCGGAGCCGGCGTGCGCAGGGGATCCGCGCAAAGGATCGTCGGGCCGGTCGGCCCGCGATTGGCGACCGCGCGCTCCGCAACGGCCCCACCGTCTGTAAGATCGAGCCGCATCGCCCGCCCCCACTCCATGACGCACATCCGAGCGCTGCCCGACCACCTGATCAACCAGATCGCCGCAGGCGAGGTCGTCGAGCGTCCGGCGGCGGCGCTGAAGGAATTGCTGGAGAACGCGCTCGACGCGGGTGCCACGCAGATCGACGTCGACCTCGAGGGCGGCGGCATCCGGCGCATCCGCGTGGCCGACAACGGCGAGGGCATCGTCCGCGAGGACCTGGCGCTCGCGGTCGAGCGGCACGCGACGTCGAAGCTCGCGACCGTCGACGACCTCGAGGCGATCGCGACGCTGGGCTTTCGCGGCGAGGCGCTGGCGTCGATCGCCGCGGTGTCGCGCTTCGCGCTCGCCTCGCGCGCGGCCGGCGCGCCCGCACGCGTGGCGGATCGAGGTCGACGGTGGCAATGTCGGCGTGACGGCGCCTGCGGCAGTTGCCGCAGGCACGACGGTGACGGTGCAGGAGCTCTACTTCAACACGCCGGCGCGGCGCAAGTTCCTGCGCACCGAAGGCACCGAATGGGGTCATTGCGACGAGGCATTCCGCCGCCTGGCGCTCGCGCACCCGGACATCGGGTTCACGCTGCAGCACAACGGCCGCGTGATGCATCGGCTGCAGGCGCACGGCCGGCGGGCGCGCGTCGCGGCGCTGCTCGGCGACGCGTTCGTCGAGGGCGGGGCGACGGTCGATGCCGAGGCCGGGCCGCTCTCGATCACCGGTTTCGCGGTGCAGCCGGCGTATGCGACGCAGGTGTCCGGCCAGTATGTCTTCGTCAACGGCCGCTTTGTGCGCGACCGGATGCTCGCGCACGCACTGCGCGAAGCCTATCGCGACGTGCTGCATCACGAGCGCCAGCCTGCCTACGCGCTCTGGCTCACGCTGGACCCGCGGCACGTCGACGTCAATGTGCATCCGCAGAAGAGTGAAGTGCGCTTCCGGCAATCCGGCGCCGTGCACCAGTTCGTCCAGCACGCGGTCGCCCGCGCGCTTGCCGCGACCGGTGCCGCCCAGCCGGCGGTCTCCGCGGCCGAGAAGCTCGGCCTCGCGTCAGCGCGGGTGCCGCCGCTGGTGCCGGAGATGTCCGTTGATGCCCGCGCTGCTCCGACACGGTGGCCCCAGGGCGCGCCTTCCCAGGGGGCGATCGCGCTCGGTACCGCGGAGTCGGCGTCGTTCTATGCCCGGCTCTTCGGCCCGCGCGAAACAAGCCCTGACGATGGCCCCGATCTGCCGGCCACTGACGACGCGCATCCGCTCGGCTTCGCGCTCGCGCAGCTCCACGGCGTCTACGTGCTGGCGCAGAACCGGGCGGGTCTCGTGCTGGTCGACATGCACGCGGCGCACGAACGCATCGTCTACGAACGGCTGAAGCGGGCGCTCGATCGCAGCGTGCCCGTGCAGCCGTTGCTGGTGCCGACGACGTTCACCGCGTCCCCGCTCGAGGTGGCGGCCGCCGACGAGCATGTCGCGACGCTCGATCGCCTGGGTTTCGCGATAACCGTCCTCGGACCGGCGACACTCGCGGTGCGCGGCATTCCGGCGCCGCTCGCGGATGCCGACGCCGCGACGCTGGCGCACGCGGTGCTCGCCGAGCTGCGTGAATTTGGCGGCAGCGAGGTCCTGACCGCGCACCGCGACGAGCTGCTGTCGACGATGGCCTGCCATGCCGCCGTGCGCGCGAACCGCAGCCTGACCGTGCCCGAGATGAATGCGCTGCTGCGCGAGATGGAGGCGACCGAGCGCGCGGGCCAGTGCAACCACGGGCGGCCGACGTGGTACCAGCTGACGCTCGCCGACCTGGACCGCCTCTTCATGCGCGGACGGTAGGCGGGTGAGCGTCGCGGCGAGCGCTGCAAGCATCGGGGCACACCGGTGATACCCGCGGTGCTGTTGATGGGACCCACCGGGTCCGGCAAATCGGCGCTCGCCATGGCGCTCGCCGAGCGCTTCCCGGTCGAGATCGTCAGCGTCGATTCGGCGCAGGTCTATCGCGGCATGGATATCGGGACCGCGAAACCCGACGCCGCGGCGCGTGCGCGGGTGCCGCATCATCTGCTCGACATCATCGAACCGGTCGAGGCCTATTCGGCCGCACGTTTTCGCGCCGATGCGCTTCATGCGATCGCCGCCATCCGATCGCGCGGCGCCGTCCCGCTGCTCGTCGGCGGGACGATGCTCTACTTCAAGGCGCTGCAAGAGGGGCTTTCCGCGCTGCCGGTTGCCGATCCGGTCGTGCGCGCGCGTCTTTCCGCCCGCGCCGTCGCGGAAGGCTGGCCCGCACTGCACGCCGAGCTCGCCCGCGTCGATCCGGTGACTGCCGGTCGTCTCAAGAGCACGGACGCGCAACGCATTCAGCGCGCGCTCGAAGTGCACGAAATCACGGGCCGGCCGCTTTCGGAGTTGCAGGGCGCGCGGGAGGCCGAAGGCGTGCCGGGCAGGACGATCGCCGTGGCGCTCGTGCCGGATGACCGTGCGGCGTTGCACCGGGCGCTCGCCGTTCGCTTCGACGCGATGCTCGCCGCCGGTCTCGTCGCCGAGGTTGCCGCGCTGCGAGCGCGCCATTCGCTGACGCCCGTTCTGCCGTCGATGCGCTGTGTGGGCTACCGGCAGGCGTGGGAATTCCTCGACAGCCGCATCGATGCCGCCATGCTTCGCGCGAAAGGGATCGCGGCGACACGGCAGCTGGCCAAGCGCCAGTTCACGTGGCTCCGGAGGATGCCCGCGACCGCATTCGAGCCGACGACGCCACAGCTCGCCGAGACGTTGGCGGACCACCTTTCGAGCGAGGGGCTACCCCGCGCCTGACAGCCGATTGCTGCTGTGCAATAATTCCGGTTTCCCGATCGTCGCCACCCGGGTGTCCCGGTAAGGTTCGCCGCCCATGCACGCGCGCACGCTCTACGACAAATTGTGGGACAGCCACGTCGTCCGCGAAGAGGCCGACGGCACGGCGCTGCTCTACATCGACCGCCACCTGGTGCACGAGGTGACGAGCCCGCAGGCGTACGAGGGCCTGAAGCTCGCCGGCCGCAAGCCGTGGCGCATCGAGTCGATCGTCGCCACGGCGGATCACAACACGCCGACGAAGGATTGGGACCAGGGCATCCGCGATCCCATCTCCCGCCTCCAAGTCGAGACCCTCGACGCCAACATCCGCGCGCACGGCGCCAAGGCCTATTTTCCGTTTCGCGACCGGCGGCAGGGCATCGTCCACGTGATCGGTCCCGAGCAGGGCGCGACGCTGCCCGGCATGACCGTCGTCTGCGGCGACTCGCACACGAGCACGCACGGCGCATTCGCGGCGCTGGCGTTCGGCATCGGCACCTCGGAAGTCGAGCACGTGCTGGCCACGCAGTGCCTGCTGATGAAGAAGGCGAAGTCGATGCAGGTCCGCGTCGACGGTGGGCTGCCGCGCGGGCGTGACCGCGAAGGACATCGCGCTCGCGGTGATCGGAAAGATCGGCACTGCCGGCGGCACCGGCCATGCGATCGAGTTCGCGGGGAGCGCGATTCGCGCACTCTCGATGGAGGCCCGCATGACCCTCTGCAACATGGCGATCGAAGCGGGCGCGCGCGCCGGCATGGTCGCCGTCGATGACAGGACGCTCGACTACCTGCGCGGCCGCCCGTTAGCGCCTGGCGCGGCACTTTGGGATCGGGCCGTCGCCCAGTGGCGCACGCTGACAAGCGACGAGGGGGCACGTTTCGACGCCGTCGTCGCGCTCGACGCATCGGCGTTCGAGCCCGCAGGTCACCTGGGGAACGTCGCCGGAGATGGTCGTTGCGATCGACGGACGCGTGCCGGACCCCGACCGCGAGACGGACGCGGGACGCCGCGACGGTATCGAGCGCGCACTCGCCTACATGGGACTCGCCCCGAACACACTGATGACCGACATCGGCATCGACAAGGTATTCATCGGGTCGTGCACCAACTCGCGGATCGAGGACTTGCGCGCTGCCGCCGCCGTGGCGCGCGGACGCCGCGTGGCGTCGTCCGTGAAGCTTGCCATGGTGGTCCCCGGTTCGGGGCTCGTGAAAGCGCAGGCGGAGCGCGAAGGGCTCGACCGGGTGTTCCGCGACGCGGGCTTCGACTGGCGCGAGCCCGGCTGCTCGATGTGCCTCGCGATGAACGACGACCGGCTCGAACCCGGCGAGCGGTGCGCATCGACGTCCAACCGCAATTTCGAGGGACGGCAGGGCACCGGGGGGCGCACCCACCTCGTCAGTCCCGCGATGGCCGCCGCCGCGGCGATCGCCGGGCATTTCGTCGACGTGCGTCGACTCGTCTAGGAATTTCCCCGGAGGAGAATGCGGATGCAGAACAAGAGCTTGCTGTTGGTCCTGCTGTCCTGCCTGGGTCTTGCGGTGACGGGATGCAACACGATCGAGGGTGCCGGCAAGGACGTCAAGGCGGCGGGCGGAGCGGTCGAGAAGGCCGCGTCGAAGTCGAAGACCTATTGATGGAACCATTCCGCCTCCTCACCGGGCTCGTCGCGCCGCTCGACCGCGCCAACGTCGATACCGACGCCATCATCCCGAAACAGTTTCTGAAGTCGATCAAGCGGTCGGGCTTCGGTCCCAACCTGTTCGATGCGTGGCGGTATCTCGACCGTGGCGAGCCCGGCATCGACAACGCGCGACGGCCCAGGAACCCTGATTTCGTGTTGAACGAGGCGCGCTACCACGGGGCCAGCATCCTGCTCGCGCGCCGCAACTTCGGCTGCGGGAGCTCGCGCGAGCACGCGCCGTGGGCGCTTGCCGACTACGGGTTCCGCGCGGTGATCGCGCCCTCGTACGCGGACATCTTCTACAACAACTGCTGCAAGAACGGCCTCCTGCCGATCGTGCTGTCCGAGCCGGACGTGGACCGGCTGTTCGGCGCCGTGAAGGCGTTTCCGGGCTTCCGGCTCGCGGTCGATCTCGAGCGGCAGACCGTGGCCACGCCTGACGGCGCGATGGCGTTCGGCTTCGAGATCGAGGCCTTCCGGAAGCACTGCCTGCTGCACGGCCTCGACGACATCGGCCTCACGCTGCAACATGCCGATGCGATACGCGCATTCGAGACGAAGCGCCTCGCGGAGCAGCCATGGCTCGTCTAGGAAGCGGTCCGCACCGCACGGTTGGTGCACGGCGCGGCGCCTTGGCTGCCCGGCCGCAATGAAGATCGCGATCCTGCCCGGCGACGGCATCGGTCCCGAGATCGTGGCCGAGGCCGTCCGCGTGCTCGATGTGCTCCGGCGCGAGGGGCTGCCGCTCCACACCGGCACGGCGCCGATCGGCGGCGCCGGTTACGACGCGGCGGGCCAGCCGCTCCCCGACGCGACGCTCGCGCTCGCCCGCGATGCCGACGCGGTGCTGCTGGGTGCCGTGGGCGGACCGAGGTACGACACGCTACCGCGGGCGCTGCGGCCGGAGCAGGGCGTCCTGGGCATCCGCAAGGCGCTTCGCCTGTTCGCGAACCTGCGCCCCGCGCTGCTGTATCCCGAGCTGGCGGCGGCCTCGACGCTGAAGCCGGAGGTGGTGGCCGGGCTCGATCTCATGATCATCCGCGAGCTCACCGGCGACATCTATTTCGGGGAGCCACGAGGGCGCCGCAAGAACGCTGCCGGCGAGGACGAAGGCTTCGACACGATGCTCTACAGCGAGGGCGAGATTCGCCGCATCGCCCGCGTCGGGTTCGAGACGGCGCGGCTACGCGGGAAGAAGCTCTGCTCGGTCGACAAGGCCAACGTGCTCGACACCAGCATCCTGTGGCGCGAGGTCGTCACGGCAACGGCGAAGGACTATCCGGATGTCGCGCTGACGCACATGTACGTGGACAATGCCGCGATGCAGCTCGTGCGCAATCCGAAGCAGTTCGACGTGATCGTCACCGGCAACATCTTCGGCGACATCCTGTCCGACGAGGCGTCGATGCTGGCGGGCTCGATCGGCATGCTCCCGTCGGCATCGCTGGACGTCGACGGCAAAGGACTCTACGAGCCGATCCACGGCTCGGCGCCCGGACATCGCCGGCCAGGACAAGGCCAATCCGCTGGCGACGATCCTGTCGCTCGCGATGATGTTCCGATACACGTTCGCGCGCGCGGACGTCGGCGACCGGATCGAACGCGCGGTCCGCGCGGTGCTGGCGAACGGCCTGCGGACCGGCGACATCGCGTTGCCGGGCGAGCGGGTCATCGGCACACGCGCGATGGGCGACGCGGTCGTGGCCGCGCTTTGGGCTTGATTCGAATTGCGAAACATTATCTTGAACCGGGATCGATCATGCGTGTAGGTTTCGTCGGCTGGCGTGGAATGGTGGGATCCGTGTTGATGCAGCGGATGCTCGAGGAGCGGGATTTCGATCGCATCGAGCCCGTGTTCTTCACTACGTCGAACGTCGGCGGCAAAGGCCCCGCGATCGGCCGGGACACGCCGCCGCTGGCGAGCGCCACGGACCTGCGCGCGCTCGCGGCGCTCGATGCGATCGTCACCTGCCAGGGCGGCGACTACACGAACGATGTGCTGCCGAATTTGCGCGCCGCCGGTTGGAGCGGGTACTGGATCGACGCTGCCTCGGCGCTGCGCATGAAGGACGACGCGGTGATCATCCTCGACCCCGTAAATCGGGACGTGATCGATGCCGCGCACGCGCGAGGCGTCAAGAATTTCATCGGCGGCAACTGCACGGTGAGCCTGATGATGATGGCGCTCGCCGGGTTGTTCCGGCACGACGCCATCGAGTGGATGACCTGCATGACCTACCAGTCGGCCTCCGGCGCGGGCGCGCAGAACATGCGCGAATTGCTTGTCCAGATGGGCGAGGCGCATATGGCGGCGCGCGGGCTGCTCGAGGATCCGTCGTCGGCGATCCTCGACATCGACCGCGAGGTCGCCGGCATCCTGCGCGACCCCGGCTTTCCGAAAGAGCACTTCGGCGTTCCGCTTGCCGGCAGCCTCATTCCCTGGATCGACAAGGACCTGGGCGATGGGATGAGCCGCGAGGAATGGAAGGGCGGGGCGGAGACGAACAAGATCCTCGGCCGCGTTCCCGGCTCCGGCAAGAGTGCGATTCCGGTGGATTCGATCTGCGTGCGCGTCGGTGCGATGCGCTGCCACAGCCAGGCGCTGACGATCAAGTTGCGCCGCGACCTGCCGCTGCCGGAAATCGAGGCGATGATCGCCGCAGGCAACGAGTGGGTGCGCGTCATTCCCAATACCCGCGAGGAGAGCATCCGGCGCTTGACCCCGGCGGCGGTCACCGGGTCGCTGGAAGTGCCGATCGGCCGGTTGCGCAAGCTCGCGATGGGTGGCGACTACCTGGGCGCGTTCACGGTTGGCGACCAGTTGCTGTGGGGGGCCGCCGAGCCGCTGCGCCGGATGATCCGTATTTTGGTCGGCGGCTGACCCCGCGCATCGCCGCGCGACGCGTTTGCAACAGTGGGCGCGGTGCCGGGCTGCTCCTGCCATCGGCCTGTGGCACAAGATCTTGCGCCAGACGATGCACGCGGCGCTAGCGGTTGCAAGGGTGGGGCGATCCGGTCGATCGCGCGTTGTGGCGTCGACGCGGCAGGGGCGCGAGAAACCTGAGCTAATACCGAGGTTTAGCTTGCGTCGCTAAACCCATGATGTTATGTTAGCTTGGACAATCCGATTTCTCGGAAGGGACCGGCATGCGACGAAAACCCATCCTCTCATTGACCCTGCTGGCGGCGGCGCTTGCCATGCCCGGCATTGCGTCGTCCCTTGGCCTGGGCAGGCTGACGCTGCAATCATCGCTGGGGCAGCCACTTTCGGCGCAGATCGAGCTCACGGCCGTGGCGCCCGACGAACTGGGCTCGGTTACTGCGCGCGTCGCCGACTCTTCGCTCTATCGCCAGAACAACCTTGCCTACCAGGGCGTTCTGTCGCGTGCGCGTGTGACGATGGAGCGCCTGCCCAACGGCAACGCGATCCTGAAGGTGACGACGCCGGCAAGTGTCGTCGAGCCTTTTCTCGATTTGCTGGTCGAGGTCAGTTGGGCGTCCGGCCGCGTCGTGCGCGCCTATACCTTCCTCCTCGATCCGCCGGGAATGCCGGCAGCCACGTCGGTCGATCCCGTCACGCCGCCACGCGCCGGCGCACCGCGTGCCGCGGCCCCCGCGGCGGACAATGCGGCGTCGAGAGCGGCCGCCGAGACACGCGGAGCGCCGGGCAGCAGCTACACGGTTCGGCGTGGCGATACGCTGTCGCGCATCGCCGGAGAAACCAAGGCGCCGAGTGTCACGCTGGAACAGATGCTGGTCGCGCTCTACAACGGCAACCAGTCGGCGTTCGACGGCAACAACATGAACCGGCTGCGCGCCGGCGCGATTCTGAATATTCCGAGTCCCGAAGAAGCCGCCGCAACGCCGCGGCGTGAGGCGACCAAGATCGGTACGTATCCAGGCCGGCGACTGGCGCGGCTACCAGGATAAAGTTGCCGTGGCGGCGCCTCCGGCCGAGGCCGCAGCCGGACGCGTCGCGGCCGGAAAGATCGGTACCACCGTCGAGGAAAAGTTGCCCGCCGCCGTGCCGGGGCGCGATCAGCTCAAGGTATCGCCCCAGGTGGGCAAGGGCGCGGCCCTGAGTCCGGCTGCCGAGGAAGTGGTTGCGCGCGATCAGGCGCTGAAAGAAGCGCAAACCCGCATAGGCGAGCTCGAGAAGACGCTGAAGGACCTGCAGCGTGCACTGGAATTGAAGGGACAGACGGGTGCGCAGTTGCAGGCGCAAGCCGATGTGGCGAAGGGCAAGGCACCGGAGCCTCCGAAAGCCGAACCGCTCAAGGCCGAACCCCCGAAGGCAGCGGTTCCGGTGCCGGAACCGAAGACCGCGGAGCCGCCGAAGACAGCCGCCCCGGCCGTCTCCGAGCCACCCAAGACCGCCGCACCGGCCAAAGCGCCTGCGCCGAAGGCCGACGTCGCGACGACACCTCCGAAGAGCGAACCTTCGTTCATAGACGATTTCCCGGGCGGCACGCCGGGTCTGGTCATCGGAGGGGGCGCGCTCGCCGCAGTGGCCGGTCTGTTGCTGATCGCTGCACGCCGCCGCAGGACGGTGAAGTTCGAGGACAGCATCATCGGCGGCACCGACATCAAGACCAACACCGTATTCGGTTCGACCGGTGGCGGTGTAGTCAACACCGGCGAGAACTCGCTCGCGACCGATTTCAGCCGCGAAGGTCTCGGCAACATCGATACCGACGAGGTCGATCCGATCGCCGAAGCCGAGGTATACCTTGCCTACGGGCGCGATGCGCAGGCGGAGGAGATCCTGAAAGATGCGCTTAAGAAGGACCCGCAGCGCCAGGAAATCTATCTCAAGCTCCTCGAGATCCACGCCCAGCACAACAAGCCGTCGGCGTTCGAAACGGTCGCGGCCGAGCTGTATTCCGTATCTCAAGGCAAGGGGGAGACTTGGCAGAAGGCCGTCACGCTGGGCCGCCAGATCGACTCGAACAACCCGATGTTCGGTGAAGGCGAGGCGGCGGCTGCGGCTGCAGCGGCCGCAGCCGGAAAGACGCCTGCCGGCGGTGCCGCACGGATGGCGCCCTCCGCCGCGCCGCGGGATGACGCGCGCGGTGGCGGCGGGACATCGCCCGCGATAGCCCAGGAGCTGGCAGGCGACAGCGCGCTCGATTTCCGGTTCGACGAAGACGTATCGATATCGCGGACCGGCAACACGACCAAAGCCCAGATCGACATGATCAATGCCGCCGAGCGCGAGTTCGAGGAATCCGCGAAGACCCTCGTTCCCCCGGCAACACAGGCCGCCGATAGCCAAGGCAGCGCGGTGAAGGCCGCCGCGGTCGTCGCTGCGGTTGCGGCGGCGGCGAAAGGGATGGCCCCCACGGAGTCCGCACCGGCGGCAGCTCCGCCGTTGGGTGATCTCGACTTCCACCTCGACGAAGGTGACCGTTCCGCGGCCGCCGACCGGTCGGCGGCGAAAGCCGACAGGAATGCCCCGGTTTCACCGGCGCTCGCACGGCCGCAGGCGGCGAGCGACCTCGACAAGCTCGATCTCACCTTCGGTCCCGACCACGCGCCGTTCGAGGATCCGACGCCGTCCGTGCTGGACGGGCAGTGGCAGGATGCCGCAACCAAGCTCGACCTCGCCAAGGCGTACCAGGAAATGGGCGATGTCGAAGGCGCCCGCGAAATCCTGCAGGAAGTGCTGCACGAAGGCGACGAAACTCAGAAGTCCGAAGCGCAGGTACTCCTGGCGAAGCTGGGCTGAACGACTCCGCAGGCTACGCGAGCGGGCGGCGGATACGGCATCCGCCGCCCGCTGTTTTTCCCGTCATGGTCTAATGGGTTCGCGGCGGTCAGTGGCGCATTGGCGCCGCGGCCGGCCCTTTCCGCCTGCTCATGCGCATCGCTCTCGGACTCGAATACTGCGGCTCCTCCTTCACGGGTTGGCAAACCCAGCCCGATGGCCGTGGCGTGCAGGACGCGCTCGAGCGCGCGCTCGCGGCGATCGCCGCCGCGAACATCGCCACGATTGCCGCGGGGCGTACCGATGCCGGTGTCCACGCGACGATGCAGGTCGTCCATTTCGACACTGGCGCCACGCGGCCGGACACGGCCTGGGTGCGCGGGGTCAATTCGAATCTACCGTCCACCGTGGCCGTGCTCTGGGCGCGGCCGGTGGCCGACGAATTCCATGCACGCTACGCCGCCATCCGGCGCCATTACACCTACCTGCTATCAAGTCGGGCGGTGCGCCCGGCGCTGCTGGCCGGGCGCGTAGGCTGGTACCATCGAACTCTTGATCCGGCACTGATGAGCGAGGCCGCGGGCGCGCTGGTCGGCACGCATGATTTCTCCGCGTTCCGCGCGGCCGAGTGCCAGGCGAAGTCGCCGATCCGGACGCTGTCTACCGCGTCGGTCATGATGAACCACGGGCACGTGCGTTTCGAGTTCTCCGCCAATGCGTTCCTCCAGCACATGATCCGCAACATCGTCGGCGCACTGGTGTACGTAGGCGCGGGCAAGCGCCCGCCCGCGTGGATCGGCGAGCTCCTCGCCGGGCGTGACCGCACGCGCGCGGCGCCGACATTCGCGCCGGACGGGCTCCATTTCACCGGTGCGGAATACGACGCCCGATGGGAACTGCCGCCGACATGCCGCGCGGTGGCTCTGCCGCTTCCGTGAACGGTCACGGCGCATGACTCGCACCCGCGTCAAGATATGCGGCATCACCCGTATCGAGGACGGTGTCGCTGCCGCCCACGCGGGTGCGGACGCGATCGGCTTCGTCTTCTGGCCGGGATCGCCGCGCGCCGTCGCAGTCGAGCGGGCGCGCGTCATCGCCGCCGCGCTGCCGCCATTCGTGACGATCGTCGGGCTCTTCGTCGACCCGGCGGCGGAGCACGTGCGCGCGACGCTCAAAGCGTTGCCGCTTGATCTTCTCCAGTTCCACGGCGGCGAGGACCCGGAATTCTGTCGCGCGTTCGGACGGCCCTACATCAAGGCCGTGCCGGTCCTCGCCAAGGCCGCAAGGATCGATTTGCTAGAATACGCAGCCCGTTATCCGGATGCCCGCGGACTCCTGTTCGATGCGCCGCCCTCGGATGGCCTTCCGGGCGGCACCGGGCAGACGTTCGACTGGGACGAGCTGCCGCGTGGTCTGCCCCGGCCGCTGGTGCTCTCCGGGGGGCTCACGGCGGGCAACGTGGGTGGAGCGATCCGCCGCCTGCGGCCATGGGCGGTGGACGTTTCGAGCGGCGTCGAAGCGATCGGCGCCGATGGCAGGCCGGTCAGGGGCAGCAAGGACCCGGCGCGGGTCGTCGCGTTCATCGAGGAAGTGCGCCATGCAGATGATTGATCTACCGTACGATCTCCCCGATGCGCGCGGCCACTTCGGCCCCTACGGCGGCGTCTTCGTCGCCGAGACGCTGATGCGCGCGCTCGACGAGCTCACCGCGCAGTACGCGCGCTACCGGAAGGATCCCGATTTCATCCGCGAATTCGAGGACGAGCTCGCGCACTATGTCGGCCGGCCGTCGCCGGTCTACCACGCGAAGCGCTGGTCGGAAAAGGCGGGCGGCGCGCAGATCTGGTTCAAGCGCGAGGACCTCAATCACACCGGCGCGCACAAGATCAACAACTGCATCGGTCAGGCGTTGCTGGCCAAGCGCCTCGGCAAGCAGCGCGTGATTGCCGAGACCGGTGCCGGGCAGCACGGCGTTGCGGCCGCGACGGTCGCCGCGCGCTTCGGCATGGAATGCGTGGTCTACATGGGCTCGGAGGACGTGAAACGGCAGGCGCAGAACGTGTTCCGGATGAAGCTCCTCGGCGCGTCCGTCGTCCCCGTCCTGTCCGGCTCCAAGACGCTGAAGGATGCGCTCAACGAAGCGATGCGCGACTGGGTGACGAACGTCGAAACGACCTTCTACATCATCGGCACCGTCGCCGGGCCGCACCCTTACCCGATGCTGGTTCGCGATTTCCAGAGCGTGATTGGCAAGGAGTGCCTGACGCAGATGCCGGCCGCGGCAGGCCGCGACCCCGACGCCGTGATCGCCTGCGTGGGCGGCGGGTCGAACGCGATGGGGATATTCCATCCCTACATCTCGCGATCTGGCGTGCGCCTGATCGGCGTCGAGGCGGCGGGCGAGGGCATCGCCACCGGCCGGCACTCGGCATCGCTCACGGCCGGCCGCCCCGGCGTGCTGCACGGCAATCGCACGTACCTGCTGCAAGACGCCGACGGCCAGATCATCGAGACGCATTCGATCTCGGCCGGCCTCGACTATCCGGGGGTGGGGCCGGAGCATGCCTGGCTCAAGGACTCGGGGCGCGCCGAATACGTGTCGATCACCGACAACGAGGCGCTCGCCGCATTCCACGAATGCTGCCGGATCGAAGGCATCATTCCGGCCCTCGAGTCGGCGCACGCGCTCGCGTATGCGGCAAGGCTCGCGGCGACGCTGCCGAAGGAGAAGATCCTGCTTGTCAACCTTTCCGGCCGCGGCGACAAGGACATGAACACGGTGGCCGAGCGATCGGGGCTCAAGTTCTTCTGCCGGCCCGAATGCGATCCGGCCGCGCGGGCCTAGGATAGCCGCCTTGAATCGCATCGACGCCACCTTTGCCCGGCTTCGCGCCGCAGGGCGCACGGCGCTCATCCCCTACGTGACGGCGGGCGACCCGTCACCCGCGGCCACGGTGCCGATCATGTCGTCGCTGGTCACCGCCGGCGCGGACGTGATCGAATTGGGCATGCCCTTCTCCGATCCGATGGCCGACGGCCCGGTCATCCAGCGCGCGTCGGAGCGGGCGCTGGCGCAGGGTGTCGGACTCACCACGGTCCTCGCGCTGGTCGGGGCCTTCCGCAAGACCGACGCGACGACGCCCGTCGTGCTGATGGGTTACGCCAACCCGATCGAGGCCATGGGCACCGTGACGTTCGCGGACCGCGCGCGCGCGGCGGGCGTCGACGGCGTGCTGGTCGTCGACTATCCGCCGGAGGAGGCCGCGGATTTCGCGGCGCTGCTGGAGGCGCGGGACCTCGCGCCGATCTTCCTGCTGGCACCGACCACGCCCGAGGCGCGCATTGCCGCCGTCGCGAAGATCGCGCGCGGCTACGTGTATTATGTTTCGCTGAAAGGGGTGACCGGTGCCGGTCATCTGGACACCGCCGAGGTCGGACGCAAACTCGCGGAGATCCGGCGCCACGTGCGCATTCCCGTCGGTGTCGGCTTCGGGATTCGCGATGCAGCGAGCGCGCAGGCGCTCGCTGCGGACGCCGATGCGGTCGTCATCGGCAGCCGGCTCATCCAGGAGATCGAGTCCGGAGCACCTGAAGCCGCCGCCGAGCGCGCCGGAGCCTGGATCGCCGGCATCCGCGCTGCGCTCGATTCGGTGCAGAAGCAGGCGGCATGAGGGAGGGAGGCCGCAGATGAGCTGGCTGCAGAAGCTGTTGCCGCCGCGGATCAGCAGCACGCCCGGCAGCAAGAAGACGCCCGTGCCGGAGGGGCTGTGGATCAAGTGCTCGTCCTGCGAAGCGGTGCTCTATCGCACCGATCTCGAAAAGAACCTCTTCGTCTGTCCGAAGTGCAATTTCCACGTCAGGGTGCCGGCGCGCGAGCGCATCGAGCAGCTGCTCGACCCGGAAGGCCGCTTCGAGATCGGATCGGAGGTCGTGCCGGTCGACAGCCTCAAGTTCAAGGACCAGAAGAAGTATCCGGACCGGCTCGTTGCCGCGCTGGACGAGACGGGCGAGACCGATGCGCTCATCGTGATCCAGGGCAGCGTGAAGAGCGTGCCGTTGGTGCTCGCGTGCTTCGAGTTCGACTTCATGGGCGGCTCGATGGGCTCGGTCGTCGGGGAGCGTTTCGTTCGCGGCGTGCGCGTTGCCTACGAGAACCGGATCCCCTTCGTGTGCATCTCGGCCTCGGGCGGCGCGCGCATGCAGGAAGGCGTCAACTCGCTGTTCCAGATGGCAAAGACGACCGCGGTGCTGCAGGAGCTGACCCGGGCGCGGCTGCCCTTCGTGTCGATCCTCACCGATCCGACGATGGGCGGGGTCTCGGCCTCCTTCGCGTTCGTGGCGGACCTGGTGCTCGCCGAGCCCGGCGCGCTGATCGGCTTCGCGGGCCCGCGCGTGATCGAGCAGACCGTCCGCGAAAAACTGCCGGACGGCTTCCAGCGCGCCGAATTCCTGATGGCAAAGGGCGCGCTCGACATGATCGTCGACCGCCGGCAGCTGAAGGACGAGCTCGCGCGCCTGCTCGCGCATCTGACCGGTCAGCCGGTGCCGGCGCCCTGAACGCGCGGCCTGCCGGCGCGCTCGCGCCCCGGCGGCCGGGCGCCCAGAACCATTGCGCTGCCCGGGACCTCGTCGGCCCGCTCCATCGCAGATGACGCGTGCCTGAAGATGAACCGCCCCGCCACGCTCGGCGCCTGGCTCGCGTATCTCGAGACGCTGCATCCAAAGGCCATTGCCCTGGGCCTCGAGCGCGTTGCCGCCGTGCACTCGAACATGCGCCTGAGCCTATCCTGCCCGGTGGTCACGGTGACCGGGACCAACGGCAAGGGCTCGACCTGCGCGATGCTGGAAGCGGTGCTGCGGCGCGCCGGTTATCGCACGGGCCTCTACATGTCGCCGCATCTGTCCCGCTACAACGAACGCGTGCGGATCGCCGGCCTGCCGCAGAACGATGCCGCGCTCCTCGCCGCGTTCAACGCCGTGGAAGACGCGCGCGGCGACATTCCACTGACCTATTTCGAATACGGCACGCTGGCGGCATTTCATTCCTTCGCGGGCGCCGGTCTCGACGTAGCGATCCTCGAGGTGGGGCTGGGCGGGCGCCTTGACGCGGTCAACGTCGTCGCAGCCGACGTCGCCGTCGTGACGAGCATCGATTTCGATCACATGGATTACCTCGGCCCGACCCGCGAGGACATCGCGCGCGAGAAGGCCGGCATCTTCCGCGCAGGGCGTCCCGTGGTCTGCGCCGAGCCTGATCCACCGTCCGCGCTCACCGAGCACGCCCGTGCCCTCGGCGCCCCCGTGACGCAGATCGGTCGCGACTACGGTTTCGTCCCCGAGGAGCGGCAGTGGCGCTACTGGGGACCCCAAGGATCGCGCTTCGGCCTGCCCTATCCCGCCTTGCGCGGTGCGTACCAGCTGGGGAATGCGGCGACGGTGCTCGCGGTCGTCGATCTGCTGCGCGATCGCCTCCATGTCTCCGCGGGCGCGATCCGTGACGGCCTCCTCGGAGTCGAGTTGCAGGGTCGCTTCCAGGTGCTGCCCGGGCGGCCGGCGACCGTGCTCGATGTCGCGCACAATCCGCACGCGGCGCGCGCGCTGGCCGCAACGCTCGGAACGATGGGCTTTTTCCCGGAAACGCTGGCGGTCTTCGGCATGCTCGCCGACAAGGACATCTGTGGCGTGATCGCCGCCGTGGCGGCACGTGTCGACCGCTGGTTCGTCGCGACGCTGCCCGGCCCGCGTGGCGCGGCGGCGGAAGCTCTCCGCGCCGAACTCGCGCGCGCGGGAATTGCGGCGCACGCCATCCGCACGTTTGCCGACATCGGGACCGCATTCGCCGCCGCGCGCGAAGAGGCGGGTGAAGCTGATAGAATTATCGTTTTCGGATCGTTCCTGACGGTTGCGGCCGCGCTGGCCGCGGCGAAGACGGGAATCGGGCCCGAGCACAATGGCTGAACGAATCGCTGACAATCCCGATCTCATCGTCGATGAGATGAAGCGCAAGGCGCGCCGGCGTCTGGTCGGCGCGATCGTGCTGGCGCTCGCGGCGGCGATCATCGTGCCGATGCTGCTCGAAAAGGAGCCGCGCCCGCTCGGTGACGACGTCTCGGTGCAGATTCCGCCGGTCGACGAGGGCAGGTTCGTCAACCGCTTGACCGGAAAGGCGGACGACAGGAAGCCGTTGCCGAAAGCGGATACCAGGACGAACGCCGGTGTCGTGGCGAGCAAGTCGGAGCCGAAAGCCGAAGTCCCCGCGCAAGTGGCAGGGCCGGTGGACGCCGCGGCCGTGCCGGCGCCTGCGCCGACCGTCGCGGCGGCGAGTGAGCCGGTCACGCCAAGGAAGGCGGTGACGGACGCGGAACAGCGGGTGATCGCGCCTGCCGCGAAGAGCGCCCCGAAGACCGAAGCCAAGACCGCGCCCGCGCCGAAGAACGAGCCGAAGCCGGCACCGAAGGCCGAAACCGTGGGTGCGCAGGAACCCAAGGCCGAGGTGAAATCCGCAACGGCGGCCGACGCCGTGGCGGCGCCCGCAAAGGCGGAGGGCTTCGTCGTGCAACTTGCGGCGTTCGCCGACGACAAGGGTGCCAATGCGCTCGCGAACAAGCTGAAAAAGAGCGGTTACGCCGCTTTCGTCCAGCCGGTCGAGACGTCGCGCGGCACGCTGTGGCGGGTCCGTGTCGGGGGTTACGGCTCGCGGCCCGAAGCGGAAACCGCGCGCGTGGCGCTCAAGGACGCAGGCCACAGCGGGATCGTCGCGCCCGCACAGTGACATCGTGCCGCCCGGCGCGCGCCATCCCCGTTCCGCTTTGCCGCCGATGAACGGATTCGATCTCGCCCTCGTTGCCGTCGTCGGGCTGTCCGCGCTGTTTGCCTTCGTCCGCGGCGTCATCCGGGAGCTGGTCGCGCTCGCGACATGGGTCATCGGCGTCGTCGCGGCGATCGCCTACGCCGGAGCGTTGGCGGGGATGCTGCCGGGACTCGATGCGGCACCGGTGGCGAAAGAGGCAATCGCTTTCGCGGCGATTCTCCTCGCGGTGATGATCGCCGGGGCCGTAGTCTCGCGGATGCTCGCGGGCGTCGTGCGGGCGATCGGCCTGGGCTTCGTCGACCGGACGCTGGGCGCCGCATTCGGCGTGGCGCGAGGGCTCCTGGTCGTCGTTGTTTTTGCGCTGATTGCGGGAGTCACCACACTGCCCAAGCGCGATTGGTGGCAGAATTCGGCTCTGGGACAGCCGCTGGCGCAGGCCGCGCTTGCGTTGAAGCCGCACCTGCCGCGGGCATGGGCCGAGAGGCTGGATTTTTCCGCGGCGGGGATCGTCTCGGCGCGTCTTGGGGAACATCGTTCATGTGCGGAATCATAGGCGTTGTAGCGCACACGCCGGTCAATCAGGTCCTGTACGACGGTTTGCTGCTGCTCCAGCATCGCGGGCAGGATGCGGCCGGCATTGTCACCAACGACGGCGCGTCGTTCCACATGCACAAGGCGAGCGGCTACGTCCGGGATGCCTTCCGCACGCGCAACATGCGCGACCTCTCGGGCAACCTCGGGATCGGCCATTGCCGCTATCCGACCGCCGGCAGCGCGTCGTCCGAGCTCGAGTCGCAGCCGTTCTACGTGAATTCCCCGTTTGGCATCACGCTTGCGCACAACGGCAACCTCACGAACAGCGAAGCGCTGAAGCGCGAGCTGTTCCAGCTCGACTTCCGCCACGTCAACACCAACTCGGATTCGGAGGTGCTGCTGAACGTGCTGGCGCTCGAGCTCGAGCGCGCGGCGCATCACTCACGCCTGGACGCCGCCGCCATCTTCACCGCGGTCGCCGGCGTGCACCGGCGCTGCCGCGGCGCGTACGCTATCGTCGCGCTGATCGCCGGCTACGGGCTTGTGGCGTTCCGCGATCCGTACGGCATCCGCCCGCTCATCATCGGCGTCAACGAGGCGATGGGGGGCACGGAGTACGTCGTCGCGAGCGAGTCGGTGGCCTTGGAGGCGCTGGGCTTCACCGTGCTGCGCGACGTCGCGCCGGGTGAGGCGGTCTTCATCGACCAGACCGGGAAGTTTCATGCGCGCCAATGCGCCGAGCACCCCATTCTCGCGCCGTGCATCTTCGAGTTCGTCTATCTGGCGCGACCCGACTCCGTGATCGACGGCACGTCGGTGTACGAAGCACGGCTCAACATGGGCGAGCAGCTCGCGCGCAAGATCCGCGCCATTCCCGAGGCGCTGGACATCGACGTGGTGATCCCCATCCCGGATTCGAGCCGCCCCTCCGCGCTGCAGCTCGCCAACACGCTGGGACTCAAGTATCGCGAGGGCTTCGTCAAGAATCGCTACATCGGCCGCACCTTCATCATGCCGGGGCAGGCGCTGCGCAAGAAGAGCGTGCGCCAGAAGCTGAACCCGATCGGCATGGAATTCAAGGACAAGGTCGTCCTGCTCGTCGACGACTCGATCGTCCGTGGTACGACGTCGCGCGAAATCGTGCAGATGGCGCGCGAAGCCGGCGCGCGCAAGGTGTATTTCGCATCCGCGAGCCCGCCGGTGCGCTATCCGAACGTCTACGGTATCGACATGCCGAACCAGCGCGAGCTGGTGGCCACCGGGCGCACCGAGGCCGAGGTCGCGCGCGAAATCAGCGCGGACGTCCTGATCTACCAGGATCTTTCGGCGCTCAAGGTGGCCGTGCGGACGGGCAATCCACAGCTCGCGGAGTTCGAGGCTTCGTGTTTCGACGGCAAGTACATCACCGGCGACGTGACCGCGGACTACCTGTCGCAGCTCGCCACGCTGCGCGACGTCGAGCGCGGCGAGATCGATTTCGATGCGGAAGCCAGGGAGCCGGTCGCGGCGGGCAACTGACTGCGGGCCCGGCCAGCGAGCGACACAAAACGGGGCCTGCTGGTCCCGTTTTCGCTGGACCTCGGTCTATCCGAGGATCGCTACTTTACTGCGGTGGCCATGTAGTCGACCGCGGCCTTCACGTCGGCATCGGCGAGCGACGCGTTGCCGCCCTTGGCAGGCATCGCCGCCTTCCCCTTGAGCGCGCTCGCGTACAGGGCGTCGACGCCGGATTTCAGGCGCGGTGCCCACGCCGCCTTGTCGCCGAGTTTCGGCGCACCGGCAACTCCCGCGGCGTGGCAGGCCGCACACGCGGTGTCGAAGATCTTCTTGCCGTCCGCCTTGCCGCCGGCGGGCGCCGCGGCGACGGCAGCGGCTTCAGGCGCGGCGGCGACGACCGGTGCCGGAGCCGCGGCCTTCACGAGACCGGAGTTGAACATGTACTCGATTGCCCGCTTGATTTCGACATCGGACAGATCGGCCATCCCGGCGCGCGCGGGCATGCCGCCATGGCCTTTCAGCGCGGCCTGCGTCACCGTGGCGAGTCCCTTGGCCACGCGGGGCGTCCACGCGGCGCTGTCGCCGATCTTTGGTGCGCCGCGCTCGCCGGTGGCGTGGCATTTCGCGCAGACAAGGTTGACAACCTCTTCTCCGGTCCGGTCCGCGCCTTTGGCCGCAACCGGGGCAGGAGGATCCTTCCAGGTGCCACCGGACTTGTTGGCCATGAAGATGACGGCGCGCTCGACCTCGATGTTCTCGAAATCCGGATTGCCACCCTTCGCCGGCATCGCGCGGATGCCCTTGATCGCGTGGTCGACCGTGGGCGCGAGACCCTGCGCGATGACTTTGGCCCACGCCGCCTTGTCGCCCACCTTCGGCGCGCCGGCGAGCCCGCCTTCGTGGCAGGTCTTGCACACCTGGTTGTAGACCTGCTCGCCGCCCAGCTGGCCCTTGGGGCCGCTCGGCAGCGCCAGGAGCACGTCGCCGACCGGCTTGATCCGTCCCAGCACCGCGTTGTCGTTTTCCTCGCCGCCCTCCGGGGTGCCCGTGACCCACTGCGAAAGAATGATGATAACGGCGATCGGCACGATGAACGCAAGCACGACGACGACAACGAGCTGCTTCCAATTCTTGATCGGGGAGACGTGCTGATCCGGTTCGTGCATGGCGTTCCTGGTCCGGTGGCGTTGGATCGGTGCGGGATCTCGTTTCTGGCGGCTGGCGGGCCGGGATGGCCCCTTTTGGCAACGGTCGAAAAAATCGAATCATTATACCGGGGCTGACCCGGCACAGGAATCTCGGCTGGACGGTCATTTGGCGGGCACGGTAGAATGTGCAGTTAAGCGCCCGTAGCTCAGTTGGATAGAGTGTTGGTTTCCGAAGCCAAAGGTCACAGGTTCGACTCCTGTCGGGCGCGCCAGATCCGGGATCGGAAAGGATCCCCGCTGCGATCGTAACGCCGCCACGCAATTCCCCCCGCACGCAGCGAGCGGACGGCCACGACTCCGCCGGGGTCCTGGCGCCGAAGCAACGCCAGCAATCGACCGACACCGAAGGAGACAGCACCGATGCATCCGAACCCCCCTGCTCGCGCGAGTTCGCGGGCCCGGCCCGCGTGGCGTGTCTTTGTTGGCGCCTGCGTAGCCTTCGTGTTTGCGGGCCACGTCATTGCCCAGGCGCCGGCCGTCGAAGGCGGCGCGCCACCGCCCATGCCAGCCGAAGAACTGGACCAGCTCGTGGCTCCGATCGCGCTTTATCCGGACGATCTCGTCGCTATCATCCTGCCCGCGGCGACCAATCCGCTGCAGCTGGTGCAGGCGGATCGCTTCCTCGACAAGCGCAAGGCGGATCCCAAGCTGCCGGTCGACGACAAGTGGGACGACTCGGTGAAGGCGCTGCTCAACTACCCCGACGTCGTGAAGACGATGAGCGCCGATCTCGACTGGACGGCGGCGCTGGGCGAGGCGGTGGTGGCCGATCAGGGCGCCGTGCTGGAGGCGATCCAGGTGTTCCGCCGCAAGACGCAGGCGGTGGGCAATCTCAAATCGGACGACAAGCAGGTCGTCGTGGTCGAGAAGGAAGTGATCAAGATCGTCCCGGCCAATCCTGAGGTGATCTATGTGCCCCAGTACAACCCAGTGACGATCGTGGCTTCCCCCGGCTATCCATGGGGCTATTGGCCGACGCCGTATCCGGTCTACTACTACCCGTACCCGCCCGGTGCCGCCTTCGCTACGGGTCTAATCTGGGGTGCAGCGATCGGCGCCGCGTGGAACGGCGGGCACTGGAACACCAACTGGGGCGGTGGCGACATCAATATCAATCGCAACACGAACATCAACACCGGCAACATCAACCGTGGGGGCGCTGCGACAACGCGGCCGGCTCAGGGCGGTGGAACCGCGTGGAAATCGGACAAGCGACCCGGGCAGGTCAGCAACACGGTCGGCCGGACGCCGTCGACGACGCGTGTGGGCGACACGCGAGCCGGCGCGGCTGGTGGCGCCGGTGCCGGCGCTCGCCCGACGCCATCAGCCGGCGGTAGTCTTGGCGGCGGCGCCGCGGCAAGCAATCGCGCCGGTTCAGTCAGCGCGTCGCCTCGCGACAATTTCGGCGGATCGGGCGCCAGTCGGGGAGGCGCTTCGGCGGGCGGTGCCATGAGCGGCTACGGCTCAGGCCGCCAGACGCAGATGGACAGCTCGCGCGGAGCCTCGAGCCGCGGCTCGATGTCCGGTGGCGCGTCGCGTTCCATGTCGGGCGGCGGGTCGCGGGGTGGCGGTGGTGGCGGGCGTGGCGGCGGCGGACGTCGCTAGACAGCGGCGACATGAACCGACCCATCGCGACCAACAAGGAATGAATCCGATGAACATGACGAAGGTGATGGCCGTCGCGCGGCGCGCGGCGGCGGTGCTGCTGCTGGCAATTCCGCTCGCGACGCTCGCGGCGGAGCAGAAGACGTTCGCGACCCCCGAAGCCGCGGTGGACGCTTACATGGCCGCGCTCAAGGCCGACGATGATGCCGCGTTGATTGCGATCTTCGGCGCCGAGCACCGGGATCTCATCATCACGCCGGACACCGCCGCCAACAGCGCCACGCGCGCGAAGTTGCTGACCGCCCTGCAGGCGTTTCGGGTGCTCGCCGAGCGCGGACCCGAGCGCCGAGTGCTGCTGATCGGCGATCAGGCATGGCCGTTCCCCGTTCCCCTGGTGAAGGACAGGGGCGCATGGCGCTTCGCAACGGAGGACGGGGCGGACGAGGTCCTCAATCGCCGCATCGGCGGCAACGAGCGCAACGCGATCGTCGTGCTGCGCGCCTACGTCGACGCGCAACGCCAGTACGCGTCGCGCGACCGCGACGGCGACGGCGTGCTCCAGTACGCGCAAAAGCTGGGCAGCACGACCGGCAAGCGCGACGGTCTCTACTGGCCGGCCGATGCCGCCAGGAGCGAGGAGGCGAGCCCCTTCGGGCCGCTCGTCGCGGAAAGCGCTCCGTATCTCAAGGGCCACAAGGAAAGCGATGCGTTCCGCGGATACCATTTCAAGATTCTCACGCGCCAGGGCAAGAACGCGCCGGGGGGTGCCTACAACTACATCATCAACGGCCGCATGATCGCCGGCTATGCGCTGGTCGCGTATCCGGCCCGGTACGGCGAAAGCGGCGTGATGTCGTTCATGGTGAGCAACAACGGCCGGATCTACGAGAAGGACCTCGGCAGCAATTCGACCGCCATCGGGCTCGGCATGACGTCCTTCGACCCGGGCCTGGGCTGGAGCGCGTTGCAGGAATAGCGAACTGACCCGGCGCGCCGTCGCCGCCGAAACCGCCCCGGCTTGACCTGTCGCAATGCGCGCCGTCGCGCGCGCGGCAGAATTGACCACGGCAGGGGAAGATCTCCTCGCGGGAGCACGGGTACCTGTCACGTGCCGTGCGTGCAACGGCGATTGCCACCATCGGTTGCTGCCAAGACGGGGCGCGGTCTGCGAATTGCGAAATGCCTATCCAGTGCCCGGTCGCGCCGTTCGAATTCGCGTGCCTCGCCGACTACCATTTTCGGCCGAGGGGAATCCGCGACCGCATCGAGATATCGCTGGTAACGCCGTACATCGGCGCTTTCACCAAACCCAATGCGAACCGGGCGCTGTCCCGCGTTGCCGACACCAAGGGCATTAAAGTTGTCCCGAATTTGGCCATTTCCTCAGTCGATGCCGCGCAGGAGACCAGCCACACGTTCGATGGCAGGACCGTCGAGTACGATCTGCTGTGCGCGATTCCGCCCAATCTCGGACCGGCCGTGATCGACGACTCGGAGCTGGGCGACGGCGCCGGCTACGCGGTCACCGATCGCCGGACGCTCATGAGTCGCAAGGCCGACTGCATCGACCTGCTCGGGGACAATACCAACGTCGCCACGTCCAAGGCCGGATCGGTCGCGCATTTCGACGACCGAGACCGCTGAGTCCGCGCGCTTCGAGCGCGCGATCGTGCGCTTCGACGCCGCGCATGCCGCGGACCCCGACCGCGAAACCGTCGATGGCCGCGAGCAGCCGAAGGAATTCGTTTACGCCAAGCGAATGAGCGCAATGCTGGCGCGGTACGCGCCCGAAGCGCCGGAAATCGTGCGACTGGCGGCGCGTTGCCAACACATCGAACGGTGGAAGATTCCACGCGGCGAATACGCAATGGACCGCATCGGCTACCTGCAGTGGCGCAAGCGTTTGAACAAGTTCCACGCCAAGGTTGCCGGCAACATCCTGCGCGAGGTCGGCGACGACGAAGCCACCATCGGACGTGTCGCGATGCTGACGTGTCGCGATGCTGCTCAGGAAGGAGGCGCTGAAAACCGACGCCGAGGCGCAGATGCTGGAAGACCTCGTCGACCTTGTGTTCCTGGAGAGCTATCTCGCTGGCTTTGTCGCGACGCACGACCGGTACGACATCGCGAAGTTCAGAGACATCCCGGCGAAGATGGCAAAGAAGATGTCGGCGTGCGGGCGCGCGGCGACGTTGACGCGTGAGACACGCGCCGCCCGAACTCGCGCCGCTGATCGGGGACGAAATGGCAGGAGCGGCAGACGCCTAGTGGCTGTTACAGTCCATCGGTCGGCGTTGTCGGGATCCCCGATGCCGTTGTCCCGCGGCGCTTCAGCCTGCCGAGATGACGCCTGCATGGACGCTGCCTCTGACCAATGATCGGCACATGAAGATCTGTATCATCTCCGACAGCCATGACCGCGCCGACGCGCTTGCCGATGCGGTCCGCGAAGCGGCCGCGCAGGGTGCGGCAGCAGTGATCCATTGCGGCGATCTCATCGGGGCGCAGACCCTGCGGCCGGCGATGAGCGCCGGGTTGCCCCTGCACGTGATTCACGGCAACAACCTGGGCGATTCGGTCATGCTGCACAGGCTGGCACGCGACAGCGGCGGATTGCTGCAGTATCACGGTGTCGACGCGCGCATCGAACTGGGCCGGCGCAGGATTTTTGTGGTGCACTATCCCGACTACGGCCATGCGATGGCCTGCACCGGCGATTGGGACCTCGTGTGCTGCGGCCATTCGCACTGTGCTGGCGTCGAGCAGGTGGCCAACGTCAAGGGCGGAAGAACCTGGCTGGTCAACCCCGGCACTGTGGCAGCACTGGCGGCGCCCGCGACGTGGATTCTCGGCGACCTCGAGTCGATGCGATTCGACATCCAGCGACTCTAGGCACGTCGACGAACACCCGTGCGAAGGATCGAGGGTCCGGCCGCGCGGGGTTTCGGTCTGCGGCGCCACGCGCATTGGCTCCCGGCAACGCATCGAATCCGGGCCGCTGCATTCTTGTCATGACGGAATTCATCCAATCTATGGCGCCATAGCTTTTTTTTGTCGGCCGACGTGGGAGCCCCCTGTAGAATCGAATGCGACGAGCCCAGATGAGCTCCGCCATGTGGGCCGCGCGCACGAGCCCCGTTCTCGGTCGAGGGAGGAAATGATGTTCGCCAGCAATCCGTTCGCCGAGCTCTCGGCGTCCATTCCGCCTGCCGTCATGCAGGCCTATGTCGTCGTCATGATCGTCATGGTTGTGGCGGGGACGCTGTTTGACGTCGTGCAGAAGGGAAGCGCCAGGTACTTCTTCGAGAACTGGCGCAGGTCGAAAGCCAAGGGCGCCAAGCCGCTCGGCGGCGGCGAACTGGTGTCGATCGCAGTCAAGACCGGCGTGGTCGACGTCCTCACCTCCGGAGAATTCTGCAACCCGCGGCGCCGCGTCGCCCACCTGTTGGGGATGTACGGATTCGTGATCTACGTTGTCGCCACCGCCATCCTGATATTCGGCTACCCGACACCCGCGACACCCGCGCCCGGCATCCTGCCGCTGCTGTGGTGGATCGGCGGCATGATGATCTGCGTCGGCGGCTACTGGTTCTGGTTCTTCATCCGCGTCGATGTCGCTGCCGAGGGCCACTCGCCGTTTCGCCTCGTGCGCGCGGACCTGTTCATCCTCTCGCTGCTCGCCAGTGCGACGCTAGGCCTGATCTGGGCCTACCTGCAGGCGCGGGGCGTCGCCGGGGCCGGCGTGTTCTTCAGCCTGTACATCCTGGCCACGACGGTGTTGTTCGCGGGCGTGCCCTGGTCCAAGTTCGCCCACATGTTCTTCAAGCCCGCGGCGGCCTTCGAGAAAAGAGTATCCGAGGCCGATGGTTCGGCCGAGAATTTGCCGACGCAGACCCGTTCCGATCCCGAGCAACGGCAAAAACACTCCATGGAACTGTTGCGCGACGCTCCGATGAACATGGGGCTCGGCATCAAGCGCGAAGCGCCCCGCCACTATTGAATTGAGAAGCAACCCGCAAGTTCTGCTGGACTAGATAAGGAACCGGAACAATGCCTACCTTCGTCTATATGACAAGGTGCGACGGATGCGGACATTGCGTCGACATCTGTCCGTCGGACATCATGCACATCGACACGACCTATCGTCGCGCCTACAACATCGAGCCCAACATGTGCTGGGAGTGCTACTCCTGCGTCAAGGCTTGCCCGCAGCACGCGATCGATGTGCGCGGATATGCCGACTTTGCCCCGCTCGGTCACAGCGTTCGTGTCCACCGCGACGAGGAGAAAGGCACGATCGCCTGGAGGATCAAGTTCCGCAACGGTACGGAAAAGAACTTCCTGTCACCCATCACCACCAAGCCCTGGGGGACGGCCATCCCCAAGCTCGCGGATGTTCCCGGACCCAGCAAAGAAATGCGCGACGGACATCTGTTGTACAGCGAGCCGAAATATATCCGCATGGACGACGGCGCTTTGCATACGCTTCAGTCCGCTGGTCTCAAGATGAAGAAAGGTGTGTATTACTGATGGCTTACGAAACGATCGTCGAAGACGGCATCGATATTCTGGTCGTCGGTGCAGGCCTTGGCGGCACCGGTGCCGCATGGGAGGCCAGATTCTGGGGACAGGACAAGAAGATCGTCATTGCCGAGAAGGCCAATATCGATCGTTCCGGTGCGGTCGCCCAGGGTCTGTACGCTATCAACTGCTACATGGGCACCCGCTGGGGCGAAAACAAGCCAGAGGACCATGTCCGCTACGCTCGAATCGACCTGATGGGGATGGTGCGGGAAGACCTGCTGTTCGATATGGCCCGTCACGTTGACTCCACGGTGCATCAGTTCGAAGAGTGGGGCCTGCCCATCATGAAGGACCCGAAAACCGGGCGCTATCTGCGTGAAGGGCGGTGGCAGATCATGATTCACGGCGAGTCCTACAAGCCCATCGTGGCCGAGGCCGCCAAGAAATCGGCGGACAAGGTCTTTAACCGCATCTGCGTCACCCACCTGCTGATGGACGACGGCAAGGAGAACCGGATTGCCGGTGCTGTTGGCTTCAACGTCCGCACTGGCAACTACCACGTTTTCAAGTCCAAGACCGTGATCTGCGGCGCAGGCGGCGCCTCCAACATCTTCAAACCGCGTTCCGTGGGCGAAGGCTCCGGCCGCACGTGGTATGCGCCCTGGTCGTCCGCGTCTGCCTACGGGCTCATGATCGACGCCGGCGCCAAAATGACACAGATGGAAAATCGCATCGTGCTGGCGCGTTTCAAGGATGGCTATGGCCCGGTCGGCGCCTACTTCCTGCACCTGAAGACCTATACGCAAAACGGTCTGGGCGAAGAGTACGAATCCAAGTGGTTCCCCGAACTGCAAAAGATGGTCGGCAAGGAATATCTCGATCCGGAAGCTTCGCACTTGACCCATCGGCCAATCCCGACCTGTTTGCGTAATCATGCATTGATCAGCGAAGTAAATGCCGGCCGCGGTCCCATTCACATGGTGACCATGCGCGCCTTCCAGGATCCCCATCTGGAAGAGGTCGGCTGGGAGAATTTCCTCGGCATGACCATCGGCCAGGCGGTTCTGTGGGCCGCCACCGATGTGGATCCCAAGAACGAGAATCCCGAGCTGACCACATCCGAGCCCTACGTAATGGGCTCCCACGCGACCGGCTCGGGTGCCTGGTGCTCGGGTCCCGAGGACGTCTCCCCTCCCGAGTATTTCTGGGGCTACAACCGCATGACGACGATCGAAGGTCTGTTCGGCGCCGGTGACGCGGTCGGCGGCACGCCGCACGCCTTCTCATCCGGCTCGTTCACCGAAGGTCGTCTCGCCGCGAAGGCCGCCTGCAAATACATCGACGACGGAAAGGCCGAAGGCATTGTCGTATCCGATGAGCAGATCAACCGCCGCAGGAAGGAGATCTACAAGCCCCTGGAGCACTACAAGACCTACCGCAATGCGATCGTGGCGGGCTCCGTCAATCCGCACTACATCAATCCCAAGCAGGGTCTGGACCGTCTGCAGAAGCTGATGGACGAGTATTGCGGCGGAGTTACCGTCAACTACATGACCAACGAGAAGCTCTTGAGTATCGGTCTCAAGAAGCTCGCGATCATGGAGGAAGACCTTGAGAAATTGGCCGCTGAGGATATTCACGAATTGCTGCGTGCGTGGGAATTGAAGCATCGTCATCGCGCTGCAGAGTGCGTCACGCAGCACACGCTGTTCCGCAAGGAAACCCGTTGGCCGGGTTACTACTACCGAGGCGACGCCATGAAGGTGGACGATGAAAACTGGCACGTGCTGACTGTTTCGCGTCGCGATCCGCAAACCGGCGAATACACGATGGAGAAGGCGCCTTGTTATCACCTGGTTGCGGATGACGAGTAGCAATATCTCCAGCGATAGGCTCACGTTGACCGTCTGCCTGGCGCAAGAGAAACCGGCGCGTCGTCGGTTGTGAGCCCTATGAAGCTGGTCTGTTCCTGCCGCAGATAGCCGCGCGTGAACATCATCGAAAAAAGCGATGAAGAGATTCGGGCCATTGCCGACCCCCTGTGGCGCGACCTCGTCAGACATTCGAACGAAGGCAAATACGGGGAGTTCGTAAAGAACTTCTCCAGTTCCCTGGCGCTTGCCATGGATCAAGTCGTGGCGGGCCACCAGTTCGCAAACAGTGAACTGGCGAGAAGCCTGTCTGAAGACGTCGACTCGCTTGGCATCATCCGCCGGGGCGAACATGTGACGGTTCTTTACCGGCAGCGGAGCACCAAGAAACAAGGCGAATGGCTTGGCCGACTTGTCCTCGGCCATGAAAGCGGAGAGGTCAAGATCTTTGGCGCATCCATCTTCTGAGCAGGTCGTTCGGATTTCACATGGGTGAAACCATCCAAGACGGCAAGTTTGTCGAACTGACCTACAAGGTGACCGACAAGAAGTCGAGGCATGTCCTCACCAGGGTCGATTTCCCGTTGGGCTATGTTCACGGACACAATGAAATTCTGGCCCCTTCCGTCCATAAGCAGCTGGAGGGCAGGTCCGTTGGCGACGTGATCGAGGTGCCAATCGATGGCAATCAGATCTTCGGTCCCAGAGACGAGTCGCTGGTTTTTACCGATCACATCGAGAATGTCCCCGAGGAGTATCAGCAAGTCGGCGGCTCCATCCTCATGGAAAACGACAAGGGCCAGACCCGCAGCTTTATCGTGACGTGGATGGACGACGAGAAACTGACGGTCGACGGCAACAATCCGCTTTGCGGCAGAGAGGTCGTCTTTACGCTCGAGATACTCACCGTGCGCGACGCAACTGATGAAGAGACAAGAGTGGGCGGGGCGATCATTGCGAACGCGGATATCGACCCGTCACTCATGAGACCTGTCTGAGCAGCTGTGCTAAATGGCATCGGACAAATTTCGGCTTTAGTTACTTGCACTTACAATCCTGACTTCACGGCAAGAAAGGCGACTCATGAGCGAACAAAAGCCCACGACCAAGGTTCCTGACGGCCATACGCGTTTTTTTACAACGCGCCAGATGGCGCCAAACGAAAAGGGATTCGTTGGTTACGAAACTGTCTGGAAACCGTTCCAGAAGGAAGTCGAATACAAGACACCGAAACGGCCGTAGGGGTAATGCCGTAGTATTGACGAGCCGGATCGCGCGGTTTGGATGCGAACCGATAAAGGGGATTGCATCAGCGGCGATTGCTTGGTTCACGTTCTGCGATGGTGGGTGGTGTGTACTTCGCAGCAAATCGACCCCAGGCACATCAGCCCCGAGCTGACGACCTAGGAGCCCTACGCAATGAGCTCGCCCGCCACGTGCTCCGGCGGCTGGGCGAGCGGACCGGAAGACCATGCCCCCGCCGAATAGCAGTGGGAATACGACCGAATGATGAGGGTCGACGGGCTGTTCGGCGCCGGTGATACTATCGGTCGCAGCGCGCACAAGTTCTCGTCAGTGTCCTTAACCGAAGGACGGATCGCCGCCAAGGCCGCGGTCCGTTACGTGAAGGACATTGGGGACGACCAGCCGCAGGTCAGCAAACAGGAATAGCGGGACTGACCGACCCGACTTTTTCGAACGGTTGATTTCTTGAAAGATGGCTCTCCGACGCAAAGAAAGAGCCGATGAGGAAGAGCCGATTCACCGACGAGCAGATAGTCGCGATCCTCCGCGAGGCGGATCGAACCTCGGTTGTCGAGACCGCCATGACGAGCAAGAGTCAGCGAGCAGACGATCCACACCTGGCGCAAGCAATGCGATCAGCTGGAGCCGGCCGATCTGAAGCGGCTCAGGGCGCTGTCGACCGCAAGGCCAAGTGACCGGACCGGCAGCGGTGGCAGTCGTTCGCAGCGCGGCCGGCCCCGCGACGGTTGGGCAGGCATGACGGGCGCCGACCGCGCGCGTTTTGCCCGGGCAATCGCTCGCTTCGACGCGGCGAACGGCGAGGATCCGAACCGGGAATCGGACGGCGGCGGAGTGCGGCCGAAGGAGCTGCTCTACGCCGAGCGCATGACTGCCATGCTCGCCCGCTTCGCGCCACAGGCAACCGAGCCGCTGCGCCTCGCCGCGCGCTGCCAGCATATCCAGCGCTGGAAGATCCCGCGCGCCGACTACCCGATGACGCGCGCCGGCTACCAGCAGTGGCGCCTGCGCCTGCGTGACTTCCACGCCGAGCTCGCAGGCACGATCCTGCGCGACGCCGGCTACGACGACGCGACGATCGCACGCGTGGGCTCGCTGATCCGCAAGGAGGCGCTGAAGACCGATGCCGAAGCGCAGGCGCTGGAGGACGTCGTCGATCTCGTGTTCCTCGAGAGCTACCTCGAGGACTTTGTCGCGAAGCACGCCGGCTACGACGAGGCGAAGTTCGTCGACATCCTGAAGAAGACGGGACGGAAGATGTCGGCACGGGGCCGCGAAGCGGCGCTGACGCTGATCTCGCCGCCGCCGGCATTGCTGCTGGTGATCCGCAAGGCGATGGACGAAGCAGGCGTGGCCGGAAACCCTGTGCCGACCTGACATGTCGCGCGGCCATCCTGCACGGCAACGTCGGGCCGCGGTTCATCCGTGTGCCAGCCAATTACAACTGCGGCGGAAAAAGGGCGGCAACCGGGGAGGACCATGACGAACAGAATCTGGCTCAAGAACTATCCGGTCGGCATGCCGGCCGAGATCGACCCCGACCTGTTCGCGTCCATCCCGGACATGCTCGAGAAGACGTTTCGCAAATTCGCCGACAGGCCGGCCTATCACAACCTCGGCCGCACGATCAGCTATGCGGAGCTCGCGCGCCTGTCACGCGATTTCGCCGCGTTCCTGCAGGGATTGCCGGGCGTGGCCAGGGGCGATCGCGTCGCCATCATGTCGCCGAACCTGCTGCAGTATCCGGTGGCGCTGTTCGGCATCCTGCGTGCCGGCATGACGGTCGTCAACGTCAACCCGCTGTACACGCCGCGCGAGCTGGAGCATCAGTTGCAGGACTCGGGGGCGAAGGTCATCGTCATCGTCGAGAACTTCGCGGGCGTCCTGCAACAGGTCCTCGGGAAGACGCCGGTCAGGCACGTGATCGCCACCCAGGTCGGCGACATGCTGCCGCTCCCGAAGCGCTGGCTCGTCAACTTCGTGATCAAGAAGGTGAAGAAGCTGGTGCCCGATTGGCGCATCGACGGCGTCATGACCTGGCGCGCGGCACTCGCGCGTGGCGCGAAGGCGCCGTTCGAGCCGGTGGAAGTTGCGCGCGAAGACATCGCGTTCCTGCAGTACACGGGCGGTACCACCGGCGTCTCGAAGGGTGCGATGCTCACCCACCGCAACATCCTGGCCAACCTGGAGCAGACCGGCGTCTGGATCTCGGCCTCCTTCAAGGAAGGCGCTGAAATCGTCATTGCGCCGTTGCCGATGTACCACATCTTCTGCCTGACCTCGACGCTGTCGTTCATGAAGTGGGGCAGCCTGACCGTGCTCATCACCAACCCGCGTGACATGCCGGGCTTCGTAAAGGAACTCGGGCATTGGAAGTGGAGCGTCATGACCGGTGTCAACACGCTGTTCAACGGACTCCTGAACACGTCTGGGTTCGATCGACTCGATTTTTCGCCGCTGAAGGTGGTGATCGGCGGCGGCGCGGCGGTGCAAAAACCGGTGGCCGAGCGTTGGCAGCAAGTAACCGGGCTTCCCATTACGGAAGCATACGGGTTGACCGAGACTTCGCCGGGCGTCTGCTGCGTTCCTCTGAAGGCGCCCTGGAACGGCTCCATCGGGCTGCCCATCCCTTCCACTGAGGTGTCGATCCGTGACGACTGTTTCAACGAGTTGCCGGCATGGACCGGCGAAGGCGACATCGAACAGCACACTGGCGAGATTTGCGTCCGCGGCCCGCAGGTGATGAAGGGCTACTGGAGCAATTCCGCGGAGACTGCCAAGGTGCTGCAGGAGGGCTGGTTGAAGACCGGCGACATCGGTCATCTTGATGCCGACGGCTATTTCACGATCACGGACCGCAAGAAGGACATGATCCTGGTCTCCGGCTTCAACGTCTATCCGAACGAGATCGAGAGCGTGGTGGCAGCGCATGCCGGCGTGCTCGAATGCGGAGCCGTGGGCGTGCCCGACGAGAAATCCGGGGAGGCGGTGAAGGTGGTGGTCGTAAGGAAGGATCCGGGTCTCACGACGGAAGCAGTGATCGTGCACTGCAGGACCCAGCTCACCGGCTACAAGATGCCGCGCCACGTCGAGTTTCGCGACAGCCTGCCGAAGAGCCCCATCGGAAAGATCCTGCGGCGCGAACTGCGCGATGCACCAAAACGGTAGCGGCCCCGTCTGAGATCTGGCCGTAGCCCGCGAGCGTGCCAAAGTGATTCGGAATGCGCTTGATCACCTCGTCGCAGTCGGCAGGCGATCGCTTGAGGTCGCCGGCGAGGAACAGTGCCCGACAGGCGCGAGCCCGAACTCCGCAGCGAGCAGCTCATAGGAGCGACGCCGCGCGGCCGGGTCGTAGGTCCAGGTGTTGATGACGATTTCCTGCAGCTCGAGGCGCTGCGCCAGCTCATGCAGCCTGCCAGCCACGTCTTTCGCGTTGCCGACCAGCGACTTCCGGCGCAACGCTGCGATGAGCGCACGCTCGGATTCTGTATACGGATGTGCGGCGGCCTGCTCGGGGGACACCAGCGGATTGCGCAGTCCCTGCTCGAAGCCGACGCGCCAGAATTCCCGCGTCATCAGCAGCCGTCGCGCCTCGGCGTCCGTGTCCGCGGCGAGTGCCCAGACGCAGATCGTCGCGATCGGCACGGGATAGCGCGCGCTCGGGCGATAGTTCTGCCGGTAGAGCGCCAGTGCCTCGTCCACGCCCCGGCCGTCGCTGAAGAAATAGGCGAACGCATAGGGCAGGCCGAAATGCGCGGCGAGTCGCGCGCCATAGTCCGAACTGCCAAGTATCCAGATCTCCGGGCTGGTCGGTCCCAGCGGGTGCGCCGCGATGTTTCGAAACGGATGGTCTTCCGGCAAAGGAACGCCCGCGACCCAGCATTGCAGCTCCTGCACCTGCCGCGGGAAATCGTCGGCGGCATTCGCGTGAGGATTCAACGCGAAGGCGGTCAGCCGGTCCGAGCCCGGCGCGCGGCCCACGCCCAGGTCGATCCTGCCCGGGGCGATGCCCTCCAGCACCCGGAACTGCTCGGCCACCTTGAGCGCCGAGTAATGCGGCAGCATCACGCCGGCGCTGCCGACGCGAATGCGCCGGGTGGTCGCGGCGATGGCGGCCATCAGGACCTCCGGTGCCGTGCCGACGATGCTGGCGCTGTTGTGGTGCTCGGACACCCAGTAGCGGTGGTAGCCCAGCGCGTCACACCGGCGCGCCAGTGCAAGCGAGTCGCGGATGGCTGCATCCTGCGGGTGGCCCCGTGCCGCGGGAGACTGATCGAGCACCGACCATTTCATGTCGCCACCTATTGTCCTGTTCCGTCGCCGCGAGCATCCGCCGGACGGCGGACCAGCCGGTTGTTCCGCCAGAGGGCGAGCAACCAGAAAAGCAGGCCAAGCAGCAGGCAGAGCGCAAAGAAGGCCGGCGCCAGCGCCGCGGCCAGCACGATACCGCCGACGGCGAACGGCAACGCGCAAACGAGCCCGACGAGGGCGCCGACCAGTACCATTTGCCACCATTCGAGCCACCCGCGCCGATAGCAGAACACGAACGCGGGCACGCCGAGCAGGAGCGTCGCGAGTGCGGCGACCGGAGCGACGGTCAGCGGGCCGGCGATGCCGATCTCTCCACCTGCGACGAATGCGACGACCGGGTAGACCAACGCGAGAAAGGTGAACGTGACGGCAACCCTACGCATCGGTGCCTTTCGAACCGTCGGGACACATCCGGGCCCCGCCGCTACTTCGGCGCTTCCGGCTTTCCGGTTTCAATGAACGTCCGCAGCCGGTTCAATTGCTCGCCCACGACGAAATCGACCGCAGGCGCCATCTTCTCGAAGCCCCCATGCAAGTAGCCCCCTACGCTGTAGGAAATTTCGATCCTCGTTGCCACGCGTCCGGGCGTGAACTTCCACGTCATGCTTCCGGCAACGCCCGAGCCCTGCAGGGGTCCCAGCGCGCCGGTCAGCCGGAGGACCTGACCCGGGGACGTGTGGGCAACGCTCAGGTGCTGCACACGGCCGCCATTCGGCAGCCTCTCGCAGAAGCAGCCGCCCGGTTGTGCATCGATGGACAGGTTTGCCGCGTCGCCCGAACAGGTGTGCGCCGGGTTCCACCAGCGGCCGACTTCGGTGACGAGTGCCTTGTATGCGTCGGCGGGCGTGGCGCTCACCGTCACCTCGTGCGTGGAGAGAAACCCCGATGCACCGGTTTCCACGACGGCCGCGATTGCCGCAGCGGCAAGGCAGAGGAGGGCGCCAACGAATGCTTTGTGCCGCGGCATTGGGGGACCTCCGGCAATGGGACAACATTGGGCGGCGAGCCGAAGGCCGCGGACGCGACGTCGTGCGTCCAATGGGGAGCCCGGCCGACGGCAGGTGCGGCGTCGGCCCCGGTTTCGTGTCGACGTCTGCGGGAATCTACCATTGACGGCGGGAAAGTGGGGGCGGTCGGCGGATCGTCTTGTCCTCGTCGAACGTTTGCGGCAGCACCGGACTGCCGGGGAACGCAACGTCGGCTGGCGCGGATTCAGCACGCGGCTGGCTCATTCGGGTATCTTCGTGCTGCGCACAACGGCATTCGCCCTTCGGGCGCTCCGCGGGCGCAACTGGCATTGCTTCACGTTGTCCCGCTACGATCGGCATACGGGCAAGTGGGAATTGGAGAAGGCGCCGGTCCACCACATCATCGACTGACCGCGCTCTACCCGGAGCCCCTCGCGTTCGCGGCCGATATCGCGGCCACCGGCCCAGCGTCAGCCTGGGACCGGACCCCCGGGGATGTCGCACGCACCAATGATTCCATCGGCGTTCCGTGGGTCATAAGCGCACCTGTGCGGGTTCTTTATGACCGGCCGGCTTTGTGCTTCAATGGAAGGCACCCAGTCAACCTCCGGATGGATCGATGGCGGATCGCCGTCTCCAGGTATTCCACGCGGTCGCAAAACACCTGTCCTTCACCAAGGCGGCCGAGGCGCTCTTCATGACGCAGCCCGCGGTCACGTTCCAGATTCGCCAGCTTGAGGAGCACTTCAACACGCGCCTGTTCGATCGCGGGCACGGGCGCATCTCGCTCACGGCCGCAGGCAATCTGGCCTTGGAGTACGCCGAGCGCATCCTCGAGGTCTCGGCCGAGCTCGACACGCGCCTGCACGAGATGAGCGGCCAACTCGGAGGTCCGCTGCTCATCGGCGCCAGCACCACCATTGCCGATTACCTGCTGCCGCCTGTGCTTGGCGCCTACAAGGCGCGCTTTCCATCCGTCGTGCCACGGCTCTTCGTGGCCAACTCGGACGCGGTGCAGAGCCGCGTCGCCGAGCGCAGCCTCGACGTCGGCTTCATCGAGGGCGACTCGCATTTGCCCGTGCTCGTGACCGCCGTCTGCTGCGAGGATGAGCTGCTGGTCACCTGCGCGCCTTCGCATCCGCTGGCGAAGCTCGAATCCGCGACGCCCGAGTCGCTGATGCGCTACGCCAACATCAGCCGCGAACTGGGTTCGGGTACGCGCGAGGTCATCGACCACTACCTGCAGATGGCAGGAATCGCCCCCGACACGCTGCAGCGGGAGATGGAGCTCGGCAGCCCGGAGGCGCTGAAGCGGCTGGTCGCCACCGGGTTGGGGTTCGCCATCATGTCACGCGCGACCGTGGCCAACGAGATACGTCTCGGGCAGCTGGTGCAGGTCCCGCTCATGCCGCGGCTCGTCCGGAGCATGTCGGTCGTCTACCCCAAGGAACGGATCCATTCGACAATGGTGAGCAGCTTCGTCGAGTTCGCGAAGCAGAATCTCGGTACGATGCCGGTCGCCGGGGCGGAAAGCGCGCACGCCTAGGCGTGCCGCGTCGGAAGTTCTTACCGGACCGCTCAGCGTGCGGGTTGAGTCGCGGACGTCCCCGCAGGCTTGCGTGCGACGTCCAGTGCCGCGTAATACTCGCGCAGGATCGTGAGCACCTCGGGCCGGCTGAACTCGGGGGGCACGTCGGCGCCCTCGGCCAGCCACTTGCGCAACTGGGTTCCGGACACCTGGAGGCGGTCGGCGTCGGGGTGCGGGCAGGTGCGGCCGGATGCCATGCCGCCGCAGGCGTAGCACCAGAACGCCACGTCGATCTTGAGCGGCACCGTCTGCAGCGCGTCCCGCGGGATCTCGTCGAAGATGTGGTGCGCGTCGAACGGGCCGTAGTAGCTGCCGACGCCGGCGTGGTCCCGACCGACGATCTGGTGCGAGCAGCCGTAGTTCTGCCGGAACAGAGCGTGCAGCAGGGCCTCGCGCGGGCCGGCGTAGCGCATGTCGAGCGGATAGCCCGCCTGGACCACCGTCTTTTGCACGAAGTACTTCTCGGCGAGCACTGCGATCGTCCTGGTCCGGATCTCGGCCGGGATGTCGCCGGGCTTGAGCGCGCCCAGCAGCGAGTGGATCAGCACGCCGTCGCAGACCTCGATCGCGACCTTGGCGAGGTACTCGTGCGAACGGTGCATCGGATTGCGGGTCTGGAATGCCGCGACCTTCGACCAGCCGAGCGTGGTAAACAGTGCCCGCGTCTGGGCCGGCGTCATGAAGAGGTTGCCGTATTTTTCGGCGAACCCGCCCGTCGACAGCACGCGGACCGTGCCCGCGAGGTTGACCTCGCCTTGCTCCAGCACGAGCTTGACGCCGGGATGCGCGGGGTCGGTTGTGCGAAACACGTTCGCGCATTCGTGCGCCTTGTCGATCGTGTATTTCTCGGTGACCAGCATCGTCGCCAGCAATTCGCCGCTGTCCGGATCGACGAGCGCGATGTCCCCGCCGATGTTGATCGAGGCGGCGTGCGCGGTGTCCGCCGACAGCGTGATCGGTATCGGCCAGAACAGGCCGCTCGCCGTGCGCATCCCGTCGCAGACGCCCTGCCAGTCGGCGTGCGACATGAAGCCCGGAAGCGGCGTGAACCCGCCGATGCCCAGCATGATGATGTCGCCCTTTTCGCGCGAGCTGACGGTGAGCCGCGGCAGCGCCGCCGCGCGGCGTTGCTCGGCGCGCCGGGCCTCGCCCTCGAGCAGCAACGGGCGCAAGCCGACACCACCGTGGGGGCTGACGAGCGGCAGGTTCACGGACGTTGGCATGTGCAAAGGGCCAGTGCGCAACGTCGACGGGCGATGTCAGGCGGAGCCATTATTCCTGGACCACATATCATTATAATCAATGGCGATCAGGTTGCGGAGGGCGTTCGGCATTGCGGATTCACGCGATCGACTGATAGTAGAGATTCTGCGGGTGGTTGGACTGCGCGAAGAAGTACCAGCGCTCCGCGAGGAGGCCGACGTACTGCACGGCGAACGCGCCGATGAGCGCTGCCTTCGGCGCGCCCGCCAGCCCCGCCACGAGGAGCAGCGCGGGCAGCGCGAACCCGGCTGCCAGGAAGAACCACTTGATCGACCGGACGAGCGCCGCGCTGCGGCCGTGAAAGAATTCGCGGGTATTGAACGAGCCACCCATGAACCCCTGCGCCTTCTGGACGATTCGCGGATGCTTGATGCCGATGGCTGTCTGCAGCGTGGATTTCGGACGCAGCCCGGCGTTGCGGACAAGCGCCGCGACGCGGCCGGCGAATCCGAGCAAGGTGAGAATGAGCGCTCCCGTCGCGAAGAATCGGACGAGCGCCGGCGCGGCCGACGTCGCGTAGGCGGCGGCGAGCGCGAACCCGGACGCGCACCCCAGCAGCACGAAGTTGACGACCGTGAGCGGCGTCGCCCACTCGCGCAGGAACGGAAGGCACGCGTAGATCATGCCCGTGCAGACGAAGAGCGCGAAGGCGAGCACGACGCCGGCGAGTCCGACGATCAGCGTCGCGTCGATGACGGCGCCGGAAGGCAGCGTGGCGAGGGCTTCCCCGAGATGCAGGAAGTGCACGACTGCGTAGAGCAGCGTCGTGCCCATGAAGGCGGGCAGCACGATCACCTCGCGCGAGAGCCAGGACGTGCGCCACCGCGCCGCCGACCGCCACGCCCGCTCCGGCCGGCCGAGATGGAAGAACGACGCGAGCAGCCCGGCGCCGGTGAACAGGAACGCGGTCAGGCTGCCGTAGAAATAGAACCAGGGCCGATGCGGCGACGGCAGGAGTTCAAACAGCGCCCCGGCCTCCACGGCGACGAGCGCGACGAACAGGCCCTGGCCGGCGCCGATCAGCGTCGTGAGGAAAAGGACGGAGAACTGGGGATGCATCGAGTCGCTGCCTCAGCGCCCGCCCGGCCGCCCGAAGGGCGCTGACTGCCCCCTCGGGGGGCAGCGAACGCAGTGAGCGTGGGGGCCCTTCATCACCAGGACATGACGTCGTCGAGCGAAGGCTCGGACTTCGCCGGTTTCGGCAGCAGGCCGTCGACCTTGAGCGGATTGTCGGCGCGCTCGAGCTCGTCGGCGTGGATGTGCCGCCCGGTCTTGCGCCGCGGCAGGTAGTGGTTCGCCGGGTGCGTGCCCCATTCCGGCATCAGCGCGTAACCGGCGCTCTCGCGGATGGCGACCGAGACAACCGAGTCGGGGTCGTGGATGTCGCCGAACAGGCGGGCATTGGTCGGACAGGCAAGCACGCACGCGGGCTTGCGCTCGCGCTCGGGCAGCGCGTCGTCGGTGATGCGGTCCACGCACAGCGTGCACTTGGTCATCACCTTGCGTTCCTCGTCCAGCTCGCGCACGCCGTAGGGACACGCCCACGCGCAATACTTGCAGCCGATGCACTTGTCGAAGTCCACGAGCACGATGCCGTCCTCGGCCCGCTTGTAGCTGGCGCCGGTCGGGCACACTGGCACGCAGGGCGGATCTTCGCAGTGGAGACACGATTTCGGGAAGTGCACCGTCTGCGTGTCCGGATACTCGCCGACCTCGAACGTCTGCACGCGGTTGAAGAAGGTGCCGGTCGGGTCACGGTCGTACGGATTGAAATCGGCGAGCGGGCCCGCCGAGCCCGACGTGTTCCACTGCTTGCAACTCGTCACGCAGGCGTGGCAGCCGACGCAGACGTTGAGATCGATGACCAACGCGAGCTGGGTCACCGCGAGCTCCCTGCCACATCCGCGAGCTGGGTCATCGTGCAGGTTCCAAACAGCCACGGCAGTTCATTTCCATGCGCCCCGTCCGGCGAAGTACGCCAGCCAGCGCGGCCGCGTCGCCGCCGTCCCCGGCGCGGCTGGCACAGCGTCGAACTGCGGCCACGTGGTCTTCGGCTCGTCGGCGCCCGCCGGAAGGATCCGCACGCGCACGTCGTACCACGCCGCCTGTCCGGTGATCGGATCCGAGTTCGAAATGCGAGCGCCGCCGGCGCCCGGCAATTCGTCGGCGATCAGGTGATTGAGCAGGAACCCGCGCTGCGACTCGTTGGCGTCAGGCGCGAGATTCCACGCGCCCGGGGCCTTGCCGATCGCATTCCAGGTCCAGACCGTGCCGGGCTCGACGGCCTCGGAATAACTGCACATGCAGCGCACCTTGCCCCAGGGCGATTCGACCCACATCCAGCCGCCGTCCTCGATGCCGGCCGTGCGCGCGACGCCCGGATTGACGAACAGGTGGTTGTGCGCGTGGATCTGGCGCAGCCACGCGTTCTGCGAGTCCCATGCGTGGTACATCGCCATCGGCCGCTGGGTGATCGCGCGCAGCGGGTAGGCGGCGCGATCCGTCTGCTGCGCCTCGAGCGGCTCGTAGTAGAAGGGCAGCGGGTCGAAGAATTCGGCGATGCGCGCCTTCAGGTGCTCGGGCGGCTTGCGCGAGATGCCCTTGCCCTGCGCCGCGAGCCGGAACTTCTGCAGCACCTCGGAATAGACGTGGATCAGGATCGGCTCGGCGTAGCGCTGTATGCGGTTCCTCTGCGACCACTCGAGGTAGCCCTTGTTCCAGTTGCGCATGTACCGGTAGGACGGCGGCAGCTTGTGGTGATAGACGCAGTTGTTGGCCGCGTACATCTCCCACTGTTTCGGGTTGGGCTCGCCGCGCATGAACTTGTCGCCGTCCTTGCCGCGCCACCCCGAAAGGAAGCCGATGCCCGAGCCCGGGTCGGTTTCGTAGTTGACGATGAAATCGGGATAGTCGCGGAACTTGCGCGTGCCGTCGGGCCGCACGAATGCGGGAAGCTTCAGCCTGCGAGGCGAGCTCGATCAGCACCTCCTGGAACGGCTTGCACTCGCCCTTGGGCGGCACGACGGGTATGCGCACCGAATCGGCGGGCCCGTCGAACTCGGAGATCGGCCGGTCGAGCATCGACATCACGTCGTGGCGCTCGAGGTACGTGGTGTCGGGCAGCACGAGGTCGGCGAACGCGGTCGTCTCCGACTGGAACGCGTCGCAGACGACGAGGAACGGGATCTTGTATTCGCCATCTTCCCGCTTGTCGTTCAGCATCTTGCGGACTGCGGACGTGTTCATCGTCGAGTTCCACGCCATGTTCGCCATGAAGATCAGCAGCGTGTCGATCGGGTACGGGTCGCCGCGCCACGCGTTGGTGATGACGTTGTGCATCATCCCGTGCACCGACAGCGGGTATTCCCAGGAGAACGCCTTGTCGATGCGTACCGGCGTGCCGTCGTCGTTGACGAAGAGGTCGTCGGGCTCGGCGGGCCAGCCGAGGGCCAGGCCGTCCAGCGGATGGTTCGGCTTGATCGCAAGCGGCGTGTTCGGCGTCTTCGCGCAGGGCGGGATCGGGCGCGGGAACGGCGCCTTGTGCCGGAAGCCGCCGGGCCGGTCGATCGTGCCCAGCAGCGTCATCAGGATCGCGAGCGCGCGGATCGACTGGAAGCCGTTGGAGTGCGCAGCGAGCCCGCGCATCGCGTGGAACGCCACCGGGTTGCCGGTGACCGTCTCGTGCTCGTGGCCCCACACGTCGGTCCAGGGAATCGGCAACTCGATCTTCTGGTCGCGCGCGGTGACGCCCATCTCGTGCGCGAGCCGGCGGATGGCGTCCGCGGAAATGCCGGTGATGTCCGACGCCCATTCCGGCGTGCAGTCGTCGACGCGCTCCTTCAGCAACTGGAACGCGGGCTTGACCGCCGTGCCGTCGGACAGCGCGAACTCGCCGAGAAGGAACGGATCGGCCCCCTCGCTGTGCGTGATCACCGGCCGGTTCGTCGCGCGATCCCACCACAGCTTGTTCTGCGGATCGAAGCAGCCTTCCTCCTCCGGCACTTCGGTGCGGATGAACATGCCGAACTCGTCGCTCGCGGCCTCGAGGTTCACGAGTTGCCCGCTGTTGGTGTAGCGGACGAGGAAGTCACGGTCGTAGAGCCCGAGCGCGATGATCTCGTGGATCAAGGCCAGCAGCAGCGCGCCGTCGGTGCCCGGCCGGATCGGGACCCATTCGTCGGCGATCGCCGAGTAGCCGGTACGGACCGGGTTGATCGAGATAAAGCGCCCGCCGTCGCGCTTGAACTTCGAGATCGCGATCTTCAGCGGATTCGAATGATGGTCCTCGGCGGTGCCGATCATCACGAACAGCTTCGCGCGGTCGAGGTCGGGGCCGCCGAACTCCCAGAACGACCCGCCGATCGTGTAGATCATCCCGGCCGCCATGTTGACCGAGCAGAAGCCGCCGTGCGCCGCGTAGTTGGGTGTGCCGAACTGGCGCGCGAAGAGGCCGGTCAGCGCCTGCATCTGGTCGCGGCCGGTGAAGAGCGCGAACTGCTTCGGGTCGGTCGCGCGGATCCGCCCGAGGCGCTCTTCGAGCAACCGGAACGCCTCGTCCCAGCTTATCGCCTCGAATTCGCCCGCACCGCGTTCGGCGCCGGGCTTGCGCTTGAGCGGCTTGGCGAGGCGCGCCGGCGAATACTGCTTCATGATTCCCGAGCTGCCCTTGGCGCAGAGCACGCCGTTGTTGAGCGGATGATCGGGATTGCCCTCGATGTAGCGGACCTCGCCGTTGCGCACGTGCACCCGGATCCCGCAGCGGCACGCACACATGTAGCACGTCGTATTGCGGATATCCGTCGTGGCCCCTGGCAGTGGCGTGGCGAGCGGATCGTGGAGGGGCGTCGGGGGCATGGTTTCTGGCCGGTATCGCGTCGCGACGGGGTGCGAGGCGCCGTGCGGACAAACGGGGCCGGGGCGACGGCACCCGAATACCGCAGAGTACCGTCATTTACCCCAGACTGGCCACGGTGTGTCCATTACCAAAATGGGGGAAGGGGGATACTCCGTTGGGATAGGGGCGTCGTCGCTTGCGGGTTGTCCGGGCAGGGCCGATAATTTCCTGCTCTCTGTGAAGGACAACGGCGTGGCGGGCTTCCGGGCAGCCAGGCGCCTCGGCGTAGCCCATTGAGGAGGTCCGGTGGAGCCGCAACAGGGGAATCGGCCGGCCGGGATACCGGTAGATCCGCATCCGAACTCCTGCGGTGGACCTGCGGCAGATGCCGGGCCAGGCCCGCCGGCCGGCGATGCCGCTGCTTCCGGTTCCGCTGCGGCGCCCGAATTCGCAGGTGTCGAGCGCGAGGTCCTGCGCACCGCTCTGGCCAACGAGCGCCAGATGATGGCAAACGAGGTGCACGACTCTCTGGCGCAGGGGCTCACGTACATGCGCATGCGGATGAGCCTCCTGCGCGATGCGATTCGCGACGGCGACGGCGCGCGGGCGTTCAAGTACTGGAACGACGTCGACACCTCGCTCACCAATGCGCACCGACGGCTGCGCGAGCTCATCACCTATTTTCGAAGCCGGATGGATCCGCAAGGCCTGCTCCACGCACTGCAGGAGATGACCGAGACCTTCCTCGACCGCACCGGCGTAGTGCTCGAATTCGCGAACCACGTCGGCGAGCTCGATCTGCCCGTCGGACGCGAGGTCCAGGTCTTCCACATCGTGCAGGAAGCCCTGGCCAACGTCTGCAAGCACGCGAATGCCAGGCGTGCGCGCCTCACGCTGGAACGTAAAGGGGCCGGGTACGAGATCGTGATCGAAGACGACGGCGTCGGCATGACCGTCGATCCGGCGGCGAGCGCGCCGAGTCCGGCCACTACGGCATCGCGATCATGCGCGAACGGGCGCTGCGTCTCGGCGGCGAGCTGATCCTGGACAGCGCCCCGGGGGCGGGGACACGCGTGCGGTTATACTTCCCCGCCATGGAACCCGAAACCGGGAGCGGGCTTTGAGCGAGCCCATCAGCGTCGTGCTGATCGACGATCACGGGCTCTGTCGCCGCGGGCTCGCCGAGCTCCTGGAACAGCGGGCCGGCATCAAGGTGTTCGGCACCACCGGCAACGCCGACGAGGCGGTCCGGCTGCTGCGCGAAGGACAGCCTGATCTCGTCATAATGGACCTGCGGATGGCACCCGTCGACGGCTTCACGCTGCTGGCGCGGGTCCGCGCCGAAGGCATCGCCACGCCGGTTGTCGTCCTGACGATGAGCGACCTCAAGGATGACCTCGCCCGCGCCTTCCGGGCCGGCGTGCGCGGCTACCTGCTGAAGGACATGGACCCCGACGACGTGATCGATGCGATCCGCCGCATCGCCCGCGGCGAGATCGTCGTGGCGCCGCTGATGGCTGCCAAGCTGGTCGATCTGCTGGTGCCGGGCAAGGAGGGCAAGACCCGCGACGACTACCTTCGGCAGTTGACCGGGCGCGAGCGCGAGATCCTGCAGCACCTCTCGAGCGGCAAGAGCAACAAGGCGATCGCGCAGGCGCTCGACATCAGCCACGACACGGTGAAGCTGCACGTGCGCCACATCCTGTCCAAGCTCGGGACTGACCTCTCGCGTCGAAGCCGCGGTGTTCGCGGTCGAGCACCGCGTGTCGATGGAAGGTGGCGGCACGCCGCGCGCGCCGGGTTGACGCACCGGGGTGCGCCGCGACATTGTTCTTGCCTGCGGGCATCGCGCCCGCGATGCATGCCGCCCTGCGAGCGAAGGGGACGAACGGGACGCCCCCAGCGCCTATTTCTTCGCCGCTTCCGGCGCGAACCAGTTGAGCTTCTCGCGCAGTCGCACGACGTTGCCGACGATGATCAGCGTGGGGGCGTGGAGTTTCGCCTTGGCGACGCGCGCCGGCAATGTCCCGAGCGTTCCGGTCACGACGCGCTGCGCCTGCGTGGTCCCCTGCTGGACGACGGCGGCCGCCGGTGTCGCGTGCGAGGCCGTGCTGGACGAGCTTGCGGCAGATCGTCCGCAGGCTCAGGAGCCCCATGTAGACGACGATGGTCTGCCGCGGCCGCGCCAACGCGGGCCAGTCGAGATCCACGCTGCCGTCCTTCAGGTGCCCCGTCACGAACACGCACGATTGCGCGTGATCGCGATGCGTGAGCGGAATGCCGGCGTACGCCGCGGCACCCAGGGCCGCGGTGATGCCGGGGACGACCTCGAACGGGATGCCGCAGGCGGACAGCGTGTCGATCTCCTCGCCGCCGCGACCGAAGACGAAGGGGTCGCCGCCCTTCAGGCGCAGCACGCGCCTGCCGGCGAGCGCGTGCGCGACCAGCAGATCGTTGATCGCTTCCTGGCGCATCGTGTGGTTGGCGCGTTGCTTGCCGACGTAGATGCGCTCGGTGCGTGCCGGCAGCAGGGCGAGGACCCCCGGAGAGATCAGGTTGTCGTACAGCGCGACGTCGGCGCGCTTCATCAGCTTGACCGCCCGCACGGTGAGCAGGTCCGGGTCGCCCGGCCCGGCGCCGACGAGGTAGACCTCGCCGCGCGCGATGCGGCGCTTCGCCGGCGCCCGCGACGCCGGCTTGGGCGAGGACGGGCGCATCGCGTCACGCATCGTCGTCGGAGACCGGGGGTGCTGCTGCTGCGGCGTCGTTCGGATTGACGAAGATGAAGCGGAAATCCCCCGGCTCATATTCGACGAAATCGAGCGTCATTCCCGCGAGGAGCTCGCGGTGCTCCTCGGCGATGACGAGGTCGACGCCTTCGGACGTCAGCGTGATGTCGCCCTTGCGCACATTGTCGAAGCCCATCGCGTAGTCGAGCGAGCCGTCCGCCTCGCGGCTCGCGGCGATGCGCAGCGCGAGCCCGCCGGCATCCGAGGATCCGGCGGCGGTCACGATCTGCCGCGCGGCATCCGGCGTGACGATGACGAGCGGCGTCGCGCGCGGGACCTGTTTGTGGAACGTGATGGTGGCGATGTCGGGACGCTTCATTCAATGCTCGCCCTTGGTCTTCAGGAGGCCCGCGAGACGGTTGCCCTGCTTCTGCGGTCCGCCGCGCGGGAACAGGTCGTGCAGATGGTGGTTGTTGCCGCGCATGGGGCCCCACGCGTCGCGGAAGTGCCGGATCATCACGCGGACCTGCGCCTGCACGCCGTGCGCTTCGAAGTATTCGCGCAGGAAGCGGATGACCTCCCAGTGCTCGCCGGTCAGCGCGAGCCCCTCGCGCGCGGCCTGCGCCCGCGCGAAGTCCTCGGACCATTGGTCCCGGCGGACGAGATAGCCCTCGGCGTCGGTCTCGATCGCAATTCCGTTCACGTCGACCGTGTGCGTCGCGGCCGGAACGGGGCGTCGTGCGGAATCCGGATTCATCTCAACGTCAGCGCCCGCCCGGCCGCCCGAAGGGCGCTGAGCGCCCGCGGGGGGCAGCGAACAAAGCGAGCGTGGGGGCGGTTCGTCCTAGCCAACGGGAACCTCGCGCTCTCGCGCGGCGCCGGTCCAGGCAGGGTTGCCGGCACGACGCTGTCGATAGCCGCTCGCGCGGATGAAGGCGACGAAGCGCGCGGCCCAGTTGTCGCGCTCGGTGCTGCGCCGGTGCGCGAACGACGCCAGCACGTTCTTCGTCACGATGCCGTCGCGCTCGCCGTCGATGCCGTGGCCGCGCCGGACCCGGTACGCGAAGCGCGTTTCGGCTGCCAGGTTCTCGAGGCTCGCATAGTGGAACTCGTGCGCGCGGACCTCGGAGCGCCCCGTGGCCTCTGCCGGCCATGGAAACGCCGGCGACTCGTCGAGCATGACGTAGCCGCGTCCGACCGGCCGCTCGTGCATCACGACGTCTCCGTCGATGGCACCGACCATACGGTAGCTGTGTCCCTCCCGCGTCAGCGAGCTCGCGAGGTACATGAGCCCGCCGCACTCGGCATACACGGGGAGGCCCGCGTCGATCGCGGCGCCGATCCGCTCGCGCAATGCACCGTTGGCCTCGAGCTCGCGCGCGAATAGCTCGGGAAAGCCGCCGCCGATGACCAGCGCATCCACGTCCGGCAGCTGCGCGTCCGCGAGCGTGTCGAACGCGACGAGCGTCGCGCCGGCGGTGCGGAGCGCGTCGAGGTCGTCCGCGTAGTAGAACCCGAACGCGCGATCCTGTGCGATGCCGATCCTTATGTCGGCGGCGACCGCGGTGCTGGTCGACGCCGACTGAGTGGACGAAGATGCTGGCGAAGGCTCGTCGGCGGCCATTGCGAGCAGTCGGTCGATGTCGACCTGCGCGCGCGATGGCCGCGCCGATTTGCGCAATGTGCGCCGCTGCGTCGCCTGCTTCGTTGCACGGCATGAGGCCGAGCTGACGCTCGACGATAGCGAGCCCTGGATCGTGGTGGACGGCGCCCAGGACCGGGACGTCGGTGTAGTGCTCGATCACGGCGCGCAGCTTCGCCTCGTGCCGGCTGCCGCCCAGCTGATTGAGGATCACGCCGGCGATCCGGATGTCGCGGTCGAACGCCTGGTAGCCGAGGATGAGCGGCGCGATGCCGCGCGTCATCCCGCGGGCATCGATGACGAGCGCCACCGGCAGGCCGAGCATGCGCGCGACCGCGGCGTTGCTGTTGCTCCCGTCGAGCGCGAGTCCGTCGTAGAGCCCCTTGTTGCCCTCGACGAGCGCGACGTCGGCACCGGCGGCATGGCGGGCGAAGTTCGCGCGGATCTCGGCCGCGTCGGTCAGATACGGATCGAGATTGCGGCAGCCGCCGGCCGCTCGCCAGCGTGAGCCACATCGGGTCGATGAAGTCCGGCCCCTTCTTGAATGTCTGGACCGCGAGCCCGCGCGCGCGCATCGCGGCGCGCGAGCCCGACGGCGACCGTCGTCTTGCCCGAAGACTTGTGGGCCGCGGAGACGAGGAATCGGCGCATGCGAGTCGCGCTCAATCCGCGCCCTGCGGCGCGGCGGTCGGCCTCGTCCGGCAGGAAGTCGAGCACGCGCGCGCCGACGAACGCGATCAGGAAGGCGATGCCGATTCCGCCCATGCCGAGCGCGACTCGCGGCGCGCTCGGCGTGTAGGGCTGCACGATCGCCGTCCGCGAAGCTGCTGCTCACGGCGAATCCGGGAAAGAGATCCTGCGGATACGCCTGTCCGCCGATGATGAACACGTAGAGCAGCGCGAAACGCGCCGCCGATGACGAGCCACGGCGCGGCCAGCCTGCCGCGCGCACCGGCGGCGCGCGGGCGCCAGAGCAGGACCAGCGGCACGAGGCTGCCGGCGACGACGTAGCCGCCACCAGAAAAGCTGCGGGTAGAGGTCGCCGTCGCGCAGGATGAAGCGCTCGAATGCGGCCTGCTTCGCGAAATAGCCATTGGTGAGGTGGTAGACCAGCACGAAGAACAGCACGGCGACGACGAAGAGCGCGAGCAGGTTCTGCATGCGCCGCCGCAGCTCCGTGGGCGGCGCGAGTCGGTTCCACCCGCAGAGCGCCGACTGGGCGACGAGGAAGACGGCAAGCCCCCATGCAAGCGACATGGCGAGGAAAAGCGGGATCAGGATCGCCGTGCCGAACGCCTGCCGCGCGATGAGGAACGCGAAGATCGAGCCGGTGCCCGAGGTCAGGATGATCCGCCACGCGAAGGCCGCGATGCCCGCCGCGCGCGACCGGTCGGTCCGCCGCGGAGCCATCAGCGTCCAGAGGTACACGGCGACGATCGCGGCCATGCCCGAGTAGAGGAACATGTTCCATGCGAACACCGACGTGAAGTTGTAGTGCGTCGCCGCGACGACGATACGCTCCGGCCGGCCGAGATCGAGCATCAGCACGGCGAGCCCGCCGGCCAGCATGGCGAGGCACAGCAGGCCCGACAGCGGCGCGTGCGGCTTGTACGCCGCCTGCCGGAACACCGATCCTACGGATGCGACATTGAGCACGCCCGACGCGGCGACGATGAGGAAGATCGCGAACACGTGCGGGAGGCCCCAGACGATTCGGTTGTTCATGCCGGTCACGATGTGGCCGCGCGTTTCCATCACGTGCGCGGCAAAGAGCCCGGCGAGCACGACGAGCGCGCCGAGGGCGAACACCGCCCAGAAGCGGCGTGCGGCGGGGCGGGAGGTGACGGGCGTCATCGCGCGGCGAAGTTCAGAGGCCCTGGTAGCGCACGGCCGTGTCGAGGTTGAGGTCGGCGCGGACCTGCGTAGTGGCCACCACGGCGATCCGCTGCGAGATCTCGCTGCCCGGGTCGTTGAGATCGCCGAACAGCAACGCCTTGTGCCCCTCGGCGGCGCAGGCTTCGACGCATGCGGGAATCCGGTCGCGGTCGATGCGATGCACGCACAGCGTGCACGATTCGACACAGCCCTTGCCGCGGGGAACTTCCGGCTTCTGGTTCGTGACCGGTTCGTGGACGAAGGAGCGCGCGCCGTAAGGGCAAGCCATTACGCAATAGCGGCAGCCGATGCAGGTGTGCTTGTCGACCAGCACGATGCCGTCCGCGCGCTTGAACGAGGCGCCGGTCGGGCAGACGTCGACGCAGGGCGGCTCCGCGCAGTGCTGGCACATCATCGGCAGCGAGCGCACGAGCCCGCGGACATCCTTGAGGTCGATCTTGCGGATCCACTGGGAGTCGGTGACCGTCTTGCCGCCGGAGAGCCCGTTCTCTTTGTCGCAGGCGGTCACGCACGCATCGCAGCCGGCAGCGCAGCGATTCATGTCGACGAGCAGTCCCCAGCGCACCGTGGCCGGCGCCGCAGCCTCGGGCGCCCGGCCCTGCGCGAGCTCGTACAGGGTGATGCCCGGCGCGAGCGCGACACCGGCGAGCGCGGCCGTTTCCCACAGGAACTTCCGGCGGCCGTGATTCACCGTCATGGGCGTGCCCGCACGCTCGCGGACGCCGCGGTCGCGGCGGGCTTGTCGGCGTGGCATTCGAAGCAGTCGAGCGCAACACCGGCGTAGCTGTGGCAGGTGGCGCAGAAGCCGTCGGCGCCGGTGACGCGGCCGGTTTTCTTGCTGACATGGCACGTGACGCAGTTGGCGAGACTGTGCTTCGTGGTCCGGATGCCCTCGTGCACCGTCCGGTCGCGCTGATGCCTGAGCAATTCCATGTGGTTGCGGCGCATGAACGCGGTGTCCTCGACGCAGCGCTCGCCCGCGCCCGCCTCGATCGCCGGCAGCGGGACGCGCGACGGCGCCGGTGCCGTCTCGGGCGCCGCGAACGATGCGGCGGTGGCGAGGAGTGCGATGGCGAAGAGCGCGGTTTTCCGCCAGCGCCGGTCGCGAGATCCGTCGGCCATGCGCGTAGTCCTACTCGCCCAGCCCCATCTGGATGTACCCGGTCGGGCAGACGTCGGCGCAGATGTGGCAGCCGATGCACTTGTCGTAGTCGGTGTACACGTAGCGGCCCATCGTCGCCTCTTTCTTCGGCACCCGCGCGACCGCCGTCTGCGGGCAGTAGACCACGCAGTTGTCACACTCGAAGCACTGGCCGCAGCTCATGCAGCGCTTGGCCTCCGCCACGGCGTCGGCTTCGGACAGTGCCTCCAGCCGCTCCTCGAAATTGCCGAGCGCGGATTCCCGGGTCAATGTGATCACGTTGCGCCGGAAGCGCGGCACGTAGTTGAAGTGCCCGAGGAAGAGCTCTTCGTGTGGAATCACGTAGCGGTCCGAGCGGTTGTCGAAATTGTGGATCGCCGCCTTGCTCGCGTCCGTGCCGCGGAGGGGCTCGTGCGTCTCGGTGAAGGCGAGTCCCTTCTCGATCATCTTGCGCTTCAGGTCGAACACGTGGACATCGACCTTCGGCCGCTTCTCCAGGCCTTCGCCGGCGAGGAAGCGGTCGATGCCGTCCGCCGCGATCGCGCCGTGGCCGATCGCCGTCGTGAGCAGGTGCGGCCGGATGACGTCGCCGCCCGCGAAGGTCCCCGGCTTGCCGGGAATCTGGTAGCTCTTGTCCGTGGCGACGGCGCCCTTGCCGATGTCGAACTCCTCGAGTCCCGTGAAATCGACCGCCTGCCCGATCGCGGAGACGATGAGATCGGCGGGGATTTCCTCCTCGGTGCCTTCCTGCACCTTGATCTCGAGCCGGGGGCCGACGAACTTCGCCTCGCAGCGCGCGACGACGAGCGCAATCGCGCGGCCGTCAGCGTCCTTGACCACGCGCACGGGGGCCAGTCCGCCGCGGATCGCGATCCCCTCGGCGAGCGCCTGCTCGATTTCGTGCTGATTGGCCTGCATCTTGTTGACGTCGAACACGGACGTCAGCGTCACCTCCGCGCCCTGTTTCGCGGATACCGAGGCGACGTCGTGCGCCATGTGGCCCCCGATCGCGAGTTCCGGAAAGTCGGTGGGCTTCGCGTGCCCGATGTGGCCGAGCCGGCGCGCGACGGTCGCGACGTCGATCGAGGTGTCGCCGCCGCCGATGACGACCACGCGCTTGCCGACGTGCCGAAGCCGACCGTCGTTGAATGCCTTCAGGAACGACGTGGCAGTGACCACGTTCGGCGCGTCGCCACCCGGAGCCGGCAGCGGCCGCCCCGATTGCGCGCCCATGCCGAGGAACACCGCGGCATAGTCCTGGCGCAGCTCACCCAGCGTCACATCGGTCCCGATCCGGCATTTCAGGCGCACGCCCACGCCGAGATCGACGATCCGCTGAATCTCGGCGTCCAGCACCTCGCGCGGCGTGCGGAATCCCGGAATGCCGTAGCGCATCATGCCGCCGAGCATTTCGTGCTCGTCGAAGATCGTCACGTCGTGGCCCTTGAGCGCCAGCTGGTACGCGCACGACAGGCCCGCCGGCCCGCCGCCGATCACGGCGACCTTCTTGCCGGTCTTCGCCTGCGGCACGACGAACGCGAGCTTGTTCGCAATGGCGTACTCGCCGAGGTAATGCTCTACCGAGTTGATGCCGACGTGGTCCTCGACCTCGTTGCGGTTGCAGCCGGTCTCGCACGGCGCCGGGCAGACGCGGCCCATCACCGACGGAAAGGGGTTGGCCTCGGTCAGGCGGCGAAACGCGTATTCCTGCCACGGCATGCCCGCGGGCGGCTTTTCGATGCCGCGGGCGATGTTGAGGTAGCCGCGGATGTCCTCGCCGGAGGGACAGCTGCCCTGGCACGGCGGCGTCGACTGTATGTAGGTCGGGCACTTGTGGGTATAGCTCGCCTGGAAGATCTGGTCGCGCCACGACTTCCATTTCGTGTCGCCGTCTTTGTATCGGCGGTAGGTGAGCTTTTCGGTGCGTGGCGCGGTCGTTGACGACATCGGTTGCTCTCCGGATTGCTGGGTGACCCTGGGCTCGCTACTGTTTGGGGGAAAGTCGGATCGCCGTGCTGACGAGCTGGTGGATCCCGCCGACCATGCCCATCTTGAAGCCGTAATAGGGCAGCACCTTCGTGAACTGCGCCTTGCAGATCGCGCAGATGGTGGCCATGAAGTTCACGCCGTCGCGCTCCGCCACCTGCCGCAACGCTTCCATTCGCGGCAGCGCGCCCTTGACGCGCAGGTCGAGGAGCTCGTCGGTCAGGAGGCCACCGCCGCCGCCGCAGCAGAACGTCGCATCGCGCGTGGTGCCCGGGCGCATCTCGACGTAGCGATTCGCGACCGCCCGGATGATCGCCCGCGGGATCTCGAACTGGCCGCCCGGCGTGTCGCCCATTCGCGATGCCCGGGCGACGTTGCACGAATCGTGAAACGTGACGACGCGGTGGTCGTTGGCTTCCTTGTCGAGCGTCAGCGCGCCGCGCTCGATCAGATCCCACGTCAGCTCGCAGATGTGCATCGGCTGCCGGTAGCGCGCATCGAGCTGGCTCTGCAGCGCCTTCGCGAACGGATCGGTGGCGCCGGCGCCGATGCCGGCCAGCGTGTTCCACATGCTGTACGCGACGCGCCACGCGTGGCCGCATTCGCCGACGACGATGCGCTTGACGCCTAGCTCGAGCGCCGCCTCGCGAATGCGCAGCGCGATCTTCTGCAGCTGCTCGTAGCTGCCGATGAAGAGCCCGAAATTGCCGGCCTCCGACGCGTGCGACGACAGCGTCCAGCGGATGCCGGCGGCGTGGAACACCTTGGCGTAGCCGATCAGGCTGTCGACATGCGGCTCGGCAAAGAAGTCGGCCGACGGCGTGACGAGCAGCACCTCGGCGCCTTTTTCGTCGAGCGGGAAGCGGACGTCGGCGCCGGTCTCCTCCTTGACGTCCTCCTCGAGGCCCTCGAGCGTGTTGGCGAGCGCGGGGCCGGGGAGACCGAGGTTGTTGCCGATCCGGTGGACCTTGCCGATGATCTCGTTCGAATACTTCTGTCCGTAGCCGACGGAGTCCATGATCTCCTTGGCGGCCATCGTGATCTCGGCGGTGTCGATGCCGTAGGGGCAGAACACCGAGCAGCGGCGGCACTCGGAGCACTGGTTGTAGTACGTGTACCACTGGTCGAGCACGCCTTTTGTCAGCTCGCGCGCGCCGACAAGCTTCGGGAACAGCTTGCCGGCCACCGTGAAATGCCGCCGGTAGACGCTGCGCATCAGGTCCTGCCGCGCGACCGGCATGTTGAGCGGATCCTGCGTGCCGATGAAGTAATGGCATTTGTCGGCGCACGCCCCGCAATGGACGCAGCTGTCCATGTAGACCTTGAGCGAGCGGTACTTGCCGAGGAGCTCGCCCATCTTGCCGAGCGCTTTCTCCTGCCAATCGTCGGCAAGCTCGCCGGGAAAGCCGATCGCCTGCTGCATCTTGTCGGTGGCGACATACGGCTTCGACGCCGCCATCGCGCCGGGCAGGAGTGGCTGCGGCGCACCGGGAAATTCGCGCAGCGGAGGAGCCTTGACGTCGGCGGCCATCTCAGCGCCCCCTCGGGGGGCAGCGAACAAAGTGAGCGTGGGGGCTCATCATCTCAGCGCCCGCCCGGCCGCCCGAAGGGCGCTGACTGCCCCCCCGGGGGGCAGCGAACGTAGTGAGCGTGGGGGCTCATCATCAGTCCTGCTTCTCTAGCTTCGCGGCCCAGGCGGACATATGGCGACGCTCGCGCGGATTGTCGGCCTGGTTGCGCGTCGGCGAGAAGAAGAGGCCGGGCGCGTGCAGCAGCTTGGAGAACGGAAAGATCAGCATCAGCAATGCGACCAGCGCGAGGTGCACGTAGAGAACGCCGTCGGCCGGCAGCGGCTGCCAGTCGGCGACCATGAGCCCCAGGAAGAATGCTTTCACCGCGACGACATCCGTGTGCGCGAGGTACTTCATGGCGAGACCGGAGGCGGCGATTGCGAGGAGCAGCGCCAGCATCAGGTGATCCGACGGCGTCGAGATGTAGCGAACGCGCGCGACCGCGAAGCGCCGCACCCAGAGCCCGGCGAGGCCCGCCGCCATCGCGAACGCGGCGTAGATCCCGAACGGCTGCGCGAAGGCGACCCACCCCCACACGGGTTCGGTGAAGTAGCGCAGATGGCGGATGAGCACGAGCGCCAGGCCCGCGTGGAACAGCCAGCCGAACACCCAGGTCCAGAGGCTGCTCCTGAACAGGCTCTCGAAGAGCAGGACCTCGCGCGCGAGCCGCAGCGCGACACCGCGCTGCGTGGTCGGCGCCGGCGTGGTGGGGATCTTGAGCGGCGCCGGCGTGCGCGCGTAGTCGTAGATCCGGTATGCGAGCCCGCCCGCGAACACCAGGCTGGCGCCGCAGAACAGCAGGGCGAAAGCGATGGTTGCGGCGGTCATGGACGACGGTGGCGGCGAGCCAGGGCGGGCGTGGGCCCGCCGGCGCCCGCGCTCCCGGCGAGTCGGTCAGACGCAGCCGGTGGGCTTGGGCAGCCCGGCGATCTTGCAGGCCTGCTTCGCCGGCCCGTACGGAAAGAGCTCGTACAGGTACTGGCTGTTTCCCTTCTCCGGGCCGAGCTGCTTGCCGATCGCCTTCGTCAGCACGCGCACGGCGGGCGCGATCTGGTATTCCTCGTAGTAGTTGCGCAGGAAGTTGACGACCTCCCAGTGATTGGTGGACATCTCGACGTTCTCGGTCATGGCGATGTGGTTCGCGACATCCTCGTTCCATTCGCCGAGGTTGACGAGATAGCCTTCTTCGTCCGTTTCGTACGACTTGCCGTTGACTTCGATGATGGGCATCAGCGTCTCCTGTTGCGATTGAAGGGTGTCGGGGTGGTCAGAGCCAGGACTGGCAGTTCCGGTTCGCGGCGACGAGATCGACGAAGCCGCCGTAATCGATGGGCGTGACACCGGGGATGACCCGGTCGGCGACGGCGCGCGCCTCGAGGTCCGGCAGCAGCGCGTACACCTTGAGCCTCGACATGGCGGCCGCGAGCTCCGCTTCCGCCGCGCTGCCGCGGGTCGCCGCGTAGACACCGTCCTCGATGAAGAGCAGGCTCCCGGCTTGCGCGATGCGCAGGACGGCGTCCAGCGCATTGCGTTCGTAAGGCGATTTGTTGACGATGTGCAGCATCGGATTTCCGCGTGGTCAGCAGGACACGACGACGTCCTGTTCCTCCATCAGCGTGCCCAGCTCGGTGGCGCCGAGCACGGTGACGTCGACGATGAGGTCGCCTTCCGTCAGCCCTCGGGCGTCGAGCGATTCGCGCTCGACGTAGAGCTTCTCGACGTCGTAGCCTTCGAGCGCCCGGTAGGTCGGCGAGAAGTTCTTGGTCTCGATCCCCTTGGTCTGCTGGCCCTTCTTCAGCTGGTAGACGCCGTCGTCGACGAACACGAGCGAGACGTCCTGCTCGAACGCGGCCGAGATCAGCACGACTTCGAGCGACTCCAGCGCGTAGACGGTGCCGTAGGGCGCCTTGCGGTTGACGAACATGAACTTCTTGGGGGGGGTCATGGCCTTTCCTCAGCGCCCGCGCGGCCGCCCGAAGGGCGCTGAGCGCCTCTGCGAGGCGCAGCGAGCGTTGCGAGACGCAACGCCTCCTCGTGCCGTCCATGCCGGCGCAGGCCGGCATGGAGCCGCGGCCCTCGGCCCCCTTGGGGGAGGCGAACGGAGTGAGCTCCGGGGGCGGTCATTCAATCACCGAAGGTGACCAGGCGGTCGGCCTGGATGCCGGTCTCGACCAGTTGCCCCAGCCCCGAGATGCGGAAGCCCGGCGCGAGGTTCTCGTCCTTGATGCCGCGGCGCAGCGCCGCCGCGACGCAGACGACGAGATCCACGCCGTGCTCCTGCGCGAGCTTCGACCAGCGGACGACGATGTTGCGGTCGTCCTGCGGCGGCTCGGTCAGCCGCGTCGAGTTGTTGACGCCGTCGTGATAGAAGAACACGCGATGGATCTCATGCCCCCTGGCGAGCGCAGCCCTGCAGAACAGGTAAGCCGAATCGCTCGCCTGGTGCTGGTAGGGCCCTTCGTTGACGAGGATGCCGAACTTCATGCCGGAACCTAGAAGCGAATGTGCGTCGATGCGTTGAGGTTCGCCCGCGCGCCGCGCCAGTCGTCGATCAGGTACTTGGTGAACGGCAGCTCGGTCTTCTCGAAGAAGCGGGGCCAGCCGATGCGCTCGACCCAGTCGGACAGGCGTTCCCACGGTCGCGCGTCGGCTTTGTACGCGTAGAGAATGCGCTTCACCGCATCGGACACTTCGGGCCAGCGGGGCGGATTGTTGGGCAGGCCGGCCGCGACCATCTTCATGAACGTCGGCTTCGCGCGCGCGTTGGAGTTCTTGCCGCCGACCCAGATCGCGAGCTTCGAGTATTCCGGGTCGTTGATCTGCATCGGCGGGCACGGCGGATAGCAGGCGCCGCAGCACATGCATTTCTTCTCGTCGATCTCGAGCGACGGCTTGCCGTTGACGAGCGCCGGGCGGATCGCGGCGACCGGGCAGCGGGCCACGACGGCAGGACGCTCGCAGACGTTGGCGACGAGGTCGTGGTTGATCACCGGTGGCTTCGTGTGCTGGACGATGATCGCGATGTCGGCCTGGCCGCCGCAGTTGATCTCGCAGCAGGAGGTCGACAGGTGGACGCGGTTGGGCATGTCCTCGCGCCGGAACTCGACGTAGAGGTCGTCCATCAGCGCCTTCACGACGCCGGAAGCGTCGGTGCCGGGGATGTCGCAGTGCAGCCACCCCTGCGTGTGCGCGATCATCGACACCGAGTTGCCGGTGCCGCCGACGGGGAAGCCCTTGCTCTCGAGCTCGGCGATCAGCGGCCCGACCTTCGCGGCGGTCGACACCATGAACTCGATGTTCGACCGGATCGTGAAGCGGACGTGCCCTTCGGCGTACTGGTCGGCGATGTCGCACAGCGTGCGGATCGTGTAGACGTCCATCTGCCGCTGCGTGCCGGCGCGAACCGTCCAGACCTCGTCGCCGCCGTGGGCGACGTGGTGCAGCACGCCGGGCCGCGGCCGGTCGTGATAGCGCCAGTTGCCGCGGTTCTTGGCCAGCAGCGGGTGCAGGAACTGCCGTTCGTCGGGGACGCCGCTCTCGGTCGCCCGGCGCATTTGTGGTTGAGCCATCGTTGGACTCCTCAGGCCGCTTGTTTCGCAGCGTTGATCTTGGCCACTTCGTCGTCCCAGCCGTCCGTGCGCACGTACGGGTTGGTGCGGGGCGCCGCCACCATGTTCGAATCGATCGGGATCTCGAGCGCCTCGAGGAAGTTGACGATGCCGATGCGCTCGATCATCTCGCCGGTGCGCTCGTGCTCGAGGGCGTTCTCGGCGAAGAAGTCGATGATCTTCTGGCCGAGCTCGACCAGCTTCGCGCGGTCCTCGTCCGTTTCGAGCTTCATGAACGGGATCACGACGGTGCCCATCAGGTCGCCGATCTTCAGCGTGCGCTTGCCGCCGACCAGGATCGTTGCGCCCTTGTCCTTGCCCGGCGCGAGCGCGCCGGTCATCACGTTGATGCAGTGCATGCAGCGGACGCAGTCGCGGTTGTCGATCGCGAGTCCGTGCGTGTCGGAGAGCGCCACCGTCGACACGGTCGGGCCCGGCACGAGATCCTTCAGCTCCTTCAGCTGGATCGTCCGGGTCGGGCAACGCGCGATGACGTCGTTGACCAGCTCGTTCATGCCGTGCTTCGCGAACCACTTCTTCGCCAGTTCCTCGTCGGTGCGGATGTTGTCGCGCCAGGTGCCGATCACCGCCATGTCGGCGCGCTGGATCGAGTTCATGCAGTCGTTCGGGCAGCCCGAGAACTTGAACTTGAACTTGTAGGGCAGTGAAGGACGGTGGATGTCGTCGAGAAAGCTGTTGATGACCGTGCGGTGCGCGCTGGCCTCGTCGTAGCACGATTGCTCGCAGCGCGTGGCGCCGACGCAGGACATCGACGTGCGCACCGCCGGGCCGGCGCCGCCGAGATCGAAGCCCAGCTCATTGATCGCATCGAACGCCGGCTGCACGTTGGCGCTGGTGACGCCCTGGAACATGATGTCGCCGGACTGGCCGTGGAAGGCGATGAGGCCGGAGCCGTGCTCCTCCCAGATGTCGGCCATCTTGCGCAGGACAGCGGTGTTGTAGTGCATCCCCGCCGGGGGCATCACCCGCAGCGTGTGGAACTCCGCGGCATCGGGAAACAGCGGCTTGTTGTCGGCGTCCTTCGCCTCGGTGAAGCGCGGGATCACGCCGCCGCCATAACCGAACACGCCGACCGTGCCGCCTTTCCAGTAGCCCTTGCGCGTCTTGTAGGAGTGTTCGAGCTGACCCATCAGGTCGACCATGTAGTCCTTGTCCTTCGCCAGCCGCTTGAGGCCGGTGACGAAGCTGGGCCATGGACCGCTCTCGAGCTGGTCGAGCATGGGAGTGGGACGCATTTCTTTCGCCATGACAGCTTTCTCCTCACGCATGCGGTGAACGAAACGGACAATCACCCGGTCCGCTCACCGAAAGGTTCCACGCGGACATTGTGACGGGCGCCGGGCCGGTCGATGTTGACGGCGCACAAGGGTGCGATGCTACCGCCGCCAGGCACCCCCCGCCATCACTCCGCCCGGCTACCTTGAATAAGCCGGATAGCGGGGAACCGGAATCACCCAGATGGAGTACCTGCCCATAGCCCGCATTGGCTATGGACGCAGAGGACGCCGGAATCGCCCAATACGGCCTCCGCCCGGCAGCTTTCGGGGGCCGGCGCCAGGGTGCACACTCGCAGTCTGCGACAATTCCTGTCCAACGAGCCCCGACAAGCATCCCATGCCGAAAATCACCAGTCTGGCCCGGTTCCAGGTCCCCTTGGGCGGGCAGGAAATCGAGTTGCAGGAATTGGTCCATGACGCCGGAGGGATGCATCTGCTGCGCGTGCGCATCAGGGAGAAGAGCCGGTTCACGATCTTCGACGTCGACCCCCTCACCGCGCGGCGCTGGGCCGACGCGATGCGGCGCTGGAGCGACGGCCAGCCGACCGGCGTGGAGCCGGGCGGGCATTGAGACAGAGCCTAAATGGAACATGCGGCGCCGATGGTCGACGTGGTGTTCGATGTCGCCGGGACGACGCTCCCGGCCGAACATGCGTTCGTCCTGTTTCGCGCAACGATGCCGTGGCTGCCATGGCTGGAAGACGAGGCCGGCGCCGGGATCCATCGGCTGCGCACCGCGCCGACCGGTTACGGCGTGGTGCTGCTGGCCAGACGCGCCAAGCTCACGCTGCGCGTGCCGCTCCGGAGAGTCGGCGACACGCTCGCGCTGGCAGACAGGACGCTCGACGTCGGCGGCAGCCCGCTTGCCGTCGGCGCGGGAGTGGCCCGGACGCTGCGGCCCTGGGCGACGCTCCATGCGCAGCAGGTCGCCGCGGCCACCGGGGATGATGCGGCGTTTCAGGTCGAAGTTGCGGCATCGCTGCAAGCGCAGGGCCTCGCCTGCCAGTTCATCACGGGCCGCCGGCAGACCGTGGCGGCGGGAGCGCGGGAGATCGCCGGCTTCAGCGTCGTGCTGCACGGCTTGAACCCCGAGGGATCGCTCCGGATCCAGTCCGAGGGCATGGGTGGCGACCGGGTGCTGGGCTGTGGGATTTTCGTTCCGTACAAGTCGATCGCCGCTGTCGCCTGACGCGCGCGGAGAGGCAAGGCAGGAATTCCGGCCGGGCTGCCGGGCACAAGGAGGGACGCGATGGGGTATCTGGTTCAGGGAGTCGAGCTTGAAACCGACGCCGATGGCTATCTGCTCGAGGCCAATTTCACCGAGGAGGCCGTCGAGGCCATTGCCGCGGCCGAGGGCATCGTCCTCACCCCCGAGCACTGGGAGGTGATCGGGTACCTGCGCGACGAGTATCAGGAGAACGGGCACACGCCGAATTTCCGGAATATGCTCAAGGGCTTCCAGGCAATCCGCCCGGAGGCCGACAGCAAGTTCCTGTACGACCTCTTTCCGCTGGGCCCGGCCAAGCAGGGCGCCCGGATGGCCGGACTGCCGCAGCCTTTTGGCAAGGGGGGATACTGATGAGCAGACCCTCCGCCGGACCGGACGCGATGACGCAAAGGAAATGCGCATGAGCGAAGACACCAAGGTCGGGGCGGACGTGACGCTCGACCTGCGCGGCTTGAGCTGCCCCGGCCCCCTCATCGGCGCGAAACGCCTGATCGACGACATGACGGCCGGCCAGGTGCTGCTGCTGCTCTCGGACTGCCCCGGCACGCCGGACGATCTTTTCGCGTGGATCAAGTACACGGACAACCACATCGTGAAGACCGAGCGGAGGCCGGATGGCGGCCACGGCTTCTTCATACGCAAAGGGCGCGCGCGCACGCTGGTTGCGCATGCGACGCTCGATCTGCGCGGCACCGTGTGCCCCGGCCCCATCGTCGAGGCCAAGAAGCTTTTGAACGGAATGCGCCCCGGGGAAACGCTAAAGCTCGTCAGCAACTGTCCCGGCATCAGCGCGGACGTCACGGACTGGGTTCGCGCGACGGGGCTCTCGCTTCTCGCCTCCGAGGAGACGGGGCCCGGGGAGTTCGAGTTTCACATCGGAAAATGAATAACAGTGGTCGTGCTCGATTTCCAAGAACGGGGCAGGCTGGATCTCCGGAGTCCACCCCGTTCGACGGCTGGCCCGCGCCGTCCGCTAATCGAGACTGACCCACTTTTTCGCCATGCGCGTCAAGAGCCAATGGTTCAAGTCCGAAACGCCGAAGAGCGCGATGGAGATCGCGGGTGCCGCCGCGTTCATCGTGTTCCGGATCGCGCAGAACTCGCTGAAGAACATGCGCCAGGCCCGTTTCGAGCTGCCGGCGGGCGCGACGTATTTCGCGTTCCTTGCCGAGTTTCTCGCCTTCCTCACGCTCATCGCCGACCGGATCGCGCACGGCCGGGGCGACGAGGCGTGGCGGATCGAGTTCACGACGGCACTGGCCAACCGCGTCGGCGCATTCCTCGCCGACAACGAATCGAGCCTGTTGGGTGTGTACACGCCGGAGGAGGTCAAGCGGCGATTCGTCGCGCTGGTCAACGAGCGGTCCGCCGACTACTCGGATTGTCGCTGGAGCGACGCCGGCCCCGATTACGCGTTTCTGCGCTGCCTCGGCCATCGCGTCGCGGAAGTCATGGCCGGGAACGAGTGGACGTGGGCGGTGACGCAGGTGATCGACAGCGAAGCGCCGGAAGCCACCGAGACGCTGCAGCGGGCGATGGCCGGCCTGCTGGACGACACGCCGCGGCGGTCGCGCGGCGGCTCCGCGACGCGCGGCGAGTAGGATGAACGGCCCCCACCCATCATGATTGCGGCGTTGCAGGGTGTTGCGCGGACGGATAGCCCGTTCGATCCGGACAATGCCGGCGGCTACCGCCGTTGGCGTGAGGAAAAGCTGGCCGGTTATCCGCCAAGCCTGTCTGCGCTGACGGTGGAGATCGGCGACCCGCGCGCATTGACCACCACCGAACGGGACGCGCTCGTCACTGCGATCCGGCGCGCGAACCTGGTCGTGTACGCCTGCGGTATCCACGCTGCGGAACCGGACCTCCCGCGCGCGCTCGGCCGGCAACTCGGCCTCTGGCGGCTCGACCGCAACTTCCTCGCCGACGACGACGGCGTGAGCCGGGTGACGGTGGCCGGCGAGAAGGCGCGCGGCGAGTTCATCCCCTACACGAACCGCCCGATCGGCTGGCATACGGATGGTTACTACAACCCGCCCGGGCGACGCATCCGCGCGATGCTGCTCCATTGTGTCCGGCGCGCCGCGGCGGGTGGCGTGAACACGCTGCTCGACCACGAGATCGCCTATCTGCACCTGCGCGACGAGGATCCCGCGCACGTGCGCGCGCTGATGCTGCCGGATGCATTGACGATTCCCGCGCGCGAGGACGAGGATGGCATCGCGCGGCCGGCCGAGACCGGTCCCGTGTTCTCGATCGAGCCGAAGAGTGGAGCGCTGCACATGCGTTACACCGCGCGGACGAAGAGCATCGAATGGAAGCGCGACGCCGCGGTAGCCGCGGCCGTCGCCGCACTCGCTCGCGCACTCGCCACGCCTTCGCCGCATCATCACTGCATCACCCTGGAGCCTGGCATGGGGGTCCTGTGCAACAACGTGCTGCACGAGCGTAGCGGATTCGTCGACGACGTCGCGGCGCCGCGGCTCCTTTACCGCGCACGCTATTACGACCGCGTCGCGGGAACCTGAGCGCGGCCCCCGCGGAAGCGATGCATGACGCAATGGCTCTCCCTGTCCCGCGCCGCGCGCCTCGTCGGCGTCGCGCGCGGCGTGCTGCAGAAGGAGATCCGCGAGGGCCGGCTCGCGACGGCGGACGGATTGATCTCCACGGCGAGCCTCGGCACGCTTTACCCCGACTTCAGCCTCGAGCAATCCGGCGCGTTCGAGCGCGTCGCGCGGCTCAAGGAGGAGGCGTTCGGACGGCGGGTGCTGGAGCACGTGCTGCCGAGCCAGGCGGTGATGGCGCAGCGACTCTTCGCGCAAAGCCAGGAACTGGCCGACGTCCGCCGGCACCTGCAGCGCTATCACGCGCTCGTCGTGACCACGCAGTGCCGCATCGACGAGCTCGCCGCCGCGACCGCCGATCCCGACCTTGCGGAGTTGTCCGCCGCGGTCGAGCGCGGCCTCGCCGAAGTTCTCGCCACCGAAACCGCCGATGCCCTGTCGATCATGGATGACATGCTGAAGATCGTGTCCGCGCACGTCACGCTGCGCCCGAGCGGCCACGAGTTTTTCGTCGACGGGCGCGATTCCCTGCTGCAGGCCGGTCTGAAGGCTGGTCTCAAGCTCAACTACGGATGCGGGAACGGCACCTGCGGGCTGTGCAAGGCGCGCGTCGTCGCCGGCGATGTCGTGCGGACGATGCCGTCCGATTACCCGCTGTCCGAGGCCGAACGGCTGCAGGGCTACACGCTGCTGTGCGCGCACTCGGCCGGGCTCGAGCGAGATCGCGATCGAGACGCTGGAGGCGCTGGGCCCGGGCGAGATTCCCGAACAGGAGATCGGCGTGCGCATCCGCGGCGTCACGGCGCTCGCGCCGGACACGCGTCTGCTGCACCTGCAGACTGCGCGCAACGGCACGGCTGCGTTTCCTCGCCGGCCAGAGCGTGACGCTGTTCGGCGGCGCGGGCGGCCGCGATGCGCAGGGCGTCTACCCGATCGCGAGCTGTCCTTGCGACGACCGCAACCTGCACTTCCACGTCGGCCGCGACGACGGCGATGCGTTTGCGCAGATGCTGTTCGACGGCGCCTTGAAGGCGGGCGATCCGCTCACTGTATGGGGTCCCGTCGGCGAGTTCGTGCTGGCCGACACCGTCCGCCCGCTTGCGTTCGTCGCCTGCGACACCGGGTTCGCGCCGATCAAGAGCCTCATCGAGCACGCGATGGCCGTCGATGCGGTCGAGTCGTTTTCGCTCGACTGGCTCTCCACCCGTCCCGACGGGCACTACCTCGCGAACCAGTGCCGCGCGTGGGCGGCGGCGTTCGATCATTTCCGTTACGCGGCGCACGTGGACGCGGACCCGGCCGCCGGCGCGCGGCGCGTGGCCGAGGCGATGGCCGCGGCGTTGTCCCTCGCCCGTTCCGACGTCTATGTCGCGGGACCCGCTGCGTTCGTCGGCGCGATCACGCCGGCAATGCAGGCGGCGGGCGTGCCGGCGCCGCAGATCTTCTCCCTCGTCCTCTGACCGCACGACAATGCGCGAGCGCCCGGAGATACCCATCCTGCCCGCTGCCGCCGGCGATTGCGCGGGAGCCGAACCGTTCGCGCTGATGGTGCTGGGCGATGCGATGGCGCCGGAGTTCGTCGAGGGCGAGATCATCGTCGTCGAGCCCGAGGGCCACGCGACCGACGGCGCGTTCGTCGTGGCCGAGATCGAAGGCGGCTGGACGATGCGGCAACTCGTTCGTTGCGACACCGGCTGGCAGCTCCACGCGCTCAACCCGGCCTACGCGGCCACCGCGCTCGGCGACCTCACTTCGGTGCGCGGCGTGGTGATCCAGAAGAGCCGGCCTGGGCGCCGGAGCTCGCTCAAGCGTTACGTGGATTGATGAACCGCCCCCACGCTCACTACGTCCGCTGCCCCCCGAGGGGGCGCACAGCGCCCTTCGGGCGGCCGGGCGGGCGCTGACGGACCTGAGACTGCCATCGGAGGAAGCCGTGCCCTATTTCATCTATCGCGTCTTTCCACCGCGCCGTCTCGAGAAAGTGACGGACAAGCGGACATTCGGCGAGGCATCGATCGAGGCGAAGGCCCTTCGTGCGCGTCTTGATCCTTCCGCCGAGTGCACGATCAAGGTCGTCTTCGCCGCGGACGAGACCGAGGCCGAGCGGCTGCTTCTGCAAGCCCGCGCGAAAGAGCCCGGTCTTGCCGGCGACGAGTGATCGGCCAGGCGGGGCGACCGGGCCGGGCGACTGCCGATATGGCATCCGCTGAAGCGAACGTCGCGGCGGCCCCGCGCGTCGCGCAAGGCAGTGGCCTCGACCTGCGTTTCGATCGCCTCGTCGAAGCGGTGCGGGCCAATTGCCACATCACCGACGCGCGCCATGCGCGAAACATGACAATGTGCACGTACCTGCTCGAGATGCGCGAGCTCTACCGGTGGGAGCTTGGCGCGGCGCCGACCGCGGTGCTGCCGCGAGCCGATGTGGGTCCGTGGATCGCTCGCCGTGAGGCATCGTGGGCCGCGTTCGAGGATGCCAGGTACCGGGGATTGCCGCTGGACGACGGCATCGTCGACCCGTTCGACGTGGAGACGGTCAACCGGTCGCTGGTCCCGTGCAATCTCGTGTACGGCGCGGGCATCGGTCGCTTCGGCAAGCCGCAGTTCTTCCTCGGCGGTCTCGCCCGCGAGGAATGGCGGGATGGCGTACGCATCCTCGTTGCACAGCGCGATTACGCGCGCGACCTCGCGCCTGCGCCGGCGGCGCTGCGGCAGGGTACGATCTATGTGCGCATCGATTCGCTGCGCCAGGCACTGTGGGAACGGGCGGAAGCATGGGGTCGCCGACGCGCCCATGGCGCGCTCGAGTGCGCACTCGATGCGCACGGATTCCACAGCGATCCCGCCGAGGCCCTGGAGTCGATGGTCGAGGCCGAAACCGAGACGCTGATCCTCCACGAGTTGGGGGAGCATGCCGCAGGTGTCTCGCTCTCCCCGGCATGGGAACGCATGCTCGATGGCTTCGTCGAGCGCCGTGCCGAGCTCTTCGCGCGCGCGGCGCGCGACCATCTGGCCGATTGCACGGTGACGCTTCCCGCGCTGGTGACGCGCGGCGCATCGGCGTCGATCCATCTCTGGTTCGCGGGGCTCGAGGGCATGCGCGGCGAGCTCTTCCCGCGGGCGCGCGTCGCATACGACCTCTGGCGAGACGGCGACGGCGGCGATGCGCTCGTCACGGCGGCGGCGGACGGCACCATGCACTGGAAGCGTGTTTGCGACACTGCGCTCGCGCTCGCCAGTCGCGGCGGAAGCGACGCCGAGCACGCCATTGCCGCGCTCGCCACGGCCCGCGCGACGCGGCTCTAGCGTACCGAACCTCGGCGGCGCGCGTGCGTCGGCAGGCTCGCCCGAGGCGCGTCAGCGAGTGATTCTGCGTGTTTCGAAGCGGCCGGCGTGGGTCGCCAGATACACCTCGCGCAGGAAGATGGTGAGCCCGCAGATCAGGGCAATCATCGCGCCGATGAACAGCGCCGCGGCGAGCCATTTGAGGTCCCTGCCGAAGATCCCTTCGACGAAGAGCGTGACGATGACGAGGCAAACGAGAAGCGCAGCGCCGGTGCACAAATTGATCGCCCAGCTCGCCAGGTGGCGCCGGCGCTCAAGATAGCTGAATTCCGCCCGCGCTGCCATGCGCGCTGCTTCATCCAGTTCCGCCCACATCTTGTCGAGGGCACGCGCGCGATCGATGATGCGGGCCAGACGGTTGGCCATCACGCCGAGCATCGCGCCGATGCCCGTCAGCAGGAACACGGGTGCGATCGCGAGTTGGATCGCGTGCACGATGACCGGGCTGGTCTCCTGGGGTGACATCGGAACCTCTCCTGGCGGCTAGCGGCAGATCGTGCCCGGCGTGAGGAAAACCTGCCGCGTGATCGCCTTGGTCTGCGCGATTCCATTCACCGTGTACGAAAACGTGGCGCGGTTGCCGTTGGCGAAGGTCAGGCCGGCCACACCGACGACCGTCAACGCAACCTTCGCCGGATCGAAGGGCGTTGCGTTGAACGCCGGACCCGTCGTCCGATAGAGCGTGCCGGCGTACGTCGGGCCGGTCGCCTTGGTCAGGGTTGCGGAGAGCCAGAGCGGCGTTCTGTCCAGGTCGTAGGTGAACCACGTCGCAAAGATGATGTCACCCTGATGCGTGAGATTGATGCCCCACCCGGATTCGGAACCCGCGGGAGCGTTCCACCACAGGTCCTGGTAGTTGGTCGCCGACGCCAGGTCCGGCGAAGCTCCGAACGTGCAGACGGGAACCGGACTCGCAAACATTTCCCGCGTGATGAGCTTGGTCTGCGTCACGCCGTCGACGACATAGGCGAAGGCGCCGGATTCGCCATCGCGGAACGTGAGCGCTCCCGTGCCGACGGCACGCAGCGTGACCGCGCCCGGTTCGAACGGGATGGCGTTGAACGCCGGGCCGCGGGTCTCGTAGAGCGTTCCCGAAAACGTGTTGCCGCCGGCGTTGACCGCGGTCATCGACAGCCACCACGGCTTGCCGGCGAGATCGTAGGTGAGCCACGTTGCGAAGATCACGTCGTCCTGGTGCGCGAAGTTGATGCCCCAACCGGACTCCGAGCCCCCGGGGGCGTTCCACCACAGGCCGCCGAAATTCAATGGCGTGGAGGGTCCCTGCGCGGACCTGTTGTAAGGTATGAGCACGTGGTCGTCGCCGCCGCCCGCCACGCTCGTCATCTGCAATAGCTTCGCGCGTGCCGCGGGATCGCCGCGCACCTCCGCGTCGAGAAATGCGAGCGTCCACGTGAAGATGTCGCCGGTCGATTCGACATCGAAGCCGTGCTCGACGCCGGAAAGCGCGACGAGTTCGCGCGTGCCGGCGAGCCGCGCAACGCCCTCCAGCGCCAGGGGGATCGGCGCGGTCGTGTCGGCCGTGCCGCTGATGGCGAGAAACGGGAGGGTCACGCCGTCGAGCCCGTGCTGGCCGCGGCCGAAGGCGGGGAGGCCCAGCTGTCCGAAGTAGGGTATGTACGTGGTCGCCGCCTTGAGCCGCGTGTCCTTCGTTATTCCCGTCCACGACTGGCCGATCGACGTCGTGAGTCCGGCTCCCGCCATCAACAACAGCGACTCACCGCCCATGCTTGCGCCGAAGCCGCCGATCTGCGCGGCGTCGACGCGATCGCGCCATTGCGGTCGCGCCAGCATGAGATCGATGGTCGCGGACAGCGCCAGCGGCCGCAGCGCCTGCATCGCCAGGAAACTCTCGAGATGCGTCAGGAGGAAGAAAACGTCACCGAAGTCTTCGAGCTTGAGGTCGGAGAATGTCGCATCCGCGTGAAACGGCGCCGCAACAACGTAACCGAAGCTCGCGAGCACGGTCATTGCATAGAGGTGATCGTTCGACAGCGGGCTGCTCCGGTAGCCATGCGAGAAGATCAGCACCGGATAACGCGTCGTCGCGTCGGGCCACAACGGCGCGTCGCTGCCACGCTGCATGTGCGGCACCGACCGGCCGGTGGGCAGCGAATAATCGGCCCGCGGATTGGCGGGGGACGTCGGGTGACAGATCACCACGACGTACGGAATGCTGCGCCCCGCGAACGAGCCATAGACGCCGGAATTGTTCGGGGCGTTCACCGTTACCGACAAGGTATTCGCCGGGTCCGTCAGGAGGTCGGCAGCATTGCGAGGTGTGTCGTCGGCGCGGCGCACGCCTTCCCAGTAGAGTTCCACGTCTTCGCCCGGGGCAAGGCGGCCGAAGTCCTGCGCGACGTTGCTGCACGCGACTGCGTGAGGGCCGGGCAGCGGCAGGGGTGGCACTGACGAAGCGTCTGCCCTTTGACCGATGCCCGCGACCAGGATGACCAACCCCAACAGCAGGCGTTGCGGTCTACGCTTCAATTAATCGCATTCCTGTCGATGTTCGTGCCCGGCCATCACCGGTCCGGAGCGATCGTGCTAGGCGGGCCCTGGCTCGGCGAATCGGTCGACATGCCGTCCGACGGATCGGGAGCCTCCGCCTCGTAGAGCAGGTTTCCTTCCCAGTTGCAGATGAACGAGCGGCACTGATAGCGGTGGACCGGACAAACGAGGCTGAGCAGTCGATCGATGAAGCGGCGGGGAACCCGATTCACGCTGGACTTGCATCGAGGGCAGCTTGGAGCGGAACGCCTTCCCGGTCGTGAATTCGGCGTGGCGCCCTCCTTCGAGGAAGCGTGCGGACCGTATTTCGATGAAGTGGAGATCATGACGACGTTGACTCCTGTTTGAAGCGACAATCCTACTCGCTTCGATCTCGGATCGAAATACGCGGGCGCCGTTGACCTTGCGCAGCGTGACACGCGCGCAAGGCACTGTATGTGCGGAATCGAACACAACCCCGCAAATGGCTAAGACATCACGCCCGCGTTGAAGTTCGCAGCGACGATGCTTAACTCAGGATTCGCGCATAGGAGTCCCGATCCGCCGCGTAGCAGCCGCATGACGCGGCCTTGAGTCCGCGTCGGTCGAGAACCGTGATGTTGCCGCGGCGGTAACGGATCAGGCTGCGCTGTTGCAGGGAACTCGCCGCCTTGGTGACGCCGACCCGGCGGACGCCGAGCATCAGCGCCAGAAATTCCTGCGTGACATGAAAGGCGGTCGCGTGCGCACGGTCCTGGGTCATCAGCAGCCAGCGGGCAAGCCGCGCCTCGACCACGTGGAAGCGCGTGCAGGCCGCCGTCTGCGCGAGCTGGGTGTAACGGACGAAGGCATAGTGGGCGATCTTGCGCTGCAGTGCCGGACTGCGTCCGAGTTCACCGCGAAAGCTCCCGGCGTCCATTCGCAGCGCCGATCCCGCACCCTGCACCACCGCGCGTACGGGCGACACATCGACGCCCAGCGCGAGCGGGACCCCGAACATGCCTTCGTCTCCCACCAATCCGACCTCGAGCGACGCGGGCCCATCGATCGGCATGATCAGCGAAATGAAGCCCCGAGTGGGAAAATAGACGTAACCGAGCTGCTGCCAGGGTGTCGACAGGACGTCGGCAAACACGAGTTCTACGGTTTCGCACCGGGCCAGCATTCGGCGCAGGTCGCTCTTCGGCAGCGCCTCGAGCAGGTGATTGACTGCGGGCGCGCGTTGCGTCGATGGCACCGGCATTCTCCTCCAGCGCCGGTGAATACCATTCAGGAACATCAAGAGAATTGCGGCGCAATTCCGAAGCCTGATGCTGCCGATGCCAGCCTGGTCTCACCCGCTGCGATCCATCGCAGTCTACGGCAAGGGTGTCACCCCGTCTGCTCGCTAGCGCACATAAGCACGCCGCGCAGCGACAAGGCGCAAGCCGGCAGTGGCTCGGGAGACTATCCCGCCACGTACGGCAGGAGGCGGTCGAACTCCTTCTTGACGACCTGGTAGCACTCGCAGGACCGCTTCTCCAGGCGCGGTCGGTCGAGCACGGTGATCCTGCCTCGGCCATAACGTATCAACCCGGCGTCCTGCAGCTTCCCCGCGGCCTCGGTGACACCTTCGCGGCGCACGCCCAGCATGTTGGCAATCAGTTCCTGCGTCATGGAGAGTTCGTTCGAACGCAGACGATCCAGGCTCAGCAACAGCCATCGGCACAATTGCTGATCGACCGAGTGATGGCGGTTGCAGACCGCCGTTTGCGCCATCTGGGTGATCAGCGCTTGGGTGTAGCGCAGCAGCAGATGCATCGTCGGGCCGTAACGCGCGAATTCCTCCTTGAGCAACGCGGCCCGGAGTCGGAAGGCGTAGCCCGCGCTTTGGACGATCGCCCGGCTGGGGGTGGTCTCCCCGCCCATGAACAGCGATATGCCCAGGATGCCCTCGTTGCCCACCACGGCGATTTCAGCCGAAGCGCCGTCCTCCATCACGTACAGCAGCGAAATGATGGACGTCGTCGGGAAATAGACATACCGCAGCTTGTCCCCGGACTCGTAGAGGACGTCGCCGAGCGTCATCGGTATCAGTTCCAGATGGGAGGCGAGCCGCTCGTAGTCGCTGGGCGGCAGGGCGTCGAGCAGATGATTCTGATGGGGAGTGTGGCGCGCGGGTTCAGCCATGTGCAACTCCTCCAGAAGTGGGGGCAACAACAGCCTCGCCAGGCAGCCCAACCACTCGGAGGCCCTCGCAAAAATTATACCCGCCGTTCCGCGTTGTGTGCGGTGTGATGCATTGGTACTCGGCCAGCCTGCATCGCATGGGCCCCGGATTGCCGCGGAGGAGCGGCTCTCCCGGCAACGGTCTCGCGCAGGTGGCGCCTGGCCCTCGGGCCGCGCGGATCCGACCGCGGGGAGATTTGTGCGTCAACGTACAGACCGCCTTGACATCCCTCGCTAGCATTGAACCCTGGTTGCAGTGCATTCGCGGCAGCGGAAGTGTCCCACGGGCAGGCAGGACGGTCTTGTCGATCCGAGACCGAAGCATAGGGCAGGCAACGCGGAGTCAACCCAATGAATGCTCTCGAATCATGCCCGCCGCGGCGGAAGATGGCGTGGACGGCTGTGGCGGCCTTCTCGTTCATCGGCATGTTGGCGATCATAGGATGGTCGCTGCTCGAGGCGGGCTCCGCGGCTCCCGTGGGCCCGCGTGCCGGGTTGGCGATGCAAATGCCCGACCTCGAGGTTCCCGACACGGCGGTCGAACGCCCGGCTCCGGTGCCAGTGGCGCGCAATGCGCGCAGCCGGGTGAATTGTGAAGGCTGCGGCGTCATCGAGTCGGTGCGCAGGATCGACACGCTCGATGAGATCTTGGAATGGTGCACCATCGGCAACATCGCAGGCACGCGCGTTCCAGGCTACCCGATCGGCGGCGATGAGCGCGCTGATCTCGCGTCGATCGCCGACACGGCTGCCGGCGCGATCACCGGCGACCATCGCACGAGGAAATTCAGAGTGACGACCCGGCATCAGATCGTCGTCCGTCTCCGTGACGGAACGCGACACGTATTCAAGGAGGATGCACCGCGCACGCTGCGCGAGGGCGACCGAGTTCAGGTCATTGCGGGATCGGCTGGAGCAAACGGCTGAGCGCGGTGGCCGGTCGCAATGGACGGCGGCCCTTTGCCGCCCCAACGAAGACGGAGAAGAAGATATGCAATCCATTGGCAAGAGTGTCATCGCAGCATTCGCCATGAGCGCCCTGGTCGTGGGTCTTGCGGCCTGCGAGAAGAAGGAAGGCCCGGCCGAGCGCGCCGGCAAGGACGTCGACAAGGCGATCGACAAGGTCGGTCAGCAGGTGGAAAAGGCGGGCGAGAAAATACAGGACGCCGCCAGCGGCAACAAGAAGTGATGCCACGGCGGGCGGCAACCAACTGATTCGCCGACCGCGACAGGCTGCCCCCGCCGTTCGCGGTGGCGGAGGTCGTGGATCGGCTAGCCCTTCCTGTTCCCGAAGCCCAGGATCAGGCCGCCGATCACGATGGCCCCTACGCCGACCCAGATCGGCACGTTCACCGTTTCCTTGTCCGTTATCGACAGCACGAGCGGTCCGATCTTGGTTTCATGCGTCTCCTTCGTGTAGGTGAAGCCGCCATACACCAGCCCCAGGATGCCGCCGGCGATCAGCGCAATGCCCAGTATCTTCATCGGATTCACGTTTTTTCCTTCGTAAGGCAAGCCCCAACGCCACTCCGGCGAACCCCTGCGCATGGCGCGGTCGAGTACGCGCCTGGCGCCACATGCGCCGCCGGATTCCGTGCAACGTCGAAACGACGCTGCGCATCCGGGGATCGTACTCTCATCGCTTTGCCGGCATCCAGCCGCGGCAGCCGTTCAGGAACAGGTTGACGACGTCGCGTGCCCACGCATCGACTTCGGCGGGAGGCATCGGCGTACCGAGAACCACCGCACGCCTTTGCGGCCACGAGATCACCATGCTCAGGAAAAGCTGCGCGGCAAAGATCGGGGCATCGAGCGCGAGGCGCTCCGCGCGCGCCTCGCGCTCCAGCACTCCCGCAATGAGCTTGACCGCATCCTCCGAGCCGGCCTCTTCGGTCACGACGGCCACCAGCTTTGGGAATCGGGCCGACTCCGCGACAATCAGCCGGTGCAAAGCGAGGGCCGGCGCGGAAAGCGCCCCGCGCAGGATCATTCCCGCCAGCCGCTGCAGGATATCCTGCAGGTTCGCCCCTTCGAGCAGAGGCACATCGGCAGGCGGGCGCAGGCGGGCGATGGTGCGGTGGACGACGGCGCTGAAAAGCGCCGATTTGTCATCGAAGCGGTGATAAAGCGTCCGCTTGGAAATGTGCGCCCGTTTGGCCACGGCCTCGATCGTGGTGGCACCATAGCCGGCCGTGAAGAACAACGCCGTTGCGGCGTCGAGAATCCGTTCGCTCAGTTGCTCCGCTTCGGTCCGCGAAGGGCGCCCGCCGCGACGCAAGGCGGGAATTTCAGGGGCACTTGCCTTTGCGCGCGGTCGCGGTGCCGACGGCTTGGATCGCGGACGCATCATCCGGCGCCGCGCTTACCGCCGATTGTCGTATTGCCCCTGGGGCGAACCATCGGTGCGGGGCGGGTTGCCGTTGTAGTACGCGTAGTTTCCGCCGGGGGGACGAGAGTAGCCACGATCGGGAGGACCGTAATAGGCGCGGGGCGGTGGCGGGCCGTAATACGCTGCGGCACGCGGCGCGTAATAGGGTGTGACGGGCGGACTGTAATAGGCTGCCGCAGGCGGACCGTAATAGGCCGAAGCGGAGGGCGGGGGGCCGTAATACGCGGGAGCGGCCGGAGCGCCGTAATAGCCTTGGCCCACGGGCGGCACGTTGTAGGCTGCCGGACCAGCGGGATAAGCCGGGCCAGGCCCGTAGTAGGGCGCGTTGGCGACCGCGGCAACGATGGCGATCGGGGCGGTGACGATCGCCACTGCGGCGCCGACCAGCGCCGTCGCGAGTCCGACGACGGGGTTGAAACCGTAACCATATCCACCGCCATGGCCGCTACGATAGCCGCCGCCATGCCCATACCCGCCGTGATGGCGGTCGGATGCGAACGCCGAGGAGATCGGTGCGGCAGCGAGCGCCAGTACGAGTACGCTGGCGATTGCCGTGGCTCTTTTGCTGATCATGTCGTTCTCCCCATGCCAGACGAAGGATGTTCGGACATTGCGATCCGAACTACCCTCAGGCTAGCACACGGGAAAACGCAACGCAACGGTACCGTTGCATTATTTCCCCAACCGGGCGCAGGCACCCGCTTCACGCCGTTCCGGCGAGTTTCGCCATGGCCCTGGCGCGAAACCGGGGCGTGCCGCGTCGAACCTTACGAATGCGGATCTCCGCCGCGGGTAAGCACGAAGCCGAGCACGAGGCCGGCGAGGGCGCCGATGGCCATGACCTGCCACGGATTGGCATGGGCGTAATCGTCGGTCGCCCGCCCAACCACCCGGGTTTTCTCCAGCGCCACCTGCTGCAGGTCGGCGACGCGGGCCTTGACAGCCGCCAGCGACTCCTCGGCCCTCGCACGCACCTGCGCGACCTGCTGTCCGGTCTGGCTTGCGGTGGCCTTCAGCAACTCCTCCATATCCGCCGCAAGCACCCTGAAATCGGCCATCAGCTTGTCGGAGGTGACCCGATCGCCTGCCGCACCCGTTACCCATTCTCTCGCGTTCATGTGCAATGACCTTTACGTTTTGTTGCTGCTCGCGTCCGTTCGACGCCTTGGCCCCACGACGTCACAATGCGCGTCGGCCGGTGATGAGGTTGACCAGAACCATGACGACGGCGAATACCAGCAGAATATGGATGAAGCCGCCCATCGTGTAGGACGTCACGAGCCCGAGGAGCCACAATACGAGGAGAATGACCGCTATCGTATACAGCATGGAATGCACCTTTTCGTAGTCCGGTTTCCCGGGGTTGCTTGGCGTGGTTTCCTTCTGCCGCAGGCCGGCCGCAACGCCATCCACTGCCGGTCCCTACCTGTCGGCGAGTCGAACCTGCACAGCGCATCCAGCATGCTGTGCCACTCGCCGCCAAGCTTGAATGAAGTCTGGACGGTTGCACATTCGCCGTCTGTTCGGAAGCGCACAAAGCGCGGTTCCGTCGATTTGACAGCGCCGTCGAAAAGTAGCTGAATTCATCAATGCAGTGCCGGATGACCGGTGCAACGCCGGTCAGGCCGTCGGAACTGTCCTGATTGCAAAGGCAGGCGCCCATGCTGACCGAACGGATGATGGATGCGCCCCGGCGGTACGCGCCGGCGTTCCGACGGATTCGATACGCCGTCCGTTACCTGCACGCGTTCCTGTCGGCTGTCGTCGTCGATCCGGAAGTCATCCTGCGGAAGACGGGAAGAACGATCATCCGGGGCAAGATACGACGGGCGATGATCGGATGCATCCCGGGCCTGGCGTCGCATCTGAAGCGCAAGCACGGTTTGACCGGAGGCTGCACCTCGTGCGGCGCCAGCTGCAACCTGCTTTTCAGGTGCCCGCATTGGGACGAGGGATCGCGGCGTTGTTCGATATACGAGGATCGTCCGATGGCGTGCCGAATGTTTCCGATCACGCCTGCCGACCTTCGGGACCGGGATCTCGCGGCGAGCGGCACGAAGTGTGGCTACTCCTTTGTCCGGAAGGTGTCGCTGCAGGACCGATCGCGGCAAGCCAAACGCGCCTGATCGCCGTGCCGCAGGCGGCGACACGGCCGACCAAATGTACTACGGGGAGAAATTCAACTCCGTGACCCACCTCGTCGGGGCGACGCTGGCGCTCTCCCGGGTCGGCACCGATGCTTCCGCGGCGAATCCGGGTTGAGGTCAGCTGCTCTTCTTGGCGTCTTTCAGGTCTTTCTTGATGTCACCGAACTTTGCCTGCGCTTCGCCCAGCGTCTTCTGAATCTTGCCCTTTGCTTCCATTGTCTCGTTGCCTACGAGATTGCCGGCGACCTCCTTGATCTTGCCTTTCACTTCCTTGACGCGGCCTTCGACCTGGTCTTTGTTCATGCTCATGACTTGCTCCTGATAGCGTATGCCGGAAAACGGCCGGCACGCCGTACTGAAGAATGTGGATGAGTGACAATCTAAGCTGGCTTGCCGGCCCGGTCTGTTCGTTGGCGCACAGAAGTCCAACCTACCGAATCGATTTCGCGCGGGCATGCAGCGAGGAATCGCCGGCGCTCGAATTTGCGCGTCCGCGCATTGCCTGCAAGAAACAATGCTGACAGACCGTACGCCTTGGTGAATAATTGCAGTTGTGCGTCGCGCATATGCGCCAACGTCCCGCAGAAAGGCCCGAGCATGGCAGCGCGCCACAGGGAATGGCACCGCACCGACCGCATCGGCTGGTTGCGCGCGGCCGTACTGGGCGCCAACGACGGGATCGTATCGACCGCGAGCCTGGTGCTGGGCGTCGCGGCCGCGGAGGCGACCCACAGCAGCGTGATGGTCGCGGGAATCGCCGGCCTGGTGGCAGGGGCGATGTCGATGGCGGCGGGCGAGTACGTGTCGGTCCGCTCGCAGGCAGATTCCGAAGAGGCGGCGCTCGACATGGAACGCGCGGAACTCGAAGCCGACGACCAGGGCGAGCGCCGGGAGCTGACGGCAATCTACGTCGGCCGTGGCCTCGATCCCGTGCTCGCGAAGCAGGTTGCCGAGCAACTCATGGCCCACGACGCGCTCGGCGCGCATGCCCGCGACGAGCTCGGTATCTCCGAGACGCTCAGCGCGCGGCCGATGCAGGCGGCGTTCACGTCAGCGGCGAGCTTTGCCGTCGGCGCGGCGATGCCCCTGCTGACTGTTGCCATGGTCCCCGAGCCGAACCTGATTCCTGTCGTGGCCGGAACTTCGCTCGTGTTCCTCGCCCTACTCGGCGGGTTGGCTGCGCGAGTGGGTGGCGCAAGCGTGACGAAGGGCGCAATGCGCGTCACGTTCTGGGGCGCACTCGCCATGGCACTGACGGCAGGCGTCGGGGCTCTGTTCGGAACGGTAGCGTGACCGCGACTTGAGCGGGCATTCCTTGGTATTCTCGTAATCGACTTGCGCAAACAGGCGCAAGGCGAGTGACGGTTCGCGGCAGCCGATCGCTGCACACGGATCGCGTTGTGTTTCATGACCGGACAGGAGATCGATGATGGGCGAAGAAAAGAGTTTGCTGACCAGGATCGGCGAGGCCGTGGAAGCGGCCAGGGACAAGGCGCAGGAAATGGGCGCTTCGCTGGTGAAAAAGGCGGAAGGCGCGGCCACGGATGCCAAGCGTGAAGCGGGCAAGGCGCGAACGCTCGTGCAGAGTAAGACGCGGGCCGCAACGGCAAGCGTGAAGCGCAGGGCAAAGTCCGCCGAAGCCGATGCCAGGACGACATTCGGCAAGGCGAAACGCACGATGCGGAGTAAGACCCGGGCTGTCGAAGCCGATGCGAAAAAGGTGTTGGGCAAGGCGAAGCGTACGGTGAAGCGCAAGGTGAAGACGGCCGCAGCCGGCGCGAAGAAGGCGGCCGGCAAGGTCGAGCGCGCCATGAGCGCGAAGAAACCCGCGGCTAAGCGCAAGATCGGCACGGTGAAAACGACTGCGGGACGTAAGACCGCCGCTGCCAAATCCGCGGTGAAGAAAGGCATGGCCAAGGTAAGGACGGTGACTCGGAAGGCTGGCGCGGCGGTGGCGAAGGCCGCCAGAGGGGCTGCGAAGAGGCCCGCCGCGAAGACGGCGAAGAAAACGGCGAAGAAGATCGCCTAGAGCGCCGCGCACTACCGCGGCAAGTGACGGCGCGGGCCCGCCCGCGCCGTCGCTTTTTTCCGGCCCCGTCGCTGGCGCGCTCCTGTGTTGTGTTCGATATCGAACAGATCGCCCGCGACGGAATCGCATAGACTCACCACGTTGGATGCGTGAACAGTCCGGCGTGGTGTCGTTTTTCCTGGGCATCAGTCGAACCGGACTCCGGAGGTCAAACGGAAGGATGAAAGATGCGTGTCGGATTGGTTGCCCTGTGGATGTTGCTGTTCTCGCTGACGCCGGCCACAGCTCAGGTAAGCGTAGGTATCGGCTTTCCCGGCGTTAGCATCGGGATCAATCTGCCGGCGTACCCCCAGCTTGTCCGGGTGCCAGGCTATCCGGTCTACTACGCGCCGAGCCTCAATTCGAATTTCTTCTTCTATGACGGCATGTACTGGGTCTATCAGGGAGACAACTGGTACGCGAGTTCCTGGTACAACGGGCCCTGGGGACTGGTGGCACCCGCGGTCGTGCCGCTATACATCCTGCGCGTTCCCGTGCGTTACTACCGGCAGCCTCCGGTGTACTTCGGCGGGTGGCGGACCGATGCGCCGCCGCGTTGGGGCGACCATTGGGGGCATGAGTGGGCGCAAGGGCACATTGGGTGGGACAGGTGGAACCGCAGTTCTGCCCCGGTGCTTGCCCCGTTGCCTTCCTACCAGCGGCAGTACGCAGGGGACCGCTACCCGCAGGCGCAACAGCAGCATGTGCTGCGGAGCAAGAACTACCGCTACCAGCCGCGCGACGTCGTAGTCCGCGAGCATTACCAGCAGCTGGGAGCGCAAAGCTCCCCTGCGCCCGCGCAGCGCACTGCGCCCCGAGGCCACGCGGAGAAAAGCGCCAGGCCGCAACAACCCAAGCACGACAAGAACGCCGGTATAGGCGAGCAGCAAGACCAGGGGTCCAGGAAGTAACGCGACATCCGGCATCGAACCGCCCGGGCAAGCGTCGCACCAATCGGAATGCGATCGCCGGGCGATTCGTCCGCTCCGAGGTCGTCCGGCATCAGGACCTAGACCACGCTGGCAATGATGTTGATGCTGAGCGCGAGCACGGCAATATTGAACAGGAAGGCGAGGATGGCGTGGGTCATCGTGAGCCTGCGCATGGAGCGTGATGCGATCGCCACATCGGAGACCTGCGAAGTCATACCGACCACGAACGAGTAGTAGGCGAAATCAATGTAGTCGGGCTCGCGGCCACCGGGAAAGATCAGCGGTGCGGCGACGGCAGCTTCGCCGTGCGGGCCGGTGTAGTAGCGGTGGGCATAGTGGAACGCGAACACGGTCTGGATCAGCAGCCACGACGAGGCCAATGCCGCAATGGTCATAGCGAGGTGCCAGGCGCGGGTCCAGAACGGCAGGTCACGGATGGTGCCGACGACAAAGCCGATGGCGATGATGCTGGCGCACGATGCCCCCACCGCGAACAGAAAGATGATGTATCCGCTCTGGTCCTGGCTCAGCGCGTGGCCGCGGGTGCTGTCGGCGTCGGCCTTGGAAATTAGCGCCCAGGCGAGGCCAAGATAGGCAAGCGCGCCGACATCCCAGCTGGCTACTATGCGCGTGTGCCACGAGATCGAGTCGGGTTGCGCGAGAAACGCGACGGTCGCGACGCCAAGCGCCGTGCCGAGGCGTTGCATTGCTCCGAAGCGCAGGATCCATGACCTGTCCGGTTTCCTGCCCATGCGCATGCCCTCGGCGTGCCCGGTCGAAAAGACGTGTGATTGCGGCGATTGTAGCGAATGCGGGGATGGTTCAGCGTCGTCGCGGTTTCTTTCGTGGCGGGCGGCACCGCGCGCCAGGCGCCAGTGCATGGAAATCGACGATGCTGTCGAACGCGACAGTCACGTTATCGGGGCGCCTCGATGTCTGGCAGCAGGCGGTCGGCCTCCCGCCGGACCACGGCATAGCACTCGCAGACCCGCGCCTCGAGGCCACGGCGATCGAGCACCTCGATATGCCCGCGGCTGTAGTGGATCAGCCCTGCGTCTTGCAGTTTGCCGGCGGCTTCGGTGACGCCTTCGCGGCGCACGCCGAGCATGTTGGAAATCAGTTCCTGCGTCATCGTCAATTTGTTGCCGGCAAGCCGGTCCAGGCTCAGCAACAACCAGCGGCAGAGTTGCTGGTCCAACGTATGATGCCGGTTGCAGACGGCAGTTTGCGCCATCTGCGTGATAAGCGTCTGCGTATATCGCAGCAGGAGGTGCATCAGCGGACCGAAGCGATTGAACTCCTCCTTCAGCAGGGACGCCCGCAACCGGTAACCCTCGCCTGCGCTCTGCACGACCGCCCGGCTGGGCGTCGATTCGCCACCCATGAACAACGCTACGCCGAGAATGCCGTCGTTGCCGACGACCGCGATCTCGGCCGACGCACCGTCCTCGAAGAGATACAGCAGCGAAACGATCGCGGTCGTCGGGAAATAGACGTGGCGCATTCTGCTTCCCGACTCGTAGAGCACGGCGCCCAACGACATCGGCACCCGTTCGAGGTGCGGCTCGATTCGCGCGTAATCGGGCGGGGCGAGGGCGGCCAGAAGGCGGTTCGTGCGGTGACGCGGTGGCGCAAGCCTGGCAGACATGTCGGATCCCCCTGCAAAACCGTCGAGCCATCGTGCCGAACTCGACGAGGGAACGTCCATTCAGTCGACGATCATACTCCGGACAGGCCGCTCTATGTGCGGTGCCGCACAGACGGCGGTGCGTGGGCCATCGACCCTTCATCGGGGGCGTCGTCGGGGGCGTCTTGCCCCTCAGGGCGACGCGCCACGATTGCCAGCGCCGTCCCTGGGTCCCGGCCGGGCCGTCCCCGCCGCAAATGCCCGACGGGACCCTTTTCTTGCACGTTGGTCTTCTCAGCCGCAACGTGCGCATGCATGTTCGTCCGGACGGAGCGTTCCCATGACGACAAAGAGTTTCCACCCGGTAACGGTGAACAAGAAGCCGGCGCGGCGTGTAGTACGTTCGCCATCGGCCAAGCCGGCGCCACTGGCAAACGCGGGCCTGATTCACGGATTCATCGTCCGCCTGGCGCCGTGGCCGACCCGTCCTGCCGGAGGGGTGACATCCGCCTCCGCCGCGGCGACGAGGGTCAAGGCGCGAGCGAAATCCTTTCCCGCTGCACGGCTCGAAGCCCCTGCCGACGACGCGACGTTCCACTGAGCGGCGCGCCGCATTCGCCCGCCGTGATTCATTCGCGGACGCGGGGCGAACATGCGCATTGTGTGCGCCACCGAACAGACGATGTTCGGCGTCGCCGCTATCCTCATCGCATACCCACCCGCTCGCGACTCGTCGTGGAGCTGCGCCGGTACGTTGGATGCGATGTCCGGGAAAAAGTGGCGGTGAACAAAGGAGCAAGTCATGAGTCTTGGCACCATTCTGCTGATCATCCTCATCCTGATGCTCGTTGGCGTCCTGCCCACCTGGCCGCACGCCCGCAGCTGGGGCTACGGTCCCAGTGGCACCGTCGGTGTCGTACTGATCATCGTGATCGTCCTGTTCCTGATGGGACGCCTGTAAACCCGCGCAGCGACGGCGGTGTGCTTCAATCAAAGGAAGAACCATGAACAGCATTACTCGCAAATGGGCAACACTCGCAGGCGTACTTCTGATGGCGACAGCTCTGGGCTGCGCCTCGACGGCAAAGCAGGAAGGCACCGGCGAATACGTGGATGACACGGTCATCACCGGCAAGGTCAAGACCGCCATCTTCAACGAGCCGACCCTGAAGTCGGCCGAAATCAATGTCGAGACGTTCAAGGGCGTGGTTCAGCTGAGTGGATTCGTGAGCTCGGCTGCGGCCGAAAACACGGCGGTCGTCGTGGCGCGCAATGTCGCGGGCGTCAAGTCGGTCAAGAACGACATGCGCTTGAAGTAAGCCGGGATCGCGAAGGAAAGAACGGGGCGCAGTCGTGCCCCGTTTTTTTGTCGCTCGCGGGTCATGACTGGATGTGCATCCGGCACCGCGGACGGATTGGAGCGAACCGACAGCATCTGCGTCTCCTGTGCGCCAGCGCACAGACAGCAGTGGCGACCTGGCGGATCGTTCCAACAGCGGGCTTCCGCTGACAATGGCGACGACTACAAGGAGATCGATCATGGCAAGGAAAGTTCTGGCGGTGCTGATGATGGTCGGAATGTTCGGCACGTTGAGCGCAATATCGGGGTGCAATACCGTGTCGGGGGCAGGCAAGGACATCGAACGCGGAGGCCAGGTGGTCCAGGACGGAGCCCAGGAAGTGCAACGAAAGATGTAGTGCCGCTGCAGCGCGACCTGGTTGCGTGGACGGGCCGTCTACTGTTTGATCCATCCGGCGCCATGAACGCGTCGATCACCGGAGTGCGTTCCTGACCGGGCGGCATCGTCCACGGAAACTGCCGGTCAGCGGTCGGCGGGACGTTTTGGCCAATCGTCGTCGTCCTCGAGGATGCGTATGACCCGCGTGTGCTTGCCGCCGGCGTACTTTTCCATCTGCACGAGTATGGAAAAACGCTCGGCCAGTGCGGCGCGCGCAGCGTCCTCCGTCGTGAAGGTCAGCACACTGCCGTCGTCGCCGCGGACATCGCTCCAGATGCCTCTGTCGTCTTCAACTTCGATCTTGAACATGTCGATCTCCTTCAGAAGCGAAATCCGGCGTCGCAAGGCGATGCTCCGTCCACAAATGTGACGGCCGGCAAAAGGCCCGGAATCCCGCAGGAGCTGGCGATCCGCGAAATCGCGGGAGGAACTCGAGGCGAGTCGAGGTACCTGCGTAGTCAGGCGAACGCTCGACAGCCTAGGGTGCCCGCAGTCGGCGGATGAGGATGTCGATGATGTCGCTCCCGTCCGGGGACTTCAGGCGATATTGACTGAGTACGCTTGCGACTTCGGGCTTGGCGATCGCCCGATAGTCGGCGCGAATGAAAACGGCAGCGATGGCGCGCTGCACGTCCACGGAGCCGGCCGCCGGAAAATAGCGCGCCAACTCGTCCAGGCTCTGGCGATCGCTCAGCCGATGCCGGGCGAGAGTGTCGAGAGCGCGCACCTGCGCCCCGGGTCCCGTCATGCGCGCAATCCTGCTCGCCACAACGCGCAGTTCCTCGACGTCGGTCATCGGGTGGTGGCCCAGGTAAACCTGCGCGATCTGCACTTCGTTGTCGTCGTGGCTCGTCAGCGCCTGCAGCACGCGAGCGCGTGCCTCGACGCTTCCGAGACAGGCGAGCGCGGCGGCATTGCTCACCTTGTCGGCCTGCAGCGCCGACGGCTTCAGGCGAAAACGGTCCTGGCCGAGCGCGTAACGTTCGTTCAACGAGCAGATCAGCTGGACGGCGGACGATTCGATGGCATTCCGCGCAATCAGATCGCCGACCATCCGTACGAGCTCGGCGCGCTGTTCTGCCGGCGACAGCCAGCCCAGCGTGCCGGCGAGTTCGATCATGCGGGCGCGAGTCTGCGGGCGATCGGCGTCCTCGGCAAAGCGCAGATATCGGTCGCGCGCAACGCCATCGCGCGCTATCTCGCGGTGTGCCTGCGCGTAAGACGGGTTCTGCCGCTCGTCTTCACCGAGCGCAGCAAACAGGCCTTCGATGCGGTCGAGGAACATGCGGACTTCCGCCATGTCGCGGCGCAGGAGGTCGTGGATGAAGCCGAGTTTCTCCGCCGGGGACAATCGGTCGTCGACAAACCGGCAAACCTCGCGCCGATGGGCCGCTTGCGGATCCGCATCGCTCATGCCGCTGGCAATCGTCATCGAGTTCGCCGCAAAGTGGCTGAGGAGCTTCGGATTGGCGCGACCGCTGCCCAGCGCGACCGCGGGACCCGATTCGAAATATCGATTGAGGACCGTCGCCGCGCTGGGTCCGAGCGGCGCGCGCGCGGAAAAGCCGTAGATGACAGGCACGTTGATGAAGATGCGGCGCATGTGGTCGCGGTTGCTCTCGCCATGGCGCTGGTCGAGCGCGCGCGCCGTGCGCTCGGCCTCGGCCGCCGTGTACCCGGCGCGGAGGAGGCTGCGCCCGACTTCCGGGGTTGTGCTCGTGACGGCGTCCGCATTCAGCGTGTTGCAACCGAAAAGGTAGACCTCCTTCAATTGCGAGAACAGGCCGGGACAGGAGTCGCTGCAGGAAACGCGCTCCATCTCGGCGACCGGCAAGGATTCGCGCGCGCCCAGCCGATCCGAGTAGAACTCGCTCCCGTCGTCGAAATGGCCCGAGATGACGAGCAGGTCACAGCGAACGCCCTGCCGGCAGGCCGAGGCGAGCCAATCGGGGCGGCCGCGTTCCACCAGCTCCACGAACTGGTACTGGTCTTCGGGCAGGCGCTGCCGAAGGATCTCTCTTTTCGTCCGGCGAATTGACGGTGATGGTGCAAACCGTGCGTCGGTCGGCGTGCGCCGGCGTGCAGAAACCCGCCGCGAGCAGCGCGATCAGCAGAACTTCCCGGGCAGGCCCGGCAAGGGATCGCAAACGCATGAATATCGCCACGATACCTCCGGCCAGGGCTTGGGCACCTGGCCGTCATGGATCCGTGAGGCGAAACGTGAGCCGGCCGGCGTGTCCAATGGCGCGCGGCAGGATCACCACGCAAGACTTCGGTCGTTCCGGCGCATCGTTTGGCGGGCGACAAGACTAGCACATGTTGCCGGGCCGATGGCCCGTAAGGCCCTGGATCGGGCAGTTTCATCGCCAGGCAGGGATCCTGCTAGGGCGTCTGCAGGCGGCGGATGAGGATGTCGATGATGTCGGCGCCGCCGGGTGAGTTCAGGCGGGATTGGCTCAGCATGCTGACCATTTCGGGTCGTGGCAACAGTTCGTAATCGGAGCGAATGAGGACCGCGGCAATGGCCCGCTGCACGTCGACCGATCGGGAAACGGGGAAGAGGCGCGCCAGCTCGTCCAGGCTCTGGCGATCGCTGAGGCGATGGCGGGCCAGAGTGTCGAGTGCGCGCACCTGTGCGCCGGATTCGGTCATGCGCGCGATCCCGCTCGCAACGACGCGAATCTCGTCAACCGTCGGTGATCGGTCGGTGCCCGAGATAGACCTCGGCGATCTGAACTTCGGTGTCGTCACTGCTGGTCAGCGCCTCGAGGACGCGGGCGCGACCCTCGGTGCTCCCCAGGCATCCCAGAGCCGCCGCGTGCGCACCTGTCGGCGTCCGCGGCGATACCGACAGGCGATGGCGTTCCTGATCGAGCTCGTGGTCCTTGTTCAGCGCGCAAATCAGGTCGACTTCGGCCGTGCCGACGGTCTTGCGCCCGAGAACGTCGCCGATCATGCGTGCCAGCTCGGCGCGCTCATCCTGCGGCGACAGCCAGCCCAACGTGCCCGCAAGCCGGATCATGCGGGCGCGAATCTGCGCCCGATCGGCGTCCTCTGCGAAGCGCAGGTAACGGTCGCGCGTGACCTCATCGCGCGCGATCTCGCCTAACACCTGCACGAAAGACGGGGTTTGCCGCTCGCTTTCCGTCAATGACGCGAACAGCCCTTCGATGCGCTCGAGGAACATGCGCACTTCCGCCATGTCGCGGCGCAGGAGAGCGTGGATGAAGCCGAGTTTCTGCGCCGGCGACAACCGATCGTCGATGAATTGACAGGACTCGCGCCGATAGATGGCGCGCGGATCCGATTCGCTCAGGCCGCTGACGGCGATCATGGACTCGGCGGCGAAGTGGCCGAGGAGCCTGGGACTCGCGCGACCGCTGCCGACCTCGGCCAGCGACGACGCCTGCAGGTAGCGGCCGAGCAGGGTCGCCGCCGCGGGCCCCAGCGGCGCGACCGAAGAAAATCCATAGATGACCGGCACATCGGTGAAGATCCGGCGCATGCGATCGCGGCTGCTTTCGCCGTGACGCTGATCCAGGGTGCGCGCCAGGCGCTTGGCGTCGGCCGGCGTGTGCCCGGCGCGGACCAGGCTTCGGCCGACTTCCGGGGACACGCTCTTGAGGGCGTCGGCATTCAACGTGTTGCACCCGAAGAGATAGACCTCCTTCAATTGCGAGAACAGTCCGGGGCAGGAGTCGCTGCAGGAAACGCGCTCCATCTCGGCGACCGGCAGGAATTCGCTGGCGGCCACCTGGTCCGAATAGAACTCGGTGCTCCCGTCGAAATGGCCGGAGATGACGAGGATGTCGCACTGGACCCGCTGCCGGCAGGCCGAGGCCAGCCAATCGGGTCGACCGCGCTCCACCAGTTCGACGAATTGATATTGATCGTCCGGCAGGCGTTGCCGAAACATCTCCTTTTCGTCGGACGAATTGACGGTGATGGTGCAGACCGTGCGCTTGCCGGCGTGGCTGTCGGTGCCCCAGCCCAGGGCGAACAATGCGACCAGAAGAAAGACCTTGGCAATTGAGGACATCGGTCGAATGCGTTTAGGCTGTTTGCATGATCCCTGCCATGCACGAAGCCTAGCCGGATGACCGATCACCGTCGGTGCGCCGTCGTACACACGCCACAGTGTGCGTCGCCGCACCGACGCGCTTCCCGGTTGCGGTCATCGTGGCGCGAGCCGCGTGCCCTGGCTGGACCTGTTCCCTTTGGAATCCACGATGTCTGTCACCACCTGGGCGCTCGTCGTCGGCGCCATCTTGATCACGATGGCGCTCCTCGGCACGCTCCTGCAGCGATTGCCGCTGAGCCCCGGCATCCTTTACCTGGCCATCGGCTATGCCCTTGGGCCGGCGGGGTGGGGGCTCATGGCGCCCGACCCGCTCCTGCACTCCGTCGACCTGGAAAGGATGGCGGAAATCGCGCTGCTCATCTCGCTGTTCGCCGTCGGCCTGAAGCTCGGCGTACCGCTGCGCGACAAACGCTGGTACCTGCCGCTGCGCCTGGCTTTCCCGTCGATGGTGCTGACGGTGGTGTTCGTCGCGGTCATCGGCGTTTTCCTTTTCGGGCTGCCCGCGGGCGCGGCGATTCTGCTGGCCGCGATACTGGCGCCCACCGATCCCGTGCTTGCGTCGGACGTGCAGGTCGAAGATTCGTCGGATCGCGACCGTCTCCGCTTCAGCCTCACTGCCGAGGGCGGCCTCAACGACGGTGCCGCGTTCCCGATCGTGCTGCTCGCCCTGGGCCTGCTCGGACTGTACGACTTCGGCGACGGCGGTTGGCGCTGGCTCGCAGTCGACGCGGTGTGGGCCATCGCCGGAGGGCTGGCGATCGGCGGCGCACTCGGCGCATTGATCGGAAAGCTGGTTCTCTACCTGCGCACACGGCATCAGGAGGCGGTCGGCCTCGACGAGTTCCTGGCTCTCGGGCTCATCGCGATCGCGTACGGCGTTGCGCAACTCAGCTTCGCCTCGGGTTTTCTCGCGGTATTTGCCGCAGGATTGGCGCTGCAGCGGATCAAGGAGCACTCGAAGGTCGACAAGCCGTCAAGTGTGGCAAAGGTCAAGTTTGTTCTGGGTGTGGAAAGTGAAAGGGCGCTTGCAACGCACTCCCACCTCGCCGGCGCCTACATGATGGAAGCCGTGCGGGGCTTCAACGGGCAGCTCGAGCGAATCGCCGAACTGGTGGTCGTGATGGTGGTCGGCGCGATGCTGTCCTACACCAATTGGTCCCCACAGGCGGTCTGGTTCCTGCTGCTCCTGTTTTTCGCGGCCCGCCCCGTTTCGGTCTGGCTGGGGCTGCTGGGGGCAGGCAGCGTATCGCGCGATCAGCGCATCCTCATTTCATGGTTCGGCATTCGCGGCGTCGGCTCCATCTTCTACCTGATGTACACGATCAATCGTGGGTTGCCGGAAACGTTGGCGAAAGAACTCATCGCGATCACGCTCACGACCGTTGTCGCGTCGATCCTGGTCCACGGCATTTCGGTGACGCCGCTGATGCGCCTCTACGCAAAGCGGAAGACGCATCGCCGTGGTTGAGCAGCCCGAGTCCGCTTGCCGGGGACAGTGCCGCGAACCGGCATGGGCCAGCGGCGCGGCGCGTCAATCGAAGTCGGGCTCCGTCATCACCCGCCACTCCCATACGGACAGCGTATTGCAGTCCGGGGTGCCCCAGTCGATGGCCTCTTCCCAGGCGCTCGCGTCCCTTGTCGACAATGCGTCCGACTTCGCGTTGAGGGCGGAAAGGTGCCTTTCTGCTAGATCGCTGTTGCGCGCCATGTCCATCTTCGTCCTCCATCATCCCGCCAGGGCGCAGTTCGCGCCCTGGCGGCTATCGGCTATTTGGGGTTGTTCAACGACTGGTTGAACGAATCACGCTGCCAGTTCGGCCTGTCATTGTATGGGTAGTCGTTTGAGATCCGGCGCCCTGACGAGATCACGTTGTTGAGACCCGGAAGCGACGCATATTCGCCGGGGCCGAAGGTACGGCATTCGCCGCGAAACTCGGAGTCGCTGCAAAAGATCCAGTAGCCGCGGTCGACGCGCAGCGACGACGCGCGGTCATTGAATCCGGTTCGGCCCAGGTTCGATACCGCATCGTTGAGAGCAAAGGACCGCCCGGACAGATTCGGACCTTCGAACAACATCGCGCGGGCTTCGCGATTGCGGCCGCGATCGTCGGAACGATTGTCCGGACGATTGTCGGAATAGCGGCCTTCGAGCGGGCGCACAGAGCTGATGCGACCGGCGTAGGCGCCGAGATTGGGATAGGCGCCTGGACCAAGCACGCCGCAACCGCCGCGGAATTCAGCGTCGAAGCAGATCTCCCACCGGCCATCGTGCACGACCGCCGAATTGACCCGGTCATTGAAGCCGCTGCGGTCGAAATTCGGCACGGGTTGATCGGCGGTGAATTGACGACCGCGAAAGTTGTCGTCCTGGTAGAACGTGATGCTGTCGGCGGCGGCCGAACCTGCGGCCGCCATAGCGATGGCGATCAATAGGGGTTTCAGTGCTCGTTTCATGATGTCGCTTTCTCGTTGGGGTGAAGAATCGGCAAATTGCGAGCGATGGACTGGCCACACAGGCGCGGAGAACAGGGACGCCTATGGGCACGTCCGCCCACAGGCCCTCGACGTTACGGTTGCGCCGGGGAGGAGGCGGCCGGCGCAAGGTTGCCGCCTTCGTTCTCCCAGGACTTGATTTCCGTCTTGTCAAACCGGTCGCGCACGGTGCGGTGCTGCCGCACGCGCGCTTTCGATGCAACCGCCGCGCCGACGGCGGCACTGGCGGCAACGACGAGCATCAGGAAGATGCGTTTGCCGATGGTCATTGGCGATTGTTCCTTCGTTCCGGGACGCGCCGAAACGGCGGCCATGAAGGAAAGGCTAGGCGAATCCCTGAGCGGCGTCGGTACGCTGACGCACATACGCGGTGCCGCTACTTTCCGGCCGCGTGCACCTCGACCACGACCCGGTGCGCGGCGCGATCGTCGGCGAGATGGACCGAGCCGTCGGCTTGCACGAGGCCGTCCACGGTTACCGTGACCGGCTGCATTCCTGCACCGGCGGCGGCGGGGCTTTGCCGGATGGCGATCTCGTAGGTGGTCTCGCGGTACCGGTAACTCATCGTGAACGCAGTCCAGTCCGCGGGGAGGCACGGCGCAAAGCGGAGACAGCCCTTCTCGAGCGTCAATCCGAGCAGCGATTCGACGATGAGCCGGTACATCCATCCGGCCGATCCCGTGTACCAGCTCCAGCCGCCGCGACCGGTGTGCGGCGAGAGCGCGTAGACATCGGCGGCGATCACATACGGCTCCACCTTGTAGGTCGCCATGCCCTCCGGCGCCTGCGAGTGATGCACCGGGTTGATCATGGCCATGAGTTCCCATGCGCGGTCCCGCTCGCCGATGGCGGCGAACGCCATCGCCGCCCAGATCGCGCCGTGCGTGTACTGTCCGCCGTTCTCCCGCACGCCCGGGACGTAGCCGCGGATGTAGCCCGGGTCGAGATTGGACCGGTCGAACGGCGGATCCAGCAGCTGGATCAACGCGTGATCGCGGCGCACGAGGCGTTCGTCGACGGCGTTCATCGCCGCCCGCGCGCGGGCGGCATCGCCCGCGCCCGACAGCACCGACCAGCTTTGCGCCATCGAGTCGATCCGGCATTCGGCGTTGGTGGCGGATCCCAGCGGCGTGCCATCGTCGAAGATACGCGCGCCGATACCACTCGCCGTCCCACCCGTGCAGCTCGAGGTTGTGGCGCAGCTTGACCCCCTCGGCCCCGCATCGGTCGGCGAACGCCGAATCGCCCTTTCCGCGCGCAAGCTCGGCGAACTGCGCCAGCACGGCACAGAGGAAAAAGCCGAGCCAGACGCTTTCGCCCGTACCCTTGATCCCCACGAGGTTCATGCCGTCGTTCCAGTCGCCGGAACCCATCAACGGCAGACCGTGCGCGCCGTATTGCAGGCCATGCTCGATCGCGCGCACGCAATGCTGGTAGACGCTGGCCGATTCTGCGGACCGGCGGGGCAGGTCGTAGTAGGAGTCGTCTCCCGGGTTGACCGGGCGACCTTCCAGGAAGTGGATCGTTTCCTCCAGCACGCCGCTGTCGCCGGTCGCGTTCACGTAGTGTGCCGTCGCCAGCGGCAGCCACAGAAAGTCGTCCGAGCAATGCGTCCGCACGCCCCGGCCCGACGGCGGGTGCCACCAGTGCTGGACGTCGCCTTCCACGAACTGGCGAGCGGCGCAGCGAAGCAGATGCTCGCGCACGAGCGCGGGCTCGGCGTGGACGAGCGCCATGACATCCTGCAGCTGATCGCGAAAGCCGAAGGCGCCGCCGGATTGGTAGTAGCCGCTTCGTGCCCACAGGCGGCACGCCAGCGTCTGGTACAGAAGCCAGCCGTTGGCCAGCACGTTGAGCGAGGCATCCGGCGTTGCCACCCGCACGGCGCCGAGCGTCCGCGTCCAGTGCGTCCGTACCCTGTCCAGCGCGCCGCGGGCGGCCTTCGGTCCGCGGAAGCGCTGGACGAGGCTGGCGGCATCGGTGGCATCTTGGCCGACGCCTAGCCGGAAGGCGATCTCGCGCTCCTCGCCGTCGTTGAGATCGAACGGGACCTGAATGGCGGCACACGGATCGAGTGCCGCGCCCACCTTGCCGGAAAGGCGCTGTCGCGCCATGGCGGCGGGATTGCGCAGCGCGCCGTTGCGCCCCAGGAATTCGGTGCGGTCGCCGCTCACGCTGCGGATCGGATCGTCCACGTCGAAGAACGCGACGCGGTCGGGGAACTCCGTGTTGTAGGAGTTGCGTGCCAGGAGCGCGCCGCTCTTGCCCTCCATTTCGGTGATCACGTGCATCACCGTCTTGGGTCGCAGATCGCCAAGGACCCATTCCACGTAACCGGTGGCCGAGAGCCGGCGCGAACGCCCCGAAACATTGCGTATCTTCAGCACCGAGAATTTCACCGCCGAATCCATGGCGACGTACACCCAAAGCTCGGAGCTGATGCCATCCTCGCGGTGCTCGAAGACGCTGTAGCCGAAGCCGTGGCGGGTGACATAGGCGCCGGTGCCGCGGGCGGGCAACGGCGAAGGTGACCAGAATTGCCCGGATTCCTCGTCGCGCAGGAAGAACGCTTCTCCGCTTGCATCACTCACGGGGTCGTTGTTCCAGGGCGTGAGACGAAACTCGTGCGCGTTATCGCTCCACGTGTACGCCAGACCGGATTCGGAGATGATCGTGCCGAAGTCCGGATTCGCCAGCACGTTGACCCAGGGCGCCGGCGTCGCCTGGCCCGGGCGCAGCGTGATGACATACTCGCTGCCGTCGGGCGTGAACCCCCCAAGCCCGTTGGACAGGATCAGCTCGCGCGAGGGTGGTTCGGTGGGTGGCATTTCGCCGCGATGGTTCCGGGTCGGCACGAGGCGCGGAACCCGCACCTCCACGGGGCCGCGACGGGTGATCTGTTCCACCAGGCTCCCCCGGCGGTCGGTGATGATGGCGCGCGCCACGGATTGGAGCAGGATGCGGTCCTCGTCCGAGATCTGCTCCGCGCGCCGCACGAAGATCCCGCCCGGTCGATCCATCACGTGGGCCTCGATGCCGGCGGCGATCAGCCCCATGATCTGATCCTGGAGGGCCTGCCGATACCCACCGCGGTCCTCGTTCCAGATCACGAGGTCCACCGCCAACCCCTTCAGGCGCCAGTACGCGTGCGCCTGCACGAGCCGGCGCACGAGATCGATGTTCTTCGAGTCTCCTATCTGCAGCAGAACGATGGGGAGATCGCCGGAGATCGCGTAACTCCAGAGCCCGGACTGTCCGCGACGGTTCCGCAGCAGGACGCCGGCTTCCGCGCGCAGCGAGGCGTTGGCGTAGGTGATGGAACTGGCGAGGCGCGCATAGAGCTGCGCATCGGATTCCGTGGCATTGATCTGGCGCAGCGTCACCCAGCTGTGCGTCCACGCCAGATCGAAAACGCGGTCCGCGAGATGTCGATCCTGATACTTTCCGACAAGGCCCAGTGCGGCGTCGCGCGTTTCCGCCATGCCGGAAGCCATGTCGATCGTTGCGGTCTGTTGCGGATCGAGCGTCATCCGATGCCGGATCGCGACGATCGGATCGAGAACCGAACCCTGATTGCCGGACAGCCGTCCGGCGTCCTGCATCGCCTGCGGCGCGGCGACCGTACGCCCGCGGCCGATGAACGCCATGCGGTCCGTTTCGAAGGAAACGTCCAGCGAACTGGGTCCGTGGATGGCCATCAGGTGAAACATCCAGGGTGCCGGCTCGTCGCGCGAGCGGGGCCGGCGGGTGCACAGGATGGCTTGCCGCTGCGGGATGATCTCGGTCTGCACGAAGAGATTGGAGAACGCGGGATGCAGGGCGTCGGCGTCGGCGGATGCGAGAACGACTTCCGCGTAACTGGTGACATCGATCGTACGCCGCGTTCGCGCGCGATTGGTGATGCGCAGCCGGCGCAACTCGATGTCGTCTTCCGGTGAAACGACGATTTCGGTATGCGACTCGAAATCGTGGTCGCGCCGGCGAAACTCGGCGCGTGCTTCGGTGAATATCGCTTCGTAGTGCGTCGGGCGCGTCGCCGTCGGCTGATGCGCGGTCGACCAGTAGTCGGCGCTGTCCGTGTCGCGGATGTAGCAGAACGTGCCCCGGTCGTCGCAGGTGCTGTCTTCGCGCCAGCGCGTGACGGCGAGGTCCTTCCAGCGACTGCTCCCGCCGCCCGCGTTCGTGACCATGACGTGGTACCTGCCGTTCGACAGCAATTGCACTTCCGGTATCGGCGTGTCGGGGCTGGTGAGCATGCGTACGGGCGCTTCGGCGCCGCTCGAAATGGCGCGCATCGCGGAAAGCTCGGCGGGGTGCGGATAGAGCGCTGCGGTCTTCGGAATGCGCTCCTGGAGCAGCAGCAGCGTGGCCTTGAACAGGGGGTCCGATTCGAATCGTTTCTGCATCGGACGCTCGAGCAGCAAATGGGCAAGCGAGAGCAGGATCATGCCCTGGTGATGCGCCATGAACGAACGCACGACGGCACTGGCTTGTCCGCGCGGCAGGCGCGCGGGGGTGTAGTCGATCGCCTCGTATAGACCGAATCGTCCGGCGAGCCCGTCGGCGGCGAGGCGCTGCAGGTTGAGGCACGACTCCTCGGGTGCCACCATCAGCGCGAGCGCCGACGCGTAGGGCGCGATGACGAGATCCTCCGCGAGCCCTCGCTTCAATCCCAGACCGGGCACGCCGAAGGCGCGATACTGATAGTTGAGGCTGGCGTCGACCGAGTTGTAGCCGCACTCCGAAATGCCCCAGGGCACGCCGCGCTGCTTCCCGTATGCGATCTGGCGCTCCACCGTCACGCGACACGTCTGGTCGAGCAAGCGTGTTGTCGTACGTGGGCATCACCAGCAGCGGCATCAGGTACTCGAACATCGAGCCGCTCCACGACAGGAGTACCGGTTGGCCCCCTGCCGTCGTTAGTAGGCGCCCGAGTGCGAACCAATTCTCCTGCGGCAGGTGTCCCTGCGCGATCGCCACAAAACTGGAGAACCTCGCTTCGGAGGCGAGCAGATCGTAATAACCGGGATCACTCCTGCGCTCGCCGACGTTGTAGCCGATGGCCAGCAGGTGACGCGCCGGGTCGTAGAGAAAATCGTAGTCCATGCGGACCAGCTCATCGCATTGCCGCGCCAGGCGTTCGATCTCCGCGATCCGCTCGGTGGCGCGACGGCTCGCCGCAGTGACGTCGCGGGCCAGCGCCTCCAGCCATGCACGGTTCTCCGCCAGCGCCTCCCCGGTCCGCCGGCGCTCGATGGCCGGCAGCAATTCCACCTCGAGCGCTGCAAGTTCGCGCAGCGTGGGAATCTCCAGGGTGCCGGGGAGTTCGCCGAGCCCGCGCGGTGCAGCCGGCAACGCGCTCCACGGCGCGAGGAACGCGAACTCGCTTCGCATGATCCCGCATTGCCGGACCAGGGTTTCGGCCCAGAACGTCGATTCACCCAACGGCGCAGGTGCGCTGGCCGAGTCGGCGCCGGCAATGCCCGCGAACTGTGCGGTGACCTCGGCGACCCCTGCGTCGAGCCGGTCCAGCCACTGCCGTGCCGCTGCGATCGTCGTGGGCCGGGAGTCGTAGGCGGTCTCCAGATCCTTCTGCAGGCGAACGAGCGGCCCCGCCGCGATTCCGCCAACGGCATCGGTGAGCGTGCGCAGCGTGTCGCTCAATCCTTCGAACCATTGCGGGCTCATGATCCTGTCGTCGGCAAGTGCGGCGAGGCCCGGCCGCAAGGTCATCAGATGGCCCGCGAGGTTCCCGCTGTCCACCGCCGAGACATAGAGCGGCGGGAGCGGCTTCAGGGACTGCGTGTCGTACCAGTTGTAGAAATGTCCCTCGTGCCGTTCCAGTTCCATCATGGTGCCCATCGCATTCGCCGTGCGCAGGAGGAGTTGTCCGGCCGGTATGTAACCGAAGTCGTAGGCCGACAGATTCGCCAGCAGAGCAAGTCCCATGTTCGTGGGCGAGGTGCGGTGCGCGACGGCGGCGACCGGATGCTCCTGACAGTTGTCCGGCGGCAGCCAATGGTCGTCCGGACCGACGAACGTCTCGAAGAATGCCCATGTCCTACGCGCGAGATTCCGGAGGAAGAGCGTCTGGTCCCTCGTCAGCCGCGGTTCGCGGCGGACGAGCGGCCGGCTGATCCACCAGGCGATTCCGGGCGAGACGAACCACAGGAAAACGATCGGCGCGGCTACCGCCAGGGAGGATGGCGCAGATACGCTCAACAGGATCGCGGTTGCGGCCGCGATGACCGGGGCGATCCACATCGTTTTGAACGACGCGGCAAGTCCGGCGTGGTTGGTTGTGTCGCCCAAGCCGCGATCCGGTTCGTCGGCGGCTGACGGATTCCATTCGAGCAGCGGTCGATGTGCGACCAGCATCCGCCACGCGGTGCGTGCGATCGCGTCGACGTTGACCGTCGCCTCGTACGGGAGGAAGGCAAGTGTCAGCGCCGTCCGGGCCGCGTGCAGGCCGGCCATGTTCGTGGTGGCGGCGAAGTGCTGACGCAGCAGCACTTCGTCCGGCTTCTGCAACAAGTCCAGGGCGAACGCACTCGCCGGCGGAAGCGCCAGGATCGCGATCACGGTCAGGGTCCATAGCCAGGCATGCGGAAGGACGGCCCATCCGAGCAGCAGCAGCAGAGTCAACACCACCGGGACGAAACTGCGTCGCAGGTTGTCGAACAGCTTCCACTGCGAAAGCATCGACAACGGATTTCTCAGGCGGTGCTTGCCGGGGCCGGGCACGAGCGGCAGCAGCCATCCCGCCAGTTGCCAATCGCCGCGAATCCAGCGATGCCGGCGTCGGGTGTCCGCGGCATAGGTCGACGGGCACTCCTCGTACAATTGCACGTCGCTCAACAACCCTGATCGCGCGTAGCAACCCTCGAGCAGGTCGTGGCTCAGGATCCGATTCTCGGGAAAGCGACCGTTCTGGGCCTGCTCGAATGCATCGACGTCGTAGATTCCCTTGCCGATGAAGGAGCCCTCGCGGAACACGTCCTGGTAGACGTCGGAAACCGCGCGCGTGTAGGGGTCGATGCCAGGGTCGCCCCCGTGCAGGCGCGCGTACCACGAGCGGTTCGCGCCGGGCAGGCTGATGCTCACGCGCGGCTGCAGTATCCCGTACCCTTCGGTTACCAGCGCGCTGCCATCGCGCTTGCCTGCGGCGTCGAAACGCGCACGGTTCAGCGGATGCGCCATCACGCCGACAAACTGCCGCGCCGAGTCGCGCGGCAACTGCGTGTCGGTATCGAGCGTGATCACGTACTTCACATTCGGCAGCACTGCGGTCTCGCCGACGACGAGCGAGAAGCGATCGTTCCCGCCCCCACGCAGGTAGGCATTCAGGTCCGCAAGCTTTCCCCGCTTGCGCTCGTAACCCATCCATACCCGCTCCGCCGGATTCCAGCGGCGCGGACGGTGAAATAGAAAGAACGTGGCGCCCGTTGCGCCTTGCTCGGCCAGGAATGCCGCCTGCCCGTACTTTGCGTTCAGGTCGTCGATTCCCTTTCGCGCCAGCCACAGCAGGGCGTCGTCCCCGGGGAGCGTTTCGGTGGGCGCATCGCGAAAATCGGTAACCAAACCGAAATGCAGGTGGTCGTCGCGATTGGCGAGGAACCGGACTTCGAGCGCCTCGACCAGACCTTCGATGTCTTCGACGCCGGTGAGCATCGTCGGTATCACCACCAGCGTGCGCGACTCCGGTGGCAAGCCCTGCGAAAAATCCATTCGGGGCAACGCGCGCGGCGTCACGAGCAAGGTCGTCACCCAGTTCACCATTCCCAAAGCCAACTGGCTGGTGGCCAGCAGCAGGAGGACGGCGAGCATCGCGAGCACGGCATCGGGGACCCCGTCGTCGCGTGCCTTCGCCAAGAGCGCCGCAGTGAGCGCCGCCGTGACCGCCGCGATCGAGCCCAGGTACAGCAGCAATGGGACCCGCCGGCCCATCCTCTGGATCGCCTCGGCAGGCGATGGGCGCATCCTGGCTGCTCGTTCGAGCCGCGGCCGGCCCTTGTCGACCAGATAGAAGCCGACGTGGGCGGCGCGATCGTCGTCGCCGTCATGGCCGAAGGTGCCGCCCGTGCCGTCGTGCGCGAGCTGGATCGCCTTGCGCGCCACGTCGCCTTCCGACAGACGGCTTCCCTTGGCGATCTCCTCGACGACGTGCCGGTACCGGTCGCGGGTCGCGAAATCCATCAGGCCGTAGAGCCCGCCCGGATCCTCCCGCAACTTGTGCTCGACGATGCTCATCGTTTCGACGAACTCGCGCCAGTCCATCGATTCCAGGAAGCGCAGGCTGCCGATCGTGTTGCTGATCGAAACCTGGTCGCCCGCCTGCTTCTGCGTTTCCGATTGCACCAGCTGCTCGATGCCGAAGCCCGACTCGGCAAGTCGCTGCTCGATCCAGGTGAGCGGCAAAGCCAAAGCCGCGCTCTGTCCCTGCAGCCGGCGCGCCAGTTCGGCGACAAACGAGCTCACCATCGGCGGGTTCGAGCGCGCCATGTCCGCAATCACCAGAATCAGACTCTTGGGATCGTGCTCGGCGATGTCGACCATCTGGTCGGCCCATGCATCGGCCCGATTGCGGTCGATCGTGGCGGCCGCTATCCGGGCGCCGACGCGCCGAAGGTTCTCGATGAGCGCCAGGCGCAGCATGATGGGAATGGCCCACAACTCCCCCACCTTGAGCGGCGTCACCGACTGATAGGCCGCCACGAAACGGGAGAGGCTCTCCGCGTCGACCCGGCCGTCGCCATGGGCGATCGCCTCGAACGCGAGATCGTAGACACGCGGCAGTTTGGCGGACGGGCCGGCCGCCAGTCGGGGAAGCTCGCGGCTGTACCCCTTGGGCAAGTGCCGCCTTGCCGTGCGGATCTGCTCTTCGATCAGGTAGAAATTGTCGAGCAGCCATTCCGCGGCGGGTGTGATGCGGCGGTTGGTCGACACCGCCGCGGTCAGCAGGTCGCAGACTTCAGCGAGGATGCCGTCGTTCTCGGTCAGCCGAGTCAGCAGCTGGTCGGGAGCGCGGCCCGGTGCGAGCTTGTGCGCGAGCGCGAGGTTCCTGCCGTGTTGCTCCATCTGATCGGCACTGAACAGCTCCGATCGCAGCGGCGGTTCTTCGTCGGCGTACCTGGCAAATTCGTCGCCGCGTCCGTAGCGCGCGGTGATGGCGAGCAATCGTTCGAACAAGGTCCGCTGACCCAGCTTCAATTCATGGATCCTTTTCCGATCGGGTCAAGCGGCGACTATCTCGTCGGTCCATACCCTGAAGCTCGTCAATGCATTGGGGCCGAACGTGCTGCTGAGCGCGACATCGGCGGCGTCGCGGCCGCGTGCGATCAGCACTCGCCCAATACGCGGTTCGTTGTTGCGCGCGTCGAAGGTATGCCAATGCCCGCTGAGGTAGACCTCGAACCACGCGGCGAAATCCATGGGGCCGTACGGCGGCGGAATGCCGATGTCGCCAAGATAGCCGGTGCAGTAGCGTGCCGGGATATTCATGCATCGGCAGAACGCAACGGCAAGGTGCGCATAGTCGCGGCAGACGCCGGTGCGGTCGTGAAAGGCCTCCAGCGCCGTCCGTGTCATGCGCGCGTGCTCGTAGCCGAAAGTTATGTGCCGATGGACATAGTCGCAGATCGCCTGAACGCGGTCCCATCCCGACGGCGTCTGCCCGAAGAGATTCCATGCCGTCTCGGATAGCCGGTCGGTTTCGCAATACCGGCTTCCGAGCAGGAAGAGCAGCGTATCCTCGGGCAGCTCCGGCACGGGAAGCTGGCGCGCCTGCGGCACGATCGCGTCGGGGGCCCCGGTGTCGTTCACGATTGCATTGGCGGACACGCGCGTGCGGCCCTTCGGAGCCACGATGCGGGTGCACCAGTTGCCAAAGCTGTCGCGATAGCCCGCCACTGGAACCGGAGGATCGAACACCAGGTCATCGCGTCCGACCAGATCGGACACGCGCGTGAAATGAACGTGGAGGTTGAAGATCATCGGGGTGGGCTGCGGGCAGTCGTAGATCATTTCAAAGCCGACGCGAATTTGCATGAGCGATCTCCGGTTAGCGCAGCGCGAGGTCGCGTGCGGCAGGCGCCGCAGGCAATGGCACGGGATCTTGCGGCGTCACCCGATGCCGGACGGTCACCATGGCGCGCTCAACCGGCACAGGCCGCGCGCAACGAAGCGATCAGCGCGCCGCGCAACTCCGTCCAGCGCCGTTTGGCGCCGAGGACGATCTGCTGATTGACCTCGAGTTCGATCCCGACGTAGGAGCGGCGAGAGAACCGCAGGCGCAGGTCCCGGGTGAGCCCGTCACCTTTGCCGGCGTAGGGGTAGTTGCGGCGTACGCGGAACTGCGGCGCGATGGTCGCGAGCGACGCCTTCCACCGGGCACACAGCGCGGCCTCGCCCTGGCGGGCGGGGTCGTAGAGCAATCCCACGTCCGCGACCCGCACCCTGCCGTTCAATTCCGGAGTGAAGCTGTGCGACGAAAGATGGATCACGCAGCCGCGGCGCCCCACCGCTTGCATGACCAGGCGCTCGACTTCCGCGCGATAGGGCCGGTAGTACTGTGCGACGAGCATCGTACGGAGCTGCAGCGAGGCGCTGCGTGTCGCCGCTGACAGGAACTGCGGATGACCGATCGAGCGATTGAGGTCGACGACCAGCCGGCTGATGGTCGAGGTCACGAGCGGTGCGTCGAACGCGCCGGCCAGCGCCTTTGCCATGACCATCGCCCCGGGATCGTACCCGCGGTGGGAGCTGAGCAGCGCCCGGTGGCCCCGAAAAAGATGTCGGCAGGGCGCGGGTACCCGGTTGCCGCCATGCTCACAGGTGACGAGGAAGGACGTCCATCGCCCGTCCCGTCACCAGCGCAGCTCGGGCAACTTGCGAAACACCTGCCGCGTGCCTTCGCTCCAGTCGTGGCTGAGTGCGGCGAAATAGGCGTCCCCGTCATCGAAGCGCCGCCGTTTCGACACCTCGAGGCTGTCGCGTTCGTAGCAGATCAGGTCGATCGGCATGCCCACCGACAGGTTGCTGCGCATGGTCGAATCGAATGACACCAGCACGCACTTCGTGGCGTCCGCAAGCGGAGTGTGCCGCGTAAGCACGCGGTCGATGATCGGCTTGCCGTACTTGGTTTCACCGGTCTGGAAGTAGGGCGTGTCGATTCCCGCCTCGATGAAATTGCCTTCGGCATAGATCCGGAACAGCCGGGGCGGCTCGCCGCGGAGCTGTCCGCCGACGATGAACGAGGCGTTGAATCCGATCTCGTTTTCCTGCAGATACGCGCCGTCACGTCGCTCGATATCGCGCATCGCGTCGGCGACCAGCATCGCGACGTCGAACATGGTGTGCGCGCTCCAGAGATTGGCGGCCGCGTCGCCGGCGGCGCAGCGCTGGTTCAGCACGCCGAGCACGGCCTGCGTTCCAGCGAGGTTGCCGGAGCTCAACAAGACGATGACGCGGTCACCGCGCCGCTCGAACACTGTCATCTTGCAGAACTTGGCCACGTTGTCCATGCCCGCATTCGTGCGGGAATCCGAGGCGAAAATCATCCCCTGGTCGAGCATAACGCCAATACAGTAGGTCATCCCCAGCGTCCTCTGCGCAACCGATGCCGCACATCGATGAATTCATCGGCCCCGGTCTGATCACCGACGCCCGGCTTGCGCGCCCGCTTCGAGTCTAGCCTTTCTTCCCGCCTTTGTGGCTATTCGCCGAGCAACTCGGCCACGGGCTGCAATTGCTCCACGTGTTCGGACACGACCTTGGCGATGACGACGAGCGGAACGCTGAGCAGCATGCCCCAGATGCCCCATAGCCAGCCCCAGAACAGCAGCGAGATGAAGACGGCAGCCGCATTCATCTTTGCGATCCGGCCGGTCATCCACGTCGTGACGAAGGTCCCCACGAGGGTGGCGATCGAAAGCGACGCTCCACATACCAGGAACGCCATCGGGAAGGATTCGAATTGCATGAACGCCGCCATCCCGATGGCGGCGGCGGTGACACCGGGGCCGAGATAAGGGATGACGTGCAGCAGTCCGGACGCGACCGCCCAGGCGCCCGCATTTTCGAGGCCGATCCAGCGAAAGGCGATCCAGGCGAGCACGGCGACCAGCACGTTCGTCAGGAGTAGCATGAACAGGTATTTCTGGATGGAATCGTTGATGTCATCGAGAATCTGCACGGTGATCTTTTTCTTCGACAGCGACGGACCCGTCAGCCGCACCAGCTTGCGCTTGAACGTGTCTCCGCCCAGGAGCAGAAAGAACGTCAGGAACAACACCATGATCGTCTGGCCCAGGAACCCGACGGCCCCCATGGAGCCGGATAGCAGGAACTCGCCGACCTTGAATCCCGGCTGTTCGACGATGACGTGCGTTGCCGCCGGTTTGGGGACCGAGGGGCGGCCGGTTGCTTGCGTCGTCAGCATTTCGACTTCGGTGGCGGCGCTCTGCATCTTCTGAATGTTTCCCGCGGGATCGGTGCGCAACCGCGCCACGGCGGTCGAGAATGTCTTTGCCGCTTCGGGCAGCTGCTCGATGATCGTCTGCAGCTGCCCGCGCAACGCATAGCCGCCCAGACCGAACGCGCTCAGAACGCCCACCAGGACGATGATCGTGCCTGCCGCGCGCGGAATCCGGATCCGCTCGAGATAGACGACGAGCGGATTCAGCATGTACGCGATCAGGATTCCCACCAACAGGGATACGAAGAACGTCTGGGCGAGATCGAGCGCGCAAACAACCGCGATCACGGCAAGGAGCGTCAGCGCAACCCCACGCGCGTCCGCTGGCACCCTGATTCTGGGGACGATCAGGTTCGGCGCCGGCGAAGGCGCACGCGCAGCATCGGCTACAGACATCAGCTCAGGCTGCGTGGGCATGGGCGCGTGGGTTGGGATCATGTTCGACCTTGCGCGCGGCACCTAACGCCGACGAGCTCGCCGTGAGACGGGTATGGGTCGACAATGGCGGACGGCAGCGGAACCGTCGGTGCGTTGACGCACACAGTGCGGCTGCCGTCCGCTCGCGTGCCTGCGCGGCGCCCTGGTCGGCCGGGACCGGCCGGTGCGCTACCGAACAGACGGCCAGGGAGGTGCGCCGCACGCTGCGCAGATCGTTTGTAACAGGATGTGACCGATGCGATCGACGCGGTCCACGCATCACGCCCGGCGCGGTGCGCGTCTTCGGCGCCCCTGCTGCGGGCGGGTACATTTCCGTCAGGCTGTCATCGCAATGGGAGTGCGGCGCGTTATAGGCGCACCTCGATGCAATGCTGCGGTTCTTGCGGTGGGTGATGCAATGGTGCCACCTGGCTTTGCCGGCCGGCCCCGCTTCGGGAAACGACGCCGCGCAGTCTCACGGGTGTCGAGCGGGTCCGCGGTTTGGCGGCCCGATTTGAACTAGCGAGTCAAACAGCGAACTTTTGCACAAGGAAACATGATGACGATGCAATCCCTCCGTCTTCGGACCATTGCCTTCGTGGCCGGCGTCGCCATCGCGGCCTGCAGCGGCTGGGCAGCCGCGGACCCGCCATCGCGCGTCGCGCGTCTTGGCTACACGACCGGCCCCGTCAGTTTCTCACCCGCGGGCGAGAACGATTGGGTGCAGGCCACCGTCAATCGACCGCTGACCACCGGCGATCGCCTCTGGGCGGATGCGGGCTCGAGGGCCGAGATTCAGGTCGGCGGCGCAATGATTCGCATGAACGCCGGCACCGCCGTATCGGTTCTCAATCTCGACGATCAGATCGCCCAGCTGCAGTTGACGCAGGGCACGTTGTACGTGCGCGTGCGGCGTCTCGAGCCCAACCAGGTGTTCGAGGTCGACACGCCGAATCTCGCCTTCACGCTGCGACAACCCGGCGCATATCGGATCACGGTGGACCCCGACGGCAATACGACCGACCTCGTCGTGCGCAGTGGACAGGGCGAGGTTTACGGAGAAGGTGCTTCCTATGTCGTCGATTCGCGGCAACCGTATCGCTTCTCGGGGACCGGCTTGCGCGAGTACCAGTATCTCGACGCGCCGGGCTTCGACGAATTCGATCGCTGGTCGATCGATCGCGACCGCAGTTACGACAACTCCGTCTCCGCCCGCTACGTATCGCAGGACGTCGTCGGCTATCAGGACCTCGATGCCAATGGCACCTGGCGCGTCGACGCATCCTACGGCAACGTGTGGATTCCCAACCGCGTGGCCGCCGGCTGGGCGCCCTACCGCGACGGGCATTGGGCCTGGGTCGACCCGTGGGGGTGGACGTGGGTGGATGACGCGCCCTGGGGATTTGCCGTGTCCCATTACGGCCGCTGGACCAACATGAGTGGCACGTGGGGCTGGGTGCCGGGTCCCGTGCGCAGCCGGGCCTACTACGCGCCGGCGCTGGTCGCATTCGTTGGTGGCGGCAACTTCCAGCTTTCGATATCCACGGGCAATGTCGGCGGCATTGCGTGGTTTCCGCTGGGACCGCGCGAGGTCTATCGGCCGTCCTATGCGGTGAGCCGCGGCTATTTCGAGCGAGTCAACACCAGCAACACGATCGTCAACAACACGGTCATCAACAACTACTACAACAACTCGAACGTTACGAATGTCGTGTACGCCAACCGGCAGGTGCCGGGTGCGGTCGTCGCCGTGCCGACGACCGCGTTCGTGCAGTCGCAGCCGGTGGGGCGGGCTGCGGTGCGGGTGACGCGGGAACAGGTCGCCAGCGCGCCCGTGGCCGTTGTCGCGCCCATCGCGCCAACGGAAAGAAGCGTGCGTGGAGCCGCCGACGCACGCGATAAGCCGCCGCCCCGCTCGTTCGAGCGGACCGTCGTCGCCCGCACCGCACCACCGGCGGCAGCGGTCGGCTTTGCCGCGCAACAGCAGGAGCTGGCCGCGAAGCCGGGCAAGCCGCTCGACGAGGCCGCACGCAGGTCATTGAAATCGGTTGCGGTCGCGCCAGCGCCCGCGGTCACGGTCGTCACGCCGACGCAAAAGGCGCCACCTACGATGCGTCCGCCGGCAGCGGCGCCGGGCGGCAAGCCAGGGGATGCACGCGGAAAGTCCGATGAGCGTAGACCCCCCGCAGCCACCGCGATTCCCGGCGCGCCGGGAACGCCCGTGCCGGGAGTCGCGCCGCCGCAATCCACGCCGCCCGTACCTGCAGCACAACCGCCGGAGCAACGCGGCAAGTCCGAACCGCGCGGCAAGGGCGAACAGCGCGCACAACCCGTAGCGCCGACGCCCGTACCGCCGCAAGGCGCGGCGCCGACTCCGGTTGCACCGCCGCAGGCCACACCGCGGCAGGTCGCACCGCCGCAGGTCGCACCGCCGCAGGTCGCACCGCCGCAGGTCGCACCGACGGCGCAACCGCCGGAGCAACGCGGCAAGTCCGAACCGCGTGGCAAGGGCGAACAACGCGCACAGCCCGTGGGACCGGTTCCGGTACCGCCGCAAAGTGTGGCGCCGCGTCCCGCCATTCAACCGCAAGTCGCACCGGCGACCTCAACGGCGAAGCCGCCAGAGCCGCCCGGAAAGACCGAGCAGCGGGGCAAGGCTGAACAACGCGGACAATCCGTCGCATCGCCGCCCATGCCAGCGCCACGAGCTGCGCCGACCCCGGCCGTTCCACCCCAGGTCGCGCCGCCGGAACCCGCTGCGAAGCCGCTTGCGCAGCCCGGAAATGCGGAGAAGCGTGGAAAGGCCGAGTCCAAGGCCAGCCCGCCGCCGCAAGTCGTGCCGCCAATGCCGGCCGCACAGGCGCCAAGGCCGCCGGCGAAACCCGAGTCCGTTCCTGCCGCAGTGCCGCCCCAACCGCGCCCGCCTGTTGCTGCACCCAAATCGGCGCCGACGCAACCTCAATCAGCGCCGGGGACGGAGCCGCCGGGCAGGCAATCCAAGCCTGCGGCGGGCAAGGCGGACGAAAAGAAAAAGGATGCGGACGAGAAGAGGCGCGAGGAAGAGGAGCGTAGGCAGAAAGGGTAGCCCGGTCCGGCCTCGTCGGATGGGCACGAGGGCAGGGGCCGGCGCACGCGTCGGCCCCTCGCCATTTCAGACAGGGGGGTCCAACGCATTCCCGGCGTTCCGTCAAATGCCGTCCCAATGTGTGCTGGCGCACAGACGCTTGCCGGGGAAGTCGTGATGCTGTCATGTTGTATTGGCGACGTCATTGCCCTGGGCGAAGGACAGGTTCTCATTGAAAGCTGATCGCAAAATTGTTGCCGCGCTTGCCGGATCCACCCTGCTGGTCGGGCTGATGGTGGGGATATCGGTCCAGGCTTTCAGGCAGACCGAGGAAGCGGCGAGCGCGCGACAGCAAACCCTGGTTGTAATCAACCGCGCAAACGATCTGCTGTCCGCAGTGACCGATGCCGAGACCGGTCAACGCGGCTTTGCGCTGACCGGCAACGAGGCCTTCCTGGCGCCGTATCTGGCGGTGCGGGATGGCATCAGCGGCCAACTGGAGGAATTGCGTCGACTTGCCTCGGTCAGCGCCGCCAGCAGGAACCTGGAGGCACTGGCCCCGCTGGTGGATGCCAAGTTGGCGGAACTGGCGCAGGTGATCGAGCTGCGCCGCAATGGCGACACGGCCGGCGTGCTGGCGGTCACGGGCAGCGGCCAGGGCAAGCGGTTGATGGATTCGATTCGTGCCGAGATGCACGGCTTCATGCAGATCGAGGACGATGCGCTGGCGCAGCGCGACGCCAGGCTCCAGGCGAACATGCGCGTACTGCTTGCCCTCATCGTTGCCTCCGGTGTGCTTACCCTGCTGCTCGCCCTCGCTTTCGTCTACCTGATCTATCGGGACGCTCAGTATCGGCTCAAGCGTCAGGTTCATCTGGAAACACGGCATTTGCTCGACGTCCAGACGGAAACGAATGCACGGCTGCAGCAGGCCAACGTCACACTTCTGGACAGCGAGGAAAAGCTTGCCGTAACGCTCAACTCCATCGGCGACGCCGTGATCGCGACCGATGCCGAAGGGCGGGTGACGCGCCTCAATCCCTTCGCCGAACGGCTCACCGGCTGGACGCAGGCGGAAGCCGCCGGTCGCCCGGTGGGCGACATCTTTCACATCGTCAACAAGGAAACGCGCCAGCCCGCCACGATCCCGGTGATGGAAACGCTGGTACACGGGCACGATCCAGGGGCTGGCCAACCACACCGTGCTGATTGCGCGCGACGGCAGCGAGCGCGACATCGCCGACAGCTGCGCGCCGATACGCGGCCGCGACGGGCGGGTGATCGGAGCCGTGCTGGTGTTCCGCGATGTCACCGCGGAATACGCGACGCAGCAGGCCCTGCGCGACAGCGCCGCGCTGGTCCAGACGATCCTCAATACCGTGGCGGACGGCATCATCACCCTGCACGCCGAAGGCGGTGTCGTCGCCAGGGCAAACTCGGCTGCCGAGAAAATGTTCGGCTTTGCCGCCGCGGAGCTCATCGGACAGGAATTCAGCTTCCTGGTACCCGAGCTCAACCGGGGCGAGCACAACGGTGCCCTCGAGTATTACGGCGCCAGCGACGAGGCGCGTGCCGCCGGGCTCGGACGCGAGGTCAAGGGGCGGCGCAAGGACGGCAGCTTCTTCCCGCTCGAAATTGCGGTAGGTGAAATGTGGCTGGGCGGCAAGCGTTACTTCACCGGCATCCTGCGTGACATCAGCGCGCGCAAGCAAGTCGAGGAGGCGCTGCGCAAGGCAGGGGCCCTGCAGAGCGCGATATTCAACAGCGCCAACTTCTCGAGCATCGCCACCGACGCGAAGGGCGTGATTCAGATCTTCAACGTCGGCGCCGAGCGCATGCTGGGCTATGCGGCCGCCGACGTGATGAACAAGATCACGCCGGCCGACATTTCCGATCCGCAGGAGGTGATCGCGCGCGCGCAGACCTTGAGCATCGAATTCTCCACGTCGATTGCGCCGGGATTCGAGGCCCTGGTGTTCAAGGCCTCGCGCGGCATCGAGGACATCTACGAGCTGACCTACATCCGCAAGGATGGCAGCCGGTTTCCGGCCGTCGTGTCCGTCACGGCGCTTGCGCGATGCGCAGGAGGCCATCATCGGCTTTCTGCTGATCGGCACGGACAACACCGCGCGCAAGCGTGTCGAAGCGGAGCGGGCGCTGCTCGATCAGGCGCTCCACGAGAAAAATGCCGAGCTGGAGAGGGCCAAGCTGGCGGCGGAGAAAGCCAACCTCGCGAAATCGGAGTTTCCTTTCCAGCATGAGTCATGAGCTGCGCACGCCGCTCGGCGCGATCCTCGGCTTTGCCCAGCTCATGGATTCGGGCTCGCCGCCGCCCACGGTCTCCCAGAAGCGAAGCATCGATCAGATCCTCCAGGCCGGGTGGTATCTGCTGGAGCTGATCAACGAAATCCTCGACCTCGCGCTGATCGAGTCGGGAAAGGTCTCGCTGTCGCTGGAGCCGGTGGCGCTGGCTGACATCATGCGCGAATGCCAGGCCATGATCGAGCCGCAGGCGCAAAAGCGCGAGATCAGCGTTGCCTTTCCCCGGCTCGAAACCCCGTTCTTCGTCAAGGCCGACCGGACGCGCGTGAAACAGGTTCTCATCAATTTGCTCTCCAACGCGATCAAGTACAACAGGGTCGGCGGATCGGTCGTGGTGAGCGCCGTCGCCGGCACCCCGGGGCGCGTGCGGATCGGTGTCACGGACACCGGTGAAGGCTTGGCTCCGGACCAGCTGGCGCAGCTCTTCCAACCGTTCAATCGTCTCGGCCAGGAGGCGAACGTCCAGGAAGGCACGGGCATCGGCCTCGTCGTGGCCAAGAGGCTCATCGAATGGATGGGCGGCACCATCGGAGTGGAGAGCGAAGTCGGGAAGGGCAGCGTGTTCTGGGTCGAGCTGGACCTGACGGCCGGACCGCAAACTGCTGCCGGCGCCGCCGGGCCCGCGGATGCCGTGCCCGCACAAGCGCAGGCCGGCGCGCAATTGCGCACCCTGCTCTATGTCGAGGACAACCCCGCCAATCTGATGCTGGTCGAGGATCTCATTGCGCGCCGGCCCGACATCCGCCTGCTGAGCGCGCGGGACGGCAATCGCGGTGTCGAAGTCGCGCGCGCGTCGTTGCCGGACGTCATCCTGATGGACATCAACCTGCCCGGCATCAGCGGCGTCGATGCGCTCCGAATCCTGGCGGAAGATCCGGCAACGGCGCACATCCCGGTCATTGCGCTCAGTGCCAATGCCATGCCGCGTGATATCGCGAAGGGCATGGAAGCGGGGTTTTTCCGCTATCTGACCAAACCCATCAAGGTCAACGAGTTCATGGCAACGCTGGACGTGGCGCTGAAATTCACGAAATTGCAGTCGGCCCGCGCAAATGGGGAGAAAACAGCATGATGGTCGGTGCCTCGGACATTCTTGCCGCGCGAATACTGATCGTCGATGATCAGGAGCCCAATGTCAGCCTGCTCGAGCAGTTGCTGGGCGATGCCGGCTACTCCGGCGTGACCTCGACGATGAATCCGAAGGAGGTCTGCGCGTTGCATCGCAAGAATGGCTACGACCTGATCCTGCTCGATCTGCAGATGCCCGGCATGGATGGATTCCAGGTGATGGAGGGTTTGAAGACGAACGATGCCGACGGCTACCTCCCGGTCATCGTGCTTACGGCCCAGCCGGGCCACAAGCTGCGCGCGCTGCAGGCCGGCGCGAAGGATTTCATCAGCAAGCCGTTCGATCTGGTCGAAGTGAAGACGCGCATTCACAACATGCTGGAGGTGCGGCTGCTGTACAAGCAGCTCGAGAGATTCAACACCGTGCTGGAACAGGCGGTCCGGGAACGCACGGCCGAGCTGCGCGAGAGCGAAGCGCGCTATCGCAGCCTGACCGAGCTGGCCTCCGATTGGTACTGGGAGCAGGACGAGACCGGGGCCTTCACCAAGGTTTCCGGTCCGGTGCTGGAAATGCTCGGCATCCGGGTCGATCCGCTTGTGGGTCAAGCAGGCGATGGCAAGGCGACAGGCTGGAACGAGGCGGAGCGGGAGCTGCTGCAGGCGAAGATTGCCGCCCGGCAGCCATTCCTGGATTTCGTGTTCAGCCGCAACAATGCCGACGGGTCGGGTCAGAAATTTCAGGTCAGCGGGGAGCCGATGTTCAACCAGGCCTGCCGCTTCGTCGGTTACCGCGGCATCGGCGTAGAGCTGATTGCATAGTAATTGCGCGCAGGATCCCGATCGTTCGCCATGGCACTGCCGCATAGCCCCAATCAAAACCATCTTCTCGCCGCGCTGCCCGCGGCGGAATTCGAGCGCCTGTTGCCTCACCTGGAGCTCGTACCGATGCTGCTTGGTGAAACCCTGTACGAGCCGGGCGGCAAATTGCAGCACGTCTATTTCCCCACCACGGCCATCGTGTCGCTGCTCTATGTCATGGAGTCCGGCGCATCGGCCGAGATCGCGGGGGTGGGCAACGAGGGAATCCTCGGCATCTCGCTGTTCATGGGCGGCGATACCACGCCCAGCTCGGCGGTCGTGCAGACTGCAGGCCACGCCTACCGCCTCCCGGGGCGGCTGCTGAAGGAGGAATTCGGTCGTGCGGGGCTGATGCAGCGCCTGCTGTTGCGCTATACGCAGGCGCTGCTCACCCAGATGTGCCAGACCGCCGCCTGCAACCGGCACCATTCGATCGAGCAGCAACTGTGCCGGTGGCTGTTGCTGACCCTCGATCGCCTGTCTTCGCAAGAGCTGGTCATGACGCAGGAACTGGTCGCCGGCGCGCTCGGCGTGCGGCGGGAAAGCATCACGGAGGCTGCCGGGAACCTGCAGCGCGGCGGTGTGGTGCGCTACCGCCGCGGCCACATCGCGGTGCTCGACCGATCGGGGCTGGAGGCCGGAGCCTGCGAGTGCTACGCCGTCGTCAAGAAGGAAATGGCCCGTCTGCTGTCCGACGTGCGTCATCGCCAGGACACTTCCGCCGCAGCCGCGTGACGCGCGGCGCGAAGGATGCGTCGGCCCCGGTATCCGGGTTGCCCGTTGCGCCCGATGCTCGGTCGGCACGCGGCGGTCAGCTGCGCGACCGGTCGCGGATATGCACCGATTCGACGTGCCTGGAATGCGGGCTGCCGCCTTGCTGTGTTCGCTGACGTACAGAGCGCGGCAGCCTGACGGCGTAGATTCTCTCCAGTGATACCGACTCCGTGGACAACATTGGCCACGCCCGCCGCCGCAATGTGAAGGAACGATTGTGAAGACCATCCGTGTCATGCTTGCCGCGATCCTGTTCGCCGCCTCAGGATTGCTGTCGCCCGCCTGGGCTACCGCATTCACAACCGATCAGAGCGACCTCTGGTGGGATCCATCCGAATCCGGCTGGGGAATTCAATTCGTGCATCGCGGTTCGGTCATATTCGCCACGGCATTCGTCTACGATCCGACGGGCACTCCGATCTGGTACACGGCAACGCTCAACTACGCCGGGGCTCTCCTGTGGACCGGCGATCTTCATCTCGCGAATGGGCCCTGGTTCGGTACCGGGCCCTTCGACCCTAATGCAGTCGGCCGGCGCAAGGCAGGGACGATGAACTGGAACGCGACGTCAACCAGACACGGCACGCTCACCTACAGCGTGGACGGCGTAACCGTCGGCAAGAGCCTGACGCGGCTGTTCATAGCCGACGAGTACTTCGGCGGGCACTACGGCGGAGGCATGCACGTCGATACCACAGGCTGCGTCAATCCCGCGTTCAACGGCACCGCGGAGAATTTTGGAATGCTCGACATCGCGCAAAATGGTCAGGCGATCACGCTGACCAGCTTCCCGGCGACAAGCGCCAGCTGTTCGTTTTCCGGCACTCTCAACCAGGCTGGCCAGATGGGCTTGGTCAACGGCTCGTATTCGTGCAGCAGCGGCGATACCGGCGCGTTCCAGTTGTTCGAAATGCAGGTCAACATCTCCGGTGTATCGGGGCGTCTCTCGTCGGACAGCAATTCGAACGGGGGGTGTCAGAGTAGCGGCTGGTTCGGTGGCATGCGCGCAATGACCTATTAGCACGGCAGCTTCCGTTCGTGCGGTGGCCGGAAGATGATGACCAGTGCGCGTGCAACCGGGCACCAAACGTCCGTGGCTCCCTTCGAGCCGGCTCGCAAACCCTGATCGGGCCGCATCGGACGCCGCCCGGTACCGAGTGCCGATTGGGGTGCCTTCAAGGCGGTTCGACCCATCCGGGCGGCGGCGATCCGGGCCCCGGCCGCAGATCGCCCGCATCGGGCGGGGGGCCGCCCGGGCGCGGCGTAATGTGCGGTACCGCACGGACAGTCGAATCTGGGCCCGGCTAGCCTGATTTCCCCGCTTCGGATGGACACCGACACGGCCCTGACGTAGGGGCGTGCCCGGTGTCGCGCCTGCCTGCGGACGCCGTGACCGGCCGGCCCTCCGAACGCCGCCGGGACTTTCCGAACACCGGAATGCGCATCGAGGAGCCAGCGACATGAACGACCATCGCCCGCAAGTCGACATGCCTCGATTCAATGCCCTATCCGATGAGCAAGACGGCAAGATGGCCGGTGGCCGACCCCCTTTGCCGGCCTGGAACCGCGAACAGCTGATCCGGCAGTTTCAGCACATCGATGGCTCCACGCGCAGCGAGGCCGAGCGGCAAGTCGACGGCTATGAACGAAGCTTCCGGACTGCCCCTGGAGGTTCACCGATTGCCGGCGCGGCGCGCGACAACACCGGGAAATAGACAAAGACCCCGCGATCCGCCGTTCGGTCCCCGATTGCGCGAGGCCAGGCTAAAGGGAGCGCTAGAACATGCCTAACGGTATTGCCGTGCCGGTCCCCCGTTCAAATTTGCGCACCTCCGCGACATATGTCGAGATCAGACGCATACCCCGGCGGGTGCGCCGAGCTGTAGCGCACGCGGAAGCCCTCGCGCATGCACTCGCGGCGAGTCAGCAGGCGTCGACCGCCACGCGGCGGCATCTCGCCAACCTCGATGGAGTCGACGCGCCGCTCGGTGCGATCCCCGCAATGCGCGAGGAAGAGGTCACCAAGGTCCCTCATCTTGCGTATCCCGACCAGGTTGCCTGCCTCCTCGATCGCAACCGGCTGCTGGACCGGTTGAATCATGTCCTGGTCCTGGCGGAACGACAGCAAAGGGAGATAACCATGCTCCTGTGCGGTCTCGGCGGCCTCCCGGATCTCGATGTCAGACTGGGGCGCTCCGCAGCGGGCAGACTGTTGCAGCAGACGACCGAACGCCTGTCGTGGTGCATTCGGAGCGGCGATGCGACGCATGGACATGACGGATGCGATGCCGGGCTCATGTCGCCCGGGACGAGCAACAGGGATGACCCGCCCCAGGCAGGCGAGGGAAGCGGCAATGGTTTGGCCGCGCCGCCTGCCGTCGCGAACCAGACGATTGCGGCGCCTGCAGCGAGCGGTGGTGGGGTGCGGCACGACGGAACAGGCAGCGCGACGCGGCGGGCCCCGTGGAAGCCGCCGAACTTCTGCCTGTCGGCAGGCCTCGACCCCGACGCGACATCGCAACTCGAGTGTCTGCTCACGCAACGCGTGCGATTCCGCAAGGGCGATGTGCTCTATCAAATCGGCAGCGGATTCCATGCGCTCTACGCGATATGTGCGGGTTCATGCAAGACGATTCTGCTGGCGCGCGACGGACACGACCAGGTCGCCGGCTACCATATGGCGGGAGACATCATCGGCATGGACGGCATCGGCTCCGACATTCACGGAGTGCCAGGCGACCGCGCTGGAAGACATGGAGATTGCGCCACTTCCCTTCGAGAAGGTCGAGATGCTCGCGCGGAACAGCGACCGGTTCCGGCGCAACCTGCACAGGTTGCTTTCGCGCGAGGGCCTGCGTGCGCAGACTCTGACGATCGTGCTCGGAACGATGCGCGCCGAACAACGCCTCGCCGCATTCCTGCTCGACCTGTCGCAGCGGTATCAGGCGCGCGGATACTCTTCCTGCGAGTTCGTGCTGCGAATGACGCGCGAGGAGATCGGAAGCCACCTCGGGCTCAAGCTGGAAACGGTGAGTCGCCTGTTCTCCCGGTTGCAGCGGGAAGGCCTGATCCAGGTGCAAGGTCGCACGGTGAAATTGCTGGATCGACTTGCGGTAGGTCAGCTTGTCGAGTGCGGTGCCTAGTGCGAACGCAGTGCGGGCGTCCGCCCGGGTTTTCACCGGGCGCGAGCGCTGTCGACTTGCGCGCGCAATGGATATGTGTGACGCCGCCGAGCGGCGGGGCGCTTGCTGCGCTCGGAGTTGCGTCACGTCCGCAGCGGTGGCGGCGCCTTGCCCTGCGCTTTGGTTCCGATAGATTCGTATTCCGCGATGACCTGGGCACCCAGCAGCAACAGTGTGGCAGCGATCTCGAGCGTCAGCAGTACTGCGATCGAGGTCGTCAGCGACCCGTAGACCACGCTGACCTGGGACAAAGTCCCGAAATACCAGACCAGAATGTGGCGAGTGATCTCCCAGAGCGCCGTTGCAGCGACGGCGCCGACAAGAGCATGCCGCCATGACGGCCGTCCCACCGGCATGACGAGGTAGATCGACACCAATACGAGAATTTCTCCGGCGACACCCAGGAGGTAGAGGAGCGCGCCCGAAAACCCGCGCAGCGACCAGCTGCGCCCGAGAAAGTCGATGCTTTCCGCGCCGATCGCCTGGAGCGATCCCGAGACCAGGGTCATCAATAGCAGTCCCAAGCCGAGGACGAAGATGTAGCAATAGGGGATAAGCGCCGACACGAGAAATCGACGCCGGCGTATGACCACCCGATGCAGGAAGATCACCGACATCGCGTTCTCCAGCACAGTGAAGGCCAGAGAGCTGAAAAACACCATGGTCCCCAGCAGCACCCAGCCGATCACGCCGCGATGATCAAGGAAGCTCGCCAGCTCACCGATCACGGCCCCGGACTGACCCGGGATCAGCCATTCCAGATACCGTCCCAGCGTGGCCAGCAACTCGCCCTGGTCGATAATCTGCGACAGCGCAATCAGCAGCAGGATGAGCAGCGGCACGATCGACAGCAGCGTGTAGTACGCAACGGCGCCGGCCAGCAGCAACCCTTGATTCGCGCGAAAGGCGCGCAGCACGCCCACCGTGAAGGCTCCCGGGTGCGTCACCACGTACGCGGCCTGTTGCCCGAACGTTCGCATCAATGGGAATCTGCTGGTCAATGGAAAGCGGTTGCCGGACGAAAAAGCGGCCGGGGAAAAAACAACCCCGGCCGCAGTCTCCGCACTCTCTTGCCGCCCGGAACAGCGGAGCAATGAGGGAAACTTGCCTCGACCTTACGACTTGCCGTATTGCACCTTCGCGTTGCCGACGCATGCATCCTTCGCGGGACCCGCGAGCGCGTCGCACTTCTCGATGGCGACCTTGTATTCCGCATCGCGCTTGTCGGCGTTGGCTTCGTTGCGGGCCTCGGCCTGCTTCGCGGCCGCGTCCTGGCGCGTGACGACCGCGACTCGGTCGACCTTGGCGTCTGCCTTCCCCTTGACGAGCGCGGCTTTGGCTTCCTGCACGCAGACATCCTTGCGATTGCCCGCCAGATCGTCGCATTTTTCCATGCTGACGTCGTAGTTCGCTTGAGCGTACGCGACGCGCGTGGCCTCGCGAGCCTTGGGCGTATTTTCGTAGGCGGCGGCCGCTTCGGCCTTCGCAATGCTGTCTTTGCCCTTGGCTTCCGCAATGCAGATGTCCTTGGCGTTTCCGCTCAGCGACGAGCATGCGGTCTTGTCGGTCGTGTACTGCGCGTCGGCGTCCTTCTTCGCCTGGGCGTATCCATCCTTCGTCATCGATGCGGTGGCCAACGTGGTCTTGGGCGCATACGTCTGCGCCGCGCTGACACCGGCAACACTCAGGCCGGCGGTTACAAATAGTGCGATCAATAGTTTGGACATGTCGTTTCCTCAAGGTTCAGTTACGGTACCGGGAGCCCCGTCGCAGGCCAAAGAGGCCAGGACTGCGATTTTCACGGCCTGGAGGCCCACGCGCTCGACGCACGAATTCGCGGGCACTTCGGCGTGAACGGGGCGTTTTCCCTACAGGTTCGAAAATACGTCAGACGCCCGATCGCGTCTGTTCGATAGCGTACCCACGGCAACAGGTTGTGCCCTACTCCGCCTCGCGTGCGACCCCGTCGTTGCGGCCACCGAGGTGTTGCGGTGCGCGGGGGACTGGCCGGCCAAGGGAGCCCCCAGCTCCAATGCCGGGTAATACGCACTCGTCGCCTAGTCGTCGCCGGACGGAGCCCTGAATGGCGGCGCACTGGTCGAACGGCCTGCGCGCCGAATCCTGGATGACTGTATGACGACGATACCGGTCAGACACCCGACACCGAAGGCAATCACGAACACGGCAATCAGGGCCATCAGTCAGCCCTGCGCGCGGTCGTATACCGTCTTTACGATCTGGTAGCACGAGCAGGCCGCCGCCTTGAGCCCCTTTACGTCCAGGATCTGGATATTGCCTCGGCTATAGGCGATCAGCTTGCGTCGCCTGAGCGCGCTGGCGGCTTCTGTGACCCCCTCGCGGCGCAGACCCAGCATATGCGCCAGAAATTCGTGGGTCAGAGGAAAATCGTCGGCCTCGACGCGGTCGCGAGTCATCAGCAACCATCGGGACAGGCGCGCTTCCGCTTCGTGAAAGCGATTGCAGGCGGCGGTTTGCGATATCTGCGCCATCAACGCGTAGGTGTATCGGTAAAGGGCATCCTGCAACGCTCTGTTGCGGTCGAATTCGATGCGGAAGGGCCCCGATGCCATGCGCAGCGCGTTGCCGCCACCCTGCACGAGCGCGCGCACACCGGAAACACCTATGCCGAGGATGAACGGCATCCCGGCCATGCCCTCATTGCCGACCATGCCGACCTCGAGCGATCTTCGCTTGTCGACTGCGGTGAGCAGGGAAATGAGGCAGTCGACAGGAAAGTAGACGTGCCGGATCGCCTTTCCGGGCTCGTACAGCACCTGCCCGAAAGCCACTGTCACCGGCTCGAGTTGAGACCGCAGACGCTTGTACTCGCTTGGAGGGATGCTTGCCAGCACTCGATTGGCAGCGGATTTGCCGTTTGTCATGGGCGGATTCTTTCGTCGTAAGCGATGCTGCGTCGCAAACTGCATGGATTCCCGGCAAGGGCGCGCCAATCCGGGCACCGGGACCGATTGCGTCCACGCGGATTATGGTTGGGACTTATGCTGCACCCGAGCCGCTGCGTTGTATGTGCGGCACCGCGCATTGCGGGCGCCGTTATGTTGGGAAGCGTACATACTGGCGGCACGATTGCGCCTAGGATCCTGTTGCAGCCGGCAGCAATGCGCGGTGAGGGAGTTTCCTCTTCGCGGCGTCCGTTCCACTGGCGTGTTGACCCGACGCTCTTCCGTGATTGCCACCTCGAGGAGCCTGACATGCTTGACCGATCAAGAAGCAATCGATACTCGGCAACCGCCGGCATCGCGAAAGACGGATGCCTCGTCGGAGTGGCGAGCCTCGTCGACAACAGCGTCTACGACGCGCGCGGCGATCTTGTGGGTAAGCTCGAGGAGCTCGTGATCGATACACGAACGGGCTGCGTCCGCCATGCGGTATTGGCGGTCGGAGGAATTCTGGGGATCGGACGGCGGAGATTCGCCGTTCCGTGGAGCACGTTGAACCCCGATGCCAACTGCCGCCGATGCGTAGTCGACGTCACGCAAATGCAGCTTACGGCGGTGCCGGTGCCCGACAATGACCCTTGGCTGCGGGGTACGAATTCGGCCCCTGCCGGCGAAGGTGTCGCACGTCCATCACGCCTGTTCGGCGCCAAAGCCTGACGCGGTGCCATCGGCGCGGGCAGTCGGAGCGGTTAACTTCGCGCGATCCGTAAGCTCGGGAATACGCGCACTCTGTTTGCCGACTCGAGCATGCGCAGGCTCCCGCCCCGGTCGTCGCCTGCGGGAGCGAGCGGATGCATGAGACATCGATTGCCTCACCGGGCCTATTCCGACTATGGAGTCATGAGCATGCCGGCAACGCCTCTCGCGCGACACCGCGCGCCCAGGGACTTCTCCGATCGCGTTGCGTATGGGTTCACCAGGCTTCTGCGGTACTTCGCCGACGCATTCTTCGCCCGCCGATACGGCCATCGCGCGGTCGTGCTGGAGACGATCGCTGCCGTGCCGGGCATGGTCGGCGGCGCCTTGCAGCATCTGCGGTCCCTGCGGCGCATGGAAGGCGACCGCGGCTGGATCCACACGCTCCTGGAGGAAGCGGAGAACGAGCGCATGCACCTGATGACCTTCCTGCACATCGCGCGCCCCACGGCATTCGAACGCTTGCTGATTCTGCTGGCACAGGGCATTTTCTGCAGTTGTTACTTCCTGCTCTACCTGTTGTCGCCCAGGACCGCGCATCGCGTTACAGGTTACTTCGAGGAGGAAGCCATCCACAGCTACACCGATTATCTGGCGGGTGTGGACAATGGCACCCACGAGAACGTATCGGCACCCAGGATCGCCATCGATTACTGGAAACTGGCGCCGGACGCGCGTTTGCGCGACGTCATAGTTGCCGTCCGCGGGGATGAGGCCCGCCACCGCGACGTGAATCACCACTTCGCCGACGAGTTGGGGTGACCGGGGTCACTGCGCCGAGTCTCGTATCGATGGGAACGTTCACCGCGCCGTCGGTAACCGTGGTTTCCATTACGGTCGGCGGGCCGGCCTCCGAGCTTGCGCCGGTCTTGCAGGACCGCGGACCGTACACGTGCCGTTGTGACAAAATAGCGTTCCTGGCCACGTTTTGGCCATGCGTGATACGCTGCCTGGACGCGACCTTTGCGGGGTCGGATTGCCTACTGTTCGAAGATGGGCCGTTGCGGCACCACAGTCCGCAGAACTCCTGAATGCACGACGTCATTGGCGGCAGGCATGAATCGTCGACCACTGCGAGGATGGGCCACAGCACCGATGTTCAGGAATTCCCATGACAGCGATCGCCAGCAATATCGCCGCTGAGTATCCCTTGCCCAAGCGCAAGGTTCGCTGGCTCGGGCTCGTTTTTTTCATCTTTCTTCACGTCGTCGGTATCGTCGGCACACCTCTCTACATCTACCATCGCGGGATCACGGCCCCTGAGCTCGTGCTGTTCTTCGCCTACTGCGCAGCGACCGGGTTTTCGATCACGATGGGCTATCACCGGCTGTTCGCGCACCCGACCTACAAGGCTTCGCCGGTCGTGCAGTTCTTTTTTCTGCTGTTCGGCGCGGCCACATTCGAGGAGTCGGCGCTGAAATGGTCGTCGCAGCACCGCCAGCACCATCTCTTCACCGATACGGAGCACGATCCCTACGGCGTCAATCAGGGGTTCTGGCATGCCCACATCGGCTGGATCATGTTCTGGCGCCATCGCACCAATTACAACAACGTGAAAGACCTGCGCCGATCGAAACTCGTGGCCCACCAGCACGACCATCACGCATGGTGGTCGGTCGGGGGAGGGCTGGTTCTGCCCATGCTCATCGCCTGGTGGATCGGGCATCCGCTGGGAGGATTCATCATGGTGGTCTGCCTGCGCATCGTCGTCGTCCTGCACTCCTCGTTTTTCATCAACTCGTTCGCGCACACCTTTGGCAAGAGAACGTACGATGCCTCGCAGTCGGCTCGCGACAACTGGTTGTGCGCAATTCTCACCAACGGCGAGGGCTTCCACAATTTTCACCACCGGTTTCCCATGGATTACCGCAATGGCGTCCGCTGGTATCACTGGGATCCCTCGAAGTGGTGCATCTACCTCTTGTCGAAGCTCGGCCTCGCCTGGGATCTCAAGAGAACCTCCGCGCAGCGAATTGCCGCAGCCGTCGGGCATTGAGAGCGCAGCCGCAATGCCTGCGAAAGGATGAAAGCGCGCGGCCTGCTCGGCTGACCGGTTGCTTCTCGGTGTCCTCTGGAAGGATACCGAGTGCTCTATTGCGGACCGCTCAACTCAGGTGGTCTGCACGACCTCGGCCACCAGGGCGCGTGTGCCGCGCAACGAAGCGGCCACCAGACACCCGTGCTCGGCCTTCTCCATCAGGACGCGTGCCTTGGTGGCGTCCCCCGATTGCGGAATCTCGAGCGTCGCGTACGTCGTGTACCGCGTGAACTGCGCCGCGCCATCGGCCTTCTCGAGCACGCCCTCGACCCGGCACGCGAGGCCCGTCCACTCGAACCTGGACGCCCTGGCCATGGCACGGAAGGTGAGGATGAAGCAATCGGCGAGCGACGCACACAACAGCGTCTCGGGCGACCAGACATCACCCGGACCGTCGAACTCGGCGGGAGGTGCGGTTGTAATCGCCGGCAGGCGTGGCGCCGTCACGCTGACAGGGCCGGTCGGTTGCCCGGCGGCGCTGGCGGCATACAGGTGGGGATAGGGGTGCACGCGATTCTCCGCTATTTCGCCGGACACGATCCGGTTTCGGACGGCACCTTGCCGACGAGCAGGAGGAAATTCTCGAAGGGGCCCATGTTGCCCATGGCTTCAAGCATCGGATGGTCGAAGCCCAGGCGTCCGAACATCATCGCCGCCATCGGGCCGTATTCACCCTTGCGCATCTCGACCCAGCGCGCGGTCTCGGCCTTTCACCCAGCCGCTGTCGACCAGCTTGTCGGTGAGCACCGGGTCCCTGTTCCACGCGGCGGGAACAAGTGCGCCCGCCGCGTGGTTGTTTCCATGCTCCCCGGCCTGCGGGGCAGTCCCGGTCAGAACTTGCGCGAGTACGCCAATCCCGCCAGGTACTGCTTCATGCCGATGGTTTCCGTCGTCGTCGGTGGCGCGCCGAAGCCGATGAGCAGGCTCGGACCGGTGACTTCGTTATGTTGTGCGAACATGAATGAACCGGTGACTTCGGATTGCCGGTCGATGCGATAGGTGGTGCCCGCCGACCACTGGTTCTGCACGACGCCGGGCGCGATGATGTTGAACGTCACGTCCGACGACTTGATCGGGTTCTGGGTGTGGTTGTAGCCCGCACGCAGTGTCCAGCTGTCGTTCAGCATGTACTGGACGCCGATCTTGAACACGTCGACGTTCTGCCAGCCGAAGCCGGCGCCGTCGCTGCCGCCGAGGCACGCATCGCTCTGCCCGCCGGCACAGTTGAAGATCAGCGCACCAGGATTGTTGACGGACTTCGCGTCGTCGTACCAGATCCGCTCGAAGTCGAACGCGAGCAGCCACTGCGGCGTCGGCTTGAACGCGATCCCGGCCGAAAAGCTCGACGGGATGTCGAAGCCGCCGCTCTGCGCGAAGATTCCCTTGTAGTCGTCGAATTTTCCGTTGATCTTGCTCGCATACGCGGCACCGACTGCGATCGCATCGGTCAACTGGCCCATGTACCCGACGCGCACGCCCAGGCCCCAGGAGGTGTCTTTGCCGTTGTTGGTGACGTAGCCCGGGCTGGTGGAAAAGACCGGGTTGTCGAACGCCTGCATGCCCTTCAACTTGAACTGCTGGTAGGCGATAACAGGCGCGATACCGACGGAATGCCCTTTCGTGAATTCCCAGGACGCGTACGGTGCGATCATCAACTGCGACATGTTGACGCCGAGCGCCCCGCTGCCGCAGAGCAGGTTATAGGGCGCGCCCTGGCCCTGCCGAAACGAGCCGCAGGCGCTTTGCGCCGAGATCTGGCCACCCGGATAGTCGGTGTTCATTCCCCCGTTGCCGTATACCGTGACGCCCAACGCCAGGTCGGGGCGATACTTCCAGTTGATGCCGAACTCGGGGATGAAGAAGCTCCGACTCTCACTGCCTACGGCGCCGTCGATGCCGGCCAGCAGCGAGTCGGTGCGCGAAGCCTCGCGCAGCGGCTGAAACCAGGCGACGCCGAATTGCCACTCGTTGCCGAGAAACGACATCGCGCCCGGGTTTACCGCGCCGCCGAACGGTTCCTGGGAGACGGCAACGGCCGCGCCGCCCATCCCGATTGATTTCATCCCGTAGCCGTTGGCGAAATAGCCATCGGTCGCCTGCGCGGCCATTGGCGCCGCGGCGACAAGTGCCAGAATCAGTCTTGTTTTCATATCGGTTCCCTTTTTTGAATCGTTGTTCCGATCCCGGACGTCGTGCGACCGCCGGGGCGTGACTCAAATGAACAGGCTGACGTCGGCGTCCTTGGCCATCGGCAAGAAAGTGGCGGCGCCGACGTAATCCTTGACTTCGGGAATGAAATCTTCGTGCTTGTAACCGAAGAGGTCGACCGTCATCTGGCACGCGATCAGGTTCACCCCGGCTTCGATGCAGAGGCTGCGCAGCTCGCCAAGGTCGGCCACGCCGCAATTCTTGATCGTCTTCTTCATCATCTGGGTGGCGAACGCCTCATAGGCCGGTATCAGCGACTGCACGGCGTTGGGGATGTTCCATTGGATGGACTTGAACCACGCCGGGCCCATCGGCATCTTCATCGGCATCGCCGGGTTGCCAAGCGGGCTCACCTTCAGCTTCCGCAAATCCTTCTTCAGCAGCTCCAGCCCGTAGAACGTGAAGAACATCGACACGTCCCAGCCGAGCGCCGCCGCGGTCGACGCGAGGATGAACGGCGGATAGCCCCAGTCGAGGGTGCCCTTGGTGGCGATGATCGTCATCGACGGCGTTTTTGCCGCCTTCAGCTCGGCGAGCTTGGCCTCGAGCCGCTGGTCCAGCAGGCGGTCGATGCGCTCGCTGATGGTTCGGTCGAGCGCGGCGTCGGTCGGGACAACCGACGACTTTTCAGTCAGCGTTTCCATGGAGAATCCTTCAGAATCCTTCGCGTCGGGCGAGGTCGGGGCGAATGCGCGCAGTCGTCCTATTTTTTCTTCAGGTAGAACACGTACGTCTTGTTTTCCTCGGCCGACGACAGCAGCGGGTTCCCCGTCTGCGTGGCGAACGCCTGCATGTCCTTGATCGAACCCGGGTCGGTCGCGACGACCTTCAGCACCTGACCCGATGTCAGCTCGTTCAACGACTTCTTGGTCTTCAGAATCGGCAACGGGCAGGACAACCCGCGCGCATCCAGTTCTTTGTCGAAATCCACGGTGGCAGCCTCCGTTGTCGTTTTGAACCTGGCCCTGCGCTGGCAAGCCCCATTTCCCCGCGTGTTGCCCGCCTCGCCAAAGGCCTACAGAGGCATTATCCCCGCTCTCCGAAGGCCAACCTTGTTGCCGGTCAAATTGACCCTTCGCCTGTTGCGAAAATGCCGGCGGAGACCCCGCGGATATCTGCGCATTAGGCGGAGGGCACCCGGTTCACGTCTATAACCGCGACGGGGGGTGACCCTACTACCCGAATGGGGGAGATTGCTCCCAGCGCACGTGCACCCAGCGAATCCCCGGGGGAAACGTGCTAGTCGAATGAACGCCGAAAATAGAGCCCGATTCCGCTGATCACACCCGCCTCGGCGCGCAATCGCAGCGAACGCGTCAGCTCGTATTCGAGCCGAAGTGTGTTGTTCGCGAGACTGAGGCCCTGCTCGTAGACGAGCGACAGGCGGTCGGTCAGCCGCTTGCCGACGGCGACGACCTGCCCCTCGGCGCCCGGTGTCCCCGGCTGGGCGCGGCCGTCTGTTGCCGAGGCGCTCCTGAGCGAAATGTCGTCGACCCCGATCCGCTGCGCGATCGTGGCGGAAACCGGCTTGCCGTGAGTGCCGAGGAGCACCGCGGAGGCGGCCTGCAGCGCCGCAAGGTCCGCGCTGGACGACCCATCGAGTGCCTGTCCCAGCACCAGCCACGACAGCTTCTCGCTGTCCGGCACGGGCGGGTTCGACGTCAGCTGGATGACCGGGACCTTCGCGGTGCCGGTGATCGTCACGCCGGCCTCGACGGCAAGATTCTTGCGCAGCGCCACGATGTCGAGTCCCGGATTGTCGAGGCGACCGTCGAAGACGAGCCGCCCGCGATCGATCGTGAGGCGTTGGCCGAACGCGAAGTAGGTGCCGCGCACCGTGCGGATCGTGCCCCGGCCGAGGAGCCCGCCCGGGCCGGTCGTGACCTGCACGACACCCGACAGTCCCGTCTCGATCCCCTCGCCCGAGAACGCGAGCCTGTCGCCGAGATCGAGCGTCAGGTCGACGACGAGCGGAACATCCCCCGTCCGCAACTTCTCGGCCGCCGGGCGCGATCGGCCTTTGATGACCACGTCCTCGCCGAGCACCGCATCGGGCGTCGCGAGATAGACGATTGCACCTTCTTCGGCGCGAAGCTTGCCGGAAATCGTGATCCTCCCGCCTTCCGCCACGGCCGTGCCCTCGCCCCCGACGACCAGGCGCAGGTCGGGCCGGTTGAATGCGCGAAACTTTTCCGCGCGCCAGACAAGCCGCGCGACCGGTCGCTCGCCGCCCACCGCCAGCCCGGCGATCTCTCCCGACGCGCGGAAAGTGCCGGCTCCCGCCCCCAGCACGATTTCGTCGATCACGACGCGCCCGTCGGACGCGTGCGCCACGATGCGGCCATCCGTGAAGTGCAGGCCATGTTGCGGCGCGTCGAGGCGCAAGCCCTCGCCCTTGAGCGCGCCGGACAATTCCGCGCGCCCCACGGTCCCGCGGGCGGCGATGTCGATGTGCGCCCGTCCCGAAACGACCGCGGCGCTGCCGATCCAGGGTTGCAGAATCTGCAGCGACGGAATGTCGCCGGCAAGCGAGAATTCGAGCGGCGCATCGCGCGCAATCCATTCGCCCGGCGCGCCCGCGACCGTTCCGATGGCGAGCTTCGCGTCAGCCGCGTCGCCCCGCGCGGAACGCAGCGACGCAGTGGCGTCGAGTGCGCCGTCGGTGAACCGCGCGAACGCCGTGAGCGCCGTGATGCCCGCTGCGATCCTGGCGTCGGGGGCGCCGTTGCGCGTGAAAAATACGTCGCCGGCTTCGCGCCGGAGGGTCAGATTGCCGGTCAGGCGCGGCGCTGCCGCGAGCGACCATTCGCCGCCCAGCGTGACCGTGGAGGCAAAGGGAAGTGGCGCGCCGGCAAGCCGCGCCAATGTCGCGAGCGGCACGGCGTTGAAATTGCCGGAGGTCGTGATCCGGCCACCGTCCCACACGAATCCGGCGAGGCGCACGTCGCCGTCGGCCACCGCCAGCTTGGTCGCGCCAATCCGGACTTGCGCTCGCGCCAGCTGCACCGTGGCCGGCGCCGCCAGCCGCACCGCCCAGGGCCCGCGGTTTTCCAGACTGTCGAGCGTGCCGTCCCATGAGAGCGATGCGATATCGCGGGAGCCACGCGTCATGTCGAGTCCGCCGTGCGCGGACGCGTCGAGGTCGAGATCCTCGCCTTTCATCGCCAGTGTCAGCGCATGCTGTGCGAGTGTTCCGGCAAAGCCCGCGCGCATCGTGCCGAACGTCGCCGCAGGCGTGACGAAGTCCTTTGCGGTGACGTCGATTCGCATCGTCCGTGTCGAGAGGTCGCCCCGAACGTCGGCAGGGGTTCCCTGGGCGACGTGGGCGCGCACGCCAAACGCGCCGAAAGTGATGCCGCCGGGAAGGTGCAGTTGTTCGCCGCTGGCCTCCAGGTCCACGCCGATCTGCGCTGCTGCACCGGCCAAGGTCGCCTTGCCGCGTAGGGCGCCGGATATCGGACCTGGGAACCCGGCGGGAAGAAGAGGTGCGAGCTCGGCCAGATCGGGCGCTTCGAGCACGACGGCGATGCGCTCGTCCGCTTCGTTCGCTACCGTGAGCTTCGACCTGCCGGCGGAAAGATCGATCGCGACCTCGCGAACGGACCAGGGCGCAAAGAAGCCGCGTGCGGTGCCTGACAGCGCAACGCCGGCAAGCCGGCTGCCGCGCGCGAGCGCGATGTCCGCGCGCACGCGCCACGCGGGCGTGAGCGTGCCGGAGGCGATGACCCGGCCATCGAGCGCGCCGGCGGGGAAGGCACCGAATCTGGCCGGATCGAGCTGCCGCGCGGTCGCATCGAGCTCGAAGGCGCGGTCGCCGGAAAGCGCAATGCGGCCGCGGCCGGCGAGTTCGCCCTTTCCCGATCGGGCGCGGAACCGGTCAAGGACGAGCACGCCGTCCGCCACGGCGGCGGCGAATTCCAGAGCGATTCCACCGCTGAGTGTGCGATCCGCGACATCGCCGCCGATCGTTTGCCGCCGGAGATCGAGATCCGCGACGAGTCTGCCCGACAGCCGCGTGGTGATCAGTGGCGCATAGAGCCGCTGCAGATCCACGTCGCGGACATCGAGGGTCCACGACCCGGCGGCGCCGGCGGCACCGAGCGGAATGCGCCCTTGCCCTCCGAGCGTGCCGCCGCCGGTCAGGGTCGCGACGATCGAATCGAGCGCGAGCGCATCGTCGCGCCACGTGAAGCGTGTTGCCAAGGTTCGCAGCGGGATGCGCCCGGCATCGATGCTGCCGGGAGCGGCGTTGGCCGCGTCAATGGTGCCCGCAATCGCCCCATCCTCGGGACGGGCCGCCACGGCGATGGTCAGCTCGGTTGCCGGCAGCGCCGCATTCCATGCAGCAAGGTCGATGCCGCTCGCGTCGAGCGCCGCGTCACGCAGCGCAGCCGCGGCCAGCGGCGCGAGCGACGCGCGGCCGCTGAAACGCGCGGCACCTGCCCTGCCGCGGCCGTCGAGAGTGAGCGCGGCAAGCGTCCCGGCAAGAGTGAATTCCGCATCGACGCCCGCGAGGGCGCCGTCCCCTTTCGCGGCGAGGCGACCGGCGACCGGAAACGGCGCGCTGGCGCCGAGCGCCGCATTGCCGCTGAGCGCACCCAGGGCCGCGACGAGCGTGACATCGGAAACCCTATGCTCCGCCGCGCCGCCGGCGTAGGCGAACGCGAGGCCGCGAATGACGCCGCGGCTCGTGCCAACGCGCCAGTCGAATTCCCCGACGCCCACGTCTTCGATCCTGACCTCGATCGGCAACGCCAGGCTGCGCGGCAGCGGAACGTCTCCCGTCGCTGCGTTCGTTTCGAACGTGAGGCGTTGCGCACCCAGTCCGCGCACGACGATGCCGCTGGACAGGAGAGCGATCGGATTCCACGTGAGCGCGACCTCGTCCGCGCTCGCATGGGTGTCGGGTCCGCGCCACGCAATGCGCCGGATGCGCACGGTGTCGAGCAGCGAGCCGGTGGCACCGTCGACTTCCAGCGCGCCGCCGCTACGCGCGACGAGTTCGCGCAGGACGAAGTCGAGGCCGGCCTGCCCCGAGAGAAAAACATAGCCCGCGACGACGAGCGCGGCCACGATCGCGGCCGTCGCGAAGAGCGTGCGCGCGAGCCATCGGCGCGAAGCCGGCGCGGGTGTTGCATTCCGCGAGGTCGTGTGTGCTTCAGGCATGTCCGATGTGGGCGTCCTGGCGTCGCGTCGCTAGAACGTCAGGCCGACCGAGAAGTGAACGCGCACCGTGTGCACGTCCTGGCCGTAGGCGACGTCGAGGCGGAACGGGCCGAGCGGCGTGCGCACGCGTCCGCCGACGCCATAGCCGAGCGCGAGGCGGGCGCCTGAAAGCGAGTCGACGGCGTTGCCTGCATCGATGAACGCGGCGAGCCCCCATAATTCGTCGACCCAATGGATCGCGTCGACACTCGCCACGCCGTAATAACGGCCGGGAACGATGGCACTGCCATCCGGCACGCCGAGGCTCTCGAAATCGTAACCGCGCACCGTCGTGGCGCCGCCGGTGCGGAACAGTAGCGTCGACGGGACGCCATCGCGGCTGCCGGCAAGCACCGCGCCGCCTTCGGCGCGGACGTTGAGCTCGTTCGACCCTGCGAAGGGCAGCCACCATGCAAAGCGACCACGCAGACGGCCGAAGGTGCGCGTGGAGACGCCGGGGATGCCGACGCCGGCGAAGGCGCTGGCCATCCAACCCGTCGTGGGTGCGATGAGATCGTCGGTGCGACGCCAGTGCCGTTCGTATTCCGCGTAGAGGGAGTTCGCCTTCTGGCTGGGCGAGCCGATGGGCTGCTGCCGGTCGAGGTAGTACGTCGCGGAAAGCGCCGTTTCGTCGCGTTCTTCGATCGTGTGCCAGCGCGTGCCCGCCGCGGCGGTGCGCGTGATGAGGTCTTCGATGTCGGTGCGCTCGTACCCGCCGCCGAACGTCGCGATCCAGCCGGAGTCGTTGGGCGGGCGCGAGAAGCGGAGCGACCCTTTCTGGATCTTGGATTCGATCCGCCCGTCGGCCAGGAACTGGAGCCCATTGCCATCGAAATTCACGTCGCGGTAGTTGGCGTTCGTGCGCCACTGCACGTCGGTCGAATAGCCGATGCCACCCTCGAAGCGCTTCGTGCGACCCTCGATCACCGCGAGGTCGACCGTCGCGTCCTCGGGATGCGCGGTGTCCGGATCGATCTTCGCCTGCACGCTCGCGAAATAGCCCGACGCGTTCAGGCGCCGCACGTACTGATTCAAGGCCACGATGCTGTAGGGCTCGCCGGGCACGATCGTGCTGTAATTGCGCACGAGCGATGCGTCGTATTTGGCGAGCCCCGTGATGTCGAAACGGCCGAACCGGAACGCCGGTCCGCTGGCGAGCTCGACCACGAGGTCCGCGCTCCTGGATTCGGGATCGATCAGGGCTTCGCTGCGCTCGATGCGCGCGGCCGCGTACACGGTGCCGGAGAGCGCGGCGAGCGCGCGCTCCTTGGCAATCGTCCACGCGGACTGCCGGAAGACCTCGCCTTCGGCGAGACTCCAGTCGCGGGTAAGCCCGGCGATCACAGTGGTCCCCCGGGGCACGTCGGTCGCGGCGGGGCCGGTCACCACGATGCGCACCGAGGCCACACGCGTCGCCGCGCCGGCATCCACCTTGAGCGTCACCGCCATCGGGTCCACGCTGCGGTCGATGCGGACATCGACCTGGGGCGAGAAATAGCCCATGGCGGCCGCGGCGTTGCGCGTCTCGTCGACCGCCTCCAGCGCCAGGCGATCGAGGAGTTCGACGGTCATTTCCGCATAGCCCTGCCAGCGCACGAGGCCGACATCGCGCTCCAGCGTTTCCTTCAGCGGCGAAGGCGCGGTGACCTCGACGCGGTAGGCAAGCGCCGGTGGCGAGCCGGTGGCCTCGGACGGACGCGGCAGCGGCGCGGGTTCGGCCGCGATCGCATCAGCCGCGAACGGGCACGAAAGGGCGAGCGAGAGCGCGAACAGCCAGGGGGCAGCCAGCTTCGGGAAGGTTGCGCGAGACACAGGCGCGATTATCCCCGATTGCGGATCCGCGTCGGTCGCATGAGCCCACCGGGCCGCCCCAAGGGCGCTCCATTGCGCCCGCGAGCGGTTCCGCAATGCGCGCATCCATGCTCCACCATCCCGGTTCGACCGCGCGCGGCGGCAGCTCGGGGTGCCGGCTCGCGGGCAAATCGGGAACTTCGCGCCGCGGCTGGTCGAGATTCCAGTTGACGCCCGGCGGATCGCCGAATCCCCACAGCAAGATGCCGGTGCGCGTGATGCCGGTGGCGTCCTGCCGGATGGAGCAGGCGGCCACGCACAGCACTGTCAGCGCGATGACGGCAGCGCGCGCCGCATTGCGCATGGGGTTGGGTGGCGCATCGGACATCGTGTCAGTACCGGTGCGAAAGTGTCACGCCGATCAGCGGTGCCGTCGAATAATCGTCCTTGGCGAGCGTGGTGCCGTTGGTGTCCTCAACCTTCAGGCGGCCCGCCAGCGCAATGCCCGCATAGAAATCGACCTTGGTTCTGCGCGCCGAAGTTGCGCGACACGCGCGCGAACAAAGGGAAGAACCGGTTCTCGCCGATTCCGCCGGGTGCGATGCCTGTTTCATCCAGCCGATACCGCGTGGAACGGTAAGCGCCGCCGCCGGCGAACTCCCAATAATCGTCGGGCGCATAGGTCAGTTCGAGTCCCGCGCCGCCCGCGGGACCCGCCGGGAACGGGTTGCCGAGCCGCCACCGGTCGTCGATCTGCCAATTGACGATGAGAAAAGGAAACACCTTGGTTTCGTCGATTTGCCGGACGATGCCCATGCCCGCACCGACCATCAGGCTCGGCGAGAACACTTTGGTCGCGACGAGTATCGCGCCGTAGGTCAATGCCTCGCCTGTCTTTGCGCCGGATTCGAACGCCCAACCGAAAAGGGGCGAGATGCCGAACTGCAGGTCCGCATCGAACTCGTAACCGAGATCGACCGAGATGTTCGGCGCGTTGAGGTGGCTCCACGGTGCTGCCCCTCCGAAGGCGACGGGGCGCGAGAATTTCCAGTCCTCGTAGTCGTAGCGCAGTGCCAGCCCGGCGGAGAACCGCGGCGTGATCTGGCGCGTGACGCTGCCACTCGCAATTCCGGCTGCCCAGCGAAAATCACCGCCGTGGTCGAGATCGGTGTCGAACTGATAGATGCCGGACAGCGCCGCCGACGCGCTTACCTCGCCCGGCTGCGGCGTGGCTGCGTGCGCTGTGGCTGGCAAGAGAGCGGCCGCGAGCGTCGCGATGGCAACGGTACGTGGAACGGCGCGACAGCGCATTCAGAACTCCGGCTTCATCGGTGGCGGGCCGCGCGCACGGTGTTTCCCGGCCTTATGAGGCGCAGCGATTCTACCTGAGCGCCGCGCGCTTCCGCCCCCAAACGGTTAGCGCGGCCCCAGCAACTATGCGCGCAACGTGAGGCGCGGCGAAGTGCTCGCAACGCGGTTCAAAGTGTTTGTAAACACAGGCTTCCGCAGTCGAGAAACGCCATTCCAATGGCATGAAAGGCGGCGGTTGGCGGCAAAGGGCACGATACCGGCATAGAGACTGTACTCGCCCTATCGTGCGCGGCCGGCGGCAGGTCTTCGGGTTTGGCTGGCGGCGTCGGTCAAGCCTGACTTCCGGCCAGACGATAGTCGTTCGACTGGCCGTTCGTAGAACGATCGTACGACAAAAGGCTGTGGCGCGGATCGATATCTCCGGTTTTACATTTAATGATCTATATAAATAACTGTTTATTAATAAATAATATATTCAAAACAACACTTTTGTCAGGTTGTTGTTCAGAAACCGAAATAAGTTGACCGCCGGGATTTTGATCCATTATAGTGGCGTTGGGTGGTAAAAAGTGGGTGCAAGTGGTGTTTTGCAGGCGCCGGGACCAGAAACGGACGGCTCCTGTTCATAAGTACTCACTATCACTTCAGCCGGCAGGAGCGACGCGGTGGGCGAGCGAGGGGAGGGACCGGCAGGTACGGCAGCCGTTTTTCGCGGCGTGACCCAGCTCGCCCTCGACGCGAAGGGGCGTCTCGCGATACCCGGCAAGCATCGTGCCGCGCTCGCCGGATCTGCAGATAGCCCCGAACGCGCGCTCATCGTCACGGCGGACCCCAGCCGCTGCCTGCTCGTCTATCCGCGCGCGACATGGGAGCCGATTCAGGCGCGACTGATGGCTCTCTCGTCGTTCAACGAGCAGATCCGCGGCTTGCAGCGTCTGCTCGTCGGTCACGCCGACGAGGTGGACATGGACGGCGCCGGCCGCATCCTGGTACCGCCGGCGCTGCGCCAGTACGCTGGGCTCGATCACCGCGTTGTGCTCGTCGGCCAGGGCAGCAAGTTCGAGCTGTGGGACGAGGCGAAGTGGCAGCAGGAAACGGCGCGCGCGATCACGTTTCCCGCCGGCGACCTGCCACCCGAGCTGGACGGCTTCAGTCTTTGATGGGCGGCGGTGAACACGTCCCCGTCCTGCTCGAAGAAGCCGTTGCCGCGCTGGCGGTGCGACCCGACGGCACCTATGTCGACGCCACGTTCGGCCGTGGCGGACACGCGCGCGCGATCCTCGGCCGATTGGGGCCGGTGGGCCGGCTCTTCGCGTTCGATCGCGACCCCGAGGCTGCCACGAGCGCGCGCGCGATCGGCGACCCGCGCTTCGTCTTCCGGTCGTGCTGGTTCTCGCAGCTGGCAGACGAGATCGAGGCGCTCGGCGTCGATCTCGTCGACGGCATCCTGCTCGACCTTGGCATTTCCTCTCCGCAGATCGACGACCCGGTGCGCGGCTTCTCGTTTCGCGCCGACGGCCCGCTCGACATGCGGATGGATCCCGCGCGCGGCGAATCCGCAGCCGCATTCCTGGCGCGCGTGACTGCGCGCGAATTGACGGAGGTGATACGCGACTATGGTGAAGAACGGTTTGCTCAATCGATTGCAGGAGCAATTGTTGCGGCTCGCTCGGTCGCACCCGTTGTCGGCACGCGGCAGCTGGCCGCGATCGTGGCCCAAGCCGTCGGCGCGCGCCCGCGGGGTGATCGGAGTCAGGATCCGGCCACGCGGACTTTCCAGGCTCTCCGAATTTTCGTCAATCGCGAGCTCGCGGAGCTCGCGCTGATCCTGCCCCGCGTTGTGCCGATGCTCGCCACCCGGGGCCGGCTTGCCGTCATCAGCTTTCATTCACTCGAGGACCGGATCGTGAAACGTTTCCTCGCATCGGCGTCACAGCCGTTCGGCGGCGATCCCCGTCTTGCCCGACTGGCGATCCGCACCGACGCGCTGCCGCCGGCGCCGCTTGCGCTCGTGGGCCGCGCGATCCGGCCGTCGGCGCGCGAAGTGGCGGCGAATACCCGCGCCCGCAGCGCCACGCTGCGCATCGCCGAGCGCACACCGCACCCTGTGCCGGCGGGATTCGGCGCTGCTCCAGGAAGGTGAACGGAACATGGTCCGCCTGAACCTGCTGCTGCTCGCCGTGCTCGTCCTTTGCGCGCTTTCGCTCGTCACGTCGCGACATCAGGCGAGAAAGCTCTTCGTCGAGCTGGAGCGCGAGCAGGCACGCACGCGCGGATACGAGACCGAATTCGGCCAGCTGCAGCTCGAGCAGTCGACCTGGGCGATGCCGGTGCGCGTGGAGAAGATCGCGCGCGAGCAGCTGCGGATGCAGATACCCGGGCCGCGCCGCATCGAGGTTGTTCCCGGCGAGGCGTCGCGATGAGAGGCGTGTCGGCCGCGCAGAAACGTGCGGCGCCGTTGCCGGAACTGCCGCGGTTTCGCGCGCCGGTCGTCTTCGGGATGCTGCTCCTGCTGTTCGCGGTGATGATCGTCCGCTCGCTCTACCTGCAGTGGATCGACAACGCGTTTCTGCAGGAACAGGGAAGCTCCCGGTACAGCCGCGAAATCGAACTCCCCGCGCATCGTGGCCGCATCGTGGATCGCATGGGCGAGCCGCTTGCCATCTCGACCCCGGTGAAGTCGATCTGGGCGTTCCCCGGGCGGGTCGAGGCCCCGCCGGAAAAGCTCGCGCTGCTGGCGCGGACGCTCGAGACGACTCCGCAGGCGCTCGCGAAAAAACTCGCTGACGGCAACGATTTCGTGTTCCTCGCGAAACAGATTCCGCCCGAAGTCGCCGATCGGGTCGCGGCGCTGAAGATCAAGGGCGTCCACGACCAGAACGAATACCGGCGGTTCTATCCGGCGGGCGAGATGGCGAGCCACATCGTCGGGTTCACCGGCGACCGCGACGTCGGGCAGGAAGGCATCGAGCTCACGCAGCAGGAATGGCTGGGTGGCAAGCCCGGCAGCCGCCGCGTGATCATCAACCGGCGCGGCGATGTCGTCGAGGACGTCGAATCCATTCGCGCGCCGCAGGCGGGCCGCGAATTGTCGCTCGCGATCGATGCCCGGCTGCAATATCTGGCGTTCCGCGAGCTCAAGGCGGCCGTCGAGCTGCACAAGGCGAAAGCCGGCGGCCTCGTGATCCTCGACGCCCAGACCGGCGAAATTCTGGCGCTGGCCAACTGGCCCACGTACAACCCGAACTCGCGCAACCGCGTCGCGCGCGACAGGATGCGCAACCGGGCGCTCACCGACGTCTTCGAGCCCGGCTCGACGTTGAAGCCGTTCACGATCGCCGCGGCGCTCGAGCGTGGTGCCATCCGCCCCGACACGGTGATCCAGACGGCGCCCGGTTTCCTCACGCTCGGTCCGAACACCATCCACGACGCGCATCCCCACGGCGCGTTGACGGTCGAGCAGGTGATCCAGAAATCGTCGAACGTCGGCGCCGCGAAGATCGCGCTGTCGCTGCCGTCGGCAACGCTGTGGCAGATGCTGTCCGACGCCGGTTTCGGCGCGGCGCCAAACACCGGTTTCCCCGGCGAAGTCGCGGGCAGGCTGCGGCCGGCGAAGACCTGGAAGCCTATCGAGCAGGCAACGATGGCCTACGGCCACGGCATCTCGGTGAACCTCGTCCAGCTCGCGCGCGCCTACACCGTTTTCTCGAGCGACGGCGAGCTGAAGCCGGCGTCGTTGCTCAAGGGCGGCGGGGTCGTCGCGGGCCGCCCGGTGCTCAAGGCCGAAACTGCGCGCGCCGTGCGGCACATGCTGGAACTTGCGGTGGGTCCTGGGGGCACGGCGCCGAAAGCGCAGGTTCCCGGCTACCGGGTCGCCGGCAAGACCGGCACCGCGCACAAGCTCGAAGGCCGCGGCTACACGAACAAGTATGTGTCGTCATTCGTGGGCTTCGCACCGGCATCCAGCCCACGGCTCATCGTCGCGGTGATGGTCGACGAACCATCGGCTGGCGCGCACTACGGCGGCGAGGTCGCAGCCCCGGTGTTCTCCACGGTGATGGGCTCCGCGTTGAGGACGCTCAGCGTGCCGCCGGATGCGCCCGGGGACAACGTGATCCTGCCGCCGGAAGGCAGCGCCGTGCGCGAGGAAACGTGATGGCGGTCGCGCTCGCCTCCGCTTTCGACGCCGTGGCGCTCCTCTCCCGGTTGTCCGTAGGCCCGCGCCGGATCACGGCCGACAGCCGGCAGGTGCATGCGGGCGACGCGTTCGCCGCGTTCCCGGGACAGTCGGCGGATGGCCGTGCCTTCATTCCCGACGCCATTGCGCGTGGCGCCGGCTCGGTGCTGTGGGAGGCGCTCTCCTTTCGCTGGAACGCCGCGTGGCGCGTCTCCAATGTCGAAGTTGAGGATCTCAAGACGAAACTCGGCGCGATCGCCCATCAGATCTACGGCCTCCCCTCACACAACCTCTCCGTCATCGGTGTCACCGGAACGAACGGCAAGACGTCGTGTACGCACTGGATCGCGCAATGCCTCGACGGTTGCGGCCGGAAGAGCGGGATCATCGGCACGCTCGGCAACGGGATCCTCGGTGCGCTCGAATCCTCGGCGCGCACGACGCCGGACGCCGCGGCGGTCCACGAAACGCTCGATCGCCTACGCGAAGAGGGCGCGCAGGCGGTGGCCATGGAAGTCTCGTCGCACGGGCTCGACCAGGGGCGCGTCAATGCGGTCGAATTCGACGTCGCGCTGTTCACGAACCTCACGCGAGACCACCTCGATTATCACGGGACGATGGCGGCCTACGGCGCGGCCAAGGCGAAGCTGTTCTCCTGGCCAACACATCCCGCATGCGTGCTCAATGCGGACGACCCGTTCGGCCGCACGCTCGCCGACGCGGCACGCGGCCGCGGGCAGCGCGTGCTGACCTATGGTCTGGCCAGCGCCGACATAGCGGCAACGAATGTAGCCAACACGCGGGACGGATTCGCACTGTCGGTCACGACCCCATGGGGACGCGGCGAGGTCGCGACGCGTCTTGCGGGCACCTTCAACGCGGCGAATGCGCTGGGTGTTCTGGGTGTCCTGCTCGCGTGCGGCATCGAATTGGAGGCGGCGCTCGCGGCGCTCGCGCGCGTCACGCCGCCACCGGGCCGCATGCAGCGCCTGGGAGGCGGATTCGAGCCGCTCGTCGTCATCGATTACGCGCATTCGCCCGATGCGCTGGAACAGGTCCTTGCCGCGCTGCGTCCCGCGGTCGCGGACGGCGGTGAGCTGATCTGCGTGTTCGGTTGCGGCGGCGACCGCGATTCCGGCAAGCGGCGGGAAATGGGGCGCGTCGCGGGCAGAGGCGCCGATCGCATTGTCGTGACCAGCGACAATCCGCGCAGCGAGGACCCGGCCGCGATAACGGCGGCCATCGTCGCCGGGATTCACGACGCGGGGCATCGGAACCATGCTCTCGAACTCGATCGGGACGCGGCGATCCGCACGGCCGTGGCGAGCGCACAGGGAGGCGACGTCGTGCTCGTCGCCGGCAAGGGGCACGAGGACTACCAGGAGCGCCAGGGCGAACGCATGCCGTTTTCCGATGCCGCCGTCGCGGCTACCGCGCTTCGGGCGTGGAGGGGCGAATGAGGGTCGCGGGCGAAGTCAGGGCCCGGAGGGTGGCGGGCGAATGATGGATACGGCGACCGCCGCGCGCGCGGTGCACGGCCGGATGCTGGGCGCGAACGTGCGCTTCGCGCGCGTGGCCACCGACACGCGCACGCTGGTGCCGGGTGATCTGTTCGTGGCGATCAAGGGCGAGCGTTTCGACGGGCACGATTTCGTGGGCATCGCGTTCGAACGAGGTGCAGCCGCCGCGCTCGTCGCCGCGGACCGCGCCGGAGCGCTCGCGGGGAATCTCATCGCGGCGCCGGACTCGCTCGCGGCGCTGGGAGCGCTGGCGGCGCACTGGCGGACCCGGTTCACCGCTCCGGTGATCGTCGTCGTCGGCAGCAACGGCAAGACGACGGTCAAGGAAATGCTGGCGGAGATCCTGCGGGCGCACTACGGCGCAGCGCATGTGCTCGCGACTGAAGGCAATCTCAACAACGCGATCGGCCTGCCGCTGACGCTGCTGCGGCTGCGCGCCGGGCACGAGGTCGCCGCAATCGAGCTCGGCATGAACCACCCCGGCGAGACGGCGGAGCTCGCCGCCATCGCGCAGCCTACCGTGGCCCTGATCAACAACGCGCAGCGCGAGCACCAGGAATTCATGCGGAGCATCGCCGAGGTTGCGGCCGAGCACGCCGCGCTCATAGGCGCGCTGCCCGCCGGCGGCACGGCAGTGCTGAATGCCGACGACCCCAGCGTCGAGGTATGGCGTGCCGCCGCGCGCGCGCGCGCCGGTGTGCGCGTGATCGAGTTCGCGCTCGATCATCCGGCGGCGGTCCGTCTGCGCGGTGAATTCGCGCCCGCCGGCGGCCCCGTGGCGTTCGCCACGCCCGCCGGCGATACCGTGGCACGGCTTGCAGCGCCGGGACGCCATAATGTGTCGAATGCGCTCGCCGCGGCCGCGGCGGCGCTTGCAGTCGGCATACCGCTTTCCGCCGTCGTGCGCGGCCTCGAGGCTTTTCGTCCGGTCGCGGGCCGCCTCGTCGCACTGCGATCCGGCGCGGGCGCCACTGTCCTCGACGACACCTACAACGCGAACCCGGATTCGGTGCGGGTCGCGATCGACGTTCTCGCCGCGGCGCTGCCACCGCGCTGGCTGGTCCTCGGCGACATGGGCGAAGTCGGAGACAGCGGCCCGGAGTTCCACCGCGAGGTCGGTGCGCACGCACGGGACGCCGGCGTCGACCGGCTGCTGACGGTCGGCGCGCTCGCGGCGGAGAGTGCGGCGGCATTCGGGGACGGCGCGGAGCACTTCGCGGCGGTCGATGCGCTCGCCGCGCATGTTGCAGCGACCGCCCGCGCCGGCACGACCGTGCTCGTCAAGGGCTCGCGGTTCATGCGGATGGAACGGGTGGTCGCCGCGTTGTGCGGCCCCGTGGCGGGAGGGGCGCACTGATGCTGCTCTGGCTGACCGAGACGCTGGCGAAGGATGTGCGCGCCTTCAACGTGTTCGGCTACCTCACGCTGCGCGCCGTGCTCGCTTGCATGACGGCGCTCTTCATCTCGTTCATCGTCGGTCCGAAGGTCATCGCGTGGCTCACCCGGATGAAGATCGGCCAGGCCGTGCGCAGCGACGGCCCGCAGACGCATCTCGCCAAGGCCGGCACGCCGACGATGGGCGGCGCGCTGATCCTCGTTTCGATCACGGCGACGACGCTCCTCTGGGGCGATCTCGAGAACCGCTTCGTGTGGGTGACGCTGCTCGTGACGGTCGGCTTCGGCACGATCGGCTGGGTCGACGATTATCGAAAGGTCGTCCACGCCAATCCGAAGGGCCTGTCGGCGCGCAGGAAACTCCTCTGGCAATCGGTGATCGGATTGGTCGCCGCGGTCTACCTTGCGTTCTCGGTTTCCGCGCCGGACAACGCGCGCTTCATCCAGATGTTCCTCGCGTGGATCGGCAGTGGCTTCAACCTCGACCTGCCGCCCAAGGCGGACCTCATCGTCCCGTTCGTCAAGACGGTCTCGTACCCGCTCGGCGTCTGGGGCTTCATCGCGCTCACGTACTTCGTGATCGTGGGGACCAGCAACGCCGTCAATTTGACGGACGGCCTCGACGGCCTCGCGATCATGCCTACCGTGATGATCGGCGCGGCGCTCGGGATATTCGCCTACGTGAGCGGCAACGCGATCTTCGCCCGGTACCTGCAGTTTCCGTACATCCCCGGCGCGGGCGAGCTCGCCGTGATCTGCGGCGCCATGGCGGGCGCCGGACTGGGCTTCCTCTGGTTCAACGCATATCCGGCGGAAGTGTTCATGGGCGACGTCGGTGCTCTCGCGCTGGGCGCCGCACTCGGCACGATCGCGGTGATCGTCCGGCAGGAGATCGTGCTCTTCATCATGGGCGGCGTGTTCGTCGTCGAGACGCTGTCCGTGATGATCCAGGTCGCTTCGTTCAAGCTCACGGGCAAGCGCGTGTTCCGGATGGCGCCCATCCACCACCACTACGAACTCAAGGGCTGGAAGGAGAACCAGGTCGTCGTCCGCTTCTGGATCATCACGATGCTGCTCGTGCTGTTCGGTCTTTCCACGCTGAAGCTGAGATGAACGACCCCCACGCTCACTTTGTGCGGCTGCGCCGCATCCCGCTGCGCGGGACCAGCCTTCGGCTGTCCTGCGGCCTTCGGCCTGGTGTTCGCTGCCCCCCGCGGGGGCGCACAGCGCCCTTCGGGCGGCCGGGCGGGCGCTGGAACGACCCCCACGCTCACTTTGTGCGGCTGCGCCGCATCCCGCTGCGCGGGACCAGCCTTCGGCTGTCCTGCGGCCTTCGGCCTGGTGTTCGCTGCCCCCCGCGGGGGCGCACAGCGCCCTTCGGGCGGCCGGGCGGGCGCTGATCATGGACTACACGGGACGCCACGCCGTCGTGCTGGGACTCGGGCTCACCGGGTTCTCGCTCGCGCGCCATCTCGCGGCGCACGGGGCGATTGTGCGCGTTGCGGACACCCGGCCGACGCCGCCGTTCGCGGCGAAGCTCGCGGCGATGCTGCCGGGCATCAAGGTGGCTGCGGGACCGTTCGCCGCGCACACATTTGCCGGCGCCGATCTGGTTGCGATCAGTCCCGGCATCGCCAAGGACCAGCCGGCAATCGCGGCGGCAGTTGCCGGCGGCGCCGAGCTCGTCGGCGACATCGAGCTCTTCGCCCGCGCGCTGCCGCCGGAGCAGAAGGTGCTGGCGGTCACGGGCTCGAACGGCAAGTCGACCGTAACCGCGCTGACCGGCGCGCTTTGTCGCGCCTCCGGTCTCACGACCATCGTCGCCGGCAACATCGGCGACGCCGTGCTCGATACGCTGCCGGCGGGCAATGATTGGAACGACCCCCACGTTCGCTCCGCTCGCTGCGCCACGGGGGGGCGCACAGTGCCCTTCGGGCGGCCGGGCGGGCACTGGCCGGACGTCTACGTGCTCGAGCTGTCGAGCTTCCAGCTCGAGACGACCTCCGCGCTCGTGCCGACCGCGGCCGCGGTGCTCAACGTCACGGACAACCATCTCGACCGGTACGCCGGCATGGACGAGTACGCGGCCGCCAAGGCGCGCATCTTTCACGGTGGCGGCATCCAGGTGCTGAACCGGGACGATCCGCGTTCCCTTGCGCTCGGCATCCCCGGGCGCGTCGTGCAGACCTACGGCGGCGGCGTACCCGAATCGGAGGAGGCCTGGGGCCTCGTCGATCGCGGGGCAGCGCGCGACGGGCAGCCGGAGACTTGGCTTGCGCGAGGAGGCGCGCTGCTCGTTCCCGCATCGGACCTGAAGCTCGTCGGGCGCCACAACGCGCTGAACGCGCTGGCAGCGCTGGCGCTTGCCTCTGCGGTCGCGAAGATCGATCACACGCTGCTCGCCGCTCTCGCCCGCTTCGAGGGGCTCCCGCATCGGATGCAGAAGGTCGCCGAGGCGGGCGGCGTGCTGTTTGTCGACGATTCGAAAGGCACGACGGTGGCCGCGACCCGCGCGGCGCTCGCGGGCCTTTCCCGGCCCGTGGTGCTGATCGCGGGAGGTGACGGCAAGGGTCAGGATTTCGGACCGCTGGCGGCTTCCGTGGACGAGCGCTGCCGGGCGGTGGTGCTGATCGGCCGCGACGCCCCGATGATCGAGCGCGCGCTCGCGGGAACTGCGGCGGTCATCGAATGCGCCGGGAACACTCGACGTGGCCGTCGCGCGCGCGGTGCAGATGGCGAAGCCGGGCGATGCCGTCGTGCTCTCGCCGGCATGCGCCAGCCTCGACCAGTTCGCCAACTACGTCGAGCGCGGCGAGCAATACCGGCGCTGCGTGCTCGCGCAACTTGCCGAGGGTGCCCATGCCTAGGGACTCCGTGGCGACCGGCGCACTGCGCCCGCTCGGCATGCTGAAGGCGTTCGGCTCGATCGGTGCGCTGCCGCAAAACCCGCGGTCGATGCTGGTCTACGATGCGTCGCTCGCCTGGGCCGCGATCCTGCTGCTCGCCATCGGACTCGTGATGGTCTACTCGTCGTCGATCGCCATGGCCGAGGCGTCGACCCATGCGGGATTGCGCTCGTGGTACTTCCTCGCGCGGCACGCGATGTTCCTCGCCGCAGGCGCCGTCGCCGCGTTCGTCGCGTTCCAGGTCCCGATGAAAGTCTGGCAGCGGCTGGCGCCCTGGATCTTCCTGGGCGGCGCCGCGTTGCTCGCGCTCGTGTTCGTGCCGGGCATCGGCAAGTCGGTCAACGGCTCGCGACGCTGGCTTTCGCTTGTGGTAGTAAACCTCCAACCTTCCGAATTCGTGAAGCTCGCGGTCGTGCTGTATGCCGCGAGCTACGCCGTGCGCAAAGCGGCGTTCCTGCACGCCGAGCAGCCGCTCTCCCAGACGCTGGTCAAGGGCTTTCTGCCCCTGTTCGCGGTCATGGTGGCGATCAGCCTCCTCCTCCTGTTCGAGCCGGATTTCGGGGCGCTCGTCGTCATCGTGGCGATCGCGTTCGGCATCCTGTTCCTGGGCGGCCTCGACTGGCGGCTCTTCCTCGGGCTCCTGCTGCTGCTGCCGCTGGGTCTGTCGGCGATACTCGTCGCGGCGCCGTACCGGATGCAGCGGCTCGTCGCGTTTCTCGACCCCTGGTCGGATCCATTCGGCAAGGGCTACCAGCTGTCCCATTCACTGATCGCCTTCGGCCGCGGCGAGTGGCTCGGCGTGGGGCTGGGCTCCTCGGTCGAGAAGCTCCTCTACCTGCCGGAAGCGCATACCGATTTCCTCCTCGCCGTGATCGCCGAGGAGCTCGGATTTGCCGGTGTGCTGGTGGTGATCGGGCTGTTCGTGTGGCTGCTGTTTCGCACCTACGCGATCGGACGGCAGGCGGCTCGTCTCGAGCGGCCGTTCGCCTCGCTGGTGGCGCTGGGCATCGGTGTCTGGATCGGCGTGCAGGCGCTCATCAACATCGGCGTGAACATGGGCGTGCTGCCGACCAAGGGCCTTACGCTGCCTCTGCTGTCATTCGGCGGGTCCGGCATCGTCGCGAATTGCCTCGCGCTGGCGATCCTGCTGCGCGTCGATTACGAGAACAGGCGCCTGCTCCGGGGGTTCACCGTATGAGCGCCGCCGGGCCGTCCCAAGGCGCGAATTCCTCCCTCTCGGAGGGACGGCGCGCAGCGCCAAGGGTGCACCAATGACCGGCACCGTGATGATCACTGCCGGAGGCACCGGTGGCCACGTCTTTCCGGGGCTCGCCGTCGCGGCGAAGCTCGTCGGGCGCGGCTGGCGCGTGTTCTGGCTTGGCACGCGCGACGGCATGGAAGGGGCGCTCGTGCGTCAGCACGGCGTCGAGTTCGAGGGCGTGGCGTTCGGCGGGGTCCGCGGCAAAGGATGGAAGACTGCCTTGTTCGGGCCGCTCGCGCTGCTCGCCGCGTGCTGGCAGAGCGTGAAGATCATCCGCCGCCGTGCACCGGACGTCGTGCTGGGATTCGGGGGCTTCGCGTCCTTCCCGGGTGCGCTCGCGGGCGTCGCGCTCGCGCGGCCGCTGGTGTTGCACGAGGCCAACGCGATCGCGGGACTCGCGAATCGCGTGCTCGCCTACGCGGCCGACCGGATCCTGCTCGGCTTCCCGGATGCGCTGCGCGGCCGGCACGCGACGAAGGTGGAGTGGGTCGGCATTCCGGTGCGCGACGCGATCGGTCGCGTGTCGTCCCCCGCGGCTCGGTTCGCCGGCCGCTCGGGTCCGTTGCGGCTGCTCGTCGTCGGCGGCAGTCTCGGCGCAGCGGCGATCAACCGTTGCGTGCCGCAGGCGCTCGCGCTAATGCCCGCGGCTGCGCGCCCGCAGGTCGTGCATCAATCCGGAGCGCGGCATGTCGACGCGTTGCGCGCCGCCTACGAGCAGGCGGGGGTCGCGGCGCAGTGCGTGCCGTTCATCGAGGACATGGCGGCGCGCTATGCCGAGGCCGACGTCGTGCTCTGCCGGGGCGGCGCCATCACGGTTGCCGAGCTGGCGGCGGCCGGCGTGGCGTCGATCATCGTTCCGCTGCCGGGCGCCATCGCCGACGAGCAGAGCGCGAACGCGAAGCTTCTGGTCGATGCGGGCGCAGCGTTCGCCATGGCGCAGGACGAGCTCACGGCCGGCGCGCTTGCCGTGCATCTGAAAGCGCTGACGCGTTCGCGGTTGCTTGCGATGGCGACTGCCGCGCGAGCGCTCGCGCGCGTCGATGCGGCAGACCGTGTCGCCGATGCCTGTGTTGCGCTGCGAGCGCGCCCATGAAGCACAAGGTCAGGCGCGTCCACTTCGTCGGTATCGGCGGTGCCGGGATGAGCGGCATCGCGGAAGTGCTCGCGACGCAGGGCTACCAGGTCTCCGGGTCCGATCTCGGCGCGAGCGCGGTCACCGCGCGCCTCGCGCGACTCGGCGTCACCGTCGCCATGGGCCATGCGGCGGCGAATATCGTCGGCGCCGACGTGGTCGTCGTGTCGACGGCGATCGCGCCCGACAATCCCGAAGTCGTGGCGGCGCGCCAGAACGGAGTTCCGGTCGTGCCGCGCGCGCTGATGCTGGCCGAGCTGATGCGCCTGAAGGAGGGCATCGCCGTCGCCGGTACGCACGGCAAGACGACGACGACGAGCCTGATCGCGTCGGTGCTGGCGGAAGGCGGCCTCGATCCGACCTTCGTGATCGGTGGCCGGCTCCTGTCCGCGGACGCCAACGCCCGGCTCGGCAAGGGTGATTTCCTCGTCGCGGAGGCCGACGAATCCGACGCGTCGTTCCTCTACCTGACGCCGGCGCTCGCCGTGATCACCAACATCGACGCCGATCACATGGAAGCCTACGGCCACGACTTCGATCGTTTGCAGCGCGCTTTCGTCGATTTCGCGCAGCGGTTGCCGTTCTACGGCGTCGCGGTGCTGTGCGTCGACGATCGCCCATGTGCGCGCGATCCTGCCCGCGATCACCAAGCCGATCGTGACCTACGGGACCGCCGCGGATGCGCACATCCGGGCCATCGACGTCGCGAACCACGGCGGCCGGATGCGGTTCGCCGCCTGCTCCGCGGGGACGCCGCGACCTCGCCGGTGGAGCTCAACCTGCCTGGCATGCACAACGTGCGCAATGCGCTCGCCGCCATCGCGATCGGACGCGAGGTCGGCGTCGCCGATGCGGCGATCGCGAAGGCGCTCGCGGAATTCCGCGGTGTCGGCCGCCGCTTCCAGCGGCATGGCGAGCACGCGGCGGAAGGGCGGCGGCGCCTGGACGCTGATCGACGACTACGGCCACCACCCGACCGAGATGGCCGCGACGATCGAGGCTGTGCGCGGCAGCTTCCCCGGCCGCCGGCTCGTGCTCGCGTTCCAGCCGCACCGCTATACGCGCACGCGCGACCTCTTCGAGGACTTTGTGAAAGTGCTCTCGACGGTCGACGCGCTCCTGCTGACCGATGTCTACCCTGCGGGCGAATCGCCGATCGTGGCGGCGGACGGGCGCGCGCTTGCCCGTGCGGTCCGCGTCGCCGGCAAGGTCGAGCCGGTGTTCGTCGAGTCTGTGGCGGAGCTGCCGGCGGCGATTCGCGCCCTCGCGCGTGATGGCGACGTCGTGGTCACGATGGGCGCGGGCTCGATCGGGCAGGTTCCCGGCATGTTCATGGGCCCCGCATGATGATGAGCGAGCCGCTGACATTCACGGCGCTGCGCGGCACGCTGGCGCGCGACGTTCCGCTCGCGCGCCATACGAGCTGGCGTTGCGGCGGCCCGGGCGACCGCGTCTATGTGCCGGCCGATCGCGAGGACCTTGCGACTTTCATCCGGCAGCTGCCGCCAGGCGAGCCGCTAACGGCGATCGGGCTGGGCAGCAATCTGCTCGTGCGCGATGGCGGCATCCGCGGGACCGTCGTCGTGCTGCACGCTGCGCTCAATGCACTCGAGCTGCAGGGCGGACTGATCTACGCCGAAGCCGGCGTCGCGAGCCCCAAGGTCGCCCGCTTCGCGGCGACGCACGGCTACGCCGACGCCGAATTCCTGGCCGGCATTCCCGGCACCGTCGGTGGTGCATTGGCGATGAACGCGGGTTGCTACGGGGGCGAGACATGGCGCTTCGTGGCGCGCGTTGAAGTCCTGACCCCCGCCGGGATGCTCGAGCAGCGGCTGCCCGCGGCGTACGCAACCGGATACCGCTCGGTGCGCCGTGCCGACGGCGGCGCGCCCGACGGCATCTTCACTGCGGCATGGTTCGCGTTTCCGCAGGGCGACAGCCGTGCCGCGCGCGCGAGGATCGCGGACCTGCTGCGGCGGCGCATCGCGACGCAGCCGCTTGATCTGCCGAACGCCGGCAGCGTCTTCCGCAACCCGGCCGGCGACCACGCAGCGCGCCTCATCGAGAGCTGCGGGCTCAAGGGCTATGCCGTCGGTGATGCGCGCGTGTCCGAGAAGCACGCGAATTTCATCGTCAACCCGAAGGGCCGGGCGAAGGCCGTGGACATCGAGGCAATCATCGCGCACGTGCGCGCCGTCGTGCGGGCGCAGACCGGGGTCGATCTGGTACCGGAGGTTCAGGTGATAGGCGAACAGAAATCATGAGCGCGTTCGGCAAGGTGGCGGTGCTGATGGGCGGGCCGTCCGCGGAACGCGAGATCTCGTTCCTGTCCGGCAACGCCGTACTGGCCGCGCTCGTCGGCAAAGGTGTGGACGCACACGCGTTCGACCCGAAGGAGCGGCCGCTTTGCGATCTGCCACGCGAGGGCTTCGCGCGCGCCTTCATCGCGCTGCACGGCCGGTTCGGCGAGGACGGGACCGTGCAGGGCGCGCTGGAGACGATGGGCATACCGTACTCGGGGAGCGGGGTGATGGCGTCGGCGCTGGCAATGGACAAGTGGCGCACCAAGCTCGTCTGGCTCGCGAGCGGCATTCCCACGCCGCGCTTCCGCGTGGTCGACGCGGCGACCGACTGGATGCGGGTCGTCGCCGAGCTGGGGCTGCCGTTGATCGTGAAACCGGCGCGCGAGGGTTCGACGATCGGCATCACCAAGGTCATCGGCGCGGATCGCCACGAACTCGCGCTGGCGTATGACGCAGCGGCACGGCACGACGATCTCGTGCTGGTCGAGGAGTTCGTCGCCGGCGTGGAACTGACCGCGTCGATCCTGGGCGAGCACGCGCTGCCGCTGATCCGGATCGAGGCGCCGCAGGGCAACTACGATTACCACAACAAGTACTTCTCCGACGAGACGAAGTATTTCTGTCCGTGCGGGCTCGAAGCGCCGAAGGAACAGGAAATCCGGGAAGCCGCCCTCGCGGCATTCCGCGTTGTGGGCTGCAGCGGCTGGGGCCGGCTCGACCTGATCCTGAAGCCGGACGGCTCGTTCCAGTTTCTGGAGGTCAACACGTCGCCGGGGATGACCGGCCACTCGCTGGTGCCGATGGCGGCGAAGCAGGCAGGGATCGCGTTTGGCGAGCTGTGCGTGGAAATTCTGCGGAGCGCGCATGTGGGATGACGCGAAGCAGTTGAACATCATCGCGGCGGCGCTCGCGCTCCTCGCGGCGCTCGGCCTTGCCTGGGGCGCGCTGGCATGGGCACTGCGCCAGCCGCCGTTCGAGTTCCGCGAAGTGATCGTTCGCGGCCCGCTGGAGCGCGCGCGCGCGGCGCAAGTCGAGGCGGCCATCCGCGGCGAGCTCACCGGCACCTTCTTCACGATGAACCTGGACCGAGCGCGTAGCTCACTGGCGGCGGTCCCATGGGTGCGCAACGTCGCGCTGCGCCGGCAATGGCCGCAGCGGCTCGAGGTGACGATCGAGGAGCACGCGCCATTGGCGCGCTGGAACGACGCCGGCCTCGTCAATACGGAGGGCGAGACGTTCGTCGCCGACTACAACGGCGAGCTGCCGCAGTTCGACGGGCCGGACGGGAGCGCGGCGCAGGTGGCGGCGCGATTCCGGGAATGGGGCGCGGCGCTCGTCCCGCTGGAGCTCACGCTGGCGGGCATCAGGCTTTCTCCGCGCGGAGGCTGGCGGCTTGCCGCCCGGGGCGCAAATGGAACGCTGGCAATCGAGCTGGGACGCGAGGAACCGGCGGCGCGGCTCGCGCATTTCGTCGCGGCCTACGAACGCACGATCGGGGCGCTCGCGCGCGCCGGCACCCGCATCGAACACGTGGACCTGCGCTATCGCAACGGATTCGCGGCCCGCGTCCCCGGATTCCGGGAACGCGCGCCGAAGAAGGCCGCGTAAGCGCCGCCGCCGCGGATCAGGGAAGACAGAGACATGATGAAGGAAGTGAAAAACGTGATCGTCGGCCTCGACATCGGCACGTCGAAGATCGTCGCGATCGTCGCCGAAGTCGCGCCCGACGGCGGCCTCAACATCATCGGGCTTGGCACCCAGCCGTCGCGCGGGCTGAAGAAGGGCGTCGTCGTCAACATCGAGGCGACGATGGGGTCGATCCAGCGGGTGCTGGAGGAGGCCGAGCTGATGGCCGACTGCCATATCACGGAGGTCTACACCGGGATCGCCGGCAGTCACATCCGGAGCCTCAATTCCAGCGGCATGGTCGCGATCAAGGAAAAGGAAGTCACCCAGGCCGACATCGACCGCGTCGTCGAGACGGCGAAGGCGATCGCGATTCCCAACGACCAGCAGATCCTGCACATCCTGCCGCAGGAATTCATCATCGACGGCCAGGAGGACGTGCGCGAGCCGCTGGGCATGAGCGGCGTGCGCCTCGAGGTCAAGGTGCACATCGTCACCGGGGCCGTGTCGGCCGTGGAGAACATCACCAAGTGCGTCCGCCGCTGCGGACTGGTCGTCAAGGACGTGATCCTGCAGCCGCTCGCCTCGTCGATCGCGGTGTTGAACGAGGACGAGAAGGACCTCGGGATCTGCCTCATGGACATCGGCGGCGGCACGACGGATCTGGCGGTGTTCGCGGGCGGCGCGATCCGGCACACGGCGGTGATCCCGATCGCCGGCGACCAGGTGACGAACGACATCGCGATGACGCTGCGCACGCCGACGAAAGAGGCCGAGGAACTGAAGCTGCGCCACGGATGCGCGCTGCGCCAGCTCGCCGACCCGAACGACATCATCGAGGTTCCCGGCGTCGGCGACCGGCCGCCGCGCAAGCTGTCGCGGCAGACCCTTGCCGAGGTGATCGAGCCGCGCATCGAGGAACTCTACACGCTGGTGCAGGCAGAGCTGCGCCGCTCGGGCTTCGAGGAGCTGCTCTCGTCGGGGATCGTGCTAACCGGCGGCTCGGCGCTGCTCGCGGGAATGACGGAACTCGGCGAAGAGGTGTTCCACCTGCCGGTGCGCGTCGGCGTGCCGGCGTATGTCGGCGGTCTCGCCGATGTCGTGCGCAGCCCGCGGTACGCGACCGCGGTCGGCCTCCTGCTCGAAGGCCGCGACCAGTATCTGCGCGCACAGCAGTCGCGGGCCCGGACCGCGGGCATCGGCGGCACCGCGGAACGGATGAAGCAATGGTTCAAGGCGAATTTCTAGGTTCACGCATCAGTCGCACCACCACGCAGTCGGACACAGCCCATCGCACCATCTTGAGACAGGAAAAAGGAGCGCACCATGTTTGAAATCATCGACCAGCCAACCGAGAACGGCGCCGTCATCCGAGTCATCGGCGTCGGAGGCTGCGGCGGCAACGCCGTGGAACACATGATCGCGCGAGGACTCCTCGACGTCGATTTCATCTGCGCGAACACCGACGCCCAGGCGTTGAAGCGCTCAACCGCCCGGGCGCAGGTGCAGCTGGGCACGGCGCTGACCCGCGGGCTCGGCGCCGGCGCCAGGCCGGAAATCGGGCGCGACGCCGCGATGGAGGATCGCGACCGGATTGCCGAGATGATCGAGGGCTCCGACATGCTGTTCATCACCGCGGGCATGGGCGGCGGCACCGGCACGGGCGCAGCGCCGGTGATCGCGGACATCGCGAAGAGCATGAACATCCTGACCGTCGCGGTGGTCACCCGGCCGTTCAAGCTCGAAGGCGGCAAGCGGATGAAGGTCGCGCAGACCGGCATCGACGAGCTCGGCAAGCGGGTCGACTCGCTGATCATCATCCCCAACGACAAGCTCATGGAGGTGCTCGGCGACGACATCTCGATGCTCGACGCCTACGCGGCGGCGAACGACGTGCTGCACGGCGCGGTGGCCGGCATCGCCGAGGTGATCAACAACCCGGGGCTCGTCAACGTCGATTTCGCCGACGTGCGCACCGTGATGGGCGAAGTCGGGATGGCAATGATGGGCTCGGCGATGGCGGCCGGCGCCGATCGCGCGCGGCAGGCGGCGGAGCAGGCGGTGCGCAGTCCTCTGCTCGAGGACGTCAACCTTGCCGGCGCCCGCGGCGTGCTGGTCAACGTCACGGCGTCGTCGGGGCTGCGGATGCGCGAATACCAGGAGGTCATGACGACGATCAAGGAGTTCACCGCCGACGACGCGTTGGTGATCGTGGGGACCGTGATCGACGACGCGATGGACGACCGGCTGCGCGTGACCATGATCGCGACCGGCCTTGGCGGCGCGCAGTCCGTGAGGCGCGAGCAGAAGGCGCCGAACATGACGCTGGTCGAGCAGCCGCAGATCGTGGCGCGCACGGGCACGGACGGCGTCGGCGTGTCCGTGGACAGCATCGACTACGGGAATCTGGACGCGCCGGCGGTGATCCGGAAGCGCGAACGCGGCGCTCCGGCACCTTCGGCGTTCGATACGACCGAGATACCGGCGTTCCTGCGCAAGCAAGCGGACTGAACCGCGCGCAGGGATCGGCGTCGGGTAGGCAGGCCCGGGTCTGAACGGAAGGGGTTCGGAGGAGCGCCCGTGTGCTAACATATCAAGTTAAACAATTGAACAGCGGAGACAACGGCGGCCGCCCCCTGCGGGCCGCCGACGCCGGCGGCCAGCGGACATGTTGAAGCAACGGACGCTCAGGACCACGATCAAGGCGACGGGTGTCGGTTTGCATACCGGCGCGCGCGTCGAGCTCGCGCTCCGCCCGGCGGCGCCGGATACAGGCGTCGTCTTTCATCGCGTCGATCTCCAGCCGCCGGTGACGATCCCGGCGGACGCCGCGCACGTCGGGGACACGCGGCTGTCGTCGACGCTGAAGCGCGATGGCGCATCCATTTCCACGGTCGAGCACCTGATGTCGGCGCTCGCCGGTCTCGGCATCGACAATCTGCACGTCGATGTCGCCGGTCCCGAGATTCCGATCATGGACGGGAGCGCCGGGCCGTTCGTCTTCTTGCTGCAGGCGGCGGGAATCGTCGAGCAGGATGCGCCGAAACGCTATCTGCGCATCCTGCTGCCGGTGGAGGTGAAGGACGGCGACAAGTGGGCGCGGTTCGATCCCTACAACGGCTTCAAGCTCGATTTCACGATCGACTTTCCACACCCGATGTTCGGCACCGAGAACCGGAACGTGGTGATCGATTTTGCCGAGCACTCCTACGTGAAGGAAGTGGCGCGCGCGCGCACTTTCGGCTTCATGCAGGAGGTCGAGGCGATGCGCGCGGCCGGTCTCGGCCTGGGCGGCAGCCTGCAGAACGCGATCGTGCTCGACGAGCACCGCGTCCTCAACAGCGAGGGGTTGCGCTACGACAACGAATTCGTCAAGCACAAGGTGCTGGATGCGATCGGCGACCTGTACCTGCTCGGGCACCCGCTGATCGGCCAATACACGGCGTTCAAGTCCGGGCACGGGCTCAACAACGCGGTGGCTCGCGCGCTGCAGGCGCGCCCCGACGCATTCGAACTGGTCACGTTCGTCGAGCCTGGCGACGTGCCATCCACGTTCCAGGATTGGCGGCTCTCGCCGGCGTGACGCGCGGGCCGTCGGTGCCGGCGGCGGTGGCCGACCCCGGACCCACGCGGCGCGCCCCTTTCCGAGGGGCTGCGCGGTGATCCTCGTCCGCCTGCTGCTGTTCCTGGCGCTGACCGCGATCGCGGTCGCCGCGGTGATGTTCCTGTTCAGCAAGGACCGCCGCTACCTGCGCTTCATCTGGCAGGTGGTCAAGTTCACGGTTGTGATCCTGGTCGTCGTGCTGGTCTTCTTCGCCTTTGAGCGCATCGTGGGGCCGATGCTCTGACTGCCCCTTGCGAAGGGCAGCGAACCCAGTGAGCGTGGCGGCTGCTCAACTCAGCCCGTGCGCCGCAGAAAGCGATCCAGCGCGGTTTTGAGCGGGCCGGGAGCCAGGGTGCGCGCCAGTGCCGCCAATGGCCGGAGCGACGATCTATCTACCGGATTCGCAAGCGGTTTCCTGGCGAGCATGGGGTCGGCGCGAACTTGCACGCGCACCCGGATTCCAGTAAATTCCCATCCTTCACGACTCAAAGCAGTCAGAAGCTCGGCGCTGCGCTGCCGCACCACGGCGGCAACAGCCCCGGCGTCCGCAGCAAGGTCGAGTTGCCCATTGCGCTCGTCGGCAACGCGAATGCGCAGGGCGAGTGGCCGCGGCAGGTGACGGCGGATGACTTGCGCCACAGCTTCCTCACGGTCGCGGCGCGACGCCCAGGCGGCCAGCGTGGCGTCGGAACGAAGGACACGCTGCAGTGGCTGGGGGGAACGGACCATGGCGTAAACGGCGGCCGGTACCCCGTAGCTGACGCGGACTGCCCCGATGGGGAAAGGTTGGGAGGAACCCGATTGAACATCATTCTGGTCTCGAGCGCCACGGCGCAGGCCCGCAGCCTCACGCTGGACTGGCGCCACTGGACACTGGGCGGCATCGGGCTTGCCGTCGTTTTCGTCGCCTTCACCGGCATCTTCAACTTTGTCACTCTGCGCTATGCGGCGGCGATCCAGCACCCATGGCTGCAGACGATCGTGCTCGCCGACCAGCGCCAGGAGGCCCTGAAGACGCAGCAGCTCGTGCACGGGCATCTCAACGCCATGGCCTTGCATCTGGGCGAGCTGCAGGCGCGAATGTTGCGGTTGGACGGGCTGGGCGAGCGGCTGGCCAAGGTGGCAGGCTTGCAGCCGCAGGAATTCCCGTCACTGCAGCCGGGCAAGGCCCCGGGGCGGGGCGGCGCCGAATCCTCGCTTCCGTCGCGGTCGCTGTCGGTTGACGAGTTCTCGGAAATGCTCGCCAAGTTGAGCCGCCAGCTGGAAGAGCGCACCGACCAGCTTGGCGTCCTCGAGGCGCTGCTCGTCGCGGACTCGGCCAACCGCAAGTTCATGCCGACGCTCGCCCCGAGTGGTGGACGGCTGGTTCTCGTCGAATTTCGGCAATCGGATCGATCCGTTCACCGGCATGCAGTCGTTCCATGAGGGCATCGACTTCCCGGCCGAAGCCGGGACGCCTGTGGTCGCCGCGGCGAGCGGCAAGGTCGTCGAATCCGGGTACCAGCCCCAGTATGGTAAAATTATCGCGATTGACCACGGCAACGGACTGGTTTCCCGTTACGCCCACGCCTCCGAGGTCCACGTGAACGAAGGCGATCTCGTGGTGCGCGGCCAGCGGTGGCGTCCGTCGGGTCGACGGGTCGCTCGACCGGCCCGCATTTGCATTTCGAGGTTCGGCTGAATGGCGTGCCGCAGAATCCCGTGCGGTTTCTGCGCGCCCCGAGTTGACTCGCGGGCGCACCGGCAAATGCAAACGGTATGAGGGGTGAGGCGGTCCTCACCCCTTGTTTTTTGCGTCGGCGTCGACAAATGATAAACTTCATGATCAACATCCTCACCCGCATTTTCGGCAGTCGCAACGAGCGGTTGCTGAAGCAGTATCGCGTCGTCGTCCGGCAGATCAACGCGTTGGAGCCCGTGATCGCCGCGCTGTCCGACGAGGCGCTCAAGGCCAAGACGGCGGAGTTCAAGGCCCGTTGCGCGCAGGGCGAGACGCTCGACGCGCTGCTGCCCGAGGCGTTCGCCGTCGTGCGCGAGGCCGCCAAGCGCGTGCTGCAGATGCGCCATTTCGACGTGCAGCTGATCGGCGGCATGGCGCTGCACAACGGCAAGATCGCCGAAATGCGCACGGGTGAAGGCAAGACACTCGTCGCGACGCTGGCGATCTATCTCAATGCGCTCGCCGGCACCGGGGTCCACCTCGTCACCGTCAACGACTATCTCGCGCAGCGCGATGCGGACTGGATGGGGCGGATCTATCGCTTTCTCGGGATGACGGTCGGCGTCAACCTTTCGCAGATGGACCACACGGCCAAGCAGGCGGCGTACGCGGCGGACATCACGTACGGCACCAACAACGAATTCGGCTTTGATTACCTGCGCGACAACATGGTGTTCGAGTCGGCGCAGCGGGTCCAGCGCAGCCGCCACTACGCGATCGTCGACGAGGTCGACTCCATCCTGATCGACGAGGCGCGCACGCCGCTCATCATCTCGGGGCAGGCCGACGACAATGTCGACCTGTACCACCGGCTAAACGAGATCGCTCCGCGGCTCGTCCGCCAGGCCGAGGAAAAGGGCGACGGCGATTACTGGGTCGACGAGAAGGCGCACCAGGTGCTGCTGTCGGAACAGGGGCACGAGCACGCCGAACAGGTGCTGGCAGCCGCAGGGCTGCTCGCCCCGGGCTCGAGCCTCTACGACGCGCACAACATCGCGCTCATGCACCATCTGTACGCGGCGCTGCGCGCGCACGCGCTGTTCCACCGCGACCAGCACTACGTCGTGCAGAACGGCGAAGTCGTGATCGTCGACGAATTCACCGGCCGGCTCATGACCGGTCGCCGCTGGTCCGACGGCCTGCATCAGGCGGTCGAGGCGAAGGAGGGCGTGCCGATCCAGCGGGAGAACCAGACGCTCGCCTCGATCACGTTCCAGAATTACTTCCGCATGTACGGCAAGCTCGCCGGCATGACCGGCACCGCGGACACCGAGGCCTTCGAGTTCCAGCAGATCTACCATCTGGAGACGATCGTGATCCCGACGCACATGACGATGGTGCGCAAGGACGGGAACGACCAGGTGTTCCGGACCCTGCAGGAGAAGGTCGACGCGATTGTCGGCGACATCAAGGACTGCCACGCGCGGGGGCAGCCCGTCCTGGTCGGGACGACGTCGATCGAGAACTCGGAGATGCTGGCCGGCCACCTGGCGAAGGTCGGGATGCCGCACGAAGTGCTCAACGCGAAGCAGCACGCGCGCGAGGCGGAGATCGTCGCGCAGGCCGGCCGACCCGACGCGATCACGATCGCCACCAACATGGCCGGGCGCGGCACCGACATCGTGCTGGGCGGCGCCATCGAGCTGCAGATCCTGAAGATGCGCGACGACGATTCGCTGCCGGTCGCGGAGAAGGAAGCGCAGATCTCGAAGCTGCGTGCGGAGTGGCAGGTCCGCCACGAGGCGGTGATCGCCGCCGGGGGCCTGCATATCATCGGCACGGAGCGCCACGAGTCGCGGCGCATCGACAACCAGCTGCGCGGCCGGGCGGGTCGCCAGGGCGATCCGGGTTCGTCGCGGTTCTACCTGTCACTCGAGGATCCGCTGCTGCGCATCTTCGGCGGCGAGCGCCTCGGATCGATCATGCAACGGCTGAAGATGCCCGAGGGCGAACCAATCGAGCACCCGATCGTCAACCGGTCGATCGCCAAGGCGCAGAACCGCGTCGAGACGCGCAATTTCGACATCCGCAAGCAGCTGCTCGAATACGACGACGTCGCCAACGACCAGCGCCGCGTGATCTACCAGCAGCGCGACGAGCTGCTCGAGGCAACCGACATCGCGGACACGATCCGCAGCATGATCACCGGTCTGGTCGACGAGACGGTGAAGCGGTACATCCCGCCGGAGTCGGTCGAGGAGCAGTGGGACATGCCCGGGCTCGAGGCCGCGCTCGCGTCGGAGTTCCAGGTGCGGGCGCCGATCGGCGAGTGGCTGCAGAGCGATCCCGACATCACCGACGCCACGGTGCGCGACCGCCTGACCGAGTCGGCCCTGGCGCAATACGCGAGCAAGGAAGCCCAGGTCGGCCCTGAGCTCATGCGCCAGTTCGAGCGCAGCCTGATGCTGCAGACCGTCGACCAGCACTGGCGCGACCACCTCGCCAATCTCGACCATCTGCGGCAGGGCATCCATCTGCGCGGGTACGCGCAGAAGAATCCGAAGCAGGAATACAAGCGCGAATCCTTCGAGCTTTTCTCGGACATGCTCGACCGGATCAAGCAGGACGTCGTGAAGATCGTCATGACGGTGCAGGTGCGCACCCCGGAAGACGTGCAGGCGGTCGAGGAGGCGCCGCCCGTGACGAACGTCAGGTATCAGCATGCCGACTACGACGCGGCGCTGGCCACCGCCGCGGCCGATCCGCCACCGCCGGCCCCGCCGTTCGTGCGCGCCGGCGGGAAGGTCGGGCGCAACGATCCCTGTCCCTGCGGCAGCGGCAAGAAATACAAGCAGTGTCACGGCAGGCTCGCCTAGCGCGTCGAATTCCGGCGCGACCCCGATGCCTGTCCGCTACACCCCGCCCACGCCCGACCAGTTGCTGCCTGTCCCCGGAGTGACGCTCGGCACGGCCGCGGCGAAGGTCAAGAACTGGGAACGCGACGACGTGCTGCTCGCCGTGTTCGAGCCGGGGACGGCAGCGGCCGGCGTGTTCACGCGAAACCGCTTCTGCGCGGCGCCGGTGATCGTCTGTCGCCGTCACCTCGAGCGCGGCACGGACATCCGCGCGCTGGTCGTCAATGCCGGCAACGCCAACGCCGGCACCGGCGCCGCCGGCATCGCCGCGGCCGAGACCACGTGCGCCGCCGTGGCGTCGATGCTGGGCTGCGGGCTGCCGCAGGTGCTGCCGTTCTCGACCGGCGTGATCATGGAGCCGCTGCCGGTCGCGAAGATCGTCGCCGCGCTGCCGGCGGCGCGCGCGGCGCTGGCCGCCGACGGCTGGTTCGCGGCGGTGTCCGCGATCATGACGACCGACACGGTGCCGAAAGGCGCGTCGCGGCGCGTCGCCGTCGGCGACGTGCAGGTCACGATCACCGGCATCGCGAAGGGCGCCGGGATGATTCATCCGGACATGGCGACCATGCTGTCGTTCGTCGCCACCGACGCGCCGATCGCCGGCGAACTGCTCGCGACACTGGCGCGCGAGATCGCGGATGTCTCTTTCAACTGCGCCACGATCGACGGCGACACGTCGACCAACGACAGCTTCGTGCTCGCGGCCACCGGGCGCGCGCCGATGGCGCCGATAGCCGATGGCGCCGATCCGCGCCTGCTGCCGCTGCGCGCGGCGCTCGCGGCGGTGGCCATCGAGCTCGCGCAGGCGATCGTCCGCGACGGTGAGGGCGCGACCAAGTTCATCACGCTCCGGGTCGATGGCGGAAGGGACGCCGCCGAGTGCCGCCGCATCGCGCTCGGCATCGCGCACTCGCCCCTGGTCAAGACCGCCTTCTTCGCGTCGGACCCGAACCTGGGCCGGATCGTCTGCGCGATCGGCAACGCGGCCGCACCGGACCTCGATCCCGCCCTGGTGTCCTTCTGGCTCGACGACGTGCGGGTGGTCGAGAATGGCGGCCGCGCGGCGTCGTACACGGAGGAGGCCGGCCAGCGCGTGATGAAGAACGACGAGATCATCGTCCGCGTAGCGCTCGGCCGCGGCGGCGCGTCGGCAACGGTCTGGACCTGCGACTTTTCGCACGATTACGTCAGCATCAACGCCGATTACCGCAGCTGACACGATGGACGCTCGCGACCTCGCCGCGTTGCTGCTGCGCCTCGAGGGCATCCTCCAGCGCGTCGAGGGCATGCTGCCGCCCGTGCCGCCGCCTCCCGACTGGAGCGCAACCGCATTCCGCTGGCGCAAGCGCGCCGGCCGCGGGCATCTCGCGGCCGTGCCCCATCCGCACGCGATCCGTCTCGCCGATCTTGTCGCGATCGACGACCAGAAGCACGCGATCGACGCCAACACGCGGCAGTTTGTCGCCGGCTTGCCGGCGAACAACGTGCTGCTCACCGGCTCGCGCGGCACCGGCAAGTCTTCGCTCGTGAAGGCGATGCTCGTGAAGTACGCGGCGAAGGGCCTGCGGCTGATCGAGGTCGACAAGGCCGATCTCGTCGACCTTCCCGACATCGCCGCCGAGGTCGCGGCGCGCCGCGAGCGTTTCATCGTGTTCTGCGACGACCTGAGCTTCGACGCGGGCGACCCCGGCTACAAGGCGCTGAAGGTGATGCTCGATGGCACGATCGCGGCGGCGGCGGCGAACATGCTGATCTATGCGACGTCGAACCGCCGGCACCTGATGCCCGAATACTTCAGCGAGAATCTCGAGACGAGGCACATCGGCGAGGAGGTTCACCCCGGCGAGTCGGTCGAGGAGAAGATCTCGCTGTCGGAGCGCTTCGGTCTGTGGGTCTCGTTCTATCCGTTCAGCCAGGACGACTATCTCGCCGCGGTGGCGTCGTGGCTGAACGCGTTCGACGTCGGCCCACCGAAATCCCCGCGCGAAGCCGAGGCGCGCACGCGCGAAGCGGTGCAATTCGCGCTGCAGCGGGGCTCGCGCAGCGGCCGAGTCGCGTGGCAGTTCGCCAGGAGCTACGCCGGCGCTGCCGGATTGCGCAGAAAACCGGGCGCGTGAGCGACGACCTCCTGCACGTCGCGGCGGCCGTCATCCAGCGCCCTGGCGGACAGGTGCTGCTCGCGCAGCGCCCGGCCGGCAAGGCTTACGCAGGCTATTGGGAATTTCCCGGCGGCAAGCTTGAGCCCGGCGAGTCCCCGCGGGAAGCGCTCGACCGCGAGCTCGCCGAAGAGCTGGGTCTCACCGTGCGCCGCGCTGCTCCTTGGCTCGTGCAGCGGTACCGTTATCCGCACGCCCACGTCCTCCTTCACTTCTTCCGCGTGTTCGAATGGGACGGCGATCCGGTCGGCCACGACGGACAGGCATTCGCCTGGCAGACGCCGGGAAATTTCGGTGTTGTGCCGCTGCTGCCGGCCAATACGTTCGTGCTGCGCGCGTTGCTGCTGCCACCCGTTTACGGAATCAGCATGGCGGACGAGCTCGGCGAGGCGGAATTTCTCGCGCGCGCGAGGTCGGCGCTGGAGCGCGGGCTGGCGCTGGTCCAGATCCGCGAGAAGGCCTGGCCCGCGTCACGACAGCAAGCGCTGGTCGCCGCGCTCGTCGCGCTCGCGCAGCCGCGCGGTGCCAGGGTGCTGTGGAATGGCGATGTCGGGCGCGCGCGCGCCCTGGGCTGCGATGGCGTGCACTGGACGGCGGACGTGCTTGCCACTGCGACCGCGCGACCGGACGGCATGCTCTGCGCGGCGTCCTGTCACACGCGCCCGGATATCGAGCGTGCCGGCAGGCTCGGGCTCGACTTCGCGGTATTGGGGCCCGTATTGCCGACGTCGTCGCATCCAGGCGGGCAGACGCTCGGCTGGGAGGCCTTCGCGGCGATTGCCGAGCTGACACCGCTGCCGATCTATGCGTTGGGCGGCCTAGAGCCTGCCGATACGGCCATCGCGATCGCGCACGGCGCACATGGTGTCGCGCTGCGCCGCGCGGCGTGGCCCGCGGTCTGACGCCGGTTCGTGCCTCGAACAGTGGGGCGAACGCGCTAGTCTCGGCTCTGGCTGTCGTCGGGCGCAACCGAGAGTTCGTCGGCGTCGGGCGCTTCTGCGGTTGGGACGCGGTAGGCCCCGCTTGCCCACGCGCCGAAATCGATCAGCTTGCAACGCTCGGAACAGAACGGCCGCCAGCGAGAACCCGGACTCCAATCCACGCCCGCGCCGCATTGGGGACAGGCTATCGTCCGCGGCCTCGACATCGCTCAGAGGTTACAGAACGCGAGCTCGAATTCCACGTCGTGGTCATAGACGGTGCCCCGGTCCATTCCGGTGACGCCGATGAACCGGATGTTGAGCGCGTACTTGTTCGCGCTGATTTCCGGCACGCAAGGCAGGTCGTGGGGTACCGTGAGGCGCAGCAGCTGCGCGACCTTCGACGTCGTCAGCATCAGCTGGAAGACGCCGCGGTACGCGGTTTGCCGCGTGGCGCGGCCGTTGTCGCGCAGCAGCCGCAGGATGATCGCAAGCCCATCGTGGATCGGCAGGAAAGGTTCGATCCAGCCTTCGAGGTCGCTGCGGCGCGCGGCCGGGTCGCCGTGCAGCCAGTAGTGGTACCCGGGAAGATCGAATTCGCAGACCCCGCCCGGGATTGCCGTGCGCTGCTTGATCGTCATCAGCCATTCGTTGTCGCGCAGGTGCACGCCGACCTTGCCTGCCTGTGCCAGCAACGCGGCGTTCGCCCGGTCGATGTCGGCGAGCAGCGGCTCGAGCACGCGGGTTTCGATCGCCGGATTGGAACGCAGCGGCGCCAGCAGCTGCTTCTGTCGTTCGAGTTCCTGCAGCAACTCGGTCTTGAGATCCGCGCGCGCCGCGACGTCGGTGATCTCGAAGAGCACAGCGAGCGCGGCATGATGGTCGGGGGCCTCGCTCTGCGCGGCAAAGAAATGCGCGCGGTAGTAGAGATCCTCGAGTCGCATCAGCGTTCGAATGCGCTCGTTCAGCGGGTGCTCATAGCGGATCACGGCAAGTGGACGGACATTGTCTCGATCCGGCATTTTGCCTCAAGTAGCGCCGGCCGGGAGGGCACGAGGCGCCTATTGCGCCGTGGTCCCCCGATTTCCTCCGCCGTTCGCGGCCAGTGCCCGATAGCGGCGGTCAAGTTCGGCCACCTGCGGGGCGATAGCCGCCGGTGGCCCCGCGTTGTCCAGAATGTCGTCGGCCCGCGCGAGTCGGTCGGCACGTGACAGTTGTGCGGCCATGATCGCGCGCACGCCAGCGGCGGGGAGCCCGCTGCGCGCCATGACCCGGCGGACCTGCTCCTCCTCCGGGCAATCGACGACCAGCACCCGGTCGACGGTGGACAGGCCACCGCGCTCGTAGAGCAATGGTACGACGAGCAGGCCGTAGGGACCGGCCCAGGCATCCACCTCCCGGCGCGCGGCCGCGCGAATCAGCGGATGCAGGATCGCCTCGAGCCGGGCCCGCGCGTCGGCGTCGTCGAATACCAGCTGGCGCAGGCGGCCGCGATCGAGCGTTCCATCGGATTGGCGGAACTCGGGTCCGAATGCGGCGAGCACCGCCGCGTGGCCCGGCTCGCCCGGCGCGGTGAGTGCGTGCGCCAGGACGTCGGTGTCCGTAACGTCCACGCCCAATGCCGCAAAGGCCCCGGATACGGCGGACTTGCCGGTCCCGATGCCCCCGGTGAGGCCGACAATAAGGCTCACTGGACTACCTTGGTGCTGCGCACTCCGGTATTCGCCCTTGGGACGGCCCGGCGGGCTCGCTGGACTACCTTCGCGCTGCGCGCTCCGGAATTCGCCCTTGGGACGGCCCGGCGGGCTCATGGAAAGAACAGCTTGACGAGCGTGGAACCGAAGAAGAGCGCGATCGCGCCGGCGATCGCCAGGTAGGGGCCGAAGGCGAGGGGGACCGAATGGTCGCGACCCTTGAATACGATGAGCGAGATCCCGATGCCCGCACCGACGACCGACGACAGGAGCACGATCACCGGCAGCAACTGCCAGCCGAGCCATGCACCCAGTGCGGCCAGCAGCTTGAAATCGCCGTAGCCCATCCCTTCCTTGCCGCGAATCAGCTTGAACAGCCAGTAGATCGACCACAGCGACAGGTAACCGGCGAGCGCACCGATCACCGCGTCCGGCAGGGAGGCGAACGTGTGCCAGAGGTTGGCAATGAGACCGGCCCAGAGCAGCGGCAGCGTGATGCTGTCGGGCAGGAGCTGGGTGTCGAGATCGATCATCGTCAGCGCCAGGAGCGACCACAGGAGCACGCAGGCGGCGATGCCCTGGGGTGTGACGCCGAAACGCCAGACGGCGCATGCGGCCAGCAGCCCGCCCAGAACTTCGACCACAGGATAGCGCGGGGAAATCGGCGCCTTGCAGCCTGCGCACTGGCCGCGCAGCATCAGCCACGAAACGACCGGGACATTCTGCAGTGCGGTGATGGGCGCGCCGCACGCCGGACACGCGGAACGGGGAACGACCAGATTGTAGACCGGACCCGGAGCGGGGTTCTCGCCGCGCAGCTCGGCGCATTGCTCCTGCCAGCCACGCTCGAGCATTTTCGGCAGCCGATGGATGACAACGTTCAGGAAGCTGCCCACGCACAAGCCCAAGAGTGCGGCAATCGCCGTGGCGAGAAACGGATCCAGCGTGCCGGCCATGGACGAGCTAAGCCCGCGCGGAAACACCGGCGCCAGCGCGCGCCGCGCCCGGCAGTGCCGCCGGCCGCGGGCGCGGCGCGGGTCGCGTCGCCGCCCCGGCGGGTACGCTCAAACGACAGAGCCCAGCTTGAAGATCGGCAGGTACATCGCGACGACGAGGCCGCCGATCACGACGCCGAGGAACACGATGATGATCGGCTCGAGCAGGCTGGACAGCGCCGACACGGCGTCGTCCACTTCGCGCTCGTAGAATTCGGCGATCTTTGAAAGCATGTTGTCGACCGAGCCCGACTCCTCGCCGATCTGCGTCATCTGCAGCACCATCGGCGGGAACAGCTTGGTGTTCGTCATCGCGTTGGTCAGGCTCGCACCCGTGCTGACCTCGGTCTGGATGCGCTTGGTGCCCGCGGCATACACCATGTTGCCGGCCGCGCCTCCGACGGCGTCCAACGACTCGACGAGCGGCACGCCGGCCGCGAACATCGTGGCGAGCGTGCGCGTCCAGCGCGCGATCGTGGCCTTTTCGAGGATGATCCCGATCACCGGAATCTTGAGCCCGAGGCGGTCGATCGTGTAGCGGAACGCGGTGGATCGGCGCATAAGCACGAAGAACGAGAAGATCGCCGCCCCGACGATCATGATCATCAGCCACCACCAGGTGACGAAGAAGTCGGAAATGGCCATCACGAGCAAGGTCGGCGCCGGCAGGTCCGCGCCGAAACTGGTGAACACCTGCTTGAACGCCGGGATTACCCACACCATGATGACCCAGACGACGACGATCGCGACGACGATCACCGATATCGGATAGAACAGCGCCGACTTGATCTTGCTCTTGATGGCGAGGATCTTTTCCTTGTAGGTTGCGAGACGGTCGAGGATCGCGTCCAGCGTGCCTGACGTCTCGCCGGCACTCACCAGATTGCAGTACAGCGCATCGAACTGGACGGGGTGCTCGCGGAACGCCTGTGACAGGCTCGAGCCGGCTTCGATTCGGCCCTTGATGTCCAGCATCAGCCGCGAGAACCGCGCATTGCTGTGGCCGCGCGCGACAATGTCGAACGTCTGCAGCAGGGGCACGCCGGCCCGCAGCATGGTCGCGAGCTGCCGGGTGAAAAAGGTCACTTCCTTCTCGCCGACCCGGCTCCCGCCGCGAAACGTCTGCCGCTTGACCTTGGTGACGCGAATGCCCTGCCGCCGCAGGTTGGTCGTGACGACCGTCTCGGAGGCCGCACGCACCTCGCCGCGCACCTGGCGGTTGTTGCGGTCGACGCCCTCCCAGACGAAAGTGAATTCCTTGACGTCCCTGCGCTGTGCGGCTGCTGTGGCCATGAGCTACCCCTTTGGCGCCATCATTCGTTGGTGACGGCTTCGATTTCCTCAAGCGACATGATGCCCTGCTTGACCTTGATCAGGCCCGATTGTCGCAGATCGCGTATGCCCTCCTTCTTCGCCTGATCCGCTATGTCGAAGGCGGTGCCGTTGCGCATGATGAGCTGGCGCATGTCATCGGTGATCGGCAGTACCTGGTAGATGCCGACCCGGCCCTTGTAGCCCGTGCCCTTGCACTGGTCGCATCCGATCGGGCCGAACGGCTGCCACGAGCCGTCCAGGTCCTCGTCGGTGAATCCGGCGTGCAGCAGCGCCTCCGGCGGAATGTCCTTCGGCTTCTTGCATTGCGTGCACAGCTTGCGGCCGAGCCGCTGGGCGGTGATCAGGATGACGGACGAGGCCACATTGAACGGCGCCACGCCCATGTTGAGCAGCCGCAGCAGCGTCGTGGGCGCGTCATTGGTATGCAGCGTCGACAGCACGAGGTGACCGGTCTGCGCCGCCTTGATCGCAATATCGGCGGTCTCCAGGTCGCGGATTTCGCCGACCATGATCACATCCGGATCCTGGCGCAGGAACGCGCGCAGCGCGGTGGCAAACGTGAGCCCGGCCTTTTCGTTCACGTTGACCTGATTGACGCCCGCCAGCTGGATTTCCGCCGGGTCTTCCGCGGTGGAGATGTTGATCCCAGGCTCGTTCAGGATGTTGAGGCACGTATAGAGCGAGACCGTCTTGCCGCTACCGGTCGGGCCGGTGACGAGGATCATGCCGTAGGGCCGCCCGATGGCCTCCATCAGCGCCGCCTGCTGGTCCGGCTCGTAACCCAGCGCCTCGATGCCGAGCTTGATCCCCGACGAATCCAGGATACGCATGACGATCTTTTCGCCGAAGAGCGTCGGCAGCGTGCTGACGCGGAAGTCGATCGCCTTCGACTTCGACAGCACGATCTTCATCCGGCCGTCCTGCGGTACGCGTTTTTCGGAGATGTCGAGCTTGGAGATGACCTTGATCCGGGATGCGAGCTTGTCCTTGATGACGAGCGGCGGCTGGGCGACCTCCATCAGAATGCCGTCGAGCCGATAGCGAACCCGGTAATATTTCTCGTACGGTTCGAAATGGATGTCCGAGACGCCAGCGGAGATCGCGTCGATCAGTATCTTCTGGAGGTACCGGACGACCGGCGCGTCCTCGATCTCGGTGCTTTCCTCGTCGCTGGACTGCGCGCTGTCGGCTTCCTGGAGATCGACCTCCAGGTCTTCCATGGAGGTGGCGTCCTTCAGCAAGGCGCCGGAGGCTTCGACGAGCTTGTGGATCGCGGCCGCCAGCTTGTCGTTCTCGACGACGACTGGCTCGATGATCAGGTTCGTCTTGAACCGGATCTCCTCCAGGCCCTGCAGGTTGGCCGGATCGGAGGTGGCGACGTAGAGTCGATTGCCACGCTTGTGCAGCGGCAGAACGTGCCGCGCCTGGGCAATCTTGAGGTCGATCAGGTCCTTCGGGAACAGTTCGGCGTCGTATCCCGCAAGGTCCAGCAACGGGACGCCGAAGGCGCGCGAGGCGAACACCGCAAGCTGGTTCGCCGAGATCTTCTTGCCGGCGATGACGTGGTCTACAAACGTGGTTCCGACCTGTTGGGCCTGCGTCTGCAACGCCTCGGCCTCGAATTCCGTCATGAGGCCGTGCTGCGCCAGTGCGCGGGCGAGGCCGCTGATATTGCGCGTCGAGGCGGCGTGCGTGGCCATTAGCGGATCTGCGTTGGGCGGATTGGCGCGGGTGCGGGTAGCATCCCGGGTGTCAAGCAATTCCTGTGCCGTGTCGGCTACAACCCGCCGACGTCGGCATTATTCCAATCGCATAAAACTTATCCGACTGATGATGCCTGCGCGTCGGTGCTTTGTAAAGGCGCGACGGGCGGGCGCCCGACTGGTGGGAGCAGCCGCACGACTTTTACGCCACGGTCCTGTGTCTGCAGCACCTCGATCGTTTGGCCGGCGACTTCGACGCGCGTGCCAGCCTCGGGTATCTCTCCCAGTTGCGCCACGATGAGCCCGTTCAGGGTCTTAGGTCCGTCCACCGGAAAGTTGGTGCCCAGCTTGCGGTTGAGCGCCCGCAGCGGCGCCAGCCCGTCCACGACCACGGCACCGTCGGCGCTGCGCTGGAAGGTCCCGGTCCCGTCGGGGGCCTGCGTCGTGAAGTCCCCGATGATCTCCTCGATGATATCCTCGATCGTCACGAGGCCGACGAGTTCGCCGTATTCGTCGACGACAAGACCCAGCCGCTCACGGTCGCTCTGGAATTGCTGCAGCTGCGCGAGCAGGGGCGTCCCGGCCGGAACGAAATACGCCGGGCGCAGGATAGGCCGGAGCTCGTTCGGACCGATGTCGCCGGCGCGCTGTAATTGCACGACCTGCTTCAGGTGCACGATGCCGACGATGTTGTCGAGCGCTCCCTCGCAGGCGGGCAGCCGCGTGTGGTAGGACGTCGCGAGCTGCTGCGCAATCAGCGACGGCCGATCCGCGAGATCGAGCGCGTGGATCTGGTTGCGCGGGGTCATCACGTCGTCGACGGTCACGGATTCGAGGTCGAGCAGGTTCGCGAGCATGGCCCGATGCTTGCCTCGGAAATACTGACCCTCGAGCACGAGCGAACGGAGCTCCTCCTGGCTCAGCGTCGTGCCCACCTCGCCCGTCTGCTCGATGCGCAGCAGCTTGAGCAGCGCCCGGACGAACAGGTTGACGAACCAGACGACCGGCGTCGCCGCCTTCAGCATGGGGGAAAGTGCGTAGCTCACGAAAGGCGCGATGCGGTCGGCATGCGCGGCGCCGATGACCTTTGGCGTGATCTCCGAGAACACGAGGATCCCGAAGGTGACGGCGACCGTTCCCATGGCGAGCGCGAACTCGCCTTCGCCGAAGAGCCGAACCGTGATGACCGTGGTTAGCGTCGCCGCGGCGGCGTTGATCAGGTTGTTGCCGAGCAGGATCACGCCGAGCAGCGTGTCGGTCTGGCCGAGCAGGGTGATCGCGAGCTTCGCGCCGCGATCGCCGCGCCGCGCGCGGTGCTTCAGCCGGTACCGGTTGACCGCCATCATCGCGGTTTCGGCGATGGAAAAGAACCCGGAGGTGGCGAGCAGGACCGCGAGGGTGAGCGCGAGCGAGCTCAGCGGTATGTCGTCCATCAGCGGCCGAGGACGACCTCGAGAACAAACTTGTAGCCGAGATACGCGAGAAAGACGAACACGGTGCCGGCGATGATCCAGCGCAGCGCCACGCGTCCCCGCCAGCCGTAGCGCCAGCGGCCGAACAGAAGCGCGCCGAACGTGAGCCAGCCCAGCACCGAAAACACGCTCTTGTGCGTGAGTTGCAGCGGCTTGCCGAAGAGCTGCTCGGTGAACAGCATCCCGCTCGCCAGGGTCACGGTCAGCAGCACGAACCCGACGGCGACGAGCCGGAACAGAAACCGCTCCAGTGTGAGGAGCGGGGGCAATGCGGCCGCTTCCGGGTCCGGCAATCGCCGATGCAGGCGCTTCTCGAGTCCCATCAGCACCAGAGCCTGCAGCGCCGCGACGAGGAAGATCGCGTACGAGACCAGCGCGACCGCGACGTGCGCCGTGGCGAGCGGCGCGCCACTGTACTCGAACCGATGCGGGCTGGCGAAGAGCGCGGGCAGCAGCGAGGCGGCGGCTGCGACCGGGAGCACGACGGTGCCGATCGCCGGCAGCGTGGCCAGGAGGCCCGAGACCCACGCAACCGCGGCGATCAGTCCGGCGACCACCGACACCGCGTTCGCGAACGACAGGTCGAGGCCGTCCGCGGTCACGACATCCTGCCAGCCGAGCCACGCGTGCACGAGGAGGGCAATGGGCAGGAGCCATGCCGCGGTGCCGGCGGGCAGGCCGTAACCTGGGGCACCCGGGGCGCCATGCCGTGCCGCAGCCGGCCAGAGTGCGAACGCGGCGAGCCCGTACAGGGCCACAACGGTCACGTGGAGTAAAATCATTCAGTTTGGCGGGCGACACGCGCCGGGTGCCGGCGCGTGGCGGATATCTTACGCCACCTTTTCAGGGCTCCCGGCGCTTCCATGTTCGACAATCTATCGCAACGGCTGACGCGTGTCGTCAAGCAACTGCGCGGCGAGGCACGGCTCACCGACGCCAATATCCAGGAGGCGCTGCGGGAGGTCAGGCTCGCGCTGCTCGAGGCCGATGTGGCGCTGCCTGTCGTCAAGGATTTGATCGGGAAGATCAAGGACAAGGCGATTGGCGCGGAAGTGATCGGCTCGCTGACGCCCGGGCAGGCGCTGATCGGCGTCGTCCACCGCGAGCTGGCGGCGCTGATGGGTGGCGCCGCGGCGCCGCTCGATTTCGCCGTGCAGCCGCCGGCGGTCGTGCTGTTGGCGGGATTGCAGGGCGCCGGCAAGACGACCACGGCGGCCAAGCTCGCCCATCTGCTGCGCGGGCAGAAGAAGAAGGTGCTGCTCGTGTCGGCCGACGTCTACCGGCCGGCGGCAATCGAGCAGCTGGCCGTGCTGGGCGCGCAGGTCGGTGCGGACGTCTTCCCGTCGGCCAGCGGCGAGCAGCCGGTGGCGATTGCGTCGGCCGCGCTCGACTGGGCGAAGCGGCACTATCACGACGTGCTGATCGTCGATACCGCGGGGCGCCTCGCTATCGACGAAGCGATGATGCGCGAGATCGCCCTGCTGCACGCCGCGGTGAAACCGATCGAGACGCTGTTCATCGTCGACGCGATGCAGGGCCAGGACGCGGTCAACACCGCGCGCGCTTTTCGTGATGCGCTGCCGCTGACGGGGGTGATCCTCACCAAGCTCGACGGCGACGCCCGCGGCGGTGCCGCGCTGTCCGTGCGCCATGTGACCGGGGCGCCGATCAAGTTCGCCGGCGTGTCCGAGAAGATCGACGGTCTCGAGGTGTTCCACCCCGAGCGGATGGCGTCGCGCATTCTGGGCATGGGCGACGTGCTGTCGCTGATCGAGGGCGCGCAGAAGACGCTCGACGTCGAGGAAGCGCACAAGTTCGCGCGGAAGGTGAAGTCCGGAAAGGGCTTCGACCTCGACGATTACAAGGGCCAGATCGCGCAGATGCGCAAGATGGGGGGCCTCACGGCGATGCTCGACAAGCTCCCGGCGGAGCTTGCGCGTGCCGCGCAAGGAACCGCGGTCGACGAACGCAAGATCGGCCGCGTCGAGGGCATCATCAACTCGATGACGCCGGCCGAGCGCGCGAAGCCGGAGATCCTCAAGGCGTCGCGCAAGCGTCGGATCGCGACCGGCGCGGGCGTATCCGTGCAGGAGGTCAATCAGCTCCTGAACCAGTTCGAACAGGCCCAAAAGATGATGAAAATGGTGGCCAAGGGCGGGATGCAGAAAATGTTGCGCGGAATGAAGGGTTTTCTCCCGCGGACGCACTGACATGCACCGTCCGCATGGCCATGGCGGCCGCATGGCGCTTGCCGCAGGTACCGATCCGGCCGTATAATTACCGGCTTTCCATCGCAATCCCAGACTAGAGAACTCACCATGGTGGTCATCAGATTAGCCCGAGGCGGCGCCAAGAAGCGGCCGTTCTTCAATGTGGTGGTGGCCGACTCGCGCAACCGACGCGACGGCCGCTTCATCGAGCGGGTGGGGTTCTACAACCCCATTGCCACGAAGGGCGAGGAAGCCCTGCGGCTCGCGGTCGATCGCATCACGTTCTGGCAGGATCGCGGCGCGCGCCTCTCGGACACGGTTGCCGGCCTCGTGAAGCGGTTCGCGAAGCCCGTGCCACCGGTCGTTCCTGCCGCCTGAGCGGGCAGCGCGCAGCGGCGCCGTCGTTTAGCGCGGTGCCGGCGATGGCGCGATCCGCCGACGCCATCGTCGTGATGGGCGAAGTTCTCGGCCCCTATGGGATTCGGGGCTGGCTCAAGGTCAGGTCCTTCGCCGAATCGCCCGGCGCGCTCCTGGATTACCCGACGTGGTGGCTGAAGCCCGCGCGCGGGGCGGCCTGGAGCGAATTCCGGCGGCAGGACGGGCGCCTCCATTCGGGCGTACTGGTCGCGGCCTTGGGCGGGGTAGACACGCGCGAAGCTGCGCTGGCGATGAAAGGGTTCGAGGTTGGCGTGCCGCGGGCGACGCTGCCCGCCGCGGCGGAAGGCGAGTTCTACTGGGATGACCTGACCGGTCTCGCGGTGCTGAACCGTTCGGGCGTGCTGCTGGGCGAAGTGGTCGGGATCACCCAGCACGGGGCGCATCCGCTGTTGCGGGTCGCGCGCCCGTCGGCGATGCCCGGACCGGAGCGGTTGATACCGTTCGTAGCGGCGATCATCGATCGGGTCGATGTCGACGCCGGCCGGATCGAGGTGGATTGGGGCGCGGACTACTAGAAGGGCCGGTGGTTCCGGGAGCGCAGGATGCGGATCGACGTCGTCACGCTGTTCCCGGAGCTCGTCGACCACGCGGCGCGGTTCGGCGTCGCGGGGCGCGCGCTGCAGCGGGGGCTCTGGCGACTCGGGGTATGGACCCCGCGCGATTTCGTGGCGGACAGACACCGGACCGTCGACGACCGCCCGTATGGCGGCGGACCTGGAATGGTGATGCTGGCGGAACCGCTGGCAAGCACGTTGGCTGCGGTACGCTCGGCCCAGCGCGCGGCAGGTTGCGCGGCGACGCGAACGCTCTACCTGTCGCCGGCCGGAACGCCGCTGTCGCACCGGCGCGTGGCGGAGCTTGCCGCGGGGGGGGATGAAACTGCGTTGGTGCTCCTAGCCGGGCGCTACGAGGGGATTGACCAGCGACTGCTCGAGCGCGAAGTCGACGAGGAAGTCGCCATCGGCGATTTCGTCGTATCGGGAGGTGAGTTGCCGGCGCTGATGCTGATCGATGCCATCCTGCGGTTGCGTCCGGGGGTGCTGAACGATGCCGAGTCGGCGGTGCAGGACTCGTTCGCGGCCGGGCTGCTCGATTGTCCGCACTACACGCGGCCGGACGAGTACGATGGAATGCGGGTGCCTGAGGTTCTCCTTTCGGGCCACCACGAGGCGATCCGCGCGTGGCGTCTGCAGCAGGCGCTTGGCCGCACGTGGGAGCGCCGACCCGATCTCCTGCGGGAACGGGTGCTGTCGAAGGAAGAGAGCGAGTTGCTCGCGGCGTATCGCCGCGACCGGATGCCGGAGTCCGGTCTCCGGTAGCAAAGCGGCAGGTGGCAGCAAGCGGCGAACCGGCTGTCCGGCAGCGGATGGTCTTCCGCCGGACAACAAGCCGCGCGCATCAGGGGGTGCCCTGCGCTGCGCGCAAGGTCAACGACCAGCAATCAGCGAAATGGAGAACGCAGCATGGATATCATCGCCACACTTGAAAAAGAAGAGATCGAACGGCTGGGCAAGAAGATACCGGTGTTCGCGCCGGGCGACACCGTGATCGTGAACGTCAGCGTCGTCGAAGGCGAGCGCAAGCGCGTGCAGGCCTACGAGGGTGTCGTCATCGCCAAGCGGAATCGCGGGCTCAATTCCTCGTTCGTCGTGCGCAAGATATCGAGCGGCGAAGGCGTCGAGCGGACCTTTCAGACCTATTCGCCGCTCATCGCCGGCATCGAGGTCAAGCGCAAGGGCGACGTGCGCCGCGCGAAGCTCTATTACCTTCGCGATCGGTCGGGCAAATCGGCGCGCATTCGCGAAAAGCTTGCGCACACGCACAAGGAAAAGCAGGGCTAGACCATGCGTCGTGGGCCGCCGGTCCTGGCTTGAAGCGCGCTGCGACTTGCCTCGGGGACGGTTTTCCCCGAAGATTCGAGCATCAAGCCGGGGAACTCCCCGCTCGCGGAGATAGATGAGAGCCTCGCTTTACGAAGCGCTGGGAATCCCGCCGACTGCGTCCGACGAAGAAGTTCGCGCGGCACTGCGCCGGCTGATCCGCAAGTATTACGCCAAGACGCGTGACGGCCAGGGCAATGTCGAAGAGGCGCTTCGCTTCATCAATCATGCTAGCCGGATCCTGAGCGATCCGGACCGTCGCGTCCGTTACAACGGTGAACTGGCGCGTTCGGGGGAAGTGGTGCCGCCCGCGATTGCCTACGTCGCGAGCAACGGCATGCCGCCGGCCGCCGAAGGGACCGACGTCGCGCCGGCGATCGTCGGTGACTCCGACGCCCAGCGCATCGCGCTGGCGGCCGAACCGGCGGCCAGCAAGAACACGAGCAATGTCCAGCACCCCGGGCTCACCGAGCCGGTGCCCTCGTTCGGCCGTCCCGGCATCGTGACGGTCGCGTTGTGCACGCTGTTCGGGGGCTTCATCGCGGGCGCCATCGTGCTGGTCATGCCGCTCGATGCCGTGGGGGTCGCCAAACAGGTCCTGGTCTGGCTGACGTTGACGTTGCTCGCGCTGACGTTCGTGTACGGCATCGTGCATAGCCTGACGTGGGCGCGCCGGCGGGGCACAGTCCCAGTGCAGGTCCTGATGCCGCATACCGACCTAGCGATCCTCAACTGGCGGCGGGAAAAGACCGTGTTCCTCGGTACCAACCAGCCGCAGGAAGACGCGAGCTGGATCTTCCAGCTCCGAATGGCCGAGCTCGAGCGCGCGAAGACCGGCCGCACCAGCGAGCCGCGACCATGGAGCCGACTGGGCGCGCGCCTGTTCGACTGCGCGTTCTGGGGCATCGTGCTCGCACTGTTGCTGTCGGAACTGCGCGGCGGCGGCGTCATTTCCGATGCGCTGGTCTTCTGGCTCGGTCATCCGTTCTTCGCTCCGGTGTTGATCACCGGCACGTGGGTGGGCGTCGAGACGCTGCTGATGGCCTCGGTGGGCACGACACCCGGCAAATGGCTATTCGGCTGTTTCGTGCAGTTCTCGATCTCCGACGCCTATGCCAGGCGCGAAATGCCGTCGCAGATGTGGCGCAGCTTCAAGCGCGCATTCCGCGTCTGGTGGGAAGGCATGGGCTGCGGCTTCCCGCTGTTCGCGCCGGTCCTCATCGCGATTGCATACGAGAAGCTCGTGCAGGATCACGAGTGCGACTGGGACTTCGCGCAGGATTGCCTCGCGACTCACGCGCCGCCCGGAACGCTCAACCTGGTGACCGGCGTCTGCGGCCTCGCCGCGATGCTCTGGCTGTACGGCGTAGCGTGGCACCGGCAGCTCGCGGACACGGTCGCGACCGTGGGCACGTCGATCGTCACGGTGCTGCCGTCGGTGCAATCGATCATTCCGCCGGGACTCACCGACGGCAGCGTGATCACCGGCGTCGTGGGCGGCATTCGAGGCCCGGACCGGCCCGCCGCTCGTCCGGATGCGCCGTTGTCGGCGCCGCTCGATACCGACGTCGCCACGCTGTTCGCGGAGCGCCGCGTGCGCGTGTCGGCGCTGAAGGTCGAGGGGCCGAGCATGCTGCGCTCCGGCAACTTCCGGCGCGCCGCGGAATTGTGCGGCGCCTGGGCCGACCTCGAACTCGGCAATGCGGAGGCTTGGCGTTGCCTTGGCGACGCGCAGGAGGCCCTGGGCAATCACCAGGAAGCGCTCAACGCTTTCCGCAAGGCAAAGCAGCACGACCCGAACGACCGTTCTCTCGATGCGGCGATCGACCGCAGCCAGAAGGGAATCGTCAACGATTTCCGCAATCGCTATCGCAAGTAGCGATCAGTGCCCGCCCGGCCGCCCGAAGGGCACTGCAAGTGGGGGCTGTTCGTCTCAGCCACGGATCCTGTCGATGAGCGCCGAGGTCGAATGCGCGGACAGGAACGGGATCGCCACGAACTTGCCGCCGGCGGCGATTACTTCGCTCGCGCCGGCGGTCGCCGCCGCAGTGTAGTCGCCGCCTTTGACCAGCACGTCGGGCCGGCAGGCGACGATGAGGTCGCGCGGCGTGTCACCGTCGAAGGGGACGACAAGGTCTACTGCCGCGAGTGCGGCGAGCACCGCCATCCGGTCCGGCAGGGGATTGAGCGGCCGGTCATCGCCCTTGCCGAGCCGTCGCACCGAGGCGTCGGAATTGACGGCGACGACGAGCGATGCGCCCAGCGCGCGGGCCTGGTCAAGACAGGCGACGTGACCACGGTGCAGCACGTCAAACACGCCGTTGGTGAACACCAGCGGCCGCGGCAACGCCGCGATGCGCGCCGGCACCTCGCCCGGCGGCGCGATCTTGGCCAGGTGGCGTGGCGCGGGGAGCCCGTCCGCTGCGGTCATCGCGCGGTCAGTCCGTGTACTCGAACAACTTGACGACCCGCGTGACGTCCGTGGTCGATGCCGCGATCTCCGCGGCGGCATCGCCTTCTTGGCGCGAGACGAGACCCAGCAGATAGACGACACGGCGCTCAGTGACGACCTTCACGTTGTTCGCGTCGAATCGCCCCGCCTCGATCAGTCGCGTCTTCACCTTCGTCGTGATGTAAGTGTCCTGTGTACGCGCGCCGAATTCGGTTTCCGGACCGACCAACAATTCGTTGATCACCCCGCGCACGTACTCCGTGGACGTCGCGATTTGCCCGATCTCGTCGCGTATGACCGCGGTCGGCACCTCCCCGGTGAGCAGAACTTTGCCGTCGTAGCTCGTCACGTTGAGATGCACGCCGCTGGGCCACCTGTTGGCGGCGTCCTTGGTCACCTTCGATTCGATCGCCTGATCGCTCGCGCGGATGCCGGTGGAGCGGCGGTCCATGGCGACCAGCGTGCCGGCGCCGGCGGTCGCGCCGAGCACGATGGCGGCGCAGCCGGCGACGAGGGGGGCGACGGCAACGACGAGCGCGAACCAGGCGAGCACAAGCAGGCGCTGGAGTGCTGGCCTCCCGTTCATCCTTCGTCTCCCAGCAGCGTGTTGTCGACGGCGTCGCACAGGCAATGAATCATGAGCAGGTGCACCTCCTGGATGCGCGCGGTCCGGTCGTGCGGCACGCACAGATGCACGTCGTCCGCCGTCAGCATGGCGCCGATCTCGCCACCGCCCTTGCCCGTGAGCGCGACGACGCGCATTTCGCGCTCGTGCGCCGCCCTGACTGCCGCGACGACGTTGGCCGAGTTCCCGGACGTGGATATGGCCAGCAGCGCGTCACCCGCGGTGCCGAGCGCCCGCACCTGCTTCGCGAACACCTGCTCGAACGAGTAGTCGTTCGCCACGGCCGTGAGGATCGACGTGTCGGTGGAGAGCGAAAGCGCCGGCAGCTCCGGGCGCTCCCGCTCGAAGCGGCCGATCATCTCGGCGGCGAAATGCTGCGCGTCGGCCGCGGATCCGCCGTTGCCGCAGGCCAGGATCTTGCCGTCCCCGAGCAGGCACGTCGCAAGCAGGTCCGCGGCGCGGGCGATGGTCGGAGCGAGCGCATCTGCTGCGGCGAGCTTCAGCTGCGCGCTGTCGGCGAAATGCGCGCGAATGCGCGAGACATGGTCCATGGTCGGGAATCGCAACTCGCCCGATTGTAGCAAGTTTGATCTTGCCCGCCGCCGCGCGGAGCGGACCGCAATGACGATGCCGCGCGCTGTGCGCGATGGCCGGATGCGGCGCCGCTCACTGAAGTACCTTCGTGCTGCGTACTCCGGTATTCGCCCTTGGGGCGGCCCGGCGGGCGCGCTGTAACACCTTCGCGCTTCGCGCTCCGGTATTCGCCCTTGGGGCGGCCCGGCGGGCTCATAGCGCTCATCATGTCCTGCAGCCATTCGACGTGATCCGCGTCGATCGCATCGAGCAGCACCGCGTCGAACCGGCATGGCGGCGTGCGCCGCAGGCGTCCGAGGTAGAAGAGCGCGGCGGCGGCGATCCGCGCGCGTTTGGCCGCCGTGATGCTCGCGGCCGCACCGCCGAAGTCGCGTCGCGTACGCAGCCGCACCTCGACGAACACGAGTGTCTCGCCGTCGCGCGCGATGAGGTCGATCTCGCCGCGGCGGCACCGGAAATTGCGCTCGACGATCCTCAGTCCGCGGGTGGTCAGGAACGTGGCCGCCAATGCCTCGGCGCGAGCACCGGCCTCGCCGCGTGCGACCGCCATGTCAGTCCCGCCGGGCCGTCCCAAGGGACTGACCCGCCCCCTCGGGGGGCAGCGAGCAAAGCGAGCGTGGGGGTCGTTTCATCCTACCGTCCGTTTGCGGTCGCGGACATCGCGGAGATGCCCTAGCGTGCGCCCACCGGCACGATGCGACCGGCCCGGAACTGCATTAGCCGCCCCTCGCGGACGAACTGGCGCGTCGCGTCGAGCGAAAGGTGGCCGGTCGCGCCGTCGAATTCGAGCCTTGCGGGCGGTCCGGCCGCGAAAGCCGTGGCGACCTGAAATGCATCCACGCCGAGCGCATGGAGCCGATCGAGCGTGGTATTGGGGTAATCCGGCCGTCTCAGTTCCGCGAAGGCGGCCGCATCGGGATCGACAAGCCAGGGCATGTCGACAAAACGCACTTCGTCGAGGTCGCGCAGCGCTTCCGGCGCCTGGCGCTCGTTGACCTGACTGCTGGTGTAGCTGGGGATCGTTCCCACATAGGGCTTGGCCAGCGCGGCATCCGTCGCGTCGACGGCAAGGAGGGCGGCGTCGACCGGGGTCTTGACCAGTTCGCGCCGCATGAGTCTGAGCACATCCGGCGCCGGGTCGAAGCGGAACATCACCGGAGCCCCGCCGCCGGCAAGGATCCACTCGGCGTTGAATGCGCTCGCGAAACGCTGCTGCCTTGGCGTGTCACTGGCGATCACCACGACCGTCGTCGCACCGTCGTCGCGGGCGCGGCGAGCAAGCTGCCTCGCCTCGCCGTCGATCGTCAGCGTAAGCGCGTAGACGTTCTCCGGAAGCGCCACGCCCTCGTCCAGCTGGTTCAGCGCAATGGTCGGCGGCAGCTCGAGACCCGCCGCCACCAGCATCTTCATGTCGTCCCGGACCAGCGGCCCGACGATGACCTTGGCACCGGTTGCTTTCGCCTTCGCGAAGGCGGCAACGACGTCGTCTTCACCGTGCCCGATTACCTTCGGCTTCACCTTTGCGGCTTCGGCGGCGGCGAGGAATCCGGCCTGCACTGCCTCAGCGGCCCGGCCGAACACCGCCGAAGTCAGCGGCAGCACGAGCACGATGGGCACAGGTTCGACCCGGGCGTCGACGACCGGGGCGGCTTTGGTGCTCGCCTCCGGCGCCGCGTCGCTTGCCGCCGGTGACTGTGCGGCGGACAATGCCGACAGACCGCACGTCAACGCCAGCGCGATCGCGGCGCTGCGCCAGCGCGTGCGGCCATGCGTGTTCCGATCTGTTGGGCGGCGGGCGGTCATCGAAGCGGGGTCGAGTTTCGCATGGATGAAAGTGTAGATGCGGAAAGCGGCGATGACGAAAGACCCATGCGCTTTCGCGTCGCGCCGGGGGCATTATATGTGGTTGCCACGCCGCTCGGAAACCTGCGCGACCTGACGCTGCGCGCGCAGGACGTCCTCGATGGCGTCGACATCATCGCGGCCGAAGATACGCGCGTGACCGGCGTGCTGCTGCGGCACTATGGGGTCACGACCCGTCCGCTATCGTTGCACGAGCACAACGAATCGGCGCGCGCTGCGCAGATCGTCGCGCAGCTCGCCGCGGGCCGCAGCGTCGCTCTGGTCAGCGACGCGGGAACGCCGGCGATCAGCGATCCGGGCGCGCATCTGGTGCGGGCGGTCCGTGATGCGGGATTTCCGGTCGTGCCGATTCCCGGGGCCAACGCGGCCATTGCGGCGATCTCGGCGGCGGGCCTTGCGGCCGGTCAATTCCTGTTCCTGGGTTTTCTGCCCAAGGCGGCGAAAGCGCGGCGCGAACTGCTCGCGGCCGTCGCGCACTTGCCGGTTGCGCTTGTCGTCTACGAGGCGCCGCATCGGGTGCGCGACACCGTCGCGCACCTGGGCGAGGAACTCGGGGGCGAGCGAACACTCGTCGTCGCGCGGGAGATCACGAAGAAATTCGAGTCCATCACGCAGACCACGCTCAATGATGCGCCCGCCTGGTTCACCGCCGATCCCAATCACGAGCGCGGCGAGTTCGTGCTGCTCGTCGACGCCCCGCCGGAGACGGAGGCGATCGCGCGCGAGCCCGAACTCGACATGCGTCGCCTGCTGACGGCGCTCGTTGCCGAGTTGCCGCCCGCGCGCGCCGCGCGCGTCGCCGCCGCGGCTACGGGTTTGCCGCGGGACGCGATCTACGCGCAGGCACTGGCATTGAAGTCGGAGCGGCGCTGACGCGCATCCTTGCGTTACACTCGGACGATGGCTGCCACCGCGTTCGTCGAGGACCGCGCGCCGATGTGCGTGGCGCCGGCCGGATGGGGGGCGCGTCTCGAGCTGTGCTTCGAGCGCGAGGCCTCGCGCACGGTGCTGGCCGCGCGCCGGCACATGGGTCCGCTGCGCGTGCAGAAGGCGCTCTATCCTGAAGGCTGCGGCGTCTGCCAGGTGGTCGTCGTGCATCCGCCCGGGGGGATCGTCGGCGGCGACTCACTTGCGATCGAGGTCGACGCCGGGCCGCGCGCGCACGCGCAGCTTACGACTCCCGGCGCGGCAAAGTGGTACCGGTCCGCGGGACCCGTCGCGCGCTCCGACATCGTGCTGCGGGTCGCTGCCGGCGCGCTCGTCGAATGGCTCCCGCAGGAAACGATGCTTTTCGACGGGGCGCACGCCACGATCCGCCTTGGCGTCGAGCTCGCCGAGGATGCCCGCTTCATCGGCTGGGACGTGACGCAGCTTGGGCGTACCGCGTCGGGCGAGCGCTTCGCGTCCGGACGCGTACACCAGACGCTCGAGCTCGTCCGCGCCGACACGATGCTCTGGTGCGAGCGCGCCATCCTCGATGGCGGTTCGAGGGCGCTCCAATCTGGTGCAATCCTGGACGGCGCGCCCGTGTTTGGCACAATGATCGCGGCAGGCGCCGATGTCGATGACGGCGTTCTCGCAGCGTGCCGCGCCGCTTCGCCCGTGTCCGGAGCGGGCGCCGTGACGCGCCTGCCGCTGTTGCTCGTCGCCCGCTATCGTGGCGGCTGTGCGCACGCGGCGCGCACGTATTTTGCTACGCTGTGGCGCGTGCTTCGTCCGGCGCTGGCGGACCGCGACGCGGTGCCGCCCCGGATCTGGAACACGTGACCCTGCCGGACGATACCCCATGGAACTCACGCCTAGAGAAAAGGACAAGCTGCTGCTCTTCACCGCCGCGCTGGTGGCGGAGCGGCGCCTGGCGCGTGGCGTGAAGCTCAACTATCCCGAGGCCGTTGCGTACATCTCCGCCGCGATCATGGAAGGCGCGCGCGATGGGCGGACGGTTGCCGACCTGATGAGCCACGGCGCAACGCTGCTCCAACGCGGGCAGGTGATGGACGGCGTGGCCGAGATGATTCCCGAGATCCAGGTCGAGGCGACGTTTCCCGACGGCACGAAGCTCGTCACCGTTCATCACCCCATCCCATGATCCCCGGCGAACTCCTTGCGCAGGACGGTGAGCTCGAACTGAATGCCGGGCGGGTCAACGTCGCGCTGACAGTGGCCAATACCGGCGACCGTCCGATCCAGGTCGGCTCGCACTATCACTTCGCCGAGACCAACGCGGCGCTCGCGTTCGATCGTGCGGCGGCGCGCGGCTTCCGGCTCAATATCGCGGCCGGCACGGCCGTGCGCTTCGAGCCGGGGCAGTCGCGCACCGTCGAATTGGTGGCGCTGGCGGGTGCGCGGGTCGTGTACGGCTTCACCGGCGCGGTGATGGGACCGCTCGATGCAACTGTGCGGACGAGCGCGGCGCGCCGCGCGCCGGCGAAGAGGAAGTCGGCGGCCGGCGGCGCAAAGGCGAAGGGCAAGCGATGAAGATCGGCCGGCGCGCCTATGCCGAGATGTTCGGGCCGACGACCGGCGACCGCCTGCGACTCGCGGATACCGATCTCTTCATCGAAGTGGAACGCGATCTCACGATCTACGGCGAGGAGGTGAAGTTCGGCGGCGGCAAGGTTATCCGCGACGGCATGGGGCAGAGCCAGCGAGTGGCCGCGGATTGCGCCGACACGGTGATCACCAATGCGCTGGTGATCGACTGGTGGGGCATCGTCAAATGCGACATTGGATTGAAGGGCGGCAGGATCGCGAAGCTCGGCAAGGCCGGCAATCCCGACATCCAGCCAGGCGTGGACATCGTGATCGGCGCTGCGACCGAGATCATCGCCGGCGAGGGGATGATCGTCACCGCCGGCGGGATCGATGCGCACATCCATTTCATCTGCCCGCAGCAGATCGACGAGGCGCTGATGTCGGGCGTCACGACGATGCTCGGCGGCGGCACCGGTCCCGCCACCGGCACGTTCGCGACGACTTGCACGCCCGGCCCGTGGCACATCCACCGGATGCTCGAAGCCGCGGAGGCATTCCCGATGAACCTCGGTTTTCTCGGCAAGGGCAACGCGAGCCTGCTGCCGCCGCTCATCGAGCAGGTCGAGGCCGGCGCGATCGGGCTGAAGCTGCACGAGGACTGGGGCACGACGCCCGCGGCGATCGACGCCGCGCTCAAGGTCGCGGACAGGATGGACGTGCAGGTCGCCATCCACACCGACACGCTGAACGAATCGGGCTTCGTCGAGGCGACCCTGCAGGCAATCGGCGGTCGCACGATCCACACGTATCACACTGAAGGCGCGGGCGGCGGCCACGCGCCCGACATCATTCGGGCGTGCGGCGAGGGGAACGTGCTGCCGTCGTCGACCAACCCGACGCGCCCATACACCATCAACACGATCGACGAGCACCTCGACATGCTGATGGTGTGCCACCACCTGGACCCGTCGATCGCCGAGGACATCGCGTTCGCCGAATCGCGGATCCGGCGCGAGACGATCGCCGCCGAGGACATCCTGCACGATCTGGGCGCGTTCTCGATGCTGTCGTCGGACTCGCAGGCGATGGGCAGGGTCGGCGAGGTGATCATCCGCACCTGGCAGACGGCGCACAAGATGAAAGTCCAGCGCGGCAAGATCAAGGGCGACCCCGCCGCGCACGACAACCAGCGCGTCATGCGCTATGTCGCGAAATACACGATCAACCCCGCGATCGCGCACGGCATCGGCCACGTGGTCGGCTCGGTCGAGCCGGGCAAGCTCGCCGACCTCGTGTTGTGGAAGCCGGCGTTCTTCGGCGTGAAGCCATCGCTGATCCTGAAGGGCGGGATGATCGCCGCCGCGGCGATGGGCGACCCGAACGCATCGATTCCCACGCCGCAGCCGGTGCATTACCGGCCGATGTTCGGCGCGTTCGGCAAGGCGCGGTCGACCTCCGTCACGTTCGTGTCGAAGGCGGCGCTCAAGAATCCCGCCGTGCGCAAGCTCGATCTGGCGAAGCCGCTCGTCGCCGTGAAGGACACGCGCGCGATCGGCAAGCGCGACATGAAGAACAACGACGCGCTACCGCGGATCGAGGTCGATGCGGAGACCTACGAGGTGCGGGCCGACGGCGCGCTCCTGACCTGCGAGCCGGCGGCGGTGCTGCCGATGGCGCAGCGGTATTTCCTGTTCTAGCCCGAACGGAACTGAGCGATGCTCGTCGTGCAACGTAAGCTGGACGCGCCGGCGCCGCACGACGCGGACCTCGTGCTTCCGTTCGAGCTGCGGCAGAAGAGCCGGCTGCGCACGACCGTTGCCGGCGGCGAGGAGATCGGCCTGTTCCTTGAGCGCGGCAGCATGCTGCGGGACGGCGAATGCCTGCAGGCCGATGACGGCCGCGTCGTCCGCGTCAATGCGGCCGACGAGGATCTGCTCGAGGTTCGCTGCGCCGACGCCAACGCGCTTGCCCGCGCGGCCTACCATCTCGGCAACCGGCACACACCCGTGCAGGTGGGCGCCGGCTGGCTGCGCCTGGCCGCGGACGACGTGCTCGCGGGCATGCTGCGCGGACTCGGCGCGACGGTCACGGCTGTCCGCGCGCCGTTCGAGCCCGAGGCCGGCGCGTATGCCGCCGGCCACCACGCGCACTCGGGTGAGGCGAAACACGCGGGAATCATCCACGACTTCGCGGTGCCCGGTAAGCATGCGGGCTGATCTCGGCGCACTGTCCGGCACCTCCTCGCCGGAGGCGGGCAGACTTGCGCTGCTGCCGCTGGTGCGGCTGCTGCAACTCGCGAGTCCCGCGCTGCCCATCGGTGCGTACAGCTACTCGCAGGGGCTGGAGCAAGTGGTCGAGGACGGGACCGTGCTTGATGCCGCGACGGCACAGGCATGGATCGGCGATGTGCTCGAATGGGTCGTTGCGCCGGGTGAAGCCGCGGTCGCATGGCGACTGCTGGACGCCGCGCAACACGCCGACTGGGTGCTCTTCGCGACGTGGAATGCCTGGTTTCGCGCGTCGCGCGAGACCGCGGAGCTGCGCGCCGAATCCGAGCAGACGGGCGGCTCGCTGGCAAAGCTCGCCGCCGACCTCGAGCTCCTCGACGCCCCCGCGCGCGGCGTGCTTCCCGCGCTCGCTCCGGTCACGCTGCCGGCGGCGTATGCGCTCGCAGTGCGCGGCTTCGCAGTGCCAGCGGACGCCGCGCTGACGGCATACGTCTGGTCGTGGCTCGAGAACCAGGTGTTGGCCTCGGTCAAGCTGGTGCCGCTCGGCCAGGTCGCCGGGCAGCGGCTGCTCAAGGCGCTGGGCGCCAGGATTCCGCAGGTCGTCGCCACTGCCATGACGCTCGCCGATGACGAGCTCTCGACGTTCGCGCCCGGACTCGCACTCGCCAGCGCAAGGCACGAAACGCAATACACGCGGCTTTTTCGCTCGTAGCCCTGTCGGGAGGCAATTCGAAGTGACCCTCAACCAACCTCTGCGCGTCGGCATCGGCGGTCCCGTCGGTTCCGGCAAGACCGCGCTGACGCTCGCGCTATGTCGCGCGTTGCGCGACCGGTACCAGCTTGCCGTCGTCACCAACGACATCTACACCGAGGAGGACGCGCGGTTCCTCGTTCGCAACGACGCGCTCCCGGCGGATCGGATCATCGGCGTCGAGACCGGCGGCTGCCCGCATACAGCGATTCGCGAGGATGCGTCGATCAACCTCGAGGCCGTGGACCGGCTCGCGCGGCGCTTCGGTAATCTCGACATCGTCTTCGTCGAAAGCGGTGGCGACAATCTCGCGGCGACGTTTTCGCCGGAATTGTCCGATTTGACGATCTACGTGATCGACGTCGCGGCCGGCGACAAGATCCCGCGCAAGGGGGGGCCGGGCATCACGCGCTCCGACCTGCTCGTCATCAACAAGATCGATCTCGCGCCCATGGTCGGAGCGTCGCTCGAGGTCATGGACCGTGACGCGCGAAAGATGCGCGGCGAGCGGCCGTTCGTCTTCACCAACCTCAAGACCGGACAGGGGCTCGAAGTCGTCGTGCGGTTCGTCGTCGAGCGCGGCATGATTGGCGTTGCCGCGGCCTCACCCCGCTGATTCCCGCGTGCGCGGTCGGCGGCGCGCGGGCCCGATCGCGCCGAGAAGCCGATCCAAATCGGTGCAGCGTCGCTGTGCACCGCACCCAAATGGGACGAGCCCGTGCCGAGCCCATTAGCGACCGCGCTCATCCACCGCCAGAATGTTATTTGAAAACAAATAGATAGTATGTCGTTGCGCACTGCGGCACGATTCGTGCGATGCAGCAATCAGGGGCCGATCCGCGAAGCCCCCAAAGCGTCAGGTGCTGTCATCGTCAAAACTTTGATACGGGGAAATTCATGGAACGCAGAACTGCTTTGAAACGACTCGCGCTGTCCGCGGCGCTTGCGGTGGGCGGGCTCACGGCCGGTACGCAGGTGTTTGCCGCCGAGGGCACGATCAAGGTCGGCGTCCTCCACTCGTTGTCCGGCACGATGGCGATCAGCGAAACGGTACTGAAGGACGTGACGCTGATGGCGATCGACGAGATCAACGCGAAGGGCGGCGTCCTCGGCAAGAAGCTCGAGCCGGTCGTCGTGGATCCCGCGTCGAACTGGCCGCTGTTCGCCGAAAAGGCGCGACAGCTGATTGCGCAGGACAAGGTCGCCGTCGTGTTCGGCTGCTGGACGAGCGTGTCGCGCAAGTCGGTGCTGCCCGTGTTCGAGGAATTGAACGGCCTTCTGTTCTACCCCGTGCAGTACGAAGGCGAAGAACTGTCGAAGAACGTCTTCTACACGGGGGCTGCGCCGAACCAGCAGGCGATTCCCGCGGTCGAGTACCTGATGAGCAAGGAAGGCGGTGGCGCCAAGCGCTGGGTGCTGCTCGGCACCGACTACGTCTATCCGCGCACGACGAACAAGATCCTGCGCGCATTCCTGAAGTCGAAGGGCGTGGCCGACAAGGACATCGACGAGAAATACACGCCGTTCGGCCACAGCGACTACCAGACGATCGTCGCCGACATCAAGAAATTCGCCGCCGGCGGCAAGACCGCGGTGGTGTCGACGATCAACGGTGACTCCAACGTGCCGTTCTACAAGGAATTGGGCAACCAGGGTCTGAAGGCCACCGACGTGCCGGTCATCGCGTTCTCGGTCGGCGAGGAAGAGCTGCGCGGCGTAGACACCAAGCCGCTCGTCGGGCACCTCGCCGCGTGGAACTACTTCATGTCGCTGAAGAACCCGGCCAACGACGCGTTCAGGAAGCAGTGGGCCGACTACGCGAAGGCGAAGAAGCTGCCGGGCGCCGACAAGCCGTTGACCAACGATCCGATGGAAGCGGCCTACGTCGGGATCCACATGTGGGCGCAGGCGGTGGCCAAGGCGAAGTCGACCGACACCGACAAGGTCGTCGCGGCGATGGCAGGACAGACCTTCAAGGCGCCTGACGGCTTCACGATCAAGATGGACGAAAAGAATCACCATCTCTGGAAGCCGGTGTTCATCGGCGAGGTGCAGGCGAACGGCCAGTTCAACGTCGTCTGGAAGACGCCGGGCCCGATCCGCGCGCAGCCGTGGAGCCAGTACATCGAAGGCAACGAGAAGAAGAAGGACGGTCCGGCAAACATGTAGCAGGGGCGTTTTGGCCCGACGGCGGCGGCAGCGGCCTGTGATCGCCTGCTGCCGCCGTTCCGTCGTGCGTTGCACCTTTGTCCAGGCTGCCCACCATGATCCGTTCCCGGCACTACGGTCGTCACGTCGTTGCGATGCTTGCCGTTCCCTTGCTCGTGGCGCTCGTGTCGACCGGGGCGCAGGCGATCGCGCCGGAGCTCGTCCGCGATCTTGCCTTCGGCGAGAACGATGCGAAGGTCAAGGCCATTGCAGGGGTCGTCGCCAGCGGCGACAGCGGCGCGCTTCTCCTGCTGCAGGCGCTGCAGGACGGCGAAGTGCAGACTGCAGGTGAAAGGGCGCTGCAGGTCAAGGGCGACATCGCGATCGATCTTGCCACCGGCAAGTCGGTCGCGCCGTTGCCGGAGACGCGCGACGATGTCGTGCTCAACAACCGCGTGCGGCGCGAGCTCGCCACTGCAATCGCAGCGCTGAAGCTCGCTTCGGACGATCGTGCGACCAGGTTTGCGGCAGCGAACGAGCTGCAGCGGGGCGCTGACGAGGAAATGCTGCCGGTCATCCAGCGCGCATTGGCCAAGGAGCCGGACGCGCAGATCAAGGCACTGCTGATGCTGACCGAGGCCACGGTGCAACTGGGAAGCACGAATAAGTCCGTGCGCCTGGCGGCGATTCGCGCGCTGGCCGAGAGCAGGGATCCCAATACCAAGACGCTGCTCCTGCCCCTGCTCGAAAGGAAGGGCGGCGACTTCGCCGAGCCCGACAGCGACGTACGAGCAGAAGCCGAGCTGTCGTTACGCGCGATCGAAAGCCGCCTTGCCACGGGCGAGATGGTGGGCCGGGTGTTCAGCGGCGTCAGCCTCGGCAGCGTGCTGCTGCTCGCGGCGCTTGGGCTCGCGATCACCTACGGCTTGATGGGCGTCATCAACATGGCGCATGGCGAGCTGATCATGATCGGCGCGTACGCCACGTACATGGTGCAGAACCTGTTCCGCGGCCACCTGCCCGGGGCGTTTGACTGGTACCTGGCGGCGGCGGTCCCGGTGGCGTTCGCGGCATCCGCGCTCGTCGGCATCGCGCTCGAGCGCAGTGTCATCCGGTTCCTGTACGGCCGCCCGCTCGAAACGCTGCTCGCCACGTGGGGCATAAGCCTCATCCTGATTCAATCGATGCGCACGCTGTTCGGCGCGCAGAACGTGCAGGTGGAGAACCCGGTCTGGATGTCGGGGGGCATCCACCTCTTCTCGAATCTCGTGCTGCCGTGGAACCGGATCGTCATCATCGGGTTTGCCGCCGTGATCGTCGTGCTGATCGCCGTACTCCTCACGCGCACGCGGCTCGGCCTTTTCGTGCGCGGCGTCACGCAGAATCGGCCGATGGCGGGTTGCCTCGGCGTGCCGACCGGGCGCGTCGACACATTGGCATTCGGGCTTGGCTCCGGCATCGCGGGGCTCGCCGGCTGTGCGCTGTCGCAGATCGGCAATGTCGGACCGGACCTCGGACAGACGTACATCGTCGACTCGTTCATGGTGGTGGTGCTGGGCGGCGTGGGGCAGCTCGCGGGAACCGTCTATGCGGCGATGGGTCTCGGGGTCGCGAACAAGTTCCTTGAGGCGTGGTCGGGTGCCGTGCTCGCGAAGATCGCAGTGCTGGTCTTCATCATCGTGTTCATCCAGAAACGCCCGCAGGGCCTCTTCGCGCTCAAGGGGCGCATGGCCGAAAGCTAGCGCTCGCCAGCGAGGAGACGGTCGACGATGAACGCCATGCTGCCTCTCCCGGTGCGACCTATCCTGGCGGCGCCATCGCATCCTCTCCTGACGCGCGGAGGATGGTCGGCGATCGTGTTCGTCGCCTGCGTACTGTTCATCCTCGTGCCCTGGCTGAATCTCTGGCTGCCCGCGGGCCACGCGTTCCATGTCCCGGACTATTTCGTCTCCCTTGCGGGCAAGATCATGTGTTACGCGATCGTGGCGCTGGCGATGGACCTGATCTGGGGTTACACGGGCATATTGTCGCTCGGCCACGGGCTCTTCTTTGCGCTGGGCGGCTACGCGATGGGGATGTACCTGATGCGCTCGATCGGCACGGAGGGGGTCTACCAGAGCGAGCTGCCCGATTTCATGGTCTTCCTGGACTGGAAGGCCTATCCCTGGTACTGGAGCTTCACCGACCAGTTCTGGTACGCGCTGCTGCTCGTCGTGCTGGTGCCGGGCCTGCTCGCGCTCGTCTTCGGCTACTTCGCCTTCCGCTCGCGGATCAAAGGCGTCTACTTCTCGATCATCACGCAGGCGCTGACGTTCGCGTTCATGCTGCTGTTCTTCCGCAACGACACGGGATTCGGCGGCAACAACGGCTTCACCGATTTCAAGCGTATCCTCGGCTTCCCGATTGCCACGCCGGGAACGCGGATGGTGCTGTTCATGGCCACCGGCGCTGCGCTGCTCGCCGCGTTTCTTCTCGGCCGCTATATCGTGACCTCGCGGCTCGGGCGTGTGCTCACGGCGATCCGCGACGCCGAAAGCCGCGTCATGTTCTGCGGCTACAATCCGCTGCACTACAAGTTGTTCATCTGGACGCTGTCGGCCGTGTTGTGCGGCATCGCCGGCGCACTGTACGTGCCGCAGGTCGGCATCATCAATCCGGGCGAGATGTCGCCGGCGAACTCGATCGAGATTGCGATCTGGGCGGCCGTCGGCGGCCGCGGCACGCTCATGGGGCCGATTCTCGGTGCCTTCATCGTCAACGGCGCCAAGAGCTGGTTCACCGTGGCGTTTCCGGAGTTCTGGCTGTTCTTCCTCGGCCTCACGTTCATCTTGGTCACGCTGTTCCTGCCGCACGGCGTGATCGGGCTGCTGCGCCGCGGCGGGCAAGGCATGAGCGCCGCCGGGCCGTCCCAAGGCGCGAATTGCGCCCCCTTGGGGGGCAGCACAGCGGCGCCAGCCGCAAGCGTGGGGGCGGACCGATGACGGCTACGGACGTTCACGGCGTCGACGCGGGCCCCTCTGGCGCGCTCGCCGGAGCGGGCATGCGCGTGGCGACCCACGGCGTCGACACGACGCACGGGCCGATCCTCTATCTCGACGGCGTGTCGGTGAGCTTCGACGGGTTCAAGGCGCTGAACGACCTCAGCCTAACGATCGAAGACGGCGAACTGCGCTGCATCATCGGTCCCAACGGCGCCGGCAAGACGACGATGATGGACGTGATCACGGGCAGGACCCGCCCCGACGCGGGCACCGCATTCTTCGGGCAGTCGATCGACCTCACCCAGCTCACCGAGGCCGAAATCGCGCACGCCGGCATCGGCCGCAAGTTCCAGAAGCCGACCGTGTTCGAGCAGCACTCCGTCTTCGAGAATTTCGAGCTCGCGATGAAGGCCGACAAGCGGGCGCGGACCGCGGTACGCGCGAGACTTTCCCGGGGCGAGCTCGGCCGGATCGCGGAAACGCTGGAGCTCGTCCAGTTGCGCGATCACGTGCATCGGTCGGCGGGGCTGCTTTCGCACGGCCAGAAGCAGTGGCTCGAGATCGGGATGCTGCTGATGCAGGAGCCGCGCTTGCTGCTGCTCGACGAGCCGGTGGCCGGCATGACCGACGACGAAACGATGCGGACGGCGGAGCTTTGCCTGTCTCTCGCCGGAAAGCACTCGGTGGTGGTCGTCGAGCACGACATGGACTTCATTGCGCGGATCGCACGCAAGGTTACCGTGCTGCACGAGGGCAGCGTGCTCGCCGAAGGGCCGATGGACGTCGTGCAGGCCGATCCGCGCGTCATCGAGGTCTACCTTGGACGATAGGCGGAACTCCCCGTGCTGACGATCTCGGGTCTCAACCAGTACTACGGCGGCAGCCATACGCTGCGCGATATCGCCTTCGCCGTGCCGTCGGGCGCGGTCACGGCGGTGCTGGGAAGAAATGGCGTCGGCAAGTCGACGCTGCTCAAGTGTCTTGCCGGCCTCCTGCCGGTGCGCTCGGGCGCGATTCAGTTCGACGGCGTCGACGTGACGCAACTGCCGCCCCACTCGCGCGCCCGGCTCGGGCTGGGTTACGTGCCGCAGGGCCGTGAGATCTTTCCGCGGCTCACGGTCCTCGAGAACCTGAAGCTCGGACTGGCAACGAAGCCTCCGGGCACGCCGATCCCGCCGCGCATCTTCGAGATGTTTCCGGTCCTGGCCGACATGCTGCACCGGCGCGGCGGTGATCTGTCCGGCGGGCAGCAGCAGCAGCTCGCGATCGGGCGCGCGCTGGCGATGGGCCCGAAACTGCTCGTGCTCGACGAGCCCACCGAGGGCATCCAGCCTTCGATCATCAAGGACATCGAGCGCGCCATCCGGCGCCTCGCCGCCGAGGGCGAGATGGCGATCCTGCTCGTCGAGCAGTATTACGATTTCGCCCGTTCGCTCGCCGACCGCTACGTCGTGCTCTCGCGCGGTGAAGTCGTGAAGGCCGGCAAGGGCGCCGACATGGACGCCGACGGCGTGCGCGCCTGCCTGACTGTCTGAGCGCGCCGGCCGCGCTCGAGTGGCACCTCTTCCGTGCCCTTTCCGCTGGAGGGGCAGGCCCCCGCTGTGGAGTCTTGCCCGGGCCCCGACCCATGGCCTCGGGTTGATCACGATCAAGGTGACCTGTTGCGAGGCCGGTGACAATCGCCGGCATTCGCGGGAGTATCACCGCTTATCGGAAGCTGCCATGGCCACTGCCGCTGCAGCCGACCTCGTCCTCGACACCGTCCTGGTGAAGAAGTACGACGGCTTCGGTCCTCGCTACACCTCGTACCCCACGGCCGATCGCTTTCACGCCGGCGTCACTGCCGAGCGGTACGTCGACGCGCTTCATGCGCGCAACCAGGAGCGGCCGACGGCGCCGCTCTCGCTGTACGTGCACATCCCGTTCTGCAACACGATCTGCTACTACTGCGCGTGCAACAAGGTGATCACCAAGGATCACGGGCGCAGCGCCAAGTACATCAAGTACGTGGGTCGCGAGATCGAGATCGTGAGCGGCCTCGTCGAAGGCGGCCCGAAGGTCGAGCAGCTGCACTGGGGCGGCGGCACGCCGACATTTCTCGCGCGCGACGAGATGTCGATGCTGATGGGCATGCTCCGCGGCCACTTCGCGTTCGCGGCGGACGCCGAGATCTCGATCGAGGTCGATCCGCGCAAGGTCTCCGCCGACGCAATCGGTTTCCTTGGACGGCTGGGCTTCAACCGGATCTCGGTGGGCATCCAGGATTTCGATCCGGCGGTCCAGCAGGCGGTCAACCGGATCCAGACGGAAGCGGAGACGATGACGGTGATCGACGCCGCGCGGGCGAACGGCTTCGTCTCGGTCAACGCCGACCTGATCTACGGACTGCCGCGGCAGACGGTGGCGGGATTCTCCGCCACGCTCGACAAGGTGATCGCGGCCTCACCCGACCGCATCGCCCTCTACAGCTACGCGCACGTGCCGCACCTGTTCAAGCCGCAGCGCCGGATCGACGTCGACGCGATGCCGGCGCCCGAGACGAAGCTCGCGATCCTCGCGCTCGCGATCGAGAAGCTCGGCGCGGCAGGCTACCTCTACATCGGGATGGATCACTTCGCGAAGCCGGGCGAGGAGCTCGCCATCGCGCAGGCGCGGAAGAAGTTGCACCGCAACTTCCAGGGCTATTCGACCAAGCCGGACTGCGACATGCTGGCGTTCGGCATCTCGGCGATCGGCAAGGTCGGCGCCGCGTACGTCGCGAACGTGAAGACGCTCGACGAATATTACGCCAGGCTCGACGCCGGCACGCTGCCGGTGATGCGCGGCGTCGAGCTTGCTGCCGACGACCTGATCCGCCGCGACGTCATCCAGAAGCTCATGTGCAATTTCGAGCTGGATTTTGCCGCGCTCGGCGCGCAGTACGGTATCGCGTTCGCCGACTATTTCGCGCCGGACCTGGCTGCGCTCGGCCCGCTCGCGGCCGACGGCCTGGTCGTGCTCACCGACCGTGACCTCAAGGTGACGATGCGCGGGCGGCTCCTCGTGCGGACGGTCGCGATGCACTTCGACCGGTACCTGCGCGAGGCGCAGCAGAAAGCGCAGTACTCCCGCGTCATCTGAGCCACTGGCGGATCCGCCGGTACACCTCGGGCCGGTCGAGCAGATCGAGGTGCCCGCAGGCGTGGGCGATCCACTGCCGCGACTTCGGAATGGCGAGATCGAGGGCCGGATTGCCGTGCAGGCCGAGCGCGCTCGCGAGCGGCACGAGCCCGTCGCCGGGCTGCCAGCGATGCCTGCGGGGTGGCTTGGCAGCCGTCGTGGCGCCGATGGCAAAGCAGCGCACGCCATCGGGCAGCGGCACGAAGCGCCGCCGATCGCCGCGCGCGAAGCGGTCGCGCCCGTGCCAGTCCTCGTCGTCGAGGTTCCCGTAGCGCAGATCGGTGATGCCCGCGCTGCGAATCTTCCCCAGCCGCGCGAAAGGCGCGGTGTACGGACTGATCTCGAGCAGCGTGTCGATCCAGTTGCCGCCGCGCTCCATCGGCGCGCCGTGATGCGGCGTGCCGAGGAACACCAGCGTGCCGAGGCGCCGTGGCCACTCGTGGCAGGCGAGGGTACCGTAACGGCAGGCGCTGCGCGCGACGAGTCCGCCCATGCTGTGGGCGACGATCGCGAATTCTTCCAGCGGCACCGGCCACTGCGCCACCAGCGTCTCCAGCGCTTCGGCCAGCTGCCTGCCGTTCGTCGAGATGTGCAGCCCCGTGTTGTAGTGCAGGTATACGGGCGTGTAGCCGAGGTCGCGCGCGAGTGCGGCACCGTGGTCGTGACCCCGGCGGCTCCACTGCAGATCGTTGAGGCACAGGCCGTGCGCGAGCACCAGCAGCTTGCCCGTGCACGCGGGGATGGCCGCGGCCAGCGCTCCGCGTTCCAATGCCAGCAGCCTTGCCGTGGCGACGAAAGCCGAGCGCAATCGCCAGCGGATTGCGGGTCTCGGTCAGATGGTCGCCCAGCACGCCATTCAGCGCAGCGACGATCGCTTCGCGGGCCGGCGACGGCTCGACGTGGCCGACCAGCGGGCGCGACACGCCCGAGCACGGCATCGATGCTCCCGCCCACGAGCCGGGTCACGCCGTGCACGCTGCGGTAGACCAGTCCCGTGATGCCGCGCGTGCGGCCCGCGGGCGGTGCTGCCAGTACGCCGGGTATCACGCGGATGGTGTGATGCATCGCCTCGACGAGGTCGGCGAGACCGCGGGTGGCGTCGATGGCAAGGCGGCTCGCGCCGCGCAGGTCGGAGAGGTGGTTGCGGTGCTTCGCCGGCATCACAGGCGCGGTAGCCGCGCCGGCGCCGTCGGATCGATGCCGCGGCGCGTGGCCATCTCGTGTCCGATGGCCGCGAGGATCGCCGCGTCGAAGGTGCGGGCGGCGAGCGGGATCAACTCGCTTTCCTCCCGCGCAATGTGCGCGGCGTAGGCGGCGCGGACGTCGGCCACCTCTTTCGGCGACAGGTTCGCGCGCGCGCCCGCGGCGATGCCGGCCAGGCGCGGCCGCAGGCGACGCCACAGCGCGGCGAGTGCGGCATGCTCGCGCTCGAGGTCGCCGACCAGCATGTCGGCGTGGCCGGGCACCGCGTCGCGCAGACGGGGGAAGACGCTTGCCTCTTCGTCGGCGTGATGGTTGGGGGCCGCCGTGTCGAAGTACCTGAGAATGCCACGCGCGGCGGCGCGGGCATCGACGTCGCAGCCGTGCTCGGGCAGGTGCCGCTGCAGTCGCGCGAGCGTGGCGAGCTGGCGCTCGATGCGGCCGTGGCACGCTGCGAGCATGCCGAGCGGGTCGTCGAAGCTCGGCGCGGTGGCTTCGGAGAAGAGGTCGGTGGCCATGGGGACTTTGCCGTCGGCGACGGCGGAGGATAGGCCTCGATTATAGTCGGGCGAACGCACCGACGCGATTGCCGCGCCCGTCCCATCGTTCAATAGGTCTCGACGTGATAACGGCCCTGCGCGCGCAGCTCCGGCAGCCGTTGCTCCCAGTCCGTCCCGTGCGCGCGGCAGGCGTCGCGGAACGCCTCGTCGACACCGGCCTCCATGTCCTTCAGGCCGCAGATGTAGATGTAGCAGTTCGTGTCGTCGAGCAGGCGCACGACATCGGCGCCGCGCTCGCGGATCCGGTCCTGCACATAGTGCTTCGGCTCGCCCGGCACGCGCGAGAATGCGAAGTTGACGTCGATGAACTCCCGCGGCAGCCTTTGCAGCGGACCGAAGTACGGCAATTCCCCAGGCGCGCGCGCGCCGAAGAACAGCATCAGCCTGCCTCCTTCGTTCTGCGCGATCCGTCGCCGCCGGCGCTCGGTCATCGCGCGCATCGGCGCCGAGCCCGTGCCCGTGCAGATCATCAGCAGGCTCGAGCCCGGATGGTTGGGCATCAGGAACGTCGTGCCGTACGGCCCGACGACCCGGACTTCGTCCCCTTTGGCGAGGTCGCACAGGTAGTTCGACGCGACGCCGGCGACGGGCCGGCCATCGTGGTCCTCGGTCACGCGCTTCACGGTGAGGGCGAGATTGTTGTAGCGCGGCCGCTCGCCTTCGCGCGGGCTCGCTACCGAGTAGAGGCGGATGTGGTGCGGGCGGCCGCTCGCGTCGAGACCGGGCGGCACGATCCCGATCGTCTGGCCTTCCAGCACCGGAAACGCCGCGCCGCCGAAATCGAGCACGAGGTGCCGGATGTCGGAGGACGCTCCTTCGGCCGTCAGGCGGAAATTCCCGCTGACGGTCGCGAGCGCGGGCCGTTCGATCGAGTAGAGGTTGACGTACGGGTGCGCCGCCGACCACGGCGGAACCACGGCGCCGCCCTGTCCCGACGTGGCTGCCGCCGTGATCCGCACCACGTCGGTCGGCAGGTCGGTCGCGGCGCCGTCGTCGGTCTCCTGCTGCGGCGGCAGGCTGTCCCAGGCGAGCTGCTGCTCCGGCGTGAACGCCTTGCCCTTCTCCACGCGGCGCCAGTTGTCGATCGCGCCGGTCGGGCAGGGCGCGATGCAGTCGTTGCAGCTGTTGCACAGGGCCGGATCGACGACGTAGTTGCGCGCGTCGTGGGTGACCGCGTGGACCGGGCACGTCTCCTCGCAGGTGTTGCAGCGGATGCAGATCTCCGGATCGATCAGATGCTGGCGGATGATCTCGATCGTCTGCATGCTCGTTCCCGCCGTGATCCCTGTCGGCATGGCGGCCTCAGTGCCCGCTCGGCCGCCCGAAGGGCATTGAGCGCCCCCTCGGGGGGCAGCGAACACCAGGCCGAAGGCCGCAGGACAGCCGAAGGCTGGTCCCGCGCAGCGGGATGCGGCTCTGCCGCACAAAGTGAGCGTGGTGGCCGTTCGTCTGCCCGCTCATCAGTTGAAGCGCACGTACTCGAAGTCTGCCGGCTGGCTGTTGATCCCGCGCGCAGGCGGCGCGATCCAGTGCGCGAACTTGCCTGGCTCCGCCACGCGGCCCATCAGCGAGGCGACGAAGGCGCGGTCCGCCGCGGAGGGCAGCCACTGCAGGTGGCGATGCGTCCAGTCGGCCTCGCTGATGACGTTGCCTTCGGGATCGATGCGCGCCGTCGACAGCGGGCCGATCCTGCGGTTGAAGGCCTTGTGCGGCGCCTTCAGCCGGAAGGGGATGGCGGCCTTCTCGATGATCCGGTTCCAGCGTTCGATGCCGGCCTGCGCATCCTTCACGTAGTCGTCGCGCAGCGTCTCGTTCAGCGCGTTCAACGCCGGGGCCGACGACGCTCGCGAGCTGGCCGTCCCGCACTTCGAGCACCGGATACCTGGCGCCGGTGAGGACATGGTCGTCGGCGATCCGGGTCTCGTCGAAGCGGCCCTTGAGGCCGGTCGTGTAGAACGTCGCGGCGTTCGACGACACGTCGGAGCCGAAGAGATCCATCGTCACGCTGAAATGGAAATTGAGGTAGCGCTGGATGGTCGGCAGGTCGATGACGCCCAGCGCGCGCAACTCACCCGGGTCCTCGGTGCGTTGAACGGCCATCGTTTCGCAGGTTCGCTGGATGATCCGGCCGACGCCGGACTCGCCGACGAACATGTGATGCGCCTCCTCGGTCAGCATGAAGCGGCAGGTGCGCGCGAGCGGGTCGAACCCCGACTCGGCGAGCGAGCAGAGCTGGTACTTGCCGTCGCGATCGGTGAAGAACGTGAACATGAAGAAGGACAGCCAGTCTGGCGTCGGCTCGTTGAACGCGCCGAGGATGCGCGGATTGTCGGCGTCGCCGGAGCGGCGTTCCAGCAGCGCCTCGGCCTCCTCGCGTCCGTCGCGGCCGAAGTGCGCGTGCAGCAGGTAGACCATCGCCCACAGGTGGCGGCCTTCCTCGACGTTGACCTGAAAGAGGTTGCGCAGGTCGTAGAGCGACGGGCAGGTGAGGCCGAGGTGGCGCTGCTGCTCGACCGACGCGGGCTCGGTGTCACCCTGTGTGACGATCAGCCGGCGCAGGTTGGGGCGGTACTCGCCGGGGACTTCCTGCCATGCGGGCTCGCCCTTGTGCGCGCCGAAGTGCACCGTGCGGCCGGCCTCGGCCGGCGCGAGGAAGATCCCCCAGCGGTAGTCGGGCATCTTCACGTGGTCGAAGTGCGCCCAGCCCTTGGGCTCCACGCTTACCGCCGTACGCAGGTAGACCTCCGCGGTGGTCGTGTTCTCGGGCCCCATGTCGCCCCACCACTTGAGGAACCCGGGCTGCCAGTGCTCGAGTGCGCGCTGCAACGTCTTGTTGCCCGCGAGGTTCACGTTGTTCGGAATCTTCTCGCTGTAATCGATGCTCATCGTGCGTTCCTCTTGAGGTGTCGCCTCGGGCGGGCGCGTCAGACGCGGTCCCAGTTGAAGCGCGGTTTGCTGCCGGTGCCGAATACCTTCAGCGCGCCGGTCTCGCCGACCGCGTTCGGCCGAATGAAGATCCAGTTCTGCCAGGCGGAGAGCCGGCCGAAGATCCGCGTCTCCATCGTCTCGGGGCCGCCGAAGCGCAGATTGGCTTCCATGCCGGTCAGCGCGTCCGGCGACAGGCTCGCGCGCTCCTCCAGCGCGATGCGCACCTCGTCGGCCCAGTCGAGCTCGTCGGGCGCGGCGGTGACTAGGCCCAGATCGAGCGCGGCGTCCGCGGCCAGCGCACGGCCGACGGCGTCTTTCGCGCGCGCGATCGGCTCGCCTTCGCCGTAGAAGCGGGCGGCGAGGCGCGCGTGAGCGTTCACCATCGGATACGCGCCGAAGTTGAGCGTGGACAGCGTGATCTTGGGCGCCGCTGCCTCGTCCTCGGGCAGCGCGAGCATGTAGCTGCGATCGGCGGCCAGCGCCAGCTCGAGGAGCGTGCCGGCGAAGCAGGATTGCGGCTCGATCAGAGCGAACAGCGTGCGCGACGTGACATCGAGACGCGCGAGCGTGCGCCGCAGCATGCCGATCGTCTCGCGGACGAACCAGTGCGACCGGTGGCGCAGCAGCGTCGCGTCGGCGGCGAGCACGTGCGATGCGTCGCCCGCCGTCTTGAGGATCCACGTGCCGATGTCGGGCTCGTTGGTGCGCAGGAGCAGGATCGCGTCGTCGAGCTCGCGCGCCATCGCCAGCGGCCACCACGCCGCGCCCGCGGCGAGAATCGGATCGAGGCCCTCGGCGGGCGGCACATCGGGCGCCGAGACGGTGATCGTCGCGCTGCGCCCCTGGCGGTCGATCCGGACGTCGACGTGCTCGTAGTGGTAGCCGGCCGTCGTCGACGGTTCGCGCCAGTGGCGTGAGGGGGACGCCTTTCGCGTCGGCCGGCCGGTCGCCGGGTCGGTCACTGAGGGCGGCCAGCGCCAGCGCGCGCTCCTTCACTTTCTGCGCGAACTGCTGCGGCTTCGCGTGTCCGTCGATCAGGCGCCACTGCAGCGCGCGCTCCGCGCGCACGCCCTCCACCAGCGTACAGAAGATGTCGGCGTGATCGCGCCGAACGCGGCGCTTGTCGGTGATGCGGGTGAGCCCGCCCGTGCCCGGCAGCACGCCGAGCAACGGCACTTCGGGCAGGCTGACCGCCGACGAACGGTCGTCGATCAGGAAGATCTCGTCGCACGCGAGCGCCAGCTCATAGCCGCCGCCGGCCGTCGTGCCGTTGCACGCGGCGATGAACTTGAGCCCGGAATGGCGGCTCGCGTCCTCGATGCCGTTTCGCGTCTCGTTGGTGAACTTGCAGAAGTTGACCTTCCACCCGTGCGTCGACGTCCCGAGCATGAAGATGTTCGCGCCGGAGCAGAACACGCGCTCCTTGCCGCTCGTCATGATCACGCTCCGCACTTCGGGATGCTCGAAGCGTATGCGCTGCAGCGCGTCGGAAAGCTCGATGTCGACGCCGAGATCGTAGGAATTGAGCTTGAGCTTGTAGCCGGGATTCAGGCCCCGGTCCTCGTCGACGTCCAGCGTCAGCGTCGCGATCGGGCCGTCGAACGCGATCTTCCAGTGCGCGTAGCGGTCCGGCTGCGTGTCGTACGTGTGGAAGGGCTGCGCGCGGGTTGTGGGTGCCGCCGCGGCGGGTGCGTTTGCCTGTGCCATGCGATTCTCCCCGATGTGCATCAGGCGAAGACGGCCTGGCGCAGCCTGGATAGGCTCTGCGGTGCGTCTTCGCCGGAAGTGTCCAGCGTGACGTCCGCCTTCCGGTACAACGGCTCGCGCGCGTCGAGGATGCGCTTCAGATCGTCCATCGCCTCGACCTTGCCCTGCATCGGTCGCAGGTCGCCCTGGGCGACCACCCGCGCCATATGCTCGTCGGGCGACGCCTTGACCCACACCGTGAAGCAATGCCGGAGCAGCAGATCGTACGCGTCCGGCTCCGAGACGATGCCCCCGCCAACGGCGATCACCATTTCCGCGTGCGCGTCCAGCACGCGCTCGAGACAGCGGCGCTCGATGCGCCGGTAGCCGTTCTGGCCGTAGAGCAGGAACACTTCCGAAAGGCCGATGCCCGCTTCGCGCTCGATCTCGCGGTCGAGTTCGACGAAAGGCACGCGCAGTTCGGCGGCGAGCGTGCTTCCCAGCGTGGTCTTGCCTGCCCCGCGTAGGCCGACCAATGCGACGCGCCGACGGCGCGATGCCGCCTCCTCGCCGAAGTTTCGCATCAGCCGGAACACCACTTCCTCGAGGCGGTGCGTCGGCAGGCCCTCGAGCAGGCGGCGGATGAGGCGCTGCTCGACCGAGCGCCCGCGGGCGTCCAGCAACTCGGGCAAAGGCACGTCGAGCGCGCGCGCGACGCTGCGCAGCAGCAGCACCGACGCGTTGCCTTCACCCGCTTCAAGCTGCGCGAGGTAGCGCTCCGAGACGCCGGCGCTCTGCGCGATGGCCTTGCGCGCCAAGCCGCGCCGCTCGCGCGCTTCGCGGACCTGTTGCCCCATCGTGACGAGGAATTGGGCGTCGTCCGGAGCGGTGGCGGGTGGCGCGGAAGCAGGACGGCGTTGTTGAAGCGTGGCGGACATTGCGCGAACCTGGAAGAATCGAAGAGGCCAAGGCGACGAAATATATTGCATGTCCTTGATCAGCGTCAAGCACTTTGGATCGGATCACGGAGAGGCAAATCGGCAGAGGCGATTTTGGCCCCGACAAATCGTCCGGCCAAGGTCGCACGGTGTCACCCGACTTATTAACATGATGTATTGTGCTTGACGGTCTTGAAATCATGCTCTAAATTGCCGAAGCTTCCGCGGTCCATGGGCGGAAGCGTCGTGCCTGCCATAATCGCAATAAATGACGGACGGCCTGCCGCGGACTGCGGCGCGTTGCATGCCGACCGTTGCCTGGCCACGCTTCGCCACGGGGAGGAAACCAGCATGCCGTCCTTGAGCACGGCCGATCATCGCGCGAGTCCCGCCGCGGGTCGAGATCCCGCGCGACTACAATGCCGCGCACGACCTGATCGAGCGCAATCTGGGTGCCGGACGTGCCGGCAAGATCGCGTACATCGACGACGCCGGCTCGTACACCTACGGCGAGCTCGGTGAGCGCGTCAACCGCTGCGCGAATGCACTCACGGCGTTGGGCCTTTCGCCCGAGCAGCGCGTGCTGCTCTGCCACCTCGACACCATCGACTTTCCAGCCGCGTTCCTTGGTGCGATCAAGGCGGGCATCGTGCCGATCGCGGCGAACACGCTGCTCACGACGAACGACTACGACTACATGCTGCGCGACAGCCGCGCCCGTGCGCTGATCGTCTCGGCGGCGCTGCTGCCGGCATTCGCGCCCCTGCTGGGCAAGCACCCGCAACTTGCGCACGTGATCGTGTCCGGTGCGGCGGACGACGCGGCGGCGGCCCCCCACCGTTCGCTCGCCAGCCTGATGGCGGCGGCGACGAGCGTCGTTCACGCCGGCCGAGACCACCTGCGACGACGCCTGCTTCTGGCTGTATTCGTCGGGATCGACCGGCGCGCCGAAGGGCACCGTGCACCTGCATTCGAGCCTGATCCAGACGGCGGAGCTCTACGCGAAGCCGATCCTGGGCATTCGCGAGGACGACGTCGTCTTTTCGGCAGCCAAGCTGTTCTTCGCGTACGGCCTCGGCAACGGCCTCACGTTTCCGCTTTCCGTCGGCGCGACGACGGTGCTGATGGCGGAGCGCCCGACGCCGGCGGCGGTCTTCGCTCGGTTGCGCCGCCACCAGCCGACGATCTTCTACGGCGTCCCGACGCTCTACGCGGCGCTGCTCGCGAGTGCCGACCTGCCGAAGCGGGGCGAGCTGCGGATGCGTCGCTGCACGTCGGCCGGCGAGGCGCTGCCGGCGGAGATCGGCCGGCGGTGGACCGAGCACTTCGGCGTCGAGATCCTCGACGGTCTCGGCTCGACCGAGATGCTGCACATCTTCCTGTCGAATCGCCCCGGCGAGGTTCGCTACGGGACGAGCGGCATGCCGGTGCCGGGGTACGACCTCAAGATCGTCGGCGACGACGGTCAGCCGCTTCCCGCCGGGCAGGTGGGCGAGCTCCAGATCAGCGGGCCGACCGCCGCGATGGCGTACTGGAACAACCGGGAGAAGACCCGCAACACGTTCCAGGGTCCCTGGACCCGCAGCGGCGACAAGTACTCGGTCGATGCGGACGGCTATTACGTGTACTCTGGCCGCAGCGACGACATGCTCAAGGTGGGCGGCATCTACGTGTCGCCGATCGAAGTCGAGTCGGCGCTCATCACGCATCCGGCGGTGCTCGAAGCGGCGGTGATCGGACGGGCGGACGACGAGGAGCTGGTCAAGCCGGTGGCGTACGTCGTGCTGAAGGCCGGCCAGCAGGAGTCCGCGGCATTGGCCGAGGAGCTGCGGCAGCACGTGAAGGGGCAGCTCGCGCCGTACAAATATCCGCGCTGGATCGAGTTCATCGGCGAGCTTCCGAAGACGGCAACGGGTAAAATCCAGCGCTTCAAGCTGCGGGCGAAAGCGCAATGAGATCGGGCGGGGGCGGGCGATGGCGCGTTCCCCGGAGCGGCAACACCAAGCCACAGGAGGAGATTCCCATGAAGCAAACCCTGAAACACCTGCGCCGCGTCGGCGTGATCGCGGCGGCCGCCGCGGCGGCGGGACTGCTGTTGGTCTCGGGCCCGGCGCCGGCGCAGCAGCCGGGCAAGATCAAGATCGGGCTGATGCTCCCCTATACCGGCACGTACGCGGCGCTGGGCACCGCCATCACCAACGGCTTCAAGCTCGCCATCGACGAGAACGGCGGCAAGCTCGGCGGGCGCGAGATCGAGTACTTCACCGTCGACGACGAGTCCGATCCGGCCAAGGCACCGGACAACGCGAACAAGCTGATCAAGCGCGACCAGGTCGACGTGCTGGTGGGCACGGTCCACTCGGGCGTGGCGCTCGCCATGTCGAAGGTCGCCCGCGACAACAACACGCTGCTCGTCATCCCCAATGCCGGCGCCGACGAGATCACGGGCCCGCTGTGCGCGGCCAACGTGTTCCGGACGTCGTTCTCGAACTCGCAGATGGGTGTCGCGATGGGCAGGGTGATGGCCGAGCAGACGAAGAAGACCGCCGTCACGATGACGTGGAAGTACGCGGCCGGCGACGAGTCGGTCGGCGGGTTCAAGGAAGCGTTCGAAGCGGGAGGCGGCAAGGTCATCAAGGAGTTGTCGCTGCCGTTCCCGCAGGTCGAGTTCCAGTCGTACCTGACCGAGATCGCCGCGCTCAAGCCCGACGTCGTCTACGTGTTCTTCGCCGGCGGCGGCGCGGTCAAGTTCGTCAAGGATTACGCGGCGGCCGGCCTCAACAAGACGATCCCGCTGGTCGGAGCGGGCTTCTTGACGGATGGCACGCTCGATGCGCAGGGCGACGCGGCGCAGGGGCTGCTGACCACGTTGCACTATGGCGACGGTCTCAACATCCCCAAGAACAACGCGTTCCGCGCGGCGTACGCCAAGGCGTACACGACCCCGCCGGACGTCTACGCGGTGCAGGGCTACGACGCCGCGCAGCTCCTCATCGTCGGCATGAATGCGGTGAAGGGCGACACGACCAAGCGCGCCGAGCTGGTGAAGGCGATGGAGGCGGCGAAGCTCGACAGCCCGCGCGGGCCGCTCGCGCTCAACAAGGGCCACAATCCGATCCACGATATCTACCTGCGCAAGGTCGACGGCAAGGAGAACAAGGTGATGTCAGTCGCGGTCAAGAACCTGACCGATCCGCCGCGCGGCTGCAAGCTCTGACGTAGTGAACTCGCGCGCGGGTAGACGTGCCGGTCTGCCCGCGCGTTCTTGCGCGCCGGGGTAGGATACGGGCCCATGGACCTCTACTCCTTCCTCATCCAGCTGCTGAACGGCGTCCAGTACGGGCTGCTGCTGTTCCTGGTCGCGAGCGGCCTCACGCTGATCTTCGGAATCATGGGCATCATCAACCTCGCCCATGGCAGCTTCTACATGGTCGGCGCGTACATGGCGTTCACGCTGGCCTCGCTCACCGGCAACCTGTTCGTGGCCATCGTCGTCGGCATCGTGCTGTCGGTGCTCCTCGGCATGCTGCTTGAATGGGCGCTGATCTCGCACCTGTACAAGCGGGACCACCTCGAGCAGGTGCTGCTGACCTACGGGCTGATCCTGGTGTTCGAGGAGCTGCGCAGCCTGATCGTCGGCAACGATGTGCACGGCGTCGCGGTACCTGCCCTCTTCAACTGGTCAATCCCGCTGACCGAGACGCTCTCCTATCCGGTGTACCGGCTCTTCATGTCGGCGGTCTGCCTTGCGCTGGCGGGATTGCTCTACGTGCTGATCCATCGCACGCGCGTCGGCATGATGATTCGCGCGGGCGCGTCGAACCGAGAGATGGTGTCGGCGCTGGGGCTCAACATCAACCTCGTCTACCGGCTGGTGTTCGCGCTGGGCGTCGCGCTGGCGGCGTTTGCCGGGATGATCGCGGCGCCGGTGTCGTCCGTCTACCCGGGCATGGGCACGCAGGTGCTGATCATCTGCTTCGTCGTCGTCGTGATCGGCGGGATCGGCTCGATCTGGGGCGCGCTGTTCGCGGCCCTGCTGATCGGCCTCGCCGACACCTTCGGGAAGGTCCTGCTCCCCGAAGCCGCGGGTGTCACCGTCTATCTGCTGATGGCCGCGATCCTGCTGTGGCGCCCCGAAGGCCTCTTCAAGCGGGTCGGGTGATGGCACGCTGCCGCGCGCGGGTTTGCCGGTGACGCGCAAGCGGATCGCGCTCGGCGTGGCGCTGGCGCTGCTCGCACTGTTCCCCCTCGCGGGCGCGGGGTTCTACACGGAGCTAGTCACCAAGGTGATGATCCTCGCCATCTTCGCGCTGTCGCTCGATCTGCTCGTCGGCTACACGGGGCTCGTCTCGTTCGGCCATGCGGCGTTTTACGGCGTGGGGGCCTACACGCTTGGTCTGATGGCGCCGAAATACGAAGCGGCCAGCCTGTGGCTGACGCTGCCGGCGGCAATGCTCGCGGCGGGACTGGCCGCGCTCGTCGTCGGCGTGTTCGTGGTGCGCGTGAAGGGCATTTACTTCATCATGGTGACGCTTGCGTTCGCGCAGATGTTCTATTTCGTGTTCCACGACACGAAATTCGGCCGCGGGTCGGACGGGATCAGCATGAACTTCAAGCCGGTCGCCGCGATCGGCGCCTTCACGCCGTTCGACCTCGGCAACACGACGCACGTCTATTACGCCGTGTTCGCGCTGCTCGTCGCCGTGTTCGTCTTCCTGCGCACGGTGCTGCGCTCGCCGTTCGGCCGCGCGCTGCAGGGAATCCGCAGCAACGAGCACCGGATGCGCTCGCTCGGGTTCCCCGTGTATTGGTACAAGCTCGCGAGCTTCACGCTGGCCGGCGCGCTCGCGGGACTCGCCGGCTACCTGTCGGCGTTGCAGTTCGGCTTCGTCAATCCGGAGCTCCTGTCCTGGCACCAGTCGGGCAACGTTCTGCTGATGCTGATCCTGGGCGGCGTCGGCAGCCTGTACGGGGCCGTCGTCGGCGCGTTCGCGTTCGTCGCGCTGTCCGAGATCTTCCAGTCGCTGACCCGCCACTGGCAGCTGCTGCTGGGCGGGGCGATCATCCTGCTCGTGATCTTCCTGCCGGGCGGCCTCACCAGCGTCGCGGCGCGGTTCCGGCGCATGCTGATCGGGGATGCGCGCGATGTCTGAGGTCCTGCTCACGACGCTGGGGTTGACTCGTCTTTTCGGCGGGCTGGCCGCCGTGAGCGGCGTGGCGCTCGCGCTCGAGCGCGGCAAGCTGCACGCCGTGCTCGGCCCGAACGGAGCAGGAAAGACGACGCTGCTCAACCTCCTGTCCGGGGATCTCGCGGCATCGAGCGGCAGCATCACCTACAAGGGCGAGGACATCACGCACCAGCCGGCGGATCGCCGGTCGCGGATCGGCATCGGCCGCAGCTACCAGAAGACGAACATCTTTCTGGCCTTCACCGCTTTCGAGAACTGCCGGCTGGCCGCGCAGTCGCGCGCGCCGCGCGCGCTGCACCTCTTCGCCGATGCCGTGGCGCATCGCCCCGTGGCCGAGGCCGCGGAGCGCGCGCTCGACGCGGCGGGACTCGCCGGGCGCGGCGATCGCGTCGCCTCGACGCTGTCGCACGGCGAGCAGCGGCAGCTCGAGATCGCGATGGTCCTCGCCACGCAGCCCGACGTTTTGCTGCTCGACGAGCCGCTCGCGGGCATGGGCGCCGAGGAGGCCGCGCTGATGGTGGAGCTGCTGCGCAAACTCGCGCCGCAGCACGCGATCCTGCTGGTCGAGCACGACATGGACGCGGTGTTCGCCGTCGCCGACGTGATCACCGTGATGGTCAACGGGCAGGTGCTCGAAAGCGGCCCGCCGGCGCAGATCCGCGCGAGCGCCGCCGTGCGGGAGGCGTATCTCGGCACGGACCCGATTGGAGAAGCCGCGTGAACCGGGGGAGCCTGCGGCGATGAGCGAATGGCTGCTCGAGGCGCGCGAGCTGCACACCTACTACGGTGCCAGCCATATTCTGCACGGCATCGATTTTCGCGATCGACCGCGGCGAGACGGTCGGGCTGATGGGCAGGAACGGCATGGGCAAGAGCACGTTGCTCCGCAGCATGCTCGGGCTCGTCCGGCCGCGCCACGGCGAAGTCCGCGTGCGCGGCAGCGCGATGACGGGGGCCGAGCCCTACCGCATCGCGCGGCAGGGGATCGCGTACGTGCCCGAGGGCCGCGGCATCTTTCCGAACCTCACCGTGCGCGAGAATCTCGTGATGGCCGCGCGCGCCGGCCCGGAGGGCCGCCGCGACTGGACCTACGACAGGGTGCTCGTTACGTTTCCGCGTCTCGCCGAGCGCCTTGCCCATGGCGGATGGCAGCTGTCCGGCGGCGAGCAGCAGATGCTCACGATCGGCCGCGCGCTGATGACGAATCCCGATCTGCTGATCCTCGACGAGGCGACCGAAGGGCTCGCGCCGCAGATCGCCCGGGAGATCTGGCGGATCATCGGCGAGATACGCACGCACGGCATTGCGACCGTCATCGTCGACAAGAATTACCGGGCGGTCACAGCGATCACCGACCGCAACGTGATCCTGGTCAAAGGGCGTGTCGTGTTCGAGGGCGACAGCCGCGCGCTGCTCGCGCAGCCGGAAATCCTGCACAAGCATCTCGGCGTTTAGCGCGAATGCCGTTCGTCACGGTCGCGGCGCACCGCATCGAATACGAGCGCATCGTGGTCGCGCGCCCGCCGCGGCCGACGCTCGTCTTCCTGCACGAGGGGCTGGGCTCGGTCGCCATGTGGCGGGATTTCCCGGGCCGCGTGGCCCATGCCGCGAACTGCGAGGCCGTCGTCTATTCGCGATACGGCTACGGCCGGTCGGATCCGCTCGCGGAGGACCGGACGCCGCGCTACATGCACGACGAGGCGCTGGTCGCCCTGCCGCAGCTCCTCGACGCGCTCGCGCATCGACCGGCCGATCCTGGTCGGCCACAGCGACGGCGGCTCGATCGCGCTGATTCACGCCGGGGCCGGCGTGCGCCCTGTTGCCGCCGTCGTCACGCTGGCCGCGCACGTGCTGGTCGAGGACGTTTCCGTCGCGAGCATCGCAGTGGCGCGGACGGCGTATGCGACGACCGATCTGCGCTCGCGGCTGGCGCGATATCACGCCGACGTCGATTCGGCGTTCCTGGGCTGGAACCGGATCTGGCTCGCGCCGGATTTCCGCGCCTGGAACATCGAGGAATATCTGCCCCGCATCGCGTGCCCGGTGCTGGCGCTCCAGGGAGCGGACGACGAGTACGGGACGATGGAGCAGATGCGGCGCATCGGCACGCAGGTGCGCGACGTCGAATTGCTGGAGCTGCAGGATTGCCGGCATTCGCCGCAGAGGGATCAGCCGGAGGCGGTGATCGAGGCGATCACGCGCTTCGTCGATCGCGTCGGCTCGTGATAGCCTGAAGCAAAGGGTTCGGCGGAGTAAACACGGCAGCGTGAGGCCGCCAGACAGGAGCACGGGATGAAGGACCACAGAATCGAGCGGCTCAGCGCCTGGTATCAGCCCATCGTCGATCTCAACACCGGCAAGGTGGCGGGATGCGAGGTCCTGAGCCGCATCGTCGCCGCGGACGGGTCGGCCGGATCGGCGGCCGCTTTGATGGACGAACTTGAGCGGGAGCCCGAGGCGCAATATGCGCTGATCCGCAGGCTGCTCGACTCGATCCACCGCGACATCGTTCCCGTCTTTGCGCGGCACCCCGACTTCTACGTGAGCATCAACATTCCGCCTTCGGTGTTCGGCAGCGGCCGCATCGGGCCGATGCTGTCCGACCTCGATCTCGACCCGTGGCGGACGCGGCTCGTGGTGGAATTGACGGAGCGGCAGGCGCTGACCGACCTCGGGCGGGCGGCCATCGGCACGGCGAGATCGCTGGGCATCGCAGTGGCGCTGGATGATTTCGGCACCGGCCACAGCGGGCTTTCGCAGTTCGTCGGTCTCGATCTCGACATCCTGAAGATCGATCGCAGCCTGCTCATGCCCATTCTCGAGAACCGGACGGCGGCACGGATGCTCCGTGGCATCGTCGGCCTCGCGGCGGCATTGCGCCTGCGCACCGTCGCTGAGGGTGTCGAGACCTGGGAGCACGCCTTTTTTCTGCGTGCGGCCGGCGTCGATTACGGCCAGGGATATTTCTGGAGCAAGGCAGTTCCCGGTGCCGAGATCGAGGCGCTGCTGGAGCGCGGATTCGCGCACAGCCTGGAGCGGCCCCTGGCCCGGTAGGGCGCGCATCGCGCCGACCGCCGCAAAGCTCGGCAGCGGGCCCCGTATTGACGTGCGCGCAGGCCCCGTGCGCGTCGCTCCGCCCGGGTCGGCGCGAGGATAGGGACCGCAATATGCGCCCATGGCTCCGGGCCCCGGGGCAGCGAAACCGCGGCGCCTTGACGCCAGTCAAGGCGAATCTCCGTCCGCTGACATTGAATGGCGCGAACGCCGGTGCGCAACGCACCCGACCCAGGGAGGGGTGACGTGACGACAATGACTGCGAGCAAGCCGGGCCTCAGCCGCGAACAGATCTCCGCGCTGTCGATGAGCACGCTCGCCTTTGCGGTGAACTTCGCCGTCTGGGTGATGTTCTCCGTCATCGGCATCAAGATCAAGACGGAGCTCAATCTCAACGAGACCGAGTTCGGCCTGCTGGTGGCCACTCCCATCCTCACCGGCTCGCTGATACGGCTGCCGCTGGGCATCCTGACCGACCGCTACGGCGGGCGGATCGTGTACTTCCTGCAGATGCTCGCGGTGGTGATCCCCACCTGGGTGCTGTCCTACGCGACCGAGTACTGGCAGTACCTGGTGCTGGGCCTGTTCATCGGGGTCGCCGGCGGCTCGTTCGCGGTCGGCATCGCCTACACGTCGGCCTGGTTCAGCAAGGAGCGGCAGGGCACGGCGATGGGCATCTTCGGCGCCGGCAACGCGGGTTCCTCGCTCACCAAGTTCATCGCGCCGATGATCATCGCGGCATCGGCCACGGCGTCGTGGCGGATGGTGCCCAAGGTCTACGCCGTCGCCATGCTCGTGATGGCGATCCTGTTCTGGTTCATGACGTCCGAGGATCCGCTGCACCGCAAGGACGCGGCCGTAAGGCGGCGCGTCCCGCTGGGCGAGCAGCTGCTGCCGCTGCTCGACGTCAGGGTGTGGCGTTTCGGGCTCGCCTACTACTTCGTGTTCGGCGCGTTCGTGGCGCTGGCGCTGTGGCTGCCCAAGTACTACGTCGGCCAGTACGGGCTGACGCTGGCTGCTGCCGCGTTCCTGACCATCCTGTTCGACCTGCCTTCCGGGGCGATCCGCGCGCTGGGCGGATGGGCGTCGGACAAGTGGGGTGGGAACACCGTCACCTGGTGGGTGATGTGGGTCAGTCTCGCCTGCATGTTCCTCCTGAGCTATCCGCCCACGACCATGATCGTCCACGCGATCAAGGGCGACGTCGCGGTCGACATCGGGGTGGGGGTCACGCTGTTCACGGTGCTGATCTTCATCGTCGGCCTCGCGCAGGGCTTCGGCAAGGCCAGCGTCTATCGCAGCCTCGCCGACCACTATCCGACCCAGATGGGCGTGGTCGGCGGGATCGTCGGCGTCATCGGCGGCTTGGGCGGGTTCACGCTACCGATCATGTTCGGCATCGCCGCCGACGTGATCGGGGTGCGCAGCAGCTGCTTCATGCTGATGACCCTCGTGATCGTCGTCACCATGATCTGGACGTGGGTCGCGGAGCGCAACGAGCGCGAAGGGATCCTGGCGCAGCACACGGAGGCGCGCGCGGCGCTGGCCGGCGCCGATCTCATCGAGCCACGTCGCCGGCGCCGCCACGTGCTGGTCGACTGGCGGCCGGACGACGAAGCCTTCTGGGCGGCCACCGGCCGGCGCATCGCCAACCGCAATCTCTGGCTGTCGATGCCCGCGCTGCTGCTGGCTTTCGCGGTCTGGGTGGTGTGGAGCGTGATCGTGGTCGAGCTGCCGCACATCGGGTTCAAGTTCAGCACCAACCAGCTGTTCTGGCTGGCGGCGCTGCCGGGGCTCTCCGGCGCCGTGTTCCGCGCGCTGTATTCGTTCGTCGTGCCGATCTTCGGCGGGCGCAACTTCACGGTGTGGAGCACGACGATGCTGCTGCTGCCCACGCTGTGGATCGGCTTCGCGGTGCAGGACCCGACGACCAACTACGCGGTGTTCGCGGCGATCGCGCTGCTGTGCGGGCTGGGCGCGGGCAACTTTTCCTCCAGCATGGCAAACATCAGCTTCTTCTATCCGAAGCGGTTGCAGGGAACGGCACTGGGTGCCAATGCCGGCGTAGGCAACCTGGGCGTCGGGCTGGCACAGCTCATCGCCCCCATCGCCATGTACGGCGGCGCGCTGCTGATCCTGGGCGGAGACGCGCAGACCCGGGTGGATCAGGGCGCGACGATGCAGATCTGGGTACAGAATGCCGGTTTCATCTGGGTGCCGCTGATCGTCATCTCCGTGGTCGCCGCCTGGTTCGGCATGGACAACATCGCCACGGTGCGCGCCGGCTTCGCCGATCAGGTGGCGATCATCCGGCACAAGCAGCAGTGGCGCATGAGCTGGCTCTACACGGGCACCTTCGGCTCGTTCATCGGCCTGGCAGCCGGTTTCCCGATGCTGGTCAACACCGAGTTCCCGGCGGCGGACGCGTTCAAGTTCGCGTTCATCGGGCCGATCCTGGCGGCGCTGGTGCGTCCCGTCGGCGGCTGGCTCTCCGACCGCGTGGGCGGCGCGATGATCACGTTCTGGATCTTCGTGGTCATGGCGGTTGCGCCGCTGGCCGCGGCGTTCTTCCTGCCGACGGCAGGTAGCGGCGGCAGCCTGCTCGGCTTCGTGCTGGCGTTCATCGTCCTGTTCATCGCGGCCGGCGTCGGCAATGGCTCGACGTTCCGCATGATCCCGATCATCTTCCGCACGCTGCGCGAACGGGCGGTGCGCGACCATAGCGATCAGGCGGCGCTCGACGACGCCCGCCGCATCGGCAGCACCGAAGGCGCGGCGACGCTGGGCTTCAGCTCCGCGGTCGCGGCCTTCGGCGGCTTCTTCATCCCGATCGCCTATGGCACCTCGATCAATCTCACGGGCAGCCCGCAGGGAGCGCTGTTCTTCTTCAGCGCGTTCTACCTCTCCTGCGTGGTGGGGACCTGGCGCTGGTACGCGCGCCGGGGCGCCGAGGTGGCGTGCTGAGCACATCGAACACGAGCGCCTTCACGTCGCGCAGGCTGACATTCATGACCTGGCTCCGTCCGTCTCGGCGAGCCAGGCGAGCACCGCGTCATTGAACTCCTGCGGCCGCTGCACCATCACCCAATGTCCGGTCGGCAGGCCGATCACCCGATTGCCGGGCCGTGCAGCGAGCTTCTCGCGCCAGGCTGTCGAATGGAACATGAACGGCTTGCGCTCGCCGTAGAAGAAGAGCATTGGCACCTGGGGATCGAAGTGGCGTAGCGCCCCGAAGCCGCCCCTGACGCCGAACCATCGCACCGCATAGGGGTAGCCCATGGCCGCGCCGATGTCCTGCGGCGATGCCGGCGCCCGCGCCAGCCCCGCCATCCAGCGCGCCATGCGGTCGCCCAGGGACCCGCCGAGGCGCCACGCGAGCGCGAGCCACCACTGGTAGGTCACCACGATCAGCTTGGCCTTGATTGACAGCTCGGCCAGGTTGCGCCGCGAGCCGGCGTCGCCGATGTCCACGCCGATCACGCGCTTGACGAGTTGCGGGTGGCGGTGGGCCAACTGGTAGCCGAATACGCATCCCCAGTCGTGCAGGAGCAGCGTCACGCGCTCGCCAGGGCAGGTCTGCTCGACGATGCGGCGCAGCGTGTCCACGATCTCGTCGAGCGAATAGGCGCGCCCGGGCTTGGCCAAGTCGAAGCCCGGCAGCGTAAAGCGCACGCAGCGGCAGGTCGCCTTCAGCGCCTCCACCTGCGCGTGCCACAAGCGGTGCGTGTCGGGCCAGCCGTGGATCATGACCACGGACTCGGAACCACTGCCTTCGACGATGACTTCGGTGTCGTCAACCTGCATGGCGGCCGAGGTTGGCGCGAGCGACGCTTCGGCAGCAGGCAGGACGCCCCGCCGCCACGGCCCGGATGCCGGGTCAGTGCCCGGCGAGATCGTTCCAGCGCGGCAGCAACACCATGCTGTTCGGGTTGTAGCCAGTGTTCTTCAGCGTGTCGACGCAGCCGATCACTTTTTCGCTCTTCATGTCGATGACGCGCAGTTCCTCCTTGCCAAGCGCCGTGACGCAGGCTTTGGACTGGTCGCGGTTGTAGAAGTTGTGGTGCGCGACGAGGTCGCCCGGCAGCGCGATGTCCTGCACGATCTTGCCGAAGTTCTTGGACGTCGGATCGACGTCGATGATCGCGATGCCCTCTTTGCGGGCAGTGGCCGCCACCGGGGACTTGAGCGCCTTCAGCGACTCCGGCGACTTGGTCTCGTAATTGACCATTGCGAGGATCTCGCCAAAGGCGACGGACGGCGTCAGCGCGAGCGATGCGGCGAAACAAAGCGAGGATGCAATCTTGAACATGGCAATCTCCTCGTCAAATGAGATTGCGCGGCGACACGCCAGGCGCAATCGTGAGACCGAAGCCGGACTCCGCAAACCTGCACGGAAGCGGAGATCCAAGCTTGCGAAGTGGTTGACTATCCGCTTCAATGCCAGGTCAGTAAAGGGTCCAACGGATGCCCAGGCCGACTTTCCCTCGGGACTTTTCCTGTGCGGCGCAACAATGGTTGCCGAACACGGCATCATCGATCGGACGGTGGGCGTCGAGCGCGTTCCGGGGACGTGCCGCGATCGTTCTCCTGGGTGTGGTCCTGATTTGTGGCGCGGCCGCCGCGCGCGAGTTCGAGATAAGCATCCGCGATCGTCGCATCGAAGGAAGCGCTTCGACACTCCGGGTCAAGCGCGGCGCGACCGTGGTATTGCGCTTTCGCACCGACGAGGCTGTGTCGCTGCATGTCCGTGGCTCCGACCTGCGTGCGAACCCGTCCGCGGCAACGCTCGATTCCATTCGTTTCGAAGCGAAAGTTGCGGGTCGCTTCCCGTTCACGGCACACGAATTCGGAGCCGTCGCCGACCCGAAAGCGCGGCCGAAAAGACACCGCAAGGTGACGCTGCTGTATTTTGAAGTGCTGCCCGAGTGACCGGACGCACCGTGACGTCGCTGGCACGCCCGCCACGTCGCGCGATGGCCGCGCTGACGCTCGCGCTTTGCGCTTTCGTCGCGACCGGGCAGGTGCATGCGCAAGGCTTCGGCGCGCGCTACGACCTGCCGATTCCACTTTCGCTCGACCTCGCCGGCGCCGGGGCGGTGGCGCGCGCGTTTCGGCCGCACGCGTCGCGGGCTTGTTCGTGCTGACGCTGGTACCCATAGCGATCGCCTTCCACCTCGCGCACTATCTCTCGTTTCTCGCGATGGCCGGGCAAAACCTGATAGCTCTTGTCTCCGATCCCTTCGGTTATGGCTGGGACCTGTTCGGCACGCGGAACCATTTCGTCAGAGTCGGACTGGTCGACGCGCGCGCCGTCTGGTACCTGTCGATCGGCGCCATCGTGATCGGGCACGTGATGGCGGTCCACCTCGCGCATTGCGTCGCATTGCAGGAGCACTCCGACCGGCGGGTTGCGCTGCGCAGCCAGTGGCCGTTGGTCGCCCTGATGATTTGCTATACGATGACCAGCCTGTGGATAATCGCGCAGGCGATTGTGACGACGCGATAGACCGCGTCAGCATTCATTGGGTCCAGGGGCATGCCGAGTCCCGATCAGGACACCTGAAGTCAGGAACCATTCCGATGGCCACCCCCGCTCCGTTCGTCACCGACAAGCTGATCCGCTTCCACCACTGTGATCCCGCGGGGATCGTGTTCTATCCGCAGTACTTCGTGCTGATCAACGAGCTCGTCGAGGACTGGTTCGACCAGGGGCTCGGCATCGATTTCGCGCGCCTGCACGGCGAGCTGAAGCGCGGCGTGCCTGTGCGCCGGCTCGAGTGTGATTTCCTGTCGCCGTCGCGAATCGGCGAACGGCTGACGTTCGCGCTGGCGGTGACGAAGATCGGCGACACGTCGCTGACCGCTGACGTCGAGGCGGGCACGGGCGGCGCCGTGCGCGTACGCGCGACACTCGTGCTTGTCTACCTTTCCCTCGAGACGCACCGGCCGGTGCCGTTCCCGGATGACCTTCGCGCAAAGCTGGCGCGCTTTGTCCGGTAGCGCAGACGCCAATCCCGCTGCCGCAGCCTCAGGCCGGCAGCACCGCGGTGGCTTCGAGCTCGATCTTGCCCGGATGGTCGAGGAGGTCGGACACGAAGATCATGCTCATCGCCGGATAGTGCGCGCCCATGCGCCGACGCCAGATTCCCCCCAACTCGCGCCGCGCCGCGAGGTACGCGGGCTTGTCGCAGCAGTAGACGGTGATCCGGCAGATGTGCTCCGGCTTGCCGCCGGCCTCGGCGAGCACGGCCAGCACGTTGGCGAGCGCCTGCTCGAACTGCGGGGCAATGTCCACCGAGTGAAACTTCTGCGCCGCATCCCAGCCGACCTGCCCCGCGATGAAGACGATGCGGCCGGCCGCGACCGCGATGCCGTTGGCGTAACCGATCGGCGGCAGCCAGCCCTCGGGAAGAAGTACCTGCATCGGGGTTCTCCTAGTGAACTGTAACAGCCATATCGATAGCGTCTCGCTTGCCCTCGGCCGCCGCGGCTTTGTTGCACGTCGTCGCCATAGTACGAACTATGACTCCTCCTCGCGCCTCGCCGCGACGGCCGATTGCGGCGCGATACTCACTACCGATCTGACTGTTACAGTCCACTAGGGCGTGTTCACACTAATTCGCAGTCCATCGGCGATCAGTGCGAAGTTGATGAAGGCCATGAACATGACATCGAGTTTCTCGAACCGGGAGAAGATGCGACGGAAGCCCTTCAAGCGCCGGAACAGCCGCTCGATTTCGTTGCGACGTTTGTACATAGCGTGGTTGTACTGCCATGGCGAGACGCGATTGGGATGGGGTGGTACCACCGGCGTGAACCCAAGGTCGAGGGCCAATTGCCGAGTCTCGTCACCCTCGTACGCGCGATCCATCAGCAAGTGCATTGGCCAGGGGGCTTGGCCGAGACGGCAGAGCAGCTTGCGACCCTCGGGTGCGTCATGTGCCTGACCGGGCGACAGTGCAAACGTTATGGCCGTTCGAGCATCCGCGGCAACCATATGAATCTTGGTGGTCCACCCAGCGCGGGACTTGCCAATGGCTTGAGGGCCGTTTTTTTAGAGCCCCGGTCCCGTCTGGATGCACCTTGACGGCCGTACTGTCGATGGCCACCGCCTCGATCTTTATCCGGACGATCTGATCGTGCTGCAGTTGTGCAAATACGCGATCCAGGACGCCGCTCTTCGACCAGCGATTCATGCGCGTGTAGATGGTGTGCCAGTTGCCGAATCGCTTGGGGAGACCGCGCCATTTGCAGCCCTGCTCGGCCACATAGAGAATCGCATTCAGCACCCGCAGATTGGACAGGCTCACGTTGCCGCGCTGAGTCGGCAAACAGTGCTCGATCAGGCGGTACTGCGCTTCGGTGATTTCCATCCACGCAGTATCTCACAAACATGACCGTTAGTGTTAACACGCCCTAGTCGGTGTAGGCCGGCGGATCCGGATCGTTCGCCCAGTCGGCGTCCGGCCTGGGCACTCTCTTCATCCACGCGCGGACGAGCTCGACGTGCTCGCGTTCCTCCGCCTGCAGCTCGCGCGCTGCCTTGCGCACCGTGGCGTTGGTGGCGGCGCGCGCGAGCCGTGCGAAGAACCGCTCGGCCCGCTGCTCGTTGACGAGCGCCAGTTCCAGTGCGTGGTAGGGCTGCATCAGGTAATGCACCTCGTCGCCAGGCGCGGTCTCGGGCGCCTCGAAACCCGCCCGCGATGCGCCGGCCGCAGGTGGCGGCATTGCCGTCCAGCCCATTTCGGCCATGATCTGCTCGGCATGTTTGTCCTCGATGCGAGCCATTTTGCGGAACAGCGCCGCGACCTCGAGGTTGTTGTGGGTCTCCATCGCGTCGGCGAACTCCGTGTAGCGCTGTGCAGCATCGAGCTCCATCACCAGCGCCTCGCGCATGAATTCGTAGAGCGTGCGCGGAGCCGTGACGGCGACCCTGGCGTTGCGCGGCGGTTTGGCCGAGGATGCCGCCTTCTTCGCCGCTTTCGGCTTCGCGCGCATCGTCGGCGCGGACTTCGCGGACTTCGTCTTTGCGGCACCCGTGGAACGGGTCCTGGGGCTCATTGCTCGAACTCCGCTTCGAGGTCGGCGACCGTTGCTCTTGGTTTGCCGGTTACCGCTGCGTATGGTTTGCGTTTGCCGGCATAGAGCACGCCGATGTTGAAGCCGTCGTCGGTCATGATCCGCCGCGCAGCGCGCGCCGGATCGTCGGTTGCCGTCACTGGCGCCGGATGCGCCATCTCCTTCCACTCGCGCTGGTCGGGACGGAACGTGACGCACGGCGACAGCACTTCGATGAACGAGAAGCCCGGATGGCGGATCGCCTGCGCGATGATCGCGGCGGTGCCGTTCGGATCGCCCGAGAACGCACGGGCAACGAAGTTGGCGCCCGACGCGAGAGCGATGACGAGCGGATGGAACGAGCGCACTCCCGTGCCTCCGGGTGCGAGCTTCGAATCCCAGTCGGGCTCGGTGGTGGGCGAGGGCTGGCCTTTGGTCATCCCGTAGACATGGTTGTCCATCACGATGTAGGTCAGGTCGACATTGCGCCGGCACGCGTGCAGGAAGTGGTTGCCGCCAATCGAATAGCCGTCGCCGTCGCCGCCGGCGACCAGCACGGTGAGCTCGGGCCGCGCGACCTTGAGTCCGGTCGCCGCTGCGAGGGCGCGGCCGTGCACGCCGTGGAATCCGTAGCAGGTCGTGTAGGCGGGGATGCGCGACGAGCAGCCTATGCCCGAAACGACGACGACGTTCTCGGGCGGCACCTGCACCATCGCCAGCGCCTTCGTGACCGAACTCAGGACCGAGTAGTCGCCGCAGCCGGGGCACCAGATCGGCTTGTAGCTCGACTTGTAATTTTGCGCGGTCAGCGGTGCGCGCGTGGCAGCTTCCTTCATCCGCGTCTCCAGGCGATTATGGCATCGGCGAGTTCGCCAGGCCGCAGCGGCAGCGGACCGGGCCGGTGCAAGCTCTGGGGCTTGCCGGGCAGGTCGTACATCGAGCGCAGATAGCGGTAGAGCTGCGCGCCGTGGTTCTGCTCGACGACGAGCACCTGCGCAACGCCGTCGAGCGCGGCCGCGAACTGCTCCGGCTGCGCGGGTGCGAGCAACCGCAGCGCGATCAGTCGCACGGCGACCCCGGCGTCGGCGACGCGCGCGACGGCCTCGCGCACGGCCGCCGTGCTCGAGCCGAACGTGATCACGGCGGCGTCGCCGTCGCCTTCGATGTCGGCCCAGAATCGGCCATAGTCGTGCCGGGCGAGCTTCCGAAGGCGCTTGTCGAGCTGCGTGGCATGGTCGCGCGACTGGCTGCTGGGAATGCCGGCCTCGGTGTGCTCGAGTCCGTCGGCCGTGTAGGCAACGCCGGGCGTACCCGGAATGGCCATCGGCGAAATCCCGGATTCGGTATCGCGATAGCGCTTGTAGTCGGCGGCGTTGGCCGCGGCGGTCAGGCGCTCGCCGTGACGGGCCGCGTCGGCGGGACGGTCGATGATCGCGCGCGACTGTCCCATGAACTGGTCCGACAGGACGATCGCGGGTGCCTGCAGCCCTTCCGCTAACTCGACCGCCCATTGGGTGGTGGCGAGGCAATCGGCGATCGAGTTCGGCGCGAGCACGAGCCGCGGCGCATCGCCCGAGAGTCCGCTGACCGCGAGCGCCAGATCGCTCTGCTCGCTTTTTGCCGGGATGCCGGTGGAGGGGCCGCCGCGCATCACGTCGACGACGACGACGGGCACTTCGGCGCCGACCGCGAGTCCGATGCCCTCGATCATCAACGCGAGGCCCGGACCCGCCGTTGCGGTGAGCGAGGGCACGCCGCCGTACGACGCGCCGACGATCATGTTGATCGACGCGAGCTCGTCTTCCGCCTGCAGCAGCGTGCCGCCGACCTTGGCGAGCGCCGGGGCCATCCATTCCAGCATCTCGGTCGCGGGCGTGATCGGGTACGCGGCGACGAAGCGCACACCGCCACGGATCGCGCCGTAGCCTGCGGCCTCGTTGCCGCTGATGAACCAGCGACGCTGGACTGCCTTGCGCTGCGCTGTCAGCCGCGGCATGCCGTCGATGCCCTCAGCGGCGGCAATGCCGGCGCGGATCGCGGCGAAGTTGGCCCCGAGCGACTCGGCCGATCGCTTCCACGTGTCGCGCAGCACAGCCGTCAGCACGTCTTCCGGAATGCCCGCGAGCGCTCCGGCCACGCCCAGCGCCACCATGTTGGCCCAGCTCCCCGCGATGGCTTTGGCCGTCTTCTTGAACGGCACCGGAAAGTAGCGCGCGCCGCTGCCACGAAACACGTCGGGCGCGTCGCCGCCGTCGGCATCGCCGACGATCGCGCTTGTCGCGGTGAGCGGAATCTCGTCGGCGAAGCGATGCACGTTTTGCCAGTCGATCGCGAGCAGCAGGTCGAACCGGTCGTCGAGGCCGTGCGTGGGTGCCTCGCCGAGGCGCACCAGCGCCGCCGCCTCGCCGCCGCGTATCTGCGGACCGCTTGTGCGCACCATGAGGCCATAGAGGCCCGCCTTCGCCGCGGCGTTGAGCAGCAGCGTTCCCGCCGTCATCACGCCGCTGCCGCCACTGCCGGCGAGCGCGACAGAGATGCTCGCGGCGCGCGGCGCTCGCCTGCTGCTGCCCGCTCTGGCATGCACCTGTCGATTCTCCTTCGCACTTCCGGCTCGGGTCACGCACCTCAACCCATTGCCATTGCCCGATGGAGCGCAGTAGATCGGGTCGGCGCCCCGTTGCAGTTGATGCAGATCAAAGCGGCCTCAACACGGCTGCCGCATCATGTTTTGCAGCAAAACCGGTATTGCGGTACTGTAATACCAGAATAGGCCCGGGCCGGCGGGCAGTCAAGTCCAGGCGCGAGGTTCGCGCGGGCTCCGGCAGGCGCCGCACGCTAGGGGGAAAGACCACGATGGGCATCGAAGCGCACCGCTGGCTGATGACGGCGCCCAACGCGCCGCTGGAGCGCGCGGCGTTCAACGCCGAGCCAGGCGCCGGCGAGGTTACCGTGGCGGTCGCGGGTTGCGGCGTCTGCCACACCGACCTCGGCTACTACTACGACGGCGTGCGCACCAACGCGCCGCTGCCGCTGGCACTCGGTCACGAGATCAGCGGCCATGTGGTCGCCGCCGGCACCGGCACCGAGGCATGGCTCGGCAAGGCCGTCATCATTCCGGCCGTCCTCCCCTGCGGCGAGTGCGATCTCTGCCGGCGCGGCCTGGCGCCGATCTGCCGGCGGCAGAAGATGCCGGGCAACGATGTCCAGGGCGGCTTTGCCACGCACGTGGTCGTCCCGGGACGCGGGCTGTGCGAGGTCGACGAGGAGCGCCTCGCGCGGGCCGGCCTCACTCTGGCCGAGGTTTCCATCGTCGCCGACGCGCTGACCACGCCGTACCAGGCGGTGCGCCGCGCGGGTGTCGCTCCGGGCGCGCTCGCGATCGTCGTGGGCGCCGGCGGGGTCGGCGGCTACTGCGTGCAGATCGCGCGGGCATTCGGCGCGGCGGTCGTCGCGATCGACGTCGATCCCGCCAAGCTCGAGGCGATCTCGCTCCACGGCGCGGCGCTGACGCTCGACGCCCGCGCGCACGACGGCAGGGCGATGAAGGCGGCGATCGGCGCGTTCGCGAAGGAGAACGGGCTGCGCTCGACCGAGTGGCTCATCTTCGAGTGTTCCGGCACGGCGGCCGGGCAGCTAACCGCGTACGGCCTGCTCGTGCACGGCGCGACGCTGTCCGTGGTCGGGTTCACGATGGACAAGGTCGAGGTCCGGCTCTCCAACCTGATGGCGTTCGATGCGCGCGCGATCGGCAACTGGGGGTGCCCGCCCGAGTTCTATCCGGCGGCGCTCGACCTCGTGCTCGACGGCAAGGTCGCGTTGAAGCCGTTCGTCGAAGCGCATCCGCTCGACGACATCAACGGCGTGTTCGCCGCGGTGCACGCCCACACGATCAAGAAACGCGCGGTGCTCGTTCCCGCCTCCTGAGGAATACCCGAATGAATGCTCCCGACGCCCTCGACCCGGTGCGCGATTTCAAGAACCACGATCTCGTCGACGACATCTCGAAGCCCGGAGTCCGCTACGAGAAGCGGCCGGCGAAGTCTCCGGACGGCAAGCCCGCGGCCGGCCTCTACAACGCGTGGATCACGCTGGACAACCCGGCGCAGTTCAACTCGTACACGACCGACATGGTGAAGGGCGTGATACTCGCCTTCCGCGCCGCATCGAACGCGCGTGACGTCAACTGCGTCGTGTTCACCGGCGCCGGCGACCGTGCGTTCTGCACCGGCGGCAACACCAAGGAATACGCCGAGTACTACGCGGGCCACCCGCAGGAATACCGGCAGTACATGCGCCTGTTCAACGACATGGTCAGCGCGATCCTCGCCTGCGACAAACCGGTGATCTGCCGCGTCAACGGGATGCGCATCGGCGGCGGCCAGGAGATCGGCATGGCCTGCGACTTCTCCGTGGCGCAGGACCTCGCGCGGTTCGGGCAGGCCGGACCGAAGCACGGCTCGGCGCCGATCGGAGGCGCGACCGACTTTCTGCCGCTGATGTCGGGCAGCGAGCGCGCGATGGCCGCGTGCGTGCTGTGCGAGCCGTTCTCGGCGCACAAGGCATACGGGATGGGCATCCTGACCGACATCGTGCCGGCGCTGAAGGTCGACGGCCAGTGGGTCGCCAATCCGCTCGTCGAGACGCAGCGGATGACGGACGCGTACGGGCGCTTCGTGCTCGGCGAGCCGAAGGCCGGCGACGCGCTGAAGGAGGGCAAGGCGCTGCTCGCGCGCGGGGTCGTGGATCTGTCGCTGCTCGACGCCAAGGTCGACGAGCTCTGCGCGAAGATGCTGCTGACGTTTCCCGACTGCACGACCAAGACGCTCGAGGAGTTGCGCAAGCCCAAGCTCGAGGCGTGGAACCGCAACCGGGAAGACTCGCGCGCATGGCTTGCACTCAACATGATGACCGAGGCGCGATCCGGCTTCATCGCTTTCAACGACGGCACGAAGGAAGATCGCGAAGCGGACTTCGTGCTGCTGCGCCAGAAGCTCGCGGCCGGCGAGAGCTGGGTGGGTCCGCTGCACGATTCGATCCAGCCGAAGAACAAGGGCAAGAGGTAGCGCGTGGCTGCCGAGTCTCCGCTGCACGATCGGATCGAGGGCGACGGCGCGCTGCTGCGCCTCACGCTCGCGCGGCCGAAGGCCAATCTTATCGATGCCTTGATGATCGCGGCGCTGCACGGGGCGTTCGTCGCGTATCGCGGGCATCCGGGTCTGCGCGGCGTGCTGCTTGGCGCCGAGGGTCCCCATTTCAGCTTCGGTGCGAGCGTCGAGGAGCATCTGCCCGACCAGTGTGCGGCGATGCTGGCGTCGCTGCATGCGCTGATCCTGGCGATGCTCGAGTTTCCGGCGCCAATCCTGGTTGCCGTCCGTGGCCAGTGTCTCGGCGGCGGACTGGAAGTCGCGCTCGCGGGTGGCCCGCTCTTCGCGGCGCCGGACGCGCAGCTCGGCCAGCCGGAGATGAAGCTTGGCGTCTTCGCCCCGGCCGCATCGTGCATGCTGCCGTACCGCGTTGGGCAACAGGCGGCGGAGGACCTGCTGTTCTCCGGTCGCTCGGTGAGCGGCGACGAGGCGAAGGCGCTGGGCCTCGTGCAGTTCGTCGCCGCCGATCCGGAAGCCGCGGCACTCGCATACTTCGAGCAGCATCTGGCGAACAAGAGCGCTGCTTCACTCGGGTGCGCGCTCGCCGCGGCACGCGGCGCCATGATCCGCGACGTGCGTCACCGCCTGGCCGAGGTCGAGCGGCTCTACGTCGATCGGCTGATGCAGACGCGCGACGCCAATGAAGGCCTGGTCGCATTCCTCGCCAAACGCAAGCCGCACTGGGAGCACCGCTGATGCCCGCGCTTTCGCCCGCCCTGCCGATTGTCGAGCGCTGCCAGGCGCTGTTCGATGACCTCGATCTCAACGCCGTCAAGGAATGGAAGTCGAAGACGCCCGGCCGCAAGGCGATCGGCTATCTGCCCGTGTACGTGCCGCGCGAGCTGATCCATGCGGCGGGGATGCTCTCCGTCGGGATACTTGGCGGCGGCGACCAGCTCGAGGTGATCCAGGGTGACGCCTATTACCAGAGCTACATCTGCCGCATTCCGCGCTCGACGATCGAGCTCGGGCTGACCGGCCGGCTCGACTGCCTCGACGGAGTGCTGTTCCCGTCGATCTGCGACGTGATCCGCAATCTGTCCGGCATGTGGCAGCTGCTGTTCAAGGACAAGTACGTGAAGTATTTCGACGTGCCGCAGAACTACGTCGATGCCATCGGCGGCACGTTCTACATCGCGGAGCTCGGCGTGCTGCGCGACGACCTCGGAAGACTGCGTGGCGCGCCGGTCACTGACGCCGAGCTCAATGCGTCGATCCGCGTGTTCAACGCCAATCGCGCGGCGGTGCGCGACCTGTACGCCTACCGCGCCGCGAAGCCCTGGCAGGCGCCGACGTCCGAGGTCTACCTGGTGCTGCGCGCCGGCATGGTGCTGCCAGTGGAGGAGCACACGCAGCTCGTGCGCGACTACATCGCGGCTGCCGACGCGGTGGCACGGCCGAAGCGCGACAACGCGCGCGTCGTGTTGACGGGCGCCTTCTGCGAGCAGCCGCCGCTGGCGCTGATCAAGTCGATCGAGATGTCTGGCTGCTACATCGTCGACGACGACTTCATGCTGGTGACGCGCTGGCTGCTGGACGACGTGCCCGCGGACGGCAACCCGCTCGAGGAGCTGTCGAAGGCGTTCCTGCACCGCTCGGCGACCACCGCGGCGAAGTACGAGACGACGCGCGAGGAGAAGGGCGTGTTCCTGCTGCAGCAGGTCAAGACGCGCGGTGCCGAGGGCGTGATCTTCGCGGCGCCGTCGTTCTGCGACCCGGCGCTGCTCGAGCGGCCGATGCTGCAGGACGTGCTGGGCAAGCACGGCGTGCCGCACACCGCGTTCAAGTACGCCGAGAACACCGGCCAGATGGCGCCGATCCGCGAGCAGGCCGGCACCTTCGCCGATTCGATCAAGCTTTGGAGCGCCGCATGAATACCACCGCCGCAATGCCCGCCAGCAATAAGAAGCCACAGAACGTCCAGAAGGAGGACGCGATGTGGCTGCAGAAGGAGATGATCAACAGCAACTACCACGACCTCGCGACCGCGCACCAGGCGGGGCGCAAGGTGTCGGCGACCTTCGTGCCGGGCAACCTCAACGAGCTCCTGATGTGCTTCGACTTCGCGCGGAGCCTGCCCGAGACCAACGCGCTGCAGAACGGCCTGCGCAAGAAGTCCGGCAAGATGATCATGGACGCCGAGCGCGACGGCCAGTCCGAGGACGTCTGCACCTACGTGAAGGCCGACCTCGGAATGATGATGGGCGGCGAGATCGGCCCCACGGGCGAGGTCCTGCCGAAACCCGACATCCTGCTGCTCTCGTACACCGGCTGCTTCACGTTCATGAAGTGGTTCGAGCTGATACGCCACAAGTACGGCTGCGAGACCGTGATGCTGCACGTTCCCTACCAGGGCGAAGGCAGGATCGCGCCGAACATGCGCGAATACGTGGTGAAGCAGCTGAAGGAGACCGTCATCCCGACGCTCGAGCGCATCTCGGGCGTCGAAATTCGACATCGACCGGCTGCGCCAGTACATGCGGGAGTCGGCAGAAGGCGGAGGAGGATCTCGTCGCGGTGCTGCAATCGGCGAAGAACCGCCCGTCGCCGATCGACGGCTATTTCGGCGCCGTCTACTACATCGGGCCGATCTTCACCGCGTTTCGCGGCATGCCCGAGGCGACCGAGTATTACCGGGTGCTGCGCGGCGAGATCGAGCAGCGCGTGCGCGAAGGCAAGGGTCCGATCACGCCGGACGGCGAGATGGGCGAGGAGAAGTACCGGCTGGTCGTCGAGGGCCCGCCGAACTGGACCAGTTTCCGCGACTTCTGGAAGATGTTCTACGACGAGGGCGCGGTCGTGCGTCGCGTCGACGTATTCGAAGGTCGGCGGCGTCTACGACTTCGGCTTCCGCCACGATCCGGACCACCCGCTGGAATCGCTCGCCGACTATTGCCTCGGCTGCTACACGAACCTCAACCTGCCGTCGCGCGTCGACATGATCTGCAAGTACATCGACGAGTACCAGGCGGACGGCCTGCTGATCAACTCGATCAAGAGCTGCAACAGCTTCTCGGCCGGGCAACTGCTGATCCTGCGCGAAGTGGAGAAGCGCACGGGCAAGCCCGCGGCGTTCATCGAGACCGACCTGGTGGACCCGCGCTACTTTTCGGCGGCCAACGTCAAGAACCGGCTGGAGAGCTACTTCCAGATGGTCAACGCCAAACGCGTGGCCGCCGCCGCCGCACACTGACGGGGAATGCGCATGCGCTGCTTCATCGGCATCGATCTCGGCTCCACGACCACCAAGGCGGTGGTCATGGACGAGAACCTGCAACGTGCTCGGGCGCGGCATCACGAACTCGCGCTCGAACTACGACACCGCGGCGGCAATCGCCAAGCAGGAGGCGCTCGTCAACGGCCGCTTCTTCCTGTTCCGGCAGGCACTCGCGAGCACGGGCGCGCTCAATGGCGCGCTCGACGGCTTCCTCGGCCAGCTCGAGCGCGATTTCCGCTCGGAGCAGTACCTGGAGCAGCTCGGCGATCTGGAAGCGACCTGCCAGCGCAGCGTCGCGACGGCCAAGTTCGGCGACGCCACGAAAGCGGTCGGTGAAGCGCTGACCGAGGTGTTCAGGCGGCTCACGGCGGAAGCGCCGACGCTGTTCGCGCCGGGGGCCAAGCGCAAGTCGGATTTCTTCCGCGACATCGCGGGGAGCCAGTACCTCGCGACGGGGGAAGTGGTCGCCAAGGAAGCGGCCATCCGCTACGACTTCCTGCTCAACGTGTTCGACCGCTCGATCATCGAGGTCGAGAACCGCGTCTACGGCGACTCGATCAAGCGGCATCTGCTGGCCGCGCTGGAACGCACGTTCGTCGAGCTGCCCGACACCGCAAGCCGTCGCGGCCAGGTCGAAGCGCCGATCAAGGGCATCCTCGACACCGACATGGAGGAGACCTACGTCGTGGGCACCGGCTACGGGCGGGCGCGGCTGCCGTTCTCGAAGGAGCACGTCCGCTCCGAGATCCTGTGCCATGGGCTCGGCGCGCACGTGATGTATCCCGGCACCGCGACCGTGCTCGACATCGGCGGGCAGGACACCAAGGCGATCCAGGTGGACCCCGCCGGCATCGTCGAGAGCTTCCAGATGAACGACCGCTGCGCGGCGGGCTGCGGACGCTACCTCGGCTACATCGCCGACGAGATGAACATGCGGCCTGCACGAGCTGGGGCCGATGGCGATCGAGTCGACCAAAACCATCCGCATCAATTCGACGTGCACGGTATTCGCCGGGGCCGAGTTGCGCGACCGCCTGTCGCTGGGCGACAGGCGCGAGGACATCATGGCCGGCCTGCACCGCGCGATCATCCTGCGCGCGATGTCGATTCTGGCGCGCTCGGGCGGCATCCGCAACGAGTTCACGTTCACCGGCGGCGTCGCCAAGAACGAGGCCGCCGTGGAGGCGCTCGAAGACCTCGTCCGCGAGAACTACGG
>CAWGKT010000004.1:0-141183 GCA_963823215.1 uncultured beta proteobacterium
CATGGCAGCAGGGCATGGTCGACTCCTTAAAACGCGTCGCGTCAGCGCGCGGCGGCGAGGACGAGATCGGCGGCCTTCTCGGCGATCATGATGACCGCCGCATTCGTATTGCCCGATACTAGTGTCGGCATGATGCTGCAGTCGACGACGCGCAATCCGGCGATTCCGTGCACATTCAAGTCGGTGTCGACGACCGCCAGCGGCTCTGCGGCAGAACCCATGCGGCAGGTCCCACCGGATGGAAGATCGTCGCGCCCTTGTCGCGCACGAACTCGAGGATCGCCTCGTCGGTGGTCGCGTCCGGCCGGGGCGGTACTCGCCGGCACGTAGGGTGCAGTGCGCTCGTCGCGGCGAGCTTCCGCGCGGGCCTGACGCCGCGGATATCGGGGCGCGGTCGTCGGGCGCCGAGAGGTAGTTCGGCTGCATCGCGGGCGCTCGAACGGGTCGGGCGCTCTGATGCGCACGTGGCCGCGCGATTCGGGCGCAACTGGCACACCGAAGCGTGAAGCCGGAGAACGTATGCACGGGTGCCGCCGGCCATGTCGGCCGACAGCGTCGCGAGGTGGAACTGGACGTCGGGCGCGGTCGCCAGCGGACGGCCGGGGTCGTCGCGCAGCCCGCGCATGAAGCATGCCGCCCTGGTTGATGCCCGATCGCCAGCTGCACCGTCTGCGTGCAGCGACACATGCACGCCCATCGCCCAGCGTGCCGCACCCACGAGTTCAGCTGGTCGTTGGTCGTGATGGGCTTCGCGCAGCGAAGATCACGCGCGCCTGCAGGTGGTCCTGCAGATTGTCGCCGACCCCGGGCAGCTCGTGCACCACCTCGATGCCGTGCTCGCGCAACAGTTCGCCCGGCCCGACCCCGGACAGCTGCAGCAGCTGCGGCGACAAGAGCGACCCGCCGGCGAGCAGCACCTCGCGCCGCGCGCGCGACCCGGCGGATCGCGCCGTTCTGCGCGATATTCGAGGCCGACCGCGCGCTTGCCGTCGAACAATACCCGATGGGCGAAGGCGCGGATCTCGACCGTCAGGTTGGGGCGCTTCATCGCCGGGCGCAGATAGGCGATCGCCGCGCTGCACCGGCGCATCCCGCGCACGGTCGAGCTGGTAGTTGCCGACGCCCTCCTGCTCGGCGCCGTTGAAATCGGGGTTGGCCGGGAAGCCGGCCTCCTGCGCGCCCGCGATAAAGGCGTCGTGCAGTTCGTGCGGCGCACGCAGGTCGGAGATGTCGAGCGGGCCGCCCGCCGCCGTGAAAATCGTCGGCGCCGCGCTCCTGGTTCTCGGTGCGGCGGAAATACGGCAAGACATCGTCATAGGACCAGCCGACATTGCCGAGCTGGCGCCAATAGTCGAAATCCTGGCGCTGGCCGCGGATGTAGATGAGCCCGTTGATCGAGGAGGAGCCGCCGAGCACTTTCCGCGCGGCCACTAGATGCGGCGCCCGTTCAGCCCCGGCACCGGCTCGGTCTCGAACTGCCAGGTGTACCCGGGTTGTAGATGTTGCGGTAGCCGGCCGGGATGTGGATCCAGGGATAGCGGTCTGCGCGCCGGCCTCGATCACCAGGACGCGTGGTCGCCGGATCGGCGGTCAGCCGGTTGGCGAGCACGCAGCCGGCCGAGCCGGCGCCGACAATGACGTGGATCATCGAGATCCAGGTGGACGAGGCGCTGGCCCGCGCTTGGGTGTCGTTCATATCAATCGACGGTGAACAATGGCCACGTGCCCGGGAGCCCGTTGCAATCGAAGATACCGCGCTCGTCGAAACGGATCAGGCGGCAGAACGACGTCGGCCGCTGGAGTTGGTGCGCGAACGCCGGGCCCTCCCAGGACTGATCGAGAGGCGAAACGAATCCGGGGGTCATAATTAGGTCGAGCCGTAGGCAGGTCGAGCCGTGAGCGATCAAGGCGCGAGCATCGCTCATTCTAATCAATCGCCGTCGCCGCGGGTTGCGGTGATGTCTCCTTGCTCTGCCGCGCGAGGTTTCGACGTCGGGCGCCCTCTTTCCAGGGCGACCTACGCGGGCGCGGTATCGCCGCTTTTATCGTTTTGCGAGCAATGCCTTGGTCAATGATTCGGGATGCCGGACCCGGCCTCGGCAAATGCACGGCGGCGGCGTCCGGCAAGGTGTTTGACCATGGGAACGGAAATTGCTACCATTGCGTGTTTCGTCGGAGGGGTTCCCGAGCGGTCAAAGGGAACAGACTGTAAATCTGTCGGCTCTGCCTTCGAAGGTTCGAATCCTTCCCCCTCCACCAATCATTGATCGAGGCTGAGGGAGACCAGGGGATCGATTCGGGCGTGCGGCGCCGTGTTGCGAATGGTCCTGGCTCTGTCGTCCGACGCGCGGGTGTAGCTCAATGGTAGAGCAGAAGCCTTCCAAGCTTACGACGAGGGTTCGATTCCCTTCACCCGCTCCAAGGGATCTGGTTTCGAAAAGGGAGTACGCAAAACTGCAGGGCTCGTCGCGGGTTGCGCCGGCAACGGTTGGCAGCGGACAAGCGGCCCATGTAGCTCAGTGGTAGAGCACTCCCTTGGTAAGGGAGAGGTCGAGCGTTCGATCCGCTCCATGGGCACCACGAATTCGACGGCATTTTTCGACCGAACCGCATCTAAGGCAACGACGTCTGAAGGAGTCTTAAAAATGGGCAAGGCCAAATTTGAGCGGACGAAGCCGCACGTGAACGTGGGGACGATTGGTCACGTGGATCACGGGAAGACGACGTTGACGGCGGCGATGACGCTGGTGCTGTCGAAGAAGTACGGTGGGGAGGTGAAGGCGTACGACCAGATTGACAATGCGCCGGAGGAGAAGGCGCGGGGGATCACGATCAACACGGCGCACGTGGAGTACGAGACGGAGAAGCGGCACTACGCGCACGTGGACTGTCCGGGGCACGCGGACTACATCAAGAACATGATCACGGGTGCGGCGCAGATGGACGGGGCGATTCTGGTGGTGAGTGCGGCGGACGGGCCGATGCCGCAGACGCGGGAGCACATTCTGCTGGCGCGGCAGGTGGGGGTGCCGTACATCGTGGTGTACATGAACAAGGCGGACATGGTGGACGACAAGGAGCTCCTGGAGCTGGTGGAGCTGGAGGTGCGGGAGCTGTTGAGCGAAGTACCAGTTTCCTGGGGACAAGACGCCGATCGTGATTGGCAGTGCGAAGATGGCGCTGGAGGGGGACACGAGCGAGCTGGGGGCGGGGTCGATTTTCAAGCTGGCGGAGGCGCTGGACAGTTACATACCGCAGCCGACGCGGCTGATTGACGGGCCGTTTCTGATGCCGGTGGAGGACGTGTTCTCGATCTCGGGTCGGGGGACGGTGGTGACGGGACGGGTGGAGCGGGGGATTGTGAAGGTGGGTGACGAGCTGGAGATTGTGGGGTTGAAGCCGACGCTGAAGACGGTGTGCACGGGGGTGGAGATGTTCCGGAAGCTGCTGGACCAGGGGCAGGCGGGGGACAACGTGGGGGTGCTGCTGCGGGGCACGAAGCGGGAGGAGGTGGAGCGGGGCAGGTGTTGGCGAAGCCGGGCTCGATCACGCCGCACACGAAGTTCAGCTGCGAGGTGTACGTGCTGTCGAAGGAGGAGGGGGGTCGGCACACGCCGTTCTTTCCGGGGTACCGGCCGCAGTTTTATTTCCGGACGACGGACGTGACGGGGAGCTGCGTGCTGCCGGAGGGCACGGAGATGGTGATGCCTGGGGACAACATCGGGATGACGGTGACGCTGATTGCGCCGATCGCGATGGAGGAGGGGTTGCGGTTTGCGATCCGCGAGGGCGGCCGGACGGTGGGTGCCGGCGTCGTCGCCAAAGTCATCGAGTAGCGGAAAGTTACCGCGCCGACGTGACGGGCTTGCCCGCACTTCGGCGGAAGACGAGCCGGCCGAAAGCAGATTTTCACTTGCGGACGAATATCGATTAGGCCAGTAGCTCAATTGGCAGAGCGGCGGTCTCCAAAACCGCAGGTTGGGGGTTCGATTCCCTCCTGGCCTGCCAGCATCCGGTGGCAGGCGGCAGCACTTCGAGAACCTAGGATATGGTCGACAACATCAAGATTGCCCTGGCGGTGGCGTGCGTGGTCGGCGGCGTCGCCGCGTACTACTACTTCGCCGAGACCGCGCTGGTGCTCCGCGTGCTGATGGTCATGGGCGGACTCGTCGCCGCCGGCGGCGTCGCGTGGCTGTCCACGCCCGGCAAGGAGTTCTTCGCCTTCGCGCAGGAAGCCTGGCAGGAAGCGGGTCGCGTGTCGTGGCCGACGCGCAAGGAAACGATGCAGACGACGGGGATCGTGTTCGTCTTCGTGATGATCATGGCGCTGTTCCTTTTCTCCATCGACACGACGCTGGCTTGGATCGTGAAGCTTCTGACCGGGCGGGGCGAGTGATGAACAAGAAGTGGTTCGTCGTCCACGCCTACTCCGGCTTCGAGAAGAGCGTCCAGCGTGCTCTCGTCGAGCGCATCAAGCGCTCGGACATCGCCGAGCAGTTCGGCAAGATCCTGGTGCCGGTCGAGGAAGTCGTCGAGATGAAGGCCGGGCAGAAGGCGATCAGCGAGCGCAAGTTCTTTCCGGGCTACGTGCTGGTCGAGATGGAAATGACCGACGACTCCTGGCACCTCGTGAAGAGCACGCCGAAGGTCACGGGTTTCGTGGGCGGCACGGCGAACAAGCCGACGCCGATCACGCAGAAGGAAGTGGACGCGATCCTGCGGCAGGTGCAGGAGGGCGTCGAGAAGCCGCGGCCGAAGGTGCTCTTCGAAATGGGCGAGGCCGTGCGCGTCAAGGAAGGGCCGTTCACCGACTTCCACGGCAATGTGGAGGACGTGAATTACGAGAAGAGCAAGCTGCGCGTCTCGGTCACGATCTTCGGCCGCTCGACGCCGGTGGAGCTGGATTTTTCGCAGGTGGAAAAAGCGTAGTCAGTGGTTGAACCGGGGAGGGCGTCAGGCGCCCGCTCGGACCCAACAGGAGAAATGCAATGGCGAAGAAAATCGTCGGCTTCATCAAGCTGCAGGTGCCGGCGGGCAAGGCGAATCCCAGCCCGCCGATCGGCCCGGCGCTCGGACAGCGCGGCCTCAACATCATGGAATTCTGCAAGGCCTTCAACGCGCAGACGCAGAAGGTCGAACCGGGCCTGCCGATCCCGGTCGTGATCACGGCGTATGCCGACAAGAGCTTCACGTTCATCATGAAGACTCCGCCGGCCACCGTGCTCATCAAGAAGGCGGCGAAGGTCGAGAAGGGCAGCCAGAAGCCGCACACCGACAAGGTCGGCAAGCTCACCCGCGCGCAGGCCGAGGAGATCGCGAAGACGAAGATGCCGGATCTCACCGCCGCCGACATGGATGCCGCGGTCCGCACCATCGCCGGCAGCGCGCGCAGCATGGGCATCACCGTCGAAGGGGTGAAGTGATCATGGCCACCCAGCAGAAGGTCCCCAAGCTGTCGAAGCGCATGCAGACCGTCCGCGCGAAAGTGGACCACGGCAAGGCCTACCCGGTCGACGAGGCGCTGCAGCTCGTCAAGGCGACGGCCGTCGCCAAGTTCGACGAGTCGGTCGACGTCGCGGTCAATCTCGGCGTCGACGCGAAGAAGTCCGACCAGACGGTGCGCGGCTCGGTCGTGCTGCCCGCCGGCACCGGCAAGAAGGTGCGCATCGCGGTGTTCGCGCAGGGCGACAAGGCGAAGGCGGCGCAGGATGCCGGCGCCGACATCGTCGGTTTCGACGACCTGGCGGCGAAGGTCAAGGAAGGATTCATGGACTTCGACGTCGTGATCGCGACGCCCGATGCCATGAAGGTCGTCGGCCAGCTGGGCCAGATCCTCGGCCCGCGCGGACTGATGCCGAACCCGAAGGTCGGCACGGTGACGCCGGACGTGACCACTGCCGTGAAGAACGCGCGCGCGGGCCAGGTCCAGTACCGCACCGACAAGGGCGGCATCGTCCAGTGCACGATCGGCCGGGCGTCGTTCGCGCCGGATCAGCTGAAGACCAACCTGCTCGCGCTGATCGAGGCGCTGAACAAGGCGCGGCCGCAGGGCACGAAGGGCATCTACCTGAAGAAGATCAGCGTGTCGAGCACGATGGGCGCGGGTGTGCGCGTCGATACGACGAGTCTCGCGCAGCAGGCGCCGGCGTGACGGCGGGCGACGGCGCAACGGAAACGGACGACGAATTTGAGGGAACGCCGTGCGGCACCGGGTCGGCGGCGAATCGTGAAACGGACTCCGCGGGAGGCGAGCCGTCAAAGACCGGGGACGAAGGCAATCGAAAGTTGTCGCGGGACGGGCGGGGTATTGCGATCGCTCCGGCACCGGCAATCCGAACCCAGCGCAGATGGTGTCCCGAGGACAGGATTTTCCTGGCTTAAGGTCACCGAATCGAACCCGCATGGCGCATCGTGCGGGATGCAGAAAAATGGAGGTAGACCTTGGGTCTTAATCTGGAGCAGAAACAGGCGGTAGTCGCGGAAGTCGCGAAGCAGGTCGCGGGCGCCCAGGCCATCATCATGGTCGAGAACAGGGGCATGGCGGTCGCCGACATGACGAAGCTGCGCGCGAAGGCCCGGGCGTCCGGCGTGTACTTCCGGGTGGTCAAGAACACCCTGGTGCGCCGGGCTGTCGAAAAGACGCCGTTCGCGTCGCTGGCCGACTCGATGGTCGGCCCGCTCGCGTATGGCATCGGTCCCGATCCGGTCGCCGTGGCGAAGGTGCTGAACGACTTCGCCAAGGGTCACGACAAGTTCGTGATCACCGGCGGCGCGATGCCCGGCCAGAAGCTGTCGGCCGGGCAGATCGGGGCGCTGGCGGCGCTGCCGTCGCGCGACGAACTCATCTCGAAGCTGATGGGAACGCTGCAGGCGCCGGTCACCAAGCTCGTACGCACGTTGAACGACGTGCCGTCGCGGCTTGTCCGCGTGCTCGCCGCCGTGCGCGACGCCAGGCAGCCGACGTAGGCCCTCGCCGCAAAACGATTACCGAAACAACCACCCCAACGATTCAGGAGAAAGCAATGTCCGCAGTCCAAACCGAAATTCTCGACAAGATCTCTTCGCTGACGGTCCTTGAGCTGTCCGAGCTCATCAAGGCGATGGAAGACAAGTTCGGCGTTTCCGCCGCGGCCGCGGTTGCCGTCGCCGGGCCGGCCTCGGCCGCTCCCGCCGCCGCCGCCGAGGAACAGACCGAGTTCACCGTCGTCCTCGCGTCGTTCGGCGAGAACAAGGTGAACGTGATCAAGGCCGTGCGCGAGCTGACGGGCCTCGGCCTGAAGGAAGCGAAGGACCTGGTCGACGGCGCGCCGAAGCCTGTCAAGGAAGGCATTTCGAAGGCCGACGCCGAAGCCGCGAAGAAGAAGCTCGAGGAAGCCGGCGCGAAGGTCGAAGTCAAGTAGCGAAGCATCAGCATTGCAGGGCCGCTTTGAAGCGCGGATTTGGCACCACAGCAGGTGTCGTCCGAGGGCAAGGCCCGCGGGCGCCTGGGGTATGAAGCCCGCGGGCCTTGCCCTCGGACGACACCGGACAGAAGTAGCAGCATTCTTCGCGAAGGCGAAGACGAGCGGACTGGCCACAGTCCTCTCCTCTTTGTCTTCTGAAGCGACTGCAGAGGACAGGCATGGTCGGACGGCGCCTGCATGTGAAAGTGCGAGCGTGCCGTTGTCCGCCAGCGGCTGGTAGAGGCCAGCCACCACGCCAGGGAGTGCAATGCTCCCGACCAGTCGATGCGCGATGGGCGCGCAGTGCGCGCCTTTAGAAATCGATCGAGAACCGTTGCCGATGCGCCGCCAGCCCGGCGGCGCGGCGGGCTCGCGACGATTTCCGTGAATCGGAGAAGTCAATGGCGACTGAAGTGACGACCGCAGCAATGTACTCGTTTACCGAGAAGAAGCGCATTCGCAAGAGCTTTGCCAAACGGGCAAGCGTGCTCAAGGTGCCGTTCCTGCTCGAAACGCAGCTCTCGTCCTACCGCGCCTTCCTGCAGGCGGAAACCGCGCCGGAAGCGCGCAAGAACGAGGGCCTGCAGGCCGCGTTCACTTCGATTTTCCCGATCTCCAGCCATTCCGGCAACGCGCGGCTCGAGTACGTCAGCTTCGCGCTGCTGCCGCCCGCGTTCGACGTCACGGAATGCCAGCAGCGTGGTCTCACGTACTGCTCCGCGCTCCGCGCGAAGGTGCGGCTCATCCTGATGGACAAGGAAGCGCCCAAGGACACCGTCAAGGAAGTGAAAGAGCAGGAGGTCTACATGGGCGAGATTCCGCTCATGACCGACAACGGCTCGTTCGTCATCAACGGCACCGAGCGGGTCATCGTGTCGCAGCTGCACCGGTCGCCGGGCGTGTTCTTCGAGCACGACCGCGGCAAGACGCACAGCTCCGGCAAGCTGCTCTTCTCGGCCCGCGTGATCCCCTACCGTGGCTCGTGGCTCGACTTCGAATTCGATCCGAAGGATTTCCTGTTCTTCCGCGTCGACCGCCGGCGCAAGATGTCGGTGACGACGCTGCTCAAGGCGATCGGCCTCACCAACGAGGCGATCCTCCGCCAGTTCTTCGTGTTCGACACGTTCCACTTCTCGGCCAAGGGCGCGCACCTGGAGTTCGTGCCCGAGCGGCTCAAGGGCGAGATGGCCCGCTTCGACGTGCTGGGCAAGGACCACAAGGTCGTCGTCCCGCGCGACAAGCGGATCACCGCCAAGCACATCCGGGAGCTGGTCGAAGCCGGCGTCAAGAAGATCGCCGTGCCTGACGACTACATCGTTGGCCGCGCGCTCGCGACCAACATCGTCGACAAGGCGACCGGCGAGGTGCTGGCCAAGGCGAACGACGAGATCACCGACGAGCTGTTGCAGAAACTGCACGATGCCGGCGTCGCCTCCATCGAGACGATCTACACCAACGACCTCGACCAGGGCGCCTACATCTCGCAGACGCTGCGCGCCGACGACACGCCGGACCAGACCGCCGCCCGGGTCGCGATCTACCGGATGATGCGCCCCGGCGAGCCGCCGACGGAGGACTCGGTCGAGTCGCTGTTCAACGGCCTCTTCTTCTCGCCCGAACGCTACGATCTGTCGGCGGTGGGCCGGATGAAGTTCAACCGCCGCGTCGGTCGCGCCGAGCTCACGGGCCTGGCCACGCTGACCAATGACGACATCATCGCGGTCATCAAGATCCTGGTCGACCTGCGCAACGGCCGCGGCGAGATCGACGACATCGACCACCTCGGCAACCGGCGCGTGCGCTCGGTCGGAGAGCTGTCCGAGAACCAGTTCCGCTCAGGCCTCGTGCGCGTCGAGCGCGCGGTGAAGGAGCGCCTCGGCCAGGCCGAGAGCGACAACCTGCTGCCGCACGATCTCATCAATGCGAAGCCGATCTCCGCCGCCATCAAGGAGTTCTTCGGCAGCTCGCAGCTGTCGCAGTTCATGGACCAGACGAATCCGCTGTCCGAAATCACGCACAAGCGTCGCGTCTCGGCGCTGGGGCCGGGCGGGCTCACGCGCGAGCGCGCGGGCTTCGAAGTGCGCGACGTGCACCCGACGCACTACGGCCGGGTGTGCCCGATCGAGACGCCCGAAGGCCCGAACATCGGCCTCATCAACTCGCTGGCGCTGTACGCGCGGACCAACGAATACGGCTTCCTCGAGACTCCGTACCGCAAGGTGGTGAAGGGCAAGGTCACCGACGAGATCGACTACCTGTCGGCGATCGAGGAAGGCCAGTTCGTGATCGCGCAGGCGAATGCCCAGCTCGACAAGACCGGGCGCCTGAAGGACGAGCTCGTCTCCTGCCGCAGCAAGAACGAGTTCATGCTGTCGATGGCCGACAAGGTCGACTACATGGACGTAGCGCCGGCGCAGATCGTGTCGGTGGCGGCATCGCTGATCCCGTTCCTCGAGCACGACGACGCGAACCGCGCGCTGATGGGCTCGAACATGCAGCGGCAGGCGGTACCGTGCCTGCGCGCCGAGAAGCCGCTGGTCGGCACCGGCGTCGAGCGCACAGCGGCCGTCGACTCCGGCACCGCGGTGCAGGCGCGCCGCGGCGGCAAGGTCGACTACATCGATGCCAACCGCATCGTGGTTCGCGTGCACGACACCGAGACCGCGGCGGGCGACGTCGGCGTCGACATCTACAACCTGACCAAGTACACGCGGAGCAACCAGAACACCAACATCAACCAGCGGCCGCTTGTCCACGTCGGTGACGTCATCGCCAAGGGCGACGTGATCGGCGACGGCGCGTCGACCGACCTGGGCGAGCTCGCGCTCGGCCAGAACATGCTGGTCGCGTTCATGCCCTGGAACGGCTACAACTACGAGGACTCGATCCTGATTTCCGAGCGCGTCGTCGCGGACGACCGCTACACGTCGATCCACATCGAGGAGCTCACCGTCGTCGCCCGCGACACGAAGCTCGGCGCGGAGGAAATCACGCGCGACATCTCGAGCCTCGGCGAGGCGCAGCTGTCGCGGCTCGACGAAGCGGGCATCGTCTACATCGGCGCCGAAGTCGAGGCGGCCGACGTGCTGGTCGGCAAGGTCACGCCGAAGGGCGAGACGCAGCTGACCCCGGAGGAGAAGCTGCTCCGCGCGATCTTCGGCGAGAAGGCGTCGGACGTGAAGGACACCTCGCTGCGCGTGCCCTCGGGCATTTCCGGCACGGTGATCGACGTGCAGGTGTTCACGCGCGAAGGCATCGAACGTGACAAGCGCGCGGCGCAGATCATCGACGACGAATTGAAGGGCTACCGCAAGGACTTGAACGACCAGCTCCGGATCGTCGAGAACGACGCGTTCGCGCGGATCGAGAAGCTGCTCCTTGGCAAGACCGTGAACGGCGGCCCGAAGCGCATTGCCAAGGGCACGAAGATCACGAAGGAGTATCTGGAGGGCGTCAGCCGCTACGACTGGTTCGACATCCGCCTCTCCGGCGAGGAATCGGCGCGCCAGCTCGAGGCGATGAAGGACTCGCTGGCCCAGCTGCGCGTCAGCTTCGACGCGATGTTCGAGCAGAAGAAGCGCAAGCTGACGCAGGGCGACGAGTTGCCGCCCGGCGTGCAGAAGATGGTCAAAGTGTACGTCGCGGTCAAGCGCCGGCTGCAGCCCGGCGACAAGATGGCGGGCCGCCACGGCAACAAGGGCGTGGTGTCGAAGATCGTCCCGGTCGAGGACATGCCGTACATGGCCGACGGCACCCCCGTCGACATCGTGCTGAATCCGCTCGGCGTGCCGTCGCGGATGAACGTCGGCCAGATCCTCGAAGTGCACCTGGGCTGGGCCGCCAAGGGCCTGGGCCGGAAGATCGAGGAAATGCTGAAGGCGCAGGCGAAGGTCGCGGAGGTCCGCAAGTTCCTCGAGCGCATCTACAATACGACAGGGAAGCCCGAAGACCTGGCGGCGTTCGACGACGGCGAAATCCTCCGGCTCGCCAACAACCTCCGCGGCGGCGTGCCGTTCGCCACGCCGGTGTTCGACGGCGCCAACGAGGAGGAGATCAAGGGCATGCTCGACCTCGCCGGCCTGCCGCGCAGCGGCCAGGTCGTGCTGCACGACGGTCGCACCGGCGAGGCGTTCGATCGCCAGGTCACCGTGGGCTACATGCACGTGCTGAAGCTGCACCACCTGGTGGACGACAAGATGCACGCGCGTTCGACGGGTCCCTACAGCCTCGTCACCCAGCAGCCGCTTGGTGGCAAGGCGCAGTTCGGCGGCCAGCGCTTTGGCGAGATGGAAGTCTGGGCGCTCGAAGCCTATGGTGCCGCGTACACGCTGCAGGAAATGCTCACCGTCAAGTCCGACGACGTCAACGGCCGGACCAAGGTCTACGAGAACATCGTCAAAGGCGAGCACAAGATCGAGGCCGGGATGCCGGAGTCGTTCAACGTGCTGGTGAAGGAAATCCGCTCGTTGGCGATCGACATCGACCTCGAGCGCTTCTGAACGCCGCGCCCAGGCCACCCGAACCCGCAACTCCGACACGAATCATCCGGGAGTACGCATGAAAGCACTGCTCGATCTTTTCAAGCAGGTCACGCAGGAACAGGAATTCGACGCGATCAAGACGGGCCTCGCGTCGCCGGAAAAAATCCGCTCGTGGTCGTACGGCGAGGTGAAGAAGCCCGAGACCATCAACTACCGCACGTTCAAGCCGGAACGCGACGGCCTGTTCTGCGCCAAGATCTTCGGTCCGGTGAAGGACTACGAGTGCCTGTGCGGCAAGTACAAGCGCCTGAAGCATCGCGGCGTCATTTGCGAGAAGTGCGGCGTCGAGGTCACGCTGGCCAAGGTCCGCCGCGAGCGGATGGGCCACATCGAACTCGCCTCGCCGGTCGCCCACATCTGGTTCCTGAAGAGCCTGCCGTCGCGAATGGGCATGGTGCTCGACATGACGCTGCGCGACATCGAGCGCGTCCTCTATTTCGAAGCGTATGTCGTGACGGACAACGGCCTGACGCCGCTGAATCGCGCGCAGCTGCTGACCGAAGACGACTACCTCGCCAAGCTGGAGCAGCACGGTGACGATTTCTCCGCGACCATGGGCGCCGAGGGCATCCGCGAGCTGCTGAAGGCGCTCGACGTCCCGCACGAGATCGAAAAGCTCCGGAAAGAGCTCGAGGCCACGGGGTCCGAGACCAAGATCAAGAAGATCGCCAAGCGCCTGAAGGTGCTCGAGGCATTCCAGAAGTCGGGCATCAAGCCCGAGTGGATGATCCTCGAGGTGCTGCCGGTGTTGCCGCCGGAGCTGCGCCCGCTGGTGCCGCTGGATGGCGGCCGCTTCGCGACCTCCGACCTCAACGACCTCTACCGCCGCGTGATCAACCGGAACAACCGGCTGAAGCGCCTGCTCGAGCTCAAGGCGCCCGACATCATCGTCCGGAACGAGAAGCGGATGCTGCAGGAAGCCGTGGACTCGCTGCTCGACAACGGCCGCCGCGGCAAGGCGATGACCGGCGCCAACAAGCGGCCGCTGAAGTCTCTCGCCGACATGATCAAGGGCAAGGGCGGCCGCTTCCGTCAGAACCTGCTCGGCAAGCGCGTCGACTACTCGGGGCGCTCGGTGATCGTCGTCGGGCCGCAGTTGAAGCTCCACCAGTGCGGGCTCCCGAAGCTGATGGCGCTCGAGCTCTTCAAGCCCTACATCTTCAACAAGCTGGAGACGATGGGCCTCGCCACCACGATCAAGGCGGCGAAGAAGATGGTCGAGACGCAGGAGCCCGTGGTCTGGGACATTCTCGAGGATGTGATCCGCGAGCACCCGGTCATGTTGAACCGCGCGCCGACGCTGCACCGGCTCGGCATCCAGGCGTTCGAGCCCGTGCTGATCGAGGGCAAGGCGATCCAGCTGCACCCGCTAGTGTGCACCGCGTTCAACGCGGACTTCGACGGCGACCAGATGGCCGTGCACGTGCCGCTGTCGCTCGAAGCGCAGATGGAGGCGCGCACGCTGATGCTGGCGTCGAACAACGTGCTGCTGCCGTCCAACGGCGAGCCCTGCATCGTCCCGTCGCAGGACATCGTGCTCGGCCTCTACTACGCGACGCGCGAGCGGATCAACGCCAGGGGCGAGGGCATGCTGTTCGCCGATCTCGCGGAAGTCCAGCGGGCCTACGAGTCGCGCCAGGTCGAGCTCCACGCGAAGATCCACGTGCGGCTGAAGCAGACCGAAACCTCCGCGGATGGCGAAAAGGTCGAGAAGATCGTCCGTTGCGAGACGACCGTCGGTCGCGCGCTCCTGTCGGAGATCCTGCCGGTCGGGCTGCCGTTCGCGACGATCAACAAGCCGCTCAAGAAGAAGGAGATCTCGAAGATCATCAATGCGAGCTTCCGCCGCTGCGGCCTGCGCGAGACGGTCATCTTCGCCGACAAGCTGATGCAGGCGGGCTACGCGCTCGCCACGCGCGGCGGCATTTCTTTCGCCGCCGACGACATGCTGATCCCGGCCGAGAAGCACGCGATCATCGAGAAGTCGGAGCGCGAGGTGAAGGAGATCGAAACGCAGTACACATCCGGTCTGGTCACGCAGGGCGAGCGCTATAACAAGGTCGTCGACATCTGGGGCCGCGCCGGTGACGACATCGCGAAGGCGATGATGCAGCAGCTGGGCTCGATGGAGGTTCTCGACCGGGACGGCAAGATGGTCAAGCAGGAGTCCTTCAACTCGATCTACATGATGGCGGACTCCGGCGCGCGGGGCTCGGCGGCGCAGATCCGGCAACTGGCCGGGATGCGCGGCCTGATGGCAAAGCCCGACGGCTCGATCATCGAGACGCCGATCACCGCGAATTTCCGCGAGGGCCTCAACGTGCTGCAGTACTTCATCTCGACGCACGGCGCGCGCAAGGGGCTGGCCGACACGGCGTTGAAGACGGCGAATTCGGGTTACCTGACGCGCCGGCTCGTCGATGTGACGCAGGATCTGGTCGTGACGCAGGACGATTGCGGCACGAGCAACGGCGTGGTCATGAAGGCGCTGGTCGAAGGCGGCGAAGTCATCGAGGCGCTGCGCGAGCGGATCCTCGGGCGCACGGTCGCCGCCGACGTCGTCAATCCCGAAACGCAGGAGACCCTGTACTACCCCGGTGCGCTGCTGGGCGAGGACGAGGTCGAGCAGATCGAGGTGCTCGGTGTCGACGAAGTCAAGGTGCGCACGCCGCTCACCTGCGACACTCGCTACGGGCTTTGCGCCAAGTGTTACGGCCGCGACCTCGGCCGCGGCCATCTGGTCAACGTCGGCGAAGCGGTGGGCGTGATCGCCGCGCAGTCGATCGGCGAGCCGGGCACGCAGCTCACGATGCGCACGTTCCACATCGGCGGCGCCGCCTCGCGGACGGCCGCCGCCTCGCAGCTGGAGAGCAAGTCGGCCGGCACGATACGGTTCTCGGCGCTGATGCGCTACGTCACCAACGCACGCAACGAGCTCGTCGTCATTGCGCGCTCCGGCGAGGTCACGATCCACGACGACAACGGTCGCGAGCGCGAGCGCCACAAGGTGCCGTACGGCGCGACGCTCCAGGTCAAGGACGGCGACCAGGTCAAGGCGGGCAAGGTGCTGGCGATGTGGGACGCGACGTCCCGCCCGATCGTCACCGAGTACGCGGGCCGCGTGAAGTTCGAGCACGTGGAGGAGGGTGTCACCGTCGCGAAGCAGGTCGACGAAGTGACGGGCCTGTCCACGCTGGTGGTGATCGATCCGAAGCGCCGCGCCGGCGCGGCGGCGAAGGGGGTCCGGCCGCAGGTGAAGCTGCTCGACGAAAGCGGCGAGGAGATCAAGCTGGCCGGATCCGAGCTGTCGGTCAACATCACGTTCCAGCTGGGCTCGATCATCACGGTCAAGGACGGCCAGCAGGTCAGCGTCGGCGAGGTGCTGGCGCGGATCCCGCAGGAAACGTCGAAGACCCGCGACATCACGGGCGGCCTGCCGCGTGTGGCGGAGCTGTTCGAGGCGCGCTCGCCGAAGGACGCCGGCCTGCTGGCCGAAGTCACCGGCACCGTGTCGTTCGGCAAGGACACCAAGGGCAAGCAGCGCCTCGTCATCACCGATCTCGACGGCGTCGCGCACGAGTATCTGATCCCGAAGGACAAGCACGTGACCGCGCACGACGGCCAGGTGGTGAACAAGGGCGAGTCGATCGTCGACGGCCCGGCGGATCCGCACGACATCCTGCGGTTGCTCGGCGTCGAGGCGCTCGCGCGCTACATCACCGACGAAGTGCAGGACGTCTACCGGCTGCAGGGCGTGAAGATCAACGACAAGCACATCGAGGTGATCGTGCGGCAGATGCTGCGCCGCGTGCAGGTTATCGACGCGGGCGACACGCGGTTCATCCCCGGCGAGCAGGCCGAGCGGTCGGATCTGCTGGACGAGAACGACAAGGTGATGGCCGAGGAGGGCAAGCAGGGCGCCACGTACGAGCACATGCTGCTCGGCATCACGAAGGCGTCGCTGTCGACCGACTCGTTCATCTCGGCGGCTTCGTTCCAGGAGACGACGCGCGTGCTGACCGAGGCGGCGATCATGGGCAAGAAGGACGACCTGCGCGGCTTGAAGGAGAACGTGATCGTCGGCCGGCTGATCCCGGCAGGCACCGGTCTTGCCTACCACAACGCGCGCAAGAAGCAGAAGCTGCTCGGGCCGGATGCCGGATTCCTGCAGCCCGGCGAGGTCGAGGCACCGGCCGACGCGACGGCGGCGACACCGGAGGTTTCGGCCGATGCCGCGTGAGGGCTGCCCCTGACGGAGAACTCCGGGTGAGGCCCGGGGTTCGCCGTCTCGTGGGAGTGCTGGCTGTTGCAGCAGCCCTTTGCGCACCCGCGGCCGCCGGACCGCTCGAGGACGCCAACGACGCCTACCGCGAGAAGGCGTACACCAAGGCGGCGGAGCTGTGGCGGCCGCTCGCGGAAACAGGGAACGCCGCGGCGCAGTACGCGCTCGGCACCCTGTATGCCGAAGGCAAGGGTGTCGAGCAGGACGACGCGACTGCCTTCCTGTGGTTCCAGCGGGCCGCGAATCAGGGCGATGCGGCCGCGCAGTACAACGTGGGCGCCAGCTATGCGACGGGTGCCGGGATAGCGCAGAGCGAGGTCGAGGCGGCCAGATGGTTCCGGCGCGCGGCGGATCAGGGCATGGCCTTCGCGCAGCTGAATCTCGGGCTGCTCTATGCGGCGGGCAATGGCGTGCCCCAGGACGACGTCGAAGCCTTCAAGTGGCTCGAGCTCGCGTTTGCCGGATTGCCTCCGGGCGGACCCCGCATGGACGTCGCCCGCGCCATGACCGATGTCTCGGCGAAGCTGACGCGCGATCAGCTGATCGAGGCGAAGCAGCGCCAGCGCGCATGGCAAGCGAAGCCGGAAGCGAAATGACGCGGACCGCCGCGCCGCTGTCCGCCGCCGCCGGCGATCAGGATCGCGTCCGTGGATGCCGATTGTTTCCCATGGCGCCGGTGACGTTCAGTCTGTTCGTGGCGTCTCGTTGACCCAGGCATCCAGCAGCGTGTAGGCGACGGCCAGCAGCACGGGACCGACGAAGATCCCCAGCAAACCCAGCGACAGCAGGCCGCCGATCACGCCGGCGAAGATCAGCAGCAATGGCAGATCCGCGCCCTGCTTGATCAGGAACGGGCGCAGGAAATTGTCGAGCGTGCCCACGAACAGCGTCCACACGAGCAGCAACGTGCCCCACAGGTTGTCGCCGGTCCAGTACATCCAGGCCGTCGCCGGAAGGAGCACGAGTATCGGTCCCAGCTGGGCGAGGCACAGCAGCAGCATGACGGCGGTCAGCATGCCGGCAAACGGAACGCCGGCGACCAGGAGGCCGAGACCGCCCAGCAGCGACTGGACGAGCGCCGTGACCACGACGCCCAGCGCCACGCCGCGTATCGCCTGTGACGCGAGTACGACGGAATCCTCGCCGCGCGGGCCGCCGAGCCGGGCGCCGAATTTGCGCACGCCGCGCGCCGCGGTTTCGCCGCCCGAGTACATCACGGCGGCGATGATGATCGTCAGCAGGAATTGCACGATCAGGGCCCCGATGCCGCCGGCCTGGGCCGCGAGCCACTGCATGGCGCGTCCGACGTAGGGCCCAAGCTTCAGCGCCAGCGCCTCCGGCGACTGCGCGGCATATTCCATCCACGTCGCGGCGATCTTGTCCCCGACGATCGGCAATCCTGCGACCCAGTCGGGCGGCTGCGGGATCGTGATGTCCTTCAGCTCCTTGGCCCAATGGACCATCTCGTCCGAGTATTCGACGATCGTGCTTATGGCAGTCCAGAACGGCAGCACGAACACGAGCAGCATGGCGATGGTGATCACCGCGACGGCCGGCAGGCGTCGCCCGCCAAAGGCCGCTTCGATCTTCAGCATCAGCGGCCAGGTCGCCACGACGATCATCGTCGCCCAGATGACGGGCGCCAGGAAAGGCAGCATGATCCAGAGGGACGCCGCGATCATGGCTACGATGAACAAAACGGCCAGCGTGGTGCGCGCGAGATCGTGTCGCATGGTGGATTCTCCGTTAGTGGCAGGCGGGTGCCCGAGTCGCGGCCGGTGCCGCGGCGTCACCGGGCCTGCATCGCCGGCACGGCATCCTTCAACGCGCCCTGCCGGAACGCGCGCGAGGCCGTCTGATAATAGGCGATGGCCTCGTTGGCCAGATTCCGGTCGATCGGCATGGCCACGGATTCGTGCGTCGCCGGATCGACACGAAAGGCCTCGACCTTGCGCCCGGGGGACAGCACGGTGAGCACGCCGTTCCTCAGGTAGCCGAGCGACTGATAGTTGCTGACGAACGCGCGCGGCGGCGTGGCCGGCAGCTCGAACACCGAGCGACCAAAGAACTGGTTGTCGCCATCGGCGCGCAGCACGTCGAGGATCGTCGGCGGCAGGTCGATCTGGCTCATCATCGGCGTGTATTCGCCTGGCGCGACGAGCTTCGGCGCGTAGAAGATCAGCGGGATCCGGTAGCCGCCCACCGGCAGCTTCGTCTTTCCCGCGACCGAGGCGCAGTGGTCGGCGACGATCACGAACAGCGTCTGGTCGAACCAGGGTTTTCCCCGCGCGTCGTCGATGAACTTGCCGATGGCCCAGTCGGTGTACTTGACGCCGCCTTCGCGTCCGCCGGGCGAGCGGATGTCGATCCGGCCGTCGGGATAGGTGAACGGCCGGTGGTTCGACGTCGTCATGACATGCGTGAACGACGGCTTGCCGCGCGCGTGGTTCGCGTCAACCACATCGAGCACGTTGGCGAACAGCGATTCGTCGGCCACGCCCCAGACATTCTCGAACACCACCGAGGACTTGGGAAAGTCGACGCGGTCGACGACGTGATAGTCGTTGCCGGCGAAGTACGCATTCATGTTGTCAAAGTAGCCGTACCCGCCGTAGACGAAGCTCGACTCGTATCCCTGGTGCTGCAGCAGCTGGCCCAACGTCGCCAGATGCTCGTTGTCGGGCCGGCGCACGATCGACTGCCCGGGAACGGGTGGCGTCCCGATCGATGCCGCCTCGAGCCCGCGCACGGTGCGCGTCCCGGTGGCGTAGGCGTTGCTGAATTTAAGGCCGTCGCGCGCAAAGCGATCCAGATTGGGGGTGAGTCCGTCGGTCGAGCCGTAGGCGCCGACGAACTCCGCCGAGAGGCTTTCCACCATGATCAGCACCACGTGCCGCGGCTGCGCCGGCATGCCCGGCGCGTGGCGCTCGGTCGCATCGGACCCGGGTTCGATCGCGGCTCCGGCCGACCCGCCGGCGCCCAGCGGCTTGCGCTTGACGCCCAATCCCGCCAGGATCCGGTCGGCGTCCTCCTGCGGCATGGTGGCGTAGAACCGATCGTAGTCGAGCTCGTTGCGGCGCATGGCCGCGGCGAAGGTGAACAACCCGTTGCCGGCGAGCTCGTCGGCGTAGGCGTTGCCGATCCGTCCCATCTGGTCGACAGACGCGATCGTCAGCGCCAGCGCCGGCAGCGCCAGGGCGGCGGCCACATAGGCCAGCCGGCGCCGGCGCGACGGGGGTCTCGCGTCCGCGTGCCGCAGCCAGCCCCGCATGAAGAAGGCGATCGCCAGGGCCGCCAGCGCGAGCCCCGTCAGGATCCAGGGTACCGGGTACGATTCGCGGATATTGCCGACGACCTCATGGGTGTAGAGCAGGTAGTCGACGGCGATGAAATTGAAGCGCGTGGCGAACTCGAGCCAGAACGTCGCCTCGGCGACCGCGCCGAACAGCAGCACGAACAGAACCAACGCGAGCCAGGTGAAACGCAGAACCCGGTGCGTGCGCGATGCCCGCCAGTGATCGGGCAGCACAGCTTCATAGATCCAAACGGGAACGAGCAGCGCCGTCAGCACGACGAGGTCGAACCACAGGCCCTCCAGGAGCACGACCGGCCACGCGGCGAGAGGCACTGCGTCCCGTCCTGTCCACAGCGCGAGGCCGATGCGCGTGAGCGTGTAGACGGCCAACGTGACCAGCGCGAAAAGCAACGGGATGCTCGGCCCGAAGCGCGGTCGCGGATTCTGGGCGTTCATGGGGGCGGCGAGGGGTGGTTGAATGGACGGGCGAGCCGCCCCGCCCCCCGGCCAGAGTGGCATGGAGGCGGACGGCCGTTTCTGCAGCGCAGCATACCCGATACGGGCCTGCTATAGACTGTTGACGCGGGATCGGTTATCCCCTTATAATTGCAGTCTTTTCGCCCATCGCCTTGCGCACCAGGGAAACTGCGCACCGGGGGTAGGCAAGCGTACCTGGCCGCATTGGGAACACAGGGTCGGCCATGGCGCAGAAAGATGGCCCGGGCTACGGCGCGAAAGCGCGAGCTTGGGCCACTTTAATTTGTTGTTTCGCGCAGCTTTGAGCCATGCGACCGGAGCCAACCTCCGGCCGCACGAAACGGAAAATCAGGATGCCAACCATCAATCAGCTCGTACGGAAGGGCCGCGAGCCCGCCGTGTCGAAAAGCAAGGTCCCGGCTCTGCAGCAGAGCCCGCAGAAGCGCGGCGTGTGCACACGCGTTTACACGACGACGCCGAAAAAACCGAATTCGGCGCTGCGCAAGGTCGCCAAGGTGCGCCTCACCAACGGCTTCGAGGTGATCAGCTACATCGGCGGCGAAGGCCACAATCTGCAGGAGCACTCGGTGGTGCTTATCCGTGGCGGCCGCGTAAAGGACCTTCCTGGCGTGCGCTATCACATGGTGCGCGGCAGCCTCGACACCGCGGGTGTCAAGGACCGCAAGCAGAGCCGGTCGAAGTACGGCGCAAAGAAACCGAAGGCGGCCTAAAGGCAACTGAGGGCAACGCCTGAACGAGGGCAACAGAGGGCAACTGAGCCCGCGAGAGCCGAAGGCCGCTTCAGGCCGCTTCGCGAAGAACACGACAGATCCGAGGAAGTCATGCCCCGACGCAGAGAGATACCCAAGCGCGAGATCCTGCCTGATCCCAAGTACGGCAGCAGCGATGTCGCGAAGTTCGTCAACGTGCTGATGACCGCTGGCAAGAAGTCGGTGGCCGAGCGCATCCTCTATGGCGCTTTCGAATCGATCGCCAAGAAGGGCGGCAAGGATCCGCTGGAAATCTTCAACCAGGCGCTCTCGAATTCGCGGCCGACCGTCGAGGTCAAGAGCCGCCGTGTCGGCGGCGCCAATTTCCAGGTGCCGGTCGAAGTGCGCCCGGTGCGGCGGATGGCGCTGGCGATGCGCTGGCTCCGCGAAGCGGCGCGCAAGCGCGGCGAGAAGTCGATGGGCCAGCGGCTCGCGGCAGAGTTGCTCGAGGCCTCCGAAGGCCGCGGCGGCGCGGTGAAGAAGCGGGAAGAAGTCCACCGCATGGCCGAGGCCAACAAGGCATTCTCCCACTTCCGATTCTAGGCAAAGCGGTAGAGCATCGAGCGGCCGGCGTGAACTGCGCAGCGGACGCCCGATGCTCGACTCAAAACGGTATACAAAGTGGCACGATCCACCCCCATCGACCGGTATCGCAACATCGGCATCAGTGCGCACATTGATGCCGGCAAGACCACGACCACCGAGCGCATCCTGTTCTACACCGGCGTCTCGCACAAGATAGGCGAAGTCCACGACGGTGCGACCGTCATGGACTGGATGGAGCAGGAGCGCGAGCGCGGCATCACGATCACGTCGGCCGCGACCACCTGCTTCTGGAAGGGGATGGACAGCAACTTCCCCGAGCACCGGATCAACATCATCGACACGCCGGGGCACGTCGACTTCACGATCGAGGTCGAGCGCTCGATGCGCGTGCTCGACGGTGCGTGCATGGTCTATTGCGCGGTGGGCGGGGTGCAGCCGCAGTCCGAGACCGTCTGGCGACAAGCCAACAAGTACAAGGTCCCGCGCCTCGCGTTCGTCAACAAGATGGACCGCCAGGGCGCCAACTTCTTCAAGGTCTACGACCAGATGAAGTCGCGCCTCAAGGCCAACCCGGTGCCCATCCAGGTGCCCATCGGCGCCGAGGAGAAGTTCGAAGGCGTGATCGACCTCGTCCGGATGAAGGCGATCTACTGGGACGAGTCGACACAGGGCATGAAGTACGACATGCGCGACATCCCGGCCGAGCACCTCGCGGTGGCCCAGGAATGGCGCGAGAAGATGATCGAGACCGCCGCCGAGGCCAACGAGGAGCTGATGAACAAGTACCTCGAGGGCGGCGAGCTCACCGTCGAGGAGATCAAGCGAGGCCTGCGCTTGCGCACGATCGCGAGCGAGATCGTCCCGATGCTATGCGGGTCGGCGTTCAAGAACAAGGGCGTCCAGGCGATGCTCGACGCCGTCATAGAATACATGCCGGCGCCGACGGACATTCCACCGGTCGTGGGCGAACTCGAGAACGGCAATAAGGGCGAGCGCAGGGCGGCCGACGACGAGCCGTTCGCGGGCCTTGCATTCAAGATCATGACCGACCCCTACGTGGGCCAGCTCATTTTCTTCCGCGTCTACTCGGGCGTCATCAAGTCCGGCGATACGATCTACAACCCGATCAAGGGGCGCAAGGAGCGCATCGGCCGCATCCTGCAGATGCACGCCAACCAGCGCGAAGAAATCAAGGCCGTGTGCGCGGGCGACATCGCTGCCGCCGTGGGTCTGAAGGAAGCAACGACGGGCGACACGTTGTGCGACCCGGAGCACGTGATCACGCTGGAGAAGATGATCTTTCCCGAGCCCGTGATCCATGTCGCGGTCGAGCCGAAGACCAAGATCGACCAGGAGAAGATGGGCATCGCGCTCAACCGGCTCGCGCAGGAAGACCCGTCGTTCCGCGTGCGCACCGACGAGGAATCGGGGCAGACGATCATCTCGGGGATGGGCGAGCTGCACCTCGAGATTCTCGTCGACCGGATGAAACGCGAATTCGGCGTCGAGGCCAATGTCGGAGCGCCGCAGGTGGCGTACCGCGAAGCGATCAAGAAGTTGGTGCAGGTCGAGGGCAAGTTCATCAAGCAATCCGGCGGCCGCGGCCAGTACGGCCACGTCTGGATCAAGATGGAGCCGAACGAGCAGGGCAAGGGCTTCGAGTTCGTCGACGCGATCAAGGGCGGCACGGTGCCCCGCGAGTACATTCCGGCGGTCGAGAAGGGCCTGCGGGAGACGCTGCCGAACGGGGTGCTCGCCGGCTTTCCGGTCGTCGATGTCAAGGTCACGCTGTTCGACGGCAGCTCGCACGACGTCGACTCGAACGAGAACGCGTTCAAGATGGCCGCGTCGATGGCATTCAAGGACGGCATGCGCCAGGCGAGCCCGATGTTGCTCGAGCCGATGATGGCGGTCGAGGTCGAGACGCCCGAGGATTTCATGGGCAATGTCGTCGGCGACCTGTCGTCGCGGCGCGGCATGATCCAAGGCATGGACGACATGCCCACCGGCAAGGTCGTCAAGGCCGAAGTGCCGCTGGCCGAGATGTTCGGGTACTCGACGACGCTGCGCTCGCTGTCGCAGGGCCGCGCCACGTACACCATGGAATTCAAGCATTACACCGAAGCGCCGAAATCCGTCGCCGAAGCGGTGATCAACAAGAAATCGTAACTTCGAGGTAATTCATCATGGGCAAGGCCAAATTTGAGCGGACGAAGCCGCACGTGAACGTGGGGACGATTGGTCACGTGGATCACGGGAAGACGACGTTGACGGCGGCGATGACGCTGGTGCTGTCGAAGAAGTATGGTGGGGAGGTGAAGGCGTACGACCAGATTGACAACGCGCCGGAGGAGAAGGCGCGGGGGATCACGATCAACACGGCGCACGTGGAGTACGAGACGGAGAAGCGGCACTACGCGCACGTGGACTGTCCTGGGCATGCGGACTACATCAAGAACATGATTACGGGTGCGGCGCAGATGGACGGGGCGATACTGGTGGTGAGTGCGGCGGACGGGCCGATGCCGCAGACGCGGGAGCACATTCTGCTGGCGCGGCAGGTGGGGGTGCCGTACATCGTGGTGTACATGAACAAGGCGGACATGGTGGACGACAAGGAGCTCCTGGAGCTGGTGGAGCTCGAGGTGCGGGAGCTGTTGTCGAAGTACCAGTTTCCGGGGGACAAGACGCCGATCGTGATTGGCAGCGCGAAGATGGCGCTGGAGGGGGACACGAGCGAGCTGGGGGCGGGGTCGATTTTCAAGCTGGCGGAGGCGCTGGACAGTTATATACCGCAGCCGACGCGGCTGATTGACGGGCCGTTTCTGATGCCGGTGGAGGACGTGTTCTCGATCTCGGGTCGGGGGACGGTGGTGACGGGTCGGGTGGAGCGGGGGATTGTGAAGGTGGGGGACAATCTGGAGATTGTGGGGTTGAAGCCGACGCTGCAGACGGTGTGCACGGGGGTGGAGATGTTCCGGAAGCTGCTGGACCAGGGGCAGGCGGGGGACAACGTGGGGGTGCTGCTGCGGGGCACGAAGCGGGAGGAGGTGGAGCGCGGGCAGGTGCTGGCGAAGCCGGGCTCGATCACGCCGCACACGAAGTTCAGCTGCGAGGTGTACGTGCTCTCCAAGGAGGAGGGGGGTCGGCACACGCCGTTCTTTCCTGGGTACCGGCCGCAGTTTTACTTCCGGACGACGGACGTGACGGGGAGTTGCGTGCTGCCGGAGGGCACGGAGATGGTGATGCCTGGGGACAACATCGGGATGACGGTGACGCTGATTGCGCCGATCGCGATGGAAGAGGGGCTGCGGTTTGCGATTCGCGAGGGCGGCCGGACGGTCGGCGCCGGCGTCGTCGCCAAAGTCATCGAGTAAAACGCAGTTGACTACGAAGGTTGGAGCCATGCAGAACCAACGCATCAGAATCCGGTTGAAGGCATTCGATTACAAGCTGATCGACCAGTCGGCGATGGAGATCGTGGACACCGCGAAGCGCTCCGGCGCGGTCGTGCGCGGCCCGGTGCCGCTGCCGACGAAGATCGAGCGCTACAACGTCCTGCGCTCGCCGCATGCGAACAAGACGTCGCGCGATCAGTTCGAGATCAGGACGCATCTGCGCCTGATGGACATCATCGATCCGACCGACAAGACCGTCGATCAGTTGATGAAGCTCGATCTGCCGGCGGGTGTCGACGTCGAGATCAAGCTGCAGTAACGAAAGGCCCGGGACGAGCCGGGGAAACTTGGAAGCTGCCGGTCAATCGCAATCGGCGGCGTGGAAAGGAAAACGAAAATGACACTCGGACTTGTCGGTCGCAAGATTGGCATGACCCGCATATTCACCGATGACGGCAAGGCCGTCCCGGTGACCGTGCTCGACGTGGCCAATAACCGCGTCACGCAGATCAAGACTCCGGAGGCCGACGGCTACTCGGCCGTGCAGGTCGCGTTCGGCAAGCGGCGCGCTTCGCGCGTGACCAAGCCGCAGGCCGGACACCTCGCGAAAGCCGGGGTCGAGGCCGGCGAATTGCTGCGCGAGTTTCCGGTCACCCCCGAGGCGCTGGCCGAGCTCAAGGTCGGTGCGACGATCGGTGCCGCGACCTTTGCGGTCGGCGAGCTCGTCGATGTCACGGGTACGACCAAGGGCCGCGGCTTCTCCGGCGTGATCCGCCGGCATCATTTCAGCTCCAACCGGGCTTCGCACGGCAATTCGCGTTCGCACAACACGCCGGGCTCGATCGGCATGGCGCAGGATCCGGGCCGCGTCTTTCCGGGCAAGCGGATGGCCGGCCAGCACGGCAACGTCACGCGCACCGTGCAGACGCTGACCGTCGTTCGCGTCGACTCCGAGCGCGGACTGCTGCTCGTCAAGGGCTGCGTGCCCGGTGCCGACGGCGGTCACATCATCGTCCGGCGGGCGGTGAAGACGCCCGCCAAGAAGGGAGCCTGACGATGGAGCTCAAGCTCATTGACGACCAGGGCAAGGCGGCCGCGACGATCGCCGGACCGGACGCGCTGTTCGGGCGCGACTACAACGAATCGCTGATCCACCAGCTCGTCACGGCCTACCAGGCGAACGCGCGCCAGGGCACGCGCAAGCAGAAGGGCCGCGCCGACATCAACAAGTCGCACAAGAAGCCATGGGCGCAGAAGGGCACGGGCCGCGCGCGCGCGGGCCAGGCCAACAGCCCGCTCTGGCGCGGCGGCGGCAGGATTTTCCCGAATTCGCCCGACGAGAACTTCACGCAGAAGGTGAATCGCAAGATGTACCGCGCGGGCATTGCGTCAATCCTTTCCCAGCTGCACCGCGAGGGCCGGCTTTCGGTCATCGACGCGCTCGCCGTGGATGCTCCGAAGACGAAGCTCTTCGCGCAGAAGATCAAGGCGCTGGGGCTCCCGGGCACGCTGCTGATCGTCACCGACAAGCTCGACGACAACGTGTTCCTGTCGTCGCGCAACCTGCCGGACGTGCTGGTGCTGGAGACGCGGGAGATCGATCCGGTTAGCCTCGTGCGGTTCAACAGCGTGCTGCTCACCAAGGGTGCGATTGCCCAATTCGAGGAGATGCTGGGATGAATGCCGCCAAGCAATACAATGCCGAGCGCCTCGCCGTCGTGCTGCTCGCGCCAGTCGTGTCCGAGAAGGGCACGTTCCTCGCGGACAAGCACGAACAGGTGATCTTCAAGGTCGCGCCGGATGCGACCAAGCCGGAAGTCAAGGCGGCCGTCGAGGCGATGTTCAAGGTCCAGGTAAAGAGCGTGCAGATCGCCAACGTCGGCGGCAAGGTGAAGCGCTTCGGGCGTTTCACCGGCCGGCGCCGCTCGTGGAAGAAGGCGTACGTCTGCCTGAAGCCGGGCCAGGAAATCAACTTCGCGGCGGAGGGATAGATGCCCCCACGCTCACTATGTGCGGCTTCGCCGCATCCCGCTTCGCGGGACCAGCCTTCGGCTGTCCTTCGGCCTTCGGCCTTGTGTTCGCTGCCCCCCGTGGGGGCGCGGGTCTCCCTCGGGACGGCCCGTCGGGAGACCTGACATGCCACTGCAAAAAGTAAAGCCGACTTCGCCAGGCCGCCGTTCGCTGGTCAAGGTCGTCCACCCGCACCTGCACAAGGGGCGGCCGGTGGACGCGCTGACCGAGAGCAAGAAGCGCGGTTCGGGACGCAACCACAACGGCCACATCACGATGCGGCATAAGGGCGGCGGCCACAAGCAGCAGTACCGGATCGTCGACTACAAGCGCAACAAGGACGGCATACCCGCCAAGGTCGAGCGGCTCGAGTACGACCCCAATCGCAGCGCGCACCTGGCGCTCCTGCTGTACGCCGACGGCGAGCGCCGCTACATCATCGCGCCGCGCGGCGTCGCGACAGGCACGCAACTGCTGTCAGGCTCGGAGGCTCCGATCAAGCCGGGCAACTGCCTGCCGGTGCGCAACATCCCGGTCGGCACGACGATCCACTGCGTCGAGATGGCGCCCGGCAAGGGCGCGCAGATGGCTCGCTCCGCCGGCGCCGGCGTCCAGCTGCTCGCCCGCGAGGGCGTGTACGCCCAGGTCCGTCTGCGCTCGGGCGAGATCCGCAAGGTGCATGTGGATTGCCGCGCAGTGATCGGAGAGGTCGGCAACGAGGAGCACAATCTGCGGTCGATCGGGAAGGCCGGCGCGAACCGCTGGCGCGGCATCCGTCCGACCGTCCGGGGCATCTGCATGAATCCGGTCGATCACCCGCATGGCGGCCGCTCGAATGGCGGCGGGCACCCGGTGTCGCCCTGGGGCACGCCGACCAAGGGCTACAAGACGCGGCGCAACAAGCGCACCGATTCGATGATCGTGCGCCGTCGGCACGCGACCAAAGGTTAAGCGAGGGCAACGAGATGGCACGTTCAATCAAGAAGGGCCCGTTTGTCGACGACCATCTGCTGCAGAAGGTCGATGCGGCACGCGCGACCAACGACAAGCGTCCGATCAAGACCTGGTCGCGCCGCTCGACGATCACGCCCGAATTCGTCGGGCTCACGATCGCCGTGCACAACGGCAAGCAGCACATCCCGGTCTACGTGTCGGAAAACATGGTCGGCCACAAACTCGGCGAATTCGCGCTGACGCGAACCTTCAAGGGCCATTCGGCCGACAAGAAGGTCTCGGCGGCTGCGCCGCCGCGGAAGTAGGGGGGGCGCGATGGAAACCAGTGCAATCCTGCGCGGCGTGCGGCTTTCGGCCCAGAAGGGCCGGCTGGTCGCCGACCAGATCCGCGGCCTGCCCGTGGATCAGGCGCTCAACATTCTGAGCTTCAGTCCGAAGAAGGGCGCCGTAATCATCAAGAAGGTGCTGCTGTCGGCGATCGCCAATGCCGAGCACAACGACGGTGCCGACGTGGACGAGCTGAAGGTGAAGACGATCCTGGTCGACAAGGCGGAAAGTCTGCGCCGCTTCACGGCACGCGCGAAGGGCCGTGGCAACGTCATCCTGAAGCAGACGTGCCACATCCATGTCACCGTCGGTGACGGAAAATAAGGGGCGTCATGGGACAGAAAATACATCCGACGGGTTTCCGCCTTGCCGTAACGAGGAACTGGACTTCCAAGTGGTTCGCGAACAGCAAGAATTTCGCGCCAACACTGAAGGAAGACATCAAGATCCGCGAGTACCTGAAGAAGAAGCTCGGCCACGCATCGGTGGGCAAGATCACGATCGAGCGACCGGCGAAGAACGCGCGCATCACGATCTACAGCGCGCGCCCGGGCGTGGTAATCGGCAAGAAGGGCGAGGACATCGAGACGCTGCGCTCCGACCTGCGCAAGATGATGGGCGGCGACGTCGGCCTCAACATCGAGGAGATCCGCAAGCCCGAGATCGATGCGCAGCTGATTTCGGATTCGATTTCGCAGCAGCTCGAGAAGCGGATAATGTTCCGCCGCGCGATGAAGCGGGCGATGCAGAACGCGATGCGGCTGGGCGCGCAGGGCATCAAGATCATGTGCTCGGGCCGGTTGAACGGGATCGAGATCGCGCGCTGCGAATGGTACCGCGAGGGCCGCGTGCCATTGCACACGCTGCGCGCCGACATCGACTATGGTTTCTCGGAAGCCAGGACGACCTACGGCGTCATCGGCATCAAGGTCTGGGTATTCAAGGGCGAAGTGCTGGCGCACAACGCCGAGCCGTCGGCAGCGCCGGCTCCGGCGCCCGAGGCGCCCAAGCGTCCGCGGCGTTCGTCAGCACCAGGAGTGAAGAATGTTGCAGCCGGCTAGAAGGAAATACCGCAAGGAGCAGAAGGGCCGCAACAAGGGCGTGGCGACCGTTGGCAACAAGGTCAGCTTCGGCGAGTACGGTCTCAAGGCCGTCGGCCGCGGCCGGCTCACCGCGCGCCAGATCGAGGCCGCGCGGCGGGCGATGACGCGGCACATCAAGCGCGGCGGCCGCGTCTGGATCCGCATTTTCCCGGACAAGCCCATGTCGAAGAAGCCCGCGGAAGTGCGGATGGGCAACGGCAAGGGCAATCCCGAGTTCTACGTCGCGGAGATCGTGCCCGGGAAGGTTCTCTACGAGATGGACGGCGTCGACGAAACCATCGCCCGCGAGGCCTTCGCCCTCGCCGCCGCGAAGCTGCCGATCCGGACGACTTTCGTCCATCGGCTCGTCGGTGCCTGACGGAGGTCATCATGAAGCGAACGGATAACACGAAGGCGCTCGCCGCCAAGTCGCCGGCGGAGCTGAAGACCGAGCTCGGGGCGCTCTTGAAGGAGCAGTTCGGCCTCCGGATGCAACGGGCGACGCAGCAGCTCACGAATACCGAGAAGCTGAAGCAGGTGCGGCGCAACATCGCCCGCGCGCGGACGCTCATCCACCAGAAGGAGAATCAGGCATGAGCGAACAACTACAGACTCCCGCGACGGCGCCGGTACCGCGGAAGACGATCATCCAGACGCTTACCGGCCGGGTCGTCGGCGACAAGATGAACAAGACCGTCACGGTGGTCGTCGAGCGCCGCGTCAAGCACGCGCTCTACGGCAAGTTCGTGACCCGGTCGAGCAAGTACCACGCGCACGACGAGAACAACGAGTGCAAGATGGGCGACCTGGTCGAGATCGTCGCTTGTCGCAAGCTCGCCAAGACCAAGGCCTATCGGGTGAGCCGGTTGCTCGAGAAGGCCCGGGTCGTATGACCGGATGTCGGTTCCGCCGGCCTAGTGGCGGGCGGCGTTTGCAAGGCATTGATTTGATATAGGGCTTGCAGGATGCTTGGAATTCTGTCATAATTTTCGTTTCGCCTGCCGCGCCCCACCGGAGTTACCCGATGGGGTTTGCCCCGAAGCGGAAGTCTCGCCGAATGGCCGCGGTCACTCCCCGAACGGGGTCCAAAACTGGACGCGGCAGCCTGTCGCGACCGCAGCCGGCAATCGAACGCGCTGCGGCGCACTCCGCGGATTAAGTTGGAGAAGCAACAATGATCCAGATGCAGTCGGTCCTGGACGTCGCCGACAACACCGGCGCCCGTCGCGTGATGTGCATCAAGGTGCTCGGTGGCTCGAAGCGCCGGTACGCGCACATCGGCGATGTCATCAAGGTCACCGTCAAGGACGCGGCGCCGCGCGGCCGTGTCAAGAAGGGCGAGATCTACAACGCCGTCGTGGTGCGCACGCGCCACGGCGTGCGCCGCGACGACGGTGCCAAGGTGTGCTTCGACACCAATGCGGCCGTGCTGCTCAATGTGAAGCTCGAGCCGATCGGCACTCGCATCTTCGGGCCGGTCACCCGCGAGTTGCGAACCGAGCGATTCATGAAGATCGTCTCGCTCGCGCCGGAAGTTCTGTAGGGGACAGCGATGCGCAAGATCAAGAAAGGCGACAACGTCGTCGTGCTCGCCGGCCGCGACAAGGGCAAGCGCGGGGACGTCACGCGCGTGTTCGCCGAGCACGTGCTGGTCGCCGGCATCAACCAGGTGAAGAAGCACCAGCGGCCGAATCCGATGAAGGGCGAGCAGGGCGGGATCGTGACAAAGGAGATGCCGATCCACGTCTCGAACGTCGCCATCTGGAATCCGGTGGCCAAGAAGGCCGACCGGATCGGCCTGCGTTCGCTCGAGGACGGGCGCAAGGTGCGCTACTTCAAGTCGAACGGCGAGCTGATTGGCGCCTGACGGCAACGCAAACGCGAGCAAACGCGAGAGAGATGACGATGGCCCGCCTCAGGGAAATCTACAAGAAGGAAATCGTGCCCGCGCTGACGAAGCAGTTCGGCTACAAGTCGGTCATGGAAGTGCCGCGCGTGTCGAAGGTCGTTCTCAACATGGGCGTGGGCGAGGCCGTGGGCGACAAGAAGCTGCTCGAGAATGCCGCCGCCGACATGCAAAAGATCGCCGGGCAGAAGCCCGTGGTCACCAAGGCGCGCAAGGCGATCGCCGTGTTCAAGATCCGCGAGGGCTACCCGATCGGCTGCATGGTCACGCTGCGCCAGAACCGCATGTACGAATTCCTCGACCGCCTGATCTCGGTCGCGCTGCCGCGCGTGCGCGACTTCCGCGGCGTTTCGGGCCGCTCGTTCGACGGCCGCGGCAATTTCAACATGGGTGTCAAGGAGCAGATCATCTTCCCCGAGATCGAGTACGACAAGGTCGACGCGATGCGCGGGATGAACATCACCATCACCACGACCGCGAAGACCGACGCCGAGGCCAAGGCGTTGCTGGCCGCGTTCCGTTTTCCGTTCAAGAACTGAGGGCGCCATGGCGAAACTGTCCCTGATCAACCGCGACCAGAAGCGCCGCGCACTGGTGAAGAAATACGCCAGGAAGCGCGAGGAGCTGGTCTCGATCATCAATAATTCGAAGGCGTCGGACGAAGTTCGCTACGCCGCGCGGCTCAAGCTGCAGCAATTGCCGCGCAACGCGAACCCGACCCGCCTGCGCAGCCGCTGCGCGCTGACGGGCCGGCCGCGCGGGTTCTTCCGCAAGTTCGGCCTCGGCCGAAGCAAGCTGCGCGAATTCGCCATGCGCGGCGAGATTCCGGGCATCGTCAAGGCCAGCTGGTAAATGAACAGTGCAGGTGAGGTGAAGCATGAGCACGCCGGGCCGACCCAAGTGCGAATTACTCCCCCGCGGGGGGGACGGCGCGCAGCGCCATGGGGGTACATAAATGAGCATGACTGATCCGATCGCCGACATGCTGACGCGCATCCGCAATGCGCAGATGGTGGAGCAGGCTGTCGTCGCGATGCCGTCGTCCAAGGTGAAGCTGGCGATCGCCCGCGTGCTGCAGGACGAGGGGTACATCGACGCGTTCAAGGTCTCCAGCGACGCGGTCAAGCCCGTGCTCGAGATCGCGCTCAAGTACTACGCCGGCCGCCCCGTCATCGAGAAGATCGAACGCGTGTCGAAGCCGGGGTTGCGCATCTACAAGAGCAAGGACGACATTCCGCGCGTGATGAACGGGCTCGGCATCGCCATCGTCTCGACATCGCATGGCGTCATGACGGACCGCAAGGCGCGCGCCACCGGGGTCGGCGGCGAAGTGCTCTGCATCGTCGCCTGACACGAGATAGAGGACCGCAATGTCGCGCATAGGCAATCATCCCATCCCGCTGCCGGCCAAGGTCGAGGTCACGCTCGTGTCCGGGGGGCATCACGGTCAAGGGCCCGCTGGGCACGCTGTCGCGTACTTACGGCAGTGAGCTCTCGATCGAGCGCGCCGGCAACACGCTCGTCTGCAAGGTCGCGAACCCGGATGCCCGGCCGATGCACGGCACGCTGCGGGCGCTCGTGGCGAACATGGTCAAGGGCGTGACCGAAGGCTACGAGAAGAGATTGACGCTGGTCGGCGTGGGTTTCCGCGCGCAGGCCGCCGGCGACAAGATCAACCTCGCGCTCGGCTTTTCGCATCCGGTGGTCCACGTGATGCCCAAGGGCGTCAAGGTGGAAACCCCGGCGCAGACGGAGATCATCGTCAAGGGCATCGACAAGCAGCAGGTCGGGCAGGTGGCGGCGGAGATCCGCGCCTACCGCCCGCCGGAGCCGTACAAGGGCAAGGGCGTGCGTTACTTTGACGAGCGCGTGAAGATCAAAGAAACCAAGAAGAAGTAGCCTGGCGCGCGCGGTTGCGCGACGACGCCAGAATCGCATTTTCCGACTGACGGAAGAGGTAGGTGATGAACAAGAAGGAAGCCCGTGTCCGCCGCGCCCGCAAGACGCGGATCCGCATCGCGCTGCAGCGGGCGACGCGCCTGGTGGTGAACCGCTCGAACTGCCACATCTACGCGCAGATCATCGCGCCCACCGGCGACAAGGTGCTGGCCAGCGCTTCGACGGCGGAGGCGGACGTGCGCAAGGATGTCAAGAACGGCGGCAACAAGGCGGCCGCCGCGATCGTCGGCAAGCGCATCGGCGACCGCGCGAAGGCGCTCGGCATCGAGACGGTCGCCTTCGACCGCTCGGGCTACCGGTATCACGGCCGCGTGCAGGCGCTGGCCGACGCGGCGCGCGAAGCCGGCCTCAAGTTCTGACACCGGTCTGACGCGACGACGAACAGGGAAATATCGACATGGCGAGAATGCAGCAGCGGCAGCAGCAGCAGGACGAGCGCGGCGACGGCCTGCGCGAGAAGATGATCAGCATCAACCGGGTCACCAAGGTAGTGAAGGGCGGGCGCATTCTCGGCTTCGCCGCGCTGACGGTGGTCGGTGATGGCGACGGAAGAGTCGGCATCGGCAAGGGCAAGGCCAAGGAAGTGCCCGTCGCCGTGCAGAAGGCGATGGAAGAGGCACGCCGGCGGATGGTCAAGGTGCGCCTCAAGAACGGCACGCTGCACCACGCTGTCGAGGGTCGACACGGGGCGACCAAGGTGTTCATGCAGCCCGCGGCCGATGGCACGGGCGTGATCGCCGGCGGGCCGATGCGCGCGGTGTTCGAGGTGGTCGGCGTGACGAACGTGCTGGCCAAGTGCCACGGGTCGACGAATCCGTACAACCTGGTCCGGGCGACGATCAACGCGCTCTTGAACTGCAGCGCGCCGGCGGACATCGCGGCGAAGCGCGGGATGACCGTCGAGCAGATGATGGGAGCCTGAACGTGACGGCGCAGAAAAAGATCAGGGTGCATCTTTTCAAGAGCACCGCGAGCGCGAAGGAGAGCCACCGGGCGACGGTGCGCGGGCTCGGCCTCAAGTGGACGAACCACGCGGTCGATGTCGTCGACACACCCGCCACGCGCGGCATGATCGACAAGGTGAGCTACATGGTCAAGGTTGTCGGATAGGAAAACCGGAGCACGCGATGCGTCTTAATACGATCAAGCCCGCCGAAGGCTCGAACAAGGCCCGGCGTCGCGTGGGCCGCGGCATCGGCTCGGGGCTCGGCAAGACGGCCGGCCGCGGGCACAAGGGCCAGAAGTCCCGCTCGGGCGGCTTCCACAAGGTTGGCTTCGAGGGCGGTCAGATGCCGCTGCAGCGCCGCCTGCCCAAGCGCGGTTTCGTGTCGACGACGCGCAACGACACCGCCGAGGTGCGTCTGTCCGATCTCGCGAAGCTGCCGGTCGCGGAGATCGACTTTCTCGCGCTCAAGGCGGCGGGGGTCGTGCCGACGCTCGCCAAGGCAGCGAAGGTGATCAAGGCCGGGACCTTGACGAAAGCGGTGAAGCTCACCGGCATTGCGGTAACCAAGGGCGCCAAGGCGGCCATCGAAGCCGCCGGCGGCAGCGTCGCCTGAACGGCGGCGCTTTCTCAAGCACAGGAACAGCGTGGCCACGACCAATCCGGCTCTGAAGACAGGATCCAAGTACGCCGATCTCAAGCGGCGGCTGTGGTTCCTGCTGGGCGCGCTCGTCGTGTACCGGATCGGCACGCATATCCCCGTGCCGGGCATCAACGCGTCCGTGCTGGACGAGCTGTTCCGTTCGCAGCAAGGCGGCATCCTGGGCCTGTTCAACGTGTTTTCCGGGGGCGCCCTGCAGCGCTTCTCGATATTGGCGCTTGGCATCATGCCCTATATCTCGGCGTCGATCATCATGCAGCTCTGCACGGTGGTCGTCCCGTCGCTCGAGGCGATCAAGAAGGAGGGCGAAGCCGGACGCCGCAAGATCACGCAGTACACCCGTTACGCGACGCTCGGTCTCGCGTTCTTCCAGGCGCTCGGCATCTCGGTCGCGCTGGAAGCGCAGGCGGGACTCGTGCTCGCGCCAGGCCTGGGCTTCCGCCTCGTGACCGCCGTGACGCTGGTCACGGGCACCATGTTCCTGATGTGGCTGGGCGAGCAGATAACCGAACGCGGCCTCGGCAACGGCATCTCGCTGCTGATCTTCGCGGGGATCGCCGCCGGCTTGCCGAGCGCGATCGGGCAGACGCTCGAACAGCTCAACACCGGCGCCTATTCGATCCCGCTGGTCCTGGGCATCGCCGCCCTCGTGATTGCCGTGACTGCGTTCGTCGTCTTCGTCGAGCGCGCGCTGCGCAAGATCCTGGTCAATTACGCGAAGCGCCAGGTCGGCAACAAGGTCTACCAGGGCCAGAGCTCGCATCTGCCGCTCAAACTCAACATGGCCGGGGTCATCCCGCCGATCTTCGCGTCGTCGATCATCCTGTTCCCGGCCACGCTCGCATCGTGGTTCGGCGCCGGCGAGGGCACGATCTGGCTGCGCGACCTCGCGGCGGCCCTCGGTCCGGGACAGCCCGTGCACGAAATCCTCTACGCGAGCGCGATCATCTTTTTCTGCTTCTTCTACACGGCGCTGCAGTACAACCCGAAGGAGACCGCCGAGAACCTGAAGAAGAGCGGCGCATTCATTCCCGGCTACCGGCCCGGCGACCAGACGGCCAAGTACATCGAAAAGATCACGCTGCGGCTCACGCTGCTGGGGTCCCTCTACCTGGTGATCGTGTGCTTCATCCCGAATTTCCTGATCGCGTGGAAGAACGTGCCGTTCTACTTCGGCGGCACGTCGCTCCTGATCATCGTCGTGGTTACCATGGACTTCATGACGCAGGTGCAGGCCTACATGATGTCGCAGCAGTACGAGAGCCTGCTGAAGAAGGCGAATTTCAAGGGTGGGTTGCCCACGCGCTGATGTCGAAGGAAGACACGATCCAGATGCAGGGCGAGATCCTGGAAATGCTGCCGAACGCAACGTTCCGGGTGAAGTTGGAGAACGGGCACGTGGTGCTGGGGCATATCTCGGGCAAGATGCGGATGCACTACATCAAGATACTGCCGGGCGACAAGGTGACGGTGGATCTGACGCCGTACGATCTGACCCGGGCGCGGATAATTTTCCGCGCGAAATGATTCGCAAGGGGTGGTGACATGAAAGTTCTGGCTTCGGTGAAGAAGATCTGCCGCAACTGCAAGATCATCCGGCGCAACGGCGTCGTGCGGGTTATCTGCACGGACCCGCGGCACAAGCAGCGGCAAGGCTGACGAATTCGATTCTGACAGGGTAAACACATGGCCCGTATTGCAGGCGTCAACATCCCCAACCATCAGCACGCGGAGATCGCGCTGACGGCGGTCTACGGCATCGGCCGTCCGCGCGCCAAGGCGATCTGCGTCGCGGCCGGCATCAAGGGCTCGGCGAAGATCAAGGACTTGTCCGACGCGGACATGGACCGGCTGCGCGAGCAGGTGCAGAAATTCACCGTCGAGGGCGATCTGCGCCGCGAGGTGACGATGAGCATCAAGCGGCTGATGGACCTCGGCTGCTACCGCGGCGTGCGGCACCGCCGCGGGCTGCCGGTGCGCGGGCAGCGCACGCGCACCAACGCGCGCACGCGCAAGGGCCCGAAGAAGTCGCGCTCGGGCATGAGCAAGCCGGCGCCGACCTCCAAGTAACGCGGAAGGACAGAACAGCATGGCAACTGCACCGCAGAACCCGAAGGCCGGCGCCCGTGTGCGCAAGAAGGTCAAGAAGAACGTCGCCGAAGGCATCGCGCACATCCACGCGTCGTTCAACAACACGATCATCACGATCACCGACCGGCAGGGCAATGCCCTCTCGTGGGCGACCTCCGGCGGCGCCGGCTTCAAGGGCTCGCGCAAGTCGACGCCGTTCGCCGCGCAGGTGGCGGCCGAGAAGGCCGGCCGCGTCGCGGTCGAATGCGGCATCAAGAACCTCGAGGTGCGCATCAAGGGCCCCGGCCCGGGCCGCGAGTCGGCGGTGCGCGCGCTCAACGCGCTCGGGATCAAGATCACGAGCATTTCGGACGTGACGCCGATTCCGCACAACGGCTGTCGCCCGCCGAAGCGCCGCCGGATTTGACGGCGGTCAGGATACCTGGGAGCAGGCAGGTGGCGCGGCGACAGCGCTTCAATCCCTCCAGGCTTCCCGACTTTTAACCGTTTCGCGTTTTCACCGGATCACAGGACAGCAAAGTGGCTCGATACACCGGACCCAAATGTAAGCTCGCGCGCAGGGAAGGCACCGACCTTTTCCTGAAGAGCGCACGGCGCTCGCTCGACTCCAAGTGCAAGCTCGACACCAAACCGGGCCAGCACGGCGTGAGGTCGGGGATGCGCATGTCGGACTACGGCAATCAGCTGCGCGAGAAGCAGAAGCTGCGCCGGACCTACGGCATTCTCGAGCGGCAGTTTCGCCGCTACTTCGGCGAGGCTGCCCGCCGCAAGGGCTCGACAGGCACGAATCTGCTGCAATTGCTCGAGTCGCGCCTCGACAACGTCGTGTACCGGATGGGGCTGGGCTCAACGCGCGCCGAGGCGCGTCAGCTCGTCACGCACGGCTCGATCACCGTCAACGGCAGGGTCCAGAACGTGCCGTCGGCGCTGATCAAGACGGCGGACGTCGTCGGCGTGACCGAAAAGGCCAAGGCCCAGCTGCGGATCCAGGACGCGCTGCAGCTCGCCGAAAAGGTCGGCTTTCCGTCGTGGGTGGAAGTCGACGTGAAGAAGATGTCCGGCACGTTCAAGGGTGCGCCGGATCGCTCCGAGTTTGGCCAGGACATCAATGAAAGCCTGGTGGTCGAGTTGTATTCCAAGTAAACGCCGGCCGTGGCCAACGCCGCGGCCGACAGGTTGTCTTAAGAGCGTGTTCCCGTCTTGAACCCGCATAAAGGTTCCGCATGCAGAGCAATGTCCTGTTGAAACCGCGCATCATCGACGTGCAGTCCAGCTCCCCGTTCCATGCCAAGGTGGTGATGGAGCCATTTGAACGTGGGTACGGCCATACGCTGGGCAACGCGCTCCGGCGCGTGCTGCTCTCGTCGATGCCCGGGTATGCCCCAACCGAAGTCCGGATCACGGGCGTGCTGCACGAGTACTCGGCGCTCGACGGCGTGCAGGAGGACGTCGTCGACATCCTGCTCAATCTCAAAGGGGTCGTGCTCAAGCTGCACAATCGCGACCACGTCCTGCTGAAGCTCGCCAAAACCGGGGAAGGTCCGATCACGGCCGCGGACATCGAGCCCAACCACGACGTCGAGATCATCAATCCCGAGCACCTGATCGCGCATCTGACCGCCGGCGGCAAGATCGAGATGGAGATCAAGGTCGAAAAGGGCCGCGGCTACCAGCCGGCGACGGCGCGCGTGAAACCGGATGGCGGGCGCACGATCGGCAGCATCCTGCTCGACGCTTCGTTCAGCCCGGTCCGCCGGGTCAGCTACGCGGTCGAGAGCGCGCGGGTCGAGCAGCGCACCGATCTCGACAAGCTGGTGCTGGACATCGAGACCAACGGCGTCGTCGAGCCGGAGCAGGCCGTCCGGTACGCCGCGTCCGTTCTGGTCGAGCAGCTGTCGGTCTTCGCGGACCTGCAGGGAACCGACCAGCCGGCCACGGAACGCTCTTCGCCGCAGGTCGACCCGATCCTGCTGCGCCCGGTCGACGACCTCGAGCTGACGGTTCGCTCGGCGAACTGCCTCAAGGCGGAGAACATCTATTACATCGGCGACCTCATCCAGCGCACCGAGACGGAGTTGCTGAAGACGCCGAACCTCGGTCGCAAGTCGCTGAACGAGATCAAGGAAGTGCTCGCTTCGCGTGGGCTGTCACTGGGCATGAAGCTCGAGAACTGGCCTCCGGCCGGCCTCGACCGTCCCTGATACCCGCCCACGCGCGCGACAACGAAGGAAGCAGAATCATGCGCCACCGCCACGGCCTGCGGAAACTGAATCGCACGAGCAGCCATCGCCTCGCGATGCTGCGCAACATGACCAACTCGCTCCTGACGCACGAGGTCATCAAGACCACGCTGCCGAAAGCCAAGGAGCTGCGCCGCGTGGCGGAGCCGATGATCACGCTGGCCAAGGAGCCGACGCTCGCCAACCGGCGGCTGGCCTTCAACCGGTTGCGCGATCGCGACGTCGTCACCAAGCTGTTCAACGAGCTCGGCCCGCGTTACCAGGCGCGTCCGGGCGGCTATCTGCGCATCCTCAAGTTCGGCTTCCGGGTCGGGGACAAGGCGCCGATGGCGCTCGTGGAGCTGGTCGACCGCCCGGAGCCGGCGGCAACAGCGGCCGAAGCCAAGACCGAATAGTCCGCTGGCGGCGAAGAATAGGGCCGGGCGCTGCGCCCGGCTTTTTTTTCGTTCGTTGCCGATGCACAAGGCGCGGGCGAAGTGGATGGATCCGCAACGGATCGACGCGGTCGATCTCGCGCGGATTCCGGGCTACGTCGAGCGCCGGGACAGTAGGCGCAGCCGAGACGGTCCCGCCGCGCAGCTCGTCCAGGCGTTCGCGGCGCGCGCCACCGGTGCGCGATGCGGGCACGTCCTCCGGTATCATAGCGCGCGCATCCGCCGCGCCGGTCGGTCGGTGATTCGGCGCCTGGCAACCATCCATTGAGCAGGGGCTTGCGATGACCTTTCTGGCTTGTGCGGACATTCTCGCGGGGCGGGCGCCGAAGGACTCGCCGGTCACGCTCCGGGGCTGGGTGCGCACGCGGCGCGATTCGAAAGCCGGCATTTCCTTCGTGCATGTGTCCGACGGCTCGTGTTTTCACCCGGTGCAGGTCGTCGCGGCCAATACGCTGCCCAACTACGCGGACGAGGTTCTGCATCTCACGGCCGGCTGCGCCGTGGAGGCTGTCGGAACGATCGTGCCGTCGCCGGCGAAAGGGCAGCCCTTCGAGATGCAGGCCGGTTCGATCAAGGTCGTCGGCTGGGTCGAGGACCCGGACACGTACCCCATCCAGCCGAAGCCGCACACGCTCGAGTTCCTGCGCGACGTTGCCCATCTGCGGCCGCGGACGAACGTCATCGGCGCGGTGACGCGCGTGCGCCACACGATTGCGCATTCGATTCACCGTTTTTTCCACGAGCACGGTTTCGTCTGGGTGAACACGCCGATCATCACGACGTCGGACGCTGAAGGGGCCGGCGAGATGTTCCGCGTTTCGACGCTGGATCTCGCGAACCTGCCGCGCGGGCCGGCAGGCAAGGTCGACTACACGCAGGATTTCTTCGGGCGCGAGACGTTCCTCACGGTGTCCGGTCAATTGAATGTGGAGGCGTATTGTTTGGCGCTGTCCAAGGTCTATACGTTCGGGCCGACGTTCCGGGCGGAGAATTCGAACACGAGCCGGCACCTCGCCGAATTCTGGATGATCGAGCCGGAGATCGCCTTCGCCGATCTGGCCGACAACGCGACGCTGGCCGAGGCGTTGCTGAAGCACATCTTCAGGACGGTGCTGGACGAGCGCGCGGACGACATGGCTTTCTTCGAAGAGCGCATCGAGAAAGGCGTCATCGCCAAGCTGCAGGGCATCGTCGACTCGGAGTTCGTGCGGATGGACTACACCGAGGCCATACGCGTGCTCGAGCGCGCGAAGCAGAAGTTCGAATTTCCGGTCCAATGGGGCGTCGACCTGCAGTCGGAGCACGAGCGCTACGTCTCCGAGAAGCACGCCGGCAAGCCGGTGGTGCTGATGAACTATCCGAAGGAGATCAAGGCGTTCTACATGCGGTTGAACGATGACGAGCGGACGGTCGCGGCGATGGATGTGCTGGCGCCGGGAATCGGGGAGATCATCGGCGGCAGCCAGCGCGAGGAACGGCTGGGGGTCCTCGATTCGCGGATGGCGGAGGCCGGGATGGACAGCGAGCATTACGGCTGGTATCGCGATCTGCGCCGTTACGGCACGGTGCCGCACGCGGGCTTCGGCCTCGGCTTCGAGCGCACCGTCGCCTACGTCACCGGCCTTGGCAACGTGCGCGACGTCATTCCCTTCCCGCGAACACCGGGGAGCGCGCGGTACTGAGCGCTCGCCGCAACAACGCCCGCCGCCGTCGATTCGATTTTGATGGCCACTGCGATCGATGCCGGAGTGCCACCCGGCTAGAATGTTCCGGTTCGCGCCGGCCACCGGCTTCCCGATGCGCATCCTCCTGGTCGAAGACGACCCCATGATCGGCAAGACGCTGGTTGCCGCCCTGCAGCAGGACGGCTATGCCGTCGACTGGGTCAAGGATGGGCAGGCCGGGCGCCTGGCGCTCGATACGGCGGATGGCGCCTACGCGCTGGTCCTGCTCGACCTCGGCCTGCCGCGCAAGAACGGGCTCGAGCTGCTCAAGGAGTTGCGCCGCGCGGGCAACAGGGTGCGGGTGCTGATCCTGACGGCGCGCGATGCCGTCTCCGATCGCGTCGCAGGGTTGGATGCGGGCGCCGACGACTATCTGGTCAAGCCGTTCAGCCTGGACGAGCTCGCGGCACGGATGCGGGCACTGCTGCGTCGCGATGTGGCGCGCGGTGACAATGTGTTGCGCAACGGCGATCTTGCGCTCAACCCCGTCGCACGCACGGTGACCCGCGACGGGGTGGTGGTCGACCTTTCCAACCGGGAGTTCGCGCTGCTGGCCGCATTGCTGGAACGGCCGGGCACGGCGCTCTCCAAGCCGCAGCTGGAGGAGCGTTTGTACGGCTGGGGTGACGAAGTGGAAAGCAACGCGGTCGAGGTGCACGTCCACAACCTGCGCAAGAAGCTCGGAGTCGGCGCCATCCGCACGATCCGGGGCGTGGGCTACGTGATCGAGCGGGCATGAGCTGGCCGCGCCGCCCCAAGGGCGAATGCCGGAGCGCGCAGGTACTCCAATGACGTCGATCCGGCGCACGCTGCTCGCGTGGCTGCTGCTGGGCCTCGCCGCGGTCGCGGTGCTCGCGACGCTCGCCACCTATGTCGAGACTCGGCGCGAGATCGGAGAGCTCTTCGACCTGCAGCTGAAGCAGCTTGCCTATTCGACGCAGATTGACGACCTGCTTGGCGGGAGGGCGCCCGGTAGGCTGCCCCGCGACGGCGGGCGCACCGCCGGCGTGTCCGAGATCGTCACGCAGATCTGGGACCGCGACGGTGTGCTCGTCTACTGGTCCCGGCCGGGCGCCGGATTGCCGGTCCCGGTCACGGAGGGTTATTCCGAAGTCACCCGCGACGGACGCATCTGGCGCATCTACACGCACGTCTCCGGCGACCATGCGCTTCAGGTGGCGCACGCGCTCGACGAGCGCCGCGAAATTGCCGCGCAGGCGGCGCTGCGCACGTTGCTTCCGCTGGCGCTGCTGATTCCGTTTCTCGGGTTGCTGATCTGGTATGCCGTCGGCCGCGGGTTGCGTCCGCTCGACGATCTGTCCCGCGCCGTCGCGACGCGCAGGGCAGATGCGATGTCCCCGCTGGCGGAAACGGGCCTGCCTCGGGAGCTGCAACCGTTGGCGGTGAGTCTCAACGCGCTGCTCGCGCGACTGGACGAGGCGCTCGCCGCGCAACGCAGGTTCACGGCGGATGCCGCACACGAGCTGCGCACGCCGCTCGCGGCGCTGGCGTTGCAGGTCGATTTCGCCGCGCGCGCCGTCGATGCGCCGGCACGTGGCGCCGCGATGGCCGAACTCAAGGCGGGTGTCGCCCGCGCGGCACGGCTGGTCGAGCAACTGTTGACCATGGCGCGGCTCGAACCGGAGGCGCAGTCCCGCAAGTTCTCGAGGGTGGATCTGGTTGCGCTCGCCAACGACGCCATCGTCGCCCGTGCGCCCATCGCCGAAGCCAGAGGCATCGACCTGGGACGCACCGGCGGCGCGGCCGTCGAGGTGGGCGGCGATTCGGCAAACCTGGCCACATTGCTCGCCAACCTGCTCGACAACGCGCTGTGCTACACCCCCGCCGGCGGGTGCGTCGACGTCGCCGTGACCGAGGAGCCCGCTGGGGCGGTGCTGGCAGTGACCGACACGGGACCGGGCATTCCCGCGGCCGAGCGTGAACGTGTCTTCGAGCGTTTCCATCGCGGCATGCACGCGGACGACGCGGGGCGCGGGACGGGCGGCAGCGGCCTCGGCCTGTCGATCGTCCGGCGAATCGCCGACGCGCACGCCGCGACCGTCACGCTTGAGGATGGCGCTGGGGGCAAGGGCCTTGTCGTGCGGGTGCGTTTTCCGCGAGCCGAGCAGCGTTGAGCGTGCGCGGCGCCCGTCGAGGTCGGGCGAGCCGGGCGTTTCTCTTAAGGTCCGCTTAAGCAGGCAGTCCTACATTGCGTCGTGCAGGCCCCGACGGCGGGCCCCTTTCCATCAGGAGAGCACGATGCGCTTGTCGCAAGTTACCTATGCATTGATCGCTGCCGGCGTAGGCGCCGGTCTTGCCACCGGTTACACCCACCTCGATTCGACGGCGATCGGCGCCGCGCAGGCGGCAGCACAGCCTGCGGCCTTGTCGGCTCCGGTGGTAGCCGCCAACCTTCCGGATTTCACGGCGCTCGTCGATCGCGCCGGTGCGTCCGTCGTCAACATCAGCACGTTCCACGCCAAGGGCAAGGTTGCCCCCGACGTCGAGGATCTCGACGAGGACAGTCCCTACTACGAATTCTTCAAGCGTTTCGGCGGGGGCCCTGGCGCCCCGGGCATGCGTCCGCAGCAGCCGGCGCGCGGCGTGGGCTCGGGTTTCATCGTGAGCCCTGACGGCTACATCGTGACCAACGCGCATGTCGTCGACGGCGCGACCGAAGTCGTCGTGAAGCTCACCGACCGGCGTGAATTCACGGCCAGGGTCGTTGGGAGTGACAAGCGGACCGACATCGCGGTCGTCAAGATCGAGGCGAAGGGACTGCCGGCGCTCGACCTCGGCACCAGGCCCGCCGTGAAGAGCGGCGAATGGGTGGTGGCGATCGGCTCGCCCTTCGGTTTCGAGAACAGTGTGTCGGCCGGTGTGGTGAGCGGCGTGCACCGCGCGCTTCCGGACGGGCAGATGGTGCCGTTCATCCAGACCGACGTCGCCGTCAATCCGGGCAATTCGGGTGGACCATTGCTCAATGCCGCGGGCCACGTGGTCGGCGTCAACGCGCAGATCTACAGCCGCTCCGGCGGCTACATGGGCCTGTCGTTCGCGATTCCCGCGGAGGTCGCGGCGAAGGTGGCCGAACAACTGAAGACGCACGGCAAAGTGCAGCACGGCCGCCTCGGCATCGGCATCCAGGCCCTCGACCAGACGCTGGCGCAAAGCTTCGGACTCACCGACGCCAACGGCGCGCTCGTCGGCCAGGTCGAGAAGGAGAGTCCGGCAGCGAAGGCGGGCTTCAAGTCCGGCGACGTGATCCGCAGGATCGATGGCGTCGCGGTGATCGACAGCACCGATGTCACCAGCCGCATCGGCAACACGGCGCCCGGCACGACGCTGAAGGTCGAAGTGTGGCGTGCCGGCAAGGCGGTCGAGCTGGTCGCCACGATCGGCACGCTCGACGAGGGCAAGGTGGCCAGCGCCGGCGACGAGGCCGAAGCGAAGGGCAAGCTCGGTGTCGCCGTTCGCCCGCGCACCGCAGAGGAGCAGAGTGCCGGCGGAAAGAAGGGGCTCGTCGTCGAAAAGTCTTCCGGTGCGGCGGCCAGGGCCGGCGTGCAGGCGGGCGATGTGATCGTCGGTGTCGGCTCGGCGGCGGTATCGTCCGTCGATGAGCTGAAGTCGCTCGTCGACAAGGCGGGCAAGACCGTCGCGCTGCTGATCGAGCGCCAGGGGCGCCAGATCTACGTGCCGGTCAAGCTATCCTGAACCTCGTGGCGGTTCCGGCGGTCCCGCATGCTGCGGACAGGACCGTCAGGCCGCCACGAGGAAACCTTCGGCCCGGTCATCGAAGCACCCGCAATGGGCGTGGCGTGGATTGGCCGGTCAGGCCGCGGACGGCTCGGGCGGCAGCGCGATCTGGTGGTCGATGCTGTACAGGTAATCGCGGAAGACGTGCGCCGCGTCCAGCAGCTGATAGGTGCCATCGTGCAGGCGGTGCGTGGTGTCCTTTAGCCGGTAGGTGTTCTGGCCGCAGGTCCAGCAATCGAAATTGCGCATGTGCGTGCACAGGCAGGTCTTGTCCCGGACGGACAGGTTCTTTCCGTCCGGGTGCCTTTCCAGCTCGCGATTGTAGGCATCGTGGTAGGCGCAGTTGCCCGACGCGTCGAGCAGGTAGCCATATGCCTCGCAGTTGGGCCGGATGCCGGAGCCGATCGCCGGGCTTCCCTTGAGCATGCGCATGGGGTAGCCCGTGGGCGATATCAGATTGACCTCGATGTCGTCCTCGTCGGCCTTGAAGTACTCCTGCTTGATCTTGTCGGGCAGGCCGCATTCCCTGGTGGCGGTGAAGCGCGTCGCAACCTGCACCGCGGCGGCGCCGGCTTCGAGAAATTCCACCGCGTCGCTGCCGGTGAAGATCCCGCCCGCCGGGATGACGGGGATGGTCAGTCCCTCCTGCGCGAAGTACCGGTGAATATCGTTCACGATGGTCTTGAGGTCGTACTGGGCCCAATCCATGCCGAAGCCCAGATGCCCGCCGGCGAGCGGACCTTCCACGATGACGTAATCGGGAAGGCGTTCAAGACGGGCCGTCTTGCGCAGGAACAGCAGCAGCGCACGCAGGGAAGAAACGATGATGCCGAACTGCACGTCGCGAAAGCGCGGGTGATCCTGCACCAGCGCGAGGGATCCCAGGTGCAGCCCGGCGCTCAGCGTGATGCCGTCGATTCCGCCATCCATTGCCGACGCGAGGCGCACGCGCAGGGTTTCGCGCGGGCTGCCCATGGTGAGCTTTTCCATGCAGTTGATGAAGATCAGGCCTTCGCCCCGCTTGGCCTGCATGGTCCGCTCCACGTGCAGTCGAGTCGCCTCGGCCAGCTGCCCGAGATCGAACTGCACCACCGACTTGTCGGCGTTGAAGACATTGAACTTGTACTTCTTCTGCTTATCCGTCACGAATCGGGTCTTGAATCGCCGGTCCGAGACCGTGGGCACCATTGCGTCGGAGATGTGCCCGACTCCGCCAAGCGAGGCCGAAACGAGCGCCAGCTCGGCGGTGGAAATGTCGACACCCATGCCCCCGGCCACGATCGGCACGAGCTCCTTGTTTCCGAGCCGGAATCGAAAATCATCGACGCGTTTCATCCTGGGGATGTCCTCAAGCGGCGATGGCGACCTTCAGGGCCTCGACGCGTATCTCCTCGGTAAGGCGCGCCTTCAGGGCCGAGAAATCGGGTGTCGTCTTCACGGTGTAGAGCCGCGGGTGAGGCAGATCCACGGGGACCTCCGCCTTGATCCGCCCCGGCCGCGCACTCATCACGACGACGCGCCCGGCCATGAAAATCGCCTCCTCGATGTCATGGGTGACGAAGAGGACAGTCTTCTTCTCCGCCTCCCAGATGCCGAGCAGGAGTTCCTGCATCAGCGAACGCGTCTGGTTGTCGAGCGCGCCGAACGGCTCGTCGAGGAGCAGGATCTTCGGATCGTTGGCGAGCGCGCGGGCAATCGCCGTGCGCTGCTGCATCCCGCCGGAGAGCATCTTCGGGTAATGGTGCTCGAAACCGGCAAGCCCAACGCGGTCGACGTAATGGGTGGCGATCGCGTCCTGCTTCGCCTGCGGCATCGCCTTCTCGCGCAGGCCGAAGCAGATGTTCTCGCGCACGGTGAGCCAGGGGAAGAGCGTGTACGACTGGAACACCATGCCGCGGTCGGCGCCGGGCGCCGCAACCGGCGTGCCGTCCAGCACCACGCGGCCGGTCGTCGGCGTGTCGAGACCGGCAACGATGCGCAGCAGCGTCGACTTGCCGCATCCAGACGGGCCGAGGATCGTGATGAAGTCGTTGTCCTGGACCTTGAGCGTGGTCGGCTGCAGCGCGACAGTCGGAGCGGCGCCGCGCACACCGGGAAACGTCCGGCCGACGCCTTCGATGGCGAGCTTGCTCATTTGTGCACCCTTGGCGCTGCGCGCCATCCCTCCGAGAGGGACCAATTCGCGCCTTGGGACGGCCCGGCGGCACTCATGCCAGGCTCCATGGGTAGAGCCGCTGGTTCGACCACTTGAACAGGAAATCCGAGATGAGCCCGATCACGCCGATCACGATGATCCCGAAGATGATCTGTCCGGTGTTGAGCAGCGCCTGGCTGTCGGTGATCATGTGGCCGATGCCGGAGGACGCGCCGATCAGCTCCGCGACGATCACGTAGGTCCACGCCCAGCCCAGCACGAGCCGCAGCGTTTCGGCGATCGCCGGAGCCGCGCTCGGCAGCAGCACGCGGCGGACGACGCCGCGCGACGATGCGCCGAGCGTGTACGCGGCTTCGACCAGATCGCGGCGGGTCCCGCCGACCGACACCGCGACCATCAGCACGATCTGGAAGAACGAGCCGATGAAGATGACGAGCAGCTTCTGCAACTCGCCGATGCCGGCCCAGAGGATCAGCAGCGGGATAAATGCCGAGGCGGGGAGGTAACGGGCAAACGAAACGAACGGCTCGAAGAACGCCTCGATCGGCTTGTAGGCGCCCATCGCGATGCCCAGCGGCACGGCGCACACGGCCGCGAGCACAAAGCCGCCGATGACGCGCCACACCGTGATCGCGATATCGCCGGCGAATCCGAATTGCGTGAACAGAGACCACCCTTCGCGCAGCATCGTGGCCGGGTCGGCAAGAAACGTCTTCGACACGAAGCCGCCGAAGGTCGCCGCACTCCACGCGGCGACGAACAGCACGAAGAACGCGACCCCGAGCACAGCCTTGCGGCCCGATGGAATGGGCTTGAGCGGGGTCATCGCAAGCTGCACCACGGCCCGGCCGCAGGCATTCGCGTCACTTGATGTAGCTGGTGTCGGCAAGCGCGTTGAGATCGGGAATCGACTTGAGGATGCCGACCTCGAGCAGCAGATCTGCGGCTTCCTTGCTGAATTGCTGGAACTCGCCGGCGAAGAATTTCTGGTTCGCCGCCTTGTCCTGCCACCGCAGGTAGGCCGCCGACTTGCCGAACTGCTCGGCCGTCTGCTTCGTCGGCGCGCCCATCAGCTCGTTGCTCTTCTGCGGGTCCTTCTTGATGAGCTCGAGCGTCTCGAAGTAGCTGTTCGCGAGTGCCTGCGCCGCCTTCGGATTCTCGGCCAGGAACTTCGGCGTGCAGCCGAACGTGTCCATGATCATCGGGTAGTCGAGCGTGGTCGCGATGATCTTGCCGGCATTCGGGTTGTCACGCACCGTCGACAGGTACGGCTCGTAGGTCATTGCGGCGTCGTTCTGGCCGGCGACGAACGCCTGCGCGGCCGCCGCGGGCTCGAGGTTGACGACCGTGACGTCCTTCACGGACAGCCCGTTCTTCTTCAGGAACCAGGCCAGCGTGAAATACGGCGCGGTTCCCGGCGCGGAAGCGGCAACGGTCTTGCCCTTGAGATCGGCGATCTTCGTGACGTTGCCACGAACCGCCATGCCATCCGCGCCATAGCTCTTGTCCATCTGGAAGATCTGCTTGGTGGCCACGCCGCTTGCATTCCAGACGATCCACGTTTCGACCGTGGTGGCGGCGCACTGGATGTCGCCGGACGCGATCGCGAGGTGGCGGTCCTTCTGCGGGATCATCTTGAGCGAGACGTCGAGCCCATTCTTCTTGAAGATTCCGGCGTCGCGCGCGAGCGTGAGCGGCTGGAATCCGGTCCAGCCCGACATGCCGATGGCGACCTTGGTTTCCTGGGCGACGGCGGGAACCGTTGCGGCGAAAAGCACGGTCGCGGCGAAAGCGGACACTTTGCGCATGAACATCTCCGGAAGAGGGAACGAAACTCTGAGAATCTAGGGGTGTGGGACCGGTTCTGTCAATGCGATTCTGCGGTGCCGGCCCGGGTTCGCGGAATACCCGCGTTGGCGACGGGGAAGGTTGCCTCTACAATCGGCTCTCCGGTTCCCGTGCGACGCCCGCCGGGACCGTCCGCTGCCATGGTGCGCCTCCTCACACCCGCCGATTACCGCACGATGCCATGGAAGAACGGCAGCGGGCGCACGACCGAGATCGCCGCATATCCGTCGGGGGCGGGACTCGACAACTTCCTGTGGCGGGTGAGCCTGGCCGATGTCGAGTGCGACGGTCCGTTCTCGTCCTTCCCCGGCATCGAGCGCACGATCGTGCTGCTCGAGGGCGCGGGAATGCGGTTGCATGGAGGGGCGCGCGCTACCGAGCTGACGACGCCGTTCGAGCCGCACACGTTTAGCGGTGATGCGGCCGTCGACTGCAGGCTGGTCGCAGGGCCGGTTCGCGATTTCAACGCGATGTTCCGGCGCGGTCGCGCGCGCGGGAGCGTCACCGTCGTTCGCAGGGGCGTGGCGGAGTTCGGGCCCGCGCGGTTCCGGCTCGCTTATGCGGCCACGGGAGTGCACGAATGCAGCGGCGCGACGATCGCGCCGATCAGGCTCGAAGCCGGTCGTGCGCTTCTCGTCACCGAGGCCGGCGTGTGCGACACGCCGAGCCTTGCGATCCGGCCGCTCGGCGCGGACCCGGTGGCGCTTCTCGTCAGCGTCGATTGCCCATGAGCCCGCCGGGCCGCCCCAAGGGCGAATACCGGAGCGCGCAGCGCGAAGGTACTCCAGTGACGCTCTTTGCTGCCGATGCGTTGACCCCCGATGGCTGGAAGCGCGATGTCGCCATCGAGATCGTCGCTGACGGAACGATCGGGACGGTCACGGCAGGCGCAGCCGGCAACGGCGCGGAACGCGTGTCCGGACCGTTGCTGCCAGGCATGCCGAACCTGCACTCGCATGCGTTCCAGCGCGCGATCGCCGGGCGCACCGGGCGCGCGGGCGCGGACGGTGACAGCTTCTGGACGTGGCGCCAGGCGATGTATGCATTTCTGGAGCGGATCGACCCTGACGCGTTCGAGGCGATCGCCGCGCAGGCGTATGTCGAAATGCTGAAGGGCGGGTACACGGCGGTCGCCGAGTTCCATTACGTTCATCACGATCCGCAAGGCAAGCCCTACGCCGATCCCGCGGAACTCGCGCGCCGGATCGTCGCCGCCGTATCCGGGACCGGCATCGGGCTCACGCTGCTGCCGGTCCTTTATGCCCATGCCGGATTCGGCGGAACGCCGCCCGCCTCGGGTCAGCGGCGATTCGTGCACACGCTCGACTCGTATGCGCGCCTGGTCGCGACGCTTGCCCGCGATGCCGGGACAGCGGACTGGAATCTGGGCGTTGCGCCACACAGCCTGCGCGCGGTAACCCCGGACGAGCTGGCCGCCGTCGTCGCGCTCGCGGCGAGTGGCGCCCCGATTCACATCCACGCCGCTGAACAGGTGCAGGAAGTCGCGGCCTGCCTCGCGTGGAGCGGCGCGCGGCCAATCGAGTGGCTGCTCGATCACGCCGGGCTCGACGCGCGCTGGTGCATTGTGCACGCGACGCACATGACGCCCGAGGAGACGTCCCGGTTCGCGGCGAGCGCCGCGATTGCGGGGCTCGCACCAACGACCGAGGCGGACCTGGGTGACGGCACGTTCGCCGCGCGCGCATACCTCGATGCAGGCGGCGCGTTCGGGATCGGCAGCGATTCGAACACCATCGTCGATCCCTTCGCCGAATTGCGTCAGCTCGAATGGTCGCAGCGGCTGGCCCGACAGGCGCGCAACGTGCTCGCGACCGCGGAGGTGCCCGTGGGTCAGTCGCTCTATGCCGCGGCGGCCCGCGGTGGCGCGCGCGCGCAGGCCCGGTCCGCAGGGGCCATCGCTCCGGGATGCCGCGCCGATTTCGTCGTGCTCGACACCGCTGATGCCGCGCTTGCGGCGCAGCCGGTCGACGTGGTGCTGGACGCGGCGATCTTCGGCCCCTGCCGGCGACCGGTGCGCGACGTCATGGTCGGAGGGCGGTGGATCGTGCGCGAAGGCCGTCATCCGCACGAGGAAGCCATATTCGAGCGCTACCGGGCGTGCCTGGCGCGCCTGCCGTCATGAGCCCCGCGTACGATCTTCTGATCACCGGCGCACATCTCGCCATGATGACGGGCAATGCGCCGTATGGCGTGATCCGAGATGGCGCCATCGCTATCAGCGGCGATCGCATCGCCTGGGTGGGCAAGGCGCGCGACCTGCCGCGGGACGTCACGGCGCACAGTTGGCTGCACCTCGAAGGCGCCTGGGCGACGCCAGGCCTCATCGATTGCCACACGCATCTCGTGTACGCGGGCAATCGCGCGCACGAGTTCGAGGCGCGCCTCGCGGGCGCCACGTACGCGGAAATCGCGCAGGCGGGCGGCGGAATCAAGGCGACCGTCGGCGCGACCAGGGCCGCGAGTGACGGGGAACTGGTTGCCGCAAGCCGACCGCGCCTCGCTGCCCTGGCGGACGAGGGCGTGACGACGGTCGAGATCAAGTCCGGTTACGGGCTCGATACTGCCAGCGAATGCCGGCAGCTCGCCGCAGCGCGACGCGTCGCTGCCGACCTCGGCGTGGATGTGCGCACGACGCTGCTCGCAGCGCATGCGGTGCCTGCGGAATTTGCCGGTCGCGCTGACGACTACGTCGATCTCGTCTGCCGTGAGACGATACCGGCTGCTGTGGACGCCGGACTCGCCGATGCGGTCGACGTGTTTTGCGAGACGATAGGCTTCACGCCGGAACAGACGCGGCGCGTGTTCGCGGTCGCGCGTGCGCACGGGCTGCCGGTGAAGCTGCACGCGGATCAGCTCTCCGACACCGGTGGCGCCGCGCTGGCGGCCGAATTCGGTGCGCTGTCGGCCGATCATCTCGAGTACACGAGCGAAGCAGGCGTCGCCGCGATGGCGCGCGCGGGTACGGTCGCGGTGCTGCTTCCCGGCGCGTTTTATGCGCTGCGCGAGACTCGGGAGCCACCGATTGCGGCGATGCGCACCCATGGTGTGCCGATGGCTGTGGCCACCGACTGCAATCCTGGAACTTCGCCGGTGACCTCGCTCCTGCTGATGCTCAACATGGCGTGCACGCTGTTCCGCCTGACGCCCGACGAAGCGTTGGCCGGGGTGACCCGGCACGCAGCGCGCGCGCTCGGGCTCAACGATCGCGGCACGCTCGCCGTGGGCCAGCGCGCGGATATCGCGCTCTGGGACATCGCGTCACCGGCGGAACTTTGCTACTGGATCGGCGGCCATCCCGGTCGGGGCATCGTGCGGGCGGGTCGCCTCACTGAACGGAGGGAATCGTGAATCTCTGCGCGATCGAACGTGGCGAATCGCCGCTGGTCATCGATGTTCCGCACGCGGGAACGCACGTGCCACCTGCGATAGCCGCGCGCCTCACGCCAGCTGCCCGCGCGGTTCCGGACACCGACTGGCATGTCGAAAAGCTTTTCGCGTTTGCGCGCGGAGCCGGTGCAACGCTCGTGGTCGCGACGCACTCCCGTTATCTGGTCGATCTCAACCGTGACCCGAGCGGTGCAGCGCTTTACCCGGGGGCGGACAACACCGAGCTTTGCCCTACGCGAACGTTCGCCGACGAGGCGATCTACATTGGAGGCAGCGCGCCGGACGCCACCGAAGTGACGGCGAGGCGCAGCGCGTATTTTGACCCTTATCACCAGCTGCTCGCCGCGGAGGTCGACCGCGTGCGTTTGCGGCACGGCTATGCGATCCTGCTCGACGGTCACTCGATCAGGAGCCGTGTGGCGCGGTTCTTCGCGGGTCGGTTGCCGGACCTCAACCTTGGCACGGCGGATGGTGCGAGCTGTGCACCCTCCGTACAGCAGGCCGCGGCGCTGGTGCTTGCGGGCGCAACAGAGTTTTCCAGCGTGGTGAACGGCCGCTTCAAGGGCGGTTACGTCACGCGCCACTACGGATCGCCGGCGCGCGGCGTGCACGCGCTGCAGCTCGAAATCGCGCAGTCGTGTTACATGGACGAGGCGCCGCCATACCCGTGGGATGCGGCGCGTGCCGGGGCGTTGACCGCGGTGCTGGAGCGGCTTGTCGGGGCACTCTGCAGCTCGGTCCATCGGTGACCTGCCGCGGCGCCGGCATTGACGTACCAGGCGCCAGGGCAAACAATCGACGACTGTTCCCCGATTGTCGTACCCGCCGAGGAGTCCCCGATGTCGCTGACCACGCCGGCCGCGCGCCGCGATCTTTCCTTCCATCTTCATCCCGCGACCAACCTGCGGTCAGTCCAGGCCGAAGGGCCGCTGGTCATCACGCGTGGCGAAGGCGTCTATGTCTACGACGACGAAGGCAATCGCTACCTCGAAGGCATGGCGGGGCTCTGGTGCGCGTCGCTCGGATTTTCCGAGCGCCGGCTGGCGGAGGCCGCGTACAGGCAGATGTGCGAGCTGCCGTTCTATCACAGCTTCGCCGGCAAGGTGCCGGCGATCAGCACAGAGCTCGCGGAGCGACTGATCGGCATGGCGCCCGCGGGGATGGCCAAGGTGCTGTTCGCGAACTCGGGGTCGGAGGCGAACGACACGGCGATCAAGCTCGCCTGGTACATCAACAATGCGCTGGGCCGCCCGCAGAAGAAGAAGATCATCTCGCGGCAGCGCGCGTACCACGGCGTGACGATCGCCAGCGGGAGTCTCACCGGGCTCGCCTTCGCCCACACCGATTTCGATCTGCCGATCGCGCGCATCCTGCACACCGACTGTCCGCACTATTATCGCGGGGCGCAGGCGGGCGAGAGCGAGGAAGCATTCGCCGCGCGGCTCGCCGCGAATCTCGAGCAGCTGATCCTCCGCGAAGGCCCCGATACGGTCGCCGCGTTCTTCGCCGAGCCGGTGATGGGCGCCGGCGGCGTGATCGTGCCGCCGGCGACTTACTTCGACCGCGTGCAGCCGATCCTGAAGAAATACGACATCCTGTTCGTCGTCGACGAAGTGATCTGCGGCTTCGGCCGCACCGGCCACATGTTCGGGTCGCAGACCTTCAACCTGCAGCCCGACGTCATGACCTTGGCTAAAGCCCTATCGGCGGGCTACGTGCCGATCTCGGCCAATCTCGTCTCGGGCAAGGTCTACGAAATCCTGCTGGCGCAGAGCGACAAGCTTGGCATCTTCGGTCACGGCTACACCTACTCGTCGCATCCGGTGCCCGCGGCCGTTGCCCTGGAAACGCTGAAGATATACGACGAGCTCGACATTGTCGCGCAGGTGCGTCGGGTCGGCCCGCGGATGCAGGCGGGGATTCGCAGCTTTGCCGACCATCCGCTGATCGGCGAAGCGCGCGGCATCGGACTCATCGGCGCGGTGGAGATCGTTTGCGACAAGGCGACCAAGCAGAGCTTCGAACCCAAGGCCGGCGTGGCTGCCTACCTCGTGCGGAGGGCCCAGCACCATGGTGCCATCCTGCGCAACATGCCGGGCGACATCGTCGCGTTCAGCCCGCCACTCGTCATCAGCGAGACCGAGATCGACGAGATGATGGCCTGCTTCGGCAAGGCGCTCGACGACACGTGGGCGATGGTGAAAGAGAAGGGCCTCGCATGAGCGCCGAAGGGCCGCCCCGAGGCGCGAATTGCTCCCTCTCGGAAGGAAGGCGCGCAGCGCCAAGGGTGCACCGATGACCCGCTTGGCCCGGCGCCGCACACGATGCGCAGGGAACTGACCGATGACGGCCAGGAAGGCGATCGTTGTCACCGGCGCCAGTCGCGGGATCGGCCACGCGACCGCGTTGCGCTTTCACCGGGAAGGCTGGCGCGTGATCACGGTGTCGCGCACACCGCCGCCGGGCCAGTGCCCGTGGAGCCTGGAGCGCTCGCACATCCTCCTCGACCTGTCGGACCTCGGCAACATCATCCGCTGCATCGAGATCATGCGCGGGATGCTCGTGGGCGGCGAGCTGCACGCGCTCGTCAACAACGCGGGTATCTCGCCCAAGGGTCCGGGCGGCAGCCGGCTCGATTCGCTGAACACGGACATCGACGTCTGGCAGTCGATGTACAACACGAACTTCTACGCGCCGCTGCTGTTGACCCGCGGGTTCGCCAAGGAGCTCGCGCAGGGACGCGGCGCGGTCGTCAACCTCACGTCGATCGCCGGCTCGCGCGTGCACAAGTTTGCCGGCTCGGCCTATGCGACGTCGAAGGCGGCGCTGGCGGCGCTGACCAGGGAGATGGCGTTCGATCTTGCCCCGCTGGGGGTCCGCGTCAACGCGATCGCTCCGGGCGAAATCGATACCGCCATCCTGTCGCCGGGGACGCCCGAGATCGTCGAGCGGGACATACCGCTGCACCGGTTGGGGACCATAGACGAAGTGGCCGATCTCATCTGGTTTCTCTGCTCGACGCAGGCGACCTACATCACCGGGGCGGAGATTCCGATCAACGGGGGCCAGCATGTCTGACCCGATCGTCCGCTTTGTCGGCATAGGCAAGACATACGACGGCGTCACGAGGGTCGTCGACGATCTTGAGCTCGACATCGAACGCGGGGAGTTCCTGACGCTGCTCGGGCCCTCGGGCTCGGGCAAGACGACGACGCTGATGATGCTCGCCGGATTCGAGACACCCACGTCAGGCGAGATTCTGCTCGAAGGCAAGCCGCTGTCGCGCCTGCCGCCGTACAAGCGCCAGATCGGCATGGTGTTCCAGAACTACGCACTGTTCCCGCACATGACGGTGGCCGAGAACATCGGCTTCCCGCTCTCGGTCCGGGGCATCGCACGCGACGAGATCGCGGGCCGGGTCGAGGGCGCGCTGGACACGGTACAGCTCGCCGGGTTCGGCGGCCGCCGGCCGGCACAGCTATCCGGCGGGCAGCAGCAGCGGATCGCAGTCGCGCGGGCGCTTGTCTTCGAGCCGAAGATCGTGCTGATGGACGAACCGCTGGGCGCGCTCGACAAGCAACTCCGCGAGCAGATGCAGCTTGAGATCCGGCGCCTGCACCAGAGGCTCGGCGTGACGATGGTCTACGTGACCCACGACCAGGCGGAGGCGCTCACGATGTCGGACCGCATCGCCGTGTTCCATCGCGGCAGAATCCAGCAACTCGACGGGCCGGAGCAGCTCTACGAGACGCCCGTCAACGCCTTCGTCGCTCGGTTTATCGGCGAGAACAATCGCTTCGAGGGCGCCCTGCAGTCGGTCACCGGCACCCGTTGTTCGGTGCGGATCGCCGGTGACGCCTGCATCGAAGGTTCGCTGGCGGCCCCTTTGGCCGTCGGCACCCGCGTCACCGTCTCGCTGCGGCCGGAGCGGGTGCAAATCGGCACGACCGGGCATACAATCCCGGCAACTGCCGGATGTCGACTCGCGGGAATGCTGCGCGAAGTCATCTATCTCGGTGATCACGTCCGGGCGCGGGTCGCGCTCCCGGGCAATGACGATTTCACCGTCAAGCGGCCGATCGACGAGGCGCACAGGCTGCCGGCGATCGGCCAGGCGGTCGAACTGGCGTGGGCACCCGAGCATTGCCGGGCATTCGCGCGCGAGGACGAAGCGGTCTAACTCCAGGGAGGATCCAATGAAGCGAAGTCTGTCGTTGAAGCTGGGTGTACTGGCAGCCGTGGCGGCCGCCTTTTCCACGAGCGCCGCCGGGCGCGACCTCACTGTCGTGTCGTGGGGCGGCGCGTATCAGGACGCGCAGCGGGAGGTCTACTTCAAACCGTTCATGGCGACCGGCGTCAAGATGGCCGAGGAAAGCTGGGACGGCGGCGTGGGCACGTTGCGCACGAAGATCAGGGGCGGCAGCAACAACTGGGACGTCGTGCAGGTGGAATCCGACGAGCTGCTCATCGGCTGCGAGGAAGGCCTCTACGAAAAGCTCGACTGGGCGAAGCTCGGAGGCAAGGACAAGTATCTGGCGGATGCGGTCAACGACTGCGGGGTCGGCGCAATCGTCTACAGCTTCGTGCTCGCCTACGACGGCGACAAGATCAAGAGTGACCCGCCGAAGAATTGGGCCGATTTCTGGAACACGCAGAAATGGCCGGGCAAGCGCGCGCTGCGCAAGGGTCCGAAGACGACGCTGGAAATCGCGCTGTTGGCCGACGGCGTCGCACCGCAGGACGTCTACAGGACCCTCGGCACCGACGCCGGCGTCGAGCGCGCCTTCAAGAAGCTCGACCAGATCAAGGGCAGCATGGTGTGGTGGGAAAAGGGCGCGCAGCCGCCGCAGCTCCTTGCTTCGGGTGAAGTGGTGATGACCGACGCCTACAACGGCCGCATCGCCACCGCCAATGACAAGGACAAGAAGAACTTCAAGATCGTCTGGACGAACAATCTCTACACGATTGATTCGTGGGTGATCATGAAGGGCACGCCGAACAAGGCGGATGCGGAAAAGTACCTCGTCTTCGTCAACGACCCGCAGCACCAGAAGAACCTGCCTTCGAAGATCACTTACGGCGTGACGGCCAAGGCCGCGACGGCGCTGATCGACCCCAAGGTGCTGCCGGAGCTCGCCACCGCGCCGCAGAACATTGCCGCCGCGCTCTACATCAACGACAAGTTCTGGCTGGAGAACCTCGACAAGCTGAACCAGCGCTTCAACGCCTGGGTCGCGAAGTAGGACTCCCGCGTCCGTCCGGACGCGAATGCCATGACCCTGGCCTCCGCGACGACGGCATCGGGCACTGATGCCGCCGCCGCGCTGCGGCGGGCGCTCAAGCGCAGCGGGCGCAGGGAACAGCTGCGGGCGGCAGCCCTCGTGCTGCCGCTTTTTCTTTTCCTGCTGGCGACCTTCATCGTGCCCATTGCCGCGATGCTCGGCCGCGCGCTCTTCGACCGCGAGGTCGGCGAGCTCATGCCACGCGTGACCGCGGAACTGGCACGATGGGACGGGCGCGATTTGCCGCCCGACGCGGCCTATGCGGCGCTGATCGAGGATGTCCGGGCCGCCCGCGAGGCCGGCACGCTCGCGAGTGCCGCGACGCGACTCAACTACGACGTGGCCGGATTCCGGTCGCTGCTCTTCGCGACCGGCCGGCGCCTCGGCGACGGGGTTACGGGTTCGGCGCGCGAAATCCTCGGCGCGATCGATCCGAAGTGGAACGACCGCGAGACCTGGGCGGTGATCCGCCGCGCTGGGGGGCCGCTCACCGACTTCTACCTGCTGGCGGCGCTGGACCTGCGGCGCGACGCGGGCGATGCAATCACCGCGACCCTGCCCGAGCAGGCAGTGTTTCGCAACGTGCTGGGGCGCACGCTGTGGATATCCGGCGTCGTGACCCTCGTCTGCCTGCTGCTGGGCTATCCGGTCGCGTACTTCATCGCGCGGCAGCCTCCCGGGCGCGCCGCGGTGCTGCTTTTTCTCGTGCTCCTCCCGTTCTGGACTTCGCTCCTGGTGCGCACCGTCGCCTGGGTGGTTCTGCTGCAGCGCGAGGGCATCCTCAACAACCTGATGCTGTCGCTCGGGCTCGTCGCCGAGCCGGTGCGGATGATCTTCAACCGCTTTGCCGTTTACGTCGCGATGGTGCACGTGCTGCTGCCGTTCATGGTGCTGCCGCTGTACGCCGTGATGAAGGGGATCTCACCTTCCTATCTGCGCGCCGCATCGTCGCTGGGCGCGACGCCGCTCACGGCGTTCCGGCGCGTCTACATGCCGCAGACGCACCCTGGCGTGGGCGCCGGCTGCCTGATGGTCTTCATCCAGGCGCTGGGCTACTACATCACGCCGGCGCTGGTCGGTGGCGCCGACGACCAGATGATCAGTTACTTCATCGCCTTTTACGCGAGCAAGACGGTGAACTGGGGCATGGCGGCGGCGCTGTCGATCATGCTGCTCGCGGCGACACTCGCGCTGTATGCCGTCTATGACCGGATGGTCGGCATCGACAAGATGCGGTTGGGCTAGGCCAGACTTACGATGCGCGACGGAACCCACACCCTTGGACAACGCTTCGCCGCCGGCGGACTCGCGGTGCTGACCGTGCTCGTGCTCGTGTTTCTCGTCGCACCGATCCTGATCATCGTCCCGCTGTCGTTCTCGTCCGGGTCGTTCTTCTTCTATCCGCTGCCGGGGTTCAGCCTGCGCTGGTACCAGGACTTCTTCACGTCCACGTTCTGGCTGCCCTCGGTCTGGAATAGCTTGATCGTCGGCGTCTCGGCCACGCTGCTTGCCACGCTGCTCGGGACGCTCGCGGCGCTCGGCATGTGGCGGGCGCGGTTTCCCGGTCAGGGCCTGATCCTCGCGCTCGTCATCTCGCCGATGGTCGTGCCGGTGATCATCGTCGCCGTCGGCGTCTATTTCGCGTTCGCGCCACTCGGCTTGACCGATGGCTATGCCGGGCTGATCCTCGCGCACACGACGCTGGCCGTGCCGTTCGTCGTGGTTACGGTGCTGGCGACGCTCTCCGGCTTCGACCGCACGCTGCTGCGCGCCGCCGCGAGCCTCGGGGCGCGGCCGATGACGACGTTCCGCCGTGTAACGCTGCCGCTGATCCTCCCCGGCGTGGCGTCCGGCGCCGTGTTCGCGTTCGCCGCGTCGTTCGACGAGGTCGTCGTGGCCCTGCTGATCGCGGGCCCCGGCCAGCGTACGCTGCCGCGGCAGATGTTCGCCGGCATCAACGACAACATCAGCCTCACGATCACCGCAGCGGCGACGATGCTGATCGCGATTTCCCTGCTGCTGATGGTTGCCGTAGACGCGCTGCGCCGCCGCAGCGAGCGGCTCCGGCGCGCCGCGTGATGCAGCGGATCTTCATCGCGTCGCACCGCGTCGAGGCCTATCTGCTGGTCGACCGTCTCGCGCACGCGGGCATCAAGGCGCACGTCTTCAACGAGCACGCATCGAGCATTGTCGGCGACGTGCCCCCCGAGGTGGCGCAGCCGCAGGTGTGGCTCGACGACGATGCCGACCGGGCGCGAGCCGACGCCGTCCTGGGTGCCTATCAGCAGGAGCGCAGTCGCGCCGGCAGCTCCAACTGCGCCAAATGCGGGGAAGAGAATCCGGCGACATTCGAGCTTTGCTGGAGTTGCGGCTGGTCGCTCTAGCCCGGCCCCGGACTTGGGGGTTCGCCGCCACTGCAGCAATGTGTTGAAGGCCTTCGCGCGCGCCGGCATCCGGGCCTCCGACAGGCGCCGATAGCCTTTGAGCGAAACGGGGTCATATCCGGTAATTCGCGGCAATCACCTTGCGCCACCGAGGAAGCGGGTAAGCGTTTCCGCCATCGCGTGCGCCGATTTGATGCAGTCGCCCACCGAGACTCCGCCGCGATAGCTCGCGCAGAAGAAGAGACCGGGCAGCGCGCGCTCGGCGTCGTCGACGGGACGCAGTCGTTCAAGGTGGCCGAGATTGTATTGCGGGATCGCATGCGTCCACCGCGTGACATTCATCCACAGTGGCTCGCCACGAGCGCCTGCGAGGGCCTGGAGCTCGCCGTGCACGATCGCCGCGAGCTCCGCGTCGGGCTTCGCAGGCAGTGCGGGATTGCGGCGCCCGCCGATGAACGACGTGAGCAAGACCGCGCCCGCGGGGGCGCGGCCCTCGAACATGCTGCTCGAGAAGAGCGCGCCCAGTATCTGGCGCCGCTCCTTCTTCGGCACCAGGAAGCCGAAGCCCGCGAGCGAATGGCCGATGTCGGCGCGACGGTATGCGCTCGCGATGCTGGCGACCGGCGCGTAGGGAATCGCGGCCAGCCCCTGTGCGGCGGCGGGTGCGAGGTCGCGCACGAGCTCCGCCGACGCGTAGGCCGGCGTGGCCAGCACCACGACTCGTGCGCGATGAATTACCGGTGCGCCGTCGCGAGTGCCGGCGATGGTCCACGTGCCGTCGGGATGGCGCAGGACCTGGTGGACGTGCACGCCGGTCACGACGCGTCCGACGGCGCGGGTGAGCGCGTCGGTGATCGTCTGCATGCCTGCGCGGAACGAGAAGCTGCCCGCGGTGTTCTTCGCCTTCTCGGCGCTCTGCCTGCGCGCGCGCGCGCCCTTGATCTGCCCCTTGATCAGGCTGCCGTACTTCTGCTCGAGTGCGTGCAGGCGCGGAAACGCGGCCGGGACCGAGATCTGCTCCGGGTCGCCCGCATAGACGCCGGAGACGAACGGGTCGATCGCATAGTCGAGGAACTCGGTGCCCAGCCGGCGTCGGACGAACGTGGCGATCGATTCCTCGACGCCCGGGAGTGCGGGCGCAATGAACGGCTCGCGCAGGAGGCGAAGTTTCGCGCCCAGGGTGAACGCCGAGGTCGTGAGGAATGCGCCGGGCGTCATCGGGAGCGCGATGGGCTTGCCGCCGCGCACGATGAAGCGCGTGGACGCGACTGCGCTCGCATCGGCCCGTTCGCCACGAATGCCGAGCGCGTCGAGCAACTCGTTGATGAGGGGAGTCGTGTCGAGCGCGCTGTTCGGCCCGACCTCATAGAGCGCGCCGTCGCGGTGCGCCGTGCCGATGACACCGCCGGCGCGCGCGCCGGCGTCGAGCACTTCGACCGACGCGCCGCGCTGCTGCGCGCCAAACGCCGCCGCGAGTCCCGAAATGCCGCCGCCGACGACGATGACATCGACGTCGATGTGTGCGGGCGCATTCATTTGTGTGCCCCCACGCTTGCGGCTGGCGCCGCGGCGCGATTCGCGCCTTGGGGTGGCCCGGCGGCGCTCATTTCGATGCCCCCGGTCCACCGCTAACGGCGACGGTGAGGCGCTCGGCGCGCGCGATGGCCGCTGCGAGCTCCTGGTGCCGCACCGAAGACGTGGGAAGCTGCGCGAGGAGCTGGCGCCAAACTTGTGCTGCGACCGCGAAATCCTGCTGCTCGTAGGCGGCGCTGCCGGCCATCTCGAGCGCCTTCGGGTGCGCCGGATCGAGCGTCAGCGCACGCATGACGAGCTCACGCGGCCGGCCGGCCAGCGCGCCACCCTGCGCCATCCCCAGCGCATCGGCGTACTCGCACCAGACACCGGCATCGGCAGCGATCTTCGGCGAGGTCGCAAGAGCCTTCTCGTAGGAGGCCGCCGCGTCGGCGAAGCGATCGGTCTCGAAATCCATCCGCGCGAGCAGCACCCAGCCGCGACCGTCGCGCGGATTGCGGGCAAGATGGCGCATGAGCTCGCCGCGCCGCGCGGGGAGGCTCGCCGAGTCTCCGTCGTTCACGACCGTTGCGGCAGGCCTCTCTTCGATGGCCAGGGGATTGCCGAAGGCCGCATAGAGGCCGAAGGCGAGCGCGGGCAACGCGATGGCCATGACGTACGGGGCGGCACGCGGCGGACCGGTGGTCGGAGGATCCGCACGCTCGCCTGCGACATCCGCCAGCAGGCGTCGCTCGATCTCCTCGCGGGCCCGCGCATACTGCGGCCCGGTCAGGCGTCCCTCCGCCCGCTCGCGAGCGAGATCGGCGAGTTCGTCCGCGGTAGATCGCCGCGTTCATCTCGGTGCGGCGCCCCCGCGCCGGCGGCTTGCGCCGCACGAGCAGGCCGGAGAGCGCAAAGAGGAGCGCAAGCGCGGCCATCGCCGCGGCGAGGAGCCAGAAGAGGAGAGCATCGGACATGGACGGCGCGTTCATGGATCCAGGCAGACGGCGCAGGCGGTTCCCATGCTGTCCGCTGCGGCGGGAACCGGGATTATCCCGCGCCGGCGCGAAGAAAGGGCGAGGCTCGCGCCTCGCCCTTGACCGCGATCAGCGACCGGCTATTTCGGCGCGGCCGGGGCCGCGGCCATGGTGGCGCCCGCCGCCTGTTTCGCCTTGATCGCGTCGTCGAGGATCTTGATTCCCTCCTGCGATGCGGTCACCGATTTGGCCAGCGATTCCTTCGCCAGGTCGAGGTTGTGGAACGACGCGCCGTTGGCGGCAGTCCACCATTCCCAGTTCGCATGCGCATCGCCATGCTTGATGCGCGCGGCCTTGAGCGCGTCTTCGGGAACGGCGATGAGCTGCGCCTGGCCGAACTTGCCGATCAGCTGCGTCAGCCAGAACTCGGCGTTGCGGACCTTGCCCTGGTAGTGCGAGGCCATCGACTCGATCACGTAGCGCGCCTGCTTCTCGTCCCATTGATGATGGCACTGGAGGCAGGTCTCCTTGAGGTAGTGCTTTGGATTGGTCTGCCAGTGCGACGTGTAGAGCTTGCCGGTCTTCGCGTCCTTGACCTTGGGCATGTGGCACGCGGCGCAGTCGACGCCGGCCTTCTCGTGCTTCGAGTTGTAATAGGTCTCGACGTCCGGGTGCTGCGCCTTCCAGAGCGCCGCGCCGGTGAACTGATTCCGGAAATCGCGGAACTGGATGCCATCGTAGGCCTTCAGGATATTGTTGACGTCGACGAACGGGAAGTAATTGGTCCGCTTGTCGGCCATCGTGATGGCCTCGCCGGTGACGGGATTGAAGCCCGGGTTGCAGTTGTACTCGACGTGGCATTGCCCGCACTGCAGCTTGCCGTCGTAGCGCTCGAGCATGCCGATCTTGCGCGTGTAGCCGCGCAGGCCCATGTCCCTGACGTCGACCTTGGTCTTGCGCGCATCCTGCGAGTAGAGCGTCGGCGAATCGGTGCGCATGACGGCCTCGATCAGCGCGTCGCGGACGATGCGCGGCTTCGCCGCATGCGGGTCGTGGCAGAAGATGCAGTTGAGCGAATGATTGACCGACTTCGCGAGCTCGACGACCTTCGACGTGCGGCTCCACTTGGCATTGGGCGCCGGGTCGCCCATGTACGCCCATTCGAGGATGTGGTCCTGCGTCTTGCAGGACAGGCACACCGGATTCGCCGCGGCCGCGGTGCCCGGCTTGAACATCTTCTGGTCGGTGTTCTCGGGATATTGGTCAAGCGCGACGTCCCAGACCTTGAAGTCGCCGGAGCCGGCCAGGTAGCGCCACGTCTCCTTGGTGCCGAACCGGCCGCCGAAAGCGCGGTCGACGACGAACTGGTCGAGCAGCGCGAACGTGTGTCCGCGCGGCAGGTTGTGCTCGCGCGTGAAGCCGTGCGGCGTCATCAGCAGGTCGTAGGCCGGGTCGGGCGCGGGGCCCGTCATCTGCTTCTTCTCGAAGCGCGCTGTCCGGTGCCAGTCCATCTGCGCATACGACTTGTACTGGTTCTGGTGGCAGCCGCCGCAGTTCGCGAGATCGGTCTTCGTCGTCGGGCGCTTCGATGCGTCGGCGAGGTGCGCTGTCGTGCCGTCATGGCACGTGTTGCAACCGACACCCTTGTGCTTGCCGGAGTCGTACAGCGCCTTGACGGGGGCGTGGCAGCCGAGGCAGGGGGTGGCGTCGAATACCGCGGCCTTTGTCGCCGGCGGCTTGGCTGCTGTCGCCACCTTGGTCGCCTGCGCGATCGCCGGCGATGCAAATGCTGCGATGGCGGCGACGACGGCCACGAAAACGACACGCCAGAAGGCGTGGATCCTGTTGCGACACATGAATTCCCCCTGAGGAAAGGACCCGCTGCTCACCTTGAATGATTTTAACAACCGCCTCGATTGCCCGGATAGGCCGGCACGCGCCATTCTTGATTGACATCAAGCTCCCGGGGCGCGCGGTAGCCAAACGGCATCTGGATCGACTGAAATCGGTGTTCGCCCAGCCGCCGCGCACGTGCGCCGCCATGTCGGTGCGACCGATCTTCGGGGGCTCTTGCCGGGCTGTGAAAGCCTTCGGCCTCGTGTCAGCAATGTGTCTGGGTGCACATGGAAAGCATGCATGCCACGGTTGGTGCATGTGCATGATTGCCAATGAAATCCTGCCGGCACCAATCCGGAGGTGCACAAAAACACTCGCTTTGACCTCCGTTTGTCCATTCTCTGACGGCAGGCTGCCATCGCCCAATGTCCTGAAAGCAATCGGGATTTTCTCGTGCGTTGCCTCGATGGCCAGCTGGCACGGATTTCGCGAGTCAATAGTTGAAAAAGGTGCCAATAGGAGCAAACGATGAACGCCAATGCGAACATCCTCGTCGTCGACGATGAAGAAGTGGTGCGCCGCGGTTTTCAGCGAGTGCTCGCGAGCGGATGCCGCCACGTCGAAACCGCCGGCACCGGCGAACAGGCGCTGCGGGCCATGGAAACACGGCCGTACGACATCGTTCTCCTGGACCTGCGCATGCCCGGCATGGATGGCATGTCCGTATTGAAGACGATGAAGCGGCGTTGGCCGGAAGGCGAAGTGATCGTGGTCACCGGGTATCCCTCCGTCGAAACCGCCAAGGAGGCGATTCGGCTGGGCGCCTGCGACTACCTCGCGAAGCCGCTTGCGCCCTGTGAGGTGATCGAGGCCGCCAACAGTGCGATCGAGAGGAAGCATTGGACGCTGCGCCGTGAAGGCGAGGGCGCCTGGCAGGTCAACAGTTCGAACGGCGGCGCCGCATCGGCGCCGGGCAATGCAAGCTGATTGAACGGAGACATCATGAACACGCTGCGAAAAATTCTGATCGTCGATGACGACCCAGTGGTCGGCAAGAGTTTCGACCGGGTGCTTTCCAGTCGGGGGTACGTCGTGGTCACGGCAAGCGACGGCGCCGAGGCGCTGCGCAAGATCGCGGCCGAGAAGTATGACGCGGTCTTTACCGACATCAGGATGCCCGGGATGGACGGCATCGCTGTTGCCGAGCAGATCAAGAGCCGGCAGCCCTGGCTTCCGGTAGTGATCGTGAGCGGTTACGCCACCGCCGAGAACGAAGCGCGGGCCAAGGCGGTCGGAGTGTCGGCCGTCATGCACAAGCCCCTCTCGCCGGAGATGATCGAAGACGGTGCCCGTGCAGCCCTCGTGGAGAAGGATGCCGCGGCGGTGCCGGCGGCGAGCGATTCGCCGTTGGCCGAAGCGCCGTTGCCGGTCGTCGAGCCTCTGCCGGAGACCGCATCGGGCCTGGGTTTCTGGAAATCGGTCGGACTCGTCTTCGGGGCGCCGGTGCTGGGCCTCGCGTATGTGGTGGTGCTGCCGTTCGTTGGCCTGGCGGCGCTGATCGCGCTTCCGTTCTGGTATGGCGGCAAGGCGCTGTGGAGGCGCGCCGGCGCGATGAAGACGTGGCTCAGGAACGTTGCGCTCCTTCTCGCCGCGCCCTTTCTCGGGCTTGCCTATGTGATCGCGCTGCCCTTTGTCGGCATGGGAATGCTCGCCTGGATGGGCGTGAAGGCAGCCGTGAAACGCGCCAACGCCAGTTAGTCGGCATGGCAGGTGTTTCCGGCTCGGGCTTGCGACACCAACCAGCGCAGCGGTCTGCATCGCAGTAGCGGGCGGGCCGCGGCGCTGGTGGGGCTATCGTTGGCGATCGGGACAATGGAAAATGACGCATGAGCAACAAGCGAGGGTCGGATAGCGTGAAGCGTGTGGCTGCAGGCCGGTATTTGATCGTTGCGGTTGTCGCCGCACTATTCAGCCTGGAACCGGCAACGGGCGCGGTCGATGCCGGCAAGGCGGCGCCGGGCCTGTCCGATGCCGACAAGATTTGCATCGGTTGCCACGCCACCGAAGGTTCGAGCAAGAAACTCGCGAATGGCGACCTGTTGTCGCTGGCCATCGACGGCGCGGCGTTTGCCCGTTCCGTTCACGGGCCGATTGGCTGCGCGGCCTGTCATGCGCAGGCTGCCGCGCCGAATCACCCCGGCAGCGCGCAGAGCTTCGACAGCGCACGGCAATACGCGCTCGCCGGGAACCAGGTCTGCCGTGCCTGCCATGATCGCGTGTTCGAGACTTACGAACGCAGTGTCCACGCGAACCGGGTGCGCGAGGGCAAGGCCGCAGCGCCGGTTTGCGGCGATTGCCATCCGCCGCACGGGGTCGTGCCGGCGTCGGCGCAGGGCGGTCCGAAAGACGCCTGCCTGGCGTGCCATGCCGGCGCCACGAAGCTGCACGACGAATGGCTGCCGAATGCGGAGAATCATCTGCGCGCCGTGACGTGCTCGGCCTGCCACGCGCCCGGCGCGCTGCCGCGCGTGGACCTGCAGCTCCAGAGGGGGGCGCAGCCGTTGAACGATGCCGACGGAGCGGTGCAGTTCGTGCGGCGCGCCCGCGCGGCGGACGCCAATGCCGACGGGCTCGATGCGCACGAACTGCGCGCGCTGCTCGCGGATCTCGAGCGCGGCGGTGAGAAGGTCTCGCTGCGCGGTCGAATCGAGCTGCGCTCCGGCGTGGAAGCGCATGAGCTGCCGGACAAGGCGCTGGCGATCCGGGATTGCGCCCGATGCCATGACGCGAGCGCGGCGCCATTCCAGAACGTCACGGTCTCGGTTCTGGACGCGAACGGCAGGCCCGTGCGCTACGATGCCCATAGGGAAATCCTGAACTCGGCGACCACGTGGGAAGCGCTGCGCGGCTTCTACGCGTTCGGCGGGACGCGCTTCAAGCTGCTGGACATCGTGCTGGCCCTCGGCCTGGTCGGCGGCCTTGCGGTGCCGGCCTTGCACTACGCCGTGCGGCGATGGTTTCGCCGCCCACCGGCAGATGATGGCGGACGCGAATGACACGCATCTATGTTCACCCCGTTCCGGTCCGGGTCTGGCACTGGATCAACGCTCTCGGTTTCGTCGTGTTGATCGTCACCGGGCTGCAGATCCGGTACGGCGTCCTCGCGGGCATGGCCTTCAAGACCGTCGTCGACGTGCACAACGCGACCGGTTTCGTATTGATCGCCGACTTTTTCCTCTGGCTGGGGTTCTATCTGCTGTCGGACAAGATCACCGTCTACCAGCCGGATTTCAACCCGACCCGGCATTTCCGCAACGTGATGCGGCAGCTTGCGTACTACGGGTACGGGATCTTCAAGGGGCATCCGAACCCCCACCACGTGAGCGCCTACCGCAAGTTCAACGCAGTGCAGGCCATGACCTACCAGATCGTCATGATGGTGCTCGTGCCGCTCCAGTTCTACACGGGGCTGGTGCTGTGGGACCTGCAGCGCTTCGCCGGCACCGTCGAGCTGCTGGGCGGTGCGCGGGTCGTCGACACCATCCACGTTGGGCTGTGCATCGTGTTCATGATCTTCATCCTGGTGCACGTCTACCTGACCACGCTGGGCCGGACAGCGAGCGAGCACGTGAAGGCCATGTTCACCGGGTACGAGGAAGTGGAAGACGCGCCGGACGTCGCTTCGCGCCAGGCGAGCACACGGCCGGTCGAGCCGCGATAACCTGCGATCGCTTGCGGGTGGCCGACATCGGGCGGTAGATCGATCCGCCGGGGCCGGCTCCCCGCGATCTTGCGGCCTGCCGCCGGCTCCTCAGCGCCCGCCCGGCCGCCCGAAGGGCGCTGATGCCCCCGCGGGGGGCAGCGAACACCAGGCCGAAGGCCGCAGGACAGCCGAAGGCTGGTCCCGCAAAGCGGGATGCGGCGCAGCCGCACACAGTGAGCGTGGGGGCTGTTCATCCTCAATCCTCGACCGCGCCAGCGGGATCCGCATCGTCCGCGGCCGCGTCGGTGTCGGCCACGTGGATGTTGTGCTTCCGCATCAGCGCCTGGAAGTTCGAGCGCAACATGGCGGTGTCCCTGGCGCTCTGCGTCACTTTCCAGGCGTTGCGCTTGAGCGCGTCGAGCACGAAGAGCTTCTCGATGTGCTCCACGCTCTTTTCGCGCGCGGCCTTCTTCACGCGCTTGAGCTCCTCGCCGGTCCGCGGCACCGGCGGCGCTTGATCCGGCCCGGTCTCCATGATGCTGAGCAGGTGCGCCTCGCGCAGCACATTGTCGGTCGCGAGTATCGTGGCGCGGTGCAGGGCGTTTTCCAGCTCGCGGACATTGCCGGGCCAATCATAGCTCGTGAGCAGGTGCATCGCGCCCGCGGAAATCTCGTCCACGTTCTTGCCCAGCTCCGCGCTGAAGGACTTCAGGAAATGGAACGCGAGCGCCGGAATGTCCTCGCGCCGATCGCGCAGCGCCGGCGAATCGATGGGAAAGACGTTGATGCGGTAGAAGAGGTCGTCGCGGAAGGTGAGCGCCGCCACCATCGCCTTCAGGTCCTTGTTGGTCGCGGCGATCAGGCGGAAGTCGGCGCTTTGCGTACGGGTGTCCCCCACCGCGCGGAATTCGCGCTCCTGGATCACCCGCAGCAGCTTCGCCTGCGTCGCGAGCGGGATATTGGAGATCTCGTCGAGGAACAGCGTGCCCCCTTCGGCCATCTCGAGCATGCCCTTCTTCCCGGACACCGCGCCCGTGAACGCGCCCTTGACGTGGCCGAAGAGCTCGCTTTCCAGCAGGTTCTCCGACAGCGAGTTGCAATCCACCGCCACGAACGGCTTGCTCTTGCGCAGGCTGTTGTGATGAATGGCCCGCGCGATGAGCTCCTTGCCGGTGCCGCTCTCCCCGGTGATCAGCACCGTGGCGTTGGTGGTCGCGCATTGCGCGATCAGACGGTATACCTGTTGCATCCGGGGACCCGCCCCGATCATGTTGTCCAGCCGGTATTTGGAGCTCAGCGCGAGCTTCAGATTCAGGTTCTCCTGCCGCAGTGACCGGTGCTCGAGCGCGCGGGTCACGGCCAGCGCGAGCTCCTCGGGCTCGAACGGCTTCGCGAGGTAGTCGAATGCGCCGAGCTTCATGCAATTCACCGCCGTCGCGATCTCGGCAAGGCCGGTGAACATGATGGCCTCGATGTCGGGATGCGCCTCCTTCAACCGCTTCAGCACCTCGACACCATTCATCCGGGGCATCATGATGTCGAGGATCACCACGTCGAAGGGCGATTCATCGATCTTCTGCAGGGCTTCGACGCCATCGCGGGCGGTCTGCAGCGAATACCCCCTGCCTTCCAGGATGCGGACCGTGCTGTGGACGACAATTTCCTCGTCGTCGACGATCAGTATGCTGGCGCTCATGCGCCGCCGTCCGTCGTGGCTGTCGGTTGCGCTTGCGGCGACGCCGCGATCGGCAGATACACGCGGAACGCCGATCCCTTGCCGACCGTGCTCTCCACCTTGATGGTCCCGCCGTGCGCCTCCACGATCCCATGGCTGACCGAGAGACCGAGCCCCGTGCCCTTGCCGACGCCCTTCGACGTGAAGAACGGATCGAAGATGCGCTGCAGGTCCTGTTCCGGAATGCCGCAGCCGGTATCGATGATCGAGATCTCGACCATCTCGACGGACCTGGCACTGCGCTCCGGCCCAGCGGGGGCGGGGCAGAGTCGGCTGCGCACGGCGATGCTGCCGCCGCGCTCCGTCGCATGCTGCGCGTTCACCAGCATGTTCATGACGACCTGCTTCATCTGGTCCTCATCGACCCAGACGCACGGCAGACTGGGATCGAGATCGATCTCGATCGCGGTGTCGTGCAGAAGAGCCGCGCGGTCGATGAACCGCACGACGTCCTCGATCATCGCGTTCAGGTTGGTGAACTTCATTTCCGGCGACTTCCGGCGGGCGAAGTCGAGCAGCCGGCGGATGATGCTGGCGCAGCGCTTGGTCTCGCGAATGACGAGGTCCATGTCTTCGGCTTCGGCGGACCCGTCCGGCATCTTCTGGCGGAGGAGGTGCGAGAACGTGAGCACGCCCGTCAGCGGGTTATTGATCTCGTGCGCAACGCCGGAGGCGAGCAGCCCGACTGCCGCGAGCTTTTCGCGCTGGGCGGCCTCGGCCTCCGCGGCCCGCAGCTGCAGCGTGCGCTCCTTGACCTTCTGCTCCAGCGTGCTTGCCGCCTCGCGCAGTTCCAGATGTGACTCCTGCAGCGCCGTCGTCATGGTGTTGAAGGAACCCGCGACCTTGCCGAACTCGTCGGTGCTGCGCACGGGGATCATGTCGTCGAGGTTCCCGGAAGCGAGCCGCCGGGCGCCGGTTTCCAGATCGCGCAGAGGCACGTAGACGAGCCGGTGCACGAGCACGCCTACCCAGGTCGCCGCCAGCAGCACGAACGCGAGCGAGAACTCGGCGATCCGCATGGCGCTGGAGCGGATCTTCCGGTCGATTGTCTCGAGCGAATAGACGATGTCGACCACGCCGAGAACCGGCTGCTGCGAGACGTGCACATGGCAGCCGGCCCTTTCGCAGGAGGGCTCGTTGTGGATGACCTGCATCACTCCCACCATGCGCCTGCCGTCCGCGGTCGAGAAGATGCGCGCCCGGTCGCGGTCGCCGAACCGTTCCCGCGGTGGTTCGGTCTGATGGCAGGAGATGCACCCCTCCGCCTTGCGATCGACCACGAGGCCGATTTCGGGCGCGTACGTGGAATCGATCACCGTGCCATTCTTGCTGAAAATGCGCACGCGGTCGATATCCTTGTCGCGCGCCACGTCGGCAATGATCCGGTGCACGTAGTAGGGCTGGTTCTGGAGCATCATGAAATTCGTGCTGCGTACGATCGCGTCCGAGAGCTGCATGATCTGGGCGACCGCGGTATCGAGCAGGTCCTGCCGCTGTTGCCTCATCATCAGCACCGTGTACAGGGCAAGCACGGCCGCGAGGCCGACGGCGAGGTACAAGGCGATCTTGAACTTGAGGGTCTTCGGCATCGTGCGCAACCTCGAGGCGTTGCGCCGCCATCCGGGTGGCTGGCGGGCGCGCTTGTCGCCCCGTTTGCCGCGGAGCGCACGGAAGACCCGCGCCCCGGCCGCGGAACATGTTCGATGCTAGGCGCGCGTGCACCGATCGCTGTTGATCCTGGTCAATAGGATGGGCGCGCTGGACAGAGTGCGCAGTCGCGGCGGTGGCGACCGCGCGCATCACTGCGCCGCGCGCCTCGCGGCTTGAGGCCGGGTTGCCGGACCGTCGGCCAGGTCAGGGCAGCGCACGGTCGATGACGACCGAAAGGCCCGTTGCACCGATCTTGACGGCGGGAGAAAGCCCCTCGAGGTCGCCGCTCTGTGGCGCGGCGCTCCCCGATTTCGACACGCGGGCGCCAATGACGATGGACGAGAAATTCGACAGCGCGAAATTGGGCGCCATCGCCATCGAGTCGTCGAGGCTGAAGGGAATGGGCAGGTCCTTCACCTGCTTCCTGATGATCGCGAGCGGCATCTTCGACCCTTCGGCGGCGCGAGCAAAAATGTACACGATGTCCGTCGGCGCCACTTTAGCGGCCAGCGCCGGTGCGAGACTCACGGTGCCGGCGATGGCCGCACCGGACCCTGCGGACGCTTGCGGTGCCGGAGCCTGGCTCGACGGTCCCTTCACGGCGCCGCCGGCGGGTGTGGCTGCGAGCGCCTGGCTGCCGGACGGCGGACCTGCCGTGAGACCGCCCAGCTCGCGCGCCTCGGCGATGCTGGTATCGATGGATCCCGCGATCGGCGAATTCGGCGGGACCGTCTTCTTCATCCGCTCCCAGTAATCGACTGCCTGTTTGTAATCCTTGCGGTTGAACGCCGCGGTGCCGGCGAGCGCGAGCGCCTTCCAGTGCGTCGGGTCGGCCTTGAGCGCGCGCTCGATGAGCTCCAGCGACTTGCCGCGCAAGCCGCCCTCGGCGGCGCCGACGGAGTCGGCGTAATCGGCAAGGAGATCGGCGTTGTCCGGCACGAGCGCCACGGCGCGATCGAACGCGCGGGCTGCCTCGGCGTGGCGATTCATTGCATAGTACGTGCGGGCGAGCATCACCCAGCCGTCGATGTTGCCCGGCTCCTTTTCCAGTTTGGCCGCGAGATTCGTTGCCATCGCCTCGACTTGCTGCGGGGTCACCTCGTGGTCGGCCCCTGCCTTGGCGCTGCGCGCCGCCGTTGGCGCAAACGCGTCGTGGTTGCCCAGTGCGACGTACAGCAGGAGCGCCGTGACCGGGATCGCGCTGCCCAGGATCGCCGCCGTCCACGCCGCCGACTGCGTTGGTGCGCTTGCGGCCTGCGGGATCGCCTGCGACTCCTCGAGCACGCGCTGCTCGAGCTCGCGCTTCGCCTGCTCGTACTGGTCGCGCGGCATCGTGCCGGTGGCAAGATCGGCGTCGAGCTCGCGTAGCTGATCGCGCAGCAGAGCGACGTTGGAGGCTTCGCGCGCCACGCCGCCCGGCTTTCCCCGCTTCAACAGCGGCACCAGGACGCACGCGAGGGCCGCCGCCACCATCGCGGCGGCAATGAGCACGAAATTGATCACGAGAAGTCTTTCCCTTTGTCGCCGGCCAGGAGCTGCGCGGCGCGCTCGTGCTCCTCGGCAGTGAGCGGAGGGGCCTCGGCCTCTGCACGGCGCGCGCGCAGCACGCGGGCGAGCCCGAACAGCCCCAGCAGCAGCAGCAGCGCCGGCCCCGCCCAGAGCAGCACCGTCGTTGCCTTGACGGGTGGCTGATAGAGGACGAAATCGCCATAGCGCGCAACCATGTATTCGACGATCTGGTCGTCGCTCTTGCCCGCTGCGATCTGCTCGTGGACCTGCCGGCGCAGATCCTGCGCGAGCTCGGCGTTGGACTCGGCGATCGTCTGGTTCTGGCAGACGAGGCAGCGGAGCTTCTCGGACAGCTTGACCGCGCGCGACGCGGCTATCGAATCCTTCGCGGTCGGCACTGCATCGGCGGCGATCGCGATCAGCGGGGACAACGCGACCGCTGCGATCAGCAACAGCAGGGCGCAGCACTTCATGATTTTTGCAGCTCGCGGACCAATGGCAGGATCTTCTTCTCCAGCGCCTCGGCGGTGATCGGCCCGATCTGCTTGTAGCGAATCATGCCCGCCTTGTCGACGACGAACGTCTCCGGCACGCCATAGACGCCCCAGTCGATCCCGACGCTTCCGTCGCGGTCGATGACCGACACGTTGTAGGGGTCGCCGTACTGCGCGAGCCAGCGCTTGCCGGCGATGGACTCGTCCTTGTAGTTGAGCCCGACGATCGGGACCACCTTCGCCTTGCCGAGTTCGACCAGCAGCGGATGCTCCTCGCGGCACGATACGCACCACGAAGCCCAGACGTTCAGCAGCCAGACCTGTCCCTTGAGGTCGCCCGGACCGAGCGTCTTTGCCGGTTCGTGCAGCTGGGCGAGGACGAACGACGGCGCGGGCTTGCCGATCAGCGGTGACGGAACTTCGCGCGGATCCCGCCACAATCCGACCAGCAGGAACGCGCAGAGGACGAGAAAGACGCCGAGCGGGATCAGCAGTTTCTTGCTCACCAATTTGCTCCTAGCTCCGCGCCGTCGCGCCAGCGGCAACGCCCGCTTCACGCCGCATCGCGACGCGATAACGGCGATCGGACAGCGCGAGCAATCCGCCCAGCGCCATCAACAGGCAGCCGCCCCAGATCCAGGTGATGAAGGGCTTGTGGTAGACGCGCACGCTCCAGGCGCCGCCGTCGACCGGCTCGCCGAGCGACACGTACAGGTCGCCCAGCGGCGTGGATCGGATGGCTGCTTCGGTCATCGGCATGCCGCCCGCGTTGTACACGCGCTTCTCGGGAAACTGCGTCGTGACATGCTGGCCGTCGCGGCTCACCTCGAAGGCGCCGCGCGCTGCGCGGTAGTTCGGCCCCGCCGCCTCGGTCGTGCCGTCGAAGCGCAGCGTGTAGGCACCGACCGTCACCTTGTCACCAACGTTCATCCGCACGTCGCGCTCGGTCTCGTACCCCTTGACCATGGTGACGCCGAGGATGAATACCGCGATGCCCAGATGCGCGACGATCATCCCCCAATAGCTTCTGGGCTGCCGCGCGAGATGCGCGACGATGCCACCGCGCACGCCGCGCCCGCGCTCGCGGATGTTGACGACGGTCGTCGTGACGATCCAGGCCGCAAGCAGCAGGCCGAAGCTCACCATCGGCTTCCAGCCGCCGGCAGCGAAGGGCAGCAGCAGTGCGGTGACGAGACTAACGGCGAGCGCCCATTTGAGCCGTTGCCACAGATCCGGCAGCTTCGCCTCTTTCCATCGCGCGAGCGGGCCGACACCCATCAGGAACACGAGCGGCGTCATCAACGGGACGAACACGGTGTCGAAGTAGGGCGGGCCGACGGAGATCTTGCCGAGGTTCAGCGCGTCGAGGAAAAGCGGGTACAGTGTGCCAAGCAGGACCGACCCCGCCGCGGCGATGAGCAGGACATTGTTCCCGAGCAGCATCGTCTCGCGCGAAACCGCCTCGAAGCGGCCGCCGCCGCCGACCCTAGGTGCCCGCATCGCGAAGAGCACGAGCGAGCCACCGATGACCAGCGCGAGGAAGGCGAGGATGAACACGCCCCGGCGCGGATCTGTCGCGAACGCGTGGACCGACGTGAGCACGCCCGAGCGCACCAGGAAAGTGCCAAGCAGCGATAGCGAGAACGCGCAGATCGCGAGCAGCACCGTCCACGCCTTGAAGGTCCCGCGCTTTTCCGTGACCGCCAGCGAATGGATGAGCGCAGTGCCGATCAGCCAGGGCATGAACGACGCGTTCTCGACCGGGTCCCAGAACCACCACCCGCCCCAGCCCAGCTCGTAGTAGGCCCACCAGCTGCCGAGCATGATGCCGCCGGTGAGAAAGCTCCAGGCGAGTGTGGTCCACGGGCGCGACCAGCGCGCCCAGGTGGCATCGAGCCGCCCGCCGATCAGCGCGGCGATCGCAAACGCGAAGGCGACCGAGAAACCGACGTAACCCATGTAGAGCAACGGTGGATGGAACACCATGCCGGGATCCTGCAGCAGCGGATTCAGGTCGCGGCCGTCGGCGGCTGGAGGAAACAACCGGTCGAACGGGTTGGACGTGAGCAGCATGAACAGCAGGAAGCCGACCGCCACGAGACCCATGACGCCCAGCACGCGGGCGACCATCTCGTCTGGCAGGTGGCGGCTCTTCAGTGCGACCGCCGCGGTCCACCCACCGAGCATGAACACCCACAGCAGCATCGAGCCTTCGTGCGAGCCCCAGGTGGCTGCAATCCGGTACTCGAGCGGGAGCTGCGAATTGGAGTTGGTCGCGACGTTGATGACCGAGAAGTCGTTGGCGATGAACGAGTACCCGAGGCAGCCGAACGCGAAGGCGATGAACAGGAACTGCCCCGCGGCGAGCGGGCGCGCGAGTGCCATCCAGGCGGCGATCCCGCGTTGTGCGCCGATGAGCGGCAGCGTGCCCAGCAGCGCCGCGAGCAGCAGCGCGAGGATCAGCGCGAAATGACCGAGTTCGGGAATCATCGATAGGTCCTTTGCGTCATTGCTTCACCGTCTTGGTGGCCTTGTCCATCGCCGCCCTTGTGTGGGCCTGGTCGACCGCGGCCGCGGCCTCGGGCGGCATGTAGTTCTCGTCGTGCTTGGCCAGGACTTCGGTTGCACGGAACACGCCGTCCGGGCCGATCTTGCCCTGCGCGACGACCCCCTTGCCCTCCTTGAACAGGTCGGGGAGGATTCCGGTATAGACGACGCGAATCGTCTTGGCGGTGTCGGTGACGTTGAAGCGCACCGTGAGGCCGTCGGACGCCCGGTTGAGGCTCTTTTCCTCGACCAGCCCGCCGATCCGGAACGCGCGGCCTTGCGGCGCGCGATTCTCCACGACATCGGTCGGCGAGAAGAAGAAGACGAGATTGGACTGAAATGCGTTCAGCACCAGTCCGACGGCGACGGCGAGCACCAGCACGCCGGCGCCGATCCACATGAAACGGCGATGACGGGGTTTCATTCGGTCGCCCCCGTCGGATCCGTCGGATCGTCGGGCCGCGTGAGCCGCGCTTCCAGCAGCACCGATCGGCGGCGCGACCGCAGCGTGAGCAACTCGATGGCGAGCACGAGCGCGGCCGCGCCGTACGCGCTCCAGATGTAGAAGCCGTAGCCGTTCATCGCAAGAAACTCGCTCATGCGTTCCTGACCTCCCTCAATTCGCCGACCCAGGCGACGCCGCGCTCGCGCTCGACCATGATGATGCGGATGCGCGCCAGCGATGCGGCGATCGCGTAGAACCACGCGGCGAACGACATGATCAGCATGCCGGTCAGCATGATCGCCGCCATCGCCGGCGCCTTGGTCAGGCTGACCGACGAGCCCTGATGCAGCGTGTTCCACCAGTGTACAGAGAAGTAGATGATCGGGATGTTGACGACGCCGGTCAGCGCCAGCACGCCGCACGCGCGATCGGCGCGACGCGGGTCGTCGATTGCATTGCGCAACGCGATGATGCCGAGGTAGAGGAAGAGCAGGATGAGCTCCGAGGTCATCCGTGCGTCCCAGGCCCAGTAGGTGCCCCATGTCGGCCGGCCCCAGAACGCGCCGGTCCAGAGCGCGATGAACGTCATCACCGCGCCCGTCGGCGCGATCGCCTGCGCCATCATCGCCGACAGCCGCGTGTTGAAGCCCAGCGCCAGCGCGCTCCAGCACGCCATCACGACGTAGAGGAACATGCTCAGCCACGCCGCGGGCACGTGGATGAAAATGATCCGGTAGGCGTCGCCCTGCTGAAAGTCGGTAGGTGCCACGACGAGCCCCACGTAGAGGCCGATGACGGCGAGCAGAATTGCCAACCCGTAGAACCACGGAATCATCTTCCCCGCGAGCGGGTAGAAGGTGGCGGGCGACGCGTATCTGAACCAGTTGAGCGGCATGGAATTCGGGCTTCAGTCGAGAGCGATGCGCACCGCGGCCGCGGCGGCGAACGGCGCTCCGACCAAGGCGACCAGCAGCCCCGCGCCGAGCAGCGAGAGATTTGCGCCGGCGCCCAGGCCCGAGCGTGCCGCGTCCACGGCGCCCGCGCCGAAGATCAGCACCGGAACATACAGTGGCAGGATCAGGAGCGCGAGCAGGCTGCCGCTCGCGCGCAGGCCCAGCGTCAGCGCTGCGCCGATCGCCCCCAGCAGCGACAGTATCGGCGTGCCGATCAGGAGCGCGGCCGTCAGCACCACCAGCGCTTCGCCGTCCAGCGCGTACTGGAGGCCGAGCAGCGGCGCAAACAGCACCACCGGCAGGCCGGTCGTGAGCCAGTGCGCGACGATCTTGCCGGAAACGAGTGCCACGAGCGGATATGGCGAGAGCGCGATCTGCTCGAGCGTGCCGTCTGCGTGGTCGCCCGCGAACAGGCGCGGCAGCGACAACAGCGATGCCAGCAGCGCGGCGACCCATAGCACGCCCGGCCCCATCGTCGCGAGCATGTTGCGTTCCGGTGTCGTCGCGAGCGGAAAGAGCGAGGCCACGATTACGTAGAACAGCAATTGCACGCCGAGTTCCGCCCGCGAGCGCAGCGCCAGCGTGAGGTCGCGTCCGACGGCCCAGCTGACCGCGGGCCAGACCGAGTCGGCGGGGCGAGGCGTGGAGGCGGTAGTGACGGCGATCGACACTGAGGTTCAGCGCCCGCCCGGCCGCCCGAAGGGCGCTGACGGCCTCCGCGGGGGGCAGCGAACGCAGTGAGCGTGGGGGTTGTTCATGAGCCCAGCGCGAGCGGCCGCACGCGGGATTCGGGAAGGCCGAGCGGCGCGTGGGTGGCTGCCACCGCGAGGCCGCCTTTGGCCAGATGGCCGGCCACGATCCGCGCCAGCAATTCGGCGCCCGCGGCATCGAGCGCGGTGACCGGCTCGTCGAGGATCCACAGCGGCCGGGGAAGCAGCGAAAGGCGCGCGAGGCCGATGCGCCTGCGCTGGCCCTGCGAGAGCACGCGCGCGGGCAGGCTGCGCTGCCGCGACAGCGCGACATTGTCGAGTGCCTCGCCGATCGCCTCGCGCGGGAGCGCCTCTCCTTCCAAGGCCACGAGCGAAGCGAGGTTCTCCTCGGCGGTGAGTTCGTCCTTGAGCGACGGCAGGTGTCCGGCGAACGCCGTCGCGGCGCGGAGCGCCGGATCGAAAGGAGGCGCCGGATTGCCGTTCCACCGGATTTCGCCGTCCTCTGGGGCGGACAGCCCCGCGAGCATGCGCAGCAACGTCGTCTTGCCCGTGCCGTTGGCGCCGGTCACGACCAGTGCCTCGCCCGGTCCGACACGGAACGAGAGGCCGGCGAAGAGCCTGGCAAAACCGCGGCGCGCGGCGAGTTTGGAAGCTTCGAGCATCGCGGACGAGGTTTGGAGGTGGGCGGGGGGCGTGGGATGGCAGGTTCAGGCGGGACCGGAGCCGCGCGCCTGCAGGTTCGAAAACGCAGCCGCGATTATAGCGGACGCCCCCCGGCGATCCTTGCGCGGCGTCAATACCGGGGACAGACTGCGACTTTCGTGGTCTGTCCCCGGATTCATCCCGATTCGGCCATGCCGGTTACAGGGTCTTGCCAACGGGCTTGCTATGATGGCGTCCGCCCATTCCGCCCGAGAGCGCCCCATGCCGGACAAAGACATCCGCGCCGCCTCGCTCGAGTATCACCGGCAATCCCCGCCGGGAAAGATCTCGATCCAGCCGACCAAGCAGCTCACCAACCAGCGCGATCTCGCGCTGGCGTACACGCCCGGAGTCGCGGCCGCCTGCGACGAAATCGTCCGCAATCCGGCCGAGGCGCGCAACCTCACCGCGCGCGGCAATCTGGTCGGCGTGGTCACCAACGGCACGGCTGTGCTGGGTCTCGGCCCGATCGGGCCGCTCGCCGCGAAGCCCGTCATGGAAGGCAAGGCGGTATTGTTCAAGAAATTCGCCGGCATCGATTGCTTCGATATCGAAATCGACGAGCGCGATCCGGACAAGCTGGTCGACATCATCGCGGCGCTCGAGCCGACGTTCGGCGGCATCAATCTCGAGGACATCAAGGCGCCGGAGTGCTTCTACGTCGAGCGCAAGCTGCGGGAGCGCCTGAAGATCCCGGTGTTCCACGACGACCAGCACGGCACCGCGATCATCGTCGGCGCCGCGATCACCAACGGCCTGCGCGTCGTCGGGAAGGAACTGACGGACGTGAAGCTGGTCTGCTCCGGTGCCGGCGCCGCGGCGCTCGCGTGTCTCGATCTCCTCGTGCTGCTCGGCATTCCGGCGAAGAACATCTGGGTCGCCGACATCGCGGGCGTGGTCTATCGGGGCCGGCGCGAGGAGATGGACGAGAACAAGGCGCGGTACGCGCAGCCGACCGAGGCGCGCAAGCTCGCCGAAATTCTCGCCGGCGCCGACATCTTTCTGGGGCTGTCGGCAGGCAAGGTGCTGAGGCCAGAATGGCTCGCGCATATGGCGGACAAGCCGCTCATCCTGGCGCTGGCCAATCCGGAGCCCGAGATCATGCCGGACCTCGCGAAGGCCGCCCGGCCCGACGCCGTCATCGCCACGGGACGCTCGGACTTCCCGAACCAGGTCAACAACGTGCTGTGCTTTCCGTTCATCTTTCGCGGTGCGCTCGATGTCGGCGCCACGACCGTGAATGAAGCGATGAAGCTCGCGTCGGTGCGGGCGCTCGCGGACCTTGCCATGGCCGAGCAGTCGGACATCGTCGCCATGGCTTACGGCGAGCAGAATCTGCGCTTCGGTCCCGAGTACCTGATTCCGCGGCCGTTCGATCCGCGCCTCATCGTGATGATCGCGCCCGCGGTCGCCAAGGCAGCGATGGACTCGGGCGTGGCGACGCGGCCGATCGCCGATTTCGCCGCGTATCGCGAGAAGCTCACGCAATTCGTTTACCACTCCGGCTTGCTGATGAAGCCGATCTTCGCGGCGGCCAAGAAGGACCCGAAGCGGGTCGTGTATGCGGAAGGCGAGGACGAGCGCGTATTGCGCGCGGTGCAGATCGTGCTCGACGAAGGGCTCGCGCAGCCGATCGTCATCGGCCGGCCGACCGTGCTGGAGCGCCAGGTCGAGAAACTCGGGTTGCGCATCCGGCCGGGCTTGGATTTCCAGGTGGTCAATCCCGAGTTCGACCCGCGGTTTCGGGCGTACTGGACCGAGTACTACGCGCTTACGGCGCGCAAGGGCGTGTCACAGCAGTACGCGAAGATCGAGATGCGCCGGCGGCTTACGCTGATCGGCGCGATGTTGGTCCACATGGGTGAAGCGGACGGCATGATCTGCGGCACCTTCGGCACCCACGCGCTGCACCGCGGGTACATCGAGCAGGTCATCGGACTGCGGCGCGGGACGAAGGTCTGCGCCGCGATGAACGCCGTCATGCTGCCGAGCCGCACGGTGTTCATCGCGGACACGTACGTCAACGTCGATCCGACGGCTGCAGAACTCGCCGAGATCACGCTGCTCGCCGCGGACGAGATCCGCCGCTTCGGCATTGCGCCCAAGGTCGCGCTGCTCTCGCACTCGAGCTTCGGGAGCAGCGAGCACCCGCAGGCGAAGAAAATGCAGGCGGCGCTGGCGCTGGTGAACGCGATGGCCCCGGACCTCGAAGTCGAAGGCGAGATGCACGGGGACGCGGCGCTCGACGAGGAGGTGCGGATGCAGGCGTTCCCCGGTTCAAGGCTGAAAGGCGAAGCGAACCTGCTGATCATGCCGACCGCGGACGCCGCGAACATTGCGTTCAACCTGCTCAAGGTCGCGTCGGGCGGCGGCGTGACGCTGGGACCGATGCTGCTCGGTATCGCGAAGCCCGTGCACATCCTCACGCCGTCGGCCACCGTGCGCCGCATCGTCAACATGACGGCATTGACCGTCGTCGACGCCAACATGCAGCGGCAGGGCTGACGGATACACCATGGCGTCGGCCGGCCCCCGGACCCGCGGCAATGCCGTATTGCGGCACGAGGCCGATGCTCGCTCCGGAACGATGATGCGCGATATGCCACCGGCTTCCTCCCCCGCTCTTCGCGCGCGCGACACGCTGCGCCGGGTGTTCGGGTTCGCGGCGTTTCGCGGCGCGCAGGAGGACATCGTCAGCCACGTCTGCGCGGGCGGGGACGCGCTGGTACTGATGCCCACGGGCAGCGGCAAGAGCCTGTGCTATCAGATCCCGGCGCTCCTGCGCGACGGGACGGCGGTCGTCGTCTCGCCGCTGATCGCGTTGATGCAGGACCAGGTGGCCGCGCTGACCCAGGCCGGTGTGCGCGCGGCGGCGCTCAACTCGTCGCTCCCCGGGCCGGAGAGCGCGCGAATCGAGCGCGCGTTCGCGGCGGGGGAGCTCGATCTGCTCTATGTCGCGCCGGAACGGCTGCTCACGCCGCGCTGCCTTGAACTCATTGATCGCGCGGAGGTCGCGCTGTTCGCGATCGACGAGGCGCATTGCGTTTCGCAGTGGGGCCACGATTTCCGGCCCGAGTATCTCGGCTTGTCGGTGCTGCACGAGCGCTATCCCGCGGTACCGCGCATCGCGCTCACCGCCACCGCGGATCCTCTGACGCGCACCGAAATCGTCGAGCGACTGGCGCTCGCCGACGCGCGCGTGTTCGTGTCGAGCTTCGACCGGCCCAATATCCGCTACACGATCGTCGACAAGGACGACGCCCGGGCGCAGCTCCTCGCCTTCATCCGCGGCGAGCATCCGGGCGAGGCGGGCATCGTCTATTGCCTGTCGCGCCGGCGCGTCGACGATACGGCCGCCTGGCTTGCCGGCAAGGGCGTCGCGGCGATTCCGTATCACGCCGGGATGGACAATGCAGACCGGTACGGCAACCAGGCACGGTTCCAGAGGGAAGACGGCATCGTCGTCGTCGCGACGATCGCCTTCGGCATGGGTATCGACAAGCCGGACGTGCGTTTCGTCGCGCACCTGGACCTGCCGAAGAGCGTCGAGGGCTACTACCAGGAGACCGGCCGCGCGGGGCGCGACGGACTGCCGGCGGATGCGTGGATGGCCTACGGGCTGTCCGACGTGGTGCAGCAACGCAGGCTGGTCGAGCAGTCCGACGCGGACGACGCGTTCAAGCGCGTGGCGAGCGCCAAGCTCGACGCGCTGCTCGGTCTCGCGGAGACGGCATCCTGCCGCCGCGTGCGGCTGCTCGACTACTTCGGCGAGGCGAGCGCGCCGTGCGGCAATTGCGACAACTGCCTGGCGCCGCCACAGACGTGGGATGCGACCGACGCCGCACGGCGTGCGCTCTCCGCGATATATCGCACCGGGCAGCGTTTCGGCGCGGCCTACGTGATCGACATTCTGTGCGGCAAGTCTGACGAGCGCATCCTGCGCTGGGGGCACGAGCGCCTGTCCGTCTTCGGCATCGGCACGGACCTCGACCACACGATCTGGCGCAGCGTCTTCCGCCAGCTCGTGGCGCAGGGACTCGTGCACGTCGACCACGAGGCGTTCGGCGCGCTGAAATTGGCGGAGGCGAGCCGCGCGGTGCTGCGCGGCGAAGCGACGGTTGCCATGCGGCGCACTGTCGCGCGCACCCCGCGGGCGCCGAAGCTGCGGGGCGAGGCGCTGGCCTTGGGCGCGGCCGCCCAGTCGGTCTTCGAACGGTTGCGGGCGTGGCGTGGAGGAGAGGCGCGCGCACAGGGCGTGCCCGCCTTCGTGATCCTGCACGATCGCACGCTCGCGGCGATCGCGCAGACGAAGCCGGCGGATCTCGCCGCGCTCGCGCGCATCGACGGTATCGGCGCGGTGAAGCTAGCGCGCTATGGCGAGGCCATCGTGGCGCTGGTAGGCCGGGCCGACGCCCCGGGGCAGCTCTGAAACGACACGGCGAACTCCACCCCTGCGTCTGACCGCTGCCACCTGCGCGGTGGTGCCGGTCTATCGCGGGGCTATCCGGGCACTCAGCCGGGAAGGATGATCCGCGACCCGCCGCCGCTCATCTCCAGCATCAGCTCGTTGATCCGCTTGACGAAGGTGGCCGGATCGTCGAGCTGCCCGCCTTCGGCCAGCAGAGCCTGATCGAGCAGCACCGCCGCCCAGTCGTCGAACTTCTTGTCGTCGTCCTTAAGCCGCAGCACCACCGGATGCTTCGGATTGATTTCCAGGATCGGCTTCATCGCGGGTCCCTGCTGACCGGAGGCCTTGAGGAGCCGCGCGAGATTGCCGCTCATGTCGTGGAGGTCCGCGACGAGGCAGGCCGGAGACTCCGTCAGGCGGTGCGTCACGCGGACTTCCTTGACGCGCTCGCCGAGGCTCGCCTTGATGCGGCCGACGAGGTCGCCGAGCTCGGTGGCTTCCTGCTCGCGTTCCTTCTTCTCGGCTTCGTCTTCGAGCGCTCCGAGATCGAGACCGCCCTTGGCGACGGAGACCAGCTCCTTGCCGTCGAATTCGGTGACGTGGCCCACGACCCACTCGTCGACACGGTCCGACAGCAGCAGCACCTCGATGCCCTTCTTGCGGAACACCTCGAGGTGCGGGCTGTTCTTCGCGGCATTGAACGTCTCGGCCGTCACGTAGTAGATCTTTTCCTGCCCGTCCTTCATGCGGCTGCGGTATTCGGCGAGCGACACCGTCTGGTCGGCCGAATCGGCGTGGGTCGAGGCGAAACGCAGCAGGCCGGCGATGCGGTCCTTGTTGGTGGCGTCCTCGCCGGCACCTTCCTTCAGCACGTTGCCGAAGGCGTCCCAGAATTTGGCATACTTTTCCTTGTCGCTCTCCGCGAGCTCTTCGAGGAGGGCGAGCACTTTCCGCGTGCAGCCGCCGCGGATCGCCTCGATGTCCTTCGACTCCTGCAGGATCTCGCGCGAGATGTTGAGGGGCAGATCGTTCGAATCGACGACGCCGCGGACGAAGCGCAGATAGGCCGGCAACAGCTGCTCGGCGTCGTCCATGATGAAGACCCGGCGCACGTAGAGCTTGATGCCGTGGCGGGCGTTGCGGTCCCACAGGTCGAACGGCGCCCGTGACGGGACGTAAAGGAGGTGCGTGTATTCCTGGCGCCCTTCGACGCGCGCGTGGCTCCACGCCAGCGGATCGTCGAAGTCGTGGCCGACGTGCTTGTAGAACTCCCTGTACTGCTCGTCGCTGATGTCGGCCTTCCCGCGGGTCCACAGCGCCGACGCCTGGTTGACTGTTTCCTCGCCCTCGACTTTCTCCTGCTTGCCGTCCTTCCACTCTTCCTTCGGCATGAGGATCGGTTGCACGATGTGGTCGGAGTACTTGCGGATGATCGAGCGCAGTTTGAACCCGGCGAGGAGGTCGTCCTGGCCTTCGCGCAGGTGCAGCGTGATCGCCGTTCCCCGGGTCGCCTTCTCCTTCATTTCGATGGCGAATTCGCCGCCGCCGTCCGATTCCCACAGCACGCCCTGATCCGGCTTCTCGCCCGCGCGACGCGTGTGCACCGTCACCTTGTCCGCGACGATGAACGACGAATAGAAGCCGACGCCGAACTGCCCGATCAGGTGCGCGTCCTTCTGCTGGTCGCCGGTGAGCTGCGAGAAGAACTCCCGCGTGCCGGACTTCGCGATCGTGCCCAGGTTCGTGATCACCTCGTCGCGGCTCATGCCCACGCCGTTGTCGGCGATGGAGAGGGTCCTGGCCGCCGGATCGTAGTCGATCCGGATCTTCAGCTCGAAATCGTCCTCGAACAGGGCCTCGTTGTGCAGCGCCTCGAAGCGCAGCTTGTCGCAGGCGTCCGAAGCGTTGGAGATCAGCTCGCGCAGGAAGATCTCGCGGTTCGAGTACAGCGAATGGATCATCAGCTGCAAGAGCTGCCGGACTTCGGTCTGGAAGCCCAGGGTTTCGCGCTCGGCGCGCTCGGCGGTGTGTTCGGTCACGGCAGTCCTCCTTGGATTCACGTCTGCAGAATTTTGGTGCCACTCGGCCAAATTTCAACCGTCGGCCTGGGAAGCGGCGAAACCTGCCGCCATCCGAAAGGGACGGGACGCTGACGCAACGACCATCATGGTGACCCTTTTACGGATCGACCTCGATGCTTCGTCGGATGGGCGACGCGCGCAGGTCAATCGACCTCCCTCGATGGTCCGTCCGGGTCCAAGCACAGCGCCGCGGCCGTCACGTCGAGAAAGTTGGCGACGCGTTGGACGTTGCGGAACGATGCATGCAGGATCGCGAGCGCTACCAGGCTGCACTCCACCTCGCCGTCGTCAATGGCGGCGGGCGGGCCAGGCAGTTCGTCCTGGAACCCCGCGCGGTGTCCGATTTCCCAATCCGTGGCCGCCTTGAGCCAGGCCAACAGGCGGGGGACGATGACGGGTTCGCTATCGATTGTCGCACGCAGGGCGTGCAATTCGTGATCCGGCATGGCGGCAAGAGCAGCGGCGATGTCGGCGATCGAATCCATCGGAGAAATTTCGCCGCCCGCCCACCGGCAAGGCGGCGCGTCGTGCCTGCGGCACCGCGCTATGAATCGAGCCGGCGGCCTTCGGCAATCGCGAACAACTCCTAACGGGCGCTATGCCGGTGCGTGCCAGCCAGCGTCCGCCCAAAGCTCGCCGCTCACTGCCGAATTGGCGAGCATAAAGCAGATCGCATCGGCGATCTCGTCGGGGCGAATCAGTCGGCTCAGCTGCGTGAACGGCAAAATGTGCTTGCTGATGTAGTCATCACCCATCGAGCGCACCATCGGCGTGTCGGTGAACCCCGGGTGAATCAACCCGCAGCGCACGCCGTAATAAACGGCCTCCTTCATTATGGTCGCTGCCGCACCCTCGAGGCCGGCCTTGGTGCTGGCATATGAGATTTGGCCGCGGTTGCCCTGCGACGAAACGGAGCCGATGAACACGATGGCCCCTTGCATCCCCTCGGACGGTTGCCAGCGCTTGAGGCCACAGGCAGCGCGATTCTCGGCAATGCGTCCGATCATTTCGAGCGCCCAGTAGACGGGCGCCACGAGGTTCACATCGATGACCTGCTTGAACCGGTCCACCGGATAGATCCGCGCCTTCCCGGTGGTCTTGTCTATACGGACGGCAAGATCGTCGCGCGTGATGCCGGCCGCCGGCACACACATCGTGACGGTGTCGAACTGGCTGCTGATGGAATCGAAAACCGAGGCGCGAAAGGCCTCGTCGGTCGTATTGCCACAGTAGGGGTGGGCCACCAGCCGACCCGCCTCGGCATTGATTTCGGCGGCGACACTGATGATGTTCTCGCCCATGTCCACGAGCGCCAATGCGCGCACATTGCGGTGCGCCAATTCCGACGCCACGGCCCGCCCGATGCCGCTAGCGGCACCGGTAATAACCGCAACCTTTCCAGCGATTTCCATATAGGCTCCTGATGGATTGCTGCACTGCACCATCCTAGCTGCTTTGTGGGCTGATGTCACGGGAAATTTGGGCGCGCAGCGCGACCATGACATTTGCATAATTGCCGAGCACGCTGATCGTGCCGTGGCCGCTGGGCCGCAGCGGGCAACGATGGCCGCACCTATCTCGGTGCTCATGGTGCGACAGACACGGCCAGGGGCGATTCGGCCGGGCCCCGCTTGGCGGGCCGCCTCAAATCACGTGCTTGGCCGCCTCAACCGGGGCGAGAATGAGCCTCAACCCGTTCATCGCGGCTGCATCGCCTTCAGGTACCAGCGGATGAACGCGTCGACGTTGTATTCCTTGCGCTGCGACAGCGGGCCCGGCTCGTAGCCGGTCGATTCGACGCCCTTCTGCTGCCACTTGCAGATCTCCCAGTCCTGCTCGTTGGTGAGATGCCAGAACGGCAGCAGGCGATCGAGCTGGTAATCCGCGCCTTCGCGCGCATCCTGGTGCACGAGCCAGTAGCTCTTCATCGCCGTCTCGCGCTGGCCGGCCGGCAGCATGCGCGTCACGACCGCGTGGTCGCAGCTCGCGTGCAGCCAGAAGTTGGGCAGGCTCCTCATCCGCAGCACACCGACGTCGGCATCCGGGTAGTCACCCATCAGCGGTGCGACGCGCGTGCCGTCCAGCGATTCGGTGGCGAAGCCATCGGCGAGCGCCGTGCGGTTGCAGGTGTACCAAAGGTCGTGGTCCGGATCCGGGAACGTGGCGAGGCCGCCCTTCGGATGCGCGACGCCATCGCCCGGCACTTCCCACTTGGACTCGATGCGCGCGATAGCCGCGGCGATCTGCTGCCGTGTCGCTTCCGAGGCGTGCTCTTCCTCGTACACGTCGAAGTTCGATTTCGCGTATTGCGGATGGCGCGGCGTGCAGTGGTAGCACTCGCGGTTGTTCTCCCAGACGAGCTTCCAGTTCGCCTCGACCTCGTACTCGGTCGTATGCGCGATCCGCGCGCGGTCGAATCCCTGCGGCGCGCCGGCGACTTCGAAGCGCCGGCGGAAACCCTCGAATTCCGGAGGCGCGTCGGAGACTGAAATGTAGATGAATCCGGCGACGACCTCGGCGCGCACCGGCTTCAAGCCCAGCTTCGACTTGTCGACGCCGTCATGCATGCCGTGGCAGGCGATCAGATCGCCCCGCTGCGAATAGGTCCAGCTGTGATACGGGCAGACGAGGGCGCGGACGTGGCCGCTCTCCGTGCGGCAGATCTGCGAACCGCGGTGGCGGCACACGTTGTGGAACGCGCGCACCACACCGTCGTCGCCGCGGATCACCAGGACGGGAGCGTCACCGACGGACAGCGTCAGGAAATCGCCGGGGTTAGGGACCTCGAATGCGAAACCGGCAAACAGCCACCCGCGCTGCCAGACGCGCTGCAGCTCGGCCGCATACAGCGCTTCGGTCGTGTAGAACGCGCGCGGCATGCCGCAGCCGTCCTGACGTGAGGCGAGGAGGGCGGTGAGATCGGGGTCAACCCGTGATGGGGAATCGGACATGGTCTGGTCGGTGCGGAAATTACGCGAGGATCGCCTTGCGGTCGGGGTCGTAGGGCGGCCGCGCATGCCGGATCGCCGGATAGCGCTCGCCCATCGCTTCCACCGCGTATTCCGGATGCTCCGGCTCGTCGGCGGCCGCGTACGCGCACAGGATGTTGCGGCCGACCGTGTAACCGTAGCCGGCGCTGCTGACACGGCCCAGCACGCGATCGCCGGCCAGCACGATTTCGCCGCCGAAGAGGTTGACCTCCGGCGGTGCCGTGAACCAGGTGAGCTTCTGCCTCGGGCCCCTGGTTTTCACTTCGGCCAGGGCGGCGCGGGCGAGAAAGTCGCCCTTGCCGGGCGAGACGCAGAAACCGAGGCCGGCTTCGAACGGGTTGTAGTCCGGCGTGATGTCGGAGCCCCATATCAGATAGTGCTTTTCGAGGCGCAGACTGTTGATCGCGCGGTAACCCGCGTTGGCGATGCCGTGCGGCTGACCGGCCGCCCACAGCTTTTCGTAGAGATAGAGCGCGTACTCGACCGGGACGTGCAGCTCGTAGCCGAGCTCGCCGACGTAGGTCACGCGCAGGGCCAGCACCGGGGCATAACCGATGTCGAGCTGACGCGCGCTCATGTAGGGAAAATCGGCATTGGCAAGCGGCGCATCGGTGAGTTGCGCGAGCACCTCGCGGGAGCGCGGCCCGCAGAGATTGAGCACGGCCCGCGCGGACGTGTGATCGTCGATCGCAACGCCGCCGGCTGCGGGGACATGGCGCTCGATCGTCGAGCGGTCGCGCACGCCCAGCGCGCTGCCGGTGACGAAATAGAAACGGTCGGCGGCAAGCCGCGTGATCGTGACGTCCGCCTCGATGCCGCCGCGCTCGTTGCAAAGCTGCGTGTAGACGATGGTGCCGACCGGCCTATCGATGTCGTTGCATGCAAGTTTCTGCAGCAGCGCAAGCGCGCCGGGGCCGTGCACCTCGTACTTGGAGAACGAGCTCATGTCGATCAGCGCAACCCGCTCGCGCACCGCGCGATGCTCGGCGCCGATCGCGTCGAATGCCGGGCCGCGCTCGAACGACGGCACTTCGACCGCCGGTGTTCCCCGCGGCGCGAACCAGTTCGGGCGCTCCCAGGCGAACTTGTTGCCGTAGACGGCGCCGGCGGCCTTCAGCACCGCGTGCAATGGGCTGCGCCGCGCGTCGCGACCGGCGTCCGCCTCGTAGGCGGGCCATGCAATGTGATAGTAGCGGCTGTAGCTCTCGACGGCCCGCGCGTACATGAAATCCTTGACCGAGTGGGGCGCGCCGAAGCGGCGCACGTCGAACGGCCACAGGTCCATCCCCGGGTCGCCGTCGACGATCCAGTTGGCCATCACCCAGCCGGCGCCGCCGGACGCGGCGATGCCGGAGGTGAAGCCGCAGCAGAGGTAGAAGTTGTCAAGCTCGGGCGAGAGGCCGATGATCGGCTCGCCGTCGGCGGTGATCGGGATCGGGCCATTGATCATCTGCCGAATGCCAACTTCGTTCAGCGCCGGAATCCTTGCGGTGGAGGCCTCGGCAATCGGCGCGAAGCGCTCGAAATCCGGCTGCAGCAGCTCCGGGCCGAAATCCTTGTGGATGCCGTCGGCGCCCCAGGGCGGTGGGTTCTTCTCCCAGCCGCCGACGGCGAGCGCGCCGGGCTCGGGCTTAACGTAGAAGTTGCCGTCGGGGTCGCGCAGCGTCGGCAGGCCTGCCGGGAAACGGTCGGTCTTCTCGGTGACGAAATACTGGTGCTCGACCGCGCACGAGGGCACGCGCGTCCCGGCCATCACCGCGATCTCACGGCCCCACATGCCGGTCGCGTTGATCACGCACTCGGTCGCGATCTCCCCCGCGTCGCGTGACCACCGTCGTCACGCGCCTTCCGGAGCGCTTCATCCCGGTCACGCGCACGCCCTGCGCGATCGTGATGCCGCCGGCGCGCGCGCCCGCCGCATAGGCGTTGGTGAGGCTCGTCGGGTCGACGTAACCGTCGCCTTCGATCCAGGCGGCGCCCACCACGCCCTTCGCCTCCAGCAGCGGGAACAGGTCGCGGGCCTCTCGCGGCGACACGAGCTCGACGTGGAAGCCGAAGCCTTTGGCCATCGTCGCCGAGCGCTTGAGCTCCTGCCAGCGTGTCGGTGACGAGGCAAGACGAAGGCTGCCCACGCCTTGCCAGCCGGTGGCCTGTCCGGTTTCCGACTCGAGCTTGCCGTACAGCTCGGCGCCGTAGCGCATGATGCGCGTCAGGTTGCTGCTGCTGCGGAGCTGGCCCACCAATCCGGCCGCGTGCCACGTCGCGCCGTGCGTGAGTTGCAGGCGTTCCAGCAGCAAGACGTCCCGGATCCCGCGCTGCGCGAGGTGGTAGGCGACGCTGCAGCCGATGACGCCGCCGCCGATGATGACGATGCGGCTCTGCTGGGGCAATGGCATAGGAGCGCGAATCTAGCACAATGCCGGCTGGCTCGAGTGCCGGGCTCGCGAGCGGGAATGGCGTCCCTGCGCAACGCGGCGTCGCATACGGATCAGCCGCGGCGCGCGCCGCCCGCCATACTCGAACAATGCCCCATCCCGGCGCAGGAGAATCCATGGACGAGCCGCAGGCCGCTTCGCCCCGTCCCCATCGCGCCGGCGGGCGCGAAGCCAAGCGGGCCGCGCGATCCGCACGTGCCGGCGTATCGATGCCCTACATCACGCGCAGGATCGGCGTGTACGAGGTGCTCGACGAGGAGGGCCTCGCGACGATCGAGCGCAACGCGGACATCATCCTCGCGCAAATCGGCATTGAGTACCGCGACGATCCGGAAGCGCTGGCTGTCTGGAAAGCCGCCGGGGCCGACATCGACGGCGAGCGCGTGCGCTGCCCGCCGGGCATGTGCCGCAGCATCGTCCAGGCCAGCGCGCCGCGCGATTTCATCCAGCACGCGCGCAATCCGGCGCGCAGCGTCCCGATCGGGGGCAAGCACACGGTCTTTGCGCCGTCGTACGGGTCGCCCTTCGTGCGCAACCTCGACGAGGGCCGGCGCTACGCGACCATCGAGGACTTCCGCAACTTCGTCAAGCTCGCGTACATGGCGCCGTCGCTGCATCACTCCGGCGGCACGATCTGCGAGCCGGTCGACCTTCCCGTGAACAAGCGGCACTTCGACATGGTGTACAGCCACATGAAGTACAGCGACAAGCCGTTCATGGGCTCGGTGACGCACCCGGAGCGGGCGCAGGATTCGATCGAGATGGCGAAGATCCTGTTCGGCGATCGGTACGTCGATCCGGCGACCGGCAAGCCGCGGACGGTGATCATCAATCTCATCAACGCGAACTCGCCGATGACCTTCGACGCCACGATGCTCGGCGCCGCCAAGGCCTACGCGCGTGCCAATCAGGCGACGATCATCACGCCGTTCATCCTTGCCGGCGCGATGTCGCCCGTCACGGTGGCGGGCACCACCGCGCAGACGCTGGCCGAGGCGCTCTCCGGCATGGCGTTCGTGCAGCTGATCGCGCCGGGCGCGCCGGTGGTGCTGGGCAGCTTCGCGTCGTCGATCTCGATGCAATCCGGCGCACCGACGTTCGGCACGCCGGAGCCGGCGCTGGTGCTGTACGCGATGGCGGCGCTCGCGCGGCGTCTCGACGTTCCGTTCCGGTCGGGCGGCGCGTTGTGCGGCTCGAAGATCGCTGATGCGCAGGCGGCCTATGAGTCGGCGAACACGCTCGTCCCGACATGCCTCGCCGGCGTGAACTTCGTGCTGCACACCGCCGGCTGGCTCGAAGGCGGCCTCTCCATGGGCTACGAGAAATTCGTCATGGACGTCGATCAGGCGGGAATGATGCACACGTTGCTCGGCGGCATCGATCTCTCGGAAAACGGCCAGGCGATGGACGCGATCCGCGAAGTCGGCCCCGGCAAGCATTTCCTCGGCTGCGCGCACACGCAGGCGAATTTCGAGACGGCGTTCTACCGTTCGCCCATCGCCGACAACAACAGCTACGAGCAATGGGAAGCCGAAGGCAGCCAGGATCTCGCGCAGCGCGCCAACGCCAGCTGGAAGAAGCAGCTCGCGAGCTATGAAGCCCCGCCACTCGACCCCGCAGTCGACGAGGCGCTGCTGGACTACATGAACCGGCGCAAGGCGTCGTTTCCCGATTCGAAATTCTGACTGGCGGGGTCAGGCCAAACTATTGTCTGCTTTCCTTCGCCTGGACCTGCTGGACCGGATGCCGCCACGGGTACCGGGTGAGACGATCTTCTGCGTCTGCGAAGGAGTCCTGCCATGCGCTACGAGCTCTACTATTGGGGGGCAATCCAGGGGCGGGGTGAATTCGTCCGGCTTGCGCTCGAAGAGGCCGGCGCAACCTACGTCGATGTCGCCCGCACCGACGGCGGCGAAGAACGCATGCTCACGCTGCTCGCCGACACGGCGCTCGTCTGCCCGCCGTTCGCGCCGCCGTTCCTGAAGGCGGGCAGCCGCCTGATCGGGCAGACGGCCAACATCCTGCTCTTCCTGGGCGAGCGCCACGGACTTGCGCCCAGGAGCGAAGCAGGGCGTCTGTGGACGCATCAGCTTCAGCTCACGCTCGCCGACCTGGTCGTCGAGGCGCACGATACCCATCACCCGATCGCCGGGAGCCTGTATTACGAGGATCAGCGTCCGGAAGCGAGGCGGCGCGCCGCCGACTTCGTCAGGAATAGGCTGCCGAAGTTCTTCCGCTACTTCGAGCGCGTGCTGGCAAGCAATCCGCGCGGGCCGGCCCATCTCGTCGGTGCCCGGCTCACCTGCGCCGACCTGTCGTTGTTCCAGGTCGTGGCCGGTTTGCGCTACGCCTACCCGAAGGCGATGGCGCGAATCGCGAAGCAGCATCCGAATGTGATGGCGTTGCACGCGCGCGTGAAGGCCCGCCCGCGCATCGCCGCCTACCTTGCCTCGGAGCGCCGGCTGCCGTTCAACCAGCAGGGCATCTTCCGCCACTATACGGAGCTGGACCGCTAGCCGGTTGTCATGTCCGGCTCCGGGAATGCAGCGCCAGAAAGTGCGCGATGCCGCTCCAGAAGTCGGCCGTGGCTCCGAGCGTGTTGTGATCGCTTCCTGGCACGACCTGCCAGCTCTTGGGTCCGGCCCAAGCATCGTAGAGCGCGCGGGAACGCTCGACCGGAATGATCGCGTCCGCATCGGCCACGATTGCGAGCATGGGTGCGCGGCAGCTGACGGCATCCGCGCGCGCATCGAAGCGGTGCCGCAACAGCAGCGTGACCGGCAGCCACGGATAGTGATGGTTGCCGATCGCCGCCAGGCTGTCGTACGGCGCCACCAGGACGACGGCCGCGACCGGCCGTTCCGCGGCCACGCGCGCGGCCAGTGCGGTCCCCAGGCTGCGTCCGAACACCACGATGCGCTTGCGGTCGATGTCCGCCCGGCCCGTGAGGGCGTCGTAGATCGACAGCGCATCGGCGGCGAGCGCGCGCTCGCCCGGCGAGCCTTCGCTGGTGCCATAGCCGCGGTAGTTGATCGCCACGATCGACCATTCGCGCGGCCAGCGCGGATCGGCGAGCGTGTGCGAAACCTCCTCGGCGTTGCCGCCGAAGTAGAGGATCGTCGGCGCAGGTGTCGTGCTTCCTGCAGCAATCCAGCCGTGCAGGCGGGTGCCATCGGTGGCCGTGACCGTGAATGCAGTGGCGTGCGCGGGCAAGTGCGCCGTGGACGGGACCGGCTGCGGGAAGAAGATCAGGCCGTCCTGCGCGAACCACGCCGCAGCGGGGACGCCGATCGCGATTGCGGCGGCGAGGATGAGCCATTCCATCAGCGTGTGCCGCCAGCGGGGCGGTCCGATCGGCATCGGTGGATTATAGGCGTCGGCATGCCACTCGGCGGCGTAAACTTCGCACTTCGCACCACCGACGGGTTCCGGGGTTGGCCCGGGGATTGCGAATCCATTGCGGGAGCGTTGTCATGCCGGCCGTCGCCGACTATCTGAATCCCGACCTGCCCGCCGGCTTGGCGCGCGTGCCGATGCCAGTGATCGACGCGACGCCGGCGGCGCTGGAAGGCTATGGCTTTCTCGTGGACGATCCCGCGAATTGCGCGATTGAGATCGTGCGCTGGCCGGCGCAGGGCTCGCGACCGGTCGACCCCGACACCGGCGATGAGGGCGGCACGACCGAGGGCACGTTCATCAGCGAGTGGCAGGGCGACATCCTGTTCGGCCGCAACGATGCCGTCGGCGGTCATTACATCCTCGCCTTCGCCGAGGATCCCGAGCTCGCCGATCCCGGCCATGCGCGCGATCCGCGCCGGATCCTGCTCTGGCACGCCAATTACCATCCGGACGGCGGCCAGCTCTTCTTTCCGCTCGACAGGAAGCCATTCCTGGTGCCGCTCGCCTTGCCGGGCGACGACGTCGAGCCTGCGAAATTCGTGTGCTTTCGCTTCGATGGCAGCCGCGGCCTCTACATCCATCCGGGCATCTGGCACGAAGGCGTTTTCGCGACCCGCGGGACGCAGCGATTCTTCGATCAGCAGGGCGCGGTGCACGCGCGCGTTTCCGTCGACTTCGCGCGCGAATTCGGGTGCCTGCTCGAGGCACCGATCGATTAGCGCGCTGCGCGGTTACGAGCGAGTTTGGGTCCGCCAGCTGCTGTGGCCAGGTTCAGGATCGCCATTACGACCTCGGTTGCGCCAACCCGCAGTTCGCGCCGCAGGCCATCGGACCCGGCGCGAGCTCGCGCTGGTGCGCGGTCTTGAGTAAAAGGGCCAGGCTCAATTATCGGCGATGTTTGCGCGCAATTGAGCCTGGTCCCTTTACTCCCTTCGCTCCTCAGCGTTGCCGCCAGGCCTGCGTCGTGCGATCGAGCCTGCGCGTCAGCAGCACGTGCGTGATCTTCACGCCGGCCGAGGTGACCACGATGGTCATCGCCATGGCGGCCGCGGCGGCCGTGAAGCCGGATTCGTCCATGTTGATGATCGTGACTGCCGCAAGCTTGGTGTTCGTCGAATAGAGGAAGATCACCGCCGACACGGTGGTCATCGCGTTGACGAACAGGTAGATGGTGATGTCCAGCACCGCCGGCACGCAGATGGGCACCGTCACCCGCGCCATCGTGCGCAGCAGCGACACCTTGAGCGAGGCCGAGACTGCCTCGAACTCCTGGTCGAGCTGCTTCAGCGCGGTGGTGGCGGTGAGGTGGCTGACCGTGTAGAAGTGGGTGACCGAGTTGACGACCAGGATGATCATCGTCGCGTAGATGAAGCCCAGCGGATTGCCCTTGGCGTTGAAGAAGAAGATGTAGGCAAGGCCGATCACGAGGCCGGGCACCGCCATCGGCAGCATGGCCATGAACTGCGCGACGCCGCGTCCCCACTCGAAGTCGCGCGTCTTCTCCAGCAGGTAAGCGCCGAGGAAGACGACCACGGTGCCGATCACCGCGGTCCACGACGCCATCACGACCGAGTTCCAGTACGCGTCCCAGCCGTTGGTGTCGAAATCGCCGAATGCGTAGTTCTTGAGGGTCAGGGCCAGGTTGTAGGGCCAGCGCGTGACGAACGAGGCCCAGGCGGCCATCGCAAGCAGCATGAAGATCAGCCCGCCGACCAGGGTGCAGAACAGGAACAGCCCCCAGTCGCGCCGCGGCGCCGGCCTGGGGACGAGCGGGACGGCACGCGCCGACAGCAGGGCCACCTGGCGGCGCTGGATGATGCGGTCGGCAGCGAAGGCGAAAACCGCGGGCAGCAGCAGGATGAATCCGACCACGGCGCCCATCTCGAAATTCTGCTGGCCGATCACCTGCTTGAAGATGTCGGTGGCGAGCACGTTGAAGCGGCCGCCGATGACCTTGGCGATGCCGAAATCGGTGATCACGAGTGTGAAGATCACGAAGCCGGCGCTGATCACGCCGTACTTGGCGCCGGGCAGGGTAACCGTGAAGAACACGCGCGTCTTGGACGCGCCCAGCGCGTCCGCGGCCTCGTACAGCCGCGCGTCGGCCATCGACAGCGCTGCGACGAGAATCATCAGCGCGTGCGGAAAGCAGTAGAACACCTGCGAGATCACGATGCCGACGGGGCCGTAGATCGTGCCGCCGAACATCATCGCCTTGAGGAAGCCCTGGTTGCCGAACAGGTAGATCAGGGAGATTGCCGGCAGCAGCGAGGGCGCCAGGATGGGGATCAGCGCCAATGCCTGGAACAAGCCCTTCCAGCGCATGCAGCTCCGCTGCAGCGCGTAGGCATAGACGAAGGCCAGCGGCAGCACGATCGCCGTGGAGAGGAAAGCGATGAACAGGCTGTTCCACACCGAGGCGAACAGCGCCGGCGTGGAGAAATACTGAACGTAGTTGGCGAGCCCGACGAAATCGCCGTTCTGGTTCTGGAAGCTCTTGGACAGCAGCCAGTACAGCGGCAGCACGAGCGTGACGAGCATCCAGCCGATCAGAAGGCAGATGCCGCCGCGCATCAGCAGGTCGTCGCGGTCGAGCCGGCGACGCGTCACCGGATAGGCGGCGCCCGCCGCCACTGCCGTCGGTGCGACGGTGCCGTTCACGGTTCCTTCGGCGCGCGGGGAAACACCCGGAGGCGGTCTGGAGGCAGCGTGATCGGCATCTCCTTGCCCTCGGCGATCGCGAGGTCGCGCACGACGTTGATGGAGAAATCGGCCAGCAGCACCGGCTTGGTGCCGTCAATCGAAAGTCCCACGCGGCAGAACGAGCCCAGAAACTCGACTTCGGCGACGCGCGCGTTGAACGTGTTGGGGGAGCCGGCGACGACGTTGCGCACCACGACGTCCTCGGGCCGGATGGCCACCGTCACGTCATGGCCGGGACCCGGACGCAGGTCGAGTTCGCAGGAGAGGTCAATCTCGCCAAAGCGTACCTTGCCGGCCCCGACCACGACGGCAGGAAGGAAGTTGGTGGTGCCGACGAAATCGGCGACGAATGCGCTGGCCGGCCTGCGGTACACCTCGGTAGGCGTGCCGACCTGCTCGATCACGCCCTGGTTCATCACCACGATGCGATCGGCCATGGTCAGCGCCTCTTCCTGGTCGTGCGTGACCATGATGGTCGTGACGCCGAGGCGCTGGTGCAGGCGGCGGATCTCGATGCGCAGGTACGCGCGCACGCGGGCGTCGAGCGCGGAGAGCGGCTCGTCCAGCAGCAGCAGGCCGGGCGACAGCGCCAGCGCGCGCGCCACGGCGACGCGCTGCTGCTGGCCGCCGGAGAGCTGGGCCGGATACTTGCGGCCGGAATCAGGCATTCCGACGAGCCGCAGCAGGTCGTCCACGCGCGTGGCGATCTCGACCCTGGGCACGCCGTGGCTGACCAGGCCATACCCGACGTTGGCCGCGACGGTCAGATTCGGGAACAACGCGTAGGACTGGAAGACGATGCCGAAGTCGCGCTTGGACGCCGGCAGAGCGGAAATATCCTTGTCGGCCTGGAAGATGCGGCCGGACGTCTGAACGTCGAGCCCGGCGATCGCGCGCAGCAGCGTCGTCTTGCCGCAGCCCGACGGCCCCAGAAAGCAGACGAACTCCCCCGGAAAGATCTCGAGGGAGATGTCCTTCAGCGCGGCGAAGGCGCCGAACTGCTTGCGCAGCCGCTCGATGCGCAGGTAGGGAGCGCCGGCCGGTTTGGGATTGTTTGCGGGCATGGCAATGGATGCGGCCCGCGCCCCGCCGTTGGCGAAGGCGAGGGCCGCATCGGGTTTACTGCCGTTGACCGGTACTGAACGCTACTTCGGAGCCGATTTGCCGTCGTAGCGCTTCGTCCACTCGGCGAGGATCTTCGCGCGCTCCTGGCCCATCTTGGCGAGGTCGATCCTGACCATGGCCGCGTCGGCGGAAGGCGGATAGTTCGGCGGTGCCGGATTCAGCCCGGGGTAGCCGACGATTGCGTAATACTTGCCGTAGAGCTCGTAGGCACCCTTGCTGACCGCGAAATCGGCGAGCTTATGCGCTGCGGCGAGGTTCTTGGTCCCCTTGAGGATCGCGGTGGCTTCCATGTCCCAGGGCGCGCCCTCCTTGGCCAGGATGATGTCGATCGGCGCGCCGCCGGTCTTCTCCTTGGCGCCGCGCATGTCGAAGCCGATGCCGATCACCCGCTCGCCCTTCGCCGCCTGCACGCAGGGGGCCGAGCCCGAGTGCGTGTACACGGCGATGTTCTGGTGCAGCTTGTCCATGAATTCCCAGGCCGCCTTCTCGCCCATGATCTGGATCCACGCGTAGACCGCTTGGTAACCCGTTCCGGACGAGGCCGGGTTGGGCATGACGATCGAATCCTTGTAGACCGGGATTGGCGAGATCAGCCCAGGCCGCGGGCCTCGGGAGGTTCTTCTTGGCTCCCTCGATGGTGTTGTAGCACATCACCGCGAGCCACGCGTCCAGGCCGGTCCAGGTCAGTGGGCTCTTGCCGCTGCGGAACGCCGGCTTGATCTGATCCGCGCCCTTCGGCGTGTACGCCTCGAGCAGGCCCATGGAATCGAACAGCGCGATGGACGAGGCGCCCAAGCCCCAGATGACGTCGGCCCGCGGATTGTCCTTTTCCGCCAGGATGCGCGCGGTCATGACGCCCGTCGAGTCGCGGACCCACGCGAGTTCCACGTCGGGGTTCGCGGTTTCGAATGCCTGCTTGTACGGACCGAGTTGGTCGTTCTCCAGCGCCGTGTACACCGTGATCTTGGTCTTCTGCGCGAACGCCGGACCGGCGACCATCGCCGACACGGCGAGCGCCGCCGCGCCCGGTGATCAGGCTGCGAATTATCGATTTCAACATTGCGTGAACTCCTCTGACAGTGATATCAACTTGTCCCGACCCGGTCGTTTTCGGCCCAGCCCGGTTTCCCGACCGCCATTCCACCCGAAACGGATGGGGCAGTAAAGCGGATTGGCGATAGTAATGCGAATTGATGGCAACAAGGCGAGTCGACAATGAAAACTCGGGGGGAGGACTGCGGCCAGGGCCAGCGCCGGGTTCCGCTCCGGGATTTGCCCCGCGCCATCGAAGCGTATTGCGTTGCAACACGGGTGCGGTCCGGCGGCGCCGACGAATGCTCCGCCGCGACGTGGGTCGACGGACCGGCGCACCGGCCGTCAGGTTGGCAGGATCCGTGGCAGGTCAGGTATCATTCGACGCCGGCCAGGGGTCGGTGCATCAGCAGCTTTGGCGGGAATAGAACCGCAGTAGCGTTGTTCATATCTCTTCGCTGCGGTTCGCATGTCGACGGCCCGGGCGCCCTTTGGAGGAAGCTATGAAGATTTGGTCATTCGGAACGCTGGCGTCGGCCGCGTTGGTTTCCGTCGGCATGTGCGGCGGCGCGATGGCGCAGCAGGCGGACATGTCGTTCTTCGTGACGAGCGTGGGCTCCGGCAAGGGTGCCGATTTCGGCGGGCTCGCGGGTGCCGACAAGCACTGCCAGACGCTTGCCGCCGCCGCAGGCGCGGGGGGCAGGACCTGGCGCGCGTATCTGAGCGCCTCTGCAGCGGGCTCGTCCACCGCCGTCAATGCGCGTGATCGCATCGGCAAGGGACCGTGGAAGAACGCCAAGGGCGTGGTCGTCGCCAAGGACGTCGCCGAGCTGCACGGCACGAACAACCTCACCAAGCAGACGGCGCTCACCGAGAAGGGTGGCATCGTCAACGGCCGCGGCGACACGCCAAACCAGCACGACATCCTGACGGGGACGCAGCCCGACGGCACGGCGTTCGGCGGCACCGAGGACATGACCTGCGGCAACTGGACCAAGGGCGGCGCCGACGGATCGGCCATCGTCGGTCATGCCGATCGCACGGGACTCGACACGAGCCCGCCGGCGCTGTCGTGGAATTCGTCGCATCCGAGCAAAGGGTGCAGCGACCCCGGGCTCGCATCCACCGGCGGCGCCGGGTACCTTTACTGCTTCGCTGCCAATTGAGGGGGACGCGGGCGGTCCGGGCAAGATCAACCGGGAGCGACGGAACGCCGTGGCGTCCGCTCGCTTCGGGCCTACCTGTCATGCCCGGGTACGCGTTTCATCGCGCTGTGAAAATTGCGGTTGCAGTTGCAGCCTTCGCGATGGCGTCCATCGCACACGGACAGGTCTACAAGTGCACGGACGGGACCGGCAAGACGACCTACTCGGACGCGCCGTGCGATGCCGCAGCCAAACCGCTGAAGCTCCCGGACGACCCGAAGAAGAACGTCACGAACCCGCACATGTGCGCCCAGTTGCAGGATGAAACACGCCGGCTCGCCGCAGAAGCCGAGCGTGATGCGAAGCGCGGCCGGACGGAAAGTGCCGACAACGCGAAGCGACGGCAAACCATGACCAGGCGATACGAGGAGCGGTGCGTCGGCATCGCCCGTTCGGAGCCGACGGCGAAGTAGGATTGCCGGTTGCCCCGGGCGCGGGTGACCCGCGCGCGTCGCGGCCGACGGTGACGTCACCCTGCTGCAGGCGGCGTAGCGGGTCCGCGCGACCCCGCTACTCCTGCGCCTCGCGCTGTGCGGCCCCCCGCCGGCCGCGCCTTGCTGCATCGCGCCCTCCGGCCCTGATTGCCGGCAGCGTCACCGCGGCGCGCAGCCGCGGAAAGGGCGCGGTGAGATGCGGGATGGCCATCGCCTCGACGAAGAATTCCTGGAATCGGGGCGCGACGGCCGTCTCGATCTTCTCGATGCGGCGCACGAGCGCTTCCACGGTTGTGCGGGTGCGCCGATCGAGCAGCGCGATGCGGGCGCCGGTGCCGGCGGCGTTGCCGGCCGAGCTCACTTGGTCGAGCGTGCAGTCGGGGATCATTCCGAGCACCATCGCGTACTTGACGTCGATGTGGCTGCCGAAGGCCCCGGCGAGGCGGATGCGGTCCACCCGATCGATGGCCAGACGCTCCATCAGCAGCCGCACGCCGGCATAGAGTGCGGCCTTGGCGAGCTGGATCGCGCGCACGTCGTTTTGCGTGATGGCGAGCGGCGCGCGACCCTCGGCGCCCGCGTGGAGCTGGTAGGCCCAGGTGCGGCCGTCGGCGCGGATGCGCGGATTGCGCGCCGCGAGTGCGCCGTCGATCGTGCCGTCGTGCCGGATGACGCCGGCGAGGTACAGTTCCGCGACGACCTCGATGATGCCCGAGCCGCAGATGCCGGTGACGCCGGTCGCGGCAGTCGCCGCCGCAAAGCCGGGATCAATGGACCAAAGGTCGCAGCCGATCACCTTGACGCGCGGCTCGAGGGTCGCCGGATCGATGCGCACGCGCTCGATGGCGCCGGGTGCCGCGCGCTGGCCGCAGCTGATCTGCGCGCCCTCGAATGCGGGGCCGGTCGGGCTCGAGCAGGCGAGGAGGCGGTGGCGGTTGCCGAGAACGATTTCCGCGTTGGTGCCTATGTCGACCAGCAAGGTCATTTCATCCGCCAGGTCGGGCCGCTCGGCAAGGACGACGCCGGCCGCGTCGGCACCCACGTGGCCGGCGATGCACGGCAGGACGTAGATGCGCGCGTTGCGGTGAATGGCGAAATCGATCTCGGTCGCCCAGAGGGTGAGCGCGGAGTCGGTCGCGAGCGCGAACGGCGCGCCGCCGAGCTCGAGCGGGCTGATGCCGAGCAGCAGGTGGTGCATGATCGGATTGCCGACAAAGGTCGCCTCGAGGATGTCCTCCGGCGCCACGCCCGCCTGCCGCGCGACGTCGGCGGCGAGCTCGTTGATCGCGGCGCGCACGAGGTGGGTCAGCTCCTTCTCGCCGCCGGGGTTCATCATCACCCACGACACGCGGCTCATCAGGTCTTCGCCGAAGCGGATCTGCGGATTCATCGCTCCGGCGGCCGCGACGACCTCGCCGCTCGACAGGTCGCACAGGTGCGCGGCGATCGTCGTCGAGCCCACGTCGATGGCGATGCCGTACACGCGCTCGCGAAAGCCCGGCCACACGGCGATGATCTGGCTGCCGCCGTGCACGGCCACCGTCACCTTCCAGCCGCCCTGCCGCAGTGCGGGTTGCAGCTGCTGCAGCACGCGCACGTCGCAGGCGAGCCCCGTCAACCGCCACTCGAAGTCGAGCGCGTCCTCCAGGCGCCGCAGATCGCCGGACGGATCGTGCATGTCGGGCGGCTGCACCTCGACGTAATGCAGCCGGACGACGGGATCGAGCTCGATGTCGTGGGCCTCGGCGGCCTTGCGCACGACCTGCCGGTGCACCTGGCTGTCGGAGGGCACGTCGATCACGACGTCGCCCAGCACCTGCGTCGAGCACGACAGCCGCCGCCCGGGTGCGAGCGGCTGGTGGCAGCTGTACTCCCGCTCGACCGCGCCGAACGGCGACAGGTTTTCCGCGCGCGAGGTCACGCCGTGCTTCGCGAAGTCGCCTTCGGCCAGCAGCACCTGGCAGCGGCCGCACAGGCCGCGCCCGCCGCACACCGAGTCGATGTCCACGCCGAGCGAGCGCGCCGCCTGCAGCAGCGGCGTGCCGATGGGAACGCGCGCGCGCCGGCCCGATGGCGTGAAGACGACGAGGGCGTCCTGGTCGCTCACACCCGCCGCCTTCGTCCGACTTCGCGCCGACCGCGCGAGGCCTCGCCGGTAGCATCAGGCGGTGGCGTCTCGCGGAAACGGCGTATCCACTGCGTGCAATCCGGGTCGTGGCCCATCATCACGTCCGCGGCCATGCACGCCTTGACGATCCCGGGGTGCAGCGGATTGGTGATGGCCGACGTGAGTCCCGAGGCGATGGCCATCGTCAGGAACGCAGTGTTGATGCCTTCGCGCTGCGGCAGGCCGAAGCTCACGTTGGACGCGCCGCAGGTCGTGTTGACCTTGAGCTCGGTGCGCAACCGGTGGACGAGCTGCATCACCTGCACGCCGGCCATGCGGATGGCGCCGATCGGCATCACCAATGGATCGATGACGATGTCGCAGGCGGGAATGCCGTGATCCGCGGCGCGCTCGACGATCTTCTTCGCCACCGCGAAGCGCACGTCCGGATCCTGCGAGATGCCGGTCTCGTCGTTGGAGATCGCGACGACGGCGGCGCCGTATTTCTTCACCAGCGGCAGCACGGATTCGAGGCGCTCCTCCTCGCCGGTCACCGAGTTCACGAGCGGCTTGCCCTTGTAGACGGCGAGCCCGGCCGCGAGCGCGGCGACGATCGACGAATCGATCGACAGCGGCACGTCGGTGATCGACTGCACCAGCGCGATTGCGCGGGCCAGGATGGCCGGCTCGTCGGCGAGCGGAATCCCCGCGTTGACGTCGAGCATCTGCGCGCCGGCTTCGACCTGGGCCAGCGCATCCGCCGTCACGCGGGAATAGTCGCCGGCGGCCATCTCGGCGGCGAGGATCTTGCGTCCGGTCGGATTGATGCGCTCGCCGATGATCACGAAGGGCCGGTCGAAGCCGATGACCACTTCACGGTTGGCGGAGCTGATGACGGTGTCGGTCATGAAGTTGCTTTCCGGGGTTGTGTCTCAGTGCGGCGGTCGGGATGCCAGGGCACGCGGCCGCCGAGGACGCCCGATTCGCTGATCACCTCGGCCACCGCTTCCTCCTGCCGGTAGGCCATCACGTGCACGCCGGCAACGCCCTTGATTTCGCGGATCTCCCGGACGAGGTCCACGCAGAGCCGGCGGCCTTCGCGCGCCTGGTCGGTGGCCCCGGCGAGGCGCCGGATGACCTCGACCGGGATGTGGACGCCCGGCACGCGCGTGCGCATCCACTGCGCGGCCTTCGCCGAGCGCAGCGGTCCCACGCCGACGAGGATGAAGGCGCGATTCAGCAATTGAAGATCGTCGACCTGGGCCATGAAGGACCTGAGTCGCGGCACGTCGAAGCAGTATTGCGTCTGGATGAACTGCGCACCCGCGGCGATCTTCTTCGCGAGCCGGAACGCACGCCACTCGAAGGGCGGCGCGAACGGATTCTCGGCCGCGCCGAAGAACACCCTTGGCGCGAACGTGACCTTGCGGCCGCTCTGGAAACGCTGCCCATCCCGCAACGTCGTGCCGACCTCGAGCAGCGTCATGCAATCGAGATCGAACACGGGCTTGGCCTGCGGGTGGTCGCCGTTGCCCACGCCATCGCCGGTGAGGCACAGCATGTTGCACACGCCCATCGCGGCGCCGCCCAGGATGTCGCCCTGGATCGCGATGCGGTTCCGGTCGCGGCACGAGATCTGCATCACCGGCGCGTAGCCGACGCGCGTCAGCAGCGCGCAGACGGCGAGGCTCGACATGTGGCAATTGGCGCCGCTGCCGTCCGTGGCGTTGATGGCATCGACGCAACCGTCGAACACGCGGGCGCGGCGATAAACGTCCTCGGGGTCCGCCGAGTCCGGCGGGTCGAGCTCGGTCGTCACGGCGAACGCCCCGGCCCGCAGCACGCGCTCGAGGCGCCCCGGCGACGTGTGGCCCGGCAGGATCGGCAGTGGATAGCCCGGCACCGGTTCGTCTTCGAATTTCACGGCGTCCCCGCGCCGCGCGCCGATGGGTCCCGTGCAACGGCCAGCCACGACGAGCGGCCCTCGAGCCTCCGGTCCACGGCGAACTGCACGACGCACACGGCCGCGCGGCCATCGCGCATCCGCGTGCTGCCTTCTATCGCCTCGACCCAGACGCATTTCATCTGCGCATCCACTTCGCATTGGCCGTCCGCGCGCACGCCGCCGCAGGGGCCGTTGCGCAGCTCCTTCGGGCAGTTCATCGGGCACGACATGCCGGTCGAGCCCAGCACGCACTGGCCGCACATCCTGCAGTCGAACAGGAAGCCCTTGACGGCCCGCTCAATGGCGGCCACGGGTCGCTCGATGCGCGCGTAACCCAGTCGCCGCCACAGGGGATCGAGCGCAACCACGGCGCGCTCGAATAGCCCGTAGGACGCCTCCAGGCCGCGCGCGTGGCGCACCGACCATTGCCGCACCGCGCGCATCAGGACTCCTCCGGGTTGCCCGCTGCCGGGACCGCAGGATCGGTGGCCAAGCCCTTCGCGCGGATCAGCCGCTCGAGATTGGCGTCGCTGTAGCGCGCCTCCAGCCTGGCGACTTCGGCAATGGCCTCGGTCTTCAGATCGTTGCCGCATTCGCGCGGGTCGCTGCGCTTCCAGTCGGCGATGTAAGCGTCCGAGCTGCCCTTGCCGGCGCGCATCGCCGCGCGGTCGACGGCTTCCTGGAAGCGCGCCGACAGCTGCACGCGGACGGTTTCGCGTCCCTGCTTGACGACGACCTGCGAGGGCACGTCGCGCCAGGAGATGACGATCAGCTTCGCCACACGAGCACCGGTTCGGCCGCCGCGCGGAGGCTGCGTTGGAGCTCGCCGTAGCCCGTGACCCGATGGGCGAACGCAAGGCCCAGCCGGTCGGCCGCGGCGTGCGCCGCGACGAGGCGCTCAGGCGCATCGAGCTGCGCCAGGTAGACAAGGCGCCGGTAGTTGCCGAAATACTGCGCGATGAGTTCCGGATGGCGATCGAGACCGAGGCCGCGGATCACCAGGCGGTCGAAGTGGCGCAGCAGGAAATCGGTGACGTAGAACGTGCCGGGCTGCTCATTGGCGAGCGCCGCAAACGTGCGGCTGCCGGCGAAGAATTCGTAGCAATGCGCGCCTGGGATGCGCTCGACTTCCTCCTCCAGGAGCACCGTGTCGAGCTCGCCACCGGTCCCGCAGTCGCCGTACGCGACGAAGATCGACGCGTACCGGTCGCGGTTGGTGCGTATCTTCTCGCGCACGGCGCCGGGAATGCGCCGCGGGTGGTTGTGCAGGTCGGCGGGCAGGCACTGCACGTCGAGATGCGGCCATGCGTTCGCGCGCCGCAGCGCCGCGATCTCGCGGGCGAGCGCGCCGCAGGCGATCACGAGCACCTGCGCCCGGCTACCCATGCGCGCGCAGGACGTTCAACCCGTCACGCGGGCGGCGCGGCGGGCGGCGATCAGCGACTTGGCCGTCTCCACGGCGATCGCCGCATCGCGGCAGTAGGCGTCCGCACCCACCGCCTTGCCGAACGCCTCGTTCAGCGGGGCCCCGCCCACCAGCACGATGTAGTCGTCGCGGATGCCCTGGTCCTTCATCGTGTCGATCACCACCTTCATGTAGGGCATGGTGGTGGTGAGCAGCGCCGAGAGGCCCAGGATATCGGGCTTGTGCTCGGCCAGCGCGGCCAGGTATTTCTCGACCGGATTGTTGATGCCGAGGTCGATCACCTCGAACCCGGCGCCTTCCATCATCATCGAGACGAGGTTCTTGCCGATGTCGTGGATGTCGCCCTTGACCGTGCCGATCACCATCTTGCCGATCGGCTCGACGCCGGTCTCGGCAAGGAGCGGCCGCAGGATCTCCATCCCGCCCTTCATCGAGTTGGCGGCGAGCAGCACCTCGGGCACGAACAGGATGCCGTCGCGGAAGTCGATGCCGACGATGCGCATGCCCTCGACCAGTGCGTCGTTCAGCACGCGATCCGGCGACCAGCCGCGCGAGAGCAGGATGTTGGTCGCTTCCATCACCTCGGCGCGCAGGCCGTTGTAGAGGTCGTCGTGGACCTGCAGCACGAGGTCCTCGTCGTTGAGGCTATTCAGATCCAGATCGTCTTCGACGTTGTCGGGCACTCGCGTCTCCATTGGCTCGCTGGAATATCGGGGTCGAATGCGACTTCCGGCGGATGGTCGGCACGTCGTCGGGGCCCCGGGAATGTCGGATCCGACCCCGTTTCTCCCGGGGCTGACCAAGGTGCATGGTAGTGGGTGGGGCGGCCGCGCGCTGACGACGTAGCGACCCGGGCGTGTCGGTGGGCGACATGCGCATCGGCGAGCGGCCCCGGCCCTGTAGGCGGACGGCCAACCCGGGGGGCGACCGGGCCCGCGACTAGTCTTGCGCCTGCCGGCCATTCCGGGCGTCGAGCTCTCCCCAGCGCTCGAACTTCCGGGCGAGGGCGTGCTCGACTTCCTCCGCGCGCCTTCGGTCCGCCTTGATCGCCTCGACGCTCCCCTTGTGGTAATCCGCGCTGCACATGCGCTCCGTGAGCGCGTGTTGTTCGCGTTCCAGCGCTTCTAGCTCGTCGGGCAGCGCGGCGAGCTCGCGTCGCTCCGCAAACGTGAGCTTGGTGCCGGCCGTTGCGCCGCGCCGGGTCTCGGCCTGCGCTGGTCGGGTGCCCTTCGGCTTGCCGGCGGCCTGTGCGGAGGGGGAGGCGACGGTGCCTCCCGGTGCTGCGGTCGTATGAGCGCGTCGGGCGGTCCCAAGCGCGAATTGCTCCCTCTCGGAGGGAAGAGGTGCAGCGCCAAGGGTGCACCCATGATCGCGCTGCGCCACCCAGTCGCTGTATCCACCGACGAATTCCTGCCATGTCCCCGTGCCGCCGGGGTCCGCCACCAGCGTCTGCGTCACCACGTTGTCCAGAAACGTCCGGTCGTGGCTGACCAACAGCAGCGTGCCGGGGTAGGTCTGCAGCGTGGCCTCGAGGAGCTCGAGGGATTCGATGTCAAGATCGTTCGTCGGCTCGTCGAGCACCAGCAGATTGGCCGGGAGCGCGAAGAGCCGCGCCAGCAGCAGCCGGTTGCGCTCGCCGCCGGAAAGCGCCCGCACCGGCGTGTCCGCGCGCTGTGGCGGGAACAGGAAATCACCGAGATACGAGAGCACGTGCTTGCGCCCACCGGCAGTCTCCACCCAGTCCGAGCCAGGGCTGATCGTTTCGACGAGCGTGCGTTCGCCGTCGAGCTGCTCGCGCAGCTGGTCGAAATACGCGGTTCGGAGCTTGGTGCCGAGCCTGACCGTTCCCGAGTCCGGCGCGAGCGTGCCCAGGATCAGCTTTAGCAGCGTCGACTTGCCCGCACCGTTGGCGCCGATCAGCCCCAGCCGGTCGCCGCGCATGATGCGCAGCGTGAGATCGCGCACGAGCGGACGTCCGCCGAACGACTTCGTGACGCGGGAGAGCTCCGCGACCAACCGGCCCGAGCGCTCGCCGGCGTCGACGACGAGCTTCACGCTGCCCAGGCGTGCGCGGCGCTCCCCGCGTTCGCGCCGCAGCACCTCCAGCCGCCGCACGCGGCCCTCGTCACGCGTGCGCCGGGCCTCGATCCCCTTGCGGATCCACGCCTCTTCCTGCGCCCAGAAGTGGTCGAACTTGCGGTTGGCCACCGTTTCCGCCGCCAGCTCGGCGGCCTTGCGGGTTTCGTAGGCGGAGAAGTTGCCGGGATACGAGCGCAGCAAGCCGCGATCGAGCTCGACGATGCGGGTGGCCACGCGATCGAGGAACGCCCGGTCGTGAGTGATCACGATCGACGCCGGCTGCTTCGCGACGAGCTCCTCGACCTGCGCGATGCCGTCGAGATCGAGGTGATTGGTCGGTTCGTCGAGGAGCAGGAGGTCCGGGGCGAGGGCCAGCGCCAGGGCCAGCGCCGCGCGCTTCTTCTCGCCGCCGGACGCCGACTCGGGAGCGGTCGCTTCGTCGAGACCGAAGCGGTGCAGGAACTCGACCAGCCGCGCTTCCGTTCGCCAGCGCTCGCGCTCGTCGGCGATTCCGTCGAGCCTGCCGCGAACGGCGAGGCTCTCGCGCAGCGATGAGGCGCGTGGCAGCTCCGGCTCCTGCTCGACCAGCACGACGGAAAGCCCGTCGCGCCGCTTGACCTGCCCGTCGTCCAGCGACGCCTGCCCCGCGATGACCTTGAGCAGCGACGACTTGCCGGTGCCGTTGCGGCCGATGAGGCCGATGCGCTCGCCGTCGGCGACGACGAGGTCGGCGCGGTCGAGCAGCGGATGAAGGCCGAAGGCGAGCTCGGCATCCTGCAGGGTCAAGAGCGACATCGGCGAAGGATAGTGCAATCCTGCATGCGTATACCATCCCGACAGGAGAGGGCCACATTTCTCGCGGCACGATGTCCTGCCAGTCTCGCCGCACCCGGCGGCTTCGGTTTGGCTCGCCGCGTTAGCGCGCAGGGTCAGGCGAACTGCGCCAGACGAGATCGAACGTCGTGACCATGGCGGCGAAATATTCCGTCGGCAGCGCACTCGTCCCGACGCCGGAGCGCCGGAGTCGATCGAAAACCTCGAGACACAGGCGTTGCGCTTCCCGCCGCCGGCGTTCGAACACGCATTGACGGAAGGCCATGAGGGAATGCTCGAGGTCGGCCACGGGCCCACTCGCGTTTCGCATGAGTGCCACGAGCCGGTCCGCGAAGGCAGCAGCCTCGCCAAGTCGCCGCCGGACGTCCCGCACCGCCATGCCGCCTTGCTTCGCCATTTTATCGACGGATTCGGGTGCGAGGTTGGCAAGGAACTGTCCCATGCGTTCGTGGTACCGGGATTTCACCTGAAGATAGCAGCGCAAGAATTCCCGGGCACCCGTAGTCGACGTCGCTTGCGCGAGGCCGGAGAGGTAACCGGAAAGCGTCCTGAACTCGAAATTCGCCACATTGGTGCGGGACGGAAAATGCGGATTGGGCGAAACGTTGAAATCCTCGCAGTACGTGGCCGTCGCCGGTGCGTATGCGTCCTGCCAGGCCTCGAAACGGGCGAACTCGAAGTCGATCAAGCCATGGCGCTTCCCATCGAGCAGCAAGTTCCCCGGCTTGAGGTCGTAGTGCATCAGGCCCTGGCAATCCATTGCAAACAGGGTGTCGAAGATCCCATGCAACTGCGGCGTATTCAGCGGATGCTGCGACGGATGCGGATGCACGCCGGGCAGGTGGGTCGTCAGCAGAAAGTGGGCGTCGCCTGCTCTGGCCCGCGCCAGGAGTCGGTGCGCATTGCCGATGCCCGCCTGCGGCAAACTGGCGAGCAGCGCGGCTTCGTCCGCGAATGTGACGTCGAGGTTCGTGCGCTGCGGCCCTGGCCTCGGTGCCTTGACCACGGCCGGGCGCGAAACACCGCCTCCTACGCTCAGAAGGACAAGATAACAGAGCGAATTCCTGTCGCGCGCGAACTCGGTCACCTCCCCTTCCAGGACCATCCGGATCGCCCGTCGGATCTCGGCTGCGGCAATCGGCAACGCTCCGCGGTCGCAGATCGCGACGTCGACCCCGCCTTCGCGATTCGCGGGACCAGCACGCGCCTGCGCGCTATCGATCATTCGCGCCGGCCCGTTCGCTCACGCGCGAGCGCGCGATGGCGATGTCCTCGACATAGTCGAGTTCCTGCCATCGATGGCCGGCGAAATCGAACGGCGAGAACTGGATGCCGTAGTCGTCGAGCAGCGCGCGAACCACGAAGAAATAATAAGTCCGTGCCTCGTTGAACCCGCGCCGGATACGCCGGTCGAGCGTATGCGCGAAGGCGTTCGCGGCACGCTCCGACAGCTTCAGAACACCTGCGTAGGCACCGGTGAAGCCGGCGAAATTCACGCCGAACCGCTCGACCTTCCCTTTGGCAACGGTGACGTTGATTTCCTTCGGATCGCGGATGCTGCTGTCGAACGCGATCAGCGAATCGGGCAGGGCTGCGATCAGGCTTGCCGCCAGGTGATCGGCGAGCACCACGTCGCCATGAATCACCATCAACGGTCGCTCGAACGACGCGCGAGCGAACCACAGCGAGGCATTGATTCCGGTGATGTCGAAAAACGGGTTGACGATGACACGGCAGTCGCGCACCACCGGTGCCACCGATTCAGCGCGGTAGCCGAGCACCACGTGGATGTCCGCGTTAGCGTCGTTCGTCCGGATCTGTCGCAGCATCCGACCGATCACCGGCTCGCCGTCGATGTCGATCAGACATTTCGGCCCCGTCGTCCCGTTGCCCATGCGCCTTCCCATGCCCGCGGCGAGGATCAGATAGCGCATCGTTGGAAGGAAGACGTGATGGGGGCAGGCAACGCGATCACCCTGCGCGCTACGCGTTCGCAGCCGCGCGATGCAAACCCTATCACCGCAGCCGGTAGGAGAAATTGAATGCGGGCATGCCGGTGGGGGCGGCGACGAGGGGGGGCGCGGGGTGGAGAATCGTGTCGCGACCCTCCCGGCTGATCACGTCGAGACACGCGCGAGGCAGCGCATGGATGGGTTCGACGCCGCGGCTCGCCACGTACGCGCGCTTGGCTTCGATGTGTTCCGCTAGCGCGCCACGCAGCCGGAGAAAGTCATTGGCCAGTCCTGCTGTGGACGCCCGGTTGTACTCCCATGCCGCCTTGAAGTGTCCGGCCGCGCCAGCGTGCGGCAAGAGCACGGGACGCCCGGCCTCGTCCAGCGTGAAAAAGCGCAGCAGGTTGCAGTGATTTCCCGGATCGAGGCGATGCGCGTACATTTCGAGGCCGCGCGAACTCGCGAGCAGCGTGTAGGTCGGGTCGGTAATGGAAAAGGCCTTGGCGATGCCCCTCGCCGAATCATCCGGCTGATTGGCAGTGAAGTTCTGCGAATAGGCGAAAGCGGCCGTTCCACGTAAGAGGTCGCGGCCGGAGTGCGGAAACGCGAGTTTCGCCTCGACACCCAGCAGCGACAGGCACGTCGGCGCGATGTCGATCGTGCTCGCCGGCCCGTCGACCGTGCGTGGTACGAGTTCCGGGTCGCGAATCGCGAGCGGCGTCCAGATGATGTCGGTGTACGGTTCCGTGCCGTGGATCAGGCCACCCTTGAAGCCATGGGTCCAGGGATCGTCGCCGTGGTCGCCGTAGAGCACGATGGTCGTGTTCTCCAGGAGGTGTTTGCGTTCGAGGATCGCGCGCATTTCCCCCACCGCGTCATCGGCAACCGCGCAGGCGCGGCGGATCTGGTCCGTGAGGCCGCTGGAGTTCGGCGACAACGCGAGGCTGTGCTCGATGTGCGTGATGAGATCCCAGACATAGATCGCGAACGGCGCGGCACTGGTCAATTCGTCGAAGCGCTTGAACAGTGTCGGAAAGTCGTTTGTTCCCCATGCCGGCGGCAGCCCGCCGGTCCAGGACGGAAGCCGGGTCGGCGTCACGTGCTCAAAGCCGTTGAGACAGATCAGGTTCGCGTGGTAGCCGCGCTCGCGCAATATGGAAAACAGGTTCGGGTTGTTGCCGGCGGGGAGCATGCCTTCGAACACTGACGACGTGTCGTACTCGAAATCGTTGCCGTGAAAGAGGTAGCTGACGACCATCAGCGTCGACGTCGCGGACGCGAAGAAATTGTCGAAAACCACCGCCTCGCGCAGCAGGCGCATCGTGTGCGGCAGAACCGACGCGAATGCGGCGAGGCGTTGCCGGGAGATGCTTTCCAGGTGCAGGACAACGAGGTTTTTCATCGCATGCCAGCCCCGGCGGGATTTGCCCGGTGCAGGAACTCGGTCGTGGGGGCGCAAGTATCGGGAATCGCTTCGCCCGGGTCAACCGACGACCCGCCCCGAAATGCACTCCCAAGGACGGCGTGACGCATTTGGAGCACTCGCGGTCGCAAATCGCGTGATCTTCGCGTGGCGGCTGGCTAAACTTGGGGACAGACCCCATTTTCGGGGTGTGGGGTCTGCCGCCAAAATGGGGGCGGGCGGTCCAACGATCAGGGAAACGACAACATGAAGACGCATGCGCGCGTGGTGGTGATCGGCGGCGGAGTCGTCGGCGTCAGCACTCTCTACCACTTGACCAGGAAAGGCTGGTCCGACGTCACGCTGCTCGAACGCACGGAGCTAACGGCGGGGTCGACGTGGCATGCGGCCGGGCTGCTGCCGCTGTTCAACATGAGCTATACGGTCGGCCAGCTGCACAAGTATTCGGTCGATCTCTACAAGCGCCTGCCGGCGGAGACCGGGCAGGAAGTCGGCTTTCACGTCACCGGAAACCTGCGCCTCGCGACGTCCCGCGACCGCATGGACGAGTACCTCAAGTACTGCGGCACGGCCAATACCATCGGCGTGCCGTTCCAGATCATCAGTCCCGCCGAGGTGAAGGCGCTGTGGCCGCTCGTGAACCTGGGCGACGGCGTCGACACGCCGAAGATCGTTGGTGCGCTCTACCATCCTGACGACGGCCACATCGCGCCGGTCGACCTTACGATGGCCCTGCGCCGCGGCGCGCGCTCGGCCGGCGCCGAGGTCTGCGAGCGGACCGAGGTGCTGGGTGTGGAGCGCACCGCGTCGGGCGAATGGAAGATCGCGACGAACCAGGGCGACATCGTCTGCGAGCACGTCGTTTGCGCGACTGGCAACTACGCCCGCGAGACCGGCCGCAAGTTCGGCCTCGACGTGCCGTCCATTCCGGTCGAGCATCAGTACATCGTCTACGACGAGTCGCCGGAATTGAAGGCCTATCGCGCTGCCGGCGGTCGCGAGCTCGCGGTGTTGCGCGAGTCCGATGCCTCGTACTACCTGCGCGAGGAACGCATGGGCTGGATACTCGGCCCCTACGAGAAGGGCGCGCCGGCGCGTTTCGCCGACGGCGTCCCCGCGCATTTCGGCAAGGAGCTTTTGCCCGGCGACCTCGATCGCCTGCTGCCCGCACGTCGAGGCGGCGATGAAGCGCGTGCCGTGCCTCGAGCACTGCCGGCATCAAGACCATCGTCAACGGCCCCATCGCCTACACGCCCGACGGCAGCCCGCTGATCGGTCCGGCGTGGGGCTTGCGCAATGTCTGGCTGAACGAGGGCCACAGCTTCGGCGTCACGGCCGCCGGCGGCGCCGGCTGGCAGCTCGCGGAGTGGATCGTCGAGGGCGAGCCCGGCATCGACATGCTGGGTGTCGATCCGCGCCGGTTCGGCGCCTACACCGGCAAGCGCTACACCGTCCGCAAGAACGAGGAGACCTATCGCAACGTCTTCACGATCCATTATCCGGACGAGGAGCGCGAGGATGCGCGCCCCGCCAAGACCAGCGCCGTCTACGAAAAGCTGAGCCAGATGGGCGCCGTCTGGGGGCAGCGCTACGGCTGGGAGCGCGCCAACTGGTTCGCGCCACCGGGCGTGCCGCGCAAGGACGCGTGGAGTTTCCGCCGCAGCAACTATTTCCAGCACGTCGGCGACGAGTGCCGGCGGATGCGCGAGGCCGTGGGCGTGATCGACCTCACGCCGTTCACGAAGCACGAGGTGACGCGGCCCCGGCGCTGAAGGCTGGCTCGACTCGCTGGTCGCGAACAAGGTCCCGGCCAAGCCGGGCCGCATCGCCCTGTGTCACGCGCTGACGAAGAACGGCGGGATACGCTCGGAGTTCACGATCACGAAACTCGCCGCGAATCGCTACTACGTCGTCAGCGCCGGCGCGGGCGAGCGCTTCGACAGCGACTATCTGCACAGGATGCTGCCGGGCGACCGGAGCGTCGAATTGCGCAACGTCACCACGAGCCGCGGCACGTTTGTCGTCGCCGGTCCCAACGCGCGCGGGGTGCTGGCGCAATTGACCGATGCCCCGCTCGACAACGCGCATTTCCCCTGGTTGAGCGGCCAAGTGATCGAGGTCGGGTTCGCGACCGATGTCTATGCGCTGCGCGTGAATTTCATAGGCGAGCTCGGCTGGGAGCTGCACTTTCCGATCGAGTACGCGAACGGCCTCTTCGAGTCCCTCTTCACCGCCGGCCGCGAATTCGGCATCGGCATGGTCGGCATGCGGGCGATGGAATCGATGCGCATCGAGAAGTCCTACCGGATGTGGGGCTCAGATCTCACGCCCGAGTACACGCCGTTCGAGGCGGGCCTCGATCGTTTCGTGCGCATGGACAAGGGCGAGTTCATCGGCAAGGCCGCGCTCGAGCGGCAGCTCGGCGCCGGCGTGCCGCACCGCTTCGTCACGCTCGAAGTGCATGGCGTGACGGACGCCGATCCGCTGGGCAACGAACCATTGTTCGCGCGGGGGACCCTGGTGGGCCGCGCCACGGCCGGTTGCTACGGACACGTGCTCGGCAAGAGCCTGGCGCTCGCCTATGTCAAGCCGCAATACGCCGAGAGGGGCGCGGAGATGGAAATCGAGATCCTCGGCGAGCGCCGGAAGGCTACCGTACTCGGCGAATCCCCTTACGATCCGCAGAGCCGGCGGCTGCGCGGCTAGGGTGAACAGCCCCCACGCTCACTTTGTGCGGCATGGCCGCATCCCGCTGCGCGGGACCAGCCTTCGGCTGTCCTGCGGCCTTCGGCCTGGTATTCGCTGCCCCCCGCGGGGGCAGTCAGTGCCCTTCGGGCGGCCGGGCGGGCACTGACGCCACCCGGCCGGCGCGTCAGGCTGCCGGCGCGCTGACTTTTTCGCCGTGCTCGAACACCACCTGCGCGCGGCCCACGAGCAGCGCGTCGAGCGGGCCGATGCGGTCGGTGTCCTTGCGGGCGTACGGGAGGCTGTGCAGGATGTAGCGCATCGCGTTCAACCGCGCCCGCTTCTTGCAGTCGGACTTGATCACGGTCCAGGGCGCGTCGGCCGTATCGGTGTAGAAGAACGTCGCCTCCTTCGCCTTCGTGTACGCCTCCCACTTGTCGAGCGAGGCGAGGTCGATCGGGGACAGCTTCCACTGCTTGAGCGGGTGCGCCTCGCGCTCCTTGAACCGCCGGCGCTGCTCCTTCCGGCTCACGGAGAACCAGAACTTGATGAGCCGGATGTTGTTGTGGACCAGCATGCGCTCGAACTCCGGCGTCTGGCGCATGAACTCCAGGTACTCCTGCTGGGTGCAGAAGCCCATGACGCTCTCGACGCCGGCGCGGTTGTACCACGAGCGATCGAACATGACGATCTCGCCGGCGGTCGGCAGGTGGCGCACGTAGCGCTGGAAATACCACTCGCCGCGCTCCGCGTCCGTCGGCTTCTCGAGGGCGACGACGCGCGCGCCCCGGGGGTTCAGGTGCTCCATGAAGCGCTTGATGGTGCCGCCCTTGCCGGCGGCGTCGCGGCCTTCGAACAGGATCACGATCTTCTCGCCGGATTCCTTGACCCACGCCTGCAGCTTAAGCAGTTCGACCTGCAACCGGTACTTGTGCCGCTCGTAGCTCTTGCGCGACATCAGGTTCCGGTACGGATATCCGCCGGAGCGCCAATCGTCGGCAAGCTCGTCGTCCGCGGTCTCCGGCAATTCGCGCGCGAGCGCCAGCTGCTTCTTCAGCACCAGTTTCATCAGCAGCGCGGCTTCGACCGGCGAGCGCCCGGCCAGAATGTCCTCGAGCGCGTTCACCTGCGCCTCGCGCGCCGTCTCGATGCTCTCGTTCACGGCGTAATTTTCGACCGCTTCTGCGCTTGTCGTCGGGCCGATGTCGCCCGCCGAGGCGGGACGCGGGCGGGGGCTGTGAGGCGGGCCGGCCGGCGGGGTGGCTGCGGGTTTGGCAGCGGAATTGGCGGTGGAATCCACGACCGTCAGTCGTTTGGCGGGCATTGGCAGGTCCTTTGTCGTTGCGTTGCGAATCGGCATTGTGCCGGCCAATGGTACCAATGGATGGGGCCGCATGGTACGTTTGCGATTTCGGTTCCCATTTCGCAATCGTCGGCAAATGCAGGCAGCGCAACTGGATGGCACAAGAAAGGCGATCGTCTTTGCCCTGGCCGGCTGGTCGGGGTTCTTCGTCATGGGAATCGAGCTCCTGAGCGGGCGCATTCTCGCCCCGAGCTTCGGCAACAGCATCTACGTCTGGGGCGCCGTGATCACGGTCTTCATGCTGGCCCTGGCAGTAGGGTATCTTCTGGGCGGACACTATTCGGTCTTCTCGCCCAGCCTCCGGCGCCTCGGGGCATTGCTTATCGCGGCCGGCCTGGCAACGATTCCGGTGGTGCTGTTCGGCGATTCCGCGCTCGACTGGATATTCGACCGCATCAATGATCCTCGCTACGGCTCGCTCCTCGCCTCGTCGCTGCTGTTCTTCGTGCCGACGGCAATTTCCGGCGCCGTGTCGCCGTACGCGGTTCGCTTGCTCGTCTCCAGCCTTCACGGCAGCGGCAAATCGGCCGGCTCGCTCTATTTCGTTTCGACCTTCGGCAGCGCGGCGGGCACGATACTCACGTCGTTCTACCTCGTCCTGCTGTTCGATGTGAACGCGATCCTGCTTGGAATGATGGCGGTCTCGGTCGTCCTCGGACTCGGCGCCGTCCTGTGCGGCGAGCCGCGGCGATGAAGGCCGGTGGCGTCTTCGCGCTGGCGTTCGCGGGCCTGCTCGCCGCCGCCGCAATGCCGGTCGGCGCAAGGGAGTTGCATACCGAGCGGTCCCTGTACCGCAATATCGTCGTCTACGATGAAGACGGGCTTCGCTGCATGAAGTTCGGGCGACATGCGACCGGCCGGCAGACCTGCATGCTGCTTGCGGATCGCGACCGGCTCGTCTTCGACTACACGCGGATGATGATGGCCGCGCTGTACCTCAACCCGTCGCCACAGCGCGTGCTGATCATCGGGCTCGGTGGCGGCACGTTGCCCGGCGCGCTGCAGAAGATCCTGCCCGCAGCGCGAATCGACGCCGTCGAAATCGATCCGGCCGTGGTGCGCGTGGCTGGAAGGTACTTCGGGTTCGCGCCCGGCCGGCAGACCGCGGTGTTCGAGGAGGACGGACGCGTGTTCGTCAAGCGCATGCAGAAGCAGCAGATCCGGTACGATCTGGTGCTGCTCGATGCGTTCGACCACGACTACATTCCCGAGCATCTGCTGACGCGTGAATTCCTGCTCGAAGCAAGGAGCATCCTGACCGCGGAAGGAGTGCTGGCCGCGAACACGTTTGCGACCAGCCGGCTGTACCAATTCGAGTCGGCGACCTACTTCAGCGCCTTCGGCGATTTCTACCGTCTGAAATCCGGCAACCGGGTGATCCTGGCACGCCCCGGAGGGTTGCCGGGCCGCGAAGAGCTGGCGCGCAATGCGGCGATGCTGGAAGACAGGCTCGCGCCGTTCGGGGTCGGCAGGCAATGGCTGTTGCCGCTCATCGAGGTCGAGTCCGGCTGGCCGCCGGGCACACGCGTACTCACCGACCAGTACTCGCCGTCGAACCTGCTGAACGTGTCCAATTGACTCCAAGCCCGCCCAGACCATGATCACGAAGCTCTTTTCCCGTTCGGCGCTGCACGAGCATCCGGATCCTGCGCAGCGCGCGCAGGGCGTGGCAGCGCTGCCGCCGGATTCCGGCGAGCTTGCGCAGCTGATCGCCGCAGACCCCGCGCCGGAGGTCCGCGTGGCCGCCGCGAATCGATGCACCGACCTTCCGGCGCTCGCCAGTGCGTGGGCAGCCGAATCGGATCCGGCCGTCCGGGCTGCGCTCGCGGCGGCACTCGGTAACGTGCTTTCGGCTACGACGGACAACGCGGGCGCTGTGGAGTTGCTCGAGGCGGACCACTGCACCGACGCGATTCGCGCCGATGTGGCGCGCCGCGCGCCCGACGCCGAACGGCGCCGCGTCGCCATGGCGGGCATTCGCGATGAGGACCGGTTGGTCGAGCTGGCGCTCGGCGCCGAGCGCGCCGAACTGCGCTTGGACGCGGCGGAGCACGTGCATTCGGCGGAAGGCCTGCGCAGGCTCGCCAGCGCGGCGAAGGACAAGGACCGCGGCGTTACCCGGCTCGCCCGGCAGCGCCTCGCGGCGATCGCGGAGCGCGCGGGGCAGGCGTCCGAGGCCGATGCCATTGTCGAGCAGCTGCAGGCGCTGACGGCCAAGCCTGGCCCGATTCTCACCGCGGCGGTCGAGATCGATCGGCGCTGGCAGGCGCTCGACATGACCGGCGACGCCGAACGCCGCGCCCGCTGGGACGCGGCCCGGCAGGCGCTGCAGGCGCGCTTCGACCGCGAGCAGGACGAGCAGCGGGCGCGCTCGCAGTTCGAGCGCAGGCTGCGCGAATGGATGGAGGCTCTGCAGCCACCCGCCGCGATGGACGCGCTTGCCGGGCTGCACGTGGAGCTGGCCGCGCTGCGCGAGGCGGCACAGGGGCACAACGACGGCGCGGCGCTCGAGGTGCTGGCCAAGGCCGGGGAGCGCCTCGCGGCCTGGGAGCGTGAGCACCATGCGCTCGAGGGCGCCGAGGCGCTGGTCGTCGAAGCCGAGCAGCTCGCCGCCGGCACGTCCATCGACCACGCGAATCTGCCCGATCGCTGGCAGGCGCTGGACCGCGCGATCCGGAGTCCGGCGCTGACGCAGCGTTTCGAGTCCGCGCTGATCGTGATCGAGCAGCGCCGGCTCGCGCAGATCCAGGCGGCGCAGCAGCAGGCGAACGCGGCGCGGCAGCACGTGCACGGCCTGCTGCATGTCGCCGAGCAGGCGCTGGCCGCGGGGCAATTGCACGCGGCGCGCGCCGCCGCGGACGAGATCAAGGCCGTGAAGGCCGGCGTCGGCATGTTGCCGAAACCGACGGTGCAACGGTTGAGCCGCCTCGTCCAGCAGCTAACGGAGCTCGAGCGCTGGGAAACCTTCGGTCAGCGCCAGGCCCGCGTGCAGCTCTGCGAGCGCGCCGAAGCCCTGGCCACACAGACCATGGATGCGTCGAGGCTTGCGCTCGAGGTGCAGAAATTGCGCGGCGAGTGGAAGGCTCTCGACGAGCAGCATGCGGGGGTTCCGAAATCGGTCTGGGAGCGCTTCGACGGCGCGTGTGAGAAGGCGTATGCGCCCGCGGCCCGGCATTTCGCGGAGATGGCCGCGCTGCGCAAGGAGGCACGCCGGCAGCGCGAGGAATTCATCGCTGCCGCTGCGGCGCATGCGCCGACCCTGCTCACCGAGCCGCGCGACTGGCGTGCGATCGAACGATGGCTGCGCGAAACCGACCGCACCTGGCGCGAAGGCAACCTGGGCAGCGTCGAGCCGGGCGCGTGGAAGAAGCTCGACGCGCGGCTGAAGGCCGCGCTCGGCCCGGTGCGCGACGCACTGGCCGGAGCACGCGATGCGGCCAAGGCCGCGCGCAAGACATTGATCGCGGAGGCCACCGCACTCGTGGGCAAAGCGATGGACCGCGACGCGCCATCACAGGTGAAGGCGATCCAGGCGCGCTGGCAGGAGAACGCCAAGGCGATGCCGCTCGCGCAGCGCGACGAGCGCGCCCTGTGGGAAGAGCTGCGCGCGGCGTGCGACGCCGTGTTCGAGGCGCGCCACGCCAGGCGCAAGGAAGAGGACGACCGCCGGCAGACTGGCCGGCGCGCGCTGGAGGAAACCTGCGAACAGCTCGAGCAACTGGCGCACCGTGCGGACGGCGACGAGCAGGAGGTCCGCCGCGCATTGCGCGAGGCGCAGGAGCAATGGAAGCAGCGGGTCGGACGATCCGACGTGCCGCCCGGACTCGAATCGCGGTTTCGCAATGCCACGCGCGCGGTGGAGACGATGGTGTCGGCGCGCGCCCGCTCGCGCGAGGCCGCCGTGTGGCAGACCCTCGCGGCGAAAGAGCAGCTGTGCGAAGAACTCGATCGCCTCATCGGATCGAGCATCGCGGCGGAGGCCGCGGCGACCCAGGCGTCGTCGACAACCGAACGCTGGGCCGCGTTGCCGGCGGTGGTCCCGGGCTGGGAAAAGAAGCTCCTCGCACGGCGCGATGCCGCGCTGCGTGCGCTGGCGGACCCTGCCGCGTCGGGCGTGTACGCGAAGCGGATCGAGCAGGGCAAGGCCTCGCGGCACGACGCCCTGCTCGAGCTCGAAATGCTGTTGAAGCTGGACAGCCCGCCTGAGCTTCAGGCGCAGCGGCTCGCGCTCCAGGTCAGGCAACTGAAGGAACGCTTCAGCAGCGCGGCGACCGGCGGCGCCAAGACGCCGAACGACCTCCTGGTCGCGTGGTGCGCCGAGCCGGGGGTGGCGGATCCGCAGGACAGGCAGCGCTGCGAGCGCATCTTCTCGGCCATGGAACGGGTGCGCTGAGATTTCGGTGCGGACGCCGTGGCGCCCCCCCGCTTACACTTTCTTGACGAGGGCAACGAGCTGATCGAGAGCCTTTCCCCAACCTTCGTGGAACCCCATTTGCTCGTGTTTCCTGCGCCCCTCTTCGTCCCCATGGATGACGAGCGCGGTGTACTTCGTCCCGTTGCCATGCGGTTCAAGCGAAACGACCGCCGTGAAAGGGAATGAATCGCAGGGGGTCGCGGATGATCCGCTGGACGGCCGGAAGCCGGGCAAGAGCGTGTTGGTCCACGCGAGCCGTTCGTTCCTGACGACCTCGAGGTAACAGCCGGCGTTGGGGAACTCCTGTCCCTCCGGCGAGCGCATGGTCGTGCGAAAGACGCCGCCGGGGCGAAGATCGATTTCGCAATCGATCGTGGTCCATGGCGCGGGCGTGAACCACTTCTTGAGTCGCTCCGGGATGGTCCACGCGTTCCAGACAAGTTCTGGCGGGACATCGACGACGCGTTCCAGGACGAGGTCGAGCCTGGGGTCGGGCGCGTAAACGGTCGAGCGAATCGTCATTGCTGCTCCTTCAGGTCTTTGCCGACATTGTTCAATCGATCGAGGCGGCGCCCGGGTCCTTGCGGACAGAGTCCCGCCGGCCGACGCGCCGCTTCCGGCGCGCGCGCAGTCTCGCCATCGGGTGTCGTCGCGAGCCACGTGCCAGACGTGCCGACGGCGAGCTTTACTAACTCTACCATCGCATCGAGAATGGGGAGCAGGCCAGCGGAAGGAATCCGGAACCGACGATGACCCACGCCCCGCCCCGTCCGCTTTCGCGCCCGCGCGGCCTGGTTCGCCTCGGCAACATCCTCCTCGCGCTGCTGCGCCGCCTGCTCTACCTCGTCGTGCGCACGCAGGTCACGCCGGAGCAGATCGCGCTGCTTGGCGTCGATCCGCAGCAGCCGCTCTGCTATGTCCTCCAGGATCGGCATCTGTCGAGCCTGCTGGTGCTGGAGGAGGAGACGAGGCGGCTCGGCCTGCCGTCGGCCTTGGCGCCGATCGGACCCGAGTTCCCCCGCAGCACGCGCGCCGTGTTCTCGGTCGTCCTCAATCGGAATCCGCTGAGCACGCGCACCATGGAGCCCTCGGTGACCCTCGCGCAGATGACGGCGACGCTGTTGCGCCAGCCGGCGCTCGACGCGCAGCTGCTGCCGGTGACGATTCTCTGGGGCCGGTCGCCGGGGTCGCAGGATTCGCTCGTCAGGGCGCTCTTCGCCGACGCGTGGGCGAGCGTCGGACCGCTGCGCCAGCTCCTGATCATCCTGCTGCACGGCCGACAGACGCGCGTCGGCTTCGGCGAGCCGGTCTCGTTGCGCCGGCTGATCGACGAGGAGACCGACGCCGCCACCGCGGTCCGCAAGGCCAATCGCTTCCTGCGCTTCCACTTTCGCCGGATGCGCGAATCGGCGATCGGCCCGGACCTGTCGCACCGGCGCAACCTGATACGAGACGATGGTGGCCTCGGGCGCCCTGCAGGACGCCATCGCGACGGAGGCGGGGCGGCTCGGCGCGACCCTGGCGGCGGCAGAGGATCGGGCGCGCCGGTTCGCGTGGGAGATCGCGTCGGACTTCAGCTATCCGGTCGTGCGCGCGATGGAGCTGCTGCTCGCGCGGCTGTGGCGGCGCCTCTACGACGGGGTCGACGTCCATCACGGGAACGAGCTCGCCAAAGCCGCACCGGGCAACGGACTCGTCTATCTGCCCAACCATCGCAGCCACGTCGATTACCTGCTGCTGTCGTATCTCGTCCATGCGCAGGGACTCGCGCCACCCCACATCGCGGCGGGCGCCAACCTGAATTTCCCGCTCGTGGGCCCGGTGCTGCGGCGCGGCGGCGCGTTCTTCCTGCGCCGCAGCTTCAAGGGCGAGCCGCTCTACGCCGCGGTGTTCCGCGAGTACCTGCACGCGATGCTGGCGAAGGGATTCCCGATCGCGTACTTCATCGAGGGCGGTCGCAGCCGCAGCGGGCGCACGCTCGCGCCGAAGGGCGGCCTGCTGGGCATGACCGTCGAGAGCTTCATGCGCGAGCATCCGCGGCCGCTGCTGCTGGTGCCCGTGTATTTCAGCTACGAAAAGCTGCTCGAGGGCCGCACGCTGGTCGCCGAGCTCGAAGGACAGCCGAAGGAGGGCGAGTCGCTGGGCGCGCTCGTGCGCGTTGCCAGGAACCTCCGGCGCGAATACGGGAGCGTGCACGTCAATTTCGGCGCGCCGCTGTCGATCGACCAGTTCCTCGATCGGGAGGCGCCCGACTGGCACGCGCTGCAGGGAGACGAGCAGCGGGACGCGGCGCGGCGGCTTGACGCCGCTGCTCGGCCGCGAGATGGCGCAGCGCATCAACTCCGCGGTCGTCATCAATCCGATCAACCTGTTCGCCATGGCCATCGTGCCCAGCCCGCGCCAGGCGCTCGACGAGCGCGGGCTCGCGCAGCAGATCGACTGGCTGAAGACGATCGCATCCCGACTGCCCTACTCGCCGGACACGGTGCTCACCGCCGCACGATCCGGCGGTGGCGATCGCGCAGGCACTGAAGCTCGGCTTTGCCACATCGCGTCGCCCATCCGCTCGGGCGACATCATCGCGGTTCCGGACAAGGAAGTGTCCGCGGTCAACTACCTGCGCAACAACGTGCTGCACGCCTATGCGCTGCCCGCGCTGGTCGCGAACCTGCTGGTCGCCCTGCGCGAGGTGACGCCGGAGCGCGTTGCCGAGTTCGCCGAGGGCGGTCTGCCCTTCCTGCGCGCGGAACTGATGCTGCATCACTCCCCCGCGGAGGCGGTCGCGGTGTCGCAGCGCGTCGTCGAGCTGTTCGTCGAGCTGGGGCTCGCGCGCACGGGCACCGATGGCAACCTGCGGGCCGCGGATCGCTACAGCCCGGAACATGCGGGGCTGGAACTGCTCGCCCGTTCGCTGCGGCACCTGCTGCGCCGCAATTACCTGACGATCGCGTTGCTGACTCGTGTGGGTTCCGGCACGTTGACGCGGCAACGCCTCGAGGAGCTGATGCAGATGCTCACGCAGCGCCTGTCGCTGCTGTTCGAGTTCGCGCCGCCGGATTTCTACGAGCGCTCGACGTTTGCGTCCTACATCGATACGCTGCTCGAGACGGGCCTCGTCCACGAGGACGCCGACGGGTCGCTGCGCCTGCACGAGCACACCCGGACGTGGGAGCGCTATGTCGAGCGGCTGCTCCCTGCGGACGCCGTGCTCGCCATCCGGCGTGTTGCGGTCGAGCAGGCGCCGCCGGCGGTCCTCGGCGACACGAAGGAAGGATAGGCGCGTTGAAGATACCGGTTGCCGCGACCAACGCGCACGACGCGACCGGGAGGCGCTACCCGCTGTTGCGCAGCCCCGCCGCCAGCCCGTTGATCGTCAGGTGAATGGCCCGCTGCGTCCGCTCGTCGGTCTGCCCCGCGCGATGCCGCCGGAGGAGCTCGACTTGCAGGTGGTTGAGCGGGTCGAGATACGGAAAGCGGTTGCGTATGCTGCGTGCGAGCGTCGGATTGTCGTCGAGCAGGCCCGTCTGCCGCGTGATCGCGAGCACGTGCCGGACGGCGCGCGCATGCTCGGCGGCGATCCGCGGGAAAATGGCATCCCGTAGCGTGGCATCGGGCACCAGCTCCGCGTAGCGGGACGCGATCGCGAGGTCGGTTTTTGCGAGCACCATCGCCATGTTCGACAGCACGCTGCGAAAGAACGGCCAGCGCGCCTGCATCTCGGCGAGCAGCGCGAGCCCTGCGTCGGCGCCATCGGGATGCGCGGCGAGCCACGCGTCGACCGCCGTGCCGAAGCCGTACCAGCCCGGCAGCATCAGCCGGCACTGGCCCCAGCTGAACACCCACGGGATCGCGCGGAGATCCTCGATCCGGTTCGACGCGGTGCGCGAGGCCGGTCGGCTGCCGATGTTGAGGCCGGCGATTTCCGCGATCGGCGTCGCGGCGCGGAAATACTCGACGAACCCGGGCGTCCCGTAGATGAGCCCGCGGTAGGCCGCGTGAGCGTGCGCCGAGAGCGCATCCATTGCACCGTAGTAGATCGCCGCCCGATCCCCGAGCCGCTCGCCGTCGATCACGCTCGCTTCCAGCGTCGCCGCAACGAGCGTCTCCAGGTTGCGCCGGCCGAGTTCCGGATCGGAATACTTGCTGGCGATGATTTCGCCCTGCTCGGTGATGCGCAGGCCGCCGGTGACGCTGCCGGCAGGCTGCGCCAGAATCGCGTCGAAGCTCGGCCCGCCACCGCGCCCGACCGTGCCGCCGCGGCCGTGAAAGAGTCGCAGCTTGACGCCGTGGTCGGCAAACGCGTCGACCAGCGCGAGTTCGGCGCGGTAGAGCGCCCAGTTCGCAGTCAGGTAGCCGCCGTCCTTGTTGCTGTCCGAGTAGCCGAGCATCACCTCCTGCCATCCGTGCCGTCCCTCGATCCAGCGGCGGTAGCGCGGAAGCGAAAAGGCGCCGCGCATGATCGCCGCCGAGCCATCGAGGTCGTCGATGGTCTCGAACAGCGGCACGATGTTGATGGCGAGCGCATCGCCCTGCAACAGGCCCGCCTCCTTCAGCAGGATCCCGACTTCGAGCAGGTCGGAGACCGATTGGCACTTCGAGATCACGTAGTTCGGCAGCGCCGCCGGCCCGAAGCGGCGATGGATGTCGGCGGCGGCGTCGAGCACCGCCAGCTCGGAGCGCGCGCGCTCCGAATACGCGAGGTGCGGTGAATGCAGCAGGCGCGGGCTCGCGAGCTCCGCATCGAGCAGCGCGATCCGTTCGGCCTCGGGCAGTGCGGAGTAGTCATTGGCGACGCCGGCGCGCGCGAAGAGCTCGGCGATCACCGCCTCGTGCACGTCGGCGTTCTGGCGCAGGTCGAGCACGGCCAAGTGGAAGCCGAAGACCTCGACTGCGCGCAGCAGCGGCGCGAGGCGCCCCGCGGCGAGCGGCGCCGCGCCGTGCGTGGCGAGCGACGCATCGATCGTGCGCAATTCAGTGAGCAGCTCGCCGGGTGTCGCATACGGTGGCAGGTCGGCATGCGGCGCGCGCGGCGGAACGTAGCCGGCGAGGGCTCCGGCCGTCGCGGCGATGCGCGCGTAGATGCCGATCAGCGCCTGCCGGTAGGGCTCGTCGCCGCGATGCGGGTTCTCGTCGTGCGCCGTCGCCGCCAGTCGCAGCAGGTCGGCGGTGGGCGTGACGAGGCGCGTGGAAAGGGAAAGCTCGCCGCCGAGCCGGTGGACTTCCTCGAGATAGTGCGCGAACGCGACCGTGGCCTGCGCATGAATGGCGTACGAGAGCGTGGCGCCGTTGACCAGCGGATTACCGTCGCGGTCGCCGCCGATCCATGATCCCGGACGCAGAAACGGCGGCAGGACGAAGTCGCTGCCAACGCCGAACTGCGTGTGCAGCCGCGCCGCGAGCGCCAGGTAGAACTTCGGCACCTCGGTCAGAAACGTGTACCGGTAATACGCGAGACCGTTCTCGATCTCGTCCTCGACCCTGAGCTTCGAGAGCCGGATCATCGCCGTCTGCCACAGCGCCAGCACCTGCCGGTAGAGTCCCGCTTCGAATTCGGCGGCCTCGTCAGGGGTGAGCTCCACCCGATCGCGCCACTGCAGCAGGCGCGCGATTTCGCGCTCGCAGTCGAGAATGCTCTTGCGCTGGACTTCGGTCGGGTGCGCGGTCAGCACTGGGCTCACCACCGCATCGGTGAACCAGGCGGCCACGGTCCGCCCGTCGACGCCGTGCGTGGCGACGCAATCCAGGGCATCGGCAATGCTGCCGCGCTGCGGCGGCGAGCCCGCGAGCGCGTGCGTCCGGCGGCGCCGGTTCTGGTGGACGTCCTCGGCGATGTTGGCAAGTTGCGAGAAGTAGCTGAACGCGCGGACGACATCGAGCGTCGGCGCGATCGGCAAATCGTTCAGCAGCGCGGCGAGTTCCGCCTTCACGCCGGCCGCGTCGGCGTCCCCCGCGCGACGAAAGCGGACCGCGGTTTGCCGGATCGCCTCGATCCGCGCGAAGCCGGGCTCGCCGGCCTGCGCCCGCAGCACGTCCCCCAGCAGCCGGCCAAGGAGGCGCGTGTCCTCGCGCAGCGGGAGGTCCTTGTCGACGTCGGTGGTGTTCAGGGGAGCCTCGTCCGGTTCAGCGCTGCCTGGTCTGCCATTCCGGATGCACGAAGACCGGAACGTCGGACGGGGGCAGGGGCGCGTTGCCGAGAATGATGTCGGCCGCCTTCTCGCCGATCATGATCGTGGGCGCGTTGAGGTTGCCGCTCACGACATTCGGCATGACCGACGCATCGACGACACGCAGGCCTTCGGTGCCGCGCACGCGCAGGCTGCCGTCGACCACCGCCAGCGGATCGTCGTCCGCCCCCATCCGGCACGAGGAGGACGGATGGTAGGCGCTCTCGGCCTTGCGCCGGATGTGGGCATCGATCTGTGCATCGGTCGTGACGGCGGGTCCGGGTGAAAGCTCGGCGCCGCGGAACGGATCGAACGCTTGCTGCGCGAAGATCTCGCGCGTGAGCCGGATGCCGTCGCGGAACTCGCGGCGGTCGCCCTCGGTCGCAAGGTAGTTGAAGCGGATGCGCGGCGGGTCCCGCGGGTTCCCCGACGCGAGCGTGATCGATCCACGGGAGGTCGGGCGCATCGGGCCCAGATGCGCCTGGAAGCCGTGCGCGTCGACGGTCTCCTTGCCGTCGTAGGCGATCGCGATCGGCAGGAAGTGGAATTGGAGGTCCGGGTGCATAACGCCGGCGCGGCTGCGGATGAAACCGCCGGACTCGAAATGGTTGGTCGAGCCCAGGCCGGTCCGGAACAGCAGCCATTCGGCGCCGATGCGACCCTTGGCGAGGAGGTTCTGCGCCGAATGGAGCGTGATGGGCTGCGTGCAGCCGTACTGGACGTAGGTCTCGATGTGGTCCTGCAGGTTAGCGCCGACCCCCGGAACATCCGCGACCGGCGCGATGCCGAGCTTCGTCAGCGAGCCCGCGTCGCCGACGCCGGACAGCATCAGAATCTGTGGCGAGTTGACGGCGCCGCCGGAGACGATCACCTCGCGGCGCGCCCGCATCCGGACCAGCTGGCCGTTGTGCAGGTATTCGACCCCGACAGCGCGCAGGCCGTCGAACAGGACCCGGGTGACGAGGCATCGCGGCTCGATACGCAGGTTCGCTCGCTTCCGTGCCGGTCGCAGGTAGGCCATTGCGGCGCTCCAGCGGCGGCCGCGGTAGGTCGTCATGTCCAACGCGCCGAAGCCTTCCTGCCGGTAGCCGTTCATGTCGTCGGTCGTCGCGTACCCGGACTGCCGGGCGGCCTCGATGAACGCGCGATAGAGCGGATTGCGCATTCGCCCGGTGGTGACGTAGACCGGTCCGCTGTCGCCGTGATAGGCGTCGGCGCCGCTCAGCCGCGTTTCCATGCGTCGGAAATAGGGCAGGCAGTGCGCATAGGACCAGTGGGCGAGGCCCTTCGCGGCGGCCCAGCCGTCGTAGTCGAATGCGTGGCCGCGGATGTAGACCATGCCGTTGATCGACGACGAGCCGCCGAGCACGCGGCCGCGCGGGCACGAGATGCGGCGATCGTCCAGGTGCGGCTCGGGCTCCGTCGAATAGGCCCAGTTGAACGTGTTGCCGGCCAGCGGGTAGGCAAACGCCGACGGCATGTGGATGAAGAGGCTGCAATCCGGAGGGCCGGCCTCGACCAGAAGCACTTCGATGTCCGCTGCCTCGGTCAGCCGGTTCGCGAGCACGCATCCGGCCGACCCCGCGCCGACGATGATGTAGTCGAATTCCTTCCGGGAGGTCATCGCGCAGCGGGGTCGTGGTTGAACAACCGGTGATCGTACACTGCGGGGCGTCGGGCCCTCGCCGTCCGGGTCCGCTTCTTCTGGACAGCGACGTCGCAATTTGACAAACTGCTGTCGTCGGCGCGTACGGCTCCCGGATAAGCCCTTGCCTATGAACATCCCGATTGCGAACCGTTGCGGCGGGAGGCATTTTGCGAGCGGAGGCGAGCCTTGAGCCGCCGCCGCGAGATCGCAGCCGGACGCCACGCCACGCGCCTGCCGGAGCGGAAGCATTCGGACCGGCTTGCCACGCGGCACCGTTTCGCCTTCCTAACCTTGCCCCGCTACTCGATGATCGCGCTCACGAGCGCCGTCGAGCCCCTGCGGATGGCCAACCGCCTTTGCAACGAGGACGTCTACGCTTGGTCGATCGTCAGCCTCGACGGGGCGCCCGTTGCCGCCAGCAACGGCCTCGCGCTCGCGCCGACGGTGTCGCTCGGCGCGATGGGACCGGTGGACGTCGTGTTCGTCTGCGGCGGCGTCGACGTCCGGCGCGCGGTGTCCCGGGATCTCCTCTCCGCGCTGCGCCGGCTCGCGCACGAACGCATCGCCATGGGCTCGCTTTGCACTGGCGGCTACGCGCTGGCCAAGGCGGGACTGCTCGACAAGTACCGGGCCGCGATCCACTGGGAGAACATGTCGGCGCTGCGCGAGGAGTTCCCGCGGATCGACTTCACCGCGCAGCTTTTCGCGATCGACCGCGACCGCTACACCTGCTCGGGCGGCATCGCGCCCCTCGACCTGATGCTCAACCTGATCAAGGACGACCTGGGGCGGGACATCGCGCCGCTGATCTCGGAACAGTTCATCCTCGATCGCATCCGCAACGACCGCGACCGCCAGCACATTCCGCTGCAGGCGCAGGTCGGCGTCTTCCACGAACGCCTGATCAAGGCTGCCGCGCTGATGGAGGCCAACATCGAGGAGCCGATGTCGCTCGATGCGCTCGCGGCGTCGATCGGCGTGTCGCGCCGCCAGATCGAGCGCCTCTTCAAGCGGCATCTCGACCGGGCGCCGACGAAGTACTACCTGGAGCTGCGGCTGCGCCGTGCGCGCGAGCTGCTGCTGCAGACGTCGATGTCGATCATGGACATCACCACGGCCTGCGGCTTCCAGTCGCCGCCGCACTTTTCCAAGTGCTACCGCAACGCGTTCGGATATCCGCCGAGTGCCGAACGGACAACGACCCGCGCGAGGGAACATTGAGCGCCGCCGGGCCGTCCCAAGGCGCGAAACGCGCCCCCTCGGGGGGCAGCGCAGCGGCCGAATTGGCCAATGAGCCGCAAGCGTGGGGGCACATCATATGAGCCGCTATTCGCTCGCCAGCCTCGTGCGCAACGGGCTCTCGCACCACGAGAACTGGCAGGCCGCGTGGCGCAGCCCCGAGCCCCGGGCGGAATACGACGCGGTCATCGTCGGCGGCGGCGGACACGGCCTCGCCACGGCCTACTATCTCGCCAAGGAGCACGGCATCACGAACGTCGCCGTGCTGGAGAAGGGCTGGATCGGCGGCGGCAACACCGGCCGCAACACGACGATCGTGCGCTCGAATTACCTGTGGGACGAAGCGACCCACCTCTACGAAAAGTCGATCCGGCTCTGGGAAGGCCTGGCGCAGGACCTCAACTACAACGTGATGTTCAGCCAGCGCGGCGTGCTGAACCTCGGGCACACGCTGCAGGACATGCGCGACATCGCGCGCCGCGTGAACGCCAACCGGCTGAACGGCGTCGACGGCGAGCTGCTCGACGCGGCGCAGGTGAAGGCGATGGTGCCGATCATCAACGACTCGCCGCGCGCGCGCTATCCGATCCTCGGCGCTTCGCTGCAGCGGCGCGGCGGGACGGCCCGGCACGACGCGGTGGCGTGGGGCTTCGCCCGCGGTGCCGACGCGCGCGGTGTCGACATCCTGCAGAACTGCGAGGTCACCGGCATCCGTCGCGACGGCGCGCAGGTGGTCGGCGTCGAGACGAGCCGCGGCTTCATCAAGGCGCGCAAGGTCGGCGTCGTCGCCGCGGGCAATTCCAGCGTGCTCGCCGCGATGGCCGATCTGCGCCTGCCGATCGAGAGCCATCCGCTGCAGGCGCTGGTGTCGGAGCCGATCAAGCCGGTGCTCCACACGGTGGTGATGTCGGGCGCCGTCCACGGCTACATCAGCCAGTCGGACAAGGGCGATCTCGTGATCGGCGCCGGCATCGACGCCTACACCGGGTACGGCCAGCGCGGCAGCTTTCCCGTCATCGAAAGCGCGCTTGCGGCCATCGTCGAGCTGTTCCCGATCTTCAGCCGCGTGCGCATGAACCGCCAGTGGGGCGGCATCGTCGACGTCTGTCCGGACGCCTGTCCCATCATCGGGTTGACACCGGTCAAGGGCCTCTATTTCAACTGCGGCTGGGGCACGGGCGGATTCAAGGCCACGCCCGGATCGGGCTGGGTGTTCGCGCACACGATCGCCCAGGACCGGCCGCACGAGCTCAACGCCGCGTTCTCCATCGACCGGTTCTTCACCGGCCGCCTGATCGACGAGCACGGCGCGGCCGCAGTCGCGCATTGAACGCACGGACGCCGCCGACGATGCTGCTGATCGAATGTCCCTGGTGCGGCCCGCGCGAGCAGAGCGAGTTCTCCTATGGCGGCGAGGCGCACATCGCGCGGCCGGCCGACACGGAAACGCTGACCGACGCGCAGTGGGGCGACTACCTATTCATGCGCAAGAATCCGCGCGGGGCGCACCTCGAGCAGTGGCTGCACGCGTTCGGCTGCCGGCGGTGGTTCAACGTGCGGCGCGACACCGTCACCTATCGCATCACGGCGGTGTACAAGCCGGGCGAGGCGCCGCCGTGAAACAGTCCTGCCGCTTGCCCGCCGGCGGCCGCATCGACCGCCGCACGCGGCTCGCGTTCACCTTCAACGGCCGGCGCTACGAGGGCCACGCCGGCGACACGCTCGCCTCCGCGCTGCTGGCCAACGGGGTCAGCGTGGTCGCGCGGAGCTGGAAGTATCACCGGCCGCGGGGCATCGTCGCCTGCGGTGTGGAGGAGCCCAACGCGATCGTGCAGCTCGAAACCGGCGCCGGCACGGTGCCGAACGCGCGCGCGACCGAGGTGGAACTCTACGACGGCCTCGTCGCGAGCAGCGTGAATGCGTGGCCGAGCGTCGATTTCGACGTGATGGCGTTCGCGGGACTCGCCGCGCGCTTCATGCCGGCCGGTTTCTACTACAAGACGTTCATGTGGCCGAAATCGTTCTGGATGAAGTACGAGCACTTCATCCGCAAGGCGTCCGGCCTCGGCACTTGCCCCACCGAGCCGGACCCCGACCATTACGACAGGATGAACGCCCACTGCGACGTGCTGGTCGTGGGCGGAGGGCCCGCCGGCCTCGCCGCGGCGTGGGCGGCGGGCAGGGTCGGCGCGCGCGTCATCCTCGCCGACGAGCAGTGCGAATTCGGCGGCAGCCTGCTCGCGCATCGCGACGTCGCCGCGGTCACCGCGGATCCGGCGGCCGACGGCGCGATCGACGGCGCGACACCCATGGCGTGGGTGGCGCAGACCGTCGCCCAGCTGCAGGCGATGCCCGAGGTGCGGCTCCTGCCGCGCAGCACGGTGTTCGGCTACCACGACCACAATTTCCTGACGATCGCCGAGCGCCGCACCGGGCACCTGCCCCCGGGAGAGCGCAAGGGGTCGCGCGAGCGCGTGTGGCGCGTGCGGGCGAAGCAGGTCGTGCTGGCGACGGGCGCCGCGGAACGTCCGCTCGTCTTCGGCAATAACGACCGGCCGGGCGTGATGCTGGCCTCGGCGGTGTCCACGTTTCTCAACCGCTACGGCGTGGCGCCCGGCAGGCGCGCCGTCGTGTTCACCAACAACGACAGCGCGTATCGCACGGCGCTCCGTCTCGCCGCCGCCGGCATCGCGGTCGCGGCGGTCGTCGACGCGCGCCGGGCGCCGAAGGGCGAGTTGCCCGAGCGCGTGCGCAAGGCGGGCATTGAGGTGATCGCCCACGCCGTCGTCGTCGACGCGCGCGGCACGAAGCGCGTTAGCGCCGTGGACGTCATGGCGCTCGACACCGAGGGCGACATTGCCGCCGGGCCGGTGCTGACGCTGGCGTGCGACCTCGTGGCGGTATCCGGCGGCTGGAGCCCCGTTGTGCACCTCCATGCGCAAGCGGGCGGTCGCCCGCGCTTCGATCCCGTCAAAGCGTGCTTCGTGCCGGGGACACCGGTGCAGGCGGAGCGATCCGCGGGCTCCGCCAACGGCAGCTTCGCGCTGCACGGGTGCCTCACCGAAGGCGTCGCCGCGGGCACCGACGCCGCGCGCCGCGCGGGCTTGAGTGCGCGCCACGCGACGTGGACGCCGACCGTCGACGACGCCGCCGAGGAGCCGCTCGCGCCGCTGTGGGTGGTGCCTTCGCCGCGCGGCATCGAACGCGGACCGAAGCAGTTCGTCGACCTGCAGAACGACGTCGCCGCCTCGGACATCGTGCTCGCGGCGCGCGAGGGCTACCACTCGATCGAGCACGTCAAGCGGTACACGGCGCTGGGCTTCGGCACCGACCAGGGCAAGCTCGGCAACGTCAACGGCCTCGCGATTCTCGCGCAGGCGCTGGGCAACGACATCGCCAGTACGGGCACGACGACCTTCCGTCCCAACTACACGCCGGTGACGATCGGGGCGATCGCGGGCCCCGATCTCGGCGATCTGTTCGATCCCGTGCGCAAGACCGCGCTGCACCAGTGGCACGAGCAGCACGGCGCGCTGTTCGAGAACGTCGGCCAGTGGAAGCGGCCGTGGTACTTCCCCAGGCCGGAGGAGGATCTGCACGCTGCCGTGGCGCGCGAGTGCCTCGCCACGCGCAACGGCGTCGGGATCATGGACGCGTCCACGCTGGGCAAGATCGACATCCAGGGACCGGACGCCGTGACGCTCCTCAACTGGGTGTACACCAACGCGTGGGACAAGCTCGCCGTCGGCCGCTGCCGCTACGGCGTCATGCTCGACGAGAACGGCATGGTGATGGACGACGGCGTCACGACCCGCCTCGCCGAGCAGCACTACCTGATGACGACGACCACGGGCGGCGCGGCGCGCGTGATGGCGTGGCTCGAGCGCTGGCTGCAGACCGAATGGCCGCACCTCGAGGTCTACCTCACGTCGGTGACCGATCACTGGGCGACCGCGAGCGTGGCCGGGCCGCGCAGCCGCGACGTCGTGCGCGCCGTGTGCGGTGGCATCGACTTCTCGCCCGAGGCGTTTCCGTTCATGGCCTGCCGTGAGGGAGAGGCCGCCGGCGTGCCGGCGCGCGTGATGCGGATCAGCTTTTCCGGCGAGCTTGCCTACGAGATCAACGTCTGCGCCAACGAGGCGCGGCACGTCTGGGAAGCGCTGATGGCGGCGGGCGCGCAATACGGCATCACGTCCTATGGCACCGAGACGATGCACGTGCTGCGTGCGGAGAAGGGATTCGCCATCGTCGGGCAGGACACCGACGGCTCGGTGACGCCCGTCGATCTCGGCATGGACTGGATCATCGCCAAGGACAAGGACTTCCTCGGCCGGCGCTCGCTTTCGCGCGCGGACACCACGCGCGGCTATCGCAAGCACTTTGTCGGCCTGCTGACCGACGACCCGAAGGCCGTCCTGCCGGAGGGCGGGCAGATCGTCACCGACGTGCGCGCGCGGCCGCCGGTGCCCATGCACGGCCATGTTACGTCGAGCTACTTCAGCGCGTATCTCGAGCGATCGATCGCGCTGGCGCTCGTGCAGAATGGCCGGCACCGCATAGGCGAGAAGGTGCAGGTGTGGCGGCCCGACGGGCGCGCAATTGCCGCGGTGATCGCCAAGCCGGTGTTCGTCGATCCTGAAGGGGCGCGGCAGAATGTCTGAATTCGTCCTCCGCGAAAGTCCGCTCGCGCGCTTCAGGCTCGGGGCGCGCGCGACGCATTCTCCGGGACGCGCCGGGGTCTTCGCGCGCGAACGCTCCTTCCTGGGCCACCTCAATCTGCGCGGCAACGCCCGGCATCCGCGCTTCGTCGGCGCCGTGAGCGACGTGCTCGGCGACGGCCTGCCGCTTGTCGCCAACACGGTGACGGACGTGCACGGCATCACGATGTACTGGCTCGGCCCCGACGAGTGGCTGATCGTGACGCCGGGCGAGCGCAGGGCGGGAATCGAAGCCGAGTTGCGCAAGGTGCTGACGGGGCTGCGCGTCGCCGTCACCGACGTGAGCGGGGGTCAGACCGTGCTGCAATTGCACGGCGCGCACGTGCGCGATGTGCTGGCGAAGGGCTGCCCCATCGATCTGCATCCGCGCGCATTCTCCATCGGCCAGTGCGCGCAGAGCCATCTCGCCAAGGCGCCGGTCCTCATCGGCCAGATCGAGAACCAGCCCTATTTCGAGCTTATCTTCCGCCGCAGCTTTGCCGACTATCTCTGGACGTGGCTCGAGGGCGCCGCTGCCGAATACGGACTGGAGGTCGCGGCATGAGCGCGAAGGGCCGCCCCGAGCGCGAATTGCTCCCTCTCGGAGGGAAGGCGCGCAGCGCCAAGGGTGCACCAACGTGGGGCGGCGCCGGCGACGGAACGCGCGCGGCCGGCATCGCGCTCTTCGATCTCGACTACACGCTGCTGGGCGGCGACGCCACCTGGGAGTGGATCCATTTCCTGATCGGGCAGGGCGCGCTCGATCGCGCTTCATACGAAGTGGAGCTCGAGCAGTTCTACGTCGACTACCGCGAAGGCACGCTCGACATCCGCGATTTCCTGCACTTCGACTTCCGTGCGCTGTCGAGCCATCCCCGGGCGCGCATGGAGGCGTGGCGCGAGCAGTACCTGGCCCAGGCCATCGTGCCGATCCTCCTGCCCAAGGCGCGCGAGCTCATCGCCTCGCACGCGGCGCGCGGCCATCTGACCGTGATCGTCACCGCGGCCAACAGCTTCATCACCACTCCCATCGCCGGGATGTACGGCGTGGCGCACCTGCTCGCAAGCGATCCCGAGATCGTCGACGGCGAATTCACCGGCCGGATCGAAGGCGTCCCGTGCTTCCACGAGGGCAAGTTCATCCGGCTCGAAGCGTGGCTCGCCGATCGCGGCCAGGCCTTGCCGGACTTCGCGGAGAGCTACTTCTACGGCGACTCGCAAAGCGACGTGCCGCTGATGGAGAGGGTCACGCACCCCGTCGTCGTGGGGCCCGACGAAGCGCTCGCGCGCCTTGCGCGGGAACGCAACTGGCCGGTCATTTCGCTGCGGTGAGGCGCCCGGCGGAACGGACGCGCGGATCGGGTAAAATGCGCGCTCCGGAGAGGTGGATGAGCGGTTTAAGTCGCACGCCTGGAAAGCGTGTTTAGGTTAATAGCCTAACGCGGGTTCGAATCCCGCCCTCTCCGCCAGTTTTGTTTATAAATCAATAATTTACATGTCAGTTTGCCACTTTGTATTTTCATAACAATTGTAGCTTGTATTTGAACGTAATTTTGGCTGTTAATCGTGCTGTTTTGGTCAGTTCTTGGTCAGCAAGTTGCTCAAATATTAGGCAGCGTTTGTGGTGGTAGACCGCCGCTTCTCGCCGCCCCGGGCAGCTACCGAAAATTCCGGTTGATCCCGCGTCGAAGGCGCCGATCTGAGCGCGCAGTCAACCCCGATCCAGTGACGGTACGCCTCGATCCATTCGACTCCTTCGGGACTGGGCGGAAGCGGCAGGTCAAGAATGGGGACAGACTGTCGCTCGCGACCGCGCGTGCGATGGCGACGATGCCGTTGTCGCCACGAGGGTCGATCGCGACGACATTGACCAGCGACGCCGAGCACGGTGGTTTCAAACGGCAGCGCAAGGTGTTCCTCGATCATCGTGTACCAACCGGTGGTCTGCTCCGAGTCGCCGTACGCGTCGACGGTGGCCTCTTCGATCATGGCGGCGAGCCGGGCCTTGCTGATCCGGCTCGCCGTGTTGCTGCTCTTCTTGGCTGGTTTGCGCAGTGGCATGTGAACATTCCTCTCAAGCAAAGTCGTCGTTCCGATCGAGTTCGGCAAGCACGTCCTCGTCGTACTCGACCGTTGCTTCGTCCGCGGGTTCGGCGTACCCGAGCGGCGCCTCCCCTCGCGCGTAGCCGATCGCGCGGTAGCCTCGAAGGCGTTTCTCGAACATCCGCAGCAGCATCGGAACTTCGCGGTCAACGTAGTCGAAGATGCGGATGTCGCGCTTGCCGGGGTGTAGGCGATGGAGGCGCCCGGTGTATTGGACGAGGGTCCCCTTCCAGGAGACGGGCAGCGCCAGGAAGAGCGTATCGAGCCGCGGATCGTCGAACCCCTCGCCAATGTACCGGCCCGTGGCGAGCAGGAGCCGTTCCTCCGTGGCAGGGATGGCGGTGAGTTGGTCACGTACGTCGCGGGCAGCCTTGGCTCCCATGCCTCCCCGCAGCACGACCAAATGTCGCGCAAACGGTCGGAGCTTCCTCGCGAAGTACTCGAGGTGGTCCCTGCGCTCGGTAAGGAGGATCGGGGAGCGCCCGTCTACGAGGGCTGCGATGACGTCGTTGAGGATCATCACGTTGCGCGTCTCGTCCCGCGCCAGCGCGCCATAGAGACCCTGGATCCCTCCGTCGGCGGTAGTGATCGGCGGACGGAAGCTGGTCTCGCGCACGATGAGCCTGTGCTCGAACGGACGCTGGCTCGCGTGGGTCTTTGCGCTCACCGTGAAGCGCACTGGACCAAGCTGCATTTGCGTGATGGGGTGGCGTCCATCGCGTCGTTGCGGTGTCGCGGTCAGCCCGACGACGTAACGCGCCTTCACCGACGCCAGCACGCGCTCGAACGAGACCGCCGGGAGATGGTGGCACTCGTCGACGATGACCTGCCCATAGCCCGCCACGAGATCCGCCACGGACTCCTTGCGCACCAGGCTCTGGATCATCGCGACGTCGATCCTGCCGGTGGGGTTGCGCTTTCCGGCACCGATCTGCCCAATCTCCTTGGCGTCGACTCCCAGGAAGATGGCGAGTTGCGCGCGCCACTGGTCGAGCAGCGGTTTCCGGTGCACGAGGACCAACGTGCTGCAGGCACGGGCGGCCACCAGATAGATGCCCATGACGGTTTTGCCGATGCCAGGAGGGGCGACGAGAACGCCGCAGTCGCTCGCGAGAAGCGTGCGGGCTGCCTGATCCTGAACCGGCGTGAGTGCTCCGAGGAAGGGCAGCGCAAGCGGCTCTCCGGAGACGCGCTCGTCGACGACATCGAGAGCGACGCCCAGTCCGTAGAGCAGCTCCTCGAGATCGGTCCTGCAGCCGCGGGGTAGAGCGACATACTGCGGGAGGTCTTCGGCGCAGGAGATCACACGCGGGGTAAGCGCCGTCGACAGCCGCATGCTCTGCTTCTTGTAGAACTCCGGATTCTCAAAGGCCGCAATGCGTTTGATCTGGTTGAGTAGCGGCGAGGGCAGACCCGCCTTCGCGACGAAGAGCCTCTGCGCGAGTACCGCCGACACTCGATTCGGCAGGGGCCCGCTGATGCGCGGTGATCGCGCCTTCCCGGATGGCGGCCGCCTCCACGGTGCAGCGTCCTCGTCGTCGGCCATTTCCGCCATGCGAACGCCGACGACACTTCCCGCGCGACTCGCGTCGGATGCGATTCGCTCCACCGTCAACGCGTCAATTCGCTTGATCGACGCGAGGTGTGCCCACTGCTGCTCGTCGGGAAACGCTACGAGATCGTCGTTGAGAAAGACCGAATTGCCCTCCTGCCGCGGTCCGTGCTGGAGCGGCAGGGCGATCAGGTTGCCGAAGCCCCCGCGTGGCATCGTGTCCTGGCTGGGGAACAGCCGGTCGTAGGAGTCCATGCCAAGCTCGTGTCGGCTGGCCATCGTCTCGGTAATCAGGTGGCAACCCATCTTGCGTGCGGTCGCTGCCGCGACGGGGGTCGTAAAGAAAAACCAGACGTGCGCTCCGTTGCCCGAGCGTGAACGCTCAACCGCCACCGGCAGCCCCAAGCGACGGCTGGTCTGCACGAACGCACGTACGTCATCCATCCACGCGCTCTTGTCGAAGTCGACTGCCAGAAACCAGCAAGTCTCGTCGTCCTGCATCGGATAGACGCCCATCACATGCTGGCCCTTCAGGTGGGCAATCACGGCGGCGTCATCGACGGGCTTGAACGCCTGCCGGGTGCAGTCACCGCACTTCACCTTCGGGAGCTCGCAGACACCGGGCACGAACTTGTTCGAGCAGGCTGGTGCATACCCTGGCTTGCCCGTCTTCTTGCTGACGAAGCGTGTGGGGTAGAGGTCCGGACGACCACGGAAGAGCTGACGGAAGAGTTTCACCTTGTCGGCCGGCGTGCGGGGGGCGAGCTCCGACAGCGGCTCGGGCGCCATGGGACCGAGGAGTCGCATCGAGCGCAGCGAGCTCGTTTCGAAGCGCGGCGATTCGGGCGTTCGCCGCGGTACGCTGCGCTTCGATCCGCTCGAGGTCGGACTCTGCCTTCGCGAGCTCGGTGACGAGCGTGTCATGACGCGCGGAAGCCAGGCCATTCCGAAACTGTTTTTCGCCAGGCGCTTTCACTCGAAAGTCTCGGCAATCCAGCTTCGGATCGCATCGCAGGCGTCGTCCAGAGTGACGCGAGGGCCCCAGAACATCGGTGCGATCGCAGCATGAGCCGCGCGAATGGCGTCCCAACGCTCTCCTGCGGTCGGCGTGAATGCAACATCCGACGACGATGGCAGGGACGCGAGTTGTCGCTGCGCCACCATCTCATCGGCGAGTGCACGCACGCCCATGTAGGCCGGCAGTGGTGGCAGCGTCGCCGAGGCTTGTATGACTCGCGCGGCGTCTTCGAAGTGGCGGACGAATGTGGCCGGAGAGGCATCCTCCCTCGGAAATCGTCGGTGGAGCGCGTCGAGCTTCTCGACGAGTGTCACGAGCGGGTGCACGCAGCGAACACGCGTGGGCCGGTTATCGTCGAAGGATTTGAGTTGCGCCGTTGCGGCGAGGTAGTCGTGTACGAAGGAGGTCATGTCGCACCTGACCGCCGGAGTGACCCGCGCGCTCCCGATCTCCAGCAAGACGAAGGGCTTCATCACGGAGCCAAGGTCGCCCAGATGCCTGCCTGGGTAGCCCACGCGAATACCTGCTGCGCGCCAGGATTTGTCGGCAACCTCCCCGATGCCAACTTCCGTTCCAGGGACCCGCAGGAGACCTGCGAGCGCGGCGAAGTAGGCGCGACGTTCGGCGGTCGCTCGTGCCCCCACGCTTGTCCAATTCGACACCGGCGGAAGCGAGCGGACGTTTCCTGGCAGGACCTTGAGGTCGAGGTCTTCGGAGAACCGTTCGATGAGCCCGAACCCTTTGGATAGCGACGTGCCGCCCTTGAACCAGACGTCGAAGCCCATGTCGTGCAGAGCCCAGAGCGTATGCGTGACCCAGTAGTCTTTTTCGACGAGACCCGGTGCGATGCGTCTCTCGCCCGCGACGATGCGTACCAGGTCGCCGAACTCCGGGTCATCGTGGATAAAACTCACGCGGCCGTCTCTTGCATCGCAGCCTCGACCACCGCCTGCGTGGCGCGCGTTCCGTACCGGCGTGCCATCTCTCGAAGCTGGTGCCGATCGAAGGCGTCGCGAGATAGCGCGCGCGCGAGTGCCATCGCCACGTCGGCGCGAGACGTGCCCGCCTGATCAACGTGTTCGAGCAGATCGATCACGAACCACTCGACGGGGGGACTTTCGGGAAACGCGACGCGACGAAGCACGAACTTGCGACCGTTGAACTCGAACGTGCCCGATCGTTTGGTGTTGTAGACGAGCGGCGCCGCGAACAAGGCCGTGGACCCCAGCCCCAGTGCGTTCCAGCGATCGGGACCCGTGAATACGAACGGCGCGCCGTCGAGAAAGGTGCGTATCAACTCTTCGTCGGTCGGCGGCACGACACCGAACCGGCTGCGCTTCGGACACGCGAAAAGTCCATGCGCCAGCGGCACGAGCGTTCCGTCGCTGACCAGCCGCTTCGCGAGGCGAGGCGGATTCGCGCTCCAAACGGCGAGATCCCGCGTTCGGTACACGCGACCGGGTTCGAGATGGGGCTGGGCGGGGGTAGTCATGACCGTATGTTTATTTCCGAAAAAAAGATACAGTACATGCCCGTGCCGAATGCAAGTATTCGCGCCTTGCTGGACTGTCAGGTGAGGCGTCGTCCTTTGGCCCTCTCGCGTCTAACGCGTGACGGCGTTAACTTCGTTATGAACATTGGTCGCGTCCGCAGGTTTGGCGTAAGCCTCGAAGGATTGCCGATCGACCAAGCGCGGCGGAACCCTGGGTTCGCAACACCCGAAATCGCAAAATCGCAGGCAAATATTCACAGATCTCCGAAAAATGATCTGTTTCTCATGGTCAGTTTTTGGTCAAGAAGTCGTGGAGGCCCGCGTGCAGCCTGGCGGTACGACGGGTTCGAATCCCGTGGCAGCTCGGAACCCCAGATGATCTTGCACAGCGGTCATTTGCGCGTCGAGCGCGAGGACAGATCCGCGATCCGAATGCGAACCGCTTGATTTTGCAGCGATTCCATATCACGAATCGGACCCCCGCAACCAAATAATCAAGCACTTAGCCCAGCCATTGCGCTGGGCTTTTGCTTTTGTGGCCC
>CAWGKT010000005.1:0-385374 GCA_963823215.1 uncultured beta proteobacterium
AACGACACCAGTGCCACCATCACCAGCGGTGCAATCATGAAGGCCGCGAACAGCAGGTGAAACGCCAGCAGAAGGCGGGGAGTCTTGTTCACACGAACACCTGCTTGTACTTCCGCTCGATATAGCGGTTCATGCCCATCGACACACCCAGCACGATCAGCACAAGCACAAGCGCAGCGCCGCACCCAGCGGCCAGTTCAGGTTACCGAGGAATTCGTCGTAAATGGTCGTCGCGACCACCTTCAGTCGGCGGCCGCCGATGATTGCCGGCGTGGCGAAGGCGCTGGCCGCCAACGCGAACACAATCAGCCCACCCCGAGAGTACGCCCGGGATCACCTGCGGGAACACGATGCGCCGCATTACCGTCGGCAGGTTGGCCCCCAGCGATTCGGCGGCCTGTTCGGTGGCCGCGTCCAGCTTCTGCAGCGAGGCCCACACGGCCAGCACCATGAATGGCACCAGCACATGCACCAGCGCCACGACCACACCAGTGAAAGTGAACATCATCTTCACCGGCTCGGTCACCAGTCCTGCGGCGAGCAGCAGCTTGTTGATCACGCCCTCGTTGCCGAGCAGTACCGCCCAGCCGAGCGTGCGCACCACCACCGAGATCAGCAGCGGCCCCAGCACGATCACCATCGATATCGCGCGCCAGCGCGGCGACAGGTGGGACAGCACGTAGGCCTCGGGCACGCCGACGGCAATGCAGATCGCCGTGACGAGTGCCGCCATGCCAAAGGTGCGCGTGAAGATGACGTGAAAATACTCGTCTCGCACGATGTCGGCATAGTTGGCAATGGTCAGGCCCTCGCCGACCCCTGTGGCCGAGGAGAACGGGTACAGGCTCAGCGATAGCGTCAACACCATGGGCAGCGCCACGAAGGCAAACATCACCAGAACGCCGGGCACCGTCAGCCAATAGGGCAGCAGGTTGCGTGGCTCGTTCACGCGGCTGACCCCCGCGGCACGATGCGTGCATGGCTTGCCGACCAGCCAAGGCCCACCTCGTCACCCTCGGCCGCCTGCGGCAAACCGATGTTGGCCTGGGTGATCTGCAGGAGGCCGAGCGGTGTGTCGACCTGGAACAGCCAGTGGTTGCCGAGGAATACGCGTGCGGAAATACGGCCGCGCACCAATGCGCCGGCGGCGGCAAATTCCAGCTTTTCCGGGCGCACGATGTAGTCGACCTGCCCGGCGGCGCTGCCTTCGCCGCGCGGGAGGCGGTGACCCTTTGCCTCGACCACGGCGTCGACGGTGCGTCCTCAATCACGTTCGCCTTGCCCAGGAACGTGGAAGAGAAACGGCCGTTCGGGTTTTCGTACATCTCGAATGGGCGTCCCACCTGCTCGATGAACCCCTTGTTCATCAGCACCACGCGATCGGCCAGGGTCATCGCCTCGGCCTGGTCGTGAGTGACCATGAGGGTCGTGATGCCGACGCGGCGCTGCAGCGCACGCAACTCGATCTGCATTTCCTCCCGCAGCTTGGCGTCCAGTGCCCCCATTGGTTCGTCGAGCAGCAACACCGGTGGCTGAATCACAAGGGCACGCGCCAGGGCCACGCGCTGCCGCTGGCCGCCGGACAGCTCCCGTGGAAAGCGGCTCGCCATCGGCGAGAGATGCACCAGTTCGAGCGTGTCGGCCACCCTCTTGCGCCGCTCGGGCAACGTCACGCCGCGCATCTCCAGGCCGAAGCCGACGTTGTCGGCCACGGTCATGTGCGGAAACAGCGCATAGCTCTGGAACACGATGCCCAATCCGCGCTGGCTGGGCTTGTCGTTGGTGATGTCGCGGCCATCGAGAACGATGTGGCCGCGGCTGGGCACCGTGAACCCTGCCACCATCTGCAGCGTGGTCGTCTTGCCGCAGCCCGAAGGCCCGAGCAGGCATACGAACTCGCCCTTCGTCACCGACAGGCTGAAGTCGGCTACAGCGGTGACGTCGTCGTAACGCTTGTCCAGCCCCTGAAGTTCGAGGAAGGCCATGGTTGACGCCTTGCCGGGCCGCGGGTCAGCGGATCATTTCTCGACGGCGCGGTTCCAGCGGTTGGTCCACTCCGCGCGTTTGGTGTTGATGATGTCGTAGTTGGGCGAGATCAGCGCCTTGACCTTGTCCGGCCCGAAGACCACCTTCTTTGCCACATCGGGCGCGATCTTCGAGGTGCTGTTGACCGGCCCCCAGCCGAGCGCGTCGGCCATCTGCGATTGCGTGCTGGCGGCCACCACGTGCTGCAGGAACTGCTGCCCGAGTTTGGCCTGCGGTGCGCCTTCGACGACGCAGCCGGCGACCATGATGACCACCGCACCTTCCTTCGGGTAGACGAACTCGACCGGCGCGCCCTGATCCACCACCGCCTGCACGCGACCGTTGCCCCAGACCACCAGCGCGCCTTCGCCCGTTTGCATCATCTGCGCCATCTTGCCGGGCGAGGGTTCCCAGGCGAGCACGTTGGGAGCCACCTTCTTCGTCATCACCTCGAAGCCGGGGTCGATATTGGCTTCGCCGCCACCATTGAGCCTGGCCATCATCACCAGTGTCAGCAGGCCATAGCCGTTGGTGATCGGCGGAATGACCACCTTGCCCTTGTATTTCGGATCGGTGAGGTCATTCCATGAAGTGGGCGCCTTCCACCCGTTCTTGGCGAAGATGTCCTTGTTGTAGGCGAGCCCCGTGGCGATGAAGGCGATACCCACCGACTTGTCGCCCACCATGCGCGCATTGGGGTACAGCTCCTTGATCGATCCGACGTCGTCGACCTTCGTGCACAGGCCCTGGCCGATCGCCTGGTACATCGGGCCGTCGTCGATCAACGCGACGGAGATCTCCTGCTTGCCCTTTTGCGCCTGCAGCTTCGCCAGAATGTCGGTCGAGTTGCCGGAGACGTAAACTACCTTGGCGCCCGTCTTGGCCTCGAAGGCCGGGTTGATGGTCTCCTTGAAGAGCTTTTCTGTCGAGCCGCCCGACCCGCTGACGTAGATGGTCTCGGCTGCGCCGGCGCTCATGGACACTGCCAGGGCGATGGAACACATCATGGTGAGGTATTTGCGCATAACGATCTCCTATTGGTGTAGGCAGGCGAAAACGAGCCCTTCTCGATAGCAGGATGACCCTTTGATCGGCGGAGTATGTACTTCGCAATATGCGTTGAACAGTTACACTTCGCGGTCTGCATATGCCAAAATGTTATACATGAAACCAGTGCTCAATCTGCGGCATATCGAGGCGTTTCGCGCCGTGATGCTGACGGGCAGTGTGGTCGGTGCGGCGCGGCTCATGAGCGTGACGCAACCGGGTGTGAGCCGCACCATCGGCCTGATGGAATTGCGGATTGGCTATCCGCTGTTCGAGCGCCGCGGACGGCGCCTCGTGCCGACCCCGGAGGCCGACGCGCTGTACCGTGAGATCGAGCATCTCTACGGCAGCATCGAACGCATCGGCCAGGTGGCACAGGACATCCGCTTCCAGCGCGCCGGCGCCTTGCGCATCGCCACACTGCCGGCGCTGGCGCAGTGGTTGGTTCCCCGCGGCATCACCCAGTTCCTGGCGTCCCGGCCCAAGGTGACCGTCTTCGTGCAGAGTCTGCCCTCGCGCCAGATCGCGGAACTGGTTTCAACGCGGCAGTTCGATGTCGGCATCGTCGAACTGCCAGTTTCGCGCCCGGCGATCGAGATCGAGCCGTTCGAACCGGTGCAGTCGATGGCCGTGATGCCCGCCAGTCACCGCCTGGCCAGCAAAGCGAAGATTTCCCTTAAGGATCTCGACGGCGAGCGGATGGTGCTGCTCTCGCAGCACAGCTACGTGCGCTATCAGATCGACGACGCGTTCTCGAAGCTGGGTGTGGCGCCCAATGTGGTGCTGGAGACACCGAGCTCATCGATCGCCTGCGCCTTGGTCGCTGCGGGCGCGGGTGTCACGCTCGTGTCGAAATGGACCGCCGTGCCATTCGCGGGGCCGGACCTCGTGGTGCGACCGGTCAAGGAGGCGATCGAGTCGCGCTATGCCATCATCTTTCCGCAGCTTGCGGCGCGGCAGACGCTCGCGGAGGCATTTGCGAACAACTTGAGAGCGGAAATTCGCACAGCGGACCAAGGGTAAAGGGGCCATTGAAGTGCGGCCCTCCATTTCGCGGTCATTTCATATGTTGCTGGTGCGGCCGACGGGACGATCGTGATGGCCTGCCCCTTGCCCCCGATGCCTTCGCGGAGTCCATGCGCGCGCGGGCCAACCTGAAAACGCGAATACGGATATCGCACCGAAGGCGCCGCCTAGGAGTGCATGCGGAACGGAAGTGCCGGATGGGCGCCAGCCTCAAGTTACACGCTGACCAGCCGTGATGTGGCGCTCTGCATTACGAGATGTGCCGTGGGCCTGGCGTTGACGGGCCCCAGCACGGCCGGCCTCGCCTGGCAGAGGACGAACCCGACCGCTTGGCAACACGCGCGCCACGCTCTCGCCCATTGTGCAGATCGCGGGCGTGCTTCGCCTTCGATGTTGTTGCAGGGCACAGGGCAAACGGGATGCCAGGCAGCATGCATCCCGCGATTGCAAAGCGCGGAACAAAGTCCATCAGTTTGTCCTGCTCGCGGCGCCCTTCGCCTTCGACGTTCTTGCAGCGTACGGAGCAAACGGGATGGCAGCCAGAACGCATCCCGCGATTGCGGACCGCGGAACAAAGTCCGTCGGTCCGAGATGACCTAACCTATTTGCCCTTCCTGAGACAAGGGTAACACTTCATTCCGGACACATAGGTAACACTTCCGGCATTTTGGGGAAACCAAGATGCCATGGCAGGAGTGTTACAAAATGGATGAAAGACTTCGATTTGTAGCCCGGTTGCTCGATGGCGAAAAGATGGCTGCGTTGTGCCGCGAGTTCGAGGTCTCGCGCAAGACCGGCTACAAGATCTTCCAACGATATAAAAACTGCGGACTCGAGGGGCTCACCGATCGCAGTCGACGACCGTACCGGCAAGCGAATCAGCTGCCGTTGCAAATCGAAAAGCTGATTGTTCGGCTCAAGCGCGAGCGACCGAGCTGGGGCGCGCCCAAGATTCGAGAGAAGCTGAGACGCCTTCACAGTGATATTCCGACTCCCGCTATCAGCACCGTGCACGCGGTGCTCGATCGCCATGGACTGGTCTGCCATGGCCGCAAACGACGCTACAAGGCGCAGGGCACTACCCTCTCCAAGCCCCTTCAAGCTAACGATCTCTGGTGCGCCGATTACAAAGGCGAGTTCATGCTCGCTGACAAACGTTATTGTTATCCGCTCACCATCACCGACTTTGCCAGTCGCTACTTACTGAGCTGTGAGGCGTTGTCGACCACCCAGGAAATCTATGCCTTCAGCGTGTTCGAACGCGTCTTCAAAGAATTTGGTTTGCCGTCTGCCATCCGCACCGACAACGGCGTGCCCTTCGCCAGCCCGCACGCCCTGTTTGGCTTGAGTAAGCTCTCGGTATGGTGGCTGCGGCTCGGTATCGCGATCGAACGCATCAAACCCGGTCATCCCGAGCAGAATGGCCGCCACGAGCGCATGCACCTAACGTTGAAGAAAGAAGCCACGAAACCGGCGGCAGACAACTTCTTGCAGCAGCAGGCGAAGTTCGATGACTTCATCGAGTGTTTCAACCACCAGCGGCCGCACCAGGCGCTCAACATGAAATATCCCGCCGAGCTCTACCGCCGCTCACCCCGCCCCTACCGCGGAATCAGCGAGCTTCAGTACCCGTTCCACGATCGCACCATTACCATCACCCAATGCGGTCGCATCTGCGTCGGCCGCCGCAAGATCAATCTCAGCACCGTCTTCGCCGGCCAAAACGTCGGCATCAAGGAGGTTAGCGATAAAATCTGGCTGGTCACCTTTATGGAATACGACTTGGGCTTCTTCGATCACGAGACCGGTCGCCTGGCAAGCGCCGACAACCCGTTCGCCGCGAAAGTGTTACCTATGTCTCCGGTATAAACCGTTACCCATGTGACCGGAATAGACCTTTGAATATTGGCTCCCCGACCAGGGCTCGAACCTGGGACCTGCGGATTAACAGACTGTCGCAGAGTTTCGCTTTTTCAGATACTTACGCCAAAATCCGTTCCGCAATTAGCGCGAATTAACCGTCCGCAAAGCCCTTATTACTGAGTTTTCGCTCGAAATTGCGGAACGGAATACGGCGGCGTTTCCTCCCCGGCTAGAACACGCAATTGCGTGTAGCCGTGAAAAGCCAGCCCGTATCGTCCAGATTTTGAACGACACGGTCATGCAGCTTTGCGGTAGTAGAAGTTTAGTGTTCCACCGAGCCGCGCATGGCAGTGGATTGCGCCGTGATTTGCAGTTACCGCCGCTGGCACATGGATCAATCGGTTTTCAAGCCCCTGGTGGTTGCGTTTTGCGTGGTAATGATCCATGTCTTCGGCCACAGCACGACGTAACGATTACTGCCCGATGAGGTCGGGTAGTGATTTCTGCGGTCTTCACAACGCGATCGGCAAGACTGATCACGAACAGCAGGTAGTGAGTGACCAGGCCCCTGCCCGTCCATACTTCCACCGTCAAGAAGTCACTGGCAGCCAGCACCTGACGGTACTCAAGTCACCGCCGTACGGCCCGAAGGTAAACGCGATCTGCGAACGGATGATCGGAACAATTCGACGCGGGCGCTTGGATTATTTGATACCGTTAACGGAATCGCACTTGCGGTCGATCTTGAAGTCATGGCCCACAGTTACAACGCGACCGGCCGCGATCCTGCCGATCAAACCGCGATGCCGATCAACGCCTGGCCGGCGTTCACCGCAAGGCTGGTCAGGTGGTACAGAACCGTACCGGAATGCTCGGCCAGGATCGGCTTCTCCCACTGTCCAATGAGATCGCGAATGATGCCGACCCGGGCGCCGCGTGTAACGACGGTGCCAGGTGAAATGTCGGCGTGCCAATAGCCTGCTGCCGGCGCGGTGGCCACCTCCATCCGGCAGACCCGCGGATGCTCCGTGCTCTGCGGGCGATGGTCCGCCAGCATCCCCAAATGAGCCATGATGCCCCGGACGCCGTTTTCCAGGAGCGCGACGCTCGCCTCGGTCCAGAGCCCGTTCTGCCCGCTTTCGAGCAGCACGCCGGGAATGCCGAGCTCAGCCGCCGCGCCGATGCTGTTCCCGATTTTCGGCCTGGGCACGACGTAGGGAAAGCCACTGGCGATCGCCAGTTCGCGCGCGCGGGGATCGCTCGCGGGATGACCGGCGAATGGCAACAGCGCTTCGACGATGTCGCCGCAATGCATGTCGACATAGGTATCCATGCCCGGCATCGCGGTTCCGGTCAGCCATGCCGCAAGCCTGTCGCTGGCGCTACCCTTCGCATCGCCGGGAAAGACGCGGTTGAGGTTCTTGCCGTCCGAAGGGTTGAAGAAGGCCCTGTGCGTCCAGAACGCGCCGATGTTGACGATCGGCAGGATGGTGATTTCGCCAGCAAGTCCGTCGGACGGAAGCATAGTCAGGCGTCGCGCCGCCTCGACCGCCGAATATTCGGCCCCATGCAGCCCTGCCACCACCAGGAGTTTCGGCCCCGGTGTGCGCCCGCGGATGATCGTGCAGGGCAAGGCGAGTCCGGGCTCCGGTTCGACATATCCGGTCCAGCGGGGCAGGTCGGTGCTTTGCGCTACGACAATCGGCATAATCGCTGTCTCCTCAAGGGTGCACCTGCTGTCGCTCCACGCGCCTGCTGCCGGGCTCGCGGCAAGCCGATGAGTCTAAACGGTTGCGGCCGTGGCGTGTCAACGCCATACTGTAGTCGCGTATTCGCCGGACGTCCGGGCCGACGCGGCGCGGGAGCATTTATGACGCGCGCCGCGATGTCATTGCCCGTGGTGTGTGATCAACAATCCGAAAATGCAGGAGGCGCATGCCATGAACAAATTTCTGCCGATTGTCTTCCTCGTCGTTGCCGCGTTCGTCGGCAACGCCGCGGCGCAGACGACGCTCGTCATTGCCATCTCGTCCGATCCCACCGGCCTCGATCCGGAGGCGGTGCTCAACAATACGTCGGGCTTCGTCATGGGGACGATCTACGACAGCCTGGTCAAATACAAGTCGGGCTCGGTCGCCGTCGAGCCCGGCCTGGCGGAGAGCTGGGACATCTCCGCCGATGGCCTGACCTACACGTTCAAGCTCAGGAAGGGCGTGCAGTTCCACGACGGCACGCCATTCAACGCGCCGAACTATGTGAAGACCATCAATCGGCTGCTCGACAAGCAGGACCCGGATTCGATCTTCAATACCGGACCGGTCGAAAGCTTCATCAAGGACACCTACGGCGCCGTCGCGAGCTACAAGGCGCTCGACGACTACACGGTCCAATACAAGCTAAGCGCGCCGTCCGGACCGTTCATCACTAACCTCGCCATGGTATGGAACGGTGTCGTCAGCCCGACCGCGGTCAGCAAGTACAAGAAGGACTATCGCAACAATCCCGTCGGCAGCGGGCCGTACATCTTCAAGGAGTGGCGCCATGGCGACCAGGTCGTGCTCGACGCCAATCCGAACTACTGGGGCGGCAAGCCGAAGATCGACCGTATCATTTTCAAGGTCATGCCCGAGGCGCAGGCGGCGCTCCTGGCGGCGAAGCGCGGCGACGTGCATATCCTGGCCGACGTCAGCACCCAGACCATCCCGGCGATCCGCAGCGATCCCAATCTCGTCATCCTGACCCAGCCCGGGCTCGCCGTGAACGGCGTGGCCATGACCAATGACATCAAACCCTTCGACGACAAGCGCGTGCGCCAGGCCCTCAACTACGCGGTCGACAAGGAGGCGATGAACAAATCGCTCTACCAGGGTTTGGCGGTCATGATGACGTCGCCCCTGCCATCCTCGCAATGGCCGTTCGACGAGTCGCTCAAGGGCTACCCCTACGACCCGGCCAAGGCGAAGCAGCTCCTGGCTGAGGCGGGCTTTCCCAACGGCTTCAGCGCCGAGCTGCTGACCTACAGCTCGCCCCGGGGCTACAACCCCGCCGGGGCGGAGCTCGCGGTCGCGGTCCAGGGCTACCTGCAGAAAGTCGGCGTCCAGACCACCATCCGCAAGCAGGAGATGGGTGCATTCCTAGCCGAGACGCGCTCCGGCAAGTACCAGGGGCTGTTCGCCGCGGGCTGGAGCGGCGACAACGGCGACCCCGACAACTTCCTCTACTCGCTGTTCGCCTCGCCGGGCATGCCGGTCCTTGACACGTCGCACTACAAGAATCCCGTGGTCGACCAGTTGCTGCTCGATGGGCGGCGCACGGGCGACAACGCCAAACGGATCGAGATCTACAAGAAGGCTCAGGCCATCATTCTGGACGACGCGCCCTGGATCTTCGTCAACTCGGTCCTGCAGACGCGGGTGACGCGAAAAGAGGTCAAGGGATTCGTGCTCAATCCGACGCAAATGCTGCTCGATATGGAGAAGGTGTCGCTAGAGAAGTAGATGCTGCTCGACATGGATAAGGTGTCGCTCGAGAAGTGAGCCGCCGCTGAATCGGTTCGGCTAGAGAATGTCGTCGCGGATGCAGGCTTTGCGATGGCCCGGCGCGACTTGGCGCAGTTCCGGCACTGGCCCGGCGCAATCGGGCAGGGCGTAGGGACAGCGCGTCCGAAACACGCAGCCGGACGGCGGATTGATCGGACTCGGGATATCGCCCTGGAGCACGATGCGCCGGCCCTTGCGATCGGGATCCGGGACCGGAACGGCCGATAACAGCGCCTCCGTATAGGGATGCTTTGGCGCGCGGACGAGCGCTTTCGCCGGCGCGTCCTCCATGATCCGGCCGAGATACATGACGATGATGCGGTCGGAGATGTATTCGACGACGGCGAGGTCATGCGCAATGAACAGCAGCGTCAGGCCCAGCTTTTGTTTGAGCGAGTAGAGGAGATTTACTACCTGCGCCTGGATCGACACGTCGAGGGACGAGACCGGCTCGTCGGCGACGATGAATTCCGGGCGCACGGCCAGCGCGCGGGCGATGCCGATGCGCTGGCGCTGGCCTCCCGAGAATTCGTGCGGATAGCGACCCATGTGCTCGACCGAGAGTCCGACAAGGCCGAGAAGTTCGGCGACGCGTTCGCGGCGGCGCGCGCGGTTGCCGCCAACGCCATGCACGATCAGCGGCTCGGCGACGATGTCCTCGACCCGCATCCGCGGATTGAGCGAGGCGACGGGATCCTGAAAGATCGGCTGCGCCTGGCGGCGGAAGTCCGTGAGCGCCGATGGCGCCAGCGTGGCGATGTCGGTGCCCTTGAACAGGATGGCACCTGCTGTCGGATCGTAAAGGCGCAGGATGGTGCGCCCGACGGTGGTCTTGCCCGAGCCCGATTCGCCGACGAGCCCGAGCACCTCGCCGGCGGGGATCGCGAACGACACATCGTCGACTGCCTTGACGTGCGCGCCTCCGCCGGCGAAGAAGCCGCGCTCGACCTCGAACCACTTCCTGAGGCCGCGGACTTCGAGCAACGGGACATCGCCGCTCATTCTCGACGCTCCGTCGATCGGATGCCGGCGATTTCGCGCCACCTGAAACAGCGAACGCGGCCGTCCTTCCCCGTGCTCTCGAGCGGCGGGACTTCGTTGTCGCATAACCCGGACTTGAAGTAGGCGCAGCGGGGGTGGAAGGCGCAGCCCGGCGGCAGGCTGCGCGGGTTCGGCACATTGCCGGGTACGGTGGCGAGCGCGTTCTCGGCGCTGTGGTCCATTCCGAGGCGCGGCACCGAGTTGAGCAGGCCGATCGTGTAGGGCATGCGCGGCTCGCGGAAGATCGCACGCACCGGCCCCTCCTCGACAATGCGCCCGGCATACATCACGATGACGCGGTCGGCGATCTCGGCGGCGACGCCGAGATTGTGCGTGATGAAAATCATCGCCATGCCGAGCTGGCGCTGCAGCCGCTTGATCAGGTCGAGGATCTGCGCCTGGATCGTGACGTCAAGCGCCGTGGTCGGCTCGTCGGCGATGAGCAGCGAGGGGTTGCACGACAGCGCCATGGCGATCATGACGCGCTGGCGCATGCCGCCGGAAATCTGGTGCGGGTAGCTGCGCATCCGGTGTTCCGGCTCGGGGATGCCGAGCAGCGTGAGCATCTCGACGGCGCGGGCGACGGCTGCTTGGCCGCTCTCGCCTTGGTGCCGCGTGATGGCCTCGATGATCTGGTCGCCGATGGTGTAGACCGGATTGAGTGAAGTCATCGGCTCCTGGAAGATCATCGCGATCTCGTTGCCGCGAATCTGGCACATCGACTCGGCATCCAATTTCGCCAGGTCCTGGTTCGTCCCATTGCGCCGGGTAAGCCGGACCGCGCCGGACGTGATGCGGCCAGGCGGATCTTCGATCAGGCGCATGATGGCGAGGCTCGTGACCGACTTGCCCGAGCCGGATTCGCCGACCAGCACTACCGTCTCGCCGCGATCGACGTGGAACGAAACACCGCCGACCGCGGTCAGCGCGCCCTCTTCGGTCTGAAACTCGACCCGCAGGTTCTCGACGTCGAGGAGACGCGAGCCCGCGACGTGCGTCGCTTCGCCGTGCCCGCTCGCGCTGGCGCTCATTCCTTGCGCCGGCGTGGGTCGAAGAGATCGCGCAACGCATCGCCGAGAAGATTGAAGCCGATGACCACGGCGAAAATGGCGAGGCCCGGGAAGGTCGCGATCCACCATGAGCTCAAGAAATAGCTGTGCCCATCGGCGAGGACCGCGCCCCAGTCCGGCGAGGGCGGTTGCGCACCCAAGCCAAGGAAGGAGAGACCGGCCGTCTCGACCACGACCGAGCCCGCCTGCATCGTCGCCATCACGAGGCTCGGCGTGAAGCTGTTGGGCAGGATGTGGCGCAGCATGACCCTCAACCGGTTGCTGCCGATCGCCTGCGCCGCCAGCACGAACTCGGTGGTCTTGACGGAGAGCACTTGGCCGCGGATCAGCCGGGCATATTGCGGCGTGTAGACGATGCCGATGGCGATCATCGAGTTCATCAGGCTCGGACCGAGTGCTGCGACGATGATCATTGCCAGCAGCAGATAAGGAAAGGCGAGGAGCACGTCGACGACCCGCATGATCAACGAATCGACGCGTCCGCCCCAGTAGCCCGCGACGAGTCCGAGCGCGCTGCCGACAACGAGCGCGATGCAGTCGACCACGAGGATCGACAGCAGCGCCGTTCGCGAGCCGTACATGACTCGGCTCAACACGTCGCGGCCGTACTGGTCCGTGCCGAACGGATGGGCCCAGGAGGGCGCGGTCAGCGTGGCGGCGAGATCCTGATTGTAGGGATCGTAAGGGGCGAGCAGCGGGGCCATCACGGTCAGCAGCAGAAAGGCAGCGACGATGACGGCCCCCAGCCGCGCCATCGGTCGCCGCAGCAGGCGGATGGCGCTGCTGGCACTCAGGCCACGCGCGGGCAGCGCGATCTCGACCGCGCTCATCGGTAGCGAATCCGCGGATCGAGATAGGCGTAGCTGAGATCGACCACGAGATTGGCGACGACGAAGACGAAGGCCGCGAGCAGCGCGGCTGCCTGCACGACGGGGTAGTCACGGTCGAAGATCGCGTTGACCATGAGCCGGCCGATGCCCGGCAGCGAATAGATCGTCTCGGTCAGCACCGCGCCGGAAAGCAGCAGCCCGACCTGCAGGCCGATCACGGTGACGACCGGAATGAGCGCATTGCGCAGCATGTGTTTCAGCACCACGCGCGACTCCGACAGGCCCTTGGCCCTGGCTGTGCGCACGTGGTCGTTGGCACGCATCGACAGCATCTCCGAGCGAGTGATTCGCGTGATCAACGCCAGCGGCACCATGCCAAGCGTCAGCGCCGGCAATGCAAGGTGCCGCAGGCTGGTGAGCACGTGGTCCCATCGCCGCTCGAGCAGGCTGTCGACGACCGACATGCCGGTCACGCGCACAACGTCCACGCCGATCGGCATCACGCCGCCGATCGGCAGCCAGTCGAGATAGGCGCCGAAGACCAGGATCAGCATCAGCCCGAGCCAGAAGATCGGCATCGAGACACCGAACAGCGACACGGTCATGACGATGTTGTCGAAGCGTGACAACGGCCGGAGCGCGGCCAGGACGCCGGCAGGCACTCCGATGGCGACGGCGACCAGGAGGGCCGCGAGCGACAGCTGCATTGTGACCGGAAAGGCGTTCCAGACATCGTCGAACGCGGGATGGTTGCTGCGCAGCGACGTGCCGAAATCGCCGTGCAGCGCGTCCGACGCAAAGCGCAGGAATTGCACGTAGATCGGCTGGTCGAGGCCGAGCTGGCGGCGCAAGTTCTCGAGCTGTTCGGCCGTCGCCCGGTCGCCGAGCAGGAGCGTGGCCACGTCGCCCGGCAGCACGTGCATCGTCAGGAAGACGACGATGCTGACGCCGATCAGCACGAAGATGAGATGGACGAGTCGTCGCCCCAGGTATCGGGTCACGTCGCTCCCTTCGTAATCGCCTTCGCTGTTCAGGCCTTGGCGGCTCGCCAGTCGTCGGCGATGATGGCCCGCGTCTCCGCTACCGCCACCTCCCAGAGCGCGAGCATCTCGGCGTCGGAGCGCTCATAGAGCCCGTGGAAGTTTCCGTCCCCCAGCATCCGCCGGCGTCCCGCGGGATTTTCGAGCGCATAGGGCGCGCGATCGAGTTCCTCCTTCGCGCCGGGCGGCATCACGACGCCGGGAATTCGCGTCCATGGAAAATTTTCCATCCACGACGCATGCGAGGCCGCGGTATCGATCGACATCACCTTTTCCCAGGTCAGCGGCGCCTTCCACCATTCGTGGAATTTCACGCAGGCGTCGCGGCGCACGCCCATCCATTCGGCGAAAAAGCTCGCGATCGGACCGTTCCCACCGTGGCCGTTGACCACGACGATGCGGCGGAATCCCGATCGGTACAAGCTTTCCAGAATGTCGCCGATCAACGCGACATACGTCGTCAGCTTCAAACTGACGGTTCCAGGAAAGTCGACGAAACTCGGCGTCACGCCGTACGGCACGGCGGGAAAGACCGGAACGCCCAACGGCTTCGCGGCTTCGACCGCAACGCGTTCGGCGAGGATCATGTCGACGCAAAGGCTGAGATACCCGTGCTGCTCGACGCTGCCGATCGGCAGAACGCAGCGGTCGTCGCGACGGACCCGGTCTTCGACCTGCATCCAGTTCATGCTGGCTATGCTCATTTCGTTGTCTCCTTTGGTCGCCGGGACATCGGCGTTCGATCCGGCCACAGGTTTCAACTCAACCATGAGTTTATGCGACAATACCGCGCATGGTGCCGCGCGTACAGGCGAATTGAGCGGCGGCACGAGCACGGACCCCTTGAGGTTGATCGATCGACGCCATGTCTGCGCTCGCGCTTGCGTTGCACGGCGGGTGTGGAACGCTGCCGAAAGAGGATCTCCCGCCGGAGGAATGGGCCGAGGCCAAGCGCCACATCGCTGATGCGCTGCGCGCGGGATGGACGATCCTGGCGCAGGGCGGAACAGCGGTCGAGGCGACGGTCGTCGCCCTCGAGGACTCGCCCCATTTCAATGCCGGTCATGGCGCCGCGCTCAACACGGACTCCGAGCGCGAACTCGACGCCGCGATGATGGAAGGCGCCGCGCTTCGGGCCGGCGACAGTCCGATCATCGATGCCGGAACCTACGCAAGGAACGGTGTCTGCGCCGTGTCGGGCACCGGCAAGGGCGAGTTCTTCATCCGTCACGTTGCCGGCCACGAAGTCGCGTCGCTCATCGCGTACGAGGGGCTGTCGCTGGCGGAGGCGACACGAACAGTCGTGTTCGATCGCATCGGCAGCCACGGCATCGGTGCCGGCATCGTCGCCGTCGATGCGGGCGGCAACATCGCCGCGCCATTCAACACGCTGGGGATGCATCGCGGATGGGTACTCCCTTCCGGTGAATTGCATGTTGCCACACACGGCGAGGTCGCCTGCGTCGCGCACCTTTCCGGCAGCGGCACATGAGCAAGGCGGCGATTGAAAGAGCCGATCATCGTTTGGGGCGGCGGTGCGATTGGCGTCACCCTCGCCGCCTACTGGGCGCGCGCCGGCATACCGGTGCTGCTGGTCGACATCGTCCGCGAGCACGTCGAAGCCTGCGGCACCACTGGACTTTGCATCGAGGGACCGGTCGAGAACTTCACGCAGATCGTGCCGGCGGCCACACCGGACGAGCTCGACGGCGTCTATTCGTCGATCGTGCTTGCGGTGAAAGCGCACGCCACCGAGTCGGCGCTTGCCGGTCTACTGCCGCATCTCGCGCCCGACGGCTGCATTCTTTCGGCGCAGAACGGTCTCAACGAGATTGTCATTGCGCGGTATGCCGGCGAGAACCGGAAGCAATCCTCACCGACAACATCTGGGGCTACCTGTGGGGCGAGCTGGTTTACGGTTCGATGCTGTTCGCCAACGCGCTGACGAACGATTCGATGACCGAGAATTTTTCCGATCCGGCGCGATTCGCGGTCTTCGATCGTCTCGGCCGCGAAGTGATGGCGCTGGCGCGCGCACGGAACGTGAAGCCTGTCGGCTTCAACGGCTTCGATCTGACCGCATTCGTGGCGGGGGCTCCCGAATCGGTGTCGCGCGCAGCGATCGCGGCTCTCGCCGAATACAATCGGCATTCCGCCAAGACCCACACCGGCATCTGGCGCGACCTCGTGGTTCGCAAGCGCAGGACGGAGGTCGATCCGCAGATCGGCATCATCGCGCAACTGGGGCAGGAGGTGGGCGTGGACACGCCCGTCCTCCGCGCGCTCGTGTCATTGATCCACGATGTCGAGAATGGACGCCACCCGATGTCTTTCGACACGATGCAGGTCCTGATCGACGCATGCGCATGAGCATGAGCGCCAGGCTGTTGCCGACCGAGCGCGGTCATTGAACGGAGCGTACCTCGACGCCATCCAATAGTGCCTGTCAGGTCGAATCTCCGCTGAGGCAGCCTACGGCGGCAAACAACCTTCCGCGCTCGCTCCCGAAAACCCCAACCCACGGTGTTGCTTTTCGAGTCGCGCTCATCGCCGCGGCATTCCAAGGTTGCCACCTGCGACATTGACGGGCGGCCCACTGATGGTAGCCGCGGCACGGATCCGGCAGCTTGGCCTGGCGCTGGCGGAGCGGGTAGGACACATGGTGGTCGTCGGGACTACCCCCACTGCCAAATGCAGGCGCCGGTTTTGACCTTGTCGGTCCGCGCTCCGATGGCTAAACTCGAGCAAAAGGGAATCAAGATGAACATGTTCGACGGAATAGCGCAAGCGTCCGATCGTTGGTGCGACGAGATCATCGCTCTGCGCCGCAGGATCCACGAGCACCCAGAGCTGGCCTTCGAGGAAATCGAGACTGCAACGCGAGTCCAGGAGTTCCTGTCGCGACTCGGCATCGCCTGTCGAACGGGCGTTGGCAAGACCGGGATCGTCGCGCTGTTGCAGGGCGGCAAACCGGGGCCGACCATCGCAATCCGTGCCGACATGGATGCGCTGCCGATCAACGAGCCGATTGGGTTGCCGTTCGCCTCCAAGGTTCCAGGAAGGATGCACGCCTGCGGACACGATGCGCACACGGCAATCGTCCTCGGCGTCGCCGCGCTGCTTTCCGAAATGCGCGACGAGCTTGCCGGACGCGTGATGTTCGTCTTTCAGCCCGCCGAGGAGACGCTGGCCGGCGCGGCGGCGATGCTGGAAGCCGGCGCGCTGGCGGATCCCGTGCCTGACGCGATTCTGGGTTTCCACAACTGGCCGCAGCTACGCACCGGCTCCGTGGGCTGGCATCCCGACGCGGTGATGGCGTCGTCCGACGCATTCGACGTGACGATCCAGGGAGTCGGCGGGCACGGTGCGCATCCGCATCTCGCCGTCGACGCGATCGTCGGAGCAGCGCAGTTCGTCAATCAGTTGCAAACGATCGTCAGCCGCGAGATCGCGCCGATCAGCTCGGCCGTCGTGACCATCGGCCGCATTGCCGGCGGGACCGCACGAAACATCATCGCGCCATCGGTCGAGTTGAATGCCTCGGTTCGCACGCTGGAAGCCGAGACCGCCGCGAAGATCGAGGCCGCCGTGCGACGCATTCTGGAAGGGCTGAAGGTCGGAATGCGCCTCGACTACGAGCTCAAATGGACGAAGCTGGTGCCGGTTCTGCGCAACGACAAGCCGACGATGGCTCGCGTGCTGAATGCCGCGCGTGAAACACTAGGAGCCGCCAACGTCGTCGAAATGCCGCATCCAAGCATGGGCAGCGAGGACTTTGCCTGGTTCGCCGAGCGCGTGCCTTCGGCTCATCTGCGCATCGGTTCGCAGATCGACGGCCTCAACACCGCCATCCATCGCGCCGACTTTCAGTTGAACGAGCAGTTCATCCCGCTTGGCATGAAGGTGATGACCCGCGCCGTGCTCAGTCTGCTGGGGTAGTCAAGCCGCTGCACGGCTTGCCGGACTACCGGGCCAGCGCCTCGTCCAGCACTTCCAGGCCGCCCGCTCAGTACATCCGCGCCTTGTCCAGGATGTTGCGCATGGCCTCGAGGCGGCCGTCCAGGTAGCAGCGCAAGTTGTGGCAGAAGATCTCGGCGATAAGCTCGTTCTCGCGACCAACGGTGCTCGCGGAATGCGGACTGATGAGCACGTTCGGCATGTCCCAAAGTGGACTGTCGGCCGGCAGCGGCTCGACGGCGCAGACGTCCAGCGCGGCAAATGCAACCTTGCCGGAGCGGAGCGCTGCGATCAGGGCGGTCTCGTCGACCGTCTGGCCGCGACCGATGTTCACGAACGCAACGCCATCTTTCATCGCGGCGAAGGAGGCACGATTGATCATGTTCTCCGTTTCCGGCGTGTGCGGAGCGATCAGCACTACGGCGTCCGCCTCGGCGAGCATTGCGTGCAGACCGCTGGGCGGGTAAACGGCATCCACACGTATGGCGGCAGCCCGGCCGCTGATCGCGTTGCGGACGCTCGCCACGACACGCATGCCGAAGCCGCGGCCGATGGCGGCGATTCGTTCGCCAACCTGGCCCGCGCCGATCACCGCCAGCGTCTTGCCGGCCAGCTCGTCGGTGCAATACCGTTCCCAGCGATGTGCGCGTTGCTCCCGCTGGAGGTAATCCAATCGTTTGACGTGAGCCAGCAGCGCCAGGAAGACGAACTCCGCCAGCGGACCGGCGTGAACGCCCTTGGCGATGGTGACCAGAAGGTCCGAGTCCTGGTGGCCAAGCTGCTTGACCATCTGGCCGACCCCCGAGCTGGTGGTCTGTACCCATTTGACATTGGGCGCCAGCGACATGCCGCCGCCATCGGCCGTAGGAGGCGGAAAGTCCCACAGCACCTCGGCACGTGCCAGATGCCGGCGCCAGCGTGCCTCCTGCTCGGCCGTACGGACGAAGGACTCCGGGCCCTTGTGGTCGGCCACGTAGCGCCGCGGCGGCCAAAGATCAGGCTCGGCGATCACCTCGACGCGGTCCGGCGCCACGGAGCGGATACGCGCCACAAGGTCCGGCTCGAGCGGCGTCGCGATGAAAACCACCTGCGGCATGAGGTTCATTGTTCGGCTTTCCTGCCCCGGGTCAGGAGGCGATCAACGCGTAGGCGGTTTTGGCGCGTCGCAAGCCACGCACCTCGAAAAAAACAACACATGTCGAATTTGCCCGATACAATCGCGGCAATGGCATGGGCGAGTAGATTGCAAAGGACGCAGTGGCGATGAACGTTCAAATGCACCACGGCTCGCATGCTACACCAAGGCGCCGCCGCGACGTTGCCGCAAGCCGCGGGCACGACCGGACGCATTGGCCCGGCATCTGCAAAGGAACGAAGGTGCCATGAAAGCGTCACGGGCCGGTGTAGTGGACTGGATCGCGCCGCTTCGGTGGATCTCCGGCCTGATCTTCCTGCTTATAGTGGTCCTGACAATCGCGCAGGTCGTTTGCCGATTCGCTCTGAACGATCCGCTCGTTTGGAGCGATGAAGTAGCGCGCCTTCTGCTCGTCTGGATGACCTTCATCACCGCGGCTGTCGTCACGTATGATGGCACGCACCTCTGCGTCGACACTTTTTTCGCCGCCATGCCCGCGTGGCTGCAATTCGTTGTGCGTGCATTGAACATCGCCTGCGCTCTGTGTTTTGCGGCTCTTCTCGCCTGGTTCAGCCTGCCGCTCATCGCGCTGGCGCGTTCGCAGTCCGCGGGAGCGTTGGACATCTCTCTGGCCTGGTATCGCGCGCCTGCGGCAGTTGGCGGTGTTCTGATCGTTGCCACGTTAAGCCTGCGTTGGCTCTATCTGGTGAAGCGCGCGCCACGACGCCGCGATGAAGGCGGCATTGAAATCGTCGATACGATGTAGCAGAGGTCAATTGTGCTGATCAGCACGGTTCTTGGTCTTCTGGTTACCTTGATGCTCATCGGCATGCCGATCGCCTTCGCGATGGGTGCTGCGACGGTCGCCTATCTCTGGATCGCCGACATCAGCCTTTCGATCCTGCCGCAGCGCATGACGAACGCGGTGAACTCGTTCCTCATCCTCGCGATCCCGCTCTTCTATCTCGCGGGAGAGCTGATGAACGCTTGCCGCCTGACCGACCGTATCATCGCGCTTGCCAAGGCGCTGGTGGGGCATTTTCACGGCGGCCTGGCGCAGGTCACCATCGTGTCCGGCATGATCTTCGCTGGCATCTCCGGCTCCGCGACGGCAGAAACCGCGGCTCTCGGGTCGGTGCTTATCCCCGCGATGAAGAAGGAAGGTTACGATCCCGCTTTCGCCGCCGCGGTTACGGTGTGCTCCGCGATGATCGGGCCGATCATCCCGCCGAGCATCGCGCTGGTCATTTATGGCGCGATCGCCAATGTCTCGATCGGCAAGCTGCTGCTCGGTGGCATTGTCCCGGGCATCGTGATCGGCCTGACCGAGATGGTGTTTGTCTACGTGGTGGCGCGTCACCATCGCTATCCGCGCTTCAGGCGCGCGGGAGCGGGCGAGATCGCGCTGGCGACATGGCGCGGGATGGCGGCAGTCCTGTTTCCCGTGATCATCGCCGGCGGCATTCTCAGCGGCATCTTTACGCCGACCGAAGCCGCCGGCGTGTCTGTGCTCTATGCCCTGGGACTCGGATTCTTTGTCTACCGCAGCCTGTCGATCCGTGAAGCGTGGCAGACTTTCCAGCGGGTCAGTTTCGCCGCCGGCCGTGTTCTGATCATCATTGCCGTGGCGGCAGCGTTCAGCTGGGTCGTCGGCCGCGAGCAGGTTCCCCAGGCTATCGTCGGATACATGGTCGGCTTCACCGACAACGCCAATGTCGTTCTCGCGCTCATCGTCGTTCTTCTTCTGATCGTCGGGTTGTTCATGATCGAGTCGGCCGCGCTCATCGTACTGACCCCAATCCTGGTGCCGGTGGTGGTCCAGTTCGGCATCGATCCGGTGCATTTTGGCGTCTTGATGGTCTTCGTACTGATCATCGGCGGCGGTACGCCGCCGGTCGGTGTGCTGCTCTTCGTCGCGCAGGACATCGCGCAGATATCGTTCGCGCGGCTCATCCGCGCGACTTTCCCGTTCTATATCCCGCTTGTTGCCGCGACCCTGCTGATCGCCTATGTCCCGTGGCTAACCCTCTACGTCCCCAACCTGGTCTTCAAATAGATCACAGTCCTGGAGTCAAATATGGCGAAGGTGCCGCTGCTGAAGGATCTGACCTGGGTCGAGTTCAGGAATCTTGTGCCAAAGAACCCGATCATCCTGCTGCCGTTCGGCTCTCAGGAAGAACAGGGCCCGCACGCGCCAATGGGCGACTACATGCTGACCGACCGGATTGCCGAGCTGGTCGCTGCGAAATCGGGCGCGATCGCCGCGCCGATCATACCCTTCGGCTATGCCGACTATTTCCGCCCCGTGCCGGGCGGAATTCAGTTGCGGGCGGAGACCTTCGCCATGCTGCTCGAGGACATCTGCAACGGATTCATTGTCCATGGGATCAAGCGCCTGGTCATCTTCAACGGCCATAGCGGCAACTATCCGGTCATCGACCAGACCATCCGATTGATCAAGCAGCGGACAGGTGTCATGATCCCGTGCCTGAATGTCTGGCGGCTGATGACCCCTGAAAAGCTGAAGGAGATCTACGGCGACAAGGCGGGCGAAGCGTCGGGCCATGGCGCCGATCCGCTGACTTCGGTATGCATGTACTTCTATCCCGAGAAGCTCCGGCTGGATCTTGTCGGCTCGATGGCGAAAAAGCAGGTCTGGGCGCTGCCGACGTCAGCCCTGAACGCCGTAAAATTTCAAAACGTCGACGTCAATATCCCGCTCGATGTCGACGAGATCACCGACAGCGGGATCGTCAGCGGCAACCCCGGCCTTGCCTCGGCCGAAATCGGCGCCAAGATCGTCGACTACATCGTTGATTTCACCGTCGGGTTCTTGCGGCATTTCGATCGGGCAACGTCCTCGGAAGCATCCACTGGGACAAAGGAGAACTCGGCATGAAAGCGCAATCGTTCCTGGCATCGGCAATCGGCGTTGGTGTGTTCTGTGCGGCTGCGCTATCGGCACAAGCCGCGACCGAAGTTCGTTACGGCCTATGGGCCAAGCCGGGGGAAGCGCAGTACACGGCTGCCGAGAAGTTCAAGGAAGTGCTGGAAAAGAGCAGCAACGGTGCGTTCAAGGTAACCCTGTTCCCGGGCGATGTGCTGGGCACCGAGGCCGAGCAGGCCGAGCAGCTCGCACTGGGCACGACTCAGGTTTTCGCGAGCGGTTGGGCGGGCATGAAGCAGATCGAGTATCTCGCCCTTCCCTACCTGATGAACAACGTGAAGAACTACGTTTCGGTGATCGAGAGCCCGATCGGCCAGCAATGGAATGAAGAATTGGCGGCGAAATCGAAGGTTCGCATCATCGGGTTCCTCAACCGCAGCCCCCGCCAAATCTCGGCCAACCGGCCAATCAACAAGCTGGACGACCTGAAATCGCTGAAGATTCGCGTTCCGGAGCTCGATTATTACGTCAAGTCGTTCGTCGCCTTCGGTGCGCGGCCGACGCCGATGGCCTTCGGCGAAGTCTATACGGCACTGCAAGCCGGCACGGTCGACGGTCAGGAGAATCCGATCGAGACGATCTACGCGCAGAAATTCTATGAAGTGCAGAAGAGCATCGCCATCGTCGACTACATCAAGAAGCCGGCCTATGTGATGGTCGGAATGCCGTTCTGGTCCAAGTTGAGCGCGCAGGAGAAGGATATGGTGCTCAACGCGCAGCGCGCGTCCGAGGCGGTGGTCGAGCAGATCCTGCCGAAGCAGCAGGACGAGTTGCTGGCCAAGATGAAGCAATCGGGCATCCTGATCACCTACCCGGACAAGGCCGACTTCGTAAAGGCGACGCAATCGGTGCGTGACGAACTCGGACAAAAAGCCTGGGGCGACAAACTCTACAAGGAGATCGTGGTCATTGGGCAACGTCCCTAGCCGACAACGCGCGAGCCGATGGTTGCGGCGGGTGGCTTGAGGCCGGGTTACGGCTTGCCAGACTTCCGCGCCAGCGCCTCGTCCGGCAATTTCGTGGCGCCGGATCGGGGGTCCGCGCTCGACGCTGACAGAGTGCATGAACCGAATGGAAACGACAATTGGCGATCGAGCCTTTGCGAACCGCAACCCATGAGTCGAGACACGATCTTCCGGTACATCGAGGCGCACCTGGATTCCCACGTCAGAAAGATCCAGGACCTCGTGCGCCAGCCGAGCATCAGCCTGGAGAATCAGGGACTGCGGGAGTGCGCCGAATTGGTGCGGCGGCATCTTGCCGAGCTGGGCTGCCAGGAGACCGCGCTGATCGACGTGGGGGACGCTTACCCTGGAGTCTGGGCGCGCCTGGACAGTGGCGCCAGGAAGACGATCCTGTATTACTCGCACTATGATGTCCGACCCGTCGGCCACGAGCGATGGGATTGGCCGCCCTTCGGCGCCGAGCTCGTCGAGATGCCACCATACAAGCGTGTAATCGTGGGCCGCGGCGCCCGGGGTCTGAAGGGTCCGTTGCAGGCGTGGCTGAACGCCTTGCAGGCCATCAAAGCCGTGGAAGGGAAGCTGCCCGTTAACGTCCTGTTCCTGATCGAAGGGGCGGAGATTCTTGGAAGCTGCAATTACCTGCAGCTCGCCGAGGCGTATCGGGAGCAGTTGCGGGAAGCGGACGCCCTCTTCAGTCCCGGCGCGTCGCAAAATGCCCAGGGCGAAGTGTCCGTCGTCCTCGGGTACAAGGGGCTGCTCTATCTGGAGCTGGAGGCCAGCGGCGACGCGTGGGGGCGCGGCCCCAGTGCCCCGGTGCACAGTGCCACCAATGCGGTCGTGGACAGTCCCGCCTGGCGCCTGATCCACGCCCTTGCGACGCTCACGGATCGGGAGGGCCAGCGCCTGGTCGTGGACGGGCTGGAGCCGCTCTTCGATGGCCGCAAGGACGTCGGTGCCGAGGAAGGCGCGCTGCTGGACCGGCTGCACCGCCGGTTCATGGACCGCGATCCCAATACGGTCATACCGGGTCTGTCTGCCGGTACACCCGTGAAAGTATTCAAACGCGACCTCAGTGGGCGAGACGTGCTGGATGAGTACCTCTACGCGCCGTCCGTCAACATCAGCGGCTTGCGGAGCGGCTACATCGGTCCCGGCAGCAAGTCCTTCCTCTTGCCCCATCAGGCGGTCGCGACGCTCGATATCCGCCTGATCACCGATCTGGACGCGCAGGAAGTGCTTCGCCGCCTGAGGGCGCACCTCGAGCGCCAGGGGTTCGGCGATATTCGCGTGCACGTGCACGGCGCGTACAACTGGGGGCAGACGGATCCTCGCGCGGACGTGGTGCGAGCCACACTTGAGACGCTGGAGGCCTATGGGTATCCCCCGGTAGTCTGGCCGATGGTGGCCTTCGGCGGCCCGTGGGCCCACGTGCCCAAGGCGCTGGGGATCCCGGCCCTGCGGGGCGCCGGACCGGGATACGGGGACGGCATGGCCACCAGCAACGAGTTCTACGTCATCGCGGGTGACGGCAAGGTGGCGGGCCTGGCGGACACGGAGAAGTTCTACGTGGACTTGCTCTACAACTATGCCGCGTTGTAGTGCTCGCGCCGTGCGAGCGAGGTCACGGTGAATCGGGTCGGGGTCTGCCCCGAGCACTTGGCGGCGGCGGCCGGCGCCGAGATGTTCCGCGCCGGAGGATCCGCAGTCGACGCCGCGCCGGCTACCCCCGCAGCGCGTCGACGCCGCGCAGGTTCAATTCGGCGACGCGGTGACAGCTCGCGTCGTGCCCGGGCGCGACCTGGCGCATCGTCGGCGCTTCGGCGCTGCATTGCGCGGTCGCGTAGGCGCAGCGCGGGTGGAACGGACAGCCGGGGGGAGGGGACATGGGGCTGGGGGCGTCTCCTTTGAGGCGAATGCGCGTCCCGACGAAATCCGGATCGGCAACAGGGACCGCGGACAGCAGCGCCTCGGTATACGGGTGTCTCGGATTCAGAAACAGATCGTCAACATCGGCAATCTCGACGATCTTGCCCAGATACATGACTGCGACGCGATCGCTGATATGCCGCACCACCGAAAGGTCGTGCGCGATGAAGAGGTAGGCCAGGCCGAGCTCTGCCTGCAGATCCTGGAGCAGGTTCACCACCTGCGCCTGGGTCGACACATCGAGCGCCGACACCGGTTCGTCTGCGACGATGAAGCTTGGGTTGAGCGCGAGCGCCCGCGCGATGCCGATCCGTTGCCGCTGGCCGCCGGACAATTCATGCGGGAAGCGCTTTGCGTGCTCGCTCGCGAGGCCGACGGCTTTCAGCAGATCCGCCACTCGATCCTGGCGCGCGCCGCGATTCATGACGCCTTGCACCCGAAGCGGCTCCGCCACGATATCGCCGATCGGCATCCGCGGGTCCAGCGACGAGTAGGGATCCTGAAAGATGATCTGCATGTCCTGACGCAGCGCTTTCACGTCGCTTCGCTTCAAGGTGGCGACATCGACCATGGTGCCGAAGTCCGCCGTCCTTGGCCAGCGCGCGACTGCGGAACCGGATCTCTCCGGCTGTCGGCTGCAACAAACGCATGAGCGCGCGGCCGGTCGTGCTCTTGCCGCAGCCGCTCTCGCCGACCAGACCCAACGTTTCACCCCGCTTGACCGAAAGATCGACGCCGTCGACGGCTTTGGCGTGCCCGACGACGCGCTGGAGCCAACCCTTGCGGATCGGGAAATGTTTCCGCAGCCCGCGTGCTTCGAGGAGCACATCGTCAGGCAGCAAGGTCCGTCTCTCTGACGATCGAATGGTGAAGAAAGCATGCGACCTTTCGATACTTGGCGACTTCGGTGGGAGCGGGAACGGACGTGCGGCAGACCGGCATGGCGTGCGCGCACCGCGGCGCAAAGGCGCAGCCCGCGAGGACTTCGGTCGGCCGCGGCACCGATCCTTCGATGGTCTCGAGGCGGCCGGTCGAGCGGCTGGTTATCGAGGGAACGGATCGCAGAAGCCCCTTCGTGTAGGGATGCAGCGGCGAGCGGAAGATGTCGCGCACCGGCGCCTGTTCCACGATCGCGCCACGATACATGATGATGACGTCGTCGGCGGTTTGCGCAATGACGCCGAGGTCATGCGTAATGAACATGATCGCGCCTGCGAAATCACGGCGCAGATCGCTCATGAGATCGAGCACCTGCGCCTGGATCGTCACATCGAGCGCGGTGGTCGGCTCGTCGGCGATCAGCAGGGATGGATTGCAGATGAGCGCCATCGCGATCATCGCGCGCTGGCGCATGCCGCCGGACAGGTTATTCGCGTATTCGTCGAACCGCTGGCGCGGCGCCGAAATGCCGACGGCCGCCAGTTCGGCGATGGCGAGCTCCTTCGCTTCCTTGCGCGATATCTTCCGATGGAGCAGCAATGCCTCGCAGATCTGGTCGCCGATCGTCAGAACCGGATTGAGCGCGGTCATCGGCTCCTGGAAGATCATGGCGATCTCGTTGCCGCGGATCGCGTTGAGCCGCGCACCGCCTTGCGGCAGCTGGAGAAGATCGACGGGCCCGTCGGCCGCGCGAAACATGATCTCTCCGGAATCGATCCATCCCGGCGGCTCGATGAGTCGCAGTATAGCGCGCGACGTCACCGATTTGCCGCAACCGCTTTCGCCGACGACGCCGAGCGTGCGCGATGGCGCGATCGAGAAATCGATGCCGTCGACCGCGCGGGCGATTCCGGACGCGGTCATGAAATTGACGCGCAGATCCTTGACCTCGAGCAGCGCCATCATGACGCGGCGCTTCTCCGGCGGCGCATCAACGCGAGCGGGAGCAAGCGCCGGCTTCGCAGCTTGGGATCGAGCGCTTCGTTGAGACTGTCGCCGACCAGATTCGCCGCGAGCACGAACAGCGACAGGGCCAGCGCCGGACCGATGATCAGATAGGGCGCGCGCGTCAGGAAGTTCCTGGCCTCGTTCAGCATCTGGCCCCATTCAGGCGTCGGCGGCTGGACGCCAAGGCCGAGATAGCTGAGCGACGAGGCGCCGATGACGAAGCCGGGCAAGGCGATCGTCGCCTTGACGATCACTGGTGCGGCGATGTTGTGCAGAACATGGCGGGCCAGAATGGCGGGCCAACTCGCGCCCGCCGCGATCGCCGCCTCGACATAGGACTCCTGGCGCACCGAAAGCGTGGCGCTGCGCGCGATCCGGACGAAGTTCGGCAGCTGCGACAGGCCCAGCGCGATGACGACTCCCTTCTCCGACGGGCCAACGACGACGACGATCACGATCGCAATCATGATCGTTGGAAAGATCAGCATCATGTCGGTAAGCCGCATGACGACGGCGTCGGCGAGTCCGCCGCTGTAGCCGACTGCCATGCCGATCGGGACGCCGAAAAGAAGGGCGAACAGCAACGCCTCGGTCGTGATCTGCAGCGTGACCTGAGTCGCGAGAATGACGCGCGACAGCGTGTCCCGGCCGAACTGGTCCGTGCCGAGCCAGTGTTCGAACGACGGCGGCAGCAGACCCGCGGTCAGATTCGTCTCCAGCGGATCGCTGGGGACGATCCAGGGCGCGACGACGGCGACGACATAAAAGGCGACGAAGATGACGCCGAAGAACAGGCCGATGCGGTCCCGCGCGTAGAGCTTGAGCAAGCTCATCTGCGACTTGCCCGGTTCAGAGCGGCATTTCGATCAGTCATGGGCCAGCCTCGGATCCACCCACCGATAGAGGAGGTCGACAATCAGGTTCACCAGCACGAAGATCATCGCGAAGAAGAAGATGCAGCCCTGGGTGAGCGGCAGATCGCGGGTGAGAATCGAGTCCACCATGAGCCGGCCGAGCCCCGGCCAGTTGAAGATCGATTCCGCGACGGCGGCGCCGCCGAGCATGCTGCCCAAGCCGAGTCCGAAGAAGGTGATGATCGGCAGGAGCGCGTTGCGCAGCGCGTGCTTGAATACGATGGTGCGCTCGGGCACGCCCTTTGCGCGAGCGGTGATGATGAAATCGCGGCCCAGCGCGTCGATCATGCAGGCCCGCACCATGCGCGTAAATCCGGCCGTCTGGGCGAAGCCCAGGATCAGCACCGGCATGATGTAGTGTCGCCATGTCGTCATGCCGCCGATCGGCAGCCAGCGCAGATAGACGCCGAAGAAATAGATCGCGACGATCCCGGTGACGAAGATTGGCGTGCAGATGCCTATCAGCGAGAAGATCGAAACGCCCTTGTCGAGGGGGCCGCTCCAATACATCGCCGAGATGGAGCCGAGGATCAGGCTCACTACCATGGCAAGCAGCATGGCCCACGCGGCGAGCTTGGCCGTGTTCAACAGGCGCGGGCCGACCACCGAGAGAACCGGCTGCCGCGAGAAATTCGAGACGCCGAAATCCCCCGTGAGCACCTTGCCCATATAGGCGGCATATTGCGTGCCAAGCGGGCGATCCAGACCGTAGGCACTGCGAATGCTGGCGACGAGCTCTTCGGGAGCGCTGTCGCCGGCGATCAAGCGCGCCGGATCGCCCGGGATTGCGTGAAACAGGCCGAACAGGAACGTCAATAGAAGCAACCCGGCGACGACCATGAAGACCAGCCGGTTGGCGATCATTCTCACCATGAACTTTCGGCTCCCCCTTCGCCGAAAGTGCAGGGGGCGCCCCGTGTGATCTGCATGCGAACCTGGTTGTCGGCGCGCCGCAGGCGCCGCCTGTGGTTGTGCGCACTCATGGCACGCACTGCGCGCATCGCCGTGACCTTGGCGTTCAGCGGTTTATCCCCTGCCGCTTGCGTTCGGCCTGGTCGATCCAGGCGGCGGTTCCGTCATAGACGTTCGCCGGCAGATACACGCCGTCATGCACATAGGTGCGCGTCGCGTCAGTGAGGTTGAGCGTCGGCAAGATAGATCACCGGCGCGAGCTTGAGCAGCTCCGCCATCCACTGGCGCACGATTGCGGCCCGCTTCGCCGGATCGCTTTCGGCATGGGCGAGTTCGGCCAGCCTGTCCGTCTCCGGATTGGAGAAGAACATGCGATTGGCGCCCGCCGGCTTCCACGCCTTCGTGTGCGTCATGTACATCATGGGTTCGTCCGGATCGGCCGTCGGGATCGTCCAAGACAGAATCGCGAGGTCGTACTTCGCGTCCTTCGGTCCGACCGAAAGCGCGGCGCTGAACGTCGCGCTTTCGAGCACGGTCAGTTCGGTCTTGATACCGAGCTTTTCGAGGAAGGTCTTGATCAATTGGGCGATTTCGTAGTCGCCCGGCCCGGCCTTGCGGCCGTACAGCTTCAGCGACAGAATCTTGCCTTGGGCGTCCTCGACGAAGCCGTCGCCGTTGCGATCCTCGTAGCCTGCGTCCTTGAGCAGGCCGCGCGCCTTGGCAAGGTCGAAAGGAAAGATCGTATCCTTTCCCGGCTCGCGCATGTCCGCGAAGCCGAACACGCCAGGCGACAGTGTGGGCGCCTTGGACAATGTCGCGCCGGTTCCGGCGAAGACCGATTTGACGATTCCCGCCTTGTCGGTCGCGTAGTTGAGCGCCTGGCGCACCCTCGGATCATCGAGCGGCTTCACCAGGTTGTTGATGACGACATAGTGCTGCTGCAGGCTCGGAATCGTCCGCACGGCGATACTCTTGTCCTTCGCCAACCGTGGAACATCGAAGCTCGGCACGCCGGCGGCGCGATCGACGTCGCCGCTTTCCAGCATCGCCAGACGGGTGGTCACGTCAGGCACGAACAGGATACGGATGCTGTCGAGATAGGGCTTGCCTTTCTGCCAGTACTTGTCGTTGCGCTTGAACAGCGCGTAAACGCCCTTCGTATAATCCGTCTGGACGAAGGGGCCGGTGCCGATGATGTTGCTGCCGAGCCCTTCTTCACCCTTCGCCTTGTAGGCCGTTGGGCTGAAGATGCACATCGTACGATAGGCCAGATTCGGAATGAGCGCGGCGGAGGGCGCCGACATCTGGAACGAGACCTGATATTCGCTGTCCGCGACGACTTTCTGCAGACCTTCGAGCAGGCTCACATAGAGGAATTTCTTGGCCAGCGCCTCGTTGAACACCGAGGCGACCGCCTCGGCGTTGAACGGAGTTCCGTCGTGGAACTGCACGCCCTGACGCAGCTTGAAGGTCACTGTCTTCTTGTCTGCGGACGCGGTCCAGCTCTCGGCGAGCAGCGGGCGGATTTCGCGATCCGCGGTGAGCTCGACCAGGGTCTCGCAGGAGTTGAGGTAGACATCCATGCCCTGCGCGTCGGTGTTGCGTCCAGGGAACATTGTCTTGTCGAGTTGTCCGGTCAGCACGAGCTCGCCGCCATATTGCGGCTTCGGTTGCTGCGCAGAGGCCGGCGTCGCAAACATCGCGCACAGCGCAATCGACGCCGCGCCTATCAGGTTGTATCGCGTTTTCATCCGTCTTCTCCTCTGTTCGCCCCTACTCCGTCAGCCAAAGCGTCGCATCTGGCGCCTGTTGTCGAACACGTCGAACATCCCGTCCGTCCGCCCGGTTGCACAATGGCCGAGTTCTCGATGAATGGTCCATCGCCCGACACTTTGCTGGACATCCCGGCTGTCTTCGCCGGGACCGCCGCCTGCCGGCCAAAGCGGGAGCCGATGACGCACCAAGTGCGGTGACGAATGAGCGCCGTGCAAATGTCGGCATGATTGTTTCCCCAAGGACGGGTCACGGCGCAACAGTACTGGCGCGCCGCCTCGCCCTGAATGCGCCTGAACACGCGACGCCGGTCCACATCATACAGAGTTTTCCGGGCGCTGCTTCGAAGCCCCAGCGCGCCACCAGAGCATGTCCCGGGTGGCGGCCGAGTTCGGTGTCACCCTCCGCGCCGCGTGGTATGCCGTCACGGCGCCGCAAGCGGGGTCCCTCGGTTCAAGTGGTCGATCACCCTTCCACTTTGGCACATCGATGCCGTTGTGGGTGGGGGCGTCCATCTCATTGGTTGTGGCCGCATCCAGCCTGTCGCGAGCATCAACTCAAGATGAATTCGCTGGCACGGTCCTCTTCTCTTCAGACGTCATATGCCGCGTCGACGACCGACTTTGCGCGCCCCCCCTCCGCGCTGCAACCAGCGCCGAGATCAGTCTCGATACATGCTCGACACCGCTCCCCTACTTGCAAGATTCGGACAGCGTCGAACGCGAGATCAAAACGATAGAGGCCACATATCTGGTTGCCACCCAGGATACGACGAATGCGCGAATGTGATCGTCCGCTTGTCGTCCGCTATATCGCTGTGCTTCGATAACGCTGATTGCGCTTCTGATGTTCCCAAGCGCGTACGCCGCGATTCAGCTCCGTAAGCCTCGCACCACCTGCGGATCAAGAGTCCGCCGCTCTTTGCCTTCTATCGTCTTGAATAATGCCGACTTCGTGTAAGGCGCAGGAAAAAATATTACCGGGAATATTACCGACGTCCAGCACTCGAACGCGCCTAACCCATTTGCCCTTCCTGAGACAAGGGTAACACTTCATTCCGGACACATAGGTAACACTTCCGGCATTTTGGGGAAACCAAGATGCCATGGCAGGAGTGTTACAAAATGGATGAAAGACTTCGATTTGTAGCCCGGTTGCTCGATGGCGAAAAGATGGCTGCGTTGTGCCGCGAGTTCGATGTCTCGCGCAAGACCGGCTACAAGATCTTCCAACGATATAAAAACTGCGGACTCGAGGGGCTCACCGATCGCAGTCGACGACCGTACCGGCAAGCGAATCAGCTGCCGTTGCAAATCGAAAAGCTGATTGTTCGGCTCAAGCGCGAGCGACCGAGCTGGGGCGCGCCCAAGATTCGAGAGAAGCTGAGACGCCTTCACAGTGATATTCCGACTCCCGCTATCAGCACCGTGCACGCGGTGCTCGATCGCCATGGACTGGTCTGCCATGGCCGCAAACGACGCTACAAGGCGCAGGGCACTACCCTCTCCAAGCCCCTTCAAGCTAACGATCTCTGGTGCGCCGATTACAAAGGCGAGTTCATGCTCGCTGACAAACGTTATTGTTATCCGCTCACCATCACCGACTTTGCCAGTCGCTACTTACTGAGCTGTGAGGCGTTGTCGACCACCCAGGAAATCTATGCCTTCAGCGTGTTCGAACGCGTCTTCAAAGAATTTGGTTTGCCGTCTGCCATCCGCACCGACAACGGCGTGCCCTTCGCCAGCCCGCACGCCCTGTTTGGCTTGAGTAAGCTCTCGGTATGGTGGCTGCGGCTCGGTATCGCGATCGAACGCATCAAACCCGGTCATCCCGAGCAGAATGGCCGCCACGAGCGCATGCACCTAACGTTGAAGAAAGAAGCCACGAAACCGGCGGCAGACAACTTCTTGCAGCAGCAGGCGAAGTTCGATGACTTCATCGAGTGTTTCAACCACCAGCGGCCGCACCAGGCGCTCAACATGAAATATCCCGCCGAGCTCTACCGCCGCTCACCCCGCCCCTACCGCGGAATCAGCGAGCTTCAGTACCCGTTCCACGATCGCACCATTACCATCACCCAATGCGGTCGCATCTGCGTCGGCCGCCGCAAGATCAATCTCAGCACCGTCTTCGCCGGCCAAAACGTCGGCATCAAGGAGGTTAGCGATAAAATCTGGCTGGTCACCTTTATGGAATACGACTTGGGCTTCTTCGATCACGAGACCGGTCGCCTGGCAAGCGCCGACAACCCGTTCGCCGCGAAAGTGTTACCTATGTCTCCGGTATAAACCGTTACCCATGTGACCGGAATAGACCATTGATTATTGGCTCCCCGACCAGGGCTCGAACCTGGGACCTGCGGATTAACAGACTGTCCGGTCATTGCCCGGAAAGCCGCGCCAGTCAACGATCTACGCCAAAACGCCCGGTAATATTTTCAGCTGGTTTGCCGCGTTTTCCCCTCTGAAGGATTAATTCGGCTTCGCAATATTACCGAGCCCGCGACGCACGAATCACAAGCATAAGCATGCCTAGAATAAGCGCTTGTCTGCGGTCGACGGATCCGGGGCGCACCTGTAATCCTCGCGCTCAGCGACAAAGGGCTATGTCTAGCTAGTGGCCGTTTCCGACCGGCCGAGATCGACCTGAGTTGACGTTCGGGTTGACGCCACCAATGGCAGCAACGCCGCGGCACCGGCCGTTCAGTCACGGTTCGTCAATGGGCGCGTACGGCCAATGGCCGCCGTTCGGCGTCGCCGGGGAAATTTCTCATGAGCGGCCGTCGCGAGCAGCCGACGGCGTAGTATCTCTTGAGGTCATCACCTTAGGATCAAACGATCTCCACGCCCGGTTCGCCGGGGGCCGCCCGGGCAGGGTTAGTTTCTCGGGGCAGCTCATCGGGTTCGACATGCCTTACGAAAACCACTGGCCCGCCTTACCCTACGATGCGTGGCGCGACACGTGCACGACGCTGCACCTGTGGTCGCAAGTCGTCGGGAAGATACGGCTCGCGACGACCCCTTGGCTCAACCACAGCTGGCACGTCGCGCTCTACGTCGACACGTCCGGCCTGACCACGTCATCGATGCCCGGCGACGGCACAAGTTTCGAGCTGCGTTTCGATTTCGTCGACCAGGTGCTGACATGCGGCACGAGCGACGGACGGCGCGGAAGTGTCCCGCTTGTGTCGCAGTCCGTGGCGCAATTCAAGAGCGCGACAATGCAAATGCTCGCGGATCTCGATATCACGGTGGCGATTCAAGATCTGCCATGTGAGATCGCCGGCGCAACGCCGTTCTCGCGCGATCATGCGCCACGCGCCTACAATGGCGATGCCGCACGCCGGTTCCATCGCGTGCTGTTAGAGGTCGATCGCGTCTTCAAGCAATTCCGCACCGGCTTCCTCGGCAAGGCGAGCCCGGTGCATTTCTTCTGGGGAAGCTTCGATCTAGCGGTGACGCGCTTCTCCGGCCGGCGAGCGCCGCTCTACGAGGGCACGGCGCCTGGCGTCACGCCCAGTGTCATGCAGGAAGCGTACTCGCATGAGGTGAGCAGTGCAGGCTTCTGGCCGGGCGGCGCTGGCGTGGAAGCCTCGTTCTATTCGTATGCGTATCCCGAGCCCGCGGGGTTCAAGGATGCACCGGTGGCGCCGGTGGGCGCCAGCTATAGCGAAACGTTGCGCGAGTTCTTAGTACCCTACGAGGCTGTGCGCACGGCGTCCGACCCCGGCGCGGCGCTCCTGGCATTCCTCCAAAGCACGTACGAGGCAGCGGCCAACGCCGCGCACTGGGATCGCGCCGCTCTCGAGTGCGAGCCCGGCCGGGCCGGCGTCTGCAGACACGTGCCCTAGAACTCGCCGTTCAAATACGGAGCGGCCGAGTGGGGTTGATTGCGGCGATCCTTCAGTCACAGTCAACAACCGGCCACAAGCCGCCAAACGCGCCCGACGCGGAATTTCCTCAGAACCGGCCGTTGGGCAGGGCCCGCATTTCGTGATTCGGCTGGTTCAATTTCCCACTGCACCGACCAGCACTGGAGTGAACGATCACGGGGGCCGCTTGTCCGTGACCCCACCTACCTGCGCACGGTGTGCAGCGAATGCATCGAGCTCCCGCAAGAATTCAGCCCGCATCTCGGCAGTGACCGTCACGCCGCATTCATAGCAAGTGCCGGTCATGCGGTCGAACCAGCGGCAGCCGCACTCGTCGCAGGCTAGCTCAGGGGCGCCAGCGGGGTTCCGGAAGATCATCGGCACGCGCCCATAAACGCGAAGCCGAGCGCTTCAAGCAATTCGTCCAGGCCGCGCTCCTCGAGGACGCAGCGCCGCTTGAGCACGTAACAGACGACGTGTCCCGAGCGGATGCCGGCACGAAGGACCTCGAACAAACGTCCCGTGACGGCTGAGCGAACCTCGAGCAACGACTGATGGTCCGCCGCCAGAACGATGTCCGCGGCGCTTGCTGCAAAACCGGCGAACGCCTCAAGCCGAACATTGATCCCTGGGTTGCCAGCCTCCCAAACGAGCATCTGCGTTGGCGACGAGCGGGCCAACAGGGCAATGCGGACACCGGGATCGAGCGGGGCGAACAGCTCGCCGTGGTGCACTGCGGCGGCAAGCCAAGCTTCCGGCGACGGCAGCCGGTCAACGGTGCAATCTGGGGTCGACCGTCGCTCCGACGTGGCTTCGACCGCAATCGGCGTCACAGTCGCACGCCCAGGCGATAGCCGTCCTGGATCGCCTGCTCGAGTCCGCGCGGAATCAGCGCGTCACCCACGCCATGCAATTCGTCGATCATCCACTCGAACTCATGAAACAGCGGGTGAGCCGGTACCGTGGCGTCGGCCTGAACGACGGTGTCCGCCCCGACGAAGGTCTCCTCGCCCTTCGCGTTTCTCAGCCTGACGCCATCGGCGCCGATTTCGATGAGCGAGCTCGAGGTCAGGCACGTGATGCCCAGTTCCTCGACCCAGGACGCATGGCGCCACTTGAACGAAGGCATGACGTCGCCGGCGATTCTCTTGCCGGACTCGACCACGGTCACCTCGGCCCCCTGGTGCTTGCGCAGCGACTCGGCGAGAGTCAGCCCGAGCTTGCCGCCGCCGATGATGACGACGCGCCGGCCCGTCTTGCTGCGACCGTGCGCGACGTCCAGCCCATCGAGCATCCGTTCCGCGCCTTTGATGTGCGCGTAGCGCGTGCGGTCGAGCGTCGCACCGGCCGCGATCACGCAGACGTCGTACTGATGCAGCACGCTGCGCATGAATTTCGCGTGCACTTCGGTGTTGAGCCGCACCTCGATGCCGAGCTTTCTGGAGACCGCCTCGTAGTGGGAGATCACCGAGAGCAGGTCGTCGGGGCGCGCAAGATCATTCATCGCGTAGGCATAGAGGTTGCCGCCGATGCGGTCGGCCTTGTCGAACACGGTCACGTCGTGGCCGCGCTTGGCCGCGGTGATCGCGCACTCCATGCCGGCGGGCCCGGCGCCGATCACCATCACCTTCTTCTTCACGGCAGCCGGCGTCACCTGATACTCCGGCTCGACCTCGTGACCGAGCGCCGGGTTCATCGTGCACGTGTAGGGCAGGTCGCGGAACAGCCGCGACAGGCAGTTCAGCGAACCGATGCAGCGGCGAACCTCGTCGAGTCGGTCTTCGGCCGCCTTGTGGATCAAGTCGGGGTCGGCCAGCAGCGGCCGGCAGACCTCCCAGTAGTCGAAGACGCCGTCGCGCAGGCACTCGTCCGCCATCCGCGGATCGGGAAGCCGGTTGCCGAACGTGATCAGCGTGTTCGGGAACATCTTCTTCGCGCGCGCGGACAGGTAATTCCAGTAGCCGGGCGGGATGTCGCGGCCGATCGACGACTCAGGCGCCTCCTGCCAGCCGACCGTCACGCTGATCATGTCCACGCCGACGTCGACGGCCTGCTGCATCAGTTCGAAGCACTCGTCCTCGGTGTTGCCACCCCAATTGTCCATCAGCTCGGCGCCGTTCAGGCGGACGACGAGCGGGTTGTCGGGAGTCGCCTGCTTGATGCCGTCGATCAGCTCGCGCATGAACCGGCCGCGGTTCTCGATCGAGCCGCCGTACTCGTCGGTGCGCTGGTTGGTGAAGCGCGAGTTGAAGTTGGCGAGCAGGTAGCCCATGAAGCTCGTCACCTCGGTGCCGTCGAAGCCCGCTCGGATCGCCCGCTGCGCGGCCTCGGCGTGCTGGCGAACGCAGTCGCGGATCTCTTCCTTCGTCATCACCTTGGGCGGGCGAAAGTGCGGCAGCGTCTGCGGCACATCCGAGGGCTGGATGCAGTAGCCGAGGTCGATCCCGCCGTAGCGACCGGCGTGCAGGATCTGCTGGATCGGCATGGCGCCCTGCGCCTTGATGTCCGCGGCAATGCGCTCGAACTGCGGCAGGAACTTGTCGTCGAAGATCGCGAGCTGCCGGAAGTAGGCCTTGCCCTCGCCGAGCGGGTCGGGGTACGCGCCCTGGTTGGTGATGATGCCGCAGCCGGTGCGGGCGATGACGCGCATGCGCGCGATCTCGCGCTCGGTGATGAAGCCGTCGCGGGTGTTGTAATTCGAGACGCAGCAGGCGCCGTACTTGATGCGGTTCTTGATCTCGAAGCGGCCGAAGCGGCCGGGCTGGAACAGGTGCGGCAGTTTGGCGACTCCAGGTTGCATGCGATACCTCCTTGGGTCTGGGAACTTGTTGGGTCAAGCCTTGGCATGCGCTGCACGCTCCTGCGCCAGCCTCTCGGCAATCGTCTCGCGCAATTGGCGCTTGAGAATCTTGCCGACGGGGCTCACCGGCAGCTCGCTGAACAACTCCAGCCGCTCGGGCAGCTTGAACGAAGCGATCTGCCTTTCGCGCAGGAACGCGATCAGGTCGGCAAAGGCCAGCGTCTCGCCGGGCAGCGTGCACGACGCACGCGCAGGCCTTCTCGCCGAATACGGGGTCGGGCATGCCCACCAGCACGGCGGACTTGACCTTCGGGTGCGCGAGGATGAGGTTCTCGATCTCCTCGCAGCTGATCTTCTCGCCGCCGCGGTTGATCATGTCCTTGCGCCGGCCCTCGGTGTAGACGTAGCGGCCGCGGCGTGCGGACGATGTCGCCCATCCGGTACCAGCCTCCGGGCAGGAAGGCCTCGGCGTTCTTCTCCGGCGCGTTGTAGTAGCCGCGGATCGTGTAGGGGCCGCGGGTGACGAGCTCTCCCGCTTCGCCGTCGGCCACTTCGCTGCCGGCGTCGTCGATGACCATGATCTCGTCCTCGTCGCATACCGGGGCGCCGGAACTTTCGAGCAGCAGCTCGTCCGGGTCGTCGAGCCGCGTCATGTTGATCAGGCCCTCGGCCGTCCCGTAGATCTCCTGCGGCGTGCAGCCGAGCTGCTGGCGGAGCCGGCGCCGCAGCTCCGGCGCGAGGCGCGCGCCGCCGTTCTGCACGACCTCGAGCGACGACAGATCGTAGGCCGACAGCGCATCGGAGTTGAGCCACGTCGTGATCAGCGGCACGACGGCGGCGATCACCGTGACCCGCTCCCGCTGCACCAGCGAGAAGACTTCGTCGACGCTCGCTCCGGAGGCGAGCACCACGGTGCCGCCGTAGTAGAACGCCCCCAGCATGCCCGGCGACGCCAGGTTGTAGTTGTGCCCCAGCGGCAGGATGGCCATGAACACCGTGCGATCGGTGAAGCCCGCGGCGGCGCCGCACAGGCGCGCGTTGAGCACGTAATCGTCGTGTGTGCGCGGGATCAGCTTCGACAGCGACGTGGTACCGCCCGACAGGAGCATCGTCGACACGTCGGCCGGCCGTGGTCGTGCGACCGGAGCCGGCGCATCGGGCAGGCTGCCCATCGCCAATTGGCCGGGTGCCGGTTCGCCGGCCACCAGCACGTGCTTCAGCGCGGGGAACTCGGCCTGCATCTGACTGGCCATGACCCGGAAGTCGAAGCCGCCGACGACATCGGGTATCAGGTAGGCGGTCGCGCCGGAAGCGCGCAGGAAGTGCCGCACCTCGGCATGGCGGTGCGCGCGCAGGGCCATCACCGGGATGACGCCGATCATGTTGAGCGCGAGGTAGCTGACGACGAACTCGACGGTGTTCGGCAACTGCATCAGCACGAGATCGCCGGGTCGCAGGCCGACACCGGCGAAGCGGGCAGCGCGATCCCGGAGCGCGCGAGCAGCACCGCGTAGGTCAGTCGCTGCTCGCCGTGCACCAGGGCGAGCTTATCCGGTGAGCGGCGCGCGCTGCGCGCAAACATCTCGCCGATGGTCACCCCTTCCCACAGGCCGCTCGCGCGGTAGCGCGCCGCGACGTCCTCCGGCCAGCCGACGAAGCCTTCCATGGCGCCCGCCTCCCGTGATCTCATCGTGCAGTGGAGAAAGCACTTCGTAGATTCCCAGCTTGCGCTGCAGCGGCGCATCGTCCACGACGAACAGATAGGCCGATGCCGCGCCCGAGGCGTTGGCGAGCAGCACGTCGGCGTGCGTCGGCACGGCGAGCGTGTCGGCGGTTTCGAAGCGATGCGTGGCCTCGTCGACGACGGCCGTGCCCGAGCCCTCGACCACGTGCAGGACGGCCGACGCGGAGCGCCGGGGCAGCCGCAGCTCCTCGCCCGGACGCAGCTGGAGCGCCGAAAAGCCCAACGCCGCCAGGCATTCGCGCCCGGTCTCCGGGTTGACGTAAGCGAGCTGCACGGCTTCGTCGCGCGGGGTCACTGTCGCCAGTTCGCCCAACGCGCGCTGCACGTCGCGCCACGGGAAACGCAGCATCGGGTACGGCTCGCGCGGCGCGTCGAGCGAGCGGTACGGCACCACGCCGCCGTTGCGGAAGCGCGCACCGCCCCAGCCGATCGGCTTGTCGACCGACTGCGGGCGGTCCTTCGATCGCGTACGACGCCTCGATGCCGTAGACGAGCGGCAGGTCCAGCGCGTCGAGCCAGATCACCGGCCCCCGGCCTTCGTGGCCGTGCTCGTGCCAGAGCCCGGGCGGCGTGAGAATCAGGTCGCCCCTTGCCCATCGGCAGCTTCTCGCCGTCGACCACGGTGAATCCGCCCTCGCCCTCGACGACGAACCGCACCGCCGACGGCGTATGGCGGTGGTTGGGTGCGGTCTCGCCGGGCAGGATCAGCTGCAGGCCGACGTAGATGGTCGCGGTGGCCCTCATGCTCTCGAGCCCCAGGCCCGGGTTGCACAGGACCAGCACGCGGCGCTCGGCCTTCTCGATCGGCGTCAGCTCGCCGGCGCGCAGGAGTTGCGGCCGGATGTCCAGGTAGCGCCAGTGCACCGGCTGGGTCGACCGGCTCGGCCTGCCGTACGGCAGCACCGCGCGCAGCGACGGCCACAGCGGCAGCGTGTTCTGCGCCCGCAGTTCCTGCAGGTATTCGGCCGGCAGGTCCTCGAGGCGGCCCAAGTTGGTCGGTCACGATCTGATCTCCTTCAGGCAAGGACTTCCGGGTGCAATGCCTCGTAGGCCGCCGCGAGCTTCGGATCCCGGCGCCTGACTTCGGCGTGATCGACGCGACCCGTGCGCGTCATGTAACTGTAGGCGAACTCGACGGGTGCAAGCGTGCGCACGAGACGGTCCATGTCCTCGTACCAGCGCAGGCTCGCGTTCGCCGCTTCCCAGATCTTCCTCATCGGCGGCAGGCGCTGTTGCTGGAACAGCGCCAGCGCGCCCGGGACGTCCTTCGTCCCGACCTCCCTGAAGGCCTTGAACAACGCGACCGAATCCTCCATCGCCAGGCGCGTGCCCGAGCCGATCGAGAAGTGCGCCGTGCGCAATGCGTCGCCCAGCAGCACGACGTTGTCGAAGCTCCAGCGCTCGTTCCAGATCGCCGGGAAATTGCGCCACTGCGAATTGTTCGAGATGATCCGATGCCCATCCAAGTCCTTCGCGAAGACTCGCTCGCAGTGGCGGATCGTGTCGTCCGGGCTCATGGACTCGAAGCCTGCGCGCTGCCAAGTGGCGGCTTCGACCTCGACCAGGAACGTGCTGCGGTCGGGATGGTAACGGTAGTGATGGGCGCAGAACACGCCGAGGTCCGTCTCGCGAAACGTCAGCGTCAGGCTGTCGAAGGCCTTGGTGCTGCCGTACCAGATGAACTTGTTCGGGCGCCAGTCGGTCGTGGTGCCGAACCTGTCCTCGTTCTCGCTGCGGATCCACGAGAATGCTCCGTTCGCCCCGACGACGAGATCGGCTTCGCCCATCTGTCCCAGCGTGGTGATCTCGGCGTCGAAATGCAGCTTCACGCCGAGTCGCTCGACGTAGTCGTACAGCAGCGTCAGCAACTCGAGGCGGCCGATGGAAGCGAAGCCGTTGCCGGCGATCGGGATCGCCGTGTCGTTGTGGACGATGGTGATGTTGGGCCAGTTCTCCAGGTGCGGCGTCAGGTACTGGTACAGCGCCTCGTCGTCGCGCCCGCAGGAATTCGAGCGCCCGGTCGGAGAACACCACGCCGAAGCCCCAGGTCGCGTCGCGCGGGCTGCGATCGAAGATCGCGATGTCGTGCGACGGGTCGAGACGCTTCATCAGCGCCGCGAAGTAGAGGCCCGCGGGGCCCGCACCGAGGATCCGGATCTTCATGGTTCGGTCACCCAGGAGCGTGAGTCGGAGCCGATCATGGCGCATGCAGCCCAAATTCGTCGATAAGATGGTCAGTATATTTCAAATCACCATTGTGAATGTTCGCCCATGGAGCTACGCGACATCGACTTGAACCTGCTGGTCGTGTTCAACGAGCTGATCGTGGAACGCCGGGTGAATGTCGTCGCACAATCGCTCGGCATCACGCAGCTGGCGCTGAGCATTGCGTTGGCTCGCCCGCGATGGCATCTCGGGGATAAATTCTTCCTGCGAACCTTGAAGGAGATCCCACCAGCTCACACACGTTCATGCTCGCGATGACGGACATAGGCGAGATCTGTTTCCTGCCGCCGCTGATGGTCCGACTGAATGTGGAGCCGGCCGCTTGCACGGGCGTCTTGAGCAGTTCCGTCAAAGTGCGTCAACCGTGGTAATTGCTGAACGTCAGCTTCGGAGGTTGCGAGCGTCCGCTTACGCGGAAGTGGTAGGACGGCTCTGGGTCGGGCACGGTCATCCGCTCGATGACGATGAGCGGCGGCTATCGGGCTCACGCCGGCCCTTCGCGCCCGGATGGCCGCTGTGCGTGATGCAGCAGTCGCTCGGTCGACACGCTTCAATGCCGGCAGTCGACCCACAGCGGAAATGGCGACCAGCCGAAAGCGGTCATGCGCAGTCCCTGATAGCAGCCGTTGCGCGCGTTGCCTCGCTAGCGTTTCCCGGTCGTATTGCGCGAAAGGGTTGCGGCGAGCGACGCACCGTCCCGCGTCCGGATGCGGCTCTTGAGTTCGATGGCGGCGGCTGCTTCCTGCGCTGTCTTCTCTCCTGAATCGCCCAGCAACCGCTTCTGGTCGGCAATCAACGCCGTTGCGCGCGCCGATTCGTTGAAGCCCGACGCCGCGCCCGAGAGTAGGTACCGCCGGCCCTGCTCGGAAGTCCTGCGCGAAAGCGCGTCGAAATTGTCGAGTACGAACGCATAGGTCATCGCGCCGTGCGTGTAGTTGCCGGCGACCATGCTTGGCAGCCACGACACCATCTGGGTCGGTACCGTGTCGCCGAGTGTCAACGCGAGGAACTGCCGGGCAAGTGCGGCGTCCTCCACATGGGCCAGCGCCGAGGCGTACAGCCAGCCGTCCTCGACGCGGATTGCGGTCGTCATCCGCTTGACCAGCTCGGCAAAGACTTCCGCATCGGCCCGGCGTCCGACATTCGCCATCACTCCCGGCCGGATCGACGGGTCGATCGCTGCCCCGCCGCTGCGCTCGGCCTTGAACAGCTCCATCGACTTGCGCAACGTCGTTTCGTCGCCGAACATTCCCAACGCCTCGATCAATTCGTTGCGCAAGCTCAGCGCGACGGCGGTGTCGGAAGGGGAGACGCTCCAGCCCAGCTGGCCCAGCATCGGCCCCAGCTTGCTTCGTGCATAGGCGTGCAGGGAATCCTGCGCCGGCGTGCGGTACATCGCGCCGTTGAGGTTCGACAGCGCATAGTCGGCCTGCAGGAAAAGGACCAGCGTGGCCGGATCTCTTGCCGAACGCAGCCGGCTCAAGAGAGCGAAATATTCGGCGAGTGGAATTCGCCCGGACTGACCCAAGGCGAAAGTATCGGTCAGGAGCGCTAAGCGCGCAGAGGGCGAGAGCTCCGGAAACGCGCGTGTCAAACGGTGCAGGTGTTCGGGCGGATACTGGACACGGAAAAAGCCGGCCGACGAGTCGACGAACAACGGCGCGATCGTGCACGGCCCAGTGGCGAATTTTGCGCTGCGACCGGCCAACAGAAATCGCACGGGCGCCGCGGTGCCAGCCGAAACCGCGAACGGCACCTGCCAGAGGCTCGTCACGTCGACGGCGCCATCGACGCTGAATCGTTGCTGCTCGAGTTCGAGCGTCTGCTTGCCGTTCTCGCAATCGACGCGCGCCTGCAGCAACGGGTAGCCCTTCTGGTCGGTCCAGCTCCGCGCGACTGCTGCGACATCCGTACCGGACGCCTGCGACAGGTAGTGCCAGAGATCGCCGGCCGTGGCGTTGGACAGCTCTTGTCCTTCGAAGTACGCGGCGAGTCCACGCCGGAACACGTCGGGGCCGATGTAAGTCTCGATCATCGCCAGCACCGCGCCGCCCTTGGTGTAGGTGACGCCGTCGAACACGTCGGACACTGCGGTTTCGTAGACAGGCCCGGACCGTATCGCGCGCGTCGCCGGACCGGCGTCGCTACGCATCACCCCCTGACGCATGAGCACGCGGTTGAGCGGTATCTGCCAATCCGGGTTGAACTGGGCCTTTGCCTTGTTACCCATCCAGGTCGCAAAGGCTTCGTTGAGCCAGATCTCGTCCCAGGACGCCGCGGTCACGAGGTTGCCGAACCACTGATGTGCGACTTCGTGTGCAATCACCCCGAAAACGTCCTGCTTGGTCTCGATCGAGCTCTTTGTGGGATCGTAGAGCAGGGTGGGCTCGATGTAGGAGATGAGGCCCCAGTCCTCCATTGCGCCGTTGCGGACGCCGGGGACGGCGATCTGGTCGAGCTTCGGCAGCGCGTAGGGGACGCCGAAATACTCGCGGTAGAACGGCAGCACTTTCTTGGTGACGTCCATCGCGTAGCGCGCGCTCGCCTTCTTGCCCTTTGCAGTCAGAATGCGCAGCGGAATGCCGTCCACGCTGTCTTCGAGTGCGTCGAACTGCCCGACCGCGACCGCGACGAGATAGGTCGGCATCGGCGGCGTCGGCGCAAATTGCCAGCGCGTCACCACGCCCTGCGCGTCGCGCGCCTTGACGGGCATGTTGGAGACAACTTCGTAATCCGACGGCGCGGTGACCGTGATTGCGAAGATCGCGCGGAACGACGGCTCGTCGAATCCCGGAAAGACCGAGCGCGCGGCGATGGGTTCCAGGAATGTGGCGAGCATCCGCGCGGGCGCCCCCTCGGCCGTATACGGGACGCCGAATAGGCCTTCGCCCGCCTTGTTCACGATCCCGGTATACGCGATCCGCAGCGTGTACTCACCCAGCTCGATGGGCCGGCCGTCAGCAATGCGCCACTGGCGCTTCGTCTTGTCGTCGGTCGCCGTCATCGGTCGCGTACCGCCCGACCCGGTCAGCGCGATTGCGCCTGCGGTCAATCCGAACGCATTGAGCACGACCGCCTCGACGGGACGCCGCACCTTCAGCACGATGTCGATGACGCCGGCAAAGGTCTCTTTGGCCGGATCGAGGTCCAGTGCCAGCCGGTACTCCGACGGGACCACGTCCTTCCCCAACTGGCCCGGCGTCGTGTCGAACGTGAAGCGCGGTTGCGCCTGCGTCTGCGCCGCGAGGAAGGTCGCGGCAATCACCAGGAAGATCCTCCAGCGAAAGCTCGTTTGCATGAATGCCTCGCGTTGGAGTGCCGCAATCGGTGGCGGTCGGCGAGCGAGCCGGGCCGTGGCGGATCTTAACCCAGCGATGGCGTCCAGTTCCGGCGATTGTCGGCAGCAGGCCCGCCGTTTCCTCCGCAGCGTTCGGCGCGCCGGCAGGCAGGCATCGTACAAGTCTTAACGAACGTGGATCAAGTTCGTATGACTACCCGGCGTACTTCGGACGTTTGAAGGCTTGCGGCTACCGTGGTCTGCTCAGCGCCGAGTGCAGCATGAGCGGTGAGTCCACGCAGACCATGCGTCACAGCGTCGCGCTTCTCGGCTGCACATCGGGCGATGCGAAAGCGTGACTGGACCGACGTTACCCCACATGGATGCCGGCAAAGGTACCGGCTCCATGGCTCGTCAATTCAGGACTTGGCCTTGAGTCCCGGCGTCACTTTCTTGAAGAACTCGTAGATGCCGTTCTCGCCCATGTTCTGCGCATCGGCAAGCTCACCCTCGCGTGTAAGATAGAGGACCTGGTTCTTCGGTGAGAGGACGACCACCGCGGGGATACCGTTCTTGAGCGGCACACCATAACTGGCAGGTCAGCGCAACCATGAGAGTGACGACGGTGAGCAGCATTTTCATTGTTTGGTCCCGCGGAGACTGGAGCACGATAGGCAACCGGCGAGCGCATATTATGGGAAGCCCCACCCCACGACGGGCCTGCTGAGGCAGCGTATCACGGCTTGACGCGGGCGGGCCGACGGGCTGCTGGCGCGAACGACCGCTCATGGGAAATTTCCGCGGCCACGACGGACGGCCGGAGTTGGCCGGTTTTGGAAATTCAAGTGATTCGACCGAGCGGCAGCTCTGCATGCGTACTGCGGCCATCCAGGCGTGAAGGTCAACTCTAGGCCGTAGAGCCGCCGGCCGGCGCCTCGGTTCGGATGGGCGTGAACGACCCCAACCGGACCGTCACGTCTTTACGAACCAGACGTTCAACGACGGGAGTGTGGGATCGCCGAGGTGCGGCATGCCGAAGGCATCGCAACGGGTATGACAAGTGCTCGTGCGGGTTGCCCCGCCCGTGCGCTCGCGCCAACTTGTCGTCGGTGCCTGCTTGAAGGTCTCACGAAGAGCGCGCGAAACGGTGTACCGTCAAACGCAACGACCTTCATTTCGCCCTTAAATCACCGCGTTATTTCTTTGCGCCCGTCAGTACCCCGACGTCGGTACAGCCAACGTCGGTACCGCCGGTCACCGTTAACTGCATCGTGAAGTAATTGGCCCCGACCTCGACTTCGCGTGCCTCGACGGTTAACGCGGGAGCGGAAGCCGGAAAGGCGGAGCAGCGACCTGTGAGCGTCGCCTTGCCGTATCGGCCTTCCTGTACGTAGTTGTTCCCGTGCAAAGTGCAAAGCCCCGCCTCGGGCGCGGTTAACTCAAGGTGCATGGTGTTGCCAACCGAATTGATATACAGGGCAACCTGTGAGTAGGTTGTGTTGTACGGGCCGTTGTCCGATGCAGTGGAGCAACCGGTGGTCACGGCTGAATGAGCACCGACATAGGCCGTTGCCGTATTCAACGTGAAGTTTGGTTGCGCCCAAGTTTGCCGGACCACTGTCTTGTCGACGGTAGCCGATCCCGCGGTGTAGTGCACGGTGGCCGTGCCGTCGGCGCGGCCGACAAATTGGATGCCTCCAACCTTTTGTACAGTGGTTGCGCCAGGGTTAAAAGGCGTCGTGCTAAATGGAGTTCCGGTGGTGGCGTAGAGGTCTCCGGTGTAGGTGCGGTCGCCCGCCCCGTTGGCACTCGCGAACGTGGCAGTCGCCGAATACCACGTAGGTGCCCCCGTCGAGCCATAGATGAACAACGTGATGAAAAGAATCTGCTCCTCCTGCATGACGTTCATGCCCCAGCCAGATTCGCTGGCGTTCCACCACAGCGCCGAATAGTCTGTACTGGTAGAGACAGCCCGGGCGGAAAGGCTAAAGAAGGTGCCGAACAGAAATGCGCAGATGCAAACCATGCCAATCGTTTTTTTCACGTTGTCGCTCGCAAGCATATTTGGAAACAGGGAGCCGTGTCGCGGCGCAATGCGCCGAGACTTCGGGAGGGAGGTAAAGCTCGCATACGACTTTGCAGAGCGGTGGACGTATACCACATCCCCGCGGGAATACAAGCAAGACCTTCGTGAGTACTCAATTGTGCAATACAGTGTTCGCCAGCCGGCAGGCAACTCGACCGTGCCATCGCGAGCTAGGATCAGGGGCGGATATCCGCTCGGTGTTGGAACATGCTGTGAAGCGGCGCAGGCCAGGTAGTGAATCGCAAGGAGCTGCGTCGACTCTTCGGTTGGTCAGTTCATCGACGCATGCATAGGTGCCCAAATTGCCGGCGAATGGCGGCTTTCGAGGACAACGCGCAACGACCGGGTTTGGCCGAACTGAGACATCGAGGCGGGCGACTACACCCGGACCGTACCTGACGAGGTATCGGGTTGCCGAAAGATGACGAGCTCGCAATCGCCATTGTTAATTGCTGTCCAGCGAGCGCCTGTGAGAATACCGATTGCGCTTCTGATGTTCTCAAGACCTACGCGGCGCTTCGATTCCGCAAGTCGGGCGCCACCGACGGATCAAGAGTCCGCCGCTCTCAGCCTTTTTTGTTCTTGAATAATGCTGACTTAGGGAACGTCCGCAAACCGGGTGAATTTCGACTGACGGACTGTTGGGAATGCGTGTTCATCGCGATCGGAGGGGATTTCGGGGCGTTTGCATCGAGAAATCGAGGCTTTCCGACCCCATTGTTTACTGCGGACGGACTGCTCCCAGCAAGGTGTACCGAACGAGAAAAATGTTGGCCAGCGCCGCGGTCACGAAGACGCGGTTGCCGTTCTTGCCCAAGCCGCGATAGCGCACCTTGGTGAAGCCGAACACCCGCTGGATCACACCGATCGAGTGTTCAACCCGCGCCCGGATCCGCGACTTGTTCCGGTTCTTCGCCTGGATCGCCTTGTCGAGGAAATGCTTCCACTTGCATTGCCGGTTGGTGAAATCCTTGGCCTTCGGCGCTTTGGCGCGAATGACTGCCTTCTGGCTCTTGTACGCCTGATCGCCGTAGACCCGCGTCTCCTTGCCGTGCAGCAACTGCCCCATCACCTTGCAGTCGGCGGTGTTCGCCGGCGTCACCGCCACCGCGTGGATCACCTTGCTCTGGCTATCGACCCCGACGTGCATCTTCATGCCGAAATACCACTGCTGCCCTCTTGGTTTGATGCATCTCCAGGTCGCGCTCGCCCTCGGCGTTCTTGGTCGAGCTGGGGGCGGCGATGATGGTGGCATCGACGATCGTGCCCTTGGACAAGCGCAAGCCGCGCCGCTGCAGTACGCGTCCCACTTCCTCGAAGATCTTCGCTCCGAGCTTGTTCTCTTCCAGCAAATGGCGAAACCGCATCACCGTCGTTTCGTCCGGCACCGGCTCGCGGCCCAAATCGATTCCCGCGAACGCGCGCATGGCCCGCGAGTCATACAGCGCTTCCTCCACCGCCGGGTCCGACAGGTCGAACCACAACTGCAGGCAATGAATGCGCAGCATCCGCTCCGGCCCCACAGGCGGCCGGCCACCGACCTTGGTCGCCTTCGGGTAATACGGCTCGATCACCGCAACCAGGTCCGCCCACGGCACCACCGTGTTCATCTCGGTGAGAAACCGCTCGCGCCGCGTCGGCTTGCGATATCGTTCGAAGTCGTTGGCGCGCCAGCGTCGTCTGTTTCATTCGTCACACCCCGCGCAATTCCTTGCATTCACTGTAGATCGCCGTCGTCGAAATGCAAGGGGTTTTGCGGAGTTTCCTTAGCGAAGGCGCGGGTAAAAAATATTACCGGGAATATTACCGAGATTGGGCCGTCGAAGGGCCTAACCCTTTGCCCTTCCTGAGACAAGGGTAACACTTCATTCCGGACACATAGGTAACACTTCCGGCATTTTGGGGAAACCAAGATGCCATGGCAGGAGTGTTACAAAATGGATGAAAGACTTCGATTTGTAGCCCGGTTGCTCGATGGCGAAAAGATGGCTGCGTTGTGCCGCGAGTTCGAGGTCTCGCGCAAGACCGGCTACAAGATCTTCCAACGATATAAAAACTGCGGACTCGAGGGGCTCACCGATCGCAGTCGACGACCGTACCGGCAAGCGAATCAGCTGCCGTTGCAAATCGAAAAGCTGATTGTTCGGCTCAAGCGCGAGCGACCGAGCTGGGGCGCGCCCAAGATTCGAGAGAAGCTGAGACGCCTTCACAGTGATATTCCGACTCCCGCTATCAGCACCGTGCACGCGGTGCTCGATCGCCATGGACTGGTCTGCCATGGCCGCAAACGACGCTACAAGGCGCAGGGCACTACCCTCTCCAAGCCCCTTCAAGCTAACGATCTCTGGTGCGCCGATTACAAAGGCGAGTTCATGCTCGCTGACAAACGTTATTGTTATCCGCTCACCATCACCGACTTTGCCAGTCGCTACTTACTGAGCTGTGAGGCGTTGTCGACCACCCAGGAAATCTATGCCTTCAGCGTGTTCGAACGCGTCTTCAAAGAATTTGGTTTGCCGTCTGCCATCCGCACCGACAACGGCGTGCCCTTCGCCAGCCCGCACGCCCTGTTTGGCTTGAGTAAGCTCTCGGTATGGTGGCTGCGGCTCGGTATCGCGATCGAACGCATCAAACCCGGTCATCCCGAGCAGAATGGCCGCCACGAGCGCATGCACCTAACGTTGAAGAAAGAAGCCACGAAACCGGCGGCAGACAACTTCTTGCAGCAGCAGGCGAAGTTCGATGACTTCATCGAGTGTTTCAACCACCAGCGGCCGCACCAGGCGCTCAACATGAAATATCCCGCCGAGCTCTACCGCCGCTCACCCCGCCCCTACCGCGGAATCAGCGAGCTTCAGTACCCGTTCCACGATCGCACCATTACCATCACCCAATGCGGTCGCATCTGCGTCGGCCGCCGCAAGATCAATCTCAGCACCGTCTTCGCCGGCCAAAACGTCGGCATCAAGGAGGTTAGCGATAAAATCTGGCTGGTCACCTTTATGGAATACGACTTGGGCTTCTTCGATCACGAGACCGGTCGCCTGGCAAGCGCCGACAACCCGTTCGCCGCGAAAGTGTTACCTATGTCTCCGGTATAAACCGTTACCCATGTGACCGGAATAGACCTTTGAATATTGGCTCCCCGACCAGGGCTCGAACCTGGGACCTGCGGATTAACAGTCCGTCGCTCTACCAGCTGAGCTATCGGGGAACAAGCCCGCCATTTTACGTTTTCCCGACCGCCCGGGTCAATCCGCTCGTTATGCCCCGCTCAGTCGATCTTCGCCCCCGAGTCCTTGACGACCTTTGCCCACTTGACGATCTCGGCCTTGATGAACGCGCCGAATTCCGCAGACGTGTTGCCGCCCAAGTCGGCGCCCTGCGCCGCCCAGATTTCCTTTAACTCCGGTTTCGCGAATGCCTTCACAACTTCCGCCTGCAGCCGGCTCACGATCTCCGGCGGCGTGCCGGCCGGCGCCCACAGCCCGTACCACGTCGTGACCTGATAGCCCGGCACGCCCGCTTCCTGCATCGTGGGGACGTCGGGGAATGCCGGCGACCGCCGTGCCGTCGTCACCGCGAGCGGCTTCAGCTTGCCGCCGCGGATCTGCGTCGCGCTGCTGCCCATGCCGTCGAACATCAGGTTCACCTGCCCGCCGATCAGGTCCTGCATCGCCGGCCCTGCGCCCTTGTACGGGATGTGGAGCATCTGGACGCCCGTGGTCGTCTTGAACAGCTCGGCGGCAAGATGGTGCGACGTCCCGTTGCCCGCCGACGCGAAGTTGAGCTTGTTCGGGTTGGCTTTCGCGTAGACGATGAGCTCGGACACCGAATTGAAAGGAACGCTCGGATGGAGCACAAGCACGTTGGGCACGACCGAAACCAGCGTCACCGGCGTCAGGTCCTTCTCGAGGTCGTAGCCGAGCTTGGCGTACATGCTCACCGCGATCGTGTGGTGCACGGCGCCGACGAGGAACGTATAGCCGTCGGCGGGCGCCTTCGACGCGAGCTCCGCGCCGATCGTCCCGCCGGCGCCCCCGCGATTGTCGATGACGAACTGCTGGCCGGTCTGCAGCGAAAGGTGCGCCGCCAAAGGGCGTGCGAACGCATCGGTCCCGCCGCCGGCCGGGAAGGGAACGATGAGCCGCACCGGCTTGGTCGGCCACGATTGGGCACCGGCCGTCGCGGACACCACGATTGCGAGCGCGATCCACCACCGGGCAAATTTCCGCATAACTCCTCCTGACACCGTATTTTGATGTTGTGTCCGAGCCGCCGCCCCGTCCGGCAGGCACCCGCGGGGACATCCGCAGGCGGACGCCACATCGGGCAACCGGCACCTTACTACACTTGGCGCCGAGCGGACGAGTTTCGGGAGTACGGGTGCCATCGCGGCGACGGCACCCAGGCCGTCGGGCAGGAAAGGCGGCCTGCCCGGGTCGCGCAGGTGGCGAAACGCGACGGCAGATCAGCCGCGCGGACCCTCGATGTGCGGCGCCGCCAGCTTAAGGTAATGGAACATCGACCACAGCGTCAGGATCGCCGCCACCCAGAGGGCGAATTTGCCGAGCAGCGGCGTCGACACCCCGGGAATCACGTTCTCCCACAGCAGCAGGGCGATGATCGCCGTCATCTGCGCGACCGTCTTCACCTTGCCGATGAACGCGACGGCGATGCTCTTCGTCTGTCCAAGCTGGGCCATCCATTCGCGCAGCGCGGAGATCGCGATCTCGCGTCCGATGATGACGATCGCCAGATAAGCTTCGGCGCGATCGAGCCAGACGAGGACGATCAGCGCGGCGGCGACCATCAACTTGTCGGCGACCGGGTCGAGGAACGCGCCGAATGCGCTGACCTCGCCCCAGCGCCGCGCGAGATAGCCGTCGAGCCAGTCGGTGATCGCCGCGACGGAGAACACCGTCATCGCCGTCCAGTTCTTGGCGACGGGAGCGAGCCACGCATCGGGCAGGTAGTAGACCGCGACGAACACCGGAATCAGCACGATCCGGAGCCACGTGAGCAGGAGAGGAATGTTCGAGAACATCGCTTGCGTTCCGCCAGATCCAATTCGGGTGGCGGTCGGGCCAATTCTACCGCGCGGCGCCGACGCCGCGACGTTTCCCTCGGCCTCCGCACCAGGCTCGCAATACCCCTCGCTCGCGCTATCGGCCTCGTGCGTCGATTCGCCCCGGTCGCATCCCCGCTCGCGTCGCTCGCGGGGCCCCTGCTCGCAGGCTCCGCCCCTACCGCCCCACCATCGCGAGCACATCGGCCTTGAGGAAGCGCTCGACGACCAGCATGAAGCCGATCGACGGCACGAGGAGCAGGAGCGCGGTGATCGACGCGATCTGGTAGTTGCCGCCCATGCTGGCGTTGAACATCAGCAACGGCAAGGTGGTGACATCCGGAACGCCGACGAAGTAGGTGCCGGTGAACTCGTCGAGCGACTCCAGGAACACGAAGATCGCGCTGGCCATCAGCCCCGGTGCAGCGAGCGGCAGCGTGATCGTGCGAAAGCATGTCCACGGCGACGCGCCAAGGTTACGCGCGGCCTCGTCGAGCGAGGCGTCGACCGCGGCGAAGGCCGCCGAAGCGATCCAGACGGCTAGCACCAGGCCGTGCGCCGCATGGACGAGCACGACCCCGATGACCGTCCCGTTGAGCCCCACCTCGTAGAAGACGCGGGCGATGTTGACGTAGATCGGCAGGTTCGGCACCGCCTGCGGCAGCAGGAACAGCAGCAGGATCGCGCCGCGCCACGGGAGCTTCAGCCGCGCGAGCGCATAGCCCGCCGGAATGGCCACGGCAAGGCTGACGACGACGGTGAGCACGGCGATCCACACGCTGGTGCCGAGCGAGGCGAGCGCGTTGCCGCGCGGGTTGAACACGCGCTGCCAGAAGGCGAAGCCGAACTCGGACGGCAGCTTGCTCGGGAAGTACCACTTCTCGGCAAAGGCCCACAGCAGCAGGTTCGCGAGCGGCCCGAAGATCGCGAACGCGAACAGCGCCAGCAGGGCCGCGGTCACGAGCGCGCGCGGCCACCGCAGCGGCACGCCCGGGTTCGCGGCACCTGCCTTCACGCCGCCGTCCCCGCACTCTTCACCGCATGCCGCAGGTAGAACGCGGCACCCCCTGCCGCGACCAGCAGCGACAGCAGGCACAGCGCGTTGGCCACCGCGTAATCGGCATGGGTGTTGATCCGGTACGCGACGTCGACGGTGATCATCGTCGGCGAATTCGGATTGATCATCAGCGGGACCGACAGCACGGATAGCATCGTGACGAACGACAGCACGACGCCGACCAGCACCGTGCCACGCACCTGCGGCAGCACGATGTCCCAGAGCACGCGCCAACGCGGCGCGCCCAGATTGCGGGCGGCCTCGATATGCTGCCGGTCGAGCGAGGCCATGGCGCCGGCGACGAGCAGCGTCACGAACGGCGCCTGCTTCCAGACGAACGCGATGACGATACCGCGCCAGTCGAGCAGGCTCTGGGCGGCAAGCGGGTCGAGGAGCCCGGCGCCGATCAGCACGTGGTTCAGCATTCCGTTCTTGGCGAGAAAGGTTCGCATCACCTGCCCGGCGACGACGAACGGGATGAACAGCGGCCAGCGATAGAGCCAGCGCAGCACGGCCACGGCGCGCGGGTTCTCGCCCAGTGTCAGATAGCCGGCAATGGCCACGGCGACGAGCGCGATCAGCGCGGAGGACAGCAGTACGATCGCCAACGTGAAAACGAGGTCGGTCGTGTAGAGCTCGAACGACTTGTCGAAGTGCGCGAGCGTGAGGCTGCCGTCCTTCGCCCGGAACGCCGTGGCGAATGAGATGCCGAGCGGGACGATGAAGAAGGCGACGACGATCGCGAGCGCCGGCGCAATCAGCGCCAGGCCCGCGAGGCGTCCGCGGCGCAGCGCCGCGGACGCGAGAGTTGCGGAGTTCGTTGCGGTGGCCGTGCCTGGCGTCACTTCAACACAACACGTTCATAGCCTTCGACGATGTCGGTGAAGTACTCGGACAGCGGGAACGGCCGGCCGTACTTCGCGAGGTCGCCCGGCGAGATGTCGGTGAAGAGCTTGTTCCACGCCGCCGGCGTGAGCTTGGCCTGGACGTGCTGCGGGTCGATGCCGGGATACCAGTTGAACTGCTTGACGATGCCGTCCGCCTGCACCTCCGGGCTCTCGGCCAGGTCGATGAACTTCTTCGCGAGCGCGGCATTGGCGGCCTTTGCGGGAATGACGTAGTACATCGGCTGCCCCGGCAGCCCGGGTTGCGGCAGCGAGAGCTTGATCTTCGGGCTCATCTTGCCGTCGGCCTGCCAGGTGTAGAACATGTCGACCCACACCGGCCCCATCGCGATCTCGCCGCGGTTCAGCATGTCGAGCGTGCCGGCATTGCCAGGGGTCATCACGACGTTCTGGTTGAAGTCCTTGAGTCCTGCGAGCGACCTTTCGATCGTCGCCTTGTCGCCGGCGGCGTAAGGGCCCTTCTCCAGCTTGTCGCCGAGGCCCGAGTTGGCGGAGACCCAGCCCATCACGAAGCCGACGCCGGACATGCCGCCCTTGACGCCGTTGTAGCCGAACTGCTTCGGGTTCTTCTTCACCCAGTCGGCGAGCTCGGTGTAGGACTTCGGCGGCGCCTTCACGAGATCGGGGTTGTAGGCGAACGCGATCTGGCTGTGGAACATCGGCAGCACGTAGCCGTCGACATTGGCGCCAAGCGCGTTCGTCGCGGTGTCGCGCGAGACGAGCTTGCCGGCGGCGACGTCGTTGCGATACGCGAGGAGGAGGTTTTCCTTGACCATCGTCCCGGCCCCCCGCTGGTGGACCACCGCGACGTCGGTATCCCAGGCGGCGGATCCGGCCTTCTGCTGCGCGGAGAGCTTTTCGTAGATCTTCTGCGAGCCGGAGTCGCCAGGGCCGGTACCCACCGCGCGCACCTTGACACCGGGATTCATCGCCTCGAACTTCGGACCGAGATAGTTGGTGACGTACTCGACCATGTTCTGGTCGCCGGCGGTGACCACGTTGAGCGTGACCTGCGCCGAGAGCGGAGCCGACGCGGCGGATGCGGCGGTGAGTGCCGCGGCAAGCATGTGACGAAAGCGCATGGAAACCTCCTAGTTGCTCGTTGTGGAATCGCGGGGAAACAACATCAGCGCCGCACGCGGAATCGCGATGCACGCGGTCGTGCCTTCATCCATCTTTTCGGGCGCGTGCACCCACACTTCGGTGCTGCCCGTCCGGACGCGATAGCGATAGCCCTGCCCGACGTAGAACGCCTGCGCGACGACGCCCGGCAGCAACAGCGTGTCGGCGGATGTGGGTGACGCGGCGGGGACGAGCCTCGCCGCGTCACCGCGAAAGTGGCCGCGCACCGCGCGGCCGGCGTCGGTTGCCGACTCGCCGCGACCAGCGTGCCGTCGGCGCGCAGGACGAGGTCGAGGCCGTTGTCCGCCCCCATGAAGCCGGCGACGAACGCCGACGACGGCCGGTGGAAAACCTCCTCCGGCGCGCCGCACTGGATGATGCGGCCGGCGTCGATGACGGCGATGCGATCGGCGAGCGTCAGCGCCTCCTCGCGGTCGTGCGTCACGTAGACCGCCGTGATGCCGATCCGCTGCTGCAGCGCGCGCAGCTCGTGCCGCAGTTCGAGGCGCACCTTGTAATCGAGATTGGACATCGGCTCGTCGAGCAGCAGCAGCGACGGATTCACGGCGAGCGCGCGGCCGAGCGCCACGCGCTGGCGCTGCCCGCCCGAGAGCTGGGTCACTGGCCGCGGGCCGAAGCCTTCCAGCTGCAGCAACGCCAGCATCTCGTCGACGCGCGCAGCGATCGCATCTTTCTTCAGGTTGCGCATCCGCAGGCCATAGCCGATGTTCGCGGCAACGGTCATGTGCGGCCACAGCGCGTAGGACTGGAACATCATCGCAGTCCCGCGACGCTCGGGTGGCAATCCGGCGATGTCGCGGCCCTCGACGCGGATCGCACCCGATTCGGGCAGCACGAAACCGGCGATCGCCCGCAGCAGCGTCGTCTTGCCGCACCCGGAGCTGCCGAGCAGCGCGATCATCTCGCCGCGCGCGACATCGAGGCTCACGTGGTCGAGCACGCGCGTCGCCCCATAGGAAACGGTCAGCGCCTCGATCGAGAGGAAAGGAGTCATCGCTTGGGTCACCGGCCGCCGCCCCGACAGTTTGTCGGCGCAGTATGACGCGAATGTGAATCCGTCGCCATCGGGGCGCGGCGCCGAGCGGCAACGGCGACCGCGCTGGTGCGCCATGTTGCGCTGCATCAGACCCCTGCGCCGCCCGCCCGGGAGTAGACTGCCACGGTTGACTTGCGTCAAGACGCCACCGCCCCAACCGGGCAGCATCGCCACATCGGATCGTGCACAGGAAAGAGGCTACACGATCAATCCGCCAATCGCCAAGCGAACCGCAGTCTTGCCTCCGACCGACGACGAACTGCGGCGCGCCATTGGCGCCATCGTCCCGGCCCAACGGGTCATCGCCGATCCGCTACGCCTGCTGGCGTATGGCACCGACGCCAGCTTCTATCGGCTCGTCCCCAGGCTCGTGGTCGTCGTCGAGCGCGAGGACGAGATCGTCAGCCTGCTGGCACGGTGCCGAAGCCTGGAAGTTCCGGTCACGTTCCGCGCGGCAGGCACGAGCCTTTCGGGCCAGGCGGTGACGGATTCGGTGCTCGTACTCCTGGGCGACGGCTGGACACGCTGCGAAATCGGCCCGGGCGCCGGCACGATCCGACTGCAGCCGGGCGTCATCGGCGGTGTCGCCAACCGGAGGCTCGCGCCTTTCGCGCGCAAGATCGGCCCCGATCCGGCATCGATCGACGCCGCGATGATCGGCGGCATCGCCGCCAACAACGCCAGTGGAATGTGCTGCGGCACGGCGCAGAACAGCTACCGCACGCTCGCCGCCATGCGCGTCGTGCTCGTCGATGGCGCCGTCCTCGACACCTCCGACCCCGCGAGCGTCGCCGCATTCCGGACCTCGCACGCAGACCTGCTGTCGGCCCTCGGGGCACTCGCGCACGAGACGAAATCCAACACCGTCCTCGCCGATCGCATCCGGCACAAGTTCCGGATCAAGAACACCACCGGTTACAGCCTCAATGCGCTCGTCGACTACGACGATCCGGTCGACATCCTGATTCACCTGATGATCGGCTCCGAGGGCACGCTGGGCTTCATCTCCGACATCACCTATCGCACCGTGCCCGAGCAGCCGTGCAAGGCCAGCGCCTTGGTCGTCTTCGCCGATCTCGAATCGGCGTGCACAGCGGTTACCCTGCTCAGCACCGTAACTGTTGCCGCGGTCGAACTGTTGGATCGGGCCGCGCTGCGTTCGGTCGAGCAGAAACCCGGCATGCCGGCCGACATCGGCGATCTGGGTCCCGCCGGCGCGGCGCTGCTGATCGAAACACGCGCCGAAACGGCGACGGAGCTCGAACGGCAGATCGCGTCGATCGAGGTTCTTCTCGGCGCGATCGCGACCTTCGGGCCGCTGCGCTTCTCGACCGATCCCGGCGAATGCCAGCAGTACTGGAACATCCGCAAGGGCACGTTTCCCTCCGTCGGCGCCATGCGGGAAGCCGGCACCACCGTGGTAATCGAGGATGTCGCGTTTCCGGTGGCGCGGCTCGCGGAGGCCACCCTCGACCTGCAGGCGCTGCTGCGCACGCATGGCTATGCGAGCGCCATCATCTTCGGCCACGCGCTCGCCGGCAATCTGCATTTCGTCTTCACCCAGGACTTCAACTCGGCGGCGGAAGTGAGCCGCTATGGGCGCTTCATGGAGGCCGTCTGCGACCTCGTCGTGCACAAATACGACGGCTCGCTCAAGGCCGAGCACGGCACGGGGCGCAACATGGCCCCGTTCGTCGAGCTCGAGTGGGGACGCGATGCGTACGCGCTGATGCGCGGGATCAAGGCGCTGCTCGATCCGCAGAACCTGTTCAATCCGGGAGTTGTCCTCAACGCCGATCGCGAGGTGCATCTGAAGAACCTGAAGCCGCTGCCCGCCGCCGATCCCCTCGTCGACAAATGCATCGAATGCGGGTTCTGCGAACCGAAGTGCCCGTCGCGCGCGCTGACCCTGTCGCCGCGGCAGCGCATCGCCGGCTGGCGCGAGATCGCGCGGCTCGAGCGGCTCCCGGACGACGGGAAGACCCCGGTGGCCGCGCTGCGCGCGCTCTACGATTATCACGGCATCGAAACCTGCGCCGGATGCGGTCTCTGCGCGACAGCGTGCCCAGTTTCGATCGAAACCGGCAAGCTGATCAAGGCGCTGCGCGGGCGGCATGCGGGCGCGATCACCGTTCGCGCGGCCGATAGCGTTGCCACCCATTTCGGCGCCGTGACCGAGGGCATTCGCGCCGGGCTCTGGTGCGCGGATGCGATCCACGGATTGATCGGCACCGGCGCGATGCGGGCCATCACCGGCGCGGCGCGGCGCATCACCGGCGGCAGGACGCCGCTGTGGAGGCCCGCCATGCCACGCGCGGCGAGGTTCGCGATTCCGGGGCCGGCGCGAACGACCCATGCGCGCGCACCGGCTCGGATCGTCTATTTCCCGAGTTGTGCGACGCGCGCCATGGGGCCTGCCCGCGGGGCTCCGGAGCAGGAAACAGTACCCATGGTGACCGATCGCCTGCTGCGCAGGGCCGGCTTCGATGTCGTCTACCCGGACGCGCTGGACGGCCACTGCTGCGGACAGCCCTTCGAGAGCAAGGGACTCGCGGCGGCGGCGGATCGCAAATCCGACGAACTGGAGGCCGCGCTGATGAAAGCGAGCGACGGCGGGCGCATCCCGATCGTGTTCGACACCAGCCCCTGCGCCTACCGGATGAAGCGCCAACTCGAGGGGCGCCTTGCGGTCATGGACATCGTCGAATTCGCGCACGATGTCCTGCTGGACCGGCTCAGCTTCACACGGCAACCGCGCTCGATCGCCGTCCATCCGGTGTGCAGCCTGCGCAAGATGGGACTCGAGTCCAAGCTCGAGGCGGTCGCGCGGGCGTGCGCCGAGACGGTGACGGTGCCCGACGCCGTACTTTGCTGCGGCTGGGCGGGCGACAAGGGCTTCACGACGCCCGAACTCAACGCGCACGCGCTGCGTTTCCTGCGGGACGGTTTGCCGGCCGGCTGCACGGACGGTTTCTCGTCCAGCCGGACCTGCGAGATCGGTCTCACCGACCACGCCGGAATTCCCTACCGGTCGATCGTCTACCTGCTCGACGCATGCGCCGTCAGTGCAGTGCCGTGAAAATCCTCTCCGCGAGCGCACGGCTCACGCCCGGCACCCGCGTGAGATCGTCGACGCTCGCCGCCTGCACGCCCCTGAGCCCGCCGAAGTGCGCGAGCAGCGCCTGGCGCTTCCTGGCGCCGATGCCCGCGATCTCCTGCAGCGACGATGTCGTGCGCGCCTTGCCGCGGCGCGCGCGGTGGCCCTGGATCGCGAACCGGTGCGCCTCGTCGCGGATCTGCTGCAGCAGGTGGAGCCCCGGGTTGTCGGCCGCAAGGTTCAGCACGCAGTCGTCGTCGGGAAATACGATGTCTTCCTCGCCGGCCTTGCGCTCGGGGCCCTTGGCGACGCCGATCAGCCGCGTGTCGTGCAGCCCCTGCTCCGCGAGCACCTCGGTGGCGACCGCGACCTGCCCCTTGCCGCCGTCGACCACGAGCAGATCGGGCGCCGGAAACTCGCCGGCGACGATCCGCGCGCAGCGCCGCGTGAGCGCTTCGCGCATCGCCGCGTAGTCGTCGCCGCCTGCCGGCGGCGTCACGTTGAAGCGACGGTACTCGGCGGTCTGCATCGCCAGGCGGTCGAAGATTATGCAGGAAGCCACGGCGCGCTCGCCCATCGTGTGCGACACGTCGAAGCACTCGATCCGCTGCGCCTCGGCGGGCAGGCCGAGCGCCTTCCGCAGCGCGGCAAGGCGGTCCTCCTGCGTCGCCTTCTGCGCGAGCTTCTGCCGGATGGCGAACTCCGCATTCTGCAGGGCCATCGCGAGCCATACCCGGCGCTCGCCACCCGGATTGCCGACGATCTGCACGTGCAGCCCTGCCTGCGCCGACAGCACTTCGGCGAGCGCCGACTCCTCGTCGGCACCCGCGGCGATGATCGTGGGCGGCACCGGCCGCCCGACGTAGTGCTGCGCGAGAAATGCGGGCACGACGCCGGCGAGCGCATCGGCGTCGGCATGCCGGGGAAAGTAGCTCCGGTCGCCGACATGCCGGCCACCGCGCACCATCACGACGTTGACGGCAACCTGACCCTCGGCGGCGGCCACTGCGACGACGTCGATGTCCCCGGCGGTCGCGCTTTCGACGAATTGCCGCGACTGCAGCCCCATGAGCCGCGTGACCTTGTCGCGGATTCTCGCGGCGCGCTCGAATTCCAATGCCGCACTCGCCTCGTCCATCTGCGACTTGAGCTGTGCCAGCACCTCGGTCGTCTTCCCCTGCAGGAACAGCACCGCGCCCTGCACGTCGCCCGCGTAGTCGTCCGCGGTGACGAGGCCGACGCAGGGCGCGCTGCAACGCGCGATCTGGTGCAGCATGCACGGGCGCGAGCGGTTGGCGAACACCGAGTTCTCGCAGGTGCGCAACTGGAACACCTTCTGCAGCAGCGCCATCCCCTCGCGCACCGCGCCCGCGCTCGGGAACGGGCCGAAGTACCGGTTCTGGCGATCGAGCTTGCCGCGATGGAAGGCGAGCTGCGGAAACTTTTCGCCGGTCAGGCAGACATACGGGTAGCTCTTGTCGTCGCGGAACAGGATGTTGTAGCGCGGCTCGTCCGCCTTGATCAGATTGTTCTCGAGCAGCAGCGCCTCGCCTTCGGAGCGCGTGACCGTCGTCTCGACACGCGCGACCTGCGCGAGCATCAGCGCGATCCGGGTCTCGTGCGCGCCCTTCTGGAAATAGCTCGCCACGCGCTTCTTCAGGTCGCGCGCCTTGCCGACGTAGAGCGTCGCGCCGGCCGGGTCGAACATCCGGTAGACGCCGGGGCGGTGCGGCAGCGAGGCGACGAGCTCGCGCGCGTCGAACGGAGATTGGGGAGCGACCACGTTTTCTTCGGAGGCCATCAGCCGGTCACGAGCGCGACCGAGAAAGCGTGGTCGGTCCCCGCTTTGCCAGGTGCGTGGCGATGGCGTCGAAGACCGTGCGGAACATCGTCGCGGTCAGCCGCCCCGTGTTCGTGTTGTAGCGACTGCAATGGTAGCTGTCGAAGAGCGCGCCGTCGCGGGCAAGCGGGTGACGCGCGCCATGACCGAACGCGTGCGTGGAGGGCTTCAGCCCAAGCGCCCGGAGCGTCGCCTCGTGCGCGATGCGGCCTAGCGCAAGGATCGCGCCACCCTCGGGCAGCGCCGCAAGATCGGCGGCAAGGTAGTCGTTGCAGGCCCGGATCTCCGCGAGGACGGGCTTGTTGTCCGGCGGCAGGCACTTCACGGCGTTGGTGATCCGGCAACCGATAAGCGCGAGACCGTCGTCGCGCGCGGCGCCGACGGGCTGCGACGCGAAGCCGTACGCGTGCAGCGTCGCGTACAGCAGAATCCCGGCATGGTCACCGGTGAACGGCCGGCCGCTGGCATTGGCGCCGTGGCGACCGGGTGCAAGGCCGACGATGACGAGCGAGGCATCATGCGCGCCGAACGGTGGGACCGGACGACAGAAGTAGCCAGGATTGGCCAGGCGCACCTGATCGAGGAACGCAACCAGCCGTCCGCAGCGGCGGCAGCCGGCGTCGTACGCGGACGCCGCCGCGGGTTCTGGCAGAATGTCGGCTCTTTTCACGGTGGCCATGCGATGGGCGCGAATCCTAGCATGCCGGTCGGCCGCCATCCGCGTCTGTCGCACCCTTCAACGATTGTCTGCTCCGAGACTCTCCGCCTGATGTTACCCCTCGAGCCGAAACTCGAAGTCCGCTCGTGCCTGCCGGCGCGCGGGAACGGCAATGGCCGCAAGCCGCCGCTCCTCTTCGTGCACGGCGGCTATTGCGATGCGTGGTGCTGGGCGCCCCACTTTCTGCCGTGGTTCGCGGCGCGGGGCTACGCCGCGCACGCGCTGTCGTTGCGCGGTCACGGCGCGTCGGGAGGGCGCGACACGATGTTCGTGACGGGCCTCGACGATTTCGCCGCCGATGTAGAGCACGTGGCCGCCGGGCTTCCGGTGCCGCCGGTGCTGATCGGCCATTCGATGGGCGCCGCCGTCATCGAGCGCCTGCTGGCCACGCATCCGGTCCGCGCCGCGGCCCTGCTGTCACCGGTGCCGCCGGCGGGACTGCTGCCGATGGCGGCACGTCTCGCCGCCGAGCAGCCCGAGTCTCTGATCCGGCTGTCGCAGTTCGACCCGGCGCGGCTCACGGCGCATGTCCTCGACGTACTCCGGCCCTTCTACTTCAGCGCCGACGTCGCCCCGGAAATCCTCGCCGAGGCCACCATGCATTTCTGCGCGGAATCGCCGCGCGTGCTGCTCGACCTTTCGCTGCGGCTCCACTGGCGGCTGCCGGAGGGCCATGGTGTTCCGGTGTTCGTTCTGGGCGCCGAGGGCGACCGGATCGCGATCGAGGACGACGTGCGCGCGACGGCGCGCCATCACGGCGTGGAAGCGACGCTCGTGCCCGGCCTCGCGCACATGCTGATGCTGGAGCGGCAATGGCAGAAGCCCGCGCGCGCGCTGGCGCGCTGGCTCGCCGCGCTGGAAGATTAGCAACGGACGCGGTCAGGCTCGAGCTCTGTTGCGTCCTTGGCAATGGGTCAACGGTCGGCACCGAGCCCGGCCCTACCCTGCCCTTTACTGTCGCCTACTCCGCCGGAACAAGCTGAGCCACGGACGGCGCCACCGCGGTCGGCCTTTGTCCGTGCGGCGATGCCGCCAGGAATCGCTCGAAATCGGGGACCGGGAGGGGCTGACTCACCCAATATCCCTGAAAGCAGTGGCAATCCCGGGCCGCGAGGAAATCGAGCTGTGCCTGCGTTCCCACGCCCTCGGCAATCACCGTGAGCCCGAGGCCGCGCGCGAGACCGATGATGGCCTCGGTAATCGCCGCGTCGCCCGGATCGGTCTCGAGGTCAGCGATGAAGGAGATGTCGATCTTCAGCGTGTCGATCGGGAAGTGCTTGAGGTGCGTGAGCGACGAGTAACCGGTGCCGAAATCGTCGATCGCGACGGTGAAGCCGTCGTTGCGCAGCGCGCGCAGCGCCTTGCGGATCGCTTCGACGTCGTGCAGCAGGCTCGTCTCGGTCACTTCGAGCTCGATCCACGACGGCTCGCAGCCGGCCCCGCGCACGATGTCCGAAATCCGCTGCGCGATGTCGTCGCGATAGAACTGACGTCCCGAAAGGTTGATCGACACCGTCAGCATCCGCCCTGCGCGGTGCCACGCCGCGCATTGCTCGGCCGCGGTGCGCAGCACCCACTCCCCAAGCTCGTGGATGAGGCCCGATTCCTCGGCAAGCGCGATGAAGACCTTGGGCGAGACGTTGCCGTGCTCTGCGTCGTTCCAGCGCAGGAGCGCCTCGGCGCCGACGAGGGCATTGTCGGCGACCCGCAGGATTGGCTGGTAGTGCAGCTGCAGCAGCCCGTCCTTCAGCGCGTTGCGCAGCGCGCTTTCCAGCGTGTGCTGGCGCAGCCGCTGCTGAGCCAGGTCGGCGTCGAGGAACTGGAAGGTGTTGCGCCCGAGCTCCTTCGAGTGATACATCGCAACATCGGCATGCTTGAGCAGCTCCTCGGGGTCGTCCGAATCGTCCGGATAGACGCTGATGCCGATCGACGACGTCACGTAGATGTCGTGATCCTCGATCCGGAACGGATGCGCGACGGCATCCAGCAGCTTCTGCGCAACGCGTCCGAGCATCGCGGGATCGTCGAAATCCTCGACGACGACCATGAACTCGTCGCCGCCCAGCCGCGCCAGCAGGTCGGTGTCGCGCAGCACAGCGCCAAGGGCCGCGCTGACGCTCTTGAGCAGCTCGTCGCCGATGCGGTGGCCGAGCGTATCGTTGACGTTCTTGAACCGGTCGAGGTCGATGAACAGCACGCCGACGCGACGGCCGCTGCGCTTCGCCTGCGCGATCGCCTGCGCCAGGCGCTCGTGCAGCAGCAGCCGGTTCGGCAAGCCGGTGAGCGCGTCGCGCGTCGCCATGTGCTGCAGGCGCTCCTCGGCCTCGATGCGCAGCGAAATGTCCTGCACGAACGAAAGAATGGAGACGATGTTGCCGCGATCGTCGACCAGGCACGAGTGGTACCACTCGCACCAGATCGTCTGGCCCCCTTTGCGGGTGTTGCGCGTGATGCCCGTGGTTCGCGGCTCTTCACCGTTCACCAATCGCGCGAGGAGCTCCGCCACAGCGCCGCGGTCGGCGTCGTGCAACAGGGGATTGCCGTCGATCGGCATTCCCAGCACCTCCTCGGCGCGCCAGCCGAAGAGGTCCTCGGCCTGCGGCGACCAGCGCACGAGCCGGAAATCGCGATCCCACTCGAGCACCGCCAGTGGTGTGTTGTTGATGTGCGACGACAGCATCCAGTTGGCGCGGGTCAGCGCGTCCTCGTTGCGCTTCTGGTCGTGCACGTCCGTGTGCACCGCGTAGATGCCGATGACCACGCCTTCGGCGTCGCGGTTCGGCGCGTAATGCACGGATTCCCAGCGCTCGTCCCCGGCGGGCTGCGCCAGCAGCTGTTCGACCGAGACGGTCTCGCCCTGCAGCACGCGCTCGAGCAGCGGCCGCATCTGCGCGAAGCGCTCCGCGCCGACCACGTCGGCGACCGCGCGGCCGGTGAGCTCGTCGCGCTTGAGGCCGAGCCACTCCTCGTTGTGCCGATTCAGGAACCGGTAGCGGTATGCGCGATCGATGTAGGCCACGCGCGCGGGCACGTTGTCCATGATGAGGCGCAGCTCGGATTCCGATGCGCGCAGCGCTTCCTGCGCCTGCTTCAGGCCGTGGATGTCGTTCATCAGGACGAACGCCCCTGCCACCTCGCCGGAAGGTGTCGCATCGGGGACGACGCGGATCGTCATCCACCGGGAGACGCCGTGGGCCCCCGGGATCAGCCGGTCGAACTCCGCCGACTCGCCCTCGAGCGCCCGGGCGATTTTCGCCTGGGCGCCTTCGTAGACGCGCGGACCGATGACGTCGGCGAGCCGCAGCGTCGCCACCTCTTCCGCAGCGAACCCGAAGTACTGCAGCAGCGCCCGGTTGACGTACTGGCAGCGTTCGGTGCGATCGATGTACGCGACCGGCGCCGGCACGCCATCCATTACCGCCCGCAGCTGACTCTCGCGCGCTGCCAGCGTGTCCTGCGCGCTCTTGAGGTCGGTGATGTCGTGGAGGACGACGTAAACGCCCTGGATCGCGCCGTCGATCCGGTGATCCGGCACCATCCGGCCGCGCATCCACCGCGAGCGGCCCGTCGCATCGACGAGCGCCCGTTCGTAGACGACGGTCTCGCCCGCGAATGCCCGGTCCTGGTAGGGCGTGAGCCCCGCAGTTGCCTCGAGACCGATCACGTCCGCCGTGGTCTTGCCGATTACCGACGCGCGGTCGAGACCGTTCAACTGCAGGAAGGCATCGTTGACGAACGCGTACCGGCAGTCCGTGTCGAGGTACACGACCGGGTCCGGAATGTTGTCGGTGAACAGCCGGAGCTGCTCTTCACGGGTCGCGAGCGCCTGCTCGGTCCGCTTGAGGTCGTCGATGTCGTATTCGGTGCAGTAGAGCCCGCGCAGCCTGCCGTCGACATCGAAATCCGGCGCGATCCGGCCGTGCACCCAGCGTTGCACGCCACCAGGCTGGCTGTCGAGCCGCTCGTATTCGACATGCTCGCCCCCGTTTGCGCGCTCGAGGACCGGCCGCAGAAACGACGCGACGTCCGGCGCCAGGACCTCGAACGGCGTGCGGCCGTAGATCTGGTCCTGCGGCAGGCGCACCCAGTTCGCAAACGCCTGGTTGACGAAGGTGTAGGTGGACAGCCGGTCGAGGTAGGCGATCGGACCGGGAATGTTGTCGGCGAACAACCGCAGCTGCACTTCCTGCGCCCGCAACGCATCCCGGATCGCGATGTCGTCGTCGATGTCCGTCATCACGGCGAAGATGCCGTCGACCCGCCCGGCCACCGCCCGATCGGGGAACAGCGTGACGCGGACCCAGCGCAGCTCGCCCGTCGCCTTGCGCTCACGACGCTCGAACGAGACTTTCTTTCCGGCAAAGGCCCGGTCGATGTGCTCGTCCATGTCGGCGAATGTGCCGCCGGCGATCAGCTCCTGGACGCGGCGTCCGAGCAGATCGTCGGGCGCCATGCCGACCCAGTCGCCGAACGGCTTGTTCGCAAACCGCAGCTTCAGGTTGCGGTCGAAATGGATGATCGGCGAGCCGACACTGTCGGTGACCAGCCGCAGCCGGTGCTCGCGCCCGCCCGCCTCAAGCTCCAGCCGTTTCAGCTGATCGACGTTGGCGTAGCAGACCAGAAATCCGCGGACATCGCCGTCTGCGCCGCGGTCCGGATAATAATCGACGTGGATCCAGATCGCGGGCCGCCCCGCCACCGTGAGTTGCCGCTCGAACCCGGTGCGCTCGCCAGCAAGCGCCGCGTCGACATAGGCTTCGTACAGCGGAAACGCTTCCCGCCCATCGACGTCCTGGACCTCCTGGCCGATCACATCGACGAAGACCATGCCGGTCCACTCGAGGAAAGCCTTGTTGACGAAGCGGTAGCGTCGGTCGCCGTCGACATAGGCCAACGGCAGGCCGATCGCGTTCAGCTTCCGCTGCGACAGCGATCCCAGGTTGGCCTGGCCAGGCCGCCTGCCGGCAGTGTGCTCGACCCTGCCGAGCCCGAACCGGGAAAGTGGCTGGGTCAGCGCCATGCGGTGCCAATTTCCGGAAGGTCGCGCCCGGCGAAGGGAGCGTGGGCGTGGTTCATCTCTGGAATTCCTCTCATCCGGGAACGGTTAAGCAAGGACCAGGCCCGATCCGTTGGTCGGCTGCGCCAAGGCCCCGGCGGGGGTCACTGACGCCTGGTTGCTCCCCCTCCCGAAGGGCCGTCCCTGCCCGCCTCTCCAGCGAAAACGAGCGATTTCGCCGGTCCGGCGAGCCCGCTACCCGTCGGCGCCAACGGGCGACTGGCGCAGTCCGAACACCACGCATCGTCAATAACCAACGGCGAGGGGCACTTTCGTCAGCGCGTCCGGGCATCGGCTAAAATGAACCTGTGGACCACAAACAAGGGAACGGCCCCCACGCTCACTGCGTTCGCTGCCCCCCGAGGGGGCAGTCAGCGCCCTTCGGGCGGCCGGGCGGGCGGCCGGGCGGGCGCTGATGGCCGTCGTCGACGACATCGCCGGGCTCTCCCGGATCCTGCGGCAGTCCCGCGTCATCGCCGTCGTCGGGTTGTCGTCGAACTGGTACCGCCCCAGCTATTTCGCGGCGAAATACATGCAGGAGCACGGGTACCGGGTCGTTCCGGTCAACCCGAATTGCGCCGAAGTGCTGGGCGCGACCTGCTACCCGTCGCTCGCCGCCATTCCCGGGCAGATCGACATCGTGGACTGCTTCCGCAAGGCGGAGGAGATGCCCGCGCTGGCGCGCGAGGCCGTCGCCAAGGGTGCGACGGTGCTCTGGATGCAGCTCGGCATTCGCAGCGACGAGGCCGCCAGGATCGCAAACGACGCCGGGCTCGACGTCGTGATGGACCACTGCGTCAAGATCGAGCACGCGCGAATCATGGGCGGGCTCAACTGGGCGGGCGTCAACACCGGCGTGATATCCGCCAAGCGTGGCCATGCCTGACCGCAAATTCGGCTTCGACACGCTCTGTTTGCACGCCGGCCAGATACCGGACTCGGCGACGGGCGCGCGCGCGTTGCCAATTTATCAGACGACGTCGTTCGTCTTCGACAGCGCCGATCACGCCGCGAGCCTGTTCAACCTGCAGACCTTCGGCAACGTCTACTCGCGGATCTCGAATCCGACGGTCGCGGCGCTCGAGGAGCGTGTCGCGGCGCTGGAAGGCGGGCGCGCCGCGCTGGCCGCTGCGACCGGCATGGCCGCACAGATGCTGGCGCTGCTCACGCTCTGCCGGAACGGCGACCACATCGTTGCGGCGCGCACGCTCTATGGCGGCACGTATTCGCAGCTCGCGATCACGTTCGCGCAGTTCGGCATCGACGTCACGTTCGTCGACGCCGACGACCCCGAGGCCTTTCGCCGCGCGCTCACGCCGCGCACGAAGGCGCTCTACGCCGAGACCATCGGCAATCCGCAATTGAACGTCTGCGACATCGCGGCGCTCGCCGACGTCGCCCACGGCGCCGGCGTACCGCTGGTGATCGACAGCACGCTCGCGTCGCCCTTTCTGTGCCGCCCGATCGCGCACGGCGCCGACATCGTCATCCACTCGGTGACCAAGTACCTGGGCGGCCACGGCACGACGATGGGCGGCATCGTCGTCGAATCGGGCAAGTTCCCGTGGGACAACGGCAACTTTCCACAGATGACGGAGCCCTCGCGCGGCTATCACGGCGTCCGTTTCTTCGAGACCTTCGGCGATTTCGGCTTCACGATGAAGGCGCGGATGGAGACGATGCGCACGCTCGGCCCCACGCTGGCCCCGCTGTCGGCTTTTCTGCTGTTGCAGGGCATCGAGACGCTGCACCTGCGGATGCCGCGGCACTGCGAGTCGGCGCTGGCGGTCGCCCGGCATCTTTCCGCGCACCCGGCGGTCGAATGGGTGAACTATCCGCTGCTGCCGGGAAACCGGTACGAGCCGCTGGCGCGGCGATACCTGCCGCACGGCGCGGGCGGCATCCTGACCTTCGGCGTGCGCGGCGGCGCCGCGGCCGGCGAGCGCCTGATCGAGGCCGTGCAGTTCCTCTCGCACCTCGCCAACATCGGCGACGCGAAGACGCTAATCATCCATCCGGCATCGACGACGCACCGGCAGCTTTCCGCGGACGAGCAGCGCGCGGCCGGCGTGACGCCCGCGATGATCAGGCTCTCCGTGGGGCTCGAAACGCTGGACGATATACTGTGGGACCTGGACCAGGCACTGGAGAAATCACAGCAATGATGCGTTATGCCGAAGTGCCGTGGCCGTGGGCCGGGCTCACGCTCGCGCTGGTCCTGCTCGCGCAGGAAGCCCTCCTCAAGTTCGTCGGCGACAGCTCATCGCTGACGCTGACGTCGTGGCGCATCCTGGTGATGACGATAGGCGTGACATCGCTCGCGCTCATCATCCTGCCGCCCAGGCGGCCGGCCTACCTGCTGGGCGCGTTCACGTGCACCGGCCTGATGGCGTGGGCGCTGTGGCTCCAGTACGGGATGGGCCTCGACCCCTGCCCGCTGTGCTCGCTGCAGCGTCTGGCCGTCATCGCCATCGGCGTCGTATTCCTGGTCGCGGGACTGCACAATCCGGCCCGCCTCGGCGCCGGCATCTACGCCGGGCTGACGGTGATCATCGGGCTCTTCGGCGCCGTCACCGCGATGCGCCACGTGTGGATCCAGTCGCTGCCGAAGGGCGAAGTGCCCGAATGCGGCATGGGCTTGAACTACATGCTGGAGACGTTGCCGCTTACCGACGTGCTGACCAAGGTCTTCAAGGGCAGCGGCGAGTGCGCCGAAGCCGGGTGGCATTTCCTCGGCCTCGCGATCCCGGCCTGGACGCTGGTGTTCTTCATCGCGATGATGGCAGCGGCGATCGTGCTGGTCCGGCGCGACTGAACTGCCCCCACGCCCACCTTTCGCGATTCCGCCTCTACAGCCACGAGGCGCACCCGCCTTACTTGAGGCCGTACCCCATCGACTGCGGCAGCCACAGCACGATCTGCGGGAACAGCACCATCACCAGCAGCAGCCCCATCAGCATCAGCAGGAACAGCCAGCCTTCGCGGATCATGTCCCGGATCGGAATGCCGGTAAGCGCGTTGGTCACGAACAGCAGCATGCCGAAGGGTGGAGTCACCAGGCCAATCATCATGTTCACCACGACCACCACGCCGAAATGCACGAGGTCGATGCCCAGCAGCTTCGCCGCCGGCAGCAGCATCGGCACGAACACCAGCAGCATCACCGACACGTCGAGAAAGCAGCCGAGCACCAGGAACACCCCGTTGACCAGCAGCAGGAACTGCAGCTGGGTCAGGTCCTTCGAGTCGACCCACAGCGCCAGCGCCTGCGGCACGCCTTCGGACGTGAATGCGTAGTTCAGCATGAAGGCGCCGGCGATGATCAGCGTGATCACCGCGCTCGAGCGCGTCGAATCCAGCAGCACGCCGTACAGGGTCCGCCAGGAGAGCGCCCGGTACACCACACCCGCCAGCAGCAGCGCATGCAGGGCCGCCACCGCCGCCGCCTCGGTGGGCGTGAAGGCGCCGGTGTAGATGCCGGTGAGCAGCACGATCGGCAACGACAGCGGCAGCGCGCCGCGCCAGAAGATCTGCGGATACTCGCGCAACGGCACCCGTTCGTCGCGCGGCATGTTGCGTTTGGTGGCGATGATCTGCACCGCGATCATCAGCACCACGGCCATCAGCAGTCCCGGCACGACCCCACCGAGGAACAGCGCGCCGACCGACGCGCCCGACACCATGCCGTAGATGACCATCGGGATCGATGGCGGGATGATCGGTCCTATGGTGGCGCTGGCCACGACCACCGCGCCGGCGAAACCCGGCGAGTATTCGGGCTTCTTCAGCATCTGCTTGATGGTCACGAGCCCGGGGCCTGCCGCATCGGCGATCGCGCTGCCGCTCATCCCGGAGAACACGACGCTGACCAGGATGTCGACCTGCGCCAGCCCGCCGCGCAGGCGGCCGACCAGGATGCGGCAGAAGTCGAAGATGCGCTCGCTGATCGTGCCCGCGTTCATCACATTGGCCGCCAGGATGAACAGCGGAACCGCCAGCAGCACGTAGCTGTTGTAGAGGCCGTTCAGCACCTGCTCGGCCGCGAGCCCCATGTCCTGTCCCTTGACCGCGAGATGGGCGATGCCCGCGGCCAGCATCGAGAACCCGATCGACGCGCGTAGCAGCATGCCGGCGACCAGCACCGCCAGCATCACCCACAGGGGAAGGGTCAATCGAGCTCCGTGGACCGGTGACGCAGCAGCGCGACGACATGCATGGCGCTGCGCACGACCAGTGCGAGCAGCAGCAGGACAAAGGGGATGAACACCCAACTGAACGGCCAGCCGAGCACGGGGGTTCCTTCACGCGCCATGAAGCGCACGTAGTCCCAGCTGCCGGGCAGCGCGTAGGCCGCCAGCACGCCGATCAGCACGCTGCCGAGAAGCAGCATGCCGCGCCGCGTGCTCTTGCCCATCGCGTTGTAGACGAGGTCGAACACCACGTGCTCTTTCGCCGGCACCATGAAGGCTGCCGCCCACAGGATCACCCAGACGTACAGGATCACCGCCAGCTCGTCGGTCCAGGGCAGTGGCTGGTTGAAGCCGAAGCGGGCGGTGATCTGCACGATGAAGGTGAGAAACAGGGCGGCGAACAGCCCTACCCCGACGGCGTCTGCCCCCCGCTTCAGCCAGGATCGCATCTACTTCGTCGCGTTGATGCGCTCGAGCAGTCCCTTGGGCCAGACCTTGGCGTACTCGGAGTTGAGGTAGGCCGCCTGCACCGTCCTGCGGAAGGCGTCGACGTCGGGCGTGCTGACCTGCAGCCCCTGCTGCTTGAAGAAGTCGACCATCTGGCCCTCCTCCTTGATGCGGTTCTCGTTGTTGTACTGCGCCGCGGCCTGCGCCGCCGCCTTGACCTTCTGCTTCTGCGTCGGCGTCAGCCCGTTCCAGGTCTTGTTGGCGATCGACAGGAAGATACCGTCGACGAGGTGGCCGGTCAGGACCAGCTGCTTGGTCACTTCGTAGAATTTCGCCGCGCGCACCGAGGGCAGCGGGTTGTCCTGGCCGTCGATGGTGCCGGTCTTCAGCGCCAGGTAGACCTCGCCGAACGCCAGCGGGGTGGCGGTTGCGCCCAGGGCTTCGCCGAGGAAGAGCCATTCCTTCGAGCCGGGCATCCGAAGCTTCACGCCCTTGAGATCGGCGGGCGTCTTCACGTTGCGCACTTCGCGCAGGTTGACCTGCCGCGTGCCGAGGTAGATGGTCGACAGCACCGTGACCTCCATCTTCTCGGCGACGGGCTTGAACATCTCGTCGCCGATCGGGCCGTTGAACACCTTCTGCATGTGGTCCGGATCGCGAATGACGTAGCCGGCGGTGAAGATCGAGAACTCCGGGACGAGCTTGGCGATGTCGAACGCCGAGATCGTCGCCAGCTCCAGATTGCCGCGCGCCATCGCCGCGGGCTCGGCGCCCTGCTTGAACAGCGTCGCATTGAGGTTGATCTGCACGTCGAATTCGCCGGGGGCGCTCTTGTCGAGCGACTCCTTGAACACGGTCCACATCTTGGCGTGCCAATCGTCGGGCACCGCCGGAGTGGAGATGCGCAGCGGGACTTTGTTCTGCGCCTGGGCGGCAGGCGGCAAGCCGCCGATCAGGAGCAGGGTGGCACCGGCGGCAAGGATGCCACGGCGAACGAGCGAGATGTTCATGATCGTTTCCTTGTAGTGGTCAGTCGGTTCGAAAGATGGCACCGGCGCCCGCGTCGCCGAAGCCGGTGGGAAAATTACGGTCACTGACAACGCACCCGATCAGCGGTGGCCGGAACTCGAACATCATGTGCCGCGCCTGCGGCGATCAGCCCCACTCGCCCTTGCCGATCGACCTCTTCGCGGCGTTGCGGCCGAACTGCCGCCATGCCTCGTCGACCTGGGCGGTGATCTCGGCGATGGTGCGGCCGGCCGTCGCCCGCGCCGAGGGAATCATCGTCATGCACTCGTTGGTGTCCATGAACCGGGCCGCCTCGAGCAGCTTCTTCTCCTCGCCGAACGGGACGGCGACGAAGCCGTGCTTGTCGGCGTGGACCAGCTGCCCCGGCTTCACCGTGGTGCCGAACACCTCGACCTCGCAGCCCCAGCGCACCGGCCAGGCATGGCAATGACTGACGCAGAGCCGCCGCGCCAGCGCCTTGAAACCCGCATAGCACATCTCGTCCAGATCGCGGATCGCACCGTCGACGATGACGCCGACGCAGTCCAGCGCGCGGTGGAGGTTGCCGATCACCTCGCCCCAGCCTGTGCCGTAGGTCAGCGGCTTGTCGAGATCCTGGACGACGACGATCTTCGGGCCGGGCACGCTGGCGACGTAGCGCCGATACTGCTGCCAGGCGTCCGGATTGCGCTGCACATGCTCGGGATTGCCGGGCTGCAGGACCATCGTGATTGCATAGCCGACCATCGGTCCCATCTGCGGCATGAAGTCGTGCACCTCCTCGAGGTTCACGTAGCTTCGGCGATCGGCCTTCGAGTAGGTCTCGAGTCCGTTGTAGATGGTCGGCGTGTTCCAGCGTCGCAGCTCGATGAGTGTGCCGTGCGGCAGTGGTGGTCCCTTCGTTTTCACTGTTCGTCATCCTCCGCTCGCGCCGCCCTGCCGCGGCTTCCATTATGCGCCGGCCTCCGGGGGGACGCTTGACACAGGTCAACGGCCGCGGCTGCGTGCCCTCAGAGCGCGGCGAACGCCGCGCCGGCGACCAGCGGACGCATGTTCTGCGTCAGCGCCTGGGCGACGAACGCGCGCAGCACGTCGTCGATCGCCGCCTCCTCGACGTAGGCGATGGTGATGTGGTTGCTCTGGTGTCCGGCCATCAGCTGGTCGCGCGAGACGCCGTCGAGGACGCAGTTCAGGAGCGGCCACTCCCACGACGTCGCGCGCCGCCGCCGCTCGAACTCGGCCGCCGGCAACTCCACCGCGTGGCCGGTGCCGACGTGCAGCACGACCTCGGTGCCCTCGTAGTGTGCGCGTGCCCAGATGAAGCGCCCCGCCTTGCCCTGGCCGGTGATCGTCGAGCCGCCTTTGGGGAAATACATCGGCGACTGCCTGTAGCCGGTCGCGCCCGCGATGCCTCCCCTGAGGTGCGCAAAGGGGACGGCGCCGGAGATCTCGAGGTCCCAGTAGAAGATGCCCTCGAACTCGCTGCCCCAGCGGATGTCGTGCAGCGTCGTCTCGGCTGGCAGGCCCAGCGAGTCGAGCAGCCGCCAGAGCATCGTCTGTGGGATCGCCGTGCCCATGTCGACTTCGTTGATGCAGGGGATCGCCTTGCCATCGCGCACGATCCGGCCGTCGACCGTGGGGATCGGGAAGCGCTCGGCGTTGCCGATCGCGCCCTCGGCGAAATCCGATGCCGCGCAGCAGCGTGCGAGCCCCTGTTGGTATTGGACGCCGACCGCGGACAGTCCGAAGCGATCGACGAAGCGCCCGAGCGCGATCAGCATCGCGCACTGCTCCAGCACCTGGTCGCGGGTGAGCTCGGTCGCGGGATCGCTGCCCAACTCGAATCGCATGCCTTGCGCCTGGTACCAGGCAAGGCATTGCTCCGCGAGTTCCCGCGGCACCAGTGCCATCTCGGCCAGCAGGTCGGACTGGGACAGTCCCTCGAGCGGCATGCCGATGTCGGCGAGCGCCTTCTGCGGAAAGACGCCGTTGATCATGCCCATGCAGAAAGTGTCGAAGAGCCCGATGATCTCCTTGTGCTGGAGGCTGTAGCGCCCGACCTCGGCGCCCAGGCGCCCTGCCGAAGTACCCATGACCGCGTGGCTGCGATCGATCTCGTGCAGATAGCTCGTGTCGTGCTCGATCCTGCCGGTCTTGAGCCAGGCACCGAGGCTGCGATAGAAGAACTCGTCGTCGAACGCCACCGACCACAGCCGCGAGTAGTCCTTGCCGAGGCTCGTCAGCGTGCCAGCCATGCACAGCATGCCGACCAGGCCCGGCCACGTGCCCTCGAAGTTGGCCAGCAGCAGAATCGGCCCGCGATGCTGCGTAAGGCTCGGCGCCAGATGATGCGAGTACTGCCAGGCGGTCAGCAGCACGATGACCGGCGCCTCCGGATCGATGCCGGCGAACACATCGCTGCCCTCGCGCTGGTTGCTGATGAAGCCGTGGCCACGATCGGTCTTGAGCGGATGCGCCCGCTTCGCGCGATAGCCGAAGCGGGTGATCAGCACCTCCGACAGCCGTGCCTCGAACTGCTGCTGCACCGGCCAGCACTTGACATTGGCCGACTCGCGCAGATCGGCGTTGGTGACGAGCAGCACCTCGTTCTTCGCCACAGTGAGCGGCGGGCGTACGTCCGGGAGCGTCAAGGTCAGCATGCGTTGCCCTTTCTGGAAATGCGTCAATGCCAGCGCGCCATCGTACTCCGGCAACGCTGCTGATCGTCATGGAGTTGCAGGAAGACGCGGTATTTGGCGTCGTGAAAAGGCCGGGTCTCTGGCCGCGTCGCAACTTGCCCCCCGGGGCGCACCATCGCGGCGGCAGCGGCCGGCAGGTCGGCGAAGGCACCGCCGGCGACTGCCGCCAGCAATGCGGCGCCGAGCGTCACCGCGTCCTCGTCGGCGACGAGATGGAGGTCGGTGCCAAGCGCGTCGGCGTGTTCCTGCAGCAGCAGAGGGTTCCTGGTGCCGCCGCCGCAGATGACGATGCGCTCGATCCGGTGGCCGGCCGCGTTCATGGTCTCAACGATGTGTCGCGTGCCGTAGGCCAGCGCCTGGAGAGTCGCAAGGTAGAGCCGCGCCAGCGCGTCGGCGCCGGCTTCGAGCGTCAGCCCGGTCACAGTGCCGCGCGCCCGCGGATCGGCGAGGGGCGAGCGATTGCCGTGGTGATCGGGCAGCACGTGCAGATCGCGCGTCGGCAGCGCATCGCGCGCCGCGAGGTTGGCGACCCAGTCGTTCAGCACCGCGTAGACGCTGCGATCCTCGCGCGCCGCCGTCTCCTGCGCCAGCGGCCAGGCGTCGCTCTGGCGCAGCGTCCAGTCGAGCAGCGCGCCGGCGGCGCTCTGGCCGCCTTCGTTGAGCCAGGTGCCGGGCAGCATCGCGCCGAAGTACGGTCCCCAGACACCGGGCACCATGATCGGGCGCGGGCTCACGACCATGTGACAGTTCGACGTGCCGCCGATGAGCGCGAGGCTCCCTTCCGGCCGCGTGCCGACGAGCGCAAGTCCGCCGGCGTGCGCATCGATGATTCCGGTCGCCACGATCAGGCTCGCCGGCAGTCCGAGGTCGCGAGCCGCCGCCGCGGTCAGCGCGCCCGGCGACGAGCCCAGCGGCAGGACCCGCTGCGGCAGCCGGGCAACGAGTTCGCCGAGACCGACCGCGCGCAGCATCGCCTCCGGAAAGCGGCCCTCGTGCGCCAGGTAGTTCCATTTGCAGGTCAGCGTGCAGACGCTGGCCGTGTCGGCCCCGCAACAGCGCCAGACGAGGTAGTCCGCCAGGTCGAAAAAACGCGCTGCCGCCCGATAGCGGTCGGGGCAATGCCTTTGCAGCCACAGGACCTTGGGCAATTCCATCTCGATGCTGACTTCGCCGCCGACGTAAGCCAGCGCCGGGTCGCCGGTCGCGTTGATCGCCGCCGACTCGTCCGCTGCGCGGTGATCCATCCACATGATGATGTCGCGTTCCGGGTCGCCGTCCTCGGCCACCGAGACCGGCCCGCCGTCAGTGCCGACCGCGACCAGCGAGCAAGTGGCGTCGAAACCGAGGGCCGCGATGGCATCGACCGGCACGCCCGCCAGCGCCACCGCTTCGCGCACCGCCGCGCAGGTCTCGCGCCAGATGTCGGCCGATGACTGCTCGACGAAATCGGCCCGCGGATGAAACTGCCGGATGGACCGCACCGCGAAGGCGAGACGTCGACCAGCGTCATCGTAGAGGCCGGCACGCACGCTCGCTGACCCCACATCGACGCCGATGAAGACCTTGCCGCCGCTCATCTGCTCTCCCGGGCAGGACAATTCACGCTTGCGCAGCGCGGTGTTTGCAGGTTAACATGTCAGTATGTCATCGTCAACGACAGTCCCGCCGCGTGCGGGACCCGATGCGAGCGCCGGTGGACGAGCGGCCATGCGTCCGCGCGAGCGGAGGTTCGGGCTGGGCTGCGCGCTGGTCACGCCTTTCGCCGCTGACGGCACGGTCGACCTCCGGCGGTTTGTCGCGCATGCGCAGCGCTGCCTCGCCGAGGGCTGCTCGTCGGTCACGCTGGGCGGAACGACAGGCGAAGGCGCATCGATCGGGTTCGGCGAGCGCGCGGCGATGCTCGATGCGCTGGGGGCCGCCGGTATCGATCTGTCGCGGCACGTGCTGGCCGGGATTGCCGCGTCGGCGATCGAGGATGCGGCGGCACAGGCCAATCAGCTCTTCGATGCGGGCGGTCGCGGGGTGCTGCTCGCCCCGCCGTTCTATTTCAAGGGACCCGACGACGAGGGCCTGTTCCGGTGGTTCGCAGCCGTGCTCGAGCGTTGCCGCTCGCCACGCGAGGTGATCCTCTATCACATTCCATCGGTGACGCTGGTGCCGCTTTCCTCGTCGCTCGTCGGCCGTATCGATCGTGCCTTTCCCGGACTGGTCGGCGGGGTCAAGGACTCGAGTGGCGATTGGGCGACGACCGAGCGACTGCTCGCCGACCATCCGCACCTGCACATCCTGGTCGGCGACGAGCGGTTGCTCGCGCGCACCATTTGCCACGGCGGCAGCGGGGCGATCAACGGCTTCTCCAACTTCTGCGCGCGACAGCTGCTGCCGATGGTCGAGGACGGCACCGAGGTGCCCGGAATCACCGACCTGGTCGACCTCGTGCTGCGCTATCCGGTGACGCCGGCCGTGAAAGCGCTGGTCGCGCATCGTTTCGGCGACGATGGGTTCCTCGCCACCGCACCGCCGCTGGAACCGGTCGACGCTACGGCGCGAGCGGAGCTTGGCGCGGCGCTCGATCGACTGCTCGCCCGATAGGATGGACGGCCCCCACGCTCACGCGTTCGCTGCCCCCCTGGGGAAGCGCTGAGGCGCGGCGGATCGCGGTGGATGGCAACATGAAACTCCGCGATCAGGCGTACCAGCGCTTCACGCGGGGCCTGCTCAGGCGCGAGATCCGATCGGGACAGTTCGTCTCGCAGCGCGAGCTGGCACTCATCACCGGCATGACGCTCGGGGCCATCCGCGAGCTGATCCCGCGGCTGGAGGCCGACGGCCTCATTCGCACCGTGCCTCAACGCGGCATGCAGGTGGCACAGGTCGACGTGAGCCTCATCCGCAACGCCTTCCAGTTCCGCCTGATGCTGGAGCGCGAGGCAGCGGCGCGGTTCGCCGAGAACGCGACGACGGCCGAGTTCGACCGTTTGCAGCAGGAGCATGAGGCCGTGCTGGGGGCCGCCGCGACGGCCGTCTCGCCGGCGCTGATCGAGCGGGCGCAGGCGGTCGACGACGCAATGCATGCCGCGATCGTCGATTCGCTGCACAACGAAATCGTCAGCAACGCCTACCGCATAAACTCGATCAAGATCCGCCTCATCCGGCAGGAGCAGACGCGGCTCAACTCCACGCTGGTCGTGCCGGTGATGCAGGAGCACCTGAAGATCATCGCGGCGCTGCGCACGCGCGATCCGGCCCGCGCGGCGGCGGCGATCGGCGACCACATCACGGCAGCGCGCAATCGCGCGCTCGGGCTGCCCTCGCCCGACGCGCGCGAACCCGCAGCCCGCAACGACGACGTCACGACCATCAAACGCGCGTCCGCGCGCGGCAACCGAGGAGGAGCACGATGAAACTGAAACACACACTGACCGGGTTCGCGCTCGCGGCAACGCTCGCCGCCACGGCCGCGCCAGCGCAGCAGGTGACGATCCGCTGGGGCGACGTCGTCGGGGGAACCCATCCGTCCGTGCAAATGATCGACCGCATCGCGGCCGAGGCCAAGGACAAGTCCGGCGGCCGCATCGTGATCCAGTCGTTTCCCGGCGGCCAGCTGGGCGGCTCGCGCGACATGATCGACGCGGTGGCCAACGGCGCGCAGCAGGTGGTGACCGAAGGCGCCGCGAACTTCGGCGCCTGGGTGCCTTCGATCTCGGTCGTCGAGGCGCCGTACATCTGGCGCGACGCTGCGCATCTCGACAAGGCGATGAACGGCCCGATCGGCGTCGAGTTCAACGACACGCTGGTGAAGGCGCGTGGCATGCGCATTCTCGGCACCACGTATTACGGCACGCGCCACATCACGACGACCGGCAAGGAAGTCAGATCGCCCGCCGACATGATCGGCTTCAAGCTGCGCGTGCCAGAGAACGACGTGTTCAAGGCCATGGCCGAGGCCTGGGGCGCGAAGCCCACGCCGATGAACTTCGGCGAGCTCTACCTCGCGCTGAAGCAGAACGTCGTCGACGGCCAGGAGAACCCGCTGCCGACGATCAAGTCGGGCAAGTTCGACGAGGTGCAGAAGTACCTCGTGCTGTCCGCCCACATCATCACGCCGCGGCTCGTCGTGATCAACGAGGCCTTCTGGCAAGGCCTGTCGGCGGGCGATCGCAGGATCATCGCCGATGCCGTGAAGAACGGCATCGCCTGGCAGAACGCCGAGCTCATCAAGCAGGAGAATTCGCTGGTCGACACGTTCAAGGCGGCCGGCATGACGGTGATCACGCCCGATCCGAACGCCTTCCGCGCGCCGGTACTCGCCAAGGTGCCGAAGATGTTCGAGTCGAAGTGGGGTGTCGGCACTTACGACCGGATCCAGGCGATCCGCTGATCGGCACGGTCAATTCACTGGGTGGCCCGGCGCCGGTACGGTCCCGGGCGACCTGAGGGAATGCTGATGCCGCTGCGCCGTTTCGCCGAGCGGGCGATCGACCTGCTCGCCATCGCCACCTTTTCGGGGATGTTCGCCTGCGTGCTGGCGCAGGTCGTCTTTCGCTACTTCCTCGGCGACCCTTTCACCTGGAGCGACGAACTCGCGCGGTACCTCTTCGTCTGGTGCTCGTTCCTCGGCTGGGTGATCGCCGCCCGCCGCCGCAGCCACCTCGCGATCGGATCGCTGCCGCAGCGCGCTTCGCCCCGGGTGCGCGCGCTGCTCGCGCTCTTCGCCGCGGCGGCGGCGATCGCATTCGCGGTGATATTGACGTTCTACGGGGTGCGCATCGCGCTGCGCAACCTCGATGTCGACACGACCGCCCTCTTCCTCACGGTGGGCGCCGTGTACGCGATCGTCCCGCTCGCTGCGATCGCCGTGGGCCTGCACGCGCTGGCCGACGCGGGAACGGCACTGCGCGCGCTGGCGGCCGCGAAGTCGGGCCCGCGATGATCGACCTGATACTCGCCATCCTCGCCGTGTGGTTCGTCGCGTTGTTCGCCGGCCCGGCAATCTACGCGGCCATGGGGCTCGCGGGCTTCGCCTTCCTTTTTCTGGCGGGGATACCGGGCATCGTGATCCCGCAAAAGGTGGCCATGGCGGTCAACTCGTTCCCGCTGCTCGCGGCGCCGCTGTTCATCCTGATGGGCAACCTGATGAACTCGTCGGGCATCACGCACCGGATCTTCGATTTCGCGAAGGCCGTGGTCGGCTGGATGCGAGGCGGCCTGTGCCATGCGAACATCGTCGGATCGGTGATCTTCGCCGGCATGAGCGGCTCGGCCGTCGCCGATGCCGCCGGGCTCGGCACCGTCGAAATCGAGGCGATGAAGAAGGAGGGTTACGACGGCGAGACCGCCGCGGCGATCACCGCGGCCTCGGCGACGATCGGCCCGATCATCCCGCCATCGCTGCCGATGATCGTCTACGGCGTCGCGGCCGAGACTTCGATCGGCGGCCTGTTCCTTGCCGGTGTCGTCCCCGGCCTGCTGATGGCCGCGGCACTGATGCTGATGGTGCGCCACCTCGCGATCCGCCAGAATCTGCCCCGCCATCCGTTCGAAGGCGCGCGAGCGCTGTGGGTCGCGTTCCGCCGCGCGTTCTGGGCACTGATGGCGCCAGTCGTGCTCTTCGGTGGCCTGTTTTCCGGGATATTCACGCCGACGGAAGCCGCCGCCGTCGCGGTGACCTATGCGCTGGTGCTGGGACTGTTCGTCTACCGCGATTTCCGACTCGCCGATCTGCCGCGGATCATCGTCGACACCGTGGAGACCACGGGCGTCGTGACGGCGCTGGTGATGACCGCATCGCTGCTGGGATACTGCATCTCGGTGTCGCGCCTGCCGCAGGAGTTCGGCGCCGTGCTGACCGTCGTTGACCACGAATCCGCTCGTCTACCTGCTGATCGTCAACGTGCTGCTGCTCGTCGTCGGCTGCTTCATGGAGGCGCTGGCCGCCATGCTGGTCCTGATTCCGATTCTCGTGCCACCGGCGATCGCGCTCGGCATCGACCCGCTGCAGTTCGGCCTGGTTTTCGTGCTCAACCTGATGATCGGCACGATCACGCCGCCGGTGGGCGTGGTCCTCTACGTGACTGCGAAAGTCGCCGACGTGCCCTTCGAAAATCTCGTGAAGGCCGTGTTGCCGTATCTCGTGCCGCTATTCGCGGTGCTTGCGATGATCACGCTGTGGCCGCCTCTCACGACGTGGCTGCCGAGGCTGCTGCTGGGGCGCTGAGGGTCGATGTACGCGACAATAGGAGGCCCGTTGCCGCTGCAGCGGGGAAACCCTCCCCGCACGTTTGGCGAGGGCCTGATCCTATGGGACGTTCGGACCATGCTGCAGAACTGGCGGCGCGCTTGCAGGCGCGCATCGACCGGATCGATGCCAACTGACCGGCGAACGCGTCGATACGGACGTGAAGGCGCCGGATCGTTGGCGAGTCATAGGCCTCGGTGCTCCGCCCGGATTTGCCGCCGCGCTCGCGACGGAAGGCCAGGACCGGGCGATACTTGCGCTTCGAGGCGACGCTGCTGCCGCGCTAGCCGCGGACCAGCAGGACCGTTGCCAACGCCGCGATGCCCTCGCCTCTCCCCGCAAACCCGAGGCGCTCCGTTGTCGTCGCCTTCACACTAATGTCTCCAATGCCGCACGCGAGGTCGGCGGCAAGATTCGCGCGCATCGCCGGCACATGCGGGGCAAGCTTCGGCGCCTCGGCGATCACCGTGACGTCGAGGTTGCCGATGCGCCATCCCGGCGCGGACGCAAGGGCCGCGACGTGGCGCAGCAACAGGCGGCTGTCGGCATCCTTCCAGCGTGCATCGGTATCGGGAAAGTGCAGGCCGATGTCGCCCAGCGCGAGCGCGCCCAGGATGGCGTCGCATACGGCATGCAGCAGGACGTCGGCATCCGAGTGGCCCGCGAGGCCGCGCTCGTGCGGAATGGCCACGCCGCCCAGCACCAGCGGGCGGCCGGCGACGAGCGCGTGGACATCGAACCCGTTGCCGATCCGGATGTTCGTCATGGTTGCTCCTGCAGAGCGAGGATGGCCGCAGCCAGGGCGAGGTCCGTCGCAAAAGTGATCTTGATGTTGAGCGCGCTGCCCATGATGAGCCACGGCAACGCGCACGCTCCGGTGGCCGCCAGCGCCTCGACGGCCGCCGCTTCGTCGGTGGCGCGCAGCGCGCCCGGTAGCGCCAGCGCGGCGCGCAGGATGCCGTAGCGGAACATCTGCGGGGTCTGCGCCTGCCAAAGCCCGGCGCGATCCTCGGTCCGCAGCACGCGCGCCGGCATGGCCCGGTCTTCGCGCTTCAGCGTGTCCGCCACGGGAACCGCGAGCAATCCGCCTACCGCGTCGTCGCCGAGCTCGGCACCAAGCCGCCGCAGCGCATCGACCGGAACGCACGGGCGCGCGGCATCGTGCACGAGGATCCAATCGTCGTCGCCGCAGCGCCCGGCGAGCGCGGCCAGCGCATTCACGACGGTCTCGGCGCGCGTGGCGCCACCGCAATGCAGGGCTTCCACTCCCCGCAGCGTGCCACCCATGCGGCGGAAGTACGCGTCGTCCGGCGCCAGCGCGACGACGATGGCGTCGAGCGCGAGCGCGCCGCGAATCCGCTCGATCGTGCGTTCCAGCAGCGGCTTGCCGGACAGATCGGCATACTGCTTCGGCAGGTCGCCACCGAAGCGACTGCCGCCGCCGGCAGCGGGAATAAGCGCAATGCGGCGCGCGGTCATTGATCAGCCACTCAGCGCTTGCACGGCCGCCCGAAGGGCGCTGCGCGCCACCTTGGGGGGCAGCGAACACAGTGAGCGTGGGGGTCGTTCATCGATCGAGCAGTAACGCGATGCGCTCTTCGTCGAGCGGCCGAAAGCCCAGCCGCTCGTAAAAGCGCCAGGCGCCCGCATTGTCGCGGTGGCAGGCCGTGTCGATCCGTGTGACGCCGCGCGCGCGCAAGGCGTCGCGCAGCGCCGCGAGCATCGCGCTTCCGACTCCACGCCCCTGCCAGTCGCGGCCGATCGTGACGTCGTCAAGCTTGGCGACGAGAGTGCCGCGCGAGGTCGAAATCGCGTAGCAGACCACGCAGGCGCCGACCGTTGCGCGCGACGCGTCGACCTCGGCGGACGCCAGCCAGACGAAGCCAAGCTCGGGTCGCGCGAGGAACAGATCGAGCGCGCGCGCGAGGGCATCCCCACCGCCATCGCCGTAAGCGCCGCTCGATGCGAGATAGTGACCATCCTCGCGCAGGAACTCGCTCAGCAGCGCAAAGGCGCCGGGCGCGGTCGCGGCGGTCATCGGGGCGCAGGTCACGACCGCCGACGCAACTTCGCCGTCGTTCACGTCCCGGACTCCGCCGCCAGCGGTTGCAGAATGGCGCGAATCTGCGGCGGGATCGGCGCCGGGCGCTGGGTCGCGCGGTCCACCCAGACGTGGACGAAGCTACCCGTCGCCGCCGGTTCGTCATCGCCCTGGCGAAAGATGCCGATCTCGTAGGTCACCGACGTCGCTCCCGAGCCTGGTGACGCGCAAACCGGCGTCGATCGTCTCGGGAAACGACAACGGCTTCCGGAAGCGGCAACGGGTCTCGACGACGTAGCCGACGACCGGATCGTTGCCGATGTCGAGTCTGCCGACACGGATCAGGTGCTCGTTCACGACGGTATCGAAGTACGAGTAGTACGTCACGTTGTTGACGTGTCCGTAGCTGTCGTTGTCCATCCAGCGCGTCGGGATCGCGAGGAAGTGGCGGTAACCCGAGCGCGGAGGGTCGGCGGTTGCGGACATCGGGATGGCGCGACGGAAATGGGGAGTGCCTACGACGGCGCCCGCTCGCCACCCAGCATTCGCGCGTCGAGCAGCTCGATCCAGTGGCGCACCGGCCGCTGCGCGCCGTCGGCAAGGTGCGCGAGACAACCGATGTTCGCGGTCGCGATGACGTCGGGCCGTCCCGCTTCCAGCGCCTTCATGCTTCGCGGCCTTGAGCTCGCGCGAGAGCTTCGGCTGCAACATCGAGTACGTGCCGGCCGAGCCGCAACAGAGGTGGGCGTCGGCCACCGGCGTCAGCTCGAGGCCGAGCGCCAGCAGGATCTCCTCGACGCGCCCTTTGAGCTTCATGCCGTGCTGCAGCGAGCACGGCGACTGGAACGCGACCTTCTGCGCGCCAAGGTCCATCGCGATTACGGGCGCGATGCGCGGCCATTCGGCCCCGATCACCTCTACGGGATCGCGAGTGAGCGCCGAGATGCGCTTCGCCTTTTCCGCATAGGCGCGATCGTCGCGCAGCAGGTGCCCGTATTCCTTGACCATGACGCCGCAGCCGCTGGCGGTGACGACGATCGCCTCGACGTCGCGATCGACATGTGGCCACCAGACATCGATGTTGCGCCGGACGATGGCCAGCGCCCGCGCCTCGCCGCTCAGGTGATGGGGCAACGCGCCGCAACAGCCTGCGGCGGCAACGCGCAGCAGCGAGATCCCGATCCGGTCGAGCACGCGCGCCAGCGCGGCATCGATGCCGGGTGCCAACACTCCCTGCACGCAGGAGTCGAGCGTCAGCATCTTCCGCCTGTGCTTCGCGGCAGGCCACACTCCCGCCGGACGCGCGTCGAGGATCTTGGCGCCCAAAGCGCCCGGAAGCACCGGCTTCAGCATGCGGCCGATTGCCAGTCCCGCCGCAAAGAGCGGACGGGCGAGCAACCCCTCGCGGATCAGCCAGCGCTGGGCGCGGCGGGCGAGCGAGCGCGGCGCGCGCTCGTCGACCACGTGCCGGCCGATGTCGACCAGCCGCCCGTATTGAACACCGGAGGGACACGTGGTCTCGCAGCTGCGACAGGTGAGGCAGCGGTCGAGATGCAGTCGCGTCTTCGCCGTCGCCGCGTTGCCTTCGAGCATTTCCTTGATGAGATAGATGCGCCCGCGCGGACTGTCCTGCTCGTCGCCCAGCAGCAGATAGGTCGGGCAGGTCGCGGTGCAGAACCCGCAGTGCACGCACGAGCGCAGGATCGCGTTGGCCTCGCGGCCGGCAGGCGTTTCCCGGATGAAATCGGCGAGGGCGGTTTGCACGTCAGCGCCCGCCGGGCCGCCCCAAGGGCGCTGTGCGCCCCCCGGGGGGCAGCGAACGTAGTGAGCGTGGGGGTCGTTCATGTTAGAAGTCGGGGTACAGACGGCCGCGGTTCAGGATGCCCGCGGGATCGAACGTCGCTTTCAGGCGGCGATGCAGCGCGTGCAGCGCGTCCGGCAGCGGATGAAACGCGCCGGCGGACTTGTCGGCAGCACGAAACAGCGTCGCGTGACCGCCATGGGCACGGGCCCAATCGCGAACCTTCGCGGGTTCCGTGCGGTCGCCGGCAATCAGCCAGCGCAGCGCGCCGCTCCATTCGATCATCTGGTCGCCGCCGAGGTCCTGGTAGGGCGCCGTCGCCTTGACCGAAAGCCGCCAGAGAGGCGTGGCACCCGCGCGCGGCGCGGCGAAATACGCATCGGTCTGCTCGCGAATGCCTTCCCAGAAGGCTTCTCCGGCGGTGAGCTCGTGTCCGCCAATGTGCCGCGCCGCGGCTTCGACCGCCGGCGCGGCACCGGACAGTCGCACCGCGAGTCGGCCCGCTTGATGGCAGGTTCCCGAAACCGGCAGCGGCTTGCCGCTCCACTCGTTAGTCAACCGGATCGCCTCGCCGACGGAACACTCGAACACGCGCGTGGCCTCGACCTTGGGCAGCGGCACGCACTTGAGCGAGATTTCGGCCAGCACACCCAGCGTGCCAAGCGCGCCGGTCATGACCCGCGCCAGATCGAAGCCCGCGACATTCTTCATCACGCGCCCCCCGAACGAGAGGTCCTCGCCACGGCCATCGAGCACCCGCACGCCGAGGACGATGTCGCGCATCGCGCCGACGTACGGACGCCGTGGCCCGGACAGCCCCGCCGCCACCGCGCCGCCGAGCGTCGCGCGCGTGCCGAAGTGCGGCGGCTCGCAGGGGAGCATCTGCCCGGACGCGCGCAGCGTCCGCTCCATGTCCGCCAGCGGGGTGCCGGCGCGCGCGGTGATCACAAGTTCGGTCGGATCGTAATCGACGATGCCCGCATACGGTGTCACGTCCAGAACCGCCCCTGCGACCGCCTGGCCATAGAAATCCTTGGTGCCGCCACCGCGAATGACGAGAGGCGATTGCACGGCCGCCGCCGTGCGTATCTGCGCCTGGAGATCGGCCAGGCGAGCTTCCATCAGTTGAACACCCTGGGCGCTGCGCGCCTGCCCACCGGGAGGGAGCAATGAGCGCCTTGGGACGGCCCGGCGGCGCTCGGAGGCAACGACCCCCACGCTTGCGGCTGGCGCCGCTGCGCTGCCCCCCAAGGGGGAGCAATGAGCGCCTTGGGACGGCCCGGCGGCGCTCATGCCTTCGCGCCGCCCTTCGCCGCCAGCTTGTCGCGGTAGATGAGCCGGGGCTCTTCGGTCTCGATGACCTCCGTCTCCTTCAGCGCAGCGACTTCCCATTGCCGCAGCAGCGGGTGCGCGAGCAGCGCCTGAAGGTAGCCGCCGGCAGCACCGTCGGGAGCGACGTCGTAAGTGCGGAACCGGTAGGCGACCGGCGCGTAGAACGCGTCCGCGAGCGAGAACTCGCCGCAAAGAAACGGCCCGCCCTGACCGAAACGGCGGCGGCCCTCGTTCCAGATCGCGCCGACCCGCACGATGTCGCGCTCGAGTGCGACCGACCAGGGCCGCACGTCGACGCGTTCGCGTATGCACATCGTCATCTCGTTGCGCAGCGCCGGGAACCCCGAGTGCATCTCGGCGCACACCGACCGCGCCCAGGCCCGGGTGACGGGATCGGCCGGCCACATGCCCGGGTGCCGCTCCGCAAGATATTCGGCAATGGCGAGCGAATCCCAGACGACCGTCGCGTCGTCGTGCAGGCAGGGCACACGGGCGGTCGGCGAAAACGCGAGGTTCGCGGGATTCGGCGTTCCCGTGGCGGACAGCGACACCATCACTTCCGAGAAAGGTGCGCGCGAGAGCATCATCGCGAGCCAGCCACGCAGCGACCAGGACGAGTAGTTCCTGTTGGCGAAATAGAGTGTGTACATTTTTCGTGCTGCTTCAGAGTGGCACGGTCTTGCCGGGATTCATGATGTTGCGCGGGTCGAGCGCGCGCTTGATCGTGCGCATCAGATCGACCGCCTCGCCGTGCTCCGCGACGAGCGCCTCGAGCTTGTGCACGCCGATGCCGTGCTCGCCGGTGCAGGTGCCGCCCATCGCGATCGCCCGCATGCTGATGCGCCGGGCGAGGCCCTCCGCCCGCGCGCGCTCGCCGGCGTCATTGGGATCGAACAGCACGCAGAGGTGGAAGTTGCCGTCGCCGACATGGCCGACGATCGGCGCGACGAGGCCGGTGGCGTCCGCGTCGGCCTTCGTCTCGAGCACACAGTCGGCGAGCCGCGAGATCGGCACGCAGGCGTCCGTGGCGAACACTTCCTTGCCCGGGAACATCGCCTTGGCCGCGTAATAGGCGGCGTGCCGCGCCTTCCACAGCCGCGTCCGGTCCTCGGGCCTGGTCGCCCATTCGAACGCGCTGCCGCCGAACTCCTCGGTGATCAGACGCATCTGCGCCGCCTGCTCCACCACGCCCGCCTCGCTGCCATGGAACTCGAAGAAGAGCGTCGGCTTGATCGCGAAGCCCTCGAGCTTCGAATAGCGGATGCACGCGTCCATCTGGACGTCGTCGAGCAGCTCGATCCGGGCCACGGGAATGCCGTGCTGCATCGCCAGGATGACGGTCTGCACCGCGCCTTCCAGCGTGGCGAACTGGCAGACACCCGCGGAGATCGCGTCGGGCACGCCGTAGAGCCGCAGCTGGATCTCGGTGATGATGCCGAGCGTGCCTTCGGCGCCGACGTACAGCCGCGTGAGATCGTAACCGGCGCTCGATTTGCGCGCCCGGCCGCCGGTCCTGATGATCCGGCCGTCGGGGGTGACGATCGTCAAGCCGAGCACGTTTTCGCGCATCGTCCCATAGCGAACCGCGTTGGTGCCCGACGCACGCGTGGCGGCCATCCCGCCGATCGTCGCGTTCGCGCCCGGGTCGATCGGGAAGAACAGTCCCGTGCCCTTGAGCTCCGCGTTCAGCTGCTCGCGCAGCACACCGGCCTGCACACGGCAGTCGAGATCCTCGGCGTTGACCTCCAGCACGCGGTTCATCTGCGACAGGTCGACGGACACGCCGCCATAGAGGGCCGCGACGTGGCCCTCCAGCGAGGTGCCGACGCCGAACGCGATGACCGGCACCCGCGCCGCATGGCACAGGCGCACGATCGCCGCGACTTCTTCGTTGGTGTGCGGAAAGACGACGACGTCGGGAAGGCCCGCGTCGGCCAGTCCCTCGCCGTGGCTGTGCCCGTCGCGGACCGCGCGCGACGTCAGCGCCCGATCGCCGTAGTCATTGGTGAGCCGGGTCACGAGATCGGCGACGTCATGCGCATCGGGCCGCAGCGGATGCAGTTCGGCATGTGTATTCATGGCTGGACTCGGGATCCGGGTCTAGAAGCGCGGCAATTCAGGATGCGGCAGCTTGCCGTGATGCACGTGCATCTTGCCGAACTCCGCGCAGCGCGACAGCGTCGGAACGCCCTTGCCCGGATTGAGCAGCGACTTGGCATCGAACGCCGCCTTGACCGCGAGAAAGCACTCGAGCTCGGCCGGCCGGAATTGCACGCACATCTGCGGCAGCTTCTCGATGCCGACGCCATGTTCTCCAGTGATCGTGCCGCCCACTTCGATGCAAAGTTCGAGGATCGCAGCGCCGAACGCCTCGGCGCGTTTGCTCTCGTCCGCGACGTTCGCGTCGTACATGATGAGCGGGTGCAGATTGCCGTCGCCGGCGTGAAACACGTTGGCGCAGCGCAGCTGGTGCTGTTCCGACAGCGCCTCGATCCGCAGCAGCACCGCGGCGAGCGCCTTGCGCGGAATGGTCCCGTCCATGCAGTAGTAATCCGGCGTGATCCGGCCGATCGCCGGGAATGCGGCCTTCCGTCCCGACCAGAGCAGCAGGCGCTCGCGCTCGTCCTTCGACACGCGGATTCCGGTCGCTCCAGCGGCGCCCAGCACGCGGGTGATCTCCGCCATGTCCGCCGCCACTTCTTTCGGCGTGCCGTCGGTTTCGACCAGCAGCACCGCCGCGGCATCGAGCGGATAGCCGGCGTGCACGAACTCCTCGACCGCGCGCGTGGCGCTCCGGTCCATCATCTCGAGTCCGGCCGGCACGATGCCGGCGCCGATCACCGCCGCGACCGCCGCGCCGGCCGCGCCGACGTCGGCAAACGCCGCCAGCGCAACCTGCGCCATCACCGGTTTGGGCGTGAGTTTGACCGTGATTTCGGTGGTGACCGCCAGCAGTCCTTCGGAGCCGTGGACAAGCGCAAGCAGGTCGTAGCCCGCGCTGTCCAGCGCGTCGCCGCCGAACTCGACAACCTCGCCGGTGATGAGCACCCCGCGCACACGCCGGACGTTGTGCACGGTCAGCCCGTACTTGAGGCAGTGCACGCCGCCGGCGTTCTCGCCGACGTTGCCGCCGATGGTGCACGCGATCTGCGATGACGGATCCGGCGCGTAATAGAGACCGAAGGGCGCCGCAGCGACGGAAATCGCGAGGTTGGTCACGCCCGGCTGCACGACGGCGGTCTGGGCGAGAGGGTCGATCGCCACGATGTTGCGGAACTTCGCCATCGCGACCATCACGCCCCGCTTGTCCGGCAGCGCGCCGCCGGACAGGCTCGTCCCCGCGCCGCGTGCAACGACGGGCACGCCTGCCGCGTGGCAGCGCCGCAGAACCTCGATCAGTTGGGCCTCGTTGTCGGGGATCGCGACCGCCGCCGGCAACTCGCGGTACATCGTAAGGCCATCGCATTCGTACGGCCTCGTCTCCTCGGTCGTCGTAAGCAACGCCGACGCCGGCAGGACGGACGCAAGCTGGGCGTGGATGGCGGGATCGAGCATGGGATGGGCGGCGTTCGGCACGGTGCGGGGCCGGCTCGGCAACCGATTATTCCATATCGGCCGCCCGACCGTGTGGGGGAGCCCCGCCGGCCGGCCAAATAGCCGCACTTCGGACACGGCTATACAGAGGGCCACGGGTTCCTTAGAATCCGCGCTCCGGGCGCCTTTGCCGAAAGGCCGAGCGCCGCCCCAACCGAAACCGGAGACCCCCATGCGGATATCTCGCCTCCTTGGCGCGCTCACCCTGACCTGCGCTGCCGTGTTGACGCTGCCGGTCACACCCGCCGTCGCGCAGACGACGCTGAAGATGAACATTTCCATCAGCCAGAATTCACACTACGGCGTCGCCGTCGACGCGTTCGCGCGCGAGGTCGAGGCGCGCACCGGCGGCCGCTACAAGGTGCAGAACTTCTATTCGGGTGCGCTCGGCGCGGAACGCGAGTCGATCGAGGCGCTGCAGGTCGGCACGCTCGATCTCACGATGACCTCCACCGGTCCGGTGCCGAATTTCGTGCCCGAGGTCTCGATCCTCGACATCCCGTTCCTGATGCGCGACTACGCCCATGCGCGCTCGGTGCTCGACGGACCGATCGGCCAGGACATGCTCAACAAGTTCCCGGCGAAGGGCATCGTCGCGCTGGCCTGGGGCGAGAACGGCTTCCGGCACATGACCAACAGCAAGCGGCAGGTGAACGCGCCGGACGACCTCAAGGGCCTGAAGATGCGGACCATGGAGAACCCGGTCCACATCCAGGCCTACAAGCAGTTCGGCATCATTCCGACGCCGATGGCGTTCACTGAGGTGTTCACTGCGCTGCAGCAGGGCACCGTGGACGGCCAGGAGAACCCGCTGTCGGTGATCTCGGCGGCCAAGTTCGAGCAGGTGCAGAAGTACATGACGCTGACCGGCCACGTCTATTCCCCGGCGCTGATCCTGATGAGCAAGGCGGTCTGGGACAAGCTCGCCCCGGCGGACAGGGACGCATTCATGGCCGCCGCCAAGGAGGCGGTCAAGGCCAACCGCGCGCGGATCGACGAGGACGAGCGCCGGGCAGTGGCGGATCTCCGGTCGAAAGGGATGACCATCGTCGAGAACGTCGACAAGTCCAAGTTCCAGGCGACGCTCGCGCCGACGTTCGTCGAGTTCGGCAAGAAGTTCGGCCAGGACAACATCGACAAGATCAAGAACTACAAGTAGACCTGCGGTCGGCTGCGGCAGGGCCTTCTGTCGGAGGAACCCCTTGCGGAATGCGTTTCTCGCACTCGAGCGCCGGACGACCGCGTTCTCGCTGGCGTTCGCGTGCGCGATGCTGGTCGCCGCCGCCTGCCTGGGCGCCTACCAGATCCTCGCGCGCTTCGTCTTCCAGCAGCCGGCCGAATGGTCGGAGGTGCTGATCCGCTTCACGCTGATCTGGATGGTGTTCATGGGGGTGCCGTCCGCCTTCCGGCAAGGCGCCATGGTCTGCGTGGACCTCGCGTACCGGAAGGGTGGCCCGGCGACGAAGCGCGCGCTCGACTGGCTGATCGCCATCACCGCATTGATCCTCGTGGCGGTGATCATCCGCTACGGCTTCGACTACGCCTACCGCGCGCGCTTCCAGACCATCAGCGGGCTCGAATCGCTGTCGATGACCTGGGCGTATCTCGCGCTGCCGATCGGCGGGATCTTCTGCGTCCTGGGCATCGTCGGCTGCCTTGTCGACCCGCGTCGCCACGAGCTCGAAACCGCGCAGTAGCCACCCGGCCGTTCCCCGGAAAACCGATGCCGTCGACGATGTTCCTGACGATGGTGCTGTGCTTCGCGCTCAGCATCTCGGTGGCCGTGTCGATCGGTCTCGCGAGCCTCATCGGCGCCTGGCAGGCGAACCTCAACCTGCTCGCGATCGTCAAGGAGATGTTCGGCGCCATCAACAAGTTTCCGCTGGCCGCGATCCCGTTCTTCATTCTGGCCGGCAACCTGATGGAGTCCGGTGGCATCTCGCAGCGGCTGGTCGAATTCGCCAAGTCGATCGTCGGCGGCCTCCAGGGCGGCCTCGCCGCGACCTGCGTGCTGACCTGCATGATCTTCGCCGCGGTGTCCGGTTCCAGCGTGGCGACGACGTTTGCGATCGGCGCGATCCTGATCCCGGCGCTGATCAAGCACGGCTATCCGACGAACTTCGCCGCGGCGCTGCAGGCGACCTCCGCCGAGCTCGGCGTGATCATTCCGCCGTCGATCCCGATGATCCTCTACGGCGTGGCGGCGGAGGTCTCGATCGGCGAACTCTTCATTTCGGGCTTCGGGCCGGGTCTTCTGATCGGCGTCGCGCTGATGGTGTTCGTCATCGTCTACGCGCGGATCAAAGGCTACGGCAAGGGCGACCGCGAGGGCAGGATGCCGATCCCCGCCGCTACCCGACACGCCGCGCTTGCACTGCTGATGCCGGTGGTCATCCTTGGCGGCATCTACGGCGGCATCTTCACGCCCACCGAGGCGTCGGTGGTCGCGGTGTTCTATGCGCTGATCGTCGGCGTCGGCGTGTACCGCGAGACGAAGATCGCCGACTTGCCCCGCGTGCTGCGAAAAAGCGTGATTTCGTCGGCGGTGATCATGTTCATCATCGCCAATGCCGGCCTCTTCAGCTACCTCATCACGCGCGCCGGCGTGCCGGACGCGATCGGCGCCTTCCTGGTCGAGTGGCTGCGCTCGCCCATACTGTTCCTGCTGGGGGTCAACGCCGCGCTGTTCGTCATCGGCATGTTCATCGAGACCTCGGCATCAATCATCGTGCTGGCGCCGATCCTGGCACCCGTCGCGCAGCATTTCGGTATCGATCCGGTGCATTTCGGCATCATCATGGTGGTGAATCTGGCACTGGGGATGATCACGCCGCCGTTCGGCGTCAACCTGTTCGCCGCGTGCACCGTCGCGCGCATCTCGGTCGACCGGATCGTCCCGCGGCTGTTGCCATTCATCCTGGTCGTGCTTGCCTGTCTGATGGTGATCACCTACGTGCCCCTGATCTCGATCGGCCTGCGCGACCTCGTCTACGCGAAGTGACCGGCCCGGCACGATGGAGGACCGGGGCATGGGCTACGACGCGCTCGGCGCCGCGCACCGGCATCTCGATCGGCAACACTGTGTCCTCACGGTACGGCATCATCGGCGCGATGATGGCGCTCGAATCGCAGTGCAGAACCGGCCTCAGTCGGAGCCGCGAGCATTGTTGGTCACGCGCGGGGCGACCAGAATCGAGCGTCCGTGCGTCGCGCAGAATGTGGACACGCGCATCACTGGCGCTGGCGCATGTTTGCCGATTCATCGGCACTGTCGCGGTTCCTTCCATCCCGTCGCTCCTTGCTGCGGCTCGCGATGGGAGTCGGCGTGGTCGTCGCACTCATTGCGATCGCGTGGCTCGCGGTGCCGCCCATCGTTCGCGGCCAGGTCGAATCGCGGCTCACCGATGCGCTGAATCGCAAGACGACGGTCGAGACGGTCGAGTTCGACCCCTTCAAGCTCCGCCTCACGCTTCGCCGGCTCGCGATCGCCGAGCCCGCCGGTACCGTCCCGCTGCTCACGGTCGATGCGCTCGTTGCGGACGTCTCGTCGGCATCGACGGCGTGTTCGACGCGGCGAGGTGTGAGCCGCGTCGCGTCCAGACCAGGACGACCCAGAACGCGATCCACAAGTCGAGACGGGGAAATGTCTGAATGAACTGCCACACGATCAATAGCCATAGCGAGAACACGATCATGATGTCGCGGTGTCGCGCTTCGAACATGCCCCAGCGCCACGACGTGAAGATCACGCCGAATGCGAACGCCAATAGCGACATGAGGCCGCTCTCAAGTGCGACCTCGAGCCACAGATTGGCAACCGCAGGCACGGCTATGAAGCGATCGTGCCCGCGACCGACGCCTACGCCCAGCCATGGATGCTGCGCGATCGTCGCCACGGCCGTGCGCAGTGCGACAAGCCGCAAGCCTTCGGTTGTTTCGCCGGCGTTGAAGGGCTGGCCTTCGCCGAGGAACTTGCGGCGCGCATCGCCCGAGAGGCAGCCAATGTCGGCTGCGAATTGTTCGGCGATGAGCGGACACACCCGCTCGAACGCCTGCGCGAATCCGAGCCTGCCGAACAGCCCGCTGATTGCGTCGCGCCTATCCGAAAACGCGATGACGCCCGACAAGACGCTCGCGATCAATACGATCGGAATCGACGCTCGCGCCAACGACGAAAGCCCCAACGTTCGTTCCCGATAGCGAACTACGAGAATGGCGGCAGCCGCAACCACCGCATATAGCCAGCCGATTCGCGATGTCATCACCACGAGCGCGACTGCGCCGATTACCACGAGTGCGGACGCGAGCTTCGGGGCGGCGTCGCGCATCCGAGTCAGCGCGAGCGCCCAGGCGAACGCGAGACCGCTGGCCGCGAACGAAGGCTCGTAATAGAAGGCGTGCGGCCGAAACAGCAGCATGCCGGGAACCATGTCGTTTTCTTGTCCGTATCCGATCATGTGATCTGTTCCGCGCGTGAATCCGCTCACGAAGTCGATTGCGATGATTGATGCGATGACGAGGTACGACAGAAAATACCCGCGCCCGACATCGCGAGCGCCGAACAGCGCGGTCACCGCGAAAGCGCCGACGAAGTTGAATGCGAACCAGCCGAGCTTGAGCATCGCCGGAGCGGGGGCTTGCGACATCGCCGCGGCAAACGCATATATGGCGACGAACGGAAGCCATGCAATGGTCAGCACCCGAATGTCGTCGTTCGATTCCCGCCAGCGCGTCACGGCAAACACGGCACAGGCGACGAGCAGCGCGACGGCCGCAAACCGCACGTTTACCGCGTCCGTGCGGATCGTGAAGCGCCTGTCGGCGGACGCAAGAAAAAAAACGATTGCGCAAATAACGGTCGGAGATGCGACTGCGACGCGCCTAGACAGCGTCATGCTGGTTCTCACGTCAGAGTCGGTCGCCTGGCAGGCTGTCCATAGTTTACACGATAGGCACAGTGCTCCGGGTGACTTCCACCGTCCACATCCTGCTCGGGAAGAAGCGCTCGAGCCGGGTGCGCGTCAGCTGCTGCTGATCGACCAATCGCAACCCGTATTTCCACTTCCATTGTGTCGTCATCGACGGCGTGTTCGACGCGGTCGCGGCGGGCGGGGTCATCGTCCATGCCGTCACCGGGCTCGATGCCACCGCCATCGCCGAAGTTCAGGCGCAGGTGCGCCGGCGTTTGGATCGCGCCTCTTCGTGCAGCGCGGCTTGCTGCCAGCCGATGACGCACTGGCGATGGCGCAATGGGAATACGGCGGCGGATTCTCCGTCGATGTGTCGGTGTGAATCGAGGCCGACCGCTGCGCCCCGCCAGGGCGGTGGACGAGCAGCTTTTGGGCGACCTCGGGATCCAGCGACCCTACATGATCTATTTGCGGACCCGCCCTCCACACATGGCAGCTCGGAGCACCCGTTGCAATGTCAAGCATACCCCCCTTCATGGAACATGATGGATCGCTTCGGCGTCGAGGCTTTCGTATTCGACCCGAACGATCCGCGGGATATCGCGCAGGCCGTTACCGTCGCCCTCACCGATCCTGTGGCAAGCCACGAAATGGCAGCACGATCGCAACAACGAATGCTGCGTTACACGTGCGATGACGTGACCGCGGGATACCTGCGCGTCTTCGCGCAAGCGATGCGTGGGCATGACAGCCGCGATTGCGGCGAGCACGTCGCTGCCATCAAGCCATCGACCGCAGAACCGCAAGCGTCCGATCGGCACAGCGATCCCACGTGAACTCGCGTGCGCGGTCGCGCCCGCGTTCGCGCATCCGCTGCGCCAGCGCGTCATCCGAGACCAGCGCCTCCATCGCCGACGCGAGGCCGGCGACATCGACCGGATCCACCTGCACCGCCGAATCGCCCGCCACTTCCGGTAGCGAGGTCACGTTCGAGCACACGACCGGAACCCCGGAGGCGAATGCCTCCAGCACCGGCAGGCCGAACCCCTCGTACAACGACGGAAAGACGAACGCCGACGCGCCTTGATAGAGCGCACGCAGATCGGCTGCCGGGACATAGTCGAGCCAGCGTACGCGGCCATCGCTTCCCGCCGCGCGCAACGCGGCGACGAGTTCACCTGTCTGCCATCCCGCGCGGCCGGCAATCACCAACTGGACTTCGGCGCGGAATGAGCGCGGCAACTGTTCGAATGCCGCGAGAATCCGCGCCACGTTCTTGCGCGGTTGCAGCGTGCCGACAAACAACAGGTAACGTCGATCCAGTCGATAGCGCTGCCGGAATGAGGCGATCCGCGTGTCCGGCTCACGCTCGAACCAGTGCTCATCGACGCCCAGGTGCGTGACGCTGATGCGTTCCTCCGGTACGGCGTAGTACTCGACAAGTTCCGCGACCATTGCATGCGAAATCGCGATTACCCGGTCGGCCCAGTGAACCGTGGAACGCAAGACGTAGTTCTTGACCGAGCGAAGGCGCGGGTTCGCCCACTCCGGATGCGACAGGGGAATCGCGTCGAAGACCGTGGCGCAGACCGGAACCCCTCGCAATCGGGGCACGCGATAGTCGGTCGCGAGGTAGACGTCGATGCGGCGCGCCAGTGCCGCGCTGCCGGCGAACGGCATTCCGGTCGCGAGCGACCACGCTGCCATCGCATTCCGATGCATGGGAAAACGGAACGTTCCCGCCGGCGCCGCGCGCGCCGCTGCACGCCGCATGACCGCCGGCACGACCGCGACGTCCGCGCGGGCATCGAAGCGAGCGCACAACTCGCGGGTGTAAACGCCGATGCCGTCGAGCGCGTCGCGTGTGGCCGGGTCGTGCAGCAGCGTCGTCCCGATCCCGATGCGGAGCGGCGTGTTCACGGGGCGGGGAGCAGCAGACGATCCATCAAATCGGCGACGCCCCCGCCCCCGGATTGACCGGCGGAACGGGGCGAGCGGACGGCAGGCCCAAGAGTAGTCCGGACGATTCCGGGCACGCTCAATGGACTACCTTCGTGCTGCACACCCCGGCATTCGCGCTTGGGGCGGCCCGGCGCGCTCATGCGCGCCTTCCTTCGCGATAGCGGGCGATGGCTTGCGCCACGCCCCCGACGTACGCCAACCGGTGATCGGCCAGCAGTGCTGCGCGATCGCACAATGCGGCCAGTTGCCCGAGGTCATGCGAAACGAAGACGGTTGTCACGCCGCGCGCCCGGAACTCGCCGATCTTGGCGATGCATTTCGACTGAAACGCAGCATCGCCCACCGCGAGCGTTTCGTCCACCAGCAGAATCTCGGGATCGCGGTGGGCCGCCACCGAGAGTCCCAGACGCGCCAGCATGCCCGTCGAGTAGGCGCGCACCGGCTCATCGATCGACTCCTCAAGCTCGGAAAAGGTGATGATCTGCGCCATGCGCGCGCGCACCTCGACGCGCCGCAGGCCCAGCAGGACGCCATTCAGCATGATGTTATCGCGGCCGGTCAACTCCGGATGAAAACCGGCGCCCAGTTCCAGCAACAGCGAGACGCGGCCTGCAATGACGATTGATCCGGTGGAGGTACGGATGACACCTGCGATCACGGCAAGCAGCGCGCTCTTCCCGGCGCCGTTGCGGCCGATGACGCCAAGCGATTCGCCGCGCCGGACGGTCAACGACACATCGTCGAGCACCCGACGCCGTCCTGAGCGCATGTAGGCAAGCGCCCGCCGCGATTCCAGCACGAGGCATCGAGCACGTTGCCGACACCGACCGCATTCACCTGTGTGGTCGCCTGCGGCTGGGCCCACGACGAGGAGGCGCGACAGGTAGGCGCCATCCTACCCGCTGACACTCGTGATGAATGCGGTCTTGGCCATGGCGTTGCGATCTTCCCGGCTGGATTGTCGATGAAAACGCGAAATTATGTATTATCGCATTCGGAGTCCGCGCCGCAGCCGTGCGGGTGCTTCCCCGTGCCAACGCCGCCACCGATGACGAATGACCTTGTGCCTCCGCCGCGACGGATTGCCATCGTCCATGACTGGCTCGACACGTGGCGGGGTGGCGAGAACGTGCTGGCCGAGGTCCTGGCGCAGTATCCGGACGCTTCCCTTTTTTCCCTCGTCGACTTCCTGCCCGACGACGCCCGCGTGCGGATCGGCGGACGGCGCGCCAACGTGAGCTTCCTGCAACGGATGCCGGCCGCACGCCGTCGGTTTCGGGCCTACCTGCCATTGTTCCCGCACGCGATCGAATCGCTCGACCTGTCGGGCCACGATCTCGTGATCTCGATCTCGCATGCGGTCGCCAAGGGTGTGCGCAAGCCGCTGGGGGCGCTGCACGTGTGCTACTGTCTGACGCCGATGCGCTACGCTTGGGACTTGCGTGGAGCGTATCTCGCCTCGGTCGGCGGCGGTTTCCGGCGCGCGCTGGTCAACCATCTGCTCGACCGGCTCCGCAATTGGGATCGCGGCAGTGCATCCAGGGTCGATCGCTTCGCCGGCATCTCGGGCCATATCGTCGAGCGAATCGGCGCAAGCTACGGCCGCGCTGCGGCGGTCGTCTACCCACCGGTCGACGTCGATTATTTCTCGCCCGGTCCGATGTCCCAAGGAGCCGGCAGCTACTACCTTACCGGATCGCGCTGGGTTCCCTACAAGCGCATCGATGCCATCGTCGCGGCGTTCCGCTCTCTGCCCGAGCGCCGGCTGGTTGTGACGGGTGACGGGCCGGAGGCCACGCGCATCCACGCCGCCGCGGGGCCGAACGTCGAGTTCGCAGGCGAGGTTCCCCGCGAGCGGTTGCGCGCGCTGATGCGTGGCGCGCGCGCCTTCGTGTTCGCCGCGGAGGAGGATTTCGGCATCATCCCGCTTGAGGCGCAGGCCTGCGGCACGCCGGTCATCGCCTACGCGCGCGGCGCCGCGATCGAGACGCTGCGGGGTCCGGACTCGCCTCAACCGACAGGCGTGTTCTTCGCGACTCAGGCCCCGCCGGCGATCGCGGCAGCGATCGGCGAGTTCGAGGCCTTGTCCGTGCCAATCGCGGCGGCGGCATGCCGCGCGAACGCCGAGCGCTTCGCGACAAAGCGCTTTCGCAACGACTTCACCGCGTTCGTCGCCAATGCATGGCGTGAACACGCCGCCGACCGGCTATAGTCGCGCTATGGCCCGACTGCTCCTGAAACCGCATGCGTCGCTGTTCGCCGCGCTGCTACGCGCGCTCGATCCCGCCGTCGCGCTGGCCGCCGGCGCCGTCGCGTTCACCCTTTACCGCCCCGATGTGGTCTCCCCCGAACCCTACCTGATGTTCGCGGGTGCCGGTGCGGTTACGATCGTCGCGCTGTTCCCCGCCTTCGGATTGTACGGTCCGCAGCGTGGCGCGAGCCTTGCCGACGAGTTGCGCAATCTGCTGTTGGCGTGGCTGGTCATCGCGGCTCTGGCGGCCGGCGCGTTGTTCGCCACCAAGTCCGGCGAGGCGTTCTCGCGGGTCTGGGTCGCCACATGGCTCGCGGGGGGATTCGCCGCGACCACCGTTACGCGCATCCTCCTGCGCGTCGGACTGCGCGCACTGCGCAGACGTGGTCGCAACCTGCGGCACATCGCTATCGTGGGGGCCGGCGCACTCGGAGCCCGCGTCGCCGCGCACCTGGCAGACGCCGCGTGGGCCGGCTTCAGTGTCGCGGCGTTCTACGACGACGATGCGACCAAGCACGGCACACGGGTTGCCGGGCGCATGGTCGCGGGCAGGCCCGAGCGCCTTGCGACAGACATCGCCACCGGCATGATCGACCAGGTCTGGATCGCCTTGCCCTTGCGTGCCGAGTCGCGGGTTCGCGAAATCCTGACCCTGCTGCGCGAGCATGCGGTGGAGATCCGTTTTGTACCCGACATTTTCGGCTTTCACCTGCTGAATCACTCGTTGACCGAGGTCGCCGGTTTGCCGGTGCTGTCGCTGACCGCGACACCGATGGCGGGTTCGGCGCGCTTGGTCAAGGCGCTTGAGGACTACGCGCTGGGCGCAGTCGTCTTCGCGTTGGCGTTGCCGATGATGGCGTTGATCGCACTCGGCATCAAGCTCACCTCGACCGGGCCGGTGCTGTACCGGCAGGTGCGCGTCACGTGGAACGGAGTGCACTTCGAGATGCTCAAGTTTCGCACGTTGCCGGTGGATGCCGAACGCACAAGTGGACCGGTCTGGTTGCGCCGGGACGAAGCGCGCGCGACCCCCTTCGGCGCGCTGCTGCGCCGGTTGTCGCTTGACGAGTTGCCGCAGCTCGCCAACGTCCTGCGCGGCGACATGTCGCTCGTGGGCCCGCGCCCCGAACGGCCCGAGTTCGTCGAGCAGTTCCGGCGCGAAATCCCCGGCTACATGCAGAAGCACCTGGTGAAGGCCGGCATCACCGGCTGGGCGCAGGTGAACGACCTGCGCGGTGACACCGATCTCGCGCGGCGGATACAATACGACCTCTACTACATCGAGAATTGGTCGATCTGGTTCGATTTGCGAGTCCTCGTGCTCACGCTTTGGCATATCCTGACAAGCCGCAACGCCCACTGACCGACGACCTACCGCCGACCGCTTCGACGACGACTCGGGCATCCGGTATGGACGCCGCAGGTGCGGTGCCGCCAAGACCAACCCCGCGCGAAGCGCTGCTCGCCGGCGCGGCGTTGATTGTCGCATTCGCGATTGCGCTGGCCACCTACGCCGTGCTGGTCGTGCCGGGCCCGTGGTTCCCGAATGCGCGAACGCAAAGCTGGAAAGCGACCGACCTCAAGTTGGTCACTGGCACCGGCGTCCTCGAAGGCAACGCCCTGGTCGTGACCGCGAGCGACACGACGAACATGGTCGTCGTGTCGCTCGTCACCGACCTGCGCAGCAGCGAATTCCCGGCAATTGCCTGGACCGTCCAGCGCGTGCCGGACGGTGCCGACGTGCGCATGCTCTGGACGACCGACATTTCACCGGGCCGCACCAACCTTGCGCCCGTCACAGTGGAATCCGGCCGCCTCCTGCCGGTGCTCCTGACGCGCAATCCTGCCTGGGTCGGCCGCGTCAAGGGCATCGGGCTTGCTGTTCGCGCGCCGCTATCCGAACCGTTCCGCATCGAGGCAGTGACGGCGAAGCCCATGGGAGTGCCGCAGGTCGTGGCCGAGCGCGTGCGGGATTGGCTGGCGTTCGAACCTTTTGATAGCGCGTCAATCAACACGATTATCGGCGGCGCGGACTTGCAGGACCTGCCCCTGCCACCCCTGGCCGCGCTCGCCGTTGCACTCGCCACCTTGTTGCTTTGGGTCGTCCATCGCAAGCTGCCCCGGGTATACGCCCACGGCCCGGCGTATACGCTCGCCGCGCTGTTCGCGCTCGCGTGGTTTGCCCTCGACGCGCGCTGGATCGCGAATCTGGTGCGGCAGACCGGCGTCACGCTCGCCCGGTACGAGGGCATGGCGACGCGCGACAAGCACGCGGCCGACGACGACGGGCAGCTGTACCTGTTCATCGAAAAGGTGCGCGCGGCAATGCCCGCGGCGCCGGCACGCATTTTCGTCGCCGCGAGCACGCCTTACCTGCGCGGACGCGCGGCTTACCATTTGTATCCACACAACGTCTGGTTCGAACCATCGCGGGATGTCCTCCCGCAACCGGAATGGCTGCGCGCCGGCGACTGGTTGCTCGTCTACCAGCGCCGGGGCGTCCAGTACGACGCCGCCGGAAAATCCCTGCGTTGGGACAACGGCGCGACGGTCGGCGCCGATATGAAGCTGCTCGGGCCGGGCGCGGCATTGTTCCAGATCCGTTGATCGAACCGATGGACATACTCCTTCCCGTCTTCGCCTGGGTGCTCGTCTGGGTCGCGGGCGTCGCGCTGGTCGCCGCGCTGCCACGTTCGCCGGGCTCCTTCACCGCACCCGGCGAGATCGCGTGGCTCGTCGGCACCGGCTTCTTCGCCGGTGCATTTCTTCTTACCGTCTGGATGCGCACCCTTTCGCTGGCCGGCGTTCCGCTCGATCGCGGGTCGGTGGGCCTGCCGCTCGCGTTGCTGGCCGCGGCTGGCGCGTGGCGGGTCAGGCGTCGGGCCGACCCGTCGCTTCCGAGCGCTTGGCACGACGTTCTCGGCGCCATGGGTGGGCGTGGCCTCGACGGTCGGTCACGCTTGCTTTGGTTCGCCTTGCTGGCGTGGCTTGCGATTCGCTCGCTGCTGCTGTTCGCGGAGGTCGCTACCCAACCGCTGTACCCCTGGGACGCCTGGACGCAATGGGCGACCAAGGCGCGCGTGTGGTTCGAGTTGAAGGCATGGGTGCCGTTCGTCAAGACTGATGCCTGGCTCGCCGCCAAAGGTGCGTTGTACACCGACGCGGCGCCGACGTACCCGGCGACCGTGCCCCTGTGGCAGGTCTGGTCGTCGCTCGCACTCGGCCGTTACGACGATGCGTGGATGAACCTGCCGTGGTGGTTCGCCGCCGTCGCGTTCGGGATTGCGATCTACGGCGCGCTGCGGCGGCTCGAGTTTGGTCCCCTCGCCGCGCTTGTTGGAACCTGGATCGTGGTTTCGCTGCCGCTCGCCGACGTGCATGTTGCCCTCGCGGGATATGCCGACCTGCCAATGGCCGCGTTCTTCACGCTGGCCGCGCTGGCCACGCTGGCGTGGACTCGATCGCGCAGCCGGTTTGACGCTGCGCTCGCCCTGATGTTCGCGCTCGCTTGCCCGTTCATCAAGACGCCCGGCGTCGTCTGGACTGCCACGCTGGTGCCTGCAGTTGTCGTCGCGCTGCTGCCGCGTCAAGGGGTCCGGGTTGTCGCGGCAGGGTTCGCGCTCGGCATCGCAGCGCTGCTGGTCCTCGCGCAAACGTCGCCGGTCATCCTCAACTATCAGCTTCATCTCGATTTCGCGCCGGCCTGGGGCGCGCTGCTCGAGTCCTTCTTCATGCTCGGCAACTGGAACCTGCTGTGGTACGGCGTGATCGCGGCGACGCTGCTTGCGGGCTCGCGCCTGAGCTCGGTCCCGCTCTTGCCGTTCACGATGATCATGGTTGCCGGCATGCTTTTCCTGTCGATCGTGTTCGCATTTACTAATGCGCGGGTATGGGTCGAGACACAGACGACGATCAATCGCGCGGTGTTGCACCTTGCGCCGCTTGCTGCCGTGTGGATGCTGGCCGCATTCCGGGCGTGGGCGACGCGCACGAAAGCCATCGCGCCCGTTGCCGCGGCTGCGTGACGTCGCCCTTCAGGGCAACGCGGCGACGTGGCACCTTCAAGCCACGAGAGCGCTCGCAGTCGCCCTCGGACCACGCACGCAGCGTCAGTTGCCCTGCGTAAAGGCCGAACGCCGCTCGTCATGGGAGATCGGACGCTGGCGGGGGTCCGCCTGGGGCATGAGACGGATAGCCTCCGACTATCAACAATCTAAGAACAATTGATTGGACACATCGGAGTCAGCGTTCTATCGTCGTCGGCATGCGCAAGCCCATGAGGCAGTAACCAAAGAAGTTGCGCGTGACGCAACGGCCGTATTGCGCGTGCTCATTCGCATCCGCGCGGGTGGCAGGCCGAGCCGCTATAGTTGCAGCCAAAGGAGAGAACCATGACAACCGAAGCAAAGTGCCCGTTCGCGGGCGACGCTCGCAAACACACGGTCGCCGGAGCTCCGTCGAACGCGAACTGGTGGCCCGACCAACTCAAGCTGAACATCCTGCACCAGCACTCCGCACTGTCCGACCCCATGGGCGAGGACTTCAACTACGCGGAAGAGTTCAAGAGCCTCGACCTCCCGGCCGTGAAGAAGGACCTGCGGGCGCTGATGACCAACTCGCAGGACTGGTGGCCGGCGGACTTCGGCCACTACGGACCTCTGTTCATACGCATGGCCTGGCACAGCGCCGGCACCTACCGCACCGGCGACGGCCGCGGCGGCGCGGGGCACGGCAACCAGCGCTTTGCTCCCCTTAATAGCTGGCCCGACAACGTCAGCCTCGACAAGGCACGCCGACTGCTCTGGCCGATCAAGCAGAAGTACGGCCGGAAGATTTCCTGGGCCGACCTGATGATCCTCACCGGCAACGTCGCTCTGGAATCGATGGGATGCAAGACCTTCGGTTTTGGCGGCGGGCGTGAGGATATCTGGGAACCGGAGCAAGACATCTACTGGGGCGCTGAGGACAAGTGGCTGGCTGACAAGCGCTACGCGGGCGATCGGGATCTCGAGAATCCGCTCGCTGCCGTGCAGATGGGTCTGATCTACGTCAACCCGGAAGGTCCGAACGGCAACCCGGATCCGATCGCGGCGGCGCGGGATATCCGTGAGACTTTCGCCCGCATGGCGATGAACGACGAAGAAACGGTTGCCCTTATCGCGGGCGGTCACACCTTCGGCAAGACCCACGGCGCCGGCCCTACATCCCACGTGGGGCCCGAGCCCGAAGCGGCCGGCATCGAGGAGCAGGGCTTCGGCTGGAAGAGCAGCTTTGGGACGGGCAAAGGGGCCGACTGCATCACCAGCGGCCTGGAAGTCACCTGGACCACCACGCCGACGAAGTGGAGCAACAACTTCTTCTGGAACCTGTTCGGCTACGAATGGGAGCTGACGAAGAGCCCGGCCGGTGCGCATCAGTGGCAGCCGAAGGGTGGCGCCGGCGCTGGTACGGTGCCGCACGCCCACGACAAGTCGAAGCGCATCGCACCTGCCATGCTGACCACCGACCTCTCGCTGCGGTTCGACCCAGCCTACGAGAAGATTTCGCGACGGTTCATGGAGAATCCGGATCAGTTCGCGGACGCCTTCGCCCGGGCGTGGTTCAAGCTGACGCACCGCGACATGGGCCCGCGCGCGCGCTATCTCGGCCAGGAGGTTCCTGCGGAAGAGCTCATCTGGCAAGACCCCATTCCCGCGGTTAATCACAAGTTGATTGATGCACAGGACATTGCCGCCCTAAAGGCCAAGATCCTCGCATCCGGCCTGTCCATCTCCCAGCTGGTCAGCACCGCCTGGGCGTCTGCTGCAACGTTTCGCGGCAGCGACAAGCGCGGTGGAGCGAACGGCGCGCGTATTCGCCTGGCGCCGCAGAAGAATTGGGAAGTCAACCAGCCGACGGAACTGGCAAAGGTCCTGCCGAAGCTGGAAGCAATCGAGAAGGACTTCAACAGTGCACAGTCTGGCGGCAGGATGGTCTCGCTGGCTGACCTGATCGTTCTGGGCGGCTGCGCAGCGGTCGAGGCAGCGGCGAAGAAGGCCGGCCACGACGTGAAGGTTCCCTTCTCGCCGGGGCGCATGGACGCGTTGCAGGAGCAGACCGATGTGGATTCGTTCGCCGTGTTGGAGCCGGTTGCAGACGGGTTCCGCAACTACGTCCGCAAGGGACTCGAGGGATCGGCGGCCGGGTTACTGGTGGACAAGGCGCAGTTGCTGACGCTGACCGTCCCTGAGATGACGATTCTGATCGGAGGCCTGCGCGTCCTGAATGCGAACGTCGGCCAGTCCAAGCATGGTGTGTTCACCAAGCGGCCGGAGACGCTCACCAATGACTTCTTCGTGAATCTGCTCGACATGAACACGAAGTGGCAGAAGTCCGCCGCCTCTGAAGGCGTGCTGGAGGGGCGCGATCGGGCAACGGGCGAGCTCAAGTGGACCGGCACGCGCGCCGACCTCGTCCTCGGCTCGAACTCCCAGCTCCGCGCCGTGGCCGAAGTGTATGCATGCGCCGACTCGCAGGAAAAGTTCGTCCGTGACTTTGTCGCGGCGTGGACCAAGGTCATGGATCTCGACCGTTTCGACATGAAGTAGCGAGCTGACCAATCTCAGGAGCCGATACCATGGACAAGATCAATCCGCTGTTTACCGCCACCGCCACCGCCAAGGGTGGTCGCAATGGACATACCGTCGCGAGCGACGGGTCGGTCGGCGTCGACCTCTCGGTGCCGAAGGCGATGGGCGGGCCGGGAAAGCCGAACACCAGCACGCCCGAGCACCTGTTCGCGTGCGGCTACGCCGCCTGCTTCGGCGGCGCGCTCGATTACGTGGGCAAGCTGCACAAGAAGGACGCGACCAAGGGTGCGGTCACCTGCGCGGTCTCGATTGGTCCGCGCGAGCTCGGCGGCTTCGGGCTTTCGGTGAAGCTGCGCATCGAGGACAAGATGCTCCCGCAGGCCGAGCTCGCCGCGCTGGTCAAGGAAGCGCATGAGAAGATCTGCCCCTACTCGCACGCGACGCGCGACAACGTCGACGTCCAGTTCGAGGTGATCGGCGGCTGAGCCGATGAAGCCGGCGCTGTCGCATCTGGAAGGGGGCTATCGATGAGTCAGCTCACGTTCGAGGCGTTCGCCGCCGCCGCGAAGGCCCTGGGCTTCGACGAAGTGCTGGAACGCATGTGGCAGCCGTCGCTGGTGCTCGATACCCACACGCATCCGTTCGCGGTGAAGGCGTTGGTCGTCCAGGGCGAGATGTGGCTCGTCGTCGGCAACAACGAGCAGCATCTGCTCCCCGGCGACGCGTTCGCGCTGGAGCTCGGTGTGCCCCACATCGAGCGTTACGGCGCTGAAGGCGCCACGTACTGGGTTGCCCGCCGCAACAGTTAGGCGGGGGCTCGGACAGCGCGGCCGATACCCCCCGCTGCGCTCTCCCCGGCCCTGCGCTCGGCAGCCATCCCCCCTCTGTCCCGCATTGCGGCGTTGGGGATCAGGGTGGGCGGCACGATATGCCGGCCGGCATTGGTCACGGGGATTCGGTCGCGCGGCTGAGGTAAGTTGGCTGAGTACACGGTGGCGTCGTGGGATCGGCAAGCGCCGGTCGCCTCTTCAATGGGTGGCGTCCGGTCCTGGTTCCAGGCAGCCACTACTTCTCTGCTTTTCCATGCATGACCATGATGGTCTGTTGCATCAGCGCACAAAGGGCTTCCTTGCCATTCTTGACGGCGAACACCTCCGACCTGGTCACTATCAATGTTCGACCTGAGCGGACAACCTGTCCCCGGGCAATGAGCGACTCGCCGTCGGCTGGCGCGACGAGATTCATCTTGTACTCGACGGTCAAGACCGACGCACTGGCAGGCACCATCGTCATCGCCGCATAACCCGCAGCCGAATCGGCAATCATGCCAACCACGCCGCCGTGCACGAAACCATGTTGCTGCTCGATACCTTCCCAGTGCGAAACGTGGATTTCGGTGCGCCCGTGTTCGATGACCGGCAAGGTGGCCCGAATCAGGTGCATCGCGCTCTGCCGGTCGAAACTGGCGGCGACCCATGCCGCGAACTCAGGGTTGGCAATGCGAGTCATGACGCCTCCGCCTGCACCTCTGTCGGCTCAGGATCTCCGACGCGTCGCCGACCTCGAGCCTGAACGGGATCGCAGTACATCACTTGAGCAGGACTGCTGCGAACACGCGGCCAGAGCAACGAATGGGCGCGCAACGCTACACGCAGCGCCCACCGTCCACTTCCAGGCACGCGCCGGTGATGAACGCCGCCTCGTCGGACGCGAAGAACACCGCGGCCGTCGCGATGTCGGAGGGCTGCGACAGGCGTCCCAGCGGGATGGTGGCGACGAATTTGGCGCGCATCTCCGGCGTGTCGCGGCCCATGAAATCGGCGAGCATGCCGGTCTCGCCGGCGACCGGGTTGATCACATTGACGCGGATGTTGTCCGGCGCGAGTTCGGCCGCCATCGACCGTGACGTGACAATGGCGGCGCCCTTGCTGCCGTTGTACCAGGTGAGCCCTGGCCGCGGCCGCACGCCGGCTGTCGAAGCGATGGTAATGAACACGCCTTTCCTCTTCTGGCGGAAGTGCGGCACGGCATGCCGTGCGGTGAGGAACAGGCTTTTCACGTTGACGCGGTAGATCCGGTCGAACTCCTCCTCGTTCACCTCGAGCATCGGCTGGTTCTTGTGCGTGGTGCCGGCGTTGTTGACGACGATATCGAGGTCGCCGAACGCATCGAGCGAGAAGCGGACGAGCGCCGCCACGTCGCGGTCGCTCGACACGTCACCGGCGCAGAACAGCGCGTGACCGCCGGCCGCGCCGATTTCCTGTGCGACGCGCTGGCCGCCCGCGCTGTCGATGTCGTTGACAACCACTTTTGCGCCCTCGCCCGCGAAGCGCTTCGCGATGCCTTCGCCGAATCCGGATCCCGCTCCCGTGACGATCGCCACCTTGTTCTGCAGCCGCATATTGATCTCTTCCATGAAGGGCGCGGCCCGACGAATGCGACCGCACTTCGACTGGCAGACGCCGGAGTCCGCGCGCTGCCCCGGCGCGACTACCCGTGTTGCAGCACGACCGTCTTCAGCACCGTGAACCCGTAGAGCGCCTCGAAACCCTTTTCGCGGCCGTATCCCGAATGCTTGACGCCGCCGAACGGCAGCTCGACGCCACCGCCGGCGCCGTAATTGTTGACGAAGACTTGGCCGCTCCTGATCGCGCGCGCCATCCGCAGTTGCCTTGCGCCGTTCTCCGTCCACACGCCCGCGACCAATCCGAACTCGGTGGCGTTGGCAATCCGGACGGCGTCGGCTTCATCGGCGAACGGCATCGCCGCGAGCACGGGGCCGAACACCTCCTCGCAGGCGAGGCGGGAGGAAGGCGGCACATCGCGCAACAGCTGCGGCTCCACGTAGTATCCGCCGGCCGGCGCATCGGCCACGATCGTTCCCTTGCCGACGGTCGCCCTGCCGTCGCGCTTCGCATCCGCGAGAAAACCGCGCACGCGCTCCAGCTGGCTCGCGCGAATCAGCGGCCCACAATCCAGATCGGCCTGCGCCGGACCGACCTTCAGCGCCGCAAAACGCGCACCGAGCTTCGCCAGCACCTCTTCATAGCGCGATTGCTCCACGAGCAGCCGGCTCCCGGCGGAGCAGGTCTGGCCTGCGTTCTGGACGATGGCATTGACGATGACCGGCAGCGCCACGTCGAGGTCCGCGTCGGCGAAGACGATCTGCGGTCCCTTGCCGCCCAGTTCCAGCGTGACGGGGCAGTGCCGCTTCGCGGCTTCACTGGCGACCCACGCGCCCGTTGCAGGTGATCCCGTGAAGGACAGGTGCTCTACGCCGCGGTGCATGGCGAGCGCGGCGCCGGCCTCCCGGCCCAGACCCGTGACTATGTTGAGCGCGCCCTCGGGCAGGCCGATGCCCGCCGCCAACTCGGCGACCCGTAGCACCGACAGGCAGGCGTCCTCGGCCGGCTTCACGACGCAGGCGTTCCCCGCGGCGAGCGCTCCTCCCACGGAGCGGCCGAAGATCTGCAGCGGGTAGTTCCAGGGAATGATGTGGCCGGTGACGCCGTGCGGCTCGCGCCACGTGAGAACCGTGAATCCGGAAGGGTAGGGAATCGTGTCGCCGGACAGCTTGTCCGCCGCGCCGCCATAAAACTCGAAATAGCGCGCGCAGGCCGCGACATCGGCGCGCGCCTGCTTCATCGGCTTGCCGCAGTCGCGCGCCTCGATCAGGACGAGCTCGTCGGCATGGTCGAGGATCGCGCGCGCGAGTTTCCCGAGCAGACGGCCCTTCTCCGCCGGCGCGAGCCGCCCCCAGGCGCCGTCGCGCGCACGTGCGGCCGCCAGCACGGCGTGATCGATGTCCGGCGCCGTGCCCGCCGCAATGGCCGCGAACGGTTCTCCGTCCGACGGGTCGATCATCGGCAGCGTCGCGCCGGTGGCCGCAGCGACCGGGCGATTGTTGATGAAGTGGGACGGTGGCGACACATTCCTCCGGCTGGTCGTGTTCGCCGACGAAGCATAACGCAAGCCCGGCGTGTGTAACAAAATGCGTCGTCCCCGGCGATGTGCTCCACGGCAGCCGCGCCGTCCCGGGGCCCGCCCGGCCGCCCGAAGGGCCCTGTGCGCCCCCGCGGGGGGCAGCGAACGGAGTGAGCGTGGGGGCCGTGCATCCGCCCGCCCGGCCGCCCGAAGGGCCCTGTGCGCCCCCGCGGGGGGCAGCGAACGGAGTGAGCGTGGGGGCCGTACATCCGCCCGCCCGGCCGCCCGAAGGGCCCTGTGCGCCCGCGGGGGGCAGCGAACAGAGTGAGCGTGGGGGCCGTGCATCCGCCCGCCCGGCCGCCCGAAGGGCCCTGTGCGCCCCCGCGGGGGGCAGCGAACAAAGTGAGCTTGGGGGCGGTTCATCTGTGCGTCAACCGCGCCGGCCGGCGCCGCGTTGATGGCAGCGTGGCGCCCATGTCAAATGCAGAGTCGGACCCGAATTTGGCAGGCGGCCTGCCTGTCGCCGAAGGCGCAAGAATGGGTCGCAGATGACCCACCTTTTCCCGAATAAGCTACAGGAGTCATCCATGTCCCGTCACAAGATCATCGCCACTGTCGCCGCCACCGTCCTTGCCGCAAGCATGGGCATCGCCGCGGGCACCGCAGCCGCCGGAAATGTCGCCTGGAGCGTTTCCATCGGCGTGCCGGGACTTGCCGTGAGCGCGGGCGGTCCGGCGTACGGCGGTGGCTACCGAGACAACTGGTACGGGGGCTACGGCCCCGCCTACGCACCTGTGGCGCGCCCCTACCTTCGCCCGCACTACCCGGGCCCGGTTGCTTACCCGGCCCCCTACCCTTATTTCGCGCCGGCGCTCTACCCCGCTCCGGTCGTCTACTCCGGTCCGGTCGCCTATCCCGCCCCCGTCGTCTATCGGGCACCGGCGCATCGGCCGCGCGTCGTGGTCGCCGCGCCCGCATGGCGGGCCCCCCGCCACGCCCTGCCCTACGGAGTCTACTGAGCGCGGTAGCGGATCCGATAGATCGCTCCGGCCTGGTCGTCCGAAACGAGGAGCGAGCCGTCCGGCGCGACCAGTACGTCCGCCGGACGACCCCAGGCGCTCTCCCCTTGCAGCCAGCCTTCGGCGAAGGGTTCGTAGCGCACTGCCTTGTTGCCGTCGAGCGTGACCATCGTGACGCGATATCCGATCTTGCGGCTGCGATTCCATGAGCCGTGCTCGGCAATGAAGATCCGGTTGCGATACGCAGCCGGAAACTGCGACCCTGTGTAGAACCGCATGCCTAGCGCCGCGACGTGCGGCCCCAGGTTCTGCGCCGGCGGCCGGAACGCGCTGCACGGGCGCTTGGTCCCGAACTCGGGATCGGGCAGCGTGCCCCCGTGACAATACGGAAACCCGAAGTGCAGGCCGGCGCTTGGTGCATGATTGAGCGTGTCGGGCGGTGAATCATCGCCCAGCCAATCGCGCCCATTGCTCGTGAACCACAATTCCCCGGTCCGCGGATCCCAGTCGAAACCCACCGAGTTGCGCAGCCCCTGCGCGTAGACTTCGAGGCCGCTGCCATCGCGATTCATCCGCATGATGTTCGCGTAGCGATCGGGGTCCGGTTCGCAGACGTTGCACGGCGCGCCCACCGGCACGTAGAGCTTGCCGTCCGGCCCGAAGGCGATGAACTTGCGCCCGTGGTGCCCGTCGGTCGGGAAACGATCGCTGACGATGGCTGGTGCCGGCGGGTCGGCGAGGCGGCGCTCGATGTCGTCGAAGCGCAGTATGCGCGAGACCGCCGACACGTACAGCGCACCGTCGCGGAATGCGACGCCCGCCGGTTCGCGCAACCCGGAGACGATCACGTTGGTCACCGCCTCGCCCTTGGCGCCCGGCGGCGGCAGCGTAAGCGCATAGACCTTGCCCGCGGATGCGCTGCCGACGAACAGGGTCCCGGCAGTGCCCAACGACATCGCTCTGGCATTCGGCACACGGGCAATGACCTCGACGGTGAATCCGGGAGGCAGCTTGAGCGTAGCCACCGGCAAGTCGCTCTGCGCCTGGACGAGCGCGCAGCCTAGCGAGCCCACCAGCACTCCCCCGAACCATGACGCCAACCGTCCAGCGCGCGCCATGGACATGTGCGCCTTCCCTCCGAGACGGAGCCATTCGCGCTTGGGACGGTCCGGCGCGCTCATTGTTGCCTCCTCGCTGCTCGGTTCGGACTCCACGACCGCTATCCTCGCACGGCGGCAGTCGATGCGCATCCGCTCACGGTCCGGGCGGGGCGCCGCTCAGACCCATTTGACACCGCCGGCGCCTCTACCTATTCTGCACTTTCCCCCGGCGCGCCCCGCGCCGGGGACCTGGGAAACGCAACCATGGGTGTTCCCGCGCCGCCTTACGACGACGAAAGGCACAAGGTCGGCGCGAGCGCGACACTGGCCACGCCGCCGATTGAAGTCGACTTTCCCGATCTCGCGCGCTGGGCCGCCGGCAACGCGGGCATACCATATGCTTGGACGTTTCCCGGACCCGTGGCCGGTCCGCACGTCCTCGTGCAGGCGCTGACGCACGGCAACGAAGTCTGCGGCGCCATCGCGCTCGACTGGCTCCTCGCCGCAGCTTTCCGACCGACGCGCGGCGCACTCTCGTTGTGTTTTGCCAATGTCGCGGCCTACGAGAGTTTCGATCGGGCGGACCCGTTCGCGTCGCGCTGCGTCGACGAGGATTTCAACCGGCTCTGGACCGCGGAGGTCCTGGACGGCACGCGCAAGACCGCCGATCTCGCGCGCGCGCGCGCGCTGCGCCCGCTCTACGAGCGCGTCGACTACCTGCTCGATCTGCATTCGATGACCGATCGTTGCCCCCCGCTCGCGATGGCCGGACGGCAGCGCAAGGGCGTGGAACTCGCGCAAGCACTGGGTTACCCGGAGCACATCATCGTCGACGGCGGACATGCGGCCGGCAAACGGCTGCGCGACTATGCGTTCTTCGACGATGCGGACGATCCTCGCAGCGCACTGTTGATCGAATGCGGGCAGCACTGGGAGGCCGGCGCGCCGGACGTGGCCAGACAAGTGACGCTGCGCTTCCTGCGGCACTTCGGGATGTGCACGCTGGCATTTCTCGATGCCCGTCTCGAGCCCGTGCCCATGCCGGCACAGAAGGTGATCGAAGTCACCGCGGCCGTGACCATCATGACCGACGCATTCGCATTCGCGGTTCCGGTCGGCGGGTTGTCCGTAGTGCCGAAGGCGGGCACGCTGCTGGCGCGCGACGGCGACGCCGAGGTCAACACTCCCTACGACGACTGCGTGCTGATCATGCCCACGCGGCGCCCGAAGAAGGGCGAGACCGCGGTGCGCCTGGGGCGTTTCGTCACTTGACCGCCGCTTCTGTTGCGCGCACGAGGTCCGGGCCGGCCACGGCCGCCCACCTGTCGTAGACGCCACGCGCAGCCGCCGCGAACGCGGCACGCCCGGTGGCGGTGAGGCGCGTCACCGTCACGCCGCGCTTGCGCAATTCGACGAGCGCCGCGTCGTTCTCCGCCCGCGCGAGCGCGGGCAGCCCGCGTGCCGCCTCCAGCGCAGCGTCGCGGGCGAGCGCGCGCTGCTCGTCGGTCCAGCGGTTCCACGCCGCCTTGTTTGCCGCAAAAACGGCGCACTCCGCGACGGCACCCCAGAGCATCAGCTGCTTGACGCCGAGTGTGTCGAGCCGGGCGGCGGCGATCGCCGCGAGCGACCCCTCCTGCGCGTTCAGGGTTCCTGCCCGCAGCGCGGCTTGCGCGTCGGCGAGGGTCATCGCGCTCGCCTCTGCCCCGAGGCTCACGAAGAAATCGATGAGGAACGGCGTCGCTGCCAGCCGGACCTTGATGCCGGCCATTTCCTCGGGCGAGCGCGGCACTTGCCCGGTCGTGGCCAGCTCGCGATGCCCCAGCACGGCGAAGGCGAGCGGCACGACCCCAGCGCGCTCCATCGCGGCGACGAGCCTTTCGGTGACGGCCTCGCTCGTCAGCGCGGCGAGGTCCTTGTCCTCGGGCGCGAGCCACGGCAATCCGATGGCATTGAGCTCGACGACCTGCACCGACCAAAAGAGAGTCGAGCCAACGGCGAGATCCGCGATACCGTCGCGCAACGCGACGAACTCGCGCGCCGGGTCGCGCGACGCAAGGGACGCGCCAGGGAAGAACTGAACCGGCACATTGCCGCCCGATTGCTCGGCGACGAGCTTCGCCCAGCGCTCCCCCGCCTTGCCCAACGCGAAGGCGGGGCCGACCGCGGCCGACAGCTTCCACGGCACCGGCTTGTCCTTCTGCTCCTGGGCCGGCGCGCCTGCCGCCACGAGCAGCAGCGCCGCGAGCAGCAGGACGCGCGGCAGGAACTGCGCGAGGAAGCGTTCGTCCATCATGGCCAGCGCAGTCTACGTAGCACGCGCAGCGCCGGTCAATGCCGGCGTCGTCGGTGCCCGGCCGCCTGTCCGAGCGGATCGGCTCGAAAACGTCGGCACCTCCGTTGTACACTTGGCGTTGGTGTCGGTTTGCCCGCAGGTCGTCGCGCTTCCATCAAGCAAAGTTTTGAGATAGAGGTCTTGCCGATGAACATGCCGGCAGCCAGTGGCATTCGCCTCCACCGGAATCCGCGAGCAGCACCCCGCGCGGAGCCTTATGGAAGCGCACGCGCGCGGATCCTGAATCTGGCCGGCTTCGTCGCCGCGGAGGAGGAGGTCCGCCGCTGGCCCGGTTATGCCGCCACGCCGCTCCACCGACTGCCGGGCATGGCGGCGAAGCTCGGGGTGGCGGCGATTCACTACAAGGACGAATGCGGCCGCTTCGGCCTCAAGAGCTTCAAGGCGCTGGGCGGCGCCTACGCGGTGTTCCGATTGCTCAGCAAGGCGGTCGCAGCGCGCAATGGCGGGGAACCCGTCGACTCGCGGCAGCTGATCGCCGGCCGCTGGCGTGACATCGCGCAGACCGTTACCGTCACCTGCGCGACCGACGGCAATCACGGACGCTCCGTGGCCTGGGGTGCGCGGCTCTTCGGTTGCCGCTGCATCATCTACGTGCATGAGTCCGTGAGCGACGGACGGTGCGCCGCGATCGCGCAATACGGGGCGGAAGTGATCCGCGTGCCGGGCACCTACGATGACTCGGTGCGTCACGCCGCGCACGAGGCGCGGAGAAACGGCTGGACCGTGGTGTCGGACACGACCTACGAGGGCTACCACGAGATTCCGATCGACGTGATGCACGGCTACGGCGTGATGGCGCGCGAGATCGTCATGGCGCTCGGGAACGAGCCACCGACGCACGTGTTCGTGCAGGCGGGCGTCGGCGCGCTGGCAGCATCGGTATGTGCGGCTTTCTGGCTCGCCTGGGATGCGCGCCGCCCGGAACTCGTGATCGTCGAGCCGATCCAGGCGGATTGCCATTTCCAGAGCGGTGTGGCCGGCAAGCCGATCGCGGTGACTGGAAACCTCGACACGGTGATGGCCGGTCTCGCCTGCGGTGAAGTATCACCGCTCGCCTGGGAGGTCGTCGACGCCGGCGCCAACGCCTATGTCGTCGTCGACGACCGCTTCGCGCTCGACGCGATGCGCGCGCTGGCCGCGCCCGCTCCCGGCGATCCGGCTATCGTCGCGGGCGAAACCGGGGCGAGCGGACTGGCCGCATTGCTGGCTGCCAAAGACCACGCGGAGATCTGGCAGACTCTGGGTCTCGACGGGCGCTCGCGCGTGTTGCTGATCGGCAGCGAAGGCGACACCGATCCGGAGATCTATCGGCAGATCGTCGCGCAAGCCGAGCACAGGGTGGTGATGTGAACGGATAAAGCCGGAAGCATGGAGGTTCAATGACCGCTCCGGAACTGCGCATCAACGGTGCACGCCTGCTGGAACGCCTCGATCGGTTGGCGCAAATCGGCCCGATCGACGGCGGCGGCTGTTGCCGGCTCGCGCTGACGGATGAGGACAAGGCCGGGCGCGATCTCGTCGTGGGCTGGATGCGCGAGCTCGGCCTCGCGGTCTCCATCGACCCCATCGGCAACGTGTTCGGTCTGCGCGCCGGCCGGGAGGCACTGCCCCCGGTGATGACCGGTTCGCATGTCGACACCGTGCGCACCGGCGGACGATACGACGGCAATCTGGGTGTCCTCGCGGGGCTCGAGGTCGTCGCGATGCTCAATGCCGCGGGCGTCGTCACGCGGCGGCCGCTGGTCGTGGCGTTCTTCACCAACGAGGAGGGCGCGCGCTTTGCGCCCGACATGCTGGGCTCGCTGGTGTTTGCGGGTGGCCTGTCGGTGGACGAAGGGCTGGCCGCGGTCGCGATCGACGGCAAGGTGCTGGGCGACGAATTGCGGCGCATCGGGTACGCCGGCGCCGCGCCACTGCCCGCCCATCGTCCGCACGCGTTCGTCGAGCTGCATATCGAGCAGGGCCCCGTGCTCGATGCCGAAGGCGTCACCATCGGCGCCGTCGCGGACCTGCAGGGCATCTCGTGGCAGGAGATCGACATCACCGGCCAGTCCAATCACGCCGGCACGACACCGATGCGACTGCGCCACGACGCGGGTTACTGCGCCGCGGCGATTGCGGGTTTCCTGCGCGGGCTGGCGCGCGAGATGGGTGGCGCCCAGGTCTGCACCGTGGGCCGGGTCGAGCTCGTGCCCAACCTGATCAATGTGATCGCGGCGAAGGCAACGCTCACCGCGGATCTGCGCAACACCGATGAAGCGCTGCTGCGGCAGGCCGAGGAACGCCTCGCTGCCTTCCTCGCCGTGCTCGGCCGCGACGAAGGCGTGACGATCCGCACCAGGCGGCTGGCCCGCTTCGCGCCGGTGGCCTTCAACCCCGCCGTGATCCATTGCATCGAAGGTGTGGCGGCACGGCTTGGATTCAGCCAGCGGCGCATGACCTCAGGCGCGGGGCACGATGCGCAGATGCTGGCGCGCATCTGCCCCGCGGCGATGATCTTCGTGCCGAGCGTGAAGGGGATCAGCCACAACGCCGCCGAACATACCGCGCCGGCCGACCTCGAGGCCGGCGCCAACGTGCTGCTGCACACGCTGCTCGAACTCGCTGCTGAGGAGGCAATCTGAATGGCACGCATCGTCACTGTCGGCGCCGCCCAGCTCGGCCCCATCGCGCGCACCGAAAGTCGCACCAGCGCGGTCGCGCGAATGATCGCGCTGTTGCGGCGGGCCGCTACCCATGGCTGCGACCTCGTCGTCTTTCCGGAATGCGCACTCACGGCATTCTTCCCGCACTGGTACTACGACAGGCAAGATGACATCGACGCATACTTCGAGCGCACGATGCCCAACGCCGCGACAGAACCGCTGTTCGCCTGCGCGCGCGAACTCGGCATCGGCTTCTACCTGGGCTTCGCGGAGCTGGCGCTCGAAGGCGGGGTCGCCCACCGCTACAACACGTCGATCCTCGTCGACAAGGCCGGCCGGATTCTCGGCAAGTACCGCAAAGTTCATCTGCCCGGTCACCCCGAACACGAGCCGTCGCGTCCGTTCCAGAACCTGGAGAAGCGCTATTTCGAAGTCGGCAACCTCGGCTTTCCGGTGTTCCGTGCGTTCGGCGGCATCGTCGGCATGGCGATCTGCAACGATCGCCGCTGGCCCGAGACGTACCGCGTGATGGGATTGCAGGGTGTCGAGATGGTGGTGCTGGGCTACAACACGCCGATACACAATCCGCCCTCCCCCGAGCACGACAATCTCGCGCACTTTCACAACGAGCTGGTGATGCAGGCGGGCGCCTACCAGAACGGCTGCTGGGTGGTGGGCGTGGCCAAGGCCGGCGACGAAGATGGCGTGCGCCAGATCGGCAACTCGATCATCGTCGCGCCTTCGGGCGAAATCGTCGCCGCCTGCACGACCGAAGGCGACGAGCTCGCGATCGCCCGCTGCGACCTCGATCTAACGTTGTCGTACAAGAACACGACCTTCAACTTCGCCAAGCATCGACAGCCGCAGGCTTACCGATTGATCGTCGAGCGCACGGGAGCAATACCGCCTCCGCTGGATTGACGCGAGCGCTGCAACGGGGCCGCGGCCAAGCCGGCGTGGTCACGCACGCCTGCGCTCTTCAAGGAAGACCCTAAGTGGCGAGAATGATTTTATGATTGCACGCTCAGTACAATGAGCCTATAACCGGTACGCACGCGCCAAGGAACGGTGGGACTTGGTGCCCCGACCCCGACGTATAGGCTCATGGCGCCACGACGGGGTTCTGCGCTTGGCGCGCAGACGAATCCTGCCGACGCGACCAGCTACCGGGGAATCCATTCATGTCTTGCAAGAACTGGCAGAGTAGTCTTTTCGGTGTCCTGCTCGGCATGCTGGCCGTTTCGCAGGCTTCCGCGCAATCCATCGTCGGCGCCTGGTCGGATGGCGACAGCACCAAGGAGGGCAGCGCGGCCATCGTATTCTTTGCCAGCGGGTACTATTACCAGATCCAGAACGCCCTTGCGGGAGACGCGCCAACCGGCTTCGACGGTTTCGAGCGTGGCACCTACACCTGGAATCCAGTGACTGGCGCCTTCACGATCACGACGCTCCAGGATCTCAATGGCGATAACGGACCGTCGGGTGTGAATTCGGTTTCGGGCATCACCGTCACCATCGCGGGTGACACCGCCACCGTCAACATTCCTGGACCCGGCGGTGACACCTTCTACCTTACTCGCGTGACCGGCGCCAGCCCGATCGTGGGCGCCTGGTCCTTCGGCAATCCGGCCGTCGCCAACGATTCGGGCGTCGTCGTCTTTCTCCCCAACGGCGTCTATTTCGAGGCCGAGGACGGTGACTCCACTCAGGCAACCGGCGATCCGAGCGGGCATGACGGCATCGAGCACGGAACGTATGCGTGGAATCCGACCATCGGCATCGTGACGTCAAGCTGAGCCCCGGCGCCTTACGTCGACACCAACGGCGAATGGGGGCTGTCGCACACGGGTGCGAATTTGACGGCCCACGTTTCTGCGGACGGCCTCACGCTTGTTGTCAGCACCGGCCCCAGCGATACGTTTTCGGTTACCCGCGTTGGCGCGCCGTCGACGCCATCAGCCGCGAAACCCGATCTCAATCAGCACGGCCTGACCGGTTCGTGGTACGAGGCGGCTACCAGCGGACAGGGGGTCGAAGTCGAGGTGTTTGCCAATCCGTCGTCGGGAACCGGTTCGACCTTTGTGAGCTGGTTCACCTACGACACCGGCATCGGCGGCGCCGAGCGCCAGCGCTGGTATACCGCCCAGGGCCCGGTGGTGACCGGACAGCCCAACGCGGCGCTGACGATCTATCGGAACACCGGCGGCAACTTCAATGCCCCGCCGATCACCAATCCCCAAGCGGTTGGAACCGCGACCTTGAGTTTCGACACCTGCGCCAGCGGTCAACTCTCGTACACGTTCACCGACGGCACCGGCCGCGCCGGGACAATACCGTTGGCGCGCCTGATGCCGAACGTGACCTGCTCGACGACGACTTCGTATCCCACCAACGCGGACTTCGCCCTTTCCGGGAACTGGTTCGACTCGGCAACGTCGGGGCAGGGATTCACGAACGAGGTCAACCCGAATTCCGGCGCGTTCTTCGCCGCCTGGTATACGTACCTGCCGAACGGCACCGCCGCCGGGGCCGCCGGACAACGTTGGTACACGGCGCAAGCGGGCTTTACGCCGGGCTTGCGCTCGATACCTGTGACGATCTACGAGACCACGGGTGGCATATTCGACGCTCCGAAGCCTCCTGGCCAGGAGACCAAGACCGTGGGGACCGGGACGATGACATTCCAAAGCTGCGCGGCCGCGACCTTCAGGTACAACTTCACCGGCGGAAGCAGCAGTGGGCTCTCCGGAACCATCAATTTGATCCGCGTCGGTTCGGTACCCCCAGGCTGCACAACGTAAAGCCAACCACAGAGCTTGCGGGCTGACTACGCGTTGACGGAGATCAATGGCGGGCTTCGGCCCCGCAACCATGGAAACGCTGCAGGGGTCGTCCAGCGCCGATCTTGCTCGAGACACCAAGCGACAACAGACCGCTGTCAAGCGCGATGTGCTGCGGCCGGTAGGGGCCGGCCATTGCCTTACGCTGTCGGATCGTCGCTATCGACCCGATATAGATCGGCCGTGCCGCTTTCAGTGATACTGATCGTCGCGGATACCTGGCATCACCCGCTCGACCTCGCTCATTGCCAGGCGCGCACCGGACGTCGAAAGGGCGCTGTATCGGGCAGCTTCTTCCGGTTGGAGCCGACCAACAATCTTGACGAGGTCGGTCATTCGAATGCCCTGGCGCGCAAGGAAGGCGACATAGGTGTGTCGCAACGCGTCTGCTGTCACCTCGGCCGGACGATCAATGCCCGCATCGTGGGCGGCATAGAGCAGATCCGAATTCAGCTCGTCGACCGTCATTGGTCCGTCAGGGTTGCCTGCCAGCACGCACTCATCCGGTTTGCGCGTCATACTCCGGAGTATTCGTAGGGTCGGCTCGAGAATCTCGACGGTGCGGGGCGACCGGCGACCAATGCGCAGCTGGCCGGTCTCTGTATCCAAATCGCTCCAACGGGTGTCGACGAGCTCGTCAGGACCCAGTCCGCTCATGAGTAATAGCGCGGCAAGTCGAACCTCTTGTGCTCCGGCGGCCACCAATCGACCGATTTCTTCCGCCGCGAGCTCACGCGGCATTTCCGGCGTCGCCGTCAACAGCCCGGGTGAGTGGCCCTCGATCCCCAGCGCCGTGCGCCCGTAGAGAGCAGCGCGCTCTACGGATTGGCCTCCCAACGCTGGGTAGCCTATCGGTTGTGGCACGAGAATCATCGGTTGCGGATCGGAGCGATTGAAGATCTCCACGACCGCTACCGTGAGCAGCGCAAGCAGAATGGAACCGACGACACTGATCGCTGCATCTCGCATATATAGCGGGCGATACGGTTCCTGCGGCGGCACCGCCGCCTCGATCACCGTGACCAACGGGCGGCGTGCACGCTCCCCTGCCTCGAGTTTCGCTTTCCGCTGCACGCTGTCCCGATGCAGCAATTCGAGCTGGGCGAGGTCTTCCTGCAGGCTCTTGAATTGGCTCAACCGTGCCGCCTGCTGCTGCACCGCCGGGCGATCAGCGGAGAGCTGTCGCTGGAGGCCAGTTGCGACCTGTCGGGCACTTGCAACTTCCTCCTCCGCTTCGGCAATCGCGGCCTGTTGCGCCAATTGGCGCTGCGTTGCGATCTGCTGATCCAATTCGGCCAGGCGTGTGCGTTGCGCGCGTGCACGAGCGTCCATTGCCAGATAATCCGGCGTATAGACCCGCTCCAACTCGCGGAGCTCCTCGCGAATCTGCGACGCGCGTTGCTCGAGATTGGCGAGCGTCGGATTGTCTTTGGCACGAACAACCGCTTTGCCAGCTGCGGCAGAGTCCCGCAGCGAATTGAGCTTGCCCTCCGCGAGGGCGAGCTTTTCATTCGCGGTGTTCAGCGACGTGCTGAGCCCGCGGCTGCGTGCGATTACCTGGTTCTCTTCCCGTTCCAGCGAAATTACGTCATTCCTGAGCCGAAACGCCTCCACCGAACGCCGCTTCTCGGCGACACTCGCCGCGAGCTTGGCAACTTCGTCGGAGATCCGATCGAGTGCTTCGCTCGACGATTCGCGGTAGGCTCCATCGAGCTGGTCTCGATAGACCTCGATGACACCGTTGACCAACGCCGCCGTCAGGTCGGGGTCGCGTCCTGCGGCCGAGAGCTCGACCACATCGGTGTCCTTCGCGGGGCTGATCTGCAGCGACGACTGCATCTTGGTCAAGGGATCCGGACCCAGGGCATCGATTCGCGGCCCCATCACGGACGCCAGTCGCGACGCAACCGCCTCGACGACAGGCCGGCTCGCCAGCACCTGCAATTCCGTCAGAAACGACCGCGGCGCTTCCGCTCCCTGGGATCCCCCGGTGGGCCTCATCGCTTCGGTAACCAACGAGCCCGGGTTGATCTGAACCCTGGCTGACGCGCGGTATTCCGCGGGACGGATGAACGTATAGGTGAGACTAAGCACGCTCGCGACGAGAAACGTCGCGACAAACACGCGCAAGCGCCTACGATTTGCCAACCGGGTCGGTGACGCCAGCAGGGGCAGATCGTCGTTGGGCCCGGTATACATCCGATCAATCATCGCACACTGGGAATTGGCCCCATCCCCCAGGACATTCTCTCGGGTTTCTCAAGTAGTGGCCGGCGGAGTCCGGGTCTTCCACGGCCGTTCGGCGTCACCTCGAATAATTTGGCCAGTCGTAATATCCGGACGGCTTGGCCCGCAGGTAAAACCAGAATTGCCTCCACATTCGGCCGAAAATGCCGGCGCGCCAGGCCCAGGTCTTCAAGAGGCGGTCCAAGCTCAGTGCCCATTCGGTGTGAACGCGCCGCGGCAGCCAGCCGATCTGCCGGTTGTAGTTCAGCAGAAAATCCCTGAAGTGGCCATGCTCGGTGATGTCGATGCCCCATTTGCGTTCGAAATACCGATAGCCCTCGAGGACATTGCGCATATCCCAGCGCCAACAGAAAAAGTCGATGTCATCGGCCGTTATGGTGGTGCCAAGTTTGTAATACACCACCGATTTCGGTTCGAAGATCATCGGTCGACCCGCTTTCTTCCACGTAAGCCCGCAATCGCATTCGCCGACTTCGAGAATGTTCTCGTCGAAGACCTGCAGCTGCTGCGCGGGAAGGGCATCGACGAGCTGGCAGTGCAATTCGCCGTAGTCCGTCTCTCGGCGCGTCAGGTTGCAGCTATCGCCATAGACCATGGCGTGGAAGCGCAGCTCCTTGTGGCCGAAGGCCTTGCTTCCCTCGTTTGTGATGTACAGGTCGTTGCCCGCGGTGTGAATCTTTCGCGGCTTTTCCAGCACGAGCGGCACGACCATTCCGGCGCCCGTTTCCTGCTGGCAGCTGATCAGGGCTCCTAGCCAGCCTGGATAGGCGATGTTGTCGTTGTCGATGACGGCGGCCAGACGCGTCTTGACCTCGCGCAGGGCAATGTTGCGAGCCTGCGCCTGGTTCAGATAGTCTTCCCTGAAGATGAAGCGCACGCGATCGCCGTAACGGTCCACCCATGAGGTCCGCAGATGCGCCGGCGCCCCGCCGAATACCGCGATGATCTCCTCTGCTTCGGGACTGTTGCCCAGCAGCACGTCGAGGCATTCCGCCGTGCAGGAAAACCGGTCGCGGGCGTTGACGATGACAGTGCACTTCTCCATGCCGCCCTCCATTCTCTTGCGATTTTCCGTGGCTGGACCGCAGTCGACAGAGCGTGCTGTCCGATGCAGCGAACGGTTCGCGCCTTCGTGACGCAGGATTAGGATCATAAACCGCGGCGCAGCGACGCGGACCCCCAATGGGTCGAGTGTTTGGCGCCGTTGATGGCACGATCCGAAGACGTGTGGCCGCAGTCGGCATTCGATCGCCGAGACGCGCCGACTCGCGCAAGCACGGGACGGAATTTCCTTCCATCGGTGGGATCTTGATTCCATGCGTGCGGCGGGTGTAACTTACAAAAAGTGCGCAACGGCGACGCACGTGACAGGTCGGACGCTGATCCGCGGGGGGGACGTGCCGTGTGGCCATGGTCCGGTCCGGCTTGGTTACATTCTGTGAGGCATCAGACATGCGACTCGTGACTAACTCGTGTACCCAACCGGCCAACGGGACAAAGAGGAACGAATGGGAGCTGGCCAAGGCCGCCCACGAGCGGCGTGATTATCCGGCCGAGGCGCGCCTCTATCGAGTGTTGGCTGAACAGGGCGACACACGCGCGCAGAACAACCTGGGCATCATGTACGCAACGCGTCGCGGAGTTCCGAAGGATTACGCGGAGGCGGTCAAGTGGTTTCGTAAGGCCGCGAACGGGGGCGATGCTGCGGCTCAAGCCAACTTGGGCGAGATGTATTACAACGGCGATGGAGTGCCGAAGAATCCCGTTGCAGCTGCGCAGTGGTATCGCATGGCCGCCGAGAAAGGAATTGCCTACGCGCAACGCCAGCTGGGCATCATGTGCGAAAGCGGACAAGGAGTGACACCGGACCAGGCGGAGGCAGTCGAGTGGTACCGCAAGGCCGCCGAACAGGGGGAGGCGTGCGCGCAGTACAACCTCGGCTGCATGTACTTCCTCGGCGAGACGGTGACGCAGGACTTGCCCGAGGCGGCCAAATGGTTCCACGAGTCCGCCGTTCAGGGCAACGCCTTCGCGCAAAACAACCTGGGCGTATTGTACGAGAGCGGCCGCGGCGTGCCGCAGGATTACGGCGAGGCGCTGAAGTGGTATCGCTGGGCTGCCGAGCAAGGTAACGACGCGGCACAGTTCAGCTTGGCGCTCCGCTACGATCGCGGCGAGGGAGTCGAGCAGAATTACGGGGCCGCGATGCAGTGGTACCGTCGGTCCGCCGAACAGGGCAACCCAAAGGCCCAGAACAACCTCGGCCGCATGCACGAGGATGGCCGTGGCGTTCCCATGAATTACGCCGAGGCGGTGAAGTGGTTCCTCCTGTCCGCCGAGCAAGGTATGGCCGCTGCGCAGTTCAATCTCGGCCGGATGTACGAACATGGCCAAGGTGTCGTCCGCAATTTCGTCGAGGCGGCGAAGTGGTATCAGAAGGCGGCCGATCAGGGCGATGCCGCGGCGCAATTCAACCTCGGCGCGTTGTACTTCAGAGGCCTTGGTGTGCCCCAGGACTATGTGGAGACGCACAAGTGGCTGAAGATCGCTGCCGTCGGATTCCGGGGATCGATGCCCGACGACGTTCGACGCGCCGAGAGAAATCTCCAGGCGGTCTCCGCGAGGATGACCCGCTCGCAGATCTGGCAAGCCCAGAAGCTGGCGAGCGAATGGACGCCCGCGACGCACTGAGGGACTAGGCGACGCGGCTGCGGACGATCGCCGTCGTCGCCGGCCGGGGCAATAGAAACGCGCCGCGTCGATTGTCCGCGCCGGTTCGGGCCAAGCTACGTTTCAGTCCTGCGGAAGCGCCGATTGCAGCCGCGCCAGCAGCGCTGCGGTCGACGTTTCCACGAGATCGAGGACACGATCGAAACCTTCGGAACCGCCGTACCAGGGATCAGGAATCTCACGCGGACCGATCTCGGGAGCGAAGTCGAGGAGCAGGCCGGGATGGCCGTTGAAGTCGGGTGGCTTTAGCGCCGTCAGCGCGCGAATGTTGGCGTCGTCCATGGCAAGGATCCATGCGAATCGACTGAAGTCGGCGACCTGAACCGGCCACCCGCGCATCGCCGTCAGGTCGTACTCGCGGCGGCGCGCCGCGTGCGCTCCGCACCACCGCGGCGTGCCACCGACGCAGCACCTTCTACGGCGGTAGCGCGCAGTACTTGGTTCCCGGTGCGGCAGACTTCACACATTCGGTGAACGCCTTGAGCGCGCCGGTCTGGGCATCCAGGATGTCACGCTCGGTTGCATCCGGCACGACTTGGCCAAACCCGCCAATGGACTGCTGCTGTTGCCAGCGGGAACAGGCCTGCATCGCGTTGAACCATGTCTGACCACCATGGATGAACCTGTCGACGCAATAGTAATCGGTTACGCGAACCTCTTGCTGCAATACGTGCCGCGGTTGAAACGTTTGAGCGCTCTCGGGCGTCACGCCGCACCGGCTGGCGGCCCCCGTCACCTGCAGGCATGCAGTATAGTCAGCGAGTGATTGCGCGTATGCGTTCACCAGGCGATCCTGTACCTGAGCCTGCCCCCATCCCGGGTGACCACTCTGATACGGCTGAGCGAGTGCCGGAGCGGCAACGACTGCGAGCACCACCATTGCCGGATAGCGTTTCAGCATGTCCCCCCTCCTTCCCGCCGGGCCACCCTTACATTGTACGCCGGAGCCACGGTTCGGCAAGGCGACGGACGGCGACACGCGCTGCGAACGAACGGGACGCGATCGCCCGACGCTGCCGGCTCCGGTGGACCCGGCGCGCTACGTTGTACTGAACAACATGAGGCTCGTTTCGCGCGCCGCCCTCGCGGATGCGAGTCCCGCACGCCCGCTGTGCGGCGGGCGCACATATCTCAACGCGGGCCCGGTCGACGAGGCGGGGGCCGAGGCGCTCTCGCTGCACGTGGAGCGCGGCGCCGCCATCGTCGGGCTCGAGCCGACTTGTCTTTTCACACTGCGCGACAAGTTCCTGGCGATGGGCCTGGGCGAGCGCGCGCAGTGGCAGTGTGGGTCTACAGGAGCCGAATCGAACTGTTGCGTGATGGCCGGAAGTTTCGGCTACAACGTCGCGCACCAAGACGTATCGGTGCGGATGGCGGAGCTCTCGCGCCTGCCGGCCAAGCGCGCGGCCGCGCCGGATACGCTCATCGTCGCGGACGGCAAATTCGGTGGCGAGATTCAATTCCAGCAGGTCGGCTTGCTGGAGATGCACGTTCGCTATTCCATGCCTTTCGGCCAATTCTCGAGCAATGGTCAAAGATGCGGCGGCCATGTCGATCCCGAGAAACCTGCATTCCGGAAAGGCTTTTGCAAATCCCGGGAGTCGGTGCGCAGTTCCACATCCGGCATCGAGTATCGTTGTTCCTGTGAGGAACGCTGAAGGAAAAAGGACGGCAACCATGTTCGCAACGTTCCTGATCAAGCCCTCGCCCGCCATCGGGCTGGGGTGGGGATACGCTTCATACACTTGCCTTACATTTTGAGTCGGCCCACTTTTCATTTTCGCGCCGCCGGGTTAGTGAACTGACGTCTGCAGAAATCGCTGAGACATTGCACGCACGCCGTTTGGCTTCGCGGGCGCATCGAGTCGAGTCTAGCGGATGAGTGCTTTCGGACGATCGCGCAACAGCGCCAGGAAGCTCAGGACCCGCTCCGGAATCGGGCGGGGGTCCTCGCGATCAAGTTCCGCTCGCCAGTCCGCCTTGCAAGCACAGGTTGCGTTCTCGAAATGAGAGACGTCGAAGTCGGCACAATACTTCTGGTAGATGTTCTCGACCATCGTCCTCGTGCAGTGCGGACAATTCTTGGGGGTGTCGATCGAATCGACAATGTAGCGGAAAGGGGTCAGAAACGGGGTCGCGATCGGCCGCACCAGCTTCAGGATCTCTCCCACCGACCACAACCAGGGCAGCTGGTATTGCCCGTGGTTGTACAACAAATTGACGAACGTATCGCTCTCGACGGTCATCGTTTCATAGTTGACCTCGCTCACCCCCACCCGGCATACGTACCTGGTACTGGCCACGGCTTCGTCAATGGCCTCTCGTTCCGTGAGAAAGGGTGGCTTCAGGATGAGGTAGACGATCGAGTGCAGTCCTTCCGCCCGGGTGAGCTCGATGCAGTTCTCGAACTGCTTCTTTGTGCATGCCTTGTTGATGCACAGCCCCCGGACCGTGTCGTCCTGCGATTCGAAGCCAACCGCCAACGCGAGTTGAATGCGGTCGCCGACAATCCTCTTGAGTGCGCGCAGCTTATCCCTGTCCGCATCCTCAACCTTGCCTTCGATGATCACCCGTTTCAGATCGGGCAATTCTGTCGCGATGAGGCGGGCTATCTCTTCCACTGCGGAGAATGGAATTTCCTGCTCCACCAGGAACGAACCGGCGTTGTACAGGCTCAATACGGGATACTTCCGCAGATCATGCGTATGCAGCACATCGACGAACTGATTGACGAAATTCCGATGCGCGATGGGCCTCCCGAACTGGGCGGTTTCGTTCCAGAAGCCGCACATCGTGCAGCCACCCGCCCGCTTGTCCCACAGGCAGCCCGTAGACCGAAAGTGAACCACGAACCGCTCGACCGTTTGCTGACCGACATGGCCGATCCGCACATCGGTGCGGGCGACTTTGTCAGGGTTGAAGTCCTTTGGCCGGATATCTTGCTTCATCTCCCGCAAGACCCCCCTCAATTCCCGCAGCGCCTGGCGGTACCGAGGGGCAGACATGTGTGGTGTCGGGGTCATGACGATCGGACGATACTATGCAAGAACGCCGTTGTCCAAGCGAGCCTGCCGACATCGAGCCGACCGTGTTCCGTCCTTGTTGCACTCCGGCGAGCCCCGTTCGGGCCTCGTGCAAAGGGAGTTTCCGACTGTTCGCCCGTGCATGCAGGGATTCCGCTCCTCGACAAAGGATTGACGCCAGGCGCTTGCCCACTCAAGACGGGCCAGGAGCTGGCTCGAGCCGACAAGCTGGGGAACGTCTTCGGGCGAGAATGAACTCGCGCCCGAGATGACCGGGCACGCAGGGGGCCCCTGCCGTCACCGCATTCCCGGTGGTACCCTGCGCATCGTGGCGCCACAGTTCCCTGCGTAATGAGCAGCGGCACTCGCGGCACCCTGCCGCAATCCGGTCTTTACGGAGGTCACCATGGACACGTCGGCCGTCTCACTCTCGTCTCGCCGCCCCGACCCTCCCCGAGCACTACGCCTGACGTTTGCCTACCGGGGTAACGAAATCCGACTGGTCGACAGCCGCCCCGTCGAGACCATCGCTCCACCGGTCATCGCCCCGCTTCCGCAACCGGGACAGACCGGCTATTGGCTCCAAGTGACCGATAGCGCGGGCCGCGTCATCTACCACCGGCCGCTGCACAGCCCGATCGCAACCGATGTCGAGGCGTTTTCGCCTGATGGCCAGCAGAAGATCACGCGCGTGCCAATCGCGGATCCGCGAGGGCAGTTCAGTGTTCTGATGCCCGACATGCCGGAGGCTGCGAATTTCGCACTGTTGGGACCTACGGATGCGCAACGGCCCGAGCAGCCTGCGCAGGAACTCCTGCGCCTCGACGTAGACAGCCTGCGCAAATTTCGCCCAAAGGAGCCGGAACGCTCCGCGCCGGACACGGCAAAGGGGAGCTGAGCATGGGCGCGGCAGACGGATTCGTCAGCGGCACAACGAAGATCGTCGATCATGGCCCGAACTCGCTGCGCTATAACATAGTCATCCTTGGCGACGGCTATCGCGGCGTAGAGATGAACAACTACCACGCCGACGTGCAGGCGTTCATCGACACGCTGCGCGCGACAGCGCCCTTCGGCGACGTCTGGTGTGGTATCAACATCCACCGCGTGGATGTCATCTCGACCGACAGTGGTGCCGACGATCCGGGTACGTGCGGCGACGGGAGCGTCGGTTCGGGCACGCTCGCACGAACGTATTTCGACTCGACGTTCTGCAGCGGCAATCTGATCCGGCGCCTTTTGACCTGCGACAGCACGAGCGCACAGAACGTCGCCCATTCGCAGGTGCCGCAAGCGCATGTGACGCTGGTCATGGTCAACTCGCCGATCTACGGCGGCTCGGGCGGGCAGGTGGCGACATTTTCAACGGCGCCGGGCGCCGCGGAAATTGCACTCCACGAAATGGGGCACGCCGCATTTGCATTTGCCGACGAATACGAATACTACATCGGTTGTGGCAGTGGCGAGACCGGCCACGACATGTACACGGGTGGCGAGCCAATCGAGCCCAATGTAACGTGCAATACGCAGCGAAGCACGCTCAAGTGGAACTCGTCACTCAACTCCCAGTCGGACCCATTGCCAACGACTGCGAACGCCAACTGCGCGCAGTGTGATCCGCAGCCCAATCCGAAACCTGTCGATTACGTCGGTGTGTACGAAGGCGCGCGCTACATGCACTGCCGCGTCTATCGCCCGGCGTACAACTGCAGGATGCGGGCACTTGGTCAGTCGTTCTGCGGCGTCTGCCAAAGCGTCATTCGCGACACGCTCACGCCCTACCTGCCCGTGGCGTTCCAGGGCATGTGGTGGGGAGCACCCGCCGGCGTGGAGTCAGGCTGGGGTCTGAACGTCGCACACCAGCGAGACACGATCTTCGCGACCTGGTTCACCTACGACGCAACGGGCAAGGCCTGGTGGCTGTCGATGACGGCACCGCTTACCGCCTACAACACGTACAGCGGCACCTTCTACCGGACCAACGGCCCACCGTTCAACGCAGTGCCGTTCAATCCTGCCCTGGTCATTGCCACGCCTGTCGGCACGGGAACGCTGGCATTTGCCGATGCAGACAACGGCTCCTTTGCGTATACGGTGAACGGCATCTCGCAGACGAAAGCCATTACCAAGCAGGTGTTCGGGCCGTTGCCGACCTGCATGTTTGGCAAGCAGGCGAATCCGGCGCTCGCCACCAATTACCAGGATCTATGGTGGAACGACCCGCCGGGATCGGAATCCGGCTGGGGTATCAACTTCTCGCACCAAGGCGATACGATCTTTGCGACGTGGTTCACCTACGGCATGGATGGTTCACCGATGTGGCTGTCGGGGACAGCGACGAAGACTGCGGGGAGCTCCTACTCGGGTACGCTGTATCGGACGACCGGACCACCGTTCAATGCGATGCCGTTCAATCCGGCCAATGTCATCTTGACGTCGGTAGGGATCGCCACGCTGACGTTTTCGGACGGCAACCACGCGACCTTCGCCTACACGGTGAGCGGTGTGAGCCAGTCCAAGCAGATCACCCGGCAGATCTTCCATCCGCCAGGAACCGTGTGCTGGTGACCCGATCGCAGCTGTCGCAGCAGCCACTACCGTCGTCAGCCCTACATGAGCGACGCCGGGGCGACGGTGGGCTTGAATATCGTCTCCGCGAGTGTAGGACTTGCCGACAAGCCGGCCACGGGTCCGGTCATAGTGCGTGCGTTCACCGGGCGCGAGGTTCATCTTGAGGATTGCGATCTCGGTCAGGGGCGGGAACGCAACGATCGGCGGGCTGCTCGTGGCCGCCGCCTCGTTGTTCGCCATGGATGCGGCCGCGTTCGAGTCCCAGATTTGGCCGGGCCGTTTGCCCTCTGCGTCCGCGGTAGTCTCCTTGAAATCGTCGACTCGGGTCGAAGAATCGGCCGACACCGTGGGGGGCTGGGTTCTGATCAACTATGGGGTGTCAATCGACTGTTCGCCGCCACGAGCCTGCTACACGGCTCTCCAGCGGGTTTACTCCTACGCGAACTGCTCGATGGGAGCGCTCCGCGAGATACAACGAATTTCTCTGGATCTGAATGGAAATGTCGTGGCGGAATCCGGCGAGCGCGTCGCGTACATTCCGCCTCGCGGCAGCGTGGACGGCGCGGTGGTGCGCACGTTATGCGAGGAGCAAGGGTTCTACTATCGACGTCCGTGGCGGGGTCACGATAGGGATCCCGATTCGGATGAATAAGTGTCGCCGGATACGCGTCCGATCCCCGGCAGCTCGAGGGCGGGACGACGCACTTCGTGCCCATGGTCAGCAGGCGGCGGGCACGACCGAACGTCTCGGCCGCGCGCCCATCCGTCAGCGCTTCCAATGACAGGGAAAGTGGGCAAATCACGTTGGTGCCAAGCTGAGAACGTGATGCCGCTATCCCGCCCTGAGAAATTCCTGTGGTGCTTCGTCGCGGCCCTGCTCGTGCTCGCGGTTGCTCTTCCCGGTGTGCCACAGGACCCCGCCTATCATCAATTCGCGGATACGCGGACCCTGATGGGCGTTCCACGCGCGATGGATGTGCTGTCCAACATTCTTTTCCTCGCGTTCGGCGGCATTGGGCTCGTCTACCACTTCCTGGGCCGCCTCGATTACTTGAATTCCGCGATGCGGACCTCGGGTCTGATGTTCTTCCTGGGGTTTGTGCTGACCGGAATCGGCAGTGCCTGCTACCACCTGGACCCGAATGATTGGGGGTTGGCGTGGGACCGGATGGGAATGGTGGTTATCTTTGCCGGCGTGCTCGGATTGGTCGCCGCCCACCGGGTTTCGGTCCGCGCGGCAAGTCTGCTCTTGCCGGTCGCGTTCATGGGTGGTGTCCTGTCGGTGGCGTGGTTCGCGGCCACCGACTCCATCACCCCCTACGTCATCATGCAGTTTGGCGGCATTGGGTTGGTTGCGGGTGTGTCCTGGCTGCCGAAGCACGGAAAGGGCCCGAACTGGGCCGCGTTGATTGCGGCTTACGCGTTGGCCAAGGTGCTGGAAATGGAGGACCCGCAGGTCTTTCAACTAACGCAGGGCGTGGTCTCCGGCCACACACTGAAGCACGTTTTCGCCGCGCTCACGGCATTGGCGGTGCTGCTGCCGTTGGCCCAGCGTCCGTTGCCTGTCGCGGGCGCCGAGCAAGTGACCTGACGATCCAAAGCGATAGGGAGTGGTGGTGACACACCACACGGCGCATCGATTTACGCGGCGGCGCCGCTTGTTCACGTTTCCGGCATCGTCGAGCGCCGGCGCCTAAGGCGCGATCCTCTACTTGCTCTCGTCGGTGGGTTCCCCAATCGCCGTCCCCCGCGGCTGGAACGGCAAGCCACGGAGGAAGTTCTCGCTGTCCGACGTGGCGCTCTCGGTGGCGAGTCTGGCGGCCTCCGGGTAGGCCATGGGGTTCTTCCCCTTCCCGATCTCGAGCAGCTTCGTTTCGCCGTTCACCCGCACGCTGTACTTGCCCAGGTTGACGAGGACGTACGTCGCGAAGAGATTGTCGAAGTCCTCGTAATGGCCCTGCTCCTTCCGGAAGTCGCGGGACAGGACGGAGGGAAACCGGTTGGGCAGGTCCTTGAACGCCACCTTCTCCTCTTCGTGCGGATCCACGTAGGTCGAGCCCTCGTACTTCCGGTACAGCACCACGTCCATACCTGTAACCCAGTGCGTTCCACTCCTTGAGGAGCTTCATCGCCATCTCGGTGGGAATGTTGGCGTTGGCGGCCGCCACGACCCTCCGCCCGGAAAGGAGCCTCGCGCTCGTCGACCTCGAGGTCCTTGTACCCGGCGCCGAGTTTGAATCCCATGCCGATGGTCTTGGCGCAGTTGAGGCGCAGGTAGTCGTACCGGATCTCGCCGTGGTGGTACTCGGTATTCTTGGCCCGGCGGTGATAGTCGTCGTTGATGCGCTTGAAGAAGGCGGCCAGCGCCTCCTTCTCCCTGGCCGGCACGCCGTAGACGCGCACGCCGATGACCGATCGCTTGTAGATCTCGCCGAAGTCGAGACCGAACGAGGCCATGTTGTCGAGCGATGAAGTCGTCTTGAACAGGTACTCCTTCTTCGGGATCCTGACCATGAGGTCGTCGGTGTAGAAGCCCCTCGCGTGCTCCGGCGTCCGGTCGGCGTAGAAGTTGGCCGAGTAGACCATGTCGTCGCCGGGCGCCTGGTCGCGGATGGCCAGCGCCAGATGGCCTGCCGAGCCGCCTTTGGAGGTGCCGAAGCTGATGAGCAGCTCCATGTCATACGGGTCCTGTCGCAGCTCGTCCGCAATCGCGTCGATGTTGGCAGGCTCGGGCCCGCCCTTGGTCCCGAAGTCGGCGGCAGCCACATCGGCGGCGAACATTAGCACCACAACTACGCACCACATCGTGGCTCTCATCCCGGTTGCCCCTGGGAGAACGGCATCCATAACACTCGGCCCTTCGCTCGCACCCCTGCAACGTCGTCGACGTACGACATTTTCGTGCGTCGTGCCCGGCAGGTGTGTTTATGCCGACAGCAATCGACCTTGGACTTCAGCCGACCGCCGGGCCCAACCTGGCATCACACACCGCGGTATTGGCGGTGCGGAAGATAGCAATCGAGCAGAGATTGTTGCTGCGATCGCATGGTGGCGATCATCGTTGCCCGCGCCGCCGCACCAATCGCCCGCCGCAGCAGGGGATCATGCTGAAGTTCGCGGACATGTGCAAGCGCCTGGTCCTCTGTGTCCACCAGGTAGCCGTTCTTGCCGTGCTCGATCAATTCCGCAATGCCGACGTTTTCGTTGAACACTATCACCGGCAGCGCCATGGCCATCGCTTCCGCGATTACCGTGCCACCGGCTTCATACGACCCGGGATGTCCCCGGTAGAGGAAGCAGTCCAAACCATCGAGAAAGGGGACGATGGCGCTACCTTCGGGACGGAGCGTGATGCCTCCCCTGGCAGTATCCGGGGCAAGCGCTTGCGCGAGGCAAGTGCCGCCGACGATCTCGAGCTGATGCCCCTCCCGCACCAACGTACGGAACAACGCGGGGTCGTTCGGATGGAATTTCATGCGGTCGTCGCGGCTGTGGCGTCCGATCACCAGCGGGCCAGCGCCATTCTCCTTCAAACGGAGCGGGCGGAAGCGCTCGATATCGACGAGCGAGTACTCCACCACTCCCGGCAGACCAACGGCATCGCGGAAGCTTCGGGACGGGTAAGTGAGGTCAAGGGTGAACTCCGACGCGATTTCCTGCAGCGCCAACAGTCTCCCGAGCAACGTGTCGGCCAGCGCGATGTTGAAGCAAATCGTGACTCGGGTTGGCCGACTCCTTTCGAGCCAGAGTCCGTACTCGAAATAGGTACCCACGAAAACCAGGTGACCCGACTCCGGGAAATGCCCCTGCGACTCGTCCATTGTCTCGATCGGATAGCGTGCCGCGAATTCCAGCATCGGCGGCACGGTGGACCATAGACGCGTCGGCGTATGTCGCGACAAGAACGCATGAAGGCCGAGCGCGCGGTGTTCGGACCCACCGATCTTGCCGAGGGCGCCGATGATATGGATCGGCTGCTCGATCCGGCCGAGTGGTTCCTGTGTGATGCGCTGTTTGTTTATACGTTCCACCTGATCTCGCGCCACCCGCAGAATCGAGGCATCCCGCTCCGGCTTGTACCAACTGCTGCAGCATTCGGCGACGGCAGTGCTGACACGGAGAGTTTCGCCAAGTGCGGAGGCCTGCTGGTAGAACGCGCAAGCCCGTTCATAACGCCGCATTTCCCGACAAATGTCGCCGCAGGCCATGGCTGTTGCCGCAGCAGCGATCACCGGTATCGCGGGGGCATCCAGGATCGCCATCGCGGCAGCGGCTTCACCCGCATGGAACGCAGCAATGGCGCGCTTCGATTCGGTATCGGCCGGAGTTCCCGGGGCCGGGTGGCGCGGCCGGCCACAGCAATGCTTATGACGTTTGCCGCTGCCGCAAGGGCAGGCCACCAAACGGGACAGTTTGCCGCTTCCGGCGCCAGCACGGTCGGCCACCGGTTCGCGCCCGGGTGGCGAGCCGGAAAGGCGCGCAAGCAGCTGGAGCGCCGCCTCGCGCACGCGGGGGTCGCGCCGGTCGGCGACGGCGACCTGCAATTCTCGTCGTGCTTCAGAGCGACGACCCGTCCGGTCGAGCAGGCAGGCAAGATTGAAACGGTACTCGCCGACGCTCGAATTGATGTCGACCGCGCGTCGCAGGAAGGTCTCGGCTTCCTCCAATTCGCCCGCCTCAAGGCACATGTAGCCGGTCGCGTTGAGCGCATTGGGTTCGTCCGGGTACAGGTCCAGCAGCGACCGCAGCAATGTCCTGGCCCGGTCGTGATCGCGATCGTCGTGGAAGGCCCGCGCGGAACGCCGCATGAGCAACAAGATGCGCTGCTCGTGGTAGGTGCCTTGACCGGCCCATTTGGCGCGCAGACGCTGCTCGAACAACGGTCCGCGGGTCCAGTCGCGATTGGCCCCTCGTCCCGTACCCGAGGTTCCGCTTTCGATGTGGTAATTGAACGTCGCGAGACCGCTCCTGGTGAAACCGGAAAGAAGGGCGATCTGGCGGAAGAAGTCCTGGTCCTCGAAGATCTCCAGCCTTTCGTCGAAGCGGCAGCCGCGGGTGATGACATCGCGCCTGAAGATCGCGGCGGGGAACGAGCACAAGGGCGCCAGGAATACCGTCGCGTTGTTGAACGGAAGTCCGGTAATGGAAGTCGTCTCGCCGTCGACACTCAGGAGCCTCGACATTCCGTAGACCGCGAGATCGTCGGTAGTTGCGGCGAGTGTCATCAGATGGGAAACGTGGTCTGGATCGAACGTATCGTCGTCGTCCAGGAAACCGAACCACTGCCCACGCAGCGTGTCCAGGCCGGCATTGGCAGCCTGCGGCCTGGACAGGGGGCGGTCGCCGTTCACCATTCGCAGGCTGTGGCCGGGCGACCAAGCGAACTCGGGCAGCGCTGGGTGACGACCTCCGGTCGCATCCACAACGATCACTTCGAGCGAGGGGTAATCCTGGGCGGCAAGCGAATCCAGCGCCGCCCGTAGCTGTGAGCGGCCCATACTGCGCACAACGATGGAAACCAAGGGTCGCTCGCCGCCGGCGACGCGCGACGGTCGGACTTCCGACTGGGCGGACTGCTGCAGCCCGGCCTCGTAGTCACGGATCGGCATCGTCGTGGCAAGGATGTCCAGTTGCTCATCGCATCGGATGCCGATCCAGCGCTGCCGCGAAAAGTTGTAGATGGCCGTGAAGTGCGCGAGGCCGAAGGTGTTACGGCGATGGTGAACGTAAACGTAGAGACCGGGAGCATCCAGGCTGACGATGCGATCGCGAAGCGCCAGTGCTTCGATCATTTCCGTGTCTTCGCCGCGACGCAATGCCGGGTAGGGTGGCAGGTCCCGCTTCCGGGCCAGGATTGAACCTTCCCAGATTCGCGCTCCGGAAATTGCAAGCCTGTTGGCGTTCGGCCACCAGATCGTCCAGCCGCGCAACGCACAGGCGGCCGCCCCGCTCTCCCGCAACGCCGCCAATTGAATTTCGATCCGCTCCGGCGCATACAGATCATCGTCATCCCACTGACAGATGTACTCGCCGCCAGCGCTCGCGACGGAAATGTTCCGGAGCTCGCCGAGGGTCCGCGTTTCCGCGGGGAGCTCGATCAGCCGGATGCGCGGGTCATCGAGCGCGAGGACATGCGCAGGGAGCTCGCTCGAAGGATCGTCGATCACCACGACGAGTTCACGATTCGGGTACGTCTGGCGTTGAAAGCACGCTATGGCATGCCTGCCGGGAAAGAGGCGCCCACGACTGACCATGAGGCATGACACCAACGGGCTTTCCGTTGGTGGTTCGACGATCGTCAAGTCGATCGCGCGGTCGACCTCGCCGGGAGTGTGCAGAACTGCCGAAAGCGCTCGGAGCATGAAATATTTTACCGTCGGAAGATCGCTGAGCCCGTTCGTGGGCTCAGGCGCGGATCGGACGCCCGGGGATGTCGTGCGGTCCCGGGAGTTCGGTAGTGTGGTTCCTGCGGGACTGGCGTTGCGCGGCCTGTACTGCTCAGGCGAGTGTGCACCATCGTGCTTGATTGCCGAGTCTATCCGCTCACAAAGCCATAACCAAGGATAGGAAATGGAACGTTACACCGGAAAGTCATTCGGGCCGTAGCGACCGCGCCAATCGGACTCTGCGTACGGCTGCGGCACCGCCGCCGGCCCCGGCGAAGGAGCGTTTGGCATGAGCAACCCATTCGACTTCGCGCAGCGGCGCGAGCCAAGCGGCGAACACTCACGCGTCAGTCAATCCCACGAACTCGCCGAAGAACTGCAGTACGCCGTTGTGATGCGCCGTGGCCCGTTGCTCGAGGAAGCGACGACGGCTCCTGGTTCGCGCGGTTGTTCTCTGGCGCAGGACGCCCCGGGTAAGCCTAGCCCCAGCCTGACGCCGGCATTTCGCCGCGCGTTGCAAAGCATCGGCGGCGGTGCTATAAAACGCGGCATGGTCGGGAACCATTCTCATTTACGTTCCCTTGGAAGCGCGGTGGCGGTCTCGGTGGGGATCCTCGCGCTGCAGGCGGATGCGTTCGCCTGGTCAAGCATGCCCATGCAGGTCAACCCGCTCGATCGCAACGATGTGGGTGCCCTGTTCCAGACGTATTACCAGCAGGCGCGAGCCGTTCCCCCGACCTGGACGGGCAGCGCATCGGGCTGTGCCGCCGGCGACACGTCGGTCGAGTTCAAGCAGGCACAGATCGGGCAGATCAACTGGAACCGGGCGATGGCGGGCGCACCGGCGCAGGTGGTCTTCGACTCCACGAACCTGGCGGGCGCACAACAGCTCGGGCTGATGATCGCGGTGAATCGCGCGCTCTCGCACACGCCGCCGGCGAGCTGGCTCTGCTACACCGCGGCGGGGGCAGAAGCGGCCGGCGCCTCGAACATTGGCTTCGCGCAGGTATCGGGAGGCGGTACCGGAGCGCTCCCTGCACCTGGCATCGTGTCCGGCTACATGCGGGACACCGGCGCCTCGAACACCGCCGTCGGCCACCGGCGATGGGTGCTCCACCCGCCGACCACGCAGATGACCATCGGCCTCGCGCAGGCAACAGACAGCGGGCTCCTGACTTCGGGCCACAACATCCGGGTCATCTACTCGAACTGGAACGACCCGTGGCCCACGACCCGATGGGGCTTCGTCGCCTGGCCGCCGCCTGGCTTCGTGCCGTGGCAGGAGGCGCACGCGCGCTGGTCGCTGATTGTGGACGACGCGGATTTCTCCGCGGCCACCGTGCGCGTCACGTACGGCGCGGCAACCGTGCCGACCCAGATCGTCCATGCCACCGGCCCAGCCGGCCCGTTCTTCGGTGGCCCCGCGGTAGTGTGGGAGTTCACACAGCTGGCTGGTGTTGCATTCGACCCGCTGGCGCCGACCGCCGGCGGGGCGTTCCGCCAGCCCGATCGCGACGTCACCTACACGGTGCGTGTCGACAACGTCCAGGTGGCCGGACAAGGCCTGCGCAGTTTCGAGTACCAGGTGACGGTTATCGACGCGGCGACCCATGAAACCGACTTCAATCTCGTGTTCGAGAACGGCTGGTGGTGGAACGCCCTGCAGAGTGGCCGCGGGTTCTTCATCGAGAAGCAGGGCAATGTGCTCTTCATTGCCGGGTACCTCTACAGTGATGACGGTCGGCCACGTTGGTTGGCGGCAACCTGCGTGATGGACAGCGCCAGCAGCTGCGGCGGCGATCTCGCGGAGTACACGGGCGGCCAGTCGCTCACCGGCCCGTACCAAGCGCCGACCTCGCAGCCGGTGGGCGCGGTGCGCCTGACTTTCCACAGTCGAACGCGCGCAACGATGCAGTGGCCCGGCGGTGCGCTGGAAATCGAGCGCTACACCTTCGGCGGAAACCGTTTCGATGGAACCACGACCGGCTGGTGGTGGAACCAGGTCGAGCCAGGTTCGGGCTGGGGTTTCGAGATCCAGGGCACGACGTTCTTTATCGCTGGCTATTCCTACGACAATGACGGCCACCCCACCTGGTACCTCGGCACGGGATCGGTGACCGGCGGCAACGTCCTCACCGGGCGACTGCAGCGCTACTCCGGGGGTCAGACGCTCACCGGGCCCTACAAGCCCCCGAGCGTGGTCGTACAGGATGCGGGGCCATTCAGCCTGCGCCTGACCGGCGCCGAGACTGCCGCCTTTTCGGTGGCCGGTAAGGAACGAACACTGCAGCGCTTCCTGTTCGGCCGCTAGGTCGTCGATCGCGCCTGCGTCCCCGAGTCGCCTCAGCACAATCGAGGGCTGGTTGTATTCCTACTGAACGGCCAGCAGTCGCAGTCCGAGCACAACAAAGATCCCGCCCGCCACGCGATCCAGCCATGCGCCGATGGCGGGACGCCTGGCGAGACGCTCGCCCACGCTGCCGGCAAACCAGCCGATGGCGCCGAAGACGATGATGGTCTCCACGGTGAAGAGCACGCCGAGTTGGGCGATCTGCCAGGCGACGTGGCCGCGCTGGCTGTCCACGAACTGCGGCAGGAAGGCGAGGAAGAGCAGGATCACCTTGGGATTGATGGCATTGGCAACGAGGCCCTTGATGAAGAGCTTGCCGCGCGTTTGCGCCGGCCCCTTCCCGGCCTGCGGCGTCCCGAAGGCGCGGGCATTGCGAATGGCCTGGATGCCGAGCCAGATCAGGTAGACGCCGCCGGTGACCTTCAGCGCGGTGAAGGCCGGCGGCGAAGCAGCGATCAGCGCGCTGACACCGAGCGCGGCTAGCAATGTGTGGTTGAGACAGCCCAGCGCGCAACCGAGACCGAAGGCGACGCCCTGCGCGCGGCCGCGCGCCATGCCGAGGCTCAATACCATCAGGTTGTCGGGGCCGGGCGCGAGCGTGATGAGGACGGCGGCGGCGAGGAAGGCAGCGAATTGCGGCAACGTGAGCAATGCGTCCATGGCGGCATCGTGCCCGAAGGCTTCGTGATCTTCATGTGCGGGCAGGCCGCGTGGCTGGCTAGCTCAGCCGGTCGAGGCCGGCCACCACTCTCCGCCCACCACCATGCCCTTGAGCCGGAAACGTCGGTCGGCCGCCAGGCGCTCGCCCTGCGTATCGTGGAACTCGAACGCGCCTTGCTCGATGTCGACGATGGTCGCGTCGCCTTCGGTGCCGACCGCAAGCGTACCGAGCGACGGACGCCGGATCGCCCGCGCCGGTGCCGCCGTGACGGCCGCGACCAGCGCGTTCATGTCGACACCGAGCACCAGGAACTTGGACATCGTGGTGAGGAGATCGAACGCCGGACCGTCGACATTGAGGACGTGCACGTCGCTCGATATGACGTCGGGACGAAACCCGGCCGCGAGCAGGCCACGGCACGCGTGGAAGCCGAACGAGCCGGCGCCGTGCCCGATGTCGAAGGTCACGCCGCGCTCGCGGGCGAGCAGCGCTTCCTCGCGCACGGCGCCGTCGGAGCGCAACAGCGAGTTGGGAAACGGCCGGTAGCAGTGCGTGAGCACGTCGCCGGGGCGCAGCCGCTCCAGCACTTCCTTGCGGGAAGGCGGCGGATGGTCGATGTGCGCCATCACCGGCAGATCGAGCTCGTCGGCGACCTCGAGCGCCATGTCGAGCGGCGCCACCCCGCTCGCCCCGCCGGCGCCGCGCCCCACGCGCACCTTGATGCCCACGATCAGGTCGCGATTCTCCCGCGCCACGCGCACGCATTCGTTGAGGTCGAGGAGCCGCAGGTCCGACGATTCGCCGACCATCACCGTGCGGCTGAACGCGAAGATGCCGGCGAACGAGACGTTGAGGTAGGCAAGGATGCGCACCGGCGACGGCTCGATGACGTGCCGCCGGAAGCCGGGAAAATTCGCCGGCCCGGCGGTGCCGGCGTCGATGAACGTCGTGGTGCCGCTGCGCCGCGCGATCGGCTCGGCCTCGACGCCGATCGACGTGCCGCCCCAGTAGACGTGGGTGTGCAGATCGATCATGCCGGGCGTGACGATGGCGCCCGCGACATCGTGTTCGATCGTTGCCGTTGCCGCGATCCGCGGCGCCACGGCCGCCACGCGACCGTTCGCGAAGCCCACGTCGCACGTCGCGTCGAGGCCGCTCGCCGGGTCGATCACCCGTCCGCCGCGCAGGATCAGATCCATACGTAGTCTCTCCATTCAGTCACGGTGTTGCCAACTGATGTCCCGGTCTCACGCGCGCAGATGACAGGCGACGTGATGACCCGGCGCCATCTCCCGCAATTCCGGCGATTCGCTCCGGCAGCGGTCGAACACGTACGGACAGCGCGTGTGGAAGCGACACCCGGACGGCGGCTTGATGGGACTCGGCACGTCGCCCGGAAGGATGATGCGCGTCGCGCCGGATCGCCGGAGTCGGGGTCGGGCACCGGCACGGCCGACAGCAGCGCCTCGGTGTAGGGATGCTGCGGATTGGCAAACAGCGCGCGGCGCGGCGCCAGCTCGACGATGCGGCCGAGATACATCACCGCGACGCGGTGGCAGATGTGCTCGACGACCGCGAGGTCGTGCGCGATGAAGAGATAGGACAGGCCGAACTCCGCCTGCAGATCCATGAGCAGGTTGATGACCTGCGCCTGCACCGACACGTCCAGCGCCGAGACCGGTTCGTCGCAAACGATCACCCTGGGCTCGACGGCGAGCGCGCGCGCGATCCCCAGGCGCTGGCGCTGTCCGCCGGAGAATTCATGCGGGTACTTGCGCATCTGATCGGGCCGCAGGCCGACGCGCGCGAACAGCCGGGCCACGCGCTCGGTCCGCTCGTTCGCCCGACGCGATGCCGTAGTTGTGCAACGGCTCGCCGACGATCTCGCCCGCGCTCATGCGCGGATTGAGCGACGCATAGGGATCCTGGAAGATCACCTGCAGGCGGCGACGGCGCGGGCGCATCGCGGCGCGATCGAGTCGCGTGATGTCCTCGCCTTCCAGCGTGATCGTGCCGCTGGTGGGTTCGACCAGGCGCAGGATCGCCTTGCCGGTCGTCGACTTCCCGCAGCCGCTCTCGCCGACCAGGCCCAGCGTTTCGCCCGCGGCAAGGTCGAACGACACGCCGTCCACCGCCTGCACCGTGCCGACCTCGCGCGCGAGGAGCCCCCCGCGCACCGGGTAGTGCTTGACCAGCGCGTCGACTTCGAGCACGGGTTGCATGGCCGAAATTGGTTCAGGCACGGACCATCTCCGGCAACGTGTCGGCGTTCCAGCAGGCGACGAAATGGCCCGGCGCGGCTTCGACCTCCGGCGGAAATGCGACGCGGCATTGCTCGCTCGCATAGGGGCAGCGCGGCGCGAACGTGCAGCCTTCCGCCATGTCGATCAGCGACGGCACCACGCCGGGAATCTCCGTCAGCCGACGGGGCCGGACGGACTCGTCCGGCGCGCGATTGAGCCGCGGGATGGACGTCATCAACCCGCGCGTATACGGATGGCGAGGCCGCGCGAACAAGGCCTTCACCGGCGCCTCCTCGACCTTGCGGCCCGCGTACATCACGACCACGCGCTGCGCGGTCTCGGCGATCACGCCGAGGTCGTGCGTGATGAGCATGACCGCGGCGCCGGTGCGCTCCTTCATTTCCAGCATCAGATCGAGGATCTGCGCCTGGATGGTGACGTCGAGCGCCGTCGTCGGCTCGTCGGCGATGAGCATCGTCGGCGTGCAGGCCATCGCGATGGCGATCATCACGCGCTGCCGCATGCCGCCCGAAAGCTGATGCGGATATTCGCCGGCGCGGCGCCGGGTCTCGGGAATCTTCACGAGCGTGAGCATCTCGATCGCCCGATCGAAGCGCCGCGCGCCGAGGCAGATGCTGGTGCAATGCGACGCTTTCGGCGATCTGGTGGCCCACGGTCATGACCGGATTGAGGCTCGTCATCGGCTCCTGGAAGATCATGCTGATCCGGTTGCCGCGAATCGCGCGCATGGCCGCCGGCTCCAGCGTCAGCAACTCCTTGTCGTCGAAGCGGATGCTGCCCGCCACGATGCGACCCGCGGCGGACGGCACCAGGCGCATGACCGACAGCGCGGTGACCGACTTGCCGCATCCGCTCTCGCCCACGACCCCCAGCGTTTCGCCGCGCGTCGAGCGACAGCGATACTCCGTCCACCGCCTTGACCACGCCGTCGCGCGTGTGGAAATGCGTGCGCAGCCCGCTGACGGCGAGTACCGGTCGGTTGACGGCCCCCACGCTTGCGGCTGTCAACGCTGCGCTGCCCCCCGAAGGGGCGCGATTCGCGCCTTGGGACGGCCCGGCGACTCTCATGGTGACCGAGGTTCCCGCAGCGCCCATCACATCCGCCGCGCGAGCCGCGGATCCAGCATGTCGCGCAACCCGTCGCCGACCAGATTGATCGCCAGCACGGTCACCGCGAGGAACACGCCGGGCAGCAGCACCATCGCACGGCTTCAGCTGAAAGTAGGGCCGCGCTTCGGCCATGATGTTGCCCCAGCTCGGAATCTCCGGCGGCGTGCCGGCACCGAGGAAACTCAACGCGGCCTCGATCAGCACGGCCGACGCGCAGATGTAGGTCGCCTGCACGATCAGCGGCGGCAGCGCGTTGGGCAGCAGGTGCCGCAGCATGATGCGCGGCACGCTCGTGCCGATCGCCGTCGCGGCCTCGATATAGGGCTGCTCGCGAATGGTGAGCACGATGCTGCGCACCAGGCGCACGACCCGCGGCACTTCGGGCAGCGTCACGGCGACGATCACGATGAAGACGCTCGCCTTGGACAGCGCGATCAGCGCAATGGCGAGCATGATCGCCGGAATCGCCATCATGCCGTCCATCACCCGCATCACCACCGCGTCCACCGCGCGCAGATAGCCGCTGACGAGGCCGATCGCCAATCCGATCAGCGTGGCGAGTCGCCGCGACCGACAGGCCGACGACGAGCGAGACGCGACCGCCGTAGATGACGCGGCTGTACAGGTCGCGTCCGAACCGATCGGTGCCGAACCAGTGGTCGGCGGACGGGCTGCGCAGGCGCTGCGACGGGTTGATCGAAATCGGGTCGACGGTGGCGAGCCAGGGCGCCGCGATCGAGGCGAGAACGATGGCCAGCAGCAGCGCGCTGCCGATCGCCACCGTCGGATGGCGGCGAACGAAGGCAGCGGAACCCGTGCGCGCCGGCGGCGCGACGGATACGCGCCGCAGTCGCTGTCGCGGCGGTCACGTCAATACCTGATCCGCGGGTCGAGCACCGTGTAGAGCATGTCGACCACGAGATTGACGACGACGTACGCGCCCGAGAACACGAGGATGATGCCCTGGATCACCGGATAGTCGCGGCGCAGGATCGCGTCGACCGTCAGGCGGCCGAGGCCGGGAATCGCGAACACGCTCTCGGTGACGACGACGCCACCGATCAGCAGCGCGACGCCGATGCCGATCACCGTGACGATCGGCACCGCGGCGTTGCGCAGTGCGTGCCCCATCAGCACGTCCCGGGTGGCAAGGCCCTTGGCATGCGCGGTGCGGATGTAGTCCTGGCTCAGCGTCTCCAGCATCGACGCGCGCGTGATGCGCGCGATCAGCGCCATGTAGGCGAGAGCGAGCGTGACGCTGGGCAGGATGATGTTGGACAGCCACGGCCAGAAGCCCTTGGCGAGCGGCGTATAGCCCTGCACCGGCAACCAGTCGAGCTCGATCGCGAACAGCCAGATCAGCACGTAGCCGATGACGAATCCGGGCACCGAGAATCCGAACACGGCGAAGCCCATGACGCCGCGGTCGATCCACGAACCGACGCGCCACGCCGCGATCACGCCGAGCGGCACCGCGAGCAGGACGGAGATGAAGAGCGTCATCACCGTCAGCGTGAGCGTCGGCTCCAGGCGCTGGGCGATCAGTTCCGAAACAGGATGGGCCGAGAAGATCGAGTTGCCGAGGTCGCCGCGCAGCAGCTGGCCGATCCACGTGAAGAACTGGATCAGCAGCGGCTGGTCGAGTCCCAGCTTGGCGCGGATCTTGGCGACGTCCTCGGCGGTCGCGAGATCGCCGGCGATGATCGCGGCCGGATCGCCTGGCGCGAGATGCAGCAGCGCAAAGACGAACACCGTGACGACCACGATCACCGGCACGGCCGCCAGCAGGCGGCGGATCAGGAAGACATGCATGACGTCGCCATGTTAGCCTGCCTGGCGCCTTCTGGCATATCAACCGCCGATCGGCCCGGGCCGAAGCGGCTCGATCGTTGCCTGGAAGTCATCCGGCGGCTCGCGGTGGAACAGTGCGCGTTCGGCGGTTCGGGGATGCATGAATCCGAGCGTCCGCGCATGAAGCATCGGACGCGTTGCTTCGATCGTCGGACCAACGTAGTCGCGGATGTATACGCGTTCGCCCACCAGAGGATGGCCGAGTTCGGACAGGTGGATTCGAATCTGATGCTGGCGTCCGGTTTCGAGCCGGCATTCGACCAGCGTGGCGCCGACAAGGGCGGCGATCGGCCTGATGTGGGTAATCGATCGTTTCGCCTCGATCGGAGCGTCGCCCCTCGAACGTCGGAAGTGTCCATGCGAGCCGCGCATTCCGTCGCCACGATCCAGAAGAAGAAACGTTTCTACCCGCTTCGCGGCGACGGCCCCGTGCACTATGGCGTGGTAGACGCGATCGATGGTGTGCTCGCGGAACTGCGTTGCCAGCGCGCGCTTCGCTTGGGCAGTCCGCGCGAACACCATCAGGCCGCTCGTATCCCTGTCGAGTCGATGAACCACGCCGAGCGCGGCGTCGGCGCCACCCCTATTCATCCGCCTCAGCAACGTTCGGGTGTAGTCGACGGCGGTTTCCCTGTTATCTGGCTCGTCGGCGACGCTGAGGAGCCCGGCCGGCTTGTCGACGACGACGACGTCGCGGTCGCAAAACACGATGGCGCTCTCGGCAAGCGGACCCCTGCGGAGCCTGGGTGCCCCCTGGTCAACGGCAATCACCGTACCCGGCGCGACTCGCGACGCCGGGTCGAGGCAGCGCCGCCCATTTACCGTGACGCGCCCCTCGATGCACAGCCGACGCGCAAGCGACCATGCGACTCCTGTCTGTTGGCGAACGATCGCGGCGACAGTGGGATCGGGTGACTTCAAGTCGAACTCGTATCAGGCAACTCGCAGCCGCGGCGACCTGGTCGCCCCCATTCTCCATACCATTGGTGTGGGCAAAGAAAATATTCCATGCTCATGTCGCCGATTGGAGTAGGCTGAGTAACTTTGTTTCGCATTGACGACCATTCTTTCTGAATCGGTAGACTGCCATCACCCGCGTCGCACCGTCAGCCCTTCCAGTTCCGGTACCCGCCGCCGCGCCGGATGCGCGCGACACTGGCGTTGCCACGCTTGCGCCGGTCATCGCCATTCATGATCCGAAGACCCATTGCCAGACCTGCGGCATGCGCGAACTTTGTCTGCCGGCAGCATTCAATTTTGACCAGATGATGCAGTTCGACCGATTGGTCAACAAGCGAACCAGGCTCAAGAAGCACGATACCCTGTATCGCGCCGGAGATGCCTTTCACGCGCTCTACGCGGTCCGGGTCGGATCACTCAAGACGACGGTGCTGGCTGAGGATGGCCGCGAGCAGGTGTCGGGCTATCACATGCCGGGAGAAATCATCGGTTTCGACGGCATTGGCACCGAGACCCACGGCGTGGGCGCAATCGCACTAGAGGATAGCGAAGTCTGCGAACTGCCATTCAAAAGCATCGAGACCCTCGCACGCTCGCTCCCTGCGCTGCAACACAATCTCCACCAACTTATGTCCAAAGAGATTGCGCGAGACCAAACCGTGATGCTCATGCTTGGCAGCATGCCTGCGGAGCAGCGTCTCGCCGTATTCCTGTTGAATCTGGCCGACCGTTACCGCCGCCGTGGTTATTCGTCCACCGAATTCAGGCTACACGTGACGCGCGAGGAACTCGGAAGCTATCTCGGCCTCAAGCTTGAAACCGTCAGCCGCCTTCTCTCGCGGTTCCAGGGAGAAGGAACTATTCAGGTGCAGGGTCGCGCGCTGAAGCTGCTCGACTCGGTCGCGTTGAAACGAATGGCCGGCCAGCGCCGCTGACGCAACTCTTGACCCGTTTCCGCCACCAGCGGCTGCTCGTTTCGGGACGGCCATTCTATTTCGGAAACAATACGTCAAAGAGTGCCTTGGCTTTGGGCGACAGGTTCTTGGGGTCCGGACGCAACAGATCCTCGTCGGGCACCAATACCTTGGCGTAGAACGCCTCGTACACCCGTTTCACCACGCCTGGCGCCACCATCTCCCGGTCGTACCCGGGCGCAAAACCAAGCAGCTGGTACCCGGCGCGCTCCAAGGCGAGCTGCATATGAGAAATCTTCAATGTCGCGAGGCCGTAAATGAAGCCCGCCCCCATCGCTCGCGCCAGGTTTTCGCCAAACTCCATCGCGCGCACTGCCAATTTCGCGCCGCGATGCTGCGGCGCGATAGCCCCAAACCGAGCATATATCGCCAGTGCGTCCTGTTCTCGTTCCCAAGAACCCATGCCTGCCAGTTCGCCATCGCGCTTGATGAGGATCACGAGGAGGTCTTTCTCGGTTTCGCCATCAAGAAACGCCTTGTCGGTGTAGAAATCCTCGCGCAGATAACAACTGGCGGCGCCGACGGATATGTCCGGGTGCCACACCGAAATGCTGACCACGAGCGAAGGGATTTCGGAACGCTTCAGCCGCCCGCCGCGGTAGCCTTCAGGCAACGCCAACATTGCCGATATGTCGTCGTCGCTGGGCCAATTCATGCGCTGCCTCCACCTGCAAATTGGAAAGATACCCGATAGCAAATCCAAGCCCGCGATGCGCCTTCCGATTCAGCCCATCACGGCTTGACGGGGCAACGGTGCGCTGACAGGCCCGTCCGCAGGCGGCTGGACGCCTCTACGTCAACGACCGCTACTTGCTGCCCCGGTACTGCGCAATCGCACGCTCGAGGTCAGTCAGCTCCTCGCAGGGCAGCAGGCAGATGGCCTTGAGCGCGGCGAGGTGCTTCTCGGCGTCCGCCAGATTGCCCATCATGAGATAGGCCTCGCCGATGTACTCGTGCGCGCCGCGATGGCGAGGATCGATCGCGATCGCGCGCTTGTAGTGCGTGAGCGCGAGCTCGAATTGTTTCAGGTTGCGGTAGGAAAAGCCGAGGCTGTTCTGCAGGTCCGCGTGGTCGGGGTGGCGGAGCTCCGCGCGCTTGAACAGCCGCACGGCGTCCGTCCAGTTCTTCGTCTCGACCGCCTTCTTGCCCGCGGCATAATCCGCATCGCGCGCGGCGAGATCGGGATCCACCTCGTCCGGGTCGGCGGCAGCGATCGGGGCGAACGCCGCGATCGCCGCGCACGCGAGGCCCGCGGCAACGAGTCCTGCGAGCCTTCTCACCGCGACGCGACGCTCTTCGCGCTCACGAGCTCCGGTCGCTCGGTGTCGGCATTCTTCGCGAGCGCCAGGAGCTTCTGGTAGTAGGCGGCGGCTTTCGCGCGATCGCCGGCCATTTCCGCGGCGCGGGCGCAACCCAGGTAGTTACGGAAGCGGTTGGGCTCACGCTGCTGCGACGCTTCGAATTCCTTCAGCGCCGCGGCGGGCTGCTTCATCTCCAGCAGCATGTCGCCTAGAAGCTCGCGCGCGGGAACAATGCGACCCGGCGTGACGATGTGCTTCTCGTTCTTGTCCTCGAGGTCGGCGGCGGCGCGCATTAACTTCAGCGCCTCGTCGGACTTCCCCTCGCCCAACGCGATCCAGCCGGCCGCGGCCAGGCGCTGAACCTCGACCTCGGTGGCCCAGTAGGTGTTCTTCGCGGCGACGAGCGCCTTGTGGAGGACTTCGAGCTGTTCGGCATCCTTCCGGGCGGCGGCAAGGTCGCCGCTGCGGGCGGCGCCCACGCTGCGCGAGAAATAGGTGATGGCCTCGACGAAGGGATACGTGCTGCCGGTCGGCTGCAGCCTCGCGGCCTCCTCCCATGCGCCGCGTTCGAACGCGTAGCGCGCCGGCATGGCGGCGATGGCATACGGCGCCACGAAGCGCGTGCTTGCGCCGGTGACTTTCATCACGTCGTCCATCGTGCGGCGCGCCTCGGCGTCGCGAGCGAGCTGCAGGTAGGCGTACACCATGTAGTCGGTCGCGTGATACGCCTCGTCGGGCTCGTTGCCCGCCTTGGCGACTTCCTGCGAGCGCGCATTCGTGGCGGCCGACTCCTGCCAGGCGCCCACGCGGGTGAAGATGTGCGATGGCATGTGCAGCGCGTGCGGGGCTGCCGGGGCGATGCCCGCATACTTGCGCGCGGCGGTGAGTCCTTTGCTCGCGATCGGCGGCGCGTCGTAGCTGTGGATGAGGTAATGGGCGACGCCGGGGTGGTCTGGATACTTCCTGAATTCGTCCTCGAGAATGGCGGCCGCCCTGAGGTAGGCCGCGTAGGTCTGGTCGGCTTGAGTCTGCGTTCCGGCGAGGTAGAGCGCGAAGAAGATCTGCGCTTCGTCGTCGCTGGGATACTTCTTCGCCAGCGCTTCGTAGGCTTGCGCGCGCGACGCCTGCCGCTCCCGCTCGGAGCGCGTCGCGAAGTCCCTGTAGTAGGCCGCGACCGCATCGAGGTAGTCGCGCTCGCGCTCGGTCCCGGCGCCCAAGCGGCGCCCCGCGTCGATCGCCGCCTGCGCCTGCTCCGCGCCCTTCGGCGAGGCGCCCTGTCCGGCGAGCGGATTCGACATCAGGAGCGACGCGATTCCCCAGGTCGCCATCGCGCATCGAGGATCGTCCTTCAGCACCTCGCGGAAGGCCTTCTCCCCGGCCGAGTACCAGAAGGAGTGCAGCATCGCGACCGCTCGCTCGAACTGCGCCTGCACCTTCGGATCGCAGCTGGTCGGAAACGAAACCGTCCCGAGCGGACCGGTTTGGGAATCCGTATCGTGCGCGTGGACGGGGCCGTGGATCGCGAGAACGAGAACGAAGGGAAGATGACGCAGGCGGAGGGTCATGGCGCGCGCTCCTGTAGCGAGACGAAATGCTCAATGCCCAACCGATAGCTTCGCTCCGATCCGCGGGGGTCGTCAATAGGCGCTGGACCTCGAGGAAATGAGTACCCGGCTCAGGTGTTGTTCCCGGAGCCCGCAGAGCCCGTTGCGCTACTGCGCTCGGCCGTCGTCCGCCCTGGACCGGCTCCAAGCGACAGTATGTGATGCGCGATCCGGTTCGCGACCTGGACCCGGATCGTTCGCCGATTACTTCTTCTCGATGTTCCACAGCACCAGCCGGGGTGTGTCCAGGATGCCGGAGAGATTCTTCCGATAGGCGATCGGCGCAAAGAATTGACCGGCCGGAATATACGGAACGACTTCGTAGAAGCGCTTCTGCAGGCGCTCGACGATTTCCTTCTGCTTCTCCGGCGGCGCGAGCGGGAATTCCAGGCGGATCTTCTCGAGCTCCTCGTCGCAGGGCCAGCCGAACCAGTTCTTGCCGTCGCACGCGCTCGGGCGTCGGCGTATTGGACAGCGGGTTGTTCATCGCCAGGCCGCCGCCCCAGGTGTGGAAAATGTTCCACGCGCCCGGGTTCTTGTCCGGCGGATCCTTGATCTGGCGCCGCGCGCTCTGCGTGCCCCAGTCGATCGCCTGCAGGTCGACGTTCATGCCGATCTCGCGCAGCTTCTGCGCGGTGACCACCGCCTGCGAGTGCGCGAGATGCGCTTCGACCGGATCGAGGATCACGACCTTCTCGCCCTTGTAGCCCGCTTCCTTGAGCAGCTCCTTGGCCTTTTCGATGTTGGCCTTCTTGTCGCCCTTCGCCCAGTCGCCGACGCCGGCCTGCGTCTCGAACGGCGTGCCGCAGACGAACACCGCCCAGCAGGGCCGTTCGTAATCGGCAAAGCCGATCATCGAGGCCAGGTAGTCTTTCTGGTCGCCGGTCGCATACAGCAGCGCCTGCCGTGCCTTGGCATTGTTGAACGGCGGGATCAGGTGATTCATCCGGTAGATCGCCTGCGTGCCGACGCGGTCGATCACTTTGACGGTGATGTTCGGGTCCTTGCGGATCAACGGCAGAAGATCGGTCTGCGGAATCTCGATGATGTCGACTTCGCCCTTGATGAGCGCCTGCACCGCGGTGTTGGAGTCCGGAATCACCAGCCACTCGACGCGATCGACCTTGGCGAGCTTGGCGCCGGCGAAACCGTCCGGCGCGTCGGATCTCGCCTTGTAGTCGGGATTCTTCTTGTAGACGACCTTGCTGCCGGGAACCCATTCCTCGCGGACGAAGATGAAGGGGCCGGAGCCGATCGCCGTCGTCATCGCGGTGTTCGGATCGAGCATGCGCGTCGGCTTCGCGCGTGATGAACAGCGGATTTTCCGGACCCGCCAGCGTCTCCAGCACCAGCCCGAACGGCTTGTTGAGGCGAATCTCGAACGTGTCGGGACCGGTGGCCACGATTTCCTTCGTGAACTGCATCATCGTCACGCCGGCCGGGATGCGCTTGGAAAAGCGCAGGATCGACGCGACCACGTCCTTCGACGTCACCGGCTGGCCGTCGTGGAACTTGAGTCCCGGGCGCAGCTTGAACGTCCAGTTGAGGCCGTCGGCGCTCTTCGTGTAGCTCTCGACCATCTGCGGCTTCGGCATGAGCTTGCTGTCCAGCGCGAACAGCGTGTCGTAGATCATGTAGCCGTGATTGCTGGTGATGTTGTTCGTCGTCTGAACGGTGTCCAGGATCTTGAGATCCGCCTGCGGCACGAGGCGCAGCACCGATTGCGCGTGCGCGGTCCGTCGGACCGGCCAGGACGATCGCCAGCGCGCCCGCCGCCATCGCTCCCTTGATGCCACGTCGATTGAGATCCATGATCCGGCACTCCCCCTGTGTTGCCGTCGCCACCGTGGCCACGGCGAAGCTTGTCCGCTATTGGTAGCACAGGGTACGCCCGATCGCAAGGCGCGCCGTCGGTTTCGATCCGTTGCAACGAGGAGGATTACTCGATGGCGCAGGCTGCCGAACGAATTGGATGCAATCGAAGCCCTGGCTGCGATGGCCGCCGGGCGCCTCACCGCCGAGGCGCTGACCCGCGCCTGCCTCGACCGCATCGCCGCGCGCGACGCCGTCGTGCGGGCGTTTGCCTTTCTGGATCCGGAGCGCGCGCTCGCCGAGGCCCGCGCGCGCGACCGCGCGGGCCGGGCCGGCTCGCGCGGCGCCGCTGAACGGGCTGCCCTTCGGCGTGAAGGACATCATCGACACCCACGACATGCCGACGCACTACGGCTCGCCGATTCATGCCGGTCACCGGCCGTCCGCGGATGCGGCGTGCGTTGCGCTGGCGCGCGAGGCCGGCGCCGTCATGCTGGGCAAGACGGTCACCACGGAATTCGCGTTGCGCCATCCCGGACCGACGGCGAACCCGCACAATCCTGCGCACACGCCCGGGGGATCGTCGAGCGGATCGGCCGCCGCCGTCGCCGACTTCATGGTGCCGGTGGCCTTCGGCACGCAGACCGGCGGGTCGATCATCCGTCCCGCATCCTATTGCGGCGTGATCGGCTACAAGCCTTCGTTCAACACGATCAACCCGACCGGGGTGAAGCCGCTCGCCGGGAGCTTCGACACGGTCGGACTCTTTGCGCGCAGCGTCGACGACTGCGCGCTCGTCGTCGGCGTGCTCGCCGGCGACGATCGCGGCGCGGCACCGCTCGAGGCCGTCGCGCCCGGCGCGCGTGGGCCTTTGGCGGACGCCCGCCTGGCCCCACGCCGAAGCCGCGACGGTCCGCGCGGTCGAGACCGCCGCGCAGCAGCTCGCACGCAATGGCGTGGTCGTGGACGAGATCGAGCTGCCGGCGGAGTTCGAACTTTTCCTCGACGCGCAAAGCGACGTGCTGCGCTTCGAGGCGGCGCGCGTGTTCGCGTTCGAACGGACCCGGCGCGCCGACTTGCTTTCGCCATCGAGCCGCGACGGAGTTGGAGGCGGGCGCGGCGATTCCGCGGCACCGGTATCTGGAAGCGCAGGCGTTGCTCGCCCGCTGCCGCGCGCTGTTCGCGGCCGCGATCGCGCCGTTCGACGCTGCTGCTGACGGCGAGCGCGCCCGGCGAGGCGCCCGCCGGCCTCGACAACACCGGCGAGGCGATGTTCAACCGGTGGAGCTCGGGCCTGCTCGTCCCGTGCCTCAATCTGCCCGGCGTTCACCGGACCGAAGGGATTGCCGGTCGGCGTTCAGGTGATCGGCGCCATCGACGACGACGCGCGGTTGCTCCGCGCGGCCAAGTGGATCGCGGCGCCGCGTCGGCGACAAGCCGGGCCACGCGTAAGCACCCGACCCGGCAGGGCGGCGCCTTCGAGGCGGATTAGAAGTACGTCCTGATCGCGCCGGTGACGGCATAGTCGTCGTCGACGACCGGCAGCCAGCGCCATCGATCGAACGTCGCGCAGGGATGCGAGATGCCGCAACCGATGAGGTCGCCGACGCGCACCTCGGCGCCCGCCGGGATCCGCAGGTACGCGTGCTGGTCGTTGAGCCCGCTGATGCGCCATGACGCGTCGAGCGGCGTGCGCTCGCCGCCACGCACACGCGCGAAGGGCATCGGCAGATCGATGTCGAACGACGCGTCGCGCTTGCCGAACGCCAGGATGGCGAGCCCGGGCTCGGGTTGCGACTGCACCTGCGTCCAGACCTCGAGCGCGGGCATGAGTCCCTCTGCGCTGCTGCCACGCCGCGCCGCTGCGCGCGATGACGTGTCGCGCGAAGCGTTCGTAGAAATGCGAATCGTGGGTCACGTAACATCCACTGCGCAGGATCGTGCGCACCGGTCGCGACAGCTGCGTGGGCAGGCTGCGCGCGACGAGGTCGAACACCGCCGACCCCCCGGCCGACAGCGTGACCTCCGCGGTGCCCCAGAGGCCTTCCGCGTCGCACTGCCTCGCCACCTGCTGCACGGCGTGCATCCAGCGCTCGACCACGATCCGGTCGGCGTCGCTGTCGCCGGTGACGCTAAGGCCTTCGAAGCACTCGACGCCGGAAAGGCGGACCGACCGGCTCGCCGCGACGGCGCGCGCGAGCTGCATGGCCTCGTCGACGGTACGGCAGCCGGTGCGCCCTCCGGGGACACCAACTTCCAGCAGTGCGTTCAACGGCCGCGCCGGACGGCGCCGTTCGCCATGCGTTTCGATCAGCTGCAATTGCGGGATCGAATCGACCAGGACGTGCAGCTCCAGGTCCGGCATCGTCTCGACGAGATGCATCGCCAGCAGGATGTCCTCGTCACCGACGAGCTGATTGGCGAAAATGATGCGGCGCAAGCCCATGCGCACGCCCACGCTCACCTGTTGCATCGTCGCGAACGTGATGCCCCAGGCGCCCGCTTCGATCTGGCGCGCGAAGAGCTGCGGCGCCATCGTCGTCTTGCCGTGCGGGGCGAGCAGCACGCCGGTGGCGCGCGTGAAGTCCGCCATCCACGCGAGGTTGTGGGCCAGCGCCGCCTCTTTCAACACCGCCACGGGGAATGGCAGGTCGCCCCGCATGACATTCCAGCCCCGACGGCCGATATCCCTCACCGCGCCCGGCGGCGCCCGGTGCGGATATCCCTTGAGACTGGAATCGAGCGTCGAGGCTTCGATCGGCCCGATGTCGATCATATGGGCGCCTCCCACAGGCGCTGATCGGCCAGCGCATCGGCGACGTCGCGCGAGATGGCCGCCAGCAGCCGGTGCCCCTTCTCCGGGCTCGCCGCCCACGCCTCGCCGAGGATGCCGATGGCCGAGCGCGTCTTCAGGTGCTGCCAGCGGAAGATCGCGGGGTTGACCCCGGCAATGGCCGACATGCCGGGAACGAGGGCGCCACGCATCGAGGGATCGAGGGGCTGCACGATTTCGGGAGACAGCGCCTGCATGATCGAGGTCTCCGCTTCGCAGGCGTGGAGCAGCTGCGGCTGGTGCTCCAGGATGCCGCGAATGGACTCGGCGGCGATGTGCCAGTAGGTGCCGCCGGCAAGCGGCAGCTTCAGCTCGATCGTGAGCTCGGTGAGGATGGTGTCGAGCGCGGCGATGTTCCCGCCGTGTCCGTTCAGCACGAAGATGCGCTCGAATCCATGTCGCGCGGCGGAGCGCACGACACAGCCGATGACCGCCGCCATCGTGGCGTAGTCGAGCGTCAGCGTTCCGCCCAGCGACATGTGGTGCTCCGACATGCCGAACGGAATGGCAGGCGTGACCAGCGCCCGCTGCCGGCCCGCCATCAGGCGCGCGGCGCGCAGGGAAATCTCGTAGGCCGACCGCCAGTCGACCTGCGTGGGCAGGTGCGGCCCGTGCTGCTCGGTCGCGCCCAGCGGGATGATGACGACCGTCTTGTCCTGCACCGCATGCGCGCAGCGCCGGCGCGGTCAGCCGGTCCCAGCGGACTTCAACATCGTTCGACATGGCAGACGCTCCGTGGCGCGACTCAGTGCATCATATTCTTAATCGAGTGGCGTGGCGTCGCCGCGCACCGGCGTGTCGCGCCAGTACCGCCGATCGTGCGCGCGCTCGGCGCGGGGCGAGCGGGGTGACCCCGGCGCAAACGTGAATGTCAGCGCGCCCTCGTGATCCGTGCGATAGCTGCGCACGCCGGCGCGGTCGTACCGGGCGACGACGTCCGGCCGCGGATGCCCGAAACGGTTGCGGTAACCAAGAGTGTAGACGGCGATCTCCGGGGCGACCGACGCGATGAAGGCCGCGGTCGACGACGTCCGGCTGCCATGATGCGGCACCAGCAGCACGTCCGCCTTGAGCGCCGAGGGTTCGCGCCGAACGAGCTCGAGCTCGCCGCGCGCCTCGAGGTCGCCGGTCAGCAGGACGCTGCCGTAGTCCGAATCGATCCGCACGACACAGGACAGATCGTTCGGCTTGTTTGACGGCGCCGCGTAGTGCGCGGGTGTCGGCTGCAGCACCGCGAAGCGCACGTCGTCCCAGGTCCATCGTTGCCCGGCCTCGCAACGCAGCGCCGTGCCGCCATCGGTCGCGCGGCGCGCGAGGATGTCGTGCCCCTCGGGCAACGACGACGCGAGCCAGGCCATGGGGACCGTCTGCAGCAGTGTGAGCGCGCCGCCGGAGTGATCGCTGTCCTGATGCGTGACGATCATGCCGGCAAGCTGCCGCACTCCCGCGGCACGCAGGAACGGCGCGACGATCCGCCCGCCCGCATCGGCCTCGTCGGTGTAGCGCGGGCCGGTGTCGTAGAGCAATGCGTGCCGGTGCGTCTGCACGACAACGGCAAGCCCCTGCCCGACGTCGAGCACCGTCATCCTGAACGTTCCGGGTGCAGGCGTTGCGGGCCGGACGACAAACAGCGGCAGCAGCGCGACGACGCCCAGCACCCGTCCGGGCACGCCGCGCGGAGCAACGAGCCAGGCGATGCCGACAAGGGCGACCGCAACCGCCCAGCCTGGCGGCGCATGCTGCTGCCACGCGGCTGAAGGCGCCACCGCGAGCGCATCGAGCGGGATCATCAGCGCGGCGAAGACCGCGTGCGCGCCCTGCCAGAGCGCGTCGATCGGCACGATGATGGCCGCGAGCGCCATCGGCACGACCGCGAACGTGACGATCGGAATCGCCAGCGCATTCGCGAGCGGAGACACCAGCGACACCTGCTGGAACAGCGCGAGCGTTCCCGGCACCAGCGCCAAGGTGACGACGGCCTGGGTGCGCGCGGCGGTGTGCAACGCGCGCATCGCTCGCGCGACACGCGAAGCAGGTGGTGGCGAGGACAAACGACCCATCCCCGCATACAGCAGCACGCCGACGGCCCCGAACGACAGCCAGAACCCCGGCGTGAGTCCCGCCCAAGGGTCCCAGGCGAGCACGGCGACGAGTGCCCACAGCCAGACGATGCCGGCCGTGCCAGGGCGCGCGACCATCACCCCCACGGCCGCGACGGCGAGCATCAGCAGCGTGCGCATCGCCGGCACCTGCGCACCGGCGAGCAGCACGTAGAACGTCGAAAACAGCAATCCGACGCCGACCGCGACCCTGCGCGCAGGAATGCGCGTCGTCAGCGCCACGTTCCGCCTGGCCAAGGCGAAGGCGAGACCTCCCGCGAGCGCGGCGAACACGGTGACATGCAGCCCCGAGATGCTGATCAGGTGCGCGATGCCGGTCCGGTTGAACACGGCCCATTGGGCTTCGGGGATCGCGCGCTGCTCGCCGACCGTGAGCGCGACAATCACACCCGCAAAGCGCGCGTCCGGCAACGCGGCAACGATGCGCGCGCGGACGTTTTCCCGGGCCCGCTGCACGTAGTCCGCCGCGCGTCCGGCGAACGCATCGAGCCGCGCGTTGCGCCCGTCGTTGCGCACGTAACCGGTCGCGCGCAGTCCGTTCTGCAGCAGCCAGGCCTCGACGTCGAAGCCATGCGGGTTGACGGTGCCGTGCGGCCGCTTCAGCCGGACGACGAGCCGCCAGCGCTCGCCGGCGACGAGGTCCGGAACCGGATCGCTCGGGCCATCCTTCCGCCACTGCGCATACCATGCGAGCGACAGCCGCCGGGGCACGATCGCACCCGCGGTCTCGACACGCTCCACGGCAAATGCGAAGCGCGCGCCGCGATCGGAGCGTTGCGGCAATTCGTCGACGACGCCGACGAGCGCGATGTCTTGGCCTTCCCACTCGGCCGGCAGCGCCTCGGCCAGGCGCATCTCCGCGCGCCACGCGGCGTAGCCGAAGCCGAGCGTGCCGGCGCACGATGCGGCGAGGACGAGGACAACGCCGCGCGGGACCGACGATCGTGCGGCAGTTGCCCATGCGCCAACGCTTCCCAGCGCGACCGCCACAGCGGCGCCGATCCAGGGGAGGACGGGGGGAAGCACGGATTGCCATTGCAGCAGCACGACGCCCGCCGCAAAGGCGAGCAACACCAACGGGAGGACCGAGCGACGCGCCGACATGGGTGCGCCTGGGCACGACTGCCGATGGGCATCGGGTGGGCCGTCACCCCGCCTGGGACGCTGCAACCATCGGCAAGAACGTGCGCAGACACGGCAAGTCTATGGCGGCGACACGGCGCATGGCATCGGCCTGATGGTTGAGGCCGGATGCGTGCGCCCGATCGGGCCTGTTCACGCTCTGTCCACAGGTGCGTACGCGCCCCAGGGATTACGTCAGGTTTTCCCTGAGCCGCCAGCGTGTCGGAGGTCCGGCGACTCCGCCATTCCTGCGGCTACGGCAGGACGGGCGGCGAACGGAGGGCGATTCGGCCGACGCGCAATCGCCAGCCTGCCGCCGTATGGTCGATCGTGGGTCTCACCATCGGTTGCCAGTCGGAACACCAACTCATACGACAACCAGACGAAGCTGTCCTGTTCCTCGATCGGTTCTTTCAGCCGCACCGTGTACTCGGCGCCATCCGACTGAACGCTCAGGCACCGGCCGGCGTTGAACTCGCGCGCCGACATGATCAGCGTCCTGATTGGCAAATGCGGATGCCAGGAGCTCTCGTGCAAATGGATGGCTGCGTAGTACTTGCGCTTCCTGTCCGAGGCCACCGCCGAATCCGCCGTGCGATCGACATCGGCGGCCAGAGTGACCACCAGCGGGTTCCGTCCGAGGTATTCCACGCCGATATCGATGCGATCGCCCATCCGTTTCCTGAGCCGGCGCACCACCGCCAGTGTCCACGGAACGTCGTGGTGCTCGCGAAACGCGACCAGCGCGCCCGGCAACACTCGATTCGAGTTCACGATTCTTCCGCGCAGCCTGCAGCCGGACTCGCTGCGGTCCTTCATCTGCCAGGCGAAGCCCTGCACGCCCGACTCAATGGCCATCCCGACCGAGCCCTGACCGCCGTCTGGCCACAAGCCGGCGGCCGCCGTGTCTATGCCGGTTACCGTGTTCGCGCCTGCATCGATCGTGGGCAACGCCCATGGCGTGGCGACGGACTTCGATCGCCGCTCGTGCCGCAGCAATCGCGTGATCTGCGCGAAGCCGACGACGGCTTCAACGGTTGAAACGGTGGGCAGGCGCGCGCCGCGGCGATCGACCGGTGCGGCCCTGGGTAGGCATTTCGCGGCGATCGTGCCTAACAGCTTGAGCTGTCGGCCACGACGCAGCGGCGACGAGCGTTCCGCGGGACGGGCAGGATCGCTCAACGCCGCGATCTCATCGCGAATCAACGCCAGCATCGGCGCAGGATCGAGATACCGGGGCGTGCCCGCCGGAGAGCGGGATGGCCACGCGAGTCCGGCGACGCTGTCCAGATCGACGACAAAGCGATGATCGACGCAGTCGGCCACGGCACGGGCAGGTTCCGCCTGCAGCGACAGTACCGCACACCAGCGAGGGATCTTGCGGTTCAGCCAGAACGCCTCGTAGGGCGACAGGTGCCCGCCGTTCAAGAATTGCAGCAGCAGCACGTGGATGTATTCCCGCTCCAGCGTGCTCGCCTCGCCGCACTCTTCGTGGCAGCGCCGGGATATCAGGGGATGCAGTCGCGCGCCGATGGAGTCGGCGTACCGGTAGGCCCCGTGGAGTCCGGCCCAGCCATCGAGATCGGAATGTTCGCTGGTAAACGGTCGCAGAAGGAATTCCACCTGCCGATGCTGGAACAGGCGCAGCAGAATGGTGGTGAGGTGCTCGCGCCAGCCGCGCGAGGGCTCGCTGTCCTGGATTTGCCGCAGAGCGCGTTCGAACGCCTGGCCGAACGACCGGCTCAGCGCATAGGCCGATTGCCAGGCGTTCGTTTCCGAAGACGGCGACTGCGCACCCCCTGTCAGATAGTCGACCAGCAGCGCGTCGCCCAGACCTCGCGCAAGCTGGTCGAGGGCCAGCAGCGCGCGGAATTGACCGAGGGCAAGGTAGTTCCGCGTCGCGAGCACCGAAAGCACCTCGGACACGGCCCTTTGCGCCGCAACGGGATCCTCCCGCGGCAACAACTGCCAAAAATGGTCCGCCGCGGTCACGCTGGTCAGCGGACCGGCAGGACCCCGGCGAATGGGATTCAAGAATTCAAGCAAGGTGGCGGGCGTCTCAAAGATTGTCGTCTACGAGACGCACAACTCATGCCAGCGGCCACGCCGTGGCCACGGTCCATCAGTCCTCGACGTACCGCGAAAGCTCGATCAGATTGCCATCCGGATCGCGAAGGTAGACCGATTCGATCGGCCCTAGCGCCCCGGTACGGGTACACGGGCCCTCTTCCACCGGGACGCCGCACGCGGCGAGATGCGCGTTTACCACGGCGATTGGCTCGGCGACGATCAGGCAAAGGTCGGCGGAACCGGGTGTCGGACGGGCGGCGACGGCTGCCACGCCGCCGCCGGGCCCTTGCGCGGTCTGGCCCGTCGCGTGCAGATTGATCTTCTGCCGGCCGAAGGCGAGCGCCTTGCGCCCGTTGCCGAACGTGACTTCGCGCATCCCCAGCACTTCCGTGTAGAAGCGGATGGTCGCCGCAATGTCGCGACAGGTGAGGACCACGTGATCGATCCGCTGCACGGTCAGCATCAGTGCCCGCCCGGCCGCCCGAAGGGCACTGCGCGCCCCCTCGGGGGGCAGCGAACACCAGGCCGACGGCCGCAGGCCGGCCGAAGGCTGGCCGCCCGAAGCGGGATGCGGCCTGGGCCGCACGCCGTGAGCGTGGGGGTCGTTCATCCGCCCGCCTTCGGCCAGAGGATCATCTGCGTGCAGCGGAAGAGCGCGATCGGCTTGCCGTCGGCGTGCCGCGTGACGGTCGCGTCCCACACCTGGGTGTTCCTGCCGAGATGCGCGGGCTTCGCGATGCACGCGATCGTGCCCTCGCGCGCCGTGCCGAGGAAGTTGCTCTTGAGCTCGACCGTCGTGAAGTTCTCGGCGCCCTTGGGCATGTGCGCGATGCAGCCGTAGCCGCACGCGGTGTCGGCGAGCGCGATCACCGTGGCCGCGTGCAGGAATCCGTTCGGCGCGAGAAGCTCGGGCCGGATGTCGATCTCGGCGACGAGCAGTCCCTGCTCCAGCGCCATCACACGAAAACCGAAGAGGTCGGGCAGGCAGTCTCGCCCGCGGGCGTTCATCACGTCGAGTGTCATCCCGGGGCGCAGCGACATGGGACATCCTTCCGACCGTCAGAGTCGTTGCTCGAGCCAAGCCTCGATCGAGCGCATCGCGTCCGGCAGTGCCGCCGGATTGGTCCCGCCGGCCTGCGCCATGTCGGGCCGCCCTCCGCCCTTGCCGCCGACCTGCTGGGCAACGTGGTTGACGAGGTCCCCGGCCTTGACCCTGCCGGTCAGGTCCTTCGTGACGCCAGCGATCAGCGCCACCTTGCCGTCGTTGACGGTGGCGAGCACCGCGATGCCGCTCTGCAGCCGGTCCTTCACCTTGTCGAGGGTTTCGCGCATCACCGCGGCGTCCGCGCCGTCGAGGACCAGCGCCAGCGCCTTGACGCCCTTGATCGTGCGCATGCCGGCCGCCATGACCTCTTCCAGGCGCCCGAGCGCCTGCTGTCCCTGCAGCCGCGCGATCTCCTTCTCCGCCGTCCTGGCGTGCTCCAGCAGCTGCGCGATCTTTGCCTCGATCTCGCCCGCCGGAACCTTCAGCGCGCTGGCAGCGCCGGCGAGCGCGCGCTCCTGCGCCTGCACATGCGCGAGCGCGTTGGCGCCGGTGGTCGCTTCCACCCGCCGGATGCCGGCGGCCACCCCTCCCTCGGAGAGAATCTTGAACAGGCCGATGTCGCCCGTGCGCGCCACGTGGGTGCCGCCGCACAGCTCGCGCGAGCTGCCGATCTCGAGCACACGCACCTCGTCGCCGTACTTCTCGCCGAAGAGCATCATCGCGCCGGTCTTCTGCGCGTCCTCGATCGGCATGACGCGCGCCTGCGTCGGCGCGTTGCGGAGGATCTCGTCGTTGACGATCGCCTCGACGCGGCGCAGCTCATCGTCGGACATCGGCGCGTTGTGCGCGAAGTCGAAGCGCGTCTTGTCGGCATCGACGAGCGAGCCCTTCTGCTGGACGTGCGCGCCCAGCACTTCGCGCAACGCCTTGTGCATCAGGTGCGTGGCCGAGTGATTGCGCATTGTCCGCGCGCGCACCGCATGGTCGACGTTGGCTGCGACCGTGTCGCCGGCCTTGAGCTCGCCGGTCACGACGACGCCGTGGTGGCCGAAGACATCCGGCTGGATCTTCTGCGTGTCGTCGACCGCGAACAGCGTAAGGCATACGCCGCCCACGGTGAGCTCACCACGGTCGCCGACCTGGCCCCCGGACTCCGCGTAGAACGGCGTTGCGGCGAGCACGACGACGCCGCGCTCGCCCGCGGCGAGCGACGGCACGGGGGAGCCGTCCCTGTACAGCGCGACAACGCGGCTCTCGACGGACAGGGTCTCGTACCCGCGAAAGGCGTTCTTCGGTCCGGAATAGTCCAGCTTGGCGCCGACCTTGAACTGGCTCGCCGCGCGTGCGCGCTCGCGCTGCTTGTCCATCGCGGCGTCGAAGCCGGCCTCGTCGACGGTGACGTTGCGCTCGCGGCACACGTCGGCCGTGAGGTCGAGCGGGAAGCCGAACGTGTCGTAGAGGGTGAATGCAGTGGACCCGTCAAGTACCTTTCCACCCGCGGCGAGGGCCTGCTCCAGCATCTTCATCCCGTGCTCGATCGTCTCGCCGAAGCGCTCCTCCTCCTGCTGCAGAACCTCGGCGACCCGCTGTTTCTCGCGGCGGAGCTCGGGATACGCGTCGCCCATCGCGCGGTCCAGATCCGCGACCAGCCGGTGGAAGAACGGCGCCTTCTGCCCGAGCTGATAACCGTGGCGGATCGCGCGACGGATGATCCGGCGCAACACATAGCCGCGACCTTCGTTGCCGGGGATCACGCCGTCGACGATCAGGAACGCGCAGGCGCGAATGTGGTCGGCGATCACGCGCAGGCTCGGCGACAGGTAGTCCTGGGCGCCGGTCTCGCGCACCGCGGCGCGGATGAGGTCCTGGAAGAGATCGATCTCGTAATTCGAGTGGACGTGCTGGAGCACCGCGGCCAGCCGCTCGAGGCCCATGCCCGTGTCCACCGACGGCTTCGGCAGCGGGTGCATCACGCCGCGGTCGTCGCGGTTGAACTGCATGAACACGAGGTTCCAGATCTCGATGTAGCGATCGCCTTCCGCCTCCGGCGAGCCGGGCGGGCCACCCCACACCTCGGGGCCGTGGTCGTAGAAGATCTCGGAACACGGACCGCACGGGCCGGTATCCGCCATCTGCCAGAAGTTGTCGCTCGCGTACTTGGCGCCCTTGTTGTCGCCGATGCGTATGCATCGCGCCGCCGGAACGCCGATCTCCTGCGTCCAGATGTCGTACGCCTCGTCGTCGTCGATGTAGACGGTTGTCCAGAGCTTCTCGGCCGGCAGCCCGTACACCTTCGTCAGCAGCTCCCACGAATAGCGGATCGCATCGCGCTTGAAGTAGTCGCCGAAGCTGAAGTTGCCCAGCATCTCGAAGAACGTGTGGTGGCGGGCCGTGTAGCCGACGTTGTCGAGATCGTTGTGCTTGCCGCCGGCGCGCACGCAGCGCTGCGCCGTCGTCGCCCGCCGGTACGCGCGCTTGTCGGCACCGAGGAACACGTCCTTGAACTGGACCATCCCGGAGTTGACGAACAGCAGCGTCGGATCGTTGCCCGGCACCAGCGACGATGAAGGGACGATCGTATGCTCGCACTCTTCGAAGTACCTGAGGAAACGGCTCCGGATGTCGGCGGCTTTCATGGCGGTGGCGAGTCCCGTCTCGGCCCGCCGGCGACTCGTGGCCCCGGCGCGCAATGGCAAAGCTGCTGATTTTACGCGGCTTTGCGCGTCGCCGCCAAACTCCTGGACCTGCACCCCTGCCGATGCACGTGCAGGGCGCGCGTGGTAATCGCCTACCCGGCGTCGGCGTCGCCCTCGCCGGGCGGGTTGCGCAGGAGCTTGAAGATCGCGGACAGCGAAAAGCCACGGCTTTGCAGGAAGCGCACCTGCCTCGCCTTTTCCTTGTCGTTCGCCGGCGGCTTGCCGAAGCGGCGGCGCCAGAGCGTGAGCATGGCGTCGAGGTCGTCGATTTCGACACCGGCGAGGGCGGCCGCTGCCGCCTCACCCTCGACACCCCGCGCCTTCAGTGAAGCGCCAATGGCGCGTTTGCTGTAGCCGCCGCTCTTCTGCCGGACCACCGATTGCGCGAATCGCGCGTCGGACAGGAATCCGAGTGCGGCCAACTCATCGAGCAGCGCTTCGACGGCATCTGCGCCGTCGGCGCCGTGATCGGCGCCCGCTGCGAGCTTGTCGCCCAACTCAGCCCGCGAATACTCGCGGCGCGCGAGGAGTGCGATCGCGCGCGCCTTCAGCGACTTCGGGGGACGCGGAGTTCTGGCCTGCAACCGGCCGTCCCGCGGGTCACCTTGCCCCGCAGCCGGCAACGCGACAGCGCGCCGGGCGCGGGCTCCGGGTGGTCATCGCTCTACTCGTCGCCGGCCGCAGGCTCGCCACGGGCACGCAGTGCACCCGGCACCGGCACGCCGACGGCAGCGCGGATCTTCGCCTCGATCTCGTCCGCCATGGCCGGATGCTCGCGCAGGAATTCACGCGTGTTGTCCTTGCCCTGGCCGATCTTCTCGCCGTTGTAGGCGTACCACGCGCCGGACTTCTCGATGATGTTCTTCGCCACACCCAGCTCGATGATCTCGCCGTGGCGGGAGATGCCTTCCCCGTAAAGGATGTCGAACAGCGCCTCGCGGAACGGCGGCGCGATCTTGTTCTTGACCACCTTGACGCGCGTCTCGTTGCCGACGACCTCGTCGCCGCGCTTGATCGCGCCGATGCGACGGATGTCGAGACGCACCGATGCGTAGAACTTCAGCGCGTTGCCGCCGGTCGTCGTCTCGGGATTGCCGAACATGACGCCGATCTTCATCCGGATCTGGTTGATGAAGATGACGAGCGTGTTCGCGCGCTTGATGTTGGCGGTGAGCTTGCGCAGCGCCTGGCTCATCAGGCGTGCCTGCAGGCCGGGCAGCTGGTCGCCCATTTCCCCTTCGATCTCGGCTTTGGGCACCAGTGCCGCGACGGAGTCGATCACGATGATGTCCACCCCGCCCGAGCGCACCAGCATGTCGGCGATTTCGAGGCCCTGCTCGCCCGTATCCGGTTGCGAGATCAGGAGGTCGCCGACGTTGACGCCGAGCTTGCCGGCGTAAACGGGGTCGAGCGCGTTTTCGGCGTCGATGTAGGCCGCCGTGCCGCCCGCTTTCTGCACCTGTGCCACGACCTGCAGCGACAGCGTGGTCTTGCCGGAGGACTCCGGCCCGTAGATTTCGACAACCCGGCCGCGCGGCAGCCCACCGACGCCGAGCGCGATGTCGAGCCCGAGCGAACCGGTAGAGACGACCTGGAGGTCGTTCTGGACCTGGGATTCGCCCATTTTCATGATCGAGCCTTTGCCGAACTGCTTTTCGATCTGCGCCAGCGCTGCGGCGAGGGCCTTGCTCTTGTGGTCGTCCATGGTGTTGTCGAGTGGCATGTGGGGAGGCTCCGAAGTATGGCGCAGCACTGCGCGGGCGGGTAAGGTCGACGCCGTGAATCATGGCATAGAACGATCGTTCGACGCAACCCCCCGAACGGATGAGTCCGGTCGGCGACGCAGCCTGTCCGGCAACTGCCACCGGCGACCGGGGCAGGTCGCCCGCGCTGGCCGGCTTCAGGCCCCCGAGGCCTGGCTGATCAGGCCTTCCAGCGCTGCGGCGACCGCCGCCGCGCGCACAGCCGCCCGGTCGCCGGCGAAATGCAGGGTGCGAGCGTCGACCGGACCGCCACGGCACGCCCAGGCGAAACAGACGCGTCCCACTGGCTTCCCGGGCGAGCCGCCCGCCGGCCCGGCAATGCCGGTGACCGCGACCGCGATGTCGGCGCCACTGCGCGCCAACGCTCCTGCGGCCATCTCCTGCGCCGTCGCCTCGCTGACGGCGCCGTGCGTCTTGAGCGTCTTTGCGCGAACCCCGAGCATCTCGTTCTTTGCCGCGTTGGAATACGTGACAAAGCCGCGATCGAACCAGACCGAGCTGCCGGCCACGTCGGTGATGGCGCCGGCGATGAGCCCGCCCGTGCAGGACTCCGCCGTGGCGGCGGTCCAGCGCTTTTTGGCCAGCACGCGCCCAAGGCGCCGGGCCAGCGCGAGACATTCGTCGCTCATTCGCACTCCCCCGGCCGCCCGCGATAATGGTAGGTGTACACCGTCGCGAAGCCGAATCGCCGGTAGGAACCGATGGCCGGCGCATTGTCGGCGCTCACCTGCAGAAAGGCACCGTGCGCGCCGTGCTGCCACGCCCAGGACAGCAGCGACGCGCACGCGAGCGTCGCATACCCCTGCCGCCGCGCGTCGGGAGCGGTGATCACGTCGAAGAGGCCCGCCAGCTCGGCTTCGACCGCGATCTGCGCGGTGCAAACGACGCGCCCCCCTGCCCGGACGACGGCGTAGCGCTTGCCGAGCGGCGAGTTCATGAGGCGCTCGCGATGCGCCTCCCGCTGCCCCGGCGTCGAGTCGCGCAGGTCTCCCACGGCATCGACGAAGGCAGGCGTATCCGGCGCCTCCACCTCAACCGTGGCATCATGCTCCGGCAATGCCGGCGGGCGCTCCAGCGCCACCGCCTGCACCAGCGTCTCGCCGAAAGCCTTGTAGCCGCGCGCCGCCAGTGCCGCCTCGAGGTCCACCGGCTGGACGAATGGCGTGATCCGGAACAGCGTCGGCAGGCCGTGCCGCGCATACACGTTTTCGCAGTACGCGAGCTTGCCGGCAAGCGGGAGTGAGGTGCCGAAATGCGCGTTGACGCTGCGTCCGCGCTTGGCCACACCCGGCGAGACCTTCAACAGCCACCCGTCGTAGAAGAGCTGGCGCTGTGACTGCATCGCATTGAGGCCCGCCTCCTCGATGCGCGCGAGATCGAATGCGGACATGAGGCGGCCGTCAGATCTGCGTTGCCGCATAGACGACGGCGACCGTTGCGAACAGCGCGGCGACCGCAGTAATCGCCCAGTTGCGCAGATATCCCCGTGCCTCGTCTTCCGCGACGGGTTCCAGCGGCGAACGGCGCGTCAAGGCGAACTCCCAGATGTACACCATGGCGCAGGCAAGTGCGCCCACCGCCACGAACTCGACCCGGTCATCAGTCGCTGCCGCGCCGGCAATCGCTGCCACCCCGATCAGTGACAGCGCCACCAGCAGGATCCAGCGCTGGCCGTGCTGGGGGTCCACGCGGAGCTGGCGGCGGCAATTCGGACAGCGGATGAAGAACCAACCGCCGACGAATCGCCGCGCTGCGACGATCGTGAGTTCACCGCATGCGGGACAGCGTCGGTGGTCACCGTAGTGCATCGCTCACTAGCCTCGGCCGAAATGATCGTAGGCCCGCGGCACGGCTGGCAGCGGCATGCCGCGCTCGTCGCGCACGACGAGCCCGGGACCCTCGATGATCGCGCCGATGCGCGCGAGCGCCACCGCAGCGCTTCCTGCGATCGCGGCCACGCGATCGGCTGCCGCCCGCGGCGCGGTGAAGCAAAGCTCGTAGTCATCGCCACCGGCGAGCAGGCACTCGAGCGCGAGCGCGCGATCGTCGCCGCCGGCAAGGTGCGCCAACGCCGGCGAGCGCGGAATGGCGCCGAGCTCCAGCATCGCGCCGGCGGCCGATCGCTCGAGGATGTGCGCGAGGTCGCCGACCAGGCCGTCGGACACGTCGATCGCCGCAGTGGCGACGCCGCGCAGCGTCCTGCCCAGCGCGATGCGCGGCACCGGCATTTCGAGGCGCGCACGGGCCGCAGCCAACGCTTCGCCGGCGAGTTTCACGCGCCCTGCCATTGCGGCCACAGCCAGTGCAGCATCGCCGAGCGCGCCCGAAACATAGACGTCGTCACCCGGCTTGGCGCCCGAGCGCAGCAACGCCTGCCCCGTGGGCACTTCACCCAGGATCGTCACGCAGAGATTGAGCGGACCGCGCGTCGTGTCGCCGCCAACGAGATCCACGCCGTGGGCATCGGCCAACGCGTAGAAGCCGCGCGCAAATGCGGCCAGCCACGCGGGATCGGCATCCGGCAGTGCGCCGGCAAGGAGCGCCCACTTCGGGGTCGCCCCCATCGCCGCCATATCGGACAGATTGACCGCCAGCGTCTTGTGGCCCAATCGCTCCGGATCGGTGTCCGGCAGAAAATGCCGTCCGCCGACCAGCATGTCGACGGAAACCGCGAGCTCGCAACCCGGCGCGGGAGCGAGCAGCGCCGCATCGTCCCCACCGGCCAGATGCACCGAGGCTGCGCGCGGCGGCCTCGAGAAGAACCGCGCGATCAGCTCGAATTCGTTCACGCCGGGATTATAGGCGATCGCGTTGGCGCACCGCGGCGCGCGGACCCTATTTCAGCACGTCGCCGATTTCCGCCTGCCAGCGGGCGAGCAGGCGTCTCTTCGCGGCCGGAGTGCCGAATTTCGCCGGGTCGACATCGAGCGCCGGCGCCGGCGCGTACCTCGCGGCCTCGGGCCGGATTTCCGCCGTCATGTTGGCCGGCAGGATCAGGTTGCGCGTGCGATTCGCGAGCTCCTGCGCGCCGCGGGTCAGCGCCCAGTCGTAGAACACGCGGGCCTCGGCGGGATTGGGCCCATTGGCAATGATGGCCATGCCGCCCAGCGTGTCGCCCGTGCCCTCGCACGGAATCGTGATGTCGACCGGAAAGCCCGCCAGTTGCTGGGTGATGAATTCGTGGACAAAGCTGACGCCCACGCCCACTTCCCCGCGTGCCACGGATGGGCCCTGCGCGGTGCCGGATTGCGTGTAGCGGACGACGTTCGGGCGCAGCCGCTTCAGATAATCGAACGCGCCGTCCTCGCCGTACAGCGCGACGAGTGTCGCGAGGATCGTGTAGCCGGTGCCGCTGGTGACGGGATTGGACAGCTCGACCTCGTTCGCGTAATCGGGTTTCACCAGATCCGACCAGCAGCGCGGCGGCGGCAGTCGTTTTTTAGCCAGCAGCACCGAATTCGTGCCGAAGCCCAGGATGATCCGGTAGATCGCTACGGCGCGGTCGGAAGTCGCGTTCGCCTGCCGCTGTGCCCAGGGATAGAGCTCGGACAGCCGCGGCGACCGGTACGGTACGAACAGCCCTTCGGCCGCACCCTGCAGAAACGAATCGAAGGTGCCGCCATACCAGACGTCGGATTTCGGGTTGTCGCGCTCGGCGCGCAGCTGCGCGAAAACCTCGCCGGTCGGCTTGCGCACCATCGCCACGGCAATTCCCGTGTCGCGCGTGAACGTCTGCGCGGCGAGCTCGCAAGCATCGGGGTCGTGCGTGCAGTAGACCGAGAGCGGACCGGCCGCGGCAGGAGCGGTGGCCAGCGCGAACGCGGTCGCCGCGAGGGAAAACCAGCGGCGCGGCGCTAGCATCAGTGTCGTCATGCCGTGCGGGTCCCGGAGCGCAGCGCGTCCATCTCGGCCGCGCGGAGCGTCGCAGCAAGCTTGTCGAGCACGCCGTTGACGAACTTGTGCCCGTCGGTGCCACCATACGACTTCGCGAGCTCGATCGCTTCGTTGATGACGACGCGGCAGGGGATCTCCGGGCGGTGGGCAAGCTCCCAGGCGCCGATCACGAGAATCGCGCGCTCGATCGGCGAGAGCTCCGCCGCCCGGCGGTCGAGCTCCGGCGAGACAAGCAGGACGAGCGCATCGTATTCGGCGGTCACGCCCGCCCACAGCACGTCGAAGTAGGCCTCGTCCGCCTTCGGAAAACCGGCCGCCGCGGTGACCTGCTCGCGGATTGCGGCGCAGGCGTTGCCCGACAGCTGGCGTTGGTAGAGCCCCTGCAGCACGAACTCCCGCGCGCGCCGCCGCGGGCTAGTCCGCATCGATGGCTTCCAGCAGGTTGGCGAGCTCGAGCGCCGCCTGCGCCGCCTCGAAGCCCTTCTTCTCGCAACGCATCAGCGCCTGCTCGTCGGTATTGGTGGTCAGGATGCCGTTGCCGACCGGGATGCCGAACTCGAGCTGCACCTCCGCAACGCCGCGGGCCGATTCGTTGGCCACGATTTCGAAATGGTAGGTCTCGCCGCGGATCACCGCACCCAACGCGACCAGCGCCTCGAAGTCACCGGTCTGCGCCAGCCGCTGCAGCGCGAGCGGCGTCTCGAGCGCGCCGGGTACCGTGGCGATGGTGATGTGGCGGTCGGCGACACCAGCCTCCTTCAGCGCCCGCAGCGCACCGGCCAGCAGCAGGTCGCCGATGCCGGGGTTGAAACGCGACAGCACGATGCCGACGCGGCGGCCGATGCCGTTGTTATTGACGGGAATTTGGCGGACGGGCATGGGCAGCGGCTGGCGCGATGGAGGCAGCGGTTATTGGAGGCTGTGTCAAGGCGCCGGGCGCGCCGCAGGCTGCGCGACGTAGCCGGTGACCTCGAGATCGAATCCGGCCATGCTCGGCATCTTCCGCGGCGTGGCGAGCAGACGCATCCTGCCGACGTTGAGATCGCGCAGGATTTGCGCGCCGATCCCGTAGTCGCGCAGATCGACCTTGGCCGAGACCGCCACCTCGGCGGTGACCGCGCGGCGCCGCAGCTCGTCCGCGCTCTCGGGGCGATGCAGCAGCACGACGACGCCACGGCCGGCGCCGGCGATCGCCTCGAGCGCCGCCGCGATGCTCCACGAGTGCGAGGTGCTGCCGGTGTCGAGCAGGTCCATCACCGACAGCGGCTCGTGCACGCGCACGAGCGTCTCCGAGTCCGGCGAAATCGGGCCGCGCACCAGCGCGAGGTGCGTCGCGTCCGACAATTTCTCCCGGTACACGACGAGCCGGAACGAGCCGTGCACCGTTGCGAGCGGCCGCTCGGCGATCCGCTCGATGAGCCGTTCGGTGCGGCTCCGATGGTGGATGAGGTCGGCGATCGCGCCGATCTTGAGACCGTGCGTGCGCGCAAAGTCGATCAGATCGGGCAGTCGCGCCATGGTGCCGTCAGCGTTCATGATCTCGCACAGCACGGCCGCCGGCGTGAGCCCGGCGAGCTCCGCGAGATCGCAGCACGCCTCGGTGTGCCCCGCGCGGGCCAGCACGCCGCCGGGCTGGGCAATCAGCGGAAACACGTGGCCGGGCTGCACGATGTCGGACGGTTTCGCGCCGGGCGCGGCCGCGACGCGAATCGTGTGCGCGCGGTCCTGCGCCGAGATGCCGGTGGACACACCTTGCGCCGCCTCGATCGAAACCGTGAAATTGGTGCCGTGCACCGAGCGATTCTGCGCCACCATCGGCGCCAGGTTGAGGCGCTCGGCATGGGCGGCCGTGATGGGCATGCAGATGAGCCCGCGGCCGTGCGTCGCCATGAAATTGATCTTCTCGGCTGTCACGAAATCCGCAGCGAAGATCAGGTCGCCCTCGTTCTCGCGGTCCTCCTCGTCGACGAGCACCGCCATGCGGCCGGCCTTGAGGTCGGCGATCAGGTCCGCAATCGGGGAGAGGCTCATGACGATGCAATCCGGTGCGTCGGGACGGCCATTTTACCCTCGCGGGCGGTCCACCGGTACTTCCTCGACGCCGGCTCGCGCGCAAATCCTGTCTGCAAGCGCGAACCGGCCCCCAGCCGTGTCAATCGGCCGCGCCGCTCGGCGACGGGGGCACGACGCGAAACCACGCCGCGTACAACGCCGGCAGGAAGCCCAGCGTCAGCACCGTGGCGATCAGGATCCCTCCCATCATCGCGACGGCCATCGGGCCGAAGAAGTCGCTGCGCGTCAGCGGGATCATCGCCAGGACCGCCGCGGCGGCCGTCAGCACGATCGGCCGGAAGCGGCGCACGGTGGCGCCGATCACGGCGTCCCACGGCGCAGCCCCCGCGGCAATGTCCTGATCGATCTGGTCGACGAGAATCACGGAATTGCGCATGATGATCCCGGACAGCGCGATCGTTCCCAGCATCGCCACGAACCCGAACGGCTTGCCGAAGGCGAGCAGCGCCAGCGTGACGCCGATGAGCCCGAGCGGCGCGGTCAGCACGACCATCGCCGTGCGGGCGAAGCTCCTGAGCTGCACCATCAGCAAAGTGAGCACCGTGACCACCAGCAGGGGCACGCCGGCGACGATGGACCGCTGGCCCTTCGCCGAGTCCTCGATCGCGCCGCCGATTTCGATCCGGTAGCCGAGCGGCAGTTGCGCGCGCACGCCGTCCAGCCGCGGCTCGATCCGGCTCGCGACGTCGGGTCCCTGGGCGTTGCCCTTGAGATCGGCGCGCACCGTGATGGTCGGCAGGCGGTTGCGGCGCCAGACGATGCCCTCTTCCTGCTCGTAGCGGATGTCCGCGATCTGCGTGATCGGCACCGCCTTCCCGTTCTTCGACGGTATGGCCAGGTCCTTGAGCGACGACAGCGCGGCGCGCTCCGCCGGCACGCCGCGCACGACCACGTCGATCAGCTTGTCGCCGTCGCGGTAGTTCGTGACAGTGACGCCCGACACCGCGCTGTTGAGGAAGCTGGCGACGTCCTGCGACGAGAAGCCCAGCACCCGCGCCTTGTTCTGGTCGATCGCGAGCCGCACCACTTTCGTCGGCTCGTCCCAGTCGAACTGCACGCTGTCCGTGTCGCGGTCCTCGCGCATCACGGCGGCGACCTCGCGGGCAATCGAGCGCACCTTCGCGATGTCCTCGCCGGAAACCCGGAACTGGATCGGAAACCCCACCGGCGGTCCGTTCTCGAGGCGCGAGACGCGCCCGCGCAGCGCGGGGAAGTCGTTGTCCAGGCGGGCGAGCAGGCGCGCTCGCACGCGCTCCCGCTCGACGTTGTCGGCCGCGAGGACGACGAATTGCGCGAAGTTCGACTGCTGCAGCTGCTGGTCGAGCGGCAGGTAGAAGCGCGGGCTGCCGCTGCCCACGTACGCCACGTAACTCTCGACCCCCGGCTCGCCGTCGAGGATCGCCTCGAGCCGCTTCGCCTCCTTGAGCGTTGCGGCGAAGGCGCTGCCCTCGGGCAGGCGCAGGTCGACCAGCAGCTCGGGGCGCGAGGACGCCGGAAAGAACTGCTGCGGAACGAGCCGGAACAGCGCGAGCGAGCCGGCGAAGGCCGCGATCGTCATGACAATCACGACGGCGCGGTGGCCCACGACCCACTCCACCAGCGCACGGAAACGCAGATAGAAAGGCGTCCGGTAGACGATCTCGGGGTCGCCGTGGGCCGCCGCCCGCGGCGTCGGCCCCGGCAGACCGCGCAGCCGGGCCAACAGCTTCGCCCAGGGCGACGGCGCGCGCGGCCGCGTGAAATCCGGCAGCATCCGGTAGCCGAGGTAGGGAGTCACGATCACCGCGACGAACCACGATGCGACGAGCGCGAGCGACGACACTTCGAAGATCGAGCGCGTGTACTCGCCGGTGCCGCTCTTCGCCGTCGCGATCGGCAGGAAGCCCGCGACGGTGATCAGCGTGCCCGTCAGCATCGGAAACGCGGTGCTCGTGTACGCGAAGCCCGCGGCGCGAAAGCGGTCGAACCCCTGCTCCAGCTTGATCGCCATCATCTCGACCGCGATGATCGCGTCGTCGACGAGCAGGCCAAGCGACAGGATCAGCGCGCCCAGCGAGATCTTGTGCAGCCCGATGTCGAGGATCCACATGCCGAGGAACGTGATGGCGAGCACCAGCGGTATGGACACCGCGACCACGAGGCCCGTGCGCAGGCCGAGACTCAGCAGCGACACGGCGAGCACGATCAGCACCGCCTCGGCCAGCGACCGCACGAACTGGTTGACCGAGCGCTGGACCGCGCGCGGCATGCTCGCGACGGCCTCGATGTCGATGCCCACCGGCAGGGCGGCTGCGATCCGCGCGATGTCGGCGTCGAGCGCGCGCCCCAGCTCGATCACGTCGCCTCCCTTGACCATCGTGACGCCGATCCCGAGCGCCTCGCGGCCCAGGAAACGCATCCGCTGCTGCGGCGGGTCGACGTAACCGCGGTCGATCGTCGCGATGTCGCCCAGCCGGAACACCCGGTTGTTGGCCCGCAGCGCGAGGTCGCGGATGGCGTCCAGGGAAACGAAGGCGCCGGTCGGCCGCAGGTAGATGCGGTCGGTCGGCGTGTCGAAGACGCCGGCCGCCGCGACGACGTTCTGCGCGGCGAGCGTCTGGAAGATCTGCGCCGGCTCGATGCCCAGCGTGGCGAGCTTCGCGTTCGACAGCTCGATGAATATCTTCTCGTCCTGCTCGCCGATGAAATCGACCTTGGCCACACCCGGCACGCGCAGCAGCTCCGCGCGCACGCGGTCGCCGAATTCCTTCAGCTCGCGGTAGCCGAAGCCGTCGCCGATGATCGCGTAGATGTTGGTGTAGGTGTCGCCGAACTCGTCGTTGAAGAAAGGTCCCTGGATGCCGGCCGGCAGCGTGTTGCGCATGTCGCCGACCTTCTTGCGCACCTGGTAGAAAGTCTCCGGCACCAGCGCCGGCGGCGCGTTGTCCTTCAGCGCGAAGAACACCAGCGACTCGCCCGGCTTCGAATAACTGCGCACCCAGTCGATGCGCGGCACTTCCTGCAGCTTGCGCTCGATCCGGTCGGTGACCTGCTGCTCGACCTCGCGCGCCGAGGCGCCCGGCCAGCTGGTGCGGACCACCATGACCTTGAATGTGTACGGCGGATCCTCCGACTGCCCGAGCCTGCCGTAGGAGTAGATGCCCGCCAGCGCGCAGACGGCGATGATGAACAGGACCAGCGGGCGGTGGTGCAGCGCCCACTCGGAGAGATTGAACCGCGAGCGGGGCACGCCGGTCGGCGGGGGAAGACTCATGGGGCGGATCCCGGGTGGCGCCTCGAGGGCGTCAGTGCTTCGCTGCCGGGGCGCCCGGCGTGGCCGCTGGGTTGTCTGTGCGCGGACCGCCCTCGTACGGCCGGACCGTCTGGCCCGGGCGCAGCTTATGCACGCCGGCCGTGACCACCCAGTCGCCACTGGCAAGCCCCGAGGTGACGACGAGGCCGTCCTCACGGTATTGACCGATCGTCACGGGCCGCAGCGTGACCTTGCGCGTAGCGGGATCGTAGATCCAGATCGCCGGCTTGTCGTCCTGGCGATAAAGCGAGGTGAGCGGGAGCAGCGCCGCATTTGCTGGGCCGGCACTGCTGAGACCGACCATCGCCGTCATTCCCCATTGCAATGCGGCATCGGGCGCCAGGACCGCCACGCGCACCGCGAAGGTTCGGGTCGCGGAGTCGACCGAAGGCGAGATCTCGCGCACGCGTGCCGGGTAGATCTTCTGCGGATTTGCCGCCAGCGCGACCCCGATCGACTTCGCCCGCGCGAGCTCGTCGATCCGGTTCTCCGGCACGCTGATCGCAACCTCGCGCTCGTCCTCGCGCGCGAGCTTCATCACGGGCAAACCCGCCGCGACGACCTGCCCCGCTTCGGCGTTGACCGACGTAATCACGCCGTCCTCGGGCGCCTGCAGCACCGCATACGCTGATTGGTTCTGCGCCACCGCGAGCTGCGCCTTTGCCTGGTCGAATTTCGCGCGGTTGGCGTTGAACGCGTTCTGCTTCTGGTCGAGCGCGGAGCCGCTGACGAACTTCTGCGCGAACAGGCTCTGGTAGCGCTCGTACTCGGCCTTCGCGTACGTGTACTCGGCTTCGGCGGCGGCGGCGGCGGCCTTGGCCGCTTCCGATTGCAGGGCGACATCCGCGGGGTCGAGCCGCGCCAGCACCTGGCCCTTTTTTACGCGCGCCCCCATGTCGGCGCTGCGCGCGAGGATCTTGCCGCCGATGCGAAACGCCAGGTCCGTTTCGTGCCGCGGCTTCACCTCGCCGGCGAAGCCTGCCGTTTCGGCCATGGCGCCCAGCGTGACCTGCGCGAGTTGGACGGGCCGCACCGATTCAGGCGCGCTTTCGGGCTTGTCGCATCCGGCAAGCGCGACGAGGGTCAGGACGAGAAACATTCGACGCGACGGCTTCAACGTTGCACTCCATTTTCACGGACTGCGGCAGCGGCAAGGGTTCCGATCGTGCCGCCCCAGAGAGCGCGCAGCGCGCGTTCGAGCTCATCGTCGTAATGCCACGCAAATGCGGACGGTTGCGAATCGGGCGCCGCCAGGCACGGAGCCCCTCCGGCCTCGGACATCTGCCACAGGCCGATGATCAACGCATAGCTGTGGCGCAGCAGTCTCGCGCCGCCACCCGGTCCCAGTTCGGGGAAATGCCGTTCCAGGCCCGCGCCAGCGCGCAGCAGGCGGTCGGACACGCGCTGCCGGTATTCGGCCGCCGCTGCCGCGGGAATGCCCTGCGCCATCATGCCGAAGCACCGCGCCGCGAGTTGCAGCAGCAGCGGCGGCGCGATCAGATGCCGCCGCGTGAGCGCGATCATCGCATCGAGCGTCACCGGTCCCGGCCCTTCGACCAGCGCGGTGAGCGCCGCGAAGAAACCGTGCATGTTGCGTTCGTGCAGCGCGAGCAGCAGTTCTTCCTTGCTCGGAAAATAGAGGTAGACCGTGCCCTTGGCGAGTCCGGCAGCATCGGCCACGTCGGCGACGCTCGGCACGCGGTCGGGCGCCCGCGCGAGCAGGCCCAGCGCGGCGTCGAGCAGCGCGTCGTGGCGCTCCTGCTTGTGTTCGGCGTGAATTGCGCGCTGGCGGATTACCATGGCTACCGGGACCAAAACATTAACTGACTGATGGTCATTTGATGCGGAAGCGTAAATGACCGACGGTCACTTGTCAACCGGTCGCGAGCCACCAGCGTTGCCCGTCGCTCGCCCCGGCAGGACTCGAAACCGCGCGCACTTGGGAGCACAATCCGCCGACGCGCCCGGCGATGTCGCCGCAAACCGGCAACCAATCCGCTGCCGGACGGCGCGCCAATCCTGAAAGGAAGCAAGCAATGGCAAAGTACATGTTCCAGGCGCGATACACGTCCGAGGGCGCCAAGGGGCTCGTGCGCGAAGGCGCGACGGGGCGCCGCGCGGCGGTCGAGAAGGCGTGCGTCGCGGCAGGCGGCAAGCTCGAATCGATGTATTACGCGTTCGGCGGAATCGACGCCTATGTGATTGCGGATCTGCCGAATAACACGGCAGCGGCCGCACTTGCGCTCGCCGTCAATCAGGCCGGCGGGGCTGCCGTGAACACCGTCGTGCTGATGACCGTCGCCGAAGTCGACGCAGCCGCGAAACAGGCGATTGCATATCGGCCGCCGGGCGGCTGATCCCGCAGCCCGCACGGGCACCGCTGGGGCCCGGCCGGAGGAGGTCGGGTGCCCGCACGCCGCATGACAGGCGCCAGTTCGCGCATGTCGCCAAGGGCACGGCCGATACGGCGTCGGCGCGAGCTCCATGCCGCCAGGTGACGAATGGCGGCCGGCTACGGCGCGCCGAGCAGCATGTAGATGCTCCAGTTTCCCGCGCCCGCCACGCCGACGCCGACGAAGGCCGGACCGACGAAAGTGTCGGCGCCGAGAAACAGCGATCCCGACCAGAGCGTTCCCGGCGACGGGAGGTCGTCGAAGCGATTGGACATGCGCCCGACTTCAGCTGACCCGCCGAAATAGACGCCCGACCCCAGGAGGTCGGGCAACGGGAAGATGCGGTTGTAGTACATCAGGCGTCCGAACGCGAATTGGCGGCCTGCGAATTGATTGATCCGGTAGCCGGACAGATGCAGCGGTCCGCCGAGCGTGAAGGATTCGTAGGCCGGCATGTTCGAGCCGAGATCGGTGCCCCCGGCAGCTCCGACCTGGACCGTGTGCTCCCCCCAGCTCTTGACCCACCGGAAGGTGCCCTCGAGCCGCTGGTAGCTTTGCGCGGAACCAAACGCCGTCAACGCCGCGTAGGCGGATCCTGACGCGCCGATGCCATCCGTCGGGAACCAGGCGTGATCCAACTGATCCACGAACAACCGCGCCCGGATCCCCGAGGTGTTCTCGCTGACCGACGGCAGCACCGCCGGCCCGGTGTCGACCTTCGCATTGACGTGCGTCCACACGGGACCGATCCCGACCTGGCCCCAGGTGCCGAGCACCGCACCGCCGGATAGACCGACCTGCGCCGACTTGACCAGAAAGTCGGCGACCTTCTCGTCGCCCGCGAAAACGCTGCGCGTCTGCTGGCCGATCACGCCGTAGGGTGCGACGAACCAGCGGCCCGACGCCTCGACCGGCTGGTAGAACTCGGTCGACAGGTAGGTGTTCTGCCCGATCTGCACCTGCGTCGTCCACTCGCCGCCGAGGCGGTTGAGCCACGTCTTCCGGTATTCGACGAGGGCGTTGAACTGGTTGTCGCCCTGGAAGTCGCTCTGGAGCCCGAGCCCGAAGCGCAGATAGTCGGGCCCCCACGATTTCTCCTTGGGCTCGATGATGAGCGCGCGCGGACCGGTGTCGCCGCCGACGCGGTAGCCGATGCTCTCGAAGTCATCGCGTCCGTAGATACGGCGCAGATCGTGGCCAAGCTTCTCCTCGGACAGCTGCTCGCCCGGCTTCGTCTCAACCAGCGCCCGCAGTACCTCCGGATTGGTGCGCTCGAGGCCCATGAAGCGGATTTGGTCGACCGTGCCGAGCGACTTGGCCACCGCCACCTGCTTCGAGCGCAGCGCGGCGTACTGCTCGGGTGGCAGACTGTAGCGCTTGAGCGAATCGGCGAGCTTGCGGGTCGCTTCTTCGCCTATCCTGATGGCATCGGCGGAACGGTCGAACTTGGCCGCCGAGATGTCGCCCAGGTCCGGCTCGATCAGCACGTCGCGGGCCGTCATGCTCTTCAATTGGTCCTGCACCGTCTGCAGGCCGAGGAAATTGACGAGCTGCCCCGCGACGGAGAGCGCCGAGGTAATCTCGCTTCTCTTCAGCGGCGGCGTCGAGATGTTGACGGCGATGATGACGTCGCCGCACAGCTTGCGCGCCTCGTCGATCGGCAGATTGTTGGCGATGCCGCCGTCGACCAGCAGCTTGCCGTCGATCTCGACCGGTGCGAGCGCACCCGGCACCGACATGCTGGCGCGCATCGCCTGCGCGACGCTGCCGTGGTCGAGCACGACCGACTGGCCGGTCTCGATGTCGGTCGCCAATGCCCGGAACGGAATGGGGAGCCTGTTGAAGTCCTCGATGTCGTAGGCGGGTGTGGTGAGCACGCGAAAGAACGATTCGATCGAAACGCCGGCGATCACGCCCTTCGGCAACGCGAGTCCCCCGTCCTTGACGCCGAACTCCGGCTTGAACAGGATCTTGTAATCGTCGATCTTGCGCTTGACGGCGATTTCGTCGCGTGGCGGCTGATCGCGGAATATTTCGTTCCAGTCGGCCTTGAGGACGGCCTTCTGCAGCTCCATCGGCGTCAGTCCGGCGGCGAACGTGCCGCCGACGATCGATCCCATGCTGGTGCCCGTGACGCAGTGGATCGGGATGCGCAGTTCCTCCAGGACCTTGAGCACGCCGATGTGCGCGATGCCGCGCGCGCCGCCGCCGGAAAGGGCGAGACCGATGCGGGGGGAACCCGCAGGTGTTGCCGTCGTTGCAGCCGTGTCGGCGGCGAGCCCTGGCCGTGGCGCCGCGAGCCCGGCGATCACGATCGCCGTCGGGAGCATGCGGTGAAGTTTGCGTAACTGCGTTCTCATTTCGGGTTGTCCTCTTGGTCTGCGAAAAGCGCGAGCGTCGCCCGCGTCAATGCGCTGTCCGGGTTCGCGTAGTCGACAACCACGCTGAAATGGTGGCGTTCAGGAATGATCAGCGGCGCGCGGGCACCGGGCGGCCGGTTGGCGGGCCAGGCGTCCCACAGGATCCGCGTCTGGCGGACGAATTCGGACGTCTCGTCCGCGCCCACGGCGAGCACCAGCGGAACACGTGAACGCGGCGTCATGAAAACCGGCGATAGCCGCGCGGCCTCGGCCGCGTCCAGCTTGAAATCGGCGTTGAACGAGAATTGCACCATCGGGGCGAGGTCGTGCACTCCTGATAGCGACACCGCGCCGACGATCGGTTCGAGCGCGAGCCCCAGCGCCGCCCAGTCCGTCGTGAACAACATCGCGGCAAGATGCCCGCCCGCCGAGTGCCCGCCGACGACGATGCGGTCGGGGTTCGCGCCGTGCACGGCGCCTTCGCGTGCAAGCCACAATACCGCGTGCCGCGCCTCGTCGACGATCGCTGCGATCGACACGTCGGGGCACAGGTCGTAATTGGCGACCGCGACCGCGTATCCGCGCGCCACGAACGGCGACGCCACGAAGGAAAAATCGCTCTTGTCGAGCATCCGCCAGTAGCCGCCGTGGAGGAACAGGAACGTACCCTTCGCGCGAGCCGTCGGCAGGAAGAGGTCCAGCGTCTCCTTCGGGCCGGGACCGAAGCGCAAGTCCAGTTTGGGCGCCAGCGCCGTCCGTGCCTTGGCCGACGCCTCGGGGAAATGGGCGAGCCAGCGCGGGTGGTCCGGAACCGCGGCGCGGTTGTTGTAGCCACGCTCGACGTACTCCGGCGTGTATTCGATCGTGCTCATCCGCTGCCTTGATCCGTGCAATCGGTGCCATCGGGGTCAGATACGTACCACGATGCCAATGCAAACGGTAGGATTTGGTTCATGTGGCCGGGTTACGCATCTGACCCCGACTGCAGGCCGTCTACTCGGCATCCGGCTGCTTCGAAGGGGCCGCCGCCGCGAAGGCCGGCAGCCCGTTGCAGGCCGCCTCGATCCGCAGCAATGTCGGATAGAGGGAGAGGTCAAGCTCCACCCGGCGCGCGTTGGCAAGCTGCGGGACGAGGCAGATGTCGGCGATCGTCGGCGACCCGCCGTGACAGAAGGCACCGGTGGCCTGCTCGCGCGCGAGCTGCGTCTCCAGGGCTTCGAAGCCGACGTCGCACCAGTACCGGTACCAGCCGTTCTTCTGCGCCTCGGTCGCGCCGAGCGTGCCGGTGAGGTAATTCAGCACGCGCAGGTTGTTGATCGGGTGGATGTCACAGGCGATCGCCAGCGCCAGCGCGCGCGCGCGCGCGCGGCCCGCCGCGTCCGGAGGCAGCAGCGGCGGCTGCGGGTGCGTCTCGTCCAGCCATTCGATGATCGCAAGCGACTGCGTCAGGACCTCGCCACCGTCTGTGACGAGCGACGGCACGAGCCCCATTGGATTCACGGCCAGATAGTCGTCGGCGCGCTGCGCGCCGCGGCGCAGGTGCACGAATGCGCGCTCGGGGGCGAGACCTTTCAGGTTGAGCGCGATCCGCACGCGATACGCCGCGGACGAGCGAAAATAATCGTAGAGCTTCATAGGAGACTAGGAGAACGCCTGGATGCCGGTCTGCGCACGGCCCAGGATCAGCGCGTGGACGTCGTGCGTGCCCTCGTAGGTGTTCACCGTTTCCAGATTCAGCAGGTGGCGGATCACATGGAACTCGTCGACGATGCCGTTGCCGCCGTGCATGTCGCGCGCCATCCGCGCGATCTCGAGCGCCTTGCCGCAGGAATTGCGCTTCATGATCGACGTGATCTCGGGCGCCGCCTTGCCCTGATCCTTCATTCGGCCGAGGCGCAGGCACCCCTGCAACCCGAGCGTGATCTCGGTCTGCATGTCGGCGAGCTTCTTCTGGATCAGCTGGTTGGCCGCGAGCGGACGGCCGAACTGCTTGCGGTCGAGCGTGTACTGGCGCGCCGCGTGCCAGCAGGCCTCCGCCGCGCCCAGCGCGCCCCACGCGATGCCATAGCGCGCGCTGTTGAGACAGCCGAAGGGACCCTTGAGGCCGTGCACGTTCGGCAGCAGGTGATCCTTCGGCACGTGGACGTCGTCCATCACGATCTCACCGGTGACCGATGTGCGCAGGCTGAACTTGCCTTCGATCTTCGGTGCCGAGAGGCCCTTCATGCCCTTTTCGAGGATGAAGCCGCGGATCACGCCGTCGTCGGTCTTCGCCCATACGACGAACACGTCCGCGATCGGCGAGTTCGAGATCCACATCTTGCTGCCAACGAGACGGTATCCGCCGGCCGCGGCGTGGGCGCGCGTAATCATCGAGCCCGGGTCCGACCCGTGGTTGGGCTCGGTGAGGCCGAAGCAGCCGATCCATTCGCCGGTCGCGAGCTTCGGCAGGTATTTCTTCCGCTGGGCCTCGGTGCCGTACGTGTAGATCGGGTACATCACGAGCGAGCTCTGCACGCTCATCATCGAGCGGTAGCCGGAATCGACGCGCTCGACCTCGCGGGCGATCAGCCCGTAGCACACGTAGTTGAGCCCGGCGCCGCCGTACTCGGGCGGCAGCGTCGCGCCGAGCAGCCCCAGCGCGCCCATTTCCGGAAACACGGAAGGATCGGAGGTCTCGTTGCGGAACGCCTCGGTGACGCGCGGCAGCAGCTTTTCCTGCGCGAAAGTGTGCGCGGTGTCGCGGACCATCCGCTCGTCTTCCGACAGCTGATCGTCGAGCAGCAGCGGGTCTTCCCAGACGAATTTCGCCTTGGACGAGGGGTCGATTCGCTCAGGGGCATTCATGGGAAACTCCGGTCGCGGTGGGGAGATCCTGCACCGGGCGACGTGGCATGCAGGCAAACGAATGTCACATTATCCTGCCGGTGCCGTCCTTGCGCCAGATCAACGTAACTCCGTCCCTCCAGCGCCGGCTTGCCGAAGGCGAAAGCGCTGCAGCTTCCCCGTTTCCGTGCGCGGCAGTGCGGTCAGGTACTGGACGGCGCGCGGATACTTGTACGGCGCGATTTCGCGCTTGACGTGGTCCTGCAATTCGCGCGTCATCGCCGCGTCCGGCGCAAAGCCCGGCTTCAGCACGACGAATGCCTTGACGATCTGCCCCCGCTCCTCGTCGGGCACGCCGACGACGCCGCACTCGGCGACCGCCGGATGCAGAAGCAGCGCACCCTCGACCTCCGGCCCGCCGATGTTGTAGCCGGCGCTGACGATCATGTCGTCGGTGCGGGCCTGGTAGACGAAGTCGCCGTCGGCGTCGACGAGATACGCGTCGCCCGTATAGTTCCAGCCGTCCTTCACGTAGTTCGCCTGGCGGTCGTCGGCAAGGTAGCGGCAGCCCGTCGGTCCCTTCACCGCGAGCTTGCCGACCTCGCCGGCCGGCAGCGGATTCCCGGCGTCGTCCATCACGCAGGCGCGGTAGCCGGGAATCGGCCGGCCGGTCGCGCCAGGTTTCGCGTGCGCTTCGTCGTGCGCGATGAAGATGTGCAGCATTTCGGTGGAGCCGATGCCGTCGATCAGCTCGATGCCGGTCGCCTCTCTCCACAGCTTGCGGGTCGCCGCCGGAAGCGCCTCGCCCGCCGACACGCACTTCCTCAGCGACGACAGGTCGTGGTTCTTCACTTCCGCCGCCATCGCCCGATACGACGTCGGCGCCGTGAACAGAACCGTGGCGCGGTACTTCGCGATCGCGGGCAACAGGAACTCCGGCGCCGGACGCTCGACGAGCAGCGTCGCCGCACCGATCGACAGCGGGAAGAGCAGGAGTCCGCCCAATCCGAACGTGAATGCCAGCGGCGGGCTGCCGGTGAACAGGTCGTCGGGCGTGGCTTCGAGCGTCGAGCGCGGAAAACAGGCACAGGCGGCCACCACGTCGCGGTGAAAATGCATCGTGCCCTTCGGCTTGCCGGTCGTCCCCGACGTGAACGCGATGAGCGCCGTGTCCTCGGCCGCGGTGTCGACGTTGGTGAAGGTCGAGGGCTTCGCCGCGGCGCGCGCGTCGAGCCCTTCCGGCTGGCCGGAGCCGAACAGCAGCACCTTCGCGAGCGTCGGGCAATCCGGACGCGCGGCATCGAGGTCCTCGGCAAGGCGCGCGTCGCAGAGCGCGTGCGAGACCTGCGCCTTGGTGATGACGTCGGTGAGCTCCTTCGCGCGCAGGAGCGGCATCGTGCCGACCGCGATGCCGCCTGCCTTCATCACCGCGAACCAGCAGGCGGCGTGCAGCGGGTTGTTGGGCGCCCGCAGCAGGACGCGATTGCCGGGGACAAGACCGCAATCCTCGACCAGGACGCGCGCGATCCGGTTCGCGTGCGCGAGGAGGTCCGCATAGGTCCAGCGCAATCCATCCGGCGCCAGGATCGCGGTCCGATTGCCCCAGCCGCGCTCGACCGCTGCGTCGAGCAGCGCCGTCGCGCAATTCAAGCGCGGTGGATATTGCAGCTCCGGCAGCTCGAAGATGAAGTCGGGCCACTGCTCCGCGCGGCGGCAGGTTGTCGCGGGCAAACGTGTCGAGATGCGCGGTGCAGGCCATCGCCTCCTCCCGTTTCAGCGGCGCAGAATCTCGCGGGCCACGATCAGCTTCTGCACCTCGGTCGCACCCTCGTAGATCCGCAGCGCGCGAATCTCGCGGTACAGCCGCTCGACCGCCTGTCCGCGCGTCACGCCGAGCCCGCCGAAGAGCTGCACGGCGGCGTCGATCACCTGCTGCGCCGATTCGGTCGCCGTCCATTTCGCCATCGCCGCCTCCTTCGTCGTGCGCGCGCCCTTGACATCGCGCAGCCACGCGGCACGGTAGGTGAGCAGCGCCGCCGCGTCGATCGCCGTCGCCATCTCGGCGAGCTTCGCCTGCGCCAGCGGCAAGTCGGCGAGCATGGCGCCGAACATCTTGCGCTCACGCGCCCGGCCGAGCGCCTCGTCGCAGCGCACGGCGCGCGAAGCCCAGCGCCGCCGCGGCAACCGATGCGCGAAAGATGTCGAGCGTGCGCATCGCTAGCTTGAAGCCTTCGCCCTCGGCGCCGAGCAGCGCGTCGGCCGGGACGCGACATCCGGCGAACTCGAGGCGCGCGAGCGGATGCGGCGCGATCACCTCGATGCGCTCGGCGACGGTCAGCCCCGGGGTCCCGGCCGGCACGACGAACGCCGAGATGCCGAGTGTGCCCTTCGCATCGCCGGTGCGCGCGAATACGCAGTAGAAGTCCGCGATGCCGCCGTTCGAGATCCACGTCTTGCAGCCGTCGAGCACCCAATCGCCGCCGTCGCGCACGGCGCGCGTCGTCATCGCGGCCACGTCGGATCCGGCATCGGGCTCCGACAGCGCAAACGCGGCGATCACGGTTCCCTGCGCCACCGCGGGCAGCCAGCGTGCCTTCTGCGCGTCGCTGCCGGCGAGCGTGATCGCTCCGCTGCCAAGGCCCTGCATCGCGAAGGCGAAATCGGCGAGGCCGTCGTGGTAGGCGAGCGTCTCGCGCGCGATGCACAGCGCGCGCGAATCGAGTGCGGCCAGCGCCCCGCCGTGCGCCGCCGGAACGCAATAGCGCAGCCAGCCCGCGGCGCCGAGCGCATGCACGCGGGCACGGCAGACGGCGTCCACGTCGGCATGGTCGTCCATCGCAAGCGCCTTCACCGCCCACGCGTCGAGATCCGCCGCGAGCGTGCGATGGAGGTCGGCGAAGAACGGCCAGTCGAGATGCGACCGGTCCAAGCTAGTTCCCCTCGAACCTCGGGTTTCTGTTTCGCCACGAACGCGTCGTACGCGCGGCGAAAATCGGCGGTCTGCATGCAGATCGCCTGTGCCTCGGCCTCTGCTTCGATCGCCGCGTCGAGATCCATCGCCCATTCCTGGTGCAGCAGCTTCTTCGTCATGCCGTGCGCGAACACGGGACCGTCGGCAAGCGAACGGGCCAGCGCCTGCGCCTCGGAGTGCAGTGTATCGGCCGGGACGACGCGGCTGAAGAAGCCCCACGCCGCACCCTCTTCCGCCGTCATCGCCCGGCCCGTGTACAGGAGCTCGGACGCGCGGCCCTGCCCGATCATCCGCGGCAGCAGCGTGCACGCGCCCATGTCGGCACCGGCGAGTCCGACCCGCACGAACAGGAAGGCGGTCCGCGCCGAGGGTGTGCCGAGCCGGAAGTCGGACGCGAGCGCGATCATCGCCCCCGCGCCGGCGCAGATCGCCGTCGACCGCCGCGACGATCGGCTGCGGGCAGTGTCGCATCGCCTTCACGAGGTCGCCTGTCATCCGCGTGAACGCGAGCAGCTCCGGCATCGTCATCCGGGTCAGCGGGCCGATGATCTCGTGGACGTCGCCGCCCGAGCAGAAATTGCCACCGGCGCCGCGGATCACGACCGTCCTGACGTCGTTCGCGTAGACCAGGCCGCGGAAGAGGTCGCGCAGCTCCGCGTACGAATCGAACGTCAGCGGATTCTTCTTGTCGGGGCGGTCGAGCGTGATCGTCGCGACGCGCGCGTCGGCGTCGACCTGCCAGCGGAAGTGGTTCGCGCCGTAATCGCGGAATGGTCGCAGGTGGTGCGTCATCGTCATGCCGTTTTCTCCCTCGTCGCCCGGGCTACAGCGGCGTCGCGTTCATCGGCGCTTCCTTGGCGCTGCGCGCGTTTCCTCCGCGAGGGAGCAATGCGCTCCTGGGACGGCACGGCGCGCTCATGGATGCTCGTTTTGAGCCGGCCGAGCAGCGCGAATAGACGGCTGCGTTCCGCGCGCGTGAGGCCCGACAGCAGCTCCTCGACCCAAGCCTCGTGCTCGACCGCCATCGCGTCGAACGCCTGCTTGCCCTTGCGGGTGAGTCGCACCGCGTACGCGCGGCGGTCTCCCGCAATCGGCTCGCGCCGCACCAGACCCTCGGCGACCAGTTGATCGGTGATGCCGGTGACGTTGCCGCCCGTCACCATCAGGCGGCGCGACAGCTCACCCATCTTGAGGCCCTTCGGATTGCGTTCGAGCTGCGCCATCAGGTCGAAGCGCGGAAGTGTCGTCGCGAAACGCTCGCGCAGCTGCGTGCGCACGCGGCCCTCGATCGTCAGCGTGCAGGTGAGCAGGCGCAGCCAGAGACGCAGCGTCTCGTGATGATCGCCGTGGACGCGCGACTCGAGATCAGCCGCGGCGGGGATCGCCGCAGCGGAAAGCGTCGGCATCGGCGCATTCGCGCGGGGCCCGCGCCGGGCGCGTCGCGCCGGTCCGGCCAACCCGTCCGCTCCGGCGGCAGCGGCAGTACGCCTAGGGGTTCGCAACGATCGATCCTCGTTCTTTGCAGTCTCAATATCTTAGACCTCAAATACAGTTCGTCAAGGGGCGCGCGGTGTCGCACTCCGCCGCGCGCCATTGCACGTCTGGCTTAGGCCGTTTGCAGCATTCCGGTCGCGCATGGCCAGACCTACGCTGGCGTACCGGCGCTGCACGCCGGCCACCGATGCCGCCACTCTTCATGCCAGCCTCCGAAAAGCGAGCTGCCAACGCCAGGCTTGCGCCGCCGCGCTCTCGCGCGCACCGGGCTATATGCCGCACGGGAGCAACGCCACCCGCGCGCCGCAGGGCGTTCACGGTCGTCGAACTCGTCGTCGCGCTCGCCATCGCAGGCTTGCTGGCAACCATGGCGGCTCCGGCCTTTCACGACTGGCTTGCCGCCTACCAGCTCGCCAACCATGCCAGGCACCTCGCCGAGAGCATGACGCGGGCGCGCACCGAAGCGATCCGGCGCGGGCATCGCGTCAACCTATGCAAGTCGGCGGATCGACAGCACTGCGCCGACCAGGGCCGCTGGGATGCCGGCTTCGTCGTGTTCGCGGACGTCAATCACGACGGCCGCATCGACGCCGACGAGCCGCTGCTCGGCATCGAGGGTCGCGCGCCGAACGGCATCACGGTCGAGGCGAACCGGCCGCTCGACGATTACGTTTCGTACACGAGCCTCGGGCAGGCGCGCATGCTGAACGGCGCGCTGCAGATGGGCACCTTCACGCTCTGCCGCAGCGGCCAGCGCGCGCTGCGCGTGGTGCTCGCGAACAGCGGTCGCGTACGCACGGAAAGGACCAGCATCCTTTGTCCGTGATACCGAATGCTTTGCTGCGACAATGGGTTGCATCGTACTCTTCAGTCGAAACTCGAACACGCGCGACTGCGAGCCGCGATCGCTGTAATGCCGATGTCATCGCGCGGCGCGCAAACCCGCAAAAAAATCGCGCGCAAACGATCGGCCGTCCATTCTGGCGCAGGGCCCGTTAGTCGGGGATCGTTTGCTACGGGGAAATCGCCGTCCTACGATACGCTCGTCCGAAACGGGATCCCACGATGAAGGCGCGCACCATCAAAAATCACAATCTGGCCGGATTCACGCTGATCGAAGTCATGATCACGGTCGCCGTCGTCGCGATCCTGGCGGCGGTCGCGATGCCGCAGTACTTCGACTACGTGACACGCAGCCGGCTTGTCGAGGCGAAGTCGAACCTCGTCGACATGCGATCGCGGCTCGAACAATACTTCCTGGACAATCGGGCCTATCCGGGCTCGTGCATTGCCAACGCGTCGGGGCCCGCTCCGGCCGGAAAGATCTACCTGCCGGCCTCCGCCAAGTTTTTCACGACGACTTGCGCGTTGACTGCAACAACCTACACGGTCACCGCCACAGGCACCGGCAGCATGGCCGGCTTCGTCTTCACGGTCAATGAGGCCAACGTACGCGCGACGACGGGGGTGAAAACGGGCTGGACCGCCCCTAGTCCCAACACGTGCTGGATCAGCCGGAAGAACGGGGATTGCTGACATGACCGTGCAAGCACGACCACGACCGCGAGGCTTCACGCTGATCGAACTCATGGTCGCGCTGGTGATCGCCGCGCTGTTGCTCCTGCTCGGCGTGCCGTCGTTCACACGTTCCTGCGCAACAGCGAGATCCGCTCGACCAGCGAATCGATCATCAACGGCCTGCGCGCGGCGACCACCGAGGCGGCGAACCGCAACCGAAAGGTCACCTTCGAACTGGCCAGCGCCACCGGCGCCGACTGGAAATTCTGGGTCCTCGACGACAACGGGGTCCGAGAAGACGATCCAGGAGATACTCGAAAAAGGAAGCCGGCCCGAACACCAAGATCACGCTCGCGCCTGCCGGCAAGCTGTCGGTCACGTTCACCGGACTCGGGCGGATCGACATCGATCCTGCGGACCCTGACGACCACATTCGGCAGATCGACATCGACTCCATCGTGGCCGGCGAAGCCCGCCCGCTGCGCATCATCGTCGACGATCCGAATCCACCGGCAGCGGGCAAACCGCGTGGCCTTCGTTTGTGCGACCCCGACCCCGCGCTAACGGCAGTCGTGCCTCCCGATCCGAGGGCCTGTTGACATGAAACCTCGAGTCATTGTCTGCGCAAAACGCGCCTGGCCGGCAAAACGGCAGTTATCTGCTCGAAGCGCTTATCGCGATCCTCATCTTCTCCTTCGGCGTCCTCGGCTTGATCGGTCTGCTCGGAAGCTCGATCCGTATCACCAACGACGCCCGCTATCGATCGGAAGCGGCGAATCTTGCCTCCGCGATGATCGCCGAAATGTGGACGATGACCGCCACGCAGATGGACACGCAATTCGGCTCGGGCGGCGCGAAGCTCACGGACTGGCAAGACAAGGCGAAAGCCCTGCTGCCTTCGGCGGCCACCTATCCGCCCACAGTCGACCTGACGCAGGCCGGCCTTTCCCCCGAAAGCCGGACGGTCGTGGTCACGGTCTTCTGGCAGATGCCCGGAGAAACCGAAAAGCACCAACACTTGATGACCGCGCAAATCGGCAAGAACCGGACGGGACCATGAACACGAGCGAACGCAGCCGGATGCGACTGAACCGCGGCGTCGGGCTGATCGAGATCATGATCAGCATCATCATCGCGATGCTTCTGGTGCTTGTCATCTATCAGGTCTACGAGATCAGCGAAGGCCAGAAGCGCACCATAACCGCCGGCAGCGACGCGCAGCAGAACGCGAGTTTCGGGATGTACGTGCTGGGCCGCGATCTCTCCATGGCCGGCAACGGCATCGCGTCGGCAGCGGCGAGCCTCGATACGTGCGCGATGCTGCGCCCGATTCCGGTCCTGATCGATGCAGGTGCCAGCGCCGGCGATCCGGACACGATCACGGTGCTCTACGGCGGATCGAGTGCGCTGTCGACGCCAGTGCAATTCAAGCAGACCGCAACCACGGCTCAGCCATACGTGGTTCCCGGACCCGTCGGCTTCAGCGCCGATCCGGTCGACCCGAACAAGACCGATGTGATCGTAGCCGTGCAGGGAGGCAACTGCACGTTATCGACAATCAATGCTGGTGGCGTTGCCGTCGACGCCCTCACCGGTTTCGCGACGCTCACGCACACACCGGTTAGAGGCAACCTTGGCGTCAGCTATGGCGCCGCCAACGCGACGCTCGTCAATCTCGGCCGGCCCGCTGCGATGGGGCGCATCGAGTACACGGTCGACACGGCTGGCCGAACCCTGCGCACGCAGAACCGGCTGCCGACGGACGGTCCCGTGAGCCCCATCATCAACGACGTCGTCAATCTCAAGGCACAGTACGGCCTCGATACGGACAACGACGGAGCGATCGACGCGTGGCAGGACGCCACCGCCGGCGTCTGGACATCCGCCACTCTGCCGACCCAGCCACTGGCGACACTGCGACAAATCCGTGCCGTGCGCATCGCGATCGTCACGCGCAGCGCGCAATACGAGAAGGACCCGGTCACCACCGCACCGCTGACGATGTTCGACGGCGCTGGCATTGTGTCGATGCCCATTGCCGGCGATGACCAGCACTACCGCTACAAGGTGCTCGAAACCATCGTCCCTCTTCGCAACGCACTGTGGAACGGATCATGAATATCGGTCACTTTCGTTCGCTGCACGCACCTGCGGGCCTATCGCTTCCCCATTCGGAGCGCGGCGTCGTGCTGTTCATTGCGCTGCTGGTGATGGTGGCGTTGAGCCTCGCCGGCATCGCGCTCATCCGGTCGGCTGACACGGCGACCATCGTCGCCGGCAATCTCGCATTCAAGCAGGCGGCGGCTGCCGCGGTCGACCGCAGCATCGAGCAGGCCATCGACAGGCTGTTCAACCCGGTCGCCGATCTGACCCTGTCGACCCCTGCGATTACGGACACGAAGGCGGATCTTCCGGCGGAGAACTATTTCGCCTGCGTGCGGAACGACGCGGGGACGGGCTGTTTGCCGACCAACGCTCCGATTCCCGAGATTCCAGCCGTACTGACGACGAAGGCTGCAGCCGCCAGCCTCACTGCATCGGTCCCGGTCGACAACGCCGACAACAAGAGCTACTACGTCATCGAACGCATGTGCGCCAACCCCGGCCCGGCGTTTGGCGACAACTGCAATCTTTCCTCCGCCGCGCTTGGTGCGGACGCGGGAACACAACACTACGAGGCCCTCACTCGCACCGGCGGCGCGTACTTCCGCGTCACGGTCCGCGTCGACGGCCCTCGCAACACAGTGGCGTATGCGCAGGCGATTCTTCAGTAGCCCGAGCGCCACCCACGGTTTCCCAGGAGCAGCACCATGAATTCGTCCCGTCCCTCCGCCTTCCGCAGATTCTGCGCCGCCGTCGTGGCCGCGGCGCTGGTGTTGCAGCCGTTGGGCGTGTATGCGGCGCCGACGGTCCTGGCCGAGATTCCGTTGCAGAGCCTAAACCCGGTCAAGCCCAACATCATGTTCACGCTCGACGACTCGGGCAGCATGCTGTGGGACTATCTTCCGGACTGGACCGTCTGGCCGCAGCCCTATTGTCGCGACAATCGACAATGCGGGGGGACAGCTGGGGTCAATATCGGTTCGCTGCCATCTCCCGGGCCCTACACGCCCTATCGTCAAATCGACCCCCCGCTTCGCAGCAGCGATTTCAACAAGATCTACTACAACCCCTCGATTACCTATGCGGTGGGCAGGACGGCCGACGGCAAGGAACTTCCATGCGAGGGCAGCGTCATCGGGTGCATCGGACCATGGACCAGCGTTTACATGAACGGTTTTGGCGGTTACCCGAACGCCGGCTTGGCGGACCCGAACCCCAATGCGAGCGCGACAATCAATCTCGCTCCGACGTCGACGACGGGTTGCGTGAGTCCGGCCACGACTGCGCTGTGCGTCCCCTCGAGCACGCCGTCGGACAATGGTCCCTGGCCCGGCTTCCCCGACACCCTTTGGTGCCGAAGCACCGGCTCGCCTCTAACCGGTGCCGATTATCTGACTGCGGACGGCGATGGATCGGTGTGCCGCCGCAATGGCCGCACGTATCTTCGGACCACGATCGGCGTCATCACAACGCCTGTGATGGTTGCCGGCTACAACTATCCGAACGCCGGCGAGACCTGCAACGCCGGTGAAACATGTCGATTCACGAACCCAGTCACCGCCTACGGGTATCCGTTTTACTACACGATAAGCAGCGTCTGGTTCTGCGACAACAAGGATGCCGCCGGCTGGGGCACGGGCACGTGCGGCACGCGCCGTGATGCCGTGACCTACAAGTATGTGCGCTATTCGGCCAGCGCCACCAGCGGCGCCGCGTTCGACCCGACAGCCTTCACACGCGTCGACATCGCGCCAGCATCGGCGAACTACGCGCAGCAGATGACGAACTTCGCCAAGTGGTACGCGTTCAACCGGACCCGGGTGCTGGCGATGCAGACAGCCGGCGGCATTGCGTTTTCCGCGTTGAGCGAGCAGAACGCGCGCGTCGGTTTCCACACGCTTTGGGAAAATGGCAGCGCAACTGCCGGGTTTCTCAACATAAAGCCTTTCGACCTGAACCACAAGCGCGATTGGTTCAGCAGATTTTACGCGGCGAAACCGGATCAGGGCACGCCGCTGCCGAATGCCGTCTATCGCATCGGCGAATACTTTTCCGGAAATTTCGCGGCGTCGGGTCTCCCGGGCGCCGCCGAACCGCTCGACGCCACGACGGGACGATGCCAGCCAAACTACCACCTGCTGTCGACCGACGGCTACTGGAACGCGGCGTTGACAAGCAGTGTCGGCGACTGGGACGGGACCGTCGGCGTCCCCGCCTCGTCACCGCTCCCGGTCCCGGGCTTCACGCCCGGAAGCGCGTTTCCGCGCCCCTATTACGAGGGGCCGACGGCGACCAGCAACACGCTCGCCGACCTTGCGATGAAGTACTGGATCACCGACTTGCGTTCTGCGACCTTTGGTGTAGACGATCGCCCTAATGACGTCAAGGACACCATCGCACCGTGGCAGCACGTCACGCTCTATGGTCTCTCGATCGGCGCCCAGGGGACCATCGTTTACCCTACCGGCATCGATGCGATCAAATCCGGCCCAGCGAACTGGCCCGCAACGCCGAGCGGGGGTGGGGGTCCCGATGCAATCGACGACCTCTGGCACGCCGCGCTCAACAGCCGCGGCAAGTTCTTCAACGCCGACGACGCGCAGCAACTGGCGGAGAGCGTCGTAAGCGCGCTGTCCGACTTCACCGGTCCCAGCGGTACCGGCACCGCCATCGCGCTCGCGGGAGCGCAAATATCGACAACCAAGAATTATGGCTACCTGGCGAACTACGACTCACAGTGGTCGGGGGACGTCAAGAAATACGCCCTCGACCCGGTAACCGGCGCCCTGCCCGCCGACATAGACGGAAACCCGATCAACAAGCCCCTGTGGTCGGCCTCGGACCAACTCGATAAACAGGTACTTGGCACGGGATGGCTTGATAACCGCCGGATCCTGACGGTCAACGATTCAAGCAACGTCGTGGTTCCGTTTCGAGACGTGCATGACCTTTCCGCCGCGCAGCAGGCATCGCTCAACGCCGGCTGGGTTAACTATTTTCCGACCTCCGCGCCTTCAGAGCAGGACGTGCTCAACTTTCTACGCGGCGACAAGTCCAATGAAGGCGTCGGCAAGACCAACTTCCGGATACGCGCGCACGCACTTGGCGACATCGTCTACTCGGGCGCGGTGCCCGTCGGTGTGCCGAGCCAGCCCTATACCGATACCCAACCGGGCTACAAGGAGTTCGCGGCGGCAAAGAGCGGGCGCACGCCCATGGTCTACGCTGGCGCCAATGACGGCATGCTGCACGCGTTTGTCGACTCCACCAGCCTGGCCGACGCCGGCAAGGAGGCCTGGGCCTATGTTCCGAAGGCGCTCTTCAGCACCGAGGATCCGAACGGCACTGGCAAGCCGGCGGCCGATTTTCAGCTCGGTGCGCTCAGTTATCACATGGGCCTCTTGCCACGTTTCGATCACAAATTCTACGTCAACGCCACGCCGCGCATCTGGGACGTCGATTTCGCCTACACCAAGACCAAGACCCCGCCGACTGCGGGCAGCAGCGATTGGCACACGATGCTGGTCGGCGGCCTCGGCGCAGGTGGGCGCGCAGTCTATGCACTTGACGTGACGACACCGGTGGCGCTGAGCGAGAAGGAAACGGATATCGCGTCCTCGGGTCGCGTGCTGTGGGAGAAGACCTTCAAGGACCCGGGCTTCGAGAGTCTCGGCTATGTTTACGACGCGCCGACGCTGGTCAAGACCAAGCGTTTCGGATGGGTGGCGCTGGTTGTGTCCGGGTACAACAACAAGGGCGGCGACGGCAAGCTCTTCGTCCTCAACCCGACCAACGGAGAGTTGCTCCATACCTTTTCGACCGGTGTTGGATCCGACGCCGATCCCAGCGGCTTATCGACGATCCGTGCCTTTACGTCGAGCCGAAAGGACCCCTATGCGCTGCAGGCCTACGGCGGCGACCTCAAGGGCAATGTCTGGCGTTTCGACCTGTCCGACGATACCAATTGGAGTCTGAACGCCGAAAAAATTGCCGAATTGAGGGACGGCAACGGCAACGTGCAACCGATCACGACCGGCGTCCGCATCGAGATCGACCAGAACAACAACGTCGACCGCTACCTGTTCGTCGGCACCGGCAGGCTGCTCGGGCCGGACGACATCAAGGGCAATGCGATCACCAACACGCTGTACGTGATCCGGGACGGCACCCTGACCACTGCCGATGCGGCACCAACGCCGCCCTACACGCGCGGCGACCTCAGGGCCGTCAGTGGAACCACCGTTGACGGGTTCGCCGGTCCGATTATGGGGCGCGGACGCGGCTGGTACCAGGACGCGGTCAACAAAGATGGATCACCGGCCATCGATCAGATGATAAACACTGATGTCTATGCGGACGTGCAAACCGTCGTCTTCGCATTTTCCAAGTCGCAGAACGACCCCTGTCTGGGCGATCTGACATCTGCGCTGTACGCGCGCGACTTCACTACCGGCGCCTCAGTGCTTCAATCCGCCGGCGGGGCGGTTGTGCCGAGCATCGACATCGGCGGCATTTCGGGTGTTGCTCTGATCCAAAGCAGTAGCGGGGACGTGCGCCTTCAGGTCACAACGACCAGCGTCGCCAAGGGCGGACCGGCCGGTTCTGGACAGGTTTTCAGCTTCGGCGTCAAACTTGCCGGTGGCCTGAGTCTCAAGCACCGGGTATCCTGGCGGCTCCTGAATCGCGACTGACCACCCATGTCATTGGGGCGCCGGATGGCGCTCCGATGTCGGCTTCCCGAGCATCAGGTTTCGTGCGGCCGCGCGCCGTCGACACCATTCGTGTCGCCCGCACGATCGAACAACGCGTTGACGGATGAAATGATCGCGCCTGATCGTCAAGCCCCGTCTTTGACGGCCGTCGATGCTCTTCTGCTTCGTCTGATCAGACGGGACTGGGATCCGTTGCCGTGGATGCCAGCAACCATCGGTCCCGAGGTGGATTGGACAGCGATGGTCCAAAGTGCCTTGCATCATGGGGTGGCCGGGCTGCTGTGTCGCAGCCTGCGCGGTCTGCCAGCGGGCGAAGTGCCAGAGGACATCCTCGCCGCCGCCGGCATCTATCTCGAGCGCGCGGACGTGCAGGGGTTGGACCTTGTTGCGCATCTGTTCGACATTCTCGACGTCTTGGCGGCCGACGATATCCCTGCCCTGCCGTTCAAGGGCCCGGCGCTCGGCGTGCTCGCCCATGCAAGTCCAACGATGAGGCCAAGCCGGGATATCGACGTCCTGGTCCACAAGCAGGACATGGTCCGTACCGTCGCGGCACTGGGCCGCCTCGGGTACCGCCTTGATGAAGACCTTCCGCCTCGGGTCATGATGGCGAGCTACGAGACCTACGGTCAGGCTATCCTGCTCGCCAACGGGCGAACCACAGTGGAGCCACATTGGGCGTTTGTGCCACGTGCACTGGCCGTGGATCTCGACACGAACGATCTGTGGAGCCGAGCCCGCCCGCTTGGCGTCGCCGGTCGTGTCTTGCGGTCGCTCTCGCCCGAGGACGCGCTTCTCACCGCCTGCCTGCACGGAAGCAAGGAAAAGTGGTGGCGGCTGCTTTGGGTTGCCGATGTCGCGGCATTGATTCACCGCCACCCCGCACTCGACTGGACCGCCCTGATGGAGCGCGCCAGGGCGTGCGGGGCCCGCCGCATGATATTGCCGGGCCTGGCTCTTGCCCATGACCTCTTTTCGAGCTCGCTCCCTCCGGTCGTATCCTCCGCGATCAAGCAGGACCCAACGTGCCAGTGGCTGGTGCGACAGAGCAAAGGCCATCTGTTCGGGCCGGCGGGTGCCGTCGGCTCGGTGCATCATGTGTCGCGCTATCACCTGCAGTCGAGAGAGAGCATCGGCGACCGTGTTCGGTATGTGTGGCGGACGGTTACGACGCCGCAGTTCGTCCACTATCGGATGATCAGGCTCCCGGACTCGATGCGCTTCGGTTACGTGGCGGTCAAGCTCGTCCATGACTACCTGCTCTTGCCATTGTGGCGGTTGACCAAGGGGCGCTGGTGGCGGCGCCCGCACACTGCGATCCCGGACAACACCGTATGAATCCGAGCGAGAAACCCGCGGCCGGGATGCACCTCTTCTATCTCGACGGTGCAGGCATCCTGTTTTCCGAGGCAACGCAGGAACTGCATCTCCTCAATACCACTGCGGCAGTGATTTGGAGCCTTCTTGAAGAGGGACATGATGCGCCCGCGACCAGCGCAGCCCTGCGACAAATGTATGGCCTGGATGCCGAGCGTAGCGAGCAATTCGTGGCCGCCGCGCTCGCCGAATGGGGCCAAAAACGCTTCCTGGGTGGCGCGTTGCCGGCTCCCGACGATGGTCCAACCGCCCCGGCGGCTGCCCCGCAGAATACTCAACCCCCGTGGCGTCAAACAAGCATCATCGAGCAACGGCACTATCGAATCCTCAGCTCCCGGTTCTGTCTGCGCTTTTCGAGCGATGCGCAGGCACGGATCGTGCACCCCGTCGTTGGGCACCTGGAAGTTCGAGAATCGTCGTCGGACGAGACGGCGATTGATATTCTGGAGACAGCGGATCGCCTGATCGTCTATCGGGATCGCGAGGTCTTTGCCGATTGTGGCTCTATTACCGAACTTGCACCGATCGTGAAATCACTGGTTTGGGATACGGCGGTAAGGGATCATGAATTCTTTCTGAACATTCACGCGGGCGTGATCGGCGACGAATCCAAGTGCATCTTGCTGCCGGCGCCGCCCGGAAGCGGAAAATCAACGCTGACCGCATCGCTGGTGCACGCCGGATTCACGTACTTCTCCGATGAAGTTGCACTGCTTCAGGAAGGCAGCTTCAACGTGTTCCCGGTGCCGTTGGCGATCTGTATCAAGGATTCGGGCATCGCCGCGCTTGCCGACCGATTCCCAGGTTTGCGTGGACTCCAGGTGCATCTTCGGGGCGATGGCAAGCGGGTTGCCTACATGCCGCCTCCCCCCGAAAGCCGTCCCGCAAGCGATGAACCCCGCCCTGTTGCGGCCCTCGTCTTCCCGCGATTCACGTTGGGGGCGGCAGCCTCATTGGTTCCACTTTCGAAATTCGATGCGCTCAAGCACCTGATGGACGAGTGTATGGTCGTCTCCTCGCCTCTTGATGCCGCCAAGGTCGACGCCATGGTCGAATGGATCTCCAGGATCCCGTGTCACATTTTGAGCTATGGATCGATCGACGAGGCGGTCGCTGCAGTCCGGTCGGTATTCGACCGCAGCGGCTGATCGCCGAGGCGCTCGCGGTCGCCCCATCTCGGCAGGCACGCGGGCAAAGATGAAGCGGGTTGGCTGCAAAATGCATCGAGTCCCTACGGTTGCGGACGAACCCCTTGGGGACGACTTGTCGATCCGCCTTACACTCCGAAAGCTGACCCCCCCGGACCCGTTCCAGGGAGTTTCCCGCCCTCGCGTTCTCGCGTGACTCGTGTCTTTAAGAAATCAAATGTTTAGCGACTTCGTTGTCCCGTGCAACCCCCAATGAACTGTCGATGCTCTTTACATCCTGAGGATTGCCTTTCTCGATTTTTGTGGAAGAAAATATTTAATGTATTGATTAATTGGTAGATATTATGACCAGCATGATTCTTGCTAGGAATGGTTAGCTGCGCCGGATGACCGCAGGGTGATCCGTTTCTTGACCCAACTGGTGAAGGATCAAACAATGGCTACGAATCACTCCGACGTGAAATCGCAAAGCGAAAGCAAATTCAGCGGGCAGGACGCGCGCCGGGAATTCCTCAAGACGTCCGGCCGTTTGGCCGTCGCAGCCCCGGCAGTCGTGTTGCTGTTGTCGGCACAAAGCAAGACCGCCATGGCGCAGCAGTACAATACGGCACCTCCCGCTTGAGACGTACATCTGACAACCGTCGGATGACGTGCCATCTGGCGAGTTGAGGCGACGCGCCGATTCACGAGGTCGCGGTTTCGGGATGGAGATCTTTGCAGTTGCGCGTCTGGCGATTGCGCGAGGTCCGGCAACGGATGGCTGCAGCCTGTGACATTGGGCACTTGCGCGGCCGTCCGTGACCCCTGCTTTGCGAATCGATCCTGTCGATAGCTCGCCAGTCGCTCAACATACCGCGCCACGAGATCAACTTCGAGGTTCACCCGCGCGCCAACCTTGAGCGCCCCGAGCGTCGTCACGGCCAGCGCGTGCGGGATCAGGTTCACGTGAAAGCGTGACCCGGCAACCCCGTTCTCGGTCAGGCTGACGCCGTGCACCGCGATCGAGCCCTTCGCCGCGATGAAGCGCGCGAGTTCCGGCGGCGCTTCGATCTCTAGAATCCCGCTACCGCCGGCATCGCCCGCGACCGCGTCGAACCGCGTCACGGCGCCCACACCGTCGACGTGCCCCGTCATCAGGTGTCCCGCCCAGGCGATCGGCGTCGGGAAGCAGGACGGCTACGGCAGCAGCATCCGCAGCGCCTTCTGCAGCTTCGCCCTATCCTTCTCGGTGAGCCGCCCCAGCTTCCCGCGGACGAGACGGTGGTCGAGCGTGAACAGCTTGAAGCGCACGATGGATGGTGCCGGCAGTCCGGCGCTCTTGAGGTCGGTGATCGCGACGTCGAGCGGCCATGGTGCGTGGCCAGCCGACGTGATCATCGCCATCACGCTGTGGCCAGCGGGACGGTTGAAGGCCGCCCTGTCGGAAACGATGAGTGCCGGCCGGTTCTTTTCGGACTGCCGGTCGGTGAACGGATACGGTATCCGCACGACCTCGAAGCGCTCAAAGCTTGGCATAGGCCTTGTCGTCTTCCGCCGTATGCCACTCGCTCAGCGTGCGTTGGACCGCCTCGAGATATTCCATGTCCAGAGGCTGTATTCGCCGCACCGCAACGCGTCCATCGGACTCGACTTCCCAGGCGATCAGATCGCCAGGCTTGCTGCTGAGCGCTTTCCGGACTTCCCGCGGCACGGTAGTCTGCCCTTTGGCCGTAATCTTCGAAATGGCCGGCATGATCTGGATCCTTTCCGCATTACTCCCTTACCATATTACCATAATGCGCGCGGGAGTCGACCCCCTCGGGCTCGGCGTCTCGACCCGGCCTTGCTTGCCGACAACGGTTTCGGCAATCAGCCTTCGTGCAGCCGCGCGACGTACCGCGCGACGAGATCCACTTCGAGGTTCACCCGCGCGCCAACCTTGAGCGCCCCGAATGTCGTCACCGCCAGCGTGTGCGGGATCAGGTTCACGTGAAAGCGTGACCCGGCAACCCCGTTCACGGTCAGGCTGACGCCGTGCACCGCGATCGAGCCCTTCGCCGCGATGAAGCGCGCGAGTTCCGGCGGCGCTTCGATCTCGAGCAGCCAGCTGCCACCGGCATCGCCCGCGACCGCGTCGAATCGCGTCACGGCGCCCACGCCGTCGACGTGCCCCGTCATCAGGTGCCCACCCAGCCGGTCGGCCAGGCGCAAGGCGAGCTCCAGGTTGACGTCGCCGACGCGATCGAGCCCGATCGTGCAGCGCAACGTCTCCGCGGAAACATCGAAGGAAAGCGTCGAGCCGTTGACCTCGACGATGGTCAGGCAGCAGCCGTTGATGGCGATGCTGTCGCCCACCGCGACGTCCGCCACATCGCGCATGCCGATATCGACGGCGATGCGCAGGCCGTCGCCCTTCGTTTCAGTGGCAGCGATGCGCCCGACCGCCTGCACAATTCCTGTAAACATCAGATCCCCGTGGGTACGACGCGCGCCAGCACGCGCAAATCATCGCCAACGCGCGCCACGTCGTGGAGCGTCAGCGCGACGCGATCGGACAAGCCGCGGCAGGCCGTCCCTGAACTCGGCGATGCCACGAGCGGGATCGCCCAAAAGGCAAGGCGCGAGGTAGAGCAGGAGCTCGTCGACCACGCCCGCCGCCAGCAGCGCGCCGTTGAGCTTGCCGCCCGCCTCGACGTGCAGTTCGTTGATGCCGCGCGCGCCCAGCTCCCGCATCAGCGCGGCAAGATCGACGCGGCCGATCTGCGTCCGGCAGCACCAGCACCTCGACGCCGGCCGGCCAGAGCGGATTGCGCTCGCCGGCCGTCACGACCAGCGCGCCGGCGCCGGCGAGCACCTTCGCCGTCGGCGGCGTCTCGCCATGCCGGTCGACGACGATCGCGTCGCGGCTGCCGCGATGTCTCGATCGCGCGCACGGTAAGCTGCGGATCGTCCTGCCGCACGGTGCCGATGCCGGTGAGGACCGCGCAGGCGCGCGCGCGCCAGCGGTGGCCGTCGGCGCGCGCGGCCTCGCCGGTGATCCATTGCGATTCGCCCGACGGCGAGCGCGGTGCGGCCATCGAGGCTCGCGGCCGCCTTCATCCGCACCCAGGGGCGCCCGCGCGTCATCCGCGACACGAAGCCGATGTTGAGCTCGCGCGCCTCGTCCTCGAAGCAGGCCGACTTCGACGGCGATGCCGGCGGCGCGCAGCCGCGCGGCGCCGTGCGCGGCCTCCGGATTGGGATCGGCCATCGCGGCAACCACGCGCCCGACGCCCGCCGCGATCACGGCATCGGTGCAGGCCGGCGTGCGGCCCGACGTGATTGCACGGCTCGAGCGTCACGTAGAGCGTGGCGCCGCGCGGGTCGTGCCCGCGCGCACTCGCATCCGCCAGCGCGTTGACCTCGGCGTGCGCCTCGCCCGCGCGCTCGTGCCAGCCCTCGCCGATCACCGCGCCGTCCTTGACGATCACGCAGCCGACCCGCGGATTCGGCGTCGTCGTGTAGAGGCCGCGCTCGGCGAGCACGAGCGCGCGCGCCATGTGCGCGCGGTCGGCGTCGGTGAACGCGGTCATCGAACCGTCGGACGAGCCGCGACAGTCGCGGCGTGCCGGAGACGCGTCTGACCGCAGTCCGCGTACTTCCGCACGCGCTTGCCCGGCGCCTCGACTTCCTTGATCGCGTCGTGGAAGTCGGACACGTCCTGGAAGCTGCGATAGACCGACGCGAAGCGTATGTAGGCGACCTTGTCGAGCACGTAGAGCTCCTGCATCACCATCTCGCCGACCTGCCGCGACGCGATCTCCCGCTCGCCCAGCGCCAGCACCCGCGCGACCACGCGGTCGACGGCCTGGTCGACGAACTCGGTGGGCACCGGGCGCTTGTGCAACGCACGCTGAAAGCCGTTGCGCACCTTCGCGACGTCGAATTCGGACCGCGTGCCGTTGGTCTTGACCACCTGCGGCAGCCGCAGCTCGACGGTCTCGTAGGTGGTGAAGCGCTTGGTGCAGCTCACGCAGCGGCGGCGGCGGCGGATCGAGCCGCCGGGCTCGGAGACGCGCGAGTCGATGACCTGGGTGTCGGTGTTGCCGCAGAACGGGCACTTCATGGCCGGCGGTCAGCGCCCGCCCGAAAGGGCGCTGAGCGCCCCCGCGGGGGGCAGCGAACATAGTGAGCGTAGGGGCTCATCATCTCATCATCCGTAGACTGGAAACTTCTTCGTCAACGCGCCGACACCCGCACGCACACGGGCAAGTGCAACGTCGTCGCCGGGCGCGTCGAGCACGTCGGCGATCAGGTGCGCGAGCTCCTCGCTCTCGAGCTCGGTGAAGCCGCGCGTGGTGATCGCCGGACTGCCGAGCCGGATCCCGGATGTGACGAAGGGCTTTTCCGGGTCGTTGGGAATGGAGTTCTTGTTGCAGGTGATGTGCGCTTTCGAAAGCGCCGCCTCGGCGTCCTTGCCGGTGATCTTCTTCGCGCGGAGGTCGACGAGGAACATGTGACAGTCGGTGCCGCCGGACACGATGCGCAGCCCGCGTTCCTGCAGCACCGTGGACAGCACGCGCGCGTTCTCCAGCACGTGCTGCTGATAATGGCGGAAATCCTTGCCGAGCGCCTCGCCGAATGCGACGGCCTTGGCCGCGATCACGTGCATCAGCGGCCCGCCCTGCAGTCCCGGGAAGACCGCGGAATTCACCGCCTTCTCCTGTTCGGCGTTGCCGAGGATCAGCCCGCCGCGGGGTCCGCGCAGCGTCTTGTGCGTGGTGCTGGTCACGAAATGGGCGATGCCGACGGGCGTCGGGTAGACGTCGGGCCGCGACGAGACCTGCGTAGTGCGCCATGTCCACCATCAGCAGCGCGCCCGTGGCGTCGGCAATCGCGCGGAAGCGCGCCCAGTCGATCACCCGCGAATACGCCGATGCGCCGGCGATGATGAGCTTCGGCTTGTGCTGGTGCGCCAGTCGTTCGGCGGCGTCGTAGTCGATGAGCTCGGTCTCCGGGTGGAGGCCGTAGGCGACGACGTTGAACCATTTGCCGCTGATGTTGACCGGCGAACCGTGCGTCAGGTGTCCGCCGTGGGCGAGGTTCATGCCGAGGATCGTGTCGCCCGGCTTCAGCGCGGCCAAGAAGACAGCCTGGTTGGCCTGCGCTCCCGAATGCGGCTGGACGTTGGCGAAGTCGGCGTCGAAGAGCTTCTTCGCCCGGTCGATCGCCAGCTGCTCGACGACGTCGACGTGCTCGCAGCCGCCGTAATAGCGCTTGCCCGGATAGCCCTCCGCATACTTGTTCGTGAGCTGGGAACCCTGCGCCGCCATCACGGCCGAGCTCGCGTAGTTCTCCGACGCGATCAGCTCGATGTGGTCTTCCTGGCGCCGGTTCTCGGCGGCGATGGCCGCCCAGATCTCCGGGTCGGCCTGGGCAACGATGTGCGAACGGTGGAACATGGCGGCGGGAGAGTCTTGGTTAACGACATATTCTAGCATCGCCGCAACGGCAGCCGCGGGCCGGCCGGGGCGGCGCGCCCTCCCCGCGCGGGACCGCCCGGCAACGCACTCCCCCGGATTCGTCCGGGCATTGAATCCGCCTATAATCCCCGAGCCTGACGCCAAAGCGCGGCGAGCGTGCCGGTTGCGATCCAGCGCGATCGCGCCCGTCTTCAGAACGGAGGTCCCATGAAATTGCTGCTTGCCTTCTCCCGCGCGATCGACGGTCTCAACACGCGCATCGGCCGCGGGCTCATCTGGCTGGTGCTGGTCGCAGTCCTGATCAGCGCCGTCAACGCCATCGTCCGCAAGGCATTCGACGTGAGCTCGAACGCCTTCCTCGAAACACAATGGTACCTGTTCTCCGCGATCTTCCTGCTCTGCTCGCCGCTATACGCTGCTGCGCAACGAGCACATCCGCATCGACGTCGTCGCGGGACGACTGTCGAACCGCACGCAGACCTGGATCGACGTGTTCGGCACCGTGGTCTTCCTGCTGCCGATGGCGCTCGTGATCATGTACCTGTCGTGGGTCGTGTTCATGCGCTCGTGGAACATCAACGAAGTGTCGAGCAACGCCGGCGGGCTCGTCATCTGGCCCGCACGACTGCTGGTGCCCGTGGGCTTCTTCCTGCTGTCGCTGCAGGGCATTTCGCAGCTGATCAAGCTGCGTTGCCCACCTGCGCGGACAGGGACCGGATCCGAACGAGAAGCACGACCCCATCGCGGCGGAGAAGGAGCTCGCCGAGGCGATTCTGCGCGAGCGGGGTGAGAAGGCATGACTGCGTTCCTGATCGCCAACATGGCGCCGCTGATGTTCGCGGCGCTGGTCGTGTTTCTCCTGCTCGGCTATCCCGTCGCGTTCGCGCTCGCGGCCAATGGCATCGTGTTCGGCCTGATCGGGATCGAGCTCGGACTGCTGCAGCCCTCGCTGTTCGGCGCCATGCCGGAGCGGCTCTGGGGCGTGATGTCGAACGACACGTTGCTCGCGATTCCCGTTCTTCACTTTCATGGGGCTGATCCTCGAGCGGTCGGGAATGGCCGAAGACCTGCTCGACACGATCGGCCAGCTCTTCGGCCCGATTCGCGGCGGCCTCGCCTACGCGGTGATCTTCGTCGGCGCGCTGCTGGCGGCCACGACCGGCGTCGTCGCGGCAAGCGTGATCTCGATGGGGCTGATCTCGCTGCCGATCATGCTCCGCTACGGGTACGACCGCCGGATCGCCTCGGGCACGATCGCGGCGTCAGGCACGCTCGCGCAGATCATCCCGCCCTCGCTCGTACTGATCATCATGGCCGACCAGCTCGGCCGGTCGGTCGGCGACATGTATGCGGGCGCCTTCATCCCGGGCATCGTGCTGGCCTGCCTGTACGCCAGCTTCATCCTGCTCCTGTCGTTCGTAAAGCCGGAGTGGGTGCCGGCGCTGCCCGAAGAGGCGCGGACGATCCGCGAGCCGGACGGCTCGGCGGGAACGCGATCGCTCGCCATCCTGGTGGCATTGTCCGCCGGAGCGGGTATCGCCTACTGGTTTCTCTATTTCAACCGACTCAAGCCGGATGCGCCTACCGACGAACGGCTGGTGCTTTGCATGAGCGTGGCTGTCGGCGTTGCGTTCGCGGCCGCAGTGGTGAACCGCGTCACGAAGATGGGCCTGCTGTCCAGGATCGCCGAACGGGTGACGTTCACTTTGATCCCGCCGCTCGCGCTGATCTTCCTCGTGCTCGGCACGATCTTCCTGGGCGTCGCGACGCCGACCGAAGGCGGCGCCATGGGCGCGTCCGGGGCCCTCATCATGGCGATCGCGCGCCGGCGGCTCGACCTCAAGCTGCTGAAACAGGCGATGGAGTCGACGGCCAAGCTCACGGCGTTCGTCGTGTTCATCCTGGTCGGCGCCCGCGTGTTCAGCCTCACGTTCTACGGCGTCGACGGACACAAGTGGGTCGAGCACCTGTTGTCGGACCTGCCCGGCGGCGCACTGGGGTTCCTGATCTTCGTCAACATCCTGGTGTTCCTGCTGGCCTTCTTCCTCGATTTCTTCGAGTTGTCGTTCATCGTCGTGCCGCTGCTGGGCCCGGTGGCGGAGAAGCTGGGCATCGACATAATCTGGTTCGGCGTGCTGCTCGCCGTCAACATGCAGACGTCGTTCATGCATCCGCCGTTCGGCTTCGCGCTGTTCTACCTGCGCAGCGTCGCGCCGGTCAGGGAGTACGTCGACAAGCTCACCGGCAGGATCACAGCGCCCATCACGACGATGCAGATCTATTGGGGCGCGATGCCGTACGTGATCATCCAGGTGATCATGATCGGCATCGTCATTTCGTTCCCGCAAATGGTGATGGTCTACAAGGGCGAGGCGTCGACCGTCGACCCGACCAAGATCCAGATCGACCTGCCGACCATCGACCAGGGCACCCCGCCTGCGCTCGAGGTTCCCGGAACCGACAAGGCAGAGCCCGGTGCGAAGGGCGAAGCGGGCAAGAGCGGCGACCCGCTGCAGGACATGCTGCAGCAACAGGAAGACGACGCCGCGACGGCAAACAAGTCACTCGAGGACGCGCTGAAGGCCAAGTGAAAAAAGCCCCGCACGCGGCGGGGCCTGGAGGCGATCAGGCGACGACAGCGGGCGCTATTTCTTTGCCGCCGCGGCCTGGCCTGCCGTCGCCATGAAGGCGTCGTAGGTGTTCTCGGTCACGCGGAACCAGAGGACCTGCTCCTTCTGGAACGCCGTATAGTGGTCGTACAGCTTCTTGAACTTCGCGTTCTTCGCGGACGTCTCGGCATACACCTCCATCGCCGCCGCATAGCAAGCGTCCATGATCGGCTTCGAGAAGGGGCGCAGCTGCGTGCCGCCCGCGACCAGGCGCCGCAATGCAGCCGGGTTCTGCGCATCGTACTTCGCCATCATCCAGGTGTTGCCGACGGCGCATCCGGCGTGCAGCGCCGCCTTGAATTCCGGCGACAGCGCGTCGTAGGCCTTGCTGCCGCAGAAGTAGTGCAGCGCGGGACCGCCTTCCCACCAGCCCGGGTAGTAGTAGAACTTGGCGACCTTGTTGAAGCCGAGCTTTTCGTCGTCGTAGGGTCCGACCCATTCAGCCGCGTCGATGGTGCCCTTCTCGAGCGACGGATAGATGTCGCCGCCCGCGATCTGCTGCGGCACGACGCCGAGCTTCGTCAACACCTGGCCTGCGAATCCGCCGACGCGGAACTTGAGGCCCTTCAGGTCGGCAACGCTCTTGATCTCCTTGCGGAACCAGCCACCCATCTGCGCGCCTGTGTTGCCGCACAGGATGGAAGTGATCCCGAATTCCTTGGTGAACTCGTTGTACAGGGCCTCGCCACCGCCCATGTACCACCAGGCGTCGTACTGCCGCTGGTTGAGCCCGAACGGAATGGCGGTGCCAAAGGCGAAGGTCGGATCCTTGCCGAAATAGTAATACGGCGCGGTATGGCCACATTCGACGGTGCCGGCCTGCACCGCATCGGCGACCTGCAGGCCGGGAACGATCTCGCCCGCCGCGAAGACCTGGATCTGGAACTTGCCTCCCGTGATGTCGCTGACGGTCTTGGCGGCAATCTCGGCGGCACCGTAAATGGTGTCGAGCGACTTCGGGAAACTCGACGCGCAACGCCACTTCACCTGCCCGCCACCCGTCGCCACGGCGGGGGCGGCCGCAGGTGCCGGAGCACTGGCGGCAGGCGCCGCTTTCTCTTCAGTCTTTCCACATGCTGCAAGCGCAACGGCTGCTGCAGCTACGCCGGCCTCTTTAAGGAAAAAACGACGTTCCATGAATCCTCTCCTCGTTGCGATGAAGTCCGGCGACCTGACGGTCCGGACAGGGTGTCCGCCTTCCGGTGGCTGTGATTATGGCAACGGCCGGATCCACCCGGTCCGCCGTTCGCTTGCTGGGCGGGGATTCTATCCCAATTCGGAGGGACGCCAGTGGAGCTGGATCAACGTCCGCCGAGCCGGGCAGAACCGGGGACAGACCACGTATTCTGCGCGGCCGCCTGTCGGCAGGAGCGCAGAAAACGTGGTCTCCAAGCGCCCGATCAGGGCGTGAGCTTGCGCACCGCCGAGAACAGCGTCCAGGCCCAGCCGGGCTGCCGCTCGAGCGCCTGGGTGAAGCGGATCAGGTAGCGTGCACTGCCGGTATCGAGCTCCACCATGCCGCCGGTGACAAACCGCTCGTCGGGGCCGATCAGGCTGCGCTGCGCCATCTGCCGGTTTTCGGGGTGTGCCGGCAGGTAGATGCCGAAAAACGGCCGATCGGCGCCGGCGCGGCCGGCGTCGGTCGGGGTCACCCAGTTGCGCAGCAGCACCCGCACCAGCCGCCGGCCGACGATTTCGACGCCGACCGTGGTTTCGTTGGCATGGTGCCGCTGCATCCGCCGCACGACGGCGAGGGCCCACGTGTCGCCTTCCTTGAGCGCGAGGATCTCGCCCAGCTTCGCGGGCGCCTCCTTTGCCGGCGCGGTCAGGCGACATCCGGTCTCGCTGCGGTCTTCCATCTTCCATATGACCCCGCGAATCCGGCGCGCGACCGTTTCGGGCCCGGCGCCCGTGCCAACCATCTCCGTGATTTCGTCATAGCTCGCTGCCACGCCGGCTGAACGGGCGGCATCGGGCAGGCGCTCGATTTCGGCGATGGCCCGCATGAGCGGCGCCAAGCCGACGACCACGCGGACCTCGGCATTCGTCTGGAAGCGTGTAGCGCGGGGCGACTGGGCGATCGCGTCCGGGCCATAGAGCGAAGCGAGCCGCATCAGCAGCAGGCGCTGCTCGCGCGGCGGTAGATCGTCCGGGCGCGGCGTGTCGTCGTCGCGCTCCGGCAGCCACCGCATGCGCTCGACGACCTGGGTGTAGACCGGGCCTGCGTCGAGCAGCAGCACGCGCTCACCCGAAAGCGCCTTGTCCTGCCGGCGCAGACCCTGCGATCCGGTCAGGTCGACGAAGAAATTCGCCCCGCCACCCGGCGGGGGGACGAGCATCAGGGTCGCCGCCCATCCATCGAGCTGCCGCGCCACCCATTCGACCTGGTCAGGCGTGAAGTTGCCGGAATCGAGCCGCATGAGCAGCAGCGTCTTCAGATACTCCTGCTCGACGCACACGCCGGGCCGTGTGAAGACACCGGCGCCGTACGCGAGCTCGCTGCGCTGCCAGCCACGCGTGCGCGCGAACTCGTAGAGCTCGTGGAATTCGCGCCACTGCGCCGGGACCCATGATCCATAGCGGAACAGCCGGAACTTGCCGTCGATGCCCTTGTAGTGAACCAGGCGAACCAGGACCCATGGCAGAAGCGCGTGCCAGCGCTTCTGGTCGGCGCGCGGATAGCCCGCGCGCAGTACCGTGCCATATGCGGCCGCAAAGGCCTTGACCAGATCGAAGACCGCGTGCCACAGCCGCGACTCGACGTCGGTGCTCTTCTGATAATTCGTCGCGTACTGCTGCGCGAGCTGGGCGAGCACCGGCTCGAAACGCGCGTCGATCCGGAGCAGCGCCTCGGCCTGCGCATAGCCCGCGACGCGCCTGGCGCCGGGGAAATTCGCAACGAGTTCCAGCGCCTCCTTCTGCAGCGCCAGCGCGTCCGTCGTCGGCAACGCGGTGATCCACTGCACTGCCGCATTGGCACTGCGGAACGGGTCCTTGAGCGACCGGATCCAGGTGAGGGCTGGCTCGAGCATGTCGGATGCGATCGGAATTCGGCGGACTAATGCCCGGCAATCGTCATCCGCCCGACCAGGATGGATCCCGTGTGCCGCGAACCGCGCCGATCGACGTCGCGTCCTATCGCAACGATGTCGCGGTAGATGTCCTTGAGGTTACCGGCGATCGTGATCTCCTCGACCGGGTAGGCGATGGCGCCATCCTCGATCCAGAATCCGGCGGCCCCGCGCGAGTAGTCGCCGGTCACCGGATTGACCCCCTGGCCCAGCTGTTCGGTGACGAAGAGCCCGCGACCCATCCTGCGCAGCAGCGCAGGCAGGTCGTCGTCGCCGTGCCCGACGACCAGATTGTGGCTGCCGCCCGCGTTGCCCGTCGTGACCATGCCGAGCTTGCGCGCGGAGTAGCTGCCCAGGAAATAGCCGCGCACGATGCCGTCGGTCACGACATCGCGCGGCGCGGTGGCCACGCCCTCGTTGTCGAACGGCGCGCTGCCGCGGGCGCGCGGAATGTGCGGATCCTCGCGAATCGAGATGTTCGACGAGAACACCGGCTGGCCGAGCGAATCGAGCAGGAACGAGGACTTCCGGTACAGGGCACCACCGGACACCGCGCCGACAAATGCGCCGATGAGGTCGGCCGCCTCGGGGGCCTCGAACAGCACCGGACACTCGACGGTGCCGAGCTTGCGCGCGGATAGCCGACGCACGGTGCGCTCGCCGGCGATGCGTCCGACCTCCGAGGCCGGCTGCAGGTCGGAGGCGCCCCTCCCGGCCGTATACCAGTAGTCGCGCTGCATGGCGCCGCCGTCGCCCGGATCGCCAATGACGGAGCAGTCGATGTGGTGGCGCGTGCTGCGATAGCCGCCGAGGAAGCCGTGCGTGTTCGCATACACGAATTCCGATTCGCTCCAGGCGACCGTCGCGCCTTCGGTGTTGGTGAGGCGGCGGTCCACCGCCAGCGCCGCGGCTTCCGCGTCACAGCCGAGCGCGATGGCATCCTCGACGGTCAGCTCCCATGGGTCGAACAGGTCGAGATCCGGGATGACGCGGGCGAGGCGGTCCGGGTCCGCGAGACCGGCAGCGGGGTCTTCCGCCGTGAAGCGGGCGATCGCAAGCGCCTTGGCGACAGCGGCCTGCACGGCGTCCGCCGAGAAATCGGCGGTGCTCGCATGGCCGCGGCGCTGCCCGAGATAGACGGTCACGCCTATGCCCTTGTCGCGGTTGTACGCGACAGTCTCGACTTCGCCGCGACGCACCGTGACGCTCTGGCCGACCGCCTGCGAGACGTCGGTCTCCGCCGCGGTTGCTCCACCCGCTTTCGCCGCGGCAAGGACGGACGCGGCGACGCGCTCGATCTCGGCCGTGGGCAGAGGAAAGCGACTGCCATCCGCGCCGCCGCAGGAACGCGACGCCGTTGCGCTCGCACGAGGAGGGGTTGTTGCGGGCTGGACGAAGGTGGTCATCGGCGGGCTCTGCGGTGAGGTCGAGGGAAAGCGACCCGGCCACGGAGTGGCGCTCGGCTATCATAGCAAAGGGCTTGCGCCGAAACTCCCGGCAGACGTCCCATCCCGACCTATTTCCGCCAGAACGATGCCACGGCCCGACGAACGAGAGCACCGCCGCGTGCGCCAAGCCGCGCCGGCCAGCGAAACCCCTGCCACCGACGCAGCGCCGGGCGGCCTTCCGCCGTCGAAAACACGACGCAAGGCCGAGATGCACGCGCTGCAGGACCTGGGCGAGACCCTGATCGCGCTCGATCCGAAACGCCTCGCCGAACTCGCTACCGAAGCCGCGTTGCCCGAACGCCTCGTCGACGCGATCAACCAGGCGCGCTCGATCACGGCTTGGGGCGGCCGCAAGCGGCAGCGCCAGTTCGTCGGCAAGCTGATGCGCGACGTCGATCCGGAACCCATCCGGCGGCGTCTCGACCTGTGGGCGCACGGTCATGCCATCGATTCGGCGCGGCAGCACGAGCTCGAGCGGTGGCGCGACCGCCTGCTCGCCGAACCCGCGGCGCTGGATCTCCTGGCGGCACAGAAGCCGCGGCTCGATCGTCCGCGCTTCCGGGCGCTGATCGCCCGAGCCCGCGACGAGCATGCGCGGGGACAGCCACCCCACGCGTTTCGCGAGCTCTTTCGCGAATTGAAGGCGCTCGATGCCGCGGACCCCGGGCCGCACGGCTGATCGAACACACACCGCGAGAGGACTCTCATGGAATCGCTGCTGATCGGCCTGGTCTCGATTTCCGATCGTGCGTCGTCCGGCGTCTACATGGACAAGGGCATCCCCGGCCTCACCGAATGGTTTACCGCGGCGATGCGCTCGCCGTGGCGGATGGAGAGCCGGCTCATTCCCGACGAGCAGCCGCAGATCGAGCGCACGCTCGTCGAGCTCGTCGACACGGTCGGTTGTCACCTGGTGCTGACCACGGGCGGCACCGGCCCCGCGCCGCGCGACGTGACGCCGGAGGCGACCGTCGCCATCGCGCACAAGGTGCTCCCGGGTTTCGGCGAGCAGATGCGCCAGGTGAGCCTCAGGTACGTGCCGACCGCGATCCTGTCGCGGCAAGTGGGCGCCATCCGCGGTCGCGCGCTGATCCTCAACCTGCCCGGCCAGCCGAAGGCGATCAAGGAGACGCTAGACGGGGTCTTTCCCGCCGTCCCCTATTGCATCGACCTCATCGGCGGGCCCTACGTCGAAACCAACGACGACGTCTGCAAGGCGTTCCGGCCGAAGTCGGCGGTGAAGCCGGCGCCGGAGTGATCGACGCGGCGAACACCGCGCATGCGGGCCGCGTTCGTGCCGGCATCGCGTTCGTCGTGGCGTCGGCCATCGCGTTCGGCGCGATGGCCATCCTCGCGCGCTTCGCTTTTGCGTCGGGCGTCGACACGACGACGCTGCTGGCGCTGCGCTTCTCCCTCGCTGCCGTGGTGATGCTTACGGTGCTGCGCGCCCGCGGCTTGCCGCTGCCGCGCGGATCGACGCTCGGCGTGTTGATCGCGCTGGGCGCTGCGGGGTACGGCGGACAGGCGATCTGCTATTTCACGGCATTGAAGCTCGCGCCGGCCGGCCTTGCCGCGCTTTTGCTGTATCTCCACCCCGCTCTCGTCGCAGTCCTTGCGGCGACGTTCCTGCATGAGCGCCTGAACGCCACCAAGCTTGTCGCGCTCGCCGTCGCGCTTGCGGGGACCGTGCTCACGGTCGGGCCGGCGATCGGCGGCGACAACCTCGCGCTCGCGCCAAACCTCCTGGCCGGACTCGGGTTCGCCGTGGCATCGGCGGGTTTCTACGCTGTCTACATCATCGTGGCGTCGTGGGTCGGCCGCCGTGCCGACACGATGCCGATGAGCACCGTCGTGATCGCCAGCGCCGCAGCGGTATTCCTCGTCGCCACGCTCATCCGCGGGCCGCAGTGGCCCGGGACCCTCGCAGGATGGCTCGCAGTGGGCGGAATAGCGCTGCTCTCGACCGTGCTTGCGATAACGTTGTACTTCGCCGGCCTCGAGCGGATCGGCCCGGTTCGCGCTTCCACGCTGTCGACGGTCGAGCCGCTTTGCACCGTGGTGCTGGCCGCATGGGTGCTGGACGAGTCGATGGCGTCGGTGCAGGTCGCGGGTGGCGCCCTCATTCTCGCGGCGGCCGTCATGATCGCGAGGGCGAAGATCGGCAGCTGAACGGGGCACTGAGTCGGCGGCGACACCTCGCGCCGGGGGCGCGGTCGCGCAATCAGGCAGCGCGAACGCGTCGGAATTTCGCGGGCCCGTACAGCGCGATCATTTCGTTGCCCGCGATCGCCGCCAGCACGACGGCACCTCCGGCAAGGGTCGCCGCGGCCGGTGTCTCGCCAACGCCCAGCCATACCCACAGCGGGCCGAGCACCACTTCGAGCAGCGTCAGCAGCGCGACCTCGGCCGGCGGCAGGTGGCGACTCGCGACGACCAGCATCATGCAGGGCACGGCGAGCTGGAACATGCCGAGGCCGGCGAGCCACGCGAGATCGTGCGCGCTGGCCTCGAACGGCAACGCGAACGGCAGCGTGATCAGCGCCGAGAAGACGCCGCCGAGCAGGACCGCCGGCGCGAGGTCGACCTTTCGTCCCCACTTGCGCAGGGTCACGACATTGACCGCCGCCGCGACCGGCACGCCGAATGCGATGAGCGTGCCCGACAGTCCGGCCCCCAGACCGGCGGCGAACATCCACGCCATGCCGCCGGCCGCCGCAGCGATCGCGACCCACGTATAGCCGGGCAACGACGCCCGCAACACCAGCCAGCCGAGGATCGCGGCGAACACCGGATAGAGGCTGTTGACGATCAGCGTGTTGGCCACGGTGGTCCGGGTCACGGCGAGCATGAAGCAGGTGAACATCGTGCAGAACATGGCGCCTGAAACGATCCCGGGCCAGCCGGCTGCCCGCACCACCGCCCACGCCTCGCGACGTCGGGTGTAGGCGAGAATCGCGGCCATGGAGATGCCGGCAAATAGGCTGCGCCAGAACGTCGCTTCCCAGCTCCGCGCATGGTCGAGCAGGCGCGCCACGAGACCGGCGGTGCTCCAGAGCACGCACGCCCCGACCATCCACGCCACCGCGCGTGCGTGGGTCATCTTCCTATCCATGTGCATCCGCTGCCAAGGTCGCCCGCCATCGGCCGGACCCGCCGCGCCACGGGCGGGGTCGGTCAAAAAAAGACCGGCGCGGGTGTCCGCGCCGGCATGCCTGTTGCGAACGTCGAAGGGTTACTTGACGTCGAGGATCTTCATCGCCTTCGCCAGCGTGTCGACCGATTCCTGATGCTTGCCGGCCTTGTGCAGCGTCTCGCCCTCGGCGCGGTACTTCTTGACTTCGTCGGTCTGCGCCGCCGTGAGCTTCGGGCTCTTGGCCATGGCGTCGTCGATCTTCTTCATGTCGGCCGGGCAATGGAACGCGAACGCGGTGCCGGCGGCAAACATCGATGCAACGAACAGCGTGGTCTTGCGCATCATGATGGAGACTCCTGTGATTTTGAACCCGGGTCTGGCGGGCACACAGTCGATGTGCTGATCCCGGCGAAACCCTCCGAGTTGGTGTCCGGACGTACCGGCCGCGGCATAGGATACGCTGCCCGCCGGAAAGTGCAATCCGGGAAGTCCCGATGGCGCCTGTTCCGCGTGCTCGATCCACCCCGGCTCAAGCATTCCGCCCGCGACCGTCAACAGCCCGGGTCCCTTTGCTATTCCCGCGGCCGACCCGACGCCCGGGCCGTCGGATCCTGCCGGTAGAACGCCGCGCATTGTCCGTACACCTGCGGATACTCGCGGCGCAGGAGCAGTGGTTCGGCGAAGAACACCTCGGACAGCACGGCGAAGAACTCGGCGGGACTCTCGGCCGCGTAGGGATCTATCGCGGTGTCCTCGCCGTCGTCGATCCGCGCGCAGAAATCATCATAGGCTGCCGTCAGCGCCCTCTTCCAGACCTCGGGCGACATCCCCGCGGGCAGCGGCGGGCAGCCGTTGGCCTCCCCGTTGCGCATGTCGATCTTGTGCGCGAACTCGTGGATCACGAGATTCATCCCCGTATTTTCCCAGTCGGCTCCCGCCTCCACGTCCGGCCACGACAGCACGACCGGCCCGCCCGGCATCGCCTCTCCGGCGAGCGGCCCGTCGTTCCGGTGCACGACGCCCGCCTCGTCCTCCCACTCCCATTCCGGGACGAACTCGCCGGGATAGACGATCACATTCTCGAAGCCGTCGTAGAACGCCAGGTCGAGCTCGAGCACCAGCACGCAGGCCTGGATCGCGATGATCACGCGCTGCAGCGGCGTGACCGCGTGGCCGCGCGCGCCGACGATCGCCTTGGCGTCGAGGAAGAGCACCACCTTCTCGTGCAGGCGCACGAGATCGCCGTCGCCGTAGCGCCCGAGAAACGGCAGTCGCGCGACCGCTTCGCGCCACAACGCATCGGGAATCGCGGCACGGGAGAGAATTCGCCGCCGGCGCCACCGTGAGAGCGCATCGAACATCACGCCCCTGGGGTCAGGGTCTGGACGCTGCGGCCGGCTCGTCGGCGACCGCGCCCTCGAGCAGGTTGCCGGATGCCTCGCCGGTCAGCAGCCGATCGGCCTCGGCCTCGGGCAACGCCTCGACGTCGCGCAGCTTGCGCGCGATCGTCGTGCTCTTGCGTCCGGCATCGTCGAGCGTACGGCCGACCTGGTCCAGCTTTTCCTTGGTCCTGGCGAGGATCTCGCCGAACTTGCCGAACTCCGTCTTGACCGCCCCCAGCACGCGCCACACCTCGGTGGAGCGCTGCTCGATCGCGAGCGTGCGGAAACCCAGCTGCAGGCTGTTCAGCATCGCCTGGAGATTCATCGGGCCCGCGAGCATGACGCGGAAGTCGCGCTGCAGCGCGTCCGCGAGGCCCGGGCGGGACACCGCCTCGGCGTAGAGGCCTTCGGTCGGCACGAACAGGATCGCGAAATCGAGCGTGTGCGGCGGCTCGATGTACTTGTCGCGGATCGATTTCGCCTCAGCCTTGAAGAACGTCTCCATGCGCCTTTCGGCTCGCCTCGACGGCGCCGGCGTCGGCGTTCTCGATCGCGTCCTGCAGCCGCTGGTAGTCCTCGAGCGGGAACTTGGCGTCGATCGGCAGCCAGCACGGAGCGCCGTCTTCGCCGCGACCCGGAAACTTCACCGCGAACTCGACGCGCTCCTTGCTGCCCGGGCGCGTCGCGACGTTCTGCGCGTACTGCGTGGGGGTGAGCAGCTCGGCGAGCAGCGTGCCGAGCTGGACCTCGCCCCAGCCGCCGCGGCTCTTGACGTTGGTCAGCACGCGGCGCAGGTCGCCGACGCCTGCCGCCAGCGTCTGCATCTCGCCCAGGCCCTTGTGCACCTGCTCGAGGCGATCCGACACCTGCTTGAACGACTGGCCCAGGCGCTCGTCGAGGGTAGTCTGCAGCTTCTCGTCGACCGTCGCCCGCATCTGGTCGAGCTTGTGTGCATTCTCGCTGCGCAGTACATCGAGCCGCTGCTCGACCGTCGCCCGCACCGCTTCGAGCCGCTGCTCGTTCGTTTTCGTGAGCTCGGAGAGCCGGTCGCCGAATTGTTTCAGCTGCTCGACCTGCGTTCCCGCCATTCCGGCGAGCTGCTGCTGCATCGTCTGCGCCTGCTGCGCGAGGGTCGCGCCCAGCTCCGTCCGGGCCGTCTGTGCGGCCACCGCCTGTTCGGTGCGCGCGTTGGCGAAATCCTGGCGCAGGTCGCGCTCGAAGTCCGCGTTGGTGGCCGCCAGCACCTCGAGCCGCGTGCGCAGCTCCGCCGCCTCGCGCGCCGCGGCGTCGCGCGCGCCCGCGAGCGATCCGATCCGCGCGAGCACGACGACGACCAGCGCGGCGACGACGACGAGCGCGACGAGAACGACCAGGAACAGCGTGTCCGGCATGGCGAAGCGAGTTTACTACGCGGCGCGAACAGCGGCCGCGGCGAATCGCAGGCTACGCCGCTTCGCGGCTCGCCCGGAATCGTGTTGGTGTCGACAACGCCGCTGCGCGGCGATAGTCTCCCCCACACTCCCGCGCTACGCCGCTTCGCGGCTCGCCTTCTTGCGCTCGTGTTCTTTCAGGTGGCGCTTGCGGATGCGGATCGATTTCGGCGTCACTTCGACCAGCTCGTCGTCGGCGATGAACTCGACCGCGTATTCGAGCGTGAGATCGATCGGCGGGGTCAGGGCGATCGCGTCGTCCTTGCCGGACGAGCGAACGTTGGTGAGCTGCTTGCCCTTGATCGGGTTGACCACGAGGTCGTTGTCGCGGCTGTGGATGCCGATGATCATCCCCTCGTAAAGCTTGTCGCCAGGGGACACGAACATCCGGCCGCGCTCCTGCAGCTTCCACAGCGCGTACGCCACCGCCTCGCCGTCCTCCGCCGAGATCAGCACGCCATTGCGCCGATCGGGAATTCCGCCCTTCAGCGGTGCGTAGCCGTCGAACACGTGGCTCATGAGACCGGTGCCCCGGGTCAGGTTCATGAACTCGCCCTGGAAGCCGATCAGCCCGCGCGCCGGAATGCGGTACTCGAGACGGGCGCGACCGCGACTGTCCGATTCCATGTTGGTGAGGTCGCCGCGCCGGGGACCGAGGGCCTCCATGACCGCGCCCTGGTGCATTTCCTCGACGTCGACCGAGAGCAGCTCGAACGGCTCGCAGGTGACGCCGCCGATGTCGCGCAGCACGACTCGGGGCCGCGACACGGCCAGCTCGTATCCCTCGCGGCGCATGTTCTCGATCAGAATCGTCAGATGCAATTCGCCGCGGCCCGACACCAGGAAGGAATCGGTGTCCCCGGTTTCGTCGACGCGCAGCGCGACGTTGGTCAGCATCTCCTTGGCGAGCCGGTCGCGCAGGTTGCGCGAGGTCACGTACTTGCCCTCGCGTCCGGCGAGCGGCGACGTGTTGACCTGGAAGTACATCGACAGCGTCGGCTCGTCGACCATGATCGGCGGCAGCGCCTCGGGCGTCTCCACCGACGCCAGCGTCGTGCCGATCGCGAGCTCGTCGATGCCGGTGACGAGCACGATGTCGCCCGCCTGCGCCGACTCCACCGGCACCCGCTCCATGCCCGCGAAGGCGAAGATCTGCGTGACCCGCGCTTTCGGGGCGACCTGCCCCTCCGCCAGCGGGCCGTTCAGCACTGCGACCTCCTGCCCGGCCGCGAGGCGACCGCGACGGATGCGGCCGATGCCCAGCCGCCCGACGTAGCTCGAATAGTCGAGCGCGGCGACCTGGAACTGCAGCGGCCCGTCGGCGTCGCCCACTGGTGCCGGAACGTACGCGAGAATCGTTTCGAACAGCGGGCGCATGTCGGCGCTCGGTCTCCGGCGCCTTGTGTGCCTTTCGGCGACGCTTGCGACGTCGAGCGTCGCCCAGCCGTTCAGCGCCGACGCATAGACGACCGGGAAATCGAGCTGGGCCTCGGTCGCACCGATCCGGTCGAAGAGCTCGAACGTCTGGTTGACGACCCACTCGGGCCGCGCGCCGGGCCGGTCGACCTTGTTCACGACGACGATCGGCGACAGGCCGAGCTTCAGCGCCTTCAGCGTCACGAAGCGCGTCTGCGGCATCGGTCCTTCGACGGCGTCGACGAGCAGCAGCACGCCGTCGACCATGCCCAGCACGCGCTCGACCTCGCCGCCGAAATCGGCGTGCCCGGGCGTGTCGACGATGTTGATCTGGGCGTCGCCGTAGCGGATCGAGCAGTTCTTGGCGAGGATCGTGATGCCGCGCTCGCGCTCGAGGTCGTTGGTGTCCATCATGCGCTCGGCGACATGCTGGTGCTTGGCGAACGTGCCGGCCTGCACCAGCAGCTTGTCGACGAGCGTCGTCTTGCCGTGGTCGACGTGGGCGATGATCGCGATGTTGCGCAGGGTCTTGGGCGGCGTGGTCATGGTGTCGGGTGGATGGTGTTGCGACGCGCTGCCGGGCGGATCCCGGAGCCGCGACGGATAACCGATAATTATAGCCTGTAGATGCCTCGTCCTGACCACAAATAATTCGCAAAATCCGAAACTTAGCCTATAATACGGTTTCGGGCGGCCGTTCCGGTCACCGCCCACCCAGATACGGGGCGCGCGCGACCGCAGGTCGTGCAGGGCGCCCCGGTCTCGTGTCCATCGCACCGCAGCCTGGACCGGAAATCCCCTCGAGGGATGGGCCGCGACCAGGAGCATTAATGAGCGCAACGAGCTTTGCCGAGCTCGGACTGCGGCCCGAGTTGTTGCGGGCCGTGGAAGAAGCCGGCTATACGACGCCCACGCCGATCCAGGTGCAGGCGATCCCCGTCATTCTCGCCGGCAAGGATGTGATGGGCGGCGCCCAGACCGGCACCGGCAAGACCGCCGGCTTCGCGCTGCCGATCCTGCAAAAGCTGGCGCCGATGGCGAACACCAACCATTCGCCGGCCCGGCACCCGGTGCGCGCGCTGATCCTCACGCCCACCCGCGAGCTCGCGGTGCAGGTCGAGGAATCCTTCCGCACCTACGGCAAATACACCAACCTGCGCTCGACGGTGGTCTACGGCGGCGTCGACATCAAGCTGCAGCTGCCAATCGTGCGCGGCGGCGTCGAGATCCTCGTCGCCACGCCGGGACGATTGCTCGACCACATCGAGCACAAGAGCGTGTACCTGGGCCAGGTCGAGATCTTCGTGCTGGACGAGGCCGACCGGATGCTCGACATGGGCTTCATCCCGGACATCAAGCGGATCATGGCGCTGCTGCCCGTGACTGCGAAGCGCCAGAACCTGCTGTTCTCGGCGACGTTCTCCGGCGAAATCAAGAAGCTCGCCGACCAGTTGCTGAATGCGCCGCAGCTGATCGAAGTCGCCAAGCGCAATACCGCCGCCGACACCGTGTCGCAGGGCGCGTACAAGGTGCCCGCCGAGGCCAAGCGCGCGCTGCTGGAGCATCTCGTCCGCTCGCGCGGTTTGAACCAGGTCCTGTGCTTCATGCGCACGAAGCACGGCGCGTCGCGCCTCGCGCGGCAGCTCGAAAAGGACGGCCTCATCACCGACGCGATCCACGGCGACAAGAGCCAGCAGACGCGCATGGAGGCGCTCGCCGCGTTCAAGGAGGGCAAGCTGCAGGTGCTCGTCGCCACCGACGTCGCCGCGCGCGGCCTCGACATCGACGACCTGCCGCTCGTCGTCAATTACGAATTGCCGCTACGTGCCGGAAGACTACATCCACCGCATCGGCCGCACCGGGCGCGCCGGCGCCTCGGGCGAGGCGATTTCCTTCGTGGCCCCGGAGGAGGAGAAGTACCTGGCCGAGATCGAGCGGCTGCTGAAGAAGAGCATCCAGATACTGTCGGCGGACGGCTTCGACCCGTCGTCGGTGCGCGCCGAGCGCGCGCCCCGCACCTCTCGCGCCGCCGGTGCCGAACGCCGGCCGCGCGCGGACGGTGCCGAACGTTCGCCGCGTGCGCCACGCACCGAGCACGCCACGCGTGCGCCGCGCGCGCACGGCGCCGAGGATCGTGCGACGCGCCCGCCGCGCGAGGATCCGCGGATCGAACGCGAGCGCGCGTATGCGCTGAACCCGGACCAGCCTCCCGTGGCGCCTCAGGCCGGCAACACCGCGGCAACTGACTCGGCCCTCACGCCTTCGGCCGGGATCGCCGAAGCGCCGTGGCTTCGGCCACGGCCGGCCGGTGCCGGCGCTGCTGATGAAGCGCAACGCGACCGAGCCCGAAAAGGTCTGAGGCATTCGCGGCGCGCCGCCGCGCGCGCCGCCATGGTCGCGGGTCAGGGGTCGGGCGTGCACGATTCTCATCTGCCGGCTTACCTGATCGTCGCCCACTGCCGCGCGGGTTTCGAGGCGGAGGCCGCGACCGATCTCGGCCGACTCGCCGAAGCCGCCGGCGCGCGGATCGCTGTCGATGCGCCGTTGGCCCGCGGCTTCGCCGTCGGCAGCCTCGCCCGCTTCGATCCTCGGCCCTGGCCGCGCGCCTTCGAGCGCGCGCCGCCAATCTTCGTCCGGTCGCTGTTCTTCGGCACCGGGCCACACCCGTTGTTCGACGCCGCGACGACGCGCGGCCGTCCCGATCGCGTCGCGCCGCTGGTCGCCTTGATCGAGCGCTTCCGCGCCGGGTTTCCGCTCCCGGATCTCGAGCCCCGCACGGGCGAATATGCCAACGGTTTCGCGCTCCGGCTCGAAACGCCGGACACCAATGACGGCAAGGAGTTGTCGGGACTGGCACGGGCGCTCGCGGCACGCCTTGCCAACGCGTTGCAGGAACGCGGAGTCACATGCGTCGCCGCCGACGCTGTCACCGCTTGTGGCACCAATCTCCACGTGTTGTTTGCCGACGGGGCGCATGCTTATGTGGGCACGAGCGTCGCACCGTGGGCGAGTCCCTGGACGATGGGGATTCCCCGGCTGCGGATGCCCGGCGGCGCGCCATCACGCTCGACGCTCAAGCTCGCCGAAGCGTTCGTGACGTTCCTGGGCGACCGGGAACCCGAGGTGCTGCGCGCCGGCATGCGCGCGGCGGACCTCGGCGCGGCGCCGGGCGGCTGGACGTGGCAGCTCGCGCATCGCGGCTTGCGCGTCACCGCGGTCGACAACGGCCCGTTGAAAGGCGACGTGCTCGACGATCCACTCGTCACTCATCTGCGCGCGGATGGTCTGGCGTACCTGCCGAAACGCCCGGTCGACTGGATGGTCTGCGACATCGTCGAGCAGCCGTCGCGCATCGCGGCGCTTGTCGCCCGCTGGCTCGGCGAAGGTCACGCGCGCCATGCCATCTTCAACCTGAAGCTGCCGATGAAGAAGCGTTACGACGAGGTGCGCCGCTGCGAGGCGATCATTCGCGATGCGCTCACCAAGGCCCGCGTGGAGCACACGCTGGTGCTGCGCCAGCTCTATCACGACCGCGAGGAAGTCACGGGTTACTGCGCTACGACAGGCGCGCGCACTGCCGCGCCGCGCCGGGCGCGAGAGCCTGGGGGTCAAGTGTCGTCGGGAATGATGCCAAGACGACGATAGGTGGGCCGCATCAGCTCGCGCAGCCCAGGCAGCGCGCGCCAGAACCAGAGCGCCGCAATGGTCGCGATTGCGCCGTTGACCGCGAACGTCGCCGGCACGCCGACCGCATTTCCCAGCGCGCCGGCGGCAAGATTGCCGAGCGGAGCCATGCCCAGAAAGGCGAGGATGAAGAATCCGGCCACGCGGCCGCGCAAGCCATCCGGAACGATCGTCTGCAGGATGGTGTTAACCGACGCCGCGGCAAGAATGACGCCACCGCCGACCACGAACATGAGCCCAAGCGCGAGCGGAAGCAGCGAGACGTAGGCGAATGACGCAAGGGCAAGACCGCTGCCCGCGGCGCCCAGCGCGATGACGCGACCCAGTCCCCGGATCGTCGCGCGTCCGGCGAGATAGAGCGTGCCGCAGAGCGCCCCGGTACCTGCCGCGGCCAGCAGGAAACCCAGCATTTGCGGGTCCGCCGCCGTAGACGTCCTTCGCATAGACAGGCATCAGCGACGAATACGGGTTGATCGTCCACGACAGCACCGCGACCAGGATCAGCATCGCCCGTGCCGGCGCGAAACCGGCCACGAAGCGGTATCCCTCGACCCATTTCGACCAGAATCCCGCCTCCCACGGCACGGGTCCCGGCTCCCGCGCCCAGCGCATCCGGCCGATGGCGATGATCACGGCGACGAACGACAGTGCGTTCAGCCCGAAGCACAATGCCTCGCTGAAGGCCGTGAGCAACAGCCCAGCGACCGCGGGGCCGATCACCCGTGCCGCGTTGACGAGGAACGAGTTCAGGGCGATCACGTTCGGCAGATCGGCGCGATCCTCGACCAGGTGCACCCACAGGGACTGGCGCAACGGCACGTCGAACGCGTGGACGATGCCGAGCACGAGCGCGAGCACGACCAGGTGCCAGACGGCGATGTGCCCGGACCACGTGAGTCCCGCGAGCACCACGGCCTGCAGCAGCATGACCGTCTGCGTGACGAAGAGCGCATGCCGGCGGTGAACGTGATCGGCAATGACGCCGGCGAACGTGCCAAAGGCGAGGATGCCGACGTTGCCGCAGAACGCGACGACGCCCAGCAACCAGACCGAGCCCGAGAGGCGGTACGTGAGCCAGCCCATCGCGACCTGCTGGAGCCAGGTCCCCATGACCGAGAGCCCTTGCCCGATGAAGAACAGCCGGAAGTTCCGGTAACGCAGCGCGCGAAACGTGCGGGGGAGCGGCAGGATCACGGGGCGAATGCCGGAGGCGACGCCCGGCCGGGCTTGCCGCGACGGGACGCCGGGCGGGTCAACCCGAGAGCCGCCCGAGCTGATGCTTCAGCTGCTCGATCGTGGCTTCGAGGCCCGCGGCCCGCGTGCGTTCCTGCAGGACGATGGGCGCGGGTGCGCGCGCCACGAAGCTCTCGTTCGCGAGCTTGGCCGCGACCTTGGCGATCTCGATCTCGAGGCGGGCGATCTCCTTCGCGAGACGCTCGCGCTCGGCGGCAACGTTCACTTCGATGTGCAGCATCAGGCGCATCTCGCCGACGATTCGGATCGGGGCATCGGTGACCGGCAGATCGTCGACGACGTTCATCGCCGCGACTTTCCCGAGCGCCGGCAGATAGGGCGCGAAGCGCAGGAGCACGTCCGGGTCGCCGGCCACGAGCAGCGGCACCCGCTGCGCCGGCGACAGCCCCATTTCACTGTGCAGCGCGCGACAGGCGCCGACGAGATCCTGCAACAGCGCCATGTCGCGGTCCGCACCCGGATCGATATTCTCGAAGTCCGCCGTCGGGTACGGCTGCACGGAGATCGTATCGCCCATCTTGCCGGCGAGCGGCGCGATCGTTTGCCACAGCTCTTCGGTGATGAACGGCATGAACGGATGCGCGAGCCGGAGCGTCGCCTCGAGCTCGCGCACGAGGACCGAGCGCGTCCCGCGCGCCGCCGCGGGGTCGTCGGCCGCTTCGGCGCGCTGCAACTGTACCTTGGCGCACTCGAGGTACCAGTCGCAGAACTCGTCCCACACGAACTCGTAGAGCGCTTTCGCCGCGAGATCGAACCGGTAAAGCGCAAGGTTCTCGGCGATTTCGCGCTTGGTCCGCTGCAACCGGCCCAGCAGCCAGCGATCGACGAACGACAGCGCCCGGAACTCGTGCGGGTCGAGGCCGCAGTCCTTGCCGTCGACGTTCATCAGCACGTACCGGGTCGCGTTCCACAGCTTGTTGCAGAAATTGCGGTAGCCGTCGCAGCGGGCAAGGTCGAAGTTCAGCGTGCGGCCATAGGTCGCGAGGCTCGCGAAGGTGAAACGCAGGGCGTCGGCACCAAAACTGGGAATTCCGTTCGGGAACTGCTTTCGCGTCCGCCTCGCGATCGACTCCGCCTGCCGCGGATCCAGCATGTTCAATGTGCGCTTGGCGACGAGCGCCTCCAGCGTCACGCCGTCGATCAGGTCGAGCGGATCGAGCACGTTGCCCTTCGACTTCGACATCTTCTGGCCTTCCTCGTCGCGAACGAGGGCGTTGATGTAGACGTCGCGGAACGGCACCTTGCCGGTGAAATAGGTCGTCGTCATGATCATCCGCGCGACCCAGAAGAAGATGATGTCGAAACCGGTGACGAGCACCGAGGACGGCAGGAACGTGCGCAGCTCGTAGGTGTCTTCGGGCCAGCCGAGCGTCGAGTGGCACCACAGCGCCGACGAGAACCAGGTGTCGAGCACGTCCTCGTCCTGGACGAACGACGCCGGCTCGCGACCAAGCTTTGTCCGCGCCGCCGCGCGCGCAGCCGCCTCGTTGCGCGCCACGTAGACGTTGCCGTCCTCGTCGTACCACGCGGGAATGCGGTGGCCCCACCAGAGCTGGCGCGAGATGCACCAGTCCTGGATATTGTTGATCCAGTGCAGGTATGTCGACAGCCACTGGTCCGGCACGAACTGCACGCGACCGCGTTCGCCCGTGTCGGCGTCGACGATGCCGTCGCCTACGGCCGCCAGGCAGAGGGCCTGGATCGTACGGCCGGGGAACAGCGGATGCGTGGCGGGCGCGGGCGCCTTCATCGCCACGAACCACTGGTCGGTCAGCATCGGCTCGACGATTTCGTTCGTGCGGCCGCAACGCGGCACGACCATCCTGTGCGCCTTTTCGCTGACAAGCAAACCCTGTGCGGCAAGATCGGCGAGCACCGCCTTGCGCGCCGCGTAGCGATCGAGGCCGCGATATCTATCCGGCGCGTTGTCGTTGATCGTCGCGTCGAGATTGAGGATCGGGATCGGCGGGAGGCCATGGCGCTGGCCGATCTGCCAGTCGTTGAAATCGTGCGCCGGCGTGATCTTCACGCAACCGGTGCCGAAGGACTTGTCGACATAGGCGTCCGCGATCACGGGAATCGTGCGGCCGGTGAGCGGCAGCGTGACCTCTTTCCCGATCAGCGCCATGTACCGTTCGTCGTCCGGGTTCACCGCGACCGCGACATCGCCCAGCATCGTCTCCGGCCGCGTCGTCGCGACGATGACATCGCCCTGCCCGTCGCCTCCTCCGCGCGCCAGCGGATAGCGGATCTCCCAGATCTTCCCCTGCTCTTCCTCGCTTTCCACCTCGAGGTCCGACACGGCGGTGCCAAGCGTCGGGTCCCAGTTGACGAGGCGCTTGCCGCGATAGATGAGACCGTCCTCATGGAGCCGGACGAAGGTTTCGCGCACCGCCGCAGAAAGGCCTTCGTCCATCGTGAAACGCTCGCGCGACCAGTCGCCCGACGTGCCGAGCCGGCGCATCTGGTTCGTGATCGTCGAGCCGGACTCTTGCTTCCATGCCCAGACGCGCTCGGCGAACTGCTCGCGGCCGAGGTCCCGCCGTGACTCGCCCTGGGCCTTCAGCTGCTGCTCGACGACGATCTGCGTCGCGATGCCCGCATGGTCGGTGCCGAGCTGCCAGAGCGTGTTGTCGCCGCGCATGCGGCGGTACCGGATCAGCACGTCCATCAGCGTCATCTGGAACGCGTGTCCCATGTGCAGCGTGCCGGTGACGTTGGGCGGCGGCAGCTGGATGCAGAACGCCGGCGCATCGGGGGCGTGGCTCGGCTTGAAGTCGCCGCGCGCTTCCCAGAGCGGATACCACTTCGCCTCGATGGCGTGAGGTTCGAAGCTTTTGGCGAGTTCCATGACGCCCCGTGCGGCCCGCAGATGGGGCCCGCAAAAGCTTGAAATTATAGCGGAAAGCGCAGGCGATTCCGCCCGGCCGCGGTCGGGTTGGCGTCGGTGCCGACGGATTGCGGCCCCCTACCGGGGTTCGCCCGCGCCGGTCAGGCGGGAATGAACTTCAGCGCGACGCCGTTGTTGCAGTAGCGAAGGCCGGTCGGCTTGGGTCCGTCGTCGAACACGTGCCCCTGGTGACCGCCGCAGCGGGCGCAGTGGTACTCCTTGCGCGGATAGATCAGCTTGAAATCCGTCTTCGTGCCGAGCGCGGCCGGAAGAAAATCGTAGAAACTCGGCCAGCCCGTGCCACTGTCGAACTTGGTTTGCGAATCGAAGAGCGGCAGGTCGCAGGCGACGCAAGCGAAGGTGCCCTTGCGCTTTTCGTTGTTGAGCGGGCTCGTGAACGGCGGCTCCGTTCCTTCCTGCCGCAGCACGGAAAATTGCGCTGGCGTGAGCAGCTTGCGCCATTGGTCCTCGGTCTTGACGACCTTGTCGATCTTCGCGCCGGACACGGCCTGGCCCTGCGCATCCGCGGGCATCGATTGCCGCAGCGTGGCCACGCCAGCAACGGTGAAGAAGGTTCGGGAAAGGAAATGGCGTCGATTCATGAGGTGATCCATGACAGAGGGTTGAACCTTGGTCGCTGCGGCAGTTGTACAACTTACAGCCGCGCCCGGCGGGCGCCGATAATCCGATGTTGAACCGCGCCTCGCGTCCGCCACCCACGGCGCGTTGGACCGTCGCCCGGCTACTTCGGTTCCGACAGCACCGAGGGCGCGGCGGCGCCCGTGTAGACGGCGTCGGTCAACCGGTACAGGACTCCGTTCGCGTCGTCCCTCAGCACGGCAAACCGGCCGGAAACGACGATCGGCTCGAAGCCGAATTTCACCGGCGTCCGGGCGATGATCTCGACCACGGCGTCCGGCCCCGCCGGCATGCAGAACGAGCAGTGAGGCGGCACGGCGGACAGGAGGAAGCGCGCCTGCTTGTCCCCCATGTCGAGTGGAATCATGAATCCCTGGACCTTCACGTCCCGCTTGTCCAGCGTGAGGATCTCCGGGGCGAACTCGTTCACCATCCGCCCGCCTTGCTTCACCGGAGTCACCTTGGCCAGCGTGCGCCACGAGACAACGCCAGCACGCTCCGGCAGCAGCGCCGCGCTGTAATCGGTGGCGCTTGGCAGTCCGGCCGGGGCCACCGGGGTGATCGCCTGCGCGTTCAGCGCGGCGCCGAACGCCAGCGGCAGCATCCAGCTAACAACACGATTCATGGCATCACCCGTCGGCTAGCGTGGCGGCGACGTCCTGTCGGTACGCGCGCCACGCGGGAATCACGGAGGCGATTATACCCGCGCCCAGAGCCAGCGCGACGACGCCCCACTCCTCGGCTTGCCACACCCGCGCGCCATGCGCCAGTTCGCCGGCGGCGGGAAGCCAGTTCCCGATGGTCGCGGCCAGCACATGCGCGATGCCCAGTCCGGCGAGCAGCCCGGACACGGCGAGGAGCATGCTTTCGACGACCAGCACCGCGACCACTCGGCCACGCGACGCGCCCAGCGCGCGCATGATCGCGAGGTCGTAGCGCCGTTCGTCGAGCGCCTGCGTCAACGCCACGAACAGGCCGACGACGGACGCGACGACGAGGAGCACCGCGAAGCCGCGGACGACGTCGGTGCCGATGCCGAACACGGTGAACAGGCGCGCGGATTCGTAGGCGGGCGAAGCTGCCTGCAGCACGGTCTCGGCATTGATCGCGCGCGGCAGGCTGGCCGCCGCCACCGGACTCGCGTACTTGACGAGCGCCAGCGTGACCTCGCGCGCGGACGCCGGCCCGGAGGTGCTTGCTGCCGCTGCTTGCGCATGCTCCGGATTGGCGTCACGCCCGTGGTCCGCTTCCACGTCGCCGTGCGCATGCACGCTCCATACGCTCTCGATCCCTGTCAACACGAGCCGATCGATCGCACGGCCGGTCGGGGCGAGCACGCCGACGACGCGATACGGCATCGCGTCGTGGCCGGCGCCACCCTCGGCAAGTCCGTGTGAACCGGAGAAAGCGCCGCCAACCCCAAGCCCGGTTGCCCGTGCGACCTCGCTGCCGAGCATCGCTTCCATCGGCGCCGTCCACGCCCTTCCCTGCGCCGGTGTGGCACCGTAGTGCGCGACGAACGCGGGCTCGGTGCCGACTATGCGGTATCCCCTGTAGCTGTCGCCGAGGGCCATCGGAATCACCTGGCGCACCAGCGGACGGCGCGCGAGCTCTTCCACGGCAGCCAGCGGCACATTCCCCGGCGGCACGTCAGCGTGATAGACGCCGGCCAGCACGAGTTGCAGCGGGCTGCCCTTCGCACCGACGACGAGGTCGATGCCGGCGGCCTCGCGCACGAGCCGTTGCTCGAGTTCGCGCGACAACAGGATCACGAGCGTGATCGTCGCCACGCCGAGGGCGAGCAGCGCGACGTTGAACGCCGTCGTCAGCGGGCGGCGCCTGGCATAGGCGAAGGCCAGGCGGACGACGTTCACTGGAGTACCTTTTTGCTGCGTACTCCGGTATTCGCCCTTGGGGCGGCCCGGTGGGCTTGTATGTTGTCCACTCATCGGGAGTCGCCGAGATCGCCTCGCGGCGGCAGCGCGTAAATTCGCGGCAGCAGCGGCCGCACGCGCGCATCGTGCGATGCGACCACGAGCGCAGCGCCATCGGCGAGGCACTGCGCGCGCAGGAGATCGAGCGCGGCCGCCGCGTGCGCGTCATCGAGATTCGCCGTCGGCTCGTCGGCGAGCACCAGTGCCGGGCGATTGACGACCGCGCGCGCTACCGCGACGCGCTGCGCCTGCCCTTGCGACAGTTCGCGCGGGTAGCGTCGTGCAAGATCGGCAACCCCGACGGACTCGAGGAGGGTCCGGATGCGATGCGGGTCGTCCGGCACGCCCGCCAGGTATTGCGCAAGCCGCAGGTTGTCGGCCACGTCGAGCGCGCCGACAAGATGGAGCCGCTGCGGCACGAGGCCGACGTTGCGCCCGCGCCAGCGGTCGCGCGCGGCACCGGAAAGCCCGCCCAGATCAGTGCCGCCGACGACGATCGTCCCCGTCGTCGGCGTCGTCAGCGCGGCGAGAATGTGCAGCAGCGTCGTCTTGCCGCTGCCGGATACGCCTGCAAGCAGCCAGTGCTCGCCGGTTCCGGCGCGCCATTCGTCGACCCGGAGCACGGTCGTATCGCCGTACCGATGCACGATTCCGGTGAGCGAGAACATCCCCTGCTAGCCGCCCGTTCCCCGCCATTTGTCGATCTCGCGCTCAATGGCCTCGGCAATGTAGGCCCGGAGCAACTTGCCGACTTCCTCGTTGATGGTCTCGACCATCTGGACGCTGGCCCGATCGACAATCGGCTGCAACTGGGCGCTGAGCTGCTTGCGCAAACGCGTATCCGTGAAGATGTCGATCCGTTGCAGCACCTGCATGCGGATCTCCTCGGCCAGCGCCTCCCAGCGCGCCCAGTCGTCGGCAATGGGCGCCTGCGCTACCGGGCGCGCCGCCGCGACGATCGCCGGCTCGGGTGGCGTGGATTCGGCGGTGGATGGCCTCGCCCTCGCGGCCGGCGGCATTGAATCGGCGGCGGACGGCATCGACTCAGCGACGGGAGGCGTGACTTCGATGGCGGGCGGCGCGGACCCGGCATCCGCTTCGGGTGCCTTCGCCACGGGGAACCCGGCAACTGCAATATCCGGCGGCCGACCCTCGTTGCCTAAATCACCGGGATCGTGCGCAAGCCATCCCGAAACTTCGTCGATGTCGTCCGGCAACTCGACGATCGACGCGATCTCGATCTCCTCGACCAGGTCGACGAGCTCGGGCACATCCTCGAGCGCGAGCAACGTTGCGTCCGGTGCCGGCGCAACCTCCGCGACGACTTCCGTCAGCTCCGGGATCTCGGTATCCACCGCGCGGGCGCGGTTGCGGCGCATCAGCGCGTCGGCCTGCTCAAGGAGCTCCCGCGCCGAGGGCATCTCAGCGCCCGCCCGGCCGCCCGAAGGGCGCTGACTGCCCCCCGGGGGGCAGCGAACAACGTGAGCGTGGGGGCCGTTCATCTCAGCGCCCGCCCGGCCGCCCGAAGGGCGCTGACTGCCCCCCGGGGGGCAGCGAACAACGTGAGCGTGGGGGCCGTTCATCTCAGCGCCCGCCCGGCCGCCCGAAGGGCGCTGACTGCCCCCCCGGGGGGCAGCGAACAACGTGAGCGTGGGGGCCGTTCATCCTACGCTCGCGCCGAGAGATCGTATGAGCGGATCTCGTATCCACGCGCCTTGTAGAATTTCCAGCGCTCTCGTCCCGCCGCGAGGTCGTCCTCGTCGCGGCTGACGATCTCGACAAGTCGCTCGAACCGGGAAAAAAACGGCGGCGGATGCGCGTGCAGATTGATCAACACGGCCGCCGGGCCGTCGTGGTCGAGCGCGTGGTCGACGACGATGGGCGTCTGGCCAACGAGCGGGCTTGCGAGCCGGCAATGGGGGAAAAAGCCGGTCGCGGGCGAGCTCCACAGGAGTCGTCCGAATTCTTCGGTCCCGCGCGCGTCGGCGGTCAGCACGCGTACGCTTCCATGCTGCGCCCAGGCTTTCGTGACCAGTTTCGACGCGACGTCGAAACGATCAGCACAATTGGTATAGAAATCGATCGTCGTCATCGTCCCGGACCGGCGTCCGCTGCGCGACTCACCGCGCCGCCCTGGCCGGCATCGCCCCAGGCAATTGGCGCCGGGTGCCTCACGAGCCGTGCCTCAAGCGTTCTGTTCCTGCGCGAGCAGCCAGGTGGTGAGCAGCGGCACAGGGCGCCCGGTCGCGCCCTTCGCCTTGCCATCCTTCCAGGCGACGCCCGCGATGTCGAGATGCGCCCAGTCGAACTTCTTGGCGAAGCGCGACAGGAAGCACGCCGCGGTGATGCTGCCGCCTGCACGGCTCCCGACGTTGGCGAAATCCGCGAAATTGCTGTCGAGCGCCTCCTGGTAGTCGTCCCACAGGGGCATCTGCCAGGCGCGGTCGTAGGCGTCATCCCCGGCCGCGATCAGGTTGCGCGCCAGCGTGTCGTTGTTGCTGAACAGGCCGCAGGCGACGTGCCCCAGGCTGATCACGATCGCCCCGGTCAGGGTCGCGATGTCGACGACGGCTTCGGGCTCGTAGCGCTCGGCATAGGTCAGCGCGTCGCACAGGATGAGCCGGCCCTCGGCGTCCGTGTTGAGGATCTCGACGGTCTGCCCCGACATGCTCTTCACGATATCGCCGGGCTTCGTGGCCCGGCCCGACGGCATGTTCTCGCAGGCGGCGACGAGGCCGATCAGGTTGACCTTCGCCTTCACCTCCGCGACCGCGCGCAGCACGCCGAAGACACTGGCGGCGCCGCACATGTCGAATTTCATCTGGTCCATTTCGGCGGCCGGCTTGATAGAGATGCCGCCGGTGTCGAACGTGATGCCCTTGCCAACCAGCACGACAGGCTTCTGCTTCTTCGGGCTCCCCCGATACTCGAACACGATGAACCGAGGCGGCTGGTCGCTGCCGTTGGTGACCGACAGGAACGAGCCCATCCCGAGCTCCTCGATCTCCTTGCGCTCCAGCACCGTGACCTTGACCTCCGGGAACTCCTGCGCCAGCTCGAGCGCGCGCTCGCCGAGGTACGTCGGCGTGCACACGTTGGGGGGCAGGTTGCCCAGATCGCGCGCCAGGACCACCCCGTGCGCAATGGCGAGCCCGCGCGCCGCGGACGCCTCGCCGGCGGTCAGATCCGAGCGCTGCGGGACCGACAACGTGAGCTTGCGCAACGGCCGGCGCACGTCGGACTTCTCGCTCTTCATCTGGTCGAAGCGGTAGACCGCCTCCATGGCGACGACCACGGCGTGCTCGATGCGCCACGCCACTTCGCGCCGCTTGACCTTCTCCTCGGTGATGTAGACGACCGCCTCGTACGATCCGGTCTCGTTCAACAGCTTGACGACGGATTTGATCGCGGACCGGAACTCCTTGTCGCGGAAGTCGCGCTCCTTGCCCAGACCCAGCAGGAGAACGCGGTCGGCGAGCGTCCCGCGCACATTGTGCAGCAGCAGCGTGGCGCCGAGTTTGCCCTCCATGTCCCCCCGGCGGATGATTTCGCTGATATATCCGTTCGACGCGCGGTCAATGAGCTCGGCCGACAGCGACAGCTTGCGATTGTCGAAGACGCCCACGACCACGCAGGCGCTCCTTTGCTTTTCTGGGCTACCGCTTTTTATGGTAAATTCCATTGCCGTCCCGAGCCTCCAACTGTTGGGTTTCTTTGCGGTAACGCGGAATAGACCGCATTATTGGCAAAACGGCCCATAAAAGTCAAAATTCCACACGCGTCATGATCTTCCGGCGCAGTCTCGTGCGCGAAATGACGGTGACCGCCGTCGGCCTGTTCCTCGTCCTGCTCGGGATCCTTTTCACCAATCTTGTTCTGCGCCTCTTGGCGCTCGCCGCGGGCGGTGCGGTGGCGCCTGAAGGAATGGTGGCGCTGCTCGGTTTCAACGCCCTGTTTTATTTCAATATTCTTCTGTCGGTCACGATCTATGTCACGGTCCTGCTGACCCTCGTGCGCTGGTATCGGGATAGCGAGATGATCGTCTGGTTCACCTCCGGCGTGGGCCTCGCGGCGTGCCTGCGTCCGATCCTGTGGTTCAGTGCCCCTTTTTTCGTGGCGATCCTCGTTCTGTCGCTGTTCCTGTCTCCGTGGGCCGAGCAGCGCAAGCTCGAATACCAGCGCCAGCTCGAGTCGCGTGACGAGATCGCCCTGATTTCGCCGGGCCTCTTCCGCGAGTTCCGCCGGGCCAACCTGGTGGTCTTCGTGGAAAGCATCAATACGTTCGACGGCACGATCCGGAACGTCTTTCTGCAATCGGTCGAAGACGGCAAGGACGCCGTCACCGTCGCGCGGTCCGGGAGCCTGGAGGTGGCCGCCAACGGCGACCGGTTCATCGTGCTGGACGATGGACGCCGGTATGAAGGTAAGCCGGGAAGCAACGAATACCGGATCGTCGAGTTCGGGCAACTCGGCCGTCGGATCGAGCCGGCCGAGCTGCGGGCGCTGCCGACGTCGACCCGGGCGATCCCGACCCCCCTGCTCATTGCGCTCGACGGCCCGGTCGAACGCGCGGAGCTCTTCTGGCGGCTGTCGGTGCCACTCTCGGCGTTCGTGCTGACGCTGCTCGCCGTGCCCCTCGCCTACGTGAACCCGCGGATCGGACGCTCGTTCAACCTCTTCATTGCCGCATTCATGTACATGCTGTACAGCAATTGCCTCAACATCGTGCAAAGCCTGATCGCGCAGGGGAAGCTCGGCTTCCTGCCCGGCCTCGTGCTGCCGCATGCAATCGCCATCGGCCTCGTGCTGCTCCTCTACGGGCATCAGCTGGCGCTTTTCGGCGTCTTCCGGCGCGAGTCGGCGCCACGGGCCACTACGGCATGAAGACGCTGACGCGCTACATCGGCCGCGAGGTGCTGTCCTCCATCCTGCTGATCTTCAGCGCGCTCGTGATCCTGTTCGCGTTCTTCGACCTGATCCACGAGCTGGGCGACGTCGGGCGCGGTGGCTACACGATTTCGTCGGCCCTGTTGTTCGTCGGGCTGCAGCTGCCGTCGCGCATGTACGAGCTCTTTCCGGTGGCCTCGCTGATCGGCACGCTGTTCGCGCTGGCGCAGCTCGTCGCGAGCTCGGAGTACACCGTGATGCGCGTCTCGGGAGCATCGCTGCTGCAGGTGGGCTGGTCGCTGGTGCGCATCGGCATCCCACTGTCCATCGTCACTTTTCTTGCCGGCGAATTCGTGGCGCCGCAGGCCGCCTTGCTCTCGCGCAGCGTCCGGGCGCAGGCGCTGGGCGACACGACGCGCGTCGTCGCCCAACAGTTCCGGTCGGGCTTCTGGTTCAAGCAGGACCAGACGTTCGTCAACATCCGCAGCGTGCTCGGCGATCTCACGCTCGTCGGGATCAGCATCTACGAGTTCGACGACGACTTCCGACTGCGCACCGTGCGCACGGCGGATGCGGGAAGCTTTGCCGGCAACGGCCAGTGGCACCTGAAGGCAGTGCGCAACACGGAGATCGCGCTGACCGGCACGAAAACGACGCAGGCCGACACATTCACGTGGAACTCCGTGCTGCGGCCGTCGCTGCTGACCGTCTACCAGGTGGCGCCCGAGAAGCTCGAGCTCAATACGCTGTGGGAAAACATGCGGCTGCTCGGGGGGGGCGCTCAGAAGACCACTCGCTTCGAGATCGCGTTCTGGAACAAGATCTTCTATCCGGCGGCTGTCCTCGTCATGATGATCGTGGCGTTGCCCTTTTCGTACTTCCAGCGACGGCAGGGCGGCGTCGGGTTCAGGATCTTCGCGGGCACGATGCTCGGGCTGTTCTTCTTCCTGACCGGCCGGTTGTTCTCGAACCTGGGCGTGCTCAACGACTGGCCGGCGCTCTTCTCGGCGGCGTTCCCATTGGTCGTTTTCATCGCCATGACGGCGTCGATGCTCTGGTGGCTGGAGCGTCGGTAAGGCGCCGCTACGGGCCGCACAGGCCGAAAAAAATCCCGGCACGAAAGCCGGGATTTTTCGCGGGGAGATGCCCCCCGGGGTTCGACCACCGCCCGGCTGCGCTGCGCCTGCCTTCAGGCCGCGACCGGCACGATGCTGACGATCTTCTTCTTTTCCTTGCCCTTGGTCGCGAACGCGACCGTGCCGTTGACGAGCGCGAACAACGTGTGGTCCTTGCCCATGCCGACGTTGACGCCGGGATGGATCTTCGTGCCGCGCTGGCGAATGATGATGCTCCCGGCGTTGATCAGTTCGCCGCCGTAGGATTTCACGCCCAGGCGCTTCGATTCCGAGTCGCGCCCGTTGCGCGAACTGCCGCCTGCTTTCTTGTGTGCCATGGTGGATGCTCTCCGTCAGCCGACGATGCTGTCGATCTTGAGTTCGGTGTAGTTCTGGCGATGGCCCTGGTGCTTCTGGTAGTGCTTGCGCCGGCGCATCTTGAAGATCGTGACCTTGTCGCCGCGACCGTGGCTGACCACGGTCGCCCTGACCGTCGCGCCCGCCACCATAGGCTGGCCCAGACGGACGCTCTCGCCTTCGCCGACCAGCAATACCTGATCGAGCACCACTTCCGCGCCGACCTCAGTGGGCAGCTGCTCGACCTTCAGTTTTTCGCCCGGGGAAACCTTGTACTGCTTGCCGCCGGTTTTGATGACCGCATACATGGCGTAGCTCCGCTCGTTGTGCCCATCGTTCCCGCGTGGATAGCGGAAAGCCTTGTATTTTAAGCGGTTACACGGCCTCCTGTCAAAGGCCTTTGAACCAGGCGGCTGCTGGAGGGTCGGGCTCCGCGATCGAGCGGGCACACCGGTCGGTTACAATTCGCTTTTTCCCGCGTCTTCGCGTTCGCCGCTCCCCTTCCCGCCGCAATCCGGCGCGACACTCCGCCTCCCCTGATCGACACGTGGCCACCGAATACCTCAAGACCCTGCTCGCGCCCGAGATGGCGGAGGTCGATCGCGTTCTTCGGGAAAGCCTCAGTTCGGACGTCGCTCTGATTCGCCAGGTCGCCGAATACATCGTCGGCGGGGGCGGCAAGCGCCTGCGGCCCGCGCTCGTCCTGCTCTCCGCACGGGCCTGCGGTTACGAGGGCGCCCAGCGGTACACGCTGGCGGCTGTCGTCGAGATGATCCACACGGCGACGCTGCTGCACGACGATGTCGTCGACGATTCCAAGCTTCGCCGGGGCCATGCCACGGCCAACGCGACGTTCGGCAATGCCGCAGCGGTTCTGGTCGGCGATTTTCTCTACTCGCGCGCGTTCCAGATGATGGTTGGCGCGGGGTCGATGCGCGTGCTGGAGATCATCTCGCAGGCAACCAACGTGATCGCGGAGGGCGAGGTCCTGCAGCTCATGAACTCCGGCAATCCGGACCTCGACGAGGCGGCCTATCTCACGGTCATCCAGCGCAAGACGGCGAAGCTGTTCGAGGCTGCCGCGCAGCTGGGCGCCGTTCTGGGCGGGGCTACCGCGGAACGCGAGGCCGCGCTCGCAGGCTATGGCATGCATCTGGGCACCTCGTTCCAGCTGATCGACGACGTGCTCGACTATTCCGGCGACCAGAGCGCGATCGGCAAGAACCTCGGCGACGATCTTGCGGAAGGGAAGATGACGCTTCCCCTGATACGGGCGATGGCGGTGGGCCGCGCCGACGACAGTGCGCTGATTCGCACCGCGATCACCGACGGCAGGCTCACCGATTTCGCCGCGGTGATGGACGTGCTCGCGCGCACCGGCGCCCTCGACTACGCCCGTGAACGCGCAGTGCGCGAGAGCGAATCGGCGGTCGCGTGCGTGGCCGGCCTGCCGCCTTCGCCGCACAAGGAAAACCTGCTAGAATTAGCGTCCTTCGCGGCCCGGCGCACGTACTGAAACAGCGCGCGCAGCCGGCATTGCCGCGACCCGCGAAGAATCCGTTCTCCCGCCGCGGGGCAACACAGTTGATCGTGCCGGCAACGGCGAATCGGGGTGTAGCTTAGCCTGGTAGAGCGCTACGTTCGGGACGTAGAGGCCGGAGGTTCGAATCCTCTCACCCCGACCATGAAAAAAGGCACTTGGCGCAATGCTGAGCGCCCGCAGTACAGGCGGTGCCGGCACCGTGCCAGCAAATCCGGCCCTCCTCGCCCCGCCCACAGGTGCCAGGCCACCTTGGACATTATCCGAGGGTAGATCGCCGCGCCGGCGCCGATCTGGACGGCCGCGATGCCACTTCCGCCCATCGGCTAGGCGCGCTTTGCGATGCCTCGCTTATCGTAAGCTTCGGCCGCCTCGACGATGAACGCCGCCACGCGCGACATGTTCTGCCGCCGCAGATCCGCGGCGAGGTCATGCAGTTCCGCCACGCTGGCGCGGCCAGGACGCAGCATTGCGTAGATCTCGAACACGCGGTCGTTGGGGAGCCCCGTCAGCTCCGCGGCACGACGGAGGTTTTCGGCAAGCTGCCGGTAGCCGCCGGCCTCGGCCGCAGCCGCCTGAGCGTCGAGCTGCGCACGACTGATGCGGAAATCCGCTGCGCTCAGACGGCCCTCACGCAGCGCGTCGATCGTCAGATCGTCGAGCGCGCGACCACTTCCGGTGCGAATCGGTTCATCCATGGTTCTGTCTCCGCTCGAATCCAATCCCATCGACGGGTTGACCGACGGCGTGCAGGGCGGGACTCATCGCGGATCCCCGCGGTTCGCCGCATCGTCGATCCGGCGCAGTTCCACCGGCGGCTGCTCGCGCTGCACCTCCTGCGTCTCGCGCCGGTGCAGCAGCGTCGTCTGCACGATGAGCCGCAGGCGCGCGGTGTTGTCGCTGCGCACCGGGATCGGCGCGGCCGGCTTGCCCAGCGCGTGCAGCGCCGCGTTGCGCCCGATCTGCCGGTAGGTCTCGAGGTCCAGGTTCGGGGCCATCGCGAACAGCTCGAGGTTCTCGAGCGGCACGAGGTCGCGGCGATGGATCACCGTGGTGCCCTTCGACTGCAGGCCGATCGCGATCCCCGAACCGCTCAACTGCGCGCCCGCGTGGCCGATGAACGCGCAATCGGAGGTGTGCCGGATGCGCACGATCCGCACCGCCACGCCTTCGTCCTGCAGACCGCCGCCGATCGCCTGCAGCACGTCGCGATGGTCGAGGCCGCCGATGGTGCGCGTGAGGGCAAAGCCGAACGCGGGGCCGACGGCAATGACCACTTCCATTCCCTTGCCGGGCAACGCCGGGCCGGCCTCCTCGAGCCAGGCCACCGCGTGCCCGGCGCCGAGCGATTCGAGCCAGGTGCGCGGCTCCCACGCCTGCGGCAGATCCTGCAATGCCGCCCAGCGTTCGCCCTCAACCCGGTAGCCGCTGCCCGGGCCGCGGTAATCGTTCGGATCGGTGAGCGCGCTCCTCACCTGAAACCGGTCGTCGAACACCGCGGACGGTTGCAGATAGTCGCCTATCACGCGCTGCCGCTGCATCTCGAGAATGTTGGCGGCGACCTCGGCAAAGCCGCCCGCGTCCAGCGCGGCGATCACGTCGAGGACTGTCAGCGGGCCGTGCTGCAACCGCTGCGCCTCCTCGATGTCGGCGATTCGGTCGCGGTCGGGCATGTCCTCCGAGCCGTAGGCTCCCGTCGCCGCCTCGATCTCGTCGTCGGTGATCGGCGGGAAGCGGAGCGCCCTGAAGACCGTCTGCAACGCCGTGGCCGCACGCGCCCGCGCTTCGAGCACGCGCTCCTCGGTGACCGGCGTGATGCCGCCGTCGACGCGCATGTCGCGTTGCAGGACGTACCAGTCGTCGAGCTCGCTCACGTCGAAATTGCCGCCGCCGAACATGTTGTCGGGACGCGGGATGGCGCCGTACCCGGACGTGATGAAATCGGTGCCCGGGATGAACTGCAGCATCAGCTTCGCCGCCTTGCGGATCTCCGAGTGCGAGGCGAGCGCGTCGTTGCCGGATGCCACTTCCATGCCGAGCAGCATTGCGATCAGGTTTTCGGCCGTCACCGCGCGCAATCCGTCGGGCAACGACTCCGGCAACGCGATGCAGCTGATCGAACCGTTCTGCGACCCTTGGCTCCCGGCGGCCCGCGTCGCCAACAGGCTGCGCGCCTCGAGGTACAGCATCGACTTGCCCTCCGCGAAGCCCATCAGCGCCGGTGCGCCGGCGCCCGACGTGAACCGCGTCTTGACGCCGCGGCTCGCGTAGGCGGCGCCGAGGAACGCCTTCGACCATGGCGTGTCGTCGCCATCGACGAACGCGCGCTCGGTCGCGTAGACGGAAAGCGTCTCGGAATAACTGGTCAGGCCCTTGAAGCCGAGGTGCAGGTTCGTCGCTTCCTCGACCGCACACTGCGTGAGGACGCCACCGCGCCCGGTCTGCGAGCCGACCAGGATCGCCAGCGCATTGAACGGCGCGTACCGCGCCACGGCGACCGTCGTCTCGATCTCGGCGAAGCCGCGCAGTGCGGCCTCGGCCGCGTCGGCCGCGAGCAACGCCGGATGCTCCTTCCGGTTGGTGACATGCGCCTGGTTGGCCGGGGTTCGCCGGGCGCGCATCTTGGCGAGGCCCATCATCATTTCCAGCACATTCATCCGGTTCAGAATGTCCACAAGCTTCGCGGGCGTGCAGCCGCCCACGATCTCGAGAACCGCCGCGCGCGGCACGTTGATGTCGACGATCATCCGCGCGATGTCGAGCGAAGGCGTGCCCATTGCGCGCTCCGCGACGGCGAGGTCGATCGCGTGCCGGGCGATGAATATCTCGACCAGGTCGAAGTCCTCCTTTGCGACGCCGTCCATCTCGACGATCGCGCCGTCCCGGATCGAGAGGCTGGGGACGGGGTCGAACGGACTGTGCGTCGTGCTGAGGCCGACGTCGGGCCAGGGCCTGACGAACGTGTCCTTGTTGATCGGCCGCTCGGCGATTCGTTCGAAGCGTTTGGAACGCATGCGTGATTCCCCTGAGCCGTTCTGCCAATTCTCCGTTCCGGAGTGAACTTGGCAAGGTCCATCCGGCTCTTGGTAACCCTTCCCAGGCACTACGACAGGTCGCCGGTCACGCTCGCAAGTACAACGGCCGAGGATGGCCGTCAAGCGGGAATCCTTCCAAGTCGTGAACCTGCCTTGGCAGCGCGGACATTCTGGGAGGACTTCGTCCCCCATTCTAGGCTGCGTTCCCTGGCAATGGCGAAGCCCCTGCGCTCGGGCATCGACGAGTGGCGGTCGAGACCACCATGCCAAGGCGAGCCAGCGGCGGGGCGTGAGTCCGCGTGCTCCCGTAATCCGTGACGAGTTTGCGCCGGTCCGCGCACGCTGCGACAATGGATCGATGTGGTGGCTGGCCCAGTGTGAGCACGATGTGCCCGCAAGCGACGTGTGGCTTTCGTCGCGCGAGCAGGCGATGCTCGCTACCCTTCGCTACACGAAGCGCCGCGTCGAGTTCCTTACTCGCCGCTGGACAGCCAAACGCGCCGTGGCGAAAGTCCTGGACCGTGATCGCACGCCGTCGGCGCTCGCCGCCATCGAGATCCGGCACCACGTCAGCGGCGCACCCTATCTGGAGGTCGAAGGACGACTGGCTGCGATCGAAGTGTCGCTCAGCGACCGCGCCGGATGGGCGGTATGCCTGGTCGGCCCGCCCGGTGGTGGGCGCGGCCCGCTCGGCATCGACCTCGAACTCGTGGAGCCACGCAGTGATGCGTTCGTCGACGATTACTTCACTGCCGACGAGAGCGCCTACGTGCGCAGCCTGACCGCCGGAGCGGCACGCGACGAAGCGGCCAACCTGATCTGGTCGGCGAAGGAGGCGGCGCTGAAGGTGCGCCAGGTAGGGTTGCGCGCGGACACGCGTGAAGTCGCGGTCGACCTCGGGCACGTTCGCGGCCGCGATGGATGGACACCCTTGTCGGTGACGGGCCGGGATGGCGCGTCCTTCCCGGGATGGTGGCGACGTGACGGCGTGTTCCTGCTCACCATCGCCGGCCGCCAGCCGTCGCCGCCACCCATGCGCCTTTCCGGCGGCGGCGACCTGGCAGCTGCCCTGCCAGTACATTCCTGGCTGGAACAGCCGCTGGCCTGAACCCCGTTCGCGCTTCAGCCCCAGCGCGCCATGCCGCGCTCGAGGGCGTCCACGACATAGGGTCGCAACTCGCGCGCGCGGATGATGCGGTCGACCGATCCGACACGCAGCGCGCGCTCGACGTTGTGGATGGCGTCGAACTCGCCCGCGACCTCGCCCAGCTTTTGCGAGCGCACCTGCTCCGTCACTTCGGCGAGCGCGCCGCGCAGCCGGGCCACGTCCACGCCAGTCGCGCCGGCCAGGGCCTCGCGCGTCGCGCGAACGCCCGGGTCGCCGTCGGTGCGCTGCTTGACCTCGCGGGCGAACACCGTCGCTGCCGCCGGCGTGCCGCCGATCACGGAGGCGACCGCGCCCTCGACGGCGGCGATCTCCATCGCCGCATTGAGCGCTTTGGAGAACACCACGAAGGCGCCGCCGTGGTAGCGCGAGATGACGACGAAGACGATCGGGCCCTTGAAGTTGGTCACCGCGCGGCCGATCTCGGCACCGTATTCCAGCTGCCGCCGCCGCATCGACTCGGGGGAGCCGTCGAAGCCCGACAGATTGGCGAGCACGACGAGAGGACGGTTGCCGCTGGTGGCGTTGATGGCGCGGGCCGTCTTCCGCGAGGACTGCGGGAACAGCGTTCCCGCCGTCCATGCCGGCGGGCCGTCGGCCGGCACATAGCCCTTGCGCGCGATCTTGTGCGACTCCAGGCCGAGCAGGCACACGGGGATGCCGCCGATGGTGGTGTCCCATACGATCGCGTTGTCGCCTTCAGCCAGGTCCTTCCAGCGCTCGAGCGGCTGGGTGTCGATGTCGGCAACCGCGCGCATCACCGAGCGCATGTCGAAGGGCTGCTTGCGTTCGGCATTGAGCTCGCTGGAGAACACGTCGCCCACGGTGCGGAAGGGGCTTTCCGCGAGCACGGCGTGCGTGGCGGTGCGCACGTCGCGCTCGATGCGATCGATAGTGGGACGACGGCGGGGGAAGCGCTCGCCCGGCACCACGTAGGTGAAGCTGTAGTGCCGCATCAACACGGCGCACGCCTCGGGGAAGGACGGCGCCCAATACTGGGCCTGGCCGTTGAGGCCCATGACGCGGTCGTAGCCGCCGATGCCGAAGTTGTCCTCGGCGCTCACCGCGCCCGAGAAGTCGAGCGCCTGTTTTCCGGTGAGCACCATTGCCGAGGCCGGCGTCATCACCAGGATTCCCCGCGTGTGCATGAGCATGGTCGCCTCGGCATTCCAGTACGGCTGGCCGCCGACGTTGATGCCGGTGACGACGATGTTGACCTCTCCGCCGGCCTGCGTGAACTCTATCAGCCGGCGCAGGGTGAGCGCGATCCAGTCCATGTTCTCGGTGCCCGAGTCCATGGCGATCAGCGCCCCGCTGCAGACCGCGAACCACTCCACCGGCAGGCGGTGCAGGGCCGCGTAGGCAAGCGCGGCGTTGACACGGCGGCATTCCGGCTCGGCCAGATTGCCCAGCCCTTGCGTCGGATCGGACAGCAGCACGACGCGCCGCATTCCTTCCGGCACCACATCGGTGGGGTTGTTGATGAGTCCGACGACCAGGTGCGCTGAGTTCGTTCCCGGTTCGCGCTGCACGGGGACCAGCTGGTCGTCGACGTCGAGGTCGAGTTCCTGGAAACTGCCGGCCGGTAGCCCGCAGCCCGCGCCGCCGTGAGTGAACAGGCGGGCGATCTCGTAAGGGAAGGGCGAACCGAAGCGCGCCGCGGTCAGCACCTTCTGCTGGTAACGGCCCAGCGGGCGAACCGGCTCGGTTCCGGCGCGCCCCTCGGTGACGAGGGTGGAACGCCCCACGTCCTCGAACTTCAGCACCGCGTCGCGCAGTCCGCAGGGCGCGCCCGCATCCGGGATGCGTACCTTGATCACCAGCTTCTCGAGCCCGGCCCGCGCGGCGAGCGGCGCGAAGCGCCGGGCGAGCGCATCGACATGCTCGGCGGGCAGAGTCCACGGTGCACCGACGTCGAGCACCAGGCGGTTGGCCACCGGACGGTCGCGCGAGGCGAAGCGTGAAAGCTCGGTCCGCATTGCCGCCATCGCGAGGAGACCCGTCCGTTCGATCCGCGGATAGGAAACGTCGCCCGACACGGGATCCGGCACGGCGTCAAGGTCGCGTATCTCGGCCAGTGCGAACAGCCGCCGGTCAGCCGGGTTGCTGCGCGCAACGCCGAGGAACAGATGCACGTTTTCGGGCGACGGTCGCCGGTCGAGCTCGAAGTTGCTCAAGCGCCAGATCTCCAGGCGCTTGGCCAGCATCGGGTGCAGATCGCGGTACAGGGTGTTTTCGACGAAGCCCCCGACGCGCGCGTCCCCGCTCACGCCGTGGAACGAGACACTGTGCGCCGCGCGCTGCGCAGTGCTCGCCACCGCCACGTCGACGCGTTGCAGCGTGCGGCCGAACGCACAGGCCGCCAGGATTTCACCAACCTGCTTCGCCGTCCCGGCGATGTCGGCATGCTCGCCGTCGTGCCAGGTCGCGACGTCCACCACGATGCTTCGTCCCGCGTCGATGCCCGCGAGGTGGGGAGCGAGCGCGGCCGACCACGATGGCAGCTGACCCAGCGGCAGGTACCCGACAATCAGACGGACTACTTCGCCATCCAGGGTGTAGTCGACGACGGCGAACTCGAGCCCGTCCGCGCGGCCGAAGGCGATTTCGCCGAGCCGGCAGATACGGTAGTAGCGCCGGATGTGCACCTCCAGCACCAGGTGGCGCAGAGCGGGCGACGACGAAGTGTCGTTGCGCCAGCACGCCTCCAGCAGCGAACGCATGGGCTGCGGGCACCAGACGAGCCGATCGATGCGAATCGCGCGATCGGCGCTGTCCGGTCGCTGCGCGAGGTGCGCCAGGTGACCGGCCATTTCGGCGCGCAGGTCTGCGGCCGCCGCCTCCATCGGGGGTTCGTCGAAGTAGTGGAACCGCAGATCACGCGCCAGGTCCGCCACGATCTGCTGGCGGCCTTGCGTGGCGGCCGTCAAGCGCTCGAAACGGGCTTTCATCGCTGCGTCCGACAACGCCAGCAGCGCATCGCGGTGGTCGATGCGGCGCTGCAGGATGGCGCTGACCACCGGGGTCAGTTCGACGACGCGCGTGAACGAGCGGAACAGCCGCATGAGCGCCGATTCGAGCGCCGGTGTGCGCATGAGGCTCGTTACGCCGAATCGGCCGAGCGCGTGCTCGAGCCCGGCGCGAAAACCAGCAGGGAGTGCCGCCGGAACCGGGTCGAGCCACTGCAGGAAGGAAACGAAATGCTCCTGCGTGTTCTCGGTGTGCAGCGCCAGCTCGTCGGGCTCGTCCTCGGTCTTCGGTCGGTACAGTGCACCCAGATCGGCGTAGATGTCGAGCAGGCCGTCCTCGCAGGCGAGCAGTGCGGGGTCGGCTGGGTGGGCAATCTCGGCCATCCGGCGTTGCTCGGTCAGCAGCTTGCGCAGCCCCGCCGCGGGCAGGTCGTAGCCGAGCAGGTAGTTGCCGAGCTGCCCATAGACGCGCTGGCACGGCTTGCGCGTGAAGTCGGTGCGCTCCGCCAGTCCGGCCAAGTCGACACCGCTGGTCGGCGCCGCCGATGGTGCCGCGGCCAGCTGCCCGCTCTGGGTGGTGCGCAGCCGCAGCAAGGGCGCGCCGGCCTCGACCTGGGTATTCACGGCGATCGAAACCGATACCACTTCACCGGCGATGGGCGCACTCAGGGTGGTCTCCATCTTCATCGACTCGAGCACCGCAATCGGGTCACCCGCGGCCACCCGCATGCCGGGCCGGGCATGGACCGTCACCACCAATGCCGGCCAGCCGGCGCGCACCACGATGCCATCCTCGCGATCCACGCGATGAGCGCCACTGTCTGTCTCGATGCGAAACCCGGTGCTCGTGGCGGCGATGAGCAGCCGGTGGCGACGTCCACCGCAGGTGACGCGACGCTCGCCGGCGTCCAGATGATCGACGGTGATGTCGGCGCGAGCGCTGCGGTGATGGATCGAGTATTCGCGCGGCCCCACGCGATCGACGTCCAGGCGGTAGCCCACCCCGCCGTAGGTAAGCAGGATGCCCGAGCCGACATCGGCGGGCCGCTCCGGCCGGCCGCGTGCCGCCGCGGCGAAGAACGCTGCCTTCGCGAGCGCATGGTCGGCTTCGTAGGCCTCGGCCGCGGCAGCGAGCAGAACTACGGCCTCCGCCGAGGCACCGGCGCGCCGCGCGAGCACGCGGTTCAGCCACCGGTCATCGACGGCACCGCGGACGAAATCGTCCTGATGGAGCAGGTCGAGCAGCAGCGTGCGGTTGCAGGCCCCGCCTTCGATGACGACCGCGGTGCGCACCAGCGCGCGGCGCAGTCGTCCCAGCGCCACGGGACGATCGGGGCCCCACGCGGTGACCACGGCCAGCAGCGGAGAGCAAGCGTCGACCTTGTCGCCGATGCGGCGGTTGGCGTCGATGCGCACGCCGGTACCCACGGGGAACGACAGCAGCGCGATCCGCCCGGGCGCCACGGCGAGCCCGGCCTCGGGGTCCTCGGCGAGGAGCCTGGCCTCGAGCGCGATGCCGGTCGCCGCAGGCTGGTTTGCGGGGAGCGCTTCGCCGCGCTGGATGCGCAGGCGCCAGCCGATGATGCTGACCCCGGTGCGCTCCTCGGTGCCGGCATGATCGGGCGCGGCCGCGGTGTCGAAGCCTGTGACGGTGAATTGCTTGCCGTCGTGGACGAAGCTGACGACACCGGCGCCCCGATAACCGACCGTGCGCGCGATGTCGACGGCCGCGCGGCACATGCCGGCGGCCAGTTCGTCGCCGATGTTCGCGCCGGGAATCTCGCACAGCAACGGGATGTCGCCTCGGTGCACGCTGACGTCGCGTATGCCCAGCATCCACACTGTGTCGCGCCCGTCGGCGAGGATGTCGATCTCGGCGCGACGCGTTGTCGCGCCAGCAGCGAGCTCGCCGCCGTGACGGCACAAGGCCGCGAGACTGCACGCGTCTGAGAGCCTGCGCACGGTCGCGGCGTCCGGGCCGACAACGGCGATGCCGGCGGCCTCGCATGCGTCGATGAGATCGGCTCGCGCGCCGGGCACCCAGGATCCCAGCCACAGCGTATCGACTTGTGCCCGCCGCACGCATGCGACGACGTCGTTGTCGGTCCATTCGTCGGTGGCGGCGGGGATCCACTGCACGTCGTCCGCCTCGCGGCCATACCAGGGCTGCGGATCGGTGTCGCAATGGATGAGGACGGTCGTGATCGGCGGTGCAAGCCGCGCAAGGTTCAGCACGCCGGCGGAGTTGAGCACGCGTACGGCGGTCTCGCCCTGATCGAGCACCCCGAGACGGTTGATCGGGGTCAGGTTGCTCATCATCTGCTCAGCGCTGGAAAACAGCCCGGAGGTTGGATGCCACGCCTTCGGAAATGGGCGTAGACAGCGGCACCGTCCGGTAGTCGTCCAGTCGCGCGATCACCTGGCCGGCGGCGTCCACGACGGCGCAGTCGAAGCGGCCCGGCCCGATCTGTCGCGCCGTCGCATGCATTGCGCCGGATGCCGTCGCCGGATCACGCAGGATGCGGGCGCTGCCCACATGCGCGGGCAGGGCGAGCCGGCCTTCGAGCCCGGCCTGCCACAGCCCGGCGGTTTGGAAGCACAGCTCGAACAGACGCGGGGCGGTAGCCAGCGGCAGACCGGGCGGCCGGTGGTTGTCGGGGAGGGGATCGGCCAGTGCCGCCACCGAACTGTCATCGGCCCGCCACGCCGAGCCCACGACCTGATAGGCGGGCGCGTGGAAGTAGAAGGCGTACACCTGCGATGAAGTCATCACCGCGCCGACGGCCGCAGCAGCGGGCCTCGCACGTTCCGCCGCGGGCGCCCTCCGCGCGAGCCGGACGGTGCCGGTGAAGTGAACGGTCACCTGTGGTTGTGCCTGCCCCGCGAGCGTGCGTTCGGCGATCAGCCGAGCGCGCGCCACAAGACCGTCGCCGTCAGGACTGAGCACCACCTGCACGGTGATCGTTCGCGGTTCGTCGTGGTAGAACTTGAGCGGTGCCGCGAAGACGACGTCCTCGACCGCCACGACGTGGTGGTCGGGCGCCAGCAGCAGGGCCGCCTCGGCGAAGGCCTCCATGCCCATCACCCCGGGCAGCACTGCGATGCCGTCGATTCGGTGGTGGTCCAGGAACGGTTGCGCGCTGGGGTCGAGCGTGGTTTTCACGATCACGCCATCGTTGACGCTGAGACTCGCCGTGCCGAGCATCGGTCCCGGCTTGCCGCGCGTGGCGAGTGCCACAAGGTCTGCGCCGCCACCAGGGTGCAGCTCGGCGGCCATCATCCCGAGCGCGCCAGCGACGATGACCTCGCCGCGATGGTCGCCGGACAGGAGTTCGCGGCGGATCCATGCCACGCCGGCCTCGGGCGGCAGCATCTGCACTCCTGCCATTTCCATGATCTTCGGGATCGAACCCCGGGTGGCCATGCCGATCCCGCCCCAGGCCGTCCAGTCCATGGCCAGCGCACGGGTCTGCGGTCGGGTACGTCGCAGACTGCTGGTGATCTTGCACAGCAGGTCGTTGGCTGCCGCGTAGTCGGTTTGTCCCTGGTTGCCGAAACGGCCGGCCACCGACGAGAACATCACGGTGGCGCCGATGGGCATGTCGCGCGCGGCGTGCATCACGTTGAACCAGCCGTCGCACTTCACATCGAAGACGAGGTCGAACTCCGCCGCCTCCTTCTCCGGCAGATTGCGGCTGATCTCGAGTCCCGCGGCATGCAGCAGCACGTCGATGCGTCCGTTGCGCTGCCGCACGTCGGCGATGGCCACAGCAACGGCGCTGGCATCGCGCAAATCCACCGCATGGTAATGCGCCGTGCCGCCCGCCGCCTCCACGGCCTGCACCGCGGTGAGAGCCGCGTCCAGGCGTTCGATGCGAGCGAGCTCGCGCTCGATGGCCACCGGTGTCGGCCGCTCGCCGGCCGTCTTCATGCGCGCTGCAAGCGTGGCCTTGAGGCGGTCGCGGTCGGCGCGGAAAGCTGCCAGGTCGGGGTCGTTGCGGTCCGGCGCGGGCGTGAGGTCGAGCAGGTGGAAGGTGCCGCCAGAAGCGACAGCGAGGTCGGCCGTGATGGCCGAGACGATGCTGCCGGCAGCCCCGGTAACTACGAACACCGAATCGCGGCCGAGGACCAAGCCGTCGCCGGGCACGGGTTGACCGTCGTCGCCCAGCGGCGGGAACGGCGCTTCGACGAAGGCAATGCCGAAGCGTCGGGCAACGAGGCGGCCAATTTCCACGCAGCCCGGGTCGAATAGCGTCTCGTCGATCAGTTGTGCGGCCACGGTGTTGGCCTTGACCCCCGGGGCGAAGTCGACCGCCTTCGCCAGCGCTTCGGGACGCTCCTTGCGGTACGACTTGGTGAAGCCGACCACGGCGCCGCCGAGCGGGTTGGTCGCGCCGGCCACGTCATACCCATGGCAGCCGCCCAGCCGGGTCGCCGCCACCAGGAATGGGCTCCCGGCATGGAGCTGGCGCATGGTGAGGTAAAGCGATTTCACACGACGGCGCAATGCCTCGTGCCACGCGACCGCATCGAGCTCGTCGAGATCGCCATCGGCATCCAGCGCCGGCAGCCAGTACACGCCGGCGATCGGCCCGTCCTGTTGCCATAGGGCCAGACTCGCCTGCAGCTCTGCGGCGGAAATGCCCGGCTTCAACGCTAGCACCTTCGTCCCAGCCTTGGTGAGCTGTTTCGTCAGGGCTTTGGCGACGTCACCCTCGTCCGCCATCACCACCACCCGGGTGCCGGCAAGCCGCACGCCGGTGGGCAGGCAATTTGACGAGTCCGGGCGCAGTGACGGCATCGGCAGACGCCGCGGCAGCGCGTCGATCGCGCGGAGATCGCCGCGCACCACGACCGGCGCCTCCGGCCTGGGCACAGGGCGGGCTTCGTTCTGCGCGGCGGTGGCAGGCGACGATGGTGCCGACGCCACCGCGGGTGCAGACAGGCCAGCGCGCTGCCGCACCCAGCCGGCGACATGGCGCAGCGTCGGGAACTCGCGCAGCTTCAGGTTCTCGTCGCGCTCCAGGTGGTAATGCCCGCGCACGGCGGCAAAGACTTCCGCCTGCTTGACGGTGTCCACGCCGAGGTCGGCTTCGAGGTCGAGGTCGGGTTCCAGCAGATCGGCCGGGTACCCCGTCATCTCCGCAACGATCGACGTCACGCGCTGCATCACCTCGTCGATGGCAATGCCCGGCACGGCCGTCGGTCCGCCAGCCGCTGCGGCTGGCACTGCGGCTGTCGATGCCGCGGACGGTACCGCGGTCGGCGCGGTTGCGGCCGGTTCCGGCGTCGCGGCCGCTGCCGGCGCAGCGGGAGCCGCGCCCAGGCCAGCGCGCTGCCGCACCCAGCCGGCGACATGGCGCAGCGTCGGGAACTCGCGCAGCTTCAGGTTCTCGTCGCGCTCCAGGTGGTATTGCCCGCGCACGGCGGCGAAGACTTCCGCCTGCTTGACGGTGTCCACGCCGAGGTCGGCTTCGAGGTCGAGGTCGGGTTCCAGCAGATCGGCCGGGTACCCCGTCATCTCCGCAACGATCGACGTCACGCGCTGCATCACCTCGTCGATGGCAATGCCCGGCACGGCCGTCGGTCCGCCAGCCGCTGCGGCTGGCACTGCGGCTGTCGATGCCGCGGACGGTACCGCGGTCGGCGCGGTTGCGGCCGGTTCCGGCGTCGCGGCCGCTGCCGGCGCAGCGGGAGCCGCGCCCAGGCCAGCGCGCTGCCGCACCCAGCCGGCGACATGGCGCAGCGTCGGGAACTCGCGCAGCTTCAGGTTCTCGTCGCGCTCCAGGTGGTATTGCCCGCGCACGGCGGCGAAGACTTCCGCCTGCTTGACGGTGTCCACGCCGAGGTCGGCTTCGAGGTCGAGGTCGGGTTCCAGCAGATCGGCCGGGTACCCCGTCATCTCCGCAACGATCGACGTCACCTGCACCAGCACCGCATCGGCCACCGCCGTGGTCGCAGTCGCTGCGGGTCTCGTGGCAGCGGGTGCCTCGACGACGGGCGCCACTGGCGCAATCGGCGCCGGAGTTGCGCGAGGCGAAGTCGCCGCCGCGGCCGCAGGGGGGGGTATGCTCGTTCCACGCCCTTCACTTTCCGCACTTCGGCATTCGCCCTCGGGACGGCCGGGCGCGCTCATGCGACCGGCGTACGGCACGGGCACGGAGGATTCGTGGCGCGCCTCGGCAGGCGCGCCGCGATCGACAATGCGCAGCCGCCGGTGATCCACCTCGAGACCAGCCGTGTCGTGGCCAGCAATGGCATCGAGCCAGCGCTGCCATGCAGCGATGTCGAACACGCGGTACGCGTACCCGAGTTGCGCCGGTGCTCGATGCTGCCCATCGGCCGGGGGCACGCGGCGCAACAGCGCCATCGCGATCTGCGATCCGAAGCCCGCCGCCAGGCGCAACGCGTAGCGTACCGGGTAGCTGCCGCCGCGCGACAGGTTGAGCGCGCCCAATTCCGGGTCAGGCTCGCGGTAGTTCGGCACGGGTGGCACGACACCCGTTTCCAAGGCTTTCACCGCGACCACGTCCTCGATGCCGGCGCCCATCGCATGGCCGGTGTAGCCCTTGGTGTTGGTGATGACGATGCGGTCCGCCGCCGCGCCGAACACTCGGCGCAACGCGCTGATTTCGGCCGACGCCGAGCCACCGCGCGCGGGCGTGTAGGTCTCGTGGGAAACGAATACGGTCGTCTCCGCCATGGCGGCGCGTTGCACGCCGCGCGCCTCGGCTTGCCGCACAACGGCCTCCATCACGGCGCCGATGTGCTCGACATCCAGCCGCGTGCCGTGGAAGGCCGAATTCGTCGTGACGGCGCCCAGCAGCTCGCAGATCGGCTGCAGGCCGCGCTCGCGCGCCGACTCGGCAGACTCGACGACGAGCGCCGCGGCGCCCATGCCGACGATCATGCCATGGCGGCGGCGGTCGAACGGCGTGGCGGCATCCTCCACTTTCGCGTCGGTGGCAGCCGCACCGCTGGCCAGAAAGCCACTGGTGATCCACGGCCCCAGCGCATCGCCGGTGGCGTCGTCAGCGGAGACGACGATGACCCGGCGACAGCGGCCGGCGCGGATCCAGTCCTCGGCCAACGTCAGCGCCTGTGTGGTGGACGCGCAGGCAGCGTTGATCTGCGTGTTCGGACCGCGGGCGCCGATGAGCTCGGCGAACTGCGAGTGGCCCATGGCCAGCACGCGGAAAAGGAACCGGCGATCGAACTGGTAGGGCTTGGCCGCGATGGCAGCGCGCAGCTCGGCGATCAGGCGTTCGATCTCCGCAAGCGCCGGCTCGCTGCCCGCCATGCGGGCGCGCACGCCCTCGAGCGCCAGCAGGTGTTCGCGCCGCGTGCGGTCGGTGGCGTACGCTTCCAGTTCTTCGGCAAAGCGGTTGTAGCCGGGGAAGGCGCTCGCGAAGATCACACCGGTTTCATCGCGCAGACCATCGGGCAGTCCCCAGCGGTCACGCAGCTGCGTCCCCAGCGTGGTCGACTTGTAGCGCATCACCAGCGGTATGCCGGCATCGCGCAGCGCGTCGAAGCCGGCGCCGATCGCCAGCCGCGTCGTGATGTCGAGCGCCTCGTCGCGCGCGGTGTCGACGGCAAACTGCTCCACCACGTCCAGCGGTGCGTGCCGGCCGGCGAGCTTGATCACCTCCGACGGGTCGTCGATGGTCTCGAACTCCGCGCCACCGGCTTCCTTCTTGACCAGGCGCGTGATATGCATGTCGGCCATGCGTCGCTGCACGGCGTCCGGCAGCGCCGTGATCATCTGCTGGCCGGCGAGGATGCGGCCGATGTTGCCATCGTCGAACACCTGATCGACGCCAGGCAGCCCCAGCGCCGCGCCGGTGATGACCACCGGCTCGGCGGCCGACAGATCGGCGCCGCCCGATGCGTCGGCAGTGGGGAGCGCGGGCGGCTGCGCTGCAGGCGCGGTACCGTAGAGGCGCAAGCCTTGTTCGAGGACGCCGGCGAAAAGACGGCCGAGTTGCAGAATGCGGTCGTCGGCCGGATCGCCGGCGGCGACGGGCGGGGAACGCGCGAAAGTCGGTGCGCGCGCCGGAGCCACGGACGACGCCGCGATCGGCGATGCGACGGTCGGGGAAACCGGCGGCATCGGTGCGATCGCAGTCGCCGGTGCCTGTGCCGTGGCGCTCGATGCCGCGCCGAAGCCCAGGCCGGCGGCCCACAGCCCGCACAGGGCCTGGTTGAATGCGCAGATGTCGCCTTGTTTCGGATGATTGGTGAACAGAGCCAGAACGTCGTCGTGGCCGCCGAGCACGTCTTCCACAAAGCCGTGCAGCGCCCGCTTGGGGCCGACCTCGACGAATACGCGGGCACCGGCGTCGTATAGCGTGCGCAAACCCCGCACGAACTGGACCGGCGACGCGACCTGCCTGCCAAGAACCTCGACCATGCTCTCGGGGCTGGCGGCGGCGGAATAGAACTCGCCTGTCACGTTGGCCACCATCGGGATGCGCGGCGCCCGCATGCCCAGGCGCGTCAGCGTGGCCATCAATGGCACTGCAGCGGGCGCGACAATGGACGTGTGGAACGCGTGGCTCACCGGAATGCGTCCCGCCTGCAGTCCCACGGCGGTGAACGCCTCGATGGCCGCTGTCACGGCGGCGGTATCGCCGCCGATGACGGCCTGGTTGGTGGAGTTGATATTGGCCACGACCACGTAACCCGGCGTCCGGGCGACGATGCGCTCGATTTCGGCCAGCGGTCCGGTAACGGCGGCCATCGCCCCGTTGTCTCCGATCGACAGGTGTGCCATCTCGCGGCCGCGGGCGCTGACCGCCTCGAGCGCCGCCTCGAAGCTGAGCGAGCCAGCCGCGATGAGCGCGCCGTATTCGCCGAGGCTGTGGCCCATCACCATGTCCGGCTGCACACCATAGGCGGCCAGCAGGAAGTGCATGGCCGAGTCGGCGGCCAGCAACGCGGGCTGCGTGATCTCTGTCTGCCGCAGTTCCAGCTCAAGCTTTGCCACCGCGACCGGGTCCTGGCCGTCTATGAAAATGTACGAACTGAGGGGACGCCCGAGCAGCGGGCTCATCACCGCATCGGCCCGTTGGAAGGTCGCGGCCACGATCGGCTCGCGCGAGCGCAATTCCTGCAGCATGTTCACGTACTGCGAGCCCTGTCCGGTGTAGAGGAACGCCACCTTCGGCGCCGGGCCGCGGCCGACGAACGTTCCCTGCTGGCGCAGCATGCGGAACACGGCGGGGTTGCCAGCGGCGAAGGCCTTCACCAGTTTGTCTATCTTGGTGGCCAGGTCGCCCGCATCGGCAAAATCCACGGCGACTCGCACGGCTGCCGCGCCCACTGCGGGCCCGGGCCGGACTGATGCGGGGACACGGCCGGCAAGGGCTTCGGCCAGCGCGAGGTTGAGCTGCACGACGATGTCGGCGTCGTCGCGGCCGCCGAGCACGAGGGCTCCGCGCAGCGGCGCCTTCGCCATGTCGGCAGCCGCAACAGGGACGGCGATGCAGGTATCGGCGCTGATCTGGGCCGATGCGTGGACGCGTCGCGCGGGCCGGTGCAGGCCCGGGACATGCTCTTCGAGCACGACGTGGAAATTGGTACCGCCGAATCCGAAGGCGCTGACACCGCCGCGCCGCACGCCGCAGGGTGGCGCCGGCCACTCGCGCAGCTCGGTGTTGACGCGGAACGGCGAATGATCCCAGTCGACATTGGGATTCGGGTCACGAAAGTTGAGGCTGGGGGTGAGCACCTTCTCATGCAGGCTGCGCACCATCTTGAACATTCCGGCGGCGCCGGCGGCGGCCTTGAGGTGGCCGATGTTGGACTTCACCGAGCCCAGCGCCACGCCCCGCACGGGCGCTCCCGCCGCGCCGAACACGGCCGTCAGGCTTTCGAGTTCGGTGGCATCGCCGACGCGCGTGGAGGTGCCGTGTGCTTCGATGGCGGAGACGGTGGCGGGGTCGACCCCCGCCTGTTCCCAGGCCCGCTGCACCGCAAGGCGCTGGCCGACCGGATTGGGGGCGGTGATCCCCTTGCCCTTGCCGTCGCTGGACCCGCCGACGCCGAGAATGACGGCGTAGATCCGGTCGCCGTCGCGTTCCGCGTCTTCCAGACGTTTCAGCACGTAGAGCGCCGTACCTTCCCCCATCACGAAGCCGTCGGCGCCGGCATCGAAGGGGCGTGTGCCGGTCGCCGACAGAGCGCCGATCTTGCAGAACTTCACGAAGCCGGCCACGCTCATGTTGCGGTCGACACCGCCGGTGATGGCCGCGTCGAAGCGGTGGTCGACGAGGCCTTCCACTGCGGTGCTGAGCGCGGCGAGGCCCGAGGCGCACGCCGCGTCGGTCGTAAAGTTGGGGCCGCGCAGGTTGAAGAGATTGGCGATGCGGCCGGCCATCACGTTGGACAGCTCGCCCGGCATGGTGTCCTCGTTGATCTCGGTACAGCGGGCGAGGAAGGCGGCTCGCGTCTCTTCGATGATGCGCTCGCGCTGCGCGGCCGGCAGGCCAAGCAAGCCGGGAGCCGCGGCCAGACTGCGCAGCACCTCGGGCAGTTCGATGCGCATGGCGGAGCGATAATGCTTGTCGCCACCGATCGCGTTGCCGAGGATCACCGCCACGCGGTCAGGGTCGGTCTTCCACTGCGGCCAGCCGGCATCCAGCAGCGCGGTACGCGCGGCGCTCACGGCCCACTGCTGCCCCACGTCCATCTGCTCGGCCACCATGGGCGGGATAGGCAGTTTCCAGCGGATCGGGTCCCAGGGAAATTCGCGCACCCAGCCACCGATCTTCGAGTAGGTCTTGTCCGGGGCGCTGTGGTCGGAGGAGAAGTAGAGCGCCGGGTCCCAGCGCTCGGGCGGAACGTCGGTGACGCAATAGCGGCCCTGCCTGATGTTGGCCCAGAAGGTCCCGGCGTCGGGGCCCTGGGGCATGATCGCCGCGATGCCGACAACGGCAATGGGCGAAACGGTGTTGAGGTCGGGCATGACGGTGGTCCTTCGAGAATCGGGTGATCGCGTTGCGTGTCAGCGGACTCGGTCGTAGAGTACGTCGGCGACGCGGTCCATGTCGGCCAGCAGGCCCGCCTGCGCGGCCCGTATCGCATCGTGGGGGATGGCCGCCAGCAGGGCGGCCACGTCCGGGCTCCCGGCATCGACCGAGCCGGCGACCCAGCGCACGCCTTCCTGGCCGAGCTTCTGCGCGGCTTCGCGCGCGAACACGCGGCTCATCACGGCGAGCCCCGCGCCGTCGAAGCGTTCGGGGCTCTTGGCGTGACGCAGGCCGGCGAGGGCGTCGGCCGCCCGCTGCGCAAACGCTTCGGCGCACTCGGCGTGGCAGATCAGCTCGCCGAGGCGGAACAGCACATGCTGGTTGCGCGTGAGACGGGCGACCCGGCAGGCTTCGAGCACCGCGGCCAGCGCCTGCAGGGCCAGCGCGGCGTGGTCGGCACCCACGCCGGCCTGGCTGCGATGCAGCGCGGTCATCGCTGCGGCGCGATCGCGGTAATAGGCGCCGCCGGTCTTGAGATGCTGCTGCCAGCGGTCGCGGGCGATGGTCATCTCCATGATCTCGGAGGTGCCCTCGTAGATGGTCGTGATGCGCACGTCGCGCTTGATCTTCTCGACCGCGTATTCCCGCGTGTAGCCGTAGCCGCCGTGCGCCTGGATCGCAGCGTCGGCGGCGGCATTGCCGGCCTCGGTGGCCATCAGTTTGGCGATGGCGCCTTCGGTGTTCATCGCGCCGTTGGTCCCCAGTCCCCGGTCGAGCTTGTCGGCCGTGGACTCGATGTAGCTGCGCGCGGCCTCCAGGCGCACGGCATGCGGCACGATGAGCTTGTGCGTGTAGCCCTGCTTTCCGGCTAGCGGGCCGCCGCCCTGCTGCCGCTCGAGCGAGTAGGCGATGGCGCGATCGAGCGCCGCCCAGCCGCCGCCCAGGCCGAACGCCGCCACCATCACGCGCGTGTAGCCGAACACCTGCTGTGCTTGCACGAGGCCGTTGCCTTCCACGCCGCCGATCAGGTGGTTGGCGGGAACCTCGACGTTGTCCAGGAACAGCGCCGCCGTGTTCGACAGGCGCAGGCCGTGCTTGTCTTCGGGTTTGCCGACGGAGAAGCCCGGTGTGCCTCTGGCCACCGCGAACCAGGACGGCCCGTCAGGGGCGCGGGCGAGTATCGTGGTGACGTCGGCGATGGAGCCGTTGGAGATCCACTGCTTGCGGCCATTGATGCGATAGCCGGTGACCACGCCGTCCGCCTCGATGCGCTCGGCCACCGTCTTCAGCGCGCCCAGGTCGCTGCCGGCGTCGGGCTCGGTGGCACCGTAGGCGAAGACGATTCCCTTCTCGGCGATGGCGCCCAGCCAGCGCTGCTTCTGCTCCTCAGTGGCGCCCACCAGGATGGGATCGCTGCCGAGGAACGTGGCGAAGGCTGCCGTGGCGAGCCCGATGTCGTGCCGGGCCATTGCTTCGCAGACGCGGTAGGAATCGAATGCCCCACCGTCCATGCCGCCATACGCGGCCGGGATGAAGATGAGCTGCACGCCGAGCTGGCCCGGGTCGCTCATCGCCCGCACTGTGTCTTCGGGACAGACGTCGTCGTGGTCCAGCTGCAGTTGCCGCTGCGGCGGCAGCGCGCGGGCGACGAACTCACCCACTGCGTCGAGCATCATCGTCAGCGTTTCGGCATCGAGGCCGGAGCCTCCGAAATGCCCCGACACCATCGCATCGGCCATACATCCTCCACCGCGGAACGACCTTCCGATCATCGGCACCATGAACCGACTTCGGCTGCAGGCCATCGCCGGCGGCGACGATCGCCCGTGCTTCGCTGGTCGCCGTTGTCGCGCGCCCCTTCGGCGGGACGGGCGGCCCGCTTCCTTGTCGTAATGCAGTATCCGGCGCCTCGTCGCGTCACGCCACCCTGCGGCTTTCATCCAGATCAAGATCTGCCGGATTCGGCGCGGGCGAATCGCACGTGTTTGCGCCAGCGCAAGAAAGTCCGCCGCAACAGGGCACGCGGGCGCGCAGATCCTCGTGCGCCAGCTCGCGTCGAGCAAGTCCCTGGATGCGCGCCGGCAACTGCCGCCTGGCTACTCGACCGAGCCGCGGATGCAACGCGGTTGACATCGGTCAAGCCGTGTGGGGCCGGCATGCCCGAACATACGGTCACGCTGTTCGACAACCCGTTCGCAGGCAACTCCCATGTCCACCCCCTACGTCTATCCGTTCGGTGCCTCGCGCACCGAAGGCTCCGCAGCGATGAAGAACCTGCTTGGCGGCAAGGGCGCCAACCTGGCCGAGATGTGCCGGCTGGGCATCACCGTGCCATCGGGGTTCACCATCAGCACCGAGGCCTGCACCGTATTCACCGAAAAGGGCAAGGACGCCGCGCTGAGGCTGATCGAGGCCGAGGTGCTGCAGGGTGTGGCCTTCGTCGAGAAGGAAATGGGCAAGCGGTTCGGCGATGCCACCAACCCGCTGCTGCTGTCGGTGCGATCGGGCGCGCGCGCCTCGATGCCGGGCATGATGGACACGATCCTCAACCTGGGCCTCAACGACGAGGCCGTGGCCGGCCTCGCAGCCAAGGCGGGCAACGAGCGCTTCGCATGGGATTCGTATCGCCGCTTCGTGCAGATGTACGGCGACGTGGTCATGGGCCTGAAGCCGGTTTCGAAGGAAGACCACGACCCGTTCGAGGTCGTCATCGACATGGTCAAGGAAAAGAAGGGCGTGGCCCTCGACACCGAGCTCGACACCGCGGACCTGAAGGAGCTGGTGGCGCGGTTCCGGGCGCTCATCCGCGCGCGCATCGGACGCGACTTTCCCACCGACCCGTGGGAGCAGCTCTGGGGCGCCGTGGCGGCCGTGTTCGAGAGCTGGAACAACGACCGCGCGCAGGTCTACCGCGAGCTCAACGACATCCCGCAGTCCTGGGGCACGGCGGTCAACGTGCAGGCGATGGTCTTCGGCAACCTCGGCGACACCAGTGCGACCGGCGTGGCCTTCTCGCGCGACGCCGGCACCGGCGAAGACCTGTTCAACGGCGAGTTCCTCGCCAACGCTCAGGGCGAGGACGTGGTCGCCGGCATACGCACGCCGCAGCAGGTGTCGCTAGTGGGCTCGCGCCGATGGGCCGAGCTTGCGCTGGTGAGCGAGGCCGATCGGCGCGCCAAGTACCCGTCGCTGGAAGAGCTGATGCCGGAAATCTATCGCCAGCTGCTGCACGCCGAGACCACGCTCGAGAACCATTTCAAGGACATGCAGGACCTGGAGTTCACGATCCAGGAGGGCAAGCTCTGGATGCTGCAGACGCGCAACGGCAAGCGCACGGGCGCGGCAATGGTGCGCATCGCGATGGAGATGCTGCAGCAGGGCATGATCGACGAGAAGACCGCGCTGCAGCGCGTGGCGCCGGACCGGCTGAACGACCTGCTGCACCCGATCTTCGACCCTGTTGCGCTGAAAGCGGCAAAGGTCATCGCGCGCGGCCTGCCGGCGTCGCCCGGCGCGGCCAGCGGGCAGATCGTGTTCTTCGCCGACGAAGCCGAGGAATGGGTCAAGCAAGGCAAGGGGGTGATTCTGGTCCGCCAGGAAACCTCGCCCGAAGACCTGCGCGGCATGAGCGTGGCCAAGGGCATCCTCACCGCCCGCGGCGGCATGACCTCGCACGCCGCAGTGGTGGCGCGCGGCATGGGCAAGTGCTGCGTGTCCGGCGCCGGCGCGGTGCACGTCGACCCCAAGGCGCGCATCATGAACATCGGCGACGCCTCCTACGCGGAAGGCGAGTGGATTTCTCTCAACGGTTCCACCGGCGAGGTCTTCGCCGGCCGCATCGCCACCAAGGATGCCGAGCTCAGCGGGGACTTCGGCGCGCTGATGGCGCTGGCCGACCGCTACAAGCGACTGGAGGTGCGCACGAATGCCGACACGCCGGAGGAAGCCACGGTGGCGCGCCGGTTCGGCGCCACCGGCATCGGGCTGTGCCGCACCGAGCACATGTTCTTCGAGGGCGAGCGCATCAACGCCGTGCGCGAGATGATCCTGGCCGACGACGAAGCCGGACGCCGCAAGGCGCTGGCCAAGCTGCTGCCGATGCAGCGCGGCGATTTCGAGGGCCTGTTCCGCGAGATGAGCGGCATGCCGGTGACGATCCGCCTGCTCGATCCGCCGCTGCACGAGTTCGTGCCGCACGACGAGGCCGGGCAGCGCGCGCTGGCCACGGAGATGAAGGTCTCGCCGGGCAAGATCAGGATGCGCGTGGAGGACCTGCACGAGTTCAACCCGATGCTCGGGCACCGCGGCTGCCGGCTGGGCATCACCTACCCGGAGATCACCGAGATGCAGGCGCGCGCCATCTTCGAGGCCGGTCTCAACATGAAGGCCCGGGGCGTGGACGTCAAGGCCGAGATCATGGTGCCGCTGGTGGGCACGGTGCGCGAGTTCAACGCGCAGGCCGCGGTCATCCGCGCCACCGCAGCCCAGGTATTCGCCGAGCGCGGCGAGACCCTGCAATACATGCTGGGCACGATGATCGAGACGCCGCGCGCGGCGCTGGTGGCCGACAGCATCGCCAAGCAGGCCGAGTTCTTCTCCTTCGGTACGAACGACCTGACGCAGATGACGATGGGCTTCTCGCGCGACGATGCCGGCAAGTTCCTGCCCGAGTACCTGAAGCGGGGCATGTACGAGCACGACCCGTTCCGCTCGATCGACCAGAAGGGCGTGGGCCTGCTGGTGGAGATGGCGGTGAGGAAAGGCAGGGAAATGCGCCCAGGCATCGAGGTCGGCATGTGCGGCGAGCACGGCGGTGACCCTGCCTCGGTCGCCTTCTTCCACCGCGCCGGGCTCGACTACGTGAGCTGCTCGCCGTTCCGCGTGCCGATCGCGCGACTGGCCGCGGCGCAGGCGGCGATCGGCGACTGAGGTAGATGCCTCCAGTGCCGCCTCGGCGGCGATGCCCTGGTGCTTGCGCGCAAAGGTGAAGGTGCTCTCGCCAATGGCCAGCGCGACTTGTTGACGACCTTGCCCACCCGCAGGCCGATGTCGTCTTGGCCGGCAAGCTTGCCCGCATTCACCTCGACGTTGATCTGATCGAGGCTGCGCTCGGTGGCGGTCAGCCGATCCTCACGCTTTTGCGCGCGCAGCTTCGCCAGTTCCGGATTGCGGCACGCCACCAGACGCTTATATGCCTATCCCGTGCAAAATCAAGAACTTTAGGGGAAGCTGCAGAGGGAACTTCAGCCTAAGCGGTGTCGACACCGAATTCGGAAATGCTTTGGGCTTACGCCCATCTAGCGGAAACGATTGTCCGGGACCAGCCGCTGTGACGAATCGAGCGCACGAATGACAACGGCGCCCTGAGGCGCCGTTGTCGCTGATTCATCTGCCACTCAGGCTTGTCGCCGCTGCCTCATGTAAAGCATCGAGATAAACGCGAGGCCGAGCAGCGCCAACGAGCCGGGTTCGGGCACCTTGGTGGTCGTGCCACCACCGCAACCCGAACCGAGATCACCCTGCACGCAACCCGTTATCGAGGCGAGCTTTATCGCGCTCTAATTCCAGGACCAGACGCACCGGTGGCAAGGTAATTATAGGCGCCGATCAACCAGTAGGAGGAATATGTGGACGCGAAAGTGCTGGTGGTGGATTTCGAACCGGTCGTGGTGTTGGCGGGATTGGATATCGCGGTCCAGCCCGACCCCAGATTGTTCCAATACTTGCCGGCCAAGGTGGGGGTGCCCGCTCCGGTGTACGCCATGACGGTGTAACCACCGTTAAAATCAGGATTGTCAGCAGTGCTTCCGACATATCCGATACTGAACGACTGGAGGTTTACTTGTTTGGCGCCAAAGTCTAGCGACACCATCTCGATACGGTCGCTGTTGTCGAGGGCGTGTTCGGGTGCGTTTGACCTCGTTTGGATCATCCGGGGACGATGAAACATCAGAGATTGGTAATCCCCAGGCCGCCGTGTAGGACGAAAGCGTCTGTTGTACCAGCGTACCGTTGCCTGAGCCGCCCGTATCTGCCCAGCCTTTCACGGTCACTCCGGAAGTGTTAGTCCCAACTCCCGCAGTCGATGCCGGATTCAACCCCGATAACCCGCCGATTGTCCAGGTAGTGGTTGCGGACGCTGCCCCAGCCAGCACGAAGGCCGCCGCACCGCAAACAATCTTGATCCGCGTTTTCATTTTGATCCCCGCAACAGTCGTCGCTCATACCAAGCAGTGGCAGTGTAGCAATATCCGCACCTGAAAAAAAATCTATTTATTTTCAACATCTTGGAGACAATGCATCGATGGCGGCCGGCGTAGGTGTCAAAAACTTCGACACCCCTGGCTCCGGTCAAAGGCCGAGGTCTTTCTTCAGTTGCGCTACCGCCGCATTGTTTTCCAACCGTCCGGGGGCCTTCATTGCGGCCGCGAGTTCCTCCCTGGCCTCGGCCGTACGTCCAGTCTTGGCAAGCGCGTAAGCCAGGTGAAACCGCACCTCGCCATTTTCGGGCCCACGTAGCCGCGCGTCGCGCAGATAGCGTAAACCAGCGTCGATCTCACCTTTTTGCACCAGAATCCAGCCGAGGGTATCGGCAAAGTCGGGATTGTTCGGGACCAGTTTGAGCGCCCTTTCGGCCTGCTCCTGCGCCCCGGGATCGTTCAGCTGCAACAGCAGATTGGCGTAATTGTTGAGCGTCGCCGCATCCTCGGGCGCGGCGGCGACCACCCGGGCATAGCTCTGGCGTGCGGCGGGAAGCTGCCCCGCACGAAACTGCGCTTCGGCGAGGGCTTTCGCCGCCGGCAGGTCGTTCGGCCGGCTCTTGACCCAGCCTTCGAGAAACGTCGCCGCCTTGCCGGCTTCACCGGCCGCGAGGTGCGCCCGCACCAGGTTGAGCGCGTTCGCCGTCGTTTCGTCGCGGGAGAGCGCCGTGCGGTACGCGGCGACCGCCGCCACGTAATGACCCCGGGACATCGCGAGATCGGCTGTCGCCACTGCGGTTTCCACGCGGTTCGGGTGCTTGGCGGTTAGCGTCTTGAGTGCCGCGTCGGCCTTGGCGGCATCGCCCCGTCGCGCTTCCACCTCCACCGAAAGCGCGAGGGCGGCCGGATCGTCGGGCCGCCCGGTCAGCGCCTTTTGCACGTTGTAGGAGGCGCCATCGGGGTTGCCAGCGGCGAGCTGCAAGCGGCCGATCACGACCTGCGTTCCGACATCGAATTCGGCGAGGCGAGTGGCGCCTTGAAAGGTGTTGCGTGCGCTCGCATTGTCGCCGGCCGCCAGCTGCGTGCGGCCGAGCACCAACAGGACGGCGATATTGTCGGGGTGTTTGGAAGCCAGTTCCTTCGCCGTCGCCAGCGCCTGGTCGGCTTGGCGCTGACCGAGCTGGACTTCGACCAGCGCCATCCCGGCACGCGGGTCCCTCCGCTGAACTTCCTTCGCCTTCTGCAAATGCCGGATCGCCTCCTCAGCCCGCCCGGCCTGCTGTTCGAGAATCCCGAATTCGTACAATACGTCCGCGTCGTCGTGCCGCTTGACAAGTATTTCGTTCAGCCGGCGACGGCCATCGTCGAACTTCTTTTCGCCGACGTCGAGTTTGACGCAGATTGAGCGTGGCCGGACGAAACGCCGGGTCTCTGACCAGCACCTGGGTATAGGTTGACCTCGCCCCCGCTGTGTCACCAATCGCACCTCTGACGGTTCCCAGGAAATTGAGCGCCGTCAGGTTGGCGGGTTCGCGTTTTACCATCGCCTCCGCCGTCTGCAATGCCTTCTGCGTCTGACCGCGGCGCATGTAGACCATCGCTAGCGCCGTTCCCGCCTGGGTATCGCCGGGGTTGGCCGCGAAGGCCTTTTCCAGGCTCGCCAGCCCCAGTTCGTAGCGTCCCAGCCCCATCTGACTGAAGGCGAGCGTTCGATTCATGTCGGCGGAACCGGTGCGCGCCGCCGCCTTCTCGAGCAATTCGGTCGCCTCGATATATCGCCTCTTGTTCATGCGCACCGAACCGAGCAGAAACAGCACCTGAGGATCGTCCGGCGTGGCTCGCTGCAGGTCCTCGAGCAAGGTCTCGGCGCGCGCATAGTCCCGCATTTCGACATAGATGGAAGCGAGCAGCTTGCGGGCGCCGAGGTTGCGGCTGTTGCGTGAAATGATGGTGTTGAGGTATTCGCGGGCCTTTTCCCGGTTGCCGAGGCCATGATGGGAAAGCGCGCCTACCATCAACAACTGCTCGCGATTGGCGAGCCACGGCGCCGGCAGGGAATCGATCAAGGTAACGACTTCCTTCAGTGCGGCAGTGACGGTGGGGCCATCTCCCTTCTGGCTGGCGATGATCGCGCGCAGATAGGCTGCCCGCGGCTCCCCCGGCGCGGAATTCCGCAGCAGCTCGAGATCCTTCTCCGACTCTTGATTCGCGCTTCAGGTCGATCAACAGGGCCGCACGCGCCACGCGGGCGTCGACATGCCCGGGCTCGAGCGAAAGCGCGCGGTCGTAGGCGGCGAGGGCGCGATCGACATCGAGTGTCGCATGCAGAACCGAGGCCTGCATGTTCCACGCGTACCCATTGTTCGGGGCGAGTTCGACCGCCTTGGCCGCGGCGGCTTTCGCACTGTCCACCTGACCATTGAAGAGCAGCACCGGGATCTCGGCGATAAGCGGCGTCGCCGATTTCGGGTCCAGCGCACGCGCCTCCTGGAAGCTCTGGCTCGCGAGCCGGCCCTTGTTGGATTCGGCATAGGCCGTGCCACGCATCGAAAGGACGTCGACCTGCAAGTCCCGCGGCAAGCCTGCGGCGGAAATGCGTTCGATCACGGCCTCGGGGCGGCCAAGGGCAAGATAGATCTGCCCCAAAGGCAAGGCCACTTCGCCGCGGTTGACACCCTGTTTAAGGGCCTCTTCGAAGGCCGCTTCGGCAGCCTTCAGATCACCGTTTTTCAGCAACGCCTTGCCGAGCAGCAGATGGGCGGCCAGCATCCGATTGTCCTGCTGCAGCGCATTCTTGAGCTGGATGACCGCGCCCGCTGTGTCACCCTTCTCGAATCGGGCCAGCCCGTCCTCGTAGAACCGGGCCGCGGCCTCGGGCACGGGCGCGGGTGCGGGCGCGGGCGCGGAATGCGCCGGCCCGATGGCCAGGAGACTGAAAAGGACCACACCGATCGCCAGGGCGCGCAATCGTCGGCGTGAATTGGTTGGTGCCGGACGCATCTGATCCTTGACTGTGAGGTGGAGGCAAGTGGACCGAGTCCGTCAACCCCATATGGCTACAGCAAAGGATGCAAGATCCCTGCCAGTTGGCTGCTCGATGATTATACAGAGCGTTCAAGCAGGATCTGCGCCCGCCGACGGCACCAATTGGCGACCCGTCCACACCCGCGCATCAGTGGGAACACCCTTGTAGCCAACAACAAGGATCGGCAGGGACTTTGCACGCCATGCGCGCGGGGTGCGACCCCCGGGGCGGATACGCGACCGATAACGCTAACGGCCCAACATCGGCAGTTTCAGACCCTTCGCCTTCGCCACCTCGATCGCCTTCGCGTAGCCCGCGTCGGCGTGGCGCATCACACCAGTCGCCGGATCGTTCCACAGCACGCGCGCGATCCGCTTCGCCGCGGCGTCGGTGCCGTCGCAGACGATGACCACGCCCGCGTGTTGCGAATAGCCCATGCCGACACCGCCGCCGTGGTGGAAGGACACCCACGTCGCACCGCCCGCGGTGTTGAGCAGCAGATTGAGCAGCGGCCAGTCGGACACCGCGTCGGAACCGTCGGCCATCGCCTCGGTCTCGCGATTGGGGCTCGCCACCGAGCCCGTGTCGAGGTGGTCACGGCCGATGACGATCGGCGCCTTCAGCTCGCCCGTCTTCACCATTTCGTTGAATGCGAGGCCCGCCAGATGCCGCTCGCCCAGCCCCAGCCAGCAGATGCGGGCGGGCAACCCCTGAAACGCGATCCGCTCGCGCGCCATCCCGAGCCAGCGGCGCAGGTGCGCATTGGCCGGAAAGAGCTCCGCGACCTTCCGATCCGTCTTGTAGATGTCCTCCGGGTCGCCCGACAGCGCGACCCAGCGAAACGGTCCCTTGCCCTCGCAGAACAGCGGCCGGATGTAGGCAGGCACGAAGCCGGGGAACGCGAACGCATCCGCCACGCCCTCGTCGAACGCCACCTGCCGGATGTTGTTGCCATAGTCGAACGTCGGCACGCCCTGCTGGTGGAAGGCGAGCATGGCCTCGACGTGCGTGACGATCGAGCGCTTGGCCGCGGCGACGAGCGCCGCGTGCTGCGTCGAATCGTCCTGCGCCGCCTTCCATTGCTCGACGGTCCAGCCTGCCGGCAGGTATCCGTAGACGAGATCGTGTGCCGAGGTCTGATCGGTCACCATGTCGGGCCGCACGCCGCGGCGGACGAGCTCCGGCAGGATCTCGGCGGCGTTGCCGAGCAGCCCCACCGAGACGGGCGTCTTGCGGGCGCAAGCGTCAATGATGATCGCGAGCGCGTCGTCGAGGTCCTTGGCCTGCCGATCCAGATATCGTGTTGCCAATCGCATCTCGATCCGGCTCTGCTGGCACTCGATCGCGAGCATCGACGCGCCCGCCATCGTCGCCGCCAGCGGCTGCGCGCCGCCCATGCCGCCGAGTCCGGCCGTCACGATCCATCGGTCGGAAAGCTGCCCGCCGCAATGCTGGCGCCCGGCCTCGGCGAAGGTCTCGTAGGTGCCCTGGACGATGCCCTGGCTGCCGATGTAGATCCACGACCCGGCCGTCATCTGGCCGTACATCATGAGTCCCTTGCGATCGAGCTCGTTGAAGTGCTCCCACGTTGCCCATTTCGGCACGAGGTTCGAGTTGGCGATCAGCACGCGCGGCGCATCGGCATGCGTCTTGAACACACCGACCGGCTTGCCCGACTGGATCAGCAGCGACTCGTCGTCCTCGAGCTCGCGCAAGGCTTTGATGATGGCGTCGAAACACTCCCAGCTGCGGGCTGCGCGCCCGATGCCACCATAGACGACGAGCTCTTTCGGATTCTCGGCCACCTCGGGATCGAGGTTGTTCTGGATCATGCGCAGCGCGGCTTCGGTGAGCCAGCTCTTCGCGGTGCGCTCGGTGCCGTGCGGCGCGCGGATCACGCGGTCGGCGTAACGCGTGCCCCGGCGGGCGGTGGCCAGTTGCTTGGGGTCGTCACGGTGCATGGCAAGGCTCCTGCAGATGGAGGACGAAATCAGAAGGGCACGAACGAAACGAAATCGCCGCGCTCGACCCGCTTGCGGATTGCCTCGAGGTCTGGCGCGAACGCGCGATCGCGGTCCCAGAACCGGACGTCGGCGCGGATCAGCGCCATTGCCGCGGCGAGCTTGATCGACGTCGAAACCGGACGGCGCAGATCGACGCCCTGTGCGGCCGCCAGCAGCTCGATCGCGACGATGCCGGCGGTATTCGCCACCATCGGCGTCAGGCGGCGCGCGGCGAACGTCGCCATGCTGACGTGATCTTCCTGATTCGCAGACGTGGGCAGCGAGTCGACCGACGCCGGGTGCGCCAGCGACTTGTTCTCCGAAGCCAGCGCCGCCGCCGTCACCTGGGCGATCATGAAGCCCGAATTCACGCCGCCGTCCTCGACCAGGAACGGCGGCAGGCCGGACAGGTTGGCATCCATAAGCAGCGCGATGCGCCGCTCGGACAGCGCGCCGATTTCGGCGATCGCGAGCGCGAGGTTGTCCGCAGCGAACGCGACGGGCTCGGCGTGGAAGTTGCCGCCGGAGAGAATTTCATCGGTGTCGGCGAACACTAGCGGATTGTCCGAGACGGCGTTGGCTTCTGTGATGAGAGTCGACGCCGCGTGTCGCATCTGGTCGAGGCAGGCACCCATCACCTGCGGCTGACAGCGCAGGCTGTAGGGATCCTGCACGCGGGGGCAGTCCTTGTGCGACGCGCGTATCGCGCTGCCTTCGAGCAGCGAGCGGTAGATGGCAGCGGCATCGGCCTGGCCAGCGTGGCCGCGCACCGCGTGGATGCGGGGATCGAACGGCGTGTCGCTCCCCAGGCAAGCGTCCAGCGACAGCGCGCCGGCGACGAACGCGGCTGCGAGCGCGCGTTCCGCGGCGAACAGGCCGGCAAGAGCAAGCGCCGTCGACACCTGCGTGCCGTTCAGCAGTGCGAGGCCCTCTTTCGGGCCGAGCGCAACCGGACGCAGGCCGGAGCGCACCAGCGCATCGCCCGCCGGCATGACCCGACCCTCGAACCTCGCTTCACCCTCGCCGATCAGGACCGCGGAAAGATGCGCGAGCGGCGCGAGATCGCCGGATGCCCCGACCGAGCCCTGCGCCGGGATGCAAGGAACAATGCCCGCGTTCGCGAGCGCAACGAGGGCTTCGATCACGCTCCAGCGAATGCCTGAGTGCCCGCGCGCGAGTGACGCTGCCTTGAGCGCGATGACGAGGCGCACGACAGCGTCGTCGAGCAGGGGTCCGGTACCCGCGGAATGCGACAGCACGAGCGCGCGCTGCAGCTCCGCGAGGCGGGTGTCGTCGATGCGCGTCCGGGCGAGGAGGCCGAAGCCGGTGTTGACCCCGTAGACGGTCCGTCCGGAAGCTATGACGCGGTCCACCGCCTGCGCCGCAACATCGACCGCCGGTTTCGCCGCGGAGTCGATAGCAAGCGCCATCGACTCCGACCACAGCCGGCGCAGGTCGGCGAGTTCGAGGCGGCCCGGGACGAGGTTCAGGGAGTTCATCGTCATGACTTTACTCGAAGATTGCCACTGCCGTGGCTGACTGGGGCAACGGCATTGGCGCAACGCGCCGGCAGGTGAACTGACTCGGCACCTGCTGCCCCCCGGTCGCCCGCCGGGCGAGTACGGTGCATTGCGCCATGCTTACCTTCGGAGTATGATTTATTCATACTTTGGCCACGAGGACATCCCTGATGAGCAACGCCGTCAAGAAAACCATTTCCCTGCCCGCCGATCTCGCGCAGCAGGCGGAAGCCTTGGCGCAAGCTGAGGGCAAGACGTTGAGCGGCGTCATTCAGGATGCATTGCGCCAGGTGGGCATCGGGCGGCGCCTGCAGGAGTTGAACGGCATGCAGGCCTTCTGGAGCCGCAAGGCCCGCGACAAGGGGATCCTCACCGAAAAGGATCTTGCGCGTTATCTGGGCAACTGACGACTCCCTCCTCGCAATCGGCGCGGAACGCCCATGCGAGTCGCGTTCGACACCAACATACTGGTTTCCGCCCTGGTGTTCCCCGGCGGCCGGGGTGACGCCGCTCTGCGTCGCATCATCGCCGGAACGGACCAGTTGGTGGTGTCCAGGGCCATCCTCGACGAGCTCCTGGAAGTGCTCAGCCGCAAGTTCGCCCGGGACGCGGAAGAACTGGCACATGTCGCGGTGTTCGTCTCCGAGCTTGCCATGCTTGTCGCACCAAAACGCAGACTTCGCGTTGTGCAGGACAACCCAGACAATCGAATTCTCGAATGCGCCGTCGCGGGACGCGCAGAAGTTATCGTGACGGGAGACAAAGCCCTGCTCGCCCTCAAGAGCTTCAGGAACATCCCAGTGGTGACCCTTCGTTCTTATCTGGGAGACGCGTGAGCAAGCGGGACGGACAAGGGCACGAGCCGGCGCAGCCGACGGCTGCCGCAGGCCATACACCTATGATGCAGCAGTACCTCCGCGCCAAGGCGGAGCATCCGGACATGCTGCTGTTCTACCGGATGGGCGACTTCTACGAATTGTTCTACGACGACGCGCAGCGCGCCTCGCGCCTGCTCGACATCACGCTGACCGCGCGCGGGCAATCGGCGGGCGCGCCCATTCCGATGGCCGGCGTGCCGTACCACGCGGTCGACGGCTACCTGGCGAAGCTGATGAAGCTCGGCGAGTCGGTGGCGATCTGCGAGCAGATCGGCGATCCGGCAACGAGCAAGGGTCCGGTCGAGCGCAAGGTGCTGCGGGTGGTCACGCCGGGCACGGTGACCGATGCCGGATTGCTCGACGCACGACGCGACACCCTTCTCGTCGCGGTCAACCCGGGGCGGCACCGAACCGGCATCGCGTGGCTCAATCTGGCGTCCGGGCAGTTCACGCTGGCGGAAGTGCCGGCGGCCGATACTGCGACGGCGCTCGAGCGGCTGGACGTCGCCGAGCTGCTCCTCCCCGACGGCATGCCCTCACCGATGCGCGGCGAGAGCGTGCCGACGCGCGCGCTGCCGGCATGGCAGTTCGATGCCGCCGCCGCGACCAGGGCGCTCGCGAAGCATTTCGGCACGCGCGATCTTGCCGCGTTCGGCGTCGAGGACCGGGATCTCGCCACCGGGGCTGCCGGGGCGCTTTTTTCCTACGCCGCGGCGACGCAACAGTCGGCGCTGGCGCACGTGCGCTCGCTGGCGGTCGAGGCCCCTAGCGAGTACATCGCGCTGGACGCCGCGACGCGGCGCAATCTCGAAATCACCGTTACGTTGCGCGGCGATCCGACGCCCACGCTGCTCTCGCTGCTCGACGCCTGCGGCACGCCGGCCGGCAGCCGCCTGCTGCGCCACTGGTTGACGCATCCGCTGCGGGCGCAGGGCGCGGCTGCCGCCCGGCACGCCGCGATCGCTGCCTGGGTCGACGATCGTGCCACCCGTCTTGCAGTTGCGCAGGAGCTCGCGCGCACCGCCGACGTCGAGCGGATCGCCGCGCGCATCGCGCTATCGTCGGCGCGGCCGCGGGACCTCGCGGGGCTGCGCGACACCCTGACGCGCCTGCCGGCGATCGCCGGCGCGCTGTCCGGCACCGAGGCGCCACTGCTGGCGTCGCTGGCGCAGTCGCTTGCGCTAGACCCGCAATGGGCCGGGCTGCTCGCGCGAGCCATCGCGGCCGAGCCGGCGGCGCAGGTTCGCGACGGCGGCGTGATCGCGGCCGGCTTCGATGCCGAGCTCGACGAGCTGCGCGCGATCGACGCTCACTGCGGCGAGTTCCTGGTGGCACTCGAGGCGCGCGAGCGCACCCGCACCGGAATCACCAATCTCAAGGTCGAGTACAACCGTGTGCACGGCTTCTACATCGAAGTCTCGCACGCGCAGGTGCAGAAGATACCCGACGATTACCGGCGCCGGCAGACGCTGAAGAACGCGGAGCGCTACGTCACGCCGGAGCTGAAGGCGTTCGAGGATCGCGCACTCTCGGCGCAGGATCGCGCGCTCGCCCGCGAAAAGCTGCTCTTCGAGCGCGTGGTGGCGGACCTGGCGCCCGCGATTGCGGCGCTGCAAAGCGCGGGCGCGGCGCTAGCCGCTCTGGACGTGCTGACCAACTTCGCCGAACGCGCCGAGGCGCTCGACTTCGCGCGCCCCGATTTCGTCCCGGCGACGGGCCTCGTGATCCGGGGCGGACGGCATCCGGTCGTCGAGCGACAGGTCGACGCCTTCATCGCCAACGACCTCGAGGTGACGCCAGAGCGGCGGCTGCTCGTCATCACGGGTCCGAACATGGGCGGCAAGTCGACGTACATGCGCCAGGCCGCGGTGATTGCGCTCCTTGCGTACTGCGGCTCGTTCGTGCCGGCGCGCTCGGCGGTCATCGGGCCCCTCGACGCAATACACACGCGCATCGGGGCGGCCGACGACCTCGCCGGCGGACGTTCGACGTTCATGGTCGAGATGACCGAGGCCGCGGCGATCCTGCACCGCGCGACGCCGCAGAGTCTGGTGCTGATCGACGAGATCGGTCGCGGGACATCCACGTTCGACGGGTTGGCGCTCGCCTGGGCGATCGCGCGGGAGCTTGCCGAGAAGAACCGGAGCCTTGCGCTCTTCGCGACGCACTACTTCGAGCTTACGGCGTTACCCGCCGAGATCGACGGCTGCGCGAACCTGCACTTTGACGCGGTCGAGCACGCCGACGGCATCGTGTTCCTGCACGCGGCCGAGGACAGGGCCTGCCAATCGCAGCTACGGGCTGCAGGTGGCGAAGCTCGCAGGCGTGCCGTCGGCAGTGGTCCGGCGCGCCCGCGACTATCTCGCGCGCCTCGACAAGTTCAACGCGACGGATGGCGCACAGCGCGATCTGTTCGCGCCGATCGGCGTCGCGGCGCAAGACGAACCGGAGGTACCGGCGGGACCACCCGATGCTGTCGCGGCGCAGATCGCCGCACTCGATCCGGACGCGATGACCCCGCGCGATGCGCTGGCCGCGCTTTACGAACTGAGGAATCTGCTCCGGCGCTAGTGCCCGCCCGGCCGCCCGAAGGGCACTATGCGCCCCCTCGGGGGCAGCGAACGCAGTGAGCGTGGGGGTCGTTCATCGGCCCGCCCGGCCGCCCGAAGGGCACTGTGCGCCCCCTCGGGGGCAGCGAACGCAGTGAGCGTGGGGGTCCAAGATCTGCCCGCCCGGCCGCCCGAAGGGCACTGTGCGCCCCCTCGGGGGCAGCGAGCAACGCGAGCGTGGGGGTCCTAGTTCATCGTCAGTGGTGATGCCCGCCGGCGCCGTGCACATGCCCATGCTCGACCTCCTCGGCAGTGGCCGCACGCACGTCGAGAACCTGGCAGTCGAAGCGCAGTCGCTTGCCGGCCCACGGGTGATTGCCGTCGAGGACCACCTTCCCGTCCGCGATGTCGGTGACCGTGAACACCGTGCCGCCGCCGTGCTCGTCGTCGGCGCTGGTGTGCGCCTCGAACTGCATGCCGACCTCTATTTCCGGCGGCAGACGGTCGGCCGTCTCCAGCTTGACGAGCTCCGGATCGTAGTCGCCGAATCCGTCCTCGGGCTCGATGTCGACGGAAACCGCGTCGCCGGCTTTCTTGAGATTGAGCGCTTCCTCGAGCTTGGGCAGCATCCCGGAATGCCCGCCGTGGAGATAGGTGATGGGCTCGTTCGTCGACTCGAGCAGCACGCCGTCGGCATCGAAGAGCTCGAACGTCAGCGTGACGACGGTGTTGGCGAAAATGTTCATGGTCAGCCCGTAGGCGAGGAGGAAGAAAGGCTGGGGGAGTCCGGCGCCCTGCGGGCGGCCGTGCGGGCACTGGGGCCGCCATTGTAGCGCAGCGCCTCGTCGACGCCTCGCTATAATCGGCCGATGGCTGGCACTCCTGCGCACGATCGGACCCGTGCTCGCGCCGCCCCGCTGGGAGGACTGGCCGCGGCGGCATTCCTGCGGCGCCACTGGCACAAGGAGCCGTTGCTCGCGCGTAGTGCGATTGCCGGCTTCACAGGACCCTTCAGCGTGCCGGAGCTTTTCGCACTCGCTGGACGCGACGACGTCGAGTCGCGGCTCGTCGTGCGCGACGGGGCCCATTGGTCGCTCGCCCATGGCCCGTTCCGCCGCGCGGACTTCAAGTCGCTGCCCGCACGCAACTGGACGCTGCTCGTGCAGGGCGTCAATCTGGTCGATCCGGCGGGCGACGCACTGCTGCGCCGTTTCTCGTTCCTGCCATTCGCGCGGCTGGACGATCTGATGGTGAGCTACGCCGCGCCCGGCGGGGGCGTCGGCCCGCACTTCGATTCGTACGACGTCTTCCTGCTGCAGGGCTTCGGACGGCGCCGCTGGCGCTACGGCCGCCAGGACGGCCACGCGCTGAAGCCGCGGCTGCCGCTCAAGATTCTGCGGCGATTCGTCCCCGCTCACGACGAAGTGCTGGCCCCGGGCGACATGCTCTACCTGCCGCCCCAATACGCCCACGACGGCGTCGCCATCGACGCCTGCACCACGTACTCGATCGGCTTTCGCGCGGCCGGCGCGACCGAGCTCGCCGCCGCCTTCCTCGACTTCCTGCGCGACGAGCTCGACCTGCCCGGACGCTACGCCGACCCCGATCTCGCGCCAGTCCGCACGCCCGCCGAGATCGGCCCCGCAATGCGGCGACGCTGTGCGCAATTGCTGGAGGGCATTGCCTGGGACCGTACGACGGTCGCGCGCTTCCTCGGCTGCTGGCTTTCGGAACCGAAACCGCACGTCTTTTTCGTTGCGCCCCGCCCGGCGCTGTCGCTGGCCGCGTTCCGCGCCAGGATTGCGAAGCACGGCGTGCGCCTGGACACGCGCACGCAGCTCCTCTACGACCCCGCCCACCTCTTCATCAATGGCGCCGCGCTGGGTTGGCCCGCAGGCGGCGGCGCGACGCTGCGGCAGCTCGCCAACACGCGTTCACTGGCGGCGCGCCTGGCCGTGAGCATCCCCCCGGAGACGGCCAGGATTCTCTACAATTGGTATCGTGATGGTTACCTCCACGCCAAAACCGCCTGACGGCGGCACATCCGCCGACCCGTTGCCGCAGCGCGAAGTGCTCGCGACCGTTGCCGCGCAGATCGCCGCGATCGATACGCTGCTCGGCCTCGCCAAGCATTCGATCCGCGTATTCGACCTCGATCTGTCCGGCATGGGCTGGAATGGCGCGGCGCGCGCGGAGACGATCACTGCGCTCCTCCGGTCGAACCCGGCGGCAAAGGTCGAGATCATCGTGCACGACACGGGCTGGATCGAGCGGTCGTGTCCGCGGCTACTGAACATCCTGAAATTCCGCGATCACGCCATTGCGATACGCCGGACCGGACCGGACGCGCGAAACGCGATGGATCCGCTGCTGATCGTCGACGGCGTACATTTCCTGCATCGTTTTCATGCCTCGCAGCCACGCGCGGCGCTGTCCATCGGCGACCCGGTCGCGGCGCAGCCGCTGGTGACCCGTTTTGAGGCGATCAGCGAAAGCGCGGAACCTGGCGTTACGCCGACGGTGCTTGGGCTCTGAACGCGCGACGACAGGGGCGCCAATTTTTGGTGCGCCGCACAATCCCTTTGAATTCTATGGCTAATCTTGTATAATGTGCTCACGGTTGCTGCTCCTCGCGCAGGTGGTGTCGTTTTCCGCCCGGCGCGCCCACGGCTGCCGAACCAGGAACGACATCTCCGACCCTAGCGTAAGGAACCGAACCATGAACAAGTCACTGATCCTTGCCGCTGCCGTCGCGCTCGCGCTGACGGCCTGCGGCCAACAAAAGCCTGCCGAACCCGCGAAGTCTGCGGCACCTGCGGCCGCACCGGCTCCGGCCCCGACGGCCGCGCCCGCTCCCGCGCCAGCCCCGATGGCGGCACCGGCGCCCGCTGCTGCGCCCGCGGCCGAGCCACCGAAGGACGCCGCACCGAAGAAGTAAGCGGTTCGACATCGGCGCAAAAAAAGAGCCGGCCTTCGAGCCGGCTTTTTTCTTGCGCCTCGCAACGGCAGCCGCACCGCTACAACGGCGCGCCGATGCGCCGCGCGACCTCACGGTAGTGCTCGATGACGTCGCCGAGATCCCGCCGGAAACGGTCCTTGTCGAGCTTCTCGCCGGTCTTCGCGTCCCATAGCCGGCAGCCGTCCGGCGTGAACTCGTCACCCAGCATCAGCGGCGAGCCGGGTTCGCCGACCGGGTGCCCGAATTCGAGCTTGTAGTCGACGAGGTCGATGCCGGCGTTGGCGAACATCGGGCGCAGCACCGCGTTGACATCGTGGGTGAGGGCCTTCATCTGCGCGATCTCCTCGGCGCTCGCCCAGCCCAGGACCCGGACGTGGTCCTCGTTGCACAGCGGATCGTGCAGCGCGTCGCTCTTGAGGAAGAACTCGAAAATGGGCTCGGCGAGCTTCGTGCCCTCCGGAATGCCGTAGCGCTTGGCCATCGATCCCGCGCACACGTTGCGCACGACGCACTCGACCGGGATCATCTTCATCGCCTTCACCAGCGACTCGCGCTCGTTCAGAACCCGGATGAAATGCGTCGGAATGCCAGCGGCGGCGAGCCGGCCCATGACGTACGCGTTGATCTTGTTGTTCGTCTCGCCCTTCTGCGGCAGCTTGGCGAGCTTGACGCCGTCGAACGCCGACACATCGTCGCGATAGTGCATGACGAGACAGTGCGGATCGTCGGTCGCGTAGACCGTCTTGGCTTTTCCCTTGTAGAGCTCCTGCCGCAGTTCCATCGCCTTCTCCCCTGGATGGGTACAGACCACGTTTTGCAAAACGTGGTCTGTACCCTTTACGCTCATCCGACGTGGTCGGTCCCCGTCACACCCGTCACATCTCGCGCCAGTCGAAACCCGTAGCCTGGTCGGCGATGCCGATCCAGTCCGGCGGACAGCCAAGCGCCGCCGCGAGCGCGGTCCGCGCGAGCTCCGGCGTGTTGTTCTGCTGCGACAGATGCGCGGCGACGATGTGCTTCAGGCTCGAGGTGTCGATGCGCGTCAGGATGTCGGCGGCAGCCTCGTTGTGCAGATGGCCGAGGCGCCCGCGGATGCGCTTCTTCAACGGATCCGGATAGTCGCCCTGCTGGAGCATCCCAAGGTCGTGATTGCACTCGAGCACCAGCGCGTCGCACCCGGAAAAGCACTTTTCCACGTGGCTCGTCGACTCGCCAATGTCCGTCAATACCCCGATTCGATGCGCACCATCGCCTACGACATACTGCACGGGCTCGCGCGCGTCGTGCGGCACCGGCACCGGCACGATCTCCAGCGCGTCGATCGCGAACCGGTCGTGACTGTCGAAGCCGTAGACGCGCGTCATGCCCTCGAACCGCTCCGCGACCGCGGTGAGCGTGCCGAACGTGGCCCAGACGGGGATCCCGTGGCGCGCCGCAAACGCGGGCACGCCGCCGACGTGGTCGGAATGCTCGTGGGTGACGAGAATCGCGGTGATCGACGAGGGCACGAGCCCAAGCCGGCCCAGGCGGGTGGCCGCGCCGCGAACACCGAATCCGCAGTCGATCAGAACGCGCGTGCCGCCCGACTCGACGACGAGCCCGTTGCCTTCGCTGCCGCTGCCAAGGGAGGCGAAGCGCATGCGCGCCGCGCCGTTACTTGAGCTGATCGCGCAGCAGCGAGAGGATCTTCTCGCCGGTCGCGCTCTTGTCGGCGGCGCCGTTCGGGTCCTGCACGGTCACGAGACTGCGCGGGGTTGCATCCGCCACGGTGATCCGGTACTGCTCGACCTTCTCGACGTCGGTCTTCCAGAACTGGAGCTTGTCGAGGATGCCCTTTTCCTTCTTGGCGCCGTCGGTGTCGGGATCGGCATAGCGGACGAAGTAGGTACCCTTGGACCGGTCGCGGTCGACCACCGTGAATCCGACGCGGTCGAGCGCGAGGCCCACGCGTCGCCATGCGCGGTCGAAGCCGTCGTCGACGACGAGCTGGTAGGCGCCGTTCGCCTCCTTCTCCAGGCGGGCGCGGTCGGGGCCCGGACTGGCGGCCGCCGCCTGCAGCGCCGCCGCGGCGGCCGGGGCGGGCATCCCGAAACGCACCATCACGCGCCCCAGCATTTCGGCTTCGAGACCGGGGTTCGGCGGCGAGACCGCCCATACGAACGCTGCGGGCGATTTGTTGTCGATCATCGTGGTCGGCACCTGCTCGGCGCCGCGGTGCGAGATGTAGATGTCGACCGTGCCTGGCTCGGCGCCCACCTCGAGCCGCGTGCGGAACTTGTCACGCTTGTAGGTGGCCACGAAGACGTCCGCGATCTTGCCGATCGTGTTCTGCAGGAAATCGCTCGGCATGCCGGCGCGATTCTCCGCCCAATCGGTTTCCATGATGCCGAGGGCCGGTTGCTCGACCGCGAGCACGAAGCCCGTGTCTATCCAGAATTTGCGCAGCGTGTTCCAGGCGTCCTGGGGCGTGGTCCTGACCACGAGCCAGCGCTCGGTGCCGCCGCGCACGATGCGCGCTTCCGGCGTCGCGTTGACGGCGATCCCCTCGAGGGCGCGCGGGCGATTCGCACCCTGCGCCGCGAGACCGGACGCGGTCGTCACCGTGTAGCGGTCATCGTACTGCGGGGCCGCGAGGTCGGGCGGCAGCTCGAGCGCCGGGGCGCGCGATTCGGACTTGTAATCGATGCGCTTCGTGAGCGACGTCGTGGAGGATTCGCAGCTCGCGAGCGCGAGGCCAACGGCGATGGCGGCGAGCGCGCGCAGCGACGCCCCGAAGTTCGCATCCAACATGCCCGGTTCCTTCAACGTCGTCATACGCACCCCGCTTCGCGCAACGCGGCGCGGACCGCTTCGTGGTGGTGCGGAGAAAGCGGCACCAGCGGCAGCCGCAGCTCGTTTTCGATCATGCCCATTTCAGCCAGTGCCCACTTCACGGGAATCGGATTCGCCTCGACGAACAGATTGCGGTGCAGCGGCAGCAGGCGATCGTTGCAGGCACGCGCCGCGGCAATGTCGCCGGCGAGCGCCGCCCTGCACATCTGCGCCATCAGCTTCGGCGCCACGTTGGCGGTGACCGAGATCACGCCATGGCCGCCCATCAGCAGCAGCGGGAGTCCCGTGATGTCGTCGCCGCTGTAGACCGCGAAGTCGCGCAACTTCGCCGAGGCCAGCGCCTTGAGGAGCTCGCTGCCGCGGCCGAGGTCCGCGGTGGCGTCCTTGATGCCGACGATGCCCGGGACCTGCGCCAGGCGCAACACCGTATCGTTGGCAAGATCGGCGACCGTGCGGCCAGGCACGTTGTAGAGGATGAGCGGCAGGTCGACTTTCTCGGCAATCGCGCGAAAGTGCAGATACAGGCCTTCCTGCGTCGGCTTGTTGTAGTAGGGGACGACGGAGAGGCAGCTGTGCGCCCCCGCCTCCTTCGCGTAGGCCGTGAGCGCGATGGCCTCCGACGTGGAATTCCCGCCGGTCCCGGCCACGATCGGGATGCGCCCGCGGGCATGCTGCACCGCCGCCTTGATCAGCAGACAGTGCTCGTCGAAATCGACGGTGGGCGATTCGCCCGTGGTGCCGACGGCGACGATGCCGGCCGTGCCGTTGGCGACATGGAAGTCGATCAGCTTGCCGAGCACGGGAAGATCGAGCGATCCGCCCTTGCCCATCGGCGTCGCGATCGCGACGAGACTACCGGTCAACATGGAGGAAGCACCGCGGAAAAAGAGCGATTTTACTCCATTCGAACTCCCTCGGCCCGTCGGGTTCCGCCGAGGGTCACCGGCCGGGCAGCGCCAGGGGCCACGGACGGCCGGGTCCGACGGCGGCAAGGCGCTGCAAGACGGCGCCGGGTTCCGGCGAGGAGACGACACCCTGCTCGAACGCGACGACGGTCAGTCCACGCGCGGCAAGCTGCAGCAGCTCGCCGGGTTCCAGCAGAAAATCCGGATTCGACGGCCGGCCGTAGGCTTCGTTGCCGCGGGCGAAAGTCTCGTAGATCAGCACGCCGTCGTCCGTCAGCGCGGCGACCAGGAACGGGAACAGCGGCCGGTGCAGGTAGTTCGCGACGACGATGGCGTCGAACCGCTCGCCCGGCAGCGGCCAGCCCCCGGCCTCGAGATCGAGCGCGCGCGTCGCGATGCGCTCCTCCCCGGCAAGCGTCGCCAGCGCGGCGGCGTCGCGATCGACCGCGAGCACGCGGGCGCCGCGGGCGGCAAAGAAGCGCGCGTGACGGCCGTATCCGCAGGCAAGGTCGAGCACCCGGGCGCCGGGCGCGACCAGCGGCGCGAAGCGCTCGACCCAGGCCGAAGCCTGGATCGACGGCGCGTGCGGATGCGGACGGTTTGTTCCGATTGCATTTCAGGTTCCGGTCGCCGTGGACGGGCGTCGCATTCTACGCGCGGCGGTCGTGGCAAGCCTCAGCGTGCAACTTTGCGCCGGAACACGATCCGGTTGGACAGCGTGAAATTGAACCCGAGGCCGACGATCGAGCCGAGCGCAACGCCGGCCAAAGTCGTCCGCGGCGAGGTGCCGACAAGCACGATCGATAGGGCGTAGGTCAGATAATTGAGCAGGGTGCCGATGCTGGTCACCGCCAGATAATGGATCCATCCGCGCAGCCACGCGGTGGTGCGGCCCTCGAAGGTCCAACAACGGTTGAGCGCGTACGTGACGGCGCTGGCCGCCAGGAAAGCCGGGACACGCGCACCCAGCGCATGCAGATGGTTGTCTTGGCTGAGCAAGAGCGTCAGGCCGGCATCGACAATGAAACCGAGCGCGCCAACGGCGAAGAACCGCAGGAATCGCTGCGTGCGACTCATGCGTCCAGCCGAGTCAGCGTCGGCGGGCGCCAGCCGAGGTAGGCGAGTCGCCGCATTTCCACGCGGCCGCGCGTCACCGTGTCGAGGATCAGGCCGCAGGTCATGGCCAACACCGCCAGGATCATCAACCCGGTGCACAGGACGGCGGTCGGCAGGCGCGGCACGAGGCCGGTCTGGCCGTAGGTGATGACCAGCGGGATCGCTAGAACGATCGCCAACAGCGCCAGCCCGGCGCTAGTGAGGCCAAAGAACGCGATTGGCCGCTCTTGACGGAACAGCGTAAACATCTGCCAGCAGATGCGCAGGCCGTCGCGAAAGGTTTCAAGCTTGCTGGTGGAACCCTCCGGCCGCGCGTCGTAGCGAGTGTCGACCTCGCCGACGGGCATCCGCAGCTGCAGCGCATGGACGGAAATTTCGGTCTCGATCTCGAAACCACTGGACCAAGATGGAAAGGTCTTGACGAAGCGCTTCGAAAACACCCGGTAACCCGACAGGATGTCGGTGAATTGGCGGCCGAACATCGCTGCCAAGCATCGGGTCAGCATTACATTCGCCAACCGGTGGCCGGGGCGGTAGGCCGCATCGACCTGGTCGCGGCGCCGCCCGACCACCATTTCGAGATTCTCGTCCAGCAGCTTGGCGACCATGGCGGGCGCGGATCGGGCCTCGTAGGTCGCGTCGGCATCCGCCATGACATAGATGTCGGCGTCGACATCGGCGAACATGCGCCGCACTACGTTGCCTTTGCCCTGTCGCGATTCGATCCGGACAATGGCGCCGGCGGCGCGCGCGATCGCACGCGAGTCGTCGTGTGAATTGTTGTCAAAGACGTAGATCTGCGCCGTCGGCAATGCCGCGCGGAAATCGGCAATGGTCCGGCCGATCGACACCTCTTCGTTGTAGCAGGGCAATACCACGGCAATAGTCAGCCCGCCCGTGCCGACGGGCGCGGCAGCTGAAGCGTTGGTCGAGCGTTCACTCGGCGTCGATAGCATCCGATTAGCATACACGAGGCGGCGGGACCCGGCCGATGGTTTGCCGGTACGTCTCGGATGCCACCGAGGTGCGATGATCCGACACGACGGCCAACGCCACCAATAGCAGGCCTACAATGCCGGCATTGCGCACCACCCTGTCGGCGCCAGCGCCGGGCTACCGCATCGTTGGCAAAGTCCCGCCTGTGCAATGAAGCCATCCGCCGATTTGCCGACACCAGGAGACTTTCGCCGATCCGCAAGATTTTCCTCGTGGCCGACCGCACGAATTGGGCTTTTCTGGCAGGATTTTGGGTGGAGGGAAAAGTGCATTGCCTGAGTCGAGTGGTGGAGATCGGCGTCGTCGCGAGCATCGGCTTGCTTTTCGTGACGTTCTATCCGGGCGCAATGAGCATTGACTCGTACACCCAGCTCTCTCAGGCGCGCGGCGGCGACCTTGGGGACTGGCACCCACCGTTCATGGCCTGGATGTGGGGCGGTTTGGATTCCATCCTGCGCGGACCGATTCTGATTCTGGTCGCGCAGCTCGGACTCTTTCTGTTGGCGTTGCGGTCCATCGCCGGGGTTGCTGTAGGCGGCAGCGACACCCGCCGGTCTTTGTTTGTTCTTTTCTCGATGTGGGTCACGCCTGTCTCGGGCATCGTCGGCGTCGTGTGGAAGGACGTCTGGACGTCCTGCCTGCTGCTGGTCGGCGCTGCTTGTTGCCTGCTGGCAGGCGGTGTCGAGCATAGGCCTCGCAACCTGCGAACCTTTTTCCTTGGAATCCTGGCTTTCTTCGGTGCGCTGCTGTTTCGCCAAAACGCCGTTTTCGCCGTCATACCGCTGCTCGCGTACGGCGTGTGGGCGCTGCGCGGATCGCATCGTTCGTTGCGCAGTGCACTGGGAGCCGTCGCATTCGGAGCGCTTTGCACGATCGGTTTGAGCGCAATGTCCGCGGGGGTCAACCGAATGCTGACGGGGCACCGCGAATACCCGCTCCAGTCGATCCTGATTTTCGACATCGCCGGAGTTTCGGTCTCGGGCAACCGCCCAGACTTCCTGGACGGCGTGAGTGCATCCATTCCCGATGTCGTGCGGGGCCGAAACACGGTCGAAATCGCCGCTCTGCGGGCGGCCTACTTCCCGAGCACATGGACGCCGCTGGTGTTCGTCGACGGGAGTCCGCTGGCGGTCACCCGGTCGGGCTCGCAAGTCGACGCACTGGCCGCGATCTGGTGGCGGGCCGTGCGGGAAGAACCCAAAGCGTACGTCGCGCATCGCGCGGGCGTGTTCCGCGAGGTGATCGGCGCGCACGACGAGCCGCTGTTCGCCCCGACCTATTTCGGCATTCCCGAGGATTCGCCGGATTATGCGTCGGTCCGGCGGCTCTTTCCGGCCGAGTCAGCAGCGGTCTCGCCGGTGCAGCAAGCCCTCCGTAGCGGTTTCGAAGAGTCCGCCAAATTCGTGATTTACCGACCCTGGTTCTGGTTGCTGTTGAACCTCCTGGTGATCGCGGCGGTCACCGGACTGTCGTCGCGCCGCAGTGGACTCGTCGCTTTGGGTCTCAGCGGACTGCTCTACGAACTGGCGTTGTTCTTCATTGCGCCATCGGCCGACTACAGGTATTCGCATTGGCTCGTGCTATCGACCTGGGTGCTGCTGGCGGCCTTGGTATCCGAACTCGGAACGCGCACCGTTACAAGCATCAGGGGCGCCGGAGAACGTAGTCCCCCGGTCCGGGGAAGTTGAGCTCAGCGCGCGTGGACGTCAGCCTTTCGCGAACGTGATCTCGCCCCCGGCCGCCCCGACCTTGACCGCGTCGCCCGGGGCGTACCTGCCGGCGAGCAGCTCCTTCGCCAGCGGATTCTCGATCTGCTGCTGGATCGCGCGCTTCAACGGCCGTGCGCCGTAGACAGGATCGAAGCCAGCCGCCGCGACCGCCTTCAGCGCCGCATCGGTCACCGTGAGCCGGATCTCGAGCTTCGCGAGTCGCGCCTCCAGTGCCTTGAGCTGGATCTTCGCGATGTCGGCGATCTGGCTTTCACCCAGCGGATGGAACACGACGATCTCGTCGATCCGGTTCACGAATTCCGGGCGGAAGCTCGCCTTGACCTCGGCCAGCACCGCGATCTTGATCAACGCCTCGCCGTCGCCCGCATCGGTCATCTGTTGGATCTTGTGCGAGCCCAGGTTCGACGTCATCACGATCACGGTGTTCTTGAAATCGACCGTACGGCCCTGCCCGTCGGTCATCCGGCCGTCGTCGAGCACCTGCAGCAGCACGTTGAACACGTCAGGGTGCGCCTTCTCGACCTCATCGAGCAGGATCACGCTGTAGGGCTTGCGCCGCACCAGCTCGGTGAGATAGCCGCCCTCCTCGTAGCCGACGTAGCCGGGCGGTGCGCCGATCAGCCGCGCGACCGAATGGCGCTCCTGGAATTCCGACATGTCGATCCGGACGAGATGCTGCTCGGAGTCGAACAGGAATTCGGCCAGCGCCTTGCAGAGCTCGGTCTTGCCCACGCCTGTCGGGCCGAGGAACAGGAACGAACCGTACGGGCGATTCGGATCGGAGAGCCCCGAGCGCGAGCGCCGTATGGCATCGGCGACGAGCCGCACCGCTTCGTTCTGCCCGACCACGCGCCGGTGCAGCGCATCCTCGATGTGGAGCAGCTTGTCGCGCTCGCCCTGCATCATCTTGGACACCGGAATGCCCGTGGCGCGCGACACGACCTCGGCGATTTCCTCGGCGCCGACCTCAGTACGCAGCAGCTGCGGCTTCTTCGCCTCGCCCTTCGCCGGCTTCTTGTCGGCCTTCTTCAACTGCGCCTCGAGCTGCGGCAGCTTGCCGTACTGGAGCTCCGACATCTTCTGCCAGTCGCCCTTGCGCCGCGCCTCCTCCATCTGGAGCTTGACCTTGTCGACTTCCTCCTTGATGTGCTGCGAGCCGGCGACGTTCGCCTTCTCCGATTGCCAGAGCTCGTCGAAGTCCGAATACTCGCGCTCGAGCTTCCCGATCTCCTGCTCGATCAGGCCGAGGCGCTTCTTCGACGCCTCGTCGGCCTCCTTCTTGACCGCCTCGCGCTCGATCTTCAGCTGGATCAGCCGGCGGTCGAGCCTGTCCATCGCCTCCGGCTTGGAGTCGATTTCCATCCGTATGCGCGCCGCCGCTTCGTCGATGAGGTCGATCGCCTTGTCCGGCAGAAAACGATCGGTGATGTAGCGGTGCGACAGCTCCGCCGCGGCGACGATCGCCGGGTCGGTGATGTCCACGCCGTGATGGATCTCGTAGCGCTCCTGCAGCCCGCGCAGGATGGCAATCGTCGATTCGACCGAAGGCTCGTCGACCAGCACCTTCTGGAAGCGGCGCTCCAGCGCCGCGTCCTTCTCGACGTACTTGCGGTATTCGTCGAGCGTCGTCGCGCCGACGCAGTGGAGCTCGCCGCGGGCGAGCGCGGGTTTCAGCATGTTGCCGGCGTCGATCGCGCCTTCGGCCTTGCCGGCGCCGACCATCGTGTGCAGCTCGTCGATGAAGACGATCGTTTGTCCCGCATCGGCGGCGATGTCCTTCAGCACGGCCTTCAGGCGCTCCTCGAATTCGCCGCGATACTTCGCGCCTGCGAGGAGCGCCGCCATGTCGAGGGACAGCACGCGCTTGCCCTTGAGCGTCTCGGGCACCTCGCCGTTGACGATGCGCTGCGCGAGCCCCTCGACGATCGCGGTCTTGCCCACGCCGGGCTCGCCGATCAGCACCGGGTTGTTCTTGGTGCGTCGCTGCAGGATCTGGATCGTGCGGCGGATCTCGTCGTCGCGGCCGATCACGGGGTCGAGTTTGCCTTCGCGGGCCCGGTCGGTGAGATCGATCGTGTACTTCTTCAGCGCTTCGCGCTGGCCTTCCGCTTCCTGCGAGTCCACGCCCGCCCCGCCCCGCACGGCCTCGATTGCGGTCTCCAGCGCCTTGCGCGTGAGCCCGGCGTCCTTGAGTAGCCGTCCGGTGTCGCTCTTGTCGTCCGCCAGCGCCAGCAGGAAGAGCTCGCTCGCGATGAACTGATCACCCCGCTTGGTGGCTTCCTTGTCGGCGAGGTTGAGCAGGTTGCCAAGGTCGCGCGAGACCCCGATCTCCCCGCCCTGGCCCTCGACCTTGGGCAGCCGCTCGATGGCCTTGGCCAGCGCGCCCTTGAGCTTCGGCACGGCGACACCGGCGCGAGAGAGGAGCGACGCCGTCCCGCCGTCTTCCTGCTCCAGCATCGCGGCCACGAGGTGCTGCGGCTCGATGAAGCCGTTGTCGTTGCCGAGTGCCTTGCTTTGGGCGTCGGCCAGCGCCTGCTGGAATTTGGTCGTCAGTTTGTCGAAGCGCATTGTCATGTCCCGGGTAATGGCTACACCAGAGATGGGGTCTTGCCGGGCCGATTCAAGCGCCGGAGCGGGTCCGCCGGGCCGGATTGCCACGGGCCGCAGTCGCAGCGGGTGCTACCATTTCCCCATGCGTCCATCCGTTCATGGTGACCCGCTTGCGTTCGCCTGAAGATCCGCCCCCGGCACCCGTCCAACCGCCTCCCGCCGAGTCGCGGCCCGCGACGTTCACGCAGGTCGCGGGAGCGGTGTTCTGGAGCTTCTTCGGCGTCCGGAAGGGACAGCACATGCAGCAGGACAGCGTGACCATCAAGCCGCTGCACGTGGTGATCGTCGGCGTGCTGTCGGGCCTGGCGTTCGTGCTGGCGCTGATCGCGCTGGTGACCATCATCACACGCAACGCGGGCTAGCGGAGGGATTGCCGCCCCTTCGCGATTTCCGCGAGCGCCGTGGCCGCGGCCTCGAGCTCGGCGTCCGTCGTCAGCACGTCGGGGGTGAGGCGCAGCCACTCGCCGCGGGCGTCCGTCGCGATCCCGCGCGCATCGAGTGCTGCCGACCACGCCCGGGCGTCGCGGTGGCGGACGACGACGAAGGCGCCGCGCTCCACGGCCCCCCCGCGCGCGACGATCCCGTGTCCGGCCAGCAGCGCGACCAGACGGCGCTGCATCTGGAGCGAGTGCTCGCGCAGCCGCGGCACGCCGATCGCCTGCGTGAACACCTGCCCGGCCCGCGCCTGGTAGAACGGCAGCACGGCCGGCGTCGATTCCATCCACGCGTCGCCACCGGCGGCGTAGCGCGGCGGATCCGGCCGCGCGTAGGAGAACGGCGACTCCTTGGCGAACCAGCCGATGTCGAGCGTGGAGACGCCGTCATCGAGATGCCGAGGTGCAACGTAGAGAAAGCACGCACCGGGGCCGCCGCGCAGGTACTTGTAGCTGCCGCCTACTGCGAAGTCGACGTCGAGCGCTCCGACATCGAGGGGAAACACGCCGAGCGAGTGGTAGACGTCGAGCAGCACCCGCGCGCCGGCCGCATGGGCGCGCGCAACGACAGCCGGCAGCTCCGGCACGATCTGGCCAGTCTGGAACATCACCTGCGACACGACGACCAGGTCGGTGCCCGACCTGATCGCGGCGATGATGTCCTCCGTCGCGAAGTCGCCGTCGTCGCGAGGCTCGACGAACTCGAGCGAAATACGACCTCGGCGCGCGTATTCACGCAGAATCAAGTCGAGCGAATCGAACTCGCCGCGGGTGGCGACGACACGCGGCATGCGATCGTAGGTGTTGAGCACTGCGCGCAGGCCCTGCCCCGCACTCGTCTTCGGCACGATGCAATCGGGGCGCGGCGCGCCGGTGAGCGCGGCGAGCCGCGCACGATAGGCGGCGATCTCGGCTCCCCACTCGTCCCACGCGCCGCCCAGCCGCGAGTACCACAAGGCGAGCCCGTCGCGCACATCGGCTTCGGTCGCATCGAGCGGGCGCCCGAGCGAGTGATTCGCGAGGTAGATGCGGCCGCGCTGCGCGTCGAGCACGCGCGAGAAGAGCGGAGCGATGTGCGCGCGCACACCGGCTTCGGTCAGCCTGTCGGGTCCGAGCGCGGCGATGGCTGCCGATGCCGCTTCCGAGCGCGCCGTCGTCATTTCGCCTTCGTGCCGATCAGCGTCCGCACGTCGATCAGCTCGGGAAAGAACGTGTGGTCCAGCGCGCGCTTGAGGAAGCCGACGCCCGACGACCCGCCCGTTCCCGTCTTGTGGCCGATCGTCCGCTCCACCGTCTTCAGGTGGCGAAAGCGCCAGAGCTGGAACGACTCCTCGACATCGACGAGCTTCTCCGCCATCTCGTAGGCATCCCACCACCGCTCGGGATCGTCGTAGATGATCTTGAACGCGGCAACGAGATCGGGATCGCGCGCATACGGCTGCGACCAGTCACGCTCGGTGCAGCGTGGGGGCACCGGCAGCCCGCGCCGCGCGAGATGGCGCAGGTATTCGTCGTAGAGGCTCGGCGCCTGCAGCAGCGCGGACAGCTCGGCGTGGATCGCGGCATCGTAACGGAACACGTCGACCATCGCCGCCTGCTTGTTGCCGAGCAGGAACTCGAGCGCGCGGTATTGCGCGGACTGGAAGCCCGACGACGTGCCGAGCGCCGGACGGAACGCCTCGTATTCGGACGGCGTCAGCGTTTCCAGCACCGCCCACTGCTCGAAGAGCTGTTTCTGGATCAGCTTCACCCGCGCAAGGATCTTGAAGCAGGCACCGAGCCGGTCCTCGCGCACGAATGCGATCGCCGCCTTCAGCTCGTGGATCATCAGTTTCAGCCACAGCTCGGAGGTCTGGTGCTGGATGATGAACAGCAGCTCGTCGTGCCGCGGCGGCACGCCCGGACCGCCCGACAGCGGCTCCTGCGCTGTCAGGAGCCGGTCGAGCCGAAGGTAACCCGCATAGGTCAGGCGATTCGTGAGGTCCGTGACGATGCCGGGCTCGAGGTCGCGCGTGGTCATGGTGGAGGCGCCGGGGGCGAAGGGTGCAATGCGGCGAGTATAGCGAGGCTGCGCGACACGCCACCCATCGAAGATCGCGCCATCGGGTCCCGCGGAGGCGGCACCCCATCCTGCCCTCTGCTAACATCCGCCGCGATGAGCGCCAACCGCATTGTATCGATCGTCGTCGCCGGGCTCGCCCTGGCGCTTGCCGGTTGCGGTGGGGATGCCCGCCCGCGCTCATCAATCGAGCTTGCGGAGTGCCGCCTGCCGAAGCTCCCGCTCGCCGCGCAGTGCGGCACGCTCGAGGTGCCCGAGAACCGGGAGCAGCCCGATGCCCGCAGGATCAGCCTGGCGGTCGCGGTGCTGCCGGCCAACACGCTGCATCCGCGCGCGGATCCGCTGTTCATTCTCGCCGGCGGCCCCGGCCAGGCCGCGAGTTTCCTGGGTCCTTTCGCCGCGACGTTGACCGGCGTGCGCAAGAATCGGGACATCGTGCTCGTCGACCAGCGCGGCACCGGGCGCTCGTCGCCGCTCGTCTGCGCGGCGTTCAAGCCCGAGCGCGACCTGCGGACCCTTCTGGACTTCGATCCCGGTCCCAAGGCGGCGGCATGCGCCCGGGAGCTCGCCGCGCGCGGCATCGACGCCGCGCAATACACGACAGCCGCTTGGGTCGCCGACCTCGACGCCGTGCGCGCTGCGCTGGGCTACGCGAGGATCAACCTGTGGGGCGGATCGTATGGAACCCGCGTGGCGCAGGAGTACCTGCGCCGGCACCCGGATCGCGTGCGCAGCGTCGTGCTCGACGGCGTCGCGTCGCCAGCAATGCGAACGACCCTCGACGTCTGGCCGTCACGCGAGATCGCGCTGAACGCCGTGTTCGACGCCTGCGCACGATCGCCATCCTGCGCCGCCGCGCATCCCGCCCTTGCGGCCACGCTCGAAACGATCCGCGACCGGCTGGGACCGCAAGGGCGGGACGTCGCGCTGACGGATCCGCGCACCGGCGAGGCGCTGACGCTGCACCTGACGTTCAACCACGTGATCGGCGCGCTGCAGCCGTTCGCCTACGCACCGGAGCTCGCGGCGCTCCTGCCGGAAGTGATCGGCCGCGCCGCCACTGGCGACTTCGGCCCGCTGCTTGCCGGCGCGATGCTCGTGACCGGCGATCTCGACGAGCAGTCGAACACCGCGCTGCACTACTCGGTCACCTGTGCGGAGGACATTCCGCGTGTTTCGCCGGCCGAAGCCGAGACCACGCTGACGGGCCTGCGCACGAAGGCGCTGGCCGAGCGGGCACTTGCGGTCTGCGCGAGCTGGCCGAAGGGTTCGAGTCCCGTCGACGCGACGACACCGGTCGCAAGCGACGTGCCGGTGCTGATTCTCTCGGGCGGCCTCGATCCGGTCACGCCGCCCGCGCACGGCACGGAAGTCGCGAAATCGCTGTCGGCGAGCCGCCACATCATTGCGCGTGGCTACGGGCACATCGTGTCGCCGCACGCGTGCGGACCGCGGCTCATCGCCGCGTTCGTCGACGATCCGACCTTCGCCACGCTTCCCGCAACGTGCGTCGACCACTTCGAGAAGAGCTCGCGGCCGCCGCTGTGGCCCGACCGGCTCGGCGCGCGCTCGTGATCGCTGTCGACACCCTGGCGAAGGCCTTCGGCGGCCGCAGCGGGGTGCGCGCCGTCGACGGCGTCTCGTTCACGGCCGCCGACGGCGAGATCACCGGCCTGCTCGGTCCCAACGGTGCCGGCAAGACCACGTTGCTGCGGATGCTTGCGACACTGATGATCCCCGATGCCGGCAGCGCGAGCGTCGAGGGGCACGACGTCGTGCGCGACCGCTATGCCGTGCGCCGGCGCATCGGCGTGCTGTCCGACGCGCGCGGCCTCTACCCGCGTCTTACCGCCCGGGAGAACATCCGCTACTACGGCGCACTGCACGGCTTGTCCGGTGCCGCGCTCGAAGCGCGGATCGACCAGCTCGTCGGCGCGCTGGGCATTGCCGGCATCGCCGAGCGCCGCGCGCAGGGTTTTTCCCAGGGCGAGCGGATGAAGGTGGCGATCGCGCGCGCGCTCGTGCACGACCCGCAGACGATTCTGCTCGACGAGCCCACCAACGGTCTCGACATCATGAGCATTCGCGCGCTGCGCCTGCTGCTGCGCGGATTGCGCGCGGAGGGCAAGTGCCTGCTCTTCAGCTCGCACGTGATGCAGGAAGTCTCGGCGCTGTGCGATTCGATCGTGATACTCGGCCGCGGACGCGTCGTCGCGACCGGCACCGCTACGGAGCTGCTCGCGCAGTCGGGTCAAAGCTCGCTCGAAGAGGCCTTCGTCCGGCTGCTGGGCTCGGGTGAGGGACTTGCCGCGTGACGGACACCGCGCACAACGGTTCGGCGCTGGCGCGCATCGCGGTGGTCGCGCGGAAGGAGATCGTCGACATCGTCCGCGACCGCCGCACGATGCTGGTGACGCTCGTGACGGCCATCGTCGCGGGTCCCGTGCTGATGCTGCTCGTGCTCAATCTGGTCGCGCGCCAGGCGGACAAGACGCGCGAGCTGACGCTGCCCGTGGCCGGCATGGAGCGTGCGCCGGCGCTCATGGCGTTTCTCGAGCGGCAGCAGCTGACGCTCACGCCCGCGCCGAAGGACTTCGAGGACATGATCAGGAGCGGTGACCTCGACGTGGTGCTGGAGGTCGACGCCGCGTTCGCCGACGATGTCGCGCAGGGCCGGCCGGGCACGGTCCGCCTAGCCTACGACCGTTCGCGCGACCGGGCGCGCGCGTCGATCGCCGAGGTCGAGGCGCTGTTGCGGGCGTTCAATCGCGAATGGGGACGCAGCCGGCTCATTCTGCGCGGCATTGCGCCGGACGTCGCGAATCCGCTCAGCGTGGAGTCGCGCGATCTCGCGACACCGCAGAGCTCCGGCGCGCTCGTGCTCTTTCTCATCGCGTTCTACGGGCTCTTTGCCGCGGTGATGGGCGGCATGGCCGCCGCGCTCGACACGACTGCAGGCGAGCGTGAGCGCGCCTCGCTCGAGCCGCTGCTGACGACACCCGTGGCGCCGCTCGAACTCGCGACGGGCAAATGGCTGGCGGTTTCGTTGCTCAACGCCGCGGCGGTGGTCCTGACGCTGTCGGGTTTCTATCTGACGCTGCGCTTCGCACCGCTGCCGGCGGTGGGGATTCCCTTCCTGTTCGGGCTGGCCGAACTCGGCCGCTTCGTCGTCGCGCTGATCCCGCTGATCCTGCTGATGCCGGCGATCCTGCTGTACGTCGGCTGCCGCGGCCGCACGTTCAAGGAGGCGCAGTCCAATCTGTCCGTGCTGCTGTTCGCCGTGTCGCTGCTGCCGATCGTGCAGATGTTCCTGCAGAGGAAGGAGCCGGCATGGCTGACCTGGGTTCCCGTGTCCGGCCAGTACGCGCTGCTCTCGCGGGCGCTGCGCGGAGAAGCGCTGCCCTGGGTCGAGCTGCTGCAGTCCTGCGTCGTCCCCGGATTCCTGACGCTCGGGGCTCTCCTGGCCGTGGCGCGGCTCTTCTCGCGCGAGTCCCTGCTGGCGGGGAAGTAATGTGCTTGGGGGACAGACCCCTATCCCAGCTGGCGGATCACCGTGAGCGGCGGCTGCCGCATCGTGCCGCGCGTGCCGAGCCAGCCGGCGAGGGTCACGACGAGCGCGCCGCCGCCCACGCCGTAGAGCCACACCATCGGATTGGCCGAGAACGGAATCTGGAACACCCGGTCCGACAAGACATAGCCCAGCGCCGTCGCTCCGCCCGCCGCCAGCGTCCCGGCTAGCGCGCCCAACACCAGGAACTCGGCGCTCTGCGCGGCGGCGAGCTGCGCCCGCGACGCGCCCAGTGTGCGCAGGATCGCGGCATCGAACTGGCGCTCGTCCTGCGTCGCGGCAATGGCCGCCTGCAGCACGAGGAGCCCACCCAGGAGCGTGAACAGGAACACGAACTCGACAGCCTTGGCCACCTGGTCGATGATCGTCTGCACCTGCCTCATGATCTCGCCGACATCGATCGCCAGCACGTTCGGGTATTGCTGGACCAGGTCCGACAGCCACGCTGCCGACTGTGGGCCTTCGGGCAGGCGGACCGCGCCGAGATGCGTCTGCGGCATCGCTTCCAGCACGCCCGGCGCGAACAGCGTGAAGAAGTTCGGCCGGAAGCTGTCCCAGTCCACCTTGCGCAGGCTCGTGATGGCGGCGCTCACCGGCATGCCGGCGATGTCGAAGGTCAGCTTGTCGCCGAGCTTCAGGCGCAGCGACTCCGCGATGCCCTGCTCCATCGAGATGCCGGCCGCCGCACCCGTGGCGCCGGCAAACCATCTGCCGGCGACGATGCGATTGGTCGTCGGCAGCTCCGACGCCCACGACAGGTTGAACTCGCGTTCGGCGAGGCGCCGCGCCCGCGCGTCTGTGTACTGGGCAGTGTCGAGCCGCGTGCCGTTGACCTCGACCAGCCGGCCGCGGATCATCGGGTAGAGGGCCGTGTCCGCGCCCGTCACCGACTTCAACGCGGCGCGCACGCCGTCGATCTGGTCGGGAAGCACGTTGACGACGAAATGGTTCGGCGCATCCGGCGGCAGGCTCGCGCGCCAGTTCTGCATCAGGTCGCCGCGAACGACGGTCAGCAGCAGCAGCGACATGAAGCCGAGCGCCAGCGCGCCGATCTGCAGGCTCGACGCGAGCGGGCGGCGGCGCAGGTTCGCGAGTCCGAAACGCCAGGTCGCGCCACGCTGGGGCAGGCGCTTCAGCAGCAGGATCAGGATCCAGGCCACGAGCGCCGCGGCGGCGAGCAGCGCGCCGATGCCGCCGACCATGATCGCACCGGCTTTCGCGTCCTGCGCCTGCCAGGCGACCAGGAGCGCGATGACCCCGGCACCCAGCAGGTAGGCAATCATCCCGCCGGGTCGCGGGCGCGGCAGGTCGCGGCGCAACACGCGCAACGGCGGCACGCTCGCAAGCGCGATCAGCGGCGGCAGGGCAAAGCCGAACAGCAGCAGAATGCCCGTGCCGAATGCCGTGATCGCAGGCAGGAGGCCGGGGCCCGGCAATTCGGCGGGCGCCACGGACGCCAGGAATTTGACCAGCAGTTCCTGACCGGCCAGCGCGATGACGATGCCGGCAGCGCTCGCGAGAACGCCGAGCACCGCGAACTGCAGCACGAACAGAGCGAGCGCCTGGCGCCGTGGCGCGCCAAGGCAGCGGAGCATCGCCGCGGTGTCGAGATGGCGGCGCAGATAGCGCGACGCGGCGAGCGCGATCGCGACCGCGGCCAGGATCACCGCCACCAGCGCCGAGAGCCCCAGGAACTGCTCTGCGCGCTCCAGCGTTTGCCGCACTTCGGGCCGCAGGTCGCGCACGTTTTCCATGCGCTGACCCGGCTTCAGCTCGGTCTGCAGCCACGCAAGGAAGGGATCGAGCGCATCGCGCGCCGACAGATCGGCCACGAGGAGGCGATAAACGGCGCGATTGCCCGGCTGCAACAGGTTCGTGGCCGGAACGTCGTCGATGTTGATGAGCAGCCGCGGCCCGAGCGCAAGCAGTCCGCTCGCCACCTCGGGCTCCCGCTGGATGATCGTCCCCACCGTGAGCGTCGCCTCGCCCACCGCAAGCGCATCGCCGACCTTGACGCCGAGCCGCGCCGCGAGTCGGGCATCGGGCCACGCTTCGCCACGCGGCGGGGTGCCGCGTGCCGGTGCGCCGCTCACGCCGGCCGGATCGACGAGCGTGATGGCCCCGCGCAGAGGGTAGCCCGGCGCGACCGCCTTGACGTCCGCGAGCACAGCGCCGTCGCCTGCCCCGTCGACTCGCGCACGTTGCACCATGCTGTTGAACTTGAGCGCCGGGGTGACGACGAGACCGCGCCGGCCGGCTTCGGCGGCGAAGGTCCCGGGCAACGGCCGGTCGCCCGAAATCAGCACGTCGGCGCCAAGCAGCAGGTTCGCCTGCCGGGACAACGCACCCTTCACGCGGTCCGCGAAGAAGCCGACGGTGCCGATGCTCGCGACGGCGAGCACCATCGCCACGATCAGCACGGTGAGCTCGCCCGCGCGCCAGTCGCGCGAGAGCATGCGCAACGCGAGTCGAAGCGTGTTCATCGGCAGCTCAATGCGACGCGATGCGCTCGTCGCCGACGAGCCGGCCACCGGAGAGCGACAACCGGCGCGCGCAACGCTGGGCGAGGCCGACGTCGTGCGTGACGAGCAGCAGCGTCGTGCCGCGCTCGCGATTCAACCGGAACATGAGATCGACGACTTCCACTCCGGTGGCTTTGTCCAGATTGCCGGTCGGCTCGTCGGCCATCAGCAGCTTCGGCTCGCCGGCGAAGGCGCGTGCGATGGCGACCCGTTGCTGTTCGCCGCCGGAGAGCTGCTTCGGGTAGTGCGTTGTGCGCTTCGCGAGCCCCACGCGCGCGAGCCAGTCCCGGGCCGTGGCCGCGGCGTCGGCGGTGCCGGCCAGCTCCAGCGGAAGCATCACGTTCTCCAGCGCGGTCAGCGCGGGGAGCAGCTGGAACGACTGGAAGACGAAACCGAGCAGGCGCTGCCTCTGCGCGGCACGCGCGTCCTCGTCGAGGCCGGAGAGGGCATTGCCGTCGAGCCAGACCTCGCCGCTGGACGGTCGGTCGAGCCCCGCGAGAAGGCCGAGCAGCGTGGTCTTCCCCGATCCCGACGCGCCGACGATCGCGACTGCATCGCCCGCATCGATCGCGAAACCCACGTCATCGAGGATGGTCAGCGGCGCCTCGCCGCTCGTCACGATCTTGGTGAGTTTGGCGGCGCGAAGAAGGGGCTGGGCCATGAATTGACGGATGATTGGGGCACCGGCGCGGTTTGCAAGCGGCGCACCGCGAAAACGTCGTACCGGCGCGAAGGAACGGCAATCGCGACGGTGGGTCGAACGGTCGATTCTACCGTGCCGCTCGCGGCGGACCCTTTGAGCCTCTACAATCGCAGGTCGATTGCGCCATGGCCCACCCGTCCACGATACCTGCCCGCCGACAGTTCGGCGGCCGCCTCGCCGCATTGGCGCTCACGCTCGTGCTCGCCGCTGCGCCATGCGTGCGCGCCGATCCGGGCGCGCCGGTCCTGCTTGTTGTCGGCGACTCCATCTCCGCTGCCTACGGCCTCCCGCCGGGCGCGGGCTGGGTCGATCTGCTGGCGGCGCGCCTCGCCGCGCAACGGTATCCGCAGCGCGTCGTCAACGCGAGCATCACCGGCGACACCACGGCCGGCGGACGCGCGCGCCTGCCCGCGCTGCTCGCGGCCCACAAGCCGGCCATCGTCGTGCTGGAACTGGGTGGCAACGACGGGTTGCGCGGTGGCAACCTCGGATCGACGCGCGAGAATCTCGGCGCGATGGTCGCCGCCGTCCAGAGCGCCGGCGCGACGCCACTCCTCGTCGGCATGAGGCTGCCGCCGAATTACGGCGCCGCCTACGTCCGCGAGTTCGACGCCCTGTTCGCCGGCGTTGCGAAGGCGCGCAAGGCACCACTCGTTCCGTTCTTCTTCGAAGGCTTCGGCGAGCGCAACGACATGTTCCAGCCCGACCGCATCCATCCGACGGCGACCGCGCAGCCGTTGCTCCTCGACAACGTCTGGCCGGCATTGCTGCCGCTCCTGGGATCGCGACGATGACCGATGGCGCCGCGGGCCGCGACCGCAAGGTGACCATCGATGCGCTCGGCGACTTCGCCGAGCGCATCGACGTGCGCAGTCCGGCCGAGTACGCCGAAGACCATGTGCCCGGCGCCGCGAGCCACCCGGTGCTCGACGACGGCGAGCGCTCGCGCATCGGTACCCTGCACGCACAGGAATCGGCGTTCGCCGCCCGGCGCGCGGGTGCAGCGCTCGTCGCGCGCAACATCGCGACAATGCTCGAGACGTCGTTTGCCGCCAAGCCGCGCGACTGGTCCCCGCTTGTCTACTGCTGGCGGGGCGGCCAGCGCAGCCGTTCGCTCGCGCACATGCTGAACGAGATCGGCTGGCACGCCGCGCAACTCGAGGGCGGCTATCGCGCGTACCGGCGGCATGTCGTCGGAGAGCTCGCGACGCTCCCCGGCCGCTTCCATTACCAGGTCATCTGCGGGCTCACCGGCTCCGGCAAGAGCCGCCTCATCGCCGCGCTCGACCGCGAGGGCGCGCAGGTGCTCGACCTCGAAGCGATGGCGCGGCATCGGGGCTCGCTGCTGGGCGACGTGCCCGATCACCCGCAGCCGACGCAGAAGTCCTTCGACAGCCAGCTGGTGGCGACGCTCGCAAGGTACGATCCGGCGCGCCCGGTCTACGTCGAGTCCGAGAGCAAGAAGATCGGCACGGTGCAGTTGCCGGACACCCTGCTCGCCGCCATGCGCGCGGCCGAGTGCATCCGCCTGGCGCTGCCGCAGCCGCTGCGTGTCGAGCTGCTCAAGCGCGAGTACGCGCACTTCCTCTCCGACCATGGGGCGCTGAGCGCGCGGCTCGCGCACCTCCTTCCCCTGCACGGGAAGAAGACGATCGAGCGCTGGACCGACGCCGCGCAGGTCGGCGATTGGGATACGCTTGTCGGCGAGCTCCTCACGTTGCACTACGATCCCGCGTACACGCGGTCGATCGACAGGAACTTCCCGCGCGTCGCGGGAGCCGTCGATGTCACACCGTCGGCGCTGACCGACGCAGCGTTCGGGACGCTCGCGCGGGAGCTCGACGCCCGGATTCGGACCCGGACTCCCGCTTGAGGAATCGACATGCCGACCCTTCCCTTCCGCATCCTGAACGTGTTCGCCGAGACAACGCTCGGCGGCAATCCGCTGGCCGTGTTCGAGGACGCGCGCGGCATCGACGACGCGACGATGCAGGCGCTCGCGCTGCAGTTCAACCTGTCGGAGACCACGTTCATCCTGCCGTCGGATCGCGCGACGGCGCGTGTGCGCATCTTCACGCCGACCTTCGAGATGCCGTTCGCCGGTCATCCGACGCTCGGCACCGCGCATGCAGTGCGGGCATTGACGCAATCGGGCGACGCAGTGACCCTGGAGATGAGCGCAGGCGTCATCCCGGTCGAAGCTCGCGGTGACACCTGGACTTTGCAGGCCAACGCGCCGCGGATTCGCGCCGTGGAGGCCACCCGCGCCGAGCTCGCCGCAATGCTCGGGCTCGCCGAAGCGGACGTCGCGCCCGACCCGGCGGCGCCCCCGCTCTGGATCGACACGGGATCGGAGCAGCTCGTCATCCCGCTCGCGTCGGCGGAAGCGGTCCGCTGCGTGGCACCGCGGCCGGACCTCCTGCTGCGCTACGGGCACACCGGTCAGCGCGCGATGGCGTACGTCTTCGCGCCCGTCACGCCGGGGCCGGCAACCGCGGCCGGAGAGCGGGCGCTCGTCGCGCGGTTCTTCTTCCCGAAGCACGGAGCGGCGATCGAGGACCCCGGCACCGGTTCCGCCTGCGCCAACCTCGGGGGTTGGCTGATCGCGACCGGCGCATCGCTGCCGCAGCGCATCACGATCGCCCAGGGTGACGCGGTCGGCCGACCGTGCCGGCTGGGGCTGGAGGTCACCGCCGAACGCCGGATCTGCGTGTCCGGGCGCGTGGTCGAGCTCGCGCGCGGCGTCGTGACGCTGTAGCGCATGGCGTGTCGGAACCGCCGTGGCTCGGCGGACGCCGCGCTCACCCGACGGCGTTGACGTCCCACGCGGCGATGAATTCCAGCCAATGCGGCGCGTGGATTGCCGTGATCCTTTCCCGCGCGAGCGAGACTTCCTTCGCGTATTCGTCGGCCGTCAGCTCGCCGCGCATCAGCCGGAAGCGCAGGTACACGAGGTAGGTGTTCATCACGTCCGTCTCGCAATAGCGACGAACGTCGTCGAGCCTGCCGGCGAGGATTGCCGCGTGCACCTCGCTGCCGTCCATGCCGAGCTTGCCGGGAAATCCGCAGAGCCTCGCCATCGCATCGAGACCGGCCGTCGCGCGAGGCTGGTACATCGCGAGCACGTCCATCAGGTCGAGGTGCCGCGTGTGGTAGCGCCCGAGATAGCTGTTGTACTTGAACTCGCGGTCGTCGTCGCCCCAGTCCCAGTACTTGGCAGCCGTCACGCCGTGGATCAGTGCACGGTAATTGAGCACCGGCAGGTCGAAGCCGCCGCCGTTCCACGAGACGAGCTGTGGCGTGTGCTTGTCGATCAGGTCGAAGAAGCGACGGATGAGCTCGGGCTCAGCATCCTCCGCCGTGCCAACGGACGCGATCTTGAATCCGCCGCCATCGCGCAGCGCGCACGCGATCGCCACCACCTGCTGGAACTGCAACGGCAGAAAATCGCCGCCGGTCTGCAGGCGTCGCTTCTGGGTGAACCAGTCCAGCACGGCGGCGTCCGGCAGGTCGGGAGCGATGGCATGCGCGCGGCGCAGGCTTGCCACGTCCGGCACGGTCTCGATGTCGAAGACGAGAATGGGCGCCACGCTCAGCCCGGGAACACGCCGGTGGAAAGGTAGCGATCGCCGCGGTCGCAGACTATGAACACGATCGTCGCGTCAGTCACTTCGCGCGCGATGCGCAGCGCGACGACACAAGCGCCACCGGCCGAAACGCCGCAGAAGACGCCCTCCTCCGCCGCGAGGCGGCGCGTCATGGCCTCCGCCTCGGTCTGGGACACCGGCTCGATCCTGTCCACGCGCGCGGCATCGTAGATCTTCGGCAGGTAGGCCTCCTGCCATTTGCGGATGCCGGGAATCTGGGAACCTTCCTCCGGCTGCGCGCCGATGATCCGGATCGCCGGATTCTTTTCCTTGAGGAAGCGCGAGACGCCCATGATCGTGCCGGTCGTCCCCATCGCCGATACGAAATGGGTGATCGTCCCCTGCGTGTCGCGCCAGATTTCCGGCCCCGTGCCGCGGTAGTGCGCGAGCGGATTGTCCGGATTTGCGAACTGGTCGAGGATGACGCCCTTGCCTTCGCCGCGCATCTGCGCCGCGTGATCGCGCGCGTGCTCCATGCCACCGGATTTGGGCGTCAGCACGAGCTCGGCGCCGTAGGCGCGCATCGCCTGCTGGCGTTCGATCGAAAGATTGTCCGGCATCACGAGGATCATCCGGTAGCCCTTCATCGCCGCGACCATCGCGAGCGCGATCCCGGTGTTGCCGGACGTTGGTTCGATCAGGGTGTCGCCGGGCGAGATGTCGCCGCGCTTCTCGGCCTCGACGATCATCGAGAGTGCAGGTCGATCCTTCACCGATCCCGCCGGATTGTTGCCCTCGAGCTTGCCCAGGACGATGTTCGTCTGCTCGCCCGGAATCCGCAGCAGGCGGACGAGCGGCGTGTTGCCGACAGTGGATTCGAGCGTGGGATACATGCGCGGCAACGGATCGTGGCGCGACTATTGTAGCGGAGCGGCGGCGCGGCTCCACCCGCGCCTGCCCGCCGGGGCACGTGGATCGCCGTTACCGTGGCGGCTGCACGCCGAACGACCACGCACACGCAAGACGAAGGCCTCGCCGCGCGAGCGAGGATCCTTCGTCTTGCAATGACGGCTTCCCGCGGTCAGGGCTTGCCGCTCCCTGGTGCACCCTGCTTCGTGGCGACGGTCACGTCGCCCTTGGCCGACCGCTGGGGCGTTCCGGCAGACTTCTCGGCCGGCACTGCTGCCGCCCTCGCCGGCGCACCGATCACCGTGAACTCGCCCTTGAGCTTCTCAAAGCGCTTGGCGCCGATGCCATTGACGTCCTTCAATTCCTCGACCGACTTGAATGCTCCGTGCGCGCTTCGGTAGTCGAGGATCGCCTGCGCCTTGGCCGGGCCGATCCCCGGCAACGCGACCAGCTCGTCCTTCGTGGCGGTATTGAGGTTGATCGCGGCGAGCGCCGCGCCCGAGCACAATGCCAATGCGAGCGCCAAAAACAGTCGTTTCATGCTTGCCTCCATCGAGCGTTGGGAGATACACGGCGGTCCTGGCATCGCGCGGCATGCACGACCCACCGCCGTGTCCCACAAGCTACGCGGAGGAAGCCGCCCCGGAAATCAGCCGTTCGACGTAGCGCGTGACGCCCTCGTCGATCCCGAGCATCGCCGCGCCGTAACCGGCGGCACGAAGCCGCGCGAGATCCGCCTCGGTACAACTTTGATACTTGCCCGCGAGCGCGGGCGGAAACGGAATGTAGGAAATCACGCCGGCCGCAACGAGCTCCACGACCGATTGTCGCGCCTCGCCGGCGGCGGCGCGACACGCGTTGACCGTCGCGGCGGCCACCGCATTGTAGGTCGCCGCTTTCCCGGCGCCGACGTTGAAGATGCCGCTGCGTTCCGGATGGTCCAGGAATTCGAGGTTGACCTTCACGACGTCCTCGACCGAGACGAAATCGCGGCGCTGCTCGCCGGCGGCAAAGCCGCCCGACCCCTCGAACAGCCGGACCCGGCCTTCGGCTGCGTACTGGCGGTAGAAGTGCCAGACCACGGAGGCCATCCGCTCCTTGTGCTGCTCGCACGGTCCGTAGACGTTGAAGTAGCGAAAGCCGGCGATTTGCGCCGCGCGCTCCGGCAGCGCTCTGCGCACGTACTGGTCGAAGAGGAACTTCGAGTAGCCGTAGATGTTGAGCGGCGATTCGAACGCGCGCTCCTCGCGGAACACGGCGCCCGCGCCGTAGACCGCGGCGCTCGATGCGTACAGGAAGGGCACGTCGTTGCTCTGGCACCAGTCCAGCAGCGTGACCGAATAGCGGTAATTGTTGCGCATCATGTACCGGCCATCGGTCTCCATCGTGTCGGAACACGCACCCTGGTGCAGGATCGCCACGACGTCGTCGTCGAAGTCGCCGTCATTGAGGCGCACCAGGAATTCCTCCTTGTCGAGGTAGTCGTCGATCTCGCAGGCGACGAGATTGGCGCATTTGTCCGCGCGCGCCAGGTTGTCGACCGCGATGATGCGCGTCTCGCCGCGGCGATTGAGCGCCCGGACGAGATTGGCACCGATGAAGCCGGCAGCCCCGGTGACGACGATGTGCACGGCAGGCTCCTGGCAGCTCGCTAGATTTCGAAATCGAGCCGGTCGACGTTGCTGACGATGAACGGCACGCGTGGCGCGACCGCGCAAAGCAGTTCGTAGCCGACGGTCGACGCAGCACTGGCGACCTCGTCCACCGGCAGCCCATCGCCCCAGAGCACCACCGGGCTGCCGACGTCCGCCTCCAGGACCTCCGTGATGTCGACGGTGATCATGTCCATCGATACGCGGCCGGCGATCCGCGCTTTCTTGCCGCACACCAGCACCGGCGTTCCGTTCGGAGCGCCACGGGGATACCCGTCGGCGTACCCGCAGGCGACGACGCCGATCCGCCGTTCGCTGGACGCGGTATAGGCGGCGCCATAGCCGACGCTGTCGTTCGGCCGCAGCAACTGCACGGCGATGATTTCGGAGCGCAGCGTCATCACCGGCCGCACGCCGATGTCCTCCGCCGATTCGTCCCGGAAGGGTGTCCCCCCATAGAGCATGATGCCCGGGCGGATGATTTCGCCGCCCGTTTCGGCGTACCGCACGACGCCGGCGGAATTGGCGAACGAGCGCGGGTAAGGCATGCCGCGGCACGCCGCGGTGAACGCGGCGATCGGCTCCTTCAGCCCGCCCTCCTCGTCGGCGCTGGCGAAGTGCGTCATCAGCCGCAACACGGCGACCGACTCGCATTGGTTGAGACGCTCGACCGTGCGCACGACGTCGGCCGGCGCAACGCCGAGGCGGTTCATCCCGGTGTTGACCTTGACGAACACCTCCAGCGGCCGCTCGAGGCGCGCAAGCTCGAGCATCCGCACCTGGCCTTCGTTGTGCACGACAACGGCAAGCCGCCGTGCCGCGACTTCGGGCAGCTCGTCCGGTGTGAAGAACCCTTCTAGCAGCACGATCCGCCGCATGTAATGAGCGGCGCGCAAGGCGATGGCGGTGTCAAGCTCGAGCAGCGCGAGTCCGTCGGCCTCGGCCAGCGCCGGGAGCAGGCGCATCAGCCCGTGCCCGTAGGCGTTCGCCTTCACTACGGCGAGCAGCTCGGTGCCCGGCGCGAGCGCTCGCGCTCGCGCGACATTCGCGCGCAGCGCCGGCAGGCTCAACTGGGCATACAGCGGACGGGACATCGGGCGCGTTTCTCGAAGTCGGGACCGGAACCTGCCGGGGGATCCTGCACCCCGGGTGAGCACGCGCGGTTTCTCCGGCTCCGGCAATCATGGTATAAAGCGCGGGCCGCGGGCGGCACGCGACGATTATATCGCGTGCCTGCCCGCACCGCCTTTCGCGCTCTCGCGAGGCGCCGGCCACGACCCGGAGAACGATGAAGTCCGGCTTCTACACGATCATGGCGGCGCAGTTCTTCAGCTCGCTCGCCGACAACGCGCTGTTGATCGCCGCGATCGCCCTGCTCCGTAACCTCCACGAGCCTGGATGGATGACTCCGGGCTTGAAGCAGAGCTTCGTTCTTTCCTACGTCCTGCTCGCCCCGCTGGTCGGCGCGTTCGCCGATTCGATGCCGAAGGGTCGCGTCATGCTGATCACCAACGGCATCAAGGTCGCCGGCTGCGCGATGATGCTGTTCACGCTCCATCCGCTCGCTGCGTACGCCGTGGTCGGCTTCGGGGCGGCCGCCTATTCGCCGGCCAAGTATGGGATCCTCACCGAGCTACTGCCGCCGCAACAGCTCGTCGTCGCCAACGGCTGGATCGAGGGCACGACGGTCGCGTCGATCATCCTCGGGGTCCTGATCGGTGGAGCGCTGATCGGCCCCCGGGTCGCGACGTCGCTGCTCGGCTTCGACCTGCCCCTCATTGACACCGGGATCGACACGCCGCCGGAAGCCGCGATCAGCGTGATCATTCTGCTCTACCTCATCGCGGCGACCTTCAACTGGTACATCCCGAACACCGGCGTCGACCATCGGATGGTGAACCGCAACCCGCTGTTCCTGATCCGCGAGTTCGGGCACTGCGTTTCGCTGCTCTGGCGCGACAAGCTGGGACAGATTTCGCTCGCGACGACGACGCTGTTCTGGGGCGCGGGCGCGACGCTGCAGTTCATCCTGATCGACTGGGCGGCCAAGGCGCTCGACTTCAATCTCTCGCAGGCATCGATGCTGCAGGGCGTGGTCGCGGCGGGAATTGCGGCCGGCGCGGTCATCGCGGCGCGCTACGTCTCGCTGCGGGGCGCGGTCAGGGTGCTGCCGATCGGTGTCGCGATGGGCTTGATCATCATCGCGATGATTGTCGTGACCGAAGTATCGCTGGCGATGGTCCTGATGATCGGCATCGGCGCGTGCGCGGGCTTCTTCGTCGTGCCGATGAACGCCCTGCTGCAGCACCGCGGCCACGTGCTGATGGGTGCCGGCCACTCGATCGCCGTGCAGAACTTCAACGAAAACATCGGCATCCTGGTCATGGTCGGCCTCTACTCGCTGATGCTGCATGCGGGCATCAGCGTCTACATGGCCATCGTGCTCTTCGGCTTCTTCGTCTCCGGCATGATGGCGCTGGTGATGCTGCGCCATCGGCACAACCAGGCGCGCGGCGACCAGCTGCATCTGATCGCGGCCAACGCGCACGCTGCAGCGCCGGGAACGAAGTCCGGCCGCGACGACTGAGGGACTGCCCCCGCGCTCGCCGCGGCGACGACGACGCTGCCGCTACAGGACGACCGGCCGGTTGGAAAGTTCGTCGCCCTCCGCGCGGTCCGCGCGCGGATAGTGCTGAGCGAGAAGCAAGTTGATCTCCGCGAGACCGGCCTCGACGCCTTCGGTGAAACGCCCGGCGCGAAACGCCGCTTCCATCGTCGCGCAGACGGCCTCCCAAGCGGTGGTGCCGACGTGCGCGTGGATGCCGCGATCCGCGACGATCTCGACGTCGCGGTCGGCCAGCAGCAGATAGATGAGGACGCCGCAGTTCTCCTCGGTGTCCCAGATCCGCAAGTCGCCGAAAACTTCCAGCGCGCGCTCTCGCGGCGCGACACCGCGCAGCACGCGCGCGAGTGGCAGCGCCGGCTCGACGGCGAACCGCACCTGTCCGCGGTGGAGCCTTTCGCCGGAGGCGATCGCCGCTTCGATCTGCGCCAGCGACGTCCTCGGGAAAGCGCGCCGCACGCTGCCATGGTCGGTCGCGAGATGGTGGAAGAAGCGATATCGCCGCCGCGCGGTCATGGTCTCGTCCTCGCTCACCAGTTTCCCGACGCTCCGCCACCGCCGAAGCTGCCGCCACCGCCGGAAAATCCGCCGCCGGAAGAGCCGCCGCCGCTACCGCCTCCCCAGCCACCTCCGGTCGACGTCCATCCGCCACCACGGCGCACCATGCCCCCGCCCGTACCGAACAAAATGCTCAGAACGAATGCGGCGATCGCCGCGACGATCGCGATCGCGATCGAGCCGGCGACGAGCCACGCGAGGGCGCCGAAGATGCCCGCACCCATGGCCGACCCCAGCAGCCGGCCGAAGACCCGGCGCAGGATGCCGCCGGCGATCACGACGAAGAACAGGATCGGCATCAGCGCGTCGAAGCTGAATCCGCCACCGGGCCTCGGCAGCTCTTGCGCATTTGGCGGCGGCAGGGGCTTGCCTTCCGCGACGACGGCGATGATCCGGTCGACGCCCGCGTCGATTCCGGCCGCGAACCGGTTCTCGCGAAATGCCGGCGCCACGTTCTCGGCGATGATCCGGCGCGCCGTGACGTCGGTCAGCGTACCCTCCAGACCATAGCCGACCTCGATGCGCATCTTGCGGTCGTTCTTTGCGATCAGGAACAGCGCACCGTTGTCCTGTCCCTTGCGGCCGATCTTCCACTTCTCGGCGACGCGCAGGGAGTAGCTCTCGATGGGCTCCGGCTGCGTGGTCGGCACGACGAGCACCACGAGTTGAACCGACGTGCGCGCCTCCCAGTCGGCGAGCTTCGCTTCGAGCGCAGCCGCCTCGGCCGGGGCGAGCGTCTGCGTAAGGTCGGTAACCCGCGCGGTCAGCGGCGGGATCGGCAGCAGGCCGTCGGTTCCGGCTTCCCAGGTTTGCGCAGCAACGCCGGCCGCCGCGAGCGCCAGCGCGCCGGCGAGCAGCAGCGACGCCAAGCGCGTGATTTCAGTAGCCCTTCTTCATCAGGTCTGCCGCGGCGTCGCCGGACGGCGCAGCCTTCGCGTCGGCTTTCGGGGCGGACGGCGCGGCCGATGGGGGCGGCGCGGCGGGCGCGGCCGGCTTGCCGAAGTCGACCTTCGGCGGCGCGCTGAGCGCGGCCTCGTTCTCGACGGTGAAGTTGGGCTTCACGTCCATCTTGAACACCATTGCCGTGAGGTTGGTCGGGAATTGCCGAACCGTCGTGTTGTACTCCTGGACGCTCTTGATGTAGCGGTTGCGCGACACCGTGATCCGGTTCTCGGTGCCCTCGAGCTGCGCGGTCAAGTCGCGGAAAAGCGCGTCCGACTTCAGTTGCGGATAGTTTTCCGACACCACTAGCAGGCGCGACAGCGCGCCCGTGAGCTCGCCCTGCGCCTTGATGAATTTCTGGAAGGCGGCGGGATCGTTGACGAGTTCCGGCGTCGCCTTGATGGCGCCCACGCCGGCGCGCGCGTTCGTCACTTCGATGAGCACCTTCTCTTCCTGGGCCGCGTACCCCTTCACCGTGTTGACGAGATTCGGCACGAGGTCGGCGCGGCGCTGATACTGGTTCAGCACTTCGGACCACGCACCCTTGATGCCTTCGTCCTGCCGCTGCAGATCGTTGTAGCCGCACCCGGCAAGCGCGAGGGTCGCGAAGAGGGCGAGAAAACCAGCGAGTTTGCGCAACATGGATCCTCCGGACAAGGACATCGGCGTGGTCGATAGCCCACGCCGGATGAAGTTGGGGTCAGAGCCGCCGCATTGCAAGCGGGAAGGCGTGCGCAGCACTGTCTGCCGGGCTCACTTCCCCGCCGGCGCGGGGTCCGTGGCCGCCGCGCCACGCAGCGTGCGCCGGGCCAAGAGCAGATCCTCCCACGCCTTCGCCTTGTCGGGCAAGTTGCGCAGCAGGTACGCCGGGTGGTAGGTCACGACGAGCGGCACGCCCTGGTACCGGTGGACCCGCCCGCGCAGGCTCGCGATCGTCGCGTCGACGCCGAGCAACGTCGTCGCGGCGCTCTTGCCCAGCGCGACGATCAGCTTCGGCCCGATCAGTGCGATCTGCCGGTCGAGGTAGGGACGACAGGCGTCCACCTCGCGAGGCTCGGGTGTCCTGTTGTTGGGCGGCCGGCATTTGAGGACGTTGGCGATGTAGACGTTCTCCCCGCGCTTCATCCCCAGCGCCGCCAGCATGTTGTCGAGAAGCTTTCCGGCCTGTCCGACGAAGGGCTCGCCCTTCGCGTCCTCTTCGCTCCCGGGTGCCTCGCCGACGAGAAGCCACTCGGCACGGACATCGCCGACACCCGGCACCGACTTTTTCCGGGTGCCCGCGAGACCGCAGGCAACGCAGGCGTCGACATCCGCCGCGAAGTCGTGCCATTCAAGTTTGGCGATGCGGGCGATGCGCGCCTCGACATCCTGCGGTGCGCCGGTCCGACGCACGGGCACGACGACCACCTCCGGGACGTCGGATGCGCGAGTCGTAGCACGCGCGGCAGGTGCCTCCGGTGCGCCGCCTAGGCCCGCGCGAGCGCGCAGCCGCCATGTCGGCACGAGCCCGAGGTCGGTCAGGATATCGTCGCGGGTCGGCATCGGTCCAACGGTGGGGGCGCCATGATCATCCGGTGGCGAGCGCGCGCCGCATGACGATGGCATCCTCGCGCGGCGCATCGGGCATGGCGCCCGGGTAATAGTCAGCCCGGCGGGCGACCGGCGCGAATCCCTCGGCTTCGTACATGCCGATCGCCGCGAAATTGGACGTGCGGACCTCGAGGAAGATCTGTTCGGCGTGGCACCGCCGCGCGTCTTCGACGAACTGGCGAAGCAGCGCACGGCCGATCCCCTCCCGGCGCGCGTCCGGCACCACGGACAGATTGAGAATCTGCGCCTCGCCGGGCGCCAGCATCAGGACGCCATACGCGATGATCCGGAATTCACGCTCGCCAACGCGCGCCGAATAGCCGGCCGCGAGCGCATCGCGGAAGTTGCCGATCGTCCATGGCGCCCGATGGATCTGCGCCTCCAGCGCTGCCACGTAGGCGAGATCCGCCTCGCCCAGCGGCCGCCACAGAAGCTGCGGTCGGAAAACATGCTGCGGCAGCGTCGCCATGCCTCGCTCGTCAGAGGCGCACGCCGGCGCCCTGCTCGGCCGAGGTCAGGGCCACGCGGTGGCGCACGTACAGCGGCAGCGCCGCGCTGGCGGCCACGCCCTCGCCGGCAACGAGCCGCGGCAACGCGAGCTCACCGATCGACTGTGCCGTCGGGCGCGCCTCGGCCGCCACCCGCGAGAGCCCGAGCTCGCCGCCGAGCGCGGGATAGGCGGCAAAGCCGTTGCCGGCGCCGGACCAGTCGCCATCCCCGACAGCGTGCGCGCGCAGAACCTCGGCGGGTGCGCGCACCGCGGGCGGCGCCACTTCCCGCCATTCGCCACCGCTGCGGGCATAGGCGGCCGTATAAACCTCGCGCATCCGCGCATCGAGGCAGGCCAGCACGTGGTCCCAGCCGTGCGTGCGGAAAACCTCCTGCGCGATCGCCGCCAGCGTGGGAATCGGAACGAGCGGCAGATCCACGCCGAGGGCGAGCCCCTGCGCCACGCCGCAACCGATGCGTATGCCTGTGAACGAACCGGGGCCCGCGCCGAACGCGAGCCCGTCAAGGTTCGCGAGCGTCCAGCCTGCCTCGGCGAGCACCGCATGCACCATCGGCAGCACGCGCTCCGAATGCGCCTGTCCCGCATGCTCGTCGCGTCGGTGCCAGACGGCTCCCTCACCGACGGCGACGCTGCACCATTCGGTCGACGTGTCGAGCGCCAGGATTCGCATGCGCCAAATTCTACGCGACTGGCGCCGCGGCCGGCGTGGGCAGGATCATCCCGGCGGTTACAATCGCGATGAGTACCACGCCGTGTCCGCCATGTCCGCCCCCGCCCAACGCACCCATACGCACGTCACGCCGCCCCCTGCGATCGTGACGATCGGGTCGCTCGACCAGGAAGGGCGCGGCATCGCGCGCATCGACGGCAAAGCCGTCTTCGTCGAAGGAGCGCTGCCCGGCGAAGTCGTCGCGATCACCACGCTGAAGCGCAAGCCGACGTACGAAATCGCGCGCGCCGATTCAATCGCCAGGCCCAACGCGGCGCGCGTGCAACCGCAGTGCCCGCATTTCGGCGTCTGCGGCGGCTGCTCGCTGCAGCATTTCGACGCCGCCGCGCAGGTCGCGGCCAAGCAGCGCGCGCTCGAGGACGCCTTGTGGCATATCGGCCGCGTCCGGCCGGGCCAGATGCTGCCGCCAATCCATGGGCCGGCGTGGGAATACCGGCATCGCGCCCGCCTTTCGGTCCGCCACGTCGCAAAGAAGGGCGGCATGCTGATCGGCTTCCACGAGCGCAAATCGAGTTACGTCGCGGACATGACCTCCTGTGCCGTGCTGCCGCGCAGGATCTCCGACCTGCTGCCGAAATTGCGCGTCCTTATCGGCGGGCTGACGGTGCGTGACCGCTTGCCGCAGATCGAGCTCGCGGTGGGTGACGGCGCGAACGCGGCACACGTGCTGGTGCTGCGGATACTCGAGCCGCTCGCCGCCACGGATGAGGCGGCGCTCATCGCGTTCGCCGATGCGCATGGCGTGCAGTTCTACCTGCAACCCGGCGGCCCCGGCACCGTCGCGCCATTGCATCCGTCGCCGCCGACGCTCGCGTACGTGCTGCCGGAATTCGATCTGCGCTTCCCGTACTCGCCCACCGAGTTCACGCAGGTCAACCCGGCGATCAACCGCGTGCTGGTGCGGCGGGCGCTCGCACTGCTCGACCCGCGCCCGGGCGAGCGCATCGCCGACTTCTTCTGCGGGATCGGGAACTTCACGCTGCCGATCGCGCGCCGGGGTGCCACAGTCGTAGGCATCGAGGGCAGCGCCGCGCTCATCCAGCGTGCCACCGACAACGCGGCCGCGAACGGTCTGACGGCCAGGGCCACGTTCCGCGCCTCCGACCTGTTCGCCGCGACGCCGGAAAGCCTGGAAGCACTGGGGCCGCTGGACAAGATCCTCGTCGATCCGCCGCGCGAAGGGGCAATCGCGCTGGTCAAGGCGCTGCCCGGCGACGGCGCGCCGCGGCGCATCGTTTACGTGTCCTGCAGCCCCGCCACACTCGCGCGCGACGCGTCCGTGCTGGTCCACGATCACGGCTACACGCTCGCTGCGGCCGGAGTGATCAACATGTTCCCGCATACGGCGCATGTCGAATCGGTCGTCGTGTTCGCGCGCTGACCCGGGCGCGAAAAAAATCGGGGCAGCTCACGCCGCCCCGATCATCGTCAATGGTGTCTGCAATCGTGCGTCAGTCGCGCTGCCCCGAAAATGCCAGCAGCAGATTGAGCAGGCTGACGAAGATGTTGAACAGGTCGAGGAACAGGTTCAACGTCGCCATCACGTAATTCGTCTCGCCGCCGCGGATGATGTTGGAGAGGTCGTGGAGCAGGTACAGCGAGAAGATCATGACGGCGACCGCCGAGATCGTCAGCGCCAAAGCCGGCACCTGCAGGAAGATGTTTGCCAGCGACGCGACGATCAGCAGCACGAGTCCGACGAACAGGAATTTGCCGAGGAAGGCGAAATCCCGCTTGCTCACGGTGGCATACGCCGCAAGGGCGAAGAACACCGCCGCAGTAAGCCCGCCCGACAGCGCAACGAGCTGTCCGCCGTTGCGGAAGCCGGCGGCGACCGTCAGGATCGGCGTCAGCATCAGCCCCGAGATGAACGTGAAGCCGAACAGCGCCGCCACGCCCCAGGCGCTGTTGCGCAGCCGCGTGACGACGAACAACGAGCCCAGCATCGCGCCGAACATCAGCAGCGGCGTCATGATCGGGGCCGCCTTGAACAACGAGATGAAATTGAACTGCATACCGGCAAAGGCGCCAGCTACCGTCGGCAGCATCGACAGCGCCAGCAGCCAGTACGTGTTGCGCAGCACGCGGTTGCTGTCGACGGCCGTTTCGACCCTGGTCGGCGGCAGCGACGACGACGTGGCGGTGGTCAATACAGGCTCGAACTTGCGGTCCATGGTTTCTCCTGGAACAAAAATTCACGGCCCGAGGGGACCGGTCAAGTCGATTAGACTAACAGATCCGCGCCGGGGTTCAACCATCCACTGCGCAACGGATTGGCGCGAATTACCCTGCTAAGATGTAGACATCTGCCGCCAATTCAAGGCCGGCGGCGACAAATCCGGAAGGTTGGCAGAGTGGTCTATTGCACCGGACTTGAAATCCGGCGTGTCGGCAACGGCACCGTGAGTTCGAATCTCACACCTTCCGCCAACTAAACAATAAGTTAGTACTTGTCTTCCAGCCAGTATCGCCACGCCGATCCTTGGCTAGGCGACACTGGCGGGACATTCCTGCGAAAGGTCGGCACCCCCCCTGCGCTCCGAGGTCAAATCCGCCCATGCCCACCGGCCAATCGATCGCGTCCACCACCTGCCTGTCCGGCAACGGCGTGGGACGTATTCTCGGCCGCCAGAGCCGCCTGTGGTAGCCCGAAAGACACCGTCACCTCCGATGCAAGTTCGCGCCTATGCCAGCCTCGACGCGCTGCCGCCGTCCTATTCCCGACTGCTGTCGAAGGACGACTGCGGGAGTGTTTTCCACCGTCAGGACTGGATTCGCGCGTTCGCCGAACATCTGATGGGTCCGGACCAGCGCCTGCGACTCGTGGGTCTGGAAACCAACGAAGCGCAACCGCTGGCACTGATGGTGGGTACCTCGACGCGCTCCTTGCGTACGCACAGGCGCGCGCGCGCGTTGTGTTTCGTCCAACCGGACGCCACGCCACTCGCTCCGCTGATGGCCGAGAACGTCGCCGCGCTGGATGTCTACTCGGCCATCGCGCGGTATGCGCGCAACGAGCGGCCAGCCTATGACGTTCTGCGCCTGCAGCCGCTGGACCTCGACTCGCCGGTTTTGCTGGAACTTGTGCGCACATTGCGCGAGGCCGGTTACCTGATTCAGACATTCTTCAACTATCCCAACCGCTACCAGGACGTGGGCGGAATGTCCTCGGCGCAATACCTCCAGACACGCCCGTCGCGCCTGCGCAACACGCTTCGGCGAAAGGAGCGGCGGCTCGAGACGTCGGGGCAATGCCGCATCGCGCTGGTGACGCGCAGCGACGAGTTGGAAGTGGTCATCGGCGATTACGACCGGGTGATGGCGGGAAGTTGGAAGGAGGGAGAACAACTGCTGCCGGTGGAGTATCTGCACGCGGTCATGCGCTCTGCGGCCGCCGCCGGTGCGCTTCGCATGGGCGTGCTGTACGTGGACGGACAGCCGGCCGCCGCGCAGTTCTGGGTAGTCTCGGATGGCATAGCCTATCTTTACCGCACCGCCTACCAGACTCGCTACCGCGAGCTGTCGGTGGGCACCGTGCTCACCTGGCATGTGCTTCGCGGTCTTCTGGACGCCGACCGGGTGTACGAACTCGATCTGGGGATAGGCAACGATCCCTACAAGAAGGATTGGGTTGGTGACGAGCGCGCTCGCTGCGGGATCGTCGCCTTCAATCCGGGCACCTTTCATGGGCTCAAGAACGCGGTGCGCCATATCGGCGGGCATGCCGCAATGCACATCGCGAAGGGCCTGCTCAGCCGCGGACGGGCGCTGCTGTCGCGTGGATGATCGCTACAGGAATTGTCCCTTCGCGGCGGCGGGATGCAGCAGGAGGATTCGATTGTGATGCGAACGCGAATGTTCGAATCTCACACCTCCGCCGGACCCGGCTTTCGCAAGTCCCCCGTCGGTCCGAAACACAACCGGAGCAGGTTCCCCCGAAACGGAATGCAGCTTTGCCGCCCAAAGCGAGCGTGGGGCCGTTCTCGTCAGGCGTCGCCCCCGCGGGTGATCGTCACATCGGAATAGGGATCGAGCCGCTTCTGTTCGTGACGCGCCGCGCGGTCCTGGTCTCCGGACATCCGGAAGAGGGCGAGCACGACCACCAATCCCAGAGCCCAGCCCACGAGGCCCAACAGGATCCAACCGAGATTCATGACTGCCTTAACCCCTTTTGACGGCCGCACCCGTCGAAAACAGTATAGTACCTGTTGTGCAACACACCAGGCGCGGTGACGAAATGATCCAGATTTCACCATGGTCATGGCCAGACCGACTGCCTCGCAACCACCTGGACACTCTGGCAAGACCTGACGGCCCACGCTCCATGACATTGCGATAAAACGTCACTCCGGCACGAATTCGATCTGACGATATCGCGACCCCGTTGATTGCGTCGTTCCGGCGGATCGCGGTACGCTCTTGATCGCGTGGCATCAAGCAACGATTGTTCCCGAAAAGACAAGTTCATTTATAACAATATGTTAGTTCTCCGACCTCATCGCACGCCACCATAAGTTGTAAAGTACACCGACGCTTGTTGCGCTGCGTCAATACGGCGCAGAAAAACGGTACGTGGTCGTGCTCCAACGCACCGGACACATCCGTTTCGCCGTCAACCCGCCGCGACCCGTGTCCGGCGCCTCCGCCGAACCCAGACCATGGCCCATGGCCTGCTTCTTGCTGTCTTTCCCGTGCCAGATCAGTTTCGTCATCGAACCAGGGGAAATGCCATGTCAAGGAGCACCCATTGAAGACCGCATCGCTGTTCTGCGCGGTGGCCGTCGCGGCCGCATTTGCCGGCCCGGCCAACGCCATCTACAAATGCACGACCGCCAAGGGCGTCGTCTATCAGGACCGGCCATGCCGCGATGGCACCGAAACCGATGTCCCGATCGTCATTCCGACCGGGGAAGTCGCTCCGCGGGTCCCGGCGACTTCGGTTGACGGCACGTCGGCGAACGTCGCTCCTGTCGACGGCCGGACCATTGCGCCCAGGCCCGGGCGCACCATCTGCCGACGACCCGGTTTCCTCGGCCGACTTCGACGGACAGGAAAAGCGGCGATGCAGCGCTCGATCGCACCGACGATTCACGCAAGAAGGAAGCCCGGACAGGCGCGGAAAACCCGGCTGTCCCACTGACCGCCGAACAGGCGCGCAAGACCGATCCGACCGCCAAGTATTACGCCACCGATTCGTTCGGGCCCGGCGGCGAGACGCCCGCGCAGATGAACTGCGAGTCGCCCACCGGGGAAAAGCGGATCTTCTACCTCAGCAACGGCAAGCTCACGTCGATCTGATTACACTTGCGGCGTCGGCGTCGACGCGAACGGGAAAAGGGCTTGCAGCAACGCAAGCCCTTTGCTTTGTGTGGCGCCAGGGGGGATTGATGGCGCCGACTCGGCGCCAGCGGGCGCGCCAGCAGCAGGTTTGCCCCCCGGCAGACCACCGTGGACTGAAACCGCACCCACACCAGCGGAAAATGGGCCTCTTGTAGGCTACGGCCGCGCCAGTAACTCCGTCCGTCAGGGTCTCGGCAACGTCTGGCCAAGATGCGCTTGCATCGCGCATTCGCGACCCCTCATGACGCCATCACCTCGGCGACTTAAGGACCCACCGTCGCTTCGAGAGCGCGCTGCCGGATTCGGGCACGCGTGGGGCGGACCGTCGGCCAGGTCTTGCCGCCCCAGGCGCGCCTCGCGACGACCGCACAGTGCAGAACAGGTGAAGCGATCTGCCGGTTGCGGAACCGCTGCACAAGCCGCGGCGGCCACCAACGCCGCCTGCCGGACCGGCGCTACTCGCTCACAAGCTGCCAGGAGAAGCGGTGCCTGGCCGCACGGCGGGTGCGAGATTCACGTTGAAGCTTCTGACCGCACCATCCATCGACGGTGACCTGGACGACGGCGTTGGGTGTCGCGGAGCTGGTGCCCGGATCCGCCTGCAGCAGCGCCACCCCGGCGATGCCCGCACCGATGTTGACACTGGCGACGACACTGCCGCCCGACGACAGGAGCTCCGAATTTCCCGTGGTCAAGTCGCGCACGAACAACGTCGACGTCAGCGCCGACAGGCACGGGTCCGACGACGGTTCCGAAAAGGCGAACGCGACGATATTGAGGTCCGCGTAGACGTCGCTGTTGATCTTCTGACTCGTATTCGTCGCGTCCTGGTACCAGCCGCGGCCCGTCGGCGGTACCCGAGAAACCGGCAATGCTAGTCCGCCGTCACCGCATTGAGGTTTGCCCGCGAATACGGTATCGCAGGGAGCCGGCTCCGGCGTCGGTCCGGGTGCCGTCCTTGATCACATACATGCGTATTGGTCACCGACGTGTCGAGTGAGATCCGGCTGATCGAGCAATTTGCCCGTGCCGACGAACAGATAGCGATCCACGTTGTTGTTCTGGTCGATTTCGATCCGGACGCCGGAGGTGATCGGCTGCGCCTTGTTGCTCGCGTCCTTTAGCGTCGCAATGAGTTCCGCCTTCCATTTGGTCAGCGTCGGGATTGGAAAGGTCGAAACGCCAAACGTTGCCCTTGAGGTCGCCGCCGTACGCCTGCAGCACGTACGGATTCTGGCGGCTGGCGGTGAAATGCCCGAATGGTGGTCCGAGACCTGTCGGGCTGGTGTCGGTGCCCGTGTCGCCGGGGAGCGGTATCTTCTTCAGCAACTGTCCGGTCTTGAGCGGCGAGTTCGGATTCAGGACGTACAGGAAGCCCTTGCCGCCCGGATTGTTGTACCCCGAGGCGACCAGCACGACCCAGCCGTAGGCGTACGTCTTGGCCAGCGTGGGTGTGTCATAGACGTAACCCAGATTCGCTTCGGTGTATTCCCACAACACCTTCGTGGCGGCGGTCGCTTCCGTGTCCGTCGACACTACCGGCGGCGGCGCGGCAAGCGGGTTGGTGACGTCGAGCGCGTACACGGCGCGACCGCCGGCGCCGAGCCCGCCCACCAGTATCGTGCGCCAGTCGTTGCCCGTTGCCGGTGGCACCGACGTATTGGTGTTCGCGAAATCGATGTCGGCCACGCGTGGCGTCGCATTGACATAGAACTTGTGCGAGTACAGCGGGATTCCGCCACGTCGGTAGGCGAGAGCTCCGAGTTGGAATGCGGGGTTCGGCGTGTGCGCCGAATCGTTCGGATCGCCGCCGCTGAACAACGCCATCGGGATGTAGGCCCAGGTCTCCTGGCCGCCGTTCGCCACGGTGTCGTCGAACGCATGCAGCATTCCGTCGTTGGCGCCCACATAGACAGCGGGCGCCCGCGTTGCCTTGCTCGACTTGAACGCGTTGTACCCCGGATTGGGAGAACCCGCCGTTCCCGTGTCGAGATACAGTTCCTTTGGCGCGCCCACGGGGACGGCGGCCGAGTAGACGATGTCACCGAGAATATGGGACCGCGTCCGGAAATTGGTCGTGCTGACACCCTCGTTCGATTTGTCGCCGCGCAGATAATTCAACACGGCCTGAGGCGTCGGTGGAGAGGCGAGGCTGCTCCACCCGATGTTGAGCGATGACTGCTGCGCGGCCGACAGATTCGCGAGGCGGAACGGGACCGCGGTTGCCGTCGAACTGTTCATGGTTACGATGCGACGGCGTGTATCCCAGCCGTTTACGGCAGCCGACTACGGCCGCCTGCGCGTCCAATTGCGTCGCGGCCGACCACAACGGGGCATTGAGCGGATTGCCGTCGGCGTCGACGGGGAGCACACCGGTGTAGATGTCGATCGCATATTTCTTGACGTCGCCCCACAGGCCCTTTTCGTAGCTGGTCTTGTAGGCGTATTGATTAGTGACGCTGAGCTGCGCTCCGCCGATCCCCACTCCGGCGCCCGTGCCGTTCTGGTCGGTGAAATCCGCGAGCGCGGTGACGATGCTCTCGGCGAGCTGCCGCGGATTCTGCGCGTTGAAGTACTTGCCGCGGCTGTTGACGGCGGCGTGCCAGAGGTCGTCGATCGACTCCGGACCGTACGGACTCGCAGTGGACGTCAGCGGCCAGTTCTTGGCACCGGATGTAATGTTGTCGATGTCCGTCGGATACGCAAGATTCCCTTGCGCGCCGACGGCAAGCCCGTAGAGAACGACGTGCTGCCACGGCGCGATCGAATCCTTGACCTCGTTCGGCTTGTCCGTACGAAGGTCGCGGGCCCAGTAGTACATCGCGAGATCGGCCAGGTTGTTGCTCCGCGCCGTCGGCCCTTCGTAATAGGGCCGCGGAAAGTTCGCGCCCGTGGTCAGGCCGGCAACGGGTGTGGGCAGGGTGGGAACCGTCTTGTCCCAATTGCCAACAGAATTGTCGAGCTGGTCGTTCCAATACCCATCGGTCGACAGCAGGTGGAAGTTCGGCTGGCACTTGCCGGTGGTTGGATCGAGCGGGTCGGTGGCGCCGGGCAGCCCGGAACTGCCGTTCGAAAAATACTCGCCGATCCGCCACATCGCGTCCGGCAACGGCGTGCCGTTGTTGGGCGATGCCGCGTAGAACTTGGTGAACCAGGTCGCCGCGTTCGCGCTGTTGAAATCCGTGACGTTGAGAAAACCAGCCGTGGCGCTGCTGTTCTCCCACAGCGAGTGGTAGCCCGCGCGCAACAGGTTGGTGCCGACGTAATTCGAGAACGCGATGCCGCCGGCGGCTTTCATCAACAGCACGCGCGTCCGGTTGAACGCGTAGAACTTGGCGAAGTTCGCTTGCTCCTGCGCGACGGTCCGTCCGCTTGGACACGTTCCGCTGAACGCGCCGTTCACGCTCGCACCGCCCGCCGTTACCCGACATCCTGACGGCGTGATATCGACGCGCGTGAATGCCGTCGGGTCGAACCGGTGCGCCGCGCCGCTGGCGGCATAGCGAACGTACTTGGTGGTAGTCGAAGTCCTGACTGGTACCGCAAGCGGACGTGCCCCAGCCGGTGGCTGCACCGAGCAGAACTAGACGTTCGAAATCGTGTAGTAGATACGGATAGCCGTAGGCCGTGATCGGCGTGGTGAACTTGCACCGCTGCGTTCCGGAGTTGGTGCAGGTGTCCGAATTGTTGGGGTAGTTGTAGCCCGCCGTTATCGGCGGGCGTCGTTATCGGCGTCGCGGACGTGAATCGACGGGATAGGCGCGTCCGTTGCGGCGGCATACCGAGCCGTTGCCGTCGGCGGTCGCATAGTCGGCCGCCGTGAGGCCTCGTCTTCCGGCACCACAGCGTGTCCGGGACGCCCGCCGCCCAGGTGGCGTTGTTGGTCGGGGTAGGCGACGATGACAACACGCAAAGGCCGGGCGTGGCGGCGCCGGCGACGCATCCGGCACCCGCGATGTCCGATCGGTCGGCGCAAGATTGATCGGTGGTACTGGTATTGGCGCCGGGGTAGCCCGCGAACCCGTTCATGTAGACGGCGCGTCCACGGACCGCTGCAGGCGGTGTTGCTGCCTTCGCACGGAAGCGGTCGTGCCGTCCGACTTCACGCCCGGATAGTAGATTTCCGCGGGATCGTAGTAGATCTGGTTGAAGTCGCTGCTGCGCAGCGGCGGATCCATCTGCTGGTACGGCGTGTAGGAGGCCGGCAACGGCGAGCGAGCCGACGTTGATTCCGCTGTTGCCGCCGCATTGCCGGCCAGTCGCGACAGTAGAAGTGTTGCGGGCTTGCCTGGTTCCACACCACCCAGTCCGGCGAGTAGTCCCAGGTCATGCTGCCCGAGTCGTCGAGCGTGAACATCACGTTCGGCTTGACCGGATTCAGCCCCTGGATCGGGACCTCCGCAAGGGTTGGCGTGATCGCGGCGGCAAAGACCGCCATCGGATGCAAGGCCAGCACAGCCGCGAAGGCCGCCGGAAGGATTCTGGCAATTGCGGTTTGGCGGAAGACGGTCATCGTGCTGCTCCTGAATGGCTCGAGGCGGCGGGGGCCTACCTCAGCATGGCCTGCGCATAAGCTCACGGTATTGCGCGGTCCTTCGACCCGGATGGTGACGCGGTAATAGGCGTCACCGGGCCGAACCAACCCTATGTAGTGGATCGTCCCGGGATCGGCGCCGAAGGAGCCGGTCGACAGATTGCAGTTGTTGCCGACCGCCGGCCCGGGATTGAGACACATCCGCTCGATGACGAAACAGCTCTTGTTTCCGGCATCGTCGTCGGCAATGAGTCCAGCGGCGAGACCGGCGCCGGAACAGCCGCTTGCGCTGCGCAGCAAGTCTGGAATCTTGGGGACGGCGCTGCCTGCCGCAAGGCATCCGCCCGCGGTACCGCGCACACAGGCGTAATAGTTCTGGGCCGTATTGTGCTGGGTGCGATCCAGGGACCGGCGAAACCTCCCACAAGGCGTGAATCGTCTGCTCGATACTGCGGTCCACCGCGGACGTTGCGGCCAGTTTGAGCGCGAGGTTGCCACTGACCGTCGTCGTCGTGTCGGTTGACCGCATGAGCGCAATGCCGGCGAGCGCCAAGGCCGCCATCACCAGGAGGGCGACGAACACAACGACACCACGTTGTCGGCCCAGGCGCGAATTGCGGCCACCAACTTGTCCACAAGATGCAACATTCAAGTTCATGGCGTATTCCACACAGCGTTCCGCAACGGGACAATGGTTTCCAGCACTTTGTAGCGATAGTGCGTCTGGTCGGTGGTCAGGGTCATCGAAACCGCACACGGGAGAGGGGAACAGAACATTCCGAGCGGTCCCGATGTAACCGCATCGGTTTCGTATTTTTCACTGCGCGTGACGATCGCCACGCGCACCGCTTGTATCTGCTGCCACGAACTCACCGGCTGCAAGGGAAGGTTGGCCGACGACCAGTTGCCGGTCGCGGACTGCCAGGTATCCACGTCCCCGTCGTTGTCGGTGTCGAGGCCAAACTGCGCCTTCAGATTGACGACCTGACTGACGACGGGAGTCGCCGGAAGCACGGCGGGAAGCAGGCGTCTGACTCCGCAGGGTGCTGTTGGTCGGGTCGACGGAGTACAACGTGCGCCCGAACCTGTCCCCTTGGCCCAGATTGATCACCGACGCCACGGCGGCGTTGTATATCGCCGTGCTGTTGTTGCCCGTCGTCGCCGTGAGCGTGTGCGCAAGCGTGGCGATACCGGTACTCGCCGCGACCGTGACGCCGCCGGCGTTGATGGTCGACAACGTGCAGTTCGTACCCTGGACCGCGGCGATAACGTCGTTCGGGCTGAAACCGACGGGCCCCGCTACCAGATAGGCGCCCGGGGGCGATGCTCCGACCGCGGCGTCGTTCAGCATCCTCGACGGCGTAGACAGCGCGCCGGAGCCACCGGCGAACACGGTCAGCGTGTCGGGCACGTTGTCGGTCGCGCCCGCTGTGATGACCACCGGGATCGGGCGCAACATCGCGCAGCCGCTCAGGGCCGCGGTCGAAGCCGTGATGACGTTCCCCGCACTGGCGAGCTCGCCGCCGAGCAGGAACATTCCGTAGGCGGCGTTCTCCTGAGCATCGTTGGATGACGTGATCGTGCGCTTCTGGCCTTCAGTGACCAGATAGACCTGGAAGATCATCAGGACCAGCAGCATGCCGATGACGATGCTGACCATGACCTCGATGAGGCCAACGCCCCGCTCGTGTGACCGTTGTCCGGAAGCGCGTGGGTTCATGAGTTCTTCCCGATCTGCGCCGTCAGCAGAACCTGATGGCGCTCGGTCTCGCCCGGCAATTGCCAGAAAATGGTGACGACGACACTCCGGCTCTGCAAGGAAAGGCCCGGCTGCATCAAATCGACCTGGGGGGCATTGGTGCCAGTTGCTGACGGAAGCAGAGCCGCCGCCTGCGTCCTCCACGCGGTCAGTTTCGCGCCGCCTGTACCGAATTCCGTATCCAGAGCGGCCGGTTGCGTGGTCCACATGTCGCCGACCATGGCGTTGGCCAGATTGATGGCTTCAGCCCGATACCTGGCATCGTTGGACGCGCGAACGGATCCCGCCAACATTCCGATCAAGCCGAGAATGCCGAAGGCGAAGATGAGAAGCGCGATCATGCCTTCCAGCAGAAAGCTCCCGTCCTGTCGGGCATGTACGCGTGTCGATCGGTGTCCAGATGCGCACATTTCAGCAAGCCCTCGCGTCAGGCGGCACCAGCGCCGCAATCGCCGGGTCGGGATCGCACATCCGGATTCCGCGTGCGTCGTCGACATAGATGCGCAACGTGCGCGCTTCGCCAGCGACGATCGAGGCGACGTTGATCTGCTGGAGATTCGGCGTGGCGATCGGGGACGGGGAGATGACGCGTCCCAGACCATTGAAGGTGACTGCAACCGCATTCGCGGGCGTGGTCACTGCCTTCGAGCTCTTGCCTGTCTCCAGCTTGGCGAATTGCTGTATCGGTGGCTGAATCAGGGTTGCCGTCGTCGGATTGAATTCGTTGATCGCCCAACCCGGGTTACCGCCGCCGACGAGCGTGAAACTGACCGGCTTGTTCAGACGGGTCGCTTCGGTGCGCGCCGCGCGGAGGCCGTTGCTGATCGACTCGGCCGTCGAACGAATCTCACTGTTGCGGAGGAAGGTCGTAAACGAGGGCATTCCGATGGTCAGCAACAGCACAGCGATCGTCAGTGCGACCATCAGCTCCAGGATCGTGAACCCGCGGTCAAATGTTGGCGCAGGCATTTCAGCAATCTCCGTTTTTCCGGCTGATCCAGCAAGTACTGGAGGCGCCAGCGCCTGACCAGCCGCTGGGCAAGCTGGTCGTCCTGCGATTGTTGTTCTGGTCGACCGTGTAAACAAAACCGCCCATGGCCTGGGCCGCATTACCGGTGGCCGTAACCGTATAGGTGGTTGCCGTCAGCGCGCAGGTCACCGTGAAGAACTTGCTGGCCGCCGGCAGATAGATTTGACCTGCGGGAGCGGGGCCCGCCGCTGCGGCGACACACGATGCCGGGTATTGCCGTGTGTCGAGGAACTGCTGCTCCAGACGCACCCGCATGTCGCTGAGACTGCTCGTCGCCTCGACGATCTTGCTGCGCCTGACGTAATCCGTATAGCTCGGCAACGCAACCGCGGCGAGAATCGCGACGACGGCCACGGTAATCATCACCTCGATCAGCGTGAAACCGCGTGCCCGGCGCAGCGCGGATTGACTGACGCGGACCACCTGAGCCGCCGCGCGACGCGATTCCGATGCCGTAACTACTCGTATGGATACATTGCCCATGGTCACATTTCTCGAAACCGATATTCGTTGTCTGGATTCGGGCTGCAAGTTGCACGCAGCGGCGAGGTCGTCGTGCCGCAGAACGTTCACCGTCGCACCAAATCTTCCAATTCGACGGTGGCGAACGCCGTGCAAAACGCAAGGGCCATGCCATCGCCGGCGGCAGCGAACGTCGACCCCGACGAACGGTCAGGGGACGAAGACCAAAGGCGAACAATCGGTATGGATGGCAGCCGAACCGGACGCGATGTGGCATGTGCCGCGCCGGCCACCCCTCCATCGAGGGAGCGGAAATGGGCTCCAACAGACGCCAAGCGCGGCACGTGCAGACGAAAAACCGCGCCAGTTGTTCTCCACAATGCGTGCGACACATCCGTTCGGCGGCGGGTCGTCGCACCCACAGGGCAAGATCAGGTTGGCGGAGCAACGGCTTCCCCGGACGCCAGGCCGGGTTGCCTAGCCGGGACGGAAGAATGAGGCCGGAAATTGTCCCCGCGCCGTCGACGATGTGATTGCCGTTTGGGCGACAGGTCTGCCGGGGCTACCCAAACATGGCGGGGTGCCAGGCTCTAACCCAGCGGCACGACCTTGACGACCTCGTCGGCGGTGGTCCATCCGGCGGCGACCTTCATCGCGCCGGAGACGCGCAGCGGCTTCATCCCATCCTTGTAGGCCTGCTCGCGGATCGCCGAGTCGTCTGCCTCGGCGGTGACGAGCTTCCGGATGGCCGGCGTCGTCAGCATGACTTCGTAGAGGCCGATGCGCCCGCGGTAGCCAGTCATCCGGCATTCGACGCAGCCGACGGGCGCCATGACCTGCGCCGGCTTGTCCGCGCGCCAGGGGGAGGTGATCGCGCGCCAGATCTCGTCGTCCGGCGGCTCGCCGGGTTGCTTGCAGTGCGGGCAGAGCGTACGCACGAGCCGCTGCGCCATGACGCCCAGCAGCGTCGAATTGATGAGATAGGCCGGCATGCCGAGGTCGAGCATCCGGGTCACGGCCGTCGGCGCATCGTTGGTGTGCAGCGACGACAGGACGAGGTGGCCGGTGAGCGCCGCCTGAATCGCCATGTCGGCGGTGTCGCGGTCGCGGATCTCGCCGACCATGATGATGTCCGGATCCTGCCGCATCAGCGTGCGCACGCCGTGCGCGAAATCCACGCCGATCCCGGGCTGCACCTGCATCTGGTTGAACAGGGGCTCGATCATCTCGATCGGATCCTCGACCGTGCAGACGTTGACCTCGGGCGTGGCGAGCTGCTTCAGGGACGAATAAAGCGTGGTCGTCTTGCCGGATCCGGTAGGCCCGGTGACGAGGATGATCCCGTTCGGCTCCTTGATCATCCGTCCCCAGCGATCGCGGTCCTCGGGGGTAAAACCGAGCTCGATGAAATTGCGGACCAGCACCTCCGGCGTGAAGATCCGCATCACGACCTTCTCGCCGAACGCGGTCGGCATCGTCGAGATCCGCAGCTCCACTTCGTCACCGGCGGGCGTAACGGTCTTGATCCGGCCGTCCTGCGGGCGGCGCTTTTCGACGATTTCCATCCGCGCGAGGAGCTTGATGCGCGACGTCATCGCCACCAGCACCGGCGTCGGTATGGCGTAGACCTGGTGCAGCACGCCGTCGATGCGGAACCGGACGAGGCCGGCATCGCGCCGCGGCTCGATGTGGATGTCGGAGGCCCGCTGCTCGAACGCGTACTGCCAGAGCCAGTCGACGATGTGGACGACGTGGCTGTCGTTGGCGTCGAGCTTGCCTTCCTGCCCGAGCGCCACCAGCTGCTCGAAATCGCGCGCCAGAGACACCGTGCCCTTCGACGCCTCCTGCGCCTTCTTCATCGAACGCGCGAGGTTGTAGAACTCGCCCAGGTAGCGGCGAATGTCCTGCGGGTTGGCGAAGGCGAGCTTCACCCTGACGTTCAGGATCTTCTCGAGCTCGTCGGCCCAGTCGCGCACGAACGGCTCCGCGGTGGCGACGGTCAGCGTCGTCTTCGTCACCTCGACCGGCAGGATGCGGTAGCGCTCCGCATAGGCGTTGGTCATCGACTGCGTGACTGCCGTGAGATCGATTTTCAGCGGATCTATGTGCAGGTAGGCCACGCCGAGCTTCCCGGCGAGCCACTCCACGAGCCAATCGAGGGTCAGGGCCAGGCGCGGCGCGTTGGCGGCGTGCCAGCCCTTCTCGGCGATGATCTCCAGGGGGTGGTCGGCACGGCGCGCCGGGGATCGCGCCAGCGTGTCGGCGTCTGCGGCCGCGACGAGCCCGTCGGCGACCAGCAGCGTGAGAATTTCGTCGAGACGCAGACTCCGGCCCCGACCCCTCTTCGCGGATTCACTGCCGGCAAATGCAGGTACGCTGGTCGCAGGGGTAGCCATAACAGGACTCTACACGCAAGAATCGTGCAACGTCACCTTGGCTTGGCCCCTGCCCGACTGCCCGGCGCTGCCGGCCCGGCTGCCCCGACGTCGCCGAGGCGGATTACGTCGCGCTGACCGGCGCCGTCGCCTCGGGCACCTCGAACACTTCGCGCAGGTACGCAACGTACGACGGATCGTAATCCATCGTCTTCGACGGCTCGTCGCTGATCTTCGCCACCGGCTGCCCGTTGCAGCGCGTCATCTTGATCACGATGGACAGCGGCTCGAAGCCGACATCGTTGGTGAGGTTGGTACCGATGCCGAACGCCGTGTGCATCCGGCCGCGGAAGTGCTCGAACAGCCGGATCGCGAGCGGCACGTTGAGGCTGTCGGAGAACACCATGGTCTTGGTGTGCGGATCGATGCGCATCTTCTGGTAGTGGGCGATCAGCTTTTCGCCCCATTCGAACGGATCGCCCGAATCGTGGCGCACGCCGTCGAACAGCTTGCAGAAGAAGAGATCGAAATCGCGCAGGAAGGCGTCCATGCCGCAGACGTCCGACAGCGCGATCCCGAGGTCGCCGCGGTACTCGCGGGCCCAGGTATTGAAGGCGAACACCTGCGAGTCGCGCAGCCGCGGGCCGACCGCCTGGCACGCCTGCAGGTACTCGTGGGCCATCGTGCCCAGCGGGGTCAGCCCCAGCTGCTGCGCGAACTTGACGTTGCTCGTGCCGACGAACTTCTGTCCGATGCCCGCGGCAAGCGTGCGCAGGACCTCCTCGTGCCACGCTCGCGAAAACCGGCGCCGCGTGCCGTAGTCGGCAATGCGGAATTCGGGATCCGCCACAGCGTTGATCCGGTCCACCTTCGCCGCCAGCCGCCGCCGGCCTTCGGCGAGATCCGGGCCATGGTGCTTGTTGCGGTCGTAGACCTCGGACACGATGGCCAGCACCGGCACCTCGAACAGGATCGTGTGCAGCCACGGTCCCCGGATCGTGATGTCGATCTCGCGGTCCGAGCCGGCGATCCGCTCGACGCGGATGAAGCGCTCGTCCAGCTGGAAGAGGCCGAGCAGATCGACAAAGTCGCTCTTGAAGAAGCGCCACCCGCGCAGGTAGGCGAGCTCGTCGGGCGTGAACTGGAGGCCGCACAGGGCGCGGAGCTCGTCGCGGATCTCGGCGATGTGCGGCGTCAGGTCGACGTCGGGGTTGCGGCACTTGAACCGGTACTCGACCTGCGCCCCCGGAAAGTGATGCAGGACGACCTGCATCATCGTGAACTTGTAGAGGTCGGTATCGAGCAGCGACGGAATGATCATACGGGAGCCGCGGTCACGCGCACGCGGCGGATGCCACGCGCCCGGGTAAAAGTCGGCCAATGTTACGCGCTTGCCGCGGCTTCGGCCAACCGCTGCTGACTACCCGGGTGCAGGGGACAGACCACTTTCTCCTGAGGAAATAGTGGACTGTCCACTATTCGAACCCCTGTTCGACGACGCGGATCCGCCGCACGAGCCACAGGCAGCAGAGCGTGCAGCCCACCGACAGCCAGCCGACGACGCCGAAATTCGTGAGCGCGCCGTCCGGCGACCGGCCGATGATCAGTCCTGCCGTCAGCGACGCGATTCCCGACGCGAGCTGCTGCAGCGACGCGTTGAAGCTCATGAAGCTGCCGCGCAGCCGAGGCTCCACGCTGCCGGTCACGAGCGCGGTGGCCGGGCCGAACCGGCCTGGCACGAACACGAAGAACAGGACCGACAGCCCCACCACCCAGGCGAGCGGCAATGGCGGCAGGTGCGTCGCGACGAGGATCGGCCCGATCGAGACCAGCGCGACGATCGTGAACAGGCGCCTCTTGCCGTAGCGGTCGGCGAGCCGGCCGATCACCTGTGCGGTGACGAGCGACGCCGCGCCGCCGGCGAAATAGATCACCGCCAGATCCGCCTCGGCGACGCCGACGTTGGCGACGTTGTAGGCGGCGAGGAACGGGACGATCGCGAACACCGAGCACATCAGCACGGTCATGAAGGTGAACGCGCGCCGATGATTGGGCTCGCCGAATATGGCCTGCAGCTGCGCCAGCGGAGGACGGCGCCCGCCCGCGGAGACGTGCGCGGCGAGCGGTGGGATCAGCCCCATGGCCGTCACGCCGACCGCGACGGAGAGCGCGGCAAGCGCCAGGAACGGCGCACGCCACGAAAAATGGGCGGCGATCCAGAGCGACAGCGGCACGCCGGCGACTGCCGCCAGCGAAAAGGCCGCCGCGACGACCGCCGTCGCCGTCGCCCGCCGCGCGTACGGAACGAGATCCGCGACGATCGCGAACGTGAGTCCGCCCAGCACGCCGCCGAACGTGCCGGCGACGATGCGAGCAGCGAGCAGCAACGGGTAGTCAGGCGCGATCCCGCAGAGCGCCGTCCCGACGATGAACCCGGCGTAGAGCCCCAGCAGCGCGCGCCTGCGGTCGAAGCGGTCGATCCAGAACGCGGCGACGAAGCCGCTCGCCGCCGCCGCGAACGCATAGGCCGACACCATGAAGCCGAACTGCTGCGGGCTGATCGCGAACAGCCGCATGAATTGCGGCCCCAGCGGCATCATGATCATGAAATCGACGACGTGCGTGAACTGCACGGCGGCGAGGGTCAGCAGCAGCAGGAGCTCGCGCGGGGCGCGGGGCGCCGCGGCGACGGGTGGCGTGGCGACGCGACGCGCGGCGAAGGGTGCGGGCAAGGGGCAGGGCCAATCGGGCGGCGATTCCGCGCGGGACCGCAGCGCGCTGCGTCCAACCGGCGACGACAACGGATACGCGATTGATTAATATAGCATGCGCCTGGTGGGCCGCGCACCGCGCCGAAAGCATTGGCGTACGCTGCCAACCGCGATTGCCAACGCACCAGAAACCCGGGAATCGACCATGCTGATCAATTGTGTCGCCTACCAGAACGGCAGCAAGCTGGGCGACATTCCGGCGGCCGACATCAGCGAGTACGTCACGCGGCCCGAATGCTTCGTCTGGGTCGCGCTGTTCGAGCCGACGGAAGACGAGATCGACGAGATGGCGAAGGAGTTCAACCTCCATCCTCTGGCGGTCGAAGACGCGCACAAGGGCCACCAGCGGCCGAAGATCGAGGAATACGACGATTCGCTCTTCGTCGTCCTGCACACGCTGGAGCCCATATCCGACGCTGGTGACGCGTCGCTGATCGACGGCGAGGTCGCCATCTTCGTCGGGAGCAATTACATCCTGTCGGTTCGCCACCGGACGCAGAAGGGCTTCAACGACGTCCGGGCCCGCTGCGAGCGCGAACCGAAGCTCCTGCGTCACGGATCCGGCTTCGTTCTCTACGCGCTGATGGACACCGTCGTGGACCGGTATTTCCCGATCCTCGACGCCATGGAGTCGGAGCTGGAGCAAATCGAGGAGAACATCTTCGTGCGCAACGCGGCGCGCTCGAACATCGAGTCGCTCTACGCGCTGAAGCAGAAGCTGATGCTGCTGAAGCACGCGATCGACCCGCTGATGGAGGCCACCGGCAAGCTCTACGGCGGCCGGGTGCCCCAGGTCTGCGCCGGGATGGGCGAGTACTTCCGCGACGTCTACGATCACCTGCACCGGATCCACGCGACGATCGAAGGCATCCGCGACATGCTCACGACGGCGATCCAGGTGAATCTCGGGATGATCTCGCTCTCCGAAAGCGAGGTGACCAAGAAGCTCGCGGCGTGGGCCGCCATCATCGCGGTGCCGACGATGGTAGCGGGCATCTACGGGATGAACTTCGAGTTCATGCCCGAGCTCAAATGGACGTTCGGCTATCCGTTCGCGATCGCGACCATGGTCGTGGTCGACATCTATCTCTACGTGCGGTTCAAGAAGACGCGCTGGCTGTAGGCGGCACTGCCGCCCGCGCACGCCTCAGGAACAGCGCATAGGGGACCAACCACGTTTTCCTCGGAGGGAACGTGGTCTGTCCCCTACTCGGGGTCCGCCTCAGTGCGGCGCTTGACCGGAGTCGTGGTCGGCGACGGCCGCGGGCGCCAGCGGAATCACGCGCCCGGACGGCGCCGGCACCTGCCACGCCGGCTGCAGCGTGACGTGATCGATCCCGAAATCGTGCGCGAGCATCCGCTGCGCCGACGCGAGCACGCGCGGCCAGGCCGAGCCATCGTTCAGCATGAGGTGCGCGGACAAGGCGACGCGCGCGGCGCTCATCTGCCAGACGTGCAGGTCGTGCACGCCGGTCACGCCGGGGATGGCCGCCAGCGCGCGGCCCACTGCCTCGTACGAGACGTGCCCGGGCACACCCTCCAGCAGCACGCCGGTCGACTCCTTGAAGAGGGCGAGTGTCGAGCGCAGGATGAGGAGCGCCACCACGAGCGACAGGATCGGGTCGATCGGCATCCAGCCGGTGCGGTAGATCACGGCACCGGCAACCAGAGCCGCCACGGAGCCCATGAGATCGCCGAAGACGTGCAGCAGCGCGCCACGCGCATTGATGCCGCTGGCGCCACGGGACAACATCCAGGCCACGATCAGATTGACGCCGAGTCCCACGGCGGCGACGACCATCACCGTCGGCCCCGCGACAGGCACCGGGTCCAACAATCGATGCACGGCTTCGACCGCGATCCACAGGATCAGAGCCAGCATGGCAAGCGCATTGACGAAGGCGGCGAGCACCTCGGCCCGCGCATAGCCGTAGGACGCGCGCCGCGACGGCGGGCGCGAAGCCACGGCGGCAGCGATCAGTGCGACGACGAAGGATGCCGAGTCGGTCACCATGTGGCCGGCGTCGGAAATGAGCGCAAGCGATCCGGCGAAGTAGCCCGCCACTGCCTCGACCGCCGCGAATGCCCCCGTCAGCAGGAGTGCCGCCCACAGCGCGCGCCGCGTAGCCCGTGCTCCGACGTGGTGGTGATGCGCGTGCGCATCGGGGGCGGCGTGCGGTGCGTGCATGACCCGTCAATCCACCGGCCGGCGGCTCGTCGCGCAGGCGGACCGGGCCCTGGTTCTCGCGGATGGCGGCCGCACTTGTCGGCGTAGAACGCGCGAATGCGCGCCATGTCGGCCGCACCGTCGCCGGTCAGGTCGAGGTAGACACGCCAGACGCCATCTCGCGCCGCGGGTAATCGATGAAGCCGAGCGCCAGCGGCACGCCGGCCGCGCGTGCCAGGTGATAGAAACCCGATTTCCAGTACGTGGCCCGGCCACGAGTGCCTTCGGGCGCTATGGCCAGCCGGAATTCCTCGTTGCGTCGGAATTCAACATGGTCATTTCGTCGATGAAGCCGGTCCGTTCACGCCGGTTCACGGGAACTCCGCCCCAGCGCAGGAGCAGCGGCCCCAGCAGCGGCACGCTTGAACAGCGTGTCCTTGCCGGCGAAGCGGATGGGCAATCCGGTCATGAACTTGACGCAGAGGCCGATCGCCGTGTCCCAGTTCGACGTGTGCGGATAGAAGATCACCACGCAGCGGTTCGGCACCGGCTGCGCCAGCACGACCTTCCAGCCGGAGAGGCGCAAGAGGGTCGCGCCGAGCCACGGGGCGAATCCGCGCCCGAGCGGCCGTTCGAGAACGGGCGCCGATGCGATGGGGGGCCGAGCGGACACGAGGGGACCGGAATTCCCGATGCGGAGGCAGTTTGCGCGCCGTGCGCAGAGTCTAGCAAATCGACCCGCGGGACGCGCGGCCGAAGAATCCTGCGGCGTCATCCGCGATGCGCCATGCCCCGGCCCGGAAAAGCTCGGTAGAATCCGCGGCGTGAACACGCCACTCTCGCCATCGCTCGCCGATGCGGTCGACGCGGCACTCCCGCAGACGCAGTGCCGGCGCTGCGGCTACGACGCTGCCGGCCGTACGCCGAGGCCATCGCGGCCGGCATAGCGATCAATCGCTGCCCGCCCGGCGGAGACGACCTGATCGCGCAATTGTCGGCGTTGACCGGACAGCCGGCCATCGCGCTCGACCGGAGTCTGCGGCGAGCCCGGCCCGCTGACCGTCGCCCGCATCGACGAGACGCGTGCATCGGCTGCACGCTGTGCATCGATGCGTGCCCCGTCGACGCCATCGTCGGCGCGGCCAAACGCATGCACACGGTGCTCCCCGCCTTGTGCACCGGATGCGAGCTTTGCGTGCCGCCCTGCCCCGTCGACTGCATCGCAATGGTTCCCGCGGGTCGCGCCTGGAGCCCGGAGGATGCACGTGCGGCCCGCAGCAGATACGTTGCGCGCAACCGGCGCCTCGCACGCGCATCGTCCGCGACCCGCGTGACTTCGTCGACGGCGGACAGCGAACGGGTCAAGCGCGAAGCCGCGGTCGCCGCCGCGCTCGTGCGTGCGCGGGCGCGCCGCAACACCTGGAACGCCGGCCGTAAATGATCGGCAGGTTTTCGCAGCGTGTTGTCCTGGGCATCGCCGCCGCGTGCAACTCGGCGGTACCGGCACCGACGAAGCCATGAACCCGCAGAAGCGCCGCGCGATCTTCGAGCGCCTGCGCGCGGCCAACCCGCATCCGCAGTCGGAGCTCGCGCATCGGACGCCGTTCGAGCTGCTGGTCGCCGTCGTGCTCTCCGCCCAGGCTACCGACAAGGGCGTGAACAAGGCGACCGCAAAGCTCTTCCCGGTCGCCCATACGCCTGCGGCGATCGCGGCGCTGGGCGTCGACGGGCTGATCCCGTACGTGCAGTCGATAGGACTCTTCCGCAATAAGGCGAAGAACATCGTCGCGCTTTCGCAGATCCTGCTGCGTGAGCACGGCGGCGAGGTGCCGGCCAACCGCGAGGCGCTGGAGAAATTGCCCGGCGTGGGCCGCAAGACCGCCAACGTCGTGCTCAACGTCGCCTTCGGACAGCCGACGATCGCCGTGGACACGCACATCTTCCGGGTCGCCAACCGCATGGGCCTCGCCCCAGGCAAGAACCCAGACGAGGTCGAGCGGAAGCTCGTCAAATTCGTTCCGGAAGAATTCCGGCAGCACGCGCACCACTGGCTGATCCTGCACGGACGCTACGTCTGCGTCGCGCGGAAGCCCGACTGCGGCGCGTGCCCGCTGCGCGATCTCTGCGAGTATCGCGACAAGACGGCGTAGGCGGCGCGTTGTTCAATCCGTCCCGCGACGAGGCCCGCCGTTTCCTGATCGAGGCGTGGAGAAAACACCGCGCGCGGGAGCCGTCGTCCGGCCTCGAGCGCATCGCCGCCGATCTCGTCGCGCAGCACCCCGAGTATCACGCGGTCCTCGAAGACCCCGTGCGCAGTCTCGATCGGGACTGGCAGCCGGAGCGCGGCGACGTCAATCCCTTCCTGCACCTGTCGCTGCACCTCGCCGTCGCCGAGCAGCTGTCGATCGATCAGCCGCCCGGCATTCGCGCCGAGTACGAGCGGATTCGCATGGCGAAGGGCGACGAGCATGCCGCGCTGCACGCAGTGCTGGAATGTCTGGCGGAGGTTGTCTGGACCGCACAGCGCCACGGCACACCGCCGGATGCCGCGCTCTACCTCGCCTGCCTCGCGCGGCAGCGACTGAAGATCGCAGATCTTCAGTGCTTTGCCGAAACGGTCGCCGGCTGCGCGGCGTAATACGCGGCCAGGTTATCGACGTCCTGCTTCGACAACGCTTGCGCGAAGCCAGCCATGATGGCGTTCTTGCGCTGGCCGGACTTGTAGTCGCGCATCGCTTTCGCCAGGTAATCGGGGTATTGCCCGCCGATTCGCGGAAAGTCGGCGGTAGCGCTGTTGCCGTCGGCGCCATGGCAGGCCGCGCAGACTTCGGTCGCCTTGGCCTTGCCGGCGGCAAGATCGGCGGCCGAGGCGCCGGCGGCCGCACCGAACGCGATGAGCGCGATGGCCGTCGTGAAGAAGGATCGTTGCATCGTCATTTGCCCGCTGTCTTGACGCCACCCTGCGCGTAATACGCTGCGAGGTCAGCCATGTCCTGCTCGGAAAGCGATGCGGCGATGGCGCGCATCGACGGATGACTGCGCTCCCCGCTCTTGTACTCCAGGAGGGCCTTCACCAGATAGGCCTCGTGCTGGCCGCCGATCCGGGGGACGTGATACACCTCCGGGAATGCCGTCCGCCAGCCCTCGATGCCGTGGCAACCCGCGCACATCCGGGTCTTCTCACGGCCCTTCGCAGCGTCACCTGCCGCAGTCCCCTGGGCCGCGGCCCAGGTTGAAGTGAGCGCGGCCGCCACCAAAGCGGCGTGGAGGATCGTCTTGGTCATCGTCCGGTAGCAGGGTTCGCGAATCTTGGCATCGGGTGTGCCGTGTCCGCAGCGATCGCGGCGGGCCGGCACGGAAAAGGTTCGTGATTCTAGGGTTTCGGTCCGACGCGGTCAAACGCCGCGATCGACCGCTGTAGGTGCAGAACCTGCTTGCCCCGCGCCCCGGCCCCGCGGTCATCGCTCGAGATGCTTGAGCTTGTCCTTCACCCCTTTCCACTCATCGGCGTCCGGGGGCGCGGGCTTGCGCTCGATGATGGGCTTCCAGAGCTTCGCGAGCTCGGCGTTGAGCGCCGTGAAGGACTGCTGGTCGGGCGGAACGTCGTCCTCCGCGTAGATCGCCTCGACCGGACATTCGGCCACGCACAGCGTGCAGTCGATGCATTCGTCCGGGTCGATGACGAGAAAATTGGGACCCTCGCGGAAGCAGTCCACCGGGCAGACATCGACGCAATCGGTATACTTGCAGCGGATACAGGTTTCGGTGACGACATAGGTCATGCTTGGGTGTCCCGCATGCAAAAAAGCGGATTTTAGCAAATCGGGCCGCACGCTCCGCATCGTCGTCGCCAATGTTTGCCCGGGGGCGCTTGCGCCGGCGCGGCCCTTCGGATAACGTAGCCTTGGGCTTCGACCCGCGCCGGCAGCGGCGGCCAAAGTCCCCGGCCGCGCCCGCCGGGCCCCGAACCCCCACCGGGTGACCCGCTGTCATCTGCGCATCTCACGAGGAATCCATGAGCGACCACATCAAACACGTTTCCGACGCCACGTTCGACAAGGAAGTCCTGCAGTCCTCGACGCCGGTGCTGGTCGATTACTGGGCCGAGTGGTGCGGCCCGTGCAAGATGATCGCGCCGGTGCTGGAGGACATGGCGAAGGAGTATGCCGGCCGGCTGACCGTCGCCAAGCTCGACATCGACGCCAATCCCGGCATCACGAGCCAGTTCGGCATCCGCGGCATTCCGACCCTCATCCTGTTCAAGGGCGGGAAGCTGCACGCGCAGAAGGTGGGCGCGCTGTCGAAATCCCAGCTCACCGCCTTTGTTGACAGCAACCTCTGAACCCGTTAGTCTGATCTTCGTGCCTGCGCCGCCCCCCTCCGTCTAGAGGGGCGGCTCCGCAGCACCGCACACGACGCCGCGCCGTTCTCCCGGGCGTCACGATCCCAGAGTCGATGCCGCGGCGACCCGCCGCCCCCCGTCCTTTCCGCGCGTTCCCAAGCCCATGCAACTGTCCGAACTCAAGTCCAAGCACGTGAGCGAGCTCCTCGACATCGCCAGCACGATGGAGATCGAGGGCGCGAACCGCATGCGCAAGCACGACCTCATCTTCGCGATGCTGAAGAGCCATGCGAAAAAGGGCGAGAGCATCTTCGGCGACGGCACGCTGGAGGTGCTGCCCGACGGCTTCGGCTTCCTGCGCTCGCCGGACACGAGCTACCTCGCGGGCACCGACGACATCTACATCTCGCCGTCGCAGATCCGCCGTTTCAACCTGCACACCGGCGACACCATCGAAGGCGAGATCCGCACGCCGAAGGACGGCGAGCGCTATTTCGCGCTGGTGAAGGTGGACAAGGTCAACGGTGAGCCGCCCGAGAACGCGAAGAACAAGATCCTGTTCGAGAATCTGACGCCGCTCTTTCCCGACGAGGCGCTCACGCTCGAACGCGACATCAAGGCCGAGGAGAACATCACCGGCCGGATCATCGACATCGTCGCCCCCATCGGCAAGGGCCAGCGCGGCCTGCTGGTGTCCTCGCCGAAGTCCGGCAAGACCGTGATGCTGCAGCACGTGGCGCACTCCATCGCGGCGAACTACCCGGACGTCGTGTTGATCGTGCTGCTGATCGACGAGCGGCCGGAGGAAGTCACCGAAATGCAGCGCTCCGTGCGCGGCGAGGTCGTGTCGTCGACGTTCGACGAGCCCGCGACGCGCCACGTGCAGGTCGCGGAGATGGTGATCGAGAAGGCGAAGCGCCTGGTCGAGCACAAGAAGGACGTCGTGATCCTGCTCGACTCGATCACGCGGCTCGCCCGCGCCTACAACACAGTGGTGCCAGCGTCGGGCAAGGTGCTGACCGGCGGCGTGGACGCCAATGCGCTGCAGCGGCCCAAGCGCTTCTTCGGCGCCGCGCGCAACATCGAGGAAGGTGGCTCGCTGACCATCATCGCCACCGCGCTGATCGACACCGGTTCGCGGATGGACGACGTGATCTACGAGGAATTCAAGGGCACCGGCAACATGGAGATCCACCTCGACCGGCGGATGGCCGAGAAGCGCATCTATCCGGCGATCAACGTCAACCGGTCGGGCACGCGCAAGGAAGAACTGCTGCTGAAGCCCGAGATCCTGCAGAAGGTCTGGGTGTTGCGCAAACTGCTCTACCCGATGGATGAGCTCGAGGCGACCGAATTCCTGGTCGACAAGGTCAAGCAGACCAAGACGAATTCCGAGTTTTTCGATTCCATGCGGCGTGGTTGATGTTGCCCCTGCCAGCGCCCGCGCCGCCGCCTAGACTCATTGTTATTGGTTAAGCCGTTGATTTTAATGTCGTATTGCCTCATGCCCGGCAGCCCGCGCGGCGTCCAGGGTTTTGTTGCGTTGCAGCGCAAAACGGCGGATAATTTTTGTTTGGCCATGCGGACGGCCTTGTGAAACGCCGACTTCGTCCGCAGATAGCGCCGCGGCCTAAAGACGCGCTCTGCGGGTCACGAGACCCCGGTACGCAGGCCGAGAATGAGGACAACATGAAAACCGGCATTCACCCGAAATACACCGAAATCCAGGTGACCTGCAGCTGTGGCAACACGTTCGTGACATCGTCGACCGTGGGCAAGCCGCTGCACGTCGAAGTGTGCTCGGCCTGCCATCCGTTCTACACGGGGAAGCAGAAGGTGATGGACACCGCCGGCCGGATCGACAAATTCCGTCAGCGCTACGGCTCGAAGACCGCCGCGACCCCGCCGGCCGCCGAGCCTGCGAAAACCCCATCGCCGTAACGCGCCGGGCAGTCGGCGCAGGCTGGCGCTGTCGGGCGCTTTCGACGGAAGAGGCAGCTTCGGCTGCCTTTTTCATTCCGGCCCCCCTCGCGCAGGCCCATACCCCACACGATCATGCCGAAGCACGCGCTCGCCGACGCCGAAGGTGACGGGGCCACTGCCCTCGGCCCGACGGGGCGCTTCGGCGCGCTGAAGCAGCTCGGCCTCGTCGTGCTCTGCGTGGCGTGGGTGCTGCTGGGGACGGTGGGCCACGATCCGTGGAAGACGCAGGACGCGACCACGTTCGGCGCCGTCCTCGAGATGATGGCGCGTGGCGACGCGCTCGTCCCGTATCTTGCCGGCGAGCCCGTCGTCGACAACCCGCCGCTCGTCTACCTGGCGGCGACCGGCACCAGCATGGCCTTGTCGCCCCTGCTGCCGTTGCACGACGCGGCACGCGTCGCGGCGGCCTTGTTCGTTGCCTTGACGTTGCTTCTCCTCGCCGCCACCGCTACCGAGCTGCATGGCCGCGCCTACCTATGGCTGCCGGTGCTGCTGTTCGTTGGCTCGGTCGGGTTGTGGGAACGCGCGCACCAGCTCGCGCCGGAAATGGGACTCATGCTCGGCATGGCCGCCGCGCTCTACGGGTTCGCGCTCGCCCTGCGGCGGCCGGTCGCCGGCGGCGCGGCGATCGGCCTGGGCGCCGGCGTCGGCTTTCTGTCGGCAGGATTCGTCGCGGTTCTCTGGATAGGCGTGACGGCCGCGGCGCTGCCCGTTGCCTTCTCGGCGTGGCGCACCCGCCGCTATGCGCGGGCGGCGGGTTTGGCACTTGCCCTCGCTGTGGTCCTCGCAGGTTCCTGGCCATTCGCGCTTTGGCTCCGCGCGCCCGCCCATCTGCACGCCTGGTGGGCCGCGCAATCACTGCGTGATTTCCTGGCGCCCCTGGACCCGGCAGCGGCGGGCGACGCCATGTTCCTCCTGAAGAACCTGCCCTGGTTCGCCTGGCCCGCCCTTCCTCTCGTGATCTGGACGATCGTGACGCGCGGCCGCGGCTTCAACGGTGGCCTTGCCACTCCCGGTGTGCAGCTCCCCGCGATGGCGGCAATCGTGATCTGCGTCTGCATTCTGGCGATGTCCGGCCCGCGGCTGGTCAATCTCATGCCGCTGCTCCTGCCGCTGTCGCTGCTCGGTGCGCTGGAAATCGACACGCTTAAGCGCGGCTTCTCCGGCGCGCTCGACTGGTTCGGCATTCTCACGTTCGGTCTCCTCTCGTTGCTCATGTGGTGGCTGTGGTTCGATGCCTCGGCGCACGGCATGGCACCGGCCGTCGCCCGGTTGTTCCGCGACACCGAAAGCGGCTATCGGCCTTCCTTCCATTGGCTCGCCTTCGGTGTGTCACTGCTCCTGACCCTGCTCTGGCTCGCTCTGGTGCGCCCCGCGCGGCGCTCGAACCGCCGCGCCCTCCTCAACTGGGCGGCGGGCATGACGCTGCTGTGGGCGCTCTACTCGACCATCTGGCTGCCCTACATCGATTCACGCCGCAGCTACCGCGGAGTCGCCGAATCGGTGCGCGCCGTGCTGACGCAGGAAGGGTGCGTGGCCAGCCGCAATCTGGGCGATGCGCAGCGGGCGCTCTTCCAGTATTTCGCGAACCTGGTGACCGTCCGCGCCGAAATCGCGCCGATCGACAGTTGCACCGCGCTTCTCGTCCAGTACGGCCGCAATGATCGCGATCCGACGACGCCGGACGGGTGGCGGATGGCGTGGACGGGCCAACGCCGTGGCGACGACACCGAGCGCTACGTTCTCTACCTGCGGAGCGCCCGGTGAAATTCATCGACGAAGCCAACATCGAAGTCCTCGCCGGCGATGGCGGCAACGGCTCGGCGTCGTTCCGGCGCGAGAAGTACGTGCCGCGCGGCGGGCCGGACGGCGGCGACGGGGGGCGTGGCGGCAGCATCATCGCCGTGGCCGACCGCAACATCAATACGCTGATCGAATACCGTTATGCGCGGATCCATCGGGCCAAGCACGGCGAGAACGGCCATGGCGCCGACAAGTACGGCCGGGGTGCGGAGGACATCCTCCTGCGCGTGCCCGTCGGCACCACGATCACCGACGCCGACACCGGCGCGTTCGTCGCCGATCTTGCCGCGCACGGGCAGCAGGCGCTCGTCGCGCAGGGGGGCAAGGGCGGCCTCGGCAACATCCACTTCAAGTCGAGCACGAACCGCGCGCCGCGCCAGTTCACGCCCGGTGAAGAGGGACAGAAGCGGCGACTGCATCTCGAGCTCAAGGTGCTGGCCGATGTCGGCCTGCTCGGCCTGCCGAATGCCGGCAAGAGCACGTTCATCCGCGCCGTTTCGGCGGCGCGGCCCAAGGTCGCCGATTACCCGTTCACGACGCTGGCGCCGAACCTGGGCGTCGTGCGCACCGACGAGAACCGCAGCTTCGTCGTCGCGGACATCCCCGGCCTCATCGAGGGCGCGGCCGACGGCGCCGGGCTCGGCCACCAGTTCCTCCGCCACCTGCAGCGCACGCGCATGCTGCTGCACATCGTCGATATCGCACCGTTCGATCCGGACGCCGATCCGGTCCGCGACGCCAGGGCGATCGTCGCCGAGTTGAAGCGCTACGATGTCGCGTTGTTCGAGAAACCGCGCTGGCTCGTGCTGAACAAGATCGACCTCGTTCCGCAAAGCGAGCGCGCCGCGCGCGTGCGGGCTTTCGTCAAGGCGTACGGCTGGAAGGGCCCGGTCTTCGCCGTGGCCGCGGTCAACGGCGAAGGCTGCCGTGCGCTCGTCTTCAAGATCCAGGATTGGCTCGATGCGCACCCGGCGCCCGCGCCTGTAGCGGCCGAGCCCGCGCCCGCCGGGCTGCCGGGACCATGAGCGCCGCCGGGCCGCCCCAAGGCGCGAATCGCGCCCCCTCTGGGGGCAGCGCAGCGGCGAACGCCGCAAGCGTGGGGGCCCTTGTCCGCGCCGCCGGGCCGCCCCAAGGCGCGAATCGCGCCCCCTCTGGGGGCAGCGCAGCGGTCGAATTGGCCAATGAGGCCGCAAGCGTGGGGGCACACCAATGACGACGCCCGTCGCAAGCGCGCGCCGCCTGGTGGTGAAGGTCGGCTCGAGCCTCGTCACCAACGACGGGCGCGGACTCGACCATGCCGCGGTCGAGCGCTGGGCGACACAGATCGCGGAGTTGCGACGTGCCGGCAGGCAGATCGTGCTGGTGTCGTCAGGCGCAATCGCCGAAGGCGTCAAGCGGCTCGGCTGGACGGCGCGCCCGTCGACGATGCACGAACTGCAGGCGGCGGCAGCCGTCGGCCAGATGGGTCTGGTACAGGCCTACGAATCGGCCTTCGCCCGCTTCGGCCTGCACACGGCGCAGATCCTGCTCACGCACGACGACCTTGCGGATCGCCGCCGTTACCTCAACGCGCGCTCGACCTTGTTCACGCTACTCGCGCTCGACGTCATCCCGATCATCAACGAAAACGACACCGTCACCACCGACGAGATCCGCTTCGGCGACAACGACACGCTGGGCGCGCTCGTGACGAATCTGATCGAGGCCGACGTGCTGGTGCTGCTCACCGATCAGCCGGGGCTCTTCACGGCCGACCCGCGCCGCGATCCGGCCGCCACGCTGGTGCGCACGGCTCAGGCGGGGGAATCGCGGCTCGAGGCGATGGCCGGCGGCGCCGGCAGCGCGGTCGGCAGCGGCGGCATGCTGTCCAAGGTGCTCGCCGCCAAGCGCGCGGCGCGCTCGGGGGCGTCCACCGTCATTGCCGACGGGCGCGAGGAAAACGTATTGGCGCGGCTCGCGGCGGGCGAGGAGATCGGCACGACGCTCGTCGCCCCCGACGTTTCGTTGGGCGCGCGCAAGCAGTGGCTGGCCGACCACGTCCAGCTCGCGGGCCGGCTGACGCTCGATGCCGGCGCCGTGCGCGCGCTCGTGCGCGACGGCAAGAGCCTGCTGCCGATCGGCGTGGTTCGCGTCGAGGGCAGTTTCGAGCGCGGCGAGATCGTCGGCTGCTTCGACCCCGACGGCCGCGAGGTCGCGCGCGGCCTCGTCAACTACAGCGCGCCCGAAACCGCGCGCATCCTGCGCAAGCCGTCGTCCGAGATCGAGGCGATACTCGGCTACATCGACGAACCCGAACTGATCCACAGGAACAATTTGGTGCTTCTCGGATGAACGCTTGCCGTCGGCGCTACGCCAGCGGATCGGCGTAGGACGAGGGCATCGCCGGATGCGCGAGGCCGTAGAGACGCTCGCGGCGGGTCTGCGGATGGACGTGCATGAAGCGCTCGAGCTCGGTGAGCGCGCGCCGGTACACCTCGCGCTTGAACTCGATGACGGAGTCGAGCGGCACCCAGTAGTCGTGCCAGCGCCACGCGTCGAATTCCGGACGCTCGCTCGCGCGCAGCGACACGTCGGTGTCGCGCCCGACAAGCCGGAGCAGATACCAGATCTGCTTCTGCCCGCGGTAGCTTCCCCGCCACTCGCGCTTCACCCAGTGTTGCGGCACCTCGTAACGCAGCCAGTCGCGCGTGCGGCCCAGGATCCTTATGTGCTTCGGCTCGAGCCCGGTTTCCTCGTGCAGCTCCCGGTACATGGCCTTTTCGGGCGTTTCACCGGGATTGATGCCGCCTTGCGGAAACTGCCAGGAATGTTCGCGGACCCTTTTGCCCCAAAAGACCTGGTTTTTCGCGTTAGCAACGACGATGGCAACGTTCGGGCGATAACCGTCGCGGTCCAGCATCGCGGTCACCCCGAAGATTTGGTTGCGCCCATTCTTCCACAGATCGCGGGCGTTGGCTAGAGAATCGGCGCCCTGCCGCAACCTCGTCAGCGCGCGGCGCGTCGTTCGCGCCGCACCACGGCCAGCGTCAAGAGGGCATCGCGACCCTCAGCGGTTCAGATGCACGACCCGAGCGAGATTGGCGAGAATCTCGTAGGTCGCGTAATAGCTGCCCCGTAGACCGCTCATGCTCGGAACATAGTCCAGAATCGTGTCTTCCGATCCGCCGAGCCGTCCGGTCGGTGCGCCGACAACGGCAAGGCCCTGCGCCTGGAATTCGGCCATCGCGCGCCGCATGTCGAAACCGTGGGCGACGAGGACCACGCGGTCGATGCCGTCCTTCTTCAGCGTTCGGGCCGACAGTACGGCGTTCTCGTGCGTCGTGCGCGAGCGTGCCTCGATCCAGCGCACGGGCACGCCGAATTCGTGCTCCAGAGACGCCGCCATCAATTTGGCCTCGGGCTCGCCTCCCAAGACCGACCCACCCGAGACCAGGACCGGAAGGCCGGTCAGACGCGCGACGCGAGCCCCATAGCGCACGCGCTCCAGCGTAAGCGTTGCCAGGGTATCGCCACCATACTCGGGCGCATTGCGCCGGACGCCGCCACCGAGAATCACGACGGCCTGGGCGTTGCGCACTGCATCGACGTCAAACGGAGCCGAGGTATCGACGAACTGGGCCAGGAAATCGGCAACGACCGGCATCGAAAGCGCCAGCAGACCTACCACGCCCGCCGCCGCGAGCGAGCGTCCGATGCGCGGAAGGCGCGTACACAGGCCAAGGCCGACGATGGCCACGAGCAGGGGTCCCGTCGGCGGCAGCACCAGCGCCTTGACCAGCGCCTTCAGCCAGAGAAAATCCATCATCGGCGGGGCTTGATGATGCACGGTCTGCAGTGATCCGGTTGCGTTCGCAACAGAACCAATGCAGTCATTCCGTCGATCACCGCGTCGGATCCTGACAGTGACACACCAATGCCGTCGCGCGCCCTCCGCTGTAGCACACAGATGCCTGCCTCATCCCGAATCTGCGTCGCATTGCCCTGGACATCCCGCATCCTCGCAGTAGGCACCAACTTACGCGCATCGCCTCCGCCACGCTTACGCCATCAACGCGGAGGCAAGTCGAAAGGCATGGTCGTTACATTTTTTGTAGTTGACATCGATTGTAGCGCACGCACTTGTGGTCAACAGTCTGCAGTGCATTTCGCATTGTCCGCTCGCATCCCGCATGTGCCTGAACGTCGCGATCCGTATCCGCAGCGAGCAAAAAAGTTTCGCTTTCTTGATTCTGGATAGTTGCGGAATTTCTTCTCTTCAGGTATCCCTCGCAATTTCCAATTTTCGCGCGTCGCAATCGTCGTCTCTGGCGCGGACATCATACCAAGCCAGCATGATGCGGCCGGCGCTTCCAGCCGGGTGCGCCGTGAAGACTTGGGGATATTCTTGCTTGGGCAATTGGCGGCTGCGCGGCGAATGTTTCGCTCGCCTCCAGCTTCGCTCCCTTCGTTGGATGGAGTTCCACATGCTGCAAGACCGCGCTGCAAGCGTGCCCGCAACTGCGTACGCAATCCCGCCGGAGATGCTGAATGGTTTTTCCCCCGCGCATGACTCCGAATTCCCGATCACTGTCGGCGCGCGCGATGCTTTCGCGGGGCTGATCGCAAGCCGGGGACGACAGGGCAACCGCAATCCAGTGCACGCGCCTGTCGCGCGCACGCGCACGCCTGCTGCCGTTCCCACAGCCAGCGCACCGAAGCTGCAAGTCGGGGTGGCGGAGTCGGTCGAGCAGATCGAAGCCACGGATCGCCTCATTCGCACCCGCTACGCGTGGCGCGGCTACAGTCTCGAGGCGTTCGAATATCAAGGTACATCGGCCGGAGCACAAGCCGTGCGCCGCGAGGTCACATTTTTCGCGGCCGATCACCAGGCAACGCTGGGTACAATCACGTTGCGACTGGACGGCCCCGAGGGATTGCGAGCGGAAGCCACACATGTCGAAGTTGTGCAGCGCGCGCGCGCCGAGGGCCGTTGCATCGGCGAACTGACGCGGCTCGCTCTTGCGGAAGGGGTCGACTCGCGCCGCGTCCTCGCTTCCCTCTTCGGGCTCGTCTACGCAGTGGGACGGATCAGGCACGGCGTGAGCGACGTGTTCATCGAGGTCAACCCGCGACATGTCGCTTTCTATTCCCGCGCGCTGGGATTCGCCGTTGTCGGCGAGGCCCGCATGTGCGAACGCGTGCGGGCACCCTCGGTACTCCTTCACACTGCCGTCGAAACACTGGAGCAGCGGCTCGAACTCGCGTGCGCGGACCCGGCGGACGAACCGTTGGTCCGTTACGGTAACTGACACGGAATCGCGCCGCCCTGGCTCAGGCGCGCGGCGCGCACGGCTCGGCCGCGATCCGGCAACCCGGGTTTCGTCTCGGCCCCGCCGGATCGGCCGACCTGGCCGCCTGACATCAGCTGGCACCATCCATTGTGTCGCCGCGGGCTGCATTGCCGGCCTATGGTAGATTATAGTACACTGTCATATTGGGGTGCTTTGTATGCCCCTTTGTCTTGCCCATTTGTCCCCAAACTGTGCCGCGTACGCAGACTACGACAGAGCCTTGGCGGATCACCTCCGCCGTAAGCGGTCGCGTCCCCGCTGACGCGTCTCAAGTGGGCCACCTGCTGTCCTGATGCGGCAACGAAGAGTGCCACCATCAGCAGCGGGCCAAGACGGCGTTGGCGCGGTCCGCGCCGTTGGCCAGGTTTCTCTGCCGGACGTCCCGATCATGATGATTTGCGATACTCAGCCCCGCATCCAGGCGTCAATCGTCGGTCGTGGCCGCTCCCGCGGCAGGACGGTCGAACCAAACACCGATGCGTTGCACCGCGAACTACCGCTCCCGGCGGTGATTTGCAGCGACCTGCGAGTCGCCGTCGCGGAGTCGACGCAGCAAATCGAGGCTGCACGCGGCCTCGTTCGAAAACGATATGCCTGGCGGGGCTACGAAGTCGAGGGGGCAGGCGAGCATGCCGCCGACCTCGCACCAGAGCACACGAGCCAGGAAATCACGTTTGTGGCGGCGATCGACGAAGCAACGATAGGCACCGTCACGCTCAGACTCGATGGTCCCTCTGGATTGCGCGCTGAAGAAGCACACGGCGAGGTCATCCAGACGGCGCGGTTGGGCGGCCGCCGTATTTGCGAACTTACCCGTCTCGCCGTCGCGGAGCGCGTCGATTCGCACTCGGTGCTCGCGTCGCTATTCAGCCTGGCGTACGCAGCCGGCTGGACGATCCACGGCGTAACCGACGTTTTCATCGAGGTCAACCCGAGACACGTGGCTTTTTACTCGCGTGTTCTGGGTTTCGTGGTCGCCGCCGGCGAGCGAATCTGCGAGCGTGTCCGTGCGCCATCGGTTCTGCTTCACGTCGAGTCGGGGGCACTCGCCAAACGTCTGGACGCGCTGGTCCAACGGACTTTTGCCCAACCGGTGCTGGCTCAAGCTGCCTGAAGCGGGAAATGACCGGCGGGAAATGACCACGTTCGCGAGCGTCGACCGAACGGGTGATCCGCCGGAATGCAAAGCAGGCAAAGTGGCTAGAAATCGTAACGCAGTTCCGCATAGACGCGGTCACGATTGTTGTAGCGGCCGAAATAGCCGTCGCTCGGCCCGGTGAAGATATCGACGCCGAACCCGACCGCCGTATTCTTCGCCGCGTACCAATTGAGCCGCGGCCGGATCAGCCCGCCTGCGTCCTTGAAGTTCTGAATCCACAGGATCTGCGGCTCGAAGGCGTCGGTCAGTTTGGTCGACAGGAAGACGCTCGCGCCGAATCCGTCGCTCTTGATCACGATGTCGCCCCCGCCGCCGTCGAAGTAGGCGCGCTGGAATCCCTGCACGTTGAGGCGCGTGTCGCCGGGCAGCGGAAACTCGACACTCAGGATGTAATCGAGCGTCGAGCGCTGGACAACGCCTTGCGGCACGGAGAGGTCCGTCACGCTGTAGCCCTGGCCGCTCGCATAGACGGCCTCGCGCGCGCAGGACCAGTCTCGCCCAGGTCCTTGCTCACGGTGCCGCCCGCCTGCCAGATCCGGTCGTACCGCGGCTGAAACACGAACGGTTGCCCGGGCGTGCCGGTCGGCAGGCGATAGAACGTCGGCTGCGAGCTGAAGCTGCGGTAGTAGAACGCCGCGAGATCCCACCCCGAGACGAGCGTATTGGCACGAACGCCATAGTTCGAGTTGCCGAGATTGCGGTCCGGGCGCATCGGGATCCAGGAACAGCGCGGCGACGTTCGACGGCGTCGGCGATGGCAGCGGCGCCGGGTAGAAATCGGCACCGGGCTTGCCGATCCGGTCGAACGTCGGGACGGGAATCCAGACGAACTCGACGTGCGCGTCGCCCGCAAAGTATTCGGCCCGCGCCGCCCACTGCGGAATGCGGATGACGTCGAAGCTCGGCAGCAGGAATTCGCGCATGTCGCGCGCCGAGACGACGTCGGCAAAGAACAGCCCGACGACTTCGCCCCAGATGATCTGCTGCGCACCCAGGCGGAAGTCCCAGGATCCGGCGGAGACGTCGATGTAGTTCTCGCCCCAGATCGCGGTCAGGCGCTGATTGTGCTTGACCGGGTCGAGATAGAAATCGGACGTCGCGTAGACGAGGTCGCCGTCGACGCGACCGCCCACTTTCCATTTCACGTCTCCGCGAACTCGCCCTGCGCGGCGAGCGAGAGGCGGCCGACGCCGCGCGACCAGTGCGTCGGGTCCGCGTAGGTGTACGCGCCCAGGCCTCGAAGGAGCCGCTGCACCTTGACGCCGCGACTTTCCGGCCGACGGCCGAGTCGGTCGCCGAACAGCGCGTCCTTCGACAGGGGGTCCGCTTCCGCCGCCGCGAGCGCGCAATCGCGGCAGGTCGGTCGCACGGCGGAGCCGCGTCCTGCGCGTGCAGTTGCGCAGCAGCCATGAGCAGAAACGGTATCGCCGTTGCCAGAGCAATCGGGCTCGAATCACTTTTCTGCCTCCTCCGAAATGGCTGCCTGCGCTTCCCGGACCGTCCGCCGTTCCTTCACGAGCACCCAGCCGTCGTCGGTCCGCATTCCCAGGCGGCGGATCCTGCCGTCTTCGATGCGCACGAGCCGGTCGGCCTTCGCGATCACCTTCTTGTCGTGCGTCGAAAACACGAACGTCGTCTGGAACGACCGGTTGATTTCCTTCATGAGCTCGAGAATCCCGGCGCCGGTCCGACTGTCGAGATTCGCCGTCGGCTCGTCGGCCAGGATGATCTTCGGCTGCGTCGCCAGCGCGCGCGCGATCGCGACGCGCTGCCGCTGCCCGCCGCTCAGCTCCGACGGCCGGTGGTGCGCGAACTTGCCGAGCTTGACGACATCGAGGAACCGGGCGACGCGCTCGCGGCGCTCCTTGCGACCGAGCTCCTTGAACTGGAGCAGCGGGTACTCGACGTTCTCCTCGGCGGACAGCACCGGAAGCAGATTGAACGTCTGGAAGATGAAGCCGATGGTCCGCGCGCGCAAATCGGCGAGCTCGTCGGGCGTGCGGCCCGGACGTGTCGCGCCCGTCGATGAAGATCTTGCCGGTGGTCGGCGTGTCGATGCAGCCGATGAGGTTGAGCAGCGTCGACTTGCCGCTGCCCGAGGGGCCGGCGATCGCCAGGAAGACGCCTTCCTCGATGCTCAGGGTCACGCGCGTGCAGCGCCGGAACCATCTGGTCCCCGAGGCGGTATTGCTTCGAGACGTTTTCGACGCGGATCAGGGACATCGAAGGGAGACGCGGCGCGCGGCAATGGCTATACTATTGCATGTGGAATGTGAATACTAGGTTATAGGCTTTTGACTTCCTGCGCAAAAATGTCCGCCCGCATCGCGCTTGCCCGGTGGTTCTCCGCTGGCGTTGGCGCTCGTCTGGCCGGCCGCCGGGCATCGCCGAGGAGAGTCCAGGCTCCAGCCGACGACGCGCTGGCCGCCTCGATCGTGCAGAAGGCCGACCAGGTGCGCTTTCCCGCGGAAGGCTTCGAGGTCGGCGTCACGATCAGCACGACGACGCCGAGCGGTCCCGGCCGACGCGAGGAAGTACCGCGTCCTGTCGAAGGGGAACGAGAACACGGTCGTCATGACCACCGAGCCCGCATCGGAGCGCGGTCAGATCATGCTGATGAAGGGCCGCGACCTCTGGATCTTTCTGCCCGCCGTTTCGCAGCCGGTGCGGCTCCCGCTGGCGCAGCGCCTGACCGGTGCCGTGGCGAACGGCGACCTGGCGCGGGCCAACTTCGCCGGCGACTACAAGCCGCAGCTGCTGCGGACCGAAAAGGTCGACGGCGAGTCGATGTACGTCCTCGAGCTCACCGCCGTCGATCGCAGCGTGACCTACCATCGGGTGCTGTACTGGGTGCGCCAGTCGAACCACTGGCCGCACAAGGCGGAGTTCTACTCGCTGTCCGATCGCCTGCTCAAGACGTGCCTGTACCAGAAATTCGAGCGGATGGCGGGACGCATGCGTCCGACGCGGCTGACGATGCAGGATGCGCTGCGCGCCGGCGAGGAATCGGTGCTGGAGTACGCCGACATGAAGCTGCGCGACCTGCCGGACAAGATCTTCACGAAGGACTACCTCAAGCGGCTCGAGTAGTCCTGCGTGGACGAACCGTACCCGTGCAATCGCGACGCGCCCGATGTCGCGCGCGGATGCCGAGCTGACGGAGACCTTGACAAACGCTCGGCGACGCGGCCATGCTCGGTCGCGCGGCTTCGATGCCGGGAGCCGACGGTGGCCGTGAAAGAATCCGCTCAAACGTCCTGCACAAGCTTCGGCAGAAGGCGGGCGAGGCTTCGCCCGCGGCACGCGCGGACGACCGGCCGGCAGGCTCGAGCGACCCGCTCGAGCCCCCGTGGACGGCGCCCGTCGAGAACACCGGCGAAACGGTCTTCGCCGACCGCCCGCTGCGCTTTCGCAGCCTCACCGTCGCCGAGGCCGATCTTTCCGTTCTCGAGGCGCCGGAGGGCTTCCACGGCGGCTTCAAGATCCGGGTCGCGAAGCTCGGCGGCCGTCGCCGCGAGGCCGGCAAGCTGGTCGAGCGGCGCTACGCGGGACGCGGCTACACGATTCCGAGCCAGCCGCAGGATCCGCAGCTCTCGACGTTCATCGCCTACGACGAGGGGCAGCTCGTCGGCACGGTGAGCGTCCGGCTCGATTCCGACAAGGGTCTGTCCGCCGACGATCTCTACCGGAACGAGATCGACGCGCTGCGCTCGGCGGGCGCCCGCATCTGCGAATTCACGCGCCTCGCCGTCGACAAGACGGCCGCGAGCAAGCCGGTGCTCGCCGGCCTGTTCCACACCGCGTATCTCTACGCGTCGGTGATTCGCGGCTGCACCCACGCGGTGATCGAGGTCAATCCGCGCCACGTCGCCTTCTACGGCACGGGCGCTGCGCTTCGACCCGATCGGCGAAGAGCGGATGAACCGGCGCGTCAACGCCCCCGCGGTATTGCTCTGCGCGCCCTTTGCGACGATCGCCGAAGGAATCGCGAAGTACGCCGGCAAGCCCGATGCGCCCGGGCGCCGGACGCTCGCTCTTCCTCTACGGGTTCCCGCCGGAGGACGAGCCGGGCGTGCTGAGGCGTCTGCGCGAGCTCGTCGCCGCGAGTTGAGGTGCGTTGACGGCGACACTCACTCAATGCCGATGCGGCTCTTGCCCGGAGCAAGAATGCCGTTCGGATCGATGGTGGACTTTATCTCGCGCAACAGGTGTGCATAGCCTGGTGGGTACCCGGTCGGTGATTGCACGCCGGTTCGATAGGGCTGCAGCCCGGCGGCAAAGACCGTTTCCTTCAATGCTGGCATGGAGGGCCTTTGCCCGCCCGGTTTCGTCGGCATTCTCCTTGGAATAGAAGATGCAGAGAAGCACGATGAGTGTCCTGCTGTTCTGGGCCAATAACGCAACGTAGAAGTCGAAACCATGCTCGCGATAGAGTGCCCGGAGGCTGTCCAGAATCGGTTGGACCTCGGTGCCTCGCATCGGCACCGCAGGCGCGAACCAGATCGCGCCGATGTTGTCTCGGTCGGGGTGGGCCTCGGCCGGCTTGCTCATGCTCGATTTGAAGTAGGCGTGGCGCACGAAAAATTCCGTGGGCTGCCCTCGCATGACCTCGTGGACGTGCCGTGCCACTGGGATCAGTTCCACGGGCTTCCCCGTCAAGCGCCGAAAGAGCCACTCTGCTCCTTGGCGCAGCCGCGTACCTGGCGGGAAGGCCGTGATCACGCGCTCCACCTGGGTCGCGGCAAATACGGTCTGGTCGGTGATAAAGGTCAGCCGGCCCATGCCCTTGAGCCGCCGCCTGAGCCGGCGCTGGACATTCTTCACCCATTCCTTCGTGCCGTGAATGCCGCCACCGAAGCTCCAGCTCGACACGCCGATATCGGCGCCGTTGCTCGAGCAGGACGTCATCGGGCAGCCGCGACACGCGCTCCGCCATCCCGGGCGGATATTGTGAAATGACCGAAAGCGCGCAGATGTCGTTGATGATGTGCACGCCGGCGGTGAGCAATCCCGCCAGAGTCAGCTCGCGCACCGCATCGACCAGTCGCGGGAAATCTTCGTCGCGCGCAAGGTCGAAGGTGAATGCGCAGTACGATTCGGGCTCCGGGAACAACCAGATGCCCGCCTTGACCACGATTCCGAAGTTGGACTGGCTGAAAAGGCCCTCGATGTAGGGACCCACGCCCCACTTGTGCGTGTTCCACGTCGGGCACCGCCCGAAGGCACCGCCGCCCGTGCGGATGATCGAGCCGTCCGCCAGCACGACCTCGAGCCCGCACAGTGTGCCGAAGTGATCGGCATAGTGGGTCACCCCCATGCCGCGCTCCAGCGCGTTGCCCAGCACGCTGCCCTCCGGAGGACCGTCGGTGCAGTCACACCAGAGCCGCGAGCCGCTCTCGACCAGGTGCTGCCTTCAGCTGCCGATAGGTCACGCCCGGCTCGATCACCGCGTAGGCTAGATCTTCGTTGACCTCGGATATCGCGATTCATGCGCTCCAGATGGAGCACGACGGTGTTGTCGACGCCGGGGTCGCGGAACCGTAGCCCCAGTTCCGCCCCTTGCTTACCGGCCAGACGGGAACCCGAAACTCGTTCGCCAGTTTCACGACGGTCGAAACCTCCTCGACCGTGGTCGGGAAGACGACAGCGCCCGGGCTGCTTCGGATCGGGAATCGTCGCCCGACCCGCGATGGCGAGCGCCGCCGGATCGTCGACGACCTCGATCGTCATTCGAGCGCGGATGGCATCGATCATCGACCGCACTCGAGCGGGATCAATGGGTGTCGCCAAGGTTGGTGATATTGGCTCGTTCATGGGTCGAACTCCATGGCTTCACGTGCTCATGATACGGCCCACACGGCACCTGAAATTGGCCAGGATGCTCGGGTTGGCAACCAGACGATGTACCGTTACCCGTCTCTCTACTCGGCTGCCCGAAGCGCCTCAACCACCGGCACCCGTGAGACTCGAACTGCCGGCCAAAGTGCCGCGAGCACCGGCGCCACCAAGCCGACCATGGCGGCCAGCCCGATTACCCCGGCATCGAGCCGAATGCGCGCGACGTAGCCAACGTTTGCGTTGGGAGGCGGCGGCATCGGAATGCCTACCCTCGAGATCGTGAGCGCCAGCGCGACCCCGAGTGCGACGCCCGCCACCATACCGAGGAATCCGAGCAGCACGTTCTCGGAGACTACGAGCCAGAATACCTGCGCGCCACTGTTTCCGAGGGCCCTCATGGTGCCGAATTCACTCAGCCGCTCGAATGCCGTCAGATTGACCGTATTCGCGACGCCAAGCAGCACCATTAGCAGAATAATCAGGAGCAACACGCCGAATTGCCGGCGGTAGAGCTCGACCGTGTTTTCGTAGAAATCGTTCAGTTTGCCCCAGCTCCTCAAGTCCAGGCCAATTGAATCGAGGGTCGCAGATAGGCTCTGCGCGACCATGTCGGTATCCGAAGTACTCGCGAGGTAGGCCACGACCACGTTGACTGACGGCGTCTGCAGAAGCGCCTGCGCATTGCGAAGCGACAGTCGAACGGCGCGCGCGTCGTATTCCTTGGAAATGGTCTGGAATACGCCGACCACCTCAACGTCGAGTGTATTCATGGCGCCCTCGATCGTATTGGTGACCAACGTTGCGCGATCTCCGGCCTTGAGCTGAAGCGCGTGCGCCACGCCTTGCCCGATCAGGACGCCGTACTCGTCCTTGTCGGTCAGCTGGCGCCCCTCCATGATGGTCAGTGAAGTCCCGAGGCGCCGCTCCTTTTCGGGCTCGATGCCACTCCCGACGATCGGCAAGTCTGCGCGACCATTGTTCAAGAGCGCCGAAAAGCTGAGCCTGCCCATGCTTTCAACGACGCGAGGATCCTTTGCCAGCGACGTGTGGATTGCACCCTGATCGGAAAGGAGCCGGTCCTGTGGCCGGCTGGCACCACCGTCGAAGTAGCCACGCCGCGCGATTTGGAGATGACCCGACTGGGAATGGATCAATGCCTCCGCGAACTGCTCGAGCAAGTCGACGACAAAGCCGCCGCTCAAGATGAGCGCAACAACGCCAAAAGCGATCGCCGAGAGCGTCAGGGTCGTACGCGCGGTATGGCGTCTGATGTTGCGAAGCGCGAGCTTGAACATCGTATTGGCCGGCGTCGCCTAGCGATTGCGCCGGAGCGCATCGACGATGTTCATCCTCGATGCCTTCCATGCGGGATAGACGCCGGCAGCGAGCGTCGTGACGAAAGCCAAAGCCAGGGCATCCGCGCCGAGCGGCCAGGTCACCATGATCTCGCCCAGGTAGTCTTTCGTTCCACCGGGCGGCGGCGGCATCGGGATGCCGACCCAGGAGATTGCGGCTGCCAGACCGATGCCGGCGAGCACGCCGGCCGTGCCGCCCAGCAGCCCGATGATCACGGCCTCGGCGATGAAGCGCCGGAGAATCCGGACCCGCTTGGCGCCGAGCGCCATCAAAGTCCCGATCTCGCCCGTGCGCTCCATCACGGTCATCAACATCGTGTTCGAGATCCCGAGCACGATGATGATAGCGATCATCCACTTGACGACGCCAACCTGCCGCGACAGCAACGTGACGGTTTTGTTGTAGAAATCTGCAAGATCGTACCAGGCCGTGACCTCCAGCCCGGATGAAGCGATATGACTCTTGATCGACGCCGCGACGGCGTTCGTCTGCTCGGTTTCGCGTAGCAGGACGACCCATTGATGTGCACCGGACACGCGCATCAGCCGCTGCGCCATTGGCAGCGGTACGCGCAGCGCCGAATCGTCGTAGGCCTTGCTGACTGTGGAGAAGGTTCCGCGCACCCGACCCTCGACCGCGTTCATACCTCCGGATCTAGTGCTGGCAAGCAAGACGATGGTGTCGCCAACCTTCGCTCCCATTGCCGTTGCAAGACCGCGTCCCAACACGATGCCGTCCGGCTCATCGGATGACAGTGCCGCACCCTCGACCGTGACCACCGATTGCGCGAGCTTGCCTTCTCGCTCCGGGGTTAGTCCTACCCCGACAAACGACACCGCAACCTCCCCGAGACTCGCGAGGCCGCTGAAAGCAAGTCGCGGCGCGATTGTCACGATCTCGGTCATGGCTTCAATCGACTTCAAATCAGCGGAATCCTCGGGCAACAGGTATCGGTAGGGGTCGGCAAGTCCACCATCGCGGTATCCGGTCCGCACAACCTGCACATGTCCGAGGCCCGACCGGATGGTCGACTCGCGCAGAGCCCAATGCATCCACTCGATAAAACCTGCGGCCAGCAAAAATGCCACGACTCCGCAGGCAACCGCGAAGAGGCCCATCGCGCTGCGGCGCAGCTGTCTGACGACGTTCCTGACCGCAATGAGCACGTCGACCCGCCATTCGTGCGCGCGGGTCGATCCGATGGCCTCCATCAGGCGCAGGAAAGATCGTGATCGCTCAGGCATTGCGGATCGCCCGGTCAATCCGGCGCGGGATTTCGTCCGAACTTGAGGTATCTGTCCAGTAACCGGCCGAGATAGCTATCGACGGCGGGCATCGCGATGCCGGCACCGCCCATGATCTTGCGCGTCTCGATGTTGGCAAATCCCTGGTTGCCCGCAAGGTAGCCAAGGAAGATCGGCAGCGTGGATATCGCCCGTTTTCCGGGTGGCGGCAGCAGCGCCCGAATGACGGGTAGTGCCGCCCGGAGCATGCTGGGAGGGACCGAGACCTGCTTTGGCACCCGTATCCCTTGCGTAACAAACGCCGCGCGTACGCGCGTCTGCAATTCATCCATTCTCAGCGATTCTTCCGGGCCGGTGCAAAGGTGCAATATCCTGCCAACCGTTTCCTGTCTTCCGCTCGACCACGACACTGCATTGGCAACGTAATCGACCGGGACGATATCCAACTTGGTCGCGCCGAATGTCGGGGAAAACCCGAACGTGCGCCGCCCCGAAAGAAATTCGACCAGATGATAGAAGATCTGGAACCGCATCACCTCTCCGGTTCTCGAATCGCCCACCACCATGCTGGGGCGATGCACCGTGATGGGCAGCCCTTCCGTCACCCCAGCGGAAATGAGAACTTCGGCCTCCGCTTTGGCTTGCTCGTAGGTATTGTGATATTCGCGGGGCACGTTGATCCAGCGCTCCGGCAGCACCCCCGGCAGCATCCCTCCCACCCCAACCGTGCTCAAGAACTCGACCTTTTCGAAGCACGCCCGCGCGCTTGGCCGAACGCGCAAGCTCGAGTACATTGCGTGCTGCACTTACCGCGGCGGCGCGGGCCTCCTCCAGCGGAAGGTTCATTCGCACAATCGCCGCACAGTGAACGATCCTCGTGCACTCGGTCGCGATATGCTCGAACTGCGCCGGCTCGAGACCGAACCGCGGGAGCGAGGTATCGCCACGCACCGTCGCAACGCGCGCCGAAAGCTCGGCCGCAGGCAGATTCCAGAATCTCCCGAGCATCATTAGCCGCTGCTGCACATCCTGGTCCGATTTTCCTCGCGTCAGCAGCTTGAGGCGCATACCAGGACTATCCAGGAAGGTTCTGGCGATGGCGCTGCCCACCACTCCGGTGCCTCCGGTCAGAAAGACTGTGTTCACACCCATTGCACAACAAGCGAGCCAGGGTCCGGAGCGCTGTCGGGCTTTCCGTCTCCCCGCGCCTCCAGAGTTTCGAACAAGCGTTGAATCTGCGCGGCAAATTCCGTTTCCACCTGCAGCCGGCGCAGTTTCATATTGGACGTGAGCTCGCCGGTTTCGATCGTGAATCGCCGTGTCGTGATCAGGATTCCAGACGGGCGCTGATATCCCGGCAGCATCGCCGTCGCCGTGAAAAGGACGCGCTGAATGACTGGATCTGGATTCGACACCCGTGGTACGAACGCGGGTTCAGCAACATCTCTCCCGATCGCTTCACGGCCAGACTTTGCGGGTTCAATCGAAATTAGCGCCCCGACGAATCGACGTCCTGCGCCAAACGCCATCGCGTGCTCGACGTAAGGAAGGCGGCGCAGCAACGCCTCGATGCCCGCCGGGGCGATCCAGCGCCCCGTCGCCGACTTGAAGACCTCGGATTTTCGGCCGATCACGCGCAGGAAGCCGTCGGTATCGAATTCGCCGTAGTCCCCGGTGGGCCAGAAGCCCAGCGCGTCGGGGCCTGACGCGCCGTCACCCGCATTTGAAAGATATCCACGAAACACACCCGGACCGCGAACGAGAATCTCGTTGTCCTCGGCGAGCCGCACTTCCTGTCCCGGCAGGGGCCGCCCCACCGTCGCCGCACGGTGCTCACCCGGCCGATTGATCGCGATAGGAACGATGCTCTCGCTGACGCCGTATGCCTCGAACACCGGCAGTCCGATCCCGTCGAACCAGTCGAGCAACCATAGCGGCATCGGCGCCGATCCGCTGACGAGATAGCGCAAATTGACGCCGAAGATCTTGCGCAGCCGTCGCAGGACGAGCCAGTCTGCGACTTTGGCGGTTCCGCGCTTGAACACCGTCGGCGCGTCCGACCCACGCGCCGCTCGCGCGCGCCGTGCACCCGCTTGGAGTGCCCAATCGGCCATAGCCGAAACCGGGCGAGAGGATCTCGCTAGGCGCGCGCGAATTCCGGCGTGGAGCTTCTCGTAGAATCGAGGCACGCCGATCAGCAGGTGCGGATTCGCTCGCCGCAGGTATCGCATGACCTCTTTCGGATCGCCGATCACGTAGCTCGTCGCACCCCGTTCGATGCCGCAGAAATTGACGATGCGCTGGAAGAGGTTGGCAAGCGGAAGCCAACATAGCAGATGACTCCCCTCGGCGATGTCCGGATACGCGGTGGAGATCGACTCGACTGCGACGAGAACCTGGCGATGCGTATAGGCGATCGGCTTCGGTCGCCCGGTTGTGCCCGACGAGAATACGACGAGCGCGTCGTCGTCGGGTTCGGCTCCGGCAAAAAGCTCGTCGCCTTCCCGCGCATCGACGTTACCAGTCAGCGAATCCAGCGATTTTGCTTCGACGCGAGGGTCTTCCGAATTGGTCCGAAACACGAAGAGTCGCTCGATCTTGTCAACCACATCGCCGGGGATCGACGCAGCCAAGGCGCCGTCCTCCACGAAAAGTGCGTCGATTTCCAGCGATCTCAGGATTTCGTCACGCTGGTCTATCGCATAGTTGGCATCGATGCCGATGACCGCGATCCCCAGCGCCAGGCAGGCCATCTGCACGCATTCCCAATCGACGCTGGTCGGCGCGAGGATGGCAACGCTTTGGCCTCGCCGCAGGCCCACGGCGCGCAGTGCCACTACGATTCCGCTGACGCGCGCGGCATAGGCTTTCCAGGTGATGGGTTGCCAGGCGTCGTGGGCATCGAGCGCGCAGAATGCGATCCCATCCGGCGTCTCGCGCACGCGCCGCGATACCATTTCCGGAATGATTCGATGTTGCAACGGGCGATGTGGCGTGCAACCGGCGATCAGGCGACGACGGGGTCGTAGGCGCCCCGGGGGCGGGTGATGTGCAAATCCTCCGTCCGCAGGCCGAGCCACCGCATCTGCCGGGTGGTGTTGGCACCATGCAGCACCCGGTTTCGAATCATGAAATCGACGAACGGACCCATGAACTTCCAATACAGTCGATTCGCCTTGCCGCTGCGGATCAGCGCCGAAAATTCGGGAGCATAAGGATTGTAGCCAAAGTTCCGCAGGTCGGAGTACATCAGCAGCCAGTTTACGGGATAATTACTGTGGATCGGGTTCGCGTGGGACGGGCGCTCGACAAGTCCGAGTTCCGCGACCCGCCGCATCGTGGCCTCCTGGTCATAATCCCACGCGTGAAAGGGCGCAAGGTAGCGCGGAAATCGGGTCCCAGCCGGAAAGCGTCGAGGATTCCAAAATCGCGCCAACTCCGCTTCGCTGAAGACCCCCGCATCCTTCAGCCCGGGCGGCGTCCAATCGGTCTCGCAGATGAGCTTGGGCGAAAACTCATACTCCATGCGGTCCGGCTCAGGCTGGCCCGGGGAGTAACCCGCCAGGACAATCGGAATGCCGCGCTCGGTCGCCACCGAGAGGGCGTCGCCCTCGAAAAGTGGCGCATAGACGTACGAAACCGTGTAGACAGCGCCGCGTTCCTCCTGATTGCGAAGCAGATACGCGAACAGCTTCCGATAGAACCCGCTGGTCGGCCGATAGACGAGATGATCGACGCCCAGTAGCTCGACCGTACGCCGGATGCTTCTCCACGCAACGTCGGGGATGTTCGCGTCGACCGTGTACGCGAGCACATTGAGACCATAGTCCATCTTTGCCCGGTAGAGGAGATAAAGGCTATCCTTGCCGCCGGACAGGCACACCAAGGCATCGTGGTGGCCACGACCTCGACAATCCACGAGAGTCCGCTCAAGATCCGCTCGCCGCGACGCGATCGCGGTGCCCCTCGCCGTGTCGTCCACCGGCGCGTCGCTGCGACAACGGCCGCACCTTCCGGTCCGATCAATATCGGCGCCGGGTACCGCCGCCGGAAGCAGGCACTGTGTGCAGCGTTTCACAAGGGACACCGGTCAAGTGACTTGGACAACCGCCGCATGTTACCAGATCGCCGGGCCCATTGACCGACGTCGCTGCCTGCGCGACCACTTGCGCCCAGTATTGTTTCCCCCGAATAGGTCAAAGGCCATTAAGATGTGAACGGTGCGGGAGTTCCAACCGCTGGCATTCACCGTGTCGCCACGCCGCATCCTATTCTTCGCCGAAGCGGTCACACTTGCGCATGTCGCGCGGCCAGTGGCGCTGGCGAAAACCCTCGACGCCTCGCGTTGGGAGATTCGGCTCGCGACCGATTCCCGATACGCGCGCGTGATCGGTGGGCTACCTTTCCCTGTCGAGCCGATTTGGACGATCCCCCCCGAGCGCTTCCGCACGGCATTGGAGCGAGGCTCGCCGATTTACGACGCTGCGACGCTCGATCGCTACGTTATCGAAGATTCGCGTGTCATAGAGAACTTCCGGCCCGACGCGGTCGTCGGCGACTTCCGAATTTCGCTCGCCATAAGTGCGCGCAAAGCAAGAGTACCCTACGTCAATATCACCAACGCGTATTGGAGCCCCTATGCGAGCATCCGCCACATAGTTCCCGAGATCACGCTGGCGCGTGTACTCGGGCCCGGCTTGGCACAATGGGTATTCGCACGCATTCGCCGCGCAGGCTACGCGCTGCACGCAATCCCCGTCAACAAGGTCCGCCGCAGGTACGGACTCGAGCGGTTACCACTCGACATCCGCTGGGCAATTGTCGAAGCGGACGCGACGCTCTACGCCGACATCCCCGAAGTCATTCCGACCCGCTCTCTACCGCCTTCGCATCGATTCATCGGACCGGTACCATGGTCGCCATCTGTGCCCTTGCCCGGCTGGTGGCCCGAGGTCGAAGCAACAGCTGCGTCGCGACCCGTGGTGTATGTCAATCTCGGCAGCTCCGGGTACGCGTGCGCGCTGGCGCGGGTCCTGGCGGCTTTGCAAGGGATGCCGATAACGGTAATCGCGGCGACCGCGGGCCGTGAAGAGTCCCTGCCGCCGAGCGCCAACAGCCGGGTGACGGACTACCTGCCCGGGGATGCTTGCGCAAAGCTCGCGAGCGTTGTCATCTGCAACGGTGGCAGCCCCGCGACATATCAGGCCCTTGCAGCAGGAAAGCCCGTGATCGGCTTGGCGGCGAATACAGACCAGTTCCTGAATATGGGCGCGGTTGACGCTGCCGGCTTCGGCATTCTGCTGCGCGCGCATCAAGCTGCCGACCATGCGATCCGCGCCGCAGTAGTGCGTGCGTTGACTGACGACAGGTTAGCGCTCGGGGCGTCCGCTGCCCGGGCTGCAATCGAACGTTACAACCCCGCGACCGAGCTGCGCAGGGTGCTGGAAAGAATGCTGGCAGCCGGGTCGAGCTGAACCGAATCGATCGCCGTGAGACGCGCAAAAACGGAAAGGGGCCTGGCGGCCCCTTTTCCGTTCGGTCCCTGTTCGCGAGATTAGCCGGTAACCTTCCGACGCCGGGCATACCCGAGACTTGCCAACGCCATTCCGAGCAGCGCGAGCGAACCGGGCTCGGGCACGGCTTGGAACGAAGACGCCGCATCGGTCTGCAGGTGAATGTCGCACCGTGGGCCGGCATTGCCATTTTCGTCCTGGCCGGGATTCGCGCCGGGAACCCCGCCGACGATGGCTCCGTTACAAAAACCGGACGCGTCCGAGTTACCGTTGACTCTTTGGCCACCGTCCACACTGTAGAACGGTGTAAACCCGACGACCTTGTCGGATGGATTCGTTTGGCCGAACGGCACCGCCGTATTCGTCGTGTCCTGCAGATCGATCACCAGGCTGATCACGTTGCTACGGAAGAAGTTGGGATTCGCGTACGACAGGTTGACCTGGATCGTCGACGAGCCGTTTCCGATTTCGGTCATGGTGCCGTTCTGGTTGTCGGCGTTAAACCCATCCAGAAGTTGGATCGCCGTTCCCTGAGTTTCCGTATTATTGGTAAACGCGCCGCTCAACGCGGCCAAGGTGCCGTGTGCGACGAGAACGCCAGCCCCGCAGGTTCCGTCGCCTATGTCGAAGTTGGCGCCCGTAATCCCATTGGAGCAAACGGTCGGGTGATAGAAGATATCGAAGGACGAGCTACCCTTCAACGCAGCGTTCTCCCGCGAAGTGACCGACCCTGTGCCGACGCCGAACACGTCCTCCCACAAACTTGCCTGGAACGTGAACTCTGTACCAGCGCCGGGGAGCGTGATATCGACGGGCCCGACGAAGGTGCCCAGTCTCCCCTGCGCGACGATCTGAACGACCTTCCCGGTTCCAAGCGTCCCGTCAACAATGGTCGGTGTAACTCCCAACGCATTGAGGGAGAGCCCATTGCCCGGCAACCAGTCGAACGTATCGACCTGAATGGCGTTGGCGCCTGCCGTGCCCAGCGGATCGAACAGGATCGTGTTCGCCGTGAACGGACCCAGCGCCGCATTCGCTGGAATTGCTCCCCGAAAGCCGAAGCTATGGCGGCTGCAACCAGTAATTTCTTCATCGCGAATTCCTTTCCCCTCAAGTTAAACGTCACAGTCACCACATTGCATTTCCCGTCACACGGCGACATATAAGCACGAGGCGTACCACCTGAGGCCATGGAATCGCAATATGTTGATTCGCAATGATAGTTTTTACTTCCTCCTGGTCGTAAAGCCAATTGGACCACACCCGTTTCCAGTAAGTGTAAAAGAACACGACAGCCAAATTGGATCGGAGAGCCGCCTCAGCCACACCAACGGCATCCACTGTGGCCCAGGGGTGCCGACGCGGCGGTTGCGACGACGGCGTTGTCGATTGACCCGGTGGGGAAATTGACGCTCGGCCACCCCGTTTTTCCCCTGGGATACGCGTAAACCCGTAGGTCGAGGGTTCTGCGAACGCCGAACTTCCGATCTTTCCGGGCCAGGTTGTTCGTTTTGGCCTGTAAAAGATTTCGACAGAAATCCGGGATAGGCGGCCGCCGCGCACCTCCCGACCCGGGACGCGGCATTCGCATCCGCATTTTGGTCAGAGCCCCTGTTTCAGTTTGGCAACATCCGCCTGAATGGGATTCTTGTCGCCAAGCTTCTCGAGGATGGCGAGCTCCTTCTTCGCGGCCTCCTTTTGTCCGTCCGCGACCAGGGCGCGTGCGAGGTTCAGCCGGATAGCGGGAGCGTTCGGCGCGAGCGCAACGGCTTTTTGGAGCAATTCGACACCACGCCGCGTGTTCTTCGACTCGACCAGCAGCGTGCCCAACGTGTCGAGAACCAGCGGGCTTTGGGGTGCCAGCTTGGCCGCCTTCTCGGCGTATTCGATTGCTTTCGGGTCCTTCAGCTGGCCTGAACTCCATGCCAGATTGTTCAGCACCGTGACGTTGTCCGGCTCGGATTCCAATATCGTCTTGTACTGCCGGGCTGCCTCGGCGTAGTCCTTCTTGCCCAACGCGACTTCCGCAAGATAGGCACGGAACCAGACATCATTGGGATGGTCCTTGAGCCACGATGCAGTGAATTTTTCCGCTTCGGCATTGCTGCCGCCCGCATACATCGCCCGGGATACCCGAGCCGCCAGCATACCGTTGTTCGGCTGTGCTTCGAGGAGCGTCTTGTAGATCTTCTCGGCTCCAGAAAAATCCTTCTTGACCATCGCAATATCTGCCAGGTGGCCTTGAAAGTTGACATCGTCTGGATGCTCTTTGACCCACGATGCATTGAATTTTTGCGCTTCGGCGTCGCTGCCAGTTGCGTATAGCGCCAGGGACACCCTGACCGCCAGATCCGTCGTACCGACCTGCTTCAGGCCCTTGCGATACGCGGCGGTCGCTTCGCTCCAAGCCTTCTGCCGAGCGTTGATATCACCTTCGAGCAGGTAGCCCACGGATTCATTCGGGCGCTGCTTCTGCATGTCGCGCGCCATCGCGAGCGCTGCCGGAACCTTCCCCGCATCGAGATTGATGATTGCGACCATACGCTGCGCATCGACAAGATTGGGTTTGATGGCGAGAGCCTTTCGCGCGCTCGCCAGTGCGCCAACGCTGTCCCTCGTGGACAGCTGCAATTCCGCCATGCGCATAAGGGGTGCGGTCGACGTCGGCTGCAGCTGAGCCAGCTTCGCATAAGTCGCGTGGGCCTGGTTCGTGTCGCCAACGGCCCAATACGCCTTGCCCGCACTGTCCAGGATTTCCGGTTGACCCGGCAGGGCGATAAGCGCTTCCTGTGCCGCTGTCAGCGCAAGCTTCGGCTCCTTCCTCTGTAGGTAGTAGGATATCAGCGCGAGTCGCGGCGCCGGATCCGCCGGGTCAGCCGCCACCGCTTGCCCGATGAGCTTGGCGACCGCCTCGGTCGACCCGCCCTCGCGCGCGCGGAGACCCGCGAGCGCCAGCAGCGCCGGCACGTTCTTCGGATCCTTGGCGAGCACGGCGTCGAAGCGCTTCTTCGCGTCATCCGGCTTCTTGTCGGCGAGATCCATGCGCGCCAGGCTTGCCGGCGGCCGGATGAAATTGGCCGGATCGATGGCCAGCGCCTGCTCGAAGCTCTTGCGCGCAGCGGCGACGTCGCCCTTGGCGAGGAGGACCGCCCCCGCATAGTTGTGCGGGCAGCGGGCGTGTTCGGCTGCTTCCTTTCCAGCGCGTCGATAGCCGCCAAGCGCTTTGTCGAATTTCTCCTGCCAGACGTCGCCAGGATCAGAGCAGAGTCAGCGCGATCCCCGGCACTCCGACGCTGCGGCCTTCTCGAGTTCCTGGAAGCGCCTGCCTCCGTTCGCCCTTGGCGAGATGGCTCACCGCAAGGCCCAGTCGTGCATCGCGAGTTCGTTCGGATCGAGCGCCACGGACTCTTGGAAAGTACTTGGCGGCTTCTGCCGGTATCGCCGTTTGCGCAGATAGACCTTCCCGGCCAGCGCGAGCAGCGTCGGGATCTTGTCCGGCGACCCAAGTCATGGGCTTTGTAGCTCGAGCGCCTTGCCGGCTGGCCGCTCTGCAGATACGTCAGCGACGAGCAGACGACGCGCGCTGCACGATGGTTCGGGCACAGCTCTGCAGATACCTTGCGCAGGTCGGCTTCCACCGTGGCGAATAGGACCGGAGTTGGTAGTCCACCGCGCCGGAAAGCAGCAGACCCCGCAGATCGTCCGGGGCGGCCTCGAAGTATTGCTGGACGGCATCGCGGGCGGCGGCAAAGTCCTTCCGGTTGTAGGCGAACGTCGGCTTGGACGAACTACGTCTGCGGATGCTTCGGGGCGATCTTCTTCATCGCTTCGATCTGCGCGACGGTCTCCTCCGTCTTGCCCTCGCTCACCAGCAGCGTCACGGCGGCCACGTGGGCAGGCACCATGTCCGGCTTCGCCGCGACGGCCTTGCGATACGCAGCAAGCGCTCCGTCACGCTGTCCCTGCGCCACCAGCAGGTCGCCCTTGAAGAACCATCCTTCGGCGAAGGTGGGGGTCTTGGCCAGTGCGGCGTCGATCGACGCCAATGCGCCGGGAATGTCCCCGGCGGCCGCTTTCATGCTGCGCCATGCCCGAGGATCGCCGGTGCATAGTCGGGCTGGGCGGCCAGAGCCGCTTCGAAGGCGGCTTTCGCCCGCCGCGGCGTTTCCGGTGGCGAAATAGGCCTGCCCCAGCGCGGACTTCAGTTCGGCGGTGGCTTGCGGCGAGCCAATGGAAGCGGTGCCGAATTCGTCGATGGCCGCCTTGAACCGGCCTCCGGCCACCATGACGCGGACCAGCGTCGGCACGACCTGGTCGGCCGGGTACTCGAGCTCGAGCGCCTTCCGCAGCTCCTTCTCGGATGAAGGAAGATCGCCCGTATCGAACAACGCGGCACCCAACAGGAACCGCGCCTCGGCCAGTGCGGGATTCTGCTGCAACGCATTCTTGAGCTGGATCACCGCGGCCTTTTGGTCGCCCTTGGCCAAATACTCCTTCGCCGATGCCACCAATCCCTCGGGAGTCTTGGTGCAGGCCGAGAGCATCGCGACGACAAGCGCCAAGAGGAATCCCCGGAGGATCGAATTTCGGATGTTCATGCTGGTCCCTTCTTCGGGCAATCGGATGCCCTCACGCATTGAGCTCATGCCGACGCATTATGTCGCAAAAAGCCGGATCCCTACCGCAACAATCCCCGCGGCCTTAGGAGGCACTGGCGCTCACCCGCCGAGGCGAACTCCGCCACGCGTCTCTGCCCCGTATCTGCCAGCCGTTGCGCACCTGTTGCCGGGTACTCGCCTATGTCTGGCAGAACTTACAGCAGGCGTCCTTTCGTGTCGGAGCCCTCAATCTCGCTCTTGACGATACGACGTGTCGGATATTGGTTGAAGCAATTCTCGTGCCTGTTTACTGCGACCGGTCGCACCATGCTGCACGGCTGGAGCACGGGGCATCATGGACCGTATTACCAGCGCTACAACCGGACGTGGATGCACGAGATACCGCCGATGCGGCACGTGAAGCGCGGTACCGTGGTCGATGCGCACCACGCGATCCTGCCGAAAACCGCTCGCATCAAGGCTACCCCGGGCGGTTGCGCCGGGTTCGCGTCAAGGATCCCGAGACCGCCAAGACACTCATCTTCCTGACCAACAACTTTGCCCTGCCGGCACTGACCATCGGCGCCCATTACAAGAGTCGCTGGCAGGTCGAATTGTTCTTTCGCTGGGTTAAGCAGCATCTGCGCATCAAGCGCTTCTTCGGCGTCAGACGTCCCCTTCCTCCTCCGGCTTGCGCTTGGTTCGTTCCCGTATTCGCCGCGCGGCCTTGATCGAAAGATGGCGCGCAAGCATGAGCGCGGGCATGCGCAGCCAATGGGCGCGCACGATAGTAGAGCCACTGCGCGAGTCCGGCGCCGGGCCGCGGCTTGTCCAGTGGCTCGGGCACGAACCGATGCATGAACAACCAATCCATCAAGGTGTTCAGGAACCACCCCGGAGCGCCCGCCGCCGCCGCGCGTACGGTCTCCACCGGTACGGGCGTGCCGAGCACACGCTGGGTGTGGCGAAACATGTAATAGAGCGGGCGGGTCGAGCCCATGCAGCTTGGCGCGGACGATGAGATCGTCCCAGAACCCCGGTTGCCCACCGAAATGGCACAGCAATTCGTGCAGGTCGACAAGATCACGAAACGGGTTGCCGACCTCGTCGTTGAAGACATGGACGGTGCTGTGCAGCACCATGTCGGCCGGACCGAGCACGCGCAGGCGAGGATTGTCGAGCGGCACCGACGCCGCCAGCAGTGCCGCGGCATCCGGGTGGAATCGGCTCGTCAGCGGCACGATCGTGTGGTGAATGTCGAGCACCGTTTCCCGTTCGGGGTGCTGCATGGGCGGGATCTCGTGCATCCAGTCCCGGTAGAAGCGCTGGTCGTACTCTTCCATTTCCGAGGGCTTCCAGCCCTTCTCGATCAGCGCACGCTCCACTTCCTCGATCTTGTTCCTGGGCACCATCAGGTCCAGGTCGCCCACCGAGCGGCCCCGCGCCGCAGGCAGCCCCGCCATCACGTAGGCTGCCCCTTTCAGCAGGATGATCGGCGAGTCGACGTCCGCCAGCGCACGCAGCACCTTGGTGACCTCCCAGCGGATCGCGGTCTGGCTTGACTCGGCGGCAATGCACACGGCTCGGATATGGCCCCGTGCCTTGTACGGAATCCGCTCAAGCAGCCCGTGCTCCCTCAGCCGTTCGCCCAACCGCGCGAGCACGCCATGCCGGCGCCCAAGCAGCAGCACATCGTTCCATCCGCGCGGCTCCAGGGCTAGCGTGCGCGCGGGGTCGAGAAGCGCCCACACCAGCAGGTCCTGCGGCGCCGTTTTCACGCGGCGCGGGCCGTATCCGGCAACTCTCGGTGCAGGCGATCGAGAAGGCCGATGGCTTCGTCCAGATTGGAATAGGTCAAGAGGTACATGCCGCAACGCTCCACCACCTCCGTGAGCATGTCGAACCCGGTCTTGAGCATCGACGAATAGTTGACGGAGTTGTCCACAAGCCAGCGGAATCCCTCGGCCTTGTCGAGCGCCTGGAGCGTAGCGGGCGCCCCCTCACGGTAGGTCGGTCCGACGACAAGGCCCGGCACGGCCAATTCCTCGGCGCGCTCTATTGCCCCGGGTGGCGGTTCCATATAGGCGATGTCGCCCTTGTGCGTTGCGCGATAGGTGCGGCTGAATCGCGCGCGCGGCTCGAACGCGGCGACGAGGTCGATGGCCCGGTTCTTGAGCGACACCGGTCGCGGGTTCGGCCGTATCCGGCCATCCTCGAAACAGAAAACAGCCATTTCGTCCGACAGCAGGCGCCAGCCGCGCCACGCCAACGCAGCGGACAGTGTGCTCTTCCCTGAACCGGACGGGGCCGGCATGATAAGCGCGCGCCCGTCCCGCTCCAGAACGGCGGAGTGGATGACCAGCGGCGATACCTCGCTCCCCGCGGCGGCCCAGTTCAGCACCGACTCCAGCAACGTGAAGGCGTGATCGGCCGGCACCGGCTCGAAGACCATGCTCCCGGCCTTGGCCATCGCCTGCTTTTGGAAGTGGCGGTGCCACCAGGACGGCGCCGCGATTTCGATCCGGGCATCGTCGATGCCGGGAGGTTCCTCCACCGGATAGCGTGCGTACATCTGCACGAACTCGTCGATGAGCCACGGCAGTTCGATCCGCATTTCGGTGGTAAACGCGCCGGTATTGACGTGCAGCCCAGCGCCCCGCAGGCGCTGCTCGAGCGCCGCTCGCGGGATTTCACCGATTAGCACGCGTCGACTTGCTCGATCAGGCCGAGTTCGTCAAGTTTCGCCAGAATCTCGCGGACGCTTTCGGCAACGCTGGCATCGTTCGGAACTTCGAGGAAGTCGGCAAGGCGCTGGTGGAGCTGCGTCAATTTTCCGTGGTCAGCGGCAATGGACTTGAGTACCTCGCCCGCCACCACATCGAGCACGTGGGTGCTGCCCGAAAGCGGATTGTACACTACGTAATCGCCTTCCCAGTAGCGCAGGGGCAATTCCCCGTCAACGCTCACTCTCCAGCAAGGGTCGATCTCGTTCGACAAAGAAAATGGCACTGTGCGCGAGGGATAAAATCAAATGGCGGGCACGCACGTTCCGACTTCGAACTGCGATACCCGCCGCGTCTCTATAGGGGCCCAATCTCAACCGACAACGCCCCAAGTTGTCGGGATGGTGCTACCTATCGCACACCTTCCTGGAAACTATCTTGCCCTGGCTCAGTATATCTTTTGTATTGGTCACCGTTCCGCCAAGTGAGTTGCAGGCCGCCTTGCTTGATACATATACCGGATTAACCCCCCCGGCGTGACCCCGGGTGTGATAAAGGGTCACAACGGCGACGCCAGACCCGACGGCGCCATGCTTGAGGAACCGCCGCCGCGCGGCAAGCCTCTTGGCCTCAGCCGGCTCCACTGGCCCGGGCGACGATCCGCTTTCCGGTCCGTCCTTGATGTCGTTGTCGCTCATCGTCGCAACCCAGAATAGAGGAAATCAACCATCCCCACCGACAATTCTACCTAGAAGCTGCCCTTAAACCGTCTCGTACGGTCGGAGAGCCACCGCATTATATGAAATCCGACCCGTAACCAAGCCGCCCTGGTCCCATGGGTCCCCGGGGCGCAATATCTCACCCAGACTAAAAGCAAGGACTGTTCCAGTCGGGGAAGCTTTGTGACTTTTCATGGGCTTAGGGCTCACATGCCAATGCCGGAGCGGGCGAATCAGTGGCATTTGTAATAATCTCCGACATCGAATGGACGGATTATGCTCCGACGCGGCGCTCCTGAACCGGCATGAAAGTTGCGTGTTTCTGATTGGCCGGCATTCACTCGGCCGGGGGTGCAATGGCGTCATCCCGTACGCACGCTGACACCGGGCAGCGTCCGGATCCGAACTAGGTATCTTGGAAATTGGCGGATATGGCCGATTGTTTGGAACAGTCGAGCAGTGCCTCGAGTGTCGCCACCGTTCCACGTTGGGGGCTGGTCTCCGTGCGGCAGGACATCGCCGATATGTGGCACTTCGCCCACGCCACGGGCATCGCCCGGGAACTGAAGGCATTGCAGCGCCCCCGCCTGTCCGTTTCGCTCCGCGCAGCAACTTTCGACTGGCTTCTCATCGGGCTGGCGGCCACGGCAACTTCGGCGTTCGGCTGGGCGGCAGTGCCTTTCTCGATTCTTGTGATAGGCAGCCGTCAGCGGGCGCTCGGCAACCTGTTGCACGACGCGTCGCACCGGAGCCTGGACGGCAATCGCCGGCGCTCCCGCATCCTCGCGAACATCCTGTTCTGCTGGCCGCTCTGGGTGTCGATGGCGATCTACCGCAATGAGCACAACCGGCACCACAGGTTTCTGGGCGATCCGGCGCGCGATCCCGACTTCATCCACGACGAGAACCGCCTCCCGCGCGGATGGGCATCCGTGTGGCTCGACCAGGTCCGCTCGCCGCAGATGATCCGCAGCTCGATCCTGGGGCATCTGGGCCGCATGGATTCGGCACAGCTCGCAGGCGTCGTCTGCTGGTGGGGAGTGGCGCTCGCGCTGATCTCGCTTGCATCGAGCGCGCGGGATGCGCTCCTTTTTCTCGCACTCTGGGTGGCGGCGAGGGCTCTCGCATTCCACCCGATCACGGCGTTCCGCGAGATCTCCGATCATGTCGGCCTCCAGCCGGGAAGTCTGATCGGGTTCAGCCGGAACCACCCGTTCAGCAGCGTCCTCGGCGGGATCATTCATCCGCACCACAACGGCTATCACCTGCTCCATCATCTGACCCCGGGCATGCCCTTCCACGCGCTGCCGAACGCGCACGCACTTCTCATGCGCTGGCCGCGGTACGCGGCGGGCGAGCACTGCGATTCGTACTTTGCGGGCGGGACGAGCGCGGTACATTCATGGATTCGGCGCTGGGTGCGGTAAGGCCGGCCGACAGGAGAATTCAGAGCCACCGCGTGCAGTTCTGATTTCAGCCTGCGCGGCGCGATTCCTCGATCACCGCCGCGATCTCGGTGACCGAGTCGAACCGTTCCGGATCGAACTCGACTCTGCCGAAATCGACCGCAAAGGCGGACTCCAGGAACGTCACGAGCTTCACGACCGAGAGCGAGTCGAGGCGGCCCGCCTTGATCAGCGATTCGGCATCGCCGAACGCCGCGTGGTCGTCGTGCTCGCGCAGCAGTTCCTCGAGGTACTCCCTGATCCTTATCCGATCGCTTTGATCCATTGACCGATTCCCGAGAGGTGGAAGAGAAAACGCGGCCGGCGCGCGAATATCACCGCGGTGAAAACCAGCCTCGGCGCGACGCCTTCAGACGGTGGTGACGGCATCGCCCGTTTCCGTTCCGGCGTCGAGCCTCGCGACAAGCTCACGTCGGTCGAGCTTGCCGTTTGCGTCGAGCGGGATTGCCGCGACCTCGTGGACCGCGGAGGGCACCATGTAGGGCGGCAATCGCGTTCGCAGCGCTTCGCGCACGCGGCTCGCCGGAAGTTCGCTTTGCGCAATGAAGCCGACGATGGCCCGCGCCACACCGTCCTCGACGGGCCAGGCGACCACGGCTACCTGAGCTGAACCCGTCACCGCCCGCAGGTGTGCCTCGACGTCCTCGAGCTCGACGCGGTGGCCGTTGATCTTGATCTGGTTGTCCACGCGGCCGAGATGGTGGAACGAGCCTCCGGCATCCCGCATCGCGAGGTCGCCCGTGAGATACCAGCGCTTGTCGTCGATCACCGGAAAGCGCTCGGCCGTGAGTTCAGGCGCACCCAGATAGCCGTGGGTCAGCTGGCTGCCCGCGATCGCAAGCTCTCCTACCTCGCCCGCCGGGACCGGGCGGCGGTCCGGCCCGATGACCGCAAGCTCGGTGCCTGGGTGCGGCATACCGATGGCGAGCACGCCGCGTCCGGGAGTCACGATCGGAGTCGCGCCGGGCTCAACGCGTTGGCCGACGCAGTCGACCGTCGCTTCGGTCGGACCGTAGAGGTTGTCGATTACGCTGTTCGGCGCTGCGTTCTGCCATGCGAGCACCGAGGCCAGTGGCAATGGCTCGCCACCGAAGGAGGTGTAGCGAAGAGTTGGCAGTGACCCGGGTTGAAGCGAGCGCGTACTGCGCATCCAGGCGATCGCCGACGGCGTCGAGCCCCAGATCGTCAGCGCCCGGTCGCGAATGAACTTGGCCGGCGAGACCTGGCTCACCGCGGGTACTACATGGATCGAGGCGCCGGCACTCCATGGCAGGAAGATCTCACCGAGCGACGGATCGAAGCTGAGCTCGAAGAACTGCGACGTTCGATCGTCCGGCGTTATCGCCTTTCGGGGACGCAGCGCAGCCAGGTAGGCGGCGGCCGACCGTGCCGGAACCATCACGCCTTTCGGAATGCCCGTGGTCCCGGAAGTGAATATCACGTACGCGAGGTCATCCGGGGACATGGGAACGGGTTCCTGGACATCGGCCAGTTCCGGTAGCGATTGAAGGCTCAGATCCTTGCCCCCGGACACGCGCAGGGACGCCTGGAGCGCATCGTCGCTTGGCGCGACCAGCAGCTTCGTAGCCGCCAGCACGCCTGGCGTCACCAGACCAAGACCGCGGTCATCCACGACCATCGCGTCGAGCCCGACCCGAGACAGCACCGCTTGCAGACGCTGCTCAGGCCATCCCAGCCCCAGCGGCACATAGGTAGCGCCGGCCCATGCAACGCCGAGCACCGCCTCGAGCGCGATCAGGCTGCGGGATCCGAGAATGCCGACACGGCTGCCGCGACCGATCCCACGATCGTTCAGCGCGGCCGCCAACCGGCTTGCGCGCCGGACGAGGTCAACATAGGTCCGTTCGACGCCGTCCGCGGCGAGCGCCAACCGCTCCGGAGTCCGGAAGCTTTGTTCGAATACCGGATGGGCCAGGTTCCAATTCATGTTTCGCAGGTCAGGGCGCGCCACAAGGCAAACATCCGGCTCAACGCGAACCGCGGATGAGGTCCTTCAGGAACTGCGCGGGTACGGCGAAGCTGATGCCGGAAGGTTGGCCAACCGCGGCATCCTTCGTACCCTTCAGCAAGCCCATATTGACGACGCCTACGACCTCGCCGGAGTCCACGTCATAGAGCGGACTGCCGCTATGCCCGGGGTAGGCGGTGGTGTCGAGTTGAAACAGGATGAACGGGCCTGACTTCAGGCCTCCGAATGACACGCGCGTCGAGCTGGCCGGCGGTCGCGCCCGGGACCGCGATCGGCGTCAACGATGCGATGACGCCGTGGTGCGTGACCGGATAGAACCCGAGCGCGTTGCCGATCGGAAATCCGGTGAAGGCGATGCTCTGCCCATCGCGCACCGATTCGGAATTTCCCAGGGCCACGGTCGGCAGCGGCGCTCCGGTGATGCGCAGCAACGCGAGGTCATGCACCTTGTCCACGGCGACCGCCTTCGCCTCCCGTGGCTGCGGCTCCCGCGACCCGGGCACGTGCACCAGGACCATCATCGTTTCGCTATTCTCGATCTGCAGGACCTCCGTTACAACGTGTGCGTTGGTCGCGACCAGCGTCCCGTCGTCGACCGCGAACCCCGTGCCGCGAAAAACGAAGGGCGGGCTCCGTGTTTTCTGGAACGTGCCGACTGCGACGACGGACGGCTTCACGCGCGCGACGGCTTCGGGCAGACCGGCGTAGACGCGGTGGCCGGGCGCGAGCAGCAGGAACGCAAGCAAAGTTGCGGCGCGCGCAAGAAAGCGAGTGGATACCAATCGACGCGAGAGCATGGCGACGCTCTAGCGCGACGTCACGGCTCGGATGCGCGGCAAGCTCGGGCGAGGGGTCGGTGACCGTGGCATCGAAGGGATGCTCGTCCTTCCGGAAATAGCGCCGGATTCTCTGCACGTACGCGCGGGTTTCCGCATACGGGGGAACGCCTCGGTAACGTTCGACGGTCCCTTCGCCGGCGTTGTACGCAGCGGCGACCAGCGTGACGTCACCCATGAAATAGGCGAGCAACCAGCGCAGATAGGCGAGCCCGCCACGGATGTTTTGCGCCGGATCGAACGGCTTCTTGACGTTGAACCGCGCCGACGTCTCGGGTATCAGCTGCATCAGGCCCTGCGCGTTCCTGGGCGAACGCGCGTTCGGATCGAAGTTGGACTCGGCGCGAATGATGGCGAGCGCGAACTGCGGGCTGATGCGGTACTCGGGGGCGAGCTTGCGCACGAGATCGGCTGCCTTCTTCTGCTCGGGCGTCGTCGCGACGAACATCGTCTTCGACTTCCGCGACAACGGTCTCGACCGCCGGCGGCGGCGTCGGATCGCGCATGCATTCGGGCAGGTCGGCGGCGGACGGACCGACAAAGGCGAGCATCTTCTGCGCGTACTCGTGGCCCTGGGCCGCCGCGATGCCGAAGAAGAGCGATGCCATTCGGTTGTCACGCGGCATGCCGCGTCCGTTGGCGTACATCCAGCCGAGACTGAATTGGGCCTCGGCATCCCCCAGCCGGGCCGCCTCGCAGTAAAGCTTGACGGCGCGCACGGGGTCCCTGGGCACACCCTCGCCGTGTTCGTACGCGCGAGCCTCGGCGCGCAGTGTGGCAATCAGTCGGCTCGGGTCTCCATCGAAATCCGCATGGGCGGGTCGCGCTGCAACGCACAGCAGCGCGAGGGCAGGTCATGCACGACGACCCTGCGCGGGTCGTGCACGATCCAGTTCCATCGCCGAGGTTCGGAGGCCATCACGTCGTGCCGGCGGCCACCCGGCCCTCGCGCTCCGGCGCGGCGCCGAAGTGGGCCAGATACCATGGCATCGCCGCGTGGATGCCGTCGACCAGCCGATGCGTCGGCGCATAGCCGAGGAGACGACGCGCCTTGCCGATGTCGGCCTGCGAGTGGCGGACGTCGCCTGGACGGAAGTCGCGGTAGGCAGGCTTCACGGCGGCCAGCTCGGGAAATCGTGTCGCGATCGCGTCGCGCAGCAGTTGAAAGAGGCGATTGAGCGACGTGCGATCGTCGACGGCGACGTTGTAGACCTGGTTGATCGCCGCCGGGTCATCGGTGAGCGCGGCCAGCAGGTTCGCCTGAACGGCGTTGTCGACGAAGCAGAAGTCGCGGCTCGTCTCGCCGTCGCCGTTGATCGCCACCTCCTCGCCGACGAGCATCGCGCGGATCCAGCGTGGGATGACCGCCGCGTACGCGCCGTCCGGATCCTGTCGCGCGCCGAAGATGTTGAAGTAGCGCAGGCCGATCGACTGCACGCCGTAACAGCGCGCGAACACCTCGGCGTAGAGTTCGTTGACGAGCTTCGTGACCGCGTAGGGCGAGAGCGGCCGACCGATGGCATCCTCGACCTTGGGCAACGCCGGGGTGGTCGCCATAGGTCGAGCTGGACGCCGCGTAGACGAATCGCCGCACGCCGGCGTCACGGGCCGCGACCAGAACGTTGAGGAAGCCGTCGATGTTCGACTGGTTGGTCGCGATCGGATCGTCGAGCGATCGGGGAACGGATCCCAGCGCCGCCTGGTGCAGCACGACATCGATGCCCCGGCACGCGATCCTGCAGGCGTCGGGATCGCGGATATCCTCTTCGATGAAGTGGTGGCGGCTCCATCGCTCTCCGGTCACCGCTCGCGCGAATCTCGTCGAGATTGCGCCGGTGCCCCGTGGCGAAATTGTCCAATCCGACGACCGTCTGATCGAGGTCGAGCAACGCCTGCACCAGGTGCGAACCGATGAAGCCCGCGCTGCCGGTCACGAGCCAGCGCAGCGGTTTCGCCGTCAAGCGGTCGCGCACGTTGTCGAGGGCGGTCATCGGAGAGTCGAGCTCAGAGCCGCCACACCGTGACACCGTTGCCGATGAGTTCGCCGGCATCGAACTGGCTCTTCACGTCGGCGACGACGGCCTTCGGCAACAGCCGCTCGAGATAGTCGGAGGTCGGCCGGGCCTTGAACGCGCGATGCGCGACGGCGGCCACGATCGCCGCCGCCTTGGGCAGTCGTTCCCACGGCACGAGCTTCACTCCATACTCGTGCAACGCCTCCTCCGGCGCGGCAACCGGGTCGTGCACCAGCACTTCGGCGCCGTACGACTGCAGCTCGCGGATCACGTCGATGACGCGGGAATTGCGCAGGTCCGCGCAATCCTCCTTGAACGTGAGACCGAGCACGATCACCGGCGCGTCCTTCACCTGCCAGCCGTTGCGCACCAGATGCTTGACGGTCTGTTCCGCGACGAACTTGCCCATCCCGTCGTTGATGCGCCGGCCGGCGAGGATCACCTCCGGGTGATAGCCGACCATCTCCGCCTTGTGCGTCAGGTAGTACGGATCGACGCCGATGCAGTGTCCGCCGACAAGCCCGGGACGAAACGGCAGAAAGTTCCACTTCGTTCCGGCCGCGCGCAGCACTTCCATCGTGTTGATTCCCAGCCGGTCGAAGATGATCGCCAGCTCGTTCATCAGCGCGATGTTGAGATCGCGCTGCGTGTTCTCGATCACCTTCGCCGCCTCGGCCACCTTGATGCTGGAGGCGCGGTGCACGCCGGCCGTCACCACGCTGCCGTACATCTGCGCGACCCGCTCCAGCGTCTCCGGCGTATCGCCCGACACGACCTTGGTGATCTTCGTCAGCGTGCGCTCCTTGTCGCCGGGATTGATGCGCTCCGGCGAGTAGCCGACGTGGAAATCGGTCATCCATTTCATCCCGGAATGCTTCTCCAGGACGGGAATGCAGATCTCTTCGGTGGCTCCGGGGTACACGGTCGATTCGTAGACGACCGTCGCGCCGCGCTTCATGTGCGCGCCGACCGCTTGCGACGCGCCGAGCAGCGGGCCGAAGTCCGGCTGGTGCGCGTCGTCGACCGGCGTCGGGACCGCGACGATGATGAAATCCGCGTCGGACAGCGCGGCCGGGTCGGTGCCGACGGAAAGCAGCGTCGCCGCCCGCAGTTCGTCGGTCGTGACCTCGCCCGTCGGATCGACGTGGCGGCGGTAGCTCGCGACCTTTTCCCGCGACAGGTCGAAGCCGATCGTCCGGTGCTTCTTGCCGAATTCCACGGCCAGCGGCAAGCCGACGTAGCCAAGACCAACAACGGCAACGGTAGTCATGCTTGTTGTCGTTCCCTTCGGATTACGATTCGCCATCTACGGCACGCTTCGGCACGGTCGCCGCGCAGGCCGTATTGCGCTCGGCTCGTCGATCAGAGGCTCTGCATCAGCTTCGCGACCTCGGCCTGGCTCGGCGAACTTGTCGCCCGAGCTTCGCGAGGGCGTCCAGCTCCTTCTTCGCGGCCTCCTTCTGCCCGGCCTTGATCAGCGCCCGGGCAAGGTTGAGGCGAATCGCGCGGCGTTCGGGCGCGAGCGCCGACGGCCTTTTGCAGCATCTCGACACCGCGCGCCGTGTCGCCCTTTTCCACGAGCAGCATGCCGTAGGTGTCGAGGATCGCCGGGTTATTCGGCGCGAGCTTGTCGGCCTTTTCCGCATACTCGAGCGCCTTCGGGTCCTTCAGCTGACCGGCGACCCAGGCGAGGTTGTTGAGCGCCAGCGCATCGTTCGGCTGCGACCTCGAGCATCGCCTTGTACTGCTTGGCTCGCGCCCGGCGTAGTCCTTCTTCTTCGATCGCCGACTGCGCCAGATAGTGCCGGAACGCGCGATCCTTCGGATGGTCCTTGAGCCACGATGCGGCGAAGTTGTCCGCCTCGGCGTCACTGCCCTTGCCTGCGCGCAAGCGCGCGGCCAACCTGATCGCCAAGATCCGTCGTGCCCGACCTTCTTCAAGCCGTTGCGATAGGCGGCGATCGCTTCGGTCCACGCCTTCTGTCGAGCGTAGATGTCGCCCTCGAGGAGGTAACCGATCGACTCGTTCGGGCGCTGCTTCTGCACGTCGCGCGCGGCACGCCAGCGCCTCCTTGACGCGCCCGGCCGAGAATCGAGCGCGATGAGCATGCGCTGCGCTTCGACGAGGTCCGGCTTGATCGCCAGCGCCTTGCGCAGGCTCTCGAGCGCGGCCGCATTGTCCTTGGCGGCGATCTGGATTTCGGCCATGCGCATGTAGCGGCAGCGGCGACTCCGGGCGCAGCTGGGCGAGCTTGTTGTACGTCGCGATCGCCTGATTGGTGTCGCCGGCGGCACGATACGCCTGGCCGGCGGCGTCCAGAAGTATCCGGGTCGGTCCGGCAACGCGGCGAGCGCGTCCTGCGCCGCGGCGACCGCCTTCTTGGGTTCCTTGCTGCGCAGGCAGATGCGAGATCAGCGCGAGCCGCGGCTCCGGGTCGGTCGGATTTGCGGCGACCGCCTTGCTCGATCAACGCCGCGACTTCGTCCGGCGATCCGCCGGCTTCGAGCACGCAGCGTCGGCGATCGCGAGGAGCGCCTGCGCGTTCTTCGGATCCTTGGCCAGGACCGCTTCGAAGCGCTTCTTCGCGTCCTCCGGCTTCTTGTCCGCAGGTCCAGGCGCGCCAGGTTCGTGGCCGCCGGGAAGTACGCCGGGTCGATGCGCCAGCGCGCGTTCGAAGCTGCGCCGCGCGCCCGCGACATCGCCCTTCGCGAGCAACACCGCGCCGCGCAGGTTGTGCGACAGAGGCTTGTCCGGCTGCTTCTTTTCGATCGCGGCGACCGCGGCCAGCGCCGCGTCGAACTTCCGTTGCCGGATGTTGATCGCGACCAGCGCAAGGTCCGCCCGGATCCCGGTGTCTTCGGCCGCGACCGCTTCCAGTTCCTCGAGGCCCGCTCGCTCTCGCCCTTCGGCGCAGGTGCGAGAGCGCCGACCGCAGTGCGCTTGCCCGTGTTCTTGGGATCGAGCGCCGCCGCCTTCTCGAAGTAGCGTGCGGCCGCAGCGCGATCACCGTTCTGGACGTAGACCTCGCCGGCGAGCGCCAGCGTGTCCGAATCGAGCTTCTCGTCCTGCAGCATCGGCTTGCAGCGCTTCCAGCGCCTTGGCGGGCTTGCCTTCGCGCAGGTACGATCTGGACCAGCAGTCGGCGCGCCAGGCATTGGTTCGGAGCGCGTTGCAGTATGGCGTCGAGAGCGGCCTCGGCCTGGGCATAGGACCCGAGCCGGTAATCGATCTGTGCACCGAGCAGCAGGCCCAGCAGGCTGTTGGGCGCCGCCTTGAGGTGCAGCTGGATGGCCTCGCGCGCGGCGACGAAGTTCTTTTCGCGATACGCCAACAACGCCTGCAGATAGAGCGTCTGCGGATTGCTTCGGCGCCACCTTCTTCATCGCCGCGAGCTGCTTTGCCCGCTTCTTCGAGTCTTGCCCTGCCGCGATCAGCAGGGACACCATCATGTAATGCGCCAGTCAGCGTCGTCCGGCTTCGTCGTCGATCACCTTGCGATAGGCGGCGAGCGCCATCGTCGATCTGCTCCTGGGCCGCCCGCGATGTCGCCCTTGAGCTGCCAGCCGTCGGTGAGCGTCGGGACTTGGCCAGCGCCGCTTCGACGAGCGCCAGCGCGCCGCGGCAGGTCGCCCGGCCGGCCGCCTTCAGCCGCGCCTCGCCGAGCAAGGCGGGCGGATAATCGGGCTGGCGGCCAGCGCCGCGGCAAAGTCGCGGCTCGGCATCCTCGACATTGCCGGTCGCCATTCGCGCCCGGCCGAGCGACGTCTGCAGCTCGGCGTTGGCCTCCGGCGTCGTCAACATCGGTCCTGCCGAATTCGTCGACCATCTTCTTGTACTCGCCGCGCGACACGTAGCACGCGCGCGAGCCCGGAACGACCTGGTCGGCGGCGTACTTGAGTTCGCGCGCCTTGCGCAGCTCCTTTTCGCGCCCGCAGGACTCACCCGTTTCGAGCATCGACTTGCCCAGCAGGAAGCGCGCCTCGGCCAGATCGGGGTTCATCTGCAGCGCGTTCCTGAGCTGGATCATCGCCGCGTTGCGGTCGTTCTTGGCAAGATACTCCTTCGCCGATGCCACCAACGCCTCGGGCTTGTCGGCACATCCGGACAGAGAGCGCAGCGCAACCATGGCCACGACTGTCGCTTCTCTAATCGTTCGCCCAGTCTTCATGTCGATCGCCTGCATTGGACTCTCGCCGCCGCATCTATTTGAGACCGAATTTGTGCATGATGTCGTACAGTGTCGGCCGGCTGACGCCAAGGATTTCCGCCGCCTTGACGATGTTGCCGTTCACCCGGGCAAGCACGGTGATGACGGCACGTTTCTCCGCTTCGTCCCGTACGGTGCGCAGGTTGAGAAATGCGAGATCCTCGTTGGCGCCAGCGGCACGAAACCGACGTCGGCGGCGGTGATCTGGTTGCCTTCCGCCATGATCACGGCGCGCTTGATGCAATTCTCCAGTTCGCGCACGTTGCCCGGCCACGGGTGTGCTTCGATCGATGCCACCGCGTCGGAGCGCAGCGTCATCGATTGCCGGCGCTGCTCGGCGGCAAAGCGCTGCACGAAGGCGTGGGCCAGCAATGCCGCATCGCCCTGGCGCGCGCGCAGCGGCGGGATTTCGACGACGATCTCCGCCAGCCGATAGTAGAGGTCCTCGCGGAAACGGCCATCCTTGATCAGGGCCTTCAGATCCTGATGGGTCGCGCAGACGATGCGCACGTCGATCGGGATTTCCTCCCGCCCGCCGATGCGTTCGATCATCCGCTCCTGCAGGAAGCGCAGCAGCTTGGACTGCAGCGCGAGCGGCAGGTCGCCGATTTCGTCCAGCATCAACGTGCCGCGATTGGCGGTCTCGATCTTGCCGATCGTCTGCCTCCCCGCCCCTGTGAACGCGCCCTTTTCGTAGCCGAACAGCTCGCTCTCCAGCAGGTTCTCGGGAATCGCCGCGCAGTTGATCGCGACGAAACGCTCGCCGCGACGCGGCGAAAGGTCGTGCAGCGCTCGGGCAAGCAGTTCCTTGCCCGTGCCGCTTTCGCCAAGCAGCAGGACCGTCGCGCCCGTGCCGGCGACCTTTTCGACGATCCGGCAGATCCGCAGCAATTCGGGATCGCGCGTGAGGAGCCCGCCGAACGCGTCCGGCTGCGCGCATCGCATGCAGGCGCCGGTTCTCCTGCTGCAGGTCGTACAGTCGAAACGCGCGATCGATGGTCAGCGCCAGCAGTTCGGGCTCGAACGGCTTGGCAAAGAAATCGTACGCGCCAAGACCGATCGCGCGCACGGCATTGGCGCGGTCGTTCTGGCCGGTCAGGACGATCACCTTGGTGTCCGGCGCCAGCTCGAGTATCTCCTCGAGAAGCTTGAACCCTTCCGTGACGGAATCCGGATCCGGCGGCAGGCCGAGATCCATGGTCACCACCGGCGGCGCATGCCGGCGCAGCTGCGTCAATGCACTCTCGCGATCGGCTGCCGCCAACGGCTCGTATTGGTCGAAGGCCCAGCAGATCTGTTTCTGCAGCGAAGGATCGTCCTCGACGATCAGGAGCCGACGCGTCTTGTCGCTCACGGGGCAGCCCCTCGCTTGACGACGGTCATGCCAATTCCTTTCGCGCGGACGCAGCAGCGTCGGTGGCCAACTCGAACCTGCGGCAGCAACAATCGCACATGCGTGCCCACGTTCGGCGTACTTTCGACCTCGATGCGCCCGCCGAGTTCTTGTACGTACTGGAAACTCTCGTAGGCACCGATACCCATGCCGGTCGCCTTGGTCGTCTGAAATGGCTTGAACAGGCGCTCGCGCACGAATTCCTGTGTCATGCCATGGCCAGTGTCGCCGACCTCGACCAGCGCCGATTTCCGCCCGATTTCGTAAGTGTGATCCACACCCGACCATCCTTTTTCGTTGCGTCGATCGCATTTTGCACCAAATGACCGATCACACGCTCGAGCCGGTCTTCGTGCCCCCGCGCGGCAACCTTCTCCTCGAGCCGAATCTCGGGGGATGGCTGCTGGCTCGATTTGGCACGCTGGATGCGCCAGATCAACGTGGCGAGATCGACTCCATGGGGTGCGTCCATTGGCGTCGTGCCTTCGCGCAATTGCAGCATTAGCTGCTTCATCCGCTCGACCGAATGCTCGACGGTAGTCAGCATGTCCATCTGAAACTCCGGATTGTCGCGATGGCGCTCGGCATTCTTGATCATCAGCGACAACTGCGCGACGATGTTCTTCAGATCGTGGATGACAAACGCCGACATGCGGTTGAAGGCATCGAATTTGCGCGCCTCCAGCAGCGCCTCGGTCGCCTGCATCTGGCCAAGAAACGTCGCGGCCTGACGCGCTGCCGTCTTGAGAAGATCGTTTACCTCCCAGTTCACGTCGATACGCGTGCGAGCCGTGGCCAGAACCACAAATCCGATCAGCTCGTCGCCATTCACGAGCGGGATGATGAGCCAGGCGTTCGGCAACTCCGACAGCCAGAGCGGCAACCGAAGTCCCCGGTAACGTTCCGGCGACGAGCGAAACTCCTCGAGGTTCACTACCCAGCCCGTTTCGCTGAGGAAACGGATGAATTCGCTGTCGGCCGATTCGACGCCGGTGTCGGCCGGCATGTTCCAGCGCGCAGCGTGCGTGAACTGACGGCCAGGCGCATCGCGAAGCCAGAGACCTCCGGACGGGCTCTCGAGCAAGTCGGCGAGCCCCTTGATGACGTCCTGCCCCAACTCCTGCTGTCCGCCCCGCGCCGAGAGCGCCTGAGTGAATCGCAGCCACTCGTCGCGATAATCGTAGCGGTAGCTGAAGAAATGCTTGGCCACGATCACGCGCAGTTTCGCGCGGACCGAACCCGAGAACGCCATCGTGGCAAGCGCCAGAAGCGCGGCGAATATCAGCGCGACCTGCAGTGCCCGCCCCCATTCGCCGCCGAAATAGCGGACGTAGTATCCCGCGGCCGCCATGAACAGCAGGTAGACTCCGGTCACCATGCAGCGCGGTCGAGTGAAATACCAAGCGCCGCGATAACGCGATACCGAATGTCCAGCTGCGGTTGCGCATCGTCGAAACGAGCACCAGCGGGAAAACGAGCGCGTGAACCAGGCCGCGCACGCTCCACACGTCCGCGTCGATGCGGTTGAACAGCAGCGCATCGGCGAAAAGGTAGAGGTCGAAAGCGAACGCCCCGGCGAGCCCCAGGCAAAGAGGCTTCATGTTCCAGCGCGCATCCTCCGGCAGATTGCGGAACAGCTGTTCCACCAGCACCAGACCGAAAACGGTCAAGGCAAGGCCGTCGAAGAGGGCGAGGCGTCCAGAGTCTCCGAATGCCGTCCATGACAGTCCGAGCGAGACCTGCGCGAGGAGGCCCAGCACCACCAGCCCGGCGGCCATGGCCACCAGCCAATTGATGCGCCGCGTTTCCCCGGCAACCGCGCTGGCAGGGGGATTTTCGTTCAGCAACAGCAGAAATGCGTACCACGCGCCGACACGCAGCACGTCGACGATGTTCCCTAGCGCGAAAAGGAGCGGCGCCTGCGTCACCGTGTAGGCGAGCTCGATCAGTGCCCATGTGCCAGTCAGCCCCGCGGCAATCGTCAGCGCCCAACCACGCCGTCCACCACGCGGCACCACGCCCAGATAGGCGGCAAAGGCGCCATAGGCGATTCCCGCGATCCCATAGCTCCAGGCGGCCATGGTCGTGAGGTTCGGGTTCATTGGGCGGGCAGAGCCGTTTCATCTCGGAAAGGGGTCATTGTCCCGCGAAACGCCGGGATTTGGCGACCCCCCGATTCGGGGGCGCCATGGGCACCTCGAGCAGCGAGCCGCCCGCCAGTCATGGGCGCCGCGGTCAGCGGTGCGACGTCAATGCGCACCGGCGCCGGTCACGACCACCCCGACGGTTTCGAAAAGGATGACGATGTCGAGAAAGAGCGTGTGATTCTTCACATAATAAAGATCGTACTGGAGCTTTTGCACCGAGTCTTCCAATGATGCACTGTAGTGATAGCGAACCTGCGCCCATCCCGTTACCCCGGGCTTCAAGCTGTGGCGCACCGCGTAGTAGGGAATCTCGCGCGCGAGCTGGTCGACGAAGTAAGGGCGTTCGGGTCGCGGGCCAACGAGGCTCATGTCGCCACGGAGCACATTGATGAGTTGCGGCAGCTCGTCGATGCGAAGCTTGCGCATTGTCCGGCCGGTGCGCGTAACCCTGTCGTCGTTGCTCGCCGCCCAGCGGGGCTTGCCGTCGACCTCGGCATCGTGCCGCATGCTGCGGAACTTGACCACGTCGAACAGGCGGCCGCCCTGCCCGACACGCTCCTGCCTGTAGAGGATCGGGAATCCGCTCTCCAGCGCGATCACCACGGCAGTCGCGAGCATCACCGGCGCCGCCAGCAGCAGGAGCACGGAAGACGCAAGAATGTCGAACAGGCGTTTGACGAAGGCGCGCGTGAACCCTTGCCGGAAGCCATCACCGAAGATCAGCCAGCTCGCATGCAGCGAATCGAGGCGCAGCTGGCCCACGGCGCGTTCGTAGAAACTCGACAAGTCCAACACACGCACGCCCAGCAGTTTGCAGTCAAGCAGTTCGCGCAACGGCAGCACGCCGCCACGCCGTTCACGAACGGCGACAATGATCTCGTCCACCTTGTAGCGCCGCGCCGCATCGACGAGATCCATGCCGCCAGTGAGAATCCTGTTTCCGGCCACCTGATGGGCCGCCTCGGACTTCTTCGCCGGAAAAAAACCGAGAAGCCGGACGGCCGGACCCAGATTGGCCATCGAATGCTCGACGGCCACCGCCTCCGCACCGGTGCCCAATACCAGGGTCCGGCGCGCAAACATCGGCGACATTCCGCTATGCGAGACAATTCCGCGGAGCGCGACAAAGGTGACAAACGCCAGCGGCACGGCCAGCCGAAGCGTATCGTTCCACGCCTCGGCGCGCGGCAGGTAAGTGAAGATGGCCCAGGCAACGGGTACGGCCAGCAACAGCGAAAGCACGATGCGCGCAGTGGTTTGGGCGATCGTTCGCCCCGGATTTCGCTGGTAGAGTCCGACAACGCTGTTCAACGCGACCATCGTGAGCGCGAACAGCAATGCGTCCGGTACTACGGCGCCCAGGCTCAGCAGCTCGCCGCGGTGCAGGAAGACCACCGCGAGCACGACCGAAAGAAACAGCAGGATCGCGTCGAACAGGACCTGCAGCAGCGTGTTCGACGCGAACCAATGATTGAAGAGGCGAACCATTATTCTTGTTGGAGCGTTATTGATCGATCGTGGACGATATACAGGACAATACGTAACTCTCAGTACCGCACAAAGCGTGCCAAATAGGCTTTCATGCGGTTGAGCGGGTCTAACGCAATGTTTTTTTGAATCATTTTTACGTTGGCCCGAGCAGAGATTTGAGGGATTGTTCGCCGATCAACGGCAGACTGTGCACCCCGGTTCACGAGTTCGGCGCAGCCGCGGATACCCGCTTTCGAGTTGCCTGGCCGATCGAAGCCGGAACTCCCCTCAGGTTTCGGTCGCATGACGGAGGGCCGGCGCCATTCCGGTGATTGCGCACGCAAGCCCCGTGCCGGAAATTGGTCGCGCAGGCTATTGCACCGGAAACCCGTTCGGGTTGGTGGATTGCCAGCGCCAGGCGTCGGCGCACATCGCATCGAGCCGGCGTCGAGACTGCCCAGCCCAAAAGACGTCGTGCACGCGTTGCGTCGGCATAGCATGTCGCGACATCCCCGGGTCTGCGAGCGACGATCTCGTACGGGACCGGCCTGCCGCTCGCCGCTTCGAAGCTCTTCACCACCTCCAGCACCGAATGTCCGTTGCCGGTGCCCAGATTGACGATGTTCTCGCGCGGCGTTGAATGATCCATCAGCGCTGCAAGGGCGGCTACGTGGCCAAGCGCCAGATCGACGACGTGGATGTAATCGCGCACACCCGTCCCGTCGGGCGTGGGATAGTCATTGCCGTAGATCTTCAACCGCGGTTGCCGTCCCACAGCGACCTGGGCGACGAACGGCATCAGATTGTTCGGAATCCCCGCAGGATCCTCGCCGATGAGACCGCTCGTGTGCGCGCCGACCGGATTGAAATAGCGCAGCAGCATCGCCCGCCACTGCGGATCGGCGGCGACAACGTCGCGAATGATCTGTTCCACCATGAGCTTGGTTCGGCCGTAGGGATTGATCGGCCCGAGCGGTGCGTCTTCGGTCAACGGCATCTTCTCCGCCATCCCGTAAACCGTCGCCGAGGAACTGAACACGATCCTCTTGACTCCGTGGCGCTGCATCGCGTCGATCAGAGTGACTGTGCCGACGACGTTATTTTCGTAGTAGCGCAGTGGCTCCGCCACCGATTCACCCACGGCCTTCAGGCCCGCGAAATGGATCACCGCATCGACCTGGTACTGGCGGAAAATCCGATCGATCGCCTCCGCATCCCGAATGTCCGCGTTGACGAAGGCGGGCCGATGACCGGTAATGGTTTCAATTCGGTCGAGAACGACCATGGAGCTATTGCACAGATTGTCGACAACAACTGGCGTCCATCCGGCGGCCATCACCTCGACGCAGGTGTGCGAGCCGATGTAACCAGTACCGCCGGCCAGGAGAACGTTTTGCATTGCGCTGTCTTTTCGCGTCCGTACGAATTTGCATTATAAGCGCCCGCGATAGTCCCTTCGCGCAAACGGGCGGTTGATCATCTCGCTATTCCGACATTCCTTTCGGCTTCACCGAATCCGTTGCCTGCAACGTCGAAACGAGACTTCGAAATCGCGCGGACCGGGCCGGCGCATCGCCCGCATAGGCCCCCGCCATCGGCCGGATGCGCCGCGCACCGTCGAAGTCGCGATCGACGTCTGGAAGTACCTCGCGGCCGGCATCGGACCACCGTTGATCGATCAGCGCGTCGTCCTTCGGCGAAAGATCGAGGTCGACCAATCTGGCCTCAGGTCGCCGGAGCAGGGTCGGCGCTTCGTCGTAGGAGCGCTCGACGTTCGGAGAGAACCACGGCAACGAATTCGCTTGCGACGAAAAGGTTGCGTTGCCGGATACGGTCTGCCGATACAGCGGATCTCCGCCTCTCAACAGCAACCCGACCCCGCGCGCGACGATCGTGTTGTGGAATACATCGACGCTTCTCGGGAAGTCATTGTGCTCACGGATGGCGACGCCGTCTCCGTGTCGGTTCACGAAGACGTTGTTGTACAGTACGAGATTGCCCTCCGCCTGGAGCAGCGCCTCGCTCGGGTTGTCGATGAACAGGTTGCCGTAGACGAGATAGCGGTCCGTCGCGCCGACACCTGCTCGCGGCCAATGTCCGAACAGGACGGTCGGTCGCGCCAAAGGACCCGAGCTGCTGCGCTCGTCCTTGGCAAACGTGTTGTACCGGACGATTGTCTCCGCCGCCTCGACGGGCATTCCTTCGAGGGCCGGCCTTCCGATCTGATGCTTGATCTGCATTGCGTAACCGATGCTTCCCACAACCACATTGCCCTCGATCAACCCGCGCACGAACGGCGCCGATCCATCCGAATTGCCGAGATAAAGCCCCGTGCCGGCGCCGACGATCACGTTGCGTTTGATCACCCAGTCCCATGCCGGGCACTTGGTGGAGATTGCAACGATCTGCTGGCTGGCGTTGTGACCGCTGATGTGAAGTCCTTCGAGCGTGATGTCGTGTGCGAAGCGTGACGTGCCCTCGGCCTTGACCGCATCGACGACCGCACTCGGTCCGAGCAGGTCGATATCCGCAATGGTCACGTACGCCGAGTCGACGATGCTGACGGTATTGCGCCCTGCCGAGGCCGGAAACACGCTGCGCGCCGTGCCACTGGCGCCGCGGATGACGATCGGGGCACCGGGCCGGCCGATCAGGCGGTGGACATCGAGCCCACTGCGATAGGTTCCGGGCCTCAGCAGCAGCGTGTCGCCGGGCGCCAGCCGCCGTACGACATCGCGATAGTCGGCAGTACCGGCAACGAGCGTTGCCGCGAACGCGGCGCTGGCGCAAGCGCAGCCAAGCAACAACGCAAGCACAACACGAACGGTGACTATGCTCCAATCCCGTCCGGGGACGTCGAGACGATCATTTCGCGCAACCGGCACGTCGTTTCCGTTCGACATTGCGTCTGCTACACAGTCACGCCGTAGCCTTGTCCAGAAGTGCAGCCAATGCTTCCGTCCGTCCGCGCCGCGAGGCACGTGCAACGTGTGCCGGGTCGGGACGCGAGGCGCGGTTCTCGCGAACCGCGCGCAGAAAATTCGGCAGTGCCGCAGCAATATCGCTCGTGGAATCGAGCCGGATCACCGAGTCCATCCCCGCTTCTTTGACAGCCGCAGCCGTGTCACCCACGGGATCGGTCAACGCCAGGATCGGCTTGCCGGCGCGAAAATATTCATAGAGCTTGGCCGGAATCTGCGCGTTGCAGTTGCTGGCCTGCATCAGCAGAAGGCCATCCGCGGAAAGCATTTCGGCAAGCGCTTCACGATAGGGTATCGGCGGCACGACCTCGACCATGCCTTGCAATTGATGCTGCCGAGTCAGATCGAGAAGCAGCGCATCGTGACCCGTGGCGCGAAACCGAATCGTCAAGTCGCCCTGCCGAATGGTCCCCTGAGATACCAGTGTCCCAAGCGCCTCGAACAGGTGGGTCGGATCGCGTTCCGACGGATATACGACTCCGCTGTGGAGGAGAAGAAACGGTCGCCCTCCGCGCCGGGCTGCGGTCGCGGGTCCGGCACCCAGGCCGACAAAACTCGACTCGTCGTAGCCATTCTGAATTTCGACAATCCGCGCCGCCGCCGCCGGGTATCGCAGCCGATAGTCCTGGGCCGCGCCGGGGGTCGTGAATACGATCGAGGTGGCGTGCGCCAACGTGAATGCTTCGATTCGCTCGAAGCTCTTCCTGACTTCCGGGTCAGGCGGATACCCCTCCTGCACCATCGGGTCCCGGAAATCGGCGATCCACGGCAGCCTCGTTCGGCGCCATAAATCGCCCCCGATCGCATGCGCGGTGGCGATCGGGTACGTGCTCCAGATGGCGGCCGGGCTATACTTGCGGATCAAGCCGCAAACCGGCCGGCACAGCTCCGAGTTTCCAGGTCATCCACCTATCGGGTCTCGCGAATACATCCGGATATCGGCCCCTGATCGCCAGATGCCGGGCCGAATCGAGCGCAAAGGCGCGCTCGACGTGCATCCCCTCGGGAATGTCGGCCATGAGATCGGAACTCGTTCGCTCGTACGCGCGCGGATGCGCGGTCAGAACGATCGGCTCCCAGCCGAACTCGGGCAGATGCTGGGCGAAGCGCAGGGTACGCTGAATGCCGCTGCTTCCCGCCAGCGGCGGGAAGTGGAACGCGATCATCAGCACTCGTTTCATGCTGCAGCGTCCTGGCGCGCAAAGCCCTCGTCCAGCCATTGCGCCGTTGTCCTCTCCACGGCGTTACGCCATTCCGCCGAAGAAAACGTGTGGTCTGCCTCCGGCAGTTCGACCCGCTGCACGTTTCGCCGCTCGATGAGCTCGGTCCAGTGTCGATCGGATTTCACGAATTCGACGAACTCCTTTGCCGTGAGATCGCGCTCGCTGAGGATCAACAATACGGGACCGCGAAACGCGTCGAGCCCCGCCGCCATTCGCTGCTGGAACGGCAGGATTCGATGGGCAACGTCATTCACGCCTTTGCCGCGCCGAAATGCCGTGACCAGATTGGCTGCGAAGGACCGCAGCGCCGCTACGACCGGCAATCGGCCGCGCAGGAGCTTGCTCCAGAATTCCGGATCGGCAAGCCGCCCGCTGTAGTAGTGCTTGACCTGCGCTTGAGCGAAGCTCTGGTCGGAGCGCACCCAAGGGTTCAGCAGCACGACTCCGGCAATTCGCGCATCGCCTGTCGCCTGCAGGTAGAGAAGCGATGCGGAAGCCGCGTCGCACAGCCCCCAGAGGACGAACCGCTCGATCGACGGACACCGGACAACGAACTCGCCAAGCGCCGCACTGATATCGTCGTTCACATCTTCGAACGTGCGTGCGCTGCCGGACGAATCTCCCATACCGCGGTAGTCGAAACGCAGGACCGCGTAGCCTGCCCGCGCGAGCGCCCGCGCGACCAGCACGAACTGCCGGTGGCTGCCCACCCGGTACTGGGGGCCGCCGACGATGACGAGCACGCCGGTGTTTGCGGGCGCCTCGGGCGCCGTCAATACGCCAACCAGCTCGTCGCCGGCGAGCGAGATCGACATGCCCTCCTCGCGAAAGTTCATGCGGCCCAGCGCTCGAGCGCACCTAGACGTTGCCTCGATCAGTGCCGGACACTCGGCAATTTCCTGTGTTTGCCAGAACGGCAGGCCCTCGACCGCGCGCGACTCGATGTCGATTCCGCTTGCTCGCCATGCGTCGATCCGCGCCTTGGACGCCGGGGAGAGCGCCGCAGGCGAAGAGCCGGCGATCTCGATCCACGCGACACGCGTTTTGCAGGCCGGTTCCGACAACGCTGCGGCGTCCATTCCCGTTGCGAGATCGGGCAGGATCTTGTATCCCGCCACCTCGACGGAATGCCCTTGCTGGAGCGCCGTTCGCATAACCTGGGTTCCCGCGCGTTCGCCGTCTCCCGCACCGAACATGTGACCCATGGCCTTCAACCGCAGGAACTGCTGCAGGTGCTGCGCCCCGGAAACAACCGGCTGCCAGAAGAGCAAATCGGTCGCGGAACTCAACTTTGCGGCGGCGGAGGCCGCAAGGAGACAACCGGCGCGCATCCCCCAGAGCACGGGTCGCCGGCCGGTACGATCGCTCAGCCATTCGAACGCATCACCGACATCCGCGATCCAACGGTCCCATGTCGCATCGCCAAAATCCCCTTCGCTGTCACCGCAACCGAACAGGTCGAGCTGCAGCACCGACCAACCTTGATCCGTCAGGGCACGCGACTGCAGGCTCACCACCCTTCTCGCTTTGTTCATCTCCTCGGCGAACGCCGGCACGTGCAGGATCGCCCCGCGCGTCGCAACGGCGGATGAAGCTGGGACGATAGATGCCGAAGCATCGTCCGGAGGTCTGCGGCAGAAACAACGCCTCCATCCGCGGCTGCCGCGAATTCCCGGTCAAGCGGGAAGACGCGACTGGACGAACGCAACGAGCGAGCCCACGGTCGCGAACGTGTTACCGTCGACCTCGTCGTCGGGAACAACGATTCCCAACCGCTCCTCGATCGTCGTAATGACCGTGACCACCGCCATCGAATCGAGCTCGGGGACTGCGCCCAGGAGGGGCGTCGACGGGCCGAAGCTGCCGGCGCGTCCCTTGAGATTCAATACCTCGCTCAGAATCCGTATGACTTCCGCTTGAACGTCCAAACAATCTCCTTTGGCTCACCGCCGTGGCGCGGAAATGAGATCATTTTATATTATCGATCCCACTGGCGTGCTGCCACGATAAGCTACGCTCGTGTCAAGCCGTCCACCCAATCACCGCCGACACCCTCCCAATGGTCTGGCGCGGACCCGACCGGGCTCGCAATCCGTCCCTATGATGGCTCCAACTCGCCTCAACGTTCCAACCTCGCCGGTGTTTGGCTGGGAGACGCTCTCGGGCCCCCGGCATTGCGACATGCCGAGCGTCGACGACATTCCCGACCGCATCCTGGTGAGCAGCGGCCGGGTCGCGACTGCTCTGGCGCTCCGGGTGATCGGCGTGGGCCCGGGTGCACGAGTATTGGTACCGACCTACCATTGCCCCACGATGATCGCGGCCGTCGTCGGCGTCGGCGCGGAACCGGTGTTCTTTCCCATCGATCGGAACGGCATGCCGCGTTTCGATTTCCTCGAGGGCCGGTCCCACGACGGGGTTCGCGCCATGGTTGCCGCCCACTACTTCGGCCTGCCGCTGCCCTTTGCCGGGATTCGATCCTTTTGCGATCGTCATGGGATCGCGTTGATCGAGGATTGCGCCCACGCGATGTTTGGCAGCGCCGGCGGCCGTGCCATCGGAACCTGGGGTGATTTCGCGATTGCCAGCCTGACCAAGTTCTTTCCCGTCAGCGATGGTGGCTACCTCGTCTCCGCCGCCGGAAGCGCTTCGCCTCATTCCTCGCTCGACACCCTTCCGCTCAAGCGCCGCTCTGTTCGCGACGAACTTAAGAGTGTCGCCAACGCGATCGAGCATGGCGCCGTCTACGGCCGGCTGCGCGGGCTGAACCTGCCGTTACGTGGGGTGTTCCGCGCCATGAACATGTTTCGGCGCGAGTCCCGGCCACCGTCCGAGCCGGAACGGCTGCCGGGACTTCGTTCTACGTCGCCATCGGACTGGCTCGACGATTTCAAGGATCTGAACGGCGGTGCGCAATCCACGACCGCTTTTCATGCCTGGATTGCCCGCCGCGCGGGTCGCCAACGGATCGTCACAAGGCGGCGCGAAAATTACGCGAGGATGTGCGAGCTGCTGGCCACGCTTCCGGGCGCTCGTCCCCTCCGCCCCGACCTGCCGCCCGATGCGGCCCCGTATGTCTTTCCCCTGTACGTCGACGATCCCGAGCGCGTTTACCAGCCGATGCGCCGAGCGGGCATTCCATTGTTCCGGTGGGACGAAATCTGGCCGTCGACGCCCGATCTCCCGGACGACGTCGGACTCGAATGGGGCACCCACGTGTTCCAGCTGGGTTGCCACCAGGACCTGACGCCGGGCGATCTCGAAGCGATGGCGGCAGTCGTGCGAAACATTCTGGCGAAGCCGTCGCCCTGACTCCCGAACGAGGAGCAGCGCGCGTTGCTTCGATAGGTCCGCCGGAGCCTAACCGGCGCGCACGGACTTCACCGCGTCGCGGGCGCGCTTGACCCAACCCGAGCGATACCGGTTGATGTGGTACAGAGTGCGCACCTCGTTCGTCCAGCGTGTGTGCCACTCCATCAGCCGCCCGTAGAATTCGATCCGACGAATCCGGCCACCGTCGAACAGCGGCGCAAAGTACGCATGCCGCATCAGCGTGGCGGGCGATGCCGCGCTCATCGACTCGTCGTACGTTGTCTTCAGGATGACGAGGATGCCCGCATGTTCGATGCAAATGTCCATCGCGGCAACGCGCTCGCCGATTCGAAAGCGATAGATGCGCCCTGCCTGCGCATGGCAGAAGTTTTCCATCATCGCGCTATAGAACCGGCCCTGAGCATTGTCCGGATGCACGGCGGTGCCTTCGCCCGCCTTCCAACCCGCCGTCTCCAGGCGTCCATATTCGGCGATCGCGGCCGCGACCGCGTGTGCTTCTTCGACGACTTCGAGCTTGCCGGGGGTATTGGCGTCGTTGAGCTTCGCCCGTTGCCGCTTGACGTTGTGGCGAAGGTTCTTGCCCCGCGCGGCCCAATAGCCGTCGAAGGGGCCTGCAACGCTGACGCGCGCGGTCTCGATATAGTCCACCGTCTCGAGGGTCGCCGAAGTCGCCGGGCGCCGAACGATGTCCGGGTCCTGCTGCGTGATCGCCAACAGCATCGTTG
>CAWGKT010000006.1:0-333164 GCA_963823215.1 uncultured beta proteobacterium
GACCGACTACACGGTGCGCCTCGAGGACCGCGAGCTGGACCTCTCCCGCTCCGTCCTGGACCTCTTCCTCGTCTACTGGGCTCGCCCCTCATCGCCCACACCATCATGAGCTGGGGGTTCGAGGGCGACCAGTACCTGGCCATCTCCATCGAGACGCGCAAGGAGAAGGGCGAGCAGTACTCGGCCCTGCGGGGGTTCTTCCGCCAGTACGAGCTCACCTTCGTGGTCGCGGACGAGCGGGACGTGGTGCGCCTCCGCACGAACTTCCGCGGCGAGGACGTCTACGTCTACCGGCTCGACGCGCCGCCCGCCGACGCCCTGGTGGCTGCTGCTGCGGTACCTCCGGGAGATCAACGAGCTGCGCGAGCGGCCGCACTGGTACAACGCGCTGACCGACAACTGCACCACCGCGATCCAGCGCCTCGTCGCGGGGGATGGCCGGCGGAACTGGTGGAGCTGGAAGCTCTTCCTCAACGGCCGCCTCGACGAGCTGGCCTACGACATCGGCGCGTTCGATCGCTCGCTTCCGTTCCTGGACTTGAAGGCGAAGAGCCACATCAACGAGCGGGCCAAGGCCGCCGACGCCGATCCGCGCTTCTCGGTCCGCATCCGGGAAGGGCTCCCGCGGATGTCGCCATGATCACCTGTCGAGCAAGGCGGCTCGCGCGGCTCGCCGCCCTGGGTCTGGCCCTGGCGGCCTGCGCGGGGCCGGTGGGAAGCAGTCGGACCGATCCCAAGGTCGTCCTCCGCGACGTCGGCCGGAGCGCCACCACCACCGGCGAACCGAGCTGGTCGACGCGGACGTGCTCCTCGAGCAGGGGCTGCTCGAGGTGTTCGACGAGCGGCCCGAGGAGGCGATCGCCTCGCTCCACCGGGAGATGGTCGCGACCGGGGGCGATGCAGACGTGCTCTTCGCGCTGGCCGAGCTATCGTTTCTGCACGGGCAGCGGCGCGAGCCGGGCTACCGCCTGGCGGCCGCCGTCTACGCGTACGCCTTCCTGTTCCCGGACGGGACGGGGAGCGCGCCGGGACGCTTCGATCCGCGCCTCCGGATCGCCGCGGACCTGTACAACTGGTCGCTGACGGCGGCCTTCCTTCCGAGGACGGGACGGAGGTCGTGCCGGGGGGCGGCACGTTCGAGCTGCCGTTCGGGCGGATCGACGTCGCCTTCGATCCCGCCGACCTGCGCGCCGGCGACCGCGAGCTGTATCGCTTCGTCCCGATCGCCGAGCTAGAGGTGTACGGGCTGGCGCTCCGGTATCGCTGGCCGGGCCTCGGTGCGCCCCTGGCCGCCTCCAGCCGGCCGATGACACCTCGAAGCCCGGTCGGGACATGGTGGCGCCGCGCCTGCAGGTGCCGTTGACGGCCCTGCTCAGGATCGCCGAGGCTCGGCGCGCCCTCGTGCACGGGGAGCCACTCACGGGCCGCTGGAGCTCCACCTGGCGTGGGACGCCCCATCGCTCACGGTCGCGGGCGAGCACGTGCCGCTCGAGAGCGAGCCGACGGCGGCGCTGGCGCTCTCGTTCACGGGCGTGCCGATCATTCGAGCTCGAGACGCTCGGACTTCTCGGCCGGCTCTCGGGTCATCGGGGAGCGGCCTCCGCTCGTCTCCACGACGCCGTATAGGCCGGGGCTCGTCCCGGTCGTCTTCGTGCACGGCACGGCGTCGAGCGTGGTCCGCTGGATGGAGATGTACAATCGCCTCCTGGCCGACCCGGAGATCCGCGGCCGCTACCAGTTCTGGTTCTTCCAGTACGACTCCGGCAACCCCGTCGCGCTCTCCTCGCTTCGCCTGCGCGAGGCGCTGGCCGGGGCGGTGGCGCGGCTCGACCCCGAGGCCAAGGATGAGGCGTTGCGCCGGATGGTGCTGATCGGGCACAGCCAGGGGGGCCTGCTCGTCAAGATGCAGGTCATCAGCAGCGGCGATCGGATCTGGAACGCGGCCAGCAGCAAGCCGCTGGAGGAGATGGAGCTCTCCGACGAGACGCGCGACCTGCTCCGGCGCGGATGTTTGTCGAACCCGTGCCCGGCGTCTCGTGTCGTGTTCATCTGCACACCCCATCGGGCAGCTTCGTCGCCGGGCGCAACATCATCGCCAACGTCACGAGAAGATGCTGAGCCTGCCGTTCACCATGACCGGTGGCGGCGGACCTCGCCCGCAACCCGGGGGCGATGTCGAGCATGGTCATACCCTCGGCCGTCGACAACATGTCGCCCCGACACCACTTCATCCGGACCCTGCAGGAGATCCCGGTCGCGCCGTCCGTCACGGTCAACTCCATCATCGCGGTGGAGGGAGACGCCCGGTCGAGGCCGGCGACGACGGGGTGGTAGAGTATTCCAGCGCGGACATCGAGCCGGTCGAGTCCGAGCTGGTCGTGAAGTCTGACCACTCGACGCAGGGGAATCCGCATACCATCGAGGAGGTGCACCGTATTCTCGGCTGTACACCGGCCTCCAGCCGGGGCGGGCCGCAGCCGATGACATTCCGAACAGGAGGAGCAAGAAGGATGCTACCGACACGTTCCGTGTGGTGAAGGGATGGGCAGGGGCGGGCGCGCTGCTGTCGCGACCGGTAGGGCATGGGGTCAGCAGATGTTCATCTACCCGCAGAAGGGCCAGAGCCCTGAGCAGCAGGCCCAGGACACGCCGGAGTGCCAGGCGTGGGCGACGCAGCAGACCGGCCGCGCCATGGCCGCGCCGCCGATGGCGTCGGCGCCGCCACCGACGGCGAGCCGCTCAAGGGCGGGCGCGGGCGCCGCGGTCGGCGCGGTCGGCGGCGCGATCGGGGCGACGCGGGCAAGGGGCGGCCATCGGCGCGGCGACCGGCGCCATGGTGGGCATCCGCCGGCGCGACCAGATGCAGCAGCAGCAGGCAGCGCAGGCGCAGAACCAGCAGATGCAGGCGGCCCAGGCCGACACCTACAAGCGCGCCATGGCCACTGCCTCGGCGCCAAGGCTATTCGGTGAACTAGCCATGAGGACCATGACGATGAAGAAGCTTCAGGCCGCGGGTCTCGGTGTCACGCTGCGTGTCTGGCCCTGGTGTCTCCGCGGCGGCGGCGGGCAAGTATGATGGCTCGAAGCCCATGCGTGCGCGGTGAGCGCGGTCAGCGAGTGCACCGCGAACGGCAAGTGCGAGCCCAGCGCCCCGCAGGCGGGCAAGACGCTGCCCGCCCTTCCTCAGGGTGGACGTGAAGGGGCGGGTCCTGACCGACAACGAGGGAGGCGCGCGGAAGACCATCAAGACCTCGGCCATCGTGACGGACAGCTCATGCTCCAGGGCGTCGAGAACGGCAAGGCGTGGAGCATGGTGATCAGCTCGGAGGGTGGCGGTCGGGCGCTCGATCGTCGAGGACGACGGCCTGATCGCCGTCCGGCGCTGCACCCTGCCGTAGATGGACCGGGCTCGGCCGCGCTCGCCAGGGTTGTCCACCGCGCAGAGGAGGCTCGGCCGGCCTCGCGGATCGTCCTTCTGGTGGCGCGGTGGGCTTCTCCGGCTGCGCCGAGCTTCGGTTCGGCCACGCTCGACCGGGACCGGCTCGATTACACCGCGGCGGTGGCCAATTCGTGGAAGCAGCAGACGCTGCTGAACATCGTCAAGCTCCGCTACGCCGACACCCCGATCTTCGTGGATTGCGGCAGATCGTCAGCAGCTACCAGCTGCAGAACACGTTCTCGGCCGCCGGGAGCATCTTCAACTCCAGCACGATCGTCCCCGGGGTCCGACAGCAGCATCGGTCTGGGCGCCCAGGGTCGTACACCGACCGCCCTACCGTCACCTACGTGCCGCTCACCGGGTCCAACTTCATCCGGACCTTGATGACGCCGATTCCTCCGATCCGCCTGATGGAGCTCATCGAGGCCGGCTACCGGGCGGACGTCTTGTTCCCGGTCGCGTCCAGAGCGTGAATGGGCTCTCGAATGGCGGGGTGCGGGACCGGGGAGACCCCGGACGCGGAGTTCGTGCAGCTGGTCGGTCTTGTGGCGATTCCAGGAATCCGGAACGATCGCGTTCCGCGTCGAGGTGGACGGAGACGAAGCGCGAAGGGCTGTCATGGCGTTCCCCCGGAAGGAGGTCTACCGGAAGTGCAGGCCTGATCGGCCACCGTCCGGAAGCTCCTGGGGCTGAACCCGGGAGATGGAGTTCCGGTCGTGTACGGGCAGGCCAGCGACGCGACGACGTGATCGCGATCCATACTCGCTCGGGGATGCAGGTTCTCCTCAAGCTCTCCGCCACGGTGAGCGTTCCCGAGGATCATCTTCGCGAGGGCCGCGCCTTCCCCGCGCCTCCGGCGCCGCGGCCGGCGAGGACACCATGCCGCCCCTCCTTCGCATCGCCGACGGGCTCGTTCCGCCCGACGATGCCTTCGCGGCCATCCGCTACGGGGTCTCTGGTCTGGATCGAGAACCGCGACCTCAGGTCCAAAGGGGTCTTCACGTTCCTCCTGATCCTCATGACGCTGGCCGATACCGGCGAGAAGGCCCCGGCGCCGGTGCTCACCATCCCGCCAACTGAGTCAGCGCGCGGCGGCCTCCGCCTCGAGCCGCTTCACGAGCTGGCTCACCTCGAGGTCGCGGCTCGAGGGCGGCGAGCCGCCGCGCATAGACGAGCGCCCGGAGTGGCCCGTCCTGCTCGCGCGTGAAGGCGATCAGCGCGGAGAGGCTGTCCCGGTCGTTCGGTGACGCACGAGGTTCCGCTCGAGGACCTCGATCGCCGGCTTCGCCGGCCCGTCCGTCGAGCCCGACCGCGTACACGTAGGCGTAGCGCGCCGCGCTCGGGCGCCAGCCGCGCCGCCGCTTCCAGCTCGGGGATGGCGTCGGCCTCGCGCTTGCCCAGGCGCACGAGGAGGAGCCCGAGCGCGTGGCGCGCTCGGCATGGCGCTTCGCTGATCCAGCGCGCGGACGTCGCGCAGCACCCGTTCCGCCTTCCGGGGTCCGGCCGAGCCGTCGCGATACAGGTCCGCGAGGTTGACCGCGGCGGGCACGTGGCGCCGGGTCGATCTTGAGGGCCGTCCGTAGCGCCGCGCTCGCCTCCGCGGGCGCCGCTGGGCCGCGCCGACGAGGCGCCGAGGTTGACGCGCGCTTCCGGGCGATCGGCGTTGAACCGCTGGGCCTCGACGATACTCCGCGAAGGCGTGGTCGAGCGCCGCGCGCGCGCATCGGTCAGGCGGCCGCGGCGCGGCGACGCCGGCCAGCGCGTGGCCCGCGGCCTCCAGGCGCACCGCGAGGAACGGGTCGGCGAGCAGCGGAGCCGAGGAGCTCGACGCGGCGCCGTGCGGGCTCGGCGCCCTCGAGCGCCGCCGCCGCGGCGAGGCGCACCAGCGGATCGGCATCGTCCTCAGGCCGCTTGGTAGGCAGATCGAGGGCGCGGCGCCGAGGTGGACGTCAGGCGCGCGAGCCGCGCTCGCGCGCGCGATCGCGGCACCGATCGCGTCGCGGGCCACCGTCTCCAGCAGCGCTGTCGGCCCCGGGCGCCACGGTCGCGGCCGCGGCCAGGGCGTCCGCGTAGCGCTGCTGCCGGCGGTGGGCGTGCCGTACCCAGGCGTCCGCCGCCTGCGGCCCACTCGGCGGCCTGATCGGGTGGCAGCGGGTGCACGCATTCGGCATGCCCAGCTTGACCGAGAGAATTCGGGCCGCGGGACGCGGAAGGAGTGGTCGTGACGCGCGTCGACCACCATGTAGGTCGCGCGTCGGCATGTGGCAGTCCAGGCGCACTGCGCGCCCCGCGAGCCGGCGCGGTGGCAGATGGTGCGTGGCCGCCGTCGAACTTCCGGGCGAGTGGCAGCCGCGCGCACACCTGGCATTGCCCTGCGCGCGCGGAGCTTGCCGCGGATGCGGGTCGTGGCAGTCCGAGCACGTCACGCCCTCGGGTAGCATGCGGCTCTGCAGGAAGGAGCCGTACTCGTACACCTCGTCGCGGATCTGGCCGTCGGCTTCGTAGAGGCGCCTCGAGCAGCGCGACGCCGATGGGTATCGCCGAGGGAGCGGGCCGAGCAGGTCGTCGCTCGGCGAACTGGCCCCGGCGCGCGTGGCATCGCGCGCACACCTCGATCTCGTGCCGGCCGGCGCGCGGCGAGCGCTGGGCGATGCCGATCTGTCGCCGGATCGCCGACGTGACGCCGCGGCGATCGTCCAGCGTGACGGCCAGGCCCTTGGCCGGGTCGTTCGCGCGCGCACGGTCGCCGTCCTCCGGCCCACGCGACGTGGTTCGAGCCCGGCCCGTGGCAGGCCTCGCAGGCGACGTTGACCTCGGCGTAGCTGGTGGCGAAGCGCCGGTTCGTCGGGTCGTAGCTCTTCTGACGCCGGTCGAGTGGCACTCCGCGCACATGTAGTTCCAGTTCTGACTGGGCCGGTCCAGTGGAGCTCGTCCTGTGGTTCACGTTCTGGCCCGGGTAGAGATGAAACCAGCGCTGGCCGCCCTGAGCCCGCGGGCGGCTGTCCCAGGCGACGCCGAGCGCCTGCAGGCGTCCGTCGGGAGCTCGATCAGGTACTGCTGGAGCGGCGCGATGCCGAACGTGTACTTGACGTCGAAGTCGGCCAGCTTGCCGTCGGGGCCGTCGGTCCGGATGCACGAACTTGCCGTCGCGGCGCGAGAAGGTCGAGGTGACGCCGGCGTAGGCGAATCGCGCGTCGTTGAAGTTGCCGATCATCGCGGTCCAGGACCCGACGCTGGCGGATCCGAGAATCCCGGCGCCGCGCGCGGACGGCACACGCCCAAGCACGCCCGCCTATGACGCGGCCACCGGCCTGCTCAAGACGCTGCCGAATTACCTGTTCTGGATGGTGTTCCTGTTCGCCTTCAGCTACCTCGGGGCGAATCTGCCGATCTGGCGCTACGCGCAGCCCGTGGCCTATATCGGCTTCTGGATCATGCTGATAACCATCCTGCTGAGCGCGGTGGGGATGGTTGTCGCGCCGCTGCTCGGAACGAAGGATGCGGCGGGCAACCTCATCGGCGACGTTCGCGCTGCCTGCCGTCAAGGACCTCGGCTTCGCGATCGAGGCGGGCAAGGCGTGGCAGCCGCTGTGGCCGATGCTCTTCGTGACCATCGCGTGCGGCGCTATCTCGGGCTGGCACGCCCTCGTCGGCTCGATAGGGACCGCGCGGCAGCTCGAATACGAGACCGACGGCCTGCCGGTCGGCGCGGGCGCGATGTTCGGAGAGAACACGCTGGCGCTGCTGTCGCTCACCGCCGTCTCCATCGCCGGTGCCGGCGGCGGCGGCGGCCGGTTCGCGGTGGGGGTCGGCAAGCTCATGTACGCCGGAACCTTCGGGCTCATCCCGGAGATCTACGGCACCGCGCTCGGGTTCGGCACGTTCGTGATAATCGTGCTCACGGTCACCGTACTGGTCTTCCGTGTGATGCGCGTGACGCTCACCGAGTGGATCGGCGATGCCATCCCGCCGGTGCGGAACATGCACGTGTCGAGCGTGATCTCGATGGTGCTCACGGCCGCGCTCGTGCTCACCGGCACATGGGTCTACCTCTGGCAGATGTTCGGCGCTTCCAACCAGCTGATGGCAGCCCTGAGCCTGCTCGTGGTGGTGGTGTGGCTCAAGTCGGAGAAGCGCAACCCGACCTACGCCCTGCTGCCGATGATCTTCATGTACGTGACCACGCTGGCGGCCACCGCCGTCACGGCGCGCAATCTCTACGTGACGATCGCGGCGAACCCGAAGATGACGGGGCTGCCCGTGGCGGGCGCGTGGGCCATGATCGCGGTCTCCGTGCTCTTGTTCGTGGCGGCCATCCTCATCGGGTGGGACGGCTACAAGGCCTACCTGCGTTACGGCGCGACACCCGACGCCAAAGGTCCCGCGGTCGGCGGTTGCCGGGCCGGCGGAATAGGTGGGCCGGACCGTGTCAGGCCAGCGCGCGCTCGGCGAGGGCATGCACGGCTTCGAAGAAGTCGCGCGCTGGCTGCCGGCGATCTGGCAGCGAGACGTGGAGCTGGAAGTTGGGCTCGGTGCGGCGCAGCGAAAGGCGCCGCACCGCCAGTCCGGCGCGCTGGGCCAGCACCAGCAGCGCGTCGGCCTGTGCGAGTCCGGCAGCGCTCTCGTAATGGACGATGAGGCCGCCGGGGGATTCGGCTTGGCGCACCAGCCACTCCGACGGCACGCGTGGCAGCGCATCGCGACCGGACCAGCTCACAGGATCGAGCGCTTCGAATTCGACCTTCGGGGTCCGGCGCAACATGGCGCGGATGATGAGCGTGTCGCGGCGGCCGCGGCTGCGGCCGAGCGCCCACATCCAGGGCATATCGCGCGCCTCGAGGAAGATGACCATCGTCACGCTGGCGAACGGGGCCTTGCCGTCGCGGATCACCATCTCGACCGCGGTCGAGCCCAGCCAGCGCACGGTGGTGCGCTCGACCGAGCGCCGGCAGGCCGCCCTGCATCCAGCGCATGAGCTCGCGTCCGGTGCGGACGTTCCAGATCGTGCCGGCGGCAAACCAGGCAACGACCGCGACAGCGGCGATGGCGATGAGTTCGGTCATGGCGGAGGCGGATGATAGCACGCCCGTCGTCCGCCGGTGGAGGCGGGCGCTGCGCGAGTTCTTGTACGGCATGATCAGCTATGAATTCGTGCAGCAGGCGCTGGAAATGCGCGCCTCAATGCAGAAGCTGTTCATGGTCGGCGTGTTCGGCGACATGCTCGGCGTGCCGATCCTGCCGCCGTACTATGGGCTGCGCCTGCTGCCCTGGGTGGTGCCGGAGATCGAGGCGTGGAAGCGCGAAGTTCTCCGCGAGCGCGAGCTGGGCAGCAGCCATGAGCATCACCTTCACGGACTGTGAGAAAGGAAGACGGCTATGACCGAGCAAGAAAAGGCAGAGGCGAAGAAGAGCTGGCTGCAGGCCATCCGCGAAACCATCTACGGCATGGCCGCCCACGACATGAGCCGCGCGGCGCTGCGCACGCGCGCGTCGATGGAGCACCTCTTCATCCTCATCACGATGGGCGACTTGCTGGGCGTCCCGGTCCTGCCGCCGTACTACAGCCTGCGGCTCCTGCCCTACGTCGTGCCGCAGATCGCCACGTGGAAGCGGCGCATGTTGCGCGAGAAGGACGTCGCGGACGCGATGTTCTAGGGGGCGATGATGGGATTCAAGGACGTGTTCCTGCAGCACCCCGAGCGCCGCTACATCATGTTCGGCGGCGGGGGCGGGGTTGGCAAGACCACCTTCTCGGCCGCGGCGGCGTACTGGCTCGCGAGCCAGGGCAAGAAGGTGCTCGTGTTCTCCGTGGACCCGCAGGCGTCGCTCACCGACATCTTCAAGCGCGACATCTTCGGCAAGGGGCCCGTGCAGATCATGGACAACCTCTGGGCCCAGGAGATCGACGCGGACAGCCACATCCGGAAATACCAGCAGGAAATCCGCCAGAAGATCCTGGACATGTACGGGCTGCCGGCTGTGCCCGAGGAGATCGAGCGCTACATCCAGGCGGCGAGCGCCGAGCCGGCGATGGAAGAGAGCGCAATGTTCGACGCCGTCGTCGACGTCGTCATGAAGGGCGACTACGACTACTACATTTACGATCTCGTCCCGCTCGGTCACGCGCTCTATTACCTGTCGATGGCCAAGGTCTACGACGAGTGGATCAACAAGATCACCAAGCTGCGGGAGGAGATGCGCGAGTACGAGGAGATGGTGAGCCGGCTCCGGCGCGAGAAGGAGAGCGAGCAGGACCAGATCCTCCAGGAGCTGCTCTACATCAAGAACCGCATCAACACGTCGGCCGGGATCTTCACGGACAAGGCGAAGACGGCCTTCTTCTTTGTGGTGATCCCTGAGGCCGGGGTCATCAACGACACGCAGAAGGCGGCCGGAATGTTTGCGAAGTTCGACGTGCCGGTCGCCGGCTACGTGGTGAACCGGGTCATCCCGCGCGAGTTGCTGGACCAGAATATCCCGGAGTACCTGCGCCGCCGCATCGCCATGCAGGATCAGCACATGGGCGAAATGCGGAAAGCCTTGGGCGACCAGGTGTTGGCGCTGGTGCCGGAGATGGATCGCGACGTCACGGGGCTGCCGATGATCGAGAAGCTCGCCGCCATCATGTTCGTCTAGCGGAGGCATGCCATGGCAGAGATCACAATGCCGATGGGCCGGTACCTCCGCGAGCATCCCACGCTGAAGTACTTCTTCTTCGGCGGCAAGGGCGGTGTGGGCAAGACCGTCTTCGCCGGCGCCGCCGCCATCGGGCTCGCCCGGCAGGGACGCCGGACGCTGCTCGTGTCCACCAATCCCGTGCACAGCCTGACGAGCCTGTTCGGCCAGGATATGCTCGGCAAGCATGTCGCCGTCGAAGGCGTGCCCAACCTCTGGGCCTACGAGATCGACACCCGGCAGAGCATCGAGCGCAGCAAGCTGGAGATCCGCGAGAAGATCCGCTGGTTCCTCAAGTTCGCCGACATCACCACCAAGGCTGACGACTTCGTCGAGTCGGCGACGATGAACCCCGCGTTCGAAGAGTCGGCGATGTTCGAGAACATGATCGACCTCATGTTCAAGAACGAGTACGACGTCTACGTCTTCGACACCGCGCCCACCGCCAACGCGCGGCGCCTGCTCGGCATGTCGAAGGTCTACGCGCTGTGGGTCAACAAGATGCTCAAGAGCCGCGAGGAGGCGCGGACCCTGCGGGAGCTGCTCTCCTTCACGAAGAAGAAGAAGGCGGATCCGCTGATGGACTACCTCGTCTCCTTCCGCGACCGGATGGAGAACGCGCGCAAGCTCCTCACCGACCCCGCGCTCACGTCGTTCTTCTTCGTGACGCTGGCGGAGGCGCTGCCCATCGCGGTGGTCACGCGCTTCATCCAGTGGTTCAAGGACTTCGGCATCCCGGTGGGCGGCGTCCTCGTCAACATGGTCATCGATCCTGCGTCGGTCGGTCCGGACGCCGCCGAGTTCGTCAAGAACCGCGTCGCCATGCAGCAGGAGCACATGCAGACGATCTGGCGGGAGTTCGACGACAGCGTCCGCGCCATCGTGCCGCTGTTCGAGACCGAGGTGCGCGGCGTGCCGATGCTGCAGCGCCTGTGCGACGCCATCTTCGCGGCCGACGGCGCGAAGCCCGGCCCGGTCTCGGTTGAAACCTTGGGCCATTTGCGCGGGGCCGCCACCAACGGCCGTGGTCGTTTGCATTCCCGATGCTGAGCCACCTGAGAGCGGAATGGCGCGGCAGAAGGAACTCGCCGACGACCTCACGGCCAAAGGCGCGGCGCGAACCTTGTTGGTCTGATATCAGCACCGCGCCGAAGTCCTCGCTGTCGATCGTGACTTCGTTGTAATCCTCCGGCTTGGCCAGCTTTCCCGTGAAGGTCTCGACCGAACCCTTGGGCCGCTTGCGCGTCTTGTGGAAGGTCTGCAGATCGGCGCACACCGAGGTGATGCGCAGTCCGGTGACGTGCTCGATCATGTCGCACCAGTGCGAGCCGATGTCCGCCATGGCGCGCGACTTCCCGTTGGCCTTCTGGTCGATGCGCCAGTTCCAGTCGGTGTCGTAAAAGAGCCAGTCCTGCGAGTAGGTGCCCTGCACGACGTAGATCTCGCCCAGCTCGCCGGCCTCGCGCATGCGGCGGATCTGCTGCACCATCGGGATAGAAGCGCAGATTGTGAAACGTGCAGTTGGCCAGGTTTTGTTTTTTCGCCAGCTCGACCAGTTTCTTGCCTTCGGCGACCGACACGGCCAGCGGCTTCTCGCAGAGCACGTGCTTGCCGGCTTCGAGCGCGGCTTTCGCCATGGGGAAATGCAGCGCGTTGGGCGTGCAGATGTGGACGGCGTCGATTTCCGGATCGCTCAGCAGCGTGCGATAGTCGCCGGTCGTCCGCGCGACGCCGACTTCGTCGCCGAACTTTGCTGGCCTTCTCGTCGCTCGAGGCGGCGATCGCGGCGACTTCGACATTGCCCAGTCGGCGGATGCCCTCGGTGTGGACGCGGCCCATGAATCCGGTGCCGAATACGGCTGTTTTGAGTTTTTTCATAGTGACAACAGTTCGCAAGCTGCGGCTTGATGGCAACCGAACGCAACTGGCGTATCGCACAAAAACTGTTACAGTGGTAACAATTATGGTGGTTCGAATCCGGTTCGGGAGGGGCCGGCAGGTTCAGCGGAGAAGGGGAAGAATCGGAGGCTGGCTCTGGCCTTGAGCGCCTTCTCACCCCGGCGGCCGTGATGGCTTCCGCACTCGGGCTTTTGGCGCCTGGCCGCGGATATGAAGTGGACCGGCGAGTTCGCCATCTCCAGCGGGATTTTCTCCCACTGGCAGGTCTGGCTCGCGTTGCGCCGCGCGCTGCAATGTGACCGCCTGGGCGCTCAACCGGTACGGCCGCAGATCACGATCAGGCCCGATCCTGATATCCTGGTTTTGAGAGCTCCTCGTAGCGTCCCCATGCGGTACAACACTCGGTATCGATCCTTCACAACCTCCAGACTATCTCCCGACCGGCGTGAAGTGGCTCCTCATCGCCAACGTCGGCATGTTCCTGCTGTACTTACGTCTTCCGTCGCTCGAGCCGAGCATCTGCTATCTGCTCTCGCTCGCGCCGGCGACTGGTGCTCAAGCACTTCGCCATCTGGCAGCTCGTCACCTACATGTTCCTGCACGGCGGCATCTGGCACATCCTGTTCAACATGCTGGCGCTGTGGATGTTCGGATCGCCGCTCGAGCGGGATTGGGGCACGCGCCGGTTTCTGCAAGTACTACTTCCTGTGCGGCATCGGCGCCGGCCTCTGCGACGTGACGCTCAACGGAATCATGGGCAACTGGGGCACCCACACCATCGGCGCGTCGGGCGCGATCTACGGCCTGCTGCTGGCCTTCGGCGTCCTCTATCCGAACGCAGACGGTGCTGTTCAGCTTCCTCTTCCCCATCAAGGCCAAGTACATGGTGATGATCTTCGGCGCGATCGCGTTTCTGGGCGCGCTTCGACGTCAACAGCGGCGTCAGCGACATCGCCCACCTGGGCGGAATGGCTTTCGGCTACGCCTACCTGCGCAGGCGCTTCTTGCGCGTCGATCATGGGCTATTTCCGCCGCGAGTACAACGCCTGGAAGATCCGCCGCGCCAAGAAGCGCTTTCAGGTCTACCTGCGGAAACACGGTTCCGACCGGGACACGTTTGTAAACTGACGCGCCGAAACGGCTCCGCTGCCACGGCAGCGTCGTCGTCACTATTTTGATATAGTCTAGGTGGAGTTCTGTCTATGCGAAAACTTGCTTTGCTTCCGGTAGCCGCTCTGTTGGCTCTGGCGCTGCTGCTGCCCGCGCAGGACGGTCCGAACAAGGGAGTTGGCGAAACGGTCGCCCGGCCGCGCAAGAAAGGCGATCCGGTCGAAGCCGAGCAGCCCAAGATTCCCTCCAAGCTGACCAAGAAGGACAAGCTCGACGTCTCCGAGCAGCCGGATTTCAAGAGTCGACGCCAGCGTCGTCAACGTCGATGTCGCCGTGCTCGACAACAAGGGCCACTTCATCCCCAACATCCCCAAGCGGCAACTTCCGCATCCTCGAGGACAACGTCCCGCAGCAGGTCACCAACTTCGCCACGGGCGAAGCGCCGATGACCGTCTGCATGGTCATCGAGTTCAGCAACCTGTTCCAGCAGTATTGGACCGAGGCCTGGTACCAGACGCTGCAAGCCTCCTACGGATTCCTCGAGACGCTGAAGCCGGAGGACTACGTCGCCATCGTGGCCTACGACATGCGGCCGGAGATCCTGTCCGATTTCTCCACCGACAAGCGCAAGGCGCAGGAAGCCATGCAGCGGCTGCGCATCGCGGCCTTCTCCGAATCGAACCTGTTCGACGCCCTCACCGACACCGCCGATCGCATGAAGGACATCGAAGGCCGCAAGGCCATCGTGCTGATCACCTCCGGCATCGACACCTTCAGCAAGCTCACCTTCGACAAGACCCGCAAGATCCTGCAGGACGCCGGCGTGCCCATCTACGCCATCGGCCTGATGCAGGCGCTGCGCGAATACTACGATGCGCGCGGCGCCATGGGCGCCGATCGCCCGCATGGACTTCCTGCAGGCCGACAACCAGATGCGCACGTTCGCCAAGGAGACCGGCGGCCAGTCCTTCTTCCCGCGCTTCTACGGCGAGTTCCCGGCCATCTACCGCGCCATCCACGAAGCGCTGCGCAACCAGTACTCGCTCGGCTACGCGCCCACCAACACCGCCAAGGACGGCAAGTTCCGCAAGATCAAGGTGGAGCTGGTGAATCCCGCCACCAACGAGCCGCTGCGGATCACCGACGAGAAGGGCAAGCCGATCAAGTACTCGATCGTCGCCAAGAGCCGGCTACACCGCGCCGCGCGAAGTCGAGTAGCCGTCGCAAAGCGGAAAGTCAAGCGCTCGATCTCGCCTCTTTCCAATTCGATGCAAAAGCATTGACTCTTCGTCACGCGTTTGTTACTCTCGCACGGTTCCCATGAAAAGTCATCGATGGTGAAGTCGGGAGTAGCCGCCCATGTGCTGCTGGTGGATGACAATCGCGACGGATTGCTGGCCCGCAAGGCGCTCCTGCAGGAGCAGGGCTTTGATCATCACCACCGCAACGAATGGAGAAGACGCCTTCGAGGCGTTTATCCAAGGGAAAGTTCGACCTGCTGGTCACGGATTTCAAGATGCCCAAGATGAACGGCATCGAGCTGATCCGGCGGATCCGGCCGCTGCAGCCGGCTCTGGCCATCATTCTGCTCTCCGGCTTCGTCGACGCGCTGGGACTCGACGAAAAATCGACCGGCGCGGACGTGGTGATCAACAAGGGCGCGCACGAGATCCCGCATCTGCTGCGGTCCGTCACCCGCCTGCTCAGCCGGCAGCCGGCCAAGAAGCCGCCGGCCTCGCAAAAGGACGCGAAAGCCTTGAAGGCCAAGGGCCAAATCCGTCTGAAGTGCGCAAGCTGCTATTCCTCGTCGCTCGCCGTCTTGCCTGCTGGCCTTAGCGCCGGCGATTCCCGGCGCCGCCAAACCCGCGCCCAAGAAGACGCGCGAGAGTCGGCCGCGCAGCGCTGGCTCAGCTCGCTGACGCTGCGCCAGAAAGTCGCCCAGCTCATCGTGATCCCGTTCTCCGGCGAGGCGCCGAACACGCGCTCGCGCCAGTACCGGCAGTTCGTGCGCCTGGTGCGCGATCAGCAGGTGGGCGGACTCATTCTCATCAGCCGCACCAGCCACGGCATCAAGCGCGCCGAGCCTTACGCGCTGGCGGCCTTTCTGAACCGCATGCAGCGGATGGCCAGGATCCCGCTGCTGGTCTCCGGCGGATTTCGAGCGCGGCGCCTCGATGCGCGTCGATTCGACCACGCTGTTTCCGCACGCCATGGCGTTCGCCGCGGCGGGAGATCCGCAGGCCACCCGCTACCTGCGGCGAGGTCACCGCCCGCGAGGCGCGCGCGCTCGGCGTGCATTGGGTCTTCTTCCCGGTGGCGGACGTCAACAGCAACCCCGACAATCCCGATCATCAATATTCGTTCATTTGGCGAGAGCCCGCGCGACGTGTCCGCGCACGTGCGCGCTTTCATCGACGGCGCCCACTCCGACGCCAAGAACCGCGTCCTCACCACCGCCAAGCATTTCCCCGGCCATGGCGACACGGCGGTCGATAGCCACCTGGCGATGCCGTCGATCCATCCGATAGGACGCACCTCGAAAGCGTGGAGCTGGTTCCGTTTCGCGCCGCCATCGACGCGAGGAGTCGATTCGGTCATGACGGCGCACATTGCATCAACCTCGGATCCACCGCCCGGCGCGACCGCAACATCGTCGGAGGCTCAGCCCGAATCCTCGACGGCGGGTGGAGACGGGGCAGCTCACGACCTTCACGAGCCGCACTCGAACGTGCTGAGGTACGCGACCTCGCTGACCTGGCGCTTCCCCACGCACGAGGATCGTCAGGGCTGGATTGACTTCGTGCCCGCGGGACGCCAGAGCGCCTCGTACGGGTCGCGCATGAACGCGTTCAGCTGGGCGAACTTCTACGATCGCCTCGGCGGCGGCGGATTCATCGAGGCGCTGAAGAACCGGATGAAGGCGGAGTACGACTACGTCCTGATCGACAGCCGCACCGGCGTCAGCGATACATCGGGCGTCTGCACCGTTCAACTGCCGGACGTGCTGGCGGTGTGCTTCACGCTCAACCGGCAGAGCGTCGAAGGCGCAGGGGCAGTGGCGGCGTCGGTACAGGCGGCGCGCAGCAACGGGTCCGCCTCGCCGCTGCGGATATTTCCGATCCCGACGCGCGTCGAGAAAGCCGAGAAAGAGAAACTCGATCTCGCGCGCGACGCCGCGGCGGATCAGTTCGCGTCGGTGCTCGCGCACGTGGACGAATCGAAGTGGAAGGAGTACTGGGGGGACGTCGAGGTCCTCTACGAGCCCTTCTACGCGTACGAAGAGGTGCTGGCAACGTTCAGGGACGCGCTTGGGCAGCCGGCGTCGATGCTCGCCTCGATGGAGCGCATCACGTCGTGGCTGACCGATGGTCGAGTGACGCGTCTCGTTCCTGCCGAAGAAGGGGAGCGGCAGCGCGCGCTCGCCAGGTACTCGCGCCAGAGCCGCAAGGCGCGCGGCCGCGGCGCCGCGTCGACCGACGCGGAACTGCAGTACTACATCAGCTATGCGCGAGCGGATCTCGATGAATCGCTGGAGCGGTTCTTTGGCGATCTGGAGCGCGAAGTGCGCACGTTAAGCGGCATGTCGGGATCGGCGCGCGTCGGTTTTGTCGATCTCGACATCGCCGCGGGCACCGACTGGCAGCAGCAGCTCGAGAGCGCCGTTCAGCGGAGCCGTGTGCTCGTGCCGATGTACTCTCCGGCGTACTTCGCGAGCGAGAACACCGGCCGCGAGTTCCAACACTTCATCAACCGTACCGCAACCCAGCAGACCCCGATTCTGCCGGTGATCTGGGTACAGCCGCCGGCGATTCCACCCGCCGCTGGACCGATCACGTACACGTCGCCGACCTTCCCGGAGGAGTACAAGAACCTTGGCCTGCGCTCGTTGCTGCGGCTGCGGCGTTATGACGACACGTATCAAGCGTTTCTGACGGCCTACGCGCAGCGGCTCGTCGAAGTGGCGCATCAGGTTCGCCTGCCGGCCGCCGCGACGCCACCGCTCGCCGAGACGTCAAACGCGTTCGCTACGGATCCGGGCGCCACGGTGGGCGGCGAACGCGTGCAAGAGCCGTCGCAACCTCCGGATGGCGCCGACTACCTGGAGTCGTTCATAGGATTCATGCCGACGCTGGATCGACAGTCTCTTGAAGAAGCCTGCGAAAGCGAGCTTATTCCATACATCAAATCACCACGCGATAAGACCAGTTTCCTGCTGGAGTTCACCCCTCCTTCGATCGAGCGCCTCCTTGCGAATCTCAGTCGACGGCATCTGTACGGAACGGTCGAGCGGGTTCTCGACGCATTGCCGGCATTCATCCGCCGCCCCCAGTTCGAACGCTTCCGGGCCCTGGCGCTGATCTCCCAAAACAAGCCGGGGGCGGCCCTTCCAATCCTGAAGAGCGTTCAAGGTGTCGACCTCACAACGGAGGACAAGGCGTTTGTGGCGGGGCTCGTCGGCGAGGCGTCCAAGCGCCTCTACGTGGACGGCCGCACGCCGCTCCTGCCGGTCAGCCGGCAGAACGCCATCCGGGCGATCCGGGCGTACAAGGAAGCCTACGCCCTGAACCCATCGGCCCTGTGGTGGGGCATCAACGTGGCGTCGTTGCTGCGGCGCCTGGATGTCGACAGCGTGCCGGTGCCGGAAGACGTTCTCGCCGATATTCCCGGGGAGGACACGCCAGTGGCGATCAGCCTCTCCGACGCGGCACGAGGTGCCGCGCTCGACATGTTCAAAAAGGTGCAGCAACGAGTCGACAACGGCGAAGCGACGTTCTGGGATTTCGCGGTCGCTGCACAGTCCGCAATCGAGCTGGGTCTGCCGGACGACGTGGCGACCTGGACTGCCAGCTCTATTCGCGACACCGACGATGCCTTCAGCCTGTCCGAGGTTTTGTATCAGCTCACCGACGTCTGGCGGCTCGAAGTCTCGAGCCAAGCAGGACGATATGCGCTGCCCCTGCTGCACGCCGCCGTGCTGAAGCGTGACCACGGCGCCCTGTCGTTCCCTGCCGCCGGGGCCAAGTCTCAGCTGCTGGCCCTGGCCAGCATCGACCGACAATTCGTAAGACTCATGGGCAACGAGTCGATGGATTTGATCGACTGGTACCGAATCGGTCTCGAACTGACACAGTATCTCGCGCAAATCGAGACGCACGACGGGCGGCCAAGGGGCGCCGGTGTCCTGATTCGTGGCGAAGAGTTGGGCCCGGATTGGGATAGCGAGACCTATCTGATCACGTCCACTTCGCTGCTCTGGCCTTCGTTCGATGGCACCACCTCAGGTCAACCCAGCGCACCTTCTGCCACGTTGTTTCTCGGGATCGGGGGAATGGTAAGCCGCATCACGTCGGTCTTGTTCACGTCCCCACCGTCGGAGCTGGACGTGACGGTGGCGCGACTGGAGGGTCCACATTTTGCTTCCGGCGCGTCGCTGGTTCCGGCACAGCGACCGCCGTTTGCGGACGGCCGGAACCGCGCCTACGTCATCGGCTATCCACCGGGTCGTCCGACACTGTCGATGATGTCGCGCCAGGTACTCGATCACGACGCGACGCGCATTCACCTCACCGCGCCGGCAGTGGGCGATGACGTGGGCATCGGAAGCCCGGTCTTCAACCGCGAGTGGGAACTGATCGGAATTATATCCAGTCGCGACGCCAGGGTGCCGAAGTTGAACGGTAAGCCCGGTACGTATCGCGCGACCGAGGTGAGATGGATTGGCGCGATCAGGGACGCGATTCCACCGGCGAAACCCCCGCCTCCGCCGCCGTCAGCGTAGTGCCGGTCGCTGAACGGCGGGCATCATGTGCGGGCGTCGCGGCCCGCTCTGACTTTCGATTATCGAGCCGCCAGCCGTCGACTGATCGACGCGCCCCAGTCGCGCAATCGCTCCAAGGTAGGCGCGGGAGATTCCTCCGCTTCCTGGGTCACCTCGAACACCACGCTGAATGGGCGCGGTATCGTGTTCTTTTCTCCGACCACACGCACGACAATGAAAGAGCTGAGCGCGTTCATCGCATCCAGAATGTGGCGTATTGCCTCGTCCTTGCTCTGCGAAGCCGGCACACTTGGCGTCCGCGTGTCGCGCCGCCGACCCAGCGCGAGCCACAGCGAGAGGTCGGATAGCTGATCGCGCCGACTCATGTAGTTGCCTGACACCGTGATGGTCTTGATCCCGAGCGGGTTGCGAACCCATTCGCTGTTGATCTGCTGCGCCAGGGCACAGGCACGACAGATCAGAACCCTGGCACGCTCCCGCGACAGCGGTGCGACCACCAACGCAAGCGCACATTGGCGAAAGTGTCGCGTCGGAAGGTAGCCGCCAGCGCCATTGGGGTGCAGCATTCCTCCGGCGAGCAGCGCGCTCAGCAGCACCGCACTCTCCGCTGCATCGAGCTCGAAATCATCGCCTAGGCTGTGGGCGTCGATCCGTCCCAGTTCGGGCGGCTGCGCGGACAGGCGCGCGAGCGTACGCTCCGCGCCCGCACGAAGAGCTTGAGCCTCGAGTCCGAAGTACCGCCGGTCTGCGACCAATCGTGCGAGCTTTGGCGCGTCTTGCAATGCACTGGCCGCCCTCTCGGGCGCGCCGAGGATGACCGTCGCCCGAGATTGCGTTACTTCCTCCGGCGCCGACGACAAACGACGCGAATTCGAGCTACGCGGCGGGAGGTGCGATGAACCGAGATTGATTAGACCCACTTTTTTTGCCTCCGCAAGTGCGTCGCGGGACAATGACGTGGGTTCGATGCCGCGCATACTCCGCGCGTCATCTCGCTTGACGGTGGGCATCCCACCGGCAACCCCGCTACCCACGATGCACGCCGGGCCGGAGGCTTTGCGTCACTGCCTTACGACAGTTTTGCCAAGAATTGTTCTTTACGGGCACGCGGAGAACCGCGCGCCATCAACCAAAGGACTGCTTTGAAAGTCTAGACCAAAGGTTCGTCATGTCAAGCACTCGGCAGCCCGGACGCGACTTTCGCCCGCAACGGACTGCATGATTTGCAACGCCCGGCACTTGTTGCCTACAAGTTGTTACAGCGTCACGGCTTGTTCCAGTACGACGCGCGATCGCGGATGATCCACCGCACGCCACCGCGAGGATCGGGGACATCGCCGCGGTAACGTGGAATCAGGTGTACATGGAGATGCGGCACCGATTGTCCCGCCGCAGCGCCATCGTTGATTCCGAGATTGAATCCATCCGGTGCGTGCCTCTCGTCGAGGATTCGACGCGCTTCATCGGCGAGGCGCAGGATTTCTTCACGCTCCATGGCCGTCGAGTCGAACAGCGACGCGACGTGTCTGCGCGGGATGATCAACGCGTGGCCCGGGCTTACGGGGTAACTGTCCCAGAGCACCATGGCCTGCGCGCCCTCGATGAGGATTTGCTCCCGCGGGGGATTGCAGAATGGGCAGGCTTTCGCGGTAGCGCTCATGGGGCGTCGGAGAGATCCAGTGCTACCGAGTTATCGCTGGTCGATCAGCCGCCCCGCCTGGACGAGCGGCACCCCGGTCAACCGCTGCAGCGCGTCGAACGATAGCCCCTCGACGATTTCCACGACGACGAGCCCATCGGGCGTGACGTCCACGACCGCCAGGTCCGTGTAGATCCGGTCGACGCAGCCGAGGCCCGTCACCGGATAGGTGCATTGGGCGACGATCTTGCTGTCGCCGGATTTGGTCAGATGCTCCATCATGACAAAGACGCGCTTGGCGCCGATGGCGAGGTCCATCGCGCCGCCGACGGCGGGAATCGCATCGGGTTCGCCGGTATGCCAGTTCGCAAGATCGCCCGCGACCGAAACCTGGAACGCGCCCATCACGCAGATATCGAGATGGCCGCCGCGCATCATTGCGAACGAGTCGCCGTGATGAAAATACGATCCACCCGTGAGTAATGTCACCGGCTGCTTGCTCGCATTGATGAGGTCGGGATCCTCGCTTCCGGGAGTCGGCGCGGGACCCATGCCGAGGAGTCCGTTCTCGCTCTGCAGCAGTATTTCGCGCTCCGGCGGAAGGAAATTGGCGATCGTCGTCGGAAGGCCGATTCCGAGATTGACGTAGGCGCCGTCAGGAATGTCGCGCGCGACGCGTGACGCCATCTGCTGCCTCGTAAACCGGTTGATCACAGTGTCTTTCATCGGCCCGTACCTGAGGACGCTGACCTGTCCGCGGCGTGCACCTCTACCACGCGCTGAACGAAGATCCCGGGCGTGACGATAGCCTCCGGATCGAGCGCCCCAAGCGGTACCACCTCCTTCACCTGGACGATCGTGCATTTCGCCGCGGACGCCATGATCGGTCCGAAGTTGCGTGCCGTCTTGCGGTAGACGAGATTGCCCCACCGGTCGCCGCGCTCGGCCTTGATCAGCGCGAAATCCGCATGAATCGGATATTCGAGCACGTACTGCCGGCCATTGATCTCCCGCGTTTCCTTGCCTTGCGCGAGCAGCGTGCCAAAGCCCGTCGGCGTGAAGAAGGCGCCGATCCCGGCGCCGGCTGCTCGTATGCGCTCGGCGAGGTTGCCTTGAGGCACGAGCTCCAATTCGAGCTCGCCGGAACGATACAGCGCGTCGAAAACGTGCGAGTCGACCTGCCGGGGAAACGAGCAGACGATCTTTCGCACACGCTTCGCCTTGAGAAGCGCTGCGAGGCCGATCTCCGCGTTCCCGGCATTGTTGCCTACGATCGTCAGATCGCGAGCGCCCTGATCGAGCAATGCGTCTATGAGCTCGAATGGCATCCCAGCGAAGCCGAATCCGCCGACCATCACCGTCGCGCCGTCGTGAACGTCGGCGACGCTCGCATGAGTGGTGGAGTAGATCTTGTCGATCATGGGGCGACATGATCCATCCGAAGGCGGGAATTGGCAATCCGCCGACGCCCGGTTCTGCCGGCCGATGAGCGCCGGAGCTGAGCCCGTTCGCCACCCTCGAGCGCATGCTAGTATTGTGAACGGTCAAATGTCCGTACTACGGTCGAAAGGGAGCGATCCCCGCGAATCGGATTTTCAGATCATGCCCATCGACAAGGACGCACCCGGACTTCGTGACCGCGCTCGCGCGTGGGTTGTCCGTCATACGCAGCTTCGGGAAGGACGCCGTCAACCTGACGCTGGCCGAGGTGGCCGAGAGAACGGGATTGACCCGCCCGACGGCGCGACGCTTTCTGCTGACGCTGGAATCGCTGGGCTACGTCAGCACGGACGGCAAGCGGTTCTGGCTCGCGCCGCGGACGCTGGATCTCGGTTACGCGTACCTGTCGTCGCTCGGCATCTGGGAGACCGCGCAAGCCAGCATGCGCGCCGTGGTCGACACGCTGAACGAGTCCTGCTCGATGGGCGTGCTCGACAAGGGCGACGTCATGTACATCGCGCGGGCCGCTCCGAAGCACATGATGAGCCTGCAGGTGAACCTGGGATCGCAGGCTGCCGGCGTTCTGCACTTCGATCGGGCGCGTACTGCTTGCCGGACTGTCGACACGCCGAGCTCGACGCGTTCTTCAGGCACGGCGTGCGGCACGCGTACACGCGATACACGTTGACGGACGAAAAACGGCTGCGGCGCGTCATTGCGCGACGTGCGTGAAGCGGGTTACGCGTTGATCGACCAGGAGATCGAGGAAGGCCTGCGCGCGATCGCCGTCCCGATCCGGACGCGCTCGGGTCGCGTCGCCGCCGGCCTGAGCGTCGGAGCGCATACCGGCCGCGTGACCAAGTCCGGGATGATCAAGACGGTGCTGCCGTCCTGAGGCAACGGGCGCGGGAGATCGAGGAGATTCTGTCTGCGCTCCGATCATCCCGGCTGGCTCGGCACGTGCGGAAGGGTCGAAGGCGAACGCGATGAGCGGCGAACGCCTTCCGCCGGTCGACGGGCGATGCCTTGACCCGGTCACCTATCTCCCTACCATTGTCCGCACGTTGGCGTTTGGTCCGTATCACGGACTTGAAGGGCAAAGGCCCTAGCAGACCGGGGTTCGACCATGGCGCGACTGGACGGCAGGATCGCAGTCATTACCGGCGCCAGTCGGGGCATAGGCGCGACCGCGAGTCGCGTGATTGGCGGGGAGGGCGCCACCGTGGTCGTCTGCGATCTGCTCGACGATCGCGGCCAGGCATCGGCGACGAGATCGTCGATGCCGGCGGCTCGGCGATTTTCGTCCACCTCGACGTGACGTCGACTCGCCCAATGGCAGTGCGATGGCGCGGCAGGTCGAGGCGTGGCGCGGCGGGATCGACGTTCTGGTGAACAACGCCGGCATCAACGTCAGGACCGGCATCGAAAACGTCGATCTCGGAGGACTGGAACCGCGTGATGGCGGTCAACCTGACGGGGCCGCATGCTGGGCATCAAGACCGTGGCGCCGATCATGCGCCGCCGCGGTGGCGGTCGATCGTGAACATCGCGTCCAACGCCGCGCTGCGCGGAGTCGGCTCGGCGGCGTACTGCGCGAGCAAGTGGGGCGTGCGTGGGCTCACCAAGGTGGCGGCGCTGGAGTTCGCCGCCGCCGGCATTCGCGTCAATACCGTCTGTCCCGGGGTGGTCCCCACCGAATTGAACGCCGGGCAGCCCTACGTGCAGACGACGGGCGCCAGGACCCCGATGGGCCGCGTCGCCACCGCCAGCCGAGATCGCCGACGCCGTGCTCTTTCTCGCGTCCGACGAGTCGCGCTTCATCACCGGCATGGACATGCCGGTCGACGGCGGCATCACGGTCGGCATCCCTCGTTGACCGTTCCGCACGTGATGCCGGCCTCCACCCACTGCATAGCGACCCTCGATGCGTCCCGCAAGACTCGGCGGCCGTCGTCCCGTCGCCGTGGTCACCGGCGGGCGGCGCGGGATCGGCCAGGCGTGCGCCGTCGCGCTGGCCGAGGCCGGCTTCGACGTCGTAGTCGTCGACCTCGCGGACGATGCCGGCCGCGAGACGCTTGGCCGAGGTGAGCGACAGCGCGCTGCGCGGCGCGCAATGGTGGTCGGCGACATCGCCGACATCGACCGCCGTGGCGCAGCTCGTCGACCGCATCTTCGCGGCGTTCGGCACCGTGGATTGCCTCGTCAACAACGCCGGGGTGCTGTCGGGCACGCGCGGCCAGGATCTGCTCGATGTCACGCCACGCGATTTCGACAACGTGATGGCGGTGAATCTGCGCGGCACGTTCTTCCTCACGCAGGAAATCGCGCGGCGCATGGTCGCCGAAGGAGACGCGGACCGGCCGGTCGAGCGCAGCATCATCACGATTTCGTCCGGCTGCGGTGGGGCGTGCCCGCACCGATTCGCCCGAGTACGCGTTCTCCAAGACCTGCCTCGCGCTGATGTCGCAGATGTTCGCGCTTGCGCCTCGGCAAGCACGGCATTCGCACCTACGAGATCCGCCCGGGGATCAACAAGACGGAGATGAGCCGCGACGCGTGGGCGATGTACGAGGAGCTGATCGCCGACGGCCAGTTTCCGATTCCGCGGCTCGGGCTTCCGGAGCGACGTCGGCAAGACGGTCGCCGCGCTTGCCACGGGTATGCCTTCCGTATTCCACCGGCGGCCACGTCTACGTCGACGGTGGCTTTCACATTCCGACGTCCGTGCGTCCGCGCCGCAAGTAGGTCGATGTACTACGACCCGCGGCTCAAGGAGTCACGGCCTGCCGCACGACCCGTTTCTCGCCGTGGTGGTGCCGCGCCCCATCGGATGGATCTCCACCTTGGACACGCCGGCAACGTCAACCTCGCGCCGTACAGTTTTTTCAACGCCCTGTCGGGCCAGGCCGCCCTTCGTCATGTTCAGCAGCAGCGCACGCAAGGATTCGCAGCGCAATGCCGAGGAGACCGGCCAGTTCGTGCGTCAATCTCGCGACCTACGATCTGCGCGAGGAAGTGAATGCCACGTCGATCGTCGCGGCGCCGGGTGTCGACGAGGCCGCGCTGGTCGGACTGGAGATGATCCCGTCGGTGGCCGTGAGGCCGCCGCGGGTCAAGCGCTCGCCGGTTGCATTGGAATGCCTGTACCGGACGAGCGTGCCGCTGGTCGAGCAGCGACGGCGTCGTGCATCCCGCGACGATCGTCATCGGCGAGGTGATCGGCGTGCACATCGACGACTCGGTGATCGCGGACGGCAGGGTCGACCATGCATGCTGCGCCCGCTGTCGCGGCTGGGCTATCTCGACTACGGCGTGATCGACACCGTGTTCAGCATGCCGCGTCCGCAATGAAGCGGTCTCGAATGGAGGTTCGGCATGAGCTGGAACTTCTTGACACCACAGGTGGAAGGCGATGCCGCGCGCCAGGCGCACGCCGACATCCCGGAGAATTCCTTCGAACGCGAAATCGGGCGGGACGGCTTTTACGGCGCCGCCACGCACATGTACCATCGCAATCCCGCCGACCGCGTGGATCAGCGTGAAGGTCCGATCTGGCCGCGCGCGTTCAATCCGGCGCTCGTTGCCACGACGACCGACGTCGCCGTGGGACGCGCATGGCGCTGCTGGGCAACCGGCATCTCCAGATGCGGTATTGGCGGACCGTGAGCGCGATGGATCACCTGGTGCGCAACGCCGACGGCGACGAGCTGCTGTTCGTGCACGCGGGCAACGGCGAATTCTTCTGCGACTACGGCCACCTGTCCTATCGCCAGCGGCGACTACCTGCGTGCTCCCGCGGGGCACGATGTGGCGACTCGAACCGGTCGAGGATCACGGATCTGCTGATGATCGAGGCGACAGGCGGCAACTACCGCTTGCCCGATCGCGGCATGCTGGGTCGGCACTCGATCTTCGATCCGGGTGTGCTCGATCGCCCCGCGTCTCGACGATCGCTTTCGTGCGCAGCGCGCGGACGGACCCTGGGAAGTGGCCGTCAAGCGCGGCGGGACGGCTCGGCCACATCGCCTATCCGTTCAATCCGCTCGATGCGATGGGATGGAAGGGCGACCTGCACCCGGTACGCTCAACATGGCGGACATCCGGCCGGTCGTCAGCGCGCGCCTGCACCTCCCGCCGTCGGTGCGCAGCACGTTCGTGAGCCAGCGTTTCGTCGTCTGCTACGCTCGTGCCGCGTCCGCTCGAGACCGACCCTGGAGCGATCAAGCTGCCGTTCTTCCACAGCAACGACGACTACGACGAGGTGATCTTCTTCCACAGGGGCGAGATGGGCAGCCGCGGCAAGGTCGTCGGGCCGGGCATGATGACGTTTCATCCGTGCGGGATCACCCACGGGCCGCATCCGGAGGTGCTGCCGTTCATGCACACGCATCCGGCGAAGTCGTTCGAGAACTATTCGGTGATGGTCGATGCGCTCGATCGCCTCGAGATCCACCCGATGCCGGCCGGCGCCGAAGTCGCCGGGCTACGCCGAGACGTGGCGCGATTCCATCGCGCGCGCGCCGGACGCGCGGTCGCGAACCGAGCGCGGTAACGAACCGTCGCGCCCCGATGAAGCTCGCGACCCTCCGGGATGGAACACCGGATGGCGTGCTGCTGGTCGTCAGCCGGGATCTCAACGCGCGCCGTCGCGCGCCGACGGAATCGCGCCGCACCCTGCAAGCGCGCGCTCGACGATTGGGAACGCGCGGCACCCCGGCTCGAGGCGCTCTACGATCGGCTTGTCGCCGGCGACGGTCGCCAAGTCGCTTTCGATTGGATCCGGACCAACTCGCGGCGCCGCTGCCGCGTGCGTTCGGCTGGATCGACAGCAGCGTCTACCTCAATCACATGGAGCTTGCGCGAAAGCTCCGCGGCGCGACCGTGCCGGACGCGTATCGGCGCGAGCCGCTGATGAGCCCGCGCATGCCCTCGCCGTTCCTCGGCGCGCACGACGACCTCGTGCTGCCGCCCGGCGACGTCGGCCTCGATATCGAAGGCGAAATCGCGGTCATCGTCGACGCGGTGCCCGCCCGGACGCCGCTCGCGGCGGCAGGCAGACACATCAAGCTCGCTCGCGCTCGTCAACGACGCCAGCCTGCGCACGATCTTTGCCAAGGAGATGGCGGAAGGCAAGACCGGCTATCTCGGCAAGACGCTCGGCCTCGATGTCGCCCGTCGCGGTGACGCCGGACGAGCTCGGCGACGCGTGGAACGGCGGCACCATCGACCTGCCCGCTCGTTTGTCACGTCAACGGCGCGCCTGCTGGGACGGCCCAACGCCGCCGTCGACATGTCGTTCGATTTTCGCGACCTCGTCAGCTCACGCGACGGTGTCGCGGCCCTTGGGGTCGGCACCGGTCATCGCCACGGGCACGGTGTCGAATCGCGACCGCAGCGGTCGGCTCGGCCTGCATCGCCGAGCGTCGGATGATCGAGACGCTGGAACTTGGCGCGCCGCAACCGCCTACCTCGGCGGGCGACACGCTTCCGGATCGAGATGCTCGATGTCGCGGCGAAAGCATCTTCGGCGCGATCGCGCAGCAGGTCGTCGGAACGCTCGCGCTAGCACGGCGGCGCCACCGTTCGCTCGACGGAACCGTGCGCACCATCGACGGACGCGCGGACAAACGACTCGAAACCAGTCGGCGAGCGACTGTCCGCCCTGTTCGCCAGTCGAAATCCGCGAACCGGAAATCGAGGTAGCCCAGCGCGCAGGCGGTGGTGATGGGTCCGATGTCGACTCGATCGCCGAACGTTTCGCGACCAGTCGTCCATGCGATCGAGCACGCTCGACGATCTTGGCGAGTTGGGCGTTGACGCCACGGTTCCCAGAACTTCTCCTTCGGCCGCATCGGTCACTTCCTGTCGCCCGAGCACCGCTGCGTCGAGAAGACCGTCGGCGACAGACTGCTCGATGAGCGCGCGGAAACCGCGGCTCGGTCGACCGCAGGGAACAGGCGTCCGCCGCCCGCGATCACGTCGAGGTACTCGCAGATGACCCGGCTGTCGTGGAGCACGCTGCCGTCGTCGGTGATCAACGTCGGCACCTGACCGAGCGGATTGCTGGCGATGACTTCGGCATCGCGGCGGATGACGCCACCGCGCAGGCCAGCCGCTCGATGCGATGGTCGAGGTCGAGTTCGATGCGCGCTGACGAGCACCTTTCGGACGTACGGCGACGCGGGCGAAAAATAGAGTTTCAAGATGTGGCCTTCGTGTCGTCGAACCAGTTCCATTCCCACGGGACGATCATTCGAAACGGGCTCGCAAAGAACACTTCTTCGACCTGCGACGTGTCCCTGATGCCCTCCGGACGCCCGGGAGGCCGCGTCGCGTTCGGCGACATCGGCCAGATACTCCAGCGGGTCCTCGTCGAGATAGATCGATCGTCATCCTCAGCGGGAAAGCTTCGGCTCGCGCGAGCCGCTGTCGGCGAACGACCAGCGCGGAGCACCCTCGTCGTCCCAGGGCGGCGGAAACAGATCGTCGGACGCGAAGGTCCATGCACCCGCGGCGCCGCGGCATTTCAGCAAGGTCCGGGAATGCGGACCTCGTCGTACCAGCGGAAGACGTCCTGCGGCGACGGCATCGTGGCGCTTCAGCCGCGAGACAGTCACGTGGATGCCCTTCGCCGGTCGCAGAGGCAGCGCGTCGACCGACACGCGGACGCGCGGCGCGACATAGCCCTTGATCGGAGAGAAGAATCCGCGCAGCGGCCGCCGGGTCCATCCGATCTGCGGCGAACGTCCCCATTGAAATGAGCGCTCGGAGAGCATGAAGAACTCGTCGAGCGTCTGCCGCAGAGGCTCGCGAAACCAGTACATGATCGCGTAGTGCACGTGCGCGTACTTCGGGCGCCAGTCCTTTGCGCGCTTCGCGCGCAATCCGGCGAGCGCACCCAACGATCGCCCCACGCGATGCCCGGAAGCAGCAGGTTCTCCGGACGATGATCGAGCTGGTGCCACTCGTTGTGCGTGCGGTGGTGCGCCGGGTCGAGGATCTCGGTCAGGCAGAAATAGGCTTTGGAGGCGAACATGGCTGGTGGATCCGGAGCGAGTCGGGTGTTGGGTCCGAAGCGGCAACTCAATCGCTTTTGGTTCCGGCGGCGTCGAACCAGTCCCACCGCCATGGAATGATCGTGCGCAGCGGTCCCGCGAAGAGCGGCTCCTCGACCGCCGTCGCTCGAAGGGTTCGCCTGATCCGCCGGCGCCGCGCTCGCTCGGCTCGCAAGCTCGGCCGCAAACGCCAGCGGGTCGCCGTCGAGGTAGACGATCTCGCAGTGCGCAGCGCGGGCGCGGTCAGGTCCCGGGTGGGCTGGAATAGGTCCCGGCTCGCGAACGTCCACGCCCCTGCGACCCCGCGCATTCGACAGCATCTGCGGAATGCGCACCTGGTCGTGCCAGCGGAACGCGGCCTCCGCCGCGGCGTCGTGCCTCGACGAAGCGCGAAAGCGTCAGATGAATTCCGGTCATCGGACGAAAGGGCAGGGCCTCGGCGGAAATCAGCACGCGCGGATTGACGTAGCCCTTGAGCGGGACGAAGAAGCCGGACGAGCGCTTCCGTGGCCCATGCGCCGTCGGGGCGCCGCCCCATCTGAAATGCGCGTTCGGAGAAATCCATCAACGTCTGCGCACTTCGAATCCTCCGGCGCGCGAAGCCAGCACAGCTGCGGCGTAGTGAAAGCCTGCGAGCGACGCGCTCGTGCGCACGGGTCGGTACCGCGGCGCAGTCGGGCGAGCGCACCCACGCGTCGCCCCATGCGACACCGGCTGCAGCATCAGTTCGGGATGGAAGTCGAGCTGGCGCCATGCATTGTGCGCGCGGTGCTTCGTCGGATCGGTGAGCGTCGTCAGCGAAAATGGACCACGGGGGCGAACATCGGCTGTCCTCGAGGGAGATCGAGACCGCCGAGGTCGGCGCGGCGCGAGCATCGCATCGCGAAGCCGGAATCTTCGACCACGATGCGGACAACTGATCGCGTCGATACTAGCATTGTGCGCCAACAGGCGGAAGGCGCGGGTCGTCGCGTCGCGCGGCGCGCGCGAGCGTCGCCGCGGCAAGGTTGACACCGATGCGCGCAGGAATCGTTAGCCTCGAAATGGACGCTCATCCGCTGTGCGGACAAACGCGTTTCGGCGGGGGGCGCATGCAGGAGGGATCCTCATGTTCAGCGAGTTCGTTCATCTGTGCTCACCGGGTTCGGTACCCGGCGCGTGGTGGCAGGTCGCCGTCGCCGTCGGCGTCGGGATGCAATCTGGGCGGGCGCGGCCGATCTCACGATCGGACTCAACGTGACGCCGACCAGCATGGATCCGCACTTTCACTACGTCTCGCAGAACAGCAGCCCGCTGTCGCACGTGCTCGAGACGCTGGTGGCGATGGAAGGCGACCGCACGCTGAGCCCGGCGCTCGCCACGTCGTGGAAGGCCGATCGACGACACGACGTGGGAATTCAACCTTCGCAAGGGAGTGAAGTTTCACGACGGATCGGACTTCACCGCCGCGGATGTCGTGTTCTCGTACAAGCGCGTGCTGGTCGTGCCGAACAGCCCGTCGTCGTTCGCCATCTTCGTCAAGAGCATCGAGTACGACGACGGTCGTCGACCCCTACACGATTCGCTTCAAGACCAAGGTGCCCGACGCGGAGCTCCCGATCAACCTGAGCCAGGTGTTCATCCTTTCCCAGACGGCAGCCGGCCGGACCCGCGCCCGAGGGCAAGACCACCGCGCAACTCAACGCCGGCGACGGATTGGTCGGAACCGGGCCCTACCGTTTCGTGAGCTTCGTCCCGAACGACCGCATGGTCGTCACCCGCAACAAGCGCCTACTGGGGCAAGGCACCGGCTGGGATAACGTGACGATGCGGGTGATCGCCGCGGATTCGTCGCGCGCCGCGTCGATGCTGACCGGCGAGATCGATGCGGCCATCGTTCCCGGCGAGAACGTCGACGCGCTGAAGGCCAACCCCAAGGTGAAGGTCGCGGTCGGCGACGCGTGCTTCTTCACCTACCTCGCGCTTCGATCAGCACGAGCCGTCGCCGACGATCACCGGCACCGACGGCAAGAACCCGCTGAAGGATCCGCGCGTGCGCAAGGCGCTTTCGCTCGCCATCAATCGGCAGACGCATCGCCGAGCGCGTGATGTCCGACCTGGCTGAGCCCGACCGCCGAGCTGGGCGCGCCCGACGCTGTTCGGCGCGACGCCGGACGCGAAGCCCGACCCGTTCGATCCCGACCAGGCGAAGAAGCTGCTGGCCGAAGCGGGGTATCCGAAGGGCTTCGGCATCACGCTGCATTCTCCGAAGGGCCTGTTCCCCTCCGATGCGCAGCTTGCGCAGGCGATCGCCTCGATGTGGAGCCGCGTCGGCGTCCGCACCGAAGTCGAAGCCGTGCTCGGATCGATGTTCTACTCGCGCCGCAACAAGCTCGAGTACAGCGCCTACGTGACCAATGCGTGCCCCTATATCGGGCAGATGTCCTATTCGCTGCGCATCCTGGCGATGACGCGGGATCCGGACAAGGGAAACGGACAGATCAACGTGTCGACCTACTCGAATCGCGAATGTCGACCGGCTGTTGACGCAGGCGTTCGCCACGATCAACGACGACTGCGCGGGCCAAGCTCGTGCAGGAAGCCGAGCAAGATCGTGATGCAGGAGGATCGGCCGGTTCTGGCGATCATCCGCCATCGTTACGCCTATGCGGTGCGCAGCGACCTCAACTTCCGGCCGCGGATCGATACGTTCCTGACCGCGATGCAGATCAGTCCGGCGAAATAGCCGCACTGGGGACCTGGGCCGCGGCGTCGGTGGGCGGCCGGCAGGGAACTTCAGCCCTTGAGGCCGCTCATCACGACGGCCTGGACCACCCAGCGCTGCAGCGTGACGAAGATGAGCAGGATGGGCAGGATGCTGATCACCGCGGCCGCCGTGAGCAGGTTGTACTCGATGAAGTACATGTTGGTGAAGCTCATCAACCCCATCGTGACCACTTTCATCTCGCGGCTGCTGATCACCACCATCGGCCAGAAGAACTCGTTCCAGCTCCACATGAACTTGATGATGAGGAGCGTCGCCATCGCCGGCTTGATCGACGGCAGGATCACGGACCAGAAGATGCGAAGCTCGCTGCAGCCGTCGATACGGGCCGCGTCGATGTAGTCGTTGGGGATCGTCTCGATCGCCTGCCGCATCAGGAAGACGCCGAAGACGCTCACGAGGTCCGGCGCCACGATGCCCGCGTAGGTATCGAGCAGGCCGAGCTCGTTGATCCACACGTAGAGCGGCACGACAACCGACTGGAAAGGGACCATCAGGATACCGACGATGGCGAGGAAGAAAACGTCCCGCCCGGGGAAGTGATATTTCGCGAATCCGAATCCCGCCAGCGCCGAGACCACGAGGCTGCTGACGGCAGCGATCGACGCGACGATGGCGCTGTTCAAGAGGTAGCGCAGGAAAGGCTCGCGCTTGAAGACCTCGAAATAGTTGTTGAGGTTGAGCCAGTGATCCGGCGTGACCTGCAGCGGCACGCGCTGGATCTCCGGAGCGGTTTTGAGCGACGTGATCGCCATCCAGAAGAACGGAAAAAAGACCGTGATGGCGCCGCAGGCAACGGCGAGCAGGATGAGCCAGCGATAGTGACTTTGCCGGTTGGCGAGGGCCGTGGAGAGAGACACTTCAGTACTCCACGGGCTTGCGGAAGAGCCGCCACTGCAGCAGGGTCACGATCAGCAGCGTGATGAACACGAACACCGCCATGACCGAGGCGTCGCCGAACCGGAAGAATTTGAACGCCGTGTCGTACAACAGCATGATGATCGTCTGACTGGCGCCCCCCGGTCCGCCCTGAGTCGTGGCGTACACCTGATCGAAGAGCTTGAAGTTGAAAATGAGCTCGAGGATGCAGACCATGATGATCTGCGCGTTGAGCAGCGGCAGCGTGATGTGCCGGAGTTGATGGTAGGCATTCGCTCCGTCGATCCTCGCCGCCTCGTAGTACTGTTCCGGAATGGTTTGAAGCGCGGCCAGGAAGATCATGGTGTCGAAGCCGATCCGCACCCAGACGCTCACGGCGGCGATCGCGGGGAGCACCTGCGACAGGCTCTGCAGCCACTTCTGCGGCGGAATGCCGACGAACGACAACGCGTAGTTCAGGAAGCCGTAGACGGGATCGTAGATCCATTGCCAGATGAGGGCCGCCGCGACGAGCGATGTGGCGAAGGGCAGGAAGTACATCGCGGCCCAGACGTTGCGCCACTTGAGACTGATGATCCGGTTGAGGCCCAGCGCCACGGCGAGCGCAAGGATGACCGTCACCGGCACCGAGAACAGGAGGAGCTTTACCGTGTTCAGGACCGCATTCCAGAACCCGGGATCGGTGAGCACCTTTTCATAGAGGCGCAGGCCGACGTACTCCTTCGCTCCACCCGGAGCGATCTTGTAGAACGAGTACATGACGGACTGGGCGAGCGGCAGCAGGAACACCGAGCCGAAAAACAGGAGCGCCGGGAGGACGAAGAAAAATCCCGCGCGGTTCTGGCGATCCGCGTAGTTCTTCGGCAACAGGATGCGAAACCACTGGCGCATGGCTTATGAAACCCCGATGAGCGTGCGCCGAGCCTGACGCCTGCGGTAGCGCCGCTACCGCAGGTCGACGTTCGACGGACCGCTAGTCCTTGAGGATGCGATCCATCTTCGCGGCGGCTTCGTCGAGCAAGGGCTTCGGCTGTCCCTTGCCGAACAGGACGCCTACGACCGCCTCGCCGAAGGCCGTGGCGAGCTCGTTCGATTTCGGGTGAAAGTAGGTCGGCGGCACCGGCTGCGCGAGCATGTCCTTGGTGGACTGGAAGTCGGGGCGAGCCTTCACATAGGCCGAATCGAGGTTCGCCGTCCAGACAGGGAGTATCCCCTGCAGCTGATGATGGTCCATGTCGTCCTTGGCATTGCTGATGAACCGGAAGAACTCCCACGCCACCTGCTTGTTGGGGCTGTTCTTGTAGACGAGATCCGTCCAGGGAAACAGGGCGCCCGCACCCGGGCAGGCTTTCTCACACGGCAGCGCGTACACCTTGAAGTTCACGTCGGGCGCGTTCTTCTTGAGCCAGCCGAAAAACCACGACTCGCGGAAGATGACGGCGGCCCGTTTCTGTCCGAACGCGTCCTCGGGATTCCCGAACGCGAGGCTCGCGACCTTGTCCTTCAGAACCAGGTCGCCGAAGAAGGTGAGCGCGGCCACCATCTGCGGGCTGTTCGCGTAGCCGGTCGCTTTGTCCATCTCCGGGTTCAGCATCCGGGCGCCCCACGCGTGGGCGAAGGGCAGGAACTTGTCCGTGATCCCCACCGGAGCGCCCTTGCTGCGGATCGCGAAACCCACCTGCGTCGGCTCGCCACCCTTCGGATCGGCAATCGTCAGCTTCTTCATGTCCGCGAGCCACACGTCGAAGGTCTTGGGCGGAGCATCCGGATTCAAGCCGGCCTTCTTGAACATGTCGACGTTGATGTACATCTGCTGGAAGTTGCCGTGCTCGATGGGCATCCCGTAGCGCACGCCCTTCCACATGCCGACCGGGACCATGTACTTCGGCAGATTGTCGTCATAGGCCTTCGCCAGGTCGGCGGGCATCTTGTCGCAGAAATCGTATTGGCCGCACCACTGATGCGTCATCCCCATGAAGATGTCGGGCGCGCTGTTCTTGGCCATGAAGGCCGCGAGATACTTGGCCTCGTATCCCTGGTAGGGAATCGTCACCACCTCGACCTCGTACCCGCTCTTCTTGGCGAACTCCTTCCCCTTGTCCGCGTACCATTTGTTGAATTCGGGGTTCTGGTCCCAGTGGGTCCACATGACCAGCTTCTTCTGCTGCGCAAAGCCGGTACCCGGAATCGCAACGGCGACCATCACCGCCGCCAGAATCGCCAGCGTCCACCGTACAACTCGTTTCATGACTCCTCCTTGATTCCCGCGATTTCTTATGAAAATAGGTCGACGAATGGAGAACACATCGCCCTGGCCTCGCCAACACGCAGCGTTTAGCAGGTGCTATTTTGCTTGTCAAGAGACGGCGCCTTTGCGGCTGCGGAAATGAAGAGGGGCGGAATTCGGCGAGCGTTTGGTCTATATGATGGCGGTGCTTGCTTGCGAAAAGAGGTCCGCGACGTGTCCAATGTGATCCTCAAGAACGTGGTGAAGCGCTTCGGCTCGGTGACGGCGGTCGACAACGTCTCGATCACGATTCCCGACAAGGAGTTCGCGGTGCTGGTCGGTCCCTCAGGATGCGGCAAGACGACCGCGCTCCGGATGATCGCAGGCCTCGAGACGATAACGTCCGGCGAGATCTTCATCGGCGATACGCTCGTCAACGACATCGCGCCCAAGGATCGCGACATCGCGATGGTGTTCCAGAACTACGCGCTCTACCCACACATGAATGTGCGCGACAACATGAGCTTCGGGCTCAGGTTCCGGAAGGTTCCGAAACAGGAGATCGTGAGGCGGGTGCAGGAAGCCGCCGACATTCTCGGCATCGAAGCGCTGCTCGAGAGAAAACCCAAAGAGCTCTCCGGCGGGCAGCGCCAGCGCGTGGCGGTGGGAAGGGCCATCGTGCGGCAGCCGCAGGTGTTTCTGTTCGACGAACCCCTTTCGAATCTCGACGCCAAGCTCCGCGTTGCGATGCGAACCGAGATCAGCAAGCTCCATCGGCGCCTGGGCGCCACCATCATCTACGTCACCCACGATCAGGTGGAGGCGATGACGATGGCCGACCGGATCTTCATCATGCAAAACGGCACCGTGCAACAGACGGGCACGCCGCTGGAGGTGTACGGGCAACCGGCGAATCGCTTCGTTGCTGGATTCATCGGCTCGCCGGCGATGAACTTCATCGAGGCGACCGTCGTCCCCGAAGACGGCGGATGGACCATTGCCGCCGAGGGTTTGCGCGTCCGCGCGCCCGAGGCGTTTCATTCGAGCCTCGAGTCCTATGCCGGCCAGCCGGTGATCTTCGGCGTGCGCCCCGAGGACATATCGGTCCGCAATCCCGCCGCGAGTGTCCGCAACGGAAATACCGTGACGGCGCGCGCGGACGTCGTCGAGACCCTGGGTTCGGAAATCTTCGTCTACCTTACCTGCGGCCCGCATAACGTAGTCGCCCGAATGGAAGTACCGGAGCCCCCGGTGACGGTAGGCCAGACCCTCGAGATGGACCTCAGGATGTCCAAGACACACCTTTTCGACAAGGAGACGTCACGCACCATCGTCTAGGCCGCGCCGCAACCTATGACCCGCCGTTTCGTTGACTGGCTCTTCGACGCCGCCGCCTGGCTGGCCGCGGGGTTCGTTTTCGCGATCTTCGCGGTGATGATCGGCGGCTCGGCAATGCGCATCCTGGGCCTGCCGACCGGCGGTTCGGACGACATCGTGGCGTGGTGCTGTGCTGCGGCGGGTTTTCTTGCGATGGCCCACACGTTCCGGCGCGGCGACTTCGTCCGGGTCGTGCTGTTGATCGAGCGCCTCGATGTGCGCCGTCGCCGGGCGTTCGAGATCGTCGCTCTTATCATCGCGTCGTTGTTCGTCGCCTATCTTCTCTGGGCGGCGGCGCAGTTCGTCTACGAAAGCTGGGACTTCCACGACATGGCGAACGGCATGATCGCGATCCCGCTCTGGATTCCGCAGTCGAGCTTCGTGCTGGGAGCGTTCCTTCTCCTCGTCGCGGTGGTCGACGAGCTGGTGACGGTCCTCAAGGGCGGCCGGCCGTCGTACGAGGTCGCCATCGAGGAGCGCCACGCGCGCGGCGACTTCACGGAGGACGTATGAGCACGCCGGGCCGCCCCAAGGGCGAATACCGGAGCGCGCAGCGCGAAGGTAATCCAGTGAGCGCGAAGGGCCGCTCCCGAGCGCGAATCGCGCCCCCTCGGGGGGTGTGGGGGTCGTCATGGAGCGCGAAGGGCCGCTCCCGAGCGCGAATCGCGCCCCCTCGGGGGGTGTGGGGGTCGTCATGAGCTTGGTCGAGATCGGCGGCGTCCTGCTGGCCCTGATGTTCGTGCTGCTCGCCGCGGGCGTGTGGATCGGCATGACGCTGGCGATCATCGGCGGCGTGGGCATGGTCTGGTTCACCACGCTTTCGGTCGGCGTCACGGCCAAGAACCTCTTCACTGCGTTCTGGAACGCGAACGCCTCCTGGGAGCTCGCGGCGTTGCCGCTGTTCATCTGGATGGGCGAGATTCTTTTCCGCACGCGGCTTTCCGAGCAGATGTTCTCGGGGCTCGCGCCCTGGCTCAACCGTGTGCCCGGACGCCTGATGCACACGACCATCCTCGGATGCGGAATCTTCGGCTCGGTGTCGGGGTCCTCGGCCGCGACCTGCGCGACGATTTCCAAGGTCGCGCTGCCGGAGCTTCTGCGGCGTGGCTACGACGAGCGTATTGCATTGGGATCGCTCGCCACCGCCGGCACGCTCGGCATCCTCATCCCGCCCTCGATCACGATGGTGGTCTACGCCGTCGCGGCGGAAGCGTCGATCATCCGGATTTTCCTCGCGGGCTTCCTGCCGGGTCTCTTACTGATGGTGCTGTTCTCGGGTTACATCGCGTGGTGGGCCTGGCGGCACCCGGAGCTCCAGCCTCCGCCGGAACCGCCCACGACATTCGCCGAGAAGCTGCGCCGCTCCGGCCAACTCATTCCGTGCATGCTGCTGATCGTGTTCATCGTGATCGTGCTCGTCGCCGGCTGGGCCACGGCCACCGAGTGCGCGGCGTACGGCGTTCTCGGATCGCTGATCCTCGCCTGGACGGGGGGCTCGCTCGACCGCCGGTCGTTCATCGACAGCCTGATGGGCGCTACGCGCGTCTCGTGCATGATCATGTTCATCCTCGCGGGGGCGAAGTTCCTGTCGATGACGATGGGTTACACCGGCATCCCGCGCGCGCTCGCCGAGTGGGTCGCGGCGCTCAACCTGCCACCCTATGGCGTGATCGCCGTGCTGTGCGTGGCCTACATCATCCTAGGTACCGCGCTCGACGGCATCTCGATGATCGTGCTCACTTCGGCGGTCGTGTTGCCGATGATTCAGAAGGCGGGCTTCGACCTCATCTGGTTCGGGATTTTCATCGTGCTGCTGGTCGAGATCGCGGAGGTGACGCCGCCCGTGGGCTTCAACCTCTTCGTCCTGCAGAACATGACCGGGCGAGACAGCAACACGATCGCGCGGATGTCGCTGCCCTTCTTCGCGCTGCTCATCGTCTGCATCGCGCTCATCACCGCCTTCCCGGAGATCGCGACCTGGCTGCCCGACGTGGTGATGGGCATCGATAAATAGGCAGCGCGAAACATAAGAACGTCCGACCCGGAGCCAAGCGGTCGATTCATTCGCTTGCAACGAAACAACCGAGCCGCGAACACCCTTCGCATGCAGGCTCCGGTATATGCTTCCGATTGTCTTGAGAATCGTGGGCGGGCAACATCGAGCCTCCACCGCGATCCCTGGGAGGACGGGAGAGGGAGCATAGAGACCAGTACGGCGAAAAACCGGGGCTGCGGGTTTGGCTGCCGCGCGCTCCTGACGCTATCGCTGGCGACGGTTGCTGCGATCGTCCTGTTTTCCGACGCCTGCGCTACGGGCGCCACATTCGCTGCACCCGAGCGAATTACCGTCGTCACCGACTTCGACTACCCGCCGTTCCTGTTCACGTCGGACGACGGCGAGCTGAAGGGCATCATCCGCGACAAGTGGCGCCGCTGGTCGGAGAGGACCGGCATTCCGGCTGAGGTCAAGGGAAAGACCTGGATCGAGGCGCAGCGATCGGTCCAGGAGGGCATCGACGACGTCATCGAGACGCTGTCGTTCACCCCCGAGCGCGCCGGCTTGTACGAGTACTCCCAGCCCTACGCGCCCGTCGAGGCGAAGGTCTACTTCCATCGCAGCATCTCGGGCATCAGCGACGTCGGCCAGCATGCGCGGCTTCACGATCGGCGCCAAACGAGGAAGCGCCTGCGGCGAGTGGCTGTCGGAGCGGGGAATCACGTTACGCGAGTACCCGCGTTCGGAGGCACTGGTCAACGCCGCAGGTCGCGGGCGAGATCCGGCTGTTCTGCATGGATTCGATGACGGCGCGGTACTACCTGTACAAGCTCCAGCTCGCGGATGACTTTCGCGCCTCGCCGCCGCTCTACTCGACCGAGTTTCATTGGGCCGTCAAGAAGGGCCGTACGGAGCTCCTTGCGTTCATCCAGCAGGGATTCGACAAGTTCGCGCCGAACGAGCTCGAGGATATCAACAACAAGTGGGTCGGAAACCCGATCCGGTTTCCGATAGCGACCCGCTTCTGGTACTACCTCGCGACCGTTGCCGTGATCGCATTGGTGCTCTACCTCGTGCTCGTCGTCTGGAACCGGATGCTGCGCAAGCGTGTCGCGGCCAAGACGGCCGAGCTCGACAGCGCGCTCGGTTCTCTCCGCCAGGCGGTGGGCGCGGGCAACGTCGGCCTGTTCGACTGGGACCTGAAGACTGACCGTATCCACTATTCGCCCGAGTGGAAGCGCCAGATCGGACACGATGACGATGAAATCTCCGATACGTATTCCGAATGGCACGACCGAATCCATCCGGACGATCGAGAGCGCGTGCTCGCGGTGGTCCGCGAATGCATCGACGCCCGTCCGCACGAGTGCCGGCGTCCAATACCGCTTTCGTCACAAGGACGGCAGCTACCGGTGGATCCTCGCGCAAGCGGGCGCGCAACTCGATGCGCTCGGCAAGGTGTCGAGAATTGTGGGCTCGCACGTCGACATCACCGATCAGAAGCGCAACGAAGCGCTGGTGGCCGGCCAGGCGCAGGTGCACGAGCTCATGGCTACGGGTGCTCCGCTCGAGCAGTCGCTCGACACGCTGCTGCGCGTCGTCGAGGACCAATCGGCGGGCATGCTCGGTTCGATCCTGGTGCTCGATGCCGACGGCACCCACGTGCACCATCTTGCGGCGCCCAGCCTGCCGGACGAATTCTGTCGCGCCATAGACGGCGAATCGATCGGCGAAGGCGCCGGGTCGTGCGGGACCGCCATGCATCGAGGCGAACCTGTGATCGTCGAGGATATCGCAAGCGATCCGTTGTGGGCCGGCTATCGCGAAATTGCGCTGCGCCACGGATTGCGGGCGGCGTGGTCGACGCCGATCTTCGACGCGGACAAGAAGGTCCTGGGCTCCTTCGCGCTGTATTTCACCGAACCGCGCCGCCCGTCCGAATTTCATCGGGACCTGATTGCGATGGTGACCCACTGCGCAGCCATCGTGATCACCAAGCGCCGGGAACAGCTCGCGCTGATCGAGGGCGAAGAGCGGCTTGCGACTTGCCGTCATCGGCGCACGCCTGGGGACCTGGCATTTCGACCTGTCCACTCGCCGGCTCGTATGCTCGGATGCGTGTCTCGCGCTTTGCGGGCTTGCGCCGGGAACGGCGTTCTCGCCGGAGCGGTTCCTCGAAGTGCTGCACCCCGCGGACCGCGAAGCTTCCGACGCCGCGTTGCGCCGTGCACTGAAGGATCACGTCGGCTACGAGACCGAGCTTCGCGTGATCTGGCCCGATGGGTCCATTCATTGGCTTGCAGTGCGCGGCCGGGCATACCCCGGTCCCGATGGCAGGACCGCCAGGATGGAAGGCATCGTTTTCGACATTACCGGGCGCAAGCTCGACACGGAGCGCATCCAGCGCCTCGACCGCGTTCACGCGCTGCTTTCCGGCATCAATTCGGTCATCGTGCGCGTGCGCGACGACCAGGAGCTGGTGCAGGAGGCCTGCCGCCTGGCGATCGTGATGGGCCGCTTTCGATGCGCGTGGATCGGCATCGTCGATCGCTCGGTCCAGGCGTGCGACTGGCCGCCTCGCACGGCGCCGACGAAGGATTCCTCGAGGAGCTCGATGCGACGCTGCTGCGCGCATGGCTCTGCCGCGCACGGCATCCTGCACACGACGCTCGAGCGCGCAGGCGCCTCTCGTCGTCAACGATGTCGAGCAGGCGAGGAGGCAGCATTCCGATGCTCGCGGCACTGCGGGAACGCGGCATCCGCGCGTACGCGATCCTGCCGCTCGTGGCGAACGGCGAGGCGACTCGGCGTCATGGGCTTGTATTCGGAGGCAACCGAACTCGTTCGATGCGGCGGAGCTCGGCTTGCTGCATGAGATCGCCGGCGATATCGCGTTCGGGCTCGATCACATCCGCAAAGAGGAGCAGATCACGCTTCTCGCCTACTACGACTCACTGACGGGCCTCGCCAACCGGTCGCTGTTCCACGATCGCCTGACTGCCATGCTGCGTGTAGCGGAGCGCGAGGGACAAACGATCGCGCTGTGCGTCGCGGATCTCGATCATTTCAAGAACTTCAACGACGCGCTGGGGCGCGAGAACGGCGACCTGCTTCTCGTCGAGTTCGGAAAGCGGCTGGTCAGTTGCGCCAACACGCCGGAGCAGGTCGCGCGGCTGGGATCGGATCGATTCGTGATCGCGTTGCCCGCAAGAGCGGGCAGCCGAGCGCCTCCCCCGCAACGCATCGAAGCGCACCTCGATCGCTGCACGGCGCAGCCGTTCCGGATTGCAGGCAGCGAAGTGCACATCGCCGCGCGCTTCGGCATCTCGCTTCTATCCGCCGGACGGCATCGACGCGGATGCGCTGTTCCGAAACGCCGAGGCGGCGCTCAAGAACGCCAAAGCCGAAGGCGAGCGCGTGCTGTTCTACATGCCGCACATGACCGAGCGGGTCGGCGAGCGGGTGGCGCTGGAGAACCGCCTGCGGCGGCGCGCTCGAAAGGACGAATTCGTGCTGTACTACCAGCCGAAGGTCGACGCGGTCACCTTTGCGGTGACCGGCGTCGAGGCTCTGCTGCGCTGGCAGGATCCGCACGCGGGTCTCGTGCTTCCGGCGGACATTCGTGCCGCTGCTCGAGGAAACCGGCATGATCCTCGAGGTCGGCGCCTGGGCGATCGGTCGCGCGATCGCCGATCACTCACGGTGGATGGCACGAGGGCTGCCAGCGCCGCGCGTGGCCGTCAACGTATCGGCCGTCCAGTTGCGGCAGCGCGACTTCGTCGACCTGGTCGCAAGGATGCGCTCGCCAGTCGTCACTTTCGCGGACGCAATCGCCGCTCGACATCGAGATCACCGAGAGCGTGATCATGAAGGACGTCGAGGCCAATGTCGGCAAGCTTCGGGCTATCCACGATCTCGGCGTCAAGATCGCGATCGACGATTTCGGCACGGGCTACTCGTCGCTCAGCTACCTCGCGCGGCTGCCGGTGCAGGTGCTCAAGATCGACGTGAGCTTCATCGCCAGAATGTGCAGGAGACGCAGCATCGTTACGCTGGTCGCGACGATGATCTCGCTCGCGCATTCGCTCGGGCTGACCGTCGTTGCCGAGGGCGTCGAAACCGAGGAGCAGGCCGCCGCGCTGCAAGCGGCTCGGCTGCGACGAGCTGCAGGGCTATCTCATCGGCAAGCCCGTGACCTTCGAGCAGCTCGCCGCGATGCTGCAACCCACCCTTCTCCGTCGTCAATCGAACGCGTAGCGGAGCTGCGCACGCACGCTCTTGAGCGAGTCGTTGGAGCTCGAGAGCTCCGGTGGACGCCGCACTTCCAGCGGCACGTATAGGAGCTCCGCGGCGACGCTCCAACGCGGATCGAAGCCGTAACGCATGCCGATCGTAAGCCAGGGAAGATTGCCGTCGGAGTTGAGCCGAGACCGATCGTGCGTGAGCGCGACAAAGGCATCGACCTGCACCTTTAGCCACGTCCGCGCAACGCCGCCGCTCGCGTACAGTTTCAGGTCTCCGGCATCCCAGCCCACCGTTGCGTCGATGCCGGCATAGTTCGCCGTAAAGGTGTCCTGCGAAGGCGCCCGGCAGTCACCCGGATTTTCCGAAGGGTTCGAGGAGCCCGCCACGCGCGCGGGGCATGTGATGTCGCCGTCGACCTTGCCGAGCTGGCCCAGCGCACGCATCGACAGTGAAAACGGATGGCTCTCGACCAGACGCCGCCCGACGGCCAGCGCAACCACGTTGCGCGCCTGCGACCCCGCGAGCTGCAGCGGGGGCGTATATCCGAGCTCCGCGACCCAGTCGCCGGGAAGCCCGAGCGCGAGTCGAAGCCGCCCGATTACCGGCGACTTGTTCAGGTCTTCGTTCTTGGACCCGCCGAAGCCCACGTGCTGCTGCGCGTCGCTCAGGCGCGGGATGTTGCCAAGCTCGAGTGCGGCATTCCAACGCCATGGCGCGAGCCGGGGAGTCTCGCCGAACGACGTCATCAGCGTGGTACCCGCGAAGTAGCGCATCGCCCATCCCTCCGGCGAGTCGGAGGCGACGTTCGGTCGTCCTCGATCAGCAGTTGCCCGAACGCGACCCGGGACAGCAGCAACAAGGCCGACAGCCAGGGGCGACTCGACCGGCCCATGACGTTGCCTTCGTCCCGCGATCAGAAAACCTGGGGCTGAATCGGGCTGACCCGGTTGTTCGGCAGATTGACCACCGCGGACGTCGACGACGTGAACGTAATGGTGATGGTGCCGTCGTTTCCGACGAGTGTCGGCCGGCCGGTGTACGGACACGTGAGGCACTGGCCGCCTCGATACTTGTCGAGCGTGGCGGTGAACGGTGGTGCCGTTGTTGGTAAGCGGCCCGGCGGCGACATACCACTCGGAGTGCCCGCCCGCTTCGTACGTGAACATCGACATGACCAGTACGCCGTGCTTGACGTCGAAGTTGTAGCCGGTGCCGTCCTCGGCCGGGTTCCACCACAGACCCACGACGGGGCGTGATCGTCTCGGCGACGTCGGAGTCCCGAGACGGAGGCCGACGCACCCGCAAAATTGGTCGCCACGTTCTGGACGGGCGCGCCGCTGCGGTCGATCGCGTCGGTGCCGTCGGTCGGCAGCGACGCGTACGTCACCTGATCGACTCCGGCATAATTGACGGTGCCGTTGGCCAGCGGCAGGAAGCCGCTGGGAATCGTGAAGTCGGGCGTCACGAGGCCCAGCGCGGCGAAGCCCGGCGTCGCGATCAGCACGCGGCGTCCGGCGGTGCTCGAGCTCGGCAGGTTCGACATGAACGTAATGGATCTTGGTCGTGATGCCGTTCGAGCTGGTGAGCACCTGGTTCATCCAGAGGTGCTCACCGTTCGGCGCTGAAGGACTCGTGCATCACGATGAATTGCACGGTGCCATCCGCATTGGAGTAGATCTGCTCGATCCTGAAGGTATGAAAGTTTGCCAGCGCCGCGGACGTCGCGAGCAGGAGGATCGTCAGGACACAGGAGCGCAGTGTTCGAAGCATGGAGGCCTCCATCGAAGCGATGCAGCGAGGCCGGGATGGAACGCCCACTCTGGGCTCGCATGCCGAGAGCAAACATGGGCAACCGCCCCGCCATTCCATCCGGATCCGCCTTGACGCTCCATGGACCCCTCCCCATAATCCAAACGGAACGCAACTGACGCCATCGTGCACCCATGACCGCCGCCGAGCCGGCAAATGGCCAATCGCTCGCAACCGGCGGTGCAACCGGTGTAACGGGCAACGCCCCTGCCGGCACCGCTGGAACGACAGTCCGGCGCCGCACGGTTCGACCCGAGTTCAGCGGCTCGACCGGTGAGTATTTCCGGATCTGGATCGTCAACCTCTTCTTTTCCCTGGTCACCCTCGGCGTGTTCTCGCCGTGGGCGAAGGTGAGAAAGAAGAAATACTTCTATGGCAGCACGCGCTTCGACGGCGACACGTTCGACTATTTCGGCAACCCGAAGGCGATACTCAAGGGGCGAGTGATCGCCGTCGTCATCTTCATTCTCTATGCCATCGCAAGCGAGCTCTATCCCGCGGCACGGCTCATATTCTGGGGAGCCGCACTTCTCCTCTTCCCCTTGGTAATCGTCCGCGCGCTGGCATTCAACGCGCGCAACTCGGCGTACCGCGGCTTGCGCTTCGACTTTCTCGCCAAGCCTAAGGAAGCGGCGTGGATCTATATCGGCAAACTCGCCGTCGTCGTGTTGACGCTGGGCTTCGCCCTGCCATGGTTCATGGCGCGTCAGAAAGCCTTCGTCGTCTCGCAACACGCATTCGGGACAACTCGCTTTCACTGCGAGCTCCCTGCAGGCAAGTTCTTCGGCATCTATTTTCGCGGCGGCTTGATCGTAATTGGCTGCAGCATCCCCGGCGTGATGGCGGCAATCGCCGTGGGACAGTTCGCACCCCGCGCCGAGCTTCCCTGGGTCTCGACGCTCGCGTGGGTGCTGCCGCTCATCTTCGTGTATGCGGGCTACATCGTGTCCTATGCGTACATACAAGCCCGCACCACCAATCTGCTTTGGGGCAATACGTCGGGATCCGGCGTGCGCTTCCAGAGCTCGCTCAAGGCATCCAGGTTGATTGGTCTGCATTTCGGCAACATTGTCGCGGCGGCATTGTCCTTGGGGCTTCTCATTCCGTGGGCCGTCATTCGAACGTTGCGCTACCGGCTCGATAATTTCTCCGGAACGATCGACGACGACGTCGCGCACGAGGCCAGTCCGAGGATGGTGCCGGTCGGTGCCGCAGGTCAGGAGCTCGGCGACATCTTCAATCTGGACCTCGGCCTGTGAAGCTCGCTCGAGGGTTCTACTTCGATGGTCGGGTCGCTCGGCGGCACGAGGTTGGCATCCTGCTGGACGGCGAGCGTCTCAAGGTCGTCGGCACCGAGGTCGACGCTGCTTTTGAGGCGCGCCGCGTGCGGGTGTCCCCCCGGATTGCGCACATACCGCGTTGGATCTACCTGCCCGACGGCGGGACCTGTGTCGTCGACGACAAGGCATTTCTGGATCGGTTGACGCACGAAACGACGCTGGAGCAAACCCTGCACAAATGGGAATCTCGTCCCGTCTATGCGGCTATCTCGGTGGCACTGGTGGCCCTCGCGCTATGGCTCCTGATCGACCACGGTCTTCCGATCGTTGCGCAACACGTCGCCCTGCGGATACCGGTCGGGGCGGAGTCGTCGCTGGGCGAGCAAGCGCTTTCCGGCATGGACCACTATGTGCTGAAGCCCTCGACGCTACCCGCGCGGCGACAGGAGGTGCTGCGCGCGGAGTTCGCTCGAATGACTCGGATGGCAGAATCGCTCCCCGAACCCCGCCTGGAGTTCCGCGCGAGCCCCGCCCTCGGCGCCAACGCGTTCGCGCTGCCGTCGGGCATCATCGTCGTTACCGACGAAATGATCACCCTTGCCCGTGACGATCGCGAAATCCTGGCCGTTCTGGGTCACGAATTGGGACACGTCGCGCATCGCCATGTGATGCGGCAATTGCTGCAGAGCTCGGCGACTGCCCTTCTCATTGCCGGCCTTACGGGAGACATCGTCTCGACGACTTCGATTGCCGCCGCCGCGCCTACGCTATTGATACAGGTCAAGTACTCGCGCGATAACGAGCGGGACGCCGACCAATATGCATTCGACCTGCTGCAACGACTCGGCATCGACGCGCGCTACTTTGCTGCGATCCTGCAAAGAATCGACGCAGTCGCGGGGTCGCGCGGAAAAGGCTCCGGCTTTCTTTCTTCTCATCCAGCGACAGAAGAGCGCAAGGCGCTTGCACTCTCTGTGGGTGGCGCGGTGAACGACGAAGGCAAAACCGCGGAGCAACCCCAGGCACCCACCTCGACGCTGCGGACGGAGCCAGCAGCGCAACCAAGGCCTGAACAGCCCAAGGTTCTCGACCTGCTCAGCCAGGGCGACTACGAGGAGCTCAATCGCGCTCTGGAGGCGCTTCAAGCCGCGTTCGAAGCGGACCCTCAGACGAGCGTGGAGCTCGAGAGCGCATTCGCTTCCTTGACCAAAGCGCCGCCTGAGCTCGCGTCGAAGGTGGACGATTGGGTCACCCGGTATCCCACCTCGTACGCTGCAGCAGTCGCCCGCGGTGGCTACTATCTCTCCCGGGGGATGGATGCGAGGGGCACCAAGTATTCGGCCGATACGCCGGAAAGCGCCATGCGCCAGATGCGCGAGCATTTCCGTGTCGCCACGCGCCGATCTCGAGCGCTCGCTGACGCTGACCGCAAAGCCCTATCTCAGTCATCGTTATCTCCTGACGATCTCGCGCTATGGCGCCGGCGCCAAGGCGACACGATTGCACTACGAAGAGGCGATCCGCTGGGCGCCGCAGAGCGTCGAGACCCGGCTCGCGTACATGAGAACGCTCGAGCCGCGCTGGGGCGGCAGTTATTCGGCGATGGAAGCCTTGTTGGCCGACTCGCGCGCTGAATTGAGTGATTCGCAATCCGTCAGGCGCCTGGCAGCAAGGATTCCCGCCAACCACGGCGACGACGCGTACCGCGCAAAGGACTACACGCGCGCGCTTTCGTACTACGATGCAGCGAGCGAGCTCGACGCCACGGCCGACAATCTGTGCAATCGCGCGCTTGCCCTCAGCGGGTTGAATCGCTTCGACGAAGCATTCACGGAGGCCGGTCGCGCTTTTGCGCTCAACAACTCCGACCGGCGTTGTGCCAGCACGGCGATTTACGTCGCTTCCCGGGTGTCCAATGCCGACGACGTGATTGATCTGATGGGCAAAGTGATCGACTCGGACCCGTCCGCCCACGAAGCGCTCGTTCAGCGCGGCTGGCGGTACAGCCAGGGCAACAAGCGCGATCTTGCGTTCGAAGACTATTCGAAAGCCGCCTGGCTGGGCAACGCCTATGCGCAATACGAAGTATCGTCGATGTACTGGCGAGGTTACGGCGTCGCGCAGGATCGCGAGCAAGCCGTCGTCTGGATGCGCCGGGCGGCCGAAAACGGCCATGTCCAGGCCAAGCCGGCGCTCGAGCGGTACCTGGCGGCTCTGGAACGGAAGTAGGAAACCTCGAAGACGCCCGTGTCCGGTACGGTCACCTTTCTTTTCACCGACATCGAGGGCAGCACGCAGCTCTGGGAGCAGGAGCCCGAGCGCATGCAGCCCGCGCTCGCGCGGCACGATGCGCTCATCCGGGCGTCCATTGCATCGAACGGCGGAACAGTGGTGAAGATGACCGGTGACGGTGTGTACGCCGCTTTCGACGACCCGGTCGCCGCGGTCCATGCGGCTCTTGCAATCCAGTGCGGTCTCGTCGATGCGGGCACGACGAATGGGTTGGAGCTTTCAGTGCGCTGCGGGCTGCATCTCGGCGTGGTCGAGCGGCGCGACGACGACTACTTCGGCGATCCCGTCAATCGCGCGGCGCGGATCATGGGCGCGGCCCACGGCGGGCAGATCCTCTTGTCGGAGGCCGTTGTCGATCGGGTGCGCCAGCACCTGCCCTCGTCCTGTTCCCTGCGCGATCTGGGTCGCGTGCGGCTGAAGGACCTGGCGGTCCCCGAGCAGGTCTACCAGCTTGTCCATCCGCAGCTCCAGCAGGATTTTCCGGCGCTGCGATCGCTCGAGACGACGCCCAATAACCTCCCGCAACAGATCTCGTCGTTTGTCGGGCGCGGGCACGAAACCGTCGAGGTCAAGCGACTCCTGGCGCGGAGCAGGCTTTTGACGCTGGTCGGCGTCGGCGGCATCGGCAAGACGCGCCTCGCTCTTCGGGTGGCGGCAGACACCCACGACGCGTATCCCGACGGCGTATGGTTCGTCGAGCTCGGCTCCATCACCGATCCATCGCTGGTACCAAGCTCGGTCGCGCAGGTGCTTGGCGTTCGCGAGCGCGCCGGTGTCGACCTTGACGCAAACGCTCGGCAATCACCTCAAGTCCCGGCGCTTGTTGCTGCTGCTCGACAATTGCGAGCATCTGATCGATGCCTGCGCCACCCTCGCCGCCGCGCTGCTGCTGGCGGCACCGGAGATCCGCATCCTTGCGAGCAGCCACGAGCAGCTTCAGGTTGCCGGCGAGCAGATCTATCCGGTACCGCCGTTGTCGCTGCCCGCTCCCAATGGCGATCTCGAGTCGCTGGCACGCTCCGAGGCCGCGCAGATGTTCATCGAGCGCATCCGCTTGCAGGAGCCTGCCTTCGTGCTGACCGAGCGCCAGGTCGCGGCGACCACGTCCATCTGCAACCATCTGGACGGCATTCCGCTGGCGCTCGAGCTCGCTGCCGCGCGAGTGCACTCGTTGTCGATCGACGAGATCAACGTCCGCCTCAAGGACCGTTTCAAGCTGCTCACGGGAGGGAGCCGTTCGGCACTACCGCGCCAGCAGACGCTGCGCGCCACTCTCGACTGGAGCTACGAGCTGCTCGCCGACCATGAACGCGCGGTTCTCAATCGGCTCGGAGTATTTTCCGGGGGCTTCACGCTCGAAGCGGCGTCGATCGTCGCTTCCGATGAAACCATCGACGAATTCGAGGTGATCGACCTGCTTTCGCATCTCGTCGCCCGGTCGCTGGTCGTCGCGGAGACGAACCCGGCCGGGAGCCGATACCGGCTGCTGGAGACCACCCGGAGCTACGCCCTGGGGAAGCTCGCGGCGACCGGCGACGCCAAGCGCGCATCGATCACCGGCACGCACGGTACTTCAGCGACAGGGGCGCGCGCGCAGCCGACGACTGGATGTGCACGCCCGATGCGAGCTGGCGCGCGACCTACCTGCCTGAGCGCGACAATGTGCGCACCGCGCTCAACTGGGCGCTCGATTCAGATGGCGATCGAACGCTCGCCGTGGCGCTCGCGGGCGCGTCCGGACCGATCTGGACCGAGCTCGTCGCTCTACGGCGAAGGTCACCGCAGGCTCGAAGCCGCCGCCGCGCGAATCGATGCCGCCACGCCACCGTCCGATGAGGCACGGCTTTGGCTCTGGCTTGGATTGAATTGGGCTCTCGCGGCTCCTGACAAGGCGTTGCCGGCGCTCGAGCGCGCGATCGATCTCTACCGACGTTTGGGCGATGCGCGAAGCCTGGGCTTTGCGCTCGCGCGCCAGGGTCACGAGGAAGCGATGGCGGGCCGATTCGATCGGGCTGCTTCCGCTCTCGCGGAAGCGTTCCATCTGTTGGAGAAAGCGGGATTGCCGAAGGCCCTTGGCGACTATTACGACTATTGCGGGGTGTTGAAGGCGCTCACCGGCGATCCGTTGAATGCCAGGTCGGATCTCGAGAAGGCACTGCGCTCTACCGCAGTGCGGGCGCCGAGCGTTACGCGCTTTACACTCTGGCTCAACTAGGCGACATCGCATGGGCGCTCGGCGACCTCGATGCGGCGCTTTCGGGCCTTCGCGAAACCGTCGCACTGCTGCGCAAAGCACCCCTCGCCAGCGTCATGCTCGGATTGTGCCTGAGCAACCTCGCGGGCGTGCACACCGAGCGCGGCGAGCTCGATGAAGCGTTGGCCGCCGCGCGCGAGGGCTTGCCGTTGCTGATCGAAGGCGGATTCGCGTGGTCCCACCTCGATCATCTAGCGCTGCGCGCCGCGCTCTCCGGGAAGGTTGCAACCGCGGCTCGCCTTGCCGGTTTTTCGGACGCGGCATTTGCAGCGAGGAAATCCGCGCGTCAGCCCAACGAAATGCGTTCGCGCGATCGGGTGCAGGTGATGCTGCAGGCAGAATATTCTCCCGTCGAGCTCGCGCGCCTGTTGGCCGAAGGCGCGACGTTGAGCGAAGCCGGTGCGTGCAAGCTGGCGCTGGAGGGCTAGAGCCACTACCGACACCACGGCGCTCGAATGGTGCGAATCGATGGTATTCAGGCGGGAAGTCGCTGCAGGCACGCCTGATAGCGAGTTTCGACGCGATTGGCAAACCACTCGGTGGTGAGATTGCGAGTGATCTTCGGGCTGGAGAGCGGCACTTGCGGCAGCGAAGCACGCGGCGCGGGCTTGCCGGTGAGCTTGTCGGCGAGCCCGAACACGCGAACGTAAAGACGCGTCTGCTCGAAGCTCGACGCGTTGCCGAGCTCGAGATCGCGGCGAATGTCATCGTTGTCCATGTCGAGCCGCCGGGCGAGCACACGCGTCGCGAGCTCCGTTCTCCCAGGCTCGCGGGCGGGGTGTCCACGATCGTAGCGGACGAGATCACCGTCGAGCTCCAGCGGTATCCCGGACATCTGGGTTACGGCGCTCTGAAACGCTGCGTTGCGGCTCGCATACTGGCCCGCGTTGAAGTCCGCGAATCGGTATATCGGCCGTGCGTAGGGCGCGCGGTAGTCGAGCAAATGCGCGATTCCGAAATACATGCCGCCGCGGCGAGTGAACACCTCGTGGCGAATCGTTCCCGAGACTGGATAAGGATAAGGCTTCTCCGCCGCGAAGACCTCGGCGAACGCGATGCTGACCTGCATCGGACCGCCTGTACGCACCGGATTGCGATCCGCAAGCAGCGAATTGCCGAAAGGCACTCGCCCGATGAAATCCTCGTAGATCTCGCTCAATTGCAGTTCCGTTTTCACGGCATCGAGGCGCTCGGCATAGCTCTTGCCGTTGGCCGAGGGGATCGCCAGCGCGGTGTCGAGGGCGAACTTGGGAATGCCGGCGCTCTCGCGGCGCTTGTCGATCTCCTTGCGCGCAATGCTGGCAAGCCCCGGCACGGCCGGATCGACCTGGAATCCCGACTCCTGTGCGGTCACGGCGATCGCCGCGCAGATGTTCTCGGGCGTCGGTGGAATATCCAGCGCGGCAAAGGCCGCGTAGGTATCCGTCGCCCAGCCAGCACGGTCCTTGAGCCCGTCCGGAAGCAGGCGGCTGACCAGCGCACGCCCTTCCGCCGCGCTCATCGGCTGGTGGCCGGATTCTACCGATACGCATCCCGCCAACAAGGCGATCAGCGCGATCGTCAGCGATCTCGCGAGTCCCAAATCCATCGGCTTGAACGAAAACGTAACGCCAGCGACTCCTTGTCGAGGGTCAGAAGCATACACCTGGAGTCCACGCATTCTGCCCGGCTCAAGAGTGGTTGCGCCGCACCGCTTACGATTAGCCTCTGAGCGATTTGAGCTGCGCCTTCAACCCGCGCGCGGCGATCGCGTAGCCTCCGTCACTGCCGTCGACGAAGTGCACGTGGTTTCCGTTGTAGGAGAACACGATGCAGGTGAGCAGCGCTTCGCGCGACCGGTGCATGCCGTAGGCCAGCCGGCCTTCGCGGTGCTGTCCTTCGAGGTACTCGCGCAGGTCTCCGTACTGCGCCTCGCTGCCGTCGATGACCATGCGCAGGATGCCGTCGAACTTGCGGAAATCGGTGTTCTCCACCATCTCTTCGGTGTAGTGACTCCAGCGCACGGCTCTTCGTGTCCATCTTGCGTGCGAAGAGATAAGCGCCTGCCAGGTTGAGCAACACCATCCGGACGAAATACTTGATCCGTCCCCAAAGACCGAGCTGGCTCGTACGTACGCGCCACTCGTGGGCGAGCTGGCGCGGATTGAACGACAGGCGCATGCGGTCGGCGCGCAGCGGGTGGTAGCTCGAGATGTCACCGTAGATCTGCGCGATCTTGTCGGACACGTTGCGATAGCTGGCCAGGTTCACGTCGGCATCGTCCGACACCGCAGCCACCAACAGCGCAAGCTTGTGATCCCGAAAGCTCGGCACGCCCTGCCAACGGCACTCGAAGCCCTCGAAGCTGCCTTCGCACGGGCCCTCGTCTTCCTGAACCCGCAGCACGTCCGTCGGCCTGCGGGTCCTTCACCATGCGCTCGGCTTCCTCCCAGCCACGCCCGGAAAAGGTCGGCTGGGTGACGTTCGGCGACAATCGAATCTTCGCCAGCCGCACTGCGAAGTGCCGCGGTCGATCATGCTCGAGACCTGTACCAGGCCGACACGCAACGACAGCTCGAAGCTTTCCCGCGACAAACGCTGCGCCTCTCGCAACGCCGGGATCACGCGCTCGAGCAAGCTCCCTGGCACGGCGAACGTCGCGCCATCGCCACCGAACACGAACGGCATTTCGACGCTTCGGTCCACGTTGACGACTGCGGCGATGCAGGCAACGCCGACGGTATTGACCTTCTTGTAGGCGCCCGCTTCGATCGCCTTCGTCGAGCCGACCACATCGGCGACGACGATCCACCAGTCAGCCGGAACCTGCGCGTGCCGGGCGGTCTCGATGGTCTCGGCAAAGGACTCCAGCACCGGAAGATCGCGGTAGAAATTGACCGTCGTCATGAGCGTGATGGACTATCTTGCAATAACCTCCGACCTCGGATCGCGGCGGCGCGTAATCGCGCTGATCTTTGGTTCTGATACCGAATATAACCTCTCAAGCGAATGAGGAGAACGCCGCATGGGTGAGGATCGACGCAATATTGCCGCCAAGCGGCGCGCCTTTTGGGAGTTGCATGAGACCGGGTGTTTCCTCATTCCGAATCCGTGGACGTGGGGACCGCTCGTTACCTGCAGAGTCTCGGCTCAAGGCGTTGGCCACCACCAGTTCCGGCTTGAGCTGGTCGAAGGGCCGCCCCGATGCGGCCAAGCCGCGCGACATGGCGCTCGCCCACCTCGACGAGATCGTCTCGGCAACCGATTTGCCGGTGAATGCCGACTTCGAAGACGGCTTCGCGCACGATGCGGCGGGCGTCGCGGAGAGCGTTCGTCTCGCGGTCGAGATCGGGGTGGCCGGCCTGTCGATCGAAGATGCGACAGGCGATGCAGCCAAACCGCTTTATGACCTCGACGCTGCGGTCGAGAGGATTCGCGCGGCGCGCAGAGCCATCGACAAGGCGGGCGGGGATGCCTTGCTGGTCGGGCGTGCCGAGTGCTTTCTTGTGGGTCGACCTGATCTCGATGAAACGATCGGGAGACTGCGGGCCTATTCCCAGGCCTGCACCGACAGCCGCAGCGGCGAGTGCTACGTCTGCAACGGGAGCCGGGAAGCCCCCGGCTGCGCCACCGACACCCGTCGGGAAAAGCACCCCATCGACCGCCGCCGAAACGGCCACACCGACGTCCATCGACAAACCACTTGCGTCCCCCTCCGTTCGTCGCCATGCGCGCGAGCTGCAAATCGACTTGACCGCGACGCAATCGCTACAAGCGGACAACGCCCAGGGCGTATATTCAGCCCGACATGCCCACCGATGCCTCTGCCGACGCCACGACGATTGCCAGCCTGATCGTCGCCGCCGAGCGCGGCGATGCCGCATCGGCGGAGGCGTTGTTCACCGCGCTGTACCAGGAGCTGCACCGTCTCGCCCGGCGGCAGCTTCGAGGGGGCAGCGCCGGCACGTCGCTCGGCGCCACGACGCTTTTGCACGAGTGCTACCTCGACATGGCGGGGCGCGCCGCGGCTTTCCCGGATCGCCAGCGTTTCATCGCGTACGCGGCGCGGGCGATGCGCGGACTGATCGTCGACTACGTCCGCGAACGCCGGGCGAAGAAGCGCGGCGGCGAGTTCCATCTGACCGCACTCGATACCGATATTGCCGAGTCGGTGGCGGGGGTCGATGACACGGTTCGTCTGGGTGATGCACTCGATGAGCTTCTGGAGACCGATGCCGCGCTCGCCGAGCTGGTCGAGCTCAAGTTCTTCTGCGGCTTCTCGTTCGCCGACATTGCGGCCATGCGCGGAGTGTCGGAGCGAACCGTGCAGCGCGATTGGCAGAAGGCTCGGCTGCTGCTGCATCACGCCCTCTCGGACGGGTAGGTGTCGGGTTTCGCGCCAGGATTACGATACGATGATGCAGTGAAGCCTGTGAACGTGGCCGCGACGACGAAAGACGCGTCGAGATGCATGAGGGCGCCGGAAGGGACATAGGCCGACCATGACAGGCATCCCCTGGACCCGCTGGCAGATCCTGAGCCCGCTGCTTGACGACCTGCTCGAGCTCGACCGCTCGCGCCGCACGGATCGCCTGACAGAGATTCGCCGGGACGACGGGCGTCTGGCCGACGAACTCGAGGCGCTCCTCGCGGAAGAAGGCGCGGTCGATCGGGACGCGTTCCTTGAAGGGTCTGCGCTGTCGGGCGAAGCGGAGCTCACCGGTCGTATTGTCGGCAGCTACACGCTCGACACCCCGCTGGGCCAGGGGGAAATGGGCAGCGTGTGGCTGGCCCATCGCAGCGATGGCCGCTTCGCAGGCCGGGTGGCGGTCAAGTTTCTCAATCTCGCGCTGGTTGCACGCAGCGGCGCCGAACGATTTCGCCGCGAAGGCAGCATTCTCGCCAAGCTCGCGCATCCCAATATCGCTCGCCTGCTCGACGCGGGTGTCGCCGAGGGCGGTCAGCCCTACCTCGTCCTCGAGTTGGTCGAGGGCCAGCCGATCGATCGCTACTGCGACGCGCACGACCTCGGGATCAGGGCACGCATACGGCTCTTTCTCGAGGTTCTGGCGGCGGTCGAGTCTGCGCACCGCAATCTGATTCTGCACCGCGACCTCAAGCCTTCCAATATTCTCGTCACCAACGACGGGCAGGTAAAGCTTCTTGATTTCGGCATCGCCAAGCTGCTCGGCGAACCGACGGAGGCGACCGCGGTGACGCAACTGGCCGGCCGGGCCTTTACGCCGGAGTACGCGGCCCCGGAGCAGGTGCGAGGGAAAGGAAGTCACGACTGCGACCGACGTCTACGCGCTCGGTGTGCTGTTGTATGTGCTGCTGGCGGGCGAGCATCCGACCGCTGTGCCTGCGCAGACGCCGGTGGAGCAGTTGCGCGCGGTGGTCGAAACCGAACCCGACCGGCTGTCTGCTGCGGCCGCGCGAACGACGAAGGCCGATGCCACCGCGCCCCTCGCGCCGCACACCGACCGGTCACAGGCCGCGAATGCCCGCGCGCTACGCGGCGATCTCGACACGATCGCGGCAAAGGCACTGAAGAAATCGCCCCACGAGCGCTACGCCACAGTTGCCGCGTTCGCGGACGACCTGCGCCGTTACCTGAACGACGAACCGGTCATGGCGCGTCCCGATTCGCGCCCCTACCGCATCAGCAAGTTCGTGCGGCGGCATCGCCTCGGCGTTGGCGCGGCCTCGGCGACGCTGCTTGCGCTGATCGCGGGCGTGATCGGCACCACCTGGCAGGCATTCGAGGCGCGGCGCGAGCGCGACGCCGCGCTATTCCAGGCCGAGCGAGCGATGGCCAAGGGCAACTTCGTCAATCTGCTACTCGGCGCGATCGGCGACGGCGATCGGCCGTTGACGCAGCGCGAGATCCTCGACCGCAGCGTCGATCTCGTGGAAAAGCAGTTCGGCACGCGACCGCGGATCGCAATCGACCTCCTGATGCCCATCGCCGGGAACTACATGACGCTGGGCGATTTCGAAAAAGAGCTCGATGCGATGCAGCGCGCCGCCAAGCATGCCGCGGTTCTCGGGGATCCGGATGTCATCGCGGATGTCGCCTGCAATACCGTCGACACGGAGGTTCGTCGGAACCGGCGGGATCTCGCCCGTGCGCATCTCGAGACCGGGCGTGCCAGGCTGGCGGAAGTAGCGAAACCCGATCCGGGCACGGTCATCGCCTGCCTCCGCGGCGAGATCGAGCTCGCGCGCGCCGAAGGTGACCTCGATCGCGCGATCGAGCGCACGCGCGAGGGACTTGCGTTCGCCGAACGCACTGGCGCCACCAAGGACAGCACCTACCCGATGCTGTTGTCCTACCTCCAGGGCCTGCACCGCGACCGGGGCGATCTGGCGGCGAGTTTCGAGGTTGCACGTCGCCTGCAGCGGCTGGACGAGGAGATGGGCCGCACCGACACCGTCGACTACCTGATCGGTCGCACGGCCCAAGCGAAAATTCTGGCCGACTGGGGCGAGTACCGCGCGGCGTGGCTGATCATGGATTCGCTGCTGCCACGGTGGCGCGAATCCACCGCCGAGCGGCGAACCGCCGCCGGGATTCGATGTCCTTCGGGGTGACCTGCTCTTGCGGTTCGAAGACTGGCCGGGTGCACAACGGGTGCTCGCCTCCGCCGCCGAGCGGTCGCGTACGCAAGGCAATGTCGACGCGGCCTTCGCGAATGAATTCGTGCTTGCCCAGGCCCTCCTCGCAGCGGGACGGCGCGACGAGGCCAGCCGCTTGCTCGCCCGGATCGAAGCGGAAAGGCCGCCGGTTCCGGGACGCTACAAGACGATCACGCCGGCAGCCGTGCGCGCGCAGCTGACGCTGGCGCAGGGGAGCGGCGCTGACGCAGCGCGCATGATCGAGAGCGAACTCGCGCGCATGGGACATCCCGGCGCGAAGGATTCGATTCCGCTGGCGACCGCATTGCGGGTGGCTGCGCAGGTCCAGCTGGCTTCGGGCGACGGATCGCGCGCCGAAGGATACGCACAAGCCGCCACTGAAGTCGCCGATCGCCTTGCGCGCGATCCTGCCGCCAGCGCCCACGTTGGCGAAGCGCTGCTGCTGCTTGCGCGGGCGCAACTCCTGCAGCGCAAGGACGCCGAGTCCGCAGCGACCGCGCGTCGGGCGATGCCGGTCCTGGCGGCTGCCTGCGGGGACGATCACCGGCTGACCCGCGACGCGCGAGCCTTGGCGAATCATTAACAGGTGAATCGGATACCGGGCGTTCCCGGTAGCCGCTGGTCGACCACGGGCGCTCGAGGTCACGCGCTCCGCCCCCCGGCACGATTTTCACGGCATCGACTGGCCGCCCCGGCCGACCGCATCGCGACCCCGTCTGCCGGCGGGCATTCACCGATAGCACGCGTTGCATGTCGTCTTTTGCCGCGAGTTTGCGATCTATCCGGTAGAGGCCGGGAATTTGCGCCAAAGCCCGGAGACCGTCATGGCCAACACTCGGCACCTGCAGCAGAAGTCCCGACGGGCCCTCGACCGCGTCAGCGCAACGATACGTGCGCTCGCGCACGTCGTTGGCCGCCGAGCATGCGCTTGCGCTTCGCGCGGCGACGAAAGCCGCTTCGCCTCGCAGGTGCCAGGCCGAATTGCGCGCGATGTACTTGCCAGCGCGTTGACCCGCATCAGGAAGGTGCAGGTCGTCCGGCGCGCGGTTGCGATGGCGAATTCCATTCTTCTTCGTGTCGAATATTCGGTCGACGCGTCCCCGCGTGCGGGCACACAGTAGATCGAGCCCGTTGCGAAGAGAGCAATCATGAAGCCAATCGCATTCCGTGGCATGGCCGTCATCGCAGTGGCCGCACTCTTCGTCGGCGTTCGACTGCGGCCGATGCGCAACTCATCGATCGCACCAAGGCGCCCAACGCTGCCGGCGAAGGGATCGCCAAGACGCTCGAGCAACAGGTCGGCGCGGATCGCGGCGACTGGAACACGCCCGAATCGTCGTCGTTCATCATCGCTCGCGATCCGTTTCGCGCGATCCGGCGCGGCCGGCAGCTCTTCCAGCGCAAGTTCACGCTGATCGAAGGCCAGGGGTCACTGACGGCCGACGGCCGCGGCGACGTCGGCACCAATCTCGCGATCGGCGCGGGAATGACCGACAGTTGCGCGGCATGCCACGGACGGCCGCGTGGCGCGGCAGGCGCGGGCGGCGACGTTGCCACCCGACCCGATAGCCGCGACGCCCCGCATCTCTTCGGGCTCGGCCTGAAGGAGATGCTCGCCGACGAAATTACGAGCGACCTGCGCGATCTGCGGACGCAGGCGCTGGCGGCGGCGCTGAAAGCGAACGCGCCGGTCCCTGTCACGCTGACCAGCAAGGGCGTGCTCTACGGCCGTCTGATCGCGTTGCCGAACGGGACCGTCGATACGTCGCGCGTGGTCGGCGTCGATCCGGATCTGCGCGTGCGGCCGTTTTTCGCGCACGGCGGCAAGATCTCGATTCGCGAATTCGTCGTCGGCGCGCTGAATGACGAGATGGGACTGCAGGCCGTCGATCCCGAATTGGCGGCTGCCAAAGCGGGCGGTCGCATGGTCACGCCCTCGGGCATGGTGCTCGACGGTACGCTGGACCGCCTGGAAGCGCCGCCGGCCACGCGCGCCGACGAGGATCCGGACGAGGATGGCATCGCCAACGAGATTCCGCGCAGCCTCGTCGATTATCTCGAGTTCTATCTGCTCAACTACTTCAAGCCCGCCACGTACAAGATCACGCACAACGTCATGAAGGGCCGCCATCTGTTCGACCGAATCGAATGCAGTAGTTGCCACATCGCTGACATGCGCGATCCGCCGCGACCGGCGAGTGGCCGACGTCGAAACGGTGTACGACACCGAGCGCGGGCTCTTCAACAACCTGTTCGCGACCGCCACGCCGCTGTTTACTTCGGTCAACGATGGAACCGCCTATCCTCCAATCAAGCAAGCGAAGCTGGAGCCGTTCGAGGTCAGGAACATCTTCAGCGATTTCAAGCGGCATGACCTCGGCCCCAACTTCCACGAGCGCAATTACGACGGTTCGATTCGCCGCGAGTTCATGACCACGCCACTTTGGGGCGTGGGCACCACGGCACCCTATGGACACGACGGCCGCAGCATCAATCTGACCGAGGTCATCCTGCGCCATGGCGGCGAGGCCCAGCGTTCGCGCAACGCTTTCGCACGGTTGCCGGACGAGCAACAGAGCGCCATCCTCGATTTCCTGAATTCGCTGGTGTTGTTCCCGCCGGACGACACCGCGTCCAATCTCAATCCGGGCGACCGCAAGACGGCGGGTTTTCCGCAGTACGGGCATGGCAATATTCGGCTGCCGGTGCTGTTCAACGATCCGGCGGATCCCGAATAAGCGCGATGACGGCCAGCTGGGCTCCAGCTCGTTCTCGCCCAATGCCGCTACGGTCACGATGACGAGTGGCCGGTGCCGGAAATGGAATCGGGTAATGGCGGTTGCGAGCGTTGCGCGAGTTTTGAAACTTCGTGCGCGACTTCTGCGCGACTTTTCGCGAGAACGATGTGGAACGATAGGGACGAAAACTCGCGCACCGGGCGTTCGCCACTAATTAAATCAAATACTTAGATACCTAAATTCGCGCTACGAACCAGGGGGTCGTGGGTTCGATTCCTGCCGGGCGCGCCAAAATTCAGGCACTTACGAGCCGTAAGTGTGATCGTTTGGGGTGCTGCGTGACCTCTGCGTGACAATTTATCAACAGGGCAGGACTGCCCACGTTCGCGACGCGCAGCACAGTACGCGACTCCTTGCGACTCAGAGTCAAGTTTGCCTGCGCGAGTAGTCGGCCGACATCGGCGCTCGCATAGTGCCCTGCCATTGAATGATTGGCGTGACCGAGTAGTACTTCGCGATCCTCCATCGGCACACCCGCCGCTCGCAAGCGACAGGCGAAGGTGTGTCGCAAGTCGTGAACTCGCACACCTGGCAATCCCTCCTCGCGTCGGGCCCGTTGCCGTGCCGTGTTGTTCATCGTGGCAACAGGTCTGCCCTGGTGCGGAAACACCCATATCGGATGCTTTCCCCGTTGTTCTTTGATGATTGACCATGCGACGTCGTTCAGTATGGCGACGTGCGGTCGTCTCGACTTGAATGCCTCAGGCGGGATCACGAACACACTTCTACCGATCTCGGGCACAACCACCTCCCAGGTCCATTGCAGTTTGCACACATTGCTTTCGCGTAGTCCCGTGTTGACCGCGAAGAGTGCCATTCTGGCAAGACGCGCGGGCAACTTCGGAAAGAGACGGTCCTGTTCCTCCCAAGTGATGGGGTAGGGCGCGCGGCGCGATTCAGGAAGCATCTTAATAAGCGGCGGCATGCCGGTGAGCCATGGCCGGCCGTCTTCGTCTCGATACGCTCGGGCGCAGCGATTGAGAACCGTCCGAACTACTTCGAGACTGCGATTGACGGTCGTGGCGGTTACGCTCTTCGCAAGTCGATCCGTAATGAACGGCTGAAGCGTGGCGTCGTGGATTCGGTCGAGCTCGCACGTTCCAATGTAAGCAATCAGCATTCGAATGTGCCACGCCGTGGCATCCGCGCTTCGCTTGTTCTCTGACTCCTTGAGATAGCGTGCTGCACCATCGGCGAAGCGCAAGCGAGTATTTGCCTTCCGGTCCAGTTCCCGGTGAACTCGCGCGATCTCGAGGGCTAGATACTCCTCTGCTTGGGCTTGGCTCGCGCATCGGAGGCGCGCATAGATACGAACCCCACGGTGCGCCTTGTCGACAACGTGTTGGCCATTGCGGTTGGCTCTGATTCCCGGTGCATTGAGACCGGCCATGTTGACGCTCCTCTTTAACGATGAGGAACGATACCGCGCGGAGGAGGGACTGTGAGTGGGTGGTTATTGCGAGGATGACAGTGAGGGCAGCTTACCCTCACTGCGATTTCAGTGCTCACCGGCCATCGGCTCGCCGTAAAACGATGCGAGGCTGAACGTCCCCATGATCGCCAGATGCTCGGCAACTCCGCCAGATGCCCGCTCCTTGTGGATGGCTGACGTTGCCCGGGGCGGTAAATCACTACGTGTCGAAACGCTGACCCTCGGCGCCGCTGCGGCGCAAAAAGTCGCACTGGTAATCAGTTGAGCGGGCTACCCGCGATTTGTCGCGCTAGCATTACAGGTCAAGCACCAGCATCTTCGTCTTCGCCCGCGAGCAGCACGGCGTGAACTGGTCGTGCTTCGCTTTCTCGTCGTCGGTAAAGTAATGGTCACGGTGGTCGCATTCGCCTTCCAGCACCCGCGTGACACAGGTACCGCAGACGCCTTGCTCGCACGACGTCAGGATATCGATGCCGTGCGGCGCCAAGGCCTGGACCACTGTCTTGTTGGCGGGAATGTCGAACACCGCGCCGCTGCTGGCGATCGTGACCTGGAACGCCTGGTCGCCGCTCGTATCTTGCGGTGCGGCGCCGAAGTACTCACGGTGCACCTGGTTGGCGGGCCAACCATTGTCGGCAGCTGTCTTGGTGACCCAGTCGATGAAGCCAGTGGGGCCACACACGTACAGGTGCGTGCCGGGCGGGGAGCTTCGCGATCACTGACGCCAGGTTCAGCTTCTGTTCCGCCGCACCGTCGTCGTAGTGGAAGTGCACATTAGGAGCGAACGGAGACGTGGCGATCTCGTCGCGGAAGGCGGTGCGGTCCTGCGAACGGGTGCAGTAGTGCATCTCGAACGCTGCGCCGGTCTTGTGCAGGCGCTGCGCCATGCACAGCAGAGGCGTAGCGCCGATGCCACCAGCCAAAAGAAGCGTTTTCGGTGCATGCACCAGCGGGAAATGGTTACGCGGCTCGCTGATCTGTAGCACGTCGCCTGCGTTGATCTGGTCGTGCATGGCCACCGAACCGCCGCGCGAAGCTGGGTCGCGCAGGACGGCAATTCGGTAACGGTGCCGCTCCGCAGCGTCGTTGCAGAGCGAGTACTGGCGAATGAGCCCACCTGGCAGGTGCACATCTATGTGCGAGCCGGCGCTGAACGCTGGAAGCTGCCCGCCGTCGGTGCGCACCAGCTCGTAGCTGCAGATATCCTGCGCTTCCTCCTTCTTGTGCACGACCTTCACTTGCATCATGGCGCGCCTCTCGCAACTGGGCACCCAAACCGGGGGTGCCGGCGGTGCCGAAGGACACCGCCGGACACGATCCGGTTGAACGCGTGGTTCGGCCTAGTGAATCGGGTTGCCAGGTTCGGGTGCCTTCGGCCAAGTACGGTACAGGTAACAATCCCCCTCAGCCATGGCTAGGTCAAAGGCCTGGAGATAAACAGCGTTGGCATTGAACTCAGTGCGATTGACGATTTGGGCGCCCTTCTCCACGGAGACGAGTTCCCACCGTTCCTCGCGCACGGCTGAGGAAGACTGGTCTGTCGCCACTTCGGCAGACGCAGCCAAAATGAAGCAATCGACGATTGCGCCTCCAATGTCTTGGAAGCGCCCGTGTTGCGGCGTGGGGCGTACTTCGTACTGAAGGAACCACATGCTGTGTGCCAATTGACTAGGCCTAAGGAGACCAAGTTAACCGCCGTGCCGGCGATATCGTCTACCCGACTCCGCCTCCGGCTACGTAGAGCACCTGACCAGTCATGTACGACGCCTCATCACTGGCAACAAACGCGATCGTGGCGGCGACTTCATGCGCTTCACCGGCTCGCCCGAGACTGGCATCGCGAATGCTTTGCGCGAGGATTTCATTGCGCCACTCCTTTTCACGTTCGGTCGGCGGCGCGGGATTGCGCGGAATCACGCGATTGGAGTTGATAAGTCCAGGTGCGACGCAGTTCACGCGAACGCCGAACGGTGCCAGTTCCATGGAAAGCGCAACGGTCATCCCAGCAACGCCGCCCTTCGCCGCTGCATAAGGCACTCGGTAGAGGCCGCGCGTTGCGGTCGAGCCAATGTTCACTATCGAACCGTGTCGCTGTTTGATCATGGCCGGAACCACGGCCTCGCGCACAAAGCAGGGTGGGCCAAAGCGATCGCCGAATCTCCCGTTCTATCTCCGGCACCTCGTATTCCCAGAACGGCTTCGTCCAGATCGTGCCGCCGACATTGTGAATGGCCACGTCCAGCGAATCATGCAAACTCAAGGCTTGCGTGACCATGTTGCTGGCGCCTTCAGATGTTTCGAGGTCGGCCTCTATGAAGTGTGCGCTTCCCACCGAACGCGCGAATCTCCCGCTCCACTTCGCGGCACGCTTCCGGAACACGGTCGACCAATACGACTGACGCACCTTCCGACGCCAGACGCGTCGCAGTCGCCTTGCCGATCCCTTGCGCGGCCCCGGTGACGAGAGCCACCTTGCCAGCGAAGCGTGGTGGCATTCCGTCGGACATCAAAGTGGAAATACGAGATATCTGTTGAGGATATGACCGTCCACCACCGCCTGCTTCTTCATGAACCTGAGTTCGCCGTCCTCGAACCTGACGACATCGTGATAGACCCCGGTCGCGAACACTTCCGTGCCGACGTACATCCGCTGACGAATAGGTCACGATGAAATTGGACTCGAAGGCGAAGTGTTCCGCGTCCGCAGCCTTCCACGAGGTACGCTGCGTGACGTGACGGGTGCGGTGCGCGGTATACGTACCGGCCCATACCTTGTTGACAATCGTTACCCGGTCAAGCAAGCGGGCACGGCAGTCATCCAGAATCCAGGCAATCCTAAACCCCGCTTCGACGTTCTCAGCCGTCGTACAAACATAGGCAGCAGATTCGTCATTGGCAAACGTTTGGAGCCAGCCGTCCATGTTCTGCTTGTCGATGGCGGCCACATACTGGCTCTGCAGCGAATCGAACGCCATGAGCACTTCGAAAGGGACTTCGCTCATCATGGCTCCCGCACGAAGCCCATGAGATCGCGATAGTATTCCCAGAACGGCATATTCGCGGATTCGTCCGACTGGGCGAACGAATCTGGTATGACATTTTCGTCTGTGGCGCCCTTCAGGAAGACAGAGACACCGGGCGTGTGACTGCCGACGTGAACGCGGTGAAAGACGGCGGCATCCTCCATGCTCACCATTCCGCAGGGTCCGAGCAGATTCGAGGCCTGACGGATCCGGTGCTCGATCAATTCTTCGGAATCCCCGGCCCGCGCAAAGTACGCGTAATGGACTTCGGTTTCGTCGACCGACAGCGCGTTGGCAAATCGGATATTGATCGAATCCAGGTGCCGCGAAATGCCGGACAGCGGAAAGAAGCGAACGTTGACGGACCCCTTTTGCGCGTCCGAGTGACTGCGCAGCGAGATCATTGACGGATCCTTCAACAGCTCGGTTGATTTCGGCAATGAGAGTTCGCTGGTGTGCCCACGCTGGCCCCGCGCATTGGCGAACTGCGTTCCCCGCCCGCCCGACCAGTTCATCAAGCGGAAAGCGGTGTGCAACAGGCCCGCATGATAGTTGCAGTTGTCTGCGTAAGTCTTCCAGTTGGCGCGGTATAGCACCTTCTGATAGCCCAGCAGGATCAGGTTCCCGTCCCCTCCGAGGGCTGCGGCGATCTGATCCGTCATGCCTTCGAGATACTGTTCGATCGATGGTGGGGAACTGCCGAGACAAACAAAGATGAGGCCGTGGACCATCGCGAAGTGTGGCCGGCGCAGCGCGAAGTTTTTCCGGTCGAACGACTCGGGAAAGTCTCCCGGCCGATTGGGGGTGCCGATCAGATCGCCGGTGCCGGCGAAACACCATCGGTGGTAAGGGCAGTTGAATACTCTGCGATTACCTCGAGTGGAGGTTTCAAGCTGAGTGCCCCGGTGCGTGCAGCTGTTGTAGAAAACATGAACCCGCCCTTCCATGTCACGGTTGACCAGTAGCGGAACACGACCGACGTTGTAGGTCTTGAAGTCACCTTTGTTGGGGATTTCGGCCTCGTGTCCTACGACCAACCACTCGTTTGCATAGAAGATGTGTTTCAGCTCCGCTTCGAAAATATCCGGGCGAACAAAGACCGCCTTCGGAACCTCCGCAAATCGAGCGGGCCACTTGAACTGATCGGTGGTCCTTGTCTGCGGCATGTGCACTATTTCCGGCCTCGTCATCGGGTCCATACGCTTAAATCTCCTGGTCAGTGTTCGCTTTGCAGCAAGGACGAGCGGGCGCCAATGCCTTCACGTACCGGTAAACACCGGACTGCGCTTTTCCAGGAACGCGGCACGGCCGGCACGGTAGTCGTCGCTGTTGGCAAACTGATACAACTCTCGCCGCTCGGCCAACGACGGAAGGCCGGCTTGGTCCAGAAACTTTCGTATCAACCCCTTGTTGAACCGTGCGGCCAAGGGAGAGCCTCGACAGATCTGTTCCACAGTGCGATTCAATGCGCTCTCGAATAGCGCATCGTCCGCCACCTCGCTGACGATTCCCGTGCGCAGGGCCTGCGGCGCATCGAAGACCTTTCCTTGCAGAAGCAGCTCGGCGACGACGGCCCCCCCAAAGACGCGAATCAAATATTGCAGCTCGCGAGGCGCCATCGGAAACCCGAGTCGCCCGACCGGCGCGCCCAACCGAGCGGACGCGTTGCACAGCCTGATATCGCAGACCGATGCGATCTCGAGACCTCCGCCGATACATGCCCCGCGGATAGCGGCCACGACCGGAATGTCGCACGCGGCTATGGCGTCCAGGGCTGCAGGCACCGTTTCCTCGTGGTACTGCTCGACCTGATCAGGCGTATTCCGAAGCGCCTCGAACTCCGAGATGTCTGCTCCGGCAGCAAACGCGTCGGTGCCCGCTCCGGTTACGACCACGCATCGAATGTCGCGTCGTTCGACTCAACGACTGAAATTCGCGCCTTAGGTCGCACCCACATTTCCGCGGTCAAGGCGTTGAGCTTCCCGGGATTGCACAGCGTGATCTGCACCACGCCGCGGTCTTCGGTCGCGATCACTCCCGGCATTGTGCCGTCTGCTCGGATGCCGGTCCTGCCATATGACTAGCCCTTTGGCCAGAAGGCGAGTATACATATAGCGCGTTATCTGTGTACAGTTGCGCTCCTATGTGTGGACGCCTCGCGTTCGTAACGTAGCTGAGAAGCTGCGAGAAGGTCTGTGCAACTCCCGCATCCAGATATGAATACCGAGGATGAGCGATGAGCAGGCAACCGCTTCTGATTACGCAGCTTGGCTATGTGGGAATCGAAGCCACCGATATTGAGGAGTGGAGACGTTACGCCTGCGACTTTCTCGGAATGCAGGTCGTTGATGTCGGAGCGAACACGCTTCACCTGCGAATGGACGAGAGACCGTTCCGGCTGTTCGTGACGCGGGGTGATCGAGATGGCCTCGCCTGCATGGGCCTGGAGGTAAGAGACGCTTCTGCCTTGGACGACTTGTCCGCACGACTGGCGACCGCGTCGACGTCGATCCAAAGGGGCTCGGAGCAAGAGTGCCGAACCAGAAGGGTCGCAGCGCTGAACTGGTTCCGTGATCCCGATGGGAATCGGATCGAGCTCTTCCACGGCCCATTGCCCGAATGTCGCCGCGTTCACTCCAGCGGGCGGCATCGGCGGATTCCGGACCGGAGACCTCGGCTTGGGACACGTAGTCCTGCAGACCCCGAACATCGAGGCAATGAGCGCGTTTTACCTCGAGCTGGGATTCCGTCTGAGCGATTACATGGAATCACCGATCGATGCGCGATTTCTGCACACGAACGCACGGCATCATTCCCTCGCGCTACTTCACGCTCCTGAAGCAAAGATCCACCACCTCATGATCGAGTACCTCTACCTCGACGATGTCGGTCGCCTCTACGACCGCGCTCAGGCCTCGCCCGATCGCATTGTGACCACGCTCGGGAGACACTCGAACGACCACATGCTGTCGTTCTACTCTCGAACGCCCGGTGGATTCATGATTGAAACGGGCTGGGCCGGCAGGCTGATCGACCCCGATACCTGGCAGCAGGAGCGCATATCGACGCCGAGTCTGTGGGGACACGATCGGAAATGGCTGCCTGAGGCCGCACGCCAAGCGATTCAGGCCGAAATGCTCCAATTGGCGGCTTCCGGGGTCCGCGCTCCGATAGAGGTGACTGATTCGCCCGCGTTCAACATTTCCAAGATTTCGCGAAAGCCATCGGCGTGAGGAGTCCTCTGTAGCGCCTGCAAGGATTCGCAATGCTGCCTGGCCAGAATGTGGAGCTTCTGAATGGACGTCACGAAAATGAACAATGCGGAATTGATATACCGAAACCTCGAGCGGCAGATCATTTCCGGCGAGATGTCGCCGGGCCAACGTCTAAATGAGGCGGAGCTGTGCCGCGCCTTCGACGTTTCCCGGACACCCGTCCGGGAGGCGTTTATACAGCTCGCCGCGGTGGGCCTGGTCGAATTGCGCCCGCGTCTAGGCGCCGTGGTCACCGCGATCCCGCTGCCAAAGATGGCGCAGATGTTCGAGGTCATGGCGGAACTCGAAGCTTCGTGCGCGAGCTTGGCCGCCGAGAGAATGAGCATGACCGAGCGCCGTCTGCTGCAGGCTGCGCAAGACGATTGCCTGGAGTTCGCCAACAACGACGATGAGGAAGGACTGAGCCGCTACTTCGAAGCGAACTATTCGTTCCACAAGATCATCTATGAAGGCGCTCACAACGATTTCCTGTGCCAGCAGACGCTTGACCTTCGCGACCGGCTGACACCGTACCGCCGATTCCGACTCCAAAGTCCCGCGCGATGCAGAGCGTCAAGTCAGGAGCACCAGCAGATCCTGCAATTCATTCTGGCCGGCGACAGGGAAGGCGCTGCCGCGGAAATCCGCAAGCACTTGACCATCCAATCGGCCCTGTTGGCTGACATTTCGACCGCTTTCGAGCGCCGCGGATCGGAAGCGGCATGATGGCGCCCAAGGATGCTTCACGCTTGCCGCTTGCAGGCGTGCGGGTCCTGGACTTGACGCGCGCCTTGGCGGGGCCGTTCTGCACGATGATTCTCGGCGATCTCGGCGCCGAGGTTCTCAAGGTGGAACCGCTGCCTGCCGGCGACTTCATTCGCGGGTGGGGACCATTCGACTCTGGTGAGAGCACGTACTTTCTCTCCACCAACCGCAACAAGAAAAGTATCGCTCTCGATTTCCGCAACGCTGAAAGCATTTCGTTGCTGAGACGGTGGCTGGGACGCGTTGACATCGTCGCGGAGAATTTCAAGCCCGGCGTTATGACTTCGATGGGTCTTGGCTACGACGATGTCCGGTCCGAATGCCCGCACCTCATCTACGCCAGCATCTCCGGATTTGGCGGCAAAGGGCCGCTTGGCGATTTGCCAGGATTTGACCAGGTGGCTCAGGGCTACTCCGGCCTCATGAGTGTCACTGGAACTGAAGAAAGTGGCCCAGTCCGCGTCGGTGTGGCGATAGGCGACCTGACGGCCGGGATGTGGACTGCGATCGGAGTACTCGCGGCATTGCGCGCCAGGGAGCAGTTTGGTCAAGGCCAAAGAGTGGAGCTCTCGTTACTTGGGAGCCTCGTCAGCTTGCTGAGCGTACAGGGCCAGAGATACCTGAGTCTCAAAGAAGCGCCACAGAGATCTGGAAACGACCACCCGGTGATTGCGCCGTACGGTGTTTTCGAGGCGAAGGACGGCGACTTCAGCATAGCCCCGGCGACTCCCGAAATGTGGTTCAAGTTGTGCGCCGTCCTGGGCCTTGAAGAACTCGCGGCAGATGTTCGATTCATCGACAACGCAAGTAGGGCGAAGAATCGGGTCGCGCTGAAAGCAATAATCGATTCGAAACTCCAAACACAGACACGTTCGCATTGGATGGTGCGACTTCAGAAGGTCGGCATTCCCTGCGGGCCGATCAACTCGGTCGCGGAAGCGCTCGAGGATGTGCAAGTGCGGCAATCCGGGCTGATCGACTCCATCGTGCACCCCAAGCTTGGGCAAGATCGAGCTACTCGCCAATCCGATTGGTATGAGCGCGCTGGACGGCGGAAGCACGAGGCTACCACCCCCTCTGCTGGGTGAGCACACCGTGCCCATTCTGAAGTCGCTCGGGCACGCTGATGCCGAAGTCGAACGACTTCTCGAGCAAGGGCGTCGTTTTCCAATCCACGCTTGAATCTGCGGAGGCCTCGCAATGACTATTTGGTCGGATTTGGCTTGGCTTGCCTGTCAAGCAGGCCTTCTACAACGTGAACGGCGTTCGCACCCGTGTGGTGGAGACTGGTGCGCAGAATCAGAAGACTCTGATCATGCTGCATGGTACAGGTGGGCACGCAGAAGCATTTGCCAAGAACCTGCGCGCCCATGCGGAGCACTTTCGAGTCATGGCGATGGACATGGTCGGGCACGGCTTCACGGATGCTCCGCCGATTCATTACACGATGGCGACCTTCGTTGAACACTTGGCGGCCATGGTCGATACCTTGGGGTGCGATCAAGTCGATCTTTGCGGTGAGTCGCTGGGCGGTATGGTCGCTGCGCATTATGCGATCCAATATCCCACGCGGGTGCGCAAACTGGTACTCAATACCGCGCTGCTCATGCGTCGTACGGCCGAGGGACGCCAGCAGCTGGCGGATCTGTTGGCGCGTAGCAAGCGCGCCAGTGGCGAGCTAACTCGCGAAGCCGTTCGGGCAAGAATGAGTTGGCTCATGCACGACCCCGCAAAGAACCTGACGGACGAATTGGTGGAAATCCGTTACCAGATCTACGCGCAGCAAGGGCGCGCCGCCATCATGTCTCAGATCTCCCAGGAGATTGTGGGTGGACTGTTGGATGACGCATGGTCAGACCGCTGGTCCAACGAAGAACACCTCGAGAAGCTGCAGTGCCCCGTGCTGCTGATCTGGAGCAAACACAACCCCGGAAACTCGCCAGAGCATGCGCGGAACGCACTTCGCTACCTGCGCGATGGAAACATGATTGTGCTGGACGATTGCGGGCACTGGCCGCAGTGGGAGCAGCCAGTTGCCTATAACCAGGCGCAACTGGACTTTCTTCTGAGCTAACTGAAAGCGAACTTCGACTTCAACCAGCAAAACGGGGCCGCGGCTTAGCGCATATCTGCAGGCTCTCACCTTTCGCCGGCCAAAAAGGTCATCACCATGCCGCGTGCAATGGGCGCGGATCAAAGGAGGAAGTGATATGGAACAGTTCAATCGCCGCCAATTCGTTAGCGCGATGGCAGCGCTCGGGCTCGGCGGAGTGTGCCTGCCCGTACTCGCGCAAAGCGCGTTCCCCAACCGCCCAGTCAAGCTGTATGTCGGAGCCTCGGCCGGCGGTGCTCCGGATGCCGCGGCGCGGTCAATGGCTAGACTGCTCGGCGAGCGATGGGGCCACTCAATGGTGGTCGATAACAAGCCTGGTCTCTCGGGTTTTCTTGCGGCCGAGGTGACAGCCCAATCCGCGCCGGACGGACATAGCCTTTGTCTGCTGCTCGACACCGTGGTGAACACCGTACCGTTGATGAGCGAAAAGGTGCCGATAGATCCCCTGAAGGATCTAAAGCCAATCGGCATGGTGGGGAGCTTTCCACTCGTCCTCGTGGCGAACCCGTCGACGGGATTCCGCAACCTGCAGCAGGTCGTCACTGCGGCAAAGGCCAACGCTGGAGGAACCGACTGTGCGTCAAGCGGGATCGGCTCGTCGGGTCATGTGGCGACGGAGATGTTCGCTCGCGCTGCGGGCGTAAAGCTGAATCACATACCTTACAAGGGCGGGCTGCCGGCGCTGCAGGGCACAGTGGCAGGAGAAGTTCCGATGATGTGGTCATCGGTGGGGGCCGCGCTTCCACTCGTGAACGGAGGAAAGTTGATTGCGGTTGCGGTCGCCAGCACCGAGCGGTTTTCGTTGATGCCCGACGTTCCGACTTTCCACGAGCAGGGTTACCCGAACTTCACTGCCGGCAACTGGCTCGGGTTGATGGGACCGGCAGCATTGCCAGAGCCGCTGACCCAGAAGATCTACGGCGATGTGCAGAGTCTAGCGACCAACGACGCTTACCGACAAACGTTGCTGGCTCAAGGCATCGAAGCTCGAAGTATGCAGGGGCCCGAGTTGTCACGGCTAATGCGCACCGAATACGAACGCAACAAAGCGCTGTTCGCTAGCCTGGGGATCGGACCCGGAAAATAACTGGAGGGCATTCCAATGACCACTTCGCCTGAGGCGATTGAACAAGCAGCAAAAGAACTGGCACAGGCGCGTGCCACTCGTCAGGCGATTCCGCGCGTGTCCGAAACATTCAATATCGCCGGCCTCGACGCCGCATACGCGGTTGCCGAAATCAACACACGCTCGCGCGTGAAATCCGGGTGCCGAATCGTTGGCCTGAAGGTAGGTCTCACCTCCCGCGCTGTCCAGCAACAACTGGGAGTCGACCAGCCGGACTTCGGCATTCTGTTCGACGACATGGAAGTATTGAATGGTGCGGACGTACCAATGGTGCGGCTGCTGCAGCCTAAGGTCGAAGCCGAAGTCGCGTTCGTCGTAGGCCGCGACCTTGCCGGCAACGCACCGAGCTACGGCGAATTCCTGGCTTGCGTTGCGCACGCGCTGCCAGCAATCGAAATCGTCGACAGCGTGATTGCGGACTGGAAGATCACACTGGTGGACACGGTTGCGGATAACGCGTCCTCAGGCCTATTTGTGCTGGGTGACCAGCCAGTAGACGTCGGGCGCCTGTCGCTTGGTTCGCTGGGCATGGAGTTGAAGAAGAACGGCCAGGTGGTGTCGACGGGCAGTGGCGCGGCATGCCTGGGACATCCGTTGCGCGCAGCGTTCTGGCTCGCGCGCGCGATGGCTACGCGCGGGCAGGGCCTCAAGTGTGGACAGGTGATCCTGTCTGGTGCGCTCGGGCCCATGCAGCCCGTGACCGCGGGCGATCTTGTGCAGGCGTCGATCGGCGCGCTCGGCGACGTCTCCTGCAGGATGGTCTGAATGAATCCAATCGACGTCAACGAGCAGGGGTTCAATTTTCACGAATCCCTCGAATGTTCGATGCAGGAGTTCCCCGTTTCGTGACTGCGATCACCGCCGGCGCGCTGGGCTTCGTCGCGGTACTGCTGCTGGCCGGCCTACGAGCGCCCTTGGCAGAAACAGGTAAAACGCACCGGATTCGGACTCATAGTCCGCAGGTCCCTGGTTCGAGCCCAGGTCGGGGAGCCAATTCCTTCAAGGTCCATTTCAGTGGCCGCCGGCCGCGGTCTCTCGCCCGTCAACTCAATGCTCTGATCCGCGGATCGCCGTGCGCTCGAGCAGTTGTTCGGGAACGAGCTTCATGAAGCTGCTGGCAGCGTTCGACTAACAAGGGTGGGACCATACGTTGCTTGGACCAAGACCTGTGGGTCCGCGCGTGTCGCACAGCGCAGCAGTTATCCACAGATCGCGGGAGAATCCTCTGCTTGTGATGGTCGGTTTCTGGTCAAGAAATCCGGAGGCCCGCATCCAGCCTGGCGGTGCGACGGGTTCGAATCCCGCCATCTCCGCCAATTCAGCTTGTAAATCAATAATATACGTGCTAATTGCCGCTTCGCATTTGATAACAGTTGCGCTTGTATTTGAATGCAATTGTGGCTGTTAATCGTCCTGTTTTGGTCAGTTCTCGGTCAGCAAGTTGCCTAAAGATCAGGCAACATTCGCGGTGGTACCACGCTGCTTCTCGCTGCCCCCGGTGGCCACCCCAATCCCCGTGCCGTTGATAATAACGATTGACGGTACTAATGCGCTGCATTAGTATCAGCAGGTGATCCGCTCATTCGCCGACAAGCCCACTGCGGCGGTATTCGATGGCCACCGGGTAAAAGCCTTCGGCCCGCAGATGCAGGACGTGGCCCGGCGCAAGCTCAAGGCGATCGACGCAGCGAAGGTAATCGATGATTTGCGCGTTCCGCCGGGGAACCGACTGGAAAAACTGTTGGGAGACCGCAAAGGGCAGTGGAGCATCCGAATCAACGACCAATGGCGCGCATGTTTTCGGTGGGAGAACGGCGACGCACATGATGTGGAAATCACGGACTATCACTGAACGAGGTAACCATGGGCATTCGGCGCGACGACCTCAGGAAGACTGACTTCTCGGATGTCTCGAGCGGCAAGCGGCTCGCCCCGGTGCATCCTGGCAACGTCTTGCTCAAGGACTTTATTGAGCCGCTGGGGATTTCCCGCTATCGCGTGGCCAGAATGCCAACGTTCCGCAGCGGCGCATCGACTTGATATGCCGCGGGGAGGCGGCCGTGTCGGCCGATATGGCACTGCGCCTCGGGCGCCTGTTCGGCACGACGCCGGAATTCTGGATCAACCTGCAAGCGCAATACGATCTGGAAGTAGCCGAGCGCGCAGCCGGAAAGGCGATCGCCAAGGCTGTTGTCCCGCTGGCGGCGTGACAAACTAGAGGGGCCGCGGTTGACTCTGATCGAACGCTTCGAGACCTAGCCGTGATTTGCGCGAGTGACACCTCTGTTGCGACGGCCAGATACTTGCCTTTGACTAGCGCGTGGAAATAGATCAGCGGCTCGCGGCGTCCGATCAGTTCCCGCAAGCCAGCGTTATCCCGATGATTGGGATCAGCACCCCGGTACCGGTAGCCTAGCAACGCCGGACCAAATGCATCCTGATACGGGCCGTCCGCTATGGTCGTTATAGATAGCGGTAACTCCATATGCCGCGGCTTGAATATTCCCTGGGTGACACGAGGGGGATGCGCTCCGCCCTGTACGGAAAGCCCTTGCCGAGCAGATCGCGCGACAAGACTTGTCCATGCACGTCGACCTGTTCGCCGAGCCACGCAAAGGCGGCGCGCCGTATTTCTATGTCAGACATAAGACCGGACTGGCCGGTCTTCGTTGCTGGAGACGAACCAGCGTCTCTTACATTCTCGGTTGCCGTCGATGACGCGTTGGCGCTAAGAGCCGGCATCGACTTATCCACGAAGGCTGAGGACGTCATCGCTGAAATTAGACGTGGATACATAACAGCAACCGTGAGGCGCCGAATCCATCAGGCGGCATTTCGCGAACGCGTAATTGACGCGTACCGGCAGCAATGCGCCCTTTGCTGCCTCAAGCATGACGAATTGCTAGACGCCGCGCACATTCTTCCTGATGCTGATCCGGACGGTGAGACCGGTTGTACCCAATGGCATCGCCCTGGGCAAATTGCACCACGCAGCCTTTGACCGATTCTTCCTCTCGGTTCGACCGGACTACCTGATTGAGATCCGACAAGACGTCATGCACGAAACTGACGGACCAATGCTAAAGCATGGGCTGCAAGGGATGCATGGGCAACGAATTCAGCTCCCAACGCGCATGGCTCTACGGCCGAGCCCAGACCTACTGGGGCAACGGCATCGCCGGTTTCTGGAGCTTGCGCACTGAAAGAGAATCCGCGCGATACGCGACATACCAGCGAACACGGAATCCGAGATTGCGCGTCGGCCTTTGTGGCAAATTTGCCACAAAAGGACCGGTCGCTTTCGAGAAACGCGGGCGTCCGATATTGAGCCGCCACCAGAGGGGAGGGCCAAGAGGAACGTCTTCAAGCTCTTGGCAATGGTCGTCTGACAAGTGTGGGAGCGTACGTCGAGTTCGGATCAAATCCGTGAATCTGCAGTGCCAGAAAGTACCGGCAATTATCCACAGATCTCCGAAAAGTATTCCGGTTCTTGTGGTCAGTTCTTGGTCAAGCAATTCCGGAGAACCGCATCCAGCCTAGCGGTGAGGCGGGTTCGGATCCCGCCCTCCCGCCATTTCTAGACGTTCGGCATCCAACACGCGTCGGTGCGGCGGATCATTCCCCAGTCGGCGACCCATTTGTCGTGCAGTGTCAGCTGGGCGATTAGATCAACGTGTCGAGTCCGCACCGATTCTGTCTGGAGTATTGACCATGTTCAGCACGCATGAGGAGGACGGCTTCACCTAGGTGCAACCACCTGAGGAGAAGCCCAATGGCACGCACGTTTCACCATGGCAACAAAGCGAAGGAACGCAGGTTTGGCGCTGATTGGAGATGGCTGCAGACGACGCCCTCCTGGTGGATCCGGACAATGATGACCCGGCCACAACGCCAAGTGGTACGGTGCCTCGTCAAGCGCACGATGGAACTCGTCGACTACGAAGATGCTCCGCTGTTTCCGCTCGCGAAGAAGCCTCATCACTATTACTGGTAGCAACTCCCCGGTCGCAGCGGCTTCGACGAAGGGACGCCAGGGACACACTGAGTGCTCGGTTCGCGAGCGCCACGTCGCGACACAACGCTAAGATGCGTTCATCGAGGCTCTTTCTTTGTCAATCGCCCCGAGACGCGTCTCTTTTTCACAGCATCGACTTTTGGTACCGACGTCGTAATCACGGCGTTTGTTTTTCTTCTTGCCGAGATGCGCGGGCTGGCGGAAAACTTGGCCGGTGCTTTCGCCGTTACGGCGTTTCGACTTACCGCGGTCGTCTTGGCGCCATAGTCTTCGCGGCGGTGCTCACCTTAGCCTTCGTGCTGGCCGCCGCCCTGGCTTGCGTCGTTGTCTTGCGGGTTGCCGTCGATTTGTGACTGGGAGAGGCTGATTTCTTCACCGGTGCGACATCGGCCATCTCGATGCCGAATACATCGGACAGGTTGGCATCGAGCACCCTGCCTACAGGCGGGCTTGGTCTTGACTTCCGCAGGCTGGCGCCGGCTTGCGCGACGAGGTCCTTGGGATCCACACGGCGCAACGCAAAAATCAGCTCCGGTTGGCTGTCAAGGCGCGCACCCACGCCATAGAGCACCGCGGCGACGTGCTTGCACATCGAAGCCCAGTCCGGGCAACTGCAACTGAATTGAATTTCTTTCGGCGCAGGGAAGAGGCCGGTACGCGGTCTGCAGATTCGTTCCATGACCGCTTTGGACAATCGTCCCTGTAGAAGCTCGACGAGCGAATCGATTGAGCCCGCGCAATCGGTGGTAATGGACTGCCACTGTTTCCCGGGAACGGCCACGACGCTGACGACGACGTTGTAAAGACTCGACCCCACTACCTGCGCCCGCACTTCGCCCTTTGTGATCTTGAGGTCGATCACCGAACCGTTGCGCACATAGGTACGTCCCCGCGGCAAGCGGTTGGCGTAGTCGCTGTAGCACTCCAGGTTGTCGCACCATCCCTTGCCCCAGAAGGTCTTGGCGATGCGCGCCACGCGAGGCCGCCACCGGCGAAAGCTCGGCGCCTGCCTTTCTCGCCTTGGCCGTAGCCTTCTCCGCTTTTTTGCGGCGCTCGGCAGCCGCGACGTACGGCTTCCAGCCGTAGAAGCTCATGTGATTTTCTCGCTTGGGTTCAGGTTTCCTGCGCGGAGTGGATGTCGAGCTTCACTAAAGCGAGCAGCTCGGCGTCGCTCATTTCAGTGAGCAGAAGTTCTGCTCCGCCATCCAGCACATCCTTCACGATTTGCTGCTTCGATTCGATCAGTTGGTCGATCCGCTCTTCGATGGTGCCACGGCAGACGAATTTGTGCACCAGTACGTTGCGCCGCTGGCCGATTCGGAACGCACGATCAGTCGCTTGATTTTCCACGGCGGGGTTCCACCAGCGGTCGAAATGTATGACATGCGAAGCCGCGGTGAGATTGAGTCCCGCGCCGCCGGCTTTGAGCGACAGCACGAAGAATGGCACCCGTTCGTCCTCCTGAAACAGCGTGACCAACTCGCGGCGCCTGGCCACCGGAGTGCCGCCGTGCAACACGAGGCCTTCGCGCCCGAAAGTGGCGCCGAGAAATGCGGCCAATGGCTCAGTCGTTTCGCGGAACTGGGTGAACACCAGCGCTTTTTCCTGCTTGGCCACGATAATCTCGGCCACCTCTCGCAGTCGCGCGAACTTGCCGCTGTCTGCCGAGCGCCAGGCTCCATCGCCCAACCACTGCGAGGGATGGTTGCAGATCTGCTTGAAGCGCATCAGGAACGACAGCACCAATCCCTTGCGACCGATTCCCTCGGCATCTTCCAGTTCGGCAGCCAATTCGTTCACGGCACGCTGATAAAGCGCGGCCTGCACGGCACTCAGATGGCACCACGCCTTGACCTCCGTCTTGTCCGGCAAATCGGCGATCACCTGCTTGTCGGTTTTCATGCGTCGCAGGATGTAGGGCCGTACCAGGGTCCGCAGCGGCCCGAAGTGCTCGGCCTGTGCCAATCGTTTCGAAAAGGCTGCAAAGACTTTCTCCGTGCCCAGGAGGCCGGGGTGGGTAAAATCGAATATCGACCACAGATCCGAAAGTCCGTTTTCCACCGGCGTACCGGTTAACGCAATACGCGACTGGGCGTTCAGTTTTTTCACTTGGCGCGTCTGCTTTGCATTCGGATTCTTGATCGCCTGAGCTTCATCGAGAACGACCAGCCGCCACGGCATGCTTGCCAGGGACGGCAAGCGCAGCAGTGAGCCATAGGTCGTGATGACGACATCGATGCCGACCAGACGCGATGCCTCCAGCGCTCGCAATTCGGCAGGCCGAGCACGCCGACGGATGCGCGATCAGGATGCGCAGGCCTGGACAGAAGCGCTCGGATTCGGCGGCCCAATTGGCCATCAGCGATGCCGGGACAACCAACAGGCTAGGTCGGAATGCCGTCGTCTTATCGCCGTCTTCGCGCTTCAATATGAGCAGCAAAGAGAGCACCTGAATGGTCTTGCCCAGCCCCATGTCGTCGGCAAGACATGCGCCCATCCCCAACCGGGTGAGCAAATACAGCCAGCGAACGCCGGTCTGCTGATAAGGGCGCAAAGTGGCCTTGAGGTCCGCCCCAGGGCTGACCTGCGCCAGACCTTCCGGGTGGCGCAACCCCTGCAGGATTTGAGCGAGCCAAGGACCGGCGACGAGTTCCGACCATTCGGCATCGACGGAATTGTCCGCGCCGTCGAGTGAAGCTCCTGCCACCAGACGCATCGCTTCGGCAAACGGCAGACCATTTTCCGCCGCCGCCCGTTCGATGGCTTGGAACCGCTTCAGCATGCGCCCGAGCTTTTTGCGATCCACCTCGACCCAGCGTCCGCGGACGAGTTGCAAGCCGTTGTCGCTGGCAAGCAGTGACTCGATCTCGGCTGGGCTGAGCGGCTCACCGTCGAGCGTGACTTCCATGCTGAAGTCCAGCAGCGCATCTTTTCCCAGCAGCGAAGGCGGTTGTGCGCCTATGCTGGCTTTGACCAGCGGGCGAGCGGGACGACCTGCCTGCCACGTTCCAGGCGCACGCACAATGATGCCGGCAGCCTTCAGCTTCGGCACGTCGCTTAAGAGTTGATACGCATCGGCTGGCAGCCAGCGCAGCGGGTGATAGATCGCGCCGGATTCCACCATTGCGCGCAGCCATCCGCACTGCTCCGCCGCGCGTTGCACCGGCATCAGCAGAGAAAGGAGGCGTGCCTGACTCTTGCCGTTGGAGAACTCGGCCAGGGCCTGTGAAAGCGGCAGATGTTGCGCCCTGCCATGCGCCGATACACGCGAGGTATACGTGGCGAGAAAGGCGAACGGCGCCTCAGGGTCTTTGCGGTTCTCCGCGAGATTGAAATGTACCCGGCCAACCAGATTCCAGATCGGATCACGGGCCTTGAGAAATTCCTGGAGCGGGCTTTTCGAAGCGACAAGTTCCTGACGCAAGGCGTTATCGATATCAATCCAAAGCGTGGCCAGCACCTCAGCCGTCAAATACTCCACGCCAGTCATCGGAGGGGCATCGGCGATCAAGGCATCGAGGGCATGATCGTCGGGTGCGGCCACCGTGTTGCCTTCAGGTGTGCCGCACAACGCGGTCACATAGCGCGCGGCAAAATCACGCCACCACGCCCAAGACGGCGGCAAAACGCTACCAGCTTCAGCCGCCCCGAGATGCAGTAAGGCATGGCCGGAACCAAGGGCGAACGCATCGGTGAGGCACTGGGCAAGCGCGGCAGGCAAGGGTGATGCATCGGAATCCGGCGCCAGCAAGAGGTGGCCGCGCGGAGTCAGCAGTGGCGCGAGGAAGGAGGAGGTCGTGGTGGCGATCGACATGCCCTTGGAGATTCTACTGAATGCGAGAACGGCAGATCACGACTTTCCGAGGCATGACCGGACGGACTATTGATCCATCGCTCTTCGCTCTGCGTAAGGCCGTTTGATGACAGAGGCGGCAGCCGCGCTGGCGGCCAACCGAGCCCGCGGGAGCTGCCGGGTAACGATGAAACGTCGACCTACGCGCGCATCGGTTTCGAGCTGCCGGATACCACGGGCCACAAATTACGCGAGCTTGAGCCCCGCAGCACGACGGGCCGTCTTCAACGACCGGTCTGCGCAAGCGTCCTGCGGCATGACCTCAGCACGGGCGCGAAGACTCCCCGCTCACTCGCGCTGTATGGGTGAGCGCATCTCCAATGCTTGCAAGCGTTGTCGGCTGCATGTTCGATTTTCAAAATCCTATTCAAGCCGCACGCCGACGCGTGCCCATTGTCGCGCGGGCCTGCGGGGATTTGCTTTTTGCAGCCATCTTGTGCGCACCACTGCGGACGACAGGTTTCGCAGCCTCCAAGGCCGCGAGCACCGCAGCAGGCTGCTTTGAGGCGACCAAGAGCAGGGCGCGCGCTGGGCCTTGCGGCTCGCGACGTTCCTGCTCCCAGTTGCGCAGAGTGCCAAGGCTGACGCCCATAAAGCCGGCGAACTCCGGTTGCGATAGACCGAGCTCCTTTCGAATTGCCGGCACGTCGGCAGCTTTAGGCATCTCGACCGAGTAGGTCTTAAGCTTCAGCTCGCCCCGTTTCCACGCCTTGATTTCTTCCAAACCCTTAATGATCTCTTGCGCAATGTTGCGTTTACTCATTTCAGTTCCTCAAGCAGCTTCGCAATCCGTTTAAGATCGGCCCCGCTCAGATTTTCCTGTTCTTCCTTTCCATAAAGCGCAAGTAGAAATATCTGACCTTCTGGCTTGAGCCAGTAATAGATGATGCGCGAGCCACCCGATTTCCCTGTGCCTGCGACAGCCCAACGAACCTTGCGCACATCACCAGATCTTCGGATCGGCGCACCGGCATCAGGTCGCTGCAATAGATGAACTTGCAAGCCGCGATATTCATCATCGCTCAGGTAGTGCGGCAGCAGCTTAGTGAAAAGACTGGCTTCAACGAATACCATGATCAGTGATACGCCATTGACGCACATAAGTCAATGGCGTACGCTACCTCCGAGCGAGCACGCACTCTATCCACAACCTGCAGCCAAACCAACCGGAATGTTTTGGTCAGTTCTTGGTCAACAAGTTGCCTAAATATTAGGCAGCATTCGTGGGGGTAGACCGCCGCGTCTTGCCGCCACGGACGCCTACCGAAGATTCCCGGTTGTGCCCGCCTCGGGGTGCCGATCTGAGCGCGCAGTCAACCCCCGATCCAGTGACGGTCCGCCTCGATACATTCGACAGGGCCGAGCTTACTTGACATGTGTCGGTCAGCGGCTATGATAGCTAGACTGTCTAGACTCTATTTTCGGAGAACCGGCATCATGAACAAGTGGCAACTTCAAGACGCAAAGAACAGGTTGTCCGAAGTGGTGAGGAAAGCCACGGACGAAGGGCCGCAAATCATTACGCTGCGAGGTGACGACGCCGTGGTGGTGGTCGCCGTGGAACAGTACGCCCGCCTTACCCGCAAGCCCAAAGGGACCCTCGTCGATTTTCTTCGCAGGTCGCCGTTGGGAACGGTTGCGCTCGATCTCACGCGCAGTCGTGACACGGGCAGGGCAGTCGTGCTGTGAGCTGGCTGCTCGACACCTGCGTCGTTTCCGAGTTGGTGCGCCCGCGACCGAAGGCGTCGGTCGTCACCTGGGTACTCGAACGCGATGAAGATGAACTGTTCCTGAGTGTCATCACGATCGGGGAACTGGAAAAGGGGATCGCCAGACTGCCCGATTCGCCCAAGCGGGTCGCACTCGAACAATGGGTGCGGCGCGAACTCGCCGACCGGTTCCGCGGCCGGCTGCTTGCGGTTGATTCAAGCGTTGCAGCTCGTTGGGGTGCGCTGGTCGGCGCGTCGGAAGCGTGCGGCCAGCCGTTGCCCGTCATCGATAGTCTGATCGCCGCGACGAGCTTGCAGCACAATTTCACCGTCGTCACCCGCAATACGGATGATCTCGAACGTTGTGGCGCGCGCTGCTTCAACCCGTGGATCGGAAGATAACGCTGCATGGCGTTGCGCGTCGCGAAATCCGGCAGGCAACGTTCCAGCGGCAATCTGCGCATCGGCGATCACTGGAATGCGATCACCATTATCGCCCTGTCGCAGAGCAATCCGCTCAAGGCGGTGGCCGAGCTGGTAGAAAACAGCATCGACGCCCGTGCGAAAACGATCGTCATCACCCGGGGCAAGGAGAAGGGGCAGCATTACCTGCGCGTGAAGGACGACGGTGAGGGCGTACGCCGGAATGCCGACGGCGAGCCGGATTTCCACTACGTGGCGACGCATGTCTGCGATTCCATCAAGCGTCAGCTGAAGGTGCAAGGCGCGGGCGGCTTGCAAGGCGAATTCGGTATCGGGCTGCTGAGCTTCTGGACGCTGGGCGAAGAGCTTCTACTGACCTCGGCGAGCGTGGATGGACGCACCTTTCAGATGCACCTGAAGAAGGGCGACCCGGGCTATCACATCACGCACCGCTCGAGGTTGTTCGCCGAAGCGGGGTCGGAGGTCCTGATCAGGGGAATCCTGCCGGGCATCAAGAACTTCAGCGGCGACAAGATCCAGTGGTACCTCGCCTCCGAGTTGCGCGACCGCATTCGCCATTCGGGCGTATCGATCCGCGTCGTCGATCGGACCGCCGGGCCGAATACAAGGTCGAGCCCCGCCAGTTCGAGGGCCGACTGTTGCACGAGCTGGAAGGCTTGCTGCCGGCCCAGAGCGAAGTGTATGCAGAGCTGTACTTGCACGCCCATCTGCCGGCCAACGCCGTGCCGCCGTATCGATCGGGGACGCGCGTGCTCGGCAATCTGACCGAGCTCGAAGCGTTCGCGCGCATGCCCTGGACAAGCGGCTACGTGCAGGGGATCATCGATGCGCCTTATCTCACCCTGACGCCTGGCACGCGGCTGGGCGTCATCCATGACGCGGCCCTGGCGCGCCTCGCCGATGAGCTTGGTCCGCTCGAGATGCATCTCGCGAGGATCATCGAGGACCAGCAGCGGGCCGAGGAGGAGCGGGCGAGCCGCGATGTGCTCCGCTCGGTGCAAGGCGCCCTCAAGGAGGCGCTGCTGGCCTTGCCGGCGGAGGAGTACGACTGGTTCGATCTGCGTCGTGGCGAGGGCAAGCGGCGGCCGCGAACGATGGCGTCAGCGCGATCCGGGGACGAGGCGCCCGGAGACGATCAAGCCATCGCGATCGAGGCTGCGGATGACCACGAGGCCGCCGAAGATCAACGGCAATTCTTTGAATTTGCGGGCCCGTTGTTTTCGGCGACGATTTCCCCGACGTCGAGCGTCGTCGAAGTCGGTGGCTCACGCGCGTTGCGCGCAATCGCCCGCGACCGGGCGCGGCGACCGGTGGAGCATGAACTCACGTACGGGTGGGCCATCCTCGAGGGCGAAGGAACGCTCGACAGCGCCGGCGGGGAGATGGCGACGTACCGGGCAGCGGCCGAGCCGGGTCGGCGCGACGACCTCAGGAAGACTGACTTCTCGGATGTCTCGAGCGGCAAGCGGCTCGCCCCGGTGCATCCTGGTGACGTCTTGCTCAAGGACTTTATAGATCCGCTGGGGATTTCCCGCTATCGCGTCGCCAAGAATATCAATGTTCCGCAGCGGCGTATCGACTTGATATGTCGCGGGGAGGCGGCCGTGTCCGCCGATATGGCTCTGCGCCTCGGGCGCCTGTTCGGCACGACGCCGGAATTCTGGATCAACCTGCAAGCGCAGTACGATCTGGAAGTGGCTGAGCGCGCGACGGGAAAAGCGATTGCCAAGGCTGTTGTCCCGCTGGCGGCGTGACGTACCGGAGGAGACGCGTGCCGGAGCGTATTGTCGCTCTCGAAATGCTGCTGTCAAGCATAAAGACGGCGGGTGCGAAGCGCAGTGACGCTGTGCTCGAAGCGTCGTTGCCGTTACCGGCCAAGGAACGATCGGTGCTGGCAGTGGCCATCCACCAGGGTTGTGGCGCCCTGGTCACGGGGATCGCACGCATTTCGGGGCGCTGTATGGCCGCACGATTCATGGCGTGACAAGGACGCTTGCCGGCAGTCATCGAACTGGCAACTAGCGAATACCTCGCGCACGCCTGTGCGGGCTCCTGAATGACCTCCTGCAGCCAGGTCCGTTACCTTTACGCCGGCAGCGTCCAGAACTCCCGATTGGTAACGAGCCGCACTACCGCCTCCGCGGCGGCATCGAGCAGTCTCTCGCCTTTCTCCGCACTCGCCGTCCGCGGATCTCCGATGGCCCCGTGCGAGGTCCGCGACTTGAACGATCTCCATCGCTGCGCCGCCTCGGTGCCGGTGACTTCCGGCACCTCGCGCTCCGTCGGTCCGACCGCGCCCGCGGCGAGCGACATGTCCACAAGCTCGGGCGCAAGCGCCAGCACCATCGAGGTTTCCGCTTCGCACGCATGGCGAACCGTCTTTTGCTGCTCGAGAATCTTCGCAATCTCCGCCTGCGCCAGTATGAAATAGGTCGTCGTCGCTATCGGCGCATCGAGCTCGACCGCCAGCTCGTTGACCGCCACCGTCAACGCGGCAATGTTGCCGCCATGTCCGTTGAGCAGGAGCACATTGCGGAAGCCGTGGCGGACGAGCGAGCGGCATATGCCACGCACCAAGGCGAAGAACGTCGGAAAATCGACCGACAACGTCGCGCCCAGGCTCATGTGGTGCTCGGCGAGACCGCTCCATATCGTCGGCGTGATCAGCGTCGGAACCGTGGCGTAGGCCCGCGTCGCTGCTCGTCGCGCGACCTCGCCGACCAGCAGGCAATCCACTTGCGTCGGCAAGTGCGGGCCGTGCTGTTCGGTCGACCCGATCGGTACGATGACCACTGCGTTTTGCGACGCAAGCGCCCGAAGCTCAGGCGCCCGCAGGCGCGACCATTCGACTTCTGCCATCATGTCTCCTCCTGCCTTCGCGTTCGAGCAGCCGCTCGAGAAATGCCCGGGTTCGCGCTTCCTTCGGTTGCTCGAAGATCTGCGCGGGAGGCGAGCGCTCGATGATTTGTCCGTTGTCCATGAAGACGACATCGTCGGCGACATCGCGCGCGAACGCCATTTCGTGGGTGACGACCAGCATCGTCATGCCCTGCTCGGCAAGCTGGCGCATCGTGCGCAGGACTTCGCCGACCAGTTCCGGGTCGAGTGCCGAGGTCACCTCGTCGAACAGCATCACGCGCGGATGCATGGCGAGCGCGCGGGCAATCGCGGCGCGCTGCTGTTGTCCACCGGACAAGCGCTCCGGGTGAACGTCGCGCTTGTCTTCGAGGCCCACGCGCCGCAGTAGGTCGATCGCCAGAGCTCTCCGCCTCCGCCGGCGCCATCCCGAGAACGCGCCGCGGCGCGAGCGTGATGTTTTCCATGACGGTCAGATGCGGAAACAGATTGAATTGCTGGAACACCATGCCCACCTTCTCGCGCAACGCCTTGAGGGAGGCGCGGTCGGGGCCGGTACCGGAATCTTCCTCGCCTTTGGCGGCGAGCGTGCCATCGATCCGTATCGTGCCACGCTGAATGGGTTCGAGCGCGGCCAGGCAGCGCAGCAGGGTGCTCTTGCCGGAGCCGCTCGGTCCGATGACGACGAGGACCTGGCCCGCGCCCAATTTGAGATTGACGTCGTTGAGAACGGTCGCGGTTCCGTAACGCTTGACCAACTGCTCCACGACGATGAGGGCCTCGCCATTCGTCATGACCTAGACCCGCGCAACCTTGAATCGGCTTTCAAGCCGGCCGATCAGGAGCGCGACCGGATACGTGACGACGAAATAGAGAACGGCGACGATGGTCAGCGTCTCGACCGGGCGGAACGTCTCGACGGCGACGAGCTGGCCTATCCGCAGCAACTCGAGCGTGCCGATGGCGGAGGCGAGCGCGGTGTCCTTGATCAGGTAGATCGTCGTCGTGCCCATCGGAGGCAATACGTTGCGCACCGCCTGCGGGAGCACGACGTAACGCAAGCGTGTCGGTCAAATTCAGACCGAGCACACGCGCGGCTTGCCATTGGGTCCGATGCACGCCGACGATGCCGGCGCGAAAGATCTCGGCGTAGAAAGCGGCGATGTTGAGGCCGAGTGCGACGGCTGCCGCGCCGAACGCGCCGAGGTCGTAGCCCGTGAAAAGCGGCAACCCATAGTAGAGCCAGACGATCTGGACGAGCGGCGGCGTCGTCCGGAAAAACTCGATGTAGACGTAGGTTGGCCAGTACAGCAGCGGATGACGCGAAAATTTCATGAGGGCGAGGACGAGCCCGAGCACGAGGCCCAGGCTCGCACTGATCAAGCCGAGTTGCAGCGTGACCCCGACGCCGCGGATCAAATCGGGAAGGTACCCGAGAATCCTCGCCCACTGAAAGTCGCCCACCGGCCAAGCCCGACGATCAGTTCGCCGCCTTGATCTGATCGGGCTTCATGTACTGGGTGATGAGCGCGTCGAGCTTGCCGGAGCTGCGCATCTTGGCGACGAAGCCGTCGACGTAGTCGCGCATCTTGGTGTCGCCCTTGCGGTAGCCGTAGCCGACTTTGCAGGCGCGCACGTCCAGCGGCTTGTTGTGGCCGGGCACGATGCGGATCTTGTCGCCGAACGCTTCGAGCGCGACGGTGGTCTGGATCGGCGTGTCGAGGACGACGGCGTCCGCGCGGCCGGCGACGACTTCCTGGATCAGGTCGGCGGACGTCGATTGCCCGAAGCCTTTGAGCGTGGCGAGCGGGGCCACTTCCTTGGCGACCGATTCCGACCACGAGCCTGCCGGCACCGCGAAGACGACTTCGGGCCGGTTGAAGGCTGCGACGGTCGTCAGTCCCTTCGGGTTGTTGGCGGCCGTGGTCAACGTCGCGCCGATCGTGATGTAGCTTTCGCTGAAGTCGATCACTTCCTTGCGCTTGTCGGTGATGCAAAGGGCGGGAACGATGTCCCATTTCTTCGCTTCGATGCCGGCAACGGCGGTCGCCCATTCGGAGTTGATGATGTTGAGCTTGACGCCGAGGTCGGCCGCCATCAGCTTCATCATCTCGACGTCGATGCCGACGTATTCGCCGCTCGGCCGCGGCGATATCAGCGGCCGGTAGAGAACGCCCGCGATCCGCAGCTCGCCGCGCTGCTTGACTTCATCGATCGTGCTCTGGGCTTGCGAAACGGCCGGAGCCGCGCACCAGAGCAAGCCCGCCACTATCCCGAATATCGCCATTCTGCGCATTGTGGTTCTCCTCGGTATGGAGCATGAGCTCCGGGTCACGCCCAACCATTTTCGTTGAGCGGCTAGTCGCTCCGGAAGGCGAAGCTGCTTCGCTTTTCCAGATGGGATGCGAGCAATACGAGCGGCCAGGTGAGCAGGAAATAGATGACGGCCACGGCGGTCAGCACCTCGATCGGGCGGAAATTCTGTGCCGCCAGCAACCAGCCGCGGTTCATGATCTCCGGCACGGCAATCACGGCGGCGAGCGACGATTGCTTGAGGAGGCTCACCAAGGCGTTGCACGCGGGCGCGTAGATCAGACGCAGGGATTGCGGCAGGATCACCCACCACAGGCGCTGCCCGTAGCTCAATCCGACGACGCGGCCGGCATCCCATTGCCCGCGCGGCACGGCGAGGATCGCGCCGCGGAAAATTTCCGACATTTGCGCGGCCGAGCTGCAGGCGAGGGCTCCCGCCACGACCGTGAAGGCGTCGAGGCGAATGTCGACCAGAACCGGAAGCGCGTAATAGGCCCAGACGATGTGCATCAACGGTGGCGTCGTGCGAAAGAAGTCCACCAGCGTCTGCACGACGCGGCTCAGGACCGGTACGGCTGCGCTGCGGATGACCGCGATCGGTAGAGCGATCAGGATGCCTGCGACGAAGGCGACGAGCGTGATCGCCAGCGTCAACGGGATGCCGAGCAGGAGGTAAGGAATGTCACCAATGATCGTATCGAAGCGAAGCATCGGCTAGCCCGGACTCTAGTAGACTATCGGCCAACGATAGAGAGTTCCCCACACATAGTCAATCGAGCGCCCCTCGCATGAAGATCACCGAGGTTCGTTGTGTGCCGGTCCTGGTTCCGCGCCGTCGCGCCTACGGCGGCGTCGTCAAAACGGCGCTCGGGGCGGCGGCCTTCTCCGATTACACGATCGTGTTCGTCGACACCGACGCCGGCATCACGGGCCTGGGCGAGGTCGACAGCGTGTTCAAGCGCCGCGGCGCGCTGCTTGCGTCACGATCTCGAGAAGGCGCTCGTCCCGGCGGTGATCGGCGAAGATCCGTTTCGCATTTCCTGGCTCGTCAAGAAGATGGACGACGCGCTCGACGGCGTCGAAGAAGCCAAGGCCGCGATCGAGATGGCGTTGTGGGACATCGTCGGCAAGGCGCTCAACACGCCGGTCTACAACCTCCTCGGCGGCAAGGTCCGCGACCGCATTCCGCTCAGCTATTCGATCCCGTTCGGCGCGCCGGACGACATGGCCACGCTGGCGCAAGAGCGGGTGAAGTGGGGACATCGCACGATCAAGGTCAAGGTCGGCAGCGACGATTCGGCGCGCGACATTGCGGGCGTGAAGGCGATCCGCAAGGCGATCGGCCCGGACGTGAAGCTTCGCGTCGACGGCAACATGGGATGGCAGACGGCGAAGCAGGCGATCGCCGTCATCCTCGCGATGGAAGAATGCAATCTCGAACTGGTCGAGCAGCCGCTGCCGGCGCACGATCTCGACGGGATGGCGGAGGTGCGGCGTTCCATCGGGGTTCCGCTGATGGCCGACGAAAGCATCCGCAATCCGCGTTCGGCGATGGAGGTGATCCGCAAGCGGCGCCGCCGATATCGCGAACGTCTATGTCACCGAGGCCGGCGGACTGCAGAACGCCGCGAAGATCTTTGCGATGTGCGAAGCCGCCGGCATGCCCTGCATGATCGGCAGCATGCCGGAATTCGGCATCGGCACCGCGGCGCAGATCCATCTCGGCGTCGCCATGAACAATCTGGGTCCCGACAGCGACACGTGCGGCGTGCTCTACCATCAGGAAGATCTGCTGACGAAGCCGCTGCGGATCGAGAACGGATTCTCGTATCCGCCGGAGGGTCCGGGTCTCGGCGTCGAGGTCGACATGAAAGTGTTGGAAGCCTGGAACAAGGCGGCGCATCGCGGCGCAATAGGACGGAGTCGAGCGATGCCCGACATCTCAGCCGCAGAGTTGCGATCTCATCATCAAGGACGGCTGCCTGCTGACGATGGACGCGCGCCGGACGATCGTTCCGCGCGGCGCCATTGCGATCAAAGGGCACACGATTGCAGCGGTCGGTCCGCAGGCGGAGATCCTGCGCGACTGGCGCGCGACGGACGTCATCGATGCCAAAGGCGCCATCGTCCACCCGGGTTGCGTCGATGCGCATCTGCACGTCAACGCGCAGACCTGCCGCGGATTCTTTCGCGGTGACGCGAGCAAGGGTGCCGCCAGGCGGTCCGAACTACGCCGACTGGAAAGCGACGCTGACGCCCGAGGACGAGAACGCCGCGGCGGGGCTCGCCGCGGCCGAAATGCTTCGGCATGGGATCACGACGTTCGTCGAGCCGGGCAGCGCGTTCGAGCCGGATGCGGTGGCGGCGGCGACCGAACAGGTCGGCATCCGCTGCACGCTCGCCGAACCGTATCTCTGGGACACGACGGAGGTCATGCAAGCGATTCCGGGCCTCGCGAGCAAGACCTTGTTCGCCCGCGTTCCGCCGGAGCGCGACCGGTGCCTCAAATTGCTCGGCAGCCAGCTTCATCGCAACAAGGACAAGGACGGCATCACGCACGGGCACGTTGCGCTCTACGGCGAGGGATCGGCCTCCGACGAGCTCTATGTCGCGGCCAAGGAGACGGCCGATCGAGCGGGCGTGATCCTCAACAATCATATCGGCTTCGATCTTGATCTCGCGGCGGCGATGGAGCGCAACTGGGGCAAGCGGCGTTTCGTGCATCTGGCGGAGCTCGGCGTGCTCGGGCCGAACACGACGTGGGTTCACATGAACCTCATCCGCGATGAAGAGGTCGACCTCGTCGTCGCAGTCGGGGTTGTCGATCGTGTGGTGTCCGCTCGCGTATGTTTCGCGCGGAACGCCGCTGCGCGAACCCACACGGATCCCGGAGATGAAGAAGCGCGGCGTCAACGTGGCGCTCGGCACCGACTCGGCGCGGCAAAGCTCGTCCGGCGACGCCGGCTTCCTCGCGCTGCAACTCGCCGGCGGGGCAGGGCATTCGGTGGTTTCGGAAGACATTTTCGAGATGATGACGCTCGGCGGCACGCAGGCGGCCGGACTGTCGCATCTCATCGGCAGTCTCGAAGTCGGGAAGCGCGCCGATATCGTGATCCGCTCGCTTGACGCTGCCGAGCTGATGCCGAGCATCGATCCCGTGCACCAGCTCGTCACCGTCGGTCACGGCCCGAGCGCCGACACCGTGCTCGTCAATGGTCGAGTCGTCATGCGTGGCGGCCGGACGACACTTGTCGATGACGCCGAGCTTTTCGCGAAGGCGCGCGCGTCGGTCGATCAAGTCATCAAGCGGTTGGGACTCAGGCCTCCGGGGTTGTGGCCGCGGGCGGAAGGGTAGGCGTGCCATCTGGGCGTCGAACGGCTAGGCGACAAACATACCCAATTTGGGTACATTCATGCCCAATATGGGTACGAAAAGCCGACCTGTCCAAAGTCGAAAGCGCGTAAGAATGGGACCGATGATTTCTCGCGAGTAGTCGGACGTGGACTTCGGCGAGCATCACGCCGCGCGCGCGAGATCGCCCGAATGCACGGCACCCCGATCTACGTTGTGAGGAACGGCAAGATCGTTGCTATCAGGCCGTAGCCGGTCGGCGCTCCGGCGATTAATTTCGCCGAAACGTTGAAGTCGATAGTCCAGGTCGCGCGCACCTTTGGTTATCGCTTGTCATGAATGACTATCATTCACGACATGAAATTGCGTACGGATCTGCGATCTTCCCCGAGGGCTTGAATGATGCTCAGCGCATATAAGGAGGACAGCTTCACCTAGGTGCAATCACCTGAGGAGAAGCCCAATGGCACGCACGTTTCACCATGGGAACAAGTCGAAAGTGCGCCATTTCGGCGCAGATTGGAGATGGCAGGCGACGCCGTCCTGGTGGATGCGGCGTCGACTGTCTATGGGCCGCGCCAAGTGGAGGTTCGGGCCGAACTTGATGACGCTGCGGTCCAGATGCGGCTGACTCCTGCCGTGACCCGAGCTGACTTGACATGCGCCCGTCAGCGGCTATGATGGCTAGACTGTCTAGCTGTTATTTCCGGAGGACCGGCATCATGAACAAATGGCAACTTCAAGACGCAAAGAACAGGTTGTCCGAAGTGGTGAGGAAAGCCACGGACGAAGGGCCGCAAATCATTACGCTGCGAGGTGACGACGCCGTGGTGGTGGTTGCCGTGGCCGAGTACAGCCGACTTGCCCGCAAGCCCAAAGGCACCCTCGTCGATTTCCTTCGCAAGTCGCCGTTGGGCACGGTTGCGCTTGATCTCACGCGCAGCCGTGATACGGGCAGGGCAGTCGTGTTGTGAGCTGGCTGCTCGACACCTGCGTCGTTTCTGAGCTGGTGCGGCCGCGACCGAAGGCATCGGTCGTCAGCTGGGTACTCGAACGCGACGAAGATGAACTGTTCCTGAGCGTCATCACGATCGGGGAACTGGAAAAGGGGATCGCCAGGCTGCCCGATTCGCCCAAGCGGGTCGCACTCGAGCAATGGGTGCGGCGCGAGCTCGCGGATCGGTTCCGCGACCGGCTGCTTGCGGTTGATTCAGGGGTTGCGGCCCGTTGGGGCGCGCTGGTGGGCGCGTCGGAAGCGCGCGGCCAGCCGTTGCCCGTCATCGATAGTCTGATCGCGGCGACGGGCCTGCAGCATGATCTCACCGTGGTCACCCGCAATACCGATGATCTCGAACGTTGTGGCGCGCGCTGCTTCAATCCGTGGGTCGGGAAATAGCGCGGCATGGCATCTCGCGTCGCGAAATCCGGCAGCCAACGGTCCAGCGGCAATCTGCGCATCGGCGATCACTGGAATGCGATCACCATCATCGCCCTGTCACAGAGCAATCCGCTCAAGGCGGTGGCCGAGTAGGTAGAAAACAGCATCGACGCCCGTGCGAAAACGATCGTCATCACCCGGGGCAAGGATAAAGGGCAGCATTACCTGCGCGTGAAGGACGACGGTGAAGGCGTACGCCGAAATGCAGACGGCGAGCCGGATTTCCACTACGTGGCGACGCACGTCTGCGATTCCATCAAGCGCCAACTGAAGGTGCAAGGCGCGGACGGCTTGCAAGGCGAATTCGGTATCGGCCTGCTGAGCTTCTGGACTCTGGGGGAAGAGCTTCTACTGACCTCGGCGAGCGCGGATGGACGCACCTTTCAAATGCACCTGAAGATGGACGACCCGAGCTATCGCATCACGCACAGGCCGACGTTGTTCGCCGAAGCGGGGTCCGAGGTCCTGATCAGGGGAATCCTCCCGGGCGTCAAGAACTTCAGCGGCGACAAGATCCAGTGGTACCTCGCCTCCGAGTTGCGCGACCGCATTCGCCATTCGGGCGTATCGATCCGCGTCGTCGATCGAACCGCGCGAGCCGAATACAGGGTCGAGCCCCGCCAGTTCGAGGGCCGACTATTGCACGAGCTGGATGGCTTCCTGCCGCCCCAGAGCGACGTGTACGCAGAGCTGTACTTGCATGCCCATCTGCCGGCCAACGCGGTGTCGCTGCTGGCATTGCCGGCCGAGGAGTACGACTGGTTCGATCTGCGTCGCGGCGAAGGCAAGCGGCGGCCACGTACGGCAGCGCCAGCGGGGAAGCGGCCGTTCATTTTCGTCGCGTGTCGGCACGCGATTTGTCGCGGGGAACTGAATCTTCGTCTTGCACCCCACTTCCGCCGGCGCGATTTGCACCATCATCGCCGTCATCACCAACGTGTCCACGCACCGCGATATCCTCGCCCGCCTCGGCGAGCCGACCGCCGCCCCGGATCGCACCCACCCGCGCTATGCCGCTTTGTTAGGCGGCCGGCAACCGTCACAATTCATCCGCCGATCCGACACCAAAGCCTTCCCCCACCTTCGAGGTTGATCCGCGCATCGCCTGGTACCTCCGACTGTCGACCGCCTCCCTGATCGCCCCAACTTCCCGTCCGTTTGGGCAATTCAGGACATGCTAGGCTGCTCCCGGGGGCGCGTCGGGAGTGCTGGATCTACTGTCCCTGCCGGTCCCTACTTATGCGCGTCACGACCGATGCAGCCGATGCTATGGCAACTTGCCAACGGCGCGACCATGTGACCCGACGAAACCTCGAACTCGCGCATTTGATCTTCCGTCAACAACATACATGAACCACGATCCCATCATTACTGATGAAGCCTGATCTCTCGCCCATCTACGTCACTCGACCCTTCATGCCTTCGCTCGAGGACTTCCTGCCGTCTTTGAGGACAATCTGGCAGAGCCGGACGCTCACAAACATGGGCCCGTTCCACAATCGACTCGAGACGGCGCTCCGAGACTATCTGGGCGTAGAGCAGCTCTCACTGTTTTCCTCCGGCACCACAGCACTCTTGTGCGCAATCAAGGCACTCGGAATCACCGGAGAGGTGATCACCACTCCGTTCACGTTCGTTGCGACGGCCAACGTGCTTCGGTGGAGTGGCCTCGACCCGGTCTTTGTGGATATCGATCCACAAACCTATAACCTTGACCCTCGGCGCATCGAGGCGGCAATAACTCCGCGCACAAGCGCGATCATGCCGGTCCATTGCTATGGCACACCTTGCGCTACGGCGGCAATCGCGGAGATTGCGCGATCACGGGGGTTAAAGGTGATTTACGATGCTGCGCACGCGTTCGACGTCCAGGACGACGCGGGCAGTGTCTTACGCCACGGCGACCTGAGCGTGTTGAGCTTTCACGCCACCAAGACGTTTCATACATTCGAAGGCGGCGCAGTAATCTCTCCGGACTCCGGAGTCAAGGGTCTCCTCGATCGACTGAGAAACTTCGGCGTTGTGGATGAAGTGTCGGTAACTGAAATCGGCATCAATGGCAAGCTGAACGAGCTTGCAGCAGCATTTGGACTGCTCCATCTCGAACACATGACCACGACAAGAGAGCACCGCGCCGCTCTCGATCGTCGCTATCGCGTCGCCCTCGAAGCCATCGAGGGCATTTACTTTCCGCCGCTACCCGACAAGGCCGCGGCGAACTACGGTTACTTCCCTGTCCTAATCGAGCCGTCTTACACCCTATCACGCGATCGACTGTGCAAGAAGCTGCGCGAGGCGGGAATTCATGCGCGACGCTACTTCTATCCTCTGGTGTCCGATTTCAGGATGTACTCCCGAGAGCCTTCGGCAAGCCCGGCCAACCTGCCAGTCGCTCGGTCCATAGCGGACAAAGTGCTCTGTCTGCCGATTTACGCGGACTTGTCGCATGATCAACAGGATCGTGTGATTGAGCAGATTCATGACGGATGTCGTGCATCACGCCGTGGGCAACGATTCTAGGAGTCTTGCATGATCGAGGGCAACCTTGGCTCCGGCAACCTACCGCGCGCGCTGGCCTTGCAGGAATGGCCGGTGGAAGGATCGCCGGTGGTGAGCGTAGTGATTCCCGCCTATAACCAGGAACACTTCATCGCGCGGTGCCTAGAAAGCGTTCTGGCTCAGGTCGTCGATTTTCCTGTTGAGATCATCGTGCATGACGACGCATCGACGGACCGAACCGCAGAGGTAATAGCCGCCTATGCCCAAAAATATCCGTCGATAGTGAAACCGATACTGGAGAGGCAGAATCTGTATATCCAGAATCGCAAGGTTCGCCCCATCATGCTTGGATATGCCAAGGGGGAGTTCATCGCGAGTTGTGATGGCGACGATTTCTGGCTGGACCCGATCAAACTCGCTACGCAAGTCGCATTCCTGCGCAAAAACCCGGATTGTGTGCTTAGTTTTCATGATGCCGTACGCGTCGATGCCGACGGCAACTCGCTCGGGGTGAGAGATCTCCCCGACCAGGCCCGCCGGGATTATCTCCCGCGAGACCTGCGCGTTTTGAGGTGGGGCTGGATGTTGCTTGGAACCGTTGTCCATCGAAACATCCCCATCAAATTCCCTCCCGAATATTCCCTGGTTCCCAACGGAGACAATTTCATCCCGATGCTCCTTGGCGCGTTCGGCGGAGCCCACTTTCACCCGGAGGTTGGATTCCTGGCCTACAGGCAACACCCGGGCGGGATCTGGTCGACGAAATCGACGCGGGAGAAGGTTACGATGAGCTTGCAAACTTACCTGCAGATCTGCAGCTACTTCGTCCGGATTGGCGACGCCGGAGCAGCACGCGAGCTGATGCTCAACAGGCTCCGCGTGCTGATCGGGCAATACCTCCACATTCATGGGGAACCGTCGCATTGATTCACGGGAATCGGGTCGTATGCGGACGCTGGGGTTGACCAAGGCGGAGAGGGTCGTCGCCGTTGGCGTCGGTCTCCTACCGCAAGCGATGCCCGCTCACATGATTGTTTTCCAGGGACCCACCCAGGGGATCTTCCATCAGGGCAATGAGCAAGCGTGACATCGTCATTTTCGGAGCGGCAAAGTTCTCCAGCCTTGCCTGGTATTGCATTGGGCACGACAGTTCTTATCGCCCCGTGGCCTTTTGCGTAGACGCTGCTTACATCAGGTCGCCTTTCCATGAAGGACTGCCTGTAGTGCCATTCGAAACCTTGGAGCGGACTCATCCACCGGAATCCGTGAGCATTCTGATCGCATTGGGATACCTCCACATCAACGGCCTGCGTAGGGCGCGATTCGAGCAGGCGAAGGCTCGTGGCTATGACACGATAACGTACGTGTCCTCACGTTCAGGCGTTTGGCCAAATTTGTCCATCGGTGAGAATTCCATGGTTTACGAGGGCGCCATCGTAGAACCGTTTTCGAGCATAGGCCGTAATGTCATCGTTCGCAGCGGAGTACACATTGCCCATCACTGCCGGATCGAGGATCATGTCTTCGTCGCCGCCGGTGTAACACTTGGCGGCAGCGTCAGGATCGGCGAGCAGGCGTTTGTCGGCGTGGGTGCGGTGATTCGCGATGGGATCCGTATCGCGCCACGATCGTTCGTCGGTGCCGGAGCCGTGGTGACAAAGGATACGGAGCCGGATGGCGTCTATGTCGGCAACCCGGCGCGTAAGACGGACAAGACGGCGCTCGAAGCGACAAGGGGATGAATCACGGCCGTCGCCCGCCGCGCCAAGCGACGGTCCGGGATCGTGGTGGCGCCACGCGGCGAAGCTCGCGATCGTAACAAGGCTTGCCGGTAAGGCAGTCGGTGCTCTTGGTGCTGGGGCCCGCTGCAGGGCGATTACGCACGGGGAGGGCGCAAGGGACACCCGGTGGCGGCTTTCCCGTCGAAGCCTCGGTGCGCATCGAGGCCGCGGACGGCGCGGGACGTGAGCGATTGTAGCGCTATTGCGCCAGCCACCTTTCCCATTGGATCGGCTGCGCGAACACGGTCCCGAGCACTTGATCGGACATTGTCCGTCAGGTCGAATCGCGATCAGGACACATCAATGTCGCGCAGCGGCGCATCGACTCGATGGGTCGCGGACAGCCCTGCCGGCCTCCTACGCGCGAGCAAGCACGCTCGCGACGAACTGATTGAGCGACACGCCTTGCCTATTCAAGCGACACAGATCTGGGGAGGAGGGCTTGGTCAGTTCCGTTGACGTGTTGTGCTCGTGGCACGGCGCCAATCAGTCGTGAAGATTGGCAGCCGGCGGGGAACCCGCAGCGGCGAAGAACTCCGCCAATCGCACCATCGCCAGCGTGTCCCGCTCGCAGTACGTGAGGAGCGCCTTCTCGAGCACCCTGCGCCGCTCGGCGGGAGTCGCGGGATCGATCATCTCGAAGTACACCGGCTCGACCATGTCGCCGCTCTGCACGTCCTCGAGATTGGCGTAGTCGAGGTCGGGCGCGATTGTGGGCAGCACGCTCTTGATCGACCACGAGCCCATCATCGCGGGATGGTAGTAATGCGCGCGGACGAAGGGCAGCAGGTCGACGAGCCGGCCGGCCATCGCGGTGAGCGCCGGGGCGAGATCGGGAAAGGCGTCGGCCAGCGACAGGAGCACGCTGCGCTCGAATCCGGCGTTGTAGACCATGATCGGTCCGATGTCGCCGATGGCGGCGACAAGGCGCTCGGCGAACGCGCGGCGGGGGTCCTCTCCTTGCGTGTCGAGATACGGTGGCAGTGACGCGAGCGTGCCGTCGGCGTCCTGGCGGTGGCACGACCACTGCATCGGGATCTTCTGGTACGGGCGCGTGCCGGGCCACAACGGCACCGCCTGCCCGACCGTCTCGAAATCGAGGAAGTAGCGCGGCCAGGGGAGGGCGGCGAGCTTCTCCGCGGCGCCAGGCGAGAGCTCGGCCTCGCCATTGGTGGTCGCGCGCCAGATCCGCAGGTGATCTTCCCGCGTCAGCCGGTCGACGGGAACCTCGCGCAGATCGGCGTAGCCGTCCTCGCGCAATTCCCGCGCCAGCTTGCGCGCCGTGGGGCAACAGCGCCACCGGGTACTCGGCCGCATCCGGCGCGCAGAAGGCCATGAACTCGCACTCGAACGGATCGTTGCATTGCGCGCCGACGGCGATGTCCGGCATCGGTCCCGCGAGATCGCGCTGCGCCGCTTCAATCCATTCCGGAATCTGCTCCTGCAGCGGCAGGATCGCCGCCGTGACGTCGGCGTAGGTGAAGAGGCCGCGGTAGTCGCCGCCGCCGGGATAGACGAACTGGTTGTTGACGTGGGCGAGCTCGGTGCGCGCGACGGTGAGGCCGGCGCCGCGCAGCACCCAGGTCTGGATGCCGGCGTCGGTGACGTGGTAGTCCTTCACCCGGGTGGAGCTTTTTACCTCGATCAGCCGGCAGATGCCGCCGCGACGCTCCAGGATGTCGGCGCGCACGAGCATGTCGGCCCAGCGCAGCGCCGGTTCGAACAGCGTGATGTCGCCGGCGGTGGCGAGCGCTTCCTTGGTTTCGCGCACCGCGGCATCGAGGTCGGTAACGTGCGCGATGAGGCGGCCTTCGGGATGCAGGCGTTGCGCGGCCGTGCCGACCAGATTCCCCTGCGCCATCCGGTTCAGGACGGCCTCGCTCTGCTGCGCGAGTTCGCGCCGATACATTTGTAGCCACAGGCGCTTGGGACATTGTTTGTAAGCGACCAGGCGGGACTTCGAAAGTCTCATGGGCGGGCTCGTGTCGTCCTCTGCAGTGTCACTTTGAGGTCACCAGGGCGGAGACGACAAAGGCAATCGACAGCCAATTCACGCTGCGGTCTTGATCCGCTCGATCTTCGCCAGCTGACGCTTCAGCGCGCGCTGCGCGTGCCAGAGATCGTAAGTGGCCTGCAGGTGCAGCCACGTTGCCGGCGCGCCGCCAAGCGCAGCCCCCAGGCGGACGGCCATTTCCGCGCTGATGGCGGCCTTGCCGTTGAGCACGCGGGAAAGCGCGACGCGGGTGACGCCCAGGCGCCGGGCAAATTCCGTCACCGTGATGCCGGTGCCGGCGAAGACGCCGTCCCGAAGAACTTCACCGGGATGAGGGGGGTTGTGCATGCGCGGCACCGCGAATGGGTCAGTGATAGTCGCGATAGTCGACGGCCACCGCGTCAACGCCGGCGAACGCAAAGGTCAGGCGCCAATTCCTGTCGACCCATATTGCCCAATGGCCGTCGAGATCGCCACGCAAGCGGTGCAGGCGCCAAGCGAACGGATCATACCGGAATATGTATAGCGTGGCTATACGGTCCGGCAATTGGCCGGATGGCCCACCGCGGACGAGCAATGGCGGGGCCAAAGGTGACCTGCTGCGCGGTGCCGCGCTAGGGAGGAAGTGGCCGATATCTGCTATCGTCGTCGGGCCGCAGGGGCAGGCCGTCCTGATCGAGCAGAAGAACGGGGCTCTGGAGGAATCGCTGGACGGGCTCGTCAAGCACTGCGCGTAACGCAAACCTCACCAGACCCGCAGAATGACCAAGCTCCTACTCATCGACATCAACATTCTCGGCATCGGCGCGATGCGGGAGTACGAGTACCGGGACCGGCGTCACCGCGGCAAGGCCACCGGGGCGATTCACGGCACTTTCGACAAACTGGCATTGCTGCTGGAGGACCACGCTGATCACCTCCCCTTGGTTCTGTGGGACGATCGCTGCCGGTGGCGCGAGGCGATCCTCCCGCAGTACAAGCGCCACCGCTGGGAAACGCCAGAGCAACAGGCGTTCCTGGAGCGTTACCTCGCCCAGGCCGCGGTGGTCCGGGAACTGCTGGGCCACCTCGGAGTGCCGCAGGTCTTCTGCCAGGACTTCGAGGCGGACGACCTCGCCGGCGTCATCTGCCGTGGCGCGGATCCGGCGTGGCAGATCACGCTGGCGACCTCGGATACCGATTGGTATCAGGCGATCCGCAAGAACGTGACCTGGCGGTCCCCGCGTACCGGCAAGATCATTCGCGAAAGTGACCTCGCCAACGTCGAGCTGATCGAGGAGGGGCCCTTCCATTCCACCGATCACTACGTCTGCGCGAAGGCGCTGGCGGGGGACACCGCCGACGGAATTCCCGGCGTGAAGGGCGTCGGTCTCAAGACGGCGGCCCGGATCATCCGGGACCACGGCTCGGTCGAGGCCCTCTGGGCAAGACACGATGCGGGAGAGGCGATCAAGGGCGTGGCGCTGCGAAGGGCCGCTGGTCCGGAGTGCCGGGCCGACTATTTCCGGAACCTCAGGCTGATCGACTGGCGGCTGGCGCCGCCGCTGCCTAAGGACTTCGAGCTCGAGCTTCAAGAGCCGGAACCCGCGGCGTTTGCGCAGCTCTGCGGGTACTGGGACCTGTCCGGTGTTGATCAGGCGTGGCGGGGGTTCTCGATCATGGGGAAGGACGCGCACGGTGTCATCGCGAGTGTCCGATACATTCTGTCGCGCAAGGCGTCGTCCAGCGACAGCATCACGCCCGCGCCAGCCGCTTGAGCGAGATTCGCAGATCGCGGCCCGCGGCGCTCGCGGCCTTGATCAACGTATCGAGCTGCACCGCGGTGTAGGCAGGGTCGAGCACCCGGTCGAGCTGCGAGCGGCTGGTGCGGCGATATCGCCGAGAATCGCGGCCAGCGTACCCAACCAGAGGGGATCGTGAGCAGGAATTGTGACATGATGTTGCGCGGGGGATTCCAGCGTGACGAGGATATGGCTGCCCGTCTGGTGCGTAACGCGATAGCCGATCCGCGCGAGCGCTTTGACCAGATCCGCGCCGGACAGGTCCCGCGGGAGCTTCATGTCGCGATAACTTCGTCTCGCACGAAATGCAGGCGAATCAGCTTCGGAGCGGTGTCGTCTTCAAAATGACAGCGCACCGCGTCGCGGACCCGTGCGTGAATTTCCCCGGCGCTGGCGGCCTGCGTGAAGATCGATTCGCCGACTGCGCGCGCGGTGTATCCGCCTTCGGGCGCTTCTTCGACAAGAAAAATGATCTCGCTCATCGACGACCTCGCTTGAACGGGGAATTCTGCCGCAGGAGCATGATCGCGGTTACCGGAAACCGGAGCCGGGAACTAGCTTTCATCGCGGCGCCACGTCTTTGACGCAGGCAAAGTGTCCGCGCCGGTCGCCTCCGATCCCGGTTTCCGATTTGAGACCGCTCGAATCGCTGATTCTTCGGGTAGCGTTGCCTCGCGGACATCCCGTAAAGGGCGGTCTTCCGCGGGACGCGAGCATTTATTCGGCGATCGTGAAGATGGTGTGCGACGAGAACGTGGATGCGCTTGCCCGGCAGATGGGTGGAAACGTTGCGCGGCAACGCCGTAAAGCAAGAACCAAGTAAACGCGAGGAACTCTCCCGCTCGCAGGACTCGTGGAGCGCCGAATGGCATTGTGGGCGGTGCACAATGGGGAAACGTAGCGGGCGATGCTCCGCAAGGATGGCCGAATTGGGTATGGTGCCAACTGTTACGAATCCACCAGCGGCAGCTGCGAAAGCCGTCCTGCGTCGTCCCGCGAATGGTGGCATTTTTGGCATTTCCACAACGGGCGGAATACGTGGGTCCGACCGAGCAAACTCAAGCGTTGATCCAGATGGCATACATTTGCACGTAACGGCAGATGGCGCAGCGCATCTAATCCATCATGCGTTATTGGTGGGTTAACCAAAAGCAGACCTACCGGCACGAGGTGCCGGGCGGCTATCTTTGGTCACCAAAACGCAAGACCGACGGTAGCCGTAATCCGTTCTACGATTTCATGCGCGAAGTCGCACCGGGCGACGTTGTGTTTTCGTTTGCCGACACCTTGGTCAAGGCCATCGGCATCATCGCATCGCATGCGTACGAAGCACCAAAGCCATTGGAGTTCGGCCAGGCAGGCGCCCATTGGGAAATGATCGGCTGGCGGGTGGACGTTCGTTTTGCCGAGCTACGGCATTCCCTTCGTCCATCCGAGTACATGGCGACCTTGGCGCCGGTATTGCCTAAACGCTATTCACCGCTCTGACCCAACGGACACGGGTTGCAGAGCGTTTACCTTACGCATCTTCCCGAAACGTTTGCGGCAACCCTCGTCGATCTGGTCGGCATCGAGGCACGCGAGCTGATCTTCGGCCATCGGCTGGCGGAGGAGGCGCCGCTGCACCCTGGAATCGGTCTCGTCGAGTGGGAGGAACATGAGCTGGCGCGGCTGCGCGCGGACATACTTGTACCTGACACCGTGCGGCAAGCAGTCGTGCAAGCGCGGCGCGGGCAAGGATTGTTTAAAGAGCGGGTGATGCAGATCGAGCGGGCCTGCCGCATTACAGGTGTCACGCGCGAGGAGCACTTGCGGGCCAGTCACTGTAAGCCATGGCGCGATGCGACCAACGAAGAGCGACTGGATGGGGAAAACGGCCTGCTCCTGACTCCGAACGCCGACCATCTTTTTGACCGCGGCTTTATCGGCTTCGAGGACAACGGTGACGTTCTGATCTCGCCAGTGGCGCACGCCGAATCCCTTCTGCGGATGGGACTTGATCCCGCGCACCCGCGCAACGTCGGCCAGTTCGCGTCAGGACAGCGGCGTTATCTGGAGTTTCACCGGGAGAACGTGTTACTGCGATCGCGGTTTCTTGAGGGCGTACAAGTCAACGGAAAGTAGGACCTTGCAGGCCGAATCTCCAGGTGGATCACATCGAGCGGAGAATCGGCTGGCAGGCCACCTTGTATCGTCATCACTGGCCCAGGAGGCCGTGGCACAACAACCATTGTGCGTGAATTGGCCCCGAAGGAGGTCGACGTCGTGCATCTAGTCAACGCGGATTGCATCGCCAGGGGGCACTTCGCGCCTGCGTCCAAGCATGCCGTCGAGCTTGCCCGCTGGTGGCACCAGCAGCCGGCGATGCCGTGGGAGTTGGACGTCGAAGCTTGTTCTGGGCCAGTCGTCCAATCGGGAGTCGCACTATGGGTGGCGCAAAGCGAGGCAATCACCCGGGCGGCGTAAGATTCCGCCATGCGGATGGGCCCCAGTTCCTTCATTGAGCGGATGATGAATGCAGGTCGATACCCATTGAATCGTCATACTTTCAGTGCGCGTCGAAGCGTTGGGGAAAGCGGCTAATGTCGTCCCGTGCGATCGCCTGGTATGACCGCCACGCGATCGACTTTGGCGGATACCTACGAAAGCCTGGATTTCAAGGCGACCCACGATTGGCTGCTCGACCTGCTTCCCGAAGGACGTGGCCTGATCCTTGATGTCGGTGCGGGCTCCGGCCGGGATGCCGCGGGGCTTGCCGCCATGGGGCATGAGGTCATCGCCGTCGAGCCCAGTTCATCGATGCTGCGCGAAGCATCGATGCGGCATGCGGACACGCGGATCCGCTGGCTTGACGATCGATTGCCGGCGCTCGAAGTCACCCATCGCACGGGTCTCGCTTTCGACCTGATCCTGCTGTCCGGGGTCTGGCAGCATGTGGCGCCGGGTGATCGGCCGCGCGCGTTTCGCAAGCTGATGACATTGTTGAAACCAGGTGGTGTCCTCGCCATCACGCTTCGATTCGGCCCTGCAGATCCCGAGCGCGACATGCACGAGGTCTCGCGCGCCGAAATCGAAACGTTGGCCCGAGGACACGGCGCATTTGTCGAGCGCTGCGTCGATGAACCGAGGATCGTTCAGGGGCGCAGCGATGTCCACTGGATCCAGTTCGCCTTGCGTCTTCCCGACGATGGCACCGGCGCACTGCCGCTGCTCCGTCATGTCGTGCTGCAGGATGCGAAGTCGTCAACGTACAAGCTGGCCCTGCTGCGCCTGGTCGCGCGCATTGCCGATGGTGCGGCCGGTCTTGTCCGTGAGACCGACGCCGACCAGGTCAGCGTGCCACTCGGGTTGGCTGCGCTGTACTGGATCCGCTTGTTCTTGCCGCTGCTATCGGCTGACTTGCCGCAGTCGCCTACCAACCGGGGGCTTGCGGGGCTGGGCTTCGTCAACGAGGGGTTCCAGAAGCTTCTCGGGTGCGCACCCAACGATTTGCGGGTGGGTACACGGTTTGCGACCGACCTGGGAGCATCGGTGCATTCCGCCTTGGCGGACGCGAGCGACACGATCAAGCGGATGCCGGCGCATCACATGACCTATCCGAATGGACGCCCAGGTCATGCAAGCGGTTGCCGGCCGCGCAGGGCGAGCACCGGCAGTGCTGATCATCGACGAGGCCTATCTGCGGCGCTTCGGGGAGTTGCTCATCCCGGTCCATCTCTGGCGTGCCTTGTCGCGGTTCGATGCGTGGATCGAGCCTGCCATCGTCGCCGAGTGGATTCGATTGATGCAAGGCTATGCGCGTGGGCAGGGCCGGGAGGTGAGCGATGCGAAGATAGCGCGCGCGATGCAGTGGTCGTCGCCGGAGCGTGTCGTCGGCGAAGCACGGCAGCGCGCGATCGCGGTCATCGAATCCGGGGAGCCGCTCTTTTGCGTATGGTCCGGGGCGCGCTTGACCAAGGATCGACTCGACATCGACCACTGCTTCCCCTGGATAGCGTGGCCGTGCGACGATCTGTGGAACCTCCTCCCGTCGTCGCGCACGGTGAACCAACATGAGAAGCGTGATCGACTGCCGAGCGCGTCCGCCTTGAACAGCGCGCGGGAGCGCATTCAAGACTGGTGGAAGGCAGGGTTATTCGTTGGCTGCCGGCAGCCAAGTTTCCGCGCGGTTCTTCCTGGAGGCACGGACAAGCCTCCCCGTCATCAACCGCGCCGACGGCTGACCGGGGCCGACGACGTCTTCGATGCGGTCGGTTTCCAGCGGTTGCGGCTCAAGGAAAATCAGCAGATCCCGGAATGGGCCGGACGTAGGACTTGAGCCCGGCCGGTTGCAACCTTTAGGCAAGGCTCATCCCCTGAGCCACCGACGCCTCATCATGGGTCAACGACGCGCAAAGTGCGCGCCGTTTCCCGGAGCCGATCATGCCCAACGCCAACGACACGCCATCCGCCTTCCAACTGCTGCTCACCCCTGAGAAGGCCGCACTCGTCGCCGGCCACCCGACCCCGCTGCGGGTGCTGGCCCGCGTGCAGGCGCCCGATCTCCCGCCCGGGACGGCGCCGCGCGCGCCGCTGCATCTCGCGCTGGTGCTCGACCGCTCGGGTTCGATGAGCGGCGCCCCGCTCGAGGAGGCCAAGCGCTGCGCGCGCCACATCGTCGACAGCCTGGCGCCGGGCGACCGCGCGGCGATCTTCGCCTTCGACGACGAGATCGAGCGCTTCGCGCCGCTCTCGCCGGCGGCGGACAAGCTGGCGCTTGCGGCGGCGCTCGCCGGCATCGGCAGCGGCGGCACGACCAACCTCCACGGCGGCTGGCGCGCGGGGGCCGACGAACTGGCCGGGCAGCTCGCCGGCGAGGACGTGCACCGCGTGATCCTGCTCTCCGACGGCTGCGCCAATGCCGGCGAGACGGATCTCGAGACGATCGCGGGCCAGTGCAAGACGCTCGCGCAAGCCGGGGTCTCGACGTCCACGTACGGGCTCGGGCACAGTTTCAACGAGAGCGCTGATGCTGGCGATGGCCAAGGCCGGTCGCGGCAATGCGTACTACGGGCAGACGGCGGCCGACCTCGCGGAGCCGTTCGCGGCCGAATTCGCGCTGCTGACGAGCCTGTGCGCGCGCGGACTGGTGCTGAAGGTCAACGCGCCCGCCAACGTCGGCGTGAAACTTCGCAACGACTACGAGCCGGTCGAAGGCGAGCCGCTGACGTGGAAGCTGCCCGATCTCGCGTTCGCGGCCGAAGCGTGGGCGGTGCTCGAGCTCGACATCCCGGCGACCGATGCGACGGACGGGGAGCCGGTCGCGCTGCCGATCACCGTGTCGGTCCGCGCGGCGACGCAGGACAGCACGCCGCTCTTCCTGATGACCGCACTGTCCCCTCTGCCGGTCGTGGGCCGCGCCGCCTGGCAGTCGATGCCGGCCGACGAGCTCGTCGCCCGGCGCGTGCTCGAGCTCGACGCCGGCGATGCGCTGGAGGCCGTCCGGGTGGCGATCGAGGCCGACAACTGGGGGCAGGCGCAGAAGCTGGTCGACGAGGCGGCGGCGCGCTTCGCGCAACACGAGTGGGCGGCCGCGATCATCGCCACGATGCGCCGGCTGATCGGCGAACGCGACAAGCGGCTCGCCATGAAGGAGGCCGCGTTCTCCAGCCGGTCGATGAGAACCCGACTTTCGCAGCGCGACGAGACGACGTTCGGGGCGGCCGAGGCGCAGTCGGTCCCGGCGTTCCTGCGCCGGAAGCCCGAGCAGGGGAAGGGGAAGCGCGAGTCCTGAGCGGCGAGCGCTGAGGATCCGTGGCGCGGGAACCGGCCGACGAGCCGGTTCCCGTCGCAAGCAGATCACGTGATGGGGATCGTCCAGGCGGAAGCAACGCGGCGCGGCCCTTGCGCCCGGGGCCCCGGACTGTCAGGCTCACGCTTTGAGCTCGCCGCGCCCATGAACCGCCTCGAACGCTTCTACCGGATCGACCAGCTGCTGCAGGAGCGCACGGTCGTCGCCCGCGACGCCTTCCTCGACGAGCTCGAGATCTCGCTCGCCACGTTCAAGCGCGATCTCGAGTACATGCGCGACCGCTTCAACGCGCCGGTGGTCTGGGATCCGGACGTGCGCGGCTATCGCTACGAAAAGAAGGGGAAGACCGGCCCGAAGTTCGCGCTGCCGGGCCTGTGGTTCACCGAGGACGAGGCCTATGCGCTGGTCACGATGCAGCACCTGCTGTCCTCCCTCGACCAGGGCGGTCTGATCGGTCCGCACATCGCGCCGCTGCTGGCGCGCCTGGATGCGAATCCTCGAGGCAGGCGATGCTTCGGCGGCGGAGGTGCAGAAAGCGCATCCGCCTGCTCTCGTTCGGCTCGCGCAAGCTGCCCCTCGAGCACTTCTCCCTGGTCGGCTCCGCGCTGATCAAGCGCCGCCGACTGAAGATGGAGTATTACGCGCGCAGCACCAACGCGCACTCGGCGCGCGAGGTGTCGCCGCAGCGCCTCGTCCACTACCGGGAGAACTGGTACCTCGATACCTGGTGCCACCTGCGCAACGATCTCCGCAGCTTCTCCGTCGACGGCATCCGGCGGATCGAGATCGTCGATGCGCCGGCGAAGGAAGTTTCGCTGAAGACGCTCGACGACTATCTGCTCGACAGCTACGGCATCGTCCGCGGCGGCGAGGCGCAGCGCGCGAAGTTGCGCTTCTCGGCCGAGCGCGCGCGCTGGGTGGCCGCCGAGGTGTGGCACCCGGACCAGAAGGGGAGCTTCGACGCCGAAGGGCGCTACGTCCTCGAGCTTCCCTTCCGCGACGATCGGGAACTGGTGCTGGACATCCTGAGACACGGCGCCGAGGTCGAGGTGCTATCGCCTGCAGCATTGCGACGCAGGGTGCACGAAGAGCACCTGCGAGCGGCGAGGCGGAACGCGTAAGCCCCCGAGCACGACGACAACGATCCGAGCGAAACGCCTCATCGGCAGTGTCGCCTGAATTCCTAGGGCTTGGGCTTCTGCGCCTCTCTCCCGAGGGGCGCATCGCGGATGATCGGCTGAAACGTGTTTCCGGGCCGCAGCAGTCCGCGTTCCTTCTGTAAGAACGCGAGCACGGTTGCCGCCGAATGCACCCAGTTGCGACCACCCGATTCTGCGAACCCGGGACCGCCGGTCGAGCCGCGAGTGCCCAGGGGATGATCCTTGGAGTCCTTGCCCATCCAGAAGCCGAGCGCGATGCCTTTTTCCGGATGGCCGGGTGGGCCGGGAACGAACAGCAGGAGCCACACGTCCGAGGTCTTCCCGTCGGCGTTGGTCGCGGTACCTGTCTTGCCGGCGATCTCGCCTGCTTGGTTGAGCGGAAACGCGAGCGACCGCTGCGTCCTTTCGTCGGGCTTCATCTTCCAGATCTCGCCGCTCAACGGATCGATGCCCGGAACCACGCCGCGTCGCAGCGCCGATGCCGTGCCGGTGGGCCCGATGTCGAGCGGGCTCTTCATTAGCTCGATCATCGCCTCCGATACGGCCGGATGCATGATCCGCTCCTGGTCGGGGAGGTTTTCTCCCTTGGTGTCGCACTTCTTCGCGCGTCGGTCGTCGTCTTTGTAGAGGAGCGACTTGCCGTCGCGGCAGACATCGTTCGCGAAGCGCGGCGTCACGCGAAATCCCCCGTTCAGGAACGCCGCTGCGGAGGCCATCGACAGCGGATTGACCTCGGAGGCGCCGATGGCCGTCGTCGGATACGGCTGCAGCGTGTGCTTCGAATCCTTCGGCAGTCCGACACGATAGGCGAGATCGATCACGTTCTTGATTCCGGCCCGCGCTCCTGCGCGCATCGCCGCCGTATTGCGCGACTCGCCCAACGCGATCCGGCAGCTCATCTCGCCGCGGTATTGCGGCTCCGAGCGCGAGTAGAAGTTCTCGATCTTCTTAGCTCCGCGCCCACGGCCCAGCGAAACGAAGATCGGCGCATCGAGCACGGTACAGCGCTCGAGCACTTTGGCGGCGATCTCTCCGACCGACGCCGTCGTCGGCTCGGCGGCGACCACCTCTTTCGTTAGCCGCTCGACCAGGCCTCCGTACGTGAAGATCTTGAACGTCGATCCCGGCTGCCGCCAGCCGGTTGCGATGATGTCGTATTGCCACTGCTTGAAGTCGACATTGCCCACTTCGGCCAGGACATCGCCGGAGAATTCGACCGCGTACGCTCCAGCGCGCAGCTGGTGGTTGTCGGTATCGTCGGGATGACGGGCGAGGTAGGTGGAGAGCGTCATGGCGACCGCTTTCGCGAGCACATCCTGCAGCGCGTCGTCGCGAGTGATCGAGATGGTGAGTCCGCCCTTGTTGATCGGGAAGCGATCCTTGTAGAGGATTCGGACCCGCTCAAGAAAATGGTCGTTCGTGCCGCAGCCGGTGCTCTTCGGAAGGACCTCTTTGCGAAGCGACGTCGCGACCAGGTTGGCCGCCCGCTCGTACTCGACGTCGCCGATCTCTTTCTGGTCCAGCATCAGTTCAAGCACGCGAACCGTGCCGCGCGCCTGCTCGGCCCAGTTCGCATCGCGGATTTGTTCGGGTGTCTTGAGCAGCGGGTCGGTTGCGAACGAGCGATCCGGCAGCGCCGGCTTGTTGATGAGCGCCACGATGAACGCCACCTGAGGCAGCGTCAGCCCCGTCGCCGGCTTGCCGAAATACGCCCGGCTTGCGGCTTCTATTCCGTATTGTCCGCGGCCGAAGTACGGCATGTTCACGTATTTCACCAACAGGTCCTGCCGCGTGAACTCGCGCTCGATCCGCAACGCCATGAGGATATCGCCGAGTTTTTCCTTCTCGGTTGATGCACGGCCCGTGCCGCCTCGAAGATGCTTGGCGATCTGCATGGTGAGCGTCGATGCGCCGGAACGACTCTCCTGCAGCATGTGCATTACGAGCGCCCGCATGATCGCAGCCTTGTCCACACCCTCGTGCCTGAAGAAATTCTTGTCTTCGGAGGCGAGGATCGCGCTCACGAAGAGCGGCGGAATATCCGCGACATCGTCGATCATGATCCGGTGCTCGGGCGAGGATATGCAGGCAACTGTCTTGAGATCCTCGGTGACGAGCGTCGATTCCTGGGCAAAGTAGGAGCGATCATGTAGCCGGACGATCGTGGTCCTGTCGATGCCGAGGTACTCGTCGATCTCGCTGGAGTAGCGGGAATCGAAGGTCTCGACGATCTCTTCGACGTAAACATAGCCGAGAATGACGAGCGCGACGATCACGCCCAGCGTGACGAACACGCGCCGGGTGACCCTCCCGAAGAAGCGCACGACTGCCCATGGCAGTGTCAACAACACGCGCTGCAAGTTTCTACCTCCGCCCTCCATGCTCCCTTCCGACCGATGCGGTGAAGCCGCTCACTGCGGCGGAAACCCGGCGCCAGGCGATCGTGCGCTGGAAGCCGGTGGTGACGCCGTCCGGCTTCAGCGCACCGCTGCGGGTGCGTCCCCCGCGGGCACCGCGTTCCCCGCGCGGTCCAGGAACTCCTTGGTCATCGCCCGCACGCACAGTCTTTCCGCGGCCGTCGTCCGGGCCAGCAGCTTGACGAGCGCGTAGACGGCGTCGAGGTGCGGCGTCGACGAGTCCGTCAGCCGGCCGAGCTCGATCACCGAACCCAGCAGCCCGTCGATCTCGGGCTCCCGGCCCGCCTCGATGTCCTGCAGCATCGACGTCTTGTGCTTGCCGATCTTCTCCGCGCCGGCAATGCGCTTCTCGATCGTCACGCGGAACTCGATGCCGAGCTTGTGCGCGATCGACTGCGCCTCGGTCATCATCGCCTGCGCCAGCGCGCGCGTGAGGGGATACTGACAGAGGTCGACGAGCGTCGAGTGGGTGAGCGCGCTGATCGGATTGAACGACAGGTTACCCCAGAGCTTCAGCCAGATTTCGGCGCGGATGTTGTCCAGGATCGGCGACTTCAGCCCGGCCGCCGTGAACGTCTGCGCAATGCGCGTGATGCGCTCGGTCGTCGTGCCGTCGAGCTCGCCCAGCGGATAGCGGTCGCCTTCGGTGTGTTTCACCACGCCGGGCGAGGCGATGCTCGCGGCGGGGTACACCACGCAGCCGATGATCCGCCGGGGATCGATCGCGCTCATGATGCGGGCGTGCGGATCGACGGCGCGCACGCATTGCCCCTCGTAGGGCCCGCCGTGACGCTGGAAATACCACCACGGAATCCCGTTCTGCATCGGGATGAGCGCCGTGTCCTCGTGCAGCAGCGCGGTCACGTCGCCGATGATCGGTTCGACCTGGTTGGCCTTGACGGCCAGGATGACGAGGTCCTGCGGGCCGGCCGCGCGGATGTCGTCCGTCGCGTGCAGGCGCTGGGCGAGATGCTCGCTGCCATCCTTGAGAATGAGCCGCAGCCCGTTCTCGCGGATCGCGGCCAGGTGCGCGCCGCGCGCGATCACCGTGACCTCGTGCCCGGCCTCGGCGAGCAGCACCGCGACGTGCCCGCCGATCGATCCTGCCCCCACCACACAGATTCTCATTTTCGTCTCCGTCCGGAGGTCCATGCAATTGCAACGCCTTCCCTTCCAATTTTACGCGTGCCGCAGGCCTGCGTTGCGGCGTTTGCCCGCCGATCCTGACTGGTTTCGCTCTTAATGACGTGGATCAAACCGGACGCCTGCGGGCAGCATCAGGCCATCTGCCGGCGCGATCACCTTAAGAAAATCTTAGCAATTCCTGAGTGAACATTTACGAACGCGAGGCCCGGCCATTGCCTACAGTTCCAGGCATCGGGAACGGCCGGGAACGCGCCACCGAGCGCGAGACCGATCCCCAACCAGGACGAAAACGAGGAGTTCAGACATGAAGCGAAGCATCGTCATCATCGCCGTGGCAGCCTTCGCCGCGATTGGCGCGACCGCCCTCAGGGCGGCCCAGCCCGACTCGGCAGCCTCGATCGCGCGCGGCCGCTATCTGGTGCACATCAGCGGCTGCAACGACTGCCATACGCCAGGGTTTCCGGAGTCCGGCGGCAAGACGCCCGAAGCCGACTGGCTCGTCGGGAGCGCAGTGGGCTTCCAGGGACCGTGGGGCACCACCTACGCGTCGAACCTGCGCCTCGCCGTCGACCGGATGACCGAGGCGCAGTTCCTGGCCCGCGCCCGCTCGGAGATGCGCCCGCCGATGCCGTGGTTCAACCTGCACGCGATGACCGACAACGATCTCCGCGCGATGTATCGCTACGTCAGGAGCCTCGGACCGAAGGGCGCGCCCGCGCCTTCGTATGCAGGGCCGGACCAGAAGGTCACGACCCCTTACATCGTGTTCGTGCCGCAGAACCTGCCGCCGAAGACCGCCGCGCGCTGAGCCGGGCCGAGGCAGCGGTCACGCAGAGATTTCGACGAGCTGCACCGGCCGCTCGACGCAGAGCCGAAAGCGGCCGCGGCCGGTCTTCTCGATTCGCAGGTGAGGCGAGCGCTCGAGCAGGCGCCGCTGCAGCAGCACGAGACGCGCCTCCAGGTTGTCGGCGATGTCGGGCAGCCGGATGGCCGGATCGAGCCGCAGTTCGCGGTTGGTGAACTCGGTGCGCTGCTCCTGCGTGTAGTCGCGCAGGAGCTTCCACAGGATGGCGCCGGCCACGCCCTTGATCAGGTAGTCGTCGTCAAGGAAGACGCTGTCGTTCGCCGCGTAGTGCCGCACGGCGATTGCGGTCCCGGTGATCGGCGCGGCGCGTCCGGGCGCCGGTGGCGCGTCGTCCTGCGTCTCCGCCACCTGCAGGTGCTGCAGGGCGAGGCCGACCTGGGTGCTGATCGCCGCCAGCGCATCCTCGTCGTCGTAGCCGAACCGTTGATCCTGCGGGCTCTCGACATAGAGCATCCCGGCCAGGCGGCCGCCGGCGAGGACCGGAACCGCCAGCTGGCTGCCCGGCGCCGGCAGTCCGGGCAGCGGTATCTCGGTCTCCAGCCGGTCGCTGAGACCGCTCGCGAGCGCGCTCTCGCGGATCGCGCGGCCGTAGGCATACTCGGTCGTCATGTGGTTGATGCGTATCGGCGTGCGCGCGTCCGCAGCCACGCCGATCACGCCGTGCCCGAACGGGATCTCGGAGCCGATCCCGGAGGCCGGATAGCCCCGGCTGGCGACGGTGAAGAGCCGCTTGCCGGGCGCATCGGCCATCAGGATCATCGCGTGCCGTATGTCGAACTCGGCGCCAAGCGCCGACAGCGTGACTTCGAAGAGCGCCGCGAGCTCGGTGCACTGTGCGATCTTCTGCCCCGCCGCGCGCACCGCCGCGAGCAGATTGCGCGTCGGTGGCGGGGCGAGCTGCCGCACCCCATCGACCCGGCGGATCTCCAGCACGCGGTAGATGTCGGCGCCCTGCAGCCTGAACACCCCGCTCATGCCGGTGTGCGAGGCGATGCCGGCGAGCTTCGCCTTCATGCTCTCGAACACCGGGCCTGATGCCTCGGTGCGCAGGTACGCAAGCGCCAGCACATAGCGGGCAACGGTGAACGGGTCGATCACCACGGCGGTCGCGCGTGGATTGGCGAGGATGTTCTGCCGCGTCTTGTTGAAGAACTGGTACGACAGCGCGACGTGCTCGCCATCGACGTAATGCACCTGCGACGCGTAGCTCGCGTTGGGCGTTCCGTCGGTGCCGCACGTCGCGACGATAGACGGGACCGCGCCCTCGAGGCATTCGCGGATACTGTCGACGCAGGCGGGCATGACGGTCATCGTTCCAACGGCGCGCCTGCGTTGGGGCCAGGGGTCTGCCGGAACGCGGCCTGCGCCGTGAAGGCGACCGCCACGAGGTCGGCCGGATCGCAGTCGACCAGCGCGCGGCCGAAGGCTTCGGTGTAGCCCAACGACTGGAGATCGCGGACCAGGGCATCCGCGTAGGCGGCTAGGCGCGCGCGATCGCCGTCGGCAAGCGCGCTGACGGTCGCGTCGTCGCCCTTGATCTGGATGGTCTCGTGGGTCGAGGGCTTGCTGAAGACGGCAGCGGCTGCTCTCGAAGCGCGCAGGTCCGCGAGCAGGTCGGGTGCCTGTGCCGCCGACAGGAAGATCGTCACCCGGCTCCGGTCCGGGTCGATTCTGCAGCCGAGCCCCCGCGCCACCGACGGCACATTCGCCGGGCTGCGCGAAGCGACGTGCACCGACACGCCGCTCTCCATGAACGCGGCGTGCGCCTCGTCAAACGAAGGGGCCGGAACCGACATCGGGCGAATCTTAGCAAGGTTCGCGCGACGTTCGGGTTCGGTTAACATGCGGCAGGTGCATCGAACCGGCTTCCGCGCCGCGAAAGCGGCGCGCGCCATCGCGGCAATGACGAGCGTTGGCGCAAGCCATGCGCCGAGGGAATCGCTTGAAACCGCTCTCCGGGCTGGATTCGCTCTTCCTGCATCTCGAGACGCCCGAGACGCCGATGCACGTCGCCTCGCTGCATCTGCTCGATCTGCCGGAGGGCTACCGAGGCGACTTCCACGCCAACCTCAAGCAGCAGGTCGCGCGGCGCCTGCATCTCGTGCCGCTCTTTCGGCGCCGACTGCACACGTTGCCGCTCGCCATCGGCAACCCCTTCTGGGTCGAGGAGGCCGATGTCGACCTCGACCATCACGTCCGGCGCGTGCGCCTGCCGCGCCCCGGGACGCAGGCGCAGCTCGAAGCCGGCGCGGCGCGCATCCACGCGACGCTGATGGATCGTCGCCGCCCATTGTGGGAGGCGCACGTCATCGAGGGACTGCAGTCCGGTCAGGTTGGCCTCTACATCCGGGTTCATCACGCGGTGCTGGACGGCGCGGCGGGAATGGCGCTCGCCGGTGCGCTGCTCGATCCCACACCCGAGCCGCGGGACGTGCCGAGGCCGCCGCGGAGGGGGCGCGCGCAAGCCGAGCCCCCGGGGATCGTCGAACTTGCGCGCGCCGCGCTGCGGCACGACGTTGACCAGTACTCGAAGCTGCTGCACCGGTTGCCGGATCTGATCGGCGTGCTGGCGGGGTCAGGTCAGCGCGCGGGCGATCCCGCAGCGGAACCCGCGCGCCGCAGCCGCGCATTCGGGCCCCGGACGTCGCTCAACGTGTCGATCACCGGCGAGCGCAGCTTCGCGGCGGTGTCCCTGCCGCTCGACGAAGTGAAGCGCGTCGCGCGTGCGCACGATGCCAAGCTCAACGACGTCGTGCTCGCGCTCTGCAGCGGCGCGCTCCGGCGCTATCTCTCCCGTCACGGCGGCATCCCGCGAAAGCCGCTCATCGCCGGAATGCCGTACTCGCTGCGCGAAGCCGGGAACACCGATTACTCGACGCAGGTGACGATGACGCTCGTCAATCTCGCGACCGACATCGCCGACCCTGTGCAGCGGCTGCGGGCGATCCGCGACGCGGCGGGTGCGATCAAGTCGGTCGCGGGCCGCGCAAAGTCGCTCATTCCCACCGACACACCATCGCTGGGCGCGCCGTGGCTGCTGGGCGGGCTGGCGGCGCTCTACGAACGCGCGAAGCTCGCCGACCGGCTGCCGCCGGTGTTGAACGTGGTGATCTCCAACATTCCGGGGCCGGCTGCGCCGCTCTACGCCGCCGGGGCGCGGATGCGCACGTACTGGCCGCTGTCGATCGTCGAGCACGGGGTGGGGCTCAACATCACGGTCGTGAGCTATTGCGGGGCACTCGATTTCGGGCTGGTGGCCGCGCGATGCGCGGTTCCCGACGTGCATCCTATGGCGCGCGCGATCGAAGAGGCGCATGCCGAATTGCTGGACCTCACGGTGAAGCAGGCAGACAGAGCGGCTCCGCAACGCGGCAAAGCGTCGCCGCCGCCGGGCGAACCTGGCAAGATGCGGCGCCGAGCCTAGGATTCCGGCAACACCGAGAGCCGACCCGACATGTACAACCCGGATCACTGGTACGAGTTCGGCACGCTGCAGGCGCCGGGACTGCTGCGCCTCGCGCTGGAATGCCGCGCGGCGTGGGAGTACGGCGCGACGCTGGCCGCGCAGCCGCTGCTGAGCCGCGCGCCCAAAGGCGACGGTCATCCGGTGCTGGTGTTCCCCGGACTCGTCGCATCGGACCTTTCCACGAAACCCTTGCGGCGGTTTCTGGAGAGCGCGGGCTATGCGGCCTACCCGTGGGAGCATGGCCGCAATCTCGGTCCGCGCAAAGGCATCCTCGAGGGGTGCCTCGCGCGGCTGAAGGAGCTGCGCCGCAAGCACCGGAAGAAAGTGAGTCTCATCGGCTGGAGCCTCGGCGGCCTCTACGCGCGCGAGCTCGCCAAGCTCGCGCCGAAGGACGTGCGCCTCGTCATCACGCTCGGCACGCCGTTCACCGGCCATCCCAAGGCGACCAATGCCTGGCGCCTCTACGAGCTCGTCGCCGGCCACAAGATCGGCGCGCCGGAGATCCACGAGCCGCTGCGCGCGCCACCGCCGGTGCCGACCACGTCGATCTACAGCCGTACCGACGGCGTGGTCGCTTGGCCGTGCTGCGTCGAGAAGGAAGGGCCGCGCGCCGAGAACATCGAGGTCGAGGCGAGCCATCTGGGGATGGGAGTGAACCCTGCCGTCCTGTACGCGATCGCGGACCGCCTCGCTCAACCTTCCGGCAGGTGGCGGCCGTTCGACCGTGGCGGCGGAATGCGCGCGTGGGTCTATCGTGACCCGCGCCGGCGCGGCTGGCTCTGACGCGTTGGATGGCGCCGGGAGATCGAACGCATGACGGCAGTCGCGGCGAACGGCATCACGATCGAGTACGAATCGCTGGGGGATCCGCTGGCGCCGCCGATCCTGCTCATCGCGGGTCTCGGCCTCCAGCTGACGGCGTGGCCGGACGCGTTCTGCCACGGGCTCCTCGACCGCGGCTTCCGCGTTGTCCGGTTCGACAACCGGGACAGCGGCCTGTCGTCGAAGATCCGCGTGCGCCGGCAGCCGAATCCCGTCGCCGCGCTGGCCGCGTCGTGGCTGCGCTTGCCCGTGCGTTCGCCCTATACGCTCGACGCGATGGCCGCCGATGCCGTCGGCCTGCTCGACGCGCTCGACGTGCCGCGCGCGCACGTCGTGGGCCTGTCGATGGGAGGCATGATCGCGCAGATCGTCGCGGCCACGTATCCGCAACACGTACTCACCCTGACGTCCATCATGTCGTCGAGCGGCAGCCGCAAGGTGTCGCAGCCGCGGCCCGGCGCCAAGCGGGCGCTGCTGAGCAAGCCGCGCGACCCCCATGACCCGGAGAGTGTCGTCGATCATCTCGTCGGCATCTTCGGGGTCATCGGCAGCCCGGGCTTTCCCACCGACCGCGCGGCGCTGCGCGAACATATTGCGCGCAACGTGCGCCGCGGCCACCATCCGGCGGGCGTGACGCGGCAACTGGTCGCGATCATCGCCACGGGCGACCGCCGCAAGCTGTTGCCGAAGATCACGGCGCCCACGCTCGTCATCCACGGCGCGGAGGATCCGCTGGTGCCGGTCGAGGCGGGCCGGGACACCGCGCGCCACATCGCGGGTGCGAAGCTGATGGTGATCGAGGGCATGGGCCACGATCTCGCGCCGGCCCTCGTGCCGATCCTGGTCGAGGCGATTGCCGCGCATTGCCACGGCAGCGGGAAACGATAGAGAATGCGGCCTGACGACGCCGGATGGCAGGCAGGCACGGCGTGCGCATCCTGGACGGACCACTTCACGCGGAGGATTCGATGTTGCGCTCGCTATCGCTCGTATTGCTGCTGCCCCTCGTTTTTGGCGCCGCGGAGGTCTGCGCTCAGGCAACCAAGAAGGCCGCGGCGCCGGCAAGATCTCCGTCCGCGAAAGACAACTCGATTACCGTCAACGTCTTCCTGCGGGATGCGGGCAAGAACGAGGTGCTGCTCGCCACGCGCATCTGGCCCGGTTATCCCGAATACAACGCGTTCGCGCTGCAACAGTTCTTCGCGACGATGAAGGCGCTCGAGCCGGGCTACAGGCAGGATGACGATGTCGCCTATACGTGGTCGACGAAGGGAAAGGTCACCAAGTGCGCCATCTATCTCGAGTCGGCGGACGCGCCGGTCAAGACCGGAACCGGCGCCATCGTGGGGTGCGAGGCCAACGGCGTGAGCAACCTGGCGGTGACCTCCGTCGCCGATCCGAAGCGCCCCGTGAGCACGTCGGTGGATCCCCGGCACCTCACTGACGTGATGGAGCTTTTCAAGAAGCAATCGGAGCGGGCCAAGGGCACCTTGCCCAAGCAGTGACGTTCACTGTCTGGCACGTGTGACGGCGCGACGGCCGACGCTCGAGGGTCGGCATCGCCAGGAGAGCGGATGGTAGCCAGGTGAAGACGTACCGGATCGCCACGATCCCGGGCGACGGCATCGGCAAGGAAGTGGTGCCGGCCGGGCAGCAGGTCCTCGAGGCGCTGGCGCAGCGGCGAGGTGGATTCGGCTTCGAGTTCACCGCATTCGGCTGGGGCGGCGACTGGTATCGCCGGCACGGCGCGATGATGCCGGACGACGGGCTCGACCAGTTGCGCGGGATGGACGCCATCCTGTTCGGATCCGCGGGTGATCCGCGCATTCCGGACCACGTCACGCTGTGGGGCCTCCGGCTGAAGATCTGCCAGGGCTTCGACCAATACGCCAACGTCCGGCCCACCCGCATCCTGCCCGGCATCGACGCACCCCTCAAGCGCTGCGGCCCGTCGGACCTCGACTGGGTGATCGTGCGCGAGAATACGGAGGGCGAATACGCGGGCGTGGGCGGACGCGTGCACCAGGGCCATTCGACGGAGGTCGCCACGGACGTGTCGATCATGACGCGCGCCGGTGTCGAGCGCATCATGCGCTTTGCCTTCAGGCTCGCTCGGTCGCGCCCGCGCCAGCGGCTCACCGTCATCACCAAGTCCAACGCGCAGCGCCACGCGATGGTGATGTGGGACGAAATTGCCGCGCAGGTCGGTTCCGAGTTCCCCGATGTCGCCTGGGACAAGGAGCTGGTGGATGCGGCCACTGCGCGCATGGTCAACCGTCCCGCTTCGCTCGACACGATCGTGGCCACCAACCTGCATGCCGACATCCTGAGTGACCTGGCGGCGGCCCTGGCGGGCAGCCTGGGCATCGCGCCCACCGGCAACATCGATCCGGAACGACGCTACCCCAGCATGTTCGAGCCGATCCACGGCTCGGCGTTCGACATCATGGGCCAGGGCATCGCCAATCCCGTGGGTACCTTCTGGAGTTGCGTGATGCTGCTGGAGCACGTGGGTGAAACGGCCGCGGCGGCGGAGCTGATGGCGGCCATCGAGACGGTTACCGCAAACCCCGCGCTGCGCACGCGCGACCTGGGCGGGACGGCCACCACCGTGCAGGTGACCGCGGCAGTCTGCGCGTCGATGGGTGCGCCGCGCACATCCGTGCCGCAGGCGGCGTGACGGACAGTATTGAAACTGACCACGACAGGAGAAAGACGACGATGAAACGACTGTTCCCGGCTGTGTTCCTTGCGTTGCTGTCGCCCATGGTGTTGGCCCAGGCCTGCCCCGACAAGAACGTGCTCTACTGGCAGGCGTTTCCCCCCGGCGGCGAATCGGACATCTCGGCGCGCCACCAGCAGGTCGTGCTGAAGAAGAAGTGCCCGAACATCGACACCGTGGTCCAGTACAAGCCGGGCGCCGGTGGCGGATTGATGTGGGGGCAGATGAACACCCTGCCGGGCGACGGGCTCAACATCGTCGGCATCAACCTGCCGCACATCGTCTTCCAGCCGATCGAGGGCGAGGTGCAATACAAGACGCAGGACGTCACGCCGGTGTTCTGGTTCCACTACACTCCCGACGCCCTGGTCGTGCCGGACCAGAGCCCGATCAAGTCCTTTGCCGATTTCATCAAGGCGGCCAAAGCCGAACCGGAGAAGCTCAGCCTGGGTGGATCGGGCTTGAACTCGGCCAACCATGCGGCGCACGAGCGGCTGGACTCCTCGTTCGGCATCAAGACCATCTATGTCCCGTACAAGGGCACGGGCGACATGACGACGGCCGTGCTGGGCAGCCAGGTCACGGGCGCCATTTCCTACACGGCGTTCGCGATCAACAACAAGGGCCGGGTGCGGGCGCTCGCCGTGGCCATGGACAAGCGCCACCCGCTGCTGCCCGACGTGCCCACCTTCCGCGAGCTGGGCGTGGACTGGGTGGACGGCGCCTATCGCGGCATCGGCGTGCCGAAGAGCACGTCGCCCGAGGCGAGGAAGCGCCTGTCGGACCTGTGGGCCGCCCTCAACAGCGATCCCGAGATGAAGGCGCTCGCCGACAAGAGCGGCTTCGAGCTGATCAACGTCGGCACCGACCAGATGGATGCGTTCATGACGGAGAAGATCCGCATTTACACGGCCGGGGCGCAGGCCCTGGGCCTGGGCAAGAAGTAGGGCCGCTGCGCTTTGGCCTATAGTGACGGTGTGCCGCCCTCGCGGCGATCCAATGGAGAGAGCCATGTCCCATCAGCCCCCGAAGCAAGGCAAGAAGAAGCCGCAGCACACGCCGAAGGAAAAGAAGACGCTCAAGCAGCAGAAGAAGCACGCGAGCGACACGGCGCCTTTCCTCAAGCCCGGCAAGTGAGCGGCCTGGCCATCGCGCACCGCCGTTTCGCGTGCGCACTGCGCGCCGGCGGTACGGCAGGCGCAGTCGCGAAAGCGCTCGCTTGAAGACGCCGGGGAGGCTCCTGCCGCTCGTTCACGAAGGGCTCATCGACGAGGTGATCCGGCAGCTGATGAGCGGCAAGGAGGCCACGGTCTACGTCGTCCGCTGCGGTGGCGAGGTCCGTTGCGCCAAGGTATACAAGGAGGCGAACAAGCGCAGCTTTCGCCAGGCCGCGCTCTACCAGGAGGGCCGCAAGACCAGGAACACGCGCCAGGCGCGGGCGATGGCCAAGGGCACGCGGTTCGGACGCAAGGCGCAGGAGGACGCGTGGCAGAACGTCGAGGTCGACGCGCTGTATCGCCTTGCCGCCGCCGGCGTGCGCGTCCCGCGCCCGTATGCGTATGCGCACGGCGTGGTGCTGATGGAGCTCCTGACCGATGCGCACGGCAATGCCGCGCCGCGACTCAACGACGTGGTGCTGCCGGAGGGGCTGGCGATCGAGTACCACGCCACGATGCTCCGCGAGATCGTGCGCATGCTCTGCGCGGGCGTCATCCACGGCGACCTGTCCGAATACAATGTGCTGGTTACCGGCGAAGGCCCGGTGATCATCGACCTGCCGCAGGCCGTCGATGCCGCGGCGAACAACAATGCCGCCGCCATGTTGAAGCGCGACGTCCTCAACATCACCACCTACTTCAGCCGTTTCGCCCCGGCGCTCGCCGCCACGCGTTACGGCGACGAGATCTGGTCGCTCTACGAGAGCGCGCAGCTCCAGCCCGATGTGGTACTTACCGGCCGCTTTGCGGCGAGCACGCGCCCGGCCGACGTCGCCGCGGTGATGCAGGAGATCGCCGCCGTGCGCGCCGAGCACGAAGAGCGGCTGCGTTACAGGGCGCTTGTCGAGGAATGAGGCCGGCCGGCGAAGTGCGGCAACGCGAGTGTGTGACGCGTGCCACTGCCCTCGCCCGGAACAAGACGTGAAAGCGGTCAAGCCATGAAGCCGATTCAGCTGTTCGATCCCGCGTCCGGCACGTATACCTACCTGCTGTTCGACGAGGCGTCGCGCGAGGCGCTGATCATCGACCCCGTCGACGAGCAGCTCGAGCGCGACCTGACCGAACTGCGTACCTACGGGCTCAAGGTCGTCTGGACGGTCGAGACGCACGCGCACGCCGATCACATCACCAGCGCGGGGCAGCTGGCGGAGTATGCCGGCGCCATGACCGCCGCGCCCGAAGGCTGCGGCATCACGACCGCCGCGATGCAGCTCAGGAACGGCGACACGCTGGCCTTTGGTGGCGAAGCGATCAAGGCGCTGCACACGCCCGGCCACACGGCCGGCAGCATGTGCTATCTGTGGCGCGATCACGTGTTCACCGGCGATACGCTGCTGATCAACGGTTGCGGCCGCACGGATTTCCAGTCCGGCAGCGCCGAGGCGCTGTACCGCAGCATCACGCAGGTGCTGTTCGCGCTCCCCGACGCCACGACCGTCTGGCCCGGGCACGACTACCAGGGCCGGACGCACACGACCATCGGGGTCGAGAAGGCGGGCAATGCGCGGATTGCCGGCAAGTCGCTGGCCGAATTCATCGCGATCATGGACGCGCTCCATCTGCCGCGACCGGCGCGCATCGACGAGGCCGTTCCAGCCAACCTGTCGTCGGGCATCCGGCACGATGCGGGGGGTGGCGCGCTGCTCGACGCGCGGCCTGCTGCGGGCTACGCCGGCGACGTGTCACCGCAGCTCGCCTACAAGTGGTGGCGGTCCGGCGAGGCCGTGCTGATCGACGTGCGCACGGACGCCGAGCGCGAATGGGTGGGCTTCATACCGGACGCCGTGCCGCTCGCCTGGAAGCAGTGGCCCGGCATGGCGGCGAACACCGCCTTCGACGAGGGCTTGCGAACTGCGGTGCCCAATGGCAAGAAAGTCGTCCTGCTATGTCGCAGCGGCGTGCGCTCGATCGCGGCGGCGAAGCGCGCGACCGAACTCGGCCTGGAGGCATACAACATCCTCGAAGGCTTCGAAGGTGACCCCGACGAGCGGGCGCAGCGCGGTCGCAGGGGCGGGTGGCGCTATCACGGGCTGCCCTGGCGGCAGGGCTAGGCCGCGTCCCCGGGTTGTCGTCGTTCCGGGGGCGCGTCTCGGTCAAACCGCCAGTCGCGCCGCCGCCTCCTGCAAGACCCGGATCGCGTCGGCCCGTCCTTCGCCCGTCAGCTTCTTCTGGTCGATGATGAGCAGCAGGCCGTCCTGTTCCTGCCGGATGATGCGGCCCTGCCCGCTGGTGTCGTCGCGCAGGGCCACCACCCGGTGCGTTCGCACCGGCGTGGGGAACCCTTTGACGGTGATGGTGCCGGTTTCCTCGGCGAGTACGGCGTCCTTGACCAGCGCATAAGTCTCGTGGGCGAGCAGGATGCCGCCGAGGTCGGCATGCGATTGCAGCCGCGCGGCCAGGTTCACCTCGTTGCCGATGACCGTGTAGTCGACGCGATCGTCGCTGCCGAAGTTGCCGACGGTGCAATAGCCGGTGTTGATCCCGATGCGCAGCTGGAACACGTGCTCCTGGCCGCGTTCGCGCCACTCGGCCTGCAGGTCCCGCATGCGCTGCTGCATGGCGATCGCCATTCTGACGCAGGCCACGGCGTCCTCGCGCGTGCCGCGGGTCTCCGGATCGCCGAAGAACAGCATGATCGCGTCGCCGATGAACTTGTCGATGGTCGCGCCGTACTCGAGGGCAATCGACGACATCTCGCGCAGGTACTGGTTGAGGAGGCTCGTCAGCTCCTCGGACTCGAGCAGGTCGGTGGTTTCCGTGAAGCCGGCGATGTCGGAGAAGAAGATCGTCAGCTTCTTGCGCTGCGACGCGACCTCGACGTTCTTCTCGCCACTGAAGATCGATTTGTAGAGTTGGGGGGAGAGATACTTTGACAACTTCGAAGAAAGCGATTCGAGCCTCATGTTCTTTTCCGAGACGAGTCTGCTCGCTTCGTCCGCCCTCTGTTTTGCCGCGAGCAGTTGCCGCTCTGCATCCTTGAGTTCGGTGATGTCCGTCATCACGGTCACCGTACCGCCCGCAGCGACCTTGCGGCGGCCGATGCGGTAGACGCGCCCATCCGGCGTGTGGTCCTCGAAGGTCTTGCCCGATGGATGGTGCAGACTGTCAACGCGTTTGGCGACGAGAGCGTCGACGTCACCGTCGCCGTAATAGCCGTGCTCGGCCAGATGGCGCAGCAGGTCCGGATAAGAGCGTCCCGGTTGCAGCAGCTCGCTCGGCACGGGGTACACTTCGGCGAAGCGATCATTGCAATAGACGATATTGAGCTGCTCGTCGATGTAGGAAAGGGCGCCGGGCATGTTGTCGAGGGCGACGTGGAGTTCGGCCTTCTTGCGCGCGAGTTCCTCCTCGGCGCCCTTGAGGCCGGTAATGTCCGTGATCACCGTCACCGTACCGCCCGGCGCCGCCCGGCGACGATAGACCTCGTAGACGCGACCGTCGGGGGTGCGGTCTTCGAAGGTCTTTCCCGAAGGATTGCGCAGGCTCTCCACGCGCCCGGCGACCAGGGCGTCGACGTCACCCTTGCCGTAGTAGCCGTGCTCGGCCAGATAGCGCAGAAAGTCGGGATAGTGACGTCCCGGACGAAGCAGCTCTCTCGGCACGGGGTACATCTCGATGAAGCGGTCGTTGCAGACGACGATGTTCAGCTGACCATCGGTGTAGGCGAGGGCCCCGGGCATGTTGTCGAGGGCGACCTGGAGCTGCGCCTCCTTGCGCGCCACGTCCTGCTCGGCCCGCTTGCGCGCGGTGATGTCGGCATAGGCGAGAACCAGGCCGCCGTGGGCGATGGGAGTGTAGCGGACGTTGAGAATCTGGCCCGAGGCGAGCGCGTACTCGAGCTCGTGCGCTTCCCGGAGACGAATCCTATCCAGGCGCGACCGGGTCTGGGCTTCGGGGTTGCCTGGCCCATAGTCGCCCCGTTCCGCGTTGAACCGGTAGAACGCCACGATTTCGGTGCCGGGCTTGCACAGTGCAGCGGGATAGCCCCGCAGCGTGCGGAATGCCCGGTTACTCGCGACCAGTTTCAGATCGCGGTCGAAGATCGCGAATCCAAATGCCAGCGCGTCAAGACCAGCGCGAATCAGCGATACCGACTTGTCCGGCGGTTGCGGTAACGCCGAAGCCTTGCTGGATGCTCGTCGGGCCATGACCGACCTCCGTCACGTCGTTTCCCGCGCAGGATACGCGGAACGAATGTCGAAGCGCAAAAGGCGATGCGCGCTACGCAGCGCGGCTTCGGCATCGGCCGGGTTCGCCGCGCGGGCGAAGATGAATCCGAGATACCCCGCTCCGTCCGGCGGCGGTGCGATGCTCTGGCCTGGCATGGCCGCAATGGTCATGCCAGTGATGAACGGGATCGACCGCGCCTCGGTCAGGCCTTCGACCCCGTCGTAAATGCCGCGCCGCGGAACCGGGATCATCATGACGCCCGCCGCGCCGTCCGCGCGTGCAACCGGGAGCGGCTCCCCCACCGCTTGGCGCAGGATCAGCTCCTCCAGGCTCATCCCGAGGGAATGCTTCAGCACACGCCCGCACAAACCGCCGATGGAGCGCGCCGCCACTTCGAGGATCCAGACGCCCCGATCGTTGACGCGAACTTCGGCGTGGATCGGCCCGGTCGTGAGTCCGGCGGCGCCGCACGCCCGCGCCACCTCTTGCCGAATCCGCTCCTGCATGGCGCCAGGCAGCCGCGACGGCGTGACGTAGATGGTTTCCTCGAAATAGGGCCCGTCCAGCGGATCGGGTTTGTCGAAGAGCGCAAGCATGGTGAGCCGCCCCTCGTCCAGCATGCCCTCCAGCGCGTATTCGGGTCCGGGAATGAAGTTCTCGACAATCAGACCCATCTCGCGATGGTCGCGGTCGGCCTTCGACTGAATGGCGAGCACCCACGGCACGGCCTCGATCAGCGCGGCGAGATCGTCGGCGCGTATGACGCCACGGCTTCCCGACAGCCGCCGGGCCTTCACCACCACGGGGAAGGTCAGCTCCACTGGCCAGAATCGCGGATCCTCGCCCGAGGGCAGATGATGGAATTGCGGACACGGGAACCCGCGCTCCCGCAGCAGGCGGCGAAAGGTGAGCTTGTCGCGCACGCCGCGCACCGCGGGCACGGAATTGCCCGGCAGGCCGAAGCGCTGCGCGAGCAGCGCCGCGAGCTCGACTCCCGAATCGTCGACGGCCAGGACTGCGTCCGGCCTGCCGTCGATTTCGCGCAGAACCACCTCCGCCGCGTGCTCGGGCTTGTCGAAATGAAGCGACATGAGCGGACGCATGCCCCAGAGGGGCGCGAGCCGGTGGCAGTAGTCGGCCGCAGCGATGATTTGCACGCCGAGCTTTTTCGCCGCAGCCAGGAAATCGTCGTTGCGATAGCCGGTGACGGGCAGAAGCAGCAGGACGCGCTTCATCGGCCGGCTCGTCAGAACGACTGGAGCTGCTGCTCGGTCGGCTCGGCGCAGCAGTACCACGGTTCCGAAAGATGGGGGATCGGCGCCCCGAGTTCCGCCGCGAGGACGGGCGTTTGGCGACCGGCGGCTTCGTGGGCCATGCGCCAGAGAACGGCAAACACGTCGCGGCGCGAAAGATTCTTCGCCGCCGCTGCGGCCACGTAGGCCTGCAGGTTGCGCTGCAGCTCGTCCACGCGCGGATCGCCATGGGCCCACGGATAGCCAAGCAGGCCGGGATCGAAGGTCAGGAGCCGATCCGCGAAGCCGCGAATGCGCAACAGGTGCGAGCCGGCGGGGACGAGCAGGCGGATCGTGAGCTGCACCGGCGGCACGCTCGCCACGAGCTGCAGCTCCACCAGCCGTGCCAGCAGCGCGAGATAGCCCGGGAGCGTGGTCCACGGCGTGAACGCCACGAACGTCGGAGCGAGCGCGATGCCGGCTGCCCGGGTGAGGGCCACTGCCCGGTCGAAGTCCCGGCTCGCGTGGTTCTTGGCGAGGTGACGCAGGATGTCGTCGTCGACCGATTCCACCGCCGAGGTGAGGAAGAGGCACCCGCAGCGCCGCAGTTCGGGCAAGAGCTCGGCGTGATCGATGAGGTGCTGGATCTTGATCGTGGCGTCGAAGGTGACATGCGGGAACGCGTCGTGCAACGCCCGCGCCAGCCTCATGCCGTGCGTCGGTCCGTTGAAGAAGTCCGGGTCGCCGAACGAAATGTGCAAGGCGCCCGCCGCGACCTGCTGCCGAATGTCGGCGAGCACCACGTCGGCCGCGACGATGCGGAACTTGCCCTCGTACACCGGGACGACCGGGCAATGCCGGCACAGGTGCTTGCAGCCCCGGCTGCCTTCGGCAAACCCCGTCACTCGCGTCGATCCGTCCGGCATGACGAGATGCGCATAACGGGCGAGCGGCGGCAGGACGCTGCGGTCGGGCACGGCGAAATCGACGCGCGCGAGGCCGACGACCGCCTCGCGCTGGCTCGTCGCCGGCCCCTCCGAGCGCAGCCGTCGGCACAGTGCGATCAGCGCGGGCTCGATCTCGCCGCCCAGCACCGTGTCCACGCCGAGCTCGCGCAATCGCGCCTCGTTCATCGGTGCGTAGAGCCCGTAGACGCAAAGGTGTGCCTCCGGCGCGAGCCGTCGAAGGTGGGGGAGGGCCTCCACAGCGATGCGGGTGGCCGTATGCATGCCCACGTGGACCGCGACCACGCGTGCGTCCGCGAGGAGCACCGGGTCGAGCTTCTGCAGCGAAAGATCGAGGCAGGCCACGGCAAAGCCGTCGCGCCGCAGCAGCGCCGCGGGCGCAGCGAGGGCAAACGGCTGCCGGCCGAGCTCGTACGGATTGACGAGAACGACCTTGACGGTCGATCCGACTATTTCGATTTCGGCCGCTGCGGGAACGGCGCCGGACCGGGCTCGCGGCTTTCCCCGGCGGCTTCGAGACGCCCGAGATAGTGCTTCCACATTTCGTCCTGGTTGAGGCCGTAGTCGTACAACAGATCCCACGAGTAGATTCCGGTATCGTGGCCGTCGGAGAACGTGGGCTGGATCGCGTAGCGGCCCACGGGCTCGAGGTGCGTGATGTCCACGTCCTTCTTCCCCGTCTGCAGCACTTCCTGCCCCGGGCCGTGGCCGCGCACTTCGGCGGAGGGGGAATAGACGCGCAGAAACTCGCAGGTGAGCTTGAAGGTCTTGCCGTCGGCGAACGAAATCTCCAGCACCCGGGATTTCTGGTGCAGCTTGATTTCGGTGGGTTGGGGCGTGCTGGAAGCCATGGTCGACGCCCAGTATAGCAATGCCGAATCGGGCGCGCGTCCCGCGTCGACCCCGATCAGGTCCTAGGCCATGGCCGCGGGCTGTCTCCTGGGCACGGCGTGCACGAAGCAGCCGTACTGCTTCACCTCTTCCAGCCGGCAGCTCCAGTACATCCTGCCCCGGTAGACGGTCATGTCCGGGCAGCCGTCGCACATGTTGAAGCCGCCCTGTTCCATCGCGTCGACGGGCTGGATGATCGTGAAGGTCTGCACGTAAGCCTTCGCGAACGCAGCGACGGGCTTCCTGAGCACGGATTTCAGGTAGCTCGTCACAACTTTCCACATGCCGGCGTCGAGCAGCGACGACGCGAGCATTGCCGCGCGTCCGGAGCCCAGCGTCCTCGGGCTCGAATAGCTCAGCCATTTCCTGCGCAGGAGGTGGCTTCCGGTCTGGACCAGCTCCATGAACCGCGGCGTCACGTATCCGAACGCCTGCGCGCGGCTGGCAATGCGCGACCCGATGAGCCACTTCACGCTGTTCGCGTCGATCGTGCCGTTGAGATACGCGCTCGGCTCGTAGGCCGGGTCGGCCTCCCGGATTTTCGCGACGACATCCGCCGCCTTCAGCAACCTCGTTCCCGCCCACGCCGCGGACTCCTCGTAGGTCTGCTGGAGGTTCACCTGTTTTCCATCGGCGTAGAAATCGAAATCTCCCATCAGGCGGGGTTCGCGGTAGAGGATGAACACGACCGTATTCACGATGTCGGGATGGTGCTGCGCCCATTGCACGACCCCGGGCACCTGGTCGAGCGTTGCGCTCGACACCGTCAGGTTGAACGAGCAGGTCAGTCCGCCCTCGGCGGCCAGCATCTGCGCGAATTTCAGACGCAATGGATCGTGATCGCGCTCGACCGCGCCCTTCGAGTCCCGCCGCACCTGCGAAGTGTCGATGTGGAAGGTGAAGCCGAAGGCACCGGCCGCCTTCAGTTCCTTGAGCCGCTTCGGCGACAAGGCCAGCCCGTTGGTGTTGATGATCGGCTTCCATCCCCCTTGCTTCACCATGCGCACGATGTCCACGATCTGCGGATGCACGAGCGGGTCTCCGCCCGCGATGCTCATGCAATCGCTGCGTCGTTCCCGCTTGAAGACCGCGAGGTCGTCGGCGATTTCCTCCAGCGTCTTGTGCCCCTCGGTCCGCGGGCGGTAGCAACCGGTGCACGCCAGGTTGCAGCTCGTCGTGACTTCGAGCCAGGAAATGCCGTTGTCGGTCAGCGACCAGGGCAGGCGATAGTAGTTCTGCGGCGTCAGCATGCTCGTTGGCCTCGCGCTTTCGTCCAACCACGGCACTGCCGGAGAGGGCCCGGACCGGCGCCCGTTCGACAGCGGCACCCGCCGCTCAGTGCGACATCAGCACGGGAACGGTCATCGACGACAGCATCACGCGCGTCACGCCGCCCCAGACGAGCTCGGTGATCCGCGGCCGGCTGTACGCGCCCATCACGATCAGGTCGGCGCCGAAATCGGCGGCTTGCGACAGCAGCAATTCGCCCGCGTCGATGTCGGGCGCGGCAATGCGCCGCACGATGGCGTCGACCTCGTGGCGCCGCAGGAAACTCGGCCACGTGCTTGTCGGCGAGGAGGTCCTGCAGGCTGTCGTCGGCGTCCGGAGTGATGGCCACGGCGAACACTTTCTTCGCGTCCTTGAGGAGCGGCAGCGCGTCGGCAACGGCGCGCGCCGACTCGCGGGAATCCTTCCACGCGATCATGATCCGTTCGCCGACCGTCTTGAACTGGCCCGTGTACGGGACGAACAGCACGGGCCGGCCGCTCCCCATGACGACCGCGTTGGCGAGTTCGGTGGCAAAGGCGAGATTCGGCTCGTCGCGCGACGGCTGTCCGACGACCGCGAGGTCGGCATAGCGCGCATGCAAGGATCGCTGACTCAAGCGGATTGCCGGCCGGCGCATGCCAGTCGACGGACGTCACCCCCGCCTGCGTCGCGGCGGCACGGAAGCGCGCCTCGGCGTCGTGCTGCAGGTCGTTGTTCTCCTGCAGCCTCCGCTGCACGACCTCCTCCGGCAGCATCACCGACGCGAAGGGCATCACGTTCGCCGAGGGCACGAGATACGCGCCGAGCAGGCGCGCCGGATAGGCCCGCGCGATACGGGTTGCCACATCGAGGCGCAGTGCGCAGGGCTCGGAATCGTCGACGTGCACGAAAATGGACCGGTAAGTCATTGCGACTCCTTCTCTGGGTCAATGCCCACATTCTGCGCCAGGACGCAAGGGAGATCCTTGATTTTGCTCAGAGGAAGGGAAGAGCCGCGTCCGGCCCGACGCTCCCGGGCCCCCGTTGATCGCCGGGCGGGTCAAACGAGACCCGTCCCACCTTCTGCTTGCGCCATCCGCCACGCCACATCGGCGACCTGGCGGGCCCGGCCGCCGGTCTCGATGGCGTTCGCGCTGGCCGCATTGCCCTGCAGCGCACGGGCAAGGACCCCATGGAGGATCGCGGCAATCCGGAACATGTTGAAAATGAGGTAGACGTCCCAGTGCGCGATCGCCCCGCGGCCGGTCCGGCGGCAATAGGCAGCGACGTATTCTTCCTCGGTCGGGATACCCAGCGCCGCGAAGGCGCAGCCCTTGAGGCCCCGGAACTCCTCCGGGGCGAGGCGCCAGGCCATCACCTGATACGCGAAGTCCGACAGCGGGTGACCGAGCGTGGACAACTCCCAGTCGAGCACTGCGAGCACGCGCGGCTCGGTCGGATGGAAGATCACGTTGTCGATCCGGTAGTCGCCGTGCACGAGGCGCGTCTCGTCACCGGGCGGCACGTGCCGCGGCAGCCAATCGATGAGCCGGTCCATCGCGGGTATCCGTGGGGCGGCGGCCGCCTGGTACTGCTTCGACCAGCGCGCCACCTGCCGCTCGATGTAATTGCCAGGCCGCCCGTAATCGGCGAGGCCCACGGCCGCGCAGTCGATCCGGTGCAGCGCGGCGATGACCCGATTCATTTCGTCGTAGTGCGCCGCGCGTTGCGGCGGCGTCATGCCGGGAAGAGTGGGGTCCCAGAGGATGCGGCCCTCGACGCATTCCATCACGTAGAAGGCAGTGCCGATCACCGCAGCGTCCTCGCACAGCGCGTAAGTCTTCGCCACCGGAACGTCGGTGCCGGCCAACGCGGACATGACGCGGAACTCGCGCTCCACCGCGTGCGCGGACGGGAGCAGAGGGCCCGGCGGCTTCCGCCGCACGACATAACGCCGGTCACCCGCAGTGACGCGATAGGTCGGGTTCGACTGGCCGCCCTGAAATTGCTCGACGACGAGATCGCCGGCGAAGTCGGCGACCTGCGCCGCGCAGATACGCGGCGAGCGCCGCCGTGTCGAACGGCTGCAGGGCCCCCGTCAGCGTGGCGCCGGGATTCGCCGTCGAGTTGGCAGGAGGGCCGTTCACCTCAGACCGCCGTGCAGCCGCCGTCGACCGCGAGCACCTGGCCCGTGACGTGACGCGAGGCCTCGGACGCAAGGAAGACGACGGCGCCCTTGAGATCCTCGTCACCGCCCAGCCGCCCCAGCGGCGTCAGCGCGAGCACGTTCGCGTCGATGCGATCGAGCGTGACCTTGGTCATCTTCGACGGAAAGAAGCCCGGGCAGATCGCGTTGACGTTGATGTTGTGCCGGCCCCATTCGGCGGCGAGCGCACGCGTCATGTTGACGAGCGCGCCCTTGCTCGTGTTGTACGCCATCGTCTGCATGCCCCACCCGGGTGGATTGCCGTAGAGCCCGGCGATCGACGCGATGTTGATGATCTTGCCGCTCCGGCGCGGCAGCATCGAGCGCTTGCCGACCTCGCGGCAGAGGAAGAACTGCGCGTCGATGTTGAGGCTCATCACCTTGCGCCAGCCATCGTCGGGGTAGTCCTCGGCGGGCGCGGCCCAGTTGCAGCCCGCGTTGTTGACCAGAATGTCGATCTGTCCCCACGCCGCCAGCACCGTATCGACGATCCGCGGAATCGCGCCTCGATCCGCGAGGTCGCCGGAAATCGTCAGGCATCCGACATCGGCGCGCTCGAGCCCGGCGCGGGCTTCGTCGAGCTCGTCCTGCCTGCGCGCCGTGAGCGCCACCCGCGCGCCCATCTCGCCCAGCGCCGCCGCCATCTGCAGCCCGATGCCGCGCGAGCCGCCGGTGACGACGGCGGTCCTGCCGTCGAGGTCGAACAGATCGCGGACGCTCATGCCTTTCCTCCTCGTGCCGGCGCAATGCGCATCAGAGCACCTCGAACAGTCCCGCGGCGCCCATCCCGCCGCCGACGCACATCGTGACGACCACGAGCTTGACGCCGCGGCGCCTGCCCTCGATCAGCGCGTGCCCGACGAGGCGTGCACCGGACATCCCGTACGGATGGCCGATCGAGATCGCGCCACCGTCGACGTTGAACCGGTCCGGATCGATGCCGAGCCGGTCACGGCAATACAGCGCCTGGCAGGCGAACGCCTCGTTCAGCTCCCACAATCCTATGTCGTCGACCGTGAGGCCATGTAGCTTGAGGAGCTTCGGCACCGCGTAGACCGGTCCGATGCCCATTTCCTCCGGCGCGTTGCCGACGACCGTCATGCCGCGGTAGAGGCCGAGCGGCGCGAGACCGCGCTGCGCTGCGAGCCGGGCTTCCATCAGCACGCAGGCGGACGCGCCGTCGGAGAGCTGGCTCGCGTTGCCGGCCGTCACCGTTCCGCCGTCGATCACGGGCTGCAGCGCCGCCAGGCTCGCGGCGGTCGTGTCGGGGCGATTGCCCTCGTCCTGCGCCAGCGTGACTTCCTTGTAGGAGACCTCATTCGTCGCCTTGTCCACCACCCCCATCGACGCGGTGATCGGGACGATCTCGGCGGCAAAGCGTCCATCGGCCTGGCCGCGCGCCGTGCGCTGCTGCGAGGAGAGCGCGTACTCGTCCTGCGCGGCGCGGCCGATCGCGTACTTCTGCACTACGTTCTCCGCGGTGAGCAGCATCGGCATGTAGGCGTGCTCCGCGTGCCGGGTCACGTTGGGATCCTTCTCCGTGCCAACCCATTCGAGGTAGCGCTTCTGGACGGCGGAAATGTTGTCCTGGCCGCCCGCGATGACGACCTCGTTGCCGTCGAGCAACGATCTGTTTCGCGGCCGCGGCGATCGCCGTCAGCCCCGAGGCGCACTGGCGGTCGATCGTCTGCGCGCCGGCGGTGATCGGGATGCCCGCGGCGATCGCCGCGTTGCGCGCGAGATTCATTCCCGCCGTGCCGGCGGTCAGCACCGTGCCGACGATCACGTCCTCGACCTCGGCGCTGTCGATGCCGGCGCGCAGGATGGCGTGGCGGATCGCGTGGCCCATCAGCGTGGGCGACTTGATGTTGTTGAGCGCGCCGCGGAACGCGCGCCCGATCGGCGTGCGGGCGGTGGACACGATGACGGCTTCCCTCATGGTAGTTTCCCCTTCGATTGACGCAATCCGGGCAAGCGCGTCCCGCAACTGATTGCCTCGGCGGGGCCACGGTTTGTGCCCGCCGGCGGTGGCGCTATCGGACGTCGGGCCGAACCCATTGGGAGGACCCGGCATTGACCGCGACGTCGCGAAGCCTCTATTCTGACCCATTCGTCGCATTGTTCACGGAGCCCCGAACCATGACCTTCACTTATCAGCGCAGCTACCGCGGCAAGATTCAGGCCGTCCTGCTCGACTGGGCCGGCACGACCATGGACTTCGGCTGCATGGCGCCGGCCGTCGTCTTTGTCGAGGTGTTCAAGCGCAAGGGCGTGCCGATCACGATGGACGAGGCGCGCGCGCCGATGGGCGCGCACAAGCGCGTCCACATCCAGAAGATCACGGAGCTGGACTCGGTGCGCAAGCGCTGGCAGGCGCAGCATCGACGCCTGCCGACCGACGACGACGTCGAGGCGATGTTCAAGGACTTCGTGCCGCTGCAGCTCCAGTGCCTGTCGGACTACTCGGCACTCATCCCCGGCACGCTCGGCATCATCCGGACGCTGCGCAGGCGCGGCTACAAGATCGGCTCGACGACGGGCTACATGACGGAGATGATGAAGATCAACCTGCGCGATGCGGCGAAGCAGGGCTATGTCCCGGATTCGACGGTCTGCGCGTCGGAGGTGCCGGCGGGACGGCCGTACCCGTACATGTGCCTGCAGAACATGATGAATCTCGGCGTCTCGCCCGTCGAGGCCTGCGTCAAGATCGACGACACGCGCCCGGGCATCGAGGAGGGATTGAACGGGGGCATGTGGACGATCGGCCTCGCGATCAGCGGCAACGAAATCGGCCTGTCGCTGAAGGACTGGAAGAAGTTGCCGAAGGCCGACCAGGAGCGCATGCGAGCGGGCGCCTACACGCGCATGTACCAGAGCGGCGCGCATTATGTCGTCGATGCGATCACGGATATCGTGCCGTGCCTCGACGACATCGAGGCGAAGCTGGCGAGGGGCGAGCGGCCGTAGGGCAGTTGGGTTGACGGGACGCGGCACCCGCTTCGTCGACGGACCGGCGCCTCGTCAGCGTCTGGCCCCTTCGGCGTGCGCCGCCGGGCCGGAGACAGCCTTGCCGGCGCGAAATGCGAGCGCCATCGCGAACGCGGCCTGCGTGAACTTCAGCACCTCGGCGAATTCCTCGTCGGAGAGACGTCGCGCGGCGTCGCTCGCGCGGTAGAGGTTGGCGAATTCCCGCTCGCGTCCGGCCTGCAGCGCGAGCCGTCCGATGCCGAGCGACTCCAGCGTCTTCCATACGTCCGGATTGTACGAGCGTGTGAAACGCATCACGAACGAAATGGGATCGTTCCGTCCGAGCACGGAGGCGAGCCGCAGGATGATCTCGAAGGGCAGCGCCACCTTGCCGTTCTCGACGAGCTCGAGCAGCGCGGGATCCTTGAGGTCGATCGCATTGCCGACCTCGTCGATGCTCATGCCCGCGGTTTCCCGCATGCGCCGGAGCACGGCGCCGGTCTTTTCCAGCGCGGCGCGCTGCCCGGGCTTCGGCAGCATCATCTTCGCCGCGCCCAGGGTCGCGTCGGCCGCGGCGCCGGCCACGCCCAGCACCGTATCGGTCCACGAGCGCACCTGCTGCGCGAGGTCGACCAGCGTGGATGCGTCGGCCGGCGGCGCGGCCTTGCGTGCGCGCGGGAAACTGCCGGCAGGCGCGCCGGCGCTCTTTGTGGACTTGCGGGTCGTGACCATGACGATGAATCTCCAGGCTGCCTCTTCATTGACAAATCGCAACTCTTGGTGCGGCATGGCTATGCTACTCTCGCCGCATGCCATGCGGTATCGCGCCTGTTGTCACTGTCGCGGCGGACCGGCCGCGGGATGCTGTCCGAACCGATGCGATGATTGCGGTCACCCCCACGCCGAACGACCCGATGCCGCCGTTGCGGCAGGCCTTCGAGCGGATGCGGACGGCGTTTAACGCCGATATGGCGCCGGGACTGTCCGTTCGACGCGACCGCCTGGCGCGCGTGGCGCGCATGACGAGGGACCACGCGCGGGACATCATCGTCGCCATCTCGGCCGACTTCGGCCATCGCTCGCCGCACGAGACGCTGATCGCGGACCTCCTCGCCGTCGACGAAGCAATCAAGCACGCGCGGCGGCATCTTGCCGGCTGGATGCGACCGCAGCGGATCGCGACCGGGCTCATGTACCGGCCCGGCTACAACCGTCTGCTCGCCCAGCCCCTGGGCGTCGTCGGCGTGGTCGCGCCATGGAACTACCCCTACCAGCTGTCGATGCTGCCTGCCGTGGCGGCGCTGGCGGCGGGCAACCGCGTGATGATCAAGCCCTCCGAGCTCGCGCCGAGGACCGCCGAGCTGATGGCGCAAATCGTGGGGGAAACGTTCGGCGAGGACGAGCTGGCCGTCTTTCCCGGCGATGCAACGGTGGGCAAGGCGTTCGTCGAGCTGCCATTCGACCATCTCTTCTTCACGGGCTCGACCGCCGTCGGCCGCATCGTGGCGCAGGCGGCGGCGAAGAACCTGACGCCGGTGACGCTCGAACTGGGCGGAAAATCGCCGGTGATCGTCGACGCCAATGGCACATTCGAAACGATCGCGCCGAAAATTGCGATCGGCAAGCTGTTCAATGCCGGTCAGACCTGCATTGCGCCGGACTACGCGCTGGTGCCCCGTGCCCGCATCGACGAATTCGTCACCGCCATGACGCGGGCGATCGGCCGGCTCTACCCGACGCTCGCCGGCAACGCGGACTACACGAGCATCGTCAACGAGCGGCACTACGCGCGGCTCGCGGGCCTGCTGGCCGACGCCAGGATGCGCGGCGCGCGCGTGGTCGAGGTCAACCCGGCCGCCGAAGCGCTTCCTCCCGCGGCGCGGAAACTCGCGCCTGCGCTGATCATGGATGCCGGCGACGAGATGGCGGTCATGCGCGAAGAGATCTTCGGCCCGCTGCTGCCCGTGGTCGCCTACGACAGCCTCGAGGACGCGATCGGCTACGTGAATCGGCGCGAGCGCCCGCTGGCGCTCTACTGGTTCGGTGATAATGCGGCGCGCCGAGACCGCGTGCTGCATGGCACGATTGCCGGGGGCGTCACCGTCAACGGTTGCCTCACGCATTTCGCGCAGGAGGCACAGCCGTTCGGCGGCGTAGGCGCGAGCGGGATCGGGTCGTACCATGGCGTCTACGGCTTTCGCGCGTTCAGCAAGGAAAAGCCGGTCTACTACCAGGGCCGCCTGGGGATCATGCCGCTGCTGCTGCCCCCGTACGGCGGGTTGCTCGACCGGGTGTTGGCGTGGTTCGCGCGGTGAACGGGCCCGCGCTCCGCATGGTGCCCGCTGCGCACGACGAGGCGAATGCACCGGCGCTACGCGCGGGCGACGCGCACACCACGGGCATTGATGGCGGGGGCAACGGATGAACTTCGATTACACGCCGAAAGTGCGGGAGCTGCAGGCGCGTCTGAACGCGTTCATGGCGGCTCGCGTCTATCCGAACGAGCGCCGTTACCGCGACGAGGTCGAGGGCAATCGCGCGCATGGCAATCCCTGGATACCGACGCGGATCGTCGAGGAACTCAAGGTCGAGGCGCGGGCCGCCGGGCTGTGGAACCTCTTCCTGCCGCAATCGGCGCGTGGCGCCGGTCTCACCAATCTCGAATACGCGCCGTTGGCCGAGATCATGGGGCGCGTCACCTGGGCGCCGGAGGTCTTCAATTGCAATGCGCCGGACACCGGCAACATGGAGACGATCGAGCGCTTCGGTACGCCGGAGCAGAAGCGGCAATGGCTGGAGCCCCTGCTCGCGGGCGAGATCCGGTCGGCGTTCCTGATGACGGAGCCGGCCGTCGCCTCGTCGGACGCGACGAACATCGAATGCAGCATGGTGCTCGACGTTGATCAGTACATCGTCAACGGCCGCAAGTGGTGGTCCTCGGGTGCGGGCGATCCGCGCTGCCGGATCTACATCGTGATGGGCAAGACGGATCCCGGCGCGCCGAAGCATCGCCAGCAATCGATGCTGCTGGTGCCCGCGGGCGCTCCCGGAGTAAAGGTCGTCCGGCCGCTAACGGTTCTCAGTGCGGACGACGCGCCGCACGGGCACATGGAAATCGATCTCGCCGACGTGCGCGTGCCGGTGACCAACCTGCTGAAGGGCGAGGGCTGCGGCTTCGAGATCGCGCAGGCGCGTCTCGGACCCGGGCGCATCCACCACTGCATGCGTCTCATCGGCCTCGCCGAGCGTGCGCTCGAGCTGATGTGCCGCCGGCTTTCCGGGAGAGTTGCGTTCGGCGCGGAGATCTCGCGCCAGACGGTGTGGCAGGAGAGAATCGCCGAGTCCCGCTGCATGATCGAGCAGGCGCGCCTGCTGGTGCTGAAGGCGGCGCACATGATGGATACCGTAGGCAACAAGGTCGCGAAGAAGGAGATCGCGATGATCAAGGTCGTTGCGCCCAACGTCGCCTGCAAGGTGATCGACTGGGCGATCCAGGCGTACGGCGGCGCGGGCGTGCACGACGAATTTCTCGTCGGCGCGTACGCGAGCGCCCGCAGCCTTCGCCTTGCGGATGGCCCGGACGAGGTTCATCGCAACGCGATCGCGAAGATGGAACTGCGGGAGATCGCCAGCGGCGCCGCCGCGCCAGGCAGCGCCGGCGCGATGACGTCCCGCGGGAGTTGATGGCCGCAGGCGGGTTATGAAGCCGCGCTCGCGGCAGGTGCGAATCGCATGCAAGCCACAGGATCAGCAACCGATACCTTCGACTACGTCATTGTCGGCGCCGGTTCGGCCGGGTGCGTGCTTGCCGCGCGCCTGTCCGAGGAGCCGGCGGTTTCCGTGTGCCTGCTCGAGGCCGGCGGAAACGATCGTGACCCGCTGATCCGCATGCCCCTGGGCATCGCGTTGCTGGTTCCCCGGCGGATCCACAACTGGGCCTTCGAGACGATCCCGCAGCCGGGCTTGGCCGGCCGCCGGGGCTACCAGCCACGCGGCAAGACGCTGGGCGGCAGCAGCTCGATCAACGCGATGGTCTACACCCGCGGCCATCGCAGCGACTACGACGAGTGGGCAGCGCTTGGCAACACGGGCTGGTCCTATGCCGACGTGCTGCCCTATTTCCGCCGTGCGGAGCACAACGAGCGCATTGTCGACGGCTTCCACGGACAGGGCGGACCGCTCAATGTCGCCGATCCTCGCTCGCCCTCATCGTTCTCGGAGCTCTGGCTCGCGGCCGCGGAGCAGCAGGGGATGAAACGCAACGCGGACTTCAACGGCGCGGAGCAGGAAGGTGTGGGGCTCTATCAGCTGACGCAGAAGAACGGCGAGCGCTGGAGTGCAGCACGAGCCTATCTCGAGCCGAACCGCGACCGGCCCAACCTCGCGGTGCGCACGAGGGCGCACGCGACGCGCATAGTGTTCGAGGACCGGCGGGCGGTGGGGATCGAGTACCGGCAGGGAGGCGCGGTGCGGACGGTGCACGCGCGGCGCGAGGTGATCCTCGCCGCCGGCGCGTTGCAGTCGCCGCAATTGCTCCTGCTCTCGGGTATCGGCGATGGGGAGGCGCTGCGCGCCATGGGCATCCCAACCGTCATTCATCTGCCGGGTGTCGGCCGCAATCTGCGGGACCACGTCGATTTCGTCTTCGCCTACGAGTCGTCGCGCAAGGACCTGATCGGCTTCATGCCGGGCGACATCGTGAATGCGATACGCAGCGCCTTCCGCTACCACCGCAACCGGCGCGGCATCTTCACGTCGAACATCGCGGAAGCCGGCGGCTTCGTCAAGACCTCGCTCCGGGCTGGCCCTGCCCGACGTGCAGCTCCACTTCTGCATCGGAATTCTCGAAAACCACGGCCGTCGGCTCCACGCGGCTCGCGGCTTCTCCAGCCACGTCTGTGCGCTGCGGCCGAAAAGCGCCGGCGCCCTTACGCTTGCCTCGCTCGATCCGCGGGCGGCGCCGCGGATCGACCCCGGCTTCTACGCGCACCCGGACGACCTCGAGACCATGGTGTCGGGCTTCCGGATTACGCGCGGCATATCGGAATCACCGCTGCTCGATCCGTTTCGCGGCAAGGAGCTCTTCACCGCGGACGCGAAGAGCGACGACGAGATCCGGGACGTGCTCCGCCGGCGGTCGGACACGATCTACCATCCGGTCGGCACGTGCCGGATGGGGGTGGACGACATGGCCGTCGTCGATCCGCAGTTGCGCGTGCGCGGCGTCGCGGGGCTGCGCGTCGTGGACGCCTCGGTCATGCCGACGCTGATCGGCGGCAACACCAATGCGCCGACGATCATGATCGGCGAGCGGGCGAGCGACGTCATTCGCGGCGCGTCTTGACGGGCGGCAGCGCTGCACTGCGCGGGCGCCTGACGGTAGAATCGCGCCGACCATGAGCGTCTGGCGCAGCGGTCCGCAGATCCGCGACGATGTGATCACCGTGCGCGTGATCTGGGTGGCGTTCGCCCTGTCGCTCCTCGTGCATGTCGCCGCACTGTGGACGTCGCCGCCTCTGATGCGCGCGCTCACGCTCGATCCCGCTGCGCGTGCCGAGCCCGCGTCGGCGCTGGTGGCACAGCTCGCCCCCCGCTCGGTCCCCAGGGAAATCGCGCCGCCTGCGGCACCACCCTCGCCGCCACCGCAGGCTTCGTCCCCGCCGCGGCAACGCGCGACACGGGTGCCTCCGGCCGCTCCCGCACCATCCCCGTCCCCGCCGATCGCTAGGAACGAGTCCGCGCCCCGGGTCACCCCGGCGCCGCCTGCACCCGCGACGGAGGCGCCATCGGTCGCGAGCCTGCCGGCGGAAACGGATCTGTCCGCGTTCGTGGCGGCGAAACGACGCGCTCGCGGTGAACCGACGATCGCGGCGGCGCAGGGCCGCGAACCCGACGCGCCGCCCGCCGAAAGCGAGAAGGATCGTCTGAACCGCATCGTCGCGGCGAACCTCGGCTTGAACAAGGTGCCCACCTTCGGTGACGACCCGAAACGGGGTGGCGGCATGTTTCAGCTGCGTCGCCTCGGATCCGAGGATGCCGAGTTCTACTTCAACGGCTGGAACGAGGACATCGGCCGGGTGGCGAGGCAGCTGATCGAGGTGCGCAGGGGAACGAACCCCGACATCCGCTTGGCGGTGGTGCGCAAGATCATCGAGATCATTCGCGCGCACGAGCCCGGCGACTTCATCTGGGTGTCGCACCGCTTGGGCAGGCAGGTCACGCTGTCGGCCCGCCCGGGCGACAACGCCGGGCTCGAGAATTTCATCATGCGCGACTTTTTTGGCGACGGGCGTCCGCCCTGATCCTGCCGCGCGAAGGGAGAAGTCCGACCCGCGTCGGCTGGATCCGGGTTCGGTCGCTTTCAATTTCAAGCGGTTACGAACAAGACTTGAGAGCGTCTGAAAAAAGGTGGCGTCCCGGCCGCCAAGAGCATTCAATAATCGGTTCGCATTCGTCTCATCGGCAAGGCGTCAGCCGCCGCGGGGGGTCTGTGATGTCCATCTCCTTTTGCCCCCGACTGGCGCTGGCCGCGGATCTGCTGCCGAGGCTTCGCGCGCATCTCGTTGCTGCTGCGTCGCGGCACATGCTGCCGGATGGCTTTTCCTTCGACCTCCTGCCCATCGTTGAGGATGGCGTTTTCGGCTACGAGTTGCTGCCGCAGCGGGAATCCCACACCTACCTGACCCTGGGCTGCGATGGCTGCGGCCGGCCGGTGTTGCGCAAGAGTCTCTACTGCGCCGAAGCCCCCAGTGTGCTGCGCCTTGCCACGACCAATGGGCGCGCGCTCACGCAGTGCGAACTCAACGCCTGGCATCGGATCCAGTCGCGCGATTTCTCGTTTCCCGATTGGCCCTCCGTGGCGGAAGCGACCTGGCGTGATCTTGCGGCGCTGTTTCCGGAAGGGCCGCGGCGGCCGGTCCGGTTCCACGATGGAAGGCACTGCCGCCTGGACGAGGCATTGGCCATGGCGCACTCACTTCTCGCCGCGTGGGATCCGGGCATCGATTTCTGTGGAGTGCCCGACGAGGCGCTATATGGCATCGCATTGACGGGCGCCAAAGGCGAAACGGGGCAGCTGGCGGCGCGAACGGCAAGCCGCTGGACATTGCGCTGGGACGCGGGTGGGGATGCTGTCCGCAAGCAGTGGGACGCCTCGGCGTGGGATGCCGAGAACGGCGTTGCGTGGGCCCGTGCCGGGATGACGCCGGGCGTCGCTCCTTGCTCGCGCTTCCCGTTCGTTGTCGCCCATTCCGGCGTCGCCTCCCGGCGGACGACGCCCCCGGCGGCGCGGGAGCGAACCGACGCGCCGTAAGGCGGTGCGGCCGCGGCGGCCGCAGCAGTCAGGGCGCCGGGACGACGGGCTTCGGCGCGCGTTCGCGCAGCATCTCCGCGCGAAACGGCGACAGCGCGGCGACCATCTGCGCGAATACCTTCGGCGTCGCGGCGATCACCTGGCCGCCGTGCAGGAAGTCGCTGTCGCCGGCGAGGTCGCCGATGAGACCTCCCGCCTCCTGAATGAGAAGGCTGCCGGCGGCAACGTCCCAGGCATTGAGGCCGACTTCCCAGAAGCCGTCGTAGAAGCCGGCGGCGACATAGGCAAGATCGAGCGCGGCGGCACCGGGGCGGCGCAGGCCTGCCGTCTGCTCGATCATCGTCTTCATCATCCGCAGGTAGGTATCGAGGTAGCTCCCGTCACGGAACGGGAAGCCGGTGCCGATCAGGCAGTCGCGCAGGTGCTGCCGCCGCGAGACGCGGATGCGGCGGTCGTTCAGGAACGCGCCGCGCCCGCGCGTCGCGGTGAAGAGGTCGTTGCGCACCGGATCGTAGACCACGCCCTGCGTCACCACGCCGCGCTGCGCCAGCGCGATCGAAACGCAGTATTGCGGGAAGCCGTGCAGAAAATTGGTCGTGCCGTCGAGCGGGTCGATGATCCAGACGTTTTCCGCGTTGGCATTGTCGCCTTTGGCGGTCCCTTCCTCTGCTAGAATCGCGTGGTCCGGGTAGCTCGCGAGCAGCGTCTCGACGATCATTCGCTCGGCCTCGCGGTCCACTTCGCTGACGAAATCCTTCGGTCCCTTCGACGTGATCGTGAGCAGATCGATGTCGCGGGCGCCGCGATTGATCACGTTGCCGGCGCGGCGTGCCGCCTTCACGGCGATTCCGAGCATCGGGTGCATGGCCATGTTGTCTCGCTGTCGCCGCCGGCGACAGTCGCAATGAACGAAGGCGTCCATTGTAACCGCTCGCGGGCACTGGTCGCGACTCGCGCATCGCACCGGAGACCGGATGACCCCTCACCTCGATCACCTCCAGGCCATCCGCATCGTGCTGGTGGCGCCCAGTCATCCCGGCAATGTCGGAGGCGCGGCGCGGGCGATGCACACGATGGGGCTCGCGCGCCTCGTGCTGGTGAATCCCAGGCGCCATCCCGATCCCGAGGCCGTCGCGCTCGCATCGGGCGCAACGGCGGTGCTCGACGGCGCCCAGGTCGTCACCACGCTCGACGCTGCACTCGCAGGTTGCGTCATCGCGGTGGGCTTGTCGGCGCGGCCGCGCGAGTTCGCGGGGCGAGTGCTCGCCGTGCGCGAGGCGGCAGCGGAGGCTGTCGGGCATGCCGCCCACGGCGATGTCGCGCTCGTGTTCGGCACCGAGATGTCGGGGCTGTCCAACACCGAGCTCGCGCGTTGCGGCATCGTCGCCACGATTCCGGCAAATGCCGGCTATGCGTCGCTCAATCTCGCGGCGGCGGTGCAGGTCGTCGCGTACGAGCTGCGTATCGCGGCTACGAACGGAGAGGTTTGGCGTGCCCCTCGGTTCGAGCCCGCGACGGTCGACGAGATCGAGGCCCTGTACGCGCAGGGCACGGCCACGCTCACCGCCATGCGTTTCCTCGATCCGCGCATGCCGAAGCGCCTGCTGCCGCGGCTGCGGCGGCTCTTCTCGCGCGCCGCGCTCGAGAAGGAGGAGGTCAACATCCTGCGCGGGATCCTCGCCCGCATCGATCAATTGCTGGGGCGGCCTGATGGTTAGGCAATGCGTGCGCTGACAGCGCCCGGTTGAATCAGTGTCAGCTCAGCGTCCGCACGAGCCACAGGGAGAGGATCGGAAAGAAGACGAGCAGCGTCACGCGAATGGCGTCGGAGATGAGGAAGGGGACGACACCCCTGAACGTCTCCGCCATCGGCACGTCGCGCGCGAGGCTGTTGATGATGTAGACGTTCATGCCCACGGGCGGCGTGATGAGGCCGATCTCGACAACCATCAGCGCGAGGATGCCGAACCAGATCGCCTTTTCCGTCGGGTTGAGACCCCAGTAATCGAGCCCCATGATGATGGGCAGGAAGATCGGAATCGTCAGCAGGATCATCGACAGGCTGTCCATCAGGCAGCCCAGCACGACGTAGATCGCGATGACGGCGACGAGCACGAGGAACGGCGGAAAGCCGCTGCGCCCCACCCATTGCGCCAGCTCGACGGGCATCTGGGTCAGCGCAAGAAAGACGTTCAGCACGTCGGCGCCAAGCAGGATGAGGAAGATCATCCCCGTGGCCTCGGCCGTGCCATACAGACACTCCATGAGGCCATCCCGGCGCATGCCGCCCAGCGAGATGGCGAAGAACATGGCGCCGGCAGTGCCGACCGCCGCCGCTTCGGTCGGCGTGAAGATGCCCCCGTAGATGCCGCCGATGACCACCAGGAACAGCAGCAGCACGGGCCACACGTCCCGCAGCGCCGAGAAGCGCTCGCCCCAGCTGTGGTGTTCGCCGGCCGGTCCGGACCCGGGTTTCAGCCGCACGTAGACGCCGATGGCGATCATGTAGCCGAGCGCCGCGATGACGCCGGGCACGAACGCCGCCATGAAGAGTTTCGCGATGTTCTGCTCCGCGAGTATCGCGTAGACGACCAGCACGATCGACGGCGGGATCAGGATGCCGAGCGTGCCGCCGGCCGCCAGCGTGCCGGTCGCCAGCGCGGGCTCGTATCTGAGACGGCGCAGCTCCGGCAGCGCGACCTGGCCCATCGTCGCCGCCGTGGCCAGCGAGCTGCCGCAAATGGCGCCGAATCCGGCGCAGGCGCCCACCGCCGCCATGGCGACACCGCCGCGCCAGTGGCCGATCACCGCGTTCGCCGCGTTGAACAGCGATTGCGACAATCCGCCGCGACTCGCGAACTGACCCATCAGCAGGAACATCGGGATCACCGACAGGTCGTACACGGAGTAGCGCGAGTACGCGACGGTCTTGAGGTAGCTGAGAAGCGGTGTCCAGCCGGTGAGCGTGACGTAGCCGGTGACTCCGGTCAGCAGCATCGCGATCCCGATCGGGACGCGAATGGCGAGCATGACGAGCATCGCACCGAACATCAGGAAACCAAACTCGACCCCGCTCATGGGCGCGCCCCCACGCTTGCGACTGACGCCGCGACGCCGTCCGCGATGGGGTGCGATTCGCGCCATGGGGCCGCCCGACGGCGCTCACGCGGACACCTTGCTAGTCGGCATGGCGTCCGCGCCAGTGTTGCCACGCGGTGTAGAAACCGGCGGCGGAGAAGAGAGCGAAGGAAGGCACCATCAGCGCCAATGCCCACCAGGTCGGGATCTCCAGGATCGTCGTCTGGTCGTTGGCTTCCTTGAAACTCAGCGCGCCGGCGGCAGTACGCCAGGCAAAGACGGCTGCCGCGACGGCGAGCAGCAGCGCGCCGAGCGTGTCGAGTGCCGCCCGTACCGACGGCCGCGAATGCGCCGTGAAGAAGTCCACCAGCACATGCCCGCCGCGCATCTGGCAGAACGGCAGGAAAGCCGCCACAGCGATGGCGCAGCCCACCTGCACCAATTCGTAATCCCCGGGCAACGGTCTGCTCAGAACGGCGCGGCCGAAGATGCTGACGAGCGACATCAGCATCATGGCGACCAGCACGAGCCCGCCGGCGAGGGCGAACGCGCGACACAGTCGGAACAGCAGCACGCCGATCGGATCGGTCGGGGCGCGCTTGAGCACGAGCGGTTCGGACATCGGGGCACCCTAGGCGCTGTGCGCCATCCCGCCGAGCGGGAGCCAGTATTGCTTCGAGCGGCCGGGCCGAAAGCTCATCGCGGTCGGCTTCGTGTCAATTCGGAAAAAAGCATGGGCGCGATGCCGCGCCCATGCCCGCGCGGACCGCCAACGCGTTACTTCTCGTACTTCCTGATCAGGTCCTTCGCGGACTGCAGCAGCATCTTGCCGTCCTGGCCCTTCGCGGCCACGTCCTTGACCCAATCGTCTGGCAGGTTGGCGGTGGCCTTCTGCCAGTTGTCGAGCTCGGAGGCGGGGATGACGTAGAAGGTGTTGCCGCGATCCGCGGCGATCTTGCGCGCCGGGGGCGCCGACGCGTCCCACTGCACGCCCATCGTCTTCGAGAGCGCCGCGCCCGAGTTCGCGTCGATCACACTCTTGAGGTCCGCCGGCAGGCTGTCGTACTTCGCCTGGTTCATCGCGAGGATGAACACCGCGGTGTAGAGCGCGCGCGCCTTCGGATCCGTTTCGCTCTCGAATTTCGTGAACTCGTGCGCCTTGATCGACGGAATCACTTCCCATGGCAGAAGGTAGCCGTCGACGACTCCTTTGGACAGCGCGTCGCCCAACGCCGGCAGCGGCATCGCGACCGGCGTCGCGCCCAGCGCACCCAGTAGCTTGTTCGTCTGTCGTGTCGGGGCGCGCATCTTCAGGCCCTTGAAATCGGCCATCACCTTGACCTGCTTGTCGACCGTGTGAACGTAGCCGTTGTCGTGCACGTTGACGGCAAGCGCCTTGATGCCGGGGAATTCCTTGTGGCCGAACTGCGTGTAATAGTCCCAGGCGGCCTGGCTGGTCGCCTCGGCGCTCTGCGACATGAACGGCAACTCGAACACCTCCATCATCGGGAAGCGGCCGGCCGTGTAGCCCGGGAGCGTCCACACGATGTCGGCGACGCCGTCCATTGCCTGCTGGATGAGCTGAGGCGGCGCGCCGCCCAACTGCATCGCCGGATAGATCTGGCATTTCATCCGGTTGTTCGAGTCCTTCGCGATCCGGTCGCACCACGGCACCAGCAGCGTCGACGGCGGCATCGCGCCAGGCGGCCAGAAGTGGTGGACCTTCAGCGTGACTTCCTGCGCCGTGGCGGGCGCTGCGATCGCCATGGCGATGGCGACTGGAACAAGCAAGCGGACTAGACGGGACATTTATCCTCCGGGGTGGACGCGCGAGCCGCGATACGGCTGTTGTCCGTCAGGGCACAGGTGCGCGGCGATTCAAGTCGGCCGATATTAGCCATTTCGCCCCACTGCGGCAAACACCGGTCGTTTGCGCGATGTTTGCGCTTGATCAACGATGCTGCCGCCCCAATAGTTGAGTGTGCCAGTCGGAAATGGGAAAATGCCCGGCATGTGGAACCGCCTGCGCGAGGATATCGCCGTCGTGTTCGACCGGGATCCGGCTGCCCGGACCCGCTGGGAGGTATTGACTTGCTATCCCGGATTGCACGCGTTGGTCTGGCATCGCGCGGTGTCGCACCGGCTGTGGCAGTGGGGCCTGCGGTGGCTGGCACGTTGGCTCGCCCATTGGGGACGCTGGCTTACGGGGATAGAGATCCATCCGGGGGCCACGATCGGGCGCCGGGTCTTTATCGACCACGGCATGGGCATCGTGATCGGCGAGACCGCCGAAATTGGCGACGACTGCACGCTCTACCACGGCGTGACGCTGGGTGGAACCTCATGGAAAGCAGGCAAACGCCATCCGACGCTGGGCAAGGGTGTCGTCATCGGTGCGGGGGCAAAGGTGCTAGGGCCGATTTTAGTTGGAGATGGAGCCAAGATAGGCTCAAATGCCGTCGTAGTGCGCGATGTTCCCGCAGATTCGACGGCAGTGGGCATTCCTGCCCGGATCCTCATTGGCGAGGAAGCCCTCCGGCGGGAAACCCATGCAGCTAAGATGGGCTTCTCGGCTTATGCCATTGCCTCCGACATGAACGACCCGATGGTCCAGGCAATTCATCGCTTGATCGATCATGCGGTTGAGACCGATGGCCGGCTGCAGGATCTGATCGGGCGCCTGAAACAGGGCGGGATCGACCTTGGCGACGCTGAGGCGACGGCGGCCGGTTTCGACCCGAAAAAGCTCAACCAGATGATTGACTGAACTTGTGGGTCTTTTAGTTGACTAAGTTAGTCGGGATTGCTAGAATTCACACGTTGACCGATCTCGAATCCAGTCAACGGCAGCCGCGCCAGGCGTTGGCGCCGTTGCCAACGAACGAATCAACCAGCCAAGGGTGACCGACCATGCGCCTCACCACCAAAGGACGATTCGCCGTCACGGCGATGATCGACGTCGCGATGCACGGCACGAAAGGCCCGGTCACGCTCGCCGGCGTTTCGCAGCGGCAGATGATCTCTCTGTCGTATCTCGAACAGCTCTTCGGCAGGCTCCGGCGACACGGTCTCGTTGAAAGCGTGCGCGGCCCCGGAGGCGGCTATCGCCTCGCGCGCGGGCCGAACATGATTTCCGTCGCCGATGTCATCGTCGCGGTTGATGAACCGATCGACGCCACCCAATGCGGCGGGCGCGAGAGCTGCAAGGACGACGGCAAGCGCTGCATGACCCACGAGCTGTGGGCGAACCTGAACGCGCACATCTTCGAGTATCTGCGCTCGGTCACGCTGGCGGACCTCGTCGCCCAGCAGAACAAGCCGGATGTCACCGTGCTGCAGGACCAGCGGCCGCAGGTCGCGTCTCCTCCGCGCGCGCCGGTGACGGCTGTCGTGGCATAGGATGAACCGCCCCCCCACGCATGGACAGGTTGCGATGAAGACCCCGATCTACCTTGACTACTCGGCGACGACGCCCGTCGACCCGCGGGTCGCCCAGAAGATGATTCCCTACCTGACGGAGCACTTCGGCAATCCGGCCTCACGATCGCACTCGTTCGGCTGGTCCGCCGAGAAAGCGGTCGAGGAGGCGCGCGAACACGTCGCGGCGCTGGTGAACTGCGATCCGCGCGAGCTCGTCTGGACGTCGGGGGCGACGGAATCGATCAACCTCGCTTTGAAGGGCGCCGCCCACTTCTACAAGGACAAGGGGAGGCACGTCGTCACGGTTCGCACCGAGCACAAGGCCACGCTCGACACCGTGCGCGAGCTGGAGCGCGAAGGCTTCGCAGCCACCTATCTCGACGTGCTGCCCGACGGCCTGCTCGACCTCGCGGCGTTCGAACAGGCGCTGCGACCGGACACGATCGTCGTGTCGGTGATGGCGGTCAACAACGAAATCGGCGTCGTGCAGGACCTCGCGGCGATCGGCGAGATCTGCCGGGCGCGGAGCATCATCCTGCACGTGGATGCGGCGCAGGCCACGGGGAAGATCCCGGTCGACCTGGGAGCGCTCAAGGTCGACCTGATGTCGTTCTCGGCCCACAAGACGTATGGCCCCAAGGGCATGGGCGCACTCTACGTGCGGCGCAAGCCGCGCGTGCGCATCGAGGCCCAGATGCACGGCGGCGGACATGAGCGCGGCATGCGCTCGGGCACGCTGCCCACGCACCAGATCGTAGGCATGGGCGAGGCGTTCCGGATCGCGAAGCTGGAGATGGCGACGGAGAACGAGCGGATCCGGATGCTGCGCGACCGCCTCGCGAAGGGTCTCGCCGGCATCGAGGAGATCTATGTCAACGGCGATCTCGAGCGCCGCGTGCCGCACAATCTCAACGTCAGCTTCAATTACGTCGAGGGCGAGAGCCTGATCATGGCCATCAAGGACATCGCGGTATCGTCCGGCTCGGCCTGCACGTCGGCATCGCTCGAGCCTTCATATGTGCTGCGCGCGCTGGGGCGCAGCGACGAGCTCGCGCACAGCTCGATCCGCTTCACGATCGGCCGCTTCACGACCGAGGAGGAGGTCGACTATGCTGTCGATCTCATACGGCGAAAGGTGGGCAAGCTGCGCGAGCTCTCGCCGTTGTGGGAGATGTACCAGGACGGGGTCGACCTCGACACCGTGCAGTGGGCGGCACATTGACCGGACACGGGATCAGGGGCGTAACAGGAGAAGGCAATGGCATACAGCGACAAGGTTCTTGACCATTACGAAAACCCACGCAATGTCGGCTCGTTCGCGAAGAACTCCAACGACGTCGGCACCGGCATGGTCGGCGCTCCCGCGTGTGGCGACGTGATGAAGCTGCAGATCAGGGTCGGCAAGGATGGCGTGATCGAGGACGCCAAGTTCAAAACCTACGGCTGCGGCTCGGCCATCGCGTCGTCGTCGCTCGTCACGGAGTGGGTGAAGGGCAAGACGCTCGATGAGGCGGCGGCGATCCGGAACACCCAGATCGCCGAGGAGCTAGCGTTGCCGCCGGTGAAGATCCATTGCTCGATCCTCGCCGAGGATGCGATCAAGGCAGCCGTGGCCGACTACCGGACCAAGCACGGCAGTGCGCAGAGCACCCCGGGCGTCGCCGCAGCGCACGAGCAGGCGGCGGATTGAGCGTGGCGAGCGTACTGACGACAACGGACGGCGGCAGACCGGGGGCGGGGCCCGCGATGACCGTCACCTTGACCGAATCGGCGGCGAAGCACGTCGCGAGCCGCCTTGCCAAGCGCGGCAAGGGCATCGGCCTGCGCCTGGGCGTGCGCACGTCGGGCTGCTCTGGCCTTGCGTACAAGATCGAATACGCCGACGACCTGCAGCCGGACGACCTCTCGTTCCAGTGTCACGGCGTCACCGTCATCGTCGATCCCAAGAGCCTGCGCTTCCTTGACGGAACCGAGCTCGACTTCACGCGCGAAGGCCTGAACGAAGGGTTCAAGTTCAACAACCCCAATGTCAAGGATGCCTGCGGCTGCGGCGAGTCCTTCAACGTCTGACAATAAGGCAGGGGCCAGGCTCGATTTTCCCGACATCCAGGAATTTCGAGCCTGGCCCCTGTTTGCTTTCATGATCGATTTCTCGCGCAATCATTTCGAGCTGTTCGGCCTGCCCGAACGTTTCCGCTTCGATCCGGCCCTGCTCGACCATGCCTACCACGTGCTGCAGGGCGAGGTGCATCCGGATCGCCATGCGGCGGCGGGCGCGACCGAGCAGCGGATCGCGCTGCAATCGTCGGCACGGGTGAACGAGGCCTATCGCGCGCTGAAGGATCCGGTGGCGCGCGCGCAATACCTGCTGTCGCTGCATGGCGTCGATGCGTTCGACGAGACCAACACGGCGCTGTCGTTCGCTTTCCTCGAGCGGCAATTGGAACGCCGGGAGATCGCCGAAACCGCGATGGCCGACGGCGATGCGGTTGCGCTCGAAACCGTGCTGAGCGACGTGCGTGTCGAGGCGGGGGAACTCGAGCAGCGCGTGTCGTCGCTGCTCGACGCCGAGGGCGCGTGGGAGGAGGCGCGGGTCGCAGTGCGCGAGCTTCGCTTCCTGGCGAAGCTCGCCGCCGATGTCGATGCCATGCTGGCCGCACAGGACAGTCTATGAACGGCCCCCACGCTCACGGCGTTCGCTGCCCCCCGAGGGGGCGCGCAGTGCCCTTCGGGCGGCCGGGCGGGCAGATGAACAACCCCCACGCTCACTGCGTTCGCTGCCCCCCGAGGGGGCGCGCAGTGCCCTTCGGGCGGCCGGGCGGGCACTGATGGCTCTCCTGCAGATTTCCGAGCCGGACGCACCCCCGGTCCCGCGGGAGCCGCGGCTTGCGGTCGGCATCGACCTCGGCACGACGAATTCGCTCGTCGCGACGGTGCGCAACGGCATTCCCGTCGTGCTTCCCGACGAACGCGGGCACCCGTTGCTTCCCTCGATCGTCCATTACGGCGCGACTGGCGTCGACGTCGGACACGCGGCGCAACTGGTGCAGGCACGCGATCCGCAGAACACCATAGTTTCCGTGAAGCGGCTGATGGGCCGCGGCCTGGCCGATCTCCCCGATGAGCGCCGTTTCCCGTACCGCTTCATCGAAGAGCCGGGAATGGTCCGGCTCGCCACGCGCGCCGGCGTCAAGAGCCCGGTCGAGATATCGGCGGAGATCCTACGTGCGCTGCGTGCTCGCGCCGAGGCGAGTCTCGCGGGCAAGCTCGCGGGCGCGGTCGTCACCGTGCCTGCGTACTTCGACGATGCGCAACGGCAGGCGACCAAGGACGCCGCGAAGCTCGCCGGCCTCGATGTGCTGCGTCTGCTGAATGAGCCCACGGCCGCGGCGATTGCCTACGGCCTCGACAACGCGGCGCAGGGTACCTATGCGATCTACGATCTGGGCGGCGGCACGTTCGACATCTCGATCCTGAAGCTCACCCGCGGCGTATTCGAGGTGCTGGCGACGAACGGCGACTCGGCGCTCGGCGGCGACGACTTCGATCATCGCGTCTATTGCTGGATCCTCGAGGCGGCCGGGCTGCCGCCGCTTTCGCCCGAGGACACGCGGCTCCTGATGATGAAGGCGCGCGAGGTGAAGGAGAATCTGACCCTGCACGATGCGACCACGGTCATTGCCAGGCTGTCCGACGGCTCCAAGGTCGATCTTTCCCTCGACGGCGAGACGTTCACTGCGATCACTGCGCACCTCGTGGCGAAGACGCTGGGGCCGGTGAAACGCGCGTTGCGCGACGCCAGGTTGACGCCGGCCGATATCCAGGGTGTCGTGATGGTCGGCGGATCGACGCGGATGCCGCAGATCCAGCGCGCGGTCGGCGATTTCTTCGGCCAGCCTCCGCTCACCAATCTCGATCCGGACCAGGTCGTTGCTCTGGGTGCCGCGATCCAGGCGAACGTGCTGGCGGGCAATCGCGCGACCGGCGACGACTGGCTGCTGCTCGACGTGATCCCGCTGTCGCTCGGCCTCGAGACCATGGGGGGGCTTACCGAGAAGATCGTGCCGCGCAATTCGACGATTCCCGTGACCCGCGCCCAGGAGTTCACCACGTTCAAGGACGGGCAGACCGCGATCGCGATCCACGTCGTCCAGGGCGAGCGCGAGAAAGTCGCGGACTGCCGCTCGCTTGCCCGGTTCGAGCTGCGCGGCATTCCGCCGATGACCGCTGGCGCGGCGCGGGTCAAGGTGACGTTCCAGGTCGATGCCGACGGACTGCTGTCGGTGTCGGCGCGCGAGCAGACCTCGGGCATCGAGGCGGCGATCGTCGTGAAGCCGTCCTACGGTCTTTCGGACGCCGAGATTTCGCGGATGCTGGAGGATTCGGTCGCGCACGCCGCGGACGACATGGCCGCGCGCGCCCTGGCCGAAGCGCAGGTCGAGGCGGACCAACTCGTCATGGTGACCCACGCCGCGCTGGCCGCGGACGGAGATCTGCTGTCGCCGGCCGAACGCCGCACGATCGACAGGGCTCTCACCGACATGCTGCGGCTTCGTGACGGTGCCGACGCCAAGGCGCTCGTGGCCGCGACCGACGCGCTCAATCGTGCGACCGGAGACTTTGCTGCGCGACGGATGGACCGCGGCGTCGCGCGCGCGCTGACGGGCCGCAGCGTCGACGCCCTCACCTGACGCCCCACGAGCGCCCATGCCCAGGATTACCGTGCTGCCGCATCCTGACGTCTGCCCCGCCGGAACGACGTTCGAGGCCGAGCCGGGGGTTTCGCTTTGCGACAGCCTGCTTGCACAGGGCATCGAGATCGAACACGCCTGCGAGAAATCCTGTGCCTGCACGACCTGCCACGTGATCGTCCGCGAGGGCTTCGCCACGCTGACGCCGTCGACGGAGGACGAAGACGACCTGCTCGACCGCGCGTGGGGGTTGACGCCGCTGTCGCGGCTTTCCTGTCAGGCGATCGTCGACGAAGCCCCGCTCGTGATCGAGATACCGCGGTACACGATCAACTACGCCAAAGAGAAGCACTAGGCGAGGCGCCGATGAAATGGACCGACATTCGCGAGATCGCGATCGCGCTCTCCGAGCAGCGACCGGACGTTGACCCGCGGGCCATCCTGTTCACGGACCTCAGGCGGTGGGTGCTGGAGCTGCCCGGGTTCGACGACGACCCCAAGCACAGCGGCGAGAAGATCCTCGAGGCGATCCAGATGGCGTGGATGGAAGAAGGCGACTTCGACGACGACTGACCCCCTGCCGCGGACGCATCACGCGAACAGATTCAGCACCGCGTCGAGACCGCAATGGTCGATCGCATAGGTCGCCTGGGCGCGCAACACGGGTTTCGCGCGATACGCGATCGACACATCGGCCGCTTTCAGCATCGGCGCGTCGTTGGCGCCGTCGCCGATCGCGATCACGATGCCGCCCGCAGCGGCGTGTTGTTCCCGCATCGCGGCCAGGCGCGCAGCCTTCGCCTGCGCATCGAAGATCGGCGGCACAACGCGGCCGGTCAGGCGGCCAGCTGCGATCTCCAGGACGTTCGCGTCCGCGGCGTCGAAATCGAGCCGCGCCTTCAGCCGGTCGGTGAAGAACGTGAAGCCGCCGGAAACGAGCAGCGACTTCGCCCCGGCGGCCTTGAAGGCCTCCAGCATTCGTTCGGCGCCAGGTGAGAGCTCCAGGCGTTCGGCGTAGACGCGCTCGAGTTCGCCGACCGGCAGACCGGAGAGGAGGGCGACCCTGCGCATGAGACTCTCCGCGAAGTCGATTTCCCCGCGCATTGCTGCCGCCGTGATCGCCGCCACGTCCCGCTTGATGCCCATGCGGCCGGCGATCTCGTCTATGCACTCGATCGTGATCAGTGTCGAGTCCATGTCCATGGCAACCACGCGCACGCGATCACGCGTCTGGCCGGCGGGAACGAACGCATGATCGATCCCGGCCGCGGCGCACAGTGCGGCGACGCCCGGGTGCGGTTGCGCGCGCGCAAGCCGGAAGGCCTCTGGCGTCCCCCCGCCGAGCGCGTGGATTCCGTGCGCTCCGGTGAGTGAGGCGATCGCCGCGACATCGGCGGCGCTGATCGCGGATGCCTGGATGACCAGATCCATCCCGGTGCGGCGTCAGTGCTTCGGGGTCTTGCGGCCGGGGCGATCGGTACGCGCAGGAGCGCCGCCCTGACCGGCGCGTGCCCCGGTTTCCGATGGCACCATGCCTTGGGCATCGGCCAGCGTGAAATCGATCTTCGTCGTCTCGAGATCGACCCGGGCGACCAACACTCGGACGCGCCCGGCCAGCTGGAATATCCGGCCGCTTCGCTCGCCGACCATCGCATGGCGCCCGGCGTCGAAATGGAAGTAGTCGCGGCCGAGCTCGGTGACGTGGACCAGGCCGTCGATGTTGAGACCATCCAGCGTGACGAAGATCCCGAAATTCGTAACCCCGCTGATCGTGCCGTCGAACGTCTCGCCGACCTTGTCCTGCATGAAATAGCATTTGAGCCAGTTCTCGACGTCGCGTGTCGCGTCGTCGGCGCGGCGTTCGGTGAGCGAGCAGTGCACACCGAGCTCGGTCCACGACGTACCGCCCGGCTTGTACTCCAGGCCGGCCAGCACCGCCTTGATCGCGCGATGGACGACGAGGTCCGGGTAGCGACGTATCGGCGACGTGAAGTGCGCGTAGGCCTCGTAGGAAAGACCGAAGTGGCCGACATTGTCCGGCCGGTACCGCGCCTGCTGCAACGAGCGCAGCAGCACCGTCTGCAGCAGCGCGTAATCCGGACGGTCCTTGATCCGCAGCAGCAGCTTCGCGTAGTCGGACGCCGTGGGCTCGTCGCCGCCAGGCAGCGCGAGCGCGCAGCTGGCCAGGAAGTCGCGCAGCACCGCGAGCTTCTCGGGCGTGGGCCCCTCGTGCACGCGGTAGAGCACCGGATGCTTGTGCGCAGCGAGGAATTCCGCCGTGCAGACGTTCGCCGCGAGCATGCACTCCTCGATCAGCTTGTGCGCATCGTTGCGCACGACCGGCACGATCCTGACGATCTTGCCCTGGACGTCGAACTCGAGCTGCATCTCGATGCTGTCGAAGTCGATCGCGCCACGCGCTTCGCGGGCGCGCTTCAGTGCGTGGAACAGCGCGTAAAGGTCAGTGAGCAGGGGCAGCAGATCCTTCGCCTCCCTTGCGACGCCTTTCGGGTCCGCCAGCCAGTTCCACACCTGGGTGTAGGTGAGCCGCGCGCGGGAGTGCATCACTGCCGGATAGAACCGGTGCTTCCTGATCGCGCCCTCGGCGGTGACCTCCATGTCGCAGACCATGCACAAACGGTCCACGGCGGGCTTGAGCGAGCAGAGCTCGTTGGACAGCGCTTCCGGCAGCATCGGGATGACCCGGCGCGGAAAATACACCGACGTCCCGCGCTCGCGCGCGTCACGATCGAGCGGGTCGCCGTCCTTCACGTAATGCGATACGTCGGCGATCGCCACGATGAGCCGGAAGCCCTTGCCCTTGCGCTCGCAGTACACGGCGTCGTCGAAATCCTTCGCCGTTTCGCCGTCGATCGTGACGAGCGGCAGCGCCGTGAGATCGACGCGGCCGGCGCGGTCGCGGTCGGTGACCGTGGCGGGCAGCTTGCCGGCCTGCTTGCGCGCAGCGAGCGAGAACTCGTGCGGCAGGTCGTGCTTGCGCAGCGCGATCTCGATTTCCATCCCGGGGTCGGTGTAGCCGCCCAGCACCTCGACGACGCGCGCGATCGCCTCGCGCTGCGGCGAGGGCTGTTGCAGGATCTCGACGACGACGACGTCACCGGACTTGGCGCTGCCGCGTTCGTCCGGCGGCACCAGCAGGTCCTGGTTGATGCGGCGATTCTCGGCGACGACGAAGCTTATGCCGCGCTCATCGTAGAGGCGGCCGACGACGGTCTGGTTCGCCCGCGTCAGCACATCGACGATCTGCCCCTCGGGCCGACCACGCCGATCGACACCGGACCGGCGCGCCGTCGCGCGATCGCCATGGAGCACCTTGTGCATTTCGTTGGGGCTGAGGAACAGGTCGGCTGCACCGTCATCCGGGACGAAGAAGCCGAAGCCGTCGGGATGCCCCTGGACCGTCCCGCTGACGAGATCAAGCTTGGCGGTGACGCAGAGCTCGCCCTTGCGGTTCACCAGCACCTGCCCGTCGCGCCGCATCGCGTCGATGCGGCCGAAGAACGCATCGCGGGCGCGCTTGTCGACGGTCATCGCGCGCGCGAGTTCGACCGGCGGCAGCGGCACGCCCGCCGCCTTCAGCGCGTCGAGGATCGCCACGCGCGAAGGCAGCAGCGCCGGATCGATGTCGCCGCGACGGCGCGACGTGCGTTCGCCGGTTTCGTCCGGATGGGCGCTGCCGCGGCGCGCAGCCGGCACCGGGGAAACGGTGGCGACTGTCGGGGTCGTTTCCGGGCGCGGGCTTTTCGAGCGCGGCGAACTCACAGGAGTACCTTCGCGCTTCGCGCTCCGGTATTCGCGCTCGGGGCGGCCCGGCACGATCTCTGGAGTACCTTCGCGCTGCGCGCTCCGGTATTCGCCCTTGGGGCGGCCCGGCGGGCTCATGCCCGCCACTCGCGTTTTCGCGGAGCGGGGCTTGGGTGCGGGGGCGGGTTTCTTTGACAACGAAGGGTCCGAAACGTAAAATTATCTGTTGCCGTTGCCCAGGTGGCGGAATTGGTAGACGCACCAGGTTCAGGTCCTGGCGGTAGCAATACTGTGGGGGTTCGAGTCCCTTCCTGGGCACCATTGAAGATACCGCAAGTATCGCCGTAACGGACTGCCAGCGCCCGCGTCCGCGGGCGCTTTTTTGTTCCAGCAGCGACCGCGCGGTACTCCGGGTGTCTGCCGTGCCGCCGGATGGCGCTCGGACGGCGGTGGCGCCGTCTATGCTCCCCCGAGGTGCGCTTTCAGGCCCTCCGGACGCAGCGTGTCGTAGACCTCGAACGGCTGGTGGATCCACGGATTGTCGGCAAGGTATTCGACGTAATAGTCGGGCTTGGCGGTCGAGCAGGCCTTCCACCACAGCACTGCGGTCTTGCAGACCTTGATGACCGGCCAGCGCACGCGGCAGCGCCTTTTCCACGGCCGCGAGCGTGTGGCCCGAGTCGACCATGTCGTCGACGAGCAGCACGCGCGAGCCGAGCCGGTTCGACGTCATCGTCATGTGCTCGGCGATCACGAGCTCCCCGCGGATCGTGCCGCCTTCCGCCGCGTAGGAGTGCGTGGACAGGATCGCCAGCGGCTTTTCGTAGATGCGCGACAGGACGTCGCCCACGCGCATGCCGCCACGCGCGATGCAGATGATCTGGTCGAAATCGTAGCCCGACTCGTGGACACCGAGCGCGAGTCTTTCCACGAGCGTGTTGTACTGGTCCCAGCTCACATGCAGGCTCGGCATCCCGATTCCCCTCGAACGTTGGTCGTGTTCGCCGCTCGTTGCCCGCTAGTGGAACGGGTGCCGCAGCAGGATCGTCTCGTCGCGGTCCGGCCCGGTCGAGACCATGGCAATCGGCGCGGTGGTAAGCTGCTCGATTCGCTCGAGGTAGGCGCGCGCATTGGGCGGCAGCCCGTCGATCTTCTTCACGCCGACCGTGCTCTCGGCCCAGCCGGGCAGCGACTCGTACACCGGCACGCACTCGGCGACGGCGTCCGCGCCCGAGGGCAGCAGCGCGACCCGGCTGCCGCGCACGGTGTAACCGGTACAGATGCGGATCTCGCTCATGCCGTCGAGGACGTCGAGCTTCGTGATGCAGAGTCCGTCGACGCCGTTCAATTGCAGCGACCGGGTCAGCGCAGGAATGTCGAGCCAGCCGCAGCGGCGCGGACGGCCGGTCACCGAGCCGAATTCGTTGCCGCGCTTGGCGAGGTGCGCGCCCGTCTCGTCGGTGAGCTCGGTCGGAAACGGACCGGTTCCGACGCGCGTGGTGTAGGCCTTGACGATACCGAGCACGTAGTCCAGGAACTTCGGTCCGACACCCGCGCCCGGAGCGGCCGCGCCGGCGAGGCAGTTCGACGACGTCACGTACGGGTAGGTGCCGTGATCGACGTCGAGCAGCGCGCCCTGGGCGCCCTCGAACAGCAACGACTGGCCGCGTGCGCGCGCCTCCTGCAGCAGCGCCGCGACGTCGGCGACCATCGGCTGCAGCTGCGCGGCGAGCGCGAGGGTATCGTCGCGAGTCCTGGCGAAGGGGACGGGGTCACGCCTGAAGTACTGCGTCAGCACGAAATTGTGGAACTCGAGCAGCGGCTCCAGTTTCGCCGCGAAGCGGTCGGGATAGAACAGATCCTGCAACCGTATCGCGCGGCGGGCGATCTTGTCTTCGTAGGCGGGGCCGATGCCGCGGCCGGTGGTCCCGATCTTGGCGTCGCCCATCGCGCCTTCCCGCGCCTGGTCGAGCGCGACGTGATAGGGAAGCACCAGCGGACACGCCGGCGAGATCTTGAGGCGCGAGCGGACCGCCACGCCGGCGCCTTCGAGCTCGCCGATCTCCTGCAGCAGCGCCGATGGCGAGAGGACGACACCGTTGCCGATGTAGACGGAGACGCCGGGGCGCAGGATGCCGGACGGGATGAGACGCAGCACGGTTTTCCGGCCGGCGATGACAAGCGTGTGTCCGGCGTTGTGTCCGCCCTGGAAACGCACGACGCCCTGCGCGTGCTCGGTCAGCCAATCGACGACCTTGCCCTTGCCTTCATCGCCCCACTGGGTGCCGATGACGACGACGTTCTTGCCCATATTGCCTTTCCGTGGAATTGGAGTTCGGAAGACGGGATTCAGTGGCGCAACAGGCGACGGCATTCACCGCGCGTTGCGCCGCCGACCAGGCGCCCTCGGCATCCGCATGTCATGTAACGGGTCCCGATCTGCCAACCACCCCGGCGAGCTGCCGCAGATCGAGCGTGAAGCCGGTGGCCGGGCGCGCGCGCCCGAAGGCCTTGCCGATACCATCGTAGCGGCCGCCGTTGCCGATGGCGCACGGTTCCCCTGCCGTGAACACCGAAAAGATCGCGCCGTTCTGGTAATGATACCCAGTCAGGTCAGCAAGATCGATGTGCAGCGCCTCGACCTGGGGCAGCGCCGATTGCGCGAGGGCCGTCAGCGCCGCCAGCGCATTGCGGATCGCGGGCGTGTCGGGAAGCCGCGCCCGAGCCGCGCCAAGGACCTCCTGCGCCGGACCGTAGAGCGTCGGCAACGCGGTCAGCGCGTCGCGCCAGGCCGCCGGCAGCTTTGCGGTGAGCTCCGCCACGCCCGGAGCGTCCTTGGCGCGGAGCGCGGCGAACAGCTCGGTATCCTCGCCGTTGCCGGAGATGCCGGCGCCCGTCGCAAGCGCGCGGTAGACGCCGACGTGGCCGAGGTCGAGATGCAGACCGCCGAGCCCGGCAGCCGCGAGCGAGGACAGCAGCAGGCCGAGCACTTCGACGTCCCCGGCGATCTCCGGTTCCCCGAAGAGCTCGGCGCCGATCTGCATGACTTCGCGCGTCTTGGCGCCGCCGGCGGGCACGGCACGCAGGACGCTGCCGGCGTAGCAGAGCCGGGTCACTCCAGGCTCGTTCAACAGATGCGCGTCGATGCGCGCGACCTGCGGCGTGATGTCGGCGCGCACGCCGAGCAGACGACCCGACAGCGGGTCGACGACCTTGAAGGTCTGCAGTTCGAGATCGCGGCCGGTGCCGGTGAACAGCGAATCGAGATGCTCGACCAGCGGGGGCTGCACGAGCCGGTAGCCGCGCGCGCGGAAATGGTCGAGCAGCGCGCGGCGCAGCGCTTCCGTCCGCTCGGCTTCCGCCGGGAGGACGTCCTCGATGTATTCCGGCAGGATCCATTTACGCATGCTGCGCGAGCCAGAAACCGGCAAGTCCCATCAGTATCGATGCCAGCCCGATGAAGCGGAGCTGACCATCGGAGAGCGTCACGAGCTTCGCAAAGCTCTCGCGCCAGAAGCGTGGTGCAATGAAGGGGAGCAGGCCCTCGAGGACCAGCACGAGCGCAAAGGCCGCCCAAAGCGAATCCGCCACCCCGTTCCCCTCGTCGCGCGCGGCGGCGCCAGGACTATTTCGACGCTTTCGCGCCCGCGCCGCCCTGGTTCTTCAGGTAGCGGAAGAATTCCGAGCTGGGATCGAGCACCATCACGTCGCTCTTGTTGCGGAAGGTCGCCTTGTAGGCCTCAAGGCTGCGGTAGAACGCGTAGAACTCGGGATTGGCGCCGTAGGCCTGCGCGTAGACGGCAGACGCCTTGGCGTCGCCGTCGCCTTTCGTCTTCTGCGCGGCCTTGTAGGCATCGGCCAGGATCACCACACGCTGCCGATCGGCGTCGGCGCGGATCTTCTCCGACTCCGCCTGGCCGAGCGAGCGCAGCTCGTTGGCCACGCGGCGGCGCTCCGATTCCATCCGCGCATAGACGGGACCGGTGACGTCGGGCGGCAATTCCACCCGGCGCAGCCTCACGTCGACGATCTCGACGCCGATGGTCTTCGCGTCGGCGTCGGCCTTCTGGCGCGTTGTCGTCATGATCTTGTCGCGCTCGCCGGAGATCGCCTCGTGCACGGTGCGCTTGTTGAACTCTTCGGCGAGATTCGCGCGGACCGTCTGCGACAGCCTGCGGCGCGCCGCTTCCTCGTCGCCCTGCACGCTGATGTAGTACTGCTTGACGTCGGTGATCCGCCAGAGCACGAAGAAATCGACAAGCAGCGGCTTCTTCTCGGACGTCGTGATCCGGTCCGGCTCGGGATTGTCGAGGAGCAGAATCCGCTTGTCGTAGAATTTCACGTTCTGCAGCAGCGGCATCTTCACGTAGAGTCCCGCGTTCGGCAGCGTCTCGACGATCTCGCCCAGCTGGAATTTGATCGCGTACTGGCGCTGGTCGACGGTGTAGAGCGACTGCGAGGCGACCAGCAGCAGCGCGACGACGAGGGCAAGGAGGGGAACGGTCAGCTTCATTGCGGTGCTCCGCTGCGTTCACGGCTGCGCAGCGCTTCGCGCGAGCGGCCCGGATCGAGCGTGACCGTGGTTTCCGGCGCCGGCGGGGTGGATTGCCGCGCGGCCGACGGATCGGCACCCGCCGCCGCCGGACCCGCCGCCGGAGCGCTCTGCTGGATCAGCCTGTCGAGCGGCAGGTAGAGGAGGCTGTTGCTGCCGGACTTCTGGTCGACCAGCACCTTGCTCGAGTTGCCGACGACCGTCTGCATCATGTCGAGGTACAGACGCTCGCGCGTGACGCCCGGCGCCTTGGCGTACTCGACCAGGATCTGCCGGAAACGCGAAGCATCGCCGTCGGCCCGCTGCACGACCTCGGCCTGATAGCCGTTGGCTTCCTCGATCAGGCGCGCGGCGTTGCCGCGGGCGCGCGGCACGACGTCGTTGGCGTACGCCTGCCCCTCGTTGCGGAATCGCTCGCGGTCCTGGCCCGCCTTGACGGCGTCGTCGAACGCGGCCTGCACCTTGTCGGGCGGCTGCACGCTCTGCAGCGTCACCTTCTGCACGTACACGCCCGTCTGGTATCGGTCCAGCAGTTCCTGCATCAGCTTCTCGGCCGATTTCGCGATCTGCTCGCGGCCCTCGTACAACACGAAGTCCATCTTCGCCTTGCCGACCACTTCACCCATCGCCGTCTGCGCGATGAACTGGACGATGAGGTCCGGCTTGCGGACATTGAACAGGTGAGCTTCGGCGCTCTTGAGGTTGTACTGGACCGCGAACTGTATCTCGATGATGTTCTCGTCGTCGGTCAGCATCAGCGCCTCGTTCTCCTTCTTGTTCTTGGGCGTGTTGCGGTAGCCGACCTCGACCGTCCTCACCTGCGAGAAATCGACGAGTTCCTTTTCCTCGACCGGATACGGCAGGTGCCAGCGGGCGCCGGGCTGCGTGGTCTCGGTGTACTTGCCGAAGCGCGTCACGACGCCGCGGCGCCCCTCGTCGACGATATAGAAGCCGCTCGCTAGCCAGACCACGACCACCAACGCGACGAGTATGCCGACGCCGGAGAGCGGAAGGGTCGGGCGGCCGCCGCCGCCACCGCCCTCGTCGCCGCTACCGCCGCCCTTGCGGCCGAAGAGGTCGTTGATGCGGCGGTTGACGTTGCGCCAGATCTCATCGAGGTCGGGCGGTCCGCCGGAACCACGTTTGCCCCACTGGGGATCGTTCAGCGACATGTCGGAGAACCGGGATCGGGAAAACGTCGGTGGCGTCGCGCGTCAGGCGTCGAGGACGGGGAGAGCGCGCGCATCGGAATACGGAGCATCGGCCGGAAACCGCTCGGCCAACGCGGCGCGCAATTGCGCACAGCCGACTCCCGTCAATGCGCTCAAACGGACGGCGCCGATTATACCAGACTCATCGCGGTCGACCCCGGCCGAAGCGCCGGTCGCGTCGATCTTGTTCAGCACCCGGATCTGCGGCACGTGCTCCGCTCCGATTTCGCGGATCACCGCATCGACGGCGGCCGCCTGCTCGTCGCGGCAGGGATGCGCCGCGTCGATCACGTGCAGCAGCAGGTCGGCCTCGCCCGCCTCGGCGAGGGTGGCGCGGAACGCCGCCACCAGATCGTGCGGCAGGTCCCGGATGAACCCGACGGTGTCGGAGAGCACGATGGCCGCGGCCCCCGGCACGTAGGCCTTGCGCAACGTGGTGTCGAGCGTCGCGAACAGCTGGTCCGCGGCGTAGGCCCTGGCGCCCGTCAGCTGGTTGAACAACGTGGACTTTCCGGCATTGGTATAGCCCACGAGCGCCACGGTGCGCACGGCCGCCCTGCGCCGTGTGCGGCCCTGGGTCGCGCGCTGGCGCTCGACGTGGGACAGCCGCTCCCTCAGCACCTTGACCCGCTCGCCCAGCAGGCGGCGATCGGTCTCGAGCTGCGTTTCACCCGGCCCGCGGAGGCCGATGCCGCCCTTTTGCCGCTCGAGGTGAGTCCAGCCGCCGACGAGCCGCGTGAGCTGGTGCCTGACCTGCGCGAGCTCGACCTGAAGCTTGCCTTCCGCGCTGCGCGCACGCAAGGCGAAGATGTCGAGAATCAGGCTCACCCGGTCAACCACCCGGCATTCGAGCTTCTGCTCCAGGTTGCGCTGCTGCGCGCCGGTGAGCGTGTGGTTGAAGATGACGAGATCGGCCGCCATTTCGGCGCGCCGGGCGGCGATCTCCTCGACCTTGCCCTTGCCCGCATACGTGGCCGCGTCCGGGCGCTGCCGGCGGCCGGTGATCGCGCCGACGACGGTCGCGCCGGCCGACACGGCCAGCGCGTCGAGCTCGGCCATTCGCTCGGCCGGATCAGCGTCGCCAAAATCGAGCGCGACCAGGAGCGCGCGGTCGCCACCTTGAGGGCGCTCAAACATGCAAGGCGGGCGACCGCGGGGCGCCTGTTGCCGCCGCAACTCGATATCGGCTGCCGGAGGGACGCCGAACGGCGTCGGGCAGAGATCCGGTCAAGCGTCGACGTCGTTCGTGGGAACGCTGTGCGGCATCGCCACTGCCCGCGCTGGGACCACCGTGGAGATCGCGTGCTTGTACACCATCTGGGTGACGGTGTTCTTGAGCAGCACCACATACTGATCGAAGGATTCGATCTGGCCCTGCAGCTTGATGCCGTTGACGAGGTAGATCGACACCGGCACGTGCTCTTTGCGCAGGGTGTTCAGGAACGGGTCTTGTAGCATTTGCCCTTTGTTGCTCATCGCAGGCTCCGCAGTCATTGTGGTCGGGCTGGCGCAGAATCGAAATCGGCGTCGGCCGCCGTCCCCGAAACCCCAGATGGGGCCGGAAAACGGGGCTTCAACGGAGTGCCCGTCTTTTCGGTGAATCCGCGTACGGGTTGGCGCCGGTCTTGAATTGTATTCTAAGGGGGGTCCCGCGCAGTTGGAACGCTTCGCTGAAGAAATGTTCCAGGTATCGGCGGTAGGTCGCCGGAATGTGGCTCAGGGCAGAGCCGTGAATGATGATCAGCGGCGGGTTCTGACCGCCTTGGTGCGCATAGCGCAACTTGGGCCGTCCCATGCCGGCGCGGGGTGGCTGCTGGCGGACGACGGCCGCCGCGAGCGCGCGCGTCAGCTTCGGCGTCGACAGCTTCGCCATTGCGGCGGCGTAGGCGCCGTCGACCGAGCGCAGAAGGCTCGGCACCCCGCGACCTTCCCGCGCCGATATGTAGTGGTGCCGCGCAAAGGCGAGAAAGGCGGCTTTCCGGTCCAGGTCCGCCTTGACGTCGTCGCGCCGGCTGGCGGACACGGCGTCCCACTTGTTGACGGCGACGACGAGGGCGCGGCCGGCTTCGAGGATGTAGCCGGCGAGGTGCGCATCCTGCTCCGAAATGCCCTGCTCGGCATCGAACAGCAGCACGACGACGTTGGCGTCCTCGATCGCCTGCATCGTCTTGATCACCGAGAATTTTTCGACGGCTTCCAGCACCTTGCCGCGGCGGCGCACGCCCGCGGTGTCGATCAGCACGTACTGGCGGCCGTTGCGCTCGAAGTCGAGATAGATCGAGTCGCGCGTGGTCCCGGGCTGATCGAACGCGATGACGCGCTCTTCACCCAGCAGCGTGTTCACCAGCGTCGACTTGCCGACATTCGGGCGCCCGATGATCGCGACCTTGACGGCCCCGGCGTCGGTCGCGGCATGCGCGGCGGGCGAACCGGCCGATGCCGTGGCGGGCGCGAGCGAGAGCGCGTACGCGGCGACGTCGGCCACGTTGTCGCCGTGCGCGGAGGAGATCGGGTGCGGCTCGCCCAGGCCCAACTCGTAGAACTCGCTGACGGCACGCTCGGGGACGAGCCCCTCCGCCTTGTTGGCGGCAAGCACGATGGGCCGGCCCGAGCGGCGCAGCAAATCGGCGATGTTCCTGTCCTGGTCGGTCAGCCCCTGCCGGGCATCGACGAGGAAGACAACCACGTCGGCCTCCGCGATCGCCTGTCGCGTCTGCTTGGCCATCTCGTACAGGATGCCGTCCTTCGCGACGGGTTCGAACCCACCCGTGTCGACGACGAGGAACGGCTGCTCACCTACGCGCGCGCGGCCGAAGTGCCGGTCGCGCGTCAAGCCAGGGAAATCGGCGACGAGCGCGGCGCGGGATCGGGTCAGCCGGTTGAAAAGCGTCGACTTGCCGACGTTCGGGCGTCCGACGATGACTACGGTGGGCAGCACTGGCTCAGTGCCCGCTCGGCCGCCCGAAGGGCACTGCGCGCCCCCGCGGGGGGCAGCGAGCGCAGTGAGCGTGGGGGTCGTTCAACTGCCCGCACGGCCGCCCGAAGGGCACTTCGTGCCCCCGCGGGGGGCAGCGAGCGCAGTGAGCGTGGGGGTCGTTCAGCTGCCCGCACGGCCGCCCGAAGGGCGCTGCGCGCCCCCGCGGGGGGCAGCGAGCGCAGTGAGCGTGGGGGCCCATTCTCAGCTGGCGCCGACTGAAAGAAGTGCCCCGCCGGTACTTTGCCAGACGGCCGATTCGCCCGAGCTGGACGGTTGTGCGGTCGCCGGAGTGCCGTCGGTCGCGACGCGACCCACGAGGCTGCCGTCGTTGCGATCGAGGAGGTGGACGAAGCCCTCGGCATCTACCACTGCGATAAAGGTGCCGACGAACTGCGGGCCGCCCGGCCGGCGCAGGGCAAGCTTGTCCTGCTTCCACGCCGAAGCGCCGGTGGTCTTGTCGAGTGCGTGCACCGCGCCGCGGTCATCCGTCAGGTAGAGATAGCGGGCGTCGGCGACGAGACCGTCGAGACTCGACAGATCGCGCGACCAGTTGAGCGTGCCCCGGAGAATTTCGAAACACGCGACCCGTCCCTGATACGCGACCGCGCAGGCCTGCTTCTCCTCGACGAGCGGCAGCGACGTGATATCCGCAATCCGCTCGAGCTCCGTGGCTCCCTTGGGCGTCGCGACGTTGGCTTCCCAGCCGACAATGCCGGTGCCGAGGTCGAGCGCGAGCAGCTTGCCCCCGGCCGTGCCCACGAAGAGGCCGCCGCGGGTGATCACCCCGCCGGCATAATTGCGCACCGTGAGCGGCGGATTGCTGCGCTGGTACACCCAACGTGTCTTGCCGTCGGCGGCCGACAGTCCGAACAGCCGGCCGTCGCCCGACCAGACCACGACGATGCCCTCGGCGATCTTCGGGGGACTTACCACTTCGCTCGTGACCTTCGCCTGCCACAGCGGCTTGCCGTCGATGCTGTACGCGAGCACGTCTCCCTTGTCGGTGCCTACGGCCACGAGCGTCGCATCCGCGCCGGCGCCCGCCGACAATCGCTTGCCGGCATCGACGCGCCATGCGGTCGCACCGGTCGCGGGATCGACGCGGGTGATCGTTCCATTGGTGGTGGCCGAGTAGATCGCCTCGCGCGTGATTGCCGGCTCGAGTCCGGGGGTAGCCTTGCCGATGGCAACCTGCCAGCCCAACCGCGGAGTGACGACCGGCTTGTACTCGGGCAGCGGCCCGAGCTTCTTGCTGCTCGAGAACCAGCCGAACGATGGGGCGGGTATCGTCGGAATCCAGGACGACAGCGTCGAGCAGCCCGCAAGCGCGAGCACCGCGAGGAGGGTCACGGCACGACGCAGATTGTTCGAACGTGTACGGTGGCGAATCATCGAGTTCGTGTCCGTTGACAAATCAGATGCGCGGGCGGCGCGGGTCGGGGTCGGGCGCTCGAAGCGGCGCAATGACGGCAACCGCGCAATGCTACTTCGGCGGGGCGACGCCGGTGCCGGAGGCGTTCGCGGGCCCGGGTGCAGAGGGAGCACCGGCACCCGTCGCGCCCGCACCGGCGACGGCAATGGCGCCACCGAGCGTATCGAGCTTCACTTGCACGAAGTTGCGGTAGGGGCTCTTGCCATCGAGCCGCGTGAGCGCCGACTGATACGCCGTGCGCGCCTCGGCATTGCGCCCCGCGCCGGCAAGGATGTCGCCGCGCAGGTCGGCATAGATGCCGGCGAAGGCCTCGTCGTGCTTGGCGTCGAGCGTGCGCAACGCGTCGTCGTACTGCTTGTCGTCGAAGAGAATCGCGGCGAGCCGCAACCTGGCGATCTGCTTCAACTCCTCCTCCGTGTCCTTGTCGATGACCCAGGCGAGCTGCGCCTTGGCTCCCGCCTTGTCGCCGGATTCGAACAGCAGCGGGGTGACGAGCAGCGCCGCCCGCGGCGCGTATCCGGTTCCGCCGTACTTGTCGGCGAGCTGAGCCATCGCGTCCTTCGCCTTCACGACGTCGTTCGTGCGAGCCGCGGCGCTGACCGCATTGTAGAGCGCCGAGGCGCGCTCGGCCTGCTGCTGCGTCCACCACCGCCAGCCCTGCACGCCGATTACGCCGACGCAGATCGCGATGACGACGCCCGCGACGGTGTTGCCCCATTGCTTCCACCAGGACTTGAGGTCTTCCAGCTGGTCCTGCTCTTCGAGGTCGTAGACGGCCATTGCTCTTCCTTGTGTGAAATCTATCGCTCGGCCAATGCCGCCCGGAGGCCGGTAATGGGTACGGTTTTCTGCTCGCCGGATTCGCGCAGCGGCTTCACGCTGACCGACTCGGCCGCGGCCTCGTCCGGGCCGATGAGGAACGCGTAGCGCGCGCCTGACGCATCGGCTTTCTTCATCTGCGACTTGAAACTGCCGCCCCCGGCGTTGACGATGATCTCGTAACCGGCGTCGCGCAGCATTTCGCCCGCCCGCCATGCGAGACCGGAGGCGGCATTGCCGTCATGAACGACGTACGCGAGGGGCGCGCGTTGGTCGGCGGCCCCGGTCTCCTGCAACAGCAGGATGATCCGCTCGACGCCGATGGCGAAGCCGCAGGCCGGCGTGGGCCTGCCGCCCAGGCGCTCGAACAATCCGTCGTAACGGCCGCCGCCCGCGACCGTGCCCTGCGCCCCCAGCCGGTCGGTGACCCACTCGAACACCGTCCGATTGTAGTAGTCGAGGCCCCGCACCAGCCGCGCATCGATCTCGAACGCGATGCCGTGGTCCGCGAGGAGCTGCTGCACGCCATCGAAGTGCGCGCGGGAATCGGCGCCGAGCCGTTCGACGAGCTTCGGCGCGCCCCGGATCAGGTCTTGCAGATCCGGATTCTTGGAGTCCAGGATGCGCAGCGGATTGGTGTGCAGCCGGCGCTTCGAATCCTCGTCGAGCCGCTGCGCGCAACCCTCGAAATAGGTGATCAGGTCCGCGCGATGCGCGCGGCGCTCGTCGGGATCGCCGATCGAATTGATCGTGAGCCGCGTGCCGTCGGCGATGCCCAGCGCCCGCCACAGCCGCGCCAGCATGACGACGTGCTCCGCGTCGATGTCCGGACCGGCGAAGCCCAGCGCCTCGACGTTGAGCTGGTGGAACTGCCGGTACCGTCCCTTCTGCGGGCGCTCGTGGCGGAACATCGGGCCGACGGTCCACACGCGTTGCGGCCGCTCGTAGGTGAGCGAGTGCTCGATGGCCGCACGGACGATCCCGGCGGTGGCTTCCGGACGCAGGGTCAGGCTCTCGCCGTTGAGCTTGTCCTCGAAGGTGTACATCTCGTGCTCGACGATGTCCGTCGCGTCGCCGATGCCGCGGACGAACACGGGCGTCGCTTCGACGATCGGCACCCGCATGTTCCGGTATCCGTACTGCGCGAACACGCCGCGCGCGGTGTCCTCGAGGCGCTCCCAGAGCGCCGAGTCGTCCGGCAGGACGTCGTTCATGCCGCGGACCGCGTTGAGGGCTGCGGGCAACTTCGTCTAGGCGATCGCTTTGACAGCGATCGCCTTCCTCTCGGGCGTGAGGTGCGCAGCGCGCGGCTCGCCGCCGTAGGTCGCCCGGACGTAATCGTCAACGATGCGCTGGAACTCGACGGCGATGCCGTCGCCACGGAGTGTCACGGTCTTCTCGCCGTCTACGTACACCGGCGCCACGGGCGACTCGCCGGTGCCAGGGAGCGATATCCCGATGTTGGCGAGCTTCGATTCGCCGGGTCCGTTGACGACGCAGCCCATGACCGCAACCTGCATGGTCTCGACGCCCGGATAGCGCGCGCGCCATGCCGGCATCTGCGCGCGCAGATAGGCCTGGATGCGTTCGGCCAGCTCCTGGAACACGGTGCTGGTGGTCCGCCCGCAACCGGGGCAGGCGGCGACCATCGGCGCGAAGGAGCGCAGCCCCATCGTCTGCAGGATTTCCTGCGCGACAAGCACTTCCTTGGTGCGGTCGCCATTGGGCTCCGGCGTGAGCGAGACCCGGATCGTGTCGCCGATGCCTTGTTGGAGCAGCACGGCCATCGCCGCCGTCGACGCGACGATTCCTTTGCTGCCCATGCCCGCCTCGGTGAGCCCGAGATGCAGCGCGTAGTCGCAGCGGCGCGCGAGGTCGCGATAAACGGTGATGAGGTCCTGGACATGAGACACCTTGCACGACAGGACGATCCGGTCGGCGGCAAGGCCCAATTCCTCGGCGCGACTGGCGCTGCCGATGGCCGAGACGACGAGCGCCTCGCGCATCACGGCGTCGGCCGGCAGGGGCGTGGCGGCCGTGGCGTTGTCATCCATCATCCGGGCGAGGAGATCGGCGTCGAGGCTGCCCCAGTTGACGCCGATGCGCACCGGCTTGCCGTGCTTGAGAGCCTGCTCGATCATCACGGCAAACTGGCCGTCGCGCTTCGACCCCTTGCCGACGTTGCCGGGATTGATCCGAAACTTCGCGAGCGCATCCGCACACTCCGGATGGTCACGCAGCAGCTTGTGCCCATTGAAGTGAAAATCTCCGACGAGTGGCACGTGGCAGCCCGCCGCATCGAGCCGCTCGCGGATCGCCGGAACGGCCGCGGCAGCATCCGTGGAATTGACCGTCACCCGCACGAGCTCGGAGCCGGCCGCTGCGAGCGCGCGGATCTGCGCAAACGTCGCCGCGACATCCGCAGTGTCCGTGTTCGTCATCGATTGCACGACGATCGGCGCGTCGCCGCCGATCCGGACGCCGGCAACGTCGACCTGCCGCGTACGATGTCGCTCGATGCAGGGCTGCTGGTTCATTGCGAGTTTCCCATATCGGGCATCAGCGAAGCTTGAAGCGGGCGACGTTCTGCCGCGTGTGGGGGGCGAGGTCGACGGGACTGCCTTTGTAGGTGAGGCGGACGTCTCCGGCATTGCCGATCAAGACGTCGAAGGGCGGCATGCCGGAAAGGCTCTGCACCGTGCCGCCGGGATTCATCCCGGACAGCAGGAGGCGCCCGTCGCGATCGCGAATCTCCGTCCAGGAAAAGTCCCGGAACGCGATGGTGATCGGCTGTTCGGGGACGGGACCTGCTGCCGCGGTGGCGGGCATTGCACCGGTTGCGGCGGGAGTCGGCGTCGACACAACCGTCTGGGCGGGCTCCTGGAGAGGGTCGGACTGCGCTGCCGGCTTGCCGGCGACCAGTGGGTTCGACAGCGGCGTTCCGGTCGCGCCGGGCGGCACCGCCGCGGCCGAGGGACTTTCGACTGCGGTCTCCTTGCCCGGCAACTGGCGCGCAACGCCAGCGGGACGCAACCATTCGTACGCCGCGGCGACGGCCACGACCACGGCCAGCGTCAGCGGTATGGCCCAGCGTGCCCACGCCGGCCTCGATTGATCGGTCGTCGGCAGCTCGCCCATCGTCTGGGCGGTCTGCTGCAGCGTCGGGGCCTCGAGCGCGGGCGCCGCGGCACCGGCCGGCAATGATCCGACCACCTCGTCCGGATCGAGGTGGACAAGTCGCGCATAATTGCGCACGAAGCCGCGCACGAAAGTGCGGCCCGGCAGGTGGGTGTAATCGCCCTCTTCGAGCGCCCGCACCTGACGCGGGGCGAGCTTCAGCTGCTGTGCCACCGCGTCGATGGTGAGCCCCGACGCCTCGCGCGCGGCGCCGAGCAGCGCGCCGGCCGTCGCGGCCGGTGGCATGCCGCCGCCCCCCGCCTTTGCATTGGCTTGCGTCTCGGTCACTCGCACAGCCCCGTTGTTACCGACTTGGCCTCGGCCGAGTCGGGGTACCGGTTCCGCAACTGGGTGACGTAGGCCGTCTCAGCCGAGCGATCTCCGGTTTTGCGCTCGATGCACATGCCGAGGAAAAGCGCTTCGGGCGGGGATGCAGGTTGCGCGGTAAGGACCTTCATGTAGACGCGCGCTTCGTCCAGGCGTCCGGCGCGGTACGCGAGCAATGCGAGCCCGTAGGCGGCCGGCGCGTTGTTCGGCGATCGCGTCTGCGCGCGCTTGTAGTACGACTCCGCGTTCGCGATGTCGCCGAACTCGGCGCTGCAGCGCCCGGCGTTGATGAGGGCGATCTCGGGCGTCTTGTACAGCGGGTTGCGCAGCGCCATCTCGAACTCGGGAATCGACTGGCGCGGCTTGCCGTTGCTGCACAGGTACCAGCCCCAGTTGTGCCGGATGTCGGAGTCATCCGGCGCGAGCGCGAGGCCGCGCTGGAAGTTCTGCTCGGCCTTCGCGTTCTCGCCCAGCACTGCATAGACGAGGCCGAAGTAGTTGTAGATCTGCGGGTTGCCGGGGTCGAGCGCCACCGCCTCGTTGAGCTCCTCGAGCGCAATGTCCATTCGGCCACGCTCGTAATACCCCGCGCCGAGTTCGGCATGGAGCACTGCGCGATCCTTGGGGCTCGCTTCCTGGGTCTTCACCGGAGGCAGCGGATCGGGCGCGCGTTGCGCGGCGGGAGCGGCCGCCGGTGACGCGCACGAACCGACGAGCGTTACGAGCGCGACGAGGGTGGCGATCGTGGCGGCGCTGCGGAGCAAGTGCTTCATGGTCATTCCCAAACAGGCGGGGTCAATGCGCCGTCGTCGCCGCGGCTGCAGTGTGGATCCTGATGCGTCGTTTGGTGCGGTCCTGCACGCGTCCGGCGAGCTGGCCGCATGCCGCGTCGATGTCCTCGCCGCGCGTCTTGCGGATCGTCGTCACGTAGCCGGCGTCCATCAGGGCTTTCTGGAATGCGAGGATCCGCGCGCGCGAGCTCGTCCGGAACTCCGCGCCCGGGAACGGGTTCCACGGGATCAGGTTGAACTTGCAGGGGATGTCGCGGACGAGGGCCGCGACCTCGCGCGCGTGGTCCGCCGTGTCGTTGACACCGTCCAGCATCACGTACTCGAACGTGACGAAATCGCGTGGCGCGCGATCGAGGTAACGAAGGCAGGCGGCAAGCAGCTGCGCCAGCGGGTACTTGCGATTGATCGGCACCAGGCGGTCGCGCAGCGGGTCGTTGCCTGCGTGCAACGAAACGGCGAGCGCGACGGGGCAGCCCTCGCGCAGGCGGTCCATCGCGGGTACGAGCCCCGACGTGGACAGCGTGACGCGGCGGCGCGACAGGCCATAGGCGTTGTCGTCGAGGAACACGTGGAGCGACGACACCACACTGTCGTAATTGGCCAGCGGCTCGCCCATGCCCATCAGCACGACGTTGGTGATCGGCGCGCGCCCTTGATCCACCCACGGAAAGGTCATTGGTGCACCCTTGGCGCTGTGCGCCTTCCCTCCGAGAGGGAGCAGTTCGCGCTCGGGACGGTCGGTCGCGCTCACGCCGTCGGCGAGCAGCGCGCGATTCGCGTGCCAGAGCTGCCCCACGATCTCGGCCGTCGTCAGATTGCGGTTGAAGCCCTGCTTGCCGGTCGAGCAGAACGCGCAGTCGAGCGCGCAACCCGCCTGCGACGAGAGGCACAGCGTGCCCCGGTCGTCCTCGGGGATGAAGACCATCTCGACCGCATTGCCGGCGCCCACGTCGAGCAACCACTTGCGCGTGCCGTCGGTCGCCGTGGTGTCGCTGACTACGGTAGGGCCGCGGATCGTCGCGACCGCGGAGAGCTTCTCGCGCAGCGCGCGCGACAGGTCCGTCATCGCCTCGATCTCGCCCACGAGCCGCTGGTGCATCCAGTGCGACACCTGCTTCGCGCGGAACGGCTTTTCGCCAAGGTCCGCGAAGAGAGCCGCGAGGCCGGCGGCGTCGAGGTCGAGGAGGTTGATCACGTGCTCAGTCCCCGGCTCAGCGACTGTAGACCGCCAGGGCAGGGAAGAAGTACGCGATCTCGGTCCGGGCGGTGTCCGGGCCGTCGGAGCCGTGCACGGCATTCGCGTCGATCGATTTCGCGAAATCGGCCCGGATCGTGCCGGGGGCGGCCTTTTTCGGGTCCGTCGCGCCCATGAGGTCGCGATTCTTCGCGATGGCGTCTTCGCCTTCGAGCACCTGGATCATTGCCGGTCCGGACGTCATGAAATCGACCAGATCCTGGAAAAACGGCCGTTCCAGGTGAACCGCATAAAAGCCACCAGCCTCGGCTGACGACATCCAGCGCATCTGGGCGGCCACGATCCTGAGTCCATTGGACTCGAAGCGGGAATAGATCTTTCCGATGACATTGGCGGCTACCGCATCGGGCTTGATGATGGAAAGTGTGCGTTCGACGGCCATGCTTGCGACTCCGAATGGATAAATGCGAGTAAATTCAAAATTATACCATTTCCGATGCCCCTGTCGCCGGGTGCGGCCCCCCCGCCTTGGGAGGGCTTGCATTGGCGAAACGCGTCGCAACCGGGCGTGACGATGTTGCCGTGGGCCCGCCCGCCCGGATGCGCGGAACCCGATGGCACTTTTGCGCGGCGAGACTCCGCGCGCCGGATTCAGCGAATCGTCAGGGGAGAAACGAACGGCGTCCCGACTTCGCGTCGAAAGAGATTGGGCGCAATGGATTACCTTCGCGCTGCGCGCTCCGGTATTCGCCCTTGGGGCGGCGCACTGGATTACCTTCGCGCTGCGCGCTCCGGTATTCGCCCTTGGGATGGCCCGGCGGGGGCACTGGAGTACCTTCGCGCTGCGCGCTCCGGTATTCGCCCTTGGGACGGCCCGGCGGGCTCATGGCACCAGCAATACCGGCACGCCCGCATGCTCGGCGGTGCCTTGCGCCACGGACCCCAGCAGCGCGGCAGTGTGGGTACCCAGACCGCGCGTCCCCATCACGATAAGATCGCAGTCCTCCGCCTGTGCAACCTCGGCAATGGTCTGCCCCGGATTGCCGACAAGTTGGTGTTCGTGCGGGGTCAGGCCCGCCGCAGCGAGCAGCGCGCGCGCCGGCGCCAATGCCTGCTCGCTGCGCTCCCGATGGTAGTCGTCGAGCGTCGCGCCGGCCACGAACGTCGAGACATCGCCGGACACGGGTCGCTGCACGTTGATCAGGTGCACGTCCAGTGCGGGCATTGCGCGCATGTTCTGGCGCATGGCGAGCAGGTGGCGAACGGCCTTCGTCGCTCCTTCGGACCCGTCCACGGCGAGCAGAATACGCTGCAGACGGGCCGGCACGTGTGCGGCGACAACGGGCGGCATCTTGCGGGCGGCGCGTTCCGCGCGTGAAACCAGCCACTTGCCCAGGAGCACCACGCCGATCGCGCCGGCGGCCGGCGCGACGTAGTGCAGGAATGCCGCCTGCGCATCGACCCAACCCTTCGACGCCACGTCGGTTATCGCCATCTCGCCGGCGACCCAGCCCAGCAGTGCCGCCCCCAGCGTGATGATGACTGGGAAGCGTCCCATGAGCGTAAGCAGCAGGCGGCTGGCGAAGATCACCAACGGAATCGAGATGGCCAGACCCAGGATCAACAAGACCGTGCTGCCTTTGGCGGCAGCGGCGACGCCAATCACGTTGTCAAGGCTCATCACCAGATCGGCGATCAGGATCGTCTTGATGGCCGTGCCGATGCTCGAGTTGACCGCGCCATGCCCGTCGGCTTCCTCCTCCTCGGGAAGCAGCAGCTTGACCGCGATCCACAGCAGCAGGACCGCGCCGGCGAGCTTGAGATAGGGCAGACGCAGGAGTTCGACCGCGACGATGGTCAGCGCGATGCGCATGCCCACCGCGGCGCCGCTGCCCCAGGCGACCGCACGGTTCTGCTGGTGGGCCGGCAATCCGCGCGCCGCCAGCGCGATGACGACCGCGTTGTCTCCCGACAGCACGATGTTCACGCCGATGATCTCCAGCAGCGCGATCCAGAATTCGGGGCTATCGAAGCTCATGAGTGCTTTCGTTCGTTAACGTGCGCGTCGCGTTCGTGCGCGCCGAAACCCGAGCCAGGGTTGAGCCCGTTTGGCTCAGCGGCTGTAAACCGCCAGGGTAGGGAAGAAGTATGCAATTTCGGTCCTGGCGGTTTCCGCTTCGTCGGAACCATGCACGGCGTTCGCGTCGATCGATTTTGCGAAATCGGCCCGGATCGTGCCGGGCGCGGCCTTTTTCGGGTCGGTCGCGCCCATCAGGTCGCGGTTCTTCGCGATGGCGTTCTCGCCTTCGAGTACTTGAATCATCACCGGGCCGGACGTCATGAAATCAACCAGGTCTTGGAAAAACGGCCGTTCCAGGCGAACGGCATAAAAGCCACCGGCCTCGGCCGACGAAAGCCGGCGCATCTGCGCGGCCACGATCTTGAGACCGTTGGTCTCGAACCGAGACAAGATCTTGCCGATGAGATCGGCGGCAACCGCATCGGGCTTGATGATGGAAAGCGTGCGTTCGACGGCCATGCTGGGGGCTCCGGATGGATAAATGCGAGTAAATTCAAGGTTATACCATCTCCGGCGCCCCTTGTCGCCGAGTCCGGCACGTGGCACCGCGCACCCATGCGCGCCGTGACGGCGGTCGTCGCCCCGCGGATTTCCCCAGACGGTGCCGCCCCGGGGCACCCAAGGAAAAGGCTCGCCTTCTGCACGGTCGTCGCGCACCCGCCCTGGTGGCAATCGTGCGCGACGAAACGCGCGCTTGCGCTAGCGCATCATCCCCAGCGTCGTCGGCAGCCAGGTGGTCATCGCCGGCCAATAGGTGACGAGCACGAGGAAGATCAGCATCGTGAGGAGCCATGGCCAAACGGCGATGGTGAGCTCGGTAATGCCCATCTTGGTGATGCCGGATGCCACGTAGAGGTTCAGCCCCACCGGCGGGTGGCACATGCCGACTTCCATGTTGACCACCATGATGATGCCGAAGTGCACCGGGTCGATGCCGAGCTTCATCGCGACCGGGAACAGCATCGGTGCCATGATCAGCACGATCGACGACGGCTCCATCACGTTGCCGGCAAGGAGCAGCACGACGTTCACGAACAGCAGGAACGCCACCATCCCGAGGCCCTTGTCGAGCATCCAGGCGGCGAGCTCCTGCGGGATCTGCTCGGATGTCATCAGGTACGAGAACATGACTGCGTTGGTGATGATGTAGAGCAGCATCGCGCTCATGTTGGCCGAATCGAGCAGGATCTTCGGCGTCTTGGACAGCGGCATGTCCTTGTAGATGAAAATGGCGACGAAGAACGCGTAGACGGCGCTCATTGCCGCTGCTTCGGTGGGCGTGAAGATGCCCGTGTAGATGCCGCCGATGACGACGACGACGAGCAGCAGGCCCCAGACGCTCTCGCGGAACGCAGTCCAGCGCTCGGCCCAGCTCGCGGCGGGTTGGCGCGGGTAGTTGAACTTGCGCGCGCGCCACCACGTGGTGAAGCCGAGGAAGGTCGCCAGGAGCAGGCCGGGCACGATGCCGGCGATGAACAGCGCGCCCACCGAGGTGCTGGTCGCGACCGCGTACATCACCATCACGATCGACGGCGGGATCAGGATGCCGAGCGCGCCGGACGTGGTGATCACGCCCGCGCCGAAGCGGGCGGGGAACCCCTGCTTGATCATCGCGGGCAGGATGATCGAGCCGATCGCAACCACGGTCGCCGGCGAGCTGCCCGACACCGCGGCGAAGAGCGCACAGGCCATGACGCCGGCGAGTCCCAGGCCGCCATGCCAGTGGCCGACCAGCGCCGATGCGAAATTGATCATCCGCCGCGCGACCCCGCCGTGGGTGAGGAAGTTTCCGGCGAGAATGAAGAACGGGATTGCCATGATCTCGAACTTCTCGATGCCGGTGAAGAGCTTGAGCGCGACCGACTCGATCGGCACCGTCGTCATCGTGAACAGGTACGTGAGCACGGTGAGACCGAGGGAGATGGATATCGGCATGCCGGTCAGCATCAGGCCGAACAGCAGCGTGAAGATGATCCAGCCGCTGGCGACCGTCACGCCGGCGAGCTTCAGCACCAGCGGGATCGCGATCAGGACCGGCGGGATCAGCGCCGGCCAGCGCGGCGCATTCGTCGGGACGGCGGGGACGAGCGCGCTCATTTCGTGCCTCCCGACTTGACGTCCGCCGGATGGAGGTTGTCTTCCATCGCGTAGGGGTTGATGTCCTGCATCTCCTCGACGCCCTCGACGTGCGCGACGTCATGGTGCGGCAGCTCGCCGGTGCGCGCGAACGACCATGCGACCTGCAGGAAGCGGAAGCACATCAGGTAGGACCCGAGCGGGATGCAGAGGTAGACGAGCCACTTCGGCACCTCGAGGTCGGGCGACACCGAGTCGGTGTGGGCGATGTCCCACACGAAGCTGGCGCCCAGCGTGCCGACAATCACCGTGAACACCGCGCCGGCCGCGAGACCGAACAGCACGTACGTCTTGTGCGTCCTGGGGGGCAGCTGGTTGATCATCACGTCGACGCCGACGTGGATGCCGGTGCGCACGCCGTAGGCCGCGCCGAACTTCGCCATCCACACGAACATGTAGATGCAAAGCTCCTGCGCCCAGGTGAGGTCGATGGCGAGCAGCGCGTCCTGCACGCCCGGGATCGGCACGCCGGCGGCGTAGCGATGGATGACCGCGACGAAGATCAGCAGCGTCGCCGCGCCCATCAGGAACGCGATCAGCCACTCCTCCAGGTGATCGAGAAACTTCATTCCCCCTCCTGGCGCTTTCGTGGCAAACGTGCCGCGTCCCCGCGCTCGACTTGGTCAAGTCCGACCGAAATCCGCAGTGGAGGCGAAACTCCGTCTTGACTGCGGCGGCGTGCCACTACGGCTTGAAGCCGGTTTCCTTGTAGACCTCGGCGAGCGTGTCCTTGCCGATGCGCGCCTCGTTTTCCTTGTGCACGGTGACGAGCGCCTTCTTCATCGCGGCCTTCTGCTCGGGCGTGAGCGTGATGATCTCGGTCTTGCCGGTCTTGCGCACGGCCTCGAGCGCGTCGTCGTTCTCCTTTTGCGCGATGTCGTTCGCGAACTTGGTCGCGTCCTTCATCGCGCCCTCGAGCGCCGCGCGGATGTCGGCGGGCAGGGCGTCCCAGAACTTCTTGTTGACGATGACCGCGTAGCCGAGGTAGCCGTGGTTGGTGAGCGCCAGGTACTTCTGGACCTCCTGCATCTTCTGCGTGTAGAAATTCGACGGCGGATTCTCGGTGCCGTCGACGACGCCCGTCTGCAGGGCCTGGTAGACCTCGGAGAATGCCATCACCTGCGGGATCGACCCCAGGGCCTTCATCTCATCGCCCAGCACCTTGGACGACTGGATCCGCATCTTGAGCCCCTTGTAGTCGGCCGGGACGCGAATGGGCTTGTTCGCGCTCATCACCTTGAAGCCGTTGTCCCAGTAGGCAAGGCCGACGATTCCCTTCGACTCGAGCTTCTTGAACAGTCCCTGTCCCACCGGGCCCGACGTGACCGTATGCAACTCGTTGTAGTCGTCGAAGACGTACGGCAGGTCGAACACCTCGAATTCGCGCACGCCCAGCGGGCCGAATTTCGCCAGCGACGGCGCGAGCATCTGCACGGAGCCGAGCTGCACGGCTTCCATTTCCTCGCCGTCCTTGAACAGCTGGCTGTTCGGATAGACCTCGATCTTGACGCGCCCCTTCGTCCGCTCCTCGGCGAGCTTCTTGAAGTATTCGGCGGCCTTGCCCTTCGGCGTGTCGACCGCAACGACGTGGCTGAACTTGATGACGATCGGCTGCTGCGCGAACGCGACGCCGGCCGCGGCCAATGCCGCGGCGGCGACGATAGCGAGTGAGAAGCGGAGTTTCATGTTGTCCTCCTTTGCTGGTTGTAAAACAAGACTCGTCCTACATCGGAAAAAGGAGATTGCAATTCGTATCGGCGCCTCGACGACGATTAGGCCCGCGACGCCGTCCGCCACCTTTCATCCGTGGCGCAGCGCAGCAATGCTGGCAATTGCCCGGTTCCCGCCGGCGTCCTGATCCGCGCTGTTCCTCGGTGCCGGTTCCCCAAAAGCACACCGGATCGCCGACATTCGGGGCAAGGTACCGGTCATCGGCGTGTCCGCAATTGATGCACGTCAACATTCCCTGTTCTTGGGGTGCCAATGCACGCGGTATCCGGGCGTTCCCGCGCCGGCCCGGAACGTGGTATCGACGCCAATGCCGGGAACGACGGCGAGTGCGTCGCCACAGAACACGAGCGGCAGCGACTCGCGTTGCCAGACGGGCATCCCGGCGTCCTGCAGTACGCTCTTCAATGCCCGGCGCGGGCGGTCATCGGCGAGCCGGATGCGCTCCCCTCCGGCGCGCGTCCGAACCGTGACTATCGCCCCGTGCAGTCTGGCGCAGTTGGCCTTCGGACCGGTACAGGACGCGAATTCCAGCGTGCCGTGGGGCAGGGCCAGACGCGCTTCCCCCGCCCACGTGACCGCGATCGAGGCGACCGACGGCGCGTGCACGACGATGCGCCCGCGATGGAAACCGATCTCGACTCCCGAGTGAGCCAGGCGCACGCCCGCGTCCGGCGCCGCGCGGGCGAGCTGGTCCAGCATTGCCGCAAGGCGCGACGACGACGGCGCGTCCAGCTCGTGGCGACGGAGGAACCAGCGCAGAAGATTGCGCGCCCGATGCGGCGCGCGTGTCGCAAGCGCGATCAACACCGCCCGTTCAAGCGTCGCTCCGGCCACGGGGTCGTCCATGACGGCTCCTTGCGCGTCGAGTTGCGCGAGTTCGTCGATGAGCCGCGCGGCTTCCGCCTGATGCGCGGCGGCGCGGACGAGGGTAACGGGATAGCCCGGAAAGGCTGCGGCGAGGCGCGGCGCTACGTCGTGCCGGATGAAGTTGCGCTTGACGCCGGTGTTCGCGTTCGATTCGTCGTCGACCCACGCGAGCCTGCGGGCCGTCGCATACGCGTCGATGGTCGCGCGCGGCAAGGCGAGGAAGGGGCGCAGGAGCGCAGGACCCTTGCGCATCGGCCTGTGCGCCGGCATCGCGGCGAGCCCCTCCGGGCCGGCACCGCGCAGCAACTGCAGCAGCAGCGTCTCCGCCTGATCGTCAGCGTGGTGGGCGAGCGCGACGATGTCCGCGTCGACGGCGGCGAGCGCTGCGTAGCGGGCGGCGCGCGCCCGAGCTTCGAGACTCTCGCCGGCGGCGCGCCGGATTTCGGCGCGGTGAACGGCGAGCGGCACGCCGCGCTTCGCGCACTCTTTGCCGCAAAAGGCCACCCAGGCGTCCGCATTGGCCGACAGGCCGTGATGGACGTGCAGCGCGGAAAGCGCGAAGCCCATGTCCGGAGCGAGCGCAGCGAGCGCGTCCAGGAGCACGATCGAGTCGCGACCGCCGGACAGGGCGACGGCGATCCGGATTGCCGCGGCGGCGCCCCGCGGCAATGCGGCGACGGCAGCGTGCGCGGCACGCAACACCGGTTCAATGGGGGCGACGGGCAGGTCCGCCATATGCGTTGCGCCGGCCATCCGGCCGCCGGCCCCGTCGACCGGCCGGCGGAATCAGCCGGCGGGGATCTCCTTGAACTTGCCGTACGACAGGATCTTGTCCTCGCGCATCTCGAGCAACGTGTCGAGCGCCTGGTCCTGCAGTGTGCGCAGCGTCTCGGTCAGGGCTTTCTTGAGCGTCACCATCATCGCCGCGGGGTCGCGGTGCGCGCCGCCGGTCGGCTCGGTCAGGACCTTGTCGATGAGGCCGAGCTGCTTCAAGCGTGGCGCGATGATGCCCAGTATTTCGGCAGCTTCCGGTGCCTGTTCGGCGGACTTCCAGAGGATCGAGGCGCAACCTTCGGGCGAGATGACCGAGTAGGTCGCGTATTGCAGCATCAGCGTGACGTCACCGACGGCAATCGCGAGCGCGCCGCCGGATCCGCCCTCGCCGATGACCGTCACGATGATCGGCACGCGCAGTCCGGCCATTTCGTAGAGGTTGCGGCCGATCGCCTCGGATTGGCCCCGTTCTTCGGCGTCGATGCCGGGATATGCGCCGGGGGTGTCGACGAACGTGAACAGCGGCAGCCCGAATTTCTCGGCGAGTTTCATGAGGCGCAGCGCCTTGCGGTAGCCCTCGGGGCGCGGCATGCCGAAGTTGCGGATGATCTTCTCCTTGGTGTCGCGGCCCTTCTGGTGGCCCAGCACCATGCACGGCTTGCCGTTGAAGCGGGCGAGCCCGCCGACGATGGCAGGGTCGTCGGCGTAGCTGCGGTCGCCATGCAGCTCGCGGAAATCGCTGAACAGGCTGTTGACGTAATCGAGGGTGTACGGACGCTGTGGATGGCGAGCGACCATCGCGATCTGCCATGCCGTTAGCTTGCCGTAGATCTCCTTTGTCAGCTGCTGGCTTTTCTTCTGCAGCCGGGTGATCTCGTCGGAGATGTCCACGGCCGAATCCTCGTGGACATAGCGGAGCTCGTCGATCTTCGCCTGGAGCTCGGCGATCGGCTGTTCGAACTCGAGGAAGGTCTGCTTCATGGGATGGCGCACCGGAACCGGATGCTGCGCATGATAGCGCAGCTGCGCGGCGACCCGGCAACCCGGCCGCCACGAACGCATCGGCGCTCAGTGCGCGAACGCGTCCCAGATGAGCTTCAGGCCCGTGGCGAAAAGAAGCGTGTAGCTCACGTGGTAGAACGCTTCCTCGGAGGCTCGCTTGTGCAACCAGACGCCGAGCCAGATGCCGAGCGGTGCGAGCGGCGCGAAGATGAGCGCCGTCGTCAGGTTCGTGGCGTTGAGCTGTCCCAGGAATGCGTACGGCACGAGCTTCACGTAGTTGACGACGAGGAAGAACACGGCCGACGTGGCGACGAGGGCCGTCTTGTCGATCCGCTGTGGCAGCATGTAGACGGCGAACGGCGGCCCGCCGGCGTGCGCCAGCGTGCTGGTGAAACCGGAGGCCGCACCCCAGAATGCGCCGGCGGCGGGACCCGGCTTCGCCATCCGCGCGGTGAGGCGTGCTGTCCATCCGAACCAGCTGTTGAGCGTGAACGTCACGGCGATGAGCCCGATCAGGAGCCGGATCGCGTTCACCGGCAGGGCGCCGAACGCCAGAGCCCCGATGCCGATCCCGACCAGCGCGCCCGGGAGCAGCGCGCGCAGATGCTCGCGCGACCAGCGGCCGCGGTAGGCGTGCACGCCGAAGATGTCCATCGCGCAGAGGATCGGCAGCATGATGCCGGCGGCCTCGGGCGGCGCGACGTATATCGACATCAGCGGCACGGCGAGTCCGCCCGCACCGGTGCCGAAACCGCCCTTGACCATGCCGGTCAGCAGGATGGCAACGATCGCTACCGGGTAGAACCCCAGCGGGAAGTCGGGCCAGGTCACCGTGCCGGGGCGTCGATCAGCATGTCGACGTGCAGGATGCCGTCTTCATCGTAGGGTGCCGATACCGGGCGGAAACCGAGGCTTGCGTAGAACGTCTCCAGCCGCTGTTGCGCGGCAACGCGGATCGGGCGCCCCGGCCAGATTTCGCGCGTGCGCTTGATGCCTTCGATCATCAGCGTGCGTCCCAGCCCGATGCCGCGATGGGGCGCAACCGTGAGCACGCGACCGATCGACGGCTCGGAATACTTGCGCCCGGGGTCGAGCACCCGGAGGTAACCGGCAAGCGCGGGTGCGGCGCCCGCTTCGGTCCACGCAAGGAGGTGCCAGGCGTGGAGGTCGTGCCCGTCGGCGTCCTGAAAGGCGCAATGCTGCTCGACGGCGAAAACCTGCTGCCGGGCGGCGAGCACGGCATACAGATCGGCGGCTGCGAGTCCCGGCAACTGCGACCATTGCCAGCGAAGCTTGTCGCGCGGAATCGGGGGCACGGCATGCGTCGCGGACTCCATCGTGCCGAACATAGCGCAGTCGGCGCGGCGAGTCGAGGATGGAGGGGCCGTCCAGGCGAGCCCCGTGGGTTGGGGGTGATCGGAAGGGTGTCAATGCGATCCGAAGTCGTCCGCGAACGCGCGTCCCATCGCCGTGGCGATCAGCGCGAAATCGGCCTCCGGCACCCTGACCACGCCGATGCAGCAGTTGCCAATGGTCATGCGGGTCTCCGTGGCGTCCCTCCGTTGGCGTGCGTCGGCGCCACGGTGCGCAGTTCCGGCGGGTGCGTCACCTCGATTCGGCCGAGCCCGGAATGCCGATCGGGCAGCACCGGGCGCCCCGCGGCAACGCTGCGGCGCAGGAGTTCGGCACAGAGCACGCCTGCTGCGGCCATCGCCAGGCCGCCGGTGATGCCGGATCGGGCAATGAGCACGGCGGTCATCCCCCTGTCGTCGGGCAGCATCGGCGCCAGCGCGAGCAGGAGGGCGGCGGCGCCGAGGAGCAATGCGCCGACCAGTGTCAGCGCCACGGCCCAGCCGGGCAAGCCCAGGAACCGTTGCGACCCGGCACGTCGGTGACGAAGCAGCGCGACACCGGGAAACGTGAGCGCCAGCGCGGCGCCGGCGACCGCGAGGCCTGTCGCCACGAACTGCAGCAGCGCGGGCAGGCCTTCCGGAGCGAGGCCGGGAAGCGCATCGGTGCGCAGCGCCTGCGCAAGCGGTGGCGCCAGCTTGACGATGAGCGCGAGCTGCAATGCCAGCAGTGCGAGCAGGTAGAGTCGATGGACCATGCGCAATCTCCCGGGCGGCCTCGCAACGATGCGATCGATGCGGCGCCAGTAGACGAAGGGGCAAATCGCCGAATGGGCGGCTTGCTGAATCGGCGAATTGCCGCCGCATCGGCGCGGTGCTCGTTTGGACGCAACCCGCGCCGCCATGTCCGCACTCTAGGAGGTGCGTGCCGCAGCCGCCATCGGGCAAACGGACGATGCCCGCAGCAGGATGCTCACCAGATGAACGGAACGATGCGTTTCGTCGAACGGGCGTATCCGGCGTAACCCGGATGGCGCGCGGCCATCTGCGTTTCCTCGATGCCCATCTTGATCGCCAGCACGACGCCGAGCGCCACGAGCGCGGCCCACCGCCATGGTGTGCCGTAGCCGAGACAGAAGCCCGGCATCGCGAGCATCACCGCAAGGTACATCGGATGCCGCACGTACGCGTAGGGTCCGCGGGTGACGAGCTGCCCGCCCGGCTTCACCTCGGGCCGGATGTTGAAGTTGCCGGGGCGATTCGCCGTCAGTGCCCACGCGCCCACGGCGATCCCGGCCGCCACGAGCGCGGTCGCGGGAAGGCTCCACGCGCCGGCGTCCAGCGGCAGCATGATTACGACGATCAGCGAGATCTGCAGTGCGACGATGACGATCGAGCGCATGGCCCTGGGCCCGTGCTTGGAGGCCGTGCCAGCATAACCTAGAATGACTTCCCCATTGATGGAGGAACGATGAAGCCACATCGGATCGCGGTCATCCCCGGCGACGGCATCGGCAAGGAGGTCGTGCCCGAGGGTCTGCGCGCGCTCGAGGCGGCGGCACGGCGCTTCGGCATCGGCTTCGCATGGCGCGAGTTCGACTGGAGCTGCGACTATTACCTAAAGCACGGCCGCATGATGCCGGAGGACTGGTTTGCCCAGCTCAAGGATTTCGACGCGATCTTTTTCGGCGCGGTGGGCTGGCCCGCCACGGTCCCGGACCACGTCTCGCTGTGGGGCTCGCTGATCCCGTGGCGCCGCGGCTTCGACCAGTACGTCAACCTGCGCCCATGCCGGCTGATGCCGGGCATTCCGTCGCCGCTTGCCAACCGCGCGCCCGGAGACATCGACTTCGTAGTCGTCCGCGAGAACACCGAGGGCGAGTACTCGTCGGTCGGCGGGCGCATGTACGAGGGCACGGAGCGCGAGGTCGTGTTCCAGCAGTCGGTGTTCAGCCGCAAGGGCGTCGACCGCATACTGAAGTTCGCGTTCGACCTCGCCGGAGAGCGGCCGAAGAAGCACCTGACGTCGGCGACGAAGTCGAACGGCATCTCGATCACGATGCCGTACTGGGACGAGCGCTTCCGCGCAATGGCCGCGCAGTACCCGGACGTGCGCGCCGATCAATTCCACATCGACATCCTGACCGCGCACTTCGTCGGTCGCCCGGACCGCTTCGACGTCGTCGTCGGCTCGAATCTCTTCGGCGATATTTTGTCCGACCTTGGCCCCGCGGTCTGCGGCACGATCGGCATCGCACCGTCGGCGAACATCAATCCGGAGCGCAACTATCCGTCACTGTTCGAGCCGGTGCACGGCTCGGCGCCGGACATCGCCGGCATGGGCATCGCAAACCCGATCGGACAGATCTGGGCCGGTGCGCAGTTGCTCGAATTTCTCGGGCACGCCGAGGCAGCCGCAGCCGTCGTCGCGGCGATCGAACGGGTGCTGGCGAGTCCGAATGCGCCCAAAACGCCCGACCTTGGCGGCTCGTGCCGCACCGTCGAGTTGGGTGCCGCCATTGCCGCACAGATATGATGTGAGTGTCCGACATATGAGAATCCCGGGCGGCACCCGTGCCGGAACCCGCTGCCTGTCGTTTGAAGGGAGACGTGAATGTCATTGTTGATAGGGGTCCCAAAAGAGGTCTTTCCCGGCGAGAAGCGGGTCGCGACCGTGCCGGAGGTCGTCCAGAAACTGATCAAGCAGGGTTTCCGGGTCGCCGTCGAAGCGGGTGCCGGTGATGCGGCTCAGATCAACGATGATGCCTACCGCGCCGCCGGGGCGGAAATCGTCGCGGATCGGGCCAGGTTGTGGGCCACGTCCGACATCGTGTTAAAGGTGCGGGGCCCGGAACGTGACGAGGTGGGGCTGTTGCGCGAAGGTGGCACGCTGGTCAGCTTCATCTGGCCGGCGCAGAATCCCGAGCTGTTGCGAGAGCTCGCCGCCAGGAAGGCAACGGTGCTGGCGATGGACAGCGTCCCGCGCATCTCGCGGGCGCAGAAGCTCGATGCGCTCTCCTCGATGGCCAACATCGGTGGCTACCGTGCCGTCATCGAGGCTGCGCACGAGTTCGGCCGCTTCTTCACCGGTTCGATCACGGCTGCGGGCAAGGTGCCGCCCGCCAAGGTCTTCGTGATCGGTGCCGGCGTCGCGGGTCTTGCCGCCATCGGCGCGGCGTCCGGACTGGGGGCCATCGTGCGCGCCAACGACACGCGACCGGAGGTCGAGGACCAGATCAAATCGCTGGGCGGCGAGTTCGTGCCCGTCGACTACGAGGAGGAGGGCAGCGGCGTCGGCGGCTACGCCAAGGTGATGAGCGAAGGCTTCCAGCAGGCCCAGCGCGAGGTTTTCGCCAAGCAGGCGAAGGACGTCGACATCATCATCACGACGGCGCTGATCCCAGGCAAGCCCGCGCCAAAGCTGATCACGGAAGACATGGTCAGGTCGATGAAGCAGGGCAGCGTCATCGTCGACATGGCGGCGGAGCAGGGCGGCAACTGCGAATGCACGGTGCCCGGCGAGGTCGTCGTCCGGCACGGCGTCACGATCATCGGCTACAAGGACCTGCCGAGCCGCCTCGCGAAGCAGGCGTCGACGCTGTACGCGAACAACCTGTTCCGCCTGATGGAGGACATGGTCAAGACGAAGAGCATCGACGGCGATGCCATCAACGTCGACATGAAGGACGAGGTGCTGCGCGGCACGACCGTCATCGACAAGGGTGAGGTCACCTGGCCGCCGCCGGCGCCGAAGCTGTCCGTCGCGCCCGCCGCCGCCGCGGCCAAGCCGGTCGCTGCCACGCCCAAGGCCAAGGGCCACGGCGCCAGCAGCGGCCCGATGGCGTGGACGAAGACAGCCGTCGTGTTCGGCGCGGGCGCCCTGCTGTTCCTGCTCGTCGGCCGTCATGCGCCGGCGAGCTTCCTCGGGCACTTCACCGTGTTCGTGCTGGCCTGCTTCGTCGGCTACATGGTGGTCTGGAACGTGAAGCCCGCGCTGCACACTCCGCTGATGAGCGTGACCAACGCGGTCAGCAGCATCATCGCCATCGGCGCGCTGGTGCAGGTCGCGCCGGATCTGTCGGGGATCTCCGCCGATCTTTCCCGCCCGGGCGAGTGGATCCGCTGGCTGTCGGTGGGCGCCATCGCGCTTGCCACGATCAACATGTTCGGCGGCTTCGCGGTGACCCAGCGCATGCTGGCGATGTTCCGCAAATGGGAAGAAGAGACCATGACCTCCAGTCTTTCGCTGGTCTCCTACATCGGGGCCACGATCCTCTTCATCCTGTGCCTGGGCGGGCTGTCCAACCAGGAAACGTCGCGGCGCGGAAACCTCTACGGGATGATCGGCATGACGATCGCGGTGCTCGCCACCGTCTTCGGCGTGCAGGTCACCGCCGCCGGCCTGCCCTGGATCCTCGCCGCGATGGTGGTCGGCGCGGGCATCGGGCTCTACGCCGCGCGCGTCGTGCAGATGACGCAGATGCCGGAGCTCGTAGCGCTGATGCACAGCCTCGTGGGCCTGGCCGCCATGCTCGTCGGCTATGCCAACTTCATCGATCCGGCGGTGTCGGCCAACCTTACGCCGGCCGAGCACATCATCCACGAGATCGAGATGTTCCTGGGCGTGCTGATCGGCGCCGTGACGTTCTCCGGCTCGGTGATCGCCTTCGGCAAGCTGTCCGGCAAGATCGGCGGCAAGCCGATGCTGCTGCCGGCGCGGCACCTGCTCAATCTGGCCGGGCTCATCGCCGTCATCTACTTCGGGTATGCGTTCATCAACGCGCACAGCGTGGCCGAGGCGATGACGCCGATGATCGTCATGAGCGTCGTCGCCCTGCTCTTCGGCATCCACATGGTCATGGCGATCGGCGGCGCCGACATGCCGGTCGTGGTGTCGATGCTCAACAGCTACTCCGGCTGGGCAGCGGCGGCGACCGGCTTCATGCTCTCGAACGACCTCCTGATCGTGACGGGCGCGCTGGTCGGCTCCTCCGGCGCGATCCTGTCGTACATCATGTGCGCGGCGATGAACCGCAACTTCATCAGCGTGATCGCCGGCGGCTTTGGCACCGACAGCGGCGCTCCGGCCGCGGCCGGTGCCGTTGCGCCGGCGGGCGAGGTGAACCCGATCCTGGCGCCCGAGACCGCCGAGCTCTTGCGCGACGCGAAGAATGTCATCATCGTTCCTGGCTACGGCATGGCGGTCGCCCAGGCGCAGCACACCGTCTTTGAGATCACCCGGACGCTGCGCGAAATGGGCGTCAACGTGCGCTTCGGCATCCACCCGGTGGCCGGGCGCATGCCCGGCCACATGAACGTGCTGCTGGCCGAGGCCAAGGTGCCCTACGACATCGTGTTCGAGATGGACGAGCTGAACGACGACTTCCCGGACACCGACGTCGCGATGGTCATCGGCGCCAACGACATCGTGAACCCGGCGGCGCAGGACGACCCGACGAGCCCGATCGCCGGCATGCCGGTGCTCGAAGTCTGGAAGGCGAAGACGTCGATCGTCATGAAGCGAAGCATGGCTTCCGGCTATGCCGGCGTCGACAATCCGTTGTTCTACAAGGACAACAACCATATGCTTTTCGGCGATGCCAGGAAGATGCTCGACGAGGTCTTGACGGCATTGAAATCCTGATCGACGCCGAGCGTTTCTCCCGGTCTTTCGCGATCGAGGCTGGCGGCGAACAGGCCACCAGCGCGGCGTCAACCCTCCGACACGGCGAACGATGTCCGGTCCGCTCTCGCACCTGACCGTGCTCGACCTGTCCCGTGTGCTGGCGGGGCCGTGGTGCACGCAGCTGCTCGCGGACCTCGGAGCGACGGTCATCAAGATCGAGAAGCCGGGAAGCGGTGACGACACGCGGGCGTGGGGCCCGCCGTTCCTGAAGGATGCGAGCGGACGCGATACCAGCGAGGCGGCCTATTACCTGTCGTGCAACCGGGGCAAGCTGTCCGTTGCCGTCGATTTCACGACGCCCGACGGACAGCGGATCGTCCGCGATCTCGTGCGGCAGGCCGATGTGCTCGTCGAGAACTACAAGGTCGGCGGTCTCGAGAAGTATGGCCTCGACTATCCCGCCGTGGCCGCGGCAAACCCGCGGCTCGTCTACGCGTCGATCACGGGCTTCGGGCAGAACGGCCCGTACGCGGACCATGCCGGGTACGATTTCATCATCCAGGGCATGTCCGGCTTCATGAGCGTCACCGGCGAGCGCGACGATCTTCCCGGCGGCGGTCCGCAGAAAGCCGGCATCGCGATCACGGACCTGATGACAGGCATGTACACCACGGTGGCCATCCAGGCAGCGCTCGCACATCGCGACCGCACGGGACGGGGCCAGTGGATCGACACCTGCCTCTTCGATTCGGCCGTCGCGATGATGGCGGTGATGAATCTCAATTACCTCGTGACCGGCAAGCCGCCGGCACGCGCCGGCAACGCGCACCAGAACATCGTGCCGTACCAGGTGTTCGCCTGCGCCGACGGCCACCTGATCCTCGCGATCGGCAACGACAGCCAGTTCGCCAAATTCTGTGAAACGACAGACCGGCGCGCGTGGGCAGTCGACGGACGCTTCGCCAAGAATGCCGACCGCGTGCGCAATCGTGCGCTCCTCGTTCCGCTCGTCGCCGAGGTGATGCGCACACGCACGCAGCGCGCGTGGCTCGACCTGCTCGAGCCGCTCGGCATCCCCTGCGGTCCGATCAACCGGCTTGATCAGGTGTTCGCGGAGCCGCAGCTCGCCGCGCGCGGCTTGCGCATGGATCTCCCGCATCCGCTCGCGGGCAGGGTGCCCCAGGTCGGCACGCCGATCCGGTTCTCGGCCACGGTGCCGGACTACGAGCGTGCACCGCCGCTCCTCGGCGAGCACACGGCCGAAGTGCTGCGGGGGTGGCTCAAGCTGTCCGACGACGAGATCGCAGCGCTCGCGGCCCGTGGCGTGATCGAAGTGCGTGCCTGATTCCGGCGCAGCGGACAGGACGGACCGGACGGCGGAGGCCGGCTGGACACGCGCGCCGGCATTCTGGATCGCCTACGTCGCGCTCGCCGCGATCGCGCTCTGCATCGCCTGGAAGCTCTTCCCGCTGGCTATCCCGCTCGTCAACCTCGACATCACGTTTTCGCGCGCCGAGGCCCTGGCCAGGTCCGGTACGGTCGCGGCCAGTCTCAAGCTCGCGCCGGACGACGCGCGGAGTGCCGTTCGTTTCGCGCACGACAGCGCGACGCAGAATTACGTCGAGCTCGAAGGTGGCGGCAAGCAGGCATTCGGCGCGCTGGTGCAGGGCAATCTCTATGCGCCCTACTGGTGGGACGTGCGGATGTTCAGCCCCGGCGACGTCAACGAGGTCACGATCCGGTTCCAGCCGGACGGCGCGCCGAACGGCTTCGCCCGCCGCGTGCCGGAGGCGTACGTACGCGACGCCGAGACCAAGGCGCTCTCCGCATCCGTCGCGCGCGCGCTGGCGGAAGAGCGGGCGGCGGCGGACTGGAAGCTCGATCTTGCGCCTTATGCCTTGCTCGAGCAGTCGCAGCAGACGCGGCCGGCGGGGCGCGTCGACCACACGTTCGTCTATCAGCGTGCCGAGAAGCTCGGCGAGGCGCGCATCCGGCTGCGGCTTACGGTCGCCGGCGACGAGCTGATTGAGATCGCGCCATACGTGCACATTCCGGAATCCTTCGAGCGCCGGTTCCGCGAACTGCGCAGCGCCAACGACACGATCGCGGGGATTGCCGGCCTGTCGGCCGGGCTGCTCTACGGCCTCGGCGGGTGCATTCTCGGCGTGCTCTGGCTCGCGCGAGCGCACTGGCTCGTCGTCCGTCCCGCATTGGCCGCGGGGTTCGTCGTGGGCGGCCTCATGGCGGCCACGGCGCTGGCCGCGGCGCCGGCCGCCTGGTTCGGTTTCGACACCGCGCAATCGGCCACTACGTTCTGGGCGCGCCAGCTGGGGGTCGCGGCCGCGATCGCGCTCGGCGGCGGCTTGTCGTACGCGCTCGTGTTCATGGCGGCGGAAAGTCTCACGCGACGCGCGTTTGCGCACCAGCCGCAGCTGTGGCGCGTCTGGTCGCGTGAAGGCGGCGCGTCGCGCGCGGTGCTCGGGCGCACGGCAGGTGGCTACCTCTTCGTCCCGCTCGAGCTCGCGCTCGTCGCCGCGTTCTATTACGCGACCAATCGCTGGCTCGGCTGGTGGCAGCCGTCCGAGGTGCTGACCGATCCCAATATCCTTTCGTCGGCGATGCCGGCGCTGATGCCGATCGCTGTTTCGTTGCAGGCCGGGTTCATGGAGGAGTGCGTCTTTCGCGCCGTGCCCCTTGCACTGGGCGCGCTGATCGGCGCGCGCTTCGGCCGCCGAACGCTCGGCATCGGGGTCGCGTTCGTGCTGCAGGCGCTCATCTTCGGCGCAGCGCACGCGAATTACCCCGGCTTTCCGCCCTACTCGCGTCTGGTCGAGCTCGTCGTGCCGTCACTGCTCTGGGGGGCGATCTTCCTGCGCTTCGGCCTGCTGCCGACCATCCTGCTGCATGCGGTGTTCGACCTCGCGCTGTTTTCGATCCCGTTGTTCCTGGTCGATGCGCCGGGCGCGTGGGCACAGCGCGCGGCCGTGTTCGTCGCGGGGCTCGTCCCGTTCGCCGTGGTGCTCTGGCGCCGGGCGCAGGCCGGTGCCTGGGGGACGCTGCCGGCGTCACTCGGCAACGGTGAATGGAGGCCGCCCGCGCCGACCCCGCAGCGCCCGGCCGAGGCACGCGTCGTCGTCGCCTCGCGCGGGCAGAACCTCGTCCAGCGCTGGTTGCCCGCTCTTGGGCTGGGGGGCCTTGCCGCCTGGCTCGCATGGACTCCCATGCAAGCCGACGCGCCTTCCCTCGCGCTCGACCGTGCCGCCGCGGAGGCGGCAGCCGACGCGGCGTTAAAGGCGCGCGGCGTGACGCTTGGCCCCGAATGGCGGCGCTTCTCGACGGTGCGCCGCGCAAGCGACGAGCCGTCTTGGACGCAGCACAAGTTCGTCTGGCGCGAGGAGGGAGCCGACGCCTACCGCGCGCTGATCGGCACGACTCTCGCGCCGCCGTTGTGGGATGTGCGCTATGCAACGTTCGAAGGGGATGTCGCCGCGCGGGCCGAGGAATGGAGCATCACGATCGAACCTGATGGCAAGGTGCGGAATATCCGCCACGTGCTGCCCGAAGCGCGGCCGGGGGCACGTTTGCCGAAGGCGTCGGCTCTCGAACTCGCGAAGCAACACTTGCGCGAACGGTTCGGCTTGGATCCCGCCGCACTGACGCAGATCGCGGCGGAGGAGAGTGATCGGCCGGCGCGCGCCGATTGGTCGTTCATGTTCGCGGACCCGCGGCTCGACGTTGGCAAGGGCGGTGAAGCGCGGATCAGCGTGAAGCTCGCCGGCGACGAGATCGTCGGCGCCGGCCGCTTCGTCCACGTGCCGGAGGCATGGCTTCGCGCGGAGCGCGAACGCTCGGGCCGCCTGCAGGTCGCCAAGATCGCGGGGGCCATTCTGTTCCTGCTCGCGGGGCTCGCGGCACTGGTCTTTGGTGTGCGGAGCTGGCTGCACAACCATTTCGACGCGCGAGCGCTCGCGATCGTTCTGACGATCGCGCTGGGCACGGCGGCCGGAAGCATCGCCGTCATGTGGCCGTCCATCGCGATGCAGTTGAGAACAACCGAGCCGATCCTGTGGCAGGCGCTGCTCGCCGTTGCCAGCTCGTTCACGGCGGCCGGGCTCGCCGCGATGGCGATCGCGCTGGCCGCAGGCGTCGGCGCATGGGCTGCGCGCACAGCGGCAAACGCGTTGCCCGCCGGACCGCTGCCGCCATGGGCCGCCGGTGTCGCCGCGGCGTTCTTCGTCGCGGGCGCAGGCGCGGTTGCGGGCCACCTCGTGCCACCGGAAGCGCCACTCTGGCCGTCGGTAGCGTTCGAGTCGGCGGCCTTCCCGTGGGCAGCTGCGGCGCTCGAAGGTCTCTCCGTGGTCTCATCGATTGGCGTCGGACTCTTCCTGCTGCACATCCTCGATCGCGTTACCGCGGCATGGACGCGGCGATCGTGGTTCGCGCTCGCGGTCGTCGTTGCGCTGATTACGGGAATCATCGCGGTGAAGACGGGCGAGGCGGGGGACGCGCTGGCCGAAGGCATCGGGGCCGGGCTCTTTGCGGCGGCGGTGGTCTATTTCGTGCTCCGTTTCGATGCGCGAACGGTGCCCGCGTACCTGGTGGCGGCCGGACTGATCGACGCGGCGGAAAACGCTGCGCTCCAGGGAACGCGTGCCGGATGGATTGCGTTTGCCATCACTACCGCGGTCAGCATCGCCGTCGGCATAACGACGACGCGCTACATCGGTCGGCCGTTGCCGATGCCTGCTGGATCGTCGCCTGGTACGCAATGACGTTGCTGTCGGCGCGGGGTAGAATCCGCGCCTTCCCCCGGGGGTGGATCTGTCCGTCGGGGCGCTCGCTCCACGCAACGCTTCCCTCCGCCGCATGAGACCGCCGGGCCGTCCCAAGGGCGAATACCGGAGTGCGAAGCGCGAAGGTAGTCCAGTGACCGCGCCGTCGCCCGCGTCCCGCCTGCTCGCGCAACTCGCGCAGGGTATGGCCGCGGACGCGGTCCCGCTCGGCCGCCGGATCGAGCGCGCGCGCCGCGGGCATGCGCCGGCGGCGGAATGGGAGCGGATCGCCGGTGCCGTGGCGCGCTCGGTCGAGCGCCGGCAAGCCCGCGCGAGGCGCCGGCCGGCCATCGCCTACCCGCCGGAGCTCCCGGTGGCGCAACGCGCGGCCGACATCGCGCAGACGATACGCGAGCACCAGGTCGTGATCGTGTGTGGCGAGACCGGGTCGGGCAAGACGACGCAGCTGCCCAAGATCTGCATGGCGGAAGGGCGCGGCGAGCGCGGATTGATCGGCCACACGCAGCCACGCCGGATCGCCGCGCGCGCCGTGGCGACACGCATCGCGCAGGAACTTTCGACCGAGCTCGGCGCCGTCGTCGGGTACAAGGTCCGCTTCACCGACCACACGAAACCCGACGCGTTCGTCAAGCTGATGACCGACGGCATCCTGCTCGCCGAGACGCAGGGCGATCCACTGCTCGCCGCGTACGACACGATCATCATCGACGAGGCGCACGAGCGCAGTCTCAACATCGATTTCCTGCTGGGCTACGTGAAGCAGCTCCTCCCGCAGCGGCCCGACCTCAAGGTGATCGTTACGTCGGCCACGCTCGACGCCGGTCGCTTCTCGCGCCATTTCGGCAGCGAAGGCAAGCCGGCGCCGGTGATCGAGGTCTCGGGCCGGATGTACCCGGTCGATGTGCGCTACCGGCCGCTGAAGACGGCCGGCGAAGAAGCCGACGACGAGGAGGAGCTCGAGGACGCGATCGTGGACGCCGCGGAGGATCTCTGGCGCGCTGGACCGGGCGATATTCTCGTGTTCCTCCCGGGCGAGCGCGAGATCCGCGAGACTACCGACCTGCTGCACAAGGGCCTCGCGCGCCGGCCGTACGCGGCCGCAGTCGAGATCCTCCCGCTGTATGCCCGGCTGTCGGTGGCGGAGCAGCAGCGCGTGTTCGCGCCGTCGCGAGGGCGGCGCGTCGTGCTCGCGACCAACGTCGCCGAGACCTCGCTCACGGTGCCGGGCATCCGATACGTGATCGACACCGGTGTCGCGCGCGTCAAGCGGTATTCGCTGCGCAACAAGACCACGCTGCTGCAGATCGAGAAGATCTCGCAGGCGGCGGCGAACCAGCGCGCGGGCCGCTGCGGGCGTGTCGCCGACGGCATCTGCGTGCGCCTTTACGGCGAAGACGATTTCGCGGCCCGGCCGAAGTACACGGATCCCGAGATCCTGCGCAGCTCACTCGCCGCGGTGATCCTGCGGATGGCGGCGCTCGAGCTGGGTGATGTCGAGGCGTTCCCGTTCGTCGAGCCGCCGGGTCCGCGGACGATCGCCGACGGCTTCCAGCTGCTGGTTGAGCTGGGCGCGGTTGACGCCGCGCGCCAGCTGACGCCGCTCGGGCGCGAGCTCGCGCGATTGCCCGTCGACCCCCGGATCGGCCGCATGGTCCTTGCGGCACGGGACAGCGGCTGCGTCGCCGAGCTGCTCGTCATTGCCAGCGCGCTGTCGGTGCCGGATCCGCGCGAGCGGCCGCTTGCGAAGCAGCAGGCGGCGGACCAGGCGCATCTGCTCTTTCGCGACGAGCGCTCGGATTTCCTGTCGCTGCTGGCGCTCTGGCAGTTCTTCGAGCAGAAGCTCACCGAAAACCTTTCGCACCGCCGGCTGGTCGACGCCTGTCGCGCCCGGTTCGTCTCGTACCTGCGGCTGCGCGAATGGCGGGACGTGCACGCGCAGCTCGCGGGAGAGGTGGCCGAGCAGGCCTGGAAGTGGCAGCCGGCGCTGCCCGCCACGATCGACGCTGCGCGCTACCAATCCATCCATGAGGCGCTGCTCGCGGGTCTGCTCGGCAATGTGGGCTGCCTCGACGGCGAAACCGAAGGGTACCTCGGTGCGCGGGGAATCCGCTTCCACGTCCATCCGGGATCCGGACTGGCGAAGAAGCGGCCCAAATGGGTGCTGGCCGCCGAGCTCGTGGAGACCTCGCGGCTCTTTGCACGCTGCGCGGCGAAGGTCGAGCCCGAATGGATCGAGGCGGTCGCGGGCGCACGCGTGACGCGTGACTACTTCGAGCCGCGGTGGGATGCCGACCGCGGCGAGGTCGTGGCCAGCGAACGGGTGCGGTTGTACGGCCTGACGCTGGTGCCCCGGCGCCGGGTCTCGTTCGGCAACGTCGACCCGAAACTCGCGCGCGAGGTATTCATCCGCGAGGCTCTCGTGCCGGGCGCGCTCGCGACGAAGGGCGCGTTCCTTGCGCACAACCGGAAACTCGTCGCCGAGATAGCCGAGCTTGAGCACAAGGCGCGGCGGCTGGACGTTCTCGTCGACGACGAAGACATCGTCGGCTTCTATGCCGCGCGCATCACCGAGGGCGTCCATACACTCGCGACGTTCGAGCGTTGGCGGGTCGAGGCCGAGCGCGCGAATCCGCGCGCGCTGCACATGTCGCGCGACATGCTGATGCGCCACACCGCTGCGCACGTGACGGAGCAGCTCTTCCCCGAACGGCTCGCCATGGCCGGCACCGAGTTGCCGCTCAAGTACCGTTTCGCACCCGGCCAGCCGAATGATGGCCTTGCATTGACGGTCCCGCTCGCGCTGCTGAACCAAATCGATCCGGCGCGGCTTTCGTGGCTCGTCCCGGGGCTGATCCGCGAACGGCTCACAGGCATGCTGAAGGCGTTGCCGAAGGCGTCGCGCAACCGGCTGACGCCGTTGCCGGATACCGTGACCGCGTTCCTCGAAGCCGTGCCATGCGGTCGCGAGTCGCTGCCCGACGCGCTCCGACGCTGGCTGGGAGGGCGGCTGGGCGAGGTTCCGCCTGCGGCGGTGTGGGATGGCGTGGCGGTCCCCGTGCACCTCGAGATCCTGCTGCGCGTGGTCGACGCTGCGGGTCGCGAGCTTGCGGCGGGGCGCGATCTCGCCGCGTTGCGGGCCCAGCTTGGCGAGGCGGCACAGCTTTCGTTCGCGCAGGCCGGACCAGCGCTCGAGCAGCACGGGCTCAAGTCGTGGCAGTTCGGCGATCTTCCGGAAACGCTGACGACGGTTCGGGACGGCCAGCGGTTGACCGGTTACCCGGCGCTGGTCGACGCCGCCGACAGCGTCTCGATCGCCCTGCTGGACACGCTCGCCGGTGCCGACGCGTCAACGCGCTTGGGCGTCGTCCGCTTGCTGCGGATCGCGCTCAAGAGCAGCGTGGCCGCGTATGAAAAGGGCGGGACCGGATTCGCGCAGGCGGCGATGCAACTGAAGACGACAATCCCGACGGACAGATTGCTGGCTGACGTCCTGGACGCGGTCTGTGACCGTGCGTTCGTAGGCGACGATCCCTTGCCGCGGACGCAGAGCGCGTTCGCGGAGCAGACGAGGCGCGCGCGAACCCGCCTTCCCGCCGTCGCGGAAGGCGGGTTCCGGCTGCTCGCTGCCATCGCAGCCGCGCATCATGCGCTGGGACAGCAGATCGGCGCGTCGCCTCCAGCATTGGCTCGTCCGGTCGCCGAAGTGCGGCGGCGGCGGGATGCCCTCGTGTATCCCGGATTCTTCCGGGCGACGCCGTGGGCGCAACTGGCGCACCTGCCGCGGTACCTGACCGCCCTGGACCGCCGGCTCGCCAAATGGCCGGCCGATCCCGCGCGTGATGCCCGGCATTCGACGACGATCGAAAAGTGGTGGGAACGGTATCATGAACGGCGGGGCGCGAAGCTCCCGACGGCGGAAGCGGAGGCGGCGCTCGAGAGATTCCGCTGGTCGCTGGAGGAGCTTTCCGTCTCGCTTTTTGCGCAGGAACTGAAAACCCCGTTTCCGGTATCGTGGAAGCGTCTGGAAAGGGCTTGGGCGGACATTGGCCGCTGACAATCGGTGCCAGGATCGCGTTGTTGCATCGGCTTTCACCGTGGTAAAGTATGGCCAATTGCATAAGTTGTTCTTGTGCAAAGAATTTTCCCGGTGGCGCCGGTCCGAGTCCGAGGACGGCCCCAGCCGGCTTGCCTGGGAAGCGGCGGCCTTGCACATATCATCACCCGCGTGAACTCGACCTCGACCGAATCGACGTCCTCCAAGGGGATCCCTCGCGACACGGCGAGGATCCTAGGCGATTGCCGGGACATCGCGATTCACCGTCTGCTGCTTTCCTTTACCGCGCTGCTCGAACGCGTCGGCGACATGCTGATGGATCGGGCGAGCCGCACCGATGTCCGCGAGGAACAGAAGGCCTGCCTCGACGCGCGCGACGTCCTGCAGCAAGGCAAGTCCGACCTCCTCGCCGATTTCGAGCGGCGAATGCGGAACAAGGTGGATGACCGCATCGCGGGAAAGATCTCGCAAAAGACGGAATTCGCGAAACTCGGTGGCGACAAGCTCGCGCTCATCGACACGCACGCGATGGATGCGGCAGTCGTCACCGGCAACATCACGCGGGTGGTCGAGAACCTTTGTCACGACGAGTTGCAGCTTCTCAACCGGGGAGTGGGCCACCTGCTCGGCCAACCTGATCTCGAGACGGCTCGCAATCCATTCGCGCCGGCGGCGATCGTCGACGCCTTCAACGATTCGCTGCAGACGGTCAAGGCCGAGCCCGGGGCCAAGTTCGCGATCCTCAAGGAGATGAACCGGGCCTCGCTGGCGGAGATCAACGGCATTTACGCCGACCTCAACAAGCACCTGCAGAACCTCCACGTCATGCCTGCGGGCGTAAATTGGCCGCTGTCGATTCGCCGCAGGGGAGGGCGCAACCGTGCCAAGGCCGGTGCCGATGCGACGGAAGGCAAGGGCGCGGCAGCCCAGATCGCTCCGACAGCGCCGGGGGCGGAGATGGATTTGATGGAACTCTTCCGGCGCCGGTTCGGTAGCGATGCGACCGCGGGGCTTGGACCCGTCGCGTCGGGGATGCCGACGCCGGCTTGGTCGGGCGCGCCGGGCGTGGGTGCCGGGCGGCCGACGGAAGCGTCGGGAACGCCGGGGTTGAGTTCGGATGCGCCTGGGCCTGGCGCGGCGGGAATGCGGTTTGGCGGTGCGGGGCCGTCGGCAGACGGCAGCCAGCCCTTTCCTGCGATTTCGTTAGACGGCGCGGCACGGTACGTTCCGTTGGGCCCCATGGCGCCGACGCCATCCGGGTATGTACCGGGTGCACCAATAATGGCGACGCCGATGCTGGGCGAGGGTCTGGCTCGGCTGCAGACCGGCGAAACGGGGTTCGATCTGGGCGGCGGCACGCTCGTCGAGTTCTCGGGCATCCCGGAAGGCAAGCACAACGTGCTGCGCGACCTGCAGCATTCGTCGCTCGGCAAGAAGGTGAATCAGCTCGAATCGATGACGATCGAGCTCGTCGCGATGCTGTTCGACTTCATCTTCGAGACCAAGGATCTGCCCGACGGCATCAAGGCACTGCTGGCGCGGCTGCAGATTCCCGTGCTCAAGGCCGCGATGCTCGACGGGGCGTTCTTCGCGAAGAGGAACCACCCGTCGCGCCTGCTGGTCAACGCGCTCGCCGAAGCCGGCCGGGGCTGGACCCCCGCAATGGGGACAAACGACCCCCTGTACAGCCACATCGACGCGCTCGTCCACCGGATTCTCGACGGCTTCACCGACGACCTGGCCATCTTCGACGAGGCGCGTGAGAAGCTCACCCACTTCCTCGCCGAGGAGGAGCAGGCAGCCGAAGCCAACATCCAGTCGACTGCCGTGGAAATCGACCAGACCGACCGCAAGGAAATGGCCGCGGTCGTGGCGAAGTCCGAGATCGAGCGGCGCATCGAGATGTATCCAGTTCCGAACTTTCTCGCCTGGTTTCTGCGCCAGCAATGGATCGCCGCGCTGGAGGAGGTCTATCTGACCCAGGGCGAGGAAAGCGAGCGCTGGGAGCAAAGCATCGCCATGCTCGAGGACCTCGTCTGGAGCGTGCAGCCGAAACGCACGCGCGACGACCGCAAGCACCTCGTCGCGCTGCTCCCGGCGCTGCTGAAACGGTTGTCGGCGGCGATCGAGAGCGTCGAGTGGCCGCCGCAAGGGCGCGATCGCTTTATGGCGAACCTGGTCGAGGCGCACGCGGCGTCGGTCAAGCCTTCGTTGGGTTCGGCGGCGCTGGCCACCGCCGCTGTCGCCGAGGAGGCGATGGCAGAGGCCGAGTTGGCGAAGGCCGCTGGCGACGAGGAGAGGGCGGCGCAGGCGGAGGCGCGTGCGGCGGCGATGGCGCAGGCCGGGCCGGTCGCCCAACCGGAGGTGATCGAGGACCAATTCCTCGAAATCGCTCAGGATCTCGAGCGTGGGACCTGGATCGAATTCGAGGCCGACGATGGCCAGCTCGCGTTCGCCAAACTCGCGTGGATCAGCCCGCTGCGCGGCACCTACCTGTTCACGAACCGGCAGGGGCTCAAGGCCTTGTCGATGAATGCCGAGGAGCTAGCTGAGCGTTTTCGCACCGATCGGGCGCGCCTGGTCGAGGCGGCCCCGCTCATCGATCGTGCCTTCGGCAGCGTCATGGCGTCGTTCGCGGACTCGCTGCCGACCCCGCCCGTCGACTGACCGCGCATCGGGCCCGAAGGCACGTTCGGCGGATTGCCGTTCCTGCATCGCCACTGCCATGTTCGCCCCCCGCATTGGCGCGCTGATCATCGGTGACGAGATCCTTTCGGGCAAGCGCCAGGATCGTCATCTCGCGCACGTCAGCGCAACGCTCGCGGGAAAAGGTCTTGCGCTCGACTGGGCGCGCTACGAGGGCGACGATCGCAACGCGCTCGCGGCCGTGCTCCGGGAGACATTCGCGCGCGGCGATGTCGTCTTCAGCTTTGGCGGCGTCGGGGCGACCCCGGACGACCACACCCGACAGGCGGCCGCCGCCGCCCTGGGCGTGCCGCTGGAACGACATCCCGACGCAATCGCCGCGCTCGAGGCGCAGTTCGGGGCCGACGCCTATCCGCACCGCGTCCTGATGGCCGAATTCCCTGCTGGCGCGGCCATCATCCCGAATCCGGTCAATCGCGTCGCGTCGTTCTCGATCCGCGACCATCACTTCTTTCCGGGTTTTCCGCAGATGGCCTGGCCCATGCTCGATTGGGTGCTCGCGACACGCCCGCCGGCGCGCACGGCGCTGCCCTGGGGCGAGCGGGCGATCGTCGTTTACGGCGCCGGCGAGAGTCAGTTGCTCCCGCTGATGAACGACTGCGTCGCGCGGTTTCCGCAGTTGAAGCTGTTTAGCCTGCCGTCGTTCCAACCGGAAGGCGGCCGCCGCATCGAACTGGGCTTCCGTGGCGATGTGAGCGCCCTCGATGCCGCGCTCGGGCATCTTGCGGCAGGCGTCGAGGCGGGGGGATTCCGCTGGGAGGCGCTCCTGCCGGGTGCGTCGGGTGCCGCACCGAATGGTGGGGCCTCATGACGCGGGGTCTCGGCATGGATGCGAGCGGGACCTGGTATGACGACGTGGCGGTCGGCGCCTCGTTTTCGCGCTCGATCACCATCACCGACACGCATCTGGTGCTGGGTGCCGGGCTGATCGGCGACTTCAACCCGCATCACGTCAACGACGAATATGCGAAGGGCTCGCGCTTCGGCACGCGGATCCTGCACGGCATGATCACGAGCGCCCTCATGGGCGCGCCAGTGGGCATGTATTTCCACGGTACGGCGATCGCGTATCTGGAGCACGCCGTGCGCTTCACCGCACCGGTGCGCGCCGGCGACACGCTGACGTCGCTGTGGACGATCACGGATCGCCACGACAAGCCCCATCATGGCGGCGGCGTGGTCGTGCTGCACGGCGTGTGCCGCAATCAGGATGGAGTCGTGGTCGCCGAGGCGGATGGAAAGATGCTCGTCCACGCCCGGACGTAGGCGGCACCTGCCCTGTCAGCGCTAGCCCGGAGTTGAACGGCCCCCACGCTCACTGTGTGCGGCTTCGCCGCATCCCGCTTCGCGGGACCAGCCTTCGGCTGTCGTGCGGCCTTCGGCCTGGTGTTCGCTGCCCCCCGCGGGGGCGTTCAATGCCCTTCGGGCGGCCGGGCGGGCGGATGAACGGCCCCCACGCTCACTGCGTTCGCTGCCCCCCGCGGGGGCGTTCAGTGCCCTTCGGGCGGCCGGGCGGGCACTGAGACCAGCGGCACCGCCAGCGCCCGCGCGCATTCGGCGACGAGATCGGGTCCGCGATAGATGAGTCCGGTGTAAAGCTGGATCAGCGTGGCGCCGGCGTCGATCTTCTCCTTGGCATCCGCCCCCGACAGAATGCCGCCTACGCCGATGATCGGCAGCGCCCCGTCCAGCGCCTTGGCGAGCCTCGCCACGACGGCTGTCGACCTCGCGCGAAGCGGCCGGCCGGAAAGCCCACCCGCTTCGTCGGCGTGCGCTTGCCCGGTGACGCCGTCGCGGCTCAGCGTGGTGTTCGTGGCGACCACGCCGTCGATCGCGTGCCGGACGAGGAGTCGCGCGATGCCGTCGATGGCGGGCATGGGGAGATCGGGTGCGATCTTGACCGCCATCGGCGTGTACTTGCCATGCAGTTCGGAAAGGGCCTTCTGTTCCGCTTTGAGCTCGCGGAGCAGCCGCGCGAGCGCCTCTTCCGATTGCAGGTCGCGCAGTCCCTTGGTGTTCGGCGAGGAAATGTTGATGGTGACGTAGGAGGCGCGTGCGTAGACGGCACGCAGGCAGGCGAGATAGTCTCCCGCGGCCCGCGCGTTCGGCGTGTCGAAATTCTTGCCGATGTTGAGTCCCAGGATGCCGCGCCACTTCGCGCGGGCCGCATGGGCGAGGAAACGCTCGACGCCGTCGTTGTTGAAACCGAGCCGGTTGACGAGCGCTTCGGCCTCCGGCAGACGGAACAGGCGCGGCTTCGGATTGCCGGGCTGCGAGCGCGGCGTGACGGTTCCGCATTCGATGAAGCCGAACCCGAGCGCGGCGAGTCCGTCGATGTGCGCGGCGTTCTTGTCGAGTCCCGCAGCGAGCCCGACCCGGTTGGGAAACTCGAGACCCATCGCCGTGACCGGCGACGGGGCGGGGCGCGGCGCCAACGCCTGCACGATCCCCAAGCGGGCCGCGATGTCGAGGCTCGCAAACGCCATGTCGTGCGCGGTCTCGGGGTCGAGCGTGAAGAGCAGCGGACGGAAAAACGGGTAGATCATGGCGCAAGTGCGGGAAACTGCGGGGTCCGATACGACTTTTCGGCAGTGGGCAGGCGCCTCACCGAGGGCGCGCCGAAATCGCATCTGACCGCAATTCGGCACGATGATACCATTCGCGCGCCACCATACTTCCTGCCAGACCGTGTCGCGTCGACTGCTCCTGCTCCTTGTGCTGCTCTGCCTGCTGGCACCGGCGATACCGGCGCTTGCGGCTGCCAAGGTCGACGCGAAACCGGCCGGATATGCGGCGCGCAAGGATGTGCGTGCATTCATCGACGAGATGACCGCTGAGCATCGCTTCGACCGCGCGGCGCTCGTGCGCACGCTGGGCGAGGCGCGCTATCAGCGCGCGATCGTCAACGCGATGGATCGCCCGCTGCTGGAGCCGCCGAAGTGGTACTCCTATGCACGTTCCTTTCTTGCGCCCGAGCGCGTGGCGGCGGGCGTCAGTTACTGGCGCGCGCATCAGGACGATCTCGCACGCGCCGAGGAGCGCTACGGCGTGCCTCAGGAAATCGTCGTCGCAATTCTCGGCGTCGAGACCTACTATGGGAAGAATGCCGGAAACTACCGGGTGCTCGACGCACTGGCGACGCTCGCCTTCGACTATCCCCGTCGCGCGGCATTCTTTCGCGGCGAATTGAAACAGTTCCTGCTGCTTGCGCGCGAGCTCGGGATGTCGCCGCTCGCCGCGAAGGGGTCGTTCGCCGGAGCGATGGGCGTGCCCCAATTCATGCCCGGGAGCTACCGCACCTATGCCGTGGATTTCGACGGTACCGGACATCCGGATCTCTGGCAGAGCCCGGCGGACATCGTCGCCAGTGTCGCCAATTACCTGGCGCGGCACGATTGGCAACCGGGCGGACCCGTGCTGCTGCCGGCCGTGATTGCCACCGACGCGCGCGACGCGGCGTTGCGCAAGCTCGATGGCGGCCTTTCGGAGCGCCGTGCGACGGACGCATGGGCGGCGGATGGCGTGACGCCGGCCGATCCGCTAGCGGGTCCCGCGGACGAGCCCGTCGGACTGCTGCTGCTCGAGGAAGCAGCCGATGGCGCCGATGGCACCGATGGCGCGACCTACTGGATCGCGTACAACAATTTCTATGTCCTGACGCGTTACAACCGCAGCCGGCTCTATGCCGCTGCGGTGCACGCGCTCGCGAGGGCGATCAAGGCGACGCGAAACGGCGTCGCGCGCTGAAACGCCGGGTCGCGACGCGCGCCGTCGCCGACTGCACTCCTAATGCAATTCGTTGATCCGGGCGAGCTTCGCCGCATATATATCGTGGTCGCGGCGGGTCGTGCTGTTCTTCATTGCGAGCATCAGGTGCCTGCGCGCCGGCTCGATTTCTCCGATGTTAAGGTACGCGATGCCGAGCCAGAAATGGAACTCGTGGTAATCCGGTGCGCGCGCGACCTCGCGGGCGAACTCGTCTTTCGCCGTTTTCGGATCGCCCGCGCGCATCGCGGTCATTCCGCGATTGAAATGGCTGAACGGTGGATCGGGATCCAGTTCCTCGAGCCTGGCCGCGAGGCGCTGCGCCGCCTCGACGCGGCCCAGCTCGCTCAGGACCGGTATCAGGTTGGACATCGCCTGCGTATTCCGCGGCTCGCGCTCGAGCACGTGGCTCAGCACCTGTTCGGCTTCCTGCGGATTGCCATGGCGGCGATAGATCGCGCCGAGCGTGTTGTACGGCATCAGGAACCCGGGGGCCCGCGCGACCGCCTCGCGCGCCCACCAGTACGCGTCGTCCGCTCGGCCGCGGGCAAGCGCCTCGACCGCCCGATTGTTCATGTACATCGCGACGATGATCTCTTCCCCGATGTCCCGCGTGCGCACCGCGCGCAGGTCGGTCGACGGGAGGAAGTCGATCGTCATCGAGTCGCTTTCGTGCGGCTTGACTGCGACGCGATAGCCGCCGCCCCCCTGGTCGGTCTTCCTCGGGGCGAGCGTCACGTTCACATGTCCGATCGACAGATAGATGTCGCCGGTGCGGGCCCACGTGTCGTCGACGAACACCTTCTGATACGCGACCGTCAGTCCGAGCTCCTTGGCGAAGGCGGCGGTCATGATGACCAACGACAGACAGTTGCCGGATCGCGCGGCGAATGCCTGCGCGGCATTGCGCGTCATTTCCGTGTCGTATCCGAGCCGGAGCTGGCCCTTGCTGTACAGGGCATCGAACAGCGCCTGCTGGCGGCCCTTCACGCGCGCCGGTTCCGCGATCGCGTCACTGATGTAACGTTTCATGTCGTCGCTCGCCGCGAACAGATCGTCGGCGCCGATGCGCTCCGTGGGCGCTGCGAACAACCGGTCGTTAAAGAAGCGCGTTTCGCGCTGCGCGAGCGGCGCAGCCGCGCAGGCCGCGAGCAGCGAGGAAAGTAGCAGCACCGTCAAGCTGTTCATCTGGCGCCTCCATTTCCGGCCAATCCCGACGTCTAGTCTACGCCGCGCACGATTCCTAGCGCCCGGTCAGGCCCGGTTGCGCCCGCACATGCGCGACGAGTCCCTGCGTCGAGGCATCGGTCCCGGGGGGCAGGGCTGCATCGCCGGCCAACGCCGCCACGATCGGCCCGGCGAGGGTCTTGCCGAGCTCGACGCCGAATTGGTCGAACGGGTTGATCCCATACAGCACCGCTTCGACGAAGGTTCGATGCTCGTAGAGCGCGAGCAGCTGGCCGAGCCGGTAGGAGCTGAGCTCGGGCATCAACAGCATCGTCGAGGCGCGGTTGCCCGGGCAGGCGCGCGCGGCGACGGCGGCATCGAGATCCGCGGTCGACATGCCTTGCGCCTGCAGTTCGGTCCGGATCGTCGCCGGGCTGCGCCCGACGAGCAGGGCCTGCGCCTGGGCGAGCGCATTCGCAACGAGCAGCGTCTGCTGGTTCGCCAACGGATGCGTGGCCGTGATCGGCACGATGAACTCGACCGGCGCCTCCCGCGTGCCCTGGTGAAGCCACTGGAAGAAGGCGTGCTGGCCGTTGGTGCCGGCCTCGCCCCAGAGCGCGGCTGACGTCGGACCCGTCAGCGCGCCGCCATCGCGCCCGACGCGCTTGCCGTTGCTCTCCAGGACCAACTGCTGCAGATAGGCCGGAAGGCGGAACAACGCTTGCGCATAGGGAACGACGACACGCTCGGGGTGCCTGAGCTGCGTCGCGTTCCACCAGCCGACGAGACCCAGCAGGACGGGCAGATTGCGTTCGAATGGCTCCTCGCGAAAATGCACGTCGATGCTTGCCGCGCCGGCCAGCAGCTTCTCGAAGCGCTCATAGCCCAGCTTGAGTGCGATCGGCAGCCCGGCCGGCGACCAGAGGGAGTAGCGTCCGCCGACCCAGTCCCACAACGGGAAGACGTCCGCGGAAGCCGTGCCGAACGCCCGTGCCGCCGCCGTATTGCCGGTGACCGCGATGAAGTGCGAGTTGACGTCCACGCCCTTGCCCAACGCGGCGACGAGCCACGCCTTCGCGCTCGCGGCGTTGGCGAGCGTTTCCTGCGTCGTGAACGTTTTCGACGTCACGATGAACAGCGTGGTCGCGGGTTCGAGCGGCGCGAGCGCCCGCGTGAGGTGCTCCGGATCGACGTTGGCCACGAACGCGACGTCCACGCCCTGCGTCTGCGGGCCTGTGCTGGCGCGCGCGCGCGGCGGTGGCGCCAGCGCCGAGCAGACGAGCAGCGGACCGAGATCGGAGCCGCCGATTCCGAGATTGACGACCGCCCGGATGGGCCGTCCCGTGGCGCCGACTCGCAGGCCGGCCCGGATCTGCGCCGCCAGCGTGCGCATCCTCGACTGCGCGGTGCGGATGTCGGGGATGATGTCGTGACCGTCCACGACGAGGGGCGCGTCGCCGGGCCGCCGCAGCGCCGTGTGCAGCGCCGGGCGGCGCTCGGATTGGTTGACCTTCTCGCCGGCGAACAGTGCCGCGATCCAGCCGGGGAGCCCAACTGCCGTCGCCTGTGCGACGAGCAGCGGCAGCGTGTCCGTGCCGAGCCGCTCCTTTGACAGGTCGACGAGCCAGCCGTCCCAGGCGAACGACAGCCGCGCAAACCGGTCGGGGTCGCGCGCGAAAAGCTCGGCGAGCGTGGTCCCGGCGAGCAGTTGGCGGTGATCGGCCAGATTGTGCGGGGCGGTGGCGGTCATCGTGCGGGAGCGGAGCAGACGGATACGAGACCGTCGGCAAGGGCAGCCGTGGCAGGGTGCGGCATCTCACCTTGCAGCATAGTCGAACCGGCGCGCAATGCAAAATTGCCCAGACCGATGGCTTCGACCTGGCCGTCGAATCGCGTCGCGGCAGCGCATTGGGCGGCGGGCAAGCCGGGATAGGGTTGCCGGACGGCAGGGAATGAGCCGGGTTTGATTTGCATCAAATAAGAATAATTCGCATTCGTATTGACGCGAGTGCCTGACTGCCCCACAATCCCGGCATCGCGTACCACTTTTGGAGTTCGCCATGCAATTTGCCCGACCCCCGCGTGCCGCCGCCCTGGCGGCGCTTGCCCTGAGCGTCGTTGTCGCGATGGCGCATGCGGCCGAGGAGCCCGTCCTCAATCTCTACTCGGCCCGCCATTACCAGACCGACGAAGCGTTGTACGAGAACTTCACCAAGGCGACCGGCATCAGGGTCAACCGGATCGAGGCCGGCGACGAACAGCTGCTCGAGCGAATCAGGAGCGAAGGCGCGATGAGCCCCGCCGACATCCTGATGATCGTGGACGCCGCCCGGTTGTGGTCGGCGCAGCAGCAGGGCCTGTTCCAGCCGGTCAGATCGAATGCGCTTGCCGACCGGATCCCGGCGGCGATGCGCGACCCGGACGGCAACTGGTTCGGGTTTTCGAGCCGCGCCCGTGTGATCGTCTACAACAGGGCCGCCGTCAATCCGGCCGACGTTCCGACTTACGAATCGCTCGCCGAGCCGAAGCAGAAGGGCAAGGTGTGCACGCGCTCGGGCGGCCACCCGTACAACCTGTCCCTGGTTGCGGCGATGATCGCGCACAATGGCGAAGCGAGGACCGAGGAATGGGCGAAGGCGGTCGTGGGCAACATGGCACGACCGCCGCGGGGCGGCGACACGGACCAGATCAAAGGGGTTGCCGTCGGGGAATGCGCCATCGCGTTGTCCAATACCTACTACTACGTCCGGCTGCTGCGCTCGGCGAAGCCCGAGGAGCGGGAGTGGGCGGCGAAGACCGGCGTCGTCTGGCCGGACCAGTCGACCTATGGCACGCATGTCAACATTGCAGGCGCCGGCGTATTGAAGAATGCGCCGCACCGCGAGAATGCGATCAGGTTCCTCGAGTATCTGGCAAGCGATCAGGCGCAGGCCTATTTCGCCAACGGCAACAACGAATGGCCGGCGGTGAAGGGTGCAGTGGCGAAGAATCCGGAGCTCGAGTCGCTGGGCGCGTTCAAGAGCGACCCGCTGCCCATCGCTACCCTCGGCAAGAACACGCCGGCGGCGCAGAGGCTGCTCGACCGCGCGGGATGGAAGTGACGTAACGCGGGATCATCGCGCCAGCGCGACGATCGGCTTGAACTCCGGCACCGGCGCGTGCCGTCCGGCGGCCGTCCCCCGCCGCACCGCACGCGCCAGAATCAGCAGCGGCAGTACGCCAACCGCGACGATCGCTAGCGAAGGCAGCGCGGCCTCGGCGAGGCGCTCATCCTGTGCGAGTGTGTACGTGCGCGTGGCCAGCGTGTCGAAATTGAACGGCCGCAGGACGAGTGTCGCGGGAAGCTCCTTCATGACGTCGACGAAGACCAGCAGCGCCGAAGCGGCAGCGGTCCGTGCGAGCAGCGGCGCATGGACGCGCAGCAGCGTCGCCATTGCGCTCGAGCCGAGACCGCGCGCCGCGGCATCCATGTTGGGCGTTATCCGCGCGAACGCCGGTTCAATGCCATTCCAGGCCACCGCGAAGTAACGGACGAGATAGGCGTAGATCAGCGCCACGATCGTTCCGGTGAGCAGCAGCCCGGTCCGGATGCCGAACTCGCGCTGCATGAATTCGGCGAGCCAGACATCCATCGCTCCCAGCGGCAGCAGCACGCCGACCGCGAGCACGGAGCCCGGAACCGCGTAGCCCAGCGCGAGCAGGCGGCTCGTCCCAAGGGTGAGTGCGCCCGGGGCGAGCCGGACCGCGTAGGCGACGACGATCGCGAACACCACGGCGAGGAAAGCCGTAACGCCGGAGACGCGGAAGCTGTTCCAGGCCAATTCGGCGAACCGCACGGCCCCGGGAAGGCCCGGCTCCGACAGTGCGAGCCGACCGAGCAGCAGCAGTGGCAGAACGAAGCCGATCACGATCGGCGCGACGCAGATGAGCGTTGCCGTCCATGCGCGCCAGCCAAAAAGCGTCGGCTGCACCGGCGCCTTCGGACTGCGCATCCGGCTGCCGCGAGCCGACCGCGCCGCGCCGCGCGACCATCGCTCGAGCAGCACGGCACCGACGACGAACGCGAGCAAGGCCGCTGACAGCTGCGCCGCGGCGACCTTGTCGCCGAGCGAGAACCAGGCGCGGTAGATGCCGGTGGTGAAGGTGTCCACGGCGAAATAGGCGACGGTGCCATAGTCCGCAAGCGTTTCCATCAATGCCAACGCAATGCCGCCGGCAATGGCCGGGCGCGCGAGCGGCAGGTCGACGCGCCAGAACGCCCGGCGTGCGTCGAGACCCATCGTGCGCGCGGCTTCGATCAGCGAGGCCGGCCGTTCCAGGAATGCCGTGCGCGCGAGCAGATAGACATACGGATACAAGACTGCGATGAACATCGCGGCGGCGCCACCCAGCGAGCGCACTTCGGGAAACCAGTAGTCGCCCTTCGACCAGTGGAAAGCGAGCCGGAGCGCGGTCTGCACGGGTCCCGCGTAGTCGAGCCACTCCGTGTAGGCGTAAGCCATCACGTATGCGGGCATCGCCAGCGGCAACAGCAGCGCCCATTCGAAGAAGCGCGCGCCAGGAAAGCGCCGGTTCGTGACCAGCCAGGCGGTGACGGTCCCGCCGAAGGCCACGCCAGCACCGACCAGAACGACCAGTGCGAGCGTATTGGCGACAAATCCGGGCAGCACCGTCGCCACGAGGTGCCCCCAAACCTGGCCGTGCCCCGCAGCAAGGCCGAGGCCCAACACGGCGGCCACGGGCAGCGCAGCGAGTGCCGCGGAGGCCATCGCGGCGGCGACGAGAGGAGAGCGGTTACGCATTGCGGCGTCCCGCGGCGCGATGCGCAACCGCCGCTGCGACGCACCGGGCACGATTTGATCGCTGCACCATCTATCGATTATAAACACGCCGCAGAGTGGCGGCGGCGGCGGTTATAATCGATGCGCACCCATGCGTATCCTGCTTTCCAACGATGACGGCTACTTTGCCCCGGGCCTCGAGCGCCTTGCCGCAGCGCTGGCGCCGCGCGCCGAGATCACCGTCGTTGCGCCGGAAGCCGACCGCAGCGGCGCGTCGAATTCCCTGACGCTCGATCGGCCGCTGACGGTGCGGCGCGCGCCGAGCGGTTTCCTGTTCGTCAATGGAACCCCGACCGACTGCGTGCACCTCGCAGTGACGGGCCTGCTCGACCGCCTGCCCGACCTCGTCATTTCGGGCATCAATCTCGGCGCGAACATGGGCGACGACACGATCTATTCGGGCACGGTGGCCGCAGCGACCGAGGGCTTCCTGCTCGGCATTCCATCGATTGCAATTTCGCTCGCGTCGAAGACGGCGACGCACTTCGAGACCGCCGCGGCGGTGGCGCTGGAACTCCTCGATCGGCACGACCGGCAGTCCTTGGGTGCGCGCCTCCTCAACGTAAACGTGCCCGACCTGCCGCGCGCGATGCTCAAGGGCTTTCGCATCACGCGGCTCGGTCGCCGGCACAAGGCCGAAAATGTCGTCGCGACGAAGAGTCCCCGTGGCGAGACGGTGTATTGGGTCGGTGCCGCCGGCGCCGCCGCGGATGCGGGTGAGGGAACTGATTTCCATGCGGTCGAGCAAGGTTTCGCGTCCGTGACGCCGCTGCAGATCGATCTGACGAGCCACGACGAAATGCCGCAGGTCGACGCGTGGCTCGCGGCGTGATGAACGACCCCCACGCTCACTGTGTGCGGCTTCGCCGCATCCCGCTGTGCGGGACCAGCCTTCGGCTGTCCTGCGGCCTTCGGCCTGGTGTTCGCTGCCCCTCGCGGGGGCGCACAGCGCCCTTCGGGCGGCCGGGCGGGCGTTGACGCCAAACAAGAGGAGCGCGATGGGCACCCGCGGCGAAAAGATGTCCGGGATCGGCATGACGTCCACGCGCACGCGGAACCGGATGGTCGACCGCCTGCGCGCGGATGGCATTCGCGACGAGCTCGTGCTGGAAGCGATGAACGCCACGCCGCGGCATATCTTCGTCGACGAGGCGCTCGCCATTCGCGCCTACGATGACACGCCGCTGCCGATCGGCAGCGGCCAGACGATCTCTCAGCCCTGGGTCGTCGCCCGGATGACGGAGCTTGCACGCGCCGGACGCACGCTCGAGCGTGTCCTCGAGGTGGGCACGGGCTGTGGCTACCAGACTGCGGTGCTGGCCCGGATCGCCGGCGAGGTCTACACCGTCGAGCGCATCGGTGTGCTGGTCGCGAAGGCGCGGCGCAATCTGCAGGCGCTCAAGGTGAAGAACGTGCGGCTCATGCACGGCGACGGCACGGCGGACCTCGGCGAAGACCTCCAGTTCGACGCGATCATCGTCACGGCGGGCGCAATGCATGTGCCGACCGGCCTCTGCCGATACCTGAAGCCCGGAGGCCGGATGGTGCTTCCGCTCGCGCAGCACGGCGAGCGCGGCGACGGTGTGCAACGCCTCACGGTGATCGACGCGACGCCGGAGGGTTACCGGGAACAGACGTTCGATGCGGTAAGATTTGTTCCGTTGTTGCCGGGACTCGCCTGATGCCGCCTCTGGAGTCTTTCGTCTCGCCAGGATTTTGCCGTGCGCCACGCCTGCGCCGATTTGCTGCCGGTGTGCTGCTGCTGTGCCTTGCCGCATGCGCGTCGCGTCAGCCAGCCCCGGTCGAAGAGCGTTCGTCGCGCCCGGTGCCGCCGCCAGCCGCATCGGCGCCGGCGCAACCCGCCCCGGTGTCGAAGCCCGCGACCGAGCCCGACTGGCGGCCGAATACCTACACCGTCAAGCGTGGCGACACTTTGTACGCGATCGCACTCGACCACGGCCTCGACTATCGTGAGTTCGCGGCGTGGAACAACCTCGAGAACGTCAATGTCATCCGCCCGGGCCAGGTGCTGCGCCTGGCGGCTCCCGCGGAGCCGGCCGTGGTTGGTGCGCCGGCAGTGCAGACGGCGCCGCTGAAGAGCGTGGCGCCGGTGGTGGCAGGCGACGCGAGCGCCGCGCCTTCCGCGCCTGTGGCCGCAGCCGGAACGCGCAACACGGAGAATTACAAGACCCAGCCCAAGCTGGTCAAGGAAGCCTATTCCGAGCAGGCGTTGCGCGACGTCCAGCGTGGCGCCGCGCCAGCCCCGCCGGCGGCTGTGGCTGCCGCTCCGCCGGCCGCCGTGATCCCGGCGGCGCCGCTCGAGCCGGCCCCGCCGGTGGTCGTTGCGCGTGTCGATCCCAAACCGGCACCGGAGCCGACGGACGGAGACGAGAGGGTCGACTGGTCCTGGCCGGCCAAAGGCAGGATCGTCACCGGTTTCTCGGAGGCGGCGAATCTTAAGGGCATCGACATTGCGGGCGCGGCAGGACAGGCGGTGGCCGCTAGCGCGGGTGGCAAAGTCGTCTACGCGGGCACCGGCCTTCGCGGCTACGGCAAGCTCATCATCGTCAAGCACAGCGGCGCGTATCTTTCCGCCTACGCGCACAACAAGGAGATCCTGGTGAAAGAAGGGCAGCAAGTCGCCAAGGGCCAGAAGATTGCGGAGATGGGAAACACCGACGCTGACCAGGTCAAGCTGCATTTCGAGATCCGCCGGCACGGCAAGCCCGTCGATCCGCTCCGCTATCTGCCGCCGGCATGAGCCCGCCGGGCCGCCCCAAGGGCGAATACCGGAGCGCGAAGCGCGAAGGTACTCCAGTGAGCCCGCCGGGCCGCCCCAAGGGCGAATACCGGAGCGCGAAGCGCGAAGGTACTCCAGTGAGCCCGCCGGGCCGCCCCAAGGGCGAATACCGGAGCGCGAGGGAGCAGCATTGAGCGGCATGCGTCGCGCCACGGACGCGGACCTCGAACTACCCGGGTTCGCGCGCGTGGACGACGCGTTGCGGTGCCACGCGGCGACCGCTGTCGACGACGACCCGCCGACGCCTCGGCCCGAGCCGGACCACTGGACGCGGGAACTGCCGCTGTCGGCACCGGAACCGGGGCTCGGCGCGGACATCGTCAACGATGTCACGCAGATCTATCTCAATGAAATCGGTCAGCACGCGCTGTTGTCCGCGTCCGACGAGCTTGCGCTCGCCCGGGCGACGGCGAAGGGCGATTTCGCGGCGCGGCAACGTCTGATCGAGCACAACCTGCGGCTCGTCGTCAGCATCGCGAAGCACTACACCAACCGCGGCCTCGCGCTGCCGGATCTGATCGAGGAAGGCAACCTCGGCCTGATGCACGCACTCGACAAGTTCGACGCCGAGCGCGGCTTCCGGTTTTCGACATATGCCACCTGGTGGATCCGCCAGGCGGTCGAACGCGCGATCATGAACCAGTCGCGGACCATTCGCCTCCCGGCGCACGTCGTCAAGGAGCTGAACGTGGTGCTGCGCGCGCTGCGGCATCTGGAAATGCACGGCCAGCCGGACGGTCGCGACGTGGCACTCGAAGACGTCGCCCATCTGCTCGGCAAGCCGGTCGAGCAGGTGCGCAAGGTGTTGCGTTACAACGAACGCATGACCTCGCTCGACGCGCCGCTGGACCGCGATGGGGGCGTGTCGATAGGCGACGGTCTGATCGATGACGACACGCTGTCTCCCGAGCTCGTGCTGCACAACACCGAGATCGAGGCCTGGGTGCGCATGTGGCTCGCCGAGCTCAATGATCGGCAGCGCACGGTGATCGAGCGCCGATACGGGTTGAACGAGCGTGAGGTGGCCACGCTGGAGGAGCTCGCGCGCGAGATCGGTGTCACGCGCGAGCGGGTCCGGCAGATCCAGGCGGAGGCGCTCGACAAGCTCCGCGCGCGCCTGAAGCGCCGAGGGCTCGATCGCGACGCGCTGCTGTGAGTTGAACGGCCCCCACGCTCACTACGTTCGCTGCCCCCCGCGGGGGCAGTCAGTGCCCTTCGGGCGGCCGGGCAGGCACTGAGGCGCGTCGTGCCGGCGCGCTAGGCCGTTGCCGCCGCTGCCTTGCGCAGGTCCGCGGCCGTCGGCAGGATCCGCACCGCGCGTCGCAGTCGCCAGAGTGCCGAGGCGCGCTCGAGATTCGTATCGGTGCGGGCTGCGACCGGGCCGTAACGCAGTTCCGCATACGAATCACCGATGACACGGAACGCCTTTGTGAATTGCGGCCAGCGCGCCGCCGCACGCGCGGCATAGGCGAGCGGCCCTTCATGCGCCGCGCGCGGCAAACCCGCGCGCGCCAGACGCGCGCACATCGAGTCCCAAAGCGCGCGCGCGCGATCCTGGCGTCGGCGCCGCCACGCGAGCCAGCCCAGTAGCGCGCCGACCCAGGCCGTCGCAATGGCCGCTACGACCGCCGTGACCTGCCATGGCGCCAGGACACCGAGATTCCATTCTCTCCACAGCGAGCGCTGCCGGTCGAAGTTGAAGCCGATCACGTTGCGGCGCCAGTCGTGATTGATGGCATCCCACGACAGCTGCAGGCTCTTGAGAAACGTTTCGTCGAGGCGCGCGAGCATCGGGATGGGCTCGCTGTCGGGCAACGAACCGCCGAGGCCCAACTGGATGCGCGACGGCGCGACCGCGGCGGTCGGGTCGAGACGCCGCCACTGCCCGCCGACCAGCGCCTCGGCCCAGGCGTGTGCGTCCGACTGGCGCACGATCATGTAGTTTCCGTGCGGATTGATCGTGCCGCCTTGGTAGCCGGTGACAACGCGCGCGGGGATTCCCGCCGCGCGCAGCAGCACGACGAAGGCGCCGGCGTAATGCTCGCAGAAACCACGGCGGGTATCGAACAGGAAGCCGTCCACGGAATTGGCGCGGAGGAGCGGCGGTGCCAGCGTGTAGAAGAACTGTTCCTTGTGGAACCAGTCGAGCACCGCGTCGATGAACGCTTGGTCGTCGCGATGGTCGCGGCGCAACGTGCGCGCAAATCCGAGCGTCTTCGGATTGGACCGGCCCTCATCGGACGGCAACCGGAGATTGTCGCTGATCTCCCGTTGGAGTTCGGGGCCCCGCACCGCGGGATAGGCATCGCGCAGCGTCGAGGACTGCTGGTAGCGCAGCGGCTGTGTGACAGGCACGCGCGCGAGCATCTGCTGATCGCGGGTGAACACCGCGTCGACATCGGTGCGCCTGTCGGCGGCGTCGGCGTCCACCGTCGATTGCGGCAGGCTGGCCGGCAGATCGAGCGCGAACAACCAGTGCTTCCAGTGCGGCTCGAGCATGACAGTGTAGGCAATGGTTCGGCCGTCACCGCGGGTGAAGGTGCCGGGCGATCGTTGCGCTGGCAGCGTCCACTCGCGCCCGTCGAAGTCCGTCAGCACGGGGCCTCGCCAATAGCGCATCCACGGTGGGGGAACTGGTCCGTCGAAGTCGACACGGAAGGCCACGGCATCGGACAGCGAGAGTTCGCTGATAAGACCCGGCGCCATGCGATCGGAGAGACCAGAACTGGCGGCGTGGTCGACGGGGACGCCCCACAGCGGGCCCGGGACGCGCGGAAAGAGGAGGAACAGCATCGCGGCGAGCGGTATCCCCTGCGCGAGCATCCTGAGCGTCACGCCCAGCGGTGTGCGCCAGCCGCCGGCCAGGGGCGGCAATTGGGCCGGCCGCGAAAGTGCCTGCAGCGCGCCACCGAGGAGGACGATGGCCGGAATGGTCGCCGCCGCGGCAAGCAGCGATTGGCTGTAGAAGTACGGCGTGATGATCAGCAGGCACGCCAGGCACACGATCATGGTTCCGTCGCGCGCCCGCCGCGTCTCGAGGTATTTGATGCCGATCAGCATGAACAGGAAGGCGACACAGGGATCGCGGCCGATGAAATAGCCCATTGCATTGCGGATCGCGATCGCGGTGACGAGCGCGAGGACACCGAGCACCCAGGACCGGATGATCTCCGGCGGCATGCCGGGTCGCCTGGCGGCACGTGCGATGAGCATGAAGCGCAGGCCGACGAGCGCTACGCCGAGGCCGCCGATCCAGAGTGGCACGAACGCCAGCATCGGCAGCTGCGTGGCCAGCAACAGCGAGCCCAGCCACCGAATCTGGCTGGTGGACAGCGTGTCGTCTCCTGCCGCGAGCGGCGCACGGCGTTGCCTGCTGAAGAAGAGGTTGGCGGCCCTCACCGGACCCCCGCGCTTGCGGCTGTCGCAACTGCGCGGTCCCCGAGGCGGGCGCCATTTGCGTCTCGGGCGGGCCCGGCGACGTCTTGTTCCGGCATCAGTGCGAGCGCGGTCAGCGCCGCCCGACGGTGTTCGCGTCCCTGCCCCACAGCCAGCGCCACGCCCGGAGCGATCAGAGTGAAGGGCCTCGCCGCGCGCTCGGCGGCAAGCACCCACGCCGTCAGGCGCGCGATCCGTGCCTGCGGGCCCAGCGTTGCGGGGAGCGAATCCCAGAGGAGACTGACCGGCCCGCCGCCGCCGCCGCCCTCGAACTGCTTCGTATGCCATCCGGCGCCGCGCGCGACGGCCTTCCACGCCACGCGCTGCAGCGTATCTCCCGGCTGATAAGTGCGCAATCCGGCGAGATCGGCGTCGGAACCACGCGCGACCGCGACATCATCCTGGCCGGCATCTCCCTTGGGGAGCGGAGGCGGCCCGATTTCCGGTGTCGGAAAGGCAATGCCGGCGAGTGGAAAATGGACGTACGCCCACGCGCGCCACAGCCCCAGCGGGAAATCGGACGACAGCGTGATGCGGCCCAGTACGATCCTGCCGCGGCGCGGGGTCAGAAGCTCGAGGGCGACCGGCAAGGCCGCGTCCGGCACGACATCGACAGTCACGGTCAAGCAGCCGCGAGCGCCGAGCGTGATCGCGTAGCGCGGCGTCGCGCCGCCGTCCAGCACGAGCGTGAACGGCATGACGGCGCCAGCGAATGTCTCGCCGGCGGCAAGGGGACGCAACTCGATCCCCGACAGATTGCGAAACGTGTGGACGAGCGCGGCGGACATGAGTCCGGCCAGCATGAAAGTCACGACGAAGCCGAGCGAGAGCGAGTAATTGAGCGAGGTGAGCACCGCGATCCCGAGCGTTCCCAGAAAGGCGATGCCGCGTCGCGTCGGGAGGATGTAGATTCGCCGGTGGCGCAGGACAACCGGATCGTGGTCGCCTGGGGCATGGCGGAACAAACGCTGCAGGTAGTCTTGACGCCAGGAACCGATGACCGCCGCGGCGCTGCGGGTGAGGGTGGACGCGGGCATGGGGGAAACGATGCTTGGGCGATCGTGCGGCGGCACCGCAGGCACCGGCCGGACTGGAACCTGGACAGCGGTCAGGGCAACGCGACGCCACGCAGCAGCGCCTGCGCCTGCAACGCTCCCGCGCGGGCTCCGCCCGCCAGCCGATGTCCCGCGACCGACGGGAACACCGCCTGCACGTCCTCGGGCAACACCATCGGCCGCCCGGCCAGCAGCGCCCAGGCGCGCGCGGCGGCGACGAGGAGCAGGCCCGCGCGCGGCGACAGTCCGCGGCGCGCGCCGGCATCGGCGCCGCTGCCGACATTGCCGCGCGTTGCGGCCAGCAGCGCCTGCACGTAATCGAGCAGGGCCGGCGCGACGTGCACGCCAGCGGCCTCGCGTTGCCACTCCAGCAGCGTGGGCGGGTCGGCCAGCGCCGGTAGCGTTGCCACCTGCACGCGCCGGTCTCCGCTCACGAGGAGCTCGCGCTCGGCCGCCGGCTCGGGGTAGCCGATCTCGATGGCCATCAGGAAACGGTCGAGCTGTGATTCCGGCAACGGATAAGCGCCAATCTGCTCGACGGGATTCTGCGTGGCGATGACGAAAAACGGGTCGGGCAGCTTGCGCGTCTCGCTGTCCTGCGAGACCTGCCGCTCTTCCATGGCCTCCATCAGCGCGCTCTGTGTCTTGGGGGGCGCGCGGTTGATCTCGTCGGCGAGCACGACGGAGTGAAAGATCGGGCCCGGATGAAACCGGAACGAGCGGGTCTCCGTGTCGAAGATCGACACGCCGAGCACGTCGGCCGGCAGCAGGTCGCTCGTGAACTGCACGCGTGCATATTTGAGGCCGAGGGTCGTCGCGAGCGCCTGTGCGAGCGTCGACTTGCCGACGCCCGGAATGTCCTCGATCAGCAGGTGGCCGCGCGCGAGAAGGCAGGCGAACGCGAGCCGCAGCGGGTCCCGCTTGCCAACCACGATCCGGTCGAGCTGTGCCAGCACGCCGGCCAGGCGCTCGGCAATCGGGACATTGGTCTGGCTCAGCGGACGTACGGTCATGGCTCTTCTTCCCCGGCTCTGGTGCCGTAGCCCGGCACATTATCCTGTAATCGAAGGCTGGTCATCCCCGTCGGGCACGGGCTAAACTCCACCCGTCGGGATGCGGAGGCCGTCGGGCGTCCGACCGCCGCACAGCGTTGCTGTGCAGAACCCGACCCTGTTGCAGAAGCAAACGCCATGCCCACTGCGTACATCACCCATCCGTCGTTCCTGCTGCACGACATGGGACCCTACCATCCCGAATGTCCCGACCGGCTGCACGCGATCGGAGATAGGCTCATCAGCACCGGACTTGACAGTTATCTGTGTCACTATTCGGCGCCGGCGGCATCCGCCGAGGAAATCGCCCGGGTCCACGGCCAGGACTATATCGCCACGATCGAGGTCGAGAGTCCGACGAGCGGCCTCCATTTTCTCGATCCCGATACGGCGATGAACCCGCATTCGCTGACGGCCGCACGCCACGCGGCGGGCGCGGTCGTGCTCGCCACCGACCTCGTCGTGTCCGGTGAATGCAGTACCGCGTTCTGCGCCGTCCGCCCGCCCGGTCATCATGCCGAACGCGATCGCGCGATGGGTTTTTGCCTGTTCAACAATGTCGCGGTGGGCGCCGCGCACGCGCTGGCGGCCCATGGCCTCGAGCGCGTGGCGATCGTGGATTTCGATGTGCATCACGGCAACGGTACCGAGAACATCTTCTCGGCCGATCCGCGGGTGCTGATGGTCTCGACCTTCCAGCACCCGCTCTATCCCTACTCGGGCCTCGACAATCCGGCCGCGAACATGGTCAATGTTCCGCTCGCCGCGGGTACTGGCAGCGACGGATTCCGCGATGCCGTGCGTGACCGTTGGCTGCCGGCGCTCGACCGGCACCGCCCGCAGATCATCTACATTTCGGCGGGATTCGATGCGCATCGCGAGGATCCTCTCGCGGGACTCAATCTCACGGAAGCGGACTACGCATGGGTGACGCGAGAGCTCATTGCGGTGGCGACGAAGCATGGGCTGGGACGGATCGTGTCGACGCTGGAGGGCGGTTACGCGCTTTCGGCGCTCGGCCGCAGCGCGGCGGAGCATATCCGCGAGCTAATAGCGGCTTGATCGCGCCGCCGTCGCCGTCCCGGCCGGCGCGATGGCAACAGGGGTTGGAGGAGGGGGCGTGGAGCGACGGCAGTTTCTCGAAACGTGCGTGGCAATCTCCGGCACGGCGGGCCTCGTGGCACTGCCCGCCTGGGCGGACGCGGCGCCGCGACTCTACGATCGGGCGCAACTCGTCGATGTCCACGGCGCGCCGCTGAAGGCGCGTGCGATCGTCGCCGAGACCAATTACCTCTTTCATTATCCATTCGTCGGCACGCCGTGCTTCCTGCTCAAGCTGGGTCGACCCGTCGCGAACACGGCCACGCTTCGCCGCGACGACGGGACAACCTACGCCTGGAGTGGCGGCGTGGGACCCGCGCGCATGATCGTCGCGTTTTCCGCGATCTGCGCGCACAAGCTTGCGTACCCGACACGCGAAGTGTCGTTCATCCGGTACCAGCCGCAACGCTCGGCGACCTCCGACGCCCAGGTCATTCACTGCTGCGCCGACCACAGCGTCTACGATCCGGCCTCCGGCGCGCGGGTGCTGGCGGGGCCCGCACCGCAGCCGCTCGCCGCCATCCTGCTCGAATACGATGCGACGACGGACGGCCTGGCCGCGCTGGGCACGGTGGGCGCCGAACAGTTCGAGGCATTCTTCACGAAATACGAGTTCAGGTTGGCGCTCGACCACGGCCAGGGCACGGCGCGACGTCCGGTGGGGGCGCGGGCCGTCGTGCGTGAGCTCGCGCAATACTGCAAGCAGACGATCCAGTGCTGAACCGGGCGGTCGACTCCGCAATCGTCGTCGTCGACCTCGCCAAGTCCTACGGTACGGTCGTGGCGGTGCGGGGGGTCTCGTTCGCGGTGCGGCGTGGAACGACGACGGCGCTGCTCGGCGGCAACGGCGCGGGCAAGACGACCACGCTGTCCATGCTGCTCGGATTGCTGACCCCCACGTCGGGGCGCGCCACGGTGCTCGGCGCGGACATGCCGTCCGATCGCCATCGCGTGTTGCCGCGGATGAATTTCACGTCGCCCTACGTGGACCTGCCCAAGCGGCTCACCGTCCGCGAGAACCTGGCCGTATTCGCGGATCTCTACGGCGTGCGTCGGGCCCGGGTGCGCATCGAGGCCGTCGCCGCGGATTGCGACATCGCCGGCCTGCTCGCGCGGCCCTACGGCAGCCTTTCGGCCGGGCAGCGCACGCGGGTGTCGCTCGCCAAGGCGGTGCTTAACGAACCGGACGTGCTGCTGCTGGACGAGCCGACCGCCTCGCTCGACCCGGACATCGGCGACCGGATGCGCACCTACCTCGAGCGCTACCAGCATCGCACCGGCTGCACGATGCTGCTGGCCTCGCACCACATGGGCGAGGTCGAGCGGCTGTGCGACGACGTGATCATGCTGCGCGCCGGGGTTGTCGTGGATCAGGGCTCGCCCGGCGCCCTGATCGCGCGCTACGGCCGCGGCAACATGGAAGAGGTGTTTCTCGACATCGCGCGCGGCCGCGCGGACGAGCGCCTCGCCGGCGGCGCGGTGGAGGAATCCACCGCATGACGCCCATGATGATTCTGCCTCGCCACACGGGCGTGGCGGCGTCCGCGCGGCGCGTACGCGGCGTGCTGCGCCGGCACGCCTACCTGATCCTCAAGTCGTGGACGCGCATCGTCTCGATGATGTACTACCCGACGGTGACGATGATCGTCTGGGCCTTCGTCACGCTCTACCTTGCGCCGACCAACGACTTTCTCCGGGACGCACCGGGATTCTTCATCGGCGCCGTGCTGCTCTGGGACGTCCTCTTCCGCGGCCAGCTCGGCGTGTCGCTGACGTTCATCGAGGAATTCTATGCGCGCAACCTGGGCAACCTGTTCGTCTCGCCGCTGACTCTGCCCGAGTACATCGCGGGCCAACTTGCGGTCAGCGTCGCGCGCGCGCTGATCGGCGTCGGGGGGGCATGCGTCTTCGCGTACCTGATGTTCCGCTTCTCGATCTTTTCGCTCGGCGTTCCGCTGATCGCGTTTTTCGCGAATCTCCTCGTGTTCGGCTGGGCGATCGGGCTCGCGATGTCCGGGATGATCCTGCGGCTGGGCCTCGGCGCCGAGGAACTTGCGTGGGCGGCGATCTTCGTCATCGCGCCGATTTCGGGGGTCTATTATCCGATCGCGGTCCTGCCGTCCTGGCTCCAGGCGATAGCGTGGGCGATCCCGTCTGCGCACGTCTTCGAGGGAATGCGGGGCGTGCTGCAGGCCGGTGCTTTCCGCTGGGACCATTTCTGGGCCGCGGTGGCGTTGAATGCCGGCTACCTCGCGCTCGGCGCCGCGGTCTTCGCCTGGGCGATGCGCGACGCACGCAATCGCGGTACGCTGCTGCAGATGGGCGAATAGCACGCGACATGGCCACGATGGCAACGGCAATGCCAGGAAAGGGCACCTACAAGGCGAACGACCCCGCACCGAAGCTGCGCCGCCTCACCGTGCGCGCGGTGCGCGTGCCGATGCGCGAGCCGCACCAGACAGCGAGCGGCGCCGTAGCCGAGTCGCCGCTGGTGCTGACGGACGCGCTGTTCGACGACGGCCTCGTCGGCCACAGCGTCGTGTTCACCTATACGCCGCTGGCGCTGCAGCCGGTTGCCGAGCTGATCCGCAACGTCGCGACACTGATCGACGGCGAGCCGCTTGCTCCGGTCGAGATCGAGCAGAAACTCGCGCGGCGCTTCCGGCTGCTGGGCACCCAGGGTCTCGTCGGCATCGCGCTGGCGGCGATCGACATGGCGTTGTGGGACGCGCTGGCGCGCAGCCACCGCACATCGTTGGTGATGCTCCTTGGAGGCAGCGAGAAATCCTTCCCCGCGTACGGTGCGGTCGGTTACGACGGCGCCCTGCGCTCGGCGCAGGTGGCCGAGGATTGGGCCACACGGGGGTTCACCGGCATCAAGGCCAAGATCGGCTATCCGACGGTGCAGGAGGACGTTGCCGTCATCCGCACGATGCGGAGCGCGGTCGGCGACAAGGTGTCGATCATGGTCGACTACAACCAGTGCCTGACGCCCGTCGAGGCCGTGCAGAGGATGCGCGTGCTCGATGCCGAAGGACTCGCATGGGTCGAGGAGCCGACCCTCGCGCACGACTATGCGGGGCATGCGCTCGTCGCGCACGAGGCCGCGACGCCGATCCAGTGCGGGGAGAACTGGTGGGGAACGCTCGACATGCAGCATGCGCTCGACGCGCGGGCGTCGGATTACGTGATGCCCGACGTGATGAAAATCGGCGGCGTTTCCGGCTGGCTCCGCGCGGCGGCGCTCGCGCAGGCGAAGGGTATCCGGGTGTCGAACCATCTGTGGCCGGAGATCAGCGCGCAGCTCTTGTGCGTCACGCCGACGGCGCACTGGCTCGAATACGCGGACTGGTGGAACCCGATCCTGGCGGAGCCGCTCGCCGTCGTCGACGGCATGACGAGCGTGGCGGGCGCGCTCGGCACCGGCGTGGCCTGGGACGAGGCCGCAGTACGACGGTATTCGGTGTAGCGATGCCCCCGGACGTACCCGAGCATCCGCCTGCGGATGACGCGATTGCCGATCGGACGCTCGCACACTACAACGAGCGCGCCGACGGTTTCTGGGAAGGCACGCGCGCGCACGACGTGAGCCAGAACGTCGCGGCGTTGCTCGCCCACCTCGCAGGCGAGCCGCCGTTTACCCTCCTCGATTTCGGTTGCGGTCCCGGACGGGATCTGCGGACCTTCGCCGCGCTTGGCCACACGGCCATCGGCCTGGACGGAGCGGCGCGTTTCGCGGCCATGGCGCGCGCCCATAGCGGCTGCGAGGTTTGGCAGCAGGACTTCCTGCAGCTCGACCTGCCCGCTGCCCGTTTCGATGGCGTGTTCGCCAATGCGTCGCTGTTTCACGTGCCGAGCCGGGAACTGCCGCGCGTGTTGCGGGAATTGCGTGCGGCGCTGAAGCCTGGTGGAATCCTTTTCAGCTCCAATCCGCACGGGCGCGGCGAGGAGGGCTGGAATCGCGGGCGGTACGGTGTCTACCATGACCCGGCGAAGTGGCGTGCCTACGGCACAGCCGCCGGTTTCGAGGAGATCACCCACTATTTCCGCCCGCCGGGCCTGCCGCGCGAGCAGCAGCCGTGGCTCGCCTCCGTCTGGCGGAAGGCCGATCCCTGACGTCTGGACAGCGTACGCCGCACGGCGCGACGAACCAAAGCCGGTTCGCGCGCTCTGACATGATCGGCGGGACGTTCGACCGAACTCAGTACCGACCGGAATCGTGAATTTGAGCCCACGGAAAACTTTGACGCCGGTTGCACTGGCGTGCTTGGCGGCGGTTGCGCTGCTGGCCGCGCCCTCCGCCGCGCAGACCGCGACAGTCGCTGACGACGCGCGCGTGATCGTCAAATACAAGGCGGATTCGCCACTGCTGCGCCGGCTGGCGCTCGCTGCCGAGGGGCCGCGGGTCGACGCCCAGGCGCTCGGCCGGCGCCTCGGCCTGCTGTTGCGAGCAGGCGCCGAGGTTGCCGATCGCACGCACGTGATCCGAGCCGGTGGCATGACGTCGCGTGAGCTGGCGTCGCGCCTGTCCCGCGAGAGCGACGTCGAGTATGCGGTACCGGACCAGCGTCGCCGCCGTCTCGCCGCGCCGAACGACCCGTTGTACCTTGCGGGACCGGCGGTCGGCGGTGGCGCAGGCGGCCCGGTGACCGGCCAGTGGTACCTGCGTGCCCCGGCGGGCGAAGTGCAGTCTTCACTCGACGCTGAAACGGCGTGGAACTATACGACGGGCAATTCGGGCATTGTGGTGGCGGTGATCGACACGGGCGTGCGATTCGACCATCCGGACCTCTTGCGCGTCGCAGCCGGCGGCAATCTTCTTCCGGGCTATGACATGATCAGCGATGTCGACACTGCCAATGACGGCGACGGCCGTGATGCCGACGCCTCCGATCCCGGCGACTGGGTCACGCTGGACGAAATCCGGAAGGTCGGCGGGCCCTTCGAGGATTGCAGCGATACATCGGAAGGCAGCTCATGGCATGGCACGCAGATCAGCGGCCTCATCGGCGCATTGACGAACAACGGCCGCGGCATGGCCAGCGTGGGACGGAACGTACGCGTGTTGCCGGTACGGGCGCTGGGCAAGTGCGGTGGATTCGATTCGGACATCATCGCCGGGATGCGCTGGGCGGCGGGCCTCCCCGTGGCCGGCTTACCCGTCAATCCGACCCCCGCGCGGGTGCTCAATCTCAGCCTTGGAGGTGACGGCGCCTGCGAGGCGGCGTATCGCGATGCACTGACCGAGATCACCGCACTCGGCGCGGTGGTGGTGGCGTCGGCCGGCAACAGTGCCGGGCATGCGGTCAGCACGCCGGCGAACTGCCCCGGCGTCATCGCCGTGGGTGGACTGCGGCACGTCGGGACCAAGGTCGGCTTTTCCGATCTTGGGTCCGAAATCGCGCTGAGCGCACCCGCGGGAAATTGCGTCGATGTCGGGCTCGGCGATCCCTGTCGTTTTCCGATCCTGACGACGTCCAATGCGGGGGCCACGACGCCCCTGACCGACGCGGCCGGCGGTTCGATCTATACGGACAGTTTCAACTATTCGCTGGGCACGAGCTTCTCGGCGCCGTTGGTAGCGGGCACGGCGGCGTTGATGTTGTCGGCCCAGCCGGCGCTCGCGCCATCGGCCTTGCGCACGTTGCTGCGGAACACGGCGCGACCGTTTCCGACCACGGGCGGTGACAACGGCGACGGCACGCCAGTGCCGCAATGCACTGCGCCCCAGTTCAACGGGTCGACGCCGGTCGACCAGTTTCAGTGCTACTGCACGACGGCAACCTGCGGCGCCGGGATGCTCGATGCCGGCGCGGCCGTGGCCGCTGCGCTGGGCTTGCCGAAGCCGGTTAGCCCCTTGAACGTCCAGGGGCTCTGGTGGAACGCGCCGGCCGGCTCAGAGGCTGGCTGGGGCATCAATTTTGCGCACCAGGGCGACGTGATTTTCGCCACCTGGTTCACCTACGATGCCAATGGCCGGGCGTGGTGGCTTTCGATGACGGCGGAGCGGAGCGGAGCGAACACGTTCACCGGCACGCTGTACCGGACGACGGGGCCAGCCTACAGCGCCGTACCGTTCGACCCGGCGCAGGTCCAGCGCATGCCGGTGGGCGGCGGGACGCTGACGTTCATTGACGGCAATAACGGCAGCTTCGCGTATACAGTGAACGGCATCACGCAGACCAAGTCGGTCACGCGGCAGGTCTTTGGCCCGCTTCCGACGTGCACGTTTGGCGGCCAGCCGAATCTGGCGCTCGCCGCCAACTACCAGGACCTCTGGTACGCGGCGCCGGCTGAGTCCGAGTCAGGGTGGGGCGTCAACCTGACGCACCAGGGGGACACAATCTTCGCGACCTGGTTCACCTACGATGTCGACGGCACGCCGATGTGGCTGTCCGCGACGCTCGGCAAGGTGGGCGCGAGCGCCTATACGGGCGCGCTGATCCGGACGAGCGGGCCGGCGTTCAATGCCATCCCTTTCAACCCGAATGCGGTAACGCGCACGGAGGCCGGCACGGCGACGATTACCTTCGCGAATGGCAACGCTGCGAGTTTCACGTACGAGGTGAATGATCGGACGGAAGTCGTGCTGCAGACCAAGGCCATCACGCGTTATGTTTTTCGTGCACCCGGAACGGTGTGCCAGTAATTGCGCCACGAACGCCGGCCCCGGCGCTCACGTCACCAGCAATGCCGCCACGACGGCACGACCCTCCGCCGCGAGGATGTTGAACGTCCGGCACGCGGCCGGCGTATCCATCGCCTCGAGCCCGACGCGCGCTTCAGTCAGCGCGCGGATGAGGCGTGGGTGAGGAAAGCGGATCGCCGATCCGGCACCGAACAGCACGACCTCGGGCTTGTAGGAAAGCAGATGCGCGAAGTCGGCTTCGCCAAGCCCGTCGAAGCCCGAAGTCGCCCAGCCGGTGGCGACCGCTTCCGGAGTCAGCACGAGACTCTCGCGATATTCGGTCGCGCCGATGCGCACCCAGCCGGGGCCGACGCCGGTGACAATGTTGCCGCTGGTCGTGGCAAGGTGAAATTTCACTGGGTCTTGTGCATTGCGGTAAGTCCACGAATTGGTTACGATTGTAGCCCCTCAACGCTTTCACGTCGCTCGGACGGTTCCGGGCGCCTACGCCGAAAGAACCGCATGTCCGTCTCCCCCGAAAAGGAATTCGCGCGCCTGACGCGCCTGCCGCCGTACGTGTTCAACATCACGACGGAACTCAAGATGGCCGCCCGCCGCCGCGGCGAGGACATCATCGACTTCGGAATGGGCAATCCCGACGGCCCGACGCCGCAGCACATCGTCGACAAGCTGATCGAAACCGTCAACCGGCCGGACACGCACGGTTATTCGGTGTCGAAGGGCATTCCGCGCCTGCGCCGGGCGATCTGCCACTGGTACGAGCGCCGATACGGGGTGGCGTTCGACCCGGAGACCGAGGCGATCTCGACCATTGGCTCGAAGGAAGGCATCGCGCACTTGGCGCTGGCGACGCTGGGTCGCGGCGACACGGTGCTGGTGCCCAATCCCAGCTACCCGATCCACATCTACGGACCGGTGATCGCCGGCGGCGACATACGGCACGTGCCGATCACGCCGGACGTGGATTTTTTCGCGGAACTGGAGAGCGCGATCCACACGCTCTTCCCGAAGCCGAAGATGCTGATCATCAATTTCCCGTCGAATCCGACCGCCCAGTGCGTCGAGCTGCCGTTCTTCGAGAAGATTGTCGCCCTGGCGAAGCAGTACGGCATCTGGGTCGTCCACGACCTTGCCTACGCCGACATCACGTTCGACGGCTGGAAAGCGCCGTCGATCATGCAGGTGGAAGGTGCGCGCGAGGTCGCCGTCGAGTTCTTCACGATGTCGAAGAGCTACAACATGGCGGGCTGGCGCATCGGCTTCATGGTCGGCAACCGGGATCTCGTGTCCGCCCTGGCGCGGATCAAGGGCTACCATGACTACGGCACATTCACGCCAATCCAGGTCGCCGCGATCGCCGCGCTCGAGGGACCGCAGGACTGCGTCGCGGAGATAGCGATGAAGTACCAGAAGCGCCGCGACGTGCTGGTGAAGGGGTTGCACGAAGCGGAGTGGAAGGTCGACAACCCGAAGGCGTCGATGTACGTGTGGGCGCGCATCCCCGAGCCGTATCGCGCCGCCGGCTCGCTCGAGTTCACGAAGCAGCTCCTCGCGCGGGCGAAGGTCTCCGTGTCGCCGGGGATCGGCTTCGGCGAGTACGGCGACGAATACGTCCGGTTCGCGCTGATCGAGAATGAAAACCGAACGCGCCAGGCGGTGCGGGGTTTGAAGCAGATGTTTCGGGACGACGGATTGCTGAGATGAACGGCCCCCACGCTCACTGCGTTCGCTGCCCCCCGAGGGGGCGCACAGTGCCCTTCGGGCGGCCGGGCGGGCACTGAGGTCATAACGATGGCGGGTGCGCAGATGAAGCCGCTGCAAGTCGGCCTGCTCGGACTGGGCACGGTGGGGCTGGGCACGTGGACCGTGCTGCGACGCAACGAGGAGGAGATCGCACGCCGCGCGGGCCGGCCGATCCGGATCACGTGGATCGCGGAGCGGGCGCTGGATCGGGCGCGCGAAGTCACGCAAGGCGCCGGTGGCGTGAACCTGACCGACGACGCGGCGGTGGTGCTCGCGCATCCGGACATCGACATCGTCATCGAGCTGATCGGCGGGCTCGAGCCCGCGCGCACATTCATCCTGCAGGCGATCGCGAACGGCAAGCACATCGTCACCGCCAACAAGGCGCTGCTCGCGCGGCACGGCAACGAAATCTTCGCGGCGGCGCACGCGAAGGGCGTGATGGTCGCCTTCGAAGGCGCCGTGGCGGGCGGCATCCCGATCATCAAGGCGCTGCGCGAGGGGCTCACCGCCAACCGCATCGAGTGGATTGCCGGCATCATCAACGGCACGTCCAACTTCATCCTGTCCGAAATGCGTGCGAAGGGCGCGCCGTTCGCGACGGTGCTGGCCGAGGCGCAGGCGCGCGGCTACGCCGAGGCCGATCCCACCTTCGACATCGAGGGCATCGACGCTGCGCACAAACTGACGATCATGTCGGCGATCGCGTTCGGCGTGCCGATGCAGTTCGACAAGGTCTACACCGAGGGCATCTCGAAGCTGACGGGCGAGGACATCCGGTACGCGGAGGAGCTCGGCTACCGGATCAAGCTGCTCGGCATCACCCGGCGCACGCCCGCCGGCATCGAGCTGCGCGTGCATCCGACGCTGATTCCATCGAAGCGGCTGATCGCCAACGTCGAGGGCGTGATGAACGCGGTGCTGGTGAAAGGGGATGCAGTTGGCGCCACGCTCTACTACGGCGCCGGGGCGGGTGCCGAGCCCACCGCGAGCGCCGTGATCGCCGATCTCGTCGACGTGACGCGCATGCACACCGCTGATCCCGAGCACCGCGTGCCGCATCTCGCCTTCCAGCCGGACCAGCTTTCAAGCCTGCCATTCCTGCCGATGGGGGAAGTCGAGACGAGCTACTACCTGCGCATGCGCGTGCTGGACAAGCCCGGCGTGCTCGCAGACATCACGCGCATCCTCGCCGACCGCGAAATCTCGATCGACGCGATGATCCAGAAAGAGCCCTCCGAAGGCGAGGACCAGACCGACATCATCCTGCTCACGCACACCTGCATCGAGAAGCAGGTGGTCGCCGCGATGGCGGGAATCGAGGCGCTGCCGACGGTCAACGGCAAGGTCGTGCGCATCCGGCTGGAAGAGCTCAACTGATGCGCTACGTCAGCACGCGCGGCGCGTGGGCCGATGCGCCGCAGCCGTTCTCGGCGATCCTGCTCGAGGGCCTCGCCCCCGACGGCGGCCTCGCGGTGCCGCGATCCTACCCGCACCTGACGGACGCGGAGCAGGTCGCGTTGCGCGGCCTTCCGTATCCCGAGCTCGCGTTCGCCGTGCTGTCGCGCTTCTGCACCGACATTCCGGCAGTCGACCTCAAGGCGCTCATCGACCGGACCTATACGAAGGCGACGTTCGGCAGCGACGCGATCGTGCCGGTCACGACGCTGGAGCTGGGTGTCCACCTGCTGCACGCGTCGAACGGGCCGACGCTGGCGTTCAAGGACATCGCCTTGCAGCTGCTCGGCAACCTGTTCGAGTACACGCTCGCAAAGGGCGGCCGCCGGCTGAACATCCTGGGGGCGACCTCCGGCGACACGGGCAGCTCGGCCGAGTACGCGATGCGCGGCAAGCGCGGCATCGACGTCTTCATGCTGTCGCCCAAGGGACGGATGAGCCCGTTCCAGCAGGCGCAGATGTACTCGCTCGCCGATGCGAATATCCACAACATCGCGATCGAGGGCGTGTTCGACGATTGCCAGGATATCGTGAAGGCGGTCTCGGGCGACGCCGCGTTCAAGGCGCGTTACGCGATCGGCACCGTCAACTCGATCAACTGGGCGCGCGTCGCCGCGCAGGTCGTCTACTATTTTGCCGGCTATCGCGCGGTGACCAAGGCGCACGGCGAGCCGGTCGACTTCGCGGTGCCTTCCGGCAATTTCGGCAACATCCTCGCCGGGCACGTCGCCCGCGAGATGGGTCTGCCGATCCGCCGGCTGATACTCGCGACCAACGAGAACGACGTGCTCGACGAGTTCTTCCGGACGGGGTGCTACCGCCCGCGGCGGACCGCCGAGACCCGCGCGACGTCGAGCCCGTCGATGGACATCTCGAAGGCCTCGAATTTCGAGCGCTACGTGTTCGACATGGTCGGCCGCGACCCCGCGGTGCTGCGTGCGCTGTGGGCGCACATCGAGCGTGAGGGGGGCTTCGAGCTTGCCGGCGCGCCGCACTGGGCGCGGGTGGCGGCGTCCGGGTTCGTGTCGGGCGTGAGCACCCATGCCGATCGCATCGCGACGATCCGGCGCACGCACGCGCGTCATGGCGTCATCGTCGATCCGCATACGGCCGACGGCCTCAAGGTCGGGCGCGAGCGCCGCGACCGGCGGGTTCCGCTTGTTTGCATCGAGACGGCGCTCCCGGCAAAATTCAGCGCGACAATCAAGGAAGCCCTCGATCGCGAACCGACGCGTCCTGCCGCCTACGCGGACCTCGAGCAACGACCGCAGCATTGCACGGTGCTGCCCCACGAGGTCGACCGCGTGAAGGCGTACATCGCGGCTCACGCAGGAGCGGCCGCCTGACGCGATCCGCCGGGCGGGCGGGTACCGTCCGCGCGCGGCGTTCGGCCTTTGAACATGAGCCACCATTTCACCTCTCTCGTACGCAATTTGGTCGCCGGTTTGCGGCTCGCCTGCTTGCTGCCGGTCTCGCGGCTTGCCTTCCGCATCGACCTCGTGCAGCTGCTCCTGCTGCTCGTGGTGTCGGCAGTGATCGATCTCGGCATCGACTGGCTCCGTTACGGAGCCGATGGCTACTTCACGTGGTTCGGCCTTGGCAACGAGATCTTCGGCGCGGGGATCCTGCTGCTCACGGCGGCGGTGCTTGCGCTCGCGTTCGGGCAGCGCGCGTTCGTGCTCGCGTTGCCGGTGTTGCTGCTATCCGGCTTTCCGGTGTTGCAGATCCTGCGCGTCGTGCCGGGCGCGGCGTTCGACGCCACTCCGGCCTGGGAGATTCATTGGGCGGTGTTCGAGGCGGTCATGATCCTGTGGGCCTTCGCGCTGGCGGCGCGCTCGGTCGCGCTGGCGCTCGCCCCGATTGGGCCCGGGCGCTGGTGGCGCGCGTTGGCGGGCGGGCTCGCGTTGATAGCGCCGATGTGGTTCGCGTCGGCGATCGCGCCCAACGACTCCTGGTGGAAGGAACCGTCGGCCCAGGGCGCCGATCCCCGCTTTCCGAACCCCGCTTCGGAGCCGGTGCTCGCGGCGCAGCAGCATCTGCTCGATGAGGCGCTCTCCAACCTCGACGACGAGCGGCCGGACGTCACGGACCTCTACTTCGTCGGCTTCGCCGGCGATGCGCGCGAGGATGTGTTTCGCAAGGATGTGCTTGCCGCGCAGCGCGTGATGGACGAGCGCTGGGGCACGGAGGGGCGCTCGCTGGCGCTCATCAACAATCCGCGGACGCTGCTCGAATCGCCCGCTGCCACCGTGACGAACCTGCGCGAGACGCTGAATGAAATCGGCGCCGCCATCGATGCCGAACAGGACGTCGTGATGATCTACCTGGCAAGCCACGGCAGCCGACGGCATGTGCTCGAGGTCGCATTGCCACCGCTCGAACTGGCGCCCCTCACGGCACCCGCGCTCCGGGGCCTTCTCGATGGAGCCGGCATCAAGTGGCGAATCGTCGTCGTCTCCGCGTGCTACTCCGGCGGCTTCATCGAAGCACTGCAGGACGACAACACGCTCGTTCTCACTGCGTCAGCCGCGAATCGCGCCTCCTTCGGTTGCGGCCACCGCAGCGACGCCACCTTCTTCGGCGAGGCCCTGTTCCAGCACGGGCTCGCGCATTCCGAGTCGCTGCTGGCTGCGTTCGAGGCTGCGCGGGGACAGGTCACCGCGCGCGAAAAGGCCGGTGCGTTCGCGCCACCCTCGGACCCCCAGATCTTCATGGGCCCGGCGATGGCGGACAAGCTGCGGGAGCTCGACCGCGGCAATGCCGCGCGGCGGTCGGGCCGGAGTGTCTAGGATGAACGGCCCCCACGCTCGCTCCCCCCACGGGGGCAGTCAGTGTCCTTCGGGCGACGGGGCGGGCAGTTGAACGGCCCCCACGCTCACTGCGTTCGCTGCCCCCGCGGGGGCAGTCAGCGCCCTTCGGGCGGCCGGGCGGGCGCGGACACCACGGGGCACTTCCGCCACAGGTTAAACTCGCGCCGTGGCAGCCTCGGTCGAAGTCCGCAAGCTCGAGCACTCGTATGGCGCGAATCGTGTCGTTCGCGGTCTCGACTTCACGCTCGCCGAAGGCAGAATCGGTTGCCTGCTGGGCCCATCCGCCTGCGGCAAGACGACCGTATTGCGCTGTCTCGCCGGCTTCGAAGCGATCGCGGGCGGCACGATCGCGCTGTCGGGTCGCGTCGTCTCGCAGCCCGATCGACTCACGCCGCCGGAGAACCGGCGCATCGGGATGGTGTTCCAGGACTTCGCGCTGTTTCCCCATCTTACGGTGGCCGGCAACGTCGGGTTCGGCTTCGGCCGGCGCCCATCGTCCGCAGCGCGCGCGCGAACAGATGAAATGCTGGCACTGGTCGGCCTTTCGGGCGCCGGCGACACGTATCCGCACGAGCTTTCCGGCGGCCAGCAGCAGCGCGTGGCGCTGGCCCGCGCGCTCGCGCCGGAGCCGGACCTGCTGCTGCTCGACGAACCTTTCTCCAACCTCGACACCGACTTGCGCGAGCGGCTGTCGCTCGAGGTGCGCGACATCATCAAGGCCAGCGGTACCACGGCGATTCTCGTCACGCACGATCAGCACGAGGCATTCGCGCTCGCCGACGAGATCGGCATCATGTACCAGGGGCGAATCGAGCAGTGGGACACCGCGTACAGCCTGTACCACGAGCCGGCAACGCGCTTCGTCGCCGATTTCATAGGGCAGGGCGTCTTCCTGCGCGGGGTAGTCGCGGGACCGCACACACTCGCCACCGAACTGGGAGAACTCGACACCTTGCTCCCGGCGCCGGTCGTCGACGGCGGCGCGGTGGACGTGCTCCTCCGGCCAGACGACATCGTGCACGACGACGCGAGCCCATGGCATGCCGAGGTCGCGAAAAAGGCGTTTCGGGGCGCTGAGTTTCTCTACACGTTAACGCTTGCTTCAGGGACACACGTGCTTTCGCTCGTGCCGTCGCACCACGACCACGCCATCGGCGAGAAGATAGGCATCCGGCTGGCGATAGATCACGTCGTCGCGTTTCCGGCTTCCGTTTGACGCCATGGGCGCGTCTCCGATATACTTACAATCCTGTCGCGGGGTGGAGCAGTCTGGCAGCTCGTCGGGCTCATAACCCGAAGGTCGCAAGTTCAAATCTTGCCCCCGCAACCAAATAAATCAACGGCTTGCCTTCGGGCAGGCCGTTTTCGTTTTTGGGCGGGGTAGCGCCGGGGTAGCGGAAAATCCCGGTTGGCGCCTATTGCGTGCGTCCGACGCCGGTGAGCAAGTCCACCAGCGCATCGAAGAACTCGCGCACGGCCGGGGGGTCCTGGGCGAACTGGTCGCGCAGCACGATTGCGGCCTTGATGCTGACTTCGTCCTCGGACGGGTCAATCGCGGCCTCGGGCGGCAGCAGCTCGTAGACGTGGCCGGCGCGGCGGTTGAGTTCCCAATCGCAGGCGCCCTCGATCCAAACCAGCAAGCCATAGGCGACGGGCTGTGCTCCGCAAGTATTCGATCAGGCCAATTGGGGCGCGAGCGAATATTCGTGATGCAAGCCGCCCAGTATCGATTTGACGCGCAGCACCAAGCGCCCGCCGATTTGATGACGGGAAGGCGGAGTCGCCGGTTGCACGGCCGCCGGTGGCGGATCAGGGACACCCGGGCCCAACGCCATGTGCGGACGCGCCTCGTTGTAATGGATCATCCACGCTTTGAGCACCGATCGCAGGTGCAATTCCGATATGGGAATCAGCCAGTCCAGACATTCACGTCGAATCGTTCCGATCACGCGCTCGCAGATCGCGTTGGCCTTGGGGCTGTGCGGTGGTGACTTCAGCACCGTCAGCCCGAGTCGCCTGATCGACTCATCCAGGTTCGGCGCGAAGATGCTGTCGCGATCGTGGAGAAGGTATTGATAAGCATCCCCGCAGCCGATCGCTTCCCGCAGTTGTTGCAGCGTCCAGGCCGCGGTCGGATGTTGGGTAATATTGAAGTGCACCAGGCGACGGGAGCCGTGCTCGATCAGCACCAAGACGTAGAACAGTCGGAATGTCGCCGTGACCGCCACGAAGAAGTCGCAGGCGACGATCGCGCGTGCGTGATTGCGCAGGAAAGTCGACCAACGCTGATCACCGCGCGGCCGACCCGGCGGTCGCTTCGGCATGTACTTGCGAACGGTACGCGGCGAGACCCGCAAACCGAGCTTCAGCAGCAATTCGTTGGCAATCCGCTCCTCGCCCCACAGCGGATTCTCCGTGGCCATGCGCCGGATCAGTTGGCGCAGTTCCAGCGGAATCGGCGGGCGTCCCGGTCTTGACTTGCAGCGCCAGAACAGACGCCAGCCTGCTCGGTGCCAGCGGATCAACGTCTCGGGCCGCACCACGACCAGGGCGTCGCGCCAGTCAAAGAGCCGGGAAAGCAACGCCAGCGACACCCGCGTCGCGGCGTCAACGCGCCTTGGCTTGACGCCGCGCTCTTGGTACAGCGCAAGTTCGCGACGAAGAAAGAGGTTCTCCGCTTCGACGGATCGCCGAGGTCTGACGACAGCGCGATCAGGCCGACCAAGTCGGCCAGCAATCGAAGGATGACTTGAACGAAAACGATCACGCTGCGATCATGCCACAGCTCGGTGCAAAGTCGCGCCGCAGGGTCAGCCCGTCCGGGATCGTTGTTTTTGCGGAGCACAGGAGTCCATATATGCGGGAGTTAGCGTGTGCTTTAGCGCCCAATCGCCTATGTCGAACGGTCGGTGTATAGGATGTTGTCGGCGACAGCCAAGCGGAATCCGATGATCTTCATATGCTGATGGTTGATTTCAATGGTCGCCGGAAGTCTGGCGCTCCCATTAGAGATCTCAAATGTGTAGGTGCTTCTAGCATCATTTGAAACGGGCAGCGAAAATTCGGAGAGAACTACCTCTCCATCGACCGCAATCGCTTGATCAGTCAGACTGCGCCTATACTCCACTAGATGGGTTTCTTGATCCAAAGTGATCCGAAACGATATATTCCAGCCTCCGTGTGTTACCAGCTCCGCCCGCCAAGTATCTCGGGACTGCCCGTGCGGGGATTCGGGTCGTTGCTCATTGGCGCCCGAAGCTGAGGGCGTGGTCTCCCTATCAAGTTCTTGAGTTGCGGCGTTGCGCGATTGGCGCAACCGTTCAATGTGCTTTCTCAAGTCTTGCCGCGTCTCGTGAAATAACCTTTTCCGTCGGCCAGGGTCGGTGTAATGCTCCTCAATCGTCTCGCCTCCACGAGGCAAGAACTGGCGGCTTCTTAGCCACGCATGTCTTTGCCACTCGCAGGCCGACAGAATAATCGGAAGAATGACAAGCCCTTTGTCTCGAGACCGCTGGAGGAACTCGCTGATTTCAACCTCCGTACAGTAAGCTGAGTCCAAGAACCACTGACTCACAAGAACCAAGGCAATGTCTGTCGCATCTATCTGAGCCTTGATCTCATCATCCCACCTCTGCCCGGTGACCAGTGCCTCATCCCACCAGAACTCCACCCCCTCTTGTTCGAGGCCTTTCAGGTATCCCAACAGAGAATCAGGGGCCAAATAACCAGCATCTCGATGGCTGTAGCTTACGAATATCTTTGTCTTCATGGCACTCCCCATTCGACTGGGACTGTCACGCCGAGCGTGCGTCGATCTGGCCTAACCATTGTGGTCCGCGATAATTCGCGCCGCGGTCGCTGCGATAGCCGACACCTGCAAACGCGGGCCGACTCTGGCATGATGAGCGCATGCTGCAGTTGGCGCAAACAATCGTCGGGGTAGCGTTTGACGTCCTGAGGTTGGTGGTCTCGTTCTTGCGCCCGTCCAGCGCGATCCGCGCTGAGAATCTGGTTCTTCGCAAACAGCTTGCGCGGTATATCGAGCGCGGTGTCAAACCCAAACGCGTGGATCACGCGACGCGGGTCAGCCTCGCGCTGTTCACCAGACTCTTCGACTGGCACGATGCCGTGGTCACCGTGCGACCATCGACCATCGTTCGCTGGCATCGAATGGGCTGGCGGATCTTCTGGCGCTGGAAGTGCGGGGCAGGGCGGCCACCGATCCCGCCAGAACTGCGCAGCCTGATTCGCCGGATGGCCGCAGAGAACTGTGGTCCGCAATAATTCGCGCCGCGGGTACGTCGATATCCGACGCCTGCAGACGCGGGCCGACTCTGGCATGATGAGCACATGTTGGCGGTGGCCCGAGCATTGGTCGAGGTAGCCTCGGACGTCGTGAGGCTGCTGGCCTCGTTCCTGCGCTCGTCCAAGACGATCCGCGCCAAGAATCTGGTTCTTCGCAAACAGCTCGCGAGTTATCTCGAGCGCGGGATCAAACCCAGACGCGTGGACCACGCTACTCGCGTCAGCCTGGCGCTATTGACCAGAATGTTTGATTGGCGCGATGCGGTCGTCATCATACGACCGGCGACCATCATTCGCTGGCATCGAATGGGGTGGCGGATCTTCTGGCGCCTGAAGTGCAGGGCCGGCCGACCACCGATTCCGCCGGAACTGCGCAGGCTGATTCGCCGGATGGCCGCAGAGAACCCGTTATGGGGCGAGGAGCGCATCGCCAATGAGTTGTTGGTCAAGCTCGGGATTCGGGTGTCACCGCGAACAGTAGGCAAGTACATCCCGAAGCGACCACCTGGCCAGCCGCGAGGTGATCAGCGCTGGTCCACCTTCCTGAAGAACCACGCCAAGGCGATTCTCGCCTGTGACTTCTTCGTAGCGGTCACTGCGACGTTTCGGCTGTTGTACGTGTTCGTGGTGATCGAGCACGGCACCCGTCGGCTGGCTCACATCAATGTGACGGCGAATCCGAACGCCGATTGGACTCTGCAGCAGTTACGGGAAGTCGTCGGGAACGGAGGAGGGCATCGCTACCTGATCCACGATCGAGACCGGATCTTCGCCAAGCACCTCGACGCTTCGATCAGGGCGTTGGGTATGGAAGTGTTGCGATCACCCGTTGCGAGTCCCCAGGCGAATGCCATTTGCGAGCGCGTGATTGGGACAGCGCGGCGCGAATGCCTCGATTGGCTGATCCCGGTGTCCGAAGCGCATCTGCGTGCGATTCTCAAATGCTGGGTGACCCATTACAACGGCGGACGTCCTCACAGCGTGCTGGGACCTGGTGTGCCGGATCCTCCGGAGAAGCATGCGCTCATCCCGAAGCTAGAAACCCGCCACCGCTTGGCGGCGGATACGCTCGTCCTCGTGAAGTCGGTTCTTGGTGGCCTGCATCATGAATACTCGCTATCGGTTGAAGCGCCACGCGCATAGAAGGGATCGTGAAGCCGCGATCGGCCGCAGCGTGAGTTACTGCGGAGCACAGACATTGGTTCGAGGTTGACGCGCGCTCCAGGTACGTGATTAACGGTGTTAGCATTGCGGGGCGAGCGTCAGGGCTCGCCAACGCAGAGGTCCGTGATGTTCGTCCGACCGGTTTCGATTAGTCGAGCGGCGGCGTCTCGCTCGGGCTCCACTTCGTCTCGGTCTCGCATCGCTACGCGCCATGACGCGCGCGGGTCGCCGACGACGAGCGCGGCCCCGGGAGTTTCCTGGGACATCGGCCGCGTGGCGATTACAGCTCCTCCGCGCGCGGTGAGCCCTTCAATCCCGATCCCGATCGGCCGCACCGACGACCCGCTCGAGCGGGACGCTGCGCGGGCCGCGACGACCTCGGCGCCCACGGCAACAGGTTCGCCCGCGGCGACGGCCGGACCCAGCGGGCGCTTCGCAGGCACAGCGCCGGCGGAAGTAGCGGCCGTCCTTCGACAACCCGGAAGGCCGCTCGATGCGTCGACACGTGCCGCCTTCGGCGCGCGTTTCGGCTTCGACTTCGCCGACGTACGCGTGCACGATGATTCGGCGGCGCAACGATCCGCGGCCGCGGTTCACGCCGACGCCTACACGGTCGGACCGCACATCGTCTTCGGAGACCGTGCGTCGGTGCACACCGGCGACGGCCGGCGACTGCTCGCACACGAGCTCACGCACGTCGTGCAGCAGGCACGTGTTGGAGCGATGCTGCAGCGCCAGCCGCGCGATCGCCCCAGCGATACAGCGCCGCCGAAGAAGGGTCCGGGGTCGACGGGTTCCGCGTTCATTCCTGCGGACCTGGTTTCGGAGCTCACACGCGACAACGAAACATGGCGGTTGACCGTGCAAGGCCACACCAGCGTCGCCAGCCTGACTCGCGCCATGTTCACCGTATCGATCGCGCCGCCCGGCGTCACGGTGACATTGGAGGCAGACACAGCGCTCGTCGAGCCGGTCGAGCTGGGAACGTTTGTCATCACCGGACTCACTCCAGTGAGTCTCCAGGTGATGGAGCCGTCCTACGCGAAACTCTTCGCCGCTCGCGGACTCGTCGAGGACGCGCCCGAAAGCGAGGAAATGAGGAATGCTCGCCACGAGTTCCTCAAACGACATAGCGATTACAGCGATGCGACCCTGCTCAACATCGTCAAAGCGCTGAACCGCGTGACGAAGGGGAATCCGGAGCTGCTGCTCGCCTACTACCGCCACTACGCCACCCACGCGTTGCGAGACGAAGGGAAGTGGGGGGATGGCATCGACTTCGTCGAAGGACGCGATGCCGGCGGGACGTCGGGTGGTGACACACGGATCGACAAGAAGGTGCTCGAACGGCGCTCGTCCTTCCCGACTGACGATTCACTGAGCCTTCTCGCCGGAACGCTCATCCACGAATTCGCGCACACCAAGGACGGCGGGGGCGAAGCCAACCCCATCACCGGCGCACTGCGCGAGGCGAGGGCATCCGGGGTGGAAATGTTCTTCTCGGAACGCATGGGTGACACCAAGCGGGCGAAGACAATCAGCAAGAAATGGTCGAGCCCGATTGACCTCAAGTCCGGCGCCGACAAGAAGCTTTGGGCGACCTACGACACGATGAAGGCGCTCTATCGCGTCATCGACCAGGGCGGGCCTGAGGGGGCGAAAGCCCGCGCGTTGAGCGTCGAATTCATATCCGGCAAAGAGAGCAGCTACAGCAAGGAACTGAAGCGGTTCATCGCCGAGCATCGGTAGGGGCGGCCGGCCATCACTTGACTCACATCCCAAACATGCAAGGGCTTGCAGCGATGCGGCCCCCTTTATGTTTGCCCACGAGTCGTGAGTGTGCCGCATAACACCGGAGAGCTTGCCGTCCACGGTGTCCCGCGAGGCATCATAGCTGTATGTACCATTTGATCTGGTAACACATCCCCGCGTGCGATCGGTGTATAGTTTGTTTTGCGCCAGCACCGACCATGCGTGACGCAAGCACAGTTCACCCCGAATTCGCTCACAAAACGGGGACATCGTCATGCCGTCCGATCGGACCAGGTACCCAGCAATCGTCGGCAACAGCGCGGCCATGGTGCGCCTGAAATGCTACTTGCCGAAAGTAGCGCGAACGGATTCAGTGGTTCTGGTCACCGGTGAAAGCGGCACGGGCAAGGAACTGGTCGCGCGTGAGATTCACAACCTGAGCGGACGCTGCAGGCACCCCATTGTCTTCGTGAACTGCGCGGCGCTGCCGGATGGTCTGCTGGAAAGCGAATTGTTCGGCTATGAGCGCGGCGCCTTCACGGGTGCCGTCGCGCGCTCTGGTGGACTGCTGACGCAGGCCGACGGGGGTACCGTCGTGCTCGATGAGATCGGCGACATGAGTTTGCTGGCCCAGGCCAAGCTCCTGCGTGTCCTGGAGACTCGGGAGGTGCATCGCCTGGGCGCTCGCGGACCCGAGCCGCTGGACATACGCTTCATCGCAGCGACCAATCAGCGCCTCGAAGACCTGGTCCAGGAGCATTGTTTCCGGGGGGACTTGTTCTACCGCTTGGACGTCCTGCACGTAGAACTGCCGCCGCTGCGAGATCGACGCGAAGACATCCCCGCGCTGGCTCGAGACATCCTCGGCCGGCTTTGCGCCGCGCGGGGGTTCAAGCCGCCCACTCTGGAGCCGGAAACCCTGGCAACCCTCGTCCAATACAGCTGGCCTGGAAACGTCAGAGAGTTGCGCAACGTTCTCGAAGCTCTGTGTGTGGATACTACCGACCAGGTGATGCCCGAGCATCTTCCGCACCGTTTCCAGAAACTCATCCAGGACAACCGGGTGGAGAAGCTGGACGAACGTGAGCGCTTGCTTGCAGTTCTGCTGTCGACCAATTGGAACAAGACGCGCGCCGCAGAGCAGCTTCACTGGTCTCGTATGACGTTGTATCGCAAGCTGCACAAGTACGCGATCAAAGAAATGGAGACCTGAGAGGCCGTCGATGCAGATTGCCAGGCAGGCTGGCACGCCGCTTGCGTGCAAGCGAACGAGATCGCGTTGCCGGTCGGTCGCCGCGGAACCCCGCGCCTTCACAAGGTCACCCAATCCTATGCCGTCCGAAGTCAAACAGATCTACGCCAACTATCTGGAAGTCGGCCAGAATGCGGCCGAATTCGTATTCGCTTTCGGCGTTTACAACGAAGGTGACGCTGCTCCGCGCATCCAGATCCGGGTCCACTCCGCACCGGAGCCGGCATGTGCCTTCATGCGAGTGCTGGAGGAGGCGCTGGCGACTCACATCGAAATGTTCGGCCCCGCCCGGGGCGGCTGAAACTGTCACACGTATCGCCGACGTTACGGCGCCTGTTACACCAACCTGACCTGTATCCGGTTCGGTACCTGCGAGGGTAGCGACCGCGTCAGCGCGCCTTCCGGGCCCGCGTGTGTAACGTGGCGCAGATACAGTCCGCGTGAATCGTGGGCAGTGAGAAGCACGCCAGCACTGGGGTTTCGCCGATTTGCCGACGGCACACGGCGTGGCATCCATATTGCGTACACGCTCAACTCCAGGGTATGCCACGAGATCGAACCGAGGAGGGCGCGCTATGCCAGTTGCTGTGAGTTACCCGGGCGTATACATCGAAGAGATTGCCAGCGGCGTTCGCGCTATTGCAGGAGTAGCCACTTCGATTGCTGCTTTCATAGGTCGCGCCCCTAGCGGGCCGGTGGATGCCCCCGTCACCATCAATAGCTTCGGCGATTTCGAGCGCAATTTCGGCAAGTTGCACCCGGACTACCCCTTGAGTTATGCCGTGCGCGACTTCTACCAGAACGGGGGCGGGCAGGCGGTCATCGTGCGGCTGTACAAGCCCACCGACACGAAGCCCGCAAAGGCGATCATCAGGATCGCATCTCTGGACCTGGAGGCTGCCTCCCAAGGAGCGTGGGGCAACAACTTGAGAGCACGCATCGACGCCGCGGTATCGGCGGATGTTGCTGCACGGTTGGGCTTGACCGCCGCTGACCTTTTCAATTTGACGGTGCGCGATATGGTGACTGGCGCGACCGAGCGCATCGTCAATCTGACGGTGAAAGAGAGCGCACGCCGTGCCGATCGGGTCCTCGCGACCGAATCCGATTTGGTGAGAGTCGCCAAACCGGCCGCTTTGCCTGGTACAGCGGTCCCGGTGGCGCACCCAGCCCCAGCGGCCGGCAAGAGCATCTTTGAGGACGATGCCGCATCGTCCAAGGTGGCCGCTGCCGATCTGGCCGTGGACAGCGCCCAGCTCGATGCGACGGCGTACCTCGGGGATGCCGCCGCAAAGACCGGCATGAACGCGTTGCAGAAGACAGACTTGTTCAATCTGCTCTGCATACCGCCGGATACTCGCAGCGGCGATACGCCAATCACGGTGTGGCAGGGTGCACTCGCGCTTTGCGTGTCGCGCCGGGCGATGATGATCGTCGATGCCCCGGCCGCCTGGAACAGCGCCGGCTTCATTACCGCCAACAATAGCCAGGCGCTTACCGCCCTCGGATTGTCCGGGGATGCCGCACGCAACGCTGCGTTGTACTTCCCTCGTGTCATCGAGTCGGATCCTAACCGGCAAGGGCAGCTCGACACCTTCGTTTCCTGCGGATGCGTGGCTGGCGTCATGGCACGCACAGACGGGCAGCGCGGCGTCTGGAAGGCACCCGCCGGCATCGACGCGGCGTTGAGCGGCGTTCAGGGCCTGGCGGTGAGCCTGACCAACGACGAGAACGGGATGCTCAATCCGCTCGGGGTGAACTGTCTGCGCACGTTTCCTATCATCGGCAGCGTGGTTTGGGGCGCGCGCACATTGCGCGGGGCCGACCTCCTTGCCGACGAATACAAATACGTTCCCGTCCGCCGTCTCGCCCTGTATCTCGAGGAGAGCCTGTTCCGCGGGACACAGTGGGTGGTCTTCGAACCGAACGATGAGCCGCTCTGGTCCCAGATCCGGCTCAACATCGGTGCGTTCATGCAGAACCTGTTCCGCCAGGGTGCTTTCCAGGGCAAGACCCCGAGCGAGGCCTACTTCGTGAAGTGCGACAAGGAAACCACCACGCAAAACGACATCAACCTCGGCGTCGTCAATGTCGTGGTTGGCTTTGCGCCCCTCAAGCCAGCGGAGTTCGTGATCATCAAGATCCAGCAGATGGCTGGTCAAATTGCCGCCTAAAGGAGACTCTCATGGCTCAGTTCACGGTGAATCCGCAGCGGTTCGATCCCTACAAGAACTTCAAGTTTCGGGTGAAATGGGACGGGCGCTATGTCGCGGGGGTGAGCAAGGTCGGCGGACTCAAGCGCACCACCGAGGTAGTGAAGCATCGCGACGGCGGCGATCCCAGCAGCTCGCGCAAATCGCCCGGTCGCACCGAGTACGAGGCGCTCACTCTCGAGCGTGGCGTCACCCACGATACCGAGTTCGAAAAGTGGGCAAATAAGGTATGGCACTTCCAGGCGGGTCTGGGTGCCGAGACGTCGCTCAAGGATTTCCGAAAGGACATCATCATCGAGGTCTACAACGAGGCGGGGCAGCTTGCGCTCGCATTCAAAGTGTTTCGCTGCTGGGTTTCCGAGTATCAGGCGTTGCCCGATCTCGACGCCAACGCCAATGCCGTGGCAATTCAGCACATCAAGCTCGAGAACGAAGGATGGGAGCGAGATGTCGAGGTCTCCGAGCCAACCGAGCCGAGCTTCACCGTTCCAGCCGCTTGACGCGAGTGGCTCCTCGGCGCCGCCTTCCGTCGTTCCTGTGCCTGCTCACGTGCCGGCGGGGGGACAGCGGTGTTGGCACGTGTCCGGCACTCCATTGACTCTCCCATGCATGCGCTCACACCCCAGCAGATTTTGACGGTCTGGGAGGCAGGGCTCGCACAGCATCCCGTCGAGCGTGCCCTGACCATTCTGCTGCATGCGTCCGATGGCGAATCCGGAAGGGCGCTCGCAGAGCTGAGCCTCGGTGAGCGCGATCGTCGCCTGCTCCACGTGCGCGAACAAACATTCGGTCGCGCACTGGACGCTTACGCCGAATGCAAGGCTTGTGGCGAACGCCTCGAGTTCGGCCTGACCACCGATTCGATCCGTTTCCGTGCCGACAAGCCGGCAAGCAATCAACGATTGCGCGTCGACGAAGTGGAGTTGAGTCTTCGCCCCCCCGATAGCAATGACCTGATCGCGCTCTGCTCCTGCTCCGACGTGGAGAGTGCCCGCGCACGGTTGATCGAGCGGTGCATCGTCGAGTCCATGCAGGACGGCAAAGCCATCGCGGCCGATGCCCTTCCCGCCGATGTCGTGGCGATCGCGGCCGCGCGCATGACTGAGCTCGATCCGCAGGTGGAGGTCCTCATCGACTTGTGCTGCCCGACCTGTGAGGCGAGCCAGCAGATCCTGTTCGATATCGCTGCATTTTTCTGGTCGGAAATTGCCGCGCGTGCAAAACGACTCCTGCGTGAGATCCATCTGCTCGCCCGCACCTATTCCTGGCGGGAGTCCGAGATCCTCGCCATGAGCGCCTGGCGCCGCCACTGCTACCTCACGATGGTGCAGGAGTGAGCGATTTCTTCCTGAGGCTGGCTGCACGCAGTCTCGAGTCGCCGCGGGCGGCCCTGCCGCGTATCGCATCACGCTTCGCAACACCGGGCTTGGACCGATCGCTAGAGGTGGACACCCAGTTCGCCGCGAGTGCCGCAACCGAACAGTCGCCACCCGCAACTGCGGCCGTTGCTTCGCGACCGCATAACAACGGCGAGGTGCGGGACGCGTCGCCGCGCGCGACGGGCGTGCGTCATGACGGACCGGCGACCTCTTGGCCGCGCAGTTCGCACATCGGTTCGCACATCTTCGCCGTCGATGCCGAGAACGCGGCGCGAAGAACCGGTCCTCACACGCGAGCATCGGACGAGATGTCATCCGACGCGCACGCCGGGCTGGACGCCATTGAAAGCCGGCGCGGGGTTGCGGCCTTTGGCCCCGAACGATCCGGGCAACTCGCCCGTGCGCCGCTTGCCACCCCTTCCGCCGCAGGTCAATTTGACCCATCCCCCGAGGCGTTTGGACCGTTTGCATCAACGGGGCAAGACGGCACAGCGCCCACGGCACTCGCGCCAACGCTTCGGCCCTGGGACGCAGCAACGAACGCGTCGAGCGACATTGCACGCGTGACGCGGCCGAGCAGCGAAGAAGGACCGGCCGGGCTGGTCCGCACGCTGCCTGATGTCCGTGAGCACGCCCGATCGCGACCCGCGACACCCGATCTGGCGAGGACTACGCCCGATACGCCTCCCGCACCGGAGATACACGTGTCGATCGGCCGCATCGAAGTGCGTGCAGTGATGGCGCCCGTCACAGCGACGCCCCGCCCGCGCGCATCGGCAGTCGGTCCCGCGTTGACATTGGAGGCCTACCTCCGAGAGCGGCAAGAGGGCTCACGGTGAGCAATCATCTGGCCATCGCGACAGTCACCGCCGGGTTGCGGCAGACGCTAGGTCCGGCAGTGGGCAGCGCGGTTGCCGGCGCGACGGTGACGACGTTGCTTCCGGATGCGCCGGCGCAGAGTCAACCCGAGCCTCGCGTCAATTTGTTTCTGTACCAGGTCACCCCCAACTCCGCCTGGCGCAATGCCGACCTGCCCGCGCGCAACTCGAGCGGCACCTTGGTGCAGCGTACGAGTGCTGCGCTCGACCTTCACTACTTGTTCAGTTTCTATGGGGACGAGGCTCAGCTCGAACCGCAACGTCTGCTCGGAGCAGTGGTGCGAACGCTGCATTCCCAGCCGCTGCTGTCGCGCCCCATCATACAGAGCACGATAGCGAGCCCAACGTTTGCTTTCCTGGCGCAATCCGACCTGGGCAGTGCCAGCGAGTCGGTGCGGTTCATACCCACCGCGCTGGCGCTCGAGGAGTTGTCCAAGCTCTGGTCGGTTTTCCTGCAAACCCCCTATCGGCTCTCGATTGCCTATCAAGGCACGGTGGTCTGCATCGAACCCGATGACTCTCCGGCGCCGGCGTTGCCGGTGCGAGCGCGCAACCTCTACGCGGCACCCTTCCGGCAACCGGTGATCGAGCGCGTATTGTCGCAAGCCTCAGCCGATCAACCTGTGCAGGATCAGCCGATTCTGCCCGGCTTCACACTCGTGCTCCTGGGCCAGAGGCTGCGCAGCGGCATCGCACAAGTGCAGATCGCGGACGCCATCGTCACACCTGCGCCAGGGCAGGTGTCGGACGGCGAAATTCGAGTACCGCTGCCGGTGGGCCTCCACGCGGGCGTGCACGCGGTGCAGGTGGTCCAGCAGCAGCTGATGGGTACACCGCCGACGCCGCATCGAGGCGTCGAATCGAATGTGGCGGCGTTCGTGTTGCACCCCACCGTCACAGCCACCGCCACCCACGTATCCAGCCGCAACGTGGGCGGACTCGATGTTTCCACCTGTGACCTCACGGCCACGTTCACACCACCCGTGGGCAACCGGCAGCGCGTGGTCTTGCTGCTGAGCGAGGTCAATTCGCAGGCCGATCGCGCGGCCCGCGCCTACGCCTTTCGGGCGCCCGCGCGCAACCTGCCTCCCAATCCGTCCGAATTCAGCACGATCGTGGTCCGTGGCACCGATGTGGTGCCGGGCGATTACTTGCTGCGTGCGCAGGTCGACGGCGCGGAGAGTCCACTGGCGGTCGACGCCAGCGGCCTCTACGTTTCGCCGCGGGTCACGATCTCATGAGCGACGTCGGGGCCGCTTGGTTCGAAAGCAATCAGCGTCAACTCGTAGCGTCACTGGCACGCGTGCGGCAGGCGTTGGAGCGATACACCGCGCAGCGTGTGGAGGGTCTCGCACCCTCAATTGCGGACACCGACTCGGCGTACGATCCGGCGGCCGAGCAAGCCGAGCCGTCGTCCGCGTTGTCGCGACTGTGCGAAACATTTCACCTTTCGCCGTTCGAGCGCGATGTCCTGGTGCTGTGCGCCGGCATGGATCTCGATGCCAGCTTCGGCAGTGTGTGTGCGAGCGCGCAGGGCGATCCGGCACGCCGCTATCCGACCTTCAGCCTGGCCCTTGCCGCGTTGGAAGGCGCTCACTGGAGCGCACTGACGCCCGCAGCGCCGCTGCGCCGCTGGCGGCTGATCCAGGTCGCGGGCGACCAGCCGCTGACGCAAATCCCACTGCGGATCGACGAACGCATTCTGCATTATCTCGCCGGCGTGCAGCACCTCGACGAGCGCCTGTCGGGCCTGGTCGAACCGATGCCTGCGACCGAAGGCGAATTGGTCCCCTCGCATCAGACGATTGCCGAGGAGATCGCTGCGGCCTGGTCATATCCCGCCGTCGGGACGGAACGGGCCATCGTCCAGTTGCATGGACAGGATTCGGTCGGCAAGCGGACGATTGCCGCACACGCCTGCAGCGCGTTGGGCTGGAATCTGAACAGTCTCCAGGCTGCCGCGATTCCGCTCGCGCAAGCCGAGGTCGATGCGATGGTGCGCCTGCTGGTGCGCGAAGCCGCGTTGACCGGAGGTGCCCTCCTGCTCGACTGCGATGGCGTCGATGAGAGCGACGCGACACGCGGTGCCTCGCTGTCCTGGCTGGTCGAGCGGCTTGGCGTTCCACTGTTGATCACCACCCGCCACCCGATGCGCACTCTTCACCGCACTACGATCGCCCTGGAAGTACGCAAACCCGTCGCAAGTGAACAGCGTCATGTATGGCGGCAACTGCTCGAGCAGGGTCGGCCACACCCGGAAGCGGAGCTCGACGTGCTGGGGTCGCAGTTCAACTTGAGCGTGCCTGCCATTCGCGCTGCGTACGCGGAGGCGACCAGTCGCCACCAGGCGCTGCAGTACCGATCGTCATCAACCGATCCGCAGCAGCCGCAACAAAGTCGCGGCCCAGGGTTGCAGGCGCTGCTGTGGGACGCCTGCCGCAAGCAGGCCCGGCCCCGTCTCAATGACCTTGCGCAGCGCATCGATTCGGCGGTCGGTTGGAGCGATCTGGTACTGCCCGATGCGCAGCTCGCCATACTGCACGAGATCGCCACTCACGTCCGGACCCGGGCGAAGGTCTACGAGAGCTGGGGGTTTTCCTCGCGGGGCACGCGCGGCCTGGGCATCAGTGCGCTGTTCGGCGGTCCCAGCGGAACTGGCAAGACCATGGCTGCCGAAGTGCTGGCCCGTGAACTTGAGCTCGACCTGTATCGCATCGATTTGAGCCAGGTGGTGAGCAAGTACATCGGCGAGACCGAAAAGAACCTGAGCCGGGTGTTCGACGCGGCGGAGGAGGGCGGCGCCGTGCTTCTGTTCGACGAAGCCGACGCGTTGTTCGGCAAGCGAACGGAGGTCAAGGACAGCCACGATCGCTACGCGAACATCGAAGTGAGCTATCTGCTCCAGCGCATGGAGGCGTATCGCGGGCTCGCCATTCTCACCACCAACATGAAAAGCGCGCTTGATGCGGCGTTCATGCGCCGTATCCGCTTCGTAGTGCAGTTTCCTTTTCCGGATGCTGCCTACCGTGCCCGGATCTGGGGCAAGGCCTTTCCCGCCCAAACGCCAACCGAGGATCTCGATCCAACGCGGCTCGCGCGCTTGGCTGTGGCGGGCGGGAACATACGCAACATCGCCTTGAGCGCTGCCTTTCTCGCAGCCGACGCCGAGGAGCCGGTGCGCATGACCCATCTGTTGAGGGCCGCACGCAGCGAGTACGCGAAACTGGAAAAGCCGCTGAACGATATGGAGACGCACGGATGGACATGAAGCCTGCCCGGATCCGATTGCACATCCATGAGCTGATCGTGAATGGAGTGACAGTCGGCGACCGCGATGCGCTAGGTGACGCGATTCGAAGTGAGCTGACTCGATTGCTGACCGCGCATGCGTTGCCTTCTGCGCTTGCCCGCACTCGGCAAATCCCCTCGCTGAACGCCGGTGCGGTGCAAGTCGCATCGCCTCGTGCTCATGTGCTGGGCACGAGGGTGGCACAAGCGGTACACGACAGCTTTCGAAAGCAGGACCGGGCATGAGCACCTTCCCGAACTCTCCGCGCGTGCTCAGAGGCGCCATCATCGGCGTCGACATCCTCAACCCCGTCGCCAGCGTGCTGGTATTCCAGTACAACCCGGACACGCTCACCCGCACACTGCAAGCACAAACCGCGGGTGGGGAAGGTTCAGACCGCTCCGAGGCGCTGCGCTTGCGCGGTGCGCCGATCGAGGAAATCAAGCTCGACGTAGAGATAGACGCCACGGATCAGCTCGAGAAGGTTGATCCCCTGGCCACGTCGTTCGGTGTCTACCCGCAACTTTCCGCGCTCGAGATGCTGCTCTATCCCAAGAGCTCCCTGGTGATAGCCAACACGATCCTGCTGGCCGTCGGCACGATCGAAATCATCCCGCCGACCGCCCCGCTGACCCTGTTCGTGTGGGGACCGAAGCGGGTGCTGCCGGTGCGCCTTACCCAGTTCACGATCACGGAGGAATCCTATGACGTGAACCTCAATCCCACTCGCGCGAAAGTTGGGCTCGGCATGCGCGTGCTGAGCTACAACGACGTGTCGATCACTAACCCGGGCTATGCGTTGTTCCTGGCCCATCAAGTGGTCAAGGAAACCATGGCGACGCTGAATGGCGCGACCAGCCTGCCGCAGTTGGCCGGCACCGTGTCGCTCACCGCCGGAGGGTGAAGCCGTGTTTCAGCCGACCAGTCGCTACTACAACATCGACACGGTCAAGGTCACCGCCGCCGATGGACGAGTCGTCGCATACAAGCGCCGCCGCTTTCTGCCACAGATCGAAACGCTGCCGATCCTGGCGGAGGTGACGGTAACGCAGGGCGATCGGCCGGATGTGATCACTGCGCGGACACTGGGCGATGCCGAGCAGTTCTGGCGTATCTGCGATGCCAATCAATCGCTCGATCCGTTCGACCTCACGTCGGAACTCGGCAGCACGCTGCGCATTCCCATTCCGCAGCCTTAGAACATGGATCGGCTCGGCATTCATCTCAGCTTGCTCATCGGCCCCACGGTGGCGCTGCCGGCCCCTCCCACGATGATGGAGGCGCTCTGCAGCGTCGAGGTCAGCCACAGCGACGACCGGCAATCCGGCTTTCAGATCATGTTCAGCATCGGTCGCTCGGGACCGCTCGATCTCGTCGACTACCCGCTCGTGGCCAATCCGCTTCTGAAGCCCTTCAACCGCGTTGTGATCATCGTCACCTTCCATGGCATCCCGCGGGTGCTGATGGACGGTGTCATTACCCACCTGCAAATGTCCCCGAGCGACAAGCCGGGTGGCTCGACCTTCACCATCACGGGCGAAGACGTGAGCGTCATGATGGATCGAGAAGAAAAGTCGATGCAGCATCCGGCTCAGGACGAGACTTTGATCGCGCTGAAACTCATCACGAGCTACGCGCAGTACGGTTTGATCCCGATCGTCGTTCCCCCGCTCGTGATCGATCCACCGATCCCGATCGAGCGCGTCCCGGTGCAGCAGGCGACCGACCTCCAATACCTGAAGCAGATGGCGGCACGCTATGCCTACGTCTTCTACGTCAAGCCCGGCCCTGCGCCGATGACGAATATCGGCTATTGGGGGCCGCCCGAGCGTCTTGGCCTGCCCCAGCCAGCGCTCACGGTCAATATGGGGCAGGCGACCAATGTCGAGTCGTTCAGTGTAAACAACAACGCGCTCGAGCCGACGCTGGTGACGGGTCAGATTCAGGACCGGACCACGAATCGATCGGTGCCCGTGCAAACGTTCGCCAGCCTTCGTCCCCCGCTGTCGGCAATGCCGGCGTGGCTCGTCAATCAAACCAATTTGCGCCGTCGCCAATATCGTGAGAGCGGCCTCAACGCCATGCAGGCTCTCGCGCGCGCTCAAGGTATTACCGACGCCTCGGCCGACTCGGTGGTCGCCGAAGGCGAGCTGGATGCGGTTCGCTACGGCACGCCGCTGCAGGCACGGGGGCTGGTAGGCGTACGCGGCGCCGGCTACTTGCACGACGGTATCTGGTACGTCAAGCGAGTGACACACACGATCAAGAAAGAATCCTACAGGCAGAAGTTCACCCTGGCCCGTGACGGTCTCGGGTCGATCACCCCCGCGGTCATGCCATGACCCAGTTTTTCGGCAAGTATCGAGGCCAGGTGGCCAACAACATCGATCCCTTGATGCTGGGGCGCATTCAAGTTAAGGTGCCCGCGGTGCTGGGCGACGGCAATTTGAGCTGGGCCATGCCGTGCTTGCCGTATGCGGGATCCGGTGTGGGCCTATTCGTGGTACCGCCGGTAGGCGCCAACGTGTGGGTCGAGTTCGAAGCCGGCGAGCCGGACTACCCGATCTGGGCAGGTTGCTTCTGGGGCGTCGGCGAAGTGCCCGCGCAACCCGCGATCCCGCAGATGAAGGTATTGAAGACGGACGGCATCAAACTCGAGATCAGCGATCTTCCTGGCGTCGGCGGCTTCACGCTCGAAGTCGGGCCGCCAGCCGTGGTGGTACCGCTGAAGATCGTGCTCGATGCCAGCGGTATCGAGCTGTCGCATGGCGCGGCCAGCGTCAAGCTCACCCCGGCGAGCGTTTCGGTCAACAACGGCGCTTTGGAGGTGATCTGATGCCGGGTTTTCTGTTGCACGCAGGCGCGACGGTGATGTGCATGCATGCCGGGCAGGCCCAGCCCACATCGCCGAATCCGCGCGTAACCGTGGGAGGCCAGCCGGTGGTGACGCAGCCAGCCCCCTACACGGTGGCCGCCTGTCCGTTCTTCGCCGGACCTTCACCGAGCCCATGCGTCACCGCTCAGTGGGTCACGGCATCTACGCGCGTTCTCGCCGGTGGAGCGCCGATTCTGTTGCAGGACAGCCAGGCAGTCTGCGTACCGAACGGCACCGGCTTGAAGATTGCCGTCACGCAAGTGCGCGTCAAAGGCATGTGATGGACATCGACTACCCGTTTCACCTGGACGGCCGCGGGCGGACGGCCCGGACGGATGCCGATGACCACATCCGCGACATGATCGAGCAGGTGCTGTTCACCGCGCCCGGAGAGCGAGTCAATAGACCGAGCTTTGGCACCGGCCTGCAGCAACTGCTATTCGCACCCAACGGTGACGAGGTGGCGACTGCCACACAGTTTCTGGTGCAAGGAGCACTGCAGCAGTGGCTGGGCGACCTCATTCTGGTCGAGGCGGTGGAGGTCGAAAGTCGCAACGAGGTCCTCACTGTCACTGTCCGGTATGTCGTTCGCCGCAATCTCCGTAAGCAGGTGGCGCAATTCACGCAGCCGGGAGGGCAGGCGTGATCTACCTCTGCTGCGATGAGCGCCGGCGTAACGCCGTTCGGGGTTTCGCCGGACTCAACGGCATCGACTTCCTGGAGGTGGTCGATAGCGACGCCAGCTCGGCTGCCGACCGCCAGCGCAGTTTGCGCGTGCATTTTCTGAAGTCGCCCGCGCCGCCTGCCATTCGCCGCGCAAATGTTCAGATCAGCGGCGGCGAGCGCATTCGGAATATCGCTGCGGACACCGTGAGCTATGACGGGGACGTATTGGTCGTTCACCTCGATCGTATCGGAGACTTCTCTACCTACAGGTTGCGGCTGGTCGCCGTGGACACGCAGGAAAATCCCCTGGATAAGCCGCTTGCCGGACTCGATGTCCTGCTGGCGGCGGTCGACTTCTCGTTCAAAGTCGAATGCCCGGCGGATTTCGATTGCGAGGCGCTCCGAATATGTCGCGAGCCGGAGCCGGCGATTCCGGAGATCAACTACCTCGCCAAGGACTACGCGAGCTTCCGTCAGTTGATGCTCGATCGGGTGGCGGTGACGATGCCGCAATGGCAGGAGCGTCATACCGCCGATCTCGGTATCGCGCTGATCGAGACACTCGCGTATGTCGGGGACTATCTGAGCTATCGCCAGGACGCAGTCGCCACCGAAGCCTACCTCGGCACTGCACGCAGTCGCGTATCGGTACGCCGGCACGCGCGGCTGGTCGACTACCCCATGCACGAAGGCGTCAGCGCACGGGTCTGGCTGCACGTTCCGGTTACGGCCGACACGGCTCTCCCCAAGGGAACGCAGGCGTTCACACGGATCGATGGCCTGCCGAACCGGTTCACCCCCGGTTCTTCGACCCACAACAGCGGGCTCGCTGCGTCGACGGAGGTGTTCGAGACGTTGCACGACGCGACCCTGTTCGCCACCCACAACGAGATTCGTTTCTACACATGGGGCAGCGCACGCTGCTGTCTCCCGGCCGGGGCGACGAGCGCCACGCTGCTGGGAGCCTTCCCGAACCTGAAGATCGACGACGTCGTCGTGTTCGAGGAGAAGCTCGGTCCCACAACCGGCCTCCCCGCCGATGCAGACCCAACTCATCGTCATGCCGTGCGCCTCAGCGCGGTACAGACAGGCTCCGATGCGCTGGGTGGCCAGTTCGCGACGCCGCCGAACACAGGCCCCGTCGCGGTCACCGAGATCCAATGGCTTGCCGAGGACGCGCTGCCGTTTCCGCTGTGCATTTCTGCCGAAGTGAGGTCGGGCAACCTGGAAACACCGATGGATGGCATCAGCATCGCGCGCGGCAATGTCGTGCTGGCCGATAACGGCAGAACGATTGCGGCAGAGCCGCTCAACCCGGTACCGCGGCCCACGCTGCTGCGCATACCTCCGCCTCGCCGCGACCGCTGCACGCCGGGGGAGCCCGAGCCTGTGCCACCGCGTTACCGGCCGCGATTGAAAAATGCCTCGCTCACGCGCACGCTCCCGTACGACCCGCTCGGCAAGTTGCCGGCGGCCACTGCGATCTATCCGTTCTCGCCGCAGGAAGCCGTCGCCGCGATCACCCTCAGAATCCAGGGCCAGGCCAACGGCGGGGTCTGGACGGCGACGGGCGACTTGCTCGACAGCACGGAGGACGATCCGCATTTCGTCGTCGAAACCGAGTCCGACGGCACGTGCTTCCTGCGCTTTGGCGATGACCGGCACGGATTGCGCCCCGCGCCCGACACCGTGTTCCTGGCCACGTACCGCATCGGCAACGGCACGCAAGGCAACGTCGCGTCCGACGCCATCGCTCATATCGCAACCGATCAGTCGGGCATAGAGGGCGTGCGCAATCCCCTCCCGGCGAGGGGCGGAGCGGATGCCGAAAGCATCGAGCACGTGCGCCAGAACGCGCCGTTTGCGTTCCGCTCTCAGGCGCGCGCGGTCACCGCCGATGACTATGTTGCGGTGGCCGAGCGGTATCCGGGCGTCCAGAAAGCGGCGGCGACGCTGCGCTGGACGGGCAGCTGGCGCACCGCGTTCCTGACGATCGATCGGCTGGGAGGGCTCCAGGTGGATGCCGATTTCGAAGAGGCCATGCGCGGCCACGTCGAGCAGTTCAGATTGTCCGGCCACGACATCGAAATCGACGGTCCGCGCTTTGTGCCGCTCGAAGTGGAGATGCAGGTTTGCGTGAAACCCGGCTATTTCCGCGCTGACGTCAAGGGGGCATTGCTCGACGTGTTCAGCAACCGAATCCTGGCGGATGGTCGGCAAGGCCTGTTTCACCCGGACAACCTCACCTTTGCGCAGCCGGTGTACTTGAGCACTCTGTATGCGGCGGCACAAGGAGTGGAAGGCGTGGCGTCGGTCGAGGTGACCACTTTTCAACGCCATGATCGACCGAACCGCGACGCGTTCGACAAGGGTCGATTGGAGCTCGGCCGGCTGGAGATCGCGCGGCTCGACAACGATCCGACCTTCCCCGACCGCGGCGTGCTCCGCCTCATCCTGCAGGGTGGCAAATGAGCGCCGCCGGGCCGCCCCAAGGCGCTCGCCCCCTGGGGGGAGCGGCGCGCAGCGCCGTTCGGGGGGAACATTCGAGCGCCGCCGGGCCGCCCCAAGGCGCTCGCCCCCTGGGGGGAGCGGCGCGCAGCGCCATTCGGAGGGAACATTCGAGCGCCGACAACACCGCCCCGCTCGGAAATGCCGGCGATTGTGGCTGCTGCGCGGGTAACGCACCGCAGACGCCGGCCAATGTGTGGAATCGCCCCGGGCTGAGTGTCGTCGCGTACCGCGTCGGTACGCAACCGCGGTTCAAGCAGAGCCTGTTGACGAGGCTCTCCGCCAGCGCCGGGCTAAGGACGCGTCAGGACGATGATTTCAGTATCGCGTTGGTGGACGCATGGGCCACGGTCGCCGACGTGCTCACTTTCTATCAGGAGCGCATTGCTAACGAGTCGTACGTGCGCACGGCGACGGAGCGATGCTCCCTGCTCGAGCTCTCGCGTCTCATCGGATACGAGCCTGGGCCCGGAGTGGCCGCGACCGTCTATCTCGCGTTCACTCTGGAAAGCGCGCCCGGGGCACCGGCCCAGGCTGCAACGCCCGTCACCATCGACGTGGGTACCAGGGTGCAGAGCATTCCAGGACCCGGTGAAAAGCCGCAGACGTTCGAGACGGTCGAGAAGATCACGGCACGTGTCGAGTGGAATGCCATCCGGCCACGCATGCACGTGCGACATCCGATTCCGCTTCCCGGCGATCCCGATCGGCTGTATCTCCAGGGTACCGCTACCAACCTGCAGCCCGGCGATACGCTTCTGATCACACCCGACGACAGCAGCAAGCCCGTTCAGTTTCAACGTATCGTCGAAGTCGTGCCGGACGCGAGCCGCCAGCGCACCAGCGTGCGCGTGAGCTCGATTCAGGCTGTCCCTCCGGGACCTCCGCCGTTCACTCTCTGGGGCCGCATTATCCGCCTGGCGCCACGGGCGCGGCAATTTACGCTGGGCGCACGCCTGATGAGCCAGTTGACCGCAACGGTAGCCGACGACGCGCCGGCGGATGCGGCACAACGCCTGGAGCGCCTGCGCCCGTTCAGCATCGCGAACACTCGTGGCGCCGGCGTCAGCACCGCGCTCACGCCACTCAGCACTTCGATGTCGGAGTCGATCAGCAGTATCGCCCGCGCTCCGGCCCCGGTGATTCTGCGCGCGGCGCAGTTCACAGGCGTGGGCCGCATCGTCGGCTTTCAGCCGAAGGCGATCTTCAAGAATCTCGTCACCACGCGTCCGCCGCCTCCCGGCGTCCTGGCGATGCGTCAGCGCGCCTCGCTGTTCGGGCACAACGCCCCGGACTTCCGCAGCATGCCGGACAACGTGAGGGCAAACAACGGCGGCGCATTGAACGCGGACTGGCCGGCGCCAACGGACGACTCGATCAACCTCGACACGGTGCACAAGCAGATCGTCGCTGGCAGCTGGGTGGTGGTGCAATGGCCGGGCGCGTTGCCCGACGCCCTGACAGTCGCGAAGGTCGCTTCCGTGGTCGAGACCGGTGCGGTCGGTTACACCCTGAGCGCCAAGGTCACGCGCATCGGCGTCCAAGCGGTGACGGGGCAGGAAAAGACGGCTCCGTCCAGCATGGATGACGTGCGCAAGGTCACCGTCTTTGCGCAGAGCGAAACGATTCCATTGGCGCCGTTGCCGATCGAGGACCCAGTCGCTGGCACGCAGATCGACCTGGAGACCTGGGTCGACGGCCTGACCGAAGGCCAGACTATCATCGTTTGCGGCGAGCTCGCGCTTTCGGCTGGTAACGAAGCGTGCGAATACGCGACCATCGCGGCGGTCGAACACGTGATGGACGCTGACGGTTACAGCAGGATCACTCTTGCCACCGCCCTCAGGCAAGCGTACGTGAGAGCGGGCGTGACGATCTACGCGAACGTGGCGCGCGCCACGCATGGGGAAACCGTAAACGAGGCAATCGGGAGCGGCGATCCCAGCCGCCCGTACCAGCGCTTCGTTCTCCGTCACTCGCCATTGACGCATGTCAGTTCACCGTCCCCAAGCGGAGCCGAGTCTACGCTCGAAGTGCGGGTCGACGACCTCGAATGGCACGAGGTCCGGTCATTCGTGGGCAGCGGGCCAACCGATCGCATCTACACGACCCGGCGCGGCGACGACGGTCTGACCGCAGTCCAATTCGGTGACGGGAGGACCGGCGCTCGCCCGCCGACCGGTGTGGAAAACGTGCGAGTGACCTATCGCAAGGGCATTGGGTCGGACGGCAATGTCGACGCGGGCAAGCTCACGCTTCTGCTCACACGCCCGCTGGGCGTGCGCGGCGTGACCAACGCGGTCCCGGCGAGCGGGGGTGCCGAAGCAGACACCGCCGACGACATTCGCCGCAACGCCACCCTTGCGATCATGACCTTGGACCGCGTGGTCTCGCTCCAGGATTACGAGGACTTTGCGCGCGCCTTTGCCGGAATTGCCAAAGCGCGGGCCGATTGGGCCTGGAGCGGCCAGACACGCGGCGTGCTGATCACCGTGGCCGGACCCCACGGTGCGGACATCGACGACGACAGTGCCATTCACAGCAACCTGGTGACGGCGATTCAGCAGTCAGGCGACTCGCTCGTACCCGTGCGGCTCCTGTCCTATCGGCTCGCGCTGTTCCAACTGAGTGCCACCATCACTGTTCACCCGGATTACGCAATCGACGCGGTACTCGGTGCCGTGGAACAGGCCTTGCGTATCCAGTTCGGCTTTGATGCCCGGGAGTTCGCGCAAGCGACCGCCTTGAGTGAAGTCACCGCAGCGGCACAAGCCGTGGGTGGCGTCGTCGGGGTGAATATCACGGAGCTCGAGCGACTCGACGGCGTGGGCGGCGAGGGGTTGCTTGCACTGCTGCCGGCGGCGGCTTCCCGGATCAGCGCCGATGGCACGAGCCTCGCGGCCGAGTTGCTCACGCTGGATCCCGGTCCAATTCAACTGTCGGGGGTGCGACCGTGAGTCTCGACGTCGAAAAACTGGCGGGCCTTCTGCCCGCGATCTATCGCACGCGTGATGCCGAACAAGGCGGCGCCTTGCGCGCACTGCTCTCGGCTATCGCCGGTGAGATAGCGGTTCTGGAAGAGGATCTCGCGCAGCTGTACGACGATCAGTTCATCGAGACCTGCGCCGAGTGGGTCGTGCCCTATATCGGCGATTTGATCGGCTACCGGGCGCTCCATGGACTGACCGCGAGCGTGAGCAGCCCTCGCGCCGAAGTCGCCAATACCATCCGATTCCGCCGGCGCAAGGGCGCGGCGGCAATGCTCGAAGATCTCGCGCGCGACGTGACGGGCTGGGATGCGGCGGTCGGAGAGATCTTCACGCAGCTCGCGACCACGCAATACCTGAATCACGTGCGCCCGGACAACCTGGCGATCGCCGACATCAGGGACGCCCGGTCGCTGGAACAGATCAACCGCCCTTTCGACAAAGTGACGCGGACGGTCGACGTGCGCAACATCGGCAGCGGCCGCGGGCGCCACAACATTTCGAATGTTGCCGTTTTCCTCTGGCGACTGCGAGCAGCGCCACTGACCGATTCTCCTGCCGTGCGTGTAGACGATCGGCGCTATCTGTTCAACCCGCTCGGCAGCAACACGCAACTCCATGCGCGCTCCGCGCACGACCAGGATTTCTCCACGCGGGTGGCGCCCGGCGAGGTCCCCGATCCCGTTACCCGGCGTGCCCTGGACGAGGATCTGCAGCATCCGCCCGACCGCCAGGTCTACTTCGGCGCCGGCAAGAGCCTCGATATCAGCGGGGTCACCGTCGACAAGCTGCACGTGTGCGACCTCTCCGATCTTGGTCAGGGCTGGGCACACAAGCCTGCCGCGGGCACCGTCGCCATCGATCCCGTGCTCGGACGGATCGCATTTGCCGAAGTGCCCGCCGCTCTCCCGCTGGTCTCGTACCACTACGCGACGAGCGCGAATCTCGGAGGCGGCGAATACGATCGCGAGGATTCGATCGATCCGCTGCTCGCACCCGTCCAGAAGGTGCCCGCGCCCCACGCCACCATCCAGGCAGCCCTCAACGCCGTGACCAACGGCGGCGCGGTAGAGATCGGCAACAGCGGTCGCTACGCCGAGAGACTCCGGATAAGCGTGCTCGCTGCAGCACGGGTGGAGCTGCGCGCCGCAGATCGCATGCGACCCGCCGTCACGCTCAGCGGCGAGCTGACAGTCACCGGCGAGAATGCAGCCGAAGTGACGCTGAGCGGGTTGGTCGTCAGCGGCGGCACGCTGCACGTGGTCGAGACCGCAGGCCATGGGCGGTTGCAGCGCCTGCGGCTTGTGCATTGCACGCTCGTCCCGGGCCTTGCGCTGGCGCCGGACGGTTCACCGCTGCAACCCACCGCCCCCAGCCTGGTCGTCGAGACCGCCGACACGGTCGTCGAGATCGACCATTGCATCGTAGGTGCCCTGCGTGTGACAGATGGAGCTCATGTCACGATCGCCGACTCCATTGTCGATGCCACCACGGATAGCGGCGTTGCGTATGCCGGGCTCGACGGAAAGGCGAGTGGGGCGACGCTCACCATCGAGAACAGCACCGTGATCGGGAAGGTGCATGCGGCGGCGCTCCCGCATGTCTCCAACGTGCTCTTTTTTGCGCGCCAGGTTGCCGGTGACGGCTTCAGCGGGCCGGTCGTGTCCGACCGGCGGCAGGAAGGCTGCGTGCGCTTCAGCTATGTGCCGGTCGGCGCACGCGTGCCGCGCCGCTATCGATGCCAACCCGCGAGCGATGCCGATGCGCTGCTCGTGACGCCTGTCTTCACATCCACGCGTTACGGCGATCCAGGCTATTGCCAATTGAGCGCACGCTCCAGTCCCGCGATCACGCAAGGCGCGGACGATCAGGCGGAGATGGGCGCATTCCATCACCTGCTGCAGGCACAACGCGAAACCAACTTGCGCGTGCGGCTCGGCGAATACCTGCGCTTCGGGCTCGATGCCGGCATCGTTTACGCGAGCTGAGAGGAGAACCGCGATGAAGGGCGATTTCACCCGCGACCTGTTCGATCCCACCAGGCACTACAGCGGGGTCCTGATGCAACAGGGCCGCGTCCAGCTCGATGCGGACTGGAACGCGCAAGACAGCCTCCAGCGGTACCGTGCCGAGGTCGCTGCCAGAGACGTGATCGGCGCGTCCGGCGGTCCGCTCGAGAACGGCGGCTTTGCGATCCAGGTTGCCGACGCCGGCATCGTCGTCATCCGTCGCGGGCGCTACTACGTCGAGGGCATCCTGTGCGAGAACGAGGAGGACGTGCGCTTCGACCAGCAGCCCGACTTCCCCAACCCGCCGGCGCTGCCGCAGCTCTTCGGCAACAACAAGCTCGGCATCGTCTATCTCGATGTGTGGACGCGTCACATCAGCGCCCTCGAGGACCCGGCGATTCGCGAGGTGGCGCTGGGCGGCGCGGATACGACCACCCGACTGAAAACCGTATGGCAGGTGAAAGTGCTGCCGGTCGCTTCACAACATCCGGATGTCGTGAACGACGACGATACGTTTCCCGAATGGGATGCGCTCGTCGCGCCCGGCACGGGGGGCTTGAGCGCCAGGGCGCAGCCATTGGCGCAGGGCCAGCAAGGGCCCTGCCTGCTGGCGCCGAATGCCGGTTATCGCAGGCTCGAGAACCAGCTGTATCGCGTCGAGGTGCACAAGGGCGGCGCGCTCGGCATCGCCGGACAACCGGCACCGACCTTCAAGTGGTCACGCGACAACGGAACCGTGGTGACCAGCATCGAAAAGTTCAACGGACAGGAGCTCACGCTGCACGATGTGGGGCGCGATGAAGTGCTTGGCTTCGCCGCGGGCCAGCTCGTCGAAGTGGTCGACGACGCACAGGAGTTGAGCGGCTCGCCGGGGCAACTTTTCACCATCGCCAAAGTCAACGCCGCCACACGCATTGCGACGCTGAGCGGTGCGCCGGCCGCCGTCGATGCCTCGCGCCATCCTCGGCTGCGGCGGTGGGACAGTGCGACCGAGACGCCGGTAGCGATACCGGGCACAAACGGCGGCTTCATCGCGCTGGAAGACGGCGTCGAGGTCAAGTTTTCGAACGGCTCGTTCAGGACCGGCGATTACTGGCAAATCCCGGCGCGCACGGCGACCGCCGATATCGAATGGCCGTTCACCGCACCGCAGCCGGCGCGCGGCGTCCTGCACCACTACGCTCGCCTCGCCTTCCTGCGGTTGAAAGACGACGGCACCCCGCAACCGCCGCAGGATGCGAGGCGTATCTTCCGCCCCCTTACACCGACTCCGCTGGCACTCCACGTGAAGGGCATCAATTGGCCCAACGATGACTTCGTCGTGCTCGAAACGCTGACGCAAGGCAACGTCGGGCTGCGCATTCTTCTGGACAGCACGTTCAATCCGAACACGGTCAACTCGTCGACCATGGTCGTGACGCTGGAAACGGTGTTGCCCGCCACGCCGCCCAAACCGAACAGCTTTCTGCACGTCGACACGGTCCTCGCCGGGCAGATCACCCTGGATCCCTCGGTGCAAGCCAGTCCCGACCCGGCAACGATCCGCACGATCGTGTGGAAGCTGCCGCCAGCATTCGACGATCTGAACGCGCTGCTGGCTCAGGCCGTCGACCCGCCGCGGGTTTGGGTCAGGCTCAATGGCAGTGCAATATGGAGCGACGATGGTGCCCGCCTGCGATATCTCGACGGACACTCGTACGGCAGGCCGGGTCGGCGCGCCGACGACAACAGCTTTCGCGTGGATCTCGGACTGCCGACCGGCACCGACGCCTTGGCAAGCGACTTCGAAAGCTGGTTCTTTCTGAAGAAGATCATTCCGCCCGCCACACTCATAGCAATGACCTTGACTGAAAAAGTCGTCGCCGGCGGGACGATCCAAGCGGCGGCACAGCTCGACCGCGCGGCGTTGGCCGACACTTCGATCGCGCTCTCCAACAGCAACCCCGAAGCGGTTACCGTGCCGGCATCCATCGTCATCCCGGCTGGAAAGGACCGCGTCCAGTTGCAGTTGACGACCGCGGCGAACCTGGGCGTAACGACGCAGGTGAAGATTGATGGGAGGCTGGGCGCCTCCACGGCATCGGGCACGTTCACGGTCGAGGTGGTCAGCGTGAGCGTGACGCCTCCCCAGGCGTCCCTGTTCACCGGCCGCCAGCAGCAATTCTCTGCGCTTGTTACGGGAACCGACAACACTGCGGTCAACTGGAGCGCAGCCGGCGGCGGCAGCGTAACTTCCACCGGCATCTATACGGCACCCGGGGTGGCGGGAACCTTCCAGGTGATCGCAACCAGCGTCGAGGACAGCAGGAAGGCGGCCTCGAGCCAGGTCGTCGTCACCGTGAAGCCCAAGGAAGGCAAAGAGAGCAAAGACACCAAGGAGACCGGGAAAGAGTTCACCAAGGAGAAGGAGATCCGGGCGGAGAAAATCGCCGAAAACAAGCTCAGGGACGTCATCGGTACCGGCATCGTCAGCCCGCTTCGCACGGCGCCGGACGCCGCGACTACCGGCACCGGTCAGCCGTTCATTCAGGCGGCCGAGCGGCCGGCGCTAGACGGCAGTGTCGCCCCGGCGCCGACTGCGCAAACGCCGGTTGCGGACGAGCCGATCGTGCAGGTGCCGGCTGTGAAAAAGCCGCTCGCCAGGAAGCCGGTTGCGAAAAGGCCGTCTACGAAGAAGCCGGCCGCGAAGAAGCCGGCCACGAAGAAGCCGGCCCGAAGAACGGCCCGAAGAAGCCCACGGCCAAGAAAACTGCGCCCAGCAAGAGTTCGCGGCGCTCAAAGGACGGCGGCAAGTAGATGCTGATCCTGCTGGCGAGTGAGCGCGATGAGCAAGCGCGTGCGCTCGCGACCCGCTATGCGCGCGATGGTCTGCGCCTGTTGATTCCCGCGAGCCTCTCGCGCCCGGGATGGCGTTGGCGCAACGCCGACCCGCAAGGCACCGTGGCCATGATCGACGGAGAGCGCGTCTTCCCGAACGAAATCGACGGGGTCATTACAAGGTTGCCCTGGGTGTTGCCATGCGACCTGCCTGACATTCGACTCTGCGAGCAGGAATATGTTGCCGCGGAGATCAACGCGTTTCTGCTGGCATGGTTGGTTTCGCTGGACTGCCCGCTATTGAACCGGCCTTCCGCGCAATGCCTTTCGGGTCAAGGATGGCGTTCGGAGATGTGGGTAAGCAAGGCTTGCGAACTGGGATTTCCGGCGCGCGCCGTGCATCAACGCATTTCCCTGCCTGCGCGCCTTGCGGTTGCTGAAACCGAACCGCAGGACGCGGCAATTCTGACCGTCGTGGGCAATACCGTGGTCGGCACGGGCAATGCGGTCCTCAAGCGATATGCCAGTCGCTTGGCCGCAGCGGCCAGGGTTCAACTCTTGAGTGTGCGCTTCGACAGCGCGGCGCGCGATGGAATTCTGCTCGGAGCAAGCCTGTGGCCGGACCTGAGCGACCCCGACGTGGCTGAGGCGATCTGGGACCATTTCCTGGAGCGGGCAACGCGCCAGCGCGCTGCGGTTGCGCAATGATTCTCCTGTGGGGCGCCCTGATGGACACGCCGCTGAAGATGGTCCATGATGAATTGAGCGAGCAGCACGCTCCGGTCCTGCTGCTCGATCCTCGCCGTGTGCTCGATACGGAACTCGACATCTCGATCGACGCCGGCCTGCACGGCAGGATTCGCATCGGGGAAGAAGAATGGAATCTCGACGAGGTGACTGCCGCGTATGTCCGCCCGCCCGACCCGCGCAGTCAGCCAGCGGTCAGGCAGGCCGGCGAAGGCAGCCTCGCCTGGCAGCATGCCCTCGCGCTGGATGACGCCCTCAACGGATGGCTCGAACTCACGAATGCACTCGTGGTGCATCGCGGCTCCGTGATGGCTGCCAACAACTGCAAGCCGCTGCAGGCGATGCAGATTCGATCGTTTGGATTCGAGACTCCCGATACCTTGATCGCAACCGATGCCGATGCCGTGCAGGCATTCTGGGCCGAGCACGGTACCGTGATCTACAAATCGATCAGCGGCGTGCGCAGCATCGTCGCGCGCCTTACCGAGGCGCACATGCAACGGATGGACGACCTGGGCTGGTGCCCGACTCAGTTCCAGCAATACGTTCCCGGCGTCGACTATCGAGTGCACGTGGTCGGTGAGGAAGTCTTCGCATGCCGGATCGAATGCGAGGCGGACGATTATCGCTACGCCTCTCGGCAGGGGCTGCCGATCGCCATCGAAGCCTGCACCCTGCCTGCGGGATGCGGGGAACGCTGTCGCTCGCTCGCAGCCAGCATGGACTTGGTCCTCGCAGGCATCGATCTGCGCCTCACGCCGGAGGGGCGATGGGTCTGCTTCGAGGTGAATCCGTCTCCGGCCTTCAGCTATTTTCAGAGTGTCACCGGGCAGCCGATCGCGGCGGGTGTGGCAGGTTTGCTGCTGCAAGGCACCGCACCGCTCCGCGCCAGTCCAAGAACGGTGCCGGCTGCTGCGCTCGGGTAGACAAACCGGGAGAAGTGCGGCAGCGCCGCCGGATGGATGTAACCGGAACGAAGCCGGCGAACTTGCGATCGCACCAGGATCCGGGTCATGCGAAGCCTTGCAAGAACAGCGAATCAGTCTCGAAAGCCATCCACTTCGAGCACCGACCGGTCTCACTCCGCGGCTGCGGGCACCCATCACGACAGCTTTCCGGGGGCTTTGCCCGCAGGGGCTAAATTCTCTTTCGCCGACGTCCCCGTCATGGCACCGCCGCTCCCGGTCAAGCCGACTGTCATCGCGGCGGATGATCCATCCGAGCGCGCAGCCGACGACGCCGCACAGCAGGTGCTGCAGAAGGCGCAGCCGACGCCAATCGCGTCTACGTGCGTTTCCATCCCGATCGGTCCGGCGCCTCGCGGCGCAGAAGGAAACGTGGGGGCGGCCGTGCCGGCGGCTTCCGGGACACCACTATCGAGCGAGCTGCGAGCCTACTTCGAGCCACGCTTTGCGCACGACTTCAGCTGCGTACGCGTGCACGCCGATCGCGACGCCGCGAACAGGGCGCAGGCCGTGGGCTCACTGGCGTACACCATAGGAGACGACATCGTCTTCGCACCCGGCAAGTACGAGCCAGGGACACTCGAGGGTCGACGACTCCTTGCGCACGAACTGGCTCATGTGGTGCAGCAGTCGATGTTGGGGGAACCGGGTATCGCCATTCAACGGGACACCCCGAAGCGCCAGGCCGCGTCGCCCAAACCGACCAAGTTCTACCAGGCGATCGCCGATGCCATCGCCGACGCCGACGCAGACATGGCGAGACAACTCAAGGAGAAGAAGTACTCGTTCATGGTTCACAAGCCAATGAACTACGAGGGGCTCAAGGCACTGCTGCCGCTGGCGCAAGCCATCGACGAAGAGCGAACGGCCGATATTCCGAAGTTGACCGATTCGTTCATCGCAGCCGAGCACGGAGCTCCCTTCCGCGCCCTGTCCGAGAACATGCTGATCGAGATCACTGCACGGCTGTTCACGCTCGGGCTCGAGGCGGAAAGCAGCAAGCTGCGCGCCAACTACAGCGCGGGCGAGAAGTCGTTCAACATGTTGAACGAGGACCCCGGAAAAGCCAGACGAGACATCGCGGTCTACAAGGCGACGGCGGAGCGTGCGATTTCGAGTGCGGACGCCTCCTCGGTCGAAAAAAGCAGGCACTCGGTCGAGGTCATGGTCCGCGTGCTCGACATGCTTCGCGATGCCATCCTCGCGGTCGACCAGGATCTGCTGCGGATGGAGGAGTCCGACGCATGGAGACGCACGCTCGACCCCTACATGACGCGGCACGCGTATTGGAACGCGTTGATCGACGTGCTTGCGACGCTGGTCGGCGGCATCGAGATGCAGCTGCAGGGCTTGACGGAACGCGCTGCGATGGACCTCAGCGAAGGGCGCGGCGGTGCCACTCTCCTCGTCCTGCGCGACCTCGTGGAGAACAAGTTGCAGCCGGCAATCATGTCGGCGGACGGCAAGAAGGACATCGGCGCCATAACGCTCCCGATCACGCGGACGGAGATCAAAGCCGGACAAGGGTTCGTCCGTGACGCGCTCTCGAAAGACCCGAAGTCGCGGTCGGTGGCAGTCAATACCTATACGCCAGGGCAGGAGTCCGTGCGTGAGCTGCAGTCTTCCCTCGCGGGCCTGGTCGGCGTACGGATTCGCCAGATTGCAACGCTGGCGCGCATCTATGGCGCTACCGACGTGCTGCGAGCGGACAGGCCCGAGGAAAAGGAGAAGAGCGCGGATTCGGCGCAGAACGCGCAGACGATGAAGAAGCTGATCGACGCAGGCGGCAGGCTGCGCCTGGACAGCGATAGCGATTGGCGGACATTCCTTCTGCAAAAGTACAAGGACATGACCGGCCCGAGCGGCAAGGAGAAAGGCAAAGCGCTGAGTGCGGTCATCTCCCTGCTGTTCGACTATCTCGACGCCTTCACCGTCCATGCGCGTTTCACAAATATCTACGATCAAGGCGACTTCAAGGACGCGTACTTCGACAAGCCCTTTCCCCGAAGCCTCGCCGGGCAACTGGTTCACGATTGCGGTGTCTACGCCATGCGTGTCGCCTACATCCTGTCGCTCGTCAGGCAGGAACTGGACCTTCGCTTCCGCTTCATCCGGCTGCCCGCGCACGTCGGGCTCATCATTACGGGTAACGGTCTGCCGACATTCGTTGCGCACAACGATCACTTCAAGGAATACTCTCGCGAGCGGCTACAGGAGCTCTATGAAGGCTGGGATCAGCCGGAGGCGGCCGCTACAGCGTCCAAAGGCAGCAGCAAGGACGTGGCTGCGAATCCGGCACTGGATCCAACGGATGACGACCAGTTTCTGGGAGAGCTGGCCACGGTCAACTTCATCCAGGGTCCGCTCGATGCGCCGTTTGCGCTCTCCGATGTGCCGAAGGGCGGCAAGACCGACGCCGCCACCCAGCGGGCGCTTTGGGACAGGTATCAGAAGATCGCGAAGAATGACGTCTTCGGTCCCGCCGCTCTAGACAAGAAGAGCCCCGGATATCTCTTCCACAATCGGTACCTCGCCATCACCGAGTTGTATCGGCAATGGGGTAACGAGGCCGTCCTTCCGTTCTGGAACCAGAAAGCACCGAAGGCATGGGAAACCCTCGCAACCGCACTCAAAGCGAACGGCCGCAAGGAACTCCTCGGCAGCGAGCTAAAGCTCCTGCTGGAGGCTCACCTCAAGCAGGTCGACGAGGACATGAAACCCGTCAATGCCCGGCTTCAAACCATCCACGAGTCGGAGCGGGCGCTCAGCGGGCAGTTGCGCGGCGACCCCAAGCTGCAGGTGAAGGGTATGCCGATCACTCGCGGCGGCAAGATCATTCTCATCCATTCCTGGGAGACGTATCGCGAGAACGTGCAACAACTGATCATCGCCGCCGGCGCAAAGCCCGCCGCGAAGTTCAGTATCGCCCAGGACATCGAGGCCGTATTGCAGCCGCCCTTCATTCCAATGCCGGAAAAGGCCATGGCAATGCAGAACTGAGTTCGACTGCGATGAGTAGGTTTACCTTCGTTTCGCCAAGGTCGCGCACGGTGAGTTCCCGTGCCACAGCACTAACTTCACGTGCGCTCGACTGTCCGGCGGCGCGTTGTAACCGCGGCGCGCGCGTGCCGTCGTTGCTGCGTGAAGAGGCGGTCGACCCCCACGGGCCGCAGGGCATCGAGCGTCCCTTCCACTTTGATTTCAGCAAGATCCGGATTAAGGATTCTGCGGCGGCGGGCCACGAGGTCCGGTCGGGGGAAATGGTGGCGCCTCCGATCGTCCACCGCGTGCTTGCATCGCCCGGTGAGCCGCTGGCGCAGGAGAAGCGGCAGAAGTTCGAGACCGGCCTCGGCCGCTCCCTGGCGCACGTGCAGGTCCATCGCGACACGCTGGCCGCCGAGTCGGCCAATGCAGTAGGCGCGGCAGCATACACCGTCGGTCCCCACGTCATCCTGGATCGCGCCCAGACGCCTGGCTCACGCGCTTATGAATGGGTTCTCGCGCACGAGCTTGCGCACGTCGTCCAGCAGAGCGGTAGCAGCGTGGGCGCGACCATTCCGATTGGAGCACTGGGTTCGCGTTACGAGCACGAGGCGGATCGCGCCGCCCGGCACCTGGTGAGGGGCGGGATGGCGCCGGCCCAGCCCGGGGCGCCGCTCCAGTTGTCGCGCCAGCCGAGGCTCACCATCGTCGACTACGATAGTGGGCTCACCGAAAAGCAACTTGCGGTGATTGTGGTCGAGGCCAAGAAGGCCTTGGGCAAGACTACCGAGCACAGCAAGGACAAGACCGTCAAAAGCGGGGTCGAAGTCTCGTATCGGCAAGGGCTCAAAGATATCGAGAAGCTGGTAAAGCGAGGCGACGTCATCGTCTACGTCATCGGCGCGGCCAAGGGGCAGAAATCCATTCCTCAGGATCGAATGGAGAAGATCGTCCGCGACATCGTCGTTGCGCAGCAACTCCCGGTCTCCAATCTCGACGAGCGTGTGAAGCGGTTGGCCGGCGATCTGAAGGAAACGGTAGACGAGAAGACCGGGGCCGTCAGCGGACGCAGTCAATACGATCCGGCGACGAGCGTTTCCATCGTGAACGTCGACCTGATCCCGGGTCGTGACGCCGGCGGGCTACGTGCGATCGCGGGGGACATCCTGCACGAAGGCCCTGGACACCGGGCGTTGCCGCGGGGTTACCACAACCCCGAGGGCAAGGGCGTGATGTCCGAAAAAGTCCGCGACTCTGCAACCGACGATCAGATTCTCTTCCAGAGCGACGAATGGGATCCGGTCAACGCGTTCCTGAAGAGTATCGTCGACGACCCAGAGTGGAACAAATGAGGATCCGACCCGAGCCCAAAGTGCACGCAGGGCCGGTGAGCACGCCGGCGCCACCCGGCGTACGCGAGGCGCTCCGCTCGCCCAGTCAGCCACTGGAGGCGGCCACGCGTGCGGCCATGGAGCCGCGGTTCGGGCATGACTTCGGCAAGGTCAGAGTCCACGCGGATCGACAAGCCGGCGAGTCCGCGCAAGCCCTCGATGCGCGGGCCTACACGGTGGGAACGAACGTGGTCTTTGCGCCAGGGCAATACGCGCCTGGATCGCCGTCGACGAACGCGCTGCTGGCGCACGAGCTCGCGCACGTGGTCCAGCAGAGCGCGGCGCCAACGGATGACCGGTCGCTGGCGTTGAGCTCACCGGGCGACGCGGAAGAGCGCGAGGCGCACGCGGCTCGAGATGCGTACCTCGCCGGCGGACCGATGCCCAAACTCAGTGCCACGCGGCCGGCGATTCATCGTCAGCCGGCGCCGCCCTCCGTCAAGCCTCCGAGCACCGTCACCGACACCGAGGCTCTGATTCGAACCGATCCTCCCGCCCTCAAACCGACTCGGGACAAGATCCCCGTGGGGACACGCGTCGACGTTGTCGACACCCAAGTCACGGCCAAGGGCACATTCGTGAACGTCGTCGAGCACGGAACCGGCAAGGTGCTCGGCTGGACCGCTCAGTCGAACCTTGGGGCAAACTTCGTCTACCAGGCCAAGGTGAAGCCGGGGTGGGGACACCCCGACAAGCTTCCGGTGATGGTGTACCTCTCGCCGACCTTCACGGGCGCGACGGCGGACATCGTCGTGTATTTTCACGGCGACGCCGCTGACTACTCGGCTAGCACGGCCAACAACTATGACCGCGAGAATCCGGCCATCGGCATGGATCTCATGAGAGTCATGAAAGGCTCCAACCAGATCATCATTGCGCCCCAGGTCAACGTGCTGGGAGGCAACATGAAGTCGCCGTGGAACGCGCTGGGCACCGGCGACTACGAGAGCATCGTGCAGACGGTGTTAACCAATCTCAAGAGCGATCTCGGCCTCAACGCCGCGATCCCTCGGGGCGCGCTCTCAATTGCGGGTCACAGCGGTGGGGGCAAGGCGCTCGGCCAGGCGACGAAGGATCTCGATCCGGCCGGCAGCGGGGTCGCCGACGTCACGCTGGTCGAGGCGGGGTATGGCGGCGGCGAGGGCGATGGCGGTGCGTTCTCCAAGTCGTTTGTGCTCGCACGGGACTGGCTGCTCGAGGGCAGGCCGGGCAAAGTCATGCGCGTCATCACCAAGGCGACCTCGATGGGCACCGACACACGCCACGCGATCGAGAACAACCCTCGTCCCGTTCCCGACGATCCGACCAAGACCGAGGCCGGCCGAATTCCGGTGCTTGGGCTGGCCGGAATCAGGAAGGCGATCAAGGACAAGAAGCTCGACTCCGATCTGCAGGCAGATCAGACGGACATCGCATCGGATCCGAAGACGCGCACGGGGGGGATGCAGCTGATCCGCACTATCGTGGTGAGCCGGAAGAAGGATCCCGACAAAGGCAAGGTCCAGGGGACCCTCTTCGTGTTCCTGATGAAGAACCCGCCGCGCGACAAGGGCGTGGACACGCACTTCGGCGTCCGTGACGCGACGATCCGCGACATCGTATCCGGGCGTGGAAAGGGAGATACGTTCGGCGTCGCGCCCTGAACGGGGCAGGCACGCTTGGGGCGAGCGGCCGCTCACGCGCCGGCGGCGCTTCGGCGCTCACTTCCTCTCTGGAACGTCGCCACCAAGTGCTTTGCGGACCGGCCGAGGCAGAATGGGCGCCTTGAGAAGATCGACGGTCACAAACGCTGCAACGCCAGCCGGCGCTGCAGCTTGCGCTGGCTGCGGGAAGGTCTTGTATGGCGCGAGAGGCTCGCCTGGACGCGAGGATGCAAGAGTCGGCAAATCAGAGGTGACTCCATATCCACCGGCGAGGCTTACACCCGGCAGTACGCCAAAGTTCGCGAGAGCGAATGGCACCGCTACCTTGCCATCCGGCGCAACCGTCATGGTGAAGTCGAACGACAGCGTAAGCGGCGGGACGTACGAGAGCTTCCTGTGAGCAAGGTCGAGCAGGTCATCACCCTTGAAGCTGAAACGCAGCGTCATTGAATCGGTCTTGGTCTTCGGCAGGTCGAAACTGAACCCGGTGAGCGTCGCATAGGGGACAAGCGCGAGTGGCGCGACAAGGTTGACGCCCGACAGCGTCGCCCGCCCCGACGGATCGCCCAGCATCGCGCCAACCCCCAGGCCGTAGATACCGGCCGCAGTGCCGACGGTTGCGACCTTGTCGCCCGTCGTCATTCCACTCCAGATCGGCAGCGCATACCGCTTCGCGAGGGCGAGGCCATAGTTCTTGAACGCGTCGTTCTTGCCGGCCTCGGCCGCGACCGTCTTGAGCCCGTCGCTCAATGCCTCGGTCGCATCTTCCTTCTTGGCTTCCTTGAGCGGCGGATCCGGACCATCGCGGCGCAGGATCGCATGCGATGGATCGCCACCTTGTTGGACGACGTGCGCCAATTCATGAGCCAGCAAGTGTTGTCCGGCTTCACTCGTTGGCTCATAGCGGCCAGCACCGAACACGACGTCCGACCCGATCGTAAAGGCGTTCGCGGAGACCGACCGAGCGGCAGATGCGGCCAGGCTATCCGCGTGGATGCGAACTCGGCTGAAATCATGACCAAAGCGCGATTCGAAAAACCCCCGCGTCAAGGGATCGAGTGGATGACCCTGCTCGCGGAGCACTTCATTGACAACCGGAGGCGCCTCTGAGGACCGGCCTTCGGTCTCCCGATCCGTCGCCTGACGGGCAGGATCGTTGCCGGCGCGGTGTGGGGACGGGCGCAGCGCCCCAATCGCGGATGGGGGGGAGCGCATGATCTCATCGGCGACACGACGGGCGTCGTGTTCCCGCGGATGGTCGCTTCGCCCGACCGATAGCTTGGCGTGCGCGGGAAGTGACAAGGGTGCGCTGGCGTTTCGCGTCGCACCGTGGCGCGATCCGTGATGCCGCGATCGTATCGACACTTCCGCAGCCGCCTTCGTGGCTTTCGAGGCAAACATGCTGAGGGCAGTCTATTACCCGCCGTCATTCACATGACGGCAATCCCACTGGACACGGACCACACTAGCACCGAACCAACCACTTGCCAATCGTCTTGTCCGCGGATGCGGCAATCGCGTCGGCGAAGACCTTTGCTGTGGCTAACCTTATCCAGCTCCGCGAGCGCCGGCTGCTCGGCAATGCGCACCGCCAGCAGCACGCCGCCATCGGCGTCACTCTCGCCCCAGCAGGCCCGGGTCGGGAGAGATGGCCTGCCGGGTGCAGAGTCAAGCACTTCGCGAACTTGAAACGTTTCGCCCCGCGATTCGAAAGGCCGCCTAGGGATGGTCGATAGCAGCCATTCGGTCGTGACCGCTTCGCGGCGTGGCGGCTAACTACCTGATTCGTATGCGCAGATGGGTCAGGTTGCGCACCCCCGCAACCATCAAATCAAGGGCTTGCAGCGATGCGGGCCCTTTTGTTTGCCGGTCGGGCAAACAACCCGAAGGTCGAAAGGGCCGAACCCGCTCGACTGCCGCGCTGCCGACGGCGCAAATGCGCCGGTCCAGGGCCGAATGGTCGAGCGCTGCCCTTTGGATTACCATCCTCAGCTACCGGGAGTGCCGGGCGGCAAATTCCGGTCAAATGCGGAAGACAAAGCTTCAACAATACTTCCGTAGATCAATCGCGGATGGCGATCTGGGCCTTCGCAAAACTCCTGGAGGAACCTACCAATGCATGCATCCCTATCCGTGCGCTGCGCGGCAGCCGCAGGGCTGGTCACGTTCGCAGTTCTGTTCGGCGCGGTGCCGAATGCTGGTGCACAAGGCGTCACCCTCGACGTGTGGAGTCACGAAGCCGATGAGCCGGCAAAGGTTGCGTTCCGTGAGCTCGCGGTCAAGAACTTCGAAAAGAGCCATCCCGGAACGAAGGTGAAGATCACGTGGTACGAGAAGAATCCGCTGGGCGCCGCGCTGAAGACTGCACTGCCCGCGGGCAAAGGCCCGGATGTCTTTTATGTCGAGCCCGACCAGACCGAGTACATCACCGCCGGATACATTGTTCCGCTCGACGACCTGGTGAACTGGAACAACATCGAGCCGTGGGCGCGTAAGGTCTGGACGCACAATGGCAAGACGTATGGCATTCCGCAGGAGGCCTACACCGTCGAGCTCTACTACAACAAAGACATGCTGAAGCAGCTCGGCGTCGCACTGCCTGCGAGTGGCCAATTCACGCAGACGCAGTTCCTCGATCTCGTCAAGAAGGCGCGCGCTGCGGGAATGACGCCCATCTCGCAGGGCGTGGGCGACCGTCCGTATCCGGGCGCCTACATCACGGTGGAAGCGCTGCTGCGCAAGCTTGGCCCGGATGACTATCAGAAACTCTTCACCGGCAAGCTGTCGTTCGCTGACTCGCGCGTCGTCGAGGTCCTCAAATGGGTCAAAGAGCTCGCGGATGCCGGCGCCTATCCGAAGAACTTCATGACGTTGAAGCTCGGCGAATCGCACTATTACTTCTACAGCAAGCCCACCGCGTTGATGCTGCCGATGGGGAGCTTTTATTCGGGCCGCGCGTTCGTGCCCGAGGACAAGGGAGGGCAGCCGAAGGCATTCCCGCTCGGCATCATGCAGTTCCCCGCGATGGACAAAGGCGCCTGCAACGACTGCAAGACGTCGACGATCGGCGCGAGCTTCGCCATCAACGCTGCCAGCAAGAACAAGAAGCTGGCCGGGGAATTCCTCGACGCAATGTCGACGCCCGAGATGGGGAAGATGTGGATCGAGACCGTCTATCTTCAGACCGGCATCAAGGCCGACGTGAAGAATTTCTCGGGACCGTACGCCGCCTATTTCACCGAGCTCATGGACCGCCAGAAGGGCAAGCAGTATTTCGTCGGCCAGCCGCGCGACATGGTGACCGGCGCCTGCAAGGACGCGTTCGCCCAGGTGGTGAACTCCGGCTTCCCCGGCGGCTTGCTCTCGGTCGACCAGACCGTGGAGGCGATGAACAAGGCCTGCTACAAGGGTTGACGAGCAGGATGCCATCGCGGCGTCCGTGCCGCCTTCGCGGCGGCGCGGACGACCGTGACTCTGGCGGCCGGCCGCAGCAATGAGCATACTCGACCGCCTGCCACGACGCGTGGCACGGGACCCGGATTCGACCACGATCGATGCGCGACGCGCGAGGCTCGGCATCCTGCTCGCGTTTCTGGCGCCGGCGCTGTTGATCTACGCTGGCTTCACGATCTACCCGGTGGTGCGCACGTTCTATAACGCGTTCTTCACCATCAAGCCGCACGGCGTGGTCGAGTTCGTCGGGCTCGCCAATTTTGCGACGATTCTGTTCGCCGACCCGACGTTTTGGAAGGCAGTCTCCAACACCGCGCTGTTCACGGTCGCTGCCACGGCCGTGGACGTGATCGGCGGGCTGCTGCTCGCGCTCTGCCTGTTCGCCCGGGCACCGCTCGCGCCGGTCCTCCGCGTCGTGTGGTTCACGCCCGTACTGATGTCCTATGTGGTGGTCGGCATCATCTGGGTGTGGATGTACGACTACGACTGGGGACTCGCGAACGCCACGCTGCGCTTCCTAGGGCTCTCCGCCTTCGAGCAATCCTGGCTGGGCCATCCTTCGACGGCCCTGTGGTCGGTGCTCGTCGCTCACGAGTGGAAGTGGCTCGGGTTCAACATGATTGTTTTCCTGGCGGCGCTTCACGCATTGCCAGGCGAGGTGCTGGGGGCAGCGGAGCTCGACAATTGCGGGTGGTTCGCGAAGCTCGTGTACGTCATCGCACCGATGCTGCGCACGACGATCGTCAATCTCACCGTGTTGTCGTTCATCGGCAAGATGATGGTATTCGACCTGGTCTGGGTCATGACCGGCGGCGGCCCGTTGTGGGCGACCGAGACCGTGTCGACCTATGTCTACAAGCGTGCCTTCGAGTGGAATACGTTCGACCTCGGCTATCCGTCGGCGATCGCCGTGTTATGGTTTATCATCATTTTGCTCTTCGTCGCGGTCATGTCGCGCCTTCTGCGCCAGCGCGACAAGCTCGAGTTCTGATCATGCCGACCATGCGGCTGGGGATCGAGCAGGTACGCCGCGTGCCGCTCCTCCTGTTCGTCGCGTTCTACACGGTGGTGACGGGCGGGCCGCTCCTCTGGGTCGCCATGATGTCGCTGCGCACGACGGCCGAGATCTTCAAGGCACCGTACGGCTTTCCGTCGCCGGCCCATTGGGAGAAGTTCGCCGATGCCTGGACCAAGTCGAACTACGGCACGTACTTCTGGAATAGCACGATCGTGGTCGTCGTCGCCGTCGCGCTGGTGACGGTGGTCGGAGCGATGGCCGCGCATTGCCTCGCGCGGTACTCGTTTCGCGGCAACCGGCTGGTCCGCTTTCTGATCCTGACCGGGCTCGTCCTGCCGCCGCAGCTGGTGATCCTCGCGCTGTTCCAGATCCTGCTCGACATCAATCTGTACAACACGCGGACCGGGCTCATTCTCGTCTACGTGGCGACGCACATCGCGATGACCGTCTATATCCTGGAGGGGTTTTTCGCGCAGATGCCGCAGGATCTTTTCGACGCCGCGCGTATGGACGGCTACTCGGATTTCGAGATCTTCTGGCGGGTGACAGTGCCGATCGGCGCGCCCGCGATCTTCACTACGGTGACACTCAATTTCATCGTCCTGTGGAACGAGTTTCTGTTCGCAGTCGTGCTGTTGACCGACGACGATAAGCGCACGCTGCCGCTCGGTCTCATGCATTTCACCGGCAGTCACCAGCTCGACGTGGGGATGGCCGCGACCGGCCTCATGATCGCGATGCTCCCGGTCATCGTGATCTATGCTTTCTTTTCCGAGACGATGATCAAGGGCATGACCGCTGGCGCTGTCCGCTAGCGCAGCGACTTCAACCTGCAAGGCGACGCGAACGTGGCGATCGTAACGGTCGATGGGCTGTCCAAGCGGTACCCTGGCGGGACTGCGCCGGCGGTGCATGACGTCAGCTTCACCGTCGCGGACCGCGAGTTCATGGTGCTGCTCGGCCCGTCGGGCTGCGGCAAGTCGACGGTGCTGCGGATGATCGCGGGACTGGAGCCGATAACGTCCGGCACCGTATCGATCGATGGAGACGTCGTCAACCACGTCCCCGCCAAGTCGCGTGATATCGCGATGGTGTTCCAGTCGTACGCGCTGTATCCGCACATGACCGTGTTCGATAATCTGGCGTTCGGGTTGCGCCGACGTGACTTCGAGCGGGCGGAAGTCGCGCGGCGCGTGCATGCCGCGGCGGGTAAGCTCGAATTGACCGAGCTGCTGCAGCGCAAGCCGCATGCACTGTCCGGTGGGCAGCGACAGCGTGTGGCGGTCGGCCGCGCGATCGTTCGCGACCCCAAGGTGTTCCTGTTCGACGAGCCGCTGTCGAACCTGGACGCGGCGCTGCGCGTCAGCACGCGCAACGAGCTCATCAAGCAACAGCGGGAGATCGGGACCACCTCGATCTACGTGACCCATGATCAGGTCGAAGCGATGACCATGGGCGATCGCATCTGTATCATGAATCAGGGCAAGGTGGTGCAGATCGGACGCCCGCTGGAAGTGTATCGAAATCCCGCGGATACCTTTGTTGCGCGCTTCCTCGGCAACCCGCCGATGAACCTGTTGCCGGGGCGAATTGAGCAGGTGGACGGTTGCATGGTCGCGCAAATGGAGGGAGGCGATCTCCCGCTTCCGCCGCGCTTGGTACCGGAGCTCATCCGGTATGCCGGCAGCGACGTGATCGTCGGTGTGCGTCCGGAGGACCTGTACGAATCCATGCCGCCGGGCGACCTGGCGCAGTTTGTGCGATTGCCCGCGCGCGTGGACGCGGTCGAGCCGCTGGGCGCCGAGACGTTGCTGATGGCGTCGCTGGATGGATCGAGCACCGAGCTGATCGCGCGGATCGGACGGGAGACGGCGTTGCGCAGAGGCGACCGGCTTGATCTCGCCTTCGACACCGCAACCCTTCATCTGTTCGATCCTGCCACGACCAGAGCAATCGCGTAGAGGGAGAACTAGCTCGTGGCCAATACCGAACGAATCGTCGACTGTCATGCGCACATTATTGATTCGGAGCGCTTTCCATTCACTGGCAAGAAGGGTTACCAGCCTCGCGCGGACGAGGGAGGAACACGCGAGGCATTTTGCGCGGTGCTCGACGAGCACGGTGTGAGCAACGGCGTGCTGGTGCAGTTGAGCGGATACGGGACCGACAACTCGGCCAACCTCGACGCGATGAAAACGTACGCGGGCCGGTTCAGGGCGATCGTGGTTGTCGACCCGGAGGCAACCGACCGAACTCTGGAGGATCTGGCTGCGGCCGGTGTCGTCGGCGTGCGATTCAACCTCTCCAGCTACGAGCCCGACGCGTTGATGCGACCCGGCGCGCCGCGCTTCCTGCAGCGGTTGAAGGCGCTGGGATGGTTTGCGCAGATCTATGCCGACGACACGCAATGGCCGGATGCCGCGGCCGTGTTGAGAGCCAGTGGCGTCCGGGTGCTGGTCGATCATTTCGGCGTGCGCGACATCGCCGTCGGAACCGGTCATCCCGGGTTTCAGGCCGTGCTGGCACTGGGTCGCGAAGGCATCGCCACGGTCAAGTTGTCGTCGCCGTTCCGCGTTTCAAAGATGCTCGTGGGCTTCGACGATCTCGACCCCTACGTGGACGACCTGTTGAAGGCCTTCGGCGTGAATGGCTGCCTGTGGGGATCGGATTGGCCGTTCGTCAACGTTCCCAGGCGCCCGATCTATGCGGATGTGCTGGCGCCAATGTCGCGGTGGCTGCCTGACCCTGCCGACAGAGCGCGCGTGCTGGCGCATAATCCGCGCCGACTCTTCGGTTTTGGAGACTAGACTGATGGCCGTGCAGCGCTTGAAACCGAAGCCGTTGAAGGTCGCGCTGGCCGGCGCGGGAATGATCAGTTGGTATCACCTTGTCGGCTGGCGGAAGCCTGGGCGAGCGCGTGCGCCTGGTCGCGGTGTGCGATCCGGACGCCGCGAGGGCCGCCAAACGCGCCGAAGAATTTTCCATCCCGAATGTTTATCGCGATGCCGACGCGATGTTCGCCGCCGAGGCGATCGATGCTCTCGACGTGATCTCGCCACGCGAAACGCATGCGGTCTGGGTCGACGCCGCCGCGGAGCGAGGCATCGACGTCCTGTGCCAGAAGCCTCTGACGCCGACGCTGGCGGAGTCGGAGGCGCTCGTCCGCCGGGTCGAAGGCAAATCGCGGCTCATGGCGCATGAGAACTGGCGGTTCCGGCCGTGGTATCGCGAGCTGAAACGATGGATAGTCGGGGGTGAGTTGGGAGATCTTGTCCTCGCACGCATGGCGACAATGACATCCGGATTGCTGCCCGATGCCAGCGGCCGCCGACCGCTGCTCGAACGCGAGCCCTACACGCAGCATGAAGAGCGACTGATGATTGCCGAGGTGCTGATCCACCACTTGGATGTGATGCGCTTCCTCTGCGGCGAACTGCGTGTAGTCGCCGCGCGTGGGGCGCGTACGGTTCCCGATGTGGTCGGCGAGACGGTGGCAGCCATCTTCCTGGAAACGGCCTCGGGCGTGTCGGTCGAAGTGACCGGAACGATGGTGGCGGCCGGCTATCCCGCGCGTCCCCCGGATCGCCTGGAAGTTGTCGGCAGCAAGGCGAGCGCCACTTTCGCGGACTCCGTACTGCATCTGCACGGCACGACCCCGCGCAGCCAGCCCTACGATTCCGACCTCGGGTATCAGGCGAGCTTCGACGGCGTCATCGCGCATTTCGTCGATTGCCTCGAAACCGGTGCGCCTTTCGAAACCGGCCCCGTCGACAATCTCGAAACGCTGCGCCTTGTCGAACATGCGTACTGGGCCGCCGGCCTGCGACGCACGTGTGGCAACAGTTAGCCGAGCCTAGCCATGGACACCCAGACCGATTTGTCGCGTGACCTGATCGGCCAGTCCAAGTTGGCGCTGGATACTCCGGCGCTCCTGGTCGACCTCGACGTCATGGAAGTGAACATCGCGCGCATCGTTGCCGCGTGCCGCGCGAACGGTGTTGCATGGCGGCCGCATTCGAAGGCGCACAAGACCCCGGAAATCGCGCAGATCCAGATCGCGGCCGGCGCGATCGGAGTCACGTGCGCGAAGCTGGGCGAGGCCGAGGTGATGGCCGCCGCGGGCATTCGTGACATTCTGATCGCCAATCAGATCGTGGGACCGATCAAGATCGCCCGGCTGGTCCAGCTCGCCGAGCACGCCGATCCGATCGTTTGCGTCGACAGCATCGAGAACCTGATCGAGCTCGAGGCGGCCTTCGCAAACGCGGGCAAGCCGTTGCGGGTCGCGATCGAGGTCGATATCGGCATGAATCGCGCGGGTGTCCAGCCGGGCCCGGCGGTGGTGGCACTTGCGCAAGCGATCGCCGAACGTCCGGGTCTCTCGTTCGTCGGTGTAGCGGGCTGGGAGAGTCAGGCGACGACCATCGCCGACCCTGCCTTGAAGGAGCGCACGGTCCGCGACGCCGTCGTGGCACTCACAGCGAGCGCGCGGGCGTGCACGGCCGCGGGCCACAGTGTCACGGTCGTGAGTTGCGGCGGCACGGGCACGTTTCCCTACTGTGTGCAACAACCCGGCGTGACCGAGGTGGAGGTCGGCGGCGCCATTTTCAGCGATATGCATTACCTCACGCACTACCATGTCGATTTTGCGCCGGCGCTCACTGTGCTGACGACGGTAACGAGCCGACCGACGCCGACGCGTATCGTCGTCGACGCCGGCAGGAAGTCGATGAGCGGAGATGCGGCGATGCCGGCGCCTCGCGGCATCCCGCCTGTTAGCCTGGTCAAGCTTTCGGCCGAGCACACCAAAATCGAGCTGGAGCAACCGAATGCTGCCCCAAGAATTGGCGACAAAATCGAGATGATCGTCGGCTATTCTGACACCACGGTCCACCTGCACGAGGAAATCGTGGGCGTCCGCGGCGGCCGCATCGAATCCATTTGGCACGTTGCCGGGCGCGGCAAGATAAAGTAATGACGCCGCACACGGTCTCGTGCATTCCGCGGTCGTTGGCGTCGTACGACGTTCTCGAGCGGCCCAACATCGATATCACAAATGCGAAGAGCGACCTCGATCGCTAGGCCGTTGCCGGCGATTTGAGACCAACTCACAATGACTGTGTCGTAACTGTGCCTTGGATAGACTGATGTCGAGTTTGGCAAGCATTGCAAGTTGTTGATTTACCGAGTGCTTATGTATCCAATGTTCGCCTCATAACCCGAAGGTCGCAAGTTCAAATCTTGCCCCCGCAACCAAATATATCAACGGCTTGCCTTCGGGCAGGCCGTTTTCGTTTTCTGTCGGGGAAGCGCCGGGGTAGCAGCAAGAAGCGTTTGGCGCCCTCGTTGCCCGCGCCCAACGTCGATCGCCAGCCCCTCGATCGCATCGAGTAGCCCCACCGGGGCGCCGACCGCGGTCCTAGAGTACTGCGCGTACGGTGCCCTTGAATCCACGTATGGCAGATCGGGCCGACCCCGCGTTAACATCCCGCCATGCTCACCAGGAGCAGCGGCGATGGACAAATACTCGATTGACCCGAGCGGCGCCTGGCGGCACTACCATCCGCGGCCAGTTCCCCCAGGCTGGCGAATGCTCGGCACAGTTCGGTGCCAGACCGATGATTCGATTGGGGCGCTTGGTCGCTCGCCGGCCGGACTGTTCGCGCAGATCAACGCCGGCGGCGTGCGCCTGTTGGATCAACGTGCCGTCGCCGATGCGCTGCGTCGGGTCAGGCAACCTTGACCTATCCTGAGGGTAGTTCGCGCTGCCTGCGTTGGTCGATGCGCCCGCATACTGGTTCGCACGCTAGAATCCCGCCATGATCGACGACGCCATCAACATGGCGTTCGAGCCGCCCGACCCGGACCAGACGTACCGAAACTATCTCCGGACGTGCGAAATGCTCGGCGTCAAGCCGGTGTCGCGGGAACGCGCGTTTGGCTTGATCCAGGAGTGGACCGAGGTGCTGTCGCGGCGCCCGGAACCGACAACGCAATTAGCGTGGCGCCGGCATCGGCACGTCGGACATACGCGGGTAGTCCGGCCTCCGGATTCCTTGCGGAGGACACATCGAATCGCCGATCGCAGTCGGCGCATGATTGGTCGCCGATCCACAGGAAGAGCGAGACCTTGCGGCCGTCGGAATTTCTTACATAAGCCACGGGCGACAGCCACCCGGTCCGAATGGTTTCGTACAAAATCAAAGGGTTGCCAGAGTGGTGTGAAACGTGCGTGTGTATCCCACAGGTTGTATGCGTGCTCTTTTGCGACGCTCGGTACGCATGTGGGCAGCCCGTTCACCCTCGTATCGGACCAGCACAAGAGCCGACCGTGGCAGATCAGACTACGGGGACACGTCATGACACGACTTAATCGATCCATCCCCTTCATTGTGGCCATGACGATGCTACTGCTGCCGGGCACCTCGGTTGCGGCAGCGATTCTCGAAACCTGGGAGGGTGAGCCCAACGGTGGATTCGATGGAACGGCCAACAATGTCTGGTTGGGGGAGCCCACGAGCTTCGTCATCGATTCTGCGACGTGGCCGGTCGCGCCGGCGCAGGACTTTGCCGGCAGTCACTCGCTACGGAGTCCGGACACCACAGACTCCGCTTTGGATTTGACCGCGGTAACCAGCATTTCCGGCGCGTTTGCGGCGACCGGTACTATGCGGTGGTCGGTGTTCGTCAGCGGCGGCGCGCAGAGCCTTACCTCGACGCCTCGGGATTTCTCATTCATCCTGATGTCGAATTCCTCCACCGCAGCGGACATCGAATCCGGCTCGATCAACGGGTACCGTCTGCGCGTGGGGGATGATCCTAGCCAAATCTCGACATTCGATTCGTTGCTGTTCGAGGAGGCCAACGGCAGCGGCTGGTCGACCCTGACGAACAATGCTCTGGGTAGTGATCATGAGATACGCGAGGGGTGGAACCTGGTCGCGCAACGGACGCCGGCGGGTGTATTCACCTACGGGTTTGCCAACGGCGCCATTGGAACACCAGTTCCACTTTCGTACAGCACGACCGACACGACCGTGACGAGCGCAAGCTTCGCAGGGATGAACTACCGCACGCCAACCACCGGAGACAATGCCTTCGGGTTTGACAACTTCCTGGTCGCCGCCGTACCGGAACCCGCCACCCTCGCCCTTCTCGGCCTCGGTCTCGCCGGCCTCGGCTTCTCGCGCCGCAAGCAGTAATCGGATCCCAGCACGACAATACAGGCCCCGCTCCGGTGGGGCTTGTTGTTTGTGGCGCCAATCAGTGCTTGCAGCTCCACGTCGCTGATGTCGGTCAGCGCGGCCTTGATGGCGGTCAGGTCGGAATCCATTGGGCCGCTTTGAGGGACGGACCGCAGTTGGCCTCGGTCATTTGATGAATGCTCGACCGGTCTTGGTGATCTGGTAACGCTCCGCAATTTTCGTCAGCAAGTGGGGTCCGACCAGCGAATCCATGAGTTGTCCCAATCGGAATGCGACCTGACGGACAATGCCCGATCAAAGTGGCTCGGCCGCACGACCTATGCCTTATGGCCGATGGCCGCCGGCACCGCCTGCTGCCCACCCCTGAGCCTCCACGCTCGACCAGGGGCAGGCATGGACGGCGCATGCCGGGCCAGGAAGCGCTCGACCCCCTCGCCGCGCAGGTGCCATCGCCACGGATCGACCGCCATCGCTACTTCGGCGTGCTGGCGCCGCACTCTTCTCCTCCCGCGCTCGGCCGTCACCACCCTCGTGCGGGCAGCGACGACCTCGTCGTTCGCACCCAGGCCGCAACTCGCAACCGAACCGGCCCATCGACACGCCGGCTGCTGCGACTGGACGGAGCTGATCGCCCGCATCGGCGCGGCATGCGCAAGTCGAGCCCTACGCTATTCTCCACGCCGAATTGGGGCGTTGGATTGGCTATCCCCTCATTAAGGAGCAACTATGGCGAGCTCTACTCTGACGCACGCGATGGTCGCGCTGTTTGCCGCCGTCGCACTGGTATCGGGTGCGGCGGATGCGCAGTCGCAGGCCACGAATCCACCACCGGCCGCGAATCAGATCGACGCGAATCCGGTGCAGGCGCAGCAGGAGCAGCAGCTGACGCAGCCGCTCAACAACCGGCCCGTGTGGTCAGTAGTGCGCTCCGGCGCGCCGGCGTACACGAGCATCCCGGGCCGCGAGACGAACGTGCTGATCCAGACTCAAGGGCAGACGTGGCGTGCACTGCGCGTGCCGATCGCGTTCTGGGGCGGCGTGCTGTTCGCGCTGACGATCGTCGGCACCGGGATCTTCTATGTCATCAAAGGCCCGATGGGCGCGGACCATACGCCCGGCGGAAGGTTGATCGAGCGGTTTTCATCGGCCGATCGCTACGCGCACTGGCTGGTCGCGATCTCGTGGGCGACGCTGGCGCTCACCGGTCTCACCCTCTCGCTCGGCAAGTCCGTGCTGCTGCCGCTGATCGGCTACACATTGTTTTCGTGGCTGGCCACGTTCGCAAAGACCCTGCATAACTTCGTCGGGCCGCTCCTGATCATCGCGACTCCGTGGCTGTTCATCCGGTTCGTGCGGGATAACCTGCTTTCGCGCGAGGACCTCCATTTCTTTGCGAACATCGGAGATTACTTCAAAGGACGCGAGTATCCGTCCGGAAGGTTCAACGGCGGCGAGAAGTTCATACCTTTCTGGCTCATGCTCGGCGTGGCGACGCCAGTCCTTGTCGTGACGGGGTTGATTCTTGCCTTCCCCAACTTCGACCAGACACGTTATACGATGCAGATATCGAACATCATTCACATGATCGCCGCATACCTCGGAATCGCGATGCTCGTGCTGCACATCTACCTCGGCACGCTCGGCTTCAGCGGTTCGTACCGCGCGATGCGCGAGGGCTACGTCGACGAGAATTGGGCAGCGCACAATCACAGGTACTGGCACGACGATGTCGTAGCAGGGCGCTCTCGGCAGCGCTTCGCCGACGAAACCGACGCCCGCCATGTCGAGCACGCGCCCGCGCGTCAGAGCGCGGCTGACTGACAAATCAAGAGCACAGAGGACGAGGTGGAGAAGGGCGACGATGACGACAATGCGCAATATGATCGCGGCCGGCTTGGTCGTGGCGTTGTGGGGCGTTGCGGTGGCACGCTGCCGATGCCACCGCCGATGACCGACGAGCTGAAACCCAGCGTCGCCGCGCTTCTGTGCTGCCCACGCGATCGGCGAGCCAGCCGCCGAGAGGATGCGCCAGCGCGGCCAGCAACGGCCCGATGAAGTCGAGCTTGTACGCTTTGGCCGTCGGAAACTCAATGTTGACCAGCATCGGGAAGCCCGTCGCGAGAGCGATATACGAGCCGAAGGTCTCAAGACCGCAACAGCGCTCGGAATCACGATTCCTCAGCCGCCGCTACTGCGCGTGGACGATGTAATTCAGTGATTGTCGTTCGAATCTGAATCACCAAGCGTGCCGGGGCGTGCTACGTCTATTCAGTGCCCACCAGCTTCGTTCGCTGACTGTCTGCTTCGGGGTACGACGAATGACTGGAGAGGGTCGAACTGCGACCGTCGACGGTCAAACTGCTCGCGTTCAGACTCGAAGGTCGCTGAACGCCGTCGAAGGCGATCTTAGAACAGAACGCAGTTCGGGGTACCGAGTGGGCGCACGACGAACTTCGCCACGCTCGCCAGCACCTCGTACTCTGTACGCGGTACTGAGGGCGTCGGCATTGAATGCAGTCCCAGTTGCTCCGTGCCGAGCATACGAAAGGTCAGAGCCTCATGCGAAGACCTAGATGGATAGCGCCGTCGTGTGTCGACCGACGGAAGGACCCCGCTCCCCGATTTTGCCGGACTGCTAGAATTTCCGAATTGCCCGGTCGCGGCACTTTCCGCGGCATCCGACTTTCAAGTGCTGTTCCTCCTGATCCGTCGGGGCGGGATTAGTCCAGGCGATCGAGCCACTTGTTGCCAGGAGTCATCTGGCAGGATGGTGTTGTATTCATTCTCTTGCAGGAGGGCGACATGTCGGAGAAGAAGGTCATTGCAGTCGTGGGAGCCACCGGCGCACAGGGCGGAGGACTCGTTCGCGCGATTCTCGCGGATCGCGAGGGTCCATTCGTCCCGCGCGCGATAACCCGCAAACCCGAGTCGGAGAAGGCCCGCGCGCTCGCCAGCCTCGGTGTGGAAGTCGTGGCAGGCGACGCCGATGATCCGTCGAGTCTCGACCGGGCTTTCGCAAGGGCCTATGGCGCGTTCTGCGTCACCAACTTCTGGGACCACTTTTCGCCGGAAAGGGAGGCTGCCCAAGCGACCGCCATGGCTCGGGCAAGCCGCACGGCTGGCGTCCAGCATGTCATCTGGTCGACGCTGGAAGATACCCGCAAGTGGGTGCCCCTGGACGATGCCCGGCTGCCGACGCTTCAGGGCAAGTACAAGGTGCCGCACTTCGACGGCAAGGGTGCCGTGGATCACGTTTTCGCCGAGCAGGCCCCGACCACGTACCTACTCGCCTCCTTCTACTGGGAGAACTTCCTCTATTTCGGCATGGGGCCGCGCAAGGCCCCCAATGGAGACCTCGTGTTGGCTCTGCCGCTTGGCGGCGTCAAGCTTCCGGGCATCGCAACCGCGGACATCGGTAAGTGCGCCCATGGTCTATTTGTTCGCGGCGCCAGCACCATCGGCCAGCGGTTCGGCATCGCTGGCGAGGTACTTTCGGGCCCGGAAATGGCGGCGGCGATGGGGCGCGCCCTCGGACGCGAGGTCAGCTTCGAGGATGTGCCGTTCGATGTCTACCGCGGCCTGGGCTTCCCCGGGGCGGACGATCTCGGCAACATGTTTCAGTTCCAGGCAATTCTCGGAGACGCGTTCCTCCGCAGTCGCGATCCCAAGCTCTCGCGTTCCCTGAACACACAGTTGCTCTCATTCGACGACTGGCTGAGCGGCAACGTCAGTCACATGCCGATCGGGTGAACGGATCGTGGGAAGACGCATCGATCATTCACGGTTCCGCGCGCAGGCCGTGGCTGCGATCCCCGCCAATGCGTACGGCCGCGAAGTCACAGGTGTACGGTCGAACAACCGAGTGCTTTGGTGCCGATTTCCCTTGCTTTGGATGCCGTGCTAGCTGGCAGGGCTGAGGGCCAGGTGCTCCAGAGCCCGCTGCCGAGAGGGCCGACGAGTGGGCAATTGACCCCCCACCGGCACAGCGATAGATTGGCAGGAGGCGGGCGGCTTGTGGCCGCAGGCGTGGAAAAACTCGTCGACGCCGCATTTGATCCTGGGCACGTTGAATGGCAGGATCCCGGGCAAGCGATCGGCAACACTCGTCCAGATAGACGTCAAAGCGGGGGACGTTAGATACAGTGCCATGGCGATGAACGACGTCCCTGCGCGCGGCGAAGAGTTCCGCGACGACTTGCGGCCGCTGGCATCGGCGTCCGCGACATCGCGGCGCCCGGGGGTTGGCAATGCCTTGGCGCGGCGTGTGCTTTCGCCGAGCGAACTCGCGTCGCTGACTGAATTGAACGACTTGCGATCCGTCCTTGCCGTGGCCTTGACGGCCGGTCTTATCGCGCTCGCGGTCGCGTTCGGTGTTGCGGTCTGGCCGAGCCCGTGGCTTGCTCTGTCGGTACTCGTCATTGGTGTGCAGCAACACGCGCTGTTCATTCTCGCGCACGAATCGGCGCATTACCGGCTGTTTCGGTCCCGCGCGGTGAACGATGCCGTTGGCCGCGCGATCGGCATGGCCGGCGGCATCTCGATGTGTACCTACCGCGTGATCCACCGGCTGCACCACAACAACTTGTACACCGACGACGACCCAGACACCGCGATCCACGGCGGCTATCCGCGTGGGGTTGCATACCTGTGGAAGAAACTCGCGCAGGATCTAGCCGGACTGAACTCCTGGAAGACCTTTGCCTACTTCTTCGGCGCACCGGCGATTAACGCCGAGACCAACCGCGCCGCGCGGCCGCTCGATGACACATCTCCTGCGCTGCGCGCCGGCGCGCGCAGAGACCGCTGGGCGGTGCTCGCGTTCCACATTGGCGCGCCGCTGGTCGCACTCGTGCTCGGCGGCTGGCATGCGCTGACCCAGTACCTGGTGCTGTGGCTGCTGCCGATGCTGACGGTGTTGCAGCCGATCCTCCGCTTGCGCGCAATCGCTGAGCATGGTGCGGTGGCCGACCTTTCATCTCCGCTGACGGCCGCGCGCTGCAACCGCACCGCCGGTTCGCTTGGCAACGTACTTGGACGCGCGCTGCTCTTTCCTCACCACGTCAATTACCACCTCGAGCACCACTTGTACCCGGCGGTACCGCACTACCACTTGCCCGCGCTGCACCAACTACTGCAAGGCAAGGGCGCACTTGCGGGCGCCGAGGTTCGCGACCTCGTCGACACGATGCAAATCGTGTTTGCGCCGCGCGCGTCTCGGCCTACGGCCGATCCTGTGACCTTCCACGAGTCGTAGGATCGACGCACGCCAGACTCTGTCCGAAGCCCTTTGCCTCCGCGCAAAATATCTTGGCCGAAGGGCCGATTGTTAGCGCCACATGCCTCGCACGCAAGACGGTGCGACCGAGAGCCGCCACTCATTGGCGGCGCTCAATTCCCAGTGCTGACCTGCCCCCTACCAGCTGTACCAGTCCGTAGTTCGGAAATCCGCCAAATTATGGGGAATGGCGGATATGAGGAAAAGTCGATTTACCGAAGAACAGATCATTGGATTCCTGAGGCAGGCGGAGACCGGGATGCCGGCCTCGGCTTCTCGCGCCGCAAGCAGTAATCGACTGCGCGCCAGCACGGGCCCCGCTCAGGCGGGGCTTGTAATTCGTGGTATCGCCTGGCACGTCAAGTTGCAACGCCAACAATCGTAGATCGCCTGCTAGCCGCACCCCTCCTCACGTCCTGAATTCGTCGGATTGGCGTGTCCTGTAAAGCGGTTGGCGCGCAGGGCGAAGCGTCGTCGGGCCTGAGCATGGAAACTCTTGTTCTGAACCGCTGGCAAGGCTAAGGAGCACCATCATGCCGTCCCCGAATTCCCCGAATGCACCTCTGTTCGTGATTGAAGCACTCAATGGCCGCACGTACCACGGACCGACTCTGGAGGACGCCCTCCAGGATATGCGGGCCAGCGCCTGGGCGTGTACCGAGCGGACGTTGAGTGGCTACATGAAGGGAGTCGCTCGCCGGGTACGGAACTGGGATGGAACGCGGATCCGCACCGACAGCGTGGATCACTTTGTTGCGGACATGGTGCAGGCGGGCCAACTCGTTATCCGATCCACCCATTGACCTGGCACATTCGCTAAATACCTTTCTCCTGGCACTCCTTGAGCGAACAGCCATTTACCGTGAAAACACTACCCGTAACGAACACGCATGGGCATCCCAGAATATCAACTCGTCATCTTCTTCGGCGTCATGCTGGCTACTGCAGCTCTGGGCCAAGTTGGGCTATGGATTGCCTGCGGAGCCGCTGCCCAGGCGCAGCGTGAGCAGGCGGAGGCCGCCGCACAGCAGCAGGCGGAGGCCGCACAAGAGGCTGCAGCGGCACGGCGACGAGTGCTAGCCGAAGCGGACGCGCAACGGGCGGAGGCCGAGGCGGCTGCAGCGGAAAAACGAAAGACGACTGCACGGGAGAAACGACTCCTCGAGTGGTTTGGAGGTGTGTGTTGGGCCGTGGCGGTTTTCGGCTATTGGTTCGATTGGTTCGTCAAGTCGCGATCACGATCCCTTCGTGTAGAGTCGCCAGCCATCTGCCGGCCGTTCCTTGATGGGCTTCTGCGCGTGGCAGCCACGGGCAATCGATTATTCCGCATCGCCCTCGCAGCCAGCCTCGCGCTCGCTGTTTCGTTCTCGGCTTGGGCTGACTTCACTGGCAAGGTGGTGAACGTTGCTGATGGCGACAGCATCACGGTGCTGCGGGATCGGGAGCAAGTGATGGTGCGTCTGGTGGAGATCGACGCGCCGGAAGCGGCGCAGCCCTTCGGCAACCGATCTAAGCAGGCGCTGGAGGCTCTGGTGAAAGGCCAAGAGGTACGAGTAGCGGAGCACGGCAAAGACAGATATCAGCGCACCCTCGGCCGGATCTATCGCGGCGATCTGGATGTGAATGCAGAGCAGGTGCGGCAGGGCATGGCGTGGGTATTTCGTCAATACAACCAGGATGCCAGCCTCTACCCGGTCGAAGCCGAGGCCAGGGAACAGAAGCGCGGCTTGTGGCGCGATCCTGAGCCGGTACCGCCGTGGGAGTGGCGGAAAGCACAGTCGCGTTGACGCGCGGGCGGCGCTATCATCCCGCCATGCGCCCCGACGACGACGCTCCCGCGTGCGATCCGCCCGACCCGGAGCGCGTGCACCGCAACTATCTGGAAACGTGCCGGCGCCTCGGCATAAGACTAGCGCTGTTGATCGCCGTTGCAGCGATGTCGCCACCGGCATTGGCCGGGGACGTTTACAAATGTCAGAACGCTGCCGGCAAGATCGAATTTCGCGACTGGCCTTGCGACGTCGGACACAAAGCGCAAAAGGTCGACGTCACGCCCAACATCATCGAGACGATGACGCTCGAAGAGGTGCGCACCAAGAGCGCCGAGCTGAAGGCCAAGCAGCTGGCCCGTCAAAACGCCGAGAACGAGGCCAATGCGGACGCGTACGCTGCGCAGGAGCGGGCGTGGCAGCAGGAGCGTGCACTCCAAGACGCGATCGACCGCGATAGCAGGGCGAACGCAGCGCAGACTCAGTATTACGGCGGCTACTATGTCGGGAGACAACCGCGGCCCCCTGCGAAACCGTCGCCGCCACCGCCGCCACCCAAGACTCCAGCAATGCCGACTCCACCGCCAAGGCCGCCCGGCAATGGGTAGACGAATACTGTCGCGATAGCACAAGGTCTGCTACGAGGAACGGGCGACGGCGTGGTGTCTCCTACTGCTTCCGCCCACTGCCGGTCAGCAGTTCCACCAACGCATCGAACAGCGCGAGCACCGCCGGGGAGTCCTGCACGAACGTCATTCGAGTTTGTTCTCGAGCGCGGCATCAACTCCTGGGCCGCAATGCCGGTGCGGCGAACCCCAGCAACAGCAAGGCGAGCAGTAGTATCGCCCACTGCGACAGCGTCGGAATCTGCGCCACTACTCCGGCGCCGGTCGGCGGAACGCCCGGCCCGCCCTGGTCGACGATCGTGCCGTTCGCCACGAGGTCGTCGTCGCCCAGGCCACCATCGGTGATCGTGAACGTGGCCGTATTGCCCGCGATCACGGCCGGCAGGATGTACCAGAGCGGCGCCGGATTGCCCAGCGTCGGCCCGTACTTGTAGTAGCTGGTCCCGTTCGGCAGCGGCTGCGGATACGTGATCGTGATGACCACCGTCGCGCCTGCCGCACATCCCGTCACCGAGAAGTCGAACAGGCCGTGCGGGAAGGTCACGCCCCCGTTAGGTACCGTCGGAGGTATGGGCGGTGCACCCGGCGGCGGTCCGATGTACTGCGGCCCCGTGAAGGTGCAGTTGCCGACGGCCGGGAAACTCGCCGTGATCGTCCCGGACCCGGTTGCGCTTGGACCGCTGAAGGTGGTCACGGGCGGCGGCGCCGCGAGCGTGTCCGTGTCGGTGGCGCTGTTGTTGGCCGGCTTCGGATCGGTGACGCCACCAGGCGCCGCGACGGTCGCGGTGTTGCTCAGCGTGCCGGTCGCCGCGGCCGCGATCGTGCAGCTCGCCGTGTAGGTCACGCTGCCGCCCGCCGGCAGGTTCACCGTGTCGTTGATGTTGCCGCTGCCCGCTGCCGTGCAGGTGCCGCCGCCGGCACCGACGCAGGTCCAGGTGCAGGTGAGCGACGCCGGGAACGTGTCGGCCACCGTCGCGCCGGTCGCATTGCTCGGGCCGGCGTTGCTCGCGGTGATGGTGTAGGTGACGCTGCCGCCCGGCGTCGCGCGTCGTCACGCCGTCGGTCTTGGTGATCGCGAGGTCGGCCTGCGGCGCCAGCGTGTCGGTGTCGGTCGCCGAGTTGTTGCCCGGCGTCGGGATCGGTGACGCCCGCGGGCGCCGCGACCGTCGCGGTGTTGCGACAGCGTGCCGGTCGCCGCGGCCGCGATCGTGCAGCTCGCGGTGTAGGTGACGCTGCCGCCCGCCGGCAGGTTGACCGTGTCGTTGATGTTGCCGCTGCCCGCCGCCGTGCAGGTGCCGCCGCCGGCGCCGACGCAGGTCCAGGTGCAGGTGAGCGACGCCGGGAACGTGTCGGCCACCGTCGCGCCGGTCGCGTTGCTCGGGCCGGCGTTGCTCGCGGTGATCGTGTAGGTCACGCGTGCCGCCCGGCGTCGCCGTCGTCACGCCGTCGGTCTTGGTGATCGCGAGGTCGGCCTGCGCGCGCCAGCGTGTCGCGTGTCGGTCGCCGAGTTGTTGCCCGGCGTCGGGATCGGTGACGCCCGCGGGCGCCGCGACCGTCGCGGTGTTGCGACAGCGTGCCGGTCGCCGCGGCCGCGATGGTGCAGCTCGCGGTGTAGGTGACGCTGCCGCCCGCCGGCAGGTTGACCGTGTCGTTGATGTTGCCGCGCGCCCGCCGCCGTGCAGGTGCCGCCGCCCGCGCCGACGCAGGTCCAGGTGCAGGTGAGCGACGCCGGGAAGGTGTCGGCCACCGTCGCGCCGGTCGCATTGCTCGGGCCGGCGTTGCTCGCGGTGATCGTGTAGGTGACGCTGCCGCCCGGCGTCGCCGTCGTCACGCCGTCGGTCTTGGTGATCGCGAGGTCGGCCTGCGCGCGCCAGCGTGTCGGTGTCGGTCGCCGAGTTGTTGCCCGGCGTCGGATCGGTGACGCCCGCCGGCGCCGTGACCGTCGCGGTGTTGGACAGCGTGCCGGTCGCCGCGGCCGCGATCGTGCAGCTCGCGGTGTAGGTGACGCTGCCGCCCGCCGGCAGGTTGACCGTGTCGTTGATGTTGCCGCTGCCCGCCGCCGTGCAGGTGCCGCCGCCCGCGCCGACGCAGGTCCAGGTGCAGGTGAGCGACGCCGGGAAGGTGTCGGCCACCGTCGCGCCGGTCGCATTGCTCGGGCCGGCGTTGCTCGCGGTGATGGTGTAGGTGACGCTGCCGCCCGGCGTCGCCGTCGTCACGCCGTCGGTCTTGGTGATCGCGAGGTCGGCCTGCGCGCGCCAGCGTGTCGGTGTCGGTCGCCGAGTTGTTGCCCGGCGTCGGATCGGTGACGCCCGCAGGCGCCGTGACCGTCGCGGTGTTGCGACAGCGTGCCGGTCGCCGCGGCCGCGATGGTGCAGCTCGCCGTGTAGGTGACGCTGCCGCCCGCCGGCAGGTTCACCGTGTCGTTGATGTTGCCGCTGCCCGCTGCCGTGCAGGTGCCGCCGCCGGCGCCGACGCAGGTCCAGGTGCAGGTGAGCGAAGCCGGGAACGTGTCGGCCACCGTGGCGCCGGTCGCGTCGCTCGGGCCGGCGTTGCTCGCGGTGATGGTGTAGGTGACGCTGCCGCCCGGCGTCGCGGTCGTCACGCCGTCGGTCTTCGTGATCGCGAGGTCCGCCGAAATGCCGATGGTGTCGGTGTCGGTCGCGAGGTTGTCGGTGGCGCCGGCCTCCACCGCGGTGCCCGGCGCAAAGACCGTCGCCGTGTTCACCAGCGTACCGGTGGCAGCCGGCGGAGACGGCGCAGGTCGCCGTGTAGGTCACGCTGCCGCCGGCCGCCAGGTCGACCGTCGCATCGTTGATGTCGCCAGTACCACTCGCGGCGCAGGTGTTGCCTGCGCTGCCCGCGCAGGTCCAGCTGCAGGTGAGCGATCGCGGGGAAGAGATCGACGACGCGCGCACCGGACGTCGTGCTGGGGCCCTGCATTGCTCGCGGTGATGGTGTACGTGACGCTGCCGCCGGGGAAGGCCGTGTCGACGCCGTCGGACTTGGTGATCGACAGGTTGACGTCCTGCGCGGTCAGGATCTCCCAGCCGAAATCCGCTGGCGGTGCCCCGCCGAAATTGGTGAAGCGTGCCGACCGGGTTGTCCGAGGCGAATGAACCGGCGTTCGGTCGTGACGAAGTACTGGTCGGTGCTGGTGCCGACTTCCGGGGGCGAGAAGATGCCCAGGGCCAGGTTGTCGAGCTGCGCGGCCGTCGCGCCGGTCGTGCCGCCGTTGTTGTCGAACGCGATGCCGGCCCAGATCGAAGAACTCGGCAGGACGAACTTGGTGCTCGTCTTGATGACTTTGCCCACGGAGAGGGCCGAGAACACGATCGGGTTGTACGTGAACGCGGCGATGAGCGTGCCCGGCCCGCCGCCCGGACCGTCGGGAAGGTAGAAACGCACCAACGGACTCGCCGACACGTCGACGGCATTCAGGTTCGTGACCGTGAAGCGGAAGCCGTTGACCGAATACGGCGGCGTGCCGACCAGGTTGAGATCGTCGGCAGCCATGCGCGTGATCGTGTTGAGGACCTGCTGCGTGGCGCCGCCCGCGGCAAACGACTGGTTCTGAAACGTCCCCAGGTTGGAATACACCGCGTCGGCGCTCTGCGCCTTCGCTGGCGCGCAGATGGCGCACGCAACGAGCATCGCGCTTGCCGCCAACGGGAGGCGCCAAGGCCCGGCCCCGAAGCCGAGGTTGGCCATCGTCGCGCCGTTATTGCCGTTCTTTCGCTTGACCACGGCTGCCTCCCTTCGGTTGGTATTCTGGCGAAAACTAACACTATCCCGGACGGGAGTGGGTGCAAGGCTGATGCAGCCTGCCCACTCATGCCTGGTGGCACTTCAACGTGGGCGGGGAGGGTGGTATTCCAGGCGGCGGAGCCCCTGGTCGCCCTCTCGTGCGGGCGAAGCGGATTTCGCCCTCGCGGGCATCTACCCCTTCTTCTCCGACGGCTCCTCCAGCAACCGGAGCATTTCGTCCACCAGCAGCAGCCGGCCCTGGAACCGCCCCGCTATGCGGCCCGCGTTGACGAACGCCTGCCGCCTTTCTGCCTCCGTGCGCGGTTCGTAGGGCGGCGATTTCTTCAGCTTTGGCTTGGAGATAGTCGGCATAGATTTTCGGCTCCTTGCCCAGGCGGACTTGATTGTATGCCCAAAGCGCCGCCTGCACTTCCGTGGGCGCCACCAGTGGTCCTTTGGACGACCATGAGTCCGTCGGAATACCGCTCTATCAAATCCTCCCCGGGCATCTAGGTCGAAGTCGGTTCGACGCCAGGTGTAGGCGGCCTCCTGGCCGCACCCCTCACGCCCTGAATCCACCGGATTGGCGTGTCCTGTAAAGCGCTTGGCGCGCAGGGCGAAGCAGGTTCGGGCCTGAGGACGGAAACTCCTGAATGCTCGCTGGCGGGTTCGCAAGGCCCGTCGTGGGATGAACTGGAAGAACTCCAACTACGAACTACCAACATGGAACGCAGCAATGAAACTCAGGATGCAAGCAGTGCCGTTCGCGCCCACCCCGGAAAACGCGGTGAGCGGGGAGACAGTAGGCAAGTGGATCGTGAGCGTTGACGGAAGCCCGTTCTGCTACGCCTACCTTTACACCTCGCCCGACCACGACGATCTGGAATGCTGGTGGATCACGTCGCTGGAAGGCGGGTTGAAGGACAACCCCGTGTTCCTGGACAACGATCGGCGCGTCAGCAACGTGACGCTGCGGAAGGGCACGCGGCTCACGGATTGGGTGATAAGTCAATATTGGCTGAGAATTCTCAACGCTTCAGTTGCTGGCGGCGGAGGATAGCGAGCGCCAGGCACGCTCGATTCGCTATCCGATGACCGGGGCCAAGTTCCCCGAGTATCGCGAACTCACCACCTTCGACTTTGCCGAGTCGCGGGTCAACGAGCAGCAGCTCCGCACGCTGCACGAGGGTGGCTTCACCGAGGAGACCCGCAACATCGTCCTGGTCGACGGACCCGGCACCGGTAATAGCCATCTTGGGCTGGCGCTGGCGATTCAGGCGGTGAAGACCCATCGCCGCGCACGCTTCTTCAACATCGTCGATCTGGTCAACCGGCTCGAGCAGGAAAAGGCGGCCGGCAAGCAAGGTCGCCTCGCGCAGTGGCTAACCCACGTCGATGTCGTCGTGATGGACGAGCTCGGGTATTTGCCCGTCAGCGCCAACGGCGGCGCGCTGCTGTTTCACCTGCTCTCGAAACTCTACGAGCGAACCAGCCTGATCATCACCACCAATCTGTCGTTCTCGGAGTGGGTCAAGGTGTTCGGCGACGCCAAGATGACCACCGCACTGCTCGACCGGGTCACCCACCGCTGCGACATCATCGAGACCGGCAACGACAGCTACCGACTGAAGAAACGCAACCAATCTGCGCCCGCCAACCGCAAGTCCAAGGACAAAATCCTCAAATCCAACCCCTGAAACCCCATCTGGCCCTGCTCAGTTTTACGTGATCACACCTGCTCTGGTTTCGATGATCATTGACAGACCGCTCGCGGCGGGTACTTGACAATGCTACACGAAAGTATGACAATGTCATCCCTCGCGCGCACCCTTGCCGCGCAGTGAAATTAGGGACACATCGCCAGCGATGGGCAACCGAAAGGAGATGAGAACATGAAACGAAAAACGACGGTGCTGAGCGCGTTAGCAGTGTTCTTGGCCTTGGCCTTGGCCGTGCCCAGTTGGGCGCAGGTCAAAGAGCTCCCGAAACAGACCGTCACCGTTGCCGGCACCGTAGAGACGATCGATAAGAGCAGACGCGCCGTGAACATCAAGACGGCCGATGGCAAGTTCGTCGCCCTCGACGTGCCCGCGAGCGCCAAGCGCTTCGACGAGGTCAAGGTTGGGGACAAGGTGAAGGTGACGTATAACAACAACGTCTTCGTGCGCCTGAAGCCGGCGGGCGAGGCGGCGGTCGATGGCGCCGAGACGACCTCCACCATGGGAAAGGAAGCGCAGCCCGGGGGCACGGCGTCGATGCTGCGGACGATGACGGCAACCATCGCCGAAATCGACAAGAGCGCGTCGTCGATGACCTTTGTCGGGCCGAACCAGTGGAAATATAGCCGACGGGTGGTCGATCCGAAGGTGTTCGATCAGGTCAAGGTGGGCGACCGGGTCGACATCATGTGGAGCACCGACCTCACCTTTGCGGTGCAGTAGCCTAGGGGACGAGCGCGCGGCTGCGGGCGACAAAAGCGTAGCAAGGGGACCGCGCCCGGTCACATCGCCCGGCAACGGGAGCACTCGAGGGCCGCCAGTTTTCGCCGTTGGCAGGAATTTGCTCTCGCGCGAGCGGCTCAACATCGGATAACGAAGGTAGAGAGTTCCGCCTGACGGCGCGGCGCGCGAGCGCGATCCGCACGACGAGCACTAACTGGAAACCGAATACTGGCGTCGCTGGCTGCAGCGCGCGAGCAGCGAGCGGCGCTGTGAGGATGCCACCCGCGACGCTGCCAATGAACGCTCGCCGGTCCATCACCAAATCACCTCGTCATCGAATGGCAATCTGGCAATACCGCCGCCGCTAGGGTGAGTCGGTTGTATGACCAGTCTTGGCGCCGATCGCGGCCGGTCAGGATCAGAATTCATCTGCCACTGCCTGCCAGATCAAATCGCGGTTAAGACAGCCCCAATGCCGCGACTTCATACTGCATGGCGCAAGGCCGTTGGCGGTGGCGCCGGACAGCACACTTCCGCGATGACGCAGAAGGGCCGCGGCGCGACTTCGACTTAACCTCAGGCCCGCAAGGGCCCGCCGGCTTTCAGAGGCAGGACAGCGGCGACACGTACGAGAACGCGCGCGCTCCTGAATGAGGTGTTATCGGTATCGTCGCGCCATCGACGCATGAGCCGATCGTCCTTCTTTCCCTCCTGCCTCAATAGACACCTTTGCCTGCCAGCCTTAGACTCTGGCTCAGAACATGGCGGAATTCGCCCATTCGTAACAATTCAGAATGGGGTGGATACGACCTCAGCGAGGCCCTGTGCGTCGTTGTGACCGAACTGTCGGAGTGACTGTCTGTGGCGAGCGACATTGGGCGATGGCTCGAAGGGCTTGACCTTGGGAAGTACGCGCCAGCGTTCGCCGAAAACGCGGTCGATCTTGCCGACCTGCCCCACCTGACCGACGAAGACTTAATGGGCCTGGGGCTCCCGCTCGGGCCCCGGCGGAGGCTGCAAGCGGCCATCAGGAAGTTGGCGGAAACGCCCGGACCGTCGACGGAGCGACGAACCGGAATCCGTCAGAAATCGTTCACGGCAGAAGAGAATAAACGGCCCGATGCCGAACGCCGCCAGCTTACCGTGTTGTTCTGCGATCTTGTCGGATCGACCGAACTGTCGACACGCCTCGACCCGGAGGACATGGCCGGATTGATCGGCGCCTACCAAGACCAGGTAACGCGCGAAGTGGCACGCTACGAAGGTCATGTGGCGAAGTTCCTGGGCGATGGAGTGCTTGCGTATTTCGGATGGCCGCGCGCGCACGAGGACGATGCCGAGCGGGCGGTTCGCGCGGGTCTGGCTGTGACGGAGGCGGTGGCGCGCCTGCGGACGCTGGCTGACGAACCGCTGGCAGCGCGGGTTGGGATCGCGACCGGCCTCGTCATGGTCGGCGACATGACCGGCGAGAGCGGGACCGAGCGTGACGCGGTCGTCGGTGACACACCCAATCTGGCCGCGCGCCTGCAGGCCATCGCCAGTCCGGGCAGCGTCGTGGTGAGTCCGGACACCTCCGTTCTCCTCGGCCATCTGTTCGAACTCGACAATCTCGGCAGCCATGACCTGAAGGGCTTTCGGGGGTCCATGTGTGTCTGGCGGGTGCTGGGCGAGAGCCGCGCCGAGAGCCGCTTCGACGCCATGCACGGCACTGAGCTCACGCCGCTCGTCGGCCGCGAGCACGAAAGCGCCCTGCTGTTCGATCGCTGGCAGGTCGCGAGTGCGAGCGAGGGCCAGATAGCTCTCGTCACGAGCGAGGCAGGCGTGGGCAAGTCGCGCATCATTCGCGCATTGCGGGAGCGGCTCGGCAAGAACTACATCCCGGTCAGTCATTACGGCTCGCCCCATCACACGAACAGCGCGCTTTACCCGGTCATCCGACTGCTCGAGCGCGCTGCAGGATTCGAGCGCGCGGATGCGCCCGAGGCACGACTTACGAAGCTCGAAGCTCTCCTCGCGCTTGGGAGCGAAAACCTGCGCGACGTGGTGCCCCTGGTTGCCTCGCTCCTGTCACTCCCGGTGGATGCACGGTACCCGACGCCCGATCTCAACCCGCGGCAGCAGAAGCAACAGACGCTGGAAGCGCTGGTCGGTCAGATTCAGGGGCTGGCGATGCGCCAGCCGGTGCTTGCGGTGTTCGAGGATGCGCAGTGGATGGATCCGACGACGCTCGAGCTCCTGGACATGATCGTTCAGCGCGTACCCACGCTGCCGATATTGGTGATTGTCAGCTTTCGGCCGGAGTTCGTGCCACCGTGGACCGGCTATCCGCACGTTGTGACGCTCACCCTCTCCCGACTGACCCGTCGTCACGGCTTGGCGATTGTCGACCAGATCGCCGGCGGCAAATCCTTGCCGCCACCGGTGCTCGAGCAGATTCTGATGAAGACAGATGGCATACCGCTATTCGTCGAGGAACTGACCAGGACCGTCCTGGAGTCCGGCCTGCTGACCGACGCCGGCGATCATTTCGAGCTTTCCGGCCCACTTCCACCGTTCGCGATTCCCGCCACACTGCAAGACTCGTTGCTGGCGCGCCTGGACCGCCTGGCTCTGGTCAAGGAGGTCGCCCAGATCGGTGCGGTGATCGGGCGCGCGTTCTCCTATGACCTCCTCGCCAAGGTCTCCGTGCTGCCGGAGCCTGAGCTCAGCGTTTCCCTCGAGGAACTGGTCAGATCGGAACTGGTCTTCCGCCGCGGCACCCCGCCAGACGCGATATACAGCTTCAAGAACGCGCTCGTGCAGGACGCCGCGTACGCGAGCTTGCTCAAGAGCCGGCGCCATGAGCTGCACGCCCGTATCGCTGCGGTGCTCGAAGATCATTTCCCGGAGACGATTGCGACCGAGCCCGAAGTTCTCGCACATCATCTCTCGCAGGCGGGATTGCATGGACACGCGGTCGAATACTGGCGCAAGGCCGGAGAAATCGCGGTCCGCCGATCAGCGAACATCGAGGCCATTGCCCATTTCTCGAAGGCGCTCGAGGCGCTTGCGACGCAGCCCGAAAGCAGCGCACGTTCAGAGCAGGAATTTGCGCTGCAGATGGCTGTTGCCGTTCCGCTCGTGGCGACCAAGGGCATTTCGGGTATCGAGGTGGAGCGGGCGTACAGCCGCGCCCAGGCCCTGTGCGAGGAACACGGCAAACTTGACCAGGTTTTCCCGGTCTTTCGCGGTCTTTGGAACTGCCATCTCGCTCGTGGCGAGATGCAGCGGGCTCACGATCTCGCCGTCCGCATCTCGGCCCAGGCTGCGGCGCATGACGAGCCGCTGCATCGCGCTCTTGCTCACCGGGCCCTCGGTTCGAGCCTGTTCTTTCTTGGTCGCTTTGCCGAGTCTTTGGACGAAACGGATCAGGCCGTCGCGATCGATGACGCGCTTGAAGGCTCGGATGGCGAGCGCACCCAACTGTTCCTGTACGGGGAGCGGCCGGGCATCATTGCGCGGCTCTATGGGGGCTGGGCCCTGTGGTTCCTGGGTTTTCCCGATCGCGCCGTGGCGCGCTTCGACGCGGCAATTGCGCTCGCCGAAAAGCTTGGTCACGCCTACAGTCTGGCATTTGCCCTGACGTTTGCGGCCGGCATGCGCAATGATCGCCGCGACTTTGCGGTCGCGCTCGAATGCGCCGAAGCAGCGTCCCGCATTGCCGCCAAGCACGACTTGCCGCTGTGGATGAGCGAGAGCGCTATAGCGAAGGGAATTGCCGAGGCGAGTCTCGGCCACCATGCGGAGGGGATCGCGCAACTGCGCTCCGGCATTTCGGGTCTGCAACGAATCGGCGATTTCCACCATAGGAGTCACTGGCTTGGACTGCTGGCCGCCGCCTGTCTGGAGGCCGGCGCCGATAGCGATGCACTAATGGCACTCGACGAGGCGCTGGAGGTTGTCGCCGTAACGCAAGAGCGTTACTTCGCGCCGGACCTCGAACGGCTCAGAGGTGTTCTGTTGACGCGGCAAGGTAAACCCGATGAAGCCGACGCTTGCTTCCAGAAAGCGCTGCGCACGGCAGCAAGCATGGGATCGAAGTCGCTGGAGTTGCGAGCCGCCATGAGCCTCGCCCAACTTTGGGGCAAGCGGGGCAGACGCACCGAAGCCCACGACCTGCTCGCCCCCGTCTACGGCTGGTTTACCGAGGGCTTCGACACCACTGATCTCAAGGACGCAAAGGCCCTGCTCGATCAGCTCAGGTAGGCACCGGAGTCAGCGGCGCCATCCCCAACCGGCCGCACCCTCCACGCACTGAATTCGTTCGCCTGGAGGTCCCCCGACCGCCGGGGAGACTCTGTTCTTTCGGTTATGACAACGGCATGAGCAGATCTCTGCCTGGTCTGCCCCGCCAATATGAGCGTCGGCTTTGGAGCGCAGGCTCGATTGTCTCTTCTTGGCCGAACGCGCCCATCGACGAGTCGCGACCGAATGGCCGGTGCCTCGCGACATTGCAGCCATATTTGGCGTCCACGGGACCGGCAGCAGGGCGTCGACTGCCGCCGTTGTGGGCACGGAAATAAACCGCATGATGCCCATGTCCTGCCCGACCTGGGGATGGGCCCGAACCTCGAACCGGTGTGGACCCGACGAACAACGTCAGACGACGTGGGATCGCATTGACCTAGCCCGCGGCGTGATTAGGTGTATGATGATGTCATAGCAATCGGACCGAGGATGGTCAGCGATGGACGAGAGCAGATTTCTATCGTTGCTGAGGAAGGCGCGCATCCATTCCTACCTAGGGGGAAGTCCCGACTATTGGCACGGATACCAGCGAGGGCTGCGACGCGGATTTCTGGGCGATCTGTTTGGCACCGACGACGAGCACAAGCACTGGATGCGCCTTGCGGACGATGGCAGTGATAAGGCTAGTCGGGAGTGCGGTCGTGGCTACCGCGACGGACTGAACGCCTGCGATGCCGCCGCTGAGGGCAGCCCACTTGCCGGATCAACGCGCAGTCGCGGCGGTGATCTGGAAATCCAAGCTAAACGGGTCAATCCGAGCCGACGATAATCGCTGCTCGCGCGTTCTACGCTGGCAAATTCTTCTGCCAGTGCCTCCGCTCGCCGCGGATCCAGCTTCCAATAACACGCATCGTCGATCCAAGCGGTAACCGAGTCGAGCTACTTCTGGGAGCTCGACTGCGCAATGAGCTTGCCGATTGTTGAATCTGGCTGCATGCGTTCGACGAAGGCTATCGAGGCGGCCTGGAAGATCATCTGGTCGGCGTCGTTCACGTCATCCTGGCGGTTCGCCATGACGTAACACGGTTGCTGCGCATCGGGGTCCAGAACGCAGCGGACGGTGAAAGCGTCGCGCAATACCGGGTAGTCAGTGCCAAGGTGATCAATCCTGCCGCAGAACATGCTCCCGTTTCCGAGCGTGACCGATTGTATGGTGTCGTGATTAGCGGCTTGTGGAACCGGAGATGGTTTTGGTACACACTGGACACGAGTAGTGCGATGATCGCAAACCCGACTGCAGCAAGAGTAGGTGCGTTCATGGCACGTTCACCTGATTACCTGACCACAAGCGATTGTATCCAGAGCATGAAACGACCCATTCGGATGTTTGCTGCGAGGGCGCTATTCGTCGCAGGAACGGCGCTTTCGAGCGCCGCGCAAGCGGACGTAGAGCTGACCGCTCCGGATGGCCGGCGCATCCTGCTCAAAGACAACGGAACCTGGCTGTACGTGGAGGCAGATCGAACCGCGGACACAATTACCAAGGAGGGCGAGGCGATACTTGTCTTGGAGCGCAAGATGGAACGTGGCAACGGCTGCAGGATCGCAGTGCGGCTCGAGAACAATCTGCCCTACGAGATCCGTAGCCTCGTGCCGTATTATTCGGTATATCGCGCCAATGGCGTGATCTACGATACTGTGTCGGGGCCATCGGCGTTCACTTCCTTGAAGCCGGGGGACAGGCAGAGTCGGGAAATCGATTTCGCAGGAATCTCCTGTCAGGACATAGTGCGTGTGCAGGTCGTCGGGGGAGACCGATGCGAAATGGGCGATCTGACCAAGTTCTCGGCGACGAAGGGACAATGCCTGGCACTAGTGCGCGTCGTGAAAAGCGACCTGTTGCGTTTCGACAAATAGACGAAACACCAAACGTTGATTCCGCGCCAGCACAGGCCCCGCTCAGGCGGGGTTTGCCATTTCAAATGCCGGAGCGGGTGATCGTCACGTCGGAATAGGGATCGATACGTTTTTGCTGGTGACGCGCGGCGCGATCCTCGTCGCCCGACATTCGCATGAGCGCCAACACGAACAACAACCCCAGCGCCCAACCGACCAGGCCCAACATGATCCAGGTCAGAACCATCTGCGCCCCCTTTGCCTCGCCCCGATGGCGGCATACTGCCACGGGCAGGCGTCGTCGGTAGGCTACAGAGTTGTTTCAGATCAAGAAATTACCGCGCCGTGACGGATTTGCAACATGCCCCGGTACCCCAAAGTTGTGTTGCAGTGCGTCAATTTCAGGGAACACGGCGGTCGGCTCCGCTGGCGCGAACGTTCTCAGCGTCGCGTCATGCCCGAGTGCAAGCGTCCGGCTGGGGTAACCTTAGGCAGTGAACGACAAGAACAACGAGCGCGGTCCTGCCCTCGAAGGGTTGCCTGAACCGCCCGAGGTCGAGGTCGTGATCGAGGTTCCCCGCGGCAGCTTTCTGAAACGTGGATCCACCGGTCACGTCGACTTCATCTCGCCCCTGCCGTGCCCTTTCAACTATGGCGCCGTGCCGAATTTCATAGGATTGGAAGGCGACTTGCTGGACGCGGTAGTGCTCGGACCGCGCCTGGCGTTCGGCACGCGGACACGCGTCAAGGCATGGGGAGCCGTGATATTGACCGACCGCGGGATGGTGGACGACAAACTCATCTGCAGCCAACGTCCTTTGAACTCCACGGAGCGCCGCAGGGTGCTCCGTTTTTTCCACTTCTACGCGAAATGCAAGGGTCTGCTGAATTTGTGGCGCCGCCGGCCCGGGCGCAACGCTTGCGAAGGATGGTGTGAGGCCAGTCAGGCGCTCGACCGTGCCCGGCCGAGAGACCATTCGTGGCATGGACCGCCGATTGAGTTCTGACTGATCTACGTGCTGCGCAAAAAATGGCGCGGCGGGCGCCTGCAACCCTACATCTGCTTGAACAGATGGTTGTAGCTGCGACTCACTTCCAGCTTTTCTTCGCTGCCCTTCACATGCACCACCTGATTGCCGCGGAGGTTGCGGCTGACCTGCTCGACCGCGTCGACGCGAACCACGGTGGCGCGATGAATTTGCCAGAATTCGTCCGGGTCCAGTTCTTCGATCAACTCTTTGATCGGCTTGCGGATCAGCGCCTCGAAGCTTCGAGTCTGCACGCGAGTGTATTTGTCCTCGGCGCGGAAGTAGAGGATGTCGCCGGTCGGGATCATCCGAATGGTGGCGCCTACGCTGGCCTGTACCCAACGCATGTATTCGCGCGGCTTCAGGCCGCCGGCTCCTAGCCGACGCGACAACTGCGCCAGCAAGTCATGCATCGGATCGGGCTCTTGCTTGAGCCGCGCGCGCAGGCGCTGGCAGGTCAGCGCCACCCGCTCCGGTTCTGCCGGCTTCAGCAGATAGTCGACAGCGCCCTGCTCGAAGGCGCTGATCGCATATTGGTCGTGGGCGGTGACGAAGACTACGTGGGCCTGGCCGGCCAGGGCCCGGGCTGCCTGGATGCCGTCCACCCCGGGCATGCTGATGTCGAGAAAGACGATGTCGGGTTCCATGCTCTGCACGATCGCGATTGCCTCGCGACCATTGCTGGCCTCGCCCACGATCAACAGTTCGGGCCAGGCATCCTTCAGGCGCGCAATGATCTGTTCGCGCATCAGGCGCTCATCGTCGGCGACGACGGCGGTGGGGGCGGGCAAGGGTTGCATGCGGGTACTCGTCCAATCAGGCCGGGGCGGGGGCAGGGACAACTTCGTAGGGCACTTTGATCGTGGCACAGGTGCCACCCGCGGGGGGCACGCTGATGATCAGCTCGGCACGGTCGTTGTACAAGGCCTTCAGCCGTTCGCGGATGTTGGCCAGTCCCACGCCACCTTCGGACTTCGGCATGAAGCCGATGCCGGTATCGAGCACATGGACCGCCAACTGCCCATCGACGATCTCGGCACCGATCTCGAGCCGGCCGCCCTCGGCCTTCGGCTCCAGGCCGTGCTTGATGGCGTTTTCGACCAGGGTTTGCAACATCATCGACGGGAAGACCGCCGATTTCAAGCCGTCCGGCACATTCAATGTCGGCTGCAAGCGTTCTTCCATTCGCACCGCCATGATTTCCAGGAAGGCGCTGGAAAGTTTGACCTGCTGACCCAGTGTGGGCCGGCTGCCGTCCCGCATCTGCGGCATGGCCGAGCGCAGGTAGCGGATCAGGCTCTGCTGCATCCTGGAGGCGCGCGGCGGGTCGGTTTGGATAAGCTGGTCGATGCTGGCCAGCGTATTGAAGAGGAAGTGCGGTTCGATCTGGGCCTGCAGCGATTCCATGCGCGCTTCGAGCACCGTGCGCTCGAGCTGTTCCGTTTCGGCCCGCCGGTTGGCCTGGCTGGCGGTCAGTTCCGCCCTGCGCTTGCCGCCCGCCACCACCTTTATGATGAAGGAGGCGACGATGAGCAGAAAGGTCAGCGTGGGCAGCTTGAATATGCTGCCAATCAACAAGCTCAGGAACGATACGAGCAGCAGCGCCTTCCACGACACGACGGCCACCCAATCGAAGAAGCCCCACCACATCACGACGATGCCCCTGCGGATCTGGCGGAACGCTTGTCGGATGCCCATGGGTCGCGAGACGGCATCGCTCTGGCCCGTGCGCGGCGGTGTTGTCAGTGCCTGGATTGCGTTGGTCGGTATTCACTTCTTTGCCTTCGGGTCGCCTGCCTGTGAAGGGGCAAGATTACGGGAGGAGGCCGACGGGCTCCAGCGCGGCAGGACGGAATGCGCGTCGGTAGGGGTGAAATGCGGGAAACCGTCATGTTCGGTATCGTGCCGCCGCGCGGCAGTGTCGGTAGCGCGCCGCCGCGCGGCAGTGACTGACTACTGTCGCACTGTCGCCAATGTTTACATGGAGCGCATCAAGACCTGCGTTGCCCGTCTCGCAGTGCGGCGTCATGATCTGTTTTTGCACGGAATCTCATTGCTGGCATGCGTTATGCAAGACAGCGGGCGAAGGCCCGTTGGGCCAATTCCTTCCCGCAGAAGGAGCCCGTCATGACCAGGATTGAACTGTACAACCACGATGCCGACGCTGATCCGGTGACCAGCTTCGCCACCGATGCCGAAATCGAGTTCGCGGACCAGCTGCGACATCAACTCGAGGAGCGCTACCTGGCGCGCTCGACACACTCCACGCGTTGCAGCGACGAGATCTCGCCGAGTTTGCGTCCTTTCGACGATGCGGGAGGTGCTCTATAGATGACATTCACTACATGCCCACCCCGAAGCCGGTAACCAGAGACCGGCACACGTTGCGGTAACGCGACGAAATGAAGCCACAGCGATGTGGCGATCCTGCAAAGCCCTGCGATGGTTGCGGGGCTTTGTGTTGGCGGCAACCCTGGGCTACCAGCGCAACCGGCGCCGGCCAGGGGTTCCACCCTGCGGGTGCGAACCGGGATGATGCAACGTGGCGATGCGCCCATGCCGTTTCCGTATATCATTGAACATTGCCAGACCGTGGCATCGGAGCGCCTCGGGCGGCTCTGCGGCCGACGATTGCGACATCGCCGTACCGCGTCTGGCCAAGTTCGCATCATCGTTCAATCGCCGCAACCGAGGATCCCGATGCCCATCGCCAAGAATGTCTCGCTGTCCATCGTTCTCGCCGCGACCCTGTGCCTCGGCCTGCCTGTCCAAGCCCAACAGGCGTCCACGGGCGCACCGGCAGCCAAGGCGCCAGCCACTGCCTTGAGCCGCGATTCGCGCAGTGCGCTCAACCGGCTCATTGCGCAATCGCCGGCGGCCAAGGCGCTGAACGAACGGGCGACCGCCGTCCTCGTCTTCACGAGCATCAAGAAGGCCGGATTCATCGTCGGGGGTCAGTACGGCGAGGGGACGCTCTTTCGCGGCGGCAAGGCGACGGCGTACTACAGCACCGCGGGACTTTCGTACGGGTTGCAGGCCGGCGTGCAAACATACGGCTATGCGATGTTCTTCATGAACGAGGCGGCATTGAAGCAGCTCGACAAGGCGGATGGATTCGAGATTGGCGTCGGTCCGAGCGTGGTGGTGATGGACGAGGGCATGGCGAAGTCGGTCACGACCACGACGATGAACGACGACATCTATGCGTTTATCTTCAGCCAGAAGGGCCTGATGGCCGGTGTCGGCCTGCAGGGCAACAAGATCACCCGGATCGCTGCAAAATAGAACTGGAGCCGACATGACCACCTGTTCCGCTGGTCTGCGGCGGGCGTCGGCGATGGCGCTCGCGGCATTCGTGGCCGCCTCCGTCAGCGCGGCTGAAATCGGCCAGATCAAGGTTTCGAACGGCCAGGTCACCGTCGAGCGCCAGGGGGAGTCGCGTCCGGGCAGTGTCGGCACGCGACTCGAATCGTCCGACATTGTCCGGACCGGCGCCACGGGTTCGGTCGGGATCACGATGGCGGACAACTCGCTGCTTTCGGCCGGGCCGAACAGCGTTCTGTCGCTGGATCGTTTCGATTTCGATCCGACGAGCAATCAGGGCCGTTTCGATGCGCAGCTGCAGAAGGGGTCGCTTGCCGTGATCTCCGGCCGGATCGCCAAGCAGTCGCCGGAGGCCATGACGGTGCGCACGCCGTCGACCATCCTCGGCGTGCGCGGGACCGAATTCGCCGTGGCGGCGAATGACTAGGGCTCGGTCCGCGCCAAAGGACAGTTCATGAACGAGCGTTGGGGCATGGGGCGTGCGATGGCGATCGCCGTGCTGACGGTTCTCCTCAACGCCTGCGCCACGCAGACCGGCACCGTGGTGCTGCTCCCGGAAAAGGACGGCAAGGACGCGGCGGTCGTCGTGAAGCAGAGCGACGGACAGGTCGTGCTGGGCGAGCCCTATGCCGCGGCGAAGCTGACCACTGCGGGGCCGCAGGCGTACAAATCGAATCCGCAGGAAGTCCAGGCGCTCTTCGGCGCGGCGCTCGCGGCGCAGCCGGGCCGCCCGGTCCAGTTCGTTCTTTACTTCGTCGAGGGCAAGGACGAGCTGACGGAGGAGTCCAGGCTGGCCGTCAATGCGGTATTCGCCGAAATCGCCAAACGCCCGGTGCCCGATGTGCTGGTCGTGGGGCACACCGACGCGGTGGGCACGAATCAGGTCAACGATCCGCTGTCGCAGCAGCGCGCCGAAGTCATTCGTGCCGGGCTGATCCGCAATGGCATCGCGCCCGAGAACATCACGGTCGTCGGACGCGGGAAACGCGAGCTGCTCGTGCCGACGGCCGACGGCGTGGCGGAACCCCGCAATCGGCGCGTCGAACTCATCGTGCGCTGATAAGGGAGCTGTTCGCTACCCTGTGATTCGCCGGGCGCCGACGGGTCAGCCGGCCGTGCCCGGACCCTGCCAGCGCAGCGCCAGGATGGTGAGGTCATCCGCAGGTTCCGCGCCGGCGACGAACGCGCCCACATCCGCCTGCAGCGCTTCGACTACGCTCCGCGCGGTTGCCGCGCCACTTCCCTTCCTGGTCAGCATCGCCTCCACGCGCGCGCCGCCGAACAAGGCGCCGGCGGGATCCTGCGCTTCGCTCACGCCGTCGGTGATCACGCATAGCAGCTCACCCGGCCGCATGACGTGCCTTCCGCCCTTGTATTCGAAGTCGCTCATCGCGCACAGCGGCGGTCCGTCGCCGTCGTCGATGCGGCGCACCTCCGCGTCCGCCGGATGGACCAGGTAGGGGTTGTCGTGGCCGGCATTGCAATAGGCGAGCTCGCCGGTTTCGAGATCGAGGATCCCGGCGAACGCCGTGACAAAGAGCATCTCCTGGTTGTCGCGCGAGACTTCGGCATTGGCCACCGACATGAGCAGGCCGACGTCCCCACTGTCCGCGCGCAAGGTCGCGCTCTTGTACAGCGCCTTGCTGACCGCCATGAAGATGCTCGCCGAGAGTCCCTTGCCGGCGACATCGCCGACCAGGAAAAACAGCCGACGGTCGTCGAGACGGAAGAAGTCGTAGAGGTCGCCGCCTGTTTCGCGCGCCGGCACCATGATGGCGGCGATGTCGATGCGGCTGTCGCCCTGCAGCAGGTCGGCGCGCGGCAGCGTCGCGGTCTGGATCCGTCGCGCGGCTTCGAGCTCGCCTGCGACACGGGCGCTCCGTTCGCGCTGCACCTGCACCAACCGCTCGAGCATTCGCTTCTGGCGCGTGGCCTCCGCAAGTGTGAGCACGAGCAGCACGCCGAACAGCAGCATCAGGCCGACCGCGGGCGTCGCCGCGTCGAACAGCAGCCGCTCCGTCCTGAAGGCGACGAACGCAAGGGCGGCAGGAAGCGCGACGCCACTCAACATGAGCAGCGCCGCGCTTTGCGGCTTCCAGCGGGGCGTCGCGAACACGAGCCATCCGCCGAGCAGGAGAACCAGTGCGGCCTCGAGCATCGGTGCCCACCCCGGGCGGCGCAGCAGCGTCTGGTCGAAGAGGTTCTCCAGCAGCTGCGCGTGGATCTCGCTCCCCGGCATGCGTTCGCCCACCGGCGTGTTCTGGTATTCGAGCAGGCCGAGTCCGGTGACGCCGATCAGCACGAGCTTCTGCTGCAGGCTGGCCGGATCGGCCCGACCCTCGAGGACGTCGATGGCGGAAACGAAGCGATGGGCCATGCGGCGCGAATAGTAGATGCGAACGGCGCCATCGCTCTCGGTCGGAACCGCGAAATCGCCGACGGCGATGCCCTGCACCGTCGCGCCGGAAACCTGCATCCGCACCGCCGGCGCGCCGACGGCGATCCGCAGCATTTCGATCGCGAGCGCCGGCACGAAGGTGCCGTCGATGCTGGCCGCCAGCGGAATGCGCCGGATGACGCCGCCATCGGGCTCGACGGATATGAGGCCGTGCCCCGAGGCCGCGCGATCCAGCTCGTCGATGCTCGTCAGCGCGCCCGCATGGCGGACGAGCCTCGGCGTGACCGGAGCGGCCGCTGCGGCACTCGCGCTCGCGTCGCGCACGCTGAACGGCGGCGCGCGCAGCTTCATCCCGGTCGGCTCGAGCGTGCCGGCCACGGCCAGAATGGCGCCCGCATCGGTGAGCGCGCGGGCCAGCACGGCGTCGTTGGAGGGCAGCCCGGCGAGCGCGCGGGCCAGCGTCTCATCCTTCTTTCCGGCGCGGGCCAGCACGCGTTCCGGCGACAGCGCATCGGCTTCGGGCATCATGATGTCGAGCGCGATGGCGGCGGGTCGCTCGCGGCTGATCGCGCCGACCAGCTCGGCCATCACCGTGCGTGGCCACGGCCATTGACCGATCTGCGCGAGGCTTTTCTGGTCGATTTCGACCACGGTGGCCGGGCTCGTTTGCGGGATGCGTGGTGCGAGGACCTGAAACGCGTCGAACCACGCGGAGCGCAGACCCGCAGCAAATCCCGGCTCGCGCCCGATCAGGACGGCAAGCGCGACGAGGACGACAATTCCGACGAGACGGATGCGGCCGGACCGGCGCGTGTCCGGATCCGCCGCCGCCGTCGCGTTCACAACTCTATTTCCATGCCGTCATAGGCCGCGGTGACGCGAAGCGGGTCCCCGGTCCGCGTGATTTCGTCGAGGCGCCGCGTTTCGATCAACATCGTTTCGATCGCCTGGTCGTCGAATGCCGGCTCGTGGTGGAACAGGCACAGGTGCCGCACGCCAGCCATCTGGCAGAGCTCGACGGCGACCACGTTGCTCGAATGGCCCCAGTCCGCGCGGACCGAGACGGCGTCGGCGAGCGAATACATGGCGTCGAATATCACGACGTCGGCATCGCGGAAGAATCGGGTGAAGCTTTCGGTCTCCGCAGCGTCACCGGGCCGGTGTTCCGAATCGGTCGTGTAGATGATGGACCGGCCGTTGGCTTCGAAGCGATAGCCGTACGAATCGCCGGCGTGTCGCTGCAGCATCGTGGTGACCGCCATCGCGCCGACCGCACGGGGCTGGCCGGGCTCGAGGTGCACGAACTCGATGCTCGCGCGCAGGTACGAGAAGTCCACGGGGAACGACGGCTCGTCCTGCTGGCGGCGCAGCGCCGACTCGAGCCACGCGATGGCTGCCGTAGATGAATATCCTGTTGCCGGGGATGTAGGCCGGCGTGAAGAACGGCAGCCCCATGATGTGGTCCCAATGCACGTGGGACAGGAAGATGTGATACGTCTGCGGCGATGCCGGGCCGTGGCGCGCGAGCGCGGCCTGCCCGAAGGCGCGCACCCCGCTGCCGAGATCGCAGAGGACGTAGTCGGGACCGCCGGTCTCGATTTCGACGCAGGACGTGCTGCCGCCGTACGTGCCGGCCACCGGGAATGCGAGGCCGTCGACGTAGCGTCCGATGTCCGCATCCGACGCAAAGGCGCGTCCCGACGCGCCGCGCAGCGCCGTGACGATCTTCTGGCGCACCGCCGCGGCCGTGAGGGCGACCGGCAGCGACCCGCGCGTGCCCCAGAAGCGGATGCGCTTCATCGCGCCGGCGGCGGCTGCGCCGCGTCGAAAGCGGCCAGTCCCGTCGCGGAAGACAGCGCGATGGCGTCGCGCACCGACGGAAAGACGCCGAGCAGGCGATCGAAGCGGCTGATCGCCAGGATTTCGGCCACGATGGGCTGCAGGTTCGTGACGGCGATCTTCGCGCCGGACGCGCGCAGTTGCTTGGCGGCGATCATCAGCACACGCAAGCCGACGCTGCTGATGTACTCGACCCCCGCAAAATCCAGCACGAGCGCGCCTTTGCCGCTGCAGGCCGTCTGTACCATGGGATCCAGCGCGGCCTCGAACTGCGCGGCGCTCTGATGATCGATGCGGCCGGTTGGCGCAGCAACGACGACGTCGGCAAATTGACGGGTGGAAGTTTCCAACATGGATCCGGCCCGATGATGGTTCGAATGATTGTACCGCTTCCAGATAATTGCGGCCGTAGTGCCGTTGCCGTGGAGTGTGCGAAAATCTTGCCAAAGGCCCCGTCCGCGGCGCGGCCAAGGGTAGGTCGGCTTTTGGGGAGGCAGACATGAAGACGTCCACAGGCACGCGCAACGCGATCCTGGTGATTGCATTTGCGTTGGCGGGTGCCGCGGCAGCGGCGGCGAATGCCCAGTCCGCGCCGGCACCGGCGATGAAGGTCGGCGATCGCTGGGTCTACAACGTGAAGTCGGGCATTGGCATGCAGACCATCACCTACCAGGAAACGCGCGAAGTGACCGCGGTGAGCGGCGGCGCGTTCAAGGTCAAGGTGACCGGAAAGTCCGCCGACGGCGCCGATTTCACGCACGTCGAGGACTATTCCGGGCCGGGCACGCTGCGCTCCGGAACGCTTTGCCTGACTGAAGTGCGCCGCTATCCGACCCCTCTGCAGCGAGTGGCCTTCCCGGTAGCGCCGGGCCAGCGATCGTCGAAATGGGTCGACGTCGTCTCCGACCCTGGCGGGGCCAAGGGGCAGATCAACTACAGCGTTCGCACCCGCGGCTGGGAAAAAGTGACCGCGCCGGCCGGGGCGTTCGATGCCATCCGCATCGATACGCTCATGACACTCGATGATTCGACTCCGTTCCGCAACGCGACCAATTGCAACTTCACCTATTGGTACTCACCGATGGTGCGTGGAACGGTCCGCGAGCGGCGTTCCGCGCAGTACATCGAGATCGGCGACATGCACGTGATGACCCCGGTGCTCCAGGCGTCCTACGAACTCGCGAGCTTCACGGCCGGCAAGCCCTGATCGCACGGCGCCGGCATTCACCGTCCGCCCGCGGCGAGGCTTTCGAGAAAGGCGACCAGGTCGTCGCTTTCGGCTGCCGACAGCCGCAGCGGCTTCAGGATGCGTTCGCCGTCGGCGTGCAGGCGATCCTCGTCGATCTCGGAGTAGTGGCGGACGACGTCGCGCAGCGTCGCGAGGCTGCCGTTGTGCATGTACGGCGCCGTGCGCTCGACGTTGCGCAGCGAGGGCACCTTGAACTCGCCGAAGTTGCGGTGCTCGCTCGCGACGTGGCGCGTGCCGGTCGCGGTGCCGCGCGTCGGATCGTCGTTGAACGGACCGAGCAGGTTGTAGCGGCTTGCCTTGCAGCCGACGGATGCCTTCGAACCGGCCGGCGTCCACGCGTCCCGGTGCCGCGAAGAACGGGATGCCGATGTCGTGGAACTCGCCGTTCGAAAAGCGCGGGCCGATGTGGCAGACGTTGCACCGGCCCTTGCCGACGAAGAGCGCGAGCCCGCGTTGCGCCGCGAGCGGATAGCGCGCCGCGGCGGCATGGTCGCCGCGGGCCAGCGCATCGCGGAAGTCGTCGAACGGCGTGCGTCCGGTGGTCGAGCGTCTCCTGGAACGCCGCGAGCGCCTTGGCGACGTCGACCGCGACGGCCTCGTCGTCGGCCGGCAGGGTGGCGCGCCGAACGCCTGCGCGATAGCCGCGGCGCAGATCGGGGTCGCCGCGAACGGTTGCCGCGAGGTGCGCGCAAGTCGCTGCCCATCTCGCGCGGATCGACGATCGGCCGCAGGCTCTGCGCCCACAGGCTGTCGCCGGCGCCGTCCCAGCCGTACCAGCGCTGCAGGTGCGCGTCGGCGACGCTGGGCGTGTTGCGGTCGACGCGCGCGAGACCCTGCGCTCGCGGCAATCCGTCGGCGAGGCCGCGGTCGGCGCGATGACACGTCGCGCAGGCGATGGCGCCGTTGCCGCGACAGTCGGGGATCGCTGAACAGCGCGGCGCCGAACGCGATCGCCGCGCGTTGCCGGAGACGCGATTCGACGGATCCTGCTGCCGCGCCGGCGGCCAGGGGCCGTGCGCCAGGATGCGCGCCGTTTCGGCGTCGGAGAGTGGCAGGACTCGCGAGCGGTTCGGCCGCAGCGCCGAACGCCGTCAGCGCGGCGAACGCCAGGGCAAGCCGGCGCATCCGCGGCTATGGTCACTCGATGCCGCATCGTGCCGGTGAGCCGCTCGGTCCCGCTCGCTCGCGACGACGTCGAAGGCGACGTCCCAGCGGCCCGGCATGTGGAACATGCAGGCCGTCCGCCCGATAGCGCCCGGGGCTGCGCTGTGACGACCGGCCGGTAGTTCATCCCGTGCCGGTGCTCCGGCATGCTGGCGTCCACGCGCACGGAGCGCGGCGCTTCGCCCTTCGCGCGCGGGCATACGGCGAAATCGAGCGCAAAGTGCTCGCCCACGGCGATGGGGTCGGGCACGTCTTGAAGACTACGACGTAAGCGCTTGCCTTCGATCGTGCGCGTCGTTCCCTGCAGCGCTTCGCCGCAGGCGCCGCGACCTTGCGCTGAACACCAGGCAGGCGCCGACCGCGACGGCGAAGTGCAGAACGCTCATTGGTGTGCCCCCACGCTTGCGGCTGCCGCCGCTGCGCTGCCCCGAGGGGGCGCGATTCGCGCCTTGGGACGGCCCGGCGGCGCTCATTGGCTGCGGGCCGTTCCATCCGGCGAATAGCGCGTCGGCGTTGCGGTAGGCGATCCGCTCGGCCAGCGGCTGGCGGCAGGTCGGCGAGCCACGCGCGCGACCAGTTCGCGTGCTCGTCGATGTAGTGCCAGCGCTCCGGCGTGTAGGTGTCGGTGCCGACCATGAACCGGTCGGGGAACTCGATGAACACGGCACGCCATTCGGCCGGCACCTTGCCGTCCGTCGCCCTGTTCGCTGCGGAACGCGAGATCGCACCAGAGATTGCGGTGCTTGGCCAGCATCGCGCGCACGGCCTCCGGGCGATCGAACCCGGAGTGCGCCCACAGGATGCGCGCGTCCGGATACTGGCGGAACAGGCGCTCGATGGCGTCCGTGTCCGAATGGGCGTGCAGCACGAGTCCGTGCTGCCGGGCGAGGGCCACCATGCGCCGCGGCACCGGCAGGTCGGCATCGGCGCCGTACAGGTGAAATTCGCCGATCGCGGCGTAGCGCTGGCGGGCGAGGCGATCCTCGAGAAACGCGACGACCGTGTCGTCGCGCACCCAGGTGCTGACGTCGCCGCGGGTGCGATACGGACGAAGCGAGGGCACGATGAGGTCGGGCGCCGTCGCGACCAGTCGCTGCGTGCCGTCGTCGCCCGAGCTCGAGACGAGGGCGCGCTTGACGCCGGCCTTGCGCAGGATCGCGATCGCGTCCTTCGGCGGCAGGTTGTCCCACGCGTCGTGGCTGTAATGCACATGCGCGTCGAAGAGTGGAAGCTCGGCGGCAGCAAGCGGTGCCGCGATGACGGAAAGGGCCATGGCGAGGGCAAAGGCGACGATACGCATGCAATGCTCCTGCCGTGTGCCGACGGCACCGCCAGCCAGGGCATCCGGCAGGGCAGCGCCGTCGCGGGAAAGGTCCAATGCTGGCGCATGAGGCGGCCCGGTGTAAAGTGCGAGCGCACCCGGCGTCCGGGTGCCGCGGGTCGCCGAAAGGAGGTTGTCATGCGCATGCCGGGAATTGCGGCAACGGTGTTGATGATGGTGCTGGCCGTCGTCGCGGCCGGCGTGCGGGCGCATCACGGCTGGAGCGGCTACGACAGCGCAAAGCCCCTGCAGCTCGAGGGGGTCATCAAGGACTCCGGCTACGAGCATCCGCACGGTTACGTGCATCTGGAGGCGGCGGGCAAGCTCTGGACCGTGGTGCTCGCCCCGCCTTCGCGGATGGAAAACCGCGGCCTGCCGCCCGCGATGCTCAAAGCCGGCGCCAAGGCCAAAGTCGAGGGTTACCCCAGCCGCAGCGACCCCGGCGAGCTTCGGGCCGAGCGCATTACGATCGACGGCAAGACGATCGAGCTGCGCTGATGCACGAGCCGGTCGGCCCCGCCTTCCTGGTCTACCTCGAGACCAGTGGGCTGGCGACGCTCATGCGTCAGTCGCAGTGGCTCTATCCGTTCGTCGAGATCGCGCACATCCTCGGTTTCGTGACGCTGGTGGGCAGTGTCGCAATGCTCGACCTGCGCCTGCTGGGATTCTCGCGCAGCCTGCCGGTTCTGGGGATGGCGCGGCACCTGTTGCGCTGGTCGCTGGGCAGCCTGCTGCTCGTCGTGCCATCGGGCCTCATGATGTTCTCGGCGCATGCCACCGAATTCGCGGACAACACGGCATTTCGCGTGAAGCTGCTGCTGCTGGTAACCGCGGCCGTCAATGCCGCCTGGTTTCACCAAACGTCCTTCCGTTCGGTCGGCGACTGGAACACCAGGGTTGCACCGCCGCTGCAAAGTCGCGTCGCCGCCGGCGTCTCGCTGGCGCTGTGGATCGGCGTGATCTGTTGCGGTCGCCTCATCGCGTATCTTTGAATCGCGGCCGGGATGACGTCGCTCCGATGACCCGTCCGGCCGGCACCCGATTCGCCCGCCGCGAGCATCTGGGCCTGGCGCGAAACGAATTCGCGATCCTGAAGCGGTTGTCCACGCCGCAGAAGATCCAGGCATTTCTCAATGCCATCCCGAGCAACCATGAATTGGGTGGCGAAACGATCCTTTCTGTCCGCGAGGTGCTGCGGCAGCGGCGCGCGCACTGCATCGAAGGCGCGTTCGTCGCCGCGTGCGCGCTGTGGATCCACGGCGAGCCGCCGATCGTTCTTCACCTCGACTGCGACACGAGCGACGTGCCGCACGTGATAACGCTGTTCCGCCATGGCGGCAGCTGGGGCGCGGTGTCCAAGACCAACGGTGCGGTGCTGCGCTATCGCGATCCGGTCTACCGCAGCCTGCGCGAACTGGCGCTGTCGTATTTCCACGAGTACTGCAACAAGCGGGGCCACAAGACGCTGCGGAGCTATTCGGCGACATTCGATCTGCGGCGCGTCGATCCGGAACAATGGGTGACGCGCGGCAGCGCGTGCCAGGAGGTCAACGACCGACTGGCAGCGCTGCGCCACTACGCGCTCATCTCGCGGCGCCAGGAAAAGGTGCTGACGCGCAGGGACGCATTCGAGCGCGAAGTGGGGAAGAGCCTGCAATATCCGAGGCCGTTGTAGCAGAATCGTTCCAGCGCTCGCCGTGGACGCAGCGCGCGCGGGTCGTTACCATGGCCGCCCTTGCCGGAGGATATGACAATGCTCGAGGAAGCGCCAAGCATTCAACACCTGCAATTCGTTCGGCCCGCCGCGCCGCTTGTCGACGCGCTACGCGGCACGCCCACGGGCTTCATCGTCGACGCGCTGGGCGGCAGCGGCGCGCTCGACTACCGGATCAAGCCGGCGATCGCCGATCATGCCGCCTGCTGCGGCGTGGCGCTGACCTGCGATGCCGGGCCCGCCGACAATCTGGCTCTGGTGGCCGCGCTCGAACGGGTGCAGCCGGGCGACGTCATTGTCGCCGCCACGGGTAGATACGCCGGCTGCGCGGTGGCCGGTGACCTCGTTCTCGGCATGGCGCGCAACTGCGGCGCAGCGGGCTTCGTCACTGACGGCTGCGTACGCGACCTGCCCGGCATACGGATGGTCGGCCTGCCCTGCTACTGCATCGGCGTCACACCGAATTCACCAGCGCGCAGCGGTCCCGGCACCGTGGGCTTTCCCGTCACCATCGCCGGCCATCCGGTGGCGAGCGGCGATGTCATCGTCGCCGACCAGGACGGCGTGGTGGTCGTCCCGCAGGCGCGCCTCGCCGAAGTGATCGCGCGCCTGCCGGCCATTCGCAAGGCGGAAGGGGAGATGGACCAGGCGGTGCGCGACGGGCTGCGTTTGCCGGCGTTCCTGCGGAAGGATTGACGCCGGATCGGATCAGCGCGAAGCGGCAACCGCGGCCCGGGAGGCCGTGCCGGATCCGTGATGGTAATCTCGACGCGTTGCCACGGTTCTGCCGAAACAATTCGACCATGACGAAAATCCTGGTGTTTGGTGCAAGCGGCTATGTCGGCACCAACCTCGTGCCGTTTCTTGCGGCGCGCGGCTCGACCGTGCGCGCGGCGGCGCGCCGGCGGGCGGCGCTGGAGGCGCGCGGCTGGCCCGAGTCCGTCGAGCTGGTGCAGGCCGACGCGCTTGCCCCGGCGACATTGCGTGACGCGCTCGAGGGCATCGACGTCGCCTACTATCTGGTGCATTCGATGGCGGCCGGGCCCGATTTCCCGCGGCTCGACCGGATGGCCGCCGAGCACTTCCGCGATGCCGCGACGCGCGCCGGCGTGCAGCGCATCGTCTACCTCGGGGGCCTGCAGCCGACCGGGAACGCCTCGACGCACCTCGCGTCGCGCGGCGAGACCGGCGACATCCTGCGCGCCGGCAGCGTCCCCGTCACCGAGGTGCGTGCCGGGGTCATCATCGGGCCCGGCTCGGCGGCCTTCGAGGTGATCCGGGACCTCGTCTTTCACCTGCCGGCGATGGTGACGCCGCGCTGGGTGCGCTCGCGCTCGCAGCCCATCGCGCTCGACGACGTGCTCGAATACCTGGCCCAACTGCCAGAGTTAGCCGAGGCCGCGGACGCGACCTACGATGTCGGCGGACCGGAAGTGTTGACCTACGAGCAGCTGATGCTCCAGTTCGGCGAGCTGGTGGGCCGCCGGCCGCTGATCCTGCCGGTGCCGGTGCTCACGCCGCTGCTCTCGTCCTACTGGCTCAATTTCGTGACCGCCGTGCCGACGAACATCGCCCGCGCGCTGATCGCGGGGCTCGAGCAGGACGTGCTCGCCGACGATGCCGCGATCCGCGCGCTGCTGCCGCATCCGGCTCAAGTCGTATCGCGAGGCCGCGCAGGCGGCGCTGGCCGCGGAGCAATCCGGCGCACCGAACCCGCGCTGGATGGAAGGCTCGATGATCTACCGGCAGAACCGGCCGGACTTCGCCTTCTACGCAAAGCAGATGCGCGGCGAGGCCGTGACCGCCGCGCCCGCCGATGCCGTCTGGCGCGAAGTGGCGGCCATCGGCGGCGTGAACGGCTATTACTTCCTTGATGCGCTGTGGAAGGCGCGCGGTTGCGTCGATGAACTGACCGGCGGCACGGGTCTCACCCGCGGCCGGCGGGACCCGCACGAGATCGCGGTCGGCGACGCCATCGATTTCTGGCGTGTCGTCGCGGTCGAGCCTGGGCGGCGGCTCACGCTCCTCGCCGAGATGAAGCTGCCCGGCTCGGCGGCGCTCGAAATCGAGTTGCGTGCCGGAGGCGGAAGGGCGCACGCGGGTCGTGGTGACGGCGTACTTCCATCCGGCGGGCGCGCCGGGACTCGTCTACTGGTACGCACTGGGGCCGGCGCATGCGGTGATCTTCACGGGACTCGCGCGGGCGATCGCCGAGCGTGCGGAGCGCAGTTACGTCCCGGCGGCATGAAACGGCTGCTGCTCCGGGTGTCCGTGGTGGTGCTGCTCGGCGTCCCGCTGGCGCTCGGTATCGCCGTGTACCTCTGCTTCCAGGATCAGCCGCTCGTGCGCCGCGCGACCGAGTTCAAGCCCGAGGACGTCGAGCGCGCGATGCGCCTCATCGAGAAGCACGATCCGCGGTGGATGAAAAGCGGCACGTTGCGCACGCTGTCGATGCGCGGCGAGGACCTCGATCTCGTGGTGAACTACTTCGCCAACCGGCATGGCAAAGGCAGTTCCCGCATCGCGCTGCAACCCGGCGTGCTGACACTCGCGGCGAGCGTCGAGATACCGGCCAGTCCGTTCGGACGCTATCTCAACGTGCACGCCGTGTTGCGCGAGACCGCGGGATTGCCCGCGTTCGACCGGTTGCGCATCGGTCGCCTGCCGGTGCCCGGCGGGCTCGGCGACTGGGCGCTGGCCCGCGCGTTGCGCACGCTCGACAATACCGACGAATACAAGATTGCTGCCGACACGATCCGCAGCGTCAGCATCGCGGACGGCAGCGTGCGCGTGGTCTACGAGTGGCGCGACGACCTTCCCGCACGCCTGGGCAAGAACATGCTGCCGCCCGAGGACAGCGAGCGCCTCCGGCTCTACCAGGAGCGGCTGGTGAAGTTCACCCGCGACGTCGCCACGCCGCGCAGCGTGTCGCTTGCCGAGTTGCTGGCCCCGATGCTGCGCCTCGCGGCGGAGCGCGGCGCCAGCGGCGACGCGCAGGCGGAGAATCGTGCGGTCATTGCGGTCGTCGCGTTCTACGTCAACGGCAAGGGCCTCGTGGCGATCGTCCCCGGCGCGAAGGATTGGCCGCGCCCCGCGCGGCGGACGGTGACGCTCAAAGGCCGCACCGACTCGCCGCAGCACTTCACCGTTTCCGCCGCGCTCGCGGCGAATGCAGGCGCCCCGTTGTCGGATGCGATCGGGCTCTACCGCGAGGTGGACGACTCCCGCCGCGGCAGCGGCTTCAGCTTCGGCGACATCGCCGCGGATCGCGCCGGCACCGTGTTCGGCGAACTTGCGACGCGCTCGCCCGACAGCGCGCGACGCCTGCAGCAGCGCGTCGCCGCCGGTGTCGGGGAAGCCGACCTGATGCCGGAGATTGCCGACCTGCCGGAATACATGCCCGAGGCCGAGTTCACGCGCCGCTTCGGCGGCGTCGGTGAACCTGCATACACGCGGATGATGCAGGACATCGAACGGCGCGTAGCCGCGTGTGCGCTGTATCGCTGAGCGAAGTCCGCCGGATCGAACTGGCCGCATCCTTGCAATGAGCGAATCATCCCCTGCTGCTGGCCTCGGCGAACCACGCCGCATCGTGCGCAGGCAGGCATCCGCCGCGCAGTCCGGGTGGCGGCGTTGGCTGCCGGGAATCGAAACCCTGACGCGCTACGAAGCGAAGTGGCTTCGTCACGACGTCGCCGCCGGGATCGTGCTGACTACGATGCTCGTGCCGGTCGGCATCGCGTATGCGGTCGCGTCGGGCCTGCCCGGCATCTACGGTCTTTACGCGACGATCGTCCCGCTGCTTGCCTACGCGCTGTTCGGCCCCAGTCGCATCATGGTGCTGGGCCCGGACTCCTCGCTGGCGGCCGTCATCCTCGCCGTTGTCGCGCCGCTCGCCGCCGGCGATCCGCAGCGTGCCGTCGCGCTGGCGGGGGCGATGGCGATCGTGTCGGGGGCAGTGTGCATCGCGGCAGGCGTCGCGCGTCTCGGCTTTGTCACCGAGCTCCTGTCCAAGCCGATCCGCTATGGATACATGAACGGCATTGCGCTCACCGTGCTGATCAGCCAGCTGCCGAAGCTCTTCGGCTTCCCGATCGACGCCGAGGGTCCGTTGCCTCAGCTCTGGGCCATCATCGGCGCGCTGCTCGCCGGGACGATGAACGGAGCTGCCTTCGCGGTCGGCGCCGCGACGCTCGCCGTCATCTTTCTGCTGAAACGCAGCAGCCGTTTGCCGGGACTCCTGATTGCCGTGGTGGGCGCGACGGTGGTCGTGGGCACACTCGACCTGGCGACAAGCGCCGGCGTCGCGGTCCTCGGTTCGCTCCCGCATGGACTGCCCGCATTCGCCATTCCGTGGCTTGCCCCGGACGACGTCGTCCCCGTGCTGATCGGCGGATTCGCGGTCGCGCTGGTGTCCTTCGCGGACACCAGCGTGCTCTCTCGCGCCTATGCCGCGCGAACCGACACTTATGTCGATCCCAATCGGGAGATGGTCGGGCTCGGGGCCGCCAACCTGGCCGCCGGTTTCTTCCAGGGCTTTCCGATCAGCAGCAGCGCGTCACGCACGCCGGTGGCGGAGGCGGCGGGCGCCAGGACGCAGGTGACCGGCGTTGTCGGCGCGCTTGCCGTCGCACTCTTGCTTCTGCTCGCCCCCGACCTGCTCCGGCACCTGCCCGCATCCGCGCTGGCCGCCGTCGTCATTGCGTCGGCCATCGGCCTCATCGAGGTTGCCGATCTCATCCGGATCTACCGCATCCAGCGCTGGGAGTTCTGGCTGTCCGTCGGGTGCCTCGTCGGTGTGGCCGTGCTGGGCGCGATTCCGGGCATCGGCCTCGCGATCGTGATTGCCGTCATCGAATTCCTGTGGGACGGCTGGCGACCCCATTCGGCCGTCCTCGGGCGCGCGGAGGGCCTCAAGGGCTACCACGACATCGCGCGCCATCCGGAAGCTCGCCAGATTCCGGGGCTGGTGCTGTTTCGCTGGGATGCGCCGTTGTTCTTCGCCAACGCCGAGTATTTCCACGAACGCGTGCTCGATGCCGCGGCGTCGTCACCCACGCCGGTGCGCCGGCTGGTCGTCGCCGCGGAGCCGGTCACCAGCGTCGATGTGACCTCCGCCGACATGCTGGTCGAACTGGATGAAACGTTGCGCGCGGCGGGCATCGAATTGTGCTTCGCCGAAATGAAAGGCCCGGTCAAGGACAAGCTCAAGCGCTTCGGCCTCTTTACGCGGCTGGGTGCCGAAGCCTTTTTCCCGACGGTCGGCGCGGCGGTGAGCGGCTATCTCGCGGCGCACCCGGTGGATTGGGTGGACTGGGAGGATAGGTAGAACGTGAAGGACGCGAAGGACAGGAAAGGCAGTGAGCCGTAGGGCCGCAGCGTCGCGCCGCCGGTGCGCGTTACATCGCCTTCGCGCGTTTCGCCTGCAGCCTTTGTGCGGTCTTCTCGATGCCGACGATGAACCGGTTGTGCTTGCCGCGGGCGACTTCCTCGACGGCGTCGCGCACGGTGAAATCGAACGCGACGGCATTGCCGCTGACCGTCGACAGCGTCACCGACACTTCCACCCACATCCCCATCAGCGTGGCGCCGACATGGTCGAGCTCGACCCGGGTGCCGACCGAATCCTTGCCGGGCTCGATGTGCTCGAGCAGGAGGTCGCGGCAGGCCATCTCGATGTCGTAGAGCATCCGGGGGGTCGAATAGACGCGGCATTCGTCGCCCATGAAGCTGATCGTGCGCTCGCGATCGATGTCGATCCTGCGGGTGGCGGTGAGTCCGGCTTGGAGTGGCTCGCTCATCTGGGGTCTCCGGGCATGGGATTGGCAAAGCGGGAAGGGAAGGATCGGCGATCGGTCAGGCGGTCATCGGACGTGCGAGCCGGACCGGTCGTCTGGCTGGGACGCCTTCACGCACGTTTGCGGAGGGCATCCGCGCGGAGCCGCGCCTCGACGTAGCGCACGAGCGCCGTCGTGCCGCGCGCACTGTTGCGGAACACGCAGACGCCCTGGTCCATCAGGCGCGCGCACATCGCGTCGTAGAGCTCGCCCGGCGTCCACGATGCCGACGATCGGCTTCTCGTTGCGGTCCGCGAGCGGCGGCATCAGGTGCACGGTGCTCTTCGGATCGCTGATGTCGAAGCCGGGCCTCAACTTGCTCTCCTCGAGCGCGCGCACGGCAGGGGCGGTGGGATCCAGTGCGACGACGACCGCATCGATGTCGGAATCCTGCAGGAACGCTTCGGCGATGGCGAGATGCGCCTCGTCGTCCGCGCCCGGATTGATGTCGATCGGGTTGTTCACCTCGACCAGGGCGTCCAGCCGCTTGGCGGCCAGGATCTCCCCGACACGCTTGACCGTATCCTCGCCCAGCACGCCCATCGTCATCGCGAAAGTTTCCGTCGCGATCGAGTCGGCCATGCCGACGGCCTCGAAGCCGGCGCCGCTGATCGCGCCCAGTCGCCGGCCGCCGATCTTCTTGCCGTGCAGCGCGCCCGCGATGTAGAAGAGATCGTCGAAGGCGGTGAAGCTCTCGGCGACGATTGCACCCGCGTGGCGCACCACGGAATCGAACAGCGCCGGGTCACCGGCGATGGACGCCGTGTGTCCCAGCGCGCCGCCGATGCCGGGCGCGGTTCTGCCCGCCTTGTAGACGACGACGTCCTTGCCGTTTAGCACCGCCCTGCGCACTGCCTTGACGAAGTCGAGCCCGTCCAGATCCTTGAAGCCCTTCGAGGTAGAGGCCGATGGTTTCGATCTCCGGCCGCTCGGCGAAGTAGGTGAGCATGTCGCCGTGGGTCAGGTCGGTCTGGTTGCCCACGGCCAGCATGTAGCGCGGGTCGAGCCACGGGTTCTGGCTCAACCGCGTGATCATGAACGCGCCGCTCTGGCTCAGCATGACCGAGTTGCGCTCCGGCTTCTTCTGCGGCTTCGGCAGGCGCTCCAGCGGAATGAACCAGGAGTCGTAGGAGCCGGGATGCGAGACCACGCCGAGGCAGTTGGCGCCGAGGAAGATCGGGCCGCCGCCTTCGTTGGCGTGGGCGGCGTTGATCCTGGCTGCCAATGCCGCCGCCGGCTCCCGGCTCTTCCTCGTCTCACCGAGGCTGCCCGGAATCAGCATCACCGATTCCACCGCGCCGGTCGCGATGATCTCGTCGACGAGGCCGTAGACCGCATCGGCCGCGACCGCGACGATCAGGAGGTCGAGCTTGTGCGGGAGCGCGGCGAGACTCGCGGCGCATTTGACGCCGTCGATCTCCGTCTCACCGGCGCGAATGATGGTCAGGCGTTCCTTCGGATAACCGCTGCCCATCAGATTGCGCAGGATGATGCGGCCGAAATTCATGCTGGTCGCCGAGACCCCGATGACGCCGATCGACGCCGGATGGAGCAGCCGGTCGATCTTGTGGACGGGGCGGGGCAGGCGGCGAGCTACCGGCGCCCCGAAGGTGCAGCGCGCGGCGCGCACGATCAGCCGATCGCCGACGTGCACGGGATCCAGGACCAGCGTCTTCAGCACCCATGGCGACTCCGGACGACCGGACGCGCCAACGCGCGCCAGGTCGAGCAGTCGCGCGAAGAGCGAACGGAAAAGCGCGTCCGGCGGCGGCCGCCCGTCACGTTCGGCGCTGCGACTGAGCTTCCGGTAGGCGAACGTGCGCCGGACGAGGTCCAGAAAGTCGTCGGCGTCGGTCAGCTCGGTGGCGGCGTGGACCGTCGCCCGGTCCTGCCGGAAATCGCCCTCCGCCCATTCGGCATCGACGCCGCCCTGACCGGCGCTGATGACCATGCCGAATTCACGGGTGTCGGCGAGACGGATGGAGAGCTCGATGCCGGGCGAGCTCGAGGCGGAGGGGGCGCCGGGATCGAACCGGAGGTCGAGGCTCGCGCACAAGGCTTCCAGTTGCGTGGCGTCCAGCGTTTCGCGTCCCGCACCGGTCGCCTGACGGAAGATTGCCGCCGCCGCCGCATGGGCGGCGGCTGTTCGGGAGTCTGGTGTTGATGGATGCGGCACGACACGGATTCCGTTCGCCATGTCGGACGATGGCATGCAAGGCGACAGCGAAGGTTACGTCCAGGATCGGCGTGCGTATTTATGCCAAATCAAGAAAGGCATCGATCGTTGCCGAAAGGTTCTCCCGCGCCGCTGCCGGACTCGCGGTCGGAGGCGCGCAGGCCCAAGGCACCGCGCCGGCGAAGGCCTGCGCGCCGACCCCGCTACTTCAGGTTTTCCTTGAAGAACGCGAGCGTGCGGGACCATGCCAGCTTGGCGGCGGCCTCGTCGTAGCGCGGCGTCGTGTCGTTGTGGAAGCCGTGGTTCGTGCCCGGGTAGGTGAACACCTGGTACTTGACGTTGTTCGCCTTGAGCGCGGCCTCAAAGGGCGGCCAGCCGGCGTTGATGCGCTCGTCCTTCTCCGCGTAGTGGATAAGCAGCGGTGCCTTGATCCTGGCCGTGTCCGCGGCGCTGGGCTGTCCGCCGTAGAAGGGCACCGCGGCTGCCAGATCCGGGATGCGCACGGCCATCATGTTGACGATCGTGCCGCCGAAGCAGAAGCCCACCGCGCCGATCTTGCCGGTGCATTCGGGGCGCGATTTGAGGAAGCCGGCTGCGGCAATGAGATCCTCTTCGCGCTTCTTGGCATCGAGCTGGCCGAACAGCTGCGCCGCCTTCTCCTCGTCGTTCGGATAGCCGCCGAGCGGCGCGAGGGCATCCGGCGCAAACGCGGCGAATCCGTCCACGGCGAGGCGCCGGGCGACATCCTCGATGTACGGGTTGAGGCCGCGATTCTCGTGGATCACGACGATGCCGGGCCACTTGCCGGCCCCGGCCGGGTGGGCAAAGTACCCCTTCATCGTGCCTGAGCCCTGCGGTGACGGGTAGGTGAGGTACTCCGTCTTGATCCGCGCGTCGGTCTTCGCAACCTGTTGCGCGAACGCGTAGTTGGGACGCAAGCTCTCCAGCATCGCCGCAGCCGAGAAGCCGCCGACCGCGTATTTCCCGGCCTTGTCCAGGAAATCGCGGCGGGACAGCCAGCCGTGCACATAACCATCGAACAGCTTCAGGACTTCGGGAGGGAAATCGCTGGCCTTGCGTCGTTCCATGGCGCTTGCTCCTTGGGTCGGGAGGGACTGCGGCGGCAAATGCTAACACCGGCCCATATCGATTATTCCATTGCTCTTGACTTCGATTTGCCCCGGCGTTTTCGGCAATGGTCAGCGTGCGCCGGATGAAGGCATTTTCAGACTACAATTGATCACATCTACCTGCCGGCCGAGACCGTGCATCGATGCCTCGCCCGGCCTGATCCGACCCAACCTCGGGATAGCGCGAACTTGAACGATTGGTGGCCATTCTTCGTTTCCGCTGCGTGTGCCGGCACCCTGATGTCGCTGGCCATACGTGCACGGTCGATCGGCCACGATGAACCCCACGCCGTGCAGAAGCTGCACCGTGTCCCGACCTCGCGCCTGGGCGGCATCGTCATCGTCATCGCCTGCGCCGCCACGCTGGCCGTGTTTCTTGCGTACGGGCGCGGCCACATGCCACCGGAGTTGCCGCTGGTGCTGGCGGCGGTGCCCGTGGTGCTGTTCGGCCTCGCCGAAGATCTCACCCGCCGCGTGCGCCCGCGCTACCGGATGGCCGCCACCGTCGTCTCGGCGATGCTGGCGAGCGCCTTTTCCGGCGGCATCGTGCCCCGGCTCGACCTGCCGCTCGTCGACGACCTGCTCAAGCACCTGTGGTTCGTGCTGCCGTTGACGTGGTTCATGGTCGTCGGCGCCTGCAATGCGGTGAATCTGATTGACGGGGCCCACGGCCTTGCAGGGGGCACCGCACTCATCATGTTCGGCGGCATCGCCCTGGCCGCGGGCTGGTCGGGCGACGCGGTGACGCTGAACGAGACGCTGGTCGTGATGGGCGCCATTGTCGGCTTCCTGGCGTGGAACTACCCGCGCGGCCGGATCTTCCTGGGCGACGCCGGCGCCTATTTCATCGGCTTCATGTACGCCGAACTGTCGATCCAGCTCATCGCCCACAACCCGGACCTCTCGGCCTGGTACGTCATCATGCTGGCCGGCTATCCGATCGTCGACACCTTGTTCGCGATGTACCGGCGCGGGATAGTGCGCCGCGTGCCGCTGATGGAACCCGACGCGCTGCACCTGCATTCGCTGGTGTTCCGCCGCGTGGCGATGCCGATCCAGCGCCGGCAGAAGCGCTGGAGCCTGCGCCGCGCCAATGCGCGCGTCGCGCCGCGGATGTGGGTGCACAGCGCGCTGTGTTTTGCGCTGGCCGTGTTCTTTCACGACAATACGCCGGCGCTGTGGGGTTGCCTGGCGGCCTACGCGGCGTTCTACGTGAGCCAATACCAGGCGCTGGTGCGATTCCGCGGCAAGGGTGCGCGGCGATGGGCGGCGGCGGCGAACAAGACGTCGGCCGCAGTGAAGCGTGAGGGGGCGTGATGGGGATCAGACCCCACTTTTGCTGATGCAGGAGGTGACGCGCGATGGATGACAAGGCATTCGCCGATCTGCTGAAGAGCGTTCGCCAAATGGGGACGCACATGCGCGGCAAGTCGGTGCGAGGCGTGCGCGTCACCGAATTCACCGAGCCCGAGCCGCGCGCCGTCCGCGAGGCCAGCTCGGCGACGAGCATGCGGCGCAATTGCAGCGGCTATGCGAGTCGGCGTGCGCCGCCGCGCCGAAGCGCAAGGCGAGCCGGGCCGCGGGCGTCCCGGACGGCCGGCGCTATCGGCTGACGGTCGAATCGGGGGATTCGCGGCGCGAGGTCACGGCCGCCGACCCGGTCGATGCCCCCGCCATTGCCGAGCGGATCGCATTCGTCGAGAAGCACGCGCGGCGCTGAGGCGGTGAGGTCGAATGTCTGTCCCCTATTCGTAGGTGATGTTGGACCCCATCCGTTTCATGCCGCGATCTTCTTCAGCACTCGGGGGTGTAGCTCTGCAATCTTGATCAAGGTCTTCGCAGCAGCACTTGGTTCCCGGCGCCCCTGCTCCCAGTCTTGGAGAGTACGAACCGATACCCCCAGGAGGGCTGCAAATTGAGCCTGAGACAGCCCGGATTTTTCCCGCGCCCGTACAATGGGGAAGGACTCAGCGGTGAAGCGGCGTCCCACACGGCCTGCCTTGATCTCTCGGATTCCTTCCAGGATCTCTTCCCCGATATTCCGGGTCTTCTCCCACCGGGCCAGCTGTTTGTCAGTCATTTTGCGCATCTTCAATTCCCTCTTTCATTGCCTTGAGCAAGTGCGCGGAGATGTTCTCCCGCACATTCTTGCCATAGATGGTCAGCATCCAGATCTCTCCCCGAGCCAGCCGCAGGTAATAGATGACTCGCAGGCCTCCGCGTTTGCCCCGACCCTCGCCACGCCACCTGAGCTTGCGCACCCCACCTGAGCCGGGGACGATTACGCCTGACTCAGGGCGATTGTTCAGATGATTCTGTAACCTGGAATATTCGTCGTCATCGAGATACTGCTCCAGGATCCTGGTGAAAGAGGGCGTTTCGATGAACTCAAACATGAAGCCATTATACGGCATTGCCGTAGCGACGACCAGTGCCGCCTCGCGAATCCGAGCCCGGCTGTTCCGAGAGATCGATGTACAGGAAATCCGTATCGGCGTGGTGGTTCAGTTTCACGGTTCGAACCCCCCTGTCCAGGAAGGCATTGCGAATGGTGACCTCATCCACCAGCGTCACCACGCGCAAGTAACGTCCACCCAGCTCGGGGCAGACGGCCCAGAGTCGGTAGCGGTTTTGCTCTTGCGGCGCCGAGCGGAGTGGGCGCCGCGGCGGTCCGTAGTGGCAGGGGAGGGTGTGGACGTCGCGAAGCAATCGAACCCTTCCTGAAATTTGGGGCAAAATGGAAGATTCGATAGCGCATCTGGCCCCTTTCCTCAGGAAATGAATGCGTAACTACGATTCAAGGAAGCGAATCCTCGTCACCGGCGGCGCCGGTTTCCTGGGCTCGCACCTGTGCGACCGCCTGCTCGGGCAGGGCCACGAGGTGCTCTGCGTCGACAACCTCTTCACCGGCACCAAGCGCAACATCGATCACCTGCACGACCACCCGCGCTTCGAGTTCATGCGCCACGACGTCACGTTTCCGCTCTTCATCGAGGTCGACGAGATCTACAACCTCGCCTGCCCGGCGTCGCCCATCCACTACCAGCACGACCCGGTGCAGACGACCAAGACCTCGGTCCACGGCGCGATCAACATGCTGGGCCTCGCCAAGCGGCTGCGCTGCCGCATCTTCCAGGCCTCGACCAGCGAGGTGTACGGCGACCCGCAGGTCCACCCGCAGCCGGAATCGTACTGGGGCAACGTCAACCCGATCGGCATCCGCTCCTGCTACGACGAGGGCAAGCGCTGCGCCGAGACGCTCTTCTTCGACTACCACCGCCAGCACGAGCTCGAGATCAAGGTCGCGCGCATCTTCAACACCTACGGCCCGCGGATGCATCCCGGCCGACGGGCGCGTCGTGTCCAACTTCATCGTGCAGGCGCTCAAGAACGAGCCGATCACGATCTACGGCGACGGCCAGCAGACGCGCTCGTTCTGCTACGTCGACGACCTGATCGACGCCTTCGTGGCGTTCATGGCGACGCCGGCCGAGTTCACGGGGCCGGTCAATCTCGGCAATCCGAACGAGTTCACGCATCGTCGAGCTGGCGGAGAAGATCATCGCCATCACCGGTTCGCGCTCGAAGATCGTCCGCAAGCCGATGCCGGCGGACGATCCGGCGCAGCGGCAGCCGGACATTTCGCTCGCGCGGAAGAAACTCGGGTGGAAGCCGAAGGTGCAGCTCGACGAGGGGCTCGCGCGCACCATCGCCTTTTTTGAGAGCCTGTTGTCGGAACAAGCGGCAGCCAAGTCGCCGACGCACGCGCGCGCCCGATCTCGTTCAAAACGCCCACGCTGAGCCCGATCCCGGTCGATCTCCGTTCATGGCGCTTTCGTTCCATCGAGCGCTAATGCCGCTTGGTCGTAGGTGTATGTGCCACTCGACGACGCGCGCATTGAAGCGGCCCACCCGCAGTGCAAATGGCGCGACCCAAGTCACGCATGAACAGCTTGCGCCACCAGCCGCACGCCCAATGCTGCACACACGCGGCTGATTGTGTCGAAGCGCGGTTGCGCATTGGGCCGCAGCGCCTTATACAAGGCTTCGCGGGTGAGCCCGGAAGCCTTGGCGATTTCGCTCATGCCTCGCGCACGGGCAATGTCGCCCAGGGCCGCCGCCAGCAAGGCCGGATCGTTTGCCTCCAGAATGTCCGTTAGATAGGCCGCGACCGCCGCCTCGCCGTCGAGATACGGTGCCGCGTCGAACTCGGGCAGGTCAGCCACCTTGATGCTTTTTGTCATGGGGATCTCCTTCAGTCAATCCAGCAGCGATGCCAGGACTCTGGCGCGCTTGATATCGGTCCTCTGGGTGCGCTTGGAGCCGCCCGCCAGCAATACGATCACGTGAGCACCGCGCCGCAGGAAATAAATGCGCCAGCCCGCGCCGAAATGAATGCGCAACTCCGACACCCCGTCGCCGACCGGCTCCACGTCCCCCATCAAGCCGAGTTCCAGACGCTTGATGCGCGCCACCATCACTCCGCGCACCGACGCGTCCGACAAACCCTCCAGCCATTCGGTAAATTCGGGCAGGGGCTTGATCACGAACATGGGCAATGTAATCGAACGATTACAGATTGTCAACGATCATTCATGCCGCCACGGCACCCGCACTGGCAGGGCACATCGTGTCAGCTAGCCGGCGCGGCCGGTGCCGCTGGAAATGCGTCGACGCGCCATGGCTGACACTTGATCCAGGTTCTTTCTATCGTCGACCAACGGTTGCGAATGTGACCCCGATGGCTACGCGCCGATCAGCGCGCGAATCTTGGCCCGCACTTCGTCCAGGACCGGCGCCTCGACCTTTCCTTTGCGCACGGCGCGACGCGCCCGCCAGTCGAGGCTCTTCACGTGATCGGCAAGCACCACGCTGGGGGGATCCTGCGTGACCACCGCCTCGAACGGATAGCCTTTGCGTTGCGTGGTTATCGGGCAGCAGACCATCATGCCCGTCTTGCCGTTATAGCCGCCCGGGCTCACGACCAGGGCGGGTCGACGGCCGGAATGCCCGTGTCCGGCCTGCGGCGAAAACGCCAGCCAGACGATATCCCCGGCGTCGGGGACGCCGGAGCGCGCCACTACCAGACCTCGCCGCCCAGCGGCGCGCCGGTATCCGCGGGATCATGCAGGTTGTCCGGGCGGATGCCCGCAATCAAATCCCGAATCGCAAAGACCTTGCGGCGCAGGGGCTCGATGACGATGCGCCCACGGTCTTCGCGGATCTCCACGGTCTGATCGAACTCGATGCGCGCCTCGGCCAGCACGGCGGATGGAATCCTCACTGCCGCGCTGTTACCCCATTTCCTGATGCGTGCGGTCATGCGAGCTCCAACTGTAGATACCATGTATATACGTTACGGTAACCGCCGCCTGCCGCTGTGTCATCCACCCGCGGACGTTGCGGTGTTCGGATGCAGTTTGCCTGTGGACAGCGATGCAAAAAAGCACATCCTGACCTGTCCATCTTCGGTGTGACATCGGACGAGCCGGTGCGAGGGGACCACGTTTGCCGCGGTTGCCGGCAATCCCGGTCAGCCTGCGCGGACAGGCAAACATGGTTTCCCCGTTTCGGGTAATCGCCGGACCCCGATCGACCCGGTAATCAAGGTTGCCGGCGACCGTTGCGCGGGCGCGGCCCCGCCGGTGGGTGTTTGGTCGACTGCGTGGTGGGAGGTTGCCCGTAATGCTCGGCGTAGCCATCGAGCAGGCGGCGAATCATGCGTTGGTATTGCGTGTTGTGCCTTGCGGCTTCCCGCTTGAAAAATTCGATGCTGCGTTTGCTCAACGTCAGCGTTATCTTCACGCCCTCGTCGCGGAAGGCAAGCTCGTCGGGCGCAGGAAGGAAGTCTGCCACCACCTTCGGTCTGCCCATGGGCTCATCGGTGTACTTGATTCTTGCGCTCATAGATCTGCCTGCCCTTTCGCCAGTATCCGGCACCAATGATACGGATGACCCCGGCTCGATAGGTGAAGCGGACGGTCAGCACGCCACCAGCCACGAGTCCGAAGCAGAAGAAGCGCGGTTCGTCCGAGCTATGCGTCGAGTCCTCCGCGATCACCCGTTGTGGATCGGCAAAGGCGAACTGGGCGGTGACGAATCCAACACCGTGCTTCAGCCGGTTCGCGCGATCCTTGGCCGGCTCCCAATCGAATCGCGCTTTGGCCACGTGATGATGGGATTCTATACCGATGCCATACTAATAGCCATACAAACATATGGCATTGGGTGGCAACCGTTTACGGGCGTTCGGGCGAGCAGGCAGGCGTGGCATTTCTCGCCGCGCAAAGATGGGGTGGACGACCGGCGTCGCCGCTGCCGTCCTCGCCCAAGCGTCCGAAGTGCAGGCGGCATCGGGAGCGTGATTTCCATCCCCACAGACATTACCCGCCGCGCCGGGGCCGGAACATCGGGCGAATGGACGACCCGCCGTCGGACGGGTTTCGTCGAGGGCTTTCCTTGACTTCCCCTCATACTTCAATACACTGTATGTATGATTAGGTTCGAGTGGGATTCAGCCAAGGCCTCGGCAAACCTCAAGAAGCATCGGGTTTCCTTCGAGGAAGCCCAGTCGGTGTTCTATGATGAGTTTGCCGTCCAGTTCTTCGACGATAACCACTCGTCGGATGAAGAACGCTTTCTGTTGCTGGGCATGAGCACGGGAGCAAGATTGCTGCTCGTTTGCCACTGCGAACGGGAGGCGGGCGACACCATCCGCATCATTTCCGCCCGCAAGGCTACCAAGCGCGAAAGCACGTTTTACGGAGGTGAAAAGCCATGAAACCCGAATACGATCTCTCCAAGATGAAATCGCGCAGGAACCCCTACGCATCGAAGCTCAAGAAGCCTGTCACCATGCGCCTCTCTGAAGACGTGGTTGCTTATTTCAAGGGCATGGCGGCTGATGCAGGAGTTCCTTACCAGAGCCTTATCAACCTCTACCTCCGCGACTGCGTAATGCAACATCGGCAGGTACAGATTGCCTGGCCAGGCAAGCCCTAACCTTCCAGAGGGACGCTTCGCCGGCAGGCCGGCTCCGCGTCACTGTGATTGCAAGGGGTCAGACCACGTTTGCCGCGTTTGCCGGCAATCCCGGCCTGCCCGCGCGCAACGGCAAACGTGGTCTCCTTGCACTCGCGGCGAGCACATGCGGGAATTTGTCCGCTGCAATCATCGGGCGGGCAACGGTTGCGGCCAGGGCGATCCCGCGCGGTCGACCCGGTTTTCGTCCAGAATGGCCCGGATCACCGCCCTTTGTCCCCACGGAGCTGACGATGTGCAACGCCACGGATCACGAGCCTCGCCCACGCTCGATGCTTTGCATCCTGCCGCCGTACATCCTGCGCGAGATCGCCAGGAACGGCACGGCGGAGCAGCGCGCGGCGGCGCTCGAAGCGCTGGGCGTCGACCAGGCGATCCGCGCCCAGCGCGCGGCGGCCGCGCCGGCGCCGCGACTTGCGCCGGCGATCCCGCCGAAGCGGCGCCGCGAAACGCGCGGCACCAAAGCCGCGGCGCACGATCTACACCGCGGCGGGCTCGCAGACAACTCCCCGGAAAGGTCGTGCGGAAGGAGGGCGCCGCGTCGTCGGGCGATGCCGCCGTCGACGAGGCTTACGACGGCCTCGGCGCGACCTTCGGCTTCTATCTCGAGGCCTACCAGCGCAATTCCATCGACGACGCCGGCCTGCCGCTCGACGCCACCGTGCACTTCGGCAAGCAATACGACAACGCCTTCTGGAACGGCAGCCAGATGGTCTTCGGCGACGGCGACGGCAAGCTCTTCAACCGCTTCACCGTCGCGCTCGACGTCATCGGCCACGAGCTGACGCACGGCGTCACCGAGCGCGAAGCGGCGCTCGTCTACCAGGGCCAGCCCGGCGCGCTCAACGAATCGCTGTCCGACGTCTTCGGCTCGCTGGTCAAGCAGCATGCGCTGAAGCAGGATGCGGAGGCCGCGGACTGGCTGATCGGCGCGGGGCTGCTCGCCAAGGGCGTCAAGGGCGTGGCGCTGCGCTCGATGAAGGCGCCCGGCACCGCCTACGACGACCGCGTGCTGGGCAAGGATCCGCAGCCCGCGCACATGAAGGACTACGTGCGCACGACCGACGACAACGGCGGCGTCCACATCAACTCGGGCATCCCCAACCACGCGTTCTATCTGGCCGCGATCGCGATCGGCGGCAAGGCGTGGGAAGTCGCCGGGCGCATCTGGTACGAGACGCTGCGCGACCCCAAGCTCAAGGCCAACGCGAATTTCGCGGCGTTCGCGAAGCTGACGGTCGCCGTCGCGGGACGGCTCTACCGGCCCAAGGGCAGGGAGGCGGCGGCGGTCGCACAGGCGTGGAAGCAGGTCGGCGTGCTCGAAAAGTAGGGTCAGACTCGACTTTTCGGACGATCGAAGAACAATGAAAGTGGGGTCAAAATTCCATTTTTCATCTCCGACGGCGAAGCACCGGCGCGGGGCCGTGGCTCCGCTTGTAGCGTATCCGCTAAAAGCGTATAGTTCTCCATGTTCTTCGTCGAGTTGCCGCTATTCACGAAGCACGCACCCTTCACCGACGACGAGCTGGCGGCGCTTCAGCAGACGATCCTCGACAATCCGTTGGCGGGTGATCTGATCCCCGGGGCGCGTGGTCTGCGAAAGATGCGCGCGGCGCTCGGCGGAAGAGGAAAACGGGGCGGCGCGCGAGTGATCTATTTCCTCTGGAGTGCACGCGATTGCTGCTACCTGGTGTTTGCCTACGCGAAGAACGATCAGACCGATTTGACTGCTGCCCAGATGAAGGTGCTGGGAGCCCTGATGCGGGAGGTGATGCGCGATGGATGACAAGGCATTCGCCGATCTGCTGAAGAGCGTTCGCCAAATGGGGACGCACATGCGCGGCAAGTCGGTGCGTGGCGCGCGCGTCACCGAATTCGCCGAGCCCGAGCCGCGCGCCGTCCGCGAGGCCACCCGGCTCTCGCAAAGCGAGTTCGCGGAACTGGTCGGCGTGCCGGTGAAGACATTGCAGAACTGGGAGCAAAAGCGGACGCGGCCGGCTGGAGCGGCCCGTGCTCTGCTGCGCGCCATCGCGAGGGATCCCCGCGCGGTGCTCAAAGCACTGGCCGGGTGAGGCGCCGGATCAATGGTTCCCAGCCCCACTGTTCTGCGCGTGACGCTGCAGATCGACGGCGGCTTCGCGTATCTGCCTGGATTGGCCCGGCCGATCGCGCTCAACGCCGCGCAGCTCGGCGACGAGCATGCGGCGCAGTTGCAGCGGCTGTGCGAGTCAGCGTGCGCCGTCGCGCCGAAGCGCAAGGCGAGCCGGGCCGCGGCCGTCCCGGACGGCCGGCGCTATCGGCTGACGGTCGAATCGGGGGATTCGCGGCGCGAGGTCACGGCCGCCGACCCGGTCGATGCCCCCGCCATCGCCGAGCTGATCGCATTCGTCGAGAAGCACGGGCGGCGCTGAGGCGGCGAGGTCGAATTTCGTATTGAGGTTCCCTACCTGTCAGGCGGCGACGGTTCGTACCCGGGACGGTAGCTTGTTCAGGATCAGATGTTCCAGCTGAACTTTCTTGCTTGCGTTATCAATATCAATGCCCACGAGGTTGCCGCTGGCGTCGTAGTCCAGCACTACTCCTGCGGAGACTTCGCGGCTCTCGGAGCTCGGCTGTTCCGAGAGGTCGATGTACAGGGAGTCCGTATCGGCGTAGTAATTCAGTTTCACGGTTCGAACCCCCTATCCAGGAAGGCATTGTGAATGGTGACCTTATCCTCCAGAGTCACCACACGCAAGTAACGTCCACCCAGCTCGGGGCAGATGGCCCAGAATCTGTAGCGGTTTTGCTCTTGAGGCGCCGAGCGGAGCGGGCGCTCGACCGCCCGGACACACCATTCCTTCTTCAGGTAGGGGCGCTTCCTAAGAACCTCGTTTTCAAAATAGTCGGTGAACCGATAGGTTGTCATACCTGAATCCGGAATGCGGTCGGCGCGGGGAGCCGGGAATCGCGTGCATGGAAAGAATATCCGGCACCCTTGACCCATTCCATCGAGCGAATGGACGACCCGTTACCCGGGCATCGTCGTCAACCATCTGGCATGGCGCGCTGGTGCGAACTCGCAGCAAGCGGGCGCCACGGCGGTCGGCCGTAGTGGCAGGGCAGCCTGCGGAAGT
>CAWGKT010000007.1:0-508616 GCA_963823215.1 uncultured beta proteobacterium
AACGCATGGCAGCTACTGGCCGAGGCCGTGTAAAAACACTCGCAAACATTCGGAGTTGAGCGATGATGACGAGCCCAACTTTGGAGGGTCTGCGCGGACTCTTTTCGCCGTCCTGTAACCTCAGAGAAGCGGCTACGCAGTTTCGGTGGCGTATGAGGCCAAGGACCGCCGTATTTCGAGCGAAACACGAGCCTGCACGGCTCAAGCGCCCATCGCGCGCATCGTGGCGCCGATGCCCAGGATGCGCATCACGCGCTTCAGGTTGTAGGCCAGGACGTGCAGACTCATCTCGGTGCGCACGCGCGCCAGCGTCTTAGTCAGGAAGTGGGTCCACCCCATCCAGGACTTGATCGTGCCGAACGGGTGCTCGACCGTTTGTCGTCGCACTCGCATCATTTCGGGCTGCCGATCCAGCCGCAGCTGCATCGCCTCGAGCACCGCCTCGTGTTCCCAGCGGGTGATGCGCCGATAGGGACTCGGCGTGCAGCGCGCCTTGAGCGGACACCGGGGGCAAGCCGAGGACCAGTACTTGTGCAAGGTCAGGCCGTTCTCGATGGTGGTAAAGCGCTTGATGGCCCGCTGTCCGGCGGGACAGCGATATTCGTCGTCGCGGGCGATGTAGATGAAGTCCTGCTTGTCGAAGCGACCCTCCGCCTTGCTGTTGGAGGTCATTGACTTGGGCACCAGCGGCGTGATCCCGGCCTCGGCGCATTGCCGGATCTGCTCGCTCTTGAAGTAGCCGCGGTCGGCCACCACGGTTAGATCGTCGATGCCCGTGGCCGCGCGCGCCTGTTCGGCCATCGGTGTCAGCTGTTCGCGATCGATGCCCGCGGTGACGACTTCGTGCGCCACGATCAGATGGTTCTTGGTATCCACAGCCGTCTGCACGTTGTAGCCGACGATGCCACCATCTCGGTTCTTCATCGAGCGGGCATCGGGGTCGGTCAGGGACAGCTGTTGATCGGGGCTGGCCAGCATTTGCGCCTCGAGCCTCCTGAGCCGCTGCATCTGCTCCTTCAGGGCCGCAATCTTCTCTTGCAGCCGGCCCTTCTTCAGCTCCGCCACTTCGGGTTCGGCGCGGTCGGCGGTGTCCATGTCGGTAAGGTAGCGTGCGATGCTCTCTTCGATTTGCGCCATCCGCCGCTGCATCTTGGCCGGCGTGAAGTTCTTGTCCCGGTTGTTCACCGCCTTGAACTTGCTGCCGTCGATGGCCACGATCGCCTCGGTGAACAGATTGAGCTGGCGGCACAGCACGATGAACTGGCGACATACCTTGCGGATCGCTGGCCCATTGTCCTTGCGGAAGTTCGCAATGGTCTTGAAGTCCGGCATCAGCCGTCCGGTCAGCCACATCAGCTCGACGTTGCGCTGCGCCTCACGCTCCAGCCGACGGCTGGACTGGATGCGATTCAGGTAGCCGTAGATGTAGAGCTTCAGCAGCACCGCCGGGTGGTACGCCGGCCGGCCCGTCGCCGCCGGGTCAACCCCAACGAAGCCGACCTCGCCCAGGTCGAGCCCATCAACGAAGACCTCGACCACGCGAACCGGATTCTCGGCTTCAACGTAGTCTTCCAGACACGCGGGCAGCAAGGTCACCTGAGTTCGGTCCTCGCCTTCGATGAATCGCTTCATGCCGTCGCCCCGAAGAAACCCGTTGCTTCAGTGTAGGAAACTTCTTCGTTTAGGCAACCTCCGCGTTTTTACACGGCCTCGGCCGGTCGCCGGCATTGGTACCGTTCGACCGAGCGGCCGCTGCATGGCGAACTGCTGCCATCCAGGCGCGAAGGGCCGGTCTGGATCGTTGAGCCGCCGTCCAGCGCCGGGGAGCGGCTGACCGTGGACGACCCGAAGCCGACGCTGACAACTTCCGAAAGCGGTCGTGCTGACTCGCTCAGAAGCGGACATCACGTCGCTGGCAGAATGCGACCCGTTCTAGTCGGTCGAGAATTTCCACTTGAGTGCCCGATTTACCCAAGCCAGGTTCACGTCGACGGTTGCCGACACCACCCAGGCGAACTGGTCAAGCATCACGCCGGCGCGGTCGGCTCCCCTCGTGCGCGCCGTGCGTTCCGCCGAGGTCGTGTCGCTCGTTCACGAAGCTCCCTGCTGACCAGTATGGCCCGCGTCGATGGGCATATCAGGCGGACCGGGGTTGGGCGGGCAGATCCTATTGACCCGAGTCGGCGAGTTGCCGATCATCTCAACTCAGAAACGAGGTGCCGATGAGAGCCGTCGTGCTGGCCTGTCTGGGGATCGGGATCGCCACCACTCTTGCCGCGCACGGCCAGGGGCCGGGACGTTCGGCGACGGCACAGGCCGCGCCAGCGCGCCAGCCCTTCGCCGTGGTCGAGGCGAGCATCCCGGACATGCGCCGGGCGATGGAAGAGGGAAGTACGACGTCGCGCGAGATCGTGCAGCAGCACCTCCTGCGCATCGCGCTCTACGAGGATCGGCTCAACGCCGTCATCGCTGTCAACCCGGGTGCACTGCGCGAGGCCGAGGAGCGGGACCGCGAGCGCGCGCAGGGCAAGGTGCGCGGACCGCTGCACGGCATCCCGATCGCGCTGAAGGACAATATTCACACCCTCGACGTGCCGACCACGGGCGGCGTCCTCGCCTTCGATGGGCTGAGGCCTCCTTACGAAGCCACGCTCACACGGCTGTTGCGGGAAGCAGGCGCCGTCATCATCGCCAAGACCGGCATGACGGAGCTGGCCCACTGGGTGAGCGACGGCATGCCCGGCAACTACAACGCGCTGTCGGGCCACGCCATGAATCCGTACGACCCGCGACGCGATCCACGCGAGGCGACGTTCGACGGCCGTCCCGCGCTCACCACCGGGGGCTCCAGCTCGGGGATCGGTACTGCCGCGAGCTTCTGGGCCGCCAACGTCGGCACCGAGACCGCCGGCTCGATCCTGTTCCCGGCCGACCGGACCATGCTCGCCGCCATCAAGCCCACGGTCGGGCGGGTGAGCCGTCACGGCATCATCCCGCTCACTGCCGACCAGGACACCGCCGGCCCGATGGCCCGCAGCGTCACGGACGCAGCCATTCTGCTGGGTGCGCTCGAAGGGTCCGCGCCCGATCCGAACGACCCGGCAACCGCGACCTGTACCCCACCCCCGAACCGCGACTACACCGCGTTTCTGAAAGGTGACGCGCTGAAAGGCGCGCGCATCGGCATTCCGCGAGCCTATTTCTACGCCAAGGCAGACGTTCCGGGCAGCAAGGAGCCGCGCGGCGGCCTCAATCCCGAGCGCGCCCGGGTGATGGCCGAGGCCATCGCGATCCTGCAGCAGCAGGGGGCGGTGATCGTCGACCCGGCGAACATTCCGAGCGTGCTCGCGACCGACCGGGACCGCAACGTCCTGGCTTGGGACATCTGCGAGCAAGCCAAAGGGCAGGACGCCGACTGTTCGGTGGTCATCAAGTACGGATTCAAGCGCGACTTCAATCGGTGGCTGGTGTCGCTAGGACCCGCGGCGCCAGTGAAGACGCTGACCGAGCTGCGCGTCTGGAACCTCACACACCAGCGGGCGGGCGCGATCAAGTACGGGCAGGGGCTGCTCGACATCTCCGACGAGATGCATCTCGAGCAGGACCGCGCGCGGTACGAGGCGGACCGCGCGAGGGACGTGAGGCTGGCGGGTGAGCTGGGGATCGATGCCGCGATGGCCGAGCATCAACTCGATGCGCTGCTGTTTCCCGGCGCATCCGGCTCGTCGTTGGCGGCCAACCCCGGCTATCCGACGGTGTTCGTCCCGTTCGGGATGGTGCCCAACGCACCAACACACGCGTTCCCGCCGGGCTTCGACGCTAAACCGTCACCCTTCGGGGTGAGCTTCACCGGGCGCGCGTGCAGCGAGCCGCGGCTCATCGCGCTCGCCTACGCCTTCGAGCAGGTGACGAGGCGGCGCGTGCCGCCGCCGGCCGCGCCATAGGCGTGCCCATACGCTCGGAGCGACTCATGGGCAGGAAGGCAGAACCGAGTTTCTGCCTTACGGCTTCGAACATCCGCTTGTTCATGTCGCAACGTCTGGTCTTGGGCGAATCTGGGCGAAGTCGCAAACGGCTGCAAATGGCCGAAAGTGCCCGCTGATGATCGAGGATTGAGCGTCCGTTTTCGCATCGTATTGCTGCCGTTGAGCCGTTACGTCGTCCCTGCTGGTACGTGTACTCGTCGACGGAGATCGGCGTCGAGCTAAGGCGCGATGCTCAGCGCCAGCGCCCTCTTCACGGCCTCCATCGTGGGCCACCCATAGACTAGCGCACGCGCGCGCCCACCTCCGGCCGTATCGACAACCTCGGCGTGCAAGCGCACGGCGCCGAGCCGTTCGTAGAACCGGCAGGCGCCCGCATTCGCTTCGTACACCCAGAGGATACAGGCCGGCGGCCGTTCCCGCTTCCGCAAGCTGGGCGACCAGCTCGCGCATCAGGCTGCGGCCAAGACCATGTCCCTTGTGCTCGGGAAGGACGTGCAGGTTGTCGAGCATCGAGCCCCAGCGCTCATCGTCGTCGCGACCGGCAAACCCGAATCCGACCGGAGTGCCGTCTTGCAGCGCGAGCACGCCGACATCGCGTTCGGTGGGCGCGGACAGGCGGTGGCGCCAGTGCGCGAGGCGATCGGCGTCGATATCGTGGTCAAGATACTCGTCGGGCAGGATGCCCCGGTAGGCGCTTCGCCAGCTCGTCGCGTGGATGCGAGCGATGGTCGTGGCGTCGGGCGCAACGATGGGGCGGTAGGTCACCATGTCACGGATTATCGCGCGCGGTGGTCCGACCTTGAAGGTGCGTTGGAAGCGTTGGAAGTTCGCGGCGACCGTGGCCTCGTAACGGTGGACGGCCCGCGTTCGGCGGCGTGCGACGCAACCGGTGCTCAGTCCGAAGTACCTCGAGCTCAGTACGGAGCCTTAATCACCCAGTTCTCATTGCTAAGGATTTCGTACCAAGCACTTCGTACGCAGCCCGAGCCAGCTTCGAATTCGTGCTTCATGCCCAGGACGACGTGTGTAGGACCTCGAGCCTATCGTCGCGACGGCCTCGGACGGATTGCAGCCATTGCTGGGGGCGAAGCGAACTGGTGCTTTCGACCCACTCCAGCCGTTGCGCCTGACAGAGACCGGACATTCAACGGCGATCGCTCGAGACGTTCGGCTACCGAATCACCTCGTCCGCGCGCTGCGTTCCAGCAGTTCAAGACGGGCGCGCTGGAATGTTCTAATCTAGCACCGCTTGACTCCATCGAGGAGACTGCGTGACCACTCGCCGTGAAGCTCTGTTGGCGCTCCCGCTCCTATGCAGCGCTCTGCACGCGGGTGCGCAGACATCGAGGTCAAGCGCGCAACGGCGTATAGCCTTCCTCTACGAAGGTAATTCTGCCGACACGGAGAATAGAGAGAAGACTTTCTTGGCCGCAATGAGCCGGCTCGGGTGGGTCGGTGACAAGAACATTGCCGTCGAGCGAGCTTTCGCAAACGAAGATAGCGCCCGACTCGCGAGACTGGTGGAGGAATTGATCCGAAAGCGCGTCGAGGTCTTTGTGGCCCTCGGGAATAGTGCGCCAACGGCGGTTGTGCGCGCCACCAGCACGGTTCCTATCGTTTTCGTCGGCACTTTCTGGCCTTTGGAGCGGGGTCTGATTGATTCATACGCGCGGCCGGGCAGGAACGCGACGGGCATCGCAGGTTCGACTGGTATCGAAGCGACGACCAAGAGGCTCGATTACCTGAGACAGGTTGTGCCGTCGGCAACACACCTTTCATGGACCGCTTTCCCAGACTTTTTTGTGCTGGAGTCGGTTTCCCGCGGCGGCTACAACCTGATCCCGGTGCTAGAAAGGGCTGCGAAGGAGCGCGGTTTCGAAAGTCGGTTTCATGAAGTCCGGGACGGCCAGAACCTGGATCGACTTTTCGGGGAGATCATGGCGTCGTCGGCGCAAGCCCTGATGTCCCTGCCAATGCCACAGACCGCAGTAACCGGCTATACGGCACTCGCAATACGCAATCGCCTGCCCAGCGCCTCTTTCAACACCGAATATGTGCAAGCTGGTTGCCTTCTTGCCTACGGCACGCCGGATTCGGAGGATCAACTGGCCGCCATGCGTTCGGCGGAGTACGTCGACCGCATTCTTCGCGGCGCGCGGCCCGACGATATGCCCGTCTACACGCCGGACAAGTACGAACTTGTAATCAACCTGAAGACTGCTACGGCGCTGGGTCTGACGATCCCTCAATCGTTGCTCCTACGGGCGGACAACGTGATTCGGTAAGTGTCGGAGACCGATGATCGCTGAGGATCGCTGACCGTGCGGCCGCGTAGCGATCGTGTCGTTGGTCCGAGTGACTGCTCCTAGCAGCGTTTAGCGAGCTGAGAGAAGGACCGGTTGTGGCCGTTCAGCGACATCCCCCCGGCCAACCTTAACGGCTGCTCTCGCGGCATTGCTGTCGTTGGCAGTGCCAAGCGCAACGCCAACAAAGGGTCGATCTCGGTCCTCGCATCGACGGTGCGTCAACTTGATCGGACGCTGTCCACCAGGTCGAATTCCGATTGGGACAGGCTAGCCGCCACCGCGTCTCGTGTACAAGTCGAAATAGGCGAGGAAATCGTCGCGTGCCAGTTCGTCCAGGCCGCGGAAGCAGAAGGTGATGCCGAGCACGGGCAGTGCAACCGGTCCCATGCGCCGCGGCGGCTTCTCTTCGAGGGAGATCTGCACGCGGCCGCCATGGGTAATGACCGTCACCTTGTCCCCGTCGACCTGGAATGAGGCCTGACGGGTCGCGCCAGGCAGCCAGCCCATGAACTCGGCGCGCGTGCAGCCCATGTCACGATGCAATTGAAACGGTTCGGGCACGTGCTCCTACCCGCCCGCGATGGGAGGCCACACGGCCAGCGCATCTCCGGAGCGCAACGGGTGAGTCACGCGCGCCGCCCTGGGGACGAAGATGCCGTTCACCAGTACCAGGTGAGCCATCCCGGGCGGCACATGGAATTGATCGATCACCGTCTGCACCGTGGTGCCTTCCGCCACGTCGATCGGAAGCTCGTTGTAGACGCGCACCCTGCCGTTCATCTCGAGCGGAAGGTAGTCGCTCAGCGTGGCGAACAGCTTGACGGTGATGTCCACGGCCACGCTCCACTTTACCGCAATCTGAAACGCCAACGGGGGTCCTCAGGCGACCCGCATTCCCCGTGCGTGCTGCGCTTGCGCGCTGGCGAGATATGCCTCGGGAATCCGCATTGGGTCGCGCAGCAGGCGGTCCTTCCACGCGCCCAGTTTCACGCGTGATTGGGTCAGCCCGCGCAGGAAGCCGATATGGTCGGTGAGCCCGATCGCGTTGTATCCCGCCAGAACATCGCCGTCGAATTCCAGGCGGATGTACCGGAAGTTCGCCTCGTCGGACAACTCGGCGTGCTCGCCACCCGGCACCCCCTCCCATTGGCCGAATGACGTCGAAATCAGGCCCAGGGTGTCGAGCACGTTGATCTGGGTCACGCCGTTCAGCTGCGGCATTTCTTGCCGGCCATGTTCATTCCTGCGCAGTACGCTTGATCGGCCGCATTCGGCTGTATCGCACTGACGATGCTCGTGCCCGTGATCACGTCGAACGCCTCGGCGCAGTCGCCCGCGGCGTAGACCTCCGGCACGTTGGTCTGCAGGCGCTCGTCCGTCAGGACGCCCTGCCGGCATTGGATGCCGGAGTTCTCGAGAAACCCTACGTTGGGCTGCACGCCGGCGGCGGAGATCATCAGATCGACCGCCAGCTCTTTGCCGTTGGACAGCCGAACGGTGAGCGGCGCGCCGGCGCGGATGGACTCGACCCGAGTCGACGTATAGACGGTAATGCCCTTGTTCTCGACCCAGCGCTTGATCATGCCTCCCGCGCCCTCGCCCATCATGCGCGGCACCATGCGGTCCTGCATTTCCACGACCGAGAGCTGCACGCCTCGCGTGGCCAGCGCTTCCATGATGATGCACCCGATGAAGCCCGCCCCCATCAGCAGCACCCGCGCGCCTGGTTTGGCCGACTCCATGATCTGGCGCGCGTCGGCAAGCGTCCAGCAGGGGTTCACCTCGGGCAGGTCGATGCCCGGGATGGGTGGCCGAATCGGTCGTGCGCCGGTCGCGATCAGCAGCCGGTCGAACGGGAGCACGGTCCCGTCTTCGAGCCGCACGCTGCGCGCGGCAATATCGACTCCCTTGGCGCGCCCCGTACGCAGCTCGATGCGTTGCTGCGCGTAGTGATCCTTGCCCTTGCGCTGGTAGGTCCCTTCCTCGCCGATGTTGCCCATCAGGAGATAAGGAATCGCCATGCGCGAATAGGGCGGCCCTGGCTCGTCGCCGAGAACGAGAATTTCGTCGGTCGGGGCATGCTTGCGGATGGTTTCCGCCGCAATGATCCCGGCGGGGCCGTTACCGAGAATGACGTGCTTCATGGGGTCTCCACCAGCAAAAAGGGCGGTTCACAAGGAACCGCCCGTGTCCGAAGTGCGTAATGCGGCTCGCCGGCACCGCCTCAAAGTCCGAGGCGTGTCCGGGTCTCCGGCTTCAGTTGTCCCTTCTCGTCCCAGCCACGGAGTTGATAGTACTCCGGGAGCATCTTGTCCAGGCCATTGACCAGCCCCTTGGCCGGGCCAGTCTTGGCGGGCTCGGTGAGCAGGCGCTTGGGCAAGGTGTCGTCCAGCTGCGTGAAGCCGGCGCGGTTGTTGAAGTCGCGCTCCATGTTCCAGATGCGTTCGCCGATCTTGCCCAGTTCCTCCAGCGTGAATTCATCCGTGCAGGCGGCGGCAAGCTGCGGCTGAAGGTCGGCGAGCGTCCACGCGAAGGTGGTAAAAACACACACGCCTGCCGAGTCAAAGACCGAGGTGGCGTCCTGGAACGCCTTGACCAGCCCAGCCTTGCCCTCGGTGACCAGCGGATCGGTCTTCACCGGTATGCCGAGGACCTCGGAGGCCACCGTGTAGCCGCGCAAATGGCAGGCGCCTCGGTTGGCCGTCGCGTAGGCGAGACCCATCCCCTGGATTCCACGCGAGTCATAGGCGGGGAACTCCTGACCCTTGACGCTCATGGAAAGGTCCGGATGACCATATTTTTCCGTGAGGCGTTTCGAGCCCAGCGCGATTTCCTTGCCGAACCCCTCGCCCTTGCCGGTGATTTCCGCGAAGTAGGTAAGCGCCTTGGTCGAGCCGAACGGTGCCTCGATGCCCAACTGCTCCTTGGTGAGCACGCCCATCTCGTAGAGCTCCATCACGGCACCCACGGTGGCGCCGAAGGAGATCGGATCCATGCCATCCTCATTGCAAATGAAGTTGGCGTAGGTGAGCGCCTCGAGATCGTTGACGCCATTCGCCGAACCGAGCGCCCAGGCCGCCTCGTATTCCAGGCCACCGGAAGCGCCCCAATACTCGGGCCGGTTCAGCACCGTATAGTGCGTCGGGTCGATCTTCGAGACGCGGCCACACGCGATCGTGCAGCCGAAGCAGGCCTGATTGGTGACCAGATTCGGCTTGCCATCGGTCTTGCGCGGCGCGTGCATCGCTTCGGCGGAAATGTCCTTTGCACCTTCGAATTGAACGTCACGATGATTGCGTGTGGGCAAGGCGCCGATTTCGTTGATCACGTTCATCAGCACCTGCGTACCGAACTTGGGCAAGCCCTGGCCTGTGACCGCGTTGTCGGCGAGGACCTTCTTCGCCGCCGTCGTCGCCTTCATGAAGGCCTTGGGATCGCGAATGTTGCCCACACCCTTGGTGCCACGCACGGCGACCGCCTTGAGATTCTTGCTGCCCATCACCGTGCCGACCCCGGAGCGACCAGCGGCGCGATGCAGGTCGTTGACCACACCGGCGTACAGGCAACCCGTCTCGCCGGCGCGCCCGATCGAGCTCACGCGGATCTGCGGATCCTGGTGCTTCGCCTTGATCGCGGGCTCGGTCTGCCACACCGACTTGCCCCAGAGCCAATCGGCGTCGAGCAGCTGCGCTTTGTCGTCCTGTATGTACAGATAGACGGGCTTGGGCGCCTTGCCCTCGAAGATGATCATGTCCCAGCCGGCCATCTTCAGCTCCGCACCCCAGTAGCCGCCGGAGTTGGAGCAGGCAATCGCGCCGGTCAGCGCACCCTTGGTGATGACCGAATAGCGCCCGCCGGTCGAGGCCATCGTTCCGGTGAGCGGACCCGTGGCCCAGATGATCTTGTTCGTGGACGAGAGCGGATCGACCTTGGCGTCGACCTCCTCCGTGTAATACTTGGTCGCGAGTCCGCGCTGCCCGACGTAATCTCGTGCCCATTGCATGTTGAGAGGTTCCGACGTGCACGTCCCCTTGGCGAGATCGACGCGCAGGATTTTTCCAGCCCAGGCCATGATCGTCCTCCTTACGCGTGTGGTTGATTGCCGACCTTGTCCGCCCACTTCTGCATGCGCTCGAACCCGGTCCAATCGGCATCGACATACGTAATCGCGCCGGTCGGGCAGGCCTCGGCGCACGCGGGCTCACCACCGCAGAGGTCGCACTTCTGGACCTTGCCGGTATCTTGCACATAATTGATCGTGCCGAACGGGCAGGCGATCGTGCACACCTTGCAGCCCACGCACACGTCGTCCAGCACGATCTTCGCGCCGGTGGCCGCATCGACCTTGATCGCTTCGACGGGGCACGCGTGCAGGCACCAGGCCTCGTCGCATTGCGTGCACGTATAAGGAACCTTCTTGCCCGAGTGATGGAAGTCGAAGATCTTGATGCGCGACTTGGCCGGGTTGAAGACGCCGTAGTTCTCGTAGCTGCAGGCCATCTCGCACTGCAGGCAACCAGTGCACTTGTCAGCATTGATATAGAGCGACTTTTGCACGTCTCCTCCTTCAAGGCTCCACAGCAAAGCGCACACTACTCCCGGCAGCACCACCCGTCAACAGAGAGTACGGCATCGCACCGCGGAGACAGCCGCTGCACTTGGCGGGATCGAAATTGAGGGACTTCTGCATGGCGCTCCTCTTCTCGACAGCGGGCCGGTTGCGCTGACGATGCGCACGAAACTCGTGACCTTCCAATATGGCAAAGGGTGCACAACGCTCCAGGAAAAGGCGGGCACGATGCAGCGGCATTTCGGGTGTTCTGCGCCGCTCCCCGCGGCCCACATCGGACGGCAAGCGCGGCGTGCTCGCCGTCGGCCAGGAAATCTGCGGACCGGTTACACGCGGGGAACGTAACGGACGGACCTCAAGGCACCCCGAAGTCGCCACGAAGTCAGTTCAGGTTGGCGATGTAGTGCGAAAGGTTCTCGATGTCGCTGTCGGACAGCGTGTGCGCAACGCTCGTCATGTTGCCGGCGTCGTTGGTGCGCCGCTTGGCCTTGAAGTCCTGCAGCTGCTTGCGGATGTACTCGGGATACTGGCCGGCGACCCGTGGAACCTCGTTCTGGCCGACGAACCCACCCCCGTGGCACATGGGGCAAAGCACGGCGTCCGAGACCTTGCGCCCTGCATTGACCTTGGCGGAATCCGCCTTGAACTGGTTGGTCGCGGGCTTCTGTGCCGCGTACCAGTTACCGAGCGCGATCATCTCGTCGCGGGGCAGCACCTTGGAGATCGGGGTCATGACCGGATCCGTGCGCCGGCCTTCGCTGAAGTCCTTGAGCTGGATGTAGATGTAGCGCCAGGTCTGGCCGGCGAGATTTGGATTCTCTGGGATCACCGCGTTGCCGTTCGGTCCGTGGCAGGCGTCGCAGATCTCGGCTTGCGGCGGCTTTGCCGGCGGCGCCTGCGCGAAGGCAGGCGCGAACGGCAGAGACGGGACGAGCGAAGCGGCGAGCGCCGCGGCGGCGCGGAGGCAGAGACGGAGGATCATCGGGTCATTCTACGTGGGTCAGAAAAACGGCCACCCCGGACGATCGGGATGGCCGCGCTGTACGAAACGTGCCGGATCAGGGCAGCGCGAACACGAACACGCTGTTGCCGCGCTTGGAGTCGATCTGGTTGTTGCCTCCGGCGGCCACGGCGACGTATTGCTTGCCGCCTACCGTGTACGAAACGGCTGGCGCGTTCACGCCCGCGCCACAGTTGTACTTCCAGAGCTCCTTGCCGGTGGCGGCGTCGAACGCCTTGAACCAGCCGTTCGCTTCACCGTTGAACACGAGGTTGCCGGCCGTGGCGAGCACGCCGCCGATCAGCGGCTGCGGCGTCTTCACGCCCCAGGCGACCTTACCCGTGTCGAGATTGACCGCGACCAGGCGGCCCCACTGCTCTTCACTCGGGATGGTCTTGAACGCCCCGCCGAGCCACAGCTTGCCGCCGGGATAGGGCGACTCTTCGACGTGGTACGTCATCGGCTGATGCAGGTTGGCCGCATATGCCAGCCGGGTCTTCGGATTGACCGCCAGCGGCGACCATTCGACGCCGCCGTTGGCGCCCGGAAGCATCCGCGCGCCGGCCTTGGTCGGCAGCACCCACATGTTCTCCTGCGGGATCATCGCATCCGAGAATCGGATGAGCTTTCCGGTGGCGCGCTCGTGCACGTAGATGTGGCCGGTCTTGCCACCGTGGATCACGACGTCGACCATCTTCCCCGACTTGTCCTTCGCCTGCGTCAGGATCGTCGGGCTGACCGCGTCGAGGTCCCAGACATCATGGGCGATGTACTGGAAGTGCCACTTGTAGGTGCCCTTGTCGAGGTCGACCGCGACCATCGAATCCGTATACAGGTTGTCGCCCGGGCGAATCGCACCATAGAGGTCGGGCGACGGATTGCCGACGACGAAGAAGACTGTACGGGTTTTCTTGTCGACAGCTGGCGCCATCCACACGCCGCCCCCCAGCGTCTGGTAGAACGAGCTGTCCTTTGCAAAAGCCGCCTTCTCCGCGGCGATGTCGCGGTGCATGTCGCGGCCGGTCGCATCCTTCGGATCCCAGACGCCCTCGTGCCCCTTCTCGGGGATCGTGTAGAAGGTCCAGAGCAGCTTGCCGTCCGCGGCATCGAACGCCTTGACGAAGCCGCGCACGCCGTATTCGCCGCCGTTCGTGCCGATCAGCACCTTGCCGTCGACGACCACGGGCGCCATCGTTTCCGAGTAGCCCTTCTCCGGATCGGCAATCTGCGTCTCCCACAGGAGCTTGCCGGTCTTGGCGTCGAGCGATACAAGCTTGGCATCGATCGTGCCCATGAAGAGCTTGCCGCCCTCGATCGCAACGCCGCGATTGTTGTTGCCGCAGCACACCGTCACGATCGGGCCGAGCTTGTGCTTGTAATGCCAGAACTCCTCTCCGGTCACCGCGTCGATCGCGTAAACGTGATTGAACGACGTCGTCAGGAACATGATGCCGTCGATCACGATGGGCGCCGTCTGCATCGATTCCAGGACCGCGGTCTGGAACACGAACGCGGGCTTCATCTTGCCAACGTTCCCGGCATTGATCTGGGCACCAGTGTAATAGCGCGTCTGTTCGTAACTGCCGTTCGAATGAAGCCAGTTCTTTGTGTCACCGCCGGCGGCGTCGAGCATCGCCTGCGACACCGACGGGCTTGCGTTCATCGGTCTCGCCGCCGTGGTTGCGCCGCCGGTGACCTCCTGCGCCGAAACTCCGGCGGCGGTGAACAGCAGCATGGAAAGCGTAGCGAAGCCTGTTATGAATTTGTCGAGCGACATGGCACCCCCGAAGTTATGCGATTTCACCGGCATTGAATCCATCCTCACCGACGGGTCAACCGGCCTGACCGGTTCGGCGCAAGTTGCGTTATAGTCGAAACGCGCGCAAATGAAAACCCTTCTCGGTTTGTGCGGCGCAGCATGCGCAGTTGCGGGCTACCCGTCATCAATGTGGAGAACGAACATGTCTTTCCGGCACATCCTGGTGTCGGCGCTTGCCCTGGCGGCGCCAGCACTTCTCGGCATCCCTTCTGCGGCCCTCGCCGGCGAGCAGGACCTGAGCGTCAATGCGCGGTTGCTGCTCGCAGCCCGCAACGCGGATTCCGCGGCCCTGGTGCGCGAATTGAAGCAAGGCGCCGCCCCCAATGCGCGAAACCGTCTCGGGGAGACAGCGCTGCTGATAGCGCTCAAAAAGAACGAACTCGGCATGGCCAGTACCATGCTCGAGGCCGGCACGGACATCAATCTTGCGGCCCTGAACGGTGTCACGCCCTTGATGGCGGCCGCCTACGCGGGGCAGGCGCAGATGGTCGCGACGCTCCTGGCCCGCGGCGCCGACGTCAATGCCGTCGACCGTCTCAAGAAAAACGCGATGACCTACGCTGCCGGCGAGGGCCATGCGGAGATCGTCAAAATGCTGCTCGCGAAAGGCGTCGACCCGAACGGCATCTACAACAACGACCTGACCGCGCTCATGTGGGCCGCAGGTTTCGGCAAGACCGCGGCGGTCAGGGTTCTGCTCGACGCCGGGGCGCGCCCGGATCTGCGCGACAATCGCGGACAGACCGCACTCGACATGGCCCGCGAGGGGAAGTACGACGAAACCGTGAAGGTTCTGGCGAGCGCGCGCCCGGGTTGAAACGACGGCGGTTCTCACGATCTCGCCCCGGCATCGCGGGGCACGCGCAGACCCGATCACGGACGCGCGAATCGTCCGATCCCCATCCGCGCCAGCAGTCCGTCGCGATCGACAAGCGCGTGCTTCAGCGCGCCGCAGACATGCAAGCCGACCAGGGCGGCGATCATCCAGCTTGTCGCCAGATGCACGCCGCTGAGGAATTCCTTCAGCGCAACGTCTTTCCCGGCCCAGCTCGGGCAGCGTCATGCCGAAATACTTCACCGGGTAGCCGCTGAACTCGGAGCCCAGATATCCGGTGAGCGGGTGGATGACGAGCAACGCGTACAACGCAATGTGCGTGAGCCGCGCGGCCTGCGCCTGCCACGAGGGCATCGGCGGCAGCGGCGGCGAACGGTGCCCGATCCGCCACAGGATGCGGACTACCATCAGCGCCAGGATCGTCATGCCGACCGACTTGTGCAGGTTGAAGGCGTCGACGCGCGGCCCGACCGGCTGCTTCGGAATCTCCTGCATCCACCAGCCCCACGCGAACTGGACGATGACGAGAGCCGCAATCAGCCAATGCAGCGCGATCGCCGTGCGGGTATAGCGGTTGGTGGAGTCAGAAGCTCGCATTGACGCTAAGACCGACCAGGAAGTTGCGGGTCGCCGACGGCTCGAAATAGCGGCCGTTGGTGTCGCCGACGATCACGCTCCCCACGTAATTGCGATCCGTGAAATTGTTGAGCCGGGCGAACTCGCGGAACAGCCAGCTTCCGCTGCGCTGCTCGAAGCCTAGCCGCAGATTGCCGATCGTATACGCCGGGGCGGCGTCCGTGTTGCGATCGTTGACGTACATCTTCCCCGCGTACTGGACCTCGATTCCGGCGACCAGTCCGTACGCCGCCGGGTATGACCAGGTGATTTCGCCATAGGCATTCGCCATGGGAACTCCGGGGAGCCGGGCGCCCTTCGGCACCAGCAGCGGCGGCACGCCGGTAGTGGCATCCGACGTGAACTTCGCGGACAGGTAGGTGTACGACGCGTAGCCGGCAAATCCGGCACCGAGGTTGCCTTCCCAGGCAGCTTCCACGCCGCGACGCCGAGTGCCCGGCGCGTTCTTGTACGTGGTGCGTCCCCCGGTGGCGGTATTGATGATGATCTCGTCGGTCGTCTCGATGTTGAAGGCGGCAAGGTTGAGCCGTTGCTGCGCGCCGAACAGTGCCTTCAGGCCGATTTCGCCCGAGTTGCTGACGGAAGGCTGCAGGCCGAGATTGAGACCCGTGCCCACCGGACGGTAGGCCAATTCCGCGAATGCCGGCGTCTCGAAGCCCTGGCCATAGTTCGCATAGACGTTGACGCTGGCGCCGATGTGCCAGACTGCACCCAGCACCGGACTCGCGTGGCTGTAGCTGCGGCGACCGCTGTCGTCGGGATTGCCTGCATTCACATAGTGGTCGTCGCTGCGGAACCGTACGTCGCTGTAGCGCACGCCGGCAAGTAGCGAAAACGCATCGAACGGCGACCACGCGACCTGCAGATAGCCGTCGGTGTTGCTGATCGTGTCGTCCTCGTCGCGGCGCAAATCACCGGCGATGCCGTCGTTGTTGACGAACCCCTGCCGGTGCTCGCTCTGCGTTTCGTAGTTGGCGCCCAGAGTCAGCGTCAAGGGTCTGCCGAAAAGCGCGAGCCGGGTGTTGAACCGCGCATCGACACCGCCGAAGCTGCGATCGAGGTCGGTGACCCCGCCAGACGAGGTCGGTCCCGTCCCTGGCAGCGCCAGGAATTGCCGCACCTGCCGGGCTCCGCCGTACCCCGTGACCCGCAGATCGGAGTCGCCGCCGAAGCGCTGCTCTACCGTAGCGCCGCCCTGCAGCTGCGTGACGCTCTTGCGCGTGTCGAAGCGGATCGCCGCGGGGTCCGCCTGCCGCGGATCGGCTTCCCACTGCGCGCGTGTGAGGCCGAGCGGGTCCTGCGCGTCCGGCTGGTCCAGCCAGTTGCCGATCACCGTGATCGTCGTATCGGGCGCAGCCGCGCACCTTCGAGCTTGACGTTGAGGAGATCGCGCGACGCGACGCTGTGGTCGCGGTAGCCGTCGGTCGTGAAATGATTGCCCGCGAGGACGTAGTCGGTCGACCCATCGCGTCCTTCGAGCTTGGCGATGGCATTCCAGGTTCCGTAGCTGCCGCCGATCACCTGCGCCGACGCCTGCGGCGGCGCCGGTCCATCCTCGGTGAACACCGAGATGACCCCGCCCGCGGCGTTGCCGTAAAGCGACGAGAACGGACCGCGCAGCACTTCGATCCGCTGCACCGAGGCAAGACTGAAGCTGCCTGTCTGCCCCTGTCCATCCGGCATGCGTTGCCGGTATATAGTCCTGGTACAGACGCACGCCGCGCACCCCGAAGTTGGCGCGCGCGCCGAAACCGCGAATCGACAATTGCAGATCCTGCGCGTAGTTCCACCGGCTCTGCACCGAAATGCCGGGCACGCGGACGAGCGATTCCGAAAGGTTGATCTGCAGCTGCCCGCGCTGAACCTGTTCGCCGGTGACCGTATCGATCGCGACGGGCAAGTCGAACGCGCGCTCGGCGCTGCGGGTCGCAGATACAACCACTGGATCGAGCATCGCGGGCGCCGGCTGCTGGGCCGCGACCGTCCCAACCCGCGCGATGGCGAGCAGCGCTGCACTCAGCATGGTGCAGCGGAGCGGAGCGCGCGCATGGCGGCGAGCGGGCGGTCGCATTGCGTGGTTCCTTGATGGATTGCCTGCCGGGCAGCGTCGAGGCGGCAGCAACGGGGAAAATTGATGTAGCATAATTGAGAGAATTGCGCATGCAAAGTGCGCACCGACAAATTCCCGGATCCGAGACAATGCGAATGAATCCACAAAACTGCCTTGCGGTGCTCGCGTTGGCCCTGTTCGCAGCGGCGGCCAGCGCCGCGCCGACGGCCTACGTGCCCAACGAAGGATCGGCCGACATTTCGGTGATCGATACCGCGACGGACAAGGTCACGGCCACGCTCAAGTTCGGCCAGAAGCCGCGTGGCATCGCACTGTCCGCCGACGGCACGCGGCTGTATCTGAGCGACCAGACCGCGAACGCGCTAGTGGTGGTCGATACCGCCAAGCGGGCGGTGCTTGCAACGGTGCCGCTGGGCGATTCGCCCGAGGCCATCTACCTTTCGCCGGACGGCAAGATGGATCGCGGCGGCGATCGAGGAGAACGACCAGGTCATGCTGGTCGACACGGCTACGAACAAGGTCGGTCGCAGCATCAGGATGCGCGGCAAGAATCCCGAGCACGCGGTGTGGAGTCCTGACGGAAAATGGCTGTATGTCAGCGCCGAGGAGGCTGACAGCGTCGACATCGTCGACGTTGCGCAGGGCCAGGTGATCAAGTCGGTGAAGGTCGGCGACCGACCGCGCGGGCATCGGGTTCCTGCCCGGACGGGACGCGCGCCTACGTGGCGGCCGAGAATGCCGACATCGTCAACGTGTTCGACGTCGGCAAGCACGAGGTCATTGCGCGCATCAAGGCTGGCAGCCGCTCGAACGGGGTCACGGTTCACCCGGACGGCAAGCGGGTGTACGTCTCCTCCGGCGGGCAAGGGCACCGTACAGGTGATCGACACCGCGACCAATACGATCGTCGATGAGATCCCGGTCGGCCGCCGGCCGTGGAACATGGCGCTCACGCCGGACGGCCGGAAGCTCTACGTCGCCTGCGGCCGATCGAATGCGGTCGCCGTGATCGACACCCAGACCAACAAGAAGATCGCGGAAATCACGGTCGGTACGCTGCCGTGGGGTGTGGCGATTCGCTGAACGCGCCGTCGCGGGATAGCGCTTTTGACCGACCATCCCGTATCGACACTGCGCGATCGACGGCATGACCCGTCCACTCATCGGCCGCCGACGGCTGCTCCGCGCCCTGGCCGCTCTGGGGGCCGGGACCGCCGTTGCCGGATTCACACCTGGGGTGCGAAAGGCCGCCGCACCCGAGCTTTGCGCAACGCCGAGCGCTTTCGATACGCCGCTGCTCGTTCCCGGCAGCGGTGGCCGGATGGGGCGTCTCGCTGCCGGTGGGCGGCCCGTTGTCCTCCGCGCCGCCCCTTACGGTCGCGACGGAGCACTCGCCTTTTCGTCGCGCGTGCCGATGGGCGCGACTACGTCGATCCCACCCTGGTCGCCGGTTCCGGCTCGAACGTGGCGATAAGGCTCGAGAATCGCCTCGACGAACCGACGGTGGCGCATTGGCATGGCCTCACCATGGACACCGCCAACGACGGCAACGGCGAGACGCTGATCGGCCCCGACAGGAACTTCGATTACGCATTCACGGTGCGCAACCGCGCCAGTCTCTACTGGTATCACCCGCACCCGCATGGCAGGACGGCCGCGCAGACCTACCGCGGGCTCTTCGGGCTCCTCGCCGTCGAGGACGACGACGAAGTGAAGCTGCGCGCTGCACTTTCGCTCGTGCCCGGGGAAACGGAAATACCGCTGGTGCTCCACGATCGCCGTGGCAATTCGCCGTTCCGCTACACGCCCTCCGCCGAGGATCTGCTGCTCGGCTGGTATGGCGACGAGGTGCTGGTGAATTTCACGCCGCGACCGTACCTCGACGTGACCGGCCGCAGCTATCGATTCCGTGTGCTCAATGGCGGCAACGCCCGCAATTTCCGCCTTGCCTTTCGCCGTGACGACGGCGCACCGGTGCCGTTCCTTCTGCTGGGCACCGACGGCGGGCTGCTCGAACAGGCACAACCGTGCACCGAGGTGTTCCTGTCGCCGGCCGAGCGCATCGACGTCCTGGTCGATTTCGCCGGCATTCCGGTCGGTGGCTATGTGCTGCTCGAAAGCCGCGCCTTCGACCCGATGCAGGCACTACCGGCACGGGGCGGCCGAGCCGGACGGCGCGCCTATCGAACGAAGCCCACGACATGCGTGCGCCAACGATACCGGGGTCCACGGCGCGCCATACTCCGGATGGCGCTCCGCTCCAATTGCTGCAGTTCCGCATTCGGGCACGGGATGCTTCGTTGGCACCGCCACCGGCCCAGCTTTCCGCGGCACCGATGCCGCTTCCCGCCGCCGATGAACGGCCCCTGCGCCTTGGATTCGCCAAAGGCCGCTGGCGAATCAATGACCGAGTCTACGACATGGCGGCTGCCCCCATCGTCGTTGTTCGCGGCGCGGTCGAAACCTGGCTGATCCGGAATTACCACACGAGCATGCCGCACGCGATGCATCTGCATGGATTCCAATTCCGCGTAATGGAGAGGGAAACGAGTCCCGACATGCTCGCATCACTTGTCGTCGACAAACGCGGACGCGTCGCCACGGACCTCGGTTGGAAGGACACCCTGCTCGTGTGGCCTGGCGAATCGGTGAAGATCGCCATCGACTTCCGGCACCCGTTCGCCGGCGAACAGACCTATCTTTTCCATTGCCACAATCTCGAGCATGAAGACGGCGGGATGATGCTGCGCGTACAGGTGGGTTGAACAAACGCCGCGCCCGCGGCGTGCGCTCGCCTCCAACGCGCGCAGGACGATCATCCCCGGCGGCGGCGCGCTACAATTGCAGTCACGAAGAACCGGCATCCTGCCCGATACACGAACCAGAAGTTGATCCATGACCAACGACCCGATCCTCGCCGTAGCCATACATGCCGCGCGTCGCGCCGCCGCGGTGCTCGTCGACGCGGCGCGCGATCTCAAGCGCCGTCCTGCGCATGCGAAGGACCATGCGGATCTCGTGTCCAATGCCGATACGGAGGCCGAGAATGCCATGATCGCCACGCTGCGCGCCGCATTTCCCGAGCACGCGATCGTCGGCAAGGAGGCGGGGGAGATCGTGAGCCAGATTGCAGGCGGCAGCCGCCCCGGCAAGGACACGCTGAAGTGGATCGTCGATCCACTCGACGGCACAGTCAATTTTCGGCACGGGTATCCGTATTACTCGGTGTCGATCGCGCTCACGCACGGCAACGAAGTGACCCATGCGGTGGTGCTCGATCCCGTCCACGACGATCTCTTCACGGCCGCCACGGGCAAGGGCGCGCAGTTGAACGGGACGCCGATCCGGACCTCGACCTGCGTACGCCTGCAGGACGCGCTGGTCGGCACCGTTTTTCCGGCGCGCCTCAGCCCTGGCATGGCCGCCTACCTGCCGGTGCTGAACGCGCTGGTTCCAAAGTGCGCGGGCATTCGCCGCGCCGGCGCCTGCGCACTCGACCTCGCGTATGTCGCGGCGGGCCGCCTCGACGGCTTCTGGGAAATCGGCCTCAATGCATGGAATGTCGCGGCCGGCACGCTGCTCGTCGCCGAAGCCGGGGGCCGCGTCGGCGACTTCGCCGGCGGCCGCGATTTCCTCCGCACGAACGAAGTGATCGCCGCGGCGCCCGGCGTCTTCAGCCTCCTGCGCGACGCGATTACGGCGGCAACGCCGGCGCGTTGACCGGCGCCACGCTCGCCCGCCTTTTCGCCGCCGGAAGAAACGCCACCGCCACGAGCGTGGTGACGGCCACGCCGGCCATCAGCCACAGCAGCGCGCCGAAGCCGGCCGCCTTCACGATCGGCCCCAGGAACCATACGGCCGCCGAGCTCACGCCGAAGGACACGAAGAGACGCATGCCGCTCACGCGCGATCGGATCCGGTCGTCGACGAAGCGCACGATCATCGCGTCGGTGAAGGGGATGGCGCCGAAGACCGCGATCATGAACGCGATCTGCAGCACGAACAGCGTCCAGCCGGTGGCGCCCGCCGCGATCATGAACAGCGGCGCCTGCAGCAGCACGACACCGATGTAGAGGCGCTTCAGCGGATAGCGGTCGATGAGGAGCCCGATCCCGACCTGCGCGAACGAGGCGACGACATAGACGCAGGCGAGGAGCGCGCCCAGCAGCGCCGGATCCTCGACGACGCCAGCCAGGCGCTCGCGCAGCAGCTGGCCGTTGCCGTTGGTCGTCAGATTGAACAGGAGGCTCGACGAGATCGCCGCCACCGTCATCACGACGAAGATGCGCACGAGCGGCGGCGCGTCCGGCGCCGCGGGTGTCCTCGGGCCCTGCGCCGGCGGCGCCGGCTCGAGCGGCGCGACGCGGGCGAACGCCACGCCGCAGCCGATCGCCAGCAGCGCCGGCACCGCGAACGCCGCGCGCCATCCGGCGTATTTGACAAGCAGGCCCGTGGCGACCGCCGCGAACGCTACGCCGAGATTTCCGGCCAGGCCGTTGACGCCGATCGCCAGGCCCGGTCGCGTCGCGCCGCGCACGAGCATCGGGATCCCGACCGGGTGATAGATCGACGAGAACGCACCCATCAGCGTGAGGGCGGCTGCGAGCTCCCACGCATTGCGCGTGACGGCGACCAGCAGCGACGAGGCGCCCATGCCGAAGAAGAAGACGAGCATCATCCGCCGCCGTCCCCAGAGGTCGCCCAGGCGGCCCGCCGGCAGCGATCCCAGGCCGAACAGCATGAACGCGCCGACGCCGTAGGGCATCAGCGATTCCCAGTCGGGGAAACCGAAATCGGCGGCGATCGCCGCGACTGCCGTCGCGAAGATCAGCAGGAACATGTGATCGACCGCGTGCGCGACGTTGAGCAGCAACGCAACCGGGCGGGAGGCGACTGCCGTCAATTGTGTGCCCCCACGCTTGCGGCTGGCGCCGCGGCGCTGCCCCCCGAGGGGGCGTGATTCGCGCCTTGGGGCGGCCCGGCGGCGCTCATCGTCGATTCACGCGGCAAGCCGCTGCAGCTGCGCGAGGAGCGCTTCCGGAACATCGACGCCGCTCCCATTCGCCTTGACGGCAAGCGCGCGACGACGATCGCCCGGCAGGCGCACGCCCGGATCTTCCGACATTTCCGCGATCAGCGCTTCGATCCGCGCAAGATAGGTATCGCGGCCGGCGAGCGCCTCCGGATCGATGACGAGGAACGCCTGCCCGAGTCGCGGCCGGTTGCCTTCGTCCACGAAGAACGAGCTCGCCTCGTACCCCATCGCCGCGCCGGTCAGCGCCGTCACGATCAGCTCGACGACGAGCGCCAGCATCGCCCCCTTGGTCCCTCCCAGCGGCAGCATCGAGCCTTGGAGACCCGCCTTCGGATCGGTCGTCGGTTGGCCGTCGGCATCGAGCGCCCAGCCCAGCGGAATCGCCCTGCCCTCCTTGGCCGCGACCATCAGCTTGCCGCGCGCGACCTCGGACAGCGAAAGATCGATCAACAATGGCGCGGCGGCGCGACGCGGGAACACCGCCGCGATCGGATTGGTGCCGAAGAGCGGCCGCTTGCCGCCGGCGGCCGCCATGGCTGCGGGCGAGTTGCCCATCGCGAGTCCGACGAGTCCCGCCGCGCCGACCGGCTCGAGGTGATACGCGGCGGCGCCGAAGTGGTGGCTGTTCGTCACTCCCGCGAACGCGACGCCGAATTCGCGCGCCCGCGCGATCGCCTCGTCGACCGCGAGAGCACAGGCCGGAAAGGCGAGACCGCAGCGCGCGTCGACCAGCACCGCGCCGCCCTTGGCGCGCAGCACCTGCGGCTCAACCGCGCCGTCCGCGCGCCCGTTGACGAGATGCGCCGCGTACTGCGGCACGCGCGAGACGCCGTGGGAGGCGAGGCCCTGCGCGTCGGCGTACACCAGTGCGCGGGCAGTCGCGACGGCCATGCCGGGACTCGCGCCCGCCCGGGCAAGCGCGCGCGCCGCGAGATCGTGCAGTGCTTCGAGCGTGATCGTGGCCATTGTCAGTTGCCTTCCTTCTCGGTCCGCGAACTGCGGCCTCAGCCGGCGGATCGCAGGTGCGCGAGCGCCGCAACGACCCGCTCCGCGATCAGTGCCGACACGCGCGCGTTCGATTCGGCGGTCACGCCCGCGATGTGCGGCGTGAGCAGCAGGTTCGGACATCCCGCAAGCGACGATCCGGCGGCGAGCGGCTCCCGCTCGAAGACGTCGAGCGCGGCACCGCCCAGGCGCCCGGACGTCAGTGCCGCGGCGAGCGCCGCTTCGTCCACGACGCCGCCGCGCGCCGTGTTGATCAGTATCGCATCGGGTTTCATCCGCGCGAGGCGCGCGGTGTCGATCAGGTGCCGCGTCGCATCGATCAGCGGCACGTGCAGCGTGACCACGTCGGCCTCGGCCAGCAACGCATCGAGCTCGCGGCTCTCCGCCCCTTCCTCACGCCACGCGGCGAGAGGACGCGGGAACATGCGGATCGGATCCGATCACGCGCATTCCCAGCGCCCGACCGAGCCGGGCCACGAGCCGGCCGATGCCGCCGAACCCCACGATGCCGAGCGTCTTGCCGGCACAGCTCCCGGCCGCCGGAGAGTGCGGCGCGCGGCCAATCGCCGCTCGCGACCGCGGTTGACGACGAAGTAGGCGCCACGCAGCAGGAGCATGGCCGAGCCGATCACGTACTCGGCCACTGCCTGCGCATTGGCGCCGGTGGCCGGGATGACATCGATGCCGCGCGCCCTGCACGTGTCGACGTCGATGTTGTCGAGGCCTACCCCCAACCTTCCGACAACCTTGAGCCTCGGTGCGCCGGTGAGCAGCGTGGCGTCGACCTGCGTGCGGTTGCGCACGACGAGCGCATCGGCCGTGGCGACCCTGGCCCGGAGCTCGTCCGGACGATCGACCAGGCTCCTGTCGTAGAACGTGTCGTGCTTCGTCGCAAGGTCCGCGACGGCGGTCTCGTCCATGAATTCGGTGATGACGACGCGCACGGGCCTATGGATTCTTCGCGAACAGGAGGTTGATGCCGCCGAACGCCTTGAACTCGAGCGCGTTGCCGAACGGGTCCAGGAGGAACCTCGTCGCCTGCCCGAGATCGGTCACGGGAAACGCGAGGTGAAAGCGCGGGTAGCTGGCAGTCGGCAAGTGCGTGGTCATCAGCTTTGCATCCCCCAGCGACGGACAGTGCGGGCTTCCACCGTCCGGAATATGACGTTCTCGACGAATAGCCCGATCAGGATCACGGTGAACAGCCCGGCGAACACGGCCGGGATCTCGAGCTGGTTCTTGTTCTCGTAGATGAACCAGCCCAGTCCGCCCGATCCTGACGAGACGCCGAACACGAGCTCCGCGGCGATCAGCGTGCGCCAAGCGAACGCCCAGCCGATCTTGAGGCCCGTGAGTATGCTGGGAAACGCCGCCGGAATGAGGATCTGGCCGACGTAACGCAGGCCGGAGAGCCCGTAGTTGCGACCGACCATCCGCAGCGTGTTCGACACCGAAAGGAAGCCCGAATGCGTGTTGAGCGCCACCGCCCACAGCACCGAATGCACGATCACGAACACGATGCTGCCGTAGCCGAGGCCGAACCAGATCAGCGCCAGCGGCAGCAGCGCTATCGCCGGCAACGGGTTGAACATCGATGTCAGGAGCTCCAGGAGATCGGTGCCGATCCGGGTCGAGATGGCGATGGTGGTGAGCGTCGCCGCGCAGAGGATTCCGGCCGCGTAACCGGTGAGCAGCACCCGGAGCGACGTCAGCGCCCTGCCCGGCAGCACGCCGCTCGCCATCGCCTCGACGAACGCTTCGATCGTCGCCGAGAACGTCGGGAACAGCAGCGGATTGTTGAGCCAGCGCGCGTAGACTTCCCAGATCAGCGCCAGCAGGACCAGGAGTGCAAGCTTGCGCGCCGCGGCCACGTTGCCGAGCCGCTCCCATCCGGAAAGCGGCTTTTCCACGATGCCGAACGACGCCGCATCGACCGGCCGCGAATAGCGCTCCGGGCGCGCCACGGGCCCGGGCTCAGCCATGGGGCAGCGCCTCCTCTTCGACCGCGTCGGCGAACAGCATCGAATGGATCTTGCTCTCGAGCGCCTGGGTCCCATCCTCGCCGGTCGCCAGCGCGCCGCGCGGCAGGCTGTCGAGCTCGGCCTTGACCTGCCCGGGATGCGGCGAGAGCAGCAGGATCCGGTTACCGATCCTGATCGCCTCGGGGATCGAGTGCGTGACGAACAGCACGGTGAACCGGGTGTCGTCCCACAGCTGCAGCAGCTCGTCCTGCATCTTGCGCCGCGTGAGCGCGTCGAGTGCGGCGAACGGCTCGTCCATCAGCAGGATGTCGGGCTCCATCGCCATGCCGCGCGCGATGGCGACGCGCTGCTTCATCCCGCCCGACAGCGTGTGCGGCAGGCTGTCGGCGAACTTGACGAGGTTGACCTTGGCGATCGCGTCGCGCGCCTTGTCCCGCGCGGCGACGCCACTGAGCCGGCCGCTCGTCACCAGCGGAAACATCACGTTCTCGGTGACCGTCTTCCACGGCAGCAGCTGGTCGAATTCCTGGAACACCATCATCCGGTCCGGACCGGGCCGGGTCACGATTTCGCCCTTCAGCCGGATCTCGCCCTCGACCGGGGTCATGTACCCGCCGACCGCCTTCAGCAGCGTGGACTTGCCGCAGCCTGAGGGTCCAAGCAGGATGTAGCGGTCGGAGCGGAAGACCTGGAAATCGACGCGATACGTCGCGGTGACGAGGTGATCCCGGGTCTTGTATTGCAGCGTCACGCCGCGAACGTCGAGCAGCGGCGCTCCCTCCGGGCGTGAAGCCGTCATCGGAACCCGTCTATTTCTGCCAGGGCAACCGGTCGAGGTCGACGTTGCCGCCCGAGACGATCACGCCGACCCTGGCATCCGCGACGTCGAGCGTGCGCTCGAGCAGGCACGCCAGCGGCACCGCCGACGACGGCTCGATCACGATCTTCATCCGCTCCCAGGTCATGCGCATCGCCTGCACCATCGCGTCCTCGCTGGCCGTGCCGATCGCGGCGACGTTGGCGCGTATCGCCGCCAGCGTGCGCACCGAGAGCGTCGTGCGCAGGCCGTCGGCGATCGTCACCGTCCCCGGCAGCGGCTCCACGCGCCCCGACTGGAAGCTGCGTGCCGCGTCGTCGGCGTTCGCCGGTTCGGCGCCATAGACGCGCATCTGTGGTCGCAACGCGCGCGCCACGATGGCCGTACCTGACAGGAGCCCGCCGCCGCCCACGGGCGCGATCACGATGTCGAGATCCGGCACTGCCTCGATGAGCTCCAGCGCCGCCGTTCCCTGACCCGCGATGACCTGCGCGTCGTCGAACGGATGGATGAGTGTCGCGCCCGTCTCGGACTCGATCGCGGCACAGGCGGCTGCGCGCGCGGCGACGTTGGGCGCGCAGAAGCGGATCGTCGCGCCGAACCGGCGCACGTTCTCCTGCTTCACCTTCGGCGCGTTCTCGGGCATCACGACCCAGGCGGCAATGCCGCGCTGCCGCGCCGCGTAGGCGAGCGCCGCGCCGTGGTTGCCGGACGAGTGCGTGACGACGCCGTGCCCGGCCTCCGCGTCCGCCAGCGAGAACACGGCGTTGATCGCGCCGCGGGCCTTGAAGGCGCCGACCTTCTGGAAATTCTCGCACTTGAAGAAAAGCCGCGCACCCGTTTCCGCGTCGACCGCGCGGCAGCTCAGCACCGGCGTGCGGTGCACATGGGGCGCGATTCGCGCATGTGCCGCGCGGATCGCCGCGAGATCAGGCAGCGCGTCTCCCCCCGCCCGTGTCGCGTCCGGCATCAGCTTCCCGCCGCGCCGTGGACGTTCGGGAAGAACAGGTCCTTCCACGAGTCGGGCTTCACCTTGATCGACCCGATCTTGTTCATGAAATCAACGTACTTCATCACGTTCTGCGGCGTCGTCGTGTAGACGATGGCCGGGTCGTTCAGCATCGCCAGAATGTCGGCGACCGTGTCCTTGTCCTTCGAGATCCGCAGATACGCCTCGGCCGCGGTCTTCTTGTCCTTGTTGATGATGGAGGTGGCCTCGTCGAGCGCCTTGACGAAGGCGTCGTAGAGCTTGGGATTCTCGCTGCGGAACTTCGACGTCGTCCACACCACGTTGAACGTCGCCGGCCCCCCGAGCACGTCGTAGGAATTCAGCACCGTATGGATGCCAGGCTTCTCCAGCTGCTGGTACTGGAACGGTGGCGAGCCGAAGTGCGCGGTGATCTCGGAGGCGCCGGACAGGAGCGCCACCTGCGCGTCGGGGTGCGACAGCGAGACAGTGAGTGCATCGAGCTTCCCCTGCTGGCCCTCGCCGAAGGCCTTTTCGGCAGCCATCTGCAGCGTCACCGCCTGAATCGACACCTTGACGGCGGGCAGCGCGATCTTGTCCTTCTCGGTAAAGTCCTTGATCGTCTTGACGTTCGGATTGCGCGTGTTCAGATAGATCGGCATCGAGTTGATCGCCGAGACCGCCTTCACATCGAGGTTGCCCCTGGTCCGCGCCCACAGCGTGACGAGCGGCCCGACCCCGCCGGAGGCGAACTGCAGGCTGTTCGACAGCAGCGCGTCGTTCATCACGTTGCCGCCGGCGAATTTCGCCCAGCCGACTTTCACGTCGACCCCGGCAACCTTCGCGTGCTTCTCGATCAGCTTCTGCTCTTCCATCAGCATCAGCGGCAGGTAGCTGATGCCGTACTGCTGCGCGACCTTGATTTCCGTCAATTCGGCATGCAGCGGCGGCGCCAGCAGGGCGACAGCTGCCACGAGCGCGCCGCGCAACGAAAATTTCAGCATGAGATTTCCTCCGGAATTCGCGCCGCACGCGCAACCCCGGTTGCGGGCCGCGGACACCCGCGCAGTATAGGCCCCGCCGCGACCTCGCGGAACAGTCGCCGTGACCGCAGCGAGTCGGTCAGGCGCTCTCGTAGAGGCGGGTCAATACGAATTCGCGATGGCCGAGCGCCTCGGCGGCGGTAAGCCGCCCGTTCACCGTGCGGAACATCATGTCGAGCAGCTTGTCGCCCGCCGCGCTCATCGTCAGCTCCCGCTGCAGGAGGCCGCTGGTGTCGACGTCGACGTGCTCGCTCATCGTACGCACGGTGCGCGGGTTGGCGCAGATCTTGATCACCGGCAGGATCGGGTTGCCGATCACGTTGCCCTGCCCCGTCGGGAAGAAGTGGACGACGTAACCCGACGCCGCGCACAGCGTGACCATCTCGGCCGCCGCCGACGAGCTGTCCATGAACCACAGCCCCGGTCCCGTCGGCACCTCCGCCTTGTCGAGGACGCCGTCGACCAGGCATTTCCTTCCGATCTTCTGGATGTTGCCGAGCGCCTTTTCCTCGATCGTCGTGAGGCCGCCGGCGATGTTGCCCTTGGTCGGCTGTGAATCGGACAAATCCGAAGTCTTGTGACGGTTGATCACGTCCTGATAGCGGTCGAACATCGCCATGAACCCGGCCCGAACCTGGTCGTTGCGGCAGCGCGCCGCGACAATCTGCTCGCCGCCGGTCAATTCGGTCGTCTCGCCGAACACCAGCGTACAGCCGGCGGCGTAAAGCTTGTCGAACGCGTCGCCCACGGTGGGATTGGCGCCGCAGCCGGACGTCGTGTCGGACTCGCCGCACTTGGTCGACACCCAGAGCTCCTTCAACGCGCACTCGACGCGGTGCTTTTCGCTCGCCCACTGCACGTATTCCTTCGCCGCCTTCGACGCCCGCATGATCGTGTCGTGGTCGCCGTGCAGCTCGATGCCGAATCCGGCGACCGGCTTGCCCGTCGCCGCGATGCCGTCGGCGACTTTCTTCGTCCACTGGTCCTCGATGCCAATGACGACGACAGCCGCGACGTTCGGATTGCTGCCCGCGCCGATCAGCGTACGGAAATGGAGATCGAGGTCGGCGCCGAACTGCAGCCGGCCGTACGGGTGCGGGATCGCCAGCGTCCCCTTGATGTTGTGCGCGACGGCTTCCGCCGCGGCGTTGGAGAGATCGTCGACGGGCAGGACGATGACGTGGTTGCGCACGCCCACACGGCCGTTCTCACGGCGATAACCCCAGAAGGTCTGTTGCATGGTTCCGGTCTCCGTCAGCAGGTCAGCGCCACGCTCTACCAGCGTTTGGTCTTGATGTTGTGGACGTGGGCATGCTGCCCCCTGGCGATAGGAGCGACGACCTTGCCGATGTCGATCCCGTATTTGATGACCGTGGCACCCACGGCCATGTCCTTCAGCGCGACCTTGTGGCCGAGCGGGATGTCCTGCACGCAGGGCAGCGTGATGGTCCGGTCCTCGTCGAGGATGAGGCCGGTCAGGGTCGTGCCGGCCTTGACGCCCTCGACGACCACCACCGCGACCGAGTCTTCGGGATCGTGCAATACGCAATGAATCATCGGCAACTCCTCAACGGCGGGGGCCGGGAACACTGTCGGGCAAGCCACAGTGGCGACCGTTCCGGCCGCGAACTATCGTGCGAATTTCCGGCTCAGTATACTAGAATCGATCGCATGCACCGGCAGCCAACGACCGGCATCAGCGTCCCCTCCGCGTGTCCCTAGCCTCCCTCGTCGCGCAACTCCTGAACGGCCTTGCCGGCGCGTCCGCGCTGTTCCTGGTCGCGGCGGGACTCACGCTGATCTTCGGGGTCACGCGGGTGGTCAACTTCGCGCACGGCTCGCTGTACATGCTGGGCGCGTTCATCGCGTATTCGCTCGTCTCGAGCTTCGGCCGCGGGCCGCTCGGCTTCTGGGGCGCCGTCGTGCTCGCCGCGCTCGCGGTCGCGCTGATCGGCGTGCTGATCGAGACGCTGCTGCTGAAGCGCATCTACGCCGCGCCCGAGCTGCTGCAGCTCGCCGCCACCTTCGGCGTCGTGCTGATCGTGCGCGACGCCGCACTGCTTGCATGGGGCGCCGAGGATCTGCTCGGGCCGCGCGCGCCGGGATTGAGCGGCGCGATGGCCGTTTTCGGCCAGCTGATTCCCACTTACGATCTGTTCCTGCTCGCCGTCGGTCCGCTCGTGCTGCTGGCACTCTGGGCGCTGCTCGAGCGCACCCGGTTCGGCATGCTGACGCGCGCAGCGACCGAGAATCGCACGCTCGCCAGCGCGCTGGGCATCAACGAGCGGACGCTGTTCACCACCGTGTTCGCGCTCGGCGCCTTTCTCGCGGGGCTCGCGGGAGCGCTGCAGCTGCCGCGGGAGCCGGCCAACCTGGGCATGGATCTCGCGATCATCGCGGAAGCGTTCGTCGTCACCGTGGTCGGCGGGTTGGGCTCGATCCCGGGGGCCTTCGTCGCCGCGCTGCTGATCGGCCTCACCAAGGCGCTGTGCATCGCGCTCGGCACGGTCGAGGTCGGCGGCCTCGCGATCGCGTTCCCCAAGCTCACGCTGGTCGCCGAATTCGTCGTGATGGCTGTCGTGCTGATCGCGAAGCCCTACGGCCTCATGGGCACCGTGCCTTCGGCGCCGGCGACCACGCCGCTCGCCGAATTCCGCGCGCTCGTCGTGCCGCCCGGCCGCCGCGCCGCGCTCGGCGCGCTGGCCGCGCTCGCGGTGGCCGCGGTGCTGCCGTGGACCGGCGACGAGTATCGGCTGATTCTCGCCACCGACATCCTCGTGTTCACGCTGTTCGCCGCCAGCCTGCAGCTCGTGATGGGCCCCGGCGGCATGGCGTCGTTCGGCCACGCGGCGTATTTCGGTCTCGGGGCTTACGCCGCCGCGCTGGCGGCGAAGCGCGGCATGCCGATGGAGGCCGCGTTGCTCCTCGCGCCGCTGGCCGCGGCGGCTGGCGCGCTCGCCATCGGCTGGTTCTGCGTCCGCCTCTCCGGCGTCTACATGGCGATGCTGACACTTGCGTTCGCGCAAATCGTCTGGTCGATCGCGTTCCAATGGGATGCCGTCACCGGCGGCTCCAATGGCATCGTCGGTGTCTGGCCGTCGGCGTGGCTGGCCGGCAAGCAGGCCTATTACGGGTTCGCGCTGACGCTGATCGCGGCCGCGCTGGCGGCGATCGCGTGGATCGCGCACGCGCCGCTCGGCTATTCGCTGCGTGCCTGCCGCGATTCGCCGCTGCGCGCCGCGGCGATCGGCATCGACGTCCGCGAACACGCAGTGGACGGCCTTCGTGGTCGCGGGCGGCTTCGCGGGGCTCGCCGGTGGGATCTACGCCTTCTCGAAGGGCAGCATTTCGCCGGAGACGCTGGCGATTCCGCGCTCGGTCGACGCGCTGGTAATGGTGCTGCTGGGCGGCCTCAACGCGCTGGCCGGGCCGCTGATCGGAGCGGCGGCATTCACCTGGCTGTCGGACACGCTCGCGCGGGCGACGGAATACTGGCGCGCCGTGCTCGGCGCGACGATACTGCTCATCGTCATCGCGTTCCCGATGGGGATCGGCGGCACGATCTCGCATTGGCTGCGGCGGAGGGCGGCATGAGCGCCGCCGGGCCGCCCCAAGGCGCGAGATCGGCGCCCCCGCGGGGGGCAGCGCAGCGGCCAATCGGCCAATGAGGCCGCAAGCGTGGGGGCCGTGCAATCCGCCGCCGTGCTGCGCGTCGACGGGCTGACCAAGTCATTCGGGGGCGACGACGTGGTGCATGACGTCTCGTTCACCGTGGCCGCCGGCGAACTCGTCGCGCTGATCGGCCCCAATGGCGCGGGCAAGACGACGTGCTTCAATCTCGTCAACGGCCAACTCACGCCGGACGCCGGGAGCGTGACCCTGGCGGGCACGCGGATCGACGGGCTGCCGCCGCGGACCATCGCGCGGCTGAGCGTCGGCCGCACGTTCCAGGTCGCCGCCACTTTCGCGTCGATGACCGTGCGCGAAAACGTCCAGGTTGCGCTGCTGGCGCACGACGGAGCACATCGCGGCATCGCCGCACGCGCGACCGACCGCATGCGTGCCGAGGCCGATGCTCTTGCTCGAGCGCGTGCGCATGGGCAGATTCGCCGGACAGGGTTGCGCGACGCTCGCGTACGGGGACGCGAAGCGGGTGGAGCTGGCGTTGGCCCTCGCCTGCGCGCCGCGGCTGCTGCTGATGGACGAGCCGACCGCTGGAATGTCGCCGCGCTCGCGCGAGCGCCTGATGCAGCTCGCGGCGGATCTCGCGCGCGAAAAGCGGATCGCGGTGCTCTTCACCGAGCACGACATGGACGTCGTGTTCGGGCACGCCGACCGCATCATCGTGCTCGACCGTGGTCGCGTCATTGCGGATGGCACGCCCGACGTGATCCGCGCCGATCCCAGGGTGCAGGCGGTCTACCTCGGCGAGGAAACGTAGGCGCGGAACCTTCCGACAGACGCCGCTGGACGCCTTCCATCGCAGCGTCAACGAGAACCGTCAAGCGGACGGCATCGGGCGTCAACCCCGCAGCCGCGCGAATCCCTCGGTCAGATCGGCTATCAGATCGTCCGGCTCCTCGAGCCCGATCGCGAGCCGCAGGCACGGTCCTCCGGCATCCCACTTCGTCGCCGTCTGCACGCGCTCGGGATAGACCGGGATCATCAGGCTCTCGAAGCCGCCCCAGCTCCAGCCCATGCCGAACAGCCGCATCCCGTCGAGCATCGCGTCGATGCGCTCCTTGGCAACCGGCTGGAGCACGACGCCGAACAGCCCGGACGCCCCGCTGAAGTCGCGCTTCCACAGCTCGTGGCCGCGCGAGCCGGGAAGCGCCGGGTAGATCACCTCGCGCACCTCGGGTCGCGCCTGCAGCCACTGGGCGATCGTCATGGCGCTCGCGACATGGCGCGCGAGGCGCAACGGCAGCGTGCGCAGGCCGCGCAGCGCGAGGAAGCAGTCGTCGGGCGACGCGCGTGACGCCCATGTCCGTCCAGAGCCGATGCAGCGCCGGGAACGTCGCCGCGTTGGCGAGGATGAGCCCGAGCAGCACGTCCGAGTGCCCGCCGATGTACTTGGTCGCCGCATGCACGGACACATCGACGCCGTGGTCGAACGAGCGGAAGCCGAACGGTGTCGCCCACGAGTTGTCGGTGATCACGAGCGCGCCGCGCCGGTGCGCGACCTCGGCGATCGCCGGAATGTCCTGCACGCAGAACGTCAGCGAGCCGGGCGACTCGGTGAACACGACGCGCGTGTTCGGCCGGAACTCGCGCTCGATCGCGGCACCCAGCAGCGGATCGTAGTAGGTCACCTCGATGCCGAGGCGCGTCAGGTGGTTGTTGCAGAAGCGCCGCGTCGGGCCGTAGACGGCGTCGGTGACGAGCACGTGATCGCCCGCGCGCAGCAGCGCGAGCAGCGGCAGCGTCGTCGCCGTGAGCCCCGACGGCACGGCGAGCGCCGCGTGCGCGCCCTCGATCGCCGCGACCGCGTCCTGCAGATCGGTGACGGTCGGCAGACCGTGCAGACCGTAGCCGATGCCCGCATACTCGCCACGCGCCGCCTGCTCGAGATCGGCGACGGTCGGGAACAGCATCGTCGTCGCCCGGAACACCGGCGTGTTGACGGCGCCGAGGAACTTGCGCGGATTGCGGCCCAGATGGACGGCGCGCGTGGCCGGTTTGTGCTTGTCGTCGCTCATGCGTTCTTCCTGTCGCGCGTTGCAGCGCAGCGCGGATCTTCGCGATCTGCACCGGAATGGCGTCGCGCACGTCCACGACGATCGCGTCTTCCGGCTCTTCCAGCGTCGCGAACTGGCTCGCGAGCAGCGTTGGCGGCATGTAGCGATGCGCGCGCGCGGCGATGCGCGCGGCGATCGTGTCGTAGTCGCCCTTCAGATGGACGAAGCGGACGTCGCCCGCGCGGCGGAAGCGATCACGGTAGGCCTGCTTCAGCGCGGAGCATGCGAACACGGCGTCGGTGCCGCGCGCATTGATCGCCGCCATCTCGGCTGCCAGCCGGTCGAGCCAGGGCCACCGATCGGCGTCGGTGAGCGGCGTCCCGGCCGCCATCTTGGCGACATTGGCCTCCGGATGAAAATCGTCACCGTCGAAGAACGGCCAGCCGAGATCCGCCGCCAGCGCCTGTCCGACCGCGGTCTTGCCGCAACCGGACACGCCCATCACCACTACGATCACGGCGTTGGATCCTTCGCCGCATCCGCGTGACCGCCGAAGCCCTTGCGCATCATCGCGAGCAGCCTGTCGGCGCAGTCGGACTTGCCCTGTCGAGGAGCCACGAGCGCACGACGCTGCCGTGGCGCCACATCTCGGCGACTGCGGCGAGGTCGATGCCTGCCGAAGCCAACGCCGCGCCCCGCCGCTGGGAATCCTTGTAGTTCGCGTTGCCGCCGTCGACCATGACATCGCCGCGCGCAAGCCGCCGCGCCATGTTGCCGCCCATGCGGCCGAGTCCGACGATGCCGATCTGCATGCGGGAAGGACTTTCAGGAGGGAAACCGTCATGCTACCGAATACGCCGGCGCGAGGAAACCGTCGCGAGAGACGAGCGCCGCGTCGCGATCACCGCCGCCGCGACGATCAGGGCACCGCCAGCGAGGGTCCGCGGACCCGGAACCTCGCCCAGGAATGCCAACGCGAGCACGATCCCGTACACCGGCTCCAGCGCCGCGACCACGCTCGCCGTGTGCGCGCTGACCGCCGCGAGCGCGCCGATGAACAGCGTGTGCGAGAGCGCCGTGCACGCGACCCCCAGCACGAGCAGCAGCATGATCTCGCGCCCGCCGATCGATCCGATTTCCCATGGGGCCGCCCACATGAACGGGAGCAAGACGAGCGCCGCGAGCAGGTTCTGCCAGAACGTGATGTCGGTGGCGGTCCGCGAGGCCGTCCAGCGCCGGTTCATCACGACCATGCAGCGCAAACGTGAAACCGGACACGAGTCCCCAGCCGAGTCCCTGGACGACCGGATTCGACAGGGAAAGCTCGGGCACGAGCAGGACCAGCCCGCCCGTGACCAGCAAAGCGGTCACGCCTTCACGCCGGCGCAGGCGGCGGGCGAGGAACACGCGCTCGGCCGCGAGCGTGAACAGCGGGAAAGGACGCGTAGCCGAGGAGACCGACGGCCACTGTCGAGACCTGGACCGCCGCGAAGAACGCGAGCCAGTGCACGGCCAGAACGACACCGTTCGCGATGAGCCGCACGTCGAACGGAGCGCGCTCGTCGCTGCGCACGCGAAGGAGGCCCAGGGCCACCGCCGCGATCGCGGTCCGCCCGAGGACGATCGCCACAGGAGACAGCGCAAGCCACTTGCCGAAGAGTCCGGCGAAGCCGAACAGCGCGACGGAGGCGTGCAATGCGATCAGTGCCGAGGTGTGCGACATGCCGACGAGACCGGGGTACCTGCCATTCGGGGCGGTGCAACGGGTCCACTCCACGCGTATTCCCGTCCCGAATCCTAGCAGCTACCATCGCCGCACCGGAGACCGCATCGAGGTACACCCGGGCGCGCGCTGCTCGCTCCCCGGGCTGTCCCCGCCCCTCCCACGGCTGCGCTAGAATGCCGCCCTGTGACGTACGGCCAGCTATCGCGCGGCCGCGCCAAGAACTCGAGCCCCACCAGCCGCCCCGCTCCGGAGGAGTTGATGCCGACTACAACCTCGGCCGCCAAGGTCATCGCCGCGGTCCGCAACACGCCCGGCAACCGCGTCAAGGTTGCCGTCTCGGACATCGACGGCGTGCTGCGCGGCAAGTACCTGCACAAGGAAAAGTTCTACGCGGCAGCCGAAGGCGGCTTCGGCTTCTGCGACGTGGTGTTCGGCTGGGACATGATGGACGTCACCTACGACAACACGACGCTCACCGGCTGGCACAAGGGCTTTCCGGACGTGCTCGCCAAGATCGATCTCGGCACCTACCGGAACGTGCCCTGGGATGGCGGCGTGCCGTTCTTCCTCGGCGAGTTCGTCGCTGCAGAGGAACGGCAAGGAAGTCCCACTCCCCATCTGCCCGCGGCAGGTATTGAAGCGCGTGCTGAAGCGGGCGGAGAAGCTCGGCCTGATGCCGATGTGCGGGATGGAATACGAGTGGTTCAATTTCGCCGAGACGCCGCAATCGTGGGCCGACAAAAAAGGCGTGGCGCCGACGACGATCACGCCGGGGATGTTCGGGTATTCGCTGCTGCGCGCCAACGCGAATCGCGAGTTCTTTGCCGCGCTGATGACCGAGATGGGCGACTTCGGCGTGCCGATCGAGGGGTTGCACACCGAGACCGGCCCGGGCGTCTACGAGGCGGCGATCCTGTTCTCGGAGGCGCTGGAAGCGGCCGACCGGGCGATCCTGTTCAAGACCGGCGCCAAGGAAATCGGCTCGCGCTTCGGGATCATGCCGAGCTTCATGGCCAAGTGGAACCAGCATCTGCCCGGCTGCTCGGGCCACATCCATCAGTCGCTGTCGGACGGCAAGAAGAACCTCTTCTACGATGCCAAGGGCCGGAACAGCATGAGCAGGCTGTTCGAGAGCTACCTTGCGGGCCAGGTCGCAGGGCTCATGGAATTGGCGCCGATGTACTGGCCGACGATCAACAGCTACAAGCGCCTGGTCGACGGGTTCTGGGCGCCGGTCAAGCCGACTTGGGGGGTCGACAACCGGACCGCCAGCTTCCGCGTGATCGCCGGCTCGCCGAAGTCCACGCGGCTGGAGACGCGCTGTCCCGGCGCCGACATGAATCCGTACCTCGCAGCCGCCGCGGTGCTCGCGGCCGGGCTGGCGGGCGTCGAGAAGAAATTGAAGCTCACGGCCAAGCCGATCCATGGCACGAACCAGGGCGCGGAGAACATTCCGCGCGCGCCGCGCACGCTGATCGAGACGACGCGCATCTTCCGCGACTCGGATCTCGCGCGCGACTGGTTCGGCGACGATTTCGTCGATCACTACGCGGCGACGCGCGAGTGGGAATGGCGCCAATGGCTCGACGCTGTCACCGACTGGGAGATGAAGCGCTATTTTGAAATCATCTGACATCGCCATCCGCCGGCTCGGGCCTGACGACGTGGCGGTGTATCGTGAACTCCGGCTGCGGGGATTGAGGGAACATCCGGACGCGTTCACGTCCGGGCACGACGAGGAGGCCGCGAAGCCGCTCGCGGTGACCGAAGCGCGGCTGGCGCCCGAGGCCGGTGGCCGGGTGTGGGGCGCCTTTGTCAATGGCACCCTGGTCGGCGCCATCGGCCTCCTGCGCGAACCGCGGGTGAAGATCCGGCACAAGGGCGACGTGTTCGGGATGTACGTCGTGCGCGAGCGCGCGGGCCAGGGTGTCGGCGCGGCGCTGCTTGCGCATTTGATAGGCGAGGCCCGGCGCGAGCCGGGTCTCACCCAGCTGATTTTGACTGTCACGGAGACCAATGTCGCCGCGCGCAGGCTCTACGAGAAGTTCGGCTTTCGCTCCTTCGGCATCGAGCCGCGGGCCATTCGGGTGGATGACATCTTTTTCGACAAGAACCACATGATCCATTTTCTGGCGCAACCATGACCATCACACGTTTCAGCTTTCCGACCACCATCCACTTCGGACCCGGCGCCCGCAAGCTGGTCGCGGGCCACCTCAAGGCGGAGGGCATTGCACGACCGCTCATCGTCACCGACCGCGGGATCGCGCCGCTGCCGCTGCTGGCGGATTTCGTCGCGGCGCTGCCAGGCCTCGCGGTGGCCGTCTATTCGGAGATCTGGGGCAACCCCGTCCGCAGCCAGGTGAAGCAAGGCGCCGCCGCATACAGGGCGCACAAGGCCGATGCGGTGATCGGCCTCGGCGGCGGCGCAGCCCTGGACGTCGCCAAGGCCATTGCGCTGATGGCGAGCCACCCCGGCGACATCCTCGAATACGCGTGGGACCATCCCGAGGTGCGGCCGATCGGCCGGCCGCTGCCCTACTTCATCGCGCTGCCGACCACCGCGGGCACCGGATCGGAAGTGGGCAGATCGTCGGTCGTCTCCGACGACACGACGCACATCAAGAAGATCATCTTCTCGCCCGCGCTATTGGCGAAATGCGTGTTCGCCGACCCCGAGCTGACATTCGATCTGCCGCCCGCGATCACCGCCGCCACCGGCATGGACGCGCTGACGCACAACGTCGAGTCCTACCTGTCGCCCGAGTACCATCCGCTGTGCGACGGCATCGCGCTCGAAGGCGTGCGCATCGCGGCGCGGGCGCTGCCGATCGCGTTTCGCGACGGCAGGAACCTCGCGGCACGCAGCGACATGCTGATGAGCTCGATGATGGGCGCGATCGCGTTCCAGAAGGACCTGGGCGCCGTGCACTCGTGCGCGCACGCGCTGTCCACGGTGGCCGACCTCCACCACGGACTTGCCAACGGGATCATGATCGACCACGTGATGCGCTTCAACCTGCCCGCCGCGCCCGCGAAGATGGCCGAGCTGGCGCGCGTAGCCGGCGTCCCCGGCGCCGGCGCGATGGTCGAGCAGGATGCAGCCAAGGCGTTCATCGCGTGGCTGGCGAAGATGAAGGCCGACCTCGGCATTCCAGCAACGCTCTCCGCGATGACTGCGAAGCGTCCTGTGACGCGCGCCGACATTCCGGCGCTGGTCGACGTGGCGATCAACGACACGTGCCACAAGACCAATCCGCGCAAGTGCGCGCGCGAGGACTTCGAGCGCATGTTCGCGGATGCGATCTGATCTCATGCGTTGTCGGCGCGCCCTCCCCTTTCCGTCGAATCCCGCCTGAACCCATGACCGAACACGACCACGATCACGCCGGGGAGCACGGCTCCGAGCTCTCCGCGGCCCAGCTCCGCGTGCGGGCGCTGGAAACGGTCCTGACCGAGAAGGGCTACGTCGATCCGGCCGCGCTCGACGCAATCGTCGAGACCTACGAGACCAAGGTGGGTCCGCACATCGGCGCGCAGGTGGTGGCCAGGGCGTGGGTCGATCCGGAATTCATGCGGACGCTCCTTGCCGACGCCTCGCAGGCGACCGGCACGCTGAAGCTCGCCAATCCGGCCGGCGATCACCTCGTCGCGGTCGAGAACACGCCCACCCAGCACAACTTGGTGGTTTGCACGCTCTGCTCGTGCTATCCGTGGGACATGCTCGGCCTGCCGCCGGTCTGGTACAAGTCGGCGCCCTACCGGTCGCGGGCGGTCAAGGATCCGCGCGGCGTGCTCGCCGATTTCGGCATCACGCTGCCGCCGTCCACGGCGATCCGGGTCTGGGATTCCACGGCCGAGACGCGCTTCATCGTCATTCCGATGCGCCCTCGCGGCACCGACGACTGGACCGAGGAGCAGCTCGCGCGGCTCGTCACTCGCGATTCGATGATCGGGACCGGGCTCGCGAAGACCCCATCCGAGATTGCCTGATGGACGGCATCCACGACCTCGGGGGGATGGACGGCTTCGGCAGGGTCGATGCCGAACCCGACGAGCCCGTGTTCCACGCGCCGTGGGAAGGCCGCGTGATGGCGATGCAGCGCGCGATGATGTACGCGGGCGCCTGGAATATCGACATGCTGCGCTACGCGCAGGAACGGTTGCCGCCGCCGGTCTACCTCGGCGCATCCTATTACGAGCGCTGGATGCTGGCCACCGAATCGAACGCGATCGAGCGCGGCTGCGGCACCGCCGAGGAGCTGGCCGCGGGCCATGCGCTGCGCCCGGGCAAGCCGCTGCCGCGCAAGCTGACGGCGGCAATGGTGGCCGGCGGGATGATCCGCGGCGGCTACGCGCGCCCCGCGCCGCGACCTGCGCGTTTCGCGCCCGGCGATCGCGTGCGCGCGAAGAACATCCATCCGCCGACGCACACGAGGCTGCCACGTTATGCGCGCGGCCACGTCGGCACCGTCGAGCGCCTGCACGGCTGCCACGTGTTTCCGGATACCGCGGCGCTCGACCGGGGCGAGGATCCGCAGTGGCTCTACACGGTGCGCTTCGACGGACCGGAGCTGTGGGGTCCGGATTCGGATCCAACGGTAAGCGTCTCGATCGAGGCGTTCGAGCCATATCTCGAACCGGCGCCGCAGCACGCCTGAGATGCCCACGGTCCACACCGGCGATGCGCGGCGCGCCACTGACGCCATCCCTTCGATCCCCCGTGATGCCGACGGGCCCGTGTTCCGCGAGCCGTGGCAGGCACAGGCGTTCGCCATGGCGCTCGCGTTGCACGGGCGCGGACTGTTCACCTGGCTGGAGTGGGCCGCGATGCTGACCGAAGAGATCGGGCGCGCGCAGGCCGAGGGCGACCCCGACACCGGCGAGACGTACTACCTTCACTGGCTCGCCACGCTCGAGCGCATCGTGGCCGCCAAGGGTTTGGCGAACGAAGGCACGCTGGCGCGCTATCGGTCCGCGTGGGACCGCGCCGCCGACCGCACGCCTCACGGCGCGCCGATCGCGCTCGAGCCGCGCGATTTTCCCGACTGACCCTCGACCATAATTCCCGACCATGCTCAAGATCGGCATCTCCGCCTGCTTCTTCCACGAAGACCCCAAGCGCGCGATTTTCAAGGGCATGACGCTGCAGTACATCGAGCAGAACGTCGCGCACTGGCTGATGCAGCGCGACGTGCTGGCATTCATGGTGCCCTCGCCCGAAGGACGCACGAAGCGCGCCGGCAGCAAGGCCACGGTGGACGCGTACGCGCAGGAGTTGGACGCCCTCGTGCTGATGGGCGGCTCCGACGTCTGTCCCGAGTCGTACGGCGAGAAGGCGTTGAAGCCCGAGTGGAACGGCGACCGCATTCGCGACGATTACGAAATCGCGCTGCTGCGGGCGTTCGTGGCACTGCAAAAACCGGTGCTCGGCGTCTGCCGCGGCGCACAGGTGATCAACGTCGCGCAGGGCGGGACGCTCTACCAGGACCTCGGCACACAGGCCCCGCACGCGCTCAATCACCGCAACTGGGCGACCTACGAGCAGAACTGCCACGCGACGTCGTTCGTGCCAGGCAGCGGCCTCGCCCGGCTCTATCCGGGGAAGACGCTCGTCAAGACGAACTCGATCCACCATCAGGCGGTGAAGGACCTTGGCCGCCATCTCGTCGTGGAGGCGTGGTCGGAGCCGGATCGCGTCGTCGAGGCGATACGTTACACGGGCGCGGCGTACGTCTTTGCCGTCCAGTGGCATCCTGAATTCCACGCGCCCGACAATCCTTCCTTCGTCGACGACACGCCTATCCTCGACGAATTCCTCGCCGCCGCCGCGCAGCACAAGGCCGCCGCTTACACGATCTGAACCAGGAGCCGCGATGAAGATCACCAATCCCGCCACCGGCACCGTCATCGCCGACGTCGCCGCCGACAATGCCGCGGCGGTGCGCCGCAAGTACGAGGTCGCCCGCGCGGGCCAGGTCCGCTGGGCGAAAGTGCCCATCCACAAGCGGCTCGTCGCGATAGCGAAGTTCCGCGACCGGATCGTCGCAATGCAGGAGACGCTCGCGCGAACGCTGACGCACGAGGTCGGCAAGCCGATCCGCCAGTCGCGCAACGAGCTGAACGGCTTGCTTGGGCGCGTCGACTTCTTCATCGCCGAGTCGGCCCGCGCGCTGCGCGACGAGAGGGTTTTCGCCGACCCGGCGCAGAAGCTCGAAGAGCGGATCACGCACGAGCCGCTGGGCGTCGTCGCCAACATCTCGGCGTGGAACTACCCGTATTTCGTCGGCAGCAACGTCTTCGTGCCGGCACTCGTCGCGGGCAACGCCGTGCTGTACAAGCCGTCCGAATTCGCAACTCTCACTGGCCTGCACATCGCCGAAATGCTGCACGAGGCGGGCATCCCGCGCGACGTGTTCGTGCCCGTCGTAGGCGACGGCGCCACCGGCGCCGCGCTCATGCGCCAGCCGATCGATGGCATCTTCTTCACCGGCTCGTATGCGACGGGCGCGAAGATCGCCGCGGCGGCGGGCCGGCGAATGATCAAGGTCCAGCTCGAGCTCGGCGGCAAGGATCCGGTGTATGTATGCGAGGATGTCGACATCAAGGCGGCCGCAGCCGGCATCGCCGACGGCGCGTTCTACAACACGGGTCAGTCATGCTGCGCGGTCGAGCGGATCTACGTCCACGAATCGATCCACGACGCGTTCGTCGCCGCATTCGTCGCCGAGGTCAAACTCTTCAAGATGGGCGACCCGATGGACGATGCCACCTACATCGGCGCGATCACGCGCCGGCCGCAGCTCGACGTGCTGAAAAAGCAGGTGAGCGACGCGAAGAAGAAGGGCGCGAAGCTGCTTGCCGGCGGCAGCGTCGTCCGGGGCAAGGGCAACTGGTTCGCGCCGACGGTCTTCACGGACGTCGATCATTCGATGGCGCTGATGAGGGACGAGAGCTTCGGCCCGATCATCGGCATCCAGGCGGTCGCCGACGACGAGGCGGCCGTCGACCTCATGAACGACACCGAATACGGTTTGACGGCCGGCGTCTACACGCACGACCCGAAGCGCGCGAAGAGAATACTGGCCCAGGTGCACGCCGGCAGCGTCTACTGGAACTGCTGCGACCGCGTGAGCCCCCGGCTGCCGTGGTCCGGCATCGGCCACTCCGGCATCGGGCTCACGCTGTCGTCCTACGGCATCCAGACCTTCACGCGGCCGAAGGCGTGGCATTTGCGGTCAGCCTGACAGCTTTCGGATAACGTTCGAGGCCGGCGCTCGTCAGTGCCGGATCAGCAACTCGGGGGCAGATACGTAACAATTCGGAGCCCCGTCATTGACGCAATTCAGTGAATTGTTACGTATCTGACCCCGAATTGCCGTCCTGTAGCTCCGCCGCGCGCAGCGTGTTGGCGAGCAGCGTGGCGATAGTCATCGGCCCGACGCCACCCGGCACCGGCGTGATCCACGAAGCCACCTCCTTCGCCACGGCGAAATCGACGTCACCGCAGAGTTTGCCCTCGGCATTGCGGTTGATCCCCACGTCGATCACCATCGCACCCGGCTTGAGCCAGGCGCCCTGCACGAAATTCGCCTTGCCCATGCCGGCGACGACGATGTCGGCCTGGCGGACGAGTCCCGGCAGGTCACGCGTCTTCGAGTGGCAGACGGTCACCGTGCAGCGCTCCATCAGCAGCTCGAGCGCCATCGGCCGGCCGACGATGTTCGACTGGCCGATCACGACCGCGTGCTTGCCGACCAGGTCTTCGCCGGTGTCCTTCAGCAGCGTCATGCAGCCGTAGGGCGTGCAGGGCCGCAGCGTCGGGCGCTTCAGCACCAGCCGCCCTATGTTGTACGGATGGAAGCCGTCGACGTCCTTCAGCGGATCGATCCGCTCGGTCACGAGGTCCGCATTGATCTGCGGCGGCAGCGGCAACTGGACCAGGATCCCGTTCACGGCAGGGTCGCGATTCAAGGTGTCGATCAGCGCCAGCAGTTCCACCTGCGATGTCGTCGCCGGAAGGTCGTGCGCGAACGAGCGCATGCCCGAAGTGTCGGTCATCCGGCGCTTGTTGCGCACGTAGACGTGCGATGCGGGATTGTCGCCGACGAGAACGACGGCGAGGCCCGGCGGCGGCTTTCCCGCCGCCACGCGCGCGGCGACTCCGGCGGCCACTTCGTTTGTCAGGCGCAGGGCGCGCGCCTTGCCATCGATGATGCGGGCAGTCATTCTTCTTGAGCCGCGCAGAGCGGCTTTCCCGTGTGAACTCGAAGTCCGCGGATTCTACCCGAATGCACCGTCAGCGTGACCGCGCAATGCGCCGCGAACCGGTTCCGGGCACGCACCCGCAGGCTACAATGATCCGATGCTTTCCGACAAAGTGCTCACGGCGATTCGCGTGCGGCTCGCTGCCGCACTGACGCCGCCGCAAGCGCGCTACCGGCCGCTTCGGGTGGAGCGTGCCGCCGCAGGGTGGCTCGACGATCGCCGTGCCGCGCGGCTCGCCGCCATGCCGGATGTCTTCGGCGTGCGCGACGATGGCGTGTCGTTCGTCGCGGGACTCGACGACGCTCCGGCGCGCACCCGGGCGCTCGAGCGCGTTACGCGCGCGCTCGCTGCCGATGGACTGTTGACCGCCTGGCGCGACGAGCGCTACGCCGTGACTCCCGAATTCGGAGCGCCAACATGGTTCGAATTGGAACGCGCGGCGGCACGCTATTTTGGCATTCACACCTACGCAGTGCACGTCAACGGCCTCGTGCGGCGCGATGGCGAAATCGCGATGTGGATCGCGCGGCGCAGTCCGACGAAATCGATCGATCCGGATCGGCTCGACAATCTCGTCGCCGGCGGAATCGCCGCCGGACAGTCGGTGCCTTCCACCCTGGTCAAGGAAGCATGGGAAGAAGCGGGCATCGCGGCGACGGTTGCGGCCCGTGCACAGGGGGCCGGTACCATCCGTATCTGCCGCGAGCAGTCGGATGGCCTGCAGCGCGAGACGATCTTTGTCCACGACCTTTGGCTTCCCGCCGTCTTCGTGCCGGCGGGCCGGGACGGCGAAGTCGCCGGGCATCGCCTGGTGCCGCTTTCCGCCGTGGGCCCGCTCATCGCGAAGGCTGAAGGCCCGGACGTCGTCACCGCCGACGCCGCGCTCGTCATGCTCGACTGCCTGCTGCGCCATGGCGCGATCGCGAGGGATACGCCGGACTGCGTCGCCCTGGGAGCGCTCCGGCAGCCGCCCGATCCATTTGCTTCCGCCGCAAAAGCATGACGCCCGCGAACCTGGGAGCCATTCACCACATCGCGATCGCCGTCAGGCCGCCGCCCGCGCTGTTGCCGCCACGGGATTCACCTGCCGAATCGCCATCTCGCGCAGCGTGTCACGCACCGCATTGACGGCGTGCCGCATCTCGTCCGGACCGACCGCGCCGATGCAGCCGACGCGGAACGTCTCGACCTTCGTCAATTTGCCCGGGTACAGAATGAACCCCTTGTCGCGGACCCGCGCGTAGAAGTCCTTGAAGTTGTACGCCGGGTCGGGTGGCGCATGGAATGTCAGGATGATCGGCGCCTGGATTTCGGGGCGCAGGAACACCCTGAAGCCCATCTCGGTCATGCCGGCGACCAGCGTCTCGCAGTTCTTCGTGTAGCGGGCCAACCGCGCCGGCTGCCCGCCCTCGGCAACGTGCTGGTCGAGCGCCGAGTTGAAGGCGACGACGACGTGCGTCGGCGGCGTGTACCGCCATTGCGTCGTCTTCTCCATGTACGTCCACTGGTCGTGGAGGTCGAGCGACAGCGACGACGAATTGCCGGCGCACTTCTCGAGCGCGCTGCGGCGGACCAGGACGAAGCCCATGCCCGGCGGGCCTTCGATGCACTTGCCCGACGCCGCGATCACCGCGTCGAAGGGTATGGTCGGCGCGTCGATCGGAATCGCGCCAAACGAGCTCATCGCGTCGAGGATGAGGCTCCGGCCGTGCCGCTGCACCACGGCCGCGATTTCCGGCAGCGGGTTGAGGATGCCGGTCGACGTCTCGCAGTGGATGAGCCCAACGTGGGTTATCGACGGATCGGCCTTGAGCAGCCGGTCGACGTCCTGCGGCGTCGTCGGCACGTCCTCGGCTGTCTCGAAGGTCGTAACCTTGCGGCCCATCATCTGCGCGAGTTTGGCCAGCCGCGAGCCGTAGGCGCCGTTGATCAGCACCAGCACGTGGCCGCCGCGCGGAACCAGCGTGTTCACCGCCGCCTCGACCGCGAACGTGCCGCTGCCCTGCATCGGGACGCAGACGTGGGTGTCGAGGCCGTGAACGATGTCGAGCAGCTTCCTCCGCACCTCGGCAGTGACCGCATTGAAGTTGGCGTCCCACGACCCCCAGTCGCGCAGCATCGCGGTCTTCGTCGCGAGCGACGTCGTGATGGGGCCGGGCGTCAGCAGGATCGGATCGCGGGAAAAGAGGCTCATGGCGTCACCTTTTTTGTAGATTGTTGACAATCTACATCAAACCGCGTCCAATACGCAAGATGTTGAAGACGAACGTCAACGGAGGCCGCGCCGCTTCGCGCGCCCCCTCGCCGAAGGCACCGCCGCGCCGCGCCGCGCCATCGGCCGTGCCCTCCGGAAACGGCGCGGACGCCATCGCGCTCGTCCAGTCGAGCTCTTTGCCCATGCTCGTGCAGCAGGAGCTCGAGCGCCTAATTCTTGCCGGCGGCCTGTCGGCCGGCAGCAAATTGAACGAAGCCGCGATCGCCCAGCGTCTCGGCGTATCGCGGGGTCCGGTGCGCGAAGCATTCCGCGCGCTCGAGGAATCGGGCCTCGTGCGGCTGGAGAAGAATCGCGGTGTGTTCGTGCGCCGGATTCCGGTCGAGGAAGCTGACGAAATCTACGAGCTGCGCGCGGTGCTGGACGAATTCGTCGGCCGCCGGCTCGCGCAGACGGCGACACCCGCCCACCTCCGCGATCTGGCCGCCCGCGTCGACCGGATGGAAAAGGCCGCCGCCAAGGGCGACGTCGACGCCTATCTTGCCGCCAACGTGGATTTCCACGACCGGCTGGTCGAGCTCGCCGGCAATGCCAAGCTGCTGGGCATGTACCGCCGCCTTGTCAACGAGCTGCGTCTCTTCCGCCACGCGACGCTGGCCCAGGGCGGTGCGCTTCCCGTTTCGACGCGCGAGCATCGCGAAATCGTCGCCCGGATCGCGGAAGGGCAACCGGCCGCTGCCGGCCGCGCGCTGTTCGACCACGTGATGGCGAGCCGCGAGCGCATGCACCACGCCCGGACCACGGCGAGCACCCCGGTCGCCACCCCGCGCCGAACGCCAAGGAAACCCCGGTGATTTCCCGAGCCTTCGCGATCGACCGCCGCCAGGGCCGCGCTTGCTCAATCGCCAAGACAGGACCGCAGCAATGGACATGATGACCGAATTGCAGGACGTCCGGTACGGCGCGGTGCTGCAGGCCAGGATGCGCATCGCCGGCGAGCTGGTCGGCGGCAAACGGACGATCGAAGTGCGCAACCCGTACAACGGCAGCCCCGTCGGGACGGTGCCCAAGGCCACCGTCGACGAGATCCGGCGGGCGTTCGCCATCGCCAAGGGCTACAAGGCGACGCTGACACGCCACGACCGTTACCGGATCCTGCATCGCGCCGCGGAGATCATCCGCAGCCGGGCCGAGCCGATCTCGGATCTCATCACCGCCGAATGCGGGATCTGCAAGAAGGATTCGCTCTACGAAGTCGGCCGCGCCTGCGACGTGTTCGTCTTCGCCGGCAATGCGGCGTTGAACGACGACGGCCAGATCTTCTCCTGCGATCTCACGCCGCACGGCAAGCAGCGCAAGGTCTATTCGCTGCGCGAGCCGCTGCAGGGCGCGATCTGCGCCATCACGCCGTTCAACCATCCGCTGAACCAGGTCGCGCACAAGGTCGCGCCGTCGATCGCGACCAACAACAGGATGGTGCTGAAGCCCACCGAGAAGACGCCGCTCTCCGCGCTGCTCCTCGCCGACATCCTGTACGAAGCCGGACTGCCGCCCGCGATGTTCTCGGTGGTCACCGGCGATCCGCGCGAGATCGCCGACGAGATGCTGACCAACCCGGATGTCGACCTCGTCACGTTCACCGGCGGCGTCCCCATCGGCAAATACATTGCGGCGAAGGCCGTCTACAAGCGCCAGGTCCTCGAGCTCGGCGGCAACGATCCGATCATCGTGCTGGAGGATGCGGATCTCGACGAAGCGGCAGCCCTCGCCGCGGCCGGCTCGTACAGGAACTCCGGCCAGCGCTGCACGGCGATCAAGCGCATCCTCGTCCACCAGTCCGTGGCCGACCGCTTCGTCGAGCTGCTGCTCGAGCGCACCCGCGCCTGGACCTACGGCGATCCGATGGATCCGGCGCTGGACATGGGCACCGTGATCGACGAGGCGGCGGCGAAGTCGTTCGAAGCGAAAGTGAACGAGGCGATCGCGCTCGGCGCCCGGCTGCTGCACGGCAACGTCCGCCGCGGGGCATTGTATTCACCGACGCTCGTCGATGACGTCACGCCCGACATGCCGCTGGTGCGGGACGAGACATTCGGCCCCGTCTCGCCGGTGCTCCGCTTTCGCGACATCGACGACGCCATCCGCATCTCGAACTCGACCGCGTACGGGCTCTCCTCGGCAGTCTGCACGAACCGTCTCGACTACATCACGAAGCTCGTGTCGGAGCTCGTCGTCGGCTCCGTCAACGTCCGCGAGGTCCCGGGCTACCGGCTGGAACTGACGCCCTTCGGCGGGATCAAGGATTCGGGACTCGGCTACAAGGAGGGGGTCCAGGAAGCGATGAAGAGCTTCACCAATACGAAGACCTACTCGCTGCCGTGGTGAGGGTCCGCGCGATGACCTGCCGCAGGGACACCCGATGAGCGCCGCCGGGCCGTCCCAAGGCGCTCGCCCCCCTGGGGGGGAACGGCGCGCAGCGCCGATCGGGGGGGATCATACAAGCGAGCCGCGAGCGCCCGGCGACGCCAGCGCCGAGGGCGACGTCAACACATCGCCGCTGCGCCGCGAGTTCGAGGCGGCGCACGTGCGCGCCGCCACGCGCGCGATGCTCGACGCCGACGCCAATGTATTCCTGCACCAGTCGCTGTCCACGCCCTGCTTCAACGCGGTGGCGTCGTGCGAGGGCATCTGGCTCACCGACGTCGAAGGCCGTCGCGTGATGGATTTCCACGGCAACAACGTGCACCAGGTGGGCTACCGGCATCCGCACGTGATGGCGGCGGTCAAGGCCCAGCTCGACACCCTGCCCTTCGCGCCGCGGCGGTTCACCAACGCGGCCGCGATCGACCTCGCGTCGCGGCTCGCCGCGCTCGCGCCCGATCCGCTCGGCAAGGTCCTGTTCGCACCCGGCGGCACGCTCGCGATCGGCATGGCGCTGAAGCTCGCGCGTATCGCGACGGGCCGCCACAAGACGCTGTCGCTGTGGGACAGCTTCCACGGCGCCTCGCTCGACGCCATCTCGATCGGCGGCGAGGCCGTGTTCCGCAAGCACATGGGCCCGCTGCTTCCGGGCACCGAGCACGCGCCGCCGTGCGATCCGGGCGCATGCCGCTTCGGCTGCGGCGGCGCCTGCAACGCGAAATGTGCCGAATATCTCGACTATGTGCTGGCCAAGGAGGAAGACGTCGGCGCGGTGATCATCGAGACCGTCCGCTGCACCGACGTCCAGATACCGCCGCCCGAGTACTACCGGACCGTCCGTGCCGCCTGCGATCGCCACGGCGCGCTCCTCATCCTCGACGAAGTGCCGATCTGTCTCGGGCGCACGGGTCGCATGTTCGCATTCGAGCATTACGGCATCGTGCCGGACATGGTCGTGCTCGGCAAAGGGCTGGGCGGCGCCGTGTTCCCGATGGCCGCCCTCATCGCGCGCCGCGACCTCGACATCGCCGCCGACCGCGCGCTCGGCCACTACACGCACGAGAAGAGCTCGGTCGGCTGCGCCGCGGCGCTCGCGACGCTCGAGGTGATCGAGAACGAGAAGCTGCTCGAGCGCTCGTGCACGCTCGGCGCGCGCGCGCTGGAGCGGATGCGCAAGCTGAAGCGCCGTCACCCGCTGGTCGCCGACGTTCGCGGCATCGGGCTCCTGCTCGGCATCGAGCTGGCGCGAAACGGCGTTCCGGCGCGCCGCGAGGCCGAGCAGGTGATGTACCATTGCCTCGCGCACGGCCTGTCCTTCAAGGTCGGGCAGGGAAATGTATTGACGCTCTCGCCACCTCTCGTCATCGCCACCGAGGACCTCGACGCCGCGTTCCTGATCATCGACGCGGCGCTCGAAGCGGTCGAGGCCGCGACCCGCTAGCCCCACCGTGCAGACTCTGCTCAATCTTCTCGCCGGAGTCTCGCTGCTCGTCTGGGGCACGCACATCGTCCGCACCGGCATCCTGCGCCTGTTCGGCAGCTCGTTGCGGCGCTTCCTGCGCATCAGCGCCGCCAAGCCGCTGCACGCGTTCTTCGCCGGCGCCGGGATCACCGCGCTGATCCAGAGCAGCACCGCGACGGCGCTGATCGTCGCCTCGTTCGCCGGCCAGGGCCTGATCGGCACCGCGCAGGCGCTGGCGGTGATGCTCGGGGCCGACGTCGGCACGTCGCTGGTCACGGTCATCCTGTCGTTCGACCTGTCCTGGCTCTCGCCGCTGCTGATCTTCGTCGGCGTCGTGCTCTTCCTCACGCGGCAGGCGGATTCGATCGGCCGCTTCGGCCGCGTGCTGATCGGGCTCGGACTCATCATGTTCGCGCTGCAATGGATCTCGGTCGCCGCGAAGCCGGTGGTGCAGGCGCGCGGCGTGCAGGTGATCTTCGCCTCGCTCACCGGCGACGGGCTGCTCGACCTGCTGGTTGCCGCGCTGATAACCATCCTGTGCTACTCGAGTCTCGCCGTGGTGCTGCTGGTGGCCGCACTGGCGTCGCTGCACGTGATCGCACTGCCGGTAGCCCTCGGGCTCGTGCTGGGAGCCAATCTCGGCAGCGGGCTTCTCGGCATGCTGTCCACGCTCAATTCACCGCCCGAGGCGCGGCGCGTTACGCTGGGCAATTTCCTGTTCAAGCTGATCGGCTGCACCCTGCTCCTGCCGCTCCTTTCCCGGATGGAGGGCCCGATCGAGGTGCTTGGCCTTGGGCCCGCTCAAGAGGTCGTGCTGTTCCACCTGGCCTTCAACGTCACGCTGGCCCTGGTCTTCATCTTCTTCACGGCCCCGATCGCGCGCGTCGCCGAACGCCTGCTGCCCGCGAAGGCGCTGCCGGACGACCCCGCGAAACCCCGGCACCTCGATCCGTCCGCCCTCACGACGCCGACGCTCGCCATCTCGTGCGCGGCGCGCGAGGCGCTGCGCATCGGCGACGTTATCGAGCAGATGCTACAAGGGATGCTGACGGTATTGAAGACCAACGACCGCGCGCTCGCCGAGCGACTGCGCAAGATGGACGATGTCGTCGACGACCTGTATACCGCGGTCAAGCTCTACCTGACGCAGATATCGCGCGAGGCGCTGGAGGAGGACGAGGGACGGCGCTGGGCCGACATCGTGTCCTTCACGATCAACATGGAGCAGGTCGGCGACATCATCGAGCGCATCGTCATCGAGCTCGAGGACAAGAAGATCGACAAGGGACGCAACTTCTCCGAGGCGGGGATGGCCGAGATCTGCGACCTTCATGCACGACTCATCGCCAACCTGCAGCTGGGACTGTCCGTGTTTCTCAACGGCGATCTGAAGAGCGCTCAGGAACTGCTGGCGCAGAAGGTGCTGTTCCGCGACCTCGAACGGGCCTACGCTGACTCGCACCTGGCGCGCCTCGCGGAGAACACGCAGGACAGCATCGAGACCTCGTCGCTGCACCTCGATCTCATCTCGGACCTGAAGCGGATCAATTCGCACATTTCGTCGATCGCCTACCCGATCCTCGAGCAGGCCGGCGTGCTGGCGAAGACCCGCCTCAAGGAGCCGGATCCCGTTCCCCTCCGCGCCACCTGATCAAAAGCGATGCCCACCAGCGAACTCACGCTCGCCGTCACGCTTGCCGTGCTCGGCGCCGGCCTGCTGCACGCCGGCTGGAACGCGCTGCTGAAATCCGCTCCGGGTGGCGACCCGCTGCTCGACACTGCGACCGTCGTCGCCGGATCCGGTGCGTGGGGACTCGTGGCGATCCCCTTCGTCGGCATTCCCGATGCCACGGCCTGGACCCTCATGGTCCTGTCGGTGTTCATTCACTGGGCCTATTACATAACCCTCGCGCATGCCTATCGCACCGGCGATCTCTCGTTCGCCTACCCGCTGATGCGCGGCACGGCCCCGCTCCTCGCCACACTGCTCGCCGTCGTGTTCCTGCGCGAATGGCCGACCCCGCAGGTTGCGCTCGGCATTCTTCTCATCTGCACGGGCATCGTCGGCATCGCCTTCGTCGGCCGCAACCCGCACCCCCGCGCTGCCCTCGTCTTCGCGCTGGCCAATGCCGCGATCATCGCCGTCTACACGCTGGTGGACGGCGCGGGGGCGCGCGCTTCGGGCAACGCCGCGAGCTACGCGGTGTGGCTGACGTTCCTCGAGGCGATTCCGTTCCTGTTCTGGATCCGCGCGCGGCGGGGACCCGACGCCGTCACCTACATCGCCCGCGGCTGGCGCCGCGGCGTGGTCGGCGGTGCCGCCAGCCTCGGCGCTTACGCCATCGTCCTCTGGGCCATGACGCGCGCGCCGATCGCCGCCGTCGCGGCGCTGCGCGAGACGTCCGTGCTGTTCGCCGCGCTGATCGGCGCCGTCTGGCTGAAGGAAGGGCTCGGCTGGCCGCGGCTCGTCGGCGCCGCGAGCGTGGTCGCGGGTGTCGCCGCACTGAAGCTGTGATGCCGGGGACAGGCCCCGTTTCCGCTCGACGAAAGCGGGAACTGTCCCTCAACGAAAACGGGGTCTGTCCCCTATGACCCGGGGTCTTTCCCCTATGAACAAGCTGCCCACTCACGCCCGCGTCGTCGTCGTCGGCGGCGGCATCGCCGGCGCCTCCACCGCCTACCATCTCGCCAAGCTCGGCGTGAGGGACGTCGTTCTGCTCGAGCAGGGCCGGCTGACCTGCGGCACGACCTGGCACGCGGCGGGCCTGATCGGCCAGACGCGCGCGACCCGCAACGCGACGCGGATGAGCCGCTACGGCATCGACCTCTACGCGTCGCTCGAGAATGAGACCGGGCTCGCCACCGGCTGGAAGCAGTGTGGCAGCCTCAACGTCGCCTCGACGCCCGAGCGGCTCGTTTCGATGCAGCGGCAGATGGCGCGCGCGAAAAGCTTCGGCATCGAGTTCGAGTTCGTTACGCCCGCCGAAGCCGGCCGGAGGGTGCCGATCCTGCGCACCGACGACCTCACCGGCGCGGTGTGGATCCCTGGCGACGGCAAGGCGAATCCGACCGATCTCACGCAATCGCTGGCGAAAGGCGCGCGCATGCACGGCGCCACCATCATCGAAGGCGTCAAGGTCACCGGCGTGAGCACTTGCGCCCGCCGCGTTGACGGTGTCCGCTGGAAGTCGGCCGACGACGAAGGCGCAATCGCCTGCGAGACGATCGTCAATTGCGGCGGCCAGTGGGCGCGCGCGTTCGGGCGCCTTGCCGGGGTCACGGTCCCGCTCTACGCCGCCGAGCACTTCTACCTCGTCACCAAGGCGATCCCCGGCGTCACGCCCGACATGCCGGTGGTGCGCGATCCGGACGGCTACCTTTACTTCAAGGAGGAGGTCGGCGGCATCGTCATGGGCGGCTTCGAGCCGAAGGCCAAGCCGTGGAACGTGGACCCGATTCCCGACGGCTTCGAGTTCCAGCTGCTGCCCGAGGACTGGGATCATTTCGAGATCCTGATGACGAACGCGATCCATCGCACGCCGTGTCTCGAGACGGCGGAGGTGAAGCTGCTGCTGAACGGACCGGAGAGCTTCACGCTCGACGGCAATTTCATCCTCGGCGAAGCCCCGGAGCTCGCCGGCTATTTCGTCTGCGCCGGCTTCAATTCCGCCGGCATTGCGAATGCGGGCGGCGCCGGCAAGCTCGTCGCCGAGTGGATCGTCAACGGCGATGCGCCGGTCGACCTGTGGGATGTCGACATCCGCCGCTTCGCCCCCTTTCACGCCAACCGCAGGCATCTCGCCGACCGCACGGTCGAAACGCTGGGCCTGCACTACGCGATGCGCTGGCCGCGCGAGGAGCTCGAGACGGTCCGTCCGCTGCGGCGCTCGCCCCTCTACGACCGGCTGGCGGCGAAGCGGGCGGTGTTCGGCAGCAAGATGAACTGGGAGCGCGCGAACTACTTTCTCCCGCCGGGCGCGGTCAAGCCGCCCTACACGCTGGGCACGCCGGGATGGCTGCCGCACGTGCTGGAAGAGCAGCGCGCATGCCGCGAGGACGTCGTCGTGTTCGACCAGACGTCGTTCTCCAAATTCGCCCTCAAGGGCCGCGGTGCGCTCGGGGTCCTGCAGCGGCTGTGCGCGAACGAAATCGACGTGCCCGTCGGCACGATGGTCTACACCGGCATGCTCAACTCGCGCGGCGGCTTCGAGAGCGACCTCACGATCGTGCGCGTCGCCCCCGCCGAGTTCCTCATCATCACGGGCTCGGCGCAGGCGACGCGCGACTTCGCCTGGATCGAGCGCGCCATCCGCGACGACGAGCACGCGGTCCTGGTCGACGTCACCGGCGCGTACTCGGTGCTTTCCGTGATGGGTCCCAAGGCCGAGGCGCTGCTCAATCGCCTTTCCCCCGACGCGCTTTCCCGTACCGCGATGCCGTTTGCCACGACCCGGATGATCGACGTCGGGTACACGCGCGTGCGTGCCGCGAGAATGAGCTACGTCGGAGGTCCCGGCTACGAGCTCTACGTGCCGACCGAACAGTGCGTGACGCTGTACGAGGCGCTGTGGAGCTGCGGCGCCGAATTCGGCCTCCGGGATGCGGGCTACTACACGATCGACGCGTTGCGCATCGAGGCCGGCCGCCGCGCGTGGGGGGCGGAGCTGTCGCCCGACGAGTCGCCCTGGGAAGCCGGACTCGGCTATGCCGTGAAGATGGACAAGCCCGCCGCGTTCACGGGCCGCGAGGCCCTCGCGCGGCAGCAGGCCGCGGGCATCCGGAAGCGCCTCGTCATGTTCACGTTCGACGATCCCGCCGCCTTCCCGTGGGGCGGCGAACCGATCCTGATGGACGGCGCGAATGTCGGCGAATTGACGTCGACCGGCTATTCCCGCCGCTACGGACGCGCGGTCGCGATGGGCTATGCGCGCGCCGACCGCACGCTCACCGACGATGCCATCCTCGGCGCGAGTTACCGAATCGACATCGCCGGCGCACTCCACGCCGTGACGCCGCACCTCAAGCTCGGTTAGGACCGCGATGCCGCACCGATTCACCACGCCGCCACGCCGCGGTCGCACGCCCTCCAAGCCCGGCGCCATCGCCGGCCAGGTGCAGAGCCTGACGCGCGGCCTCAACCTGCTCGACGCGCTCGCCAAGGCCGATGGCGGCATCACGCTCACGGATGTCGCCCAGCGCGTCGACCTGCCGCCGTCGACGGCGCACCGGCTGCTCTCGACGCTGGAAAAGATGGGCTACGTCTACCAGGCCGGCGATCTCGGGCTCTGGTACGTCGGCCTGCAGGCGTTCGCCGTCGGCGCCGGATTTCTCGCCAATCGCGATTTCGTCGCGCAAAGCCACCTCTACATGCGCCGGCTGATGGAGCAGTCCGGCGAGACCGCGAATCTCGCGATCCTCGACGGCACCGAGGCCGTGTTCATCGCGCAGGTCCAGTGCCGCGAGATGATGCGCATCCTGGTGAAGCTCGGCAGCCGCGTGCCGCTGCACGCGTCGGGCGTCGGCAAGGCCATCTTCGCTGCGCTGCCCGACGAGCAGATCGACGCGATCCTCAAGGTCAAGGGCCTGCCGCGCATCACGCAGCACACGATCGTCGCGCCGGAGACGATGTGGGCGGCGCTCAAGGTGATCCGCCACCGCGGCTATTCGTTCGACGACGAGGAGCACGCACCCGGCACGCGCTGCGTCGCCGCCACGGTCTACGACGAGCATGCGGAGCCGTTGGGCGCGATCTCGCTCGCCGGACCGTCGTCGCGGCTGCCCGACGAGCGAATACGGCAGCTCGGCCCCATCGTCGCGCACACGGCCGAAGAGCTCACGCGCAAGGTGGGCGGCCGCTGGCCGCACCCCTATTGAATCGGGATCGGGGTCAGACCCCGATTCCTTCCCCTATTCCCGGCCCTGCATCGCCGCGATGCGGCGCGGCCAGGTCGGGGTTTGCCGCGGGCATCCAGGTCGCGAGCAGCAGATCGGCGGCCGCGAAATCGTTGCAGGCCAGCACCATGTCGCATCCCGCTGCCGGCGAGGCTTCCGCGCGCGCGACGAGGTCGCCAGCGCCTGCGCGCCGGCCATGCCGAGGTCGTCGGAGAAGATGAGGCCGTCGAAGCCGAGGCGGCCGCGCAGGATTTCCTGCAGCCACTTGCGCGAATAGCCCGCGGCTCGGCGTCGACCGTCCGGATAGACCACGTGCGCCGGCATGATCGCCTCGAGCCCGCATGCACCAGCGCGCCGAACGGCACGAGATCGTCCGCGGCGATCGCGGCGAACGCGCGCTCGTCGACCGGCAGGTCCGTGTGCGAGTCGGCGGCGACGAACCCGTGTCCCGGGAAAGTGCTTGCCGACACCCGCCATTCCGCCGGCGCGCAGTCCGTCGAGCAGCGCCGCCGCGAGATGCGCGACGGCATTCGGGTTGCGGTGGAACGCGCGGTCGCCGATCACGGCGCTCGCGCCGTGGTCGAGGTCGAGCACCGGCGTGAAGCTGAAATCGATGCCATGGGCGCGCAGCTCGCCCGCCAGCAAGCGGGCAAGCCTGCGCCGCCTCGCGCGCGGCGCCGGCCACGTCGCGGTCCCAGAGCTCGCCCAGCGTGCGCATCGGCGGTATCGCCGTGAAGCCGTCGCGAAAGCGCTGCACGCGGCCGCCCTCGTGGTCGACGGCGACCAGCAACGGCGGCGTGCGCAACGTCGCGGATCGCGGCCGTCAGCGCCTTCAGCTGCGGCGGGGATTCGAAGTTGCGCGCGAACAGAATGACACCGCCCGTCAGCGGATGCGCAAGGCGCTCGCGATCGTCGGCCGACAGCCGGAGTCCCTCGACGCCGAGGACGACGGGGCCGCGCGGCAGGGTGATCATGGCTGCGATCGACGTCGGCCGCCTCGCGGATCAGCGCCTTCATCTGCCGCACCGCCTCGCGCATGCCGACGAAGACCGCGCGCGAGACGATCGCGTGGCCGATGTGGAGCTCGCGCACGCCGGGCAGCGCGGCGACCGGCTGCACGTTGAAATAGTTGAGCGCGTGCCCGGCATTGAAGCGCATCCCGGCATGCCGTATCGCCTCGCCCGCCGCGCGGATCTTCGCCAGCTCGGCGACGACCGGCGCGCTTTCGGGATCGCGCCCCTTCGCGTGGAACGCGTGCGCGTAGGGTCCCGTGTGGATCTCGCAGACCCTTGCGCCGATGCGCGCCGCGGCCTCGACCTGCCGCAGGTCGGCGTCGATGAAGACGCTCACGACGATGCCGACGTCGGCCAGCCGCCGGACGACCTCGGCCAGGCGTGGCTTCCTGCGCCGCCACGTCGAGCCCGCCTTCCGTCGTGATCTCGTGCCGCCCTTCGGGTACCAGCATCGCCATCTCGGGCTTGAGCCGCACGGCGATGTCGACCATCTCGGCGGTGGCCGCCATCTCGAGGTTGAGCTTGATGTGGACGAGCTCGCGCAGCCGCCGCACGTCCTCGTCCTGGATGTGGCGGCGATCCTCGCGCAGGTGAACGGTGATGCCGTCGGCGCCACCGAGGTGCGCCTCGACCGCGGCCCACACCGGATCGGGCTCGTAGGTGCGGCGCGCCTGGCGCAGCGTCGCCACGTGGTCGATGTTGACGCCCAGTTCAATCACGGCGGTCGTTCTCCTGTTCGCGCCCGCCGTCGAGCGCCTGCAGATCCTGGACGACGCGGCGGCTCTCGACGCCGCGCTGCTCGAGGTAATGGTCGAGCACCTCGCGCATCAGCCGCTTGGCCTCGGCGGCCGTTTCGCCGTCGACGTAGCGGCCATCGGCAAGCGCGAGCAGCGTCGCGCCGCGCACCACCGGCAGCCGCGCCCCGCGGTGCGGCCGGCGTGCGCCGCGGACCGCGGTCGAAGGCGTAATGGTAGCGCGCCGCGGGATCGACGGCCCCGCCTGTGTCCGCTTCGCGCACGAGCGGCAGCGCGTAGCCGAGCTCGGTGAGCAGCCGAAGCTCGAACTGCCGCAGCACCGGCGCCTGCTCGCCCCCGCCCGCAAGCTCGGCGAGCGCCGTCTCGTAGTTCGCGAACAGGCGCGGATGCGGATCCTCGCGCGGCAGCAGCTTCAGCAGCAGTTCGTTCAGGTAGAAGCCGCAGACCAGCGCCGATGCCGCCGACGAGCGGCAGCCCTCCGCGCCATTCGGCCCTGAGCAGCGTCTTGAGCTCGCGCTGACCCGACCAGGTGAGGAGCAGCGGCTGGAATCCCTGCAGCAGGCCGCGCAGCTCGGAGCGCGGCCGCTTGGCGCCGCGCGCGACCATCGCGACCCGTCCATACTCGGCCGTGAAGGCTTCGACGATGAGACTGGTTTCGCGGTAGGCGAACGTGTGCAGGACGAAGGCCGGCTGATCGTCGCGGCGTAACGGCTGGGCGCGCGTGGACATGGCAAGTGCGAGGTGGCTGCTCAGTAGCCGAACCGGGTGAGCAGCGCCTCGTCGTCGGCCCAGCCGCGCTTGACGCGCACCCAGACCTCGAGGAACACCTTGCCGCCGAACAGGCGCTCCATGTCGACCCGGGCCGTCGACGCGATCTCCTTCATCTGCGCGCCGCCCGCGCCCAGCAGGATCGCGCGCTGGTTCTCGCGGTCCACGTAGATCGTGGCGTGAATCCGGCGCATCGCGCCCTCGTGCTCGAAGCGGTCGATGGCGACCGTCGTCGCGTACGGCACCTCCTCGCCGAGCAGCCGGAAGATCTTCTCGCGCACGAACTCCGCCGCGAGGAAGCGCTCGTCGCGGTCGGTGATCTCGTCCGCGCCGAAGATCGGGGCGCCCTCGGGCAGCAGCGCGCAGACCTCCGCCAGCAGCGCATCGAGCGCCCGTTCCTTTTCCGCGCTCACCGGCACGATGGCCGAAAAGGGATACAGCGCGGCCAGCTCGGCCATCTGCGGCAGCAGCGCGTCCCGGTCCTTCTGGCGATCGATCTTGTTGAGCGCGACGACGACGCGCGCGCCGGCCGGCAGCAGGCGGATCACCGCACGATCGGCATCGGTGGTGCGGCCGGCCTCGAGCACCAGCACCGTCGCATCGACATCGGCGAGGCATTGCGTCGACCGCCCGGTTCATCCGGTCGTTGAGCCGCGATCGATGCTTCGTCTGAAATCCCGGCGTATCGACGAAAATGACCTGGGCAGTCCGGCGTCGTCACGATCCCGGTGACGCGGTGGCGCGTCGTCTGCGCCTTGCGCGACGTGATGCTGACCTTCTGGCCGACCAGACGATTGAGCAGCGTCGATTTGCCGACGTTCGGCCGGCCGACGATCGCCGCGTAGCCGCAGCGAAACCCGCGCCGGGCCTGGCGCTTCAGCCACCGTGCGCGTCGCCCGGCACGGCAACGGCCCGGGCAAATGCCTGCGCGGCAGCGTCCTGCTCCGCCGCGCGGCGGTTCGTGCCGGTGCCGATGGCGACGATGGCCAGCGCCGGCACGCGGCACTCGATCGTGAACGTCTGCGCGTGTGCCTCGCCGCTGATCTCGGTGACCGCGTACTCCGGCACGGCGAGGCGACGCGCCTGCAGCCATTCCTGGAGCCGCGTCTTCGGATCCTTGCCGAGCGCGGCGGGGTCGAGGTCGACGAACTCACCGGCGTAGACGCGCTCGATCGCGGCGCGGGCGGCCTCGAAGCCGGCGTCGACGAACACGGCGCCGAAGATCGCTTCGAGGGCGTCGGCGAGAATCGACGGGCGTTCGCCGCCGCCGCTCCTGACCTCGCCCTCGCCCAGGCGGATCTCGGGGCCGAGGCAGAGCCCGCGCGCGAGGCGCGCCAGCGTGTCGCGATTGACGAGGCTCGCGCGCACGCGCGACAGCTCGCCTTCGGGAATCGCCGGAAAGCGCTCGAACAGCGCCGCGGCGATCACGCAGTTCAGCACGGCGTCGCCGACGAATTCCAGGCGCTCGTTGTGCGTCGCGCCGTGGCTGCGGTGCGTCAGCGCACGGGCGAGCAGCTCGGGCTGGCGAAAGGCGTGACCCAGGCGTTCACGCAGCGCGATGGACGGCATCCTCCGTGGACGGCCCCGGCGCAATCGGGGTCAGCGCGTCGCGGTCGCTTCGAATTCGAGCAACAGGCTGACGTTGGCCACCATCGGGAGCTTGCGGGTCCAGCTGGCGCTGGCCGTCACCTCGTTTTTCACCTTGACGACGTCGATGTCGCGGCCGGAAACGGAATCGATGTACCCGGCGTCGGCGCGCTTCTGAAAGGCTTTGCGGACTTCCGCCGCCGAGTTGAGGTCCTTCGCCTCGACGAGCGCCTGGTCGAGCGCCTGCTTGACGGAGTAGTACTCGATGTAGGAGGGCAGGACGCGGAAGCCGATCATTACGCAGGTGACAACCACCGCCGCGACGAACAGGAATCCAAGCATTGACAGTCCGCGCTGCCGTGTTCGCATCTGCATCGTCTGCCTCCCTATCGAATTCCGCTGCCGACCCGCTTGAAGGCGAGGCCCGAAATGTCGTCCCAGTTGAACCAGATGAAGAACGCTCTTCCCCGCAGGTGATCGTCCGGCACGAAACCCCAGTACCGGCTGTCGTCGCTGCGGTCGCGATTGTCTCCCATCACGAAGTACTGCCCGGCCCGGACCTTGCAGGCGAAGCCGCTGCCGTCGGAATTGTAGTCGCAGTTGTCGCGTCCCGCGAATGCGCGAACCTGGCCCGGGCTGACCGACGGCAGCGCCGGGTCGACCGCAGCCAGGTGCTCCTTCGCCTCGCCGACGGCCGGCACCGCTTCCGAGAACTGCTCCATCGTCTCGAACCGCAGGCCCTCGAGATAGCTGTAGACGCCAGCCGATTTCTGCGCCCACGGCACGCCGTTGACCGTCAGCTTCTTGTCCTTGTAGGCGACGGTGTCGCCCGGGCAGGCCGACGACCCGCTTGATGAAGTCCTGCGACGGATTGAGCGGATAGCGGAAGACGACGACATCGCCGTGTTGCGGATCCGCAGACCGGCACGATCTTGTGCTCGAGAATCGGCAGCCGCAGGCCGTAGGCGAACTTGTTGACGAGGATGAAGTCCCCGACGTCGAGCGTGGGTCGCATCGACGAGGACGGGATCTTGAATGGCTCGGCCACGAACGAGCGCAGCAGAAAGACGATCAGCAGCACCGGAAAGAAGCTCTTCGGATACTCGACCCACCACGGCTCGCGCGCGTCGGCGGCACGCCCTTGTCGCCAGCACGAGCTTGTCGGCAAGCGCGATCAGCCCGGTGAGGCCCGTGGCGAGGAACAGGATGAGCGGAAAGATTCATGGTTACTTGTCACCGATCTGCAGGATCGCGAGAAACGCCTCCTGCGGGATTTCGACGTTGCCGACGGACTTCATCCGCTTCTTGCCGGCCTTCTGCTTCTCGAGCAGCTTCTTCTTGCGGGTGATGTCGCCGCCATAGCACTTGGCCAGCACGTTCTTGCGCATGGCCTTGATCGTCTCCCGGGCGATGATCTGTGCGCCGATCGACGCCTGCACCGCGACGTCGAACATCTGCCGCGGTATCAGCGAACGCATCTTGGTCACCACCTCGCGGCCGCGATAGATGGCGACCGAACGGTGCACCATCACCGACAGCGAATCGACGCGGTCGCCGTTGATCAGGATGTCGAGCTTGACGACGTCGGCCGGGCGGAACTCCTTGAAATCGTAGTCGAGCGACGCATAACCGCGCGAAACGGACTTCAGCCGGTCGAAGAAGTCCATCACGACCTCGGCGAGCGGCAGCTCGTAGGTCAGCATCACCTGTCGCCCGAGGTACTGCATGTTTTTCTGGATGCCGCGCCGCTCGGTGCACAGCGTGATCACCGGGCCCACGTAATCCTGCGGCATAAGGATCGTGGCGGTGATCACCGGCTCGCGGATCTCCTCCACGCGCGAGAGGTCGGGCAGCTTGGACGGATTCTCGATCTCGACCAGTTTGCCGTCGCGCAGCAGTACCTGGTAGATGACGGTGGGCGCCGTCGTGATCAGGTCCATGTCGTACTCGCGCTCGAGCCGCTCCTGCACGATGTCCATGTGCAAGAGGCCGAGGAAACCGCAGCGGAAGCCGAAGCCGAGTGCCTGCGAGACTTCGGGCTCGTAATGCAGCGAGGCGTCGTTCAGCTTCAGCTTTTCGAGCGCGTCGCGCAGCGCCTCGTACTGGTTCGATTCGACCGGATAGAGCCCCGCGAAGACCTGCGGCTTGACGTCCTTGAATCCGGGCAGCGCCGCCGCCGCCGGCCGCGACGCCAGCGTCACCGTGTCGCCCACCTTCGCCGCGTGGATCTCCTTGATCCCGGCGATGATGAAGCCGACTTCGCCCGCCGACAACGACTCGCGCGCCACCGATTTCGGCGTGAACACGCCGACCTGCTCGCAGTTGTAGGTGGCCGCCGCCGCCATCAGCAGAATCTTGTCGCGTGGCTTCAGCGTCCCCTGCATCACGCGGACGAGCATGACCACGCCGACGTAGTTGTCGAACCAGGAATCGATGATGAGCGCCTGCAGCGGCAACGCGCGATCGCCCTTCGGCGCCGGGATGCGCGCGATGACCGCCTCGAGGATGTCGTCGACCCCCTCGCCGGTCTTCGCGCTGCAGCGCAGCGCATCCTGGGCCGGGATGCCGATGATGTCCTCGATTTCCTCGATCACACGCTCCGGCTCGGCGGAAGGAAGGTCGATCTTGTTCAGCACCGGCACGACGGTCACGCCCTGCTCGATGGCCGTGTAGCAGTTCGCCACCGTCTGCGCCTCGACCCCCTGCGAGGCGTCGACGACGAGCAGGGCGCCCTCGCAGGCCGCGAGAGAACGCGAGACTTCGTAGGCGAAATCGACGTGCCCCGGCGTGTCGATCAGGTTGAGGTTGTAGATCCGGCCGTCGCGCGCCTTGTACGCGAGCGCGGCGGTCTGCGCCTTGATCGTGATCCCGCGCTCGCGCTCGAGGTCCATCGAGTCCAGCACCTGTTCGCCCATCTCCCGCTCGGCCAGTCCGCCGCAGCGCTGGATGAAACGGTCAGCGAGCGTCGATTTGCCGTGGTCGATGTGCGCGATGATGGAAAAATTGCGGATCAGTTGCACGTTGTTCGCCGGTTATTCGCGGGCCAAAACAAAAGGGGGCACCGGAAAAGTGCCCCCGCCTGCACGAATCATGTTGAATTTTAGCGGATTTTCGCCCCGGAAGCGACCTCAACCCCGGCCGCCTGCTACTCGGCCAAGGCGGCCTCGACCCGGGCCCGATCGAGGCGGAAGTGACACAGCTCGGCGCCGCTTGCCGGTTCGCCCGCGAAGAGCACCGGCACGCGGTCGCCGAACGCCTGCTCGAGCGCGGGCTCGGTGTCGACATCGACGACGGTAACGGTCGCGCCATGCCGGGCGACTAACGGCCTCAAGGCGTCGAGCATCTCGTCACAGAGATGGCAACAGGCACGCCCGAGCAGCGTCAATTTCAATCCGGTCACGCGCGGGCCTCCGCTTACTCAATCGCCATTGTTGATCTTGAGGGTCGAGAAGAACTCCTGCTCGCCGCGGCGCAACCGGAACGTCACGGAGGCGCCCTTATCCATCTTCGTCAGCAGGCCGTTGACCTGCTCTGCGCTCTTCGCTTCGGTTGTCTGGCCGCGGCTGACAATGGCGAGGATGACGTCCCCGGCCTGCACGTTGCCGCGCACGGAGCCGGAAATGTCCTCGATCAGGACGCCGCTCTTGCCGTCCAGCTCCTTCTTCTGCTCGTCGGTGAGGTCGGACAGCACCAGGCCCAGCCGGTTGGGCTTGGCCTTTTCCTTGGGCGAAGGTCCGCCTTTGCGCGCCGGGGTCGCCGCGGCCTCGTCCTTGATCTCGGCGACGGTCACGGTAAGGTCCTTCGACGCCCCCTTCCGCCAGACGGTGAGCGTGACCTTGCTGCCGGGCTTGATCATCGTGATGATGCGCGGCAGCTCGGACGAGCTGCGCACCTCGCGGCCATCCGCCTTGAGCACGATGTCACCCGCCTCGACGCCGGCCTTTTCGGCGGGACCGCCCTTCTCCACCGAGTTGACGAGCGCGCCCGTCGGCTTGGCGAGCCCGAAGGATTCGGCGGTTTCCTTGCTCACTTCGGTGATCTGGACGCCGATCCGGCCGCGGGTCACGCGACCTTTCTCCTTGAGCTGCGCGACGGTATTCATCGCCAGATCGATCGGGATCGCAAAGGAAAGCCCCATGTAGCCGCCGGTGCGCGAAAAGATCATCGAATTGATGCCGACGACCTCGCCTTTCAGATTGAACAACGGACCGCCCGAGTTGCCCGGATTGACCGCGGCGTCGGTCTGGATGAACGGCACGAGGTTTTCCTGGGGCAGGTCGCGTCCCTTGGCGCTGACGATGCCAGCGGTGATCGTGTTCTCGAGGCCGAACGGCTTGCCGATCGCGACCACCCACTCGCCGACCTTGAGCTTCTCGGGATCGCCGATCGTTACCTTGGGCAGATCCTTCGCCTCGATTTTCATGAGGGCCACGTCGGTGCGCTTGTCGACGCCGATGACCTTGGCCTTGAACTCGCGCTTGTCCGTCAGCTTGACGTTGACCTCGTCCGCGCCGTCGACCACGTGCGCGTTGGTGATGACGTAGCCGTCTGCCGAGATGATGAAACCGGAACCGACCGATTGCTGGTCGAATTCGCGCTCGGGCGCGCCGCGCCCCCGCGGAATCTGCCCGAAGCGGCGGAAGAACTCGTAGAACGGGTCGTCCTCGGACAATTCGGGACCCCGCGAGCGCCGCACCTTTTGCGTGACATCGATCGCGACGACCGCCGGCCCCTGCTTTTCGTAGAGTTCGGTGAAATCGGGTAGCCCGGCGACAGCGCGGCTCGGTGCCACTGCCTGTCCGTTCGCCACGGTGGGGACGGCCACAAGCACGGCGAGCATGGCAGCGGCAAGGAAGGAAAGAGTGCGATGCATCATGGGAGGTCGGCCTCGTTACGGGAAAATGGGAAGGATAATGAAAGACGCGGTGCTCAACGGCGCGCCACGGAATGCGCGATCTGCCGGACGGTGGCGGCCGGCACTTCGCCCAGTACCGTCACTAGATTGTCGTCCTGCTGCCGGATGACGATGTTGATGCCGCCCTGGCGCGACGTTCCGACCGGATGTGGAGCGCTGCCGACCGGCTCGATGAATACGGAGACCGCAACGAGGCCGTCCGAGTAGACGAGGTGCGCCACCTCGTGCTTCCCGCGCAGCCACCGGTAGCCATCGACGATCTTGAGGAACCCGGGCGGCAGGCGGGAGACCGTCCAGCCCGTCTCCTTCGCTTCGCCTCCCCCGGCCCGGACTGGCGCACCTGCCAGTCCGGCGGCGCCACGGGCCAGGTCGGCTTCACCATCTCGCGATCGATCCTGATGCCAATCGAAATCTCGGTGAACGCGAACTGCTCGACGACCTCGTTCCGCTCGTCGTAGATGCGGGCCTTGACGAGAAGCCCGGACACCGGGTCCGCCCAGAACTTGTGCCCGTAGCGCAAGCCGTCCTTCGGCTCGAACACCCACGCCTGCGTCTCGATGCCGGCGACGCGCCCGCGCTCCGCCATCCGGAAATGATAGTAATCGGCCAGCGCGGCCCGCTGCTGCGGAGACAGCGACGGAAAGGCGTTGCGAAACGTGCGCGGTTCGATGCGGACAATTCTGGCATCGGGGTAAAAGCAGCGGACCTCGCCGTTGCTGCGGATCACCTCGCGCGCCGGTCCCTCGAGGTTGACGAGCTTCTCGAATTCGCTCCCGTTATCGAACAGGTGGACCAGGCGGGACGTCTCGACGTGCCCGCCGTGCTGGTAGACGATGGTACCCATGTAATTCTGCTGCTGGGCCGCGGCGGCGGCGCGGGCGAGCCATGCCGCGGTCTCATCGGCGCGGGCCGCGGGCGTCGCGGCCAGCATCGCAGCCGCGAGCAACGCCACCCGAAGCCATGGCCAGGCCAGGCCGCAACGATCGCGCCGACCGGTCATTGCGCCGCTCCTGCCGCAAGGTCGACGCTATGGCCTGCCATCCGTCCCTCCGGCCGCAACCGAGCGCAGATACGGCCCCACGCCCTGTATCTGCGTGGTCGGCGAGTATTCCTGATGGGCGAGCAGGTAGTCCGGCGACACCGGCTGGGGCCTGCGCCTGCGCAGTCCGCACGGCATTGGCCTCGCGGGCCTTGGCAATGACCGTCGGCTGCGGGTCGAAAGTACTGACGGCTACCGAGCCGACGACCAGCACCGCCGCCACCGACGCCGCGGCGGCCCAGACCAACGGCAGCCTGGGAGCCCGCATCGGTCTGGGAGCGAGCACGGTCGGCTCGGCGTCCAGCCGCGCGGCAAACCGCGCGGAAAAACCCGGGGTCGGCTCGGCGCATCGGCGCAGCGCGTCCCCGATGACGTGATAGCACTCCCAGGATGCGACGCCATCCGGGCCTTTGAGCTCCCGGAATGCGGCGTCGGCCTCGGCGCCTTCGAGTTCACCGTCCATCAACCGCGATATCTGCTCACCCATCACCATCTCCGATCTGTTTCCGTTCCCAACAGCGGCCGCAACTCCGCAGCGATCGCGTCGCGCGCCCGGAATATGCGCGAGCGCACCGTACCCACGGGGCAATTCATCGCGTTCGCGATCTCTTCGTAGCTCAAGCCTTCGATTTCACGCAGCGTGATGGCCGTCCGGAGGTCCGCCGGCAGTGCGTCCACCGCGCGGTTCACGGTCGCCGCAATTTCCTTGCCCTCGAGTTCGCTTTCCGGCGTGTTGGAATCCCGCAGCTGCTCGGCGTCCTCGAAACCTTCGGCTTCCTCATTGTCGAATCCCGTGGTCGTCGGCGCCCGCCGGCCAAGGGCGACCAGGTAGTTCTTCGCCGTATTGATCCCGATCCGGTAGAGCCACGTGTAGAACGCGCTGTCGCCCCTGAAACTGGGGAGCGCGCGGTAGGCCTTGATGAATGCTTCTTGCGTCACGTCCTCGACTTCCGCCGGATCGCGCACGAACCGGGACAGGAGCCGTCCCAGCTTGCGCTGATACTTCAATACCAGCAGCTCGAAGGCGCGTTTGTCTCCACGCTGCGCGCGCTCGACGAGCTGCTGATCGATTTCGCGATCACCCATCCAATCCCTGAATCATTTGTTGTTATGCCCGCCGAACGGCGGGTGCGGCATCCTGGCTTGAATCCCAGGCGCCCCGGGCCATGTCGCCGGCCTCGTCCGGGGCACCATGCGGTGCGCGCTTCCATCCAATGACCACACCGGCGAAGGGAAGTTCAGCGTTCGCCGCGGCCATTGCAACACGTTCACGCATCACGATCACGGTGATGATATTTTGTCCAGGACAACCCGGCACCGGGATCTAGCGTCCAGCGAGCGCCCCGCGGATCTGTTCCAGCGCTGCCGGGTCCTCGATCGTGGTGAGGTCGCCCGGATCGCGCGCCTCGGCCAGCGCCTGAATCGTGCGCCGCAGGAGCTTGCCCGAGCGGGTCTTCGGCAGCAGCGTCACGAAATGGACGGCGCCAGGTCGCGCGATCGCGCCGAGCTCTCGGTCCACCGTGTCCATGACCTCCTTGCGCATCTGGGCCACGCCCTCGGGTGTTGCGACCTTCGATGCGTCCTTCACCACCGCGAACGCCACCGGAATCTGGCCCTTGAGCGAATCGGCCACGCCCACCACCGCGACCTCGGCGATCCCCGGGTGCGCTTGCACCGCCTCCTCGATCTCGCGCGTGCCGAGCCTATGGCCAGCGACATTGATCACGTCGTCGGTGCGGCCCAGCACGAAGTAATAGCCATCCGGATCGCGCGTCGCCCAATCGAACGTCGAGTAGGCGAGCTTGCTGCCGAAATCCGAGAAATAGGTCTTGACGAAGCGCGCGTCGTCGCCCCAGACCGTGGTCATGCAACCGGGGGGCAGCGGCGGGATGATCGTCAGCACGGCCTTCTCGTCGGCACCGGCCTCGTCGCCGCTGCCTTCGCGCAGCAGGCGCACGTCGTAGCCGTAGACCGGGAACGACGGACTGCCGAACTTGCGGGGTGTCTCCTCGACGCCGGGTTGCGCGGACAGGATCGGCCACCCGGTCTCGGTCTGCCAGTAGTTGTCGACAATGGCCACGCCCAGCGAATCCGCCGCCCAGCGCGCCGTCGGCTCGTCGAGCGGCTCGCCGGCGAGAAACAGGTATCTCAGCGCCGACAGGTCGTGCTGCTTCATGTAGGCCGGATCCTGCTTCTTCAGCACGCGGATGGCCGTGGGCGAGCTGAACATCGTTCTGACCTTGTGCTCGGCAACGATCTTCCACCAGATCGCGGGGTCGGGCCGGATCGGCAACCCCTCGTACATGATCGTCGTGGAGCCGTTGATGAGCGGCGCGTAGATGATGTACGAGTGCCCGACGACCCATCCGATGTCGCTCGTCGTGAACATCGTCTCGCCCGGCTCGACGCAGAAGATCCTGCGCATCGACGACGCCAGCGCGACCGCGTAGCCGCCGGTGTCGCGCTGGACCCCCTTCGGCTTGCCCGTCGTGCCCGAGGTGTACAGGATGTACGACGGCTCCGACGATTCGAGCCATTCGCACGGCACCTGCGCGTCCATGCAGCCAGCCCGCAGCGTCGCGTAATCGAGGTCGCGACCGGCGACGACCGCCATCCCCGGGTCGAGACCGCGGTTGACGATGATGACCCTGTGCGGAGGGTTTGCCGCAAGCCGGATCGCCTCGTCGACCAGGTGCTTGTAGGGAACCGGCTTGCCGCCGCGCATCCCTGCATCGGAAGTGACCATCAGCTTGGGCTTCGCGTCGTCGATCCTCATGGCGAGGCTGGCCGCGGCGAAGCCGCCGAAGACCACCGAATGGACCGCGCCGATCCGCGCGCAGGCGAGCATCGCGAAAGCTGCCTCGGCGATCATCGGCATGTAGATCAGCACGCGGTCCCCGCGGCCCACGCCGTGCGCCTTGAAAATCGCGGCGAACCGGTTCACTTCGGCCGCGAGCTCGCGGAACGTATAGATTTTCGTCTCGTCGGTCTCGGTCGAGATGTAGACCAGCGCCCGCTGCCCACCGCGCGCCGCGAGATGGCGATCCACCGCGTTGTGGCAAAGATTGGTTCGCCCGCCGACGAACCACTTCGCGAACGGCGGCTTTGCATAATCGAGCACGGTCGTGAACGGCGTCTGCCAGTCGATCAGCGCCGCTTCGCCTCGCCAGAAGGCATCGCGATCCTTGATGGACTGGCGATGCAACTCCTTGTAACTGGCCATGGCTTCCTCTCCTCGTTGCTCGATGCGCCGCGCCCGACGACCGTCGCGCGTAGAATCGGCGCCCCTCCCCCAGCTTGCGGAGCTTAGGGCGACGGAAGCTGCGGGGCCTTGCGCCGGATCAAGGGACGCTCGGCGGCCCGTAGCCGGCGATGTCGGTCAGCGGCGCCAGACCACCCAGGTTGCCGATGCCGCGTAGTCGACGCCCGCCGCGATGCCCGATGCCACCGCAAGCGCGGCTCGCTACCCGGCCGAACGTTGCCCGCGACCGGCAAGGCGCTACGGATGCGTATCCGGCGCGATCCGGACCACGGTCCGCCCGCGGACCATCCCCTTGATGTAGGGGTCGAAGTGGGTCGGCAGATCGTCGAAGTCGATCGTCCGCACCTGGTCGTGGACCCGGTCGGGACGCCACTCCACAGCCAGCTTGTTCCAGATCCGCTGCCGCTGCGGCATCGCACAGTTCGCGCTGTCGGCCCCCAGCAGGCAGACGCCGCGCAGGATGAACGGGGCGACGGTCGTGTTGAGCTTCATGCCCGCGGCAAGGCCGACCGCGCTCGCGGTGCCGCCGATCTTCATCGTCGACAGCAGCCACGCGAGCATGTCGCCGCCCAGATTGTCGATGGCCCCGGCCCACGTCGACTTGTCGAGCGGACGGATCTTCGCGAGCTCGATGGCCTGCCGCTGCAGCACCTCCTTCGCGCCCAGCGCCCTCAGGTAGCGGGCTTCCTCGGGCTTGCCGGTGATCGCCACCACGTGATAGCCGATCTTCGCCAGGATCTCGACCGCCACCGAACCCACGCCGCCGGTCGCGCCGGTCACGGCCACCGGACCGTTGTCGGGCTTGAGCCCGTTGTGCTCCATCAGCATGATCGCCTGCGCCGCGGTGAAGCCCGCGGTGCCGAGCGTCATCGCGTCGAACGCCGTCATGCTCTCGGGCCGCCGCACGACCCAGTCGCCGGGCACGCGCACGTACTCGCTGTAGCCGCCGTCGTGCGCGACGCCCATGTCGTAGGCGTGGACGATGACCTTGTCGCCGCGCTTCCACCGGGCGTCGAGCGACGACTCGACGGTGCCCGCCATGTCGATGCCGGCGTTGGTCGGGTACTTGCGCATGATCTTGCCGGCGCCGTTGTACGACAACGCGTCCTTGTAGTTGATCGTCGAGTACTTGGTCCGAACCACGACATCGCCAGGATCGAGCTCGTCCGGCGTCATCTCGACGAATCGGCTCACGACCGCGTCGTTTTCCTGGAACGTCCGGTAGGCCTTGAATTTCTGCACGGGAGTCTCCTTCGGGATGCGGTCGTGGTGCGAACGTAGGTCGGGATTGCGAAAGGGTCCGGCGTGACGATCAACCGGCCGGGGGCACTGCGGCGGCCACGTGCGGCTCGCCCATGTAGTCGTGCGTCTGCATTTCGGCGAGCCGGCTCACGGTGCGCGCGAATTCCCGGCTGTTCGGCCCCTCGCGGTAGAGGTCTTCCGGGAGGCGCCGCGGCGGAGGCCAGCAGCTTCACGCGGTGATCGTACAGTATGTCGACGAGCCACGTGAAGCGCCGCGCCTGGTCGCCCATCTCGGCGGTCATCCGGGGGATGCCGGACAGGAACAGCACCGGAAAGCGGCGGGCGAGCTCGAGGTAGTCGCGCTGCGACCGTGGGCCGTCGCACAGCGCCGTCGAAGTCGAACCAGACGGCGCTGCCCGCGCGCCTGTCGCGCGACGAGCGTCCGGCCTTCGATCGCGAGCTTCGGGTCCTCGTCCGGCCCGGCGCGCATCGATTCGAACGCCGCCTCCAGCGCGGCGTCGGATTCCGGGCCGAGCGGCGCGTGGTAGGTCCCGACCCGCTCGAGCGCCCGCAGCCGGTAGTCGATGCCGCGCGTCGACCTCGACCACGTCGAGCCACTCCTTCAGCAGCGCGATCGTCGGCAGGAACCGCTCGCGCTGCAGACCGTTGGGCCACAGCCCGTCCGGGGCGTAGTTGGTCGTCATCACGAACACGACGCCGTGCCCGAACAGCGCCGACAGCAGCCGGCCGAGGATCATCGCGTCGGCGATGTCGGAGACGTGGAACTCGTCGAAGCAGACGAGGCGCCACCTGCGCGCGATGCGCGCGGCGACCGTGGCGAGCGGGTCCGGCTCCTGCTTCAGCCGCGCCAGGTCCTCGTGGACGTCGCGCATGAACGCGTGGAAATGGACGCGCGTCTTGCGGCGGATCGCCACGGTCGCGAAGAAGCCGTCCATCAGGAAGCTCTTGCCGCGGCCGACCCCGCCCCACAGATAGACGCCGCGCGGGACGTCGGGCGGCGCGAAGAGCTTCTTCAGCGTCGACTGCCGCGCGGCGCGGAAGGCCTCGAGCTCGCTCGCGAGCGCCTGCAGCCGGTCGCAGCGCGGCGGCCTGCGCGGGATCGAGCGTCGTGCCCCGGGCGGCCAGGATCGGCGCCAGCCACGCCGCCATCGTGCCGTCGCCCGGCCGGGCCGTTGCTCGCTGGCGACGTCGTTCATCGACCGCAGCGCGGTGGGGGTCAAACGCGGCCGATCGCGCTCGGAGGCAACGCCGTCAGAGGTTGAGCGTCCGCCCGTCCACCGCCAGCGCCGCTTCCTTCGTCGCCTCGGACAGCGACGGGTGCGCATGGCAGATCCGCGCGAGGTCCTCGCTGGCCGCGCCGAATTCCATCGCCACCACGCCCTCGGCGATCAGCTCGGATGCGTACGGCCCGATGACGTGCATGCCCAGAATGCGGTCGGTCGCGGCGTCGGCGAGGATCTTCACGAAACCGGTCGTGTCGCCCAGCGCCCGCGCGCGCCCGTTGGCCGCGAACGGAAAGCTGCCGGCGCGGTAGGCGACGCCGTCGGCCTTCAGCTGCTGCTCGGTCTTGCCGACCCAGGCGATTTCCGGCGACGTGTAGATGACCCAGGGAACCGTGTTGAAATCGACGTGGCCGTGCTGGCCGGCGATGCGCTCGGCGACGGCGACGCCCTCCTCTTCGGCCTTGTGCGCGAGCATCGGGCCGCGCACGACGTCGCCCACCGCCCAGACCTTCGGCAGATTCGTCCGGCACTCGTCGTCCACGGCGACGAAGCCCCGCTCGTCCAGCTGCAGGCCGACGGCCGCGGCGTCGAGGCCGGCCGTGTGCGGCACCCGGCCGATCGACACGATCAGCCGGTCGAACGTCGTCCGCTGCGCCTTGCCCGTCGGCGTCGGTGTAGGCGACCACGACCTCGTCGGCGCCGACGCTTGACCCCGGTGATCGCGATGCCCGTGTGGATCGCGAGACCCTGCTTCGCGAAGACGCGCTTCGCCTCCTTCGCCACCGCTTCGTCCGCCGCGCCCAGAAACGCCGGCAGCGCCTCGAGCACGGTCGTCTGCGCACCCAGCCGGCGCCAGACGCTTCCCATCTCGAGGCCGATCACGCCCGCACCCACGACGCCGAGCCGCTTCGGCACTTCCGTCAGCGCAAGCGCGCCGTCGTTGTCGAGCACGCGCACGTTGTCGATGGCGACGCCCGGCAGCGCGCGCGGCTTCGAGCCCGTCGCGACGATCACGTGCTTCGCGCGACGAGCTCGGCGGGCTTCGCGCCGGCGACCTCGACGTACCAGCCGCCGTCGGCGCTGCCTCCGGTGAACGAGCCCAGGCCGTGGAAGAATGCAACCTTGTTCTTCTTGAACAGGATACAGGATGCCGTCGTTGTTCTGCGCGACGACCCTGTCCTTCCGCGCCTGCATGCGCTTCGACGTCGATGGCGAGCGCTCCGATGCTCGATGCCGTGGTCGGCGAACGCGTGCCCCGCATGCTCGTAGTGCTCCGACGACTGCAGCAGCGCCTTCGACGGGATGCAGCCGACGTTCGTGCACGTGCCGCCGGGCGCGGGCTTGCCGCCGGCGCGCGTCCAGTCGTCGATGCAGGCCGTCCGGAACCCGAGTTGCGCGCAGCGGATCGCGGCGATGTAGCCGCCGGGCCCGGCGCCGATCACCACCACGTCGAATTGTTCGGCCATCACGCGTCGGCCACGTCAGCGCCCGCCCGGCAGCCGAAGGGCGCGACCTGCCCCCTCGGGGTGCAGCGAACACCAGGCCGAAGCCGCAGGACAGCCGAAGGCTGGTCCCGCGCAGCGGGATGCGGCGAAGCCGCACACAGTGAGCGTGCGGGGTCGTCGTCTCACAGGTCCAGCAGCATCCGCGCCGGATCTTCGAGCGCTTCCTTGATCGCCACCAGCGACAGCACCGCCTCGCGGCCGTCGATGATCCGGTGGTCGTACGACTGCGCGAGGTAGTTCATCGGCCGGACGACGACCTGCCCGTTCTCGACGACCGCGCGATCCTTCGTCGCGTGGACGCCGAGGATCGCGGACTGCGGCGGATTGATGATCGGCGTCGACAGCATCGAGCCGAACACGCCGCCGTTGCTGATCGTGTAGGTGCCGCCGGTCAGCTCGTCGACGGTGAGCTTGCCGTCCTGCGCGCGCTTGCCGAAATCGGCGATCTTCGCCTCGATCTCGGCGATCGACAGCTGGTCCGCGTCGCGGATGATCGGCACGACCAGGCCGCGCGGGCTGCCCACGGCGATGCCGATGTCGAAATAGCCGTGGTAGACGATGTCCGCGCCGTCGATCGACGCGTTGACGGCCGGAAACTTCTTCAGCGCGTGGACGGCCGCCTTGACGAAGAAGCCCATGAAGCCGAGCTTGACGCCGTGCTCCTTCTCGAACCGGTCCTTGTACCGGTTGCGCAGGTCGATCACCGGCTGCATGTTGACCTCGTTGAACGTGGTCAGGATCGCGGCGGTCGCCTGCGATGGACCAGGCGCTCGGCGACGCGCAGGCGCAGCCGGGACATCGGCACGCGCTGCTCGGGGCGCTGCCCGAGCCCTGCCGGCAGCGCAGCGGCCGGCGCAACCGGTGCCGGCCGCAGGCGCGGCGCGCGCTTCAGGCGCCGACGCGACCGCGGGCTTGGCGGACGTCGGCGCCGGGGCGCTGGCCGCGGCGAGCACGTCGCCCTTGGTGACGCGGCCGCCGCGGCCGGTGCCCTGGACGTCGGCGGCGGTCACGCCCTTCTCGGCCATCATCTTGCGCGCGGCGGGCAGCGGCGGTGCCGGCGACGCGGCCGCGGGCGCGGCGGGCGTCGGCAGCCGCGGCCGCCGGGCTGCGCCGCGGCTGGCGCGGCAACCGTCGCCGTGGCAGCGGAATCGATGACGGCGATCGACTTCCTGACCGGCCACCGTCGACGCCGTCGGCCTTCAGGATGTCGACCAGCACGCCCGCAACCGGCGCGGGCAGCTCGAGCACGACTTTGTCGGTCTCGACGTCGATCAGGTTCTCGTCGCGCGCGACCGCCTCGCCGACCTTCCTGTGCCAGCTGACGAGCGTGGCCTCCGTGACGGATTCCGGCAGCTGCGGCACTTTGACTTCGACTCGCATCGGTGGGCTTTCCTGTCAGTACCCGCCCGGCCGTCCGAAGGGTACTGACTGCGCCCCCTCGGGGGGCAGCGAACGTAGTGAGCGTGGGGGCCGTTTCATCTCAGGTGCCGACGAGCATCTCGCCTTCGGACAGGTCGGGCGCGAAGGCGTCCGCGACCAGCTGCTGCTGCCGCTCGAGGTGCTTCGACATGTAGCCGACGGCGGTCGACGCCGACACCGGACGGCCCGCGTACGCGACGACCTGCTTCGGCAGCGCGTCGGCACGGAAATAGGCGCGCAGCCGGTACCACGCACCCTGGTTCTGCGGCTCCTCCTGGCACCAGACGACCTCGGTCGCGTGCGGGAACTTCGCGAGCGCGGCCTTGAAGTCGGCGTGCGGGAACGGATAGAGCTGCTCCATCCGCAGGATCGCGACGTCGTTGCATCTTGTGCTCGCGCCGGTAGGCGGCGAGCTCGTAGTAGACCTTGCCCGCGCAGACGATGACGCGTCGCACGTTCTTCGCGACGAGCTTCTCCGTCTCGCCGATCACGTTCTGGAACCGGCCCGTCGGCGAGCTCGTCGAGCGTCGAGACGGCCTCCTTGTGCCGCAGCAGGCTCTTCGGGCTCATCACGATCAGCGGCCGGCGGAACGGGCGGATCATCTGCCGCCGCAGCAGGTGGAAGATCTGCGCCGGCGTCGTCGGCACGCAGACCTGCATGTTGTGCTCGGCGCAGAGCTGCAGGTAGCGCTCGGGGCGCGCCGACGAGTGCTCGGGCCCCTGTCCCTCGTAGCCGTGCGGCAGCAGCATCACGAGCCCGCAGATCCGGCCCCACTTCGCCTCGCCCGCCGCGATGAACTGGTCGATGACGACCTGCGCGCCGTTGGCGAAGTCGCCGAACTGCGCCTCCCAGATGACGAGGCGCTTCGGGTCCGACGTCGCGTAGCCGTACTCGAAGCCGAGCACCGCGTTCTCGGTCAGCACCGAGTCGATCACCTCGAACGCCGGGTGGCCCTCGGTCACGCGCTCGAGCGGGATCCAGTTGCCGGAATCCCACTTCTCGCGGTTCTGGTCGTGCAGCACGGCGTGGCGGTGCGAGAAGGTGCCGCGGCCGACGTCCTCGCCCGGACAGCCGCACGCCGTAGCCGTCGCGCAGCAGCGTCGCGTAGGCGAGCGTCTCGCCCATGCCCCAGTCGAGCGGCAGCGTGCCCTCGCCCATCGCCCGGCGGTCGGCGAGCACGCGCGCGACGCGCGGATGCAGCTTGAAGCCGTCCGGGACCTCGGTGACCTTCTGTCGCGAGCGTCTGCAGCGTCGCCAGCGGCACCGCGGTGTCGGCGGGCTCGGTCCACTTCCGCTTCATGTACGGCGACCAGTCGATCGTCAGCGGCGGCTTGTAGTTCGAGAGGATCGTCGTGTTCGTGTGCAGGCCCTTGTCCATCGCCGCGCGGTACGTCGCGATCATCGCGTCGGCGTCCTCCGGCTTGACGACGCCGGCCGCGACCAGCCGGTCCGCGTAGAGCCGGCGCGTGCCCGGGTGCTGGGCGATCCGCTTGTACATGAGCGGCTGCGTGATCATCGGCTCGTCGGCCTCGTTGTGCCCGAGCCGGCGGAAGCAGACGAGGTCGATGAAGACGTCGCGGTGGAACTGCTGCCGGTACGCCATCGCCATCTCGATCGCGAGCAGGCAGACTTCCGGGTCGTCGGCGTTGACGTGGAAGATCGGCGCCTCGGCCATCTTCGCGATGTCCGTGCAGTACAGCGTGCCGCGCGTGTCGCGCGGGTCGGACGTCGTGAAGCCGATCTGGTTGTTGACGACGATGTGGATCGTGCCGCCGGTGTAGTAGCCGCGGGTCTGCGCCATGTTCAGGACTTCCTGGATCACGCCCTGGCCGGCGACCGCGGCGTCGCCGTGGATCAGCACCGGCAGCACCTGGACGCCCTTGTCGTCGCCGCGGCGATGCTGGCGCGCGCGCACCGAGCCCTCGACGACCGGATTGACCGCCTCGAGGTGCGACGGGTTGAACGCGAGCGTCAGGTGCATCGGCCCGCCCGGCGTGACGACGTCCGACGAGAAGCCCTGGTGGTACTTGACGTCGCCGGCGAGGAGCTCCTCGGTGTGCCTGCCTTCGAACTCGGAGAACAGATCGGCCGGCATCTTGCCCAGCGTGTTGACGAGCACGTTGAGGCGCCCGCGGTGCGCCATGCCGATCACCGTCTCCTGCACGCCGACCGCCCCCGCGATCTGGATCAGGTGGTCGAGCATCGGGATCATCGTCTCGCCGCCCTCGCCCGAGAAGCGCTTCTGGCCGACGTACTTCGTGTGCAGGTAGCGCTCGAGCGTCTCGGCGGCGGTCAGCCGCTCGAGGATGTGCCGGCGCTGCTCGGCGGGATACGTCGGCCGCGAGCGGATCGGCTCGAGGCGCGTCTGGACGAAGCGCTTGGTCGCCGTGTCGTTGACGTACATGTACTCGGCGCCGAAGGTGCGGCAGTAGGTGTCCTTCAGCGCCTGGATCAGGTCGCGAGAGGCGCATCCGCTCCGCGCCGGCCTTGAACGAGCCGACGTCGAACTCGGTGTCCATGTCCGCGGCGGTGAAGCCGTAGGCGGCGAGGTCGAGATCGGCGAGGTAGGGCTTCTCCTGCCGCTGCAGCGGGTCGAGGTCGGCGTGGAACATGCCCAGCGTGCGAAAGCGGCCGATCATCTGCAGCACGAGCACCTGCTTGTGCATCGTCGACGCGTCGACCATCGCGCGCGGCGACCTTGCGGCTCTTCGCGAGCTGGATGAACGACTCGATCACCGGCGCGTGCGCGACGTCGGCGGCGCCGCCGCGCAGCGAGTCGAAGTAGCGCGCGCCAGTCGGCGCGACCGCGCCGCGGGATCCGCGAGGTAGCGCTCGTACTGCTCCTCGATGAACGGCGCGTTGCCGCCGAACAGCGTGCTCGTCGCTTGCGTACTCGCTGCAGCGTGCTCATCGTTGCCGGTCCTCACGGTCGTGGCCGCGCGCCGCGCGATGCGCGACCCGGCGCCCGGCGCGCAGCCGCGCCACGCGGTGCGCGCCCGGCTCGCGTCACCGCTGTCGCGATCGGCATCGACCGACCGCCGCGTCGCGCCGGTGAAGAGCTGGCGCGGCCGGCCGATCTTGTATTCCGGATCGGCGATCATCTCGTTCAGCTGCGCGATCCAGCCGACGGTGCGCGCCAGCGCGAAGATCGCGGTGAACAGCGGCACCGGGATGCCGATCGCCTTCTGCACGATCCCGGAGTAGTAGTCGACGTTCGGATACAGCTTGCGCGACACGAAATAGTCGTCCTCGAGCGCGATCTTCTCGAGCGCCATCGCCAGCTTGAACAGCGGGTCGTCGTGCAGCCCGAGCGCCTCCAGCACCTCGTGGCAGGTCTCGCGCATCAGCTTCGCGCGCGGGTCGTAGTTCTTGTAGACGCGGTGGCCGAAGCCCATCAGCTTGACGGTGCTGTTCTTGTCCTTGACCTTGGTGATGAACTCGCCGATCTTCGCGACGCCGCCCGTTGGCCTGGATGTCGCCCAGCATGCTGAGGCAGGCCTCGTTGGCGCCGCCGTGCGCGGGACCCCACAGGCAGGCCACGCCCGGCGGCGATCGCCGCGAACGGGTTGGTGCCGGACGACGCGCACAGCCGCACCGTCGACGTCGACGCGTTCTGCTCGTGGTCGGCGTGCAGGATGAAGATCCGGTCGATCGCCCGCACCAGCACGTCGTTCGACTTGTAGTCCTCGCACGGCGTCGCGAACATCATCCGCATGAAATTCGCGGCGTAGGAGAGGTCGTTGCGCGGGTACATGTACGGCTGGCCGACCGAGTACTTGTACGCCATCGCGACCAGCGTCGGCATCTTGGCGATCAGGCGGATCGCCGAGATGTCGCGCTGGTTCGCGTCGTGCAGGTTGATCGAGTCGGGGTAGAACGCCGACAGCGCGCCGACCAGCCCGGTCATCACCGCCATCGGATGGGAATCCCGGCGGAAGCCGCTCAGGAAGGCCTGCATCTGCTCGTTGACCATCGTGTGCTTGGTCACGCGGCCGGCGAACTCCTTCTTCTGCGCCGGGTTCGGCAGCTCGCCGTAGAGCAGCAGGTGGCAGACCTCCATGAAGTCGCACTTGACCGCGAGCTCCTCGATCGGATAGCCGCGGTAGAGGAGCTCGCCCTTGTCGCCGTCGATGTAGGTGATCGTCGAGTTGCACGACGCGGTCGACAGGAAGCCCGGGTCGAAGGTGAACTTGCCGGTCTTGCCGTACAGCGTCCGGATGTCGATGACGTCCGGTCCCACGGTGCCCTTCAGGATCGGAAAGGTGACGGCCGGTGATCCATCGGAGAAGGTCAGGCTTGCGGTGCGGTCGTTCATGATGTTGGCTCCATCCAGGTTGTTCGTTCGGCAGCGGTTCCGCCGGTCGATTACGCCTCCTATCACCTTCTGTCGGCCGATCGTCCGCTTGTCGGCCCTCGGTTGTGGCTCGTTCGTGTCCCGCGCAGACCCGGTTCACGCCGCGCGCAGCGCCGCCAGCAGCGGGCGCAACGTCCGCGTCCGCCGGCTCCGCGCGACCCGCGAGCAGATCCCACAGTTCGTCGTCGGCGAGATCGAGCAGCCGGTCGAGCGCCGCGACCTCGCCGGCAGACATCGACGTGCCGCCGCGCGTCGAGGAACCGCGCCAGGATCAGGTCGTTCTCCAGCATGCCCCGCCGGCAGCGCCAGCGCAGGCGGCGTCGAGCTCCGGTCCCGTCGCGGCGTGCGCATTGGCGTGAATCGCGAGACATCGTGCGTAGCGGTTTCGCTTCAGCCTGCGTTCGGCGCTACACCGCCCGCTTGACCATGATGTCCTTGATCTTGCCGATCGCCTTCGTCGGGTTGAGCCCCTTCGGGCAGACGTCGACGCAGTTCATGATCGTGTGGCAGCGGAACAGCCGGTACGGGTCCTCGAGATTGTCGAGGCGCTCGCCGATCGCCTGGTCGCGCGAGTCCGCGATGAAGCGATAGGCGGCGAGCAGGCCGGCAGGACCGACGAACTTGTCCGGATTCCACCAGAACGACGGGCAGGCGGTCGAGCAGCACGCGCAGAGGATGCACTCGTAGAGCCCGTCGAGCTCCTCGCGGTCCTCGGGCGACTGCAGCCGCTCCCTCTCCGGCGCGGGCGAATCGTTGACGAGGTACGGCTTGATCGAGTGGTACTGCTTGAAGAACTGGCTCATGTCCACGATCAGGTCGCGGATCACGGGCAGGCCCGGGCAGCGGCCGCAGCTCGACCGGCTCCTTGAGGTCGTTGAGGTTGGTGACGCAGGCGAGGCCGTTCTTGCCGTTGATGTTCATCGCGTCCGAGCCGCAGACGCCCTCGCGGCAGCTGCGCCGGAACGACAGCGTGTCGTCGACCGCCTTCAGCCGGATCAGCGCGTCGAGCAGCATCCGGTCGTGCGGATCGAGCGCGACGTCGTAGTCCTGGACGTACGGCTTCGGCGTCCTTTTCCGGGTCGTAGCGGTAGATGCGGAATTTCATCGGGTGCCGATCAGATAGGTGCGGGCCTTCGGCGGAAACGCTTCCACCGACACCGGCTTCAGGTTCACCGGCTTGTAGTCGAGGCGGTTGCCGTCGCGGTACCACAGCGTGTGCTTGAGCCAGTTCGCGTCGTCGCGGTTCGGGTAGTCGCTGCGCGCCTGCGCGCCGCGCGACTCCCGCCGCGCTTCGCGCCGACACCACGGTCGCCTTGGCCGTCTCGATCAGGTTGTCGAGCTCGAGCGCCTCGACGCGCGCCGTGTTGAACGTCCGGCTCCTGTCCTTGATCGCGGTGCGCTCGACGCGCTCCTCGATCTCCATCACCTGCGCGACGCCCTCGGTCAGCAGCTCCTGGTTGCGGAACACGCCGCAGTGCGCCTGCATCACCTTGCGCAGGTCGCTGGCGACCTCCGCCACCGATTCGCCGGACGTCGCGCCGTCGAGCCGCGCAAGCCGGGCGAGCGCGGCGTCCGCCGCATCCGCCGGCAGCGGCTTGTGCGGCGCGCGCTGCAGGTTCTGCTCGACGATGAAGTTGCCGGCCGCGCGCCCGAACACGATGATGTCGAGCAGCGAATTGGTGCCGAGCCGGTTGGCGCCGTGCACCGACACGCACGCGCACTCGCCGACCGCGTACAGGCCGTTGACGACCGCCTTGTAGTCGCCCTGCTTCGGCGCGACCACCTGTCCGTGAATGTTGGTCGGGATGCCGCCCATCTGGTAGTGGATCGTCGGCACGACCGGGATCGGCTCCCGGATGCAGTCGACGTTCGCGAACTTGAGCGCGATCTCGCGGATCGACGGCAGCCGCTTCAGGATCACTTCCGGACCGAGGTGGTCGAGCTTCAGCAGCACGTAGTCCTTGTGCGGTCCGCAGCCGCGGCCTTCCTTGATCTCCTGGTCCATCGACCGGCTGACGACGTCGCGCGACGCGAGGTCCTTGAGGTTCGGCGCGTAGCGCTCCATGAAGCGCTCGCCGTTGCAGTTGAGCAGGATGCCGCCCTCGCCGCGCACGCCCTCGGTGATCAGCACGCCCGCGCCGGCGACGCCGGTCGGGTGGAACTGCCAGAACTCCATGTCCTGCAGCGGAATCCCGGCGCGCGCCGCCATGCCGAGACCGTCGCCGGTGTTGATGAACGCATTGGTCGACGCCGCGAAGATGCGGCCGGCGCCGCCGGTCGCGAACATCGTCGCCTTCGCCTGCAGGATCACGACCTCGCTGGTCTCCATCTCCATCGCGACGACGCCCAGCACGTCGCCGTCGGCGTCGCGGATGAGGTCGAGCGCCATCCATTCGACGAAGAACTGGGTGTTGGCGCGGACGTTGCGCTGGTAGAGCGTGTGCACCAGCGCGTGGCCGGTGCGGTCGGCGGCGGCGCAGGCACGCTGCACCGCCTTCTCGCCGAAGTTCGCCGAGTGGCCGCCGAACGGCCGCTGGTAGATCGTGCCGTCGGCGTTGCGGTCGAACGGCATGCCGAAGTGCTCGAGCTCGTAGACGACCTGCGGCGCCATCCTGCACATGTACTCGATCGCGTCCTGGTCGCCGAGCCAGTCGGAGCCCTTGATCGTGTCGTACATGTGCCAGAGCCAGCTGTCCTCGGACATGTTGCCGAGCGAGGCGCCGATGCCGCCCTGCGCCGCGACCGTGTGCGAGCGCGTCGGGAACACCTTGGAGAGCACCGCCACCGAGAGTCCCGCCTCGGCGAGCTGCAGCGATGCGCGCATGCCGGCGCCGCCGGCGCCGACGACGATCGCGTCGAACTTGCGCACGGGGAGCTTCACGGGCCGTCGCCCCACAACATCTGGATCGTCCAGCCGAGGTAGGCGATCAGCACGACGACCGACGATCGTCTCCAGCGGCAGGCGCACGCCGACGGGCTTGATGTAGTCCATGTAGGATGTCGCGCACGCCGATCCACGCGTGGTAGAGCAGCGCGACCATGAACAGGAACGACGCGAGCCTGAACGCCGCCGTGGGCGAACAGCGCGGTCCACAGCGCGTAGTCGATGCCGCCGTTCCAGAGCGCGATGCCGAGCACGAGCAGCGTGTAGACCGCCATGATCACGGCGGTCAGCCGCTGGATCAGCCAGTCCATGAGGCCGTAGTGCGCCCCGACCGCCTGCCGGCGCGCTCACCACAGGCGCACTCCCGACGATCAGCGTCAACGCCACGCTCACGACGAGCACGACGGCGCTCGACCGGCGCGCGGGCTCGAGGTCGATGCCCCGATGCAGGTCGAGCAGCAGGTAGCGGATGCCGGCGCAGAAGTGGTGCAGGTAGGCCCAGACGAAACCGACCAGCGCGAGCTTCGCGACCGGATGCGCGAATGCTGCCTTCAGGTCCGCATACGACTCGGGCGATGCGAGGCTCTCGGCGACACCGGCGAGCAGCAGCGGGATGCCGGCAAGGAACAGCAGCGGCGCCGGACACCCGATGCAGGATCGACACGATCCCCGGCAACGGCAGCCGGATGCGCGGCAGGTCGAGGTAGACCGGGCGTTGCTTCACGATTCAAATCGTCGACCGGGCATGGATCCGATCCGCAGGGATCGGCAAGCGGGCACATCGAGTCGCGGCGAGACACCGATCCGGGCCGCCGTCCCCATTGTGCGTAGCAGCAGCAAATTATAGCGTGCTGCGCGCACTTTGAGCCAACGGCCCGCAATCGGGATTTGGCGGAAACACATCAGCCCAGCTCGTTGACGTAATGGTGGCGCCTCGTCGTGCACAGACCGCGCCGCCATTCGACCGGCCGATCGCCATAGGTCAACGTCACCCGGTCGACGGCAAGCAGCGGGTCGCCCGGCCGGACCTGCAGGATCCGCGCGCTGGCGGCGTCCGCGGGCACCGCGCGGAGCTTTTCCTGCGCCTTCAGCATCCGCACGCCGAACTGGGTCTCGAAGAGGCTGTACATCGAGCCCTGGTACGCCTCGGCCCGGGACCTGGTCAGCCCCTTGAAGAGCGCCCCCGGCAGCGTGATCTCGTCGAGGACGACCGGCTCGCCCGAATATTCCAGCACGCGGCGAAGCAGGATGACGGGGTCGCCCGGCTTCAGGTCGAGCAGCCGGGCCATCTCCGCCGACGCCCTGCCGCGGCGGACGTCGAGGAGGCGGCTTCCGGGATACTCGTCGCTGGCCGTCGTTGCGGCGGATGCGCAGGAAGCGGAACAGCGACGACTTCTCCTCGGTGTGCGTCGCCACGAACGTGCCCTTGCCCTGCCGGCGGACGACGAGGTTGTCCGTCGCCAGCGCGTCGATGGCCTTGCGCACGGTCCCCTGCGAGACGCCGAACCGCACCGCCAGGACGTTCTCGCTGGGATGCGCCGCCGCCGGGCGGCCATTCACCGGCGTCGAGGCTCCGCTCGAGCAGCGCCTTGATCTGCAGGTAGAGCGGCTGGAATGACGGCGCAGCGGTTCGACATGAGTTTCGGCCGTGGCAGTCGCGTCCGCGGACGACACAGCGGAAGGCGGGTTCGGCCGATGCTCGGAGCCGCGCCCGAAGCCGCCATTATCGGCTACCGGCGAAGCTGATGTCTATCTTATGTCTTTTATCATGTAAAAGATATATGACTTGATTGACACGCGATCAGCAACGGGCCTAGAATCGACACACCGGCATCGAAAGTTGCGGCAAGAATGCCCCTGATTGAAGCGTCCCCCTTTGACGCAACGCAACATCCGGGTGGTGGACATTGCGCTACGCTCGCTCGACGATCGTCCGAATCGTAGTCGTGCATCTCACCTTTCCCTCCCACGGAGCCCACCATGAAAAAACCCGTCCGCGTTGCAGTCACCGGTGCCGCCGGCCAGATCGGATATTCCCTGCTGTTCCGCATTGCGACAGGGGAGATGCTGGGCCAGGACCAGCCGGTCATCTTCCAGCTGCTCGAGCTGCCCATGGACAAGGCGCAGGCCGCGATGCAGGGAGTGATGATGGAGCTCGAGGATTCGGCGTTTCCGCTGCTGGCCGGCATGACCGGCACCGGGGACCCGAAGGTTGCGTTCAAGGACGCCGATTACGCGCTTCTGGTCGGCGCCAAGCCGCGCGGGCCCGGCATGGAGCGCAAGGACCTGCTGATGGAGAACGCGAAGATCTTCATCGAGCAGGGCAAGGCGCTCGACGCCGTCGCCGCCCGCGAGCATCCGCGTGCTCGTCGTCGGCAATCCGGCCAATACCAACGCCTACATCGCGATGAAGTCAGCACCGTCGCTGCCGAAGAGGAATTTCACCGCGATGCTCCGCCTCGACCACAACCGCGCGCTGTCGCAGCTCGCGGCGAAGACCGGCAAGCCCGTCGGCTCGATCGAGAAGCTCTGCGTGTGGGGCAATCACTCGCCGACGATGTACGCGGACTACCGCTTCGCGACCGCCGACGGCCAATCGGTGAAGGCGATGATCAACGACGAGAACTGGAACCGCACTGTCTTCCTGCCCACTGTCGGCAAGCGTGGCGCGGCGATCATCGCGGCGCGCGGCCTGTCGTCGGCGGCCTCGGCCGCCAACGCGGCAATCGACCACATGCGCGATTGGGTGCTGGGCACGCAGGGCAAATGGGCAACCATGGGCGTGCCCTCGGACGGAAGCTATGGCATTCCGGAGGACGTGATCTACGGCGTCCCAGTGACGACCGCCGGTGGCGAGTACACGCGCGTGGCGGACCTTCCGATTGACGAGTTCTCGCGCGAGCGGATGAACGCCACGCTGAAGGAACTCGAGGAAGAACGCGCCGGCGTGGCGTCGCTGCTCGGCTAGAAGTGCGGCGGACCCGCCCGCGATCTCCATGACGGCCTGCCTGTCGCCCGATGCAGCGCTTTTCGATCAGGCCGGGTCGGTGCCGGCATGGCCGCCGTGCGTACACTATGCCGGCAACGCACAGCATGTCGCCAAGGCAATGGCGCTGCAGGCCGAGCGCGGGCCGGCGTTCGACATCGCGGCCGACTGCGAGGACGGCGCGCCCGTCGGCCGCGAGCTCGAGCACGCGAGGGCCCTGGCTGCCCTCATTGCGAGCGACGCCAACCCGCACGACCGCGTCGGAGCGCGACTGCACGGCACGCGTCATCCGTCGTGGCGCGCGGAGCTCGAGATTCTCGTTGGCGACGCCGGGGACCGGCTCGCCTTCCTGACGCTGCCCAAGGCCGAATGCGCCGCGGATGTCGCGCGTTTACTCGACACCCTGGCGCTGGAGGATGCCCGCCGCGGCCTCGGCCGTGAAATCCCGGTGAGCGTGCTGGTCGAGACGCACGGCGCCGTGCGCGATGCCTGGGCGATCGCCTCCCTCCCGGGCGTGGCGAGCCTCGACTTCGGCACGCTGGATTTCGTCAGCGCCCACCACGGCGCGATTCCCGCCGCGGCCATGGAAAGCCCCGGCCAGTTCGACCACCCGCTCGTTCGCCGCGCGAAGTGCGAGACGGTGGCAGCGGCGCTGGCGCACAATCGCATTCCCGCGCACGGCATCACGCGCGCGATCGGCGATCCGCAGGCGGTGTACGACGACGCGCGCCGGGCGCGCGAGGAATTCGGATTCCTGCGCATGTGGAGCATTCACCCCGCGCAGATCGATCCGATTCTCCGCGCGATGCGACCCGACGCGGCGCAGATCGAGGAGGCAGCCGGCATTCTCGCCGCGGCGCAGGCCGCGGATTGGGCGCCGCTGGCCATGGGTGGCAAGATGCACGACCTCGCGTCGTACCGTTACCACTGGACCGTGCTCAAGCGCGCACGGGCGGCGGGTGCCGCCATGCCGACCGCCCACCCCGACGACAACGTCGCTTCGGACCCACGGATCGACCGGCCGCGCACAGAGCATTGCTGACCACCCCACCCCGCACACGAACCATGAGAGACCCCATGCCGCACAACCTGCACGACACCCTTCAGCCACTCAAGCTCGCCTCCGGCGCGACAGGCCGTTTTCATTCGCTGCCGGCGCTCGAGAAGGCGGGCATCGGCCGCGTCTCGCGCCTGCCCGTTTCGATCCGCATCGTGTTGGAGAGCGTGCTGCGCAACTGCGACGGCAAGAAGGTCACCAAGGAGCACGTGCAGGAACTCGCCAACTGGGCCCCCACCGGCGCGCGCACGGCCGAAATACCGTTCGTCGTCGCGCGCGTCGTGCTGCAGGACTTCACCGGCGTGCCGCTCCTCGCCGATCTCGCGGCGATGCGCAACGTCGCCGCGGACATGGGCAGGAATCCGAAGGCGATCGAACCCCTGGTCCCGGTCGATCTCGTCGTCGACCATTCGGTGATGATCGACTACTACCGCCGGCCCGACGCCCTCGACCTCAACATGAAGCTCGAATTCCAGCGCAATGCCGAGCGCTACGAGTTCATGAAATGGGGGATGCAGGCCTTCGACACGTTCAAGGTCGTGCCGCCGGGCATCGGGATCGTCCACCAGGTGAACCTCGAGTATCTCGCCCGGGGCGTGCACGAAAAGGACGGAGTCTATTATCCCGACACGCTGGTCGGCACCGACAGCCACACGACGATGATCAACGGCATCGGCGTCGTCGGCTGGGGCGTGGGCGGCATCGAGGCCGAAGCCGGGATGCTCGGCCAGCCCGTCTATTTCCTGACGCCCGACGTCGTCGGCGTGGAGCTGAAAGGCCGGCTGAACGAAGGCATCACTGCGACCGATCTGGTGCTGACGGTCACGGAAATGCTCCGCCGGGAGAAGGTCGTCGGCAAGTTCGTCGAATTCTTCGGCGAGGGCACGGCGTCGCTCGCCGTGCCCGACCGCGCGACGATCGCCAACATGGCGCCCGAATACGGCGCGACGATGGGCTTCTTCCCCGTCGACGACGCGACGGTCGACTACCTGAAGGCCACGGGCCGCACGGCGGCGGAACTCGACGCCTTCGCCTCGTATTTCAAGGCGCAGGGTCTCTACGGAATTCCCCGGGCCGGCGACATCGACTACACGAAGGTAGTGACGCTCGATCTTGCGTCGATCAAGGCCTCCGTCGCGGGCCCGAAGCGCCCGCAGGATCGCATCGAGCTCGGGAGCCTCAAGGCGAAGTTCACCGAGCTCTTCAGCAAGCCGGTCGCCGACAACGGGTTCGCCCTGCCTGCCGCGAACCTCGCCAGGCGTCTCACCACTCGCGACGGCGTGGATCTCGGCAACGGCGACGTGCTGATCGCCGCGATCACTTCGTGCACGAACACCTCCAATCCCGGCGTCCTGCTCGCCGCGGGCCTGCTCGCCAAGAAGGCGGTCGAAAGGGGCCTCACGGTCAAGCCGCACATCAAGACGTCGCTGGCCCCGGGCTCGCGCGTGGTCACCGACTACCTGACCAAAGCCGGCCTCCTGCCCTATCTCGAGCAGCTCGGCTTCGGCGTTACGGCGTACGGCTGCACGACGTGCATCGGCAACGCCGGCGACCTCCGGCCGGAGTTCAACGAGGCGATCACGGGCAACGACCTCGTCTGTGCGGCGGTCCTTTCGGGCAACCGCAATTTCGAGGCGCGCATCCACCCGAATCTCAAGGCGAACTTCCTGGCGTCGCCACCGCTCGTCGTCGCGTATGCCATCGCCGGCACCGTGCTGAAGGATCTGACGACCGAGCCGGTCGGCATCGGCACGAGCGGTCCGGTGTACCTCAAGGACCTCTGGCCGACGTCGCACGAGATCGCGGCCGTGATGAGCTTCGCCAAGGACCCGGCGATCTACCGCGCGCTCTACGGCGACGTCGGCAACGCAAATCCGCTGTGGGGAACGATTTCCGGCGCGACCGGGCAGGTCTACGACTGGCCGGCGTCGACGTACATCGCGAAGCCGCCATTCTTCGACGAGCTTCAGGATGGCGACCGGCAAGAGCGGCGACATCAAGGGCGCGCGCGCGCTCGGGATATTCGGCGATTCCGTGACGACCGATCACATCAGCCCGGCCGGCTCGATCAAGCCGACATCCCCCGCCGGCGTCTATCTGCTCGAGCACGACGTGGCGGTCGTCGATTTCAACAGCTACGGCTCGCGCCGCGGCAACCACGACGTGATGATGCGCGGCACGTTCGCCAACGTCCGGATCAAGAACATGATGCTGCCGCTCAGGGCCGATGGCGGGCGTGAGGAAGGCGGCGTCACGCTGTTCCAGCCGTCGGGCGCGAAGCTGCCGATCTACGACGCGGCGATGAGGTACATCGCGGAGGGCACGCCGACGATCGTCTTCGGCGGCGAGGAATATGGCACCGGGTCGTCGCGCGACTGGGCGGCGAAGGGCACGCAGCTCCTGGGCGTCAAGGCCGTGGTCGCGAAGAGCTTCGAGCGCATTCATCGCTCGAACCTCGTCGGCATGGGCGTGCTGCCCTGCCAGTTCAAGGGCGGGGACACGGTCGCCTCGCTGGGCATCCGGGGCGACGAGACGTTCGACGTCACCGGGATCGAGGCCGGCATCAGGCCGCAGATGGACGTGACGCTGACCATTCGCCGCAAGGACGGCACCGTGCAATCGGTTCCGGTGCTGCTGCGCATCGATACGCCCATCGAGGTCGATTACTACCTCAACGGCGGGATCCTGCCGTTCGTGCTGCGGGAGCTGATGGGCAACGCAGCGTAGCGGCGCGCGCGAATGCGCGACTCACCGGCCGTCCCCGGCTTGCCGCACGGCTTCGGCAACCGGATGCTGGTGACGCTGATCGGCTGCTGCCTGATGCTGCAGCCGGTCTCCACGGATCTTTATCTCGCATCGCTGCCGGGTCTCGCGTTCACGTTCGCGGCGTCCGTCGAGACTGTCCAGCTCACGCTGTCCGCGTGGGTGGCGGCCTTCGGCCTGATGCAGCTCGTCGCCGGCCCGCTGTCGGACCGGCACGGACGCTATCCGGTCCTCGCGGGAGGGCTCGGCCTCTACGTCGCGGCGAGCGTCGCGTGCGTGCTGGCGCCGTCGATCAGCCTGCTGATCGCGGCGCGCACGTTCCAGGCGGTCGGCTGCTGCGCCGCGGTCGTGGTCGCGCGCGCCGTCGTGCGCGACGTGTACACGCCGCGGGACGGGGCGAAGGCGCTGGCGCAGGCGTCCACCATCCTCGCAATCGGCCCCATCGTCGGACCGATCCTCGGCAGCTTCCTGGAAGTACGGTTCGGACATCGTGCCGCCTTCATTGTGCTCGCGCTGCTCGCCGCGCTCCTGCTGGCGGCGGTCCTGGCGAAGCCGATCGAAACCAATCGGCAGCGCAATCCTGCCGCGCTGCGGCCGCGCACTCTGGCGGCCAACTACACGCGCGTGCTTCGCTCGCCCGAGTTCCTGGCCTACACGCTGGTCAGCAGCGCGTCGTATGGCGGCCTCTTCGCGTTCATTTCGGGCTCATCGCTCGTGCTGATCCGCGTGCTCGGCGTGCCCACCGCCCACTTCGGATTCGCCTTCGCCTTCTGCGTGTGCGGGTACCTGATCGGCACAATCCTCTGCCGCCGCCTGCTGTCGCACATGAGTGTCCCGCGCGCGCTCCGGGTGGGCGCCACATTTGCGCTGGCGAGCGGCCTCGCCATGGCAGGACTGGCCGCCGCCGGGGTGCATCATTGGGCGGCACTGCTCCTGCCGGGCATCGGTTATTTTCTGGCGCACGGCATCAACTTCCCCTGCGGACAGGTCAGCAGCGTCGCTCCGTTCCCGCGGCACGCCGGCGCCGCGGCCGGCCTGTTCGGGTTCTCGGTCATGGCCGTGGCGGCGCTGACCGGTGTCTGGATCGGCGCGTCGTACGACGGAACCGTCTATCCGCTCACGCTCACGATGGCAGCCTTCGCGGGCGCCGTTTTCGCAATCGTCTTCGTCTGGGTCGCGCGGCTCGATGCGAAAGCGATCGCGCGAAAATTGCACTACCCCGAAGGCGAGGACACTTCGCTGTGAATTTGCGACCATGGCTGACGTACAATTGCACGTTGGCGGCAGCCCGCAAGCCACCCGGTCAGGCCCGGCCAGGATCGCTCCCACGCACAACCGAACTCAAGGAGAACGCCATGCGCTCCCGTTTGCTCATCGTATTGACTGCCCTGGCCGTCGGCGCCACGCTCACCGCCTGCGGCAAGGAATCCAGCACCGCCGCCGACGCCGCGAAGAAAGCCGCGACGGAAGCTGCCGCCAAGGCCAAGGAAGCGGCTGCGAAAGCCGGTGAAGCGGCACAGGCGGCAACGAAGGAAGCCGCTACCGCAACCGCGGACGCGGCAGGCAAGGCCGCCGATGCCACGAAGGACGCCGCGGCCAAGGCTGTCGAGGCGGCGCAGGAAGCCGCCGCGCCGAAGAAATGACGCCCCATCCTCGTCGGTCGCGCGGCGCACCGGGTCGCGCCCGCCGCCTTCACGGCTCGAGGCACGCAACCTTTTCGGGATAACGACCATGGCGCACATCGCATTTCTCGGCACGGGCTTGCTTGGCAGCGCATTCGCGGAAGCTGCGGTCAAGCGCGGTGACACGGTCACCGCGTGGAACCGTTCGCCGGACAAGGTCCTGGCCCTCGCCAAGTTCGGCGTCAGGGCTGCCACGACTCCGGCCGCAGCGGTGCGAGGCGCATCGCGGGTGCATCTCGTGCTGAAGGATGACGTGGTCGTTGAGGAGGTCATAGCGGCTGCGCGCTCCGGACTTTCCGCTGACGCGATACTGATCGATCACACGACGACGTTGCCGAGACTCACCGCAGAGCGGGCCGAGCGGCTGCAAGCGCAAGCGGTGAAGTACCTGCACTGTCCCGTCTTCATGGGGCCGCCCGCCGCGCGCAATGCGCAGGGCCTGATGGTGGTCACAGGGCCGCGGGCGCTCTTCGAAAGTGTCCAGGCCGACCTCGCCAGGATGACAGGGCGCCTCGACTACCTGGGCGAGCGCACCGATCTCGCCGCCGTCAACAAGCTGCTGGGCAATGCCATGATCATCGGCGTCTCTGCCGTGATGGCCGACGTCCTCACCCTGGCGAAGGCGTGCGGCGTCGATGCCGGTGACGCCGTCGGATTGCTTGGCGCTCTCGACATGAATGCGATCGTCGCGCGACGCGGGAAGAGCATGGCAACGGGCGACTTCACTCCGAGTTTCGAGCTGGTCATGGCGCGCAAGGATGTGCGACTGATGCTCGAGACTTCCGGCGGCCTGCCATTGGCGACGCTGCCCGCGGTCGCCGCGCGGATGGATGAACTGATTGCAGCCGGGCATGGCGCCCGGGATTCCGCTGTGCTGGCCATCGACGCGGTGCGTCGAGCCTGAAATCATGCGCCGTCTGCCATAGAAATTCCAGAGCGGCGCCGATCGTTTCCACTTCCCTTACCGTTCAAAGTTCTGCCAGACCCCTTCAGGAGAATCCATGGTTCAGCACGTCAAGGTCCCGGCCGGTGGCCGGAAGATCACGGTCAACAAGGATTTCAGTCTCAACGTTCCGGACAACCCGATCATCCCGTACATCGAGGGCGACGGCACCGGCCTGGATATTACGCCGGTGATGATCGAGGTCGTGGACGCGGCGGTGGCCAAGGCTTACGGCGGCCGGCGCCGGATTCACTGGATGGAGGTCTACGCCGGCGAGAAGTCGACCCGGGTCTACGGTCCCGACGTGTGGCTGCCCGAGGAGACGCTGGCGATCGTCAAGGAGTATGTGGTGTCGATCAAGGGCCCGCTGACCACGCCGGTGGGCGGGGGCATCCGGTCGCTCAACGTGGCGCTGCGCCAGCAGCTCGACCTGTACGTGTGCCTGCGCCCGGTGCGCTACTTCGCCGGGGTGCCCAGCCCGGTCAAGGCGCCGGAGAAGACCGACATGGTGATCTTCCGGGAGAACTCGGAGGACATCTATGCCGGCATCGAATGGGAGGCCGAGTCCGAGGGGGCGAAGAAGGTCATCGACTTTCTGATCCGGGAGCTGGGGGTCAAGAAGATCCGCTTTCCGGCCACCTCCAGCATCGGCATCAAGCCGGTGTCGCGCGAAGGCACCGAGCGGCTGGTGCGCAAGGCGCTGCAGTATGCGATCGACAACGACCGCAAGTCGATGACGATCGTGCACAAGGGCAACATCATGAAGTTCACCGAAGGGGGCTTTCGCGACTGGAGCTACGCGCTGGCGCAACGGGAGTTCGGCGCGCAGCCGATCGACGGGGGCCCCTGGTGCCGGCTGACGAACCCGAAGAGCGGCCGCGAGATCGTCATCAAGGACGCCATCGCCGACGCCTTCCTGCAGCAGATCCTGCTGCGCCCGGAGGAGTACGACGTCATCGCCACGCTCAACCTCAACGGCGACTACATCTCCGACGCGCTCGCCGCGCAGGTGGGCGGCATCGGCATCGCGCCGGGCGCGAACCTGTCCGACACGGTCGCCATGTTCGAGGCGACCCACGGCACCGCGCCGAAATACGCGGGCAAGGACTACGTGAACCCCGGCTCCGAGATCCTGTCGGCCGAGATGATGCTGGTGCACATGGGCTGGAAGGAGGCGGCGCAGCGCATCACGCTAAGCCTCGAGCGGGCGATCGCCGACAAAGTTGTGACCTACGACTTCGCGCGGCTGATGCCCGGCGCCACCCAGGTGTCCTGCTCCGGCTTCGGCAAGGCCATGATCGAGCGCATGTAAGCCGCAGCGGGGCGCCATTCGCCTGCCGCCACTCCGGTCCGCCCGGCGCCCGGCCCGCGCCACCGCCGTACAACAAGCGCGCGCCGGGCAGTCGCCTTCCGCTCACACCACGCGGACCTCGATCTCGCCGACGCCGTCGACCCCGCCCTTGAGCCGATCGCCGCGCTTGATGGCACCGACGCCCGCGGGCGTGCCGGTGAACAACAGATCGCCCGGCGCCAGCGTGAAGTAGCTCGACAGATGCGCCAGGGCCTCCGGAATGCTCCAGATGAGCTGCGCGAGGTCGCCGCGCTGGCGCGGCTCGCCGTTGACCGTCAGCCAGATGGCGCCCTTTGCCGGGTGTCCGATCTTGCTCGCCGGCACGACGGCCGAGCACGGCGCGGACAGCTCGAATGCCTTGCCGACCTCCCATGGCCGCCCGAGCTTCTTCGCTTCGCCCTGCAGATCGCGCCGGGTCATGTCGATGCCGACGGCGTAGCCGTAGACGTGATCGAGCGCGTTCGCCGTCTCGATGTCCTTGCCGCCCTTGCCGAGGGCGACGACCAGCTCGATTTCATGATGCACGTCGCTCGACTTCGCCGGATAGGGAAAATCGCCACCGTTCACGAGCAGCGCATCGGCCGGCTTCTGGAAGAAGAACGGCGGCTCGCGGGTCGGATCGTGACCCATTTCACGCGCATGCTCGGCGTAATTGCGCCCGACACAGTAGATGCGGCGAACGGGGAATTTCGCATCGGTCCCCATGACGTCGAGTGCGGGTGTCGGTGGTGCGGGAATGACATAGACCATGGCGTTTCTCCGAGTGATGATTGGAAGTGCTGCCGGAACGGGAACGAAAAAATCAGGATGCTCTCAGCGGGTGCTCGCATAGTATTCGACGCGGCGCTCGAGCGCGGCAATCCCCTCCGAAACCGCAAAGGCGAACAGGAAGACCACGACCACGAGCGCCCAGAATTCCTCCATCAGGAAATGCTGCGAGTAGAGCTCGAAGAGCTCGCCCACGCCGATGATCGCGACCAGCAACTGCCCTATGACGACACCCTTCACGCCGCGGATCGCGCCGAGACGCAGCCCGGCAAGAATCTCCGGTAGCGCGCTCAGGATCAGCACCTTGGTGTAGATCTGCCGGCGCCGCGCGCCGAACGAGCGGGCCATGTCCACCAGCGACCGGTCGGCATTGCGTCACCCCGACCTGCGTGTCGAGGATGATCACGAACACGGCAAACAGGAACACCGTCACCACCACGGTGGTTTCGCCGATCCCGACCACCGCCATCAGCAGCGGGACGAGCGCGGAGATCGGCGCGCTGACGAAGATGTTGACCCACATGCCGAGTATCCGGCCCACGCCCCGCACGCGCGCCATCACGATGCCGACCGGGAGGCCGACGAGGATGGCGAGCGCCATGCCGATCCCGAAGGAGCGCAGTGAGACGATCGCGGCGGCACTGAACTTCCCGGTGGGCAGGATCGTGAACGCCGCGGCGATCACGCGAGTGAACGGCGGGATAATGAGCGATAATTTCGCCTGGCCGATCAGCTCCCAGGCGATGAACCAGATCACCAGCGAGAAGATGACAGGAATCTTTCGGCCGAACAGTGTCATCGTCGACGACTCCGCCGATCAGGCGACGTACTGCTTCAGGATCTGCCAGATTTCATCCACCGTGTCGAGGTAATTCCGGTCGCGCCGGATCGCGTCGGCGCTGCGGGCGTGGTCGACATTCGGGCGGATGATCCGCGATACCGTGCCGGGACGCGGCGACAGCAGCGCGATCTGATCCGAGAGGTAGGCCGCTTCCTCGATGCTGTGCGTGACGAAGATCACGGTCTTCTGCCGATGGCGCAGCATGTCCAGCAGGTCCTCCTGGAACTTGCGCCGCGTCTGCTCGTCGACGGATGAGAACGGCTCGTCCATCAGGATGATGTCGGCGTCGACCGCCAGCGCGCGGGCGAGCCCCACTCGCTGCTTCATGCCGCCGGATAGCCGATTCGGATGGCTCGACTCGAAGCCCTTGAGGCCGACCTCGGCGATGTAGCGGCGCGCGACCTCCTCGCGCTCGGCGCGGGGAACGCCGCGCAGCTCCAGGCCGAAGGCGACGTTGCGCAGCACATCGGCCCAGGGCAGGAGCGCGAAGTCCTGGAACACGAAGGCACGCTCCGGTCCCGGTCCGTCGACCTTTTTCCCCTTGACCCAGATCTCGCCGGCATCGTGCGGGATCAGGCCGGCAATGATCTTGAGCAGTGTCGTCTTCCCGCAGCCGCTCGGTCCCAGCAGGGTGCTCAGCTTGCCGCGGGGAAAGGCCAGGCTGACGTCCTTCAGGGCCTCCGTGCCCCCCTCGTAGGTCTTGCCGATTCCCTTGACCTCGACGATCGCCTCGTCCTGCATCGTCAGGCTCCGCGCATCTCGGGCGGGAACAGGCGCCGCTCCAATCGCTCGAGCGCGTGGATCGCGACTGCCGCAACCGCGATGATCGAGCCGATCGCCGCGAACATCTTCGGATAATCGGCCACCGAGCTGTAATAGCTGATCAGGTCACCGATGCCGGTGGGCGTGATCAGGAGCTCCGCGATCACGACTCCGATGAAGCCCATCGCGACCCCCAGCCGAAGTCCGGTGAAGATCAGCGCGCCGGCGTGCGGCAGGATGATCTTCGTCACCTCCTGCCGTCGGGTGCCCAGGAATGAGCGGGACATCTGGATCAGCGACGGGTGGGTGTTGCGGATCCCCTTGTACGAATTCATCACGATCACCGGCGCGGCCAGCAGCACCACCGCCACCACCTTCGCTGCCAGCCCGATTCCGTAGTAGAAGGTGATGAGCGGGATGATCGCGGCCATCGGCGCTGCCTGCAGGATGATGAACACCGGCAGCGAGAACCACTCGACGGTGCGCGACAGCCCCATGCCGATGCCGAAGCCGATGCCGGCCACACCGCACAGCACGATGCCGATGACGAGCGGCTGCAGCGTGAGCAGATAGGCGCTGCCGAGACTCCCATCCGCGATCATCTGCCACAGCGCCGGCAACGTCCGGCTGAACGGGGGGAAAGCCGCGCTGATCGGCCAGCGCCCCGCCAGCTCCCAGAGGCCGAAGAAGAGCACGAACGAAAGGAGCTGCCAGGCAACGTGGCTGGCAGCGCGGGGCGCGCTCGTCACCTGCGTTTCAGGTCTCGACGTGGGTCCTCGGGCGCAGCCGGGGCGGGGCGCGCGACACCGCAAGAATGCGGCGTTGGCGTCCGATCCGCGCTCACTTGACGACGGCGAGCGCCGACTTGAGCGGAGCGAAGTACCAGAAGTCGTCCACCTTCAGGTTCTCGCCCTTGAGCGCGCCCGCGAGCCGGAAGAACTCCAGATCGGTCCTGGCCGCGTGCTCGCCTCCGCCGTCGTTGGGGAAGATGCCGTTGGCGACCCCTTCCTGCAGGTAGGGAAGGATCTCGCCATCGAGCTTGGGCGGAATGTCCTTCAGCAGGCCGAGCTTCGTCCGCTCGTCCAGCATCGAATTGGGATTCGCATTGATGGCGCGGTTGACCTTGATCAGCTCTTCCACGAAGATCGCGAGGGCAGCCTGGTTCTTCTCCAGATAGGCCTTCGTGCCGAACAGCGACTCGTCGCTGGCCTTCACCTGTCCCAGGGGCAGCACGATGAACTTGCCGGGCGCTTCCTTCATCACCAGGTTCTTGTTGGTGGCGTCCAGGATCGAGGCCTTGATGTTGCCCTTCAGCAGCGCGAGCGCGCGCACGTTGGAACCGGGTACGTAACTCACGCTCTTGTACTTGATGCCGTGCTCCTTGGCCATGAGATTCATGATCGCCTCGGTTCCCGAGCCGCGGCCTTGCACCGCGATCGTCCTGGCCGTCGAGATCCTTCCACCCCTTGTAGTCGTCCTTGTTCACGATCGGAAAGAACTGCAGCGTGCTCATCTGATAGAAGAACCGGATCGGCACGTTTACGTTCTCGAGGGCGGAATAGGGAGTGCCCTGACCGATGTCTGCTTGTCCGTTGATCACCGCCTGAGTGGCGATGTCCTCGTTCTTGAACGCTATGACCTCGACCTCGACGCCGCGCTTTTTCGCATGCTCCACGGCAACGAGCAGCGGCAGCTCGTCGATTGAAATGACGTCACCCAACGCGTACTTGATCTTGGTTACGGTCTGCGCCGACGCGCCGACGGCGAACACGCCGACCAGCAGTGAAAGCAGCAGCGTCGTCGCGAGCCGGAATCGGGCCAAGCTGGGCATGGTCGCCTCCTATGGGGATGAGCGGGTTGAGCGGGTGTTCAGTCGCCGGGATCGGCGTTGCGCCGAATGTCCCTCTCCGGTAACGGGGAAATCGTAACAGGAGTTCCGTGGATCGCCAATCAATTTATCGGCAGCGTGGAGTCCGCGGGCGTCGCGCGCCGGACGGGGGTGCCGACAAGGTCACGGCAACGATGGCCGCAGCGGGGGATTGCAGCGTCAGGGCGCCAGCCGCTGCCGCAGCCAGGCGCCGTGGGCCTGCAGCGTGTAGCGCAGACGGTCGTGGAGGCGGCTCCGGCGTCCCTGCCAGAATTCGAACGTGTCCGGGACCAGCCGGTAGCCGCCCCAGTACGGAGGCCGCGGCGGGTCGAGCAGGAACTTGGCGCCGATACGCGCCGCTTCGGCCACGAGGACGGCGCGCGACGCGATCACCCGGCTCTGCGGCGACGCCCAGGCCCCGATCCGCGAGTCGAGCGGCCGCGTCCGGTAGTAGGCGTCGGAATCCTCGGCGTCGGTCTTCTCGACGCGGCCCTCGATGCGCACGACGCGCTCCAGCTCGACCCAGTGGAACTGCAGCGCCGCCTGCGGGTTGGCCGCAAGCTCCTGCGCCTTGCGGCTTTCGTAGTTCGTGTACCAGACGAAGCCGCGCGCATCGCAACGCTTCAGCAGCACGACCCGCGTCGAAGGTCGTCCGTCCGCGCCGACCGTCGCGAGCGTCATCGCGGTGGGCTCGGGCAGCTCGGCCGTGATCGCCTCGTGCAGCCAACGCTCGAGCTGCGGCAATGGAGCGCTCGCCGAATGCGTTTCGTCGAGCTCGGCGCGCTCGTAGCTCTTGCGCAGGTGCGCGAGGTCCGTCATCCGCGGATTCTGCGGGTCAGCGGCGATTGCCGCAACCGGCGCGACACCGCTGCATTGCGCGCACCTGCCGTGGACGTTTCAACCCTTCGGCGCGGCATGGCGCGCGATCCAGCGCGTCAGCGACTTCCACTGGTCCCAGTCCTGCTCGCCGCGCGATCGGGGCAGATCGAACACCGTTGCGCCGTCGCGCGCGCAGTGGACGTAGACCTGGGTGTCGCGCAGATGCGCGATGACCGGGAAGTCGAACTCGGCCAGGAACGCGTCGAGCTCACTCGCGCTTCGCGTGCGTGGATCGACGCGCATCGCGACGATGCCAAGCGCGAGCCCGCCCTTCCGGATCGCCTTGTGCTCGTGGATCGCGGCGAGGAAGTGCCGCGCCGCGGCCATGTCGAACGCGGACGGCGTCAGCGGCACGAGCATCAGGTCGGCCCGGCGCACCGCATCCCGCAGATCGTCGCCGGAGAGCCCGGCCGGCGTATCCACGACCCGCCATTCCGGCTCGGCGTCCAGGCCACCGTGCCTCACCTCCTTCGCGTGTCCGGCGATGCGCGGAAACAACGCCGGCCGCCGCCCGAGCCACTCGGTCGACGAGCGCTGCGGATCGAGGTCGCGCAGGACGACGCGCTGCCGCTTGCCCGCGAGCCAACCGGCGAGGTTGGTGGCGAGTGTCGTCTTGCCGCTGCCGCCTTTCGGATTGGCGACGAGGATGGTGCGCATCGGGGGCCTCCCTGAGCCGGATTTCCGGAAAAGGCCCAATGTTAGCGCCAATGGCGGTGTCCACCGGTAGAATGCACGGACCCGATGGACGACACTGCCGCCACCGACACGTCGCAAGCATCGCCCGCCGCAGGCGCGGCCGGCTACACGGCGGCTCGCCGCGACCCGCGGAAGGCCGAGTTCGAGGCCAACAAGCTCAAAAAGCGCCTGCGCCGGCAGGTCGGCGAGGCCATCGGGGACTACGGGCTGATCGCGCCCCACGACCGGGTCATGGTCTGCATATCCGGCGGCAAGGACAGCTTCGGCCTGCTCGACATCCTGCTGAGTCTCAAAGGGCGTGCGCCCTTCCCGTTCGAGGTGATTGCGATGAACCTCGACCAGAAGCAGCCCGGCTTTCCCGCCGACGTGCTCCCCCGCTACCTCGAGGCGCGCGACGTCCCGTTCCGCATCGTCGAGCAGGACACCTACAGCGTCGTCAAGCGCGTCATTCCGGACGGCGGCACCCTGTGCTCGCTGTGCTCGCGCCTGCGCCGCGGCGCGATCTATCGCGTCGCGACGGAGATCGGTGCGACCAAGATCGCGCTCGGCCACCACCGCGACGACCTCCTCGCGACGTTCTTCCTGAATCTCTTCTTTGGCGGCAAGCTGAAGACCATGCCGCCCAAGCTCGTCTCCGACGACGGCCGGCACGTCGTCATCCGGCCGCTGGCGTACGTGCGCGAGCGGGACCTCGCGCGGTTCGCGGAACAGAACGCCTTCCCGATCATTCCGTGCAATCTGTGCGGCTCACAGGAGCATCTGCAGCGCAGACAGGTCACCGCGATGCTGCGCGAGTGGGAGAAGAAATACCCGGGACGCGTCGACTCCATCTTCGGCGCGCTCGCCCAGGTCGCCCCGTCGCATCTGCTGGACCGCGCGCTGTTCGATTTCAGCGCGGTGCGCGCCACCGGCCGCGAGGAAGCCGACGGGGACACCGTCTTCGACGTCGACCCGGCGCTCGAGCGCGCGACCGGGCTCGCCGCCGCCGCGGGCGGCCTCGGCCCCGAGGTCATCGGCATCCGGCGCGCGGCCAAGGGCGACTGACGTCGGCATGGCGCCGCGGTGAACGCTCTCGCGACCTGTTGCGCGCGGATTCGCGGCCGGCGGCTGCGGGTGGTTTTCCCCGAAGTCGCCGATGAACGGATCGTGGCCGCGGCGCAGCGCCTGCGCGACCTCGACCTCGCGGTGCCGGTCCTGCTCGACCAATCCGGAGTCGAGCGATCGCCTCGACGCGTATGCGGCCGCCTACCTTGCCGGCCGGCCGGACGCGAACCCGAAGGTGGCGCGCCGCCTCGCCGCGAAGCCGCTGTTCCACGCCGGCCTGATGGTAAAGACCGGCGACGCCGACGCCATGGTGGCCGGCGCCGCGAACCCGACGGCGCGCGTGATCGAGGCCGCCATGCTGACGATCGGCCTTGCCCCCGGAATCACGACGCCGTCGAGCTTCTTCCTGATGACGTTCGGAGAACGCGTCCTGGTCTTCGCGGATTGCGCGGTGAACGCCGACCCGACGAGCGACGAGCTTGCCGACATCGCGCTGGCGTCGGCGGCAAGCGCCCGCATGCTCCTTGCGCGAAGAGCCACGCGTCGCGCTGCTGTCGTTCTCGACCAAGGGGAGTGCTGCGCACGCGCACGTCGACAAGGTGGTGCGTGCGCTCGCGATCGCGCGCCAGCGCGCGCCAGCGCTCGCGATCGACGGCGAGCTGCAGGCCGACGCGGCGCTCTGCCCCGCCGTCGCCGCGAAGAAGCTGAAAGAACTGGGCGCCGTCGCCGGGTGCGCGAACGTGCTCGTCTTCCCGGACCTCGACGCCGGCAACATCGCCTACAAGCTGGCCCAGCACCTCGGCGGCGCGACCGCCGTCGGCCCGATCCTGCAGGGATTCGCGCGACCGGTGAGCGATCTCTCGCGCGGCGCGAGCGTCGAGGACATCGTCGCGACCGCGGCCGTCGTGCTCGCGCAGTGCGGCGAGCCGAGTCAGCGCGCGTCGATCGGGCACGTAGGCGCGCGGCGCGGGACCGTTGTAGAGCGTCAGCGGCCGGATCAGGATGTTGTTCTCCATCTGCTCCAGCACCTGCACGGTCCAGCCCGGCACGCGGCCGACGGCGAACACCGGGACGAACAGATCCTCGGCGATGCCGTTCAGGAAGTAGACGACGCCGGCGTAGAAATCCACGTTGACGTTCACGCCGTGGCGCGCGTAGGGCTTCATCACCTCGACCAGCGCCTCGAGGATCTGGTACCACTTCGGCTGGCCCATCTCGCGCGAGAGCTTCTCGACGCCGGCGCGCATGTGGCGCGCGCGCGGGTCCTCGGCGCGGTACACGCGGTGCCCGAAGCCCATCACGGCCTCCTTGTTCGCGCGCTTCGCGCTTCACGTAATCGGCGGCCCTCGAGGCGTCGCCGATCTCCTGCGCCATGCGGATCACGTTCTCCGCCGCGCCGCCGTGGGACGGGCCGGACAGCGCGGCGATCGCCGCCGTGATCGCGGCGTGCAGGTTCGCCTCGGTGCCGGCGACGACGCGCGCGGTGAACGCCGAGGCGTTCGAGCCGTGCTCGGCGTGCAGGATCATGTCGACGTCCATCAGCCGCGCCGCATCCGCGCTCGGCGCCGTGCCCTTCAGCATGTAGAGGAAGTTGGCGGCGTGCCCGAGGCGCGGATCGGGCGCGACGGGCTCGCGCCCGTTGCGGATGGCGTCGTGCGCCGCGACGATCATCGGCACCTGCGACGTGAGGCGAATGCCCTTGCGCAGCGTCGCCGCGGGCGAATTGTCCGCGGCGTCGGGGTCGAACGCCGCGAGCGCCGATACCGCGGTGCGCAGCACGTCCATCGGGTGCGCGCCCTGCACCGTGCGGATGATGTCGTAGACCCCGGCCGGCAGCGCGCGCGCGGCTTTCAGCTCCGCATCGAACGCCTCAAGCTCGGCCCGCGCGGGCAGCTCGCCCTTCAGCAGCAGATAACAGGTTTCCTCGAAGGTCGAGTGCTCGGCGAGGTCGTGGATCGAATAGCCGCGATAGAGGAGCTCGCCCGCGCGCCCGTCGATGAAGCAGACGCGCGAGCGGTCGAAATAGACGCCCTGGAGGCCGCGGTGGACGTCGATCTTCACTTCGGTGTCGGCCATCGTTGGTTCCTTTGTGCGGGCTTGTGCCGGATGAGCAACAGCGGGATGCAACCCCTGGCACCCGAAGCGCGAGGCTCAGCCCTTGTATTTCGCGGCGAGGGCTTCGGCGCCGCGGGCGAGGATCCCCGCATCAGCGCCGACGGCGGTGAACAGCGAGCCGGCGGCGATGTAACGGCGGAGGTCGGCCTCCGGGAAGGCGAGCACGCCGGGCGCCTTGCCGCACTTCGCAATGCGGCGGATCGCGTCCTCGATGACCGGCACGACCTTCGGGTTGCTGGTTTCGCCGGTATAGCCCATCGATGCATGCAGGTCGGCCGGGCCGATGAAGACGCCGTCGACCCCGTCGACGGCGCAAATGCCCTCGAGCTGATCGAGCGCTTCCCGCGTCTCCACCTGCACCAGCACGCAGAGCTCCTCGTGCGCGCGCCGGGCGTAATCCGCGACGCGCCCGAAGCGCGTCGCGCGCGTCGAGCCCGCGACACCGCGCACGCCGGCCGGCGGATAACGCGTATGGGCGACCGCGTCCTTCGCTTCCTGAGCCGTGCACACATACGGGATCAGCAGCGTCTGTATTCCTATGTCCAGAAAGCGCTTGATCGTCACCATGTCGTTCCACGGCACCCGCGCGATCGTGCTGGTCGGGTAGGCCGCGGCAGCCTGCGCCTGCGTCAGCACCGATTCGAGATCGTTGGGCGAGTGCTCGGTGTCGAGCAGGATCCAGTCGAACCCGGCCCCGGCGATCAGTTCCACCGTGTAGTTCGAAGACAGGCTCGACCACAGTCCGATCTGCTGCCGGCCTTCGCGAATGGCGTGCTTGAATGCGTTTTGCGGCAGTTCCATCGGTATTCTCCTTGATGCCCGGCGGATGGCGCCGAGTCGGCCTGCCAGATTACAGAATCCTCGCCCTGCCCGAACAGGCTCGCGCCGGTTTCATCATCTTGTGACCCTTGGACGTGGTCCAGTAGATCCATCATGCTCGACGTCCCGAGCGTCGATATCGTTCGTCAGAACGTGCCGGGGTAGGCACCGCCGTCCTGCAGGATGTTCTGGCCGACGATATAGCCGGCATGTACGCTGCAGAGGAACGCGCAGACGGCACCGAACTCGTCGCGCTGGCCGAAGCGCCCGGCCGGGACGGCCGCGGCTCCGGCGTGCATCACCTCGGCCAGCGACTTGCCAGCGGCCTTGGCACGTCCCTCCATCGTCGTCCGCAGGCGATCGGTGTCGAAGGACCCGGGCAGCAGATTGTTGATCGTGACGTTGTGGCAGGCGACCTTGCGGGCGAGCCCGGCGACGAAACCGGTGAGCCCCGAGCGCGCACCGTTGGAGAGCCCGAGTATGTCGATGGGCGCCTTCACCGCCGACGACGTGATGTTCACGATGCGGCCGAATTTCCGCGCGATCATCGCGTCGACCGTCGCCTTGATGAGCTCGATCGGCGTCAGCATGTTGGCGTCGAGTGCGCGAATCCACGCCGCGCGATCCCAGTCGCGGAAATCGCCCGGCGGCGGTCCGCCGGCATTGTTGATCAGGATGTCGGGCCCCGCGCAGGCCGCGAGCGCCGCGGCCCTCCCCTCCGGCGTCGTGATGTCGCACGCGACCCAGTGCACCGGCCGGCCGGTGCGGACTCCGATTTCCCCGGCCGTGCGCCGCAGCACGTCCTCGGTGCGCGCGACGATCGTCACGTCGCAGCCGGCCTCCGCGAGCGCCTGCGCGCACCCGCGCCCGAGGCCGCGGCTTGCCGCGCAGACCAATGCGCGCTTTCCGGCGATGCCGAGGTCCATGGTCAGTGCCCGCCCGGCCGCCCGAAGGGCGCTGTGCGCCCCCTCGGGGGGCAGCGAGCACCAGGCCGAAGGCCGCAGGACAGCCGAAGGCTGGTCCCGCAAAGCGGGATGCGGCGAAGCCGCACAAAGCGAGCGTGGGGGTCGTTCATTTCAAATCGCCTGACGGGCCAACGCGTTCCGCCCGGATGCCGCGCGCCGCACCTGAAATACCGTGCCGATTCCGATCACATAGCAGCCGGCGACAGCGAAGAAAACCTCGCGCACCAGACCGTGGTCGAGCAGCAATCCGAACGCCACGGGCCCGATGATGCCGCCCAGGTCCAGCCCCGAGTAGACGAATCCGTACACGCGGCCCGCCGCGCCCTTCGGCGTCGCGCCGCGGACGATGAGATCGCGCGAAGGGCCGGTGGCCCCCAGCACGCAACCGATGAGTGCGAACACTGGCAACAGTAGCGGAGTGGAAACCACTCCGGCGGCGACAACGCCGAGCAGCACCGCACCGGCCAGCATCCCGGTGGCGGCCACGCGGTCGTGGCGCGCGGTGTGCGCGGCGAGAAATCCGCCGGCGAGAATTCCCGCAGTGCCGCCCAGCAGGTAGGCGGTCAGCGCGGTGGTCGCCAGCGCCAAGCCGACGCCGAAGTCCAGCTCGAGCACGGTCGGTATGAAGGTCTGCAGGCCCAACCCGCCGATCGTGTTGAACACGAAGTAGAGGAAGCAGAGAAGGATGGGCGCCTGCAGGAATAACGCGGTGCTGCCTATCAGCGTCTGCAGATGCGCGTCCACGGCACGGTGCGAGACCAGCAGCGCGCGCTGGGTGGCGATGATGCCGAGCGCGACGAGCCCCAACGCTCCCATCGCCGCCAGTGCAAGTCGCCACCCAAATGCCGCGCTGAGCGCGAAGCTGACGATGGGCGCAAGGGCATAGCCGAGGTTGCCGCCGATGCCGTGCGAGCTGTAGGCATGACCCAGCCGCCGCGTCGCGACATTGGCGTTGAGAATCGCGAAATCGGCGGGATGAAAGACGCCATTGCCGATCCCCATCAGCGCAGCGACGGGAAACAGCCAGCCGATTCCCGGGACCAGGCTCGCCAGCATGGTGCCGCCAGCGGCGAGCGCCACTCCCGCGAGCAGGACCGGGCGCGCGCCCAGACGATCGACCGCGAAGCCCGACACGAATTGCGTGATTCCGCTCGCCGCGTAATAGACGCCGACCAGCGTGCCGAGGACAGCGTAGCTAGTCCCGAACTCGACCTTGAGCAACGGGAAGAGCGGTGGCAGCGCCAGCTGGAAGAAATGCGAGAGCAGATGGGCGAAGGCGACCACACCGATCACTCTGGCATCGTGGCGGAACGAGTCGGGGCGGGCGGGTTCCAACGCGGGCAGCCTGGAACAAAACCCCAACTATACTGGATACAGCTGCGCCGCCGGCGCCGGCACCGACGTAAGGTGACGGCGACCGCGAGCGACTGTGCAGCTCGTCATCGTCTCGAGGAGGAAGCCGACATGGTCGACAAGGTCACGAAATCGGATGCCGAATGGCGCGCGCAATTGACCGCCGAGCAATTCAGGGTGGCGCGCAAGAAAGACACCGAGCGCGCGTTCAGCGGCCAGTACTGGGACAATCACGCGGCCGGTACTTACCGCTGCGTCTGCTGCGGCACGCCGCTGTTCGGCGCGGAGACCAAATTCGACTCCGGCACCGGGTGGCCCAGCTTCTACGCGCCGATCGCCGCGGAGAACGTGCGCGACGTGGACGACACGACCTGGTTCATGCGGCGCACGGAGGTTGTCTGCGCCATCTGCGACGCCCACCTCGGCCATGTCTTCGACGACGGGCCCGACCCGACAGGCCTGCGTTACTGCCTGAACTCCGCCGCGCTCAAGTTCGAGCCGAAAGGGTGACCGCGGGCAGCCTGCCTGGAGGTAGGATAGACGCCCGCGCAGGCACCCGGCCTGTCCGACGTCCTGCGCCTCGATTGGCGACCCCTGCCACCCGTTCGCACTCGCGAAACCGGCGGGCACGGGCCCTGACTCGCCTTCTTCGCGCTCAGGCCGGGCCGGGGGCCGCGCGCCATCCTGCCTGCAGCGAGGGCTTGACAGCGTATGATATATTTATGATATCATTTTAATATACGCTGCGACGCGTCGTGCGTCGGGCACCTGCCCATGGAGGCCTGACCATGAACACACTCGCGCGAAACGGCGGATTCTGGATCGCGGCGGGCACCGCCGCGGGCACCGCGATCGGCATGGTGCTGGACGCCGCTTCGGTGGGACTGGCGCTCGGTCTCGCGCTGGGCATTCTAGGCGGCTTCCTGACACGCCGCTGATCGCGCCCATGCCGGTACGGCGCGCCCGCGCCGGCGGGCCACTATTCTTCCGTTCTGCAACCGTCCATGGCCGACAAGAAGGCGTTCCTGCTGCGCGTCGACCCCGGCGTATGGGCGGCCATCGAGCACCTGGCGCAGGCCGAGCTGCGCAGCGTGAATGCCGAAATCGAGTTCCTGCTGCGCGACGCGCTCGAGCACCGTGGCATTGCGCCGAAGCGTGGGCCTCCGAAGGCGAAACCGGCCCGGTGAAATTGGAGTCTTTCGCCGTTTTCAGGCCAGCACGCGGGCGAGGAACGCGCTCACGGCTTCGATCTCCTCCCACACGACCGAGTGCGGCATCGGGTACGTGTGCCACTCGACGCGGTAGCCGGCGGCGACAAGCACCCGGTGTCCTGCTTCACCCCATTCGAGGCGGACCATCGGATCGGCCGTCCCGTGCGCCATGAAGATCGGCACGTCGCGGTTCGCCGGGCTCGCCTCGCCCGCGAGCAGATCCGGGAGCACGACGTAGGTAGACAGCGCCACGATGCCGGCCAGCCGCTCGGCATGGCGCAAGCCGGTATGCAGGGCGATGACACCGCCCTGGGAAAACCCGGCGACGACGATCCGGCCGGCGGCGATGCCGCGGGCGTTTTCCCGCGCGATCAGCGCCTCGACCTGCGCCTGCGATGTGCGCACGCCGGAGATGTCGGCGCGATTGGTGATGTCGCCCGGCGCGACGTCGTACCACGCGCGCATCCGGAACCCGTTGTTGAGCGTCACCGGACGCACCGGCGCGTGCGGGAACACGAACCGGATCGACAGCGACGACGGCAGTCGCATCTCCTCGACGATCGGGACGAAGTCGTTGCCGTCGGCGCCGAGTCCGTGCAGCCAGATGACGGTGGCGTCGGGGCGGGGCCCGACCTCGAGTTCTATGGCAGGCAGGGGTTCGGCATTCATGATGAGCGTTCCGCGATGTCTGGTCGCGCATTCTAACCGTGCGGCCTGCCGTCGCCGCATCCGACGGCGGGAGAACGCCGGCTCGGTGCGCCGCGGTGGCCACGCAGTTGCTGCAATGACCCTGCCCGGCACACGGTAAATTGCCGGTATCGGGGTGCAGGCGTAAACTGCGCGCCCGAACCAACCCGAACGCGCCGGGGACACGATTCCCGCCGCGTGCGGCGCGAGCCCTACCGGGTCATCGCACGTTCCCAAGACACAATTTTGTGGAGCAATGTACATGGCCGCTGCCGCTCCTGCCCTGCGTGAAGTCTCGCTGGACGACAAGTACGCGCTGGAGTCCGGCCGCGTCTATCTGACCGGGGCGCAGGCGTTCGTCCGCCTGCTGATCCTGCAGCGCCAGCGCGACGCGCTGGCCGGTCTCAACACCGCGGGCTTCGTCTCGGGGTATCGCGGCTCGCCGCTCGGCGCACTCGACCAGTCGCTGTGGAAGGCGCAGAAGTTCCTGGAGCGTGCGCACATCACCTTCCAGCCCGGTCTGAACGAGGACCTCGCGGCGACAGCGTTGTGGGGGTCCCAGCAGGTCAACCTCTATCCGCGCGCGAAATACGACGGCGTGTTCGGGATGTGGTACGGCAAGGGTCCAGGCGTGGACCGTTGCGGCGACGTGTTCAAGCACGCAAATCACGCCGGGGCGTCGAAGCATGGCGGCGTGCTGGTGCTGGCCGGCGACGACCACGGCGCGAAGTCGTCCACGCTGCCGCACCAGTCGGACCACCAGTTCTCCGCGGCGATGATGCCGGTGCTCTACCCATCGTCGGTGCAGGAGATCCTCGACCTCGGTCTGCACGGCTGGGCGATGTCGCGCTATTCCGGCTGCTGGGTGGGCTTCAAATGCGTCGCCGACACCGTCGAGAGCTCGTCGTCCGTGGACATCGGCCCGGACCGCACGCCGATCATCGTACCGGACGATTTTCCGCTGCCGGGGGACGGCCTGTCGATTCGCTGGCCCGACGGGTTCCTCGAAACCGAAGCGCGGATGCAGAACTACAAGGTCTACGCCGCGCTCCATTACTGTCGCGTGAACAAGCTCAACCGGATCGTCATCGATTCGCCCAAACCGCGGCTCGGGATCATCACCAGCGGCAAGAGCTACCTCGACGTGCGGCAAGCGCTTGCCGACCTCGGCATCACCGAGGCCGATGCGTCGGAGATCGGCCTTCGCGTCTACAAGGTCGCGATGCCGTGGCCGCTCGAGCCCGAGGGTGTCCGGCAATTCGCGGAAGGGCTGGAGGAGATCCTCGTGGTCGAGGAAAAGCGGCAGGTCGTCGAGTACCAGCTGAAGGAGCAGCTCTACAACTGGCGCGACGACGTGCGGCCCCACGTGATCGGCAAGTTCGACGAAAAGGGCGAATGGGTGCGCCCCCACGGCGACTGGCTGCTGCCCGCGCTGGCGGAGCTCACGCCGGCGATGATCGCGCGGGTGATCGCGCAGCGGATCCGGCGGCTCGATCTCAACCCGCGCACCCTGGAAAGGCTCAACGCGCGCGTTGACTGGATCAACGCCAAGGAAGCCGCGCTCGCCAAACCCAGGATCACGCTCGAGCGCATTCCCTACTTCTGCTCGGGCTGCCCGCACAACACGTCGACCAACGTCCCCGAAGGCAGCCGCGCCACGGCCGGCATCGGCTGTCACGTGATGGCGATCTGGATGGACCGTCGGACGTCGACGTTCACGCACATGGGCGGCGAAGGCGTGCCCTGGATCGGCCAGGCGCCGTTTACCGACGAGAAGCACATCTTCGCGAACCTCGGCGACGGCACGTACTACCACAGCGGCAGCCTCGCCCTGCGCGCCGCGATCGCCGCCAAGGTCAACATCACCTACAAGATCCTCTACAACGATGCGGTCGCGATGACCGGCGGCCAGCCGTTCGACGGTCCGCTCACCCCGGCCGCCATCGCGAGCCAGGTCGCGGCCGAGGGGGTCGCCAAGATCGTCGTCGTCTCCGACGATCCTGGCAAGTACCCGGCGGGCTACTTTGCCGCGGGGATCGCGATCCACCATCGCGACGAGCTCGACGACGTCCAGCGCATGCTGCGCGACACGCCCGGCTGCACGGTGCTGCTCTACGACCAGACGTGCGCCGCCGAGAAGCGCCGCCGGCGCAAACGGGGCAAGTTCCCGGATCCGCCCAGGCGCGTGGTCATCAACGAGCTCGTCTGCGAGGGCTGCGGCGACTGCGGCATCCAGTCGAACTGCGTGTCGGTCGCACCGGTCGAGACCGAGTTCGGCCGCAAACGCGCCATCGACCAGAGCTCCTGCAACAAGGATTTCTCGTGCGTGAAGGGGTTCTGTCCGAGCTTCGTCACGGTCGAGGGCGGCGCACTGCGCAAGCCCGCTAAGGCCGAGGCCGGCGCCTTTGCCGAACTGCCGGATCCGGTGCGGCCGGCGACGGCCGAGCCCTACGGCATCCTGGTCACCGGCATCGGCGGCACCGGTGTCGTCACCATCGGCGCGCTCATCGGGATGGCAGCGCACCTCGAAGGCAAGGGCGTGAGCGTGCTCGACATGACGGGACTCGCGCAGAAGAACGGCGCGGTCGTCTCGCACGTGCGGATCGCGGACGCACCGGAGCAGCTGCACTCGACGCGAATCGCCGCGGGCGATGCGAAGCTCGTGCTGGCCTGCGACATCCTGACCGGCGTTGGCTACGAGCAGCTGGCCAAGATGCAGCACGGCGTGACCAAGGCGCTCGTCAACACCGCGCTGGTGATGCCGGCGGGCTTCACGCGCGATCCGGATCTCGCCTTTCCGCGCGGCTCGATGGAGCGCGAGATCGAGGACGCGGTCGCGCCGGGCGACGCCGAGTTCCTCGACGCGACCAGGCTCGCGACCGGTCTCATGGGCGACTCGATCGCGACCAACCTGTTCATGGTCGGCTTCGCCTTTCAGCGCGGGCTGCTTCCGGTCAGCGAACAGGCGCTGATGCGCGCAATCGAGCTCAATGCCACGGCGATCGAATCGAACAAGCAGAGTTTCGTCTGGGGACGGCGCGCCGCCATCGATCCCGCGCATGTCACGGCCGCGGCGGTCCCTTCGGCGAGACCCGAGTCGCAACAGCTGTCGGCGTCGCTCGAGGAAACCGTCGCCCGCCGCGTGGAATATCTGACCGCCTATCAGGACGCCGCCTACGCCAGGCGCTACTCCGACGTTGTTGCCCGGGTGCGCGACGCCGAGGAGGCGAAGCTGCCCGGTGCTACGGCGCTTGCGGAGGCCGTGGCGCGCTACTACTTCAAGCTGCTCGCGGTGAAGGACGAATACGAGGTGGCGCGCCTCTACGCCGAGACCGATTTCGCGATGCGCGTCGCGGCGCAGTTCGAGGGCGACTACAAGCTGACGTTCCACCTCGCGCCGCCGGTGTTCAACAAGCCCGACCCGGCGACCGGCGTGGCGAAGAAGAGCGTGTACGGCCCGTGGATGATGCGCGCCTTCGGCGTGCTCGCGAAGCTGCGTCGGTTCCGCGGCACGGCGCTCGACGTCTTCGGCCGGACCGCCGAGCGCAGGATGGAGCGCGCGCTGATCGGCCAGTACGAAACGCTCATTGCCGAACTGCTCGCCGCGCTCGCTCCGCACAACCACGCGCTCGCCGTGGAGCTGGCGCAGATTCCCGAGCAGATCCGAGGCTTCGGCCCCGTCAAGGAGCGTCATCTCGCGGCGGCAAAGGCGAAGGAGGCCGAGCTCGTTGGCGCCTTCCGGGTGGCCGTACCGGCCGGGCCGGAAACGGTCGCGCTTGCGGCGGACTGACGGGTGTTAGGCGGTGCTGCCGGCACGCCTTTCCGGCGGCGGCGCCAGCCAGTCCGTCAGTCCGTCCTGGATCGGGCCCGGCGACGGCGAAGCATGGGACAGCCGGAGCGGCGTCGCGCCGTCCGCTGCGGGTTCCGGCGCCGGCGGCACAATCGGCCGGCGACCGAGGACTTCATAGGGCAGCCATACGAAGTCGTCCTGCTCCTCGATCGGCTCCTTCAGGCGCACCGAGTATTCCGCCGTTGTCGACCGCAGGGTCAGCGATTGGGTGCCTCTGGGCCAAGCGCGCGCAAGGATAAGCGACTTGAATGGCATCACCGGCTGCTTCGCACTCTCGCGCAGATAAAGTGCCGTGAAGAGATCGTGCGGGTCCGTTGCCTGCGTGTCGGACGACGAATGATCGCCCCCGGCGATGGCCATAGTGACACCCCGCGGACTTTGTCCGACGTACTCGGCGCCGATGTCGACCCGATCACCGATCCGTGTCTTGACCCGGCGCACGACCACCAGCGACCACCGCATCGTCTCGTCATCGAGAATCGCTACCAGCGCGCCCGGATACACGCGGCCGACGTCGCCGACCGGAGCGCGCAGCCGGCAACCCGACGCACTGCGGTCCTTGAGCTGCCAAACGTGATGGGGCACGCCGAACTCGTGCGTCGACGGAGGTTCACCCATGAATTCCGGAGGGCGCGCGTCACCACCCGGCGACTGCGAGAAACCGCCCTGGGCCGTGATCGTGATCTCCTCGACTTCGGGCACAGCCACGGGTCGGGCGGCAAACTTCTTCTTTTCCTCGTATCGCAGCATGCGCATGATGTGCCCGAGGCCGACGATGACCTTCACGGTCGACGTCAAAGGCTTCCGCTCGCCGCGTCGGCTCACACGCTCCGGTCTGAGTGTGTAGGTCGTGGCGACCTTGCGCAGCAACCGGACCTGCCGGGCGCGACCGAAGGACGATGGTATGCTCGCCCGGTATCGCGGATCACGCAGGGACTCGAGTTCCGTACCGATCAGTGCCAGCAACGGCGACGCGTCGAGCACGAGCGAATTTTCCGGGCTCGCTGCCGTTGCCCGCTTCAGTCCTTCTGCGCTGTCCAGGTCGACAACGAAACAGTCGCTGTCTGCCTCGCCATCAGTGGCAGCAACCGGGCGCAGCGCCACGGCCTCGCACCAGTGGGGCATGAAGCGGCTGAGCCAGAATGCGTCGTACGGCGAGAACTGCCCGTCGTTCATCGTATCGAGCAGCAGGACCCGGATGTACTGGCCCTCGAGCGTACCCTCCGACCCGGACTCGTCGCCGCTGCCCGGCACCGTCACGGGCTGATGCAGGAAGCCCGCGGCCTGGGCGTATCGGTAGGCTTCGTGGAGCTCCCCCCATCCCTCGGGATTCGACGAGGCGGTCATGAGCGGCCGCAGCAGGGATTCAACCTGCCGATGCTTGAACAAGCGCAGCGTTGCCCGCGGGGCGCACTCCCGCCAGACGCGTGGGTTGGGCTCGTTGCGGATCTGCCGCAGAAAGTGCTCGAATGCCATGGCAAAGGACTGGCTGAGGTCGACAGCCGACCGCCAGTATCTCTTTTCGAGCGGTCGCGACTGCGGTTTTTGCGTCGCGTAGTTCACCAGCAGCGCGTTGCGCAACGGGCGCGCCCGCTCGTCGAGCGCGAGCAAGGCACCCAGCTGGTCGCGCCCCGGATCCCGCAGCACGACGAGGTCGGCTAGTGCCTCGGAGATCGATCGCTGTGCCGCCACGGGGTCGTTGCGCGGCAGCGATTGCCAATATTTGTCCGCCGCGGCGGCATTGGCCAGCGGGCCCGGGTCGCCCCGTAGGACAGGTTTCAGAAAACCAAACATAGGGACGGATTCCTCGGCACGGTTAACCGGAATGACGCACAAGTCGTGCCAAAGCCATTGTTTCGCCGCGGTCGCGCGCCTTCGCCCCCGGTGGCACCAACCCGGTCGCACCCTCGGGCCGTAGAATGCCCGGATGCGGCCGTCGTCGGCGCTGGCCTATATCGACCCGCTGGTCCGGGCGCGCACATGGTTCGCCACGCAGGGCTGGCGGCCATTCGCATTCCAGGAGGAGGTCTGGGCCGCGTACGCCCGCGGTGCGTCGGGACTCGTCCACGCGCCCACCGGCATGGGCAAGACCTATGCCACGGCGCTGCCGCCCATTCTGCTCGGCCCCATCGGCGCGCCTCATACCCCGCCGCCGCTCTCGCTCCTCTGGATCACGCCCATGCGCGCGCTGGCCGGGGACACCGGTCTCGCCCTTACGCGGGCGGCGACCGATCTGGCGCCGCACTGGACCGTCGACGTGCGCACCGGCGACACCGGACCCGCCGCGCGTGCGCGCCAGGAGAAACGGCTGCCGACGGCGCTCGTCCCGCGCTGGGCCGGTGGGCCGATGGCGCTGTCCACGCAGCTCGCCGAGGCGACGCGGCACCTCATAGCCGCGGCGAAGGCCGGCGTGTATGCCTCGCCCGAGCTGCAGCTCGTGCGCCCATTGCTCGAGCTGCAGGCGCGCTGGTCGGGGCTCCCGGGCGCCAACGAGTGGCTGATCGAGCAGATCGCAACGCGCGACGGATATGCGCTGTTCTTCTACCCGTTCGAGGGCCGGCTCGCGCACCTGGGCTTGGCCACCCTGTTCTCTTACCGACTTTCGCGCGCGACAGCGCGCACGTTCAGCCTCACCGCGAACGACTACGGCTTCGGGCTGCTGTCGTCGGCTCCGCTCACGCTGACGCTGGGCGAACTGGGCCGTCTGCTCGCGGCACCCGGCGTCGAGGCGGACATGCTGGCCGGGCTCAATGCCGCCGAGCTCGGCCGCCGGCAGTTCCGCGAAATCGCGCATATCGCCGGTCTCGTGTTCCAGGGCTATCCCGGCGAGCCCAATCCGGCGCGGCACCTGCAGGCGTCTTCGGCGCTGCTCTATGAGGTCTTCGCGGAGTTCGACCCGGAAAACCTGCTGCTGGCGCAGGCGGTGCGCGAGGTGCTGGAGCGCAGGCTCGAAGCACCGCGCATCGCTGCGGCGCTCGCCCGCCTGCGCCGCAGCCGCGCCCTGCTGACGCGTCCGGCGCGACCGACGCCGTTCGCCTTTCCGCTGCTGGTCGAGATGTTTCGCGAGGAGCTCTCGACCGAGGCCCTCGACGCGCGCGTTGCGCGGATGGTGGAGGTGCTGGAGCGCGAGGCAACGAGGTCGGGCGCGTAACGATGCGCTGGTCCACTCTTACCGGCTAGAATGCTCACGCATCCGAACTCGTTGCCACAGGAGCCCCGCCATGCCCCCCCATCCGTTCGACCTCTCCGGCAAGGTAGCGCTTGTCACCGGCGCCTATCGCGGCCTCGGCTTCGCGATCGCGCGCGGCTTCGGCGAAGCCGGCGCGACCGTCGTGCTGAACGGCCGGAAAGCCGAAGCCCTCGATGCCGCCGTCAAGGTACTGATCGACGCCGGTGTGCGCGCCTCGAAATGCGTCTTCGACGTGGCAGACGGCGTGGCAGTGCGGGTCGGCGTCGCAGCGATCGAACGCGAACACGGCCATCTCGACATCGTCGTCAACAACGCCGGCATCCAGAGACGCGGTCCGTTGGTCGACTTCAAGCAGCAGGACTGGGACGACATCATCGCCACCAACCTGACGGCACCATTCCTCGTTTCGCAGGCGGCGCTGCCGGGAATGATCGCGCGCAGGAGCGGCAAGATCATCCACATCGCGTCGCTGATGAGCGACCTCGCCCGACCCACGGTCGTCCCCTACACGGCGGCGAAGGGCGGCGTGCGGCAGCTCACGCGCGGCATGGCTGTCGAGCTCGCGCCGCACAACATCCAGGTCAACGCCATCGCGCCCGGATATTTTGCAACCGAGATGAATCGCGCGCTGATCGACAACGTCGAGTTCAATGCGTGGGTGTGCAAGCGCACGCCAGCGGGCCGCTGGGGCGACCCGGCCGAAATCGCCGGCCTCGCCGTCTTCCTTGCATCCTCCGCCGCCAACTACATCACCGGCCAATCCATCACCATCGATGGTGGAATGAGTGTGGCGTTGTGAGTGGCGAGCAGCGGCCCATGTGTCGAAGATCCGGTCACTGCTTCTTGGCGAAGTCTCCGGCGTAGGACCACGCGAAGCCGGCGGCGTCGATGTACTTGCGCAGCACCGCGTTAGCCTTTTCGACCGTCACGGCCTCGATGCCCTGATCTATCTTGCCGGCGAATTCCCACGTGCGGCCGAGGTAGGCCTGCTGCGCGAGGCCGCCGGCAAGCGCGCCGTCCTGCGCCCGCGCGATCCGGCGCGCCTGCAGCAGCGCGCGCTTGGCATCGGCGACTTCGGCGGCAGTGAACCCGTCCTTCAGCGCGCGCGCGAACTCCTCCGCGACGGCGGCATGGATTCGTTCCCGGTTCTCGGGGGCGAAGATGGCATACAGGTACAGCGGTGTGTTCTCCTCGAAGCTGGACAGCGCGAGCCACGACTGGATCGAGTAGCTCAAGCCCTCGCGCTCGCGCACGCGGTCGGGAATCCGCGATTCCGTCGACGCGCCGAGAACCCTGTCGGCGACGAGCAGCGCGGGCAGGTCCTCGCTGCGGTCGTTGATCGGCAACGGCAGCCGGCCCATCAACGTGGCGTTGGCCTTGTCGGGCGTCTCGCCGGTGAGCATGGTGGGCGCAGGCGGGCGATAGGGGTTCGGCACCCGCGCGAAGGGCGCCGGACTCGTCCAGGCGCCGAACAGCTCGGTGGCCACCGCGCGAATGGCGTCCGGATCGAAATCGCCGACGATCGCGAGCTCCGCGTTGGCGCCACCGACGAAGCGTTTGTAGAAGGACGCCACCTGTTCGAGTGTCGCCGCGTTGATCTCGGCCAGCTCTTCGTCGAAGGTCGGAACGTAGCGGACGTCGCCCCTGACCCATGGGTTGTTCCAGCGTTGGAGCGCGCGATCGGCAATGCTTTGCGGATCGGTCCGTTGCTCATCGAGCGCGGTCGTCTGCTCGCGCTTCAGCTTGTCGAACTCCGGCGCGGGAAACGCCGGCTCCCGCAGGACTTCCGCGGTGAGGCGAAGGAAGTCCGGGAGATGGGCGCGCACGGTCTGGCCGCGCGCCGTGGTCTCGGTCTCATTGCCGCCAAGCGCGAGCTTCGCGCGGAGCTGGTCGAGCGTGTCCTCGAAGGCCTGCCGGTCGCGCTTCTTCGTGCCCATCGCCAGCATGGCGGCGGCCATGCCGCCGCGCGGCGACATGCCTTTGAGCGACGCCTCGTCGCCGTGATGCAGGCGCAGCTGGACCTGCACGGTCCCGCCGCGCGTCTGCTTTGGCAGCAGCGCGATCCGCATGCCGTTCGGCAGCGTGAACCGCTGCGTACGGGCTTCGAGATTGGCCGGTGTCGGCTCGAACGTTTCGCCGGCGGAGACGCTGGCGTCGCCCTTGTAGTCCTTGACCATGGCGGCGATGTCGACGACGGGCGGCGCCGGCGCGCGATCGGGCTTTGCGTCGGGGATGAACTGGCCCAGCGTGCGGTTCGCCGGCTTGAGGTACTCGAGCGCGACCCGCTGCACGTCGGCGGCGGAGAGATTGCGCCATTGATCGCGTTGCAGGAAGAAGAGGCGCCAGTCGCCTAGCGCGATCGACTCGGATATCGCCACGCCCAGCTTCTGCGGATCGTTGAACGTCTCGTCGAACTGGCGCAGCGCCTTTGCGCGTACCCGGTCCAGCTCGGCCGCCGTGATCGGTTTCGCGCGCACCCCCTCGACCGTGGCGAGGAGTTCGTCCCGGGCCGCGGCGAGCGAATCGGTGGCCGGCAACTGCGCCCAGAAGATGATGTTGCCCGGGTCGGCCAGCATGAAATTCCACGCTTCGACGGCACTCGCCTTCTTCGCTTCGACAAGCGCCTGATACAGCCGGCCCGCCGGCTCGATTGTCATGACCTCGCCGAGCGCATCGAGGGCAATCGCGTCGGGATGCGCGCCGGGCAACGTGCGATAAAGCGCGGCGACGAATTGCGTTCCGCCCATGCGCCGAACGGTGACCATACGCTCGCCGTCCTGCACCGGCTCCTTCGTGTACAGCGGCGGCAGGGTCCGCGTCGGCCGGGGAATCGGGCCGAACGTCTGCGCGATCCGGGCGAGCGTGCGCTCGGGTTCGAAGCGTCCGGCGACGATCAGCACCGCGTTGTCGGGCTGGTAGTGGAGCCGGTAGAACGCCTGCAGCCGGCCGATGTCGACGTTCTCGATGTCCGAGCGCGCGCCGATCGTCAGGTTGCCGTAGTTGTGCCAATCGAAGGCCGCGGCCTGCAGCCGGCCCCAGAGCACGCGCTGCGGACTGTTCTCTCCGCTCTCGAATTCGTTGCGGACCACGGTCATCTCCGTGTCGAGGTCCTTCTTGGCGACGAACGAATTCACCATTCGGTCGGCTTCCATCGCGAGCGCCCAGTCGAGATTCTCGTCGGAGGCGGTGAACGTCTCGAAATAGTTGGTGCGGTCGTAGAACGTCGAGCCGTTCATCCGCATGCCGCGGCGCCCGAGTTCCTGGAAGATGTTGGGATTCGAGGGCGTGCCCTTGAACAGCAAATGCTCGAGCAGGTGCGCCATCCCGGTCTCGCCGTAGTTCTCGTGTCGCGAGCCCACGAGATAGGTGACGTTGACGGTGGCCGTCGGCTTCGTCGAGTCGGGGAACAGCAGCACCTTGAGGCCGTTGGCGAGCGAGTACTCCGTGATGCCCTCGACCGCAGCGCCCTGGGTAACGCCGGCCGGCAAGGCGGCTTGGGCGATCGCGGCGAAGACGGCAAATGCGGCAGCGACGAAGAGCCGGAAGGCTCGGTGGGGATGGGCCAGAGGCATCAGTGTCTCGAAAGTGAAAGCAGGGAGGCGCGCGGGAGTATAGCCGTGCACGGGCGGCGGGCCGACGCAGTCACGGGAAGCATGGGACCATGCGCCGGACGATCGGTTCACGGATTCGATGCGCAACGGCATTCGCCCGCTGGGATTGGAGGGCCCGCCCGCCAGTGTCGCGCGGGCGGCGCCGGACTCGCCCGCCTCGGGGAATCGCGTGGACTTATTGACGTTAACGTAAACGTCATATAAATTCTTCGTCGCGGTCCCGAACGCCGATGAGGGGTAAGCTTCCCGCTATGCGAGCGGCGCCAGGGCGCGCCGTCCACGCGCAGGAGCCTGCCATGAACGACACGAGCCAGCCACCGCTCGTCTACAAACCGGCCAACAAGGTGCGTTTCGTCACCGCGGCCTCGCTGTTCGACGGCCACGACGCGTCGATCAACATCATGCGGCGCATCCTGCAGTCGACCGGCTGCGAGGTGATCCACCTCGGACACAACCGGTCGGTCGACGAGATCGTCAATTGCGCGATCCAGGAGGATGCAAACGGCATCGCCATCTCGTCGTACCAGGGCGGACATGTCGAGTTCTTCAAATACATGCTGGACCTGCTGCGCCAGCGCGGCGCGCCGCACATCAAGGTGTTCGGCGGCGGCGGCGGCGTGATCGTCCCGGCGGAGATCCGGGAACTACACGATTACGGCGTGGCGCGCATCTACTCGCCGGAGGACGGGCAGCGGCTGGGTCTGCTCGGGATGATCGCCGAGATCGTCGCCGCAAGCGACGTCGATCTCGCGCAGGATCTGCCCGCTGACGCGACCGCCCTCGTCACCGGCAGCCACGCGGCGCGCGTGCGCGCCCTCGCCCGGATGATCACCGGCCTCGAAGCCGGCACCGTTCCGGCCGCGACGCGCGACGTGCTGCTGGCGGCCGCGGCGAAGGCGAAAACGCCGACGCTCGGCATCACCGGCACCGGCGGCGCGGGCAAGAGCTCGCTCACCGACGAGATCGTCCGCCGGTTCCGGCTGGATCAGCAGGATCGGCTGCGCATCGCGATCGTCTCCATCGACCCGTCGCGCCGCAAGTCCGGCGGCGCCCTGCTGGGCGACCGCATCCGGATGAATGCCATCGAGCACCCGAACATCTACATGCGCTCGCTCGCCACGCGCGATGCCGGCAGCGAGGTAAGCCGGGCGCTGCCCGACGTGATCGCCGCGTGCAAGGTGGCGGGTTTCGACCTCGTCATCGTCGAGACGTCGGGCATCGGTCAGGGCGACGCCGCGATTGCTCCGCTCGTCGACCTTTCGCTTTACGTGATGACGCCGGAATTCGGCGCGGCCTCGCAGCTCGAGAAGATCGACATGCTCGACTTCGCCGATTTCGTGGCGATCAACAAATTCGATCGCAAAGGCGCACAGGATGCGCTGCGCGATGTGCGCAAGCAGGTCCAGCGCAACCGCGAGCAGTTCAACGTCGCGCCGGACGAGATGCCGGTGTTCGGCACGATTGCCGCTCGTTTCAACGACGACGGCGTGACGGCGCTCTACCAGGCGCTGGCCGCGAAGCTGGCGGAAAAGGGGCTGAAGCACGGCCCTGGCAAGCTCGCGCCGGTGGCCACGAAGCATTCGACCGCGCAGATCGTCATCGTGCCGCCGGCTCGCGTCCGGTACCTCGCCGAAATCGCGGAGACGCTCCGGCAGTACCACCAGTGGGCCGCCACGCAGACGCGGATTGCGCGCGAACGGCAGCAGCTGCGGGCCTCGAAAATGATGATCGCGACCGAGTGCCGCGACCACACACGGCAGACGGCGGTCGAGGCCGGCCCGGAAGCCGGGCGCACTGCGGCGATCGAGTGCAAGGCGGATCTCGCCGCCCTCGAGCACCTGATAGCCGACCGCGATGCGAAGCTCGACCCGCGCGCACGGAAGCTTCTCGACATGTGGCCGAAGACCAGGGCCGCGTACGCGGCCGACGAGTACGTGGTGAAGATCCGCGACAAGGAGATCCGCACCGAGCTGACGACGACCTCGCTGTCCGGCACGAAGATCCGCAAGGTCGCGCTGCCGTCGTTCGAGGACGACGGCGAGATCCTGCGCTGGCAGCTGAAGGAGAACGTGCCGGGGAGCTTCCCGTTCACCGCCGGCGTGTTCGCGTTCAAGCGCGAGAACGAGGACCCGACGCGCATGTTCGCCGGCGAGGGCGACGCGTTTCGCACCAACCGCCGCTTCCATCTGCTGGCCGACGGCATGCCGGCGAAACGGTTGTCCACTGCCTTCGACTCGGTCACGCTGTACGGCAACGACCCCGACCGCCGGCCCGACATCTACGGCAAGGTGGGCAATTCCGGCGTGTCCATCGCGACGCTGGACGACATGAAAGTGCTCTACTCGGGCTTTGACCTCTGCGCTCCGGCAACGTCGGTGTCGATGACCATCAACGGACCCGCGCCGACGCTGCTCGCGATGTACGTCAACACGGCGATTGACCAGCAGCTCGAGAAATTCGCCAAGGACAACGACCGCGAGCCCACCGACGACGAGGCGGCGAAGATCCGCGAATGGACGCTCACCTCCGTGCGCGGCACGGTGCAGGCGGACATCCTGAAGGAAGACCAGGGCCAGAACACCTGCATCTTCTCGACCGAGTTCTCGCTCAAGGTGATGGGCGACATGCAGGAGTACTTCGTCGGCCACGACATTCGCAACTTCTACTCGGTGTCGATCTCCGGCTACCACATCGCGGAGGCCGGCGCGAACCCTATCTCGCAGCTCGCGTTCACGCTGTCGAACGGCTTCACGTTCGTCGAAGCGTACCTCGCGCGCGGCATGCGCATCGACGAGTTCGCACCCAACCTGTCGTTCTTCTTCAGCTACGGCATGGACCCCGAGTACACGGTGATCGGACGGGTCGCGCGCCGGATCTGGGCGGTGGCGATGAAGCAACGCTACGGGGCGAACGAGCGGTCGCAGAAGCTCAAGTTCCACTCGCAGACTTCCGGCCGCTCGCTGCACGCTCAGGAAATCTCCTTCAACGACATCCGCACGACGCTGCAGGCTCTGATCTCGACCTACGACAACACCAACTCGCTGCATACCAACGCGTACGACGAGGCGATCACCACCCCGACCGAGGAGAGCGTGCGCCGTGCGATGGCGATCCAGCTCATCATCAACCGCGAGTGGGGGCTGGGGAAGAACGAGAATCCGAATCAGGGCAGTTTCATCATTGAGGAGCTGACCGACCTCGTCGAGGAGGCGGTGCTGAAGGAATTCGAGGCGATTTCCGAGCGGGGCGGGGTGCTGGGCGCCATGGAGACGGGCTATCAGCGCGGCAAGATCCAGGAAGAGTCGATGCACTACGAGCACCGCAAGCACGACGGCAGCTATCCGATCGTCGGCGTCAATACGTTCCGCAATCCGCATGCCGACGAGACGCCGCCCACGATCACTCTGGCCCGCTCGACCGACGGGGAGAAAGAGTCGCAGCTCGCGCGGCTGGCTGATTTCCACCAGCGAAACGCCGCCGCGGCGCCAGCGGCGCTGGCGAAGCTGCGGCAGGTCGTGATCGACAACGGCAACGTGTTCGCCGAGCTGGTCGATACCGTGCGCGTGTGCTCGCTGGGGCAGATCACGAATGCGCTGTTCGAGGTGGGCGGCCAATACCGCCGCAGCATGTAACGGAAGCAGCGCGGTTCGCCGTGAACCGTTGCCCGGCGATGCTCGCCCCGCGCGGATGCCACGGCGCTTTCGTCATCCGCCATGTTTCAAGTCCCGTTCACGCCGTTGTTACGCGCAGGCGCTCGCGCCCGGCGAACGCAGACTACAATGGCTCGGGAATTGGAGCACGAAAATTCCCGCAGCGGATGCAATCGCTGTCCCCGGAGCCGGCGCGCATGGCACGTTCGTCCGTGGAACCGCTCTTCCCCGCGGGCGCTGCCGAGCCGACGGTACCGCACGAGTTATCGATGCGTGCGGGCGCCGCGGTCGTCACGCTTGCCGGCGAGAGCGTCGAGCTCCTCGCCGAGCGCGCGCTCTTCTGGCCGCGTGCACGGACGTTGTTCGTGGCCGACGTCCACCTCGGCAAGGCCGCCGCCTTCCGTGCCGGCGGCGTCGCGATTCCCCGCGGCGCGACGGCGAACGATCTCGCCCGACTCGATGCCCTGATCGAGCGCACGGCCGCGTCGCGGCTGGTGGTGCTCGGCGACTTCCTGCACGCCGCAGCGGGACGCGTCCCCGCGCTGCACGCGGCTTTCACGCGGTGGCGGGCGGCACATGCCCCGTTGTCGATCCTGCTGGTGCGTGGCAACCACGACTTGCGCGCCGGCGACCCGCCGCCGGCATGGGACATCGAGGTCGTTGCGAATCCGCACCCGCTGGCGCCTTTCCTGCTCTGCCACGAACCGGCGACGCCCCGTACTGGACATGCACTGTGCGGGCACGTGCATCCGGGCGTGCGCATCGCTGCCGGCCGGCACGAATCCGTCCGGCTGCCGTGCTTCGTCCTCGGGCGGCGGCGCACCCTCCTCCCGGCCTTCGGACGACTGACAGGGCTCGCGATCGTCGCGCCGAAGCGAGGCGAAACCATCGTCGCCATCGCCGGATTCAGGCTGTTCGCGCTGCCAGGCCCACGTTAGCCGCCTGGCGCCCTGGACATCGCCCCGCGTGGCGCTGGTCCTGGCGCCAGGTACCGCGAATTGCCTGTCGCAAAATTGCAACGCAGGACAACCGTTCGTCGGCCGGGCTTCCTGTGGACAACCCGGTGAATGCGCGGTGGAACACGTTTGCATATCCGCCAAACCGTGCCGCAATGGGCTGTTTTTGTTGTCGTTTTTCGACCCCCCGCCTGTGCATCAAAAAGCGCTTGCCAAGCGCCGGCCTCCCCACTATGCTTTGTGCTCATCAGGCACTTCAACACAAGATGTAGTAGATTTTGATTTGCAACAAGAAACTGGGCTCTCCCGCGACGGCCGTGTCCGCCGGTGACGGCGCCCGGAGGGGAAATCCAGGCGCGCAGTCCCGAAACCCGCATCGCGCCATGCTTTGCGCGAAACGGCCCGTACCAGCAAATACGCGCTGATGGCAATCACAACGACAAGATTTCGACAGGAGACCATTCCATGCAACTCACGAGCGCTTCCGCCGCCAATGGGTCCCAGCCGCGGCGTGACCACCCGGCCGGCGAATCCGGAAGCGCCATGACCCCGACCGAAGCGCGCTATGCGCAATACAAGGTGATACGCCGCAACGGGGCGGTGGTTGGTTTCGAGCCCGTGAAGATCACGATCGCAGTCACCAAGGCGTTCCTCGCCGTCAACGGCGGCCAGGGTGCGGCCAGCGCGCGCGTACGCGACGAAGTCGTGAAGCACACCGACGCCGTCGTCAACGCACTGATGAAGCGCAAGCCCGAGGGCGGCGCGATCCACATCGAGGAAATCCAGGACCAGGTCGAGCTCGCGCTGATGCGCGGCGGCGAGCACGAGGTGGCGCGCGCCTACGTGCTGTACCGGGAGCGCCGCTCGCAGGAGCGCGCGCACGAAAAATCACAGAAACGCGGCAAGCCCGAGAGCGCGACGATCACCGTGCTCGACAACGGGGTGTCGAAGCCGCTCGACCTCGAGCGGCTGACCGGCCTGGTCAGGGAATCCTGCGAAGGTTTGGCCGGAGTCGACCAGGAGCGCATTCTCAAGGCCACGCTGAAGGACCTCTACAACGGCGTGCCGATGGAGGAAGTGCGCAAGTGCGTCGTGCTGGCCGCGCGCACGCTGATCGAGAAGGACCCGGCGTACAGCTTCGTCACGGCGCGTCTGCTCCTCGATGCGCTGCGCCACGAAGCCCTCGGCGAGGAAGCCACGCAGCACGATATGGCGACGATATACGCCGAGTATTTCCCGCGGTTCGTGCAGCACGGCGTCAAGATCGGCCTGCTGAACGAAGCGCTGCTGCAGTACGACATGAAAGCCCTCGGGGCGGCGTTGAAACCCGAGCGCGACCTGCAGTTCGGCTATCTCGGCCTGCAGACGCTGTACGACCGCTACTTCCTCGTCGACCAGTACGTCGGCGGGCGCCGGTTCGAGTTGCCGCAGTGCTTCTTCATGCGCGTCGCGATGGGACTCGCGCTGAACGAGGTCGAGCGCGAGGCGCGCGCGATCGAGTTCTACAACGTGCTCTCGACGTTCGATTTCATGAGCTCGACGCCCACGCTGTTCAACGCCGGCACGCACCGCTCGCAGCTGTCGTCGTGCTATCTCACGACGGTGTCGGACGACCTCGACGGTATCTACGAGGCGATCAAGGAGAATGCGCTCCTCTCCAAGTTCGCCGGCGGCCTCGGCAACGACTGGACCAACGTCCGCGCGATGGGCTCGCACATCAAGGGCACCAACGGCAAGTCGCAGGGCGTGGTGCCGTTCCTGAAGGTCGTCAACGACACGGCCGTGGCCGTCAACCAGGGTGGCAAGCGCAAGGGCGCGGTGTGCACGTACCTCGAGACGTGGCACCTCGACATCGAGGAGTTCCTGGAGCTGCGCAAGAACACCGGCGACGACCGCCGCCGCACGCACGACATGAACACGGCGAACTGGATTCCCGACCTGTTCATGAAGCGCGTCATCGAGGGTGGCGACTGGACGCTGTTCTCGCCGTCGGACGTTCCCGACCTGCACGACAAGTGGGGGCGCGCGTTCGAGGAGGCCTACACGCGTTACGAGGGTCTCGCCGCCAAGGGCGAGCTCAAGCTGTTCAAGCGAATCCCCGCGGTGCAGCTCTGGCGGAAGATGCTGTCGATGCTGTTCGAGACCGGCCATCCGTGGATCACGTTCAAGGACGCCTGCAACATCCGCTCGCCGCAGCAGCACGCGGGCACCGTCCACAGCTCGAACCTCTGCACCGAGATCACGCTCAACACGAGTGCGACCGAGATCGCCGTCTGCAACCTGGGCTCGGTCAACCTGCTCGCGCACATGAAGCGAACCGGCGAAGGGAGTGCGGCCGCGTGGGAGCTCGACCACACCAAGCTCCAGCAGACGGTCCGCACCGCGATGCGGATGCTCGACAACGTCATCGACATCAACTACTACGCCGTGACCAAGGCGCGCAACTCGAACCTGAAGCATCGTCCCGTCGGCCTCGGCATCATGGGTTTCCAGGACTGCCTGCACCTCACGCACACACCCTACGCGTCGGAGGCCGCGATGAAGATCGCCGACACGACGATGGAGGCTGTCTGCTACTACGCGTACTGGGCGTCGACCGAGCTCGCGGCGGAGCGCGGCCGCTATTCGTCGTACAAGGGCAGCCTCTGGGACCGCGGGATCCTGCCGCAGGACACGCTCAAGCTGCTGCGCGAGGAGCGCGGCGGCTACGTCGACATCGACGAGTCGGCGACGATGGACTGGGAGGCGCTGCGCTCGCGCATCCGCATCCACGGCATGCGCAATTCGAACTGCGTCGCGATCGCCCCGACGGCGACGATCTCCAACATCATCGGCGTCAGCGCGTCGATCGAGCCCGAGTACCAGAACCTCTACGTCAAGTCGAACCTGTCCGGCGAGTTCACGGTCATCAACGAGCATCTCGTGGCCGAGCTCAAGGCGCGCAACCTGTGGGACGAGGTGATGGTCGCCGACCTCAAGTATTTCGACGGCTCGCTGGCGACGATCGATCGCGTGCCCGCCGACCTGCGCAACCTGTACGCCACCGCGTTCGAGGTCGACGCCCGGTGGATCGTCGAGGCCGGCGCGCGCCGCCAGAAATGGATCGACCAGGCGCAGAGCCTCAACATCTACATGGCGGGCGCATCGGGCAAGAAGCTCGACGAGACGTACAAGCTCGCGTGGCTGCGCGGCCTCAAGACCACCTACTACCTGCGCACGCTGGCGGCGACCGCCGCCGAGAAATCCACCGGCGAAGGCGGCGAGCTCAATGCGGTGCCGACGTCGAGCGGGATGCTCGCCACCGGCGCTTCCAGCCGCAACGCCCCGGCGACGAAGGCCGCCGACACGGAGCCGAAATTCTGCAAGATCGACGACCCCAGTTGCGAAGCGTGCCAGTGACGCGCGACGAAACGGTGAGTACGGCGACGTAGAGCACACCTGCTTTTGGCATCACCTGCGACAGGCCCGTCGGGACAGCCATGGACGGACCGCGCAACCGAGGATCCAGACGCCGCAAACCCGGACAGGAGGGCAAGCGATGAACGAGAAAACCGACCGGTGGGAGTCCTACACCGACAAGACCGGCCGGCGCCATTGGCGCTGGCCGGCCACCAGCGCGGCGGCGGAGCGTAACGGCCGCGATGTCGAGGCGGACTCCCGGCCGCGCGCCGGATTGCCTTCGCCGCAGCAGACGTTCTTCGCGCTGCTGCCGCTTCGGGGCAAATAGCGAGCACCAAGGTGCGGGCCAGGTCAGCGGTCCGGCCGGCTCATGCCGCGGCATGCGTGGCGCTGCGAGGCGCCAGGCGGATCCGGCGGCGCGTTCGTCAACCTGCCCGGTGGAGGTCGAGTTGGCTCATTACGAGAATGTGCAGCGACATGTGACGGAAGCGCGGTACCTCGGAGACTACAAGATCTGGCTGGAATTCAACGATGGACGCAAAGGCGTCGTGGACCTCGCCGATGACCTGTACGGCGAGAACTTCGAGGTGTTGCGCGACACGCGCCGCTTCGCCGACTTTTATCTCGACTACGGTCTCGCGACGATCGCCTGGCATCACGGCGTCGATTTCGCGCCCGATTACCTGTACGACAAACTGAGCGCGATGCACTAGGGACGCCCCCGGTTTCCGACGCATCGCCGCAAACTGCAGCAATTCTGGAGAGAATCGACATGTTGAGCTTCGACGAAGAAATTGCCCCCGCCGCGTCGCCGCGTTTCGCGCCGTCTGACGAGGCTGCTGGCGCGCGAACGCCCGGCATCCTGGCGCAGGCCATGCTGTCGCCGCAGCTCGCGCGCGAGCCCGTGCACGACCTCGACGTCGAGAGGCAGGCCATGGACAACGGTTTCCGCCGCGTGCGGATGGAGGACAAGCGCGTCATCAACGGCTCGTCCGACGTCAACCAGCTCGTCCCGTTCAAGTATCGCTGGGCCTGGGACAAGTACCTCGCCGCCTGCGCCAACCACTGGATGCCGCAGGAAGTGAACATGCAGCGCGACATCGAGCTGTGGAAGAACCCCAACGGCCTGACGGACGACGAGCGCCTGATCATCAAGCGCAATCTCGGCTTCTTCGTCACCGCCGACAGCCTCGCCGCCAACAACATCGTGCTCGGCACCTACCGCCACATCTCGGCGCCGGAGTGTCGCCAGTATCTGCTGCGCCAGGCGTTCGAGGAGGCGATTCACACGCACGCCTACCAGTACATCGTCGAGAGCCTGGGGCTCGACGAGGCGGAGATCTTCAACGCGTACCACGAGATCAAGTCGATCCGCGACAAGGACGAGTTCCTGATTCCGTACATCGACGTGCTGACCAACCCGATGTTCAAGACCGGCACACCGGAAGCCGACCAGGCGCTGCTGAAGAGCCTGATCGTGTTCGCCTGCATCATGGAGGGGCTGTTCTTCTATGTCGGCTTCGCGCAGATCCTGGCGATGGGCCGGCAGAACAAGATGACGGGATCAAGCGAGCAGTACCAGTACATCCTGCGCGACGAATCGATGCACTGCAATTTCGGCATCGATCTGATCAACACGATCAAGCTGGAGAACCCGCACCTGTGGACGCCTGAGTTCCGTGAGGAGATCCGCGCGCTGATGCGCAAGGGCGTGGACCTCGAATACGCCTACGCCGAAGACACTATGCCCCGCGGCGTGCTGGGAATGAACGCCACGATGTTCAAGGAATACCTGCGCTTCATCGCCAACCGCCGCTGCCAGCAGATCGGCGTCGATGCCCTGTTCGACAAGGCCGACAACCCGTTCCCGTGGATGGCCGAGATGATCGACATCAAGAAGGAGAAGAACTTCTTCGAGACGCGGGTCACCGAGTATCAGACGGGCGGTGCGCTCAGCTGGGATTGAGCCGGGCACGTTGCCCGCATGAATGCCCTTCTCGCCACCTGGTCGCAACGCCTGCTGAGCGTCCTGCGCGTCGTGACGGCATTCCTGTTCATGGCGCACGGCACGCAAAAACTGTTCGACTTTCCGGTTCCGCGCTCGTTCCCCCTGGAGCTGTGGTCTCTCGCCGGCGTGGCGGGGATGCTGGAAGTCGTCGGCGGCGCGCTGATGTTGATCGGCCTGTTCACGCGTCCGGTCGCGTTCGTGCTCTCCGGGCTGATGGCGTTTGCCTATTTCATCGCGCATGCGCCGCAGGGTTTCTGGCCGCTCGTCAACCGCGGTGAGCTGGCGGCGCTTTATTCCTTTGTCTTTCTCTACTTCGCTGCGGCCGGCGCCGGGCCGTGGAGCGTCGACCATTGGTGGCGCCGCGCAGGCAACCGGTAGGTCCTTCGACAACGCTTCGCCACGGCGCAGGATCTCAAAGCCGATCGGCCCCGGCGGGCGCCCCTTCTGCATCGTTGGCGAACACCAGCGCAAGCGACCGTCGCCCTGCGCTCACGGGGACCGGAATCACTCTCATTGCGCTTGCGCAAACGAAGGGCCGCCGCTACTATCGTCGCCGATGAGCGGATCGAGTCGGGCCGCTCGAACGGGGGGAGATCGGCATGAAGACGGGACGTATCCTGCAGTGCATCGCGTTCGCGCTCGTCGCGGCGCTGCCATTTTCCGGCGCCAAGGCGGCGGACTGGAAACCGACGAGCGACGTCGAGTTCGTGATTCCGTACGGGCTGGGCGGCGGCGCCGACCTGCTGGCGCGCGTCATCATCAAGATCATGACCGACGAAAAGCTGGTCCCGGTCAACGTCACCGCGGTCAACAAGCCGGGCGGCGGCGCGTCGGTGGGCGTGGCCTATGTGCTCACGACGAAGAACGCCAATCCGAACACGCTGGTACTGTTCAATCCGCAGACCCAGATCACGCCGCTGACGGTGAAGGATGCGCGCGGCTGGCGCGACCTGACGCCGGTGACGAACCTGATGCTCGACGACTACCTGATCTTCGTCGGCAAGGACTCGCCGTACAAGACCGCCGCCGACCTGGTCAAGGACGCCAAGGCCAAGCCGCCCAAGACGGTCTCCATCGGCTCTGCCGGCACGGCCGACGACATGGCGATCGCCGTGTTCGAGGCGGCGTCCGGCATCCAGCTCAACGTCGTGCGCTTCAACTCCGGCGGCGAGGCGCTGACCGCGCTGCTCGGCGGCCACGTCAACCTCGCCGCCGGCAATCCGCTCGAGTTCATGGGTTACCTCACCGGCGGCCAGGTGCGCGCGCTCGGCGTCTTCCGTCCGACTCGTTTCACCGATCTGCCCAACGTGCCGACGATGAAGGAGCAGGGCATCGACGTGGTGCCGTTCCAGATGTGGCGCGGCGTGGCATTGCCCAAGGACGTTTCGGCCGACGCGGTGGCCTATTGGCAAGGCGTGATGCAGAAGGTCGCCGAGTCGAAGGCGTTCACCGACTACATCAAGCAGAACGTGGCGACGCTGCACGTGGTCGGCGGCGCCGGACTTCACCCGAGTTCCTGGAATCCCAGGAGACGCTCTACAAGGACATGCTGAAGCGACTCGGGAAGATCTGACGTGGCGGACTCGCCGACGATCCGCGCGGTCGAGGCCGTGCCGGTGCGGATCGAAGGAGCGCGCGAATTCCGCATTTCCGAAGGCGCCACGCGGGTCCACGTTTCGGTGGTGCTGCGCCTGCGCACCGACGTCGACGGCCTGGAAGGCAATGCCGAGGTCGTCTCGGCGCCGCCCGGCAAGCCCGAGGAGTTCCTCGAGGAGATCGTCGGCGCCATCGAGCGCTACGTCGCGCCGGCGCTCGTCGGCGTGCCCGGTGCGCGAGCGCGGACGCGCGATGCAGGCGGTCGCGCAGGCACTCAAGGGCCGGGTCTGGACCAAGGCCGCGGTCACCAACGCGCTGTACGACCTGCACGCGAAGGCGATCGGCGTCCCGGTCGCCGATCTCCTCGGCGGACGACTGCTGCAGCGGGTGCCGGTGATCGGCCCGGTGGTCGGCATCATGGCGCCGGACGCGATGGCGGCCGAGGCAGCGGCGCAGGCGGCGGCCGGCTTCGCCGCGATCAAGATCAAGGTCGGCGAAACGGTCGACGCGCGACATCGATCGCGTCGCCGCCGTGCGCGAGGCGATCGGCGAGACGATGGCGCTGCGCGTCGACGCCAACGACCACTACGTCCCGGCCGACGCGATCCGCCTCACGCGCGCGATCGAGCGCTATCGACCCGAGCACATGGAGCAGCCGGTGGCGCGCCACGACATCCTCGGGCTCGCCGAAGTGCGCCGCAACGTCGGCGATTCCGGTGATGACCGACGACATGGTGGCCACTGCCGAGGACGCGATGAACGTGATCCGCCTCGGCGCCGCCGACCGGGTCAAGGTCAAGGTGACCAAGCACGGCTTCGACGGCGCACGCGCCATCTGCGCGATGCTGGCGTCCGCCGGGCTGACGCCGGTGCTCGGCCACGTGTTCGAAATGGGCCTCGCGGCCATCGCCGAAGCGCAGTTCGCGGCGTGCACGCCGGGACTCGCGATGCCGTGCGAGATCGGCTCGATGGCGCCGATGGGCACGGCCGCCGACATCGTCACCAACGATCTGCGCCCGGAGCCCGGCTTCATCGCGGTGCCGGACGGACCCGGTCTCGGCGCGCGAATCGACTGGCGCGCGACTCGGGCGCGGCCACGCGGCGGCTGGCGCAGTGAAAGCGCGCGGCGAGATCGTGGTTGCCGGCGTGCTGTGCGTGCTGTTCGGCGTGCTCTGGATCGCGACAGCGCCCGGCCTTCCCTACATGGGCGACTTCGCGCCGGGTTCCGGCTTCCTGCCGCTCTGGCTCGGCGTGGGCCTCGTCGCGCTGTCCGCCGTCCACGTGCTGTCGTGCCTGCGCACGCAGGCCGCCCGTCATGCCGGCCGGCCATTGGCGCAAGGTCGTGGCGGTCACGCTCGGGCTCATCGTGTGCGTGGCGGTGATCGAGCCGCTGGGCTTCGTGGTCGCGGTGGCCGCCTATCTGCTGTTCCTGCTGCGCGTGGTCGAGAAGGAACCGTGGCGGACCTCGCTCGGCGTCACGGTCGGGGCGATCGCCGTTCTGTTCGGCCTGTTTCACGCTGTGGCTGCACGTGCCGCTGCCCAAAGGGCCGTGGGGGTTCTGATCGATGGATGCATTGACCCATCTCGCCCAGGGCTTCAGCGTGCTGCTGCAGCTCAAGTACTTCGGCTTCTGCCTCGCCGGCGTGCTGGTCGGACAGATCATCGGCGCGCTGCCCGGCATCGGGCCCAGCGCGGCCATCGCGATCCTGCTGCCGCTGACGTTCGGCGGCGACCCGACCGGCTCGATCATCATGTTCGCCGGCATCTATTACGGCGCGCAGTACGGCGGCACGCTCACTTCGGTGCTGGTCAGCATTCCGGGCGAGTCGTCGACCGTGATGACGAGCCTGGACGGCTATCAGATGGCGCGCAAGGGACGTGCCGGCGCGGCGCTCGGCATGGCCGCGATCGGCTCGTTCATCGCCGGCACGGTCGGCACGCTCGGGCTGATGCTGCTCGCGCCGCCGCTCGCGGCGGCCGCGCTGTACTTCGGGCCGCCCGAGTATTTCGCGCTGGTGCTGGTCGGGCTCACCGCGCTGTCGCTGGTCGGCGGCGGGCTGGTCAAAGGGCTGATGATGGGGCTGGTCGGACTTGATGATCGCCACCATCGGCGTCGATCCGCAGGTCGGCAACACCCGGTTCATGTTCGGCCAGCTGTGGCTGATGGACGGCATCGATTTCCTGGTGCTCGCGGTCGCGCTGTTCGGCATCGGCGAGGTGCTGGCGAGCGTCGAGGAGGCGCTGGTCCCGCCCAAGGTCGAGCTCAACATTCGCAACCTGATGCCGACGCGCCTCGACTGGATCGCGAGCCGCTTCGCCATCCTGCGCGGCACCGTGATCGGCTTCGTGATCGGCGTGCTGCCGGGCGCCGGCGCGACGATCGCTTCGTTCATCGCCTACGCCGTCGAGAAGAAAGTCTCGAAGCATCCGGAGCAGTTCGGCACCGGCGCGATCGAGGCGGTCGCGGCGCCCGAAGCGGCCAACAACGCGGCGGCGACCGGCGCGATGGTGCCGATGTTCGCGCTCGGCATCCCGGGCTCGGGCACGACCGCCATCATGCTCGGCGCGCTGATCATGTTCGGCCTGCAGCCGGGGCCGCAGCTGTTCGAGAAGAACGCCGACCTCGTCTGGGGCGTCATCGCCAGCATGTACGTCGGCAACGTGATCCTGCTGGTGCTGAACCTGCCGCTGGCGGGCATGTTCGCCACGCTGCTGCGCGTCCGCTACACGCTGCTCTACCCGGTGATCCTGGCGCTTTGCATCGCCGGCGTGTACAGCCAGTCCAACAGCGCCGACGATCTCTGGGTGATGACTGCGTTCGGCAGTCGTCGGCTACTTCATGAAGAAGTACGACTTTCCGATCGCGCCGCTGGTGCTCGGCCTGGTGCTCGAGCCCATGCTGGAAACCGCGTTGCGCCAGTCGATGACGCTGTCGCACGGCAGCCTCGCCATCTTCGTCACGCGGCCGATCTCGGCTGCGCTGATCGTGCGTGACCTTGCTGATCGTCACGGCGCCGCTCTTCGCGCGCCTCTTCCGCCGCCCGATCGAGATCCACTGACCACGCCCGCTCGGAATTCCCCATCCATGGACCTCCGCGCACGCATCGGCATCGACTGCGGCCGCCAGCTGGCGATCGAGGATGCCGTCGCCTGGGCCGCGCGCCACCGGATTTCGTACCTCGAGGTGGAGGCCGATCACGCCCCGAACGCGCTCGAGTCGTTCACCGATGCGCGCTGCCGCCCGCTGCGCGCGGCGTGCGAGCAGCACGGCATCCATCTCGGCCTGCACACGCTGTCGGCGGTCAACGTCGGCGAGACGTCGCCGTTCGTGCGCGACGCCGTCGATCGCTACCTGGAAGGCTACGTGGACGCCGCCGTGCGCCTCGGCGCGGAGTGGATCGTCGTGCACGCCGGCTTTCACTTCGGGTCGCGACAAGGCGCGGCGAATGGAAGCGGGCTGCGAGCGGCTGCGACGCGCCGCCGCTTATCGCCGAGGCAAAGGGCGCGCGGCTACTGCTCGAGAACCTGAACAAGGAACCCGACGACGGCCGAGGTCCACTATCTCGCGCACGACCTCGCCGAGTTCCGCTACTACTTCGATCGCCTCGACTCGCCGGCACTTGGGCTTGTCCTTCACGGTCAATCACGCGCATCTCGTCCCCGAAGGGATCGACGGATTCCTCGACGCGCTGCCGATCGCGCGCCTGGGCGAGGTGCGCCTCGCCGACAATCTCGGCGACCGCGAGGTCCACCTGAAGCCCGGCGAGGGCAACATCGACTTCGCCCGCCTTTTCCGTCGCCTCGAGGACGCCGGCTTTCGCGGGCCACTACATGAACAACTTCGGCTCGCCCGACGACATGCTGGCGGGCCGCGACGTGCTGGCGGCGATCGCGGCCGGCGCGTAATCCGCGCGCCAATCCTGTGCCGCGCGGGCGATGAAGGGTGTCATGCGTATCCCGGGGCGGCTTCTGCTCCCCGTCGGCGTCGACCCCGCCGCGCTCCCGCTGCTCGTCGGAAGGGCAATGCGTGCGTTTGCCGACGGTTACGTTGCGATCCTGCTGCCCGCGTACCTGCTCGCGCTCGGCTTCGACCAGATGGACGTCGGACTGCTCAGCACGGCGACGCTTGCCGGCTCGGCAGTGGCGACGCTGGCCGTAGGTACCATCGGTCACCGCTGGCCGCAGCAGAAGCTGTTGCTCGGCGCCGCGTTGTTGATGATCGCCACCGGGCTGGGCTTCGCCGGTGTCGAGGCGTTCTGGCCGCTGCTGCTCGTGGCGTTCTTCGGCACGATCAACCCCGGCTCCGGCGATGTGAGCGTGTTCCTGCCGCTCGAGCATGCGCGGCTGGCGCATGCCGCCGACGGCAACGCCCGCACGGCATTGTTCGCGCGCTATTCGCTCGCCGGCTCGCTCTGCGCCGCGGTTGGCGCCCTGGCCGCGGGATTGCCTCCGTGGCTCGCCTTGGTCGCCGACATGCCACTGCGCTCGGGCCTGCGCGCGATGTTCGTCCTTTATGCGATGATCGGCGCGGCCATCTGGCTGATGTATCGCCGACTTCCCCGCGCCGCCGGTGCCACGGTGCAGGCTGCCGTTCCACTCGGGCCTTCGCGCGGCATCGTGTTCCGGCTGGCGGCGCTGTTCAGCGTCGATGCATTCGCCGGAGGCCTGGTGGTGAACTCGCTGCTGACCTTGTGGCTGTTCGAGCGCTTCGGACTCTCGCTCGCGCAAGCCGGACTGTTCTTCTTCTGGGCCGGGCTGCTCGCTGCAATCTCCCAGCTTGCGGCGCCGGCCGTCGCCCGCAGGATCGGCCTCCTCAACACCATGGTGTTCACGCATATTCCCGCGAACGTATTTCTCATTCTCGCCGCGTTGTCACCCAGCCTGCCGGTGGCACTGGGCTTGCTGTTCGCGCGCAGCGCGTTGTCGCAGATGGACGTGCCCACCCGCACCGCCTACGTCATGGCGGCCGTCACGCCGGCCGAGCGCGCCGCTGCGGCCAGCTTCACTGCCGTGCCGCGCAGCCTCGCCTCGGCCGCCAGCCCGACTTTGGCCGGCGCACTGCTGGCCGCAGGCATGCTGAGCGTGCCGCTCGTGGCATGCGGCGCACTGAAGATCGCCTACGACATCGCGCTGCTCGTGTCGTTCCGGCGCCTGCGCCTGCCCGTGGACTCGAAATAGACTGTGCCTGCCGGAGCCGCGCCCCTCTGCCTGCCCCCGCAGAACGTGGCGCCGGTCGCCTGAAGACCGTCACTGCCGGGGAACGCTCAGGCAGCACACTCCACGACATCACCGACGCGGATGTCGTCGTCCCACGTCTCCAGCCGTACCGCGAAGCCCCACAATCGGCGCAGGTGAAGGACGACGTCGGCCGCCGCGTCAGTAAGCGGCCGTCCGCGGCGGCGCTGGTGCCGTAGCGTCAACGAGCGATCCCCATCGCGATCGTAGTGGACGACCTGCACGTCGGGGACGCGGATTTCCTGCGCATGCTGCCCGGCGAGCAGCTTGCGCACGCGCCGGTACCCGTGCTCGTCGTGAATGCTGTCGACCTTCAGCGCGTCCTCGCGGACGTGATCTGCCACGGCGAAGAGGTGGAATTCACGCATCAGCCGTGGAGACAGGTACTGGGCGATGAACGATTCGTCCTTGAAGTTGCGCATCGCGAAGTCGAGCGTGACCCGCCAGTCAGTGCCGGCAAGCTGTGGGAACCACGCGCGGTCCTCGGCGTCGGGTGCCTCGCAGATCCGGCGCAGGTCGCGGAAGAGCGCAAACCCCAGCGCGTACGGGTTAAGCCCGCCGTACGCATTCGAATCGAACGCCGGCTGCGCGATGACGTTGGTATGGCTCTTCAGGAATTCGAGCATGAAGCCGTCGTCGACCAGGCCCTTCTCGTGCAGCCGGTTGATGATCGTGTAGTGCCAGAAGGTCGCCCAGCCTTCGTTCATCACCTTGGTCTGGGACTGCGGGTAGAAGTACTGGGCGAGCTTGCGCACAATGCGCACGAGCTCGCGCTGCCAGGGCTCGAGCTTCGGCGAGTACTTCTCGACGAAATAAAGGACGTTTTCCTGCGGCTCGGCCGGGAAGCGCGCCTTTGACGCCGTCGCCCCTTCGACCGGATTCTCGGGCAGCGTGCGCCACAAATCGTTGAACTGGCGTTCGCGGTGCGCCTCGCGCTCGGCCAGCCGCGCGGCCTCGGCCTTCAGTGTCAATGCCGCCGGACGGCGGTAGCGATCGACACCGTGCGGCATCAGCGCATGGCAGGCATCGAGCACTTCCTCGACCGCCGCGGCGCCATGCCGCTCCTCGCATTGCATCACGTAGCCGCGGGCGAACACGAGGTAGTCCAGGATGGCGTCGGCCGCGGTCCATTGCCGGAACATATGGTTGCCCTTGAAGAAGGAATTGTGTCCATAGCAGGCGTGCGCGATGACGAGCGCCTGCGTGGCCATCGTGTTCTCCTCCATCAGGTAGGCGATGCAGGGATTGGAATTGATGACGATTTCGTACGCGAGGCCCTGCATGCCGCGCCGGTAGGCCTGCTCGTTGCGGATGAACTCCTTGCCGTACGACCAATGCGGATACCCCACCGGCAGCCCGCTCGATGCGTACGCGTCCAGCATCTGCTCGGACGTGATGATCTCGATCTGGTTCGGGTACGTGTCGAGCCTGTACTCGGCGGCAACTTCCGCGATCGCCCACGTCGTACCGTTCCAGCAGGCCGAAGTCCCAGTCGGCGCCGTGCGAAATCGGCGTCATTGCACATCCTTCCGGAACAGCTCGCGGAAGACCGGGTAGATCTCGTCGCGCCGCGTCGCATGGCGCATGGCGAAGTTGCCGCTCGCCTCGGCCACGCGCTCGTATTCGGCCCACAGGCTGGACGAGTGATCCTGCGTGTCCGGGGCGGCGAGCTCCAGGTAGGTGTAGTAGCGGGTCGCCGGCAGCAGCCGCTCGCGCAGGAACCGCGCGCTGCGTGCCGGATCGGCACCGAACGCGTCACCATCCGAGGCCTGCGCCGCGTAGACGTTCCAGCCGCTCGCATAGCGCTCGCGCGCGAATCCTGTCCGCCAGCTCCAGAGCCGAATAGACGACCGTGCCACCGGAACGCGTGTCGTGAAAGAACGTTTCCTCGTCCACTTCCTCGGCATCGTCGGTGTGGCGGATGAAGATCAGGTCCACTGCGCCATACTTGCGGGTCAGAAAGAGATAGAGCAGCGTGAAAAAGCGCTTGGCGAGGTCCTTCTTGTCCTCGTCCATCGATGCGGACACGTCCATCAGGCAGAACATCACCGCGCGCGCGATCGGCTCCGGTTTCCAGACCCGATTGCGGTAGCGAAGGTCCGGTTCATCGAGAAACGGCAGCTTGCCGCGCCGCCGCAGCAGCCGCTCGAGCTCCGCGTGGAGCTACCGCCGCCCGCTTGGCATGGCCGGCCGCGACTGCCATCGAGAAGGCCGCTTCCAGCGCGTCCATCTCGCGTGCGAGTCCGCCGGAGAGCGCGATCCGGCGCGCGAGCGACTGGCGCAGCGTGCGAATGACCGACAGATTGGCGGGCACGCCGGACTTGGTGTAACCCGCGCGAATGCTCCTGCGCTGTTCCGTGTGCCCGATTTCCGTGCGCGCGAGATTGGGCAATTCGAGGTCGTCGAAGAAGATCTGCATGAACTCTTCGCGCGACAGTGAGAATGTGAAGGCGTCGTCGCTGCCGCCCTCCCCGCCTTGGTTGCCGGCACCGCCCGCGCCGCCCGAGCCGTCCGGCCGGGGAATGCGGTCGCCGGCCACGTATTCGCGGTTGCCCGGCAGTACGAATTCGCGATCGCCGCCGCGCCCGAAGCCGAACGACGGCTCGGAGATGTCCTTCTTCGGCACGCGCACTTCTCCGCCCTGCTCCATGTCGGCAAGGCGCCGCTCGCCGACCATCTTCTTAACGGCGTCCTGGATCTGCGACTTGTAACGGCGCAGAAAGCGCTCGCGGTTGACGGCGCTCTTGCCGCGGCCGTTCGGGCGACGGTCGATGAGGTGCAGCATCACCACGACTCCCGGGTCAGGCGAGGCCGGTCACGACGACTTGTGCACGCGCAGGTACCACTCCGCGAGCAGGCGCACCTGCTTCTCGGTATAGCCCTTGGCGACCATGCGGGCAACGAAGTTCTGGTGCTTTTCCTTCTCGTCGGCCGAAGCCTTGGCGTTGAACGAGATCACGGGCAGCAGATCCTCCGTGTTCGAGAACATCTTCTTCTCGATCACCTCGCGCAGTTTCTCGTAGCTGCTCCACGCGGGATTGTGGCCATTGTTGTTGGCGCGCGCGCGCAGCACGAAGTTGACGATCTCATTGCGGAAATCCTTGGGATTGGCGATACCCGCCGGCTTTTCAACCTTTTCCAGCTCGGTGTTGAGCGCCCCGCGATCGAAGCTCTCTCCGGTCTCGGGATCGCGGTAGTCCTCTTCCTGGATCCAGCAGTCGGCAAAGGTGACGTAACGGTCGAAGATGTTCTGGCCATACTCCGCGTAGGATTCGAGATAGGCCGTCTGAATCTCCTTGCCGATCAACTCGGCATACCGTGGCGCGAGATAGCCCTTCACGTGCTCGACACAGCGACGTCGCACCTCGTCGGGCAGGTCCTCGCGCGCGAGCCGCTGCTCGAGCACATACATCAGATGCACGGGATTGGCCGCGATCTCGGCCTGGTCGTGATTGAACACCGACGACAGGATCTTGTAGGCGAAGCGCGTCGACATTCCGGTCATGCCCTCGTCCGTGCCGGCGTAATCGCGATACTCCTGCAGCGTCTTGGCCTTGGGATCGACGTCCTTCAGCGTCTCGCCGTCGTAAACCCGCATCTTCGAATAGATGCTCGAATTCTCGGGTTCCTTCAAGCGCGTCAGGACGGAGAACTGCGCCATCATCTCCAGCGTGCCTGGCGCGCAGGACGCGCCGGCGAGCGACGAGCCGGCGAGGAGCTTTCGGTAGATCTTCACCTCCTCGGACACCCGCAGGCAGTAGGGAACCTTGACGATGTAGATCCGGTCGAGGAACGCCTCGTTGTTCTTGTTGTTGCGGAAGCTGTGCCATTCGGACTCGTTCGAGTGGGCCACAATGACGCCATTGAACGGGATCGCGGAAAAACCCTCGGTGCCCTTGAAGTTGCCCTCCTGCGTCGCGGTCAGCAGCGGGTGCAGCATCTTGATCGGCGCCTTGAACATCTCCACGAATTCGAGCAGCCCCTGGTTGGCTAGGCACAGGCCGCCGGAGTAGCTGTAGGCGTCGGGATCGTTCTGCGACAGATGCTCGAGCTGGCGAATGTCGACTTTGCCGACGAGCGACGAGATGTCCTGGTTGTTGTCGTCGCCGGGCTCGGTCTTGGTGATCGCCACCTGGCGCAGCACGGACGGCTGGATGCGCACGACGGAGAAGCGCGACAGATCGCCGCCGAATTCCTCCAGGCGCTTCACTGCCCAGGGCGACATGATGCCGTTGAGATAGCGGCGCGGAATGCCGTAATCCGCCTCCAGCACCGTGCCGAACCGCTCCGGCGCGAACAGGCCGAGCGGGGACTCGTTGACAGGCGAACCCTTGATCGCATAGATGGGGTGCTTCTCCATCACCGCCTTCAGCCGCTCGGCGATGGACGACTTGCCACCGCCCACCGGCCCCAGCAGATACAGGATCTGCTTGCGCTCCTCGAGCCCTTGGGCCGCATGCTTGAAGAACGCGACGATCTGCTCGATCGCCTCCTCCATGCCGAAGAATTCGCCGAAAGCCGGGTAGCGCCGGATGACCCGGTTGCCGAAGATCCGGGCGAGACGCGGGTCGTTGCGGGTGTCGACCTGCTCCGGTTCGCCGATGCCCGCGAGCATCCGTTCCGCGGCCGTCGCATACGCGGCCGGCTCCCGCTTGCACAACGCGAGGTAGTCCTCGAGGCCCATTTCCTCGTTCAGCGTGGCCGAATAATTCGACCGGAATTCGTCGAGCAGCGTCGTCATCGTCATCATCCCAAAAGGCGGTTCAGCGAAATGCCGATTTCCGGGGCCGTTCCATCCCGCTCCCGGCACACGGAGCGGTACACCTTCTTGGTTTTCTCGCAAAATGCACGAGCCAACGTTGCGACTCCGCCCGCCACTCAAAAGGTGTGGCGTCGGCGACCGGAAACGGTGTCGGGTCATGCGCCGCGTTGGCTGCACCGGCGCTCGCCGGACTGCCGATCCCGGAGCCTGCTCGAAACCTGTACTGCATAAGCCGTGCCAGACATGGGGCCCCGCGCCCGTCGCGGGTCGCCCACGGGGCCTCCGGCGCGCTTGAACACGAGTCGGCGCGGTGAAGCCGTGCCTGCCACAGGGGCCGCGCGTCGGCCGCCCCGACCGGGTCGCGGCCAAAAATGGGGAAAGGGTCTGCCCATTTTTGTAACCGGGAGTGCCGTTTGCGAGACATCGGCGCACGCTTTTGCGGTGGACAGGGAACAAGGTGCCGACGTAACGTGTTCGTCCCCGCGCAGGTTGACCCGCAAGGAGTGCCCTGAATGAAACTGCATGGACCCCTGTTACTGATTGCGCTTGCCTTCGCCTGTTCGCCGGCCCCGGCGCAGAACGTGAAGGTCACACCGCTCGGCTCGCACAGCGGGGAGCTGTGCGACCGCGATCGGGCGACGATCTTCGAGGATCCGACAGGGGTCCGGATCCTCTACGACGCCGGGCATTCTGTGACGGGCGCGGACGATCCGCGGCTGGGCGACGTGCACATCGTGCTGTTGAGCCATGCCCATGGCGACCACATGGGTGATCGCAAGATGAAGGCGCAGGATGCCGGGACCTGTGCCGCGCCGGAGACCATCTCCGCCGCGCCTCATTCGACCACCGCGGAGATCGTGGCGGCGAAGAACGCCGCGATAGTAATGATGCCTCCCATGGCGGCGTTCATCGGCAGGAAAGTCGAGAACATCCGCGGCAAGCCCACCGGAGCCTGCGCCGAAACCGGCGGCAATCTCGTCGTGCCGCTGCCGGCCGCGTGCCTTGCCGGCATGCACGTGGGCGGCGCACGCACGGTCCGGACCTCCGGCGGGACGCGCGCGGTAGAAATCACGGCGGTCGCGGCGGCTCATGAAAGCACCGTTTCGCGCGCGTTGCTCACCGAACCCGAAAGGAAGAACCTGGAAGCCGACAACGTCAGCATCACGCTGGGACCTTCGAGCGGGTACGTGATCCAGTTCACCAACGGCCTCAAGGTCTACCTGTCGGGGGACACCGGCCTCCACGCCGACATGAAGTCCATCGTCAACGAGTTCCACAAGGCGAACCTCGCCGTGCTCAACCTCGGTCCAAGCGCGGTGACGGGTTTTTCGGCGGCCTATGCGGTGAACGAACTGCTCAAGCCCGCAACGGTCATTGCATCGCATGTGAACGAGGCAGCCACGATCGGCGGCAAGGTCACGGCGGGTTCCCGCACCGCGGCATTCATGAACCTGGTCAAGAGCCGCCCCGTGCATCTCGCGTTGAGCGGCAAGACGATGGAGTTCGACGGCGACGCCAAGTGCGTGGCCGGCTGCTGACGGCGGTCCGCCGAGGGCGTTGCCGCGGGAACGCCGGCACCGGCAATCTGACATCGCCGGCCCGACGCCTCGCGGCGAAGGTCGGGAGTCGGGTGCGTCGAGCCCCGCGTTTCGCGGCGCCTGCGGCACGCCGCGCGATGGCGCTGGTTTCCGCCCAGGACCCGCCGACGGGCCGGATCAAGGCCCGGTCATCGAAGCCGACAATACGTCAATGCAGCTGGCCGCGAAGTTCCCCCGAACCCACGGCCACGCTGTGGACGTTGCCATAAGCAGCGCCGGCGCGAATCGCCCGGATGACTTCGTCCATCTGGCCGGGATCGATGAGCTGCACGGCGGGGCCGACAACATTGGCCGCGGTGAGCGTCCCCTCGATATACCCGGATCTCGGCCCGGGACAGACCGGCGTCTGGGGCGGCGCGTTGCCTTGAGTCGTTTTGCAGAGCCACAGGGAGATACCGCCGGCGACACCCTTCTGCCCGAAGTGGATGTGCGCCTGCGTGACGTCTCCCTCCAGATTCTCGTAGTCGAGCTCGTAATCGATCGTCCCGGCCTTGTCGTTGATCTTGAGGCGGAGCTCGCCGGAGGCACCCGTCGACACCGACGGAACCTCCTCGAACCCCCTGAGATGAACTTTGACGGTTTCTGCGGTGGCCGGGACGGCCGCGGTCAATGCAAGGCTGGCGCCAAAGGCGGACAAAGCGGTAATGAGCAGGCGGCGACGCATGGGGATCCTCCGTAGCAGGACAGTACGCGACAGGGAAGACACGCGGTGACCCTGCGTGTCGGTCACGCAGGTGTGTACAGCCACGGGGTCGAATTATTCCCGCGCCGCAGGCTGACTGTCCGAGTCTCGCCCCCGACCCCTAAATCGCCGGCCGGCGGGGGCTCTTGGGGCCGCACGGGTCTCAGACGCCGGGACCCATGCGCGCGAAATGGCCGGAGTCATCGGCCAGGTCGAGAAAAGTGTAACGATTGCGCAGAAACCGCGCATGGTGCATGGCGGCCGAGTAGCCATCGGCGGAAAGCCCTATATCGGCCGGCGTGGAAGGACCACCGACATGCTCCAGCACCGTGGCAAGCCGCGATGCCGGTAACGTCACGGCGCGTATGGCGCGCACCATTTCGTCCCAGACTTCCGCAATGCGCTGCGAAAGCTTCCTGGCGGCGTCCTCGGACAAGCGCTTCGGCTCGAACTCGCGCCAGCATGAGTCGCCCGTTGCCGTACCGAACAGCCGCTGCAGCGTGTCGCGCGTGACGACGCAGGCCTGCAGTCGTGGCGGCCCCGCGGCGAGGACATCCTCCTGGAGGCGCGCCATCGTCAGCGTCGCGACCGCGACCTGCTCGCCATGGAAAAAGAGGCGCGGCCAGGAGGCGCGAACATGTCGATGTAGTGACTGATCAGGTGCTCGCCCTGGCTGGCGGGATGGCTGCCGCCACAGATCGTCATCCCGTGGCCGGAAAGCACGAGGCTACGTGCCAGCGCGCGCATCGCTTCGGGATCGCCGGTGAGCAGTGCCTCGGGCTCGTCGAGCAACATGGATTCATCCTGCGCCAGCAAGGCGAAGGGGGCGCGCCGATACGGGGTCCCGAGCAGGTGGTGCGACAGGAGCCAGTCGGCCTGCGCCGTCGAGCGGCAAAGCGAATCGCCCAGCCCGGCCCGGATCATGCGCGCCGGCGCATGCGCCAGCACTTCGAGGTCCATGAAGACACCCGCCGGCGCTGCGGCGGCGAGGGACTGCTTGTGACCGTCGACGGTGATCGCCGCGTTGGTCGACGTGTAGCCGTTCATCGACGGTGCGGTCGCGAAGACCGCATAGGGTTTGCCGTCTGCCGCGGCCGCGTGCTTGCAAAGGTCGTTGATGGTCCCGGACCCGACCGCGATCAGCGCATCGGCGGATGCGCACGCTCGCCGCACGTGCGCCGACGTGTCGGCATCGGCATGCGGTTGCCCGGCGAGCACGACCGGAAGAACCGTGGCGAGTGCATCCAGCGCGCGCTCGACCCGTTCGCCCAGCACGGCGCGCGTCGTGGCATCGCTGACGACGGCCAGCCGGCGACCCAGACCGAGCGGCGCCACGAGCTCCGCCTCCAGGCCCCGGAGACTGCGCTCGATCGCGACGGCTCGTACCGGCACGACAACGGGCGAGCCGCCGTCGGGATCGATCCACTCGCCCTGCATCAGCTGCCGCAGCACATCCGGCGCATCCGCCGTCGTGCTCATCGGAGCGTGATCCATTTATCGCCTCGGCTCACGCCGACATCTTCGAGGCACCGGCGCAGGCCGCGAGAATGTCCTCGATCTGTCCCCGCAGCGATCGCTTCTCGGGCGAGAACGCGCACTCGAAGGCCGCCGAGCCGATCGTGAACGCGTCGACACCGGCTTCCGCCAGCGCGTCGATCTGCCGTTTTGTGCTGATGCTGCCGGCGACGATCAACCTGCGTCCCGGCAATGCCGCGCGCGCGGCGCGCACCAGATCGAGCGGATCGGCCTCGGTCGCGCGATACGCCAGGAGATCGACGCCGCCGCAGCCCATCGCCTGCGCCTTGCGGCAATGCTCGGCGACCAGCGCCGCCGATCCTTCCAGCCGCGTCGGGTGGCCGATCGCACGGCCCGGAAACGGGAAATAGCCGGAAAGGTCACCGAGGACTCGCTTCGCCGCGTCGAGATCGGTCCCGCCCAGCACGCGGTCGACCCCGAGATCGCGCGCCACATGGAGCGACCGCAGCACGGCATCGGGTGTGGTACTGACGACTTCCAGGTAACAGACCGCACCGCGCCGCCGAATTTCCGGGACCAGCGCGCACATCGTCGCCAGCGACACGCCGACATCCTTGAAGCCGATGTGCGTCACGCCCAGATCGCAAACCGCATCGACCTGGTCGCCGGCATCGGCGACCGTCCGGTCGTGACGCGTCAGCATGAAAATGAAATCCATGGGCAGCTCCCGGCGTACCGCGGCGCGTACAAGCAGGCACGGATGTTGGGCGCAAAGGCTTGCCTTTGGCAAGCGGGTGGCGCCCTCCGAGCCATCCACGGTTACCGGCAACCTGCAGGGCCGCTTGACCTTGATGCAACATCCAATGGCGCGCACTATTACCACGTTCCCGTGGCCGCGCCACACGCTTGCACCGCAACGCGGGCGACCACTCAATCGACGGAGGAAGTCATGAATGCGCAATTGAATCAACGCAGATGGGTACTGGCTCTGACGGGTGCGCTGGCGATTATCGCCGGGTGCCAATCGATGGCGCCGATGATGGCCGGTCAGGAAATCGTGCTCTCCGGCGCCAATGAAGTGCCGCTCGGTCGTGACCTCGGCATCGGGCACCGGCACCGTGACCATCAACGCCGATCGCACCGTAAGCGCCAAGATCACGGTGACCGGCATGACTGCCACGGCGTCGCACATTCACGAAGGCGCTGCGGGCGCCAACGGTCCCGTCATCGTTCCGTTCACCAAGACCGGCGACAACACGTTTGCGGCACCCGACGGCGCGAAGCTGACCGAAAGCCAGTATGCGAGCTACAAGGCCGGCAATCTCTACGTCAACGTCCACAGCGCCAGGAATCCGGGCGGTGAAGTCCGCGCCCAGCTGAAGGGCAACTGACCAAAAGCGGACTCGGCGATCGTGCCGGCCGACCCGGCTGCGAGTGCGGCGCCGACCGTTCGACGCGAACTGAAAACGGGTTCGGGGTAACATTTTCGCGATGCTGCGCCCATCTCGATCCCTGCCCGCCGGAATGCACGCCCGATTCACCTTCGGATCGACCATCGGCCACTCGTCCGCACTTTGCGCCCTGGCCATCGCGATGGCAGCATGCACGCCGTCGCGCGAGCCGGTGCCGGCCCCGGCGCCTGAAGCCGCTGCCGCGGCGGTTACGAGGCGTCCGCTCCCGGTGACCGCCCCGCCCCCGGGCACCAGCGTTCCGCAGGCGAGCGCCGCTGCGCCGGGTGCCGTCCCGCGCTTGCCGGCATCTGCCGTCGTCGTCCCGCCCGGCGCGCTCTATGTCTGCGTGGCCGAGTCGGGGGACACGCCTCGGCAAACCGCCATCGAGTACGAAGGGAAAACCGATGCGCTGTGCCGGAAACATCCCGAAATGGGACCGTGCCAATATGAACGCAACGCGTGCCGGCGCGGCGGCGGACGCGTGTACGCCGCGGATGGCACGGAAATCACATTGGTGACCGAGGCCGAGTACGACCGGAAAGTGCGGCGCGTGCAGTTCAAGGCGAATTAGCGCGCACGCATTGTCCGCAAGTTCTTTATCGGAACTCTGGTTCTACCGCCCTCCCGTCGGCCGCGCCGGCAACGACTTCAGGAACGCGTAGAGCGCACCGACGTCCGTGTCGTTGAGGTTGCGCAGCGTCTCGAACGGCATGACCGCGCTCACCGGATGACCGTCCGGGCGTTTGCCCGTGCGCAGCATCGCTGCGAATTTTTCGGGTCGATCGTAACTCACCATGGCACTGCCGCTGCCAGGCGTCAGATTGGCAGCGGGCGGCCAATCGGGCGGCGTGCCGGGAATCGCTCCGCCTGAGAATCCGTCCCCGTGGCATCCGGTGCACATGAACGCGACGTACCTGCCGTGCTCCACCGAAACCGCCTCCGCCACAGGCGCGGGTGGCGGCAGCGCGTGGTCGATCAGCTCCGCGTCATCCTTCATCGCGCCGAATGCGTAGAGAGCCTGTACGACCAGCGGCTGCCGGATCACGGCCGCGTCGCCGGGCGCCGGAGGCAGGCTCCGCACATACGCGACCAAAGCAGCGAGGTCCGTGTCCGTCATCCGGCTGTAATCCCGGCTGGGCATCAGCGTCATCGGATGCTTCTGCGCCGAGACGCCGTGCCGGATCGCGCGCACCCAGTCCACCTCCTTGTACCGCTTCACGACGCTGCCGGGTCCCGGACTGATGTTCGGCGACCGTATGTACATGCCCCCGCCGTCGTTGACGACTTCCCGTCCGGCGCCGTTCGCGCCATGGCATTCCATGCAACCGCGCGATTCGTACAGATACTTGCCGCGCTGGATCGCGGCATCGTCGGACACGAAAGCGACCGGCGCGACGTTCAGCTCCACGATGCGGTTGCGCTTGCGCTCGGCGAGCGGACCCGCCGCGAGGGCCAGCACGACCACAATCAATGCCAGGACGGCGATGGCAATCGCCGCGTATTTCAGTGTCTTGCGCATGCTTGCCTCCAGGTGGCCACCGGGTGTCACCCCGCCGGATTCGGGTAGCGAATCTGCAGCGCCGCAATCTCGGCGAGCGTCGGACCGTCGATCTCGAACTGCCCGGCGGCAATATCCTCTTCCAGCTGGGCCATGTTCGTCGCACCGATGATCATTGCGCCCAGATACCAGCGACTCTTCACGTAGCCCAGCGCGAGCTGCACGAGCGAGATGCCGTGCCGCTTCGCCAGCGCGGCGTACGCTTCGCTGGCCTCGTGGACGATCGGCTTGCGGAAACGCGCGCCGACGCCGTCGAACAGCGTATAGCGGGCGCCGGCAGGTTGCGCTCCGCCAAGATACTTGCCCGCCAGGACGCCGCCACCCAGCGGGCTGTAGGCGAGCAGCGACATCTTTTCGCGGAAGAGCGTTTCGGCGAGATCGTTATCGACGCCGCGGGAGACGAGGCTGCAGCTGTTCTGAATCGTGACCGGGCCCGGCACTCCGAGCTCCCGCGCGACGCGCCGAAATTCGCACACGCCCCATGCCGTCTCGTTCGACAGGCCGTAGTGGCGGATCTTGCCCGCCTTGATCAACGCCGCCAGTCCTTCGATCTGCTCGCGTATCGGCGGCCCTTCCGTTTCCTTCGTCGGATCGAACTCGGCCGCGCCGAACATCGGCACGTTGCGTTGCGGCCAGTGGATCTGATAAAGGTCGATGCAGTCGATATGCAGTCGCGCGAGACTCGTGTCGACCGCCTCTTTGATGACATCGCGCGTGAGGTCCGTCCGGCCGTTGCGGATCCACTCGCGGCGCCCCGGACCGGCGACCTTGGACGCGATGACCAGGCCTTCGCGGCCGCGGCGGGCGAGCCAGCTGCCGAGATGGGCTTCCGTGCGGCCCTGTGTCCTTGCGTTCGGCGGCACCGGATACATTTCGGCGGTGTCGATGAAGTTGACGCCCTGCGCCATCACGTAGTCGAGCTGGGCATGCGCGTCTGCTTCGCTGTTCTGCTCGCCCCAGGTCATCGTACCGAGGCAGATCTCGGAAACGTGGAGGTCGGTACCCGGCAACGTTCGATATTTCATGACTGCCCAAAAGTGGGACTCATGGCACCCGCCGCCGCGGGACGAATCGCCTGTCGGCCCGATTGCCGCGTCGACACCAATTCCCGGCGGCAAGCTACACTTGTGCCGTGTATACGCGCGCCGCCTCGCTGGTCTTGCAGTTGTTCGGCTCGTCTCCACTCCGGCACCCCTCCTTCCGGCACTTCTACATCGGATCGGTCGGCGCCGCTCTTGGTTACACGACACAGACGACCGTGGTTGCCTGGTTGATGGCCACACTGACGCCTTCGGCGCTCATGGTGGCGCTCGTGCAGACGGCGAGCACCGCGCCGTCGCTGCTGTTCGGGCTGTTCGCCGGCACGTTGGCGGACCTCGTCGACCGCCGGCGGGTCATCCTGGTCACGCAGATCATGCTGTTCGCCACCACTGCGACCCTTGGCGCAACGACATTGCTGGGCGCAATTGAGCCGGCAACGCTGCTCGCGTTCACCTTCCTCATCGGCGCCGGATTTACATTCTACATGCCGGCGCAGCAGGCGAGCATCAACGATCTCGTGGCGCGCGTCGACGTGCCGCGCGCCGTCGCACTGGGAGCCGTCGCGTTCAATGTCGCGCGCGCGGTTGGCCCCGCGCTCGCCGGCGCGGCCGTCGCCTGGCTGAGCTCGGGAAGCGCGTTGCTGGCGAGCGCGTTGTTCTTCATCGTGATGATCATCGCCGTGCGCGGGTGGAAGAGCCCGGCGCGCATCGCCCGCGGGATGCCGGAAACGCTGCTGTCTGGCATCCAGAGCGGCCTGCGTTACACCCGGCATTCGCCGCCGATGCGGGCGCTGATCGTCCACAACGTGAGCTTCACCTTCTGCGCAAGCGCGCTCCTGGCGTTGCTGCCCGTCATCGCCCGGGATCAGCTCGCGCTGGGTGCGGCCGGGTTCGGGATACTTTCGGCCGGCTTCGGCATCGGCGCCGTCGTCGGCGCGCTGCTGCTCCCGCGCGGCCTGCAGCAGACATCGCTCCAGACGATGGTCACGTCCTGCATCCTCCTGTGGATCGTCGGCGCACTGCTCGTCGCGTCGGCCGGTTACACGGCAGTGGCTATCGTCGGCGCCGGCGCCACCGGCGCGGCCTGGACCGGCGTCCTTTCCAGTCTGTCGGCCGGAACGCAGACCGCGGCGCCGGCGTGGGTGCGCGCCCGCTCGGTGTCGATGAATCTCGTCGCCGTGCAGGTGAGCATGGCGCTGGGCAGCGCGCTGTGGGGGTGGCTGGCGTCGCTTGCGGGGACCCCCATCGCGCTCGCCGCCGCGGCCGGAACGATGCTGCTGCTGCTCGCCGTCAACCGGCGGGTCAAGCTCCGCATGGGTGACGAGGCGGATGTCACGCCCGGCGTCCAGCTGCCGGACCTGGCGATCGCCGTTGAGCCCCTGCCCGACGATGGCCCGGTCCTGATCCAGATCGAATACCGGATCGAGCGCGAGAACGTCGATCAATTCATGCGCGCCATAGCGAAGGTGGAGACGATCCGGCGCCGCAACGGGGCAAGCGACTGGCTCGTCTTCCGCGACCTCGGCGAGGATGGCCGCTTCGTCGAGCGCTTCATCATCCGGTCCTGGGCCGAGTACGTACGGCTGCGCACTCGGATGACGATGGCCGACCGCGAGAAGCAGGACCGCGTCGAACGATTGCAGCATCCGGACGTGCCGGTGCGGGTGTCGCGCCTGATCGCAACGTAGGTGATACGCCGCCGGCGCGCCGCGAACGCAACGAGCGTGGGGCCCGGTTCAGTCCCGCTCGTCGCCCCGCTGCGCGAGGTCCACGCGCAGCTCGTAGAGGTCGTCGTCGAGTGCATCACGGGCGGAAACGATGCCCAGAGGCCGGCCGTGCTCGACCACCGGCAGGTGGCGGAAGCCGCGCTTGTGCATGATGCGCAGCGCTTTGATGAACGGCTCGTCCGGATGCATCGTTTGCGGTTGCGGGGTCATGACGTCGGCGAGCTTCGTGGTGGCTGGATCGCGGCCGGCCGCGATCACGCGAAACAGGGCATCGCGCTCGGTGAAGATGCCGGTCAGTCGCGAGCCCTCCACGACCAGCAGCGCCCCCTTGCCCTGCCGCTTCATCAGCACCGCGGCCTCGAGCACCGTCACCGACTTCTCGGCGATGGCCGGCGGCTGGTTTGCGACGATGGAACGAAGGGATCGAAGCGACATTTCCAGCTCCACGTGACGGGCGAATGACAGCATTGGGCGCCACGGGCCGGGCGAAAGTCAAGCGTGCCCACGGGGGGCCGCCCTGCCTTGCCGTATCGGTCCGGCGAGTCCGCCTTGTTGGGTTAGCCACGTCTCCTGACGCCGCCGCGGGGCGCCGACGAATCACGCACGGTGTCCCCGACTCCGATTATCCGTGTTACCGTTTAGTTGGCGCGAGGCAATCGCGACGCATCGGGATGGACGGCAGATGAAGAAGGTGACGCTCTACAGCAGATCCGGAAGTGCCGGTGCAACGGGAGAACCCCGAGCGCCGCGCCCGGCAACGCCGCGGGTCGCCGCCGCTGCCGTGGCGCAGTCCGCGGAAGCGCGGCCCGCCCCAACCCCCCGCACCCGCTGGCGCGCGACGGTTGCGCGCTTCGAGCGGCCGCTGCTCGTCGCGGCGGGCGGGCTCTTCGCGGTAAGCCTTGTCTGGCTACACGCCGCGATCACGCCCGCGGCGGCGCCGCTGAGCCAGCAGGACATCGACGCCGCGGTCCTGCACACGCTGGAGACCGTACCGATGCCATCGCCGGCGGCGAAGGCGTACGCCGCCGTGCAGCGCTCCGTCGTGCGCGTGCGCGGCAGGACAAGCGACGAGCGCGAGGACGGTTACCAGACCGAGGGCGTAGGCAGCGGCGTCGTCATCGTCGACACTGGGATCATTCTCACGAATCTCCACGTGGTCAACGGCGCCGATCAGGTGCAGGTGGAGTTTTTCGACGGCTTCGAATCCGAGGCGACCGTCGTCGGCGTGCGACCCGAACACGATCTTGCGGTGCTGCAGGCGAAGAAGCTCCCCGACGATCTCGTCCCCGCGACGATGCGCTCGACGGCCGATCTCGTGCCGGGCGACACTGTGATCGCGGTGGGATTTCCGTTCGGCATCGGGCCATCGGTGTCCTCGGGCGTGGTGTCGGGGTTGCAGCGCGAGTACCGGTCGCCCCAGGGGAAGCGGCAGCTGACCAATCTCATCCAGTTCGACGCCGCGGCCAATCCCGGCAACTCGGGCGGCCCGCTCGTCACCGCCGACGGCGAAGTGGTGGGAATCGTCACGGCCATCCTCAATCCGACGGACCAGCACGTCTTCATCGGCATCGGGTTCGCGGTCCCGATCGAGAACGCAGCGGCTGCCGTCGGCATTTCGCCGTTCTGACGCGGCATGACAGGAGGCAGGGACGCATGAACGACACGGCAAACGGCCGCACCGATGTTACTCCGCTGATGGAGCGCATCCTCTACGAGGTGAAGAGGGTCGTCGTCGGCCAGGACCATTTTCTCGAGCGCGTGCTGGTGGCGATCCTGGCGCAGGGTCACCTGCTCGTCGAGGGTGTGCCCGGTCTCGCCAAGACGCTGACGGTCAAGACGCTCGCGCGGACCATCCGCGGCACGTTCAAGCGCATCCAGTTCACGCCGGATCTCGTGCCCGCGGACCTCGTCGGCACCCGCATCTACAATCAGAAGACCGGCGAGTTCAACACCGCGTTGGGCCCGGTCTTCGCGAACCTGCTGCTCGCCGACGAGATCAACCGCGCGCCGGCCAAGGTCCAGAGCGCGCTGCTCGAGGTGATGCAGGAGTACCAAGTCACGATCGCGGGGGAGACGCACCGGGTGCCGGCGCCATTCCTCGTGATGGCCACGCAGAATCCGATCGAGACCGAGGGCACGTACCCGCTGCCGGAGGCGCAGATCGACCGGTTCATGATGAAGGTGCTGGTCGGCTATCCGACCGAGGAGGAGGAGTTCGTCATCGTCGAGCGGGTCACCGGCGCCGCGCAGGAAGTCGCCGCCGTCGCGACCACCGACGAGCTCGCCGCGCTGCAGCGGGAGTGCCGGACCGGTTACGTGGACCCGTCGCTGATCCAGTATGCCGTGCGTCTTGTCGCCGCTACCCGCGATCCGGAACGATACGGCATCAAGGACCTGGCCCGGTATCTGACCTACGGCGCCAGCCCGCGCGCGACGATCCATCTGATCGAGGGCGCGCGCGCCCTCGCGTTCCTGCGCGGCCGGACCTACGTGCTGCCCGAGGACGTTTCCGATCTCGCGCCGGATGTCCTCCGCCACCGCCTGTCGCTGTCGTACGAGGCGCTCGCCGACGCACTGTCCGCGGACCAGCTGATCAAGCGCGTCATGCAGCACGTGCCAAGGCCCGAGAAGCCCCTCGAGACCCATGTCCGAATCGATCCCCAGCCCGGCGCCGACGTCTGAGGCAGTCCTTCGCCGCCTCGAGTGGACAGTGATCCGCCGCCTCGACGGCGTGCTGCACGGCGACTACCGGACACTCTTTCGCGGTTACGGCCTCGACCTCGCCGACCTGCGCGAGTACATGTACGGCGACGACGTCCGGCACATCGACTGGAACGTCACCGCGCGGCTGCAGACGCCCTACGTGCGCGAGTACAACGAGGAGCGCGAGGTGGCGGCGTGGTTCCTGCTCGACCTGAGCGCATCGGTCGATTTCGGCTCGCGCGCGGTCAAGAAACAGGCGGTGTCAAGCGAGTTCGTTGCCGTGCTGGCCCGGATCCTGACGCGGCATGGCAACCGCGTGGGCGCGATGTTCTACGGCGACCGGGTGGACACGGTGATACCGACGAGAAACGGCCGGCGGCACGTGCTGCACCTGCTGCACAGGATGCTGAACCGGCCCGCGCGCGTCGAGACGGGCGCGACCGATCTGGGCGAGTTGCTGCGCACGGCGTACACGATGGCGCCGCGGCGCTCGTTGATGTTCGTCGTCTCGGACTTCATCAGCGCGCCGGGCTGGGCGGAGCCGCTCGCCCATCTCGCGCAGCGGCACGATGTCGTCGCCGTGCGCCTCTACGACCCGCTCGAAATGGAGCTCCCGGACCTGGGCATGGTCGTCGTGCAGGATGCCGAGACGGGTGAGCAGCTGTTCGTGGACACGCACGACCGGGGTTTTCGCCGGCGCTTCGAGGCGGCAGCCAAGGAGCGCGAGACGGACCTGCGCGCGGCTTTCGGCAACGCGGGGGTGGACGCGCTCGAACTGTCGACGCACGACGATCTGGTGGACGCGATCTTGCGCTTCGCCGACCTGCGCAAGCGACGCACCCAGCTCGCCACCGGCGGGGGCCTGCCGGCGCACCTCGGGATGCACGCGTGACGTTGCTATGGCCGGAGATGCTGTGGCTGCTGCTGTTCGTTCCGGCGGTGGTGGCGGCGTATGTTCTGCTGCTGCGGCGCAAGAAGAAGGGCGCGCTGCGGTACGCGAGCCTTGCCGTGATGAAGGACGCGACGAGCGCAGGCCAGAGCCTGCGGCGTCACGTGCCGCCGCTGCTCTTCCTCGCGGCCTTTGCCCTGATGCTGGTGGCGATCGCGCGTCCGGCGGCAATCGTCACGTTGCCGTCGCAGCACGAGACGGTGATCCTTTCGATGGACGTATCGGGCAGCATGCGCGCGACCGACGTCAAGCCGAGCCGCATCGTGGCGGCGCAGGAGGCGGCGCGCGCGTTCGTCGCCCAGCAGCCGAAGAGCACGCGCATCGGCGTCGTTTCCTTCGCCGCGACCGCTTCGGTCGTGCAATCGCCGACGCACAGTCGCGAGGACATTCTCGCCGCGATCGACCGGTTTCAGCTGCAGCGTGGCACAGCCGTGGGCAGCGGGATCCTGGTCGCGTTGAAGATGATCTTCCCCGATGCCGAGTTCGATCTGCGTGCGTCCAATCCGCGGCGCGAGGCTGCGCGCGCGAGTCCGCTCGATCCGGGGCGTCCCGCCGACAAGCCGGAAGCCAAGCCGGTGCCTCCCGGTTCGTATTCGTCTGCCGCCATCATCGTGCTCACCGACGGGCAGACAACGACCGGTCCGGACCCCATCGAGTCGGCGCGCATCGCCGCCGACCGCGGCATTCGCGTCTATACGGTGGGGATCGGCACGCAGGGCGGCGAGACGATCGGTGCCGAAGGCTGGTCGATGCGCGTGCGCCTCGACGAGCAATCGCTGAAGACCATCGCCAATCTGACGCAGGGCGAGTACTTCTACGCGGGCACCGCGGCCGATCTGCAGAAGATCTACCAGAACCTCAACGCCAAGCTCTTCTTCGAGCAGAAGGAAACCGAGATCTCGGCGCTGTTGGCCGGTGCCGCCGCGGTGCTGGCGCTCGTCTCGGCGCTGCTGTCGCTGCTCTGGTTCAACCGGATACTTTGACGGCGGGGTCACGCCGCGCCGCTTCGCCTTCCGGTCAATGCCGGTTGGCCGTCGCCTGACCGGTCAGCGCGAGGCTGACCGCCTTGTTCCATTGCCGCTGTGTCGTCGCGTCGCCGCGAGGCTCGTCGCGTAACGATGCAAGCCGGCCCAGCAGCGGGCCGACGTCGTTCGAAAGCGCCTGCGCGTAATGCGCATCCAGAAATGCCGCGATCGTCTTGTGCGTGGTATCCGGGGATATTGCTTTGTGCCGCATGGGATTCATCCCCCGCTCGGTGAGGGTCATCTGGCCGTCCCGGAACAGCGATCACCTCAACCGCCGGGATGCCGATTCCAGTAGATACCCGTCGCGGGCGGCGGTCAATGCGCAGTGCACAATTCCGTGATCGCAAGATGCCGCCGTTGCACTGCGACATGTGGATGCCACCCTGCGGAAGGGAGGCCAGGAGTGTGGTTGGATTGCGCACTGCGTCATCGCGGCGCCGCAGCCTGGTCCAGCCCGATGGAACTTTGCCGCGCGCGGGGAGTCGCACAACGACGCCAATGCCTTATCGCCTGCTGCCTCAAGACGGCGGAGCAAACACCGGTGAGGCACGGCACCCCTCGGGCGCTCCGATTCGCCGCCTTGCTCCTGCAACTGGATTATACCTTGCCAAGGAAATCGTGAATGAAGAAAACGAACTCGCATTCCCCCTCGCCAACGCCTGTCGCTGACGCAGCGCCAGCGGGTGCCTCCACCGGTACTGTGGCAGCGCCTTCGCTCCCGGTGATCGTGGCTGCATCGTTCGACCGCCTCGACATTCGCCAGCGCGCGCGCATGCTCGGCCGGTTGCTGGCGTCCGTCGGACCGTTGGCGCTCGCCGTCGTGGGCGGCGGCGTATTCGCCAAATACGCCACCCACGCGAGGTGGCCGGAAATCCCGGTGTCCATCGAAGACGCCGCGCGCGCCACGTCGGGCCAGATCCATGAGCTGGTGCGCTACATCGAGCAAAGCAACCCGCAGCTTTTCAATCACCTGCTGGAGACGCTGGCGCGCGACTCGGCGACGATCGCCGCGCTGGGTGCCTCGATCGCCGCGCTCACCATCAATCGACTCGCTTTCCGCAACGGCACCGGGCACGATGCACGTTCGATCGCGACGGCGACGGGCGCAAAGCGAGAGCCAAAACGCAAGTCGTGACTCCGGCGCCCGCCGATCAGCCGACCGAACCGCCTCGGCTGATCGGCGTGAAGGCACACGGATATGGTGTGAACCGGTCGCGTTGGGGCGATAATGCCCCCCCCGCTGCCGGACCCGTTGACCATGACCGAACAGACCGCCAACCCTCTGCTGCATCCTTGGCAAACGCCGTTCGGCCTGCCGCCGTTCGCACAGATCCGGCCCGAGCATTACGGCCCGGCGTTCCAGCACGCGATGCAGATGCACCGCGCCGAGGCGGACGCCATTGCGCAGAGCAGCGAGCCGCCGACGTTCGACAACTCCATCGCAGCGTTCGACCGCTGCGGCCGGGACCTCGGGCGCATCGCGCGACTGTTCTTCAATCTGGCCGCCTCGGAGACCTCGCCGGCGTTGCAGGCCGTCGAACGCGAGATCTCGCCGCGGCTCGCCGCCCATAACAGCGCAATCCGCCTGCACGTCGGGCTCTTCGCGCGCATCGACGAGCTGTACCAGCGGCGGAACGAGCTGCGGCTCACGCCGGAGCAGCTGCGCCTCATCGAGCGGACCCATCTGGATTTCGTGCGCGAAGGCGCCCGGCTTCCCGCCGCGGCAAGAGTGCGCTACGGCGCGATAGTGGAGCGCCTTGCCGAACTCTCGACCCGCTTCAGCCAGAACGTTCTCGCCGACGAAACCGGCTACCGTCTGGTCCTGCGGGACGAGCGCGATCTCGCCGGCCTGCCGCAGGATCTGCGGGCCGCCGCGCGCGCAGCGGCGCAGGAACGCGGCGAGGCCGACGTCTGGATCATCACGCTGTCGCGTTCGCTCATCGTGCCGTTCCTCACGTTCTCCGACCGCCGCGACCTGCGCGAGCAGGCATTCGCCGCCTGGTCCCGCCGCGGCGAGCACGACGGCGAACACGACAACCGGCCAGTCGCCCGCGAGATCCTCGCCCTGCGCAACGAGCAAGCGCGGCTGCATGGCTATCGGCACTACGCCGATTACGCGCTGGTCGATCGCATGGCCGGCACGCCCGAGGCCGTCGCACGCCTTCTCGAGCAGGTATGGGAGCCGGCCAAAACGCGGGCCGCCGCCGAGTGCGAAGCGCTGCGCGCAATGGCGCTGGCCCACGGCGCGCAGCACGCCATCGAACCCTGGGACTGGCGTTACTACGCCGAAAAGGTGCGCAAGGCGCGCTACCGCATGGACGACGCCGCGCTGAAACCGTACTTCTCGCTGGAAAGGATGCTCGCCGCCGCATTCGACACCGCGCAGCGGCTGTTCGGGCTGCATTTCATCGAGCGTCCCGACGTCCGCGCCTACCACCCCGATGTCGCGGTCTTCGAAGTGCGTGGCCGCGACGGCGGAACGGTCGGGCTCTTCCTGAGTGACAACTACGCCCGTCCGAACAAGCGTGGCGGCGCGTGGATGAGCGCCTATCGCTGGCAATCGCGCGCGGACGGCGAGACGCTGCCGATCATCGTCAACAACAACAACTTCGCCAAAGGACCCGCGGGCGAGCCGACGCTGCTGTCGGCCGACGACGTGCGCACTCTGTTCCACGAGTTCGGGCACGGGCTGCACGGCCTGCTTTCGCAGGTCACCTACGAGCGCCTGTCCGGCACGCAGGTGCTGCGCGACTTCGTCGAGTTGCCGTCGCAGCTGTTCGAGCACTGGGCCTTCGAGCCGGCGGTCCTGAAGCGGCACGCGCTGCATCATGCGACCGGGCAACCCATCCCCGACGAGCTGATCGACCGGCTCAAGGCAGCCCGGCGCTTCAATCAGGGCTTCGAGACCGTCGAGTACACGGCATGCGCGCTCATCGACATGGCGCTGCACGCGAGGCCCGATGCTGACGGCGTCGACATCACCGCGTTCGAGCGCGCCGAGCTCGAACGCATCGGCATGCCGCGCGAGATCGTGCTGCGCCACCGGCTGCCGCATTTCGGCCACCTCTTCGCGAGTTCCGGCTACGCGGCCGGCTACTACGTTTACATGTGGGCCGAGGTGCTCGACGCGGATGGCTACAATGCGTTCGTCGAGGCCGGCAATCCGTTCGATCCCGAGGTTGCCGAGCGCGTTCGCCGCTACGTCTATTCGTCGGGCGCAACGCTGCTGCCGGCGGAGGCCTACCGCGCGTTCCGCGGCCGCGATCCCGTTGTCGGCCCCCTGCTCACCCAGCGCGGACTGGCCGACGTCCGGCAGCTCGCCTGACGCCGCGGTCAAAGCGCGAAGCGGTCCGAAATCCCTCGCTGCAGACGGGTTATCCGGGCGACGGTCGGCAGCAGATTGAGTCCTGTGTCACGTTTGAGCCGCAAGGCGCCGGATTTGATGTCCTCGAGCTCAATGTCGACGGGCACGCCTGTGGCCGCCAGCCCGACGATGTTGCCGGACTCGCACGATGGAAGCGCGCAGGCGCGCGCGTCGAACGCCTCGTCCATGCGCTTGAGGCTGCTTGCCAGTCCGCGATGGCGATTGAGGAAATTCGTCACGAGCAGCCCTTGCCCCGTCAGATGGGCACGGCAGTTGCAGTAGAACGCCAGCGTGTCCAGCATCCCCACGCGGCATTTGGCGTCGTAGCCGTCGACCAGGATCAGATCGAAGCGCCGATCGGTCGCCGCCACGTAGTCATGGCCGTCGGCGATCTCGATCGCGAGGCGCCGCGGATCGTCGGGCAAACGGAAGGACTGTATTGCCACGCGAACGACGGCGGGCTCGATTTCCACCACCGTCAGCACAGCCTGCGGCCGATGCCGATACAGAAACTTGGGCAGCGACGCGGCGCCCAATCCGATCAGCAGCACGTTGCGCGGCCATCGCGGCGCCGGACGCAACAGCAAAGCCAGCATCATGTCCCGCGTGTATTCGAGCTCCAGCGCCCAGGGGCGCGCGATGCGCATGGCCCCCTGGATCCAGCGCGAGCCGAAGTGGAGATACCGGACGCCGCCCTCTTCGCTGGTCGTGATGGATGCCGCCATTCATTGGTCCACTGCACCGGCGAAGTAACTGCGGCTGTCCGCGAGAAAATGCGGGCCGGCATCCGAACGCATGGCTGTGCCGATCCCGGAATTGGTCAGGACCTCGAGCAGCAGCGCGCTCCCCACGCCGCCGTCGATGATGTGGACCGAGCGCACGCCTTCGCGCACCGCCGCGAGCGCGGCGATCACGCGCGGCTGCATTTCCACCGGAACGACGCCATCCCGCAACAGCGCTTCGGCCTCGCTCGCCGTGAGGACGAAAACCAGCCTGCCGTTGCGGTCGTGAATACCAGGCACGTTGGTCATCAGAATCAGCTTTTCCGCATGCAGCGTCCGTGCGAGCTGTCCGGCGAAGCCGTCCGAGTTGATGTGAAAGGCCGTTCCGTCCGTGCCCACGCCGATAGGCATGATGACGGGAATAAAGCCGCGCGAAACGAGCAGGTGGATGACGTCCGGGTCGATGCTCTCGACTTCGCCGACGAGGCCCAGGTCCACCGCCTCGCCTGATCCGGAGTCGGACGGCAACGTCATCCGCCGCGCATGGATGAACCGTCCGTCCTGGCCGCTTAAGCCCACGGCCTTGGCGCCGAACCGGTTGATGAGACCGACCAGTTCCTGATTGATCTCGCCCAGCACCATCTCGATCACGTTGAGCGTCGCTTCGTCCGTCACGCGCATGCCCGCTTGCCGGCGGATCGGGATGCCCATCGTCTGCAGCAGCTCGTCGATCCGCCACCCGCCGCCGTGCACGATGATCGGATTCATGCCGACCAGCCGCAGCAGCGCGACATCGCGCGCAAAGCCTTCCTTGAGCCCCGGATCCGCCATCGCGCCGCCGCCGAAGCGGATGATCAGCGTGGACGCGTGGAACGCCCTGATGAACGGCAAGGCTTCGGCGAGGATCCTGGCCTTCTGTGGCGCTGTGATGGGAAAGGAGGCCATGGGCGATGCGATTCGATGCGGCGTGGAAGTCGGTAACCCGTCAAGCGGCGCGGAACTGCCCCGAGGCCAGGCTGGTCGCCGCCGATGCTCCCCGAAGGCAGCATGATGCCACGCCGGCGATGCGTTCGAGCAACCGGTGCCTTGGCGGCCGACTCTGCCCGGTGTAAAGCTATGCAAAATGCGCAGTCGCCGGTTGTGGCGGCAGTCGCGCTTTCGCTATGATGGGCCGCAGGGTTCAATGGGGCATGCCACGTGACTGCATCGCGAATTCTCCTGGTGGACGACGACGTCGAGTTGCTGGAAATGCTGAAGACCTACATGGAGCGTGACGGGTTCGACGTCGCCATTGCCAGTGATGCCGAAGCCGGTGTGGCGGCCGCGCTGTCCGACGACTTCAAGCTGGTGGTGCTCGACGTGATGATGCCCCGGATGAACGGCCTGGAAGCCCTGAGCCGTATCCGGTTGCAAAGCCGCATTCCGGTGCTGATGCTGACCGGGAAAGGCGACGACGCGGACCGCATAGCCGGGCTCGAGCTCGGCGCCGACGACTACGTGCCGAAGCCCTGCTCGCCGCGCGAGCTCGTGGCGCGTGTGCGGGCCATTCTTCGCCGTACGCAGCCCGCCGAGGCGGTCGATGCAGAGCCTGCCACGATCGAGTCCGGATCGCTCAAGCTGTTCCGCCGGCAGCGGCGCGCGGAACGGGCGGGCAAGCAGCTCGATCTCACCAGTACCGAGTTCAACCTGCTCGATGCCCTGGTGCGCAGTGCCGGACGCCCGGTGAGCAAGAACGAATTGTCCGAGTACGCGCTGGGCAGGCCCCTGGCCCGCTTCGATCGCAGCATCGACGTGCATGTGAGCAGTATCCGGCGCAAGCTCGGCAACCTTCCGGATGGACGTTCGTGGATTCAGACGGTCGTTCGTCAGGGCTACCAGCTGATCGAGGAGTAACGCGTGGGTCGCCTGTTCTGGAAGTTCTTTTTCTTCTTCATGCTGGCACAGGTGACGACGGTGGTCGGGGTTTCCGCGGCGATATGGCTCAGGAACAGCAGCGCCCACCAGCCGGATCATCCTGTGCCCGCGCCCGTCGACGCGCGCTTGCTGGACGCGACGGCGGCCCTGTCGGAACGCGGCGGGGAACAGGCACTGCGCGATCTTCTCCTGGACTGGTCCCGCAAGCCGGGTCCGACCGTGTACGCGGTGGACGCGGATGGCCGCGATATCCTCGGACGCCGCGTGCCGAGAGGCGAGGACGGGAATGCGCAGGCACCGATTGAACGGGCAAGTCCGCAGATCAGCCGGCGCGTCGTGCTGGCGGACGGACGAGCGTACGTGCTATCCGTCGATGGCTGGCGCCCGGGCGCGTCGTTCGGGCAAGGCGGACCGGGCGGGCGCGGCGGGCCGGGGCCGCTTGCTCTTTCCCCTGGCGCCGATCGTCGGCGGGATGCTGGCCAGTCTCGCCGTCGCGGCTCTGCTCGCATGGTATGTCGCAAAGCCCATCCGAAGCCTTCGCCAGGCGTTCCATGCCGCCGGCCAGGGCAACCTGGATGTGCGCATCGGCGACGGGATGGGACGGCGGCACGACGAGCTCGCCGACCTAGGTCGCGATTTCGATCGCACTGCGGCTCAACTCAAGCTGCTGATGGACGGTCAACGCCGTCTGCTGCACGACGTCTCGCACGAGCTGCGCTCGCCCCTTGCCCGCCTGCAGGCCGCGGTGGGGCTGGCACGGCAGCAGCCCGCCAATGTCGAGGCCTCCATGGATCGGATCGAACAGGAGTCGATGCGCATGGACAAGCTACTGGACGAGCTCCTTGCGCTGTCGCGGGCGGAAGCCGGCCTGGGGGTTGGGCATGAGGAGAACGTTGACCTCGTCGAGCTCGTGCACGACGTCGTCAGGGATGCCAGGTTCGAAGCGGACGCCCGCTCGTCGTCTGTGGCCTTCGACACGGACGTGGCTGCGCTCGGCGCCACTACCATCATGGGCAATCACGAGATGCTGCATCGCGCGCTCGAGAACGTGGTGCGCAACGCGGCCCGGCACTCGCCATCCGGCACTCGCGTCCATGTCACCGGCACACGTGATGCCGCGCGGCGCGAGATCCAGTTTACGGTCACCGACGAGGGCTCCGGGGTTGCGGCCACCGAACTCGGGTCGATCTTCGAACCGTTCTACCGAGGCAGCCAGGCCAGGGGAACGCCCGGCCACGGACTTGGGCTGGCGATTGCGCGCAGGGTCGTCGAAGCACACGGTGGCAGCATCCGCGCGTCCAACCGGGCAACGGGAGGACTCGCGGTCGAGATCCGGCTGCCGGCCTGATCCGGGGAGGACGACGACGATTTACATTGCTTTACCCCGCGTTAACCTCGTTTAACGTGCTTCCGCTCGATACTTCCTTTCGCTGCGACACTGCTCGCGCCGGCCATCGCCGGCGAGCCGGTGCCGCCACGAAAGGAGTTTCGAATGCACCCACACCGGTCCGCCTTGCGTCCGCTGCTACTCGCCGCAGGCATCGCGCTCGCCGTTCCGCTTTCAGTTCACGGCCAACCGGTCCCGGACGATTTCGAGGGAGTCTTCTGGGGTCCGATGCTTGCCCGCGGTCCGGGACCTGCCGGCCCGATGCCGCCGGGTCACGGTGGAGGCACCCGCTGGCCCCAACACGGTTTCGCCGGCCCGGAGGACCCGACGCCGCCGATGTTGCACGGACTCTCGCTCACGGAAGCACAGCGCGACAAGGTCTTCGCCATCCTCCATGCGCAGGCGCCGCTGCTGCGCGAGCAATTCAAGCGCGCGCGCGGTGCCCAGGAAGCGTTGCTGGCACTGACGACGTCCATGCAGTACGACAAGGCCAAGGCCAGGTCGCTCGCGGATGCCGGAGCGCGAGCGCTCGGCGAGCTTTCGCTGGCGCGCGCGGACGCAGAGCACGAGATCTACCTGGCACTGACCGACGCGCAGCGGGAGCAGCTGGAACTGACACAGCGCTCTGCCCACAGGCCATGACCGATGTCGCGACGAGTATCAACGGCAAAGGCCCCAATCAGCGCATTTCCGCTCGCCGGGCATCGCCGGCGGGCGACTCTGCAATGTCGAACATGGAGGCACTCATGAGCGAACGCATGGCCGATTTGCAATACGATGACGACTCCCCGACACACCCGCTGCCGCCTGCCCGTCGCGGCGACAGGCCATCGCGGGGCGTCGGACGCGGCGCCGACTGCGGGCCCGGCGCAAGACGTCCCAGCGACGAGATGGTCCTGGCGGTATCACGCGCCGTGGAAGATCTGGTGGCGCAACTCGTGGCGATACGGGAAGCGGAACGGAGTGCGCAGACCGCCCGCGCCGGTCCCCGCTCGCTGCGCTTCGCGGGCTGGGTGCTCGACCCGCTCGAATGCCGCCTGGTTGCGCCGGGAGGTGGCGTTGTGTTGCTGCCTGCCCTGGAGTTCATGCTGCTGCGAGCGTTCGTCGACCATCCGCGAGCAGTAATGAGCCTGGCAAGGCTCGTGCAACTGACGCGCAGGGACGCCAGCGCCTTTCCGTCGTCCCGAACGATCGCCGTGTACGTCAGTCGTCTGCGCCGACGGTTCCGGCATGGCGGCGGCGCCCCGCTTATAGCGACCGTACGCGGCGTCGGGTACGTTCTCGATGCCGACGTCGAGCGGATCTGACGCGAATCGAGGATCTGCTCATGTCGCTGCGCATGTCGATGGTGTTGGCGTTGCTTGTGGCGTTGGGAATGAGCGCAGCGGCATGGGCGCAATATCCGGGAGGAACGGGCGGAACGGGAGGACCCGGCGGCGCGGGCGGGCCGCGTGGCGGCATGGGCAGCGGGCGTGGAGGTCCGCCGCCAGACGTGGCGCGCGGCGGGCCGCCGGTGGATGCACCGTTGAGTCCGGGCGCTGTCGTTCAGGTACAGCTCGACCAGCTGGAGGACGACCTCAAGCTCGCCACCGCACAGATTGGCGCTTGGAGAGCCTATACCGACAAGGTGCAGAAACTCGCCGACGACACGACGCGCATCCGCTTCGAAGCGCGCACGGCGGCGCCGGGGCAATCGAGCGCCATCCAGCAGTTGGACGAGATCGCCGCGCAAATGCGCAGCCGCAGGGCGGCGGTCGACGAAATCGTCGAATTGGGCAGAGCGCTCTATGCGCTGCTCACCCCGGAACAGAAGTCGATCGCCGATAGTCGCCTGTCGCCGGTCGTGTCGCTGTTGGCGACGGGCGTAGCGCCGGCGGGAACACTCGACGGCGGGAGTCGCGGCGCACGGCGATCGAATCGGTAGCGCCGCGTCGCCACGCGCCCTCCCGCGTTTCCGTCACTCGAATCCGGCGTGCTCGCGCATCGGCTGCGTCTCGTGGCTCGACAACAATCCCGCGAAACGTCGCGCAAGATCGGGCTCGCGCATCACCGTCGCGCCGTTCGGTTAGGGGCGAGGCGCGGCGCGACGATTTCGTCGATTCCAAGGGCGCGCAGCACTTTGACGAAATGAATGCCTGCCGTGGCGAGCTTCGGATCGGGAAGATAAATGCCCGTCGCGGCAGGCAGCATCGCGCCGACCGCGCCGAAGGTGCCATGTACGCTCGCCCCGGTGGTGGCGCGAAAATCCTCCCCGCCGGCGCGGACGACTGCCTGCGCGGCTCCGCCCGAATGAACGTGCAGCGTGTGCGGTTCGCGCTGCGGGCTCGTCACTGGTCGGCCTTCGCTCCGGAGATCTTCACGATGCACTCTCGCCAAAGACGACCGGATGTAACCGGTCAATGCCTTGCCGGCAGTCGTTGGGCGACGATGACGAGCACGAGCAGCGCGAGGCCGATGGCGTCGGTGACGTAGCCCGGCTTGATCAGCAGGATCGCAGCGACGAGCAGCATCGCGCGCTGCCACCACGGCGCCTCGCGCAGCAGGTAGCCCTGCAGGCCCGCGGCGAGGCAGGTCACGCCGACGACGGCCGAAACGCACGAGGTAAGGCTCGTGAGCCAGTCGCCGATCAGCAGCAGCGACGGCTCGTAGATGAACATGAAAGGAATGATGTACGCCGGCGCCGCCAGGCGCACCGCTTCCCAGCCGGTGCTCCAGATACTGGTCCGGGCTAGCGCCGCCGCCGCAAATACGGCCAGTGCCACCGGCGGCGTGATGGCCGAGAGGATCGCAAAGTAGAACGCGAACATGTGCGCCGCCGGCGCGATCGCCCCGAGCTTGATCACCGCGGGCACCAGCAGCGACACCATCACGATGTACGACGGCGTCGTGGGCATGCCCATGCCCAGAATGATCCCCGCGATCGCGGTCAGCGCGAGCGCGGCCGCGAGGGAATTCTGCGACAGCGTGATGACCACCTGGGTGAAGGTGATGCCGAGCCCGGTGATCGTCACGCAACCGATCACGATGCCGGCGCACGCGCAGGCCATCGCGACGGCCAGCGTATTGCGCGCTCCGTCGACGAGGGCATCCCGCACGTTGCGCCAGCCGATGCCCGCACGGGTGGTCGCCCGCATGAGGGCGATGGGAATGCAGGTCAGCGCACCGGCCAGCGCGCAGCGCGGCGCGGAATAACCCAGGATCAGACCGATCAGCACGACGAACACCGGCACGAACAGGTGTCCCCGCACGGCCATCACCGTGAGGAAACGCGGCAGCTCCGACCGCGGCACTCCGGCCAGCCGGTAGCGCTTGGCCTCGAGGTGCACGGCGACGAACACGGCGATGTAGTACAGCAGCGCCGGCACCAGCGCCCACAGCGCGACCTGCGCGTAGGGCACGACCAGGAACTCGGCCATCACGAACGCGGCGGCTCCCATCACCGGCGGCATGATCTGCCCTCCGGTCGATGCGACCGCCTCTACCGCGGCGGCGAACGGCGGCCGAAAACCGGTGCGCTTCATCAGCGGAATCGTGATCGGCCCGTCGACCATCACGTTGGCGACGGCGCTGCCGGAGACGGTGCCGAACAGGCTCGAGGAGACGATCGCGACCTTGCCGGGCCCGCCCGCCGTGTGCCCGGTGATCGACATGGCGAAATCCATGAACAGCTGGCCGGTGCCGCTCCTTTCCATGAACGATCCGAACAGCACGAACAGCATCACGTAACTCGCCGACACGCCGAGCGTCGAGCCGAAGATGCCCTCGGTGGACAGGTAAAGCTGCTCCAACAGCACGGGAGGCGCCACCCGCGTGAAGCCGATCGCGTAGATCAGGAACGCGATAGCCGTCAGCGGCAGCGAGAGCCCTATCACGCGCCGCGTCGCCTCGAGCACGACCACCACCGCGCTGACCGCATAGAACTTGTCCGCCGGCGTCAAGTCGTCGATGTAGATGATGCGGTTGATGAAGGCGTCGTAGTCGAGAAAGATGTGCAGGACGAACCCGGCGGAGAGCGCCAGCAGCAGCAGGTCGAGCGCGCGCCAGGCTTCCCGCCCGGGACGCGTCGGATACAGCAGGAAGACCAGCGTCAGCGCGAACAGCAGGTGCGTGCCGCGGAAGATGATCGCCTCCGGCGGGCCGAACGCCGCCACGTACATGTGGTAGAGCGACATCGCCACGGCGACAGCCACAATCAGCCAGCGCAGATACCTGCTGGTCGGCGTCGTTGGCTTCGCCTCCTCGGACACGACGGCCGGCGCGATCAGCGTGGTCAATTCATCACCCTGCGCCAGGGACCGGCGTCGGCGCCGACGTGCGAGACGGCCGGATGCGAAACGGGGCAGCCTTGCGCCGCCCCGCTGGCACTATTGGATGCGCACCCACGGCTACATTGCACCCACTTCCTTGTAATACTTGGCGGCGCCCTTGTGGAGCGGCACACAAATGTCCGACGCCATGTCCTTCGCCGTCAGTCCGGCGATCGGCTTCACGACCGCCGCCATGTCGTTGACCTGGGTCGCCATCGCCTTGGTCATCTTATAGACGACGTCCTCGGGCAGGTCGCAGGCAGCGACGATGTGCGTCATGTATCCGATCGCGGGCACGTCCTTGTCCTGCTTCGGATACGTGCCGGCCTTGATCGTGACCTTCGTGTAGCCGCAATTCCCGCTGCGCAGCTCCGCCATCGTCTTGTCGTCCACCGGCACCATCTGCACGTTGCGCGCGCTGGCGAGGTCCATGACCGCGGAGGCCGGTGCGGTGGTGCCGAGGGTGAACACCTGCACGTGCCCATCCTTCATCATGTCCACCGCGTCGGTGTACGACGCCTGGAAACTCACCTTGGCGAGCGACTGGTACGTCATGCCGTTGATCTTCAGAACGTCAGCGGTCAGCGCCTCCGCTGTATTGCCCCTCGATTGCGTGACCAGCGTCTTGCCCTTGAGGTCGGCGAACGAATTCACCTTGGCGTCGGTCAGCGCAACCACCTGGAAGTACTGCGGGTAGAGGTTGGCGACCTGGCAGACTTTCGTCGTTTTCTTGGGGTAAGGCGCGCGGCCCTCGACGCCGTCGACCGTGGTGGACGAGTTGGCGAAGCCGATCTGCGCCTTGCCCTCGTCGATGCCGCGCACGTTGGCGATCCCCGCCCCCGGCTGCTGCTGGATCTGCAGCCCCGGGATCGCGTTCTCCCACATGTTCTTGAGCGCCCCGCCCAGCGGGACCCACGACCCGCCTTGCGGCCCGGTCATCATCGTGACTTGTTGAGCGGCGGCAGGCGCAGCGAGCGCGGCGGCTACGACCAATGCGCCGAAACGCGCATGACGAGCTGAAGTCATAGGACTCCTCCAAGAGCTGGCGGCGCAATCCGCCGGGAAGGCCGTGCGCCGATCGCAGGTGCCACGGATTCTGGAACCTGGACGGGAAGCGGTCAAGCGCGGCGGGGCCCGGCCTCAGCCTGCCTGGGGAATCGCCCGCACCGACAGCACACCCTCGATCGCCCCGATGGCCGCAACGGCCGTTTCCGGCACCGGGCTGTCGACATCGACCAGTGTGTACGCCATTTCGCCCCGCGACTTGTTCACCATATTGTGGATGTTGAGACCGGCGTGCGCCATCGCCGTAGAGATCTGCCCGAGCATGTTCGGAACATTCGCGTTGGCGATCGCCACGCGGTAGGGGGACTCGCGCGGCATGTCGACGCTTGGGAAATTGACCGCATTGGCGATCGCCCCGTGCTCCAGGTACTCCCGGACCTGATCGACGACCATCACCGCGCAGTTCTCCTCCGCCTCCTCGGTGGACGCGCCCAGATGCGGCAGCGCGATGACGCCCGGTTCCCCCAGGAGGCCCGCACTGGGAAAATCGCAGACGTAGCACTTCAGCCGCCGCGAGTGCAGCGCCGATCGGACTGCGGATTCGTCGACGAGACCGTCGCGGGCGAAGTTGAGCAGCACCGCACCGGACTTCATGGCCGCGAGGCGCGGCGCGTCGACCAGGTGGCGCGTCGTGGCGACCAGCGGCACGTGGAGCGTGACGAAGTCGGACTGCTTCAGCAGCTCCTCGACGCTGTGCGCCTTGCGCACGCTCGACGGGAGGCGCCACGCGGCATCGACCGTGATCTCCGGGTCGAAGCCGATGACCTTCATGCCGAGCTTGATCGCGATGTCGGCGACCAGACTGCCGATGGCGCCGAGGCCGACGATGCCGAGCGTGCGGTGCGGCAGCTCGACGCCGGCGAACTGCTTCTTCCCGTCCTCGACCTGCCTTTCGAGATCCGGCGCATCGGCATTGAGCTCCGCCACGTAGCGCAGCGCCGGCACCACATTGCGCGCCCCAATGAGCAGCGCGGCCAGCACCAGCTCCTTCACCGCATTGGCGTTCGCGCCCGGCGCGTTGAACACCGGCACCCCGCGTTTGTTCAGCACCGGCACCGGGATGTTGTTGGTGCCCGCGCCCGCCCGGCCGATGGCCTTCACGCTCGCCGGAATGGCCATCGCGTGCATGTCGTGCGAGCGCACCAGGATGGCGTCCGGACACTCGACGGATTTGGCGACCGAGTACCGCGCCTCGGGAAAGCGCTTCAGGCCGTGGCTCGAAATCGGGTTGAGCGTCAGAATCTGGTAGCGGGAGCTCATCAGCCGTGCCGCCGCTCGAATTCCGTCATGTAGTCGACCAGCGTGCGCACGCCCTCGATCGGCATGGCGTTGTAGATCGACGCGCGCATCCCGCCGACGACGCGATGGCCCTTCAACTGATCCATGCCAGCCGCCTTCGCGCCCTTGAGGAACGCTTCGTCGAGCTTCTCGTTCCGCAGGTGAAAGCGCACGTTCATCCGCGACCGGTCCTCCTTGCGGGCGGGGCTGCGATAGAACTGCGTCGTGTCGAGGTAGTCGTACAGCAGCGCCGCCTTGGCGATGTTCTTCTTCTCGATGGCGGGAACGCCGCCCTGCGCGAGAAGCCACTCGAACACGAGCCCCGCGATGTAGATCGCATAGGTCGGCGGCGTGTTGACCATCGAATCGGCCGCGGCCTGCTCCTGCCAGTGGAACGCGGACGGGGTGATCGGCAGGGCGCGATCGAGCAGGTCGCGGCGCACGATCACGAGCGTCAGACCCGCCGGGCCGACGTTCTTCTGGGCGCCGCCGTAGATCACGCCGTACCTGGTCACATCGATCACGCGCGACAGGATGTGCGACGACATGTCCGCCACCAGCGGCACGTCGCCGGTCTCCGGCGTCCACTGGTACTCGACGCCGCCGATTGTCTCGTTGGTGCAGACGTGCACGTAGGCCGCGTTCCGGTCGAGCCGCCACGATTCGCGCGCGGGCACGTAGGTGAAGTCGGTGTCCTCGGAGGACGCCGCGATGTTCACCGTGCAGTACTTCTTTGCCTCCTTGATGGACTTCTTCGACCACTCGCCGGTGTTGACGTAATCGGCGGCGGTCTTCCGGCCGAGCAGGTTCATCGGGACGATGGCGTTTTCGGCGATCGCCCCGCCTTGCAGGAACAGCACGCAGTAGTCAGGGGGAATCGCAAGCAGCGCGCGCAGGTCGGCCTCGGCCTTGGCCGCGATGCCGATGAATTCCTTGCCGCGATGGCTCATCTCCATCACCGACATGCCGCTGCCGCGCCAGTCGAGCATTTCGGCGGCCGCCTGGGCCAGGACCGCTTCGGGCAGCACCGCGGGACCGGCGCTGAAATTGAACACTCGCATGGGATTGGGGCGAACTTGCGTTCGTGGGTCGTTGGTCGGACCTATAATTCTAGCAGGCCGCCCACCGATTCCTCCGCCTGTGCCCACCACCGCAACGCGCCCGCTCGACGGCATCACCGTCCTGGATCTCACGAACGTGCTCGCCGGCCCGTTCGCCTGTTACCAGCTCGCGTGCCTCGGCGCGCGCGTGATCAAGGTCGAGAGCCCCGAGGGCGATCTCGCGCGCAAGCTCGGCGCCGACCCAGGGTACGCCGAGGCGGGTATGGGCATTTCGTTCCTCGCCGTCAACGCGGGCAAGCAATCGATCTCGCTCGACCTCAAGCATCCGGACGGCAGGGAAGTCTTCCTGCGTCTGGTCACGCGCGCCGACGCGCTCGTCGAGAATTTCCGTCCGGGCGTCATGGCGCGCCTCGGTCTCGACCACGCGGCGCTGGCGCGCGTCAACGCGCGACTCGTCTATTGCGCGATCTCCGGGTTCGGGCAGACGGGCCCCTTCGCGCACCGGCCGGCGTACGACCAGATCATCCAGGGACTTTCGGGAACGATGAGCATCACCGGTGACGCGCAAAGTGCGCCGCTGCGCGTCGGCTATCCCGTGTGCGACACGATCGGCGGCCTCACCGCGGCGTTCGCCGTCTGCGCAGAGCTGCTGCGGGCGCGGGTCTCGGGCCAAGGATCGTTCGTGGACGTATCGATGCTCGACGCAACGCTCGCGACGATGGGCTGGGTCGTCTCGAACTACCTCAATGCCGGCGTCGTGCCGGTGCCGATGGGCAACGACAATTTCACCGCCGCGCCGTCGGGGACCTTCCGGACCAGCGCCGGTCTCCTCAACATCGCCGCCAACGAGCAGCGGCAGTTCTTCGCGCTGTGCGGCGCAATCGACGCGCCGGAGCTCGCGACCGATCGCCGTTTCGCCGGGCGCGAGGCAAGAAAGCGCCATCGCGCCGAACTCACGGCCGCGCTCGAGGCGAAACTCGCCGCCCGGCCCGCGGAGGAATGGGAGGAGCTACTCGTCGCGGCCGGGGTGCCGGCTGGCCGCGTGCTGACAGTGCCGGAGATACTTTCCCACGGACACGCGACGGCGGGGGACACGATCGCGAGCTACCTCGATGTCCCGGGCGCGGCGCGCCCCGTCCGGGTCGCGCGGCCGGGCTTTCGCGTGGATGGCGAACGACCGTCGGCCGCGGCCCCCCCGCCCACGCTCTCGGAACACCGCGACGGGCTGCTCGCCGAGCTCGGCTACGGCCCGGAGGCGCGCGCGGCGCTCGTCGCCGGGGGCGGTGTCCGATAGCGGGGGCGTTGCGGCCCCGCTGCAACGCGACCTCGGGAAGCGTAAACTGGCGCCGCGGGCCGAAAGCGCCGACTCACCAAGCGCCGGACGCCCAGATTCGCTTCACTTCGATCCATCCAGAAACAACAATTTCCTGCCGGAGGTTCCGATGACACCCGTTCGACACATTCTTGCTACCACCCGCCGCGCGCTCGCTTGCACCGCGATCGCGGCCGGTTTGCTGGCCACCGGCGAGGCCGTGGCCATGGACAGCCTGAAGATCCTGGTTCCCGCCGCACCGGGCGGCGGCTGGGACCAGACCGGCCGCGCGTTGCAGGCCGCGATGCAAAGCGACAACATCGTGGGCAAGATCACGGTCGACAACAAGGGCGGCGCCGGCGGCACCATCGGCCTCGCGCAGTTCGTGAGCTCCAGCAAGGGCGACCCCAATGCGCTGATGATGGGCGGCATGGTGATGGTGGGCGCCATCATCACCAACAAGTCACCGGTCAGTCTGTCGCAGGTCACGCCGATTGCCCGCCTCACTGGTGAATACCAGGTGGTGGTGGTTCCGGGCACCTCCAAGGTCCAGTCGCTGAAGGAACTGGTGGCCCAGCTCAAGGCCAATCCGGGAAGCGTGGCCTGGGGCGGCGGTTCCGCCGGTGGATCGGACCACATCCTGGCGGGCCTGATCGCGCAGGCGGCGGGGGTGGATCCGGGGAAGGTCAACTACATCGCCTACGCTGGCGGCGGCGAAGCCCAGGCGGCGATCATGGGCGGCCACGTCGCGGCGGGGATCAGCGGCTACGGCGAGTTCGCCGGGCAGATCAAGTCCGGCAAGCTGCGGGCGCTGGGCATTTCCGCCGACAAGCGCGTCCCCGGCATCGACATACCCACGCTCAAGGAACAGGGCGTGGACGTCGAGATGGTCAACTGGCGCGCGGCATTCGCCGCCCCCGGGATCTCCGACGCGCAAAAGAAGGAGCTGGTTGACATCGTCGGCAAGGCAGTGAAGAGCGCCTCATGGCAGGACGCGCTGAAGCGCAACGACTGGACCGACATGTACCTCGCCGGCGACGCGTTCAAGGCGTTCATGGATGCCGATACGCAGCGGATCGACAAGATCCTTGCGGGCCTGGGCATGAAGAAGTAGCTGCGCCGGCGACGGCCATGTCCGAATCCATGCGCGAGTACGCCATGCGGTGGCGGCAGCCCGCGCGTCTCGAACCGGGGACGGCGGCCGCCACCGGGCCGGGACGCTGATGACAGCGCGCTCGCCCATCAACCCCGGCGAATTGCTGATCTCGCTCGGGCTCGTCGCGCTGGGTGCCTACGTGGTCTTTGGCACCGGCGGCATTGCCGAGACCAAGAGCTACGCGCAGATCGGGCCTCGGCTGTTTCCCTACGTGATCGGCGCGGGATTGACCCTCTGCGGCGCGGTGCTAGCCTGGCACGCGCTGGCCGGCGGCTGGCGCAACATTCCGCTCGACCAGGAAGGACATGACACGCCGGACTGGCCGGCGTTCGGAATCATCAGCGCCGGCATCGTCCTGCACATGGTGGTCATCGGCTGGGCCGGGTTCATCATCGCTTCGACGCTGCTGTTCGTCCTGATCGCGCGCGGTTTCGGCAGCCGGCGGCCCGGGCGCGACGCGCTCATCGCGGTGCTGCTCGCCGTCGTCGTGTTCTTCATCTTCACGCTGGGCCTGGGCCTCACTCTGCCCAAGGGCCCCTTCCGAGGCGCGTAGTGGACACCTTCGGCGCCCTGATGTCGGGCTTTGCCGTCGCGCTGACGGTAACGAACCTGATGTGGGGATTTCTTGGCGTCACATTGGGCACGGCCATCGGCGTTCTGCCGGGCGTGGGCCCGGCATTGACGATTGCCCTGCTCCTGCCGGCAACCGCAAAGCTGGATCCGACCGGTGCGCTGATCATGTTCGCCGGAATCTACTACGGCGCGATGTTCGGCGGGTCGACGACGTCGATCCTGCTGAACACGCCGGGCGAATCGGCGACCATCGTCACCGCGATGGAAGGCAACATGATGGCCAAGCGCGGCCGCGCCGGGCCTGCATTGGCGACAGCGGCCATCGGCTCGTTTGTCGCCGGAACCATCGCCACGATCCTGCTCACCGTGATGGCTCCGGTGGCAGTGGAGTTCGCGTTGAAATTCGGGCCGGCCGAGTACTTCGCCGTCATGGTGCTGGCCTTCACAACCGTGTCGGCCGTCCTCGGCGCCTCGGCCGCGCGCGGTCTGGCCAGCCTGTTCATCGGCCTGGCAATCGGGCTCGTCGGACTCGACAGCCAGACGGGCCAGGCGCGCTTCACGCTGGGCGTTCCGGAACTCCTCGACGGCATCGACGTGGTCGTCGTCGCCGTGGGCCTGTTCGCGGTGGGCGAAACCCTGTACATCGCGACCTACCTCAATCGTCAGGTCGACAAGCTCGAGCAGATGAAGGGCTCGATCTGGATGAGCCGATCCGACTGGAAGCGCTCCTGGAAACCCTGGCTGCGCGGCACCGCATTCGGATTCCCGTTCGGCATGATCCCCGCCGGGGGCGCCGAGATTCCGACGTTTCTGTCCTATGCGACCGAGAAGAAGCTCGCGCAGCATCCGGAGGAGTTCGGCAAGGGCGCCATCGAGGGTGTGGCCGGACCGGAGGCCGCCAACAACGCATCGGCCACCGGCACGCTCGTCCCGCTGCTCACCCTCGGGCTGCCGACCACGGCGACGGCGGCGATCATCCTCGCCGCGTTCCAGCAGTGGGGCCTGCAGCCGGGGCCACTACTCTTTCAGACGCAGCCGCAGCTGATCTGGGGGCTCATCGCCAGCATGTACGTCGGCAACGTGATGCTGCTGATACTTAACCTGCCGCTCGTCGGGATCTGGGTGAAGCTGCTCGAGATCCCGCGCCCGCTGCTTTACGCCGGCATCCTGATCTTCGCCACGCTCGGCGCGTACGGCCTGCGCAATTCGTGGTTCGACCTTGCGCTGCTCTACGGCATCGGCGTGGTCGGCTTCCTGATGCGGCGCTACGACATCCCGGTGGCGCCGGTGCTGGTGGGCATGATCCTGGGGCCCCTCGCCGAGCAGCAGCTGCGTCGCGCGCTCGCCATCAGCCAGGGGGATCTTTCGATCTTCGTCACGCAGCCGATCTCCGCCACGGTGTTCGCCATCACGGCGCTGGTCCTCGTCGGACCGCCGGTCTGGCGACGAATCGTCACGCGGCGCGCGGTTACCCGCTGAAGCCCTTCATCCCCTGCAGCAGGCGGAAGAACTCCGCCCGCGTGTCCGAATTGTCGCGCAGCGTGCCGCGCAGCACCGAGGTCGTCATGTCCGACGCATGCTCGCGGACGCCGCGGTGCGTCACGCACATGTGCTCGGCCTTGACCACCACGGCAAGGCCCTCGGCGGCCGTCTCGGCCTCCACGAGGTCGGCGATCTGGATCGTCATTTCCTCCTGGATCTGCGGCCGGGACGTTATCCAGTCGGCAAGCCGGTAGAATTTGGACAGACCCAGGACGTTCTTGCCAGGGTAGATGCCGATCCAGCAGTTGCCACGGATGTTCTGCAGGTGGTGGGCGCAGGTGGAGCGGACCGTGATCGGGCCGACGAGGTAGAGCTCGTCGTAGGACGTGACGTTCGGAAAGGCGGTGAGGTCCGGTGACGGCGTGTAGCGGCCGGCGAAGATCTCGGCCACGTACATGCGTGCGACGCGTGCGCCGGTTTCCCGGGTGTTGTGATCGTTTTCCGTGTCGATGACGAGACTTTGCAGCAGGTCATCGACGCGCTCGGCGACTTCCTCGGTGAGCGCCTCCAGCTCGCCCGGCTCGATGCAGGCCGCGATATTGTCGTTGGCGCGAAAGCTGTGCCCGGCCGCCTTCAGACGCGCACGGATCCGGTCGGAGGGGCTGGTCATGAACGTTTCCCTGTTCGTGGCGTCTTCACCGTTCGATTCTAACCGTTATTGTGCCCGGCCAATCCCGCGCCGCCGAAATGGTAACTTCCGGCCAGCACTGCCTGCATTTGAGCGATACTGCCATCCGCTGCAACCACGAGGATTACTCCATGCGGCTTCTGCTTGCGGGCCTGGCGCTCTTCCTGGGCATTCACGTGCTGCCCATGATTCCCTCGCTGCGCGCCGCGCTGGTGTCGCGCTGGGGCGAGCCACGCTACAAGAGCGTGTTCTCGCTGATCTCCGCGGCCGGCCTCCTGCTGATCGTGGCCGGCTATGCGTTCGCCGACGATCGCACGCGGCTCTTCGCACCGTTCCCCGCCGCCCGGGCGCTTGCGCCCTTCGCAATGGTCGCGTCGTTCATCCTCTTCGCCGCCGCGAACATGCGAGGACACCTGCGGCGGATCGTCCGGCATCCGATGCTGCTGGGTCTGCTGCTGTGGGCGTCGGTGCATCTGCTCGCGAACGGCGATCGCGCCGGCACGGTTCTCTTCGGCGCCTTCCTCGCCTATGCGATCGTCGATCTCGTTTCGGCCATCCGGCGCGGCGCGGTCAAGGCGTTCGTCCCGGTGCCAAAGCACGACGCGATCGCCGTCATTGGCGGTGCCGCCGTCGCGCTCGCGGTCATGACCTTCCATCGGATCCTGTTCGGCGTTCCGGTGGTCCCCTTCGGCGCATAGGCGCCGGCGAAACACCACATACGGCGCGATGACGAACGATGCGAACCTGACTCCTGGCCGGGAACTGTCCGGGAAAGTCGTGCTGGTCACCGGGGCCGCGCGCAACATCGGCCGTGCGATCGCCTCTGCGCTCGCCGCGGCAGGCGCCGACGTGATGGTCAATGCCCTCCATTCGCGCGAAGACCTCGACGCAACGGTTCGCGCGATCGGGGTCACCGGCCGGAGGGCAGCGGGCCACATCGCCGACGTCACCGATCCCGACGCGGTCGCCGGGTTGGTCACCGCGACGATCGAGCGCTTCGGACGTATCGATGCGCTGGTCAACAATGCGGCCGTGCGTCCCGAGCAGGCGTTCGCCGAAATGTCGTACACCGACTGGAGGCGGGTGCTGGCCGTGGTCCTGGACGGCGCATTCCTCTGCTCGCATGCCTGTCTGCCGCACCTCGTTCGCGCGGGCGGCGGGTCGATCGTCAACATCGGCGGCGAGACCGGGCACCGCGGCGCCGCCGGCCGGGCGCACGTCGTGACGGCGAAGGCCGGGCTTGCCGGGATGACGAAGGCGCTCGCGCTCGATCTCGCGCCACAGCGCATTACCGTCAATTGCGTGGTGCCGGGTCGCATCGACACGGTGCGCTCAGATCCGGAAGCAACCGGACAGCCGGCACACCGGCCGGCAATACCGCCGATCGGGCGTCTCGGGTTGCCGGAGGAAGTGGCCGCAATGGTGCGCATGCTGTGCGGGCCCGATGCGCGCTACATCACCGGACAGGCAATCCACGTCAATGGCGGCGGGTACATGCCATGACGGCAGGTCGCCGTATCGCGAAACAGACCCTTGGAGGAGCCATGCACGACATGAGACGACGCAGCCTGCTGAAAGGCCTCGCGGCGATCACCATGCTTCCAGTCGGCCACCACGCATCCGCCCAGGCTGCCTATCCGAACCGGACGATCAAGATCATCGCGCCGGTGCAGCCGGGTGGCGGCGTCGATCTCGTCGCCCGTACGATCGCCGATCGGCTCGGGCGCGTGCTCGGACAGTCGATCGTCGTGGAAAATCAGAGCGGCGGCGGCGGTGTCGTCGGTTCGCTCGCCGTCGCGCGCGCCGCGCCCGACGGCTACACGCTGATGGTCGGCTACGTCGGCACGCACGGCACCAATCCGGCGGTGCGCAAGCTCCCCTACGATGCGATCATGGATTTCACGCCGATCGCCATGGTGGGCGGAACGCCCAACATCCTGATCGTCCCCCCGACACTGCCCGTCGCGACGCTGCGCGAGTTCGTCCAGTACGCCAAGGCGAATCAGGGCAAGCTTTCGTACGGCTCGGCCGGCCCCGGCACGCTCACCCATCTCGCGATGGAACAGTTCAAGGTGGAGGCCAACCTCGACCTCGTGCACATTCCGTATCGCGGGATCGGCCCGGCGATCACCGACATCCTGGGCGGACAGACACAGGCGCTCTTTCCCGGGCTCGCCGCCGCGCTGCCGCACATCAAGGCGGGCAAGATGCGCCCGCTCGCCGTCACCGGACAGAAGCGGCATCGCCTCGTGCCCGACGTACCGACGTTCGAGGAGCTGGGCTACAAGGGCTTCGACGGCGTCCAGTGGTATGGCATCGTCGGCCCGGCCAACCTGCCCGCGCCGATCGTCAAGCTGCTGAGCGACGAAATCAACAAGCTGCTGGAAAATCCCGAGCTGCGCGAGCGTCTTTCGGGTGAGGCACTCGAGCCGATGCCGATGTCTCCCGACGAGTTCGGCCGGTACATCCGCGACGACATTGCCAAGTGGTCTCGCGTGGCCAAGGAACGCAACATTTCCATCGTCGACTGAGATGAACGGCCCCCACGCTCACTACGCTCGCTGCCCCCCGCGGGGGCAGTCAGTGCCCTTCGGGCGGCCGGACGGGCAGATGATGGGCCCCCACGCTCACTACGTTCGCTGCCCCCCGCGAGGGCAGTCAGTGCCCTTCGGGCGGCCGGACGGGCAGATGATGGGCCCCCACGTTCACTACGCTCGCTACCCCCCGCGGGGGCAGTCAGTGCCCTTCGGGCGACCGGGCGGGCACTGAGCGGTCCCATGGCGCACAACCACCCTGTGATGGCGGACCAGAACGCGCCGCCCGTCACGCGCATGCTGGCCGACTTCGTCGCGACCCATCCGTCGCAGGGCTGGGATGCCGGCGTCGAGCGGGAGGCGCACCGGACGTTGCTGAACTGGGTCGGCTGCGCGATCGGCGCATCGCGCCATGCCACGGTCGAGGCGGCGCTCGCGGCGGTGCGGGAGCTGGCGCCCAGCGCGCAGGCGACGATCCTCGGGCGCTCTGATCGCGTCGACATCGCGAGCGCCGCGATGCTCAACGGTATCACTTCGCATACATTCGACTACGACGACACCCACCTGCGCACGATCATCCACCCCGCCGGTCCGGTCGCGTCCGCGGCGCTGGCACTCGCCGAGCACACGGGCGCCAGCGGGCGACAGCTGGTCGATGCCGTCGTGCTCGGCATCGATGTCGCCTGCCGTGTCGGGAACGTCGTCTATCCGGACCACTACGACCGCGGCTGGCACATCACCGGGTCGACCGGCATGCTCGGCGCCGCCGCGGCCTCCTCGCGCCTGCTCGGGCTCGACGCGCCACAGACCACGATGGCGCTCGGCATCGCGGCGTCGCAGCCGATCGGCGTGCGCGAGCAATTCGGGTCGATGACCAAACCGTTTCACGTCGGCGCCGCCGCGCGCGCGGGAATGATGTCGGCGTTGATGGCGCGCCACGGCTATACGTCCTCGGTCCGCGCGCTCGAAGCGCCGCGGGGGCTGCTGCAGACCTACTCGGCCAAATGCGCCTGGGGCGAGATCGACGACGGGCTCGGCGATCGGTTCGAAATCTCGTCCAACACCTACAAGCCCTTCGCCTGCGGGATCGTGATACATCCAAGCATCGATGGATGCGTGCAACTTGCCGCCAAGCACGTTCTGCGCGCCGACGACATCGCGCGCATCGAGCTCAAAGTGCACCCGCTGGTGCTGGAGCTCACGGGCAAGACGGCGCCGCGCACCGGCCTCGAGGGCAAGTTCAGCGTGTACCACGCCTGCGCGGCGGGAGTCCTGTTCGGCAAGGCCGGCGAAGCCGAATTCGCCGACGACGTCGTTACGCGTTCCGACGTGATCGCGCTGCGCGATCGTGTTCGCGCGACGGCCGATCCGGCCATCGGCGAAGCGTCGGCCGAGGTGACGGTCATGTGCACGGATGGTCGCCAGCTCCGCACATTCGTGCGCCACGCGATCGGCAGCCTCGAGCGACCGATGACCGATGCGGACCTCGCGCGCAAGTTCCACGACCTCGTCGACCCGGTGCTGGGCGCCGCGCGCGCCGTGCGCCTGATCGAGCAGTGCAGCGCGCTTGCCGCGTGCGACGATGTGCGTGCTTTCGCTGCCCAGACGCGCGACTAGCGTGATCGGCGTGATGCGCCTCGCATCGCTCCTGCTGCTGTCGCTGCTCGCGACCGCGCTCGCGGCACCGTCGGGCGCGCCGGATTTTCCACGATTTGGCGACGACCTGTACCGCCCCCGACTCCGCCAGCCCGGCAAGGACGTGATGTGGCTGCCGACGCCGGACGCGATGGTCGAGCAGATGCTGACGGCAGCGAAGACCACCAGCCGCGATGTCGTCTACGATCTCGGTGCGGGGGATGGCCGGATTGCCGTCGCGGCGGCGAAGCAATTCGGCGCCGTCGCCGTCGGCATCGAGTACGACGGCGACCTCGCGGCGCTCGCGCGGCGCAATGCGGAGCGCGCAGGAGTCGCCGGCAAGGTAACGATCGTCCAGGGTGACATCTTCAAGGAAGATTTCTCGCGCGCGACGGTCGTCACGCTCTACCTGCTGCCGGACCTCAATCAACAGCTCCGTCCGCGGCTTCTGACGATGAAGCCGGGCACGCGCGTCGTCTCGCACGCGTGGGACATGGGCGAGTGGGAGCCCGACGCGACGTTGCGCGTCGCCGAGAGCGAAGCCTTCCTGTGGATAGTTCCGGCGCGCGTCGAAGGCCGGTGGACGGTGCAGGACGATGCCGGATTCTTTTCCGGCGAGGTTGAGCTCACGCAGCGGTTCCAGCGTATCGGCGGCACGCTCACGCTTCGTGGCAAGCCGCAGCCGCTGCTCGGAGCCTACGTCGAGGGCGAGGACCTTGGCTTCACTTTTGTCGATCTCGACGGCGGCGTGCGCAGCGTGCGCGCGAAAATCGCAGGCGCCATGCTGTCGGGGGCGCTGCGCTTCGCTGGGAACGTCACCCCCGTCACCGGAGGCCGGCGGTGATACGATCGGATCCTCGGCGTGCCACCTCTGCCGGGCGCACAACGAACTGGAGCTCACGATGCCGAAGCCACTCGCAAGGACGCCTGCGCGAAACGCGCTCGCGCTTGCCGTTATCGCGCTCGCCGCGCTCGTTGCCGGGCCAGCGCATGCGCAGGAATACCCCAGCCGCCCCGTGAAAGTGATTGTCCCGTTCTCCCCGGGTGGCGCAGTGGACGGTCCCATGCGCGTGATCGCGCAGGAGCTCTCGAAGCGACTGGGCCAGCAGGTCATCGTCGAAAACAAGCCCGGCGCCGGGGCGACGATCGGCAGCGATCTCGTCGCCAAGGCAGCGCCCGACGGCTACACGCTGCTGCTCGCCTCGCAGACCAACGCGATCAGCGCGACCCTCTATGCCAAGCTGCCGTTCGACCCGATCGAGGACTTCGCGCCGATTTCGCTGCTCGGCCGCGAGCCGGGGGTGCTGGTCGTCAACCCGGCGTTTCTGCCCAAGACTTTTCCGGAGTTCATCGCCTACGTGAAGGAGCGGCCCGGACAGGTCGATTACGCCTCGTCGGGCAACGGCAGCGGGCAGCACCTGTTCGCTGCGATGCTCGCATCGACGACCGGCCTCAAGATGAATCACATCCCGTACAAGGGAAGCGGCCAGGCGACGACCGATCTGCTCGGTGGCCAGGTGATGGTGTCGATTCCCGGGACCGCCGGCATGGTCGGCCACATCAAGGCCGGGAAGCTGCGGGCACTGGCGGTGACGGGCTCCCGACGCTCGCCGCAGCTTCCGGACGTGCCGACCATCATGGAGTCCGGTGTCCCCGGCTACGAAGCCTATGTCTGGATGGGATTGCTCGCGCCCAAGGGAACGCCCGCGCCGATCATCGACCGGCTTCACCGCGAGCTGATGCCGGTGCTTGCGACGACCGAAGTGCAAAACTACATGGCGACCGCCGGCATCGAGATCGTCGGCTCGACCCCCGCCGAGTTCGGCCGTTTCTTCCGTGCCGAGAAGGACCAGTGGGCGAAGGTAATCCGCGACACCGGCGCGAAGATCGACTGACGTGGACGGCCCCCACGCTCACTGCGTTCGCTGCCCCCCGCGGGGGCGCCCAGTGCCCTTCGGGCGGCCGCGCGGGCACTGATAGGGAAACCCATGACTGCGCAGGCAATCGATTGCGCCGGCGCCGACGCGCCGGTCGAAGGCGTCGAGCACTGGACCGCCAAAGCCACGACTGACGGCGACATGCGGCTGTTCCTCTGGGAAAAATTCGTCGGCTCCCCCGCAGGCAAGCCTGCGGTGCTGTTCGTCCACGGCTCGTCGATGGCTTCGCAGCCGACGTTCGACCTGACGGCTCCCGGGCGTCCGGACTCCTCGGTCATGGACTGGTTCGCGCGGCGCGGGTTCGTCTGCTGGTGCGTCGACATGGAGGGCTACGGGCGCTCGGCCAAGTCGCGCGACATCTTCTGCGACATCGCCAACGGCGCCGACGACCTGGCAGCGGCCACCGACTACATCGCCCGAGCGCGCGGCGTCCGCGCGTTCATGGCCTACGGGATCTCGTCGGGCGCACTGCGCGCCGCGCTGTTCGCGCAGCGCCATCCCGACCGCATCTCGCGGCTCGCGCTCGACGCGTTCGTCTGGACTGGCGATGGGGCGCCGACGCTGGTGCAGCGCCGCAAGAAGCTGCCCGAGTTCCTCGCCAGCAAGCGGCGGCCGATCGACCGCGCGTTCGTCTATTCGATCTTCGAGCGCGATCATCCGGATTGCGCCGAGAAGGGCGTCGTCGACGCATTCGCGGACGCGATCCTGGCGCTCGACGATTCGATGCCCAACGGCACCTACATCGACATGTGCTCGAAGCTGCCCGTCGTCGACCCTGCCCGGATCACGGTGCCGACACTCGTGCTGCGCGGCCAGTACGATGGCATCGCCGGCTTCGACGACCTGATCGAATTCTTCAAGCGGCTGCCCAATCCCGACAAGCAGTTCTCCGTGCTGGCCGGCATTTCGCACGCGAGCTTCCAGCAGAAGAACTACCGGCTCGTGTACCACATCCTGCACGCGTACTTCACGCAGCCGGCTCCGGCGTACGTCGGGCCGGTCCACGCCGGGTCCGCCGTGACGGTGCCGCCCGGCAGCGACGCCTGACGACCGATCGCGCCGCCGTTTCCGTTGCCCTGGTCGCTTTCCCCGCTCGAAACGCTGTGGTGCGCCACCGCACTGGCCCTCGGGTACGCCGTTCGCGGCGTCGCCGGATTCGGCTCGGGCATCGTCGCCACTCCGCTGCTCGCGTTCGTGCTGCCCATGACGACGACGGCACCGCTGATCACGCTGGTCGGCTTCGTGGTCTCGGTGCGGCAGGCCCTCAGCGACTGGCATCAGATCCGCTGGAAGGTGGTGCGAAGCTTCATTCCCGGGGCGCTCGTCGGCGTGCCGATCGGACTCTGGATGGTCAAGACCGCCGACCAGGGCCTGCTCGCCCGTTGCCTCGGCGCCTATGTCGTCGCCTATGCGCTGTACAGCCTCTTCGGCGAGCGCGTGTTTGGCCGTGCATTGGCGATGCCGCGCTGGATCGTGCATCCGATCGGTGTCGTCGGCGGATTGATTTCGACGCTCTTCGGCGGGCTCGCGGGACCGCTCTACGTCACGTACTTCGACTCGTTGCGCCTAGCCAAAGGCGCTTTCCGCGTGACCGTGTCGACGACGCTGCTGATGCTTTCCGTCGTGCGCTCCGTCGGCTATTTCGCGACTGGAATCTTCCGTGCCGAGGACCTGGTCCTGGTCGCGGCCGCGCTGCTGCCCGCCGCCATCGGCACGGTCGCTGGCGATTGGGTGCATGATCGCATGGAGCAACGGGCTTTTCGCCGTGGCATCGGCGCGCTGCTGGTGCTGAGTGGCTCCGGACTCCTCTTCCGCTAGCGAGATCTTCCATGACCTGGTCCCTCGTCGCGCGCGACGCCAACGGTGCCGTCGGCGTCGCCGTCGCGAGCCGCTTCTTCGCCGTCGGTGCGCTGTGCCCTCATGCAGCGAGCGGCGTCGGCGCCCTCTCGACACAGGCGCTCGTCAATCCGCTCTATGCGCCAGCCGCACTCGAGGCGATGGCACGTGATGTCGATCCCGCAGCCATCGTGCGCGCGCTGACCGACGCGGATCCCGGGCGCGAGCACCGGCAATTGCACCTCGTCGACCGGGCCGGCCGGACAGCAGCGCACACCGGTGCCGCGTGCATCGAATGGTGCGGACATCGCGCCGGTCGCGAATTTTCCGTGGCGGGCAACATGCTGGCCGGACCGCAGGTACTGGAAGACACTGCCGGCGCCTACGAGCAAAACCACGCTTTGCCGTTCGCGTTGCGCCTGATCGCGGCGATGGCAGCCGGCGAGGCCGCAGGTGGCGACAAGCGCGGCAAGCAGGCGGCAGCGCTGATCATCTGCACCACCGAGACCTACCCGGCGCTCGATCTGCGCGTCGACGACCACCCCGAGCCGGTCACCGAATTGCAGCGCTTGTACGAGAAGAGCCTCGACCGTTTTCAGCCATTCGTCGCCTGCCTGCCCCGGCGCGACGATCCGGCCGGCGTCACGGATCGCGCCGTCATCGAGGCCGCCATCGAGCGCTTCCAGGCGACGCGCGCGCGCCGGCCCGGAACCGTCTGAACCTGCGGCAACCTGTGCTATTCTGAATCGCGGCAGGTGCTTCTCCCGCGGGGATGGAGGATGCCGCATCGCATCCTCGGAGGATTCGCCATGCAGACTGGTCGCCGGACCATTCGAATCGGACTCGCGCTCGCACTGGCCGCCGCGCTGAGCGCAGCCGTGCAGGCGCAATCGCTGCGCATCGGCCTGGCCGAGGACCCCGACGTCCTCGATCCGACGCTCGCGCGCACCTTCGTCGGGCGCATCGTCTTTGCCGCGTTGTGCGACAAGCTGTTCGACATCGACGAAAAGCTCGCCATCGTGCCCCAGCTCGCGACGTCGTACGAGTGGTCGGCGGACAGCAAAGCGCTCACGCTCAAGCTGCGTTCCGGCGTGACGTTCCACGACGGCGAGAAATTCGACGCCGCAGCCGTGAAATACAACATCGAGCGGCACAAGACGATGGCTGGCTCCAATCGCCGCGGCGAGCTCGCGCTGGTGACGACGGTCGACGTCGTCGATCCCGCGACGGTGCGCCTCAATCTGTCGGCGCCGTTCGCGCCGCTCCTGGCCCAGCTCGCGGATCGCGCGGGGATGATGGTCTCGCCCAAGGCGGCGCAGGCGGCCGGCGACAAGTTCGGCGCCAATCCCGTCTGCTCGGGCCCGTTCCGTTTCGCCGAGCGCGTCGCGCAGGACCGCATCGTGCTCGAGCGGTTCGCGAACTACTGGAACAAGGGGGATATCCACGTCGAGAAGGTCGTCTATCTCCCGATCGTCGACGCAACGGTCCGGCTGTCCAATCTCAAGTCGGGGCAGCTCGATTTCATCGAGCGATTGGCATCCTCGGACGTGCCCGCGCTCAAGAGCGATGCCCGCTTCAAGATCTCGAAGATCACGGAGATCGGCTACCAGGGCATCACCATCAACGTCGGGAAGAGCGATCTCGCGCAGAAGAACCCGCTGGGCAAGGATCCGCGCGTGCGCGAAGCCTTCGAGCTGGCACTCGACCGCCAGGGCATCGTGCAGGTCGTGATGGATGGCGAAGCCGCGGTCGGCAACCAGTGGGTCGCGCCGGACAACCCGTATTACGCGAAGAACATGCCGGTGCCGAAACGCGATGTCGCGCGGGCGAAGGCGCTGCTGGCCGAGGCCGGCGTGCCCAACCCCAGCTTCACGTTGATGACGCCGACCAACACCGATGCAGCAGAAGATCGCGCAGGTCGTGCAGGCGATGGTCAAAGAGGCGGGCTTCGACATGAAGATACAGTCGACCGAGTTCGCGACCTCGCTCGACCTCGCGGACAAGGGCCAGTACGACGCCTACGTGCTGGCCTGGAGCGGTCGCGCCGATCCGGACGGCAACATCTTCAGCTTCGACGCCTGCAAGCAGCCGCTCAATTACGCGGGATATTGCAGGCCCGAGGTGGACGAGATCCTCAACAAATCGCGCACGACGCGCGATCCGGCCGAACGGCGCAAGCTCTTCGAGCAGCTGGCCGCGACCGCGCTCAAGGATCGGCCGATCGTCTACCTCTATCACCGCCATTGGCTGTGGGCGTACACCGCGAAACTGTCCGGGCTGCGCGCGGTCCCGGACGGCATGGTGCGGGTGCAAGGCCTGAAATTCAACTGAAGAGTGCGGTCGGATACGCACCCATCGGATTCGGGCGTCGAATCGGGGTCAGATGCGTAACCTCTCTGACGCGTGCCACATCGACCGCAGTCCGTCGGCGTAGATGTTACGTACCTGACTCCGATTCGACGGACTCGCGCCGGTGCCCCGAGTGGCAGTGCGCCGGGAGCCGGCGGGCTTAGGATAAGGCATGCGCCCGCCGGCTCCCGGCGCACTGCCACCGCCCGACGATGACTGCCTTCCTAGTCCGCCGCATCGCGACAATCATCCCGACACTGATCTTCGTGTCGATGCTGATCTTCGGGCTGCAGCAGCTGCTGCCCGGCGATCCTGCCGTCGTGCTCGCCGGCGAGGACCGCGATCCGACCGTCGTCGCGTACCTGCGCCAGAAGATGCACCTCGACGACCCGCTGCCCGTCCGCTACCTGTACTGGATCAACGGCGTCCTGCACGGCGACCTCGGCGAATCACTGCGCATGCAGAAACCCGTGCTGGCCCTGATTCTCGAGAAACTACCGGTGACCCTCGAGCTCGCGGGCCTGGCCATCGTCATCGCGCTCCTGATCGGCGTCCCTGCCGGCATCATCTCGGCCGTGCGCCGGAACACCGCCTGGGACTACGCGGCCAATGCGGTTGCGCTGTGGGGCCTGTCGACCCCGAACTTCTGGCTCGGCATCATGCTGATCCTGCTGTTCTCGGTCACGCTCGGGTGGCTGCCGGCATCCGGCTTCGTCAGTCCGTTCGAGGACCTGAAGGCGAACCTCGCGGCGCTGATCATGCCGGCGTTCGTGCTTGGCAACGCCATCGCCGCCGTGCTGATGCGCCACACGCGGAGCGCGATGCTGCAGGTGCTGTCGTCGGACTACGTGCGCACGGCGCGCGCGAAGGGGCTCCCCGAGCGCAGCGTGATCCTGAAGCACGCGTTGCGCAACGCGCTGATCCCCGTGATCACGCTGGGCGCGCTGGAGCTCGGCACGCTGCTCTCGGGCGCGGTGCTGACCGAGCAGGTGTTCACGATCCCGGGTTTCGGCAAGCTGATCGTCGACGCCGTGTTCAACCGGGACTATGCGGTGGTCCAGGGAGTCGTGCTGTTCACGGCAACGGCCTACATCCTGCTGAACTTTGCGGCCGACATCGCGTACGTCGTCGTGAATCCGCAGATAAGGGCGCAATGATGGCGGATGTCGCCGACGCGCTGGCCTCCCGTCTGGACTCCGCGCGCGCGGCGCCGCGCGCGCATCCGTTCCGCCGGCTGCTGCGCCGGCGCGGCGCCGCGGTCGGATTGGTGGTGATCGCCTTCTTCGTGGCGCTCGCCGCGCTCGCGCCGTGGGTTGCGCCCTACGACCCGCTTGCCACCAGCTGGACGGCGATCCGCAAGGCGCCGACCGCCGTGCACTGGTTCGGCACCGACGAGATCGGTCGCGATGTCCTGGCCCGCGTTGTCTGGGGCGCGCGCGCCTCGCTGCTCGCGGGCGTGGTCTCGGTCCTGATTTCCCTCTCGATCGGCGTGCCGGTCGGATTGCTGGCGGGCTACGCCGGCGGGAAGACCGACATGCTGATCTCCCGCCTGACCGACGCCGTGCTCGCGTGCCCGTTCCTGATCCTGGCGATCGCCCTGGCCGCCTTTCTGGGCCCGAGCCTGACCAATGCAATGATCGCGATCGGCGTGTCGGCCACACCCGTGTTCATCCGGCTCACGCGCGGACAGACCATGGCGATCAAGGCGGAGGATTTCATCCTTGCGGCGCGGGCCATCGGCAATCCGCCGTGGCGCATCGCGCTGGGTCACGTGCTGCCGAACATCGTGCCCGCGCTGATCGTCCAGGCCACGCTCGCGATCGCCGCGGCGGTCATCGCCGAGGCGAGCCTGTCGTTCCTGGGTCTAGGTCAGCAGCCGCCGGCCCCCAGCTGGGGCAGCATGCTCAACACCGCGAAGAATTACGTCGACAACGCGCCGTGGATGGCCGTCTGGCCCGGCATCTCGATTTTCGTGCTCGTGCTTTCGTTCAACCTCGTCGGCGACGGCCTGCGCGACGCGCTGGATCCACGGCACGCCTGACTGGCGCGCGCCAGTGTCGCAGCGGCGTGCCCAATGCAGCGGGCACCCCTCGCTGGCGCGAAGGCGGCGACGTCACACGCCGATGCAGGAGAACGTCAGCACTTCGTCCGCGGCGTCCTTCCACGCATGACCGAAGGTGGCGCGGCCGCGGCCGCGCAGGACGATCTCCTCGCGGCGCAGCTGGATTTCGGCATCGCCCTCGATCGTGACGAAGGTGCCGTTCGAGCTCTGGTCGACGAGCACGAACTTGTCCCTGCGGCGCTCGATTCGGCCGTGCAGCCTTGACGCCATCCGGTCGGCGATGACCACGTCGTTCTGCGGATCACGGCCCAGCGTCGCGCTCGGGCGCGCCTCGTTCAGCTCGATCTCGCGCGTGCCGTGGCGAAGCAGGATGCGCGCCGGCACATGCATCGGCCGCGTCGCCAGCGCCGTCAGGTCCGCGTCCGGTCCCTGCCAGATCAGCTCGAAGATGCCGATGTCCCTGTGCTTGCCCTTGACGGTCAGCGAATCGATCTGCCGGACGCGGGTTCGCAGCAGCGGCGACAGCAGGTCGGCCGTCTGCCCCGACAGAATGACTTGCTCGGCCTTGGCGAGCGCCGCCATGCGCGCCGCGGTGTTGACCGAATCGCCGAACACATCGCCCTCGACCTCGATGGCCGGGCCGAAATGGAATCCGACGCGGATGGCAAGCCGGACGCGCCCCACTGCGGGCTGCTCGGAAATCCGCGCCTGCATTTCGGCCGCGGCTTCCGCAGCATGATCGGCCCCCGGGAAGACCGCCATCACCTCGTCGCCGATCGTCTTCACCACGCGACCGCCATGTCCGTCGCAAGCGGCCCGAATCGTCGCCAGGCAGTGGCCGATCGTGTCGAGCGCCGCCGCGTCCCCTACGGATTCGTAGAGCCGGGTGCTGCCGCTGACATCGGCGAACAGCACCGCGAATTGCGAGGCGGCGTTAGTCACGGCGGGAACGACGGCTGCTGTTCATCATTCAAGTATAGTGCTTTCGCCCCTCGGCGCGCCCGGACGCCGGCGGATACTGGATTTCCGGGTTTGGTTGGGCTACGCTTCCCGGGCGCCCGGGGCGTCGTCCCCTCCTCCAACTGCCCGAACAAACGATGCGACCAGGATCCGTAGTTGCCTTGCTCGCCGTGCTCGTCCTGCTCCCGGCAGGACAAGCGAGCGCACAGGGTTTCAAGTTCTCGCAGCCCGATGCCGCGCCAGCGGCCGAGGAAGCCGCACGCCATGAGCGCATCGCGCAGCAGCTCTCGACGCCGTGCCGCGCGGAGCTCAAGGGCAAGAAGATCGCGGTGATCATCGGCGAAGTGCAATCGAACGGCTACATCGCCGCGCAACAGGGGAACTACGGACCGCATTTCCAGGCTATCAACGCGCGGCTGCGCTCACTCGGGCTCACGACCTATACGCCCGAGGAGATCCGCCGGCAGATCGCACAAGCGGAGATCGACGCGTATTTCCGCAATGATCCCGACGCCGCGCTCTCGGCGGCGAAACGACTGGGCGCGAGTTTCATTCTGCGCGGGCTGATCTCGTCGCAGGCGGTGATGAATCCGGTCATCCGGGTCAATCAGGTCTCCGTGAACATGGGCTTCACGCTTACGGGGGCCAACGGCCGGATCATCTCCGACACCGGGGCGAGCTCGAGCTCCTATGCAGGCGCCGATGTGTCGAGCATGGCGCTCACCCTGGTGAACGAGCAGGCCGACGAAGTCGTGGCCAGGCTCTACGGTGATTATTGCCGGAACGCCGCCCCCGCCGGCGGGAGCAAGGCGGCGCCGAAGTGAAATTGGGGACAGACCCCGGGAATTTGGCAGGAAACTTGGGGTCTGTCCCGATTTCACCCAATTCATCCACCGCAACCGGATCTCTGGAGAACTTTCATGCGCAACCGCACCTGGATGACCTGCATCGGGCTGACCCTCGGTGCGTCGCTTTGCGCTCTGGCCCCGCTCGCGACGGCCCAGCCGACGTTCGGCAATCCGTCGCCGACGGCAGGGAGCCAGACGTCGCAGAAAGCCAACGCCGCCGCCGACCAGGCCGTCTATCAACCGGTCGCCTACACCAACGCCAGCAAGAAAGGCCCCGCGCTGATCGTGCTCCCGGGCGAGATCAAGAGCAACAACGCGACGTTCCTGCAGAAGTTCACGGCGAACAACATCGCCGATTTCGGCGAGATCGAGCTTTCCGCCGCCAACTTCCAGGTGCTCGAGCGCTCGCAACCTGGGCCCGATCCTCAACGAATTCACGCTCGCCTACAACCTCGGCGATCCCAATGCGGCGCGCAAGTTCCTGGGCATGGGCAAGCTGAAGAGCACCAAGTACATCGTGAAGTTCGACATGCTGAAGACCGAGCAGGTCGCGGCGGCGCAATCGGGCTTCGACGGTCGCGCGATCGGGGCGATGGCCGGGCTCCTCGGCGCGTCGGCGGATCACGCGGTGCGGGCAGGCCGCACGCCACCGTCGGCGTCGGCTCGGTGCAGACGAGCGAGATCGTCGGGCGTCTGGATCATCGGCATGCGCTACAAGATCATCGACGCCGAGACCACGGAGCAGGTCGCCACCGGCTACACCGAGGAGAAGATGGAGGTCGGCGCGACGTCGACATCGGTGATGGGCGTGTCGCAGTCGCAGCAGGGCGGCGTTTCGCTGGACACCATGGTCCAGCGGCTGATCCAGAAGACCGTCTGGGAAATCGACAACAAGTACAAGTGACGCAGCGCACCCACGCGCGGCCACGGCGCCGGTGCGCCGCCGGCGTTGGCGCACCCGAACGGCGTCCGACTGGCGATCGGCACCCTCCTCGGAGCAACGCATGGCGGAGATGAGCAGGATCGGCAAGTACGAGATCCGCCGCGAGCTCGGCCGCGGCGCGATGGGCGTCGTCTACGAAGGATTCGACCCCATGATCAAGCGCATCGTCGCGCTCAAGACGATTCGCGCGGATCAGCTCGCGGGCGAGCAAGGCGAGACGATGATCGCTCGCTTTCGCCGCGAGGCGCAGGCCGCCGGGCGGCTGTCGCACCCCAACATCGTCTCGATCTACGAAATCGGCGAGGACGAAGGCGTCTGGTACATCGCGATGGAGTTCATCCACGGCCGCGAGCTCAAGAACTACTTCGAGGCGAACGAGCGGTTCACGCCCGCCGACATCGTGCGGGTGATGACGAAGATCCTCGATGCGCTGGGCTACTCGCACCGGCTCGGCGTCATTCACCGCGACATCAAGCCGGCCAACGTCATCCTGCTCGACGACGGCGGCGTCAAGGTCGCCGATTTCGGCATCGCGCACATCGAGTCGTCGAACCTGACGCAGGTGGGCACGGTGCTCGGCACGCCGAGCTACATGTCGCCCGAGCAGATCATGGGGCTCCCCATCGACGGCCGCTCGGACCTGTTCTCGGCCGGCGTCATCCTCTACCAGTTCCTGACCGGCGAGCGCCCGTTCAGCGGCTCGGCCACCGCCACCATGCACAAGGTGCTGGAGGAAGATCCGCTGCCGCCGTCGCGGTTCAACGTGCAGGTGCCCGGGGCCATGGACGCTGTGGTGCGCAAGGCGCTGGCCAAGCGCCCGGACGAGCGCTTTCAGACCGCCGATGAGTTCACCGCCGCTTTGCGCGACGCCACGCAACGCCCGTACGTCGCGGCTGAGGCGACGCTGCTGGCGAACGCCGAGCAGCCGCAGGTCGCCCCGCCCATCGCGCCCCCCGTCGCGCCGCCTAGGGCGAAGTCTGCTGCGGCCACCGGTGACGGCGCCGCCGAAGCCGTGCCACCGCAGAAATCCCGCATGCCGATGATGGCGATCGCCGCCGCCGTGGCCGTCATCGCCGTCGGCGCGGGCCTGTGGTCCACCTTCCAGCAAAGCGCGGGCGACGCCGCGAAAGTCGCGCAAGCGCCGGCCCCGTCGACGACCGCTCCGACACCTGCCGCGTCCGCCACGGCGGCATCGGGGGCACCGGCTGCCGCGGCGCCCGCACCCGCGCTGAAGGCCGACCCCGGCCGCATCACAATCTCCGCGGAAGGCCTGGTCGATCCGAACGATCCCCGCTACAGCACCGACAAGGCGCTGATGCAAAGCGATCTGCGCGCCGACGCCCGAAGCCAGCTCGTCGCCAAGGCGCTGGGGCTCATGGTCGAACCCGCATCGCTGGCCAAGAACTACGAACTGGTGCGGGACAAGCTGCTGGCGCGAAGCGGCACCTACATTTCGACCGTCGTCCAGGAGAGCTCGCCCGAGCTCGGCAAGGACGGCCTGATGTCGATGATGACGCAAGCGGTGGTCGACGTCCGGGCGCTGCAGAGGTCGCTCAACCAGATGTCCCGCGACGAGCGGGTCGATTTCATCCGCGCGAGTGGCGACCCCAGGATTTCGGTGCAGATCGCCGTGCGCGAGGCCGACCAGCCCAATGCGCCTGCGCAGCCGTCGCCGGTCGCCGAGAACCTGCTCAAGGAGCGCATCAAGGCTTTCGGTTTCCGCACCTGGTCGGACGACGACAACCGCACTGCCGAAGCGAAGCAGGCCCCGGACTTCGCGGTGCAGGGCGAAGTCCAGGTCAAGAAACTGTCGGCCCGGCTCGAGGCTTCCGGCGTCACCGTCACCAAGTACACGCTCGCCTCGTGGACGGTGAAATGCATCGATCGCGCCACCGGCGAGGAGATCTACTTCAATACGGCGCTGCCGAAGGGCATCGGCAGCTGGGCCAGCGAAGGCGACGCGATGAAGGCGATCGGGGCAAAGATCGCGGACGAATTCTCGCGCAACTTCTTCCTGCAGCACGTCGCCGTGACCTCCCGCAAGGTCACGCTCATCATCGAGGGCATGCCGGACGCCGTCGACGACGCGCTCGCGCGCGAGCTCGTGGGCCTTCCCGCGGTGCTCGCCGTCGCGCCCCGCGCAAAGGCGCGACCGCGCGTCTACGACCTGCAGCTCGCCGGGAGCGGCCCCGAAGGCGATCTCGTCGCGGCCGGCGTGCTGAAGGCGTTGAACGCCAAGTTCGGGCAGACCTGCCTTGCCCTGGGCCGCACCGCCGGAGACGAGGTCAACGTCACTTTCGACAAGAGTTGCAGCGATCCGTCGATCCTCGCGCGACTCGAGACGAATCCGCCGGCCGGCTTGTACGGCGCGCCGCCGGGTCGGCAGAAGGCGCTGATCAAGGATCCCGAGACGTTGCGCCGACTGACGATCTGACCGAGGGGACGGGATTGCAGCGCAACATCCTGGACGAGGCGCGCATCCACCCCGCGATCCGCGCGAAAGTTGCCGGCAGCCACGCCGACATCGTGCGCGAGGTGGAGGCCGCGGCCGCCGCGAACGACGTCGTCGTGGTCGGCATGAAGCAGAATCCGATGCCCAGAAAGGCGCGCAAGGCGCTCGACGCCAAGGGCATCCGGTATACCTACCTCGAATACGGAAGCTATTTCAACACGTGGCGGCGCCGCAACGCGCTCAAGATGTGGACCGGCTGGCCGACCTTCCCGATGATTTTCGTCAAGGGCGTGCTGATCGGCGGCGCGACCGATCTCGATCGCCTGATCGACAGCGGTGAGCTCGCCCGGATGCTAACCGGATGAGCGCGCCAGGGCGTCCCAAGGGCGAATCGCTCCCTCGCGGAGGGAAGGCACGCAGCGCCAGGGGTGCGCCAATTGCGATGCTGGCGCGCAGTCGGCGACGATGATCCGGATCCCCGCCGCCGAGATCGAATGGTCGGCCATCCGCGCGCAAGGCGCCGGCGGCCAGAATGTGAACAAGGTGTCGACCGCGCTGCACCTGCGCTTCGACATTTCGGCGTCGTCGCTGCCGGACGCGGTCAAGGCGCGCCTCCTCGCGCACCGCGATCAGCGGATCACCGCCGAGGGCATCGTCGTCATCAAGGCGCAACGCTACCGGAGTCAGGACAAGAATCGGGCCGACGCGCTGGCGCGGCTGCAGGATCTCGTCACCAGCGCCGCGACCGTGCCGCCCGCGCGGAAGGCGACGAAACCGACCCGCAGCTCGCAGCGCCGGCGCGTGGACAGCAAGGTCAAGCGCGGCGAGCTGAAGGCCGCGCGCTCCAGGATCGTCGATTAGGGGCCGTGCACACCCTGCCCGGCCGTGCGAACAGGGCCCGGGCTCATTCCGTCCGGCGACCCGCTCAGCGTGCCGGCACCATCACCAGCCGGTCATTGCCCGATTCGGCGCCCCAGGCCTCTGCGGCCCGACCGAGCATCTGTCGCACGGTGGCGCCGTCACGATTCGACGGGAAGCTCTCGAATTTCTGGCTGGCCGGATCGAACCTGACAATCGCGTTGGACGTCCACTCGGTGAGCCATACCTTGTCGCTGGCGTCGACCCATACCGAGTACGCGCGCGGCCGCTCGCCCGGCAGCTTCCACTCGCGCCAGGCCTTCGCAACCGGATCGTACATTCCTACGTGCCCGGTGTTCCAGTAGCTGACCCAGATCCGGCCCTTCGAGTCCGGCCATACCCGCCGCGCCCCCTGGTCCCGGGTAGGCGGCTCGATGACGGTCGCCTCGCCGGTATCGGTGTCGATGCGCGCGATATGGCTGCCGGCGAGCGATGCGTAGTAGACGTCGCCGCCCGGGGTTGTCGCGATGCCGTATGGACCGCGCCCGCGCGGTGCCTTCCACACCTTGATGTCGTTCGCGGCAGGAACGAGCCGGCCGTAATAGCCCGCCTGACCGGTGAACCAGACGCGGCCCTTCGCGTCGAAGGCAAGCGTGTTCATGTTGACGTACTCGACGTCCTTCGCGAGCGCCCAGACGCGCACCGCGCGCGTCTTCGGGTCGACGCGCACGATCGCATTCTGGCCGCTGTCGGTGATCCACGGCGCGCCGTCCGGACCGACGATCACGCCATGGGGTGCCGAATTGGGACCCAGCGCAATTTCCTCGACCTTGCCGGTCCCGGGATCGAGGATGCCGAGTCTGCCCGTGGCCTGCGCCGTGTAGTAGACCGGACCGCCGGGTTGCGGCGCCGCCGCCACATCATGCGGACGCGCTCCGCGCGTAACGTCGAAGTACACCGGCTCGACACCCGCCGCCACGGCATGACGCATGAGCGAGCACGACAAGGCGATGCCCATGACGAGCAACGGAATGCAGCGGCGGATGGTGTTCGTCATCGGTTCCTCCTCGGAGCCTGGTCGCCGGCGATTGAGGGCGGGAGCGGGACCGGTCGGATAGTCTACAACGGCCGCGCATCGCGGGGCGGCGCGCGGCTATCCGGTCCACTTCGGGCCGCTCGCCAGCCATTGGGAGCGCGCGTATCATGGATTCGTCCCGGGCATTGCCACAATGCCGGACCCATCCCGAGGAGGAAACACCATGGCAAAAAAAAGCTCCAGCGACGGCGTTTATCGCGTGACCGAAGTGATCGGCACGAGCAAGGTTTCGTGGGAGGACGCGGCCAAGAACGCCGTGGCCGCCGCGAGCAAGACACTGCGCGATCTGCGCATCGCGGAAGTGTCGAAACTCGACATGAAAGTAGAAGGCGGCAAGGTCGTCGCCTACCGGGCCCGCGTCCAGCTGTCGTTCAAGTACGACGGCTAAACTCTGGCGGCGAGGGGCCGCTAGCGAACGTTGTTGCTCCGGACGCCGCTCGGACACTGGGGCTCCTCGCCCCATTGGCCGTCGCAGAACTGCAGGTACGCCCGCTCCTTGCAGACGAAGCCGGCAATAAAATTCTCACGTTCGCATTGTGACAGGGCGGCGGCCATGATCTGCCGGCGATCGGAGGGCGGGGTAGCCTGCGCTTCCGGCGCCGGCGCGGTCCGGGATGCGGCGACTAATTCGTCTGCGGGTATTGGGGCGGGCGGCGGCACCGGGTCCGGGCTGCGGACTTCGATTGGCCGCCGTGCGTCGTCGCCCGCGCTTCGAGCATCACGCAGCGATTTTCTGCCTGGAGAGACGCCCGGGAAGGGCGCCGGCGGTGATTGTGGGAGCGTCCATTCGATCTGCGCGATAGGTTCGTTGTCGGAGTTGCCATCGGCTGCCGCAGATGGAGACACCGGTGGCTGCGTTCGCGCCCCCCTTTCGTTGCGCATTGGCATAACGGAAGCCGTGCGGGCCGTCTGCGCACCGCGCTCGCGGCTGGATGCTTCTTCCTGTTGGTCCGTCGCGAAATACCCGGTGATGGACACGGCCGCGCCGAATGCGACGAGCGTTGCGTAGGTGCCCCATCCGCCCGGAACCCAAGGCAACGCGGAGCGCACCGCGCGCCGGGCCTGTATGGCCTGCCCTTCGCCTGCGCCTGGGTGCCGGCTGGCAACGACGCTCGCGCTGGCCCGCGGCAGCAACGCGGTCTGGAGGCTCGGCACCTGGCGCGCGCGCTTCACCGCCGTCTTGCACGCGGCGCACAGCCGGTCGCCGCGCCGCGCAGGCCGCGCGCAAATCGCGCAGCGGGTGGAAAGTGGCTCGGCTGCAATCAGAGTGTCTGTCATGTCCGTCGTTTCCCAGATGCCGGCGACCGGGACTGTTATGACAATGGCATAGTAGCAGATGCCGCGCTGAACGCAAGCGCCCCCTCGCGTCGCCCTGCAATCACCCTGCCCATGCCTTTTCGGTAGCAGGACTCATGCCAGAGCAGGAGCGCAACAGACTGGCGCGGTTGCGGTTTCCTTGCCTCGGGCGCGATTTCCCGCCGACAATGCCACACGTATCTCAACCAATCGAGGGCCACCGCAACCATGACTGCTTCCCCCAAAGTCGCCATTGTTACTGGCGCCGGCACCGGCATCGGCAGGGCCGCCGCCGTGGCGTTGCTCAACGCCGGCTACCGCGTGGTCCTCGCCGGACGCCGCGGTGAACTCCTGCAACAAGCGATCACCGCGGCCGCGGCGCCGCCGGACGCCGCGCTGGCGGTGCCCACCGACGTCAGCGACCCGGCATCGGTGCAGACCCTGTTCGCGCGCACCCGGGACGCCTACGGCCGCCTCGACGTGCTCTTCAACAATGCCGGCGTCGGCGCGCCCGGCATCAACCTCGAGGACCTGACGTTCGAGCAGTGGAAAAATGTCGTCGACATCAACCTGACCGGCGTGTTCCTGTGCATACAGGAAGCCTTCCGGATGATGAAGAGCCAGAATCCGCGCGGGGGACGGATCATCAACAACGGCTCGATCTCGGCGCATGCGCCCCGGCCGAATTCGGCACCGTACACCGCGACCAAGCACGCGATCACTGGCCTCACGAAGTCGGCCTCCCTCGACGGCCGCAAATACGACATCGCCTGCGGCCAGATCGACATCGGCAACGCCGGCACCGATATGGCGGCGCGGATGGCAACCGGCGTACCGCAGGCGAACGGCCAGATTGCCGTCGAGCCGCTGATGGACGTCGCGCACGTGGCGAGCTCGATCGTCTACATGGCCAGCCTGCCGCTGGACGCCAACGTCCAGTTCCTGACGGTGATGGCGACCAAGATGCCGTTCGTGGGACGCGGCTAGCTGCTGCTCCGGCGGGCTACTTCCACAGGTCGACGGTACCGCCCGCCCTGCCCAGGCGCTCCGCTCGCTCCTGGATGTACCGCTGAAACGACGGTTCACGGCGATAAGTGCCGCTCGCCACATAGTCGAGCGAAGACTCGACGTGGAAAGGCCGCAGGTACGCGTCGATGCGGAAGACTTCCCGTCCGTCCTCCGCGCCGAAAAAGACGAAGGTCGGGGCAAAGGCCACGCCGAGCTCGGCCGCCCATGCCTGCGCCGTCGTCGCCCGGCCATCGGGTGTCGTGAGCCCCGTGCGCGCGCCGAGCGCGAACCGGACGACGTCGAAGCGCTCCAGCAGCGCCCGCATCTGCGGGCGCGTGAAACCATCCCGATGCAGCTCGTCGCAGGGGCCGCAATGCGTCGACTCGAAGAGCACCGCGAGCGGCTTGCCGCCTGCGACGCGCCGTAGGTCGTGTGGCGGCGGCGCGAAGAACGGCTCGTCGGCCAAGCGCGGACTGGCCGCATCCCGCGCCTGGCGCGCGAGCCAGGCGGCCAGCTTCTCCTTGCGCTCGCGTTTGCCGGCCACGTAATCGAGCACTGCCTCGAACCGGTGCGGAGGATAGTAGCCGTTGAGCCGCGCCAAGACGGCGCCGCGCTCGTCCAGGAACAGCAGCGTCGGCGTGAACTGCACGTCCAGAAACCGGGCGAGCTCCTTTTCGCTGCGCACGTGCCCGTCGAGCCACTTCGTTTCGCGGTCGCCCCAGAGGTTCAGCGCAATCGCGACGAAATGCCTGCGGGTCTTCTCCACGATGGTGCGCTGGGAAAAGTTGGTCACCATCAGCAGCTTGCAATACGGGCACCCGTCCTGGCCGAAATAGATCAGCAGACGACGCTTGTCGCGCGCGGCGTCGCGGACGTCCTCGCCAAAGTCGAGAAACGTCTCGGTGAACCAGGGCGGTATGTCGATGGCGTGCGGGGCGACCTCCTGCGCCGACGCCACGCCGCCGGCAATGGCGAGCGCGAAACCGGCAGCCGCGAGCCGAATTCTCGCCGCGCAGCGGAGCGTTGCAATCGTCACGCCCGAGGTCTCGCGCAATGGAATGAAGGCTGTCATCATGGCGGCGAAGCCGGCTGCCGGACCGCGGGGCCGGCGATGCCGCAGTTGCGGATGTCGATGGACCACCGAGGCTTCATGCGCCGTATTGTGGTCACCATGGCGTGGTTATCGCAAGGGCGTGCGGCAACGACCCTTGCTACCCTATGACGAGCGTGAGCGCCGCCATCGGCGCACGCGGCTTCCGCCGCTGGTACGAGCGCCAACTGGTCGAGAGCTTTGCGCACATGATCACCGGCGTCCTGAGCCTGATCATGATGGCGATCGCCATGGAAATGCTGGAGTTCCGGTCGACGGCAGGGGGAATGCTCGCGCTGGTGGCGATCGCGGCGGCCGGCGGCGGCCTGTGCATCTTCGCCTGGCGCCGGTTCCATTGGCTGCTTTCGCGCGCCGAGCACCTCGCCGAGCAGGCGACCTGCGGCCGATGCGGCACCTACGGCCGATTCGCGGTCGTGTCGTCCCATGAGTTCCCGGACGCTCCCGCCGGCTGCTCGATCGACGTGCGCTGCCGCGCCTGCGGCAACGCATGGACGATCGGCTGAGCGGCGCGTGCGCTCAGGCGATGTGGCGCCGCAGGAATTGCAGCGTGCGTTCGCGCGCAAGCTTCGCGGCTATCGCATCGTACGACGGTCGGTGATCGCAGTTGAAGCCGTGGTCCGCGTCGTAGATGAAGACCTGCGCCTGCGGATGCGCGGCGGCGAGCTTGCGCACGCCCGCGACGGGGATCATCGCATCGCGCTCGCCGAAATGCGCCATCACGGGACAGGCCGGCCGCTCGTCGGCGGCGTCGAGCATTCCGCCGCCATAGAAGGGAACCGCGCATGCGAAGCCGGTCAGCCGTGACGCCGCCATCCACGCGATGAACCCGCCCCAGCAGTAGCCGATCACGCCGACCTTGCCCGCGGTCGCCACGGCGTCGCGCGCCGCCGCAATGTCGCGCAATGCCGCGTCGGTTTGCGCTAGCGCCTTCAGCTCGCGGCCCTTGGCGATGTCGGCCGGCGTGTAGCCGATGTCGACGCCGCGCTCGTAACGGTCGAACAGCGCAGGCGCGATAGCGACATAGCCATCGGCCGCGAAACCGTCGCAGACGCTGCGGATGTGGCTGTTGACGCCGAAGATCTCCTGTGCGACGACCAGTCCGCCGCGCGGTGTTCCGACCGGGTCGGCACGGTAGGCCGACAACACGAAGCCATCCGCCGCATTCAGGTTGGTGGCATTGCCCATGGGCCTCCTCCGGGAGAACGTTGACGCCGAGGCACGCTCCCGGCGCAGGGGGATTCTAGCCGAATCCACCGCGGCTGGCGCCGGTCGATCGGATCCGTTCGACGCCACGCCGAATCGCCGGCATCGCGCTCGAACGCCGCCGATTTGCCCCCAGACATCTCCGATCGACGCGTGAACTTGCTACTCTCCTGCCATCCGCCCGTCCAACGCGGGAAGCCAGGCTGACGCTGCGGCCTCCCTGACCTCCATCCGACCCATCCTCCATGCCCCGACTCGAATTTCAACTGACCGCCGAGTTCATTGCGCTCAACGACCTGCTGAAGGTGATGGGCGTCTGCGCGAGCGGCGGCGCAGGCAAGGCGCTGGTCGCGGCCGGGCAGGTGCGCGTCGACGGCGCCGTCGAGTCGCGCAAGACGTGCAAGATCCGCGCGGGCCAGGCCGTCCGGGTCGGCAACGTCGAGATCCGCGTGCTCGGCAGCGCTCCCGCGGCGTGAGTCCATGGCGCTGAAAGCCACGATCTTCAAGGCGGCCCTGCAGATCGCCGACATGGACCGCGGCTACTATGCGGACCATGCGCTGACGCTCGCGCGGCATCCGTCCGAGACCGACGAGCGAATGATGCTGCGCGTGCTGGCGTTCGCACTGCACGCCGGCCCCGGCCTGGAATTCGGCAAGGGACTTTCCACCGACGATGAACCGGACCTCTGGCAACGCGACCTGACGGGCCGGATCCGGCTCTGGATCGACGTCGGTCTGCCTGACGAGAAGCTCGTTCGCCGCGCGTGCGGACGCTCGGACGACGTTGTCATCTATGGCTACGGCCGCGGCGCGGAGCTGTGGTGGGAGCGCAGCCGGACCGCGCTCGAGCGAGCACGGAATCTGCGCGTGATGAGCGTGTCGGCAACAGCCAGCCAGGAACTGGCGAAGCGCGCGCGGCGTTCGATGCAGCTGCAATGCACGATTCAGGAGGGGCATGTCTGGCTCTCCGACAAGGACAGCGCGGTGGAGGTCGCATTGACGACCGTGGCGAGTCCGGCCGTCGCCTCGCGCTGAACCGGAGTCGGTCTGCTATAATCCGTCCACGCGGCAACTCGTCCAGTCCCCATGCCGCTGTCAGTTCCGACGCTCTGCCCCCACGCATTTGCCTGCGACTGGCGCCCTCAAGCGGCGACGGGCCGATCGTTTTTTCGAAAGTCATCATGTCCTTTGCCTCACTCGGCCTGTCCGACGCGCTCGTGCGCGCCGTGACCGAACACGGCTACACCCAACCCACCCCGATTCAGCTGCAGGCCATCCCCGCGGTGCTCGCCGGTGGTGATCTGCTCGCCGGCGCGCAAACCGGCACCGGCAAGACCGCCGGTTTCGTGCTGCCGATGCTGCAGCGGCTGTCGTCGGCACCGGCCGCCGCACAGATGCAGCGAACCGGAAAAAAGCCCATCCGCGCGTTGATCCTCGCGCCCACGCGCGAGCTCGCCGCGCAAATCGAGGAAAGCATCCGCGTCTACGGCAAGTACGCGAAGCAGACGTCGATGGTGATCTTCGGCGGTGTCGGCATCGGCGCGCAGACCGCGCAGCTGAAGCGAGGCGTCGACATCCTCGTCGCCACGCCCGGCCGCCTGCTCGACCACCAGGGTCAGGGCAACCTCGATCTGTCGCGCGTCGAGATCCTTGTCCTCGACGAGGCCGACCGGATGCTCGACATGGGCTTCATCCGCGACATCAAGCGGATCCTCTCCCTGCTGCCGAAGAAGCGGCAGAACCTGTTGTTCTCGGCCACGTTTTCCGAGGAGATCAAGGATCTCGCCGACAGTCTCCTCGACGCTCCGGCACTGATCGAAGTCGCGCGCCGAAACTCGACGGTCGAGATCATCACGCAGACCGTGCATCCGGTGGATCGCGACCGCAAGCGCGAGCTCCTGTCGCATCTCATCAGGACCCAGAACTGGTACCAGGTGCTGGTGTTCACGCGGACCAAGCACGGCGCGAACAAGCTCGCCGAGCAGCTGAACAGCGACGGCATCACCGCGCTCGCGATACACGGCAACAAGAGCCAGGGCGCGCGCACGCGGGCGCTGGCCGAGTTCAAGGATGCGAGCCTGCAGGTGCTGGTCGCCACCGACATCGCGGCGCGCGGCATCGACATCGACCAGTTGCCGCACGTCGTCAACTACGATTTGCCCAACGTCCCACACGATTACGTCCATCGGATCGGGCGCACGGGGCGCGCGGGCGCCACCGGCGAGGCGATCTCGCTCGTCTGCGTCGACGAGCACGAGTTCCTGCGCGACATCGAGAAGCTGATCAAGCGCACGCTGCCACGCACCGTCATCGCCGGGTTCGAGCCCGATCCGCACGCCCGGGCCCAGCCGATCCTGCAGCGGCAGGGCCGCGGCCAGCAGCGCAGCCATGCGCCTTCCGGCGCGGCGCGGAGCAAGCCGCACGGCCAGTCCCGGCAGAGCCAGGGCCGCGCGCACACGGGCGCCGCAGCCAAGCCGCATGGCGGCGGTGCAGCGGCGCGCCCCCCGCGCGCAGCGCCGGCCCCAGCAGTGACGACGCCGGGCGTGCGCAGCCACGGGCCGGCCACCGGCGCCACGCCGGCCAAGCCGAGGGTCATCCACCGCTTCGGCGGACGCGGCCGCTAGAGCGCGCCCGCGCGACCCGCTCCGTCCTTCCCGCCTTGCTCGGTTCTAAAACGCGATGCATGCGGACTGGAACATCGTCGCGCTCACCTCGCCGCTTTTCCTGCTGGCGGGCCTGGGCTACGCGCTCGTGCGCTGGGCCGGCTGGCCGAAGAGCGTCGCCGACGCGCTGACAACGTTCGTGTTCACGGTGGCAGTGCCCGCGCTGCTGTTCCGGCTGATGAGCGATTTCTCGCGCTTGCCGCCGGTGGACGCGCGGTTGCTGATCGCCTATTTCGGCGGCTGCCTGGCCGTGTTCGCGCTGGGCCGTCTGCTGGCGTTCCAGCTGTTCCGGATGGACGGTGCGGCGCAGTCGGTCTTCGCCGTCGGCGGCATTTTCGCGAACACGCTGCTGCTCGGCATTCCGGTCGCGAAAGTCGCGCTGGGCGACGCCGCAATACCGGTCGTCTCGCTCGTGCTCGTGTTCAACTCGCTGGTGCTGTGGACGCTCGTGACGGTGTCCGTCGAATGGGCGCGGACCGGGAAGGTATCGCTCGCCGGGTTTGCGACGACCGCTATGAACGTGGTGACCAATCCCGTCGTCGCCAGCATCCTCGCCGGAACGGCCTGGGGCTGGGCCGGAGTGCCGCTGCCGGGCATCGCCGAGCGCACGCTGGATCTCGTCGGACAGGCTGCCGTGCCGCTGTCGCTGATCGCGCTGGGGATGGGTCTGGCCGAATTCGGCGTCCGCGAAGCCTGGCGTGAAAGCACGGCCATCTGCGTGCTGAAGCTCGCCGCACAGCCGGCTGCCGTCTTCGCGCTCGCCCGGCTGCTCGACCTCCCGCCGCTCGAGACGCAGGCCGTGGTGCTGCTCGCCGCGATGCCGGTCGGCGCGAACGTCTATCTGATGGCGCGCGAGTTCGGCGCGCTGCCCGGTGCGATCGCCGCAAGTCTTGTGATCTCGACCGCGCTCGCGGCGTTCACGACGCCGGTGGTGCTGATGCTCGTCGCCGGCCAGTGAGCGCGCCGGGCCGCCCCAAGCGGGCACAGCTCCCTATCGGAGGGAAGGCGCGCAGCGCCAAGGGTGCACCAATGAGACTCGGCACCCTGCCATGCTGGAACGGAAACGGGTAGGATTGACTGCGGCGGATCGAACCGCGGACAAAGGAGAGACGACGATGGCAAAGGGCAAGGGCGGCGGCAGTTACCCCAATCCCAAAGGGCATACCGGGCCCAAGACGCAGTTCCCGCAGGCCCGACGGCCACCCGCGGCCGTCGTGCCGCGCGTCGTCGCGCGAACCAAGGCAAGCCCCAAGGGGCGATAGCAGACCCGGGCACAAGTCCCGCACGCGTTGCCGTCGAATGCCGCCGCCGCTGACGCCCCGCCTGTTCGGCCTCGACGGCGTCAAGGAACTGCGGTCCCTCGCGCTGCGCTTCGGCGGCACGCACGGGGCCGAAAAGCGGCGCGTTCTCGACGCGGCGTCATCCTGCGCGATTGCCGATCCCGCCGTTCTGATCGCGTACCACGATTGCCTGCTGTGCCTGCTTGCCTACCCTGAGTCGCGTTCGCTGCGCGACGTGACTCGCGCCGAACTGAAGCGCGTCGCGGACGCCGCGCGACACATCATGGCCTCCGGTCCGGCGCGCGCGAGGGCGAAACTCGCGAACAGCGGCATTGCCTGGACGGACGTGACGATCAGCTTCGGCTGGGACATCGCCCGCTGGCTCGTGGAGCGCTTTCCTGCCCGGGCGGACCTCGATTCGTTCGGTGAGAACGGCATTGCTCCGCAGTCGGTCATCGGTGAAGCGCTGGCACCGATGGAATTCGAGCTCGCCGCTTCCGATGCGCCGCCGCTCGATTTCATCGCCGAGGCGTGCGCGGGCAAGCAGGGCACGCGGCTCGCCGGGCTCGTCCGCGCGTTCGCGCGGCTGCCATTGAGCGATGCGTTGCGCGGCCACCTGTTCGAGACGTTGCAGCCGTTCATCGTCATCCGGCCGGGAGCCTCGATGCTGTCGCGGACCTTCGTCCGCGGCCTTCCGGCCGCCACCTTCTTCCACCGTGGCGGACTCGAGCGCGACGTCGATCTCCGCACGCTCCTCGACCGTCCGCTGCCCGCGCCGCGGCGCCTTTCCGCAGCCGATCGACTGCACGTCGTCGATGCCGGTCGCGCCATGCTCGCGGCGCTGGGCCGCGAAACGGACGCCATCGCCCTCGCCAGCCCCGAAGGCGTGCGCTATTACGAGCTGGAGCGCGGCGTCGCGCTCGCGCTCTACACGATGCGCCCGGACCGGCGCAGCCCGCTCGACTCGCACGTCGGCATGATGGTGTTCAAGAACGGGGTGCCGGTCGGCTACGGCGGCGGCTGGCCGTTCCTCGGCGCGTGCAAGATCGGCGTCAACGTGTTCGCGCCATTTCGGGGCGGCGAATCGGCGCTGCTGTTCGGTCAGGTGCTGCGGGTTTACCGGCAGTGCTTCGGCGTGGAGCGCTTCGTCGCCGAGCCCTCGCAGTTCGGCGGCACCAACAAGGAAGGGTTGCAGTCCGGTGCATTCTGGTTCTACTACCGGCTCGGCTTTCGCCCGCTCGACCCCCGGGCGGCGCAGAGGGCGGCAAACGCATGGGCGCGCATGCGCGCCGCTCCGGGGCAGCGCACGCCGATCGGCGAGTTGCGGCGTTTCACCGGCTCCGATATCGAGCTGCGGCTGGACGCCTTGCCGGAGTGCGAGCCCGGCGTGCTGAGCGACGCCGTGACGCGCTGGATCCGACGGGCGTTCGGCGGGGATCGCGCGGCGGCGGAGCATGCGGCGACGCGCGTTGCCACCCGCGCGCTGGCCGTGCGGGGCATGGAGCGCTGGCCCGCAGCCGAGCGCGATGCATTTCGCTCGCTTGCACCGCTTATCGCCCTCGTGCCGGACCTCCCGCGCTGGCCCGCGACCGCCAAACGGAGCCTCGTCGCGCTGATGCGGGCGAAGGGCGGCGATGAGTTTCGCTTCCACGAAGGACTGGTGCGGCACGTGCGGTTCGCCAACGTGTTGCGGCGCCTGCACGACGAATCCATGCGGGCATGACCGCGGCTTCGCGTACAATCGCGCACTCGCGCGCCCAACCTCGCAATCGCATTGCCTCGCCAAACCAATGAACCCGAAAACTCCGGCCCGGGCGTACCGCGTACGCAACTCCGCCATCCACGGCCGCGGCGTTTTCGCCGCGACGACCATCACCAAGGGCACGCTCGTCATCGAATACCGCGGCGAGCGCACGACCTGGGACATCGCCAGCGCGCGCCCCGACAGCGATCCGGACAATCCGCATCACACGTTCATCTTCGAGACGAGCGACGGCCTCGTCATCGACGGCGGCCGCCGCGGCAACGCCGCGCGCTGGATAAACCATTCGTGCGCGCCGAACTGCAAGTCGTTCGAGGACGACGAAGGCCGGGTGTTCATCGAGGCCCGCCGCACGATCGCAGCAGGCGAGGAACTGACCTACGACTACCGGCTGTCGCTCGACGGCCGCATCACCCGCAGGATCCGGGACGCCTACACATGCCGCTGCGGTGCTCCGCGCTGTCGAGGCTCGCTGCTGCTGGAGACATAGGGGAGATATCGCCGATGGCCCGCAAGCGCACCGCCACTGCCTCGGGCACGCTCGTCGTGCTGGAACACGATTCCCGGATACTCGCGGGGAATCCGCTCGGCGATCCGCACGTCCGCAAGGTGACCGTCTGGTTGCCGCCGCAATACGACGAGGGTGCGATCCGGGGGCGCGGCCGCCGGCTGCCGGTGTTCTACGACTTGGTCGGATTCACGGGCTCGGGCCTTGCGCACACCGGCTGGAAACCCTTCGGCGACAACGTGCCGGAGCGCGTCGCGCGGCTCATCCAGCAGAAGAAGATGGGGCCGGCTATCGTCGTGTTTCCGGACTGCTTCACGGCGCTCGGCGGCAATCAGTACGTCAACTCGTCCGCGATCGGCGCGTATGCCGATTACCTGACCCGGGAGATCATCCCGTTCGTCGACCGCGAGTTCCGCACGCTGGCCTCGCGCGAGCATCGCGGCTGCTTCGGCAAATCCTCCGGCGGCTACGGCGCGATCATCCACGGCATGCAATACGCGAAGCACTGGGGCGCCATCGCTGACCACTCGGGCGATGCCTGCTTCGACTTCGTCTACCACCACGACTGGCCGAACACGCTGAACGAGCTAGCGAAGTACCGTGAGCCGAAGCGTGTCGAGGGCGCGTACGACGTGCTCGCGGAAACACTGAAGCGCAAGGGGCTCGCCGAAGGCTGCGACGACGGACGCGTCAAGCGCTTCCTCGATGCCGTCTGGAAGAAGGAGAAGCTGTCGCATGCGGAGGTGCACGTGATCATGAACGTGTGCATGGCCGCGACCTACGATCCTGACCCCGGAGCGCCGCTGGGGTTCCGCCTGCCGTTCAATCTCGAGACCGGAGAGAAGCTCGACCGGCGGTGGCGGGCCTGGCTCAAGCACGACCCGATCCTGCTGGTCGGCAAGCACGCGGCGAGCCTGCGCACGCTCAAGGGGATCTACATCGACTGCGGCTGGCGCGACCAGTATCACATCCACTACGGCACGCGGCTGCTCTCGCTGCGGCTGGCCGAGGCCGGCATCCGGCACGTGTATGAGGAGTTCGACGACAATCACTCGGACGTCGACTACCGGATGGATGTCAGCCTGCCTTTTCTCTACCGGGCGCTGAAGCCGTAACGCGGTCGACTGGAGAGCACCGATCATGCGCTGGGGCGATTTTCGCAGGAGCGACAACGTCGAGGATCGGACCGGCGGGGATCCCGGCGGTGGCTTGCCCCGGGGCGGTGGCATGCGGGTCGGAGGCGGAGCCCTGGTCGTGATCGTGATCGCGAGCCTGATCTTCGGTGTCAATCCGCTCGAATTGATCGGAGCGCTCGAGAGCGGAGGACCGGCACCGCCACCGGAATCCCGGCAACCGGCGGCCCCCGGCTACGGTCCCCAGAACACTCCGGCGCCGGGGCAGCCGCGCGCGCCGAATGCACCGCCGGATCCAGCGAAGGACTTCGCCGCAGCCGTTCTGGGCGACACCGAAGACGTGTGGAAGGCGGTGTTCCAGGCGATGGGCGCGCGCTACGAGCCGCCGCGGCTCGTGCTCTTTCGGCGCGCCACGCAGTCGGCCTGCGGCCACGCGTCGGCGGCGACCGGGCCGTTCTACTGTTCCGCCGACCGCGAGCTCTACCTCGACACCGCGTTCTTCGGTGAGCTGTCGCGACGGTTCGGCGCACCCGGCGATTTCGCGCAGGCCTACGTGATCGCGCACGAGGTCGGTCACCATGTGCAGAACCTGACCGGGACGATGGCAACGGTCGATCGGAAGATGCAGCAACTCGATGCGCGCGGACGCAATGCGCTGTCCGTGCGCCTTGAGCTGCAGGCCGATTGCTATGCCGGCATCTGGGGGTATTTCGCGCAACGCCGCAACAAGCTCGAGGTCGGCGATCTCGAGGAAGGGTTTCGCGCCGCGGCGGCGGTCGGCGACGACGAGATCCAGAAGCGGGCACAGGGCTATGTCGTGCCCGAATCGTTCACTCACGGCTCTGCCGAACAGCGCCTGAAGTGGTTCAGGGCAGGGCTCGAATCAGGCGACATGCGCCGCTGCAACACGTTCGGTTGACGCAATCGACCTCAGCTCGCCATGGCCACCCCGATCCACTCCGCCGCCGCGGCGGGCCCGAACGACGCCGTCGCCGACCGGGCCCGCGGCATCGCCCGCATGCTGCGCGAGGGGTTCGACCACCACTATGCGGTGTTCCGCGAGTGCGCGCGCGCGGCCAAGCGGCACTTCGAGGCCGGCAACTGGCTCGCCATCCAGCACGTGGCGCGCGATCGTATCGACTTCTACGATCGCCGCGTCCAGGAGACCGCCGAGAGCATCGAGCGCAAGCACGGCTTCGGCGGGCTGGAGGGCGACGGCGGCGAGGCGCTGTGGGAGCAGGTCAAGCTCCACTTCATCGGCCTCCTCATCGACCACAAGCAGCCGGAGTGCGCGGAGACGTTCTTCAACTCCGTCTCGGTGAAGACGCTGCGCCGCGCTTACTTCCATAACCGCTTCATCTTCGTGCGGCCGACGATCTCCACCGAGCACATCGACGCCGATCCGCCGTCCTATCGCAGCTACTACCCGCTGCAACAGGGCCTGCGCCACGCGCTGATCGACATCGTGCTCGACTTCCGGTTCGAGCGCCGGTTCGGCGATTTCGGCGCCGACCTGCGCCACGTGCTCGCGGCGTTCCGCCGGCGCCATCCGCGGCCATTCCGCCTCGAATCCAACCACCAGATCCAGGTCCTGTCGTCGCCGTTCTTCCGCAATCAGACCGCGTACATCGTCGGGCGGGTGGTCAACGGCGTCCACTCATACCCGTTCGTCGTGCCGATCAAGCACGATGCCAAAGGGAAGCTCTACTTCGACGCGCTCATCGTGGACGAAGTGGACCTCGCGATCCTGTTCTCGGCGAACCGCGCCTACTTCCTGGTCGACATGGAAGTGCCTTCGGCCCACGTCAACTTCCTGCGCGCGATCCTGCCGGACAAGACGGCCGCGGAGCTCTACACGATGGTCGGGCTGCAGAAGGCGGGCAAGAATCTGTTCTTCCGCGACTTTCTGCACCATCTGCGGCACTCGCGCGACAAGTTCGTCATCGCCCCCGGCATCAAGGGGCTCGTGATGACGGTGTTCACGCTGCCATCGTACCCCTACGTGTTCAAGGTGATCCGCGACAAGATCGCCGCGTCGAAGGAGACGGACCGCCAGAAGGTGAAGCAGCAGTACTGGCTCGTCAAGCACCACGACCGCGTCGGACGCATGACCGACATCCTCGAGTATTCGGATGTCGCGTTCCCCCGCGGCCGCTTCTCGGACGAGCTGATCGCGGAACTCGCCGCCGTGGCGCCCTCCGTCATCGAATTCGAGCGCGACCACGTCGTCGTCAAGCACCTGTACATCGAGCGGCGGATGATTCCGCTCAACATTTATCTCGAACACGCCGACGACGCGCAGCGGGCGCACGCGATGCGCGAATACGGCGATGCGCTGAAGGAGCTGGCCGCCGTCAACATCTTCGCCGGCGACCTGCTGTTCAAGAACTTCGGCGTGACGCGCTTCGGGCGCGTCGTCTTCTACGACTACGACGAGATCGAGTACCTCACCGCCTGCAATTTCCGCAAGATTCCGCCACCGCCGCCCGGATGGGACGACATGGCGGACGACATCTGGTACCCGGTCGGGCCGCACGACGTGTTTCCCGAGGAGTTCGAGACGTTCCTGCTGACCGACCCCAAGACCCGTGCCAGCTTCCGGTCCATGCACGCCGACCTGCTCGATGCCGGCTGGTGGCAGGCGATGCAGGCGCAGATCCGGACCGGCCGGCTCGCCGAGGTGCTGTCCTACCCGGACGCGGTGCGCTTTCCACCGCCCGCGGCATCGCGATCGGTGGCCAGCGCCATGGGTTGATGCCGTGCCGGACGCCATCGAGCCACTGCAGCCGTACACGCGCTGGCGCCGCCGCCGGATGTTGGGATGGCCTCTGAGCGCCCTCTACCTCTTCTGCGCGGGTGCGTTGCGCACGCAGCCGGCTTCCGGCCAGGCTTCGCCAGCCCTGCGCGACCGCGCCGCATTCGCGGCGCGTGCGTTGGACCTGCGCGACGAAGCGGTCCGACGCGGCGATCAGCCCTACGGCGCCGTCGTCGTGCGCAACGGCGAGATCGTCGGCGAAGGCGTGTCGGCGGTCATCACCGATCGCGACCCCACGGCCCACGCCGAGATGGTCGCGATACGAGCGGCGGCGCGACGACTCGCGTCGCGCGACCTCGGCGAATGCGAGCTTTTCGGAAGCTCACGCGCGTGCCCGATGTGCGAGGCGGCTGCGTACTGGGCCAATATCGGTCGGATGTTCCACGGCAGCGAGGCGGTCGACGCCGGCCCCCCGCGCCTGCGCTGATAGGGCCGCAGCGGGCGGGCAGGCGTCATCGTAACGCCGGTCGTGCTATCCTCGATTCGAGCACTTGCCGGAGTCGATCGATGCCTACAACCGCCGCGTCTTCGCATCCATTGCGCGCTTTCGCGGTCACTGCGGCGGCGTCCGCACTGCTGTGCGCGTCCTGCGCCATGCCGCCAACGCAGAGCGAGCTCGATGCCGCGAAGAACACGTTCAGCTGCCAGTCGGGCAGCGAACGCATCGTGATCCGGTTCGACGTCGACGAGGCGCGCCTGCTCATGCCCGACGGCAATCGCGTATCGCTCTACCAGATCCCGGCCGCGTCGGGCGTCCGTTACGCCAACAGCGACATGGAATTGCGTGGCAAGGGAACCGACCTGCAACTCGTCCGTCACGGCGCGGCGATACCGCTCGCGGACTGCCAGCCGTATCAGCCGCCGAAGTAGCCGGCGCCATGAGCCCGTCGGGCCGCCCCAAGGGCGAATACCGGAGCGCGCAGCGCCAAGGTACTCCAGCGAACGCATCCGGGCGTCGTGTCGGCGTCATCGGCACCGGGGCGATGGGCGGAGGCGTCGTGCAGAGCCTGGTCCGCGAGGGCGTCGCGACCTCCGCGCGCGATATCCGGTCCGAGGCGCAGGCGCTTGCCGTCCGCCATGGCGCGGCGCCCACCGCATCGCCCGCCGATCTCGCCCGCGGCTGCCAGGTCATCGTGCTGCTCGTGGTCGATGCGGCGCAGATCGAAACCGTACTGTTCGGCACGGACGGAGTGACCACGGCCAATTCGCCCGGGCGCATCGTGCTGGTCTCGTCGACCGTCGACCCGGCGTATGTCGCGGCGCTTGCTCCGCGGCTGGCCCCGCACGGCATTGCGCTCCTCGACGCGCCGGTTTCCGGCGGGCCGGCCAAGGCCGCGGCTGGAACGATGACGATGATGGTATCCGGGGATGCGGAGGCCTTCGCGCAGGTGCGCGCCATGCTCGAACGGATCACCGGCCGCCTGTTCGCGTTGGGCCCCGGGCCCGGCGATGCGTCGACATTCAAGATCGTCAACAACCTGCTGGCCGCGGCGAACCTTGCGGCCAGTGCGGAAGCCCTGGCGCTCGCGCGCGCTGCCGGCCTCGACCTGCGGCAAGTCTTCGAGGTCGTCGCGGCAAGCTCCGGCGCGAGCTGGATGTTCGGCGATCGGGTGCCGCGCGCCCTCGACGGCGATTGCACCCCGCGCGCGGCCGCAAAGCTGCTCGACAAGGATTCCGGCATCGCGGCGGCGCTTGCGGACCGGCTCCGCGTCGATGCGCCGTTCTCGCGCCTCGCGCACCAGACGTTCGCCGCGGCCGTTGCCGAGGGTTGCGGCGAAGAGGACGATGCGGTTCTGATACGGCGTGCGCTCGAAGCCGTGCAGCTGCCCGAAAGGTAGCCCACGACGTCCGCGCAGCGGACATGGCCCTGTCAGGGCGCAAGGGGTGCCCCTGTGGGCCGTGCGCGTGCCAATGTCTCGCCGCGTCCTCTATAATGATTTTCCTGGGTGTAAGCTGGCGCACGCCTGCGACGACCAACCGTTTCCACGCTGCGCCACGACGCACCTGACTCGACAAGGATCCCGATGACTCGCCGGTTCTCAACGCACTTGCGCACCTTCCGCCTGTGGACACCGGTCCTCATGGCGTTGTTCGCGCTGCCGGCCCTGGCGCAGATGGCAAAGCTGCCGGCGGCGCCGCCGGGAAGCGCTGTCGCGACCTTTGCCGGCGGCTGTTTCTGGTGCATGGAGCCGCCGTTCGACAAGCTCGATGGCGTACTCGCGACGACTTCCGGATACACCGGTGGCATGAGGACGAAACCGACCTACGAGGACGTATCCGCCGGCGGGACGGGCCATACCGAGGTGGTGCAGGTGCTCTACGACCCGAAGAAGGTAACCTACGAAAAGCTGCTCGAGGTCTTCTGGCGCAACATCGATCCAACGGTGAAGGACCGGCAGTTCTGCGACGTCGGCAGCCAGTACCGGACGTCGATCTTCGTGCACACGGACGACCAGCGGCGTGCCGCGGAAGCGTCGAAGGCGGCGCTCGAGAAGTCGAAGCCGTTCAAGGAGGCGATCGTCACGCCGATCATCGCCGCGGCGGACTTCTGGCCGGCCGAGGAATACCACCAGGATTACTACGTCAAGAATCCGCTGAAGTACTCGTATTACCGAACCGGGTGCGGCCGCGACGCGCGCCTGAAACAGCTGTGGGGCACCTCGACGCACTGATGGAGATGAAACGGCTGGCCGGCGGCAACCTGCGCGCTGCGGGTTTCGATGCGGCGCGGCGCGTGCTCATCGTCGAGCTCACCTCCGGCACGTTCGAGTACGGCGGCGTTTCCGCCGACACCTTCCGGCGCCTCACGTCGGCGTCGTCGCCGTGGAGCTTCTTTCGCGACAACATCGACGAGGAATATCCGGCCAAGCGGATCCGCTGATGGCTCCGGTGCCGGGCAGGCGAATCAAGGGCCGCACGCGACAAGGCACGACGTGCGGGTGCCCGGCAGGACCCGCACGTCGCGTCGACGCTGCGCGCGTCGTTGTTACTCGACCGTCAGCCTGCGGCCGGCGACCGCGGCCTTCTTTGCCAGCGTCAGCTCGAGCACGCCGTTCTCGTATTTCGCATTGCTGGCCGCCTCGTCGATCTCCATCGGCAGCGTGAAGCCTCGATACACGCTGCCACTGTACCGCTCGCTGCGCAGCACGCGCCGGCCGTCCTTCGCGTCCAGCTCGCGCTTCACTTCGGCGCCGATCGTGACCTGGTTGCCTTCGATCGAGACCTGGATTTCGTCCTTGGCAACGCCGGGAATCTCGGCCATTACACTGTAGGCGTTGTCCAGTTCTACGACGTCCATCTTGATCGCCGCGGGTGCGGTGTCGACGCGAACCGGGCGGAAGAAACCACGGAAGAGCTCGTCGAACCCGGCATCGGCGAGCGGTGCGTACGCTGTCAGGTTGTGCATAGAATCTCCTTCGGTAGGTGAGTGACGGGTCGCCTCCGAGCCAAGTCCGCGCCGGAGTGCCGCCGTCCGGATCCCGATCTGCGTCCGGGTTCGGCCATTTCAAGCCCCCGGGAGGCGCGTCGCGATACGGCGTCGACACCGTACCTGCGGCCGTTCGTGTCCGGATTCAAGCCCCCGGTTCGGCGGCGACCCCGGTTGATCCTGATCAATCCACGCGCGGTTCGGTTCCGCCACGTCGCGAAAATGGGATAATGAATCGGTTGCCGGATCGTTGCATCGATATCCCGAAAGCCCTGCCCACATGCCCAAGAACGCATTGACGACCGACGAGCGCGCGCGGCTGAAAGCCGAGCTCGAGGCCCGACGCACCGCGCTGCGCGTCGAAGTGAAAGCGCAACTCGCCGGCAGCGGCGACGACCGCGTCGTGGGGCTGCGCAACCGGATACAGGAGAGCGGCGACGAATGGGGCGTCGCGGATGGCCTGGCCGAGCTCGATCTCGCGGAAGTCCGCCACGTGCTGGCGGACCTCACCGAAGTCGACGCCGCGTTAGCCCGGATGCGCGATGGCACGTACGGTGACTGCGCGGATTGCGGCATCACGATTGCGCCGGCCAGGCTCATGGCCTACCCGACCGCGCGCCGCTGCGTCGGCTGCCAGGGCGCCTACGAGAAGAAGGCGAGCGGACCGCGTCTGACGGCCGTCTAGGCGTCGCGCCGGAGGCCAATCCGGATTCGGTGCTCGCGCTGCGCCATGCGTCAGCCTGTCCTGCGCCGCGCGGGCCCTCCGGGCGCGTACCGGGCCATCCAGTCGAAGAACTCGCGATACCAGAGCCGCGAGTTCTGCGGCTTCAGGATCCAGTGGTTCTCGTCGGGGAAGTATACGAGGCGCGCCGGCACCTTCTTCGCCTTCAGCGTGTCGTAGTACTGCAGCGCCTGCGTCGCCGGAACGCGGTAGTCCTGCTCGCCATGGATCACCAGCGTAGGCGTCTTCGCGCGCTTGACGTAATGGTGCGGCGACTGCCTCATCACCCGCGCCGGATTGTCCCAGTGGAACGCGCCCAGCTCGTCGGCGAAGAAGTGGTATCCGTCGGTGGCCATCATGCTGACCCAGTCGTAGCACCCGGCGTGGCAGACGAACGACCGGTAGCGGTCGGTATGGCCGTTCATGTAGGCGACCATGAAGCCGCCGTAGCTGCCGCCGGACGCGGCGAGACGCGCCCGGTCGATGTAGCCCTGCCGCAACAGCCAGTTGGTGCCGGCCTCGACGTCGGCGAGCTCCTTCTCGCCATAACGGCCCGTGATCGTCTCCAGCCACTTCTGGCCGAACCCGGACGAGCCGTGGTAATTGACCGCAGCGACAACGTAGCCGTGGCCCGCGAAAACCTGCGTGTTCCAGCGGAAGTGCCACGCATCGAGGTGCGCCGCGTGCGGCCCGCCGTGGATCGAGTGCAGCAGCGGCCACTTCTTCTTGGGATCAAAATCCGGCGGATAGGTGATCCACATCTGCACGGGCGCCCCGCCCCAGCCCTTGACAGTTACCTCGCGCACTTCACCCAGCGCACGTCGCGCGAGCAACGCCCGATTCAACGACTCGATTCCGCGCTCGACCGACCCGTCCCCGCCACACGCGAACAGCGCCGGCGGATGCATCACCGTCGCGCGGTCGAACGCGAGCACCGCACCGTCGCGCGACTGCGCGAAGCCGCCGATCGTGCCGCCGGCCGCGACGAGCGAGGGCATCGCGGCACCGTCCCCGGCAGGCAACGGAAGCCGCCACAAGCCGACGCGACCGCGATCTTCGATCGTGCACAGCAGCGAGCGCGAATCGGGCGCCCAGAGCACGTGCAGTATCTGCCGGTCGAGCTTCGGCGCGAGCGTCTGCATGCGTCCTGTTCGGCGCAGGAACAGGGTGAGGCGCCCCTGGTCGATGAAGGAACGCTTCGTGTCGCAGGAGTGGAAGACCAATGCCCGGCCGTCCGGCGAATACGACGGACCGGCGTCGTCGGTGCCGGAATCCGCGGTAAGTATCCGCTTGCGCTTCGTCGCGAGATCGACCGTGACGATGTCCCGCTGATTCATCATGCGCGGCTCGGGTCCGAGATCCGCGGTGAGCGCGAGCTCGCGGCCATCCGGCGCGATGTCGAAGTCGTCGGCCTTCGGCTCCCACGGCGGCAGCGCGAGGCCGGTTCCGGCGAGCGCATCGCGGCAGCGGCCGGTCGCGACGTCGCATACATGCACGTGCGGCTCGCGGCCATCGGTGAGCCAATGGTCCCAGAAGCGGAACTCCGCGCGCTCGGTGACGTGTGCCCTGACCTTGGCGTCCTTGCGCTCCTTCTTTCGTTTCGCCTGCTCCGCGGCGGACCCGAGATCGGGCCACACCCAGCTGACGAACGCGATCCGCCTGCCGTCCGGAAACCACTTGATCGCGGCACAGCCGGTGGCAAACGTGGTCAACCGGCGCGCCTCGCCGCCGTCGGGCGCGATCAGATAGATCTGCGGCTCCTCGTCGTCCTTGCGCTTTGCGGTGAACGCGATCGCGTCGCCGGCGGGGGACCATCGCGGATCGCTGTCCTTGTCGCCAGTGGTGAGCCGGCGCGGCTTCGCAGCGGACTCCCCATGGCTGCCGGTCGGAAACAGCCACAATTCCGTGCTGCTGTCGTTCTTCGCCATGTCGAAGCTCGTCACCGCCGCGCAGGCAAGGGCGCCATCGGGCGATAGCGTTGGCGCCGCGATGCGCTTCATCGCCCACAATGCCTCGACGGTGAGCGGCGGCTTGCGCCGTGTGCCGTCGGCGACACGACGAGTCCCTGCGCGGGAGACAGCAGGCATGGGCTGATCCTTGTGGGTACAATGTGGCGTTGCGATTCTACCGTCCGCGCTCCTCCCGGCGCGCCCCTCCGCCCCGCATATTTCCACGAACATTGACGATGCCAATGATGCAATACCGCCGGCTCGGCGCCTCCGGCCTCAAGGTGAGCGAACTTTCGTTCGGCTCCTGGGTGACCTATGGCAACCAGATGGACACCGATCTCGCGCGCGAATGCATGGCCGCCGCGTACGACGCCGGCGTCAACTTCTTCGATAATGCCGAGGTCTACGCAAAAGGACAGGCGGAGACGATCATGGGCGCCGCGCTGAAGAAGATGGGCTGGCGCCGGGCTTCGTACATCGTCTCGACCAAGTTCTACTGGGGCCTTGACGACGGCCCGAACGAAAGGAACACGCTGAACCGGAAATACCTGATGCAGGCGATCGACGCGTCGCTCGCGCGCTTCGGTCTCGACCACGTCGACCTCGTTTTCTGCCACCGCGCCGATCCGGACACGCCGATCGAGGAGACGGTGTTCGCGATGCACGACATGATCAAGGCGGGCAAGGCGCTCTACTGGGGAACGTCGGAGTGGAGTGCGGCGGAGATCATCACGGCGTGGCAGATCGCCGAGCGACATCACCTGCACAAGCCGGTGATGGAGCAGCCGCAGTACAACCTGCTGCATCGCGAGCGCGTCGAGAAGGAATATGCGCGGCTGTACTCCGACATCGGCCTTGGCACCACCACCTGGAGCCCGCTGGCGTCGGGACTCCTGACCGGGAAGTACATCGACGGTATCCCGGCGGGGACGCGCGGCACGCTGAAGGGCTACGAGTGGCTCGCCGAGAGGCTGTCCGACCCGGCGAAGATGGCCCGGGTCAGGCGCCTCGCGCCGATCGCGTCGGACCTGGGCTGCACGCTGGCGCAGATGTCACTCGCCTGGTGCCTGAAGAACCCGCGCGTGTCGACGGTGATCACCGGCGCGAGCCGCCCGGCGCAGGTCATCGAGAACATGAAGGCGCTCGATGTCGTGGACAAGCTCGCGCCGGATGTGATGGCGCGCATCGACGCCGCGCTCGCGGGTGGATAGTCTGGCGGAGATCATTCCGGCGTTGCGGTTGAAGCCCGGGCGCGAGAAGTCGCTGCGGCACCGCCACCCGTGGATCTTTTCCGGCGCCATCGCGACGGCCGACGCGCCGGGTGAACCCGGGGACACCGTCGACATCCTGACGGCGGACGGCACATTCGTGGCGCGCGCCGCCTATTCGCCGTCCTCCCAGATCCGCGCGCGCGTCTGGACCTTCGATGTGCGCGAGCCGGTCGACGCGGGGTTCTTCCTGCGGCGCGTCGCGCTTGCCGTCGCCGCGCGCGCCTCGATGCTCGACGCGCTTTACACCGGATGCCGGCTGATCCACGGGGAATCGGACGGCTTGCCGGGCGTCGTCGCGGACCGCTATGCCGACACGATCGTGCTGCAGCTGTCATCGGCTGGCGCGGAACGCTGGCGCGACGCGATCGTCGCGGCGCTGGTCGAGGCGACGGGTGCGGCCTGTGTCTTCGAGCGTTCCGACGCCGAAGTGCGCAAACTCGAGGGTCTCCCGGCGCGCACCGGCGTCGCGCACGGCACGCTGCCGGACGCGGTGACGTTCGTCGAGGCCGGGCTCTCCTACCGCGCCGATGTCGTCGCCGGCCAGAAGACCGGGTTCTATCTCGACCAGCGCGCGAACCGGGACGCCGTACGCGCGCTCGCGACCGGCCGGGAGGTGCTCAATGCCTTCTGCTACACAGGAGGCTTCGCGCTGGCGGCGCTTGCCGGTGGGGCAACACGCGTGGTTTCCATCGACAGTTCGGGCGACGCGCTCGCCCTCGCCCGCGAAAATCTGACGCGCAATGCGGCGCTGCTGCCCGACCGCGCGGAATGGTTCGAAGCCGATGTTTTCGCCGAGCTGCGCAAGCTGCGTGACCGTGGTGCGGGGTTCGATCTCGCCGTGCTCGATCCGCCGAAGTTCGCGCCGACCGCCGCGCACGCCGATCGCGCCGCCCGTGCCTACAAGGACATCAATCTCCTGGCACTGAAACTGCTGCGCCCGGGAGGACTCCTCGCAACGTTTTCGTGCTCGGGCGGCATCGACGCGGAGCTGTTTCGCAAGATCGTGGCGGGCGCGGCGCTCGATGCCGGGATCGACGCGTCGGTGATCGGCCGTTACGGGGCGGGTGCCGATCATCCGGTTGCCCTCGCGTTTCCGGAAGGCGAATACCTGAAGGGCCTCCTGATACGCAGGGCATCGTAGGCGCCGACCGGCGCCGGGGCCGGACCCGATCGATCGCGGCCGTGCCGGCTCGCGCCCCATGACACCGCAGCGCGGACTCCTCCAGACAAAACAAGGCCCCAGCCGGTTGCCCGGTGGGGCCTTGTAGTCGCGGCCGGATGGACAGGAAGTCACCCGACCGTGTGCACCAACTGCGTGGGGGTTACCCTTTCAGGCATTCCGACATGAAGGCCTTGCGTTCATCGCCCTTCTTGTCTCCAGCCTTCTTGTTGCAGGCCGTCATCTTCTCCTGCTGCGTCATCTTGGTCGCGGGCGCGTCCTTCCCGGACAGGCAGGCACTCATGAACGCCTTGCGCTCGTCACCCTTCTTGCCTTCGGCCTTGACGTTGCAGGCCTTCATCCGTTCCTGTTGCGCATTCGTGGCGGGGGCAGCAGCGGCGGGGCGCGCGGCGGCGGGCGCGGCGGCGGGCGCCTTGGTCGCCGGTGCGGCAGCAGCAGGTGCCTTTGTGGCGGGCGCCGTTGCCGCCGGCGCATCGGCGGCAAACGCCGGATTTCCGGCAACGGCAAAGGCGCCGACAATGGCCATGGCTAGCAGTCTGTTCATGCGGTGCTCCTGGAAAATGGCTGGGGGATTTCGGTTCTATTTTTTTTGGTGCTTCGGCAGTCTTGCGACCGCCGGGTAGTCTGGTTCCCGTCGGCTGGACGAGCCAGCAGGGTCGAAGGCAGTCTACGGCATCCTAAACGCGCGAAGCAACGATTTCGCCTACCGCCATGCGGCCGATGTCTCAATTTGGCCTAATGCAATGCAACATTGGCCATGGCACAATGCCGGATGTCCGGACGCCGAGTTCGTAGAATCATGTTTTTGCTAGGAAAACCCTGACGGAGCCACATCGTGCCCACGTCCACCGCCCACCGCAACCGGGCTGCCGCGCTGTCCCATCCGGTGGCCCGGCTGCCGATCGACGACACCCGGATCCGCGAGATCATGGAGCTCGCGCCGCCCGCGCATCTGCTGCGGGAGTTTCCGGCGTCCGAACGAGCCGCTACCACCACGTTCGACGCCCGGCAGGCGATCCATCGCGTCCTGCACGGTGCCGACGACCGACTGCTGGTCGTGGTCGGCCCGTGCTCCATTCACGATTACGACGCCGCGCTCGACTATGCGACGCGGCTTGCCGCACAGAAGCGCGAGCTCGCCGCCGACCTCATCGTCGTGATGCGCGTCTATTTCGAGAAGCCGCGCACGACCGTCGGCTGGAAAGGGCTCATCAACGATCCGCATCTGGACGACAGCTACCGGATCAACGAGGGGCTGCGGCTCGCCCGCCGGATTCTCGTGGAGGTCAACGAGCTCGACCTGCCTGCCGGAACCGAATACCTCGACATGATCACGCCGCAGTATTTCGCCGACATGATCGCGTGGGGCGCGATCGGCGCGCGGACGACCGAGAGTCAGGTGCACCGGGAGCTTGCGTCCGGGCTTTCGTGCCCCGTCGGCTTCAAGAACGGCACCAACGGCGACGTCCGGGTCGCGGTCGATGCGATCAAGGCCGCATCGGCGCCACACCATTTCCTGTCGGTCACCAAGGGAGGGCACTCCGCGATCGTGCACACCGGCGGCAACGAGGACTGCCACATCATCCTGCGCGGCGGCAAGGCGCCGAATTACAGCGCCGCCGACGTCGACACGACATGCAAAGAGCTCGCCGGCGCCGGACTGGCCGCGAAACTGATGATCGACTGCTCGCACGCGAACAGCCAGCGCCGGCACGAGCGCCAGCGGGACGTCGCGCGCGACGTCGCCGCGCAGATTGCCGGCGGCGACGACCGCATCATCGGCGTGATGATCGAGAGCCACATCAATCCCGGCCGGCAGGACCTCGTTCCAGGCCAGCCGTTGCAGTACGGGGTCTCGATCACCGACGCCTGCATCGGCTGGGACGCGACGGTCGAGATCCTGCGCGAATTGGCCGAGGCCGTGCGGGCGCGCCGGGTCAAGCACGCGGACGAGTCCTGACCGCAACGCCATGGCGGGCCTCCCGTCGTCGCGCGAGCGCGAGCCAGGAATGCTGGACGCTTCCATCCCGCTCGAAGTCGAGCTGAAGCTCGCCCTCGACGCCGCCGCGGTTCCTGCGCTGCTGCGACACCCGGCGTTGCGTCCGTTGCGGCGCGGCCGGACGCGCACCGCGCACGTTGTCAGCACCTATTTCGACTCGCCCGACTTCCGGCTCGAACGCGCGGATGTCGCGCTGCGGGTTCGCCGCATCGGCCGGCGCTGGATCCAGACGATCAAGGGACCGCAAGAGGCCGATGCGGGCGCTGGCCTGTACGCGCGCCCCGAGCATGAATGGTCGTTGCAGGGTCCGGGTGTCGACCTCGCCCGACTGGCAGCCACGCCGTGGAAGAAACTGGTCGCAAAGGCCGCCAAACACGGCGGACTCGTCGCCTGCTTCATCACCGACGTCGAACGACGGACGATCCCGCTCGAGTTCCCGGATGGATCGACCGCGGAATTCTGCGTCGACCTGGGCGAGATCCGCGCGCAATGCGACGGCCACACGCGACGCGGACCCATTGCGGAAATCGAGATCGAGTTGACGAGCGGTGACGCAGCCAACCTGTTTCGGCTGGCGCTCGGGCTGTCCGCCGACCTGCCGCTTGCCGTTTTGACCGACACCAAGGCCGCGCGCGGCTATGCGCTTCGGCGCGGGTTGCCGCGCGCCGTGCCCGCGCCGGTGCGCGCGCAGGATGTCCCGCTCGCGGCCGACGTGACGACCGCCGATGCGCTGGCCGCGGTCGCGCGCGGCTGTCTGCACCAGATCGCCGCCAACGCGCAGGGACTCGTCGCCGACGATGATCCCGAATGGATTCACCAAATGCGCGTCGGCACGAGGCGATTGCGCTCGTGCTTCGGGCTGCTCACCCCCTTCGCGCCCGCCGCAACGCTCGACCCGGTGGTGGCCGAGGTCAAGTGGCTCGCGGCGATTCTGGGCACGGCGCGCAACTGGGACGTGTTCGTGACCGAAACGCTGCCGCCGCTCGCCGCGTGGTTTGCGCGTGATGCGGGCACGGCCGCGGGCCTCAGCGGGCTTCGTGCCCGCGCGGCCGCCCGCCGCCGCGCTGCGCGGCGCGATGCCCGCGCGGCGGTCGCCTCGCCCCGCTTCCAGCGCCTGTTGCTGACCGCGGACCTACTGTGCACGACGTCACGGTTAATGCCCCCGCTCCGCGCACCGGGCAGCGATGGCGTCGCCGCCAAAGCGCCCGCCGAACCTGCCGCCACGTTCGCGGCGGCCATGCTCGCGCGCCGCCATCGCAAGTTCGTGCGCCTCGCCGCCCATCTGCTGCACGCGTCGAACGAGGAGCGGCATGCAGCGCGGATCGCCGCCAAGCGGCTGCGTTACGTTGCCGAGTTCTTCGCTCCGCTCTTTGCGGGCAAGCGCAGCCGGAACTACCTCGAGACGCTCGCCACGGTGCAGGACGCTCTTGGCCGCATCAACGACGCCGTGACCGCCGTGTCCCTTGCCGGCGAACTCGCCGGTCCCGCGGACGACGCGGCCGGGGCAGTGCGCGGCTGGGTTGCGGCACAGGCCGCGGCGGTCGAGCCCCTGCTTGCCAAAACCTGGCACCAGTTCGACCGGGCACGACCGTTCTGGCCATCGTAGTTGGAGAAACGGCCGATGCTCGAACCGCAATACCGGGGCCCGGCGTGGCTCGCGGGCGGCCACCTGCAGACCATCTGGCCGTACCTGCTGCGCCGCCCCCCCGTTGCCGTTCGCCGGGAGCGCGTGACTTCGCCCGACGGCGACTTCTGGGACTTCGACTGGATCGAGCCGACGCGTCCGGGAGCCGATGCTCCACTGGTCGTGCTGTTCCACGGCCTCGAAGGCAGCTCGGGCTCGCATTACGCGAGGACGCTGCTGGTTGCGCTCGCCGCGCGGGGATGGCACGGAGTGGTGCCCCATTTTCGCGGCTGCAGCGGGGAACCGAACCGGATGCCGCGCGCCTATCACTCCGGCGACCACGAAGAAGCGCACGCGATGCTGGCTGCAATCCGTGCCCGTGTCGCGCCGCAGACTGTCGTCTACGCGGTCGGCGTGTCGGTCGGCGGGAGCGTGCTGCTCAACTGGCTGGGCCGCATGGGCCGCGACGCGGCGCGCGTGGTCGACGCGGCGGCCGCGGTGTCCACGCCGCTCGATCTTGCGGCGGCCGGCGTCGCGATCGGACAGGGCCTGAACCGGATCTACACGATCAATTTCCTGAGCACGCTGAAGCCGAAGAGCCTCGCTCTGGCGCAGCGCTTTCCGGGCCTGCTCGATGCGGCAAGGATCCGGCGCGCGCGCACGATGTACGATTTCGACGATGCGGTGACGGCGGTGCTGCACGGCTTTGCGGGCACGCCGGACTACTGGCGACGCGCCTCCAGCAAGCCATGGCTCGCCGATATCGCGGTGCCCACGCTGGTGTTGAATGCCAGGAACGATCCGTTCGTGCCGGCGGCATCGTTGCCGGGCCCTGGCGAGGTCAGCTCCGATGTCCTGCTGGACCAGCCTGACGAGGGCGGGCACGTCGGGTTCCTGTCGGCACCGTTTCCCGGCCATCTCGAATGGCTGCCGTGCCGCCTGTTAGACTTCTTTGTTTACGGCCGGTAGTTCCCCGAGAACGATATTCTCCCATCCATGACTCACCGCACAGCGATGACACTCCCACCAGAAATCTTCAAGGCCTACGACATCCGCGGCGTCGTCGGCAGGACGCTCACGCCAGCGATCGTCCGCGCGGTCGGTCAGGCGCTGGGCTCGCTCGCCCTTGAGCGCGGCCGTGACACGTTCGTTGTCGGCCGCGACGGCCGCCTTTCGGGGCCGGAGCTCGCCGCGGCGGTCGCCGACGGCATCCGCGCAGCGGGCGCGAACGTCGTCGATGTCGGCATGGTCGCCACGCCGATGACCTACTTCGCCGCCCACCATCTGGGCACGCAGACGAGCGTCATGGTGACGGGAAGCCACAATCCGCCCGATTACAACGGTCTGAAGATGGTGGTGGACGGCACCACGCTTTCGGGCGAGGACATCCAGAAGCTGCGCGCACGCATCGAAGCCGGTCAATTCGCCTCCGGCGCGGGAACGATCCGCACGGCCGACATCACGCCGGCGTATTTCGACCGCATCACCGGCCACATCCGCCTCGCGCGGCCGCTCGGAATCGCGGTCGACTGCGGCAACGGCGTGGCGGGCGCGTTCGCCCCGACGCTCTTCCGGCGCCTGGGCTGCGCGGTCACCGAAATGTTTTGCGCTGTCGACGGGACGTTTCCGAACCACCACCCGGATCCGTCGAAGCCCGAGAATCTGCAGGACCTCATCGCGCTGCTCGCGAAGGGCGGCCACGATCTCGGTTTCGCCTTCGACGGCGATGGCGACCGCCTGGGCGTCGTGACGCGGGACGGCCACGTGATCTACCCGGACCGGCAGCTGATGCTGTTCGCCGCCGACGTGCTCGCGCGCGAGCCCGGCGCGACCGTGATCTACGACGTCAAGTCGACGCGCAATCTCAAGCCGTGGATCCTCAAGCACGGCGGCGTGCCGCTGCTCTGGAAGACGGGCCATTCGCTGATCAAGGGCAAGATGAAGGAAGTCGGTGCCGCGCTCGCCGGCGAGATGAGCGGCCATACTTTTTTCAAGGAGCGCTGGTACGGCTTCGATGACGGGCTGTACGCCGGAGCGCGGCTGCTCGAGATCCTCTCGCGTCATCCCAATCCGTCCGCCGTCCTCGACGCGCTGCCCGACGCCTTGTCGACGCCAGAGCTCAACGTCGCCTGCGCCGAAGGCGAGCATCACGCGCTGGTGGCGAAATTGGGCGAGACCGCGTTATTCCCGGGAGCGACCGATGTCATCCGCATCGACGGCCTGCGCGTCGAGTATCCCGATGGCTTCGGCCTCGCGCGCGGGTCCAATACCACGCCTGTGGTCGTGCTGCGCTTCGAGGCGGACAACCCCGCGGCGCTCGCGCGCATCCAGGGCGAGTTCCGTCGCGTGCTCGAGGCGGCCAAGCCCGGCATCGCGCTGCCGTTCTGAGCGTGCTGGCTCGTCCACCCGTGGTCACGCTCGCCGACATCGAAGCCGCACGGGACCGCATCGCCGGCGGCGTCTACTACTCGCCCTGCGTCGAATCGATCACACTGTCGCAGCTCACCGGCGCGCACATCTGGTGCAAGCTCGACTACCTGCAGCGCACCGGGAGCTTCAAGGAACGCGGCGCGCGCAACGCGCTGCTGCAACTGTCGCCCGAACAGCGCCGGCGCGGCGTGATCGCCGCTTCCGCCGGCAACCACGCGCAGGGGATCGCCTACCACGCTAAGCTGCTCGGCATACCCGCGACCGTGGTGATGCCCGTCTTCGCGGCACTGATCAAGGTCACCAACTGCCGCCAGTTCGGCGCGAACGTCGTCCTGCACGGCGCCGACCTGACAGAGGCGCGGGTGCAGGCCGGCGAAATCGCCGCGTGCGACGGGCTCACGTTCATCCACCCGTTCGACAACGTCGATGTGATCGCCGGCCAGGGCACGATGGGACTCGAGATCCTCGAACAGACGCCCGGCGTCGAAGCCATCGTCATCCCCGTCGGCGGCGGCGGACTCATCGCGGGAATCGGCACCGCAGTCAAGGCGAAGCGGCCACAGGTGGAGATCATCGGCGTCGAGCCGGAACGCGCGGCGTGCCTGACCGCGGCGCTGGCGCAGGACACGCCGACGACGATCGAGCTCTCGCATACGCTGGCCGACGGTCTCGCCGTCGGCAAGCTGGGCGACGCGCCGTTCCCGATCGTGAAACGCGTCGTCGACCGTGTCGTGACGGTGGACGAAGCCTCGATCGCGCTCGCGATCCTGCGCCTGATCGAGCTCGAGAAGAGCGTCGTCGAAGGCGCCGGTGCGGCGCCGCTCGCGGCTTTCCTCGCGGGCCGGCTCGACGCGCTCAAGGGAAAGAACGTGGTGCTCGCGCTGTGCGGTGGCAACATCGATACCTCCGCGCTGGGACGCATCATCGAGGTCGGGCTCGTCGCCGATGGGCGCCTGTGTCGATTCACCGTGACGATCAGCGACCGTCCCGGCGGCCTCGCCCGGCTTGCCGAGATCATCGCGTCGACTGGCGCCTCGATCAAGGAGATCGTCCACGACCGCGCGTTCTCAGGACCCGATCTGTCCGCGGTGCGCGTCATCTGCGTCGCCGAAACCACGGGGCACGCGCACGTCGAGCGGCTGCATGCCGTGCTCGAGGCCGCGAACCTGCCGGTCGACTCCGGGTTCGCGCGGTAGCGGCCGGGCACCCGCCGCGAGTGGGACGCCGGGACTTCCGGCTGAGGCGCGCCCAAAGTAGCGATCCAACGGTCAGCTGGCGGCGCGTCGCCGCCCGAACCATTGCAGCGCCAGGATCGTGCCGACGCCGACGAGACCGATGATGTCCGCCTGCGGCGCCGGGTAAACGAGCAGCAGCCCGCACCCGACGAGCGCCCAGCGCTCGACCTGGCCGCACGCGCGCAGCAGCCATTTCTGCGCGCCGGCGGCGAGCGCTCCGATCCCGATGCAGGCCGTCAGCGCAATCCACGCGACGTGCGGCCACGAGCCGTCCTTCGGCAGTTTCAGCAGCAGCCCGACACCGTCGGGATCGAGCACGAACACGAATGGCACGACGAACGCGGGGAGCGTGTACTTCCACGCCTGCAGCGTCGTCCGGTAGGGGTCGCCGCCAGTGATGGCTGCGGCCGCGAACGGCGACAGCGCCGTCGGCGGCGACACCTCAGAGAGAACTGCGTAGTAGAAAATGAACATGTGCGCGGCAAAGTCGGGCACGCCGAGCTTGGTCAGCGCCGGCGCGGCGATCACCGCGCAGATGATGTAGCTCGCCGTCACCGGCACGGCGAGACCGATCACCCACACGATCAGTGCGGTGTACATCGCGGTCAGGAACAGGCTGCCACCGGCATAGGCGATGACGATCGCGCTGAACTTGAGGCCGAGGCCGGTCTTGACCACGACGCCGACGATGATCCCGGCAGCGGCGCAGGTCGCGGCGACGTTCAGCATCTGGCCCGAACCGTCGCGCAGCGCGGCAAAGACCTTGCCCCACCCCATCGCGGTGTCGCGGCGGAGGAACGACACCGCGAACGTGACGACGGTCGCCCAGAAGACCGCGAGCATGGGCGAGAAGCCCCAGACCATGAACGCGACGATCGCGACCAGCGACACGAAGTGATACCAGTAGCGCTTGGTCAGGACGGCGAGCTGCCCCTCGACTGCGATGGCCACGTCCGGCAGGCCGAACCTGCGGGTGTCGAGCTCGACCATCAGGAACAGCGACAGGTAATAGAGCAGCGTGGGCACTATCGCCATCAGCAACACGTCGAGGTAGCTGATCTTCAGAAATTCCGCGATGAGGAAGGCGGCGGCGCCCAGCACCGGGGGCGAGATGATCGCGCCCAGGCCGCCCGCCGCGAGCAGGCCGCCGGCCGCCTCCGGGCCGTACCCGGCGCGCTTCAGCATCGGATAGGCGACCGCGCCGATCGTCACCGTCGTCGCCACCCCCGAACCCGACGGTCCGCCGAGCAGGAACGACGCCAGCACTACCGTGCGTCCGGCGCCGCTGTGCCGGCTGCCCATTGCCGCGAAACTCCAGTCGAGATAGAACTTGCCCGCGCCCGAATGCTGCAGAAAGGCGCCGTAGATCGTGAACAGGATGATGAGCGACGACGACACGTCGACCGCCGTGCCGAAAATGCCTTCGAGCGTCTGGTACATGAACCCCGAGAGGCTGGAGACGTCGTAGCCGCGGTGCGCCCACTGTCCAGGCAGCCACGGGCCGCAGAAGCCGTAGGCGAGGAACAGCCCGATCACGAACAGCAAGATCCAGCCCGAAGTGCGCCGCACCGCCTCCAGCACGAGCAGCACGAAGGTCACGCCGAAGAAGATGTCGGCCTGGCTCGGCAGCGTGTTCCGATCCCAGATGTCGTCGCCGCCGGCGAGCAGATAGACAATCGTCGCCACGCCGAGCGTGGCGCAGACGACATCCCACCACATCAGGCGGTTGCGGTAGCGGGCCGCGATCGGGAAGAGCAGGAAGACGAGCAACAGCGTCCAGCCGACGTGCACGGGTCGCAGCACCTGCGCGGGAACGATCGCGATCGCCGCGTAGAGGTGGAACAACGACATGCTGACGAGCAGCGCGGTCGCCAGGCGCGCGAGGGCGCCGCGGTAACGATTGGTGGCGCCCTCCTCGGCCTCGATGTACGTCGTCGCCCGCCGCAGGCGCTCCTCGGCGACGGCTTCAGGAGCCTCGATGCGCGTTGCCTGCCCGGCGGGGTCCGCCATCTAGTGCTCCGGTGGAGACTCAACCGCGCGCCGGGGTCAGCGCCCGCCCGGCCGCCCGAAGGGCGCTGTGCGCCCCCTCGGGGGCAGCGAACGCAGAGAGCGTGGGGGCTCATCAGTTCACCTTGATGCCCTGCTCGTCGAGGTACTTCTTCGCGCCCGGATGGAAGGGGATTGGTGAGCCGCTCGGCTGGCTCTTGAGCTCGATGTTCTTCGCCTCCCCATGCACGGCGACGATTTCGGCCTTCTTCTCGAACAGCGTCTTGACGATGTTGTAGGCCATCTGGTCGCTCATCTTGTCGCTCGCGACGAGAATGTTCCAGACGTCGACCTCCGCATTGGCCTTGTCCTGCCCGGGATAGGTGCCGGCCGGAATGACGCTCTTCACGTAGAGCGGCCCGTACTTCTTGTTCATCGCATCGACGACTTCGTCGTGGTCGATGAGCTTGATCCTGATGCCGGGCGTGGCGCCGAGATCGGTGACCGACGCCGTGGGCAATCCTCCGACCCAGAAGAAGGCGTCGAGCTTGCGGTCCTTCATCGCGTTGACCGACTCCGCGACGCCGAGGCGCTCCTGCTTGATGTCCTTCTTGCCATCGAGGCCCGCGGCCTCGAGCACGCGAAACGCCATGATCTCGGTGCCGCTGCCGGCCGAGCCGGTCGACACGCGCTTGCCCTTGAGGTCGGACAGCTTGGAGATGCCCGTGCCGTCGATGGTGACCACGTGCATCTTGTTCGGATAGAGCACCATCAGCGTCCGCACGTTGACTTTGCCGTCCTTGAACTTGTCGATTCCTTGATACGCCTCCCATCCGGCATCGGCCATCGAGAAGGCCACCTCGGACTTGCCGGCATTGATGAGCTTCAGATTGTCGACGGATCCCCCGGTCACTTCCGCGGTCGCCTGCATGCCCGGGACGTGCTTCGAAAGGATGTTCGCCATCCCGCCGCCCATCGGGTAATAGACGCCGCCCGTGCCACCGGTCGTGATCGAGATCCGGTTCTGCTGCTGCGAGAGCGCCGGCAGCGACAATCCGAGCGCGACCGCAGCCACTGCGACGGCGGCGAGTCGTGCCAAGGGTCTGTGCAATGTTTGCATCGAGTCCTCCTGTTGAGTTTCCGGGCCCCGCTTCTTCGGGTCCAGTTCCTGCCAATTTTACTTGAAGGCCGCCGTGAAACGGATGGTGCAGCGCCGAGCTTCCGCAATATGCTCGCCAGGTCGGTCGTGATGTATCGAAAGTCGACGCTACCCTGGCCTTTCAGGCGGCGCCGGACAGATCCGGCCGCGGCGCCTTTCTCTCGAGGACGCTGAGCCGCATCGGGAACGCTCCGAGCTTGCGATCGAGAAAATAGTTGCGCAGCGTGCGCCCGATCGTGCGGAACGCCATCTCCTCCCAGGGAATGTCGTCTTCGCGGAACAGGCGCACTTCGAGGCTCTCCGGTCCCGGCCCGAAATCGAGATCGACGAGCCGTGCGCGGAACATCATGTAGATCTGGCTGATCTGGGGCAGGCTGATCATCGTGTAGAGCTCGCCCACCTCCACCCGCGCGCTCGCTTCCTCCAGCGTCTCGCGCACCGCGCCCGCGGCGACGGTCTCGCCGTTCTCGAGGAAGCCCGCGGGCAGTGTCCAGAGCCCGCGCCGGGGCTCGATCGCCCGCCGGCACAGCAACACCTGGTCCTCCCATTCGGGCAGGCAGCCGACGACAACCTTCGGGTTCTGGTAATGGATCACTCCGCACGTGCCGCAGACGAACCGCGGCAGATTGTCACCGTCGGGAACGCGCAGGTCGATGCGATCGGAGCCGCAGGCGCTGCAGAACTTGATAGCTTTCGGAGCGGGACTTGCCATGGACGTCATTGTCGCAGATCGGGGGGCGGTCCCTTGCGATCCTTCAGCGGGAGGCGCGCAGCGCGGCGAACGCCTCGTCGACAATCGCGAGCGTGCGGTCGACGTCGGCGTCCGTATGCGCGATCGAGATGTAGAACTTCTCGTTCGGGTTGACAACGAGGCCGCGCTTCAGGAGCTCCAGCGCCCAGCGATAACCCAGATCCTTGTCGGCAGTCGTGAGATCCATCCACGTGCGCAGTGGTCGCCGGTCGGTGAAACGCACGCCGAAGACAGCGTCTTCGCCGGGCGCCTGCACCGCGAAACCGTGCCGCGTGCCGGCCTCGACCAGGCCCTGGCGCAACCGCGCGCCGATGCGCGACAGGCGCTCGTAGACACCGGGTTGCGACAGCACTTCGAGCGCCGCGCATCCCGCCGCGGCGCACACCGGATTGCCGTTCAGCGTGTTGGTGGCCCAGACCACGTCGGCGCGGGGACGCGACCGCGCGTCGAGCACCGACATCACCTCGCCGCTGCCGGCAATGGCCGCCATCGGAAAGCCGCCGCTCACCGCCTTGCCGTAGCAGGCGAGGTCGGGCACGACGCCGTAGCGCTCCTGGGCGCCGCCCCATGCGATGCGAAAGCCGGTGACGATTTCGTCGAAGACGAGGACGATGCCGTGGCGGCGCGTCACCTCGCGCACGGCCTCGAGGAATCCGGGCTCGGGCAGCAGCACCCGCTGCAGCGGCTCGACGATCACCGCGGCGAGCTCGTGCGCATGGCGCTCGATCATGGCGACGGCTTGCGCGGTCTCGTTGAACGGCGCGACCAGCACGGTTTCGCCGGCCTGCGGCGGCACGCCGACGGAGTCGGGCTTCGCATGCGGATAGTCGGACGCCACGGTCGGCACCGTGCCCCACAGCCCGTAGTCGTGCATGCCGTGCCACGCGCCTTCGAACTTGAGGATCTTGTTGCGGCCCGTGTACGCGCGCGCGATGCGCAGCGCGTAGAACGTGGCCTCCGTGCCCGAGCCCGTGTAATGGACGACGTCCGCGCAGGGGATCGCCTCGACCAGCCGCTCCGCCAGCACGATCTCCGGTTCGTTGAGGAAGTAATAGGTGGTGCCCTTCGGCAGCTGCGCCGCGACCGCCGCGGTGATCGCGGGATGCGCGTGACCGAGGAGCGCCGGACCGGAGCTCAGGTGGTAGTCGAGGTACTCGCGCCCGGCCACATCCCAGACGCTGCTGCCTTCACCGCGCGCGATGACGAGGTTCAACTCCGGCGGGAGTATGAAAAGTCCGAGCCCGCCTCCTGCCAGGTAGCGGCCGGCGGAGGCGAGCAGTGCGGATTGGCGTGCGGAGGGGGTCATGGCGGCACTCACGGTCGCGTTGGAGGGAAGGCGCCGCGGTCATGTACACTTGCGGCGGCCTCCATTCTGCCTTGTTACCGGAGTCCGTGAGCAGTCCGGGCAGCGTGATCGCCCGCCTTCCGGCGATCACGGCGACCGGCCCTGCTCGATCCGCCACCGATGACCGGAAAGGCACAACCCATGGCGCACCGTTCGCTGCTGTCCCAAGTCGTCGACGATTACCTGCGGACGGTCGTCGCGCGCGAATCGCCGCTCCAGCAGCGGTTGCGCGCGGAGACGTCGCGCCTTCCCATGGGCGGCATGCAGATCGGCGCGGACCAGGGCGTGCTGCTCGCGTTCCTGGTTCGCCTCATCGGCGCGAAGAACGCGATCGAGGTCGGGACGTTCACCGGCTACAGCGCCCTGGCAGTCGCGAGCGCCCTTCCCGCCGGCGGACGCCTCGTATGCTGCGACGTGAGCGAGGAGTGGACCGCGATCGCGCGCCGCTACTGGGCGGAGGCCGGCGTCGCCGACCGGATCGAGCTGCACCTGCGACCGGCGCAGGAAACGCTCGCGGAATTGCTGCAGCGGAACGGCGCCGGCGCGTTCGATTTCGCCTTCATCGATGCCGACAAGACGGCCTACGACGCGTATTACGAGGCCTGCCTCGCGCTGCTGCGGCCGGGAGGGCTGATCGCCATCGACAACGTGCTGTGGAGCGGCACGGTGGCCGATCCATCGGACCAGAGGCCCGACACGGTGGCGTTGCGGGCCATCACGGCCAAGGTCCGCGACGATTCCCGCGTCGACGCCTGCCTCCTCAGCATCGGCGACGGCGTGCTGCTCGCGCGCAAGCTTTGATGAACGACCCCCACGCTCACTGCGTTCGCTGCCCCCCAAGGGGGTGCGCAGTGCCCTTCGGGCGGCCGAGCGGGCACTGCGCGCCCTATGCGCGAATGAATTCCTGCCGGTAGTACTTGAGCTCGGCGATCGACTCGTAGACGTCCGCCAGCGCCTCGTGCTTGCCTTCCTTCGGCACGCCTTTCATCAGTTCGGGCTTCCAGCGGCGCGCGAGCTCCTTCAGCGTCGATACGTCCAGGTTGCGATAATGGAAATAGTCCTCGAGCGCCGGCATCCAGCGCGCGAGAAAGCGGCGATCCTGGCAGATCGAGTTGCCGCACATCGGCGACGCCTTGGCTGGAACGTGCTCGCGCAGGAACGCGAGCGCCGCATTCTCCACCGCGGCCTCGTCCAGCAGGGCCGCTTTCACCTTGGCGATGAGACCCGAGCGCCCATGCGTCCCCTGGTTCCATGCATCCATGCCGGCGAGAACGTCGTCGCTCTGGCGCACGACCCAGACCGGCGCTTCGGCGACCGTGTTGAGTTCCCCGTCGGTCACGACCAGCGCGACCTCGATGATGCGATCGCTGTCGGGCTTGAGACCGGTCATTTCCATGTCGATCCAGATGAAGCGGCCGGCGTCTTGAGGCATTGCGAATTCGCGTAAAATGGGACATGCATTCTCGCACACTCCGGAAGGCGCCGGCGTTGCCGGCGGATCGTGACCGCTAGCGCCTTTGCCGCCCTGTTCGTCGGCGCGCTGGCCGTCTCGCTCGCGCTGCGAGTTTGGCTCGCCTATCGTCACATGGGGCATGTCGCGGCGCGCCGCGATGCGGTGCCGGCCGCCTTCGCCGAGCGCATCGGATTGCCCGCGCACCGGAAGGCCGCCGACTACACGGTCGCGCGCACGCGGCTCTCCGTTGCCGAAACGCTCGCGGAAACGCTGGTGGTCGTCGCACTGACACTGGGCGGCGGCCTCGCGGCGCTGGTCGCCTGGACCGATGTCCTGCCGTTCGGCGGGATCGGACGCGATCTCATCCTGATCGTCGCGGTCGCGGTGATCTCAGGCATCGTCGGCCTGCCCTTCTCGTACGCGCAGACGTTTGGGATCGAAGTCCGGTTCGGCTTCAACCGGACCACGCGCGCGCTCTGGGCAACCGACCTCATGAAGGGCATCCTGATCGGCGCAGCGCTGGGCCTGCCGCTCGGCCGCGCTGGTGCTGTGGCTGATGCGCGCGGCCGGGCCGCTGTGGTGGATCTGGGCATGGGCAGCGTGGATCGCCTTCCAGGTCCTGCTGCTGGCGCTCTACCCCACCGTGATCGCGCCACTGTTCAACAAATTCTCGCCGCTGCCGGCGGGTGCCGCGCGCGACACGATCGAGGCGCTGCTCGCGCGCTGCGACTTCGCCAACCGCGGACTCTACGTCATGGACGGATCGCGTCGATCGAGCCATGGCAACGCCTTCTTCACGGGCTTCGGGCGCGCGAAGCGCATCGTGTTCTTCGACACGCTGCTCGAGCGCCTGACGCCGGACGAGGTCGAGGCCGTGCTCGCGCACGAGCTCGGCCACTTCAAGCTGAAGCACGTGCTGAAGCGAATGCTCTGGATGGCGGCCTTGTCGTTGGCCTTCCTGGCGCTGCTCGCCTGGCTCGCCGCATCGCCGTGGTTCTACGAAGGGCTCGGCGTGCCGCCGGCGCCGGATCGCCCCGGCGTCGCGCTGCTGCTGTTCATCCTGGCGCTGCCCGTGTTCACGTTCTTTGTGGCGCCGCTGTCGTCGCTGTACTCGCGCCGGCACGAATTCGAGGCCGATCTTTTCGCGGCGAGGAATGCGTCGGCGCGATCGCTCGTCCGCGCGCTCGTGAAGCTGTACCAGGACAATGCCGCGACGCTCACGCCGGATCCCCTTTATTCGGCGTTTCACGACTCGCATCCGCCCGCCGCCGTGCGCATCGCGCGGCTCGAGGCCGCTTGATTGCCGGAACACGAAGAGGAGGCCCGCAATGCCGCGCATTATCCCCATCCTCGCAGCTCTGTCGCTCGCCGCCGGATTCGTCCCTGCGTCGGCACAAACGCAGCCGGCGCCCTTCCGCGCCGGTGACACCAAGGCAGGCAAGGCGATGGTCGACCGGGACTGCGTTTCGTGTCACGCGCAGCGCTTTGCCGGCGATCCCGACCAGATGTACCTGCGCGCGGACCGGAAGGTCAAGACGCCCGCACAACTGCTGGCCCAGGTGCAGGGGTGCAACGCGAACCTCGGCAAGGGCTACTTCCCCGAGGAGGAGGAACACATCGCCGCCTATCTCAACCTCGACTTCTACAAATTCAAGCCGTGACCGACAATGCCGCCGGCAGCCCGCATGACGAGTGGCGCGCGCTCGCCGCGCTGCAATGCCGCCCCGGCGCGATGCGGCTCGCCGCGGATCAATTGCGCGACCGGCTCGCGAGCCTGCCCGGATGGACGCACACCGAAAACCGGATCGAGAAGACCTTTCACTTCGCCGACTATCACCGGACGATTGCGTTCGTCAATGCCGTCGCCTCCGTCGCCAATGCCGAGGACCATCATCCCGACATGGCCGTGCATTACGATCGATGCACCATCGCGTGGTCGACGCACAGCGCGCGCGGAGTGACCCTGAACGACTGCATCTGCGCCGCCAAGGTGGAGGCATTGGCGGCGTAATGCGCGGCGCCCCGTCGGAGGCTCTCGACATGCCCGAGCTGGAAGGCGGTCTCGTCACCGCCAGCCGCCGCCGGCACTATGCCGTGCTTCTGGACTGCGGGTCATCGCTCGAATGCCTGCTGAAAGGCCGCAGCACCACGCTGGCTTGCGGCGATCGCGTGCGCGTCGCCCGCGTGGCGGGCGGCGGGTCGATCGAAACCGTCCTGCCCCGCGCCACGCTCTTCTATCGTTCCGACACGTTCAAGGAGAAGCTGATCGCGGCCAACGTGACGCAGGTCGTCGGCGTCGTCGCACCGGACCTCGGCGTCGACGAGGAACTGGTCAACCGCTGGATCATCGGCGCCGAAGCCCAGGGCTGCCGCTTCGTCCTGGCCGCGAACAAATCGGACATGCCCGACTTCGTGGCACTCCTTGCGCGCATGAAACCCTTCGCCACTCTGGGCTATGCTGTCGTGCCGATGTCGGCGAAGCGGGACGTTGCGCCGCTCGTCCCCTATCTCCATGGGCAGCGCACCGTGCTCATCGGCCAGTCGGGGATGGGCAAGTCGACGATCCTCAACGCCATCGCGCCGTACGCGCAGGCCAAGACGGCGGAGGTCTCGGAAGCGCTCGCCACCGGCCGCCACACGACGTCGCAGTCGACGCTCTATCCGCTGCCCGAAAGCCAGGGAGGCGGCTGGGTCGTCGATTCGCCTGGGCTCAAGGTGTTCGGCCTCGGCCACGTCGCGCCGGAGACGATCGCCGATGCGTTCGTCGAGATCCGTCCACTTCTGGGACGCTGCCGGTTTCGCGATTGCCGGCACGATCGGGAGCCCGGTTGTGCCGTATGGCAGGCGGTCGACGCGGGAAGGGTCGCGCCGCACCGCGTCGCGCTGATGCAGCGGCTCGTTCGCGAAAGTCAGGCGGCGCGAGCGCCTGCGCGCTAGCGTCGCCACGACGGATACGCTGCACTCGGGAACCCGTCGGTCTCACGATCAGGTTGGCGACGGCGGTGCGTCAGGCGCAGTTCAGTGCGCGAGCACGCCCGCATCGTGCTGCGGACCGGATGACGCGATCGCCGCATCGGCGTGCCTCATGGCGATCCATTGCGAAAAGACCGACCGGACTTCCTGCGGGGACGACGCTGCGGCGAGCCGGATGCGGAAATTCCGATCCGCACACACTTCCGCGACCTGCGCCAGAAGTTGCAGGTGCCGGGCGTTGTCGCCGTTGGCTGGAACGAGAATGGCATAGAACTCGACCGTCCGTTTGCGGTCCGACGCGCCAAAATCCAGCGGAGTTCTCGTGCGCACATAGACGGTCACCGGTTCGGTGATCCCCGTGATGCGCGCATGCGGAATGGCGAAACCATTCCCGATCGCGGTGGACGCCGCCAACTCCCTGCGCCACAGCGCCCGGAAGATCAGCGGCGCACTCAATCCATGCGCGCGTTCGACGATCGTGCCGACGGCGCGCAGCGCCTCGCGGCGGTTGGGGACGTCGAGATCGAGCGCGACTTCCTGCGGGCACAGCCACTGTTTAACTTTATCCATTTGCCGCTCACGAGTCGCGTTGTTCATGCCGGCCGCCATTCGTTGATGGCTGCGTGAACCTCGTCGGCCCTCGTGCAGGCGGCCAGGTCCTCGCGAAACGTTTGGTCACAGAACATCTCGGCAGCCTGCGCAAGCAGCAGCAGGTGCTCATCCGTGGCCTGTCGCGGCACGAGCAGAACGAGCACGTCGGTCACCGGCTTGAGGTCCGGGGCCTCGAAGGGTATCGCAAGTCGCGGGCGGGCGAATGCGGCAACCGGGCGCGCAAGCCCCTTCACCCGCGCATGCGGCAGGGCGACGCCGCAGCCCAGTGCCGTGGATCCGATCCTTTCACGCTCGACAAGGCTCGCGTACACATCCACGGCGTGCAGTCCGTTGCGCTCCCCGACGACGCGGGCGATCTCCTGCATGAAGCCTGCCTTGGTCGAAACATCGAGCTCGAGAATGATATCCGCGGGGGCCAGGATTGCCGCGAGCGCGTTGCGCGGCTCACCTGCGCCGCGTTGTGCCCGGGGCGCGACGTGGGTCGTGGTGTACTCCGAGTTCAGCATGGTCGTAATCCCGAAGGTTGCCAGTTGATATTGCAAGGCTAGCGCGCCGCGCATATACGCCGTGTCAGGATTCGCGCACGGCTCGTAGAGATTTCGTAAAGACGCGACTGGCCCTCGGCTCCGCCACGGTCCGCCTCTTGTGTCCGGCGCTCGGGCGACTTCAGCTCCTGCTGACCGTGGACCCACGCGCAGGTTCCGTGCGAAACACCGGCACTTGCAGGTTCTTTACGGGTTCTTTACATGATGCCGTTTGAAATGGACGCCGTTTTTATCTGCGGTCCCGTACATTGGCTTCATCGTTGCAATCAAGCGAGAAGAATCATGGACGTATTGCACACCGGCATGTTGATTCGGGTGTCGATTATGGTGGTCGCGTTTTGCCTGCTCGTGATCCTGGCAGCGATAGCCGCCCGCAGCGCGAGGCGCCGCGCTGCGCAGCACCATCGCGACTCGGGCACGAATCAGCGCCATCGACCTGCCGACCTTCGGCGCATTCGTCGGGACCCCGGGACCGCGCGGCGGATTGACGCAGGTGCTTGCACGGATGCGGATACGGGGAATCTGAGCCGCGCGGCTTGACGGGATCGCAGCCGAATCCGGCGCTTGATGGGAGTCAATACGCTGGCCGGCAGCAAGCGTATCGTGGATTGAATGGGTCGAGTGACGGACCAAGAAGGAGAATGCGATGGATTTCGTTTTCATTGGCTTGATTGTCGGATTTTTCGCCCTGTCGGCCGGACTGATCGGGTTCTGCGCGCGCCTGATGGAAGGCGGAGGCCGGTCATGAATTGGGTCTATTGGGTCAGCGGCGCCGCCGCGCTCGTCATCTTCGTCTATCTGATCGTCGCACTGTTCAAGCCGGAGGTCTTCGAATGAACGCCGCGGGCTGGTTCCAACTTGGGCTCTATGTGGTCGTGCTGCTGCTGCTCGCCAAGCCGCTGGGCACCTATATGGCTGCGGTCTACGAAGGCCGCGCGTTACGGGCGCAGAAGATCGGCGGGCCGCTCGAGCGGCTGATCTACCGCGGCGCCGGCGTCGATCCCGCGCGCGAGATGGGCTGGATCCAGTACGCGCTCGCGATGCTCTGGTTCAACCTGGCCGGTGCGCTGGCCGTCTATGGGCTGCAACGGCTGCAGCAGTGGCTGCCGCTCAATCCGCAGGACATGGCCGCCGTCAGTCCGGATTCGGCGTTCAACACCGCGACGAGCTTCGCCACGAACACCAACTGGCAGGGCTATGGCGGCGAGACGACGATGAGCTACCTCACGCAGATGCTCGGGCTCGCCGTGCAGAACTTCGTCTCGGCGGCAACCGGGATGGCGGTCCTCGTCGCGCTGATCCGCGGCTTCGCCCGCAAGGAGGCGAGCGGCATCGGCAACTTCTGGGCCGATCTCGTGCGGTCCACGGTCTACATTCTGCTGCCGCTCTCGGTCGTCCTCGCGCTCGTGCTGGTGAGCCAGGGCGTGCCGCAGACGTTCGACAAGTACGCTACGGTGACGCTCGTCCAGCCGGTCACCTACGACACTCCTAAGGCCGGCCCCGACGGCGCGCCGCTCAAGGACGAGAAGGGCAATCCGGTCACCGAGAAGGTGACCGCGACCGAGCAGACGATTCCGCTGGGGCCCGCCGCGTCGCAGATCATGATCAAGCAGCTGGGCACCAACGGCGGCGGCTTCTTCAACGTCAATTCGGCGCACCCGTTCGAAAACCCGACGCCGCTCTCGAACTTGGTCGAGGTGCTGGCGATCCTGCTGATCGGCGCCGCGCTCTGCTACACGTTCGGCAAGATGATCGGAGACACTCGGCAGGGCTGGGCGCTGCTGGCAGCGATGACGCTGATCTTCGTCCCGCTGCTGATAGCCGCCTACATCGGCGAGGGCGCGGGCAACCCGGCGCTGACCGGGCTGGGCGCCGACCAGGTCGCGACCGCGACCAACCCCGGCGGCAACATGGAGGGCAAGGAAGTGCGCTTCGGCGTCCCGAATTCCGCGCTGTGGGCGGTCGCGACGACGTCGGCGTCGAACGGCTCGGTCAACTCGATGCACGACTCGTTCATGCCGCTGTCCGGGATGATCCCGATGTGGCTGATGCAGCTCGGCGAAGTGGTCTACGGCGGCGTGGGGTCGGGGCTCTATGGAATGATCATGTTCGCGCTCGTCGCCGTGTTCATCGCCGGGCTGATGATCGGCCGCACTCCGGAGTATCTCGGCAAGAAGATCGGCGCGTTCGAGATCAAGATGGCGTCGATCGCGATCCTGCTTCCGCCGCTGCTCGTGCTCTGCGGAACGGCGGTCGCCGTCATGATCGACGCCGGCAAGGCCGGTGTCGCGAATCCCGCCGAGCACGGCTTCTCGGAGATCCTCTACGCGTTCTCGTCCGCCAGCAACAACAACGGGAGCGCGTTCGCGGGCTTGTCCGCCAACACGCCGTTCTACAACACGGCGCTCGGCATCTGCATGCTGTTCGCGCGCTACTGGCTCGCGATTCCCGTGCTCGCACTCGCCGGCGCGTTCGCCGCCGCGAAGCGCGTGCCGCCTTCGGCCGGCACGCTGCCGACGCACACGCCGCTGTTCGTGTTCGTGCTGATCGGTACCGTGATCACGGTCGGGGCGCTCACCTTCGTGCCGGCGTTGGCACTCGGCCCGGTGGTCGAGCACCTGCTCATCTACGGCGGCAACTGACCGCCAGAATCCTCGAGGAAGTGGACATGGCTACTCTCGCCGTCAAACAGACCCCGGTGTCGTGGTTCGTCGGTCGCGATGCGATGAAGTCGGCGCTCGTCGACAGCTTCCGGCGATTGACGCCCCGCTATCAGTGGCGCAATCCGGTGATGTTCGTCGTCTACATCGGCAGCATCCTGACGACGATCCTCTGGCTCCAGGCGCTCACCGGAAGCGGCGAGGCGCCGGCCGGCTTCATCCTCGCCGTCACGCTCTGGCTCTGGGTCACGCTGCTGTTCGCGAACTTCGCCGAGGCGATCGCCGAAGGCAGGAGCAAGGCGCAGGCCGCCTCGCTCAAGAGCGCGCGCAAGGACACGATCGCGAAGAAGCTGGCAAAACCGCAGCGTGGCGCCGCGCAGACGGCGACGCCGTCGGCCAACTTGCGCAAGGGCGATATCGTGCTGGTGGAACAGGGCGATCTCATTCCTGGCGACGGCGATGTCATCGAGGGGGTCGCCTCGATCAACGAGAGCGCGATCACCGGCGAGAGCGCCCCGGTGATTCGCGCCGCGGGGAGCGATTTCAACACGGTGACGGGCGGCACGCTGGTGCTGTCGGACTGGATCATCGTGCGCATCGGCGTCAATCCGGGCGAAGCATTCCTCGACCGGATGATCGGCATGGTCGAAGCCGCGAAGCGGCAGAAGACGCCGAACGAGATCGCGCTCACCATCCTGCTGGTCGCAATGACGCTCGTGTTCCTGCTCGCGACCGTCACGCTGCTGCCGTACTCGATCTACAGCGTCGAGATCGCGAAGGCAGGGACTCCGGTGACGATCACCGTGCTCGTGGCGCTCCTCGTATGCCTGATCCCGACGACGATCGGTGGCCTGCTGTCGGCAATCGGCGTCGCGGGCATGGGCCGGATGATGCGCGCCAACGTGATCGCCACGTCGGGCCGGGCCGTCGAGGCCGCCGGCGATTGCGACGTGCTGTTGCTCGACAAGACCGGCACGATCACCCACGGCAACCGCCAGGCCTCGGCGCTCCACGCCGTTTCCGGCGTCTCGCCGCAGCAGCTCGCCGAGGCCACGCTGCTGTCTTCGCTCGGTGACGAGACTCCCGAGGGAAAGAGCATCGTCGCGCTGGTCAAGCGCGCCTTCGGGATCACACCTCCAGCGCTCGAACCTGGCCAGTTCACGATCATTCCGTTCTCGGCGCAGACGCGGATGAGTGGCGTCACCCATCATGGCCGCGAGCTGCGCAAGGGCGCGATCGACGCCATCGGCGCCTGGATCGTTCCGCAGGGAGGCGCGCTCGACCCCGAGGTCAACGCGCGCGTCGACGACGTGGCGCGGCGCGGCGCGACGCCGCTCGTGGTCGCCGAAGGCCGGCATGTTCTCGGCGTGATCGAGTTGAAGGACATCGTCAAGACCCATATCAAGGAGCGCTTCGCGGAACTGCGCCGGATGGGCATCAAGACGATCATGATCACCGGCGACAACAAGCTCACGGCGGCCTCGATCGCCGCGGAGGCCGGTGTTGATGACTTCCTCGCGGAAGTGACGCCCGAAGCAAAGCTCAAGCTGATTCGCGAAATCCAGGCACAGGGCAAGCTCGTCGCGATGACCGGTGATGGCACCAACGACGCTCCGGCGCTGGCGCAGGCCGACGTGGCGGTCGTGATGAACAGCGGCACGCAGGCGGCGAAGGAAGCCGGCAACATGGTCGACCTCGACTCGAATCCGACCAAGCTGATCGAGATCGTCGAGATCGGCAAGCAGCTCTTGATGACGCGCGGCGCGCTGACGACGTTCTCGATCGCCAACGATGTCGCGAAGTACTTCGCCATCATTCCCGCCGCCTTCGCGAGCACCTATCCCGTGCTCGGCGCGCTCAATGTGATGGAGCTGGCGACGCCCGCGAGCGCGATCCTGTCGGCGGTGATCTTCAACGCGCTGATCATTCCCGCGCTGATTCCGCTGGCGCTCAAGGGCGTCAAGTACCGCCCCGTTGGCGCCGGGTCGATCCTGCGCCGGAACATGCTGGTCTACGGCGTCGGCGGCATCCTGCTGCCCTTTGTCGGCATCAAGCTGATCGACCTGCTGCTGGTCGGGCTCCATCTCGCCTGAGTCAAGGAGAAAGTCATGTTCCAACCATTCCTCCCGGCACTGCGGATGCTGGTCATGCTGTCGGTGCTGACCGGGGTCATCTATCCCTTGGTCGTCACCGGCGTAGCCCGGATCGCCTTTCCCGGTGCGGCGAGCGGGAGCCTGATCGTGGTCGACGGCAAGGCCGTCGGATCGGGACTGATCGGCCAGCCGTTCGACGACCCGAAATACTTCTGGGGCCGGCCGTCGGCAACTTCGCCGATGCCCTATAACGCCGGCGCGTCGAGCGGATCCAACCAGGGCCCCCGCAATCCGGCGCTCGCCGACGCGGTGAAGGATCGCATCAAGGCGCTGCGCGACGCGGACCCCGGCAACAAGGCCTCCGTGCCCGTGGATCTCGTGACGGCGTCCGGCAGCGGACTCGACCCGGACATCAGCGTCGCCGCCGCGAACTACCAGCTGCCGCGTGTGGCCAAGGCGCGCGCGATGCCGGAGGACAAGGTTCGTGCCCTCGTCGATGCAAACACGACCGGGCGCACCTTCGGCATCCTGGGCGAGCCACGGGTCAACGTGCTGAAGCTCAATATCGCCCTCGATCGTTCGGGACGCTGAGGACGCAGACATTGCTGTTGCTCCACCCCTGCGGCCCCGCCGCCGCCCGGGGGACACCGCCCGGCCTTCGCCTGGCGCGTGCTTGCTACACTAGGCCCGTTTCCCCTGACGGCCCCGCATGCAGAACGAGCGCCCCGACCCCGACCAGCTCCTCGCGGAAGTCAAAGCGCAGGAAGCCGCGGCCCGGCGCGGACACCTGCGCATCTATTTCGGCGCGTCGGCCGGAGTCGGCAAGACCTACGCCATGCTCGCGGCGGCCCGAGCGCTCCGTAACGAAGGCAAGGACGTCGTGGTCGGCATCGTCGAGACCCACGGCCGCAAGGAAACCGAAGCGCTCCTGCAGGGCATCGACGTCCTGCCCCGCGCGGTAATCGAGCATCAGGGCACGAAGCTCACCGAGTTCGATCTCGACGCGGCGCTCAAGCGTCGTCCGGCGCTGATCCTGGTCGACGAGCTCGCGCACACCAACGTCGCGGGGTCGCGTCATCCGAAACGATGGCAGGACATCGAAGAGCTGCTGGCGAGCGGCATCGACGTCTTCACGACGCTCAACGTCCAGCATCTCGAAAGCCTGAACGACGTTGTCGGCGGCATTACGGGCATCACGGTCTGGGAAACCGTTCCGGACACCTTCTTCGACAATGCCGACGAAATAATATTGGTCGACATTCCCGCAGACGACCTGCTCGCCCGCCTCCAGGCCGGCAAGGTCTACCTCCCCGAGCAGGTCGAGCGCGCGGCGCGCAACTTCTTCCGCAAGGGCAACCTGATGGCGCTGCGCGAGCTTGCGCTGCGCCGGACCGCGGACCGTGTCGAAGACGACGTCCAGGCCTATCGCTCGGACAAGGCGATCGATCGCGTCTGGAAGACCGAGGCGTCGCTTCTGTGCTGCATCGGTCCGCGTGCCGGAAGCGACTACCTCGTGCGGAGCGCGGCGCGCCTCGCGACCCAGCTCGGGGTCGAGTGGACCGCCGTCTACGTCGAGACGCCCGCCTTGCAGCGCCTCCCGGCGCCGGAGCGCGAGCGCATCCTGCGCACGGTCAAGCTCGCCCATGAGCTCGGTGCGAAGACGGCGATCCTGTCGGGCGAGGATCCCGTGGCGCTCGTCGTCGACTACGCGCGCACGCACAATTGCTCGAAGGTCATCGCCGGTCGCAGCCGGGCGAAGCGTGCGTGGCCATGGTCGCGCTCGCTTGCGCAACGCGTGGCGGACGTCGCGCCGGACATCGACCTGATCGAGATCGGCCGCGGTGAAGCGGCGGTCCCCGACCGGCCTCCGGCGAGCACGCCGACGGCCGAGGGCGATGACCCGCAGCGCGACGTCAAGCGTCTCCGCTACGTGTGGGCCTTGGCCGCCTGCGCATTCACGACCATCGTAGCCGCCGCGCTGTTGCCGTACTTCGAGCTCGCCAACATCGTCATGCTGTTTCTGCTGACGGTCGTGCTGGTCGCGCTGAAATTCGGGCGCGGCCCTGCAGTTCTGGCGGCTTTCGTCAGCGTGGCGGCATTCGATTTCTTCTGCGTTCCGCCACGCCTGTCGTTCGCGGTGAGCGACGCGCAATATCTGCTGACATTCGCCGTGATGCTTGCCGTCGCACTGATCATCGGACAGATGACCGCCGGACTGCGATACCAAGCACGTATCGCATCGTATCGCGAGGAGCGCGCCCGCTCCCTCTACGAATTCGCGCGCGACCTGTCGAGCCTGCTCGAGACCCAGCTGGTGGTGGACACCGTCGCCCGCTTCATTGCCCAAACCTTCCGGGCGGACGTCGCCGTGCTGGTCCCGGACGACCAGGACCGCGTTGGCGTTCGCAATGCTGGCGGCGCATCGCTGACCGTGGACGTCGGCGCCGCGCAGTGGGCCCACGACAATGCGCAGCCGGCCGGTCTTTCCACCGATACGCTTGCCGGCAGCGCGTTCCTCTATCTGCCGTTGCGCGCACCGATGCGCACGCGTGGCGTGCTTGCGATCAAGCCCGAGAGTCGACGGGTTCTGCTGGTGCCCGAGCAAAGGCGGCAGCTCGACACATTTGCGGCGCTCGCCGCGATCGCGCTCGAGCGGGTGCACTACGTCGAGGTAGCCCAGCAGGCGCTGATTCAGATGGAATCCGAGCGGCTCCGCAACTCGCTGCTTTCCGCGCTCTCGCACGACCTGCGAACGCCGCTCGCCGCGCTGATCGGGTTGGCCGAATCGTTGGCGATGACTACGCCGGCGCCCTCCGTGGCGCTACTCGAAACCGCGCAAGCCATTGCCGACGAGGCACGCCGGATGAACGCATTGGTCAACAATCTGCTCGACATGGCGCGCATCCAGAGCGGCGACGTCAAGCTGCGCCGGCAATGGCTGCCGTTCGAGGAAGTGGTGGGCAGCGCGCTCAAGTCCGCGCAATCGGCGCTGGCCCGCCATCCGGTGGAGGTCGAACTCGCCCGGAATCTGCCGCTGGTCGAACTCGATGCCACGCTCATCGAGCGGGTACTCAACAATATTCTCGAGAACGCCGGCAAGTACACGCCCGACGGTACGATCGTCCGTCTCACCGCCGAGGTGGCCGGCGCCGATCTGCTCGTCGCAATCAGCGACCGCGGGCCAGGCGTGCCCAAAGGCCACGAGGAAGCTATCTTCGAGAAATTCGTCCGAGGATCGCGCGAGTCGACAACCCCCGGCGTCGGGCTCGGGCTCGCGATCAGTCGCGCCATCGTCGAGGCACATCGGGGTAGGATCTGGGCCGAAAACAATCCGGCGGGTGGCGCCCGCTTCTGTTTCACACTGCCATTGGGCACCCCTCCCGCCGCACCGCGCGAGGAAGGCCCGGGCGAGCGGACCTCGTAGTCATGGCCCCCCTGAACCCCACGTCGCCGGTCGCGCTGCTGGTCGAGGACGAACGCCAGATCCGGCGCTTCGTCCGCACGGCCATGGAGGCCGAGGGCTGGCACGTCGTCGAGGCCGATACGCTGAAGCAGGGACTTATCGATGCCGGAACGCGCAAGCCCGATCTCGTCATTCTCGACCTCGGCCTGCCCGACGGAAATGGGATCGAATTCATCCACGCGTTCCGCGGCTGGTCATCGGTCCCCGTGATCGTGCTGTCGGCGCGGGTCGACGAGACCGACAAGATCACCGCGCTCGACGCCGGCGCGGACGACTATCTGACCAAGCCTTTCGGCGTCGGCGAATTGCTGGCGCGGGTCCGCGCGACGCGGCGCCGGCGGACGTCGGCATCGACCGGCAGCGACGGCGTGTTCCGGTTCGGCGACGTGGAGGTCGATCAGGCCAATCGGGTGGTCCGCAAGAATGGCGCCATCCTGCACCTGACGCCCATTGAATACCGGCTGCTCACGCTGCTGATCGCCAACGCCGGCAAGGTGTTAACGCACCGCCACCTGCTGCGCGAAGTCTGGGGACCGAGTTACGTCGAAAGCAATCACTATGTCCGCATCTACGTGGGACACCTGCGGCAGAAGCTCGAAGCGGACCCCGCCCAGCCGCGTTACATTTTGACCGAGACCGGCGTCGGCTACCGCTTCCAGTCGTAGCGGCAAACAATCGCCCCGATATTGGCCGCCGACGCAGCCGTCGGGTCGATGCCGATGCCCTCAACGCTGCAACTCGGGTACCGCGCGCGATTTGCCGACGGGCGAGCGCTACGGCGCCCAGTTCGCGAGCGTAAGCAGCAGGATCAGCAGAAGCCAGAGCACCAGCGCGCGCCAGACGAGCCCAACCACGCTCGGCAGGAGGTCGGCGTCGGCGGCGTCGCCCAACCCGAGCTCCGGCCGGAATTCGGGCTCTCCGGTCACGACCGGCAACGGGCCGCCGAGCCTCACGCCCAACGCTCCACCGCCGCTCGCGAGCACGATACCTGCGTGCTCGCCACCCTCCTGCGCAGTCCACGCCTTCGCCTGGGTACGCCAGCAGAACGCGGCATCCTCGAAATCGCCGACGATGGCGAACGACAATGCGGTAAGCCGTGCCGGAATCCAGTCGAGCAGCCAGAGCAGCGCCCGGGCCGGACCGCCGAATGCCGCGCGCGCCTGCGCGATCGGCGTGGTGTCCGCGCCGCCCGGGTCCGAACGCCATTCGTCGGCGAGCAGGAGTGCGGCGCGGTAGAGCACCGCTCCGGCGGGCCCCGGCAATACGGTGAACCAGAACAGCGTCGCGAAGACCTGCCGATACGAATCCATGAGACCGCGCTCGATGGCGAGCTTCGCGATCTCGCCGCTCGACACCTGCGCGGTGGCGCCGCCGCGCCAGGCGGCGAGCGCACGCCGCGCCGCATTCAGGTCGTTCGCTTTCAATGCTTTCTCCACCGCGGTGTAGGAGTGGCTGAAACGCCGGAACCCCATCAGCAGGTAGAGCGCCGCGACATTCCAGACGAGCCCCAGCAGCGGATGCACCGCATCCAGCGCAAAGAACGCGACGGCGGCGAGCACCACGGGCGGGGCTACGGTCGCGAGCGTCGCGAGGAGGCCGTGCTGCGCGGTGCCGTCGTTGAGCTTGCGCTCGACCCTGCGCGCGTAACGGATGAAGAGGCTCTCCATCGCCACGCGCCAGTGAAACGCGCGCCATTGCTCGAGGCCCAGCGCGGCGAGGATCGCGATGATGTTCATCCGCGGAGGAACGACTTGCTGACTTCGCGGAACAGTGGCGTGGCGGCCTCGGCCAGCCACTCGAACACGACCATCTCGCGCGTGACGATGCGCACGCCCTCCTGGCGCATCCGCGCCAGCGCGAGGTCGCGGTCGGCCACCCGCCGCGAGCCCACGGCATCGGCGACGACGTAGACCTCCTTGCCTTCCTCGAGCAGCTCCAGCGCGGTCTGCAGCAGGCAGACGTGCGTTTCGGTGCCGACCAGCACGATCTGTGCGCGATCGGCGCCGGGCAGGTTGCCGAGGCATTGCGCCGCGACGGCGGAAAAGCGCACCTTCTGCGCCACGGCGCCGTCCGGCAGGAGCTCGCGCACGCCCTTGACGGTGCGCCCGAGCCCCTTCGGATACTGCTCGACGGCCGCGACGGGAATGCCGATCTTTTGCGCAGCCCGAACGAGCCACTTGACGTTGGTCAGCAAGTGCTCGTGCTCGTGGATGACCGGCAGGAGCCGCTCCTGGAAGTCGATGACAAGCAACAGCGAGCGCTGGGCGTCGATCAGCACGACCCGTCCCGGCCATGGGCTGCCGGCTCAGTCATGTCTTGAGCTCTTCCCGATCGTAAAACTGCTCAAGCGCTTCGGGATTGGCGAGCGCCTCCATGTTCTTCACCGGGAGGCCGTGCACGATGTTGCGCACGGCCAGCTCCACGATCTTGTTGCTCTTCGTGCGGGGAATGTCGTTGACCTGAACGACCTTGGCCGGCACATGCCGCGGCGTGGTGCTGGCACGGATGTGCTGCCTGATCCGGTCCGTAAGCGCCTGATCCAGCTTGACGCCATCCTGCAGCCGCACGAACAATATGACGCGGCTGTCGCCGACCTCGCCGGGCGGCCAGTCCTGCCCGATAACGAGGCTTTCCACCACCTCGGGCAGCTGCTCGACCTGGCGGTAGATTTCGGCCGTGCCGATGCGCACGCCGCCGGGGTTGAGCGTCGCATCGGAGCGGCCGTGGAAGACCAGACCGCCGTGCGCGGTAAGCTCGACGTAGTCCCCATGACACCAGACACCCGGAAAGCGCTCGAAGTAGGTGGCGACGTACTTCGCGTCGCCAGGGTCGTTCCAGAACCGCACCGGCATCGACGGGAACGGCGCCGTGCACACGAGCTCGCCCTTGAGTTGGCTCCCGGCCGCGATCGGTTTGCCGTCGTCATCGTAGACGTCGACCTGCATGCCGAGGCCTCGGCACTGCAGCTCGCCGCGCCAGACCGGCAGTGTCGGGCAACCGAGCGCGAAGCAGGACACGATGTCAGTGCCCCCGGCGATCGACGACAGGCAGAGATCACTTTTCACGCACTGGTAGACGTAATCAAAGCTCTCGGGCGCGAGCGGACTGCCGGTCGAGAACAGCGTCCGCAGATCCGTGAGCGCGAAGTCCTTGCACGGGACGACGCCGATCTTCTTCGCGTGATCGACGTATTTGGCCGACGTCCCGAAATGCGTGGCCCGCTCGGCTTCGGCGAAATCCCACAGCACCTTGCCGCGATCGATGAACGGCGACCCGTCGTAGAGCAGCAGCGTCGCGCCCATGCCGAGGCCCGAGGCGAGCCAGTTCCACATCATCCAGCCGCACGTAGTGAAATAGAACAGGCGGTCGCCCGCCTTGAGGTCGCCGTGCAGCAGGTGCTCCTTCAGGTGCTGCAGCAGCGTGCCGCCGGCGCCATGCACGATGCATTTCGGGATGCCGGTCGTTCCCGACGAGAAGAGAATGTAGAGCGGATGGTCGAACGGCAGGCGGACATAGTCGATGGGCCCGGCGGCGTGCGGCGCGAGGAACGCATCCCAGGCGATGGAGCCGCGGACGCGCGAGGCGTCCTGCGGACCCTGCCCGGTGGCCTCCAGATACGGAATCACGACCACGCGCTCGACCGTTGGCAGCTGCGCGACGATCTCGGCCACCTTGTCCAGGATCGACAGGGCTTTGCCGTTGTACCAGTAACCGTCGACGGTGACGAGCACGCGCGGCTCGATCTGGCCGAAGCGATCGAGCACGCCCTGCACGCCGAAGTCCGGCGAGCAGGACGACCAGACCGCGCCGATGCTCGTCGCGCCGAGCATCACTTGAATCGCCTCGGGCATGTTGGCAACGTAAGCGGCCACGCGATCGCCCGCGGCCACGCCCGTCGCCTTCAGCGCGGCGGCCACCCGCGACGTTGTCGCAACAAGCTCCGCATGCGAAACGCGGCGCGTTAGCTTGTCCTCGCCGCGGAAGACCAGCGCGTCGCCGTCGTCGTCGGCCGCGCGCCGGGTGAGCAGGTTCTCGGTGAAGTTCAGGCGCGCGTCGGGAAACCACCTGGCGCCCGGCATCCGGTTCGCATCGACGAGCGTGCGCTCGCCGCGCGTGCCGACGACGCGGGCATAGTCCCAGACTTCGCGCCAAAATGCTTCGCGCTCGTCGTTCGACCAGCGCCAGAGCGCGGCGTAGTCGGGAAACGAATGCCCGGACCGCACCGCCGCGCGCCGGGCGAAATCGGTGATGTTCGCCCCCGCGATGCGGTCCGGAGACGGCTGCCATAGTTTCGTGTCGGAGGTCATTTTGCTTCCAGCGCCCGCAGCGGCGCCGCGGCCGCGTCGGGCAACGGCACACTGCGGCCGCTCGCAAGATCGATCCAGACGATCTTCGCCGCGCCGTCGGCGTACTTCCGGCCGTTCATCCAGATTTCGTAATAGCTGCCGATGCTGGTGCGGCCCGGGTCCCCGAGATACATCCGCACCTCGATGTCGCCGGGATATACGAGGGGCTCGAGAAAGGTGCAACTCGCGTTGACGATCACCGGGCCCGAGCCGTCATAGGCATCTCCAGCCGAATGAAGTCCATAGATCCACTCGATCCGCGCCTGCTCCAGATAGCGGAAATAAGTGGTGTTGTTGACATGGCCCAGCATGTCCATGTCGCCCCACCGGATCGACTGGCGCGACGTGTGTACGAGTAGTCTCTGCTTTTGCGTCATGGCCGGCTTTCGGCGACACGGGTCGTTGCGGGCAATTCACTCGGGCCCAACGCGCGAAGATTGCCGTGCCCGGCGCATTATACAATTGCGCACTTTCGATCGATTCACGCGGCCGTGTCCGCGCCAGGGGTGTCCAATGCAGCGCGAAGTCATGGAATACGACGTCGTGATCGTCGGCGGCGGCCCGTCGGGGCTCGCCGCGGCGATCCGCCTGAAGCAACGCGCCGCGGAAGCCGGCCGCGAAGTCTCGGTCTGCGTGCTCGAGAAGGGCTCCGAGATCGGTGCGCACATCCTGTCGGGCGCCGTAATGGACCCGCGTGCACTGAACGAACTCCTGCCCGACTGGAAGGCGCGGGGCGCGCCGCTCGTGACACCGGTCTCCGAGGATCGTTTCTACCTGCTCACGACGTCGAAGGCGATCTACAACCCGCACTGGCTGCTGCCGGACTGTTTCATCAACGACGGCTGCTACGTCGTGAGCCTCGCCAACGTCGCCCGCTGGCTGGGACGAGAGGCCGAGGCGCTCGGAGTCGAGGCCTTCCCGGGATTCGCGGCCGCCGAGGTCCTCTATGACGAAGCGGGCGCAGTGCGCGGCGTTGCGACTGGCGACATGGGCGTGGGCAGGAACGGTGAGCGGACCGCCCTGTTCCAGCCCGGCGTCGAGCTCGTCGGAAAGTACACGCTGTTCGCGGAAGGGGCGCGCGGCCATCTCGGCAAGGAGGTCATCGCCCGCTTTCGGCTCGACGCCGGGCGCGATCCGCAGACCTGGGGCATCGGCATCAAGGAGTTGTGGGAGATCGACGCTGCGCAGCACGTGCCGGGACTCGTGGTGCACAGCGCCGGCTGGCCGCTCGACCGCGCGACGTATGGTGGCGGCTTCATGTATCACCAGGAGGACCGCCTGGTTTCGGTGGGACTGGTCGTAGGACTGGGCTACGCCAATCCCTGGCTCGAGCCGTTCCAGGAATTCCAGCGCTACAAGACGCACCCGTTGCTGCGCGGCTTCCTCGAAGGCGGCAAGCGGATCGCCTACGGCGCGCGCGCGATCAACGCCAGCGGCCTGCAGTCGCTGCCGCAGCTCGTGTTCCCCGGCGGAGCGCTCGTGGGTTGCGACGCCGGCTTCCTGAACGCGCCGCGCATCAAGGGCTCGCACGCCGCGATCAAGTCGGGGATGCTGGCGGGCGAAGCGGCGTTCGACGCCGTGGCGGCCGGGCGCGCGCGCGACGAGCTCAGCGCATACCCAGCGGCATTCAAGGCGTCGTGGCTCCACGACGAGCTACATCGCGCGCGCAATTTCAAACCGTATCTCGACCGCGGACTCGTCACCGGCGCACTGCTCTGGGGCATCGATCAGCTGGTCTTCCGCGGCCGGGCGCCGTGGACGCTGCGGCGGCGGCAGGCCGACCACGAGAAGCTGCTGCCCGCGGCCGAATGCAATCCGATCGATTACCCGAAGCCGGACAACGTGCTGACGTTCGACAAACTGTCCTCGGTGTTCCTGTCGAACACCAGCCACGAGGAAGACCAGCCGGTGCACCTGCGGCTTGCCGACGCCGCGGTGCCGACGGACGTCAACCTCGCCCTCTACGCCGGTCCCGAGCAGCGGTATTGCCCGGCGGGCGTTTACGAGTTCGTCGACAAGGAAGACGGCTCGGGCAGGCGGCTGCAGATCAACGCCGCCAACTGCGTGCATTGCAAGACCTGCGACATCAAGGATCCGCGCCAGAACATCCGTTGGGTGACGCCCGAAGGCGGCGGCGGGCCGAACTATCCGGGCATGTAAGTCTTGACGCGCTCGCCGGACTACGTTCGCGCGTCGCGCTCCGGTATTCGCCCTTGGGGCGGCCCGGCGGGCTTACTGCGACCGGGAGTTCGTGGCAACCGGTGCCGGCTCGTCCTTCGGCCAGCGGTCGAGGATCTCGAACGGTGACCAAGTGAAGTCGGCTTGCTCCTCGAGCGGTGCCTTCAGCTGGATCATGTACCTTTCCGTGCGCGACTGCACCGGAAGGCGAGCCTCGGGTGCAAGCCCGCATGCCGGCAGGACCAGCGTCTTGAATGGCAGTACCGGATGACCGGAACTCTCGCGAAGATAGAGTGCCGTGACGCGCAGGGGTGCGGCTGCCCGGAGCTCCGGCCGGGCTCGCGTCGGAGTCTGGAAGGACAACGCCGATGCGGCGCGGATCGTTGCCGAGGTATTCCACGCCAATCTCGACCCGTTTGCCCGCCAGCCTTTTCCTGACACGCCGCACGACTGCCAGCGTCCACGGCGACGCAGCATCCTCGCGGAATGCGATCAGCACACCCGGCAGGATCGGATTCCCAGCGAGGGCCGGACCATGCAACCGGCATCCGGAATCACTGCGGTCCACCATCGTCAGTCGCGGTTGCCCCGCAGGGTCAAGGCTCGCCGGAGACGGCGTAACCGTGCTGACGACCATGCTGCACCCGTCCGTCGAAACTTCGGCACCCCGGTCGAACATCGTGCTCGTTATGTCCTCACACTTTGCCTCGGCTTGTCCAGCCGCGACATCCATGTCTTCCGGCTTGTCGCGCAGCTCGCGAACAATCTGCGCCATGCCCACCGCAACCTCCACCGTCAATGCCGTCGCCTTGCGCACGCCGCGACGTACGATCAATGGCCGTTCCGGCGCCCAAAGTACGTTGAGTCTGCGCAGAAGGTTGAGTTGCCGGCCGTGCTTCCACGGCGCAGACTGACTCCGGCGATCGGGGGGATCCCGCAGGGACGCGACTTCGTCGCGGATGGCGCCCAGAACGGAAGCCATATCGAGGCAGATACACGCCTGCGCTGACTCGCTATTCATTCGCACCAGCCCGGCATCACCGTCCGGATCGACGACGAACGCATGCTCTGAACTTCGAACCTGGCGAGTCTCCAGAGTCGACGCGTGGGACCAGCGGGGAATGCGTTGACTTACCCAGAACGCGTCAAGGGGCGCAAAATGACCGCCGCTCGCCAGGTCCTGCAGCAACACGTGGATGTACTCGCGCTCCAGCGTGGTGTCCGCCACGCTAGGAGAATGGCAGCGATTGATCGGAACTTTGTGGTGTACGAGTCCGCGCGATTGCGCGAACCGGTAGGCTTCGTGCAATTCCTTCCAGGAGAACCGGGTTGGCCCCTCGTTGACGTAGGGGCGCAGGAACAGCTCGATCTGGCGGTGCTGAAACACGCGCAGTACCAGGTACGGCAGGTATTCGCGGCAACCCCGGAACCCCTGGCTGTCGCGCGCGGAGCGCAGGAATTGGCCGTGGGCCCGGCCCAACGACCAGCAAAGCTCGAAAGCCGCTTGCCAGGACTTGATCCCGAGCGAGGCGGACTGATCGTTTCCTGCGGCGAAATCGACGAGCAATGCATCGACATGGGTCTGCGCGCGCTGGTCGAGCGCCAGCAGGGCACGCAGCCGCCCGATGGTCGGGCTTCCACGCGGATCGGCATTGGCAAGCGCCGCGCAAACTGCCATTTGCACGGCGATCGAATCGTCCTGTGGCAACAGGCGCCAAAACGCCTCCATTGCCACCAAGTCGTGCAGTGGATGGGCCGCTTCCGAACCTACCGGGGCTAAGAAGCCGAACATCGGGACACCCCCCTCTCTTAAGCAACGTTGATCAGCACAATCCGTGCCACACCATAAGCCAGCAACGGCCCCCGGGGCCGGCCGTGGACGAACCATCCGCCGGCGAAGCGGAGTACCTTCGCGCTGCGCGCTCCGGTATTCGCCCTTGGGGCGGCCCGGCGGGCTCACTGGAGTACCTTCGCGCTGCGCGCTCCGGTATTCGCCCTTGGGGCGGCCCGGCGGGCTCATGAACCCTCACGCCAGTGAGGTCGAATTGCGTTTTATTTGAGCGCGCGACGTCGGGCGCAAATGCGCCAACGCCGCACCCGGTGACCGGGCGCAACGCTCGTTACCGCGCTAGCGCATTTTGCGCCGCGATACGCGCAGCGAGGCTGAACGCCTGCGCGAGCCCTTCGGCATTGGCCACATTGCGGCCAACGATGTCGAATGCCGTGCCGCTCGCGCACGTCGTCACGGGCACCGGCAGGCCGCCCTGGAGCGTGACGCCGTTGTCGAAGCCGAGCAGCTTCATTGCGATCTGGCCCTGGTCGTGGTACATCGACACGACGGCGTCGAAATCACCGCGGCGCGCCGCGAGAAACACGGTGTCGGGCGACAGCGGCCCGCGCGCATCGATGCCTTCAGCGCACACCTGGGCGATGGCCGGCGCAATGACGTCGATCTCCTCGCTGCCGATCGAGCCACCGTCGCCCGCGTGCGGGTTCAGCCCCGCGACCGCAATGCGCGGCCCGGCGACACCGGCAACCCTGAGATAGCGATCGGCGATGCGCACGGCCGCGACAACGCCTGCTCCGGTGATCGCGTCGGCCACGTCGCGCAGCGGTATGTGCGACGTGACGCGCGAGGTCCACAGCGGGCCGGTGATGTTGAATTCGCTGACGAACCCCGTGACGCCGAGCTTCTCCTGCAGGTAGCGCAACTCGTCCTCCTGCGCCAGGCCGGCCAGACGCATCGCGTGCTTGTTGAGCGGCGCGAAGACGATCCCGTCTACATCGCCGCGACCGGCGGCCTCCGCCGCGGCTTCGAGCGCGAGGAGCGCCGCGCGTCCGCCCGTGCGCGTCGCCTGACCCGGTGTGATGGCGTTGGCATCGATCAGGTCCATGGCAACGAGCGTCGGCTGGCTCGGTCGCGTCGCGATCGCTCCGGGAGCGCAGCGGAACATCTCGACGCGCTTGCCGGCAATGCGCTCACCGGCCGCGAGCATCGACGGATCCGAAAAGACCACGACGTCGGCCTGGGCGATTGTTTCGGCGCGGGCGAGCAGCTTGACGGCGATTTCGGGACCGATGCCGTTGGGATCGCCGAGCAGGACGGCGAGGCGGGGCCGGCGGGCGGCTCCTGCGTTCTGCGACTCAGTCGACACGTATATTCGCCGTCTTGATCAGCTTGCCAAAGCGCTCGTATTCCTCGCGATTCATCTGCGCGAACTGCTCGATCGTCAGATTGCCGGGCTCGCCGCCGAGGCCGCGCAGCCGTGCCTGAACGTCGGGCAGCGCCAGCGCCTTCTTCAGATCGGCGTGGAGCTGATCGACGATCGCCTTCGGCGTGCCGCCGGTGACGAACAACCCGTACCACGTCGTCATTTCCGCAGCGGGATAGCCAGCTTCGGCAATGGTCGGCACGTTCGGCAATTCGGCAGAGCGCCCGGTCGCAGTGACCGCGAGCGGACGAAACTTGCCGGCCTTGATCTGCGACATCGCGGAGGACGTCGTGTCGAACATCATCTGCACTTCGCCGGATAGCAGGTCGATGTGCGCCTGGCTGCTGCCCTTGTAGGGGATGTGCGTGGTCTTCACGCCGGCAGCGAGGTCGAACGCTTCGCCGGCGATGTGCTGAGTGCTGCCCACGCCCGACGACGCGTACTTGATGTCGCCCGGCTTCGCCTTTGCCGCCGCAACCAGGTCCTTCACGCTCATGTAGGGCGTGACCGCGCCAACGACCAGCACGTTGGGAACCACGACGACCAGACCCACCGGCTGCAGCTGCTTCAGCGGATCGAAGCCGAGCTTGATGAGATGCGGGGCTATGGCCTGGCCGGTGTTCGTGGCCACGAGCAGCGTGTAGCCGTCCGGCGCGGCCTTCGCGGCGAGATCCGCCGCGATCGTGTTCGAGGCGCCGGGCTTGTTCTCGACGACGAATGGCTGCTTCAGCGACTCCTGGAATTTTTCCGCAAGCATCCGCGCGATGATGTCGGTGCCACCGCCGGCGTTCGCGCCAACCAGGATCTTGACCGGCCGTGTCGGGTAGGCAGGATCGGCCGCCACGGCGATGTGCGCAATGACAGCCGCGAGCAGTGCCGCGGCAATCCTGAAAATCGTTTGCATGCGAATCCTCCTCGTTGTGGCGGCGGTTCGAGCCCATCGCCGCCGGGTGAATCCTATGCCCGTTGGCAATAACCGTCTAATCCATTTTTTCCAACATGTGATAACTTATTCGCATATCCCAAGGCTCTGGCGCCGTGAAGCTCACCATTCCTCCTGACTGGCACGTCCGCGCAAGGCTCAAGGCGCGCCAGCTCGCGCTGCTGGTCGCCATCGCCGACCACCGCAGCCTGCGCCGGGCGGCGCAGCATATTGCGGTGACCCAGCCGGCGGCCACGAGGATGCTCGCCGACCTCGAGGACGCGCTCGGCATTCCGCTCTTCGATCGGTTCGCCTGGGGCATGCAGTCCACACCCTACGGCGACACGCTGATCCGGTACGCGCGGGGCATGCTGACGGACCTTTCGGAAGCGCGCGACGAGATCGCGGCGCTTGCATCCGGCGCCAAGGGAATATTGCGCATCGGTTCCGTCACCGGCGCAGTCCCGCGATTGCTAGCCCCGGCGCTGCGCGCCGTGCGCGAAGGGCGTCCGGGCCTGAAGGTATTCGTGCTGGTCAACACGAGCGACGTGCTGGCATCGGCGTTGCGTCAGGGCACCCTCGACGTGGGGATCGGACAGCTCCCCGCCGACGCCGATGCGTCCGAGTTCGACGTCCTGCCGCTGCGCGACGAGCCGTTGTGCCTGGTGGTGCGCGCTGGACATCCGCTGGCGCGCGGCAAGGCGATCGATGCGGGTGCCCTCGCAGGCCTGACCTGGATCCTGCATCCACCCGACAGCGGAATGCGCGCCGACGTCAACGCGCTGCTGGCGCGTGCCCGCCTGAGGCTGCCCGGCGACCTGATCGAAACCGTCTCGATCGTCGCGACGCTCGCGTTACTGCAGGAGACCGACGCGGTGTCGGTGTTGCCGGTGGACCTCGCGGCGCATTATGCGGAGCATGGGCTGCTCGCGCGCCTGCCGCTCGAGTTGCCCCTTGGCGGGGGCACGACACAATTGCTGACCCGGGCGAACCGCCGACTGGCACCCGCCGCGCAGGAGTTCGTCGCCACGCTGAGGATCGTGGCGAGTTCGGCGCGGGTACGCACAACGGGGCCGGGGCCACGCCAGCGACGTCAGGTCCGGTCGTAGCGCGCCGCGGGCGTCGCCGGAGGCGCCAATTTGGGCCCGTCCGTCCTCCGGGAGGCTCAGGCCCGCCCGCTTTCCGCCACATGTCGCTGGCCGGACTGCAGCTTGCCGAGCGTCTCGTGCCGGGACGCCAGCCCGACATGGAGATCCGCGATCACATACAGGAACGCCGGCACGAACCAGACGTTAGCCATCAGCGGGACGAGCGGCACGCCGCAAAAGACGACGGCGACGTGCCCATGGGAGAAGAACCAGCGGTGCGCTTTCCACGCGAGCGCCACGACCACGGCAGCGTGGAGCGCGAGTGCCATCACACCGATGACGTCGGAGAGACCGGCGGGAACGCTGTTCGCTGCGCGCAGCGAAGTGGCTGGCCCGCCGCCGACGATCTCGGTCGCGGCGACGCCCGCCCAAAGAAGCGCAAAGCAGCCAAAATGGAGCATCACCATCGATCTCGGCGTGAGGTTCCGGTTCCGCCAATTCATGGTTTCCTCCTTCGAGGCAAACAGGGCCGGACATCGCGATCGATCGCACGCGGGCTGCTTGCGGTCATTCTAGCGATTCGTTCGCGACACGAGAACAGCCGCGCCGCGAGCCTTGAATTCCGGCCGGTGTCCCCTCGAATATTGGAGGGTACCCTGGCTCCAGAGCGCCCAAATCATGGCCCGAATATGGCGGCCCGGGCACGCAGACGCACCCGATACTGGGCTGGAACGGCAAGACCAATCAATAGCGCGCCCTCGCGCGATCACGATCAATTCGAGCGGGGCGCGGGTTTGCGCGACCACGGACACGATACGTTTCGGCCCCCCCAATGCCGGTCAAATCGAATACAGTTCGCACTACACGGTGGTCTTGACCGGCCGCGTTACGCCTGCCGTTCCTGCCGGGCCAGCGCCGGTTCACGCCGTGGAGTGGTCGCCAGCCGGCGTATCGAGGAGCAAGGCATGTTGCGACGCAATGAACCCCACTTCCTGCCGCAGATCCGGCAGTCCCTGTACACCGCGGTGCTGTCCGACGTCCTGGACGAGCTGGGCTTTCCCGACCAGGCGATGCCGCCCACCATCCGGCCGCTCGACGACGACCTCACGCTCGCCGGCTTCGCGCGGACCGGCCTGTACCGCGAGGTGTTCCGCGCGGTGCCCGACGAGAATCCCTACGAGCTTGAAATTGCCCTAGTCGACGACCTCAAGCCCGACGAGGTCGCGGTCTTCGGGTGCTGCGGCTCGCGTCGCATCGCGCCCTGGGGAGAGTTGCTGTCGACCGCATCCCGGGCACGCGCTGCGGCCGGCTGCGTGACCGATGGCATGGTCCGCGATATCCGCGCCATTCGGACCATGCGTTTTCCGGTCTTTCACGGCGGCATTGCGCCCCTCGACTCCAAAGGTCGCGGCAAGGTCGCCGAGATCGACACGCCCATACGGTGTGGCGGGGTCGCCGTCGCCACGGGCGATCTCGTCGTGGGCGATGCCGACGGCGTCATCGTCGTGCCGCGGGCCGTCGAAGAGGAGGCGCTGCGACGGGCGTTCGCCAAGGTGGCCGGGGAGAACAGCACGCGCGACGAGCTGGCGGCGGGCGCGAAGCTCGCGGACGTTTTCGCCAAATACCGCATTCTTTGAGGAGATCGCGTCGATCGCCGGCGCCACGACGTGACCGCGCCAACGCGTCGCCGCGCAACCGTTTCGCACGGTCGGCCAACAGTACCGCACCATGGGACGACGAATGAGCCAGCACACCCCACTTGAACTGCACGTCCCCGAACCGCCCGGGCGGCCCGGGCACGCGTCGGACTTCTCGTATCTGCACCTCGCGCCCGCGGGTACCGTGCGCAGGCCGAGTGTGGACGCGCGGCCGGCGGAAACCGGCGACGTCGCCGCAGCGCTCGTGCGCGTGCTCGATGACGACGGCCGGGCCGTCGGACCCTGGGATCCGCTTGCGGACCCGACGGTGCTGCAGGCAGGCTTGCGCACAATGCTGACGACGCGCGCCTTCGACGCGCGCATGCTGACGGCGCAACGACAGAAGAAGCTGTCGTTCTACATGCAATGCCTGGGCGAGGAAGCGATCGGCATCGGCCAGGCGATGGCGCTCGAGCCCGCGGACATGTGCTTTCCCACCTACCGGCAGCAGGGGATCCTGATTGCCCGCGGTTACGGCCTCGTCGACATGATGTGCCAGCTCTTCTCGAACGACCGCGATCCCGTGCTCGGACGGCAGATGCCGGTCATGTACACGTCGCGCCGGCACGGCTTCTTCTCGCTTTCCGGCAACCTCGGCACGCAGTACATCCAGGCGGTGGGCTGGGCCATGGCGTCCGCGATCAAGGGCGACACGCGGATCGCGTCGGCATGGATCGGCGACGGCTCCACTGCCGAGGCCGATTTCCACAGCGCGCTGACGTTCGCCGCCGTGTATCGCGCGCCAGTCATCCTCAATGTCGTCAACAACCAGTGGGCGATCTCTTCGTTCCAGGGCATCGCCGGCGGCGAGGCGGCCACGTTCGCCGCCCGCGGCGTCGGCAATGGCATCGCGTCGCTGCGCGTCGACGGCAACGATTTCCTCGCCGTGCTGGCGGCTTCGGGCTGGGCAGCCGAGCGCGCCCGCAGCGGGTGGGGGCCGACCCTGATCGAATGGGTCACCTACCGGGGGGGCGCGCACTCGACCTCGGACGACCCGTCCAAGTACCGGCCCGCCGACGACTGGGCGCACTTTCCGCTGGGCGATCCCATCGCGCGGCTGAAGCAGCACCTGATCGCCATCGGCGCCTGGTCGGAGGACGAGCACGCGCGCGTCCGCGCGGCGATCGACGAAGATGTGGCCGCCGCGCAGAAGGAGGCCGAGAGCTACGGCACGCTCGCCTCCGGCCACGTGCACGACGCGTCGACGATGTTCGAGGACGTGTACAAGGACATGCCGGCGCACCTCGTGCGGCAGCGGGCGCAACTGGGGGCCTGACCATGGCGGCGATGACCATGATCCAGGCGATCCGTTCCGCGATGGACGTGATGCTCGGCCGCGACGACAACGTCGTCGTGTTCGGCGAGGACGTCGGCTATTTCGGCGGCGTGTTCCGCTGCACCGAAGGGCTGCAGGCGAAGTACGGCGCGTCACGCGTGTTCGACACCCCGATCGCCGAGGGCGGCATCGTCGGCGTCGCGATCGGCATGGGCGCCTACGGCCTGCGGCCGGTCGCCGAGATCCAGTTCGCCGATTACCTCTATCCGGCGTACGACCAGATCGTGTCCGAGGCGGCGCGGCTGCGCTACCGTTCCGCTGGGGACTTCACGGCGCCCATCACTATCCGGATGCCCTGCGGCGGCGGGATCTACGGCGGCCAGACGCACAGCCAGAGCCCCGAGGCGGTGTTCACTCACGTCTGCGGGCTGCGCACGGTGATGCCGTCCAACCCGCACGACGCGAAAGGCCTGCTGATCGCATCGATCGAATGCGACGACCCGGTGATCTTCCTCGAACCCAAGCGCATCTACAACGGCCCGTTCGACGGCCACCACGACCGGCCTATCGTGCCGTGGTCGGGGCACCCGATGGCCGAGGTGCCCGAGGGTCATTACACGGTGCCGCTCGAGTCGGCGGCCATCGTGCGGCCCGGCGCCGCCGTGACCGTCCTCACCTACGGCACCATGGTGTGGGTGGCGGAAGCGGCGGCGCACGAGACCGGCGTCGATGCGGAGATCATCGACCTGCGCAGCCTCTGGCCGCTCGACCTCGACACGCTCGTCGGCTCCGTGAGGAAAACCGGCCGTTGCGTCGTCGTGCACGAGGCGACGCGCACCAGCGGCTTCGGGGCCGAGCTCGCGGCGCTGGTGCAGGAGCATTGCTTCTTCCAGCTCGAGGCGCCAATCGAGCGGGTGACAGGCTGGGACACACCGTACCCGCACGCCCAGGAGTGGGCCTATTTCCCCGGCCCCGCGCGCGTGGGCGCGGCGCTGCGGCGCGTGATGGAGACGTGAGGTGAATATTCATGTGGTGAAGGTGCCCGACATCGGCGAAGGCATCGCCGAAGTCGAGCTCGTCCTGTGGCACGTCGAACCCGGCGATACGGTTGTCGCGGACCAGACACTTGTCGACGTGATGACCGACAAGGCGACCGTCGAAGTGCCGTCGCCGGTGGCCGGGCGGGTGCTCGCGCTGTCGGGCAACGCAGGCGACAAGCTCGCCGTGGGCAGCGCGCTGATCCGGATCGCCGTCGACGAGGCGGCGATCACTGTGCCCGGCCACGCCATTGCCAATGCGCGTGCGCCGACTGCGGCGACCTCCGTCACGGCAGCGCCCCTCGCGTCGTCGGCTGCGGGCAAGCCGCTCGCGTCGCCGTCGGTACGGCGTCAGGCGCGCGAGCTCTCGGTGGACCTGGCGCAGGTGCCGGGAAGCGGGCCCGACGGGCGCGTCCTGCACGAGGACGTCGTCCGCTTTGCCACGCCGCAGGCTGAGGAACGCTCGGTGCCGGTAAGCGCGCAACGCCATGGCGAGCGCAACGGCGAACAGCAGGTGCCCGTTATAGGCCTGCGCCGCCAGATCGCGCTGCGCATGCAGGATGCGCTGCGCATCCCGCATTTCACCTACGTCGAGGAAATCGACGTCACCGAACTCGAAGCGCTGCGCGCACGGCTCAACGCCGAACGGGCCCGCGCGCGCGGGCACCTCACCCTGCTGCCGTTTCTGATGCGCGCCATCGTGCTTGCCGTCCGGTCCTTCCCGCAGCTCAACGCGCGGTACGACGACGCGCAGGGCATCGTGACGCGGTTCGCCGCCGTGCACATCGGCATCGCGACCCAGACCGACGGCGGGCTGCTGGTCCCGGTCGTCCGCCATGCGGAAGCGCTCGATCTCTGGGCGAGCGCGGCCGAGGTCGCGCGCCTCGCCGATGCCGCGCGCGGGGGCAAGGCCCGGCGCGAGGAGCTGTCCGGCTCGACGATCACGATCACGAGCCTCGGCCCGCGCGGCGGCATCGTCACCACGCCGATCATCAACCCGCCGGAGGTCGCCATTGTCGGTGTGAACCGCATCGTCGAGCGGCCCGTGATCCGTGGCGGCGCGGTCGTGCCGCGGCTGCTCATGAACCTGTCATCGTCGTTCGATCACCGCGTCGTCGACGGCCAGCATGCGGCCGACTTCGTGCAGACGTTGCGCGGCTGCGTCGAGTGCCCGGCGCTGCTGTTCGTCGACACCTGATCTCCGTCCGGCGCCAGCAATCGTCTTGAAGTGCGCCTGCAGGATCTCAGGGCTTGGGGATTCGGATCCGGCTGATCATCAGCGACCCTGAAACTGCAAACATGAAGACGAATGGATGCAGGGTGAAGCCGGCCAGGTGAAATTCGCCCAACCACAGGTCCTGACGGACGGCCCCGGACCACGCCGCCAGTGCCAGCAGGCCGACGAGGACGATCGAAGTCGGTATCGGAGTTCCTTCGAAGTACTTCACCTTGTCCGATCCTCCGGACAGTTCATCGGCAGTGACGTTGTACCGGGCAAGGCGCGAGACGCCGCAGGCGACGAAGTAGGCCAGGACGATGCGGTCGTACAAGCCCTGCATGCCGCAACCGTAGGCGATGATCGCCGGGGCTACGCCGAAGGAGATTACATCGGCTAGCGAGTCGAGCTCCCGCCCCATCGTCGATGTTTGCTGCCGCCACCGGGCAATGCGGCCGTCCAGAACGTCGAAGACCAACGCGGCAAAGACCAGCGCGCAGGCAAAGTAGACGTGCCTGGCGTTACTCGTTTCGAGGTAGGTCATGGTGGAGAACAGGGCCCCGGTCCCGCAGACGGCATTGGCAAGGGTGAACCAGTCCGCCAGGTGGAACTCCCGGATCATCGAGAAGGGTCCGTGCGGCTTGATCGTAGGCATGGGAAGCTGGTCTCCTGGGTCCGCGTTGGCGCGGGGAATCCTGCGCCGACATTCTCACCCGCCGTCGCGTGCCCATCGGTGCACTGGCGCACCTTCGGCCAGCGGAAGGCGTCTTCGGCGGTCGGCGCCGGCCGGGCATGGCTCCGGCCGCGCAACAGAACGAAGGGCCTCCGCGCGGAGGCCCTTCGTTGCCCGGACCGCACCGGCGGAGAGACCCACCTGCCCTCCCTCCGCGGCCGGCCGCAGGGTTACATCACCGGCAGTTTTCTGCCCGCGACGCCCGCTTTCTTGACCAGCGTCAGTTCGAGCACGCCGCCGTCGTACTTCGCCACGCTTTTCGCCTCGTCGAGCTCATAGGGGAGCGTGAAGCTGCGATAGACGTTGCCGTAATACCGCTCGCTGCGCAGCATCTTGTCGCCGTCCTTCTTTTCCCATTCCCGCTTCACTTCGGCGGTGATCGTGACTTCGTTGCGCTCGATCTCGATGTTGATGTTTTCCTTCTTCACGCCGGGCATTTCGGCGTGCACCAGGTAGCCGTCCTTGGTTTCCGCGACGTCCATCTTGATCGTGACCGGGGTGCGCGCTCCTTCCATCCGGACCGGCTTGAAGAATCCGCGGAAGAGCTCGTCCATCCCTGTATCGACGAAGGGATCATACGATACGAGGTTGTTCATCTTGCCCTCCTTCACCTGCAACCTTGGTTCGGACCCCGAACCCTCGGGACCCTCCCCGATCTTAATTTTGCGCCGCCCTGCGACCATTGCAAGCGAGTGCTTTGACGGCGATCAACGGCTCTCCCAAAAAACGTCTTCCGGGCCGAAGGTGCTTGTCCGCCAGGCTCCTCATGCGCTTCCGTGTCGCACCCCGGCGGGCATGCGCATCATTGCGCGCCCCAGAGCCAGGCCGCGCCGCGCACGCCGCTCGAATCGCCGTGCGCGTTGCGCAGCAGGCGCGTGTCGACACGGTCGGAGAACACCCAGGCGCCCCACAGCTTCGGAACGTTGGCGTAGAGCCGCTCGATGTTCGACATCCCGCCGCCCAGCACGATCACGTCGGGGTCGAGCACGTTGATCACGTGCGCAATGGCCCGGGCGAACCGCTCTTCGTAACGCGCAAGGGTCGCCGCGCAGGTGGCGTCGCCGGTCGCGGCGCGCGCCGCGATATCGATCGCGCTTGCCGGTTCGGCGGTCGCAGCAAGGTGATCGCGCTCGATGGCGGGCCCGGACAGCCAGGTCTCGATGCACCCCGAACGCCCGCAGAAGCACGCGCGGCCCGGCCGTTCGCCGTCTGCAGGCCACGGCAATGGATTGTGGCCCCACTCCCCGGCAATGCCGTTCGGGCCGTCGAGCGCGCGGCCGTGCACGACGATGCCGGCGCCAACGCCGGTTCCGAGGATCGCGCCGAAGACGACGTCGGCGCCCTCACCGGCCCCGTCGGTCGCCTCGGAGAGCGCGAAGCAGTTCGCGTCGTTCGTCACGCGCACCTCGCGCCCGAGCTCGGTCTCGAGGTCGCGCTTGAACGGCTGGCCGTTGAGGCAAACCGAGTTGCAGCCCCGCAACAAACCCGTCGCGCGCGAGATCGAGCCGGGTGTGCCGATGCCGACCGTCCCCGGGCGGCCGAGCTCCCGGTCAGCCTCGCGCACCAGCCCCGCAAGCGCGGCGAGCGTGCCGCGGTAGTCACCGTGCGGCGTCGGAATCCGTCGGCGCAGGAGTTCCCGGCCCCGGGTGTCGAGGGCGATAATCTCGATCTTGGTCCCGCCAAGATCGATCCCCAGCCGCAAGTGCTTGTCGTTCATCGCGGTTCCCGTGCGCAGGGACCGGGATCGGACCGGACTCCCGCGCCTCTCGCACGTAACGGAATATGCCACATCGCGGCGCCGCCGGAATCCGCACGGACCGCATTTCGGCATGGTTTGTGCAGGATCCCGCTACGTATCCGGCGGAAACGAGCGTGCCCGATGTAGACTTTATGCTGATACGCAGGATTGCGGCCGGTTTCGCCGCCGCAACTGTCGTCGCAACCCATCCAGACCGAAGCCATGACGGTAATCTCGAGCCCGACCCCCACGATGCAACCCGACGGCACCCCCGGTGCCGATCCTTCGGCGAGCGACGCCGCCGTGTTCGGGCAGGCCATCCTCGCCAAGCTCACGTACATGGTCGGCAAGGACCCGGCTCATTCACAGGAGCACGACTGGCTCCTGGCGACGGCACTTGCCGTGCGCGACCGAATCGTCGATCGCTGGATGGACGCGACGCGCAGGACCTACCGCGACGGCCGCAAACGCGTCTACTACTTCTCGCTCGAATTCCTGATCGGGCGCCTGCTGTTCGATGCACTCGGCAACCTCGGCCTCACCGACACGGCGCGCGAGGCGCTGCGCGAGTTCGGCGTGGACCTCGACCGGCTGCGCAAGCTGGAACCGGATGCCGCGCTCGGCAACGGCGGCCTCGGTCGCCTCGCGGCGTGCTTCATGGAAAGCATGGCGACGCTGGGGATACCGGCCCACGGCTACGGTATCCGCTATGACCACGGCATCTTCCGGCAGGTCTTGAAAGACGGATGGCAGCACGAGCTCCCCGAGGACTGGCTGTCCGCCGGCAACCCGTGGGAGTTCGAGCGGCCCGAGGTCACGTACACGATCGGCTTCGGCGGCAGGATCGACAGCGTCGAGGACGGTGACGAGGTGACGCGCTACGCCTGGGAGCCCGCGGAGAGCGTCAACGCGATGGCGTTTGACACGCCGCTCGTCGGATGGCGCGGGCGCCACGTCAATACGCTGCGGCTCTGGTCGGCGCAGGCGACGGACCCACTGCGGCTCGAGGATTTCAACCGCGGCGATCACGTAGGCGCGCTGGCCGACCGCGTGCGACTGGAGGCGATCTCGCGGGTGCTCTACCCGAGCGACGAAACGGCCGCCGGCCACGAGTTGCGGCTGCGGCAGGAGTACTTTTTCGCATCGGCTTCGCTGCAGGACCTGCTCCGGCGGCACAAGGCGCAGCATGGCGAGCTCTCGTCGCTGGCCGACCACGTGTCGATCCAGCTGAATGACACACATCCGGCCATCGCGGTCCCCGAGCTGATGCGGCTCCTGGTCGACATACACGAGGTGCCCTGGGAGCTCGCGTGGGACATCACGACGACCGTCTTCAATTACACGAACCACACGCTGCTGCCCGAGGCGCTGGAGACCTGGCCGGTCGCGCTGATGGAGAAACTGCTGCCGCGGCACATGCAGATCATCTACCTCATCAACGCGCTGCATCTCGATCGCCTGCGCGCCGCGGGACGGACTGACGACGACTTCCTGTCGTCGATTTCGCTGATCGAGGAAGACCACAGCCGCCGCGTCCGGATGGGTCATCTCGCGTTTCTCGGATCGCGCCGCGTCAACGGCGTGTCGGCGCTGCACACGAGCCTCATGCGGCAGACTGTGTTCCGCGACCTCCATTCGATCTATCCGGACCGCATCGTCAACAAGACCAACGGGATCACCTTCCGCCGCTGGCTGTTCCAGGCGAACCCGGGGCTGACCGAGCTCATCGTCGACGCGGTCGGCCCGGCGGTTCTGGACGATGCCGGACGGCTCGAAGCGCTCGCGCCCCTTGCCGACGACGCGTCATTCCGCGAGCGCTTCGAGGCCGTGCGCCGCAGAAACAAGATCGCGCTGGCGCGTCTCGTCGCCGAGCGGCTCAACATAGGCCTCGACCCCGACGCGCTGTTCGACGTCCACATCAAGCGCATCCACGAGTACAAGCGCCAATTGCTGAACGTGCTGGACACGATCGCGCTCTTCAACGCGATGCGCGCGCAGCCGACGCTGCCGTGGGTGCCGCGCGTGAAGATCTTCGCCGGCAAGGCCGCCGCGGGCTACCAGCAGGCGAAGCTCATCATCAAGCTCGCCAACGACGTCGCGCACATCGTCAATCGCGACCCGGTGGTGCGCGGCCGGCTCAAGGTCGTGTTCCTGCCCAACTACAACGTGAGCCTGGCCGAGACGATCATCCCGGCGGCGGATCTGTCGGAGCAGATCTCGACGGCGGGCATGGAAGCCTCCGGCACCGGCAACATGAAGCTCGCGCTGAACGGCGCACTGACCATCGGCACGCTGGACGGCGCCAACATCGAGATCCTCGAGCGCGTGGGCCCCGAGAACATCATGATCTTCGGCCTGACCGCGGACGAGGTTGCGGAGCGGCGCCGCACCGGGATCGACGCCATCGCAACCATCGCCGCTTCACGTGTGCTCGCGCAGGTGCTGGACGCCATCGCGTCAGGTGTATTCTCCCCCGACGACCGCAATCGCTATCAGGGGCTCGTCGACGGTCTGCGCCACCACGATTACTTCATGGTGACCGCGGATTTCGATGCCTACCATTCGACGCAGCACGCGATCGGTGCGCTGTGGCAGGACCGTGGCGCGTGGTGGCGCAAGGCGATTCTCAACACGGCGCGAATGGGCTGGTTCTCCGCGGACCGGGCGATCCTGGAATATGCGCGCGAAATCTGGCGCGCGGAACCGGGTCCTCACTCGTAGTCCGCCGCAATGCCAGGAGCCCTGCCCTCCGGCACGATCGATGCCATCGTCGAAGGCCGTCACGCCGACCCGTTCGCGGTGCTGGGGCTGCATGACGACGACGGGGCGCTGGTCGTGCGCGCATTCGTTCCCGGCGCCGAGACGGTCGACGCGATGACGCGCGACGGCGAGCTCATCGCGCATCTCGCGCGCCGGCACAACGCCGGGTTCTTCGAAGGGGATGTCCCTCGTCGTACCGCCTACCGCCTGCACGCCGCGAACCCGCACGGCGCATGGACCGTCGACGATGCCTACGCCTACGGCCCCGTGCTCGGTCCGCTCGACGACTGGCTCATCGGCGAGGGCACGCACGTCAATCTCTACGACCGCCTGGGTGCCCACGCGATCGAGCACGAGGGCGTAGCCGGAGTGCACTTTGCCGTATGGGCGCCGAATGCGCGCCGCGTTTCCGCCGTCGGCGACTTCAACGCGTGGGACGGCCGCTGCCATGCGATGCGCAAGCGCTTCGGCACCGGCGTGTGGGAGATCTTCGTCCCCGGGCTGACCGAAGGCACGCTGTACAAATACGAAGTCGTCGGCGCCGGCGGCACGCTGCTGCCGCTCAAAGCGGATCCCGTCGGCTTCGGCGCGGAGCTGCGGCCCTCGAGCGCGTCGGTCGTGCGCGACACGACCCGCTTCGCCTGGACCGACACGGACTGGATGGCGGCGCGGGCCACGCGCGACCCGCGCCGCGCGCCGATGTCCGTCTACGAGGTGCACCTCGGTTCGTGGCGCCGCGGCGAGGGCAATCGCTGGCTCACCTACGACGAGCTCGCCGACACGCTCGTCCCGTATGCGGCCGACATGGGTTTCACGCACCTCGAGCTGATGCCGGTGAACGAACATCCGCTCGACGACTCGTGGGGCTACCAGCCGATCGGGCTCTTCGCGCCGACCAGCCGTTTCGGCGAACCGGCGGCCTTCGCGCGGTTCGTCGACCGCTGCCATCGAGCCGGGCTCGGTGTCATCCTCGACTGGGTGCCCGCGCACTTCCCGGTCGACCCGCACGGGCTCGCGCATTTCGACGGCACGGCGCTCTACGAGCACGCCGATCCGCGCCTCGGCTTCCACCCGGACTGGAACACCGCGATCTTCAATTTCGGCCGGAAGGAAGTGGCCAACTACCTGCTCGCCAGCGCGCTGCTCTGGCTCGACCGCTACCACATCGACGGCCTGCGCGTGGACGCGGTCGCCTCGATGCTCTACCTCGACTACTCACGCAAGGAGGGCGAGTGGCTCCCGAACCGGCTGGGCGGCAACGAGAACCTCGAGGCGGTCGCCTTCCTGCGCCAGCTGAACGAGTCGGTCTACGGCCGTCACCCGGGCGCCATCACGATCGCCGAGGAATCGACGGCGTGGCCGGCGGTGTCGCAGCCGACCTACGCGGGCGGCCTCGGCTTCGGGTTCAAGTGGAACATGGGATGGATGCACGACACGCTCGAGTACGTGCGGCAGGAGCCGGTGCACCGGCGCTGGCATCACGACAAGATGACGTTCGGGCTGATGTACGCGTTCACCGAGAACTTCATCCTGCCCCTGTCGCACGACGAGGTCGTGCACGGCAAGGGGTCGCTCCTCGCGCGCATCCCGGGCGACGCATGGCAGCAGTTCGCCACGCTGCGCGCCTATTACGCCGTGATGTGGGCGCAGCCGGGCAAGAAGCTGCTGTTCATGGGACAGGAGTTCGCGCAAGGTCGGGAGTGGAATTTCGCGGCGGGGCTGGAGTGGCCGCTGCTCGACACGGGCTGGCATCGCGGCACACAGATGCTGGTGCGCGACTGCAATCACGCTTACCGGGCGCACAAGGCGCTGCATGAGCGCGACTGCGCTGCCGAGGGCTTTCGCTGGATCGCCGTCGACGATGCGGCCAGCTCGGTGTTCGCGTGGCTGCGCTTCGGCGAGGATGGCGCCCGACCCGTGGCCGTCGTCGCCAATTTCACCCCGGTGCCGCGTGAAGGCTACCGGATCGGCCTGCCGGCGGGGGGCCGGTGGCGCGAGATCCTGAACACCGACGCCGTGATCTACGGCGGCTCGGGTTGCGGCAACGCGGGCGGCATCGACGCGAACGGAGGCGAAACGGGCGCTTTCCCCTGCTCCGCCACCATCAGGTTGCCGCCGCTCGGCACGCTCTGGCTGGTGCACGAGGGCGGCACGTGATTGCGTCCCCATGCCCGGGAAGCCGGATGCAACGGAAGGAAACATCATGGACCAGGTAACCTACTCGACCCCGCTTGCCCGCTCGACGATGGCGTATGTTCTCGCCGGAGGCCGCGGCAGCCGTCTCATGGAACTCACCGAACGACGCGCCAAGCCGGCGGTGTATTTCGGCGGCAAGTCGCGGATCATCGATTTCGCATTGTCGAACGCGCTCAACTCCGGCATCCGGCGCATTGCGGTCGCGACCCAGTACAAGGCGCACAGCCTCATCCGGCACCTGCAGCGCGGCTGGAACTTCCTGCAGCCGGTGCGCAACGAGAGTTTCGACATCCTTCCGGCGAGCCAGCGCGTGGCGGAAGACCAGTGGTATGCCGGCACCGCCGACGCGGTGTTCCAGAACATCGACATCATCGACGGCTACGCCCCCGAGTATCTCGTCATCCTCGCCGGCGATCATATCTACAAGATGGACTACGAGCGGATGCTGGTCCAGCACGTCAACGGCGGCGCGGACGTCACCGTCGGCTGCGTCGAAGTTCCGGTCACGGATGCAAAGGGCTTCGGCATCATGCATGTCGACGACACGGACCGCATCGTGTCTTTCCTCGAGAAGCCCGAGCACCCGCCCGAAATGCCGGACCGGCCCGGCTGGGCGCTGGCGAGCATGGGCATCTACGTCTTCCGGCGCGAATTCCTGAACGAACAGCTGCGGCGCGACGCCGCCGATCCGCATTCGAGCCGCGATTTCGGCCGCGACGTCATTCCGTTCCTGGTCAAGCATGGCAAGGCCGTCGCGCATCGCCTCGCGCGCTCGTGCGTGCGCTCGCCCGACGAAACCGAGGTCTACTGGCGCGACGTCGGCACGGTCGATGCCTATTGGGAAGCGAACATCGACCTCACCGACATCGTTCCCGCACTCGATCTCTACGATCGCGACTGGCCGATCTGGAGCTACGCCGAAATCACGCCGCCGGCGAAGTTCGTGCACAACGTGGATGGCCGCCGCGGCATGGGCATCTCGTCGCTCATCTCGGGCGGCTGCATCGTTTCCGGCTCCCTGCTCCAGCATTCGCTGCTGTTCACCGGCGTCCACCTGCATTCCTACGGCACCGTCCGCAATGCGGTCATCCTCCCCTACGTGGACATCGCGCGGGGCGCGCGGCTCACCAACGTGATCGTCGACGCCGACGTCAGGATTCCCGCGGGCCTCGTCGTCGGCGAGGATCCGGAAGTCGACGCGGCGCGCTTCCGCCGCTCGCCGCTCGGCATCTGCCTGATAACGCAGCCCATGATCGATCGGCTGGGCCAGTGACCGGCCTCAACGTCCTCTCCGTCGCGTCCGAGGTCTACCCGCTGGTCAAGACCGGCGGCCTCGCGGACGTGGTCGCCGCGCTGCCGCCGGCGCTCGCGCAGGAGCGCATCGCCACACACACGCTGGTGCCGGGTTATCCCGCGGTCATCGCGGCGCTGCGCAACGCCGAGACCGTCCACCGGTTCGCGCGCCTGCAGGGCGGGCCGGCCCGGCTGCTCGCGGCACACGCAGAAGGCCTCGATCTCTTCGTGCTCGACGCGCCCCACCTATACGGGCGTCCCGGCAATCCGTATCTCGGACCTGACGGGAAAGAGTGGCCCGACAACGCGGCACGCTTCGCCGCGCTTGCCCAGTGCGGCGTCGCGATCGCGCTCGGAAGCGTCGCGGGCTATGCGCCCGACGTCGTGCAGGCCCACGACTGGCAGGCGGGCCTCGTCCCGGCGCTGCTCCACTACGGCGGAACGGCGCGGCCGCGCACGGTCATGACGGTGCACAACCTGTCGTTCCAGGGTCAATTCCCGCGCGCGCTGTTGGCGACGATCGGATTGCCACCTCACGCCTGGTCGATCGACGGTGTCGAATACCACGGCACGATCAGCTACCTCAAGGCCGGGCTCGCGCTGGCCGACCGCATCACCACGGTGTCGCCCACCTATGCGGCGGAGATCCGCACGCCCGAGGGCGGAATGGGGCTCGACGGGCTCCTGCGCCAGCGCGCCGAGGTGCTCGAGGGCATCCGCAACGGGATCGACGACACGGTATGGAATCCCGCGACCGACGCTCATATCGCCGCCTGTTTCGACCGGATGCACTACGCAAGGCGCGTGCCGAACAAAGCGGCGCTGCAGGCGCGCTTCGGCCTCGACGCCGAGCCGACGGCCTTTCTCTGCGGGGTGGTGAGCCGGCTGACGTTGCAGAAGGGGATGGACCTCCTGCTCGAGGCACTGCCGTCCCTCGCCGGCCGCGGCGCACAGCTCGCGCTCCTGGGATCGGGCGACAAAGCGCTCGAAGATGGATTCGCCGCGGCGGCTGCCCGCTTTCCCGGTCGCGTCGCCGCACTGACGGGCTACGACGAGTCGGTCGCGCATCTCGTGCAGGCCGGCGCCGACGCCCTGCTCGTTCCTTCGCGCTTCGAGCCCTGCGGCCTAACCCAGCTCTGCGCGCTGCGTTACGGCACCATTCCGGTCGTGGCGCGCGTCGGCGGCCTTGCGGACACCGTCGTCGACGCGAACGAAATGGCGCTGGCCGCGGGTGCGGGGACGGGCATCCAGTTCGCGCCGGTGACGCGCCAGAATCTCGAATTCGCGATCGGCCGTGCCATTGCGCTGCGGCGTGACCCCGCGCTGTGGCGACGGATGCAATCGCGTGCGATGGCGACCGACGTCGGCTGGACCCGTCCCGCGCAGCGATACGCGGCGCTCTTTCGCGAGCTCGCGGCGCGCGGCACGGCCTGACGATGCGCGACGTCGGACCCGGCAGCCCAGAGCCGCTCGGCGTCACCCCGGGGCCCAGTGGCGCGAACGTCGCCGTTTTCTCAGCGCACGCGACAGCGATCGAGCTCTGCCTTTTCGACGCGGGCGGTGAGCGCGAGATCGAGCGGGTCGCATTGCCGGAACGCAACGGCGACGTGTTTCACGGCTTCGTCGGTGGTGTCGCGGCAGGCGATCGCTACGGCGTGCGGGCGCACGGCCCGTACGACCCGCGCGCGGGTCACCGCTTCAATGCCGCGAAGCTGCTCGTCGATCCGTACGCGCGGGCGCTCGACCGGGCCTTTGCCTACGATCCGGCATTGACCGGCGGTGGCGACGACCGCGGTACGCGGAACTGCACCGATAGCGCGCCGTTCGTGCCCAAGGGGATCGTGACGCCGTGTCCGGATCCGGTGGCGGCCGGTCGACCGCACGTGCCGTGGCCCGACACGATCCTGTACGAGCTGCACGTGCGCGGCTTCACGCGGGCGCATCCGGGCGTGCCGGAGGCCCTCCACGGCACCTGCGCGGGCCTCGTCCACCCGGCCGCACTTGCGCACCTGACGCGGCTCGGCGTCACGACCGTCGAGCTGATGCCGATCGCGGCAGCAATCGACGAGCGCCATCTCGCGCGCGCGGGGCTGACCAATTACTGGGGCTACAACCCCGTTGCGCTGTTCGTGCCCGATCCGCGGCTCGCGCCGGGCGGCATCGGCGAATTGCGCGCCTGCGTGACGGCGCTGCACGCGGCCGGCATCGAAGTGATCCTGGACATCGTTCTCAACCATACCGGCGAGGGCGATGCACTCGGGCCAACGGTGTCGCTGCGTGGTCTCGACAACGCGAGCTACTACCGGACGCTGCCCGACGATGCTACTCGCTACATCGACGACACCGGCTGCGGTAACACCCTTGCGTTGGATCGGGCTCCCGTGCTCCGCCTCGCGCTGGACGTGCTGCGCTACTACGCGGAAGCCGCGGGCGTCGACGGCTTCCGCTTCGACCTCGCGACGACCCTCGGCCGCCGCGACAACGGCTTCGATCATGGATTTGACCCGTCGGCGCCGCTCCTGCAGGCGATCGCGCAGGATCCCGTGCTGCGCGACCTCAAGCTGCTCGCGGAACCATGGGACGTCGGGCCCGGCGGGCATCGGCTCGGCGCGTTTCCACCGGGATGGGGGGAGTGGAACGACCGGTATCGCGACACCGTGCGGCGGTTCTGGCGCGGCGACGCGGGGCTCACCGGCGAGCTCGCGACGCGCTTCGCGGGTTCCGCCGACGTCTTCGCTCCACGCTCGCGTCCCCCGTCGCGGTCGGTCAATTTCGTCACCGCGCACGATGGCTTCACCCTCGCCGATCTCGTGACGTACGCCGCGAAGCACAACGCGGCGAACGGCGAGGACAACCGCGACGGCGGCGATGCCAACTGGTCGTGGAATCACGGCGTCGAAGGGCCGACGGACGACTCCGGAATCCGCGCCGCGCGCGAGCGCGACATCCGCAACCTGCTCGCGACGCTGCTGCTGTCGCGGGGAACGCCGATGCTCGCGATGGGCGACGAGCTTGGGCGCACCCAGCGGGGCAACAACAACGCGTATGCACAGGATAACCCGCTGACATGGATCGACTGGGGGACGGCTGATTCCATGCTGATCGCCTTCGTCGTGCAATTGATCGCGCTGCGCAAGCGGCACCCCGCATTGCGCGCCGAGCGCTGGCTCACCGGGGCGCCCGTGGACGCGAGCGGCTTCCCGGACATCGAGTGGCGTCATCCGGACGGTCGTGCCATGAACGGTGACGATTGGGCGCATCCGGAGGGCCGTGCCCTTGTCGCGATCGTCTATGCGGACCCAGCCGGGAAGCGGGCCGCCGACCGCGTCGCGATCGCGTTCAACGCCGGGGCGCTACCGATCGACGTGCGTTGGCCCGACGCGCGCGAAGGCTTCGCGTGGCGTCGCGCCATCGATACCGCGCTGCCCGCCGGGTTCGCCGAGTCCGCGACTGCGTTGGCGGACGGCAGCACGCTCGTGGCTGCCCGGTCGGTGGTTCTCCTCGCGGAAGAACCGGATAATACGCCGCGACGCCGGGGCACGGGTGTCGAGGCCGAAACGCTCGACCGCCTGGCGACCGCCGCCGGCATCGCCGGCGAATGGTGGGATATGTCCGGCGGGCGGCACATTGTCGGCGCCGACACGAAGCGCGCTTTGCTCGCGGCAATGGGCCTCGCGGCGGAATCGACCGGCGAAGCTCGCCTGCGCCTCTCGGCAATCGCCGATGCGCGGGAGCGTCGCGTGCTGCCGGCGATGGTCGTCGCGCGCGAGGGATCGTCCGCGGCGGTCACCATTGCGCTGCCGTGGGAAAGCCGGCATCGTCGCGTGCTGCTCCGCCTGCAGCAGGAGGACGGAACGGAACATGCGCTGCCCTTTGCGTGCGACGAGTTGCCCGCGAACGCGATAACTGCCGTTGACGGACGCATGGTCAGCCAGTGGATGCTTTCCCTGCCACCGCTGCCGGCCGGCTACCACACGCTTCGCTGGGATGAGGATCCACGCCACACCTGCCGCGTGGTCGTCGCTCCCGCTCGATGCTTCGTGCCTTCGGAAATTCGCGACGGCGGGCGCCGCTTCGGCCTCGCCGCGCACCTTTATGCGCTGCACCGCCGCGGCGATCAGGGCATCGGCGACTTCACGACGCTGTCCGCATTGGCCGAGGTCACCGCGCGGGCGGGAGGCAGCATCGTCGGCATCAATCCGCTGCACACGCTCTTCGCCGAGGATCGGGAGCGCGCGAGCCCCTACCATCCTTCGGACCGCCGTTTTCTCGATCCTCTCTACATCGACCTCGATCGCGTGCCCGACGTCGCCGCATCGGAGGATGCCCGCGCGCTGCTCGCGCAAAACGGCCCGCTCTTCGCGGCGCTTTCGGCGCGGACCAGTGTCGACTACACCGCGGTCGGGCACCTGAAACGCGCGGTGCTGCGGGCATGCTTCGGGCGCTTCGAGCTACGCGCGGCCGATGAACCGCTCGTCGCCGAGTTCGATCGCTTTGTCCTCTCCGGTGGTGCAACGCTGCGCCGGTTCGCGCTGTTCGAGGCCATCGCCGCACTGCATCCGCGGGTGCCCTGGCACGAGTGGCCGCGTCCCTTGCGCGAGCCCGACGCGCCCGGTATCGCCGATTTTGCGGGTGCACATGCGCACCAGGTCCGTTTCGCCCTGTACCAGCAATGGCTTGCGGACCGTCAACTCGCGGCCGCTGCACGCCACGCGCGCGAGCGCGGCCTCGCGCTCGGATTCTTTCGCGATCTCGCCGTCGGCGCCGCGCCGGACGGCGCCGAGGTGTGGGCCGATCCGTCAGCCTTCGCGCGCGGCGTGGCGATCGGCGCTCCGCCGGATCCGTTCTCGATGGCCGGCCAGAACTGGAACCTCCCGCCGCCGAATCCCGAGGCGCTCCTCGCGTCCGCGTGCGCCGGGTTCGGCGATCTCGTCGCCGCCAACATGCGGCACGCGGGCGCATTGCGGATCGATCACGTGATGGGGCTGTCGCGGCTGTTCTGGATTCCAGACGGCGCGGCCGCGGCCGACGGCGCGTACGTCCGGTATCCGCTCGACGCCCTGCTTGCGGTGCTGGCGGCCGAGAGCGCCCGCGCCCGCTGTCTCGTGGTCGGTGAGGATCTGGGGACGGTACCCGAGGGCTTCCGCGAGCGCCTGGCGGCGGTCGACATCCTGTCCTATCGCGTGCTCTGGTTCGAGCGCGACGGCGCGGGTTTCGCCGCCCCTTCGCGCTACCCGGCAAACGCGGTGGCTTGCGTGTCGACGCACGACCTGCCGACGATTGCCGGCTGGTGGACCGGCGCGGACATCGCCGAGAAGCGGGCGCTGGGACTGCTGGACGCGGATGGCGCCGCGCACGCCCTGGCCGAGCGTGGCGCGGCCCGGCACGCGCTGGCCGACGCAATGGCCGGGGCCGGCGTCACGAATGGCACGCCCATCAGCACGGACGCGCCGCACGATCCGGGGATCACGGCGGCGCTCCATCGCTACGCCGGCGTCTCAACTTCAGCGGTGGTGCTGCTGCAGGCCGACGACCTCGCCGGCGAAACCGCGGCCGTCAACCTCCCGGGAACGGACCTCGAGCGGCCAAACTGGCGGCGGAAGGTCAGCGTCGACGCCGAGGCGATTTGGCAGACGCCGTCCGCCATGCGGGCGATTGCCGATTTCGCGGCCCGCCGCGCTCGCTCTTGACCTGCCGCAGAACGCATGCGTGCCGCGCTGTTCGGCCCGCCCCCACTCCACGGCAGCGTCAGCGCAGGTGATGCACCTGCTGGCCGAGCATTTCGGGAATGACCAGGGTGACGCCGCGTCCGGTCACGTGGAAGCGCCGCCGGTCCGCCTCCGCGTCGAGCCCGACCGTCAGTCCCTCGGGCAGCCGGCAATGCTTGTCGACGACCGCCTTCCTCAGCACGGTGTGGCGGCCCACGTCGACACTGGGGAGGATCACCGAATCCTCGATCGTGCAGTAGTCGTGGACGTGGACATTCGAGAAGAGCAGTGAACGCCGCACGGTCGAGCCACTGATGATGCAGCCGCTGGCTACTATCGAATCGATCGCCGTGCCGCGCCGGTCGTCGTCGTCGAAGACGAACTTCGCGGGCGGCAGCTGTTCCTGGTACGTCCAGATCGGCCAGTCCGTGCCGTAGAGATTCAGCTGCGGCACGACCTGCGTCAGCGCGATGTTGGCTTCCCAGTAGGCATCGATGGTACCCACATCGCGCCAATAGGGGACGCCGTCGTTCATGTTGACGCAGCTGTCGGCAAAGTCATGGGCGCAGACGCGCGCCCCCTGCCGCAGGAGGCGAGGGATGATGTCCTTGCCGAAGTCGTGGCTCGAATTGGCATCATCGGCGTCGCGGACCAGTTCGTCATACAAAAACGCGGCGTCGAACACGTAGATGCCCATGCTCGCCAGTGCGCGGTCCGGTCGACCCGGGGCCGGCACCGGCGATGACGGTTTCTCCTCGAATCCCACGACTCTGCCCTCGGTGTTGACGGCCATCACGCCGAGAGAAGACGCCTCGCCCAGTGGGACGTCGATGCAGGCGATCGTCATCTTTGCCCGGGCACGGACGTGGTCCTCGAGCATGCGGCCGTAATCCATCTTGTAGACGTGGTCCCCCGCCAGGATCAGCACGTGCTCCGGATCGTGGCGGCGCAGGATGTCGAGGTTCTGGTAGACCGCGTCGGCCGTGCCCAGATACCAGTTCGCCTCGATCCGCTGCTGCGCCGGCAGGAGTTCGACGAACTCGTCGAAGCGCCCGTCCAGGAAGCTCCAGCCGCGCTGCACGTGACGGATGAGGCTCTGTGCCTTGTATTGCGTGCAGATCCCGACGCGGCGAATGCCGGAGTTCACGCAGTTCGACAGCGCGAAATCGATGATCCGGAACTTGCCACCGAACGGCAGTGACGGCTTCGCTCGCCAATTGGTCAGTTCCCGGAGGCGACTGCCCCTGCCGCCGGCCAGGATCAGCGCGAGCGTGTTCTTGGTCAGCGAGCCGGTCGGCGGCCTGGCCGGGCCCAGGTGGACGAGAGCCTCGAGCATGTCCGCCTCGGTGGCGTTGCTCTGCACGGTGCAGCCGCCGGCACGGCGACGGCTACTTGGAGGTCAGGACATCGATCCGGGCTTCCGCCTCGAGCCAGTCGTCCAGCTCGTGGCCGGGCTCGAATCCTCTCTTCTCGGCGCAGTAGTACGCCGCCTCCGCGATCATCAGCCACTTCGCTTCGGGTTCGATCGAACGCTCCGTCGCGATCTGCGATGCCATTTCCGCAATGATCCCGGGCGTGGCAGAAGCGGCGGGCGAAGCAACCGGCGGGAGGGTGGACTTGCCGCGTGGGTGGCGCGATGACGTGGTGTGAAGCGCAGACATTTTCAGCTCCTCATGTGTGGCTTTCCCGGCACCGGTTTCTTCTTCTTGTGCTCTACACGGTACGCGCCGATGCGCGCGCTGCTTTGACACCTGTCAATGATGGCTCATCTTCCGCGAGAAGAATCGTGCTGCAATGCAGCAACGTTCAGGCCGGCGCGGTCTCCATCGCCGCCGGCGAAAGCGCCGCGGCGATCGCCTCGTCCACGTGCTCGACCCACACGATCGTGAGCTTCTCCCGCGCATCGGCCGGGATGTCCTCGAGATCGCGGCGATTGCGCGCAGGCAGCAACACGGTGCCGATCCCGGCGCGCAACGCGGCCAACACCTTCTCCTTGACGCCGCCGATCGGCAGCACGAGCCCGCGCAGGCTGATCTCGCCGGTCATCGCGACATCGTTGCGCACGAGCCGCCCCGTGAGCAGCGAAGCAAGCGCGACGAAGATCGCCACGCCCGCGCTCGGGCCGTCCTTGGGCGTCGCCCCGGCCGGAACGTGGACGTGGATGTCGGATTTGTCGAGCGCCTCCGGCGCGATGCCGAGGTCGCGCGAGTGTGCCTTGAGGAGAGAAAGTGCCGCCTGCGCACTCTCCTTCATCACGTCACCCAGCTGTCCGGTCAGGATCAGCTTCCCTGCTCCCGGCATGCGCGTGGCCTCGATGAACAGAATGTCGCCGCCCACCGGGGTCCACGCGAGTCCCGTGGCGACCCCGGACACACCGCTTCGCATCGCGACCTCGGCCTCGAACTTGCGGGGGCCCAGGATGGTCGCGAGGTCGTCGGGGCCCACCGCCACCTGCTGCGCCCCGCCTTCGGCGACGCGCACCGCGACATTGCGGAAGACGTTGCCGATCTCGCGCTCGAGATTGCGCACGCCGGCCTCCCGCGTGTAATCATCGATGATCGCCGTCAGCGCGTCGTCGTCAATCGAGCACTGCTCCGCGGTGAGGCCCGTCGCCGCGAGCTGGCGCGCGACGAGATAGCGCCGCGCGATCTGCAGCTTCTCCTGCGCGGTGTAGCCCGGCAGCTGGATGATCTCCATCCGGTCGCGCAGCGGGCCCGGTATCGTGTCGAGCACGTTGGCGGTGCACACGAACATCACGCCGGACAGATCGAAGGGCACCCCCAGATAGTTGTCGCGGAATGTCGCGTTCTGCTCGGGGTCGAGCACTTCGAGCAGCGCCGAGGCCGGGTCGCCGTGAAAACCGCCGGCGCCGAGCTTGTCGACTTCGTCCAGCATCAGCACGCAGTTGCGCGTGCCCGCCTTGCGCACGCTCTGGATGATGTTGCCGGGAAGCGAACCGATGTACGTGCGCCGGTGACCGCGGATTTCCGCCTCGTCGTGCACGCCGCCCAGGCTGAGGCGCACGAACTGCCGCCCGGTCGCCTTGGCGATGCTCTGGCCGAGCGACGTCTTGCCCACGCCAGGCGGTCCGGCAAAGCAGAGGATCGGGCTTCTGCCCGACGGATTGAGTTTGCGGACCGCGAGATATTCGAGAATGCGCTTCTTGATCTTGTCGAGGCCGTAGTGATCCTCGTCGAGGATGCGCCGCGCCTCCGCGATGTCAACGCCCGCCTCGGCGCCGGCGGCCCACGGCAGCTCGATCAGCCAGTCGAGATACGTGCGGATCATCGAGTGTTCGCCTGCGCCCTCCGGCATCCGCTCGAGACGCTTCAACTCCTTGCGCGCCTGCCTTTCCACTTCCGCGGGCATCCCGGCCGCCGTGATCGCACGATCGAGCTCGGCGATCTCTGCCGCGCCTTCGTCACCTTCCCCAAGCTCCTTCTGGATCGTGCGCATCTGCTCGCGCAGCAGGTGCTTGCGCTGGCTGTCGTCGATCGAGCCTTTCGTGCGCTCGGCGATTTCGCGCGAGACCTTCAGCACCTCGATGCGGTGCGCGAGCAGGTCCAGCAGCTTGTCGAGCCGCGCCCTGAGGTCGAAGGTTTCCAGCAGTGCCTGCTTTTCCTCGGCGCCGATGTCCATCAATCCGGCGATGAAGTCCGCGAGCCGCGGCGCGCTTTCGACGCCCTGCAGTGCCGACACCACCTCCTCGGGCACCTGCGGCAGGAGCTGCAGTATCTCCGTCGCCCGCTCCTTGAGACCCTGGGCGCGACCCTCGATGTCCGGGCCCGCTTGCGCGGATTCGGCGATGAGCTCCACCCGCGCCGCCATGAACGGATAGCCCTCGAGGAACTGCAGCACGCGGAAGCGCTGCACACCCTGGCAGATGGCGTGATGCGCGCCGTCGGTCGCCGTGATGTAACGAATCAGATTGGCCGTGGTGCCGACCTGATGCAGCTCATCCGGCCCAGGCAGGTCCGCGTCGGGCTTGCTTTGCAGCAGCACGCCGAGAGGACGCTGCAGGTGCACCGCCTCGTACACCGCGGCGCGCGAGCGTTCGCGTCCCACGGTGAGCGGAAACACCATCCCCGGGAACAACACGACGTTGCGCACCGGCACGATGATCAGCGCGTCGTCGGGGAGAGGACGCGATGCGCCTGTGCCGTCGGCCCGCGTCTCCGGCGTGTCGGCTGCTGCGACGCGCGGGCCAGCATCGGCGCTGATCGGCCTGTCGGTTGGGTTGGTCGATTCGTTCATACGTTCCTCGTTGCGCCCGTCTTGCGCAGCCGCAGGATCAGGCAGCCATCCCGCATTTCGGGCGTACCTGCATCGAGACTTGCGTCGGGCAGCCGGATGCGCCGCTCGAAATACCCATAGGGAATCTCCAGCCTCCGCACCGCGCGCCGCGATCCCGCGAACGGCAGGTTGCGTTCGGCGCGCAGCACAAGCTCGCCCGATTCCGTGGTCACCTCGATCCGATGGGCCGGCACGCCTGGCAGTGCGACGAGGACGATGAACTCGAACTCGTCCTCGAACACGTCAACCGGCGGCTCCCATGTCGCCCGGGTTCGCTCGGAAGCGGCGAGGCGGAAAAACTGCCGGTGCATGCGCTCGGCCTCGTCGATCAACTCGCAGGCCTGCGCCCACATCCAATCCGTCGGATTTCTCGTCGTCATGCGGGTCCGCCTGTCAGGCGCTGGCCCTGATCCACTGCAGCAGGCCGGGCAGGTCCATGGCACCCGACTGCCGCGCCACTTCAAGCCCGTTCCGGAACGCTATGAGCGTCGGTATGCTGCGGATGCCGAAGCGGGTCGCGATCGCGGGCTCGCTCTCGGTGTCGAGCTTCGCGATCCGCGCCTGATCCGCAAGCTGCGCGGCGGCCCGCTCGTATGCTGGCGCCATCATCCGGCAGGGCCCGCACCAGGGCGCCCAGAAATCCACGACCAGGGGCAGATCGTTGCCCGCGACATGGCGGTCGAAATTCGCCGCGGTGAGTTCAATCGGACGACCGGGCAACAGCGCCTGCTTGCAGCTGCCGCAATTCGTGCCGGTGTCCAGGCGTTCGCGCAGCACGCGGTTGGTCGTGTCGCAGTGGGGACAGACTACGCGCAGATGCGCGCTCACAGCCGTACCCCTCGGCATCCCGTGATCCGCGCAGGCCTCTGCAGTTTCCGGCTAAGCTCCATGCCGGCGATATGTGGGTACATCAGGCGGATTCAAGGCACCGCCGGCCACTATCGCAATGCGCGTCAACGCCACGAACCGGACCATGCCTCCGGTCCGTGCCCATACCGTACTACATCGTCGTCGTCGCGCTGCCTGCAAAAGTCCTTTCGTGCAGGCTCTGGCAGGGCACGCAGCGCCTGGCGGCGGGAAACGCCCGCAGCCGGGCGAATCCGATGTCGGTGCCGCAGCCCGCGCACTTACCGAACCCGTGCGCCTTGATGCGCAGGAGCGCATCGTCGATTTCCTTGACCGACTCGACGTGGCGACGCGCGATCACATTTTCGTAGTCGGCCAGCGACGACGCCATGGCCTGGTCGCCGAAGTCAGGAACTTCTCCGGCGATGGCCGCGTACGAATGCTCCGTCGCGTGCGCCAACTCGGCGCGCGCCTCGGTCAGCACACCGCTCCTCTGCGCCAGCAGGCGGGTCTCCAGTAGCCTTGTCTGCTGCGAAGTGAGTGTCGTCATGTCCCTGCCTCCTCGCGTCGGGAACCCGTCGGTCTCCCCTCGCCCCGAGGGGCCTTTACGGCGTCAGCGTAGCCCCACTGTGCCGATGCGAGTTGACCAGGATCAACCCATCGTGCGAGATCTTGGCCAGGAGTGGGATTCGGCCACGGTTCGACGCGCCTGGCCGATCGTGCGCGGGCGCGGGGGCATCCTTGAGGTCCACCCGCATCGCCGCACCCTGGGGGCGCGACACATCATGATTCGCGTCAATCCACACCAGAGCTATCGCGCGTGCCTCCGCGCGAAGATCGCGATTTGGCACCTGAAGGAACGGTCGCTGACCAATCCGTCGAAATGGACGACCCAGGCGCGCGAGTATCTCCGGCTCGCCGGCAGCCACATCGCGCAGTGCGGCGCGTGAGTCGAGGGCGACCGCCGAGGCTCAGGAGCCGAGCAGCTCGACGATCGACCCGCCCTCGTGGATCCTGCGGATCGCCTCGGCGAACAGGCTCGCGGTGCTGACGTGCACGAGCTTCGCCTTCAGCCCGGGGGCGGTCACGCGCAACGGCGGCACACTGTCGGTGACCACGATTTGCTCGACGACGCTCGCCGCCAGCACGTCGTTGGCGGCTCCGGCGAAGAGGCCGTGGGAAGCAGCGGCCAGGATCCGCGTCGCGCCCTGGTCGCGGCACGCCTGCGCCACCCGCGCGATCGTCGTGCCGGCGCTGATCAGGTCGTCGACGATGATCGCGACCTTGCCACCGACGTCGCCGACCAGCGCGTCGCCGGTGACCACGCCGGCGCTGCGGTACTTCTCGGCGAACGCGGCGCCGACGGGCCGCCCCAGCGTTTCCGTCAGGCGGTTGCGGAACTGCTCGGCGCGCTTGATGCCGCCGGCATCCGGCGACACGACGGCGACCTGCGTGTCATACAGCAGCGGTGCGAAGTGGCCGACGAACAGCGCATTCGCCTCGAGGTTCTCGCTGCGGCAGCGGAAGGCGTTCTGGAACGCCGCGAGGTTGTGCACGTCGAGCGTGACGATGCCGTCGGCGCCGACCGCCTCGAACAGGCAGGCAATGTGGCGCGTCGTGACCGGATCCCTCGGTTTCGTCTTGCGGTCCTTGCGCGCGTAGGCGAGATAGGGGACGACGGCGGTGACACGGCCGGCGGCCGAGTCCTTGAGCGCACCGATGAACAGCAGCAGCCGGACGAGCTTGTCGTTCGCGCTCGCCCCTGTTTCGCCGTAGAGGGAATGGATGACAAAGACGTCGGCCCCCCGCACGCTGACGAGCGGCCGTGCCTTGTGCTCGCCGTCCTCGAACTCGCGCTCCTCGTGTGCACTGAGCGGAATGGCCAGTCTCGCGCTCACCGCCTCACCAAACGCGCGGCTCGCAGCGAGCGCGAACAGCCGGAGCTCCCGTACGTTCATCGCGTCGTCACCCCTTGATGCAGACCAGCGGCTCGAGCCGCGCGACTTTGCGTGCCAGTTGCGCGCGGTCGGCCGCGTCGACAACCGCGGACACATCCTTGTACGCGCCGGGAGCCTCTTCGGCCACGCCGCGCAGCGACGGGCTGCGGATCAGGATGCCGCGCCCGGCGAGATCGTCCACGACCCTGCGCCCTTGCCAGCGCCGCGTGGCCTCGTGCCGGCTCATGCTCCTGCCTGCGCCGTGACACGCGGATGCGAAAGCCTCCTGCATGCCCCGACGCGTGCCGACCAGGACGTACGATGCGGTGCCCATGCTGCCGCCGATCAGCACCGGTTGACCGGTCGCGCGCAACGCGTCCGGCAAGTCCGGATGCTCCGGACCGAACGCCCGGGTTGCGCCCTTGCGGTGCACGTACACCTCGCGCAGCCTGCCGTCGACGACGTGCCGCTCGACCTTGCAGGTGTTGTGCGAAACATCATAGAGCAGCGCAAGTTTCGTTCCGGGCAGCACGGCCTGGAAGACCCCGCGCACCAGATGCGTGAGAATCTGCCGGTTCGCCAGCGCGCAGTTGATCGCCGCGCGCATCGCGCCGAGGTAGCGCTCGCCTGCGGGCGACCGGATGGGCGCACAGGCGAGCTCGCGGTCGGGCAGCGTGATGCCTGCGGCCACGGCCGTCACCGCCATCTCCCGCAGGAACTCGGTGCCGATCTGATGTCCGAGGCCGCGTGACCCGCAATGGATGCTGACGACGACGTCGCCCGCGTGGAGCCCGAAGGCCTCGGCCGTCGACCCGTCGTACAGCTCGACGACGTGCTGCACCTCTAGGTAGTGGTTGCCCGAGCCGAGCGTGCCCATCTCGTTGCGCTGCCGACGCTTGGCGGCGGCGGACACGTGCTGCGGTTCTGCTCCCGCCATCGTGCCGTGCTCCTCGGTGCGCGCGAGGTCCTCCGGATACCCGTAGCCCCGCTCGACTGCCCAGCACGCGCCGCCGCGCAGCATCGCGTCCATCTCGTCGGTGGTGAGCGAGAGCGCACCGGTGCTGCCCACTCCCGCGGGAATGCGCTCGGCGAGTACGTCGGCAAGCCGCCGCTTGACCGGTTCGATCTGCGCGCACGTCAAGCCCGACAGGAGCGTGCGCACTCCGCAGGAGATGTCGAAACCCACCCCGCCGGCGGAAATGACACCGCCCTCGTCGGGATCGAACGCGGCTACCCCGCCGATCGGAAATCCGTAACCCCAATGGGCGTCTGGCATAGCGAACGATGCCTTGACGATGCCGGGGAGCGTGGCGACATTGGCGACCTGCTCCGGGACCTTGTCGTCCATCTCACGGATGAGCGCCTCGTCGGCGAAGATGACGCCGGGAACACGCATCGTCCGCGTCTGCGGCAGCACCCATTCGCAGTCGTTGATGCGTTGCAGCCGTCCCGGATCCATCGCCTTCGCTCTCAGACGTCGACGACACACTGGGCGATCCAGGTCCCGTCGTCGCGGCGCGCCACGGACAAGGCCGTGTAGGTCGCCCCCTTGACCTCGACCGCGGGCTTGTGCCGCTCGCGATCAATCGGCTCGCCCCAAACCCTGGCCTCGAGCGCATGCTCGTGCAACGTCACCGCGAAACGGCGAAACAACATGCCGCGCGTCGCCATTTCGTAGATCAGCGCATTGAGCCAGTCGGCGAGCAGCAATTCGTCGTCGGGCGCCTCGCAATGCAGTTGGATCGCCGTTTCCGCGGCGACGCGCTCCGGATCGGTGATCACCGCCATCATGGCGAGCGCAGCCTCCTCGAACGCCACGCCTCGCGATGCGCCAATGCCACGCACGCCGATGTCCGCGCCATGCGGAAAATGTTCCCAAGCCATCGCGGTCCAAACGGTGCGTACCGCCACGGCGGACGCCTCAGCCGCCGACCCCGCCACTCGTGCACACGGATCTCTCGATAGAGTCTGTTCCTCCGCCCCGGCCGTGCGTTTGACGCGTGTCAACAACGTGCGACATGCGCGGCCCATGATAAACGTGCGGCCGCCCAGCACAGGGAAACGGGTTCAGGCCGCGATTCGCGAAGGAGGCGGGCAACTTGGATTCCGGCGTTCTGCTCACCGATCTCTACGAGCTGACCATGCACCAGGCCTATTTCCGGCAACGGATGAACGGCCCCGCGGTGTTCGAACTGTTCGCGCGGAAGCTGCCGCCGCACCGCAATTTCCTGCTGGTCGCCGGACTGGCGCAGGCGCTGAACTATCTCGCGGGACTGCGGCTTACCGACGACGATCTGGCATGGCTCGCGGCCTCGCGGCGATTCACGCCCGAGTTCGTCGACTCGTTGGCGAATTTTCGCTTCACCGGCGACGTCGATGCGGCAGGGCTCACCGGCATCACGATCCTCGCCAGCGGCAATCTGGACGAGTACCGGCTGCGGGAACTGGTCGGTGAGCGGGCACCGATCGACGGCTTCGGCGTCGGCACGCGTCCGAACACGTCGGCCGATGCGCCGTACCTCGACTGCGCCGACAAGCTGGAGGAGTACGAAGGACAGGCGCGACGCAAGCGCTCGGAGGGGAAGGTGACCTGGCCCGGCCGCAAGCGGGTGTTTCGGCGGTATGCGCCCGATGGCCCGATCACCGGTGACTTGCTGTCGCTCGCCACACTGGCGCCGCCGGGGACCGCACCTGACGGTCGGCGGGGGCAGGCATTAGGGCGCGCGTCGCGCCGCGGGCCGGACGTTGACAGCGGTCAACGCGGCGGATCCGGATTGCGATTACCGTGTATCGACGTACGTTGGGCCCACGACAATGCCATGGACGCTCGACCGATATCCTCCCGCCATGCAGCGCTTGCCGCCGGAGAACCCGTGGGGGAGGCCGCTGACATGTACCCGAATTCACCGCCGTCGCAGGCTGCGCACATGCACGAGACGAGACTCGCCAACGCCCGGCCCAAAGCGAAACGCGGCCTCGCCTGGGATCCGATCCGCGCCTCGGTCGATTGCTGGTCGTGGTATTCGCGTCTCGGCGACATCTGGTGGACGCGTGCTGCAGGCGGAACGGCGATCGCCGCCGCCAGCCGCAATCGCTTCGATGCATTGGTGGCGTTCGCGCGCGAGCGGTCCCGTTTCTACCGGGATGCCTATCGCGGACTCCCGGCCGGAAGGCTCGACCCCGCCGCGCTGCCCGTGGTGACCAAACGAGCGCTGATGAATCGCTTCGACGACTGGGTGACCGATCCTGCGCTGGACTTGGCCGGCGTCACCGCTTTCCTCGCGGATCGGGAGCACATTGGCGAGCGCTATCTCGGCCGCTATGTGATCTGGAAGAGTTCGGGCAGCACCGGCGAACCTGGGATCTACGTGCAGGATGACGATGCGTTGGAAACCTTCGACGCACTGATGGCCGTGCACCTCGATCCCGCGCGATTTGCCGCCGTACATGCGTGGCGCATCGCGGCACGGGGCGGACGGGCCGCCCTGATCGCCGCGACGGGCGATCACTTCGCCAGCATCGCGTCATGGCAACGCCTGACCAGGAACAACCCGTGGATCGCGGCGCGTGGCTTCTCGATAATGGATCCGCTGCCGCAGCTGGTCGCAGAACTCAATGCCTATCGGCCCGCCTTCGTCGCGAGCTACCCGACGATGCTTTCGCTGCTGGCCGACGAGAGGAAAGCCGGGCGACTCGAGATCGACCCCGTGAGCCTGTGGTCGGGCGGCGAACGCCTGCCCCCGAGCGTGCGCGTCGGGATGGAGGCCGCGTTCGGATGCCCGGTCGTCAACGAATACGGCGCGTCGGAGTGCATGAGCATGGCGTTCGGATGCGACGAGGGCTGGTTGCACGTCAACGCCGACTGGGTGCTGCTCGAGCCGGTCGACGACGATTTTCGTCCGACGCCGCCGGGAGTACCGTCGCGAACGGTGCTGCTCACCAATCTCGCCAACCGCGTGCAGCCGATCATCCGTTACGATCTCGGCGACAGCGTCATCGTCAACCCCGGGAGGTGCGCGTGCGGGAGCCCGCTGCCGGCGATAGAGGTCGAGGGCAGGCACGACGACATGCTGGCGATGACTGCACCCGACGGGCGCATCGTGCGCTTGCTGCCCCTTGCGCTCACGACGGTCGTCGAGGACGCCGCGCCGGCTTCGCGTTTCCAGATCCTGCAGACGGCGCCGGACCGGCTGCTCCTGCGCCTCGCGACCCGTGCGCCGGCCGACCGGCAGGCCGCCTGGCGCGCTGTGGAGATGGCCATGCGCGCCTTTCTCGACCGGCAGTCGCTGCCCAATGTGCGCGTCGGACTCGACGCGGGAAGTCCGCGCGCCGACCGGCGCAGCGGAAAAATGCGAGAAGTCATCGCCTCGAGGAAAGTTCCTGTGTGACCGCAATTGCATCGCCACGTTGGAGGAAGGCGACGCCCGCGACCGGATGCTGCTCGGCGCCAAGGGCGCCAATTCGTGCGCGATGATACAGGGCAAATTAGGGATCCGGCGCAGGGTGTACTTCTGGAGCGCAGGTCGGCATGAGACCCCGAGCACCGCGCAAAGTCAGGCGCAAGTTGTCCGCGCGCTCCCGTGGCGGGATAATGGCCGCTTGCCCACAAATGGCTGTTCGCGAAAGGGAGATTCGACAATGACCGACATCATGGGACTTCTGGGTGCCGAAGCGGCTGGCCTGCTGCGGCACGTCTGCAAGGGCATCCCCCGGGAATCGCTGCATCTGCCCGGTCCCGATTTCGTCGACCGGATCGTCGCGCCGAGCGACCGTTCGCCGGCGGTAATGCGGAGCCTGCAGCAACTCTTCGACCACGGCCGGCTCGCGGGGACCGGCTATCTCTCCATCCTGCCTGTCGATCAGGGAATCGAGCACAGCGCCGGGGCATCGTTCGCCAAGAATCCGCTTTATTTCGACCCGGAGAACATCGTCAAGCTCGCGCTCGAAGGCGGCTGCAATGCGGTGGCCTCGACGCTCGGCGTGCTCGGCGCGTGCTCGCGCCGTTACGCGCACAGGATCCCGTTCCTGCTCAAGTTCAACCACAACGAGTTCCTCACCTATCCGAACAAATACGACCAGATTTTCTTCGCCACGATCAAGCAGGCGAAGGATCTGGGCGCAGTGGCGGTGGGTGCGACGGTCTACTTCGGCTCGCCCGAGTCGGGCCGCCAGATCGTCGAGGTGAGCCAGGCGTTCGCGGCGGCGCACGAGATGGGGATGGCCACGGTGCTGTGGTGCTATCTGCGCAATCCGGCTTTCAAGACCGACAAGGACTACCACGTGTCGGCGGACCTCACGGGCCAGGCGAACCATCTGGGCGTCACGATCGAGGCGGACATCATCAAGCAGAAGCTCCCCGAGAACAACGGCGGGTACCTGGCGCTCAACACCAAGGACAATCCCTACGGCAAGACCGACAAGCGGATGTACTCCGAGCTCGCGACCGACCATCCGATCGACCTCGCGCGCTACCAGGTCGCGAACTGCTATCTGGGCCGCGCGGGCCTGATCAATTCCGGCGGCGCGTCCGGCACGAACGACCTCGCCGACGCGGTGCGCACCGCGGTCATCAACAAGCGCGCGGGCGGCATGGGTCTCATCTCCGGCCGCAAGGCATTCCAGAAACCGATGGGCGACGGCGTGACGTTGCTAAACGCCATTCAGGACGTCTATCTGTCCCCCAGCATCACCGTCGCATGAAACGACAGGAAGAACACTCCATGCTCCCGAACCGCAAACGCCTTGCCGTGGCCGCCATCGCCGCCGCGGCTGCATTCGCCGCGCCCGTCTTCGCGCAGAACACACTCAACGTGATTTGCCCCGTCCAGGCCGAATGGTGCAACGCCGCCGCGGTCGCCTTCGAAAAGGAGACCGGCATCAAGGTCGGCATGACGCTGAAGGGCTCGGGCGAGTCGTTCGCGCAGATCGCCGCCGAAAAGGCGAATCCGAAGCTCGACGTATGGTTCGGCGGTACCGGCGATCCTCACCTGCAGGCGGCCGAGCAGGGACTGCTCGACGAATACAAGTCGCCGCTGTTGGCGCAACTTCAGCCGTGGGCGCAGCGACAAGCCGAGCAGTCGAAATACCGCACGGTCGGCATCTACCTGGGCGCGCTGGGCATCGGCTACAACACGGAGCTCCTCACCAAGAAGAAGGTTGCGGCACCCGCCTGCTGGAAGGATCTGGTCAAGCCGGAATTCGCCGGCGAAGTGCAGATGGCCAACCCCAACGCATCCGGCACTGCCTACACCGCGATCGCCACGCTGGTGCAGGTGTTCGGCGAGGAAGAGGCGTTCAAGTATCTGAAGGCGTTGCACCGGAACATCAACAACTACCCGCGCTCCGGTGTGGCGCCCATCAAGGCGGCCGCGCGTGGCGAGACGCTCGCAAGCGTATCGTTCATCCACGACGCCGTCACCGAGGCGCAGGCCGGCTTTCCAGTCAAGGGAGTCGCCCCCTGCGAGGGCACCGGCTACGAGATCGGCTCGTTGTCGATCGTCAAGGGCGCGCGCAACCTCGACAACGCGAAGAAATTCGTCGACTGGGCGCTGACGGCGAAGGCACAGGCGCTCGGTGCCGAGACGAAACAATTCCAGATCCCGTCCAACGTCAGTGCGCCGATCTCCCCGCTGTCGCCGAAGCTCGCCGACATCAAGCTCATCAACTACGATTTCGCCAAGTACGGCACGTCAGCCGAACGCAAGCGCCTGCTGGAACGGTGGGACAAGGAAGTCGGCTCGATCGCCAAATAGCCCGCACTCGGGCGATAATCGCCCGGCCAGCGCACTGGCGCACCCTTCGCCAACGGAGATCTGCATGATTCGCAGCTCGCTCTATGCGGTCGCTGCCGCGACCGCCCTCCTCGCCACCGCGCCGGCCGCGAGCCAACTCAACCTCTACTGCAGTTCGCCGAACACGGCATGGTGCCAGGGCATGGCCAATGGCTTCGAGAAGGCGACCGGCACCAAGGTCGCGGTGATCCAGAAGGCCACCGGTGAAATGCTTGCGACGATCAAGGCCGAGCGCGCCAACCCCAAGGGCGACATCTGGTGGGCAGGCCCCGGCGACGCCTACCTGCAGGCGGCGGAGGACGGCCTGCTGGAGACCTATCAGTCGCCAAACCTCAATCAGTTGCAGGACTGGGCGCGGCGCATCAGCGAGGTGTCGCAGAACCGCGTTTCCGGCGTCTACGGCGGCATTCTCGCGCTCGGGTACAACACCGAGCTGCAGACGAAAAAGAAGCTGCCGATCCCGAAGTGCTGGAAGGACCTGCTCGATCCCGTCTACAAGAACGAGGTAATGCTCGGCAACCCGAATTCTTCCGGCACCGCCTATCTGATGCTCGCCTCGCTCGTCCAGGTGTTCGGAGAGGACGAGGCGTTCAAGTACATGCGCGCGGTCAACGCCAACGTGAGCTCGTACGCGCGCTCGGGCATCGGACCGATGACGGCGGTGAAACAGGGTGAGATCTACGTCGGCAGCACGGTGCTGCACGGCGTGATCAACGAGATCGTCGCCGGCTTCCCGGTCAAGCCCGTGCTGCCCTGCGAGGGCGTGGGCTACGAGATCGGGTCGATGGCGATCATCAAGGGCGCGCGCAACCTCGACGGCGCGAAGAAGTTCGTCGACTGGGCGCTGACGGCCGAGGCGCAGAAGATCGGGCTCGACGTCAAGGAATACGCGATCCCGACCAACAGGAACGTCGCGCTGCCGGCGATGGTGCCGAACCTGACCGAATACAAGGTCATCAGTTACGATTTCGCGAAGTACGGTTCGAGCGAGACGAGGAAGCGCCTCCTCGAGCGCTGGGAGAAGGAGATCGCGCAAGCGCCGCGATGAGCGACCCCCGCCGACCGGTGCTCCTCTGGCTCGCGGTCGGCGCGGCAGGCTTCCTGCTCGTCCCGTGGTACGCGCTGCAGGGCAGCGTGTTTGCGCTGGGCTGGGTCCCGCACGCCGCGACGAAGGAAGCGGCGCCTGCGTTGCTGCAGGTCTTGCTGCACGGCAAGTGGTGGCTCGCGCCGCTCGGCGCCCTTCTCGTCGCGGGCACCGCGCTCGCCGTCTGGACGACCGACCGCAGGGCGCGCGCGCATGCGCTCATTGCCGTCGGCGCCGCCGGTTTCCTCGGTCTGCTGATCCAGGGCTTCGCGATCGGCCCGTCCGGATGGTATTTCGAATCGCTGGGCGCGGTCCTGCCCGCGCTGCCGCGCGGCCAGTTCGGCATGGGCCTGGGCGCCGCGCTCGTCGTCACGTCGTTCGGCATGCTGTTCGCGCTGGGGCTCGCCGGTCGCGGCTATTTCAAGGGCGATCCGTTCGTCGCGGCCAGCGTGGTCACCGTCGCGGCGCTGGTCGCCGTGTTCACGTTCTTCCCGGTCATCCGGATCCTGATCTCGGCGCTGCAGGACAATGCCGGTGCCTTCTCGCTCGTGGCACTTCCCGGGCGCCTGTTCGCCGAGAAAATCTGGGGCCTCGGCTGCATCGTCGGCGACACGCGCTGCGGCGTGGCGTGGAACACGCTCACGCTCGCATTCCTGTGCGCGGTCGGCTGCACGGCGCTTGGCCTCGCCTTCGCGCTGATTGCCACGCGCACCGGGTTCAGGCACAAGAAGGCGCTGCGCATCCTTACGGTGCTGCCGATCATCACGCCGCCGTTCGTGATCGGTCTCGGGCTGATCCTGATCTTCGGCCGCTCGGGCCTCATCAATCAGCTGCTCGAGTACCTGTTCGGCTGGCAGCTCGGGCGCTGGATCTACGGACTGCAGGGCGTGCTGGTCGCGCAGATCTTTGCGTTCACGCCGATCGCCTTCCTCGTGCTGATCGGCGTCGTCGAAGGCGTTTCACCCAGCATGGAGGAAGCGGCGCAGACGCTGCGCGCCGACCGCTGGCGCGTGTTCTCCGACATCTCGCTGCCGCTGATGCGCCCCGGCCTCGCCAACGCGTTCCTGATCAGCTTCATCGAGTCCATCGCCGACTTCGGCAACCCGATCCTGCTCGGCGGCAATTTCGGTGTGCTGTCTACCGAGATCTTCTTCTCGGTGGTCGGCGCCCAGCTCGACCAGGGGCGCGCGGCAACGCTCGGGATCCTGCTGCTGATCTTCGCGTTCGGCGCGTTCTTCCTGCAGCGCGCCGTGCTCGGGCGCAAGGTCTACACGTCGCTTGCGGGCAAGGGTGACTCGGGTCTGCCGACGCAGCTGCCGGATGGCGCGCGCCGCCTCTGCTACGGCGTCGCCCTGCCGTGGGCGGCGCTCACGGTCGTCATCTACGCGATGGCGCTGACCGGCGGTTTCGTCGAAACCTGGGGCCGCGACTACACGCTGACGCTGCGGCACTACACGAAGGCCTTCGGCATCGAGTGGACCGAGCACGGTCTCCTGTGGGCCGGCGCCGCGTGGAACTCGTTCTGGACCACGGTCAAGCTCTCCGCCATTGCGGCGCCGGTCACCGCCGCGCTCGGCATCCTCGCAGCATACCTGCTGACGCGCCAGAAATTCGTCGGCCAGGATGCGTTCGAGTTCGGCACGATGCTGTCGTTCGCGATTCCCGGCACCGTGATCGGCGTCGCGTACATCCTCGCGTTCAACGTGCCGCCGATCGAGATCACCGGCACGGCGCTGATCCTCATCGTCTGCAATGTCTTCCGCAACATGCCGGTCGGCGTGCGCGCGGGAATGGCGGCGATGAGCCAGATCGACAAGAGCCTGGACGAGGCGTCGACGGTGCTCGGCGCGCGCGGCTTCACGACGCTGCGCGCCATCCTGCTGCCGCTGCTGAAGCCCGCGGTCATCGCCGCGCTCGTCTACAGCTTCGTGCGCGCGATGACCACGCTCTCCGCCGTGATCTTCCTCGTCTCCGCCGAATACGAGTGGGCGACGACGTACATCATCAACCGCGTCGTCAACGGCGATTACGGCGTCGCGATCGCTTACAGTTCGGTGCTGATCGTGCTGATGCTGGCCGTGATCGGCGTGATCCAATGGCTCGTCGGCGAGCGGCGGCTCGGTCGGCGCGGGGTGGGTGTGGGCACTGCGGGCATCGGCGCGCTTGGCGGCAGCGCCGCCTGATAACGCAACAAGTCGGGGACTTCAGATGAAAGCCGCAGCGATCGAATTTCGGCAGGTGACCAAGCGCTATGGCGACGTCGTCGCCGTCAACGACGTCTCGTTCACCATCGGTGCGGGAACTCTGGTGACGCTGCTCGGCCCGTCCGGCTGCGGCAAGACGACGATCCTGCGAATGCTGGCCGGACTCGAACTGCCCTCCTCCGGAACCATCCGGATCGGTGACGAGGACGTGACCACGCGCGCAGCTGCCGGGCGCGACGTGTCGATGGTGTTCCAGAGCTATGCGCTGTTTCCGCACATGAGCGTGCTGGAAAACGTGCGTTACGGCCTCGTCGTCTCGGGGAAGGGCAAGCCGCAGGCCGACGACGAGGCGCGCGCGGCGCTGGCGATGGTCGGCCTGACCGGCCTCGACGCCCGCCTTCCCTCCGAGCTCTCCGGCGGCCAGCAGCAGCGCGTCGCCGTCGCGCGGGCGCTGGTGCTGGAGCCCTCGGTGCTGCTGTTCGACGAGCCCCTGTCGAACCTCGACGCGCGCCTGCGTCGGCAGATGCGCGAGGAGATCCGCGAGCTGCAGCAGCGCCTGAACCTCACGGTCGTCTATGTCACCCATGACCAGGCCGAGGCGATGGCGGTGTCCGACCGCATCATCGTGATGAATCGGGCGGTCATCGCGCAGGAAGGCGCGCCGCGCGAGCTCTACGAGCAGCCGCGCGATGCGTTCGTCGCCGGCTTCATGGGCGATGCCAATCGCGTGCACGGCGTCATCGCCCGCCGCGATTCGATAAAGGCGGACGTGACGCTCGGCCCGGTGACGCTGTCGCTTCCGCACGGCGGCGCGCCCGACGGCGAATGCGAAGTCGCGATCCGCCCGGAGGCGATCGATCTTCGTTACGACGGCCATGCGCCGCTGTCGGCAACGGTGAAAAAAGCGTCCTACCTCGGCCAGCTGATGGAGTACACGCTGGACACGCCGATCGGCGCACTCTTCGTCATCTCCACCGCCGTCGATCGGCCGCTCGCCGTCGGCGCGGCCGTGGGGGTCGCGCTCGCGAATCACGGCGTCGTGGTCATCCCAAAATCGGGGTCAGCCACTTAACCTGCGGCGTTGCGGCGTCGGGGTCGCCGGCTAACGCTTCAGTTCGAAGTGCTTGCGCCGATGCTCTTCGAACACGAATTCTTCGAGCTGGGGATCCATCGCGCTGCGCGACGAGACGATTCCCACCGGCTTGCCGTTCTGGACGACCGGCAGGTGACGAAAGCCATGCTCCTGCATCACGAGCAACGCATGACCGAACGGCTTGTCCGGCCCGATCGTATGCGGCGTACGCGTCATCACATCGGCAAGGTGCGTGGCCGTGGCGTCAAGTCCCGCGCCCGACAACGCGAAACACGATATCGCGCTCGGTGCAGATGCCGACGAGCCGGCCGCCCACGACGACCATGACGGCGCCCGCATTTTTCGCTGCCATCATCCTGGCGGCTTTGCTGACAAGGGTCGCCGGCGCCGCCTTGAGCGCCTTGCTCCGCTGCATCAGCTCACTGACGGGCCTGTCGTACATGGATCTCCCGCGTCCGGGCGCGTGAAGGCGTCCAGCCTCGCCAGCCCCCCGTAGTGGCCATGGACTGGTCGTGCGCGACGATTCGTCGCGTCCCTCGTTCGGACTTTGACTTAGTCGGCTCACGCTACCTGAAGGCACTCTGCGGCAAATTGATCAGGATCAATCCCATGCGGCTATCCGCGACGGGATCGATCGGCGCGCGGCGACGGATCAGAACTGCTCGGCGGCCAACGCCACGGTGGCGTCGCCGCTCCCGGTGACAGCCTGCGCGAGTCCCGCCGCCTTTGGCAACAGCGCCTCCGCGTAGAACCGCGCGGTCTGGATCTTGGCGACCAGAAAGCGTGCGTCGCCGGTGCCGGCAGACAGGTGTTTCTGCGCGGCGAGCGCGCCGCGTCCGAGCTGCCAGCCTCCGGTGATGAGGCCCCACAGCGTGAGGTAGGGCACGGCCACCGCATGCGCCGCCCGCGGGTTCGCGCCGTTGGCGGGCACCATCCATGCGGCGGCAGCCCGCACCGCGGCAACGCCTTCCGCGAGCCGCGCTCCGATTGCCTTCAGGTTCGGTTCGCCATGGCGCGCGAGCTCCTGCACAACCGTGTCCATCTCGCCGGCGACGATACGCGTCACGGCGCCGCCGTCGCGGGCCGTCTTGCGGCCGATGAAGTCGTTGGCCTGGATGCCGGTCGTGCCCTCGTAGATGGTCGTGATCCGCGCGTCGCGGAAATGCTGTGCGGCGCCGGTCTCCTCGACGTAGCCCATTCCGCCGTGCACCTGGATGCCGAGCGACGCGACCTCCTGCGCGGTCTCCGTACTGCAGCCCTTGACGATCGGGATCATGAAATCGACGAACGCCTGGTGGCGCTGGCGCGCTTCGGCATCGGGGTGCCGGTGCGCGTTGTCCATCGCCGCCGCCGTCACGTAGGCGATCGCCCGCATGGCCTCGGTCTGCGCGCGCATCGTCATCAGCATCCGGCGGATGTCCGGGTGCTCGATGATCTTCGCCCCGGTCGCGCCCTTCTCCGCGCCGACCGGCTTGCCCTGTGTGCGCTCCTTCGCGTACGCCACCGCGCGCTGGTAGGCGCGCTCAGAGATCCCCACGCCTTCCATGCCGACCGAGAAACGCGCGTGGTTCATCATGATGAACATGGTCTCGAGGCCGCGGTTCTCCTCGCCGACCAGGTAGCCGATCGCGCCGCCGTGGTCGCCGTAGGCCATGATCGCCGTCGGACTCGCGTGGATGCCGAGCTTGTGCTCGAGCGAGACGCAGTGGACGTCGTTGCGCGCGCCGAGGCTGCCATCCGCGTTGACGAGGAACTTGGGCACGACGAACAGCGAGATGCCCTTGACGCCCTCCGGCGCATCGGGCGTGCGCGCGAGCACGAGGTGGATGATGTTGTCCGTGTAGTCGTGCTCGCCGTAGGTGATGAAGATCTTCTGGCCGAAGAGCTGGTAGGTGCCGTCGCCCTGCGGCACCGCACGGGCGCGCACGGCGGCGAGGTCGGAGCCCGCCTGCGGCTCCGTCAGGTTCATGGTGCCGGTCCAGGTGCCGGCGACCATGTGCGGCAGATACCTGTCCTTCATCGCCTGCGAGCCCCGCAGCGCGATCGCCTCGATCGCTCCCTGCGTGAGCATCGCGCACAGGTTGAAGGCAAGGTTCGACGAGTGCCACATCTCCTCGACGGCGGTGCCCAGCAGGTGCGGCAGGCCCTGGCCGCCGTACTCGGTCGACTTGGTGAGACCGTTCCAGCCGTTGTCGCAAAACTGCCGGTAGGCGTCCCTGAAGCCGGCCGGTGTCTTCACCGTCCCGTCAGGAAGCCACTGCGCGCCCTCGCGATCGCCGCCGGCATTGAGCGGATCGAGCACGTTGGTGGCGAACTTCGCCGCTTCGTCGAGAATGGCCGTGACGACGTCGGGCGTGGCCTCCTCAAAGCCGGGCAGGCCGGCAACCTGATCGAGGCCGGCGAGCTCGTCCATGGCGAACCGCATTTCGGCGAGCGGGGCGTGATAGATGCTCATGGGAGATCGCCTGCGAAAGGTTGTGCGTTCACCCGAGCGCGGCGGTGAACTCGGGAATGATCTGGAACAGGTCGCCGACGAGGCCGTAATCGGCGATCTGGAAGATCGGCGCTTCGGGATCCTTGTTGATCGCGACGATCACCTTGCTGTCCTTCATCCCGGCCAGGTGCTGGATCGCACCGGAAATGCCCACCGCGATGTAGAGATCGGGCGCGACGATCTTGCCGGTCTGGCCCACCTGGAAATCATTGGGCACGTAGCCGGCGTCGACGGCGGCCCGCGATGCGCCGAGCGCCGCGTTGAGCTTGCCGGCCAGTGTTTCCAGCAGCTTGAAATTCTCGGCGCTGCCCACGCCGCGGCCGCCCGAGATGACGATGCGGGCGCTGGTGAGCTCCGGGCGTTCGGATTTCGACAACTCCTGTCCGGTGACCTTCGACAGTCCGGTGTCGGGTGCCGCGGCAACGGACTCGACAGCGGCGCGGCCGCCGGTCGCGGCGGCCGCGTCGAAACCCGTGGCGCGCACGGTGATGACCTTGATCGCGTCGCTCGAGCGCACCGTCGCCAGTACGCTGCCCGCGTAGATGGGCCGCACGAAGGTATCCGCGCTCTCCACCACCGTGATGTCCGAGATCTGCGCGACGTCGAGCAGCGCCGCGACCCGGGGCGCGACGTTCTTGCCGAACCCGGTGGCCGGCGCGAGGACGTGCGAATAACCGCTCGCCTTGACCAGCGCGACGACGGTGGCGGCGAGGTCCTCCGCGGTGGGGCTCGCGAAATGGGGCGCTTCGACGTGGAGCACCTTGGTCACGCCCGCAATCGCGGCGGCCGCAGCCGCCACGGCACCCGCGTTCGACCCGGCGACCAGAACGTGAATGTCGCCGCCTATCTTTTGCGCGGCGGTGACCGTGTTCTTCGTCGCCGCCTGCAGCGACGTATTGTTGTGGTCGGCGATGATAAGCGTCGTCATGATGGCTGCCTCAGCGATTGTCGGGTGTCATGCGGGTCGGCACGGAGCCGGCGGCAGGCCTGGAACATGCCGCGGCCGCCGTTGCTGCGCTCAAGTGATGACCTTGGCCTCGTTGCGCAGCTTCGCCACGAGCTCAGCCACGTCCGCGACCTTGCCGCCGCCCTGCCGCTTCGGCGGCTCGACCACCTTCAGGACCGTCAGGCGCGGCGTCACGTCGACACCAAGCGCTGCCGGGCTGGTCGTTTCCATCGGCTTCTTCTTCGCCTTCATGATGTTCGGCAGCGTCGCGTAGCGCGGCTCGTTCAGGCGCAGATCGGCGGTGATGACGACGGGCAAGCCGATCTCGATCGTCTCGAGTCCACCGTCCACCTCGCGCTTGATCGTCGCGCGATCGCCATTGACGTCCACCTTCGACGCAAACGACCCCTGCGGCCAGCCCAGCAGCGCCGCGAGCATCTGGCCCGTCTGGTTGGCGTCGTCGTCGATCGCTTGCTTGCCCAGGAGGACGATTTTCGGCTGCTCCTTCGCGACCAGCGCCTGCAGCAGCTTCGCCACGGCCAGCGGCTGCAATTCGACGTCGGTTTCCACCAGGATCCCCCGGTCGGCTCCCAGCGCCAGCGCCGTGCGCAGCGTCTCCTGGCAGCCGGTCAGCCCGCACGAAACCGCGACGATCTCGGTGGCGATGCCCTTTTCCTTCAGCCGCACGGCTTCCTCGACGGCGATTTCGTCGAACGGATTCATCGACATCTTGACGTTGGCGGTGTCCACACCGCTGCCGTCCGGCTTCACCCGGACCTTCACGTTGTAATCGACGACACGCTTTACGGCGACGAGGACTTTCATGGGGGGCTCGCGGCAGGAAAAGGGAAAATTATACCGCGTTGGCGCCGAATGCTGCCGCACCGGTCCCGTTGGCATTTGCTATCCTTCGCCCTCCGCGCGCCTCCTGCCCGGTGGCGTGTGCGCAATCATCCGGACCCCGATTCCCGTGGATCACGTTCTCTCGCCCCTGGACGGTGCGACGCTGTCGCTGCTCTGGGGGCTGCCTTTCGCGGGCCTGCTGCTGTCGATCGCGTTCGTTCCGCTGGTCGCGCCAAAGCTCTGGCACGACCACTACGGCACGGTTGCGGCGCTGTGGGTGACCGGGCTCCTCGTCCCGTTCGTGGCCACCTTCGGCACGGTCGAGGCGCTGCACAACGTGGTGCACGCGATCGTGCTCGAGTACATCCCGTTCCTCGCCATGCTGTTCGCGCTGTTCACTATCGCCGGCGGGATCTGCCTTCGTGGCGCCCTCCGCGGAACGCCCGCGGTCAATACGGGACTGCTCGCGCTGGGGGCGTCGCTGGCGAGCATCATGGGAACGACCGGCGCGGCGATGCTGCTGATTCGGCCGCTGCTGACCGCCAACGAGAACCGGCGGCACAAGGCGCACACGGTCGTGTTCTTCATCCTGCTGGTCGGCAACGTGGGTGGCGCGCTGTCGCCGCTGGGCGACCCGCCGCTCTTCATCGGCTTCCTGAAGGGCGTCGACTTCTTCTGGACCACGCGCGCGCTGGCGATGCCGACGCTGTTCCTCGTTGCTACGCTGCTCGCAGCATTCTTCGCGCTCGACTGGGTGCTCTATCGCAACGAGCCGGAAGGCGTCGTGGCGCCCACCGACACTTCCCGCCTGTCGGTCGAGGGCGCACCCAACTTCCTGCTGCTGGCCGGGGTAATCGGAGTGGTGCTCCTCTCGGGGGTCTGGAATCCCCGCATCGCGTTCGATATCGCCGGCGTGCACGTCGAGCTCCAGCACGCGCTGCGCAGCCTCGCGCTGATCCTGCTCGGCGCCGCGTCGCTGGCACTTACCCCGGCCGCCGTCCGCGCGCACAACCAGTTTCATTGGGCGCCGATCGTCGAGGTGGCGAAGCTCTTCGCCGCGATCTTCGTCACCATCTTTCCCGTGCTCGCGATCCTCGCCGCCGGCCGCGAGGGCGCGCTTCATGGAATTTTCGAACTCGTGAGCGACGACACGGGCAATCTGCACAACGCGATGGTATTCTGGATGACCGGGCTGCTGTCGGCCTTCCTCGACAACGCCCCGACGTACCTCGTGCTCTTCAATCTCACGGGCGGGGATGCCGGGAAGCTGATGGGGGAGTACGCGCAAACGCTCGCGGCGCTGTCGATGGCCGCGGTGTACTTTGGCGCGCTCACCTACATCGGCAATGCGCCCAACTTCATGATCAAGGCGATCGCAGAGGATCGCGGCGTGGCGATGCCGAGCTTCTTCGCCTACTTCGCCTGGGCGGCGCTCGCCATGGTGCCGCTGCTTGCCGCCGTCGCGGCGATCTGGCTGTAGCCGGAAGAGCCGCGGCTAGCCGAGCACGAGGACGTGCACGCGGTACGGGCCGTGCGCGCCGAGCACGATGGTCTGCTCGATGTCGCCGGTGCGCGACGGACCGGAAATCATGTTCACCGCGCGCGGCAGGTCGCCACGCTCGTGGCGGATCAGCGCGAACGCCTCCTCCATCCCCGACACGATACGGTCCGCGCGGACGACGGCGATGTGCGTGTCCGGCAGCAGCGTCGTCGCCGTCGGCGTATCCGCGCCTGCCAGCACGACCAGCGTGCCGGTCTCGGCGATGGCGCAGAACGCGCTGGTGATGCCGAGGCGATCGTCGCCCTTCGTCGGGCGCGCTTCGATCGCGAGCCCCGCCGCCGCCCAATCGAGGTCGGCGAACTCGGGCCAGCAGACGCCCGCGTGCGACTTCTGCAGGGCAAGCGCGGGCGGCAGGTCCAGGGCGTCGACGAAGCGCGTCACCGCCGGCGGAATGTCCCGGCGATCGGCAATCCGCTCGACGCTGCTCTGCATGTCGGTCGCGCGCTGCAGGAACCGCGCGACTGGATCGGCAGGCAGTGCCGGACGCGGACCGTGCCCATGCGCGGCCATATAGGCCTCGGCGTCGGACCGCGCCGCCGCCCGATCGGCCTTGCCGAGCGCCGTCCGGACGCGCGCCAGCACGGCGTCGCGTGCCACGCGGTTATTCGCGAGCGACGTCGGCATCGCGCTTCCTACTTCATGTGCCGGCGGACGAACGCATCGAGGCGCCCTACGCCGTCGTGGATCGCCGCAACGGACGCCGCGTACGAAAAGCGGATGTGCTGGCCATCACCCGGAACGCGGCGCCCGAAATGGATGTCCGCGAGCACCGCAACACCCGCCTCGGCGAGCAGCCGCTTGCGGAACGCCTCGGAATCGGCGCAGCCGGTGATTCGGCAGGCTTTGGTGACGTTCGGCCACGCATAGAAGGCGCCGCCGGGCGTCCTGCAGGCGACCCCGGGCACCGTGTTGAGCAGGCCGACAATGAGGTCGCGGCGCTCGAGAAAGCTCGCGCGCATCGCGTCCGCAGCATGCTGCGGGCCCGTGATCGCCTCGAGGGCCGCCCACTGCGAGATCTGCGACGCGCAGGAGTCGGTGTTCGTGATCCAGCGCGTGAACGTCGGCGCCAGTGCCCGGTTGGCAACGTAGCCGATCCGCCAGCCGGTCATCGCCCAGGTCTTCGACGCGCCGTCGGAGACGATCGTGCGCGCCTGCATCCCCGGCCGGCGCGCCAGCGAATCGAAGGCGCCCGCGTAGGCGAGCCGCGAATAGATTTCGTCCGCGAACACCCAGACCTGCGGGTGGCGAGCGAGAATCTCGGCAATCGCATCGAGATCGGCGGCATTGAGCATGCCGCCGGTGGGGTTGTGCGGCGTGTTGATGATCAGCAGCTTGGTCTGCGGCGTGATCTTCGCTTCGAGCTCGGCCGGGTCGAATGCGAAGTCGCGGGCCTCGCGCAGGTAGATCGGCACCGGCACGGCGCCATTGGCTAGGATCTGCGACTCGTAGATCGGAAAGCCGGGCACCGGGTAGATGACTTCGTCGCCGGCCCCGTAATCGGTGACCGACGCGATCGTGTACGCGATGAACGGCTTGGCCCCAGCGCCGACGACGACGTCTTCCGGCAGGAATTCGAGGCCGCGACGCACGCCGAGGTCCCGCGCCGCCGCCGCCCGCAGCTCGTCGATGCCCGCGGATGGCGTGTAGCCGTGCCGGCCGCCCTCGATCGCCGCGATCCCCGCCTTGCGGATGTTCTCCGGCGTCGGAAAGTCGGGCTGCCCGATGCAGAACGAGACGATGTCCCTGCCCTGCCGGACGAGCGCGTTGACCTCCGCCAGCACGACGAAGGCGTTCTCGGTGCCGAGCGATTCGGCGCGGCGCGACAGCTTCGCGGCGGTCTGCAACTTGTCGTCCGGGGCGTTCACTTGCCTGCTCCAGCGCGTTCGCGGTAGAGGTCACGAAAAGTCCGGCCGGCCGGGGCCGGCAGGTCGCGGCCTTCGGTCCAGCCGCCGGCAAGCGGCAGCCGGTGGATGAGCCCGTCGCGGCCGCCCATCGCCTTCAGCATGCGCACGCCGATCCTCGTCCCCAGCGCGTAGAGCGCCGGGCGCTGCGCGACCCACGACCACATCGCGAGGCCCGCGCGCTCCGGCCACGGGCGCAGCCCGCCCTCGAACGCATGCTCGCGCAGCTTGCGCTGCAGGTCGGGCAGCGGGATCTTCACGGGGCACACGACGCCGCACTGGTTGCACAGCGTCGACGCCGCCGGCAGGTCCTGCGCCTTGTCCAGTCCGACGTACATCGGCGTCAGGATCGAGCCGATCGGCCCCGGATACACCCAGCCGTACGCGTGCCCGCCGACGTTCTGGTAGACAGGGCAGTGATTCATGCAGGCCCCGCAGCGGATGCAGCGCAGCGCATCGCGCACGTCGCTGCCGAGCACGGTGGTGCGTCCGCAATCGACGACGATGAAGTACATGTGCTCGGCACCGTGGAACTCGCCCGCGCCTTTCGGGCCGGTCAGCACATCGACGTAGTTGGAGATCGACTGCCCGGTCGCCGAGCGCGGCAGGAGGCGCATCAGCGTCGCGACGTCCTCCAGTGTCGGCACGATCTTCTCGATGCCCGAGATCGCGACGTGGACCTTGGGCAGCGTCGTCGTCAGCGTTGCGTTGCCTTCGTTGGTGACGAGCACCACCGAGCCGCTCTCGGCGACGAAGAAATTGCCGCCGGAGATGCCCATGTCCGCAGTCAGGTAGTGCCGGCGCAGCACACCCCGGGCCTCCAGGCACAAATCCTCGATCACCGTCTTCACCGGTGTGCCGTGGGCCTTGTGGAAGAGCTCGGCCACCTCCTCCTTGGACTTGTGCAGCGCGGGGCCGATGATGTGCGACGGCGGTTCGTAGTTGTTGATCTGCAGGATGTACTCGCCGAGGTCGGTCTCGACCACGGTCAGTCCGGCCGCCTCGATCGCGTGGTCGAGCGCCGACTCCTCGGAGACCATCGACTTCGACTTGATGATCTTCGCGACGCGGTGCTTCGCCGCGATCTCCAGCACCAGCGAATTGATGTCGGCAGGCGTCTCGGCGAAGAGAACCGTCGCGCCGCGGGCGGTCGCGTTGCGCTCGAAGATCTCCAGCCAGACGTCGAGATTCTCGAGTGCGCGATTGCGGATCGCCTTGCCGGCCTCGCGGGTTCCCTCGAAGTCGTCGAGCTCGACGAGCGAGGCCCGTCGCTTGGCGACGAACTTGGTTTGCAGCTTCTTGAGGTTGCCCTGCAGCCGCTCGTCACTCAACTTGACGTGCGCGCGCTCCTTGAAGTGCATCGATGCGACTTGCATGGGCCGGTCCCGGATGTCCGCCTGGCGCTTGCGCGGTCAGGCCGGACGCTCTCCCGCGAGCACCTCGGCCACGTGCAACACCTGCGTTCTGCCGTCGCCGATACGGCGCAGCCGGCCTTCGATGTTCAGCATGCAGCCGAGATCGCCCAGCACGACGGCGTCCGCGCCGCTCGCCGTGATGTGCCCGCACTTGTTGTCGGCCAGGCGTGCCGAGATCTCGCCGAACTTGATCGAGAACGTGCCGCCGAAGCCGCAGCAGGTCTCGCACTCGGCCATTTCCTCGAGTGTCAGTCCCGGGACCTTGGCGAGCAGCGCGCGCGGCTGCGTCTTCGTGCCCATCTCGCGCAGCCCCGCGCAGCTGTCGTGGTAGGTGACCGTGCCGTCGAAGCGACCGGGAACGCGATCGAGCTTCAGGTCATTGACGAGAAAATCGGTCAGCTCGCGGGTCTTCGCCGCGAGCGCCGCCACACGCTTGGCCATGGCGGGATCGTCGGTGAAGAGGTCGGCGTAGTGCGTGCGGATCATCCCGCTGCAGGAGCCCGACGGCGCGACCAGGAAATCGCAGTCCTCGAATTCGGCGACGACCTTCGCGGCAAGCGCCTTGGCGTCCTTGCGATCGCCGGAGTTGTAGGCCGGCTGGCCGCAGCAGGTCTGGTTCGGCGGCACGAACACCTCGGCCCCCCCGGCTTCGAGCAGCCGGATGGCGGCGAACCCAACCGACGGGCGCATCAGGTCGACGAGGCAGGTGACGAATAGGCCAACACGCATCGGGATGTAGGGAACACGAGGACCGGGGACGCCGGCATCTTAGCATGGCGCCGCCGCTGGCAATGGCGACGATTCCCTTACAGCAACCCGGAATTCGCGAGCGCAACCACGCACAAACCCAGCAGCGGCTGCGGCAATACCCCGAAGGCCAGCAAGGCAAGACCGTTGAGCGACAACAGGGCGCGATTGTCCGCGCGCGCGGCGATCGGCGCCATGTCGGTCGCATCGTCGAAGTACATCAGCTTGACCACGCGCAGGTAGTAGAACGCACCGACCAGCGACGTCATTACCGCGACGACGGCAAGCCAGACGAATCCGGCATCGACCGCAGCCTGGATCACCGAGAATTTGGCGTAGAAGCCGACCGTGGGCGGCACTCCGGCCAGCGAGAACATGACGAGCAGCATCATGAACGCCCACCACGGGGAGCGCTGATTGAGTCCCTTGAAGTCGGCGAGCTGGTCCGCCTCGAAGCCTTCGCGCGACAGCAGCATGATCATGCCGAACGAGGCCAGGCTCGTCAGGACGTAGGCGACTGCGTAGAACATCGCCGCGCTGTAGCCGTTCGGGTTCGCCGCCAGGAATCCCGTCAGCATGAAGCCCATGTTCGCGATCGACGAATAGGCGAGCATCCGCTTCATGCTGGTCTGGGCGATCGCGACCACGTTGCCGAGCACCATCGACAGCACCGCGAGCACGATCAGCATGCCCTGCCAGTCGAACCAGAGGCTGCCGAGCGCGACGCCGAGCAAGCGCAGCATGAACGCGTACGCAGCGAGCTTCGGCGCAGTGCCGATCAGCAGCGTCACCGCGGTGGGCGCGCCGTCGTACACGTCGGGCACCCACATGTGGTACGGCACGGCACCCAGCTTGAACGCCACGCCCGACACTACGAACACGAGACCGAAGAGCAGGATCGTCCGGTTGCCCTGCCCCGTCGCCAGCGCCTTCGCCACGACTACGATGTCGAGCGAGCCGGTCGCGCCATAGATCATCGACATGCCGTAGAGCAGGATGCCCGACGCGAGGGCGCCGAGCACGAAGTACTTCATCGCCGCCTCGGTCGCCGCGTTCGAAGTCCGGTACATGGCGACCATCGCGTACAGCGACAGGCCGAGCAGCTCGAGGCCGAGGTAGAGCGTGACGAAGCTGCCGGCGGCGATCATCACCATCATCCCGAGCAGCGCGAACAGCGTCAGCACGAAGGTTTCGCCGCGGAAGAGCCCGCGCGCCCCGCAATAATCGCGCGAATAGAACAGCATCAGCGACACGGCCCCGCAGCTGATGAATCTGAGCGTGTCGGAGAGCATGTCGTCGACGACCATGCCGGAGAACGCGGTGGCCGGCTCCACCTGCATCGACGCCAGCGCGCCCCACGCGGCCGCGGCCAGCACGACCTGGGTCGTCCAGAACGAGAGGTGGCGCCTCGCGTCGGCGAGGAACAGGTCGCCCAGCAGGACCACACAGGCTCCGCAGAGCAGCAGGATCTCGGGCAGGACGGGGACGAAATTCACGTTGGTCATGATCGAACGGATCCCGTCACAGCTTGCTCCTGGCCACGTGCGCCAGCAGGTCCACGACCGAACCGTGCATCACGTCGATGAAGGGCTTGGGCCACACGCCCATCCAGAGGACCAGCAGCGCCAGCGCGGCGAGCAGCCAGAACTCGCGGCGATTGATGTCCGTCAGTGCCTTGACCCGGTCGTTGGCGACGGCGCCGTAGATCACGCGCTTGTACATCCACAGCGTGTAGGCCGCGCCCACGATCATGATCGTCGCGGCCGTGGCCCCCAGCCAGAAGTTCTCCTTGACCGACGCCAGGATCACCATGAACTCGCCGACGAACCCGGAGGTCGCCGGCAGCCCGGCGTTCGCCATGGCGAACAGCATCATGAACGCGGCGAACTTGGGCATCGTGTTGACCACCCCGCCATAGTCGGCGATCTGCCGGCTGTGCATGCGGTCGTACATCACGCCGACGCAGAGGAACAGCGCCGCCGACACGAATCCGTGCGAGATCATCTGGACCAGGCCGCCCTGCATGCCGAGCTCGCTGAACAGGAAGAAGCCGAGCGTCACGAATCCCATGTGCGAGATTGACGAATACGCGATCAGCTTCTTCATGTCCGCCTGCACCAGCGCGACGAACGAGATGTAGACGACGGCGATCAGCGACAGTGTGATCACGAACCCCGACAGGTACCGGGAGGCATCCGGCACGATGGGCAGGATGAAGCGGACGAAGCCGTAGGCGCCGATCTTCAGCGTGATCGCAGCGAGGATCACCGAGCCGCCGGTCGGCGCCTCCACGTGGGCGTCCGGCAGCCAGGTGTGCACCGGCCACATCGGCACCTTGACCGCGAACGAGAGGAAGAACGCGACGAACAGCAGCACCTGCACCTTGAGCGACAGCGGCACGTGGTACCACTCGAGGATCGAGAACGTCTCCGACACGTTGTAGAGATAGATCAGCGCGACCAGCATCAGCAGCGAGCCCAGCAGCGTGTAGAGGAAGAATTTAAGCGCCGCATAGACCCGGTTCGGGCCGCCCCAGGCGCCGATGATGATGTACATCGGGATCAGCATGGCCTCGAAGAACATGTAGAACAGGATCCCGTCCAGCGCGCAGAACGCGCCGTTGATGAGTCCCGACTGGATCAGGAACGCCGCCATGTACTGCGCCACGCGAGTCTGTATCACCTCCCACGCCGACCAGACGACGAACAGCGTCATCAGGCTGTTCAGCAGCACGAACAGCATCGAAATGCCGTCCACGCCGAGCAGGTAATGAATGTCGAAGCGCGGAATCCACTCGCTGCGCTCGACGAACTGCATGTTCGCAGTGCCCCCGTCGAAGAGCAGCCAGAGCGGCAGCGTCACGATGAAGCCCGCGAGCGACCCGGCGAGCGCGATCCAGCGCGCGGCGGCCGCGTCGCGGTCCCGGCCGACCGCGAGCACGGCAAGGCCGGCCACGATCGGGACCCAGATGGCGAGCGACAGGTAGGGCATCATGGCGTTCTCACCGGGTCCACCAGGTCAACAGCGCGAAGACGCCGAGAATCATGGTGAACGCGTAGTGGTAGACGTAGCCCGACTGCACGTTGCGCACGAGCGCCGCTGTCCAACCGACGACACGCGCCGCGCCGTTGACGAAGAAGCCGTCGATGATCGACCGGTCGCCCACGCGCGACAGGAACCCGCCCAGAACGCGGGCGCCACCGGCGAAGAACCAGGCGTTGAACCGGTCGAAGTAATAGTGGTTCAGGAGCAGCGCATAGACCGGTCCGAGCGCCTTCGCCAGCCGGGCCGGAAGCCCGGGATTGACGAGATAGAGGTACCAGGCCGAGACGATCCCGGCGAGCGCCAGCCAGAACGGCAGGCTCAGCACGCCGTGCCGGATGAACGTGGCGATCCCGTGCCATTCGGCCTTGAACGCCCACATCGCCGGGTGCTCCGGGCGCACGACGATCGAACCACCAAAGAAGTCGCCAACCAGCATCGGCTCGACGTAGGCCCAACCGGCGTACGCCGAGGGGATCGCCAGCAGCACGAGCGGCACGGTCACCACCCATGGGCTCTCTTTCGGCGGCCCGCCGTGGTGGGCATCGTCCTCGTGTGCGGCGTCGTGCGCCTTCGCGCCGGCTGCCGCGTGGGGAGCCGCGTTGAACCGCTCCTTGCCGTGGAAGGCGAGGAACAGCATCCGGAACGTGTAGAGCGCCGTCACGTACACGCCGGCCGTCACCGCGAAGTAAGCGTACCCGTGGCCCGGGATCGTCGACAGGTGCACGGCCTCGATGATCGCGTCCTTCGAGAAGAAGCCGGCGAACGGAGGAATGCCGCAGAGGGCGAGGCTGCCGATGACCATCGTGGCGTAGGTGATCGGCATGTACCTGCGCAGGCCGCCCATGTGGCGCAGGTCCTGCTCGTGATGCAGCGCGATGATCACCGATCCCGCGCCCAGGAACAGCAGCGCCTTGAAGAACGCGTGCGTCATCAGGTGGAACATCCCTGCCGAATAGGCCGAGACCCCCAGCGCGACCGTCATGTAACCCAGCTGCGACAGCGTCGAATAGGCGACGACGCGCTTGATGTCGTGCTGGACGATGCCCAGGATGCCGAGGAACAGCGCGCCGGTGGCGCCGACGATGGTCACGAACGAAAGCGCCGTGCTCGACAGCTCGAACAGCGGGCTCATCCGCGCGACCATGAAGATGCCGGCCGTCACCATCGTCGCGGCGTGGATCAGCGCCGAGATGGGGGTGGGACCTTCCATCGAGTCGGGCAGCCAGACATGCAGCGGCACCTGCGCGCTCTTGCCCATCGCGCCGATGAACAGGCAGATCGCGATCACCGACAGCAGTGACCACGGGGACGTCCCCCACAGGTCGACGGTCGTCGTGGCCAGCGCCGGCGCCTTGGCGAACACCGACGCATAGTCGAGCGTTCCGAAATGCGCGAGGATCATGCCGATCCCGAGCACGAAGCCGAAGTCGCCGACGCGGTTCACGAGGAACGCCTTGAGGTTCGCGTAGATCGCCGTCGGCCGCGTGTACCAGAATCCGATCAACAGATAGGAGACCACGCCGACGGCCTCCCAGCCGAAGAAGAGCTGCACGAAATTGTTGCTCATCACCAGCATCAGCATGCTGAACGTGAACAGCGAGATATAGCTGAAGAAGCGCGTGTAGCCGGGGTCGTCGGCCATGTAGCCGATCGTGTAGACGTGGACCATCAACGATACGAACGTGACGACGAGCATCATGGTCGCGGTCAGCGGGTCGATCAGGAAGCCGATCGACAGCCTGAGCGTCCCCGACTGCAGCCACGTGTAGACGTCGCCGTTGAACGCGTGGCCGGCCTGCACGTCCCGGAAGATCACGTACGACGCAACCATGGCGACGGCCACGCCGAGGATGCACAGCGAGTGCGAGAGCCGGCGGCCGAGCTGCGCGCCGAAGAGCCCGACCGCGATCGCTGCCGCCAGCGGCGCCAGCGGCACGACGAGATAGAGTTGCTGCATCGTCATCGGGCGGCTTCCGCGTCTCTCAGCCCTTGAGCTTGCCCATGTCCTCGACGTCGATCGACCCGACGTTGCGGAACAGCAGCACGAGGATCGCGAGCCCGATCGCCGACTCGGCGGCCGCGACGGTGAGGATGAAGAACACGAACACCTGTCCCGCGATGTCGTCGAGGTAGCTCGAGAACGCGATGAAGTTCATGTTGACGGCGAGCAGCATCAGCTCGATGGCCATCAGCAGGATGATGACGTTCTTCCGGTTGAGGAAGATCCCGCCCATGCTGATTGCGAACAGGATCGCCCCCAGCACGAGGTAGTGCGACAGCGTCGGCGCCGACAGAAGTTCCACGAGCTTTTCCGTTGGAGGATGGTTGGACCGGGGGTCGCCCGCCGGCGCGCGCTGCGCGCGCCGGCCCCTGCGCCGCCGTCGCTGGTATCAGTGGGGTTTCTTCTCGGACGGAAGGTTGAGAATGCGCAGTCGGTCCCGCGGCCGCACCTGCACCTGTTCGGCCGGATTCTGGTACTTGGTTTCCCGGCGCTTGCGATGCGTGAGCGCTATCGCCGCGATGATCGCGACCAGCAGGATGACCGCGGCGATCTCGAACGGATAGACGTACTCGGTGTAGACCAGCGCGCCCAGCGCCCGGGTGTTGCCGCCTGCCGTCGGACCCGGCGTCGCGCCGCCCGACACCGCCAGCCGGCTGCCCACCAGCGTGAGCGCCATCTCGATCAGCACCAGCGCGCCGACCGTGGCCCCGACCGGGAGGTAGCTGCGAAACTGCTTGCGCAGGCTGTCGAAATTGATGTCCAGCATCATCACGACGAACAGGAACAGCACCATGACCGCGCCGACGTAGACCAGCACCAGCACTATGGCCAGGAATTCGGCCCTGAGCATCAGCCAGTGCGCGGCCGCCGTGAAGAACGCCAGCACGAGCCAGAGCACCGCGTGCACGGGATTCCTCGCCGTGACGACGCGCAACGCAGCGAACACGAGGATCGCCGCGAACACATAGAAGAGGAACGTGGGGAAGGTCATCGGAACTTGGCGTCTTCCTCGCGGTCCGCGGCGATCTGCGCCTCGTAGCGGTCACCGACCGCCAGCAGCATTTCCTTCGTATAGATCAGGTCGCCACGCTTCTCGCCGTGGTACTCGAGTACGCGCGTCTCGACGATCGAGTCCACCGGGCAGCTCTCCTCGCAGAAGCCGCAGAAGATGCACTTGGCGAGGTCGATGTCATAGCGCGTCGTGCGCCGCGTGCCGTCGGCGCGCTGCTCCGATTCGATCGTGATCGCGAGCGCCGGACAGACCGCTTCGCACAGCTTGCACGCAATGCAGCGTTCCTCGCCGTTCGGGTAGCGGCGCAGCGCGTGCAGCCCGCGGAAGCGCGGGCTCATCGGCGTTTTCTCCTCGGGGAATTGCACGGTGATCTTGCGCGCGAACATGTGCCGCCCGGTCAGCATCAGCCCCTGCACGAGCTCGAGCAGAAGCCAGGTGCCGAAAAAACGCTTGACGCGCGCGAGCATCGCCCTGTCCTCGCTCAATGGAACAGCCCGGCCCAGGGCGTCTGCATCATCGCGCCGAGGAACACGATCCAGACGAGCGTCACCGGGATGAACACCTTCCAGCCCAGGCGCATGATCTGATCGTAGCGATAGCGCGGCCACGTCGCCCGGATCCAGAGGAAGATGAAGAGCACCGCGCACATCTTCATCAGGAGCCACGGCAGGCCGTCGCCGAACGGATGGAAGCCGAGGATCGCGAGCCCGTTCAGCATGGGCCACGGCGAAAGCCAGCCGCCGAGGAACATGGTCGACGTCAGCACGGCGATCAGGATGATGTTCATGTACTCGGCGAGGAAGAACATCGCGAATGTGACGCCCGAGTACTCGACGTGGAAACCGGCCACGATCTCCGACTCGCCTTCCGCCACGTCGAACGGATGGCGGTTGGTCTCGGCGATCCCCGAGGTCAGATAGACCAGGAACAGCGGAAACAGCGGCCAGATGTACCAGTACGCGGCGCCGCCTTCCTGACCGCGGACGATGTCGGAGAGGTTGAGGCTCGACGCCGCCATCAGCACGCCGACCAGCGCGAAGCCCATCGCGATCTCGTAGGAGACGATCTGCGCCGCCGAGCGCAGGCAGCCGAGGAACGCATACTTGGAGTTCGACGCCCAACCGGCAAGGATGATCCCGTAGACGCCCATCGACGTCATCGCCAGGAGGTAGAGCAGGCCCGCGTCGACGTCGGCGAGGACGAAGCCGTCGGCGAATGGCACGACCGCCCACGCGGCCAGCGCGGGCGCGAGCGCCAGCATCGGCGCGATGAAGAACAGGTGGCGGTTGGCCCCGGCCGGGACGATGATCTCCTTGAAGATCAGCTTGAAAACGTCGGCGAACGGCTGCAGCAGCCCGAGCGGCCCCACGCGGTTGGGGCCGATGCGCACCTGCATCCAGCCGATGATCTTGCGCTCGGCGAGCGTCAGGTAGGCCACGCCGAGGATCAGCGGCACGCTGATGACGACGATCTTCACCAGCGTCCAGACGACGGGCCACGCCGGTCCGAGCAGCGCCTGCGCGGGGGCGACGAGTGCGTTGATCGCGTCCACGTTACGCGCGCTCCACGGTCACCGGTCCCGACAGGCCCTCGAGCCCGCAGGTGGAGGGATGCGCGGCGGCGATCCGCACGGCGCCGGTGGGCACGCCCGCGTCCGCAACGGCGGTCAGGATCGCCTCGCCGCGGCCTTGCCGAATCCGGACCTGCGCGCCCTCCGCCACGCCCAACCGGGCGAGGGACAGCGCGTTGAGCCGTGCCCGCGGCGGCTTCGCGTCCGCGCACTGCTGCAGCGACGGCGCGCGGCGGACCAGCGGGTCCGTGAAATGAATCGGGACATCGGCGACGCGCTCCATCGACGACGGCACAACCGTGGGCTTGGTGATGGCGACACGTGTGCCATTGGCCAGTCTGGCCGCAACCTCGGCGGCGGACGGCAGCGACGCGCGCACGTCCTCGATCGAGTCGAAAGCGAATCCGGGCAGCCCGAGCAGGGAACCGAGGACGCGCAGCACCTTCCACGCAGGACGAGTCTCACCCAGCGGCTTCACGACGCCGTTCCACGCCTGCGCACGGCCCTCGCAATTGACGAACGTGCCGGCGGTTTCCGTGAACGGACTGATCGGCAGCAGCACGTCGGCGTACTGCGTGGCGTGCCGGAACGGCGACATCACGACGACGAATTCGGCCTGCTCGAGCGCGCTGCGCGCCGCGACCGGATTGGCGCAGTCGAACTCGGCTTCCGCGCCCAACACGAGATAGGCCCTGCGCGCAGCGGCGAGCATCGCCCCGGCATTCAGCCCGGCACCGGAATGCGGCAACGCGCCAGCAACGTGACCGCCGACACTGTTGGCGGCCTCGGTCAGGCAACCGAGCCGCGCGCCGACGATGTCGGACAGCGCCTGCGCGAGCGCGAGCAGCTGGGAGGCCTCCGCGTGCTGCTCGGCGAAGTTCCCGAGCAGGATCGCCTTGCGCTCGCCCGACAGCAGGCTCGCGGCAATCACCACGGCAGCGGCGACCGGCTCGATGCCGGCGAGCGCGGACGGCACCGGCTTGCCCGCCCCCTGCGCCGCGGCGACGACGATTTCGGCCAGCGCATGCGGCAGCAGCGAGGGCACGGCGACGAATGAATGCGCGAGGCCGATCCGGGAGTCGTCCGCGACCGAATGCAGCAGCGAGATCTCCGCGCCCTTGCGCCTTGCCTGACGCAACCGCTGCGCGACCAGCGGGTGGTCCTTGCGCAGGAAGCTGCCCACGACGAGCACACGTTCCAGCGCGTCGAGATCGGCGATCGGCATGCCGAGCCAGGGGATGCCGGCGCCCAGCCCGTCACCGCGGAAATCCGACTGCCGCAGCCGAAAATCGACGTTGTCGGAGCCAAGGGCGCGGGTGAGCCGCGCGGCGAGCGCCATCTCTTCCAGCGTCGCGTGCGGCGATATCAGCGTGCCCAGCCCGGCGCCGCCGTACTTGTCCGCAACGCCCTTCAGGCCTCGCGCGACGGTCTCCAGCGCGGTGGACCAGTCGGCGCCTTTCCACTCGCCGCCGTCCTTGACCATCGGCGACGTCAGCCGCTCGCCGCTCGCGAGCGCCTCGTAGGAGAAGCGGTCCTTGTCGGAAATCCAGCATTCGTTCACCGCCGGATTGTCGAACGGCACGACGCGCAGCACGCGGTCGCCCTTCGCCTGCACGATCAGATTGCTGCCGAGGGAGTCGTGCGGCGACACCGCCCTCCGCCGCGCGAGCTCCCACGTCCGCGCCGCATAACGAAACGGCTTCGACGTGAGCGCGCCCACGGGGCAGATGTCGATCATGTTGCCGGAGAGCTCCGAGTCCACGCCGCGACCGACGAACGCGACGATCTCCGAGTGCTCGCCGCGACCGATCATGCCGAGCTCCATCACGCCGGCGATCTCCTGGCCGAAGCGCACGCAGCGCGTGCATTGAATGCAGCGCGCCATTTCCTCGGCCGCCACGAGCGGTCCCAGATTCTTGTGGACGACGACGCGCTTGGGTTCGGTGTAGCGGGAACCGGAGCCGCCGTAGCCGACCGAGAGATCCTGCAGCTGGCACTCCCCGCCCTGATCGCAGATCGGGCAGTCGAGCGGGTGGTTGATGAGCAGGAACTCCATCACGCCGGCCTGCGCCTTTTTCGCCTGTTCGGAGGCCGTCCACACCTTCATGCCCTCGGCTGCCGGCGTCGCGCACGCGGGCAGCGGCTTCGGGGCCTTCTCCACCTGCACCAGGCACATCCGGCAGTTGGCGGCGATCGACAGCTTCTTGTGGTAGCAGAAGTGCGGCACGTAGATGCCGAGCGCGCTCGCCGCGTCCATCACGGTGCTGCCGGGAGCGACTTCCACCTTCCTGCCGTCGATTTCGAGATTCAGCATGGCTGGATTCGAGCACGCCCCGGCGACCGAAGGGCCGCCCCGAGGTCGCCGTGCCTCCTGGTGGGAGACGAGCGTAGCGAGTTGTGGGGGGATTTCATGTCAGACGTAGGTCGGCACGAGGCACTGCTTGTGGTCGATGTGGTGCTGGAACTCGTCCCGGAAGTGCCCGACGAAGCTCTTCACCGGTAACGCCGCGGCGTCGCCCAGCGCGCAAATCGTGCGCCCGGCGATGTTGTCGGACACCGACAGGAGCAGGTCGAGATCCTCGTTCTTGCCTTGTCCGTGCTCGATCCGGTCGACCACGCGCCACAGCCAGCCGGTGCCTTCGCGGCACGGCGTGCACTGCCCGCAGGACTCCTCGTAATAGAAATAGGACAGGCGCAGCAGCGACTTCACCATGCAGCGCGTGTCGTTCATCACGATCACCGCGCCCGAGCCCAGCATCGAGCCGGCTTTGGCGATCGAATCGTAATCCATGTCGGTCGCCATCATGATGGCGCCGGGCAGCACCGGCATCGACGAGCCGCCGGGAATGCAGGCCTTCAGTGGCCGTCCGTCGCGCATGCCACCGGCCAACTCCAGCAGCTTCGCGAACGGCGTGCCCAGCCGCACTTCGTAGTTGCCGGGACGGGCGACGTCGCCCGACACCGAAAATATCTTCGTGCCGCCGTTGTTCGGCCGGCCGAGGCTGAGGAACGCCTCGCCGCCGTGGCGGATGATCCACGGCACCGCCGCGAACGTCTCGGTGTTGTTGATCGTCGTCGGCTTGCCGTAGAGCCCGAAGCTAGCTGGGAAAGGCGGCTTGAACCGCGGCTGGCCCTTCTTGCCTTCGAGCGATTCGAGCAGCGCCGTCTCCTCGCCGCAGATGTAGGCGCCGTAGCCGTGATGGTTGAAGAGATGGAAGCTCCAGCCGGAGTCGAGGATGTTCGCGCCGAGCAGCCCGGCGTCGTAGGCCTCCGCCAGCGCCTCCTCGCAGCGCTCGTAGGTCTCCCAGATCTCGCCGTGGATGTAGTTGTAGGCGCGCGCGCAGCCCATTGCATAGGCTGCGATCGCCATGCCCTCGATCAGCGCATGCGGGTTGTAGCGCAGGATGTCGCGGTCCTTGAACGTTCCGGGCTCGCCCTCGTCCGAGTTGCAGACCAGGTATTTGTCCCCCTTGTACTGCTGCGGCATGAAGCTCCACTTGAGGCCTGTCGGAAAGCCCGCGCCGCCGCGTCCGCGCAGCGCCGATCGCTTGACCTCCGCGATCACTGTCGCCGGCGGGGTCTTCTCGGCGAGGATCTTCTTCAGCGCCTCGTAGCCGCCGCGCGCGACGTAGTCCGCGAGCCGCCAGTTCGTGCCGGTGAGCCCCGCCATGATGATCGCGTCGGGACCGTAGTCGAGCAGAGCGCCGCCCGCAGTCATCGAACTGCCCCCACGCTTCCGGCTGACGCCGCGGCGCTGCCCCCCGCGGGGGCGCACCCGCGCCTTGGCCCGGCGGCGCTCATCGGCCGTCCCCGTTCCTGCCGGCCGAGGTCAGCTCCGCGAGCAGTGCGTCGATTTCTTGCGGTCGCATGAAGCTGCACATCCGCTTGTTGTTCACCAGGAGCACCGGCGCGTCGCCGCAGGCGCCCATGCATTCGCCCTCCTGCAGCGTCACGAGGCCATCGGGTGTCGTTTCGCCGAAGCCGATGCCGAGCTTCGCCTTCAGGTACTCGGCCGACTTGACGGCATCCTGCAGCGCGCACGGCAGGTTCGTGCAGATGGTGACCTTGTACTTGCCGACCGGCCGCCGGTTGTACATCGCGTAGAACGTCGCGACCTCGTACACGGCCACCGCCGGCATGCCCAGGTAACTCGCGACGAAATCCATGGCCTCCGGCGGCAGCCAGCCCTTTTCGTCCTGCGCGATGGCGAGCGCGGACATCACCGCCGACTGCTTCTGGTCGGGGGGATACTTGGCGACCTCGCGGTCGATCCGGGAAAGTGCCGCTTCGCTCAGCACGTCGGCCCTCCGGCGCTTGCATGACCCCCCCCGATCGGCGCTGCGCGCCGTCCCCCCGTGGGGGCAAGCGCCTTGGGACGGCCCGGCGGCACATCGGTCGCTCATCTGTCTATTTCCCCGAACACGATGTCCAGCGTGCCGATGATGGCGACCGCATCGGCGATCATGTGGCCGCGCGACATCTCGTGCAGCGCCGCCAGGTGGGCGAAGCCCGGCGCGCGAATCTTCACGCGGTAGGGCTTGTTCGCGCCGTCGGAAACGATGTAGATGGCGAATTCGCCCTTCGGGTGCTCGATCGCCGCGTACGCCTCGCCCGGCGGCACATGCATGCCCTCCGTGAAGAGCTTGAAGTGGTGAATGAGCTCTTCCATGTTCGCCTTCATGCCCCCGCGGGAGGGTGCGGCCACCTTGTGGTCCTCGATGATCACCGGGCCCGGGTTCGCCCGCAGCCACTCCACGCACTGGCTGACGATCCGGTTCGACTGCCGCATCTCCTCGACGCGAACGAGGTAGCGGTCGTAGCAATCGCCGTTGGTGCCGACGGGAATGTCGAACGCCATCCGGTCGTAAACCTCGTACGGCTGCTTCTTGCGCAGGTCCCACGGCACCCCCGAGCCGCGCAGCATGGGCCCGGTGAAGCCCAGCGCAATCGCGCGCTCCGGCGCCACGACGCCGATCCCTACCGTGCGCTGCTTCCAGATGCGGTTCTCGGTCAGCAGCGTCTCGTAATCGTCGACGTAACCCGGGAACCGCCGCGTGAAATCGGCGATGAAATCGAGCAGCGTCCCCTGCCGGTTCGCGTTCATCTCCCCCATGACCCGCGCGCTGCGGGTGTGCTGCGCCGCGTACTGGGGCATCCGATCGGGCAGGTCGCGATAGACGCCGCCCGGCCGATAGTACGCGGCGTGCATCCGCGCGCCGGACACGGCCTCGTAGACGTCGAACAGGTCCTCGCGCTCGCGGAAGGCGTAGAGAAACGTCGTCATGCCGCCGACGTCGAGCGAATGCGAGCCGATCCAGAGGAGATGGTTGAGAATGCGCGTGATCTCGTCGAACATCACCCGGATGTATTGCGCGCGCAGCGGCACTTCGATTCCGAGCAATCGCTCGATGGCCATGCAATACGCGTGCTCGTTGCACATCATGGACACGTAATCGAGCCGGTCCATGTACGGCAGCGCCTGCAGATAGGTCCTGTGCTCGGCGAGCTTCTCCGTGGCGCGATGCAGCAGGCCGATGTGCGGATCGGCGCGCTCGATGACTTCGCCGTCGAGCTCCAGCACCAGCCGCAGCACGCCGTGCGCGGCCGGGTGCTGGGGCCCAAAATTCATCGTGTAATTGCGAATTTCTGCCATTTAACGAAGTCGCAGATTAATTTCGGTGAAGGCTAACTTGCGCAAGCAAGTTAAGGCCGAAGGCCGGCCGGAGCCAAAATTCATCGTGTAATTGCGGATCTCAGCCATGGCAGCGGCAACGGTCAGCAGTCAGTGCGCGCACGGCCGCCCGAAGCGCACTGCGCGCTCCCTCGGGGGGCAGCGAACATAGTGAGCGCGGGGGTCGTTCATCTCATTTGCCCGTCGCGTACGTGTCTTCGCGGATGATCCGCGGGGTGATTTCGCGCGGCTCGATCGTCACCGGCTGATAGATGACGCGACGCTGCTCCGGGTCGTAACGCATCTCGACGTGGCCGGAGATCGGAAAATCCTTGCGGAAGGGATGCCCGACGAAGCCGTAGTCGGTGAGGATGCGCCGCAGGTCCGGATGGCCCGGGAACATGATGCCGAAGAGGTCGAACGCCTCGCGCTCGAACCAGTTTGCGCACGGCCAGACATCGACGGCGCTCCGTACCACCGGAAACGCGTCATCGGCGGCGAAGCAGCGCACGCGCAACCGCCAGTTGTGCGCGAGCGAGAGCAGGTGATAGACAACGGCGAAGCGCGGCCCGACCGGCGCCAGCCCACCGTACGTCGAATAGTCGACGCCGCACAGGTCGGTGAGCATCTCGAAGCGCAACCCGGGCCGGTCGCGCAGCGCGATCAGCGCGTCGTGCACGCGATCGTGCGCAACGACCACCGTCACTTCGCCGAAGGCGACGGTCACGTCGCGCAGCGCGTCGCCGGGCACCCCCGCCAGCGCCGCGACCAGGACGTCGTTGCTCGAGGCCATCAGCGTGCGATCGTGTTGGTGCGCCAGATCTTGTTCTGGAGCTGCAGGATGCCGTACAGGAGCGCCTCGGCCGTCGGCGGACAGCCCGGAACGTAGATGTCGACCGGCACGATGCGGTCGCAACCGCGCACGACCGAGTACGAATAGTGGTAGTAGCCGCCGCCGTTCGCGCAGGAACCCATCGAAATCACCCACCGCGGCTCGGCCATCTGATCGTAGACCTTGCGCAGCGCCGGCGCCATCTTGTTGCAGAGCGTGCCGGCGACGATCATCACATCGGACTGGCGGGGGCTCGGCCGGAAGACGATGCCGAAACGGTCGAGGTCGTAGCGCGAGGCGCCGGCGTGCATCATCTCCACGGCGCAGCACGCGAGGCCGAACGACATCGGCCACATCGACCCGTTGCGGCACCAGTTGATGACGCTGTCGAGCGAAGTCGTGACGAAACCCTTCTCGAGGACGCCTTCAATGGCCATGGTGAGCGAACTCCGGCATTCTCATTCCCATTCGAGCGCGCCCTTCTTCCACTCGTAGACGAACCCGACGACGAGCACAGCGAGGAACACCATCATCGCGGCAAAGCCGAACAAGCCGATCTCGGGCAGCACGACCGCCCACGGGAAGAGAAACGCGATCTCGAGGTCGAACAGGATGAACAGGATCGCGACCAGGTAATAGCGAACGTCGAACTTCATCCGCGCGTCCTCGAAGGCCTCGAAGCCGCACTCGTACGGCGACAATTTCTCGGCGTCGGGGCGGTTCGGGGAGAGCAGCGAGCCGACGGTCAGCAGCACGGCACCGACGGTCACCCCGAACAGGATGAAGAGCAGAACCGGGAAATACTGTTCGAGCATCCTTGCCGCCTTCCGCGAAATGTCGTTCGCGCGCGAACCTGCCCTAGATATGGTGCCGACGGGGAGACTCGAACTCCCACGGCTTACGCCACTGCCCCCTCAAGACAGCGTGTCTACCAATTTCACCACGTCGGCTTGTTCACTTCGGCACTTCGCCCGACTTCGATCCCTCCGGCGCGGGCACGACGGGCGCCTTCGCCGGGTCCACCACCGGTGCCGGCGCGGGAAGCGCGCCGGGAGCCGTGGGCACGTCGGAAACTTTCGGTGCCATCTTTTGCATGACCCCTTGCGGCTCCACCCTCGACGGGGCCCCGTGGCTAGAAGCGAACCAGGTAAGCCCGAGACTCGAGGCGAAGAACACGGCGGCGAGTATCGCCGTCGTGCGCGACAGGAAGTTGGCAGACCCGGCGGCGCCGAAGAGGCTGCCCGACGAGCCGCTGCCGAAAGCGGCGCCCATGTCGGCGCCCTTCCCGTGCTGCAGCAGGACGAAGCCGCAGATGGCCAGGGCCACCAGCACGTGCAGGATCAACAATACCGTTTGCAGAATAGTCATTCTTCGCTCCAGCGCCGCGCTCTAGGCCCGCGCGATCGCCAAAAATTCGGTCGCCTTGAGCGACGCACCGCCAATCAGACCGCCATCGATATCCGTCATTGCGAACAACGCCGTCGCGTTGTCCGCCTTGACGCTGCCGCCGTACAACAGCGCAACGTCCGCCGCCCCGGCCTGCGCCAACCGCACGCGCAGTGCCGCGTGGACGGCCTGCGCCTCCTCCGACGAGGCCGTCCGTCCCGTGCCGATCGCCCAGACCGGCTCGTAGGCCACCACCAGCTTCGCCGCCTTCGCGCCGACCGCCGCCAGCACGGCGTCGAGTTGCCGCGCCACGACGGCCATCGTCACCCCGGCGTCGCGCTCCGCGAGCGTTTCGCCGACGCACGCGATCGGCGTCAGTCCCGCTGCCAGCGCCGCCACCGCCTTTGCCGCCACGACCGGGTCGGAGTCGCCGTAGAACTGGCGCCGCTCCGAGTGGCCGACGATCGCATAGCGACAGCCGAACTCGGCCAGCATTCCCGCCGACACTTCGCCCGTGAACGCGCCGGACTCGTGCTCGCTGACGTCCTGCGCACCCCAGGCGATTGCCGTTGCCGCCAGCGCGGCGCCCACCTGCGCCAGATACGGGAAGGGCACGCACACCGCGATCTGCCGGCCCGGCAGCGGCTTCCAGCCGGCGACCAAGGCGGAGAGCAGCGCCGCATTGGCCGCGAGCCCGCCGTTCATCTTCCAGTTGCCGACGACAAGCTTGCCGCGCATCGCGTTGGAGTCCCTTGCCGCCCGCAGGTTCGCTCCGGGAGACCCTCTTCCGGCAACGAGGCTGCAAATCCTTGAAATTATACCGCAGTGCCACAACCAGGGGCAACGCACGGGCGGCAACGGCATGGGCCGGCCGCACGCACGGGGCGGCCAAGGCCGGGCGGGGACCCCGGGTCAGGCGCCCGCCAGCCGGCGCAGGCGCCGCAGCAGAGGCGGCAGGAACCAGAGCGCCAGCGTGAGTGCACACAGCGTCGCCGCGACCGGTCGTTCGACGAAGGTCAGGAAACTGCCATCCGACTTGATCATCGACGTGATGAAGTTATCTTCCAGCATGCCGCCCAGCACGATGCCAAGGATCGCCGGCGCCACCGGAAAACCGTTGTCCTCGAGCACATAGGCCACGATGCCGGCGATCAGCATCACCGTGACGTCGAAGGCGGTGTTGTTGATCGCGAACGAACCGACGACGCAGAACAGCATGATGACCGGCATCAGCACGTTGCGGGGGACCTTCAGGATCTGCTTGGACACCTTGATGCACCACCACCCCAGCGGAATCATGATCAGGTTGGCGAGGATGAACAGCAGGTAGACCGCGTAGACGTTCTGCGGGTTCTGCGTGAACAGCGATGGGCCCGGGTTCATGTTCTTCATGTACAGCACCCCGATGATGATCGCGGTGATCGAGTCGCCGGGAATCCCGAACACCAGCGCCGGGATCCAGGCACCGGCCAGCGCGCTGTTGTTGGCGGCGCCGCTCTCGACGATGCCCTCGACGTGACCGGTGCCGAACTTCTCGGGTTCCTTCGACATCTTCTTGCTGATCGCGTAGGACATCCACGCGGCGATGTCGGCGCCGGCCCCGGGCAGCGCGCCGACGGCCGTGCCAAGCGCGCTGCCGCGCATGATCTGCATCGGGTACTTCTTCGCCAGCCCCCACATCCCCTTGAACACGTTGCCGATCGGCTGGTCGACGATCTTCAGCGGCGGATGGGTGTCCACCGCGTAACGGATGATCTCGGAGATCGCGAACATGCCGATCATCATCGGGATCATGCCGATGCCGCCCATCATCTCGACGTTGCCGAACGTGAAGCGCGGAAAGCCGGCTGGGTTGCCAAGGCCCACGCACGCCACGAACAGGCCCAGGAGCAGCGACACGAAGCCCTTGAGCGGACGGTCGGAGGACATGAACACGGCGCAGGTGAGGCCCATCAGCACCAGCCAGAAGTACTCGAACGAGCTGAACCTGAGGGCGAATTCCGCGAGCGCGGGCGCCGCCACGATGAGGACGGCGGTGCCGAAGAGACCGCCGATGGCGGAGAACACGAGTCCCGCGCCCAGCGCCAGCTCGGCCTGGCCCTTCTTCGTCATCGCATAGGCTTCGTCCGTATAGGCGGCGGACGCCGGCGTGCCCGGCATCCGCATCAGGCAGCCCGGGATGTCGCCCGAGAAGATCGCCATCGCCGTCGCGGCGACGATTGCCGCAACGGCCGGTATCGGCGCCATGAAGAACGTCACCGGCACCAGCAGCGCGGTGGCCATCGTCGCCGTCAGTCCGGGAACGGCGCCGACGAACAGCCCGTACAGCGACGCCGCCAGCATCACGACGATGGTGTACGGGTCGAGCACCATCGCGAACGCCTGCGCCCACGCGGCGCTCATCTCGCCTCCACCGCCGATCGCACGCCTACCACGCGATCCCCTGCAGCACACCCCACGGCAACGGGACCCGCAGCAGCTTGTAGAACGCGTAATGGATGACCAGCACGGCCACCAGCGCGATCGGCACGATCCACTTGAATTGCACGCCGAAAATCGCGAACAGCGTGCCGAGATAGACGACGCCGGTCAGGATGAAACCGATGCGATCGACCAGCAGGATGTAGAACAGGTTGACGCCGATCACGGCGAAGAACGCGAGCACGTGCCGGCGCGACCGCGTCCAGCCATCCAGTTCCGCCCAGCGCGCGCGATCACCGCCCTGCGCGCGCGCCGCGAGTCCCTTGACGATCAGCACCACCGCGCAGACCGCGAGTCCCACCGCCAGCAGACCGGGGAACAGCGCCGGTCCGACCTTCTGGCCGGGGATGGACGGAAAGCTCTGGACGTGCGTCAGGACGGCGGCACTGAAGAAGATCAGCAGCGCCCCCCAGACGGCGTCGTTCAGCTTCACTACTTGACTATGCCGACTGCCTTCATCGTGGCGCCGAGATCGGCATCCGACTTCGCCATGTACTTCGCGAAATCGTCGGGACCCTGGTAGATCACGCCAAAGCCGCGTTGCGCCATGAAGTCGGTGTATTCCTTGCTCGCTGCGACCTTCCTGATGGCCGCGACCAGCTTGTCGCGCGCCTCGCCCGGGATGTTCTTCGGCGCCGCGATGCCGCGCCAGGCGCCCATCGTCCAGCCGCTGCCGGTCGCCGCCTTAAGCGTCGGAACGTTCGGATAGAGTCCCGCCGGGGCCTCGGCCATCACCGCGAGGCTCTTCGCCTTGCCGGCGTCGATCAGCGAGCGCGCCTCCGGCAATGAACAGGGGACGATCTGCACGCCGCCGGCGACCAGATCCTGGAGCCCCGTCGCGGCGCCAGTCGACGGCACCCACGGCACGCTCGCCGGATCGACCTTCAGGTCCTGCAGCATGCCGGCGATCGCGAGGTGCCAGATGCCTCCCTGCGCCGTTCCCGAGGCCTTGAATTTGCCGGGGCTGGCCTTGATCGCGGCGACCAGTTCATTGACGCTCTTGTACGGCGAATCGGCGGCGACCTGAACGCCAGCCGGATCGAAGTTCACGAGCCCGATCGGCGTGTACGATGCGCCGGTCAGCTCCGTCAGCCCCTGCCAATGCATCATGCCGATCTCGACGGTGATGAGGCCGATCGTGTAGCCGTCGGGCGCGGCCGACGCAATCGCCGAATGACCGACGACACCCTGGCCCCCGGTGCGGTTGACGACGTTGACCGGCTGACCGAGATCCTTTTCGAGCAGCGTGCCGATGATGCGCGCGGTGGCGTCGGTGCCGCCGCCCGCCGCCCAGGGAACGACCAGCGTGATCGGGCGCTCCGGATACGCGCCGAACGCGACACCGGCGACCGCCAACGCGACCAGCGCGACCAGCGCGCGGGATATGAGCTTCATGGATCCTCCGTAGTTGAGATGGACGAAACCGCGCCGGCCACCTGCTTTAGAGGCATCCTTGGCGGCAACCCGATGACGGTAGCAGCGCCCCGGAGACCGGTCAAGTGGTCTGACCAGTGATGGGCGAACGTCACGCGCTGCGAACACGGGCGAGCGGGAGGTCAGGACGCCGCCCGGTCGGTCACGAAACCGGCGAGAACCGACATGAGCCGCGCGAGATCCCGCTCGAGGCGGACGTAACCCGCGTTTGGCTCGAGCGAATCCTCGTCCATGTACAGCGTGCGCTTGATCTCGATCTGCAGGCTGTGCCGGTGCTCCGCCGGCCGCCCATGCCGGCGGACGAGCTCGACGCCCTTGTAGGGATCGTTCACGGCAACCGCATAGCCCATCCCGCGCACGGTTTCGGCAACCAGGTTCGTGAAGGCGGATGCGCAAGTCGTCCCGTCGCGGTCGCCGAGCACGAAGTCGGCGCGTTCGCGTCCCGGATCGTCGGCATTCGCGTCGCCGACCGCCGGCATCGAATGGCAGTTGATGTGCCACACGGCGCCGAACGCGCGATGCAGCGCGTCGATCTCCGTCGTCAACGCCGCGTGATAGGGAAGATACCAGCGGTCGATTCGCCGCCGCACCTCCGCCGCCGAGAGCTTGCGGTCGTACAGCGGGGCTCCGCCGCGCGCGATGCGCCAGACGAGCCCGATGCCCTGCTCGGTCTTGCGCGATGGCGTGACCGCATCGGGCCAGTCGTCGGCAAGCATCGATGGATCGAGGTCGACGAGGCTGCGGTTGGCGTCGATGTAGGCGCGGGGGAAGGTCGCCTCGATCAGCGTCGCGCCGACGCGGGTAGCCGTGCGGTAGAGCCGGGCGACGTGGGTGTCTTCCGCCCGCCGCACCATGCCCCTGGACGGCACGTGGTCGAAGTCCTCGGGATAATGCTCGCCCGAGTGCGGCGAATCGAGCACGAGCGGCAGCGCGGCGCCCTCGGGCCCGTGCCGCAGGAAAGGCGGAAAGGTCATCCTGCGCCCCGTTCGTGAATTGTTGCGCGTGCCGTCATTGGCAGAGGGGCAGGTGTTCCGCGATGGTTTGCTCGAACACGGCGTAAAGAGCGGCGTCGGTCGCCCGATCCTGCTCGGCCAGTCGGCGCGCCGCCGGCTCGGGCAGCGACTCGCCGGACTCGCGCCACGCTTGCGCCGCCGCGAGCTCGCCACGCTCGTAACGATACTCCGCGCGCGGCTTCCCATTCGCGTGCCATGACCGGGTGGTGCCGTTGCGCACTCCCGCAGAGTACACCGACTCGAGCTTGCGGCGCGGCTCGCCCTGGCGGGACGCGGGCGCATGCCAGAGCGCCACGGTACCGGTCTTCGCATCGTCCTCGTACGGGATCACCGCGATGCGATCCCCGGTGGCCGCCCAGAACAGGAAGGTGCCCGTGCGCCGCCCTTTCGCGAACGCGCCGAGGACGCGCATCCGGCCATCGGCGCTCCGGAGCTCGTAAGCCCCGTTCGGCACGCCGTCACGGCAGGCTCCGCTCGCGACCAGCCGCTCGGCAGGCGCGGCGGCCCCTGGCGGCGGGTTCGCCTTTCCGTGCGCGTGAATCGGCAGCACGGCTACGAGTGTGGCCGCGAGCACGCGCCGCAGGTCGCCGCCGGATCGCGCCGTCACCCAGCCGGTCAACGCGACCGCTTTGCCCACCAAGCGCCGAGCTCACCGACAATGCCGCGGCGGAATGCCAGCACGCAGACGACGAAGATCGCGCCGGTGATCACCGTCACCCATTGGCCGAATCCGGCCAGGTAATTCTCGAGGCCGATGATCGTGAAGGCGCCGACAACCGGCCCGAAGATCGTTCCCATTCCGCCGAGCAGCGTCATCAGCACGACCTCGCCGGACATCGTCCAGTGGACGTCGGTGAGCGAGGCGAGCTGGAACACGATCGCCTTGGTGGCGCCGGCGAGTCCCGACAGCGTCGCGGAGAGCACGAACGCGAGCAGCTTGTAGCGCTCGGCGTCGTAGCCCAGCGAGATCGCCCGCGGCTCGTTCTCGCGGATCGCCTTCAGCACGTTGCCGAACGGGGAGTGGATGATGCGGTAGATGAGCAGAAATGCTCCGAGGAAGATGGCCAGCACGACGTAGTACATCACCAGCGTGTTCGACAGATCGAGCAGACCAAACAGCTTGCCGCGCGGCACCGCCTGAATGCCGTCCTCGCCGTGCGTGAACGGCGCCTGCAGGCAGAAGAAGAAGATCATCTGGGCGAGCGCCAGCGTGATCATCGCAAAGTAGATGCCCTGGCGCCGGATCGCGAGCGCCCCGGAGACCAGTCCCAGCAGAGCCGCGGCAGCGGTTCCCGCAACGATTGCCAGTTCCGGCGGGGCGCCCCACACCTTCGCGGCGTGCGCGGACACGTACCCGGCAGTGCCGAGGAACATCGCGTGACCGAACGACAACAGGCCGCCGAATCCGATCAGCAGGTTGAACGCGCAGGCGAAGAGCGCGAAGCACAACGCCTTCATCAGGAACACCGGATAGATGCCCACATGCGGCGCGACCGCAAACGCCGCTGCCATCAGCGCGGTGGCGAGCAGGAAGCGCCGCCGCTCGCGCGGCCCCGCATCCGCGATCGGCGCGGCCACCGGTGCGCTCCCCGTCACGGCCGCCGTCGCGACCACTTCCCCGGACGTCGACCGAGCCACGGCCTCAGCGCTCCTTCCCGAACAGCCCGGCGGGCTTGATCAGCAGCACGATCACCATGATCACGAAGATCACGGTGTTCGACGCCTCGGGGTAGAACACCTTGGTCAGGCCCTCGATCACGCCGAGCCCGAAGCCGGTGATGATCGCCCCGAGAATCGAGCCCATGCCGCCGATGACGACCACCGCGAACACGACGATGATCATGTTCGCGCCCATCTGCGGATTGACCTGGTAGATGGGCGCCGCCATGACCCCGGCGAAGGCCGCGAGCGCGACACCGAAACCGTAGGTCAGCGTGATCATCCGCGGCACGTTGATCCCGAATGCCTGCACCAGCGCCCGGTTCTCGGTCGCCGCGCGCAGGTACGAGCCCAGCTTCGTGCGCTCGATCCCGTACCACGTCGCGCCGCAGATCACGAGCGAGGCGACGATCACCCAGGCACGGTACTTGGGCAGGAACATGAACCCCAGGTTGATGCCGCCGTTGAGCTCCTCCGGGATCCGGTAGGGCAGACCCGACGAGCCGTAGTAGTTCGTGAACAGTCCCTGGATGATCAGCGCGAGGCCGAAGGTCAGCAACAGTCCATACAAATGGTCGAGCTTGTAAAGGCGCGCGAGCATCGTCCGCTCGATGACCACGCCCGTCGCACCGACCACGATCGGCGCGAGCAGCAGCGACCACCAGTAACCGACGCCGGCGTACTGCAGCAGGAAATACGAGCAGAACGCCCCCATCATGTACTGGGCGCCGTGCGTGAAGTTGATGATGTTGAGCAGGCCGAAGATCACCGCGAGACCGAGCGACAGCATCGCGTAGAAGGCGCCGTTGATGAGCCCGATCAGCAGCTGCCCGAACAGGGCCTGCGTCGGAACTCCGAACAGTTCAGTCATTGGCGAAAATGGTGCCAGTTGGCACGTTGGAGCGGCGCGTGACGCCGCTCAACGTGCCACGTTTGCAAAACGGCTACTTCACCAACGGGCACTCGCCGTCCTTCAGCGGCCGGAACGCCTGGTCCGCGGGAATCGTCGTGCGAACCTTGTAGTAATCCCAGGGTCCCTTCGATTCGGCGGGCTTCTTCACCTCGACCAGATACGCCGGATGGATCTTGCGACCGTCGACGCGGATCGAGCCCTTGCCGAACAGCGGATCGTCGGTCGGCGTTTCCTTCATCTTCGCGATCACCTTGGTGCCGTCGTCGCTCTTCAGCGCCTCGACCGCCTTGAGGTAGTGCGTCACGGCCGAATAGACGCCGGCGTGGATCATCGTCGGGTGGATGCCCTTGTCGCGCTCGGCGAAGCGCTTGGCGAACGCGCGCGTCTGATCGTTCGTGTCCCAGTAGAACGTGTTGGTCACGACCAGGCCCTGCGCGGTCTGCAGCCCGAGCGCGTGGATGTCGGTCAGGAAGACCAGCAGCCCGGCGAGATTCTGCCCGCCCTTGACGATCCCGAATTCCGCCGCCTGCTTGATCGAATTCGTCGTATCTCCGCCCGCATTCGCAAGACCGACGATCTTGGCCTTGGACGCCTGCGCCTGCAGCAGGAACGACGAAAAGTCCTGGTTGTTGAGCGGATGCCGCACCTTGCCCAGTACCTTGCCGCCGTTCTTCAGCACGACGGCCTCGGTGTCCCGCTCGAGCGCCAGGCCGAACGCGTAGTCCGCCGTCAGGAAGAACCATGTGTCGCCACCGGTCTTGACGATCGCGCTGCCGGTGCCGTTGGCCAGCATCCAGGTGTCGTACGTCCAGTGGATCGTGTTGGGCGAGCAAGCCTTGCCCGTGAGATCGGAGGACGCGGCGCCGGATACCAGGAACGCCTTGCCCTTGTCCCGGGTGATCTGGTTCACCGCCAGCGCAACGCCCGAATTGGGCACATCGACGATGACATCGACCTTGTCGACGTCATACCACTGTCGCGCGATGCCCGAGCCGACGTCCGGCTTGTTCTGGTGGTCGGCCGACAGGAATTCGACCTTGACGCCGCGCTTCTCGATGCCCGAGTCTTCGACGGCCATTCGCGCCGCCACGACGGACCCGGCACCCGCCAGATCCGTGTACAGGCTCGACATGTCGGACAGGACGCCGATCTTGATCATGTTGTCCGATATCTGCGCCTGTGCCGTGCCGGCGCCGATCGTGGCGGCGACCGCCAGTCCGACCAGGGTACGTTTGAATGCGTTCATGCTATCTCCTTCGTTGGGGTGCTTCGGCGCGCCCTGACGCGGCGCGCGGGTTCATGGTCCAGGGGTATTGCTAGACACCGAGGTAGTCGTGCAGTTTTGCCATGTTCGCCTGCAGGTCCGCGTTCGGAATCATGTCGACCACGCGGCCGTGATCCATCACGTAATGCCGGTCCGCGACCGTCGCCGCGAAGCGGAAATTCTGCTCGACCAGCAGGATCGTGAAGCCTTGCGCCTTCAGCCTCCCGATCGTGCGGCCGATCTGTTGCACGATCACCGGCGCCAGGCCTTCAGTCGGCTCATCCAGGAGCAGCAGGCGCGCGCCGGTGCGCAGTATGCGGCCAATCGCCAGCATCTGCTGCTCGCCTCCCGAAAGTTTCGTCCCCTGGCTCCTCAGGCGCTCCTTCAGGTTCGGGAACAGCTCGAAGATCTGGTCGACCGAAAGCCCGCCCTCGCGCACCACGGGCGGCAGCAGCAGATTCTCCTCGACGTCGAGGCTCGAGAAGATCCCGCGCTCCTCGGGACAGTAGGCGATGCCGAGCTGCGCGATGCGGTTCGACGCGAGCCGGTCGATCGCCCGCCCTTCGAACGCGATGGAGCCTTCGCGCCGCGGCACAATGCCCATGATCGACTTCAGCGTCGTTGTCTTGCCGGCGCCGTTGCGGCCGAGGAGCGTCACGACTTCGCCGGCCGGGACATCGAACGTGACGCCGTGCAGCACGTGCGATTCGCCGTACCAGGCATTGAGCTCGCGCACGGCGAGGAGCGGCCCGCCGGCAGCCCCCGAGGCGCTTTGCGGCGCGGCCGCCACGCGTTCGTCAGGCATCGGCGGTCCCCATGTACGCCTGCACGACATCCGGGTGCTTCGACACGTGCGCGTAATCGCCCTCCGCGAGCACCTCGCCCCGCGCGAGCACGGTGATGTGGTCGGAGAGCGTAGAGACGACCGACAGGTTGTGCTCGACCATCAGCACCGTGCGGTTCACCGCGACCTTGCGGATCAGCGCGGAGATGCGCGCGACGTCCTCGTGCGTCATGCCGGCGGTCGGCTCGTCCAGCAGCATCATCTCGGGATCGAGAGCGAGCGTCGTCGCGATCTCGAGCGCGCGCTTGCGGCCGTACGGCAGCTCGATCGCCTGCGTGTGCGCGAATTCGGTGAGACCCACTGCCTCGATCAGCTCGAGCGCGCGCTCGTTGTGCAGTGCGAGCTTGCTCTCCGAGCGCCAGAAGTCGAACGAGTGGCCGTGCCGGCGTTGCAGCGCGATCCGCACGTTCTCGTGCACGGTGAGATTGGGAAACACCGCCGAGATCTGGAACGAGCGAACCAGCCCCATCCGCGCGATCGCCGCCGGCCGCGAGCCGGTGATCTCGCGACCGTTGTAGTGGATATGGCCGCGCGTGGGGGTCAGGAAGTGGGTGAGCAGGTTGAAGCAGGTCGTCTTGCCGGCACCGTTCGGGCCGATGAGCGCGTGGATCGTGCCGCGCCGGACGCGCAGGCTCACGTCCTTGACCGCGACGAAGCCCTTGAACTCCTTGGTGAGCTGCCGTGTTTCGAGAATGGTATCGTCGGTCATGCCGCGCCGGCGCGCGCACGGCGCACCGCCCCCCTCCTGCCCGTGGTGGCCGATTATGGGCAACCCGGGACGGGAAGGCAATGCCGCGTCTGCACGTTTCCGGTCCGCGGTCCCGCATGCGATGCGGGGGTGGCCGGGGCTCAGGCGCTCCGCCTGGCCACCAGGTGAGCGGCCGAGGTCAAGCCCGCCCGGTCCGCCGCGACCAGAGCTATCTGCAACAGTTGCGCGGTCGCAAACGCGGTACCAAGCGGATCGTGCCACGCTCCGGCCATGAGCCCGAAACGCTCGAGCCACGCACGCAGAGTCGCGCACGGGTCCTTCGGGTACAACGTCGACAGAAGCGCGGCGAGGTCGATCCACGGACGTCGGAACGGCACGCCGAGTGCAGATTTCACGGCGCGCTCCACGTCCCTGCGTACGGAATCGACCTCGAAGGCGACCAGCGGCGCCCGTTCGAGATACTCGAGAAACTCGAGCATCCCGAGCGCGGGCTCGACGTCGGCAACCTGCGCCTGCGCGCCGCTGCCGCGAAGCGGAAGGTCGGCCTCCGTGACCGTGCGCCGCTGGCGCAGCTCCGCCGCAAAACAGTCCCCGAGGTCGAGTTGCATCCGCGTCACCCCGGCAGCGCCGATCGCACGCAGTCGATCGCGGCGCGAACCCGATCCGGTCGTCTCCGTGGCAACGACCGCGTACCGGGCGTGCGCGTGCGGCAGCGCAAGTTGCGGTCCGGGCAACGCGAGCCAGCGGCGCAACCGGACCTCGTTCGCACCGCCTACCGTGGGGCCGCCCAGCAGGTAGTCGACGGCATTCCCGACGAGCTTCGCTACCAATTCGAATTCCCTGGCGCTGAACGGCGACGCGCGCCGGCATCGGCACCCGCGCGCACAGCCGCGTTCGGATCGTCAGCAACCATCCGATCAGTATTCGACACGTGCAAGATAAGTCTTCTGCGAAGCCTCGCGCGCCTCGCCCAGCGTCCGGATTCCCTGCTGCGCGAGCAGCGGGATCATGCGCAGAAAGATCTCGCCCGTCATGATCGCGTCGCCGAGTGCGGTGTGCCGTCCGATCGCGTTGATGCCCATCCGCTCGGCGATCGCCTCCAGCCGGTGCGACTCCTGTTGCGGATGGATCACCGCCGACAACAGCAGCGTGTCGAGGATCGGTTGCGTGAACCGGACACCCGTTGCTTCCTCCTTCAGGCGCAGGAAGCGCATGTCGAACGCGGCGTTGTGCGCGACCAGCACCGTATCTTCGCAGAAACTCCGGAACGCCGGCAGGACCCGGTCGATCGTCGGCTGGTTCTCGAGCATCGACATCTCGATGCCGGTGATCCGGCTCGCCTCGGGTGCCATGTCGCGCCGCGGGTCGACGAGCTGTTCGAAGACCTCATGCTCGAGCAGTCGGCCGTTGACGATGCGGACCGCGCCGACGGACACGATCTCATCGCCCTGGGACGGCTGCAGCCCGGTGGTTTCAGTGTCGAACACGGTGTAGCTCAACGCGGCAAGCGGCCGGTTGTCCTGTTCCGTCGACTGGCCGGGCTGATGGAAAAGATCGAAATCGTAGAATTCGGGTCGGCTTTCGCCGGGCAGCGGCACATTCCACGGCGATTCCTCGGGCTTGGTGACGGGTATCGCGATCCGGAAGAACTCGCGGTGCGATGCCTTGTGAATCTGGTACCAGATCTCCCCGTTGTGACGCTCGATGATCTGCTTCAATGTCAGCGGACAGGCCTCGCCGCCCATCTCCATCGCGTCCGTCTGCCATGCCATCGTGGTCTCGGTGCCGAGCGGCGCGCCGGTCCAGATCACGTCGAGATGCGCCAGCGGACCGGCGGCTTCGAGCGCGAAGCGCACTTCCCGTATGCCGAACTCCTCGCGCAGCCGAGTGACGAGGTAGGCCACGGCCTGCATCAGCGAATAGCTGTCGACATTGAGCCAGATCGACTCGTCGACGGTCTCCAGCTTCGTTGGCAGCGCGAGCTTGCTTTCGATCCGTCGTCGTGCCGCCGCGATCAGGTCCGCGCCACGCATGTCTTCCAGCGGCCACTCGGTCAGCAGCGAATCGGCGAACTCGCCGACCGTCGCGTCGAGCCGTCCGCTCAAGTGCTGCGCCTCCTCGCCGATGATCCCGATGAACCGGTCCCGCGCGGCCTGGTCCATGTCGGGGAACGACGCAATCGTCTCGATCGCGGCGCGCATGCTGGCGAGCGACGCGCGGGTGCCTTGCGTCAGCGTCTGCAGCAGGAGACCGCGGCGATTGCCGGCCTCGATCCGGCGGGTGATGTTGTCGAGCACCAGCACGAACCCGGAAATGTCGTCGGCCACCGCGGCGCCGGTCGCATCCGGCGGCGCACCGAGCACCGGCGCCATCTGCACCCGCACGAGCTGGCCGCCGGGAGCGGTCGTGACGAAGTTCGCGACCGGACCGCGGGCGCCCTGACGCAGCCGGTCATGGATGCTTTCCAGCGCGTGGATGATCAGGTTGCGATCGAAAATGGCGAAGACCGAACGTCCGAGCCCGACGAGGCTGTGCGCCTTGCCGGCCGCGGCGGCGCTGGCGAGAGGCTTCCGCAGCAGCTGCATCGCGCGGGCGTTGTACAGCAGGATGCGTCCCTCCACATTGCACATGACCACGCTCTGCGCGAGCTCCGACATCAGCGCGGCCAGGCGGTTGCGCTCCTGCTCGATGCGCGCATTGGCTTCGCGCACGCGCTGGTCGAAGTCGCACTGCAGCGATTCGTTGGTGTCGGCAAATGCATTCACGCTTTCCGCCAAGCGCTTTATCTCGGCGGCGCCGCGCAGCGGGGCGCGGTGTGAAGGATTCGCCGCGAGCATGATCCTGGCATCTTCATTGAGCTGCGCGGGTGCCGTCACGTAACGGCCGTACAACGCCTTCAGGACGAGCGCGAGCGGAAAGACCAGCAGCACGGCGATCAGGAGCACGCTCGCCGCGCGGTCGCGCAGAACCGGCGCGAGCAGTGCGCGTTCCGCTTCGGCGAGGTCCGCAACCACCAGCAGCGCGGTCGCGACGATGGCGGCCGTGACGAAGGCCCACGCGGCGGCCAGCGCCAGTGCAAATTTCGTTTTGCCCGACATCGCCTATTCGCCCAGCAACTCCTGCACCTTCGCGATCAGATCCTTCGTGGAAAAAGGCTTGGTGACGTAGGCGTCGGCACCGACGGCCATCCCCTTGGTGACCTCGATGTCGCGCCCCTTCGCCGACAGCATGATGATCTTGATCGTCTGCCAGGCCGGATTTTCACGGACCCGCTGGCAGAGGTCGTAGCCGCTCATGCGCGGCATCATCACGTCAAGCAGGATGAGGTCCGGCCCGAATTCACCGATGGCGGCCAGCGCATCCTCCCCGGTATTGGCCACCTTGACGACGTAGCCCTTCTGCTTCATCAGGAACTCGAGCGAGACCACGATGTTGGGCTCGTCGTCGGCGATCAGAATCTTCTTGCCCATCGCTCCTCCGGCGCCGCGCGGGCGCGAGACGTGGTGATCCGTACAGGCGCCATCATGCGCCGCCCGCTGCCGCGACGATCGGCTCGTGCCCGGCGTTTGCTTCCGCGCTCGGCAGCACGAACGCGAAGGTGGCGCCGGCACCGGGCTCGCTTTGCACCCACAGCCGGCCGCCGAGGTGCTCGATGATCTGGCGGCTGATCGGCAACCCCAGGCCGGTGCCCTCCGGCTTTTCCGTCATGGTATCGCCTGCCTGCCGGAATTTCTCGAAGATGACCTGTTGGTTCTCGCGGCTGATACCGGGACCATTGTCCGAGACGTGGACGCGCAGCCCATCCGGATCCTTGAAGAGCTCGATCCCGACACGCCCCGTGTCGGCCGCCACGAATTTCACCGCGTTCGACAGCAGGTTGATCAGCACCTGCACCAGGCGGTCGCGGTCCGCCCGGATCGGCGGCAGGCTGGGCGGAAGCCGCGTCTCGAGAGGAACGTTCTTGGCGCGGAAGAGCTGGCTCGTCGCATTGATCGAGTCCTCGACGACCGACCGCAACTCGATCTCGGTGACCCGCCACTCGGCGCGGCCGGACTCGAGCTTGGCGAGGTCCAGCACCTGGTTGATGAGGCGGGTCAGCCGCTCGCTCTCCTGGATGATGATGTTGAGGAATTTCTGCCTTTCTTCGGCGGGCAGATCCGGGTTGTCGTGCAGGATCTCGGAAAACGCCCGGATCGAGGTGAGCGGCGTGCGCAGCTCGTGGGTGACGGTGGAGACGAAATCGTCCTTCAACCGGTCGAGCTCGGTCAACCGCTCGTTGGCGGCTCGGAGTTCGGCCGTCGCGGCCAGGACCTCCCGGGACTTCTTCTCCAGCTCGTGGCTGTAGGCGATGACCTGCGAGGCCTCGTCGAGCATTGTCCGCACTTCTTCGATCGTCAGCACGTCTTCCCTGACCGTGGAGGCCACCATGATCCGCGCCGAAGCGCCGCCGATGACGCCCGCCAGCTCGGTTTCGGCGAACTGCACGAGTCCGGCATCCGCGGGCAATCCGGACGGCGATGCATAACCGCGGCGTCTCGCATAGTCGGCGACGGCAGCTGTCGCGCGCTCGAGACCGAGGAAGCGGGCGAGCAGCGCAAGCAGGTCCGGCAGCGAAGCCGAGCCTTTCCAGACATGCACGTCCGGTCCGTCGCCGGCGCGGCGGAACACGTCGACGAAACGCGCGGCCTGTGCCTGTTCGGCCACGCTCTGCCTGGTGAATCCCGAAACGACGACATAGGCGCCGATGTTGGCGACCATGCTCCACAGCATCGCGTGCGTGATGTCGTTCAGTCCCGCAAGTCCGAACAGCGCGTAGGGTTTGAGCGCGGCGATGCCGAAGGGCCCCTCGTTCAGGAAACCGATGGGCAACCATCCGGACTTGGCAAAAGACGGCAGCAGCAGCGTATAGAGCCAGACGACGAAACCGGCGGAAAGGCCGGCGAGCGCTCCCGCCCGGGTGGCAGCCTTCCAGTAGATGCCGCCGATGGCCGCGGGCGCGAACTGCGCGACGGCAGCAAAGGAAATCAGCCCGATCGCCACCAGCGCGTAGGCTTCGCCGGCGAGGCGGTAGTAGAAGTAGCCGAGCAGCAGGACGGCGACGATCGCGCCCCGCCGGATTCCGAGCAGGAGGCCCGTGAGGTTCTTCTGCTCCGCGAGCCGCATCGACCGCATGCGGAGCAGCACGGGCATCACCAGGTCGTTGCACGCCATCGTCGACAGGGCAATGGTCTCGACGATCACCATGCCGGTGGCGGCGGAAAGCCCGCCGATGAACACGAGCAGGGCGAGCCACTCGTGCTTCTCCACCATCGGCAGCGTCAGCACGAACGTATCCGGATCCGCGCCGGCCGCGGGAAAATGCATGACGCCGCCGAACGCGATGGGCAGGACGAACAGGTTCATCGCGAGCATGTAGAGCGGGAACAGCCAGATCGCCTTGCCGAGGTGATTCTCGTTCACGTTCTCGACGACGGCGATCTGGAACTGCCGCGGCAGGAACATGATGGCCAGCATCGACAGCACCGTGAGCCAGGCCCAGCTCGCGTAGCTTCCCGCCGCGCCTCCCATCGGGGCGAACAGGCTGGCGAGACGCGCATGGGCGCTCGCCCGGGCGAAGATGTCGGCCAGGCCGCCGTAGATGCCGTAGGTGACGAAGATGCCCACCGCGAGGAACGCGACGAGTTTCACCAGCGACTCGAAGGCAATGGCCGCGACCATGCCCTCGTGGCGCTCGGACGCATCGAGGTGGCGCGTGCCGAACAGGATCGTGAACGTCGCGAGCAGGATCGCCATCCAGAACGCGGTGTCGGCCTGGATCGGAATGGCCTCGCGATGCGCCGGCATCACCACGTCCGGATACTGGATCAGGAGGGTGAAGCTGTTGGCCACTGCCTTGAGCTGCAGCGCAATGTACGGGAGGACCCCGACCACGGCGATGACGGTCACGAGTCCGGCGAGCAGCGCGCTCTTGCCATAGCGCGACGAGATGAAATCGGCGAGCGACGTGATCCGGTTCGTCTTGCTGATGCGGATGATCTTGCGCATCACAAGCCACCACAGCGCCATCATCAGGGTCGGGCCGATGTAGATCGGCAGAAAACCCACGCCGTCTGCGGCCGCGCGCCCCACGCTCCCGTAGAACGTCCATGCCGTCGCGTACACCCCGAGCGATAGCGAGTAGATGTACGGGTTGGCGATGATCGAACGCCCCTGGTCCGCCCGCTTGTCGCCGTAGTAGGCGATCGCGAACAGGGTGCCGAGGTAGGCCAGCGCAACCGGGATGATCACCCAGCTCTGCAGCATGTCAGGGCCTGTTCACGCTGGTCTGCAAGGTGCTTTGCCGGTACAAGCGGCCCTGCTAATGCGATTGCTCGACCACGATCGCGAGCAGGCCGATCATGAGCGCCCAGGCAAGGAAGATGTACACGTAGAGCGCCGGAATGCCGAACGCCTCCCCGGCGACGTTGAACACCGCCAGCAGCGGATAGTTGAAGAGCAGTCCGCCCAGGAGAAAGAGCGCCACCAGGCGTTGGCCTTTGAGGTTCGATCGAGGCATCGGTTGCCGCCGCTGTCCGCTACAGCCGGTAGGATAACCGGAGACGCTCCTGCAGTTGTTTCGCCTGCCGAAACGCCTCCCTCAGCATACGCTGGTCGATATCGTGCAACGCATACGGGTCGATCCGGTTGGCACTGCCGTGCGCCCCCGGCAGTTCCTGCAGCCGCAGCCGCAGGAGCTGCAGGAAGTGGAACGCCTCGACGGTGGCGTCGACGTGCCGCCGTTCGACGTGCAGGCGCTCGCCGGCAAGGCGCAGTCGAGCGGCCGTGCCGGTGTCCGGGATGCCGAGTGCCAGCGCGAACACGCGGGCACAATCGACGAACAGGCGCGTGCCGCGCGCCTTCAGGTCGAGGGTTCCCTTGACGGTCGGCTCGTCGTCGACGGCGAACGCGCGGATCAAGCCGAGCGGCGGGTCAGTTTCCAGCGCGTTCTGCACCATCAGTCGCAGGAACATCGGGTTCGCCTGCGTGTAACCGAAGAGCCATTCCCGCAGCGCGTCGCTGAGCGTCGTGTCGCCGCAGAGCGCGCGGAAGTCGAACACGATGTTCGCATTGAGGAGCGCCTGCGGCGTGGGCTCCCGCAGCCACTTGAGGAACTTCTCCTTCCACTCCTCCATCGACAGGCAGAGGTCCGGGTTGCTCGCCATCACGTTGCCGGCGCATAGCGGGAAGCCGAGGCGGTCGAGGCTCGCGTTGACATCGCGCGCGAAGGCGAGGAGCCGTTCGCGTTGCGATGCGGTTGCCGCCGCATCGTCGGGAGAGGCGAACAGCAGCGCGTTGTCCTGGTCGGTCGCGAACGTCTGCTCGCCGCGGCCCTCGCTGCCCAGCGCGAGCCAGCACCAGCCGATGCCGTCGAGCGGGTGTCGTTCCCGCACCAGATCGATGGTCCGGCGCGACAGCGCGTCGTTGAGCGCGGCGATCGTCCGAGTGAGCGGCTCCGCGCCGACGCCCTGCGCCAGCAGGTTCTGCGTGAGCCGGCGGATATCCTCGCCGGCCCGCTGCAGCGTTTCGATCGAATCGGCGGCGTGCAGTCCTTCGATCACTTCCTGCATCGACACCCGCTGCAGCGCGAACAGGTCGCGCTCGTTGATCACGCCAAGCAGCCGCCCGTTCTCGACGATGACGATCTGGCGGATCCCGTTCTCGGCCATCACGTGCATCGCCTCGTACGCGGTGGCGGATCCGGGCAGCGTGACGATCGGGGAGGTCATGACTTCCGCCAGCTTTGTTGCCAGCGAGCGGTCGGTAAGCACGACCCGACGCAGCAGGTCGACCAGCGTGAACATCCCGATCGGCGCGCCGGCGTCGTTGACGACGACGATCGTGCGCACCTTGGCGTCCGCCATTTTCTGCGCGGCCTCGCGCAGCGTCGCCGCGGCCGGGCAGGCGACGGGGAGGTTGCGCACGAGCTCGGCCAGCGTGCGGGTGAGCGTCTGCTGCTCGGCGGCGCGCTCGCTGAACTGGCGATAGAGGCTCTCCAGAGAAAGCTTCAATGTCTCGGTGATCGCCTGCGTGCAGAAGCGCTCGAACTCCGGGGAGATCCGCCGGAGCTCGAGAAAATCAGCGCGCGCGAGCATGTAGCAGAACGTATCCTCCATCGCGTGGAAGATCTTGGTCGTCGTCCCGCCGGCCGAAAGCGCGCCGACCGGAAACAGCTCGCCAATACCGAGCGTACGGTCGGGATCGGCCTGCAGGCTGTCGGGACGACGGCCGACCAGTCCGCGCTGGATGATGTAGAGGTTCGCCACCGGTCCGCTCTGCACCGACAGAATGGTTGTGTCCTTGGCGAAATACGCGAGCTTGAGTCGCGGGATCATGAACGCCAGTGCCGCATCGCTCATGCGATCGAACGGTGCCTGGCGGCGCAGAAATTCGCGTGCGGCGGCGGCAATGGGAGGCAGGACCGCGCTCACCTCAACGGCTCCGCCAGGTTTCGCGCGGCGAAAGACGAGAACCCCCGCGCCAGGCGGGGGTCCCGGATGCCGGACACTGCAGCGGCTTCAGTGCGCCGTAGGCTTCGCGAGCAGGAGGCCCGTGTTCTGCCGCACATACAGCTCGTCCCACATGTCCTCCGAGCGCTTGTCGCGGTACAGCAGCGATCCGAGGATCACGGCGAGGAAGCCCAGCGGAATCGAGATCAGACCCGGATTGCGCAGATCGAAAATCGGCTTTTCGAGGCCGACGATCGACGTACGGTCGCTGCCAATTTCCTTGATCCTGGCTTCCGCGGCGCCTTTCGCCTTCTCCGCCTTGGCGATCGCCGCCTTGAGCTTGTCCTGCGCCGGCGCTTCCGTCGCCGTCGCCAGGTCGGCGTTGGCTTTCGCGAGGTTCGCGGTTTCGGCGGTCACGATCTTCTCCTGCGCCGCCTTGATCGCGAGCGGGTAGCTCAGATTCGGCGAGACCAGCACCAGGCCGATCGCCGTCAGCGTGCCCACGACCATGCCGAGCACGATGCCGCCGGTGTTGCAGCGCTTCCAGAACAGCGTCAGCAGCACGCAGGGGAAGTTGGCCGACGAGGCGACCGCGAACGCCAACGCGACCAGATGGGCGACATTCTGCCCCTTGGACAGGATGCCGATTGTGATGGCCATTGCGCCGACTACGACCGTGGCGACCCGCGCCGCGCGCACCTGTTCCTCTTGGGACACGTGATCTTCGCGAATGACGCCGACGTAGAGGTCGTGCGCCATCGCCGACGCCGCGGCAAGCACCAGCCCCGCCACGACAGCGACGATCGTCGCAAAGGCGACCGCGGCCACGAACGCCAGAAAGAGGTTGCCGAGCATCGAGTCGGGACCGCCGCCGAGGTACTGCGCGAGCAGCGGGCCGGCCATGTTGCCGCCGGCGTCGATCGACTTGATTTTCACGGCGCCCACGTGCATCGCCGAGCCCATGCCGAGGAACAGCGTCAGCACGTAGAAGCCGCCGATGATCGCCATCGCCCAGATCACCGACTTGCGCGCATCCTGGGCCGTCGGCACGGTGAAGAAGCGCATCAGGATGTGGGGCATCCCGGCGGTCCCGAACACCAGCGCCATGCCGAGCGAGATCTGGTCGATCGGCGCCTTGAACAGCAGGCCCGGCTCCAGGAATCGCTGGCCGAGCTCCGTCGGCGACATGTTCTTCCCGGCATCACCGAGCAGCAGCGCCACTTGCGCCTGCACGTCGGCATCGCCGATCACCCCCGTCAGGAACGCGGGCAGGCTGAACCCATAGGGCGTCCACACCAGTATCACCAGCAGGATCGACGCGGTGACCAGCAGGATCGCCTTGATGATCTGCACCCAGGTCGTCGCCACCATGCCGCCGAACAGCACGTAGGCCAGCATCAGCACGCCGACGACCATCACCGATATCTCGTAGTCGATGCCGATCAGCGTCTTCACGAGCACGCCGCCGCCGACCATCTGCGCCGTCAGGTAGAACGTCGACACGGTGATCGTCGACAGCGCGCCGACGATCCTGGCCGCCTTCTGGTTGTTGCGATAGGCGAGGATGTCGGACAGCGTGTACTTGCCGATGTTGCGGCAGGGTTCGGCGATCACGAGCAGCACGGTGATGTAGGCGACCAGCCAGCCGACCGAGTACATGAACCCGTCGTAACCGTACAGCGAGATGAGACCGGCGATGCCGAGGAACGACGCCGCGGACAGATAGTCGCCGGCGATCGCCCAGCCGTTCTGCAGCCCCGACACGCCGCCGCCGGCCGCGTAGAAATCGGCGACGTTCTTCACCCGCTTGGCGGCGACATACGTGACGTACATCGTAACCGCGATGATCACGCCGAAGACCGCGAAGGTCAGCCAGCGAAACTGCGCCGCCACGGCACCCTGGGCGAGGACCGGGGTGGCAATCGCCGCGAGCGCGACGGCGCCCGCAGTCAGCGCAAAGCGACGTGAGCTCATTTGCGGCCTCCCATCTTCTTCTCGGCGTCGCGGACGATCGCCGCCGCCATCGGGTCGAACACGCTGTTGGCGCGGCGCGCGTAGATGAACGCCAATGCCCAGGCGACGACGAACTCGGAGAGCGCGAAGAGGATGCCGACGTTGACAGGCCCCCAGACCTTGATCTTGTAGATGTCCTGGAAGTAGGCCGCGCCGATCGGCAGCAGAAAATAGTAGACCAGCGAGAAGATCATCAGGCCCCAGAGGAACCCCATCTTCTTGCTGTGCAGCTCCTGAAACTCCGGTCGGCTGTCGATCGCCTTCCAGTCCACCTGGCTTGTATCAACCATGTCGCCCCCCGACACTTCGATTGAACCCGTGCCCGTCCGGCCAATTCGTCTGGCGCCGGGCGATCCTCGCGTATTGCCGCACGCAATACCGGTCTGCGGCTTGATGCAGATCAAGCAAGGGCAACGGCACGACGATGCAACGTCGCGGAAGGTCGCCGGGCGCGGCTTGCGCACCGGCGCTCGCCTGAATCAGGCGTCCCAGCGCGGCTCGCGCTTTGCGACGAACGCGTCGATGCCCTCGGCGGCATCGGGATCGAGCAGGTTGCAGGCCATGGCTTCACCGGTGAGCTCGTACGCGCCGGGCAAAGCGCGGTCGATCTGCTGATAGAACGCCCGCTTGCCGAGCGCCACGATGCGCGCGCTCTTCGCCTTGATGGTCCCGGTGAAGTGGGCGACGGCGGCATCGAGATCGGCCGCGGCCACGACGCGGTTGACGAGGCCCCACGCCAGTGCCGTGGGCGCATCGATCATCGCGCCGGTGAGCAGCATTTCCATGACGCGCTTGCGGGCGATGTTGCGGGCAACTCCCACGGCGGGCGTCGAGCAGAACACGCCGACATTCACGCCCGGCAGCGCGAACTTCGCGGTGTCGGCCGCGACCGCCAGATCGCACATCGAGACGAGCTGGCAGCCGGCGGCCGTGGCGATGCCGTGCACGCGAGCGATCACCGGCTGCGGCAATTGCGTCATTTTCAGCATCATCCGGCTGCAGGCGTCGAACAGCTCGCGCTGCCACGCAGCATCGGGGTGCGCGCGCAGCTCCTTCAGGTCATGACCCGCGCAGAATCCACGGCCGTTCGCGGCCAGCACGACGACACGCGCCTCCTTGTCGGCGACGAGCCGGTCGAGCTCGGCCTCGAGCGCGGCGATCAATTCACGCGACAGCGGGTTGAAGCGATCGCCGCGGTTCATCGTCAGCGTGCAGACGCCGTCCCGCGTCTCCGCCAGGACCAGGGGTCCCGGGGCAGTATCGTTGGAAGCGTTCATGGTTCCTCCTTGGGTTTGCCGGCAAACCGCGTTCAGGCTTTCGCGGCCGCAACCTGATTTCACGTTCCCGGGCCGGGATACCCGGTCATTCGAACGCCTGCGCCGATTTCACCTTCCCGCGCAGGACGAACTTCTGGATCTTGCCGGTCGAAGTCTTCGGCAGCTCGCCGAAGAGCACCCGCTTGGGCACCTTGAACCGGGCGAGATGCTCGCGGCAATGCGCGACGATCTCGTCCTCGGTGGTCGTGGCACCGGGCTTCAGCTCGACGAACGCACACGGCGTCTCGCCCCACTTGGGATCCGGCTGCGCGACGACCGCCGCCGCGAGCACCGCCGGATGACGATAGAGCGCGTCCTCGACTTCCAGCGAGCTGATGTTCTCGCCGCCGGAGATGATGATGTCCTTCGAGCGGTCCTTGATCTTGACGTACCCGTCGGGCTGCATGACGGCAAGATCCCCCGAATGAAACCAGCCGCCGGCGAACGCCTCAATCGATGCCTTCGCATTCTTGAGATAGCCCTTCATCGTGATGTTGCCCCGGAACATGATCTCGCCCATCGTCTCGCCATCCCACGGCACTTCCGCCATCGTGTCCGGATCCATCACGGTCATCCCCTCCTCGACCGTGTAGCGCACGCCCTGCCGACCGTTGCGCTCGGTGCGTGCGCCTATGGCAAGCGCGGCCCACGCCGCGTGCTTGGCGCACACCGCCGCCGGACCGTAGGTTTCCGTCAGGCCGTAGACATGCGTTATGTCGAAACCCATCCGCTCCATGCCCTCGATGACGGCGGCCGGCGGCGCCGCACCGGCGACGAGACAGTGCACCTGCTGCTCGATCCCGGTCCTCATTTCGGCGGGCGCATTGATGAGCGTCAGGTGCACGATCGGCGCACCGCAGTAGTGGGTGACCCGGTGCGTGCGCATCGCGTCGAAGATTGCCTTCGCCTCGACTTTGCGCAGGCAGACGTTGACGCCGGCGTTGGCGGCCATCGTCCACACGAAGCACCAGCCGTTGCAGTGGAACATCGGCAGCGTCCACAGATACACCGCGTGTCGCGGCATGCCCCAGTCGATGATGTTCGACAGCGCGTTGAGATACGCGCCGCGGTGATGGTAGACGACTCCCTTCGGGTTGCCGGTGGTGCCGGACGTGTAGTTGAGCGAGATCGCGTTCCACTCGTCCGTCGGATGCTGCCACGCGTATTCGGGATCGCCGTCAGCGATGAACGCCTCGTAGTCGACGGCGCCGAGGCGCTCGCCGCCCGGCCCCTGCGGGTCGACGATGTCGATCACGAGCGGCTTCTTGTCGAGCAGCGCCAGCGCCTTTTCCATCACCGGCGAGAATTCGGTGTCGGTGACGAGCACCCTGGCCTCGCCATGCTCGAGCATGAACGCCAGCGCCTCGGCGTCCAGCCGGGTATTAAGGGTGTTGAGCACGCCGCCGGTCATCGGCACACCGAAATGCGCCTCGACCATTTCCGGAGTGTTGGCGGCCATCAGCGCCACCGTGTCGCCGACGCCGACCCCGGCCTTCGCGAGCGCCGAGGCCAGCCGGCGGCTCCGTGCGTAGGTTTCGGCCCACGTGTAGCGGCGCTCGCCGTGGACAACGGCGAGATGGCGCGGGTACGCATACGCCGTGCGCGCGATCAGCGACAGCGGGGACAGCGGCGTGAAGTTCGCGAGGTTGCGGTCGAGGTCGCGGTCGTAGGGATGCGCGCTGGGCATGTTGAGTCCGGTACGGTGGGCAAATTGGCGCCGCGCTGGCACCAGCGGCAGGTGAATGATACTGCGGTCGCCGCAAAGGAGGACAGACCACTTTTTCGCGCTGAAGGGGACAGACCACGTTTTCGTCACCGGCGCCGATTCGCTCGACCATGGCGATCGGAACACGTGGTCTGTCCCCATTACGCGCGCTTGCCGCGCCGCGCTGCATCTCGTATGCTGCCGAGCCAGCCCTCAGGGACCGACCATGGGCCATCGCCTCTCGAAAATCGTCACGCGCACCGGCGACGCTGGCACGACCGGCCTTGGCGACGGCACGCGCGTGGCCAAGGATTCGGTACGCATCGACGCAATCGGCGGCATCGATGAGCTCAACTCCACGCTGGGGCTTCTGCTGTCCGAGCCGCTGCCCGATGCCGTCACCCATTGCCTCACGAGCGTCCAGCACGATCTCTTCGACCTGGGCGGCGAGCTGTCGGTCCCGGGGTATGCCGCGGTCACCGATGCCCAGGTAACGCGCCTGGAGGAGGCCGTCGAGCGCTTCAACGCCGATCTCGGCCCCCTGAAGGAGTTCATCCTTCCGGGTGGAACCCGCGCGGCGGCAATCGCCCACGTCGCGCGCACCGTTTGCCGCCGAGCCGAGCGCACGCTGGTTCGCATGGCCGCCGCCGAGCCCGTCAGCGACCCCGTGCGTCGCTATGTCAACCGGCTCTCGGACCTGCTGTTCGTTCTCGCGCGGACCCTGAACCGTGCCGGCGGCAGGGCCGACGTGCTCTGGCGGAAAGATCGGGCCGACGACGGCGCCGGGCGTCCATCCTGAGCGAACGACCGCCCGGTGGTCCATACGGGCCGCGTCGAGCGGATCCGCTGACCCGGGCGCGAAGGGTCCGCCCTTATCGGCGCCCGGCCTGGCGCTTGCGGTCGATCAGCACCGCGGCCAGCGCCGGCAGCAGGAAGAGCGCGCCGAGCATGTTCAGGAAGAACATGAAGGCGAGCAGGATACCCATGTCGGCCTGGAACTTGAGCGCCGAGAACGACCCAGGTGCCCACGCCGATGCGTCATGGTCACCGCGGTGAACACCATCGCCGTGCCGCGCTCGTTCAGCGCCTCGTAGAACGCCTCGCGCAGGCTCTTGCCCTTCCTCGAGGTGGATCTCGATGCGGTCGTAGAGGTAGATGCCGTAGTCGACGCCCGACACCGACGCCGAGCGCGATCACCGGCAGCGTGGAGACCTTGAGGCCGATGCCGAGCGTGGGCATCAGCGCCTCGCACAGGATCGAGACGAGCGCGAGCGGGATCAGGATGCACAGCGTGGCCTCGCAGGCTGCGGAAGGTGATCATGCACATCAGCAGGAGCGCGCCGAAGATCGCGAAGCATTCACCTCGGCGCGCCTTGTCCACCGCCTCGTTGGTGGCCGCCATCACGCCCACGTTGCCGGTGGCGAGCTTGAACTCGACCGGCTTGTTGTTCGCGCCGGCGCTGCCACCGGCGATCTTGAACTCCAATTGCGGCGAATTGTTCTCGCTGGCGAATCGCTTGACCTCGCTCACGAGGTGGGCGATCGTCTCGCCCTGCTGGTCGGTCGTGATCACCAGCACCTGCATCGCGCTGCAATCGGGGTTGAGCAGCCCGGTGGCCGTGTCGATCGGCGTCACCGACTGCGCCATCACCTCGCGGGTCGCGCGGCAGCTGGCGCCAGTCGAGGTTGCCCTCGTTGAAGCCCGACGTTCACCATCTTCGCCATGCCCGGCAGCGAGATCACCGACTGCGTGCCCTGGACGTTCTGCATGTACCAGTCGAAGCGCTCGATGGTGTTCATGATCGTCGAAGTTGGTGCAGGCGCCCTGCACGTCCTTGGTCTGCACGATGACCGAAAGCACGTTCACGCCGATCGAGAAGCTTCTCGACGATCTTCGCGTTGTCGAGGTTGTAGCGCGAACTCGTCGCGCAGCTCCGGCACGCCGATGCCGTAGTCGCCGACCTTGAGGTTGTGCGCCTTCCAGCTCCCGACGCCGAGCAGGAGCGCGGACGACCAGCGACGTCACCAGCGCGACGCGCGGCTCGGCAAAGGCCGAAACCGCGCGCCAGACGCGATCGACGCGGCTGACCGCCGGCCGCGCTCTGACCGCGCGCTGGGACGTGGCAGGTACGAGAGCAGGATCGGCAGCAGCATCTTGTTGGTGATGATCATCCAGCGCCACGCCGAGGCGACGCGGTGATGCCGAGCTCGCGCACGATGTCGATCGGGATCAGCATGATCACCGCGAAGCCGAGCACGTTGGTGAGCAGCGCCACCGTGCCGGGGATGAAGAGCTTGGCGAACGGCGTTCGGCCGCCGTCAGGCCGTCGGCGCCCGAGCTGCGTCTCGCTGCTCCCAGGTCTTGGTCATCTGCACCGCGTGCGCGACGCCGATCGAGAAGATCAGGAACGGCACCAGGATCGACATCGGATCGATGCCGAAACCCAGGATCGGCAGCAGTGCCCAGCAGCCAGAGCACCGGCATCATCGCGCAGACGAGCGCGACCAGGGTGAGCTTCAGCGTCCTTCACGTAGAGGTACAGCAGGATGGCCGTGATGACGAAGGCGACGCCGAAGAACGTGAGCACGCCGCGGGCACCGTCGCGGATGTCGCCGATCGCCTTCGCGAAGCCGATGATGTGCACGTCGATGCTGGTCGCTCTGGTACTTGGCGCGCAGCGCTTCGAGCTGCCTGGCAACGGCGCGATAGTTCAGGCGCTGCCCGGCTGCGGATCGATCTCGAGCAGCTCGGCGCGGACCAGCGCGCCGCGGAAGTCGTTCGCCACCAGCCGCCCGACGTTGCCCGACTTGTGCACGTTCTGGCGCACCATCTCGAGATCGGACGTCGTGCCGCTGGAAAGTCGCCGGGATCGACGTTGCCGCCGGCGAAGCCCTCTTCGATCACCTCGATGAAGCGGATGTTGGGCGTGAACAGCGAGTTCACGGTCGGCCGATCGACGCCCGGGAGGAAGAAGACGTCGTCGGTCACGCCCTTCAGCTCGCGCATGAACTCGGTGGAGTAGATGTCGCCGTCCGCGCCCTTGACACGCAAGGCGACGAGCACGCGATTGGCGCCGCCGAAGGTCTTCTGGTACTCGGTGAACGTGGCATGTAGTCGTGCTTGAGCGGCACCATCTTGTTGAAACCGGCATCGACCCTGAGCTGCGTCGCCGAATAGACGAGCACCGCCGTGAGCACCATGAAGACGCCGAGCAGCACCCGGCGCAGCATCGGCTGCGCGATGGCCTCGACCAGGTCGTGGAAATCGGACTTGTTCCAGGCCATGAAATGCCGGCGGGTCACTCAGGGCGGCAAGGTCAGCCGCATGCGTCGAGGCGGGTCGCGCCGCCCTCGCCGACCAGTACGCAGGCGCCGGACGGCAAGCGCAGCACGCCGGCGAGTGCCTTGCCATCCGCGGTCTTGCGGGCGATGAAGCTGTTGCCGCGGTCGCGACTTTCGAGCAGCGTACCCTCGCGGCCGACGAGCATCACGCCACCTCCGGGCAGCGTTGTGCCGCCCATCAGGCTCGCCTGCGCGCTCGCAGGGCTCACCAGGTTCCAGCGGGCGCCGTCGTCATTCGACCGGAAGGCGTTGCCGCGCAGGCCGAAGGCGAGCCAGGAAGTTTCCGCGACCCGCAGGACGCCGAAATACGAGCCCTTGTACGGGGTCGTCAATGTCGTCCAAGTGCGGCCGGCATCGTCGGAACGGACGATCAGGCCGGACTCGCCGACGAGAAAGAGCTTGCCGTCGGCACCGCCCGCCACACCGTTGAAATGCAGATCGCCGGCGAATTCCGACGTCGCCTGCCAGGTCTTGCCGCCGTCGCCGGTCCGATAAAAGGAGCTGTAGGCGCCTACGGCGATGCCGCGCTCGGGGTTTTCGAACCAGACGGCAAGCAGGGGCTTCTGCTCGTCGGGCGCTGCGTGCACCTGCTTCCAGGTCTCCCCGGCATCCTCGGTCATCAGGATCACCGCGTCGTGGCCGACCGCAAAACCGCGCTGGGAATCGACAAAATGCACGGCGGTGAGGGTGGCTTCGGTCGGCGTCTTCGCGACGCGCCAGGTGCGCCCGTCGTCATCGGACAGGACGATAACACCCCGCTCGCCGACCGCGACCGCGCGCTTGTCGGCGGCCGCGATGCCCAGGAGCAGCACCCGCGAGGCGCTGATCGCCGTGGCCGGGAACGCCGGGGTCGGCCGCGGCGAAAAGGCGAACGCGGCGGCGCCGAGAACGACGAGAAAGCAAGCCAGGCCGACGAGCTTGTTCATGGTTCAGCCGCCTCGTGCCGGATGCGGCCGCTGCCCGTCGGTCGATGGCCCCGGGATCACGACGGGTCGCGGTCGGCTACCGGAGCGGACCATGCGCCGCACCGGTCAAGCACGCCGCTCAGCGAGTGCCGATTCCGCGCAAGCCGGCCGGCGTGAAATCCGCCTTGTCGCGCTTGATCTTCTCGTACACCATGGGCTCTTCGTTGCGAATGCCCATCGCCAGATAGCGGCCCGATTGCAGGTCGTTGTGCACCTCGAGCGTCCCGTAAAGCATCGGGATGTTGTACAAGTTGATCGAGTGCTGCTCGGACACGCGCCACAGCTCCATGCGCGTATCGTACTTGTCGGTCACGGCGATCGACCAGCTGTCCTCGTCGATGTAGAAGACACGCTTCTTGTAGATGTGGCTGGTGCCGTCCTTCAACATCGCCTCCACGACCCACACGCGATGCAGCTCGTAGCGCGCAAGGTCCTGGTTGACATGTCCCGGTTTCAGGACGTCCGCGATACTTCACTTCGTTGCCGGAGATCTTGTAGGAGTTGTACGGTATGTACATCTCCTGCTTGCCGACGAGCTTCCAGTTGTAGCGGTCGGTGGCGCCGTTGTACATCTCGAAGTCGTCGTTGGTGCGCAGGCCGTCCGCCGCAGTGCCCGGATTGTCGTAGGCGACGTGCGGCGCCAGCCGCACGCGACGCTGGCCGGGGTTGTAGGTCCACGCGGTGCGCGGCTCCTTCACCTGGTCGACCGTCTCGTGCACCAGCAGGATCTGGCCGGCCAGGCGCGCCGGCCCGGTGACCGTCTGCAGGAAGTAGGCGAGCTTGTTGTCCTCCCGGTCCTTGGCGGGCTTGCTCAGGTTGCCGTAGTTGAAGTCGTACTCGTACTCGAAGTTGACCATGGTGTAGCTGCCCTCGCGCGTGACGGCCGCCTGCCCCCACTTCATCGCGTAGGTGTCGCCGCGATAGCGCAGCGTCGAGTTCCAGATCGCCTCGAGGCCGTCCTTGGGCATCGGGAAGGGAACGCCGCCCTTCGTGCCGATGACGCCGTTGCCGCCGGGCGCGAGCTTGGCGGCACCCGCATTGGCCATCGTCTCGTCGTAGACACCCTTCGGGTAGGCGGCGCTGCGTCGCGTCGGGTAGACGTTCATCTTCTAGGTCGGATACTTCTTCAGCATCGCGATCTGGCCCGGCGACAGCTGATTCCTGTATTGCTCCGCATTGGCCGCGGTGATCGTGAACAGGATCTTGTCGGCCTTGAACGGATCGGGATAGTGGCCGGTGGTCTGGAAACCGGCGATCGGCTTGGTGATGCCGCCGTCGTAGGCAGGGATCGTGCCGGCCGCGTTGCCGGCCGCCTCGGCCCCGAGCGGGGTCTTGCTCTGCGCCATAACCGGAGCCGCGAACGCCAGCGCGAGAACCGTCGCCATGACGCCAACGCCTGTTCTGCTCATCAATGCTCTCCTCATGTCGTTCGCGCGGCCATCAGAACGAGTAGCTCACGTTGATCGAAAGAAAATCGCGGTCCTTGAGATAATTCGAACCGCTGGCGTAACTCGCGCTTTGGCCCGGCGGCAGGGTGCCGGACGATGCGTTTGGCGAGTCGGTGCCCGAGAAGGTGTTGCCGCCGAAGAACGCCGTGTAGGAGATATCGGCCTGCCACTTCTGCAGATAGACGAAGCCCACTCCGAACGTCAGGGCCTTGACACCCTCGTTGAACGTGGGACCGACGCCGTCCACGTCGTGGGCGAAGGCGATGCGCGGCGACACCGTCCCGCCGTCGATGATGCCGTCGTAGTCGAGCCGGCCGACGAGGCGATAGCCCCAGGAGTTCTTGGTTACGAAGCAGTTCGTCGAGTAGGAATTGTACGCGGCGGAAGCGTTCGAACCCGGTTGCGGCAAGTGACACCCCGGCCCGGCGAACTTGAGGTCGCCCGGCAGTTCGAGATGCGTGTAGCCGACATCGCCGACCATGACCAGCTGATTGGCGTTGAACGTCGGGCCGAACGCCTTGGTCGCGGTCGCTTGCAGCTGGTGCATCTTCACTCGCCGGTAGCCGGAGATTTCGGTGCCGTAGGGCACTCCCGCGGCAGCCGTCGGGTCGGTGCTGGTCAGCTGGTTGGCGAGGCCGAGGGCGGCAAGCAGCAGTTCGGCGGACGGCACCTGCAGCGGCTGATTGCTGCGGTACGTGTACTCGCCCTGGAGCGCGATGCCGGCCGGCCCGGCGGTGTTTGCGCTCAGGCCCCAGAGTTTGATGTCCTCGGGATACTCGACAAAGTAGGTGCCGGCGCGTCCGGCCGCCGTGGCGCACGCGGCGTTCGTCGCGTTGAGCGCCGCCAGCCCCGTCGCATTGGCGACACCGCCGACGATGGGCACCAGCTTGCCGATGTTGGTCGCGTTGTAAAGTGCGCCGAAGGTGGGTATGTTGAGGGCGGTGCACGCGGGATTGCCGGTGGCGACGGCCGGGATGCCTGCAGCCGTCAGCGCCCCCAGCCTGCTGCGGCGTCAGATTGTTCGATATCGTCTGTGCCGCCGTGACGCCGCCGCGATAACCCGACACGTACGGCGTCCGGCTGTGGTAGTTGACGAAGTAGAGGCCGAGCTCGGTGTTGTTGTGCTCCGGCAGCAGGTAGCGCAGCGCGAGGCCGTACTGACCTCCGTTGCCCGGATCGTGATCCTCCGAGCGCGGCGCCACCAGCTGGCCGTTGGTGTTCACCGGGAAGATGCCGGCGGCGTTGTGCTGGTCGTTGCGGCGCCCGTAACCGGTATACGCGATGATCCCGTCCTTGCCGACGAAATCGTTGGTGCTGAAGAAGACGCCGCGGCCGTCGATCTTGGTCTTCTTCCACTTGGCCATCCAGGTCGCCTCGAGCGACAGATCGTCGGTGAGCTCCTGCATGGCCCACACCATCGGTGTCGGGGTCAGCGCTTCCTTCAGCTCGGAGCCGGGCACGCGCAGCTTGCCCACGTTGACCGGGTTGAGCACGTTGATGCCGTTCAGAATGAACGTGCTCTCGCCCCAGCTCACCACCTGGTTGCCGACGCGGACGAAGAGTCCGCGCCCGCCGATGTCGAACTTGGCGTATCCGTAGAGGTCGAGCAGTTCGGCTTCCTGCGACTTGAAATCGTATTCGGTCGTGCCGGGCACGCCGTCCTTGCGGGCTGCGGCATTGTCGTAGAAATACGTGCCACGGGCGAACAGGCCGAAATTGCCGTACTTGACCATGAGGTCCGACGTCGCCTTGGCTGCCAGCGAGACAAGATCGCCATTCTTGTAGTTGAGGTTGCCGTCGTCGGCGTTGGGGTCGCGCGAAGTGCCGCCATTGGTGATGGCGATCAGGCTGGGATCGCGGCCCTGCATCCGCCAAAGAGCGCCGAATGAGATCGTGGTGTCGAAATAGCCCGTCACCTCGCCGCTTGCGCTCTCGAACTGGAAGGCGTTCGCAGGTGCTGAAGAGGCTGCCACCAACGCCGCGGCAAGCACCCCTGCGTGCCTGCGGAAGCCATGTCTGGAACTCGTCTTGTGCATGGTGCCGCCCCCCCTGTCGGGCTTGGTCTGCCGTGCCGTTTCCCGGGCCCGGTCGCAAAGACCATTTGACGTCAATACGGCTGCCGTAGCAAGTACCCCGACCTCGACTAGATCAAGGATTGGCAACGTTGTGGTACGACGCGCAGACAAGCCCGATCGGCAGGCCGATCGCGGAGCTGCCGCCGGCCGGGCATGAATGCGAAGGGCCGGACGCATGACGTCCGGCCCTCAGGCAGGTGCTCGCACCGTGATCGCAGGCGGCTGCGGCGAACGACGCGAGGGTCAGCCCGCGTCCTTGCGGGTCGGCAGGTTGTGCCCGACGGGGTCGAACGCGGTCTTCGGCTCCCGCACGCCAAACACGGTGATCGTCATCGGGGTGCCGGCGACGCCGGCCGCCGCTGCCGTCGCCGCCGCCTTGGCGCCCCCGGCGACGCCGAGGCGCGCCTCGGGTTCGACGGACCCGAGAATCGCGGGCAGGACGGACAGGCCGAGCGTGATCGCCGACATGGCGATGGCGACGACCATCATTGCGGCGCGAGGCGTTGCGGCTTGGTAACGTTTCATGGCAGGCTCCCGGTTCGGTTTCTTGCTGCTCGGTCGTTGGATGCCGCAAGTCGGCATTCGAGATTCAACCCCTTCTCCAGAGGCTGAGTGCGACCGCTTCAGGACCCATCGTAGGCAGCTGCCGCGACACCCTCAAGACCGATGCGACAAAGCGCGGGAAAGGGCGCGCGGACGGGATCCACGCCCGACAAAACGGGCGCTCGCCGATACGGGGGTGCTGCCAGGTGCGACAAAACGACGCGCCAGGCCTCCGGCCGCACGGTCAAGCCGGCGCGCGGACCTGCTGGTCGATGGCGCCGAAGATCGAGCGACCCTCGGCGTCCAGCATCTCGATGCGCACGCGGTCCCCGAAACGCATGAAGGGCGTCGTCGCCTTGCCGGTCAGCAGAATCTCCACCGTCCGCTGCTCGGCGATGCAGGAATAGCCCACGCCTCCCGCCGTTGCGGGACGACCGGGGCCGCCGTCTTCCTTGTTGGACACGGTCCCCGAGCCAACGATGCTGCCCGCCTCGAGCTCGCGCGTCTTCGCGACATGGGCGATCAGCGTCGCGAAGTCGAAGGTCATGTCGACGCCCGCATTCGGCCGCCCGAACAGCCGGCCGTTGAGGTGCGAGGTGAGTGGCAGGTGCACCTTGCCGTCGCGCCAGGCCGATCCGAGCTCGTCCGACGTGACGGCGACCGGCGAGAATCCGCTCGCCGGCTTCGACTGGAGAAACCCGAATCCCTTGGCGAGCTCGCCCGGGATCAGGTTGCGCAGGCTGACGTCATTGACGAGCATCAGCAGGCGGACGTGGCTCAAGGCAGTGGATGCCGGCGTGCCCATCGGCGCGTCGCCAGTGACGACCGCGACCTCCGCCTCGAAATCGATGCCCCACGCCTCGTCGGCCAGCACGATGTCATCACACGCGCCGAGCATGTTGTCGGAGGCGCCCTGGTACATCAGCGGATCGGTCCAGAACTCGGGCGGCATCGTCGCGCCGCGCGCCTTCCGCACGAGCTCGACGTGATTCACGTAGGCCGAGCCGTCGGCCCACTGGTAGGCGCGCGGCAGCGGCGCCATTGCCCCAGCGGCTTCGAACGGCATTGCCTCGGGCATGCGGCCTGCATTCAGTGCGACCGAGATCGCGTCGAGCGCCGGCGCCGCCCCGTCCCAGCCATCGAGCGCCGCCTGGAGCGTGCGCGCTATCTCGGGCACGGCCACGCAGCGCGCGAGGTTGCGCGAGACGACAACAAGCTCGCCGTCGCGGCTGTCGTTCCGGAGCGTCGCGAGCTTCATGCGTTCATTCCCGACCCGTCACAGGGGGATCAGATCCGCTCACCGCTTCTTCAGCGAAAAACCGTCGGGACGATCTTCCATCTCCCAGTCCGCCGCGTGCAGTTCCGCGCGCAGTCGATCGGCCTCGGCCCAGTTCTTCGCGCGGCGCGCCGCGAGCCTCGCCTCCGCGAGCGCCGTCACCTCAGCCGGCGCCGCTTCCAGTCGCGGGACCCACGAAGCGAGCCCCAGTCCGAACACGCGGTCGAATCGCAGCAACGTCGCGCGCTTGACCGCCGGAGCGAGATCGCCGCGCAGCGTCTCCCAGGCGACCGCAAGCGCGCGCGGAACGTTCAGGTCGTCGTTGACGTCGTTCGTGAAGCGTTCGACGAGCGCGTGGTCGGGCGGCGCCTCGCCCGCATCGCGCAGCGCGTACACGCCGTTGCGCATCCGGTCCAGCGCAATGGCCGCGGAATCGAGCGCATCCCACGTGAAATTGAGCTGACCGCGGTAGTGCGCGGTCAGGCACAGATAGCGGTACGCCAGCGGATCGTAGCCGCGCTCGACGAGGAAAGTGACGCGCAGGAACTCCCCCGCCGACTTCGCCATCTTCGCGTCGTTCGACAGCAGGAAATAGCCGTGCAGCCAGAAGTTCGCGAGGCGGGTGCCCACGCGCGCCTCGGTCTGCGCGATCTCGTTCGTGTGGTGGACCGGGATGTGGTCTTCGCCGCCGCAGTGGATGTCGAAGTAGTCGCCGAGGTACTTCTGCGCCATCGCCGAGCACTCGATGTGCCACCCCGGAAAGCCCCTGCCCCACGGGCTGTCCCACTCCATCTGCCGCTTCTCCCCCGCCGGCGAGAACTTCCACAGCGCGAAGTCCGTCGGGCTTCTCTTCTCCCCGAGATCGACCCGCTTGCCCGCCTCCTGCCCTTTGACGTCGAGTCGGGCGAGATGACCGTAATCGGGCTGCTTCGACGTATCGAAGTAGATGCCGTCGGAAGTCCGGTACGCGAAGCCGTTCTTCTCGATGTCGGCGATGAAGTCGATCTGTTCGCCGATGTGGTCGGTCGCCCGGCACAGCACCTCCGGATCCTCGATGTTGAGCAGTTTCATGTCGGCGAGAAACGCGTCGGTGTAGAGCTGCGCGATTTCCCATGCGGTCTTGCCCATCCGCCGCGCGCCCTTCTCCATCTTGTCCTCGCCGGTGTCGGCATCCGAGGTGAGATGGCCGACGTCGGTGATGTTCATCACGTGCCGGACCCGGTAGCCGTTCCACTCGAGCACGCGCTTCAGCACGTCCTCGAACATGAACGTCCGGTAATTGCCGATGTGCTGGTGGTCGTAGACCGTCGGCCCGCACGTGTACAGCCCCACTTCGCCGCCGGGGTTGAGCGGTTCGAACGGGCGCAGCGTGCGCGTGAAGTTGTCGTAGAGATGCAGGGGACTTGGCATAACTCAGGTCCATCGTAGCGAATCACCTGGGGCACGGCAAGGCGGGCGACCGCGTCAATGATTCGTTGCCATCGGACAGTCGTCCATTGCAAATCGGCTGGCGCCGTCGATGACGAGCGCCTCCCGAACCGCGCAGCCGCGCCCGTCGCCTGTGCTGATCGACTTCGCGTTGTACGTGTTGACGCTCAAGGGGAGCCTGTTGGCACTCGCCGCACGGGCCTACTCCTGCACTCGCCGAACCCCGGGTCGACACCGGGGCGGGTTAAAATTGACTTTTTCGCCGCGCGCTCTGGCATCGTCCGTCCTACCCGCCTCGGGGCGACCCGCGCAATCCCCGCACGAACGCCCACTCCCTTTCAATGCCCCCCTCTCCCGCACCGCCGTCCGCCCGGGTCCTCTGGGCGCTGTTCGCCGCGGTTGCGCTGCTGTGGTTCGTCAATCTCGACGCGAGACGCCTCTTGCACCCCGACGAGGGACGCTACGCCGAGATAGCGCGCGAGATGGCGGCGACCGGCGACTGGGTGACGCCGCGCCTCAACGAGCTCAAGTATTTCGAGAAGCCGCCGTTCCAGTACTGGGCGACTGCTGTGGCCTACGGGGCATTCGGCGTGCACGAATGGACGGCGCGCCTCTGGCCTGCGCTCGCGGGCTTGCTCGCGATTGTGGCGATCGGTTGCGCCGGATACGCGCTGGGCGGAGCCTCGCTGGGCGCCTATGCCGGGCTCGCGCTCGCCGCCGCGTTCATGCATGCGGCCATCTCCCAGATGGTCACGCTCGATGCGGGACTCTCGTCGTTCCTCGCACTCGGATTCGCGGGTCTCGTCATCGCCCAGCGGCCCGAATCCAGCACCGGCGAACGACGCGCATGGATGTGGGTCGCCTGGGCCGCGCTGGCGGGCGCGACGCTGTCGAAGGGGTTGATTGGCATCGTGCTGCCCGGCGGCGCCCTCGTCGTCTACACGGCGCTTACCCGGGATTTCGCGCTGTGGCGGCGGTTGCACCTGGCGTCCGGCCTGGTGCTGTTCTTCGCGTTGACGGTGCCCTGGTTCGTTGCCGTCGCACGCGCAAACGACGAATTCCTCCGCTTCTTTTTCGTCCACGAGCATTTCGAGCGTTTCCTTACCACCGGTCACGATCGCGCCGGCCCGTGGTACTACTTCGTGCCGTGGTTCGCGGTCGGCATCCTGCCATGGCTGACCTTGCTCGCGTACGGCGCGTGGCCCGCATGGCGCGACGGCACGCCCAATGCGCTCGGCTTCTCGTGGCCGCGCTTCGCGCTCGTCTGGGCGGCGTTCGTTTTCCTGTTCTTCAGCGCTTCGGGATCGAAGCTGCCCTCGTACATCTTGCCGATGTTTCCGCCGCTGGCGCTCGTCATCGGCCGGCTGCTGGAGGGCCTGGACGCCCGGGCACTGTTTCGGCTGATGCTGCCGCTCGTCGTCGCCGGGACCGCGCTTACGCTGGGTCTCGTGTTCGCCTACGATCGCTATGCACCGGAGTTCGCGACCGCGCGGATGCCGACCGGAGTCCTCCTCGCCTTCGGCGCGTGGGTCAAGGCGAGCGCCGTGACCGCCGCGGCCGGCGGGATCCTGGCGCTCGTCGCTCTGCGGCGCGCTGCGCGCAAGGCGGGGCTGCGGCTGCGGGGCGTCGCGATCCTGGCGTTCACCAGCCTGGCCACCGTGCAGTTGAGCGTGGCCGGCTTCGATGCCTTCAGCCCGATGCGCTCGACCTCGGCTATCCTGCTTGTTGCGCAGCAGGCGGCCCCCTTCGCCACCGGAGCGCCCTTCTACCAGGTTGAGATGCACGACCAGACCGTCCCGTTCTACCTCGGCCGTGCAACCCGCGGCGTCGCCTTCCGCCAGGAGCTTTCACTCGGTATCGATGCGGAGCCGTCGAAGCAGATACCCACGGTCGAGGCGTGGGTCGGCGAATGGCGCGGCCTCACGCAGGGATACGCCATCCTCGGGCCGGATTTGCACGCAAGACTCGCCGCCGAGGGCGTTCCGATGCGGGAGCTCGCACGCGACCCGCGCCGTGTCGTGGTGAGCCGGCAATGACATTTGCCGCGTTCGCATTCCTGCTGGCCGGCGTGCTGCTCAACGCCGGCGCGCAGCTGCTGCTGAAAGCCGGCACCAACGTGCTGGGCGTGCTGACGCTCACCCGCCACACGTGGGCCGACACGCTGACCAGGATGGCGACGCAGGGATACTTCGTGATGGGTGCCGCCTGTTACGCGCTTTCGCTGTTCGTCTGGATCCTCGGGCTGTCGCGCGTCCCGGTGTCGGTCGCCTATCCGCTGCTGTCGGTGGGCTACGTCGTGAACGCGATCGCCGCGCATTACCTGTTCGGCGAAGCCGTCACCGCAACGCGGTGGCTCGGCATCGGCTTCATCGTGATCGGCGTCTGGCTCGTCGCCAAGAGCTGAGGCCCAATCGATGACCGCCATGAGCGCCGCCGGGCCAAGGCGCGGGTGCGCCCCCTCGGGGGGCAGCGCAGCGGCCGCATTGGCCAATGAGGCCGCAAGCGTGGGGGAAGTCCAATGAGTCCCGTTCCCTATCTCAAGTTCGCCGGCCCCGTGCTCGACGAGGCAACCATCGCCGGCGTCGCCGACGTGCTGCGCTCGGGGTGGATCACGAGCGGGCCGCGGGTGCAGGCATTCGAGCGCGCGCTCTCGGCGTTCTGCGGCGGGCGGCCGGTGAAGGCCATGACCTCGGCGACCGCCGCGGTCGAAGTCGCGCTGCAGCTTGCCGGCATCGGTCCGGGCGACGAAGTGATCACGTCGGCGCAGAGCTTCTTCACCGTGCTCAATATGATCGTCAAGGTCGGCGCCACGCCTGTCTTCGTCGACTGCGACCTCGTAACGCGCAACATCGACCTGCGAGAGGTCGAGGCGGCGATCACTGCACGCACCAAGGCAATCATGCCGACGCACTGGCCGGGCTCGCTGGTCGACATGGACGGGCTGCATGCGCTCGCTCGGGCGCACGGCCTGCGCGTGATCGAGGACGCAGCGCTGGTGATGGGTTCGCAGTGGCAGGGGTGCAACATCGGCGCCATCGGCGACCTCGTCACGTTCAGCTTTCATCCGAACAAGAACATGACCACGATCGAGGGCGGCGCGCTCGTCGTCAACGACGACGCCGAGGCCGGGCGCGTCGACGCGCTGCGCTTTCACGGCATCACCTACCTGCCCGATCGCACGCGCGATGTCGCCTTTCCCGGCGGCAAGTTCAACCTGCCCGACGTCAATGCGAGCATCGGCAGCGCGCAGCTCGACCGGTTGCCCGATTTCCTGGCCACGCGGCGCGCGCTCGCCGTCCGCTATTTCGAGCGCTTCGCGACCGACCCGCCCTGCGTGCTGCCGCCGCGGCCGCACGACGGCGACGGTCAGTCGTGGAACATGTTCTCGGTGCTGTTGCCGCTCGACCGGTTGACGGTCACACGCAAGGCCTTGCGCGACGCACTCGACGCGCAGGGCATCGGCACCGGCGTATCGTACGAGGCGCTCCATCTGTGCACGCTGGGCCGTCGCTATGGTTACAAGGAAGGCGATTTTCCGGTGACCGAGCGGATCGCGCGCGAAACCGTGACGTTGCCGTTGCACGCGGGCATGACGGCGGCCGACGTGGACCGGGTCTGCGCGGCGCTGACCGGGATCGTGGCGCGGGTGCGCAAGTGAATCGCGACGCAACCCGACCAGCAGGAGAACGAATGCCGGAACTGCCGCAACTCTCGGTCGTGATCCCGGTTTACAACGAGGAGGCAAGCCTGCCCGACCTCTTCGCGCGACTCTATCCCGCCCTCGATGCGCTCGGGGTGAGTTACGAAGTCGTCTTCGTCAACGACGGCAGCCGCGATCGCTCCGCGGTGCTGCTGCGCGAGCAGTGGGAGCGCCGCCCCGCCACAACGCGGGTCGTGCTGTTCAACGCCAATTACGGCCAGCATCCGGCCATCGTCGCGGGCTTCGAGCATTGTCGCGGCGAGCGCGTCGTCACGATGGATGCCGATCTGCAGAATCCCCCCGAGGAGATTTCCAAGCTGCTGACGGCGATGGATGCCGGCCACGACTACGTGGGCGGGGTGCGACGCCAGCGCGAGGACTCGTGGTTCCGGCGGATCGCGTCGAAGGCGATGAACCGGCTGCGCGAGCGCATCACGCGCATCCGGATGACCGATCAAGGCTGCATGCTGCGCGCCTACAGCCGCGAGATCGTCGCGGCGATCGCCGCGAGCCGCGAAGTCAGCACCTTCATTCCGGCGCTTGCGTACACGTTCGCGAGCAATCCGACGGAAGTCGACGTCGCGCACTCCGAGCGCGCCGCCGGCAAGTCGCACTACCCGCTCTACAAGCTGATCCGCCTGAACTTCGACCTCATCACCGGCTTTTCGCTGGTGCCGTTGCAGCTCTTCTCGATGTTCGGGATGCTGGTCGCGGCACTTTCGCTCGCCGCCTATGTCGGCGTCATCGGCTACCGCCTTTATTTCGTCGAGTGGCGGGATGCCGCCACGGTGTTCTGGGATCGCGACATCCTCGCCTTCTTTCTCATCGGCATGCTGCTGTTCGGGCTGGGACTGATCGGCGAGTACGTCGGCCGCATCTACCACCAGGTGCGGGCGCGACCGCGGTACATGGTCCGCGCCGTGCTGGATCGCCCCGGCAAAGAGCCGGACGGGCGCTGAGCAGTAGCCCGCCCACCCCCCATGCCGCGCGCCGTCGTCTTCGCGTATCACAACGTCGGCGTCCGCTGCCTGCGCGTGCTGCTGGCGCACGGGTTCGACATCCCGCTCGTCGTCACGCACGCCGACAACCCGGGCGAGACGATCTGGTTCGGCTCGGTGGCGGCCGCCGCCGAGGAATACGGCATCCCGACGCTCGCGCCCGACGACCCCAATGCCGCGGATCTCGCCGCCCGCATCCAGGCGCTCGCGCCCGATTTCCTGTTCTCGTTCTACTACCGGAAGATCCTGAAGCCCCCGCTGCTTGCGGCAGCGCGCAACGGCGCGCTCAACCTGCACGGCTCGCTGTTGCCGCACTACCGCGGTCGGGCGCCGGTCAACTGGGCGGTGCTTCACGGCGAGCGCGAAACGGGCGCCACGCTGCACTACATGAGCGCCAAGCCCGACCGCGGCGACATCGTTGCGCAAACGGCGGTGCCGATTCTCCCCGACGACACGGCACGGGAAGTATTCGACAAGGTCACGCTTGCCGCCGAAATGACGCTCGACCGCGTGCTGCCCGCCCTCGTCGCCGGCACGGCGCCACGGGTGGCGCAGGATCCGGCGGCGGGCAGCTATTTTGGCGGACGCCGGCCCGCGGATGGGGCCATCGACTGGAACCGCGATGCGGCCACCGTGCACAACCTGGTCCGGGCGGTCGCGCCGCCCTATCCCGGCGCGTTCACCGCGGTCGGCGGCGTGGTGGCCCGGGTGCTGCGAACCCGGGTGGTCGCCACCGCCACTCCGCCGACACTCACCCCGACGCTGGAGGCCCGTGACGGGCGCCTGTTCGCCCACTGCGGCGGCGGCGGCACGGTCGCGGTGCTCGCGCTGGAGATTGGCGGGAATGCGGTCGACGCGACGACGTTCGCCGCGCGCTTCGGGTCAGCGCCGGTGTCCCTCGGCGACACGCCCCGAAGTTGACGCAACGTCGGCCCCATCGACGCGCGCCACGTATAATTGAGCGTTCTCCGGCGCCAGGCACCACGCCAGGCCCGCCCGCCCCGGCCAGCACCCCGGCTGCAGGCATTCGACGACCCAAGCCCACCATGCGGAAAGTCCTGATCCTCGGCGTCAACGGTTTCATCGGCCACCACCTGTCGCGGCACCTGCTCGACGACTCCGACTCCGAGATCTACGGCATGGACATGCAGTCGGATCGCGTGACCGAGCTCCTGTCCGAGAAGCGCTTTCACTTCTTCGAGGGCGACATCACGATCAACCGGGAGTGGATCGAGTACCACATCAAGAAGTGCGACACCGTGCTGCCGCTGGTGGCGATCGCGACTCCGGCAACCTACGTCAAAGAGCCGTTGCGCGTGTTCGAGCTCGACTTCGAGGCCAACCTGCCGATCGTGCGCGCCTGCGTTCGCTACGGCAAACGGATCATCTTCCCATCGACCTCCGAGGTCTATGGGATGTGCCGCGACGATGAATTCGATCCGGAGCGCTCGGAGCTCGTCTTGGGCCCGATCAACAAGCCGCGCTGGATCTACTCGTGCGCGAAGCAGCTGATGGACCGCGTCATACACGCCTACGGGATGGAACAGGGGCTGGATTACACGCTGTTCCGGCCGTTCAACTGGATCGGGTCGGGCCTCGACTCGATCAACACGGCGAAAGAAGGCAGCTCGCGCGTCATCACCCAGTTCCTCGGGCACATCGTTCGCGGCGAGCCGATCCAGCTCGTCGACGGCGGAACGCAGAAGCGCGCGTTCACGTACATCGACGACGGCATCGCCGCGCTGATGAAGATCATCGCCAACGACGGCGCAATCGCGACCGGCAAGATCTACAACATCGGCAACCCGGCCAACAACTTCTCGGTGCGCGAGCTGGCGACGATGATGCTCGACCTGGCGCTCACGTATCCCGAGTACCGCGGCACCGCGGAGCGGGTGCAGATCGTCGAGACGACGGCCGACCGGTACTACGGCAGCGGATACCAGGACGTGCAGAACCGCGTGCCCGGGATCGCCAATACCTGCGCCGACCTCGACTGGCAGCCGCGCGTCGCGATGGCGGAGGCGCTCAAGCGCATCTTCGACGCGTACCGGGGACAGGTGGCGGCGGCTCGGCACCTCGTCGATTAGCCGCCGGGAGGGCCGATGCTGCTGGCGCTCAAGATCGACGTCGACACGCTGCGCGGCACACGCGAAGGCGTGCCGAACCTCGTCATGCTGCTGAAGAAGCACGGCGCCGACGCCACGTTCCTCTTCTCGCTCGGACCCGACCACACCGGGCGCGCGATCAAGCGCGTGTTTCGCCCCGGCTTCTTCGGCAAGGTGCGCCGCACGTCGGTCGTCCGGCACTACGGCGTGAAGACCCTGCTGTACGGCACCGTGCTGCCGGGGCCTGACATCGGCCGGCGCGCGGGCGACGTGATGCGCTCGACCCGCGATGCGGGATTCGAGGCGGGCATCCACACCTGGGACCACGTCCGCTGGCAGGACGGCGTCGCGACGGCGGACGCCGCGTGGACCCGCGCCGAAATGCAACTGGCGTGCGATCGCTACACCGACATCTTCGGCGCTGCACCGCTCGTGCACGGCGCGGCCGGCTGGCAGATGAACCTGGACGCGCTGCGGCTGACGCAGCGGCTGGGATTCGAATATTGCTCGGACGGCCGCGGCACGGGTCCGCACCTGCCGGTCTGGAACGGCGAGCTGATACGCTGCCCGCAGCTGCCGACGACCCTGCCTACGCTGGACGAGCTGATCGGCCGCGACGGCATCACCGAGAGCAACGTCGCCGCGCACGTCCTCGAACGGACCCGGGACGCCGCGTCCAGCCACGTCTACACGCTGCACGCGGAACTCGAGGGCATGCGGCTCGCGCCGGCCTTCGAGCAGCTCCTCCTCGGATGGAAGGCGCAGGGTTGGCGGGTCGTATCGATGAGAACGCTGCTGGAGACCTTGCAGCCACTTGCACTGCCCCGCTGCGAAGTTGGTCCCGGCGTGCTCGATGGACGCTCCGGCACGGTGCTGCTGCAGGGTGACGAATTCCTGGCCGGCGTCGATCTCGCGCAGGCCGCCTGAAAGGAGATACGCCATGCTCGGCAAGAAAGTCACTGATTTCTCGATTCCCGCGACCGGCGAGGCAACGTTTCGCCTGTCGGACCACAAGGGCCACCCGGTCGTCCTCTATTTCTACCCGAAGGACAACACGCCGGGCTGCACTGTCGAAGGCACGGATTTCCGCGACCTCCACCAGCAGTTCGCCGCGCTCGGCGTCTTCGTCGCGGGCATCTCGCGCGATACTCTCAGGTCGCACGAAGGCTTCAAGGCGAAGATGGGGTTCCCCTTTCCGCTGCTCTCCGACACCGAAGAGAAACTGTGCACGCTGTTCGGCGTCATCAAGATGAAGAACATGTACGGCAAGCAAGTACGAGGCATCGAACGAAGCACGTTCGTCGTTGATGGCAACGGCACGCTGGTGAAGGAATGGCGCGCAGTCAAGGTGCCGGGGCACGCGGCCGAGGTTCTGGCGTTCGTGCGTGCGCTCTGATCGGGGGTACGCGCGCCGGCGTATCCTTTTTCACCACAACCGCTGGCGTCTCGAAGCCGCCGGCACCCCCAGTCCTTGTGTTCCAGTGGACCCGACGCTAGCATTGGCGGGAAGCCGTCCATCGCATCACCACCGCAACCGACGCCACCGAGGAGGCACATGGTCGAGCGCAAGATCCGTCCCGCGCCCTTAACCCTCGTCGCCCGCAAGTCCGCCAAACCTTCGGCCAAGTCCGGCCCGGCCACCCGCCTCGTTCCGGCCAACAAGCTGTTCGTGCTCGACACCAACGTGCTGATGCACGACCCCACGAGCCTCTTCCGGTTCGAGGAGCACGACATCTACCTGCCGATCCTCACGCTCGAGGAGCTCGACAACAACAAGAAGGGCGTCACCGAAGTGGCGCGCAATGCCCGGCAGGCGTCGCGCTTTCTGGACGAGCTCGTCACCGCGATGCCCGACGGCATCATCGAGGGCATACCGCTCGCGGCCAAGTCCGGCGGGGCCGCCACCGGCCGCCTCTATCTGCAGACCGAGGTCATCACCACCGTGCTGCCGGCCTCGCTCGCCAACGGCAAGGCGGACAACCAGATCCTCGCGGTGGTCATGCATCTGGCCCACCTGCACCCCAAGCGCAACGTCATCCTGGTGTCAAAGGACATCAACATGCGGATCAAGGCCCGCGCGCTGGGCATCGCCGCCGAGGATTATTTCAACGACAAGGTGCTCGAGGACACCGATCTCCTCTACAGCGGAATGCGCGAGCTGCCGGCGGATTTCTGGGACCGGCACGGCAAGGCCATGGAGTCGTGGCAGCAGGGCGGGCACACGTTTTACCGGATCACCGGGCCGCTTGTCCCGTCGCTCCTCGTCAACGAGTTCCTGTTCCAGGAGAAGCCCGGCGAGCAGCCGCTCCACGTTCTGGTCAAGGAGATCGCCGGCCGCACCGCCGTGCTGCAGACGCTCAAGGACTATACGCATCAGAAGAACAACGTCTGGGGCATCACGGCCCGCAACCGCGAGCAGAACTTCGCGCTCAACCTGCTGATGAATCCGGACGTCGACTTCGTCTCGCTGCTCGGCCAGGCGGGCACCGGCAAGACGCTGCTGACCCTCGCCGCGGGCCTCATGCTGACCCTCGAGTTCAAGGTCTACTCCGAGATCATCATGACGCGCGTCACCGTCCCGGTCGGCGAGGACATCGGCTTCCTGCCCGGCACCGAGGAGGAGAAGATGAACCCGTGGATGGGCGCGCTCGAGGACAACCTCGACGTGCTCAACAAGACCGACGACGAAGCCGGCGAATGGGGCCGTGCCGCTACGCGCGACCTGATCCGCTCGCGCATCAAGGTCAAGAGCCTCAATTTCATGCGCGGCCGCACGTTCATCAACAAGTTCCTGATCATCGACGAGGCGCAGAACCTGACGCCGAAGCAGATGAAGACGATGGTGACGCGGGCCGGTCCCGGCACCAAGGTCGTCTGCCTCGGCAACATCGCGCAGATCGACACGCCGTACCTGACCGAGGGCAGCTCGGGCATCACCTACGTCGTCGACCGGTTCAAGGGCTGGGCCCACTCGGGCCACGTGACGCTGCAGCGCGGCGAGCGATCAAGGCTCGCCGATCACGCGGCGGAGATTCTTTAGGAGGCAGCGGGGTTTGCGTCAGCGCTTCGACGGACCCCGCGCGCCCAGCTCGTAGGAAAAATCGAAAAGCAGCGCGGACTCGGGCGGGGGTAGGTAGCGGCGCGCGATCTGCGCGCCGGCCGCGAGACGGGCGCCGTATACCGGATGCTGCCGATGCGTCGCTGCCAGCTCCCCCACCGCCTGCAGCCGGTCGTGCGACGCCGGCACGCCGTCCGGCGCCGCAGCGTCCAGAATTCCCTGGAAAAGAAAGGGAAATACCGGATCCAGCGGTCGCACAGCGCTGCTGCCGACCGCGAGCGCCGCCTCCAGCGTCGCCCGTGCGGTCGGATCGCCGCCCGGAAATGCGGCCGCAAGATAGTCGCGATAGTCGGCGAACACGTCGCGCGCGTGGTCCCACGCGCCGGCCAGCGCAAACGCCTCGCAGCCGCGCGGCACGTTGCCCTCAATGTACTCATGACTGGCGCGCGCATATCCGCCGGCAGCATCGCAGCGCTGGCCCTCGCGCGCGAGCCCGGCATAGGCGCGCGCTGCGTCCGCGAGATCGCCCTGCGCCAACGCGACGTTCGCCTCGTTGATCCGCGCCGGCCAGATGAGCGAGCTCGCCTCGAGGAAGAAGATTGCGCCAAAGCGTCCGCATTCGACTCCAATGTCGCGCGCCCCCCGGTAGAACCGTCGCGCCGCAGGCAGGTCGCGGCGGTGCTGAGCGATGCCACCGAGCGCGAAGTAGAGGCTGGGCAGAAAGTACGGCGCCACGCGGCCGAACTCGACCAGCGTGGCGCAGCCACGGACCCTCGTTTCCATCGCCGCTGGATCCGAGACATCCGGGCCATAGGCGGCCGCAAGGGCCGCCAACAATGCATCCGCTTTCGGCGACGCTTCGGCGGCGCGCCCCAGATTGACGAGGTCGCGGATGTAGCGATACGCATAGCCCTGCCAGAGCGGCGACACCGGATCGTGCCGCTGCAGCGCCCGCTCGAGGTAGGCGAAATACGGCGGCCGCATGCGCTCCGGCCTGAGATCGAGCATCCGCGGCGTGCGCGACGCCCACAGCATCTGCCGCTCGCCAAAGACGCGTACATCGACGTGTGGGAAGCCCGCCTCGCGCGCGGCATCCTCGAACGCACGCGGCGACAGCAGAAAGCCGTGAAAGCCTGGTGCGAGGGCCGCCAGCAGGGTGGGCGTCGCGTTCGCCGACGCCACGTACTCCATGCTGGGGGTCGTCAGCACGAGCACGCCGTCGTTGGCGACGAACGGCGCCAGCAGCGCAACGAAGGCACGCGGATCGGGAACGTGCTCGATGACCTCGGACGCGTAGACGATATCGAAGCGCCGCCCGGCGAGCGCGGCGCAATCCTGAAGCAGCTCCCGATGGACTTCGATTCCGAGCATCCGTGCGCCGATCGCCCCGTAGTCCGCGAGCTCTACGCCGATGGCTTCGGCGCCGGTCTGCTGCCGCCAGAAGTCGACGAGAAAGCCAAAGCCGCAGCCGACGTCGAGCAACGTCCTGGGCCCGGGTGCGGCATCGGCAAGCACGGGCCAGATGGTTTCCCAGACACCGCCGCCGACCTCGACGTAGAAGCGCCAGAAATCGTCGCGATCCTGGTTGAGGTCGCTGAAATCGGTGATTCCGGGCGGATCGTAGAAGCCGCTCGCGCACGTGGCGCAACGGATCAGCGTCAGCGCCTGATGTGGCGGGGCGAGCGACGGAACCCGGACGACCGGCGCGTGCGGGCCGTCGTGTCCGCACACCGGACAGCGAACGGCAACGCGGTGCGATCCCTGCGGGTCGGCCCAGACCAGATCGTCGACGCCGACGGCCCGGATCATTGCACCTCCACTTCGGTTGCCAGTTGCACGAGCTGGCGCAGCATGGGCGCCTCGAGGTTTCCGACGAGGCCGCCGTCGAGCACCGCCACGGCGAAATCGGCACCCCACCCGCGAACCGACGGCGCAAACCGATTGGGCGGGGCATCGTTTCCGGCCGCCAGCGCGAGATAGTCGCTCATGAACACATCGGCCTCCTCGCGCGGCTTCATTGCGGACTCGGTGATCGTGTTGCCGTCGTGCAGGCGGTACCGGTAGAGATAGTTCCGGACGAAGACAGGCTCCTCGCGCCAGAGCGCGCGCAGCGCGAAATCCCAGTCGTGGTTGTAGCGCAGATCGCGGAAGCCGCCAAGCGACTCCCACAGCGAACGCGAGAAAAAAAGGTTACCGGTCGACACGGCGACGTTTCCGGCGAGAAGTGCGAAGCCAACGGAGCGCGCAAACGGTATTGCCGCGATCGCGCAGGACAGCGTGTAGGCCCTGGCATTGTGGAGCGTGTCGATCGCCGCGCCGGCGGCATCGATGAAATCCACCGCCGCGAAGCCCCACTCCCTGCCCGCGCCTGCAATCGCCCGCACCATCGTCGCGATGCGCTCCGGAGCGAAGGCATCGTCGGAGTTGACGATGTTGACGAACGGCGCGGAGGTCACCGCGATGCCTTCGTTGATCGTCGCTGCGGCACCACGGTTCTCGCGCGCGATCATGCGGTGGGGAAACGGCGCGCGCTCGAGCGCGCGGCGCGCGGCATCGGCCGTGGCATCGCTCGATCCATCGTCGATGACGACGATCTCGATGTCGCGGTAGGTCTGCGCGAACACGGATTCGAGCGCAGCCGCGACGTAGCGCTCGTGGTTGTAGGCCGGGATTACGACGGCGACCCGCGGTGCGACCATCAACGTCGGCACCACGCGCGCCGCCTGCCAGGCGCGGTACGCACGTTGCCGCGCGTCCAGCGTCAGGCGGTCGGCTCTTTGGTTAGCACGCGCCACGACCAATCCGAGGTTGTGCCGGTAGGCCCGGTACTGCCAACCGGTGAGATCGAGCGCGCGCAGGATGAGGGTCCTCGCCTCGTCGTAGTCCCGCCGCTCGTAGCGGATCACGCCCAGCATGTGCAGCGCGTCGGCGGCGTCCGGCGACAGCGCCAACGCGTCGCGATAGAGGCGCTCCGCCTCGTCGAGACGGCGCGCCGCCTGCGCGGTCAGCGCGGCCTGCATGACCCGCTGCGCTTCGACCGCCGGTTCGCGCGACGTCACCTCGCCGGCGTCGTTCCCATGGCTGCCGCAGCAATGCTTGTAGCGCTTGCTGCTGCCGCAGGGACAGGGGTCGTTGCGGCCGATGGCAGTCATCGTTCGCGCCCGGCACCGTCGGCGACGTGACCAAGGTGCCGCGCCCGCGTCACTTCCAGACCGGAGCCCGTCGCTGCCCGCTCAGCGGTTGCCATGGGTGGTCGCGATTACCTGCCAGCGGCGCACCGACGCGCGTTGGCTGAAGTTGCGCTCGACGTCGGCCCTGGCGTTGGCCGCGAGCGTGCGCCGCTCGTTCGGCGACTCGATGAGTCGCTCGAGCGCGGCGACCCAGGCATCGACGCGATTGTCGACGAGCAGTCCGGTGCGGCCATCAGCGACGTCGTCGGTGTAGGGTGCGACCATGCTGTAGACGCCGGCGATGCCGCAGCCGCCGTACTCGCGGTATTTGACGCTCGTCTTGCAGGCATCGAAGGCGCTGCCCAGCAACGGCGCAAGACCGATATCCCACCGGCGTGATACCTTGAACTCGAGATACCGGTCGTAATCGGGAATGTTCTGGAACAGCGTCACCCCCGGGACGTCGGCCACGCCGTCGGGCATCCAGCCAACGAACTCGAACACCACGCGACCCGGATAGCGCCGCGCGATGCGGCGGACGACCGGCTCGAGCAGCGGCGCAACGCCGGGCCGGCGACTCGTCGGATAACCGATGCGGACGACGTCACCGTCCACGGCCCGGCTGCCCGCCGATTGCAGCAGCGCGTTCGCCTTGTCGGTGTCGAACGGCGGGTTCAGATACTCGACGCGGGTCTCCGGCAGGCGGGCCCGGATGGCCTCGCCCAGGCGTTTCGACCAGACTACCGTCGCGCGGGATCCGCGCACGAACGTGTCGAGCGTTTCGACGACGGCTGGGTGGGCGTAGAACGCTGCCAGATGCGGGTCGATATCCGGGGTCAGCGCCCAGAAGTTGTCGTCGATCAGATAGAGATAGCCGACGTCGCGCGTGGCGAGGTAATGGGGCAGCCACGCGTGCGACGGCCTGCAGAAGCGCGAGAACACGACGTGCGACCGGTCGACTTCGGTGCCGAAGAGCGTCTTGGCGTAGCGGGTCTCGACACTGCCGTGCGCCGCGCGCAGAACGCGTGCGAAAAGGTGCGTCGTCGGAATATCGCCGTCGGCGATCAGCAGCGGGATCGAGATCATCGTGTTCGATGTCGGGGCGCCAACAGCGATCGGTTGCCCCGGTGGCGGGGGTTCGGTCAGTGGGATCCCGACGTGGCCAGATTCTCGAACCGCGTGTACTCGCCGAGGAACGTGAGCCGCACCGTGCCGATCGGCCCGTTGCGCTGCTTGCCGATGATGATCTCGGCCAGGCCCTTGTCCTGGGTGTCGGGGTTGTACACCTCATCACGGTAGATGAACAGGATCACGTCCGCGTCCTGCTCGATCGCGCCGGACTCGCGCAGGTCCGACATCACCGGCCGCTTGTTCGGCCGCTGCTCGAGCGAGCGGTTGAGCTGCGACAGCGCGACCACCGGCACTTTCAGTTCCTTCGCGAGCGACTTCATCGCGCGCGAGATCTCCGAGATCTCGGTCGCGCGGTTCTCGCCCTGCGACGACGCCTGCATCAGCTGCAGGTAGTCGACGATGACGAGTCCGAGCTTGCCGTAGGTCTTCGCGAGCCGACGGGCGCGCGAGCGGACTTCGATCGCGTTCAGCGCCGGGGTGTCGTCGATCAGGATCGGCGCCTCGGACAGACGCCCCAACGCCGCCGACAACTTTTCCCAGTCCTCGGCCGCGAGACGACCCGTGCGCAGCTTGTGCTGGTCGAGGCGACCGACCGAGCCGATCATGCGCAGCGCAAGCTGCGTGGCGCCCATTTCCATCGAGAACACGGCGACCGGCATCTTGGTGTTGAGCGCGACGTGCTCGCCGATGTTGAGCGCGAGGCTCGTCTTGCCCATTGACGGGCGGCCGGCGATGATCACGAGGTCGCCCGGCTGGAAGCCGGACGTCATCCGGTCGAGATCGGAATAGCCCGTCGGCACGCCGGTGACATCGGACGGGTCGTCGCGGTTGTAGAGCGTTTCGATGCGCTCGACCACCTCGGCCAGCAGCCTGCCGATCTCCGCGAACTGCTGCACGCCGCGGTCGCCCTGCTCCGCGATGTGCAGCACCTTGGCTTCCGCCTGGTCCAGGATTTCCTTGGCGCTGCGGCCGAGCGGGTTGTACGCCGAATCGGCAATATCGCCGGCTGTCGCCGCGAGCTGGCGCAGGATCGAGCGGTCGCGCACGATCTGCGCATAGTGGCGGATGTTCGCTGCGGTCGGCACGTTGCCCACCAGCGCGCCGAGATAGACGAGGCCGCCGATGTAGTCGAGCTTCTGCGCCGAGGCCAGCGACTCCGAGACCGTCACGACATCCGCGGGCTTGCCGTCTGCGACGAGCTTGACGATGTGCCCGTAGACAAGCCGGTGCGCATCGCTGTAGAAGTCCGCGTCTACGATGAGGTCGCCCACCTTGTCCACCGCCTCGTTGTCGAGCAGCAACCCTCCCAGCACCGACTGCTCCGCTTCCGGCGAGTGCGGAGGGAGCTTGAGGCTTTCAACTTGCGGATCGTCGGGCATGGCAGGACGGTAGTCGTAGCGCGATTCTAACGCCGGGATGAATGGAAAAGGGGCCGTCGCCGGCCCCTTCGCATGATCGCCTGGCGGCGGAAGTTCAGCCGGTCGCGGCTTCCCCGAGCACGCTGACGGTGATGTTCGCCGTCACGTCGAGATAGAGTCCGACCACGAGGGGAAACTCGCCGACGTGCTTCAATGGCCCCTCCGGCATCCGGATCGACGACTTCTCGATCGCGATGCCCTGCGCCTTCAGCGCTTCGACAATGTCGGAGTTGGTGACCGAGCCGAACAGCCGTCCGTCGACACCGGCCTTCTGCGACACCTGCACGCGCAACCCCTCGAGCTTGGCCGCCTGTTCCTGTGCGGCGATGAGCCGCGCGGCAGCCGCCAGCTCGAGCTCGGCGCGTTTCGCTTCGAGCATCGTGATGTTCTCGGCGGTGGCGCGCTTCGCCTTTCCTTGCGGAATCAAATAATTGCGCGCGTATCCTTGCTTGACCTTGACGACATCGCCGAGGTCGCCGACGTTGATGACCTTCTCCAGCAGAATGATTTGCATGGTGGCCTCCCCGTCAGTGCAGGTCGGTGTACGGAACGAGCGCGAGGAAGCGCGCGCGCTTGATCGCGATGCCCAGCTGGCGCTGGTAGCGCGCCTTCGTGCCGGTGATGCGCGCCGGCATGATCTTGCCGTTCTCCTGGATGAAGTCCTTCAGGACCTCGATGTCCTTGTAATCGATCGACTTGACGCCTTCGGCGGTGAAGCGGCAGAACTTCTTGCGCTTGAACAGATTGTTCCCGCGCTCGCGTTTCTTGCCATCCTTCTTCTTGCCGAATCTTCCTGTGGGACGAGGCATGTCAGTTTCCTTCCAATGCGTGGTCTAGCGTTTCGAATTCGTTGACGTGCAGCGCGACGGTGATTCCGGTCCGGTAGCGGCGGGCCAGAAATCCCTTGCAGCGCAACGCGGTTCCCGTCGGCACCTTGGCCAGCGCCGTCGCCGGCCCTCCGAACGCCACCGCGGCCAATTCGCAGTCGACTCTCCGATTGCCGCCGGCTTCCGCCTGGACCGACTCGTGCTTGAGCACGCAGTCAAGCGCTGGAACTCCGGCCGGGGTGTATCGAAGGTCGCCGCGTTCGGCGAGCGTGGCGTCGAGGAGCAGCCGATTGGCGGCAGGCACGTGGTTTTTCGCGCGACGGGCGAGGCCTAGGGGGTCGCCGCCGGCGCCGCGGGTGCGGCTTCGACGGTGGCCCCTGCTGGCGCCTCGTCGACGACGGTCCTCGGCGCCGGGCGACCGCGATCGCCGCGATCGCCACGATCACCGCGATCACCGTCCCGCGAGGTCCTGGGCTTCTCTTCGCGCATCATCGGCGACGGCGCGAGCACGGCCTCGTCCATTGCGACGATCAGGTGGCGCAGCACCGCGTCGTTGAACTTGAACGCGTGCTCGAGCTCGTCGAGGGTCTCCTGATCGACCTCGATGTTCAGCAACACGTAATGCGCCTTGTGCACCTTGGCAATCGGATAGGCCAGCTGGCGCCGGCCCCAGTCCTCTTGCCGGTGAATCCGGCCGTTCTTCGCGGCGATGGTCGTGCGATATCGCTCGATCATCGCGGGCACCTGCTCGCTTTGATCGGGATGCACAATGAAAACGACTTCATAGTGACGCATGCAGAGCACTCCTTCTGGTCATGATTGGGCGGTCGCTGGCTTCAGCGCCACCGGGCGGCCTCCCCCGGTCTGCTCGGGGTGAGGCAAGGGAACTTTGAATTGTAGCCGGAATTTCTCTGCAAAACAAGCGGATACGCGCTGCGCCCGGCTGTATCGTCACCGCTCCGGGGCGCCCGGGGCCGCTAGGAGCGCGCGGCGGCGGCCGCCAGCACCGCTTCGCGCTCGACTGGGGGCATCGCCGCCAGCGCCCTGACCCTGGCATAGAACCGCACGAGGTCGCCGTCCTCCGCCGCGAGCAGTGCCGTGAATTGAGGCACGCGATCGGCGTACAGGCCCGCCGCGGCAATGCCGGCGTTGTTGGCGCCGCCGGCAAGCCAGCGGTCGAACCCGGTCACGCCCGTGGATACCGGGTTCTGCCGTTCGTACTCGGCGCGCATCGCGGCGAACGCCTCCGCCTTGCCGGCGCGCTTTTCGGCGTCGCTGGCCGCACTCGCGTAGAGCGCCGTGAGGCGATCGCGCGCAGCGGCGACCAGGGTGCGGAACGTGGCACGCAGCCGCTGCCCGCGCGCGGCATCGGCCGTGAGTGCCGCCGCTTCGGCAGGGTCCCGGTTCGCGGCCTCGGCCGCAAGCCAGCGCGCGATCCCCGCCTCTTCCACCGCCACCGCGAAGGATTCGTTGAACGAGGTGTCGTCCTTGACATAGACGACCTGGTGCGCAAGCTCGTGAAAGATGAGTCGCGCGAACTCGACCTCGCGGTAGCGGACGAAGGTCGACAGCACCGGGTCGTCGAAGTAACCCAGCGTCGAATAGGCCGGCACGCCGCCCACGTGGACGTCATCCCCGGCAGCGGCGAGGCGTGCGGCTTCCGCGCGCGCGTCGCTCTCCGCGAAATAGCCGCGGTATGCCACGCAGCCGGCGATCGGAAAGCACCATTGCCGCGGCGACAGCGACAGCTCCGGCGCGGCGAAGACGTTCCAGACCGCGTACGGGCGGCCGAGGTCGGCGTAGTTCGTGTAACTGCGATTGTCCGGCAGGGCGAGTTCGCGCGACGCGAACGCGCGAATCGCCTGCGCGCGCGCGAGCCGCTCCTTGAGCGCCGAATCCGGCGTCGCGGCGATGACCTCATCGATCGGTCTCGCCCGCGCCACGATCTCCGTCTGTCCCGCGATGCCCTGCCAATAGAACTCGATCTCGCCGCAACCCGCCAGCAGCCAGGACAGCGCGAGGCAACCGGCGGCACGGACGAGGCGCGGCGGCGGCACGCGGCGGGTCATCGATCGCGCAGATGGCGACGCAGTCGGGAGACGCCATCCTCGAGCTTCGCCATTTCGATCGTGTACGCGAAGCGCACGTGGGCTTCGGCGCGATGGCGGCCGAAATCGAGTCCCGGGGTAATCGCCACACCCGTGGCCTGCAGCAGATCGCGGCAGAACTCCTGACTGTCGGCGGCAAAGCGCGAGCTGTCGGCGTACACGAAGAAGCCTCCGCTGGGCCGGACCGGAATGCCGAAGCCCAGCTCGCGCAGCGCCGGCACGAGGAAATCGCGGCGCTCGCCGAAGGCGCGCCGCCGCTCTTCCAGCAGCGCGAGCGTGCCGGGCAGGAAACACGCGAGCGCCGCACGCTGCGAAACGGTGGTCGGACAAATGTAGAGGTTCTGCGCGAGCTTTTCGAGATCGCGGACGTGCCGCTCGGGAGCGATCACCCAACCCAGGCGCCACCCCGTCATGTTGAAGTACTTGGAGAAGCTCGACACGACGAAGATGTCGTCGGCGTGTTCGCCGGCCACAGCCAGCGCGGTTTGCGGCGCTCCGTCGTAGGTGAGGCCGAGATAGATCTCGTCGACGATGAGCCGCAGCCCCAGGCGCGCGCAGGTCGCCGCGATCCGGCGCAGCTCGTCCGGCGAAACCTGCGTGCCGGTCGGGTTGGACGGCGACGCGATCAGCACCCCGCGCGTCCGCGTCGACCACGCGGCTTCGATGAGGTCGGCGGAAAGCTGGTAGCTGGTCAGCGGACCTACCGGAACGCCTACCGGTTCGCCCTCGAGCACCCGGACGAAATGGCGGTTGCAGGGATAGCCCGGGTCGGACAGCAGGATCTGCTGGTCGCGGTCGACGAGGAGCGCCATAACCAGGAGCAACCCGGCGGACGAACCCGCGGTCACGATCACCCGTTCGGGGGCGATGGTCACGCCGAAGCGCTCGGCGTAATGCCGCGCAATTGCCTCCCGTAGCTCCGGCAGACCCAGCGCCGACGTGTAGTAGATGCCCCCGCCAGCCAGGGCGGCCTGCGCGGCAGCGAGAACGGGCGTCGGCGTCGGAAAGTCGGGCTCGCCGATTTCCATGTGGACCACGGTTCTGCCAGCCGCCTCGAGCGCTCGCGCCGCCGTCTGCACTTCCATGACATGGAACGGCTCGATCCCGGCGACGCGCGCCGCAGTGACATTGCGGGTATCCATCGAAGGGACGAGCTCTCGTGGCTGCAAAAAGAGGTATGGTAACGCCTGGCGGTCCGTTGCCGATGCCGCCTGCGGGAATCGATCATGCGCCAAACCATTGCCATCGCGCCGCGGCTCGGGCGCCGTGTTTGCCGCATTCGTCCTCGTCGCGCCCGTCGTCGATGCCGACGTGTACAAGTGCGCGGGCGAAGGCGGCATTCCCGTGTACCAGGAGATGCCCTGCGGGCCGGCGAAGGAATTGCGCAATTTCCAGCTGGACCCGCCGGAAATCACGATATTGCCGGCACAACGCGCCGGCACGCCTGCCAGCGGCATCAAGGAAGCCCCGCCCAAGAACGCCAAGTCCGACAAGAACGCAACACCGGCGCCGGCTGGCCCGCCGGCGGGCAATGCCGCGGAGCGCAAGCATGTCCGCCTCGGCATGTCGGAGGGCGAGATCCTGGCCAAGCTCGGGCATCCCGACACGCAAGTCGGTGGCAGGAACGCGAGTTCGCCAAGGTGGACGTACCTGCCGGCCCCCGGCGACCCGGAAACGGTGACGACGCTGATGTTCACGAAGGGCATCGTTGTCGACATCGAGCGCAAGGTCGTGAAGCAATGAGCGCCGCCGGGCCGTCCCAAGGCGCGAATCACGCCCCCTCGGGGGGCAGCGCAGCGGCGTCAGCCGCAAGCGTGGGGGCACATCGATGAGCGCCGCCGGGCCGTCCCAAGGCGCGAATCGCTCCCGCCCGGGGGGCAGCGCAGCGGCCGCATTGGCCAATGAGGCCGCAAGCCTGGGGGCACATCGATGAGGCGCACGGGGAGCACAGGCGCGGTGCCGCGAACATGCGCGCGCTGATCCAGCGCGTGCGCGAGGCCGCCGTGAGTGTCGACGGGTGCGTTGTCGGCGCGATCGGCCCGGGACTCCTCGTGCTCGCCGCCGTCGCCGCGGACGACACCCCCGCGGATCGCGAGTGGCTCGCGCGCAAGATCGTCGCATTGCGCATATTCGATGACGACGCGGGCATGATGAATCACTCCGTCACCGCCATCGGCGGCGCGATTCTCGCGGTCAGCCAGTTCACGCTGTTTGCGTCGACGCGCAAGGGAGCGCGCCCGTCGTGGTCTGGCGCGGCGCCGCCCGAAATCGCGCAGCCGCAGTTCGACGCGTTCGTCGGCACGCTCGCCGCGGCACTGGGCAAAGCCGTTGCCACCGGCGAGTTCGGCGCGCCGATGCAGGTAGCGCTGGTCAACGACGGCCCGGTCACGATCTGGCTTGACTCGCGCCAGCGCGAGTAGATCGACGCCTCGTCGGTGCCCTGGCGCCACAGCGAGGCCGTCAGCGTTGCGCGATGCAGGGCATTGCCCAAACGACGGCTGCACGACGGTCGGTTGGACGCCGTCGTGTCAGGTCGACGATAATCCGGTTACCCGAAGCGCCCGGCACTCGACGCCGATGCGTGGAGCAACGCGGGCACCCCATCCCTTTTCCGATCATGGCCCTTCCCCGCCTGCCCCGTGCCGTCCTCTACGCGATAGCGCTTGCCGTGCTCACGCTCGCCGCATGGGCCGTGCTCTCGTGGCAGGGCACGACTGTGGATGTCGTGCCGGCGCGATCCGCCCCGCTGACGCAAACGGTCGTCGTCAGCGGTCGCGTCCTCGCGCCGGCGCGCGTGGACGTCGGCGCGACGATCACCGGTCGGGTCCAGACGGTGGGCGTCGACGAAGGCGACCGCGTCAAGGCCGGCCAGTTGCTGGTCGAGCTCGAACGTGCCGAGCTCGCTGCGGCGCTCGCCCAGGCCGTGGCCACCGAGCAGGCGGCCGCCACGCGGATAGCGCAGTGGCGCGATGTGGCGACGGTTTCGGCGCGGGAGCAGCTGGTGCAGGCCGAGGCGAATTACCGGAACATCGAGCGCGACGCCGCGCGGCAGGAGCAGCTCTTCAAGCAGGGCTTCATCGGCGAGTCGCGTCTGGACGAAGCGCGCCGTGCCGCAGCCGTCGCGAAAAGCCAATACGAGACCGCGCGCGCCGTCTCCACCGCCAGCGCGCCGGCCGGGGTCGATCGCCGCCTCCTCGACGAGCAGCTGGCGCAGGCACGAGCGGCGAGGGAAACGGCGGCGGCCAAGCTCGCACAGACCATGCTGCGCGCGCCGGCGACAGGTGTCGTCCTCGATCGGAGCGTCGAGCCCGGCGACATCGTGCAGCCCGGCAAGCGGCTGCTCGCGCTCGCGATCGACGGCGACGTCCGCCTCACCGCGCTGATCGATGAGAAAAATCTCGCCGTGCTGCGCGTGGGCCAACGCGCGCGCGTGTCGGCGGACGCCTATCCGAACCAGCCGTTCGGCGCCGAGCTGTCCTACCTGTCGCCCGGGATCGACGTCCAGCGCGGCACGGTGGAGGCCAAGTTCGCCGTTTCCGCGCCACCGCCGTACCTGCGTTCCGACATGACGGTGTCGATCGACATCGAGGTCGCGGCAAGAGCCGACGGGCTCGTCATCCCGGCCACCGTGGTGCGCGAGTTGCAGTCGCGTCAGCCCTGGGTGCTCGTCGTGCGCGACGGCCGTGCCGCGCGACAGTCGGTGCAGCTCGGTGCCCGCACGGCCGAGCAGGTGGAAGTGCTGTCGGGGCTTGCGGCCGGTGCGCAGATCGTCGCGACGCCGGACATCGCGCCGGGCGCGCGCGTGCGCCAGCGGTGATCCGCGGCCGCCGGAACGCCCTGCGATGAATTTCGAATGGGTAGTCGCACTGCGGTTCCTGCGCGAGGGCCGCTTCCAGACCGCGCTCATCATCGGCGGCGCCGCCGCGGGCGTCGCGGTCGTCATCTTCATCACCGCACTCGTCAACGGGTTGCAGGCCAACACGCTCAAACGCGTGCTCGGCACGCAGGCGGACATCGTGATCCGGCCGGCGGAGGAAGTGGCACGACCGCAACGCGAGGCGAGCCCGGGGGAGGCCCTGCTCCCGCGCGTCGAGGCCCGCGCGCAACGCTTGCGCTCGATCGACCAGTGGCAGTCGCTGGACCTGGCGCTGCAGACGGCGCCACGGATCAAGGCAGTGTCGCCGATGGTCTCGGGGCCCGGCTTCGCCGTGCGCGCCGACGCGACCAAGTCGATCGCCCTCTTCGGCGTCGAGCCCGACCGCTACAACCGGATCGTGGCGGTCGACGAGAAGATCGTCGCCGGCGAATACCGCGTGCAGGCCGGCGAAGCGGTGATCGGCAAGGACCTCGCGAAGGATCTCGGGCTCTCCCTCGGCGATCGCTTCCGGATCGTCACCGCCGAGACCGAGGCGCCGGTGTCCGACGCGTTCACGGTGATGGGCATCGTCGATCTCGGCGTGCGCGACCTCAACCGGCGCACCGTCTTCGTCACGCTGCGCGCTGCGCAGACCCTGCTCGGGCTCGCCGGCGGCGCGACGCAGCTCGACCTCAAGATCGAGGACCTGTTCGAAGCGGAGGACATCGCGCAGCGGCTTGCCGCGCAGACCGGCCTCACCGTCGAATCGTGGATGCGGACCAACGAGCAGCTGCTCGCCGCGATCAACGCGCAGAACATCACGACGCGGACCATCCGCGGCTTTGTGATCGTCATCGTGGCGCTCGGCATCGCGAGCGTCCTCGTCGTCTGGGTCGTGCAGAAGCGGCGCGAGATCGGGATCCTGCGGGCGATGGGAGCGAGCCGCGGCCAGGTGCAGCGCGTGTTCCTGCTGCAGGGCGCGATCGTCGCGCTAGCGGGCTCCGCGATCGGCTGTGCGCTCGCCATCGCGATGGTCGTCGTGTTTCTCAGGATTGCGCGCAATGCCGACGGCTCGCCGCTGTTTGTGCTGACGCTATCCCCTTGGCTCTTCCTCGGCGCCGTGATCGGCGCCCTCGCCGGCGGTCTGCTGGCAGCGGCGGCGCCGGCGCGGCGCGCCGCGGCGCTCGACCCTGCGCAGGCGATCAGGATGTGACGATGGCGCCGCCGCTCATCGAACTGTCGGACGTGCACAAGACCTACGGCGCCGGCACGGACGTCGCGGTCGAGGTGCTGCACGGGATCGACTTCACGCTGCATGCGGGCGAGTTCACGGCGCTGATCGGGCCGTCGGGCTCGGGCAAGTCGACCCTGCTGAACCTCATCGGATTGCTGGAACCGCCCACCACGGGATCGTACCGGCTTAACGGGCAGGAGGCCACGGCGCTGCCGGAGGCCGAACTCACGCAGCTCCGCGCGACGACGATCGGCTTCGTGTTCCAGTTCCATCACCTGCTGCCGGCGTTTTCCGCCACCGAGAACGTGCTGATCCCCGGGCTGATCGCGCACGGCCCCGTGACCGCGCCGCGGCGCGAGGCTGCGCGCGACGTGCTGCGCGCGGTCGGCCTGTCCGATCGTCTCGACTATCCGCCGCGCAAGCTGTCGGGCGGGCAGCAGCAGCGCGTCGCCATCGCGCGGGCTCTGTCGCTGGCGCCGCCGCTGGTGCTGGCCGACGAGCCGACGGGCAACCTCGACACGCATTCGGCGGACGAGATATTCGCGTTGATGCGCCGCTTCAATGCGGAGCGCGGTGTGGCGTTCCTGATCGTCACCCACGACCCGCGTCTCGCCCGCCGCTGCGACCGGATCGTCGAGCTGGTGGATGGCACGATCGCTGGCGACCGGCCCAACAGCGCCGACCGCAGCGGCGAGCATCTGCATGCCGCGGCGACCCACCGGCCCGCCTGACCGGCGCAGCGCGTCTGGCGATCCCGCTGCCGACGACGCAGGCAACCCTGCGGTCTTTCAGAGCTTGTACGCGCGCTTCGCCAGCCCGTAGGCCAGTTCCGGGGCGAGCGCCAATGCCTCGTCCTCACCGATACGGTGCTCGCTGACGAGGGTCGCGAGGAAGCGGCAATCCACCCGCCGCGCGACGTCGTGCCGCGCCGGGATCGACATGAATGCACGCGTGTCGTCGTTGAAGCCGACCGTGTTGAAGAAGCCCGCCGTCTCCGTGACCTGCTCGCGGAAACGCAGCATTCCTTCAGGGCTGTCGTGGAACCACCACGCCGGACCCAGCTTCAGAACGGGGTAGTGGCCGGCAAGGGGAGCGAGTTCGCGCGCGTAGGACGTTTCGTCCAGGGTGAACAGGATCACGGTGAGTTCGCGCTCGTTGCCGAAGCGGTCGAGCAGCGGCTTTAGCGCCCGCACGTAATCCGTGGGCATCGGGATGTCCGCACCCTTGTCGCGGCCGAAGTCGCGCAAGACGCGCGGATTGTGGCTGCGCAACGACCCCGGGTGAATCTGCATCACCAGGCCGTCGGCGAGGCTCATCCGCGCCATTTCCGTCAACATCTGCCCACGGAACTGCTCGGCCTCGTCCGGCGACGCCGTTCCGGCCAGCGCGCGATCGAGCAGGCGCTGACAGGCGCTCTCGGCGAGATCGCAGGTGCGCGCCGTCGGATGACCGTGGTCCGTGGAGGTCGCGCCCATCGCCTTGAAGTAGGCGCGCCGGTCGCGATGCGCCGCCAGGTACCCCTGCCACGTCGCGGTGTCCTCGCGCGTCAGCGCGCCGAGTTGCAGCACATTGTCGCGGAAGCCCTCGAACTCGGGATCGACGACCGGATCCGGCCGGTACGCCGTGATCACGCGGCCGTTCCAGCCGGACGCACGCAGCCGGCGGTGATGGTCGAGCGCATCGAGCGGGGATTCGGTCGTCGCGATCACCTCGATGTTGAAGCGCTCGAACAGTGCGCGCGGACGAAACTCGGGTCGCGCGAGGCACGCGTTGATCCGGTCGAAATTGCGATCGGCCGAATCGGCGGTCAACCGTTCGGTGCAGCCGAACACCGTCGCGAACGCGTGATCGAGCCAGAGCCGCGTCGGCGTGCCGCGAAACAGGTGATAGTGCGCGGCAAACGTGCGCCAGATCTTGCGCGCGTCACGCTCCACCGGTGCGCCATCGCGGCGCGGGATGCCGAGGTCCTCGAGGGCGATGCCCTGGCTGTAGAGCATCCGGAAGACGTAGTGGTCCGGAGTGATGAACAGCGCCGACGCGTCGGCGAACGCCGCGTTGTCGGCATACCACTGCGGATCGGTGTGACCGTGCGGGCTCAGGATCGGCAGTGCCGCAACTGTCGCATAGAGGGCACGCGCCAGCTCGCGCGCGGCCGGATCGGCCGGGAAGAGCCGATCCGGATGCAGGGTCAGCGGCGGTGTGGTCATGGTCTCGTCCTACGAACCGGGTTGCGCGATGTGCACGGCGAGCGTCCTGCGTACGCCGTCGCGGAACAGGCCTCCGACATCGCGGCTCACCGCACGCCGGAAGACCGCGTTGCCCGACAGATCGGCGCCGAACACCTCGGCAAGATCGAGGAAGCCCTCGGCGATCTGCGCGGCGTTGCCGCGCGCGGCGGCGGTGATCGCCGCGAACCGTCCCGCCAGCGGATCGGACACCATGATCGGCTTGCCATGCTCGTCGACGCCGCTCGCGTATCGAATCCAGCCGGCAATCGCCAGCGCGAGGTGCGCGATCGAGCCGCCGCCGGCGAGCCGTTCGCGCACCGTGCCAAGGAGTCGCTGCGGCAATTTCTGCGAGCCGTCCATCGCGATCTGCTGCGTTCGATGCGGCAATGCCGGATTGCGAAAGCGCTGCATGAGCTGCGCGCCGTAGGCAGGCAGATCGACGCCCGGCGGCGCCACCAGCGTCGGCATGACCTCCTCCGCCATCAGCCGCTCGACCAGCGTCGCAAGCAGCGGGTCGGCCGAGGCCTGCCAGATGAACTCGTGACCGGAAAGAAAGCCGAGGTAGGCGAGCGTGGAATGGCTGCCGTTCAGCAGGCGCAGCTTCATCGTCTCGAAGGGCGCGACGTCGGCGACGACCTGTGCGCCGGCGTCCTCCCAGGGAGGGCGCGCGGTGGCGAAGCGGTTCTCGATCACCCAGCTGTTGTACGGTTCCGCGACCACGGGCGCGGCGTCGACGACGCCGAGCAGCCGCGCGGCCTCGGCGATGTCGGCCTCCGTCGTCGCCGGCACGATCCGGTCGACCATCGTGCACGGGAACGCGACGTGCACGCCGATCCACTCGGCCAGCGCGGGGTCGGACGTCTGCGCATACGCCATGACGATGCCTTCGACGCTGCGGCCGTTGTGCGGAAGATTGTCGCAGCAGACGACGTTGAGCGGCCCGCTCGCCGCCGCACGCCGCGCGGCCAGTCCCGCCACCAGCACGCCGATCGTGCTCAACGGCGCCTCCGGGCGCGCGAGGTCGTGCGCGATGTCGGGATGCCGAACGTTGAGCCGGCCGGTGGCGGGATCGTGGCAGTAGCCCTTTTCGGTGACGGTCAGCGAGACGACGTGAACCGCCGGATCCGCGATGCGCGCGATCACGCGATCGCGCTCCGTGCCGAGGAACAGCATTTCGCGCACGGATCCGATCACGCGCACCGCCGTGCCTTCGGTACCCTTTTCGAGCACCGAGTACAGCCCGTCCTGGGGCGTCAATGCGGCGATGACCCGCGGCGTCTTGAGGCTCACGCCGCAGATTCCCCAGCGCGGGTGCCGATGCAGGATCGCGTCGGTGTAGACGGCCTGATGCGCGCGGTGGAACGCCCCCAGTCCGAGATGGACGATGCCGATCCCGACGGCACCGATGTCGTAGTCGGGTCGGGCAATGGGCCCCGGCAATGCGGTGAGGCCGCCGAGCCCAAGTCGGTTCATAGGGTCTCCGGTAACCGGAGAGCTTGCGGCAACCACATCGGGAATCCCAGCAGGTAAGTCACGGCGCGTCACGCGGCGGCTCTTGCAGCGCCGGTGCCATCGAAGCGGACTCTACTTCCGCGGTCAGGCTGCGGTCAAGCGATCCCGCACTCCGGGCCCATGACCATTGCACCGCGCCGCGGGCTCGGTCATGCTCATGCTTTTCGATACCGGAATTTGCCATCGTGAGCAAACGCCGTCGACTGGCCATCGTGGGTCTCGGCATGGCCGTGACACCCCATGCGCAGAGCCTCCTCGATCTTGCCGGACGCGTCGAGGTCGCGTGGGCGTACAGCCCGACCGAGGCGAGGCGCCGCAGCTTCGCCGCCCGTTTTCCGTTTCCGGTGACCGGCGACTTCGCGGCGATCGCCGGCGACCCGACGATCGACACCGTGCTGGTGCTGACGCCACCCAACACGCACCTGTCGATCGTGCGGGAGCTCGCGGCGTCGGGCAAGCATGTGCTCGTCGAAAAGCCCCTGGAGGGCTCACTCGAGCGCGCCGAAGCAGTGGTCGCAGTCTGCGCCCAGGCGGGCGTGAACCTTGCCGTCGTCTTTCAGCACCGTTTTCGCCCGGCCTCACTGGCGCTCGCGGCCCGGCTCGCGGCGGGCGAGCTCGGCCGGCTCGCGAACGCTGCCGTGTCGGTGCGCTGGTGGCGCCCGCAGACGTACTACGACGAGCCGGGACGAGGCACGCTCGCGCGGGATGGCGGCGGCGTGCTGCTGACGCAGGCGATCCACACGCTGGACCTGTTCCTCTCTCTGACGCCCCCACTCGCCGAAGTCACGGCATTCGCGGGGACGTCGGCGTTGCATGTCATGGAGACCGAGGATGGCGTCGCCGCGGCATTGCGCTTCGACGGCGGCGCGCTGGGCGCGCTCGACGCGACGACGGCGGCCTACCCCGGCTTTCCCGAGCGGATCGATCTGGCGGGAACGAAGGCCACCGCCGTGCTGACGCCCGGCAAGCTCGAGCTCTATCATCACGACGGCCGACGCGAGTCGATCGGCGAGGAAGCCCCCGGCGGCGGCGGTGCCGACCCGATGGCTTTCACGCACGACGCGCACCGGGGCGTTCTGGTCGAATTCCTGGACGCAATCGATGCCGGACGCGCGCCGGTCAACAGCGGCCGTGCCGCGTTGCGCGTCCACTATCTGATCGATGCGCTGCTCGAATCGTCACGACGGCGCGCGCCCGTCGCCGTGCGCCGCTGACGCGCCGCGCGCGGGCTCGAACCGGGGCACGCGCCGGACCCGCGAAGGGCCGGCCTCAGTCCCCGCCCGGCCGTCCGAAGGGGACTGAGCGCCCCCGCGGGGGGCAGCGAACACCGGCCGAAGGCCGCAGGACAGCCGAAGGCTGGTCCGCGCAGCGGGATGCGGCGCCGCACACGTGAGCGTGGGGGCCGTTCACGTTCATCATCCAGACTTGAAATGGCCCGACTTGCCGCCCGACTTCTCGAGCAGGCGCACGCCCTCGATACGCATGCCGCGATCGACAGCCTTGCACATGTCGTAGACGGCGAGCAGGCCGACCGCCGCTGCAGTGAGCGCCTCCATCTCGACCCCGGTCTGGCCGAGCGTTTCGGCCGTCACCTCGATGGCAATGGCGCTCGCGGCGACATCCTGGTCGAACGCCACCGTGACCTTCGTCAGCGCCAGCGGATGGCAGAGCGGAATGAGCTCCGCGGTCCGCTTGGCGGCCTGGATCGCCGCGATTCGCGCAACGCCGAGTACGTCGCCTTTCCTGGCCGACCCCGAGCGAATCAAAGCGAAGGTCGCGGGTTGCATGACAATCCTCCCGCCGGCCCGCGCGACACGCCTGGTTACATCTTTTGCGGCCACATCCACCATGTGCGCCTGACCGGCGGCATCGAAATGCGTAAAATGACGACTTTCCGGCGCGCGCGGGCTGGCCGAGGGCCTCGCCCCGGCCTTCGCCGATTTCGACGCGGATCCTGCCGCCTTGCCTCGCTTGCCCACCACGACGGCCTCCCCCGCTTGAACTTCGGTCGACGCCGCGCATCTTAGCATTGCACTCCGACACTTATCGCTGCGCATGAGGCCCTTGCCGAAACCCTGTCTTTCGCGACCGCGCCACCGCATGCGCAGGGCAGCCGTCGCCATGCTGGTGTCGCTCGCGCTCGCCGCGCAGCCCATCGCGCCGGGGATGTTCGCGGTTGGCGCGGCGCACGCGCAGGCGCTGCCCGATCTCGGCGAGGAGTCGCAGGCGGCGCTGACCACGGGGCAGGAACGCCGGATCGGCGAATCCATCGTCCGGCAGATCCGCGCTTCCGGCGGATATCTCGAGGACCCCGAAGTCAACGACTACCTGAACGAGCTCGGACACCGCCTCGTCGCCGCGGTGCCCGAGAGCCGGCAGGACTTCGAGTTCTTCGCCATGGCCGATCCGTCCGTCAACGCGTTCGCGTTGCCCGGCGGCTATGTCGGCGTCAACACCGGCCTTATCCTGCTCACCCAGAGCGAATCCGAACTCGCGTCGGTGCTCGCGCACGAAATCACGCACGTGACCCAGCGGCACATGGCGAGGTCCGTCACGGGCCAGCAGCGGGGTTTCATGTACATGCTGGCAGCGCTCGCGGTGGCGATCGCCGCCTCGCGCTCCAATTCGTCGTCGTCAGGCCAGGCGACATCCGCCGCGATTGCTTCAGCGCAGGCGCTCGCGATCCAGACGCAGATCAACTTCACCCGGGAACACGAATACGAGGCCGATCGCATCGGGTTCCAGCGCCTCGATGCCGGCGGCTTCGATGTGACCGCGATGGCGACCCTCATGGACCGGCTGCAGAAATCGAGCCGGTTCGCCGATGGCGGCGCGCCGTCGTATCTGCGCTCCCACCCAATCACCTACGAGCGCGTCGCCGAGGCGCAGTCCCGGGCCTACGGCAAGGCCTACCGGCAGGTGACCGATTCGCTGGATTTCCATCTGGTGCGCGCGTTGCTGCGCAGCTATGCCGGGACCGACCGGGAAGCCGTGGCGTACTTCCGCGCCGCGCTGGCCGAGCGCAAGTTCAATGACGAAGTCGCCGCCCGCTACGGCCTCGTCGCGTCGCTGCTGCGCAGCGCGGAATTTCCGCAGGCGATCGCGGAACTGGCGGCCCTGGAGAAGATCGCGCCGCCACATCCGATGATCGAGGCGATGGCCGGACACGTACTGATGGAATCGGGCCAGCTAGATCTGGCCATCGCGCGCTTCAAGTCGGCGCTCGCGCGCTATCCGAACAAGCTGCAGCTGATCTACGATTACCCGCAGGCGCTGGCCAGGGCCGGACGCGCGCGTGAAGCCGCGGCCTTCCTCGACACCGAGCTCGCACGGTTCGCGGGCAATGGCCCCCTGCACCGGATCGCCGCGCGCACGTACGCCGAACTCGGGCAGAAGCAGCAGGAGCACCGGCACCAGGGCGAGTTCTATGCCTGGCAGGGTGATTTCCGGAGCGCGGTGCGCCAGTTCGAAATGGCGTCGAAAGCGGGTGACGGCGATTTCTACCAGACCTCGGTCGTCGAGGCCCGGCTGCGCGCGCTGCGCAAGGAACTGGCGGAACAGCAGGCCGAGCTCGGCAAGAACGGTTGACCCGGCAAGTGCCGGCGCGGGGCGACTCCCTTCACGTTCCGACTCCCCCCACGCCGGAAGAACCCCACCCATGCCCTTTGCCAGCGAGAAGCCTTCGCCGTCCCGGCGTCTGTCCTCGCCGCAGCGTCGGCGCCGAGCGTTCGTTGTCGTTGCCGGAGCGCTCGCGCTTGGCGCGTTGGCGGCACTCGCATGGTGGCTCTTCGTCCGCAGCGACGTCGCGCCGACCTTCCGTCTGGCCAAGTCCGAGCGAGGGGCCCTCACCGCCGTCGTCTCGGCCTCCGGCACGCTGTCGGCTGTGACCACGGTGGCCGTCGGCTCCCAGATCTCGGGCCAGATCAAGGAGCTCTTCGTCGACTTCAACAGCCCCGTGAAACAGGGCCAGCTCCTCGCGCGGATTGACCCCGAGACCTACGACCTCAAGGTGAAGCAGGCACAGGCCGATCTCGACGCCGCCGCGAGCGCACTCGCGAACCAGCGGGGGAATGTCCTCGTGCTGAAATCGCAGGTGCTGCGCGCGCGGATCCAGGCCAATGACGCGAAGTCCGATCTCGAGCGGAAGAAATCGCTGTTCACGAAAGGGTTCATTTCGGACGCCGAGCGCGACAAGGCGCAGTACAACTACGACGCGCTCGCCGAGGCCGTGCAGACCGCCGAAGCCCAGGTGGCCGTCGGCGAGGCGCAGGTTGCCAATGCGGCGGCCGTCATCAAGCAGCGCGAGGCGGCGCTCGCGTCGGCACGGGTCGACCTCGCGCGCACGTCGATCGTCGCCCCGGTGGACGGCGTCGTCATCTCGCGCCAGGTCGACGCCGGACAGACGGTGGCGGCGAGCCTCAACACGCCCACGCTGTTCACGATCGCGAAGGACCTGCGCGACATGCAGGTCGAAGTCGCCATCGACGAATCGGACATCAGCAAGATAAAGCTCGACCAGCGCGTCACGTTCACCGTCGACGCGTTCGCCGGGCGGACGTTCGAGGGCAAGGTCGCGCAGATTCGCAAGGCGGCGCAGTCGGTACAGAACGTCGTCACCTACACGGTGGTCGTCGCGACCTCGAATCCGAACCTGCTGCTGGTGCCGGGGATGACCGCCAACGCGCGCATCGTGTCGGACGTGCGCGAGAACGTGCTGAAAGTGGCGAATGCGGCGTTGCGCTATCGCCCGCCGGGGTTCGCCGCGGTCAAGGATGCCGAGACGCCGTCCGCAGCACCTGGTGCCGGTGCGGGCGGCGGCGATGCGCAGGCGCGGCGGGCGAAGCTCGTCGATGAACTCAAGCTCGACGCCGCGCAGCAGGCCCGGCTCGACGAGGTGTTCGCCGAGCTCCGCGCGAAGATGGCGGAGCTCGGCGACGTCCGCGAGGCGGACCGCCGGGCGCGATCCGAGCGGCTGCGTGCCGATGTCCGGCAGAGAATCAACGCCATGCTCAATCCGGACCAGCAGAAACGGTACGCCGCGATCGTGGCCGCCGAAACCGGGCGCGGCAGCGTCGGGGCCGGACGGGTTTACGTCATCGACGGCGACGGCAAGCCGCGCGAGGTCGCGCTGCGACTCGGCCTGACAGACGGCAATGCGACCGAAGTCGTCGGTGGCGAACTCGCGGAAGGCACCGAAGTGATCGTCGGCAACGTGGATCGCAATTCGCAGCCGACGCGTCCGTCGGGCAGCGCACCGCGACTTCCCTTCTGACCGGGGCCGGACAACGTGATCCATAGCGGACCCGCGGCTGAATCCGGCCCGACCGCGTCCGCCGAGCGGCCGTCCCCCTCGCCTCCGATGCCCATGCACCTGCAGGCCGCCCCGGGGCGAACACCGCTGATCTCTGTGCGCGACCTCGTCAAGACCTATCCTCTCGGCGAAATCGACGTGCACGCGCTCGCCGGAGTCTCGGTCGACATCGCCGAGGGCGAATTCATCGCGGTGATGGGACCGTCCGGCTCCGGCAAGTCGACATTCATGAACCTTGTGGGCTGCCTCGATGCGCCGACCTCGGGAAGCTACCGCCTCGCGGATGTCGACGTGGCGGACCTGCCGCGTGACGCGCTCGCGCAAATTCGCAATAGCCAGATCGGTTTCGTTTTCCAGCAGTTCAACCTGCTGCCGCGCACATCGGCGCTGGAAAACGTCGAGTTGCCGCTGCTCTACGCAGGCGCACCCGCGGCTCTGCGTCACGCCAAGGCGCGCGAAAAGCTGGCGCAGGTTGGACTCGCGACCCGCGAACGCCACAATCCCGCACAGCTTTCGGGTGGCCAGCAGCAGCGCGTGGCGATCGCTCGCGCACTGGTCAACGATCCCAAACTCATACTCGCCGATGAGCCGACGGGCGCGCTCGATTCCGCGACCAGCCTCGAAGTCATGGCGCTGTTGCAGGAGCTGAATCGCGGCGGCATCACGATCATCGTCGTCACGCACGAAAGCGACATCGCGGCGTTTGCCTCGCGGCATCTGATTTTCCGCGACGGCAGGCTTACCCGCGACGCGCCGAACGTGCCGAGGGACGCCGCGGCGCTCGTGGCGGAGCAGCGACCGCAAACGGAAACCGGGGCCGGCCTCCCGCCGGACCGCCCCAAGGAAGGCGATATCCCGCGCGGAGCGACCTTGCGCGGCGCGAGCGCGGAGCCATGAACTTCTTCGCGACGCTCAGGGTTGCGCTCACGGCGCTGCGCGTCAACAAGCTGCGCTCGATGCTGACGATGCTCGGCATCATCATCGGCGTCGGCGCGGTGATCACGATGGTGGCCGTCGGCGGCGGCGCACAGGCGCGCGTCGAAGACCAGATCAAGAGCCTCGGGTCGAACCTCGTCATCATCCTGTCCGGCAACTTCACGTCGAGCGGCGTGCGCATGGGGTCGGGCTCGCAGCTCACGATCAGCGAGGACGACGCCTACGCGCTCGCCCGCGAGATCCCGTCGGTCCAGGCCTCTGCACCGACGCTGCGCAGCAACGGGCAGGTCGTGTTCGGCAACAGCAACTGGGCGACCCAGATCTTCGGCGTCACGCCCGACTACCTGGAAGCGCGCCAATGGGAAGTCATCTCGGGCCAGGCGATGGACCAATCGCAGGTCGACAGTGCGGCGAAGGTGGTGCTGCTCGGCCAGACTGTCGCGCGGGCGCTCTTCGGCGACGCCGACCCGGTGGGCGAGACCGTGCGCATAAGACGCGTTCCGCATACGGTGGTCGGCCTGCTCGACCGCAAGGGCCAGAGCATGATGGGCCAGGACCAGGATGACGTCGTCCTGATCCCGATCTCGACGGCGCGCAAGCGCGTGCTCGGGGGAACGAACGTCAAGACCCGCAATGTGCAGAACATCACGGTGCGCGTGCGCGACGGCGCCGACATCGCCGCGGCCGAGCAGGAAATGCGCGACCTCCTGCGCCAGCGACACAAGCTGCAGTCCGGCCAGGAGGACGATTTCTTCATCCGCAATCTGTCGGAGGTGCTGGCGGCGCAGGAGGCTTCGTCGAAGATCCTCGCGCTCCTCCTGGCGGCGATCGCCTCGGTGTCGCTCGTGGTCGGCGGCATCGGCATCATGAACATCATGCTGGTCTCGGTGACCGAGCGCACGCGCGAGATCGGCCTGCGGCTGGCCGTGGGGGCGCGGAGCAGGGACATCCTGACGCAGTTCCTCGTCGAAGCCGTGACGCTCGCGCTGATCGGCGGCCTCATCGGCATCGCGCTCGGTGCCGTCGCGTCGTACGCGGTGGGCCACTTCGCCGGCTGGCGCACCGAAATGAACGCGGCGTCCGTGCTGCTCGCCTTCGGCTTCTCGGGCGCGATCGGCGTCTTTTTCGGTTTCTATCCGGCGCGCACCGCGGCGCACCTGAGCCCGATCGACGCGTTGCGGCACGAGTGAGCCGCCCTACCTGTAGCTTCCTACAGGTGCCAACCTCCCTACGTTGACGCTATCGTCCGGTCCACGGTTGCCACCCGCGCGCCGTCGCGGTCACAGCGCAACCATTACGGGGGAGGAGCGCATGAAGATTCTCGTCGTCGACGATCACCCGCTCATCGTCGAGGCTCTCTTGCAACTCCTCCCGCAGCTCGGACCGAACGTCGAAATGCGGGGGGCAGGCGATCCGACGGAGGCCATGACCGTGCTCGACAACGAGCCGGATGTGGCGCTGGTGCTGCTCGACCTCGCGCTTCCCGGGGCGCGCGGGCTCGATTTCCTCGGCGACTTGAAGCTCGACTATCCGGGTGTGCCGATCGTCGTGATCTCCGCGACGCACGACCGGGCGACGGTGCTGGCCGCGCTCGGGGCTGGTGCGCATGGTTTCATCCCCAAAAGCGCGGATGCGCAGATGCTGCTCGACGCCGTGCAGCACGTGCTCGATGGCGGCGTGTACCTGCCTCCCGACGGCGCACGCGCACCCGACGGCGACGGCGTCCACCTCCCGCCCGGCGCGCTGGGACTCACGGCGCGGCAGACCGATGTGCTGAAGCTCCTTGCCCAGGGCAAGCCGAACAAGCTGATCTGCCGCGACCTGACGCTATCGGAGGGAACAGTCAAGGTCCATGTCAGCGCGATCCTGAAGGCGCTGCGCGTGCATTCGCGCACCGAGGCCATTGCCGTGCTTGCCCGCCGCGGCATCAGCGTCGACACGATGCCGGCGCGGCCGGCGCGCAGCGCCGGCTCGCCCCTGCGCTGGACGCGCCATGTCGCGCCCTGCTGGCCCACGCGCGGGCCGATCAGGTCGCCACGCTCTACCGGTCATGGCATCGTACAACCGTGTCGATGGTGCTGGGTGCGCTCATCCTGTGCGGCGTGCTCTGGCAGCAGGAAGCCTCCTGGGTGATGGCAGCATGGTTGGCGGCGATCCTCGTCAATCAGGCGTGGCGCGGTCTCCTCGCACGCGCTTACCGACGTGCAGTACCGTCGGTTGCCGATGCCGCACGCTGGGGCGCGTACTGGGCCATCGGCTCCACGCTTGCCGGCGCGCTGTGGGGCGCGGCGGCGGTCGCGATGTTCCCGGCATCACCCTCGTACCAGGCGCTGTTCATCGTCTGCCAGTTCGGCGTGATCCTCGGCGGGCTCAACCTCACTGCAGTCTACAAGCCGTCGTTCTATGGCTTCGTGCTGGCGGCACTCGTGCCGCTGATCGCGCGGGTTGCCGTCGAAGGCGATCAGGTGCATCTGTTCACGGCGGGCGTGCTCGGCGTCGTGCTGGTGTTCGTGCTGGCGTTCGGCCGTCAGGTGAACGGCGTGTTGACCCAATCGCTGGCGATGCGCTATGAAAACGTCGACCTCATCCACGAACTCAAGGCGCAGACGGAGGCGGCCCTCGCCGCCCGTGCCGCCGCCGAGTCGGCGAGCCGGGCCAAGAGTCAGTTTCTCGCCGCGGCGAGCCACGACCTGCGCCAGCCGTTGCATGCGATGGGACTCTTTGCCGCCGCGCTCGCGGTGAGAGTGCGCGATCCCGAGGTGAAACCGCTGGTCGCGAGCGTTCGCGCGTCGGTCGAAGCCCTCGAGGAATTGTTCGCCCAGCTGCTCGACCTGTCGCGGTTGGACGCCGGGGCGCTCGCAGCCGGCACGGGCGAATGTCGCGCTCGGACCGCTGTTGGCGCGCCTCGCCGCCGATTTCGCGCCGCAGGCGAACGCGGCGGGACTTGCGCTGCGGATCGTGCCGACGCGGCTTGTGGTCGACACCGATCCGGTCCTGCTCGAACGCATCCTGCGCAATCTCGTGGCCAACGCGGTGCGTTACACGCCAGACGGGCGGCGTCGTAATCGGGGCGCGCCGGCGCGCCGGTGCCGTGCGCGTGGACGTGATCGACTCGGGCATCGGCATCGCCGAACACGACCGCGCGCGCGTCTTCGACGAGTTCGTGCAACTGGCCGCGGCACCCCGACACCATGCCGGGGGGCGCGGCATGGGACTCGGACTCGCGATCGTGCGCCGGCTCGCGGCTCTCTGCGGACATCCGGTCGAACTCGCGTCCACTCCGGGCCATGGTTCACGGTTCTCGATCACGTTGCAGCGCGCGAACCTGCGCCGCCGAGACGGCCGGATGGGGCGGTGCCGACGGAACAACCCTCGCTGCGACCACGCGCACGCTCGCGGGCCGTCGCATCGTGGTCGTCGACGACGACCCGGCCGTGGTCGCCGCGATGCGCGCACTGTTCGCATCGTGGAAGGCGACCGCCGTGGGAGGGGCCGACGCGAACTCGGCCCTGGCCGCGCTCGCTGCCTCCGACGGTTCCGTGTGCGGCGAGGTGGATCTGATCGTCGCGGATCTTCGCCTGGCCGACGGCAAGTCGGGAATCGACGCCATCGCGCGGTTGCGCTCCGCGCTTGGATCGGCGACGCCGGCGTTTGTCGTGTCAGGCGACACGAGCGGCGCGGCGCAGGCCGAGGTGCGCGCAGCCGGAGTGGAATTGCTCGTGAAACCGGTCGTCGCTGCCGCTCTCAAGGACGCCGCGGAAGATGCGCTTGGCATGCGGGCAATCGCCTCAGGCGCCAGGGGGTGGGCGCTCTGTTCCTGAATCGGCGCGAAGCCGCAGGAAAAGACAGCCCGGCGCAAGGCCGGGCCGTCTCGACGCGCGGATTGTGCGCGCGAATCCCTAGCCGGCAGCCCCGTCGCGGATACCCGCTCCTGCTCATGCACGGCGGCCCTGGGGCCGACCACTGGACGTTGTCGCCGTTCCGGCATCTGGCGGATCGGTTCACCCTGGTGTTCTACGACCATCGCTGCAACGGACGCTCAGAGGGTGCCCCCGTCTCGTCCATGACCTGGGAGAACCTGACGGCGGATGCCGATGCGCTGCGCCAGAGGCTGGGTTTCGAGCAGTGGGCGGTGCTGGGCCATTCGTTCGGCGGCCACGTCGCCCTCGAGTACGCGCTTGCGTATCCCGACAGCCTGTCGCACCTTGTGCTGCTCGATACGGGCGGCGACAGTCGCTGGTCGCAGCAGCACGCGGCTGACCTCCTCGCCGCGCGCGGGCTACAGCGCCGAGAAGGTGAAGCTGGTCCGGCGCTTCTTCAACGGGGAGATCGCGCCGAACGAGATGCTCCCGGCCCTGATGCGGTTTGGCAGCGCCTACTACCACCGCCCCAGCCTCTTGCTGCTGGCCCGCCAGCTGCTCCTCGAGGCGCGGCACACGAAGATGCGGCCGGAGGCGCTCATCTTCGCCGGCCGTCACCTGCTCAAGGGCTGGACGGTCATGGATCGGCTCGTCGAGATCACGGCCCCGACGCTGGTGATGGCCGGGCGTGACGACTTCCTCTTCCCGCCAGAGCACCAGATCGAGCTCGCGGCTGGCATACCGAACGCGCGCCTCCGGATCATCGAGCGCGCTGGCCACAATGCGCATGAGGAGCGTCCAGACGAGGTCATGGAGGCCGTCTGTGACTTCATCCCCGCCCACGCGGCCATCTCCACGGGCCAGTCAGCCATCAGGAACCCGCGGTTGTGGACCGCCGGCGCACTGGCAGCGCTCGGGGCGGCCACCGCGGCGTTCGCGCTGCACAGAGGCCGCACGACGGGGTCCAGGGACGCCCCCGCCCCCTGGGAGTGACAGCGATGCGGACGATCGGCTCGGTGGGCAGTCGGGCGCGCAACGAGATCCCCGGGACACCGGCGGACGGTGCGGCCCTCATCGCGACACGCGGGCTGACCAGACGCTTCGGGACCGTCGTCGCCCTCGATGGGCTGACCTTCGAGGTGCAGCCCGCCATCATCGGGCTGGTCGGAGCGAACGGCGCCGGCAAGACGACGCTCATCCGCATCCTCCTGGGACTGCTGCCGCCGACCGCAGGGCAGGCCTTCGTGTTCGGACACGACGTCGCCCAGCATGCTGCCCGGATCCGCCAGCTGGTGGGCTACTCGCCCGAGCACGACTGCCTGCCCCCCGACATGAGTGCCACCGAGTTCGTCGCGCACATGGCCCGCATCTCCGGACTGCCGGCCGACGCCGCCCGTGAACGAACAGCCGAGGTCCTCCGGCACGTCGGGCTGTACGAGGAGCGATACCGGCCCATCGGCGGGTACTCGACCGGCATGAAGCAGCGCGTCAAGCTCGCCCAGGCGCTCGTCCATGACCCGCGGCTGCTGCTCCTCGATGAGCCCACCAACGGGCTCGACCCGGCGGGTCGCGACGAGATGCTGGACCTCATCCGGCGGACCGGCACCGAGTTCGGGATCGCCATCATCCTGGCGTCGCACCTGCTGGGCGAGATCGAGCGGGTCTGCGATCACCTGCTGGCCATCGACGCGGGACGGCTCCTCCAGTCGGCCCCGCTGGCCACCTTCACCCGACGCACCGGGATGCTGGCGATCGAGGTCGAGGAGGGCGGCCCGCGGCTGGCCGCGGCGCTCCAGGCGCATGGGCTGCGGGTGCGGACCGACGACGGACGGGTGCTGGTCGCACTCGACGACGAGCGCACATTCGACCTGGTGCGCGACGCCACGGTCGAGCTGGGCCTGGCACTGGTCCGCCTGGAGCAGCGCCGACACCACCTCGAGGATCTGTTCCGGGAGCCGGATGCCGCGGATCGGGCGGACGCCGCGGTCGACCCGGGGGCGGGCGCCGTCGATCCCCCGGTCGGCGGGAGGGCGCTGTGAACGCGCCGGGCGCCGGTCGGGACGCCGCTCCCGAGGCTGCGGCCGGGAGCATCTACGACCTGGGCTACCGGCGCTACGAGGGGACTCGGCTCGGCCGGCGGGGTGCGTTCGTGGCCCTCTACGCCGACAGCCTTCGCGCCTGCTTCGGGCTCGGCCGACCCGCCCGCGCCAAGGTCGTGCCGGTCGGCCTGACCGTGCTCGCGCTCCTGCCGGCGGTGATCGCGGTCGCCGTCGAGGCGCTCGTGCAGGGCGCCATCCCCAGCCCGATCCGCTACGACAACTACTTCTCGACCATCGTCCAGTTCCTGGTGCTGTTCGTCGCGGCCCAGGCCCCCGAGCTGCTGGGGCGTGATCAGCGCTACCGCATCCTGCCGCTGTACTTCTCGCGGGCGCTCGACCGGCTGGACTATCCGGCGGCGAAGCTCCTCGCGCTGTCCACCGCGCTCCTCGTGGTCTCTATCCTGCCCCAGGCGGGCATCTTCCTGGGCAAGGTCCTGGGTGCCAAGGACCTCGTGAGGGCCCTCGCGGACAACCTGGAGTCGGTGCCCCCCATCATCCTCAGCTCGCTCGCCGCCGCGGCCGTCATGGCAGCGCTGGGCCTGGCCGTGGCCTCGTTCACGTCACGCCGTGCCTACGCGACGGCTGGCATCTTCGCTCTGTTCTATGTCTCCCTGGCGGTGGCCTCGGTCGTCGCGGAGACGGCACGACAGACCCGGGGCAGGTCGTGGGGCGAGCTGGCGCCGCTCCTGGCGCCGACCGCCACGCTCGAGGGCCTGACGGCCTGGCTGTTCGGCACCCGCCCCACGGGCACCGTGTTCCGCGCCGGCATCCTGCCCGGGCCGTTCTACCTTGCGGTCGCCGCCGGGCTGGTGGTCGGGGCGTTGGGGCTGCTGGCCTGGCGCTACCGGAGGATGCCGCTGTGAGCGAGCCACCGGTCGTCCCCGGAACGACCGCCGCTGGCACGACCGCCTCGGAGGTCGCCGCCACCTCGCCACCGTCGATCGCGCTCCGTGCCGTCTCTCGCTGGTACGGCAACGTCGTGGCGGTGAACGACGTCTCGTTCGAGCTGGGACCCGGCGTGACCGGCCTCCTCGGGCCGAACGGCGCCGGCAAGTCGACGCTGCTGCACCTGATGTCGGGGTTCCTGCGGCCCTCCTCGGGAGAGGTGGTCGTCGCCGACGGCAGCGCATGGCAGCGGCCGGCCCTCTACCGCGAGGTCGGCCTGGTGCCGGAGCGCGAAGCCGTCTACCCCTTCCTCACCGGCCTCGAGTTCGCCCGGTTCAACGCCGTTCTCCAGGGCCTCGATGACCCGGACTCGGCTGCGGCCCGGGCGATGGACATGGTCGACCTGGGAGAGGCACGACATCGTCCGATCGGGACCTACTCGAAGGGCATGCGCCAGCGGGCCAAGGTGGCCGGGGCGCTGGTCCACGACCCGCCCATCCTGCTGCTCGATGAGCCCTTCAACGGCATGGACCCACGCCAGCGGCTGTCGATGATGGAGCTCCTGCGGCAGATGGCCGCCGCGGGCCGGACGGTCCTCTTCTCCTCGCACATCCTCGAAGAGGTCGAGCGCCTGGCCGAGCGGGTCCTGGTCATGGTCGCCGGGCGGCTCGCCGCGTCGGGCGATTTCCGGGCGATCCGCAAGCTGATGACCGACCGGCCCCACACCTTCACGGTGGTCGTCGAGCGACGACCGGCGACTCGCCGCCGCCCTGCTCGAGGGAGCCGGCGGTGTTCGGGGTCGAGCTGGGCTCCGTGTCGCTGCTCGTCCGATCGGCCGACTTCTCGGCCTTCAGCCAGGCCATCGCCCGGGTCGCCCGCGACGCGGGGATCCGGCTCTACGAGGTGCTGCCGACCGACGAATCGCTCGAGAGCGTCTTCTCCTACCTGGTCGATCGGTGATCGCCGAGATCGCCCGGGTCACCGCGCGCCAGCTGCTGGGCCGTCGCCGGACGGCCCTGCTCGTGCTGGTGGCGGCCATCCCGATCCTGATGGCAGGGGTCTTCCGCATCGCGGGCAGCTCCAGCCCGGCCGCTCGTGAGGGCTTCACCGGCGGCGTGTTCGTTGGCCTCGTGGTGACCCTCCTGATGCCGCTCGTCGCGCTCATCTTCGGCACGACCGTGTTCGGGGCGGAGATCGAGGACGGGACCGTCGTCTACCTGCTCGCCAAGCCGATCCCTCGTCGAACGGTCGTGCTGATCAAGTGGCTCGTGGCTGCCATCGTCGCGGCGACGCTGTCGGCGAGCGCCACGTTGCTCGCCGGGCTCGCTGAGCCTGGCCGGGACACCCGCCGGCATGGAGATCTCGGTCGGCTACACCGTCGCCGTCGCGGCTGGGAGCGTGATCTACGTCGCCGCGTTCGTGGCGCTCAGCCTGGTGACCAGCCGGGCGCTTGTCGCCGGACTGCTGTACATCCTGGTGTGGGAAGGGGCCCTCGCCAGCTCCTTCCCGGGGATCCGGTTCCTCAGCATCCGGCAGTACGCGCTCGCGATCGCCGATGCCGCGGGGGTGGGTGGGCGGATCACCGGCGACACGCTCGAGCCCGCGACGGCGGTGCTCCTGTCGGCCATCGTCGTGCTGCGTCGCCCTCGTGCTGGCGATCCGTCGGCTCAGCGTCTTCGAGATCCCGCAAGCGGACTAGGACGCAAGACGGCGACGCAGGACCGCCGGGTGGGCGACTCGAGCGCCTCGAGGACGATGGGCTCAGCGATGGCCGGGGCAGGTCACCACCGGATGCCGCGCGCCGCCCAGGCGCGCGCGGTGATGGTGAACGGCTCGGTCGGCAGCGTCGCACGGCACCGCGCGCGCAGTGCCTCGCGTCGATCGTCATCCAGGCTCGCCACATAGGCGCCGGCAGGACCGACGCCCCGCGTGAACGGCGCCCACCACTCCTGGAAGGTCGGATGCTCGACGCGGACGACGAGGGTCGCCTCCTCGACGGACCCGAGCCCGCCCACGGCCTCGAACAGCTCGACGAGGTGGCCCTCGACGCACGCCGGCGAGACCCGACTCGTCGTCGACCGCCGGATCGAGCTCACGAGCCGCCCGCCAGAAGACACCCAACGGGCCCTGGTCGCTCGCGTGATCCCAGACGCACGCCGCCACCACCCCGCCGGCCCGGGTGACGCGAGCCATCTCCGTGAGACCGACGACCGGATCGTCCATGAAGTGGACCACGAGCTGGGCGAGCGCGGCGTCGAACGCGGAGTCCGCGAAGGGCAGTTGCTCGGCGCCGGCTCGCCGGACGTCGACGCCCGGGTACCGCTGCCGAACGGCCAGGACGAAGGACTCGGAAGGGTCGACGGCCGCCACGCGATCGACCCCGACCCGCTCGACCAGCTCGCTGACGAGGGCGCCGGGGCCGCAGCCCACGTCCAGCACCCGCAGCCCTGGACCGACCGCCAGCGAGATCGGCGAGCTGCGCCGAGAGGCCGCGCGAGTAGCGCCCCATGAAGCGGTCGTAGGCCTCCGCGGGGACCTCGAAGCTCATGGATGGCCCGGCAGCCGACGCGTCCGCGACGGTGCGTGCTCAGGCGAAGAACGCGGTGATGGCGGCCGTGTCGTCCGAGAAGGCCCAGCGCTCGGTGACCTTGCCGCCCTTGACGTGGTAGATCTCGGCGACCCGGTAGACCAGCCTCTTGCCGCCGCGCGTGGCGGTGGCGGTGCCGAGCACAACGACGTGGTCGTCGTTGCCCACGACATCGTGGAGCTGCCAGGAGATCTCGTAGTCGACGGTGCCCATCGCCGCCGCCAGCGCCGCCTTGCCGCGTCTCGGCTCGGCTCGGCCGATCTCGTGCCACACGACGTCGTCGGCGAGGTAGTTCGCCATGGCTGCCACGCCGTCGCGCTGCATCTCATCGTTCGCCCGGCGCACCAGCGCCACGTTCGGGTGCTCCGCCATCGTCTCGCCCTCCTCGGGAGCCGCCGCGATCACACCGCTCCGGCTCGCTTCATCCCCGGCGACAGCCTACACCCGGCTCGGGGCGCACCCCCCCTCGCTGCAGGCAGGCGTGCGAAGGCGAGGGAGCCGCGCTCCACCCGCCCAGCACCGCGTCCATCCCCCTCGCCCGTGGCGGCCCGGGACCTCCAGCGGCGGAGCTCGGGACCGTCTGTCTGGCCCGGTCCAAACGGGCATTCCGTCTCTGGTCGGGGCGACGCGATGCTGCGACCGTCCGACCCAGTCGGCGTGTCCGGCTTGCCCGTCTGGTCGCCTGACCTTTTGGCCAACGAGGAGACATCCATGGATCGCGTTCCCAATAGCGTTGCGGTCCTCGTCACTGCGTCGCTGGTGGTCGGATTCGCATCCGGAGTGGCGAGGTCTCGCTCGGAACTCGTGACCAGCCCACCGCGGTCGACGACGCCATCTCAGGCAGCGACGGCCGCGCCGGCCTTGTCGTCCCGCCGTCTGCTGGCGGGACAGCCGATGGCGCCGTGCATGGTCAAGGGCATGGTGCCCGTCGAGGCTCAGGTCGCTGGTCTCTGCGGCACGTTGCAGGTGCCCGAAGACCGTTCGAACCCTTCCGGGCGCTGGATTCGCTCAACGTGGCAGTCGTTCCCGCGCACGCCGCAGTCTCGTCGCCGGACCCGCTGTTCGCGCTCGGAGGCGGTCCCGGGGACGCAAGCACGCAGTTCTTCGCGTGGCTGCCGGGACTCTTCGCGGACGTCCACGAGACACATGACATCGTGCTCCTCGACCAGCGTGGTACCGGTGGCTCCGACGCGCTGACCCTGACCGCGGTACCGGACACGTCCGGGTCCTCGCCGTCGGAGGCTGACGCCCGACTTTCGGCCTGGGCGCATGCCTATCTCACGTCGCTCGATGCGGACCCCCGCTTCTACACCAGCACCGTCGCCGCCGACGACCTCGACGATGTCCGGGCCGCCCTCGGGTACTCAACGATCGATCTCTATGGGCCCTCGTACGGCGGGACCCTTGCGCAGTACTACCTGCGCCAGCATCCCGAACACGTCCGCGTAGCCGTGCTCGACGGCGCCACCCCGCTCGACGTGCCGGTGCTGGAGCGGATGGCGGCGAACAGCCAGCATGCCCTCGACCTTCTCCTCACCCGGTGCGAGGCCGACGCGGCCTGTCACGCCGCGTTCCCCCAGATCGCGACCGAGTGGTCGACCCTCGTCGGGCGGCTGGCAGACCCCATCGTCACGGACGTCGTCGACCCGACGACCGGGGATCACGCCATCGTCGACCTGGTCGGTGTCGCGAGGGCGATCCACAACGCGCTGCGCATCGGGTCGAGCGCCGCAGGCCTCCCGCTCGGTATCCACCTCGCGTACGAAGACAGGTGGGACCTCGCGAGCCAGGTCGTCCCAGCACCACCGACCGGGGGCGTTCCACTCCTCATGGCGGAGGAGATCCTGTGTTCCGAGGCCTGGGCCCGCTTCGACCCGGCCGAGGTGGCGCGCGACGGCGCCAGCAGCTACGCACTCGACATGGTCCTCGCCGAGGCGAACAAGCAGGCCGTCCTTTGCCGATACCTGCCGAGGGGTGTGGTGCCTCCGGATGACGCTGCACCGGTCCGCTCCACGCTACCGATCCTCTGGCTCACGGCCGACGGCGACCCGCAGGATCCGCCGGCGAACCTCTCGGCGGTGCCCTCGGTGGAGCCCGACAGCCGCATCGTGGTGATGCCGGCGCAGGAGCACGTGGTCGGACATCTCGGGTGCATGCCGTCGGTGATCGCCACCTTCCTGGACGCCGGCACCGCAGATGGCCTCGACGCCGCGTGCGTCGCGGAGGGTGCATCTCCGACCCCGACGTTCAGGCTTCAGTGAATTGGTCGTCGCGGCGCCGCGAGCGCCGAGGTCAGATGGCCCGGACCGTCACCGATCCGACGCGCAGAGCGGTCAGGCGGACCGAGGTCACACGCCTGGTCACGGTGACGGCGTCCAGGGCCTTGCATCGCAGCAGTGCTGAGCCCGCCCCGCGCCCGCCGGCGGGGATGTATGCGAGCGCGGGCACGATGGGTATCTGGTTGCCGATCATGTCGGCGCGCGATCGGTCGCGGACCACGAACGCGGCCGACAGCCTGCAGCCGATGTCGTTCGGCACCCTGTCGACCGTGTAATGGCCCACCTTCCCGAAGGCGAGCCAGTCACCCTCGCCCAGGGCGAGGGAGGCGACGGTGGTCCACTCCGACGGATCGACGGGCGCGATACCGTCGAACGCCGAGCGAGCCTCCGGGAACCCAGATCCCCAGCTCGAAGACGTGCCGGCGTTGGCGTCGTGCTCCACGAGGCGCGACAGGCGAAACGCCGTCAGGCGCAGGTGATCGACGACGGCTCGGTCCTCGGGAGCTTCAGCATCCGTGCCGCAGGCGAACGACAGCGGTGCCCCGCCTCCCGCGACGTGTGCGGTCAGGTCGGCGACCGCGCTCAGGGCGCCGAGCACCGAGACCTGCGCGTGATCCACGCTCCCGCCCAGGGATGTCGTGCACGAAACGTTGTTCAAGTGGGAAGCGCTCCGATGGTTCGCGTGCAGCGCGATGTCTGCGTGCACCCACCAGTTGCCACCACGGAGGGAAAGATGCACCAGCGTCTTCTTTCGCACCCGGGCGCCGGGGAGGGTGACATGGTCGTCACGCTCGGCCGCGACGACCATCGGCGCGCTGGTTCCCGGCCTTCTGGCCGCCCTTGGCGGTAGCCGGGCCGCGGTGTCTCCTCCGTCGTGCACATTGGGCTACGCTAGTCGTCCATCCAAGCGGGGGCTGTGAGGGAGGGCTCGAGGACGGACGCACCCCACCCGGATCTGACGATCGAGTGGCGCCATGACGGCTTCCACGTCGTGCGCGTCTTCATCCAGGACCCGCTCGACCAACCGACGCGTGAGAGGCTGATGGAGACGGTCGTGACCTTCCGCGACGCACCCGACGTGGCCGGCCTTCGGGCCGAGGTGGAGGCCATCGCCCGGGAGACCGGCCTGCTCTCCACGGTCGCGGACAAGCCGGACCACGCCAACCCCTTCGGCGACTGGGTGACCATCGGGTTCCGTCGGCCGTAGGACGCGGCCGAGAATGTCCCGGAGGCACCGGCACGGCGTCACCGACCGCCGCCCTTCGCGCTTGAAGCCCAGGCGGGAGGCTCCACGTCCTCAGGACCATGACAGTCGGCCCTCCCGATATGGGACCCGCGGCCCTGCCGAAGGGCGCGCAGATCCTCGACCATTCGGAACGCACTGCGGCGATGTTGGCGGTGCCATCGACCACGTGCCAGTGTCCGGCTGAGCTCGGATAGGGGCGCCCCGCCCCGGCCGGCCCTGGCCGGCCCAGGCCCTGGAGGAGACGGATGCACAGCCTGCGAAACCTCGGACGACGGAAGGTCCGGACGTCGCTCACGGTCCTCGGCATCACCATCGGGATCTGGGCCCTCGTGGTGTTCGGCTCCATGGCCAACAAGATCGATTCCCTGGTCTCCGGCGGCAGCACGTACTACGCCGACAAGATCACCCTGAGCGACAAGTCGGGATCGCGTCGGCGGGTTCGCCAGCGCCCCGATGTCGCTCACGACGGCGGACCTCGTCCGGGCGGTCGACGGGCGTCGCCGCCGTCGCCCCCGGCGTGATGCTGCTCATGGACGATCAGGCGAGCGCCATCACCATGGGCGTCCCGCCCATGATCACCGGCGGCGTGGCGGGCGCGGATGAAGGGCCTCGAGACGCTTCACCCTCCGCTACGCGCAGGGCCGCGCGCTGACCGCCGCGGACGAGGGCACGAATGTCACTGTGCTCGGCTCGGACATCGCGCGCAAGTACGCCAGGCAGCGTCGGCGACACGATCACCCTCAAGGGCGAGCCCTTCACCGTCGTCGGGGTGCTGGAGCCGACGCTCACGGCGCCCGACCAGGCGGCGATCGGTGCCGATGGCCGCCGCCCAGCGGCTCCTCATCGCGACGCTGCCCCCGATGTTCCAGTCGAAGCTCACGGCCTCGGACCTGGCCACGGACGATGGTCGTGTATCCGGAGGCCGGCGTCGACGTCGAAGCGCTCGCGACCGAGATCGAGACACGGGTGCCGGATGTCGCGGCGATGACGGGCGCGGACTTCGACCGGCAGATCGGCTCGGCCACGTCGATCCTCAACTCGATCCTGGTCGGGGTCGCCCTCATCAGCCTGCTCGTGGGTGGACTGTCGGTCATCAACACGATGGCGATGTCGATCGCCGAGCGGACGCGCGAGATCGGCGTCAAGCGGGCGATCGGCGGCGGTCGGTCGCGCATCGTGCGGGAGCTGGTCACGGAGTCGGCGCTGATCGGGTTCATCGGCGGGACGGTCGGCCTCGTGCTGGGCGTCGCCGTCGTGCTCGCAGCGAACGAGGCTGGCCGGTCGTCGGGCACCGTCCTGTTCGAGCCGACCACCGGCACGGCGATCACGGCCATCGCCTTCGGCACGATCCTCGGGGCGCTCGCGGGGTTCGTGCCCGCGCTGCACGCTGCGCGGCTCGATCCGGTCGAAGCGCTCCGCCACGAATGACCACCACGCGCTCAGGAGAACGAACGATGGCGCTCCTCGAAGGACACGACCTCCGCAAGACCTACCGGTTGGGCAAACGCAACGTCGTCGCTGCCCTGCGCGGCGTCGACGTCGCGATCGAGCCGGGCGAGATGGTGGCCATCATGGGCCCGTCGGGGTCGGGCAAGAGCACGCTGATGCACATCCTCGGCCTGCTCCACGCGCCCGATACCAACGACGGCCCGCGGCCGCAGCTCGTCGTTCGGCGGGCGGGACATGGTCGCGCTCGGCGACTCGGCAGCGCACCCGGATCCGGGCGCGCGAGATGGGCTTCGTGTTCCAGGAGTTCAACCTCATCCCCACCCTCACCGCGCTCGAGAACGTCATGCTCGCGGGCGACTACGCCGGGGTGAGCGGCAGGCGCGCGCGCCAGGACTCGCTTGACGCCCTCGAGCTCGTCGGCCTGGCGGACCGGGCGGGTCACCGGCCGTCGGAGCTCTCGGGTGGCGAGCAGCAGCGTGTCGCGATCGCGCGCGCCCTGGTCAACGGGCCGGGCCTCGTGCTGGCGGACGAGCCGACCGGCAACCTCGATTCCGAGCGCTCGGCCGAGGTGCTCGCCATCCTCCGCCGGCTCAACATGGAACGCGGCCAGACCTTCGTGCTCGTGACCCACGACCCGGACGTGGGCGCCGCCTGCGACCGGATCGTGCGCATGCGTGACGGACGGATCCGCGAGGCGCCACCCCTCATCGAGGCGTCACCGTCCTCACCGCCGGTCACGAGAGAACCGCTGCTCGTCGGCTCGGCGACATCTCAGGCGTAGGCCAGGTCGGGCGGCGCAGGGCTCGGTCAGCAGGACGTCTAGAGGTTGGTCATCCGTTCCAGGGCCTCGTTGTATCGGCCGCCCTGCACCTGGATCCTGGACGCGGCATCGGCGATCTCCGTGAGTTCGTCGGCCGACAGGGCGATGTCGGCGGCGCCGATGTTCTCCTCCAGTCGGTGGAGTTTGCGTGTCCCGGGGATGGGGACGATCCAGGGCTTCTGGGCCAGGAGCCATGCCAGGGCGATCTGGCCGGGGGTGGCGCCCTTGCGCTGAGCGACGCTCGCGAGCAGGCCGACGATGGCCTGGTTGTGCTGGAGCGCGTCCGGCGCGAACCGGGGGATGGTGCTCCGGATGTCGTTGCTGGCGTCGAAGCTGGTCGAGGTGGTGATGGTGCCGGTGAGGAAACCCTTGCCAAGCGGGCTGAACGGCACGAACCCGATGCCCAGTTCCTCGCAGGCGGGCAGGACCTCCTCCTCGGGACGCCGCCACCATAGTGAGTACTCGCTCTGGACGGCCGTCACAGGCTGCACCGCGTGCGCTCGGCGGATCGTTCCGGCAGCGGCCTCGGACATGCCGAAGTGCTTCACCTTGCCGGCCTCGATGAGCCCCTTGACCGCGCCCGCGACGTCCTCGATGGGCACCTCCGGGTCGACGCGGTGCTGGTAGTAGAGGTCGATGGCTTCGACGCCGAGCCGCTGCAGCGAGCCCTCGACGACGCGTCTGATGACGTCGGGACGGCTCGCGACGCGCCCGCTGGACGTGCGTCCGACGGGATCGATGTCCCACCCGAACTTGGTGGCGATCACGACCTGGCCCTTGTAAGGGGCGAGCGCCTCGCCCACGAGCTCCTCGTTGGCGTAGGGACCGTAGACTCGGCGGTGTCGAAGAAGCTGACACCGCGGTCAACAGCCGTTCGGATTCTCCGAGATCGATCTCCTGCCGATCGGGCCTGTCGCTGTAGCCACCAGTCATGCTCATACAGCCCAGCCCGATGGCGGAGACCTCCAGGCCGTTGATGCCCAGGGTCCGCTTGTCCACGGTTCGTGCTCCTGACGGAAGGGGTGGCTCACGGGCCATCCCAGGACAGTGTGAGCCATCCAGCCGCCCAATCAGGGCGGATGTGCCGGTGCCCAGTACGCAGGGCCTGTAGCCCTCGCCCGCACACGCAACGACATGACCGGGGTCCAGCTGGACGTGCGCAAACGCCCCTACAATCCGGACATGCGGGTCTCCAGCCCGACCCTGATCGGTCGGACGGACGAGCTTGGACGGCTGGCGGCAGTTCTGCGGCGGACGCGCGATAGCCACAGCGCGGCGGTCCTTGTCGCGGGCGAGGCCGGCATCGGGAAGACACGCCTGATCTCAGAGTTCGCCGAAGTCGCTCGCGCGGCAGGCTCCCTCGTCCTGGTCGGTGGCTGCATCGATCTGGGTGAGGGCGGCGTCCCGTACGCGCCCATCGTGGAGGCGCTCCGGTCATGGATCCGAGCCACCCCCGATGCCCAGGTCGCGCGGGTGGTCGGACCCGGTCGAGCCGAGCTCGCGCGGCTCGTGCCCGACCTCGGTCCGGTGCACATCGACGGCCCTTCGAGCGCGAACGCGCTGAGCATCGGCTCATCGCAGGGGCGGTTGTTCGAGCTCCTCCTGGGCATGCTGGGACGCCTCGCGGCCACGGCTCCCGTCGTGCTCGTCATCGAGGATCTGCACTGGTCCGACCGCTCGACCCTCGACCTGGCGACGTTCCTCGTCAGAAACGTCCGCGACCTGCCGGTGATGCTCGTCCTCACCTATCGATCGGACGAGATCCACCGGCGCCATCCGTTGCTCCCCTTCCTGGCGGAGCTGGAGCGCTCCGGGCGCACCGAGCGCATCGAGCTCACACGGCTCGACCGGCACGAGCTGGCGGCGATGCTCAGGGCGATCGCCGGGCCCCAGATCGACGCGCGCCTCGTCGACACCATCCACGCGCGGTCGAACGGCAACGCGTTCTTCGCGGAGGAGCTGCTCGTCACCGCGCGCGATCGGACCACGGAGCTGCCGCCGACGCTCCGCGCGGTGCTCCTCGCTCGTGTCATGGGGCTGAGCACCGAAGCGCAGGAACTGCTCAGGGTGGCGTCGGCGGGCGGTCAGCGGGTCGATCCGCGGCTCCTGCTCTCCGCCACCGGGATGGACGACGGCGTGCTCATCGCCGCGCTCCGGGAGACCGTCGCGCGCCAGGTCCTGGTGCCGGACGCACGATCGGAGGATGAGCGCTACGTGTTCCGCCACGCGCTGCTCCAGGAAGCCGTCTACGACGACCTGCTGCCCGGCGAGCGCACGCGGCTGCATGCCGCGTTCGCCAGGACGCTCGAAGCGGCCGCCTCCGCCGGGGATGGCAGCCTGGCCCGGGACGCGAGCCACGCCTCCGAGCTCGCCTATCACTGGTATGCCGCGCACGACCTGCCGCGAGCCTTCGATGCCGCGCTCAGGGCTGCCCATGCCGCTGAGGCGAGCTACGCATTCCCGGAGGCGCTCGCGGGGTACGAACGGGCGCTGGAGCTCTGGGAGCGGGTGCCGGAGATGGTCGCCCGGACCGGCAGCGATCGGGTGGAGGTGTTGGCCGCGGCGGCGGGCGTCGCGCGGTTCAGCGATCCGGCCCGCGCAGTGGCGCTCTTCCGCTCCGCGCTCGAGCTGGTGGATGAGTCGGTGGAGCCCGTGCGCGCCGCGACGCTCCACGTGCGCCTCGGACGCGCCGCGTGGGTCAACGGGCAGGGCGACCTCGCGCTCCAGGCGCATCGCACCGCCGTGCGGCTGGTCCCAGCAGGATCACCACCAGAGGCGCGCGCTCGCGCTCTCGCGGGACTCGCGCAGATCCTGAACCTCCAGGACCGGCACGCGGAGGCGAGGCCGCTCGCGGAGGAGGCCGTCGAGCTCGCCCGAGCCGCCGGCGCTCGCCAGATCGAGGGGCACGCCCTGAACAGCCGCGCAGTCGCGCGCTGCCAGGAGGGCGAGATCGACGGTGCCCTTGGGGACCTCGATGATGCGCTCGGCATCGCGAAGGCCATCGGGGACGTCGACGACATCGGTCGGGCATACACCAATCGGGTCTGGGTGCTCAAGGTCGGCGGTCGCTTCGAGGACGCGATCGCGCTCGCGTTCGAGGGCGTGAGCGTCGCACGACGCCTCGGCTTCCTGGCCTTCCTCGGGACCCATCTCCTGTGCAACGCGGCCGATCTGCTGTTCTGTCTCGGGCGCTGGGACGAGAGCGAGGCGGCAGTCCACCAGGTCGAGGTGATCGGCGCGTTCGGCATCAACGAGATCCTGGTCCGCGAGCTCGGAGCGAGGCTCGCGCTCGTGCACGGTCGGTTCGAGGAGGCCGAGCGGGAGCTCCGCGCCATCGCGCCACGGGCGGCATCGGACCATGGACCGGCAGTGCATCGGCCCGGTGCAGTCGAGCCTCGCGGAGCTGGCGCTCTGGCGGCATCGTCCGGCGGATGCGCTGGAGCATGCCCGTGACGGGATCGAGCTCGTGAGGCACGGCACCGCGATGACGCTCGCCCCGCTGCTCGCGCTCGGCCTTCGAGCGTGCGCCGACCTCGCCCTTCTCGCGCGGGCGCGCAGGTCGGAGGAGACGCTCGCCGATGCCGCCCGTCAGGGCGCCGAGTTCCGCGAGTCGGTGCGGGTGCGCCTCGCTGAGATCCCCGTCGCGCGCCCATCGCTCGAGCCGCAGTCGGCCGCCTGGTCGGCCTTGAGCGAGGCCGAGTGGTCTCGCCTCGAAGGCGCCTCCGATCCCGCCGCCTGGGCGACCACCGCCGGGATCTGGGAGCGGCTTGGCCAGCCGTATCCGGCCGCCTACGCCCGGTATCGAGAGGCTGAGGCGCTCCTGGCGGCTCGCGCCGATCGCGCACGAGCGTCCGCGGCGCTCGCGCAGGTGATGGAGATGGCGTCCTCGCTCGGCGCGGAACCGCTCCGCGAGGAGGCGGACGCGCTGGCGCAGCGCGCTCGGATCGTGATCGGCGAGCCGGCCGCCGCGGAGGCGTCGCCGGGGACTCGCGCTGACGAGGTGGCGCGAGTGGGGCTCACGGCTCGGGAGCTCGAGGTCCTGGCGCTCGTGGCGGCGGGCCAGACGAACCGGCAGATCGGCGAGCGGCTGTTCATCAGCGAGAAGACCGCGAGCGTCCACGTCTCGAACATCCTGGGCAAGCTGGGCGTAACGGGCCGCGGGGAGGCGGCCGTCATCGCGCACCGGCTCGGGGTGGTGTGACCCGCGGCAGCCCTTCCACGGGCTGCCCCTGAGCCATTCGCTTACCGGGGGCTGTCGCGGCTCGCCATTCGGGTGCCGCGCGTAAGGAGCCGGGTGCCGCGAAATGAGGCGCCGATCAAGGGGATGGCCGATGTGTCCGACCCGTCCTTATTCCGACCGTTGCGATGTCAACACATCGCAGCGGAGGCCAGCAGATGGCCAGCCCCACCACCCGCATCGGCCTCCCGATCCTCGTCTGGACGCTCGGGGCGTTCATGTCGGCGACCGACACACAGGCCGCCTCCGAACCGGTCGAGCCGCCATCGGTCCCGACGAGCGCACTGGTCGGAGACACCCGTACCACGATGCGGCTCGAGACCCGCTATGACCTGGTGACCTCGCTGCACTACGACGCGGGGCGGCTGGACGTCGTCGAGACGGTCGACATCGTCAACCGCGCGCCGGTCGCCATCGACGAGTTGCACCTCTCGGTCCTGGCTCGAGCTTACGGTGAGTTCCGCCTGCGATCGGTCCGCCTCGACGGTGGGCCCGCCCGCGTCTCGTTCCCCAACAGGGCGGACATGCTGGTCGCCCTGCCCGCTCCGCTCGCTCCCGGCGCGCGGGCGACCCTCGTGATCCGTTTCGCCGACCGACCGACCGCGGACGCCTTCGATTCGCTGCAGGCCCGTCTCTCGAAGGCCGAAGGGATGATGCGGCTGGCCGACTGGTACCCCATCCTGTCCGACGGGCATGGCCTGCGCAACCCCGGGGATTCCCAGTTCACCGCGGCCGCGACCAGCGTCACGCTCGACCTCACCACCGACCGGCCGCTGACGATCGCAGCGCCCGGGAAGCTCATCACCCGCCAGCGTCGGCATCGGGTGTATCGCCTGGACGACGCGCGGAACTACGGGTTCGTGGTCGCGCCGCATCTGCGAACGCTGTCGACGACGACCCGCGACGGCGTCCGGATCCGGGTGTACCAGCCGGCCGGCGTGTCCGGTCGCCTCGCCCTTCAGGAAGCCCGCCGCGCGCTCGAGACCTACGACGATGCGTACGGCCCGTATCCCTGGCCGGAGCTCATCGTGGCGCCCACGCCCGGTCGATGGATCGCCACCGAATGGCCCGGCGTCGTGTTCCTTGGCACCGACGGCTACGCGGACGCGGAGGTCGTGCACCACGAGGTCGCGCACGAGTGGTTCTATGCGCCTGCTCGGCAACGACCAGCTGCGCGAGCCCTGGCTGGACGAGGCCTTCGCCCAGTTCAGCGAGGACCACTTCTTCGGCCGGCACGACTGGTCGTACTGCTCGGGGAAGCCGGTCGACTCGCCGGTCTACGCATTCCCCGACACGCTTCGAGCGGTGGGACTGTGGCGGCTACGTCGAGACCGTGTACCACAAGGGCGCCGCCATGATCGACGGGGTCCGCACCCGGATGGGCGACAGGGCGTTCTTCGCCTCGATCCGCGGGCTGATGGCGGACCATCGCTTCGGGCTCGTCTCCGGGCGGGACGTCGTGCGGGCCTGGCTGGACGGGGCCAAGGACCGCAGCGGGCTCGCGAGCTGGCTTCGCCGGTTCCTCAGTCGGGACCTGATGCACAGGGCGCTCAGCCCCATCACCGACCTCGATGTCGACGACCGCGGGACCGCTCGCGGTCCACGCCGACTTCGATGTCCCGGCCCCCGGCGCGTCGGCCACGGGCGGGTGGCCTGCACTCGCCCACAGCCCGATCGTCGGGCTGACGGGCGGCGTGTGATGAAGGCAGCGAGCCAGGGTGTCGATCACGCGGCGATCGAGGCTCACGCCGTCGGGGGTCCCGCGTCGATCCGCGCCCGAAGGCTCTCGACCGACGCGCCGGTCCAGTCGGCCTCCAGCCACCAGGTCGCGCCAGCTTCGCTCCAGGGCCGGACCGCCTGGCTGGCCGCCGCCCGAGGGTCGGCCGGGGTCTTCCCCTCGACCACGATGTCGAAGGGCCGATCGCGGAGCTCGGTGCCGCGCTCGCGGGCGACCCACGCTGCGATGGCCCTGATGTCGGCTGGCTCGAGGCTCCCGCCCGGTCCGACCTGCGGCAGGATGCCGTCGTACCGGACCGCCCGTCGCATCGAGCGCTCGCTGCCCCATCGGCCAGCCACCCAGATGGGGATGCGGGGCCGCTGGACGGGTGTCGGGCGGAAGGTCATCGGAGCGAAGCGGTAGTGGCGGCCCTCGAAGCCGAACGGCTCTCCGCTCCAGAGCCCTTCGAGGATGGCCAGGCTCTCATCGAGCAGCTCGGCCCGGGTCCGCGCGTCGGTCGGCTCGCCGACGTTGCCGAAGGCCGCGTCATCGAGGGCCCCGAGGCCGACGGGCAGGATCAGGCGGCCAGCGGAGAGGCGGTCGAGCGTCATCGCCTCGCGTGCCAGCTTCCAGGGGCGCCGGCGGGATGGGGGCGTGAGCACGGCACCGATAGCGATGCGCTCGGTCCGCAGCGCCATGGCAGCCATCACGACCCACGGGTCGAACAGCTCGGTCTCGCCGATGGCGACCGCGTCGAAGGTGAAGACGCCGTCCCAGCCCGCTGCCTCCGCCGCCGCCGCAAGGTCGGCCACCGCGCGGGGATGGCCCGCCGAGACGACGAAGCCGGCCTTCACGTCCGAAGCGTACCAGCGGCGCTGGTGGCAGCCGCGACAATGGATCCGCTCGCGACAACGGAGCCGCTTGACCCGGCCCAGCTGGTGGCGTATACGTCGCGATGCACATGTCGACCGTCGAAAGGGCCGGGGGAAGCGCCGCAGCGATCGGGTTCGCCGTGCTGCTGGCGGCATCGGGGACCGCCCTGGCGACCGACACGAGCCAGGCTCCTGCTGCCGCGGGCGAGCCCCGCGCGGTCATCATCGACACTGATCTGGGGCAGGACGATGTCATGGCGCTGGCGTGGCTGCTGCGCGACCCGTCCCTCGACATCCTGGCCATCACGGTCTCCGGCACCGGGCTCTCGCATTGCGACCCCGGCGTGGACAACCTCCGGGGCATCATCGAGTTCATCGACGCCGCCAGCCCGGAGGTCGGGTGTGGCCCGGAAAGCGCAGTGGGCGACGGTACGCCGTTCCCGGACGAGTGGCGGGCCTCCGCTGACCTGCTCGGTGGTGTCTCCCTTCCAGCGGGTCCCGATGCGGGCGCGCCTTCCCAGCCAGCCGCCGAGATCATCGCTGCTCAGGTCACGGCGGCGGCGGGCCCAGTGACGATGCTGACGCTCGGGCCGCTCACCACCCTTGCGGAGGTGCTCGCCGCGGATCGGGGGTCGGTCGCCGACATCGCGGAGGTCGTGGCGATGGGCGGCGCCCTCGATGTCCCCGGCAACGTGATCCCGCAAGGTGCCTCGATCCCGGGCGCCTCGGAATGGAACCTGCATGCGGATCCGGCCGCCGCCGCCGCCGTGCTGGCATCGGGAGTGCCGATCACGTTCGTCGCGCTGGATGCGACCAAGAACGCCCCCATGACACGCGAGATCGCGGCGTCGCTGGACGCAGACCACGGTGCGGTCGGCGCCTGGCTCACGCACGAGCTGGTCCAGCACGACCCGTTCCTGCTCAGCGGCGACTGGTTCCTGTGGGATCCTTTGGCGGCCGGGACGCTCATCGACCCGACCTTGGTCACCACGAACGATGAGCGCCTGTCCGTGGAGGTATCGGGCCCGGATGCCGGCCGGCTCGTCAGGGACGAGGCGGGTCACGTCGCTCGCGTCGCGATCGCGGCAGACCGCGCTCGCTTCACTGATGCGTTCCTGGCCGGGCTGCGAGCCGGGCCGCCGGCACCGATGCCGTGACAGCGCGAGATGCGCCGCACCCGTCCGGTGCAGGGTCCCGACCATGAGCCCCGTGGGGACCCCGCCGTTGGTCGAGCCCGTCCCGGTCGGGACCGAGGCGGCGCTCGCGGGCGCCCACCTCGAAGCGGAGGTGACGCTCGCGCCAGAGGCCTCGTCGGTCACCTACGAGGTCCAGCTCGGTCCTCGGGCGCCGGCCGGCGATCCGCTCTGGGACCACCCCATCTGGGCGGCTGCCGGCGGCCCGCTCGCGCCCGCCGCGAGCTTCTGGTTCGAGACGCTCGATGGATGTGGGGTGAGCCAGGGCATGGTCATCGCGAACCGACGTCCCGTCGTGCGGGTGGGATCCTCCGAACCGATCACCGCCTACGCCTGGCGGCTCTCGCAGCATCGTGCGCCCGTCGAGTCGACCGACAGCGCCGACGACGGCATCGGGGCGGATGGCTGCTTCACGTTCCAGCCGACTCGACCGCTCACCAGGCGCGGCCGGCTGCCCCGCGGCTACTTCTTCCCGCCCTTCGACCGGGCCCAGGGTGGCTACAACGGTCGCACGTACGGGCCTGGCGACGTCGCGGCCAACCCCGAAGGGCACCACGCCTACGCGGTCGACTTCAACCATGGCAGCGGGGACGATGATCTGGGCCATCCGGTCCTCGCCGCGGCGGTCGGGACGGTCACTTTCGTGGATGGCTCCGACGAGCCGGGTCATGGCACCGTGAAGATCACCCATGGCCACGGCCGCTTCGTGACCCAGTACACGCACATGCGCGATATCCGCGTCAAGGAGGGGGACCGGGTCAAGCTCCTCCAGCAGATCGGCGAGATCGGGTCGGTCGGCGCCTCGAGCCCGCACCTCCACCACGCCCACTTCCGAAAGCAGGCTGGCGGCGGGGATCTGCCCATCAAGATGCGGTTTGGCCGCACGCCTTGCGAGGCGAGCCTGGCAGCTCCACGTGACCCGCACGAGCCCATCGACGACTGGCGCAGCCCGAAGGGCATCGTCATCGTCCCAGGCTTCCGCGGCTGGGAGCGGAGCCCGGAGGCGACGCTCCGGGTGAAGGTCCGCTGGACGAGCACCGGTGCCTGGTCGGAGGAGCGCCGGCTCAAGTTCATCGTCAGCCGCGACCCCGGCAGCGTGCCGGCCTGCCCGGACCCCGGGTGCGTCGGCGCCGGCATGCCAGGCGCGCTCGTGATCGACCAGCCCTACGGTGGGCCGGAGCTCGCGGAAGGCGAGTACTCCGTCCGCTATCGGTGCGAGGACGACCTCGGGAACCAGAGCGACTGGGTGCAGGACGACAGCCTCGTGATCGACCACGTCTGAGCAGGGCTGCTACGCGTCCGCGATGTCACGAGCCGCCGAGCGCCGACGGTCCATCGGGTGCGGGTAGATCCAGCAGCTCGGCCACCCAGGCGAGGGCGTGTCGAAGGTCGCCGAGCTGCTCGGACCGCAGCGTCGAGTCGGGGTGCGCCCAGTCCGGCAGCGGCGACGGCGCCTCCAGGGCGTTGTGGCCCGCGAGCAGGGCCGCGAAGCCGACCTCGTCCGGGAAGGCCGTGTGAGCGGACGCGGCCCCTTCGGCGCGCATGCTCAGGACCGTCATCGCGGTGTCCAGCGACGCATTCCCCACGGCGGCGGTGGCCCAGTCGACCAGGACCGCGCGATCAGCGCTGAAGGCGACGTTGGCGCTGAACACGTCGTTGTGGACCAGTTGCGAGCCGGTGAGCGTCACGCTCTCCTCGGCCGCCACGAGGTCGCCAAGGGAGTGCGTCAGCCATGCCTGGGTGACGACGCCCAGGCCCACGAACGGCCGAGGATCCTCGCCACCCGTCGCCATCGCTGGTGCGGCCCGGGCCACTCCTCGAGACGGGGCAAACCGGTCGGTGGCTCGACCCGGGCCTTTGCCTCCAGCGCATCCCACAGCGGCCCGACATCGGCCGGGTAGGGTGGCGGCCACAGGGCGTCCGACAGGTCCTCCATGATCACGACGGTCGGGTCCACGGACCAGGCCACGACATCGGGCAGGAACGGCCCTCGCGCGACGCTCAGGACACGCAGCTCATCGCGCAGGGCGGCCGCCGCGCCGCTCCCCGTCGCGGCCCACTTGACGAACCGGCGGGTGCCGTCGGGCAGGGTGACCAGGGCCTTGCTGGTCCGCGTGTGCCCGCCCGGGCGCTGCTCCCAGGTCCGAGGGGTCACGCCGAGCAGAGCAGTCACGACCGCGATGACCTCCCCGGAGGGCCGGTCGGCGCTCTGCGACTGCACCATGTTGCTCACCTCTGTCCGCGGGAAAGAGCCGAGCCCCTCGGCGTGGGCGACCGTCCCAGGCCTGATCCCGTGGTCGCAGGGGCGTCGGACCCACGTCTCGTGGACCACCGACGACGGCTGCCTCGTGGGTGACGCTCAGGCGGGAAAGCTCACTCGTCCGATGTGGGCACCGTGTAGCGCAGCACCTCGGCGCCTGACGCGTCGGTCAGGACGAGGTCGCCACTGCTGTCGACGGACCAGCCGGTCACGGACGACAGCGCGGCGAGGTAGGCGGTCTCGCTGGCCAGGTCGGGGCAGGCCATCTGCGTGCTCGCGATGAGGCCGAGCGCCAGCGTGGAGCCGGTGACGGTGTAGGGGGCCGAATAGCTGTTGCAGGGCGCCTGGCCGCTCACGATGCCGTTCGCGAACTCGATGGTGACGCTCTGCGCGGGCGCCGGCTGGTCGCCCGGTGTGAGCCAGACCCAGGGTCGATTCTCGAGCGCCGGCACGGCGTGATAGTCCAGGTGGACGGTGCCGGCCGCGTCAAGAATGGCCAGCGTTCCGGACCCCAGCTCGATCGTCGCCGCGGAGGTCAGGCCCTCGAGGATGGCCTGCTGCTGCGCGTCGAGGCCCTGGATGCACATCCTGTTCATCGGGGCGAAGTCGGCGAACGAGATCGCGTCGCCGTCGAGCGAGTACGTGCCATGGACGCGGTTGCAGCCACTGCTGCCGTTCACGGTCGTGCCGTCGAACCACAGCGTGGGCCACGAATTGGCGACCCGGGGGTTCATCTCGGTGCCAGCCAGCCAGTCGTCGAGCAGCCAGGTGACGCCCGCGAGCGATGGCGACGGCGATGGGAGCACGGGGGACCCGGACGGCGAGGCCTGCGCCGCGGCGCTGGCGGGGATGAGCACGGTGAGCGCGCCCACCAGGAGCGCTGATGACCGCGACGAGAGACGCATGCGGGATTCTCCTTGAGCATCCGATCGGACGAGTGCCATTGACGGCACTGGGTTCCGTTCGGTTCCGCTGGCTCATACCGACCGCACGGCGCGACCTCCAGACGCGAGGCTCGCGTAGCAGCAGACGCACCCATCGGCATCGATGTCCGGGTGGCTCCACGCACCCATAGGCCGGGGCTGGCCGACATCCGGTGGCTGCCCGATGTTCTGACCTCCGTCCGTGGGAGGCCGAGCCTCGCCCGCACCGCCGCGTCGCCCACGCTCGCAGGATGACACCCCGGATCAGCGGAGGTGCGCCCAGGCAGCCGTGCGACGGCGGATCTGCTCGAGGTTGGCCAGGCTCGACTCCCGCGCCCGCTCCTCCCAGGCGAACACGCACACGGTCATGATCCCGTCGAAGCGCAGCCCGCCCAGCGTGGTGAAGAACGCGTCCCAGTCCACCTCGCCCTGCCCGATGTCGAGGTGCTGGTGGATCCGGGCCGGCGTGCCGGGCGGATTGAGGATGTAGCGCAGGCCGGACGACGCACGATGATCGAACGAGTCGGCCACGTGCACGTGCGTGACGAGGTCGCCCGCGTAGCGCAGGATCCCGGCCACGTCGCCACCCATGTGGAAGGTGTGCGGTGCGCAATACAGATAGGTCACGTTGGGCGAGTCCATGCCCCGGACCATGTCCGCCGCGACGCGCCCGTCCTCGACGAAGTCATCGGGGTGCGGTTCGAGCCGGAGCTGGATGCCCTCGCGCTCGAAGATCGGCAGCAGCTCCTCCATCGAGCGCCAGAACTGCGCCTCGGAGAGCGATGCCTGTTCGGGGCGGCCGTTGAACTCCGAGTTCATGACGGTGACACCCAGCTCGACCGCGATCTCGATGGCGCGCTTCCAGTAGCGGACGGCGGCCTTGCGCTCGTCCTCGTCGGGGCCGGACCAGCGGAACAGCGGCAGGAGGCTCGACACCTGGACGCCCGCCACCGCGAGCGCGTCCTTGAACGCGTTGATCGTGGCCCGATCCGCGCGCGGGTGCTTGAAGAACGGGATGAAGTCCTCGCGCGGGCTGAGCTCGATGTACTGGTAGCCGAGGTCGGCGACCAGCCGCGGCAGCTCCGTAAGGGGCGTGGTCCGGAACATGTACGGGTCCAGCGCGATCTTCATCGGTCTCCTTGCGATTCCGGCGGCCGGTGCGCATGACCGCGACCGGGGAGTCGGCGCGGGGTCGAGGACATCTCAGACACCTGCCTGCGTCGCAGCGCGTCGCAGCGCCGCCGCCGCCTCCGCGAGGCCGGTGAGGCCCGGCAGCTCGGCGTCCTCGTGCTCGATGTTCACGGCCATCTCTGGGTCGACCGTCGCGAGCGCCGCGAGGAGCGCGGCCCAGTAGTCGACATCGTGGCCGCGACCGACGGCCACGAACTCCCACGCTGGGTCCTCGGGCCACTCGTTCACAACGTAATGACCGCCGAGCCCGGTCACGGGCTGGCCGGCCGGGACCGGCCGGAAGCGGTCGTCCAGCACTCCGACCGTGCTCCGGTTCGTCTCGTTGATGCGCGTGTCCTTGGCGGCCGCGTGGTACACCAGCCGACCCAGCCGCTGGACGGCCGCGATGGGGTCGATGCCCTGCCAGAACAGGTGGCTGGGGTCCATCTCGGCGCCGAGGTTGGTCGCGCCGGTCCGTTCCACGAGCCGCTCCAGGGTCGGGGGTTGAAGACCAGGTTGTGGGGGTGCATCTCGATGCACACGACTCACGCCCGCATCGGCGGCGAGGCGATCGATCTCGCGCCAGAACGGGACGGCCACGTGGTCCCACTGGTAGGCGAGCGCCTCCGTGTAGGCGCTGTCCCAGGGCACGACCGCCCAGGACGGCAGCTCGCCCACTGGCATGGGCCGCCGGGAGCCCGGACATCGCGACGACCCGACGCACGCCGAGGAGCCCGGCGACCTTGATGGCCGCCCTGAGGTCGGCCGCGTGCGCCGGCCCCACCTCGGGATCGGGATGCAGCGGGTTGCCGTTGACGTTCAAGGCCCGTCAGCAACAGGCCGCGGGCCGCGTACCTCCCCAGGTACTCATCGCGGGCGACCGCGCTCCCGACGAGCTGGCCGACGGGCAGGTGGGGGGCCGGGACGAAGCCCGCCCGCGTTGACCTCCACGCCCGTCAGGCCGAGACCCTTGATGAGGTCGAGCGCATCGTCCAGCGACCGGTCCTGGATGCATGACGGTATACACACCGAGCGTCAGCATCGTCGTCTCCTCGACCGCATGCCTGGAGCAGCCGACCACCGCGGTCGCTCCGCCGTCCCGGGCGGAACGCACCACCGCATCCATGACCAGCATGAGTGCAGGCCGTCACGAACGACGGGCAGGGCGGAAGCCCCGCGACGCCGGCCACCTGGTCGAGGAATGCCCGGGCCTGGAACGCGAACAGCTCGGCGTAGCCGTAACCGACACCGGAGTGCGTCATCGGCAGGCCGTGCTCCAGGTACGGATGGACGGGCCCCGCAAGCACGCGCCGGAAGCCGTCGGTCCGCTCCGGCACGTCGCATCGAAGAACTGGAACTCCGCCGGCGTCGTCTGGTCGAAACTGGCAGCGGCGGCGTCCCGGCGAAGACCGAGAAGCCGAGGCGAGTTGGGGAGTCCGAGGGCGACGCTGGAGATCGAGAACACGCCGGTCGGCACCGCTCTCGAACGAGGCGGTGAAGCGACACCACGTCCTCGTTCTCGACGGGCTCGGTCTCGCTTCCGACGGCTCGGCCGCGTGTCCACCGTACCACCGAGGTCGCGACCGGCCGCTCCGTGATGAACGTCTTCATGACCGCGCCGCGAACGCCCTGATCGGGCCGCGAGGAATTCAGCGAGGTCGACGAGGTGGCTTCCGATGATCGGCGAGCGCGCCCGTCCCCGGCACCGCCGCGGTATCGCCAGGTCATGGCAGCATTCGCGTCGGCGCCGTAGTCGCACCAGTAGTGAAGGTCGAGATGGCGGATGCGACCCGATCGACGCCCTTCGTCACCTGCTCACGGATCGCGTTGATGACGGCGACCTCCGGCAGGAGTGAAGCCGAGCACCGCGATCCGCCCGACCGGTCGGCCGCGGCCACCATCGCCTGTGCGTCGGCGAGCGAGTTCGCCATGGGCTTTTCGCACAGGACGTGCTTGCCAGCCTCCAGGAGGCCGACCGCGGGTCTCTCGATGCAGGTCGTTCGCGACCACGATGCTCACAGCATCGACGGTCGGGTCGTCGGCGATCGATCTGCCAATGGTCTCAGCACGCTCGTATCCGTACCGCTGGGCAGCGTCGACGGCGAAGGCCCCGTTCGTGTCGGCGATGGCGACGAGGCGGACACGGCGCATCCGTTCGACGGCGACCGACTCCGCCAGGCGGTACCCGTAGGCGTGGGAGCGCCCCGCCATCCCGGCCCCGACGACAGCCACGCCGATGCTGTCCTTCACGACGCGGTTCCTGCGTCCTTCGGCGCGGTCGCGGAGGTACGAACCTCGAGGCGGGACTCCGATCCGGCAATGACGACCCTGTCGAATTCGCAGGTCCACGAAGGCCCCCTCACCCGCAGTCCCGGCTGTGGACCGGTCAAGAGCGCGCAGCCTAGGTTGGTGCGGTGACGAATGTCAAACATCGGTGCGGCTGAAAAGGGACAGGAGTGGGTGAGGGCCGCTGGCGCCCCACCCGGTCGCCCATTCTCGATAGGCCGGCCTGCCCGGCAACAAGGGGCCGGATAGCACAACCACCGATCCGGTTGCGAGCGCGACCATCCACGAGGCGGAGAGTGATCTTGCTGACGCCCGCCTCCCACGAGGGCCTGGGCGACTTCGGGGAGGACGACGGCCATGAGGATCCTTGTCGCATATGCCAGCCGCCACGGGGCCACCCGGGGGATCGCCGAGCGGATCGCACAGACGCTCGAGCGGGCCGGGCTCGAGGTCACGCTAGCGCCAGTCGAAGGGGCGGGCGCCGTCGGCGAGTACGACGCCTTCGTGATCGGAAGCGCGGCGTACGTCTCACACTGGCTGAAGGAGGCGTCGCAACTGGTGCGTCGCCATCGATCCCTCCTCGCGAGCCGTCCGGTCTGGCTCTTCAGCAGTGGCCCCATCGGCACCGACGCGGTCGACGCGAAGGGGCGCGATGTGTTCGAGGCCTCCCGACCGAACGAGTTCACCGAGTTCGCCGACGCCATCCATCCCCGCGACCAGCGCGTGTTCTTCGGGGCCTACGACCCGCACGCCAAGCCGATCGGCCTCATGGAGCGGCTCGGGGCGCCATTCATGCGCATGTCGGCGATCCGGACGTCCATCCCGGCCGGCGACTTCCGCGACTGGGCGGCCATCGAGGCCTGGGCCGAGAGCATCGCCCGCGAACTGCAACCGGCACCGATCGCCTCCGGCATCCCCGCATGACGCCGGCCGCGAGACAACGGCACGCGCGGCTGCGAAGGCACGCGCGGCTGCTCGGACGATAGACAAGGCGGGGGCGGACCATGGACATCCCGCAAGTTCTCGCAGTCTGGCTTCACACGCTGGCGTTCGTGATCGTGATGGGCTACTACGGCATCCTCGGCCGGGTGGTGCTGCCGGCCCTCGAACGATCCCTGGACGGGCCGGCGCAGGCGGCGGCGCTCGTGGCCATCGAGCGACACGCGCTCCCGCTGGTGCTGCTTTCGGTGGTGTTGTTCGCGGTGACCGGCACCTACCTGCTCTTCATCGACCCCCACTACGCAGGCCTGGGCAACTTCTTCGCATCGACGTGGACGACGTTGATGCTCATCAAGCACGTGCTGGTGATCGCCCTGGTCGCGCTGGGCGTGATGGTCGACCGATTCATCCGACACGTCGGTGAAGCGACGAGCGACTCGGCCCGCGGGTCCGCCCTCCGTCGCCTCGAGCTGAGCGCCGAGGGAGCGACAGGCATGGGTGCGCTCGTCATCCTGCTAACGGTGGTTGCCCAATTCGCCGAATAGCGAGCGTTGGTGACGATCGCGACCCCTTCGCTCGCCCGGTCATCGGCGGGACGGGGCAGCGCGGTCCAGCTCGCCGCCGGGGCGGGAACGGTGCCGATCGGCTCTTGCGCTGCCCCGCGCGAGCCGCGCAACCTCGCGCCCGAAGGAGGTCGGGATGAACACCAAGCCTATCCGGCGAGCCGGCATGGCGGTCGCCGTCACGAGCGCGCTCAGGAGCGCCCGGCGGGTCACGACCGCGCGCGCGGATCGCCGGTTCACGCACATCGACCCCGCGAAGGACACGTTCCACGAGGTGGGAACCCTGCGCCTGCGCCTGCCGGCGGCCTGGCACCGCACCGACGGGTTCGTGGCCTACTGGGCGGCCGACCTCGAGGCGGTCAAGGCCCTCCTGCCCTCCCCGCTGCTGTACCCCGTCCGCGTCGACCGTGACCACGGCCTGGTGGGCGTGTTCGCGTTCCGCCACTTCGACAGCACGGCGCGTCACCCGGAAGGCTCGACGATGCCCTTGCCGGCCTACGGCGAGGCGGGCGCCTACGTTGCGGTCACGCGCCGGCCGATGCCGCCGTTCGTGCCCCTGCTCCTGCAATGGGCGGCCGACCTCCCGCTGGGCGGCTTCGTCCTCCAGTTGCCGGTGACCGCACGGCTGCACCGCGATGGCGGGAGAGCGTTGTGGGGCCTCCCGAAATTCCTGGCCGACATGGAGTTCGTGGAGGACGGCGTCTCACGGAGCGTCCACGTGAGCGAGGGCGGCCAGACCATCCTGGACCTGCTCGTCGAGGCCGGCGGCAACGCCCGGCTCAGGCGAGCCCCCAGCGTCATGTACTCGGTGCTCGACGAGCGGCTCATCGAGACCGTCTGTCCCTCGCGCGCGTTCGTGCAGCAGGGCTTTCGGGTGCGCGGCGAGCTGAGGTTCGGCGACCACCCCGTCGCGGCCGAGCTGCGGGACCTGGGCCTCTCCGGACGTCCGCTGGCCGGGGGCATCGTCCAGCAGCAGCGCTTCGTGATGCCCGCCGGCCGCGACATCGGGCCTGCCCGGTCACGCTCCCGCTTCGAGGGCGGCGACGAGGAGTTCGCCCGCTTCGTGACGCGCCACGCCGACGGGACGTTCGTCGACCACTACGCACCCGCCCGGGCCAGGGCCGAGGCGCGGACGCGCGTCCGGCAGACGGAGCCGGTCGGCGCGTGAGCGTTCCTCGACGGGGGCAACCGACGAGGGAGGCGTTCAGCCCAGCCGTATGCGCGCGAGCGAGACACCGACATCCACGCCCTTGAGTCGTGCCACGCCAGCGTCCTCCCACCGGATCCCCCCATCAGCGAGGCCATCGGCCAGATCTCGGGTCACGAGCAGTTCGCCCGCCGTTGCGTGGGCCGCGATCCGTGCGGCGAGGTTCACCGTGTGACCGTACACATCGCCGTCGCGCACCACGATGGGCCCGGCCGCGATCCCGGCGTGGGCTCGCGGCAGACCGGCCCCCACGATGTCAGCCATCAACGTCCGCACCGACTCGATGGCCTCGTTCGCCGAGGCGTAGCGCAGCATCACCCCGTCCCCGAGGAGCTTGACGACGCGGCCCCGATGGGCCAGAGCGGCAGCATCCGCGAGCGCCTGGAGCGCAAGCGCTGACTTCGCCGCCTGCTCGTCGCCGGCCGTCTGGGTCAGCTGCGTGTACCCGGCAAGGTCGACGAAGGCGATGGCCGGGGGCTCCTCTGAACGGGCCTCCACGCGGCCTGCCCGTGCCAGGGACGCTTCCACGAAGGTCACGATCCGCTCGAAGACCTCGTGCTCGCTGTGGCGCGCCTGCAACCAGATGAGCAGACGCGGAAAGAGGGCGCTGAGACGCGTGGAGGGCAGGATCGCCTCGTCCTGAGAGAGCCCGCGACGCAACCGCTGGGGCGGCGAACCGCCGAACTCATCGAAGAGGTCGAGCGTGGCCGTCGCGATGCGACGCACGCCTTCCCCGGTCGATCCGCGCGGCGCGGAGGTACGCCTCACGCCGGTCGTCGACCATCCCCCACACGTCGAGGAAGTCCGCGAGCACCTCCTCCTCGTCCTGTCGCATCACGGTCCCGGGAGGCGGCACTGCGAGTCCGAACGCCGCATAGACCGCCGGGAGGTCGGCCCCACGGTCGCCAAGCGCCGATGCGAACTCCGTGTACGTGCGGCCCGTCGGCTCGGGCACGGTCCACATCTCACTGATCCTGTCGAGCGGCAGGATCCCAGTGCGCATCGCCCACGTCAGACCGTCGACATCGACGCCACCGTCGGCAAGGGCCTGTGCGAGTCGGACGCGTGGGACGTCCCCGGGGTCGTGCAGGCCGTCGGCGTCAGGACGGATCGCCCCGGATTCGACGAGCCGTCGGACGTATCCGGGATTCGTGTCTGCTTCCTGTGCAAGGCCCTCCGCAGTCAGCTTCCGCGGAGCTGGCCCGCGGATCGCGTCGCTCATGCAGGCGTCCTCTCCCGGGCTTCATTCGCCCACGACGGAGGCCGGTAGCCTCCGTGCTGGCGTCTCCCTGGAATATGACAGCCCTTGTCCGCCGGGAGCGTACGCTGCACCCATGTCCGAGCAGACGCGCCAGCTCTACCGCCACAGTCGCTGGGCCAACCGGCTGATGCTCGAGGCCTGCCGCGGCCTGACCGCTGAGCAGCTCCGGCGCAGCGTCCCCGGCACCTACGGTGAGCTGGGAAGGACCCTGGCTCACCTCGCGGGCGCAGAAGCCGGTTACGTCCACCGTCTCTCGGGTGAGCCCCGCCGCTTCATGTGGCGCGACGGCGACCAGGTGCCGCCTGTCGAGGCGCTCATCCCGCTCCTGGCGGCCAGCGGCAGCGCCCTCATCGATCTGGCCGAGGCCACGCCAGCCGGGCGGATGGTGGACTACACGTTCCTCGACGGCCGCCAGGCACAGGTGCCCGCCTGGGTCATCCTCAACCAGGCCCTCGATCACGCCAAGGAGCACCGCACCCACGCGGCCACGATCCTCACCCAACTGGGCATCGAGCCACCTGACCTCGATAGCTGGTCTTTCGGCGAGGTCGAGGCTAAGGGGGGCGAAGGCGGATGACCCGGCCCTGACGGCGCGCCGTCAACGATCGGCCGCGGCCGATCCCTAAGCTGGTCGGGCCGACGATACCGGACCGCTCGGCCCCGGCGTCGCGAACGGTGCCGGCATGTCGCGCACGGAAACGACGATGGAGGCCCGCACGGCGGGCCCGGCTGCCGATGTCGACACGCTCAGCCACCGGTCACCGAGGTCGACCACGCGTGGCTCGCTGCCGCTCGAGCCTGCCCCGAGGCCCCAGGCGACGAAGCCCAGGCCCGATGGCGCGAAGTCCTCGACCCACGCGACGAGGAGGTCGCCCGCCGCTGGCGCCGACAGGTCGAGCTCGAGCGAGGCCGCCGTCACTCCCGAGCTCGACGCGATGAGCCGGCAGATGGTGTCCCGGTCCGGCGGCGCGGTTGCGGCCCGCGAGGCCGTCACCAGCGTCCGTCCGTCGATCGTGGAGGGCTCACTCACGGCGAAGCCATGGTTCTCCAGCCAGCGCACGGCATCGTCCAGGCTGCCCAGCGCCGCCCCGGTCGGGGACGGACCCTGCGCAGCCACCTGGCCGGCGCTTGCCACGAGCACGGCTGCCGCGACCAGGGATGCGAGCCGATGCTGACGGGCGATGGTCATCGTGGCGGCCTCCTTCATCGCCTGGCGCGGTGCGCGGCGTCAGGGCGTGCCGCCATGTTCCCGCCAGCGTCAATGAGGTAGCTGGACTGTCGGGCGAGCGCCTCTCTGGTGTGGCCATATCGGCGGTGGATTCTGGAGCCCGCCCGGTTCATGCCGAACGCTCGTCGGTGTTGGCCAATCGAGCATCGACGACGCGATCGGCGGACATCGCCGCGTCGCGGTCGCCGGTCACGGCGGCGATGAAGCTCCGCGAATCCAGGCCGAAGGCGCTGACGTCCGTGATGGCTCGGACGGTCGCCGTGCGCGGGATGCCGCGCAGCAGGGCGATCTCGCCGACGTAGCCGCCGGCCCCGATCGCCCTGAGCGTGACGCCGGCCTGCTCGACCTCGACGGTCCCGGTGTCGATCAGGATGAAACGATCACCGGGGTCGCCGGCGAGCATGAGCGTCTCGCCGGGCTCGAAATGGAGCGGCACCAGGCTGTCGGCCACCTGCTCGATCGTCGTGATGGGAAGCGGAGCGAGCATCCCGACGCCGCGCAGCAACTGGAGCTGGCGCTCCGGCACGAGCGCGATGTCGTCGGCGCGGAGCACGCCCCGCGACGACGCGACGGCGAGCACCGGCAGGATGGCCCCGGCCACCAAGAGGGCGCCGGGGATGCCGAGGACCGCGATGAGGACCGGCACTACGATGCCACCAAGCCCGGCCATCGCCGCGATATACCCCTCGAACAGTCCCATGAGGCTCGCCCGCACCTCGTTCGGGATCGTCCGCTGGAGCATCGTGAAGCCGGCGACATCGAGGACCGCGTTCGCCCCGCCGACGACACCCATGGCAAGGACGGCGACCCACGCGACGGGCAGCAGACCGACGACCGAGATCGGCGCACCCCAGAAGACCAGGCCGAGGAGGAAGAAGATCGCCAGGCGCCGGCGCCCGACGAGCAGGATCGTGGCCAGGGCCCCGATGATCCCGCCGGCTCCGATCGCCGCGTTCAACAGCCCGACCCCGGGATCGCCGAGGCCCAGGAGCTCGACCGAGGCCACGACGATAAGGACGCTGAGCATGCCGCGGACGAACGGCTGGACGCCGAAGACCGCCATCACAAGGAACGGGGTCGGCAGCCGACGGATCGCCGTGTAGCCAGCCCGCAGCCCTGCCGTCGATCGTCGACGATCAGGGCCTCGCGCCCCGAGGGCGGCGCCGGGCGCGACCATCCTTCGGCGGATCCGGGTGAACGCGATGGTCGCGAGCGCCATGCCGAGCGCGCCCGCCGCCGCGACCACTGCCGGCCCGAACACCAGCAAGACACCACCGAGACCAGGCCCGACGAGCAGGCCGACCCCCTCGCCGGTGCTCGTGGCCACGTTGGAGGCGACGAGCTCCTCCGGCGTTCGGGCGATGCCGGGGATGATGGTGTTCTGGAGCGGACGGATCGCCGCGGTGGCGATGGCATTCGCGGCGGCGATGACGAGGACGACCAGGATCGGAGCGTTCTGGGCGAGCGCCACCGCTGCTGCGACACCTGTGGCTGACGCCGTCAGGTAGACGCCCCGGAGGACGCGGATCGGCGAACGCCGGTCGCCGAGCGCACTCGCCAGCGGCACGCCGACCAGGGTGGGCAGCGTCCGGGCCACACCGAGCACGCCGACCGCGACCGTCCCGCCACGCCCGTACGTGTACACGACGAGCGCCACGCTCAGGGCACCCTGGGCGGCGATGGACAGGGTCCACGCGATCTCGAGCCGGCCGAGGTCGGGATTGAGCAGGACCCGGCGGACCGCCGCCAGCGAACCAGCCAGTTGGCGCCGGATCTCGCTCGTTGCGCGCCCGGGAGGTTGTGTCGCGGTGTCCGTCGTTCGCCTCGGGCTTGCGCAGCCAGGCCGGGAAGGCCTAGGGCGCCGGGCCGTAATCCTGCTGCTTGTCGATGACCCAGTCGCCCTTGCCGCCGGCCGCGGACATGTCGACCTTGTAGAGCGTCACGAACTGCTGGCGCGAGTCGCCGTTCGCGTCGAATCCGACCGTGCCGATGACGGTCTCGTAGCGGTGGCTCGGGTCGACGGCGGAGGCGCGGACCGCTTCGCGAAGCCCGTCGGCGCTCGGCCCGGTCGCCGCCACCGCGCGCAGGCTGTCGAGGATGACCTGGGCACAGGCGTAGGCAGATGCCGCGTACTCGTCTGGATCGGTGCCGAACCTGGTTCGATATCGGGCAGTGAAGTCGGCCTTCGGCGCCCCGATCGAGGCGTGCGAGAAGTGCGAGCCGGCGGCGGCCGGCCCGGCCAACGAGATGAACGAGCCCTGGTCCGCGCCGGATCCGTCCTGGATGCCATCCCAACTGACGAACGGGACTGAGCCGTGGCCGGCGGCCACCATCGCCGCGCGCACCTCGGGGGCTCCAGTCGGGGTGAATCCGCCGAAGAAGACGGCGGTCGGCGCGCCGTCAGACGCCGATAGCGGATCCAGGACCGACGCGGGGTCCGCGCCCGGGTTGAGCGCCCGGCGCACGACCGTGCCCCCGAGCTTGCCGTACGCGGCGGAGAACTGGTCCGCGATCTGGCGCCCGTCGCCGGCGTCGTCAACGACCAGGGTCGTCGACGCTCCGAGGTCGTGGAACACGAACGAGGCGAGGGCCGGGCCCTGGATGTCGTCGGCAGGCGCGGTCCGTATGTAGGAGATGCGGGTCGGGAACGCGGAGCGCAGGTCGAGGGCGCCGTCCCGTGGCTTCGTGAGGCCCGGGTCCGAGTTCGCGGGGCTGCACTGGAGGAGCCCCGCCTGGTTCGTGATCGGGATCTGCGCCGCCGCGACTCCCGATGATCTTGGGCCGACCATGGCGACGACGCGTGGGTCGGCGACCATCGCCCTGACGTTCACCGCGCCAGCCTCCGGGTCCTGCGGGCGCGCAGGGCTGGCATCATCGTGGGCATCGAGCGCCAGTCGGGCGCCGCCGATCCCGCCCGCGGCGTTCGCCTCGTCGATGGCCAGCGCGACGGCATTTCTCATCGGGATGCCACCGCCCGCGACGGCACCGGAGAGCGGCATGTCGAGTCCGACCTTCCACGTCCCCGTTGGCAGGCCGGCCGGCGGACGCAGGGCGATCCAGCCGAACAGCACCACGCCCACGACGACGATGGGGATCGCGACCACGAGGCCGATCCGGGCAGCGCGCGGCATTCTCCGCGATCGGGCGCCGCCCATCGTCCCAGGGCCGCCCTCAGCCCTCGAGACGACCGCAAAGACGGCCACAGGGTCGGCCACGCCCTTTAGCGTCTTCCGACCCCGGGTTACGAACGCGACCGGCAGGACGGTCTGCGTCAGTGCGCGTACGGTGTCACTGACGAGCACCTCGCCAGCCCCAGCCAACGCGCACAGCCGCGCTGCGATGTTGACAGGGCCACCGACGTAGCCGTCTGCTGTCTCGATCGTCTCGCCGGCATGGATCCCGACGCCGACGAGGATGGGTGCGTCCGGGCGTTCGGCCGACGCTGCGCGAGCACCGTCCACGATCGCGAGGCCACACTGGACCGCCGCGCTGACCGCCGTGAACACGATGTAGAAGCTGTCGCCTTCGGTTCGGATCTCGGCGCCCGCGTGCGAGCTGACGAGGCCGCGGACGAGAGCCCGGTAGCGGAGGAGGAGGTCAGCGGCTTCCGCAGCCCCACGGGCCTCGACAAAGGCCGTGTATCCCCGCAGGTCCGCGAACAGGAAGCCGCGCGTGATCGAGCCAGCGGACCGCTCGTCGCCGGAGGCAACGCCCGGTGCTTCCTCGCCTGCCCTCGGGTCGGCCATAGCCGTTCATTGTGGGAGACTGCCCTCGCGCGGACAAGGCCTTGAAACCCTGAGGGCGCATCGCGGCGCTCACCGCGTGCTGTCATGCTTCGGGCACGACTCGGCAGCGGAAGGCCGCAGGCGCACGGAGGGTCGAAGGATCGACGATGGATGCGAAGCTCGAGCTGCTGCGGCGGGTGCCGCTCTTCGCCGGCTGCAAGGGTCGCTCCCTTGAGCGGATCGGCCAACTGGCCGACGAGGTCGACGTCCCGGACGGCCGCACCCTCATTCGGGAGGGGGCCTTCGCCCAGGAGTTCTACGTCATCGTCGAGGGTCGCGTCCGGATCGACCGCGAAGGCAGAACCATCAACTGGCTGGGGCCAGGAGAGTTCCTGGGCGAGATCGCGCTCATCGACCATGGCCGGCGCACGGCGACCGCGGTCACCGTCGGACCCACGAAGGTCCTCGTGATCAACCGGCCGGGCTTCCACTCCCTGCTCGACGACTCACCGGCGATTCGCCTCGAGGTGATGAAAGCGCTCGCAGCGCGCGTTCGGCATCTCGAACCTGACGCCCCGTTCTGAAACCCGCCTGTGACCTGGCCGTTTCCGTCGACAGCATCGCGCACTCAGCGCGTCGACGATGCCCCCTTGCCAGGCATCGTCTCGGCGTAGCCGACGCCCTGGTCGATCCAGGCGTCGAGATCGGCCTCCGAGCCGAACTCTCCTTCTCCACGATGTCCGATCGTGCCCCGATCCGGCCCCGGATTCGCTCAGCGAGTGCGGTGTCGTACGCCATCCGCATAAGGTAACGCTCCATGATCGTCCAGCGCCCGCTCGCCGAGCTCGCCGGGCCACGCATCGAACCGTCGCCGCGGCTGGTCCCCTTCGTGAAGTGGCCGGGCGGCAAGTCGGACGAGCTGTCCGCGATCGCCGCACTGGCCCCGCCCATCACCGGTAGGCTCATCGACCCCTTCGTCGGTGGCGGATCCGTCCTGCTTGCCACCCCGACCGAGATCCCGGCGTGGGCCAATGACGCGTGCCCGGACCTCGTGCGTCTGTACACCGTCGGCTGGCCGAGCGGATGCGTCCGCTCGGGTCGCGCTGGCTGCGCTGGCCGTGGCCTGGGAGGGCTTCAGCGACCTGTGGGACCTCTACCAGGAGCTCGCCGATGCCTTCCTGGTGGGCGACGGTCGGTCGGTCAGCGGCATCCTGTCATCGCACGCAGGGTCGCATCTCCAGCAGCTGGTGGGCGACGCCGGGCCGGGGTTGACCGCGACCTACTCCGCCAGGCTCGAACGGGACCTGCCGGCGAAGTTCCGTCGCATGCGGCGCGTGCAGACCGAGGTGGGCGCGCTGCTGTCGCCGTCGGACCTGCTCGCGAACATCGAGGGAGCGGTGCGGGCGGCCTTCTACATGGCGATCCGGCACCGCTACAACGGGGCGCGTCTCGGCGACCGCTGGGACGCCTTCCGCAGCGCCGACTTCCTCTTCCTGCGCGAGTTCGCCTACGCTGCGATGTTCCGGTTCAACGGCGCGGACGAGTTCAACGTGCCCTACGGCGGCGTCAGCTACAACCGCAAGTCACTCGCTCACAAGGTGCGGCTGATGTTCACGCGACGCCATGGTCGCCCGGCTCGCGGCGACCGAATGGCGCTGCCTCGATTTCGAGCCCTTCCTCGAGGAGGCCGCCCCGACCGCCGACGACTTCGTGTTCGTCGACCCGCCCTATGACAGCGACTTCAGCGCGTATGACAACCTTCCCTTCGGGTGGCGGGACCAGGGCCGCCTCAGGGACGTCCTGGAAGGCCTGTCTGCCCGGGTGATGGTGGTCATCAAGGACACCCCGATGATCCGGCAGTTGTACGGCTCCGACCGGTGGGCCATCTCCGAGGGCGCCAAGACGTACATGTGGACGATCAAGTCCCGAAACGACCGAAGCGCCACGCACCTCACCGTCACGAATTACCGACCCGCCCTGGCGCTGCAGGCAGAGCGCCGGCTTCTTGATGGAGCGAACACGCTCGCCGAGGCTACGAGGCGCGACGCGTATCCGGGTTCGGCAGCAGGGTGTCGTCGATGACCTTGACGAGGTCCCAGTACGAGCCGATGAAACCGCGCAACGTCCGCACGGTCGCGCCAAAGGTGTCGAACTCGCTGGGCGTCAGGCCGTCAGGCTCCCAGGCTCGTCGGAAGTCGGGGATGTGCTCGCAGAGCTCGGCGAGATAGGCGGCCGGGACCGGGTCATCGAACCGCGGGCGCACCTCGACCGATGAGCCGTTGAATCGCCGCTGCCACTGGCTCGTGAGGGTCATGACGATGTCGCCGCCGATGAGCTCGCTCCAGTGCAGTTGATGGCGATAGGCGGCCGCGAGGAGTCGGGTCCGATACCCGCGCTCGCGGTAGATGGGCGCGGCGCGCTTCATCACCGCGATGCCCGCCCAGTTGGCCGCAGCCGGATCGATGACGATGTCGTCACGTTCGCAGATGGCCCTGACCCAGTCGTCCAGCCGGCCGATCATCAACGTGCAGACCGGGCTCATCGTCGCCACGTCCTGGCCGGCTGCCTCGCGCCGTCGAAGCCCGCGTTCGACCGCCTCGCCCACCGCCAGCGCCTGCGAGACCGTGAAGGACACCGTCGCGTTGATCGAGACGCCGGCGGCCGTCGCCTCCTCGATGGCGGTCAGGCCGGCGGATGTGGCCGGGAACTTCACCTGGATGTTCGGGGCGAGCGTGGCGAACCGGAGTCCGTGCTCCAGCATCCGGTCGGCGTTCGCCCACCAGGTGGGGTTCGTCTGGAGGGAGACTCGACCCTTCCGGCCGTGCTCCCTGTGGAACGTGGGCTCGAGCAGCCGGGCCGCGCCGGCGCCCATCTCTTCGATGATCTGCCAGGTCACGTCGATGTCGGAGGCGCTCGGCTGGGCACTCGCGATGGCGCGGATCCGCGGGATCCAGACCTCCCGCTCCTTGGCGATGACCTCGCCCACGATAGTGGGATTCGAGGTCGCTCCGGTCCCGCCGTGCTCGATGGCGTGCTGGAGCTCGACGGTCGCGCAGGAGTCGTTCCAGAAGTCGGAGGCGGTCGTCTCGACCATGGTGTGGAGCGGGCTGTGACTCATGACGGGGTCCAGTCCATCAGCCAGGCGTGATCGGGGTCGATCGTGAAGTTCCAGAGGCGGGCGGGACCAGCCATGGCGTTAAGGTACCAGCCGTCGTAGCCAGCCGGCATCCCGACGGGGTGGTAGCCGCGGGGCACGAGGACCAGGTCGTCCTCACGGGGAGTCATCTGTTCGTCCAGCGAGCGGTCGGCGCTGTACACGCTGGCGAAGGCGTAGCCGGTCGGCCTCGCGAACTTGTAGTGGTACAGCTCCTCGAGATAGGCCTCCCGGGGCGGGTCCTCGGTGTCGTGCTTGTGGGGCGGGTAGCTGGACCAGTTGCCACCGGGCGTGAACACCTCGACCAGGATGAGCCGGCCTGCCTCGACGCCAGGGGGCAGCAGGTGATGGACCCGCCGAGCCGTGTCGCCTCGCCCCCGCTCTTCGATGCGGATGGTCGGCCCATCGACCAGCCGCGTGACCCTGATCGTGCCACCCGGGGCCGAGGCGATGGCCACCAGCGAGCCCGTGCCCGAGGCGCTGACCTCCACATCGCGTCCCGGCTCGACCAGCACGACCGGCGGTGGCGGACCATCGAAGACGGACGCCCGCGTCCCCAGCCCCGTCCACCGGTCTGGCCCCGCCGTGATATCGGCCGACCCTTCCAGGACGACGATGCCGACCTCCTCGTCATCGCCAGCGCGCCGGACCGACCCGCCGTCGCCCAGCCGATGGACCGCATACGAGAGATACCGCCAGCCGGCCTCGGCACGGGTGACGCTGTTGACCCCGCCCCCGGCAGGCCCGTGCGCCCGACGTAGCAGGGGCGATGTCATGCCTCGAGCCGCCGCAGGTACTGGAAGTTCCGCCGCTGGCCGGCCACCAGCGATTCGCGCGTGTCCGCGTTCGTCAGGGACTGGTCCTGCTCGACCACGGCCCAGCCCACATACCCGATGTCGCGGAGGGCAGCCATGGCGCCCACGATGTCGGCGTCGCCGTCCCCGAGCGGACAGAACACGCCGCGTTTCAGCGCCTCCTCGATGCCCAGTCCGTCAGCAGCCACGCTCTCGAGGACCGACGTCCGCGCGTCCTTGAGATGAACGTGGCGGATCGACGGACGCGTATTCACGGATGGCGTTCGCAGGGACCGCACCGCCGTATCGGAAATGTCCGGTATCGAGACACAGACCCACCAGTGCGGGGTCCATCGCGTCCACGACCCGGGCGATCTCGTCGGTGGTCTCGATGTAGGTGCCTGCGTGGGGGTGCAGGACCGGCTCGAAGCCAAGGTCGCGGCACACCTCCGCGGCGCGGTGGAGGTTCGAGATGAGCGCCTCGAACCGATCCTGCGACAGTTGGGCCTCCGCGTGCTGCGGGATGCGGCCCGAGTACGCCCGTCGTATCGGTTCATCGATGCCGTCGGCAAGCACCGCGAACGGGCGCGAGCCGGGCGGGGTCGCCTCCGCCAGGAGGCGCAGCCTCGTGCTCAGCCAGTCGCGGTCCTCGGTCGCGTGCTCCGGGCGGCTGAAGCGCTGCGGCAGGAAGGAGCCTACCAGCTCGAGCCCGCGCGCGGTCAGCCGCTCGCAGACGACGGCGCCGTCTCCCAGGAAGCCCGGCGGCCCAAGCTCCGTGCCGCTGTACCCGATGTCGACCATCCAGTCCAGCATCTCGTCGGGTCCCGGCATCCAGGAGTCGTCGAGGAGGTATCTCGTCGACGCCGAACGAGCAGGGTGCAGAGGCGAGCCGCATCTCAGACGAACCGCCTCTCTGCGGCGACATGTGCCTCGTAGTCGTCCCGCGCCGTGCGCACCGTTGCCAATTCGGACACCTCCGCGACCGGCACGTCCCACCACGACTCGTACCCCGGTACCCCGACGTTGGGGTCCACCTCGGCGACGATGACGACCGGGCCCTCCACGGCACGTGCGTCCGCCAGGGCCCGCTGGAACTCGTCCCGTCCCCTGGCCACGATGGCGTGCGCCCCGAGACTGCGTGCGTTGGCGGCGAAGTCCAGCGGTACCGGCTCGCTGCCGAACCGGCCGGTCCCCGGGTCACGCATCCGAAAGACGTTGAAGGCGTTGTGGGCGCCGCATGTGCCCGCGAGGTTGGTGATGCATTGGAAGCCGTGGTTGTCGAGCAGCACGACGGTGATCTTCTGGCGCTCCTGGACGGCAGTCGCAAGCTCGCCGGACAGCATCAGGAACGAGCCGTCGCCGACCATCACATAGACCTCGGCGTCAGCGTCGGCCAGCTTGACACCCAGGCCGCCCGCCACTTCGTAGCCCATGGTCGAGTAGCCGTACTCAACGTGGTAGGCGCCGGGCGTCGTCGTGCGCCACAGCTTCTGCAGATCACCCGGCAGGCCACCCGCGGCTGCGACCATCACCCCTCGGGCACCGGCGGCCTCGTTGACCAGCCGGATGGCCTCGGGTTGCGTCAGATGCGAGGGCGACGTCAGGTGACCGACCCGGTCCACCTCTGCGTCCCATTCCTGGCGAAGGCGCTCAGTGGCGGCTCGCCGCTGGATGTCCACCCCCGCCCAGCCGCGGGCCTCGAGCACCTCGCGGAGCTCGTCCAGCCCCACCCGGGCGTCGCAGACCAGGGGGAGGGCGCCTGCCTTCGCCGCGTCGAATTCCGCCACGTTGAGGGCCACGAACCGGAGTCCCGGATCCTGCCAGGCAGTCCAGCTCGCGGTGGTGAAGTCGGAAAGTCGGGTGCCGATGGCGAGCACCAGGTCGGCCTCGTGGGCAACTCGATTCGCTGCCAGGCCACCCGTCACGCCGATGGGGCCGACCTGGTGCGGATGGTCCCAGGGCAGTGATCCCTTGCCGGCCTGGGTCTCTGCGACGGGCACCCCGAACCGGCGTGCGAACCGATCGAGCGCCTGGCTGGCCTCGCTATAGAGGACGCCGCCCCCGGCGATGATCAGCGGTCGCCGGCTCGCGGCGATGGCGTCGGCCGCCCGGGTGAGCAACGTAGCGTCGGGCCGTGGCCGCGGGATGACCCAGACCCTTGGTTCGAACAGCGACGCAGGGAAGTCGTACGCCTCCGCCTGGACATCCTGCGGCAGGGCGATCGTCACGGCGCCTGTCTCGGCCGGCGACGTGAGCACGCGCATGGCGGAAGGCAGCGAGGCGATGAGCTGCTCGGGTCGCTCGATGCGGTCCCAGAAGCGGCTCACCGGCCGGAGGGTGTCGTTGACCGACACATCGAGCGTGTCGGATCGCTCCAGTTGCTGCAGCACGGGCGCGACCCGTCGAGTCGCGAACCGATCTCCGGGAAGCAGCAGGACCGGCAGCCGGTTCACGGTCGCCGTCGCAGCGCCGGTCACCAGGTTGGTGGCACCCGGCCCGATGGAGGTCGTGCATGCGAACGCCCGCAGTCGCAGCGACCGCTTGGCGAACGCGGTCGCGGCGTGGACCATCCCTTGCTCGCTGCGTGCCTGGTAGTACCGAAAGTCGTCCTGCGCCGCTTCGAGCGCCTCTCCCATCCCGGCCACGTTCCCGTGACCGAAGATGCCGAAGATGCCGGCGAAGAACGGATCGGTCCGACCGTCGCGCTCCACCGACTGGACGCGCAGCCAGGCGACGAGCGCCTGTGCCACGGTCAGCCGGCGCGTGCCGCGCGCACGCTCGGGGTCGGAAACCACCACAATTGGTGAGGATACAGGCTCACACATGTCCGGTCGGTGGGCCGCCCTGCCCGGTAACAGCGGTCCGGATGGCACATCCGCCGACCCATCCTCGACCCCCACCATCCACAAGACTGAGACTTCCGGTCGTGGCACGCCGCCGCCCCAGTTGACGCGCCACGTGCCAGCCAACGGCATGTTGACTCGAATCGCCTGCGCCCGTACGCTATACCGTACGGATACGAGGAGGTCTGACGATGGCCAACATCACGGCGACGGAAGCGCGACGGCAGCTGTATCGGCTCGTCGACCAGGTCCAGCAGTCGCACGAGCCGATCCAGATCACTGGCAAGCGCGGGAATGCCGTGCTCGTCGGCGAGGACGATTGGCTCGCCGTGCAGGAGACGCTGCATCTCGTCGTCGATCCCCGGGATGCGCGAGTCGATCATCGAGGGCATGGCCACGCCTGTCGATGAGCTCGAGGACAAGCTCGACTGGTGAGCTGGCGGCTCGTCTACACGAGGGCTGCGCAGAAGGACGCGAAGCGACTCGCCGCCGCAGGGCTCAAGGACAAGGCCCAGGCGCTCCTCGACGTGCTCGAGACCGACGCCTTCCGGGCCCCGCCGCCCTTCGAGAAGCTCGTCGGTGACCTCGCCGGCGCCTGCTCGCGGCGCATCAACATCCAGCACCGACTCGTCTACCAGGTCGTCGAGGATGACCATGTGGTCAAGGTGCTCCGGATGTGGTCGCACTACGAGTCACCTCGTCGGTGAACGCCGCGCATCGAGCCGAGGACAGCCTGGCCGCGTTCGAGGGACCCGGATGATCGACGAGGCGCGCCGCTTCGTCGAGCGGCTGGCATCCGTCGGCGTCACCCCCGCGGACACCGGCGAGGTCCGTACCCGGAAGGTGACGCTGACCCTGGCCGCGATGACCGTCACCGCGCTGGCGGTCATCTGGGTCGGGACGTACCTGGCCCTGGGGTTGCCGGTCTCGGCAGCCATCCCGTTCGCCTACCAGGTCGCGTCCGTGGCGAGCATCGCTGTCTTCGCCCGCACGAAGGACTACCGATTCTTCCGCTCCAGCCAGCTCGCGCTCATGCTGCTGCTGCCGTTCCTGCTCCAGTCGAGCCTGGGCGGCTACGTGGCGTCGAGCGCGGTGAGCCTGTGGGCGCTGGTGGCCGCACTTGGGGCCCTGTTCTTCTACAGCGCCCGCGAGGCCATCCCCTGGTTCTTCGCCTACATCGCCCTGACCGTCCTTGCCGGTCTGCTCGAACCCCTCGTCTCGGAGCATCCGGCGGCCATCCCGGTCGGGGTCCAGACCACGTTCTTCGTGCTCAACATCAGCGGCGTCGCGCTGACCGCCTACCTCCTGCTCCAGTACTCCGTCCGCGCCCGGGACGCGGCGCTGGCGAGCTCCGAGCGGCTGCTGCTCAACGTGCTGCCCGGGCCGATCGCCGAGCGGCTGAAGCGCCACGAGGGCCGCATCGCGGAGGCCCATGACGAGGTCACCGTGCTGTTCGCCGACGTCGTCGACTTCACGCCGTTCGCGGAGCACGCCTCGCCGGACCGCGTGGTCGACGTCCTGGACGAGGTCTTCAGCGCCTTCGATGACCTGGCGCTGCGCCACGGGCTGGAGAAGATCAAGACCATCGGCGATGCGTACATGGTCGTCGCCGGCCTGCCCGAGCCGCGCGCGGATCACGCCGAGGCGATGGCGGAGATGGCCCTCGACATGCAGGCGGCCCTCGCCCGCCTGTGCGAGCCGCTTGGGTCTGGAGCTCGCCATCCGCATCGGGATGGCCAGCGGGCCGGTCGTCGCGGGCGTCATCGGCCGGCACAAGTTCATCTACGACCTGTGGGGCGACACGGTGAACACTGCGAGCCGGATGGAATCGCACGGCCTGCCGGGCCGCATCCAGGTCACCGCGGCGACCTACGAGCGGCTGCGCGACCGTTACGTCTTCGAGGAGCGCGGCGAGATCGAGGTCAAGGGCAAGGGCCGTCTGGCGGCGTACCTGCTCGTCGGGCCGCGATCGGACAGGAGGCGATATGGCGGGTCCGGTGAGATTCGAGCAAACGCGGGCGCCCGGCGCAACATCGTTGTGAGCGATGGCCCGAAAGTGTCGGGCCTACCCCGGAGGAAGGCAGATGAACCACTGGCGTCGCATCACAGAGCAGGAGGCACGGCGCGGCACGTCGTGAGGGTCCCGGGCTGGGATTCCTGGGGCCAGCCCTTCTGGGGTAGCCGGGGCACCGATCTGCCGCCCCGTCACCGCTTGCCCGTCAGACGCACGCCCCCTGAGCGCGGTCCGGGTCGTCGCCGAGGTGAACCCCGGTCTGGGCGGCCCCGGCGCACAGCGGCGAGCACGACGCCCGGCCGTGTCGGCCCGGAGGTCCGACAGACGCACGCCCGATGGACGTAGGGCGGACGCCTCGACGGCGTCCTGCCGCCTTACGTTCACGTCGCGTGCGTCTGGCGGCACGGAGGCACGACGGACGCTGGCCGCGGCCGACCGTGAGCGTGCGTGCGTCGGCCCGGCTGGCACGGACCGCGTCCGGCCCTGCCTCGAGCGCGGGACGCGTTCATCCGGCGTGCGTCTGACGTCCCACGGGGCGGCAGCGCCCACGCGCCGGGCCCGGGCCTCGTGGCGCGCTCGCCGAGCGTGCGTCCGATGTCGCACAGGGCGGCAGCGCCGAAGACACCGCGTCCCTGCGACACGCCTGCGACCGGCTGGCCCTGTGACATCGGTCCGGACGGCACGTGCGCCGGAGATCGTCGCGCGGGACGATGTCCCTCCAGGACGGGCCGGGCATCAGCGTCGGGTGACAGCTGTCAGCTCGCCCGATGACCCGGGCGAGCGAAGCACGCAAGGGCCCGCCAGAAGGAAGGGGCGAAGTCGGTGCCAGCAACGGCGGGATCGGCTACTGCCCCTGCGCCGGCGGCGCTGAGCCGTGGCTCGGATGCTCAGGCGCGGATTCCGGACTCGTATCGCGATCTCGTCGACTGCCCGCCGGTGGCCGCGCTGTCGACGATCATGCCCGACGGATCGCCCCAGACCTCGGTGGTGTGGTGTGATCTCGAGGGCACGTTCGTGCAAATCAATACGATGCGCGGCTTCCAGAAGGAACGGAACATGCGTCGCGACCCGCGGGTGACGCTTCTGTGCTACGACCCCCGCCAGCCTCTTCGATACCTGGAGGTGCGCGGGTTCGTCTCGGAAATGACAGAAGTCGGCGCGCTCGCTCATCTGGACGCCCTCTGCTCGAGGTACATGGGTAGGGAGGCGCGCTACTTCGGTGACGCCATCGACGCACGCTTCGCGGACACGGAGGTCCCGGTCCTGTGCCGCATCGTCCCGACGCACGTGACCCCCCGCGACTGGACGCGAGGCGGAAGCGGACGATGACCCTCGCCCCCGCCCTCACCGGCATCCCGGCGACGCACCTCGACCTCCTCGTGCGCCCGATCTGCGGTGTGCTCACGACGCTCCAGCCCGATGGCCAGCCCCAGTCGAGCCTCGTATGGGCGGACTATGACGGCGACTGCCCCCGCGTCAATACCACGCTTGAGCGCCAGAAGGGCCGCAACCTGCTCAACGATCGCAGGGTCAGCCTGCTCGTGGTGGACCCGGACGACTCGTCCCGTTTCATCCAGATCAGGGGCGAAGCCGAGCTCGTGCAGCAGGGTGCCATCGAGCACCTCGACGAGCTCACGCGCCGATACACGCGACACTCCCGATTTTACGGCTCGATCTACCCGGAGGAGCAGCGCCTAAAGGAGACCCGAGTCATCTGCCGGATCCACCCCCGGCGTATCACCCTGGACGCCATCCACCGCTGAAATCCTCAGGGTGCGGACGAGGGCGACGGCGGCACCAACGGCTTCTCGAACCAGTGGTCGGCGTAGGGTTCCTCATTGAAAGCCGGGACCTCCCGGTAGCCGGCTCGCCGGTACATCGCGATGGCCTCGGTCAGGCTGCGGTTGGTCTCGAGACGGACGACCGTCGACCCGTGTGCGGTCGCCTGCTCTTCGAGCGCTCGCAGCATCCGCCCACCCAGCCCGAAGCCTCGGTGATGGGGAGCCACCCACATCCGCTTCAACTCGGCGATGCCGTCCGGATGGAGCTTGAGCGCGCCACACCCGATGGGAAGGCTCCGGAGCCGCGCCATGAGAACGAGGCCAGCGGGCGGGGTCAGGTCGGTCACGTCCGCGCGATTGCTCCTGGCGACGTCGAACCCGGTCTCGAAGCGCCCGTCCAGCTCCGCGAAGTAGCGGCCGAAGCACTGGCGCACGTCGGCGCTCGTGGCGGGTTCCTGCATGATGACGGTCTGCGACCGGATGATGAGGTGTTCGACCTCGGCCATCGCCGCAACGAGGCGCTCACGCTCGTCACCGCGGAGGGAATCCAGGACCGAACCGGCGAGGGCATCCGAGCGACGATCGAGCCTCGCGACGCTCTTCGCGCCCCGCCGACGTGAGCTGGAGGCGTCGGACGCGGCCATCCGCGGGGAGAGGAGCGGTCTCGAGCAGGCCCTGTCGCTCGAGGGACCGCAGCAGGCGACTGAAGTAGCCGGAGTCAAGGCCGAGGCGCTGCCGCAGCTCGCGTACCTCGACCCCGTCGTCGCCGACCTCCCACAGGACGCGCGCCTCGCCCAGTGGCCGATCCCGTCCCAGGAATTGGTCATCGAGGGCGCCGATGGCCGCGGTCACCGTTCGGTTGAAGGAGCGGACCCGCTCGATGTGCTGGCACGACATCCTCTGACTCTAGTCAGAGAACGACCGACCGTCAACCAGCGACGGCTACGCAGGCCGCTGGGTGCCCGTCGCGGTGTCGTTTCCTCGTCAGGCGCGGAGCCCGACGGGGAGCCGGATCAGGGCATCGCCGCGAGGCCGGGAGCCGTTGACTCCTAGGGCACGATCCCAGGGTCGCCACTCGGCCCCGAGCAGCAGCTCCACGGCGTCCGCATCGAGCGGCGGCGAGAGGAGGAAGCCCTGGCCCAGGTCGCAGCCGAGCGTCCTGACCAGCTGGAGCTGCGCCGCGGTCTCGATGCCCTCGGCCACGACGCCGGCACCCAGCGCGGCGCCGACGTCGACCATGGCACGCAACAGGGCGCGCCCGCGCTGGCTGCCGACGCCCTGGTGCAGGAACGAGCGGTCGAGCTTGAGGGTGTCGACGGGGAAGTCCCGCAGGTAGGTGAAGGACGAGTAGCCCGTCCCGAAGTCATCGATGGCCAGGTGGACGCCAGCAGACCGAAGCCGCTGGAGCGTCCCGTGGATCGACGCGCTGTCACGCACCAGCACGTGCTCGGTGATCTCGAGCACCAGCGACGATGCTGCGAGGCCGGCCGCGGCCACGATGCCCTCGACATCGTCGGCAAAACCGGGCACCTGGAGCTCGCGTGCCGAGAGGTTGACCGCCATCCGAAGATCGCCCGCGCCCGGGAGCCGCTGCCACTCCCGGAGCTGCTGGCAGGCGGCCTGCAGGACCCAGCGCCCGAGCGGCACGATGTCGCCCGTCTCCTCGGCGAGGCCGATGAACTCGTCGGGCATGCGCCTGCCGCGGGCCGGGTCATCCCAGCGCACCAGTGCCTCCAGGCCCTCGATGGTGCCGGCCGGTAGCTCGCCCGCGGACGCCTCGCCGTGACCGCTGTTGAGCCGCACCATGGGTTGGAACTGGAGCCGCAGCTCATCGCGCTCCACGATGCCGCCAAGGGCGCGCTTGATGGCGCGACGCTCCGCCGAGGCGATTCGCATCGATGGCTGATAGACCACGACCTCGCCTCGTCCACTGCGCTTGGAGCGGTACATGGCGTAGTCCGCGTTGCGCAACAGCGCGTCGGCTGTCTCACCGCCATCGCCACTGAAGGCGACGCCGACGCTCGAGCGGATGGAAAGATTCGCCGTCCGGCAACGCCATGGGGTCCGCCGTGGCCCGCCGCAGCCGATCAGCGAGCGCCGAGGCCTCGGCGCGGCCGGCGACGTCCTCGAGAAGGACGGCGAACTCGTCACCACCCACCCGCGCGATCGTGTCCCCTGCCCGCACGGTCGCCTTCAGACGGTTGGCGACAGCACGCAGGACCGTGTCACCGTACGCGTGGCCGCGGCGGTCGTTGACCGCCTTGAAGCTGTCGAGGTCGAGGTACACGACGGCCGTCGTCGAGGGCTGTCGCTCCTCGCGGGCGATGGCATGCTCCAGCCGGTCGACGAAGAGGGCACGGTTGTAGAGGCCGGTCAGCCCGTCATGCAGGGCCATGAACCGGACATCCTCGTCGGCGAGGGCGTAACGGCGGATGAGCGCCACGACGAAACCCACGATGATGGTGGTGCCCGCGATGTCGAGGAACTGATCGGTGCTGACTCCAGCTCCCCTCGCGACAAGGATGAGCGATGCCACCAGGACGTAGGCGACGCTGAAGGCCCAAGCGCCGAGTGAATAGCGTTGCAGCTCCCGCCGGCCCAGGTATGGGACCGCCGTGAAGACCGGGATCAGGGAGGCCATCGCCACGGTCGCCGCCACGGCCGGGACCAGGGGGAGCAGCAGGACCATGGCCGTGAACGTCCCGATGCCCATGCGGGCGACACAGGCAGCTTCGCCGCCCCTGACCGCGAGGTGGCGGGTCAGCATCAGCCAGCCCGTGAACGCCGCCATGACGAATGCGACCCCGACGAGGGCGGCATCGCCGGTCACGATGCCGAATGCCAGGCAGAGGGCCGCTACGAGCGCGGTGGCCAGCGCCGACGAGAGTGCGTAGCGGCGCAACCAGGCGATGTCGTGGCGCGGGTGCTCGATGGGTACGAGGTCGTGGGTCGGCGGGACCGTCATGGTTAGTGGGAGTCGCGGGCAGGATGGCGCCCGAAGGAGCGCTCGTGTCGGCAGCCTATCCCCCGGCGATCAGCCGACCATCCAGCATTGGTACTGCGGCATCAGGTACGGCCTCTTCGATGCAGGCTGCGACCAGGCGCTGCGATGGCGTCCGCGACGGTTCGCAGGGATGATCCCAGGGCCTCCCGGTCCTGCTCGGTGTAGGGAGGCCCCGCCGACCGGGCGCCGATCGAGATGACGACCCGACCCGTCCCCTCACCAGCGGCGACGGCGAAGGCCGGCTCGAAGCCTTCCGTCCCGACTTGCGCCGGAGGCAGGTCACCGACCGAGATCGAGCCGCCCGACGCGCCGAAGGCATCGACCGCGATGACGAGCAGGCGGCGCGCCACCGCATCAGGGTCCGGTCGCCAGAGCCGTGTGTCGAGGAGCGTGGTGAGCTCGGCCAACCGGGCCTTCGGATCACGGCCCTCCTTGAAGTGGCGGTCCACGATCGCCTGCAAGGCGTTCTTGGCAGGCGTGAAGACGACGACCACGACCAGTGTGGTCAGCACGATCGCCCCATCCGACTCCTCGCGGGTCAGGGCCATGAACAACCGCTGCATGAGGGCGACGGTCGCAGCGTAGATGCCCGCCAGGATGGCCGTCAGCGGGACGTAGACCAGGGTGCGGTTGATGAGCAGGTCGATGTCGTAGAGGTGGTAGCGGAGGATGGCCACGCCGCCTGCCACCGGCAACCCACACAGGGCGACGATGAACAGCGCCTGGCCCCATTCCTCGTCGAGGAACCCGAACGGGGCGGCCAGCGCCGCGATCGCCGCCGCGTAGGCGACCCACCGCAACTGGAGCCGCTCGATGGCATCGGCCCGCTGGTAGCGGAGGACGAGCGACCAGGCGCCCAGGACGAGCGAGGCGAGGAGGCCCATGCGAGCCACGAGGGTCAGCACGTCGTACTGGCTGGCCTCGCCGATCGAGAGCGGATTGTCGATGAGTGAGAAGTCGGTCAGGGGACCGGGCAGGAGGGCTGCCGTCAGGCCCGTCGCCACGCCCGACAGCAGGGTCAACCAGACCACCCAGCGCCAGCGACGTGACAGCAGCCGGCCGTCGGGGAAGATGAGCAAGAACGCGACGACGAGCGTGAAGGTCGGCACCCAGGCCCAGTTGGTGACCCAGGCGACCCACTCGACGGCCGACAGCGACCCGGGGTGGGCCACGACGCCATAGGCGAGATACTCCTCGGCCAGGAGCCCGAGGCTGGAGAGAACGGCCACCGCGATCATCAACCAGGCGACCCGGTTGTGCTGCTGCTTGGCGAGGACGACGGCTCCGACCGTGGCGGTCGTCAGGGCGAAGAGAGCCTCGTAGCCCCGGAACCCCCATGCATCGACCGGGTATGGTGCGTCAAGGGTCAGGAGGAGGATGGCCAGCCCCACGGCTGTAAGGCACGTGGCGACAAGCCAGGCGATCCACGCCAGGACGCGCGCCGACCGATCCGGATCGACGATCGCTGCGTCGGCGGTCCCTGGGGCTGACATCGTGGCCGCAGGATGCGCGCGCCCCGCCCTGCTCGTCAACGCGCGCCATCGCGGCCCCAGACCATGCCGAATGGCACTACCGCACGCGTGACATGGGGCTAACGTCGCGGTAGTCCCTGCCCGGACGACGGAGCTACGGCTGCGGGGGGCCGTCGCCCGGGCCTGGGACGGATGCGCAGCGCCGCCGCACGCCAGCTGATCGGTCAGCCGCGCGCGAGTTCCTCCGCGAGGCGGTCGTACGTTTCGATGCCACCCTCGATCATGCCGCTCGCGAGCGCGCCCTCGAGCACCTCGACCGACGGGAAGTGGCTGCGGACGGTGAGCTTCGTCCTGCCGCCGCCGATGTCCTGGAACAGGAACGTCTCGACCGCGGGCTCCCACTGGTTCAGCGGCTCGACATCGACGATGAACGTCCAGACGAGCTTCTCGGGGGGCACGACCTCGAGGAACTCACCCTTGAACGGGTGCTCGCCGTCCGCGTTACGGTTGATGAAGCGCCATTTGCCGCCGTGCCTCACGTCCAGCTCGACGACCTCCGTCGAGTACTTGCGCGGGCCCCACCAGCGCGCCACGCGGTCGGCCTCCGTGTGCGCTCGCCAGACGAGCTCACGCGGGGCATCGAAGACGCGTTCCCAGACGAGCTCCTGACCGTCCGCGAAGATGGTCGTCGTCTCATTGCCCAACTGCTGGATCGCCATGATGTGTCCTCCTTCTCGGTCCGTGGTTCCTGATGCCGACTCCGCCTTGCGCACAGGCGATCAACCCTCCCGCGGCTTCCCGTCGTCCATCGCCTGCTGCTCCCGGAGGTACTCGTCGAGGCGCCCGAAGCGCTCGTCGTAGAACCGCCGGTACTGTTCCACCCAGCCAGCCACGTCCCGGAGCGGCTCCGCCTGGAGCCGGCACGGACGCCACTGCGCCTGGCGACCCTGCTCGATGAGCCCAGCCCGCTGGAGCACCTTGAGGTGCTTGGAGATGCCAGGAAGGCTCATGTCGAAGGGCTCGGCCAGCAGCTTGACCGTCGCGTCACCCTGTGACAGGCGAGCCAGGATGGCCCGGCGGGTGGGATCGGCGAGGGCAGCGAAGATGGTGCTCAGATGGTCCTGTCGCATCGCACTTAGCCAGTTGGTTGATTAACCAAGAGGCATAATACACGTCACGGCCAGCTTGTCAACACCCCAAGTCGCAGAGGCGTGGGCGCGTCAGCGCAGGGAATAGACCCGGCCCTGCCTGTGGTCGAGGTCCTCGAGCTCGGTCGTCGTACGCACGTCGTACGCAGCCAGCTCGACCAGGTCGGCCGTGGGCAGGTAGCGACGGCCGGGGTCGCCGACCAGGACGTCGATCCCGCGGTCACGCGCCTCGCGCAGCCAGGGCGTCACGCGTCGCGCGAGGCGGGGTTCGTACCAGCAGTCGCCGGCGAGGATGATGTCGGTGTCGGGCGGGTCTTCGTCAAGGACATCGCGATGCACGACGGTCACCCGGCAGCGGTTGGCGCGCGCGTTGAGTCCGATGACGGCGGCGGCGAAGGCATCGATGTCGGCGCCGGTGGCCGCGGCCGCACTGGCCCGCATCGCAGCGATGGCGCACAGCCCGGAGCCCGAGGCAAGGTCGAACACCCGCCGACCAGCCACCGCCTGCGGGTGCTGGCGCAGGTACCGCCCGATGGCGAGCCCGCCCGCCCAGGCGAACGCCCAGTAGGGGAGAGCCGCGTCCGGGTCGTCCGTCTCGATCTGCACCGCGCCCCAGAGCGGCAGCACCTCGTCGGCGAGGTGGAGCCGGATCTCCTCGAGCCCCGGCACGGGACGGACCCGCGTGTGCCGCAGGACGAAGGCTCGAGGGGAGGAGGCCACGACCGGACTCTACCGGCCCCCGTGCCGCGAGTGTCGGGCCGTTCCCCTGCCGATGCCCGATGATGCGGCGATGGGTACCCACTTCGTGCCATGAAGGCGCTCTACCCTGAGATCGAGCCCTACGAGCATGGCTTGCTCGACGTCGGTGACGGGAACCGCATCTACTGGGAGACCTGCGGCGACCCGGGCGGCAAGCCCGCGGTCGTCCTCCACGGCGGCCCCGGATCCGGCTGCACGCCCGGCTTGCGCCGTCCCTTCGACCCGAGCGCTCATCGGATCGTGCTGCACGACCAGCGCAACTGCGGACGAAGCACGCCCCACGCGAGCGACCCCCGGACCGATCTGTCGACCAACACGACCGAGCACCTGATCGCCGACCTGGAGCGCCTCCGGGTGCATCTCGGCATCGAGTCCTGGCTCGTGCTCGGCCTCTCGTGGGGCGCGACGCTCGGGCTCGTCTATGCCGAGCGCTACCCGGAGCGCGTGTCGGAGCTCGTCCTGGTGAGTGCCACGACCGGCCGTCGGGCCGAGACCGACCTCCTGACGCGCGGGCTCGGAGCCTTCTTCCCCGACGCATGGCAGCGCTTCCGCCAGGGCGTGCCCACCGCCGAGCGCGAGGGCGACCTTGCCGCCGCCTACGCTCGCCTCCTGCACCATCAGGACCCGCAGGTGCGGGAGGAGGCCGCGCGGGCCTGGTGTGAGTGGGAGGACGCCATCGTGCCCACATCGCCGCCCAGCCCGCGGTTCATGGACAAGGCGTTCCGGATGGCCTTCGCGCGCATCGTCACGCACTACTGGAGCCACGGCTCCTGGCTGGAGGAGGGAGCCGTGCTCCGCGATGTCGCGAGGCTGACCAGCATCCCGGGCGTGATCGTCCAGGGCCGCCTCGACCCCGGGAATCTCAGTGGCACCCCCTGGGAGCTTGCCTGCGCCTGGCCCGGCAGCGAACTGAGGCTCATCGAGGGCGCTGGGCACGGTGGCGGCGACGGGGGCATGACCGACGCGCTCGTCGACGCCATCGACCGCTTCGCCGGCAGGTCGCGCTGAAGTGGGGCGGCCTCTACTCCAGGTCGATGACCGCGATCGCGTTCGCGCTCTGGTCGGTGGGTGATGCGAACCCGCCCACGACGAGCTCCCGGCCGTCGGGGGTGAACGCCAGCGTGGCCATCACCGTGGACAGGAAGAGCGGGATGTCGGCCACCTGTCGTGACTGGTCGGGGTTCGAGATGTCGCCGACGTAGACGGCCGTCCGGCCGCCGCTCGTCGCAGCCCAGGCCAGGCGCGACCAGTCGGCCGACACGGCGAATGGGCGGCCGCCGATGGGCGGCGAGCTGCTCTCCATGCCCCTGGCGACGTCCCAGACGTGGGCGTGACCAAGGTCGTGTCGATGGTCCTGATGTGGGTCCCGATCGGCCGCGTGAGGTCCCACACGTTCAGTTGGCCGTTCCCGTGCAATGAGGCCAACCGCTTGCCATCCGGCGAGAAGGCCACATCGGCGGCATAGTCCGTGAAGCCGGTCAGCCGAACGCTGCGCTGCCCGGTCCCAAGGTCGATCAGGTCGATGGGCAGGGCTTCGGGATGGGCTCCATCGCCGAGCAGGTTCGGATCGATGAAGACAGCGGCGGTCGTGCCGTCGGGCGACAGCCGCATGTGGTACCCCGGGCTCTCGACAGGGATCAACCGTGTCGAAGGGCCTGGGCTCTGGCCGTCCGCTGAGGCCCCCGGCAGCGCCAGGGCGATGAGCGCCGACCCGAGCAGGAGCCGCCTCATGGTCGTCATGGAGATACCTCCTCTTGAGCAGGCGCGGCGCGCTTCCTTTCGCGCGGCATGGCCGCAGCGAAGCGCCGACTCGAGGCCACGTCAAGGGCCGGAGGACACGACACGGGCCGCACGGAGCGCGGCGGCCTTCACCCAACGCTACGGCGAGGCAGCGACCCCGATCAGCTCGACGGCATCGATCTCGTTCCAGCCTGGCACCCGCGTGTCGATGGTCACGCGGATGAACTGGGTCGCGAGGTCCGTGGCAGCGAGGGGCGGGCTGAAGGCCGCGACCTCCCGCGGCGTCGGGTCGTTGCCCTGCCACAGCGTTCGCCAGGCGTGCGTCGCGTCGTCCCACGCATCGACCTGCGTCACGAAGCCTGCACCGCTGCTCTCCCAGATGTTGATCCCGGTCGGCACGACCGACCGGGCGTACGTGAGCTCGATCCATTCGATGCCGCCGTCCTCCTCGGCCGGGGCCCATGCCGTGATGTCATCGCCATAGGAGGTGGTGTCCGGGCTCCCGGACGCCTGGCTCGCCGACGAGACGTCCGGCTGGTACTCGGTGCTCGCGGTCGCGCTCGCCGCCCACTGCCTGATCTTGGTCCCCTGCTGCACGGGATGCGCGCTGGCACCTGCGGGCGAGGGTGAGGCTCCCCCGGCCGGTACCGCATCCATGCGTGCCCGGAGCCACAGGTCGTGGAGTTCTGCGAAGCTGCCTTCGCGCCTCATGATCACGCCGCCGTAGACCAGGTTCCGGTCGTCAGTCCAGAACAACATCAGCGTGTCGGTGAACTCCTGACACACGACCCGACCCGCGTCCGATCCGTCCGCGCCGAGGTATGGACCTTCGAATGGTCCTTCTCGGCAGGAGGACGCTCCAGCCTCAGGCGTCAACTGGGCCACCGTGTCGAGGTAGGCCGCCTCCAAGCTGGACAGATCATCGAAGCTCGCGTAGGACGCGCCGTCATCGCCGATGGAGCAGTCGGCCGAAGCGCGCAGCCCCTGGGCCACTGCGGAGCCGGGCTGGCACGTCTCCATGATCCCGGCGGGGACCAGGTTCATGAGCTCCGCCAGGGCGAGCGCAGCCTCGAGGTCGCCCGATGGGCCCGGCGCCGGCGACTGCTGCGTGGCTGCTGGATCCGCGGCACGGACTGCGACCGCGACCGAAGCCGCCAGCAGGATCGCCAGCGTGACAGCGATCACCCCGGTGCGCCTGGTCCCGTTCATCGCGGACCTCCCTTGTGAAGGACGGCCAGCGTACACCGTGGAACATCGTTTCCAGGGCCGACATGGGCACCTGGACTTCGCGACGGCTGGCTGGTGTCGATTCGCGACCCCTTCGATCGTCGTCCTGATGTCGAGGGCAGCGGCGGACGCCGCAGGACCCCTCGGCACCAGAGAGGAGAGCCCAACGATGGCGAACTTCGTGCTCGTGTACCACGGTGGCTCGATGCCCGAGACCCCCGATCAGCAGGCACAGGCAAAGAAGGGCTGGACCGACTGGTTCGGGACGCTCGGCTCCGCGCTCGTGGATGCCGGCGATCCAGCCTCTCGGACGAAGAAGATCGCTGCCAACGGCGCGGTCAGCGACGACCCCGGCGGTCCGTCGGGCTACTCCATCATCAGCGCCGACACCATCGACCAGGCCGTCGCGCTGGCGAAGGGCTGCCCCGTCCTTGCCGGCGGGGCGTCCATCCAGGTCGTCGAGACGTTCCCGGTGATGTAGTCGGGCGCCTCGATCCGGCGGACAGGGCTGGCCGACGTCTTGGCGCGGCTAGCCCTTCCTGCCTGGCGGGTCGTTCGCCATGGCAAGGACTTCCTCCCTCGTCGGGACCATGTTATGGATCCGGCGCCCATGCTCTCGCGTGGCCTCCACGACCTCGTCCTCCGGCCCCGAAGCCTCCCAGCCGCACGCACAGCGAACGCTGAGCTTCGCCACCGGTCCCTCGCCAGTCATGGTCGTCCTCCTAACCCAGCGCCTTGAACGGTTCCGGGACATAGCCGGCCAGCGCCTGCTTCCAGTCGTCCGGCAGCTCCGCGGCCACCACGGGGTCATCGACCGCCAGCCAGGCGAGGTGCCGCAGGCCATGCTCGACCACCTGGCGATGCTCGATGGCGCGAGGGGCCCTAGTCGCCTGCGACCGGGCAAGCTCGGCCCGTTCGATCGGCTGGCTCTCCATGTCACCCACGAGCCCTCCGTCGACCACGACGATGAAGCTCAGGATGACGGCGTCCCGGTCCCGCCGCCACGACGTCGAGTGCACCAGCAGCGGATCGCCGACGACATCGCGGACGATGCGGTCGACGACCTCGACCGGGTGATCGGTCGTACCCAGCTCGATGAACCACGGCGCCGCGCCACAGGGACCCGTCAGCTCGATCTGGTCGACGTGCAGCCACACGACGAACACCTCGGCCTGGACCGGACCCTCGATGTCCCAACCGTCCGTCGCGGTCTTCACTCGGTCGATGGTACCCGTGGAGCATCCTGTCCTGTCGGCTCCTGACCTTGGTCTCAGACGCCGGTGCGTGCCTCGACCCGGCCGGCCGCGACCGCCTCGACGAGCACGGCATGGTCGCGCTCGACCTGGTCGCCGTAGCGGGCGGCGAACTCGACCACGGCGCGATCGAATCGCGGCCACGCCCGAGATACCCCGCGATCGCGACAGGGTCGCCGGTCCGGGCGTGCGCGCGGGCGAGGGCCCAGGCGCATAGGGAGCCGTGGTAGGCGAGGCTGGCAAGGTCGAGCGCCAGGGGGTCTCCCTTGCCCTTCATGTTCCACAGCTGGCGGATGTAGTAGTGGCGACCCGAGCGAGGCCCCTCTGACCAGCCAAGGAAGATGTCGCTGGCGGACTGCATCAGGCGCTGCCCGGCTACGATCCGGAGCCCGTGATGTGGCTGATCCGGGCTGCCGGCGAATGGCTCCAGCACGGACGCGCCAGCCTCCTTGATCTGGAGGATGAGCGGGTCGCCGGAGCCGCGCTGGCGCGCCTCGAAGAGCGCCACCCAGCAGCGGGTGCCCACGCTCCCCAGGCCGACCACCTTCCGCGCCACGTCCATCAGTCGAAACCGGTCCAGCAACGCACGTCGGTCCTCCGCCAGCGACTGCCGGTAGCCCTCGAACAGCCCGAGCGCTTCCTCGGGGTCGTGCTCGGTGTTGGCCAGCCGGACGACGCCGGGCGGCTGCTCCACGAAACGCCGGTGACCACGCTCGAAGCGGGTCAGCCTGGCTGCCGCCTCGATGTGGGTCCGCTGCTGGGCGCGCTCGAAGCTGGCCTGCACGAAGGGCCGATAGCGCGACGGGAAGTGGCGGATGACGTCGCCGACCACGATGCGAGAGCTCCATACGTCGAGCACGCGCATCCCCGCGTAGCGTGCCATCCGCTCCCGATACGCGCGAACGGCCGTGCCCACCAGCGTCGCGCGCGCCTCCGGCAGAGTCCGTCTGGAGCCGCACGACCAGCTCGATGCTGGCCGCCAGCCGCTTGATGTCCCACTCCCACGGCCCAGGCAGCGTCTCATCGAAGTCGTTGACATCGAAGACGAGGGTGCGTCCGGGGGTCGCGAACTCGCCGAAGTTGGCGACATGCGCGTCGCCGCAGGCCTGCACGCGCAGGCCGGTGACGGGCGTTTGGGCAAGGTCGATGGCCATCAGGCCCGCGGAACCGCGGAAGAAGGCGAAGGGCGATGCCGCCATCCGCCCGTAGCGGATGGGGACCAGCTCCTCGACCCGGCCGACGTTGGATGCCTCGAGGACATCGACCGGGTCGGGCCGGTCAGGCGCCGGCGTCCAGTCGGCATGCGACGATCGCGGGACGCCCGACCTGATCGCGCGTCCGACCTCGGACCGGTCCTGCGGCGTGCTCGTGCTTTGGTGCTCCATCGGCCGGAGAGTGTAGGCCTCGGTGGGGGCCCCATCCCGTTCGGGGCATGATCGAGGTCGCGGCGCGGGCCGGCGCCGAGGCTGGCGCCGAAGGGTAGTACAGCCCCCGGTCGCCTCGGCCGCTCCCGCCGGCGCTACGCCCGGGTCGTGGCCTTTGGGGGCATCGCCCCGACGTGGGCGAGGGCGCGCCGCACCCAGCGGTCGGTCTGGGGGTCGCCCCGGAACCTGGCCGGCAGGCAGACGTAGCCGCCCATCGGGCGCTCGGACGGGCCGAACGGACCGGCGCCCTCGACGGCGAGGAGGGCCGAGGCATCCGTTGGCGACAGCTTCACGCCGACCTGCGACCCGAACAGGCCCAGGAACATGTTGCCGTTGACGAAGGCGCCCAGGTTCCCGAACATCGGCTTCACCTCGACGCGCGTGTCATCCGGCACGATGGAGCGGAAGTACGCCTTGTCAGCCTCGGACGGCTTCGGGATCTGCATCAGCCACCTCCTCCATCGGCCTCCTCATTCGGGCGCAGCGGTCGGAGCTCATCTGCAGCGGTCGCCGGCGGCGGGGCCCGTTTCGGTCGCCATGGCCAGGACTCGGCTGGACCGGCCCCTCGATGTCCCATGTCCGGGTCGGCCAGCATCGCCTCGGATGGCGCCTCCGGCATGTGCCGGGCAGGGCGTTCTCAGATGCTGTTGGCCGTCTGGTAGATAGGCATGGTCGGGTCACCTCGCGCGGTCGGTTGAGCCCTGGGTGGGCTGCGCCCGACGAGCCGAGCGGGCGACATTCAACGAGGTCGTATCATATCGAGCGTGGACGGAACGGTCAACATGATGGTTGAAGATTCCGCCGGCCTCGATCGAGCGTACGCCGCCCTGGCCGATCCGACCCGCCGCACGATGCTCCTCAGGCTCCGTGCAGGCGATGCCCGGATCACCGATCTCGCCGCGCGGTTCCCCGTCACCTTCGCGGCCATTTCGCGTCACGTCGGCGTCCTGGAGGATGCCGGCCTCATCAGCCGCGAGGTGCGCGGACGCGAGCACTGGCTGGCAGTCCGCCCGGAGGGCCTGCGTGCCGCCGAGGCCTGGATTCCGGGAGCAGTCCGCCTTCTGGTCAGCTCGGGCCGACGCGCTGGCGGATCGACTCGAACGACGCACGCTGGACCGGGAGTGACCGACCGTAACCCGGCGATCGTGATCGTGAGACGGACCCTCCCCGCGACGCCGGATGTGGTCTTCGGCGAGTGGCTCGACGCGGCCGCGCTGGCGGACTTCCTTCGCCCGACCGCGACGACGGAGACCATGGTCGAGTGCGATCCGCGCGTGGGAGACCACGAACGCGGCTGGACCCTCATCGCGAATCGGATCGAGCGCGGGCGTGAGCGGCAGGGGCGTTGGACCTCAAAGACCTGACGTGCGGAGCTGGTACCAGGCCGGCCGATGCGGTCGACCCGTCAGGCGCCTGGGTCGATCTCGAACAAGTCGTCGGTCAGGAAGTGGACGGTCAACCGACCGTTCGAGGCCGCCACGAGCGTCGCGGTCTCCGCCTCCACCGCGCGCATGTGGTCGACCGCCTCGGCGCGCGTCACCTGCGAGCTGCTGTTGAACCAGAACGTGAAGGGCTGCCCGGCCTCCGGGTTGGCGCTGAGCTCGGCCGGCCCCCCGATGCGCGACGCTGCGATGGCCCTTAGGACGCGCAGGTCCGGGTTCTCGTGCTCGCCATTGCCGCAGAAGACGTAGTGGTTGGCCGTGATGGCCCGGCAGAAGGCCTCGGTGATGTTGTTCTCCGAGCCGTGGTGCTGGACCTTGAGCAACTGGACGTGGAGGCCGCCGCCCGCACTCAGCATGTCGCGGGCGCGCAGGCCTGCCAGGAGGTCGTCGCCATGGCCGTCGCCCGTGAGCAGGATGCGCACGTCGGCCTCGTCGACGGCGAACATGATCGAGGCCAGGTTCGGCGGCGTCACCTTCGTGCGGTCGCCCAGGGCGTCGGCCTGCTGGATGAGCGGCGCCAGGAGCCGCTCGACCTCGCTCTGGCCCAGGGAGTCGGCGTCGGCCCGAGCCTCGCGCGCGATCTCCTCCAGCTCGGCCTCGTGGGCCCGCAGCCACTTTCGCCAGTCCTCGCGCAGGTTGTCGAGGTCGATCTGGGCGGGTGCCAGGAGGCGGATCGTCAGTGACCCGACCTTGCGCGTCACCGCGGGCTTGCCCATGACCACGACGCCGGCGTCGAAGCCGGGATTGATGGGGATGTCGAGCTGTTCAGGGCTGGCGCGGCGGGCGAGGTGGATGGCCTCCGGCACGCTGTCCGCGAGCTCTCGATGGAAGACGGCCGCCTGGCGGACCTGCGGGTTTGCAGCGCCCGACAGGGTCTCGGCCGTCGTTTCGAGCATCGCTGCCGCGGGGGCGGCGACATCGGCGAGCTGCTCGCCGAAGCCGTTATGCCAGATGCGCTTCACCTCCGGCGGCCGCGGCACCTTGGGACGGGCATGCGTGGGGTTGCCGTGGGCGAGCTGGTAGTCGTGCACGCGCCAGGCGACCGTCGTCGTCGAGGAGTTGCGAGCACGCCCGCGATGTGGTCGTCATCGATGTGGGAGACGCAGACGAGGTCGAGGTCCGTGCCCTTGTCGCGGAGCGCGCCCAGCGCGGCCGCGACATGGGTTCGGTAGGCGTCGCGGACGCCACCGTCGATGAGCACGTGCGTGCCCGCCGGCGCTCTCGAGGAGGAGGCAGTCGCCCTTGCCCGACTGGAAGACGGTGAGCTTCATGCCGTGCGGTCCGTGTGGCTGTTCACCGTGGCGGCCTCCTCGATGCACGCGCCTCGGCATCGATGCGACCGAAGCCGGCGTCGGTCGACCAGTCGAAGTCGCGCCGCGGGCAGCGGTCGGGACGTGCGCTGGAGGATGCCCGTGATCTGGGCCGCCGGTGAGGCGCGGCTCGACGCCAGCATCAGGCCGACCACCCCGGTCACGTAGGGGCTCGCCATGCTGGTGCCGCTCATCGCGATCCAGTGCTCCGCGGCTCGCGAGAAGGCCCGTCGCGGCGACGATGTCGGTGCCCGGCGCGGCGACGTCGGGCTTGGAGCGCCCGTCGCGCGTCGGGCCCCTGGCTGCTGGTGACGTTGATGCGCTCGCGCCTCCTCGTCGAGGTTGGCCGACCGCGATGACGCCGCTGGCCGCAGGCGAGCGAGCTCACCGACGACATGGTCGACGTTGGAGCGCTCGCGAGAAGAACGACGGGAAGCGCCAGGCTTCCCGCTGTCCCGACTCGCGCCGATGCGCGGCGGGTCGTCGCGCTCGATCCAGCCGTCGAAGCGGCCGTCGCGCACGTCGAGGCCGTGGAGGCGCACCAGCCATGTGCCCGGCCGGACGCCGACGACGGTGCGGTCGAGCCGCGGATAGGGAGTCAGGTAGAAGGCCATGTAGTTGGCGCCGTTGGCCGGGTGGTAGAGCTCGTTGTAGATGCTGACGAAGCTGCCGTCGGCGAGCTGCCGGTTCTCGATGAACTCGCCCGGGGCTCAGCGGCCCGATGGCCGCGCCGTCGGGCGACGTGACCGGGACCGCGAAGCGGTCCTGCGGGCTGTACCAGATCTCGAGCTCGTTCTCGGAGACGTCGATGATCGCCGTTGCCGACCACGACCCAGTCGATGCCGGCACGTCGAGCCCGCGCGCGGCAACCCGGCCGCTGGTGTGGATGCGCCCCATGACGTAGCCGAGGTCGTCCGGCGCTCTGCGCCGCCTCCTGCCCGGCGTTGCCGGCCGCCACGCACACGCTGCGTCCCGGCGGGTCAGCGCGCCGCGTCGATCCAGCGGCTGACGGCGCTGCTCCCGTCGTGCGCGTGGCCGTTGGTGCCGAGGCTGACGTTGATCGAGACCGGCAGCCCCAGCTCGTCGGCGACCGGCGATCAGGTAGTCGACGGCGTGCGGCGAGGCGGGTCGAGTCGTAGAACGAGCGGCGCCGGTCCTCGTCGTCCTCGGGCAGCGAGATCAGCACGGCCGCGATCGGCGCGCGTCCGGCAGACGCCGCGGTTGCCGGCGGCGATGCTCGCGACGTGCGTGCCGTGCGAGCCCTCGTCCATCTGCGACTGCGGCTCGAGCGTCGTGGCCGGGACGGCGCGGCGGGCGCGTCGAGCGCGCGTCGAGGTGCTCCTTGCGGAACTCGGCGCCGTAGGTGAACTCCGTCGAACGGGCCGATCGCGGTTGGGCGGGTCGGGCGGTTGTCGCCGCCCTGGTCCCAGATGCGCACGAAGCGCGTATCGCCGTCGTCGTCGAGGAAGTCCGGGTGCGCGAAGTCGAAGCCCTGGACGTCGATGATGCCCGATGAGCGTCCGCTCGCCGAAGGCGTGGCGGTCATCGTGGGGAACCGCCCGTTGCGCCGGACCCGGGGCCGACACGGCACCGCTCTCGAGGCGCGGGCGCGGTCTCCGGAGCTCCTCGCCCACCTCGATCCAGGAGACATCGCGACGCCCTGCCGTCTCCTGCAGCCGCTCCAGTGGCATGACTGCCGTGACGAGGTGGCCACGCCTCGCGGTCTCGCCCTCGAACCTGGCGGTGGTGTCGTCACCGGGGGTCGTCTGGATGAAGACGTTGGCGAGGACGCCCGGCTCCACGTGGTCGACCGAGCCCCGGGGAAGGTCGGCGAGATCGGCCATGACCGTGAGCTCGGTCCGCGGTCGGAGCTTCTTGAGGACCGCCTCGTCGACCCGCGACGGGTCGATGGCGATGGCTGAGCATTGCTCGGCTCGGACGAGGTTCACCTCGGTGCTGCCGTTGGCGAACATGCGCAGCTTGGGTTGCAGCTTGAGGACCGCCTCGCCCAGCATCGGCCCTCGCTCAGCCACGGCTGACCTCCCTTAGCTTCATCCGACGCCGACCTTCGGATACGGGAACCCCGCCGGCGGGTCGGCCCCCGGCGCGAGGTCGGCTCGGAGCGCGGCGTCGGCGATCGCGTAACCCCAGTTGATGAGCCGCTCCGCGGTGGTGGTCGGCACCTCGGCGAGCCGCGTCGGGAGCGCAGCCAGCGCGCGTGTGGCGGCCGGCGGACAGGGCAGCGCGCCGACGACACCATAGTCGCCGATGTCCGTGCGCATGCCCCAGTAGGTGCCCATTCGCTCTCCCGTCCGGAAGGCGTGCATAAGCATGCGGGCTCGGAGGCTGCGCACCTGGGCATCGAGGAGCTGCATCACCCGCAGGGTCTGGCGCGGCCAGTCGGTGGCGGGGTCGGGATCCGCCTCGGTGTGACCGCCGCCGTTGCTGGCGAGCAGCGTCCGATACCGCTTGTAGATGGTCTCGAGCCCGAGGTTGTCGTAGACGCCGCCGTCCGCGAGCAGCGCCCGACTGGTGTAGGGCGCATGGCTCAGGTCGCTGCCCTCGTCGGCCACCACGTCCTGGCCGCGCAGGTCGAGCTCGAGCGGCGCGAAGAAGGGCGGGAAGGCGCACGACGCCGCCACCGCGTCGGCGAGGCGGAACGTCGGGTCGAGGATGCGGCCGATGCGGTAGTCACCGCAATACGGCCTGGAGAAGCGGAATAGGGCCGTGGACTGGAGGTTGGAGGCGTTGAAGACGAAGCGGGGCGCCGCGCCCGGATCGGGGAGGTCCTGGAGCGTCAGCTCGGCGAACAGCTCGTCCGCCAGCGCGCCCGCCAGGGCCTGGGCCGTCGAGCCTGGCAGGAGCACCCCCCGGATGAACACTCGCGCGTCGATGGTCTTGCTGGTGAAGGCCCTGACGCGCGCGACATAGGTGCGCTCGAACCCGGTGCCGACGCCATCGTCTCCGAACCCCAGATCGGCCCAGTGGGCCGCCAGGACGCCGGCCGCGATCGAGCCGCCCGACACGCTCGAGATGCGCTTGAGGCCGGGCAGGAGGCCGAGCTCGTTGATCCGCCACAGCGCTCCCGTGTGGAACAGCAGGGCCCGCGAGCCGCCGCCCGAGAGGCAGAGCGCCGTGCCTTCCTCCGGCTCGCGCTCGTCCGCCCCTTCGCTGGTCGGCTCCACCGGCTCGACCAGGTGAGCCGAGCCAGGCCTCGCTGGAGCGGCCGGCCGATCGAGCCCTGGCCCGCCGCCCGTGCCCGAGTCATCCATGCGCTATCTCTCGAGTCGTGCGCGCCCGGCTCCGATGGGCCCGCTGGGCGGGAGTGTAGGCGGTCGCCGGCGGTCGCCGGCATCCGCACTCTTGCGGACCCATCGCGTGCGCGTGGCCTCGGAACGTATCCGATGGGATCGGCCCGCGCGAACACGCAGGCGTGCCTGCACCATCGTGCTAGCATGCAGGCATGAGCAGGCAATTGACGGTGCGGGGAGTCTCGGACGAGGTCATCGGCCGCCTCGAGAGACTGAGCCGCGCTCGCGGCCAGAGCGTAAACGCGACGATGAACCAGATCCTCGAGGACGCGATGGGACTGGACGAGAGGCGGCGTCGGCTGGCCCGCTATGCCACTTGGACCCCCGCGGACTTCGCCGAGTTCTCCGGGGCGGTGGCGGCCCAGCGAAAGGTCGACGAAGTTCTTGGCGTTGAGCCGATCGACCGACTCGTCCTGGACACCTCCGCCTACTCGCACATGCGGATCGGCCACGCCCAGGTGCTCGACCTCGTCGCGGCAGCCGAGATCGTGCTGCTGCCGTTCGTCGTGATCGGCGAGCTCGAAGCAGCCTTCGAGCTAGGCAGCAGGGCCACGGAGAATCGCGTGACCTTGGCGGAGTTCCTTGCCGAGCCGTTCGTATCGGTGCTGGAGATGACCCGCGAGGTGGCGCATCGGTACGGGCAGAGATCTTCGCCAGGCTCCGGCGGGCCGGCACGCCGATCCCGGTGAACGACATCTGGATCGCCGCTGCCACCGTGGACTGCGGCGGCCGCTTGCTGACCTTCGACCGCGACTTCGAACAGGTCGAGTCCCTCCGCTGCACGGTCCTGTCGCCAGTCTGAGGGGTCCGGCTGGCGGCCTCCTCGACTCGGCTACCTCGGCTGGAGGTTGACGCGCCCGGCCGGACGATGCGCCCGCAGGCTGAGCCGGAATGAAGGCAGCGTGGGCCAACGCAGACGGCGCCCTGGGCGCGCCTCACGCCCGTCCTGCCGCGCGGCCTTGGCCAGGCGCGCGAGACGCTGCTCAGCCGCCTCGCGCGCCAGCGCCTGCTGGTGCTGCCCGACGAGGTAGTCCATCCGATGCTGGCTCATGTGGCCCCTCCTTGTCGGTCGATCATCCCCCGGCGAGGTGCGCGCAGCCATCGAGCCGCGGACATACATGCGATCGAACATCCGTCAGCCGGAGGGGCGCGCACGCGACCGATCGACCTGTCGCCTTGCCGACGGGGTGCGCGGGGATGGCTGGCTCGCCTCTTGGTGGATACCCGCGTGCCTCGGCAGCTCCGGTAGATTCCGGGCGATGGTCTTCGGCGGCTTCGTGGTCCAGGTCTTCCGAGCCGGGACCAGGTGAATCTCGCGGGGCCGTTCTTCGCCCTCCTCGCGGCGGGGGCGTGGGGTGCCACGGACTTCGTCGGCGGCGTCACCAGCCGCGCAGCAGGGGTGCTGGTCACGCTGCTGATGGTGCAGGTGTACGGGACGCTGCTGAGTCTGGCACTGCTGCCATTCGCGGGCGAGGCCATCCCGGAGCCGGCGGCGCTCGTCTGGGCGGCAGCGAGCGGAGCGTCCGGGCTGGTGGGGGTGGGATGCCTCTTCCTGGCGCTGTCGCGCGGAACCATGGGTCTCGTCGCGCCGCTGGCCGCGCTCGTGGCCGTGTCGGTGCCCGCGGTCGTGGGAGTGGTGAGCGGCGACCGGATCGGCCTCCTGCTCGCAGCCGGGCTCGTCGTCGCGACCGTCGCGATCGTCGTCATCTCGCTGCCTGATCGGCGTCTCGGGACACCCGCGCTGGCGACCTTCCACGGGTCGCGGGCACGGGAGTGGCTGCTGATCCTGGTGTCCGGCCTGGAGATCCGCCGGCTTCTTCCTCGCTGTCGACCACGCGCACGACGCAGGCGCGGGGACTGTCTGGACGCTTGTCAGCGTCCGGATCACCAGCCTCGCGGTGGTCTCCGGCGCGATCGCTTTCGTCTCTGTGCGCCGGCGGCGATCCATGCGGCGGGTGCCACGGATCGCCGTGTCACTGGGCCTTCTTACCGCGCTGGGTGATACCGGCGGATCGTTCTGCTACATCGTCGCGAACGCGCTCGGCACGCTGTCGTCGACCGTCGTGCTGGCCTCGCTGGCCCCGGTGGGCACTGTCCTCCTCGCCCGCGCGATGCTGCACGAGCGACTGTCGCCGCTGCGCCTCGTCGGCGTCGGCCTGGCGGTGACAGGGGCGGCGCTGATCAGCCTGGGTGCGCTGAGCGCCTGACCCCGGGCGACGACCACACGAGGACCGCGCGAAGCGACGTACTCATCCCTCGACGCCCGCCAGGCGGGCCCGGCAACGAGGCTCACGTCAGCCGGGAGCTGGAACGACGTCAGTTCTCGCTCCTCAGTCGTCGGTGAGCCGACCATTCTGGTAGTCTTGACAAGAAAGATTGTCGGTGAGAGGATGCGCGCCATGCTCGACATCGCAGTCATCGAGGACCCCGCCGCCGCCGAGGCTTCCCTGGACCCGGTTCGCGCGCTCCTTCTGGCTGAGCTGACGCAGCCGAGCTCGGCGACGATGCTGGCGGGCAGGGTCGGTCTGCCCCGGCAGAAGGTGAACTACCACCTGAGGGCGCTCGAGCGCCATGGGCTGGTGGAACTGGTCGAGGAGCGCCGCAAGGGCAACGTGACCGAGCGGGTGATGCGGGCGACGGCGGCGTCGTACGTCATCTCGCCGACCGCCCTGGCCTCGGTCCAGCCCGACCCCGCGCGCTCCCCGGACCGCCTGTCCGCCTACTGGCTGCTGGCGGTCGCGGCTCGGCTCGTACGGGACGTGGGGGCGCTCATCGTGGGCGCTGCCAGGGCCCGCCGGCGGGTCGCCACGTTCGCCATGGACGGCGAGGTGAGGTTCGCGACCCCGGCGGATCGGGCCGCCTTCGCGGAGGAGCTGGCAAGCACCGTCGCCACGCTCCTCGCCCGGTACCACGACACGACCGCGGTCGGCGGGCGAGACCACCGCGTGATCGTGGCCATCCACCCGAGCGTCAAGGCTGACATGGTCGAGAGCGAAGAGGAAGGGATCCTGACGATGGCGAATCCATTCGAGGTGCGCAAGCAGATCGAGGTCCAGGCGAGCCCGGATGTGATCTGGGATGCGATCACCACTGGCGAGGGCATGGACGGCTGGTTCGTCGGAACCGGGAACGAGGTCGAGCGACGACTGGGCGGGACGGTGCGGCTGGCCTTCGGTGGCGAGATCGGGGTCTCCACCGTGACCACCTGGGAGCCGCCCCGCCACTTCGCCCACCGGGGCGAGGTGGCGCCGGATGGCTCGTTGCACGCCATGGAGTACGTCATCGAGGCGCCGGGACGGCGGCCGCACCGTCGTCCGCCTGGTGCATAGCGGGTTCCTGGGTGACGACTGGGAGGCAGAATATGAAGCCCTCAACGAGGGCGACTTCATGTATCTCCACCTCATGGCGCAATATCTCGCCCATTTTCGTGGCCGACGAGCGGCGGTGGTCGCCGCCTACCAGCCGGTGACGGGCGACGGGCAGGCGGCGGTCGACGCCCTCAGGGCCGCCCTTGGCGTGACTGCCGAGACTGCCGAGGGCGACCCCCTGCGCCTCACGGTCGATGGGGTGGCGCCCATCGAAGGCGTCGTGGACTTCGTCTCGCCGCGCATCGTGGGCATCAGGACCGACGACGCTCTGTATCGCTTCCTGTATGCGCCGATGGGGGTGGTGTACGCGGGCCACCACATCTACCGGGATGACCTCGACAAGGGGCGGCCCAGAGGCGTGGCAGGCGTGGCTCGCCGCCCGCTTCGCGGAGAAGGCGGCATGACACTTGGAGCACGTGACCTCGAAGGACGGTACCCCGATCGCGTTCGACCGGCTGGGCGAAGGGCCGCCCGTCATCCTCGTGTGCGGCGGTTCCGTCGACCGCACGTCGAACGCCGGCGTCGCGGCGCTCCTGGCCAGTGCCTTCACCGTCTTCAACTACGACCGTCGGGGTCGTGGCGACAGCGGTGACACGCCGCCCTACGCCGTCGGGCGCGAGGTCGAGGACATCGCCGCCGTCATCGTGGCCGCCGGCGGGTCGGCCTGCCTGTACGGCGCCTCGTCCGGTGCGGCCCTCGCGCTGGAGGCAGCCGCAAGCGGGCTGGCAATCACGAAACTGGCCCTCTGGGAGCCGCCATACATCCTCGACCCGACGGCCAGGCCGCCCGTCGACCAGGTGGAGCAGTACGACCGGATGATCGCGGAGGGCCGCCGAGCCGATGCGGCCGAATACTTCATGTCCCAGGTGGTGAGGCTGCCGCCCGAATTCGTCGCCTACGCCAGGTCGCAGCCATTCTGGGCTGGGCAGGTGGCGCTCGCGCACACCCTGGCATACGACGCCACCATCATGGGCGACTACTCGCTGCCGACCGATCGGGCGGCGAGGGTGACCGCACCCACCCTGGTGATGGCAGGCGGGGCCAGCTTCCCGTTCATGCTGGAGACGGCGACGGCGCTCGCGGCTGCGCTGCCGGACGGTCGAATGCAGACGCTGCCCGACCAGCAGCACAACGTGGCGCCCGATGTCATCACCCCGGTGGTGGCGGAGTTCTTCGGCAACTGACGGCCAGCGAGCCACCATCACCGACTCGAGGACACCGCCCATGCGCTTCCGCACGACCATTCTCCAGAGCGACAAGACCGCCACCGGGATCCAGGTCCCCGATGAGGTCGTGGAGGCGCTCGGGGCCGGCAAGAGACCACCCGTCCACGTCACCATCCGAGGCTATACCTACCGCAGCACCGTGGCCGTCATGGGCGGCGTGTTCATGCTCGGCGTGAGCGCGGCGAACCGTGCCGGCGCCGGCGTGGCCGGGGGCGACGAGGTGGACGTCGACATCGAGCTCGACACGGCGCCCCGCGAGGTCACGGTCCCGGCCGACCTCGCCGCAGCGCTCGACGCCGAGCCGACCGCGCGACGGACGTTCGACGCCCTGTCCTACAGCAACAAGTCGTGGCACGTGCTACAGATCGACGGCGCCAGGACGCCCGAGACGCGCCAGCGGCGCGTCTCCAGATCGGTCGAAGCCCTCAAGGAGGGCCGCCCCCGCTGAGCGACCGCCCATAACGCGGGGCTGCGTCCGCCCTGCTCGTCCAGCCGTCGTAGGATCGGCCGATGGATATCGATCGCGAGGTCAACGAGCAGCAGCCAGATCTGGTGGTGCTGTCGGGTGAGACGGTCGTGCTTCGGCCGGTCTCGCGCGAGCACGTCCCTGAACTGGTTCGGATACGCTGCACGGACGAGGTCTGGCGCCGATGGGGAGACGTCGACGCCGACCTGGCGGCCGACTGGCCCTTCGACGACCCGGAGACGACCTGCTTCGTGGTCGCGCTCAAGGACCGCGTCGTGGGGATCGATCCAGCACTGGGAGGAGAACACGCCGCAGTACCGCCACGCGGCGATCGACATCTTCCTCGACCCCGTCGTCCACGGCCGCGGTCTCGGCCGCGACGCCGTTAGGACCCTGTGCCGCCATCTCATCACCGATCGCGGCCACCACCGGCTCGTCATCGACCCCGCCGCCGACAACGAGGCGGCCATCCGCTGCTACGCCTCGGTGGGCTTCCGGGTGGTTGGCACGATGCGCGACTACGAGCGTGACGCGGACGGTGGAGGCTGGCACGACGGCCTGCTGATGGAACTCCTCGCCCGTGACCTCGACGCAGGCGGGTGAGGTCCTTGCATATGGCGTCCGCCATCCGGCAATTCGTTCCGCACGAGCCGATGGCCGTGCCGGTCGGCCGCCGCGGCAGCGCTCCCACACATCGCTCGGCCGGGGATCGCTGCTCATCGGGTGGGCCGATGCCCGGCACGCGAGGGGAGCGACGTCGCGGCGGCGCGCCGCCTTCGCGGACCATGCCCCGAACGGGATCGTGCCCTTGCCGCGGCGCAGCGCCCTCGCCGAGCATGACCCGAACGGGAAGGGACCCATTCCCGGGCGCGCCACGGCTCGCGAGCGAGGCCGCGGCTCGCGAACGAGGCCCGCCTGAGGCCCCGAACCAGCCCGAACCGGGCCTTCGTTGACGCCCGCTCGACGCGGGCCTACGATCCGCTGCAACAATTCGGATGCCACGTCTGGGAGGTCATCGATGCAACGCAGGTCGCTCGCAGCCTTGGTCGCGCTGGTCGTCATGGTGGTCGGGTGCCAGACGGCGACGATCCTCTCCGATGGCCGCGTCCTTCTCATGGCGGGCCCTGTGGCCAAGATCTTCGACCCCGCGACACGGACGCTGACCGCCATCGCGATGCCGGCGACGCCTCGTTTCCTCGACACCGTCACGCTCCTGAGCGACGGCCGCGTCCTGATGGCGGGTGGCGCCGGCATGGCAGGCACCGGCAGCACGGGCAGCCCCGCTCCCCTGAGCCTCGGTGGCCTCACGAACCCCCAGGGCGGCACGGCCCTGGCCTCTGCCGAGCTGTTCGACCCCAGGACCGGGACCTGGACGCCGACGGGCGACATGGCCGCGGGCCGCAGCGCCCACAGCGCCACGCTCCTGAACGACGGCCACGTGCTCGTCGCGGGCGGCGGCGAGGTCTCGATGGGCAGCAGCAACGAGAACACCCCGCCGCCACTGGCGTCCGCCGAGCTGTATGACCCGGGGACCGGAACGTTCTCGTCGACCGGCACGCTCTCGAGCGGGCGTGCCCTTCAGACCGCCACGCTGCTCAAGGATGGCCACGTGCTCATCGCCGGCGGTTCGGATACCGACGTCCTGGCCACGGCCGAGGTCTACGACCCAGACGCGAAGGCATTCACGGTCACCGGCAGCATGACCAGCCCCCGCGCGTTGCACACGGCGACGCTCCTGAAAGACGGCCACGTCCTGGTCATCGGGGGCATCGCCAAGGGTCAGAGCAGCGGCTCCGGGACCGATCCGAGCGCATTGCTGGCCTCCGCCGACCTGTTCGATCCCGGCAGCGGCACGTTCACCGCCACCGCCCCGATGGCGGCGGGCCGGCTGCTCGCCACGGCCACGCTGCTCAACGACGGCAAGGTCCTGGTCGTCGGGGGCATCGACGCGACCGGCCAGCCCAGCTCCACTGCGGAACTCTACGACCCTGGCAGCGGGACGTGGACGGCCACGATCGGCAACCCGGTCAAGCCCCGCGCCGGGCACACCGCGAGCATCCTGCCGAACGGCAGCGTCCTGCTCATCGGCGGGGACACCGCCCTCGGTCAGGCCGGGTCGAGCGACCCCCTCGCCAATGCCGAGATCTATGACCCCGCCACGGGCACGTTCACGGCGCTGACGATCTGACCGCGCGGACGCCGTGGCGCAGCCGCTTGTCGACCAGCTCCGGTTCACTCGCTCGGAGTGGCTGCGCGCGCTGCGCGGCGTCCCGGAAACTGACGGGCTGCGCCGGTTCGGGCCCATGAACTCGATGGGCTGGATCGTGGGCCACCTCGCCTGGCACGAGCAGCTCTACTGGCTCACCCGACTCCACGGGGAGACGCCGCACCCCGAGCTCAACACCATCGTGGCCAGCGGCGGCCCGGCCACCACGCCGCCGCTCTCCGAGATGCTGGCTGCCTGGCGGTCGATCACGGCCGCCACGAACCCGCACCTCGACGACCTGAAGCCGCCGGCGCTGCTGGAGCAACTGCGTGGCAGCCCGAGCCCCAGGACCGTGGGCACCTGCCTGCGCCGGGTGACCTACCACTACTGGTTCCACATCGGTGAGATCGCTGGCCATCCGCCAGATGCTCGACCACCCCAGGCGGCCCGAGTTCGTGGGCGACATCGACGGCAAGGCCCCCTACCGCCCCGAGAGCGAACCCTAGGGCGGCCTGCTTCGGGGCGACGTGCCTCGCGACGCATCAGGGATGGGTCGCGCGCAGACGCATCGCCGCGGACACGGCAACATACCCCGGTGCGGGCGGCCGGTGGACGGTCGCCGCAGACGCGCCACCGTCCCAGGGCCGCGCATCACCAGCAGGGAGACCGAGTGCCGAAGCGGCCTGCGCCCCGAGGGCTGCGCGACGACCCGCGCCTGGTCGAGCGACGTGGCGACCTCCGCGGGCTGTCCGCCCTGGCCTTCCTGGTCCTGCTCCTGGCCGGCTTCGCGATCGTTGCGTTCCTGCTGCTGGTGGTGGTCCGTCCGGGCCCCGCCGCGGCGACCCCGTCGCCCTCGCCCAGCCCGACCGCCACGCCCCGCCCCACGGCGCGGCCGACCCCCACCACGGCACCCACCGACATCGTGCCGAGCGGTCCGATCGAGGTGGACCTGGCTGAGCCCGCGGCCCTCGTCCAGGGTGGCCGGCAGGTCGGGACCGTGACAGTCTCGTCGGCGGAGTTCGTGCCTACGCTCGACGGCCGCGCGCCGCCGGGCGGCACCCGCTGGCTGGTGGTGACCGTGGAGTACGACGCCACGGCCGCCCTCGACTACTCGGCATCGGATTGGTTCGCACTGGACAAGAACGGCAAGCGCTATCCCTGGCATGGTGCCAACGATCCGGCGCCGGCCCTGGGCACGGGCACGCTGGCGGCCGGCAAGACTCGCACGGGGACCGTCACGCTCGAGGCGCCAGCCAAGCTCAAGGTGCGCCAGCTCGTGCTCACCGATGGCGCGGGCAGCGACCTCGTCATCGTCACCATCGCCTAGACACAGGAGCTTCGCATGACCCAACGACGGATCGCGCCCTACGGCTCGTGGCCCTCGCCCATCAGCGCCGACGTGGTCGTGGCCGGCGGCCGGTCGCTCAGCGACCCGCGCTTCGACGGCGAGGACTCTCTACTTCCTCGAGGGCCGACCGCAGGAAGGCGGTCGCGTCGTGCTCATGCGACGCGCTCCCGACGGGTCGCTGGCCGACGTCACCCCGGCTGGCTTCAACGTTCGCGACCGGGTGCACGAGTACGGTGGTGGCGCATGGACGGTGGCGGGCGGGCTCGTGCTCTTCTCCCACTTCGTGGACGGGCGCCTCTACCGGCAGGCCACGGCGGTCAGCGCCCCTGAGCCCATCACCGCGCCAGGGGATCTCCGATTCGCCGACCTTGAGATCGACACCCGACGCCGCCGCGTCCTGGCCATCGTCGAGGATCACGGGCGTGATGGCGAGGAGCCACTCAACACCGTGGCGGCCGTGTCGCTGGCCGACGGGACGGTCACGACGCTGGTGGACGGCCACGACTTCTTCAGCCACCCCCGCCTCGACCCATCCGGCACGCGGCTCTCGTGGCTCACCTGGGACCGGCCGAACATGCCCTGGGACGGCTCCGAGCTGTGGGTCGGGCGGCTGGGGCCGGATGGCTCGGTGACCTCCTCCGAACGGGTCGCAGGAGGGCCGACCGAATCGATCGCCGGGCCGGCCTGGGCGCCCGACGGAAGCCTGGCCTTCGCCTCCGACCGGACGGGCTGGTGGAACCTCTATCGCTGGCGCGAAGGCGGAGCCGATGTCGAAGCGCTGGCTCCGATGGAGGCCGAGTGCGCCGGACCCCAGTGGGTGTTCGCGATGCGCTGGCTGGGTTTCGACGGTGACGGGCGCGCCGTGACCGTGGCCCGCTCCCGCGGCCGGGACCAGCTCCTGGTGGTCGAGCCGGGCCGTCTGCCGCGCGCCGTCGCGACCGATGCCACGGACCTCAGCGGCCTCTCCGTCCGGGGTGGCCGGGCGGCCTTCGTGGCGCACCAGCCCACTGAGCCCTCCGCGATCGTGCTCCTGGACCTGGCCACCGGCGCAGGCGCGCGGGTCCGCGAATCGGCGGCGCTGAAGGTCGACCGCGACGTACCTCTCGGTGCCACGGCTGGTCGAGTTCCCCACGACGGGCGGGCTGACCGCCTTCGCCTTCTACTACCCGCCCACGAATCCGGGCTGGGCAGCTCCGGAGGGGGAGACGCCGCCGCTGGTGGTCGCCACCCATGGCGGCCCGACGGCGAACACGGATCGCCGCCTCGACCTCGCCTTCCAGTACCTCACCAGCCGGGGCTTTGCCGTCGTCGACGTGGACTACGGCGGCAGCACCGGCTACGGCCGCGAGTTCCGTGACCGGCTGCGGGGGCGCTGGGGGATCGTCGACCTCGACGATTGCACGAACACGGCGCTGTGGCTGGCCCAGCAGGGGCTGGCCGACCGGCGGCGGCTGGCCATCACGGGCGGCAGCGCCGGAGGCTACACCACGCTCTGTGCCGTCACCTTCGGGGATGTCTTCGCGGCCGGCGCCAGCTACTTCGGGGTCGGCGACCTGGAGGCGCTGGCCCGCGACACCCACAAGTTCGAGTCCCGCTATCTCGACCTCATCGTGGCACCCTACCCGTCCGAAGTGGCGGTCTATCGCGAGCGATCACCCATCCACTTCGTCGACCGCGTTCGCTGCCCCGTGCTCGTGCTCCAGGGCGCAGACGATATGGTCGTGCCGCAGGCGCAGGCGGACGAGCTGGTGGCGGCCATGGAGCGCAACGGCGTGCCCCACGCGTACCTGCTGTTCCAGGGCGAGGGCCACGGCTTCCGGCGCGCCGAGAACCAGCGCCGCTCGCATGAGGCGGAGCTGTCGTTCTACGCGCAGGTCTTCGGCTTCGACCTTGCCGATGCCATCGAGCCGGTCGGGGTGGTCGGCCTCGAGGCCTGGCGGGCGCGGAGCGTCGGCGTGGCCTGAGGGCTCGAGAGTCGGGTGCGGGTCGCCGTAGCGCTGTGTAAGCCCATGGGGTACACTCCGAGGTCGCGGGGTGGAGCAGCGGCAGCTCGTCGGGCTCATAACCCGAAGGTCGGCGGTTCGAATCCGTCCCCCGCAACCATGTTTCCTGACTTGAACCCCGGGTCCCGCCCCCGGGGTTCATCCTTTCCCGGGTCACCGCGCGGCTGGGCAGATTGACGCCGACCATACGATCGATGGATGGACAGGGCGCCCCGCCGGACCGTGACCGATCTCCTGGAGCATGCGCGGTCGCGGATCGTGCGACTGGAGCCCGCCGCTGCTCAACGCGCCATGGTTGACGGTGCGCTGCTCATCGACACGCGCTGCGCCGACTCGCGGCGAGAGACCGGCGTGATCCCGGGCTCGATCCACGTCCCGCTGTCGGTGCTCTACTGGCGCCTCGACCCGGATTCCGGGCACGATGACCCGCGGCTGTCCGACCTCGAGCGCGAGGTCATCCTCGTGTGCGCCCACGGGTACAGCTCGAGCATCGCCGCGGCCACGCTGCTCGACCTTGGCTTCTCACGTTCGGCCGATATCGCCGGTGGGTTCGAGGCCTGGGCTGCTGCGGGTCTACCGGTCGAGGCCGCCTCCTGAGCCTGGCTTCGTCTCCTGCATGCGAACGAGCACGACCAGACCGGACACGACGGTCAGGCCACCTACGAACCAGATCGCCGCGGCCATCCCTGCGGCGTCCGCGATCAGGCCCGCGACGATGGCTCCTGCCACGAAGCCCAGGTCACGCCAGAGCCGGTAGACGCCGACGGCCGAGCCACGCCAGGCCGGATCGGCGACATCGGCGACGGCCGCCAGCAGCACGGGATAGACCATCGCGGTCCCGAGGCCCAGCACCATAGCGGCAGCGAGCCAGGTCCCGAAGGACGAGCCGGCAGCGATGACTGCGATGGCCGCACCCTGGATCAGCATGCCCCCGACGATGAGGCCCTTCCGGCCGACGCGGTCCGAGAGCGCGCCGGTGCCGATCTGGGTGACGCCCCAGACCGCCGGATAGGCGGCCGCGAGGACGCCGATCTCGGCGACGGACAGGCCAGCGGCCGCGTAGAACAGCGGCAGCAGGCCCCACGCCATGCCGTCGTTGAGGTTGTTGACCAGGCCGGCCTGGCTGGCGGCCGACAGCGAGCGGTCACGCACGGTCGTGCGCCAGAAGACGTCGCGCCATGGCGGGCCCTCGAGCTGACCGAGGCCTGCCTGCTCGAGCGCCACGTGATGGCGGGTCTCGCGGACGAAGAGCGCCGAGACGCCGAGGCCGATCCCGGCGTACGCCAGGCCGAGGAAGAACGGGGCCGGCCGGAGGCCGTACCGGGCCGCCAGGAAGCCGGTGGCCAGCGCCGTGAAGGCGACCGCAAGATAGCCGGCGGCCTCGTTGAGCCCCATCGCCAGCCCTCGGCGCGCCGGCCCGACGAGGTCGATCTTCATGATCACCGTGCTCGACCAGGTCAGTCCCTGGTTCACGCCGAGCAGGAGATTGGCGACGATGACCCACGACCACGACGGCGCCCACATGAGGAGGAGCGGTACGGGCAGCCCGATGCACCATCCGGCGACGAGGACGGGCTTGCGTCCGACGCGGTCGGCGATGGCACCGGCGAACAGGTTGGAGAACGCCTTGGTCAGCCCGAAGGCCAGCACGAAGGTCATCGCCGCGGTGAAGCCAGGAAGCGCGAAGACATCCTGGGCCAGCAAGGGCACGACGGTGCGCTCCTGGCCGATCATGCCGCCAACCAGCGCGTTGACCCCCACGAGCAGCGCGAACTGCCCCGCGTTCTCACGGAGACCGAGCCGGATGGGTCGGGCGGGGAGCGGCACCACGGCCTCGATCGCTGGCGGCACAGGGGGGCCCGCCGCGGACCCACAGTAAGCCGCGAGCGTATCGAGCCCCGCGGCGACTGGCAAACCCAGCCGGAAAATGAGGTGTCCATCGCCCGGCCCTAGGGCGACCGCCCGATGTGCCGCTGGGTCCTTAGTCCGAGCGTGGCAGTTGGTCAGCGATCAGCTGGCGAACGCTACGAGGACCACGATGGACGCCACCGCCCCCGGATATGTGAGCAGCCTGCCGGTCGCCCTGCCGGGCCTGTCACGCGCCGCCACCGATGCCCATGCCGTGCTCATCGAAGCCTACCGGCTCCACGGGGAGGGGCTGCTGCGCCGGCTGCGAATGCTCACCCGCGACCCATCGATCGCCGAAGACCTGTGCCAGGAGGCCCTGACGAGGTTGTACCTCCAGATCCGTGCCGGCCGCGCGCCACAGGACGCTGGAGCCTGGCTCCACCAGGTGGCGCGCAACCTCGTGGTCAGCCGGGCTCGCCGTGTCAAGGTCGCCGACCGCGTCGTGGCGGGCCTGCGTCCGCCCGACGCGGTCACGTCGACCGAGGATGCCGTGCTGGGCCATGAACGCCTGGACGTCCTCCGCCGCGGCCTGGCGGCCCTGCCCTGCGAGGATCGGCGGCTGCTGCTCCTGGCCGCCGACGGGCTGACCGGGGAGCAGATCGCCGGCCACCTGGGCATCAGCGAGCCTGCCGCCCGGACGCGCCTGCACCGGGCGCGGCGGCGGTTGCGCGATCAGATGGCGCGGATCGAGGAGCCGATGCCCCTGCAGCCGGCAAGGTCCGTGCTTCCGCGATTCGTCACGTCCGCGTTGCCCCCCGACGCTGACGGGCGCACTATCCGCCCGTGGGCAGCCAGTTTCGGGGCGTCGCCAGTCCAGTCACCGTCGGGCGTGAGCGCGAGCTGAGCCAGTTGCGCGCCGCCCTCGACGCCGCCCTGGGCGGGCGCCCGCGGATCGTCGTCGTCGGCGGTGAGGCCGGCGTGGGCAAGACCCGGCTCGTGACCGAGCTGCTCGGCCGCGCCGACGCTGACGGCCTCCACGTCCTGTCGGGCGACTGCCTGGCCGTCGGCGCCGACATGCCCTACCTGCCCTTCGTGGCCATGCTGCGCGTCCTCGCCCGCGAGCTGCCGGCGGGTCGGCGGGACGCCATCCTGGGGCCGGCCCGGAGCGAGCTGGCACAGATCATGCCGGAGCTGGGCCCGCCCAGGTCGCGCGAGGCGCTGCTGGCCAGGCGCCCGTCATCGTCGGAGGGCGCGGCCTTCGAACGCCTGCGCCTCTTCGAGAGCCTGCTGCGCGTCGCCGAACGGCTCGCCGCTGACCGGCCGACCGTGGTGATCGTCGAGGACATCCAGTGGGCCGATGCGGCCAGCCTGGCCCTGCTGGCGTTCCTCGTCCACAACCTCCACGTCGGGCGGATGCTGCTCATCCTCACACTGCGCACCACCGAAGTGGCTCCGCGCGCCCCGACCCTGGCCTTCCTGGCCGACCTCCAGCGCGACCCCGCCGTCGCCCGCGTGGAGCTGGCGCCTCTCGACCACGCGGCGATGGAGCGCCTCGTGGTCGCCATCGCCGGTGCGGCCGTGGAGCCGTACGTGGTCGAGCGGATCGAAGCGCTCAGCGGCGGCAACCCCTTCTACGCCGAGGAGCTGCTCGCTTCCCGGTCGCAGACGCCCGGCCGCGTCGTGGCCGTCTCGGCCCGGCTGCGAGACGTCATGCGCGCCCACATCGCCCACATGCCCGGCGGCACGCTGGAGCTCCTGCGCGTGGCCGCTGCGGCTGGCCCGACCCTTGACGACCGGCTGCTGGGGGCAGCTTCGGGGATGACCACGCCCGAGGTCGAGCGCGGGCTTCGTGCCGCGGTCCAGGATGGGGTGCTGGTGCGGGTCTCCGTCGCGGGTCAGGACAGTTATCGGTTCCGCCACGAGCTGCTGCGTGAGGTCGTGGCCGACGATCTGCTGCCCACCGAGCGGCAACGGGTCCACGGTGCCTTCGCGCGCGCGCTCACGACCGACCCCACGGACCACGGCGGCCCCGGTGAGGTGGCCTACCACTGGGATGCCGCGGGCGAGGAGGCGAATGCGCTGGTGGCCCATGTGGAGGCCGGCATCGCCGCCGAACGAGCCTGTGCCTTCGCCGAGGCCTCGCGGCACTTCGAGCGGTCACTGGTGCTGTGGGAGCGTGTCCCCTACGCTGACGACCGGGTCGGCATCGACCGACCCCACCTCGCCCAGCGCGCCTCCGACGCAGCCGCCTGTGCGGGCGACTTCCAGCGGGCCATCGGGCTGGCCCGGGAGGATCCTGGCCGCACCGAAGGCCGGTGCTGACGAGGCGCTGCTGCTGTACGTGCAGGGCAGCCTGCGCTGGTACCTCTGGGAATCGGGCGACCGCGAGGGCGCGCTCGTCGAGGCCGCAAAGGCGGTCCGCCAGCAGCGCAGCGGCCCGATGAGCCAGGCACGGGCCACGGCGCTTGGCCACCATGCAGGGCTGCTGCTGTTCGCGGGTCGCCTGGGGCCGGCTCGCCGTGAAGCGACCGAGGCGCTGGCCATCGCCCGGGCCATCGGCGCGCGCCAGGAAGAGGCGCTCGCGCTGGGTGTCCTGGGCTGGTGCGACGTGCTCGCCGGGCGGACGGACGCGGGTGTCGAGCATGTGCGCGCGGCCATGAAGATCGCGCAGGAGACGGGCCACCTGACCGGGCTGGCGCTTGCCTATGGTCAGTTGTCAGCGGTGCTGGAGCTGATCGGCCGCACGGAGGAGGCGCTCGCGCTGGCCATCGAGGGGGCCGCGATGGCCGCCGCGCATGGATTGGGCCGCACGTTCGGCGCGGTCCTCGAGGCGGCCGCCGTCCGGGCCGCGTACCTGCTGGGGCGCTGGGACGGCGCGCAGTCCAGGGTCGACGCTGCCCTCGATGGCGGGCCCGTGGGCAGCGGACGAGTGGCGCTGCTGGCGGCGCGCGCGCTCCTTTCCGTCGGTCGCGGGCGCTTCGACGCTGCCGAGGAGGACATCGGACGGGCGGCGCTGGCGCTCCAGGGCACGGCCGACCGGGAGGGGGTCGGCTGGCTGGCCGCTGCCGCCGCGGAGCTGGCGCTCTGGCGCGGAAGGCCGGACGTGGCGATGCGCACGATCCTCGATCCGTGGCCGGCCGCCGGCCACGAGTCGATGGCGGCCACCGCGACCACCGACGGCGCCGGCGACCACGGCGGGCCCAGCCAGCGCCGCGGGTCCGACCGCGAGCGTCGATCCATCGGCGCTGCGCGACGCAGCCGCGGGACGGCTGCTGGCGCTGGCGTCACGGGCGGCGACAGACCTCGTCATCGTGGGGCGAGCGACGGGGGCCGTGCCCGCGGCCGACCCGCGCGGGTCGGTCGAGCTGGCGGCCGCGCGGCTGCGGCACCGGCCGGGCATCGCCGCGGCGTTCCGTGTCGAGCTGGCCGTGGCTCGCGCCGAGGCCATCCGCGGGGGCGCGAGTGGCGCGAGTGGCGCCGGCGGCGGCACGACCAGCACGGGAGCCACGAGCGCCGGCCACGCGGCTCGAGCCTGGGGAGAGGCGGTCCACGCGGCCCAGGGGACCCGCCCCTATGCCGAGGCCTATGCTCGCTGGCGCCTCGCCGAGGCCTTGGTGATGGCCAGGGGAGGGAGGGAACGAGCGACCGTGGAAGCGCGGGCCGCACATGCGCTCGCGACGTCGCTGGGCGCGGCGCCACTCGCGGGCGAGGTCGAGCGGCTCGCCGGGGCGGCGCGCCTCCACCTGCACCAGGGAGATGGCCCCGCCCCCGAGGCGCCCGGGACGCCGGCCGTGCCATTCGGGCTGACCCTGCGGGAGCGCGAGGTGCTCGTGCTCGTCGCGGCTGGGCTGAGCAACCGCGAGATCGCCGAGAGGCTGTACATCAGCCCCAAGACGGCCAGCGTGCACGTCTCGAACATCCTCGGCAAGATGGGCGTGGACGGACGGGTCGGCGCGGCGACGCTGGCACAGCGGCTCGGGCTGACCGACCCGCCCTGATCCTGACCGGCTGCTCGAACACGGCGCGACCCAGTGCGCCGCGACGATCGGCCGGCTTGCCACGTCTCTGGCATCATCTCGCGGCCCAGGAACGGAGAGTGCGGGTTGGTACGACGGCCGGCGGCGGCCTTGTGCGCCCTGGTGGCTCTCATCAGCGCGTGCGTCAGCATCTCCTCGGCGCCCCCCGGCTCGCCACAAGCCAGCCCACGGGCCGCATCGACGAGCCCGACGGCCAGCGCTGCGCCGGCACCATCGCTCTCACCGATGCCGACCTCATCCGCCGTCCCGAGCTCTCCCGCCGCCGCCGGCTCGCCCGCGGCCGAAGGCTCGCCTGGCCCGTCCGCCTCGGCCGGCCCGATTCCGTCGGCCTTGCCGACGCTGCCCATCGAACCCGGTGCCAGCTTCGACAGCGACAGTTACGTCCCCAGGCAGCCCCCACGGAACTGGGTGGACGACCCGGGGCGCCCCCTGGTGGTGGACCCCCGGGCCCCGGTTCGCACTGCCACGACGAAGCGGACCAACATCGTCGTGCTGATGGTCGATGACCTCGCCGAGATGGACCTGCGCGTCTGGGAGCGTCTGCCACACATCAAGCAGTGGTTCCTGGACAAGGGCCTGCGTCTGACGAACTACTACGGCAATGACCCGCTGTGCTGTCCCGGCCGTGCCAATTTCCTGACCGGGCTGTACACCGACCATCATGGCGTCTACACCAACGACTCCTCCCTGCTCGACCCGTCCGAGACCCTGGCCACCGAGCTCCACGCGGTCGGCTATACGACCATCATCTCCGGCAAGTACCTGAACTTCACCGGCCGGCTGGCTGATCTCACGCCACCGGGCTGGTCGCGGTCCTCGATCTTCGGCGGTGGCTATTACGACTATCAACTGGTCCGCGACGGCGTCGGCGAGTTCCACGACAACGACGCCAACGACTACAGCACGGACGTCTTCGCCAACGACGCGGTGACGTTCCTTCGCCAGGCTCCCGCCAGCAAGCCGATCTTCGCGTTCCTGACGCCCTACGGGGTCCACGCGGGCGCGGACGAGCACCGCCGACTCATCGCCCATCTCCCGGCTCCGGCTCCACGCGACCGGGGTGACAGCCGTTGCGCCGGGCTCGCGCCGTGGCATCCGGCCAACTTCGACGAGGCCGATGTCAGCGACAAGCCGTCCTACATCGGCGCCCTTCAGAGGCACACGGGTACGATCTACCAGGACGGTTGGCCGACCCAGCCACTGTGCGAAACCCTGCTGTCGGTCGATGATGAATTCGGCAGGGTGGTCGACGAGCTGAGGCGTGAAGGCCGCCTGGGCAGGACGCTCTTCATGCTGACAGCTGACAACGGGATGGGCTTCGGCGCGCACCGATGGCCCGGCAAATACGCCCCGTACACGACGCAACTGCCGCTCTTCGTCTCCTGGGCGGATGGTCGCGGGACCGATCCTGCCTCGAACGACAGCTACCTCAGCAATGTCGATCTCGCCTCCACCCTGTGTGCCGTTGGCGGCTGCGTGATGGGACCGTACGCCTCGGGGCGAAGCGGTCCGGATGGGCTGAGCTTCCTCGACCTCATCACCCAGGGCGCGCACGGGCCGGTCCGCGAGGCGCTCTACGAGGAGCATCGCGAGCCGTTCGGGACGGGAACGAGGGTGCCGCCCTGGCGCGCCATCCGCACCACGCCCGCCTCTCCCCTTGGGCTGTGGCACTACATCGAGTACCGCGACGGCGCCGGCGAGCTGTACGACGCGAGCGGCGGCCCCTGCCGCGACTGGCAGGTGGGAGACAGCGGCGACCCCTGTGAGCTGGACAACCTGGTCGCGGATCCGACGAAGGCCGCCCTGGTGAAGCAACTGAAGACCCTGCTGCACAGCCTGGTCGTGGACCCGCTGCCAGGCCTGCCCTGACGCCCGTCTGAACGCTTCGGCCGTCGCGGATGCTCATAGTGGGCAGTCCGTGCCACCCGAGGCGCGGTAGCCACTGAGGTCGAGGTGGATCGAGGCCTCGTCGAGCGGGCCCGCAAGGGCGACCGGGACGCGTTCGCAGCCCTGGTGCACCAGGTCAGCGACCCGCTGTTCGCGGTAGCCCACGGATCCTGCGCGACGCCGACCTCGCGGAGGACGCGCTGCAGAACGCCCTCCTGACGACCTGGCGGCAGCTCCCGCAGCTGCGCGACGCTGACCGCTTCGAGGCCTGGATCCGACTGGATCCTCGTCAACGCCTGCTATGCGGAGTCCCGTCGCAGCCGGCGCTGGTCGGCGAACGTGCGGGTGCTGACGGTCGTTGGGCCGTCCGTCCCCGACGCCGCCGACTCCCTCGCCGACCGTGACGAGCTCGAGCGCATCTTCCGACGGCTCCCCCTCGAGCAGCGAGCCGTCTTCGTCCTGCATCACTACGTCGGGCTGCCGCTGGTCGAGATCGCCGAGACGCTCGGGGTCCCGGCCGGCACGGCCCGCTCGCGACTGCACTACGCCACGCAGGCGCTGCGCACGGCCATGCTCGCCGACGCGACGCCCGCGACCGAGGAGGCTCGCCTGGCATGAGCGACGACCGACGGTTCGAGCGAGAGGCTCGGCGCTGGCTCGAGCTCGGCCCGACGCAGGCGCCCGAGCGCGCGATCGAGACGGTCCTCCTCGCCCAGCGGCGCCTCACTTTCCTCAGCCGTGTGGTCGGGAGAGGGCCGGCGTGCGCGCCACGACCTCGCGCACGGCGCGGATGCGCGCCAGGCGCTCCTCATCGCGCGGCACAGCCTCGACCAGGGCACCTGCACCCGTGCCCCAGCGCCGCGCGACGGCGGCCGGACCTCCCCGCGCGACACCGCCGCCGCCTGGACCGCGGCGCCGATGGCGACCAGCTCCTGCGCCCGCGGCAGCAGCAGGGCACGACCCGAGAGCCGGCCGATGACCTCGCGCCAGACCCGCCCCGCGCGACCCGCCGCCGATGACCACCAGCGGCGCGGCCGGATCGGCCCCTCCGGCCTGGGCGGCCACCGCGTCGAGCGCCTCGATGAGCGACGCAGCGGCGCCCTCGTAGACGGCCATCAGGATCTGTCGGGGCGTCGTGTCCCCTCGGAGGCCCGTCAGGGTCGCGGGCGCCAGGGGCAGGTCGGGCGTCCGTTCGCCGTCGAAGAAGGGGAGGGCGACGACTCCGCCGGACGGCTCGACCTTCTCGCGCCCCAGTCTTAGCCAGCGCGCCACCCGGTCGACGGCAAGCGTGCAGTTGAGCGTGGCGGCCAGGGGCAGGAAGCGACCGCCGGCATCGGCGAAGCCGGCCACGATGCCGGTGACGTCGTCCGGGCGCCGGGCCGACACCGCGTAGACCGTGCCCGACGTACCCAGGCTCAGCGCCACCTGGCCCACCGAGAGGCCCAGGCCCAGGGCCGCGGCCATGTTGTCGCCCGTGCCCGGGCCCACGACGACGCCCTCGAGAAGCCCGAGCTCGCGCGCCGCCGCGGCGGTGACCTTGCCGGCCTCCTCGCCCGGACCAAGCACGATGGGCAGCAGCTCGCGCGGGAGGGCCAGCCCGGGCAGGGCCAGGATGTCGTCGGCATAGGACTCGTCGGCCGTTGACCACCAGCACGTGCCCGAGGCGTCGCCGCGATCCGTGACCCCGCGGCCCGCGAGCAGCTCCGTCAGGTAGTCGTGCGGCAGCCGGATGGCGGCCGCGGCCCGCGCCACGCTCGGCTCCACGCGTCGCAGCCAGGCCCACTTGGTGGCCGTGAACGAGGCCACGGGCCGGCTGCCCGTCCGCGCCGCCCACCACTCCGCCCCCATCGCCCGCACCAGGCGGCGCGCGTCCTCACCCGAGCGCGTGTCGTTCCAGAGCATGGCCTTGCGCAGCGGACGCCCGCGCGCATCCAGCACGACGAGGCCGTGCTGCTGGCCGCCCACGCTGATGGCCCCGATGTCACCGGCTCGGCCGGTCCGCGCGATGGCCGCACGCAGCGCCCGCCACCACTGGCGCGGGTCGCTCTCGCGGGCGCCGCCGGTCCCGCTGACCGTGTGCCCGGCCCGTCCCGTGGCCACGATCTCGCCGCTCTCGGCTCGATGAGCACGACCTTGGTCGCCTGCGTCGACGAATCGACGCCCGCGACGAGGATCCTCTCGCCACGTCCCCTCCATCTGGTGCGCTCACAGCCGACCGGGTGACCATTCTGTACGATGGCCCCAGGCGCGCGCGAGGCCTTCGCGCCGGCGCCACAAGGGAGGAACCACCATGTCCAGCACGGCACCGAGCACGACCGCGGGCGACGCCCTGAAGCCCCGGCCAGAGCATCGCTTCAGCTTCGGTCTGTGGACGGTGGGCAACATCGGGCGTGACCCGTTCGGTGACGCGACCCGGCCGCGCCTCGACCCTGTCGATGCGGTGCAGCACCTTGGCCCGCTGGGAACCTGGGGCGTCAGCCTGCATGACGACGACCTGGTGCCGATGGGATCGTCCGCCGCTGAGCGCGACGCGCATCGTGCGCCGCTTCCGGACCGCGCTCGAGACGGAAGGGATGGCCGTCGGGATGGCCACGACCAACCTCTTCTGGCACCCGGTGTTCAAGGACGGCGCCTTCACCGCCAACGACCCGGCGGTGCGGCGCTACGCCATCGCCAAGGCCATGCGCGGCATCGACCTGGGCGTGGAGCTGGGCGCCAAGGTCTACGTCTTCTGGGGTGGCCGCGAGGGCGTCGAGGCCATGGCCGCGAAGCCGGCGGGCGCTGCCCTCGACCGCTACCGGGAGGCCATCGACTTCCTGTGCGGCTACGCGCGCGACCAGCACTACGACATCCGCTTCGCGCTGGAGCCGAAGCCCAACGAGCCCCGTGGCGACACCTTCCTGCCCACGGTCGGCCACGCCCTCGGCTTCATCGAGCGGTTGGCCTACCCGGAGATGGTGGGGCTCAACCCGGAGGTCGCCCACGAGACCATGGCGGGGCTGTCGTTCTATCACGGCGTGGCGCAGGCCATCTGGTCGAAGAAGCTGTTCCACATCGACCTGAACGCCCAGAAGATGGGCCGCTACGACCAGGACCTGCGCTTCGGCTCGGAGGACATCAAGGATTCGTTCTTCCTGGTGCACCTGCTCGAGACGTCGGGCTACGCCGGGCCCAAGCACTTCGACGCGCGGCCCTATCGGGTCGAGGACAGCGCCGGCATCTGGGACTTCGCGGCCGGCTGCATGCGCACCTACCTGGTCTTCGCACGAGAAGGCTCGCCAGTTCGATGCCGACGCCGGCATCCAGGCCGCCCTGGCCGAGGCCGGAGCGGTCGATCTCGGGCGCCCGACCGTGGGGGCCTACAGTCGATCGGGCGCGGAGAGCCTGAAGGCCGAGCGCTTCGATATCGAGGCGCTGGCCAGGCGCGGCTACCGCAACGACCACCTCGACCAGTTGGTCATCGAGCTGCTGCTGGGCGTGCGGTAGGGCCGAGGCCGGCCCTCGAGCCGAGGCCAGCCCCTGGGCCGAGGCCGGCCCGCGAGCCGAGGCCTGCCCGCGATCAGGACGGCGGCGGAGGGCAGAGCCCCGATGGTGAGCTGGAGGCGCCCACGTTGCCCGTCCAGGTGTTGTCGACCGGGTCGGTGCCGCTGTCGGGCGGCAGGTAGTCGCCCGTGCCGTCGATGCAATCGGTCCCGTAGTTGCCGAGGGCGTCGTTGACCGTGAAGGCGCTGTCCTCGCCGTCGTAGTCGACGATGCCGGCCTGGTTCCCGTGCGACTTGTTGCCCGCGACCGTGGCCTCGTCCTGGCTGGTAAGGAGGATGCCGTTGCCGACGCCCTCGGCGATGTCATTGTCGATGACCGTGGATCCGACGCCGTTGTCCAGCCAGATCCCGTTGGCAGCGCGCCGCACCAGGTTCCGCTCGAAGGCGGACGAGCCCTCGCCGTAGGCGTAGGTCCCGGCGCCGAGCTGGTCGGCAGGGGAGGTCGCACCCGCGGTGCTGGAGACCGCGTTGTCAGCGACGATGGCGGAGGCGTTGACGACTCCGATGCCGACGCTGCTCACGAAGCCGGATGGCGATGTCGCGGTACGAGCCGCCGACCGCCTGGCGTTCCCGCCCCGAAGGCAGGCAGCCGGTCGCAGGCAGGAGCCGGTCAGCGGATGCCAGAAGTGGATGGAGTCGTGCTTGACGATGCTGCGCGCCTCGTTGCCCACGACGTAGATGCCGTTCCGCTTGAAGTTCGTGACCTGGTTCCAGAGCACCTTGGCAGAGGCGCCGCCCTGGACGCGGATGCCGTCGCTGTAGCCGCATGGGCCAGAGCGGGCGTCACCACCGCCGGTCGGCGCGATGCGGTTGCCGCGCACGATCGCGCCCGAGGCACCGAGCACCCGGATCCCGTACGTGGTCTGCTCGCAGGGAAGGGTCGTGCGGGCCACGATCCTGAACCAGCGGACCCGGACGTAGTCGGCGCGGATGAGCAGGATGGTGTGGGTGGCGTGGCTGAAGGTCGTGGGGCTGCGCAGGACGGCCCCGAAGGGCTCGACGGAGCGCAGCGTCAGGCCGGCGCGGTCACCCACGATGCGGACCTCCTCGTCATAGGTCCCCGGGCAGACGCGGACGGTGTCCTTGGGGCCGCTGGCGTTGACGGCCGACTGGATGGTGGCGAACCCAGCGACAGGCCCGCAGTCGCCGACGTAGCGGGTGGTCGGGCCGGCTGCCGCGGTCGGGGCTGCCATGACCCCGGCGAGGAGGGCCGCAGAGACGACGATGGTCGGCAGACGCCTGGATGCGTGCCGCGATGCGGCGATGTGCCGCGCCCCGCTGGCCGGCGACGACCCGTCGCCGTGCGGCGATCCGGCGACGTGCCGCGACCCGCTGGCCGGCGACGACCCGTTGCCGTGCGGCGATCTGCTGGCGTGCCGTGGCCTGAGCCGCATGATGACCCTCCCTCATTCCGCCGCTCGCACCGACCCCCAGGTCGGCTGAGCGTGACTTCGCCTGCGTCGCGGTCGTGGCCCACGGCCGAACGTCGCAGCCGCCGGATGCTAGCCGAATCGGTTCGGGTGCTACACTACTCATCGTTCGGTAGGGTCCCAGGCCCGCCGACCCCATCGCGAACACTGTCCAGACGACCCCGTGGATCCCGCCTCCCGGGGTCGTTCCCTTTCCCGGCCGCGAAATGGACGACCCCGGGACGCTGTGCCGTCTGACCCTCACCGGCGGCCCCGTGCCCGTCACCCTGGCCGATCGCGCTCGTTCTAGGCGGTCGCGGCGACCTTCACGGCCATCTCCTCCAGCCGGGCGCCGACCATGTACTCGACGACCTCCGGTGCTGTTCGGTGTCGCTGGCGCGCTTCTCGGCGACCTTCCGGCCGCGATGCATCATCACGATCCGGTCGGCGACCGCGAAGACGTCGGGCAGCGTGTGCGAGATGAGGATGACCGGCACCCGCTGGTCGCGAAGCGTGCGGATGAGGTCGAGCACCTTGCGCTGCTCGGGGACGCCCAGGTTGTTGGTCGGCTCGTCCATGATCATCAGCCGCGCGTTCCAGTAGATCGCGCGCGCGATGGCCACCGCCTGGCGCTGCCCACCGGAGAGCTTCTCGATCTCCGCCCCGAACCGCGGGATGCGGATCCCCAGCGAATCGAGGATCGTGCTGCGACTCCGGCCAGCATGCGCGGCTCGTCGAGCGTCTTGACGACGCCCAGCAGGTGGCGCTTCTTCGATCTCGCGACCCAGGAAGATGTTGGCGCTGACGTCGAGGTTGCCGGCCAGCGCGAGGTCCTGGTAGATCGTCTCGATGCCGGCCCGCCGGGCCTCCAGCGGGCGGCCGAAGCGCACGAGCCTGCCCTCGAGCACGATCGTCGCCCTCGTCGGCCTGGTGCACGCCCGAGACGCATTTGATGAGCGTCGACTTGCCGGCACCGTTGTCACCGACGAGGCCGACGACCTCGCCCGCGCACGACGTCCAGGCTCACGTCGTTGACGGCGGTCAGGCCGCCGAAGCGCTTGACCATGTGCTGATGGAGAGCATCGGCTGCCGAGCGCTGAGGTCGCAGTCCCGGCGGCGACCACGGCTCCGGTCTCGAGCGCGCTCATCGTGGCGACTCCGCTCGCCCGACGATCAGGTCGCGCGCCTGGTCGATGAGCACGGCCAGGATGACGACGATGCCGATGACGATGAACTGCCAGTACGGGTCGACTCCGAGCAGCACGAGGCCGGTCACCAGCATGGAGATGATGAGCGCGCCGATGACCGTGCCAGTGACGCTGCCGCGGCCTCCGAACATGCTCACCCCGCCGATGATGACCGCCGCGATCGAGGACAGGAGCAGCGGCTCACCCGCAGACCGATGAGCCGCTCGTGAACCGGGCCGTACGAGGCAGCCGGCGAGACCCGCCGTGCATCGCGGACAGCATGAACAGCAGGATCGTCATCCGGTCCGCCGGGACGCCAGCCCGCACCGACGCCTCACGATTCCCGCCGATCGCGTAGGTGTGCCGGCCGAACTGCGTCTTGTGCAGCAGGAAGATCGCGATGAGCGACCGCGATCGCGGCGATGACGACCGGCCACGCGAACACGCGGTCGAGTCGCTGGAGTGCGTCGGTCCGGCGACCTCGGGCCTGAAGAAGAACGAGATGCCGCCTCCCTCGCCCGAGACGACGTAGATGAGCGCCTCGTTGCCGAGGTTGCGCATGCCCGGCGGCAGTCCCGTGATGACGTCGCCGTCGGAGGCGATGAGTGCGACGCCCCGAGCGACGAACGCCATGCCCAGGGTCACGATGAACGATGGGCACGCGCAGCTTCGCGATGATGGTGCCATTGATGAGCCCGAAGACGCGCCGCTATCAGGATCCCCGCCGCGAAGCCCAGGAGGATGGCGACGAATCTCGCCCGAAGCCGGTGTCCATGACGTCCACGATGACGATCGGCGGAGACGACGGAGGCGAGTCCCATGACCCAGCCGACGGACAGGTCGATGCCGCCCGAGATGATGACGAACGTCTGACCCAGGCCCATCAGGAGCACCGGGCACGATCGTCACCAGGATGGTCTGCGTGCTGCGCAGCGACAGGAAGTTGAGCGTCGCCTTCGGACGTGATGTTGATGGTGACCCAGAAGAAGACGATGAGCCCGAGCAGGAAGACCCACGCCCAGGCCCGGCTGATGGCCAGGATCAGCGCCGTCGGCGGGTATCGATCGAGCGGGGCCGTGGTCACCAGCGCGTCGGCGTCGGCTTGCGTCACGCGTGCGGTGCCTTCCGAGATGAGCGAAGGCGCCGTGCTTCGGCGCCTTCCCCGTGGTCGTCAGTCCGCGGTGGACGACTAGTTCGATCTGATAGATGAACCGTGCGAACTCGGGATCGTCCACGTTGTCCGGGGTCAGGATCGCGAAGCCAGTCGGGCACCCACTTCGGCAGGCTCGTGACACCAGCCTGGTCCGCCATGGCGAACTCGACTCCCAGGTAGCCCATGTCGACGGGCTTCTGGGCGAGGACCATCTGGACGTCCCCGTTGCTTGAGGAGCTCGATGGCATGCTGGGTCGCGTCCCAGGCGGCGATCGTGATGTTGCCGCCGCCGAGGCCGGCGTTCACGACCGCCGTCCCGGCGCCCTGGGCGCTGAAGACGTTCACGCCGAAGATGCCTTCGAGGTTGGGATGCGCCTCGAGCACGGCTGCTGTCTGCTGGGCCGCGACGCTCTCCACGTCACCGCTGAACTGCTCGTCCACGATCGTCGATGCCCGGATAGTCCTCCATCGCCTCACGGAAGCCCTTGCTGCGGTCCATGACCGAGCTCACGTCCGCGTTCGTGTTCTGGATGTAGACCTCGCCCTTCTCGCCGATGCGCCTTGGCCATGGCGTGCCCGAGGTACGCGCCCACCCTCGACGTTATCCGAGCCGATGTACGAGAGCGGGAACGTGACCGGTGACCCGTCAGACGTAGTCACCGTCACCGAGGTAGGTGTCGACGGTGACGATCTTCGTCCCGCCGTCGAGGGCTGTCTGGAGCGGTGCCACCATCGCGTCGGCGCTGGTCGGCGCGGTGATGATGTAGTCGAGGTCGCCGCGCGCGATGAGCGCGTCGAGCAGCGGCGTCTGCGAGGCCGGGCCCCACGGCGCGGGCGGGAAGCCGCCCTTGACGATGTCGAGCGCCGAAGTCCGCGGCGGCCGCATCGACCCCGTTCTCCATCACGTGGTAGAACGGGTCTTCGATGCCGGGCAGGAACCCGATCGTCGGCTTCGCGGTCTCCTGCGCGCTCGTGATGGCCGGAGCCACCGCGAGGGCGACGACAAGGGCCGTGCCGGCGATCAAGGCCAGTTTGCGGTTGGCCACGATGTTGCTCCTCCTTCGTTTCCCGAATGGGACGATCACTGAGTCAGTCAAGACCCCATACGCGATGACCTCCGTGTCCATGGCGCTTCGCGTGACGTGCTCCAAGGGCCAGCGAGGGCGGGCTCCCGGTCCGCCCGGGACCCGACCATCGCGACTTGCACCATCCGTTGACCGGCCGGTGCAGCGTCGCCCGGGGAACGTACCGCATCGCTGTCATCGTTGTCAACGACAAATGGCCCCTCTGCTGGTGGACCGGCTAACCCGCGAGTGATTGACTCAACGGGACCTCTGGAAGCATGATAGACAGCGATGTCATCTCGGGCTCAGTCGGCGATCGTCTCGCGGGAGCGTGGCCCGGCCACCCTCCAGGACGTGGCACGGGCGGCGGGCGTCAGTGCCAAGACCGTGTCGCGGGTGATCAACCACGAACCCGGCGTCCACGCCGAGACGCTCGCGCGGGTCCAGGACGCCATCGCGATGCTGGGCTATCGGCGCAACGATGCCGCTCGCAACCTGCGAATGGGCATCTCGCTCGCCACGATCGGCCTCCTCATCGAGTATCTGGCCAACCCGTTCTACGCGGGGCTGGCACGGGCGGTGGAGCAGGTGGCGTACCGGCACGGGCACGCCGTGACGATCACCTCGTCCGGGGAGGACCCGGCACGGGAGCGGGAGCTCCTTATCGACCTGCTGCGCCGCGGCGTCGATGGGCTCCTGGTGGTGCCCGCGGGGCAGGATCACCGCTACCTGGTGAACGGGTTCCGCCATGCCACACCCGTCGTCTTTCTCGACCGACTGCCCGGCGGCATCGAGGCGGACGCGGTCGTGCTCGACAACGTAGTGGGCGCGCGGCAGGCGACCGAGCACCTCCTCGCGCACGGGCATCGGCGGATCGCCGTATGTCGGCGACGGGTTGAGCGTCACCACATCGGCGGAACGGCTGCAGGGTTACCGCGATGCGCTGCGGGCACACGGGGTATCCATGGACGAGAGCCTCGTGCGGACGAGCGCTGCGCGGGTCGACGCGTCGCAGGCCTCGACGCGGCTGCTCATGGCGCTCCCGCAACCACCCACGGCGATCCTTGCCCAGAACAACCGCAACTGCCTGGGCGTCCTGCGGGTGCTGGGCTCGCTCGGCCGGCGCTGCGCGGTGGTCGGTTTCGACGACTTCGAGCTCGCGGACATGCTGCCGGTGCCGGTCACCGTGGTAAGCCACGACCCGGGCGAGATGGGCCGGGCCGGCGCCGAGCTGCTCTTCTCGCGCATGGCCGGCGACTCACGTCCACCCCAGCGGGTGGTGATCCCGACGCGGCTCATCCAGCGCGGATCGGGCGAGCTGGAGCCCTGATCGCCGAAGGTCGGCGCAGATCGCCGAAGGTCGGCGCGGATCGCCGAAGGTTGGCTGGGATCGCCGAAGGTCGGCCCGGATCGCGGTGCCCGCTGAAGGTCGGCAGGGATCGCCGAAGGTCGGCGCGGACCGCCGAAGGTCGGCCGGGTCGGCGCCGCATACCGCGTCGCGCTCACTCGGACGAGGTCCGCTGGCTGATCCGGCCGACGGCATCGGCGTAGCCACGGAGGCGGGGCCGGGTGCCAGGCAGCAGGGCCGTGGCGAGGTCGATGACCTGGCGCTGCTGGCCCGATGCGAACGGGTCGAGCAGGACGAGCGTCGCCGTCGTCCCGCGCTCGGGCGGGTTCCCGGACCACCACGCGTGGAAGGCGTTTGGCGAATCGGGCGCCAGGGAGCGGAAGGTGTCGGGCCGTAGTCGCAGCGCGTGGAGGTACTCGTTCGACCACAGGCAGACCATGACGTGCGTCACGCTCTGCCACGCCCTGAGGTGGTGCCGCGCGGCCAGGTCGGGCCCGAGGTAGGCGCGCTTGGCGTTCCAGGCACCCGCGGCGTCGCCCACGTTCGGGAAGCGCGTCTTGTTCTCGATGTGCAGCAGCGCTCGTGCCGCGACCGACCATGCGACGACGTCCCCGCGCCCTGCGTACTGGTAGTGCTGGTAGGGCTCGTCGATGGCGACCTCATAGCCCAGCCCGCGCAGATGCCCCGCCTCGAGCTCGCCCATCGTGGCGTGCACCGGGTCCTCGTCGCGTCTGGGTGTCGGCTGCCGCAGGACGCGCGTGTCTACGAGCTCAGCCTCGAGCCGAAGCCCGAGCGGGGCGGCCAGGCGGGCGTACATCTCGAAGGTGGCCCGGATGCCGGCCTCCACGTTGTGGACGCTTCCCACCGTGACCCCGGCCCTTTTCGCGAGTCCACGCAGCTTCCAGCCGCGCGCGGTCCGCGCTTCCCGGATGGCCAGGCCGAGGGCGACCGAGACTCGGGTCGCGGCCGCGTCGGCAGCTTCGGGCGTTGGCTCAGGGCTCCGTCTGGGCGACATTCCAATAGCAGTGAACACCTCAGGCCTTATCAGGGACTTTCGCCCCCGTTCCCGGCCACAGATGGGTCCAGTCGCGGCCCGAAGCTGGTCGAGGTGCCCGCGACGCGACCAGTTCGGGGCTGCAATGCCCAATCCGAGCGTGATTCGGGGCTGCGAACGTGTCCGCGCCTGCCGTCACCCTCCCGATTCCGGGGAGGGTGTTCACTGGGTTTGTAATGTCGTCGAGCGCGGCACCCCGGGCGACGAGCGCGGCACCCCGGGGCGTCGAGTGCCGCCAACCAAGGCCGCCGCCGCACCGCGCCGCCCGCCGACCCGCCGCCGCCCGGCCGCCGCCGCACCGCGCCGGCTCCCGCCGGTCCCGGCCGCCGCCGCACCGCGCCGGCTCCCGGCGCTACAGGCTGATGACCGTCCCCGTGTCGGCGGAGCGGTAGAGCGCCTCGATGGTCGTGGCCTGGCCAAGGGCGTCGGCGCGTCCCAGGCGGGGCGCACGCTCGCCGCGGATGGCCGCGTTCATGTCCTCGAGCTCGAGCTGGTAGGGGTTGGTCGCGTCGACCCGGATCTCCTCGTCGTCGAGGTAGAGCAGGCCCGCTCGGGAATGCCACGGGTCGGGCAGGCGGATGGCCCGTCACGGCCGATGACCTCGAGCGACTCTGCTGCGAGCGGAAGCCGGATGTGAACGTGGCCGTCAGCCCGTCCGCGAAGCGCAGGAGGCCGCTGAATTGGACGTCCACGCCGCTCGGCCCGACGACCTGCTCGCCGTGCACCCGGACCGGCTCCGCAGCCGCGATCAGCCGCGCGCCGCTGACGCAGTAGCAGCCCACGTCCATGAGGGAGCCGCCCTCGAGGGGCTTCGAGAGCCGGATGTCGGCCTCGTCCGCGATCCGGAAGCTGAACGTGGCGTGCACGGTTCGCAGCTCCCCCAGGCGCGGCAGCAGCTCGACGAGCTTGCGCGCCTGCGGCGCGTGGCGCCACATGAAGGCTTCCTGGAGGACCAGGCCAGCGGCTTCCGCAGCATCGAACGCCGCGGACACGTCGGCTGGATGGCGGGTATACGGCTTCTCGCTCAGGACGTGCTTGCCAGCCGCCAGCGCCTTCAGCGTCCAGGGGTGGTGCAGCGAGTTGGGCAGCATGAGATAGATGGCCTGCACGTCGGGGTCGGCGAGCAGGGCCTCGTAGGAGCCATGCACTCGCGGGATGGAGTTCTGCGCGGCGAAGGCCCGGCCACGCGCCGCGGTGCGGCTGCCCACCGCCAGGATCTCGACCTCGTCCGACAGGCGGGCCCCGGCGAGCAGCTTGGCGGTGATGCCGCCGGTCCCCAGGAGGCCCCAGCGGATCCTTTGCTTGCTCATGGTCGGGTGGTCAGGTGGTCAGGCCGGTCGAGCAGTCGTGCACCGGCTCATCCGGCTGGTCCCAACGGCGGATGTAGTACCGATCCCAATGCTTGGCCCAACCGAGGACGGTGTGGTCGGCTCGGAACCAGATGACCTTGACGGCCACGCGGAGCATCGGCGTCCCACTGGGGATGTTCGTGAGCGTCCGCTTCGTGAAGGGCGCCTTCGTGCCTGCACCGTAGAGGCCGTCCTGGTCCTCGTAGGCCGTCGCCTTCTGCGTCGGGCTGGCGTATGCCTTCGTCCAGATGTTGTCGATGTAGTCGTATCTCTGGACGACGACTCGCCAGCCGACCCGGCCATGCTGCGTGTGATTGCTGGAGTCCGTGTCCGGCCACCACACCTTGGGCGGCCGCACGACCATCGAGGTGAGCGTCCAGGACGGGGAGCTGCCAGCGTATCGGCAGATCACGCCGCCGTGCGCGGAGCCGTCGTTGAACAGATAGTGGCCGTGCTGGCCGTTCTCCTGGTCGGCCGGGTACCCGCTCCCGGCGCTCGCGCTGCCCGCAGTGGCCACGCTCAGCAGGAGCGCCCCAAGGAACGGCAGGCTCGCCGCCCGCCGGCGCCGCGAGCGTGGGGCTGCGTGGCCCACGATCATCCGTGTCGTCATCGTCAATTCCCCCATCGTTCGAGACAGCATGTCGATGCATCGACTCTGAGGGTGCTGTCAACACCTTTCGGCCCGCGACCCTTGACGTGCGATCTGCCGGGCCGATAGGGTTCGGCCCTCGCACGCCCGATGATGGCACGGCCCGATGCGGCTGGACGGGGGCGGTGCGACTGCGCTCGATGGGGCGGGAGGAGGTCCGGATGCGTCAGACCGCAGGCTCGAGGACTGGCCAAGGGGCCGCCGTCGCGGCCGTCCTGGCGGCTGCGGCGACACTGCTCATCGCGACCCCCATCAATGCCGCGACCCCGCCCCACATGGTCAAGCAGCTCGTGGCCGGCCCCAGCGGCATCGACCCCGGCGCCATCATGGGCGTGGTCGGGTCCAACGTGCTTTTCAACGTCGATGCATCCAACGGCAAGGGCGAGGAGCTCTGGAGGACGAACGGCACCGCTGCGGGCACGAAGCTCGTCAGGGACATCAACGCCGGCCCAGACGACTCGAACATCAACTTCGACATGGTGCTCAGGGGCTCGACGGCGTTCTTCACGGCGAACGATGGCGCGCACGGGGCGGAGCTGTGGAGGTCCGACGGGACGCGCGGAGGCACGAAGCTTGTCAAGGACATGACATGTCGGCGTGGAGCTTGCGCTCGAACCAGATCATGAACAGCACCGAGACGAGCAGCAGCCCGAAGGTGACGACGACCTTGAGCAGGACGATCAGCACCTCGTCGAGGCCGATGTCGCCGGCGAGGAGCGGGTCGAGGGCGAAGCATCAGGCCTTCACCACGCGGACCTCGGTGACCGTGGCCGTGGCGTCGATCAGCGCGCCCACCTGCGGGCCCGGCTGGTGCAGCACGACCGCGGCCGCGCCCCGGCCGACGGCCGGGTCGGGCTCCACGGGGAGCGTGGCCGAGCCCGTGGACGAGGTGACGGTGACCACCGCGCCGGCGTCGACGCCGAGGCGGTCGAAGTCGTGCGGGTGCAGCCGCAGGACGGTGTCGGACGTGAGGCCGGCGAGCCCGGGCGCGTGCTGCACGTCGGTGCCGAGGTCGTAGAGCTTGCGGGTGGCGACGAGGCGCAGCGAGTAGGCGTCGACGGCGGGCGCCTCGGCCACCGTCGGCGCGGCGAACGCGAGCAGGGCGGGCGGCGTGGGGCCGTCCTCGGACCGCAGCGCGGCGCGGCGCCGACGAGCGAGGCCGTCGCGGCCGCCGTCGGCCGTGGACCACGCGCCGGGGTGAGCCCGGCGTGGCTGGGCGCGACGGCGGCGATCTCCTCGAGGATCTGGGCGGGCGACTCGAGGCCGAGGTCGGTGCCGAGCAGGCGGCTGAGCTCGGCGGCGAGCATCCAGTCGTCGCGGGCCGTGCCCGGCGGCGTGATCTTGCGGGCCGACGGTGCTGACCCGACCCTCGATGTTGGTGGTCGTGCCGTCGACCTCGGCCGGACCGGCGGCCGCGAGCACGACGTCGGCCTGCTGCGCCGACGCGGTGAGGAAGCGGTCGACCGCGATCACCGTGCGGGCGCCGGCCAGGGCCCGGGTGGCGAGGTCGGTGTCCGGGAAGTCGGCGAGCGGGTCGGCGCCGAGCAGCACGAGCACGTCGATCTTGCCGTCGGCGGCCGCCTCCAGGATCCCGGTGGCGTCGAGGCCCACGGGCGGCGGGCACGGCCGGCCAGCCCCGCTCGCGGAACCACGCGCCGGCCGTCGTCGAGGGTCGTGCGACCCGGGCAGCAGGCCGGGCGCGAGGCCCATGTCGAGCGCGCCGTGCACGTTGCCGCGGCGCAGGGCGCTCAGGAACCGCACCTCGGGGTGGGCCGCGTGGATGGCCGACGCGGCGGCGACGACGCCGTCGGCCGACTCGGCGAGGTTCGGCCGACCGAGGACGACGGTGACGGGGCCGCCGGCGAGCAGCGCCGCCGGCGGCGGCGATGGCCGTCGGGCTCGACGCCGCCGACCTCCTGCGTCGGCCGAGCCCGCGAGCAGCGCCCGCACCACCTCGCCGGCCGCGCCGGGCCGGTGCAGCAGCGTGGCGGCGGCGAGCTCGGACGACCGGCGTGCGCTGCGAGGCGAGCTCGACGACCGTGACGCCGTCGCGGACGACGGCGTGGCGGAGGCGCAGGAAGAGGACCGGCAGCTCCTCCTTGAGGTCGGGGGCGAGGAGCAGGACGGTGCCGCCGGGCGCGCAGACCTCGTCGATCGTGGCGCGCGGGAGGCCGAGCACGACCTCGGCCGGGAGCCCGTCGCCGAGCTGGGCGTCGACGTGGTCGGTGCCGATGACGCCCTTGGCGAGCTTGGCCCAGGCGTAGGCGCTCTCGTTGGTGAGCCGGGCGCCGCCGAGCACGGCGACCTTGTCGGCGCTGCGCGGCCCGCAGCGCGTCGGCGGCCGCCGACAGCGCCTCGCCCCACGGCACCTCGACGAGCGTCGCCGCCCTGGCGGGCGAGCGGGCCGGCCGAGGCGGTCGTCGCTGTTCACGGCCCCGAAGCCGAAGCGGCCCTTGTCGCACAGCCAGCCCCAGTTGACCGGGTCGACGTCGACGCCCTGGTAGCGCAGGATCTCGTTGCGGCTCGACTGCACGAGCGTGCGGCAGCCGACCGAGCAGGTCGTGCAGGTGCTCTCCGACCTGGTCGAGGTCCCACGGGCGGGCCTTGAAGCGGTAGGGCGTGGCGGTGAGCGCGCCGACCGGGCAGATCTGCACGGTGTTGCCGCTGAAGTAGCAGGCGAACGGGTGGTCGGGGAAGGTGTTGACCTGGGTCTGGTTGCCGCGGTCCTGGAAGTGGATGAGCGTGTCGCCGGCGACGTCGCTCGGCGAAGCGCGTGCAGCGGTCGCAGAGGATGCAGCGCTCGCGGTCGAGGGCCACGAGGTCGCTGATCAGGATCGGCTTCTCGTAGTGCCGCTTCTCCTCGACGAAGCGGCTCTCGCCCGGGCCGTAGGCGAGGGTCTGGTCCTGCAGCGGGCACTCGCCGCCCTTGTCGCACACCGGGCAGTCGAGCGGGTGGTTGATGAGCAGGAACTCGAGGACGCCGTCCTGCGCCTTCTTGGTGACCTCGCTCTCGGTGTCGACCTTCATGCCGGGCGCGACCGGGATCATGCAGGCCGGCTGGAGCGCGGGGCCGCGACCGGTGTCGATCTCGACGATGCACATGCGGCACATGCCCGACCGGCTCCATGCGCGGGTGGTAGCAGAAGCGCGGGATGTAGGTGCCGTTGCGCTCGGCGGCGTCGATCACGAGCTCGCCCGGGCGCGGCCTCGATCTCCTTGCCGTTGACCGTGACGACCACGGTCTCGGCCGGGGCCTGGGTGTCAGACACGGGCGACCTCGGCGGGCTGGGGGATGTACGCCTTGCCGTTGATCGCGACCGGCGACTCGGCGGTGCCACCGCAGTAGGCGTCGAACTCGTCGCGGAAGCGCACGACCGCCGACGCGATCGGCGACACGGCGGACGGGCCGAGCGGGCAGATCGTCGTCTGCTTGGGCGGCCAGGCGATCCCGGGGCTGATGTTGTCGCACGACGTCGAGCAGCAGCGCGACGTCGTCGGGCCGACCGTGGCCGTCGAGGATGCGGCGCAGGATCTTCTCGAGCCAGCTCGTGCCCTCGCGGCACGGCGTGCACTTGCCGCACGACTCGCGGGCGAAGAACCGCACGACGCCGCCAGCACGCCTTCACCATGTCGGTGGTGTCGTCCATGACGACGATGGCGCCCGAGCCGAGCATCGAGCCGGCCGCGCCGACCGCGCCCGCCTCGAGCGGGCAGGTCGAGGTGCTCCTCGTAGAACCAGGGCGCCGACGCGCCGCCGGGGATGAACGCCTTGAGCTCGTGGCCGTCGCGGATGCCGCCGCCGTAGACGGGCGCGTAGATGAGGTCGCGGAAGGTGGTGACGCCGAACTCGACCTCGTACACGCCCGGGCTCCTTCACGTGGCCCGACACCGCGAACAGGCGCGTGCCCCGGCGTCGTCTCGGCGCCGAGCGTCGGCGAACGCGGCGCCGCCGTTGGTGCATGATCCACGGGAGGTTGGACAGCGTCTCGACGTTGTTGACGACGGTGGGCTGCAGGTAGAGGCCCTTGGCGGCCGGGAAGAACGGCGGCTTGAGGCGCGGCATGCCCCGGTTGCCCTCGAGGCGACTCGATGAGCGCGGTCTCCTCGCCGACGATGTAGGCGCCGGCGCCCCAGTGCAGCACGACGTCGACGGAGAAGTCGGTGCCGAGGATGTTCTTGCCGATGTAGCCGGCGGCGTAGGCGTCGTTGAGGGCCTGGGCGATGCGCTCCTGGGCCAGCGCCATCTCGCCCCGCACGTAGAGGAAGGCCTGCGCGGCGCCGACGGCGTAGCAGGCGATGAGCACGCCCTCGATGAGCTGGTGCGGATCCTTCTCCATGAGGAGGCGGTCCTTGTAGGTGCCCGGCTCGGACTCGTCGCCGTTGACGACGAGGTAGCGCGGCCACACGCCGGGCGGGCAGAAGCCCCACTTGATGCCGGCCGGGAAGCCGGCGCCGCCGCGGCCGAGCAGGCTGGCCGCCTTCACCTCGTCGCCGACGGCCGTGGGGGCCTTGGCGAGCGCGGCCTTGAGGCCCTCGTAGCCGCCGGTGGCGAGGTAGCGCTCGAGCGTGTGGCCGTCGTCGAGCCCGAAGCGGGTGGTGATGATCGGCGCGGCGGCGTCGCGTGGCCACCGGTCACGCTCCGCTGGCGCTCCGTCGCCTGCCGGCACGGATCGGCCTGCGCGAGCCACACCGGCTCCTCGGCTGCGCCGGGCACGGCGTTGCCGGCGCGGCGGTCGGCGGGCAGGTGCTGGCGGGTGCGGGCGAGGACGCCGTGCGCGGGCACCTCGTGGGCCCGCCGGCCGTGCGCAGGTCGTCGATCAGCGCGTCGACGTCGTCGGGGGTGACCTTGTGGAAGTAGCGGTAGTTCACCTGGAGGCACGGGCGCCTCGGTGCACGCCGCGATGCACTCGACGTCCTCGATCGTGAACAGGCCGTCGGCGGTGGTGCTGCCCGACGTGATGCCGAGCGGCTCCTCGACGTGGTGGAGCAGCTCCTCGCCGCCGAGCAGCATGCACGCGATGTTCGTGCAGACGTTGACGAGGTACTCGCCGACCGGCTCGCGCTTGAACATCTCGTAGAAGGAGCAGGTGCCGAGCACCTCGGCCGGCGTGACGCCGATGAGCTCGGCGATGTGCTCCATCGCGTCGTCGGCGACGTAGCCGTCCTGCTCCTGCGCCAGGTGCAGCAGCGGGATCAGCGCCGACTTGGCGCGCGGGTAGCGGGCGATGATCTCGCGCGCCAGGATCGTGTTCTCGGCCGTGAAGCGGCCCATCAGCGGATCCTCCTCCGAGGGGGCCGCCAGCAGGACAGGCTCGCCGAGGCGAGACCTCGTCGCTCGGCGGCGAAGCTCCGCTTCGGCGTCGAGCATCATCGGTCGACCTCACCCATGATCGGGTCGACCGAGGAGATGACGGCGACGGCGTCGGCGATGAGGCCGCCGCGCATCATGTGCGGCAGCGTCTGCAGGTTCACGAAGCTCGGGCCGCGGATGTGCATGCGGTAGGGCTTCGCCGAGCCGTCGCTCACGATGTAGCAGCCGAGCTCGCCGCGGGGCGACTCGACGGCCACGTAGGCCTCGCCCTCGGGCACCTTGAAGCCCTCGGTGAAGATCTTGAAGTGGTGGATCAGCGCCTCCATCGACTCGTCGATGCGGGCCCGCGGCGGCGGCGTGACCTTCTTGTCCTGGATCCGGTAGTCGCCCGGCGGCAGCAGGTCGAGGATCTGGCGGACGATGCTGATCGACTCGCGGATCTCGTTGAGGCGGATGGCGTAGCGGTCGAAGCAGTCGCCGTAGGTGCCGACGACGACGTCGAAGTCGACCTGGTCGTAGAAGAGGTAGGGCATGTCGCGGCGGAGGTCCCACGGCACGCCGGTGGAGCGCAGGATCGGGCCGGTGGCGCCGAGGGCGATGGCCTCCTGGGCCGTGATCACGCCGACGCCCTGGAGGCGCTCGCGCCAGATCGGCTGGCCGGTCAGGAGCACGTCGTACTCGTCGAGGCTGGCCGGCACGGCGTCGATGAACGTGAGCACGGCGTCGCGCCAGCCGTCGGGCAGGTCGGCGGCCACGCCGCCGGGGCGGATGTAGTTGTGGTTCATCCGCAGGCCGGTGATCATCTCGAGGAACCGCAGCCCCTCCTCGCGCTCGCGCCAGCCGTAGAGCATCATCGACACGGCGCCGATGTCCATGCCGTTGGTGGCGAGGAACAGCAGGTTGCTGGTGATCCGGTTGATCTCGCTCATGAGCATGCGGATCCACTGGGCCCGCGCCGGGATGTCCTCGTCGATGCCGAGCAGCTTCTCGGTGGCGAGGCAGAACACCAGCTCGTTGAAGAGCGGCGCGGCGTAGTCCATGCGGGTGACGTTGGTGGGGCCCTGGAGGTAGGTGAGGTCCTCGCCCGTCTTCTCCATGCCGGTGTGGAGGTAGCCGACGATCGGCTTGGTGCGCAGCACGGTCTCGCCCTCGAGCTCGAGCATGAGGCGCAGCACGCCGTGCGTGCTGGGGTGCTGCGGCCCCATGTTGATGATCATCGTCTGGTCCTCGGAGGGGCCCTCCCCGACGAGGTCCTGGGCCTCGGCCTCCGACAGGCGCAGCGCCGCCCCGAGCTCGCGGAGCAGCTCCTCGGCGCCGGCCGAGGTGCGATCGGTCATCTCCTGGGCGCCCTCGGAGGTCTCGATGCCCGAGCTGCGGTGGTCGAGGGCGCTCATGCGCTACCGCGCGTCCGCCGCGCCCTTGAACTGCACCGGGATGCGGCCGATGGCGTCGTCCTTGCGCAGCGGGTGGCCGACCCAGTCCTCGGGCATGAGGATGCGGGTGAGGTCGGGGTGGCCCTCGAAGGCGATGCCGAACATGTCGAACACCTCGCGCTCCATGGCCTCGGTGCCCGGGTGCACGTCGAACAGCGACGGCACCGACGGCGTCGTCCTCGGGCACCTGCGACGCGCAGCCGCACCCGCTCGCGCTGGCTGTGCGAGATGAGGGTGACGACGACCTCGAAGCGCTCGGGCGCGACGCCGTCGGGCAGCCCGCGGTCGGCCTCGTAGGTGAGGTAGTCGACGCCGGTGACGTCGAGGCACATGTTGAAGCCGTCGTCGTCGCGCAGCGTGCGCACGAGCGCGGCCAGCTCGTCGCGGCTCGGGTGCAGCACCCGCTGGCCGCGGCTCCAGGTGACCGGCACGCCGTGGACGAGCTCGGGCTCGGGGGCCGGCGGCTCCTCCGCGGGCGCGTCGTCGGCGGTGGCGGTGTCGTCGGCCACGTCAGCTCCGGGTGCTCAGCGCGACGGCCTGCGGCTCGGCCTGGCCGTCCCGCTGCTCGACGTGGACGCCGACGCCGGTGCCGGGCGCGCGCCGGGTGAGCTCGCCGTCGCGGATCTTCTCGTGCAGCGTGATGATGGCGTGGATGAGCGTCTCGGGGCCGGGCGGGCAGCCCGGGGCGTAGACGTCGACCGGCACGATCTGGTCGACGCCCTGCACGATCGCGTAGTTGTTGAACATGCCGCCGCTGCTCGCGCACACGCCCATGGAGATGACCCACTTGGGCTCCATCATCTGGTCGTAGATCTGGCGCAGCACCGGCGCCATCTTCTGGCTGACCCGGCCGGCGACGATCATGAGGTCGGCCTGGCGGGGCGAGGCGCGGAACATCTCCATGCCGAAGCGGGCGATGTCGTAGTGCGCGCCGCCGGCGCCCATCATCTCGATGGCGCAGCAGGCGAGGCCGAAGGTGGCCGGCATCACCGACATGCGGCGCGCCCACTTCACGAGGTCCTCGAGCTTGCCGGTGAGGAAGTTGTGGTCGAGCCCCTCGAGGCCCTTGCTCACGTCCCACTGCACTCAGGCCGCCTCTCCTCGTCGGCGTCGGGTCGTCGCGCCCGTCGAGGCCCACCCTCTGGATCGGTGGTGGTGCGTGGTGCGCTCCGGCGGAGACCATCGGCGACAGGCGCCGCAGGTGCTTGACCGGGCCCCAGTCGAGGGCGCCGTTGCTGATCAGGTACACGAACGACGACGAGCACGGCGACCGCGAACACGAGCATCTCGACCGAGCCCGAGCGCGCCGAGGTTCCGGTAGATGACCGCCCACGGGTAGAGGAAGATGATCTCGATGTCGAAGACGATGAAGATCATCGCGACCAGGTAGAAGCGCACCGGGAACCGCTCCGGCGGCTCGCGCCCGGGCACGATGCCGCACTCGTAGGGCGAGCGCTTGGCGATGGTGGTGGCGCTCGGGGCCAGCAGCTGCGACGCCACCCGGCTCAGCGCCGCGAACACGACCGCCAGCACGGCCAGCGCGACGACCGGGAGGTACTGGCCCATCGGCCGCTACGCCCTCCGGGATCGCGAGGGAGATCCCCCGCGCCTCGGCGGCGCGCAGGTCGCGGCGGTGGAGCATGAGCGATCGTGGCCGCGAACATCAGGCCCGGAGAAGATCGTGAGCATGGCGCCCGGGAAGCGGACGTCGCCGAGGTCGCGCTCCATGATCACGCTCACCACCGGCTGGGTCGGGTCGGCCACCGGGGTCGGGGGCGCCTCGCCCGGGCACCGGCCTCCTGCTCCTTCACCGGCTGCATCTGGATGATGGCGTAGTGCGGTGGGTGCTGGACCTGCCAGAACGTGGTCTTGAGCTTGGTGGTGATGCGATCGAGGCGGCTCGGGTCGTCGGGCAGGCCGTCCTTGCCGCCGCGCTCGAACGAGTAGACGGTGACGTAGTCGGCCGCGCCCTCGAGCCCGAGCTCCTCGTCCGGGTTCGCGACGAAGTGCTCGTCGACGGTGGCCTTCGCCTCACCGAAGGCTGGGGTTCGACTCGGGCAGGAGCCGCCAGCCGCCGAGCGTCGGCTCGACCTCCTCGCGCAGCTCGTCGAAGTCGCGTCGGCGTCGAGGTCGTTGAGCTCCTCCGGGCGGGGGCAGCGCGGAGGTGTCGAGGTCGCGCGCCTTCTCGAGCGCGGCGTCCGCGAGGCCGGAGTCGTCGGTGGTGCCGCTCGCGTAGACGACCTCCTTGACCTCCCAGCTTGGGCGCCTCGCCGAGCATGCCGATGGTGCCGTAGATCCACCAGGTGAGGCCCATGATCGTGCACCAGCCGAAGATGGCGCTGATGGCGACGAGGAAGCCCGAGCCGCGAGCCGAGGTTGGTGCCGAGGAGCAGGTAGACGGAGCCCATCAGGACGACGACGCCGACGAGGACGGCGAGGAAGCCGCGGATCTGCGGGTCCCAGGCGATGCCGGCGAGGAGGTGCAGCATCGCTCAGGGCTCCTCGGTCGGTGGTCGTGGTGGCGGCGGCCTCGACGGCGCGCCGGTGCGCCGGTGGTCGCCGGTCCGCGCTCCGAGGCTGCGCCTCGTACTGGGCGACGGCGTCAGATCATGTCCTCGGTGAACATCCCGTCGCCGTCGGCGTCGTCGTCGGGTCGTCGGGTCGTCCGGGTTGTCGCCGAAGCCGGGCATGCGTCCGCTGCCCTGGCCGCGCTGGCCGTAGAGCATGCCGTACTCGGTGCCCGTCGTCGAGGAAGCTCGATGAGGTCGTCGATCGTGAGGAACTGGCGCGGGACCACCCCGCTGGTGAGCGCGGAGCCGAAGGCGCCCGATGCCGTCGGGGTAGCCGGCGTAGTCGCTCGAGGTCGGCGTCGGCGGGCTCGACGGCGCCGTACAGGAACGACGCACCCTTGGTGTGGCACCGAGCGCAGGAGTAGGCGCCGCCCGCCGTCGCCCGACTCGATGCCCGAGGTTGAAGAGGGCCTCGCCGACCGCCGGGTCGTCGTAGTCGATCGTCGGCGTCCTCGCCGAGGCCCGAGCTCCTGGCGCAGCGCGGCCTCGACCTGCGCCTTGGCCTCGTCGGAGGTGAGCTGGATCGAGCCGAGGTAGGCGATGAGCTCGTCGATCTGCTGGGTGGTGAGCGGGCCGCCGCCGTCGGCGCCCCACGCGGGCATCGGCGTGCCGGGCCGGCCGTAGATCGAGGATCTGGCGCAGCTCCTCCTCGCTGAAGCGGAGCAGCACGGTGTTGAGCGCCGGCGCGCGCCAGGTGACGGTGGCGACGAACTCGCCGTCGGCGTCGGTGAGCGTGAAGGCGGCGCCTGGCCGCCGACGCCCTCGGCGCCGTGGCAGCCGGCGCAGTTGTACCCACCGTCGCCGGTGGGGGCGAAGAGCTTGCGCGCCGCGGTTGATGAAGGTCTGGTCGAAGTTCTCGATGGCACCGCGTCTGCCGGCCCGGCTCGTTGAGCCAGTAGAGCGGGCAGGCCGATGGCGGTGATCGCCATGAGCACGAGGCCGGTGCCGAGCGCGCGGGTGAGGCGCGGGCCCTCGAGCGTCTCGTCGTCGTAGTACGGCTTGCGGTTGGCGGCCAGCTCGATCTCGGAGGAGATCTCGGCTCGCCCGGCGCGGATGTTGATGATGACGTAGGTGACGAAGCCGATGCCCGGTGATCGCGGCGATCACGACGCCGACTGCCTTCACCGTGCTGGCGGCCAGCACGGCGGTGAGGAGAAGGCTCATCTACGCGACCCCACCGGAGGCAGGAGCGAGTCGGCGCGACTGCGCGAGGCCGAAGCCGAGCCGGCTGCGCCGGTCGGCGGGAGGCACTTGCGGAGACAGGAGCGAAGCGACGCTCGGAGCAAGCGATCGACTCAGTGCTCCCCGCCGCCGACGCAGTGCGGACCTTCGGCCTCTTGGCCGGTGGTGTTGGTGCCGATCGGCGGACCCTGGATGATGATGCCGGTGTTCACGCTGACCTTGCCGCCGGCGACGGTGAGGGGGAAGCGGTCGAGGCCACGCGGCGCCGGGCCACCCTTCTTCTCGCCGTTGCGGTTGTACTGCGAGCCGTGGCACTGGCACTCGAACCACTGCGAGGTGAGGCACTGCGGCACGCGGCAGCCGAGGTGCACGCACTTCTGGTAGAGCGCGGTGTAGCCCGCCTCCATGCTGGTGATCTCGGGCGGCGAGTACACGGCGCTTGGCGGCGCCCAGGGCGGCGGCCGGGTAGTGGGTGACCCACATGCGGCCCTCGGGGTAGTAGGCGAAGCCCTGGCCCTCGTCGATCTTGGCGTCGACGTCGGCCGTGCTGCCCGATGGTGATCTTGGAGCCGAAGCCCGACGCCGAGCTGCGGCCAGAGGAAGGCGAGGCACGCGGCGCCGAAGCCCGGCCAGGCCGAGGCCGAAGAACGTGACGATGCCGCGGTTGAGGAACTGGCGGCGGGTGACGCCGAGCGCCTCGGGATCGGGCGGCACCCACGGCGACCGGCGCGGTGGCGCCCACCGTGGCGAGCGCCTGCGACGCCTCGCGCCGCTCGATGACGGCGGCCCGCTCGACCTCCTTGCCGGTGACCGGGTGCGCCGTCGTCGCGCTCGAGCACGGCGACGGCACCGCGGTCGCGCTTGCGGGTCTCGCGGGCCAGCGCGCCGATGGCCTCGCCGGTGTCGCGGCGGCGGGCGGCGGCGAACAGCAGCACGCCGGCCAGCACGACGAGGACGGGGATGGCGATGAGCAGGACGGTGGTGGGTTCCATGGTTGCCTCACAGCTCCACGAACAGGCCGTCGTTCCAGGGGAAGATGAAGTTGAAGCCCGGGCCCCGGAAGAACGTGCCGATCATGACGAGCACGGCCCAGTACATGAGGAACATCGTCATCAGCGAGATGGCGAACTTGCGGTTCTCGGGCTTGTTGCTCGGGTTGCGGTCGATGTACGGGGCGAGGATCAGCCCGACGAGCGCCATGCCCGGGAGGATCACGCCGGCCACCATCGGGTGGAACCACTTGAGGAGCTCCTGGAGGCCGAGGAAGTACCACGGCGCCTTGGAGGGGTTCGGCGTCTGGTTGACGTTGGCCAGCTCGAGGAGCGGCGCGTTGACGAAGATCGAGAAGACGAGCAGGAACGCGGTGCAGGCGAGGGCGGCGACGAACTCGACGACGAGCAGGTGCGGCCACACGTGGACCTTGTCCTGCGGCATGGCCTTGACGTCCTGGATCGAGCCGGACTTGACGACCGTCAGGAGGCGCTGGGTGTGCCCGCCGGGACCGGTGGCGAGCGGGCGCCGCGACCGGCGGGGCCGCCGTGGCCACGCCACCGCCGCCGGCGGTGGCGACCTCGGTGGAGGCGGCGCTCGCCGCCCTCCGCCTTGGCCTTGGCCGCCTTGGAGCGCTCGAGGAGGTGCGCCGGGATCTTGCTCTCCGCCGCACTGCGGGCGTCTCCGGCGCGCCTCGCCGGCGCGTGCCGGCGCGTCGCCACCGGCGGCAGCGGCCTTGGCGCGGGCCTCTTCGGCTCGCTTGCGGAGGTGCTCGGGGATCTCGGTCATCGTGCGCTTCGCCTCCCTCGATCACAGCGGGCCGGAGATGCCGCCGTCCTTGCGCACCCGCCAGAAGTGGATCGCCATGAAGATGACGATCACGAACGGGAGCATCAGGACGTGCAGCACGTACCAGCGTAGGAGTGTGTCGGTGCCGATCTCCGCGCCACCGAGGAGCACGAAGCGCACCTGGTTGCCGAAGACCGGCGTGTAGCCCATCATGTTCGTGCCCACCGTGACCGCCCAGAGCGCGAGCTGGTCCCACGGGAGCAGGTAGCCGGTGAAGGACAGCAGCAGCGTGAGCAGCAGCAGCACCACGCCGATCACCCAGTTGAACTCGCGGGGCGGCTTGTAGGCGCCGTGGTAGAAGACGCGGGCCATGTGCAGGAACACGGACAGCACCATGAGGTGCGCGCCCCATCGGTGCATGTTCCGCACGAGCAGCCCGAAGGTGACCGAGGTCTGCAGGGTGTAGATGTCGTCCCACGCCTGGGCGGCGGTGGGCCGGTAGAAGAACATCAGGAAGATGCCGGTGACCGTGAGCAGGATGAAGAGGAAGAAGGACAGCCCGCCGAGGCAGAGCGTGTAGCTCACCTTCACGGCGTGGCGCTTCACCTTCACCGGGTGCAGGTGGTACAGCACCGAGTTCATGATCACGTAGGAGCGGTTGCGGGGGGAGTCGGTGTAGCCGTTCCGGAAGATCGAGCCCGGGCGGAAGATCGAGTTCCACGCCTGGCTGCCCTGCACGTTCTCGGGGAGCTTCTTGAGCGAGTCGGCGACGCGCTCGCCGGTGCTCTTGCCGTCCATCGTGTCTGCCACGGTGCCTCTCCTACCCCAGCCTCATGCCGTAGCCGTAGCCGTGGGTGTTGGTGCGCTGGTGGTGGTCGCCGCCGGGAGCCGGGTCGCCGACCTTGCCCATGATGATCACGCCCGTCGGGCAGCGGTCGACGCAGAGGGCGCAGCGGGTGCACACGTCGTCGTCGATCAGGAACACCACGTGGTCGCTCGGGTCGAGGCCCGGCTGGTCGACGCCGACCGCTTCGTCGACCGCGTCGGTGGCCACCATGTGGATGCACTTCCACGGGCAGATGTCGACGCAGCCCTCGCACATGATGCACTCGGACTGGTCGATGTGGATGAACTGCTTCGGCTTGACGGCCTTGCCGAGCCAGGCGGCGTCGACCTCCTGCAGGACGTAGTCCTGCCGGAACTCGGGCATCGGCGGGTTGGCGTCGGTGCGGGCCATGGCGTCGGCTAGGCCTTCCGCGCCAGCGGACGGCCGTAGGTGGTGGTGGGCACGACCTCGGCCTTCGGCTTGGCGCGGTTCTGCCACTGGGCCCAGTGGAAGATGTGCAGGCTGAGGGCCACGCCGTAGATCAGCAGCGACGACGAGGTCGCGCAGCACCTGGTAGGTGATCGTGAACGGGACGAAGCGGTTGCGGCTCGAGGAGGTCGAAGGGCCCGACGACGATCCGGTCGGAGCGCCAGCCCCACTCGTTGTCGGCCAGGGTGATCCACTGGTGCGGGATGACGCCGTACCAGAGGTTGAAGAGCACGAAGGCGAAGGTGGAGGCGAGCATCGCCTCGCCCCAGGTGAGGTAGCGGCCCGGCGGCCGGCGCTTGCTGTACAGCACGACGGCGAGGTCGCAGCAGGAGGGCGATGATCACAGCTGTGGCGAACGCGATCACTCGCGGCGGCTCCCTCGTGAATTCGCTCACATTGGTACCGGGTGCGACGGATCGACCCCGGCCGGACGGTTCCGGTCTAGCACGGCGCCTCGGCGTCGCAGCACATCCGGCGGAGACGGCCGAAGATCCCCGTCGTTCGTGGCTTGGAAGGGGGTGGTCGAACGCGCCTAGGTTCGGCCACGACCACGCCCCGCCCGTTGGAGGACCCAACCGCGTGACCGAGATCCCCGAGCACCTGCTCAAGCGCTCCAAGGAACGCCGATCGGCCATCGGTGGCGGCGACGCCCCGGCCGAGGAGGGCGCGCCGGCGGGTGAGGTCGAGGCGGCCCCGGCCGGCGGCGCCCGTCGCCGCCGCGGCCGCGGCGGCCGCCGTGCCCGAGCCGGCCCCGGTGCCCGAGCCCGTGCGGCCCGAGGTCGCCGCGGCGCTGAGCCGGCGCAAGATCCCCTTCTGGGCCCTGCCCGGTGCTGGCCGCCCTGCCCCTGTGGGCCTACGTGTACCAGGCCACCCTCGAGCCGGCCCCCACCGGCGAGCTCACCCCGGTCGAGGCGGGCGGCGCGATCTACGTCGTCCGCGGCCTGCGCCGGCTGCCACGGCGCCGGCGGCGGCGGGCAGCGCCAGCGTGCCCGGGCTTCGACGGCGTGCTGGAGACCTGGCCCGACTTCCGCGACCACATGATGTGGGTGCGCCTCGGCAACGCCGGCGTGGTACGACGCGTCCGGCGAGCAGGTGTACGGCGCCACCGACAAGCCGAGCAACGGCGGCACGATGCCCGCCCACCCGAGCCTCTCCGACCAGGAGCTGGCGCGAGGTCGTGCTCTACGAGCGGGTCGCAGTTCGGCGGCATGGAGGAGTCGGGCGAGGAGTACGACGCGCTGCTCGCCATCGCCGAGGGCACCACGACCTTCGCCGAGGCCGGGCTCGGGCGAGGTCTCGACCGCCGCCGGCGTCCCCGAGGACGACCTCGCCGCCGGCTGACCGCGCGATTGCCGCGTCCGGTCCGCGCCGACCGGCAGACTGAGCCCGTGACCGCGCCCCACCGCCACGACGTGCTCGTCATCGGCGGCGGGCCGGCGGGCGCCGCGGCCGGGCACTGGCTGGCCCGGGCCGGGCCGCGACGTCGTCGTCGTCGAGAAGAAGACGTTCCCGCGGGAGAAGACCTGCGGCGACGGCCTCACCCCGCGGGCGGTCACCCAGCTGCGGGCGATGGGGCTCGAGGAGAAGATCGCCGCCAACCACCACCGCTACGACGGCCTGCGCTGCATCGCCCACGGCATCACGCTCGAGATGCCGTGGCCGCAGCACCCCGTGCACCCGAGCCACGGCTACGTCGTGCGCCGGCGCGACCTCGACACGATGGTCGCCGAGGAGGCCGTCGGCCCGCGGCGCCACGCTGCTGCAGGGCACGGAGGCGCTGCGCCCGATCCTGCGCGACGGGCTCGCTCACCGGCGCCGTCGTGAAGGACAAGGACACCGGCGAGGAGCGCGAGCTGCTCGCCCGCTACGTCGTGATCGCCGACGGCTCGCTCTCGCGGTTCGGCCGGGCCCTCGGCAACCAGCGCGACAAGCGCCTGCCGCAGGGCATGGCCATCCGCGGCTACTTCGAGAGCCCGCTGCACGCCGAGCCGTGGATCGAGTCAGCCCTCGACGTCCGCGACCGCAACGGCGACGCCATGCCCGGGCTACGGCTGGATCTTCCCGTGCGGCGACGGGACCATCAACGTCGGCATCGGGCTGCTGTCCACGTTCCGCGGCTGGCGCGACATCAACACCTCGCACCTGATGCGCGAGTGGGCGGCCACCGCGCCCGCGCACTGGGGCATCGACCCCGACGCCATGCTCGGCGAGGCCACCGGCGGGCGGCTGCCGATGGCCGGGTCGATCAACCCGAAGTCGGACCGACGTGGATCGCGATCGGCGACGCGGCCGGCTCGATCAACCCGTTCAACGGCGAGGGCATCGACTACGCGTACGAGACCGGCCGCATGGCGGCCGAGCTCATCGACGAGGCGCTCGAGACCGGGTCGGCCATGCCGCTCGCGCGCTACCCCGACCTGCTCGAGGCGGAGTACGGCCTCTACTTCCAGGTGGCCCGCGCCTTCGCCCACGTGATCGGGCAGCCCGCGCTCATGCAGCAGCTGACCCGCGTCGGGATGCAGTCGCAGTCGCTCATGGAGTGGGTGCTGCGCATCATGGCCAACCTGCTCCGCCCCGACGAGCTCGGCCCCGCCGAGGCCGCCTACCGCGCCGTCGCCGCGATCGCCGGCATCGTCCCCGAGCGCATCCCCGCGTAGCGATGACCGTCGAAGGCGCTCCCGATTCGCGGAGCCGCGGCGTTCATCTCGACGGGCCAGCTCCCGGGGCCGGAGGCCGTGCGGCACCACCTCGAGGCGGCCTACGAACGGATCCGGTCGATCGACGACGGCAAGGTGGCCGACTACATCCCCGCCCTCGCCGAGGCGCTCGCCCGACCTGTTCGGCGCGTGCATCGTCGAACGTCGACGGCCACGTGCATCGCGGTCGGCGACACCACGCACCCGTTCTCCATCCAGAGCGTGTCCAAGCCGTTCGTGTTCGCGCTGGTCTGCGAGGCGATCGGCGCCGCACGAGGCCCGCGCCCGCCTCGGGGTCAACGCCACCGGCCTGCCGTTCAACTCGGTCGATGGCCGTCGAGCTGAACGACAGCCGCACCATGAACCCGATGGTGAACGCGGGCGCCATCGCCACCACCAGCCTGGTGCCCGGGCGCACCGCCGAGGAGAAGTGGGCCCACGTCCTCGACGGGCTGTCCGCGCTTCGCCGGCCGACCGCTGGAGCTCGACGAGGAGGTGTACGAGTCGGAGCCGGCCACGAACCTGCGCAACCGGGGCATCGCCCACCTGCTCGAGAGCTACGGGCGGCGTCACGTTCGACCCCGACGAGGCCACCGAGGTCTACACCCGGCAGTGCTCGCTGTCGCGTCACCGCGGAGGACCTCGCCGTGATGGGCAGCCACGCTCGCCGACGGCGGGGTCAACCCGCGCACGGGGAGCGGGTGATCGCGGCGCGCGCACTGCCAGCGCGTGCTCGCCGTGATGGCCACGGCCGGGCTCTACGAGCGGTCCGGGCGACTGGCTGTACGAGGTCGGGCTACCCGGCAAGAGCGGGGTCAGCGGCGGCATCGTGACGGTGTCGCCCGGCAAGGGCGGGCTGGGCACCTACTCCCCGCCGCTCGACGACGCAGGGCAACAGCGTGCGTGGCCAGATGCTCACCACCCAGCTCGCCGAGGAGCTCGGACTCAACATCTTCACGTCGGACGTGCACCCCGACGTCGGGAGCTCCAGCGACTGACGTTGTCAGCCGGGTCCGCCCTGCCGCTCCTCGCGCAAGCTCTTGAAGACGAAGATGGGCAACAGGAGCGTCGTGACGAGCGACGCTCCCCACACGATGAGCGTGGCCACCACCCACGTCGAGAGCCCGTCGATCTCGAGCCCGTCGGACACGAAGTCGGTGACGATCAACGCTGCGAGTGCCGCCGCGAGCGCCGTGCTCCCGGCGAGGGCGCGCGCCTTGGTCATCGCCATCTGTCGGAGCCACGGGAGCAACAGCGCCTCGGCGATGGTGAAGATCACCACCGCGGTGAGGAAGCCGCTCGCGTTGAGCTCCATGTCGTCGAGGAAGTAGTTGGCGACGAGCAGCGCGACCGCGTTGGCGATGAGCTGCGCGATCGCCGTCAGCACGAACCTGATCACGGCGAGACCGTACCCGCCCGAGCGCCTCTAGTCGGGCTTCGTGTCCAAGGTGATCTCGCCGTCTGAGGTGGTGGCCCAGGCCCGGCCCATCTCATCGGCGGGAAGTGGGCATCGCAGGCGTACCTCCACCGTGCCGTCGTCATCGGGTCGGAAGGTGCCCGCCGCGACCCGTTCGGCATAGCCGCCGCCTGGGGGCGTGAGCCACATCGAGTACGTCGTGTCGGGATCGAGCCCACTGACGTGGAGCTCGATGATCGAGCCGTTCTCCTCGGGCGCGACCACCGCCGACGCGTCCACACCCGCCGCCTCTCGGACGAACGCCACCGGCTCCCCGCGGAGGCGCGGCTCACCATCGTCCCTCGTCACCAACGCGGCGGCGACGACGGCCGCCGCGACGCCGCTCATCACCACGGCGAGCCGGCCGGCCCGATGAGCACGTCGCTCGCGCGCCACCCTGGCCACGATGCGGTCGCCGAGGTCGGCGGGCAGCGGTTCGGCCGCGCTCGCGCCGGCGTCGGCGCCCAGCGTGAGGGCGGCGACGTGCAGGAGGCTGTCGGCCTCCGCCCGGCAGGTCTCGCAGGCGTCGAAGGCGATCGGAAGCCGATTTCGAGGCGGCCTACGGCGCGACGACCCACAATGCCTACGGCATGTGTGCCATGCGCCATATGCACGACTACGGCACCACCAGCGAGCAACTCGCCTGGATCAAGGTCGCAGCCTCGCATCATGCCCAGTACAACCCGCACGCGATGCTGAAGGAGGTCGTCACGGTCGAGGACGTGCTGAACTCGCCGATGATCTCCGATCCCCTGCATCGCATGGACTGCTGCGTCGTCACCGATGGCGGCGGCGCGATGATCGTGACCACGCCGGAAATCGCAAAGAGCCTGAAGAAGCCGCTGGTGCGGCTGATCGGCCACGGCGAAGCCATGAAGGGTCCGCGCGGCGGCAAGGATCTCGATCTCACTTATTCTGCCGGCGTCTGGTCCGGCCCGCGCGCGTTCGAAGAGGCCGGCATCACGCCAAAGGATATCAAGTACGCTTCGATCTATGACAGCTTCACCATCACGGTGTTGATGCAGCTCGAAGACCTCGGCTTCTGCAAGAAGGGCGAGGGCGGCAAGTTCGTCGCCGACGGCAATCTGATCTCGGGCGTGGGCAAGCTGCCGTTCAACACCGATGGCGGCGGTCTCTGCAGCAATCACCCGGTCAACCGCGGTGGCATGACGAAAATCCTGGAAGCCGTCCGGCAATTGCGCGGCGAAGCGCACCCGAAGGTGCAGGTGCCGAACTGCGACCTCGCCATTGCCCACGGCACCGGCGGACTCCTTGGCGTGCGCCACGCCGCCTCAACCTGCATTCTGGAGCGCGTGTGATGGCTGAAGCCAAGAAATATCCTGTTCCCGTCACCAATCCTGAGACCGCGCAATTCTGGGAAGCGGCGAAGGCCGGCAAGTTCCTGATCAAGCGCTGTACGGCCTGCGGCGAGCCGCATTACTTCCCGCGTTCGATCTGCCCGTTCTGCTTCTCCGACAAGACGGTGTGGGAAGAGAGTTCGGCGAGGCCACGATCTACACCTTCAGCCTGATGCGCAAATCGCCGACCGGGCCGTACGCGATCGCCTACGTCACCTTGAAGGAAGGCCCGTCGCTGCAGACCAATATCGTCGACTGCGACATGGACAAGCTCAAGATCGGCCAGAAGGTGAAGGTGGTGTGGAAGCCAACCGACGGCGCCCCGCTGCCGTTCTTCACGGTGGCCTGAAAGTGAGGTTGCGTGGGTGGGTGAGCGCGCGAAACCACTCGCGGGCAGTGTGGCGATGGGTTTCGCTGCGCTCTACCCATCCTACGGGCTAGAGTCTTCCCTCTCGCCATGTGGCGAAAGTGGCGCGAAACACCGGATGAGGGGATGCCCTCCGGAGACAATGTATCTGCGGGCCGACCCCTCACCCAAGCGAGTTCGTTGCCGGCGCTGGTGTAGCCCTCTCCCACAAGGGGAGAGGGCGCAGCAACAGGCACCGGTGGAGAAGAAAGTCCGGGAGGAAACTTAAAGATGCCGATCAATTACGAACAGCTGATGGCCCTGAAAAATCTCGGCCAGAAATACGCCTATACCGACCGCGATGTGATGCTCTACGCCTACGGCATCGGCCTCGGCGCGGACCCGATGGACGAGAAGGAACTCGCCTTCGTCAACGAAGGCACCTTTACGCCGCGTCCGCTGAAGGTCGTGCCGACCTTCGCCTCGGTGGCAGCGTGGGGCGCAGGCCCCGGCGAGATAAATCTCAACCGCGTCATGGTGGTCGATGGCGAGCGCGACATCACCTTCCACAAGCCGCTTCCGAGTGCGGCCAACATCACGGCCGACTCGACCGTGCTCGACGTCTTCGACAAGGGCAAGGACAAGGGCGCGGTGATCCGCCACCAGACCGTGCTGAAGGACGAGAAGGGCGAGAAGCTCGCGACCCTGGTTGCTTCACGCTTTGCGCGCGGCGATGGCGGCTTTGGCGGGCCGTCCGAAGGCCAGCCCGAGCCGCACAAGGTGCCGACACGCGCGCCCGACCAGATCGTCGACATCACGACGCGGCCGGATCAGGCGCTGGTCTATCGCCTGTGCGGCGACCGCAACCCGCTGCACTCCGATCCTGAATTCGCCAGGAAGGCCGGTTTCCCGAAGCCGATCCTGCACGGCATGTGCACCTACGGCATCACCTGCCGCGGCGTGCTGCAAACCTATGCCGACTACGACCCGTCCGCCTTCAGGCAGCACGTCGGCGCGGTTCTCCTCGCCGGTGTTTCCCGGCGAGACCGTGACGATGGAATTGTGGAAGGACGGCAACGTCATTTCCTTCGAAGCCAAGGTGAAGTCGCGCAACGTCACCGTGATCAAGAGCGGCAAGACGGTGCTGGGTTAGATGACTTCTCGCGCCGCTCGGGAAGCTGTGTAGCGTCATGCGCCGGGCTTGTCCCGGGCATCCACGTCTTTTCTCGACGGCAAGGAAGGCGTGCGATCGCCGCGCAAGCGCCGGCCATGACGGCGAATAACAAACGACGACGGGAGCAAGACACCATGGGACTACTCGACGGCAAGGTTGCGATCATCACCGGCGCGGGCGGCGGGCTCGGTGAGGCCTACGCCAAACTGTTCGCGCGCGAGGGCGCGGCGGTCGTGGTCAACGACCTCGGCGGGCCGCGCGACGGTTCCGGCGCCGACGTGTCGATGGCGCAGAAGGTCGTCAACGCCATCAAGGACGAGGGCGGCCGGGCGGTCGCCAACGGCTCCGACATCTCGACCATTGCAGGCGGACAATCGGTGTTCGACGACGCCATCAAGAATTTCGGCCGCGCCGATATTCTGGTCAACAATGCCGGCATCCTGCTCGACGAGACCTTTGCCAAGGCCAAGGAGGCCAACTGGGACAGGGTGATCAAGGTGCATCTCAAGGGCACCTTCTGCTGCACCCAGCCGGTGTTCAAATGGATGCGCGAGAACGGCGGCGGCGTCATCGTCAACACGTCCTCGACCTCGGGCCTGATCGGCAATTTCGGCCAGACCAATTACGGCGCCGCCAAGGGCGGTATCTGGGGACTGTCGAACGTGCTGGCGATCGAGGGCCGCAAGTACAACATCCGGATCTGGACGCTGGCCCCGGGCGCGCTGACCCGCATGACCGCGGACCTGCCGCGCTATATCGAGAACCCGAAGGCGGCGCCTGGGACCTGATGGCATCGCGCCGGCCGTGCTATACATGGTCAGCGATCTCGTCGGGCGACCAGACCGGCAAGGTGCTCGGCGTCTCCGGCCCCCGCGGCGTCCGCGAGATGCGGATGATGGAAATGGAAGGCTGGAAGCCGCCGCACGAGGGCTGGAAGGCGCAGGATATCGTCGCGCACGCCAAGGAGATCTTCTTCTCCGAGGAGCAGATCAAGATGGGCGCGCGGCGGTTTTGATGCTACCGTCGTTCCGGGGCGCGCGAAGCGACGAACCCGGAACCTCGAGATTCCGGGTCTGGTCCTTCGGACCATCCCGGAATGACGAAAGAGGATAGAGGCACTCACATGACAAAACTCACCGCCCAGGCCGCAGGCACCTTCGCGATCGCGCCGACGCCGTTCCACGACGACGGCCGCATCGACGAGAAGTCCATCGACCGGCTGACCGATTTCTACGCCGAGGTCGGCTGCGACGGCGTCACCGTGCTCGGCATTCTGGGCGAGGCGCCGAAGCTCGACGCCGCCGAGGCCGAGCAGGTCGCGATCCGCTTCGTCAAGCGCGCCAAGAACATGCAGATCATCGTCGGCGTCTCCGCGCCGGGCTTTGCCGCCATGCGCTCGCTGGCGCAAAGCCTCGATGGATGCGGGTGCCGCCGGCGTGATGATCGCGCCGCCGCCGCATCTGCGCACCGACGACCAGATCACCGGCTATTTCAAGCAGGCGCAGGAAGCGATCGGCGACGACATTCCCTGGGTGCTGCAGGATTATCCGCTGACGCTCAACGTCGTGTTCACGCCGGCGGTGATCCGCAAGATCGTGATGGACATCCCGTCCTGCGTGATGCTCAAGCACGAGGACTGGCCGGGACTGGAAAAGATCTCCACGCTGCGCGGCTTCCAGAAGGACGGCTCGCTGCGGCCGATGTCGATCCTGACCGGCAATGGCGGGCTGTTCCTCGATTTCGAGATGGAGCGCGGCGCCGACGGCGCCATGACCGGCTACGCCTTCCCGGAACTGCTGATCGACGTCGTCAAGCTGTCGAAGGCCGGCAAGCGCGACGCCGCGCACGATCTGTTCGACGCGCATCTGCCGCTGATCCGCTACGAGCAGCAGCCCGGCGCGGGGCTGGCGGTGCGCAAATACGTGCTGCAGAAGCGCGGCATCATCGCTTCCAGCGCGCAGCGCAAGCCCGGCGCCACCATCACCGCCGACCGCGAAGGCCGAGGTCGATTATCTGCTTGTCGCGGGTGGCGCGCGTCGACAAGCGCGCCAATCTGCAACCGCAATCCAGCGCGGCGGGGTAGTCCGATGGCCGAGACCGTCGCCCCGCGTCCCGCGTCCACCATCCTGCTGCTGCGCGACAGCGCTGACGCCAAGGCGAAGTCGAAGTCTTCATGATGGTTCGCCATTATGAGATCGACTTCAATTCCGGCGCGCTGGTGTTTCCCGGCGGCAGCGTCGACAAGGGCGACAAGGAGATCATCGCGACCCCGGCGCTGTATTCGGGCGGCGAGGGGCTCGATGAGGCCACCTTGAGCTTCCGGATCGCCGCGATCCGCGAGACCTTTGAGGAAAGCGGCATCCTGCTGGCGCGTCCGGCGGATCGAAGGCGCTGGTCGATGCCAAGCGCGCCGGCGAGATCGAGGCGGCCCATCGCGCCGAATCTGTGCGACGAGCAAGATCAGCTTCCTCAAGGTGCTCACCGACAACGGCATGGTGCTGGCGCTCGACGAACTCGTGCCCTATGCGCACTGGATCACGCCGGAGGGCATGCCGAAACGGTTCGACACCTGGTTCTTCCTCGCCGCCGCACCGCCGGAACAGATCGGCGCCCATGACGGCAAGGAATCCACCAACTCGATCTGGGTGTCGCCGCGCGAGGCGCTGGAAGGCGGCGAGACCGGGCGCTTCAAGCTGCCGTTCCCGACCACGCGCAACCTGATCCGGCTCGGCAAGCAGCCGGGCGTCAAGGCCGCGCTGGATGACTCCAGGGGCAAGGCGATCGTCACCGTGATGCCGGTCATGACCAGGCTCAACGGCGGCCGCCAGCTCCGGATTCCCCTCGAAGCCGGTTACGACGGCGAGGTGTTCGAGGTCGGCGCGGTCGGTTGAATATTGTTTCCACACTTCGGCGGCGGCAACGAAGTATCGTAGTGCTGACAGGCTGTAATGTCCGGTCCTGTATTCATCAAGACCGGGTCACGGACATGGGCAACGCCCAACAGCAACACACTGGTATCGCGAGCGAACTGGCGCTGCTGCTGGTGCTCGCGACGCTGTGGGGCGCGTCCTACACATTCCTGAAGATCGCGGTGGCGACGATCCCGCCGGTTACGCTGATTGCGGGCCGCACGCTGATCGCCGGGCTGCTGCTGGTCGTGATCATGCACTGGCGCGGGATCGCATTGCCGGCGGATGCCGCGAACTGGCGGCGCTTCCTGTTCCAGGCCTGCCTCAACAGCGTCATTCCCTGGACGATGGTGGCCTGGGGCACGCGGGCGCTCGATGCCGGCGTGGCAACCATCCTCAATTCGACGGCGCCGATATTCACGTTTTTCCCT
>CAWGKT010000008.1:0-253923 GCA_963823215.1 uncultured beta proteobacterium
AATGTGGCTCGGCGATGCGCCAAAACGCAAGTTCGACGCTGAACGCTTCTTCCGGTTCCGCAAGTACTGGGACTATTCGGGTGGCATAGCTACAGATCTTTTCTATCACGTGATGGCGCCGCTCAATATCTGCTGGGGAGAGGCGCAGTTTCCTTACCGCGTTACGGGAACCGGCGGCATCTACGTCTTCAAAGATGGCCGTGAAGTGCCGGATACCTTCATGCTCGCGGCAGACTATGCGGCAGGCCACTCGGTGGTCATGAGCTCATCGATGGCCAACTCGACTCACATTCCGGGATTAATTCGAGGCCACGAAGGAACGATAGTCATGGTTCCTCACGGACAGTTCGAGGGCCGTGTCGATTCGATCACTGTGACGCCGGAGAAGATCGCCAAGGATAAGTTCAAGCAGAAGTATCAGTCGCTTGAGGTTGTTCTCGAATGCGAGCCGCGCGAGAGTCACATGGAGAACTTCCTGCGCTGCGTTAAGACACGCGAGAAGCCGGTGCTTGATGCTCTGACCGCGTATAAGGCGCTGACGACGAAATCGCGATCAGCGTGCAGTCCTACCGCGAAGGCCGGGTTTTGTATTTCGACGAGCACAAGCAGAAGGTTGTCTACGATCCGCCGAAGGCTTAGCCGGCAGCCTGGTCGCCCGCGAATCATCCTGCGCTCACGAAGACGGACGGTGGATGATTCGACGCGCCACACCGCACAAAAGTTTACTTCATGAAGATCGGCCGAATCAGAAAAGTCGCTCTGTTTTCACTTGCCTCTGTGCTGCTGCAGTTTGGTGGCTACGTTTACCTTTTTCAGAATAGCAATCAGGGCATGCCGGACTTCCTCGTAATACTGGGCGTGAACGGCGCAGTCTCTTATCTGTTCTTGATTCTAGTGGCGGTCGGGAACGTATTGTCGGGCGGCTTTTTTGGTCGCCTGCAAGAGGTATTCTGGGAGACATGCCTGGTTGGTTTCTTTTCTCTCCTCGGCCTTGGTTCTATTCCAGTGTTAATGGGCATTATCAGGATCTTACGGGCACCCGTCACTTGAATTGGCCGAGGCGCTTGAGAAGCTTATAGATATCGACTGCCGTGCCGACTAATCCGAAGGATGAGGCCGACTAGAAACCAGGTAGACCCAGTGCCGTAATGCTTATCGACATACGAGCCGACTAGAGCGGGAACTGCAATCATCCACGGAATACCCAGCACAAGCCCTACCAGCCCAACCGCCTTCCGCCAGCTTACTCCGCCATCCTGATTGTCATCATCCGCGGGCATACTTCATCGCGGCGGGGCTGGGGTTGGACGTCGCACCGGAGGAGGGGCACCCGGAGGAGAATCAGCCTCCGTTACAGCCTTCTGCTCCACGGTTATGCCCTGAGAGCTCGCCGCTTTCTGCGTCAGTCCTATTATTCGTTGAGGGAAGATCCCCACCAGAAGAACGAACAGAGCCGCAATAGCCAGTACAATCTGAAGCGAAGGCGCAAGCGTAACCGGTTGAGGCTCGGTCTCGGCTTCGATGTACATCGCGCGGATAAAACGAATGTAGTAGTAGAGCGAAACGACGCTCATCACCACCGCCAGTATCGCCAGGCGCACGAGCCACGGATTGCCGGTCTCGATCAACCCGGCGAACAGATAGAACTTGCCGATGAAGCCGGCCGTCGGAGGGATGCCTCCAAGCGAGAGCAGGAAGATCGTCATCATCACCGTCAGCCACGGCGCCTTTCTCATCAAGCCGTTCAAATCTTCCATGCGGTCGCCGATGATGCCTCGCCGCCGAGCGCGATGATGCACCCAAACACTCCGAGGTTCATGATCGTGTAGATGAACAGATAAATGATGAAGCCCGTGTAGCCGGTTTGGTTCCCGGCGATCAGTCCAAGCAGCGTGTATCCCGCGTGCGAAATCGATGAGTAAGCCAGCAGCCGCTTCGTGTTCGGCTGAGTCAGCGCGCCGAGGTTTCCCCAGACGATCGTGATCGCCGACACTACTCCCAACAAGAGGCCCAGCCCGGCAACCCCGCAATGTTGTGCGCCGGATCCCCCGCCATCGTCGCTGCGCATATCGGGAAGGCCGTAGAGGAACAGGCGGCCGAACATCGCGAAGCTCGCGGCCTTTACGCCGACCGACATGAACGCGGTGATCGACGTCGGCGCGCCTTCGTATGCGTCGGGCGCCCACATGTGAAACGGAACCGCCGCGACTTTGAAGAACATGCCCGCGGCCATCAGGATCATCGACATCAGCAGCAGGTAGCGCTGATCGATGTATGATCGTTCGCGTGTTGGCGCCTTGATCACCTCGATCGCCATTACCTTGGGAATCGCAGCCGCGATGTTCGCCAGATTGGTTGTGCCGGTCAGGCCGTAGATCATCGAGATGCCGTACAGCAACACGCCCGACGAAAACGCGCCGAGGAGGAAGTACTTCATCGACGCTTCGTTCGATTTCTTGATCGCGGCGGAAGTAGCCGACCAGGATGTAAACCGAGACGGCCATCAACTCGAGCGAGATGAACAGCGTCAGCAGATCGACGCCCGACGCCATGAACATCATCCCGATGACCGAGAACAGGATGAGCGAGTAGTATTCGCCGCGCTGTTCGCCTTCGATGTCGAGATACTTGATCGAGAGCAGTATCGACAGCGCCGCGCCGATCAGGAACATCGATTTGAACACGACGGCGTAGCTGTCGAGCACGATCATGTCGTAGAACGCGGTGCGGGGCGTGCCTTTGCTGACGATGCTCCGAGTACAGGATCCAGAGCGAGACGAACGCGAAGCCGACGCCGGCGAGGCTCACCCACGCGACGACTCGCTTGCGATTGCGCGGAAGCATCACGTCGAGCACGAGCGCGGCGCAGGCGAACAGCGTGAGGATGCCTTCGGGCATGATGAACTGCGCCGCCTGGCGGGCGATGGTTTGAAAGTCAGTTGCTTGCATAAAGTTTATGGTTTCTCGTTTTTCTGGTTCCTGGTTCATCGTCTGGTTGAGCGGCCGTCGGCTCAAGAGGGAACCAGAAACCACGAACCACAGACATACCGTTCGCTACTTCCGGGCGCTTCAGCGCTCGTCGGCTGGTCGCTTGCGACCTGCGGGGCTGTGGCGTCTTAAAGTAGTCCGGCTGCACTTGCGCCACCACCACATTGGTCTGCGGCTCGATGTACGACAGCAGCGGCTTCGGATAGATGCCGATCCAGAAGATCAAGAAGATCAGCGGCGCGAACTGCCAGGCTTCGCGCGCGTCAAGGTCCTTCAAGCCTTCGTTTGCTTTGTTGGTCACCGGTCCGAAGAACACTCGCTGATAGAGCCACAGCATGTAGGCCGCGCCGAGAATGATCCCCACGGCGGCGAACGCGCCCCACACGACCTTTGCTTCGAACGCGCCTCGGATGGTCAGGAACTCGCCGATGAAGTTGTTCATCAGCGGCAGGCCCAACGACGACAAGCGTGACGATCAGGAAGATCGTCGAGAATGTCGGCATCACCGAAGCGAGCCCGCCGAACTCGGCGATCTCATACGTGTGCCGGCGTTCGTAAAGAATGCCGCCGAGCATGAACAGCGCGCCGGTCGAGATGCCGTGATTGATCATCTGCATCACCGCGCCGTTGATCCCGTTCGGATTGAACGCAAACAACCCGAGCATCACAAACCCGAGATGCGAGACCGATGAGTACGCGACCAGTTTCTTGACGTCCTTCTGCGCCATCGCCACCAGCGCGCCGTAGATGATTCCGATGATCGACAAGCACGACCATCACCTGGCGCACGGTCGGATCCTTCGCGGCGTCCGGAAAGATCGGCAGCGAGAATCGCATGAATCCGTACGTGCCCATCTTCAGCAGGACGCCCGCCAGGATGACTGAACCCGCGGTCGGAGCGTCGTAGTGCGCGTCCGGCAGCCAGGTGTGGAACGGGAACATCGGCACCTTGATCGCGAACGACAACCCGAAGCCGATGAACAGCCAGATGACAACGCTGATGCCGAAGACCGCTTTGATGTGCGGGCCGATCGCGGTCAGCGCGGCGATGTTGAACGAACTGTGAACGTACCCGGAGGCAAGCGCTTGCTTGGTCTGCGGATCGATGCCGTCGACGCGCTTCATCGCATCGAGCGCCAGGTTGTAGCATCGGCTCGTTGACCTGACCCCGGCGGTCGGATCGGCGATGCTGCTTGCAGCTTGCTGGCGAGCTGTCGCCTCGACTGCGGGACGTTGCGCTTTGACTACGTCGGGAAAAATAAAGAAGAGCTTCAGCACGGCCAGCAGCATCACTACCGAGCCGACCAGCGTGTAAAGGAAGAATTTGATTGCCGAGTAGAGCCGGTTCTTGCCGCCCCAGATGCCGATCAGGAAATACATCGGCACGAGCATCACTTCCCAGAAAATGAAGAACAGGAACAGATCGGCTGAGACGAACGCTCCGAGCATGCCGCTCTGAAGCAAGCAGCATCATTATGTAGTACTCTTTTTCGCGGCCCTTCTCGCGGATGTACGCCCACGAACAGACGACCGAGATTACGCCCAGCAGGGTCGTCAGCATCACCAGCACCAGCGACAGCCCGTCGACTCCGAGTTGATAGCGCGCGCCGATCAGCGGGATCCAGTCGTGGTCTTCGATGAACTGCAATCCGCCGTAGGCGCGGTCATATCCGTGCAGCTGCCGCCGAGACCGGTGACCAGCGGGATCGAAGATCAAAAAGCATAGCCCGATCCACATGTTCGCGAATCCGCGAATGCTGTTGTTCTTGGCGCGGTTGAAAAACAGAAGCAAGATTGCGCCAACCGCCGGGAAGCCACGTCACCCACGAAAGGATGCCGATGCCGAATAGTCTCATATAGCCACAGTCTCCTAGTTGGTCTCAACCAAATGCTGCCCCTAAACGGGAGCAGGGGCAATCGACGCTCTGTTAACGGCGAAGGTTCTTTATCGTCGTCGGAATCGACGGATAGATGAACAGGCGCCTGGCGCAGCGGGGATCGCACTGGGGACGGCAATGAAGCGATACCCGCGCCGCGACACCGTTTCGATGAAACGCGGTTTGCGGGCGTCGTCGTCGAGCGCCGTCCGGAGCTCGCTGATGGAAGTTCTCAACACCGAGTCGGTGACGAACTGGTGGCCCCAAACGTCATCAAGCAAGGCGTTCGTGGTGAGCAGGGACCCGGGTTGCCGCACGAGCGCGCACAGGACGGCGAATGGCGTCGGCGCGAGCGCGACAGCGGTTCCGTCGCGCAACAAGCGTGCGTTCGCCTCGTCGAGCTCGAATCGGTCGAAGCGCACTCGTACCGGATTCGAACTGGTCGAGGATCGGGCGTGGTCGTTGCGCTTGGCCATTTCGAGACGAATGGGTCCCTAAACCGTTACGCGACGACAAAGGCGTCAAACCCCTTGTGGGGCGTGCTTTGTGCGGCGGCACGGCGGCGAAGCGGCGATTTAAGCACAGAATGGCCACCGTAGGGGTAGTGAAAATCAGTAGCGGAGCGGACAGACCGAGGCGCTAGGCCAGCAGGCATGGCCCGGGACGGGATCGCTCGATTACCGTGGAGCAGGCACGGACGCTGCTGGCGGCTGGCGCACGTCGGTGATGGTCGAGCGCTACACACAACTGGCGCCCGACCATCTCGCGCGCGCGGCCGAGAGCCTCGACGCGCTGCTCGGTGGCTACGATTTGGCTACGCCATTAAAACGATCGGGGCCAAGCTCCCGATCAACCCCATGATGTCATTGGTGGGCCCGGCTGGATTCGAACCAGCGACCAAGGGATTATGAGTCCTCAAATAGCATGCTTGATTGGGCTTGATAGATATTGCCGCTAACGCTACTTAACATATATGTATCAATAGCTTAACAGTGGAAATGCATTGACTCGGGTCGATCCGGCTTGCTATAATCTGGCTACACCGTGGCTACACGGACAGCCAGCGAGTCCGAGAGTGAAACGTGAACGACTGACCCCCGATCGCATCAAGAGATACACCTGCCCAAAGAATAAATTACAGGTCTTCTTTTGGGACAGCGAATCGCCCAGGCTTGCGGTTCGTGTGACCCGCGCCGGCGCCAAGACCTTCGTTTTCGAAAAGAAGCTAAATGGCCGCACGGTGCGCTCTCGCATCGGCGATGTTCGGTCATGGACCCTCAATTCCGTTTGGGAAGGCAAGGGCGACGGCCGGCGCGAAGTTCAACGCGGCGCGCGCGAAGAAGCGAATCGGGTAGAGGCGCTTGTTGACCAAGGAATCGATCCGCGCGAAAAAGCAAGGGAACAGCGAAATGCTGACAAGGCGCGACGGGCAGCGTTAGCAGCCGAAGCCGAAGCCAAGCAATACACGATCGAAAAGTTGATGGCGGTCTACGTTGCGCACCTCTGGAAACAGGGTAAGACGAGCGCGGGGGCTGTCGAGAACTGCGTCGCCAATCATGTGACGAAGGCACACCCGGAAATCGCGCAGAAGCCTGCCAAGAAGGTTACATCGCGCGACGTAGCCGCGATCCTGCGGCCGCTGATCGAGGCGGGCAAGGGCCGCACGGCCGGTAGGTTGCGTGCGTACCTTCGCGCAGCGTATGCGCTTGCGGCGCGGGCCGAAGTAGACCCAGACGCCCCGGCCGCCTTCCTGCCATTTTGCGTGGACGGAAATCCGGTGGCCGTGACCGGTAGCCTTGCGAAGTTCAATCGGGCACTAGACCGTACGTTGAGCGAGCCCGAGCTGCGTGCGTATTACGCGGTGCTCACCGATGCGCCGGACTCGCCAATTCGCGATGCACTGTTGCTGGGGTTGCTGCTAGGCGGACAACGAACGGCGCAATTGGTGCGGGCGACGGTTGCCGACGCTGACGTAACGGCGAAGACGCTACGTCTGTTCGATCCCAAAGGCCGGCGCCCGCAACCCCGCGCTCATGTGCTGCCGCTGCCCGAACCAGCGCTAATAATCGTCAAGCGCTGCATCGCTCGCGCCGAGGCGCAGCGAGCGAAGGCCGAGAAGGCCGGCAAGATCGAAGCGTTGGCATCGCTGCCGCTGTACCTGTTCTCGACAATCGGTGGCGCACCGCTGAGCCCGGAAACCCTAACTAACGCGGTGACCGGCATTGTCGCTGCGTTGCGGGCGAAGCCGAAGGCTGAGCGCATCGTCAAAGACCCGTTCCAGTTGCGCGACATTCGGCGCACCTGTGAAACCCGGTTGGCCGCGCTGGGCATTTCGCGCGACCTTCGTGCACAGATTCAGTCGCACGGCCTCGGCGGCGTTCAAGCCAAGCATTATGACCGGCACGCTTACATGCCCGAGAAAGCGGCAGCGCTCGCCGCATGGGTGAAGTATCTCGAAACTGCACCGGCCGCTAACGTTGCGCACATTGGCGAGCGGCGGGCGCGGCGCGGGCGCAGATAAGCCGGGGGACGCGAATGCCGCCGTTTGATCCCGCATATCTCAACCGCGATAGATGGTCGCTCAGGGAAGCCGCATTCATTCTTGAAAATCAGTCGCCTGTTGCGGCAAGTGCGTTCGACAAAGAGCCTTCTACTGGCGGCACTCCGGCGCACAATTTCATCAATCTGAAAGATGCAACCGACGCCTATCTGAGAGGCGAACGTGGAACGCACGCGTTGCCGTGCGAAAAAGCGCGACCATAGGGCCCTCCCAAAAAAGGCCAGTAGAGAATCGACGTGTGAGCCCCTGGAACGTTGTTCAGTGGGCTAAAGCACGAGGCGACGCGATCCCCGTGTTGACCATACCCGGGCCAGCGCCCCGCGATACGACTGTCCAGGCCACGCACGCGGCACCCGAGCCGCTTTCAGCATCCCCTGACCCGAAGCGCTCCCGTTACGATCTCATTTCGACCGAAATAGAGATGGCAATACGTGTGCTTGGTGTCGTCGATCCATCGAGAATCATGGGGCAGTTGCAGTCGCATGCGGGACGCGATGGAAGTTGCGTTGAGGAGGCTGGTTCCGGCCTTGTGATATGGCACGACACGAATGGAGCCAAACATAAGCTAGATCGCGAGGCCTTGCGAAAGCGCCTCTACCGGCGAGCCGAACGCGCCAAGTAGCCCGGGCCGCCCGCTAAGCGCCCGCTAAGCGGACGTCCGCCCGCTATTGAAGCGGCGTGCGTGCGAATTCCATAGATTTCCGTTACCGGCTGACTCCATCGGCCTACAAGGGAAATCGAATGGGACAGCGCACAGAGCAATTCGCAAGGAGTCGGCTGGTCAAGCCAGAGTCCGTCATCTCGCGTTTCTGTCGAACGGGATCGTATTTCGGCATCCGCCCGCGCAAGCTGGAAAACGGCCGGCTCCTGTGGCCGGACGATCCTCCGCACGACGGGGCTGCGCCCCTGGCGATTGCTTCGCGCGACCAAGAGGCGGCGCGATGAACGCCCCTCACAAACGACGAGAGCCGCTGACGGGCGGCTCATCGGCGCAAAGCAGGGACCACGACACCGCCCATCGTATTGACGATCGCCGAGAACTTCAAGGTATCGCTTCCGGCCGTCACGCCGACCAGAAAGCGCCTACCTGGCCCGCGCCCGCCGGCAAGGCCGCGCTCGACGCGCTCGCCCGCGCGTGGAATTCGCGGAGGCGCTTGTGATCTCTCCGCGCTACGAAGTTCAGATCGTGCACCCCGTCACAGGCAAGCCGCAGCGCTGGGACGTGTACGACACCCGCGAGCGCGCCGAAATTCAAGCCGCGAGGCTGCGCGCGCACAAGCTCTTCGCGCAGGTGCGGCGCGTTGACGACGATCGAGCCGAGCCTCCGGAACACAACGGTGAGCGCAGACGGTTCCTGTGTTGGGCCTTGATGCTCGGCGCAATACCGCCAGAGCGTCTTACCGAGCGCATCGTGGCCGAGCTCGAGCGCGAGGAGCGTGCGCGTTGACCCCGACCGCCGTCGCCGGGGAAATGCGGCGGCACACTCCACATCAAAGGCTAGGCCATGAAAGCAAGCGACATCTACGGCGCGCAGCTGATCAAGCTCGATACATTCACCGAAACCATTTCTAGCATCACCGGACGGATCACGGCCGTCGAACGCAGACAATTCAAGGACGGCGATCGACTCGTCGTAATCCTAGATCACGAGTGGTCCCTCGTCATTAACGCCACAAGTTACCGTGTGATTCGCGCCAGGTACGGTGACGAGACGGATAATTGGAAGGGCCAGCCGCTCACGGTATACAAGGGAACGGTGTTCTATCAGGGCAACGAACAGGAGGGAATCTGCGTTCGCATCCCCGAGGATAAGGAGCCGGCGCTGGTGTCGGTCCCGAAGATCGACACCGTTAACGCCGAGTTGCGGGAAGCGGCTGCCACCGAGCTCGAGGACGACATTCGGTTTTGATTGAGCGATGACGGCCGAAGCGATCCTGTCGCGCCTCGATGCTGTGCGGCAAGTGGGCGCCGGCCGTTGGCGTGCGCGCTGTCCGGCGCATGACGGCAAGAATCGCAACGTGCTGTCGATCGGCGAGACGAGCGACGGCACGGTGTTGTTGAAATGTTTTTGCGGTTGCACTGTGGCGCAAGTTGTCAGCGCCGTCGGGCTCGAGTTCGCCGATTTGTTTCCGCGCATTGATTGGCAGACGACTGGTAAGCACCATACGCGGCCGGCGCGCCGGCCGCGTGCAGACTGGCCTGCATTGATCGGCGCCTGCGAGCGCGACTTGTTGCTGGTCAAGATCGTGCTCGCAGGAATCGCGCGAGGCGAATCCATCGACGATGCGGACGTCCTCGCGTGCCAAGCCGCAGCGACGCGCGTCTACACGGCTATCCAGGACGCGCGTGATGGCTGACATCCACGACTTCTCCGACGCGATGAAGGCTCGTATGGCGGCGGAAGAGGCAGCGATTGACGCTGGCACGCTCCGCAAGAGCGACAAGGGGGCGATCCTCGCCTGCGAGCACAACGCTTTCGTCCTGATCGCCGCCGCGGCGGCGTACGCCGGCCTTCATTTCGACGATTTCCTCGCCCGCCAGAGGTTGGGCGAGCGCGACTGGACCGACGCCGACGATCTGGACTGCCTCCGCTGGCTGCAGCGGGAGCACAACACGCGGTTCAACCCCTCCCACGCGCGCAACGCCGCGCGCTCGGTCGGCTCCTCCCGCCGGCGCGATTCACTGCGTGAATTTGTCGAAAGGTTGCCCAAATGGGACGGTACCCCGCGCATCGAGGCGACCTTCACCGACGCGTGGGGGGCGCCGGAGAATGAGTTGATGCGCGCGACCGGACGCAACTTCTTCGTCGCGTTGATCGCGCGTGCGTTGAACCCGGGCGCTCAGGTCGACACCGTATGGTGCTTCGAGGGACCACAGGGCACGTTCAAGTCATTGGCGCTGCGCGCGCTCGGCGGGAAGCTCCACGCCGAGATCAGCGCGTCGATCGGTACCGCGGACTTTCAGCGGGAGCTCCGCGGCCTGTGGATCGCCGAGCTCTCGGAACTCGATAGTTTGCGTGGGCGCGAAGCCTCCACGGTGAAGCGCATCCTCTCAGCACCGGCCGATCGGTTCGTGGAGAAGTACCAGACCCACGCCCAGACCTACCTCCGGCGCGCGGTCGCGGTCGCGACCACCAACGAGGCCGCGTACTGGGAGGATCCCACCGGTGCGCGGCGTCTCGTCCCCATTCCGTGCGGCGAGATCCGCATCGATTTGATCAAGGAGAACCGCCTCCAGTGGTTCGCGGAGGCCCTTCATCTTTACCGGCAGCCCGCCACCTGGTGGGAGTTCCCGTCGGCGATTGCCGAGGCGCAGGAGGACCGGCAGCAGATCGATCCGTGGGAGGACTCGCTGCGCGACGCGATCGAGCACGGGCGCAAGACCGAGCTTAACAGCACCATCGATTGGCCGGATGGCTGGATATCGACCGCCGAGATCATGCGCGATTGGTTGCGTCTGAGTGCCCATCAGCAAGGCAAGGCATCGGGCGTCCGGCTTGGCAAGGTCATGCGTCGGCTCGGGTTCAAGCCCGAGCGGCGAGGCAAAGAACGCGAGCGAGGCTGGGCGCAGGACACTTAACACTCGACGCAAAGTGAAGTGTCCGCCTAAGTGTCCGCCTCCATTCTCCTATGAAGCGGACACAGCGGACACACAGGACACATGATCACACACATGCATACACGCGCGCACACGCACAATATAAAAGTTTCGGATACCTACTGTCCGCCAGTGTCCTGTGTCCGCCAAATGACAACCCGCACCGACCGAGCCAGGCGCGGATGCGCTTCGACGAACGACCACTTTCGAAGGCGGTCGTTATGCCCATCTAGGACGAGGCGGAAATGTCACCCGATCGCGTTAAGGCGCGCATAGCGCCTTCGTTCGGCCATCGGCCTACCTCCCGCCTGGGACAGTGGAATCCAACCGGTCGATGCGCTAGGCTGATGAGGTGGACACCCAAGAGAGCGAACAGACAGGATCTGCGCCAGATCAAGCGCCGCGCAAACGCGGGCCGCCAACGCTCACATACTTGCCCGCGCCAACCGCTCGAGCCCCGCGCCTGGCTTACCTCGAGGGAGTGCGCGTCGAGATGGCGCGCATTTACAACGACATGAAGAGCGGGAAGCGCGACAGCCAGGACGGGTCGCGGCTGGTCTACGTCCTGACGCAGATCGCGAAGGTGCTGGAACTCACCGAAATCGAGCGCCGTCTGGACGCATTGGAGGATCATCGCACCCATGTCTGACTACGAGAAGAGGCTGGAACGGCTGGAAGAACAGGCAACGATCGCGGACGACAGCGGGGCTCTGCTGATGGAGGCAATTCGAAAGCGGAACGCTGAACTGTTTAGTCCAGCGGAACGCCTTGCCACTGAGGCCGAGAGGGACGCCGACCCCGAACGTTTCAAGGCCGAGGTGGAGGCATTTTGCGCCGCGGCCAGTTTGAAGGCCGCAGAGATTATGAAGCGCGTCAAGTCGCCGCAATGACCGAGATCGACCCGCAGCAGTCGGTCGGTCATCTCGGAGCGGACGGTCCGGCAGGATGGCTCACAGCAGTCGGTCATGTACGCAGGTGGCCAAGCCAAGCGCCATACGATGACTTTCAACACCAGCCGCGACGCTATATCGCTCCGCGATCTGCCGCAAGGTTGTGGGTCGGACGCGCTCGGCCAGAACTTCATCAATTCTCGCGGCAAGCATCTTAATGTCGCCTCGGGGCACAACATGGCATTGCTCTGCGCTGCCTACCAGCTCCCGAGCGGCCGGAAAGCAGTCGGTCGAAACGACCGGACAGTTGAAGGCCATGGCTTCCAGGACGACCGCAGGGAACCCTTCAAAGTCCGAGGAGAGCACAAACGCATCCGCCTTAACCAGCCAGCTGGCGACATCAGTCGAATATCCGGGCAGCTCAACCCGGTTGCCGAGTCCAAGTTCGGTAACCTGGGCTTCCAATGCGGCGCGGTCGGGTCCCTCCCCGACGATGCACAATCTAGCCCCAGGACAGCTCACCTGCTTCCACGCGTGCAGCAACCGGTCAAACCGCTTTTGATGATGCAGTCGCCCGACCGCGATGACCAAGGGTGGACCAGTCCGTGCCGGGTGCCCAGTGGTAGCGAGCATTTCGGTCGTGACGTAGGGATTGGCGACGGTGCTGAATCGGTCCGCCAGTGTCGGAAACAATGTTCGCAAGACACGGCATTCGGCATCACTCAATGCCAATACGCCAGACGCCAGTGAAAAAACGCGCGAATAGTCAAGTTTTCGGATTGCAATGGCAAGACGTCCGTCGTGAGGGCGAATCAGCGGATTCGTAACCTTGATGTACAGACCCTTCCGGCGTCCGAATGCCAAACGAAATGCAGATGCAGTTGCAAATGCGCTATTGTTCCCGGCCGCGACCACGATATCCGGCTGAAGCGCCCGAAGCTTTCGCACCAGCATAGGAACAGCGATGATTTGTCCCAGGATGCGCGAGACCGGCTTGCGTTGCAGCAAATAGTGGACGTTGGCCTTGTGTACATCGATCGATTCCAGAGAATGCTGTCCAACGCCGCCGCGCATGGTCACGATCAAATGGACATCCGCCCGTTGTGATAAGCCATTGGCCAAATGCAGGGCAACCCTGCCGGTGCCGCCATGACCAAAAGAAAATTGGGTCAGCACAACCCGGGGCAACCGCTGCTCCTGACGCATGTCCTTAAGCTTATGCGCAGTTCCTGACGAAAAGCTTACTCAGCGAGAACGCGCGCGGCCGCGAGCCGCGGCCGGCGGCGCCTTTGTCACCCCTTACGCGGCGAGCCTATGTGAGCGGTCACAATCGACGAGGCGCGAGCGAAACGCCACGCGCGTCATCTCGGGCGCGAGCAGCGCCGGCCTTGTGCCAGGCGTGCTCAAATTCGTCGCGCGGCAGATTGTCTGTCTCCCGATCGCTACCTGTCATTCCCTTTACAAGTTGCATTCTTTGGGGGTTTGGGAAGCGCGGGGCCACCCACTCCTCGTTTGTCAATCAACCGAAAGGTCGACGTAAGCGGTCCGCAAGGTTCGTGGCCCAATCTGGGAGCATGTGCGGTATCGCAGGATTCATAGATGCACACGGTTCGTCGGACCGCAAACGCCTGGAGGCGATCGGTTCGGCGATGGGGGCGACATTGCACCACCGCGGGCCCGATGACTCCGGCGTGTGGGTCGATCCGGCGGCCGGAATTTCGCTCGCGCACCGGCGGCTTTCGATCCTTGACCGCTCGGCAGCGGGCCGGCAGCCAATGCTGTCCTCCTGCGGGCGCTTCGTCCTGACGTACAACGGCGAGATCTACAATCATGCCGAGTTGCGGCTCGAGTTAACGGCCTCGGGACGAGCGTTTCGCGGGCATTCGGACACCGAGGTCCTGGTCGAGGCCTGTGCCCATTGGGGTGTGGCGGCGACGCTCGAGCGGCTCAACGGCATGTTCGCCTTCGCCGCGTGGAGCAGGGAAACGCGAACGCTGTACCTCGCGCGCGATCGAGTCGGCATCAAGCCGCTCTATTGGGCGCGATTCGGCAACCTGTTCCTGTTCGGCTCGGAGCTCAAAGCGCTGCGCGCGCACGATGGCTGGGTGCCCGAGATCGACCGGGAAAGTCTTCGCGCCTACATGCGCCGCGGGCATGTCCCTGCCCCGTACAGCATCTACCGAGGCGTCCACAAACTCCAGGCGGGCGAGCTTCTCGTGTACGGTTCGAAGCACGAGCCGGAGATTTCGAGCTACTGGGACCCGGCGCGGATCGTTGCCGGTGCCCAGGCTGATCGATTCGGTCTCAGCGACGCCTGCGCCATCGACCGCCTCGATGTCCTGCTGCGTGACGCTGTCGGTCGTCAAATGGCTGCCGACGTGCCGATCGGCGCTTTCCTGTCCGGCGGCATCGATTCGTCATTGGTCGTCGCTATGATGCAGATGCAGAGCAACCGCCCAGTGAGCACGTTTACGATTGCGTTTGGCGAACGGAATTTCGACGAAGCGGCGCACGCCCGGTCCGTCGCCAATCACCTCGGCACGGACCACACCGAGCTCCGGATTTCTCCGGCCGACGCTCTCGACCTCGTTCCTCAGCTGCCGCGCTGGTTCGACGAGCCATTGTCCAGTCGCTCGGCGATACCGACCATGCTGGTTAGTGCGCTCGCGCGGCGCCAGGTCACGGTCGCCCTTTCTGGCGATGGTGGAGATGAACTGTTCGGCGGCTATGGGAAGTACTACCGGATCCGCGCCGTGGCGCGGGCAATTGGCCACATGCCGGTGCAGCTGCGCCATCTGACGGCCGATGCCGTCGACGGTGTGCTTTCCGGGATGGCGGCGTTCCATGGCTTGCTGCCGATCGCGTGGCGACCCGGATTATCCCTCAACAGAGTTGCAACGATCGTCGACGCGGTGCGAGCGAACGGCGATTTCAACGCTATCTATCGTGAAACCCGAAATGCCGAATTGGCGCCGTCCGCCTTACTCGGAGGAACCGCCGAACGTCCGCTGCGCTGGGAGGCGGCCGAGCACGTCGGAGTCGTCGGCGATGGCATGGAGCGGATGGGCTATTTCGACTTCCTCACCTTGCTTGTCGACAGCATCCTGACCAAGGTTGATCGATCGAGCATGGCACACGGCCTTGAGGTGCGAGTGCCGCTCCTCGACCACCGCCTCGTCGAATTCGCTTGGTCACTGCCCCCTGCGTTCAAATACGGCCGCAGGAGCGAGAGCAAACGCCTGCTGCGCCGGCTCCTATATCAGTACGTGCCACGCGGACTCGTCGACCGCCCGAAGAAGGGATTCTCGAGTCCGATCGCCATCTGGTTGCGCGGCCCGCTCCGCGTTTGGGCCGACGAGTTACTCGACGAGCGTCGCATGAGGGAAAATGGATTCTTCGACGCGTCGCGGGTGCAAGCGTGCTGGCGTGAGCACCTCCGAGGCTCCAGCGATCATTGGCGCCTGCTTTGGGGCATCGTCATGTTCGAGCAATGGCGCCGGCACTGGGCGATTGCGCCAGCCAGGGATTCGCAGGTGCGGGTTCACCGACCTCGAGCAGCGGAGCAAGCGGAAATTGAAGCACGGCAACGCGCCGCGTGACCATAGCTCCTGCGACACACGTCTCGGCTACCTGGGCTTCATCGAGTGTCCGAAGTGTCGTCGCAGTGACGAGCGTTGCCGATCGAATCCGCTAGCGCAACTCACAGCGATCCTGGTCTCGTCAGCACTGCTGGTCCTGCCGTTTTCCGCGGCAGCCCAGAACTGCGGATGGTCGCGGGTCGATCACCGGGTGAGCTACGATGCTTCGGGAGCCTGGAATCCATCGGTCTACCGCAGCGTTGTCGGCGCCCTGACGATCGCGGAAGTCGGCGGAGCCGTTTGGGAGGGCTCCGAAACCCGCTTCGGCAGGACTCTCTGGCAGGGCATGGATTCGCAGATCATCGCTACGGTTGCCGCGACGGCCGGAAAGAGCATCTTCACCCGCGCGCGGCCTTCCACCGCCGACAACCCTTGTCTGTGGTTTCAGGGCGGCTCCAACTACAGCTTTCCGAGCGCCGAGGCGTCGGTCGCGGCGGCGCTGGTCACGCCGTACTTGCTCGAGTACGGGCCAGAGAATCCGGCGACCTATGCGTTGCTGCTGTTGCCGCTGTATGTCGGCGCAGGTCGGGTCAAGAACCAGGCGCACTGGCAGACCGACGTCGTAGCGGGCTGGGTCGTCGGCGGGTTGTCCGGCTGGTACGCACACAGCCGCGACGTTCCGATTCTGATCGAGCTCCTGCCGCACGGGATTCAGATCGGCTACGGCAAGCGGTTCTAGCACCGGCGAATGAACGGCGATCCTCAGCGTCCATTGCGTATCGTCAATGTCGGTTACATTAATGCCCACTATGCGCATGCTCGTTGTCGAGGATGACCGGCTGCTCGCGGACGGGCTTGTGAGCGTGCTGACGCGCGTGGGCCATGCCGTCGACCATGCGGCGAGCGGCAAGTACGCCGACGCGCTGCTCGGCCGCACCGTGTACGATCTCGTCGTGCTCGACGTCGGGCTGCCCGATATCGATGGCTTCGAAGTTCTGCGCCGCCTGCGTGCCCGGCGCGCTCCCACCAGCGTGCTCGTGCTGACCGCGCGCGACGCCATCGAGGACCGCGTGCACGGCCTAGACCTCGGCGCCGACGACTATCTGACCAAACCGTTCTCGGTCACCGAGTTCGAGGCCCGTGTGCGGGCGCTCTTGCGCCGGAATCTGCCGCCCGAATCGCAGTGGTCGGTCGCCGGTCTGACGATCGACCAGTTGGCCAAGCGGGTGCGCATTCACGACAAGGTGGTCGACCTGACGCCGCGTGAGTGGGCATTGTTGCAGCTCTTCCTGACGCGCCCGGGCCGGGTACTGAGCAAGGACCAGATCGGCGAAAGCCTGTTCAACGTCGACGGCGAACTTTCGCCCAACGCCATCGAAGTTCACGTCTCGCGGCTCCGCGCCAAGATCGAGCCCGCCGGCATCCACATCCGCACGGTAAGGGGCTTCGGTTACCTGTGGGAGGGGGCCGATGGATGATCGCGGCACCCCGCCGACGAGCATACGGCGGCGGCTGCTGGTCTTTCTCTCCGTTTCCCTGCTGCTGATGATCGCGGGCGCCAGCAGCGTGACGTACTTGGTGGCGCTGCGCGCGGCCAACGACGCTTACGACCGGTCGTTGCTCGATCCGGCGCTCGATATCGCCGACAACATCCGGGTCGATGCGATGGGAGCCCGCGTCGACCTGCCGCAGAAGGCGCTGGAGGTGCTCGTCTACGATCATCTCGATACGGTGATCTTCCAGGTGCGTTCGGATCGCGATCAGACCATCGACGGGGACGTGGACCTGCCCGCGCCCCCGGCGATGGCGCCGGGGGAGCACCGATTCTTCGACGGGATTCATCATGGCGAGCGGCTTCGCCTGGCTGCCTATCGCGCGGACAACGGATACGTCGTCCAGGTCGGAGAAACCCTGAACAAGCGCGACCGCCTCGTGCGCGAGATTCTGCTCGCGGAGCTCGTGCCGATGTTCCTGATCGCCGCCGCGACGATCGGCCTCGCCTGGTGGGGTGTGGCGCGAGGGCTGCGTCCGCTCGCGCACGTGCGTCACGAATTGCTGGGCCGCTCGCCGCGGGATTTGAGACCGATTCCGGAGACCGCGTCGCCTATCGAGATTTCGCCGGTGGTCGAAGCCTTCAACAGTCTGCTTCGGCAGCTGCACGAGTCGAGCACGATGCAGCAAAGATTTCTCGCCAACGCGGCGCACCAGCTGCGTACGCCGCTCGCCGGGCTGCAGATGCACCTGGAGCTCATGCTGCGGCGGGACCTCGCCGCCGACGTGCGCACCGAGGTGCAACGCATGCATGGCGCCACGATTCGCGCAAGTCGCCTCGCGACCCAGCTCCTCGCGCTTGCCAAGGCCGAAAGCGTGCCGGATCACGACACGCCGCTGCAGATCGTGGACCTGCTGGCGGTGGCGGGCGACGCTGCGCGCGACTGGTCGGCGCTGGCGATCGAGCGCAAGATCGATCTTGGCTTTGCGCTTTCCCCGGCGCGGACCTGGGGCGATCCGCTGCTCCTCCCCGAACTTCTCGACAACCTGATCGACAACGCCTTGCGCTACACACCCTCCGGCGGCACGGTCACTGTCGGCACCGGCATGCGCGATGGCATGTCGTACCTCTACGTCGAGGATACCGGGTCGGGGATCGCGGCGGAGGAACGAGAAAAAGTGTTCGAGCGCTTCTATCGGGTCGCCGGGACGGAAGGAGATGGCTCGGGCCTGGGGCTTGCCATCGTCAAGGAGATCGTCGATCGCCACGGCGGCAGCGTCACGATCGTTCCGCGCGATGGCGGTGGCGGAATCCGAATCTGCGCTTCATTCCCGAGCGCGTAGCAACGTTGTACCGCCATGCGTGGCGAGCGACCCAACCTACTCGGTCGGATATGACGTTTCTGCTTTCGGAGCGAGAAGCTGAACCCGGCAAAGCCGCCAGGCAAACAGGCTGGGGCGATCGCACCATCGAACGACCTCTACCAGCGATTCCACCATATGGCTGCTTCTGGCCGGTCTGCGACCGTCAAGATCAGAAATTGTCTAACACGGCCCGCGTGATCAAATCGCGGTTGAGACGGTTCACGCGGCCACCGCCGTCGCCAGAACCGCAGGAAATCCGAGATGAATTACTCCTTGTGTTCGGTAATATTCTGCACCTGAAATAATCGCTTCATGAATGCGCGCTCTTGCTTCTTCGGTCTGAGCCCGCAATACCATTGGTGTGCGCACAACGCTCTTGTAGATGAGCTCGAGGATGGCTTGGGGGTCCTCCGTCTGCCAAATGAGTTGCAGACTTGCGGTCTCTGGCGCTGCAAATCCTGCCTGGCTAAGTGCCCTAGCGCATTCTGCGGTGTCTGCAAACCGAAAGATGGGTGGTGCTGGCGGTAATGGAACATCAAGCGTTCCGTGCTCGCGTATCGCACCCATCACGAGCTTGAAGAAATCACCCCCTTGATCAGGACCGCACCAAACGGTGAAGGTGTAGCGCCCACCTACTTTGAGCACGCGCCTTGCTTCCTGAAGCGCGCGATCGGCGTTGGCCATGTGAAGGAGACCAAAGGAACATGCTGCGGCGTCAAAATGAGCATCCGGATAAGGAAGCTTCTCAGCGTCACCCTCTCGGATTGGGATGCGGGGGTATTTCTGGCTTGCGTTCGCAACCATGGTTGCGGCGAAGTCCAACCCTTCGGCGGTTGCGCCCCGTCCCGCAGCTTCCGCAGTCAATTCGCCAGTCCCGCTTCCGACATCCAGAAAGCGCTTGCCGGAAAGTACGCCGAAGGTGGCGAGAATCGGCGTAATCGCCCGTTCGGTGATCCTTCCGAAGATATCGCGATAAATCTCGGCCTTCTCTAACCACCCTTGATGTTCTAGATCTCTGAAGGTCTTCTCATCCCTCCATCTCAGCGACCCATTGGTTTGGTGCACCGGACCAGCCGCCCAACGAAACAAACCAACCGGCGGGCCGCGCCGACGCTCGCGAGGTAGAAGCCATGAATCGGCGCGTCCGCCCGAACGCTGGATTGGGAACAGGCATTGACACAGCGATCACGACCTGCTGCCGATCGCAAGGATTGCCGTCACAGGGATTCGAAGGCGGCCATCTTCTCGATACGCAACGGCAGCTATTCGAATCGCGGCAATGATCGCGGCGGTTTTCTCGCGCGTCTGAGTTCGGATCAACGTCGACATGCGTACCGTTCCATCGACGAGCATGTCAATCAGCTTTTGTTCGGAATCAAGCCACAAGGAAGCGACGATCTTCTCTGCGCGCGAGTGTGGTACGGTAAATCCGGACATTCGCAGGAGGTCGAGGCAAGAAGCGATGTCGTTCACCACTCCACCCGGTGCGGTGGGAAGCGCGGCCCCCGAAACTCCCGCCTCACGCAATGCGCCGAGCGTGATCTTGTACAGGGAATGTTCATCAGGTGCAGCCCACACCGTGAAAGCCACCCGCCCGTTCGCACGAAGCACCGATGTGCTTCGGACAGCGCTCGCAGCGGGAAAGGAAAATGGTGCACGCCAAAATTTATGACCACTGCGTCAAACATGCCATCCGAGAATGGAAGTGCTTCCGCATCGGCTTCGTAAAATTGCAGTGCCGGGTACCGTTGGCTCGCCGCGGCGATCATTTTCGATGAGAAATCAACGCCAATCGCCGCAGCGCCATGTTCGGCGGCCATCGACGTAACCAGGCCGGTGCCGCACGCGACATCAAGCAAATCTATGTGTTTCCGAATACCAATCGACTCGAGGAGCGAAAGCGCGAACAGTCCCGTCGCTGCCTCGAACGAGTCCGTGTAGGAGGCGGCTGCGCGTTCCCATCCAGAATGCTCGAATTCGCGATAAGGATCGTCGATCACATTCGAGACCACAAATACCCCCGTCGAATCACATCGGATGCGCGAGATTGGGAATGAGCAACCGCAGCCGGCTTGCCGAAGGCTCTCTGTTCGATGGGACCGTCAGGCGGCTCCTTGGTCACTGCTCGGTGCTGCCCTTGAGGTGCCTGGCTCTCTCGTTCATGTCTTGGTCGGGAGGCCACGCTTCGAACTGAGGTTGCTCGTCGGTAATATCCCACCACACGGCCTTGGAGGCGGTGAATATGTGCGATGAGGGTTTGCACTTGGGGTCATCGTCCAAGAGCCCGGCTGGGATACCGACAAGACTGTCCCACTCTTCGCAAATTGGCAGGGGTGATCCGCACTTCCTGCAGTGGTAACGCGTCACGCGCGCCGTTGCCTTGAAGGCGGCGATGAGCTCTTGCCCCAATGTATACGAAAAGTCGGCTTTGGAAACAACGGCCACCGTACCGAACGCCGAACCGTAGGCTTTTCGGCATTGAGAGCAGTGACAGTTGCCGATTTCGCGGACAGCGCCGTGAACTTCAAAACGGACACCACCACAGAGACAAGAGCCGCGCAACATATGCTCTCCCCGGTCGCTACCACGTATTCATCGGAACAACCGGTCCTGGCTATTGACTCTGCAAAGCCGCAAATGCGTAGCAGCGCCTAATCCATTCCAAGCATTCTGCGGTTATGTGTCCCTATACGCAATGATCCTGGCGGTTGGTGACGTCGATGCGCGGTGCAGCCCTTTTGACCCTGAACCAAGGGTAACTCGCGGAGGTTTCAATGCTCCGGCCGCTAACTCAGACGTACCTCAGCTGACCAGTGATGTTGATCGAGTGACCGCAATGGAGAAAGAACTCCACCGTCCGGAGTTGGCCGAACTCGGTCATGACCGCGAGATGAAATCGCGGGCAGTATCTAGTGGCGACGCCCACCGCCGCCCGTGAGCAGATCGATCAGCGCATCGAACAGCGCGCGCACGGCCGGTGACTCCTGCGCGAAGCTCTCGCGCAACGCGATCGACGCCTCGATGTTCACCGCGTCCTCCTCGGGCGGGATCGCAGCCTCGGGCGGCTGAAGCTCGTAGTGGTAGCCGTTGCGCCGCTGCAATTGCCAGACGCACGCGGAGTCGAGCCACGCCAGTAGACCAGGTGCGATCTGCTCGACCTTGTAGGTGGCCTTGATCAGCGCGTCGAGCTCGGCGTTGCTCATGACGGCAAGCGCCACCTTGATGCGGCTCAGATCGGTCTCCATTGCGCATTGTGCTGCACAACGCTCGACACCCCCATACGGAAATCCCATCCGAAATTTTGACCGCCGTAGCCCCGAGAGACGAGTGTCGGATAGGCCATACCGGAAACATTTGTTTTGCGTATTCGCCGCGGCTATGATTAGTGACGGCGCGATCCGCATCGGAGCTACTCATGTCAAAGCCAAAGAATGTCGCCCTCTACGCCCGAGTCTCCACCGACGGCCAGAGCACCGAGAATCAGTTGCGTGAACTTCGCGCGGCGATCGCCCGCCACGGCTGGAACATCGTTGCGGAGTACGTCGATCACGGCATCAGCGGTGCCAAGGGCCGGAAGGATCGACCTCGCTTCGATGCCTTGCTCCATGCCGTTGCCCGGAAAGAGTTCGATATGGTCGCGGCTTGGTCGGTCGACCGTCTCGGGCGCAGCCTGCAAGACCTGGTTGGCTTTCTGGGTGACTTGCAGAGCAAGAAGGTCGATCTCTACCTTCACCAGCAAGCGTTGGACACCTCGACTCCATCGGGCAAAGCAATGTTCGGAATGCTGGGCGTGTTTGCCGAGTTTGAGCGGACGATAATTCAGGAGCGCGTTAAGGCTGGCCTCGCACGCGCACGGGCCAAGGGAACGACGCTCGGAAGACCAAGGACCGACGCCAAGATCGAACAGCAAATTCGGAACCTGGCTGCAAAAGGCGTGGGCAAAGTGAAGATTGCGCGAATGTTAGGAATTGGAGTCAGCGTGACGCAGCGCGTTCTCGCGTAGGGAAGTGTCAGCGGCAATTGCCCGGCGCTTGGTCCGAGAACGCCCCTTTCTCGGTCACACTCCCGAAATAACCGACGGTCCGCTTCACCGCGATACCGGCCGCTCAGTCCTGGCGCATCAATGGGCGCGTTCGGCCACAAGCGGGCATACGAGGACGGCACCAAGATTCCCCGTTACCGGCCATCTACCTTGGCACGTAGTCGATGCGCGAGCCGGTTTGCGACGACGAGTGACGCAACCGTCCGCACAACGCGAAAACCCCGCCGAAGCGGGGCCCGTACTGGCGCTTAATCGATTACCGCTTGCGGCGCGAGAAGCCGAGTCCGGCGAGTCCGAGGCCGAGAAGGGCGAGCGAGGCAGGCTCCGGCACGGCAAACCGGTCCAGATTGTCACCTTCGAGCGGCGGCGGAGGCAGGACATCGGTATTGGTCCCTTGCATCTGGCCGAAGCGGATATTGTCGATGCCGATGAATTCACTCAAGTCGCCGAGATTTGTTGCGTCGATCGTCAACCATATCTGGCGCGCCGTCAGGGGAGCAAACGTGAGGGATGTGTGTCCGTTGTCGCCCTCGACATCCTGGGGTGAGCGCGTTTCGAGTTGATTGAACGGTGTGAGGAACGGAGATGGTATTCCGTCGTAGGCGACCACGGCCTTGACCGTGTAGTCAGTGCGATTCCAGCCGCCCAAGTCGAACCCATAGAGCTGCACGTCGAAGCCCGGATCGGCGGTGAAGACAATGTCCAGGTGGTTGTAGTTGGAGCCTGCGCCGGTGTTCGTGCTCCCCTGAAAAAGCACACGCGTCAGATCGCCGAAGTCGTATCTCCAAAGCGCGGGCCCGCCCGTGAAGATCGATACCGGTCCGTACTGGACATTGACGTTGGGCGTGTACCCTTCGGCCCCGACACCATAGTTGAATTGGGTAGTTCCGTTCGCGTGTGCGCCGGCGGCACCGCCGACGTTCGCGCCGTATCCACTGAGTGGATTCTGGTTGGAGAACCCGGCCACGAAACCGTAACCCTCCGGAAAATCCTCCGTGCTGCCATATTTCGTAGAGTCAAAGATGTCGAACGTCAGGATCGTCGCGCTGGCGTGCCCGGCGAGACCGACCCCAATCAACAGGCAACACGCACGAGCAAGGCCCCGTTCCATCGTGTCCTCCAAATTGAAAATTACGAGCGACGAATCTCGATGCATACACCGTGCCATGCGTCGCCGAGACGGTCACAGCCCCATAAAAACAATGAGGTAGCGCTGCAGCCAGATACCTCCAGGCATCGCACGCGGCTCGACTGTCAAATCTTCCGACGGTCGCCCTGTAGGGCACGAATTCCAGATATATCTAGATGGCGACACTTTCGTTCCGCGGACCCCACGCGACGCGCCATCATCGTCGGCCACGCACTTTCGCATCGCCTCCCCAATGCCTCAAGTTGATCGTGGTTGAATGTCCGGTTCCCGCGCGGAGCAACGGCGGCTCGGGGTCGATAGTTCGTGTTCGCTCGCGGGTTGCGACCGGCTCCTTACCGTCTCAAGCGATTTCCGCGGGTCGCGTCGATGAGATTCGAAATCGCGGTCAGGACGGGAGCCGCGTTTCTCGTAAGTCGCAACCGCGCGAGGTCAGGTCACCGACGACTGGTGGATGCTGGCGATCGACGCGTCCAGCGCCCTGTTGAATTCCTGGGCGCTCTGCTGCGTGGTGAGGCCTTCGGTCAAAGCCCGCGAAAAGCTCGCGATCACGCCATGGTTGCGCGCAAGCAGCGAGTTCGCCTCGTCGCGCGAGTAGCCTCCCGAGAGCGCAACCACGCGCACCAACTTCGGATGCTTGACGAGATCCGCGTAGAAATCGTCGACGGATGGAATTGTGAGCTTCAGCATCACCTTTTGCTGCGGTCCCAGGGTATCCAGGTGCTCAAGGATGGCCGCCTTCAGGAGCCGTTCGGCTGCTTGCTTATCCGTGGCGTGGATGTCGACCTCGGGCTCGAGGATGGGCATGAGGCCCGTCGCCAGGATCTGTTTGCCGATCGTGAACTGCTGGACGACGACATCCTCGATGCCTTTGGCGTCGGCGTGCTTCACGACCGAGCGCATCTTGGTCCCGAATATGCCCTTGCCCTTGGCACGCGCAAGCAATACGTCTAGGTTGGGCATCGCCTTCATCATCTGTGCGCCGTTCGCCTCGTCGTCCAGGCCTTTGTCGACCTTCAGGAAAGGAACCACCTGCTTCACGGACCAGAGGTAGTCCGCGCTGCTGCGTCCCTCGATCTCGCGGTCCATCGTCTGTTCGAACAGGATCGCGCCCAGGATCCGATCGCCGTTGAACGCCGGGCTGGTGATGATCCGCGTGCGCATCGCGTGGATCAGGTCGAACATCTGCTGATCGCCCGAATAGGCGTCCGGCTTGATGCCGTACAGGCTCAGCGCCTTCGGCGTGCTCCCGCCGCTCTGGTCAAGCGCAGCGATGAAGCCCTTGGCGGATTTGACCTTTTCGTACTGGTGTGAATTCATAGCGGTCCCCGTGGTGGAGTGCGAAACCTTAGGCTGCATTTTACGCACACGGCGATGCTCTTTACGTGCGTTCGGCGACCGGTCGGGCGGCGGAGGAGCCGACCTGCCGGCATGGTAGTCACGCACAAGCTCGTCCTGTCAAACTGGGCCGCTTACGTCGGTTCCCGCCACGCCAAGTCGCTTCCCTCGACTGACGTTGTCTCCGTCGTCCGAATGCAGCGTCCAGAACGACATTGATGACAGAATCGTCAGCGCACCGATCGTCAGAAACGTGTGGTGCAGCGCGGTCGTCACGGCCGCGTACTCGGTTTGCGGCAGGTTGCCGAGGTACCAGCCCGCGACAAGCGAGCCGAAGGCCAGTCCAAAGCTCAGGGACATCTGTTGGAAGGTGCTGGCAATGGACGTTGCCATGCTCGACTCAGCGGGTTCGATGTCCGCATAGGCCATTGCGTTCATGCTCGAGAATTGCAGCGAGTTGAAGAATCCCTGCGCCAGCGCCAGCAGCACGATCATCGCGAGCGGCGTGCCGGGCGTCACCAGCGAGAACAAGCCGATAGTCAGTCCCAGCATGACGGTATTCACGATCAGGATCCGGCGAAATCCGTGGCGCCGCAGAATCCACAAACTCAGGAATTTCATGGCCATCGCAGCAGCAGCGGTCGGCATCATGAGCAGGCCCGACTCCCAGGCGGGCAGCCCGAGCCCGAGTTGATAGAGCAGCGGAAGCAGGAACGGCAAACCGCCGATCCCGAGCCGCGTGACGAAGCCGCCGACGACCGAAACCCGAAACGTGCGCACCTTGAAGAGCGCGAGGCGGAGCAGAGGATGGGCCAGCTGGCGCGCATGCCATACGTAGGCCGAGAGCAGGATGAGCGAGAGCAGGAAGAGGCCCGCCGCTGATGCTGGGTCAATGTCATGCTCGCCGAAAACTTCCAGCAGCCACGACAGCAGCGCCGTGCCGGAGCCGAACAGGACGAGTCCCACGACGTCGAGCGGCCGCGGCGCGCCACCGCGATAATCGGGCATGTGGCGATAGATGATCAACAGCGCCACGACGCCCATCGGCACGTTGACGAAGAAGATGTTGCGCCAGGACAGCCAGTGCACGATCAGCCCGCCGACGGTCGGTCCGAGCAGAGGCCCGATCAGCGCTGGGATGATGACGAAGTTCATCGCCACCAGCAGTTCCGATTTGGCAAAGGTGCGGATGATCGCCAGGCGGCCCACTGGCGTCATCATGGCAGCACCCAGGCCCTGCAGAATGCGCGCCGCCACCAGCATCGGGACGTTCACCGAAAGGCCACACAGCACCGAGGCGAGGGTAAAGATGGCGACGGCCAGCGCGAACACGCGGCGGGTGCCATAGCGATCGGCAATCCAGCCGCTGACGGGTATGCCGACGGCCAGACTCAGGATGTAACTTGTCACCACCGCCTTGAGGCTGAGCGGAGTCACGCCGAGACTCACCGCCATCGAGGGAATCGCGGTATTGACGATAGTGGAGTCGAGTTGCTCCATGAAGAGCGCCGTCGCGACGACCCAGGGCAAGTACCTCTTGACCGTGGGCGCAATGGTCGCGGCGTTCGTGGCGTCGCGCGGGGACGGCATTGAATCAGATCGCGGATAAGCGTGCCGGCTCGGCCTATGCTACAGGCCGCAAAATTGCACACGCCGCGGCGCACCGGCACGGAACCCGATCACCTGGAACTTACTAGGGCTATTCATTGAAACGCTTTTCGGCTTCAGCAAGGTGGCTGACAAGTATATGAGACAACATGTTCATGCCGATACCGGCAAAGAGAGCGGTGGAGATTTCCGACGGGCCCAAGCGCGCCCGCCACATCGGCACTCGGAGTGGCTGCTTCCTTGGATTGCAACGACCGGTCCAGAGCGGCTCCACCGGCATGTTAGGGTCGTTCTCGCCCATCCGAATCGAAGCGCCGGCTGGCGGCTCAACGGCCTATAGCGGACCTTCGGCCTTGGATGGCTGCTGTACGTTATGCAGCGGCCGCTCGGTCGAGTCGCATGAGCTGCGGCTGTCGGCCACAAGCAGCCGTAGCGCATCGTGCCCGAAAGCGGCCGCTCGAGCACGCCCTGCATCATGGGTTGCCTTGCTCCACTCTGGAATTCCCCCTTTCGCCGGGTCGCGCCGCAAGCTGGCGCAGGATCCCGACCAGCTCGGTGTACGCGGGCGAGCCCACTTCACTGATGACTTCGATCGGAACGGCCTTGGTCAGCCGGTTGAGCCGCGTGAGCAGGCGGATACGTTGACGCCTTGTGAGCTTGGCCTCGGACGAGTGCCAGCGCAGGAACAGGCGCGGCAACTCGCCATCGCCGAACAGCGCATTGAGCTCGTGGGCCGTCACGTAGACGAGGAACAACACCATCAGCCAGATCTGGATCGCCAGAAAGCGCGGCCACGAGAATTGCGCGACGAGGAAGTTCGGGAAATCGCCGAGAGCCCCGCCCTCGCGCAAAAAATGCAACAAGCCTTCGGCTAGGCGAAAAACGAACACGACCAGCCAATAGATCGCAGACTTGAACAGGATAGGCTGGATCAGCGGCGCGCCATCGAAGCGGTGCATGAAGCGCAGGTTGTCGACCACCAGCACCGCCTTGCCGACCAGCAGCGCGGCGAGCGACGCGGCGAAGAAATTCGTGAATGGAATGCCGTGCTCCTGCAGCGTCATCCAACGCGTGAACAGGATCAGGTTGAAGCCGAAGAGGAAGAAGATCGTCGGCGGCAGTACGTGCTTCACCTGCGCGAGCCACCAGTCAAAGGCGCGTCGCCAGAGTGGTGCCGGCGCTTCTGAGGCGGTGGGAACGGACGGCGTCATGGCTAACTTCTAACAGTTCGACCGACGACAGGCACGGCAAGCGCGGCCCATTCTGCTCTATGATTCGGGAGCTAGCAACGCGACTGTCACGCCATCGCCGGCCGTTTCGGCTTGGTGGTGAATCGCTGTCCATCGCGTTCACAATGCCTGTTCCGCGAAAGGAGGTTCCATGATCCACGCAATGCGAAGGTTCGGACTGTTGGTAGTCACGGGATCTATCCTGGCCTCGCCACCGTTGCATGCCGCGGGCGAGCACCATTGGAGCTATTCCGGCGATACGGGTCCGGCGCAGTGGGCGGCACTCGAATCCGATTACAGCGTATGTGAAATCGGCAAGCTGCAGTCGCCTATCGATATCCGTGACAGCGCCGCCAAAAAGGGCCGCCTGCCGGCCATCGCGTTCGATTACAAACCGTCGCCGCTCAAGATCGTCGATAACGGGCATACCATCCAGGTGGATTACGCACCGGGCAGTTTTTTCACTGTGCAAGGTAAGCGCTACGAGCTCGTTCAGTTTCATTTCCACAAGCCCAGCGAAGAAAAGATCAACGGCAAGAGCGCCGATATGGTGGCCCATCTCGTGCACAAGAACGCTGACGGGAATCTTGCCGTGGTCGCCGTCCTGCTCAAGACCGGACAGGCCAATAAGCTCGTCGAAACGCTCTGGAAGAACCTTCCGCCGGAGAAGGAAAGAGAAACTGCCGTGGAAGGAGTTCAGGTCAACGCGGCGGATCTGCTGCCGGCTAAAACGGCTGGGTACTATACGTTCACGGGCTCTCTCACGACGCCGCCGTGCAGCGAAGGCGTCACATGGTTCGTGCTGAAGACCCCAACGTTCATTTCCAACAGCGAAGTGGCCCGCTTCGCACAACTATATCCGATGAACGCTCGGCCGACGCAACCGCTGAACGGTCGGGAGATTCGCGCGACGCCGTGAGTCTCCAATGCGCACCTCAAACAGCGTGTCCGGCAAGATTGCAGCGTACACGGTACAAAGCAATTTGCAGCCGCTACGGTAATGTAGCGGATGAGGTGATCCAGTAGAGGCGACGAGGAATTTGGCCGCACCCGGCCACAAGCAGCCCGACAGCGAAGTCACCGGTAGCAGCCGGTCGATTTCACCGTCGACCGACAGTACTCAATCAAGCGTAGACTTCTTGGCGGTCTTTCCAGGGAACGATGAGGATGGGCTGCATCCAACGCAGGAACTTCTTGATCATCGCCGGCGCACTCCTCGTCGCACCGAGGGTGGACGCGCAGCAGGCGGCCGGGATCGCCCGGATAGGCTTCCTGGGAAACAGCCCCACCGCTCTCGGCCATCTGCGAGATGCCTTCGTCCAGGGACTGCGTGACCTGGGATACGTCGAGCGTCGCAACCTCATTATCGAGTACCGATTTGCCGAGGGAAAACTCGACCGGTTCCCCGCGCTTGCGGCAGAACTGGTTGCGCTCAAAGTTGAGGTCATCGTAGCCCCACCCACACCAGCCGCCGAGGCCGCGAAGCAAGCGACCAAGACCATCCCGATTGTCTTCGCGGGTGTCGGCGATCCGGTTGCGAGCGGGCTTGTCACCAGCCTCGCGCGGCCAGGCGGCAATGTCACAGGGCTGTCCGGCCTTAGCCCAGAGCTAGTCGGCAAGTGCCTGGAACAGCTTAAGCAGGCTGTGCCGGGGATCAGCCGGGTCGCCGTCCTCTGGCATCCGGGCGGCCAAAGCGAAAGCGTGCAAAAGGAGATGCAGAAGGAGGCAGAAGTTGCTGCGCGGGCGCTGGCGATTCGGCTGCAGTTCGTTACAGCTCCAGGAACCGCCGAATTTGACCGGGCCTTCCACGACATGACCGTTGCCCGTGCGGACGCTGTTACGGTGTTACCAAGCAATATGTTCAACAACGAGCGAAAACGCCTCGTGTCCTTAGCGACAAAGAACCGACTGCCTGCGGTGTTTCAATTCAGGGAATATGTCGATGCCGGAGGCCTCATGTCCTATGGAGCGAGCCTTGCTGATTTGAATCGGCGCGCTGCTACCTACGTGGACAAGATTCTCAAGGGTGCGAAGCCCAGCGACCTGCCGGTTGAGCAGCCGACCAAGTTCGAGCTGGTCATCAACATCAACACCGCCAAGGCCCTCGGGCTTACCATCCCGCAATCGGTGTTGCTGCGCGCAGACGAGGTGATTCAGTGATCGACCGGCGAGCATTCCTGGCTATCGCCGGAGGCGCTCTCGTCCCGCTGTCGCTGCCGGCGCCGGCTCAAGGAACGACGCACCGAATCGGATTGCTTGCCCCGGGCTCGCGCGCCGATGCTGAGGTTACGGCGAGCCTGCTGCGATTGGAATTGAACAAGCTCGGCTGGACCGATGGTCAGAATATCGTGTTGCTTGAGCCACGGATCGCGGATGGCCGGAACGAACGCCTCCCGGCGCTGGCAGCAGAACTCGTCGCCCAGAGTCCTGACGTGATCGTGGTCCAGAGCGTGCCCGGGACACGCGCACTCATGCAGGCGACGAAGACCATTGCGATCGTGATGTACGCGGTAGGGAATCCGGTCGAGGTTGGCCTCGTGGCTGACTTCCGGAATCCGGGCGGCAACGTCACCGGCTTGAGCATTCTCGCCGACGAGACGCTGCGAAAACTGCTGCAACTCCTCAAGGAGGCCGCCCCTCGTGTGCGGAGCGTTGCCTTGTTCGTCAACCCAACCAACGAATCCGTCCCGCCGCTTCTCAAGGTAATGCGGGCCGACACCGCGGGCCTCGGGATACGGTTGCAGGTGATCGAGGTTTCGGCCCCTGGTGATTTTGAGCCTGCGTTCGCGGCCATCCTCCGGGAGAACACGGAATCGATAATGCTTCCACCGGAACCACTGATCCTGTCCAAGCGCGACACCATCGCGGAATTTGCGCAACGCCACGGATTGCTGTTGGCCCTCGCCGCCCCACGCCGCCTTCTTCCGGCAGGCGGCCTGATCGCCTATGGGCCAACGCGAGACGAGTACGCCCAAATCGCCGCCCGGTACGTCGACAAGATCCTCAAGGGCGCCAAGCCCGCGGACCTAGCCATCCAGCAACCGACCAAGTTCGAACTGGGTATCAACCTCAAGACCGCGAAGGCGCTCGGGATCTCGATTCCGCAGAGTTTGCTGCTGCGCGCGGACGAGGTGATTCAGTAGCAGAGCGCCGCGAGTTAATCGCGAACGAATGGCCGGTTCTTGTACTGAGCAATGGCCGGTCAGGGTCGGGAGCAGCAACCCGGCCAAAGATCAAATTCCGGGCATGCCGACAAAGCCCGGCAAGGCCTTGATGCGCTCGATCCATCTGCGCACGCTAGCGTAGGGGTCGAGCGGTATCTCACCCTCGGATGCGAGCGCGACATACGGAAAGCAGGCGACATCCGCGATCGTCACATGGTCGAGTGCCAGCCATTGATGCGCAGCCAGCCGCTGCTCCAGCACGTCCAGCCCCTTGCGCCCCAATTGCTGAGCCTCTTCGAGATTGCCGGGACGCTTGAACTTGCAGATAACTCGCGCCTTGGCGAGACCATAAAGGATCTCGTTCTCCATGAGCGCCAGCCACTGCATAACCTCGGCCATGCCCTGCGGATCAATGGGGAGCCACTTCTCTCCGCCGTATTTACGGGCGAGATACACGAGGATTGCCATGGAGTCCCACACTACCGTGCCACCGTCATCGAGTGTGGGGACCTGACCACGGGGGTTGAGCTTGAGGAACCACGGCTCTCGGTTCTCGCCCTTCATCAGGCCGACCGTCACCACGTCATACTTCAGGCCCAGTAGGGATAGCAGCAATCGGACGCGGTAGCAATTGCCCGACAGTTCGAAATCGTAAAGCTTCATTGTTCTCCTTCATCGACCAACCAAGGATTGGAGATCCAACCCCACATGGCGCACCAAGGTAGCTTATCACCAGCTGGCGCGCCTGGGCCAGCCGGTCGTTCTAGCCCTGCTGACGAATGCTGCGGTGGGCCGTGACGGCGACACCGGACTGTCCGCTTTGTGCAGAGCGAGTGGCCGGAGTGGGTCGTTCGCGTCCATTCGATCCGAGCCCTGGACCGGCGGCTCACGGCGGATAGCAGCCTTCGACGGCTCGTTGGCAGGTATGTGCCTCTCAGTGGCCGCTTGCTTAAATCGCGCGAACTTCCGTGATCGGCCAGCTGCGGACGTAGCGTATCGCGCTCCATGGCGGTCGTTGATCGGCGCTTGCCGGCCAAACGACCCTGCACCGGACGGGATTGCGCGCCGGTCGGCGGCGCAGTACTTTCTGACTTCCAATCCTCGACGAGGTGAGTCAGTGATGGACCGGCGTACGTTCATCGGCTGCGCTGCGGGTGGGCTCCTCGCGGTGCCGTTCGCCGCCGAGGCGCAGCAGCCGACGCCGAAACTCGCGCGGATCGGATTCCTCGGCGTCGGTTCCGCGTCGGGTTCCGCGAGCCGAGTCGAGGGGCTGCGCCAGGGACTTCGCGATCGGGGCTACGTCGAGGGCAGGACGATCTCCATCGACTTCCGCTGGGCGGACGGGAATTACGCAGCGCTCCCCGGCCTGGCAGACGAGCTGGTTCGCCTTCCGATCGACGTTCTCGTGGCCCAGGGTGCGCCCGGAAGCCGCGCAGCGAAACAGGCAACCGCGACGATCCCCATCGTCATGACTGCAGCCGGCGATGCCGTTGCCACCGGCCTCGTCGGCGATCTCGCACGCCCTGGCGGAAACCTGACCGGCCTGACCTTCTTCAGCCCGGAGCTCAGCGCGAAGCGCATCGAGCTGCTCAAGAGCGCGATCCCGCGCATCGTCGAGATGGCCGTCCTCATGAATCCCGACAATCCCGTCACCGCGCCGGGGATGCAACGCGTCGAGAGTACCGCGAAGGCGTTGAACGTGGAGCTGAAGCGCTTTGCCGTGCGTGGACCGAAGGAGTTCGACGGAGCCTTTACGGAGATGGTCAGACAGCGCGTCAGCGGGTTTGCGATTGTCGAAGACGCGATGCTCAACGTCCATCCCGGAGCGATCGCCGTCCTCGCGAGGACACATCGGCTCGCCTCTGCCGGGAACAAGGAGTTCGCGGAAGCCGGCGGATTGATCGGCTACGGCGTCAACTTCTACGAGATATTTCGCCGGGCTGCCTACTTCGTCGACAAGCTCCTGAAGGGCGCGCGACCGGGAGAACTTCCCGTCGAACAGTCGGCAAGATTCGACCTCCTCGTCAATCTGAGCACCGCCAAGGCGCTCGGGATCGCAATCCCGCAGTCGTTGCTCGTACGCGCCGACGAGGTGATCCGATGACGACCCAGCGCGGTGATCCAGCGACAGAACGCCGCGATTTGCTCGCCGCGTTCGTCGCCTTGCTCGTGATCGCGCCCCTCGCCGGGTACGCGCAGCAAGCGGCATCGCGCATGGTGTTCTTGGGGCGGAAGGAGCGGGGGTCGATGACGGCCGAATGAAGCGACGAGGAATTTGGCCGGACCCGGCCATTGACGAGGCGACCCGCGCCGGGCGATCCCGCGACGCCGCCGGAAACTCAGCCAACTCACCTCCGCTGCACGACCTAGCCCCCGCGACCAATTTGCACGGTAAGCAACGGGTTCACGCCCCGGCACATCGAGAGCCGGCAGGCGCACATCCCCCTTCGCGCGCCGTGGCCGGTATTGACGTTCGCAGCGTCTCGGGAGCAAGCTTTCCATTCGAGCTTCGCAATGGGCTCCTCAGGTAACCAGCGTTGCGGAACCAGGCTCGGTGGGTTTGTGCGCGGTTTTGTCTGTCATGGTCCCTGCCGCGGCGCCCAATCCCTTCTGGCGTCTCTTTGACGGAGTTCCGGATGCCCGCTCTAATCGTCAACACGCATCGCATCGAGGTCGGCACTGACGTTCCCGGCGATACGCCGCTCCTGTGGGTGCTGCGCGACAACCTCAACCTTACCGGCACCAAGTACGGCTGTGGAATGGCGCTCTGCGGTGCCTGCACCGTGCACATCGACGGTGTGCCGACGCGCTCCTGTCAGACCCCTCTGTCGTCGATCAAGGCGGGGGCCAGGATCACCACGATCGAGGGACTGAAGACCAAAGAGGCGCAGGCCGTGCAGACTGCCTGGCAGAAGCTTGACGTGCCACAGTGCGGGTATTGCCAGTCGGGACAGGTGATGGCGGCGGTCGCGTTGCTCGCAAAGAACCGCAGGCCCACCGATGTCGATATTGACCAGGCGATGGCCGGCATTCTTTGCCGCTGCGCGACTTATGTCCGTATCCGCGCCGCGATTCACGATGCGGCGCAGCACCTCGCCTGATTGGACGATTCGCGATGAACCCGATGCGCATGCGCCCCCCCACGCCACCCGCCGGTATCGACCGGCGCGTGTTCCTGAAGGCGGCGGCTGCAACCGGTACCGGATTGACGCTCGGTATCTGGGCCGGTGCCGTCGCCGCGCAAGCTTCCAGCCCTGGCAAGACGGCCGGCAGGGCTGCTGTCGGCACGTTCGAGCCGAACGCGTTCCTGACGATCGACCGCGACAACACAGTCACTGTCGTGGTCAAGCATCTGGAGATGGGTCAGGGCACGTATACCGGGCTGCCGACGCTCATTGCCGAGGAGCTCGACGCCTCGTGGTCCCAGGTTCGCGCGGTCGGCGCACCGGCCGACGCGAAGCGCTACCGCAATCTGTTCTGGGGTGATGCCCAAGGCACGGGCGGCTCGACCGCGATGGCCAATTCGTTCGAGCAGTACCGGCAGGCCGGCGCGGCCGCGCGGGCGATGCTGGTCTCGGCGGCAGCGAAACAGTGGAAGGTCCCCGCAGATTCGATCCAGGTGAAGAACGGGGTCGTGTTCCACGCGAACGGAAGCAAGGCCACGTTCGGTCAACTCGCTTCGGCCGCGGCGAGAGAGCCGGTGCCCGAGAAGGTGAAGCTCAAGGACCCGAACGATTTCGTGTACATCGGCAAACACGTGCCGCGGACCGACTCGAAAGCGAAGGCGACGGGCGCCGCGATGTTCACGCAGGACGTCAAGTTGCCTGGCATGCTGACAGCGGTCGCCGCGCACCCACCACGCTTCGGCGCCAAGCTGAAGAGCTTCGATGCGAAAGCTGCGTCCGCCGTCTCGGGCGTGCGGCACGTCGTCGAGGTCCCCAACGGGCTCGCGGTGGTCGCGACAAGCTTCTGGGCGGCGAAGAAGGGTCGCGACGCGCTCAAGATCGAATGGGACAACGCGACCGGGTTCAGGCAGTCGTCGGCCGATATTCTCGCCGAGTACCGGAAACTCACGGAAACACCGGGCAAGGTCGCGCGCAATGACGGCGACGCGACGAAGGCGATCGACGGCGCCGCGAAGAAGCTTGAAGCAACCTACGAGTTTCCCTACCTCGCGCATGCGGCGATGGAGCCGTTGAACTGCGTCGTGAAGCTCACCCAAGCGGGCTGCGAGGTCTGGAACGGCGAGCAGTTCCAGACCGGCGACCAGTTTGCGGTCGCGCACGTGACCGGACTCAAGCCCGAACAAGTGAAACTCAACATGCTCTACGCGGGTGGGAGCTTCGGCCGGCGCGCGAATCCCGCCGGCGACTACGTCATTGAGGCGGCGGCGATCGCGAAAGCGCTTGCCACGCTGGGCAAGCTTGGTGTCCCCGTGAAGCTCGTGTGGACGCGCGAGGACGACATGAAGGCCGGGTATTACCGCCCTGCTTACGTGCACGCGCTGAAGGCCGGGCTCGATGCGTCGGGCAACCTCGTGGGTTGGCAACACCGGATCGTCGGCCAGTCGATTCTCGCCGGGACGCCGTTCGAGAAGATGATGGTCAAGGACGGCATTGATGCGACGAGCGTCGAAGGTGCATCGACGCTGCCGTACGCAATCCCGAATCTCCACGTCGACCTGCACTCGACAACAGTCGGCGTGCCGGTGCTGTGGTGGCGCTCGGTTGGTTCGACGCATACCGCGTACTCGACCGAGACGTTCATCGACGAACTCGCGGCGATGGCTGGAACGGACCCCGTCGCGTTTCGCAGGCGACTGCTGGCAAAGCATCCGAAGCATCTCGCCGCGCTCGAGCTCGTCGCCGCCAGGTCCGGCTGGGGTACCCCGCTCGCGCCGGGCAAGGCCGGCGAGAAACGCGGCCGCGGCGTGGCGATCCACGAATCGTTCGACAGCGTCGTCGCACAGGTTGCTGAAGTCACCGTCGACAAGGACAACCGGTTAAGGGTCGACCGCGTCGTTTGTGCCGTTCACTGCGGGATCGCCGTGAATCCAGACGTGATCCGCGCGCAGATGGAGGGCGGCATCGGGTTCGGCTTGTCGGCAGCGCTCCACGGCGCGATCACGCTCAAGGATGGCGCGGTCGAGCAGTCCAATTTCCACGACTATCCGGTGCTGCGGATCAACGAGATGCCGGCGATCGAGGTGCACATCGTGCCTTCGACCGACAAGCCCACCGGCGTCGGCGAGCCGGGCGTGCCGGTGATCGCGCCGGCGGTCGCCAATGCGCTCGCCGCAGCAACAGGAAAGCGCAACCGTAACCTGCCGCTGACGCCCGCTTAGGTCGCCGCCCCGGTATCCCGCGATGTCAGTCGGCGGCAGTCCGCAGAGGATGCCGCGAGCGCGCGTACGCGCGCAACGGTCGCGCCGTGGGCAATTGCCTCTTGCAATCATGGTGTCCATTTCACCACACCCAAGTCAGCTGCATCATCGCCGCTGCTCGCTAGCGGAAACTGGCATCACACCTGACCCTCGTGGTGTCGGCTTCTGTCTATGCTCGCACTGTGCACAGCTGAACGGCAGCTTCCATCGGTTTCGATGACCGGTGTGGAGCATCCTAGCCGTCGGCTTGGGGTCGTTCGCGCCCATTGCAACCGAGGGGCCCGCCGGCGGCTCTGCGACGTATAGCCGCCTTTCGCGCCTCGTTGGCGGCTACGCGCTAATCAGCGGTCGCTCGCGTTAGCACGGCGGGGGTCTCTGACCGGCCACCTGCGGCCATAGCGCAAATATGCTGCGGCTCGATAGCGGCCATTGGTCGGTTATTGTCGGCCAACTGCTGGTCGTCGCCGATCGTCGCACGCGGGCGTGCGACGCCTTCCTGCGGGCGTAGACGTCGATCGCGACTTCGCAATTCCGACGTCTTCCCGGGGTGACTCAGGGTGGACCGGCGAACGTTCATCAGCCGTGCTTCGCGGCGTGCTTCCTCGCCGCACCGCTTGTTGCACGCGCACAGCAGGCAGGGAAGATCGTATCGTATGAGGTGCAGTGCAGGCTTCGGCCGGGCGGCGCGGCGTGGAAGCCTCGTTCTATTCGTATGCGTATCCCGAGCCGCGGGTTCAAGGATGCCCGGGCGCCGGTGGCGCCAGCAAGCGAACGGCGCGAGCAGTACACGAGCTGTGCGCCGGCATCGCTCTGGAACCGATACCCGCCGCACGACGAACGCCGCCAATCTCGACTCCCTGCGCAAGGGGCTGCGGGACTTGGGCTACGTCGAAGGACGAAACCTAATCATCGAATACCGGTCGGCAGATGGTCGTGCCGAACGGTTTCCGGACCTCGCGTCCGAACTGGTTCGGACCAATGTCGATCTGATCGTGACCAGGGGAACCCCCTGCCGCGAGGGCGGCCAAGAACGCGACCGGGACGATTCCGACGGTGATGGCGACGATGGGCGACCCTCGCGCCATTGTGGCGAGTTTCGCGCACCCAGGGGGCAATATTACGGGGGTGACAACCTTCAGCACCGAGTTGACAGCGAAACGGATTGAACTCCTCAAAGAGCTGGTTCCGAATCTCTCCCGAGTCGCATTGCTTCACAACATGGGCAATCCGGCTGCTCCGCCCGAATGGGAAGAGACAATCCGCTGAGATGCGGTACAGCCGGGTCCAGACCGGCGGTCCGCTCGCTGGGTATCGAAGCGGAACTTCTTGACGTGGCGGAGCCAGGGCCGACCTGAGCGGCTTCGACCTGGAACTCGGTGCCGCGTGAGAAGCATGTCGACGCGCGTTCGTCACGGGGCCGCGTCAGTTCGAGGCGCTTGATCTGGAGCCGGCCGAACGCATGTACCAGGCCGGTGACGTTGCCGCCGGGACGCGCGAGGTCCGCCACGATGCGAGCAGACGGTCTTACACAAATGCATCAACAAACGATCGTGGCTTGGTGGCCCGCAGCAAGGCGGGCTGCCTGCTGCGCTATCCGGCCCGCGAGTTCGTCGAAGCCGGGGGATTGATAGCCTATGCGGTAAATTATCCCAACCTGTATTTCCGACTCGCAAGCATCGTCGACAAGATTCTCAAGGGCGCCAAGCCCGCCAGTCTTCCTGTCGAGCAACCCACGAGATTCGAACTCGTAGTCAACCTGAAGACCGCCAAGGCGCTCGGAATTACCATTCCGCAGTCGGTGCTGCTGCGCGCGGACGAGGTGATGCAGTAGCCGAACGTGGCCAGTTCATCGCGCTCGAACGTCCGGTTCTTACAAGGCGCAACGGCCGGTCAGGGTCGTGAACGCCCATCGGAACCGCGGCGCCGGCTGGCTGCTCTCTGGCTTATAGGTGACCCTCGCGCCTCGATGGCGTCTGTGCGCTACGCAGCGGCCACTCGGTCAAATCGCGGCAACGCCGGCAGCCGGCCACAACCGGCCGTAGCGGCTACTCCTCCAAAGCGGTCATCCCGTCAGCGGATTACCAAGGTGGCCAATCGCCGAGGCCTGGCGTACGGGAATGCGGGTTTCGCGCCCGGCTGCGAGGCAAACGCGGCGACGTTATACTCGCGGCACCGCGCTGCACTCTCTGTGCTGAGTCCAAATTTCGCCTTCGGGGGCTCGACAATGCTTTCGCGTCGCACGTTCCTTGTCGGAACATTGCTGCTTGCTGCCCCACTCTTGGCAGCCCGAGCGCAGCAATTGAAATCGGCCCGCAGGATCGGTGTTCTGGCACAGGACCTGCAGCCCGGGTTGCTCGAAGCGTTTCGTGACGAGCTTCGCAAGCTTGGCTATGTCGAGGGACGTAGCATCAGCATAGATCTGCGGAATGCGGCGGGACACAACGAGCGGCTTCCTTCTCTTGCCGAGGAGCTTCTGCGGCTCAAAGTCGATGTAATCGTGGCGATCAATACGCCGGCGGCCCAGGCAGCCAAGAACGCCACCCGGAGTGTGCCGGTCGTCATGATGCGGGTAGCCGATCCCGTGAAATCCGGTCTTGTGGCCAGCCTCGCTCATCCCGGCGGGAACGTCACGGGGCTGAGCTTCATGCCCGATGCACTTGGGCCGAAGGGCGTCGAGTTGCTCCGGGAGACGCTTCCGAAGATCTCGCGGATGGCGGCGCTCTACCAGGGCGACAACGCGGGCGCGGTCGTGATCATTAACGAGGTCGAACGCAAAGGCGAGCAACTGGGCCTGAAGTTCGTCCGCCTTCCCGTCCACGACCCGAAAGATTATGCGGGCGCCTTCGAAGCCGCGTCACGCGCCCGGTCCGAAGCCATGTTCGTCATGGACGACGGAGCGATCACGAAACATCGACGCCTAATCCTCGATTTGGCCGCGAAGCACAATCTGCCCATAGTGTCGATCTACCGGGACTTCGCAGAGTCCGGTGGGCTCATTGCTTATGGACCGAGCCTGAACGCTGTATATCGACGCGCTGCAGCATACGTGGACATGCTCCTCAAAGGCGAGGCGGCGAGTGATCTTCCAGTCGAGCAGCCGGCCAAGTTCGACCTAATCATCAATCTCAAGACTGCAAAGGCGCTTGGCATCACGGTTCCGCAAGCGGTGCTGCTGCGCGCAGACGAAGTGATTCAGTAACCGACCGTTGCAACTTGATCGCGATTGAATGTCCGGTTCTTGTGTGGCCTCAACGGCCAATTAAGGTCGAACTGCGACCGTCGACGCCGACGCCCCCAGGGCATTTCGAGGCGGATAGCGTCGCGCCGCATCACTTGGCGAGTTGCTTCGACACGCTGAACCACAGCGCCAGCAGATCGGGGGACACGCCAACCGGGCCAGCGCTAGTGTGCACGAGCACCAACTTCGACGCCGGATCGACGAAAATCGCCTGGCCGCGCAGACCGCGAAGCACGAACTGTCGTCCCTTGCCGCCGATCAGCCAAGTCTGGTAGCCGTACCCAAACAGGCCCCCGCCAGTCCGGCCAGGCTCGAATTGCTTTGCCGATGGCGTTGTCGCCGCCTTCACCCAGCCGCTCGGTAGGATGCGGCGGCCGTCAAGGACGCCGTCGTGCGCAAGCAGCATCCCGAGTCGCCCGTAATCGCGCAGCGTGGCATTGATTCCCGCATAGCCTGTTTCGAAACCGCCCTTGTCGATCATCCACGAGGCATCGCTCTCCGCGCCCATCGGCCTCCAGATCTTTTCGGAGAGGTAGTCGGCAAGCGGCTTGCCGGTCGCCTCCCGCAGCACAAGCCCCAGTACCTGGGTATCGCCAGACGCATAACTGAACTGCTGTCCAGGCGGACGCTCGCGGCTGCGAAACGGCATGACCGTCTCGACTCCGCCTTCGCTCTCGCCCAGTACCGACAGACGCGCCAGGGTCGCAACGTCGTCGGTGCCGCTATAGATCTCGCTGAACCGCACGCCCGAGGACATCGTCAGCAGGTGCCGGATCGGCGTCTCGCCATAGGCCGTTCCGGCGAGCCCGACCACGTACTTCTGCGCAGCATCGTCGAGCGACTTGATTCTTCCCTCCGCCACGGCGATGCCCACGAGCATCGCGACCACCGTCTTCGCCATCGAGAACGACGTCAAGCGATGCGTGGGGGTGCGGTCGTACTGGTAGCGCTCGACGAGGATCGTGTCGTCCTTGAGGATGAGGAGACCCGTTGTGCGGTTGCGCGCGAGGTAGTCGTCGATGCTGCCGGTATAGCCCGCGTAGTCAATGCGCAGGGGTGGCTCGGCGCTCGCGTGCCTCAGCTCCCGCGCGCGCTCTGCCTTGGCGACGACGCGATGCGGGTAGACCTCATCCCGGCGGCTGACCAGCCCCACGAGGCAGCGCGTCTCGGGGACGATCAGCGAACCGCAGATCGGATATCCCTCCGATTTGCCCAGCGCCTGCTCGTCCGGCGCGGCTTGCGATGCTCCGGAACCCAGCAATGTCGCAAGGGCGGCGGCGATGCAGACGTTACGCCAACAATGCCCAAGGGTCATGACGTCCACCGATCTCGTTCGCGTTTCGACCGGATTAGACGCTTTGGCATCTTCGGTGGCAAGGACCGTCAGTCCGCGCTGGGCCGGGTTGACGCCGTTATCCAACGTCTAGTTCGAAGTTCGAGTGGCCGCACACGGCGATCTGGCAAGGCTGCTGAACGTCTGCTTCAAAAAGAGCGTGACAGGCAGCAATGGGTCGAACTGCGACCGTCGACGGTCAAGCCACTCGCGTTCAGACCCGGAGGTCGCTGAACGGCCGAGGCTGTGTAAAAACGCGATTTCAGTCCGTTTTCGGGAGTACCAAAACCCCTCCCGACCTCAAATAAATCGCATATAGCGCGTTCTACGCGGTCGGCGTTGCGGACGCCTCGTTTCGCGCGGTGTTTTTACACAGCCTCGGCCAAGACCAGCCATAGGCGGGTTCATCGTGAAAGCGGTAGCATTGCTGGATTGTCCTTCGTGGCGAGGCTGTCTCGTGTTGGACCGGCGAACATTTCTTGGCGCCTTTGCGGGCGGCCTTCTCACAGCGCCAATGGTCGCGCAGACGCAGCCGCAGGCGAATGCATTTCGAATCGGCATACTCGGCGGCTCCACGCCGACCAGCCCGGAGGCTGCGCATGTCTGGGGAGGATTATTCCAGGGGTTGCGCGAGCTAGGGTACGTCGACGGCCGAAACATCGTCATCGAAGGTCGATATTACGGAGACAATGTCGAACGGCTTCCGACCCTGGCAGCGGAGCTCGTTCGGCTCCAGGTCGACGTGATCGTCGCGGGAGCTCCACCCGCACCTGAGGCGGCCAGGCGCGCCACGGCGACGATTCCCATCGTCATGATCAATCATAACGACCCGGTTGGCAGCGGACTCGTGGCCAGTCTTGCGAAACCGGCGGGAAACGTTACGGGAATGTCCCTGGCAACTCCTGCGCTGCGCGGCAAGCAGCTACAGCTGATCAAAGAGGTCGTGCCCAGGCTCACCAGCGTGGCCATCCTCTGGAATCCGAATGGCCCGTCGCTCGAGTTGAGAGAGCTGGAGGCCGCGGCGCGGTCGCTGAACTTGCAACTCCACATTGTGGAAGCGCGAACTTCGAGCGAGTTCCCTGCGGCGTTCGCGACGGCCATGACAAAGCGAGCTGGCGCGCTCCTTCCCCAAGGTGGCTCGGTGTACTTCGCGAATCGAGCACGGCTCGTACAACTGGCGGCAGAGAGCCGCTTGCCGACGGTGTATGGCGTGAAGGAGTACGTGGAGGCGGGTGGCCTTATCGCGTACGGGGTAGACCTGGGCGATAGTGCCCGCCGGGCGGCTGGCTACGTCGACAAGATCCTGAAGGGCACAAAGGCGGGTGACCTTCCCATTGAGCAGCCGATCAAGTTCCAGCTGTTCGTCAACTTGAAGACCGCAAAGGCGCTCGGCCTCACGATCCCGCAGTCGCTTCTGCTACGCGCTGATGAAGTCATTCAGTAGACGAACATCTCGCGCGATTGCCGTTTGAATGTCCGGTCTCTGTCAGGCGCAACGGCTGGAGTGGGTCGAAAGCAATGGGATGGACCCCTCCTCACCCGAACGGCATCAACGTGCCAGACTGGAAGCGTTATCGACCAGTCAACGGAGAGAAGGGGTCCACCATGAAGCTTATGCGCGTTGGCGTAGATTTGGCAAAGGCGGTCTTCCAGGTACACGGGGTCGACCGGAATGAGAAGGTGACGTTGCGCCGGAAGTTGACGCGAGCGAACTGGCTCGAGGTATTGCTGGACGCGGTTGAACCGGGCTGCGTGATCGGGATGGAGGCTTGTGGTGGCGCGCACCACTGGGCGCGAGCATTGCAGGCGCACGGAATTGCGGTGAAGTTGATTGCGCCGCAGTTCGTGAAGCCGTATGTGAAGAGCAACAAGAACGACGCCAATGATGCGGAGGCGATCTGCGAAGCGATGAGCCGGCCGAACATGCGCTTCGTGGCGGTGAAGACGATCGAGCAGCAGGACATTCAGGCCGTACACCGGGTGCGCTTTGAGTTGAGCAACCAGCGCAAGGCGAAAGGCAACCAGATCCGCGGCCTGGTGGCTGAATACGGATTGGTAGCGCCCAAGGAATTGTGGCATTTGCGTGTGGCGATTCCGGTCTGGCTGGAGGATGCCGAGAACGGCCTGAGCGCGCGGTTTCGGCGCCTGCTTAACGGTTTGTGGCAGGACTTGCTGGCGCTGGATCAGCGGATGACGGAACTGGATCGTGAAATCGCTCTGATCGCCAACGCGGATCCGGTAGCCAAGCGGTTGCAGCAACTGCGTGGCGTCGGGCCGATGATCGCCACGGCGCTGGTGGCGACGGTCGGCGATGCAAAGCAATTCGCCAACGGTCGACAGATGGCGGCATCTATCGGCTTGACCCCGAGGCAAAACAGTTCCGGGGGCAAAGAGCGACTGCTGGGTATCAGCAAACGTGGCGATACCTACTTGCGCACGCTGCTGATCCACGGTGCGCGATCCATCGTGCGGACGGCGAAGGGGAAAGATGACCGCCTCAGCCAGTGGGTCACCCGGATTGCCGAGACCCGTCATTACAACGTCGCGGCGGTCGCGCTGGCCAACAAGACAACTCGCATCGCCTGGGCGATGATGAAGCACGGAACGGAGTATCAAGCGGACCAGACCGCGGCCTGAAACGGGCCACGACCTTGACGAAGTAGCAGCGCCGTTAACCGAGGAGCCCATCCACCACGATTGCAAAGCAAGCCGCTTGATGGCCGACAGGTCGAACCGGCGCTAGCGAAACCCGAGAATTGGCAGGGCCTTCAAGGCCGAGAAAGCGATTGGGAGCTGGCGCGCGAATAGCCCATTATGGCCCGGCATCGATAGCTCGATGCGGCAGGTAGAGGCCGGATATACGTGAGCAGTCGTACCTCAAAGCCAAAGAACGGAGTGCTTGCAACCGAGGAGGGGTCCATATACGCTAGTTCGATCCGCCGCCGGCAACGGCTGCAATCCGTCTATGAAGCGGTCGCCCAGTCACCGTCGGCCCAACTCGACCGGATGATGGCTGCCGCGATCTGACACGGGCCGTCAGATCAATCTCGGTTAAGAGACATTACGTAACGTCAATGATAGATTCACCGCCGATCCTTTCGCCATTCCCATGGCCGAATAGGGGCAGGATCTCGCCACAGCCCGCGCTTCTGTTCCTTAGCGTCGGTCTCCATCGTGTAAAGGGTGGCGTCCTTGGCGTATTGGCGAAACACCCAAGCCATGCCTTGCCTCACCTGCTCCGCATTCACATCCAAATCGCCGCGAGAGATCCTGCCGAGGGCGCGTTGGTATTTGTCCTTGCCGCGCTCCACGACCCGCACCTCTTGGCCCTTCACAAGCGCCTCTGACGCCTGCTGGGATCTGCTCCCGAATGCCTGCCCCTTTTCTGGTGCATCAATCTCCACCAGACGCACCTTCACCTGCTCCCGATTTCGTAGCACCGTGATGCTGTCGCCGTCCGCGACGCCCACCACTTTGCCGGTGAAATCCGCCCACGCCGAGAACGATACAGCCAGCGCGAGGGCGGCTGCGATGGCGATGCCGAGTATTCGACAACTCACAGACGCTTCTGCCCGAAATGCTGGGCCGAAGTCCCGCCAGGATGAAATTCATCGGCTGAGTCCGCAAGGTCGTTGTCAACATGGACTTGAATTACCTCTTGTGCATAGACAAGCGCCCGTTTCAGCCACGCCTCGCTGTCAGGTTCCATTGCTCTCCAAAGATCGGACGGCCTACCGGGTCTGAGTCTGGTTCGGATCGCCATTAGATCGGCGTCAGACCATGCTTTAAGTCTCGGGACGCTGTAATAAAGCAGGCTTCCGAATTGCAGCCAGTTCGCCCATGCGCCCGAGTGGTCGTCATGGTGATCGAACACCACCAGTCGTCCGATTAATGGCTGATCGGCCTCCATTGAGGCTACATCGAGCAGCGAATTGGCTTGGCCGTAAATGACTGCATAGTCCGAGGGCCGTCTGCCCATGGCGACTAGCAGCTCGATGCTGGAAATTGGCGCAATTCGGCCTTTGGCATTTCGGCGACCGGCAAGAAACTCCAGGATGTCGTTGGCGTGATCAATTATTCTCAAGCTGACCTCGGCAAATCAGGTGAATGGTAGAGCCAGCACGTCCGCTTTCGTCGTTTGTCCCTATCGCGCATTAACAGATTCGATTGACATCTCCATTTCGCATAGCGCCCACAGCACGGTTCGTCGCGCAATCATGCGCCGACCGCGATGCGCGATACCTTGCGCCGGATCACGGCCAGGGGCAACCGGGCGCCGGAATGAACGCGCTCCGACCGTGAGCGGTTGCTCGCTTCATTTCCGTGGGGCAGCATCGCTCCATGCCACGCGATTTCCTGCAGCCCACCGCCGACCCCCTGGTCCTGTATCCCTTCCGGTTCCGCGATCGGGTGACGGGCAGGTGGGTGCGGGCACGGTACAAAGCCGAACGCACGGAGATTGCTACGCGGTATGTGGAGTGGGAGCTTTGTGGGCCACCAGAGATTCGTGCGCGGACCGGAGCGGGGTTCAGTCCGTGGCGGCCACGCACATAGTTGATCGCGCTGCCCCACGCTAAAAACGACGAGCCCCGCCGGAGCGGGGCTTGTGGTGGCGCGGTTCAGTTACTGCTTGCGGCGCGAGAATCCGAGACCGGCAAGGCCTAGGCCGAGTAGCGCGAGGGTCGTCGGCTCCAAAGCGGTATTGGACGCGTTGAATGTGATGTCCAGTGCCCAGTCCGAAGTGCGGTCATTGGTGCATACGCCAGTTACGAAATCGAAACCGGAACAGTAGCTGCCAAGACCGATGAAGCCGTCTCCGAGGGTACCGGACCCGTAGTTCTCCGCGAATGAAAAGTTGGCGAAAACCGATAGCATAAGCGTGTACGCACCGGCGGCTTGAGCGGGAAGGTCGAGGGTCGAATCGGGGCAAAGCAGACCGTCGGCCATACCTGGTGGGCACTGACCGTCGTCGTTAGACGCCACGAAAACGGCGGTCGGCCCCTGTCCGGCGAAAAGCGACAGGTAGGTGTCGAACCCACCGCTCGCGATGACCTGCCCAGCGGCGTTCGTGCCGCCCGGCGCGTCGGCGCTGCCGCCGTAGCCATAACTCTGCACCAGCAGCCCGCCGCCTGGGCCGGAAACGAACTCATAGACGAACACCGAGTTCGGATCGTTTGGATCGAGGCTGCCGGTCAAAGAGACGGTGCCCGCCTGCGCTACCGAAACTGCCGCCAGCAGCAGCGCCGCCAAGGTCGCGTGAATCGTCATGGCAGATTCACGTAGTAACCGTTCAGGTACACGTTGACAAGCTTTGGCCCTGCCGTACCGTCCGTGAAGACATGTAGCTGCAATTGCTCGCCCGGGTTGAAGTACAGCTTCACTGGCCGGTTGTAGGCCGCGACTGCATTCGCGCCACTGATCGGCTTGCGTTCCGTATCGGCCGGATCCAGCAGCACGAACGTTTGGGGGCTGGCCGTGGGGACGGTCAACCAAATTCCTGTGACAAAGTCGTTCAAAGAGGTTAAAGCCCACACCGAGGCGTTCTCAATCACGAGTCGTTTTCCCGCGGGCACGGTCGGTCCGTTGACTATCTTGTCAAACTCCGTCGACAACAGGTTGGCAGCGATGTAATCACGGAATGGCTGCAGAGCCGGGTTGTCGATATCGCGCACAAGCGCAGGCTTGGCAACCTGCGCCTGTGTGGGCAGGCTAACCAGCCCACAAAGCGTTGCCATGACCAACGCCAAACCGATTGCTGGCGCGCGCCGCAAAGTGAAATTATTCATGTCTGGCCTCCATTGTCATGAGTTCTGGCCGAGTGCGTTTCCGCCGGCCAAGCCCTGCGTCGACTTGGCACCAGTGAGTCATCGGCGGCTTTCCAAGGACTTCGGACGCCCTCCGCTTGTGGATCTCCGTGCTCAGCTCGAGGGCCCAACTAAGGGAGGTTAACGAAGTAGCCCTGCAAGTTGATTTGGAAATTCTTTTGACTGTTGGTGTTGTTTATGTAGAACGCGTTAACCTCGATAGTCTCGCCGGCCTCGAAATCGAGCTTCACCAACTGGTTGTACGCCACATTGTAGGAGACGCCACCCGCCTGGAGAACAAAATCGCTAGGTTTGGCTACCATGAAAAAACCGTTGTTGGACGACTGGCCGCCGACTCTCAGGCGGAACGAGACCACGGGATCCTGGTTCCCTCCGTCGGCATAAAAACCCACGAACTCGATCACCAGCCGCTTGCCGGCCGGTACCGTGGCCGGCTGGCAGGTGATCACCGAGGCGTTGTTGACACTTCCGCAGAACTGGGTGATCCGGAACGGCTGTAACGCCGGATCATCGATATCGCGCACAAGCGCAGGCTTGGCAACCTGCGCCTGTGTGGGCAGGCTAACCAACCCACAAAGCGTCGTCATGACCAACGCCAAACCGATTGCTGGCGCGCGCCGCAAAGAGAAATTATTCATGTCTGGCCTCCATTGTCGTGAGTTCTGGCCGAGTGAGTTTTCGCCCGCCGCCTCTGCGTCGACTTGACACGAGCAATCGGCGCTTACCATTGCTGGACGCCAGAGGGAACCGAAGCTCATCTGTGATTCGCAAACCAAGCGAAGCTGCCGTTCCCAGCCCGCAATATTCATGCCGAGTGCGATGTCACTCATGTAATCAAGAGATTGGCGCGCGACGGGATTGGTCGCCCGCGAGACCTGTAAATTTCGCCGACAATCAGCGGAACTTCAACCTGCGGCTGGTCCGGCGGTACGACCTAACTGGCGGACATCGGCCCCGATAGCCCGGCCATGCTAATGCATCGGCGGCTGACAAGCGGCGAGCACCGCAGACCACTCCGCGATCAAATCCTGCGCGCGATCGCGTGCCACCGTTGTCGGCATCGTCGAGCATGGCGCGATGATAGCCCGACCACATCGAATCTAACCGCGTAGAACGCGCTACGGGGCACGATTCCGGAGGGTGGGCCACCCTCGCACGTCCGACGTCCTGATTCCAGCGGTGCTCGCGTTCTTCGATGCGCTGGTGGGGCTGCTGACCGGAGGTGGGCGGAAGCAGTAGGAGACACCACGCCGTCGCCCGTTCCGCGTAGTAGACCTTGTGCTTTCGCGACAGTATTCGTCTACCCACTGCCGGGCGGCCTTGGCGGTGGACTCGGCATTGCTGGAGTCTTGGGTGGCGGCGGTGGCGGCGACGGCTTCGCAGGGGGCCGCGGTTGTTTCCCGACATAGTAGCCGCCGTAATACTGAGTCTGCGCTGCGTTCGCCCTGCTATCGCGGTCGATCGCGTCTTGGAGTGCACGCTCCTGCTGCCACGCCCGCTCCTGCGCAGCGTACGCGTCCGCATTGGCCTCGTTTTCGGCGTTTTGACGGGCCAGCTGCTTGGCCTTCAGCTCGGCGCTCTTGGTGCGCACCTCTTCGAGCGTCATCGTCTCGATGATGTTGGGTGTGACGTCGACCTTTTGCGCTTTGTGTCCGACGTCGCAAGGCCAGTCGCGAAATTCGATCTTGCCGGCAGCGTTCTGACACTTGTAAACGTCTCCGGCTGACACCGACGGTGACATCGCGGCAAAGACGATCAACAGCGCCAGTTTCTTCGTCATGACCACCAGACATGCCCCCTCACAACAGTTGCCCTTCGGCACGGCTTCCGTTGCTGGCATCCAATGTCGCCAACGCGTTGGCGGTGGAACCGATCGGCCGGCGGTGGTCGCATTCGACTATTCCGCGATCAAGCCCTGTGCGCGATCCCTCGGCACAGCCTTGTTTTGAATGCTGCACTGGTCTACTGAGGGGCGTCATCGCCTCGCATGACCCGTCGGAGAGTCTTGCCTACGTCGGTCTCTGCGATAGTCAGAAAAACTGGTCCACCTTGTGAACTGAGACCACTGGTCCCCATGGCTGTTAGACCAGACGTCAGAAGACGAGTACGCAATGAAACATCCTTTGAATCCGATTCGCAAAACGCAACGATGTCACGAAATGGTAGAGGAATCGTACCGCAACATAGATCTGTCGAAATTCAGACGTAAGAGATGGTCTTGCCTACATGAGGGCTCGGAATATACGTGCTCGAGAAGTGCGCGGTTTGTCCGAATCGTCAACGCCGATCGATCGCGAGTACGAGCGCGCTCGCCCGAGCTTTTCGTGCTGAGATCTCGCCGTTATCAAACTCGTGCTCGAAACGACGCTAATTGGTGTTCTGCTGCACGTCCGTCAAGCGCCTTCAGAAAGCGTGCTCAGCTTCGTGCATGACACGGTGACACAGAAGACGGACTTGCCAGCATCGCCATCTTGTAGGCGGTCGCAATGATCGGCGACATCAGCGCGAAGAAGCCGTCGGCGAACGTTTGCATCCAATCCGGCCTCTGCGAGGTCCGAAAGTATTTTCAGTGACTTACTTGATAACCCAGCTTGATGTCTTGGCCCGAAATTGTTGGAAGCGAATCGCCATATAACTGGGCTGGGCAGTATCTGACCACACTAGGGCGTGTTAACACTAACGGTCATGTTTGTGAGATACTGCGCGGATGGAAATCACCGAAGCGCAGTACCGCCTGATCGAGCACTGTTTGCCGACTCAGCGTGGCAACGTGAGCCTGTCCAATCTGCGGGTGTTGAACGCGATTCTGTATGTGGCCGAGCAGGGCTGCAAATGGCGCGGTCTGCCCAAGCGATTCGGCAACTGGCACACCATCTACACGCGCATGAATCGCTGGTCGAAGAGCGGCGTGCTGGATCGGGTATTCGCACAGTTGCAGCACGATCAGATCGTCCGGATCAAGATCGAGGCGGTGGCCATCGACAGTACGGCCGTCAAGGTGCATCCGGACGGGACCGGGGCTCTAAAAAAAACGGCCCCCAAGCCATTGGCAAGTCCCGCGCTGGATGGACCACCAAGATTCATATGGTTGCCGCGGATGCTCGAACGGCCATAACGTTTGCACTGTCGCCCGGCCAGGCCCATGACGCACCCGAGGGTCGCAAGCTGCTCCGCCGTCTCGGCCAAGCCCCCTGGCCACTGCACTTGCTGATGGATCGCGCGTACGAAGGTGACGAGACTCGGCAACTGGCCCTCGACCTTGGGTTCACGCCGGTGGTACCACCCAATCCCAATCGCGTCTCGCCATGGGAGTACAACCGCGCTATGTACAAACGTCGCAACGAGATCGAACGGCTGTTCCGGCGCTTGAAGGGCTTCCGCCGCATCTTCTCCCGATTCGAGAAACTCGATGTCATGTTCATGGCCTTCATCAACTTCGCACTCATCGCCGATGGACTGCGAATTAGTGTGAACACGCCCTAGTGCGTAGTCTGAGGTATTGACTGGCATGCGGCAATCGCATCCGTCCATTCCCCGATCAATTCCCCGGCAAAATATCGTGGCACCGGCTCGCGCTGCGCGGCACGACTCGAGCGCTCAGCCGCAGCGGACGATCTCCACCCAGTTGGCGCCTTTTCCCGTCGGGTACTTGTTCAGGAACCGCAGGGCACCCGTGCCCGGGTCGATCGCGTAGACGGAGATCGTATCGGACTTCTCACCGGTGCCGACCAGGAACCTACCTCCCGGATCGATGGCGAAGCCACGGGGCTGACGCTCGGTCGGCGTACTCGCAAGATACGTCAACTTGCCGCTGGCGCCATCGACGCTGAACGCGCCCACGGTGCTGCTCGTGCGCTCTGACACGTAAAGGAATTTGCCGTTCGGCGTCAAGTGAACATCGGCGGCCCAGATGTCGTGGTCGAGGTTGCGTTCCGGATTCGGCCCACGCGGCGCGCCGGGAATAAGTCCGCTGTCCGGCGGCAGCCCCGATGCCGAGCTCACCTCCGTGAGCAACCCGGTCGTGCCGTCGATCGCCAGTGTGATGACCGTGCAGAGGAATTCGCTCAGCACGAACAGGAACCGGTTGTCGACGGACGTCACGAAATGTCGCGGGCCCGACATCGCCTTCATTGGGTGAGCCGCGGAAATGTTCGGGTGCAGCCGGCCCGACTTCGCGTCGAACGTGAACATAAAGATCGCGTCGCTGCCCAACGCCGGGACGTAGACGAACCGGTTGGTCGCGTCGGCGCCGATCGAATGGGCGTTGCAGCCCACGGGGATCACCTGCAACGGTTCGCCAGCGACGCGCCCATCGGCTCCGACGGCGTAGACGCCGACGAGGCTGCTCGCATACGACGCGGCAAAGAGGAAGCGCCCGGTCTTGTCCAGCGCGACGTACGGAAAGCTGTCCACAAGCGGCGAGGTCGACACCGGTGTCAGCGTGCCGGTGCGGGCATCAATGGCGAGCACATGCAGGGACAGCGGTTGCGCACGCGACACCGCGTACAAGAAGCGACGATCCGGACTCACCGCCATCGGCATGACCATGGGCGCCACCTTGACGCGCGGACCCACCTTCAGTTCGCCCGAATCGAGGAGCCGATAGGTGCCGATGTCGCCGTCCTCGGCGTTCGCAACGTAGACGAAGGTTGCTGCCGGCGCCGGCGTGCCGCCGGCAGGCGCTGCGATTGCGGTCAAGTCCACTCCCTGGTGTTTGGTGCGGAAACTCGCATCATCTCCCGCCGGTGTCCGACGTTCAACCGCGTCGCGCGACGGCGCCCCGCAGACAGCACCGGGCCTGTAGGCGTGACTAGAGGGGCGTTTGCCACTGGGAGCTGAACCCTCGACGCGACTTCGACTACCCGCTGCTGCCACCTGAGGTCGCGATTGACCCATCCGAGGATGAAGTCAGCATTGACGCGGCGATCTCCATGCGAGCGACGTTCGCGCAGGATGGCGGGGCCGTGCTCGCGCTATTCGATGCGCGGGTGACGGCTCTTACTGGCAGCGTGCATAAGCACTACGCTAATCCGCCAGTTGGGTGGACGTCAACTAATGGAACGCAATGTGACGGCTGCCGAAGTGTACACAGTCATCGCAAGCTGACAATCGTGAAGTGCCCGGTGTGCGCCGACCGTCGAAAGGCCCCCATCTTTGGCAAGGTCAACGAGCCGATAACTCTTCCGGCGGGGCCAAGCGCGCCTTGCCATTTCCAACGCGCAAGAACTCGGATTTCTCAGCGTCAGCCCAAACTGCGACGAAGCATTGTGCAAGAACGCCATATCAAACGCCGCATTGAACGAAACCAATCGGTGATCGCCAATGAAATTAACGAATTCTTCCAAAGCCGACTCAAGGGGTTGCCCATCCTTCTCCACCATTTCCTGCGTAATAGTTGTGATCTCCGTTATCTTCGCTGGGATCTTCTTCTTCGGCCTCACGAGCGCCTGAAAGGTATCGTGAACATTTGAATCTCGATTTACTCGAATTGCTCCGATCTCGATGATTTCGTGTTTCATAGGATCGAGCCCTGTCGTCTCTAAGTCAAAGACGATAAACCTCTCGGGGAGTATTGAGAGGTCGACCCGTGACTTTGCCCGTTTCAGTCGCAGGACGTACCAGAGCGCGACCGCGGCAAGGACGACGACGAACAGAAACCCCAAATTGCTCATCTAACCCCCCAAATCCGAGCGGCAATCCTACTCCCGTCGCGCACTAGATACTGCCAGTAGTCGTCTATCGACGCGCGGGACGCCGACGCCAACCGACCGCGTAGATCAACGCAGGAGCAACGATCCCGGGGCGCTGGCTACCCTCGCGAGTCCTCCGTCCCAATCGCGCGCTAGTGTGGTCTAGTCGGGCTCGGCGAACCGGCAGAAGTCGGGTGCTTCCTTGCCGGTGAACTCGTAGCAGGCTAGCGCGGAGGCGATCCATCGGCCCGGTCGTCACCGTCTTTCGCGCTGGCTGCGGCCTGGCATCGCATTTGCTCCAGTTTGCAGTGCTTTCATGACGAAGGTCATGCACGATTTCAAATCGTACCCTACAGGCGAGGAAACATCCGATGCTGGGCCGTCTAGCACACAACGTTACGTTCGTCCGCGTGACTATTGTAGCCGCATGGATTTCGTCGATCGTGGCGATGTTGTCGATGATGGCGCTAATCGTGAGCATGATTTCCTGACCGCCGGCCGGCGCGGCGGTGTCAATCGAACTTACGCTGAGGGGCAATTGGCGCCGTGGGAAAGCACGTCTTGCGTGGTCTTAACCCGGAAAGGAAAGCTGTTACGGGATGGGTGAATTTTGAGAGGTGAATATGAATCTTACCGCGGTGTTGTTGATTCTAGTCGCCGAGGCGTTCGTGCTCTTTGGCATCGTGTTGTTGCTACGGCTGCGGAATAGGATCGCGTCGCACGTCGCGCCCGGAGCTTTGCGCGTCGCGCCCCGGAGCGAAACAACCTCCCCGTAGACGAGACCATCGTGACGCGGTCGGGCGCCGGCACGCGCCAGGACCGCAACGTCCAGGCTGCCCTCGCACGTCCGCCATGCCGATCGCGGCGCTAGTGCGTCGTCGGTTCGGGGCAACCGGATAGAACTTCGCCCCACTCCTGGATCAAGCCTAACGCCCGCTCGCGTAACACCGGCTTGACCCCGAGCATTGCGCACGTCCGGAGATAGTGGCGGTACGTCAGGTCCGGGTCGGGCGGATCGAAGGCGGGTGCATCGTTCTCGACGTCGTCGAGCATGGCGCGATGATAGCGCAAGGCCGGCGCGCTGATCGACGGTGTAAGGTAGCCGGGTGCGCGCGTTTAGTGCAACGTCAGCGACACGCGGAGCGATTCGGTGACTCGTTCAGCGAGCGCGCTGGGCGATGGTTTGGAGCCACGCGCACGCGATGCGATACTCGATGAGCCATTCAGCGATTGCGCGCGAGTATCGGCACTGATGCGTCGATCCTGACGCAACCCGCGGCGGTGCGCACTCATCCGAACGGATGAGCCGCCGCGGTGGCGAACTTCCGGATTTCGCTACACACTGGCTACACGGTGCGCGCGACCAGTTATCCAAAGATCAAAAATGTATACAAGTCATTGATTATAAAGTGGGCCCGGCTGGATTCGAACCAGCGACCAAGGGATTATGAGTCCCCTGCTCTAACCGTCTGAGCTACGGGCCCGCTGCGTGCCGGAGACAGGTTCCGGCGTCGGCCCGCGTGCGAGCGAAGATTGCCACAGCATCGCGCCGAACCGAAATTATAGCCGACGCGCCGGCGGCGGCCCCTGCGACAACGCAGCGCATTCGCGAACAGGATTCCAGCAACGCGCAGCGTCGCGCTACACTGTGCATGCGTTTTCCGTTGCGGCAATGTGATTCGATCCCGCTCCATGCAGTCATCCGATTATCTCCGTGCGCTGCTGATGCCGGCTTCGGTCGCGCTGGTCGGCGCGTCGAGCAAGCCCGGCTCGATCGGCCGGATCGTCCTCGAGAACATGCTCGGCGGCGCTTTCCGCGGCACGCTCTACGCCGTCAACCCCAACCATCGACGCGTGCTCGCGCAGCGCTCTTACGCTTCGCTCGCCGCAATCGGCAAGCCAGTGGAGCTGGCGTTGATCGTGGTGCCCGCTGCGGCCGTGCTCGAGGTCCTCGAGGAGGGCGCGCGCGCTGGGATCAGGGTGGCCGTCATCCTGTCGGCGCCGCCATCCGACCCGGACGACGCGCGGGGCTGGCAGGCGAAACTGCTGGCCGTGGCGGCTGCGCGCGGGATCCGCCTGCTCGGCCCGCACTCGTTCGGCGTCATCCGCCCGGACATAGGTCTGAACGCGACCCTGGGCAATGCCGTCGCGTACCCGGGCCGGCTCGCGCTCGTCGCGCAGTCGGGCGCAGTGTGTTCCGCCATGCTCGATTTTGCTGCCTCGGGCGGCATCGGATTCTCGACGGTCGTCGCGCTGGGTGGCGCCATGGATATCGGTTTCGGCGAGCTGCTGGACGCGCTGCTCTTCGACCCGCAAACCGAAGGCATACTGCTCTACGCGGAAACGGTCGGTGATCCGCGGCGTTTCCTGTCGGCGCTGCGTGCCGCGGCGCGGACGAAGCCCGTCGTCGTGCTGAAGGCCGGGCGGTCGCTGGAACACGGAGTCGCCGATGCTCCGTCGCCCGATGCCGTTTTCGATGCCGCGATGAGGCGGGCCGGCACCGTGCGCGTCAAGACCTATGCCCAGCTGTTCGCCGCGGCGCGGATCCTGGCGATGCACCGGATTTCGCGCGGAGACCGCCTCGCGATCGTCACCAACGGGCACGGGCCGGGAACGCTCGCCGCCGACAGCGCGCGCGACCGCGGCATCGCGCTGGCCGACTGCTCGCCCGCGACCGAAAAGGCTCTGTCGGAACTGCTGCCTCCGAACATCGTCTGCGGCAATCCGATCAACGTTCGCGGCGACGCCACGCCGGCGCGCATGGCGTCGGCGGTCGCGGCCGCGCTCGCCGATGCACAGATCGACGCGGTGCTGGTGCTGCACGTGCCGCGACCGGTCGCCGGAGCCACCGACATGGCGCGCGCAGTCGCGGCAGTCGCGCGGCGCGCAACGAAGCCCGTGCTGGGAGCGTGGCTGGGTGCCGTCGATCGGCGCGAGGCGACCGCTGCGCTCGAGGCGGGGGGCATTCCGAATTTCTACACGCCCGAGCACGCGGTCGAGGCGTTCTCGTTCCTGGCCGCGTACCGACATCATCAGGAATGGCTGCTCGAGGTGCCGCCTTCCCAGCCGGAGCCGCAGCCGCTGGACCTTGCCGCGGTGGAGCGCATTCGAGCTGGCGCGGCATCCACCAATCGCCGCGCCTTGACCGAGATGGAGGTGCACACGCTGCTCTCCGTATTCGGATTGCCGGTCGCGCCTGCGGAGTCCGCCGACAGCCTCGCCGAAGCGCTGGCAGCTGCGCGGCGCCTGGGCTTCCCGGTGACGCTGCGCTCTGACACGGACGAATCCGTGCCCTATCTGCCGGTGCCGGTTGTGCGCGAACGCCTGCGCGACGGCAGGATGCTGACCCGTGCCTGGGCCACGATGATCGGCGCTCCCGGCAGTGAGCATCGACGCCTTCCTGTCATCGTGACGAAGGAGCGCACATTCGCTGGCAGCGAGAATGTCGCGATCGGGATTTGCACCGACGCGGTATTCGGGTCGGTGATCACCTTCGGCCCGGAATGCGCAGGCGGCGCTGCCGACGTCGTCGTGCTGCTGCCGCCGCTGAATCTGCGCCTGGCGCGGGACGCGATTCGCGGCACGGGCATGTTGGCGGCCTTGTCGGACGCCGATGCGGCCGGCGTGGCAACGGAGGCACTGGCGCGCATCCTCGTGCAGGTGTCGGCGCTCGCTTGCGCGGTGCCGTGGCTGCGCACGCTCGCGCTCCATCCCGTGCGCTTCGGCGGGGGCCGTGCCGAGATCGCCGGCGCGCGCGTGACGATCGATGCCCGTGCCAAGCCGACGGCCCGCAGTTACGGTCACATGGCGATCCATCCGTATCCCGTCGAGATGGTGGCCGACGTCGCATTGGCCGACGGCAGGCATCTGCACGTGCGGCCGATTCGCCCGGAGGACGCCGAAATGGAGCGCGCGTTCGTCAACGGCCTGTCCGAAGAGTCACGCTTTTTCCGCTTCTTCTATCGGCTGCACGAGCTTACACCGGCGATGCTCGCCCGTTTCACGCAGATCGATTACGACCGGGAGGTGGCGCTGGTGGCCGTCGACGAGGCGGGCGCCGTGCCGGTGATCGTCGGCGTCGCGCGCTACGTCATGAGCCTCGACCAGGAATCCGCCGAGTTCGCGGTGGTGGTCGCCGATGCGTGGCACGGCCGCGGCGTGGCGCGGAACCTGATGGCCCGGCTCGTAACGTACGCGAAGGCCCGCGGCCTGCGGCGGCTCGAGGGGCGGGTGCTGCGCAGCAATCGCAACATGCTGGCATTCATCGCGGCGCTCGGCTTCAAGAGCCGCGAAAGCGCGGAAGATCCCGAACAGCTCAGCGTCGTGCTCGAGCTCCAGTAGCGCGCCGGGACTGTATCCCTCAGCCCTCGCCCTCGAGGAAGCTGCGCAGCTTCTCCGAGCGCGACGGGTGCCGCAGCTTGCGCAGCGCCTTCGCCTCGATCTGGCGGATGCGCTCGCGCGTGACGTCGAACTGCTTGCCGACCTCCTCCAGCGTGTGGTCGGTGTTCATCTCGATGCCGAAGCGCATGCGCAGCACCTTCGCCTCGCGCGACGTGAGCGTGTCGAGCACGTCCTTGCAGACGTTGCGCAGGCTCGCGTTGACGGCGGCGTCCGACGGCGCGACCGTGGACAGGTCCTCGATGAAGTCGCCGAGGTGGCTGTCGTCGTCGTCGCCGATGGGCGTCTCCATCGAGATCGGCTCCTTGCTGATCTTGAGGATCTTGCGGATCTTTTCCTCCGGCATCTCCATCTTCTCCGCCAGCACGCCGGGATCGGGCTCCTGTCCCGTCTCCTGCAGGATCTGCCGTGAGATGCGGTTCATCTTGTTGATCGTTTCGATCATGTGCACCGGGATACGGATCGTGCGCGCCTGATCGGCGATCGAGCGCGTGATCGCCTGGCGGATCCACCAGGTCGCGTAGGTCGAGAACTTGTAGCCGCGGCGGTACTCGAACTTGTCGACGGCCTTCATCAGGCCGATGTTGCCTTCCTGGATCAGGTCGAGGAACTGCAGGCCGCGATTGGTGTACTTCTTCGCGATCGAGATCACGAGGCGCAGGTTGGCCTCGGTCATCTCGCGCTTGGCCTTGCGCGCCTTGGCCTCGCCCTGCGACATCTGCTTGTTGATCTCCTTCAGGTCCTTCAGCGGGATCATCACGCGCGACTGGAGGTTGAGCAGCTTCTGCTGCTGCTCGACGATCGCCTGCCGGTACTTGGCGAGCTGTTCGCTGAAGCCGTGGTGCGCCGCCACCTCGCGGTCGATCCAGCGCAGCGACGTCTCGCTTTCCGGAAATTTCTTGATGAAATCCGGCCGCGGCATGCCACCCTTGTTGACGACGAGGTCCTGGATCTTGCGCTCGATCTGCCGGATGTTGTCCACCTCGTGGCGCACGCTGTCGCACAGCTTCTCGACCTGGCGGGCGGAAAAGCGGATCTGCATCAGCTCGTTCAGCACCTTCTTCTGCAGCTCGACGCACTTGGGCGCCTTGTGCCCCTCTTTCTGCAGCACCACGAGCATCCGCGCATGGAGCTTCCTGATGGTCGCGAAGCGCGTGAGCGCGGCGACCTTCAGCCGCTCGAGGTTCTCCGCCGCGATGGCGCCGGCGTCGCCCTCGTCTTCGCTGGCCTCGATGTCGTCGTCAACATCTTCGAGCGCGTCGAGCGCCTCGTTGAAATCCATCAGGCCGTCGACCAGATCGTCGATCTTGAACTCGTCCTTCTCGATCTTGGTCGCGAGATCGAGAATCTGCGCCACCGTCATCGGGCAGGCGGAGATCGCCATGATCATGTGCTTCAGGCCTTCCTCGATCCGCTTGGCGATCTCGATTTCGCCTTCGCGCGTGAGGAGCTCGACGGAACCCATTTCGCGCATGTACATGCGCACCGGATCCGTCGTGCGGCCGAACTCGGAATCGAGCGTCGACACCGCGGCTTCCGCGGCTTCCTCGACGTCCTCCGCCGGTGCCGTGGGCGCGGCGTCCGACATCAGCAGGGTCTCGGCGTCGGGGGCCACGTCGTAGACCTGGATCCCCATGTCGCCGATCATGCTGACGATGCCTTCGATCTGCTCGGCGTCGAGCACGTCGTCCGGCAGGTGATCGTTGATTTCGGCGAAGGTCAGGAAGCCGCGCTCCTTGCCGAGCACGATCAGCGTCTTCAGGCGCCGCTTGCGCGCTTCGACGTCAGCCGGGGTCAGCACGCGCGGCGCGATCTCGGCGTGCCGGCCGTTGCGCCCTTTCTTGGTGGCGGCGTCCGCGGCCCGCTTGCCGGCGATCCGGGCGGCGATCTCGCTCGGCGTCGGCTTGTGCGTCGGCGCGGCGGCGGCTGCCGCTTTGGCGGCCGCGCCCTTGGCTGGCGGGGCGGCCGACACAGCGCCGGGCTTGCCGGCGACCACCTTGACCGGCTTGGCAGGTGCCTTGGACGTCCTGGCCTCGACCTTCGGAGCCGGCTTGCCCTTGGGCAGCGGCTTGGCGACGACCTTCGGCAACTTCGCGGCGGGACGAGCCTTGACTGCGGCCTTGCCCTTTGCCTTGGCGACGGGCTTCTTCGGCGCAATGCGCTTCTTGGGCGCAGGTTTCGCGGCTTTCGCCTTGGCCTTCGGTTTTTTCGCGGGCGTGCGTGTCGCCTTCATGGCCGGACCGGCCTTCTTCTTTGCCGCCGGGCGTGCAGTGGCCTTCGGCTTCACCTTCTTCGGCGCCGGCCGCGCCTTCGCGCCGGCCCGTTTCTTGGCGGCCGGCTTCCGCGACTTGGGTTTGGCGGGCGACTTGCGGACGGGCTTCGCGGGCTTCTTGGCCATGGTCATCCTAACGAATCGAGTATCGAGGGGCCCGGAAGGGGCGGGACGCGATACCAGATGGGGGCGATGGGGAAAACCTCAAATTATATCATCTGCTTACGGACCGCGGGCGGAATTTGTCCGAAACGGGGCGGATCCCGCGAGGCGCATGGACCGACGTGCCGGAGTGACGGGCCGCAGCGGAAACGCCAGTCACGCCGCGTTGCTCGGTGGAACTGTCTGTTCACGATCGTTTCCCCGATTCGTTCGGTTCGGCAGCGGGCAGGCTGCGCCGAACCATTTCCAGCTGGCGCAGACGTTCGGATTCCTCCGACGTCGGCAGTGCGCCGGATTGGGGCGACCCCGCGCGCCCGGCCCGTTGCGCCTGTTCCCAGTAACGGGCGGCTCCTGCCTTCAGGTGCATGGCGGCCTGTTCCGCCGTGATCCCGGTGTCCTCCGCCGTGGCGAGCGCCGCCGCCAGCACCGTCTCATGCGGAGACTGGGCGAAGTGCTGGATGACGCCTGCGGTGGTCAACGGGTACTCGCCCTCCATGCAGAACCCAACCAGCGCTGCCAGAGCGGCTCCGTCCGGACTGCCATCCGACGGTTGCGGCACGGCGTTCGAGCGGGCCAGCTCCGGTTGGAGCAAAAGGGCCTGGATGAGTTCACGGACCAGGGACGGCGCGCGGCGTTGCCCGTATTGGCTTGGGCGATTCGATCGGCGCGTCGGATTTGCATCGCGGCCGGACGAGGCAGCGGCGTGCGCGGGCGCTGCGCCGCGGCCCCGCTCCGCCGGGGGGGCTTGACCCAGCAGATCGCGCAATTCCGCCTCCGGCAGTCCGGTGAGATCGGCGAGCCGACGGCGCAGCAGCGCCCCCAGCACGGGCGCCGTCAGCGCGGCAAGGAAGGGCCGCGCCGCGGCCACCAGCGCGGCGCCGCCTTCGGCCGACGTCGGCGGATGCTCAGCACAAAGCTCGGCCAGCAGGAACTCGGAGGCCGGCATCGCACGGTCGATCAGCGCCTCGAACGCGGACTTGCCGCGCCGGCGCACGAAATCGTCCGGATCCTCGCCGTCCGGCAGAAAGAGGAATCCGGCGTTCTTGCCGTCCGCAAGCACCGGCAACGCGTTTTCGAGCGCGCGCCACGCCGCCTTGCGCCCCGCGGCGTCGCCGTCGAAGCAGAAGATGACGCGGTCGCTCTGCCGGAAGAGCTTCTGCACGTGCGCGGGCGTGGTTGCCGTGCCCAGCGTGGCGACCGCGTAGTCGATGCCATGCTGCGCGAGGGCCACGACGTCCATGTAGCCCTCGACAACGACCACCGCGCCGGCCTCGCGGATCGCGCCGCGCGCGAGAAAGAGCCCGTAGAGCTCGCGGCCCTTCGAGAACAGCGGCGTTTCGGGCGAATTCAGGTATTTGGGCTCGCCGTCGCCCAGCACGCGGCCGCCGAAGCCGATCACCTGACCGCGGCTGTCGTGGATCGGGAACATGATGCGGTCGCGGAAGCGATCGTAGCGCTTGCCGCCGTCCCCGGCGATGACGAGGCCGGCCGTTTCGAGCATCGGATCGTCATAGCGGTCGAACGCGGCGGCCAGCGGCTGCCAGGCGTCCGGCGCATAGCCGATCCCGAACCTGGCGGCAACCGCGCCGGTCAGCCCGCGGTCCTTGAGATAGGCGATGGCGCGCGGCGCCTCCTTCAGTTGTGCCCGATAGAACCTGGCGGCCTCCCGCGTGTGGGCAGTGAGGTCGCCGGCCTCGGCACGGCGTTCCGACTCGCCGGGGCGCTCGACGCGCGGCACTTCGAGGCCGGCGTCGCGCGCGAGCTCCTCGACTGCGTCGGGAAACGCCTTGCCGCCGTACTCCATAAGGAAGCCGACCGCCGTGCCATGGGCCCCGCACCCGAAGCAGTGGTAGAACTGCTTGGTCGGACTGACGGTGAACGAGGGCGTCTTCTCGTTGTGGAATGGACAGCAGGCTTGGTAGTTGGCGCCGGCCTTCTTGAGCGGCACGTAGCGGTCAATGACATCGACGATGTCGATACGGGCAAGCAGCGTCTGTATGAAATCGTTAGGAATCATTGACTTGACGCTGCGCCCGGCGAATTGCCGCGACCGGGAGACCCCAGCCGGGGTGCCGCCGGTGACATGATGGGGCAGGGGACTACTGCATTATAGGCGCTCGGCGCCAGTGCGAAAGGGCCAATGTGCGGCGAAAACGGGGTGAATTACGACTCGTCTGCGCTCCGGGACGACGCGCCATCGTTCTGCCGATAGTCGTATCCGACCCCGTTTTTCGCCCGTTCCTCGCTACCCGGTCAGCTTCGCCTTGATCCGGGCGGAAACCGCGCCCATGTCGGCGCGTCCGGCGAGCTTCGGCTTCAGCAACGCCATGACCTTGCCCATGCCGGCGATACCGGACGCGCCGGTGGACGCGATCGCCTCCGCAATCAGCACATCGATCTCGGCGTCAGCCAGTCGCGCCGGCATGTACGTGGCGAGCAAGGCCACCTCGGCGCGCTCGATCGCAGCCAGGTCTTCGCGCTTGCCGGCCTCGAACTGGGTGATCGAATCCCGGCGCTGCTTGATCATCTTGTCGATGATCGTCAGCACGTCCGCATCGGTGAGCTCGATGCGCTCGTCGACCTCGCGCTGCTTGATGGCCGCGAGCAGCATCCGGATTGCGGACAGCCGTGCGGCGTCCTTCGCGCGCATGGCGGTCTTCATGTCTTCGACAACCTGGGATTTGAGTGACATCCTCGACCTCGGAATCGGCCCTCAGAACAAAAAGGGGCGAATCGCTTCGCCCCCTCGGGTCATCCAGCGTGGCGCTGCCTCAGAACAGCTTCGGCGGCAATTGCTGGCTGCGCAGGCGCTTGTAGTGACGCTTGACCGCGGCGGCGAGCTTGCGCTTGCGCTCGGCGGTCGGCTTTTCGTAGAACTCGCGGGCGCGCAGTTCGGTGAGCAGGCCGGTCTTCTCGATGGTGCGCTTGAAGCGGCGCAGGGCCACTTCGAACGGCTCGTTATCGCGCAGGCGTACGCTGGTCATGAAACGTTTTCCTCAACAGGCAGGGTTCGTTAACAACCTCTAAATATAACAGTATCCGCGCACCCGCGCAACTCGGCGAAACACCCGGCGGGGGCAGGCGAGCCCTCGCAGCGCAGGGGGCGCCGACCGTGTATCGTGATGCCCGGCGGCCACGGCCGGCACACCAACATGCTCGTTCTCGGCATCGAAACCTCCTGCGACGAAACCGGCGTGGCCGTGTACGACACGGACCGCGGGCTGCTCGCGCATGCGCTGCACTCGCAGGTGGCGATGCACGGCGCCTACGGGGGCGTCGTGCCCGAGCTCGCCTCCCGCGATCATGTGCGCCGGGTCGTGCCTCTGGCGCAACGCGTACTGGCCGAGGCGGGCGCCAGGCTCGGCGACCTCGATGGCATCGCCTACACACAGGGGCCCGGCCTCGCCGGAGCGCTGCTGGTGGGAGCGAGCGTGTCCTGCGCGCTCGGCTACGCGCTGGGCAAGCCCGCGATCGGCGTGCATCACATGGAAGGTCACCTGCTCTCGCCTCTGCTCGCCGATCCGAAGCCGGAGTTCCCGTTCGTCGCGCTGCTGGTGTCCGGCGGTCACAGCCAGCTGTTCGAAGTCGCGGGCGTCGGGCAGTACCGGCTGCTGGGTGACACGAAGGACGACGCCGCCGGCGAGGCCTTCGACAAGACGGCCAAGCTGCTGGGACTGCCATATCCCGGCGGTCCGGCACTGGCGGGCCTCGCGGAGTCGGGACGGGACGGCGCCGTCTCGTTGCCGCGGCCGATGCTTTCAAGCGGCGACCTCGACATGAGCTTCAGCGGCCTGAAAACCGCGGCACTGACGCTGGTGCGCCGCGAGGCGGCCGGCGGGACGCTCGACGACGCGCGCCGGGCCGACATCGCGTGCGAGTTCCAGCACGCGGTGGTCGATGTCCTCGTGGCGAAGGCGGTTGCGGCGCTGGGCGCGACAGGGCACGCGCGACTCGTCGTGGCGGGGGGCGTGGGCGCCAATCGCGAGCTGCGCACACGGCTCGTTGCTGCCGTGGGGCGGCGTGGCGGGCAGGTGTTCTTCCCCGATCTCGAATTCTGCACCGACAACGGCGCGATGATCGCGCTCGTCGGCGCGCTGCGCCTCGCGCCAGGGGCAACCGCCGATTACGCGTTCTCGGTCAGGCCGCGCTGGGACCTGGCATCGCTTCCCGCAGTCTGAGCGGGACGGGCCGTGCGCGGCTTGTCGTGCCGGGATTCGGCGGATTCAGCGCCCGATCGTGCTCTCCCTCCCGTCGAGCAGTTGCCGGATGTTCGACCGGTGCCGCCAGAAGAGCAGCATCGATATCGGAACCATCGCCCACGCGGCCGGCGCGTTGCCGAAGACGTAGAACGCGCCGAGGGGCATCAGCGCTGCGGTCGTCAGCGCCGCGAGCGAGCTGATCTTGAACCCGAGCGCCATTACCATCCACAGCGCGCCCAGGGCCAGGCCGAGCGGCCAATGGAGCGCGAAAATGATCCCGGCCGCGGTCGCCACGCCCTTGCCGCCGGCAAAGCCGTGGAACACCGGGAATAGGTGGCCGATGAACACGGCGAGCGCAACTGCCGGCACCACCCAGTCCGCGCCGCCGAGCGAGGGTCCGAGTGTCTGCGCCAGAAACACGGCGAGCCAACCCTTGGCCCCGTCGCCGACGAGGGTCAGCGCCGCCGCTGCCTTGTTGCCGCTGCGCAGCACGTTGGTCGCGCCGGGATTGCCGGAGCCGTAGCTGTGCGGGTCGGGCAGGCCGAACAGCCTGCTGGTCACGACCGCGAACGACACCGAGCCGATCAGGTACGCAGCGGCGACGAACGCAAGCGAGGCGAGCATGATCCAGAGCGTCAGTTAGAATGACTGCACGAACATCGGATGGGGCCGCGTGACGACGCGGCCTCGACAACTCGCAGATTCTAGCAAAGCGGCATGAACGCGATCTTCATCCACGATCTGCGCGTCGAAACGCGCATCGGCATCTACGATTGGGAGCAGCAGCGGGCGCAGACTCTGCGCCTCGATGTCGAACTCGGTTTGCCGTCGGACGTCGTGTTCCGCACGGGCGACTTTGCCGACGCGCTCGACTACGCAGCGGTCGTGAAGCGCCTGCAGGCCTTCGCCGCCGACCATCCGCACCAGCTGATGGAGCGCTTCGCACAGGCGATCGCCGACGTGCTGATGGGCGAGTTCGGCGCGCCGTGGGTAAAGGTGCGCGTCGCCAAGCTCGCGCCGATCGCCGGCGTGAAGGAGCTCGGCATCGCGATCGAGCGCAAGCGGGACTGATCGCGCTCGGGCAAGTCCGTGCCGCGATCCGCGCGGTCGCGCATCAATCGGACGACCGGCGTTGTGGGGTCATCAGCGGCAACGTGAAGGCGAACGTCGAGCCGACCCCCACCTGACTCCTCGCCCAGATATTGCCTCCGTGGAGCTCGATGAACTTCCGCGAGATGGCCAATCCGAGCCCGGTGCCTTCCACTTTCCTGGCCGCCGAGCCGACCTGCCGGAATTCCTCGAATACGGCCTCGAGATCCACCGGCGCGATCCCGACTCCGGTGTCGGTCACCGAAATCTCGTACATGCTGTCGCGCACGTCGGCCCGCACGTCGATGCGTCCGCCCTCCGGCGTGAATTTCAACGCGTTCGACAACAGATTCAGCAGCACCTGCTTCACCTTGCGTTCGTCGCCGCGGATCTTGCCCACGCGCTCGTCGATGCGCGCGCCCGAGCGCGATCCCGCGACGGTGCGCCCGCTCCCGGACCAGGGTCATCGTGTTGTCGATGGCGCCCGGCAGATCGAAATCGGCCAGGTCCAGCTCCATCCGCCCGGCCTCGATCTTCGACAGATCGAGGATGTCGTTGATGAGGGACAGCAGATGCCGTCCGGACTCCAGGATGTCGGCCAGGTATTCGGCCTGCTTGTCGTTGATCTCGCCGAACATCCTCTCCGCGAGCACTTCGGAGAAGCCGATGATCGCGTTGAGCGGCGTGCGCAGCTCGTGCGACATGTTGGCGAGGAATTCGCTCTTGTGCCGGCTCGCGATCTCGAGCTGCCGGCTCTGGTCCCCGATCTCGCGGAAGAGCCGCGCGTTCTGGATGGCCAGCGCGGACTGGGTCGCGAAAGTCTTGAGCAGTTCGATGATCTCCGGTGCAAATGCGCCTGCGCGCTTCCGGTTGACGGACAGTCCGCCGAGCAGGTGATCCTCGCGCAGAAGCGGCACGGCCAGCAGCGATCGATACCCTGTTCGGATGAGAATCTCGCGGACGCGGCTCTGGTAGATGCCTTCGTCCATGATGTCGCGGATCTCGACCGGCTCGCCGGTTACGGCAAGCTGCCCGATAGCACCCTCTCCCTTCCGAATTGGAGCGGTGCGGAGCGCGTCGACCAGTTCCGCGGGGAACTGGTCCGTTGTGTGCAGATGGAACTCCTCGCGCGCTTCGTCGTACTCGTAGATGGCGCCTCCGTCCATCCCCGCTAGCTGGTTGGCGCGCGAGACGATCGTGCCCAGCACGGTCTCGAGATCCAGCGTCGAACTGACGGCCTGCCCTACCTCGCCCAGCGCCTTCAGTTCGCCGACCGAACGCGTGAGCTCCCGGGTCCGCGCGTCGAGCTCCTTGAAGAGCCGGACGTTCTCGATGGCGATCACCGCCTGGTCGGCAAAGGTCTTGAGCAGATCGACCTGAGTGTCAGGGAATGGCCCGGGAGCGAACCGACCGACGGCGATCCCGCCAATCGGACTACCGTCCCGCAACAGCGGAACGGCCAGGATGCTGCGAAAACCTCCGCCAAGCGATTTGAGCTCGACTGGGTACTCGGGATCCTCGTCCACGTCGGGTATGACGACAACTTCGCGCGTAAGGATTGCGCGGGTGACCGCCATGTCTCGACCAGGCGGTCGCGGGTAGTAGCGATGCATGGCTTCGATATATTGTGGATTCACGTTTACGATTGCCGCCAGTCGGATCAACTCGCCGTCGAATGTGAACACGTTCGCTGATCCTGCGCTGCAAAGTCTTAGCGACGCCGCCGCGATGGTGTCGAACACCGGTTGCACGTCCTGCTGCGACTGACTGATCACTCGCAGGATCTCGCTCGTCGCCGTCTGCTGCTCCAGGGCTTCGGTGAGATCGCGATTGCGGTCGCCCAGTTCGGTAAAGAGGCGCACATTCTCGATCGCGATCACCGCCTGGTCAGCGAAGGTCTGGAGCAGCGCGATCTGCTTGTCGGAGAATTGCCCGGGTTCGGGCCGGCCGACGGCGATGGCGCCAATGGGGTTCCGCTCGCGAAGCAGCGGAATGGACAGCACGCTGCGAAACGGCGCGAAGTGGGACGCCCCGCCAATCGAATAGTAAGGGTCGTCGAGCACGTCGGGGATTGCGACCATGCTGTGAGTCATGATGGCGCGGGTGGCCGCGGTGTCGCGGCTGGGCGTCCGGGGGAACAGTCTCCGTATCGCTTCCGATGCCTCCGGGTGCACATTGGCCACGGCCGCCAGGTGTATCAGCGCGCCGTCGTAGGTCAGGAGCGTTGCCGCGCTTCCGCCGCACAGCTTGAGCGATGCCTCCGCGATCGTGTCGAACACCGGCTGCACGTCCGTCTGCGACCGGCTGATCACCCGCAGGATCTCGCTCGTCGCCGTCTGCTGTTCCAAAGCCTCCGTGAGGTCGCGGTTGCGGGCGTCCAGTTCGGTGAACAGGCGCACGTTCTCGATCGCGATGACGGCCTGATCGGCAAAGGTCTTCACCAACTCAACTTGCGTGTCTGTGAACAAGCCCGGATTCGCCCGCCCGACGAAGATCGATCCGATGACCTCGCGGTTGCGGACAATGGGCACCCCGAGACCGCTGCGATATTGGGCTGCCCGCGCGAAGTCCTTGAGCTCGTAGCTTTGCTCAGCGAGCACGTCCGGGATATGGACGATGGTCGCGTCTCGAATGACCCGGGCCGTGATGGCATGCGCGTTGATCTTCATCGGGAACAGCGTACGGGCGATCTTCACGGCATCGGGCACCATCCCATGAATCGCGGCCAGTTCGATCTGCGCGCCATCGAACCTCGAAACCACCGCGACGTCGGCGCTGCACAGTTTCTCCGCACGCTCGGCGATGATGTCGAACACGGGCTGGACGTCCGTGGGCGAGCTCGAGATCACGCGCAGGATCTCGCTGGTCGCCGTTTGTTGCTCGAGCGCCTCGGTGATGTCGCGATTGCGTTTGTCCAGTTCCGTGAACAGGCGCACGTTCTCGATCGCGATTACCGCCTGGTCGGCGAAGGTCTTGAGCAACGTGATCTGCTTGTCGGGGAAGGGCCCCGGTTCGGCCCGGGCAACCGTGACGGCGCCGATCGGGGCGTCTTCGCGCATCAGCGGGAGGGACAGCACGCTTCGATAGCCCGCGGCACTGGCAGTTGCGCCCGCCGCGTAGTCCTTGTCCTCCAGAACATCCGGAATAATGACCACGCTGTGGGTGAGGACTGCCCTGGTGTTCGCTGTATCGCGGCTCGGCGGCCTCGGGTAGCTGTCGAAGTGCCGATGAATGGCGTCGGCTCCGTCCGGGCTCATGGGTGCGACGGCGGCGACGTGGATCAGCTCGCCGTCGAATGTCACGACATTCGCCGAGGTGGCTCCGCACAGCTCCCGGGCGGCTGCCACGATCGAATCGAAAACGGGCTGCACGTCCGTCCGCGACCGGCTGATCACGCGCAGGATCTCGCTAGTCGCAGTCTGCTGTTCCAGAGCCTCGGTGAGGTCGCGATTGCGGGTGCCGAGCTCCGTGAACAGGCGCACGTTCTCGATCGCGATCACTGCCTGATCGGCGAAGGTCTTCAGCAGCAGGACCTGCGAATCGGTGAACAGCCCCGGATTCTTGCGCGCCACGAATATCGACCCGATGACCTCGCCCTCGCGGAACATCGGCACGCCAAGACAGGCTCGGTAACCGCCTGTCGATGCGGCGTCCTTTGCCTCGTAATCGGGATCGGCCAGGGCGTCGGCGATATGCACGACCGCTCGACGTCGGACGGAGCGCGCGGTGACCGTTTCCGCGTCCAACCGCATGGGGAAATGGTTTCCGATGGACTCCCTGCCCTCTGCTCTCACTCCGTGCAGCGCGACCAGTCTGATCAGTTCGCCATCGATCCTGGACACTACGCTGATTTCGGCATCGCACAACCGCTCCGCGCTCTCACCGATGATGTCGAAAACCGGCTGGACGTCGGTAGGTGAACTGGAGATGACGCGCAGAATCTCGCTCGTCGCCGTCTGCTGCTCCAGAGCCTCGGTGAGATCGCGATTGCGGGCACCCAACTCCGTGAAGAGTCGTACATTTTCGATCGCGATGACTGCCTGGTCGGCGAAGGTCCTGAGCAATTCGACCTGTTTTTCCGAAAACGGCTTGACCTCCGTCCGAAACAGAACGATGACTCCGACCGTGCCGCCCTCCCGCAGGAGCGGCACGGCAAGCGTCGTGCGATGTCCAAGCCGGCGCTGGAGCTCGCGTCCCGTTGCATATTCGTCCTCGCTTTCGGCGGCGAGATCGTGGACATGGACGCTGCGCCGGTCGACAGCCGCGCGTCCGGACACCGACTCCCTCGTCAATGGGATCTCGAGGGCATCGATGCGTCCCGTGCGGCGTATCAGCACCTCCCCGAACGCGCCGACGGCGGCCGCGCCACGGAGCACACCGCCGTCGACGCGCAGGAGCGCAACGTCGGGAGCACCGCAAAAACGGGCGGCGGCGCGGACGACCGTCTCGAGGACCGGCTGGATGTCCGTCGGGGAGCTGGCGATTGCGCGGAGGATCTCGCTCGTCGCCTCCTGCTGCTCCAGGGCCTCGGCCAGGTCGCGATTGCGGGCGTCCAGCTCGGTAAACAGGTGGACGTTCTCGACGGCGATGACCGCTTGGTCCGCAAACGTCTTCAGCAGCGCGACCTGCGTCTCCGGAAATAGTCTCGGCACGTCGCGAAAGACCGATATCGCTCCGATCGGGCGTCCGTCGCGCAGCATCGGCACGGAAAGGACGCTTCGGTAGTCGGCGTTCTTCGCGGCGTCGTGGTACACGTATTCCGGGTCCTGGCGGACGTCGGCAACGTGGACAACACCGCCCGTGAGAATCGCGCGTTGGGTGACGCCCCCCCGGCTGGGCGGACAGGGGTAGGCCGCGTGGAACGCAGCGATGCCTTCGGGTCTGACGTGATGAAGTGCGGCAATATGGATGAGCTCGCCATCGAACCTGTAACAGACGCTGAACGTGGCATCGCAGAGCCGAAGCGCGTTGGCAGCAATGGTCTCGAACACCGGTTCGACATTCGTAGGCGAGCGGGAGATCACGCGCAGGATCTCACCCGTGGCCATCTGCTGTTCCAGTGCTTCTGTCGTTTCCTTGAACAGGCGAACGTTGTCGACCGCAATCGCAACCTGTCGGGCAAAGGTTTCTACCAGTGCGACCTGATCGGGCGCGAACAGCCCCGGCTCGCGCCGCCACAAGAAGATCGCTCCGTACGCGCCCGCTTCGCGCATCAGTGGCACCGCCAGGCAGGCCCGGAAGCCCGTTCGCCGCGTATTTTCCCGGGCGTCCGGGAATTCGGTGTCGAGCAGAGGAACGATATCGGCGATGTTGATATTGGCGCTGTCGAGCACGGCGCGGCCGGAGATCGAGGTCCTCTTCAACGCGACCGGGACGACGGGAATCGGGGTCCCGCCAGCGGCGGAGTAATCCGCCCTGCAGAGCAGCACGTCGCCATCGACCAGCAGCACCCGCGCGAACGGCGCCTTGCACAGATGCGCCGCGTGTTCTGCGACGGCGTCCAGCACCGGCTGCACATCGGAAGGCGAGGCAGAGATGACACGCAGGATCTCGCTCGTCGCCGCCTGATGCTCCAAAGCCTCGGCCAGGCGCGTCTCGAGCGCGCTGACCCGGTTGTCGCCGGACGCGACAGCCTTCCTGCCAGCGGGCCGCTTGGCTTTGATCTTCGGCGTTGCGGGTTTCGGACCCCGATCCATCGGTCCCTCCCTGCTTTTGTCAGGCATCACGACGGCATAGCGATCCGCGAAAGGCTATGCGAAGTCGCTGTCGCGGGCAAGAGGAACGAGCCCGGAATCAGTCGGCCTCGGCGGTCGCGATGTCGGCCAGTATCGGTCGCAGCATGCGGACGAGGTCCGCCGGCGCCATGCCGACCAGATAGCCGCGCCGGCCGCCGTTGACGTACAGGTAAGGCAGAGCGGCGATCCCGCGTTCCATGTAGATCGGCATCGCACGCCGCGTGCCGAACGGGCTGGTGCCGCCCACCTGGTACCCCGAGTGCCGGTCGGCGACGGCGGCCGCGCAGATGGCCACTGTCTTGACGCCGAGGACGCGTGCCAGCGCTTTCGTCGAGACTTCGCGGTCGCCGTGCATCAGCACGACCAGCGGCTGTTTTGCGTCATCCTCCATGACGAGCGTCTTGATGACGGCATGCTCGGACACGCCTAGCTCGCGCGCCGACACCATCGTGCCGCCGCGCTCCTCGTAATTGTATGGATGATGGGTGAATGCGACACCGCACTCCCGCAACATGCGGATGGCATTGGTTGCTGGATGCCTGTCCTTCGCCACGCGCCTGCTCCGAAACGGACCTCAACCGCGCGGATGGTGCTGCGCGTGGAGCTTCTTCAGCCGCTCGCGCGCGACGTGCGTGTAGATCGTCGTCGTCGTGATGTCGGCGTGGCCGAGCAGCAGCTGCACGACGCGCAGATCGGCGCCGTGGTTGAGGAGATGCGTCGCGAACGCATGGCGCAGCACGTGCGGCGAAATGCTCGCGGCAGGAATGCCGGCCTTCACGCCGAGGCGCTTCACCAGCGCCCAGAACGCCTGCCGCGTGAGCGGGCCCCGGCGCGCGGTGACGAACAGCGGCGGCGCTCTTCCCTTTGCCGACAAGCGAAGGACGCCCGGTGGCGAGATAGCGCTTGAGCCAGACGATCGATTCCTCGCCGAGCGGGACGAGCCGCTCCTTGCTGCCCTTGCCGAGCACGCGCACGACGCCCATGTCGAGCGACACCTGCGCGAGCGTGAGACCGACGAGCTCGGAGACGCGCAGGCCCGTCGCGTACAGCGTTTCCAGCATCGCGCGGTCGCGCAGGCCGAGCGTGGTCTCCGGGTCGGGCGCGGCGAGCAGCGCCTCGACCTGCGCCTCGGAGAGGTTCTTCGGCAGCCGCCGCGGCAGCTTCGGCGCGCGCACGCGCAGCGTGGGATCCGCGCGCAGCGTGCCCTGCAGCAGCTGCAGCGCGTAGAAGCGGCGCAGCGACGACAGCCGGCGGGCGATCGACGTCGCCTTGGCCTTCGCGCGGAACTGGTCGGCGAGAAACGCCTCGACGTCGGTGCGCTGCGCGGCGAGGAGCGAGCTGCCGCGCCGGTCGAGCCAGCGCTGCCCAGGCGGTCAGATCGCGGCGATAGCTCGACGAGCGACGACGGCGCGAGCCCGTCCTGCAGCCAGACCTGGTCGCAGAAGGCGTCGATCAGGTCCGCGGAAGTGGGCATTGCGGCCACAGTCGAAGGTGACGCGGGCGACCCGTCAGGCGCCGAAACGGTAGCCCTCGTGCGTCAGCAGCCAGCGCTTGATCGCGATCGGGTCGCCGTCGCACCGGCGTTCATGAATCCGCCGAGCGAACCCTGGCTGCCGACGACGCGATGGCAGGGAATGACGAGGGCGATCGTGTTCGCGCCGCATGCGCCGCCGACCGCGCGCGGCGCCGTGTGCAGCAGCCGCGCGAGCTCGCCGTAGGTGCGCGATTCGCCGACCGGAATTCCGGCGAGCGCCTGCCAGACGCGCTGGCGGAACGGCGTGCCCGCGGTCGCGAGCGGCAGCGTGAAGCGGAACTGCGGATCGGCGAGGTAGCGCTCGATCTGGCGGACCGACGCGCTCGGCCAGCGCGTTGTCGGGCGCCTGCGCGCGCTCGGTCTTGCGGCAGGTATTCGATGCCGGTGACGGCACCGCCCGCCGTGCGGATGCCCAGCACCGCGAACGGCGTCTTCATCTTGGCCGAATAGGGCGTTGTTGCGTCCACGTCGTCACCTTGCCATTTTCTGAAGTGCTCGCCGTCTTAGCCCATCTTCATCTGCTGCGGCAGATAGGTGATGATCTGCGGAAAATACCAGATCAGCAGCACCGCGACGATCATGAGCCAGAACATCGGCAGCGCCTGCTTCGCGATCCACGTGATCTGCCTCTTCGTCATCCCCTGCAGCACGAACAGGTTGAAGCCGACCGGCGGCGTGATCTGCGCCATCTCGACGACCAGCACGAGGAAGATCCCGAACCAGAGGAGGTCGATGCCGGCCGCTTCCACGGTCGGCAGGATCACGCCCATCGTCAGCACGACCATCGAGATGCCGTCGAGGAAGCAGCCGAGGACGATGTAGAAGACCATCAGCGCGACGACGAGCGCAAACGGGGTGAGCCCGAGCCCGCCGATCCACTCGGCGAGGTGCCGCGGCAGCCCGATGTAGCCCATCGCCAGCGTCAGGAACGACGCGCCGGCGAGGATCAGCGCGATCATGCAGTAGAGGCGCGTCGCGCCCATCATGCTCGCGGCGAACGTCGTGCGCGTGAGCGAGCCCTGCACCGCCGAGATCGCGAGCGAGCCGACGACGCCGAACGCCGCCGCCTCGGTGGCGGTCGCGACGCCCGCGTAGATCGAGCCCAGCACCAGCAGGATCAGCAGCACGACGGGAATGAGGTGGCGCGACGCGTGCAGCTTCTGCGCGAGCGTCGTCGTCGTGGTCGCGGCCGGGATGCGCTCCGGATTCAGCGAGCGCCCAGACCACGATGTAGCCGGAGAAGAGCAGCGCGAGCAGGATGCCGGGAATCACGCCGGCGATGAAGAGCTGCGCGATCGAGACGTTGGCCATGACGCCATACACGATCATGATGATCGACGGCGGAATCAGGAGTCCCAGCGTGCCGGCGCCGGCGAGCGTGCCGATCGTCATGTCCTCGGGATAGCCGCGCGCCTTCAGCTCCGGCAGCGTCATCTTGCCGATCGTCGCGCAGGTGGCGGCGGAGGAGCCCGAGACCGCGGCGAAGATCGTGCAGCCGATGATGTTGGTGTGCAGCAGCCGGCCGGGCACGCGTTCGAGCCACGGCGCGAGGCCGCGGAACATGTCCTCGGAGAGCCGCGTGCGGAACAGGATCTCGCCCATCCAGACGAAGAGCGGCAGCGCGGTCAGCGTCCACGACGACGACGTGCCCCAGATCGTGACCGCCATCGCGTCGCCGGCAGGCCGCGACGAGAAGAGCTCCATGCCGATCCACGCGACGCCGGCGAGCGCGAGCCCGATCCAGACGCCGCTGCCGAGCAGCACGAAGAGCGCGACGACGAGCAGCGTGGTGATCAGCGCGTCCATGACTTCACCCTGCTGCCGGCATCATTCGTGGTGCAGCGCTTCGTCGGATTTCGCGCGGACGCGCCGCCCGGTCCACTCCAGGACGAGCTCGTCGGCGATCGCGATCAGCAGGACCAGCGTGCCGGCGGCCATCGCGAGCTGCGGAATCCAGAGCGGCGTCGCATCGTTGCCGGTCGAGATGTCGTTGAACTGCCACGACTGGAACGCGAGCCGGATGCTGTAGTACGCGAACAGCGCCGCGAGCAGCGTCGCCACGGCCAGCGCAGCGAGCTCGAGTGCGCGCGTGCGCCTTCGCGCCGAGGTGCTCGAGGATCAGCGTGACGCGGATGTGCTCGCCGCGCTTCAGCGTGTGCGCGAGCGCGAGAAAGCCGCACGCGGCCATGCAGTATCCGGCGTACGAATCGGTGCCGGGCACGTGGAAGTTGAGCAGCCGGCCGGCGATGCCGGTCAGCACCATCGCGAGCGTCCCCACCAAGAACAACGCCGCCAGATACCCGGCGGCGTCGTACAGCGTGTCGAGCCGGCGGCGCATCAGGGCCTGTTCGCGCTGGTGGGTGTGTTGTAAGCAGCAGCCCTACATCGCGCGGTACGCGTCCACCACCTTGCGGCCGTCGTCGCCCGCCTTGCGCAGCCACTCGGCGAGCATGAAGTTGCCGACCTTGCGCAGATCGGCGGTGAGTTGTTCGGAGGGCTTGAAGATGCTCATGCCCTTCGCTTTCAGCTGGTCGAGGTACCAGCCGTTCTTCTCTTCGGAGAGCTTCCAGCCGCGCGCCTCGGCGTCGGCCGCGGCCTTCAGCACCGCCGCCTGCGCCGGCTTGTCGAGCGCGTCGAACGCCTTCTGGTTGACGATGATCGCGTTCTTCGGCAGCCACGCCTGCGTGTCGTAGAAGTTCTTGATGTGCTCGTAGGTCTTCGAGTCGAAACCGGTCGCGCCCGACGACATGTATGAGTCGATGACACCGGTGGCGAGCGCCTGCGAGACTTCGGCGGCCTGCACGGTGACCGGCTGCGCGCCGACGAGCTCGGCGATCTTCGACGTCGCCGGGCTGTACGCGCGCCACTTGAGGCCCTTCATGTCGGCGACGCTCGCGAGCGTGCGCTTCGTGTAGATGCCCTGCGGCGGCCAGGCGACCGCGTAGAGGAGCTTCATGCCCTGCTTCGCGAACTTGTCCTCGAGCGTCTTCCGCGACGCCTTGTAGAGCTTCAGCGAATCGCCGTACGACGTCGCGAGGAACGGGATGCCGTCGAGCCCGTAGAACGGATCCTCGTTCTCGAAGTTGACCAGCAGGATCTCGCCGATCTGCGCCTGTCCGCCCTGCACGGCACGCTTGATCTCGGGCGCCTTGAACAGCGACGCGTTGGCGTGCACGGTGATCTTGAGCTTGCCGCCGGTGGCCTTGTCGACGTCGTTGGCGAACTGCTGGATGTTCTCGGTGTGGAAGTTGTTCGCCGGATAGGCGGTCGGCATGTCCCACTTGGTCTGGGCAGCCACGGGCAGCGCGAGCCGCGAACGCCGAGCGCGGCGGCAAAGGCGGTGATTCGCTTCATGTTGGGGCTCCTGGAAGGCGGGGAAAGGTCGCGCACGCCAGTGACGGCGGGCACGCCAATGGCTGCGGACCGTGCCGTTTTACCACAAATCGGTGCCGATGCATCAGGCGCGGCCTTGGCCGCGCTCCGTCGTTGGCCATGCGCCCACGCCAGGCAGGCGCGGGCAAGCCCACGCCCACGGAGCGACATCGGAGCGCCTGCGGCGCGCGGCCTATAATGTCGCGCCGTTGCCGGAGACCGTCGGGCCGGCCGCGACCGATCGCCAATCCGATGACCGCCACGCCGCCTTCTCCAACAACCGCCGGCTGGGAGTTCTGGATCGATCGCGGCGGCACGTTCACCGATGTCGTCGCCCGCCGGCCCGACGGGTCGCTCGTCACCCACAAGCTGCTGTCGGAAAACCCCGAGCGGTATCCGGATGCCGCGGTGCACGGGATCCGCGAGCTGCTGGGCCTTCGCGCCCGGGGCGCCGATTCCGCCCGGCATCATCGACGCGGTGAAGATGGGCACCACGGTCGCGACCAACGCGCTGCTCGAGCGCAAGGGCGATCGCACGGCGCTCGTCATCACGCAAGGGCTTCGCCGATGCGCTGCGGATCGCCTACCAGAATCGGCCCAAGCTCTTCGTCCGCAGGATCGAGCTGCCGACACTGCTGTACGAGCGCGTGATCGAGGCCGACGAGCGGATCGGCGCACGCGGCGAGATCGTGCGCCCGCTCGACCTCGCGTCGGTGCGGCGCGAGCTTGCCGCCGCGCGGGATGCCGGGATCGCCGCCGTCGCGATCGTCCTGATGCACGGCTATCGCTTCCCGCAGCACGAGCTGGCGCTGGCGGCGCTCGCGCGCGAACTGGGCTTCGCGCAGGTGTCGGTCTCGCACGAAGTGTGTCCGCTGATGAAGCTCGTCTCGCGCGGCGACACGACGGTCGTCGATGCGTACCTGTCGCCGATCCTGCGCCGGTACGTGGGCCAGGTCGAGCGCGAGCTCACGGGATCGGAACGGACGGTTCCCACGCCGGGGGCGACGGATGCGAGCCGGCACGATGCCGGCGCGGCCGCCGCGCCACGCGCGCCCCGCCTGCAGTTCATGCAGTCGAACGGCGGCCTGACGGACGCGCATCGCTTCCAGGGCAAGGACGCGATCCTGTCCGGCCCCGCGGGCGGCATCGTCGGCGCGGTCGAGGTGTCGCGACTGGCCGGTTTCGACCGCATCATCGGCTTCGACATGGGTGGCACGTCGACCGACGTGACGCATTACGCGGGCGAGTACGAGCGGGCCTTCGTCACCGAGGTCGCCGGCGTGCGGCTCGCCGCGCCGATGATGCGCATCCACACGGTCGCCGCCGGCGGCGGCTCGATCTGCCGGTTCGACGGCGCCCGCTTTCGCGTCGGGCCGGAGTCGGCGGGCGCGAATCCCGGGCCGGCGTCGTATCGGCGTGGTGGACCGCTGACCGTCACCGATTGCAACGTGATGGTCGGCAAGCTCGATCCGGAGCTCTTCCCGCGCGTGTTCGGCCCGACCGGCGACGAGCCGCTCGATGCCGAGGTCGTGCGCGAGAAGTTCGCGGCGCTCGCGGCCGAGGTCGCCGCAAGGATCGGCCGCCCGCGCTCGCCCGAGGAGGTCGCCGACGGGTTCCTCAAGATCGCCGTCGCCAACATGGCGAATGCGATCAAGCACATTTCGGTGGAGCGCGGCTACGACGTCACCGAATACACGCTGTGCTGTTTTGGCGGCGCCGGCGGCCAGCACGCGTGCCTCGTCGCCGATGCGCTCGGGATGACGCGCGTGCTGCTGCATCCGCTGGCCGGCGTGCTGTCGGCCTACGGGATGGGGCTCGCCGACGTGCGCGCGCTGAAACAGCAGGCGGTCGAGACGAGGCTGTCGGACGCGGCGCTCGCGGCCAGCCGCGCCGACGTTCACGGCGCTGGAAATGGCGGCGCGCGGCGACGTCGCGGCGCAGGCCATTCCCGCCGACCGCATCGCCGTCCGGCGCACGCTGCACGTCAAGTACGAGGGCACCGACACGACGCTCGAGACGGGCGTCGACGCCGCGACCGTTGTGGTCGCCGAGTTCGAGCGCAAGTATCGGCAGCAATACGGCTTCCTGATGCCCGGCAAGCCGCTCGTCGTCGAAGCCGTCGCGGTCGAGGCGATCGGCAGGACGCACGACGCGAAGGACGCCGTGCCGGCGCAGTCGCCGCGCGCGCAGCCGCTGGTCGCCGATCCGGACGAACCGGGTCTACACCGAGGGCGCGTTCCACGATGCGGCCGTCTACGATCGTCGACACCTGCGTCCCGGGCGACGCCATCGCCGGCCCCGCGGTGATCCGCGAAGACAACGGCGACGACCGTCGTCGAGCCGGGCTGGCGCGCGACCTATACGGCACGCGGCGACATCGTGCTCGAGCGCGTCGAAGCGGCGCGGCGCGCGCACGCGATCGGCACGACGGCCGATCCGATACTGCTCGAGGTCTTCAACAACCTGTTCATGGCGATCGCCGAGCAGATGGGCGTGACGCTCGCCAACACCGCGTACTCGGTCAATATCAAGGAGCGGCTCGACTTCTCGTGCGCGCTGTTCGACGCCGAGGGCAGTCTCATCGCCAACGCGCCGCACATGCCGGTGCATCTGGGCTCGATGGGCGAGAGCGTGAAGACGATCGTCGACCGGCGCAGTGGCGCGATGAAACCCGGCGACGTGTTCGTGCTGAACGCGCCGTACAACGGCGGCACGCATCTGCCCGACGTGACGGTGATCGCGCCCGTGTTCCTCGGTGGCGGGCGCGAGCCGGAGTTCTATGTGGCGTCGCGCGGCCACCACGCCGACATCGGCGGCATCACGCCCGGCTCGATGCCGCCCGATTCGACGCACGTCGACGAGGAGGGCGTGCTGCTCGACAACGTGCAGCTCGTCGCCGAGGGGCGGTTCCTCGACGCGGAGATGCGCGCGATTCTCGGAGTCGGGCAGGTACCCGTCGCGTAACGTCGACCAGAATCTCGCCGACCTCCGCGCGCAGGTCGCCGCCTGCGCCAAGGGCGCCGACGAGCTGGCGAAGATGGTCGCGCACTTCGGCCTGCCGGTCGTGCGCGCGTACATGCGCCATGTGCAGGACAACGCGGAGGAATCGGTGCGCCGCGTGCTCGACGTGCTGAAGGACGGGTATTTCGAGTACGAAATGGACAGCGGGGCCAGGATCGTCGTGACGATCGCGATCGACAAGGCGCGGCGCCGCGCGACGATCGACTTCACCGGCACGAGCGTGCAGCAGCCGACCAACTTCAACGCGCCGTCGGCCGTCTGCAAGGCGGCCGTGCTGTACGTGTTCCGCACGCTGGTCGACGACGACATCCCGATGAACGCCGGTTGCCTGAAGCCGCTCGACATCGTGATCCCCGAAGGGCTCGATGCTCGCGCCGCGCTATCCGGCGGCGGTCGTCGCGGGCAACGTCGAGACTTCGCAGGCCATCACCGATACGCTGTACGGCGCGCTCGGCGTGCTCGCGGCGTCGCAGGGAACGATGAACAACTTCACGTTCGGCAACGCCACCTATCAGTATTACGAGACGATCTCCGGCGGGGCGGGGGCGGGGCCCGATTTCGACGGTGCGAGCGTGGTGCAGACGCACATGACGAATTCGCGGCTCGACCGACCCCGAGGTGCTGGAGTGGCGCTTCCCGGTCCGGCTCGAGTCGTACGCGATCCGCCGCGGCAGCGGCGGCGCCGGTCGCCATCGCGGCGGCGATGGCGGCGTGCGGCGTGTGCGCTTTCTCGAGCCGATGACCGCGGTGATGCTGGCCAATCACCGGCGGATCGCGCCGTTCGGGGTCGCGGGCGGTCTGCCGGGCGCGGTCGGCCGCAACTGGGTCGAGCGCGCGGGATACCCCGAGACGGGAACGCGCGAGGAATTCGGCGCAACTTTCGCCGTGACGATGAACGCCGGCGACGTGTTCGTCGTCGAGACGCCGGGCGGCGGCGGATTCGGGCGCCCCGAGTAGCGGCCGAACGCCGCTCGCGTGCCGGGGTCGGCGCGGGCATAATTGCCGCCATCTTGCAAACGAGGTTCCCATGGCAACCATCTACGATTTCACCGTCAAGGACATTCACGGCAAGAAGGTCAAGCTCGACGCCTACAAGGGCAAGGTGCTGCTGATCGTCAACACGGCGAGCAAATGCGGATTCACGCCCCAGTACAAGGGCCTGGAGGCGCTCTATCAGAAACTGCACGGCAAGGGCCTCGAGATCCTCGGCTTCCCGTGCAACCAGTTCGGCGCGCAGGAGCCGGGAAGCGAAGAGGAAATCGAGTCGTTCTGCGAGGTCAATTACGGCGTCACGTTTCCGTTGTTCGCGAAGATCGACGTCAACGGCGACGGCGCGGCGCCGTTGTACAAGTTCCTGAAGAAGGCGAAGCCCGGCCTGCTGGGGTCCGAAGCGATCAAGTGGAACTTCACCAAGTTCCTCGTCGACCGCGACGGCAATGTGGTGGAGCGCTTCGCGCCGAACGCGGAGCCGGCGAGTCTCGCCGGCGACATCGAAAACTGCTCTGAGTTCCGGACGGGTCATGCGCCGATCGATCGCCGTGGCGGCCACGCTGTGGCTGGCGGCCGCGACTTGTGGTGCCGCCGATCTCAACAAGACGCTGCGCGTCTCCTTTCCGGTCGCCGAAACGGGCTTCGATCCGGCGGGATCGAACGATCTGTATTCGAATCAGATCAATCGCGTCATCTTCGATCCGCTGTACACCTATAGCTATCTGGCGCGGCCCTACACGGTCGTGCCGAACACCGCGGCGGCGATGCCCGAGATCTCCGCGGACGGGAAGACCTGGACGATCAAGGTCAAGCCCGGCATCCATTTCGCGGACGATGCTGCGTTCAAGGGGAAGAAGCGCGAGCTGACGGCGGCCGATTACGTGTATTCGTGGAAGCGCCTGCTCGATCCGAAGGTGCTCTCGACGTCGGCCGACATCTTCGACGAGACCGTCGTCGGCGTGACCGCGGCAGTCGCCGCGGCGAAGAAGACCGGCCGCTTCGACTACGACGCGCCGCTCGAGGGCCTGCAGGCGATCGATCGCCACACGATACGCATCAAGCTGCTGCACCCCGACTACGATCTGCTCACCGAGCTTACCTCCGTCGCCACATCCGCGGTCGCGCGCGAGGTGGTCGAGGCGTACGCCGATCCCGGCGACCGGGTGATGGCCAACCCCGTGGGCACCGGCCCGTACCTGCTCAAGGAGTGGCGGCGCGGGCAGAAGATCACGCTGGAGGCGAACCCGGACTTTCGCGACGAGTACTTCCCCGACAGCAGTGAGCCAGCCGACCGGGCCATCGTCGCGCAGATGCGCGGGCAAGAAGCTGCCGGCGATCGGACGCGTCGAGGTCAGCATTCTCGAGGAGGCCAACCCCCGCCTCCTCGCGTTCGAAAAACGCGACCTCGACTATCTCGATCTTCAGGAAATGGCCTTGAACGTGCTCGACGGCAACCGGCAAGTTGCAGCCCAGGTTTGCCGACCAGGGCATCACGCTCGTGCGCGGACTTCGCGCCGCGATCCGCTTCACGTACTTCAACATGGACGACTCCGGTCGTCGGCGGCTACACGAAGGAGAAGATCGCGCTGCGGCGCGCGATCGGCATGGCGTACAACACCGACGAGGAAACCCGGGTCGTCTGGCAGGGACAGGCGGAGCCGGCAACGCAGTTCCTGCCGCCGCACGTGTTCGGCTTCGACCCGGCGCGCAAGGACCTCGTGCGCTACGACGTCGCCGCAGCCAAGGCGCTGCTCGACCGGTTCGGCTACGTCGATCGCGACGGGGACGGCTGGCGCGACCTGCCGGACGGCAAGCCGTTCACGCTCGTCATCTCGTCCCAACCGGCGGGCCTGGAGCGCCAGCTCGACGAGCTGTGGAAGAAGAGCATGACCGCCGTCGGCATTCGCGTCGACTTCAACAAGCAGAAATGGCCCGATCTGCTCAAGGCCGGACGCGCCGGGCAACTGCAGATGTTCACGCTCGGCAACATCGCGACGATCGACCGAACGGCTACGGCTATTTCAGCCTGCTGTGGGGGAAGCAGGCGGGGTTCTCGAACATCGCGCGCTTCTGCCTGCCCGAATTCGACCGCCTGTACGAGCAGGGGCTGCCGCTGCCGAACGGGCCCGAGCGCCTCAAGCTCATGCGCCAGATGTCGGATCTCGTCACTGTGTACGCACCGTGGAAATACGGCATCTATCGCTACGAGAACATCGTCGTCCATCCGTGGGTGCTCGGGTACAAGCACAACGTGTTCAATTCGCATCACTGGAAGTACTACGACTCGACCTCGCGCGGCGCGCCGCGGCGAAGTGAGCGACCGGGTCGCGGCATGATCACGGCGATCGCTCGCGTGCGCTCGACCGTGGCCGCGGCGACGGCCTCGGTCGCGCTTGCGCTTTGCGCGCCGCGGGCGGCGGCCGACATGAACAAGACGCTGCGCGTCGCATTCAACGCCGCCGAGACCGGATTCGATCCGCAGGCGATCGGCGACCTCTACTCGGGGTATGTCGCCGCGCGTCGATCTTCGATCCGCTCTACCGCTACGACTATCTCGCGCGGCCGTTCAGGATCGTCCCGAACACCGCCGCCGCGATGCCCGAGATCTCGGCCGACGGCAGGACCTGGACGATCAAGGTTCGCCCGGGCATCATCTTCGCCGACGATCCCGCGTTCAAGGGAAAGAAACGCGAGCTGACCGCCGCCGATTACGTGTATTCGTGGAAGCGCCTGCTCGATCCCAAGGTGCGTGCGCCGAATATCGAAGCGATGACCGACCGCTTCGTCGGCGACGACGCGTTGCTGGCGGCCGCGACGGCGGCGGGCAAGCTCGACTACGACATGCCGTTCGACGGCGTGCCGCGCGCTCGATCGCTACACGATCCGGCTGAAGCTCAAGCACCCCGATTACGACCTGTTGGACGATCTCGCGAGCTCCGTGATGGCGGCGGTTGCGCGGGAAGTGGTCGAGACCTACGGCGATGCCGGCAATCGCGTCATGGCGAATCCGGTGGGCACCGGCCCGTATCGGCTGAAGGATTGGCGACGCGGGCAGAAGATCGTCCTGGAAGCGAGCCCGTCCTTTCGCGAGGAGTACTTCCCGGACAGCAGCGACCCGGCCGACAAGGCCGATACTGGCGCGTGATGAAGGGCAAGAAGGTGCCTGCCATCGGCCGCATCGAGATCAGCATCATCGAGGAGTCGAACCCGCGGCTGCTCGCGTTCCAGAAGCGCGAGCTTGACATCGCGAACCCCGTGCCGCCGGATCTCATCGGCAACGTGCTGGAGCCGGGCAACCGGCTCAAGCCCGAGCTCGCGGCGCAGGGGATCACGCTGGTGCGCGGGATCCAGCCGTCGATCACGTTCGAGTACTTCAACATGGACGACCCGGTGGTCGGCGGGTACGCCAAGGAGAAGGATCGCGCTGCGGCGAGCGATCGGCATGGCGTACAACACCGACGAGGAGGTCAGGATCGTGCGGCAGGGACAGGCGCTGCCGGCGACGCAGATGATCGCGCCCAACCTGATCGGCCACGACCCGACGTTCGACGGTCATGCGAAGTTCGATCTCCCGACCGCGAAGGCGCTGCTCGACCGGTTCGGTTACGTCGACAGGACGGCGACGGCTGGCGCGATCTGCCGGACGGCAAGCCGTTCACGCTGCAGATTGCTTCGTAGCATATCGGCGTTCGATCGTCAGCTCGACGAGCTGTGGAAGAAGAGCATGACCGCGCTCGGCCTCCGGATCGATTTCGTGAAGCAGAAATTTCCCGATTTGCTGAAGCAGGCGCGCGCGGGCCAGCTGCAGATGTGGGGTCTTGCGAACACTGCCGGGATCGCCGCCCGGTTTCGGCGTGATGGGCCTCCTGTACGGACCGAACGCGGGGTTGTCCAACCTCGCCCGGTTCAACCTCCCCGAATTCAACCAGCTCTACGAACAGGGCAGGCGGCTTCCGGACGGCCCCGAGCGCAATCGGTTGCTGCGGCAGATGTCCGAGCTCGTCAGCGTGTACGCGCCGTGGAAGCTGCAGGCCTATCGGATCGAGAACGTCCTCGTCCAGCCGTGGCTCGTCGGCTACAAGCACAGTCCCTTCAACCCGAATGCCTGGCGGTACTGGGACATCGATCTTGCGAGGCGCGCAGCCGCACGCTGACGGTACCGCTCGCGCGGGGTTGCCCCGGTTGCCGCCGTCGCAGGTGTCGCGCGGTGTGCGATCGGCACCACAGCGAGTGGCGCAAGCGGCCCCGTACGTCGCTTCCGCGATTGCCGCGACCGCGCGTCCGCGCGGTACCATCCAGGCAGGTCCGAGCACATCGCCGAGATGATGCCGCTGTCCGCCGCATTCCACTTCCGTTGCCGAAGCCCGCTGCTGCCGTTTCGCGGGCACAGGACGTTATTGGCCTCGGCGACGAAAGCGGCGACGGTTCGCGGCATCGAATTGCGCTGTGCCGTCCGAGCCTGTTCGCTGACCTGCCGGCGCTGCCGGCGTAGACCGCCTGTCGGGTCCCCCCGCCGGGCAGACGGCGGGAACGGGATTCGAGGCACCCCTGGTCAATCCCTTTCCGCCCGCGGCGCGTCGTTGCGATGCGCGGCGAGTCGTCGCCGTCGGCGATGCTTGCGCCGACAGCGCAGAAGCGCCCCACAAGGGCGCGGCGGGAGCGAGGTGCAGGATGAAGTGGCCAGTCGAACGGTTGCAGAGGATTCTCGCGGAGCCGCCTTTCGCGGTCTCTGGCGCAATCCGCAGTTCATGAAGCTCTGGGCGTCGCTGACGATCACGCTCGTTCGGCGCGCAGATCACGAACCTCGCGCTGCCGCTGACGGCCGCGGTGCTGCTGCACGCCACGCCCTGGCAGATGGGCGTGCTGGTCGCGCTGGAGACGCTGCCGTTCGCGCTCGTGAGCCTGCACGCGGGCGTGCTGATCGATCGCGTGCGCAAGCTGCCGATCGTGATCGCCGCGGACATCGGACGCGGCGTTGCCGTTGCTCGCGATCCCGGTCGCCGCCTACACGGGCACGCTGTCGATCGAACTCCTCTACGTGGTCGGGTTCCTGTGCGGCGTGCAGAACGTCGTGGGCGGGGCCGCCTACCAGGTGCTGCTCGCGCAGACTGGCGGGACGCGATCGCCTGGTCGAGGCGAATGCCAAGGTGGCGCTCGGCGAGACATCGGCAGCACTGGTCGGTCCGGGACTTGCCGGCGGGCTGATCCAGCTCGTCACCGCGCCGTTCGCGATCGTGCTCGACGCGCTCACGTTCTTCGCTTCCGCGGCGATGCTGCGGCGAGACTCGTCGGCGCACGACGTGCCGCATCCCCGTGCCAAGGCCTCGGTGACGGCGGAGATCCAGCGAGGGTTTGACGCTCGTGCTGGAACAACCGGACGCTGCTTGCGCTCGCCGTGCTGGCGGGGCTGTGGCAGATCCTGCACCACATGCAGGTCGCCGTGCTGATCCTGTTCGCGACGCGCGATCTCGGGCTCTCGGCCGGGGCGATCGGCCTCGCCTATTTTGGCGGCGGCGTCGGCTGCGTGCTGGCGTCGGCGTTCGCGCAGCGTCTGTCCGCGCGTTTCGGCGTCGGACCGGTGATCGTGCACGGGCTCGCGCTGACGGCGCTCGGCTGGCAGGCGTTCGGCCTCGTCTCGGGACCGGTTTGGGTCGCCACGCTGGGCCTCGGCTGCGCGATGCTCGTGTTCGACTTCGGCGCGGTGCTCTACGGCATCAACTACCTGTCGCTGCGCCAGGCGATCACGCCCGATCGGTTGCTGGGACGAATGACCGCGACGATGCGCTTCCTGACAGTGGCGGCGGCGCCGCTGGGCTCGCTCGCCGGCGGCGCGCTCGCAACGGCGATCGGCTTGCGCCCGACGCTGCTGACGATCGGCGTGCTCGGGCTCGCTGCTTGTCGGCCGGGGCGGTCATCTGGTCGCCGGTCCGGCGGCATCGCGAGATGCCGGTGGCGGCAAGCGACTGACCGGCGATAGGGGTCGCCCGCGCGCCGCTGCGCCACCGGCGGAGAAGACGCTAGTTCAGCGCGCCGTTGAGCGCGGTCTCGAGGCGCGCGAGACCCTCGAGGATCTCGTCGAGACTGATCACGAGCGACGGCGCGATGCGCACGACATCGGGGCCGGCGACGAGCACCAGCAGTCCGGCGGCTCGCCGGCGGCCTTGACGACGTCCATCGCCTTGCCCTTCCACGGCGCGTCGAGCTCGGCGCCGATCCAGACGCCTTCGCCGCGCAGATCGGAGAACACGCGGCGCCGGACGTTGATCGCCTTCAGTCCTTCCATGAAGAGCGCGTGCCGCGCCTTGACGCCGTCCAGCACCTCGGTCGTGTTGATCACGTCGAACACGGCGCCCGCGACTGCGCAGGCGAGCGGGTTGCCGCCGTAGGTCGTGCCGTGCACGCCGACCGAGAACGCGCTCGCGATTTCGGTCGTGGTCAGCATCGCGCCGATGGGAAAGCCGCCGCCCAGGCCCTTCGCGCTGGTCAGGATGTCCGGGACCACGCCCTTCTGCATGTACGAGAACAGCGTGCCCGTGCGCCCCATGCCGCTCTGGATTTCGTCGAGGATCAGCAGCGCCCCGTGGGCGGTGCAGAGGCGCCGGGCTGCCTGCAGGTACTCGGCGGTGCCCGGCGTCATGCCGCCTTCGCCCTGCATCGGCTCGAGCAGCACCGCGCAGATCTCGGCGCCATGAACGGCGAATTCGCGCTCGAGCGCCGTAGTGTCGTTGTACGGGAGGTGCGTGATGCCGGCGGGGTTCGGTCCGAATCCGCTCGAGTACTTCGGCTGGCCGCCCGCCGTCACCGTGAACAGCGTGCGGCCGTGGAAGGCGTTGACCGCCGCGATCACGCGGATCTTCCGCTTCGCCGTGCCGGTCGTGCGCATAGCGGCGGGCGAGCTTCAACGCCGCCTCGTTGGCCTCGGCGCCCGAATTGCAGAAGAACACGCGCTCGGCGAACGTCGCGTCGATCAGGCGCTTGGCGAGTCGCAGCGCCGGCTCGTTGGTGAGCCAGTTGGACACGTGCCAGAGCTTGCCCGCCTGCTCGGTCAGCGCGGCGCACGAGCGCCGGGTGGCAGTGGCCCAGCGCAGTGACGGCGACCCCGCTGGCGAAGTCGATGTACATGCGGCCGTCCTGGTCCCAGATGCGCGAGCCTTCGCCACGGACCGGGACGAACGACGCCGGCGCATAGCACGGGACCATCCACTGGTCGAACATCTCGCGCGTGACGGGCATCGACGCGGCACTGTCCGATGCGAGCGCGAAGTCGCGGCGCGACGTGGCGGCGACAATGGCCTTGGCGACGGAGGAAACCGGTGGCATGAAAGGCCGTCAGGACAGGGTCGGGATCGCCGCGATCACCTGGATCTCGACGCGGTACTCGGGCGCGGCAAGCTTGGCCTCGACCGTCGCCCGCGCGGGTGTCTGTCCCGGCACCACCCACTGCTCCCACACGGCGTTCATCGCGGCGAAGTCGGACATGTCGGGCAAGTAGATCGTCGCCGACAGGATCTTCGTCTTGTCCGAGCCCGCTTCGGCGAGCAACGAGTCGATCAGCGCCAGCACCTGCCGCGTCTGGCCCGTGATGTCTGCTGACGGGTCGTCGGCGACCTGCCCTGCGAGATAGGCGGTGCCGGAAGCACGATGGATCACAAGCCCCGAAAGGCGCTTGCCGACGTGCCGGCGTTCGATGTTCATGGTGACGACCTTATGGAGGCGCCACCTCCGGCGCATAGCGTGCATTGTAATCCGTCCCGGATCGGATGCTACCTTACCAACGCCGGCCGGGGCGTTTATCGGATGGCGGGCGCACAAACCCTCGAATAGGATTATCCTTGACGCTGTCGCGGGCTTTGGTCTTGAATCTGGCAATTCGTCCGCCGGAAGATCCCCAACGAGGGGTCGCAAAGCGCAGCGGATTGACGTCGGAGCCATGACCTTCAGCGCGATACCGCGGCACAGATCCGTAAGGACGAGCAAGCCTGCCAATCCCCGTCGTTTTGCCGTGTCATCGGGGAATGTCGTTGCGTGACGGTGAACGACCGGGAGTACGGCAACGATTTGAAGGGGGGGCTGTAATGAAAGGACGCACGTACCTGGCGCCAGCATGCCGTTTCCGGGAAAGAATGGCCCCGAGATGAGCACTGCCAGGCGTTGGCGAGCCCATGTCCTGCTCCGTGGCGCGACGGTGCTGACGGCAATCGCCATACTGGCGGGGTCATCTGCCCAGGCCGAGTCGATTCGCCCGTATCGCATCGGGGTCCTTAACGAGGCCTTCTCCGCCAACCATCCGGCGGTCGAGGGACTCAAAGAGGGAATGCGCGAGCAGGGCATCGTCGAAGGGCGTGACGTGGCGTATGAGATACGCTTCACCAAAGGCGAGCCCGGCGCCACCGCCGCCGCGGCCGAAGCGCTGGTGAAAGCGGGCGTGGATGTGATCTTCACCAGCAACGAACCCGCAACGCTCGCGGCGAAGAAGGCCACGGAGCGCATACCCATCGTGTTCACGCTCGTCGGCGATCCGGTCGCGGACGGGCATCGTTGCCAGCCTCGGGCAGCCGGGAGGCAACGTCACCGGGATCTCGAGTCGTGCCGCGGAGCTCGCGCCGAAGCGACTGGACGTGCTGAAGATGCTGCTGCCGAGGCTTCAGCGCGTCTGGTTTGTCTATCAGGATTCCGAAATTACGGATGCGGCCGCCCTGGCGAACATGCGCGAAGCGGCACGCCGGCTCCAAATCGAGTTGTTGATACGGGCGATAAACGATCCCGCCGAGCTCGCCCTGGTGCTCAAGGATGCCAAACCGGGCGACGCCGTTCTTGCTTCGGCGATCGACACGTCCTCGATTTCCGCTGCGATATTCAACGTTGCGCGCATCCCGAGCATCTTTCCCACGGCGCAATGGGTTGAGCACGGGGCGCTGGTGTCGTACGGGCCGGATCTGCGCGCCCAGGGCATTCAGTCCGCGCGGCTTATAGCGAAGATCCTGCGCGGAACCCGGCCCCAGGACCTGCCGGTCGAGGGTGCCGAGCGGGTCGATCTCGCGGTGAACCTGAACACGGCCCAGCAATTGGCACTCAAGGTTCCACCCAAGATCCTGGTTCGCGCAAACGTGGTCCACCGATGAGCGCGCGGGGCGAAGCCAAGGCGCGACGCGGCGAGGGTGCACTCGTGCACGCGCCGTCGTTGCGCGGCCGCCTGTTCTGGAAGTACCTCGCGGTCATTCTGCTGCTGGTCGGCGGCGTGCTTACGCTGAGCACCGCAATCGATCTCTACTTTTCCTACGAGGAGGCGAAGGAGAACATTGTCGAGCTCGAGCGGGAGAAGGCTTACGCAGCGGCGTATCGCATCGAGCAATTCATGACGTCGCTCGAGCGCGAGGTCGTCGGGCTCATGTCCACGGCGGCGGTCGAATCCGCGGCCATGCCCTCGCAATCCGGAACGCACGGCGCGGCGCAGCTCTCCGAGCAGCGGTATCTGGATTACCTCCGGGTGCTGCGGAACGTGCCCGCGATCACCGCTCTGCGCCATCTTGATTCCAGCGGCGCGGAGCGGTTGAGCGTCTCGGTGGCCGATCTTGATGCGGTCGACAGCGGCAAGAACTATTCGACGTCGCCGGAGTTTCTCGTCACGCAGGCGCGGAAGAGGTACTTCAGCCCGATGTTCCTGCGCAACAAGGCGGAGCCGCTCATGCTGGTTGCGGTTGCAGTGGCGGAAACGGCACCCGAAATAACCGTGGCGGAGATCAGTCTCAGCCCAATCTGGGACGTCGTCTCGCGTCTTCGCGTCGGTAGGGCAGGTTATGCCTACGTCGTCGATGCAGGCGGGCGCCTTATTGCCCATCCCGACATGAGCATTGTCCTGCAGAATCGCGATCTGTCGGACACGTCGCAGGTGAAGGCCGCGCGACTCGAGGGGAAGGCAGAAGCAACGAGCGGTGCGTCGTTCACGGTTGTCGAAGGCCTTGGCGGCCGCAAGGTGCTCGCGGTGTCCGTGCCCATTCCGCACCTGCATTGGCTGGTCTTCATCGAACAGCCGCTCGACGAAGTGCTCGACTCCCTGCGCACGCAGCTTTGGCGCGCTGCCGCTCTCATGGTATTGGGTCTCACGCTGTCGGTGCTCGCAAGCGTTCTGCTGGCGCGCAGAATGGTGGCGCCGATCCGGCAATTGCAGGAGGGCGCTGCGCGCGTCGGCAAGGGCGAGCTCGATCACCGTATCGACGTCCACACCGGCGACGAACTCGAAGCGCTCGCCGCCGAGTTCAACCATACCACTGCCCAGCTGCAGGATTCGCAGAGCAACCTGGAGCAGAAGGTTGAGGCGCGGACCGCCGATCTCACCCAGTCGCTCGAGCAGCAGACTGCAACCGCCGAGGTCCTCAAGGTCATTAGCGCCTCGCCGACCGACGTTCAGCCCGTCTTCGACATCATCGGCAAGCTGGCGGAACGATTGTGCGCGGCGGACCTCAGCCTGGTATCGACGTTTGACGGCGAGCTGATCCAGCTGGTGGCGTGCCACGGCGTGGACGAGGAGGGCGAGAAAGCAGTGCGCCGCGCGTTCCCGATGCGGCAAGATAGCGAGACGGTGTCGGCGCGCGCATTTCGAAATGGTGCCGTCGAACATGTCGCGGACGTGCTCGCCGACCCCAACTATGAGCAGAAGCACGCGGCCCGCGCGAGTGGCTACCGCGCGTGCCTCGGCGTGCCGATGGTCCGGGAGGGCCAGGTCATCGGCGTGATCTTCGTCGGCCGACGCACCCCGGGTTACTTCACCGACGCGAAGGTCGATCTGCTGAAGACCTTCGCCGACCAGGCGGTGATCGCGATCGAGAACGTGCGCCTCTTCAAGGAGGTGGAGGCGCGCACCGAGGAACTCACGCGCTCGGTCGGCGAAATGCGGGCGCTCGGCGAAGTCGGCCAGGCGGTCAGCTCGACGCTCGACATCGATACCGTGCTGATCACCATCATCACCCACGCCGTCGAGCTGTCGAACGCCGATGCGGGCGGCACGATCTACGAATTCGACGAGGTCGAGGGAGTGTTCGTGCCGCGGGCAAGTCATGGCATGAGCGACGCCATGGTCGCGGGCCTGCGCGATTCGCGGATCCGGATCGGGGAAACGTCGTTGGGCAAGTGCGCCGAGCGACGGGCCCCTTTCCAGATGCCCGACATCGGGTTGATGAGCGAAGGCCCTGTCCGCGATCTGCTGCTGCGGGAAGACGTACGCGCCGTGCTGGCGGTGCCGCTGTTGCGCGACGAGCGGGTCATCGGCGGGCTGGTGATCCGGCGCAAGGTCGCAGGAGAGTTTTCGCCGTCGGTGGTAACGCTTCTCCAGGCTTTGGCTGGCCAGTCGGTGCTGGCAATTCAGAACGCGCGGCTGTTTCGCGAGATCGCGGAAAAGGGCAAGCAGCTGGAAGTCGCCAGCCAGTTGAAGTCGCAGTTTCTGGCCAACATGTCGCACGAGCTGCGCACGCCGCTCAACGCGATCATCGGCGTCACCGAGATGCTGCACGAGGACGCGGTCGACCTGAAGCTCGACGACCAGCTCGAGCCGCTCGAGCGTGTGTTGCGCGCGGCCAAGCACCTGCTGGCGCTGATCAATGACATCCTCGATCTGTCGAAGATCGAAGCCGGCAAGATGGACATCCACATCGAGTCCTTCGCGATCGCGCCGCTCATCGAGGACGTGGTGCAGACGATCGGCACCATGGCCACCAAGAACGGCAATGAGGTGGTGGTCGATTGCGCGGCGGACCTCGGCACCATGCGTGCCGACCAGACGCGGATCCGGCAGGCGCTTTTGAATCTCGCGAGCAACGCCAACAAGTTCACGGAAAAGGGCACGGTGACCATCGGCGCGAGACGCGCAACCGAGGCGGGTCGCGAGTGGGTGACGATGGCGGTTACGGACACGGGCATCGGCTTGACGCCCGAGCAGATGGGGAAGCTCTTCCAGGACTTTGTCCAGGCCGACGCCTCGACGACGCGCAAGTATGGCGGCACGGGACTCGGCCTGGCGATCAGCCGGCGCTTCTGCCAGATGATGGGCGGCGACATCACGGTGGCAAGCGAGCCTGGCAAGGGCTCCACCTTCACCATCCGGCTGCCCGCCGAAGTCGGGGCCGTGCAGCCCGCTGCCGCGGTCCGGGACGCTGTGGCCGCCCGGCCGGATGCCGCCGCCGGTGCGCCGACGATCCTGGTGGTGGACGACGATCCGACCGTGCGCGAGGTCATCGAGCGGCATCTGACGCGCGAGGGCTTTGCCGTGGTGACCGCCAGTGGCGGCCAAGAGGGATTGCGCCTCGCGCGCGAGCTGCACCCCGCCGCGATCACGCTCGATTTGATGATGCCGGACCTGGACGGGTGGACGGTGCTGGCCGCGATCAAGGGCGATCCGGAACTTGCGGACATCCCGGTCATTCTCGTGTCCATCGTGGACGAGAAGACCCGCGGCTACGCGCTGGGGGCCACCGACTACATGGTCAAGCCGGTCGATCGCGCACAGCTTTCCGGCGTGCTGCGCAGCATCTGCGGTGCGGTGGGACGCCAGGTGCTGCTGGTCGATGACGATGACATGACGCGGCGCGGCATGCGGCTCGCGCTGGAAAAGGACGGCTGGGAGGTCCGCGAGGCGGAGAACGGCCGGGTGGCGCTGGCGCGGCTGGCCGAAGCGTGTCCCCACGTCATCATGCTCGATCTGATGATGCCGGAGATGGACGGCTTCGAGTTCCTGGTCGAGATGCGGGCACGGGCCGAGTGGCGCGATATCCCGGTGCTGGTGGTGACCGCCAAGGACCTGACGGCGGAGGAGCGCAGCCGACTCAACGGCGACGTGGAGCGGGTGCTGCAGAAGGGCAGCTCCGAGCTGGACGAGATGCTGCAGGAGATCAGTCGTGTGCTGCCCGGTTCGATCGAGCGCGGCCGGGGCAAGAAGGTCGGCGAGGGAACGGCATGAAGATCCTGTACGTCGAGGACAACGAGGACAACATCTACATGCTGGAGCGGCGTCTGAAGCGCGCCGGCTTCGACGTCGTGATCGCGCGCGACGGCGCCCAGGGCGTGGCGATGGCGCTTACCGAGCAGCCCGAGCTCATCCTGATGGACATGGGTCTGCCGGTGCTCGACGGCGCGCAAGCGACCACCCAGATCAAGGCCGCGCCGGAAACGAAGCACATCCCGGTGATCGCGCTGACGGCCAACGCGATGACCGGCGACAGAGAGAAGGCCCTGGCCGCGGGATGCGACGACTTCGATACCAAGCCGGTGGAGCTGCCGCGCCTGCTCGGCAAGATCCAGGCGCTGGCGCCGGGAGGGCCGGGATGAGCGTCGCCGGGCCGCCCCAAGACGCGAATCACGCCCCCTCGGGGGGCAGCGCCGCGGCGCCAGCCGCAAGCGTGGGGGTCGTCCAATGAAGCCGAGTGACGCCTCGCTCCTCGTCGTCGACGACAACGAGGACAATCGCTACACCCTCACCCGCCGGTTGAAGCGCGAGGGCTATACGAATCTCACGACGGCTAATGATGGCAGGCAGGCGCTGGAACTGCTGCGGGCGCAGAAATTCGACCTGATGCTGCTCGACATCATGATGCCCGAGATGAACGGGTACGAGGTGCTCGAGCACCTGAAGGCCGATCCCGAGCTGCGGCATCTCCCGGTGATCATGATCTCGGCGGTCGGAGAAGTGGAGAGCGTCGTGCGCTGCATCGAGCTCGGCGCCGAGGATTACCTGCCCAAGCCCTTCGATGCGACGCTGCTCCGCGCGCGAGTGGGAGCGAGCCTCGAGAAGAAAGCGCTGCGCGACGAAGTGCGGGAGTGGAACAAGAGACTCGAAGAGCGCGTGCAGGAGCAGGTGGCGCAGCTCGATCGACTGGGCCGGCTGAAGGGGTTCTTCTCACCGCAACTCGCCGAATCGATCATCAACGGCGGTGGCGAAGATCTGCTGAAAACGCACCGTCGCGAAGTGGTAGTCGTCTTCCTCGACCTGCGCGGCTTCACTGCCTTTACCGACAGTTGCGAGCCCGAGGAGGTCATGGGCGTGCTCGGCGAGTATCACCGCGTGATGGGGCAGCTGATCATGGCCCACGAAGGCACGCTCGAGCACTTTGCCGGCGACGGCATCATGATCTTCTTCAACGATCCGATTCCGCTCGAGAAGCCTGCCGAGAATGCGATCAGCATGGCGCTCGAGATGCAGCAGCATTTCGCGCCGCTGCGCGCGACATGGAAGAAGCGCGGCTTCAATCTTGACCTGGGCATCGGCATTACCCAGGGTTATGCGACGCTCGGCGCGGTCGGCTTCGAGGGGCGCTGGGAATACTCGTGCATCGGCAGCGTCGCCAACCTGGCCTCGCGCCTCTGCAACGAGGCCAAGGGCGGACAGATCCTGATCAACCAGAAGACCTTGAACCGGATTGAAGATGTGGCGCAGGCCGAGCCGCTGGGCGATCTCCAGCTGAAGGGCATTGCGCAGCCCGTGGCGGTGTTCAACATCACCGGCATCAAGATCTGAGCTGTGCTCGACCGGCCGCGGTTGCGGGCGCGCGTGCGGCAACGACTGCCGCAGCCACGCGCCGCGACGGTCCAACCGCAACCGTCCGCTCCGAGCGAGGGAGGGAGGTACCCCTCGGCGCGGATACTCGTTACACTCACGGACGCCGGAAGTTCGATCGCGCAAATGATCGTTGACGGGAATCTGCCATGACGAGAGCACTCTCCATCGTGCCCGACAGGTGCACGGGCTGCATGCAATGCGAACTGGCTTGCTCGTGGGTCCAGACGGGCACATTCGCGCCGTCGCAGAGCCTGATCCGCGTCAGCGTGTTCGACGAAGAGGCCAGCTACGCGCCCTACACCTGTGTGCAATGCGACGAGGCATGGTGCATGAATGCCTGTCCGGTGAACGCGATCGCGCTGGATCCGCAGACGGGCGCCAAGGTGGTCATCGGCGAGCTGTGCATCGGCTGTCACCTGTGCACGATCGCGTGTCCTTTCGGCACCGTGTTCACGCTGCCGCAGTCCGGCCATGCCGCGAAGTGCAACCTGTGCGGCGGGCAGCCGGCGTGCGCCGCCGCGTGTCCCACGCAGGCGATCGTCTACGGCGAGTCGCCGCGGCCAGGGCATTGGCTCGAGTCCTGGGGTGCCAAGGTCCATCGCAACCATGTCGACGCGTTCGGCGGATAGCGGCCAGGTCGCGGAGAGCACAGGTTCACGCCACGCAACGCGGAAGGAGCGAACGATGTCGGCACCCACGGGCAAGTTGCTGCGAGTCGATCTGACGAATGGGCGGATCGCAGTCGAGGACATCCGGTCCGATTGGCTGCGCGACTATGTCGGCGGGCGCGGCCTGGCGGCGCGCTATCTCTACGACGAGCTCGACCCGCAGGTGGACCCGCTGGCGCCCGCCAACAAGCTGATCTTCGCCACCGGCCCGCTGACCGGCACGCCGGTGCCCTGCGGCGCGCGTTACATGGTCGTGACCAAAGGCGCGCTGACCAACGCGATCACCACGTCGAACTCGGGCGGCCACTGGGGTCCCGAGCTGAAATTCGCGGGCTACGACATGGTGATCCTCGAAGGGCGCTCGCCCAAGCCGATCTACCTCTTCATCTACGATGACCGCGTCGAGTTGCGGGATGCGTCGGCCTACTGGGGCCGGCAGGTCGGGGAGACCGAGGACGGGCTGCGGCGGGAGCTGGGGATTCCGGGCCTGCGGGTGGCGTGCATCGGCCCCGGCGGCGAGAAGCTGGTGCGTTTCGCCTGCATCATGAACGACAAGCATCGCGCGGCGGGGCGCAGCGGCGTCGGCGCGGTGATGGGCTCGAAGAACCTCAAGGCCATCGCGGTTCGCGGCACCGGCGGCGTCCGCGTGGCCGACCCGGCCGCGTTCATGAAGGCGGTCTGGAAGATGCGCTCCGACATGCAGGACAACCCGGGACGCATGTCGTTCACGGACCTCGGCACGGCTGCCACGATCGACATGACGCAGGCCTTCGGCGGCCTGCCGACGCGCAACTTCCTCGAGGGACAGTTCGAGCAATACGAGAACCTGAGCGGCACGACCGTCAAGGAAACCCGGATGGTCGCCAACAAGGCCTGCTTCGCCTGCACCATCGCCTGCGGCCGCGTGACTCGCCTGGGCGAGCATTCGGGCAAGTTTCTCGTCAACATGCACCCGCGCAACTGGAAACCGGCGGGGGAGGGTCCCGAGTACGAGAACGCCTGGGCGCTCGGCGCGGACTGCGGCGTGGGCGACCTCGATGCGGTTCTCAAGGCTAGCTGGCTGTGCAATGACCTCGGGATGGACCCGATCTCGATGGGCGCCTCGCTGGCTGCCGCGATGGAGCTCTACGAGCGGGGCGTGATCGGCGATGCAGACGTCGAGGTGCCCTTGCGGTTCGGATCCGCCGAAGCGCTCGTGCGGATGGTCGAGGCCACCGGCTATCGCGAGGGCTTCGGCGACGAAATCGCCGAGGGCTCGAAGCGCATGGGGGAAAAGTTCGCGCACCCGGAAGTGTTCATGGGCGTGAAAGGTCAGGAGTTCCCCGCATACGATCCGCGCGGTTTCCAGGGTATGGGCGTGGCCTACGCCACCTGCAACCGCGGGGCGTGCCACCTCCGCGCGTGGACGCCCGGCATCGAGACCTCGGGCGAGATGGACCCGCACACGCCGGTGGGGAAGAGCGAGTGGGTGGTGCACGAGCAGAACCGCACCACGGCGCACGACAACACGGGCATCTGCATGTTCGTCGGCGGCTCGGGCGGGCCGCTCGAATCGCTGGTGCCGTGCACCGCTGCCGCCCGCGGCGTCCCCTATTCGATCGACGATTTCGTGCGGATGGGCGAGCGCACCTGGAACCTCGAACGCCTGTTCAACCTCAAGGCGGGACTCACCAAGGCGGACGACACGCTGCCGCAACGGCTGCTGAAGGACGCGCACAAGACCGGCCCGTCGGCCGGTGTCGTCGTCGATCTGGACGCGATGCTCCCCGTGTATTACCGCGAACGGGGTTGGTCGGAGGATGGCGTGCCGACGCGCGAGAAGCTGGCCGAGCTGGGCCTCGCGTCCGCCTGATCCGGCGGCAGTCACCGGCAAACGCCCTCGCACACAAACTATCGGGACCGAGACCATGCATCACGTCATCATTGGCGGCGGACCGGCCGCCACCAACGCGATCGAGACGATCCGGGAGTTCGACGGCGGCCAGTCGACCATCACGCTGCTGTGCGACGAGCCGGCGCATTCCCGGATGGCGCTGCCGTACTGGCTGGCGGGAACGATCCCCGAGGCGCATACGCACACCGGGGATGCCGCATACTTCGCGCGGCTTCACGTCGCGACCCGGTTTGGCGTTCGCGTCGCCGCCGTCGATCCGCGCGGCAAGACCGTGACGCTTGCCGATGGCGACAAGATCGATTTCGACAATCTGCTGATTGCCACCGGCTCGTCGCCGCTCTCCCCGACGATCCCTGGCGCCGATCTGCCGGGTGTCGAGCCGCTCTGGTCGCTGGCCCACACCGAGCGCGTGCTGAAGTACGCCGGATCGCTGCAGCCGGCGCGACGCACGCCGCGCGTGGTGCTGGTCGGCGCGGGCTTCATCGGCTTCATCGTGCTCAACGCGATGTTCAAGCGCAAATGGCAGCTGGCCGTGGTCGAGCGCGAGGGGCAGGTGCTCCCGCGCATGCTCGACGCGCCCGCCGCAGAGCACGTGCGCCGCTGGCTGGCGACGCGGACCATTCCGGTCCACTGCGGGGCGACGGTCCAGCGCATCCGGCAGGAGGCCGACGGAGCGAAAGCCGTCGAGCTGTCCGACGGCCAAACGCTGTCCGCCGACATCGTGATCCTGGCCACGGGCATTCGTCCGAACCTCGACCTCGTCCAGGGGTCGGGCATCGCCACGGGCGAAGCGATTCTGGTGAACGACCGGATGCAGACGAATTTCCCGCACGTCTATGCGGGTGGCGACGTGGCCCAGGGGCCGGTCTTGCACGGAGCGCAGAACGCCGTTCATCCCATCCAGCCGACGGCGGTCGACCACGGTCGTGTCGCCGGCGCCAACATGGCCGGCCACGACGTGCGCTATCCGGGCAGTCTGCTGATGAACGTGGTCGACATCTGCGGCCTCCAGGGTGCCTGCTTCGGGCGCTGGGACGACGCGGCCGCCGAGGCGATCACGATCGACAATCCGGCAGGATTCATCTTTCGCAAGCTGCTCTGGACCGACGACCGCATTTCCGGTGCCATCTTCGCGGGGCGGGCCAACGACCTGGGGATGCTCACCGATATCGGCATGGTCAAGGGCCTGATCCAGACGGGGGCCAGGCTGGGACCATGGAAGAAGTACCTGCGGGACAATCCATTCGACATCCGCCGCGCGTACGTCGGCAGTGGCGTGGCGGCGAAGCTCGCCGGCACGGCGTTGCTGGGCCGTCCGGCCAAGGCGCGTCAATATCGATTCGGAGCGGCGGAGCCGAAGGTGCCCGCCAACCCGGCGCACGCGGTGTTCGTGGCAAGACGCTGAACGCTGTGTGCACCTGGCTCGCCGACGCTGCCCTCCGTACCATGCAAATCCGACTGAAGCTGATGGGTACGCTCAAGGCAAGGACGCCTCCCGGAGGCGCGCTCGAGGTGGCCGATGGCGCGACGATCGACGACGTGCTGCACGCCTTGGGGATCACCTCGCCGGCGATTCGCGTTTTCACGGTCAACGGCGAGTTCGAGCGCGATCGCAGCCGCGTGCTGGCGGCGAACGACGAGCTCACGGCCATCCCGCCCGTCGGCGGCGGTTGAGGACGCGCCGGTACTGACCGGCCGCGACGGATGAACGCCCGCCTGGCCATAGGCAGCGCTGCCGCCTTTCTGTTCATCGCCGTTGCCTTCGGGGCGTTCGGTGCGCACGCGTTGCGGTCGAAGCTCGCGCCGGACCTGATGGCGGTCTTTCAGACTGCGGTGCAATACCATTTCTGGCACGCGCTCGGATTGTTGGCCGTCGGCATCCTGCTTGCGCAGAAGCCGGAGAACGGGACGCTGGCCGCGGTGGCCTGGCTGCTCGTCGCCGGGCTCGTGCTCTTTTGCGGGAGTCTCTACGTGCTCGCGCTGACCGGCATCCGCGGCTGGGGTGCGGTCACGCCGATCGGAGGCGTGGCGTTCCTCGCGGCGTGGGCGATGCTGGCGTGGGCCGCGTGGCGGTGGTGAATTCGGGGTTCGATACGCTGCAATTCGCCCAATCGCTCAATCGAACGTGCTGCGAACTTTCACGTATGGGACCCCATTCGGGACCCCGAATGGCCGTCAGTCGACTTTCGCGCCCGAAATCTTGACGATCCGCGCATACTTCGGAATCTCGCTCTGGATGAACGCGGCGAACTGCTCCGGCGTATTGGGCGCAGGCTCCGCGCCCTGCGCCGTCAGCCGCTCCCGCATATCCGTGGAACTGAGGATCCTCGTGACCTCGGCGTTCCACTTGGCGATCACGTCCTTCGGCGTGCCGGCCGGGGCGAGCAGGCCGAACCACGTCGAGATGTCGAAGCCCGGCAAACCCGCCTCCGACATCGTCGGCAGCTCGGGAGCGAGCTTCGAGCGTTGCGCGGTCGTGACGGCGAGCGCCTTCAGCTTGCCGGCCTTGACCTGCGGTGTCGCATTGGCGAGGTTGTCGAACATGAACTGCGTGTCGCCCGCGAGCAGCGCCTGCGTGGCCGGCGCGCCGCCCTTGTACGGAACGTGAACGATGTCGGTCGCGGTCTCGACCTTGAACAGTTCGCCGGCGAGGTGGCCGGCGCTGCCGTTGCTGCCGGACCCGAAGGCGAGCTTGCCGGAATTCGCTTTGGCATAGGCGACGAATTCCCTGGCCGAATTGACCGGCAGCGACGCGTTGACGACCAGCACGTTCGGCGTGACCGCGACGAGCGTGATCGGCGCGAAGTCCTTGACCGCGTCATACGGCATCTTCGCGTAGAGGCTGGGGTTGACCGCATGGGTCGACAGCGCGCCCATCAGGATCGTGTAGCCGTCGGGCGCGGCCTTCGCGACGAGTTCGGCGCCGATGTTGCCGCCGGCGCCGGGGCGGTTGTCCACCACAACGCTCTGGCCCCAGGTGTCGCCGAGTTTCTGCGCGATGGCGCGGCCGATGATATCGAGTGGGCCGCCCGGCGGAAACGGAACGACGAGGCGCACCGGGCGGTTCGGATAGGTCGCGGGCGCTTGCGCCTCGGCGGGCGACACGAGCACGAAAGCCGCTACCGCCATCCCCATCACCGCGCGTTGAAATCGTGTTCGGGCGATCATCATCTGCGGAACTCGAAGTCGTCGGGGGCCGCCCTGCCCGCGGCAGGAGCAGCGCCGGCGGGTAGGGAGCCGTCGCATTCTAGCAGCCGGAGATCGATCACCCTGCGCCGCGGTCCAAAGCTGGATGGCACGGCATGGTCGGTGCCCGTGGGGATGTGGCTTGGCGCCCAAGGTGCGGCCGGCGCATAATCATCTGTTTTGACGCCTCAGAGGCGATTTTCGGACTTCTCTCGCCAACAATGAACAAATCGATTGTCGCCGTGATGGCCGTGCTCGGAGTCGCCGTCGCCGCTGGGGGCGGGTACTGGTTCGGCCAGCAGCGTTCCGGTGGACCGGGGAAGTTGCCGCAAGCCGGTGTCAGCGGCCCGGCCGGCGCGGAAAAAGGTCTGAACGGCCCCGTTCCTTCAGTCATCGTCGAAGCGATCATCGCCACGACCGCGCCGATGCCGCAGACCATCACGGCGGTCGGCAGCCTGCGCTCCGACGAATCAGTGACCCTGCGCCCCGAAGTGGCGGGCCGCGTCGTAGCGATCGGCTTCCAGGAGGGCCGGCCGGTCGTCAAGGGAGCCACGCTGGTCAAGCTTGACCCCGCCGTCAACGAGGCCGAAGCCCAGCAGGCGAAGGCGAATCTGACGCTCGCCAAGGCCAAATACGAGCGCGCGCTCGACCTGCAGAAGCAGGGGTTCATCTCCGGTCAGGCGCGCGACGAGGCAGAAAACAATCTGCGGCTGGCCGAGGCGGCAACGGCGCTCTCCGCGGCGCGGCTCGCAAAGACCGAGATCCGCGCGCCGTTTTCCGGCGTCATCGGCCTGCGCTCCGTGTCGATCGGCGATTACGTCAAGGAAGGCCAGGACATGGTCAACCTCGAGTCGATCGACCCGCTCAAGGTGGACTTCCGCGTGCCGGAGGTCTATCTGAAGCAGGTGCAGGTCGGGCAGACGCTGCAGGTTGGCCTGGATGCGCTGCCGGGACGGAGCTACGAAGGATCGGTCTTCGCGATCAACCCGCTGGTGGACGCCGCCGGCCGGGCGATCGTGATCCGCGCCCAGGTCAGGAATGCCGACACCGCGCTGCGGCCGGGCATGTTCGCCCGCGTGCGCCTCCTCACGAAGGAAGAGCGCGAGGCGCTGGTCCTGCCCGAACAGGCGCTGGTGCCGCAGGGCGAGGATCAGTACGTGTTCCGCATCCTCGACGGCAAGGCGGCCCGGACCAAGGTCGAACTCGGCCAGCGCCGCGATGGCCGGGTCGAGGTCCTCAAGGGTGTCGCCCCCGGCGAGACGATCGTCACGGCCGGCCAGCTCAAGCTCCGTGACGGCATTTCCGTGACCGTTGCCCCCGTTTCCAAGTCCGCCGCGGGCGGCACTTCGCCCAAGGGCAGCGAGAACGCCACCGGTCCAGCCAAGGCCGACAGCGGCGCGCCGCGAGCCGTTCCGAAGTCCTGATCCGATCTGCCGGAGGCCGGCCATGCTCTTGCCCGAGATATGCATCAAGCGCCCCGTTTTCGCGACGGTGATGTCGCTGCTCATCCTGCTCATCGGGCTCATTTCCTACACTCGGCTTTCGGTCCGGGAGTATCCGCGGATCGACGAGCCGGTGGTCAGCGTGGCGGTGACGTATCGGGGCGCGTCGGCGGAGGTCGTCGAGTCGCAGGTGACCAAGCCGCTCGAGGATTCGCTCGCCGGCATAGAGGGCGTCACGGTGATGACGTCGTCGAGCCGTTCCGAGACCGCCCGGATCAACGTCCGTTTCTCGCTGAAGCGCGACCCCGACTCGGCGGCCGCGGATGTCCGTGACAAGGTCGCCCGTGCCCGCGGCAAGCTGCCCGAAACCATCGACGAGCCGATCATTGCCAAGGTCGAGGCCGACTCGCAGCCCGTGATCTACATCGCGGTCGAGGCTGGCTCGCTTTCCCCGCTGGAGGCTTCCGACTACGTGAAGCGCTACGTGCAGCCGCGGCTCTCCGTGCTGCCTGGTGCCGCCGACGTGCGGATCTTCGGCGAGCGCCAGCTGTCGATGCGGCTCAACATCGACCGCACGCGCCTCGCTGGCTATCGGCTGACCGTGCAGGATGTCGAGGACGCGTTGCGCCGGCAGAACGCCGAGATCCCGGCGGGGCGCATCGAATCGCAATCGCGCGAGTTCACCGTCGTCGCGGAGACCGATCTGCGCACGCCGGAGCAGTTCAACAACATCATTGTCGCCAACGTCGGCGGCTACCCGGTGCGCATCCGCGACATCGGCTCGGCGGAGATCGGCGCCGTCGACGAGCGCACGATCTCGCGGTTCAACGGCAGGCCGTCGCTCAACATCGGTGTGATCAAGCAGGCGGTCGCCAATCCGCTGGAGCTGTCCACGGCGGTGCGTGCCGAAGTCGACCGGATGAACGTCGGCATCCCTCCCGGGATGAAGCTCGTCGTCGCGTACGACACCTCGGTGTTCATCGACCGCTCGATCAAGTCGGTGTTCGAGACGATCGCCGAGGCGATCCTGCTCGTCGTGCTGGTCATCTTCTTCTTTCTGCGCAGCATAAGGGCAACGATCATTCCCCTGGTCACGATTCCGGTCGCGCTGATCGGCGCCTTCGGGCTCATGTACCTGTTCGGCTTCACGATCAACACGCTGACGCTGCTGGCGATGGTGCTGGCGATCGGGCTGGTCGTAGACGACGCGATCGTCGTGCTGGAGAACATCTTCCGACATGTCGAGGAGGGGATCCCCCGGCGGCAGGCGGCGATCCAGGGCGCGAAGGAGATCGGCTTCGCGGTGGTCGCGATGACGCTGACGCTGGCGTCGGTGTTCGCGCCGCTGGCCTTCGCGACCGGCCGCACCGGACGCCTTTTCATCGAGTTCGCGCTGACGCTCGCCGGGGCGGTGCTCGTGTCGGGTTTCGTCGCGCTGACGCTGTCGCCGATGATGTGTTCGCTGCTGCTCCGCCACCAGGAGCGCCACTCCTGGATCTACAACCGGATCGAGAGCTGGATCGAGGCAATGACGCATGGCTACCGGCGCCTGCTGACGTGGTCGCTGCACAACCGCTGGGTGGTCGTGCTGATGTGGGCGACGATTGCCGGCCTCGGCGCGCTGTTCTTCTCGCTGCTCAAGGCCGAACTCGCGCCGACCGAGGACCGCGGCGTCGTGTTCGGCATCGTGAGCGCGCCGCAGGGCTCGACGCCGCAATACACGTCCGATCAGATCAAGCCGATCGAGGAGTTCTACGCGCAGATTCCGGAGGCGAGCGCGTTCACGGCGATCTCCGGCTTTCCGACGGTCGTCGACGGCAACGCGGTGCTGCGACTGAAGCCGTGGGAGGAGCGCACGAAGAAGCAGCAGCAGATCGCCGATGAGCTGCGCCCGAAGTTCGCGGCGATCCCGGGCGCGATCGCCTTTCCGATCAATCCGCCCTCGCTCGGGCAGGGTTTCCGCTCCACGCCGGTCGAGTACGTCATCATGTCGCAGGTGCCGTATGCGGAGCTGCAGCGCATCGTCGACCGCTTCCTCGAGGAGGCACGCAAGTACCCGGGCGTGCAGAACCTGCAGACCGACCTCCGCCTCAACACGCCGGAAGTGCGGGTCACGATCAACCGCGACAAGCTGTCGGACGTCGGCGTCGCGGTGGACAACGTCGGCCGTACACTGGAGACGATGCTTGGCGGCCGCCAGGTCACGCGGTTCAAGAAGGACGGTGAGCAATACGATGTGATCGTCCAGGTCGCGCCGCTCGATCGCTCGACGCCGGCGGACATCCGCGACAGCTACGTCCGGGCCCGCGACGGTGGCATGGTCCAGCTGTCGAATCTGGTCGAGGTCCGGGAGGGCGTGGCGCCGCAGTCGCTCAACCACTTCAACCGGCTGCGGTCGGTCAAGGTAACCGCGACGCTCGCGCCCGGCTACGCGATCGGCGAGGCGCTGACGGCGATGAACGATGCCGCCAAGCGGTCACTGCCTGCCACGGCGCAGACCGATCTCGACGGGCAGTCGCGCGAGTTCCGGTCGTCCGGCGGGGAGATCTATTTCACCTTCGTGCTGGCGCTGATGTTCATCTACCTCGTGCTGGCGGCGCAGTTCGAGAGCTTCCGGCATCCGTTCGTCATCATGCTGTCGGTGCCGCTGTCGATGACCGGAGCGCTGTTCACGCTCTGGCTCACCGGCGGCACGCTCAACATCTACAGCCAGGTCGGGCTGGTGACGCTGGTCGGCCTCATCACCAAGCACGGGATCCTGATCGTCGAGTTTTCCAATCAGCTGCGCGCCAAGGGCGAGGACCTGGTGCAGGCGGTCATCGACTCGGCGACGCTGCGGTTGCGGCCGATCATGATGACGACGGGCGCGATGGTGCTGGGCGCCCTGCCGCTGGCGCTTGCCTCCGGCGCGGGCGCGGAATCGCGCACCCAAATTGGCTGGGTGATCGTCGGCGGAATGACGTTCGGCACGCTGCTGACGCTGTTCGTGGTGCCGACTGCCTACACGCTGATCGCGGGTCGCCGCGCCAGTCTGCCACGCGGCGAGGTGCCGCTGGAGTCGCTTCCGCACACTGGCGCAGCCGACTGACGTTGCGGCATCGCCCGCTGCCCCGAATCCGCGCGCCGTTGCCCGCCTGAAGGCAGGGCGCCATCCGCGGCCGGGCAGGGACCACCCGGTCTGGCGCGGCCGAAACTCAGGCGTCGATGCGCGCGCCGCTCCGGGCGTCGAAATAGTGCCGGTTCTCCGGCCCGTAGCGCAGCGGCAGCCGTCCCTGGACGGTGTTCAGCGCCGCGTGCACGCGGGCGATGATGCGCGCGCCGTCCACCTTGCCGTGCGCGAGCGTGTCGGCCCCCAGCGGCTCGACCAGATCGACCTCGGCAATGAAGTTCGCCTCGGACTCCACGCAGGGCTCGAGGTGCTCCGGTCGCACCCCCAGCTGGACGTCACGCCCGTTCAGCTTCGATGGCATCAGGTTCATGGGCGGCGAGCCGATGAAGCCGGCGACGAAGGTCGTGGCCGGCTTCGCGTACACCTCGAGCGGCGCGCCGATCTGCTCGGCGCGACCGGCGTTCATCACGATCATCCGGTGCGCGAGCGTCATTGCCTCGACCTGGTCGTGCGTGACGTAGAGGCTGGTCGTTCCCAGCCGCCGGTGCAGCGCCTGCAGCTCCACGCGCATCTGCACGCGCAGCTTCGCATCCAGGTTCGACAGCGGCTCGTCGAACAGGAACACCGCCGGCTCGCGGACGATCGCGCGGCCCATCGCGACGCGCTGGCGCTGGCCGCCGGACAGCTCGCGCGGCTTGCGATCGAGGAACGGGCCCAGCTCCAGGATCTCCGCTGCCCGCTTGACACGCGCCTCGATGTCGGCGGACGCCATGCGGCGGATCTTGAGTCCGTACGCCATGTTTTCCCGAACCGACATGTGCGGGTAGAGCGCATAGTTCTGAAACACCATCGCGATGTCACGGTCCTTGGGCTCGAGCTCGTTGACGACCCGCGCGCCTATCGCGATCTCGCCGGAGCTGATGCGCTCGAGCCCGGCCACCATGCGCAGCAGCGTCGACTTGCCGCAGCCCGAAGGCCCGACGATCACGACAAACTCGCCGTCGGCCACGTCGGTCGTGACGCCGTGGATGATCTCGGTCGAGCCGTAGCTCTTTCTGACGTCGCGGAAGGAAACGCCTGCCATTTTTCTATTTCTCCGTTTCGACCAGGCCCTTGACGAACCATTTCTGCATCAACAGCACCACCGCCGCGGGCGGCAGCATCGCCAGCATCGCCGTGGCCATGATGAGGTGCCATTCGTTCGCCGCGTCGCCACCCACGATCATCCGCCGGATGCCGATCACCGTCGTATACATCGACTCCTGGCTCGTGATGAGCAGGGGCCAGAGGTACTGGTTCCAGCCGTAAATGAACTGGAGCACGAACAGCGCCGCGATGCTGGTCTTCGACAGCGGCAGCACCACGTCCCAGAAGAAGCGCATCGGCCCGGCGCCGTCGATGCGCGCGGCCTCGGCCAGCTCCTCGGGAATCGTCAGGAAGAACTGCCGGAACAGGAACGTCGCGGTGGCGGAGGCGATCAGCGGCAGCGTCAGGCCGGCATACGAGTCGAGCATCCCGAGGTCCGCCACCACCTTGAACGTCGGGATGATGCGCACTTCCACGGGCAGCATCAGCGTGACGAAGATCATCCAGAAGAAGAAGTTCCGCAAGGGGAAGCGGAAGTAGACGATCGCGAACGACGCGATGATCGAGATCGCGATCTTGCCGATGGCGATCGAGAGCGCCATGATCAGGCTGTTCTGGAGCATCGTCGACACGGCGGCGCCGGAGCCCTTGGTCGATCCGGCGGCCAGCACCTGCGAGTAGTTCTGCAGGAACTGGTCGCCCGGCAGGAGCGGCATCGGCACCGAGATGATCTGGTCGAGCGTCAGCGTGGAGGCGACGAAGGTCACGTAGACCGGAAACGCCACCACGACGACGCCGAGAATCAGCACCGCGTGCGAGAACAGCGTGAGCCAGGGGCGGTTCTCTACCATGGCAGGGCCATCAGTGCCCGCCCGGCCGCCCGAAGGGCACTGCGCGCCCCCCCGGGGGGCAGCGAACACCAGGCCGAAGGCCGCAGGACAGCCGAAGGCTGGTCCCGCGAAGCGGGATGCGGCGAAGCCGCACAAAGTGAGCGTGGGGGTCCATCATCAGTACTGGACCTTCTTCTCGATGAAGCGGAATTGCACGACCGTCAGCGCGATAACGATGACCATCAGCACGACCGACTGCGCCGACGAACCGCCGAGATCGCCCGACTTGATGCCGTCGTGGTAGACCTTGTAGACGAGGATCTGCGTCGCGCCGGCCGGTCCGCCCTGGGTGGTGGCGTCGATGACGCCGAACGTGCTGAAGAACGCATAGACGATGTTCACCACCAGCAGGAAGAACGTGGTGGGCGAAAGCAGCGGAAAGACGATCGTCCAGAAGCGGCGCGTGGGCCCCGCGCCGTCGATCGCGGCCGCCTCGAGCAACGACTTGGGAATGGATTGCAGCCCGGCGAGAAAGAACAGGAAGTTGTAGCTGATCTGGTTCCACACCGACGCGATCACGACCAGCAGCATCGCCTGGTCGCCCTGGATGATCCAGTTCCAGTCGATCCCCCAGCGTTTCAGCACATAGGTCAGGATGCCGATCGACGGCGCGAACAGAAAGGCCCACAGCACGCCCGCGACCGCGGGTGCCACGGCATAGGGCCAGATCAGCAGCGTCTTGTACGCCAGTGCCCCGCGCACGACGCGGTCCGCCATCGTGGCGAGCACCAGGGAAATGGCGATGCCGAAGGCCGCGACGAGGACGCTGAACACCGCCGTGACCTTGAACGACGCGAGGTAATGGCTGTCGCGGAACAGGTCGGTGAAGTTCTGCAGCCAGATGAACTCGGTCTTCAGGCCGAAGGCATCCTGCAGCAGGAAGGAGAACCAGATCGCCTGCGCCGCGGGCCAGAAGAAGAAGACGATCGTGATCGCGATCTGCGGCGCAAGCAGCGCGTACGGCAGCCACGCCGAGCGGAAGACGACGCGCTTTTCCATCCCGTTGGAGGGGGGTCGGAAGAAAGGGGGACAGAGGCACCCGGCCAGAGCCCCCCTTCGGGTTCTACTTGTTGGCCGCCTCGAATTTGCGCAGGATCTCGTTGCCGCGCTTCACGGCGTCGTCGAGAGCGGTCTTGGCGTCCTTCTTGCCGGCGAACACGTTCTCCATTTCCTCTTCGATCACCTCACGCCCCTGCACGAAATTGCCGAAGCGCAGGCCCTTGGAGTTTCCGGTGGGCGGCTTGTAGGTCAGCTGCTTCACGGCGATGTCCGCGCCGGGATTCTTGTCGTAAAAACCCGATTTGCGCGTCATGTCGTACGCCGCCATCGTGATCGGCACATAGCCGGTGCCGGTGTGCCATTCCATCTGGATCTCGGGCTTCGACAGGAAGGCGAAGAACTTGGCGACGCCCTTGTAGTCGTTGGGCTTCTTGCCGGACATCACCCACACCGACGCGCCGCCGATGATCGAGTTCTGCGGCGCGCCCGCCACGTCGTCATGGTACGGGATGAAGTTCACCGACCAGTCGAACTTGGCGTTCTGCCGCAAGTTCGCCTGCGCACCGGTGGAAGACGTCAGCATCGCGCATTCGCCGCTCGCGAATTTGGCTTCCGCCTGGTTGGTGCGTCCGGCGTAGGTGAAGAGCCCCTTCTTGGACATGTCGCCCAGCATCGTCAGATGCTTCACGTGCAACGGTGAATTGATGGAGAACACCGTGTCCATGCCGGCCATGCCGTTCTCCTTGGTGCCGATCGGAACGTTGTGCCAGGCGCTGAAATTCTCGATGTGCATCCAGGAGGGCCAGCCGGAGGTGTAGACGCAGTCCTGGCCCCGCACCTTGAGCTGCAGCACGGCCGCGTTCATCTCCTTCCAGGTCTTCGGCACCTGGTCGGGATTGAGGCCGGCTTTCTTGAAGGCGTCGCGGTTGATGTAGAGGACGACCGTCGAGCTGTTGAACGGGAACGACAGCATGTTGCCCTTGCGGGTCGGTGTAATAGCCGGCGATGGCCGGCAGGTAGGACTTGGGATCGAAGGGCTCCTTCGCATCCGCCATCACCTTGGTCACCGGAACGATGGCGCCCTTGGCCGCCATCATCGTCGCGGTGCCGACCTCGAACACCTGCAGCAGGTGCGGCGCGTTGCCCGCCCGGAAGGCCGCGATCGCGGCTGTCATCGACTCGGGATAGCTGCCCTTGTAGACCGGCACGACCTTGTATTCCTTCTGGCTCGCGTTGAACTGGGTCGCGAGTGCGTTGAGCTTTTCGCCCAGCGCGCCCCCCATCGAGTGCCACCACTGGATCTCGGTCTGCGCCTGCGCCGGCAGGGGCCGCCAGGATGCCGGCGGCGAACAGCGCCGCGCCAAATACTTTGAAACGCATGATGCCCTCCTGTAATCTTCCCGGATGCGGGTTCGCTGCTCTGCCCGCGGCCAAGAACCACTCTCCCGGGGCCGATGATAATTATACCCGTGAATCGGGTTTACACCGGTGAATCGGGTACCGTTCCGTGACCGGTCACGGAACGGGCCGGGATGCACTTTCGCGACGGCGGCAGCAAGGGCCAGGATCCGCTCCAATGACTGACGATCAGCACGCAGGTTCTGGCCCTATCCCCGCCTCGTCGCGCACCGCGGCGCCGGCAAGCTCGCGCCGGAGAACACGCTGACGGCGATGCGCGTCGGCCACGCGCACGGCTACCGGATGGTCGAGTTCGACGTCAAGCTCGCCGCGGACAACGTGTCGTTCCTGCTGCACGACGCGACGCTCGAGCGCACGACGAGCGGCCGCGGCCGCGCCGACGCGCTTGCTCTGGCGCGAGCTGTCGCGGCTCGACGCCGGCGGCTGGCACTCCGCGAAGTACGCGGGCGAGCCGCTGCCCACGCTGGCGTCGATCGCCCGCTGGGCGCGCGCGCACGGTGTCGCCTGCAACATCGAGATCAAGCCGACACCCGGGCGCGAGCGGGAAACGGGCGCGGCCGTCGCGCTGGATGCGGCGACGCTGTGGCGCGACGCCGATGTGCCGCCGCTGCTTGTCGTCGTTCTCCGAGGCCGCGCTCGACGCGGCGCGCGATGCGGTCGCGGTTCTGCCGCGGGCGCTGCTGCTGGAGACGATTCCCGCCGATTGGCCGGATCGCCTCGCGCGGCTCGAATGCGTGGCGCTCGTCGCGGACCACGAGGCGCTCACGCCCGAACTCGTGAAGGCAGTGCGCGCCCTCGGGCATCGGGTGCTCTGCTACACGCCGAACGAGGCCGCGCGCATCGGCGAGCTCGCCGGTTGGAACGTCGACGGCATCATCACCGACGCCGTCGATCACATCGTCGCCGATTCGCTGCCGCCCGCGCCGCCGCTGTAGGGGACAGACACGCCATGGCGTGGTCTGTCCCCGATTTCGCGGTTGCATCACGCGCACGCAGCCCGCGCGCAACACGTGGTCTGTCCCCTTACGCCATAGCCGGTCGCTTGATCTCGCGCTCGTCGATCGGCAGATTGATGAGGCCGGCGGCGATGCCCAGCGCGATCGGCGAGCCACCAGACGACGTCGTAGCTGCCCGTCGTGTCGTAGAGCCGGCCGCCGAGCCACGCGCCGAGGAAGCTGCCGATCTGGTGGCTGAAGAACGTGAAGCCCGAGAGCATCGCGAGGTAGCGGACGCCGAAGATCTGCGCCACTATGCTGTTGGTCGGCGGCACCGTCGACAGCCACAGCAGGCCCAGCGCCACCGCGAACGCGTACACGGACGCGGGCGAGATCGGCAGCAGGAAGAACAGCGCGAACACGACGGCCCGGGCGAAGTAGATCGCCGACAGGATGTAGCGCCGCGGCATCCGGCTTCCCAGCCAGCCGGTGCGTGTAGGTGCCGACGATGTTGAACAGCCCGACGAGCGCGAGCGCGGTCACCGCGACGTGCGGCGCAATGCCCTTGTCCGCGAGGTAGGCGGGCAGGTGCACGCCGACGAACACGACCTGGAAGCCGCACACGAAGAAGCCGAGCGTCAGCAGCATGTAGCCGCGATGCCGCAGCGCCTCGCGCATCGCCGCGCCCGCCGATTGCTGGAACGCGTGCGCCGTGGACAGGTGCCTCTCGTAGATCGCCGCCGACAGCGGCACCATCAGCAGCGCGACGCACGCCAGCGCCAGCAGCGCGACGTGCCAGCCCAGGCTCGACAGCAGCCACTGCGTCAGCGGCAGCACCGCGAACTGGCCGAAGGATCCGGCGGCCGCGGAGATGCCGAGCGCCATGCTGCGCTTCTCCGGCGGGTACTTGCGCCCCAGCACGCCGGCGACGACCGAAAACGTGACGCCGGCGAGGCCGGCTGCCGATCAGGACGCCGGCGGTCAGCACGAACAGTCAGCGGCGAAGTCGCGTACGCCATCGTCGCCAGCCCCGCAACGTAGAGCAATCCGCACACGAACGCGACCCGGTGGCTGCCGAAGCGGTCGGCGAACATGCCCGCGAAAGGCGTCGCCAAGCCCCACATCAGGTTCTGCACGGCGATCGCCAGCGCGAACGTCTCGCGCCCCCAGCCGTGATCGCTGCTCATCGGCTGCAGGAACAGGCCGAAGCCGTGCCGGATGCCCATCGACAGCATCAGAATGAGGCCCGTCGCGACGAGCACGACGGTGGGTGTGCGCCAGTCGTGGCGAGTGGAAGTCGGCGTCATTGCGGGTTGCCTCGCGAAGGTGTCTCAGCGGCCGCCGGGGTCGGGATGCAGCGTCTCGATTTCGCGCAGCGTCGCGAGCAGGGCTTCGAGCTTCAGCGGGCCGAGCTTGTGCGCGACCTGCGCCTGCGCCCGCCGCCAATGCGGCTCGGCGCCCTGAACGGCTCGTTCGCCGGCGCGCGTAAGCGACACCTGCGCGTCCGGGCATCCCGGCCCGGCGCAATGGCGACCAGGCCGCGCTCGGCGAGCGGATCGAGCGTGCGCGAAAGCGCGGTGCGGTCGAGCAGCATCGTTCCGGCGAGGTCGGACAGGGTGGCGTTCCCGCTGCGACCGAGCGTGCGGAGCAGCGAGAACTGCGTGACGCGCAGCCCCGATGGTGCCATCAGGTCGTCGTAGAGCTGTGTCAGCGCGCGCGTCGCGCGGCGCAACCGGCCGCAGGCACAGGCGGGCGAGGGCAACGCAGGGTCCTTGGCCATGGTTCGGCGCGATCGCATTAAAGGTGCATATGCACGTAAATGCGAGTATATGCACGTTTTCGGCGGAACGCAAGCGTCGCTTGCCGCCTCCCGCGCCGCGCTCAGGCCCAGCCCTTGGCGCGCTCGACCGCCTTGTTCCAGCCCGCGGACAGCTCGAGCGCCCGGTCGCGGGCCATGGCCGGCTCGAAGACGCGGTCGACGCGCCAGTTCGCGGCCACGTCGGCGGCATCCTGCCAGTAACCGACGGCGAGCCCGGCGAGATAGCCGGCGCCGAGCGCCGTCGTTTCCAGCACCTCGGGGCGCACCACCGGGACGCCGAGCATGTCCGCCTGGATCTGCATCAGCAGGTTGTTCGCCGTCGCGCCGCCGTCGACGCGAAGCTCAGTCAGCGTGATCCCGGCGTCCTTCTGCATCGCCGTCAGCACGTCGACGTTCTGGAACGCGATCGCCTCCAGCGCGGCGCGCGCAATGTGCGCGGACGTGGCGCCGCGCGTCAGCCCGAACATCGCCCCGCGCGCATAGGCGTCCCAGTGCGGGGCGCCGAGGCCGGCGAAGGCGGGCACGAGGTAGACGCCGCCGTTGTCCGGGACGCTCGCAGCGAGCGCCTCGACCTCCGCCGGCGGTGCGGATGATCTTCAGCCCGTCGCGCAGCCACTGCACCACGGCGCCGCCGATGAACACGCTGCCCTTCGAGCGCATATTCGGTCGCGCCATCGCGCTGCCAGGCCACGGTCGTCAGCAGGTTGTTGGCGGATGCCACGGCGCGGTTGCCCGTGTTCATCAGCAGGAAGCAGCCGGTGCCGTAGGTGTTCTTCGCGAGGCCAGGCGCATGGCAGGCCTGGCCGAAGAGGGCCGCCTGCTGATCGCCCGCGATGCCGGCGATCGGCACGTCGATGCCGCCGACCTTCGCGTGACCGCAGACGCCCGACGAGGGCACGATGCGCGGCAGCACCGAGCGCGGGATGTCGAACAGCGCGAGCAGCTCGTCGTCCCAGTCCCCACGGTGGATGTCGAAGAGCAGCGTGCGGCTCGCGTTCGACGGATCGGTCACGTGCACGGCGCCGCGGGTGAGGTTCCAGACGAGCCAGGCATCGATGGTTCCGAACGCGAGCTCGCCGCGCAGCGCGCGATCCCGCGCACCCTTGACGTGGTCGAGCAGCCACTTGAGCTTGGTGCCGGAGAAATAGGCATCGAGCACGAGGCCGGTCTTGCGCGCGATCATCGCGGCGTGGCCGCAGGCGCGCAGCTCGTCGCAAAGCGATGCCGTCCGCCGGTCCTGCCAGACGATGGCGTGGGCGACCGGCTGTCCCGTGGCTCGGTCCCACAGCACCGTCGTCTCGCGCTGGTTCGTGATGCCGATCGCGGCGACGTCGCGCGCGCCGATGCCGGCCCGGGCCAGCGCTTCGTGCATCACCCCCGATTGCGTCGCCCAGATCTCGCCGGCGTCGTGCTCGACCCAGCCCGGTTGCGGGAAAATCTGCCGGAATTCCTGTTGCGCGACCGCGCGGACAGTGCCGGCATGATCGAAGACGAGCGCACGGGAACTGGTCGTGCCCTGATCGAGTGCGAGGACGAATGACATCGGCAGGCCTCTTCCGGCGACGGGCCGCGCTGCAGCCATCGGTTGCGGCCTCCGACGGCGCGGACGTAAAATGCGATCTTCCTCCCGTATTGTAGCCATATCCCGTTCCGGCCCCGCCGGTCATGCCGGCTCCGCGCCGGCGTCATGTTCCCGCCTTCGACCCGATGCCGCTCCCGCCGAGCCCGATCCCGCGCCAGCGCCTGCACCAGCGCAGTGTCGTTTACGAAGGCTTCCGACGCGACGACGGCCTGTTCGACATCGACGCGCATCTCGTCGACGCCAAGGATCACGACTTCGAGTTGCTGACCGGCGTGCGCCCGGCCCGCGAGGCGGTGCACGACATGTGGGCCCGCGTCACCATCGACAGCGAGTTCGTCATCCACGCGATCGAAGTGCAGGACGGACGCGATGCCCTACCCGGACGCCTGCGATTCCGTCGAGCCCACCTATTCGCGGCTGATCGGCGCAAACCTCGTGGAAGGCTTCCGGAAGCGGCTGCATGACGACATGGGCGGGGTCCGCGGCTGCACGCACGTGACCGAATTGCTGGGCTCGCTGCCGACGGCCGCCGTGCAGACCTTCGCGGGCCTGCAGCGCGAGGACGAGGGCACCCACAAGCCGTTCCAGCTCGACCACTGCCACGCGCTGGAGACCACGACCGACACGGTTCGCCGCTATTATCCGAAGTGGTACCGCGGCGCGGCGTGAATGGAAACCAGGGAGCACGAGTGAAAATCCACGAATACCAGGGCAAGGAAATCTTCCGCAAGTTCGGCATGCCGACACCGCGCGGCATACCGGCGTTCACCGTCGACGAAGCCGTCGCTGCGGCCGGCTCTCTGGGCGGCAGCGTGTGGGTCGTCAAGGCGCAGATCCACGCCGGCGGCCGCGGCAAGGGCGGCGGCGTGAAGGTCGCGCGGTCCATGGACGAGGTGCGCGACCTCGCCGGCCGGATCCTCGGCATGCAGCTCGTCACGCACCAGACCGGTCCGGCGGGGCAGAAAGTCCGCCGGCTGCTGATCGAGGAAGGCGCGGACATCCGGCAGGAACTCTACGTCGCGATGGTCGTCGACCGCGTGTCGCAGCGCGTGTGCCTGATGGCGAGCTCCGAAGGGCGGCATGGATATCGAGGCGGTCGCCGCGAAGACGCCGGAGAAGATACATCGCGTGCTCATCGATCCGCTCAAGGGTCTCACCGACGCCGATGCCGACGACGTCGCCCGCAGGATAGGCATCCCCGCAGCCAGCATCCCGCAGGGCCGCGCGATGCTGCAGGGCCTGTACCGCGCGTTCGACGAAACCGACGCGTCGCTCGCCGAGATCAACCCGCTGGTCGTCACCGGCGACGGCCGCGTGATCGCGCTCGACGCCAAGCTCAACTTCGATTCGAATGCGCTGTTCCGGCATCCCGACATCGTCGCCATGCGCGACCTCGACGAGGAGGACCCCGCCGAGGTCGAGGCGTCGAAGTTCGATCTTTCGTACATCTCGCTCGACGGCAACATTGGCTGCCTCGTGAACGGCGCGGGCCTCGCGATGGCGACGATGGACACCATCAAGCTGTTCGGCGCCGAGCCCGCGAATTTCCTCGACGTCGGCGGCGGCGCAACGGCGGAGAAGGTCACCGAGGCGTTCAAGATCATGCTGGAGAATCCGAAGGTGAAGGGCATTCTGGTCAACATCTTCGGCGGCATCATGCAGTGCGACACCATCGCCAACGGCATCGTCGCGGCGGTGCGTGAAACGCACCTGTCGGTGCCGCTGGTCGTGCGGATGAAGGGCACGAACGAGGACATCGGCCGGAAGATTCTCGCGGACTCCGGCCTGCCGATCATCACCGCCGACAACATGGCCGACGCCGCGCAGAAGATCGTCGCGGCGGTAGGACGGGGTTAGCTGCGAACCGCTGCACACCGGCGCGACTCCGGTCGCGCCGAGCGCCCCCAACCGACGCTCCATCCGAGGAAACGAAATGTCGATCCTGATCAACAGGGACACCAGGGTGATCACGCAGGGGATCACCGGCAAGACGGGCCAGTTTCACACCCGGATGTGCCGCGATTACGCCAACGGCAGGAACTGCTATGTGGCCGGCGTCAATCCGAAGAAGGCAGGCGAGGACTTCGAGGGCATCCCGATCTACGCGACCGTAAAGGAGGCGAAAGAGGCCACCGGAGCCACCGTCAGCGTGATCTACGTGCCGCCACCGTTCGCCGCGGCGGCCATCGACGAGGCGGTGGACGCCGGTCTCGACCTCGTTGTCTGCATCACCGAGGGCATCCCGGTGCGGGACATGATCCGCACGCGCTACCGGATGCAGGGGAAGGGGACGCTGCTGCTGGGTCCCAACTGCCCCGGCGTCATCACGCCCGACGAGCTGAAGATCGGCATCATGCCGGGACACATCCACAGGAAGGGCCGCATCGGCGTCATTTCGCGATCGGGCACGCTGACCTACGAGGCCGTCGGCCAGCTGACCGAGATCGGGCTGGGGCAAACGACCGCGGTGGGCATCGGCGGGGATCCGGTGAACGGCCTGAAACACATCGACGTGCTGCGGCTCTTCAACGATGACCCGCAGACCGATGCGGTCGTGATGATCGGCGAGATCGGCGGCACTGACGAAGAGACAGCCGCGCGCTGGGTGAAGGAGCACATGAAGAAGCCGGTCGTCGGCTTCATCGCGGGCGTGACGGCGCCGCCCGGCAAGCGGATGGGTCACGCCGGTGCGATCATTTCCGGCGGCAAGGGCACGGCGCAGGAGAAGCTCGAGGTCATGGAGGCATCCGGCATCCGCGTCACCCGCAATCCCGCCGAGATGGGAAAGCTGCTGCAGTCGGCGCTGTAGCCTCGATGTCGTCGGCGCGATCGGCGGTTGCGCTCGCCACAATCACGGCCGGCCGTTAAACTCGCACGTTGACGCGCCCGAGCAACCGCACCCTCCAACCCCGAACCCGCCCGATGACCGAACGCCCGCCACTCGATTGCGCCGTGCTCTCCCACAAGGGGATGGTACGCACTCACAACGAGGATGCGGTATTCGTCGACGCCGCGGCCGGCATCGCGGTGCTCGCCGACGGCATGGGCGGCTACAACGCGGGCGAGGTCGCGAGCGGCATCGCGGTCGACGCCGTCAGCAACGGCATGCTGCCGGAGCTCAAATCCGATCGCGAGCTGTCGAAGGTGGACATCGCGAGCGGCCTCACGCATGCGGCGCTGCTGCTGCAGCAGAAGATCGCCGTGGCGAACAAGGGGATCTATGAGGCGGCGCAGGCGCGCCCCGAGTGCGCCGGGATGGGGACGACGCTCGTCGGCCTCGTGTTCTGCGGCAACCGGGTCAGCATCGGCCACATCGGCGACTCGCGCTGCTACCGGCTGCGCGGCGACAAGTTCGAGCAGCTGACGCGCGATCACTCGCTGCTGCAGGAACAGATCGACGGCGGTCAGCTGACGCCGGAGCAGGCCCGATTCTCGCTCAACAAGAATCTGGTCACCCGTGCCCTCGGCATCGAGGCCATCGTGCCGGCGGACATCGTCGAGTACCGGGCCGAGGCCGACGACATCTATCTGCTCAATTCCGATGGCCTGACCGACATGGTCGAGGCCGCCGTCGTCCAGTCGATCATCGTGAAGAGCCGCGACAACCTGGCTGCGGCGGCGAAGGAGCTGGTCGACACGGCCAATCAGAACGGCGGGCGCGACAACATCTCCGTCGTGCTGGTCCGGGTGCCGAAGGCGTTCCTGCCGAGCCCCGCGTGGGCCCAGCGCTACCTCGCGAAGAAGCGGGCGAGTTGACCCTGGCCGTGGGCAAGCTCGTCCACTTTCATGCCGACGGCAAGGCGGCCGAGATCAGGCTCGATCGGCAGCGGATCACGATCGGGCGCCGCCCGGACAACGACATCTGCCTCGCGTACCCCGCTGTGAGCGGCGCGCATGCCGCGATAGTGACGATTCTGGCCGACTCGTTCCTCGAGGACCTCGGCAGCACCAACGGCACGCTCGTCAACGGGGCCTCGGTCGCCAAGCATTTCCTGCGCGACCGCGACGAAATCGACATCGGACAGGAGATCCTGGTCTACCTGGCCGACGACGCAGCCACGCTCGAGGCACCGCCGGCAACGGTCCGCAGTCCTCGCGGCGCCCGGCAGGACGGCAGCGCGGCCGCTGCCGCTCCGATGGCCCGGGCTGGGGCCAGCGTCGCCACCGGTGCGCAGCGGGCCAAGCGCCGCTCGGACCCGGTCGCCCCGGAACCTGCCGCTGATGCGCCCGATTTGTTGGAGCGATCCTTCGCCGCCGACTTCGAAAGCGCCCCGGCAGAGACCTCCGCCGGCGCACCCGATGCCGGCATCGCTGCTGATGCCTGCAATGCCGCCCGAGCGGCAGGCCGGACCCGTGCCCGCGCTCAAGGTCATCGACGGCGCCAAGGCGGGGCGCATCGTCGCGTTGATCAAGGATGAGACGCTCATCGGCCGGATCGGGGTTCAGGTGGCGGCACTGCGGCGCACGGCCGAGGAGGTACGCGTGGTGCCGGTCGAAGGCGTCAATCCGCCATCCGTCAACGGCGCGCCGGTCGCGCCGGACGGGCAGCCGCTTGCGGCAGGCGATATCCTGGAGATCGCGGGCACGAGGCTCGAGGTCGTCGCCCCCGCTCGGGGTCCTTCGGCCTGACGGCTCATTGGATGGCCTTGGCGGTGCGAGGTATGATGTTCGCATGACGAGGCAACTGGATCGTGGCGAGGCAGATGGATCGCTGAGTTGGGCGCGATGTCCTGACGACGTGCGACCTGTTCCGTATTGGTGTCGGCACGCCGATGGGCGGGGTAAAACTGCCGCCCAGCGGCACGGTCCAATGGCCCCACCGCGTCGTATTGTGTTGTGGTCAACAAAACCCGTTTGCCACAAAACTTCCGGGATTTCCGGGTTTTGGTGCAGCTGCGCTACGTAAAATGTATAAAAAACAGAAGATTAAGGATTTTACTTAACGTGTCCTCTGGAGATTGATCAGGCTGGCACACCGATTGCTCAAATGGTCACAGCATCGCTGGGTGCTCGGTTCACGGGGTTTTCTCAAACGTCCAAGGAGACAGGAAATGAAGCGTATCCAACAAGGTTTCACGTTGATCGAACTGATGATCGTCGTTGCGATCATCGGCATTCTGGCGGCGGTCGCGCTGCCGGCGTACCAGGAATATGTGGTCCGCGCGAAAGTGTCGGAAGTCATTCTGGCCGCTAGCGCGTGCCGGACGACCATTTCCGAGGCCTATCAGACGGGCACTGCCGCCACGGGGCCCGGCGCTGGCAACTGGGGCTGCGAAAATGCGGCGCAAACCTCGACGTATGTCGCGAGCATCGCGACGGACGATGACGGCGTGGTGACGGTGACATCGGCGACGGGTCTCGGCGGCAATCCGACAGCGGATGGCGTGAACCGTCATTCTGACGCCGCTCGACGCGACGGGAGCCCTCATCACCGCAGCTGCGATACCCACGCAGATCGGCGGCTGGGCCTGCAACAAAGCGCCCGGTGCGCTGGGAACTCTACCGGCGAAGTATCTGCCGGGATCTTGCAAGTAATCGTCCGGGAACGGCTTTACCGACGCAGAGAGGGGGCCGCCACGTAGGCGGCCCTTCTTCTTGCCTTGTCCGCAGGGCCGCACCGCGGGTTCGCCACGGCCATGCCACCGAAGCAGCTGAAATTTTTCGTCGAATCGCGGATATGCCATGGATCGTGTCCAAGCGGGATTCACCCTGATCGAGATGTTGATCGTGGTTGCGCTCGTCAGCATAGTGGCGGGATTCGCCTTTCCGGCGTACCGGGACTATGTGATCAGGGGACGCATTTCGGAAGTGTTCCTTGCGACAAGTCAATGCCGTACGCTGATTGCCGAAACCTATCAGTCGGCCCCTAAGGGTACCTCGATCGGCACCGATAAATGGGCGTGCGGCGAAGGCTTGACGACAACGCAGTATCTCGCATCCATCTCAACCGACCCCGACGGTATCATCACTGTGACGACGTCGGCCAGCCCAACGCTTGGCGTGGCGGCGGGCACTACCCTGACGCTTACGCCGATAAGAGAAGATGGAACGGTGTTGGCGATCGGTGACATTCCCAGGAAGGTGTTCGGGTTCAAGTGCGAGCCGGGCGGGGCGACCCCGATCCCCGCAAAGTTCTTGCCGGTCTCCTGTCGAGTTTGATCGTCTGTCGACATTGAGCACCGCCAAGTCTGAACTGGACCGGTCTCGCGAGAGATGCCACTCGATCGATGAGCCGCATTGAACGCGATGCGGCGCACGGTTGCGCCAGATGATGGCCGTCGGAAGCTCAGCGTCCGGTGCTGCCGAATCCGCCGGCCGAGCGCTCGCTGGCCGCGAAATCGGCGACCACGTCGAATGCGGCCTGCACGACCGGGACGATGACGAGCTGCGCCAGTCGCTCCAGCGGCTGCAGCGAATAGGAAGCCGCGCCGCGGTTCCAGCAACTCACCATCAGCTGCCCCTGATAGTCGGAGTCGATCAACCCGACGAGATTGCCGAGCACGATGCCGTGCTTGTGGCCGAGACCCGAGCGGGGAAGGATCACCGCGCCGAGACCGGGATCGGCGATGTGGATCGCGACGCCGGTCGGCAACGAGCTCGACATGTCCGGGCGCGAGCGTGAGCGGCGCGTCGATGCACGCGCGCAGGTCCATCCCCGCCGACGCCCGGCGTCGCGTAGGCGGGCAGATGCGGGCGAATCCGCTCGTCGAGAACCTTGAGCGCGATCCTTGCCGTGCGCGCCGTCATGGCGCGTGGTGGCGCTGGACTCGCGGGAGCCGACGCGCGATCTCCGCGACCAGGCGCCGAGCGAGCTCCAGCTTGTCCATCCGCGGCAGCGGATGCGCGCCGGCGTCGTCGAACAGGACAACCTCGTTGTCGTCGCTGCCGAAGGCATCCTGCGCCCGGTTGGCGACGATCAGCGGCAGCCGTCTTGCGCCGGCGCTTTTCGTCGGCGTTGCGTTCGACGTCGTCGGTCTCCGCGGCGAAGCCGACGCAGTACGGCGCGCCGGCGCGCGCGGCGACGGTCGCGAGGATGTCGACTGTCAGGCTGCAGCGACGATCGTCAGCGGCGCGTCGCTCTTCTTGATGCTTCGTCTCCGCGGGCGCGACGGGCGTGTAGTCGGCGACCGCCGCGACCGCGACGAAGGCGTCGACGCCGGTCGAGGTTCGCCTCGACGGCGGCGGCCATCTCGGCTGCGCTGGTGACGTCGATTCGCGTGACGCCGACCGGCGTCGCGAGCGAGGTCGGACCGCTCACGAGCGTCACGGCCGCGCCCGCCTCGGCGGCAGCCTGCGCGAGCGCATAGCCCATCTTGCCGGAGCTCGAGTTGGTGATGCCGCGCACCGGGTCGATCGCCTCGAACGTCGGCCCGGCCGTGAGCAGCACGCGACGTCCCGCGAGCAGCTTCGGTTGCGCCCATGCGATGACAGCATCGAAGATCTCCTGCGGCTCGAGCATCCGGCCGTCGCCGGTCTCGCCGCAGGCCTGGTCGCCGCTGCCGGGACCCAGCACGATGACGCCGTCGGCGACGAGCCGCGCGACGTTGCGCTGGTTCGCCGCGTTCGACCACATCTGCCGGTTCATCGCCGGGCGCCACGAACAGCGCGCAGTCGCGGGCGAGCGTCAGCGTGGACAGGAGATCGTCGGCGTGACCGTTGGCGATCTTCGCGAGAAAATCGGCCGACGCCGGCGCGACGACGATCGCGTCGGCGCCGCGCGACAGGTCGATGTGGCCCATTCCGTTGTCGGCGCCGGACTGCCACAGGTCGGTGAGGACCGGCCGTCCGGACAACGCCTGCAGCGTGAGCGGCGTGACGAAACGGCATGCCGCGGGCGTCATCACGACGTCGACGTCGATGCCGGCCTTGACGAAGAGGCGCGCCAGCTCGGCCGACTTGTACGCGGCGATGCCGCCGGTCAGCCCGAGCACGATGCGTTCGAGCGGCCTGGCAGCGGGAATCGGGAATTCGTCCATGCGGGGTAACCGTGACGAGACGCGCGAAGTTTACACCGCGCCGAAAGCCCCGGGAGGGCCGATAGACGGGTCACGGCAGTCAACGCAACCTGGCACGGCTCGTACGGCGTCCGTGAATTTCGCGTCCGGTCTTCGTGATCCGGGTTGATCAGGCGGAGTGCATCAACGCCAGGGTCGATCCGATGAGCAGGCTGTGCCTGGCAGGCGGGCTCCTTCGGCGGGCGTTCGCCCGTCGTGCGCCGTTGCCTGAATGCGAGATGGGCGTTCAGGACCCAGGTCGCCAGGGAGGCCGTCACGGCACCGATACGAGGAAACGCTCGAGTGCGCGCACGGGCTCGAGGTCGCCGAACAGCACGCCGCGCCGCGCGATCATCTCGTCGCGCAGCCGCAGACGGAGCGCGGCGTCGCGCGTCAGGGCAACGACCCGTTCGACGTAGGCCTCATCGGTCGTCGCGACGAGCGCGTCCATGCCCATTCGCCGCAGGATGCCGCTGCCGAGGCGCCCGCGCATGAACTCGCCTTCGCGTGCGACCACCGGAAGTCCGCATTCGATCGCCTGCATCGCCGTGTTGAAGCCCGAAAACCCCAGCGTGTCGAGCAGCAGCGCGGAGCGCTGCATCAAGCCGAAGTACCGCGCGCGGTCGAGCGTCGGCACGAACGTGACGCAATCGGCGAAGCGCAATCCGGCCTGCGCATAGCGCCGCTCCAGATCGCCGCTCCAGCTGATCGCTCACCGTGTCGTCCCGGGGCCGGAAGAAGACCAGCCGGCAGGGGGTGGCGCGACGGGAGATCTCGATCCACACCGCGTCGTGCAATGGCGAGTACTTGAACGGGGTGCCAGGGCACAACAGCAGCGGAACGTCCTGCGGCAGGCCGAGTCCGGCGAGGTCTGGCGCCACGGTCGTCGGCGCCAGCGGCTCGTAGCAGACACCGAGGTGCGGCAGCGCAACCAGCCGTTCGGTGTAATGGGCCTCCGCGTGCGGCGGCTCGAGCGCCTCCGCGGACAGGTAATGGTCGATCGTAGGAAGGCCCGTCGTCTCAGGATGGCCCCAGGTGGCGGCCTGCACCCGCGCCAGACGCATGCTCGCGAGCTTGACCGTGAGCGGGTCCATGCCGATCTCGGGGTAGATCAGCACGTCGAGCCCGCAGCCCGCGATGGTGGTCGCCCATTGCGGCAGCCCGTGCCGGCCGTCTTCCAGTCGGTGCGCCCACTGCCGGGCCTGTTCGGTCTCGGCGTCGCTCTTCGCGCCCAGATTGAACAGATAGAGCTCGAAGCGCGTCTTGTCGAGATGCCTGACCCAGCCCTTGACGATGGCGTTCCAGACCGAATGATCGCGCAATTGGGCCGACGCAATGCCGACCCGGACGGGGCCTGCCGCGCGGGCCGCGAGCGCCGGCACGTGCTGCTTCTGCGACGGGGCCATCAACCGCGCACACAACGCACCGTAGCGGGCGAGCAGTTCGCGATTGGACGTCGGCTGATATGCGAGGTAGTACGGCTGCATCGAGCCCACGGCCTTGTCGCCGTCGGCGCTCCTGGCGGCATCGAACCACTGGTCGAGCTCGGCGAGCATGCGCGCGAAGGTCGCGCGCGATTTGGCGACCTCGCCGGCCTCGGCGAAGAACGGCGGGACTTGCGCCATCACCAGCGCCCAGCGCGCCCGGACGTGCGCGGGATCCGCCGCGAGCGCGCGCTTAAAGCTGTCAATCGCCTCCTGCGACCGGAGCTGTCGCATCAGCACGTTGCCGAGCAGGCAATGCGCGTCCGCGTTCGATCCCTGCAGCGCGATGGCCTCCCGGAATGCCGCCGCCGCGCCCCTGGTGTCGTCACGATCGAGGCATTGCGTGCCTTCGAAGATTCGCGCCGCTGGCGAAGCGGGAGCGTCCTGGGACAGCTGGCGGCCGTGCTCCCGCGCCTCGTCGTCGCGACCGAGGTCGGATAGCGCCAGCGCGAGGCCGATCCTGGCCTCGACCATGCCGGGATCGAGGTCGACGGCCCGCCGGAAGCGCTCGAGGGCCTCGGCAGGGTTGCCGCTGTCGCGCATTACGTTGCCGAGATTGCAGTGCGCCGCGGCCGACGCCGGCTCGGCCGCGAGCGCGGCTTCCAGGCATTGCCGGGCTTCGGCGTGTCGGCCGAAGCGCGCTAGCACCGTGCCACGGTTGCGCAGGGCGGTCGTGGATTTCGGATCGAGCTTCCGGGCTCGGTCGAGCACGTCGAGCGCGCGAGCCGGCTCCCCCGCTCTGTCAAGCGCGAGGCCGAGGTTGCTCAGTGCCTCGGCATGATCGGGCTTCAGCCTGACCGCGGACTCCAGCGCTTTCACGGCCCCGCGCGCGTCACCCAGGTCGAGCAGCGTGGCGCCGAGGTTCGTGTGCGCCTGCACCGATTTGCCATTCGCCGCGGCCGCGCGGCGAAAGTGCGTCGCGGCATCCTGCAACCGGCCCTGCCGCCGCAGCTGATTGCCGAGGTTGTAGTGGGCGTCGGCAAAACCCGGCTGGAGCTTAACCGCGTGCTCGAAGCTGGCTTGCGCGGCATCGAGATGGCCCTGGCGCAGATGGACGTTGCCAAGGTTGTTGTGGGCAGCGGCAAATTTCGGGTTGACGGCGAGCGCGCCGGATATCAGGGCCTTCGCCTCGTCGAGCCGTCCGGTCTGCAGCGCGACCACCCCCAGCAGGTGCATCGCATCGAAATGCTTCGGCATCGCCGCCAGCACCCGGCGGTAGGCGGCATCGGCCTCATCGAGGCGGCCAGCCTGGTGGTACGCGATCGCCGCATTCAGCAGGGCGGCGGGTCCGCCGGCGGGTGGGCCGGGTCGACCCGGGCGCATGGTCATGCGGCGAGTTCCTCGATTCGAGGCGCAGGTGCGGCGTTACGACCGGCAGACCGTTCACGCACTGTTCGACTGGGCTGCGGCCACGACGGCCGCGAGCTCGTAGGTCATGGCATCGACGAAGGCCTTCGGGTAGCCGGCCTCCAGCAGCGCCCATTTGAACCGGTTGGCAAGACGCGCCTTCGTATACAGGTTGAGCTTGTGCTTTAGCGCGAAGTCATGGGCCTGGCGCAGAACCATATCGTGCGTCTTCTTCCGCTTGGTCTCGGCCTTCTTGCCATGGGCGTCGACACTCGCCGGCGGCACACGCTGGACCAGATCGCACGCCATGCCGACTGCCAGTGCGTCCACCCCCTCGGTATCAAACCACTTAAGAGTCATGAAATCTCCATCATCCCAATGGCGAATAGAGGTGTGACGGCGCGAAGTTTACACTGCCCGACAGGCTCAGGAGCTGTTCCGCGTTGGCCGGACAGGGCTCCATTGCGCAGCAGGCGACGTGAGCACGGAGGATGGCGCGTGGTTGGGATGAGATCCATGCCAATTGTCGGGAATTCGCAGGACGAGCGGCCGCGCGAACGGCTGCTCGCGCAAGGCGCGGCGGCACTGTCCGACGCCGAGCTTGTCGCGCTCCTATTGCGCACGGGCACGCCGGGGCGTAGCGCGCTCGATGTCGCCCGCGACGCTCATCACCCGCTTCGACGGGATGGCGGGACTTGCTGGCAGCGCCCGTTGCCGAAGTCGCCGCGGTGCACGGCGTCGGGCCCGGTCAAAGGCGCCGAGCTTGCGACCGTCGTCGAGCTGGCGCGGCGGTCGTTGTCGAGGAGGCGGGCGCGGCGCGACGCGCTCGCCTCGCCGCAGGCGGTCCGCGATTATCTGCGGCTGCTGCTCGCCGCACGGCCGTACGAAGTGTTCGTCGGATTGTTTCTCGACAGCCAGAACCGGCTGCTCGCGGCGGACGAGCTCTTTCGCGGCACGCTCGCGCAGACCAGCGTATACCCGCGCGAGGTCGTCAAGGCCGCGCTCGCACGCAATGCTGCGGCGATGATCTTCGCGCACAATCATCCGTCCGGCGTCGCCGAACCCAGCCGCGCCGACGAGCTGCTCACCCAGGCGCTGAAGCAGGCGCTCGCGCTGGTCGACATCCGCACGCTCGACCATTTCGTGGTTGCCGACGGCCGGCTTACGTCGTTCGCCGAGCGGGGGTTGCTCTGAGCGTGGGTTTTGCCTGTGCCCCTGCGGCAGATACCGTAATGCCGGGCGGCACGCAAATCCGCGCCGTCCGGCGGGCCACCGAAGTTGGGTGCTGGATTACAATCGATCCCGTTCCGTAGACGGCTCCGCCTCCATTGAACCGACGTTCGACATGACCCTCGCCCACGAGCCTGCGCAAGCGCCGGCCCCCGAGATCAGCATCGTCTCCACGCTCTATCGCTCGCGGCCGTTTCTGGAGCGGTTCCTCGCCGGCTGTCTCGCTGCTTTGAAGGACATTCGATGCACGAGTTTCGAGATCGTGCTGGTCAACGACGGCTCCCCGGACGATTCGCTGTCGTACGTCCTGGAGCGCAGGAACGACATTCCGCAACTGGTCATCGTCGATCTCTCGCGCAATTTCGGCCATCATCACGCGATCCAGGCCGGGCTCGCGCTTTCGCGCGGGGCGCTGGTCTTCCTGATCGATTGCGACCTGGAAGTGGCGCCCTCGGTACTGGTCGAGTTCTGCGCCAAGCAGCGGGAAACTGGCTGCGACCTGGTCTACGGCTACCAGGAGGTTCGCAAGGGCGGCTGGTTCGAGCAGATGAGCGGAGGCCTGTTCTGGAAGGGGTTCAATCTCCTGAGTGAGACCAGGATTCCCGAGAATGCCGTCACCGAGCGAATCATGACCCGCCGGTTCGTCGACAGTCTGTTGCGGCTCGGCGACCGCAATCTCTTCCTGGGTGGCATGATGAGTTGGACCGGATTCGTGCAGATTGGCCTGTGCGTCGGGAAGAAGCAGCGCGACGGTCCGAGCTCCTACACGCCGATGAAGCGCCTGCGCCTGATGGTCAATGCGGTTAGCTCGTTTTCCGCGCAGCCGCTGATCTGGCTGTTCAACGGCGGCGTCGTCATCACGCTGGTAAGCTTCGCTTCGGTCGTCTACCTCGTGATGCGAAAGCTCATATTCGACGACACGCTGCTCGGATTCACGTCGATCATGGCGCTCATGATGCTCACGCTGGGCATCATGACCACGGCACTGGGTCTCGTCGGCATCTACATGGGCAAGGTATTCAACCAGGTGCAGAACCGTCCGACCTACATCATCAAGGACGTCATTCGATGAGGACGGCACGGTGAACCGTGTCGCCGATCGGCTGGACGCACAAGTCGAGGCGTACGAGCGCGATTCCCCGTACTTTGAGGAGAACCGCATCGTCGCCGTATCCTATGGCGAACGGATAGGGCGCTATGTGCGGGATCGGCAGCAGCGCAGCGTGCTGAGCCTCGGCATCGGACACGCCGAAGTGGCGCGGGTCATCCTGGGGCATCTGACCGGCGGCACCTTGGAGCGATACGTGATCGTCGACGGCGCGCCGCGGCTCATCGCGGCGTTCAAGGAAACCCTCCAGCCGTTGCCTCCGGGTCTGGAACTGCTGGAGGGCTTCTTCGAATCCTTCGAATGCCCTTACCGGTTTGATGTCATCGAGGCAGGATTCGTACTCGAGCACGTCGACGATCCGGGGCTCGTCCTGCGGCGCCTGCGTCGGTTCCTGGCGCCCTCGGGGACGGCTCTTCATCGCGGTGCCGAATGCGCGGTCCCTGCATCGGCTGCTGGGGCATCACGCCGGGCTGCTGGACGACGTCTACACGTTGAGCGAAGCCGACCGTGGCGCTGGGTCACAGGAGATACTTCGACGCTTCCAGCCTTGCCGGGCTCGTCGCGCAGTCCGGCTACCGTGTGGAGCGGCTCGGCGGACTGCTGCTGAAGCCGTTCACGACCGGCCAGATGCGAGCGCTCGATCTGCCCCTTCCGTCTGGCAGGCCTTGCTTGCGGTGGCGGTCGACCTTCCGGAAATCTCCAATGCGATCTGTCTCGAAGCCATGGCAAGCGTGACGTCGGCAGGCCCCATGATCACGGACGACGATCGGCGATGACGCGACCGGGGATGGCGTTGACGCACGGCGCGGCCGCACGCGCCAGGACAGCGGACGTCACGGCGCCGTGGTGAGAATGCGCGACGGCCTGCGCGCCATGTGACATGGTTCGTGTTCTCGTCACCGGGGTCGGGGCCGTCATCGGGTATGGCATCGTGCGCTCGCTCAGGGCGCTGGCCGAGCAGGTCGAAGTAGTCGGCATGGACATGTATCCCGATGCCGTGGGTCAGCATTGGTGCGACCGGTTCGAGCAGGCGCCGCTGGCTGCTGCACCGGATTACGTCGCCCGCCTGACGGCCCTGATCGAAAGGCAGCGCCATCGACCTGGTCATCCCCGGCATCGAGCAGGACGCGGCCCGGATGGCGAGCGAGATCGCGAGCCTCGAGCCGACGCGTGCCAGGTTCGCGTTGAACAATCCCGACCTGATGCGTGTTGCCGCGGACAAGTGGCAGATGCACGCTCGTCTTGCCGCCAGCGGGTTCGACGTCATCCCGACCCGAACGGAAGGCGCCTTCGACGAGCTCGCCCGGGACCTGGGACTGCCGTTCCTGTTCAAGCCGCGGCGGTCCTACGCGTCCAAGGGAATCGTGCAGATCAAAACGCCAGAAGAGCTTGATTTCTGGCGCCGCCGCGCGGGTGATAACTTCATGGTCCAGAGGATCGTCGGCATCGACGACTGCGAATTCACCACTGGAGCCTTCGGGCTGGGCGACGGAACCTGCGCGCAAACCATTACGTTCCGTCGCCGGCTGAGCGGCGAAGGCGCGACAGTGAAGGCGACCGTGACGCGGATTCCGGAGCTCGACGAGCGTATCGGCCGGCTGGTGGAGACGTTCCGTCCGGTCGGGCCGACGAACTTCCAGTTCCGTGAGCACGAGGGTCGATACCTCCTGCTCGAGATCAACCCTCGCATTTCCTCGTCGACGTCGCTGCGCACCGCGTTTGGCTTCAACGAAGCCGAGATGTGCATCGACTACTACCTGAGGGGAAAGGCACCCGCACTGCGGCCGCTGCGGTCGGGGCGCGCGGTGCGCTACATCGAGGACCTGGTCTTCTATGATCGCGATAATCTCTGACGTTCACGGCAACTACCCGGCGCTCGAAGCAGTGCTGCGTGATGTCGATGCGACCGGCTGCACCGACATTGTCTGCCTGGGAGATGTGGCGGGCTATTACTGCATGGTCAACGAGTGCATCGAGGTGCTTCGACGCAGGAACGTGCGCAGCCTCATGGGCAACCACGACCAATACCTGCTCTCGGGCACCGCACCGAAGCGGTCTGGCGCCGCTACGCGGTGCATCGACTTTCAACGCGGCATCACGACCGCCGACAACCTGGCGTGGCTCGGAAACTCGGTACGGACTTTGCGCATTGCGAACCTGTCGATGGTCCACGGCGGATGGGTCGACCCGATCGACGAGTACCTGCACGAAATCCGCGAGGCGTATTTCGCCGAACTGGACGGCAAATACTTCTTCTCGGGGCATACGCACGTGCAGGTGCTCGCCCGTTTTCGGGAGAAGAGCTACTGCAATCCCGGATCGGTCGGGCAACCACGCGATGGCGATGCGAGGGCGGCGTACGCGCTGTTCGACGCAGGTACAATCGTGTTGAGGCGGGTGGCCTACGACATCGACCGAATCGCAGCGGAAATGGACCGAGCCGGCTTCGAGGCGTATTTCTTCGAGAATCTATATGCCGGCTGCCGCATCGGTGGCAGAACCTCCGGCGTGAAGATCGTCACCTGATGCGCGTGGCCGTCCTGCAGTCGAACTACCTCCCGTGGAAGGGATATTTCGACATCATCAACGGCGTCGACCTCTTCATCTTCTACGACGATCTCCAGTACACGAAGAACGATTGGCGCAACCGGAACCGTCTGAAAACCGCGAAGGGCGCGAGCTGGCTCACCATTCCGGTGGGCACGGACATCCGCCGGCGCATCTGCGACGTGGAGCTCGTCGACCCGTCCTGGCAGGAGAAGCACTGGGCGGCCATTGCCCAATGGTATTCGGCCGCTCCGCATTTCTCGCGTTACGCGGACTTCTTCAGGGACGTCTACCTCGGGCGGCGGTGGACGAATCTTTCGGCGCTCAACCAGTTTCTGATCCAGGCGATCTCGCGGGACCTGCTCGGCATTCGTGCCGAGTTCGCGGAATCGCGCGCGTTCGGCCCGGTGGGGGTGCGGCAGGATCGCTTGATCGACCTGCTGCAGAAGGTCGGCGCATCTTGGTACCTGTCTGGCCCGGCCGCCAAGGAATATATCGACCCTTTGCGATTCGCGGAGGCCGGCATCGAACTGGCATGGCAGTCCTACGCCGGGTATCCCGAGTACCCGCAACGGTTTCCCCCCTTCGCGCACGGGGTCAGCATCGTCGACTTGCTGTTCAATGTTGGATCCGATAGCCCCGAATACATCTGGGGATGGCGAAAGGAATAGGAATGCAGAGCGCAGCGGGCTATGCCTACATCGGCGTCACGATATTGCTGACTGTCTACGGCCAGTTGGTCGTAAAGTGGCAGGTGAATCTTGCTGGTGCGCCGCCCCATGCCGAGCGGAGACATGGTGCTGTTCCTGTTCCGGCTGGTGCTGAACCCCTGGGTGCTGTCGGGCTTCGCCGCGGCGTTCCTTGCGTCTGTGTTCTGGATGGCGGTGCTGACGAAGTTCCAGCTGAGCTATGCCTATCCGTTCGTGGCACTGACGTTCGTCGTTGTCGTCGCCGCAGGCGGGGTGTTGTTCGGCGAGCCGATCACGGTGCCGAAGATGGCCGGCCGGCGCTGATCGTCGCGGGCATCACTCTGGCGAGCCAGGGTTGAAGATCTGCCCGGGCTGCAGGGCACGCTACGACAGTCCGGATTGGCGCTGTCCCCGATGCGCGCATCAACCGGCGGTGATCGACGGCTTCGTGGCGCTCGCGCCCGAGCTTGCACGCGCGAGCGCGAGCGGTTTCGGCCAGGACGAGTTTCGTCTGCTGGCTACCCTCGAAGAGGAGAGCTTCTGGTTTCGAGGGCGCAACAAGCTTATCGTCGCGGCGATCGCCAAATATTGTCCGGGCGCAAGGTCGTTCTGCGAGATCGGGTGCGGAACGGGATTCGTCCTGCGTGGGATCGGGCGAAGGTTCGGGCAACTTGCGCTGTCGGGGAGTGAAATCGCAGTGACTGGGTTGGAGTTCGCCAGGCAGAGGAATCCCGAAGCGCACCTCTTTCAGATGGACGCCACCGACATCCCGTTTGAGGAGGAGTTCGACGCGATTGGCGCGTTCGACGTCCTGGAGCATGTCAAACACGACGCGCGGGCTATCTCCGGGATCTTCCGGGCCCTCAAACCGGGCGGGTGCGCGATCATCACGGTTCCGCAGCACATGTTCCTGTGGAGCGAGCAGGACCGGAGCGCGGGACATTTTCGCCGCTATTCGGTCGGGGAGCTTCCCGACCGGTCGTCGCCGCGGGATTCGACGTCGAGGCGAGAACTTCGTTTCTGACATTTCTGCTGCCGGTGCTCGCCATGGCCCGAATATTGGGGACGGCGCATCGCGGGCCAGAGCCACCCGCGGAATTCCGGCTCCCGCGCTTCCTCAACACTGCTTTCGAGGCGACGCTGGACCTTGAGCGCGCGCTTTTCGTCGCCGGCGCACGGCTTTCGGTCGGCGGATCACAACTGATTGTCGCAAGAAAGCCAAACGGCTGATCGGTCGCGGCGGGCGTACGGTCCGCCGAGGCCAACGTCAAGTGATTGCATTACTATCTGGAGCATTCCGTCATGGCTAACGACATACGCATCCCGTTCAACCGCCCACACATGGTGGGCAAGGAGCTCTGGTACATCGCCCAGGCGCACCAGGCCGGGCAACTGGCGGGAGACGGGCCGTTCACGAAGAGGTGCCATGCGTGGCTCGAGCAGCGCACTCGGCCAGGAGGGCGCTGCTGACCCACTCCTGCACGGCGGCACTGGACATGACGGCGCTGCTGGCGGAGGTCGGGCCGGGGGACGAGGCGATCATGCCGTCCTTCACATTTCGTCTCGACGGCCAACGCGTTCGTGCTGCGTGGGGCCACGCCCGGTGTTCGTGGACATCCGCCCGGACACGCTCAACATCGACGAGTCCCGCGATCGAGGCGGCGATCACGCCGCGGACCAGGGCGATCGTGGTCGTGCACTACGCTGGCGTGGGCTGCGAGATGGACGCGATCATGGAAATCGCGCGAGCGCCACAATCTCCTGGTGATCGAGGACGCTGCCCAGGGTCTGATGGCCCGATACAAAGGACGGGCGCTCGGCAGCTTCGGGCAACTGGCCGCGCTCAGCTTCCACGAGACGAAGAACATCATCGTCGGGGGAAGGCGGGGCGTTGCTGATCAACGACCTGGAATTCGCGGAGCGCGCCGAGATCATCCGCGAGAAGGGCACCAATCGCAGCCAGTTCTTCCGCGGACAGGTGGACAAGTACACGTGGGTGGACGTCGGCTCGTCGTTCCTGCCGGGCGAGCTGATCGCGGCCTTCCTGTGGGCACAACTCGAGGACGCCACGCCGATCACCACGCAGCGTCTCGTGCTCTGGGAGCGTTATCACGAAGCGTTTGCGGAGCTGGAAGCGCAGGGCAGAGTCCGACGGCCGATCGTTCCGCAGGACTGCGAGCACAACGCGCACATGTACTACCTGCTGCTGCCGGGACTCGAGGCCCGCACGGCGTTCATTGCCTCACTGTGGTCGAAAGGCATTCAGACGGTGTTCCATTACGTGCCGCTCCATAGCTCGCCGGCTGGGCAGAAATACGGGCGAGCCGTGGGATCGATGCAGCACACCAATGCCCTGAGTGACCGCCTGGTCCGACTGCCGCTGTGGCCGGATCTCGGCAAACAGCAGCAGCTGGTCATCGACGCCGCGCTGGAGGCCGCGCGCGAGACTTCGCCCTTGCGCGGGGTCAGGGCATGACGGCCGGTTGCGGTGGCCTGCATTCGGGGCTGCGCGCGTTCGTTGACAGGAAGCCGCGGTGAGCGATGAGTCCACGATGGAGCGGGGAAGCGAAAAGCCGTCGGCGCAGGTCGCCGGATTGATTCTCGGCGTGCTGGCGGTGGCGATCTGCGTCTGGCGAATCCGCTATTTCAACGAGCCGCTTGAGAACGACCTGACGATTCGGATGGCCTACGCCGCGCGCGGTGCGGCAGGCGCCCGCTATTACGCTGACCTGTTGGTGTTCGGGCCCGCGGGCACTCTTTGGATCAATGAAATCTTCTACCGGCTGTTCGGGGCGAGCGAACTCGCCATGTACATGATGGGGTGCACGTTCTCCGTGCTGACGTTGCTTGGTGTCTACCGTTGTGCCCGCTTGCTGACAAACGTGCCGGGTGGGCTGGTGGCGGCCGTCACGTGGACACTGGTTGGTGCCGATCTCTTCACGCAGGCCAATCAGCCCAATGCGGAGGTGTTCATCAACGCTGCATTGGTCTGGGCGTTCGCGCTCCTCCTGATTCAGCGCCCGGCACCGTCGCGTTCCAACCTGATCATGGCCGGCATGCTGTTCTTCGCTGCGTCGTCGATCAAGCACTTCATTGCCGTCACGCCGCTCCTCGCCGCCCTCTTCGCGGTGTTGCTGCCGTCGCGGGGAAGCGCGGGCACCGGCCCGAAACTCGATCTGGCGGCATTGCGTGCCTGGGCGATTATCGCGGCTGCCGCCCTGGCCGCATGGGCGGTGCTGCTGGGTTGGTACGCGGCAACCGGCCGGTTGCCCACCGTCCTGGACGCATTGTTCGGGTCCTCGGTCGCCTACGCCACCCAACAACAGAGTCTTTTGGACAGTCTGGTTGCCGGGATCAAGCCGTTCGGGCTTCTGCCTCCACCTCAGCTGCCATTCATTGTTCTGTATGCATGCCTGCTGGCGGCAATCATCGGCGGTTTCTCCGGTAGCAAGGACGCGCGTTGGCGCCTGATGTTCGCGTGGATGCTGGGAACCTGGCTCTCGGTGTCGCTTTCCGGGCGCTTCTATCCACATTACTACATGCTGTGGCTGCCGCTGATTTCTATCGGCACCGGTGCCGCGTTCTGTCTCGCGCAGACGATCCGGCGGCAAAGGCTCGGCTATTGGCTGTGCGCAGGCATCGTGCTCGCAGTGCTCGCTGTCGGAGTGCGCCAGGTTTCCCAGCTCGTCCGTTACGACGCCGAGACTGCGGTCCTGGTGAAGTACGGATACCCGGGTGCGGTGTTTGCCGAGATACGCACTCTCGGCAAGCGCCTCGCTGCATCCATGGCGCTCGACACGTCGGTGTTCGAGATCGGAGCCCATGGTCTGTATTTCTACGCGGCGCGCCCGGCCCCGGGACCTTTCGTCGATTCGCTGTACGGCATCGACAGCGCATTTCCAGCTCAATATCGGGAGCGAATGCTTCCCGCTCTTCTCCAATCGCCGCCCGACGTCCTGGTCGTGCGGCGCTCGATCTTGCACTCGAATTCGGACGTGGCGCTGCGCGCAATCCTAGGCGAGCTCCTGGGCCACGTCGCGTATGTCGAGGACAAGGCCTTTTCGGGCCAGCATCTGATGGTACTTCGGCGCCAACGGCCCGACGCCAGCAATACCGGCGGCAGGAACCCGCCGCGAACGGGCCGCGCTCCGGCGAATGACAGCCGACGCGGCCGTGGGTTGCGTGCCTCCCGCCGCGCGAACAGCGCCGGGCGGCACGCATGCCGGCGGAGTGCGCCCTCGGCGCCCTCGGTTAGGGGCACTAAGCGCTTGAATGGGGACTCGAATCTCGGCTATAATCATCGGCTTCACACTCAAGCACGATCCCGAACACGAAGGAGCGAGCCATGGCTCGAGTCTGTCAGATCACCGGCAAGGCCCCAATGGTGGGCAACAACGTTTCACACGCCAACAACAAGACCAAGCGGCGCTTCCTGCCGAACCTGCAGCGACGCAAGTTCTGGCTGGAGAGCGAGAACCGCTGGATACGCCTGCGCCTGACCAACGCCGCGTTGCGGACGATCGACAAGAACGGCATCGAAGTCGTGCTCGCCGACCTGCGCGAGCGCGGCGAACGCATCTGACCCGCTGAAGGATCCCGACCATGCGCGAAAAGATCAAACTGGAGTCGTCGGCCGGCACCGGCCACTTCTACACGACGATGAAGAACAAGAAGCTGATGCCGGAGAAGATGGAGATCAAGAAGTTCGATCCCGTCGCCCGCAAGCATGTGGCGTACAAGGAAACGAAACTCAAGTAACCAATGGATCCGAAATGCAAAAGGCCCGCCGGTTGGCGGGCCTTTTGCATTGGTGCCGCTCTCGCCGCTACGCGTAGCGCTTGAGCTGCAGCGAGAACTGCGCGAGCGGGGTGATGCCGGAGGCCTCTGCACGTTGACACCAGTCCTGCAGCCGGGCGAGCAACTGCTCGCTCGATTCGGTCGAGCGTTCCCACAGCACGTTGAGCTCCTGGCGCATCGCGTATATGGTCGAAAGGGCGCGGCTCTTCTCCATTGCCCGGACGAGCGCCGCGCGCTCACGCTCGCGCAGGGCGCTGACCGTATCGCCGGTCAGCCAGCGCTTCAGGCCGCGCATGCTGGGCACGTCGGCGAACTCGCTGCGCCCGGCGCGCTCGCGCAGGCGGGCGAGTTCGGCCGCACAGGTCTCCTTCAGCGTGCGCGCATAGGCCGTCGCAACCGCGTAGCGGTTCGCGATCACCACCTGCAGCGTCACGAAATCCGGCGCCGGCTTGGCGGTCGGCGCGACCCGAAGCGTCGGGGCGATCTTGCGCACTTGCGCAAGGCCCAGCATTTCGAGGATTCGGATGTAAGTCCAGCCCAGATCGAACTCGTACCAGTGCGAAGAGAGCTTCGCCGACGTTCCGTACGCGTGGTGATTGTTGTGCAGCTCCTCGCCGCCGATCAGGATGCCCCAGGGCACGATGTTGGTCGACGCGTCGGCGGATGCGAAATTGCGATAGCCCCAGTAATGGCCGACGCCGTTGATGATGCCTGCCGCGGTGATCGGAATCCACGCCATCTGGACCGCCCAGATCGTGAGCCCGGCGCCGCCGAACAGCATCAGATTCACCACGAGCATCAGGCCGACCCCTTCCCACGAGAAGCGCGTGTAGACGTTGCGCTCCATCCAGTCGTCGGGCGTGCCGCGGCCGTATTTCTCGATCGTCTCGGCGTTCTTCGCCTCCGCACGGTATAGCTCGGTACCGCGCCAGAAGACCGTCCTTATACCGCGCGTCTGGGGGCTGTGCGGGTCGTCCGGCGTTTCGACCTTGGCGTGGTGCTTGCGATGGATGGCGACCCACTCCTTGGTGACCATGCCGGTCGTCAGCCAAAGCCAGAACCGGAAGAAATGGCTGGCGGTGGGGCCGAGGTCGAGCGCCCGATGCGCCTGCGCGCGGTGCAGGAAGATCGTGACACAGGCTATGGTGACGTGCGTCAGCGCCAGCGCGACGACGAAATAGCCCCACCACGGGAGCGGCATCAGGCCGTGCGCGGCAAAGCCGAGAAGATCGAAGGGCATCGGGGAGTTCCTCTTTTGGGCTGCGGCGCGTGGCCTCGAACCCATGATTTAAACGATCGATTATACGCGAAACCGACCAGAGTCTCGAATATCTGCGGATAGGGTCTTAATAAACAGGGCGTTGCGGAAAGGACGACACTCTCGGACAACCGGGCCTCAAACCGCCGGATCGGCACGGAGGACGTTTGCCGGTGGCCCGCCCGACCCGTTCGGTAGCCCGACGACGCGCAGCGCGCGTTGGGGAAACGGAATCCGGATGCCGTTGGCTTGAAACGACCGCCAGATCGCGTGGTTGAGCGCGCTGCGCAGATCGAGCTGACCGCTGTCGGGATCGTCGATCCAGACTCCGAGCTCGAGATCGATCCCGCTCTCGGCAAATCGGACGAGCAGCGCCGCCGGCGCATGCGGCGCGTTCTTCAGCACGCGCGGCTCGGTCAGGGCCGCGGCCTCCATCAGCTTCAGCGCCAGTTCGATGTCGGCGTCATGGGCCACCTGCACGGACAGTCCCACCCGGATTTCGCGCTTTGCGCGGGCGTGGTTCAGAACGATCGTCGTCACCAGGGTCTCGTTCGGCACGATCGCCTCGATGCCGTCCTGGCTGCGCACGATGACGTAGCGCGAAGTCAGTCGGGTCACGACGCCGGAGTACTTGTCCACCGTGATCCTGTCGCCCAGGTGAATGGACCGGTCAAGCAGGATCGTGAAGCCGGCGATGTAGTTGCTCGCCAGCTTCTGCAGTCCGAGGCCGATGCCCACGCCCAGCGCGCCGCCGAACACCGTCAGCAGCGTGAGGTCGATGCCGACCGCCTGCAGCGCGAACAGTCCGCCAACCGCCAGCAGCAACGCGCGCACGAGCTTGGAGATGACCACGCGAACGCTGCTGTCGACTTGCGCCGCCTTTTGCAGCCTTTGCTCGACAACGCCGGACAGCCAGAGACAGCCCGAGATCGTCAGGATCAGCACGACGGCACCCTTGAGGAGCTCGAACACCGAGACGTGCTTGCTGCCCATCGGGATCACCATCGCGTCGAGCTCGGCCCACAGCTCGGGTAGCACGCCGGTGAAATGGAGCAGCACGATGCCCCACATCGTGAACGACACGACGCGCTCCGACGACGGCAGCCATGCCGGCGTGCCGAAGATCTCCCGCATCGCGTAGACGAGGAGCCGGATCAGCGCCAGCGCGACGATCAGCGGAATGGCGATCGGCAGGAAGAACGGCGTATGCCAGCGACCGAAAACGACGGTCGCGACGACCATCAGCACGAGCGTGATGAGCGGCAGCAGCAGCCGGTTCACGCTGCCGAGGCCCAGGCGAACGACCTCCGCTTCGGAGACGGACTGGATGCGCCAGCGCCGATCGAGGATCCAGCCGATCACGAAGCAGCCGGCAGCAATGGCGAGCTCGATCCAGCCGGCGTGCGAGGCGAGCGCAGCCTCGAGGTGGGTGAGAACGGTCGGCGTCATCATCGGGAAAGTCTACCGGATTTCACTGGCGCCCGAGATCGCCGCTGCCGCATCGTCGCGCGTCATCCCGTGCGCGTTAGCACCTCGGCGTAAAAACCATCGCAGCCATGCCGGTGCGGAAAGAGTCGCAGTGCCGGCCCGGTGTCGAGCCCGATGCCGGCGTGCGCCAGCTCGGCCGCCGCGTCACCGCGTGCAAAGGCAGGATTCGTGGCGAGGAAAGCGCCGACGACTGCTTCGTTTTCGTCGGGCAGCACGCTGCATGTCGCATAGACGAGGCGCCCGCCAGGCTTCACCAGCGTTGCCGCGGCCGCGAGTATCGCGCGCTGCTTGGCCGCGAGCTCCGCGAGCGCCGACTCCGGCTGGCGCCACTTGAGGTCGGGATTTCGGCGCAGCGTACCGAAACCCGTGCACGGTGCGTCGACCAGCACGCGATCGATCTTGCCGGCGAGGCGCTTGATCTTCGTGTCGCGCTCGTGCGCCAGCAATTGCGGATGCACGTTCGAAAGCCCGGAGCGCGCGAGCCGTGGCTTCAGGTTCGCGAGGCGCCGATCGTGGGTGTCGAACGCGTAGAGCCGACCCTGCGAGCGCATCAGTGCGCCCAGAAGCAGCGTCTTGCCGCCAGCGCCGGCGCAGAAGTCCACGACCATGTCCGTGCGCTTCGGCGCGACGAGAAAGCCGACGAGCTGGCTGCCTTCGTCCTGCACTTCGATCGCGCCCGCCGCGAACAGCGGGTGCCGCGCCAGCGCCGGGCGGCCGGCTACGCGCAGGCCGAGCGGCGAGTACGGTGTCGGTTCCGCCGCGATGCCGGAGGCGGCCAATGCGGCACGAGCGTCGTCGCGCGTCGTCTTGAATGGGTTGACGCGCAGATCGAGCGGCGCGGTGGAGAGCCAGCTGTGGGCGAGCGCCGCGCGTTCGGCGTCGCCGTACGCGGCGCCCAGACGCTCCCAGAGCCAGTCCGGCAGATCGGCGGCGACGGCCGGCGGAAGCGGCGTGGCGAGGCGCGATTTGAACGCGCGCAGCCAGAGCGCGTCATCGTCGGACAGGGCTCCCTCGCATTCGCGCAAGCCGATCCCCAGCTCGCGTACGAGCACAGCCAGCGCCAGGTGCAGCGGGCTTTGCGTCTGCGCGATGGCTCTCCAGTGAGCGCCGCCGGCGGAGGTACGCGAAGACGCCGTCGGCGACGAACGCGCGGTCGTGCTGGCCCATCGCCTTGTGCTGCCGGAAGAACTGGTGCAGCAGCGTGTCGGCCGGCTGGAGGAGCGGCCGGATCGCGGCGATCGCCGCCGCCAGGCCCGCTACCTGGTTCGCCCGTACCGTCGCGCGCGGCGTCATTGGCGGGCGAGCGTTTCGTCGACGCGGATCGAATCGAGCGTAGCCTCGAGCGTGGCCTCCAGCAGGCCGCGGTACGAGCCGGTCACGCGCATCTTCACCGGGACGTAGCGCAGCGACGGCGCGAGCCAGATGGTCGCGTGCAGGTTGCCGTCGTCGCTCACGCCGCCGCCAGCGCTCGGTCGCGATTTCGCCCTGCGCCCACACGATCGTCTCTTCCGCCTCGCGCGTGAGCGTGTAGCGGGCGACGCGACGCGTCGTCGCGATGCTGATGTCCTGGACGTCGTCGACGGGCGGCGAGAAATAGGCCTGCCACATCAGCGTGAGCGGATCGAACGTCGACTGCTCGAGCGCCTCGGACTTCTGCTCGAAGAGCGTCACCATTCCGGTTTCCCAGTCGAAGATCGCGGTTTCACGCCGTGCCCTGCTCCCCGCTTTCGACCGCGAACTCGTGCGGTCGCAGGCCGGTGGCGGTGATCAGGCCCCGGCTCTCGAGCTTCCCCTGCCCGCGCAGGAACAGCGCGGCGAGCCCCTTCGCCTCGCCGATCGTCGTGATCTGGTATTCGTTTCCGGTGTGCTCGAAACGGTAGACGGCCTCGCCGATGAGGAAGCCCTGCGTGCCGAGAAACGCCTTGTAGACGAGATCGACGCGGTCGGGAAGTGTCTTCGCCGGTGGATTGGGTAGAACGCTCGCGGGTTCCGCCGCAACGGTTTCCGTCGGCGGCTGCGGCCCGGCAGCAATCGCGTCGGCGGTGGGCTCGGCCAGGGGAGCTTCGGGCTCCGTCGCGGCGACGGGCTCGATGGCCTCGACCGGCTCGATCTGCGGGCGGGTTGCCGTAGCCCGCTGCGGCCTCGGGCGCGGCTTCGGCGGAGCCACCGCCACCGGTGCGGGTGGCGGCGGCAGCTGTGTGATCGATGCCTGCAGCGGAACGGTGTCGGGCGGCGCCTCGGCGTCTGTCGGCCAGAACGAGAATGCCGCGTGCACGGCGATCGACAACGCGAGCCCGGCGATCAGGCCGCGCCGCGGAGCGCGCCCACCGATGGCGCGGATCAACGCGGGAATGGCGGGCGGATGCGTGGAGGCGGCCATCGCGAGCGTGGGGCAACGGCGAAGCGTCAGGGATGGCGTCAGGTGCCCGGCGATGGCACTTCGAGCGCAGCAGCGGGGACAAGTTCATCCTTGACGTGCACTCGATTGCCGGCGATGACGAGGCGGCCCGCGCAGAATGCGCGCACGGCGGCCGGCAGCAACCGGTGTTCGACCGCGAGCACTCTGGCGGCGAGCATGTCTTCATCGTCACCGTCCCGCACGGGCACGGCGCCCTGCGCGACGATCGGCCCGTGATCCAGCGCGGTCGTCACGAAGTGCACGGTGCAGCCGTGGATGCGCACGCCGTCGGCCAGCGCGCGGCGGTGCGTGTGGAGTCCAGGATACGCCGGCAGCAGCGACGGATGGATATTCAGCATCCGGCCTTTGTAACGCGCTGACCAGCGCCGGGCCGAGGATGCGCATGAACCCGGCAAGCACGACGAGATCCGGCTCGCTCGCGTCGATCGCCGCGGCGAGCGCGGCGTCGAACGCGTCACGGTCCGGGTATGCGCCGTGCGGGACGACGACGCCCGGGACACCGTGCGTCTCGGCGATTGCCAGCGCGGGAATTGCGGACCGGTTGGCGATGACCGCAGTGATCGTCCCGCCGAGGTGGCCGGCGTGTTCGGCCGCAAGCAGCGCCGCCAGGTTCGAACCGCGACCGGAGGTCAGGACGGTAACGCGTGGAATGGCCATTGCCGGTGACGCAGTGGGCAGCGAACGACGTGAGCGTGGGAATCGTTCATCTAGACGACGACGGTGCCGGGCGCGCCAGGAGCACGCAGCACTACCGAGCCGATGCGGTAGACGGTTTCGCCGGCTTCTCCGAGGAGTTCCGCGGCTCGCCTGGCCTCCGTGGCGGCGACCACGACGACCATGCCGATCCCGCAGTTGAACACCCTGTGCATTTCGGCGTCGGCCACGTTTCCCGCACGCTGCAGCCATTCGAAGATCGCCGGCCGCGGCCAGCGCGCGCGCTCCAGGCGGGCGGCCAGATGGTCCGGGAACATCCGATGGGTGTTCTCGACCAGACCGCCGCCGGTGATGTGCGCCATGCCCTTGACGTCGATCTTCTGCATCGCCGCGAGCATCGGTTTCACGTAGATCCGTGTTGGCTCCAGCAATGCCTCACCCAGCGAGCGCGTCCCCGCGGCGTCGGAGACCGGCGCCGTGAGGTCGGCGCCCGCGACCGCGAGGATGCGGCGGACGAGCGAGAAGCCGTTGGAGTGCGGCCCGCTCGACGCCAGGCCGAGCAGGACATCGCCTTCGGAGATCCGGGTGCCGGCGATGGCCTTCGACTTTTCGACGACGCCAACCGCGAAACCGGCAAGGTCGTATTCGCCGGGAACGAAGGCATCGGGATGCTCGGCTGTCTCGCCGCCGATGAGGGCGCAGCCCGCCAGCTCGCACCCAGCCGCAATGCCCTTGACGACGTCGGCGGCCACGCCGACGTCCAATCGCTCGCACACGTAGTAATCGAGGAAGAACAGCGGCTCGGCGCCCTGGACGAGGATGTCGTTGACGCTCATCGCAACGAGATCGATGCCGATCGTGTCGTGGCGGTTCAGCGCGAACGCGAGCTTCAGCTTCGTGCCCACGCCGTCGGTGCTCGAAACGAGCACCGGCTCGCGATAGCGCTTCGGCAGTTCCACCAGCGCTCCGAAGCCGCCAATCCCGGCCAGCACTTCGGGACGCATCGTTCGTGCCGCGAACGGTTTGATGCGTTCGACGAGCGCGTCGCCGGCATCGATGTCGACGCCGGCGTCGCGGTACGAGAGGGGGGACGGCGGGGCGGGAACGGGCGAGGTCATGGGTGGCGGGGAAGGGCGGCCTCGGTCCGGGGCACGGGATCGAGGGAGCCGGGATTGAGCCAAGCGTCGGCAACGGGGTAGAGTGCAACGCTTCGACAATTTTACCGGATTCGCAGCGGCGTCTGCCGGCGATCCAGCCTGCGCCGGGCCGCCGCAGGCGATCAAGCGAACTTTCGACTTACTACGCAAGTGACCGAACAACTCGTCTTCGAACTCGCGCCTCCCGAGCCGCCATCGTTCGCCAATTTCCTGCCCGGCGACAATGCCGAGGCCTTTGCCGCGGTGAAGGCACTGGCGACGGCCGACGCGGCGGAAACCGGCGTGATGCTCTGGGGCTCGCCTGGCACCGGCAAGACGCACCTGCTGCGTGCCGCCGTTGACCACATTCAGGCGCGTAACGGCGCGGCTGTGTTCGTGGCGGAGCCCGGAGAGCTGCTCGCACAGGATCCCAGGACGCTCACTCGGCAGACCGTGGTCGCGATCGACGGCATCGAGCACGCCTCGCCCGAAGCGCAGGCGCGGATGTTCACGCTCTTCAACGGCCTTCGCGAACACGGCGGGCACCTCCTCACCGCGAGCCGGTTGCCGCTGGCGGTACTGCCGCTGCGCGAAGACCTCCGTACGCGCCTGGGTTGGGGCCTCGTCTACGAGCTCACGCCGCTCTCCGATGCCGACAAGCCTGCCGCGCTGGCCGCCTATGCGCGGGCACGCGGCTTTCGCTTGGCAGACGAGGTCATCGGGTACCTGCTGGCTCACGGCCGTCGCGACATGGGCGCGTTGATCGAAATCCTCGTTGCCCTGGACCGGCATTCGCTCGCTACCAAGCGGCCCATCACGGTGCCGATGCTCCGGGCCTGGCTCCAGCAGGGCATGGATTTCGAGCGGTGATGGACGGCCCGCAATGTCACGGCCTTGCCTGCCACCAGTGGGGGCGCACAGCGCCCTTTGGGTGACCGAGCGGGCGCTGATTGACGGCCCCCACGCTCACTGCGTTCGCTGCCCCCAGTGGGGGCGCACAGCGCCATTCGGGCGGCCGGGCGGGCGCTGAGGGGGGCTGCCGATCCACTTCGGGCGCATTTATTTGACACGGAGGTCAACCGCGCGGCGGGAAAGACCGTTAACGGCGGCAATGGCTCGCGGCCGGTTGCCTGAAAGCAGGCATATCGGTTGCAAGTCGAGGCGAAAGTGTTTAAAATTCAAAGGTTTTGTCAACATTTTCTGTACCGCACGTCCCACCCAAACCAACCACCTAGGAAACGAAAATGAGCAAGCTTATCGTTGCATTGATCGCTGCGGCCGTTGCCGCCACCGCCGCCGCCCAGGCGCCCGCCCCGGCTGCTACTCCCGCGACGCCGCCTGCCAAGGCAACGGCGCCGGCCGCCGCTCCGGCAATGGCCGCCCCGGCCAAGTCGGAGACGACGAAAGATGCCATGAAGAAGGATGACGCGAAGGCCGCCGCCGACAAGAAGGCCGCCGACAAGAAGGCCGCCTCTGACAAGAAGGCCGCCGACAAGAAGGCCGCCGCCGACAAGAAGGCCGCCGACAAGAAGGCCGCCGCCGACAAGAAGGCCGCCGCGGACAAGCAGGCCGCCGAAAAGAAGGCCGCCGACAAGAAGGCCGCCGCGGACAAGGCTGCTGCTCCCGCTGCCGCCCCGGCGGCTGCTGCCGACAAGTCGGCCGCTCCGAAGAAGTAGGCGCGCCTGGACGAAGCCGGGAACTTGGCCGGCTTCGCCCGTATCTGAACAAAAAGGCAGGGTCTCGACCCTGCCTTTTTGCCGTCCGGACGGACACAATGCGCAATCCGACGCCATGCGTGAAAACCAGCTGACCCGACCGGCCGTGACCGTCGCGACGATTGTCGTCCACAACGGCGCGTTCCTGTTGGTCGAGGAAGAGACGCGGGATGGCGTCCGCCTCAATCAGCCGGCGGGTCATCTGGAGACCGGCGAAACGCTGGTGGACGCCGCGGTGCGCGAAACGCTCGAGGAGACGGGTTACCGCGTCGCACCGACGGCGCTCGTGGGTATCTATCGCTGGCAGGTCATGGCAACCGGAGCCACGTTCGTTCGTTTTGCCTTTGCCGGTGACGTCGTCGCGCACGAGGCGCATCGCACGCTCGACCGGGGCATTCTGCGGGCGCTGTGGCTTCCCTACGGCGATCTGGTCGCGCATCGTGACAGGCATCGGAGCCCGCTCGTGCTCCGGTGCGTCGACGACTACCGTGCCGGGTTGCGGCGGCCGCTCGACCTCGTCACGGAAATGTGATGCCGCGCAAGGCCCGCGTGATCGTCGGCATGTCGGGCGGCGTCGATTCGTCGGTCGCGGCCTGGCTGCTGAAACAGCAGGGGTACGACGTTGTCGGCCTGTTCATGAAGAACTGGGAGGACGATGACACCGACGAGTACTGCACATCGCGCGTGGATCTGGTCGATGCCGCCTCCGTCGCCGACGTGATCGGCATCGAGTTGGAGGCCGTCAACTTCGCGCGCGAGTACCGCGAGCGCGTATTCGCGCATTTCCTGCGCGAATACGGCGCCGGCCGCACGCCGAACCCGGACGTGCTGTGCAATAGCGAGATCAAGTTCCGCGCGTTCCTCGACCATGCGCGCTCGCTGGGTGCCGACCACATCGCGACCGGTCACTATGCGCGGGTGCGCCGGAGCGGGACGCGAATCGAGTTGCTCAAGGCACTTGACGCGACCAAAGACCAGAGCTACTTCCTGCACCAGCTGACGCAGGAGCAGCTCGCACCGGTGCTGTTTCCGCTCGGGAAAATTGCAAAGCGGGAAGTGCGCGCGATCGCGCAACGCGAAGGCATTCCCACCTGGGCCAAGAAGGATTCGACGGGCATCTGCTTCATCGGCGAGCGGCCCTTTCGCGACTTCCTGGCGAAGTATTTGCCAAGGACACCGGGACCGATCGAAACGCCGGGCGGCATGGTTGTCGGGCGCCATCACGGTCTCGCCTACTACACGCTCGGCCAGCGGCAGGGTCTGGGGATCGGCGGGACGAAGGAAGGCAGCGACCTGCCGTGGTTCGTCGCGGGCAAGGATCATTCGCGCAATGTCCTGCTCGTCGTGCAGGGTCACGGCCATCCGCTCCTCTGCCAGGCGACGGTCGAGGCGCAGGAATTGCATTGGATCGCTGGAACGCCACCGGTCGCAACAGTGCTGCAGCGCCTGGGCGCGAAGACGCGATACCGGATGCCCGACGCGAGTTGCCGTGTCGAGCTCGGGGAAGACCGGCGTTGCCGGGCGATCTTCGACGCCCCGCAGTGGGCGCCGACACCCGGGCAGTACCTGGTGCTCTACGTCGGCGATGTCTGCCTGGGCGGGGGCGTGATCGACGGGCCGCCGCGCGCCGAAGCCGATCTGTTGTCGATGGCCGCCGTCGCCCGCGGCTGAACTGGGCCTGCGCGCGCGTCCTGCGCTGCGCGGAGGGCAACCACGGACGCCGTTAGAACGGGATGTCGTCGTCGAGGTCGTCGGGGTTGGACCGCTTGGCCCCGCCGCCCGGTTTTCCGCCGCCACTCGCCGCCGCCACTGCCACCGCCGCTGCCGCCGACGCCGCTCGAGCGCGAGCCTGCGCCTGCGCCGCCGAAATCGGCGTCGCCGCCGCCTCCTTCACGACTGCCGAGCAGCTGCATCCGGTCGCCGACGATTTCGGTCGAGTACTTCTCGACGCCGTCCTTGTCGGTGTACTTGCGCGTCTGCAGCCTGCCCTCGATGTAGACCGAGCGTCCCTTTTTCAGATATTCGCCGGCGATTTCGGCCTGCCGGCCGAACAGCACCACTCGGTGCCATTCGGTCTTCTCCTGCTTTTCGCCGTTCTTGTCCTTCCACTGCTCGCTGGTGGCGATGTTGAGGTTGGCGATGGCGTCGCCGCCGGTCGTGTAGCGCGTCTCCGGATCGCGGCCGAGATTGCCGATCAGGATCACTTTGTTTACCGAGGCCATATCACGTTTCTCCCATCGAATAGTTGCCCTGCTTGAAAGTCGGCGGCGCCGACATGGTCGCGCTGACGGCCAGCCAGATCGCGGTCAGCACGAGCCCGAACCCGAAAACCGCCGCCGCGCCGTGCCACTGCGAAAGCCAACCGCCGGCGGCGGCTCCGACGAAGGCGCCGAGGAACTGCACGCTGGAATACACGCCGGTGGCGGCACCTTTGACCGCCGGCGGTGCGAATTTCGAAACGAGCGAGGGCAGCGTTGCCTCCAGCAGGTTGAAGCCGCTGAAGAAGACGACGAGCGCGACCAGCATCAGCGGCAGCGACGCGCCCGCCAAGGCCAGCAGGACCTGCCCGGTGAACAACACGGCCACGGCGCCGACGAACACTGGCTTGCCACGACCCGGTCGATCCGCCTGCCAGAGTGCCGGCATCATCAGCACGACCGACGCCGCCAGCACCGGCAGATAGACGAGCCAGTGCCGGGCCGCGGCGACGCCGTTGTCGCGCAGCATGAACGGCACTTGCACGAACAGGGCCATCAGCGCCGCGTGCAGCGCGAAAATGCCGTAGTTGAGACGGAGGAGATCGCGGTCGATCAGCACGCGCCGCCATTGCGCCGGCGTGTCCTGGGGCCGCGACGGTGCGCCCGGGTCGGGCACCATGCGCAGCAGCAGCACGATCGCGCCCAGCGCGAGCACGCCGGTCAGCACGAAGATGCCGGGCACGCCAATGATGGGCGTGAGCGCGGGCGCGACGACGAGGGAAAGCGCGAACGTCGAGCCGATCGTCATGCCGATCGCGGCCATCGCGCGCGAGCGGACGGTGTCGCGCGTCAGGTCGGCCGTAAGCGCGATCACCGCCGCGGAGATCGCGCCCGCGCCCTGCACGGTGCGCCCGACGATGGTCCAGAGGATGGTCGGTGCCCAGGCGGCGATGAAGCTGCCCAGCGCGAAGATCACGAGCCCCGCGACGATGACGGGTTTCCTGCCCCAGCGATCGGAGGCCCAGCCGAACGGAACCTGCAGCACTGCCTGCGTGAGCCCGTAGGCGCCGAGCGCGAGACCGACCAGCGTGTGGTCACGGCCGCCGGGGAGCGTCTCGGCGTACAGCGCGAGCACGGGCAGGACGATGAACATGCCCGAGCATTCGCAGGCCGAAGATCCCGGCGAGGCCGGCGGTGGCGCGACGCTCGGTGGGCGTCATGCGCACCGCCACGGCAGTCGCGTCGGCAGGGGGCGCGCGGTCGTGCGGCATGGGGCGAACGAAAGGGGCGATGGAAGAGGTGACGCCGAACGCGGCAACGCAGCTTAGAAATGACTGCGGAATGGCGGTATAGTAGCAGGTTGCCCCCATGCCCGGCATGCGCCGGATGGCCTAAGACCTACGCTATGGAATACATTCGCATCCGCGGCGCGCGCACGCACAACCTCAAGAACGTCAACCTCGACCTGCCGCGCCATCGGCTGATCGTCGTCACGGGCCTGTCCGGCTCCGGCAAGAGCTCGCTCGCGTTCGACACGCTCTATGCCGAGGGCCAGCGCCGCTACGTCGAGTCGCTGTCCGCCTACGCGCGGCAGTTCCTGCAGCTGATGGAGAAGCCCGATGTCGACCTGATCGAGGGGCTGTCCCCGGCGATCTCGATCGAGCAGAAGGCGACGTCGCACAACCCCCGCTCGACCGTGGGCACCGTCACCGAGATCCACGACTACCTGCGGCTGCTCTACGCGCGGGTCGGCGATCCGTACTGCCCCGAGCATCCGGAGCAGAAGCTCTCCGCGATGACCATTTCGCAGATGGTCGACGCGACGCTGGCGCTCCCCGAGGAAACGAAGCTGATGATCCTCGCGCCGGTCGTCGTCGGCCGGAAGGGCGAGCAGCTCGACCTCTTCGTCGAGCTCCGGGCCAAGGGTTTCGTCCGCGTGCGCGCCGACGGCAAGGTGCACGAGATCGACGCGGTCCCGCGGCTCGCCAAGAACAGCAAGCACACGATCGAGGTCGTCGTCGACCGGCTCCGCGTGCGCGCGGACCTGAAGCAGCGGCTTGCCGAGTCCTACGAGACGGCGCTGCGCAATGGCGACGGCCGCGCGATCGCAGTCGAGATGGACACTGGCCGGGAGCACCTCTTTTCCGCGAAGTTCGCGTGCCCGATCTGCAGCTACGCGCTTGCGGAGCTCGAGCCGCGCCTGTTCTCGTTCAACAATCCGATGGGCGCCTGCCCGCGCTGCGATGGACTAGGCAGCATCAGCTTCTTCGATCCAAAGCGCGTCGTGGCGTTTCCGCAGCTCTCGCTCGCATCGGGCGCGATCAAGGGCTGGGACCGCCGCAACCAGTTCTATTTCCAGATGCTCGGCAGCCTCGCCAAGCACGTGGGCTTCGACCTCGAGCGGCCGTTCGCCCGGTTGCCCGAGCGGGTGCAGCAGATCATCCTGACCGGGAGCGGGGACGAGAAGATTCCGTTTGCGTACCTCTCGGACCGCGGCAAGCCGATGGTGCGCGAGCACGTGTTCGAGGGCATCATCCCGAACCTCGAGCGCCGCTACCGCGAGACCGACTCGCTGATGGTGCGCGAGGAGCTCGCGAAGTACCTCAACTCGAAGCCCTGCCCTGAATGCACCGGTACGCGGCTGCGGCGCGAGGCCCGGCACGTCAAGGTCGGCACGGGGGCGGAGGCCCGCGCAATCTACGAAATCTCGGGCCTGCCATTGCGGGAGGCGGCCGTCCACTTCGGCCGGCTGACGCTCGACGGCCAGAAGCACGCGATCGCCGACCGGATCATCAAGGAAATCGTGAGCCGGCTCGAATTCCTGAACAACGTCGGGCTCGACTACCTGGCCCTCGACCGGTCGGCGGAGACGCTCTCCGGCGGCGAGGCGCAGCGGATCCGGCTGGCATCCCAGATCGGCTCGGGACTGACCGGCGTCATGTACGTGCTGGACGAGCCGTCGATCGGTCTGCACCAGCGCGACAACGACCGGCTGCTCGCGACGCTGAAGCACCTGCGCGATCTCGGCAACAGCGTGATCGTCGTCGAGCACGACCATGACGCGATCTGCGCAGCCGACTACATCGTCGACATGGGACCCGGTGCGGGGGAGCACGGCGGCCAGGTCGTCGCGCAGGGCACGCCCGAGGAGATTCGCCTGGCGCCACATTCGCTGACCGGCCAGTATCTCGCGGGCCACCGGCAGATTCCGATGCCGGCACGCCGGCATCGTGCCGACCCGGGTCGCATGCTGACGCTCGAAGGCGCGCGGGGCAACAACCTCAAACGCGTCACGCTGCGCCTGCCCGTGGGCGTCTTCGTCTGCGTCACGGGCGTGTCGGGCTCGGGCAAGTCGACGCTGATCAACGACACGCTCTACCACGCGGTGGCAAGGCACCTCTACGGCAGCACGACCGAGCCCGCGCCGTACGACGACATGCACGGCATCGAGTTCTTCGACAAGGTGATCAGCGTCGACCAGAGCCCGATCGGCCGGACGCCGCGCTCGAATCCGGCGACCTACACCGGCCTCTTCACGCCGATCCGCGAGCTCTTCGCGCAGGTCAAGGCGGCGCGTGAGCGCGGGTACGGCCCCGGGCGCTTCTCGTTCAACGTCAAGGGCGGCCGCTGCGAGGCCTGCCAGGGCGACGGCCTCATCAAGGTCGAGATGCACTTCCTGCCCGACATCTACGTGCCCTGCGACGTCTGTCACGGCCAACGCTACAACCGCGAGACGCTCGAGATCCGATACAAGGACCGGAACATCCACGAAGTGCTGGCGATGACGGTCGAACAGGCGTTCCCGTTCTTCGAGCCGGTGCCCTCGGTCGCGCGCAAGCTCTCGACCCTGCTCGACGTCGGGCTGGGCTACATCACGCTCGGCCAGTCGGCGACCACGCTTTCCGGCGGCGAGGCGCAGCGCGTGAAGCTCGCGCTCGAGCTGTCGAAGCGCGACACCGGGCGCACGCTGTACATCCTCGACGAGCCGACAACGGGTCTGCACTTCCACGACATCGAGATGCTGCTCACCGTGCTGCACCGGTTGCGCGACCATGGCAATACGGTGGTCGTCATCGAGCACAATCTCGACGTGATCAAGACGGCTGACTGGATCATCGACCTCGGCCCGGAGGGCGGAGCAGGCGGCGGGTCGATCCTCGTCGAGGGCCCACCGGACGAGATTGCCCGGACCGCCGGGAGCTACACGGGCCGCTATCTTAAGCCCGTCCTCGACGCGCATGTGGGACGCCGGGCGCGCGGCGACGGCGTGGCGCGCGATATCACTCTGCCTTCGGCGTCACGCTCCGGCCGCCGCCGCAAGGCGTCGGGCGACCTGCTGTGATGAGCCTGCGGCCGGGCCGCCCCAGGGAAGGCGAAGTCCCTTTCGCGGGGGCCGCGCACAGCGCGAGGGAGCAACAATGAGCGCGCAACGGGTCGTTCGAATCCGCCGGCCGCGCGCCACCGATTTCGCGGCGGATGCGGACGCCACCGCGACCGTATATCTCGCATCGCGCCGCGCGATGCTCCCCGGCTTGCGCGATCCGCACTCGGAGGCGGAGACGCGCGCCTGGATGCGCGACACCGCGTTCGCGCGATATTCGGTGCGCCTGGCGGAGGTCGACGGCGAAATCGTCGCGTTCGCCGCTCGGGACGGTGCCTGGCTGATGCAGCTGTATGTGAAACCGGGATGGACCGGGCGCGGCATCGGCTCGAAGCTGCTGGAGTTGATCCTGGCGGAAGCCGCCGTCGCGACGCCAATCCTCAGGCTGTACACGTTCGCGCGTAACGCGGGTGCTCGCCGCTTCTATGAGCGGCACGGTTTTGTCGCCGTCGCGTTCGGCGACGGGACCAGCAACGAGGAAGGCGAGCCCGACGTCCGATACGAACGCTCGACGCGGGAGTGAGCAGTGATCTCCTCTGCCCCCTGCGCTACTCGATGGCAGAGGAGTACTTGCTGGCCGGCCCTTTGCAAGCCCGGAGTTTGCTGCGACAGTGGTTCGCGCACAAGAACTCGGCGTTGGCGTCGCCACGGGGGCATGCGCTCAGGCACCGGGTGTTCGCCGCCATGCAGGCGGTGGCTTTGGTCGGGTCACGGGTGCTCCGCGCGCCGCTCCCGATTGCAGCTTCCGCCGTCTTGCGATCGAGCCCGAAACTGCCTCCTGACACGATCTTGCCCTGTGCATTGCGCACGCTGTAAATACCCCAGAATCGGGCCGCCTCGCAGGTTCCGGAAAGTCGCAGCAAACCTGCGGGTTTCAACGGCACGTTGAAACTGCACTGGCCGCCAATACTTCTGCCGGACTCGATTGCCGCGGTTACCTCAATGGGGGCCGAGGCTTTCACCTTGCCGGTCAGGAACGTGCCCGACTCCTGCATCTCGACGACGATCGGGATCGGCGTCTTGCCTCCGCTGGGCTCCAGTTGGCCGGCGTAGGTCTCGCCCAGCGCGAAGGCCGGTTCGGCGCACAGCGCCGCGAACAGCAGGAGCGCAATCCGGCGTACGAGTCGGGCGAGAGGCATCGAAAGGGCGCAGGGAGCAAAGGCGCGTGACAGATCGCGATTCCTGCGCGCAGTTTAACGAATCTTCACTAGCGGGTGCGGGTTGGCGATGAACTTCTCCCCGGCGCGGCCTTGCGGATCGCCGCGAGAATGCCCTGCAGCAGTGCCGTCGGCGTCGGTGGGCACCCCGGAATCTCGGCGTCGACGGGGATGACGTTGGCCACGCGGCCGAGGGAGGCATAGCTCTCGCCGAAGATGCCGCCGCTGCAGCCGCAGTCGCCCACGGCGACCACGAGCTTCGGATCCGGCGTGGCGTCGTAGGTCCGCTGCAGCGCGATCGCCATGTGCTTCGACACCGGGCCTGTCACCAGGAGCATGTCGGCGTGCCGCGGGCTTGCGACGAACCTGATGCCGAGACCCTCGATGTTGTAGTACGGGTTGCCCAGTGCATGGATTTCGAGCTCGCAGCCGTTGCAGGAGCCGGCGTCGACCTGGCGGATGGTCAGCGCCCGCCCGAGCGTGCGCAGGATGTTCTGCTGCAACCGCGCGGCGACGACCATGCTGTCATCCGCCTCGGGCGACGGTTCGGTCTTGATGCCGGTTTTCGCGATCTGGCGAAGAATGTGGAGCATCAGAGGTCCTGCCCGCTGTAGGAGAGGTTGAACGACTTGTTGATCAGCGGAAAGTCGGGAACGATGTTGCCGATCACCGCATGCTCGAGCACGGGCCAGTTCACCCACGAAGGGTCGTGCGGACGGCAGCGGCGGATGGTCCCGCCCGGCCCGCATTCGAGGGCTACCAGCACGGGTCCGCGCCAGCCTTCGACGTAACCCAGGCTCTTCTTGAATGCCGGTGGCTCCGGGAGATCGACACCGGTGGGCCCATCGGGGAGCGCGTCGGCGATTGCGCGCAGCAGCCGCAGCGATTCCCGGATTTCGCCGAAGCGCACCGCGACCCGCGCGAGCACGTCGCCTCCGTCCGCCGTGACCATGTGCGCGCCGAGCGCATCGTACGGCGGCGCCCGAAAATCACAGCGCAGGTCGCGCGCCTGCCCGCTCGCCCGGCCAGCGAGGCCGGTCAAGCCGAGTTGTGCCGCGAGCGCGGGCGACACGATGCCGCAGGCGCGGAAGCGATCCTGGAGGCCGTCGTGCTCGTCGTAGATGTCCTGCAGCGTGCGGACCTCGCGCTCCAGCATTTCGCATTCCGCGCGGATCGCGGCAGCGGCCTCGGGCAACACGTCGCGCGCGACGCCGCCCGGCACGACGTAATCCATTGCGAGCCGATGGCCGAACAGCGCGGCGTTCGCGCGCAGGACCTGCTCCTTCAGGCGCGAGAACTGCGCGAGGCCGAACGCGAAACCGCCGTCGTTGCCGAGATAGCCGAGGTCGCCCAGGTGATTGGCGATGCGCTCGCGCTCGAGCGCGAGCGCGCGCAGCCAGAGGGCGCGCGGCGGCGGCATCGTGTCGGCGATCGCCTCCAGCGCCTGCGAGTAGGCCCACGCATAGGCAACCGTGCTGTCGCCCGAGACCCGGCCCGCCAGCCGGTGGCCGGTGAGCGCGGTCATCCCCTCGAATCGCTTCTCGATGCCCTTGTGCACGAATCCCAGGCGCTCCTCCAGCCGCAGCACCTTTTCCCCGACGACCTGGAAGCGGAAGTGGCCCGGCTCGATGATTCCCGCGTGGACCGGCCCGACGGGGATCTCGTGCACGCCGTCGCCCTCGACGCGGACGAAGGCGTACTCCTCCTGGCCGGGCTGCCAAGTCGGCAGAGTCTCGAAACCGCGGCGGAGCGGGTAGCGGTCGATGGGCCAGCTCGCCTGCCACGCCCACGGCCGCTGATCCTCGGCTTCCGACGCGATGCCGACGAGATCGAACGCCGCGCGTTGCATCCGGTTCGCGGCCGGGAACACGACGGCGAGATCGGGGTACGTCGAATCGCCGGTCGGCAGCGTGTGTTCGAACATGACGAGGCCGTCCGCGTCCTGCACCACGACGCTGAGCGTATAGCCGCGCTCGCGGTCGCTGTCGTCGCTCGCCCACAGCGCGACGAGATGCGCGCCCTGCTCCCAGGCGACGCGGCAGGATGACAGGAGGCCCATCGCATTGACCGGGCAGCGCCGCGCCGGCACGGGCGCGGGCAGCGCGGCGGTGGCGAATCCGAGTCGGGCGAGATCCACGTCAGTGCGCGCACGGCCGCCCGAAGCGCACTGTGCGCCCCCGCGGGGGGCAGCGAACGCAGTGAGCGTGGGGGCTGTTCATGCTAGCCGATAAGCCGCGCCGCCTGCCGGTACCAGTCGGCGAGGAATGGCGGGATCCAGAGCCCCAGCATCAGCACGAGGCCCAGATGGATGTAAACCGGAATCATTGCCGGGCGCACCGGCAGCCGCTTCGCCGTCGTTTCGCCGAAGACCATCGGCTGCACCTTGGAGAAGACGGCGGCGAACGCGAGCCCGAGCGATGCGAGCAGGAACGGCGTCGCCCACGGCTGCTCGCCCATCGCGGTGACCAGGATCAGGAACTCGCTCGCGAAGACGCCGAATGGCGGCATGCCGAGGATCGCGAGGGTTCCGAGCACGAGCCCCCAGCCCAGCATCGGGCTCGACGTGATCAGGCCGCGGATCTCGGCCATCATCTGGGTGCCGGTCTTTTGCGCCGCGTGACCGACGGTGAAAAATATCGCGGATTTGGTCAGCGAATGGACGGTCATGTGCAGCAGCGCCGCGAAGTTGGCCACGGGGCCGCCCATGCCGAATGCGAACGTGATGATGCCCATGTGCTCGACCGACGAATACGCGAACAGGCGCTTGACGTCCTTCTGTCGCGACAGCAACAGTGCCGCGACGACGACGGACAGCAGGCCGAAGCCCATCATCAGCTCGCGGGCGAAGGACGTGTGCAGCGAGCCCTCGACCAGCACCTTGCAGCGGACAACGGCGTAGAGCGCGACGTTGAGCAGCAGCCCGGAGAGCACCGCCGACACCGGTGTGGGCCCCTCGGCATGGGCGTCGGGCAGCCAGTTGTGCAGCGGCACGAGGCCGACCTTGGTTCCGTATCCGACCAGCAGGAACACGAAGGCGATCGACAGAACGGTCGGCTCGAGCTGGCCCTTGACGTGGTCGAGCTCGGTCCACAGCAGCGCGCCGCCGCCCGCCCCCAGCACCTTCTCGGCCGCGAAGTAGAGCAGGATCGTGCCGAACAGCGCCTGGGCAATGCCAACGCCGCAGAGAATGAAGTACTTCCACGCGGCCTCCAGGCTCGCCGGGGTTCGGTAGAGCGAGACCAGCAGCACGGTCGTGAGCGTTGCCGCCTCCATGGCCACCCAGAGGATGCCCATGTTGTTAGTCAGCAGCGCGACCAGCATCGTGCCGTTGAAGAGCTGGTACATGCTGTGGTAGAGGCGGAGCCTGCCCGCAGTGAGGCGCCCGTGCTCCTGCTCGATCCGCATGTACGGGCGCGAAAAGATCGCCGTGGTGAATCCGACGAAGGCGGTGAGCGCCACCAGGAAGACATTGAAGGGGTCGACGAAGAACTGTCGGTCGAGGACGAGCAGCGGCCCGTCGACGATCACGCGCACGGTCAGCGCGACGGCGGCAGCGAACGTGAGGAAACTGACGGCGACATTGACCGCCGGCGCCTCCCGCCGCTCGCCGACGAGGGCGAGCACCGCCGCGCCGGCGAGCGGAAAGCCGAGGACGGCGAGGATCTCGATCACCTACGCGCCTTCCCTGTGCCGGCAGTCCATGACGAGGGGTTGCGGGTCGGGCGCACTCGGTCGCGCGGCGACGCGCCCTTCGGGCCTGGCGTTGCCCGCCGCGCTCACTCGCCCTCCCTCAGTTTTTCGAGGTGCTTCAAGTCGAGGCTGTCGAACTGCTCGCGGATCTGGAAGAAGAAGACGCCCAGGATCAGCATGCCGACGAGCACGTCGAGCGCGATGCCGAGCTCGACGACCATCGGCATGCCGTAGGTGGCGCTGGTGGCTGCGAAGAAGAGGCCGTTCTCCATCGCCAGGAAGCCGATCACCTGCGGCAGCGCCTTGCGGCGCGTGATCATCATCAGGAAGGACAGCATCACACTCGCCATCGCGATGCCGAGCGTCGCGCGCGTGACGGTGCTCGCGAGTTGCGAGATCGGATAGGCGAGGTTGAAGGAGAAGACGACCAGCACGATGCCGATCAGCATCGTCGTCGGGATGTTGATGAGACCCTCGATGTCCCACTTCACGTCGAGTTTGCGGATCAATCGGTGCAGCAGCCACGGCAGGAGCACCACCTTCAGCGCCAGGGTCAGGCCCGCGGAGGCGTAGAGATGCCCCTGGCCCGTACCGTACGCCACGATTGCCGTCGAGACGCCGAGAGCCAGTCCCTGCGCAGCGAACAGATTGACGAGCGAGAGCACCCGCCGCTGCGTCAGCATCGCGAATGCCAGCAGCAGCAAGATTGCCGCCAGCAGGTTGATGAACTGTGCGTAGAGCGGAGGTACGGCCATCGCGGGACCGGGGCTAGCTGCCGAGCATCTGGTTGACGAGCATCGCCAGCACCGCCAGCAGGAACGCGGTGCCGAGGAACTCCGGGGCGCGGAAGATCCGCATCTTCGCCGACAGCGTCTCGATGAGCGCGAGCAGGAACCCGCCAAGTGCCAGCTTGGCAACGAGCGCGGGGGCGGCGCCGAGGATCGCGAGCCAGCCGCCGCCGGCGGCGGCGATGCCGTACGGGAAAAAGAGGGCGATGCCGATGCACGAATAGTTGAAGAGCTTGAGCGCCGAGGCCCATTCGATCAGCGCGAGATGCCGGGCCGAGTATTCGAGCACCATCGCCTCGTGGATCATCGTCAGCTCGAGGTGGGTGGCGGGATTGTCGATTGGGATACGGGCGTTCTCCGCGAGCGAGACCATCGTGAACGCGACGCCGGCGAACGCGAGGCTGGGATAGATCGCGAGCTCGCGTTGCGCGAGCGTGTCGACGATGGTCGGCAACGACGTGGAGCCGGAGATCAGCGACGCCGTGAACAGCACCATCAGCAACGCCGGCTCGGCCAGGAAGCCGACCAGCATCTCGCGCCGCGCGCCCAGCGAGCCGAAGGCGGTGCCGATGTCCATTGCCGCCAGCGCGATGAACACGCGGGCGAGCGCGAACAGACCGACCAGCGCGATGGCGTCGGCGGCGAGCGCGAACGGAAGGTCGGTGGCGAGCGACGGGACGATCGCCGCGGCGCAGCACATCGCCGCGAACACGATGTACGGCGTCATCCGGAAAATGGGCGACGCGCTCTCGGCGACGACCGCGTCCTTCACGAACAGCTTGCGGATCGTGAAATACGGAAGCATCAGCGACGGCGCGCTCCGGTTCGAGAGCCACGCCCGGCACTGGTTGATCCAGCCGACCAGCAGCGGCGCCAGCGCCAGCGCGATGGCGAGCTGCAGCAGCTGGGAAGCGAGGGTGGTGGCGGTCATTGGTGTGCCCCCACGCTTGCGGCTGGCGCCGCTGCGCTGCCCCCCGCGGGGGAGCAATTCGCGCCTTGGGACGGCCCGGCGGCGCTCATGGGTGCGTTCCCGCGGTCATCGGACGAAGAACAGCAGTGCCAGCAGCGTGCAGAAGCTGTAGGTGAGGTAGACGGAGATCCGGCCCTGCTGGATCAGGCCGGCGATCCGGCCCAGGAAATCCGCGCCTCTCGCGATCCGGAGGTAGAGCCAGCTCCAGAAGTGATCGTCGACCTTGACCGAATAACGCGGCGCCGCATCGAACGGCGACGGCAGATGGCGCTCCATCCGGAAGAACGGCTCGAAGATCTGGCGTATGGGCTGGCCGAAGCCCTCCGCGGTGTCCTGCATCCGCGGCGTCTGCAGCGCAAAGCCGCAGTCCCACGGCGGCGCGCGGCGAACGCGCCCGTGGTAGAGCCGGTGGACGACCTGAATCGTCAGCAGCACCGCACCGACGATCACCGCCAGGACGATGAGCGGGCTGTAGCTCGACCGGTCCGCATTGATCGGGGCGAGCAGCAGCCAGTGGTCGGCGATCTGGTGCGTGGCCTTCGAGCCGATCAGCAGGACGTTGACGGGGTCGATGAGTGCGATCACGTTGACCGGAAGAACACCGAGCAGGACGCACCACGCTGCGAGCCAGACGAGCGCCGCGCGCTCGAACCGGCCCGCATCCTTCGCGTAGGCGAGGTTTGCTTCGCGCGGCCGGCCGAGGAAGATGATGCCGTAGAACTTGACCATCACGTAGGCCGCCAGCGCCGCCGACAGCACGAGCGCGGCCGCGGCCAGCGGCACCAGCATGTTGACGAATGACTGCGGCAGGCTCGGCGTGAACAGGAAGGCCTGCAGCAGCAGCCATTCCGAGACGAAGCCATTGAGCGGAGGAATCCCCGCGGCGGCCAGCACGCCGACGAGCGCGAGCCATGCCACCCACGGCATCCGATGGATGAGGCCGCCGAGCTTGCCCAGGCTCCGCTCCTTCGTCGCGTGCAGCACCGAGCCGGTAGCGAGGAACAGCAGGCTCTTGAAGAACGCGTGATTGAGGCAGTGGTAGATCACGGCGGTAAGCGTGACCGCGGCGAGCAGGGTATTGCCGTACGCCTTGAACAGGATCGCCAGGCCTATGCCCGCGACGATGATGCCGATGTTCTCGATCGATGAATACGCGAGCAGGCGCTTCATGTCCGATTGCACCGCGGCGAAGACGACGCCGAACAGCGCGGTCGCGAGTCCGAGGGCGAGCGCGACCACGCCCCACCACCAGAGCTGGGTATGGAGGAGATCGAACGTCACGCGCAGCAAGCCGTAGATCGCTGTCTTCAGCATCACCCCGCTCATCAGCGCCGAGACCGGCGACGGGGCCGCCGGGTGCGCCTCCGGCAGCCAGATGTGCAGCGGCAGCAGGCCCGCCTTGGCGCCGAAACCCGCGAGTGCCAGAAAGAAAGCCGCCGTGGGCCATCCTCCACCCAGCGCGATGGAACGCATCGAGCCAAAGGTGTAGTCGCCGCTGCCACCCTGCAGCACGCCGAAGCACAAGAGGATGGCGATCGCACCGACGTGCGCGATCAGCAGGTACAGGAAGCCGGCGCGGCGAATCTCCGGTATGCGGTGCTCGGTGGTGACGAGGAAGAACGATGCCAGCGCCATCGTTTCCCATGCCACCATGAACACGTACGCGTCATCGGCGACCAGGACCAGCGCCATCGCCGCGAGGAACGCGTGGTACTGGAAGCAGATGATGCCAGGCGCGGTGCCCTCGCTCGTGCGGAAATAACCGGCGGAGAACACGGAGATGGCCACGGAAGCGCCACCCAGCAGCAGCAGAAAGACCGCGGACAGGGCGTCCAGGCGCAGGTGGAACGGCAGATCCGGCAGGCCGAGCGGCAACACCATCGTCGCCGGTGGCGCGTCGATGGCGTATCCGGCCACGATGGCCAGCGCCAGCGCCACGGCGGCGCCCACCGGAAACAGCGCGCGACTGATGAAGCGAAGATCCCGCGGGCGCACCAGGCCCAGTGCGCCAATGGCAAGCCAGGCCACGATCGCGGCGATGACAAGGGACAGCGGCGTAACGGTCATCACGGCGCGCGCGCGTCAGCGTCCGCGCGGCGGGCGAGGGGCCATGCGTTCGCGGTCACTTGACTCGCATTCCGGGCTGCGCGCCGGCATCGGGTGAGAGCAGGAAGACACCGGGACCGTCGCCGGACGCCGCGAGCACCATGCCCTCGGACACGCCGAATTTCATCCTGCGCGGCGCGAGGTTCGCGACCATGGGCGTCAACCGCCCGATCAGCTCCTCGGGGAGATAGGCGGACTTGATGCCCGCGAATACCGTGCGGTAGCGGCCTTCGCCGACGTCGAGGGTCAGCTTCAGTAGCTTGTCGGCGCCCTCGACGCGCTCCGCATGGACGATCTTTGCGATGCGCAGGTCGATCCTGGCGAAGTCGTCAACGGCAATCGTGTCGGCCGCGAGTGCCGCGTTGGCGGCGGCGGGTCGTGGCGCCGGCTCGGTGGCTGTTGCCGCGCCTTCGATCAGCGCGTCGATCTGTTTGGGATCGACGCGACGCATGAGGTGCGCGTACGCCGAAAGCTGTTCCGGCAACCGCCCCGCCTGCCCGGGCTTTGCCGCCAGATCAGCCCATACGAGATCGGATGTGCCGAGCCACTTCTCGACGTCTTGCGCGAGGCGCGGGAGGACCGGTTTCAGGAGGATCGTCATGCGGAAGAACGCCGCGATGCAATCGCTGCAGACGCGATGCAGTTCCGCGTGCCGGGAGGTGTCCTTGGCCAGTTCCCAGGGCTTCTGCGCGTCGAAGTGCTCGTTGATCTTGTCGGCATATCCCATCACCAGTCGGAGCGCACGGCCGAACTCGCGCTTCTCGTACGCTTCCGCGACCTCGTCCGCCATCTCGGCGACGTCGGTGACCGCGATTGCCGCCTCGCGAGCGGAAACGGCCGGCGGCAGCAGCTTGCCGCCGAAGTGCCTGGTGAGAAAGGGCGCCGCACGGCTTGCGATGTTGACGTACTTGCCGATGAGGTCGCTGTTGACGCGGGCGATGAAATCATCGGGATTGAAGTCGATGTCCTCGACCTTCGCGTTGAGCTTGGCGGCGATGTAATAGCGCAGCCACTCGGGATTGAGGCCGAGGTCGAGATAGACCTCGGGGCTGACGCCGGTGCCACGCGACTTCGACATCTTCTCGCCGGAGGCTGTCAGGAAGCCGTGGACGAACACGTTGTCCGGCACCTTGTACGGCGCCCCGGCGAACTTCAACATCGCGGGCCAGAACAGCGTGTGGAAATAGACGATGTCCTTGCCGATGAAGTGGTACTGGTCGACGTCGGGGCTCTGCAGGAACGCCACGAAATCGATGCCGCGCTTCGCCAGGTGCGCCTTGAGGCTCGCGAGATAACCGATGGGGGCGTCGAGCCAGACGTAGAAATACTTGCCCGGCGCGTCGGGAATTGAAATGCCGAAGTACGGCGCATCGCGCGAGATGTCCCAGTCGGCCAGCCCCTTGCCACCCTCGGCCGCGCCGACGCCCAGCCATTCGAGCGCCTTGTTCGCCACTTCGGGCTGCAGGCGTCCCGGCTGCTGGGTCCATTCCTTCAGGAACGCGACGCAGGCGGGGTCGGAGAGCCGGAAGAAGAAGTGATCCGACGTCTTGCGCACGGGCGTCGCGCCGGAAACCGTCGAGTACGGATTCCTGAGGTCGGTCGGCGAGTTGAAGGCGCCGCAGGATTCGCAGGCATCGCCGTACTGGTCCTTCGCCCCGCATTTCGGGCATTCGCCCTTGATGTAGCGGTCCGGCAGGAAGATCGCCTTCACCGGGTCGTAGAATTGCTCGACCGGCCCGGTCGCGATCAGCGAGGGCGCGCGATCGCGCAGCCGGCGGTAGATGTCCTGCGACAGCTCGACGTTCTCGGGCGAGTCGGTCGAATGCCAGTGGTCGAAGCTGATGTGGAAGCCGTCCAGATGCTTCGGGCGCGTCGCGGCGATTTTCGCGACCAGCGCCTGCGGCGTGATCCCCTCGGCGTCCGCGCGCAGCATGATCGGCGCACCGTGCGTGTCGTCGGCGCAGACGAAGTGAACCTCGTGGCCTCGCATCCGCTGGAAGCGGACCCAGATGTCGGCCTGGATGTACTCCATGATGTGGCCGATGTGGAACGGCGCGTTCGTGTAGGGCAGCGCCGTCGTGACAAAAAGGCGCCGGCGGCCGGACGACGCGGCGGGGATTGCGGACATCGGGGAAGACCTTGCGCTTGGCAGGGGAAACGGAGATTCTAGCAAAGGACCCGCGCCACGAATATCGAAAGCGGCCGTTTTTCGCTAATATCGAATACTTTTCACCGATACTCATCCATATTTCAACGGAGCACCCGATGGCCATCACCGAGGCCGACGTCCAGAACCGTCTCCGCGCGTTGATCGATCCCAACACCGGGAAGGATTTTGTCACCGGCAAGGCGGTCAAGAAGATCCAGATCGGCGCCGGGGACATCGTCGTCGACATCCAGCTCGCCTATCCCGCGAAAACCCAGCACGGGATCCTGAAGAAGCTGATCGCCGCGGACATCGCCGGGTTGCCGGGCGTGCCGCGCGTCACCGTCAACATGACGCAGAAGATCACGTCGCACTCCGTCCAGCGCGGCGTGAAGTTGATCCCGGGCGTGAAGAACATCATCGCCGTCGCGTCGGGCAAGGGCGGAGTCGGCAAGTCGACCACCGCCGTGAACCTGGCGCTGGCGCTCGTCGCGGAGGGCGCCAATGTCGGCGTGCTCGACGCCGACATCTACGGCCCGTCGCAGCCAATGATGCTGGGGCTCGCCGGCCGGCCGGAATCCAAGGACGGCAAGACGCTCGAGCCCCTCGAGGCCTACGGGCTGCAGGCGATGTCGATCGGATTCCTTATCGACGCCGACACCCCGATGGTGTGGCGCGGACCCATGGTCACGCAGGCGCTGGAGCAGCTGCTGAAGGACACGAACTGGCGCGACCTCGATTACATGATTGTGGACATGCCGCCCGGCACCGGAGACATCCAGCTGACGCTTGCCCAGAAAGTCCCCGTCACGGGCGCCGTCATCGTCACGACGCCGCAGGACATCGCGCTGATCGACGCGCGCAAGGGACTCAAGATGTTCGAAAAGGTCGGGGTGCCGATCGTCGGCATCGTCGAGAACATGAGCACGCACATCTGCTCCAAGTGCGGCCATGCCGAGGCGATCTTCGGCGAGGGCGGGGCGATGAAGATGTGCGCCGACTACAAGGTGCCGTTCCTGGGAGGCCTGCCGCTCGACATCAAGATTCGCGAGCAGACCGATGCCGGCCGGCCGACGGTGATCGCCGACCCCGACGGCCCGGTCGCGCATGCCTATCGCGAGATCGCGCGCAAGACCGCGGTCTTCGTCGCGCAGAAGGCCGAGGATTTCTCGGCCAAGTTCCCCAGCATCGTCATCCAGAACACCTGAGCGAGGCGGGGACAGACCACGTTTGAAAACGTGGTCTGTCCCCGAATTGAATTGATCAAGTCGGACAAATGGATCCGCCGGATGGCGGCCGCAACGCGGATGATCGAGCCCTTCGAGCCCGGGCAGGTGCGCGAGGTCGACGGCCGCAAGATCGTGTCCTACGGCACGTCGAGCTACGGCTACGACATCCGCTGCTCGCGCGAATTCAAGATCTTCACCAACATCAACTCGACGATCGTCGACCCCAAGGCGTTCGACGCCGGGTCATTTGTCGATTTCACGGGCGACGTCTGCATCATCCCGCCCAACTCGTTTGCGCTGGCGCGCACCGTCGAATATTTCCGCATTCCGCGCAATGTGCTCACCATCTGCCTCGGCAAGAGTACGTACGCGCGCTGCGGCATCATCGTCAACGTGACGCCGTTCGAGCCGGAATGGGAGGGCTTCGTCACGCTGGAATTCTCGAACACGACGCCGCTGCCGGCGAAGATCTACGCGAACGAGGGTGTGGCCCAGGTGATCTTCTTCGAGTCCGACGAGGTCTGCGAGACCTCGTACAAGGATCGCGGCGGCAAGTATCAGGGGCAGCAGGGAGTCACGCTGCCCAAGATCTGACCGCCGCCGTCGCCCCGGGCCGTGCGGCGATGCTGATGCGGAGGAGTTCGAAGGCGGCGTCGGTCTCGATCATCGCGGTTTGCCAGGTTGCCGCAATGGCGCTGTGGTTCTCGGCCTCGGCGATCATTCCGGCGCTCGTTGCCGAGTTCCGGCTGGGGGGCTTCGCGCAGGCGGCGTTGACGAGCGGCGTGCAGGCGGGCTTCGTGCTCGGCTGTCTCGCGAGCGCCATCTTCGGCCTCGCCGACCGGGTCGATCCGCGGCGGCTGTTCGCGCTGTCCGCCGCGATCGGCGCCGCTTCCAATGCGCTGTTGCTGGTGGTCGATCCGGCCTCGATGGGCGCGCCGCTCCTGCGGGTGGTCACCGGCGTGTGCATGGCGGGCGTCTATCCGGTCGGCATGAAGCTCGCGTCGACGTGGGCCAAGGGCGACATGGGGCTGATGGTGGGCATTCTCGTCGGCGCGCTCACGCTGGGCTCGGCGTCACCTTATCTCTTCAATGCGCTGGGCGGGGTGAACTGGAGGATCTCGTTGGCGCTCGCGTCGGCCAGCGCCGTGTTCGCTGCCATCCTCATCCTCTTCGCGGGTGTCGGCCCGAACCGCGCGCCATCGCCGCGGTTCGATCCGCGGATCGTGGCCGCGGCCTGGCGCGACGTCCCGCTGCGTCTCGCCAACCTGGGCTACCTCGGGCACATGTGGGAGCTCTATGCGATGTGGGCGTGGATCGGCGTCTTCTTCGACGCGAGCTTCGCGCTGACGCTGCCGGCCGGCGAGGCTCCCGGCGCGGCCAAGCTGGCGGCGTTCGCCACGATCGCGGCCGGGGCCGTCGGCTCGGTGGGCGCCGGGCTTCTCGCCGACCGCCTCGGCCGCACGACGATCACCATCGTGGCGATGGCGGTGAGCGGCAGCTGCGCGGCGACCGTGGGTCTCCTCTTCGGCGGCAACCCGGTGTGGCTCGTCGCGCTGTGCCTGGTCTGGGGCGTCGCCATCGTCGCCGATTCCGCGCAGTTCTCGGCTTCGATCGCCGAGCTGTCCGACCGTGCCTGGGTGGGCACCATGCTGACGCTGCAGACGGCGCTCGGTTTCACGCTGACGCTCCTCACCATCCACCTGATGCCCTACCTCGTCGATGCCATGGGCTGGAGCCGCGCCTTCGTGCCGCTGGCGATCGGTCCCGCTCTCGGCGTCTACGCCATGGCGCGGTTGCGCGCGCACCCCCGGTCGAGCGCGCTGGCCGGTGGTCGCCGCTGACAGGATTTCCGGACGATTGAATATGGCGCTACCGCGAACGTCGGCGTAGGATCGGCGTCCTCCGGCCATTCGAATTGGCCGCGGGTGTAGTCCTGTCGTTCCCTAAATCAGGAGGCAACTATGGGTTATCACCTCGAAGGGCGCCTGCTCGAAGTCTGCAACTGCCGGGTGCTCTGTCCCTGCTGGATCGGCGAGGATCCCGATTTCGGCACCTGCGACACCATCGTCGCCTGGCATTTCGACAAGGGGACGATCGACGGCGTCGACGTGTCCGACCGCACGATCGCGATGATCGCGCACGTGCCCGGCAATATCCTGCAGGGCAACTGGCGGGCCGCCGTCTACCTCGACGAACGCGTTACGCCGGCGCAGGAGGCGGCGCTGCTCGCCGTGTACACAGGGCAGAAGGGCGGCCCCATCGCGGATCTCGCGAAGCTCGTCGGCGAAGTCGTTTCCGTCGAGAAGGTGCCCGTCACGTTCACCGTGCAGGGCGGGCGCGGGACGATCCAGCTGGGCGCCGCCGGCTCCGCGGAGCTCGTCCCGTACACGAGTGCTTCCGGCCAGACGACGACGTTGACCGATACGGTGTTCTCGACCGTGCCCGGCGCCCCGGTGTTCGTTGGGAAGGCGACGAGCTACAAGTCCAAGAACGCGAAGCTCGGCATCGATCTTGACATCAAGGGGCACAACGCGCTGCAGAGCACGTTCGTGTTCCACCACTAGTCGGCGGTGCCGCGCCCGGTCCCCCGGAGTTGGCGGGGGACGGGGTGCGGGCGATGGCATGAGAGCCCCCGATGCTCACTCCGCGCGCCTCCCCCCAAGGGGGCGTTCAGTGCCCTTCGGGCGGCCGTGCGGGCACTGAAATGTCTGTCGCCCGCTCGACCGCCGCGCCAGGGTTGCTCACGCAGCCGGATGGCGGCCGCACGCTGTTCTTTCCGCTGCTCGCGCTCCTCGTCGTCGCCGCGTGGGGGGGGCTCTGGCTATGGGGAGCGAGCCCTTATGGCCGCTACCTCGAGCACGGCGGCTGGGGCGACGCCGGCGCCCTCGCGGCGCTGTGCCGCGCGATCCCCCAGGGCGACGTCGTCGTTCCGGCAGTGCTGCACGCCGGCGCCTGGGTGCTGATGATCGCGGCGATGATGTTGCCGACCACCTTTCCGCTCCTCGCGCTGTTCCGCCGGATCACCGGTGCACGACCCGATGCCGACCGGCTGGCCATGCTGGTGGTGTCCGGATTCTTCGTCGTCTGGATCGCCTTCGGAATCGCCGCTCACCTGGTCGATGCCGCGGTGCGGTCCACCGCCGCGGGCAATGCCTGGTTCATCGCCAACGGCTGGAAGGTCGGCGCCGTGGTGCTGGCGGCGGCCGGGCTCTTTCAATGGAGCTCGCTCAAGTACCGCTGTCTCGAGGCCTGCCGTTCGCCTTTCACCTTCGTCGCGGCGCGCTGGCATGGCTTGGCGCCGTCGCGCGAGGCGCTCTCCATCGGCGTCGACCACGGCGTCTTCTGCGTGGGATGCTGCTGGGCGCTGATGCTGACGATGTTCGTCGTCGGTGTGGGCAGCATCGGCTGGATGCTCGTCCTGGCGGCGGTGATGGCCGCCGAGAAGAACCTGCCGTTCGGGCGGCACCTGCGCACGCCGGTGGGCCTCGCGCTTCTCGGCGGGGCCGCAGCGATCGTCCTGGCGAACACCTGAGCGCCCGACCGGCTGTCGCGGCACCCCGATGTCGATGGCCGATTGCCGACGGGCGCACATTTCGTAGCCTTCCGGCGCGAATCGTCCCATAATTCGCGACTTTCCCTCGTACCGGACGACCTGGCCCCATGAAATTCCGCTTTCCGATCGTCATCATTGACGAAGACTTCCGCTCCGAGAACACGTCGGGGCTCGGCATTCGCGCGCTTGCCGACGCGATCGAGAAGGAAGGGATGGAGGTGCTGGGCGTCACGAGCTACGGCGACCTGTCCCAGTTCGCGCAGCAGCAGAGCCGGGCATCGGCGTTCATCCTGTCCATCGACGACGAGGAATTCACGCCAGGTCCCGAGGTCGATCCGGCCGTGCTCAACCTGCGAAAATTCATCGAGGAGATCCGGTTCAAGAACGCCGAGATTCCCATCTACCTGTACGGCGAGACACGCACGTCGCGGCACATTCCCAACGACATCCTGCGCGAATTGCACGGCTTCATCCACATGTTCGAGGACACGCCGGAGTTCGTCGCGCGCCACATCATCCGCGAGACGAAGGCGTACATGGATTCGCTGGCGCCGCCGTTCTTCCGCGCGCTGGTCGAGTACGCGCAGGACGGCTCGTATTCGTGGCACTGTCCAGGCCATTCGGGCGGCGTCGCCTTCCTGAAAAGCCCGGTCGGGCAGATGTTCCACCAGTTCTTCGGCGAGAACATGCTGCGCGCCGACGTATGCAACTCCGTCGACGAGCTCGGCCAACTCCTCGACCATTCGGGACCGGTGGCTGCCGCCGAACGCAATGCGGCACGGATCTTCAACGCCGACCACTGCTTCTTCGTGACCAACGGCACGTCGACGTCGAACAAGATGGTCTGGCACGCCACGGTGGCGCCGGACGACATCGTCGTCGTCGACCGCAACTGCCACGTGTCGATCCTGCACGCGATCACGATGACCGGTGCTATCCCGGTGTTCCTTACGCCGACGCGCAATCACCTCGGCATCATCGGCCCGATTCCGCTGGAGGAGTTTTCTCCCGAGAACATCCAGAAGAAGATCGAGGCCAACCCGTTCGCGCGCGCGGCCAACAACAAGCGGCCGCGGATCCTTTCGATCACGCAGAGCACGTACGACGGCGTCGCCTACAACGTCGAGATGCTGAAGCAGACGCTCGGCAGCTACATCGAGACGCTGCACTTCGACGAGGCGTGGCTGCCGCACGCCGCCTTCCACGATTTCTACAGGGACATGCATGCGATCGGCAAGGACCGGCCGCGCAGCAAGGACGGGCTCGTCTTCGCCACTCACTCGACCCACAAGCTGCTGGCCGGCATCTCGCAGGCCTCGCAGATCATCGTGCAGGAGTCCGAGAATCGGAAGCTCGACCGGCACATCTTCAACGAGGCGTACCTGATGCACACGTCGACCTCGCCGCAGTACGCGATCATAGCGTCCTGCGACGTCTCCGCGGCGATGATGGAGCCGCCGGGCGGCACGGCGCTGGTCGAGGAGTCGATCATCGAGGCGCTCGATTTCCGGCGCGCGATGCGCAAGGTCGACGACGAGTGGGGCAAGGACTGGTGGTTCAAGGTCTGGGGCCCCGAGCGGCTGGCACCGGAGGGCATGGGCAAGCGCGACGACTGGCTGCTGCGCGCGAACGAGAAGTGGCACGGCTTCGGCAACCTCGCCACGGGCTTCAACATCCTCGACCCGATCAAGGCGACGATCATCAACCCCGGACTCGACGTGTCGGGCAAGTTCGCGAAGACGGGGATTCCGGCGTCGATCGTCACCCGGTTCCTCGCCGAGCACGGCGTGATCGTCGAGAAGACCGGGCTCTACTCGTTCTTCATCATGTTCACGATCGGCATCACCAAGGGCCGCTGGAACACGCTGGTGACCGCGTTGCAGCAGTTCAAGGACGATTACGACAAGAACCAGCCGCTGTGGCGGATCCTGCCGGAGTTCGTCGCCAAGCATCCGCAGTACGAGCGCGTGGGCCTGCGCGACCTATGCCAACAGATCCACGACATGTACAAGGCGAATGACGTGGCGCGGGTGACGACGGAGATGTATCTGTCGGACATGGAGCCCGCGATGAAGCCTTCCGACGCGTTCGCATGCATGGCGCACCGGGAGATCGACCGCGTCGAGATCGACGAGCTCGAAGGCCGGGTGACCAGCGTGCTGCTGACCCCCTATCCGCCGGGCATTCCCCTGCTGATCCCCGGCGAGCGGTTCAACCGGACGATCGTCGAGTACCTCAAGTTCGCCCGCAGCTTCAATGCGCAGTTCCCCGGCTTCGACACCGACATCCACGGCCTGGTCGAGGAACCGGATGCGAGCGGCAAGGTCCGCTACTACATGGATTGCGTGCGGCAGCGCTGACGCGCGTCAACTCAGTTTTACCGCGAAGCCGCGCTGGACGCCGGGGCGAGCCATCATCGTTTCGTACCAGCGCCGGACGTGCGGAAACAGGGCGAGATCGACCTTGTGCCGGGGGTGTCGCCAGGCCCACCCCAGGATGGCGAAATCGGCAATCGACGGCTCGCCAGCGAAGAACTCGCGCACGGCCAGCCGGCGGTCCATCACGCCGTACAGTCGCCGGGTTTCCTTCGAGAAACGCTCGAGTGCGTAGCGACGATCCGCTTCGTTGTCGACCGTGAGGAAATGGTGGACCTGCCCGGGAATCGGCCCGAAGCCCCCCTGCTGGAACATCAGCCACTCCAGGACCGGTATGCGCGCGGCGAGATCGCGCGGCCAGAACTTGCCTGTCTTCTCCCCGAGGTAGATGAGGATCGCGCCCGACTCGAACACGCTGACGGGTTTGCCGCCGGGCCCGTCCGGGTCGACGATCGCCGGGATTTTGCCGTTCGGACTGATTTCCAGGAAATCGGGGAAGTGCTGATGTCCGTTGCGGATATCGACGATCTTGACGGTGTACGGGAGCGCCATCTCCTCCAGGGCGACGCTGATCTTGCGGCCGTTCGGCGTGTCGAAAGCGTGCAGTTCAATGGGCATCGAGTGTCCGCATGCATGGCCCCCCGTTCGATCCGGATCCAGGCGGTGCGCGATGGCGCACGGGCGAATGGCAAGGTAGCATCGCATGCGGACCTCGAAACCGCAATGCGAACTGGGCTGGGCAAAGGAGAGGATGGTGGCATCGCCGACCTACACGTCCGCGCTGATCGTCGGCGCCGGCCAGGGATTGAGCGCGTCGCTCGCCCGGCTGCTGGCGAAAGAAGGTCTCGCGGTCGCAATCGCCGCGCGGGACGCCGCAAAACTTGCGCCGCTGTGCGCCGAGACAGGCGCCCGCGCCTTCGCCTGCGACGCCCAGCAGGAAACCCAGGTGCAGCGCTTGTTCGCGGACGTCGACCGCAAGCAGGGCGCGCCGGATGTGGTCATCTACAATGCCAGCGCGCGCACCCGCGGTCCATTCGTTGAGCTCGTCCCGGCCGACGTGCAGCACGCATTGCAGGTCACCGCGTTCGGGGCGTTTCTGGTCGCACGGCAAGCGGCCGCCCGCATGTTGCCGAAGGGAAACGGCGCGATTCTGTTTACCGGGGCATCGGCGAGCGTCAAGGGGTACGCGCGGTCGGCGCCGTTTGCGATGGGCAAGTTCGCCTTGCGAGGCCTGGCGCAGAGCCTCGCCCGCGAACTGTCGCCGCAAGGGATCCACATAGCGCACTTCGTCATCGACGGCGGGATTCGTGGCGCCGGACGCAGCGACGACCCGGCCAACCCGGATGCGCTGCTCGATCCGGACGCGATCGCACTCACCTATCTGAACATTCTGCGCCAGCCGCGCAGCGCCTGGACCAGCGAGATCGAGTTGCGACCCTGGGTGGAACGCTTCTGACGAGCGACGCATGATGCGATTTCGGAGGCAGGTTCGGCCGCGCGTGAAAGTCGTGTCCACACTGGGAACGGATGCCGCGGTGTCACGCTCCAGTGACAAGCGGATGGCAGTTCGCAACACCCCAGCGCGCTGGGGAATCGCGCGGCGCCCAGTTGTCGCGACATGCTACGGACCGCGTTTGCGAGAAGTGCGTGACTGGTCCGGGCCGGCTCCGGCGATCCGCCGCCGAGCAGGCGTCGCTTGCAGTCACCCGCGGACAGTCCGGTCCGTGATGGAGCGTTGAGCAATCCAGGCAGGGCACCAGCCCTGCTAGGATTCCCGCCGTGAACCGTCCGGCAGGGTCGACTCGCACTCGGTGAATATGCGCACGTCGCAGGTGCGGCACCGCGAGCTCTCGAGGCGGGCATAGATCGCCCGAATCGCATCGTCCTTCGCCTCGAACACGCAGTCGCGGCCGATCGAATCGAGGAACCCGGGCAAGAACGCGACCGGAGCGATTCCAACGGTGATGGCGACGATGGGCGACCCGCGCGCCATTGTAGCGAGCTTCGCACGCCCGGGAGGCAATATTACGGGGGTGACTACCTTCAGCACCGAGTTGACAGCGAAACGGATTGAATTGCTCAAAGAACTGGTTCCGAATCTCTCGCGAGTTGCATTGCTTCACAACATGGGCAATCCGGCTGCTCCGCCCGAATGGGAAGAGACAAAGACGGCGGTCCGCTCACTGGGTATCCAAGCGGAGCTTCTTGACGTGCGGAGCCAGACCGACCTGAGCGGCGCATTCGACCTGGCAGTCCGAAAGCATGTCGACGCGCTTCTCATCGGGGCAGACGGTCTTACCCAAATGCATCAACAAACGATCGTCGACTTGGTTGCCCGCAAGAGGCTGCCTGCTGCCTATCCGGCCCGCGAGTTCGTCGAAGCCGGGGGTTTGATAGCCTATGCGGTGAATTATCCCAACCTGTATTTTCGACCCACGCTCCAGCAAATCGCGGACCGCCGGCTTCAGGTTGCACAGATAGAGCGTGCCACCGGCTTCGCGGGTGAGTTTCGCCTCGTGCGCGAGTAGTTCGGCACCGGCGACGTCGATGAAGTTGATGCCGCTGCCGATCAGCAGGATGTCGCGCCGCTCGGGAGTTTCCACGCGGGCATCGTGCAGCTCGTCGCGGACGTGTTCGACGGCACCGAAGAAGAGCGACCCGTCGACGCGCAGCAGCGCCAGCTGCGGGCACTCGACCGGACCGGCGGCCTGGACGTCGGCAACGGCGACCGAGCGCCTCTGCGGCGACGTGCGATCGGGAACGATCGGCGTCAGATGCGGGTGCGTCGTTCGTTGCAGGTAGATGAGCAGCGAGGCCAGCACGCCGACGAAGATCGCGAATTCGAGCTGCAGCGCGAGCGTCGAGAGAAAGGTCACCGCCAGGACCAGCGCGTCGCCGCGGCTGGTGCGGACGATGCGCCGCATCTCCCGCAGATCGATGAGGCCCCACGCGACGACGAACAGCAGTCCGGCCATCACGGCGAGCGGCAGGTACGCGGCCAGCGGTGCGACACCGAGCAGCACGACGACGAGCAGCCCCGCGGAGAATACTGCGGCCAGCGGCGTGCGCGCGCCGGCTTCGTAGTTGATTCCGCTGCGGTTGAACGAACCCGACGACGGGCACGCCGAGCTGAACGCGCCGACAATGTTTGACAGGCCCTGGCCGATGAACTCCTGGTTGCCGTCGATCCGCTGCCCGGACTTGGTCGCGACGGCGCGGGCGATCGACACCGCCTCCGTCAAGCCCAGCACGGTGAGCGCGAGCGCGGCGGGAAAGATCTTGCGCCAGATCTCCGGGTCGAACGACGGCAAGGAAAATACGGGAATGCCGGATGGCAGCGCGCCGACCACCGGCACCTTGGCCAACCCGGCGGCAAGGAGCGCATAACCGAACAGGCTGCCCGCGATCATCGCGACGACCATGTACGGCAACCGCGGCATCCATCGCTTCGCGGCGAGCGCGACGACGAGAGCCACGGCGCCGGTCGCCGTGATCCACGGGTCGAGGCCCGCGCCACCCCGCGCAAACAGGTTGAGTGTCTCGAAGAATCGCGAACCCGACGGGATCGGCACGCCGAAGAAATTGCGGAGCTGGGCGGCGATGATGAGAAGTCCCGCGCCCGCGGTGAAGCCAATCACCACCGTGTGCGAGATGAAGTTGACGAGCGCCCCCAAACGCGCGACGCCCATCCCGAACTGCAGCAGGCCGACCAGCAACGCGAGGGTCAGTACCAGCTCGATGTAGACGTCGGTCCCCGGTGCCGCCAGGGGTGTCATCGTGGCGAACACGACGAGCGCGATCGCGTTGGTCGGGCCCGAGACCTGGTGCCACGACGAGCCCCAGAGCGCTGCCGCGACGGCGGGCAGCATGGCGCAATAGAGGCCGAACTGCGGCGGCAGGCCGGCGAGCGTGGCGTACGCGACCCCCTGCGGCAGGACGACGAGCGCGCCGATGAGGCCGGCCATCAGGTCGGCGCGCAGCGTCTCACGGGTTACGCGGTCGCGCCACGACAGGAACGGAAGGAGCTTGAGTGCTAGCGGGGCCACCGAAAGTTCAGACCTTTCCCTTCCATGGCACGACCAGTCGCTCGATGTAGCGCATCAGGAGGTCGAACAGGTAGGCCACGGCGCCGATCACGACGATGCCCATGATCACGACGTCGGTGCGCAGGAAGTTGGACGCATTGAGCACCATCTGTCCCAGCCCGACCGTGGCGGCCACCATTTCGGCGGCGACGAGCGTCGTCCACCCGAAGCCGATCGCGATCCGCATGCCGGTGAAAATCTCGGGCATCGCCGCGGGAATCACGACGTGCCAGATCACCTGCCACTTCGAGGCGCCCATCGAATACGCGGCGTTGATCTGCTCGATCATCACACCCTTGACGCCGGCGCGGGCCGCCATCGCCAGTGGCGCGAAGCAGGCGAGAAAGATCAGGATGACCTTCGCCGTCTCCTCGATGCCGAACCAGATGACGATCAGCGGCAGGTACGCGAGCGGCGGCAGCGGCCGGTAGAACTCGATCGGCGGGTCGAAGATGCCGCGCGCGATGCGCGAGACGCCCATCGCGATGCCGGCAGGGATCGCCGTGACACAGGCCAGCAGAAACGCGGCGAACACGCGCATCAGGCTCGCCCAGAAGTGCTCGAGCAGCGGGCGCCCGCCCTGGATGTCGCCTTTCCAAGCGTCGGCGAAGCTGGTGATGATCCGTTCCGGCGTCGGCAGGAACAGGTCCCGGATCCAGCCGAGATGGGTGGCCACCCACCACAGCGCGAACAGCGCCGCGACGGTGACGATGCTGATGAGGGTGCTCGAACCCTCGCCCGGAACACTGTAACCGGTCACCGTGCGCACGGGCGCCGCTGGCGCAGCAATGTCCCCGGCCATGGCCGTTGTCTCGGGTGGTGTGGGCACCGGCGTCAGACTGCTCACGGCACCTGCGCCTCGGCGTGGCTCGGCGCCGAATGGATCAGGTGCAGGATTTCCTCGCGCAGCCGGATGAACTCGGGGTCGGCCTTCACAGCTCGCGCGTCGCGCGATTTGACGAAGCGGCGACCGAAATCGACCTGGTAGCGGTGCGCAATGCGTCCTGGCGAGGGCGTCATCACGATCAGCTCGGTGGCGAGGAAGAGCGCTTCCTCGACACTGTGCGTGATGAAGAAGAACATCTTCTTCGTCTCCCACCACAGCTGCAGGATCAGCTCCTGGATCTGCTCGCGCGTGAGCGCATCGAGCGCCCCCAGCGGCTCGTCCATCAGCATGACCTCCGGATCGCTGGCGAGCGCGCGCGCGAGGCCCACGCGCTGCTGCATGCCGCCGGAGAGCTGGTAGATCGGGTACTCGGCGAACTTCTCGAGCCCGACGTGGCGCAGCTTGTCCAGCGCCACGCGGCGGCGTTCCGCCTTGCCCGTACCGCGCATTCGCAGGCCGAAGGCGACGTTCTCGGCGACATCCAGCCACGGCATCAGCGCGTGCTTCTGGAACACGACACCGCGCTCCGCTCCTGGACCCGTGACCGGCTTGCCGTCGAGGACGATCTCGCCTGCCGAGTACTCCATGAATCCGGCGATGCAGGACAGGAGCGTCGTCTTGCCGCAGCCCGAGGCGCCGAGCGCGACGACGAAGTCGCCGGGGTCGAGCGCCAGGTTGACGTCGGACAGCGCGTGGGTAGTCTGTCCGGCGCGACCGGCGTAGCTGACGGAGAGGTGGCGGACTTCGAGTTTGCTCACGGCGCGAATTCGCTCGAGCTACGCGCGGGTGCGGCGCGTGGAGCATCGGCTTGCCGACGCTCCACCACGCCGAGTTACTGCGTCACAGCGTCCTGTGCCGCAATGGCACTACTTTGCCGCGTCCGCCGCGTAGCTCGGATTGACTGCGACGGAGTAGTCGGGCAGCGTCTTCTCGATCTGCTTCTGCGAGAGCTGGAAGGCCGCCGTGGCCGCGAAGGCCTTGGCTGCGGTGCTGTTGGCACCGCCGCCCAGCCACTTCGTCGCCTGCTCGGACGCGGTCGGGAACTTGTACAGCCCTATGCTGGCGGGGACGTCCTCCGGCTTGGCACCCGACCACTTCGCAACCGCCTTGACTTCGGCCGAGTCCTTCGTCCACCGCACGGCGTTCTTTCGGTAATTGTCGTCGGCGGCGGCCATGATCTTCACGAACTTCACCATGAAGTCGCGGTTGGCCTTCGCCCAGTCCTTGTTGGCGACGTAGCCGTCGAACGTCGCCTTGCCGGTCTCGGCCGAGATCTGCCCCGAGGTGATGATGACCTTGCCGTCCTTCTTCACTTCGGCGAGCACCGGATCCCAGATGAACGTCGCCTGGATGTCGCCGCGCTGCCACGCGGCGCGCACTTCCGGCGGCCGCATGTTGAGGATCTGCACGTCGGCCGGATTGATCTTCCACTGGTCCAGCGCCACCATCGTGTGGAAGTGCGTCGTCGAGTTGAACGGCATCGCGATCTTCTTGCCCTTGAGATCGCTGACCGAATTGATGCCGGAACCGTTCTTGGCGACCAGCGCCTCCGCCGAGCCGATGTCGTCGAGGATCCAGAAGAGCTCGAGCGGCTCGCCGCGCGACACCGCCGCCGCGATGCCGGCCGAGCCCACTTCGCCGATCTGCACGGCGCCCGAGGCCATCGCCTTGATCACCTCGCCGCCGCCGCCGAACTGTTTCCAGTTCACCTTGTAGCCGGTGGCCTTCTCGAGCTCCTTCGCTTCCTGGGCGATCCGGTAGGGGACCACCATGTCCTGGTAGCCGATCGTGACTTCCTTCTGCGCCCATGCCGGCGCTGCGGCGAACGCCGCGAACAGCACTCCTGCTGCCAATCGTTTCATGCATTCCTCCCTTTGGGATCTGAACAGATGCGGACCGGTCCGGCCCGGGCGCGCCGCCGGCGCGCCCGGAGCCCTTCCGGCGTCAAAGCGCCACGAGCGTCTTGCGCAGCTTGTCGGCGATCTCGTCGACGTGCTTCGTCTCGGCAATGAGCGGCGGCGCGATGATCGCGGAGTCACCGGTCGTCTTCAGGTTGAGGCCGTTGGCGAAGAGCTTCTTCTGGAAGATTTGCCCGCGCTTGCCCGGCGCGCCTTCGACATGGACGTCGATGGCCGCCATCATCCCGTAGCCGCGAATGTCGGCGACGACCGGGATGTCCTTCAGCGCGAACAGCGCGTCGAGGAAATACGGGGACAGCTCGCGGCCGCGCTCGAACAGGCCTTCGCTCTTGTAGATGTCGAGCGTCGCGATGCCCGCCGCGCAGGACGCCGGATGGCCCGAGTACGTGTAGCCGTGGAAGAACTCGATCGCGCCTTCGGGAGCGGCGCCCATGATCGTGTCGTGGATGCGCTCGCTTGCCGCCACTGCACCCATCGGCTGCGCGCCGTTGGTGAGGCCTTTCGCCATCGTCATGATGTCCGGCGTGACGCCGAAGCTCTGCGCGGCAAATGTCTGGCCCGTGCGGCCGAAACCGGTGATCACCTCGTCGAAGACGAGCAGGATTCCGTGCGCGTCGCAGATCTCGCGCAGGCGCTTGAGATACCCCTTCGGCGGCACGAGGCAGCCCGTGGAACCGGCGATCGGCTCGACGAAGCAGGCGGCGATATTCTCCGGGCCGTACATGTTCGCGATTCGCAGGAGGTCCTCGGCCAGGTCGGCGCCATGCGCGCCTTCGCCCGGCGTGAAGAAGTTCTCCTTCAGGTGCGTATGCCGCATGTGCGCGATTCCGGGGAGGCCGGGGCCGTACTTGCGCCGGTTGTTGACGAGCCCCGACAGCGCCACGCCGCCGAAATTGACTCCGTGGTAGGCGCGCTCGCGCGAGACGAAGACATTGCGCCCGCCCTGGCCGCGCGCCTGGTGATACGCGAGCGCGAGCTTCATCGCCGTGTCGACCGACTCGGAACCGGAATTGACGAAGAAGATCCGGTTAAGATCGCCCGGCGTGAGTTCCGCGACGCGCGACGCCAGCTCGAACTGCTTCGGGTGCGCGCGCAGGAACGGCGCGCAGAAATCGAGCTCGCGCAGCTGCTTGCCGACCGCCTCGGCGATCTCCTTGCGGCCGTGACCGGCGGAGACGCAGAAGAGGCCCGACGACGCGTCGATGATCTTGTCCCCGCGGTCGTTCCACAAGTACATCCCTTCCGCGCGGACGACCATCTGCGGATCGGCCTTGAATTCGCGGTTGGGGGTGAACGGAATCCAGTACTCGTCGAGCGAGATTCGTTTCGTCACAGCCTGGTCCTGGATCGTCAGTTCAGCATGGCCCATGGTGGTCTCCCTCAGGCCGCCCTCGAGGTCGCTGCAGGGGACAGCGCCGAGGCGGCATTGTGCTACGATCAATCCTTAATCCTACACCTTTGTGACCGGGATGCGGGATGGCCGTGCCGCCTGCGACCGAGCCTCCCCGCCTCCTCGCTTCGATCACCCCACTTCCCCGGAGAAACCCCATGCGCGTCGGCGTCCCGAAAGAGATCAAGGTCCTCGAAAACCGTGTCGGCCTCGTGCCCGGCAGCGTCCGGGAGCTGGTGGCGCACGGCCATGAAGTCGTCGTCGAGCACAATGCAGGGCAGGGGATCGGGATGGACGACGATGCCTACCGTAAGGCCGGCGCGAAGGTCCTGGCCTCCGCGGCCGAGGTGTTCGCCGCTGCCGACATGATCGTCAAGGTCAAGGAGCCGCAGGCGGTCGAGCGCAAAATGCTGCGCCGCGGCCAGGTGCTGTTCACGTATCTGCACCTCGCACCGGACCCCGAGCAGGCGACCGACCTCGTCGCGAGCGGCGCCGTCTGCATCGCCTACGAGACCGTCACGTCGTCCACCGGGGGGCTGCCGTTGCTGGCGCCGATGTCGGAGGTCGCCGGCCGGATGGCCGTCCAGGCGGGCGCGTATTACCTCGAAAAGCCGCACGGGGGCCTGGGCGTGCTGCTGGGCGGCGTTCCGGGTGTGGATCCCGCGAAGGTCGTGGTCCTTGGCGGCGGCGTGGTCGGCTCGCACGCCTGCCACATCGCGCTCGGCATGGGCGCGGAAGTCTGGGTGCTCGATCGCAGCGTCGAAGTCCTGCGCGCGCTGTGGCGGCAGTTCGGCCGGCCGCTCAACACGGTGTTCTCGACGCACGACGCGCTGGAGAACCACGTGACGAGCGCGGACCTCGTGATCGGCGGCGTGCTGATTCCGGGCGCATCGGCGCCGAAACTCGTCTCGGCGGCGCTCGTGAAGCGGATGAAGCCGGGCTCGGTGATCGTCGACGTCGCCATCGACCAGGGGGGCTGCTTCGAAACGTCCCACGCGACGACGCACGCGGACCCCGTCTACGTCGTCGACGGTGTCACGCACTACTGCGTGGCCAACATGCCGGGCGGGGTCCCGCGCACGTCGACGTTCGCGCTCAACAATGCGACGCTGCCGTTTGTCCTGGCGCTGGCCGACAAGGGCTGGAAGGAAGCGCTGGCGGGCGATGCGCACCTGAAGAACGGCCTCAACGTCGCGTTCGGCAAGGTGACCTGCCAACCGGTGGCCGAAGCGCTCGGCTATGCCTTCGTCGACCCTGCCCAGGTCATGAACTGATACGAGCGCGGCGCGCCGATCCGCGTCGATGGCACCGGTCGCGCTCAACGAGCTCTTCACGTTCATTCTCGCGATCCTGGCGATTCTGCTGGGAATCGCGATGAATGCGCGCTCGGCCGCATTGCGCGCGTCGAACATTCCGCCGTCGGTGCTGGGCGGGCTCGTCTTCGCCGGCGTCTTCGCGGTGCTGCATTCGGCGTTCGGACTCGAGCTGGAGTTCGCCGGCGCCATCCGCAGCGCGCTGCTGCTCACCTTCTTCGTGGGACTGGGACTCGCGGCGAAGTTCTCCGGGCTGCGCCAGGGGGGCGTTCAGGTCGCGCTGATGTGCGCGGTCATCGCGCTCATGGTCGTCGCGCAGAATGGCACGGGAATCGCGCTGGCCAAGGCTTTCGACATGGAGCCTTCCCTCGGCTTGTTCATCGGCAGCATTCCCCTGCTCGGAGGGCACGGGACCGCGGCAGCGTGGGCGCAGTCCCCTGGCGGTTCGGCCTTGCCGGGGGCGTTCGAGCTCGGCATCGCGGCCGCGACGCTCGGTCTGGTGGCCGGCGGGCTCGTCGCCGGCCCCATCGCGACCGCGCTGGCGCGAATGGCGCGCGAAAGTCCGGCAATGCAGGACGCAGCGACGGCTGCGCAGGCCGCTGCGCCCGGCAGTGAGCCCGGTGCAGGAATCGCCGCGTTCCTGAGCTCGGACCGCTGGCTGCGCGTGCTGCTGCTGATTGCCGCGGCGCTCGCGATTGGCCAGGGTCTGCAATGGTTGGCGGCGCGAGCGAGCGTGACGATTCCGCCGTTCCTGACGGCGATGTTCGGCGGCGTCATCCTGACCAACCTCGCGGACGTCATCAAGCATCCGATCGATTTCCAGCTTGCGGATCTCATCAGCACCGTCGCCCTGCGCCTGTTCCTGGCGATGGCGATGCTGAGCCTCAAGCTCTGGGCGCTGCTGGCTTTCGTCGGACTGCTGTCGGCAATGCTCGTCGCCCAGATCGCCGTCGTCGTGCTGGTGGCGTCGCTGCTGGTGTTTCCGCTGATGGGCCGCGACCGGCAGGCGGCGATCGCTGCCGGCGGCTTCGTCGGGTTCGCGCTGGGCGCGATGCCGGTGGGCCTGGGCACGATGCGCCGCCTCGCGGAAACGCTCGGGCCGGCGCCCCGCGCATTCCTCGTGATCACGCTCGCGGCGAGCCTGTTCGCCGATGCCGCCAACGCCATTGGGATAACGACATTGTTCGCTTTGCTGAAATAGAGCGCCGGATATTCGCCGCCGCACCCCGGACGCCTCGGGAGGCTCAGTCCCGCAACACCGCCGGCAGCCACAGCGCGAGCTGCGGAAACGCGAGCAGCAGCAGCAAGCCGATGACCTGCAGCACCATGAACTGCATCATCCCCGCGTAGATGTCGGCGAGATCCCAGTCCGGCACGACGCCTTTGAGGAAGTAGGCGGACAGGGCCACCGGGGGCGAGAGCCATGCCGTCTGCAGGCAGACGGCGACCAGCGTGCAGAACCAGACGAGATCGATGCCGAGCTTCTGCACGAGCGGCAGCATGATCGGCACGACGATCAGCACGATCGGCACCCATTCCAGCGGCCAGCCCAGCACGAAGATGATGCCGAGGATCACCAGCAGCATCACGGAGGGCGGCAGGTCGAGCTGCAGCAGGGATTCGGCGATCAGCGTCGCGCTGCCCAGGCGGGAGAACACCGCGCCGAAATAATTCGACGCCGCGACGAGCAGCAGGATCATGCAGGACGTGAGCAGCGTCGAATACACCGCCTTGCGGAACTTTTCCCAGGTCATGCGCCGGTACAGGAACGTCATCACGAGCACGGCGAACGCGCCGACCGCTCCGGCATCGGTAGGTGTGGCGATGCCGGCGAGAATGACGCCGAGGGTGGCGAAGATGACGACCACCACCGGCGCGATGCCGAACACGAGCTCGCGCACGACCTCGCCGATCGACTCCGCGCGCTCCTCCAGCGGCAGCGCGGGGCCCAACGCCGGATTGAGATAGCTCCGCACCAGCGTGTAGACGATGTAGAGCAGCGCCAGCACCAGCCCCGGGATGACCGCGGCGGCGAAGAGATCGGTCGCCGGAACACCGACCACGGGTCCCATCACGATCAGCATTACCGACGGCGGAATCAGGATGCCGAGCGTGCCGCCAGCGGTGATTGCGCCGGCCGACATGCGTATGTCGTAGCCTGACCGCGTCATCGCCGGCGCCGCCATCACGCCGAGCAGCGTCACCGATGAGCCGACGATGCCGGTCGCGGCGGCGAAGATCGTCGCCGTCACCAGCACCGCGAGGTACAGCGAGCCGCGCACGGACGCGAAGGCCAGCTGAATGCCGCGAAACAGCCGCTCCATGAGGCCCGACTGCTCGAGCAGGAAACCCATGAACAGGAAGAACGGAACGGAGGCCAGCGTCGGGTCGCGCATCACCGAGAAGACCTGCAGCGTCATCAGGTGCAGCGCCAATGGCCCGAGCATCGCGTAGCCGCCGATCGCGGCGACCGCGATCAGCGTGAACGCGATCGGGAAGCCGATGAAGATCGCGACGAACAGCACGCCGAGCAACAGAATGCCGAACCATTCGGCGCTCATTGGTGCACCCTTGGCGCTGCGCGCCTTCCCTCCGAGAGGGAGCAATGAGCGCCTTGGGGCGGCCCGGCGGCGCTCATGTCGTCACCTTGCCGTCGGCGCCGGCGGAAATGATCTCGGGTTCGTCGGCGCCGGGCCCGAACGCGCGCTCCCAGCACTTGACGAATTCGGAGACGCCTTGCAGCAACAGCAGCACGGCGGAGAGCGGCATCATGAACTTGAACGGCCAGACGATCGGCAGCCACGGGCTGGTCACGATCCGCTCGTTCTGTCCGTATGATTTCAGGAAGTATTCCCAGCCGAGCCAGGCGAAGATCGCGATGGCCGGAAAGAAGAAGATGAGATAGCAGGCGAGGTCGACGCGCGCCTGGGTGCGCTTCGACCATTTCGAATAGAACGAATCGGTGCGGATGTGTCCGCCGCGCTGCAGCGTCCACGCCGAGCCCACCATGAAGAACGTGCCGTAGAGCATGAACGTCATGTCGTAGGCCCATTCGGTCGGCGCGTTGAAGCCGTAGCGCGCCGTCACCTCCCAGACGAGGCTCAGCACCATCGGCAGAATGAGCCAGGCCACCGCCTTGCCGACAAAAAGCACGATGGCATCGATCGCGCGCGTCACGCGCGCCGCTGCGGAACTCGGTTTTGGCATCACTACTCTCGGAACGACAACGCGACCCGGCCGGGCCGCTCACGCGACCGGCCGGCGCTGCGCAGGACTGGCGTCAGGCTGTCACTTCGGCGGCGCGGCCAGCGCCGCATTGCCGAGGTTCGAGTACAGGTCGTTGATCTTGGTCCAGTAGGGGACGACGACCTTCGCGAAGTTGCGCTGCGAGTCGAGCACTTCCTTGAAGAAAGCGTCCTTCGCGGCGTAGCGGTCCAGCACGATGTTGGTCGCGCGGACGAACTCGGGGAAGAAGTCCTTCGGTGTGTCGTGGATCGTGACCTTGAACTCGTTCCTCAGCCTCACGATCGCCTGCGCGTTGCGGTAGACATTGAACGTGTAGGTCTCCGTCATCGACGCCATAGCGGCGGTGCGGATGATCTCCTTCAGGTCCGGCGCGAGCTTGTCCCACACGGCCTTGTTGATCAGGATCTCGCCGATGTCGGTCGACTGGTGCAGGCCCTGAAGGTAGTAGTTCTTCCAAATCGTCTGCAGGCCGAGGTTCAGGTCGTCCGCGGGGCCGATCCACTCGGCGGCATCGATCACGCCACGCTGCGCCGACGGCACGATTTCACCGCCGGGAAGCGCCACGGCAGCCACGCCCATTTCCTTGAAGATCTCACCGGTGATCCCCGGCGGCGAGCGGTACTTCATCTTCTTGAAGTCGGCCACGCTCGCTATCGGCGTCTTGAACCAGCCGAGTGGGTCCGGGCCCATCGGCTGGACGAAGAGCGGCTCGACATTCACTTTGAGCACGTCCCGGTACAGCTTGCGATAGAGATCGTACCCGCCACCTTCGTAGATCCAGGCGACGTGCGACAGCTGGTCGAGGCCAACGCCTGCGCCCGCCATCGGATTGGAGAAGAGCCCCGCCGTCGGATTCTTGCCGGACCAATAGTGCGTCCAGGCGTAGCCGCCTTCGACGATGCCCTTGTCGACCGCGTCGAGGATCTCGAACGCCGGCACGACGGCGCCGTCGGGCAGGAATTCCATCTTCACGCGCCCGGCCGACATCCTGTCGATGCGATCGCCCATCCGCTTCAGCAGCTCGAAGTAGATCGATGCGGAGGGAACCGCGGTCTGGATGCGCATCCTGACGGGCGCGGCAGCCGTCTGGGCTACCGCATTGCCGCAGAACAACAGCGCGGCGACTAGTGCGACCACCCGGGTCGCAAGCCAATGTCGATTCATGAATCCTCCGTGAGTTGTGGGGTGCCCGATCGAAGGCGGGCATGAGCGCCGCGCGTCGCGTCTTCGGCGATCTCGCGGTCCGGCGAATGTAGACGTTCGGCACGCGCTTGGCAATGCCAATTCAATTCATTTTCAAGGGCGGCCCTTGCAAGGGGGGTGGCGCTGTGGAAGACTTGACGCCCCCCGTTTCGCCATTGAGTGCCAGGAGAACGCAATGAACAAGCCCGCCGAGCTGCCGCTGGCCGTGACCGGCAAGCAGAAGATGACACCGTCCGAGGCCTTCGTCGAGACGCTCGTCGCCAACGGCGTCAAGGACGTGTTCGGCATCGTCGGTTCGGCGTACATGGATGCGCTCGACCTGTTTCCGCTGGCCGGCATCCGCTTCATCTCGGTCGCGCACGAGCAGGGCGGCGGCCACATGGCGGACGGCTACTCGCGCGTTTCCGGGCGGCACGGCGTCTGCATCGCGCAGAACGGGCCCGGCATCACCAATTTCGTGACTTCGACGGCGGCCGCGTACTGGGCGCATTCGCCGGTGGTCGTCATCACCCCCGAGACGGGCAGCGCGACGCTCGGCCTGGGCGGCTTCCAGGAGACCGAGCAGCTGCCGATCTTCTCGAAGATCACCAAGTTCCAGGCGCATGTCAACAACCGCGCGCGGATGGCAGAGCTCACCGGCCGCGCGTTCGATCGCGCGATGCTGGAGCTGGGGCCGACCCAGCTCAACATCCCGCGCGACTTCTTCTACGGCGACATCGAATGCGAGATCGCGCGGCCGATCGCCATCGAGCGCGGCGCAGGCGGCGAGATGAGCCTCGACGCTGCGGCCGATCTGCTCGCGAGGGCCAGGTTTCCGGTGATGCTCTGCGGCGGCGGCGTGATCACGGCCAACGGGCAGGCCGAGGCGATCGCGCTGGCGGAATTGCTGCAGGCGCCGGTGGCCAACAGCTACCTGCACAACGACTCGTTCCCGGCAAAGCACCCGCTGTGGGTCGGGCCGCTCGGCTACCAGGGCAGCAAGGCTGCGATGAAGCTCATTGCCAAGGCCGACGTCGTGCTGGCCCTCGGCACGCGGCTTGGCCCCTTCGGCACGCTGCCGCAATACGGAATGGAGTATTGGCCGAAGGACGCGAAGATCATCCAGGTCGACGCCGACGCGAAGATGCTGGGCCTCGTGAAGACCATCTCGGTGGGAATCTGCGGCGATGCCAAGGCCGCGGCGCTGGCATTGGCCGCGCGACTCAAGGCGCGATCGCTCTCGTGCAACGCCAACAAGACCGCCCGGCTCGCCGACGTGGCGGCCGCAAAGGGTGCTTGGGAAACGGAGCTCGACGGCTGGGCGCACGAGAAGGACAAGTGGTCGCTCGAAGTCGCGAAGAGTTCGACCTACATGCACCCGCGGCAGATGCTGCGCGAGCTGGAAAAGGCAATGCCCTCCGGCGCGATGGTCTCCACCGACATCGGCAACATCTGCTCGGTGTCGAATTCCTATCTGCGCTTCGACCGGCCGCGCTCGATGTTCGCCGCGATGAGCTTTGGCAACTGCGGCTACGCGTTCCCGACGATCGTCGGTGCGAAAGTCGCCGCGCCCGATCGCCCGGCCATCGCCTACGTCGGCGACGGTGCGTGGGGGATGAGCTTCGGCGAGATCCAGACCTGCATCCGCGAGAACATCCCGGTGACGGCGGTGGTCTTCAACAACGGCCAGTGGGGCGCGGAGAAGAAGAACCACGTGGACTTCTACGAGAACCGTTTCGTCGGCGTGAACCTCGACAAGCAGCCGTCGTGGGCGAAGGTCGCGCAGGCAATGGGTGCGGACGGCCACACGATCGACAAGCTCGCGGATGTAGGCCCCGCGCTGCGCGCTGCGGCGAAGGCCCAGGGCGAGGGCAAGACCACGATTCTCGAGATGATGGTGACGCGCGAATTGGGCGATCCATTCCGCCGCGATGCGCTCGCATTGCCCACGCGCCACCTCGCGAAATATCAGGCGACCGCCGCCAAGCGCGGTTGACCGGAGGCAGCTTCGGGGCGACGCCATGACCCCGAACGAATTCGTAGCACGGCAGCGCGCGACGGGGGAGTTCGGGTATTCGCGCCGCACCGAAATTCCCGAATGCGCCCGCATCATGTCGCGCCTCGATGTGCCCTTGCGCAACGATCGATGACCGAGATTCATGCCGCCGCACAACTGGGCTTTTCTCGCGAAGCGAAGACCTATGCGCGAGGACGACCCGAGTACCCGGCCACCATGCTTCCTTGGCTGACGGAAGATCTGGGCGTGGCCCCGGGCAAGGTCGTCATCGATCTCGGAGCGGGCACGGGGAAGTTCACGAAGTTGCTGGTTGAGACCGGCGCACATGTGATCGCCGTGGAACCCGTGGCCGCGATGCGAGCGCAGCTTGCCCGCATCCTGCCCGGAGTGCAGCAGCTCGCCGGAACTGCCGAAGCGATCCCATTGGCGCGGGCTTCGGCCGATGCGCTGGTCTGTGCGCAGGCTTTTCACTGGTTTGCCACCGAAGTGGCGCTTGCCGAGATCCGCCGCGTTCTCCGGCCCGGCGGCAGGCTCGGGATAATATCGAACGTTCGCGACGAATCCGTCGATTGGGTGGCAACGATCACCGAGATCATCACGCCCTACGAGGGCGATGTCCCGCGCTTCAGCAAAGGTGCCTGGCGCCATGCGTTCTCCGGCCAATACTTCACCGACCTGGAGCAGTCGTCATTCACTTATCAGCATGTCGGGACGGCTCAGGAGGTGATTCTTGACCGATTCCTGTCCGTCAGCTTCATTGCCGCGCTGCCGCCGCGCGAGAAGGCCAACGTCGCGAACCAGTTGCGTGCGCTGATCGCGTCGCATCCGGCGCTGCGCGAACGGGATGCGATTGCCTTTCCGTACAAGACGATGGCTTATCGGTGCACACGCCGGGAACACGGTGCGGGACCTTCCCTGATTGCCTGAGGCTCGGCGCATGGCACAATCTCGGCGCGCTGTGCCACACTGCGCCCGGAACAGAGAAATGAACCGCCAGTTCCAAATATTTTGGAGAACTTCAGCATGAGGATCGCTGTGAATCATTTGCTCTGGGCAACGGCACTGCTCCTGAACCTGTCAAGCCCTTCCGTGGCGCTCGCCCAAACGGCCAAGGACACACTCGTCATCGGCATGTCACAGTACCCTCCCAGCCTGCACCCTGGCATCGAGCCAACGGTGGCCAAGACCTACGCCATCCGTTTCGGCTACCGGCCGATTTCTGCGTACAACGATGACCGCAAGATGGAGTGCTTTCTGTGCACGGAAGTTCCGACCATCGCCAACGGCCGTGCCAGGACGGTGGACCTGGGTGGCGGCAAGAAGGGCATGACCGTGCGGTTCACGCTGCATCCACAGGCACAGTGGGCCGACGGCACGCCCATCACATCGAAGGATGTCGCGTTCAGCTGGTCGGTCGGCGTCAAACCCGAAAGCGGCTTTGCCCGTCCGGACCTGTTTCAACGTGTCACGAAGGTCGAGGTGTTTGATGCCAAGAATTTTGTCCTGCACATGAACAAGGCTGAATACGATTTTGCCGACTTGGGCGACTTCGCACTGATACCGGCGCATCTGGAGGAACCCGTTGTCAAGGCATTGGCGACCCTCGGTGACTACAACAAGAACACGCTCTACAACCGTACACCGACCACGGCGGGTCTATGGAACGGTCCGTACAAACTGGCGCAGATCCAATCAGGCGCGTTCATGGTATTCGAGCCCAATCCGAACTGGTGGGGAAAGAAGCCGTACTTCAAGCGCATCACCATCAAGACCATCGAGAACACCGCAACGCTGGAAGCCAATCTGCGCTCGGCCGACGTGGACTTCATCTCCGGCGTGCTCGGCCTGTCCATGGACCAGGGCTTGGCCATGGCCAAGGAGCCGGCCTTGCAGCAAAAATTCGATTTCGAGTTCCCGCTGGGCCTGGTGTACGAGCACATCGACCTGAATCGCAACAACCCGGGCCTGGCGGACAAGCGCGTGCGCCAAGCCCTGTTACTTGGCATTGACCGGGAAACCCTGGTGAAGCAGCTGGTGGACGGAAAGTTTCCGGTCGCGCACAGCTGGGTCAATCCGCTGGAACCCGGTTTTGACCCCAACGTCACCAAGTACCCGTTCGATCAGGCCCGTGCCAAGGCTCTGCTCGATCAAGCGGGATACAGGCCCGGTGCCGACGGCATCCGCGTCAACGCAGCGGGTCAGCGCCTGTCGCTGGAGTACATGACCACCGCGGGCAACAAGTTGCGCGAACTGATCCAGCAGGTATTGCAGAACCAGTGGAAACAGATCGGCGTGGAAGTCGTAATCAAGAACCTTCCGGCGCGAACCTACTTTGGCGAGACCCTGAAAAAGCAGCAATTCACGGCCCTGGCGCAGTTGGCCTGGAGCTCGAACCCTGAAAGCCCGCCAACCAGCACGTTGGCCACCTCTGGCATTCCGACGGCGGCCAACAACTTTGCGGGGGCGAATTACCCCCAGTTCAGCCATCCGGGCATGGACAAGCTGATCGACGAAGTGCAACGCGAGCTGGACCCCGCCAAGCGCAAGCCCCTGTGGTTTGAAATGCAGAAGATCTACACCGACGAACTGCCCGTGTTGCCGCTCTTCTTTCGCACCGACGTCTATTTGGTGCCCAAGTGGTTGACCGGTGTCCTTCGGCCGGGGCAGCTCCCGTCCGGCTCAAGTGGCGTGGAAACCTGGGGTGTTCGCTAGGGCAAACACGACCGCAATGGTCGCCGATGTCGCTGGCCCGGCCGGCATTGCGCCAGATGCGTTGCTGCGCGTCGAAAATCTGTCGGTTGGTTTCAGGACCGACAAAGGGTGCCTGCTCGCGGTCGACGACTTCACCTACAGAATTGCGCCTGGGAAGACGCTGGGCCTGGTGGGTGAAAGTGGTTGCGGCAAGTCCACCATCGCCCTGGCGGTGATGGGTTTGCTCCCGTCCAGCGCGACCATCAGCGGACAGGCACACTTTCTGGGCAGTGAGCTGTTTGCCCAGACCGAGGCGCAGTGGCGCCGGGTGCGTGGCAACCGCATGGCGATGATCTTTCAGGAGCCGATGACGGCGCTGAACCCAGTCATCCCCATTGGCGTGCAGATCAGCGAGACGCTGCTGCTGCACCAGGGGCTCAGTGGCAATGCCGGACTGGAGCGCGCGATCGAGATGCTCGACGAAGTGGGCATTGCGTCCGCGCGAACCCGCGCCGCGGCCTACCCGCATCAGCTTTCGGGTGGCATGCGGCAGCGCGCCATGATTGCCATGGCGTTGGCGTGCCGCCCCAGCCTGCTGATCGCGGATGAGCCCACGACCGCTTTGGATGTAACCATCCAGGCGCAGATTCTGGAGCTGATGTTGGAACTGCAGGACCGCATTGGCATGGCCATTCAGTTCATCAGCCACAATCTCGGCGTGGTGTCCGAACTGGCCGACGACATCATCGTGATGTACGCCGGGCGCATCGTCGAGCGCGCACCGTCGGTCCGGCTGTTTGGCAACGCACGCCACCCCTACACGGCGGGGTTGATTCAGACTTTGCCCAATTTGCAGCATCGCCAGCCGCGCCTGCCGGTGATTCCCGGTGGCATGCCCAACCTGGCGATAGCTGTTCCGGGTTGCCGCTTTGCAGATCGTTGCCCGCGTGTGGTCGCGCAGTGTCGCGAGCACGTTCCGCCGCTTGTCAACGTAGCGCCCGGACACGAGGTGGCCTGTTTCAGGGCCGACGCATGAGTTCGCATTCACCATTGCTGCAAGTCGAGCAATTGGCCGTGCACTTTCCGATGGCCCGCAACTCCTGGTTGCAGCGCGGGGCGTCGCCGGTGTTGCAGGCCGTGTCGGATGTCAGCTTTTCCATGATGCCAGGTGAAACGCTCGCCCTGGTAGGTGAAAGCGGGTGTGGCAAGACCACGCTCGGCCGCGCGCTGGTGGGCTTGTACCCGACCACTCATGGCGCCATCCGCTTCAAGGGCCACGACCTGGCCACGATGACGAAGGCCCAGCGGCAACAGTCGCGGCACGCCATCCAGATGATTTTTCAGGACCCCTATGAGTCGCTGAATCCACGCCTGCCGGTGTCCGACGTCATCATCGAGCCGTTGCTGATTCACTGCATCGGCAGCCAATCTGAGCGCGCCGACCGGGCTCGTGCGCTGATCGCGCAGGTGGGTTTGCCGGTGGACGCGCTGAACCGCTATCCACACCAGTTCTCCGGTGGCCAACGCCAGCGCATCGCGATCGCCCGCGCTCTCGGCCCTGAACCGGAGCTGATCGTGGCCGACGAGCCTCTTTCAGCGCTCGACGTTTCCATTCAGAGCCAGATCCTGAACCTGATGAGCGAGTTGCGCGAACAGAGGCGTTTGAGCTACCTGTTCATCAGTCACGATCTGTCCGCCGTTCACCATCTTGCTGACCGGGTGGCGGTGATGTACCTGGGGCGACTGGTCGAGGTCGCGCCGCGTTCCGAGCTGTTTGCGATCCCGGGTCACCCCTACACCCGGGCGCTTCTGGATGCCATCCCCCGCATCGGGCAAGGGCGGCGCAGCCGGGGCCGAACCATTCAGGGCGACTTGCCGAGCCCGCTGAAGCCACCGTCGGGTTGTGCCTTTCACCCGCGCTGTCCGAAGGCGCAGGCCCTGTGCAAGACCGAGGCGCCAGTGCTGCTGCCCGCGCCCGGGCGACCGCAGCAACTGGTGGCGTGCCACTTCAAGGACTGAAATGAACGGCCCCCACGCTCACTGCGTTCTCTGCCCCCCGCGGGGGCAGTCAGCGCCCTTCGGGCGGCCGGGCGGGCGCTGAGAACCCACCATGCTTCGTTTCATTGCCTCACGACTGTTGCAGAGCGTCATGGTGCTGCTGGTCATGTCGTTCATAATTTACGGCCTGATCGGGCTGATGCCGGGTGATCCGATCGACATCATGGTCAACTCCAACCCGGGCTACACGGCGCAGGATGTGGCTCGCTTGCGCGCCCAGTACGGTCTGGACCAACCCCTGCTGACGCGGTACTGGCACTGGTTGCAGGCGGCGGTCACGCTGGATTTTGGCTATTCGCGCACGTATTCCCAGCCGGTACTGGTCGTCCTGGTGCCGGCATTGATCCAGACCGGCAAGCTGGTAGGCCTCGCGTTCATGGTGTTCACGGTGCTGGCGCTCACACTGGGCATTGCCGCAGCGCTGGCCAAGGGCTCCGTGCTGGATCGCATGATCAACCTGCTCGCATTTGCCGGCATCTCGGTACCGGTGTTCTTTCTGGCACTGATGCTCATCTACCTGTTTGCCGTGCGCCTGGGTTGGCTGCCGGCTAGCGGCATGTTCACCATCGGTGGAAGCGGTGGTGCGGTCGACACTGCCAAGTACCTGGTCTTGCCGGTGCTGACGCTGACGGCGGCCTTTGCCGGGCGTTTCACCCGCTTTACGCGCGCGTCGATGGTCGAGGTGATGCGCATGGACTACATTCGCACCGCGCGCGCCAAAGGCGCCGGCAAGCTGCGCGTGGTGTTCAAGCATGCGCTGCGCAACGCCCTGATTCCGGTGGTGACGGTGCTGGCGTTGAGTTTTGGCGCCTTGCTGGGCGGCGCCCTCATCACCGAGACGATGTTTGCCCAGCGTGGCATGGGCAAGCTCATCTACGATGCCATCATGGGCAACGACTTCAACCTGGCACTCATGGGCCTGCTGTTTGCCACGACTGCCACATTGGTCTCGAACCTTGTGGCCGACATCGCCTACGCCTGGCTCGACCCCAGGATTTCGCTGTCATGACCGAACGCGCCACGCTCCGCGTCGCGATGGCCGCCACATCCGTCGCCGACCGCCCCCAGTCGGTCTGGCAGTTGCGCTGGCGGCGCTTGCTCCACAACCGTGTCGCCATGGCGGGCGGAGTGGTGCTCATTCTGCTGGCCCTGTTTGCCGCCGGGGCACCGGTGTACGAGCGCGTGATGGGCGTTGACGTTAACGATACCGATCTCCTCCATCGCTTTGCGCCTCCCTCGGCACAGCATCTGTTGGGGACCGATGAGGCCGGCCGCGACGTCATGGCGCGGCTGATGTACGGCGGGCGCGTTTCCCTGTTGGTCGGCCTGCTGGGCGCCGTCAGTGCAGCTGTCGTTGGCACCGTGATCGGTTTGATCGCCGGCTACTACCGTGGCCGTACCGAGGCTCTGCTGATGCGCGTCACCGACGGCGTGATCTCGCTGCCCATTCTGCCCTTGCTCATCGTCTTTGCCGCCATCGACTTGCAGAAGCTGGGCTTTTCCCAGGAGTTCGTGCGCTCCAGCGCGGCCAATTTCTACCGCATCGTGTTCATCATTGCCCTGGTCGAGTGGACCACTGTCGCGCGGCTGGTGCGTGCCTCCACGCTGAGCCTGATGACCCGGGAATACGTGCTCGCGGCCCGCACTCAGGGCGCCAGGGCCCGCCACATCCTTAGCGTGCACGTGCTGCCCAACACCGCGTCGCCGATCATTGTGGCGCTCAGTCTCGCCGTCGGGCAGATCATCCTGCTGGAAAGCACCCTGAGCTTTCTCGGTCTCGGTATTCAACCGCCCACGCCGAGCTGGGGCAACATGCTCAACAACGCGCAGGAATTGATCTCGCGTGCGCCAGAGCTGGCTTTTTACCCGGGCTTTCTGATCTTCATCACCGTCATTGCCGTCAATTTTCTGGGAGATGGCCTGCAGGATGCGTTTGACCCGCGAGCGGAGTCGCATTGAACTGATGTCCGATCGCGGTCACGCTCGATGGCCGCCGAACGGCCAACCGAGACGGGCCGTCGCCCACAACTGACGGTTGACCAGCAACCACCGAACCCACCACAATCAGGCTCGCGTGGTTGAATGTGCCGATGTTTCGGATGGCCATCAGATGATGCTTTCGCGTCGCCGGGTCCTGCTCGCTTCATCCGCTCTGCTTGGCTCGTCTTGGGCCGCCCTTGCGGCCGTGAGCAGGAGCGTTCTCGAGTTGCGGGTGGAGTACACCGCGACGAGCCTCAACGGTACGGATGGACGCAACACGCCCGGCCGTCTGTGGCGCACCCACTCGGCGCTGCGCCACGAAGGCAAACAGCATGGTCGTTCGCTGACCGTGATCGCACGGCTCGATCGCAATCTTTGCTGGCTGGTGATGGCGGAGCCCCGTTTCGCGATTGAGACCGACCTCTCCGCACTCGATCTGCCACTCGATGTGCTGAACGGCGGCGGCGACATGCGCCAGATTCGTGAAGGACGGGAGCGGGTGAACGGGCTGGATACCATGCGGGTTCGCGTCGAGCGCATCGCCGGTTCGGGAACCAGCTTCACCGGCCACATCTGGGCGACCGACCAGGGTGTCATCGCGCGCCTCGCTGGCGAGGGCGAGAGCCGTGGCCACCGTGGTCGGGCGCTGATGAATTTCCGCGATGTGCAGATCGGACCGCTCGATCCTGGACTGTTTGAGGCGCCCCTCGGGGTCCAGCTCGTCGCCGTCAAGGGCGGCGATCTAGCGGCGTTGCTTGAGGGCATGGAAGCGGCCGGCCGGATCGGGCGGCGTCGCTGACCGGCCAGGAGCCGTCAGATGAGCCGGGCACAGAGACGGCTCCAAACCGGACGTTGAACTGCGACCCCTATCGGAGCATGAGGGGGTTGAACGTTCAGTAACGGACGGCCGCACGAGAATCTCGTGCGTTGCGATAAGCGCAGCCGATCGCTGGAGTATCCGGGCAATCGCGCGCTGCGCCCCGGGAGTCATTGCTAATTTTGACATGAAGTCCGTCGTTTCCGGGCCTTCCCGATGCAGGGCCGGCACGGTACTTGCGTCCTTTCGTGATTCGCACAAATCCTGGGCGCAAATTCATGCACTCCCCCATCCAGACGTATCTTGCCGAACTTCACGGCCGTCTCGCAGGCATGCATCGAGGCGCCTTGGCGAACTACATACCCGAGCTCGCCAATGCCGATCCGCAATGGTTTGGAATCTGCCTCGTCACCATGGACGGTGTGGCCTATTCAGTGGGCGATACCGACCAGCTGTTCACGATGCAATCGATCTCCAAACCTTTCGTTTATGCCACGGCACTTGCGGATCGCGGGGAGCAGTTCGTGACAAGCAAGGTAGGTCTGGAACCGAGTGGCGATGCCTTCAACTCCATCAGTCTTGATCCCCAAACTGGTGCGCCACTCAATCCGATGATCAATGCCGGTGCAATCGCCACGACCAGCATCGTCGCTGGCGAGTCGACGGAAGCCCAGTGGCAACGGATTGAATCCGCGATCGCCGTGTTTGTGGGGCGGGACGTCCGTGTCGATGAGTCGATTTACCGGTCGGAGAGCGAGACCGGCTTCCGCAACCGTGCCATTGCGTGGATGCTGAAGAACTTCGGCGTCATCGACGGCGAGCCCATGGCATCACTGGAGAACTACTTCCGGCAGTGCTCCCTTCTGGTCAGCTGCCGCGACCTGGCCTTCATGGCGGCAACCCTGGCGAACGGTGGCGTTCACCCTCTTACGGGCGAATGCGCGCTCGCGACTGAGCACGTCGAGCGAGTGTTGAGCGTGATGGCCACCTGCGGAATGTACGACTACGCCGGCAGTTGGCTCTACGAGGTCGGCATGCCAGCCAAGAGCGGTGTAAGCGGCGGGATCATTGCCGTCGTCCCGGGGCGTTTCGGGATCGGCATCTTCTCGCCGATGGTCGACAAGAGGGGCAACAGCGTGCGTGGCATCGCCGCATGCAAGCATCTGTCACGGGATCTTGGCCTGCACGTCTTCACCCGCACCGCCAGCCCGGCGATGGCTCTGGGCCGTGTCTACACCGGCGCCGAAGCCCCGTCTCGGCGCCAGCACGCGGCGGAAATACGCGCCTACCTGAACGAGCACGCACGCCGGATCAAGTACCTGTGCCTTCATGGCGTTCTTGCCGTGGACGGCGTCGAGCACGTCATTCGCCGCATGCGCGACATGGCTCCCGACAGCCAAAGCTTCATTCTCGACATGCACGAGGTGATCGGGATCTCCGAAAGCGCTGCACGCCTATTGAATCAGGCCCGGCTCGGCTTCGGCGAGGATGGCATTGCCGTCGTATGTGCCCGCATTCGGGATTACCGGGCCATCATGGGTCCGTTGAGCAAGGCGGTAGGCAGGGGGGATCGCGGTTTTCTTGTCTTCGAGGACAACGACCTGGCAGTAGAGTGGTGCGAGAATCGACTCGTCAGCGGGCTTCCCGAAGCATCTGCGGCGAAGAGGTCCCTGGCCGATTCGGTCCTGTTCCGGGGAGTGCCCAAGACCTTGCTGGAACAGATCGACGTGGTGATCCAATCGCGCGTGTATGCGCAGGGCGAGCAAATATTGAGGAAAGGACAGGAAGGCGATGGCCGAGTGTTTTTCATCGAATCCGGCCACGTCAGCATACTGGTGCCGCTCCAGACCGGCGCACATCAGCGCATCGCGTCCCTTGGGCCAGGCATGGAATTCGGCGAGATGGCCCTGCTCGGCCAGACGACCCGCAGCGCCTCAGTCTACGCGGACACAGAGGTCCGATGCCGCATCCTCGAAGCCGGGGATTTCGGCCGGATCGCGGATGGGGTGCCGCTGCTGAAAATAGCCGTCCTGGAGAACCTGGCCAGCGACATGGCCAACAGGCTGCGCGGAGCGAACCAGTGGATCGCCGCGCTTGCCTGATACGCGGATGACGCGGCCCGCGGCCATAATAGCAACCCTACGACCCCGTCGCTCGAAGCGGCAGTTCACAGCAGCCTAACCGCGGGTCTCGCATCGGAGTTGGCGCCGAGTCGTGAATTATGTTGCCAAGGCCAGTTCAACGGCATCAGCCGGGTCCCTGACGTTGACCATCCGGTTCTGATATGCCTCGTACTCCGGCAATTGACGCTCATAAGCGGAAGACAGCAAAGGGGAGGAGATCATGTAATCGGCGGAGGCCCGATTGCAGGCTACCGGGATGTTCCAGACAACAGCGATGCGCAGGAGCGCCTTGACATCGGGGTCGTGCGGCTGTGGCTGCAGCGGGTCCCAGAAGAAGATGACCAGGTCGACAGTTCCCTCGGCAATGCGAGCGCCGACTTGCTGGTCTCCACCCAGAGGACCGCTCTGAAGCTTCACCACCGGAATGTGCAGGGCCTCCTCAAGCAGTATCCCCGTCGTTCCGGTAGCCAACAATTCATGGTTGGCCAACAGGTCGCGATTATATTGAGCCCATTCAAGCAAATCTGCCTTCTTATTATCGTGGGCCACGAGGGCGATGCGCTTTCGCGGAGTCACTACAGCAACAGGAGCATCCATGATGCGAATTCCTCAATTTGGAGGGAGTTGAGCAACAACCCGTAGGGACCCGTCTGAGCGATGGACGGGCGAAGAACGTCCACATGTGTTTGTGTAGCGAAATGCGTGGCGTCGACCGGGAAGCCCGATCGTCGGACATTGCCCGATGTTGCAAGGGAAACTGCCATCACGTGCGACACTACGCCGTGCTGGCCTGATCGGGCTCCAACGCAGGCGCTGCGCTTTCCAGCGCGATATTGATGCGCTTCCACGCTGCGACGTGCGCCTTGAGCGCGTAGTCGTATAGCGCGAATCCCTCGGTTACGCATTCCCCGGCGATCGACTCGGGCGAGGCCGGCGGCAACTCGAGATGGGCGTCGGCGTCTCCCGCCTCCGTAACAATGTTCATGCCGAAATTCTGCGCGATGTGCATGATCGCCGTGTTCTCCCTGAGACAATGCATGAGGATCCTCCGAATGGAACGGTTGCGCGCATGCTTCGCCCCGCGTTCGAACAGTGCACTGCCGACGCCATGGCCGCGGTGCGCCGGTAGAACCGAGAGCCCGAACTCGACCACATCGCCCCCGAAGGCCACATGCGCCATGCCGACGAGCCGCAGGCGATCATCGTGGACACCGAATACCGCGTCGCAGCCGAAATCGATTCGTTCAACGTAGGCGGTGATGCCTTCGGGAGAAAGTGACGAACTGAACCGCAGTCGCCGGTCCGCTGTGGGCAACGCTAGTAGATGCGCCACGATCGAAGCGCACGCGCTGGCGTTGAGACGTTGGACCGCGACGGTCATGATGAAGTCTCCGCGCGCGTCCGGTTCACCACTGGATTCCGGCGGCGGAAGCGACCACGCTTTGGCCATCAGAGAGGTAACGCCACGTCCCCACCAATTTGTTCAGTGTTAGTTGATCGGTACGCATCTGCGACTCCTATCGTAGGATCAGCCGTTCGGCATGCCGTGCCGTCGATGTGTACGGCGCCGCACAAACGCAACTTGGGGCTTTTACGCCAACACGTCCAATCATTGTTTTGAATCAATGACATCGATGTGGCTGATGAGCGCGTTAACCCATTGTTGCGATGCAGCATTTAGGCGCCCGAGGCGGTCCGGACCATCCCCCGAGAAAGAGGAACCCATTCCCACGAGGCACGCACGAACGCAGCGCATCCCCAGTGGGCACGACCGGGCCTGCCGGGAAGACCGGGTCGGTGACCGGCACCTTAGGGCGCCTTGACGCAACTGCTTGCGGGTCTAATTGCTCCGCGAGCGTGCACGCGGGGCACGGTGAAATGGAAGGTCCATACCGGACAGCCGATTACGGCTGTGGGCCAGCCGGTGCAGTCCGCCCCGGCCTTCGAGTTCGACCAGCGCATCGCTTCGTAGCCAGGGCCATCGACGCTTGACCCACCCCATTGACCCCACCAAAATCAGGCTCGCGCGATGAAAACGCCTATCCTTCGACGCAACATGAAATCAAGAAGGAAAGACCGATAGTGCCTGAGATATTCATCATCAACCTTGCGTCGTCCACTGCGCGCAAGGCGAACATAACTGGCCAATTGGCAGACCTTGGTCTGGCGTTTACCCTATTTCCTGCTGTTGATGGCCGGAAGGAAGAACACCCATTATTTAGGAGATATGACAACGAGCTTAACCAACACTATCGCGGCCAAGCATTGAGCAAAGGACAATTGGGCTGCTATGCCAGTCATTATCTATTATGGCAAAAATGTGTTGACCTCAATCGTCCTCTCGTAGTGCTAGAAGACGACGTGCTACTCTATCCTGAACCCTTTCTGGAATTCCTAAATAACATAGATACACTGCGCCATCGGTTCGATTGCATTCGCCTGTTCAAGAACAAAAGAAAGGCATTTGCGTCCCGGAGGGTATCTGGTCTCAATACGGTTGAAATACATGAATTCAATAAAGGCCATTTGAGTACAACCGGCTATTTCCTGACCCCCAATGGTGCCAAGAAGCTGCTGCAACATTCGGAGCACTGGTATATGCCGGTCGACCTTTACATGGATCGCTACTGGGTAAATGGGGTGGAATGCTATGGAACCGTTCCAGCATGTGTGACCAATGACCCCAAGTTTGATTCCGACATCGGCGATGGTGAGAGAGAAGCTCGAAGCTTTGTTGCTCGCTGTCGCCGGGAATGGTTCAATTTCAATGAACTGACAAAACGAACGCTACATAATTTTTCTGGCGCAAAGAGATACAGGAGTTGAAGTTGTCCTTTGTGGTATCGATGCTGTTCCTGAATTTGGGAGCGTTACGGCTTAGAGTCCGTGGTTGGAAATGGCCTTGTTGTGCGGTTGCCACGTGGTCATGGTGTCCAGGAAGCGTTCAGGCTGGGCGTTTGGTCAGGCAGTTTCCTCGCGACAGAAACATGTTCTCGCCATGCATCCATTCATGGTCGAAGCCCTTGGACCCTTCGTAGAAGCTGCGGTTGCACCCTGCCTTCATGTGCTCGTGAAGCTCGATGATGATGGAATCCACTTTCCCGATCCAGGCCGAAGTGTCCCTGAACACCTCACGCTCAGCGCCTTCTATGTCCACTTTCAGAACGTCGATCTTGTCCAGCTTGAATTCGCTCATGACCCGGTCGACGGTCATCGCACGCACCGTGTGACGGGTATCGCCCTTGAGGTTTTCCGGGGCATCCTTCGTCGCGGTCATGAACCCCCATTTTCCAAGCCCGGGGTCGATCAGATTGATTTCCTCGTTGGCGTTCCACAACGCGGCTTGCAGCGGAACGATGTTCGAATAGGGAGCGACGTTCTTCTGCAGTAGTTCAAAGTTACTTTGCTCGGGTTCGATGGCTACGACCTTTGCATCCGGGTACTTGTTCGCGAAATAGATCGAAGCAAGCCCTATGTTGGCCCCGGCATCGATGATTGCCTTTGGCGGTGGCGCCATCAGGAAGTCATACTCCTGATCGACGAATATCTTCTTGTACGTCGGAACATCCGACGAAGGGACCCGCAACCAGAGTGGATGCTTGCAGTGTTTTCGGCTCACCTTGAGAGCAACTGCGGAGTGCGTGACACCTCCCATCATCGAGCACAGTAGTCCGCCAAGTCCCACCGTGCGTAGATGCATTCTTATTTTCCGAATCATGCTTTTGCCTGCTTGTGGTTGATGCCTGGCGTTGAGGTTGAGCGGCGGCCGCAAGCAGTCCCCTGAAGCAGGGGTCTTGGCATGCTACCAGCCTCGACGTTACCTGATTTTCAACGGATCCCCGCGAACGAGGAGTGCGTCCCATGCGATCGAGCTTGAAGATGGCGATGATTTCCGTCGGATTGATGCTGGCGACGCAGGTCGCTGCGCAAGTCACCTTTTACCAGCAGGAGGAGTTCGGCGGTGGCAGTGTCAGGGTCGACGCGACCATTCCGGACTTCGCCCCGCTGGGATTCAACGACCGCGCGTCGTCGGCGATCGTCGAGCGGGGACGCTGGGAAGTGTGCGAGGACGCGGGATTCCGTGGTCGCTGCGCGACTCTGAGCCCGGGCCGATATACTTCGCTGGTGCCACTGGGCATCAACAACCGTATCTCGTCGGCGCGCCCCATCCAGTTGCAGGAGCAATACCCGGTCGCGGCGACACCTCCGCCCGCACCCGCGTACGACTACCGCAGGCAACCGAACGAGCATCTGTTCGAGGTTCCGGTGCATTCCGTTCGCGCGGTGGTCGGGCCGCCCGAGCAGCGTTGCTGGGTCGAGCGCCAGCAGGTCGTCGAATCCGCGCAGTCTGCGCCCAACGTGCCAGGTGCGCTCGTCGGCGCAATCATCGGTGGCGTGCTCGGGCACCAGGTCGGTGGCGGTCGCGGGCAGGACGTCGCGACAGCGGGCGGTGCAGTGGCGGGAGCCGCCATTGGCGCCAACGTGGGAAGGAGCCCGGGAGGCGTGTACAGCCAGGATGTCCAGCGCTGCGCCACTGTTCCAGGTGCGGCGCGTCCGGACTTCTGGGATGTCAAGTATTACTTCGACGGCCTCGAGCACCACATGCAGCTTAACGGCCCGCCGCCGCCGACAATCTGGGTCAATCGAAACGGGGAACCGCGGATGTAAGTCGCGCAGAACGCGGCCTTGAAACCCGGCGCGCGCCCGCGGGAGTCGGAACGTCCGGCGTCACCACGGCCACCACGGAAATCGCGCTCTGCTCGCCACGCTCGACATCCTGCGCGGATTCCCGCTGTCGAGCAACACGCCCCGTGCCCGCGCGCGCAGGATGTCAATGCGGCGCAGGGAAAGGGTGGCTGCCACTCCACCCGTCTTCGGAATATCCCTTGGCCAGCAACTGCCTCGCCAGGTCACTGTCGGCCGAATCGACATGGCGAAGCAGCCACTCGTGCATAAAACCCACGGTGACCATCATGCTCGAGCTGTGTGAAGTATGCGCGAGACTCAAGGCATCCTGCAGCAACCTGCGATGGGCCTGTTTGTGCGTCGCACGGTCCGCGATGGCGTAACGATCCATCAATGCCTCTTCCGCGGCGAAATGCGCTCGCGCGAACGTGACGAGCTCCCCCATTGACGCGCGTAATCTCGGCGCGTCCTGGCCGGCGGCAAATTCCGCGCCTACCCGCCCGACCATTGCCGCAAGCCTTCGGTGTTGCTCGTCGATGGTGCCGATCCCCAACTTGTGCGCGTCGCTCCAGGTGACGACGTTGACGCCCGTCGCAATGCCTTCGTGCTTGCGGGGATCGGCCAAGCTCGAGCAATTCCCGCCCGACGCCTTGCTTGCGTACATCGCGGCGTCGGCCGCGCGGACGAGTGTTTCAACAGCTTGTCCGTCCCGGGGAAAAAGGGCGATGCCGACACTGGCCCCCACGGAACACGAGTCTCCGTCGACCACGATGGGCTCCCCCAGCGCGACTATGAGGCGATTTGCCACCAGCACCGCGGCGGTTGGATCGGATACGCCGGGATGTATGAGTGCGAACTCGTCACCGCCCATGCGGGCTGCCGTGTCCACCTCGCGGCAGCACGATCGCAACCTCTCCGCGGCGACCCGGAGCACCTGGTCTCCCGCCTCGTGACCGTAGGTGTCGTTGATGGACTTGAATCCGTCGAGATCGCATGCCAGCAGCGCGAACCCGTCACCCGTCCGGCGCGACGCCAGCAGAGACTGGCGCAGCCGGTCGAGGAAGAGCGTACGGTTGGCGAGACCGGTGAGGCCATCGCTGAACGCGAGAAAGTTGAGTCGCGCGTCGTCGCGCACCTTTTCCGTGACGTCGTTGGCGACCGCGACCACGCACCTTTCGCCACGGCCTGCGACGACCGTTCCGCTCAGCTCCAGGTCCATGATCGAACCATCCTTGCGCACGGCGCTGAAGATGATAGATACGCCACTGCCGGGCTTCAGCGTCGTTCGGCGAAGGCTTCGCATTACACGCGGCCAATCCGCCTCGGCGACGACTTCGCGCAGCGGCAGGGCTTTCGGGAATTCGTCGCCGGGACGACCGAGTAGTGCTGCGCCGCGCCCGTTCAGGTACAGAAGTGAATCGCGGATCACGCAGATCGGGATGAGATCGCGACGCATCAGCGCGTCGGCCGAAATGTTCTGCAGCAAGGATCTGGTCGGGTCCATGTGCGTACCACCTCGCGCCCAAGGTTATGACATTGGCATATTAATGCCGACTGCCTCAGGCGATGACAATAGCATACTAATGCTGACCGGTGCGATGCCTGTCAAAACCGGGCAGACGCACGGTCGAGTTCGTCGCGCAGACGGCCTTGCTTGCGCTTATCTCCAGACGCAGGCGAGTGTCTGCGCCACCGCAGACCGAATGACCGGAGACCGTCCGCTCGTCACCCTGAAGTCCATGGCAGGCCTGGTCGTGGACCGCGGGCGCGCCCGTCAAGGCACCAGGGCTGTAACATTCAAGTCAATTCCGACCACGGCGGTCCCGCGGTTCCGGGGCTGCGTTGAACATCGAAATGATCCAGCTCTACTACTTTCCCGGCAACGCGAGCCTGACGCCGCACATGCTGCTCCATGAACTCGGCGTGCCCTTCGAGCTCAGGTTGGTTGATCGTGCCAATGCCGCCCACAAATCGCCCGCCTATCTGAAACTCAACCCGAACGGGCAGATCCCGGTGCTGCTGGACGGCGATCTGGTGCTGTACGAGACCGTGGCCATCTGCCTGCACCTCGTGGACACGCACCCTGAGGTTGGGCTTGCGCCGCGGCCGGGAACGGCCGAGCGCGCGCATTTCTACAAGTGGTTGGTATGGTGCACCAACACGCTGCAGGCGATGCTGATGCATTACTTCTACGGCGAGCGCATGGTGGACGAAGGCAACACCGTTGCTGCCGCGCAGGTGAAGGCGCACGCCGAAACCAGCGTTGGCCCTATGCTCGATCGGCTGGACGCGCAGCTTGCGTCGCATGGGCAGGACTGGCTGCTCGGCGCGACATTCAGTGCGGTGGATCCCTTCGTGTTGATGCTCTGCCGTTGGACCCGCGGCTTTGCGCGTCCCGCGCGGAGTCTGCCGCACCTCGGCCCGTACCTGCAGCGGGTGCTGGCGCGGCCCGCGGTGCAGCGTGCGTTCGCGACCGAGAAGCTGGCGCCGCCGCTCGTTTGACCCGGGCGCGCGCCAGTGATCCAACGGCGCAAGGTTCATCCGGGCCAGGGGGCTCGCGGCAGGCACGGCCGCGGCGCCGTCAGGGACGTGAAGCTGCCGATCGCGCCCGTTACTCCAGGCTCGGCCTGAGGCGCATGAGCGCGGACACGCTGGCGCCAGCTTCGAGCGTCAGCATGCCGGTACCGGCGCGACCTTGCGCGGCCAGATTGAACGCGTCGGTGCAATGGCTGACCGGCTCGACGCAGAAATAATCGCGGCCGGCCGGCGAGTAGACGACAAGGAACCCGAGTGGCGCATCGGCTTCGAGCAGGAGCCGGGCCCCGCGCTCCGGCCACGTTATCGTCGCCTGCCGGTGCCAGCCGGTGAATGCATTGTCCAGCGTCACTTCGGCCACCGGCAGCCCGTGGGCGCCACCAAGCCGCGGATCGGCATCGACCAGAGACGTCGGCATCACCTCGGCGTCGGTAGCCCACATCGCGTCGACCCGTGCCGACAGCCGGCATCGGGGGGTGCGGGGGAAGTACGGGTGGAAGCCCAGTCCCACCGGCATCGTCTCGCGGCCACGGTTTTCGAGTGACAGCGACAAACGCAGCTCGTCGCCGGTCAGCAAGAATTCCTGCCGCGCGCGATAGGAAAACGGCCAGGCACCGGCGCGGTGATCGTATTCCAGCGCGATCCTGTCCTCATCGCGCTCGACCACGCTCCACGCCGCCTGCCAGCCATCGCCGTGCAGCGCATGCTGCTGCGGCCGATGGTTGAGCGGCAGCGCGACGGCGTGCCCGCCGAACGCAAATTGTCCATCGCGAATGCGATTTGAAAACGGCACCAGGGGAAAGCAGGCAAGCCGATCGGCTGTTCCTGCCGCGAGATCCACGGGCGCGGCCGGGCGAAGCCAGTCATGCCGACGCGTTCCTTCGCGCCAGTGGTAATGCGCGATCGAACCGCCGATCGACGGCGCGATGCCGGCACGGGCGCGATCCGCGCGCAGGGTGATGACCGTGCCAGTGCCTTCCATGTGCAAGGTCAACAGTAGCGCAAAGCCAGGCATTCGCCCGCTGTGCGTGCCGCGCGCAGCAGTATCGGCAAGGCTCGTCGATTCAGCTTAAAGTGTCGAGTGTTTGGTGACAAGAAAGAAACCTGCCATGTCCGATCGATATGCGCATTATCCCAGCCTTGCGGACAGGGTCGTGTTCGTGACGGGTGGGGGCTCCGGCATCGGCGCGTCCATCGTCGAGCATTTCTGCGCGCAGCATGCGGATGTCGTGTTCGTAGATATCGACGAGCCAGCATCGACGGCGCTCTGCGCGCAGATCGGCAAGACCGGGTCTCGCCCGCCTCGCTTCATCCGCTGTGACCTGCGCGACGTCGCTGCGCTGCAGGCGATCGTCCGGCACGTGGGTGAGGAGACGGGCCCCGTCACGGTGCTGGTCAACAATGCCGCCAACGACGACCGGCACAAGGCGGTGGACGTCACGCCGGACTATTGGAACGACCGCATCGCGGTCAACCTGCGCCACCAGTTCTTCGCCGCGCAGGCGGCCTATCCGCAGATGAAGGCGGCCGGTGGCGGATCGATCGTCAACTTCGGCTCGGTCAGCTGGATGAACGGGGAGGGCAACTTCAACGCCTACACGACGTCGAAGGCGGCAGTGCACGGCATGACGCGCGGCCTCGCGCGCGACTGGGGCGTGGACCGCATCCGCGTCAACACGATGGTGCCGGGATGGGTCATGACGGAGCGGCAGATCAAACTGTGGCTGGGTGCGGACGGCGAGCGGCAGATCTTCGAGAACCAGTGCCTCAAGGACAAGCTCTATCCGCCGGATATCGCGCGGATGGTGCTGTGGCTCGCCGCCGACGACAGCCGGATGTGCACGGCGCAGAATTTCATCGTCGACGCCGGCTGGACCTGAACAGGTCCGCCCGGCACACGTGGATTGCGAGACACCGTTTGACCTGCTCGCGTAGCCCGCGACGCAGTACGTGCGATGGGCCACCTGCAACAGATGAATCTTTCGTCGAAGTCTTGCGCGCGCATGCGGGCAGCGTGGCAGAATGGGCATCCGATTTTCGAAGCGCGCGTGCCTTCACCGTGAACCCGAGCTCCATTGAAACGCCTGACGTAGTTGCGGCCACGCTCGTCGCGCGGGCTCGCGTCGCGCAGCGCGAATTCGAGACCTGGACGCAGCAACGGGTCGACGAAGCGGTGACGGCCGCCGCGTGGGCGATCGTGGAGCCCGGCCGCAACCGCGCGCTCGCCGAACGCGCGGTGCGCGACACCGGGCTGGGCGACGTCGCCGACAAGATCGCGAAGAACCGGCGCAAAACGATCGGCCTGCTGCGCGATCTCCACGGCGCGAAGTCGGTGGGCGTCATCAGCGCGGACCCCGCGCGCGGCCTTGTCGAGATCGCACGGCCGGTCGGTGTCGTCGCGGCGATCACGCCGTCGACCAATCCCGGCGCAACGCCGGCGAACAACATCATCAATGCGCTCAAGGGGCGCAACGCGATCGTCCTCGCGCCGTCGCCGAAGGGGCAATCGACACTGGCGCTGCTGCTGGAGTTCGTGCACGCCGAGCTCGTCCGGATCGGGGCGCCGCGCGATCTCGTCCTGCAGCTGCCGGCGCCCGTCACCCGCGAGCTGACCTACGCGCTGATGCGCGAGGCGGATCTCGTCGTTGCGACCGGCTCGCAGACCAACGTGCGCGCGGCATACGAAAGCGGCACGCCGGCGCTTGGCGTCGGTGCCGGCAACGTGCCGGTAATCGTCGACGAGACGGCCGACGTGCCCGTGGCGGCCGCCAAGATCGCCCGCTCGAAGACCTTCGATCACGCGACCTCGTGTTCCTCGGAAAACAGCGTGATCGCGGACGCGAGCGTGTACGACGCCCTGGTCGCGCAGTTCGCGGTCGAGGGCGGCGTGCTGCTCGATGGCCTGGAGGCACGGCAGCTGGAGGCGGCGATGTTCGGCGGCGGCAAGCTCGCGCCGGCGTTCGTCGCGCAGTCCGCCGGCACGATCGCGGCGCGCGCGCGGCTCGAACGGCCCGCTGTTCGCGCCGCGAAGTTCCTTATCGTCGCGGAGTCCGGCGTCGGTCCGGGGCATCCGTTTTCCGGCGAGAAGCTCTCGCCGGTGCTGGCGCTCTATCGTGCCGGCGGCTTCGCGGCGGCCACGGCGCTCGCCGAGCGGCTGTTGCGCTTCCAGGGCGCCGGGCACTCGGTCGGCCTGCACACGAGCGTGCCGGAGCGTGCGCTGCAGCTTGGACTCACGCTGCCCGTCTGCCGCGTGATCGTCAACCAGGCGCACTGCTTCGCCACTGGCGGGAGCTTCGACAACGCGCTGCCGTTCTCCCTGTCGATGGGCTGCGGCACCTGGGCGGGCAACAGCATCTCGGACAACCTCAACTACCGTCATTTCCTCAATATCACCCGCGTCGTGCATGCGCTGTTGCCGGAGTTCGTGCGCGAGCCGACGGACGACGACTTCTTCGCGGAGTATCGCGCGAAGCACGGGCTGTAGCCGGACCTTCCGCATGACGACGCTGCGGGACGTCATCGATCGACACGCCGTCACGCAGCCCGACGCGCCATTTCTGTTCGCCCCCGAGCCGGGCGTCGAGCTGACCTACGCGGGGCTTCGCGCGACGGCGCGCTCGCTCGACGCCGAGCTCGCCGCGCGGGGCATCCGGCCCGGCGAGGTCGTGTCGTACATGCTGCCGAACGGGGTGGCCGCGGCCAGCGCCTTCCTTGGCGCCATGTACGGCGGCTACGTCGTGTCGCCGGTCAGCCTGCTCGCGCAGGACACGCTGATCGAGCACGCAATCGCGCATTCGGCAACGCGGATCGTTTTCGCCGCGCCGGAGTTCGTCCCGCGGCTCGAGGCGATCGTCGCGCGGATCGGCAGCCGCGCGACCGTGCGGCCGGCGTTGCCTGACGATCTCGAGTTGCGCCCGGCCCACGGCGATGAATCCCGCCGCGCGCTCGAAGCGACGACGCCCGCGATGCTGATGTACACGTCGGGCACGACGGGCACGCCCAAGGGCGCGCTGCTGTCGCACGGCAATCTCGTCCACGCCGGCCGCTCCGTTGTCGCCGCGCACGAGCTCACGCGGGTCGACCGCGTGCTCTCCTCGCTGCCTCTCTACCATGTCAACGGCCAGTGCATCGGCACCATCTCGCCGCTGGTGGCGGGCGGCAGCATCGTGATGCCCCACCGCTTCAGCGTCTCGCAATGGTGGCTGCTGGTCGAGCGCTACCGGCCGACGTGGCTCAACATGGTCCCGACGATCATTGCGTACCTCCTCAACGGGCCGGACCTGACGCCCGCGCAGGCCGAGGCGTGCCGCCGCATCCGCTTCGCGCGCTCGGCGTCCGCGCCGCTGCCGCCGGAGCACCACCGGGCGTTCGAGGCGCGATTCGGCATTTCGGTGCTGGAAGGGATGGGACTCACCGAGTGCGGGTCGGTCGCGTTCGCCAATCCGCTCGATTCCGGCGCGCGCAAGGTCGGCTCGCCGGGCCGCCCGCTGGGGATGGAGGCGCGCGTTGTTGCGCCGGACGGGATTGAGCTCGGGGTCGGCGCGCGTGGCGAAATCGAATTGCGCGGCGACAACGTGATGACGGGCTACCACAAGGATCCCGAAGCGACCGCGCGAACGCTTCGCCCAGGAGGCTGGCTCGCGACCGGCGATCTCGGTTACCGCGATGCCGACGGCTTCTACTTCATCACCGGGCGCCTGAAGGAGCTCATCATCAAGGGCGGCGAAAACATCGCGCCGCGCGAGATCGACGAGGCGCTGCTGAAACACCCCGCCGTGCTGGAGGCGGCGGCGGTGGGCATTCCCGATCGCGAATACGGTCAGGAGATACTCGCCTGCGTCGTGCTGAAGCCGGGTGCCGTGTGCGCGGAGGCCGATCTGCGCGCCCATTGCCTGACCGAGCTCGGACGCTACAAGACGCCGAAGGCGTTCCGCTTCCTCGCGGAATTGCCGAAGGGGCCGTCCGGCAAGGTGCAGCGGCTCAAGCTGGCGGCGGAGGCGGGCGGCGCCGGCGCAACGAACGCCGGCCACGTTACGGCGACCAACGACGGCCGGTAGTTGATGCCCGGCCGCGGCCCCGGTACATTGCGGGCGAGGGAGCCGGGTTGCGGCCGTCGTCGACGGTTGTCCCGGCCGGCCGACCCGGAAGAGGTCGTGTGCCCACCGAAGGAGGAGATCGCGATGATGATCGTCGACGCACGTCGTGTTGCAGCCCGTGCCATGGCGGGAGTTTGCCTGGTGGTTGCAGCGGCCGGATCGGGCCTGGCCGCGGCGCAGGAAGCGTATCCGACGCGCCCGGTCGAGTTCGTCGTTCCCTGGGGTCCGGGCGGGGGCGCCGATCAGGTGGCACGCAAGTCCGGCGTGATGCTGGAGCAGCTGCTCAAGGTTTCCTTCCCCGTCATCAACGTTGCCGGCGCTTCGGGGCAGACGGGCCTCACCAAGATGCTGGCTGCCGCCCCTGACGGCTACACGATTTCGATCATGACCGGCGACACGTTCGGCACGCAGGCCGCCGGCAAGCCGAACTGGAAATTCTCGGACATCACGCCGGTCGCCATCATGATCAAGCAGCCATCGGCATTCTTCGTTCCGGCGGGAAGCCCCATCAGGACCTGGAACGACCTCGTGACGGAGGCCAAGAAGCGCCCACTGAAGGTTGCGGTCACCGGTTTCGGCACGCCGGATGACATCACCGTGAATTACTTCACCAAGAAGGGCATCAACCTCGCCTCGGTGCCGTTCGCCAATCCGGGTGAGCGGTACACCGCGATCCTGGGCGGCCATGCCGATCTGCTGTACGAGCAGCTGGGCGATGTGAAGACCTTCCTCGAAAGCAAGCAGATGCGCCCGATCGTCATCTTCGACACGCAGCGCTTCCCGCTCTACGCCGACGTCCAGTCCTGCGTCGAGATCGGCCACCCGGTGATCATCAACCAATTCCGCATGGTGACGGTGAAGGCGGGCACCGATCCGCAGAAGATCAAGGTGCTGGCCGACGCGCTGGCCAAGGTGGCTGGCAGCGACGACTACAAGGCCTACCTGACCGACCAGTACGCGAATCCGAAGAGCTACCAGTCGGCGGCCGATGCGCAGGCCTTCCTGACGAGCGAGCTCGACAACATGAAGAAGTTCGCCCGGGAAGCGGGCATGGCGCAGTAGGAAATCGGACATGGCGCGCCGCGACCACGGTCGCGGTCGCAGTCCCGTATTCTCCCGTTGCGTCGCGGCCGCCGCCGCGCCCCGAGGAAGCACGCCATGATTTCGCGCCGCAAGGCCGCCCGCATCGCGCCCTACCTCCTCGTGCTCGGGATCGCCGCGCTGCTGTATCGCAGCGCCAGCGGGATCGACTTCTTCGCTCCCGCAGGACGCATCGGGCCCGATTTCTGGCCGAAGTTGGTGCTGCTCCTGATGATCGCCACCTGCGTTTACGGGATCGTCAAAATCGGCGTGTTCTCGCGCGACGATTCGGTGAGCGGAGTGCTGCAGACCCTTTCCGCCTCACCGCCCGCCGACGAGAGCCCGCCGCCGGCGGCGGACGAAGGCCGGTCCTACCCGGTGCTGCTGGCGCTGGGGATCGGCATCACCGTGCTTTATGCGGCGGTGGTGCCGGTGACGGGCTTCTTCCTCACCACCGCTTTGTATCTGGTGGCGTTCATCGGCCTCGGGCGCTACCGGAGGCTGTGGCTGGCGCTCGCCGTCAGTCTGGTCGGCACGTTGCTCATGGTCTACTTCTTCATGAAGGTCGCCTACATTTCGCTGCCGATCGGCGTTGCGCCGTTCTCCGCAGTGAGCCTGCTTCTCATGCAGGTCATGGGCATCCGGTAGTCCTGCGATGGAGATCCTGCAACACCTCGGGACCGGATTCCTGCAGGTCCTGGAGCCCGCCAACCTGCTGGTCCTGGTCATCGGCGTCGTGCTCGGCCTGCTGGTCGCGGTGCTGCCGGGCCTCACACTGGTGATGGGCGTGGTGCTTGCGCTGCCGTTCACGTACCGCATGCAGATCACGCCCGCGATCATCCTGCTGACATCGATGTACGTCTCGGGAACTTACGCCGGAGCGTGGACGTCGATCCTTTTCCGCATCCCAGGTGAGCCGATGGACGTGCCGTTGCTCTGGGACGGCTACACGATGGCGCGCAAGGGCCGGGCCGCGGCAGCGCTGGGCTGGACCCTGGTCTCGGCCTTGTTCGGCGGACTGCTGTCGGCCACGGTCATGGTGACGCTGGCGCAACCCATCGCCAACATCGCGCTGACGTTTTCGACGCCCGAGTACTTCGCCATCGTCTTCTTCGGGCTGGTGAGCGTCGGCTCGCTCGGCGGCGGATCGATGACCAACGCGTTCATCAGCCTGTTCTTCGGCCTGCTCATCGCGACCGTCGGCGTCGACGACATCTACGGCGCCGAGCGTTTCGTGTTCGGCGTGCCGCTGTTCAAGGACGGCATCCACTACCTCGTGGTGATGGTCGGTGCGTACGGCCTGGGCGAGGTGTTCTCGAGGCTGGAAAAGGGCTTCGTCTCCGTGGCGGTGGACAGCGCTGGCGAGGTGAAGACCCGATTGCCCTCGTTCCGGGAGATCCTGGCGGCCAGGATGACGTTCCTGCGCGGGTCGCTCATCGGCATCGTCGTCGGTATCGTGCCCGGCGCCGGCGCCACGATCGCCTCGTTCGTCTCCTACGGCAGCGAATTGCAGTACGGCAAGAAGAGGGACCAGTTGGGCACCGGCATTCCGGAGGGCATCATCGCGCCGCAAACCGCCGCCACCTCGTCGGTGGGCGGTGCGCTCATTCCGTTGGTGACCATGGGCATTCCGGGGAGCGGCGCAACGGCCATCATTCTCGGGGCGTTCCTCCTGCACGGGTTGCAGCCCGGGCCACAGGTCTTCCAATCGTCCCCCCAGATCATCTACGCGATGTTCGCCTCGCTGTTCGTCGGCATCATCGCCATGTGCGTCATCGGCTACTTTGCCGCGAAGCTGATGGTCAAGGTGCTGGATCTGCCGGAGGCGATCGTCTCCGCTTACGTCGTGATGTGCTGCTTCCTCGGCGCCTACGCCTCGCGCAACAACGTGACCGACCTCTGGCTGCTCGCGGGCTTCGGCATCGTCGGCTATCTGTTCGAGCGCTTTCGTTTCCCCATCACGCCGCTGGTGCTGGGCGTGATCCTGGGGCCGCTCGCGGAAACCAGCTTCGTGACGACGATGGTCAGCTTCAACAACGACTGGACCGTGTTCTTCACGCGCCCGGTCAGCGGCGTCCTGATGGTGATGGCATGCATCGCGCTGATCTATCCGCTGGTGCGGCACCGGATGCAGCAGCGAAAGCTGCGTCGCGAGCGTTCCTCGCGGATATCGTCGTGAATGAATCCGTCGGCGGGCGCGCTGCCGTTGCCGTCGTGCTCCGGGGGCGAGGTTGGCGGCTCATGTCCTGACGGGCTCAGTACGGCCAAGAGTGGCAGTCCCGACTTAACTCCCAAATCTCGTCAAAGCAGCCGTTTGTAGGAACGCGGCGTCTAGGGGCTCGTAGGGCCTGTTGCCGCCATGGTCATTGGGCCAGCATGTCACCGACCTAGATCGTTACGATGCGGCACGAAAAGGCTCTCAAGCTCCGCAAAGCTGATGGCATTATCGGAGAAGCGGAAGGTGCCTTCGGACACCATCTCGCGTGCGGCATTCACAAGCGATCCGAACGCAAGCCGTGCGAGGGCCGAACCTACGCTTATGCGTTTTACGCCCGCTTCGGCCAGTTGCGGTACGTCGAAGGTGGCCCCCGGCATCCCCATTACGACATTCACAGGCTTCACCAGAGCATTACAAACCGTTCGAATGGTGCCGAGGTCATGGAGGCCCGGAGCATAGAGAACATCAGCACCAGCCCTTTCGAAGGCTTGCAGCCTTCGAATGGTGTCATCCAGGTCGTGTCGACCCCAAAGGAAATTCTCGCATCGAGCCGTCAGCACAAAGTCATGCGGCAACGCCCTGCAAGTCTGCGCAGCGGCTGCTATGCGCTCAACCGCCAATCCGAAATCGAAGATTGGATCGTTTCGCCGGTTGGTGTGGTCCTCGATGGAACAGCCTGCGAGTCCAATATCGGCCGCAGCCCGGATCGTCTCAGCGACACTTTCCGGGCTGTCTCCGAATCCTTTTTCAAGGTCGGCCGACACGGGCAGGGGCGTTGCGGCTACGATGGCGCGGCAGTGTTTCAGGGTATCGTCGCGTGAAACCTGACCTTCTTGAACGCCAAGGGAAAATGCCATCCCCGCGCTCGTGGTCGCGAGTGATCGAAAGCCCATCGAGGCAAGAATGCGCGCACTTCCGATATCCCAGGGGTTGGGGATGATGAACGCGCCCTCTTCTTCATGAAGCGCGCGGAACGCTGCACCTTTCTCACTCATTCCAAGCCCCTTGCTTAGGATCCTCCCGGGAATTCTGTCACGGGATTTGGCCCTCCAGTGCATCCGCGCCGAAATCCGTGGCGCGGGAACGATGTTTTGGCGCGTTAAATGGCGCCCAGACCATGTACGTCCGCTCCCGAGGACGGTGGACGACCGGAGAGGGTCGACAAGCGCCCGTCGGACGGGAACAACATGAGACTCCTTCACCCAATAGGGGAGTTGTTCATGGATGCCGCCACAAAGACTGAACGGCCTGCAGTGCTGTGGAACAAGGGCAAGCTGCTCGGCGAGAAGCTGTCCTTCCTGAAAGGCCGTAATCCTTGATATTGTTGACTTCGGCCCATCGTTGCACACTAGGCGTCTCGGTTATGATGACCCGACCACGGACGAGCTATCAACTCAAATGGGCAGAAATTCTGGAACGGGGCAGGCGAGGTTTGCGGAAGCCACCCTGTCTCGCGGCGCGCCCGATCAAGTCCGGTCCCCTGCGACGGTACGCACTCCCTGATAGACATAGATGTTTGCTTGGCTAGCGCGTTTCATAGAGCACCACCCCAAGCTCCACAGGTTCTCGCTCCTCGTTTGGCGGCTGTTTCCGCCTCGGCTGGCCGGGTTCCTGAAGGGACTGCTCGCGCGAAAGTGGCTGGTAGGGGCTGTTGCGGTCATGATCGACGAGAACACCTCCCCCGTGGAGGTGCTCTTGGTGGAACACAGTTATCGGCACAAAGGAGCATGGGGCCTTCCTGGGGGATCGCTTGAGTCGACACCCGGTGATCCTTACCGACCACGCAACGACCACTCTTCTGACGACGTGATCGAGGCCGCGTTGCGCCGGGAAATATTGGAGGAACTCGGTATCGAAATTGCAGTGATCAGCCTGCTTGAAATCGATGCCATACCCTATGTTGCCGAGGAACCCGGACCCTACAGGCTGGACTTTTACTTTCGGTGTGCGCCCCGTGACGGATTTCAGGCATTACGACGCAGCCTGAATCCGGACAAACCAAGCCCTGCTCGCCGGAGATCAAACATATACGTTTTGTGCCTCTGGCCGACTTGACCAAGTACGATCTGTTTTCGTCAGATCTCAGATTCCTGACTGAAGACCTCCCTCGACACAGGGTCCGGCACGGCTGAATCCTACGGAGAACGGAACTCCATGACGATGAGCGACTTCGATGCGCGGGCGGCGACCTGGGACGACGATCCGGCCAAGGTCGAACGCGCGCAGGCGGTCGCCGACGCGATCGTTCGCAGCGTTGCGCTTACCAGCGCGATGCGCGCAATGGAGTACGGCTGCGGCACCGGATTGCTGAGTTTCATGCTGCGCCCGCGCCTCGGCGAGGTCACGCTCGCCGACGTTTCCGACGGGATGCTCGCGGTCGCCGCGGGCAAGATCGCGGCGGCGAACGACGCCTCGATGCGAACGGTGAAGCTCGACCTTCTCGTCGACCCGCTGCCGGCCGAGCGCTACGACATCATTTACTCGGCGATGACGCTCCACCATGTTCCGGATACGGTCGCGATCCTGCAGCGCTTCCACGCCGCGCTCGCGACGAACGGACTCCTGTGCATCGCCGACCTTGACGCCGAGGATGGCTCCTTCCATGGCGCGGGATTCGACGGCCACCTCGGTTTCGATCGCGCGCGGCTCGGCGCACAGGCGCGGGAGGCTGGATTCACGTCCGTGGAGTTCTCGACGGCCCACGAGATCGAGAAGATGGTCGACGGCCGGCTGCGCCAGTATCCCGTCTTCCTGATGGTGGCGCGGAAGGCATCCGGCGGTGCGCGAGGTGGAAGGTGGCGATCGTCGAACGACTGAACCTGTACCGACTCGAAATGCCACTCGCCACCCCGTACAAGCTGTCCTTCGGCTCGGTGACGCGGTTCGACACGATTGTCGTCGAGGCGCAGGACGGCGAAGGGCGCGTCGGTCTCGGCGAGGCGACGCTGCTCACCGGCTACACCGACGAGACGATCGACGGCTCGTGGGAGCTGATGCAGCGGCTGGCCGCCGGCTTCCCCGGCCTCGTGCCGGAGCGCTGCGTGGAACTCTTGGCCAGCGTGGTCGAAGCGGCGCCGTTCGCGGCGACCGGCCTGACCACGGCGATGGAGATGCTGCAGTCGAGCGCCTGGCTGCGCGTGAACGATGCGACGCGCGTGCCGCTGCTCGGCGTGGTGAACGGCACCGAGGCGCGTGAGCTGGAAGTGGAAGTGACCCGTTTGCTGGATGAAGGCTTCGGCACGCTGAAGGTCAAGGTGGGCTTCGACGCCGATCAGGACGCCCGCAGGGTCAGGCTGATCCAGAGGATCGTCGCCGGCCGCTGCCTGTTGCGGCTCGACGCCAACCAGGGGTATGACCGGGCCCGGGGCTGTGCCTTCGCGGCAGCGCTCGACCCCGAGGGCGTCGAGCTGTTCGAGCAGCCGTGCGCCGCCGGCGACTGGGACGGCGCGCTGGCAGTGGCCGCGGTGTCGGCGGTCCCGATGATGCTGGACGAGTCGATTTACGGCATGGACGACATCGAGCGCGCGGCAAGGCTCGGAGCGGCGCGCTTCATCAAGCTCAAGCTGATGAAGATGGGCAGCCTCGAGTCTCTGGCGAGGGGCATCCGGCGCATCCGCGAGCTGGGCATGGAGCCCGTGCTCGGCAACGGCGTCGCCTGCGAGGTCGGCTGCTGGATGGAGGCCTGCGTTGCGCGCACGTTGATCAACAACGCCGGCGAGATGAATGGTTTTCTCAAGCCGGTAACGCGCTTGCTCGCCGAGCCGCTGCGCTTCGCGGACGGCGCGCTGATGCTTGCCCCGGGCAGCGTGCCGCGCCTCGAGCCGCAAGCGGTGGCCGCGTGCGCCGTGGCGCGCGCCGCCTTTCACTGATGGGCCCCCACGCTCACTTTGTTCGCTGCCCCCCGAGGGGGCGCACAGCGCCCTTCGGGCGGCCGGGCGGGCCCTGACAGGTCGCGGGAGCCGCTCATGTCCGTCAAGACCCTGGTCACCGGTGTCATCGGTTCCGACACCCACATCGTCGGCAACCGCATCCTGTCGAGGGCGCTGGAAATGGCCGGGTACAAGGTCGTCGCGCTGGGAGCGCTCACCCCGGCGGCGGAATTCGTCAAGGCGGCCATCGAGACCAATGCCGATGCCATCCTGGTGTCGTCGCTATATGGACAGGGGGAGCTCGACTGTCGCGGCTTTCGCGATCTGTGCATCGAGGCGGGGCTGGAGCGCATTCTGATCTACGTGGGCGGCAATCTGGTCGTCGGCAAGCAGACGTGGGAGGAGGTGGAGCAGCGCTTCGTCGCGATGGGCTTCGACCGCGCGTTCCCGCCCGGTACCCGGACGGACGACGTGATCCGCATCCTGGCGCAGGACTTCGAGTTGCGCGCGCGGGACTCTTCGAGGCAACGGTAATGCGCCGGCAGCGACCATGAAAGCCGCCCTGCTCATCGACTTCGGCAGTACCTACACGAAGCTGCGTGCCGTCGACGTGGGACGAGCGACGATCCTCGGAGCGGGACAGGGGCCCTCGACGGTCGGCACCGACATCGCCATCGGCATGCGCGCGGCGCTCGCTGATCTCGAGCGTCACATCGGTGTCCTGCCCACATTCGCCTACCGCCTTGCCTGTTCCAGCGCCGCCGGCGGCTTGCGCATGGTCACGGTCGGCCTGGTGCGCGAATTGACCGCGGAGGCGGCGCGCCAGGCGGCGCTGGGCGCTGGGGCACGGCTGGTCGGGACGTTCGCGTACCGCCTGACCGCCACGGACGTGAATCGGATCGAGCAGCTCGCACCGGACATCCTGCTGCTGGCCGGCGGCACCGACGGCGGCAACAGCGAGGTCATCCTGCACAATGCCGACGCGCTCGGCCGAAGTCGGCTTGCCTGCCCGATCGTGCTGGCGGGCAACCGGAGCGCGGTGGATCCATGTGGCGAACGGCTTGCCGGCAGGGCGGTGATCGTTGCCGAAAACGTGATGCCGGAGTTCAACGTGCTCAACATCGAGCCCGCGCGCGGCGCCATTCGCGAGGTGTTCATCGACCGCATCGTGCACGCCAAGGGCATCGACCGCGCGCAGGCGATGTTCGACCGCGTGCTGATGCCCACGCCGGCGGCCGTCATGGAAGGGGCGCGCCTGCTGGCCGACGGCTGCGACGGATTGGCAGGACTCGGCACACTGCTGGTGGTGGATCCGGGCGGGGCAACCACCGACGTGCACTCGGTCGCCTCGGGGGCGCCAAGCCGAGCGGGTGTGATTCCGCAGGGCTTGCCCGAGCCGCGGGTGAAGCGCACGGTCGAAGGAGACCTCGGCATGCGGCACAACATCGCGGCCATCGACGAAGCGGCGGGAGCGGGTGTCATCGCCGCGGAAAGCGGGCTCGCGGTGGCACGCGTGCGGGATCTCATCGCCGAGCTGGGGCGCAGCGTGGAGCGCGTGCCGGCCAACGCGGACGAGGAGGCGCTGGATCGCGCGCTGGCACGCGCCGCAGTGCGCCTGGCGGTAAAGCGCCACGCCGGCACGGTGGAGACGATGTTCACCGTGTCCGGGCCGGCGGTCGTGCAGCGCGGCAAGGACCTGTCCGACGTGGATGTCGTGATCGGCACCGGCGGCGCGCTCGTGCACAGTCCGGATCCCGCAGCGATCCTCGCAACCGCGCTCGCCGATTCCGGTGACCCGCTTTCGCTGCGACCGCGCGCGCCGCGGCTCCTGCTCGACCGGGAGTACATTCTCTACGCCTGCGGCCTGCTGGGTCAGGTCGAGCCCCGGCAAGCGCTCGCGCTGGGGCTCGCGCATCTCACGCTGCTGAACCGGGAGATCGGCGATGAACGCACCGTCCGCACCTGAACTGAAGCCGCCCCTGTCCCAGCAGCGGATCCCGGACGACGTGTTCGCCGGGATGCGGCGGGAGAACCTCGCGCGCTGGCCCACCGGCCGCGACGTGGACCTGGACGAGGCGGTGGCGCTGCACCAGGCGTTGCCGCAACACAAGCAGCTGGCGTGGGTGCTGCGCCGGGCGGTGGCCGAGCGCCGCTGCCTGACGCAGCCGCGTGGCGGCTTCGGCACCTTCGCGCTGCAGCTGAAGCTGATGGAAACCCTGGACAAGGAGGGCCTCGCCGACGTGGTGCCCACCACCACCGACAGCTACACCCGCAACGAGCACTTCGCGCTGGCGCAGCGCGGCGTCGAGGAGTCGGAGCGCGAGGGCCGCTCCATGCTGAACGGCTATCCGCTGGTGAACTACGGGGTGGCGGTGAACCGGCGGCTGATCGAGGCCATCGACAAGCCGGCAATCATGCTCACCGGGACCACGATGCCGAAGCTGACCGGCGAGATCGGATTCGCTTCCGGCTATTCCGGTTACCTCGGGTCGGGCGTCGCCTACACGACGTCCTACATCAAGGAAATGTCGATCGAGGATGGCATCCGCAACTACCAGTACCTCGATCGCCTCGCTTGCGCGTACCAGGAGCGCGGGGTCGAGCTGCACCGGCGGCAGCCGGGCTTTCTCACCGGCACCAACATTCCGCCGTGCATCGCGATCATGACCTGCGTGCTGGACGCGTTGCTGGCGGCGGCGCAGGGCGTGCGGAACTACGGCCTCGAGCTCGGCCAGACGCTGCACCTCGTCCAGGACGCGGCGGCGATTTCCGCCTGCGGCGAGCTGGTGCAGGAATACCTGGTCAAGTGCGGCCATCCCGACGTGTTCACATCGGTGACCTCGCTGCACTGGATGGGCGCCTGGCCGCACGACGACGCGCAGTCGGCGGCGCTGGTGGTCTACGGCGGGACCGTGGCCGCGATCGGCGGCGCCGTCAGCGTCACCACCAAGTCGACGCACGAGGCTTTCGGGCTGCCCACCCCCGAAATCAATGCCCAGGGCCTGCGAATGACGCGCATGGCGATCTACCTGGCGCGGCATATCCGGCTGGACGGGCTGGCGGAGTTCGCCTTCGAGAAGGATCTGATCATGCGCGAGGTGCGGCCGATCATCGACCGCGTCCTCGAGATGGGCGACGGCGACGTGGCCATCGGCACGGTGCGCGCCTTCGCCGCCGGTGTGATGGACGTTCCGTGGTCGCCGAACCGGCACGTCAGGAGCCGGGTCATGCCGGCGCGGGATGCCGACGGATGCCTGCGCATCCTCGATGCGGGCCTGATGCCCTTTCCCAAGGACGTGCTGGAAGTCCACGAGTCGCGTTTGCGGCAACGCGCCGCCCGCGACGGCGTGCCGTTCAACGACGAGCTGGCCGTCGCCAGCGTGTTCGAGCTGTCCGAGCCTCTGTCCAGACTGATCTCGGACAAGTGGACGCGGCAGTCGGCGTAAGATCTCAAACAATGAACACGCTCTCCGTTCGCGTCTGGCGCACGGGCGCCGACGGTTCGGGCGGCCGCTTCGTCGCGTACGACGTGCCGCGGCTACCGGCGCAGACGGTCCTCGACGTCGTGACGCACATCCAGCGACGCATCGATTCGACGCTCGCCTACCGGTTCGCCTGCCGCGTCGGAATGTGCGGCTCGTGTGCGATGACGGTCAACGGTCGCGCGCGCTGGACCTGCCGCACGCACATCGAGGCCGCGGTCGGCGGCAGCGGCCTCGAAATCGCGCCGCTCGCGCATCTGCCGGTGATCCGCGACCTCGTCACCGACATGCGCGAATTCTTCGACAAGTGGGCGCGGGCGAACGGCCAATTCGTTCCGACCGCCTCGCGCCGCGACGATTTCGCAGCCGTAATGCCGGCCTCGCGCGAGCGGCGCGCGGTCGACGCGGCGATCGAGTGCATCGGCTGCGCCGTCTGCTACGCGAGTTGCGATGTCGTTAGCTGGAACCCCGCGTATCTCGGCCCCGCGGCGCTGAACCGCGCGTGGACGCTCGTCAACGATCCGCGCGACGGCGCGCGCAGCGAGCGGCTGGCCGCCGTCGCGGGCGACGCCGGCTGCCACGCCTGCCACACGCACCAGAGCTGCACCGAGCGCTGCCCGAAGCAGCTCTCGCCGACGGCGTCGATCGCGGGGCTGAAGCGCCGGACTGCGATCGTGGCACTGTTGGGAGCCATGCCGTGAGCTTTCCGCCGGTCCGCTCCGACGAAGGCGGCGTTTCTCGCGTAGGGACCGCGGAGCGCTTGGGAGCGCCAATGAGCCGCGCGCGTAGCCAGTCGCTACTTTGGCTCGCGCAGCGGGGCAGCGCCGTCGTGCTGGCGATGTGCGTTGTCGTGCACCTGGCCACTATGATCGTCGCTGTGCGCGGCGGCCTCACGGCGGTCGAGATCCTGGGGCGCACGCGCGGCAGCGCCCTGTGGGTGGCGTTCTACGGCGTGTTCGTACTCGGCGTGGCGATCCATGCGCCAATTGGACTCCGCGCGATCGTCGCGGAAATGCGCGGTGGTCATGGCAGGGGCATTGACATGGCAATGCTCGCCTTCGCAGCGGTGCTGCTTGTGCTGGGGTTGCGCGCGGTCTATGCGGTCACGGCGGGGATGGGAACGTGAGCGAAAGCGCGATCCGCCGCAACGACTGGCGCACGCGCGGCCACGTGGGCTGGTGGGCGTTCGCTGTTCACCGCCTGTCCGGTCTCGGGCTGGCCATCTTTCTGCCCGCGCATTTCCTCGTGCTGGGCCAGGCGCTGACCGGCGCCGAAGCGCTCGACGGCGTCCTTGCCTGGACCGAGATTCCGCTCGTCAAGGCGAGCGAGGTGGCGCTCGTGTTCCTGCTCGCCGTTCATCTGGGCGGCGGATTGCGGCTGCTACTGGCGGAGTTCGGCGGCTGGCGCGCGACGTGGCAACCGTCGCTGATCGCGGCCACCGGCGGCCTTGCCGTGTCGTGCGCGCTTCTCTTCGCGCTCAATCTTGTGTAGGCGGACGATGCGGATCGCACCGGAACGAATCGAGGACGCCGCGAAGGAGCTCTACGTGCGCGCGCTAAAAGACCTGCCGCCCGACATCAAGCGCGGCTTCGCCGCGCTGGCGGCGCGCGAGACGGGCGCCACCGCGAAGGCAGTGCTCGGCACGATGATCGAGAACATCGCGGTCGCCGAGCGCACCGGCAATCTGCTCTGCCAGGACACGGGCATCCCGATCTACAATGTGACGATCGGCCGCGATGCCGAGGTCGACGGCGTGGCACTGAAGGCGGCGATCCGGCGCGGATGCGAGCGCGCGACGCGCGAATACCCGCTACGCTCGTCGATCGTGCACCCACTGACCCGCAGAAACGAGCACACGTCCTGCGGGATCGGCATCCCGGTGATCCACGTCGATTTCTCCGACGCCTTCGCCGGCCTCAAGATCGAGATGATCCCCAAGGGCAGCGGCTCCGAAAACAACTCCTGGCTGCGGATGGCGATCCCGGCCGAGGGCATCGACGCGATTCTGACCTTCGTCGTCGATTGCGTGCTCGGCGCCGGCGGCAAGACGTGCCCGCCAACCATCGTCGGGGTCGGCGTCGGCGGCACGGCGGATCTGTGCGTTCACCTCGCCAAGGTCGCTGCGACGCGGCCGCTCGGCTCGCCGTGCGCGGATCCCGACGGCGCCGAGCTGGAGGCCCGGCTATCGGCGGCGGTGAACCTGCTCGGTGTCGGACCGCAGGGTCTCGGCGGCGATGCGACGGCCTTCGCGGTGCACGTCGAGCTCGCGGCGACTCACATCACGATGAACCCGGTGGCCGTGAACATGCAGTGCCACTCGGCGCGGCGCTCGAGCGCCGTGCTCACCGCCGGCGGCGTCGAGTACGGCTACTGACCGCGATGGCCCATCACGATTTCACGATGCCCGTCACCGAAGCGCAGGTCCGCGCATTGGCGGTCGACGACACGGTCACGCTGAACGGCACGCTCTTCGGCATTCGCGACGCGACGCAGATCGCGCTGTTCGACCGCGGCCGCTCGACGCGCATGGACCTCAAAGGGCATGCGGTCATTCACACGGCGCCCAACGTGAAGAGAGTCGCGCCGTCGCCCGCGTATCCCGTGGGCTACGAGCCCATCTGCGTCGGGACGACGACCAGCGCGCGGATGGAGCGCTTCACGCGGCCGCTGATGACGCAGTGCGGCGTGCGCTTCGTCATTGGCAAGGGCGGACTCGGCGCCGAATCGGCGGCCGCGTTCCGCGAGCTGGGCGGCGTCTATCTCGCGATCGTAGGCGGCGCCGCAGCGCTCGAGACGACGTGGATCGAGGCGATCGAGGACGTCGACCTCGACGACCTCAATCCCGAGAGCCTGTGGCAGTTCCGCGTGCGCAACTTCGGCCCGCTGCGGGTCGCGATGGACAGCCGCGGCGGCAATCTCTATGCGACCGTCGATGCTGCCGCGACGGCGAACCGCGCGGCGGTGCTCGCGGCGCTGGGCGTCGGGTCGGGTTCGCCTCCTCGCTCTTGAGAACGCTCCGCACCGATCTGCTGATCCTCGGTGCCGGCGGCGCGGGACTCTTTGCCGCGCTGCATGCACACAGCGCCAACCCTTCGCTTCACGTCACCATCGCGGTGAAGGGCCTGCTCGGAAAGTGCGGGTGCACGCGGATGGTACAGGGCGGCTACAACGTCGCGCTGGCGGAAGGCGATTCGGTCGAGCGGCACTTCATGGACACGATCGAGGGCGGCAAGTGGCTGCCGGACCAGGACCTCGCCTGGACGCTCGTGAACGGAGCGGTCGAACGCATCCATGAGCTCGAGAACGAGCTGGGCTGCTTCTTCGATCGCAATCCCGACGGCACGATCCACCAGAAGGCGTTCGCCGGGCAGACGTTCGACCGCACCGTGCACAAGGGCGATCTTACCGGCATCGAGATCATGAACCGGCTCGCCGAGCAGGTGTGGGCGCGCGGCATCCATCGACTGGAAGAGCACCGGGCGCTCGACTTCGTGGCGGCGGCAGGAAGCCAGGATGCGGGCGCGCCGGCCGGCGTCCTGCTCGTCGACGTCCGCACTGGTGAATACATGTTCGTGCACGCGAAGGCGGTGCTGCTCGCCACGGGCGGCGGTCCGACCATGTACAAGTTCCACACGCCGTCGGGCGACAAGAGCTGCGACGGCCTCGCGATGGCGCTGCGCTTCGGGCTGCCCCTGCGTGACATGGAGATGGTGCAGTTCCATCCCACGGGCCTCCTCGCCGGGCCGGACACGCGGATGACGGGCACCGTGCTGGAAGAGGGGTTGCGGGGCGCGGGTGGGTATCTTCAGGACGGCGACGGCAAGCGCTTCATGGAACGGTACGACGAGCGCGGCGAGCGCGCAACGCGCGATATCGTGTCGCGCGCGATCGATGCTGAAATGCGCGCCGGGCGCACGACGAAGAACGGCGGTGTCTACCTCAGCATGGGCCATCTGGGCCCGGACAACGTGCGCCGGCAGTTCAAGGGCATGGTCGAGCGCTGCGCCGACTGCGGCTTCGATCTCGCCGCCGGCAAGGTCGAGGTCGTGCCCACCGCGCACTACATGATGGGCGGCGTCGAATTCGCGCCCGATTGTACGACGGAGCGCCCGGGGCTCTTCGTCGCGGGTGAGGATTCTGGCGGCGTGCACGGCGCCAACCGGCTGGGCGGCAACGGTGTGGCCAACTCGACGGTATTCGGTGGCATCGCCGGCGACATGATCGCCGCGTGGCTGGCCCGCGACGGCGAATGGCGCGAGCCCGATGCCGCGTCACTCGACGCGGCGGTCGCGCGCGCCGAGGCGCCGTTCGCGCGCAAACGCGCTGCTACGGGCGCGCTCGAGTCGATACGCGAGCGCCTGTACGACGTGATGTGGGACGACGCGGGCATCGTTCGCGATGCGCCCGGGCTCGCGCGTGCCGCCGCTGCCTTGGAGGTCCTCGGCGCAGAACTTGCCGACACTGGCCTCGCCGACGGTGGGCGCGCGTTCAATCTGACCTGGCACGACGCGCTCAACCTCGCGAACCTGATCGCGGTGTCGCAGGCGATCGTCCGCGCGGGGGAGGCGCGCGAGGACTCGCGCGGCGCGCACTTCCGATCGGACCATCCGGACACCGGAGACCTCGCATCGTCGGCCTTCGTGCGTGTCCGGCAACGCGATCAAGGGTTCGATGCCGAAACCGTACCAGTGCGCTTCACACGCGTCGCACCCGGCGAAACGCTGCTTCGGGATTGAAGCCGGACAGGGTTGTTGCGCCCGCGCCGTTCGCGCCGCATGATACGATCGCATAGAACGTTCGTTCTATGCGCAAAGCCACGCCTCCGAATTGCTCGTCTCTCGCTACGGTGGACATCCGCGCCGACGCGCATCTCGCTGCGCTCAACCCGCAACAGCGCCTCGCCGTCGAGTACGGGATCGGGAACGACAATGCCCAGGGGCCGTTGCTGGTAGTCGCGGGCGCGGGCTCCGGCAAGACGGACACCATTGCGCACCGGGTCGCGCATCTGGTTTTCAGCGGGACGGACCCCCATCGGATCCTGTTGTTGACGTTCTCGCGCCGCGCCGCATTGGAAATGGAACGCCGGGCCGGGCGCATATTGAACCGCGTGCTGGGCGCGCACAACGAGCGACGAACACCCACGCTTGCCTGGTCGGGCACGTTTCACAGCGTCGGCGCGCGGCTGCTGCGATGCTACGCCGAGCGCATCGGACTCCACGCGTCGTTCACGATTCACGACCGCGGCGATGCGGAGGATCTGCTCGCCATCGTCCGCCATGAGCTCGGTTTGTCGGCGACGAAGAGCCGGTTCCCGACCAAGGCCACCTGCCTCGCTGTCTACTCGCGCGTCGTCAACAGCGAGTCGGCGTTGGCCGAGGTGCTGAACACGGCGTTTCCGTGGTGCGCCACGTGGGAAGCAGAGCTCAGAAACCTCTTCGAGGCCTATGTCGCCGCAAAGCAGGCCCAGAACGTCCTCGACTACGATGACTTGCTGCTCTACTGGTCGCAGATGATGGCGGAGCCGAGCCTGGCGGCGGAAGTAGGGGCGCGTTTCGACTACGTTCTCGTCGATGAGTATCAGGACACGAACCGCCTGCAGGCGGGCATCCTGCGCGCGATGAAGGCGGATGGGCGCGGCCTGACCGTCGTCGGTGACGACGCGCAGTCGATCTATGCGTTCCGCGCGGCCACCGTGCGCAACATCCTCGACTTCCCGCGCCAGTTCACGCTACCGGCCCGCGTGGTCACGCTCGAACGCAATTACCGGTCGACCAAGCCGATCCTCGATGCGTCCAATGCGGTCATCGGCCTCGCAAGCGAGCGCTTCACCAAGAACCTCTGGACCGACCGGACATCGTCCGAGAAACCGCAACTCATCACGGTGCGCGACGAAGTCGACCAGGCGCGCTGTGTCGCCGAACGCATTCTCGAGTATCGCGAGGCGGGAATCGCGCTGAAATCGCAGGCGGTGCTCTTCCGCAGCTCGAGCCACAGCGCTCAACTGGAGCTGGAGCTGACGCGACGCGATATCCCATTCGTGAAATTCGGCGGACTCAAATTCCTGGAGGCCGCGCACATCAAGGACGTGCTTTCGGTGCTGCGCTGGGCGGAAAATCCACGCAGCCGGATGGCGGGTTTCCGCGCCGCGCGCCTGCTGCCGGGGGTCGGCCCCGCGACAGCCGCCAAAGTGCTCGACGCCATGGACCGGGCACCGGATCCGATGGCCGCCATGGCAGCATTCGTCGTGCCACCCGCGGCGGCGGAGGATTGGCGGGCGCTGGTGCGAGTCATCGGATTCCTGCGTCGGGAGCCCGCGGATTGGCCCGCCGACATGGACCTCGTCACGCGCTGGTATGAGCCGCAGCTGCAGCGAATCTACGAGGACGTGCATGTCCGCCAGGGCGACCTCGCGCAGCTCACCCTGATCGCGTCGACCTACCGTTCGCGCGAGCGCTTCCTGACCGAAGTGACGCTGGACCCGCCTGGGGCCACGAGCGCCGAGGCGGGAGTTCCCGGTCTCGACGACGACTATCTCATTCTGTCGACGATTCACTCCGCGAAAGGTCAGGAGTGGAAGACGGTGCATGTCCTCAATGTCGTCGACGGCTGCATTCCGTCGGACATGAGCACCGGGACGAGCGACGAGATCGAGGAGGAGCGCCGCCTGCTCTACGTGGCGATGACGCGGGCGAAGGACCATCTGCACCTGATGGTGCCGCAGCGGTTCTACGTGCACCAGCAGGCGGCCCAAGGGCGACCGCCACGTCTATGCGTCGCGCAGCCGCTTCATCCCGGAGGCTGTCGCGAGGTGCTTCGAGTCGCGCGGCTGGCCGGTCGCTGCCGCCAGCCCCGGCGACGCGGAGCCACGAGTCCGAAGCACCCGCGCCGCGGGTGGACCTTTCGGCGCGTGTCCGCGCGCTCTGGCGCTGATCGGCGTCGGCATCGACCGCGCGGTGCACGGCTTGTGGGCGGGTCGCCGTCGCGCAGGTCACGCGAAGGCCGATTTGCCCAACATGGCCAAGTTGTCCTAACCTGACCGACACCAGCCAAATGGCGCCCGTGATGACGACCCTGCGATGCTCCCGATGCGGCACCGAGAACCGGGCCGGACGACGCTTTTGCGCGCAATGCGGCGCCGGACTTCCCGCTCCCTGTCCGGCGTGCGGATTCGCCAACGAGGCCGGTGAAAAATTCTGCGGCGGTTGCGGGTCGACGCTCGCCGCGACGGTGACCGAAGCCGCGGTGCCGGCCGAGGCCAAGGCCAGGGTCACGAACGGGGATGGCGAACGCCGGCCGGTCACCGTCCTCTTCGCGGATCTCGTCGACTACACTCGGATGTCGCAGGCGCTCGATCCGGAAGACGTGCACGCGATGCTCGGTCGGTTCTACGAGGTCACCGACGAGATCGTCGAACGCTTCGGCGGCAGTATCGACAAGCACATCGGCGACTCGGTGATGGCCGTGTTCGGCGCTCCGGTCGCGCATGACGACGACGCGATACGCGCGGTGCGCGCGGCCGTCGAGATCCATCGGATGATGCCGTCGATCGGTGGCGGGGCGGGTCAGCCGCTGGCGGTACACATCGGCATCGCGTCGGGCGAGGTCGTCGCCAGTGGTCTCGGCGGCGCCCGTCATCGCGCGTACACGGTGATCGGCAATTCGGTCAATCTGGCGGCCCGGCTGTTGAAGCTTGCCGGCCCGGGTGAGACCGTGGTCGATGCGGCCGTGCATGACTGCGGCGCAGCGCATTGCCCGGTGCGCGCCGATCGAAGGCGCACAAGTGAAGGGGATCGATGCGCCGTTGACGGCATGGCGCTTCGTCGAACTCGCTGACGTCGCGGATCGACCGAGTGCGCACCCGTTCGTCGGGCGGCAGTCGGAGCTGGCGCAGCTCGAAGCGTCGTTGCGCAGCTGCGCGGCGGGCGGGACGGGCGGCACCGTGCTCGTTCGCGGAGACGCCGGAATCGGCAAGTCGCGCCTCGTCGGCGAATTGCGCCAGCGGGCGCTGGACCAGGGCTTCGTCTGCCATACCGGGCTCGTGCTCGATTTCGGGATGGCCAAAGGGCGCGACGCCATTCGCGAAATCGTCGTCGGCCTGGTGGATCTGCCGCGCGGAGCGGAGGGCGAAGCGCGGCACGAGGCGCTCCGGCGATTATTGATGCGGCACCCGTCGCTTTCGAGCGACGAGCCGTTTCTGCGCGACCTCCTCGGTCTGCCGCAGCCGGCGGACGGCGACGCGCTGTACGCGGCGATGGACAACGCGGCGCGCCAGCGGGGCCGGGCCGCCGCAGTCGTTCGTCTGCTCGGGACGGCGTGTGCGGATGCTCCGGTGCTCGTGATCGTCGAGGACGTGCATTGGGCCGACAAGGTAACGCTCGAACTATGTCGCCGCGCTGACGCGTGGCGTCGGGACGATGTCGGCCGTCCTTGCGCTCACGATCGCGCGTCGCGGGCGATCCTCTCGATGCCGCGTGGCGCGGATCGGTGCAGGGCAGCCCACTCATCACGATCGATCTCGGCCCGCTCGGCACGAAGGACGCGCTGGCGCTGGCCGGCGGATTCCTGTCGACGCTCGTCAGGATTCGCCGAGAAGTGCGTCGAGCGCTCGGCAGGCAATCCGCTGTTCCTCGAGCAGCTGATGCGCGCCGCCGACGAGCAGCGGCGACCGGCTGCCGGCGTCGCTGCATAGCCTGGTGCTCGCGCGAATGGACCGGCTGCCGGAGCGCGACCGCGCGGCGTTGCGGGCGGCGGCCGTCGTCGGCCAGCGCTTTCCGCTCGCGCTCGTTCGCCGGCTGGCGCAGTTGCCGGATTATTCGTGCGACATCCTGATCGCGCACTTTCTGGTCCGCCCGGAAGGCGAGGAGTTCCTGTTCGCGCACGCGCTGATTCGCGACGGCGTCTATGCGTCGCTGACGCGCGGACGCCGGGCCGAACTGCATCGGGCGGCCGCGGACTGGTACGGCGAGCGCGATCCCGCGCTGCGCGCCGAGCATCTCGACCGCGCCGAGGCGCCCGAGGCGCCGCGCGCCTATCTCGACGCGGCACTTGCGCACAGGCCACGGCGCTGCAGACCGGAGCGCGCGCTGGCGCTCGTCGATCGCGGTGCCGCACTGGCGCGGGAACCGGACGACGTGGTGGCGCTCAACATGCTGCGCGGCAGGTTGCGCTGCGAATCGGGCGAGGGCCAGCCGGCGGTCGACGCGTACGAGGTCGCGCTGGCGGCGACCCGGCAAGCCGCGGATCGCTGCCGCGCCCTGATCGGCATCGCCGCCGGTCACCGTCTGATCGACGGGCGTGGACGCGGCGCTCGCGGCGCTCGCCGAGGCCGAGCCACTCGCCCGCGCGGACGGGCTCGCGCGCGAACTGTCCGAGCTGCATTACACGCCGGGGCAATCTGTACTTCGCGCGCGGCGAAATCGCGGCCTGCCGGGCCGAGCATCATGCGGCACTGGCATGCGCCCGGTCGCTGTCCGACCCGATGTGGGAGGCTCGCGCGCTGAGTGGTCTCGCCGATGCCGACTACGCAGACGGCCGGATGAAGAGCGGCGCTCGCACGCTTCGATCAATGCGTCGAGCTCTGCGACGCGCATGGCCTGACGCGCGTCGCCATCCCGAACCGACGTGCTGATCGGCTTCTGCCGGGGCCATCTGATGGAGTTCGATGCCGGCATTGCCCAGATCGAGGCCGCGCGCGCGCTTGCAGTCCAGGTCGGCGACCGGCACGGCGAAATGATGTCGCTGGAATCACAGGGGCTGCTGCTGACGTTCTGCGACCGCCATGCCGATGGCGAGCCGTTGCTCGGCGCGCGGACTGGCACTGGCGGAGACGATCGGCGCGCGACGCTTCCAGTCGATCGTCCTTGGAGGATTGGCGGCATGCGCGCTCGCGGCGGGACGCGTGCACGACGCGCGTGAGCGCATCGAGCACGCGCTCGCGCTGGCCCGCGAAACCGGGATGGGCTTCTGCGGGCCGCTGGTGCTCGGCGATCAAGGCCCGGATGCTCGACGACGCGGACGAACGCGAGCAATGCCGAACCGAGGCCGAAGCGCTGCTCGCGCAAGGCTGCGCCAGCCACAATTCGATTCTGTTCTACCGCCACGGTATCGAGGACGCGCTGGCGCGCGGCGAGTGGGCGCGCGGACTGGAACATGCCGCTGCGCTCGAGGCCTACACGCGAGCTGAGCCCTTGCCCTACAGCGATTTCCTGATCGCCCGCGCCCGGACTCTCGTCGGGCTCGCGTCGGACCCTGACGATCGAGCGCTGCACGAGGAATTCTCACGTCTGCGCGCCGAGGCCGAGCGCGTCCGTTGGCCGATCGGCTGGACAACCGCGGCGGCCAATCCTCGAAGATAAGTCGCGGCACCTCGTGGCGTCAGGGTGAAATCGCTCGCCACGGATGGCCCAGCGCCGCCCACTGCGCCCGCTCCTTCGCGAGCAGATAGTCGGTCAGCGGATGGGCGGCGAGCCAGCGCCGCGAGATGCCGCAACGGATGCTGCGCGCGAGCTCGAGTCTTATGCGCGGCACGGCGACGGTCGAGCGGGCGTGATGGACAAGCACGGCGAGGCGCAGGGCGAGCAAAGCGCCAAGCACTTGCTTGTCGCCGATGGCGGAAGCGACCTTCGCGAGACCGCCGCGGCAGCCGAAGACGAGGAGGGCGAGCCGACTCTGCTCGCCGGCCGAGAATCCTGGCATGTCGGCGTGCTGCAGTATGTACGCACCGTGCTTGTGGAAGCTGGCATGGGAGATCGACATCCCGATCTCGTGCAGCAGGCCCGCCCATCGCACCAGCTTCGCGAGCGCCGGATCCGACGCGGGAAGCGCGCGACGGAAGAGCATTGCAGCGAGTGCGCTCACGCGAAGTGCCTGCGCACGATCGATGCCGTAGCGCACGACGAATCGCTCGGCGGTCGCCGGGCGGGCGTCCCCGTCGGTCGTGCGCCCCAGCAGATCGTAGAGCACGCCGAGCCGCAGCGCGCCGCCCACCGGGTCGATGCGCTCGATACCGAGCTCCGCAACGGCCGCCGCCATGATCGCAAGGCCGCCGGCCAGCACCGGCGCGCGCTCACCCTTCAGTGCATTGAGCTTCAGGCGGGAGACGTGGCCGGCGTCGAGCATGCGCCGGCGCAGCCGGGCAAGGCCCGCAGGCGTGATGCCTCCTCCGGAGAATGCGTTCTGCTCGAGAATGTCGGCCAGCGCCACTGCCGTGCCGGACGAGGCATAGGCTTCACGCCAGGCGCCGGCGCCGAACGCGCCCGCGATGGCTTCGATCTCGACCCGCGCCAGCGTTTCGGCCGCGTCGAATGCGGCTGCGGTGAGCCTGCCGTCGCCGAAGAAGCGCTGGGTCATGCCGACGCAGCCGATCGTGAGCGATTCGAGCCGTTCCGCCTCGAGTCCGCGGCCGATGATGAACTCGGTCGAGCCGCCGCCGATGTCGATGACCAGTCGCGGCTCCGGCGAACGCGGAAGCTCGTGGGCCACGCCGAAGAAGGTCAGCCGGCCTTCTTCGTGCCCGCTGATGATGTCGATCGGAAATCCCAGCGTGCGCTCGGCGAGTGCGATGAATTCCTGCGCGTTGGTGGCGACCCGGAACGTGTTGGTCGCGACCACGCGGACGGCCGTAGGGTGCAGGCCGGAGAGGCGTTCGCGGAACCGGGCGAGGCAGGCGAGCGCGGCATCCATCGCGGAGCGCTTCAGGCGGCCCCTGTCGTCGAGTCCGGCGCCGAAACGCAGCGTCTCGCGCCACGTGTCGAGTTGGTAGATCTGGTTGCCCTCGACGCGGCCGATTTCGAGCCGGAAGCTGTTCGACCCGAGGTCGACTACGGCCAGCAGGGGGTCGGCTTTGCGTTCGCGCATGTGGCGGAACCGGATTGCGGTTCGAGAGTCGAAGGGTAGCAGAAAACGGCGCCCCGACATCCGGCTCCGGATGCCCGGTCCCGACCGCGTTGTAATATCGCTGTCACGCGGGCGCCACAAACTGTCACGTTTGCCAACCGGGCCGGCCGCGGCATGGCCGAATCGATGAAACTTCCGAGTCCGTCGCCGATCAACCGCGAGTTGTCGCAACTTGCGTTCAACCGCCGCGTCCTGACGCTGGCGCAGGATCCTGCGACCCCGCTGCTCGAGCAGTTGCGCTTTCTGTGCATCGTCAGCAACAACCTCGACGAGTTCTTTGAGATCCGGGTTGCCGGCCTCAAGGAACAGCTGCGCGCCCGCCTACCGCCGCCGGGGATGACCCTTCCGGGGCTGCGCGCACTGCTTGGTGTCATCAACGACGAGACGCGCCTGCTGGTGACGGAGCAATACCGCCTGCTCAACGAAGCGATCCTCCCCGCGCTGGCGGCCTCCGGCATCCGCCTGCTGCGGCGTGATGTCCTCGATGCGGGTCAGCGTGCCTGGGTGTCCGGCTATTTCCAGCGCGAGGTGAGACCGCTGCTGACGCCCATCGGCCTCGATCCGGCACATCCGTTTCCGCAGGTGGCCAACAAGAGCCTCAACTTCGTCGTCGAGCTCTCCGGGCGCGACGCGTTCGGGCGCGAAACCACGATCGCCACGGTCAAGGCACCGCGCCTCCTGCCGCGGGTCATCGCGCTGCCGCGCGCGATCGCCGGCTCCGACAACGCGTTCGTACTGCTGTCGAGCGTCATCCACGCCCATCTGCACGAGCTCTTCGGCGGCCGCGACATCGTCGGCTACTCGCAGTTCCGCGTGACGCGCGACGCCGACCTCTGGTTCGACGAGGAGGAGGTGAAGAATCTGCGGCAGGCGCTGGAAGGCGAGCTGCCGCAGCGTCACTTCGGCCAGGCCGTCCGACTCGAGGTTGCCGACGGTTGTCCCGAAAAGCTCGCGCAATTCCTGCTCCGGCAGTTCGAGCTGACCGACGACGACGTGTATCGCGTCGGCGGCCCCGTCAATCTCGCGCGGATGGCGGCGCTGATCGATGCCGTATCGGTCGCGGGACTCGAATACCGGCCCTTCATCCCAGGCTTGCCCGACCGGCTCCGCGATTCCGCCGACCTGCTCGCCACGATCCGGCAGCAGGACGTGCTGCTGCACCACCCGTTCCAGTCGTTCGATCCGGTCGTCGAATTCATTCGCAAGGCGGCCGACGACGTCGACGTCGTCGCGATCAAGCAGACGGTCTACCGCACCGGCGTCAACTCGGTGCTGATGGAGGCGCTGATCGAGGCCGCGCGCCGCGGCAAGGAAGTCACCGTCGTGGTCGAGCTGCTCGCCCGCTTCGACGAGGAAGCCAACATCAACTGGGCCGAGCGGCTGGAGCAGGTCGGGGCCCAGGTCGTCTACGGCGTGTTCGGCCTGAAGACCCACGCCAAGCTTGCGCTGCTGCTCCGGCGCGAGAAGGACGCGCACGGGCGTCCGCGGCTGCAGGCCTACGCGCATCTGGGCACCGGCAACTATCATCCGCGCACGGCGCGTCTCTACACCGATTTCGGGTTGCTCACCGCCAACCGCGAAATCTGCGCGGACGTCAACGAGGTGTTCCTGCACATCACGAGCCTGGCCAAGGCCAAGCGGCTGAAGCACCTGCTGCTCGCGCCGTTCACGATGCACGACCGCCTGCTATTCGCGATCCGGCGCGAAGCGCGCCATGCACGCGAAGGAAAGCCGGCACGGATCATCGCGAAGATGAACGCGCTCATCGAAGAGGCCGTGATCCGGGCGCTGTATGCGGCGTCTCAGGCGGGCGTGGAAATCGATCTGATTGTCCGCGGCGCGTGCGCGCTGCGCCCGGGTATCGAGGGATTCTCCGAGAACATTCGGGTGCGCTCGGTCATCGGACGGTTTCTGGAGCACAGTCGGATCTGGTACTTTGCCAACGATGGCGGCGAGGAGGTGTGGCTCTCCAGTGCGGACTGGATGGGACGCAACCTCTTCCGCCGGATCGAGGTCGCGTTCCCGGTGCTCGACCCGGCGTTGAAGGCGCGGGTGATCGCCGAGGGGCTGAAGCCCTATCTCGCCGACAATCGCGATGCCTGGGAGCTCGCCGGCGACGGGACCTACGCCAAGGCGAGGGTGACGCGTCGGTCGCGGCCGCGCATCGCGCAGCAGGAACTCGTCGATCGGCTCGCGGAACAACCGGACGTGGAATAATTTTGAGGAGGCCGAACCAATGGACCTGATTCTCTGGCGTCATGCGGAAGCCGAACCCGGCGAGCCCGACCTCGGGCGTCGCCTCACGGCCAAGGGCATACAGCAGGCCGATCGCGTCGCGAAATGGCTCGAACAGCACCTGCCCGCAACGACGCGCATCCTGTCCAGTCCGGCCGATCGGGCGCAGCAGACAGCGCGCGCGCTGAAGCGGAAATTCCGCGTTGTCGAGGATCTGGCGCCGGGTGCCTCGGCCGCCACGGTCCTGGCTGCAACCGGATGGCCCGACGCGCGCGAGCCCGTACTGGTTGTTGGCCATCAGCCCACGCTGGGCGAGGTCGCGGCTTTCCTGCTGACGGAAGACGAGGCCTCCTGGAGCGTGCGCAAGGGGGCGGTGTGGTGGCTGACCAATCGCGTCCGCCATGGCATCTCGTCCACGGTGGTCAAGGTGGTCATCGCGCCCGAATTCGTTTGATGCCGTGGACGCTGCGCGCGCGTGCGTTGAAGCTCCTGGAGCAATTGGGCGTGCGGCCTCACAACGATGTTGCGGAATTCTCGCTGCCAACGCTGCGCGGAACCCGCTGTGAGCGATGGCGTTTCCCGGAGGGAGATTGTCAACGGCTTGCCCTGTGAGGCGCCGCGTCGGGCCGCGAGCGCACCCGGCTGGCGTCGGACACGCGCAGTTTCCGCAGCCGCGATGTCTTCTTGTGCTGATGCTCCGCCATACGCCCGAGCACGTCGGTCAGGAACCGCAGCGTCTCGCGGATGTACGGCCCCTTGTTCAGCATCACGCACTCGGCGCGGCTGCCCATGGCGGCGTCCGTGACCTCGGCGCGCGACGGCAAGCCGCCCTTGGCGAGCGATTCCAGCACCTGCGTCGCCCAGATCACGGGCACATGCGCCGCTTCGCATAGCCACAGGATCTCTTCCTGCACCTCGGACAGCCGCTCGAAGCCCACTTCCACACCGAGGTCACCGCGCGCGACCATCACGGCCACCGGCGGGTGGCGCATCGCTGCGAGCAGCAGCATCGGGAGGCGGTTGAACGCCGCCTGCGTCTCGATCTTGAGCACGATGCCGAGCTTTTGCGCGTGCAGCCGCTCGATCTCGGCCAGCAAGGCCTCGATGTCCTCGGGGCGCTGCACGAACGACATCGCAACCATGTCGGCGTGCTTTCCCACGAACGCCAGGTCCTCGATGTCCTTCGCGGCGAGCGCCGGCAGGTCGAGATCGGTCTCCGGCAGGTTGATGCCTTTCTCGGCTCTCAGCTTTGCTGTACCCCCGGCGACCGCCGTGATCTCGACCCGCAGACGATCCTCGGCTACGCCGCGGATCGTGCCGCGGATCCTGCCGTCGTCGAAGAGGATCGGTTCACCGACGCGGACACCTCTGAATACCTCCGGCAGCGTGCAGGACACGAACGCCGGTTCCCGCACGCGGCCGTCGTCCTCGTGAACTGCGTCCCGGCCGGGCATCTCGCCGCGCATCAGGTCGAGGGTGTCGCCGGGCCGCAGCGCGATCCATTTATCGACCGAGGGCAGAGCGCCAATGGCGCCTTTCGCGACGATCCGCCGCTTTCGCCGCAGTGACAGGCGCGTCCCCGGCACCACGTACGCGGTCGTGTCCGTCTCGCAGACGCATTCGCCGGTACGGACTTCGACCACGTGCAGAATCCGCTTGCGGTGGCGGGTGTCGGCGAGCTCGACGGTGTCGCCGGCCTTCGCCTTGGCAAGGAGATCGGCATCGACCGGAATCGTCACCTCGTCCGAATCGGCGTCATGCACGCGTGCGACCAGCCGCACGCGCGCGCGCTGTGTCACCTGGCCGATCGCATCGCGGTGCGGTCGCCATTTTGCAACCGCGGGCCCGGGCTCGATCGGCCCGGTGCGAAGCTTGGGACCAGCGAGGTCGAAGGACAGTGCGCAGCGCTTGCCGGTCTCGCGCTCCGCGCGGCGCAGGTGCTTGACCATCCGTTCCCAGACCTTTGGGCTGTCGTGCGCACAGTTGACGCGCATGACCTCCATGCCCGTCTCGACCAGGTCGCGTATCAACGCTGGCTGCTCCGCCGCCTCACCGGGCATCGTGACCATTATCCGCGTCGCTCGTCCATCGCGCGCGAGTCCGAGGATCGCGTTGGCGTGCTCGGCGAGCAGCGCGTCGCCGGTATTGAAGGTGACCGGGGGCGCCAAGGCGACCTCGGGCGGCACCGGCTGCCGGCGGAGCGCGTACAGAACCTCCAGTACCGCCTGTAGCGAGGCCATGACATGCGCCTCCAGGCGGCCCAGAGAGCTCAAGCCCAGCCGGGTCAGCTCGTCCTGCAGCTCGCGCACGTCATGCCGGCGCACGGCGAGGTAGTGGACGAGGTTGTAGGCACTCTCGCGCATCGACGGCGCCGTGGCGTCGAGCTCGGCAGCGAATTCCTGCTCGGCCGCCAGCGCCGCCCGGTACAACGCGTCGACTCCGCGGGCCGCGCGGTCGAGCCGCAGGGTTTGGGCAACTTCGCGTTCGGTGCGTCGCCCAGCGGTCATTGGGGGCTCACCCCGATCACCTGCCTGAGCGAACGCTAACGCTCGCCGGAGGCATTTCGTGACGTGCCCCGGCGCTTGCGCAAATCCGTGAGGGCCGCCTGAACCTGTTCGAGTTCGCGATGCAAGGCCGCTGCGAGAGCGTAGGCTGCCGGGTTCATCGCCGGATCGAGCGCGACGAGAATCTCGTCCATGTCATCCAGAAGTTCGCCGGCGCGAACCACCAGCTGATTGGGCAGCGTACCGACCTGGCCGGCCTGAGAAAGCTTGCGTGCTTCGGCAAGGACTTTCGCGCAAATGTCCGATTTGTGCGTCAAATCGAGAGGTGTGTCGCCGATGGTCCAGGAGCGGGGCCATCGGACCGACTTCATCGGCAGGAGGTTCATGTGGACATGGCAATCGTCGTTTCGGGCCGAAAATCAAATCCGTGCGGCCCATGTTCGGGTGCAGGGTTGGCCGTGGCGGGCAGGGTGCACGCCAACGGCCCGAGCGGCCAAATGCCACGCTTTGACCCAGATTGCCGATTGGGACTCCAATTCGGTGTCGGGACGCGCGATTGGACCGAGGGCCGATCTTGCCGTCCGAATGTTTCAAATTGAAGACGGCTTGCCGGCGACGTCCGGCGTGCGGAGGCAGCGACCTCGCGGCGCAGTGCCGGCAACGATCGACAAGCACCGCTCTGACGGCTCGAGAAGGGCGCGGGACATAAGCTTCGCCTCCCCTGCGCGCCACCACTGGCAAGCCGCGGGACACGTCTAGCGCGTCATCTTGTCCCGAACCTTCTTCAAGGCGTCGATCAAGCCGTTGACCCCGGTCTTGGTCAAGCCTTCCTTGTCCACGTCGAACTCGATCAGCAGCCTCCTGGCGTCCTCGGACAAATGGCAGGTAATGGTGCCATCCCGGCCAAGATCGAACTCCTTCTTCTTGCCTTCAGCCATGACACAGTCTCCCTTTCAACGGACATTGTCATCGTACCGCAACACTGCGCCCGCATTGTTACAACCGGATTTCGCGGGATTGCCTGGGCTGGCGGAAAGTGGTCAGCGCCCGCCGCAACAGTTACGTGCTGCTGCACGACACGAACATATGTCCGCAAGCGCGTATGCCATGCGGGCGTCAAACGCTAACTGAAGGTCGCCGCCGCCCAGCAGGACCACTTCGAAGCAATCGACTTCCCGTTCGCATCCGGCGTGGCGCTCATCCGCATGCCACCGCAAACGGTCACCGGCTCGTCATACCTGGCGCCTAAGCTCTGATCTGGTATCCAGCGTGTCATCGATGTCGAGGTTTTCGCCAATGACGATTCAAGCTTCCTTTCCCCGGTCTGCCGCTATCGTGTTGGGTTGCGGCGAGGTCGGCTCCGCCGTGGCGCTGGCACTTCACCAGGCGGGTCTCGCCGTGGTGCTGGTGGACGAGGCAGACCCGGCTTGGCACCGCCGCGGGATGGCGTTCACCAACGCGTGGTACGTCGGCAATGCCGAGCTTGAGAGCGAAGGGGCGTGCTTCTGCGCATCGCTTAAGAGCATTCCGTCCATTCTCGCGCGGCGGATGATTGCGGCGACGACGTGGTCGTGGCCGGGCGTGGCCGCAGGCCTGGATCCGGGCTTGCTGGTCGATGCGCGTGGGCGCAGACGGCGCGGTACGGAGGTCCTGCGCGGCCACGTTCCGGTCACGATCGGCATCGGTCCGGGCTTTGTCGATGGTGAGAACGTCGACGTGGCGATAGAGCTTTGCGCGGACATTGAAAGCGGATCTGGCGGGCCACGGGCCGGTCGCGCGGATGCGGTGGACGCCATCCCGCATGCTGGCGATGCGGGCACTGCAACCTGCACGGTCGAAGCCCCGAGGCACGGCCGGTTCATCACAGAGCGCCGAATCGGCGATTACGTACGCGTCGGCCAGATCGTCGGCGGGTTAGGCAACGAGGTTATCAAGGCGCCGGGTGGTGGCGTCCTCCTCGGGCTCGCTGCGCGTGGTGCCCGCGTCGAGCCCGGCGACACGCTGGTCGAGGTCGATGGCGCAGGTGTCGCCCACCGCTGCTATGGCGTAGGCGCGGGCCCGCGCCACGTCGCGTCGCGTTTGCTTTGCGCGCTCGGGGACCGCCCGAACCAACCGGCATCCGGGACGAACGGCCGGTGACGCCGAGGCATTGATTGTCCTCAAAGCCAATACTCGGGAACTGTGGCAGTCATGCCAATGCCCTGCTCGGCCGGCGGTATGTCATCAGGCTGTAATGCCGATTCACTAGGCTTCGTTTCTGATCAATCAAACGAGGGGTCCCCATGAAGTTGACGTACAGGCTGGCCGCCGGCGCGCTCGCGACGGCACTCTCTACGACGTTGTGCGCCCAGGGCATACTGGTCAAGGTCGACGGGTCGTCGACCGTGTATCCGGTGACCGAGGCCGTGGCGGAGGAGTTTCAGAAGGCCGAGAAGAATGCGATAAAGGTCACCGTAGGCATCTCCGGCACCGGCGGCGGCTTCAAGAAATTCTGCCGTGGCGAGACCGATATCTCGAACGCTTCGCGGCCGATACTGAAGGCGGAGATGGACGAGTGCGCCAAGCTGGGCATTCAGTACTACGAACTGCCGGTGGCGTTCGATGCCTTGACCGTCGTCGTCAATCCGAAGAACACGTTTCTCGACAAGGGCATCACCGTCGACCAGTTAAAGAAGATGTGGGAGCCGGGCGCACAGGGCAAGGTCACGAAGTGGAACCAGATCGAAGCGTCGTGGCCAGATGCCCCGATCAAGCTGTTCGGCGCGGGATCGGACTCGGGAACGTTCGACTACTTTACCGAAGCCATCGTCGGCAAGGCAAAGTCCAGCCGTGGCGACTACACGGCGTCCGAGGACGACAATGTCCTGGTGCAGGGCGTGCAGCGCGACGCCAACGCGCTCGGCTACTTCGGATTTGCCTACTACGCCGAGAACCAGGCCAAGCTTAAGGCCGTTCCGATCGTCGAGAAACCGGGCAAGCCCGCGGTCTTGCCGTCGATGAATTCGGTGCTCGATGGCAGCTATCAACCGCTGGCGCGACCGATTTTCATCTACGTCAACGCCAAAGCCCTTGACCGGCCCGAAGTCAGGAAGTTCGTCGAGTACTACCTTGCCAACGGCGCGAAGCTCGCGCGCGAAGTCAAGTACGTCCCGCTGCCGGACAAGGCCTATACGATGGCGAAGGAGCACTTGAGCAAGAAGAAGATCGGCACGGTGTTCGGCGGCATGGCCGAAGTAGGCGTGCGGATCGACGACCTGATGGCGCGCGAAGCCAAGATGTAGTTCGCGTAGAGTCGCGCCGCGGCGCTTTCGGAACGGGAAACGCAACGGCTCTGACGCAAAGCCGGCGCGGGCGGCGCAAGCTGCCGCGCCGTTTTCACGAATGAGGGCGTTATAATGCAAACGGCGTCCACGATGCGTGCCTTTCCTGGCGCGTTGCCAACCGTGATCAGCGAACGGCTGTCGAAGAAATTCTCCCGTAATCTGAAGGAGCGCGCGATCGAAGCGGGGCTGTTCTTCGCCGCGTTCGTCTCCGTGCTTACCACCGCGGGCATAGTCTATGTATTGCTGAAGGAGAGCGTGCTCTTCTTCACCCACGTCTCGATCTGGGATTTCCTTACCGATACGCAATGGACGCCGCTGTTCGATGACGCCCATTTCGGCATCATGGTTCTGCTGTCCGGCACCATCACCAGCTCCTTCGTCGCCCTCGCCGTGGCCATACCGCTTGGCACCACCATCGCGATCTACCTTTCCGAGTTCGCCACGCCACGCGCCCGGGAGGTCGCGAAGCCGGTCCTCGAGCTGCTCTCCGGCGTGCCGACGATCGTCTACGGATACTTTGCGCTGCTCTTCGTCACGCCGATACTGCAGATACTGATTCCAACGTTGCCTGGATTCAATCTGCTGGCGGCGGGAATGGTCATGGGTGTCATGATCGTGCCGTACGTCGCGTCGATATCCGAGGACGCGATGCGCGCCGTGCCGATGGCGTTGCGCGAGGGGTCGTTCGCGATGGGTGCTACCCGGCTGCAGACGGCGATCAAGGTCGTGGTTCCCGCGGCAGTATCCGGAATCGCCGCGGCCTACATTCTCGGCATCTCGCGTGCCATCGGAGAGACGATGATTCTGGCGGTGGCCGCGGGCATGCAACCCAATCTGACGTTCAATCCGCTTGAACCCGCAGCGACAATCACCGCGTACATCGTGCAGGTGGCATTGGGTGATCTGCCGCACGGGAGCATCGGTTATCAGACCATCTTTGCCGCGGGGCTCACCTTGCTGCTGATGACGCTGTGCTTCAATCTGATCGGGTTCTACATGCGCAGGCGATTCAGGGAGATCTATTGATGATGACGGCGATGCAGGATAGTGCGCATCTCCGTGCGCTGATCGCGGCGGCGAAGCGGTGGGATGTTATTTTCGTCGTGCTGGGGATAGTTGCGCTCGGCATCGGTTTGCTTACTTTCGCCGCGTTGTTTCTGGACATGCTGATCGATGGCTGGTCACGCCTGAGGCCGGAGTTCTTTACCGAATTTCCATCGCGACGCGCGGGCCAGGCTGGCATACTCTCGGCATGGGTCGGGACTACGCTGGTGATGCTGGTCACCGCCACCGTCGCCGTGCCGCTCGGCGTGGCGGCCGGGATCTACCTCGAGGAGTACGCCCGCAAGAACTGGCTTACCGACATCATAGAGATCAACATCACCAATCTTGCCGGCGTGCCGTCGATTGTGTACGGCCTGCTTGCGCTCGGCCTGTTCGTATACGGATTCGGGTTCGGCCAGAGCATCCTGACCGCCGGCCTTACATTGGCGCTGCTGATTCTGCCCGTGGTGATCGTTGCCACGCGCGAGGCGATCCGCTCGATTCCGGCGAACGTCCGCGAAGGCAGCTACGCGGTGGGGGCGACGCGATGGCAGACCGTCAAGGACCACATCGTCCCTTACTCGATGCCGGGCATCCTGACGGGCGTGATCATCGGCATGTCGCGGGCGATCGGCGAGACCGCGCCGATCATCACCATCGGCGCGCTTACGTTCATCGCGTTCCTGCCGCCGATGCCGGTGACGCCAGACTTCCCGTTCCTTTCGTTCGAGTGGCTGCGGGCGCCGTTCACGGTGATGCCGATTCAGATGTTCAACTGGACGTCGCGCCCGGACGAGGCCTTCCACGCCAATGCGGCCGCCGCCGGCACCATCCTGGTCGCGATGACGTTGCTGATGAACGGGCTCGCGATCTGGCTTCGCTTCAGGCTCCGCAGGAACATCAAATGGTGACGACGATGGAAGCGCAGGCCGATACGGCCGCGCAGGCCGCGAAACCGGGGCTCGTGGTGACTCGCGTCCCGTCCGGCGCGGATCCGGGGGAGGTGCCGCCGCTCAAGGCGGAATCGCGCAATCTGTCGTTCCACTATGGCAGTTTCGCCGCGTTGAAAAACGTGTCGATGCCGGTCTACGAACGCAAGGTCACGGCGCTGATCGGTCCGTCGGGCTGCGGCAAGTCGACCTTCCTGCGCTGCTTCAACCGCATGCACGATCTCTATCCGGGCAACCGCTACGACGGCGAGATCATCCTTCATCCCGACAATACCAATCTGCTCGCCAGGGACGTCGATCCCATCGAGGTGCGGATGCGCATCAGCATGGTGTTCCAGAAGCCGAATCCATTTCCCAAGTCGATCTACGAGAACGTGGCGTATGGCCTGCGCGTCCGCGGCATGACGAACAAGCGCGCGCTGGACGACAAGGTGGAGGAGTCGCTGCGCAGCGCCGCGTTGTGGGACGAGGTCAAGCACCGCCTGAACGAGGTCGGCTCCAACCTCTCCGGCGGGCAGCAGCAGCGCCTCTGCATAGCCCGCGCGCTCGCCACCGACCCGGAGATCATGCTGTTCGACGAGCCGACCTCCGCCCTCGACCCGATCGCGACGGCCAGCATCGAGGAGCTGATCACCGAGCTCAAGAGCAGGGTTACCATACTCATCGTCACGCACAACATGCAACAGGCCGCGCGGGTCTCGGACTACACGGCCTACATGTACATCGGCGAGCTGGTCGAGTTCGATCGCACCGACACGATCTTCCTGAAGCCGAGGAAGAAGGAGACCGAGGACTACATCACCGGCCGGTTCGGCTAAGAGGTGCGTCGTCCATGGCGCCAGGAGAACAGATGAGCGACCACACATCCAAGCAATTCGACGCGGAGATGGAGGCGATCCGCAGCGGGGTTCTCGCGATGGGGGGGCTCGTCGAAACGCAGCTCAATCGCGCCGTCCTCCTCCTCGAGGACGACGACGGGAACGCGATCGCCCAGGTCAAGGCCGACGAGAAGCAGATCAACCAGATGCAGGTCGACCTCGACCAGATGTGCAGCCAGATCATTGCCAAGCGGCAGCCGGCGGCAATCGACCTGCGCTTCATCCTGATGATCACGAAGATCGTGAACGAGCTCGAGCGGGTCGGCGACGAGGCAAAGAAGATCGCCTACAAGACCGAGCAGATCCGTGGCTCCGACCGCCTGAGCCACGTCCGCCATTATGACGTGATCCGCGCGTCGGAGCGCGCGCGCGATCTGCTGCAGATGGCGCTCGACACGTTCGCGCGACTCGACGCGACGGCGGCCGCCGAAGTGATCGACGCCGACGAGGAGATCGACGCTGCTTTCCTCGCGATCATGCGCCAACTCATCAGCTACATGATGGAAGATCCGCGCACGATCACGGCGGCGCTCGAAATCGTGTTTATTGCGAAATCGATCGAGCGCATCGGCGACCATGCGAAGAACATCGCCGAGGCCGTCGTGCAGGTGGTCAAGGGCATCGACGTGCGGCACGCGTCCGCCGACCAGATCCGCGCCGAGGTGGCCGGGGAATGAGCGCCGCCGGGCCGCCCCAAGGCGCGAATCGCGCCCCCTCGGGGGGCAGCGCCGCAGCGCCAGCCGCAAGCGTGGGGGTACAATTTTGAACGCCGTCGGGCCGCCCCAAGGCGCGAATCGCGCCCCCTCGGGGGGCAGCGTAGCGGCGCGAGCCGCAAGCGTGGGGACGCACCGATGACGCCGACCGTGCTCATCGTCGAGGACGAGCCCGCGATACGCGAGTTGCTCAGAGTCAACCTGGTGGACGCGGGGTTCGAGGTCCGCGTGGCGCCCGATGCGGAGTCCGCGCAGCGGGAGCTTGCGACGGCGCTGCCGACACTGCTTCTGCTCGACTGGATGCTGCCGGGCAAGTCGGGCCTGGCACTGGCAAAGGAGCTGCGTGGCGACCCGCGCCTGCGCGAGTTGTCGATCATCATGCTCACCGCGCGCACCGATGAGGCGGACAAGGTCACCGGCCTCGAGGCGTGGGTCGACGATTACGTGACTAAGCCGTTCTCGCCGCGCGAGCTCAAGGCGCGGATCAAATCGGTGCTGCGGCGGCGCGCGCCGGAGGCGGCGAACGAGCCACTGCTGGCGGGCACGCTGGTCCTCGATCCGGCAACCCACCGCGTGACGGCCGGCGGGAACGCCGTTGCGCTCGGCCCCACCGAATTCCGCTTGCTGCGCTTTTTGCTCGCGCGCCCGGAGCGCGTCCATTCGCGCGCGCAGTTGCTGGACCAGGTATGGGGCGACAATGTCTACATCGAGGAACGCACGGTCGACGTCCACATCCGGCGCTTGCGGCTGGCGCTCGAGCCGTTCGGGCAGGCATCCTTGATCGAGACGGTGCGCGGCGGCGGCTACCGGCTCGCGGCGCCCCGGCCACACTGACGAGGACAGCGCGCGGCGATGATCTCCTTCGTCGTGGCCGGCGTTGGCGCACCTCTTGCCGTCCTGGTCTTGGCCGCGCTCTGCGCGCTGTCGTTCGGGGTGGCATGGGGCTTTGGCGTGCTGGCAATCGGGCTCGGTGCAATCATTGGCATTCACCTCTGGCAGATCCACCGGCTGATGCGCTGGGCCGACGCTGCACTCGACGCACCGGTCCCGGAGGCGGGCGGAGCATGGGGCGTCGCATTCTCCGCCCTCTATCGCCGCGTGCGCACGCGCACGCGGCGCCACCGCGACCTTGCCACCACGATCGAGCGGTTTCGCAACGCCGTCGAGGCGCTGCCGGAGGGCATGGTAATCGTCGACGCCGCGAATCGCATCGAGTGGGCGAACGCGCGAGCGCAGGCGCACCTTGGACTCGATCTCGCGAAGGACACCGGCCGGCCACTGCTCAACCTGCTGCGCCAGCCCGAGGTTGTCCGCTATTTCGAGGCGGGCGATTTTGCCGATGCAGTCGTCATCGATTCGCAGCGAGGGACAGGATCGACGCTGTCGATCCAGGTCGTACCGTTCGGCACCGACGAGCGTTTGCTGATCAGCCGCGACATCACGCAGCTGGAAGCGGTCGCGCGGATGCGGCGCGATTTCATCGCCAACGTCTCGCACGAGCTCAAGACGCCACTGACGGTCGTCAGCGGCTTCCTCGAAACCCTGCAGGACCTGGAGCTCGAGCCTCGCCAGCGCACGCGATACCTTCAACTGATGGCGGAGCAGGCGGCGAGCATGCGGCGCCTCGTCGACGATCTGCTGACGCTGTCGGCGCTGGAGAGCGAGCAGAATCCGGTCGCCGAGTCCGAATTCGTCATTGTGCCGCTGTTGCTCGAAATGTCAGTCGACGCGAAGGCGCTCTCTGGCGGCCGGCACACGATCGTTCTTGACATCGGCGATGCCGCGAAGGTGAAGGGTAGCCAGGACGAGCTCGCGAGCGCGTTCGGCAATGTCGTGAGCAACGCGATTCGGTATACCCCTGACGGCGGCACGATCACGCTCGGCTGGCAGGTCGACGCGGAGGGGCGGGGAGCGTTCAGCGTCGCCGACACCGGCATCGGTATCGCGCCGGAGCACATACCGCGGCTGACCGAGCGCTTCTATCGCGTCGATCGCAGCCGGTCCCGCGCGACGGGCGGCACGGGACTCGGACTTGCGATCGTCAAGCACGTGCTCCTGCGCCATCAGGCAGAACTCGATGTCACCAGCGAGTTGGGCCACGGCAGCACGTTCACGGTGCTCCTTCCGGCGCGGCGGGTGCGTTCGGCCATGGCGTCCGAAACGGCCGCGGACTCCGCGCCGACGCCCGCGCCGAGCGCTACCAGTAACTGAGCGCGGCCCGGAACAGCGACTTCAGATCGTCGCGCCCGACGTCCTTGGGCGCGTTGCGGATCACCCGGTACTGCGGCTCTGCGCCGGTGGCGAGCGCGTCGAGATGCGACGCGTCGAAACCCAGCGCGGTGAGCCCGTTGGGCATCGCGGTGGCGCGCATCAATTCGATCACGCGCTGCGCGAGCACCTCGCCCGCATCGCCGTTCGCCGCGCCGCGGGTTTCGGCGCCCAGGCATTGCGCGCCGTGCAGGTGCCGCTCCGGACAGCTGGGCGCCGTGTAGCGCCAGACCGACGGATTGTTGAGCACGACCGCCATGCCGTGCGGGACGAGGGTCTTCCCCTCCGGGTAGCCGTCGACGTGCCAGTCCTTCGTCAGGCCGGACACCGCATAGGACAGGCCGTGCGGCAGATGGCAGCCGGCAGCGTTGAACGCGATGCCCGCCAGCATCGCCGCGTACATCATCTCCGTGCGCGCCTCGGTGTCGGAGGCGTCGTTGACCGCGCGCACCAGATATTTGCCGACGCCGCGCAGCGCGTCGTTGGCGAGCATGTCGGAAAACGGGTTCGCACCCTGCGACACCGGGCGGTCGATGCCCTTTGCCGGATTGAGGCGCGCACGGTGCACGCCGGCACAGTCATCATCCGAAAGGGCGAGCCCGGCGATGGCATGGTACTTTGTCGCCAGCGGAACAGTAGAAGTCGAAGCCCCAGGCGGCAACGTCCGCCTGCAGGAGGGCGATTTCTTCGGCGAGATGGCGCTGCTGACGCGGGAGCGGCGCACGGCGACGGTGATCGCCATCAAGTCGACCGACCTGCTAGTTCTCGACTGCGACGATTTCCATCGTTTCATCGACCGCAATCCGGAGATTGGAGCGCAGGTCCGTGCAGTTGCGCTGGCACGTGCCAGCGGGCCTGTGGCTCGCGCCGAGTAGCACTGAGACCCCGGTGCAGCGAGCAGGTAGGGCGCCGATGTAGAAAGCAATGGTGAACCCCGCCGTGTGTGGCGCGATGTTTGGCAAATCGGTCACGCGAAGAGCGGTTGGCAGATGCCGCAAAGGCGGCGCTGGCCATGACGGTCATTCTCACGCTCTCCGCACTCGTCGGGACCCAATTGCTGCATCTATTCGGCGTGTCGCTCGACGCCTTCATGGTGGCCGGGGGCGGGGTGCTGGCATCGATGGGCTTTTCCATGCTCAGCGGTCGGGGATCTTCAGAGGCCCCGCGCGATGCAGCCCCAAACTCCGCGGCGTCTTTGACGCCATTGATCCTCTTCGCGGCGAGCCCGGGGACCATCACAGGGGTCATTACGCTCTCCGCCGGCGCACTCGGGGCTGGGTCTTCCGGTCACGGCCTTGGTGGCAGTCGCGGTGGCGGGACTGGTGACCTGGTTGGTCCTGTTGCTTGTCACAGAGGTTGCCGGCAAAGCCGCTGAAGGCGGGTTTGCGCGTGATACCATCACGCGTTTCATGGGACTGATTGTTTTGTCGATGGGGGTTCAGTTCGCCCTCGCGGGGCTGCACAGTTCGGGACTTGAATGGGGGGCGATTCGCCCAGGGCCTTCCTCCGAGATTGGGGACGAAGGCTTCGCCACGTTTACGACCAGGGCCATGCACGAGCCGATCACGGGTCTGATCGGCTTCTAATTGAGTTCGCGTCAATCACTCGCCATGGCGGAGGCGATCGCTGCTCTGACAGAAGGGCTTACGCGGGCCCAGCGAGGGCGTGCCCTAGCCTCACACGCGGCGATCGACGAGAAGCGTCATGTGCGAGCGGCCCGTGACGCGCTGCAGTCCTATTAAGTAGACGAGACCCCAAACGAAGTCGGTGACCGCAAACAGGACCGTCGGCACAACACCGACGTAGGTGAAGCCATAGGCGACAAGGAGACCCACTGCCGCAAAGCGCAATAGGGCTTCCCAATAGATCACCGAGGCAAAAGTTTGAACATCCCGGGCACTTAGAATGAGCGTTGCTGCCGTATACCAAAGAAACGCAGCAACAATGCACGGCCAAAATGGGTTGGGAACTTGCAGGCCGAGAAATTCCCTGATCGGTGGTGTGATCAGGATGAGCCCGAGGCCAACATTCCATATGCCGGACCAGAAGACCACCCGCTCGAATGTCATGCGTGCCTCCCTAATCGAGCCAACGTGAACGACATCGCTGCTCGGCATTCCATGCAGTTGACGCTTCGAGGCGAACAAAGCCCACAGGCCAACACTGTAATCTTCGTCCCCCGATCAAGGGACTTCACTGTCTGGCGGAGCAGCGTTAGTGTTGCTCACCCTCGAAACCGCTCGCCGGTTGACGATCCCTAGGAAGGCTAAGTCAGTGAAGTAAGCCGGCCTCCCCTTCAACAAAAGGAGCAGGTAATGTCGACACGCAATCGACTGCTTCAGCTGCTCACCGCCGCCTTGTTACTGACAGCACAGATTTGGGCACCTGCGGCGGTGGCCCAAGCCAGCAAACCCAACATCCTTGTCATCATGGGCGACGATGTCGGCTGGTTCAACATCGGCGCCTACCACCGCGGCATCATGTCGGGCAAGACGCCGAACCTCGACAAGCTGGCCTCGGAGGGCATGCTGTTCACCGACTATTACGCCGAAGCGAGCTGCACGGCGGGTCGGGCGAACTTCATTACCGGCGAGTTGCCGATCCGCACTGGGCTGACGACCGTGGGCCAGGCGGGCGCCGACGTCGGCATCCCGGCACAGGCCGCGACGCTCGCCACCGCCCTGAAGGCGCAAGGCTATGCCACCGGGCAGTTCGGTAAGAACCATCTCGGCGACCTGAACAAGTATCTCCCGACCCTGCACGGCTTCGACGAGTTCTTCGGATACCTGTATCACCTCGACGCGATGTCCGATCCGTACTGGTTCTCGTTCCCGCTCGATGAGGACTACTACAACAAGTACGGCCCGCGGAGCTTGATACACAGCTTTGCGACCGACGCCGACGATCCGACCGAGATGCCGCGCTGGGGCAAAATCGGCAAGCAGAGGATCGTCGATGAAGGTCCCCTGCCGCCGTTCCCCGACATGTCGAACGTGCCGAACATGCACGACTTGCCGTTCCTAAAGGCGAAGTACGACATGACGACCTTCGACGAGGTGCTTGGTCAAGACTTCCAGCGACTTCATGGACAAGGCCAAGAGGGACGGCAAGCCGTTCTTCGTCTGGCACAACACCACGCGCATGCACGTCTGGACGTTTCTCTCCAAGAAATACTCGTCGATGCAGAACAGCCAGACCAACTACGGTCTCGAGGAAGCCGGCATGGCGCAGATGGACGACAGCATCGGCGCTCTGCTCAAGCATCTCGACGACATCGGCGAGGCCAACAACACCATCGTCATCTTCACCACCGACAACGGCGCGGAGGTGTTCACCTGGCCGGATGGCGGCATGACGCCGTTCAAGAACACCAAGGGTACCGTCGGCGAGGGCGGCTTCCGCGTGCCGTGCCATCATCCGCTGGCCGGGCCAGATCAAGCCGGGCACGGTCGAGAACGGCATCTTCTCCGGCCTCGATTGGTTCCCCACCCTGATGGCGGCAGCGGGCAACCCGGACATCACCGATCAACTGCTAAGGGCGTGACAGCTCGGCGACCGGACCTACAAGAACCACCTCGACGGCTACAACCAGATGGACCTCCTCACCGGCAAAGGCCCATCGAAGCGCCGCGAGGTGTTCTACTTCGGCGGCGCCAGCCTGGGCGCGGTTCGCCTCGACGACATCAAGTTCACAGTTCTTCCAGCAGCCTTGGGGCTGGCCCGGCGAAAAGGTCACGACCGACATGCCAGTCCTGACCAATATTCGCCAGGATCCGTTCGAGAGGTTGCCGTCATCCGTGGCGAGTCGCCCAACACCAGCTCGCCCGGCTACATGAACGACTTCTACGCCCGCGAGTTCTGGCGCTTCGTCCTCGTCCAGCAGTATGTCGCGAAGCTGGCGCTGACGGCGGTCGATTATCCGCCGATGCAGGACCCGGCTTCCTTCAACCTCGATGCGGTGAAGAAGAAGGTCGAGGAGATGATCAAGAACCATCCCGGGCAATAGCCCATCCGATCAAGAGCGCGCGGGCGGCCCAAAAGGGCCGCTCGTCGTCGGCATGAGGAACGTTCGAGCCGTCGTGGACTTCGAAACCAAGCCGACGAGACCGGCGAGATCAATCAAAAGCGCACGGTGCCGGAGGCAATTGTCGTACCCCCCCCTCCCAGCGGTTCTTGGCATTGAACTCTTGATAGTGCCGCAGGTTGAAATCAAGCGGCGTGGTGCGAACAACGGTTCGCGCGGTGGAAAAGTCACCTGCGCTTGCGGTGGGAAACTTTTGTTCTCGCTTCGCCCCGTCGCCGGCCTCAGCTCCACAACATCAGCTGCAGTCGATGTTCGGCTGGAAGTCGATCAAGAAGCGGAGCGATGTGACGTCGCGCCTTCTTCGGCTGCCAGCGACGCGTCGGCCTTACGAATACCGTGCGCGGAGCAATGTGGGAGGCCGGCCTCGTCACACCACTCGCGGAATTTGTTTGCCGAAGCCCTTGATCGAGAACGGGCGCCCGGAGTCGGTGACGAGATACGTCAGGTCGCCAGATCGCGGCGGGTTTGCCAGTAGTCCGCCGGACTTGATGGGCCAACGCATACATGGCTTCGCGTGACGCATCCACGTCGACCCGACCGGAGTGCAACTCGCCTATAGTTCGGCCTCAACCCTCGCAAGTGGGTATCGACTTACCAACGTCTACGCGTCGGCCACCTGCTCAGTGCGCTGCGCTTCTTGGAACGTCCGGCTACCGCGCCGCTGCTGCTTTTCGGCGTACATTGCTTGATCGGCTTCGGTCATTAATCGCTCGATCGATCTCCTCTTCGTCGTCAATGGATTGTAATGCGCAAAGCCAACGCTGAACGCCACTGGCACTGCCGACGGATTGCTGTTGTGCGCCGCGGCTGCATCGTGGAGCCGTTTTCTGATGCGCCCTGGGGCCCCCGCCTTGGCACCGATGGCGAGGACGATGAACTCATCGCCACCGAGCCGGGCAATGATATCTGAGGATCGGAAAGTGGATCTCGAAATCTCGGCCGTTGTCACGAGTGCTTGATCCCCGAACTCGTGACCGAGCTCGTCATTGATGCGCTTCATCCCGTCAAGATCGACGAAAGCAAGGGCGAGGCTGTAACCGGAGCGCCGCGCTAACTTCAACTGCTCTTCCGCGATCGTCACGAAGCCGCGCCGATTGTAGAGGCCGGTGAGAGTGTCAAGCAGAGCCATGCTTTGTAGTTGTGACACGAGGCGGTGCCGCTCGAGCGCGTAACGGATAACCCTCAGCAGCAGGGATCGATCGGTTTGGCTTTTGACAAGATAGTCCTGCGCACCTTCCCGAAGTGCGCGAACGCCGAGGTCTTCTTCGTGGCTCGTGCTAAGCGCGACAATCGGAACGTTTCGCGCGGCGCACTGCAACTGATGAATAGCGTCGATCCCATTGGCGTCCGGGAGGAAGAGATCGAGCAGCACCAGATCAAATCGTTTCCGTCGCAGGTAATCCTTGCCGCGCCCGAGGTTTGTCGCGGTCGTCACGGAAAACTTCGGATCGCTGCTGAGAAGCAGCCGCAGCAATTGAGCGTCGGTCGCGCAGGCTTCTATGAGCAGCACATTGGTGACTTCGAGCATAACGTGTTTGGGCTGACGCAAGCGCACTCGGGAACTCTTTGACGACAACTCGGATCACGCACGCCGACGGGCGGTTGTGGGGGGCTTTGAAATGAGGGATTGCCCCCGGTTTCCTGTGAGTGAGACTTGGACAACATTTCTTGCCGTTACGTCCCTGAAAAACTTAGGGTTAGAGGAAAATTGGAACTGAACTCCTTGGACCAGACGGCGGCGGCAACAGCAACGCGATGTGCAGCCTGCGTTGGCCAGACGACTACGCCAGGCGTGAATTTGCATACAGAAGCAGGAAGGTGCTCGGCAACGCCTCTACCGGTCCTCCCCGAATTCGCCAGCGGAGTAGCTAGAACGCCCGCCCTTGCTCAAGGGGGCCCCAAAGATGACGACCTCCGCCTCAAAGCTTCGCTCGCTGCGCGTCTTAACAGGTCGCAGGGGCGCTGAAGTCAGGTCGGGTCCCATCTCCTCGAAGTGACGATCATCCCCGTCTTCTTCGGCGTGGTTCAAAAGCCAATCGAATATCCCCATGCCCGATACTCCTTCCAGCTACTGAGGTCTTGTCTCCCCTCAGTAGGGCAGGCATGTGACGCAATTCACGGGCCCTGAATGCGTTGCGCTGGCGCACAGAGTCAGCATGCTGCACTCTTTACCAAGAGCGTATTCTGTAAAGAGTGTGCTATACTGCCTCTTGGAAACATCGGATGTTTCGGAGGGGCAAATGAAGGCGACAAACGGCGAAAGGTAAAGACTGGCGCAGCCGACGCCCACGAGCGGGCGAAGGACTACCTCGATCCCCCAGAGATGGAGCGCCTGCTCGAGGCGGCGAAGGACGGTCGGCACGGCGTCCGCGACCATGCCCTGCTGCTGATCATATACCGCCACGCCTTGCGCGTCACCGATGCCGTCACCATGCGCCTCGACCAGCTCAACCTGAAGCAGGCACGCGTCTGGGTGAAGCGGTCGAATAACTCCCTCGACACCGAGCAGGCGATCGAAGGCGACGAGCTGCGCGCCATCAAGCGCTACATCGGCGCGCGCGATGACAAGTTGCCTGGCTATTTGTATCGGAGCGACGGCAGCCGATGACGCGCCAAGCCGTCAACTATCTGATCCGTGAGGCGGGTGAGCGCGCTGGGGCTCGGCAGGGTGTGGCCGCACATGTTGCGCCACAGCGCCGGCTACGCCTTGAGCAACAAGGGGCATGACTTCCGGCTGCTGCAAGACTTCATGGGGCACCGCGATCCTTCGAAGTTCCGGGACGGCCGTCTATTTCACATCGGCCCGCAAGGGCGTCAGACGCACCTTGCTGCTCGCCGGACTGCGGCGCCCGATCGTCACCTACGCTTCAAGTATTGAAGATGCGGTCGCCATGAGTCGGGAGCGGAAACAGGAAAGTTGAGTGCGCCGTTGTTGCTTCTCATCGAGCTGTTGCACCGCCGACGATGTTCAATCAGTGTTTGAGCGCGACGACATTAAACGCCCCGACTGGCTTGGCGAACCCTTTCATTGCCAGCTCTCCGATCGCCTCGACCTCAACCAAAGTCTCGAAGTCTGTTAGAGTCTTGCGATTGGTCAAAATCTGCCCACCCCTGGCCTCGCCGCACAGACGCGCTGCCATATTCGTGACGGTACCTACAGCTCCATAATCCAGGCGGCCTTCGAACCCTATGGCTCCGATGGTGGCATAGCCCTTTGCGATACCGATACCGAGGGACAGATCATGTCCACGCTTGCGCCAACCCTTGCTCAACTCATTTACTTGCTCACGCATCGCCATAGCCATGCGGATCGCGCGCTCAGCAGGATCAGCGACCACAACAGGGTCATTAAAAAATATCATCATACCGTCTCCGGTGAACCTCTCGAGCGTTCCTTCGTGAGCCAGAATCAGTTTGCCCATTTCCGCATGATATTCGCGCAAAACGCCCATCACCTCTTCTGGCTCAGAAGTTTCAGCAAAGGCGGTGAAGCCTCGCAGTTCAAGGAAAACTACAACGACTTCGCGCCGATGGGTGGCCAGCGGATTGGCAGTATCTCCGGACAGAATTGCCTCCGCGAGCTGAGGTGAGAAGAACCTTTTCAACTGGGAGAGGTTCTCCAGTTGCTGCAATTGCTCATTCACGCGCTTCTCAAGGGTTGCGTTCCATTCAGACAGCTTTGCCTTTTGGGCCTCGACCGTATCGGTGAGGGATTTGATGCGTAGCATCGACTTCACGCGAGCCACCAGCGCGCCGTGATCCACCGGCTTCGTCAGATACTCGTCGGCACCCGCGTCGAGGGCGGTGATGACGTCCTGAGTTGCTGTCTTGGCAGTGATCATGACTATGGGCATGAACGAAAGTGAGCTGTCAGCCTTTAGGCGCCGGCACACGTCGGTCCCGTCCATCTTGGGCATCATGACGTCGAGCAAGATTAGATCGGGTCGCATCTCTAAGGCGACGGCGAGGGCCTCCTGCCCGTCCGTAGCCGTCAGGATCTCGTAACCGTGAGCGGCAAGGCGTGTCCGGAAAATGTCGAGATTGTCCGGATTGTCATCAGCGATCGAGGATTCGCGCCGACGTCCTCACGATAGGTTCCTTTGGTATCGGCCGAAATTAAATGCTGCCGGATTTTAACCAGGAGCTGGCGCGGACTGAACGGTTTCGTCACGTAGGCAACGCAGCCAGCGGCGCGTGCTTTTTCTTCATCACCGCTCAGGGCAAAGGACGTCACAGCAAAGATCGGAATCAACTTCAGTGCAGGGTCGGCCTTGATGAGCCTAGTTGCCTCGTAACCATCGATCTCGGGTAGCTGGATGTCCATCAATATAAGGTCCGGTTGATGGATCTTGGCCATGGCTAGCCCCTCAGCTCCGGTCACCGCCTCGATCATCTCGTAACCTGCGCTTGTGAGGAGGTCGCGCAATATGCGCCGGTTATCCTCATGGTCCTCTACTACTAAGATTCGTTGGTCACATCGCTGCCTCCTCATGCTGTTTGACCCGAACAGGCAGCACGAACCTGAATGTGGATCCCTTTCCCAAACTCAATTCTACCCAGATGCTTCCACCTTGCAGCTCTATGCAGCGTTTGCAGATTGCCAAGCCCAATCCCGTACCGCCCTTTTTCGAAGTACGAACTGCTTCAGCTTGCTGGAACTCTTCGAAAATCTTCTGCTGCTCGTCTTCGGCAATCCCCGGCACCGAGTCGTCACCGAGACCTGAAAAGCTCCATCCGTGGCTGCGACCTGTAACGATACCTCGCCGGTTTCTGTGAACTTAATGGCATTGCCGAGTAGGTTCACCAACACCTGGGTGGTTCGCTGCTCGTCGCCCTCAGCTCTGGGCAGCCCCGCCGGTACCGCGACGTTTAAACCCAGTTTCTTTTCGGCTGCGAGAGGCTCGACCGCGGTGATTGCGGCCTGCACAGCCTCATTCATTGAATAGCTCGCCACGGAGAGTTCTGAGCTGATCCCGCTTCGATCTTGGACAGATCGAGCACATCGTTGATAAGCCCGAGGAGGTGGCGTCCATTCTTTTCCATGCGCACGAGAGCCTCGCGGACCTTCTCAGGCACCTCGCCGTAGATGTTGTCCAATATGAGCTCACTATAGCCGAGGATCGCGTTGAGCGGCGTCCTCAACTCGTGACTTATGTTCGCGAGGAACTGCGACTTGTGCCTGTTGGCGATCTCGAGCTGACGGCCTTTCTCCTCGATGTCCTGGAAAAGGCGGGTGTTGTCGATGGCCAGAGCAAGTTGTTGGGCAACGGGGTCTACTAATTCCACATCCTGTTCCGTGTAGGCACCCACCGTAAGGCTGTCGAGGAAGAACACTCCAACGGCTGATCCTCCGGCGAGCAGGGGGACCATTATCGTTGCTCGAACCCCCTCGTTGGCTGCAAAAGTGAAATCCGAGAAGGCCTGCTCTTCCGTCAGATCCTTCACGACGAAAGGTTGTTTGTTCTTGAGCACCCAGTCCACGGCGTGCTGACTCGGGCCCACGACTGTCCCTGCCAGGAGGCCAGCGGGGGCGGGGCAACCGAAAGAGCCATGACAAGTTGGGGCCCCTCAGGAACAATGACGCCGATGCGATCGTAAGGCAGGAGTGCCTTCACCGCTCTGGCAAAAGCCGGATAGACCACCGACAGATGAAGCGACCGGCTCAAGACAGGCTGGGCAGCCGCATAGAGCCGGGCGCTCGAAGCGCCAGCGCCGCCTGCGATGCCAATCCCTGGAGGGCATCCAGCGTGGCTTCGTCGAATGGCACCCGGTTGATGTTCCGGTCGGCGGCGAGGACCCCGATCGCTTGGCCCTGGGCGATAATGGGGAGAACGGCAAAAACCCGGGACCGCAAAGGCTTGATCTGGTCGTACGGGGGCTGGAGGCGAAGCCCGTCTGGCACAGGGCCTGGCCCGGCACAGACGATTGTCTCTTTTGTTAGATAGGCCCTCGCCAATCCCCCACCTTCGGGTCCGATCGGAACTCGAATTGTTTCAAGCTGATCTTCCGTTCCAGTACTCGAAATCGCCTGAAGCCACTGGCCCTGTGCATCAGCGCGCAGAATACTCAGGCGGTCCAAGTGGAAGACTTCCCGGCCTGTCTCGAGAATGCTGTCAAGTCGCACGAGGGAAATTGGCTCCTGGCGCTCGAGGCTCGCCGCATAAAGCTGCTGAACGGCATCGGCCAGCTTCCGATGCGTGATGTCCGCCCACGAGCCGAACGACTCCCACGGCGGCCCGCGTCATCGGGGAGAACCTGGAAAGTATCCTGGAACCAGCGATAGTGACCCTCCCGGTGCCGGAACCGATATTCCAAGTTGCCTCTTCCCTGAGTTATTAAACGAGCAAACTCCCCCATGACACGCGGCGCATCCTGCGGATGCAGATGGTTAGCCCAGAAGTTTGGCTCAGCGAGCGCTTCCTCTGGTGAGTAGCCCATTATTCGCCGCGAGCTTTCGCTCACAAACGTGCATGCAAAATCACCCGAGGCTTTGGTTGCATAGGTGATCGCGGGACTGACGGCGAGGACATATTCTAACCGCTGTCGGCCCGATTTCAGCTCCTCGGTGCGCTTTTCGACACGTTCTTCCAGCTCATCGTATGCCCTCTGCAACATCTCCTGGGCCAACTTGCGCTCGGATATGTCCGCCCAGGCGCCGACAAGCTCCACCGGCCGCTGGGCGTCGTCGTACATGACTTTGAAGGCGTCCTGTATCCAGATGTAGTGGCCGTCACGATGCCGGAAGCGGTACTCGACAGTGCCACCTCCCCGTTCTATTAGCGTGGTCACTTTGTCGATTACGCGAGCGGCGTCTTGGGGGTGAAGATTGTCGGGCCAGTGCTTAGGGTCGGCGATCATCTCATCTGGCGCATACCCAAAAATTGTGCGGAGGTTGTCGCTGACGAAGGTGCACCCGTAGTCCCCGGTGGTTTTTGTCGTGTAGATAACCGCCGGGCTGGCAGCGAGCATGTGCCCCCTGCGCTCCAGGGCTGCCGTCAATTCGCTCTCATTGTCCCGGCATTCGGCTTTCGAAGACACCTGCGCGCCCGTCCGCGGGCGCCCGAAGGGATTGAGAGCGTTCCAATGAAGGCTGCCGACCATAAACGCACTCCAACCTCGGAGAGCTGCTGGCAAAAATCCCTCTTTTGAATTGAGCCAGTCTTAACACAACAGCCGAGCCACGCGCGACGGCAAAGTTGACATGGATCATCACCGCTCAGTTCTATCGGGTGCTGGGCTTCGTCTTCCTTGTGCTCTATGCCGCGGGAAAGATGCCGGGCCTCTTCGCCTGGTCGGCTGGATTGGAGGACGTTGCCGGCGGCTTGTGACCCTGATTACGGGCGTATCGGCCGCTGTCCGCACCTCCACGCAGGAGGTGCTCCCCCCGAAGCGTAGAGACCCAGGTTTAGGAAGGGAGCCTAAGGGAACGATGTGTGTGTCTCGGTTCTTGGCCTCGTTGCTTGCGATGAGAGGATCGTCGGCATTGGTCCTTCGAGACTGCCTTAGCCAAGTGCACGATCTCCTTCGGCCGTTGCCCGAGCACGAGGCAAAGACGCATGGCGATCTTTGATAGGGACCACCCGACCATTCTGATCAGGCCTGTTATTCATTTCGTTCATAGCAGCTCTTGTCGGATACATGCTCGTTCTCTTACCGATGCAGGTTCCAAAGCTCCGAGTGCAGAAGCGAGGAGGCACCGGGAGCGATGCGCAGCGAGCCGCATATTTTATCGCTGATCCGCAAAGCATTTCTGCCGATGAGTTGTTCGCTCACTCGCTTGCACCGACCAAGCGCACACTCTCGCTTACGAGATCCTCAAAGCTCTAGCCATTCGAAATGCCAAGCGTCGCCGCTTTCTCGGTGCGCTATTCATCACTGGCCTTCTTCTCTCACGCCGTCCTCCTGCGCTACAGCCGCCCACGCCGGCGTGCGGCGCTGACCCCGCACGGCGTCCTACTGAGGCGAGAAGTAAGATAGCAGGCCAATCGTAACGAGGACGGCCATGCCAACGGCAAACCAGAGCCTGGGGATCCACCACCCGAGACGACCGAGAAAAAGACCGGTAGTCAGCAGGGAGAAGATCTCTCTCGACATTCCTTTATCCTCCGCGTGGCCTTGCGCTCCTTCAATCGCGTTTTGCGGCGACGGTTGCCAGCATGATGCGTTGAAATCGGCTTAACGGCCAAAATCAGGGAGTCCGCCACCCGA
>CAWGKT010000009.1:0-58419 GCA_963823215.1 uncultured beta proteobacterium
GAACCGGCGACCGCAACGGAAAAGGCAGATCATGGCGGCCGTCCCCAACGCCCTCGACCCGATGCCCGTCGTCCGGGAGGTGGCGGAATTCGACCGGAACTCGGGCAACTGGCTCGAGCGGCTGGTGTTCAACAACCGGCTGCCGATGGTCGTCGTCTGCGCCGTCGTCACCGTGCTGCTCGGCTACGCGGCAGCGACGAAACTCGTGCTGAACGCGAGCTTCGAGAAGATGATTCCGCAGAGTCAGCCGTACATCAAGAACTACCTGACCTATCAGAAGGACCTGCGCGGACTCGGCAATGCGTTGCGCGTCGTGGTCGAGAACGTCGATGGCGACATCTTCGACCCCGGCTACCTCGACGTGCTGAAGCAGGTCAACGACGAGCTGGTCCTGACGCCGGGCGTGGACCGCGCGTGGGTGAAGTCGCTGTGGACGCCGGGCGTGCGCTGGACCGAGGTCACCGAGGAGGGCTTCCGCGGCGGCCCGGTGATGCCGGACTCGTACAACGGCTCGCCGCAGAGCGTCGAGCAGTTGAAGCAGAACATCGCGCGCTCGGGTATCGTCGGCAGCCTCGTCGCCACCAACTTCAAGTCGAGCATGATCTTCGTGCCGCTGCTCGACAAGGAAGCCCGGCACCGGCAAGCGTATCGACTACCACGGCCTCTCGCAGGTGCTGGAGGAGAAGATCCGCGCCAAGTACGAGCTGGCGAAGGCGGTCGACGCCACGGTGGCCGGCAAGGAGACGCCGAAGATCCGGATCCACGTCATCGGCTTCGCGAAGCTGATCGGCGAACTGATCGACGGGCTGCTCAAGGTCATGATGTTCTTCGGCATCGCCGCCGTCATCGCCACCCTCGTCATCTACGCCTACACTCGCTGCGTGCGCAGCACGGCGCTGGTGGTCGCCTGCTCGCTGGTGGCGGTCGTGTGGCAGCTGGGCCTCGTCGCGCTCTTCGGCTTCGAGCTCGATCCGTTCTCGATCCTCGTGCCGTTCCTCGTGTTCGCGATCGGCGTCTCGCACGGCGCGCAGAAGATGAACGGCATCATGCAGGACGTCGGTCGAGGCACGCACAAGCTCGTCGCCGCGCGCTACACGTTCCGCCGGCTCTTCCTGGCGGGGTTGACGGCGCTGCTCGCCGACGCGGTCGGCTTTGCCGTGCTGATGGTGATCGACATTCCGGTGATCAAGGAACTGGCGCTGACGGCGAGCATTGGCGTCGCCGTGCTGATCTTCACCAACCTGCTGCTGCTGCCGGTCCTGCTGTCGTACACCGGGGTCAGCGCGCGGGCGGCCGAGCGCAGCCTGCGCGAGGAGAAGGACGAGACCAGCGGCAGGGGGCTCGGCCGGATGTGGCTGCTGCTCGACCGCTTCACGACGCGGCGCTGGGCGCTGGCGGCCGTCGGCGTGTCGGCGGCGCTCGCGCTCGCCGGCTTCGCCGTCAGCCTCAACCTGAAGATCGGCGACCTCGACCCGGGGGCACCGGAGCTACGACCCGATTCGCGCTACAACCGCGACAACGCGTTCATCACCGCCAACTACGCGTTGTCTTCCGACCTGTTCGCGGTGATCGTCCGCACCGGGAAGGAGGGCTGCCTCAAATACGAAACGCTGGTCGAGGCCGACCGTCTGGCGTGGGCGCTGAAGCAGGTGCCCGGAGTACAGACGACGGTGTCGCTTGCGGACGCGGCGCGGCAGATCACCGCCGGCTCGTTCGAGGGGAACCCGAAGTGGCTGACGATCAACCGCAACCAGGACGTGCTCAACTACGCGGCGCAGCAGGCCTCGGTCAACAACCCGGACCTGTTCAACACGGAGTGCTCGGTGATGCCGGTCATTGCCTACCTCGCCGATCACAAGGCCGACTCGCTCGAACGCATCGTGCAGGTGGCCGCGGAATTCGCCGAGGCGCACAGTGACAAGGACCGGCAGTTCCTGCTCGCCGCCGGCAGCGCCGGCATCGAGGCCGCGACGAACATCGTCGTCAGGCAGGCCAACCGCACGATGCTTCTCTACGTCTACGGCGCGGTGATCCTGCTGTGCTTCGTCACTTTCCGCAGCTGGCGCGCCGTCGTCGTCGCGGTCGTTCCGCTTGATGGTCACGTCGATCCTGTGCGAGGCACTGATGGTCGCGCTCGGAGTGGGCGTCAAGGTGGCGACGCTCGCCGGTCATCGCGCTCGGCGTGGGCATCGGCGTCGACTACGCGCTGTACCTGCTCTCGGTGCAGCTCGCCCAGCAGCGCGCGGGCGTGCCGCTGACCGAGGCGTACAAGAAAGCCGTCCAGTTCACGGGCAAGGTTGTCGCGCTGGTGGGCGTCACGCTCGCGGCCGGGGTGATCACCTGGGCCTTCTCGCCGATCAAATTCCAGGCCGACATGGGCATCCTGCTGACGTTCATGTTCGTGTGGAACATGATCGGCGCGCTGGTGCTGATTCCGGCGCTGTCGTATTTCCTGCTGCCGACCGCCGTGGTCCGCAAGCGGCACGGCTGAGAAGCCCGAATCGGCGAGAATCATGACCATGACCGGTTACCGCATGGCTACGCTCAAGGAATTCGCCGGACGGGAAATCGGCGTGTCCGATTGGCTGACCGTAGATCAGCATCGCATCGACGAATTTGCCGATTGCACTGGCGACCGGCAATGGATCCACGTCGACGTCGAGCGCGCGCGGCGGGAAAGCCCGTACGGCGGCACCATCGCGCACGGCTACCTGACCCTCTCGCTTGCAGCGTCGCTCGCGATGGAGGTCGGCGTGATTCCTCCTGACGCTGCCGCGGCGCTCAACTACGGCCTCGACAAGGTGCGCTTCGTCGCGCCGGTGAAGGCGGGGAGCCGGGTGCGAAATCGTGTCATGCTGGTCGGAGTCGAGGACAAGGGGTCGGGACGGGTGCTGATCACGATGCAGAACACGATCGAGATCGAGGGCGATGGCAAGCCCGCTCTGATCGCGGAATCGCTGGCATTGCTGATGACGGCGCATCCGGGCGCCTGATCCGGAAACCGGAGACGATCCCCGTGAGCACAACTGCAACCGTGCGCCGCGTCAGCAAGGTACCGGCGGACCGTGCATCCGTCGGCGCGCGCGCCAGGTCGCCCTTGTCGAAAGCGCGTGCGCGGCCGCGGACGGCGGCAACGGCGGGGCCTCGCGTCTCGCGCAACGGCGCGTCAAGCGCGCTGATCGAAGGGGCGGCGCAGAACACGCTGGCCGCCAATCCACTGGTCGGCATACGGGGCAAGGAGCTGCTCGCCACGGCCTCGACGCTGATCGCACATCTGGTGCGCCAACCGCGCATGGTGGGTCGCCAGTACACGAAATTCCTGCGCGAGCTCGCCACCGTGGTGGCCGGCCGCTCGACGCTGGCGCCGGCGAGGGGGGATCGCCGCTTCGCCGACGCCGCGTGGACCGACAGCGGCACCTTCCGCCGCCTGCTGCAAGCCTACGTCGCGCTCGCCGTCAGTCTCGATCGCTGCGTGGACGAGGCGAAGCTCGACCCGGCTGCGACCGACCGCGCACGCTTCATCGTGTCGCTGATCGTCGACGCCATTGCTCCGACCAATTTCATTGCCACCAATCCCGCGGCGCTGCGCAAGCTCGCCGAAACCAAAGGGGCGAGCGTCATCCGCGGCGTTGCGAATTTCGTCGAGGACCTCACGAGCGGCACACTTCCTGCCCAGGCAAGTCGACGCCCGACCGTTCAAGGTCGGCCAGAATCTGGCCGCGACGCCGGGCGCGGTGGTGTTTCGCAACGAGGTGCTGGAGCTGATCCAGTACGCTCCGACCATGCCGGAAGTTCACGAGCGCCCGCTGCTGATCGTGCCGCCTCAGATCAACAAGTACTACGTCTTCGATCTCGCGCCCGCCAAGAGCATCGTGCAATGGTCGCTCGGCAGCGGCGTGCAGACCTTCGCCGTGAGCTGGCGCAATCCGACGCGCGAGCACGCGGATTGGGGCATCGACGCCTACGTCGCGGCGCTCGCGGAAGCGGTTGACGCGATGCGCGAGATCACCGGGTCGGCCGATGTCAACGTCTGGGGCGCGTGCTCGGGCGGCATCACGCTCGCTGCATTCCTCGCGTATCTTGCCGCGCGGCGCAACCGCAAGGTCCATGCGGCCACGATCACCGTCTGCGTGCTCGACATGTCGGCGGTGCGGCGGACCACCGCCGGACTGTTCGTGAGCCCGGCGACTATCAAGGCGGCCAAGGCCGCGTCGCGCAAGCGCGGCGTGGTCGAGGGCGCGGACCTCGCGCGGATGTTCGCGTGGATGCGGCCCAACGATCTCATCTGGAATTACGTCGTCAACAACTACCTGCTGGGCAACGACCCTCCCGCGTACGACATCCTGGTCTGGAACAACGACACCACGCGGCTCCCCGCGCACCTTCACGCCGACTTTCTCGACCTGATGGACGGCAATCCGTTCGCCCACCCGGGCAGGCTTACGGTACGCGGCAGGAAGATCGACCTGGGCAGGATCGGCATCGACACCTATGTCGTCGGCGGACTGGCCGATCACATCACGCCGTGGCAGGGCGTGTACCAGACGGCACGCCTCTTCGGTGGGACGCGCAGCACGTTCGCGCTGTCGAACGGGGGCCACATCCAGAGCCTGATCAATCCGCCCGGCAACTCCCGCTCGTGGTACATGGCGGGTCCCGCGCGCGCGATCACTCCCGAGGCCTGGCTCGCGCGCGGAGCGAAGGTCGAAGGAAGCTGGTGGCCGCACTGGCGCGAGTGGGTTTGCGCGCGCTCCGGTGCCCTGCAGCCCGCGCCCGCCGCGGTGGGGAGCGCGCGCCACGCGCCGCTCTGCGCGGCGCCGGGCACGTACGTGCTCGAGCGGTGACGAGTATGGCCTCCCGCCGACGATCCGTGAGGGCGCCGGGCCGTCCCCAGGGCGAATACCGGAGTGCGCTGCACGACGGTGGTCCAGCGAGCCAGCGCCCGGCGATGCAGTTCGACCACGCCCGCATGCGCGGCCATCGAATCCGCTATGCGATCCGGCCCGGCGATCCGGCACGCGCGCCGCTGCTGATCCTGAACGGCATCGGCGCCAACATCGAGCTCGTCGTGCCGTTCGTCGACGCGATGGAGGCGCCCACCATCGTCACCTTCGACGTCCCCGGTGTCGGCGGCTCGCCGACGCCAGCGTCACCGTACCGACCCTCGGGGGTGGCGCGCCTTGCCGAGGGCCTGCTCGATCACCTTGGATATGGTGAGGTCGACGTGCTCGGCGTGTCGTGGGGTGGCGCGATCGCGCAGCAGTTCGCCTTCCAATGCCGTGCGCGCTGCCGCCGGCTGGTGCTGGCCGCCACGTCTCCGGGTGCGTTGATGGTGCCTGCGTATCCGTGGGTGCTCTTCAAGATGGTCACCCCCCGACGCTATCTCGACAAGGCGCACGCGCACCGGATCGCCGGTGACGTCTACGGCGGTGTGTTTCGCCGCGATCCAAAAATCGTCGCCGACACGCTGCGCCACGTTCGCTTCTCGAGCCGCGGCGGCTACTACCTGCAACTTGCGGCCGCCTGCGGCTGGACGAGCCTGCCGTGGCTCTTCACGCTGCGCCAGCCCACGCTGATCATGGCCGGCGCCGACGATCCGCTGGTCCCAACGATCAACGCGCGCGTCATGCAGTGGCTCATCCCCGACGCGCGCCTCGTGATCCTTGACTGCGGACACCTGTTTCTCGTTACCCGCGCCGAGGAATCGGCGCGTCTCATCGAAGCGTTCCTGACGGAGCCTGTGGCTGACCGCCCGGCGCGCCGTCCCCTGAGTGCGTCTGCCACGTCCTCGTCATCCAGGAGAAATGCATGAAAGAATTCGCCATCGCGCGCACGCCCTCGGCGTGCGACACCCCCCTTTCGATCGGTCAGATCCTCGCCTACGGCGTGGCCAATGCGCCGGAACAGGAGATCGTCTACGCCGATGCCCGCCGTCATACCTACAGGACGCTCGCCGAACGCGTGCGCCGCCTCGCTTCCGGGCTCACAGCCCTGGGCGTCGTGCCCGGCTCCACGGTCGCGGTGATGGATTGGGACAGCCACCGCTATCTCGAATGCTTCTTCGCAGTGCCGATGATGGGCGCGGTGCTGCACACGGTGAACGTGCGCATCTCGCCGGAGCAGGTGCTCTACACGATCAATCACGCTGCCGACGACGTGATCCTCGTCAACGCCGAATTCCTGCCGCTGCTCGAGCAGATTCACGCCAAGATCCGGCTGGGCGTGAAAGTCGTGCTGATCAACGACGCGGCGAGCGCGCCTTCGAGCACGCTGTCCTTCGCGGCCGAGTACGAGTCGATGCTCGAGCGCGCGGCGCCGACGTTCGCCTTCCCCGAGCTCGCCGAGGACACGCGGGCGACGACGTTCTACACGACCGGCACGACGGGCCTGCCGAAGGGTGTCTACTACAGCCACCGCCAGCTCGTGTTGCACACGCTCGGCGTGTCGCAGGCACTCGCGCACGCGCCGCACGCGACGTTCACGGCGGGCGATATCTACATGCCGATCACGCCGATGTTCCACGTCCACGCCTGGGGGCTGCCCTACGTGGCGACGATGCTCGGGGTCAAGCAGGTCTATCCGGGGCGTTACCTACCCGACGTGCTGCTCGGCCTGATCGCGCGTGAGAAGGTCACGTTCTCGCACTGCGTGCCGACGATCCTGCAGATGATGCTGGCAAGCCCCGCCTGCGCCGCGACGGACCTGTCCGGATGGAAGGTCATCATCGGTGGCTCGGCACTGCCCGTCCCGCTCGCCCAAGCAGCCGTCGAGCGCGGCGTCGACATCATCGCCGGTTACGGCATGTCGGAGACCTGCCCGATCCTGACGCTCGCGCATCTGACGCCGGACCTGCTCGGCGGCGGCGCCGACGCGGGCCTTGCCTACCGTTGCCGCGCCGGGCGGCCGATCCCGTTTGTCCAGCTGCGCATCGTCGACGCGGCCATGAACGACGTCGCGCACGACGGCGTGAGCCAGGGCGAGGTCGTCGTGCGCACGCCGTGGCTGACGCAGGGCTACCTGGGCGAGCCCGAGCGCTCCGAAGAGCTGTGGCGCGGCGGCTGGCTGCACACCGGCGACGTCGGCGTTGTCGACGCGCGCGGCTACCTGAAGATCGTCGACCGGATCAAGGACGTCGTGAAAACGGGTGGCGAATGGGTGTCCTCGCTCGATGTCGAGGACATGATCCTGCGTTTGACCGGCGTTGCCGAGGTCGCGGTGATCGGCGTGCCTGACGACAAATGGGGCGAGCGGCCCGTTGCCTTCGTCGTCGCGAAAGCGGGTGTGGCTGCGCCGCCGACCGAGAAGGCGATCCGCGACCATGTCGCGAAATTCGCAGCCGAGGGCGTCGTATCACGCTACGCGGTGCCCGACCGCGTGTACTTCGTCGATGCCATCCCGAAGACGAGCGTCGGCAAACTCGACAAGAAAGTGATCCGCGCGAAGCTCGCGGCGGAAGCCCCGGCCGCCACCGGGACGCGCCAGTAGCCGCCGGCGAAGGAGACGACGATGAGCACCTATCAACCCCCGCTCGCCGATATGCAGTTCGTCATGACCGAGCTTGCCGGTCTCGGCGAGATCGCCGCGCTTCCCGGCTTCGAGGAAGCAACCCCCGAAACCGTCGGCGCCATTCTGGAGGAGGCGGGCAAGTTCGCGACCGGCGTGCTCGATCCGCTGAATCGCACCGGCGATCGCGAAGGCACGCGCTGGAACGACGACGGCAGCGTAACCACGCCGGCCGGATTCAAGGACGCGTATCGCCAGTTCTGCGAGCTGGGCTGGAACGGGCTGGCGAAGGACCCGCACTACGGCGGCCAGGGAATGCCGCAGCTCGTTGCCGCCTCGGTCGACGAAATGTGGAACGCGGCGAACATGGCCTTCGAGCTCTGCCCGATGCTGACCGGCGGGGCGATCGAGGCGATAGAGCGCAACGGCTCCGAAGCGCTGAAGGAAATGTACCTGCCGAAGATGATCGCGGGCGAATGGACCGGAACGATGAACCTGACCGAGCCACAGGCCGGATCCGACCTCGCCGCGATCCGCACGAAGGCGCTGCCGCAGCCCGACGGCAGCTACAAGCTCTACGGCAGCAAGATCTTCATCACCTACGGCGAACACGACTACACCGGGAACATCGTGCATCTGGTGCTGGCGCGCACTGCCGACGCGCCCCCAGGCACGAGGGGCATATCGCTGTTCATCGTCCCCAAATTCCTCGTGAATTCCGACGGCAGCCTTGGCACCCGCAACGACGTGCACTGCGTGTCGCTCGAGCACAAGCTCGGCATCCACGCGAGCCCCACTGCGGTGCTCGCCTTCGGCGATCGCGGTGGCGCCGTCGGCTACATCGTCGGCAAGGAGAACCACGGCCTCGAGTACATGTTCGTGATGATGAACCAGGCGCGCTTCGGCGTCGGGATGCAGGGCGTCGCGCTCGCCGATCGCGCGTATCAGCGGGCGGTCGCCTATGCGCGTGACCGCGTACAGGGAAGGATCGCCGGCGCACGCAAGGAGGCCGCCGCGGTGGGCATCATCGGGCATCCCGACGTGCGGCGGATGCTGATGACGATGCGCGCGAATGCCGAGGCGGCGCGCGCGCTGGGATACACGACTGCGGCAGCGCTCGACCGCGCGCATCGACACCCCGATGCCGAGACGCGCCAGCGCGAGCTTCACTATGCCGAGCTGATGATCCCGATCGTCAAGGGCTGGTCGACCGAGATGGCGCAGCAGATGACCTCGCTCGGCGTCCAGATTCACGGCGGAATGGGCTTCATCGAGGAGTCCGGCGCCGCGCAATACCTGCGCGACGCGCGAATCACGACGATCTACGAGGGCACGACCGGCATCCAGGCGAACGATCTCATCGGCCGCAAGATCGCGCGTGACGATGGCGCAGCGCTTGCGGCGGCGATCGCCTCGATGCGCGGGACCGCGCGTGCGCTCGCCTCGTCCGACGATCGTGACCTTGCAGCGATCGGTGCGCGCCTTCGCGCCGGCATCGATGCGCTCGCCGACGCAGGGCGCTTCGTCGTCAGCCGCTTCCGCGAGGAACCGCGCGAGGCACTCGCCGGCGCGGTGCCGTTCCTCGAGCTCGCCGGCATCGTCTGCGGCGGCGCGGCACTGGGCCGCGCGGCGCTCGTCGCTCGCGCGAAAAGCACCGGCGGTCGCAGTGATTCAGATTTCCTGCGCGCCAAGATCGTCACCGCTCGGCATTTCGCCGACCACTGCCTGACTCACGCGAACGCGCTTCGCGACACCGTGGTCGACGGAGCGACCGCCACGCTCGCGTTCGCCGACGAGCTCTTCTGAGGTCCGAATGAGCGACGCTTCGACACCGACGGTGCTCATCGTTCCGGGTCTGCGCGACCACATGCCTGACCATTGGCAGACGCTGCTCGAGAAGAAGCTGCCGAAAGCGGCGTGCGTGCCGCGCATGGGGAACGAGAAGGACAAGCTCTCGTGCGCCGCGTGGGTCGCCGCGCTCGAGCGCTCGCTCGCGGCGATCGAGGGACCGGTGGTACTGGTCGCGCACAGCGGCGGCGTAATGATGGTCGCGCACTGGGTGCAGCAGCACCGGCGGCCGATCCATGGCGCGCTGCTCGCCACCCCCGCGGATCTCGAATCCCCGCTGCCCGCCGGCTACCCGACGCAGGACAAGTTGCGCGAGGGCGGGTGGCTGCCGATCCCCCGCCAGCGGCTGCCGTTCCCGAGCATCGTCGCGGCGAGCACCAACGATCCGCTCGCGCGCTTCGAGCGCGTCGCCGAACTCGCTGCGGCGTGGGGCAGTCGCCTCGTCGACGTGGGTGCCGTCGGGCACCTCAATCCCGCGGCGGGCTATGGCGAATGGGCGCGGGCCGAGGCATTCATCGCCGAGCTAACGCGGTAGGCGCAGCGTCGATGCGGTCTTCGCTAGCCTCGATGTCGGTGCTCGCCTTGGGCTGGCGCGGCGATATCCACGGCTGCTGGCCAGGATTGCTGATGAGCGTCGTCATTGCCATTGCCTCGACGTTCATCGCCGAGCAGCGCGGCGTACCACTCAACACTAGTACTTGAGCGCGTCCAGCAGAGCAAACGCCCGAGGCGTGTGTTGACTAGGCATTCCGCAACTACAGGGGGGCATGGAAATGAACTCGATCAGACGCGTCACGGTCGTCGGCCTGGGGACCTTGGGAACGCAGATCGCCATCCAGGCCACGGCCTACGGGTACGAAGTCTCCGGCTTTGCCCGGAATGTCAGAACGTTCGACGAGATCCAGGCCAAGATTCGGGGCGCGATGCAAATGACCCGCAAAGGGCCGACCTTTCCGATCGAGCAATGGGCGGAGCACGCGAGCCGCGTGAAGCTCTACGACGACCTGGCCCGCGCGACGAGCACGGCCGACCTCGTGATCGAATCGATACCGGAGGTGCTCGAGACCAAACGGACGCTTTTCGCCCAACTCGACGAGCTGGCCCCTCCGCACGCAATCCTCGCCAGCAACAGTTCCTCAATTCCAATTTCGCGAATCGAAAGCGCGACCAAACGGCCGGAGAAGTGCCTCAACCTGCACTTCTATCAGCCGGCGATCGGCATGAATATGGCCGACGTGATGGGTGGAACACGAACTTCCCCCGAGTTCCTGCTGGCGGCGTGCGACTTCGTTCGGGCGGTCGGTTGCGTGCCGTTGCGGGTGCAGAAGGAAATTCACGGCTTCTGCTTCAACAGCGTCTGGCGCGCCGTGAAACGGCAGACGCTCTACATGTGGGCCGGCGGGTACGTCGACTTCCGCGATATCGACCGGGCCTGGATGGTTTTCACGGGAATGACGTACGGCCCGTTCTTCCTCATGGACCTGGTCGGACTGGACGTGGTTCTCGCCATCGAGCACTCCTACTTCCAGGAATCTGGTGATCCCCGCGACGAGCCGCCGGCGGTTCTGACCGATAAGGTGGCGCGCGGGGAACTGGGGGTAAAGACGGGCAAGGGGTTCTACACATACCCCGATCCCGAGTGTGCCAAGGACGAGTTCCTGATGGCGCGCTAAGGCAGGACCTTGTGGTCCGCAATAATTGGCGCTGCCGGTATTTCAACGTCCGACACCTTCAAACGTGGGCCGACGCTGGCATGATGGGCCATGCGGCAGCTGGCGCGAGCGTTGGTCGGAGTGGCCTCGGACGTCCTGAGGCTGGTCGTTTCGTCTTTGCGCCCGTCCGGCGCGATCCGTGCTGAGAACATGGTTCTTCGCAAACAGCTCGCGAGGTACATCGAGCGCGGTATCAGACCCCGACGCGTGGATCACGCCACTCGCGTCAGCCTGGCACTGTTCACCAGACTCTTCGATTGGCGCGATGCGGTGGTCAACGTGCGTCCCGCGACCATCGTTCGCTCGCACCGACTGGGCTGGCGGATCTACTGGCGCCGGAAGTGCAGGGCGGGCCGGGCCCCGATTCCGCCCACAGCTACGGCGCCTGATTCGCAGGATGGCCACAGAGAATCCGCTCTGGGGCGAGGAGAGGATTGCCAACGAGCTACTGGTCAAGCTCGGAATCCGGGTCTCGCCGAGAACGGTCGGCCGATTGGCGGCGGGTGCGCTCGCACTCGCGAAATCGGTCCTGGGAGGCATGCAACATGTGCATTCCATTGCGACGGCGAGCGCAAGCGCGTGACCGCGATGGGGGCAGGGAGGAAACAAAGGCGGCGCGACTATTTACGGAGGACAGCTCCGGCGAGCCGGTAGTACAACGGCGCCAACGCATCGAGTTCGGGGAGTATGACCGCACGTTCCTGCGCAGTAGGCTCGTTGGGCACGCCGATGCCAGCGGGCCCGAAACGGACTGTGATATGGTTACCGCGGGAAGCTGCCCATCGATCCGAAAAAGCATCACAAACCGATGCTCCCAATCCCGCGCCACACTGGTGCGCCCAACACAGGAGGAACCATGGCTGCCTCATCTCAACTCTTCAAGCACGCTATCACTTCCGTGTGCCTGGTTTCGCTCGCCGGCTGTGCCGCGATGAATCCGGCTCCCGGCAAGCGCGAACTGATGGTCGTTGGCAGCGATGAGAAGGTAGCATTTAGCGATGCCGGCGCGTTTGTCTTCAGCGCGCCCGGCAAGGACACCGTGTCGATCATCGACATCGGTACCGATCCACTGGCGCCCAGGATTCTCGTCAATCTGCCGCTGATGAACTCGATTTTCGGGCCGCCGGTGAATCTCGCGATCACCCCGGATGAAAGACTTGCGCTGGTGGCGAACTCGATGGACGCAGAGAAGGACGGTGCGGGTTGGAAGTTGGTGCCGGACAATAAGCTCTATGTGATCGACCTCACCACCAATCCACCGGCGCTGATCGACACCGTTGCGGTGGGCAAGCAGCCCTCCGGCATGTCGATCAACCGGGTGGGCGACCTTGCGTTGATCACCAATCGTGCCGACAACTCCATCAGTGTGCTGCGCATCGCGGGCAAGAAAGTGACCGTAATTGATACGGTCGCAATCGGGGAGCAGGTCGCGCACGTGGTGTTCATGCCGGATGGCAAGCGCGCAATGGCCGGGAAGTTTCCGGGCCACAGGCTTGCGCTGCTCGAGGTGAACGGAGAGAAGGTCACCTATTCCAAGCAGGACATACCGGTCGGCTTGTGGCCATACAACTTCGATATCGCGCCTGACGGCAAGCTTGCGCTGTCCGCCGATAATGGGGCGGCGGGCCGGTCGGACGGAAACGCCGACACGGTGACCGTGATCGACCTCGAGGCGAACCCGCCGCGGGTGATTGACAAGGTCGTGATCGGTGATGCACCGGAAGGCTTCGCCATCAGCCCGACCGGCAAGCTTGCGGTGGCGCTACTGCTTAACGGCAATGACGCGGCCAAGAACTCGTGGTACTACAACCGCAATGGCAAAGTGGTCGCGCTCAAGATCGACGGCAAGAAAGTGACGCGCAGCAACGAAGTCGAGGTGCGCGGTCTGCCGGAGGGTGCAGTATTCAGCAACGACGGCCGGTACATCTATGTCGGCAACTACCAAGACCGCGACATTTCCATCCTGCGCGTCGAGGGCGATCAAATCGTCAACACCGGAAAATCGCTGGCGCTTCCCGGCCAGCCCGCGTCGATGCGGGGTCGCGCTCGCTAGCGCGGTTGGAGGTTTTGGCATCACATGCGCCAAGCCGCAGCAGCGCTTCGCGCGCAATGGCTGCGACGTCCGCGGGCAACACAATCGACCAGATGGCCACGTTCTCCGCTTGACGCAGGGACCGATTGCCTCAATTCAACCCTGAGCAGCCCTACGGGTGCCCCAGAGCAGATTTTCGATTGCGTTGTGGTGGCGCTGGAGCGCGCCACCGACGATCGGTGGTTGGGCAACCGTCCCGCGTTCCGCGCGAGCGCATCCATCGTGCTACGGGAGTAACCTCCGCTTGCCTTGTTCCACCCGCCTAACCGGAACTCCAGCCCAGCGAGCGCGACATGACACTGAAGATCGGCATACTCAATGTCGACGACATCGGGCACGAGATCGTTCCGGCCGCGGTGGAGGTCGTTCGAGCCGCGGCTAAGCGCCATGGCCTCTCCATCGACTGGACTCCGCTCCCGATCGGACGGACCGCACTGGACACGCACGGTTCAACGATGCCCGATTCCAGGCGTACATGGCCGGATTGGTCGAACGCGTCGGTGACGATGTCACCTCGCGCATCCGGCGCCTGAGGGGACGTTAGCATGGAGGTAATCATCCAGCCTTCGGCGATGGAGGTGGCGCACCTGGCAGCCCGGATCATCGCCGACCTGGTGCGACGGAAGCCCCATGCCGTGCTGGGACTGGCGACGGGGATAACGCCACTAGCGATCTACGCGGAGCTGGTGCGCATGCAGCAGCGGGGTGAGCTCGATCTCCGCCGCATCATCACCTTCAACCTCGACGAGTTTGTCGGCCTCGACGAAAGCCATCGCTGCTCCTTTCATCGCTACATGAAAAGTCATCTGTTCGACCCGATCGGTCTGCCATGCACACAAACCCATTTCCCTCCCGCGCTCGCCAGCGATGTACCAGCAGCGTGTCATGCGTATGAGCAAAGCATCGCGGCCGCTGGCGGGATCGATCTGCAGCTGCTAGGAATCGGGGGGGATGGGCATATCGGATTCAATGAACCCACGTCTTCACTGGCGTCTCGGACGCGCATCAAGACACTGGCTGCGAGCACGGTGACGGCGCAGCAGGCGATCTTTGGCGACGACCCGCTCCCGCGGCACGTGATCACCATGGGCATTGGAACCATCCGCGATGCGCGACATTGCGTGCTGGTGGCGACGGGAGCGCATAAAGCAGACGCGGTAGTCCGCACCGTCGAGGGTCCAGTGAGCGCCATGGTTCCCGCATCCGCGTTGCAGCATCACCCCCAGACGACGATCATTGTCGACGAGGAAGCCGCGTCGAAGCTCGCCTTGGCGGGACTACTATCGCAGCGTGTTTGCCAACAAGCCCGACTGGCAGAAGAGCTGAGCATTTCGCCGTGCGGGCTGTTGATCGACGCCATCTGGACGGCTGGTTAGCGCGCTTGCCGCAAAGACCGCCCGGTGGCGGGATCGAAGACGTGGGCGTGGTTCATGTTGAAAGCGATGCGCAATCTGTCCCCGACTTTCGGCAGTGCCCGGCCGGCTATCTTCGCCATGATCTCGTGGGCGTCCAGGGTGAAGGAAAGCAGGAACTCCGCCCCCAGCGGCTCCACCGTCGCGACAGTGGCTTCGGCCATTGCCGGTGCATCGGAGCCAGGCGGCAGCAAGGCGATATCCTCGGGACGAATGCCCAAAACGACTTTCATGCCGGGCATGAAAGCTATTTCGTTGCGGGGATCGAGCGGCAACGACGCACCCACAGCCAGAACGCAGCGCTGCCCCGGCGTGCCAACCGCAAATTCGGCCGGAATCGTATTCATCGCCGGGCTGCCGATGAATCGGGCCACGAACAGGTTAGCCGGCGCGGCGTAGACCTCCATCGGCGTGCCGACCTGCTCGATCCTGCCGTGGTTCAGGATCACGACGCGGTCGGCGAGCGTCATCGCCTCGACCTGGTCGTGGGTAACATACACTACCGTGGCGCGCAGCTTCCGATGCAGCTTCTTGATCTCGCTCCGCAGGCGCGCGCGCAGTTCGGCGTCGAGGTTGCTCAACGGCTCGTCGAACAGGAACACGGCTGGGTCGCGGACGATGGCGCGGCCCATGGCCACACGCTGACGCTGTCCGCCCGACAGCTCGCCGGGCTTGCGTTCCATAAGGTCTTCCAGGCCGAGAATCGCGGCGGCCTGTTGCACGCGGCGCTCCACGTCGGCTCGGGGCAGGCGCTGGGCGCGCAGCGCGAAAGCCATGTTTCCGTACACGGTCTTGTGCGGGTACAGCGCGTAGTTCTGGAACACCATGGCGATGTTCCGGTCCTTCGGCGCCGTGTTGTTGACCATTCGTTCGCCGATGTGGATCTCGCCGTCGCTCGCTTCCTCCAGCCCCGCGATCATGCGCAGAATGGTGGACTTGCCGCAGCCCGACGGTCCCACCAGCACCACGAATTCCTCGTGTGCGACGTCGAGGTCGATGCCGCGCACGGCCTCGACCGTGCCGAACCGCTTGCGCAGCCCCCTCAATGCCAATTGCGCCATGCGTTCGGCCTATCCGCCGGCGATGCGGCGGGTCACTTCGCGCGCCAGCATGTCTTCCGCGATACGCTGGCGCCCGGCGAATTCATCGATCGCCGCGTTCTTGGCTGCGATCTCGCCGCGATAACGCGCGAAACTGGCGGCGAGCGGCGCAGGTGCCGGGCCGCCGGCCATGTTTCGCACGGCGATGAAATGCTCCGGGGTGGTGAAGCGCCGGAAATCGGCTTCGCCGAGGCTCACGGGCCGGCCGATCGCCGCGGCGAAGATCTCCTGGAATTCGGTGAACGCAACCCTGGACAAAGTCATGCCGCCGTCGATCATGTGGCGCGCGAGCTTGCTCGCGACTTCGTGCGCCTGGCGGAACGAGATCGCCTCGGTGCGCACCAGGGAATCGGCAAGCTCGGCGAGCGTGATTCCGGCTTCGTCGATATGGCGACGCACTTTGGCGCCGTCGATCGTCACCGCCGCGAGCAATCCGCCCAGAAGCGCCATGAATCGATGGCCCGTGTCGAACGCCTCGTAGCCGGCGATCTGCACTTCGCCCTCGGAGTCATTCATGTCGGTAAAGGGGGTGTTGTGAACGGCCATCAGCACCGCCTCGCAGCGAGCGGCGCCAAGCGAGGCCATCAGACGCAGGTGTTCCACCGCCACCGGGTTGCGCTTCTGCGGCATGATCGAGCTGATCTGGACAAAGGCATCTGGCACGTGCAAATGCCCGATCTCGAACCCGGTCCACGTGTTCAAATCCTGCACGAATCGCCCGGCGTGGATGAAGATGAGCTTGATCGCCGCATACACCCCCGTGGCGTAATCGGTGGCGGCGATGCAGCCGTAGGAATTCTCCTGCACTTCGGCGAAGCCCAGGAGGTCGGCCATGCGCTTGCGATCGAGCCCGAAGCCCGACGTGGTGATGGCCGCAGCCCCCATGCTGCAGAGGTCGACGGTACGCGCGGCGTGAAGCAGCCGCTCCATGTCGCGCAGCGACAGCTCGATGAACGCGGCGAGATAATGGCCATAGGTGGTGGGTTGCGCCGGCTGGCCATGGGTGTAGGCGACGACGATGGTTTCACGCTCGCGTTCGGCCACGGCCAGCAATGCGTCGATCATCGCGGCATGCTCGGTGAAAAGCGCCGCCAGACGGTCTTTCAGCGCCAGCTTGAACACCGTGTGGTCGATGTCGTTGCGGCTGCGCCCGGTGTGCAGCTTGCCGGCGACTTCGACGCCCAGGCGGCGGATCAGCTCGGCCTCCACGTGGAAGAAGAAATCCTCGTGCTCGCCGGTATAGACAAGGCGGTCGAGGTCGATGGTCTCGAGGATGTCATCGAGGGCTTTGAGGATGAGGCGGGCTTCGTCCTTCGTCAGCAACGCGCATTCGGCCAGCAGCACGGCGCTCGCCTGGTTGATCCGCATCTGGTAGCGCCAGTGGTGGCGCTTCACGCCCTCGAACAGCGGAGCGAGGACGGTATCCTTGTAGACACGCGCCGGGAATTTCTCGTCGTCAGAATTACTCATGCCTTGAGTCCCGCCAGAGCGATGCCGCGGATGATGTAGCGCTGCAGCAACAGGAACACGAGGATCGTCGGAATTGTCGCCACGCTGGCTCCGGTCATCACCATCTCCCATTCCGTCTGGAACTCGCCGGAGAAGGAGGCGAGGCCCACCGGCAATGTATAGAGATTCCGGTCGGTGATGGCAATCAGGGGCCACAGGAACGCCGTCCAGTTCCCCAGGAACGTGAAGATCGCCAGGGCCGACAAGGCCGGAGTCACCAGCGGCATCGCGACCTGCCACCAGACCTGGAACTCGTTGAGCCCGTCGAGCCGGCCGGCGTCGAGCAGGTCGTCGGGCACGCCCTCGAAGAACTGCTTCATCAGGAACGTGCCGAAGCCGGTCAGGAGCCCCGGAAAGGCGATGCCCCAGTACGTGTCCAGCCAACCGAATGTCCTGGCCATGGAATACCAGGGCAGCACCAGCATTTCCGTGGGAATCATGAGCGTGCTGAGAATGGCGACGAACACGAGATAACGGCCGCGAAAGCGGAATTTGGCCAGCGTGTAGCCGACCAGGCTGTCGAAGAAGAGCACCGAGGCGGTCGTCACGGTGCCGATCAGCAGCGAATTGCCGAACCAGCGCAGGAAGCCCGAGCGCTCGAACAGGCGCCGATAGTTGTCCAGCGTCGGCTCGCGCGGCAGGAGGGAGAGCTCGTAAATCTCGCTGTTGCCCTTGAAGGAGGCGCCCAGCATGTAGGCGAAGGGCATCACCATGACAATTCCGCCCAGGAACAGGAGCGTCCAGATGATGACCTTGCCCGGAGGCACTTTGCGCGCGGCGATCGAAGGCCCCCCCCCGAGCGTCACTGCGCGCCGCCCGCCCCCAGGGGGGCGAGCGCCTTGGGGCGGCCCGGCGGCGCTCATCGGCTGCGCAACACTTTCAGTTGCAGAAGCGAGATCGCCAGCAGGATCGCGAACAGGATCACCGTTTGGGTCGCGGCGTAGCCCATCTCGAAATGTGTGAACGCGGTTTCGAAGATCTTCAGCACCAGCGGCTTGGTGGCGTCGAGCGGCCCGCCCTGGCCGTTGGTCATCGCGTAGACGTAGTCGAAGATGCGCAGATAGGCAATCGAGCTCGTGACGACCAGAAAGACGATCGTCGGATGCAGCGAGGGAAGAGTGATCTCGAACAGCACGCGCCACGCGCCGGCGCCGTCGATCGCCGCCGCTTCATAGTAGGTGCGGGGAATGGCCTTCAAACCGGCCAGGAAGATCACGATCTGGAACCCTATGCCGGCCCAGATCGCCGGCGCCAGCACCGCCGGCAGCGCCTGCGTGGTGGAACGCAGGAACGGCATCTGACCAAAGCCCAGTCCGGTCAGCCACACGTTGAACGCACCCACCGGTGGCGGCTGGTAGAACCAACGCCACACCCATGCCATCGCCACCGCGGTCGTCAAGTGCGGAAGGAAGTAAAGCGCGCGCAGCAGCCCGTGGCCGATCCGCACACGATCGAGGAAATACGCGATGACGAACGACAGCAGCATGCTGATCGGCACGCCGAGACCGAGATAGGCGAACGTGTTGCCGATCACCTTCCAGAAGGCGGGATCCTGCGCGAGCCGCGCATAGTTGGCGAGGCCGATGAATTCCATCCGGCCGACGATGTTCCAGTTGGTGAACGAGGCGCGCAACGCCTCCACGGTCGGATAGAAGCGGATACAGACGTAGAAGACAACCGGCAGCGCCAGGAATCCCCAGGCCCATATCGCGCGCTTCTGCCCGATGGTCAGATCCTTCATCCGCCGGATCATGCGCCGCTCCGCGTCTGCATGCACGACGGTTCGGCGCGGCCGGGACGAGATGCCGCCGCGGCGCGAAACCGGCGGCCGGGCCTACTTCTTGTAGAAGCCGTCAAGCAGCTTCTGTTCTTCGGCGGCGGCCTGGGCGACCGCATCCTTGGTCGGCACGTTCTTCAATGTGATCGTGTCGACCATGTCGATCAGCACCTTGCGCTGGGCACTCTCGTTGACGAAGTCAGTCGCGTAGGAATAGGTGAGGCCCCGGATGAACGGGCCGTACTTGGCGTGGTTCCTGTTGGCGTCCCTTTCCGCCACGCTCTTGCGCGCCGGCAGCTCGCCCACCGTCGTCATCCAAAGCTCCATCGCCTCGGGCGTGGTGATGAACTTCAGGAATTTCACCGCCGCGTCCTGCTTCGCAGCGGTAGCCTTGGTCGTGATGCCGTTCACCCAGTACGACGCGAAGTTCGACTTGACGCCGTTGTGCGACGGCAGCTCGGCCACGCCGTACTCCAGCCCCTTCTGGTTGTCGAGCGCGCCCAGGCGGAACGAGCCGTCAATCGTCATGCCGGCCTTGCCCGACCGGAACGCGGTGACGCCGTCGGTCAGGAATCCGATCTGCCCCACCTTGTGCTTGGCGGCAAGATCGATGTACCACTGCGTGGCATTCACGCCTGCGGCGGAGTTGTAGGCGACGGTCTTGTTGTTGCCGGTGTAGGGCGCGCCGCCGAACTGGCGGATCAGCACTTCGCGCAGCCAGTGATGATCCTGCCCGCCCATGTCGATGGTGAGCCCGGCCTGCAACAGATCGCCATTGGGGCTGCGCTTGGTCAGCTTCTTGGCGTAATCGACCAACTCGTCCAGGGTTGCCGGCGGCCTTTCGGGGTCGAGTCCAGCCTCCTTGAACAGGGTCTTGTTCCAGAACAGTGCCAGCGACCGCACCGCGGTCGGCAGGGCGTAGTATTTTCCGTCGAGCTTCATCTGCTGGACGATCGGGAAGAACTCCCTCTCGATCTCGATCGTGCTGAAGGCGCCGGCGGGCAGAGGTTGCAGCAGCCCGGCCTTCAGGTAGTCCTGCAGCCAGCCGTAGAAAAGTTGCACGACGTCGGGCCCTTGCCCGGCCGGGATGGCCGCTGCGATCTTGACGCGGAAGTCGTCATACGGCACGTGGGTATGCTTGACCTTGATGCCGGGGTTGGCGGCTTCGAACCGCTTGATCAGTTCGTCGATCGCCTGAACGCGTTGCGCGAACGTGTATTGCCAGTACTCGATTTCCACCTGCGCGCGCGCCGTGCCAGTCCACACCAGCGCCGCCAAAATCGATACCAGCCAAAATCCCGTCTTGCCTACATTCATGACCATGCTTTCCCCCTCTGCCTCGCTCGCAAGGATTTCACCCCGTCAATTAGGCCATAGTAGCGGATATTGCCGGGCGTGCCGAGGGCTAGCGGCCCAAGGAGCAAGGGCGGTCGTCATGGCATGACAATTGTGTGACCTGCCCCTACCAGCCGTACCAGCCCGTAGTTCGGAAATCCGCCAAATTATGGAGAATGGCGGAGATGAGGAAAAGTCGATTTACCGAAGAACTGATCATTGGATTCCTGAAGCAGGCGGAGGCCGGGATGCCGGTCAAGGACCTGTGCCGCAAGGAAGGTTTCAGTGATGACACCTTCTACAAGTGGCGGGCCAAGTTTGGCGGCATGGCGCCAGGACTACAACGAGGTGCGGCCGCACCTCCGTTGCCAGCGCATGCCCCCAACCCAGTTCGCCGCTCGCCATCGGCAGCAGACCGCTGATGCCGCGCTACCGAAAGCAGAAGGAAACGATTAATCTTGAAACCGGATTTCCGAACCAACTACTGGAACGGCTATTGGGGGCAGGTCACAGGCGGCTACCAGCCCCTTCGAATCCTGCGAAATCCTCGGGCTCGATCACCGCGAATGCCTCGTCGATCCTGGCCTGGATTCTTAAGGTTTCCTTGCGCGTTCAGCCGGCTTTGACCTTGCCTTGCGAAACGGCGGTCTCGGTCGAGGTGAAGCTTTAATCTTTGGCACCTGGGTCGGTGGTCGCGCCGGTGGCGTTCGCCGGCGATATCCATCCGGTTGCCCGGCTGCTCACTCGTCCAGACGAAAGGCCGCCAGGTACAGCTGCCGGTAGGCTTCGAAGGGCAGGGTGTCGGCGGCTTCGATCCGCCGCTGTTCCGTTACGGACTCATCGGCCAATCGCGCAAAGCGCTCGGCGATTTCGGCGGGAAACGGCATTTCGAGGATGACGTCGCGGTGCGCGAGCGAGTGCGCGAGGACGAACCGGACGTAGGAGTTGTCGTGGTCGCGCGCCATCGCCTCGAGGACACGGGCCGACGGCGTTGCGGCGGAATCGTTGAGCGCGGCGACGGCGCTGGCGAGGGCTTCGCAATGCGCGTTGCCACCGTTCGGGGCGTCGAGCGCCGCGGCGATCGGCGCGCACTCGGCGAGGATTTCGCTGCCCCAGCCGAGCAGCGTCACCTCCTCCGACTCGCGCACAAGTCGCAAACCCGGCTCGCGCCCGCGCGCGGCGACGTGCTGCGTATTGCCGACGATGGCAGCGAGTTCCTGCGGCGTGTCGGACGGGCTTTCGCGCAGCAGGCAATGCAGCAAGAACGTGTCGAGAAAACGCATCGTGCCGGCGGTGATGCCGACGGCGTGAAAGGGATCGAGGTCCATCAAGCGCACCTCGACGTACTCGACACCGCGATCGCGCAAGGCGTGCAATGCCCGCTCGCCGGGCCGGATAACGCGCTTGGGCCGGATGGTCCCGTAGAATTCATTCTCGATTTGCAGCAGGCTGGTCGCGAGCTGGCGGTAGTCGTCGCCGTTGCGGATGCCGACCGCCTCGTAGGCCGGATAGGGTCTGGTGAGCGCCTCCTGGAGCGAGGCCGCGTAGCTCTCGAGGTTGTTGTAGCTCACGGCGAGCGAGGACTGCGCGTCGCTCTGGTAACCCAGCCGGCCCATGCGCAGCGAGGTCGCGTAGGGCAGGTAGAACGTGTCCGCGCAGAGCCGCTCGAGTTCGTGCCTGCGGTCGGCGACGAAGCTTGCGCACACCGCAGGCGAGGCGCCGAAGAGGTAGAGGAGCAGCCACGAATGGCGCCGGAAATTGCGGATCAGTGCGAAGTACGCTTCGTTGGAAAGCTGTTCGGGCAGCGAGAAGTTGTAGTGGATGCCGGAGATCGTCTGCATGCGCCGACCATAGCGATGCGAAAGACCCGTCCGGTATACGCTTTTGGCACGGCCGACGTTGGAGGCGCCGTAGCGGCCAATCGGGATGGCGTCGTCTGCCGGAAGACGGCATGGCATGCTCGCGCACCAGAGCAGCTCGTCGCCGATCGCGCGATAGACCGTCTGGTGAATTTCGGTGAGCTCGGTAAGACAAGCCTCCGCGCTGCAATGCACACCGGTAATGAGCTCGAGCTGCGACTCGCTGAAGTCGGTGGTAACGGAAGGATGGGTGAGCGCCGAGCCGAGCCGCGCCGGATGGAGCGTGGTAGCCAGCGCGCCGTCGGGCCGCACGCGCAGGCTCTCTTTTTCGATCCCACGCCGAAGCTTCGCCAGTACCGTTGGCGGAAGCGAGTGCAGGCGCGTCAAGCCGCTTGCGGAGGTGGTGGTGGCCATCAGGTTCCCGGCGCGACGCGTGTCACGCATTCCCATTCCATGACGCGGCATGGAATCGCACGGCGCCAATCGGCGTCACTCTTTCTTCTTTTCTTCGTGAGCCATTATCAGCGTCTTCAACCCGACGTAAGGCGGCGCTTCCTCCGCTACCGGTACAGATGCATGCGTCTTCTGTGGCATCTCCGATTCGAGTTCGCTTACACGGCGTTCGAGGGACGCCTTGACGTCCTGCAGGCTTGCGACTTCGCGTCGCAACCGCGCACCGGCCCACTGTGCCTTGATCATGCTCGGGGTCGATACCAGCCCGGCGATCAGCGCACCCAGGCCGAGCGCTACCAATAACACCACGGCCAACGAGCTATCGTAGCGCCAGGAGGCCAGGACTACCGTCACCGGAACATTGTTCTGCACCGCAAAGGTGACGGCCCCGATGGCGAAGATGATGCCCAGGATCAACAACAGCTGCATGATTTCCTCCGTTCAGTGAACTGGCCACCGTGACTTGGATAGCAGCGTAATGACACTGCGACACTTCGCAGAGTCCGTCTCCCCACGGTCACCGGGCGTGCATCGGGTCGACACACCACCATTTTCGATCATATTCCAATACGCGAACAGCCCGGCTGACGCGGTGCGCCAGCGCACATAACTGGCCGACCCACGTGAGGGTAGCGCGCCTCCGCGATCTGTTCCGCCTTGCGGCCTGAATTACATGCCCATGTGCACCAAAGCCCGGCCTGCCACGGGCAACCGCGGCAGGGTGGGCGCTGCGCGATGCGTAGCGGCGGCGAGCCAAGGTCTTTGGAACTTATGTGCGATGACGCACGGAACGTATGGGCCGGGAAGAGTAGGGTGAACGTCGATGCGAAGGGAGTCGCCTGTCACATGCGATTCGATCCCTCGCCGCGCGTGAAAGGCATTCTCATGAACAGCATCGTCTATATTGTCGGCGCAGTTGTCATCATCGTCGCACTGCTGTCGTTTCTCGGGTTGCGTTAAAGCGTGAAGAGGATCGTGGCCCCACGTGGTCGTTCCTGCGATCGCGTGGAGCGGATCCGGACGACCGGAAGAAAGCGGGAGCGTCCATGCAGCTAGGTGACCAACGGGCCAGCGGGAACGTCGAGGACCGCCGGGGGATCGGCATGGTCGGTGGCGGGCTGGGCGTCGGCGGCATCGTGATTGCCCTTGTCGCCTATTTCCTGGGCTTCGACCCGAGTGTCGTGATGAACGCGGCCCAGCAGGTTAGCGCCCAGCGCGAAACGCGTGAGGTGCCCAAGGAGGCGCCCGCCGACGAGATGGGGCAGTTCGTGTCCAAGATCCTCGGCAGCACGGAGGACGTCTGGGGCAGGATCTTCCAACAATCGAAGAGCCAGTACCGTCCCCCGACGCTGGTCCTCTATGATGGGCAAGTGCGATCGACCTGTGGCACGGGGCAATCGGCCATGGGGCCCTTCTACTGTCCCGAAGACGAGAAGCTCTACATCGACCTCGCGTTCTTCCGCGACCTGCAAACGCGCTTCCACGCTCCGGGCGATTTTGCCCAAGCCTATGTGATCGCCCACGAGGTGGGCCACCATGTGCAGAAGCTCACCGGCTCCTTCCGGCAGGTGGAGGCGGCGCGCGGTCGCGGCTCCCAGGCCGAATCCAACCGGACTTCCGTGCGTATGGAGTTGCAGGCCGACTGCTATGCGGGCATCTGGGGACACCACGCGGACACGATGAATCAGCTGGATTCCGGCGACATCGCCGAAGCGCTAAATGCCGCGACGGCCATCGGCGACGACCGACTGCAGAAGCAAACGCAGGGTCGCGTCGTGCCCGAGTCGTTCACCCACGGCTCATCGGAGCAGCGCGTGCGCTGGTTCAAGCGCGGCATGGGCTCGGGCAGCCCGAAGGACTGCGACACGTTCTCGGCCAGCGCGCTTTGAGCGTCGCTGAATAATGTGTACCGGTCGCAGGTGAATCCGTATTCGCGCAGCATCTTGTCGTTGCCCGGAATGGGCGCCACATCATCGCGTGCGTTGCATGGAGTTTGGCCATGTTCGTAAAGGAGAGCAAATTCGTCAGTATCGGCGATGCCGGCAAGGCAAAAGGCATCATCGAAGTGCAGCGCCAGGAAGCGCTGATCAAGACGGGGGCCCTGCAGAACGCAATTCTCACCAGCGCCAATTTCTCGATCATCGCCACCGATGAGAGAGGCATCATCCAATTATTCAATGTCGGCGCCGAGCGCATGCTGGGTTACACAGCCCTCGAGGTGATGAACAAGATCACCCCCGCCGAGATTTCGGATCCGCAGGAGGTGATAACGCGGGCCAAGGCATTGAGCATCGAGCTCGCGACCACGATCACGCCGGGCTTCGAGGCGCTGGTCTTCAAGGCCTCGCGCGGGATCGAGGACATCTATGAGCTGACTTACATCCGCAAGGACGGGAGTCGATTCCCGGCAGTCGTGTCCGTCACCGCGCTGCGCGACGTGCAGGGCGCCATCATCGGTTATCTGTTGATCGGCACCGACAACACCGCGCGCAAGCGCGTCGAAGCCGAGCAAAGGAAGCTCGATCAGCGTCTGCGCGACCAGCAGTTCTATACGCGCTCGCTGATCGAATCCAACATCGACGCGCTGATGACCACCGATCCCTCCGGCATCATCACGGACGTCAACAAGCAGATGGAAGCGCTCACCGGCTGCACGCGCGACGAACTGATCGGCGCGCCGTTCAAGAGCTACTTCACCGATCCGGACCGGGCCGAGGCGGGGATCAAGCTTGTGCTGAGCGAAAAGAAGGTCACCGATTACGAGCTGACAGCGTGTGCCCGCGACGGGAAGCAGACCGTAGTGTCCTACAACGCGACCACCTTCTACGACCGGGGCCGCACGCTGCAGGGGGTTTTCGCCGCGGCGCGCGACGTCACGGAGCGCAAACGGGTGGAGGCGGAACTGCAGCAGGCCAAGGCCATGGCCGAGACCGCGAGTCAGACCAAGTCGGATTTTCTGGCGAGCATGAGCCATGAAATCCGAACGCCGATGAATGCGATCATCGGCATCGCGGACCTGCTCGCGAAGACGACGCTCTCTCCGGAGCAAGACAAGTACGTGCAGATCTTTCGGCGCGCCGGCGACAACCTGTTGAATCTCATCAACGACATCCTCGACCTCTCCAAAGTCGAGGCCTCACAGCTCGAGCTGGAGCGGACCGGGTTCTCGTTGCACGATCTGCTGGAGAAGGTGCGCGAGATGGTGGCGGTGCGGGCCCATGAAAAGGGTCTCGCCCTGGTGTGCGGGATCGCGCCGAACGTGCCCGACGACCTGGTCGGCGACCCGACGCGGCTGCGGCAGGTGCTGCTCAATCTGCTTGGCAACGCGATCAAGTTCACCGAATCCGGCGAAGTCGCCCTGCACGTCACGCCGGATGCGGACTCCGCCGTCCCGGGCACCTTGCGGTTCACGATCTCCGACACCGGCATCGGGATTCCGGGCGAGAAGTTGGGCGCCGTGTTCGAGCGGTTCACGCAAGCCGACTCGTCCATGACGCGCAGGTACGGAGGCTCGGGGCTGGGACTTACGATTTCGAAGCGCCTGGTGGAGCTGATGGGCGGGTGCATCCGGGTCGAAAGCGGAGTCGGGAAAGGCAGCGTGTTCTCGTTCACCGTGCCGCTCGAGATCTGGGCACGGCCCACGCGGCGGGCGGCAATGCCGGTGGGCACGGATCCCGAGCCGGTGCTGCCGGCGCTGCATATTCTGCTGGTGGAGGACTCCCCCGATAACCGAACGATCACGGTAGCTTACCTGCAGGACACGCCGTACCGGGTGGAGATCGCCGAAAACGGGGCCGTCGCCTGTGCAAAGTTTACCGCCGGACGCTTCGACCTTGTCCTGATGGACCGGCAGATGCCGGTCATGGATGGCTTGACGGCGACGCGGGTGATCAGAGAGTGGGAACAGGCGAACCACCGTCCACCCACGCCGATCATCGCGCTGACGGCCTCCGCCTTGAAGGGGGATCAGGAAAAGTCGATGGCAGCGGGGTGCACGGCGTACCTGACGAAACCGATCAAACAAGAGGCGCTGCTGCAAGCGATCAAGGAGCATTCCCTGGGCGCGCCGCCGCCGTCAAAAGAGGAGAACGGGCCGACGGAGACGATCCTGGTGCGTGTGAACGCCAAATTCGCAGATCTTGCCCCCGGCTTCCTGCAGAACCGCAGGCAGGATGTCATCGCGATTCTGGACGCTCTGGATCGGGGTGACTTTGCGACCGTGGAAAGTCTGGGGCATGGCATGAAGGGCGCCGGGGGCAGCTGGGGATTCCAGGCCATTACCGACATCGGCGCCGCCGTCGAACAGGCGGCCGCGAGCGCGGACGCCGACGCGTCGCGCAAGTGGGTGGGCGAATTGGCCAGGTACCTGGATCGTGTCGAGATCGTCGCCGACTAACCCGTCAGGCGATTACAGGAGCTGGGCTCTGGCGAGGCAGGCGCGGACTCGCGCGGTGAGCTGCGGGAACGAAAACGGCTTGGTCACATAGTCCGTCACTCCCGCTTCGAAACCGGCGCGGGTGCTGGGCTCGTCGGTCATGGCGGTGAGCATCAGCACAGGCAGGAGATGCGTCTCGGGCCTGGCGCGGAGCGTTTTCATGACCTCCAGGCCGTCCATGCCTGTCATCTTGTAATCCAGCACCACGAGGTCCGGCAGGTGCTCGTCGATCATCCGGAGCGCCTCCGGGCCGCTGGTCGCCGTACTGACCGTGTACTGATCCTCCTCCAGCGCGCGAACGATCAGCGTCAGCATGTCCGGCTGGTCATCGACCACCAGGACGTGAAAGTGACGCTGCGCGACGGACGGCTGGACGGGGGCCGCCGTGACAAACGGCTTCAGCGCGGAGCGCGGCTCCAGGACGAGTTCGCATCCTTCGTACGCGCAGAAGACGTCGAGTCCTGTCCCGCGCTGCAAAGCCAGGGCGCGGGCCTTGCGCTCGATCTCGGCGACGAAGTGGTCGTCGTGACTCGGATCGTGGTGGGTCAGTGCAACCCGTCGCACGCCGGCCGCCGCGGCAATTTGCACCACGTAGTCGTAAGGGCTGTGTCCCCAGGTCTTCTTCGAGGCGTACTCCTCGGGCGTGTACTGGGCGTCGTGGATCACGAGGTCGGCGTCGGCCATGAACTTGGCGTGCCGGCGGTCTCCATCGTGCAAGATGGACTCGATGTGGCCCGGCTCGGCACCCGCACGCCAGAGCTCATCGGAGAACGGCTCGTGGTCCACGAGGTACACCATCGCCACGCCGTCGGCTTCGACCCGGTAGCCCACCGTCATGGCCGGGTGATTGAGAAATTGCGTCGCGACCCGTGCGCCACCGATGGTGTGGATGCCCTCGGTCAGGTCGTAGTAGGTGATCGCGGCCGGCAATTGGTTCAACGCGATGGGGAAGTAGGTGAACTCCATCTGGCCGGCCAGCACGTCATGCAGCGAGCCGCGGCTGCCTTCCGGGCCGTAGATCGAGGCGGAGTTCCCTTTGACAAAGGCCGGGCTGAAAAACGGAAAGCCTTGAATGTGATCCCAGTGCGTGTGTCCGAGGAGGATGTTCGCGTCGACGGCCTTCTTGCCCTGAGCCATCAACTCGGTGGCCAGCCGGTGCACACCGGTGCCGCAGTCAAAAATCAGTAGGTCGCCCTTGGCGGTGGTCAGCTCGACGCAGGAGGTATTGCCGCCGAAGTGGTTCGTGCCCGGTCCGGGGGTCGCGATCGACCCACGCGTTCCCCAGAATCGGATTCTCATTGTGCCCGGCCCTAGCGAATCTGAATCATGGTTGCCTCCGCCCGCGCCGCTCATGCCTCCAGTTGGGCGTCCATCGTGATCTGCGCCTTCAGCAGCTTCGACACCGGACACCCCGTCTTGGCCTTGTTGGCGATCTCCTGGAACTTCGCGTTGTCCGCTCCCGGGATTCTTGCGGACACGCTGAGGTGGCTCGCCGTGATCTCGTAGCCGGCGTCGAGTTTTTCCAGTGTTACGGCGGCATGCGTTTCGATCTTCTCCGGCGTCAGCCCGGCCTCGCCGAGCATCAGCGAGAGCGCCATCGAGAAGCAGCCCGCATGCGCCGCGCCGATCAGCTCTTCCGGATTGGTACCCTTGCCGTTCTCGAAGCGCGCCTTGAATCCATAGGGCGCCTCCTTGAGAACCCCCGTCTCGGTGGAAATGGTGCCGCCACCGTCCTTGATGCCGCCCTTCCAGACTGCCCATGCTTTCTTGATCATGACCGCTCCGCAAGTTGTCGTTCCGGGAGGGCTAGCCGAGATTGTCGGCGGCAAAGCCCCAATTGATCAGTTTGTCGAGCACGGCGTTCACGTAGTCCGCGCGGCGGTTCTGATAATCCAGATAGTAGGCGTGTTCCCACACGTCGATGGTCAGCAACGGCTTCATGCCCTTGGTCAGCGGTGTCTCCGCATTGCCGGTCTTGACCACCTTGAGCTTGTCGGCGTCCAGCACGAGCCAGGCCCAGCCGCTGCCGAACTGGGTCGTTGCCGCCGTCGCCAGCTCCTTCTTGCATGCATCCAGAGTGCCGAATGAAGCCTCGATCCTGTGCTTCAACGTCGCGGGGGGCTCACCGCCGCCCTTCGGCTCGCAAGACTGCGCCAGTAGAAGGTGTGGTTCCACGTTTGCGCCGCATTGTTGAAGATCGCGACCTTGTCGGCCTTGTCGCTGGTCTCGGCGATGAGCTTCTCCAACGAAAGGTTGGCAAGCGGCGTACCGGCGATCAACTTGTTCAGATTATCGACGTACCCCTTATGGTGCTTGCCATAGTGGTACCCAAGCGTATTGGCGGTGATGGTGGGAGCCAGCGCATTTTCCGCGTAGGGCAGGGGCGGCAGAACGTGCAGCGTTGCACTTTCGATCGTAGCAGTACCGGTCATTTGATCTTCCTTTCCGATTCCAGGGGATAGGCCGGCGCCAGTTGGGGGCGCCGGTCGGCTTTGCTCAACCACACCCGATGTCAGGGTTTCAGTTGTCCGCGTATTTCACCGCCTGGATTTGCCGCCGTGTGGACGTTGACGTACAGATTTCCCGCTTGGAAGCTGGCAAACTGCGCGTCCGTAAGCTTGGCGCCGGCGGGGACCGCATAGGTGTCCCCGTTCTTCGTGAGCGGAACGATGACAGGCCCATTCTTGCCCGGCGCCGCTTCGTGGATATGTGCCGCCGTCCCGGCAATCCCGGTGCTCGTCACGCTTCCGCTGACCGTTCTGTCGGTACCGATGATGATCGTCCCGGTGCCGGCCCCGGCACTCTTGACCGGTGGCACTTCCTGATCGCCGGCCAGCGTCACCTTGATGTCGGCGGCGGCGGCGATGCTCGAATACGAGCCGACTGCCGAAATTGCGAAGATCAACGCTGCACCGAGCGGTAACCATACTTGTCTGGAAATTCTGTCGCTATGCATTGGGAACTCCTTATACGCAGTGGTACGGATGAACGCGGAATCGGAACATACCTTCGGCTGCGTCGAATCCTATTCCTTCGCTCGTCGTTTGCCCTCTTCTTCGGCCGCAAACATCGCCTGCCGTTCGGCTTCGGACTTTGGTGCCGCTGCGCGCGCTGCCGCCGCCACCTTCCCGGATGCGACGAACTTGCGTTCAGCTGCGTTGAACTCGCGTGCAGCCACGTAGTTACCTTCGCCCTGGACGCCGTCTTTGCTGGCCGCGGCGGGTTTCGCGCCAACTCTTGGGCCGATGCGCAGTATTCGCGCCGCTTGACGAGGGAGTCTTGGCGGAATTTCTGTTGGGTGTCCGAATCATGGGTGTCTCCAGTGGTATCGAAGAGTTTCGGTCGGATATCGACCGTCGCTTGCTTGCAGCCGTGGGGTCTGCATGAACCTCGGCAATGATCAGGGCTCGCAACTCACGCAACTGCAATACATGATGAAGTACCGCTGCAGGCTTATGGCAATTGTTCCACACGCCATCAACTAGCATCAGGGTGAGACTATGCGCGGTGGTTATTTGTCCATCTGTTCGGTGGCGCACATGGCGCAATACGCTATATGAGCGCATGGTCAAGGCGATCCAGCTTGACCGGGCTCTGGTAAAGCGACGATTCCGTCGCCAATCTGAGCCCGACGGCTCTAGCATGGCGATGTGCTCTACCGCACAGATGCTCGCAGTATCCCTGCGTAACATAAACAACGAGGTAGATGCCGACGCCCTCGCTGACGAGCGAGCGGCCACCGGCCAGTTCTCCCCGGCTCATACGAAGCATGGGAATGTCAACGAACTATCCCACTTGTCCATCGCCGTTCACCCCTGCTCGGATTCGAACCACCATGAGCGCTTCCACAGCCGTCCGTAAGTCGCCCAATTCGTCGCTTTCCCGTCGCAAATCGGAAGGTCAGGAGTCCGGCGCGTTGCCTCGCACGCTGAGCGCGCGCAGCCGTCCTGGCGACACCGCGCTGCAACGGCACGCGTCCTTCTTCGATGACAACGGCGACCGCACCGTCGACGTTGCGGAGTGCACGCGTGGGCTCAAGGCCCTTGGCCTCCCGTTTGGAGTGGCGGAGGTCGCCGCCCTCGCCATCGTTGCGCCCTTGAGCGTCCAGACGCGAGGCTCCCTGCTGGCGCTGAGCATCGACATCGAGAACATTCAGAAGGGCAAGCACGACAGCGACACCGGCATCCTGGACAAGCGAGGCCGGTTCAACGCCAGGCGCTTCGCGAAGGTGTTCGGCACGTGCTCCACGGTCGACCGGAATGGCGACAAGGCGTTCACCGCGACCGAACTCACCAGAATGATCAACGCGAACCGTGAGACGCTAGCTGGATCGTTGGTGTCGACGGTTGAGTGGCAGGTGTTGCTTGCACTGGCAGCCGACACGAAGGCCGTCGAGCGCGGCAAGCGGGTGCCTGCCTTGAGCGTCGCCAGAATCAAGTCGTTCTACGACGGCACGCTCTTCTACAGGCTCGCGAAAGCGCACGCGAAATTGTAACGGCGACCGAAGACGGAGATGGCACGACGACTGGTGATCATCGGCGGTGATGCCGCAGGGATGTCCGCGGCAGCGCAGGCGCGGCGGATGGCATCCGCTGCCGCACTCGAGATCGTGGCCTTCGAACGCGGGTCCCGCACCTCCTACGCCGCCTGCGGGCTCCCCTACTTGGTAGGGGGGCTCGTCGAAACACCGGAGCTTCTCATCGCCCGGACCCCGGAACAGCACCGGGCCAATGGCATCGACGTTCGGACCCGCCACGAGGTCACCGCCATCGACACCATGGCGTCGACCGTGACGGTGCGCGACCTCGAAACGGGTCGCGAGTCCGTTGAGCACTATCACGAACTCCTCATCGGCACCGGCGCTTCGGGGATCGTACCGCCGTGGCCGGGCATCGACGCGGAAGGGGTGCTGCAGCTCCGGACCCTCGACGACGCGGCGGACGCGGAACGACGACTCGACGCGGGGGCCCGACGCGCCGTGGTGGTCGGCGCCGGCTACATCGGGCTGGAGGTCGCGGAGGGCCTGCTCGAACGCGGCCTCGAGGTGACGGTGGTCGAACGGCTAGACGCGCCCATGGGCGCCGTGCTGGACGCCGACATGGCGGCGGGTGTCGCGGACGCGATGCGGGCGGCTGGGATCGATCTGCGACTCGGCACCGCGGTCACCGGATTCACCACCGTCGACGGCCGCGTCACCTGCGGTGGAAACTGTGTCTGGTCCCATCGCGGCCGACCTCGTCGTGATCGGGCTCGGAGTGCGCGCCAACGTAGACCTGGCTCGCGCTGCGGGCATTGGCGTGGGCGAGGCCGGCGGCATTATCGTCGACGACCATCTGCGCACCGACACGCCGCATGTCTGGGCCGCCGGCGACTGTGTCGAATCCCACCACCGTATCACTGGGCGATCGGTCGTAGTGGCACTCGGCACGCACGCCAACAAGCAGGGCCGCGTCGCCGGCACCAACATCGCCGGCGGTGACGCGGCCTTCGCCGGTGTGCTCGGCACGGCGATCACCAAATTTCGAAAACTGGAGATCGGCCGCACGGGGCTCACCGAAGGGGAGGCCCGGACCGCGGGGTTCGACGCAGTTGGTGTGACCACCGAGGCGTCGAGCCGGGCGCACTACTACCCGGGTGCGCAACCGATGCGGATCAAGATCGTCGCCGAGCGCCGGACGGGTCGTTTGCTCGGCGCGCAGATCGTTGGCGGGGAGGGCGCGGGCAAGCGCATCGACGTGCTGGCCACGGCATTATGGAACGGCATGACCGTTGAGGCGGTGGGCGGCATGGACCTCTCCTACGCCCCGCCGTTCTCGCCGGTCTGGGACCCGGTCCTGCTCGCGGCGGGCAAGGCCGCAATTCACGCCAAGTCGTCCCCAGGCTAGGAGTCACTTTATCGCTTCGATGCCGTGCACGAGGTCGTCCGAATGTTGCGCGTACGACATCAGCACCAGCCAGGATACCGGGAGTAATCGCGGCACGTGTTTCGTTGCGTGCCAGGAGCCGATGGAGAGCGAACGCGGAAGCGGCGTCCTGCCGGATCGTCAGCTGCGCGCGAACGAACCTTGCACCAGGCGCTTCGTCTCCGTGCGCGCGAAATCGAGGAAGGCGCGTGCGGCCGGGGACAGCTGCTTGCCTTGGGGGTACACGAGGTACCAGTGGTTCTCGAGCGGGAAGCCCTCGACGTCCAGGCACGCATACCGCGAGGACTCCGGATCCATCCCGAACGTATAGCGCGAAATGATGGTCACGCCCAGGCCCGCGAGGATCGCCTCCTTGATCGCCTCGTTGGTGCCGAGCTCCATCCGGATCTTCGGGGCGAGCCCGCGCTCGCCGAAGAGCCGCATGGCGATCCGTCGCGCGCCCGAACCTTCCTCGCGGATCAGGAACGGCTCCGCTGCGAGGCGCTCGAAGGGGATGTTCTGCGCGTGGGCCAGCGGATGGTCGTCGCGGGCGAGCACCACCAGCGGATTGGGCACCAGCTCCTGCGCCACCACGTCCTCCATCTCCGGCGCGTCGGCGAAGAGATAGAGGTCGTCCTCGTTGTTCGCCAGGCGGTGGACCAGCGTCTGCCGGTTGTGGGCCTGCACGGAGGTCTCGATGCCAGGGTGGAGCGCGACGAAGGCGCCCAGCAGCCGCGGGGCGAAACCCATTCCCGTCGTGCTCACGGCAAGGCGCAGCTGGCCCGAGTCGAGCGTGCGCATGCGGGCGAGCGATTCCTCGAGGGCCGTGATCGCGCGAAACACCTCCTGGCAGCCTTCGTCGAGTCGCCGGCCGGCGTCGGTGAGGTACAGTCGCTTGCCCACCTGCTCGAACAGCGGAACCCCGATCGTTTCGGCGAGTTTCTTCATCTGCACCGAGGCCGTCGGCTGGGCCATATGCAACTCCTCCGCGGCGCGCGTGAAACTGCCCAGGCGCGCGGTCGTCGCGAAGAGGTGAAGCTGCGGGAGCATCCCGTGCCGCAGGTAGCGGTGGATGTTCGACTGTGGCATGGCGACTCCTCGTTGTGCTGATGTGCCATGCCGCCGTGCCCACAAATGCACAGCGGCCTTCACCTCGCGGATGCAGGCCGCCGTCAGGACGCACCTTCACCCGCTGGGCAAAGGTCTCGCTTGCATATTTTGAATGCCAGCGCGGCCGGGGCGTTAGCCCGTTCTGACGACCGCGCCGCAGTAGCCGATCCGGCTACCGAAGCTACTCCCCTTTGGAGGGGGCCCCGGCCATTTCGCCGGAACGTAAAGCACTTGTAGCACCACCGAAGCCCCATTTCAAGCCCGTCGCGCAAATTTGCGTCGATTTCCGGGCCGTAATCCATCAAAAACGTTGATCGTTGCGATTACGAATTGTTCGATGCCCTTCGATTTCTTGATGGACACCTTTGCAAAGTTCAATTTTTCTTCCTGTCCGCGCCGCGTGATACTTGTCGCAAAGGAGGAAAGCGCCATGCAAGACCGAGACTCCCACGGCAAGCCGATCGAGCAACTCGTCGCCGACTTCGAGACGCACCTCGAACAGGGCCTCACCCAGCAGGAGGCGCGCGACCGGCTCGCGAAACACGGCGCCAACGAACTTACCGAGCGTCCACGGCCCGGGTTCTGGTCGCTCCTCTGGGACCAGTTCAACAACTACCTGGTCATCATCCTGATGATCGCGGCGCTCGTCTCGCTGCTCCTGGGCGAGTGGGTCGACTCGATCGCCATCATGGTCATCGTCGTGCTGAACGCGGTGGTCGGCGTGATCCAGGAGTCGAAGGCCGAGCAGGCGCTGGCGGCGCTGAAGAAGATGGCGGCGCCCAACGCGCAGGTGATCCGCGACGGCCACCAGGTGACGGTTCCGGGCCGCGAGCTCGTCGCCGGCGACATCGTCCTGCTGGAGGCCGGCAACTACGTGCCGGCGGACGTGCGCCTCGTTCGAGAGCTTCAACCTCAAGATCGAGGAGGCGTCGCTCACGGGCGAGTCGGTGCCGGTCGAGAAGGATCCCGCGGTCGTGCTCGACAAGGAGATTCCGCTGGGCGACCGCAGGAACACCGCGTTCATGGGCACGCTCGTCACCTACGGGCGCGGCAAGGGCCTCGTCACCTGCACCGGCATGAACACGCAGATCGGCCTCATCGCGCAGATGATCCAGTCCTTCGAGGACGAGAGCACGCCGCTGCAGAAGAAGCTCGAGCATCTGGGCAAGGTCCTCGGCACCGCGTGCCTCGCGATCTGCGCCGTCGTCTTCGTCTATGGCCTCTTCCGCGACACGCACCTCGCCGACGTGGCGAACATCGGCCTGCTCGAGCTATCTGCAGGCCGAGCGCAAGGACATCATCAACCTCTTCATGACGGCGGTGAGCCTGGCCATCGCCGCGGTGCCGGAAGGGCTGCCGGCCATCGTGACCATCTGCCTGGCGCTGGGCATGCAGCGGATGATCAAGCACCACGCGCTGATCCGCAAGCTCCCGGCCGTCGAGACGCTGGGCTGCGCCACCGTGATCTGCTCGGACAAGACCGGCACGCTGACGCAGAACCAGATGACGGTCGTGCAGGCCTGGGCCGGCGGCACGGCGCTTCAAGATCACCGGCGAAGGGCTACAACCCGACCGGCGAGTTCTTCCTGGGCGAGGAGCGCTTCGATCCGCGCGCGAACCCGGATGCGACGGCGCTCCTGCAGGGTGCCATTGCCTGCAACGACGCGAAGCTGGAGGAACGGCCCGACGAGTCGGGCCGCCGCGCGTGGAGCATCATCGGCGATCCCACCGAGGGCGCGATGATCGTGGCGGCGGCGAAGAGCGGCTACCTGCAGGACGACTTCGCGAAGGCGCTGCCGCGCGTGCAGGAGATCCCGTTCGATTCCGAGCGCAAGCGGATGACGACGATCCACCGGAACGACGGCATGGGCGCGTCGCCGTCCGGCTTCGCCTACCCGCCGTTGGTGGCCATCGTGAAAGGCGCGCCCGATGTCGTGCTCGAACTCTGCGGCTCCATGCTGGACGACGGCAAGGTCGTCGCGCTGACGCACGCGATGCGCGACACCATCCTCGGACCAGAACCGCGACATGGCGAGCGACGCGCTGCGCGTGCTCGGCGTGGCCTTCCGGCCGCTCGACGCGATGCCCGACGGAGGTGAAGCCCGACGACGGTCGAGACGGACCTCGTCTTCGTCGGCCTGCTCGGCATGATCGACCCGCCGCGGCCGGAGGTGATCGAGGCGCTGAAGGTGGCCAAGGGCGCGGGGCTGAAGACCGTGATGGTCACCGGCGACTACAAGGACACCGCCGAGGCCATCGCGCGCGACATCGGGCTTCTCACGCCCGACGGGCTGGTGCTCACCGGCGCGGAGATCGACAAGCTCTCCGACGAGGAGCTCGCGGCGCGTGCCGACCGGCTCGACGTCTGCTGCCGCGTCTCGCCGCAGCACAAGACGCGCATCGTCGAGGCCTTCAAGGCGCACGACCACGTCGTGGCGATGACGGGCGACGGCGTGAACGACGCGCCGGCGCTCAAGCGCGCCAACATCGGCGTGGCCATGGGCATCACCGGCACCGACGTGGCCAAGCAGACGGCCGACATGGTGCTCACCGACGACAACTTCGCCAGCATCGTCTCGGCCATCGAGCAAGGGCCGGATCATCTACTCGAACATCCGCAAGTTCGTCTACTTCCTGCTCGCCTGCAACGTGGGCGAGATCCTGATCGTCTTCGGCGCGATGCTGTTCGGGATGCCGATGCCGCTGCGCCCGGTGCAGCTGCTGTGGCTGAACCTGGTGAGCGACGGCGCGCCGGCCCTGGCGCTCGGGCTGGAAAAGGGCGACGACGACATCATGAAGCAGCCGGCGCGCTCGCCGAAGGAGCCCGTCATCAACCGCGACATGGCGATGGGCATCGGCGTCGTGGGCGTCGTGGACATGATCGCGATCCTCGCGGTGTTTTACCTCGCCATGCAGCGCTACCCTGGCCACCTGGAGGCCGCGCAGACGATGGCCTTCGTGACGCTGTGCACCTCCGAGCTCGTCCGCGCCTTCGCCGCCCGTTCCGAGTACCACAGCGTCTTCTCGATCGGTGTCTTCTCGAATCGCTGGATGGTCGCGGCGGTGGCCGTGTCGTTCGTGCTGGTCCTCGCGGTGGTCTACGTGCCATTCCTGGCGCCGTTCTTCGACGCCGTGCCGCTCTCTGCGGACGACTGGCTGCTGATGCTGCCGTTCTTCTTCGCTTCGCCGGTCGCCATGGAGCTCCTCAAGATCCACTTCCGCCGCCGGAAGGCGTTGGCCGGAGATGGAACACGCTCGAGCGCCGCCGCGGCCGTTATCGACTGCCGCAACGGCGCCTGACGCGGCGCCGGCCCTGCAACAAGTCACGGGAGGGAAGACCATGTCGAAGATCCTGGTTCCCGTCGACGGCACCGGCAACGACCGGTTCGCCGTGCAGAACGTCATCAACCGATTCATGAACAACACGGCGATGGAAGTGCACCTGCTCAACGTCCAGATGCCCTTCTCGGCCTACATCGCGCGTTCCTCGAGCCGCAAGAGCCGGCACGACTACCACCGCGAGCAGGCGGATCAGGCGCTCGCCCCGGTCAAGGCGATGCTGGATAAGTTCTCCATTCCCTACGCCGTGCACATGGAAGTGGGGGACCGGGCGCAGAGGATAACGGACACCGCTCGACGCCTGCATTGCGACGAGATCGTGATGGCGACCGCGCGCAAGAACTCCTTGACGCGGCTCGTCGAGAATTCGGTCACCGACCGGGTGATCGAGCTCACGTCGGTGCCCGTCGAGGTTATAGCGGGCGACTCGATGTCGAAGTGGGAGCGGTACGGCATTCCGGCTGCGATCGGTGCCGGGATCGCGATGGCGCTGGCGATCGCGGATTGACGCGGCGACGCCGGCGCGGGCCGGATGCCGCGCCGGTCCAGGCTACCGGGGCGCCAGAGGCGGCCTCAACGCCGGTAGCGGCGGTGGGCGACCCAGTTGGAGGTGACGGTCAACAGCAGCGTGGCCGTCATCAGCACGAAGGACAGCGCGGCGCCGAACGGCCAGTTGGAAAGGCCGGCGAATTGGTTATAGACGGTCGGCCCCATCATCTGGAAGGTCGGACCGCCCAGCAGGACCGGCGTGGCGTACGCATTCATCGCCAGAATGAACGAAAGAATCGTGCCGGCGATCACGCCCGGCATGGCGAGCGGAAGGATCACGTGGCGAAACGTGCCCCACGGACCCGCCCCCAGGCCCAGCGCGGCCTCCTCGATCGCGCGGTCGATTCCCTCGAGCACGGCCTGCAGCGTCAGCACGACGAATGGCAGATTGACTGCGATCACGCCGACGACGACGGCGAACTCGGTGTACATGATCTGCAGCGGCTCGCGCGTGATACCCAGTCCCGTCAGCATCGAATTGACGAAACCGCGATTGCCAAACAGGACCATCCATCCGGCCGCGCGTACGGCGTTGCCGACGAAGAGCGGCAGGATCACGGCCATCAGCAGCAGGTTCTTGAAGCGCGAGCGCGTGCGCGCGAGGCAATAGGCCATCGGGAAGGCCAGCACCACGCAGATCGCCGTGCACAGCGCCGCCACGCGGATCGTCCGGAGCAGGACCGCGACATAGAACGGATCGGTGAAGAACTTGACGTAATTCTCGACCGTGACGGCGTCGACCATTACCTTGGCCGGCGTGAACTGATTGAGGCTGTAGCGGAAAAGAATGACGACCGGCAGCACGATGCCGATCGTCACGACGATGGACGCCGGCGTGATCATCGCGGCGGCGGTCAATCCTGGCGCACTCGCGCGCACAGTCGGTTCGGCCACCGCAGCCATGATCGGATTACCCCGCCGTGCCCGTGGGGCTCAGTGCCTGCACGGTCGCCCGAAGGGCACTGACTGCCCTCGCGGGAGGCAGCGAACACCAGGCCAAAGGCCGCAGGACAGCCGAAGGCTGGTCCCGCGAAGCGGGATGCGGCGAAGCCGCACACAGTGAGCGTGGGGGCCCATTCATCCCTTGAACGTCTTGTCCCACCACTCCTTGAAGGCGGCGTCGTTCTTCGCCAGGTAACCGTAATCGAGGTCGACCAGGCGCTTGCGCTCGTCGGCGGAAAAACCGATGCGCGTTTCCGTCGCGGGCGGAATCTTCGCGTTGGTGACGGTGCCGTTGTAGCCCATGTCCTCGGCGAAGGCTTCCTGCGCCGACGGCTGGAGCATCTCGTTCAGCCACACATGCGCGCCCTCCTTGTTCGGAGCGTTCTTCGGGATCACGAATCCCGAGATGTACAGCGGAATGCCTTCCTTCGGCGCGACGGTTTCGACTTTCGCGCCCGCCTTCTGCCACTGCACGGCGCGTGCCTTCCACATGATGCAGATCCCGACTTCCTCGTTCTGCAGAGCCTGCGCCATCGCTTCGTTGGTCGGCAGGATCCTGGCTCCCGCCTTCCGGCAGGCCATCAACCGCTCCTTGCCCGGCTCGTAATTGGTCATCGACCCACCCGACGCCAATGCCGCCGCCATCATCGTGAACTGGTACTGGATGTCGATGATGCCGAGCTTGTTGCCGTGCTTCGGATCGAGCGCGTCGGCGAAGCTCGTCGGCGGCGTCGTGATCAGCTTTGGGTTGTAGAGAATGACCTTGCCCGAATAGATGTGCCCGACGCCGTACGGATATTTCATCTGCGGCAGCAGGTACTGTGCGCTCGGAATTTTCGCGTAGTCGATCGGCAGGCACAGGCCGGCATCGTTCATCTCGAACATCTGCGCGGCCGAGAGCCCCTGCAGGTCGCTGGTGCCGCGCGGCAGCCGTGCTTCGGCGCGCATCTTGGCGCGGCGCTCCGGATCGCCGCCGATGTCGTGCACTACCTCGTACTTCTTCGGCACCATCAGCGGCGTGTCGATGTTCTTCGACAGCAGCTTTGAATAGTCGCCGCCCCAGGTGCCGAGGACGACGCGGCCCCCGGACTGTGCCCATGCCGGCGCAAAGCCGCCCATGGCGGAGATCCCGGCGAGTGCGCCGGAGGCTTTGAGCAGCCGGCGCCGCGTGATGACTGAACCGTGCTTTTCCATACCGTTACCCTCCGATCTCACGATGGCGTTTCCGAATCGGCCGTGCCGCCGCCATCATCGGCAAGCACAAGGCTTGCCTGGGCAGGCCAATGCAAATGAATCCGATCGCCGACCGCATAAACGTGGTCGGCGAATCTGTTCGGCGCCTGCACCATCAGGCGATCGTGCGGCGTCAGGCGCACATAGTATTCCAGGATGCCGCCGAGATACGACGCGAATTCGACGGTCCCCGGCAGACAGTTGTCGGCGGCGGCGACCGGCGCGACGGAAAGGGACAGGCGCTCGGGCCGCAGGGCCAGCGTCCGACCGTCGCTGACGGCGTCGTCGTGGCAGCGGATGGAAAGTCCGCTTTCGCTGCGGAAGAGGCCCGGCGCGTCGACGCGCCCGCGCAGGAAATTGGTGCGGCCGACGAATCCCGCGACGAAGGTATTGGCCGGATTCTCGTACAGGTCGCGCTGCGATCCGACCTGCTGCACCTGGCCGTTGGACATGACGACCAGCCGGTCGGCCATGGTCAGCGCCTCTTCCTGATCGTGCGTGACCATGACCGTGGTCAGCCCCAGTTTCTTCTGCAGCTCGCGGATCTCCACGCGCACTTCCTGCCGCAGCTTGGCGTCGAGATTGGACAGCGGTTCGTCGAGCAGCAGGATGTCCGGCTCGATCACCAGCGCGCGCGCCAGCGCCACGCGCTGCTGCTGGCCGCCCGATAGCTCGCGCGGCAGGCGGTCCGCCAGGCCCTCCAGCCGCACCAGGCGCAGCACCTCCGCCGACTTCGCGGCGACTTCCGGCGGCGCGACCTTGCGCATCCTGAGCCCGAATGCGACGTTTTCCGCGACGGTCAGGTGCGGGAACAGCGCGTAGCTCTGGAACACCAATCCCGTGTTGCGCTTCCACGGCGGTTGGCGCGTGATGTCCTGCCCGCCGAGGCGGATCTCGCCGGCGGTCGGCGTGATGAAACCGGCGATCATCCGCAGCGTCGTCGTCTTGCCGCAGCCCGAGGGCCCCAGCAGCACCACGAGCTCGCCCTGCCTGATGTCGAGATCGACGCCGGCGACCGCGCGGAAATCGCCGTACGTCTTGGTGAGGCCGGTGAGCTGCAGGCGCGCCATGGGGTCAGAGCACCCGCGTCAGCTTCACGTAGCGGTCGGTGATCAGCATGCCCGTGCCGATCAGCAGTATCTGCAGCAGCGAGACCGCGGCGATCGTCGGATCGATCCGCCATTGCAGGTATTGGAGGATGGCGATGGGCAGCGTCGTCTGCCCGGGGGCGACCAGGAAGAGCGTCATTTCCAGATTGCCGAACGAGATGATGAAGCCGAAGAGCGCGGCCGCCACCATGCCGGGCTTGATGACAGGAAGCGTCACCTTGAAAAACGCCTGCAGCGGCGTAGCCCCCAGATTGAGCGCGGCCTCCTCGACCGAGCGGTCGAACCCGGCAAGGCTCGCAGTCAGCAGGCGCACGGTCCAGGGGATCGTGATCATGATGTGCGCGAACACCAGCCCGGCGCGCGAGCCCAGGAGTGGCAGCTCGGTCGCGATCTCGACTTCGATCTGGAACACGTAGATGGCCGTGCCGGCGACGACACCGGGCACCACCAGCGGCAGGACCAGCAGCGTGTTCAGCGCCTCGCGTCCGGGGAATTGGCGGCGCGCCAGCACCAGGCTCGCGGGCACGCCGAGGACGAGTCCCCCGATCATCGCCGCCACGCCGACCTGCAGGCTGGTGACGAAACCGCTGACGAAATTGTTCTGGTCGAAGATGTGAGCGAACCAGCGCAGCGTGTAGCCCTGCGGCGGGAATGTCACGATCTCGTTGCTGAAGAAACTGAGCCAGCAAACGAACAGGATCGGCGTCAGGATGACGGCATATCCGAGCGCCGCGGCCGCGAGCAGGGCGATGCGGCCGACGAGGCGGGGATCGACATGGGGCGCGGGCGGTCCCGCAGAGGCCGCCGGGGCCGGCAGCACCCCCTGCGCCATCAGTGCCCGCCCGGCCGCCCAAAGGGCACTGCGCGCCCCCACGGGGGGCAGCGAGCGTGGGGGTTCACTAAGCCGCCAGGCGGTTCTTGTGGAAGCGGCCGGCCTTCATGATGACGGACAGGTTCTCGCCCTGGCCGGTCAGCAATTCGAGCTTCTTGATCGGGTCGCCGTCGACCACCAGGATGTCGGCGAAGGCGCCCGGGGCCACAACGCCGAGCTTGCCGGGCATGCGCACGATCTCGGCGCCCACGAGCGTGGCCTGCCGGATGATTTCGATCGGTGACAGCACCTCGCGGCGCAACAGGAATTCGCGGCTCTGGTCCACCTGCAGTGCCCCGAGCAGGTCGCTGCCGTATCCCACCTTGATGCCCGCGCGCTTGCAGATCTCGAGCGACTTCAGTCCGCCGTCGATCACCATGTCGTTCTTCGCGAGCATGTCGGCGGTCATGCCGAACTCCTTCGCCCGCTCGCGCATCGCGTAGTAGGCGACGAGGTTCGCGACGAGGTACGCACCTTTTTCCTTCATCAGCCGGGCGGACTTCTCGTCGATCAGATTGCCGTGCTCGATGGTGCGCACGCCCTGGCTCACGGCGCGCGTGATGGCGTCCGGCGTATACGCGTGGGCCTGCGTGTAGCGGCCGAAGGCCGCAGCCTCCTCGACCGCTGCTGCAATCTCCGCCAGCGAGAATTGCCGGCTGTCGAGCGGATCGTAGGGGCTGGCCACGCCGCCCGACACCATGATCTTGATCTGGTCGACACCCTGGCGCAGCTGCTCGCGCACTGCGGCGCGAACCGCGTCCGCGCCGTCGACAACTTCCAGGCAGAAGCTCATCGCATTGCAGCACTTGCACGCGCCCGAATGGACGTCGGTGCGCCGGCGCGCGTCGGAATGGCCGCCCGTCGGCCCGAGGGCCCGACCGGCGATGAACATGCGCGGACCGGGCAGATGGCCCTGTGCCACGCCGTCGCGCATGCCCCAGTCGGCGCCGCCGGTGTCGCGCACCGTCGTGAAGCCGCGGTCGATCATCCCGCGCATCAGCGCGGCGGCGCGGACCGTCATCATGGTCAGCGGAATCGCTTCGAGATAGCGGATGTTCACTTCCGACAGCATCACGTGCACGTGGCAATCGATCAGGCCCGGCATCAGCGTGCGGCCCTTGCAGTCGATCACGTCGGCAGCAGGCGCCTTGATCGACTTCACGGAGATTTCCCGGATCGTTTCGCCTTCGACGAGCACGGAAACCCCGCCCTCGAGGGCATCGGCGTGAGGATCGAGCAGCTTGGCGTTCTTGAAGAGGATCTGCGCCATCGAAAGCGTCTCCCACTGCGGTGGCGGCGCCGGCGCCGCGAGCTTCGGGGATCATGCCATGGCGGTGTTGGGCACGCAACGTCCGCCAGGTGACGAATCCGTGCGACGCAGACCTGCAGAACGGGTCGCCGGCAGTCCTCGCGCCTTGAAAGCGGCGGGCACATATGGGTGTATGCTGCCGCCTTCGGCCGCCGGCTGGAGAAGGCCCGTCGCCTCGATCCCATCGAGGTTTCCCGAACATCGACGAAGGTCCTCGGCAATCCAGGGAACCTTCGCACAGGAGAGGATTATGGACGCATTGCAGGCATTTCGAACCCAACGCCGTGGCATGTCGCCGTTGACGCCCACGCGAGATCGCGTTCCCATGTCCCGCTTGATTTGTCGCGCCGTGGCACTGGCAACCGTGCTGGTCATGGCGGTAATCGCCCAGCCGGCGCTCGCGGCCAAGACGGTCCTCAACGTCGGGATGGCGGCGATCGATGCGGGCCGGCTCGATCCGCATCTGTCAGCGACGACGCCGGACAAGGCGCTGTTCAACTGGATGTTCAATGGCCTCGTGCGAATGAAGCAAGGCACGATGAACCCCGACGCGGCGCTGATCGAGGGGGATCTCGCCGAGAGCTGGAAATCGTCCCCGGACGGCAAGCAATGGACGTTCAGCCTGCGCAAGGGCGTGCAATGCCATCACGGCTATGGCGAGTTCACCGCGGATGACGTCGTCTATTCGCTGGCCCGCTCCGCCGATCCCAAGCGCTCCGCCTTCTCGAGCGACTTCAAGGATTTCGACAAGGTCGAGGCGGTCGACAAGTACACGGTCAGGATCAGCCTCAAGAACCAGGTCCCGAGCCTCCTCGGCCTGCTCATCAACTATCAGGGCGGCAACATGGTGTGCAAGAAGGCAGCCGAGGAGATGGGTGAGAAATTCATCCAGAAGCCCATCGGTACCGGCCCCTTCATGTTCGGCGAGTACAAGTCGAAGGAATCGGTGACGCTCCTCGCCAACCCGCAATATTTCCGCGGCAAGCCGAAGCTCGAGAAGATCGTCTACCGCTACATCCTCTCCGACGCGAGCCGCGACCTCGCCTTCACCTCGGGCGAGATCGACCTCGAGTACGGGAAGCAGGACCAGACCTGGGTCGAGCGGATGAAAAAGGAAAAGGACACGACCGTCGATGTCTTTGACCCGGGCGAGCTGTCGGTGCTCTATCTCAACGTCGACAAGCCGCCGCTCAACGACGTTCGTGTACGGCAGGCGCTCGCCTACGCGATCGACCGCAATCAGATCGTGCAGTTCAAGGGCAAGGACACGGCGCGTCCCGCCCAGTCGATCGTGCCCATCGGCTATCTCGGGCAGAGCGCGGACGTGCCGCTGCTGCCGTACGATCCCGAGAAGGCGAAGGCGCTGCTCAAGGAAGCCGGCTATCCGAACGGCCTCACCATCAAGATCATCCACACCAACCTGCCCGGGATGCTGTCGATGATGGAAGTGACCCAGGCGCAGCTGCGCAAGGTCGGCATCAACCTCGACATGGAAGTGGTCGAGCACGCGACGTATCACGCCAACATCCGCAAGGACATGAGTCCCATCGTCCACTACAGCGCCGCCCGCTTCCCGGTGGCCGACACCTACCTGACGCAGTTCTACCATTCGCGCAGCATCGTCGGCACGCCGACCGCGGTGACCAACTTCTCCCACTGCAACGACGCCGATGCGGAAATCGACGCCGCGCGTGTCGAGCCGGATCCGGCCAAGCAGAAGGCGCTGTGGAAGACCGCGCAGCAGAAGCTGATGACGAAGGTGTGCGGCATCCCGGTCTACGAGCAGCCGCAGATCTGGGCGCGGCGTACCTCGCTCGACTTCGGCTTTCCGCTGAAAGGATCGCTGAGCCTCGGTCCGGTCGTCGACGAGGGCACGCACTTCACGCAATGATCGACGTGCCGCCCCTTCCGCCCCGCGAGGCGGGAGGGGTGGCATGCGGGTAGCGCTCCATGCTCGGCTACATTCTCAAGCGTCTGCTCCTGGCGGTCCCGACGCTCTTCGCGGTCCTCACGATCGTCTTCGTGCTCGCGCGCGTGCTGCCGGGCGATCCGGCGCAGACGATCCTCGGCGATCAGGCAAGCGCCGAGGCGCTCGCCAACATGCGCCACCGCCTGGGCGTCGACAAGCCGATCGGCGTCCAATATGTCGACTTCCTCGTCAACGCCGTGCGCGGCGAATGGGGCAGCTCGCTCGTGACCGGCAAGCCGGTGGTCGAGGAAGTGCGCAAGGTCCTTCCCTACACGATCGACCTGACGGTGACGGCGATCGTGCTGGGCGCGCTCATCGGCGTGCCGCTCGGCGTCTGGTCGGCGCTGCGCCGCAATACGTGGGTCGATTACGTCGCCCGCATCGGCTCGCTGCTCGGCCTTTCGTTTCCCGCCTTCGTCTCGGCAATTCTGCTGCTGCTCGTCTTTGCCATCCATCTGCGCTGGTTCCCGGTGATCAGCGCCGGGTCGCTCGACGATCCGGTCGAGCGCTTGCGCAACCTTGCGCTCCCCGCCATCAATCTCGCGATCATCATGGCCGCCTACGTCACGCGGGTGACACGCTCGTCGATGCTCGAAGTGCTGGGCGAGGATTACATCCGCACCGCGCGCGCCAAGGGCGTGCCGACGCGTGCGGTGATCTGGCGCCACGCCTTCCGCAACGGCCTCATCCCCGTGGTCACGGTCGTCGGACTCTATCTCGGCATCCTGATCGGCAATTCGGTATTGACCGAGATCGTCTTCAACCGGCCGGGCCTGGGCAAGCTGATCGTCAGCGCCCTCAACCAGCGCGACTATACGGTGCTGCAGGGCATGATGGTCGTCTACGCCTTCGCCATCGTCCTGGTGAATCTGCTGACCGACCTCACCTATGGCTTCATCGATCCCCGGGTGAAGCGGCAATGAGTGCGCTGGGCCGCCCCAAGCGCGAATTGCGCCCCCTCGGGGGGAAGGCGCGCAGCGCCAAGGGGGCACATCAATGAGCGGCAACGCGACGTTGGGTACCGGTGCGCCGCGTGCCTCGTCGTACGCGCTGCAGCAGCTGGTTCGCGCTTTCAATGCCAACGCGACGTCCTGGATCGGCCTGGTCACGTTCCTGCTCGTCGTCGCGCTCGCGCTGCTCGCCCCGCTGATCTCGCCCTACGACCCGCTCGATCAGGACATCCTGGCGCGGCTCCAGGGGCCCTCGGCGGCGCACTGGTTCGGCACCGATTCCTACGGCCGCGACATCCTCTCCCGCCTGTTGTGGGGCGCGCGCCTGTCGCTTGTCATCAGCACAGTCTCGATCCTCGCCGCGGTGCTGATCGGGGGAATCATCGGCATTCTCGCCGGCTATGTCGGCGGCCGCTTCGACATGGTGGTCATGCAGGCGATGGATGTGCTGCTCTCGTTCCCGTCGCTGATCATGGGGCTGATGGTGGTGGCGATGCTCGGCGCCAGCATGGGCAACCTCATGATCGCCATCGCGCTGACGGCGATCGCGCCGTTCGCGCGCATTGCGCGGGCGCCGACGATCCTGGTCAAGGAGCGCGACTACATCGAGGCCGGCCGCGCGCTCGGCTATTCCGACCTGCGCATCATGACCATCCACATCCTGCCCAACATCGTCGCCGAAATCCTGGTCATGGCGTCGCTGTGGCTGGCCACCGCGATTCGCATCGAGGCCTCGCTCAGCTTCATCGGACTCGGCGTCAGGCCGCCCACGGCGACCTGGGGCGGCATGATCCGCGAAGGCTTCGAGAACATCCTCGACAGCGTGTCGCTGTCGCTTTTCCCCAGCCTCGCCATCCTGCTCGTCGTGTTCTCACTCAACATGCTAGGCGACGGGCTGCGCGACGCCATCGATCCGAAACTGCGGGGCGGGGAATGACTGCATCGGCGGATGTCCCGATCATCGCGGTCGAGAACCTCGTCACCGCGTTCCGCATCGGCGGCGGCTGGCACCCGGCCGTGCGCGACGTGAGCTTCGCCGTCCAGCACAACGAAACGATGGCGATCGTCGGCGAGTCCGGTTGCGGCAAGAGCGTCACCGCCCTGTCCATCATGGGACTGGTGCCGCCGGCCAACGGGCGGATCGCCGGCGGGCACATCCGCTTCGCCGCGCAGGATCTGGTCGCGCTCGGCGAGGAGGAGATGCGCAAGATCCGCGGCGATCGCATCTCGATGATCTTCCAGGAGCCGATGACGTCGTTGAATCCGGTGCTGACCGTGGGCTTCCAGGTCGCCGAGGCGCTCTCCTACCACCGCGACATGGGGCGCCGCGAGGCCGATGCCGCGGCGCTCGAGTTGCTCGACCAGGTCAAGATCCCGTCGGCGCGAGCGCGCTTTGCCGATTTTCCGCATCAGTTCTCGGGCGGCATGCGGCAGCGCGTAATGATCGCGATGGCTCTTGCCTGCCGGCCGGAGCTGCTGCTCGCCGACGAGCCGACGACGGCACTCGACGTGACCATCCAGGCCGAGGTCCTCGCGCTCCTGGCCGAGCTCAAGGCGGCCTACGGCATGGCGATGATCTTCATCACCCACAACCTCGGCGTCGTCGCCTCGATCGCCGATCGCGTCGCCGCGATGTACGCCGGCGAGATCGTCGAAATCGCGCCGGTGAACGAGCTCTTCGCGCGTCCGACCCATCCCTATACCGAGCTCCTGCTGCGATCGATTCCGCGCGTCGATCGCGACATGGGCGACCTTTCCACCATCGCCGGCCAGGTGCCGGCGCTCGGTGCGATGCCCTCGGGTTGCCGCTTTGCCCCCCGCTGTCCGTTGCGCGAGCCGATCTGCACTGCGCGCGATCCGGTCCTGGTGCCGCTGCCGGGTGCACCCGATCACCAGGTGCGGTGCTGGCTGCGCGCCCCGCCGGGCGGGGGCGGACATGCCTGATCCGGTCCTTACCGTCACCGGGTTGCGCAAGTTCTTCACGGTGCGGCGCGGCTTTCCGCGCACGCGCACCGTCACCGTTCGTGCGCTCGACGGCATCTCGTTTCGCGTGTGCGACGGCGAGGCCTTCGGCCTGGTCGGCGAATCCGGCTGCGGCAAGTCGACGGCCGGGCGCGCCGCGCTGCGCCTGGTCGAGCCCGACGCGGGCGAGATCGTCTTCAAGGGCGAGAACGTGGTCACGGCGAGCAGGGCGCGGATGCGCGAGTTGCGCCGCAAGCTGCAGATCATCTTCCAGGACCCCTACGCCTCGCTCAATCCGCGCCGGCAGATCGGCAAGGCGCTGATCGAACCGATGCGCGTGCACGGGATCGGCAACCCGGCGGAATGCGAAGAGCGCGCGCACGCTCTCCTCGCCGAAGTCGGGCTGCCCGACAACGCGATGCTGCGCTACCCGCACGAGTTTTCCGGCGGCCAGCGCCAGCGCATCGGCATCGCCCGCTCGCTCACGCTCGAGCCGGAGCTGCTGGTGGCCGACGAGCCGGTCTCCGCCCTCGACGTTTCCATACAAGCGCAGATATTGCTGTTGCTGCAGCGATTGCAGGAGCGGCGCGGTCTCGCCTTCATCTTCATATCGCACGACCTCGGCGTCGTGCGCTATTTCTGCCAGAGCATGGCGGTCATGTATCTGGGCCGCATCGTCGAGACCGGGCCGATCCCGGCGATCTTCAAGGAACCGCTGCACCCCTATACCAGGATGCTGCGCGACGCCTCGCCGGTCCCTGATCCGCAGGTCAAGGTGGTGACGCTGCGCATCGAGGGCGAGGTGCCTTCGGCGGTCAATCCGCCTCCAGGGTGTCATTTCCACACGCGCTGTCCGCACGTCATGCCGATCTGCCGAACTGTCTATCCCGAATGGCAGCAGATGGACGCTGAGCGCGGCGTCGCCTGTCACCTGCACGACGCTTAGCAAAGACTGCCAATGCTCTCACCTGAAGATCGCGTCGTCATGGTATCGGGCGCCAATCGCGGGATCGGCCTCGCCGTGGCACAGTGCCTCCACGCCCAGGGCTATCGCCTGAGCCTCGGCGCCCGCGATGCCGGGAAAATCGAAGCCGCGCTCGGTGGCCTCGACCCGTCGCGTGTCATCGCCGTCGCGTTCGACGCGCGGGACCGCGCGAGCTGCGAGGCCTGGGTCGAGCACACGGGCCGTCATTTCGGCCGCATCGACGGCCTCGTCAACAATGCCGGGATCGCGCTCGACGTCGGCATCGAAGATGACGACGAGGCGGCGTATGACGCGATGTGGGAGGTCAACGTCAAGGGGCCGCTGCGACTCATCCGCCTCGCCATGCCCTGGCTGAGAAGGTCGGGGAGCGGACGCGTCGTCAACCTCTCCTCGCTGTCGGGCAAGCGCGTGAAGAACGCCCACGCCGGCTATGCGATGAGCAAGTTCGCCGTCATCGCCCTCACCCATGCGGTGCGCCGCCTCGGCTGGGACGACGGCGTGCGCGCGACGGCGATCTGCCCGAGCTTCGTCGCTACCGACATGACGGCACAGGTTACGGCGGTTTCGCGCGATGAGATGATCCAGCCTGCCGATCTCGCCATGCTGGTGGCGACCGCCCTCGCGCTGCCGAACAACGCGGTCGTCGCCGAACTGCTGGTCAACTGCCGGCTCGAGGACATGTTCTAGAAGGCAGGCGAAAGCGATGCAAGCCCCACAGTTCCAACGACTCGCCGAGCGCGATCGGCCCGTCATCCGGTTCGTCATCGACGGCCGCGCCTGCGAGGCGCTGGCCGGAGACACGCTGCTGACCGCGCTCTTGACCAATGGGCGACGATTGCGATCGTCGGAGTTCGGCGACGGGCCGCGCGCGGGATTCTGCCTGATGGGTGCCTGCCAGGATTGCTGGGTCACCCTCGACGACGGCACGCGATTGCGCGCCTGCACGAGCTTTGTCGCCGATGGCATGCGAATCGTTACGCGGAGTACGTCGACATGAGCGCGACGGGCCGTCCCAGGACACCTGCGGGAGCGGGGCGAAGCCCAGGCCCGAAGGGCGCGTCGCGAGCGCGGGTGGCGGCGACACCGAGGACAACGAGGAGCGCCAACGGCGCGGAGGCCGCACGGAATTGTTCCCTCCCGGAGCGAAGGCGCGCAGCGCCAAGGGTGCCCTATGATGGACGTTAGACCGCCGATAGTCATCGGCGCCGGCCCCGCCGGCTGCCGTGCCGCGGCGACGCTCGCGGCCGCTGGGCTCGCCCCCATCGTCATCGACGAGGCGCCGGCAAGCGGCGGCCAGATCTATCGCCGCGCGCCCGCGGGATTCACGCGCCCTTATCGGACGCTGTATGGTTTCGACGCGGCGAAGGCGCGCAGGCAGCACGATACGTTCGACGGCATCAAGAGCAGCATCGATTACCGGCCCGATACGCTCGTCTGGGATCTGCGGCACGGTGCGCTGCACTGCCTCTCCGGCGGTCACATTGGGGAGATTCCGTATCGCGACGTCATCCTGGCGCCCGGTGCGCGCGACCGGATCATCGCCTTTCCTGGCTGGACGCTTCCCGGGGTCTACACGCTGGGCGGCGCGCAGATCGCGCTGAAGCATCAGGGTTGCGCCATCGGCGGGCGCGTCGTCTTCATGGGCACCGGACCGTTGCTTTATCTCGTCGCCTACCAGTACGCCAAGGCGGGTGGCGGCGTCGCCGCCGTCCTCGACACCACGCCCTTTGCCGCAAAGCGCCGTGCCTTGCCCGGGCTGCTCTCCGGCGGGAGCGCCTTCGCCAAGGGCCTGTGGTACGTGGCGGCACTGCGCGCCCGCGGCATCGTCATGGCGAACGGCATCCGGCCGGTCGCGGCCGAGGAACATGACGGCGCTGTCTCGGCCTTCGTGTATCGGAACGCGACGGGGAGGGAACGTCGGCTTGCGTGCGATGCCATCGCCTTCGGTTTCGGCTTGAGCTCGGAGACTCAGCTCGCCGATCTGGCCGAAATCCCGTTCGCATTCGATCCTATCCAGCAGCAATTTCTGCCGGAGCGTGACATCGCCGGCCGCACGCCCGTCCGCGGCATCTACCTGGCGGGCGACGGCAACGGCATTGCCGGCGCTGACGCTGCCGAGCTTGCCGGCGAGCGCGCGGCATTCGCTCTGCTCGAGGATCGCGGCCACGATGTCGACAAGTCGCGTCTGGCGGCGCTCGACGGCGCGCTTCGGCAGAGCGCCGGGTTCCGGGTCGCGCTCGAGGCAGCGTTCCCTTTTCCGGCCGACCTGGCGGCCGCGATGTCCGACGAGACCATCCTTTGCCGCTGCGAGGGCGTGACTGCGGGCGAGTTTCGCCAGGAGGCGCGTGCGCTCGACGCCGACGAGATCAACCGGGCCAAGGCTTTCAGCCGCTGCGGCATGGGGCGGTGCCAGGGACGCTTTTGCGGGCCGGCCGCCGCAATCGTGCTGGCCGCGGCGCTGAAAGTGGCGCCCGAGCGCATGGGCCGGCTGCGCGGCCAGCCGCCGGTCAAGCCCATCCCGATGGGTGTGGTTGACAATGACTGAACAAATTACAGCGGACGTCGCGATCGTCGGCGGGGGCACCGCCGGCTGCTCGACGGCGCTGCATCTGCGTGGCCGCGGCGCCACTGTAGTCCTGCTGGAGCGGGGGTCGTGCGGTGGCCAGGCGAGCGGCGTCAATTATGGTGGCGTGCGCCAGCAGGGCCGCGACCTGGCCGAGCTGCCGCTGGCGCGGCGCTCGCGCGAGATGTGGGGCAGGCTTGACGAGATCGTCGGCAGCGATTGCGAGTTCGTGGCGAGCGGCCATATCAAGCTCGCGCGCTCCGCTGCCGACATGGCGGAGCTCGAAGCCTATCGGGAGTCGGTCCGCCCCTACGGGCTGGAGCTCGAATTGCTCGGCCGCGACGACCTTCGGGCGCGCTATCCCTTCCTCGGCGATGCGGCGGTCGGTGGCTCGCTTTGCGCCGAGGATGGCGCGGCCAACCCGCGGCTCGTCGCGCCCGCGTTTGCCCGCGCCGCGCGCGCGACCGGCGCCGACATTCGCGAGCACGCACCGGTGACGGCAATCGAGCACGACGGCACGCGGTTTCGCCTGCGCACCGAGGACGGCATCGAGGTCAGTGCCGCAGCGCTGGTGAACGTCGCCGGTGCCTGGGGCCACGAGATCGCGGCGCGTTTCGGCGAGAGCGTGCCCGAGGACGTGATCGCGCCGAACATGTGCGTCACCGATCCGGTGCCCTATTTCATGGTGCCGAATTTCGGCGTCTGCGGCGGCGGGTTCTATGTCCGGCAGATCCGGCGCGGCAACGTCATCTTCGGCGGCGGGCGCGGCCATGCCGACCGCGAGCGGCTGCGCGCCTATCCCGTCGCCGCATCCAGCCTCGATTCGAGCCGCCAGACGATCGCGCTGGTGCCGTGCCTGCGCCAGGCGCAGATCATCCGCACCTGGACCGGCATCGAGGGCATCATGCCCGACAGCATCCCGGTCGTCGGCCCGAGCCGGACCACACCGGGCCTCTTCCATGCCTTCGGCTTCTCGGGCCACGGTTTCCAGCTCGGCCCGGCCGTGGGTGCCGTGTTGAGCGAGCTCATCCTGGACGGCAAGACGCCGACACCGATCGCCGCGTTCGATATCGGCCGTTTTGCCTCCCGGCAATGAGTGACTCTGCGCAGCGATGCGAACCTGCAGCGTTGGCGGCCCGATCGTTCGAGTTCACGTCAGCCGCGCTGGTGCAGTTCGATGACATATTCTGCCTACCGATACTCGAGTTGCGACCCGAACAAGCCGGGCATGCAATCGCATTGAAGCTATGCAAGGTCCGAGGCCTTCGCTCCACCTGGGTATACCTCGGGTGAACGTCGATAGGCCTCGGCGCAACGTTCGGAACAGAACCATGGTCCGGTCGGCGAGGTTCTGCGGTACGCCGCATAAGGTGCGTGCATCTTGCACACGGGATCTATCCAGGCGGGATCGAAGGCCGGCGCCAGCTCGATGGCATAAAGCGGCACGTGGTCGGCAATCGATCGCAGGGCTACCTTCCCGATGTCCCGCACCGCAATTCCGGATCCTGCGGCGATGTCGGCGACCGGCTTGGTCGCCAATAATTGCCCGGGAGACGCCAACGCGGCGATGCGCGCCGCGATGTTGACGGTCGAACCAAAAAGGTCGTTCCCCCGGCGGAGCACCGGGCCGTGGTTAAGTCCGGTCCTTGTCAGTGGGATCCGTGGCTCGGATCGGCAAGCTGGAAGCAGACGTCCGAGCACCTGCAGGGCGGTTGCCGGGTCAGGAAACCCGAACATCGCTTCGTCACCTATCCATTTGATCGGCGGCCCGAGCCCTCCGAGGGCCTGGCGCACCAACTGCTCGAAGTGCCCAAGCACGGCTATCGCCGACGCATCTCCATAGACATCCGTTATCGCGCTGAAGCCCGCCAGATCGACAAACGCGACGGTCGCGACCGCGGACTCGAAACCGTCCACAGCACTGACATTCATGCTCATTGGAGTACCTTCGCGCTGCGCGCTCCGGTATTCGCCCTTGGGGCGGCCCGGCGGGCTCATGGCTGATTGTGGTGGGCTCGGTGGTGTGGGTCAAGAGTCGATGCGTCAAGCCGTGATAATCTGAACCCGAAGGGGCTTCGGAAATCTGAATTTCCTGTCCTTCAAGTTCCTGTTGCGCATCGTTCTGCCCAAGGTTCCCCAGCGCCTGCCATGTCCAGCCGCACCGCGATCTATGCGTTGATGCACGGGCATGGCGCCACGCCCGGGTCGCGGCTGCTTGCGGTCGTGCCGCATGCGGTTTGCACGGCGGGGTTGCTGGCGGTGATTGTCCATACCGAAATCGACACCGGTTCGCCGGCCGATCTCGTCCTGTCCGCAATCGTCACGGCCGTGTGGGGCCTCTATTGCGCGGCCTACGCGCTGCAGATCTGGTTGGCGCCGGAAGCGCCAGGACAGCGTGCCGCCTCCGTGGCCGGCACGCGGCTGGGCTACATGCTGTCGACCAGCGGGTGGATCGACCTGATGGCGGTGCTGGCCCTGCCGGCGGGCTGGCTCACCGGCCTGCCGCAACGCGACGCGCAGCTCTTCGCCATAGTCTGGGCGCTGAAGTACATCCGACAATCCAGCGGCCTGGCGGTGCTGTTGCGCGTTCTGCGGCGCGCGGTTCCGGCGCTGGTCATCGTCGTGACGGTGTTCTTCGTCGTCCTGCTGATCGCCGCGACCCTGTCCTATCTGTTCGAGCGCGAAGTGCAGCCGGAGGTCTTTGGCAGCATCCCGCGCGCTCTCTGGTGGGCGATCGTGACATTGAGCACCACCGGCTACGGCGACGTCGTGCCGTTGACGATCTGGGGCCGTCTGCTTGCCGCGTGGGTGATGGTCGGTGGCATCGTCATCTTCGCGCTTTGGGCCGGCATCATTGCCAGCGCCTTTGCCGAAGAGCTGCAGCGCCGGCACTTTCTCAGGACATGGGATCTGGTGGCGGACGTGCCGTTCTTCCAGAGCCTCGGCGCCGCGGCGATCGCCGACATCGTGCGCCTGCTGCATGCACGCCACGTCGCTGCGGGCACCGTGGTGATTCGCGAGGGGCAGGCCGGCGATTCCATGTACTTCATCGTCTCAGGCGAAGCGACGGTCATGTTCGCGCCCGATCCGGTGAAGCTGGGCGCTGGCGCGTTCTTCGGCGAGATGGCGTTGCTGTTCGGCACGCGGCGTTCGGCCACCGTCGTCATCACCGAGCCGGGCGTCCTGCTGACGCTCGATGTCGCCGATTTCCGCGCCCTGGCCGGCAAGCGACCCGAGCTCATCAACGTGATCGAGGCGGAGGGACGCCGCCGGCGCGAGGCAAACGCAACGCCGCGGCCGGCTTGACCGAAACCGCCGGCTGGGCGCGCGACAAAGGGCAAGAGCCGCCGCCGCTGCGCTAGCAACGAAGCAATCGCGTCAGCGCCAGGACGTTCTTCGCTTCCGGCAGGCCGAGAATTACCGCGCGCAGCTGCTGATTGCGCTCTTCGCTGATCAGATCCCGGGTGAGCAGCTGGAACTTGGCTTCCAGTTCCGTATGGCTGAGCGGATTCTCCGGATTGCCGCGCGGATATTCGACCGTTGTCCGGAGGTTTCCGCGACGCGTCTGAATCGTCACGCGCGCCATCGTCTTGGCGGGAAACTGACGATCGAGCGTGTTGTCGACGGCGACCCGAATCTTGCGCGCAAGACTCAAGATCGCCGGATCGTGAATGTGCGCGTCGCTGACTTCGGCGGGACCGATCCGGTCGTACAGCAGCGCGACCGCCAGCGCGAACTGGATGCTGAACTGCGCGGCAATGGTATTGCTCGGTTCGGCGTTCGCGAGGCGCGTGACTTCCCAGAACGTCTCGACGTCGATGGCTTCGATCTCGTCGATGCGCAGCTGGTGCCGGTGTTTCAGCTCCAGCACTGCGTCCACCGCGGCATGCGACCACCGGCACACGGCGTACGGCTTGAAATAGGTCCTGAGGATCGCGGCTTCGTCGAGGTCGCCCAGCCCGGCGACCAGAACCGATGTGTCCCAGCGTTCGGAGTAATCGAGGAAATCGGCGGGGCCCACGAAATTCTGCTGGGCCAGCAGCGCAGCGCAGACACCGGTCATGCCGCTCCACGCGATCGTCTCCTTGACCATGGCGTGATTGGACTGCAGTCCGCCGGGCGGAAACGAGCCGTGCGAACCCGCCGTGCCGAGCGCCGACTGCAGCGTTGCTTCGTCGAAGTTGAGCAGTTTACCGGCGGCGGCGGTCGCCCCGAACACGCCCCAGATGCCGGTCGAGTACATCTTGTCCTTGTACCACGGCACGCGCGCGGCACTCGCCCGCACCGCCACTTCATAGCCCGCCACCAGCGCGGTGAGAAACTCCCTGCCGCTGGCCCCGGTCCGTTCGGCTATCGCCAACGCCGCCGGAATGACGCTGGCGCCGGGATGTCCCATCGCCATCCGGTGGCCGTCGTCCATGTCCAGCGCGCTGGCAGATGCACCATTGACCCAGGTCGCGCCCGCGACGGAGAGCGGCTTTGCGGAACCGATCACCGTGGCGCTGCCCGAGGCGAATTGCTCGTGCGCAAAGCGTGCGCTGATCTCTGCCATCGGCGTCCGGGTCCCCGCAATGGCTACCCCAACAAGGTCCAGAACACAGCGCACGGCTTGATCCTGAATTGCCGCGGGCAAGGCCTCCGGTTCGAGCCGGCAGACAAAGGAAACGAGTTTGCTCGTGGCGGACATGCTGATGCTCGAACAGGATTGGCGGCGCCGATGGAGCACGTCGTGCGACGCGCAAGCTAGCGCATGATCGTGCGCGACTGCTCCCGCATGAACTGTGGCAGGTAGTGCGGACCGAGTCCACCCTTGTTGCTCACGCCGGAGCCCTTCCAGCCACAGAAGCTCTGGATGCCGGGCCAGGCGCCGGTCGTGGCTCCGCTGGCACGGTTGGCGTAGAGCACGCCGGCTTCGGCGCGATCGAGAAAGAGATCGAGCTCGCCCTGGTCGGTGGTGTAGATGCCCGCGGTCAGGCCGTAGCGCACGGCATTGCCTTCGTCGAGCGCCTCCTGCAGCCGGTCGAAGCAGCGCAGCACGAGCAAGGGCAGAAACTGCTCCTCGCGCACCAGGACGTGGCCTTGCGGAACCTCGACGAGGGTCGGCTGCGCGTAATCGCCGCCGGCGCCGCCGTCGATGAAGTGGCCACCGAAGATCACCTGGCCGTCACGCTCGGCCATGGTCACGTTTTCGCGGAAGCGTGCGGCGGCCTGCGGGTTATAGAGCGGGCCCATGAATACGTCGCGCTCTTCGGGATTGCCGACCTTGAGCTGCTGCGCGAAGCGAGCGAGACGGGCAACGAAGTCGTCACGGACCGATCGCTGGACGTAGACGACCGAGCAGGCGCTGCACTTCTGTCCCTGCAGGCCAAAGGCCGATCGCGCAACGCCCTGCGCCGCGATGTCGAGGTCCGCCGCGGCCGTCACGTAGGCGGGGTTCTTGCCTCCCATTTCGGCGATGACAAGCTTCGCGGTCGGGGCGGCGGCCAAGGCGCGGAAAATGCCCATGCCGGCCTCGTGCGAGCCCGTGAAAGCGATGCCGGCGATGCCCGACTGCGCCACGAGCGAGCGTCCCGTTGCATCGCCGCCAGCCACGAGATTGACCGCGCCCTTCGGCAATCCTGCGCCCTCCATGGACCGAAGCAGCAGTTGTGCGCTCAACGTGCAGCCGGCGGAGGGCTTGAACACCACGGTGTTGCCGGTGGTGAGCGCGCCCGCCATCATGTTCACCGCCAGCGCGATCGGGTAATTGAACGGCGAAATGACGCCGATGACGCCCAGCGAGCGCAGCACGCACTTCGTCTCCTCGTTGGGAAACGCGCGGGCGAGATCCTGCGCGTAGCCTTTGTGCCGCTCCATCTCGCCGCAGTAATAGCGGACGAGATCGATCGCTTCCTCGGCTTCGCCGAGCGCTTCCGTTCGTGATTTGCCGACCTCGAGCAGACTGGCGATGGCGAGGTCGAACTTGGCGTCATCGAGCTGCTCCGCCCACTGGCGCAGGATCGCGACCCGCGCGGACCACGGCGTGCCGGACCACCCGGCGAAAGCCCTCTGCGCGGCGGCAACGGCACGAGCCACCGCCGACGGCGAGGCCGCAATGAAACTGCCGATGGTGCCGGCGCGGTCGATGGGCGTAGCCACGCCGTACCGCTCGCCGTCGTCGTCGTGGGCTCCCGCGATGACATTGGACCAATGCCGGCCAAGCAATCTCGCCTTGAAGCGTGGAATCTCGGCATCCAGATGATCGTGCACCGGGGCGAGATCGACGCGGATGTTCGAGTAGGTGACGCGAGGAAGGGCGGTGGACATGATGGGCTTCCGTGGATTGCTGCATTCTGGCGGCCGGCAAAGGCGCATTATCGCCGGCGGCACGGGGACAGGCCACGATTTCCGTGGTTGACCTCTCGGCCTGCCTGCGCGACGCCCGCACGGAAAACGGGTCTGTCCCCAAGCAGCACCCAGCAGCAGTCACAAACAGCAATCAACCGGCATTTGACCCATCCCGCCGGAACCCCAATACTTCGGTTCGCTCGATCGAAATCCCTGCCGAAGGTGGCCATTGTGGATGACACCGAAGTGAGCCTTCCCACCCT
>CAWGKT010000010.1:0-133813 GCA_963823215.1 uncultured beta proteobacterium
TGCGCGAGGCGGCTATTCCGTATGGATGAAGAAAAGAATTCCATTCCATTCCATTCCATTCCATTCCATTCCATTCCATTCCATTCCATTCCATTCCATTCCATCTCAAAAAAAAAAAAAAAATTTTTTTTTTTTTTTTTTTTTTTTTTTTTTTTTTTTTTTTTTTTTTTTTTTTTTTTTTTTTTTCTTTCTTTCTTTCTTTCTTTCTTTCTTCCTTTCTTCTCCTTCCTTCTCCTTCCTTCCCTCCCTCCTTCCCTCCCTGCCCCTTCCCTTCCTGCCTGCCTGGCCAGCTTTCCCTGGGGTCGGTGTTGCTGGGTGCCCTCTGGCTACTCTGACTAGGTGTTAGTGTAGGTATACCTGATGTTGTAATGGTTTTAGGTTCTGTACTTTTGCCGCTGTGTAAGGCGGAGCGTGTCCTCAGCCTTAGCCTACTGTACGCTACTCTTTCCGGTCTCCAAATTTGCCGAAGGGGACCCCGCCGCACCCCGATGGGCGATACCTTGCGCCGGATCAAGGCGGTGGGGGGCAACAGGCCATCGGGTGCTGCTGCAGGCCGCCACAAACAATAGACCCCGCCGGAGCGGTTGTGCTGGCGCAGCACAGGACTATTGAGCGATGTGCAGCCCTGTGATTCCTCCGAGAAACCCATTGAAACGGCAAAACTGACTTTGCCCCGTTACTCCGGCGGTCATTCCGTAAAGCGTCCATTGCATCGCGTACATCGTGAACGTACCCACCTCTCCGGTCAGGCAAGAATAATTCCCGTTGACCTGACCTAGCGAGCCATTCTGAAGATAGGTGCCGTTGAACGAGCAATTTGCGTCCTGCCCGACGGCGTCCATGTGAAATGACGTGCCTGATTGAACAACTGTTAATAGCCCGGTATCGGATATGGTTCGGCCATTGTTTGAGGATTGGGAAGGGATGCATTGACTAAGCTGATAAACAGTACCGCCCGCATACTGCGAAGAAAAATTGATGTTGCTAAGCGTTTGGCGCTCAATATTCTTTGTGACGCTGACACCGTCAATCGAATATTGCAGCGTGGCATTGAGTGCGGTCGGCGCCGAAAATGTCGCCGTGCCGACATATTGATATCCGACCGCGGCAGAGTTGAATGCGCCCCCAAACCACGGGCCATGCGTTTCGTAGACTGGTCCCGTAAAAACTGCCGGCGACGTTGCGAGTCCGCTTGTTCCCACCTTCTGTAGTTGGCCCGTAACCCAATACGGCGAGCCGTCAGCCCGATAGATATAGAACGTCGTGAACATAAAATTCTGTTGATGCGCCACAACCATTCCCCAGCCCGACTCATTGGGATTCCACCAAACGTCAGAAAACGTCGTGCCGAGGTTTTGGGCCGCGGCGTTTGTGGTGATGAGAACGCTCAGCACGAAGACCGCAATTGACCGCTTTGTAATTTGCATGCACATAGACAATTCCCCCTAGGGCGCTTGATGTTCTACTTGGCCGTCATACGCCCGCAGGCGGAGCCGCGCATTGACTGCGGTCAAGAACGGGGCGATTCCACGCGTCGTATGCCAATACGCTCCGCAAGCTGTAGGGCGCAACGGTGGAGAATGTCGGAATGGACCCCTGACCTGCCCCCCGTAGTAGTGCCGGGGCGTTGTTAGCAAAGTCCGGGTTGAAAGATTAGCTGATTTCCCTTGTTGATGGTGGCACCGCGCCCCGTTTGCGATGCTGTGCTGCGAACTCGGCCGGCGTCCGATAGCCGAGTGCACTGTGTGGCCGCTGCTCGTTGTAGTCGCGTCGCCACGCACTGATGATGGCGCGTGCGGCGTGCAGACTCTCGAACCAGTGATCGTTGAGGCACTCGTCGCGGAACCGGCCGTTGAAGCTCTCGATGAAAGCGTTCTGCGTCGGCTTGCCCGGCGCGATGAGTTTCAACTTCACGCCGTGGCGATACGCCCACTGATCCAGCGCATGGCCGGTGAATTCCGGCCCTTGATCGGTACGGATAGCGGCGGGCAGGCCGCGAAACTGCGCCGCCTGGTCGAGCACCCGTGTCACGTATAGCCCGGGAATACTGTGATCGGGGACGATGTCGACGGATTCCTTGGTGAAGTCATCAACAATCGTGAGGCACTTCACGCGGCGCCCGTTGGAAAGTGCATCCATGACGAAGTCCATCGACCACACCTGGTTCGGCGCCGTCGGCACGGCCAGCGGCTCCCGGTCGACGGCCACGCCACGCCGGCGGCGGCGCCGACGAACCGCTAGCCCGGCCTTCTGGTAGAGCCGCCAGACGCGCTTGTGGTTGACCAGCACGCCCTCTCGCCGTACCAGCGCGTGCAAGCGGCGATAGCCGAACCGCCGGCGCTCGTGCGCCAGTTCGACCAGTCGCTGTTCCAAGACAGCGTTGCTCGGGTTCGCCTTGGGCTCGTACACCAACACCGTGCGCGACAACCCCACCAGCCGGCAGGCGCGACGCGCGGAAATCGTGGTGGCTTTCCGCATCGTCGCCACTGCCTCGCGCTTCGCCAGTGGGGTCAGTACTTTCCCCGTAGCGCCGCGCGCAGGGCTTCCACATCGAGCATCGACTCGGCCAAGAGCTTCTTGAGCTTGGCGTTCTCCGCTTCCAACGCCTTCAGCCGCTTGACGTCGTCGACCTGCATCCCGCCGAACTTGGCCCGCCAGCCGTAGAACGCCGCGTCACTGAACCCGTGCTTACGGCACAGCTCCTTGACCGGCACCCCCGCCTGAGCCTCCTTCAGAAACCCGATGACTTGTGCTTCCGTGAACCGCTTCTTCATGCCCGTTTCCCTCCTGGAAAACGGACTTTACTAAGTTCCCGCTGGCACTGTTTATGGGGAGCAGGTCACCCCGACCTGACCGCCATCAAGGCCGCGTTGGCAGACATCACCGACGTCGAGCTACACGCGCTGATCGCCGCTGCGAACGGCGTGCCACCCGTTGCCTATGGCCTGCTTGTCTGGATCGAGGGCGCGTGCGATTGGGAGCTGAACCACCGCGCCGGCCACGATTACCCGCTACAGCCACCCGAGGCCGCGATTGACCCGTCCGAGGATGCGGTGAGCATCAGCGCGGCAATCGTGTTGCGCGACCAATTCGCCCAGGATTCCCCGGCGGTGCTCGCGTTCTTCGATACGCTGGTGGAGATTCTGACCGGGAGCGGGCGGAAGCAGTAGATCCGCCTTTCGGCATCCGAACGGTCGGCCGGGAGATGGCCGGATTCGGCCGAGGCTGTGTAAAAACTTCGCGCGAAACGAGGTGTCGGCAACGACGACCTCGTAGAACGCGTTGTATGCGATTTATTTGGGGTCGGGAGGGGTTTTGATACTCCCGAAAACAGACCAAAATCGCGTTTTTACACAGCCTCGGCCAACGGCAGCCGTAGCGCATTACGCTCCATAGCCGTCGTCGGTTGATGGAGTTGCTATTGGCTGGACACTGGAAGAAGACTGGTCGCCTCTTCTATGAGACTCCCGAATACGCTTAGAACGGAGCAATGAAGCAACCCGCAGACGCGATCGACCCCATGAACGGCACTCTAATCGGGTGCGCGGGCACAATGCGCGTCTCGATTTTGTTACTTCGTGCAGATCACCGCGGTCGACAAGTGACGCGGTGGACCCTTCTGATTTGAGTCCCATTTCATATTAATGGCGGCGTCTGCGATTCCGCGCTCTCCGCGCTTCGTCGTAGAACGAGAGAAACCGCTTCGTTCTGTTGCAAGTGAAATGTTGTCTCACAAGACGTTGCTAAGGACGGTGGCGCCCGGAGAATGGCCAAGGGAGTTCCGTAGCGATACGTGCTTACCAAGTCGAGTGTTACCGGCACAGCAATTGCGTCGGCACCTTTCGCAGAGACCGTTGCAGCGTAGCGTCCGGTACAGGGCGCCACAAACGTTGTTCCGCCATACCAGTGTTTTTTTGGGAACGTCGTTGATGGAGGACCATCGAACGTAATCTGAAAATCGCTCGTATCACTTCCCGTCGGCGATTGCGCCTTGGCATTGACCTCAGATTGAAGATCGGCACATGACCCGGCAAATGGATCCCGAACGACCTCGTTGATAGCCTCGATTTGCTGTCGTTGCATCGCACGCACGATCGGTGGACCCATCTCCGGATGGTTCGTAAGAAGTTTCGCTGCAAATATGCAATCCCAATACGACGTGTTCAGCTTCGCGGGTGTCTTCTCTTCAGCCGGATCACGCTCCCATATCCATTGGTGCCTCTTGCCGGTCGGTGGGGTATCGGGAGCAGGGCACGTTTGTAGTATGAGGTCTGCAACATGCTGAGTAGGTCCTTCAGCCAAATATACGTAAAAGGCATTTGTTGGAAATAGGTCGCGCAAGATGCGGGCGGCCTTCCTGAGATGGTGGTCATAAATTCCGAGTTTGTATAAGAGATAGATCTTCACAGCCACTTTGTGATACGCGTAGCCCTTTTCGTACGGTACATGAGCCTCGCCTAGCACCTGCGTTGTTATGGGATAGGCCGCTGTTAAGGGACGGGCCGGGGCGGTAAACCTCAACCGTCCTTTGTTATCAATCAACGGCAACGGAATGGCAGAGGAAGGCGTAGGAGCTAGCAGCGGCCCAAGTAAGGGCGCCACGCCGCCTTCCAAGCCGTATGAAACTCCCATAACAACATCGCAGCCCAATCTCTGCAGGTATGACAATGCCTTATAGGGATTGCGCTCGAATCGATGCGCGAGGACTTCAAATGCGACACATTCCAAGGGAAGGAAGGTGCATGCGTTGGGTTTCTCGTTATCGATACACCACTTGGGCGGTTTACCCCCCAAACAAAGGTCACCTAGACGCGCACAATGTCTGGTCCTCGCAATCCATTTGCCCCAATCCCTAAAGGCCTGCTTGTCTCGAGTTTTTTGCAGGTAGAGAAAGACTCCCCAGGTTTGTTCTTCGCTCATCGAGGCCTTCGCGCCCCCATGATGTCTATCCATGCCCACGATCGAGGGGGATCGCCACCACTGTCCCGTCTCGCCCTGCGATCTATCTACTGCGTCGCACCCTCTTGGGTCGCCGACGGAACAAAGTAAACCATTGAACAGCGTCATATCCTGATCGTCACAATCCTCTGGAAGATCGTTGTTGTCCTTAGCGGGGAAGGGTGCGCGGGGAATGTGTTCGAAATTTGTTCTCACGCAATATCGCGAATGCCTCTCCCAATAGGCGATCCCCTTGTGTAATTCACTATGCGTCGCCGCCGACAATGCGCCAAAGCGCCAGCCAGCTTCCGCCCCGGTTTCCTCCTTGCCGCACCCGATTCCATACAGGCACCTCGCAAAGGTCTGCGCGTAGGTAATAGCCCACGTCAGGTGAGGCCTTGGGTCCAGCGTTGAGGCAACGAATTTCGCTGCCGTCTCCAATTTCGATTTCTTCTTCTTCTTTCGCTGCTCGGGCGGAGGCGGAACCGCGGGATGAAGAAAGGCGTGCAGCGCCTCGCAATATCGATTTGCATCGGTCGGTGCCGAGCGGTTGAAGTTGTCACACCATTCTCGCTGCAGCGTTCCCAAATCATCCTCGTCTGGCAAACAATTCGCCAGATAGGCACGGCTCGAAGCCTTATCCAATGTTGGCCGGAGCTCTATTCCGATGAAGCACGCTACTATGTCCCCAAAATCAGCATCCTCACTTTCATCAAGACAGTTGTCGACGAATCTCTCTCGCGAATAATCATCCAATGCTTCCATTTGATCGCCTAAAGTCCAACATTCCATTTGTTGTTCATCTTGAGGCGAGCTAGGAACTAACGCTTGTGCGCATGCCACGCTTTGGAAACATGCTACGAGCGAGAGTATTAGTATCGCAATCGATCTAACCATTACGGCCCCCCTCGTTCGATGAATGCAAGCGTAGATGATTGTAGGAATCGTCGATTCAGTCAACGATGTCGGGTCCTGCCTGGGCGCTCGTTTGGTAGCGGAATGCCGGCCCAAACTCCGACGACCAATTCCGTCTCGCCGCGATCTTTGTGGACAGGATGCTCAAGGGGTGCCAATCCTGCCGACCTTTCCATTGGGCAACTGGCCAAATTCGAATTCGCATCAATCGAAGACCGCGCAGGCGCTCAGTATCATAGTTCCGGGGTTGCTGCTGCGCGCGGACGAGGTGATTTAGTAGCTGATAGCTACAGATTGAGCGGAACCTGAACGTCCGGTTCTTGCGCAGCCCAACGGCCGGTGAGGGTCGAACTCGGTCTTTGCGATCAATCGCTACGCCTCAGCGTTATTCCAGTTCTAATCTGGCCGCAGCCAATAGCTGTTCCCGCAGGGGCGCCCATTCTTCGTCGGATATCTCCGGTCCCGCATAGGCCAGCACCTCGGGCGAATTCAACAGTTCAATCGTACGGTTCCTACACAACTCGGCAAATTCCTTGTCGCGCTCGTCACCCGAGGCGGCAGCAGCACGATCTTCCAGCCGTTGCAGGCGGCGCTCGTAATCAGGCATTGGTGCGCTCCTCCACAGCGGTCAGGCGGCGCTCGATCTCGGTCAACTCCAGCACCTTCGCAATTTGCGTCAGGACGTAGACCAGCCGCGACCCGTCCTGGCTGTCGCGCTTGCCGGATTCCATGTCCCGATACACCCGGCTCATCTCGCGCCGCACGCCCTCCAGACGGTCCAGTTGGGCCTTGCGCCGCTGGGGGGTAGGTACCAGCGCCAAAGTAGCGCCGTCGATGGTTTGCGGGGCGCGGACTGCTCCTTTAAGGGTCATTTTGGCGGCTCAAAAAATATTGGGCGCAAAATTTTGGGGGAGGCCATTGCCGGGATGCTGGCAGACGGTTTCGGCCCCAGAAGACCCCCACCCCCATCGACCCTGGTCGATCCAAAGAGGCCCCCGGTATGTCGCAACGGTCGGTGGCAACGTCCCGGCGGCTGGGACTCATTTTGCCCAGTGACCCGGCAGGAAGCATCATAATTTGCGGGTAGATATGCGGGTATCAATGTGGAAATACCTGTATGTCTATGCATTATACTAGCTTAGAAACAATAGCTTGTAGTTATTCATAGCGATTCTCGTCGTCGACGATCACCCGCTCATCGTCGAGGCTCTCTTGCAACTCCTCCCGCAGCTCGGACCGAACGTCGAAATGCGGGGGGCAGGCGATCCGACGGAGGCCATGACCGTGCTCGACAACGAGCCGGATGTGGCGCTGGTGCTGCTCGACCTCGCGCTTCCCGGGGCGCGCGGGCTCGATTTCCTCGGCGACTTGAAGCTCGACTATCCGGGTGTGCCGATCGTCGTGATCTCCGCGACGCACGACCGGGCGACGGTGCTGGCCGCGCTCGGGGCTGGTGCGCATGGTTTCATCCCCAAAAGCGCGGATGCGCAGATGCTGCTCGACGCCGTGCAGCACGTGCTCGATGGCGGCGTGTACCTGCCTCCCGACGGCGCACGCGCACCCGACGGCGACGGCGTCCACCTCCCGCCCGGCGCGCTGGGACTCACGGCGCGGCAGACCGATGTGCTGAAGCTCCTTGCCCAGGGCAAGCCGAACAAGCTGATCTGCCGCGACCTGACGCTATCGGAGGGAACAGTCAAGGTCCATGTCAGCGCGATCCTGAAGGCGCTGCGCGTGCATTCGCGCACCGAGGCCATTGCCGTGCTTGCCCGCCGCGGGATCAGCGTCGACACGATGCCGGCGCGGCCGGCGCGCAGCGGGTCGCCCCTGCGCTGACGCCATGTCGCCCCTGCTGGCCCACGCGCGGGCCGATCAGGTCGCCACGCTCTACCGGTCATGGCATCGTACAACCGTGTCGATGGTGCTGGGTGCGCTCATCCTGTGCGGCGTGCTCTGGCAGCAGGAAGCCTCCTGGGTGATGGCAGCATGGTTGGCGGCGATCCTCGTCAATCAGGCGTGGCGCGGTCTCCTCGCACGCGCTTACCGACGTGCAGTACCGTCGGTTGCCGATGCCGCACGCTGGGGCGCGTACTGGGCCATCGGCTCCACGCTTGCCGGCGCGCTGTGGGGCGCGGCGGCGATCGCGATGTTCCCGGCATCACCCTCGTACCAGGCGCTGTTCATCGTCTGCCAGTTCGGCGTGATCCTCGGCGGGCTCAACCTCACTGCAGTCTACAAGCCGTCGTTCTATGGCTTCGTGCTGGCGGCACTCGTGCCGCTGATCGCGCGGGTTGCCGTCGAAGGCGATCAGGTGCATCTGTTCACGGCGGGCGTGCTCGGCGTCGTGCTGGTGTTCGTGCTGGCGTTCGGCCGTCAGGTGAACGGCGTGTTGACCCAATCGCTGGCGATGCGCTATGAAAACGTCGACCTCATCCACGAACTCCAGGCACAGACGGAGGCGGCCCTCGCCGCCCGTGCCGCGGCCGAGTCGGCGAGCCGGGCCAAGAGTCAGTTTCTCGCCGCGGCGAGCCACGACCTGCGCCAGCCGTTGCATGCGATGGGACTCTTTGCCGCCGCGCTCGCGGTGAGAGTGCGCGATCCCGAGGTGAAACCGCTGGTCGCAAGCGTTCGCGCGTCGGTCGAAGCCCTCGAGGAATTGTTCGCCCAGCTCCTCGACCTGTCGCGGTTGGACGCCGGGGCGCTCGAGCCGGCACGGGCGAATGTCGCCCTCGGACCGCTGTTGGCGCGCCTCGCCGCCGATTTCGCGCCGCAGGCGAACGCGGCGGAACTTGCGCTGCGGATCGTGCCGACGCGGCTTGTGGTCGACACCGATCCGGTCCTGCTCGAACGCATCCTGCGCAATCTCGTGGCCAACGCGGTGCGTTACACGCCAACGGGCGGCGTCGTCATCGGGGCGCGCCGGCGCGCCGGTGCGGTGCGCGTGGACGTGATCGACTCGGGCATCGGCATCGCCGAACACGACCGCGCGCGCGTCTTCGACGAGTTCGTGCAACTGGCCGCGGCGCCCCGACACCATGCCGGGGGGCGCGGCATGGGACTCGGACTCGCGATCGTGCGCCGGCTCGCGGCTCTCTGCGGACATCCGGTCGAACTCGCGTCCACTCCGGGCCATGGTTCACGGTTCTCGATCACGTTGCAGCGCGCGAACCTGCGCCGCCGAGACGGCCGGATGGAGCGGGCCGACAGAACAACCCTCGCTGCAACCACGCGCACGCTCGCGGGCCGTCGCATCGTGGTCGTCGACGACGACCCAGCCGTGGTCGCCGCGATGCGCGCACTGTTCGCATCGTGGAAGGCGACCGCCGTGGGAGGGGCCGACGCGAGCTCGGCCCTGGCCGCCCTCGCTGCCTCCGACGGTTCCGTGTGCGGCGAGGTGGATCTGATCGTCGCGGATCTCCGCCTGGCCGACGGCAAGTCGGGAATCGACGCCATCGCGCGGTTGCGCTCCGCGCTTGGATCGGCGACGCCGGCGTTTGTGGTGTCAGGCGACACGAGCGGCGCGGCGCAGGCCGAGGTGCGCGCAGCCGGAGTGGATTTGCTCGTGAAACCGGTCGTAGCTGCCGCTCTCAAGGACGCGGCGGAAGGTGCGCTTGGCATGCGGGCAATCGCCTCAGGCGCCAGGGGGTGGGCCCTCTGTTCCTGAATCGGCGCGAAGCCGCAGGAAAAGACAGCCCGGCGCAAGGCCGGGCCGTCTCGACGCGCGGATTGTGCGCGCGAATCCCTAGCCGGCAGCCCCGTCGCGGAATTGATGCATCCGCTCGAGCATTCGTTGCCGGAACGATTCGCCCCTGCTCATTCTCTTCTGCAGCAGATCCCGCACGACCGCCTTCTGCTCGGGGCTGAATTGGCCGTAGAGCGCCAGCCATTCGTCGCGGATCGCCTTTCGCGCCATGCGGCCCTCCTCCATCGCGGCATCGGCGGCCGTGGCGACGGCGGCAAGGTTGGGCTCGGGCTTCGCCAGCTCGGTCTGCAGCGTGTCCCTGACCTTCGCATGCAGTGGACGTGCCTTATCGCGTGCCAGCTTGCTGTTGGCGACGGCCCTGTCGAACATCGCCTGCTGCATTGTATTGAGCTTGAGTTCCGCCTTGGCTTCCGCAATGAGGTGGCCGATCATCGCGTCGGCCGCGCCATGACCGCCATGTCCGCCGGGACCATGCCCGCCGCCCGGGAGTTGCGCCAGCGCGGCGCCGGAGCCGAATGCCATCGCCATGGCGATCGCTGCAACTCCGGCGATGCCGCGGAAGGTGTGCTGAAACGTCATATCGTGTCCTTTCGTTGAATGCGGCGCCACAGCGATCGTGCGGCTCCTGTAGCTTCGACCCCATTATCGTCCCGCGTTCCCCGCGTCGCCCGGCGAATTGCAACCGGACGTTGCAGGGCGGCTCGGACGTTACAATCGGTTACACTCGGCCGCCCCCGCGACGTGGCGGGGCCTTACTCTGACTCATGGTCGCCAAGCATGCCGCGCCAAAGATACTCGTCGTCGACGACGACGCGCGCTTGCGCGACCTCCTGTCGCGCTACCTGACCGAGCAGGGGTTTCAGGTCGCGACGCTCGCCGACGCGCGCGATCTCGACCGGAAGCTCCAGCGCGATCCTCCCCATCTCATCGTGCTTGATCTCATGTTGCCGGGCGAGGATGGACTCGCCGTCTGCCGGCGGCTGCGGGCGGCGGGAGAAAGCGTGCCCATCGTCATGCTGACTGCGCGAGGGGAGGACGTCGACCGCATTGTCGGCCTCGAGTCGGGCGCCGACGACTACCTGCCGAAGCCCTTCAACCCGCGCGAGCTCGTCGCACGGATTCACGCGGTGTTGCGCCGCCAGACAGAACGGCTTGCTCCGGGCGCGCCGGCGTCCGAAGGCAAGGTCGCCTTCGGCCCCTTCACCCTCGATCTTGCCGCGCGCACGCTCTTCAACGGAGACGCCACGATCCACCTCACCACCGGCGAGTTCTCGCTGCTCAAGGTGTTTGCTCAACACGCGCGCCAGCCGCTGGCACGCGAAAAGCTGATGTTGCTCGCGCGCGGCCGGGACCATGATGTGTTCGATCGGGCGATCGACGTCCAGGTGTCGCGACTGCGCAAGCTGATCGAGCCCGATCCGGCCAAACCCCGCTACCTGCAGACGGTCTGGGGATTCGGTTACGTCTTTGTGCCGGATGACGCGGCGGCGGACGCGGGCCCGAAGGATGTCCCGCCGTGACCCTCGTGCCGCGCTCGCTGTTCGGGCGCCTTGCGCTGCTTCTGCTGGCGGTCGTCGCCGTCGCGCTCGTCGCGACGATCTTCTTTTTCCGGCAGGACCGGATGACTCTGCTCGCGCGCCAGTTCGGCGATACCAAGATCGTGCAGCTCCAGGCCGTGCGCGCCGCGCTGGAGGCCAATGACACGCCGGAGCGGCGCGAATCGATCGGCCGCATCGGCCGCGAGTACGACGTGCGCATCGTGCCCGAAAGCGAACGCCCCTTCATGGGCGGGGTGCGCGTCCCGCCGCCACTGGAAGCGCTGGAAGCTCGCCTGCGCGAAGCGCTTGGCCCCGGCACGGAGCTGCGCGTGGCACCGGGCCGCGGCCTGCTTTTGGTGCGGGTCGAAGCCGCCGGCACCGGCTACTGGGTCGGCTTTCCGCTTCCCCCTCGCCCGCAGGCCGAGGACTACCCGTCGCGCGCGGCGCTGTGGAGCCTGATCCTCGCCACGGTGCTGCTGGCCGCCGCCTTCGCCTTCGCCCGTTACCTCGCGCGCCCGCTGCGCGAGTTGAGCGCGACCGTCGAGCGCATCGGCCGCGGCGACACGCCGCCGCCGCTGCCCGAGCACGGCCCCTCGGAGATCGTCACCCTGAACCGCGGCGTTAACCGGATGGCGGCCAATCTCGCCCAGCTCGAGCAGGATCGCGCGCTGCTGCTCGCCGGCGTTTCCCATGATCTGCGCACGCCGCTCGCCCGGCTTCGTCTCGGCATCGAGATGGAAGCGCGCGACGATGCGACGCGCGTGGGCATGGCCGACGACATCGAGGAGATGAACCGGATCATCGGCCAGTTCCTGGAATTCGCGCGGACCGACGAGAACAGCGCGCGGGAGTCGCGCGATCCGAACGCAATCGTCGCGGCCTGCGTGGACCGCTATGTGCGCACCGGCCGGGACGTACGCTTCGCGCCCGGCGCCGTGCCGCTCGTTCCGCTGCGGTCCACGGCCCTCTCACGCCTCGTCGCCAACCTGATCGACAACGCGATCGCCTACGCGGCTCCGCCGGTGGAAGTGACGACCCACGCCGAGGGCGGGCACGTGGTGCTCGACATTGCCGACCGCGGCCCGGGCATCGCGCCCGGGGAGGTCGAGCGGTTGAAGCAGCCGTTTACCCGGGCGTCGGCGGCGCGGACGGATGCGTCGGGCGTTGCCGGGGCCGGACTCGGGCTCGCGATCGTCGATCGCATCGCGCGGATGCACGGCGGAACCTTCGAGCTCCTCCCGCGCGACGGCGGCGGGACGGTGGCGCGGGTGACGATTCCCGTCACGCCCTGATCCCGTCCTGCACAGGCATCACTTCGGCGCCATCCGGATCGCGCCGTCGATGCGGATGACCTCCCCGTTCAGCATGACGTTGCGCACGATCTCGCGCACGAGCGACGCGAATTCGTCAGGCCGCCCGAAGCGCGGCGGGAACGGCACCATTTTCGCGAGCGACGCCTTCAACTCGGGCGGCAGTCCGTCGCCCATCGGCGTTTCGAACACGCCCGGGGCGATCGTCATGACGCGAATGCCGTGCCGGGCGAGCTCGCGCGCTATCGGCAGCGTCATGCCGACCAGGCCCGCCTTCGACGCGCTGTAGGCGGCCTGCCCGACCTGCCCGTCGAACGCGGCGACCGAGGCGGTGCAGACGATCACGCCGCGCTCTCCCTCGGCGTTGGGGGCGCTTTTCGCCATCGCGTCGGCAGCGAGCCGCGTCATGTTGAACGAGCCGATCAAGGTTGATGTTGATCGCGCGCACGAAACCCGCCAGCGTGTGCGGGCCGTCGCGGCCGACGACCTTCTCGCCGTGGACGATGCCCGCGCAATTGACGAGCCCCTGCAAACCGCCATAACCGTCGAGCGCGGCGGCAATCGCAGCCTTGCCGCTCGCCTCGTCGGCGACATCCGTGCGCAGGAAGCGGGCGTGGGTGCCGAGTTCCTGCGCCAGCGCGCGCCCTTCCGCGTCCTTGAGATCGGCGATGACGGCGTTGCCGCCCCCGGCCACCACCATGCGGACCGTGGCGGCGCCCAACCCCGAGGCACCCCCGGTCACGATGAATGTGCTGTCCTCGAGCTGCATGGGTCAAGTCTCCGTTGGGTCGTGGTTCATTGCCGAACAGTCGGCGCCGTCACTTCGGCTGCGCCTTGAACACGGACATCGCCGTGGTGATGAGCCCCGCCAGATCCGCGAGGTTCGCCGGCACGACCACCGTGTTGTTGGTCTTGGCGATGTTCGCGAACGCGCCGACGTACTGCTCGGCGACCTTGAGGTTGACGGCCTGGATGCCGCCGGGCGATTCAATCGCCTCGGCCACCTGCCGGATCGCCTTCGCGTTCGCCTCGGCGATCGCGAGGAGCGCCGCAGCATGTCCCTGCGCCTGGTTGATCTCGGCCTGCTTTTCGCCTTCGGACTTGGCGATGGCCGCGGCCCGCGCACCGTTGGCGAGATTGATCTGCTCCTGCTGCTTGCCCTCCGAGGTTGCGATCACCGCGCGCTTCTCGCGCTCGGCGGTGATCTGCGCCTGCATTGCGTGCAGAATCTCCTTCGGCGGCGTCAGGTCCTTGATCTCGTAGCGCAGGACCTTCACGCCCCAGTTGCCGGCCGCCTGGTCGAGCGCGGCGACGACGAGGCCGTTGATGTGATCGCGCTCCTCGAAGGTGCGGTCGAGCTCCATGCGGCCGATCACGCTGCGCAACGTGGTCTGCGCCAGCTGCGTGATCGCCACCTGGAAATTGCTGGAACCGTACGACGCGAGCCTCGGGTCGGTGACCTGGAAATAGAGAATGCCGTCCACCTGCAATTGCGTGTTGTCCTTGGTGATGCAGATCTGGCTCGGCACGTCGAACGGGATCTCGCGCAGGTCATGCCGGTAGGCGACCCGATCGACGAAGGGGATCACGAAATTGAGACCCGGCTGGAGCACCGCGTAAAAGCGCCCCAGCCGCTCGATGACGAGCGCGTGCTGCTGCGGCACCACGCGTATGGCGCGAGTGATGATGATGACGGCGACGACGAACAGTGCGATCGTGAACAGTGACGAACCTAACCACATGGCAAACCCCTCAATTGCTGATTCATACCGATTGAATGCCTCCATCGCCGAATCATGCGGGAGGGCGGCGATCGGACAGGACCAATACCGAACCGCGGGTGGCAACGATATAGAGCGTCTCGGCGCGCGGCACGTCGGGCGAGGCGAGTTCGGCATCCCACGTCGAGCCACGGTAGGCGACGCGGGCGGTGCCGTCGGCATTCCACGTCGCCACATGTACCGTCTGCCCCACGTCGAGCGGGGCCTGCGGGGGCGGGGATGCGCGGGCGAGACGCCAGCGGTGCGCCACAATCGTCAGCACGACGCCGAGCACGCCCGCAACGGCGAACTGCACCTGCAGGCCCGCACCGAGCCAGGCGGCGACGCCACCCAGCGCGACGGCGATGCCCACGGCGAGCAGATAGAACGTCCCGGTCACGAGTTCGGCGCCGACCAGCAAGGCGGCGGCGATCCACCAGATCCATTCAACGCTCATCGTTTGCTTTCGATTCAGGCCGGAACACTGTCTTGCATCGCGACCACCGGACCGCGAATCAGGAACCTGGACCGCGTTGAACGACGGCAATCCGCCCTCATCTGGCGGGTGCGCGCCGAAGGACGGCGGCAGGGTCACGCGAGACGGTTTTCGTCCCGGATTGCGGTATAATATTCTCTTTTTTAATCAAGCGCTTTGGCGCCTGCTCACCGAACACGCGGGGTTGCGATGCCGATTTACGAATACCGTTGTTCAGCTTGCGGTCATGAGCTCGAGGCGTTGCAGAAGTTCTCCGACGCGCCGCTGGCCAACTGCCCATCGTGCCATGCCGCCACGTTGGTGAAGCTCCTCTCCGCAGCCGGGTTCAAACTCAAAGGCAGCGGCTGGTATGCAACCGACTTCAAAGGCAACGGCGGCAAGCCTGCGCCCGTGAAGACCGACCCCGAATCGAAGTCCGAGTCCGGTGCCGGAAGCGATGCCGGCGCCAAGGGCGAGTCCAAGGGCGAAACGCCGGTCGGCGCGAAGAGCGAGTCGAAGAGCGAAACCGCGAGCAGCACGCCCGCGCCGGCCGCGAAGACCGGAGCTCCTCCTGCCTCCACATAGCGTCTTGCCGCCGGCACGAACGATGAAGCGCTATCTGATCGCAGGCCTGCTCGTCTGGGTCCCCCTCGGCATCACCATCTGGGTGATCAATTTCCTGGTGACCACGCTCGACCAGACGCTGGTGCTCGTGCCGGAGGCCCTGCGGCCCGAGGCGCTGGTCGGCTTCCGCATCCCTGGCCTCGGTGTGTTGCTGAGTTTCCTGATTCTGCTCGTCACGGGCGTTTTCGCCGCCAACTTTTTCGGCCAGCGCCTGATCAAGGTCTGGGAAGGCGTGCTCGGCCGCATCCCGTTCGTCAAGTCGATCTATTCGTCGGTCAAGCAGGTCAGCGACACGTTGTTGTCCGATCAGGGGACGGCGTTCCGCAAGGCCCTGCTGGTCGAATTCCCGCGCCCGGGTTGCTGGACGATCGCGTTCCTGACGGGCAAGCCAGCCGATACGGTCGTCGACCACCTTTCGGACGAGCACATCAGCGTCTACGTCCCGACGACACCGAACCCGACGGGAGGCTACTTCGTGATGGTGCCGAGGAACGCGACCCGCGAACTCGACATGTCGGTCGACGAAGCGCTCAAGTACATCATTTCCATGGGCGTGGTGTCCCCGCGCCGCCGGCGCGCGCCGCCAAAGGCGCCGCCCGTGCCGCTGCCTGCCGCCGCCACCCACCCGCGAAATTGACCGGGTGAAGGCGATTGCGCCGTCGCGCTGAAGCGACCGGCGTGGCCGCGCTGTTTGCCCCGCCTCGACCCCTCCCCAACACCGCCGACCGCAACACCCGCCGGAGAATGCATTGAAGCGCACTGATTATTGTGGACGAATCGACCGCCGCCACCTCGGCCAGACCATCACGCTGATGGGCTGGGTGCACCGCCGCCGCGACCATGGCGGCGTCATCTTCGTCGATCTGCGCGACCGCGAAGGTCTCGTACAGATCGTCTTCAATCCCGACCGCGCCACCACGTTCGCCGCCGCCGAGACGCTGCGCAACGAGTTCGTGATCAGCGTGACGGGTCTCGTGCGGCTGCGTCCCGAGGGCGGCGCCAATCCGAACCTCGGTTCCGGCGAGATCGAGGTGCTCGCGCACGAAATCGAGATCCTGAACGCGGCGCAGACGCCGCCGTTCCCGCTCGACGACGAAAACCTTTCCGAAACGGTCCGGCTGCAGCACCGGGTGATCGACCTGCGCCGGCCGCAGATGCAGAAGAACCTGATGCTGCGCCACCGGGCCGCGATGGCCGCGCGCAAGTACCTCGACGCGAACGGATTCGTCGACATCGAAACGCCCGTGCTCTACAAGTCGACGCCCGAGGGCGCGCGCGAATTCCTGGTGCCGTCGCGAATCCACCGCGGGATGTTCTACGCGCTGCCGCAATCCCCGCAGCTGTTCAAGCAGATGCTGATGATGGCTGGCTTCGACCGCTACTACCAGATCGTCAAGTGCTTCCGCGACGAGGACCTGCGCGCCGACCGCCAGCCGGAGTTCACGCAAATCGACATCGAGACGTCGTTCCTGGACGAGCTCGAGATCCGCGAGCTCATGGAAGGCCTCGTCCGCGCACTGTTCAGGGACGCGCTCGGCGTCGAGCTGCCCGACCCGTTCCCCGTAATGCAGTTCGCCGATGCGATGCGCGACTACGGCTCGGACAAGCCCGACTTGCGCATCCCGCTCAAGCTCACCGAGCTCACCGACGTGATGAGGACGGCGGACTTCAAGGTGTTTCGCGGGGCGGCGGAACTGCCCAACGGCCGCGTCGCGGCGCTTTGCGTTCCCGGCGGCGGCACGCTCACAAGGAAGGAGATCGACGACTACACGACGTTCGTCAAGATCTACGGCATCGGCGGGCTCGCGTACATCAAGGTCAACGACGCGGCGAAGGCGAACGAGGAAGGCCTGCAGTCGCCCATCGTCAAGTTTCTCTCGGCCGAGGTGCTGGCCACGATCATCGAGCGCACAGGCGCCCGGACCGGTGACCTCGTGTTCTTTGCCGCCGACCGCGAAAAGGTCGTCAACGACGCGCTCGGCGCGTTGCGCGCGAAGGTCGGCACCGAGCGCGGCCTCGCCGCGGCCGGGTGGAAGCCGCTGTGGGTGGTCGACTTCCCGATGTTCGAGTTCGACGAGGAAAAGAAGACCTGGGGCGCTCGGCACCATCCGTTCACGGCGCCGAAGGAAGGTCACGATGTGCTGTTCACGACGGACCCCGGCAAGGCCATCGCCAAGGCCTACGACGTGGTCCTGAACGGCTGGGAAATCGGCGGGGGCTCGGTGCGCATCCACAAGCCCGAAGTGCAGGCCAGGGTCTTCTCCGCCCTGAAGATCAGCCCCGAGGACCAGCGAAAGAAATTCGGCTTCCTGCTCGACGCGCTGTCCTACGGTGCGCCCCCGCACGGCGGAATTGCGTTCGGTTTCGACCGACTCGTCGCGATGATGGCGGGCGTCGACCAGATACGCGACGTGATCGCGTTCCCGAAGACCCAGCGCGGGCAGGACCTCCTCATCGACACGCCCACGGCCGTCACCGAGCAGCAGCTGCGCGATCTGCACATCAAGGTGCGCCATCGCGAAACGCCCGCCGGCTGACGCGCGGCTCAGGCTCTGGCGCAGCCCGGCGCGTTGATGGACAATCGCCTCCTACCATGACCGAGTCCCCCCCGATGGCGGGCGTTGCGCGATGGCACAGGAACCTGCGCGGCATTGCGCTGCTGCTGTTCCTCATGGCTGGCATCGCATTCGCGGTGCATGCCCGCACGACGCCGCCTGCGCTTGCCGAAGTCGCTTTCGCCGACCTGCCGAAGGAGGCGCAGGACGTCCACGCACTGGTGGGCAAAGGCGGACCGTTCCCGTTCGACCGGGACGGCGTCGTGTTCGGCAATCGCGAGAAGCTGTTGCCGGCCAAGCCGAGCGGTTATTACCACGAGTACACCGTGCGCACGCCCGGCGTGACGAGCCGCGGCGGCCGTCGTCTCGTATGCGGCGGCCCGGCGAAGTCCCCCGACACCTGCTACTACACCGATGACCACTACCGATCGTTCCGAAAGATCCGCCCATGAAGCTGCCCGATCTGCACGATCTCGAAATCGCAGGCGTCCACGCATGGCATGGAGATGTCCATGCGCTCGCCGCGGCTGCGGGCGCCGCGAAGCTCCGTTTTGCCGCGACCGATCTCAACGGCGTCAACAGCAAGGCGGAGCTGCTGGCGGCATTGGCGAAGGGCCTGAGCCTCCCCGGTCACTTCGGCAACAACTGGGATGCCCTCGCCGATTCGGTCGAGGATGGCGACTGGCTCGGCAAGAACGGCTGCGTGATCGCCGTGTTGCACTCCGGCGCCTACCGGAAAGCGCACGGCATCGACTGGACGACTTGCGAGGACATCCTCGCCGAAGCATCCGACTACTGGCGGGAACGACACAAGCCGTTCTGGGTCTTCGTCGACTGAAGAGCGGCGCGGCGGTTGAGCCATCGCCTGGTGGCGTGCGAAAGCGTGGCAGTCATGCCGCCGCGCCCGGACGCACCGGCATCGGCGAGCGCAACGACAGAATCCGCATGGGCACGAAGATCCCCGTCTCGACGCTGGTGCTGGTCGCCACGCCCGATCTGCGCGTATTGTTGATCGAGCGCGCGGATGTCCCGGATTACTGGCAGTCGGTGACCGGCAGCCAGGAGCCCGGCGAAACGCTCCTCGATACGGCGAACCGCGAACTGCTCGAGGAAACCGGCATCGACGCGGCGGCGCACGGCGGGCTCGCCGACTGGAAACTGTCCAGCGTCTACGAGATCTACCCGCGGTGGCGCCATCGCTATCCGCCGGATACGACGCACAACACCGAGCACGTTTTCGCGCTGCTGTTGCCCAAACCGGTCGCGGTGCGGCTCGATCCGCGCGAGCATCGCTCGTACGTCTGGCTTCCCTGGGACGAGGCCGCGGCGAAGTGCTTTTCCTGGTCGAATCGCGACGCCATCCGCCTGCTGCCGGAACGGCTCGCGCGTCCCGCGGGCTGACCGCTACGAACCCGGTCCGACCATCCGCTCGGGCCGCACCCAGGCATCGAATTCGTCGGCGGTGACGTAGCCCAGCGCCAGCGCCGCGGCCTTGAGCGTCGTGCCCTCGCGGTGCGCCTTCTTCGCGATCGCAGCCGACTTGTCGTAACCGATGTGCGGATTGAGCGCGGTGACCAGCATCAGCGAGCGGGCGACGAGTTCCGCGATGCGCTCGCGGTCGGGCTCGATGCCGCGCGCGCAGTGCTCGTCGAAGCTCGCCATGCCGTCGGCGAGCAGGCGCACGCTCTGCAGCAGGTTGTGGATGACAAGCGGCTTGTAGACGTTGAGCTCGAAGTTGCCGGACGCGCCGCCGATGCCAACGGCAACGTCGTTGCCCATCACCTGCGCCGCGATCATCGTCAGCGCCTCGCATTGCGTCGGATTGACCTTGCCCGGCATGATCGAGCTTCCCGGCTCGTTCTCGGGGATCCTGATCTCGCCCAGGCCCGACCGCGGTCCGCTCGCGAGCCAGCGCACGTCGTTGGCGACCTTCATCAGCACGCCGGCGAGCCCGCGCAATGCCCCATGCAGGTTCACCAGCGCATCGTTGGCCGCCAAGGCCTCGAACTTGCTGGGGGCGCTCACAAACGGCAGGCCCGTGATCGCCGCGATGTCCGCGGCGACCCGCGCGCCGAATTCCGGGTGGGCATTGAGGCCGGTACCAACCGCCGTGCCGCCCAGCGCGAGCTCGAGCACGTGGGGCAGCGCCGCCTCGATGTGCGCCCTGGCGTGCGCGAGCTGCGCCGCGTAGCCCGAGAACTCCTGGCCGAGCGTCAGCGGCGTCGCGTCCTGCAGGTGCGTGCGACCGATCTTGACGATGCCGGCGAACGCCGACGCCTTGCCGTTCAGCGTGCCGCGCAGCGCGTCGAGCGCGGGCAGGAGATCGCGCGTCACGGTCTCACCCGCCGCGACGTTCATCGCCGTCGGAAAGACATCGTTCGACGACTGGCCGCGGTTGACGTCGTCGTTCGGATGGACGAGCCGGCCGTCGCCGCTCGGACCGCCGAGCACTTCCGAGGCGCGATTGGCGAGCACCTCGTTTACATTCATGTTCGTCTGCGTGCCGGAGCCGGTCTGCCAGACCGCGAGCGGGAATTCCGCCGCGTGCCGTCCAGCGAGCGCCTCGTCGGCGGCGGCCACGATCGCATCGGCGATCCGCGCCGGGAGCAGGCCGAGGTCCGAGTTGACGCGCGCCGCCGACCGCTTGACGATCAGCAACGCGCGAATCAGCGCCGCCGGCATCTTCTCGGTCGAGATCCGGAAATGCAGCAGCGAGCGCTGCGTCTGCGCGCCCCAGAGCCGGTCCGCCGGCACTTCGATCGGGCCGAACGTATCGCGTTCGATGCGCACGGATTGCTTGGTCATCGCAGGTCTCCGTCGGGGAGTCGAAGGCGACACTTTCGCACAACGGGGCGCGGGCCGCTGCAGATACTCTTGTCGCCCTCAGATGAGGAACAATGTCGCCAGGCCGAGAAACGTGCCCATGCTCACGACATCGGTCGCCGTTGTGAGGAAGATCGACGACGCAGTGGCCGGATCCGCGCCGAAGCGCTTCAGGATCGTCGGCACCAGCACGCCCGATATGCCACTGACCACGCAAGCGATCACCATCGCAAGCCAGGTGACGGCAGCGAGCATCGGCGCCTGCGGGTTGTCCTGCATCCACGCGTAGAAGAACATGCCGAGACCCGCGGAAACGCCGACCGCCGTCCCGTTGGCGAGCCCCAGGATCGACTCCTTTATCACCGCAGTGGTCGTGCTCCCGGGCTTGAGTTCGCCCAGCGTCATCCCCCGCAGCGTGACCGCGAGCGCCTGGCATCCGGTATTGCCGGACTGGCCGGCGAGCACCGGCAGGAAGACCGCGAGCAGCACTATCTTTTCGAGCGTGCCCTCGAACAAGCCGACCACCCCCGCGGCAACGAACGCCGTCAGGAGGTTGAGCTGCAGCCACGGATGGCGAAGCATCAGGCTGCGCGGCCAGCGCGTGGCTAGTCGTTCCTCGTGGTCGACACCGACCATGGTGCCGGCCTGCGCGGTCAGTTCGACCGCCTGCGCCTCGAACAAGCGGTGCCCGCGCACCGTGCCCAAGAGCCGTCCCTCGCGGTCGACGACGGGATAGACGGGAATGTGCTTGGCGAGGGTAAGCTTCATCGCATCGAGCACCGACATGGACGCCTCGAGCGCGAACGGCGTGCGCAGCATCACGTCGGCCAGCTTGTGCGACCCGGGTGAGAAGAGCAGGTCGCGCATCGTAACGACGCCGACCAGTCTGCCGTCGCCCTCGAGCAACCATGCATAGGTGATGAACGCGCGCTTGACCTGTTCCCGGAGCGTCTCTATCGCCTCCTCGATCGTCTGCGTGGGCAGGAACACCGCAAGGGGCGGCTCCATCAGAAGGCCGACCGACCCCTCCGGATACGGCGACTCCTCCGTTGGAATGTGCTGCTTGCGCTTGAGCCGCATCGGCGGTCACTCCCGGGCATCAAAGACAGGTAGACGGCGGGGGCGCCGCGAAGACGCCGACGACGAAAAATGCCGCGAACGCCGGGATGGATCGGAGTTGCATGTCGCTCCTTGCTTGCATTGAACCGATGTGCCCGACGTGAATCAACGACGGGAGCCACGAAATCCGGTGGCAGGCCGGACCTTGATCACAGTGCGGCCAGCGCCGCATGGTACGCGGCAGGGCCCTCCCCGCGATTCGTGACGGTCGCGCCCAGATCGCGCACCAGCCCGTCGTCGAGCCCGTAGACCCAGCCGTGCACGGCGAGTTCCTGCCCGCGGTCCCACGCATCCTGCACCACGGTGGTCTGGCAGACGTTGACGACCTGCTCGATCACGTTGAGTTCGCACAGGCGGTCGATGCGCTGCGGCAGGTCGGCCACGGCGGCCACCCGGGCGTCGTGCTTCGCATGCACGTCCTGGACGTGGCGCAGCCAATTGTCGGCGAGGCCAACGCGCTGGTTCTGCAGCGCGGCATTGACCCCGCTGCAGCCGTAGTGACCGCACACGATGATGTGCTCGATCTGCAGCACGTCCACGGCGAACTGGACCACCGACAGGCAGTTGAGGTCGGTGTGCACGACGACATTGGCGATATTGCGGTGCACGAAGAGTTCGCCGGGCAGCAGGCCCACGATCTCGTTGGCCGGCACCCGGCTGTCCGCGCAGCCGATCCAGAGGTACCGTGGCTTCTGCTGCCGCGAAAGGCCGGGGAAGAATTCCGGATCGACGCGGCGGATGCGCTCGGACCACGCGCGATTGTTGGCAAAGAGATGAGAGAGGGAGCGCATGGCAGTACCCGTTGCGGCATTCTACGACGACGATGCATCCGGGCGGTCATGCCCGGACCCATGAAAAGGGGCGCCCGCAGGCGCCCCTTGCTCGGCTCGTTCGCGCTCGCCTAGGCTGCGGGCGTCGCGGGCGCTTCCGCCTGCGGCGCGGGTGCCGGCGCCGCGGCATCTTCCGCCGCCGCCTTCATCGACAGCCGCAGGCGCCCCTTGTCGTCGGCTTCGAGGACCTTGACGCGGACGATCTGCCCCTCCTTGACGTAGTCGGAGACCAGATTGACGCGCTCCTTGGCGATCTGCGAGATGTGCAGGAGGCCGTCCTTGCCCGGCAACACCTGGACGATCGCGCCGAAATCGAGCAGGCGCAGCACCGTGCCTTCGTAAACGCGACCCACCTCCACTTCGGCGGTGATGTCCTCGATGCGCTTGCGCGCCACGTTGCAGGCGTCCGCGTTGACCGAGGCGATCGTGATCGTGCCGTCGTCCTGGATGTCGATCGTCGTGCCGGTCTCTTCGGTGAGCGCGCGGATCACCGCACCGCCCTTGCCGATCACGTCGCGGATCTTCTCGGGATTGATCTTGAACGACATCATCCGCGGCGCGTGCTGCGACACTTCAGTGCGCGCGTGCGGCAGCGCCTCCTGCATCAGGTGCAGGATGTGCATCCGGCCCTCGCGCGCCTGCGACAGCGCGACCGCCATGATTTCCTTGGTGATGCCCTGGATCTTGATGTCCATCTGCAGCGCGGTGATCCCGCGGTCGGTGCCCGCGACCTTGAAGTCCATGTCGCCCAGGTGGTCCTCGTCGCCGAGGATGTCGGTCAGCACGGCAAAGCGGTTGCCTTCCTTGATGAGGCCCATCGCGATGCCGGCCACGTGCGCCTTCGTCGGCACGCCGGCATCCATCAGCGCGAGGCTGCCGCCGCAGACCGAGGCCATCGACGAGCTGCCGTTGGATTCCGTGATCTCCGATACGACGCGCATCGAGTACGCGAACTCCTCGGCCGTCGGCAGCACGGCGAGCAGCGAGCGCTTGGCGAGGCGGCCATGGCCGATTTCGCGGCGCTTCGGCGTGCCGACGCGGCCGGTCTCGCCGGTGGCGTACGGCGGCATATTGTAGTGGAGCATGAAGCGGTCGGTGTACTCGCCCATCAGCGCGTCGATGCGCTGCTCGTCGCGGGCAGTGCCCAGCGTGGCGACGACGATCGCCTGCGTCTCGCCGCGCGTGAACAGCGCCGAGCCGTGGGTGCGGGGCAGCACGCCAGTGCGGATCGAGATGGGGCGCACGGTGCGCGTGTCGCGGCCGTCGATGCGGGGCTCGCCGGAGAGTATCTGGTTGCGCACGATCTTCGACTCGAGCTCGAAGACGAAATTGTTGACCTCGTTCGCGTAGCCCCCCGGCGCGTCGGCCGTGATGCATTCGGCAGCGACCTTGGCGTAGATTTCCTTCAGGCGCTGCTGCCGCGCCTGCTTCGAGCGCAGCTGATAGGCCTCGCGCAACGCCGCATCGGCGATCGCCGTGACCTGGGCGATCATCGCCTCGTTCTTGGCCGGCGCCTGCCAGTCCCACAGCGGCTTGCCGCCCGCTTCGACAAGCTCGTGGATCATGCCGATCGCCGCCTGCTGCTGCTGGTGGCCGAACACGACGGCGCCCAGCATGACTTCTTCGGGCAACTCGTTGGCTTCGGATTCGACCATCAGCACCGCGGCTTCCGTGCCGGCGACGACAAGGTTCAGCGCCGATGTCGTGAGCTCGGTCTTGGTCGGGTTCAGCACATATTGGCCGTCGATGTAACCGACGCGCGCGGCGCCGATCGGGCCGTTGAACGGAACACCCGCGAGCATCAGCGCCGCCGAGGCGCCGATCATGGCCGGGATGTCAGGGTCGATTTCGGGATCCACGGACATGACCGTGGCGATGATCTGCACTTCATTGTAGAAACCGTCGGGGAACAGCGGCCGGATCGGGCGATCGATCAGGCGACAGGTCAGCGTCTCCTTCTCCGACGGGCGACCTTCGCGCTTGAAGAAGCCGCCGGGGATCTTGCCGGCGGCGTAGGTCTTTTCCTGGTAGTCGACCGTAAGCGGGAAGAAGTCCTGCCCGGCCTTCGCTTCCTTGCGGGCAACCGCCGTGACCAGCACGACGGTGTCGTCGAGGCTTGCGAGCACCGCGCCGCCGGCCTGGCGGGCGATTTCACCGGTTTCGAGCGTCAGGGTGTGGCGGCCGTAGGGAATCGATTTCTTGATGGGGTTCACGTTGTCCTCAATTCTGCAGAAAAACAATGGCCGCGCACGATTGGCGCGGCCATTGCGGTTGTCTTCAGGGGAGCTGCGGCGACGGCGTCGGATCCATTCGCGGCTTCTGGCGGCGCATCGTTCGCGCAGTGTACATTTCTTGGCGCGAGCGGGAGGCGGCGGGAGGAACCGGCGCGAGGGATCCAGGCGCGCTTACTTGCGCAGCCCGAGCTTCTCGATCAGCGTGCGGTAGCTGTCCGCATTGCGCGACTTGAGATAGTCGAGCAGCTTGCGGCGTCGCGACACCATCCGCAGCAATCCGCGCCGCGAGTGGTGGTCCTTCACGTTGGCCTTGAAGTGGTCGTTCAGGCCGTTGATGCGCGCGGTGAGCAGCGCGACCTGCACTTCGGGCGACCCGGTGTCGCCCTTGATACGCTGGTAATCGGTGATGACCTTCGCCTTCTCTTGCACCGTGACTGGCATTGCTGTGGTCCCCAAGGTTCTGTGGTACGTCCGTCTCGCGAAATGCTGGGTTCTGGCGGCATCTCTGCCCGCGGCGCGTTGCCGCCATCAAGGCAGCCGCCGCGCATTCGACAAAGACTGCCATTATAAACAGAAAAACACTTAGGATTCAAGCGCTAATCCGGCACGCCCGAGCGGGCGGCGGTGCGCGTCGCGCCAAGGGTCACGGGTTCCCCTCCGTGCGCGTGAGGCGCACCGAGCGCAGCTCGCCGGCGCTCGCTTCGACCAGTCCCAGGAACCGCCCCTGCGGACCGTAACAGCGGCATCGTCCGGACATTTCCGGCGGAGCGCATCCCACGCGTCCGGCCACGAGATCGTCCGCGGTGGAAGCGTCCACCTCGACCCGGGCGAGCCCGGCGAGCGGCGCGTCGACGGGCAACAGCAACGCGTCGCGCGCAGCGAAATCCATGGCCTCGAGGGCATAAAGCGTCACGGCCGCAGAGAGCACAAAGGGTCCCGAGGCCGTCCGCCGCAACGCGGCGAGGTGCGCGACGCAGCCAAGCGCGCCGGCGATGTCCTCGGCCAGGACGCGCAGGTAGGTGCCCTTGCTGCAGGCGACGCGCAGGATGGCGAGCGGCGCCGACCAGTCGATGAGCTCGATCGCCCCGATCTCGATCGCGCGGGGGGCCCGGGGAATGTCGATGCCGGCGCGCGCGTACTCGTAATAGTTGCGCCCCTGGAACTTGAGCGCCGCGAACGCGGGCGGCGTCTGGACGAGCGGGCCGGCGAAACGGGTGAGCGCCGACGCCAATTCGGCGCGCGAGAACGACACATCGCAGGTGCGCACCGTCTCGCCCTCGGCGTCACCGGTGGTCGTCGCCGCGCCGAAGCGCACTGTCGCGACGTATTCCTTGGGCGCGTCGAGCACCACCTGGGAAAACTTCGTCGCATCGCCGAAACAGAGCGGCAGGAGCCCGGTTGCCAGCGGGTCGAGGGTGCCGGTATGGCCGGCCTTGTCTGCGGCAAAGGCGCGCTTCGCGCGCTGCAGCGCCGCGTTCGACGAGAGGCCCGCGGGCTTGTCCAGCAGCAGCACGCCGTCGACGCGCCGGCGCGCGGGCCGGGCGCGCCCGCCGCCGGGATCCATCAGGAATCCGGCTTGCGGTCGGCCGCGACGGCTGCGTCGATCAGCTGCGACAGGCGCATGCCGGATTCGATCGAATCGTCGTAGGTGAAATGGAGCTGCGGCACCGAGTAGAGCTGCATCCGGTGCGAAAGCCCGGTGCGCAGGAACCCTGCGGTATGCTGCAGCGCGCGCACCGCCTCGTCGGCGTGCTCGCGCCCGGCGAGATGGGTGACGAAGATCTTCGCGTGCGACAGATCGCCCGACACCTCGACCGCGGTGATCGTGACGCGCCCCACGCGCGGGTCCTTGACGTCGTCGCGCAGCAGTTGCGCCAGTTCGCGCTGGATCTGCTCCCCGACGCGCTGCGCGCGCTGCGAATGCTTCTTCACGGCCCGACGCGGAAGCTCGCGACTACAGGGTGCGCGAGACTTCGACGATCTCGTAGACCTCGAGCTGATCGCCCTTCTCGATGTCGTTGCAGTTCTTTACCGACAGGCCGCACTCGAAACCGCCCTTCACTTCGCGCACGTCGTCCTTGAAGCGCTTCAGCGAATCGAGCTCGCCGTCATGGATCACGACGGACTCGCGCAGCACGCGCACGCGCGAGCCGCGCTTGATGACGCCGTCGAGCACGTAACAGCCGGCCACCGTGCCGACCTTCGAGATCTTGTAGACCTCGCGCACCTCGACCAGGCCGATCTGGCTCTCCTTCTTGTCGGGCGTCAGCATGCCGGACAGCGCCGCCTTCACCTCGTCGACCGCGTCGTAGATGATGTCGTAGTAGCGGATGTCGACCCCGCTGTGCTCGGCCAGTTTGCGGGCGGCGACGTCGGCCCGCACGTTGAAGCCGATGACGACCGCCTTCGATGCAAGCGCCAGGTTGATGTCGGACTCGGTGATGCCGCCCACGGCGGCGTGCACGATGTTGACCTTGACCTCGCCCGTCGAAAGCTTCGTCAGCGCCTGCGCCAGCGCCTCGTAGCTGCCCTGGACGTCGGCCTTGACGATCAGCGCCAGCGACTTGACGGCGTCCTCGGCCATCTGGTCGAACATGTTCTCGAGCTTGGCCGCCTGCTGCCGCGCAAGCTTCACGTCGCGGAACTTGCCCTGGCGGAACAGCGCGATCTCGCGCGCCTTGCGCTCGTCGCCGAGCGCCATCACGTCCTCGCCGGCGAGCGGGACGTCGGACAAACCCTGGATCTCCACGGGGATGGCCGGACCTGCGCTCGTCACCGCCTTGCCAGTCTCGTCCGTCATCGCGCGCACCCGGCCGAACACCGCCCCGGCGAGCACGATGTCACCGCGTTTGAGCGTGCCCGAATGGACGAGCACGGTCGCCACCGGCCCCTTGCCCTTGTCGAGGCGCGACTCGATGACGATGCCCCGCGCTGGCGCGTTCCGGGGTGCCTTCAGCTCCAGCACTTCCGCCTGCAGCAGGATCGCGTCGAGCAGGTCGTCGATGCCCGCCCCCGTCTTCGCGGAGACCGGGATGAACTGCGCCTCGCCGCCATATTCCTCCGGAATGACGCTTTCGGCGACGAGCTCCTGCTTGACGCGCTCGAGGTTCGATTCCGGCTTGTCGATCTTGTTGATCGCAACGACGATCGGCACGTTGCCGGCCTTCGCGTGCGCGATCGCCTCCTTGGTCTGCGGCATCACGCCATCGTCGGCCGCGACGACCAGGATCACGATGTCGGTGACTTTCGCCCCGCGGGCGCGCATGGCCGTGAATGCCTCGTGGCCCGGCGTGTCGAGGAACGTGATCACGCCTTTCTTCGTCTGCACATGGTAGGCGCCGATGTGCTGCGTGATGCCGCCTGCCTCGCCGCTCGCCACGCGCGTGCGGCGGATGTGGTCGAGCAACGACGTCTTGCCGTGGTCGACGTGGCCCATCACGGTCACGACCGGAGGCCGCGGTTCTGCTTCGACGTCGGTCGCTTCGGACTCCGCGAGCAGCGCATCGGGGTCGTCCTGCGGCGCGGCCTTGGCCTTGTGCCCCATTTCGCCGGCCAGGATGATCGCCGTCTCCTGGTCGAGCACCTGGTTGATGGTCACCATCTGCCCCAGCTTCATCAGCGCCTTGATGACCTCGGCCGCCTTTACCGACAGCTTGCGCGCGAGCTCGGCCACCGTGATCGTCTCGGGGATCGTCACGTCGCGGATGACGGGACTCGCCGCCCCTGGCACGGCGCCTTCGCCGCCTTCCTCGTCGTGGCGCCGGCCGCCGACCTTCGGCTGCCGCCAGCCACCGGCCGCAGTTCCGCCGGTCACATCGCCACGCAGCTTGAGCGCGCGGCGCCGTGCGGCCTCCTCCTGGAATCCCGCGCCGCTCTTCTTGACCGGCTTCGCCCGCTCGCCCGGTTTGGCCGCAGGACGGTGCAACGTGCCCTCGGTGGCAGTCTTCGCGGCAGGCGCCTTTCCGGGTTTGGCGGTCTCGGTCGCCTTGGCGGCTTCCGCGACGGCGGCAGCCTCGTCCGCAGCGGCCTTGGCCGCCGCCTCCTCGGCTTCGCGCTCTTTCTTCGTCTTGCGCTTGACCACCTGCTCCTGCTTCTTCTGCACCTCTTCCTGCTGGCGGGCGATCAGCTCCTGCGCCTTCTTTTCCTCCGCCTCGCGCGCCGCGAGCTCCTCGGCGCTGATGAGCGGGGCCGCGACCGGCTTGACCGGCTCCTCGACCACGGGCGCCGTCTCGGTCTCGTCGCGCTTGACGAAAACCCGCTTCTTGCGCACTTCGACCTGGATCGTGCGCGCCTTGCCGGTGGAGCCGGCGGCCTTGATCTCGGTGGTCTGCTTCCTCGTCAGCGTGATCTTCTTCTTGGGCTCGCCGGCGGCCCCGTGCTGTTTCTGCAGGTACTCGAGCAGCTTCGTCTTGTCCTGCTCGGACAGTCCGTCGCCTTCGTTCTTGCCGGCCACCCCCGCCTTGGTCAGCTGCTCCAGCAGCGCGCCCGGCGGCAGCTTCAGCTCCGTCGCGAATTGCTCAATCGTCGTGTGCGCCATGTGCTTCTCCCGCTTTCCCTGTTCCCGTGCGCTTTGCTCAGTGCTGCGCCGGCGCTGCCGCCACGGCCGCGTGCTCGGCTTCAGCCGGTGCTTCCTCGAACCAGTGCGCGCGCGCCTTCATGATGAGCTCCTGCGCGCGCTCCTCCGAGATGCCGGTCAGCTCGACCAGCTCGTCGCCGGCAAGATCGGCGAGCGCGTCGCGGGTCGTGATGCCGTGCACCGCGAGCGCGCTCGCGATCTCCGTGTCCATGCCCTCCAGTCCGAGCAGCGCCTCCTCGACGTTCTCGACGTTCTCCTCGCGCACGATGGCGTCCGTGAGCAGCGCGTTGCGCGCGCGGCTGCGCAGCTCGTTCACCGTGTCGGCGTCGAACGCCTCGATCTCGAGCATCTCGTTCAGCGGCACGTACGCGATCTCCTCGAGCGACGTGAAGCCCTCGCCGATCAGGATGTCCGCGACCTCCTCGTCGACGTCGATCTTGTCCATGAACAACTGGCGCAGACGCTGGCCTTCCTCGTCGTGCTTCTTCTGCGAATCCTCGACGCTCATCAGGTTCAGTTCCCAACCCGTGAGCTCCGAGGCGAGGCGCACGTTCTGGCCGAGCCGTCCGATCGCGATCGCGAGGTTCTCCTCGTCCACCACGACGTCCATGCTGTGCTTCTCCTCGTCGACCACGATCGACGAGATCTCGGCGGGCGCCAGCGCGTTGATGACGAACTTCGCCGGATCCTCCGAGAAGAGAATGATGTCGACGCGTTCGCCGGCGAGCTCGTTGGTCACTGCGGTGACGCGCGAGCCGCGCATGCCGATGCACGTGCCCTGCGGGTCGAGCCGCGGGTCGTTCGACTTGACGGCGATCTTGGCGCGGATGCCGGGGTCGCGCGCCGCGGCCTTGATCTCGATGAGGCCTTCCTCGATCTCGGGCACCTCGAGCTCGAACAGGCGCATCAGGAATTCCGGCGCGATCCGCGACAGGATGAGCTGCGGGCCCTTTGCCGTGCGGTCGATCTTGGTGACGAAGGCCCGGATGCGGTCGCCGACCCGGAGCATTTCCTTCGGGATCAGCTGATCGCGCGGGATCACGCCCTCGATGCGACCGGACTCGACGATCACGTTGCCGCGCTCGATGCGTTTGGCCGTGCCCGTCAAAAGGTTGTCCTGGCGCTCGAGGAAGTCGTTCAGGATCTGCTCGCGCTCGGCGTCGCGGATCTTCTGCAGGATCACCTGCTTCGCCGCCTGCGCGCCGATGCGGCCGAACTCGACGGGCTCGAGCGGCTCCTCGATGACGTCGCCAAGCTTGAGGTCGGTGCCGCGTTCCGCAGCATCGGTGATTGCGATCTGGTAGGCCGGCTCCTCGTGGTCTTCGTCCGGCACGACCGTCCAGCGGCGGAACGATTCGTAATCGCCCGTTTCGCGGTCGATCGAGACGCGCGCGTCGATCTCGGCGGCGAAGCGCTTCTTCGTCGCCGAGGCGAGCGCCGACTCCAGCGCCGTGAACACGATTTCCTTCGCCACGTTCTTTTCGCGCGCAAGCGCGTCGACCAGCAGCAGCAGTTCCCGATTCATGTTGCTTTTCTCCACTCGATCCTCGGTACGAGCCGCGCGCGATCGATGTCGGCGAGCGGGATCGTCGTCGTGCCCTGCTGGGTCGCGACGAGGACGGCGCCGTCCGCGAAGCCCTGCAGGATGCCTTTGATGCGGCGGACGTTCGCGACGGGATTCGCCAGCCGGAATTCGGCCTCCTCGCCCGTGAACCGGAGAAAATCCGCCGCTTTGCGCAGCGGCCGGTTCAGCCCGGGCGACGACACCTCCAGCCGGTCGAAATCGACGTTCTCGACCGCAAACAGCCGCGTCAGCTGTCGGCTGACGCGGGCACAGTCCTCGACGCTGACGCCCTTCGGCTTGTCGATGAACACGCGCACGTACCGGCCCTTGGGAGAACTCTCCCAATCGACCAGCTCGTACCCCATCGGGGGCAACGTCTTTTCCAGAAGTTCGCCCAGGTTCATCGCCATGCAAAAGGGTTGCGCCAAAAAAAAATGGGCTGCGTCCAGCCCATTTCCACCACTTATCCACAGCAATAGTATCAGAAAATCTGACGAATTTGAAGACCGCCTGCCGGTTCGGGGCGCTTCCCGCCCGGGGGGGACCGGCCCAGGGAATGCCGGGGCCCGGGCTAGAGGTTGGCGCCTGCCGAGCGCCCGCAGTAGGATGGGCGCCCACCACCTGACAGCGCCCGCCCTCCATGGAAGCCGCTCCCCATGCCTGCGCCCTTCGCGGCCAACGAGTTGCCCGGCTCCTCCCGCGCGAGCTGCCGGCGGCAGCCCCCGGGGTGCGCCTCTGGTGGTGCAGGCTCGAGTGCGGCGGCGAGGACATTGACAGCATCGCATCGTTGCTTTCCCCGGAGGAATCGGCTCGCGCCGAGCGCTTCGGCACGGATACTTTGCGAATCCGCTGGATCGCCGGGCGCGCCGCGTTACGCATGGCCCTCGGGAGCACGCTCGGCGTCGACCCTGCCGCAGTGGCCCTCCGCCGAGGCCTGCGCGGCCGTCCCGAGCTTGCCGACGCCCGCTCCGGCATCGACTTCAACGTCTCGCACACGCGCGGTGTCGCGCTGATCGCCATCGCTTGCGGCCTCGTGGCGGGGACCCGCGTCGGTGTCGATATCGAGCACAGGGACCGGGAAGTCGGCGCCGATCGGCTCGCGCGGAAATTCCTGTCGCCACGGGAGCAGGCAACACTCGCGGACCTTGCGCCCGACGTGCGACGGCAGCGCTTTCTGCGTCACTGGACATGCAAGGAAGCGATGAGCAAGGCAACGGGCGACGGAATCGCCGCACCGTTCCGGCGGCTCGACGTCGAGATTTCGAAGCCGCCGCGCCTCGTCGACGGGCCGCCTCCCTACCTTCCCGGCCACTGGTCGCTGTCGTACGCCGAGGTCCCGGACGAATGGCTGGCGACTGTCGCGCTCTGGCGGGGCGCTCGATGACGGGCAATGCGCCGGGTTGAGCCGGCGGCACCCGCTGCCCCGGCCTGTTATCGCTTGCCTCTCCGGTGGTTCCCCGGCTCCTCCGCGCGCTCGGGCTTGGGATACTTCCACCGCTTCTGCAGCCACAGCCAGTCCGCGGGGCTTTCCTGGATCGCGGCCTCGAGCTGCCGCGCGAAACGCTCCATGATCGGCGTTTCGTCGGCGCCGGCGTCGCGGTCGAAAGGCGGCAACGCGAGCGGGATGAGCCGCACCGCATAGCGACCCCGGGCGACGCGCCGCATCGCGACGTAGAGCACCGGCGAATCGAGGAAATGCGCGACCTTCTCGGCGCCGACGAAGAAGGCCGTGTCGCGATTGAGGAAGCGGGACCAGTGCTTCTTGCCTTCGCGCGGGGGCGTCTGGTCGGCGATCAGCGCATAACCGCGCGGCGTGCCCGCGCGGTTCATCAGCTGGTAGACGAAATCCTCGCGCGGAATCGGCATGCCGCCGAAACGCGAGCGCGCCTCGCGCAGAAACCGGTCGATCGACGCGACGCGTTGCCTCTGGTACACCGCGTCGATCGGCAATCCGAAACACGCTCCGCCGGCCGGCAGCAGCCACTCCCAGTTGCAGAAGTGCGGCGTCAGCAACACGACCGATTGCCGCGCGGCGACCGCGGCATCGATCGGAGCCGTGTTCTCGAAGCTGACGCGGCGCGCCAGCGCTTCGGCGCTGGCACTGAAACCCCACAGCGCCTCCATCACGACATCCGCGAGGTTGCGGTAGGACTGCCGCAGGATGCCCGCGCGCTCGGCCGCGTCCCGGTCCGGAAATGCGAGCGCGATGTCGTTGGCCACCTGGTCGCGGCGCCAGCGCAGAACATGGAACACGACGACGTAGATGACCCAGCCGACCGGATAGAGGACCGGCAGTGGCACGAGTGAAAGCAGCTTCAGCAGATGGCGCATCGTCCGGTCGCGCCAAACCGCGACCGCCGGCAGGCTCCTATTGCCGCTGCGCGTGGATCGACCATAGACGCGCGAGATCAGCCGTGCCGTCGGCGCCGCCGACGTCGCGGAAAGCTGCGACGGCCTTGGCCTTCTGGCCCGCCGCGAGATAGGCAATCGCCAGGTGCAGCTTCGCGTCGTCGGGCGACTTCAAGCCGCCCTTCTGCATGCCCTGCTCCATCAGCGCGATGCCTTGGTCGAACTGACCGTCGCTCACGTAAACGAAGCCCAGGTTGACGAGCGCCGTGCCATTGGGCGCGGCTGTGGCGGCCTTGACGCTCTGCGGGAGCTGCTTCTGATCTTCGGCCACCTGCCTCGCCGCCGTGTCGCGCAAGCGCTTCTGCTTGTCGGCGTCCGCGCCCGTCGCGAGCGCGCCGGATGCCAACGCCTGGTCGGCGATGCGCTTCGCCTCGGCGGGCAGGCCCGCGGCCAACGCGAGCTCAGCCATGACCGAGTAGTCGGCGCCGGCGCTGAGAACACCGGTGGCCTGCCGCAGGCGCAGCGCGTCGAGCGCCAGCCGATCGGCGAAACCCGGCCGCGCCTCGATCCGACGAATGGCGTCCGCCCAATATTCCCTCTTCGGGTAGAAGGCGAGCAGCGCTTCCAGCGCGTGGACGTACCCGGCGTTGTCCCCGAGCTTGGTGTAGCAGTTCGCGAGCAACTGCAGCCGCTCCATGGGTGGGGCAACGCCGCTCCTGACACCGGCGTCGACATCGGCGCGCAACTCCCGCGCGGCGCTCGCCCAATCGTCGGCAAGATACTGCGCGCGGATCAGCAGCCAACGCATGTCGGCGTGCGTCCCGTTCTCCTGCAGATAGCGTGCTGCCCAGGTCGCGGCTTTCGGAAAGTCCTTGCCCTGGAAATAGAGCAGCGCCAGCGCCTGCGTCAGGCGCGCCCGATCGGCGGGCTCCAGGCTTCCGGCGTCGACGACCGCCTCGAAGGATCGTGTGGCGGTGGGGATATCACCCGCACCGGAAGCGGCTACGCCACGCAGGCGGTCGATGGCGAGGATCTCGCCGGGCGTGCGATTGGGGACCGCGTCCGCCTCGCGGATCTTGGCCAGCGCTTCGTCGAACTTGCCGGCGCGCACGAGCTCCTGCGCCGCCTGCAAAGGCGTGGCGATCTCCGGTCGCAACACGATCAGCGGCACCGAGCCCGTTTGCGCGAACGGCGCGGATACACCCGCGCCCGCGAGCACCGCAACCAGCAGCATGCGCAACGCAAGTGCGCACCAGAAAGGTCGAACGGGGGGTAAGGCATGCATCGATAGAAGTTCCCGGATGGGCGCCGCCGTGCGCCGGCTCGCCCGGCACGACGCTCGGCATTCTACAAGGACCGTCGCGGTTTCGCCCAGGCGTGCTTCACCGCCCGGGTGGCGCGGCGCGGTCACTGGAGGACCTTCGTGCTACGCACTCCGGTATTCGCCCTTGGGGCGGCCCGGCCGGCTCATGCGTTCACCACGCCGCGACGGATCTGATCCTGCTCCATCGACTCGAACAGCGCCTTGAAATTGCCCTCGCCGAATCCCTCGTTGCCCTTGCGCTCGATGAATTCGAAGAAGACGGGCCCGAACTGATTCTCCGAGAAGATCTGCAGCAGGAGCTTGCCGGCGTCGCCATCGATCAGGATGTTGCGCCGCCTGAGCTCCGCGAGCGGCTCGCCGTGGCCGGGTATCCGGTGGTCGACCCGCTCGTAATAGGTGTCCGGCGTGGCCAGCAGCTTGACGCCGGCTGCGATCAACGCGTCCACGGTCCGGTACAGGTCGGCCGAGCCCATCGCGATGTGCTGCACGCCCTCGCCATGATAGCGGTCGAGGTACTCCTGGATCTGGCCCGCTTTCTCCTGGCCTTCCTCGTTGATCGGGATGCGGATCTTGCCGCAGGGGCTCGTCATCGCGCGCGACTTGATGCCGGTGACCTGGCCCTCGAGGTCGAAGTAGCGGATCTCGCGGAAGTTGAACAGGCGCTCGTAGTAACCCGACCACTCGTCCATCCGTCCGCGATGCACGTTGTGCGTCAGGTGATCGATGTACAGCAGGCCATGGCCCGGGGGATCCTGGGGTGCCCCGGGGATCGGTTCGAAGTCGACGTCGTAGATGCCGATGTTGCCGATCTCGCCGGGCTGCGCGCCGTCCTTGCCCCGCCACCGGTCGACCAGATAGATCATCGAGTCGCCGATGCCCTTGATGGCCGGAATGTTGAGCTCGCCCGGCCCCCCCGTCGAATCGTAGCCCCAGGCGCCGAGCGAGATCGCGCGCTTGTACGCGCGCCCGGCATCGGCGACGCGAAAGGCGATCGCGCAGATGGAGGGACCGTGCAGGCGGGCGAAACGCTGGGCGAAACTGTCCGGTTCGGCGTTGAGAATGAAATTGATCTCGCCCTGCCGATAGAGGGTCACCTTCTTTCGCCGGTGCCGTGCGACCGCCGCGAAACCGAGCCGCTCGAACATGCTGCCCATGGCCTCCGGGTCGGGCGCCGCGTACTCGATGAACTCGAAGCCGTCGGTCCCCATCGGGTTGTCCCACGGCGTGAACATTGCGGGTGTGTCGGTCATCTTGCACGTCCCTCTCAGTCCGGAACCACTGCCGTCACTTCGATCTCGACCTTCGCCGCATCCTCGATCAGCGCCGTGACCTGCACGGCCGTCATCGCCGGAAAATGACTGCCGATGATCTCACGATACGCGATCCCGATCTGCGGGTACGCGGCGACGTATTCCCGCTTGTCGCAAACGTACCAGGTCATCCGGACGATGTGCTCGGGCCGCGCGTTGGCCTCGGCCAGCACGGCAACGACGTTGATGAGCGCCTGTCGCACCTGGCCCGCGAACTCCGACGTTCGGAAAACGCCCTGCGCATCCCAACCGACCATTCCGCTGACGAACACCAGCCGCCCGTTCGTGGCGACGCCGTTCGCATAGCCTCGGGGCCGCATCCAGCCCGGGGGCTGCAGGAATTCCATGGGTTGCCCTTTCTCGTTCATGAATGACGGGGGCCGGCACGCGCCGACCTGGCGCAATTCCTCAGGTGCCGTCAGCCGTCGAGCAGCTTGGCCGCGATCTGCTGCGGCGTGAGTCCGGCATTGGCGGCGGCAGCCTGCCGCTCGCGCAGGATGTTCCGCTCGAGCTGGCTTTTCGCCGAACGGTACTGCTTTGGCCATTCGACGTCGGGATAGCCGATCTTCGCCGCCTCCGTCAGCGTCCACGCCGGGTTGACGAGGTGCGGTCGCGCGATGGCGCAAAGATCGGCGCGGCCCGCGGCGATGATGCTGTTCGCGTGGTCGGCCTCGAAGATCGCGCCCACGGCGATGGTCGGAATGCCCGCCTCGTTGCGGATCCGGTCGGCGAACGGCGTCTGGTACATGCGCCCGTAGACCGGCTTCGCGTGGGGAACGACCTGCCCCGACGAGCAATCGATCATGTCCGCGCCCGCGGCCTTGAACAGCCGGCCGATGGCCACGGCATCGTCGGGCGTGATGCCCCCTTCCGCCCAGTCGTGCGCGGAGATCCGCACGCTGATCGGCCGATCCACCGGCCACGCGGCGCGGATCGCCGCGAAGACCTCGAGCGGATACCGGCAGCGGCCGGCGAGATCGCCGCCGTGTTCGTCGTCGCGCCGGTTGGTGAGCGGCGAGATGAAGGACGACAGCAGATACCCGTGCGCGCAGTGGAGTTCGAGCCAGTCGAACCCGGCCTCCGCGGCGCGTCGGGTCGCGGCGACGAAATCGGACTTGATCCGCGTCAGATCGTCGCGCGTGGCGGCGCTCGCGGTTTGCGAATCGCCGGCGAGATATTGCTGCGCGCTGGCGGCGACGAGCGGCCAGTTGCCGGCGGGAAGTGGCCGGTCCTCGCCGCCTTCCCAGGGCACGCACGTCGAGCCCTTGGCGCCCGCGTGCCCGAGCTGCATGGCGATCTTCGCGTCGGTCTCGGCGTGGACGAAGGCGACGATGCGGCTCCAGGCGTCGCGCTGTGCATCGTTCCACAGACCGGGGCAGCCGGGCGTGATCCGGGCATTTGGCGACACGCAGGTCATCTCGGCGAATACCAGCCCGGCCCCGCCCATTGCGCGCGCGCCGAGGTGCACGAGGTGGTAGTCGCCGGGGATGCCGTCCCGTGCCGAGTACTGGGCCATCGGCGACACGGCGATCCGGTTCTTCAGGACGACGCCGCGCGCGCGGAACGGGGTCAGCATCGGCGGGATGCTGCGCGAATTCTGCGGCACGGGCATGCCCGCCTGCGCGAAAGCGCGCGCGGCAACCCAGTTTTCGTAATGTGCAACGTAACCCGCGTCGCGCAGGCGCAGGTTCTCGTGCGGGATGCGCTGGCTGCGCGTGAGCATCGAGTAGGCAAACTGCTCGGCTTCGAGGCGCGTGTAGCGGTCGACGTTCTCGAACCATTCCATCGAGTTCTTCGCCGCGCTCTGGATCTTCAGCACTTCGACCGAGCGCGTGTCCTGATACACGGCGAGTACCCTGTCCATGCTCTCGGCGCCGCGGGTTGCGCAGCAGCGCGCGAGCTCGATGGCGTCCTCCAGCGCGAGCTTGGTGCCCGAGCCGATCGAGTAGTGCGCCGTGTGCGCCGCATCGCCCATCAGCACGACCGGCACCGCCCTGCCGTCGACGTCGATCCGGTGCACCCAGTTGCCGCAGACGATGCGCGGAAACCGGATCCAGATCGCGGAACCGCGCAGGTGCCCGGCATTGGACAGCAGTGCATGGCCGTCGAGTTGCGCCGCGAAGAGCCGCTCGCAGTAGCGGATGCCCTCCTCCTGGCCCATCCGGTCGAGACCCGCCTTCAGCCACACGTCCTCCGGCGTCTCGACGATGAACGTCGAAGTGTCGCCGTCGAACTGGTAGATGTGCGCCTGGAACCAGCCGTGCTCCGTCTCCTCGAAGGCGAACGTGAAGGCAGTCGAACCGCTTCTTCGTGCCGAGCCAGACGAAGCGGCAGCGACGGGTTTCGACATCGGGCCGGAAGACATCGGAGTAGCGGGCCCGAATCCCGCTGTTGAGGCCGTCGCAGGCGATCACGAGATCCGCGCCATGGGTGGCCGCCACGGCACACTCGTCGGTCACGTTGGTCTCGAACATCAGCCTGACGTCGAGCTCCTCGCAGCGCGCCTGCAGGATGTTCAGCAGCCGCTTGCGGCCGATCCCGCAGAAACCGTGGCCGCTCGACGTGATCCTGCGACCCTTGAAGAATACGTCGATGTCATCCCAGTGGTTGAACGACTGCAGGATCGTCCTCGCCGTCGGCTCGTCGGCGGCGACGAGGTTGCCGAGCGTCTGATCGGAAAACACCACGCCCCAGCCGAACGTGTCGTACGCCCGGTTGCGCTCGATGACGACGATTTCGTTCGCCGGATCCTGCTTTTTCATCAGGATGCCGAAGTAGAGGCCGGCCGGCCCGCCGCCGATGCACACGATCTTCATCCGTCTCCTCCACCCCGCCGCCGCGAGGGCTCTGCCGCTGCCCGGATAGTTATTTGACATCTAAAGCATTTAGCTGTCAACACCCGCCGGATCGAGGACTCGCCGCGGCGCGGCGAATGGCGCGGGCGTGGTAGGGTGGCATGGATGAACACCGCTGTGGATTGCGGCGAGACGGCATTCGGTCCCTGGAACCCCGGGATCACTTCCCGCATTCCGCGCGACATCCGGCATCTCGCCACGCTCTACCGGCCCGAAAATTCGTTCACCGACGTGACGAGGACCGAAGAGCTGCATGACCTGACCGGTCTCGACTGCAGCGAGCTCGTGGCGTTCCGCCCGGAGCGGCTTGCGCTGCACGAGTTGCTGATCCGCGTGACCGCCGACTTTTCGGTTCCGGACGGCGAGAAGATCGAGGACCTCGGCATCAATTTTCGCCACATCGTGGGCGTCGTGCTTGCTCGGCACGTCGCACCTGAACTCGCCGCGATCTGTGCCGGCCACGAGGTGCTGCGGCAACAGCTATCCGCGATCATCGCGACCGAACTCGACCCGCTGTACCCCGTGCCGGCGGCAGCGGACACCGCGACGTCGCGATCGCCCGCATCCCGACTGCGCGCGCCTCTTCGCGCGCGACCGGCGTCCGCGGGCCGCGCCCGATCCCGGCGCCGATGCCCAGAGCGCGCTGGTCGCCGTCTGGGAGACGAGGGCACGGACCGACGGCGACGCGATGCGGAGGACTGCCTGTCGTGCGCTGGCGCGGGTCGGCTCGGCATTGCTCGTGCGCCATGGCCGGATCTGGGGCGGCCGCGACACGATCGCGGCGCTCGCCACGGACCTGGCCTGCAACGCGTACGGCAGCGAGGCCATCGGCCGGCAGATCGAGCCCCTGCTGGCGAAGGCCATCGCCGCAGAGGGCTTCGTCCTGCTGCCCCGCCAGGAGCGGCCGGTCGTCATGAATACCAAGGGGGCATCGGCGTCCGGCAAGAGCACGCTGCGCCCGCGCCAGAAAAAGCTCGCAGGAGACATCGGCGTGCGCTGGAGCGAATTCGCGCTCATCAGTCCCGACATCTGGCGCAAGCAGCTCCTCGACTACGCCACGCTGGGTCCGGCCTACAGGTACGGCGGCGCGTTCACGGGCGAGGAATTGCAGATCGTCGACCAGAAGCTCGATCGCTACATGGCGCACAAGGCCCAGCGCGGTGAAATGACGCACCTGCTTGATCGACCGGTTCCGCTTCGACAGCTTCGCCCCCGACTCGGACGAGGCCGGCAGCAACCTGCTGACGCGATTCGGTCACAACGTCTACCTGTTCTTCATGATCACGCCGCCGGAATCGCTGGTGGAGCGCGCCTGGAAGCGCGGCCTCGAGGTCGGACGCTACAAGGCGGTCGACGACACGTTGGGACACGGCGTCGAGGCCTACTCGGGGATGCCGCACCTCTTCTTCACGTGGGTGCAGCGCGCCGACAAGCACGTGCACTTCGAATTTCTCGACAACAGCGTGCCGCTGGGAGAGCGCCCGCGCACGGTCGCCTTCGGCTCGAACGATTCGCTGCACGTACTGGACGTCAAACGCATGCTCGACGTCGAGCGCTTCCGCAGGGTGAACGTCGATGCGACGGTCACCGGAACAGTTGTATCCCGATGCCGATGTCCTGCGCCCGGAGAACAACGCGCGATTTCTCCGGCAGTGCGTTGAACGGTTCCGCAAGGTCGACTTCGCGGATCAGGCGACGGGCCGGATCTATCTCTCGATCGTTGCCGGCGCTCCCGTCTGGTCCGACCGCGACGCGCTGGAACTCGCCATCGCCGACGCCGAGACGCGGGCCGGCATCCTTGCCGCCGTGCCCGCCGCGACGGACCGCGCCGTGCCCGCCGACCGAGCGACCCCGCTACCTCCGCGAGCAGGTCGGCGGAGAATCGCTCGACACCCTTGGCGCGTGGGGACCGATCGACTGAACTCTGTGTCGGCAACATTGCGCCGACGTCAGGACGTCCCTCGGTGCGCGACGGCGTGGACGCGCCGAGCTGCGTTCGCTGCCGGCACCGGGGAATGCTCCCGAGCCTCCCCGGCCATGGGCGATAATGCAGGGGAAACAGCCGGGCTCGAATCGAGCACGTGCGCAATCGGCGGGCACGGACGCCCCTTGAGGCACTTCGCATGACGGAATCCAGGCAATACAACCTCGCGGGCGTGATGGGCTGGCCGGTCGCGCATTCGCGATCACCGACGATGCACGGCTACTGGATCGATCATTACGGACTCTCCGGCGCGTACGTGCTGCTGCCGGTCGCGCCGGAGCGGCTCGCCGATCGCGCTGCGCGGACTCGCGGCGCTCGGCTTCGCCGGATGCAACGTGACGATCCCGCACAAGGTGCCCGCGATGCAGCTCGTCGACCGGGTCGATGCATTCGCGCGGCGCATCGGCGCGATCAACACGATCGTCGTCGAGCGGGACGGCACGCTCTCCGGCTACAACAACGACGGCTTCGGCTACGTGCAGAGCCTGCGCGACGCGCAGGCCGATTGGCGCGCGGATGTCGGACCCATCGTCGTGCTCGGCGCGGGCGGCGCCGCGCGCGCCGTGGTGGCGACCCTTGCCGACGCCGGTGCGCGCGAGATCCGGCTGCTCAATCGCACGCCGCAGCACGCGCTCGATATCGCGCAGGCCGTCGGCGCGGTCGTGAAGGTGTTGCCGTGGGAGCAGCGCAACGACGCGCTGGCGGACGCGGCGTTGCTGGTCAACACGACGAGCCAGGGCATGTCGGGCCAGCCGCCGCTCGATCTCTCGCTCGCCGCGCTGCCGCGCACGCGCTCGTTTCCGACGTCATCTACGTCCCGCTGGAGACGCCGCTGCTGGCCGCGGCGCGCGCGCGCGGCAACGTCACGGTCAACGGGCTGGGCATGCTGTTGAATCAGGCGCGGCCGGCGTTCAAGGCGTGGTTCGGCGTGATGCCGGAAATCACGCCGGAATTGCGCCGCATCATCGCGGCGACACTTTGATCGTCGGCGCGTAGCCGCCGCAGGAGGATCAGCGATGGCCCTTGTACCGCCGATCGAGTACGAAGGGGCGTCGGCCGCAGTGCGCGCCGTCTACGACGACATCCGCACGACGCGCAAGACGGACTTCATCAACAACTTCTGGAGGGTGCTGGCCAACGACCCGGCCACGCTGGCGCGCACCTGGGCGAACGTCAAGGAGGTCATGGCCGAAGGCGCGCTCGATCCGCTCGTGAAGGAGCTGATCTACGTCGCCGTCAGCGTCACGAACAATTGCGAGTACTGCATCCATTCGCACGCGGCCGCCGCGCGCGCGAAGGGGATGACGCCGCAGATGTTCGGCGAGCTGATGGCGGTGATCGCCCTCGCGAACGCGACCAACCGGCTCGCGAACGGCTACCGGATCGACGTCGACGAGCGGTTCGCGTCGCCGCTCGCGCCGTGACCATGGTCTTGACCTGGATATGTACGGGTCCGGCGACGGCCTGGAAAAGCCGTACCCGGCGACATTGACGTCGGCGTCGCTTCCGGCTGGCGTTCGCGAACCCGCAGACACCATGAAGATCACTGCAATTCATGCACACGTGCTCCGCACGCGCCTCGACACGCCTTTTGCGTTCTCCCAGGGCTGGGTGACGGAACGGGCGGCGGTCATCGTCGAGGTGGTCACCGATGGCGGCCTCGTCGGCTGGGGTGAGGCGCTGTGCGTCGGCTTGCAGCCGCCCGACATCGCCGCGGCGGCGATCCGGTCCGTGTTCGCGCCCCTGCTGATCGGTTGCGATCCGCGCGAGCCCGAGGTGCTATGGCACCGCATGTACAACCGCACCCGCGATTACGGTCGCAAGGGCGCGGTGATCAGTGGCCTCAGCGGCATCGACATCGCGCTCTGGGATCTCTGCGGCAAGGCGCGCAGCGAGCCGGTCTGGCGTCTGCTCGGCGGTGCGTTCCGGCGCCGCGTGGAAGCCTACGCCACGGGGTTCTACCGCGTGCAGGGCCAGGGCGAAGCCAACCGTCTCGCCGCCGAGGCGTTGGCGCACTACGAGTCCGGCCTCAACGTCATGAAGGTCAAGCTGGGGTTCGGCATCGAGGACGACGTCGCGGTCATGCGCGCGATCCGCAACGCGCTCGGCGATCGGCCGGTGACGTTGATGGTCGACACGAACCACGCCTACGGCGAGGCGGACGCCATCCGATTGGGCCGCGCACTCGAGCCGTACGCGCTGCGCTGGTACGAGGAGCCTGTGGTTCCCGAGAACCTCGCCGGCTATCGCAATGTCAGGCGCGCGCTCGCCATCCCGATCGCGGGCGGCGAGTGCGAGTACACCCTCTTCGGGTTCCGCAACCTGGCGCAGGCCGAGGCCGTGGACATCGCCCAGCCCGACATCGCCGCCGCCGGAGGCTTCACGGCCTGCCGACACATCACCGCGCTGTGCGTCGCGCACGGCATCGAGGTCAACCCGCACGTCTGGGGAGCCGGTGTCGCCCAGCGCGCGTCGCTGCACCTGATTGCCAGCCTGCCGGTCGCCAATCCGTCGCTCTTCCAGCGCGAGCCGGTGTTCGAGTACGACTGCTCGGATCACCCGTTCCGCTCGCTTCTCGTCGATCGTCCGGTGCGGCATGTCGGCGGATGGATCGATGTCGACGACCGGCCGGGACTGGGCGTCGAGGTCGACCGCGAAGCGCTGCAGCGGTTCGCCGCCGGCTGATCCGGCCGTGACGGTGCCCACGCTGCAGGACTGCCGGGCCGCCGTCGATCGAGCGCCGACCGACGTCGCCGCGTGGAAGCGGCTGGGCGAAATCCTGCGCGCGAGCGATCCCACGGCGTCCGAAGCGGCATGGCGCCGCGCCGTCGAGCTCGCCCCCGACGATGCAGAGGCGCGTTTCCACCTCGGCAATCTGTGCCGGAATCGCGGCGAGCTCGATGCCGCCCGGACGGAGTACGAGCGCGCGCTGGCATCGGCGCCGGATCATTCCGGCTTGCTCAACAATCTCGGCCTCGTGCTGCAAGCGCTCGGCGATCGCGACGGCGCGGAAGCCTGCTTCCGCCGAGTGCTTGCGGCCACTCCGGAACATCCGGATGCGCTCGGCAACCTCGCGAGCGTACTGTTCGAACGCGAGGCGTATCACCAATCGTCGGCGACCTACGAGCGCTTGTGCGCCATCCGCCGCGACGTCCCCGGCCCGGTCTGGGTGCGACGCGGCCTCGCACACCAGATGGGGGGTCACCTCGCCACCGCGGAGACCTGCTTCCGCGAGGCCGCGCGACTGCTGCCCGACAACCTGGCCATTCAGCTTAACATCGGCAGCGCCTGTGCCGAGCAGCAACGCTACGCTGACGCGGAATCTGCATGGCTGCGCGCGTTGGAACTTCGTCCGCAACATCCCTATGCGCTGTCGATGCTCGCACATGGGCGGCAGCATCAGTGTGCCTGGCGTGGGCTTTCCGGATTGCATGCCGAGATCAATCGAGCGATCGAGTCCGGCCCCGATCCACAGGACAGCGGCGTCGAAGCGTTCGGCAAGATCAATCCGTTCACGCTGCTCTCGATCCCCTCGTCGCCGCTGGCGCAGCTGCGCACCGCGCAGAGATGGGCGCGCGATTCGGGGCAAACCACGCCCGCCGTACGACCGCGCCCGGCCATTGCGCCAGGAGAACGCCTGCGCGTCGGCTTCGTCTCGTCGGACTTCCGTCGCCACGCGGTGGTGTACCTGTCGCTGGAGTTCTGGGAGCGCATCGACCGCGATCGGTTCGAGACGTTTGCGTACGGCATCCGTGAACGCGATCTCGGCCCGCTCGGCCCGCGCATCGAGCAGGCGTTCGATCACTTCGCCGATGTCAGTTCCATGCCGGTCGGCGATATCGTCCAGCGGATCGCGGACGACAAGATCGCGATCCTGCTCGACCTCAACGGCTACACGACGCACGCGCGAAAGGCGATTTTCGCGCAGCGACCCGCGCCGGTGCAGGTGAACTACCTCGGCTTCCCGGGCACCCTGGGCGCGGAATGGTACGACTACATCTGCGTCGATCGCTTCGGCGCTCCGGAGGCGTCGCAGCCGTACTTCACGGAGCGGCTGCTGCACCTGCCGCATACGTCGTTCCCCAGCGATACCCGTCGCGCGCTCAGGGGTCCACGGCCCACGCGCGCCGAGTGCGGACTTCCGGAGGGCGCATTCGTCTTCTGCAGTTTCAACAATTCGTACAAGATCCTGCCCGATGTGTTCGCGACGTGGATGCGACTCCTCCACACAGTCCCGGGGAGCGTCCTCTGGCTGCTCGGGACTGGCGCGCAGGCGCTGGAGAATCTTCGTCTCGAGGCACGGCAGGCGGGCATCGATCCCGGGCGCCTGATCTTCGCGCCGCGAATGGATGCGGTGTCCGACCACCTCGCCCGCATGGCGGCCGCCGACGTGTTCGTCGACTCCTACCCTTACGGCGCGCACACGACGGCCAATGACGCGTTGCTCTCGGGGCTGCCCGTGGTCACGCGCGCCGGAGACACGCTCGCCAGCCGAATTGCCGGCAGCCAGCTCCACGCGATCGGCCTGCCCGAGCTCGTGACGTCGAGCGAGACCGACTACGAAGCGCTGGCGCGGCGTCTCGCGCAGGACCGCGGCGAGCTCGCGTCGCTGCGCGCCCGGCTGGCCGCCAACCGGGAAACCTACCCGTTGTTCGACATGGCGCGGTATACGCGCGATTTCGAGGAATGCCTGCGGCAGGCATGGCAAGGCTTGCCGGCAACGGAACTGGCCTCCGCCGGAAATTGACCCGACGACATTCCTCCCGCTTCACCCAAGTTAAAGTCCGACGATGCCGCGCGCTGCGGCCGAACAGGTTACCATTCCGCCCGGAACAACCCGACCCGCCGGAGACTCTCCCGTTGAACCCATTCCAGTCCAGATCGCTCGCAGGAATTTTCCCGATTGCGCCGACGCCGTTCACGGCATCCGGCGACATCGACGTCATCGGCCAGCGTCGTGTTCTCGATTGCATGATCGATCAGGGTGTGGACGGGATCTGCATCCTCGCGAACTACTCGGAACAGTTCCTGCTGACCGATGACGAGCGCAACATCCTCCTCGACCTCTGCCTTGCGCACGTGGCGGGCCGCGTGCCGGTCATCGTGACGTGCAGCCATTTCAGCACGCGCATCGCGGCCGACCGGGCTCGCGCCGCCGCCGCGGCCGGCGCCGCCATGCTGATGCTGATGCCGCCATACCACGGCGCCACGCTGCGCGCGGACGAGAAGGGCACGCTCGAGCATTTCGCGCGAGTAGCCGAAGCCGCCGCCGTGCCGATCATGTTTCAGGATGCGCCGCTGAGCGGTGCCAATCTCTCCGCATCATTTCTGACGCGGCTCGCGCGCGAAGTGCCGGCGGTCTGCTATTTCAAGATCGAAGTCCCCGGGGCTGCGGCAAAACTGCGCAGCCTCATCGAGGTCGGGGGCGACGCGATCGTCGGGCCTTTCGACGGCGAGGAGTCGATCACGCTGATGGCGGACCTCGACGCGGGGGCGACCGGCACGATGCCGAGCGCTCTGCTGCCGGATCTCATCAAGCCCGTGCTCGAGCATCACCGCGCCGGGCGCCGCAAGGAAGCGGTGGCGGCGTATGCCCGCGTTCTCCCGCTGATCAACTTCGAGAACCGGCAATGCGGCCTGCGTGCGACCAAGACCGTCATGGCGGCGGGCGGCGTCATTGCGAGCGACGCCGTGCGCCATCCGCTCGAAGCCCTGCACCCGGCGACCAAGGCCGGGTTGCTGGAGCTCGCGCGCGAGCTCGACCCGCTCGCGCTGCACTGGGCATAGCCGCCGTGTGGCAATACGTATGAGTCCGCATGCGGCGGCAGCGGATGCACGTGGCTCGCATCTGCACGCCAATCGTGCCGGCATCCTGGCGATGATCGCCTCGATGGGCCTTTTCATCGTCAACGACGCGCTGGTCAAGTACGCGAGCCAGACGATGCCGGCCGCTCAGCTGATCTTCATCCGCGGCGTCATGGCCACGCTGCTCGTGCTGGCCGCGGCCCAGGCAATGGGCGCGATGCCCAGGATCCGGGAAATCGCGCGCGGGTGGGTGGCCGTCCGCGGGCTCGTCGATGCGATCGGGTCCCTGCTCTTCCTCGTTTCGCTGTTCCACCTTCCGCTCGCCAACGCTACCGCGATCAACATGGCGTCCCCGCTCTTCATCGTCGTCCTCGCCGCGGTTCTCGGCGAGCGGGTCGGCCCGTCGCGCTGGATTGCCATCGGTTTCGGCTTTGTCGGCATCATGCTTATCATCCAGCCGCACAGCGAGGGATTCAACGTCTACGCGCTCGTCTGCCTCGTCGCGACGGTGCTGATCGCCGTGCGCGATCTCGTGACCCGGCGCGTGCCCGCCGGCGTTCCGTCCATACTGATCACGGTCTCCAATACGGTTGCGGTCACCGTGCTGGCCGGCGGGTTGTCGGTGGTCGAAGGCTGGCGCGCCTTCGACGCGTTCGAGATGGGACTGCTCACGGTGGCGGCCGCATTCCTCGCGGCCGCCTATTACCTGATCGTGATCGGCACACGGCGTGGCGACCTGTCGCTGATCGTGCCATTCCGGTACACCGCTGTCCTGTTCGCAACCATCGTCGGCTTCGTCGTCTGGGGCGACACGCCGAACATGCTTGCGTGGTGCGGGATCGGTTTGCTGATCGGTTCCGGCATCTACCTGTTGCGGGCGAGCCGCCGCGCGCGCGTCTCGTCTACCGCGCCGGATTGACCGGACCCATGAGCCCGCCGGGCCTACTTGTGGAACGCGTTCTGGGCGCCCGCCGGGACTCCCGAGCCGATCCTCGACAAGCTGAACGCGGCGGTGGTCAAGGTCCTCGCGGATCCTGCGGTTCGCGAGCAGATGGACAAGTCTGGTGTGCCGATCATGCCTCCGTATTCGCGCGCCGGGTGGAATCCGACCAGTGGGTGCCGATCATGCGGGCGTCCGGCGCGCGTCTGGATTGACGCAATGGCCCTGCGCGCGTCGGTCGCTCACGGGCTGCAGTCGGCTGCGTTTGACCACTGGCGACATTCCTCATTAACGAATGCAGTCATTTACGAAGGCACTGCCCGGACGCTGCGTGCCGCCGCGCGCAGTTCTTTCACGCTCAGAACGTACTCGCTGTTGTCGACGAGCCGTTTGGCAGCAAGGTCGATGAATGCGCGTGCGCGCGCCGGCTGCGCGCTTCGGCTGCCGTAGTACACGAAGTAGCTGTACCGGTCCGGCATGTGATCGACGAGCAGGGGTACCAGCTGCTTGGAGCGGATGTACGGCGCCGCCGTCACGCCCGCCAGTTGGCCTAACACCCACCCGGCCAGTACCGCGTGCAGCTCCAGGAGTTCGTCGTTGGTGCAGATCGCGGGTACGACGGGCTGCTGGACTTCGTCGTCACCCGACTTGACGCGCCAGGGAGCGATCCGGCCCGTACCCGGATTCCGGAACACGCTGCACCGGTGGGACTGCAGCGCGGCGATGCTTTCCGGAGCGCCGTAGGTTCGAACGTAGTCCGCAGACACACAGATGACCAGTTGCACCGGGAAGAGCCGCCCGGCGATCACGCCGTCATGTGGCGAAACGCCAAGCCGGAAGCCCACGTCGACACGGTCTTCGACCCAGTTGCCGACACGATCTTCGAGCTGTACATCGGGCACGATGCCTGGGTACTGCTGACAGAACTCGTCGATCAGTCGCCAGAGTACGGGCTGAAACGTCGAACGTGACCCGACGATGCGCAACGGCCCCGAGATCTCGTCCTTGGCCTGCCTGGCGGTCTGCAGGGCTCACCGCAGCCCGATCAGCGACTGCTGAGCTTCTTCCAGGAACCGCCGGCCTTCGTCGGTCAGCGCCGTCGAGCGGGTCGTGCGATGGAAAAGTCTCACGTCCAGGTGCTGCTCCAGCTGCGCCAAGGCCTGGCTGGCCGCTTGGGGGCTGATGTTCAGTGCAGCGGCGGCCTTGCGCAGGCTGCCGAGCTCTGCGGCCGTCACGAAGATGGAAATGGAGCGGAGTTCGTTGATCGCCATGATGAGACCTCCAGCACCCATTGTCGGCTTTGGCTTGTCAATCCATCAAGCTTTGTCTGCCTGCTCACCTGCCAAACTTCTTCCTGGACCGAGGGCCCGTGACGCGTCATCCGAGGAGCCCGCCGTGAGTCGATGGGGCGGTCCGGTCGGGGAGATCATTGCACGACGCATATCGCACTGACGTGCTCCGGCAGGCCGTTCAGCGACGGCGCTGGGTGACCTCCGACCAGAACCGGACCGCTTCGGCGACCCAGCCCTCGGCGCTCGTGCCGGTGCCGACCCCGAAGCCGTGGCCGAGGCCTTCGTACCGGCGGTACTCGACGGGCGTGCCCTGTGCGCGCAGCGCGGCGACGCGTCGCTCCATGGTGGCAGGCGGCGCGATGCCGTCCTGGTCTCCGACGACGGCGAAGGTCGGTGGCTCGTCCGACGTAAACCGACTGTGGCCGGTGTAGGCCATCACGACGGCCGCAGGCTTGGGCAGTGCTTCGCCGCCGAATCCTGCAGGGCCTTGCGAACCGATGCTGGCGGCCATCCGCGCGCCGGCGGAACTGCCCCAGACGGAGTAGCCGGCGGTGTCGATGCGAAGTTCTGCGGCATGCCTGAAGAGCCAGGACAGTGCCGCTGCCATGTCTTCCGTGGCGGCCCGCTCGCCCAGCCCGGGGCGATACCGCAGGACGAAGGCGTTGTAGCCCAGCTGGCTGATCTGCTGCGCATGCGGGAAACCTTCGTGGACAGACCCGACGTAGGCGAAGCCCCCTCCAGGCGCAATCAGCGCGAACATTGCCCCTGGCCTGCCTCGGAAGAAGAAGAGGCCCGTGTTCTCCCGTGTCGGATCGGCGCGCCTCTGGGCGGGCGTGTAGAAGCGATGAAAGACCACCTGGCCGCGACGGACGTCGTCGATCATTCGGTTCAACGCTTCGACGACGATGCGCGGCTCGACGTGACGGTGGTAAGGCAGCAGCGAGCCGATCTGCTTCAGCGGCAGCGCTTCGTCGTAGCTTCGATCGTCCCATGGCAGCAGCAGGCGGGCATGGCCTGCAAACGCCGGGTGGCGCAGCAGATCCCGCAGCCGGTCGTCGACGCTCAGGTTCGGGCGTTCATCTCGCGCCTCGACGGCGGCCAGGTCGACCTTCGCGGCATCCTGGGCCAACCGGGCGGCATCGGCTTCGGCACACGAACACAACGCCGCCAGCGCCGCTACAGACATCGGTCCGATGGACTTCATGGCGCCGCGCGAGTGCTGCCCGGATGGCCAGTGGCGGCGAAGTGCCTGCGGCGCGGGGCGTCGAGAAGGTCGCAGTTCACGCGCTGCTCCCGGATGTTGATGGCGATGGCGATGGACGCCACTCTAGGCTGAGGATTCGCAACACACCGAATCCTGCATCGAAGGATTTGCAACCTGATTCAACAGTGACCGGCAGGTCGAGTTACGGCTAGGACAGCTAAGCCACCTCAAGCGTCATGCCATTGGTCGACTGCCTCTCGACAATCCGATAGCCGACATCAATCACCCGTTGTTCCACCACTTGCCCACGACAGCGTTCAAGTATGAGCTGCGCCGCGAGTCTGCCGATGGCTGCGCCATCGATCTGGACCGTGGTCAGCGGTGGTTCCGTGTCCGCAGCGAACTCGGCACCACCGAAACCGCAGATCGCCAGGTCTTCCGGCACCCGCAAGCCGCGAGCCTGAGCTTCAGCCAGCGCCCCCAAGGCCAGCAGGTCGGAACTGCAGAACACCGCTTGCAGATCAGGTTGCTTGCCCAGGAGTTCCCTCAGCGCCGCGCGGCCCCGTCGCATCGTTCCGGGAGCATCCACAATGGTTACGGGAATGTCACGACCCATCGCTTCGACAAACCCTTTTAACCGGGTGGCGCCGCGAGGATCGTTGCCGGTCGCCACGCCCACGCGTTGCACGCCCCTGTCCAGGAAATAGCGCGCCACCGCCCCGCCGACAGCCAGGTGCGAAAAGCCGACCACCATGTTGACGGGTTGCTCGCTCAAGTCCCAGGCCTCCACCACGGGGATGTGGGATGCGCGCAAACGCGCGCGCGTTCGCTCGCCATGCACCGGCCCGATCAGCACCATGCCGTCGGGACGCCGACTGAGCAGGGTGTCGATCAACGCATCCTCGCGCGAGTGATCGAAGCCGCTTTGCCCGATGATCAGCTGATAGCCTGCGGCGCCCAGCGTCTCGGTCAGCGCGTCGAGGGTCGGCAGGAATTGAGAAACTACGATGGATGGCACCAGCACCGCCACCAGGCGGCTGCGCCGTGATTTCAGCCCGCCGGCAATCAGGTTGGGAACATATCCCGTAGCCGCGACGGACTCGCGGACCTTTTCGATCGTGCCGGCGGCGACGACTTGCGGGTTGCTCAACGCGCGCGACGCCGTGATCTTCGACACGCCGGCATGTCGGGCAACGTCGGCAAGCGTCGGCGGTCTCGTAGACGAGGTCATTGGCGGTGGACTTGGCGGCGTGACGGTCGCTTTGGTTCGGAACTGTAGCGAAACCGGGGATCGCTGGCGGTGTTTGGGTCCGCCAAAAAACCATTTGCCAAATATAGATGATATCGGTATCATTCGCAAATGATATCGGTGTCATCCGGCAAATCAGGAGCAGGGCACCGCAGCCGTGGCGGCGGATTGGGTACCCGGTCGGAAGGGACATTCCCCGGTGTCGCTGTCGGCGATACGAAGGATGGCGCGCAGTCCCGGGGGCGGTAGGCAGGTCGTGGCGCGCACCAGGCAGGACGCCAGTCGAAAGCGTTGTCACTGTACGAAGACAAGTTTTCCATGATGTCGAAAAGCACGCCCGCCCCCGACGATCGAATCGCGTGGATCCGCCTCTCGTCCTGCTATCTGCCGCTCGCCACGCCGATTAGCGACGCCAAGGTCCTGACCGGCCGTCAGAAACCGATGACCGAGATCGTCATGCTGTTTGCGGAAATCAAGACTGCGAGTGGCCACGAGGGTCTGGGCTTCAGCTACTCGAAGCGGGCCGGCGGCCCGGCACAGTTTGCGCATGCCACGGAAATTGCACCGGTACTCGTCGGCGAAGACCCGAGCGACATCGCCAGGCTATGGATCAAGCTGTGCTGGGCAGGCGCCTCCGTAGGCCGCAGCGGCTTGTCGACGCAGGCCATCGGCGCCTTCGACGTCGCGTTGTACGACCTGAAGGCGAAACGCGCGGGCTTGTCCCTGGCCAAACTGCTCGGCTCGCATCGCGAATCGGTGGCCTGCTACAACACTTCAGGGGGGTTTCTGCACACACCGCTGCACCAGTTGCTGGAGAATGCCGCCACTTGGCGCGAGCGCGGCATCGGCGGCATCAAGCTGAAGGTGGGTCAACCCGACCGTGCACTCGACGTCAAGCGGGTCGAGGCGGTACGCAAACATCTTGGTGACGACATGCCGCTGATGGTCGATGCCAACCAGCAATGGGACCGGCCGACCGCCCAGCGCATGTGCCGCATCTTCGAGCAGTTCAACCTGATCTGGATCGAGGAACCACTGGACGCCTACGATCACGAAGGCCACGCGGCGCTGGCAGCGCAATTCGACACGCCGATTGCCACCGGCGAAATGCTTACCAGTGCAGCCGAACACGGCGAACTGATCCGCCACCGGGCGGCGGATTACCTGATGCCCGACGCTCCGCGCGTTGGCGGGATCACTCCATTCCTCAAGATCGCTGCGCAGGCCGAACTGGCCGGCCTGATGCTCGGCCCGCACTTCGCGATGGAATTGCACGTACACCTCGGCGCGGCCTACCCCACCGAGCCCTGGGTCGAGCACTTCGATTGGCTCGAGCCCCTGTTCAACGAGCGCCTCGAGATCAAGGGCGGACGCATGCTGGTTCCGACCCGGCCCGGTCTCGGCGTGACGTTAAGCGAACAGGCCAGGGCCTGGACTCGCGAGCGAGCGGAAGTCGGCTCGCAGCCCTAGCGCCGAACGATCGCCACTTCCTTTCAACGAACCGAATCGACTCGGCCAACCCATTTTCAAGCTCGGCGCGCCGCGCGCGTCATCACTCGGAGGACATCTCATGAAAAAGTTCTTGACCACCCTGGCCGTTGGATTGGCCGTCGCTGCAGGCGTTCAGGCGCAAACCTGGCCGGACAAGCCGGTCACTCTGCTGGTGCCTTTTCCCCCGGGAGGATCGACGGACCTGATCGCCCGCACGCTCAGCCCGAAGCTGCAGGAGAAATTCAAAGGCATCTTCGTCGTCGAAAACAAGGCTGGGGCCGGAGGCACCATCGGCGCCACGGCGGCCAAACGGGCGGCACCCGATGGCTACACGATCTTCGTCTCATCGCTCGGGCCGTTTGTGATTGGCCCGCATCTCATCAAGAACCCGGGCTACGACCCGCTTAAGGACTTCGACTACATCACGGTCGCCGTGCAAGCCCCTAACGTGTTGGCGGTGCCCGCCAATTCGCCGCACAAATCGCTGGCAGATGTCATCGCCTACGAAAAGGCGAACCCCGGCAAGATGACCTTCGCCTCGGCGGGCAATGGCACGAGCGATCACCTCACAGCCGAATTGTTCTGGCAGGAGACAGGCACCACCGGTGTGCATATCCCCTACAAGGGCGGTGCGCCGGCAATGTCCGACTTGCTCGGCGCTCAGGTCGATGCGACCTTCATGAACATCAATACGGGCCTCAACAACATCAAGGCCGGCAAGCTGCGGGCCCTGGCCATCACCAGCACCAAGCGCTCGCCGCTGCTGCCCGACGTGCCGACGATGGAAGAGTCTGGCGTAAAGGGTGTCACCGTCTACTCCTGGCAAGCCGTGGCCGCACCGAAGGGATTGCCGGCGGACATCAAAGCCAAACTGCATGCGGCCATTGTCGCGAGCTTGAACGACCCTACGGTAAAGCCCAAGCTGCTGGATCTCGGCTTCGAGATCGTGGGCAACACGCCGGAACAGTTCACTGCTTTTCAGGCGGCTGAGTTCGCACGCTGGAAGAAGGTGATCGAGGTAGGGAAAATCACGGCGGACTGACCATGCTTCGCCGCGTAACTCGGCGACCAGGTCGGCGGCTCGTGGTCGAAGCGTCTGGAGGCGCCAGACCAGAGCCGTTGCCTCGCCAGTACAGCACGCGTGTCGAGCCGCGGCACAGATGAGGGAACGCCGGAGGAACCCGGATCATGGCTGAGACTACTTCTGTCGAGCCACTCTACATCGTCATGCACGAGCGCGACAACGTCGCCATCGTGGCCAACGATGGCGGATTGCCGGCGGGCACGCAGTTTCCGTCCGGACTCACGCTCGTCGAGAGGGTCCCCCAAGGACACAAGGTCGCCCTCGTCGATCTGGCGGCGGGCGATGCGGTGCTGCGGTACAACGTCGCCATTGGTCACACCACACGCGCCGTTTCCGCCGGCAGCTGGGTGCACGAGCGCCTGCTCGAAATGCCCGCAGCCCGCTCGCTCGATGGCCTGCCGATCGCGACCGTAAAGACCGCGCCGCTGGCTCCACTCGAGGGCTATACCTTCGAAGGGTACCGCAATGCCGATGGCTCCGTCGGGAGCCGCAACATTCTGGCGATCACGACCACGGTTCAGTGCGTGGCTGGTGTCGTCGAATTTGCAGTCAAACGCATCAAAAACGAATTGCTGCCGAAGTACCCCCATGTCGACGACGTGGTCGGTCTCGAGCACTCCTACGGCTGCGGCGTGGCGATCGACGCGCCCGACGCGATCATCCCGATCCGCACGCTGCGCAACATCACGCTGAACCCGAACTTCGGCAACGAAGTGATGGTCGTGAGCCTGGGCTGCGAGAAACTGCAGCCGGAGCGCCTGTTGCCGGCAGGCTCGTTCGCCATCATCGACGAGCGCAACGCCGCCAATGTCGGCGCGAATGAGGACGTGAAGCTCGATGTCGTGTGCCTGCAGGACGAGGTGCACATCGGATTCATGTCGATGATCGATTCGATCATGGCGACCGCCGAAGAACACCTCGAGCGGTTGAACGTGCGCCGCCGGGAAACCGTTCCCGCGAGCAAACTCGTGGTTGGCGTCCAGTGCGGCGGCAGCGATGCCTTCAGCGGCGTCACCGCCAATCCGGCGGTTGGCTTTTGCACCGACCTGCTGGTGCGTGCGGGCGCCACGGTGATGTTTTCCGAAACCACCGAAGTGCGCGACGGCATCGATCAGTTGACCGCGCGAGCCGCGAGCGCCGAAGTCGCCGCCGCGATGATTCGCGAAATGGCCTGGTACGACGACTACCTGAGCAAGGGTCGGGTCGATCGCAGCGCCAACACGACGCCGGGCAACAAGAAGGGCGGCCTGTCCAACATCGTCGAGAAGGCGATGGGGTCGATCGTCAAGAGCGGCAGCGCGCCGATCTCGGGCGTGTTGTCGCCAGGCGAGAAGTTGCGGGACAGGGGCATCACCAAGGGCCTCGTCTACACTGCCACGCCGGCCAGCGACTTCATCTGCGGCACGCTGCAACTGGCCGCCGGCATCAACCTGCACGTCTTCACCACCGGCCGCGGTACACCCTACGGTTTGGCCGAAGTCCCGGTCATAAAAGTCGCCACGCGCAGCGATCTGGCGCGCCGCTGGCACGACCTGATGGATGTGAACGCAGGGCGCATCGCTGACGGCAGCGCGACGATCGACGAGGTGGGCTGGGAGCTTTTCCGCCTGATGCTCGATGTCGCCAGTGGTCGAAAAAAAACCTGGGCCGAGCATTGGCAGCTGCACAACGCGCTCGTGCTCTTCAACCCGGCCCCCGTGACCTGAGCCGAGGCCTGCACGGTCGCTATTCGCAATCAACGAGGCAGAAGATGGACAGCATAATGGAGCATCGGGTATCGAGAACCCCGATGGTCTCGGACCTGCGGGTGATCCCGGTGGCGGGACGCGACAGCATGCTGCTCAACCTGAGCGGGGCGCATGGTCCGTTCTTCACCCGCAATCTGCTGGTCCTGACCGATAACGCGGGCCGGACCGGTGTCGGGGAAGTGCCGGGCGGCGAGAAGATTCGCCTGACGCTGGAGGACGCGCGCGACCTCATCGTCGGACAGCCACTGGGGTCGCACCAGCGCCTGTTGCAGCAAATGCAGCGTCGGTTTGCCCACCGTGATGCCGGCGGGCGCGGCCTGCAGACGTTCGATCTGCGCACGACGATTCATGCCGTGACTGCCGTCGAATCCGCGTTGCTCGATCTTCTTGGCCAGCACCTCGGTGTGCCGGTCGCGGCGCTGCTCGGCGAGGGCCAACAGCGGGATGCCGTCGAGATGCTGGGTTACCTCTTCTACGTCGGCGATCGTCACCGTACCAAACTGCCTTATGCGAGCGAACCCAACGCGGACGACGATTGGTGCCGATTGCGCCACGAAGTGGCGCTGACGCCCGACGCTGTCGTCCGGCTCGCCGAGGCGGCGCAGGCGCGTTACGGCTTCAATGATTTCAAGTTGAAGGGTGGCGTGTTCTCCGGTGCCGAGGAAATCGACGCGATCACCGCTCTCACCGAACGCTTCCCTGGCGCGCGGGTCACGCTGGATCCCAACGGCGCGTGGTCGCTCGACGAGGCGGTAGGTCTTTGCCGGGATATGCACGGAGTGCTCGCCTACGCGGAAGACCCCTGCGGTGCCGAGAACGGCTACTCGGCACGCGAGGTGATGGCGGAATTCCGCCGGGCCACCGGCTTGCCGACGGCGACCAACATGATCGCCACGGACTGGCGGCAACTGAGCCACGCGCTGGTACTGCATTCCGTCGACATTCCTCTGGCCGACCCGCATTTCTGGACCATGGCCGGGTCGGTGCGCGTAGCGCAGACCTGCCGCGATTGGGGCCTGACCTGGGGCTCGCATTCAAACAATCACTTCGACGTATCGCTGGCGATGTTCACCCACGTCGCGGCGGCCGCACCGGGAAAGACCACGGCGATCGACACCCACTGGATCTGGCAGGACGGCCAGCGGCTGACAAAGGATCCGCTCAAGATCGAAGGGGGCCTGGTACAAGTCCCAAACCGTCCGGGCCTCGGGATCGAGCTCGACATGGTGGAAGTGGAGAAGGCGAACTGCCTGTACCTCGAGCACGGACTCGGCGCCCGCGACGACGCGGCAGCAATGCAGTACCTGATCCCGGGATGGAACTTCGATCACAAGCGCCCCTGCCTGATACGTTAGCCTAAGGAACCGAGAACCGAGTGGGTACCTAGAGACCCAACGCGCCATTGCAGGAGGAGCAGGTAGTGACAGCTTCGATTCGCAGTCCGAAAGACTTCTGGGCGGGTTTGCTGTATGCGGGGTTCGGCGCCGCGGCGGTGCTGATCGCGCGCGAATACGGGATGGGCTCGAGTTCGAAGATGGGCCCGGCGTACTTCCCCACGGTACTGGGGAGCCTGCTGTTGCTGATCGGCCTCGCGTCGCTGATCCGGTCGTTCTTCGCCAAGGGCGAGCCGATCGGGGCGATTGCCTGGAAGGGCATGGCGCTGGTGACGCTGGCAACGGTGCTATTCGGGGCGTTGCTGCGTCCCGCCGGCCTGGTCGCGGCGCTCGCGACGCTGATCCTGGTCAGTGCGGCAGCGAGCGTGAAGTTCCGCATCGACTGGCGGGCGCTGACGCTGATGGTGGGGCTGATCGTGTTCTGTGCGCTGGTCTTCGTGAAGGCGCTGGGATTGCCGGTGTCGTTGCTCGGCACCTGGGTCACCATCTGAAGGCCGCGCCATGGACCTGCTCAATCACCTCGCCATCGGGTTCTCCACCGCCGCCAGTGCGGTAAACCTGTTCTACTGTCTGCTCGGCGTCTTTCTGGGCACCGCGATCGGCGTGCTGCCGGGCCTGGGGCCGGTGGCCACCATCGCCATGCTGCTGCCGGTGACGTTCGGGCTGCCGCCCGAGACGGCATTGATCATGCTGGCGGGGATCTTCTACGGCGCTCAGTACGGCGGCTCCACCACGGCGATCCTGGTCAACCTCCCAGGGGAGTCGTCGTCGGTGGTGACCGCGCTCGACGGCTACCAGATGGCGCGCCAGGGTCGCGCCGGAACCGCGCTGGCGACGGCGGCGATCGCCTCGTTCTTCGCCGGCACCGTGTGCACCTTCCTGATCGCGCTGGCGGCACCGCCGCTGTCGGAAGTGGCTTTGAAATTCGGCCCGGCCGACTACTTCTCGCTGATGGTGCTAGGCCTCGTCGCCTCGATCGTGCTCGCCAGCGGGTCCCTCTTGCACGCGCTGGGCATGATCATCCTCGGCCTGTTGCTGGGCCTGATCGGCACGGACGTGAACTCGGGCCTTCCCCGGTTCTCGTTCGACATCCCCGAACTCAGCGACGGCATCAACTTCGTGGTAGTGGCGATGGGGGTGTTCGGCCTGGGCGAGATCATTTTCAACCTGCAGACCGAGAAGACTCGGTCGGTGATTCAGACCACGATCACCGGCCTCATGCCTGGCCGCGAGGATCTGAAGCGCATCGTGGCGCCGATCCTGCGCGGGACGGCGCTGGGTTCGGCGCTGGGCATCCTGCCCGGCGGCGGAGCAATGCTTTCGTCGTTCGCCGCCTACTCGCTGGAGAAGAACGCGTCGAAGAACTCAGCCCAGTTTGGCAAGGGGGCGATCGAAGGCGTGGCGGCTCCCGAGGCGGCAAACAACGCTGGCGCCCAGGCTTCCTTCATTCCCATGCTCACGCTGGGCATTCCGTCCAACCCCGTGATGGCGCTGATGATCGGCGCCCTGATCATGCACGGCATCCAGCCGGGACCACAGGTGATGGTCGAGCAGCCGGCGCTGTTCTGGGGACTGGTGGTGTCGATGTGGATCGGCAACCTGTTCCTGTTGATACTCAATCTGCCGCTGATCGGCCTGTGGGTGAAGATGATCTCGGTCCCGTATCACTACCTCTATCCGGCGATCCTGGTGTTCTGCGGCATCGGTGTGTTCAGCCTGTCCAACACTTCGTTTGACGTGTACCTGATGGGCGGTTTCGGAGTCCTCGGCTATGTCTTTCGCAAGCTCGACTGCGAGCCGGCGCCTATGATGCTGGGGTTCATCCTCGGGCCGATGATGGAGGAGTTCCTGCGCCGCGCGATGTTGATCTCCCAAGGCAGCGCGATGGTGCTCGTCACCCGGCCGATCAGCGCCACGCTGCTGGCGGTATCCGCGGTGGCGCTGGTAGTCGTACTGCTGCCGGCCCTGCGCAAGAAGCGCGAGGAAGCATTCAAGGAGTAACGCTACCCGAGCTACCGAGGCGAACCCGATGACAGCCACGACACCCTACACCGGCATCCCCAACACCTTCCGCCGCGACTTGCTGGCGCGCAAGCCTTTGATCGGCTGCTGGTCGTCGCTGGCGAATCCGACCACCACCGAAGTCCTGGGGCTGGCCAGCTTCGACTGGCTGCTGCTCGATGGCGAGCACGCGCCCAACGATGTCGGCACGCTTCATCCCGCAACTTATGGCGCTGAAGGACAGCCCCAGTGCGCCGGTGGTGCGTCCGCCTTGGAACGACGCCGTCGTCATCAAGCGATTGCTCGATGCGGGGTTCTACAACTTCCTGATCCCGTTCGTTGAATCCGAGGCCGAGGCGCGCGCCGCGGTGGCGGCGACACGCTATCCGCCCGCGGGTATCCGCGGCGTCTCGGTGTCGCAGCGCCACAACCGCTACGGCACGATTGCCGACTACCTGGCGACCGTCAACGACAACGTCTGCGTCCTCGTGCAGATCGAGAGCCGCCCCTGGCGTCGCCGCCATCGATGCCATCGCTGCGGTGGACGGGATCGACGGGATCTTCGTCGGCCCGTCCGACCTCGCCGCGGCGCTCGGCCATCTGGGCAACGCCGCTCATCCCGACGTGCAGCAGGCGATCCGGCATGTCTTCGACGCGCGCGAAGGCACAGGGCAAGCCCAGCGGCATCCTGGCGCCGGTCGAAGCCGATGCCCGGCGCTATCTCGAATGGGGCGCGACATTCGTCGCCGTCGGCAGCGATCTCGGCCTCTTCCGCGCCGCCACGCAGGCGCTGCGCGACAGGTTTCCGCGTGGACTGACCCAGCGGTCAGATTGCCATTTCAATCAATTCACTCAGGAGCATCGACATGAGCAAAGTAGGTTTCGTCGGACTGGGCATCATGGGCACCCCCATGGCTGGCCATCTGCTGGCCGCCGGGCATGAACTCTTTGTCTACGACCTGCGGCCGCCCGCGCAAGTCGCTGATCGACCAGGGTGCCAAGGTCTGTGCCTCGGGCAAGGAGGTCGCGCAGCAGTCGGACATCGTCATCGTCATGGTGCCGGACACGTCCGCACGTTGCGGCCGCGCTGTTCGATCCCGAGCGGTATCGCCGAAGGGCTGACCAAAGGCAAGACCGTCGTCGACATGAGCTCGATCTCGCCTGTGGAGACCAAGGTCTTCGCGCAGAAGATCAATGCCCTGGGTTGCGACTATCTCGATGCGCCGGTCTCCGGCGGCGAGGTCGGGGCCAAGGCGGCAAGCCTCACCATCATGGTCGGCGGTCCCGCGGACGCATTCGAGAAAGTGAAGCCGCTATTTGCGCTGATGGGCAAGAACATCACGCTCGTCGGCAGCAATGGCGATGGCCAGACCTGCAAGGTGGCCAACCAGATCATCGTCGCGCTCAACATCGAGGCTGTCGGCGAAGCCCTGCTGTTCGCCTCCAAGATGGGCGCCGATCCGGCCAAGGTCAGGCAGGCGCTGATGGGCGGTTTCGCGTCGTCGCGGATTCTCGAAGTGCACGGCGAGCGGATGATCAAGCGGACCTTTGATCCGGGCTTCCGCATCGAGCTGCATCAGAAGGACCTGAATCTCGCGCTGTCCAGCGCCCGAGCCATCGGCGTGTCGCTGCCCAACACGGCAACGGCGCAGGAGCTCTTTAACGCCTGCGCCGCCCATGGAGGCAAAGCCTGGGATCACTCGGCGATGGTGCGCGCGCTCGAGATGCTGGCCAACCATGAAGTTGCCAAGAAGGCCTGAAACAGTCGCTGATTCAGCTTGGGGATGACGCTGAAGGTTTGGTCAGAGCGCACTGTATCGACATGCATTTGGCTTGTTCATGCCGCGTTCGCCTTCGCCCATGCGGCGACCTCGCGGTGGGTCGCGAACCAGACGTCGCCCTTGGCCTTCGCGTGGCGGATGATCTCCTCGACGATGAATATGCGCGACCGATAGCCGATGATGTGGGGGTGCATCGTGAGCTGGCAGATGCCGCCTTCCTCGTAGGCCGCGTCGAACTCCCGCCGAAAGATCTCGAGGACTTCGCGCGGCGGCGTGTGCGGGCGCAGCGACTGGAACCGGTGCATCATGAAATAGACGGCGTCATCGCGCACCCATTCGACCGGCAGCTCGACCACCCCCGTGGGTACGCCGTCGAGCAGGAGCTCGTAGCAGTCCTCGTCGGCCATCAGCGAGCTGTCGTAGAGCAGCCCCATTTCCTTTTCGATGGCCAGCGTGTTCGGGCTGAAGTCCCACGACGGCGTGCGGATGCCCACGGGCCGCGTCCCGGTGATCTTCTCCAGCGTATCGGCGGCGCGCAGCAGCAGGTCGCGCTCCGCTTCGTGGGGCAGAACCGAATTGAGCTCGTGGATCCAGCCGTGAATGCCGATCTCGTGACCTTCGGCGATCACGCGGCGCTGCTCGTCGGGATGCAGCAGCGCGGCTACGGCCGGCACGTAGAACGACGCGGGAACGCCATACTTCTCGAGCAGCCGCAGGATCCGCGGGACGCCGACGCGATTGCCGTATTGACCCCAAGAGAGCCGCCCGATCGACTTGCCGCCGTCGCGCAGCTCGTTGGTCTCGTGGTCCGAGTCGAACGACAGGGCCAGCGCGCAACGCGCCCCGCCCTTCCAGCTCCGCGGCCGGTATGCATGGCCGGCGCGAACATGGCCTACCAACTTGCGCCAATGTTCGTCTTCCCACTGCCAGGGTTGGGTTATCGCTTGTTCGTTCATCGTCGTCTCCGGTTCAATTCGGCAAGGCGCCTGCGGCCGGACGCGCCGGCGGCGGGGCGGCGAACTCATGCGCGGAGTTTGCCTCATCGCGCGCTGCCAGTGCCGGGACCAGATGGCACGCGGCTTCGCGCCGCTGCCCAACCTCGACGAGCGGCGGCACGATGCTCCGGCAACGCGCCTCGGCGACCGGGCAGCGCGCATGGAAGTGACAGCCGGCGGGCGGCGACAGTGGCGTGGGGAGCTCGCCGGCAATCGGATAATAGATCACCGGTGCCTCATCCAGCCGCAGCTTCGGGATGCTGTTGAGAAGCCCCTGCGTGTAGGGATGGCGCGGTGCCGCGTAGAGCGCGGCCGCCTCCGCGGTCTCGACAATGCGACCGAGGTACATGACGGCGACGCGATCGCAGAGGTGCTGGACCACGCCGAGGTCGTGACTGATGAACAGCATCGTCAGCGAAAGCTCGCGCCGCAGCTGCAGGAACAGATTGATGATCTGCGCCTGGATCGACACGTCGAGCGAGGCGACCGGCTCGTCGCAGACAATGACCTCGGGCTGCATGGCCAGCGCCCGCGCGGTGGCGATGCGCTGACGCTGCCCGCCCGAGAACTGGTGCGGATAGCGCTCGGCGAAATCGGCATCGAGGCCGACCCGCGCGAGCCAATCGGCGACATACGCCGCGGCGCGGTCGCGGCTGACGAGGCCGTGGGCGAGCGGGCCTTCGGCGATGGCCTTGCCTACGGTCATGCGCGGATTGAGCGAGGAGAACGGATTCTGGAACACCATCTGGATGCGCCGGTCCCTCTTCACGGGTCGCCGACCGCCGGTCATGATCGGCTGTCCGTCGAGCAGGACGCTTCCCTCGCTCGGTGGCAATATGCCGGTCAGCATGCGGCCGAACGTCGACTTGCCGCAGCCGCTCTCGCCAACAAGACCGAGCACTTCGCCCTTGCTGATCGAGAGCGACACCCGGTCCACCGCGTGCACGGTCCGCGATTCCACCGGACTGCCGAGGCGCGCGGCAAGCCGCTCGCCGAACGAAAGGCGCGGCTGGAACCGCTTCGAAACCGCGTCGGCCAGGATCAGCGGCGCGGTCATTGGAACACCTTCGCGCGCCGCGCTCCGGTATAGGCCCCCGGGGCGGCCCGGCGGTAGCTCACAGGAGCACCTTCGCGCTCCGCGCTCCGGTATTCGCCCTTGGGGCGGCCCGGCAAGCTCAAGCGACCTCCCTCTGCAGCGGATGGTGGCAGCGGATCGAGCGCATCGCGTCGCCGACGATGCCAGGTTCCGCGTTGCAGGCGGCATCGGCGTAGTCGCACCGCGGAGCGAACGGACACCCCGCCGGCAGATTCAGCAGCGACGGCGTCGATCCCCTGATCTGCGCCAGCTCGCGGCCCGGCTTGGTGTGCGCGGGCAGCGAATCGAGCAGGCCCTGCGTATACGGATGACGCGGGTTGCTCAGGACCGCCACCGTCGGCCCTGCCTCGACGATCCGGCCCGCGTACATCACCGCGATCCGGTCGGCGAGCGACGACACGGCCGCCAGATCGTGACTGATCCAGATGAGCGAGGTCCCGATCTCGCCGACAAGGCTCTTCATCTCGGTCAGTATCTGCGCCTGGATCGACACGTCGAGTGCCGTCGTCGGCTCGTCGGCGACGATCAGCGGCGGACGATGCAGGAGCGCGATCGCGATCGCCACCCGCTGCCGCATGCCGCCCGAGAACTGGTGCGGGTACGCCTCTAGCCGCCGCTCGGCGTCCGGCAGCCCGACGATGGTCAGCACCTCGATGCAGCGCGCGCGCAGCGCTGCGGTGGATAGTTTCTCGTGCGCCGTCATCGCGAGCCGCATCTGCTCGGCGATGGTAAGCACCGGATTGAGCGTCGTCGTCGGATCCTGGAACACCATCGCGAGCCGTCGGCCGCGCATCCGGCGCAGCTCGCCGGGATCCATGCCGACCAGCTCGCGATCCTCGAACCGGATCGAGCCGCGAACAATGCGGCCAGGTGGATCGACAAGCCCCAGCAGCGAGAAGCCGGTGACGGTCTTGCCCGAGCCGCTCTCGCCGACGAGGCCCAGCACCTCGCCCGCATGCAGCGTGAAGGAAACGCCATCCACCGCCTTGACGACGCCCGCGCGCGTGAAGAAATGTGTCGCGAGGTCGCGGACCTCGAGCAGTTCGGTCATTTCTTCAGCCGCGGATTGAACTGATCGCGGATCTGGTCGCCGACCAGGTTGACCGCGACGATCAGCGCGACCAGCGCGATGCCGGGGTAGATCGAGATCCAGTAGCGGCCCGACAGCATGTACTGGAAGCCGTTGGCGATCAGCAGCCCGAGGGAAGGTTCGGTGGGCGGCAGGCCGAGGCCGAGAAACGACAGCGTCGCCTCGAGTGCGATCGCGTTGGCGATCTGGACGGTGGCCACGACGATCAACGGCGGCAGGCAGTTCGGCAGGATGTGGCGAAAGATCACGGTGCGCACCGGCAGCGGCACGGACAGCGCGGCCTCGATGTACTCCTTGCTGCGCTCGGCAACCGCCGCCCCGTGCGCCGTGCGCGCGAAGTACGCGTACTGCGCGGCGATGAGCGCGATCGCGAGCTGCGTCTTGCCCTGTCCGAGGATCGCAGCGAGCACCAGCGCCAGCAGGATCGCGGGGAACGACAGCTGCAGGTCGATGATCCGCATGATCAGCGCTTCGGTTCGCCCGCCCAGAAAGGCCGCCGCCGCACCGAGCGTGGCACCCACGGTCAGCGCGATCAGCCCGGCGGTGACACTGATCTGCAGCGAGATCTTGAGACCGAAGAGGATGGCGGAGAACATGTCGCGCCCCTGCGCATCCGTTCCTAGCCAATGGACGTAGCCGGCGGCGCCGACGGAGCCCGGCGGGCGGCGCGCGTCCCGCAACGTCAATTTCGCGAGATCGTAAGGGTCCTGCGGCGCGACCAGCGGCGCGAACACCGCCAGCAGGACGACGAGCACGACGACGCCCAGCGCGGCGACGGCGACACGGTTCTCGCCGAACTCGCTCCAGAAAACGGCGAACGGGGTCGCGCGGTCCTTCACGACCTCGCCTTCCGCAGCCGGGGATCGAGACCGACATAGACGAGGTCCATCGTGAAGTTGATCATGATGAACACGAAGGCGACGAGCATGAGGTAGGCCACCATCACCGGACGATCGAGGCTCGCAATCGAGTCGATGATGAGCTTGCCCAGGCCCGGCCACGAGAATATCGTCTCGGTCACCACGGCGAACGCGAGCGTCGAGCCCAGCTCGAGCCCGAACACGGTGACCAGCGGAATGGAGATGAGCCGCAGCACGTGGCGGCGCAACACGGTCCACTCGGTCTCGCCGGCGGCGCGCGCGAACTTCACCGTGTCGGAGAGCATCACTTCGCGGGTGCCGGCGCGCGCGAGGCGCGTCATCAGCGCCAGCTTGAACAGCGAGAGATTGAGCGCCGGCAGGATCAGGTGCGAGAGCCCGTCCAGCGTGAGAAAGCTCCACTGGACCCCGAACAGCGTCGCGGTCTCACCGCGTCCACCCGCGGGGAGCCAGCCGAGCGTAACCGCGAAAGTGAGGATGAGCACCAGCCCGATCCAGAAGGTCGGGACCGAGAAGCCGATCACCGACGCCGCCATGATCACGCGCGCCGCCGCGCCGTCGGGCCGGTAGCCGGCGTAGATGCCGAGCGGCACTCCGAGCAAGGTGGCAAAGAACACGGCGGACAGCGTCAGCTCAAGCGTCGCCGGCAGACGGCTGAAGATCAGGCTCGTCACGGGCATGTTGAACACGAACGAACGTCCGAGGTCGCCGTGCAGCAGGCGGCCGAGGAAGGCTGCGTATTGTTCCCAGAGCGGCCGGTCGAAGCCGTACTGCGCGATCGTCTGCGCCCGGATCTCCTGCGTGACGTCGGGCGCGATGAGGACGTCGATCGGGTTGCCGATCGCGTAGACGCCGACGAAGACCAGCAACGACATGACGAACATCACGACGAGGGCCTGCAGCAGGCGCTGAATGGCAAAGCCGAGCATCGCCGTCGACTTCCTTCTTCAGGCCACGGTGGTCCGCCAGCCGTCGGCAATGACGACGCGCGTTTCGGCCACCGCCACCTCCCAGAGCGCGAGCATTTCGGCGTCGGGCCGCTGGTAGAGCCCGTGGAAATTGCCGTCACCGAGCATGCGGCGCCTTCCCGCGGGATTTTCGAGCGCAAAGCGATCGCGATCCAGCGCCGGCTTGCTTTCGGGGGGCAGCGCCACGCCGGCAAGGCGCGTCCACGGAAAGTTCTCCATCCACGACGCGTGCGAGGCCGCCGGATCGATCGCCATCACCTTCTCCCAGGTCCGCGGCGCCTTCCACCACTCGTGGAACTTCACGCAGGCGTCGCGGCGTTCGCCCATCCATTCGGCGAAAAAGCTCGCGATGGGCCCGTTCCCGCCGTGACCGTTGACCACGACCATGCGGCGAAAGCCCGCCCGATACATGCTTTCGAGAATGTCGCGGATCAGCGCGACATACGTCGTGAGCTTCAGGCTGACGGTGCCGGGAAAATCGATGAAATTCGGCGTCACCCCGTACGGCACCACCGGGAAGACCGGAACGGCGAGCGGCTCCGCGGCTTCGACCGCGACGCGCTCGGCGAGGATCATGTCGACGCAAAGGCTGAGATACCCGTGCTGCTCGACGCTGCCGATCGGCAGGACGCAGCGGTCATCGCGACGGACCCGGTCTTCAACCTGCATCCAGTTCATGCCGGCAACGCGCATCTTGTCGTCTCCTTCGTATGCCGGGCATCGATTCCCGATCCGGTGGCAGGTTCCAACCCGGCGGCAAGCAAGTGTATGCGACAATACCGCTCATGGCGTCGCCCGTACAGGCGCGATTCCTGGCGGTGCGGGTCCGGGCAGCGACGGCCACTCGCCGATGTTCTCGCCGGGCCCGCGGTCCGCGCGCCAATCCGGTTGCACGATATCCAACAGGGAGGAGCATCCATGAAAGTGATTCGTTGGGGAGCGGCGGCAGCGCTGGCAGGCGCGCTGCTGTTGTCAGTTGCGACCGGCGTGTCGGCGCAGACCCTCACGATCGGCGTGCGCGCCGGCCCCGAATCGATCGACCCGCACTTCACCGCCACCGGCACGCACGCGGAGGCGCTGAAGCATGTGTTCGACACGCTGGTGTGGTCGGGCGACGATCTTGGGCTCGAGCCGCGCCTGGCGGAAAGCTGGCGCGCGGTCAACGACACGACGTGGGAATTCAAGCTCCGCAAGGGTGTCAAGTTCCACGACGGTTCGGATTTCACTGCGGCCGACGTCAAGTTCTCGATCGAGCGGATCCCGGCGGTGTCAGGACCTAACCCGACCACGATCTACATCCGCCGGGTCAAGGAAGTGAAGATCATCGATCCCAACACCGTGCAGGTGATCACCGACGGCGCCGCGCCCACGCTGCCCTACGATTTCATCCGGCTCTTCATCGTGTCGGCGAAGGCGGCGAAGGACTTCTCGACCAAGGAGACCGGAAACGAAGGCTTCAATTCCGGCAAGGCGGCGATCGGCACCGGCCCCTACAAGTTCGTGTCCTGGACACCGAAGGATCAGCTCGTGCTCGACCGCTTCGACGGCTACTGGGGCGGCAGGGAGCCGTGGCAGCGGGTGCTGCGCAAGGAGATCCCGAACGACACCGCCCGTGTGGCGCAGCTGAAGGCGGGGCAGCTCGACCTGATCGCGCGCGCACCGGCGGCCGACGTGCCGACGCTCGAAAAGGACGGCAAGCTCACCGTGGTGAAGATCGACACGGTCTACGTCTTCAACATGGAACTCGACATGCGGGAGAAGGCGCCGCAGATCACCGCCAAGGACGGGTCCGCGCTGCCGCAGAATCCGCTGCGCGATCCGCGCGTGCGCGAAGCCATCGACCTCGCGATCGACCGGCCGGCGCTGGCCGAGGTGGCCATGGAAGGCATGGGCAAGCCGGTCAACCAGCTCGTGACGCCGAGCATCTTTGGCTACAACAAGTCGCTGCCCGAGCGGAAGCTCGACATCGCCCGGGCGAAGAAGCTCCTGGCCGACGCCGGCTATCCGAACGGATTCAAGGCGACGTTCAGCTTCACCAACGACCGTCTGCCCGGCGATCGCCAGGTGGGCACGTCGGTGGCCCAGATGCTGGCGGCCATCGGCCTCGACGTGACGGCCAACGCGCAACCGGCGGCGGTCTTCTTCCCGGCCCGCACGCGCGGCGACTTCTCGATGCCGATGTCCGGCTGGGGCACGCTGACCGGCGAGGCGCACTACACGCTGTCGTCGACCGTGCACAGCAACGATCCGGTCAAGAAGTTCGGACCGTTCAACGTGCTCGGCTACAACAGCCCGCAGATGGACAAGCTGATCCAGGACGCGGCCGTCGAAATGGACGTCAACAAACGCCGGAGCTACCTCGAGCAGGCTAATGCGCTCGTCGCGCAGGATCGCCCGCGCCTGCCGCTCGTTTCGGTCGGCTCGGCCTGGGCGATGCAGAAGTCCAAGGTCACGATCAAGCCTCGCGTCGACGAGGACACGCTGGCCATGAACATCAAGCCGGCGAAGTGACGTCGCGGGGAGCCGGCACGCGCGCAGCTCGGCGCGGCTGATCGATCGACGCCATGCCTCCGATTGCGCTGGCGCTGCACGGCGGGTGCGGCACGCTGCCGAAGCCGGACCTCCCGCCGGAGGAATGGGCCGAGGTCGAGCGGCACATCGCCGACGCGCTCACTGCCGGCTGGACGATCCTGGCCCGTGGCGGCACGGCGCTCGATGCCGTCGAAGCGACCGTCGTCGTCCTCGAGGACTCGCCCCACTTCAATGCGGGCCACGGCGCAGCGCTGAATGCGGACGCCGAGCACGAGCTCGACGCCGCGATCATGGACGGCGCCGCGCTGCGGGCCGGTGCCGTCTGCGCGGTGCGCCACATCCGCAACCCGGTGCGTGCCGCGCGCAAGCTGCTGGAGGCCGGCGACAGCGTTCTGCTGACCGGACCCGCCGCCGACGCCTTCGCGCGCGCTGCCGGTCTCGCCATGGTCGCCCCGTCGTACTTCACCACCGAGCGCCGACGCGCCAACCTGCAGCAGATGAAGGCTCGCGCGGCGGCCGGAACGGTGGCCACGGCGAGCGAAGCGGAAAAGCACGGCACGGTCGGTGCGGTCGCGCTCGATCGGGCCGGCAATCTCGCCGCCGCGACCTCCACCGGCGGCTACACGAACAAGCCCGCCGGGCGGGTGGGCGACAGTCCGCTCATCGGCGCCGGAACTTATGCGAGGAACGGGGTCTGCGCCGTGTCCGGCACCGGCAAGGGCGAGCTTTTCATCCGCCACGTCGCCGGCCACGAGGTGGCATCGCTCGTCGCCTATCAAGGACTGTCGCTGGCGGAGGCCGCACGAACGGTCATCTTCGAGCGCATCGGCGGTGGTGGCCTCGGTGCAGGCATGGTGGCCCTCGACGCGCACGGCAACATCGCCGCGCCGTTCAACACTCTGGGAATGTGTCGCGGATGGGTGCTGCCGTCCGGCGAGCTGCATGTCGCCACGCATGCGGAGATCTCGCGCGTCGCTCGCCTTGCCGGTGGCGGCGCATGACCGGAGCGCGTAGCGCGAAGGTACTCCAGTGAACGAGCCGATCGTCGTCTGGGGCGGCGGCGCGATCGGCGGCACCCTCGCCGCGTACTGGGCGCGCGCGGGCATTCCGGTGCTGCTGGTCGACATCGTCCGCGAGCACGTGGAAGCCTGCCGCACAACCGGAATTCGCATCGAAGGCCCGGTCGACGAATTCACGCAGATCGTCCCGGCGGCGACCCCGGACGAGGTTGCCGGCACCTATGCGCGCATCGTGCTCGCGGTGAAGGCGCAGGCCACAGAGGCGGCACTCGCCGGACTGCTGCCCCACCTCGCGCCAGACGGCTTCGTGCTCTCGGCGCAGAACGGGTTGAACGAGATCACGATCGCGCGGCTCGCCGGCGCGGAGCGGACCGTCGGCTGCTTCGTCAATTTCGGCGCCGACTGGCTCGGTCCCGGACGCATTCTGTTCGGCAATCGCGCGGCGGTCGTCGTCGGCGAGATCGCCGGCAGCGCTAGGCCGCGCACGATCGAGATGCATCGCCTGCTGCAGCTGTTCGAGCCGGACGCCGTGCTCACCGACAACATCTGGGGCTTTCTCTGGGGCAAGCTCGGTTACGGCGCGATGCTTTTTGCCACCGCGCTGACCAACGAGTCGATGGCGGAGAATTTTGCCGACCCCGCGCGCTTCGCCGTCTTCGACCGGCTGGGCCGCGAGGTGATGGCGGTGGCGCGCGCGCGCAACGTGACGCCGGTCGGCTTCAACGGCTTCGACCCGGCCGCATTCATGCCGGAGGCGCCCGAATCGGCATCGCGCGCGTCGATCGCCGCGCTCGCCGAATTCAACCGGCACACCGCCAAGACCCATTCGGGCATCTGGCGCGATCTCGCCGTGCGCAAGCGGCGCACCGAAGTCGATCCGCAGATCGGCGGAATCGCCGAGCTTGGAGCGCAGGCCGGCATCGAGACGCCGGCGATTCGCACGCTGGTGAGGCTCATTCACGACGTCGAGGAGGGCCGCCGCCCGATGTCGTTCGCCACGATGCAGGTCCTGATCGACGCATGCACATGAGCTCGGCCGAGCGAGCGAGCAGGTGTTCCCTTCCGGAGGAATGGCGCGGAACGCCAAGGACGCAACCATGACCTTCGATGGGCGCACGGCGCTCGTCACCGGTGCCGCCCAGGGCATCGGGCAGGCGATTGCACTGGCACTGGCCGAGGCCGGCGCGCGCGTCCACGCCGCGGATCTCGATGCCGACGGCGTCGCGCGCTTCGCCGCCGCGCACCGAATGTCTCAGCACGTGTTCGATGTCTCCGACCGCGTCGCGGCCCATGCCGTGGTCGCAGAAATCGCAAGATCTGAGGGCCGTCTCGACATTCTCGTCAACGCGGCAGGAGGCGTTTGCGGGCAGGTCGGCCGCCCGATCGAAGACGTTGAAGAGGCGGACTGGCACGCGATCTTCAAGGCAAATGTGGACGGCGCGTTCTGGCTGGCGCAAGCGGCATCGTTGCCGATGCGCGAAGCCGGATACGGCCGCATCGTCAACATCGCGTCGGGCGCGGGGCTGCGGCCAAGCTTGACCGGGATTCAGGCGTACACGGCGGCCAAGCATGCGCTGGTCGGCCTCACCAAGCAGCTGTCGCAGGACCTCGGCCGCTACGGGATCACCAGCAACGCCGTGGCCCCGGGATTCGTGCGTTCCAACCCGTCGACCGAGCGGCAATGGGAACGCCTCGGCCCGGAAGGGCAGGCGCGCTTGGTCGAGAGCGTGCACACGCGACGGCTTGGCGAGGCGGCGGACATCGCCAACGCCGTGCTGTTCCTGGCGAGCGACGACGCAGCGTGGATCTCGGGACAAATCCTGTCCGTGGACGGCGGCCGTTCCTGACAGGCACCGGCAGGCCGGCCTCAACCGGCAGCGAGGAGATGGGGGGCACCGCGTGGAAGTCATTGTCCTTGGCGCCGGCATTGTGGGCGTGACCAGCGCGTGGTTCCTCGCCCGTGCAGGACATGAGGTCACGGTGGTCGATCGGCAGCCGGGACCGGCGCGCGAGACCAGCTTCGCCAACGGCGGGCAGGTTTCGATCACCCACTCCACGCCGTGGGCCAATCCCTCCGCGCCTGCCGACATCCTGCGGTGGCTCGGACACGAGGATGCGCCCCTGCTCTTCCGGCCGCGCGCGGAACTCGCGCAGTGGCTCTGGGGCGCGCGCTTCCTGCTCGAGTGCCTGCCGTCGCGCACGCGCCGGAACGTCGAGCGCATCCACGAGATCGTGACCTACAGCCACGCGGTGCAGGACGCGCTCACGGCGGAGCTGGTGCTGGAATACGACGGCGTGCGCCGCGGCATCCTGAAGATCTTCACGGACCCGCGCGAGCTTGCGGCTGCCATCACGCCCGCGATGCGCGAGCCGGGTGCTGCCCGTGCGTTCAAGACGCCGGAGGAGTGCTTCGCGATCGAGCCCGCCCTCGCGCAAAGTCGACTTCCGATCCACGGCGGGATCTACATGCCGCGCGACGAGTCTGGCGACGCCCACAAGTTCACCGTGGAGCTCGCAGCGCATTGCGAACATGCAGGAGTGCGTTTCCTGTTCGGTACGCATGTCGACACGCTGGAGCGCGAAGGCGGCAGGGCCTCGGCGGTGCGCGTGCGGCGCGAAGGCGCAAGCGAGCGTCTGGCCGCGGACGCCTTTCTGGTGTGCATGGGCAGCTACAGCCCGCTGTTGCTGGCCCCGGTCGGCATTCGCGTGCCGATCTATCCGTTGAAGGGCTACTCGGTCACCCTCCCGGTCGATGATGCCGCTGCCGCGCCCACCGTTTCCATCACCGACGAGGCGATGAAGATCGTGATCTCGCGGCTGGGCAACAGGCTGCGGGCGGCCGGAACGGCCGAAGTCAACGGTTACGACACCGAGCTCAACCCGGCGCGGTGCGGCGCCATCGTGGACCGCGTGTTCGAGCTCTTTCCGCGCGCAGGACGGCGCGACGCAGTCACGTTGTGGACCGGCCTGCGCCCGTCGACGCCAAGCAACGTTCCTCTGGTGGGGCGCACGCGCTATCCCAATCTCTTCCTGAACACCGGCCACGGCACACTCGGCTGGACGATGGCATGCGGTAGCGCGCGCGCGGTCGCCGACCTCATGAGCGGGCGCCGTCCGGAACTCGAACTGTAGGGTCGCTTCCGACCATCCGCCGAGATGTCGCTATCCACGTTTGATGCAATGTCAGCCGTTGGATCGGCGCTGCCTTAGTTGGCCGTGACCCGCCATGACCTGCCGGTCGAGGACCCGGGTTGAATGTCAGCAAGAGACGGATTGCGGCCTTCGCTGGCGGAGGATCGAACTGGCGCTTTCGACCCCGAGCGGTCTGCCCACTTTTCGCCATTCAGCCATTGAATGCCGCGTAAGCAGACGGTGATCGCCATCGTTCGCTTGTGGTGCGTCGATGTAGCCACCGAATTTTCCGGCGCCTACCCTAGCCCGTGCACCGATCGCATCAAACAAACGGGCGACCCATCTGGATCGCCCGCTCAATTATCGCAATTCGCCGGCGTGCAGAATCAATCGTGCCCTTTGCGCGACTGTTGCATCGCCTTGAGGATGCCGTCGAGGTTATAGGTCTCGGGCGCCTGCATCGGCGGAAATTCCTTGTACGAGAACAGCTCCTTCTCCCACAGCAACTGACCGATCGGCAGCATGTTCCAGTTGTAGATGTAAGCGTTGCCAGGGGAGCCGATGGCACCGGCGTAGCCCAACAGAGACTTCGCGTCCGCGCCGACCGTCTGCTCGAAGGGGTCGCGCTTGAGGTTGGTGAGCTGGGTCCAGTGAAAACTGACAGCTCCAAACAATCCGCCCGTCCCGGTGTCCGGCACGATCGTGTAATACATTTTCCAGTTCTTGTAGCGCACCGCCGACGGTTGCGAGCCCGTGTAGTAGAAGAACACTTCACGCGCCGACTTCGCCGACTTGCCGGTGACGTAATCGGCCTGATCGACGCCGTCGAGCTTGGTCTTGACGATGCCGGGGTACCTGCCGGCCATGATCTGCTCGTTCAGCGCATTGCCTTTGGGCCCGCCGGCGATGTTGACCAGCGTCGGCACCCAGTCGAGCGAAGCGAATATGTCGTTCTTGACCGTGCCCGGTTTGATGACGCCCGGCCAGCGCATGAGCATCGGTGCGCGCATGCCGCCTTCCCAGGTGGTCAGCTTGCCGCCTTTGAAGGGGGTAGTGCCGCCGTCCGGGAAGGTGATGTTCTCGGCGCCGTTATCGGTGGTGAAGACGACGATGGTGTTGTCGAGCTGACCCATGTCCTCGAGCTTCTTGAGGACGTAGCCGATGTTGTCGTCCATCTGTTTCATCCCGGCTTCGTTGGTGCCCCAGTCCTTGCCGCCCTGTTCACCCACCATGGCTTCGTACTTGGGCGACAGCACGGTCGTGATGTGCATGCGCGCCGGGTTGTACCAGACGAAGAACGGCTTGTTGGTCTTCTTGGGGTCGTTGCGGTCGAGGAAGTCGATGACCTTGGCCGAGATCTCTTCGTCGACGGCCCGCGAGCGGTCGAGCGTCAGCGGACCTTCGTCCTTGCAAGTGGTGTTCTTCTGCGTGCCGTCGCTGGACTTGCACCATAGCACCGGGCGCGGCGGAGTGAGACAGGTCGACGTCTTCGGATCCAGGGCGCCGGGCACCTCAGGCAAGCCAGTGATCGGCGTGTTCTTGCACGGCGGTGCGATACCCTGCACCAGCGGCGTCTTGTTGATATCGACGAAGCTCACGCCTTGCATGGCGTCGAGGTGATAAAGGTAGCCCCAGAATTCCTGGAAGCCGTGCGATGTCGGCAGTGCCTCGAAATGGTCGCCCAGGTGATTCTTGCCGAATTCACCCGTCGTGTAGCCGAGATCCAGCAGAAACTTGGCCAGCGCCGGCGTGCCGGGGCGCAGCCACGAGGGGCTGCCCGGCAGTTGCGGTGGGATCATGCCAGTACGCAGTGGGTGCATGCCGGTGAAGAAGGCGTTGCGCCCGGCCGTGCAGCTCTGCTCGGCGTAATAAGTCATGAACTTGGCGCCCTCGTGCGCGATTCGGTCGATATTGGGCGTCTCGCCCACCATCAGTCCTTGATGGTAGACGCTCGGCTGCATCCAGCCGATGTCGTCGCCCATGATGAACAGGATATTGGGCTTGGCCTGGCCAAGCGCGGACGACGAAGCGAACAAGCCAATCATCAGAACGGCAATTATTGCTCTGCTTAATCCGATCAAATTCATTGGAAGTCTCCAGAGTAACTGTTGAGAAGTCGGCACAACCATGTTTGTGGCCTCTCCCTTGCCCCCATGCGCTTCTACGAGCGGTCGGGGCATCGTCGCAGGAAACAGTCCATCGTCGCAACAAGGATATTGACGATCACGCCAAGGCCGCAGCGCACGACGTGATCGTCGGCTGCCGCCGACACTTTTTTGGGTGCGCGCGCACACCGGCGCTGTGCTGTGTCGGTGAATGTGATCCAAAGTTAACGGCCGCTTACTGGCAGATTGGTCGGCGACGCTGACCGACTGGTCCTGGCCGGTTCAAGCCCGCCAATCTCGACCTTGCTGTGCATGGTAAGGGAAGTACAGCGGCCGTTGGGCGCGTGCAGTTCTACGCCCGGACCCGACCCTGAGTTGACGGTCAGGTCGCTCCACAAGCGGTCGTTGAAAATCATGGAAGCGGCCGTTTACCCGTGCCCGGCAGTTGGCCCGCACGCGGCCGAGCCAAGAGCGTTAGCGGGGGAGGCGCGACTCGTTTCCGGAACGGGGTGGTCGGGCACCGATTCCGGCATGCGGGGCGCGTTAGGTCGGCCGTTGGCGTAGCATGGTGGAGTGGACCTCACCCCCGTCGCGCATGCGATCCGGACGTTCTCGCGCGGCGCGTTCCTCGCGCGGCGAGCGCTGGCGCATCGACTTGAGCCGGCGCCATCGCCGCAACACGCCTGCTCCGGCGTACGCCACCGCAACATCCTCTTCGTCACGGTCGATCAGCAGCGGTACGATGCGCTCGGCATCACGGGCCACCCGTTCGCGCGCACGCCGGTCGTCGACGCGCTCGCCCGGGACGGACTGCTCTACCGGCGCGCGCACGTGCAGAACGTCGTCTGCATGCCGTCGCGGGCGACGATGCTGACCGGGCAGCATCCGCTGACGCACGGCGTGGTGTCCAACGGCATTCCGCTTGCCGACGATTCGCCGAACGTCGCCCGCCTGCTGCGCGCCGCGGGCTACCACACGGCGCTCCTCGGGAAGGCGCACTTCGATCCGCACCTCGATCCGCTGCTGCGCTTTCCCGAGAACCGTCGCGCCGCCGAGCGCGACGACACGCCGTGGCGCGGCTTCGACCACGTCGAGTTCGCTGCGCACGGACCGATCGGCGGCCACCACTACGCGGCTTGGCTTTACGAGAACCACCCGGCGGACGTCGCCGGATTCGGCGCCGTGCTGACGGGCGCTCGCGGCGGCTTTACCGGCGCGCCCGAGGTCGCGCTCAATCCCATACCGCGCGCGCACTACCACACGGACTGGGTGGCCGATCGCACCATTGACTGGCTCTGCTCGCTCGATCTTCACGCACCGTTCTTCTGCTGGATGAGCTTCCCGGATCCGCACCATCCGTTCGATCCGCCGATGGAAGAGGTGCGACGACGAGGCGATTTTCGCGGACGCCCGCTTCCGGGCGGCCATCCGGGATCGGCCGAGCGTGCGCGCGCGATTCTCGCGCGGAAGCCGCGCCACTGGCTCGACTTCTACGAAGGGCGCTTCCGCAATCCGGAGGGAGGACCGACGAGCTTCATCCCAGCGCACCTCACGCATGACCAGCTGCGCGAGATCGACCACTTGGTCCAGGTGGAGAACGAGCTTGTCGACGAGGCCGTGGGCCGGGTGCTCGCGGCGCTCGGTGAGCGCGGGCTCCACGACTGCACGGATGTCTTCTTCACCTCCGACCACGGCGATCTCGGCGGCCACGCCGGGCTGATCTTCAAGGGGCCCTACCACGTCGAGGCGCTGATGAGAGTGCCGCTCGTATGGCGCCCGGCGCGAGCGGCTGCGATCGCCCCTGCCTTCATCGACGAGCCGGTCGGGCTCGTCGACCTCGCGCCGACGTTCTGCGCGATCGCCGGCATCCCGCCCGCGGCCGCGATGCAGGGCGAGCCGCTGCCCGACGCGAGCGGCAGCCGCCGCGAGCGCGTGATCACGACGTTCGACAGCCAGTTCGCGCGCGTTGGCATGCACGTTCGCACGATCTACCGCGACGGGATGATCTGCACGGCCTACGAGCCGAGCACGGCCGACCGCGGCGGACGCTTTCCTGTCAGCGGCGCCCTATGGCTCGCCGCCTCGCGCATTCCGCGCTACGACGGCAGCGAAGGCGAGCTCTACGACGTGCGCAACGACCCGGAGCAGTGGGAGAATCTGTGGGACGATCCGTCGCGGCGCGGGTTGCGCGACGACCTCGTCGCCGATCTCCGCGCCCATATGCCGGAGGAACGCCTGCCGCGTCTTCGGGTGGCCGCGCCGACGTGAATCGGCCGGCGCCCCCGCACGCACCCTTCGACAGCGCCAGCCAGACCGCCTCAGTCTTGCAGTACTCCTCCGTGTAACCGCCGATGCGTAACTGACTCTTTCTTCCCATCTTGCCCTCCGTCCATCAGAAAGCATTCTGAGGTACGTGAAACCGGGGCAGGGTCAAGTTTTCGACAATCGGCAGCCAGTTACGGACCGAGCGCTACAGACTTGTTCAGACGTGGTGCGATCTACGTGGGCAAGATCCTCACCTGCCAATTGAGCGGCCGACCAGGTTCGAGCTGGACATCAACCTCAAGACCGCGAAGGCGCTCGGCATCACCATCCCGCAATGGTTGCTGTTGCGTGCTGCCGAGGTGATTCGGTAACGAGGAGGCAGAGAACAAACGTGGCCGACGGTATCGGGCCGTCCTGGACCGGCGGGAATTGGGGCGAACGTCCGGTTCCAGCACGGTTCTGCGCTCGGTCCGAATGACCCGACATGGCCGCGAGCGGAGATTCCCCCAAGTTGCCTATAGCTGCCCTTGGAGTTGTCAACCTCTGGCGCGAACGGCAGCTAACGGACACCGTTGCGAATTCACACTATCGGCCACGAACGGACCTTCGAGCGTCGGCGGCATAGCGGACGCTCGCCGACAATGGGCGCCTTCTTGCCGACGCGTCTTTGGACGGCTTGACGAAGCGCAGTTGACCTGCGAATGTCAAAGGCACGAGCAGTTCACGCCGAGGGAATGCCATGCAACGGATGCCGCTTGGAGCCAAAGGCTCGTTCAGCCTCATCGTCACACAGGATCACCTCGCCAACCGATTCAAAGACGCAATGTTGCCACCGGTCCTCGCGACACCCATCATGATTATGGTCATGGAGAACGCAGCGCTCAATGCAATGAAACCTTACCTTGATGCCGGCGAGACGGCGCTCGGTACGCGAGTAGATGTTCGTCACATATCTGCGACTCCAGCGGGCCGGCGCGTTACCGGTGAAGCGGTGGTCACCAAGATCGATGGGCGACGTATCGAGTTCACGATCCGAGCGACGGTGGGCGCCGAGGTGATCGGCCTGGGCACTCACGAGCGGGTAATCATCGATCTCGCCAAATTCTCTCAACAGCTGAAATCGAAATTTGTGTAGCGATGCGCCAGATTGTCCTCAGGGCTTCAATCGTGTCCGGTGGCCGCCGGCGGCGGTGGGTTCAATCGTCGAATCATTGGTGAGGGAAGCACGTCGCGCAAGGTGTCCGCAAATAGTCAGAGGAGATCATCAGGTGCTTCTTGGCGCCCGGTCCGAATGGCAGGTCGTGGCCGAACTGGGACCGGCAGTCCTTGACGCCCCCCCCCGATCGCGAGCACTGAGCACCTAGCACTCGGCACTGCCCGGCATCATCACGTGCGAGGCATGTGGCGCTGACAATCGGCCCTTCGGCCGAGAAATCTTGCGCGGGGGCAAAGGGCTTCGGACGGATTCTGGCGTGCGTCGATCCGGTTGGTCCTGTTTCTCCTTGAAGTTCAGTCCCGAATCCTGGGGGCGTGCCCGAGAATCCGAGCCTGGCCCAGTTCGCGTTACGCCGCCACCGCTTCCTCGATCTGCTCGTACGCCGATGCGATCGCCGTCTGTTCCGCGTCGGGCCCCATCGAAAGACCCTCGGCGTACACAAAATGCACGTCGGTGAGGCCGAGGAAGGTGAACACCGTTTTCAGATAGGGGACCTGCGTGTCCGCCGGCGTGTTCCGGTACTTGCCGCCGCGTGTCAGCGCGACATAGACGTGCTTTCCCTTGAGCAGGCCTTCGGGGCCCTGCTCCGTGTAGCGGAAAGTCACGCCGGCCCGCGAAATTGCATCGATCCAGTTTTTCAGCTGGGCCGGCACTCCGAAGTTGTACATGGGCACGCCCAGAACGATCGTGTCCGCTGCCTGAGTCTCCGCAATCAATGCGTCGTCCAGTGCAACGCGCGCGACCTGTTCCGGGGTGCGTTGGCCGGCCGGCGTGAAGAGCGCGCCGAGCGCGACTTCGTCCAGGATCGGGTGCGGCACTTTGTTGAGATCGCGCACGATCAGCGTGGCGTCGGGATCGGCATCGCGCAGGCGTTGGACAAGGCGGCTGGCGAGGCGCGTCGAGTGAGATGCTTCGCGGCGGGCGCTGGAATTGATCTGCAGTACGTTCATGTTGGGCTCCATCGGGTTGATGTGGGTGATGGGGCGAATATAATTGTTGCTTGGTTGATTCGGAAGCCCTAAAAATGGATAATATTGTTCCGCTATTGGAACAATTCCGGATTCGGTCAATGCTTGGGCTCGCGCGATGCCCCTGTGGCCGCCGACCTAAATTGTGGCGAACGACTGACCACCGTGAACATTGAGCCCAACGACCTTCTCGTCTTCGCGCGCGTCGTGGACGAAGGCAGCTTTTCGCGAGCCGCCGGGCGTCTGGGTCTACCCAAATCGACGGTCTCACGACGGGTGGCTGCGCTGGAAGCGCAGCTGGGCGAGCGTCTCCTGCTGCGTACCACCCGCAAGCTCACCGTCACCGACTTCGGACTCGCCGTGCTTGAACACGCGCATCACGTCGCGGAGGACGTTGCGGCGGCGACGTCGCTCGCGCAGAACCGGCAGATCGAGCCGAGCGGCCGCCTGCGCGTGACGATGCCGAGCGACATGGCCAACATCGTCCTGGCGCCGCTGCTGGCCGAGTTCGTCCTAGAATACCCGGCGATCGCGCTGGAGGTCGACCTCTCGGCGCGTTTCGTCGATCTCATCGGCGAGAACTTCGACGTCGCTATCCGCATGGGGGAATTGCGCGACGACGCGTCGCTCGCCGCCCGCCGGATCGCGGTATTTACCGTCAGCCTCTATGCCACGCCCGCATACCTCGCCCGCCGCGGAACGCCGTCCGAACCCGAAGCGCTGATGGAGCATGACACGCTACGCATCCTCGCCCGCACCGGCGAGCCGATGCCGTGGATCCTCAGTCGCGACGGCCAGCGCTGGGAGGGCATTCCGCCCGGCCGCGCGACGGCCAATTCACCGGATCTGCTGATGCGGATGGCGCTCGAGGGCGTGGGAATCACCGTAATCAACGACCACGTCGCCCTGCAGCACCTGCAACGCGGCGAGCTCGTCCAGGTATTGCCCGACTGGCATCTGCCATCCGTCAACGCCTGGGCGGTGTTTCCCGGCCGCCGGCTGATGCCGGCGCGAACGCGCGTGTTCCTCGACACCCTCGCGACAAAATTCACGGGACCGCAGTGTCAGGCTATCGAGGCCGGAGTGCAGGAGACCAAGGCGCAGCTGCGACCTGCGTCGGATTACCTCCAACAACATTCAACCGACGATGTCCCGGCCGCGCGGAAGAGTCGCTAACCACAAGGCATCTCGCCTACGACCGCTGCGCTGCGTGCGTGCTGCCCCATTTGTTGGTGGTTGTGCGATTTCTGCCCTGACGCCCGCGGGCAGGTCCGCTCCGGCGAATTTGGCAGTCCAATGCCCAAGCGCAGAGACCTTGACGGCGTCGTAGCGGGAACCCGCCAACCCGTGGTAGGCTGCCCGAGTGGCCGTCGGAGCGGGGTTTGGTTAGCGGTTTTTGCCGGAATTCCCCGACGAGCGTTTCGCTGTATCCGCGGCGGGCAATCGAATACAAGGAACAAGATCGGCACGCCGCGTGCGGCGAAGCCGGCGCCGGCAACACCAACCATGATGGAGAGATACCAATGAAGAGACGCGAATTCGTGAAGCTGTGCGCCACGACCGCCGCGGTTGCGGCGCCGGGCGTGAGCTGGGGACAGCAGAACGTGGTGTGGAAGGCATCGGATGTGCATCCCCTCGGCTACCCGACCGTCGAGGCGATCGTGCGGATGGGCAAGAAGCTGGAGAAGGAAACCAACGGGCGCATCACGATCCAGATGTACCCGCTGATGCAGCTGGGCGGCGAGAAGGAGATGATCGAGCAGTGCCAGGTCGGCGCGCTGCAGATCGCCCGCATCTCGGTGGGCGCGATGGGCCCGGTGGTGGACGACGTCAATGTGTTCAACCTGCCGTTCATCTTCCGCGACGAAACGCACATGCGGCATGTCATCGACGGCCCGATCGGCCAGGGGCTGCTGGACAAGATCACGGCGAGCCCGCAATCGCGGCTCGTGGTTCTGGGCTGGATGGACGCCGGCACCCGCAACGTCTACTCGAACAAGCCGGTCACGAAGCCGGAGGATCTGAAGGGCCAGAAGATCCGGATGATGGGCAACCCGCTGTTCGTCGAGACCATGAACGCGATGGGTGGCAACGGCGTCGCAATGGGCTTCAACGAGCTCTACGGCGCGCTGCAGACGGGCGTGGTCGACGGCGCCGAGAACAACCCGCCGACGCTGCTCGCCCAGAACCACTATACGGTCAGCAAGGTGTACAGCCTCACGGGTCACCTGATCATTCCCGAAATCTTCGTGTTCTCGCGGCGCACCTGGGACACGCTGTCCAAGGCCGACCAGGACCTGGTGAAAAAGCTCTCCCGCGAGGCGCAGCTGGAACAGCGCGCGCTGTGGGATGCCTACACCGTCGAGGCCGAAACCAAGCTCAAGGCGGCCGGCGTCAAGTTCGTCCCCGCCGACAAGGCCGCGTTCTACAAGGCGACCCAGCCGGTCCGCGACAAGTACGGCGCCAAGTACGCCGCGCTGCTGAAGCAGATCGAAGACACCAAGTAGCGTCTGCGGTCCGGGCACGCGGCGCCGCCCGCGCCGCGTGCCCGTTTCTCGTCCTGTTCCCGGAGCTCCCGCATGACAGCGAAGGAACGTTACGCGCAAGTGATGGAATGGCTCTACATCGCCTGCGTCGTCCTGTCCGGGACCGCGCTGGTGGTGATCACGCTGATCATTCCGCTCGGCGTGTTCATGCGCTACGCGATGAACAGCCCACTGTCCTGGCCGGAGCCGGCCTCCGTCATCATGATGGTGATGTTCTCGTTTCTCGGCGGCGCGGCGGTCTACCGCGCCAATGTCCACATCGCCGTGCAGGCGCTGCTCAACGCCGTGTCGCCGGGCGTGCAACGCTGGATGCTGTGGGGCGTGGACGCGTGCATGGCCGTGACCGCGCTGTTCATGCTGGGCTACGGCATCCAGCTGTGCATCGTCACCCAGTATTCGACGATGGCCGAATTCCCGGAGGTGTCGCAGGCCATTGTCTACACGCCGATCCCTGTCGCCGGCTTCCTCACGCTGCTGTTCCTGATCGAGCGCGTCTGGGTCGGTGAACCGCCGAAGACATCGATCATGTACCGCGACAAGCCGACGGAGCTCGAGTAGCCATGGACGTGCTCGTATTGCTCGGGTCATTCACGCTGCTGTGCGCGCTTGCCTTGCCTGTCGCCTACGCGCTCGGTCTCTCCGCGCTGCTCGCCGCCCTGTGGTCCGACATCCCGCTCGAGGCGGTGATGCTGAAGATTTCCGACGGGACCGACGATTTCGCGCTGCTCGCCATCCCGTTCTTCGTGCTGGCCGGCGGGATCATGGCCGAAGGCGGCATGGCGGCGCGCCTGATCAACCTGGCCAAGGTGTTCGTCGGCTTCATCCGCGGCGGCCTTGCGCTGGTGAACATCCTCGCCAGCACGCTGTTCGGCTGCATCTCGGGCTCGTCGGTCGCCGACACCGCGTCCATCGGCTCCGTGATGATCCCCCAGATGGTCAAGGCGGGCTATCCGCGGATCTTCGCCACCAACGTGACGATCTGCGGCTCGGTGCAGGCGCTGCTGGTCCCGCCTTCGCACAACGCCGTGATCTACGCCCTCGCGACCGGCGGCATCGTTTCGGTGGCCGACCTCTTTCTCGCCGGCATCTTTCCCGGCCTGCTCTTCGGACTTTGCCTGGTCGGGCTGGTGCTGCTGACCGCCGGGAGGCGCAACTTCCCCAAGGGCGAGCCGGTCCCCATGAAGGACGTGCCGCGGATCGTCATCGATGCGCTCTGGGGCCTGGTCACGATCATCATCATCATGGGCGGCATCCTGTCCGGCGTGTTCACGCCGACCGAGTCCGCGGCCGTGGCCTGCGTCTATGCGTTCCTGGTGACCTTCTTCGTCTACCGGGACTTCAAGTGGAGCGAGCTGCCGATCCTGGTCCACCGGGTCGTGAAGACCGTCGCGATGGTGATGATGCTGATCGGCTTCTCGGTGGCCTTCGGCTACATGATGGCGATCATGCAGATTCCGGCCAAGGTGACGGCCTTCTTCCTCACCGTCTCGGACAACAAGTACGTCTTCCTGCTGCTCGTCAACCTGCTGCTGCTGCTGCTCGGCACGTTCATGGACCTGGCGCCGATGCTGCTGATCTGCACGCCGATCTTCCTTCCGGTGATCGCCAAGTTCGGCATCGATCCGGTTCACTTCGGCATGATCATGATCCTGAACCTCGGCATCGGGCTGATCACGCCGCCGGTGGGGCCGACGCTGTTCGTCGGCTGCGCGATAGGCAAGGTGACGATGGAGGAAGTGTCGAAGGAGCTATGGCCGTTCTACGGCGCGATGTGCCTCGCGCTGCTGTTCGTCACCTACATACCCGCGATTTCGCTCTGGCTGCCCAGTTTGTCGAAGTAGCGGGCGCCGGCGCGTCGGCGCGCCCGATCATCGCGTTGCGCTGCGGTGCGGATTGCGGGCAGGCATCCGGGCTACGCCAGCGGGGCTCGGCGCGACGGTGCCTTCGCCACGTCGACCCACGCGCCCCGGGCCTGCGATGCCACGCAGGCCTCGATGAAAGCCATCGTGTGCGCGCCCTCCTCGATGCGCGGATAGGGCAGATCGGGAACCGTTTCGCCCAGCTCGCGCGCCATCCGTTCCTGCGCGACTTCCGCGTAGATGTTGGCGAACGCCTCGCGCAATCCTTCCGGATGCCCGCGCGGCGTGCGGCCCGTGGCGATGATCGCGGGCGGCAGGAACGGGTCGCCCCGCCCGATGGTGCGGGTGGGCTCGCCCTGCAGCGCGAGTTTCAGGTAGCTCGGCTCGCGGTGCGACCAGTCGAGCATCCCCTTCTCGCCATAGACGCGCAGCCGAATGTCGTTTTCGCCGCCGGCGGCCGCCTGGGTGACCGTGAACGTGCCGCGCGCGCCGCCTTCGAATTCGATCAGCGCGGACACGTGATCGATCACCCTGCGGCCGGGCAGCAGCGCGCCGACGTCGGCGGCGACGCGCGCTGCGGATAAGCCCGACACAAAGCTTGCGAGATGCTGCGCGTGGCAGCCGATCGCGCTCATCACCAACGCCTGCCCGCTGCGCCCGGGATCGAGCAGCCAGCGCAGGCGGTTGTTCTGCGGCCCGTCCTCGAGGCGCGTGGCGAGACCGCTCTGGATGTACTCCACCTGCACCAGGCGAACGGTCCCGAGCGCGCCGTCACGCACGAGCTGCCGGGCGTAACGGGTCATCGGATACGCGGCGTACCCGTGCGCGATCGCAAAGATCCTGCCGTGCGCGCGCGTGCGCGCGACGAGGTCGCAGGCCTGCGCAAAGTCGTGCGTGACCGGCTTGTCGCAGACGACATCGAACCCGGCGTCGAGTGCCGCCGCGGCGTACGGATAGTGAGTGTCGTTCGGCGTCATGATCGCCACTGCGTCGATGCAGTCGGGGCGCTCGCGCTCTTGCACCAGCATTTCGGCGACGTCGCCGTAACTGCGGGCAGGATCAAAGCCCAGCGCCGCCCCCGCCGCGCGCGAGCGCGCCGAATCACTCGAAAAAACCCCTGCAGTCGCGCGGAACCAGCCGTCCATTTCGGCGGCGCCCCGGTGCATGCGGCCGATCCAGGTGTCGGGTCCGCCACCGACGATCGCCAGGCGCAAAGGACGTCCGAACCGCTCGCGCAATCCCGTCATGCCGTCTCCCTTCCAGTACGTTTGCAACGAAGCCGGCAGTCTAGCCGCCTGCCGGCAGGCTCGATAGCGCGGGTGAATGCCATCAGACCAGCGCCTGCGTATCGGCGTCGACCGGCAGCGCGTGCCCCGAGATGTTGGCGCCGACGGGCGAGGCCAGGAACACGATCGCATGCGCTATGTCGTCGGCGGTCACAAGACGCCGCAACGACGTCTTGGCGAGCGCCTCCGCGCGCACGACGTCGGGCGACACGCCACGCAACGCCGCCTTGTTCGCGAACACCGCGTCGATGCGCGCGCCGGCCACCGAGCCGGGGCAGATCGCGTTGACGCGAATGCCATGCTCCCCGAGCTCGATCGAGAGCGACTTGGAGAAGCCGATGACGCCCCATTTCGCGGCGGCGTACGGCGTGCGTTGAGGAAATCCGAACCGTCCGGCCGCCGACGAAAGATTGGCGATGCTCGCATTGGCGCTCACCTTCAACAGCGGGATCGCGCGCTGCACGCAGAGGAACTGCCCGGTGAGGTTCACGGCGAGCGTGCGCTCCCAGTCGGCCAGAGAAACGTCCTCGCAGGGTGCCGTCGGACCGGCGATGCCGGCATTGTTGACCAAAGCATCGAGACCGCCCAGCGTCTGCCCGACCGCATCGAACAGGCGCGCCACCGCCGCCGGATCGGCGACGTCGCAGACGCTAAACGTCAGCGCGGGATCGCTCGCCGCCAGCGCTCCCAGCAGCTTCTCGTCGACATCGCAGACGTGCACCCGCGCGCCCTCCCGCGCGAAGGCGCGCGCCGTTGCCAGCCCGATGCCCGAGGCCCCCGCCGTCACCAGCACGCGCAAGTCGCGAATCTTCATGTCCATCGTCGTATCTCCAGGGTTCAGGGCAGGCGCCCAAGCGAAAGGATGTAGTCGGCGGCGAGCTTGACGTACGCGCGATCGGCGAGCGTCCCGTAGGAGGACGCAGCCGCCGAGGCGGATGGGTGCGACGCTTTGATGCCCATCAAGTGTTCGTACGACACGGCAATGCGGGGCGCAAGGGGGATTCCCGGCGCGCTGGACATGTGCGGACCGTGGCATTATGACTGCGATCGCAGTTGCCTGGCTGATATCCGCATCCGGCCCGGACCGGCGTCTGCCGGCGCTCGCGCGGCACCAGCGCGATCAAGCCGCAAACCGAACGAGGAACGAAGACCATGGCCGAAGCCCGCAAAGTCATCATCACCTGCGCCATCACCGGCTCGATCCACACGCCGTCGATGTCACCGCACCTGCCGGTCACGCCGCGCGAGATCGCCGACGCCGCGGTCGGCGCGGCGGAAGCCGGCGCCGCGATCGTGCACCTCCACGCGCGCGACCCTGTCGATGGCCATCCGACGCAGGACCCGAAGTACTTCCGGGAGTTCGCCGCCGACATCAAGCGACGCTGCGACGTCGTCATCAACTTCACGACCGGCGGCGCCGCCACGATGACGATCGAGGAGCGCCTGCAGCCGGCGTTGCAGCTGAAGCCGGAGGTCGCTTCGCTCAACATGGGCTCGATGAACTTCGGCCTCTATCCGATGCTGAAGCGCTTCAAGGAGTTCAAGTTCGGCTGGGAGCGCGAGTACCTGGCGGGCTCGGACGCGCGGATCTTCCGCAACACGTTCAAGGACATCGAGTACATCCTGACCTCGTGCGCGGACAACGGGACGCGCTTCGAGATCGAGTGCTACGACATCGGGCACCTGTACACCGCGCATCACTTCTTCGAGCGCGGCATCGTCAAGCCGCCGCTCTTCATCCAAAGCGTGTTCGGGATTCTCGGCGGGATCGGCCCGCACCCCGACGACGTCGCACACATGAAACGCACGGCCGACCGGCTGTTCGGCGACCAGTATCGCTGGAGCGTGCTCGGCGCCGGCCGCAACCAGCTGCCGATCGCCGCCATGTCGGCCGCGATGGGAGGCAACGTCCGGGTCGGGCTGGAGGACAGCCTGTGGCAGGGTCCCGGCCAGCTCGCTGCATCCAACGCGGCCCAGGTCCGCGCGGTGCGGCAGATCGTCGAGGGGCTGGGGCTCGCGATCGCGACGCCCGACGACGCGCGGCGGATGCTCGCGCTCAAGGGTCGTGCCAACGTCGGGTTCTGACCCAACAGACGGCGTCAGCATTGATTTGAATTGGCCGCTAGGTGTACTGCTCTGGCGGAAGGTCGGCTTCGAAGATCGGTTCCAGCACCAGCCATTCACGTTGGTGGCGATCTATGGGCACGGCGAGGCGAAATGGACATTCATGGCGACATCAGTATCATTCGCGTGAAGCAGTCCGGACACCGCTAAGAGGTTCAGACCATGCAGATTACCGGAATGTTGCACGGCGCGCGTCTGCTCGAATTCGCGGGCTTCCCCGCAACCGAAGTACTCGGCCCGGACGCCAGCGAGGAGAAGATCAAGACGCTGATCGACAAGCATGGCCTGGTCTTCATCAAGCCGGTATTCAAGGGCGGGATCGGCAAGAAGGGCAAAGCCGGCCTGCTCGGTCGCGCCAAGGACCTGAAGACCGCGCTGGCGGAGAAGGAACGACTGTACTTCTCCGAGCACCAGGTTGGCCACATCAAGGCCAAGGCCAATGGCGTGACCTTCGAAGCCGGCGTGCCTGCCGAGCACGAGGTCTACTTTTCGATCAGCGATTCGACCCACTTTCGCGCGCCGACGATGACCCTTACGCATCGTGGCGGCATGGACATCGAGGAGCTCGACAAGAGCCAATTGGCGCAAGTGCCGTTCGACCCACTGACCGGACTCAAGGCGTTCGTGGTGGCCAACGCGCTGACCGAGATCGGCGCGCCGAAGGAAATCATCTCGCCACTGGTGCAACAATTGCCCAAGCTGTGGGAGCTGTTCCATAACTTCGGCATGACCACGCTGGAGTTGAACCCGATTCGAATGCGCCCGGACAAGAACGGCCGGCTCACGCCAGTGGCGTGCGACTTCAAATGCGGTTTCGATCGCGACGACCCGCGCTGGTTGCGGCTGAACCTGCCGGCGCACCTGTTCGCCGCCGACTACTCCAACTTCGAGCAGGAAATCAATACGCTGCGGACCCATCAGGGTCAGAGCGATGTTTACGTGATCAACGACAAGGGCACCGTGCTCGCGCCGACGTTCGGTGGCGGCGCCAATTCGCTGGTGACCGAGATGCTCGGAGACGACGCGATCATCAGCTCCGACTTTGGCGGCAACCCTCCGTATGAAAAGATGAAGGCGGTGGCGCGCATCTGCTTCAGGCATTGGCTTGGGCAGGCTAACGTGCTGTTCATCATCGGCGGCAAGAGCAACAACACCGACATCTACGAGACGCTGCGCGCGATGGCGGACGCGCTGCGCGAGCACTTCAGCGCGCACGGGCCAATCCCCCTCTACGTGGTACTCGGCCGGGGAGGCCCGAACTTGGTGCGGGGCATGGGCGCCTTGCGGGACACCTGTGACGCGCTGGGGCTACCGTACCGATTGTTCGGCTTCGATTCCGACATTAGCGAGGTGATCCAGTTCGCGAAGCGCGCCGATGCGTGGATGAAGGCCGGTGGGCGCGAGCAGGTCGCGGCGCGACTCGGTATCGAAGGCGACGCATCCTCCCGCGCGGCATAGACCGGAGACCCGATCATGCACAGCAACCTGCAAAGGAACAGTGTAGGCGACTTCAAGTATTACGTGGGCATCAGTTCGCTGACCCAGATCGCGTCCCGCGACGACCGTGTCTGCGTGCTCAACATTCTCGGTGGAGAATCGAGCGACGTGACCCCAATCAGCCACGCCTATTCGGGCGGCAACGTGGTCTTCGGCACTTCCCCGGGCAAGGGCGGCGCCGTGCTGGAGACGCGGATCGGCAATATTCCGGTCTACAACAACGTGCGCGACGGCCTGCTCGCGGGCCACCGCTTCAACTGTGGCGTCGTCTACCTGCCGCCACCGGCGGCGCGCGATGGGGTGGCGGAACTGATTCGCGTCAATCCCGCGCTGCGCAAGGTCTTCATCATCACCGAGAAGATTGCGGTCCACGACGCGCGCGAGATCCGCGCGATGGGACAGCAGAACGGCATCGACATTTTCGGCGCCAACTGCCTGGGCGTAGCCGACTCGTGGAACCAGGTGCGCATCGGCGGCGCGCTGGGTGGCGACAATCCCGGCGACACCTTGCGGCAGGGCTCGATCGCGATTCTTTCCAATTCGGGCGGCTTTTCGACAACCATCGCGCAGTACCTTTGCATGGCAGGTTGGGGCACGACAACCGTCATCTCCAGCGGGAAGGATCTTTACATACACTATGCAGCGCCGGAATTCGCCTTCGCGCTGGCCAACGATGCGCGCAGCAAGGCGGCAGTGCTTTACTGCGAACCGGGCGGCTACTACGAACTCGACGCGAACTTCACCAAGCCCGTGGTGGCCTGCGTCGTTGGCCGCTGGAAGAGCAAGCTGACTCGCGCAGTCGGCCATGCCGGTGCGATGGCTGGCGGCCATGACGATGCGCAGGCCAAGGAACGCTGGTTCATGGAGAAGTTTGGCGTGGACGCCATCTACACGCCCGAGCAGCCCTCGTTCTCTGCCAAGGGCGCGGTGGTGACCAACATCGCCCATATCCCGGCTGCGCTAACCGCAGTGATGCGCGCCAACGCAACGTTGCCGGATTTCGCTTCCGAAGGCACGCTGGCACTGAAAGCCTGGTTCGGCTCGGACGAAGGGCTGGACTTGCCAGCGGACCTGAAGTTGCCCGTTGTGGAGGCGCTCCCGCCGTACAACGAACAGGTCGCGCTCCTCAACACGCAAATCGGCGGCGTGGTGCCACGTCAGCCGATGAAGGATGCGTCCGGTGCCTCGCAGATGGACAGCAAGACGCAGGTGAGCAGCCTTCACGGTACGAGCATGCTGCATGCGGCAACCTTGCCGTTCGAGTCGAACGTCGCGCTGGCGCTGGTCCATGACACCGGTGGCGAGAACGATCGCAGACTGATCGCAACGGCGGTGGCGGCCTACGTCAACCTGCACCGCCGGCCCGAACTTGCGGCAGCGCAAGCCAGCCGCGAGGCCGGGAACGCACCCAACGCCGTGCTGGCGGCGGCGGCGGCCATCGTTGGGCCGCGCCGGCAGGCCGCGGCGCGCGATGCGCTCAAGTTCATGATCGAACGCTTCCACGCGGCTGGGCTTGGGATGGAGTTCGGCGCGTCGCTCAGCGAGAGCTTCGACATCGAGAAGGTCGACACGACGGACCTACCTGCGCTTACTGCGGAGCTTCCTGATGCGCGTGCGCAGTCGCTGATTGCAGGGGTCGAGGCCCGAGGGGGGCGCTCCGTATTCCTGCGTTGGCTCAGGAGCTTGCCGGGACACCCGAACGAAGCTGCGGTGCTGGCCGCCATCTCTGCCACCCTTGCATGGGGGCCTCTGAGCCGCAAACGCATTTCCCGCGCTACGGCAGAGAGCTTTCCGTGGTGGCTGCAGCTGTTCGGCACGTTGATCGGTGCATCGGCCGACGCTGGGCAGCATAAACCAGGCAAGTTCTGCGGCATCGATGAACGCGAGATGCTCGAAAAGACAAGCCTGGGTGAAGTCGCCTTCGCGGCCTTGCTGGGACGCCTTCCCGGAGAGGATGATCTGTTCGCATTCCAGACGCTGGTCGGTCTGCTGCTCACCAACGGCCCAGGAGCGATCTCGGCGCAGGGCGCCAAGGGTGCCGTGTCAGCCGATGGCCCGGAACAGCCTGAGCGCGTCCAGCTCAACAAGGCACTGATCGGCTTCCTCTCGCATACGGGGTATGCGCATGGAGGCAACGGCTACGAGGGCATCGCCTACCTCAACGAGCAATTTCGCGGCACCGGCTTGAAGGACCCGAGCGCGAAGGACCATGGTATCGACTTGCGGGTGTTAGCCGCCAAGGCCGTGGAGCGGTACGCACAATACAAGAGTCAGAAGAAGACGGCCGGCAGCTTGGATATTGCCAAGCTCCCTGGCGTGAATCATCCGGTTTTCAAGGACAAGCCGGTCAATCACGATCCGCGGGAGGTGTTCATTGCCAAGCTGTACGACGAGCGTGGCGAAACCAACGTATTCCACGCGTTCTATCGCGCGCTGGTGCAAGAGTTGTTCGAGGCCGGCGTTTCAAGGACCGTCTATTGCGTGAACATCGACGCGGTGATAGCGGCGCTGCTGCTCAAGATGCTGTGGAAGCCGCTGCAATCCGGTGAGATCGGTGAGCGCGAGCTGGAAACGGCGGCCTTCACGATCTTCCTTTACCCGCGCATGCTCGGGTGTGCTGCCGAAATCGACGACCACCTGAACCGCGGCCGCAATATGGATACGCGCACCCAGGCGTCGCTTTGCAAGTTCGTCGCCTGATCATACGAGAAGGGAAGGCCGCTTTCGATTGCCGTCCGCCTGGCGGCTATGCGTTGCATGCAACAACACTATGTTCGGTTTGGATCGGCGCTTCTGCGATGTAGTTCCCGGGTCGCAGGCAAATCGCGCAACATTGTGAGATCGTGCCTGCGATCGATGACCTGACGGCAAGCGGCCCGGATCAGACCAGCGGAGCGAGATGCCCGAGGTAGTCCCGGAATGCCTCGTTGGCGGCCATTTCGGCCAGCGTCGCGGCTTGGGACAACCTTCCCTTGCGCACGAAGAAAAAGCGTTCGCAGACCTCGCGCATTAGCTCGATGTGGAACGGTTCGTTGGGATGCAGGCAGACGAACACCACCCTGCCCTCGTCCCTGAGGCTGCCGAAAGAAGTCGAGCATGAAGCCGATGTAGCCATCCTGCGTATTGAACTGCGGTTCGTCGAAGAGGTGGATCAACGCCCTGTCGCCGCGCGCAGGCTGCAGCAGGAAGGACGGCTTCGTCCGCCGAATCGAACGCACCTGGTACGACTGGTGGTAATGCATCGCAATCCGCGAGCGCTGTTCGTAACGCACTCGATGGATGTCCTGCCCCGCGCACAGCACGCGTCCCGACGTCGGTTGATTGCTGCCGGTGATCAATTCGAACAACGTGGTCTTGCCCGAGCCGTTCGGCCCCATCACGCCGACGATCGCCGGCCCGCCGATCTCGAAATCGGCCTCCAGGGTGAACGTCGGCTCGCGCGAGAAACGACTGCGGGTATAGATCTTGGAGAGGGCCTCCACCTTGAGCATGCTCATGTTCCCAGGAGCCTTCCGCGGAGCAAGTCGTCCGCACGCAGTTGCGCTGCAGGCCCCGAGAACACGACCTTGCCGCGGTCGAGCACGTAGGCGCGATCGGCGACCTCGAGCGCGGTGGCAACGTTCTGCTCCACCAGCAGTACGCCCACCCCTTCTGCACGCAGTTTTCGCACGACCCGCATGACGTCCTGCACGACCTTCGGCGCCAGCCCCTGGCTGGGCTCGTCCATCAGCACCAGCCCCGGCGCGCCGAGCAGCACGCGCGAGATCGCGACCATCTGCATTTCGCCGCCAGACAGGTTCTCGCACTCCCGTTGCATCAGATATTCGAGCGCCGAGAACACGGCGAAGCACTCCTTGAGCGCCCACGCCCGGAAGCGCGTCTTCTTGCCGGCAATGGCGAGGTTTCGCTCGACCGTGAGGGTGGGAAAGATGCGCCGGTCGTCCGGCACCCAGCCGACGCCGGCGCGGGCGATCTCGTGAGTCGGCAACTGCGCGATATCGCGCCCGTCGAAGCGCAGGCTGCCGCGACGTGGCCGCGTCAGCCCGAGAATCGAGCGAAGGGTCGTCGTCTTGCCAGCGCCGTTGGCGCCCAGCAGGGCGACGACCTCGCCGGAAGCCACACCGAGCGAGACGCCGAACAGTGCCTGCGTCTCGCCGTAAAACGTATCGACGGCGGAAAGGTCGAGTATCACGTTGCCAGCGCACCGAGGTTGGAGCGCTGCACCCATGGATTCGTGCGCAGCTCGGCCGGCGTGCCGCGCGCGATCACCTGCCCCCAGTGCACCACGGAAATCCGCTCGGCCAGGCCGAACAGAAAGCGCATGTCGTGTTCGATGATCACCATCGTCACTTTGCCGCGCAGCGAGCGGACGAGGTCGGCGACACGGGCGATGCCGTCGGCGCCGAGACCCGCCGTCGGCTCGTCGAGGAACAGCAGGTCGGGGTTGCCGGCGAGCGCAACGCCGATTTCGAGCGCGCGCCGGTCGCCATACGAAAGGCTTTTCGCACTGACGCCGCCGCGATCGGCCAGCCCGATCTGCCCGAGCGTGCGCTGTGCACGCTCGCGTGCTGCGTCGAGCCCGGCTGCATCGCGGACGCAATCGAATCCGCGCTCGCGCAGTTCCGGGGTGGCCATGGTCACGTTCTCCAACGCGGTGAAGTCGTTGAACAGATTCATCAGCTGGAACGAGCGGGCGATGCCGCGCCGGGCGATCGCGCGCGGTGGCAGCCCGGTGATGTCCTCGCCGGCGAACGTGACCTGGCCAGCGTCCGGGCGGTGCGTGCCGGTAAGCACATTGAAGCACGTGGTCTTGCCCGCGCCGTTGGGACCCATGATGCCGTGCACCTCGCCTTCGGCAACCTCGAAGCCGACGTCCTGCAGCACGATCCGATCGCCGAAGCGCTTGGCCAACCCCCGTGCGGTGAACAATGCTGTCATGACTGCACCCGGCGCGACACGCGCAGCGCCTGCCAGATCCCGGCGATGCCCTCGGGTCTGAACAAGACCATCGCCATGAAGGCGAGCCCGTACCAAAGCAGCCAGGTTTCCGTGTACGCACCGAGAAGGTCACGGGCGAGGATGAAAAACGTCGCGCCGATCACCGGCCCCCAGAAGCTCACGAGGCCGCCACCAATCAGCACCATCATCACCACGAAGCCGGAGTTGTGCAGGCTCATCACGTTCGGGTACGCCGACTGCTGCGCCATCGCGAACAGCGCCCCGGCCAGCCCCGCGATGGCAGTCGAAAGCACGAAGGCGGTGAACTTGTAGCGCCAGGTGTCGTGCCCCAGGAAGGCCGCGCGAGTCTCGTTCTGCTTCACCGCCTGCAGCACGCGGCCGAACGGCGAATGGATGAGCCGCCAAAGAAACAGCACTACCAGCACGAACATCGCGAAGGTAAAGAAGTAGAGCGCGATGTTGGAAGCGAGCGAGACCGACGCCAGTCCGAGTTCGAGCGGGGGGCGCTTGAGGTTGAGCAGCCCGTCCTCTCCCCCCGTGACGCTATGCCACTTGATCGCGATGAACCACAGCACCTGCCCGAAGGCGATGGTGAGGAGCGCGAAGTAGATGCCCCGCCGGTGCGAGACGAAGGCGCCGACCACCGCGCCGGCCAGTGCCGCGGCCAGCACGGCACCGGCAAGACCCACGAAGAGCCCCGTGCCGAGCTTCAGCTGCAGCAAGCCGAAGGCGTAGGCGCCGACACCGAAGAAGGCACCGTGGCCGAAGGAAGGCAGGCCCCCGTAGCCCAGCAGGAGGTTGAATCCGAGCGCGAAGATCATCCAGATCATGATCTCGAGCGCGAGGTAGGGATACAGGCCGACGCGATTCACCCAGAACGGCGCACTGGCGAGCAGGGCGAATGTCACCAGCATGGCCGGCGTCACGAGAGGGGTTCGCGCGTTCGTTGCAGTCATCGGCTGGCAGCCAGCGGTACGAACGATGAGAATATACGTTTCAGTATTGCAATTGGCAAGAACCTTTGTTCTAATTGCGGCGACATGGACGCGCGCGCCGCCAATTTCGAGCAGCTGAAGGACGAAATCGCCAGACGCTTTCCGGATCTCTCGCCCCAGCTGCAGCGCATCGCGCGCTTTGCGCTGGACCAGCCGCAGGACGTCGCGCTCGACACGGTTGCCGCTGCCGCGGCCAAGGTCGCCGTCCAACCGTCGGCCATGGTGCGCTTCGCGCAGGCGCTCGGCTATACCGGCTACAGCGACATGCAGCAGATCTTCCGCGACCGGCTGCTGGAGCGCTCGTCCAGCTACCGTGAGCGCATCGAGGGATTGCGCCGCGGCAAGGGCCGCGCCACGGAGCGTCCGGCCGCCGTGTTGCGTGAATTCGTCGCCGACTCGGTCGCCAACCTCTCGCATCTCGAGGAGCACGTCAAGGCGGCGCTGCTCGAAAAGGCCGTCCGGATGCTGGCCAACGCCGACCGCATACACGTGCTGGCGCAACGTCGCGCCTTCCCCGTCGCCTGCTACCTGTCCTATGCGCTGTCGCAGCTCGAGCGCCCGGTGACGCTGATGGATGGCGTGGGCGGCATGCTGCACGAGCAGGCGCGCGGCATCGGGCTGTGCGACGTCCTGATCGCCGTGAGCTTCCGCAATTATTCTCCGGAAGTCATCGCGCTGGCTGCGGCCTGCCATCACCGCGGCGTGCCGGTGCTGGTGATCACCGACAGCCCGATGAGCCCGCTGCACGCCGCCGCGAGTCTCGCCTTCGACCTCGGCGACCACAGCGATCGGCCTTTCCGCTCGCTGGTGGAGCCGATGTGCCTCGCGCTGGTTCTCGTGGTGAGTCTCGGCTACCGGACCGCCGGACGTAACGCGCGCATGCCGACTCGCCGCCGGCGCACGGCAGCGCAAAAATGAAGATGGGTGCCGAACGCCAATGTGATGTTGCATGCCTTGGACGTACCCCGCGCGGCCCGAGCGACGAGGTGCATGCCGCGATGATCGTAGAGCAGGAGCAGTTGTTCGAAGCCCCGACCGTGCAGTGTTAAGGAGGAGACACCATGAACGACGCAAGCAATGACAAGCCGCTGGTTCCGCCGGTCTCGCCGCGCCGCCGCAGTCTGCTGCAGGCCATTGCGCTGGGTGCCGGCGCCACGGCCTTCTACGGCCCGTGGAAGACCAATCACGTCTGGGCGCAGGCGCCAGGCAAGAAGCCGCTGGTGATCGGGCTCACCATGGATACCAGCGGCCAGTACGGCGCGTCCGGCGCGATGGAACGCCTTGGCGCGATGCTCGCAATCCGTGAATTCAACGAGAAGGGCGGCGTGCTTGGACGCGCGATAGAAGCCCTCCACATGGACACCGAGACCACACCCGCCACGGGATCGCGCGTCGCGGAGCGCATGATCACGCGGAACGAAGCGGCGTTCCTGATCGGTGGGGTCCACTCGGGCGTCGCCAACGCGATCTCGCAAGTGGCGCAGAAGTACGGCTGCATCTATCTCAACACCAACTCCAGCTCACCCACCGAATCAGGCAAGGACTGCCACCGCGTCAAGTTCGTCTGGGACGGCAATGGCACCAACTTCTCGCTCGCAATCGTGAAGAACGCGATCAGGGTGAACGGCAACAACTGGGTGATGCTGACGAACGATTACGTCTGGGGCCACAGCACGGCGAAGTCGATGCGCGCCATCGTCGAGGCGAACGGCGGCAAGATCGCGGAGGAAATGCTGGTGCCGCAGAACACGCGCGACTTCAGCGCGTATCTCCTCAAGATCCAGCAGTTGAAGCCCTCCGCGGTCGCCACCGCCGTCGGCGGCGACGACATCAAGGCGCTGCGGAAGCAGGTCGTCCAGCTGAAGATGAACAAGACGGTCGCCTGGATCAACAATCAGCAGGACTGGCCGGACGTGTACGGACTCGGGCCCGAGGAGATCTTCGGCGTGTTCGGCACCACGTGGTACTACCGCCTGGACCTGCCTGGCGTGAAGGAGTTCGTCGCCGCGTACCAGAAGGCCTATCCCGGCGTGCAGATCAAGGTGCCGGGCAACGTCTACTACAACGGCTACATGGCCACCCGCGAACTGCTGCGCGCGGTGGAGCGCGCCGGCACGACCAACAACATCAAGGTGATCAAGGAACTCGAGAACCTGAAGGCGCCGGCGCGCGACCGCATGCAGGCCCATGACGCCTACATGAACCCCAACACCCACCAGATGCAGCAGACGATCTACATGGCGACCTACAACGACGCCCCGGCGGAGAAGGACGACATCTTCAGGATTCTCACCCAGGCCACGCCGCAGGAAGTCGAGGACAAGGACGCGCCGGTCGCCTGCAAGCTGGAGTCGTACGAAGCCACGTCGACGTACGAGCAGTAAGAGCGGCGGGTGCTCGCCAACCTGTTGCCGCACATCGTCAACGGCCTGTCGCTCGGGCTGCTGTTCGCGTTGATCGCGCTCGGCTTCATGCTGATTGTCGGCGTGATGGAGGTGATCAACCTCGCGCACGGGTCGCTGTTCGCGCTGGGGATGTACGGCGCGCTGTTCGTCATCGAACCCAACGTCGGCTTCCTCGCCGGGCCGCTAGCGTCATACGCGGAGCTGCCGTTGGGGACGCGCTACGCGATCGCGCTGCTGGCCGCACCCGTGCTGGTCGGCCTCTTCGGCATGCTGCTCGAACTCAGCATGCGCCGCACCTATGGCAAGGATCCGCTCTACGGGCTGCTCCTCACCTTTGGCGCGGCGTTGGTGATCGAGGAGCTGATCCGCGTCGTATGGGGCTCGCGCGAGCGCACGCTGCCGGTGCCGGAGGCGATCTCGGGCGCGTTGCTGATCGGCGATCTCGTCTATGCGAAGTACCGCTTCTTTGCCTGCGCGTTCGCCGTGGCGGCGATTGTCGCGCTGTGGCTTTTCATCGAGCGCACCAAGGTCGGCGCGATTATCAAGGCCGGTGCGCACGACAGCGAGATGGTGCGGGCACTCGGCTACAACCTCTCGCGGCTGCGCCTCGGCGTCTTCGCGCTCGGCACCTCGCTCGCCGCGGTGGCGGGGGTGATCATGGCGCCGATCTGGGGTGTGCGACCGCACGTCGGCGTAGACGCGATCGTGCCGGCTTTCCTCATCATCGTGCTGGGCGGGGTCGGCAGCTTCTGGGGTGCAGTGGTCGCCGGCATCCTGGTCGGGCTCGTGGTCGGGCTCACCGGCGCGTATGCTTCCGAATGGTCGCTGCTGTCGATGTACCTCCTGTTCATCGCCGTGGTGACCTTCCGCGCCCGAGGGCTGTTCGGCAAGAAGAGCGTGCTCGATACCTGAGTTGACGGGCGGATCACGAATGGGGCACCGATGGGCAGATTCGACCTTGCGGGCAAGACGGCATTCATCCCCGGCGGCTACGGCGAGATAGGCGCTGCCATCGCCACCGCCTTCGCGGAGCACGGCGCGCGCGTTGCCGTTGCCGGGCGTGACGAAGGGAAGGCAAGGGCTCTGGCCGAGCGCCTGCGCGCCGCCGGTCACCGCGCGTTCGGGCTGGCGCTCGACGCCACCGACGTCGCGGCGATCGAGGTTGCCGTCGGGAGAGTCGCCGAGGAGCTGGGCGCCATCGACATCCTGATGAACTGCATCGGCAAGAACAAGGAACAGAAGGTCACCGAGGTCACCGCGGAGACTTTCGACGATATCTATCGCACGAACCTCAAGTCGGCGATGTTCCTCGCGCAGGCGGTCGCCAAACGACAGGTCGTTGCGGGACGCGGCGGCAAGCAGATCCACCTGCTCTCGGTGCGCGCGCAGCTCGGCATGGCCAGAAACGGCTATTCCGCCTACTGCGCCAGCAAGGGCGCGCTGGTGATGCTGGTGAAGCAGCACGCGGGCGAGCTCGCCGCGCACGGCATCTGTGTGAACGGCATCGCTCCCACCGTGGTCGAGACCGAAGCGGCACGGAGCTGGTTCGAGGACAAGGCGCGCTACCAGCGCCTGCTCGAGCGCATTCCGCTCGGCCGCGTCGCGCAGCCCGCGGACATCGCCGGGGCCGCATTGTTCTTCGCGAGCGCCGCCTCCGACTTCGTGACCGGGCAGGTGCTCTACCTCGACGGGGGGCTCACCGCGACGCAGTGACGGCGGCGCCGCGGCCTGCGGCGCTATGCTTTGCCCATCGTCGCCCGCTCGATTTCAGGGGCTGCGCCCGCGGTAGGTAGCGCCAGGCGCGCATGCTAAACTATTCGGTGCACGTTCACGCCATTCGGCGTGCTATTGGGGAGAAATCGATGAGAACTCACTTCTTGCTCGCGACGGCGCTCGCCGTCTTCGCCACATCGTCGTTCGCCGCGCCCGACAAGCCGGAGTGCATCGCCGGCGCCAAACCCGGCGGCGGTTTCGATCTGACCTGCAAGCTCGCCCAACAGGGGATGCAGGAGGGCAAGATACTCGCGGCGCCGATGCGCATCACCTACATGCCGGGCGGCGTCGGCGCGGTGGCGATGAACGCGATCGTCGGCCAGCGCCCCACTGACGGCAACGCGATCGTCGCGTTCTCCGGCGGCTCGCTGCTCAACATCGCGCAGGGCAAGTTCGGCAAGTGGACGGAAAGCGACGTGCGTTGGCTGGCGGCGGTCGGTACCGACTACGGCTGCATCTCGGTGCGCGCGGACTCGCCACACAAGACGCTGAAGGACCTGATGGTGGCGATCAAGGCCGACCCGTCGAAGGTGGCGATCGGTGGTGGCGGCACCGTCGGCAGCCAGGACTGGACCAAGGTCGCAACGCTGTCGAAGCAGGTCGGCGTCGACCCCAAGTCGCTGCGCTACGTATCGTTCGAGGGCAACGGCGAGGTGACAACGGCCTTGCTGGGGGGCCACATCCAGGCCGGCAGCGGCGATATCTCCGCCGACCTGCCGCAGCACAAGGCGGGGCAGATCCGCATCCTGGCCGTGTACGCCGACAAGCGCCTGCCCGGCGATGCGGCAGGCATCCCGACGGCGAAGGAAGCCGGCTACGACTTCACCTGGCCGATCGTCCGCGGCTTCTACCTCGCGCCGAAGGTTTCGGAGGCCGATTACAGGTTCTGGCTTGATTCGTTCACCAAACTGCTCGCTTCGAAGGAGTTCCAGACGTTGCGCGACCAGCGCGACCTCTATCCTTTCAGCATGACCGGACCGGAACTCGATACCTATGTCAAGAACACGGTGGGTGAATATCGCAAGCTGGCCAACGAATTCGGGCTCGCGCAAAAGCCCTAGCAGCCTCTGTCCGGACCGGGCCGTCGGTCCTGCTCGCCACCGCAAGCCCAGTCCGGAGAGACCATGGTCGATCGCCTGTTCGCTGGAGTCTGGCTGCTGCTGACGCTGGGTTTCGCTGCCGTTGCCCGAACCTACGAGGCGCAGTACTCGTACGAGCCGATCGGGCCAAGGGCATTTCCGCTGCTGCTGGCCGCAATTTCGGCGGCGTGTTCGCTGTGGCTGTTGCTGCGTCCCAGGCGCATCGCCGAGACGCTGGCGCCGCTGCCGGACGGGGGCCTGGCTCGGGCCGTTCTGCTGATGGCCGGGCTCTTCGCGTACGCGTTTCTGTTCGAGGTCATCGGGTTTCCGCTCGCCACCGTGCTGGTGACGGTAGCGATCGGGCGTTTGTTTGGCGGCTCCTGGCGACAGGTGGCGCTCGCGGGGCTCGCCTTGGGCGTGTCGCTGTTCCTGCTGTTCGACAAGGCGCTCGACGTGACCCTGCCGCTCGGCTCGCTGTGGAGACCCTGACGTGGACAACCTCACCTCCCTGTGGCATGGCTTCGCGGTCGCCGCGACGCCGATAAACCTGCTGATGGCACTGGTCGGGTCCTTTGTCGGGACCGTCGTCGGCGCTTTGCCGGGGCTGGGTCCGATCAACGGCGTGGCAATCCTGTTGCCGATCGCCTTCGCGCTCAAGCTACCCGCGACGTCGGCGTTGATTCTTCTCGCCGCGGTCTATCTTGGTTGTGAATACGGTGGGCGCATTTCGGCGATTCTGATCAACATCCCCGGCGACGCCGGCGCGCTGATGACGACCCTCGACGGCTATCCGATGGCCAAGCGCGGCGAGGCGGGCGTGGCGCTCTCGATCTCGGCCTGGAGTTCCTTCGTGGCATCGGTGATCGGCACGGTCGGGATGGTCCTGTTCGCCCCGGCGCTGGCGCATTGGGCGCTGGCCTTCGGGCCCGCCGAATACTTCGCACTGATGGTGTTCGCGATCGCCTGCCTTGCCGGCATGGTCGGCGAGAGTCCGGTGAAGACGCTGCTGGCGTGCGTCATCGGCCTTGCGCTGGCGACGGTGGGCGTCGACGCGAACAGCGGCGTCTATCGCTTCACCTTCGGCGACCTCCACCTCGCCGACGGCATCCAGTTCGTGGTGGTGGTGATCGGCCTCTTCTCGGTGTCGGAAATCCTGCTGATGCTGGAGCAGACGCACACGGGGGGCGAGGTCCTGAAGGCCTCCGGGCGCAAGTGGTTCAACCTGCAGGAGGCGATGCGCACCTGGTGGGGCACGATCCGCTCGTCGGTGATCGGTTTCGTCATCGGCGTGCTGCCGGGGGCGGGGGCCTCGATTGCGAGTGCGGTCACCTACATGATCGAGAAGAATCTCACCGACACGGAGGGCACATTCGGCAAGGGCGACATCCGCGGCGTCGCAGCCCCGGAGGCGGCAAACAACTCGGCGGCCAACGGCGCGTTCATCCCGATGCTGACGCTGGGCGTGCCCGGCAGCGGCACCACCGCGGTGATGATGGGCGCGCTGACGCTCTACAACATCACACCGGGTCCGATGCTGTTCAAGGAGCAGCCCGACCTGGTCTGGGGGCTGATCGCGTCGATGTTCATCGGCAACGTCATGCTGCTGGTGATGAACATTCCGATGGTCGGGCTGTTTGCGCGAATGCTGACGGTGCCCAACTGGTTCCTGGTGCCGGCGATCGCGGCGATCAGCTTCGTCGGCGTCTACGCGATCCACGCGACGACCTTCGATCTCGTGTTGATGACGGGCTTGGGCGTGTTCGGCTACTTCCTGCGCAAGCTCGATTTTCCGATGGCGCCGCTCATCCTGGGCTTCGTGCTCGGGGACATGATGGAGCAGAATCTGCGTCGTGCGCTGGCGATTTCCAATGGCGATGTGCACATTCTCTATGGCAGCGGGATCACGATCGGGCTGTGGATCGCCGCGGCCGTGATGCTGGTCGTGCCGTTGCTGCTGCGCTGGAAGCGCAACAACAAGCTGATCCCGATGCCCTGAGCCGGTTTTCGATTCGGCGGGGCAACCGGTGACGAGCAGACTGGCGCGCAGCGGACAATGGCTCGCGGGCCTCGCGGTCGGCGCCGCGGCCGGCTACGGCTGCAGCCTGCTGCACACGCCCATTCCCTGGATGCTCGGGCCGCTGACGAGCCTCGCGCTCCTGCGCGTGCTCGGCGTGCCGATCGAAGCCCCGCCTGGCGCCCGCCAGATCGGGCAATGGGTCATCGGTGCATCGCTGGGGCTGTATTTTTCTCCGCAGGTCGTGCGCGACGTGTCCGGCTGGTGGCCATTGCTCGTCGCCGGCGCGCTGTTCGCTATCGCCGCAGGCTACGCGGGCGGGCTGGCGCTCGCGCGCCTCGCCGGCATCGACCGCACCACGGCGGTGTTCGCGTCGGTACCCGGAGGCGCATCGGAGATGGCGGCGCTCGGCGAGCGTTTCGGGGCGCGGGTCGATCGCGTCGCCGCCGCCCAAAGCTTGCGCATTATGGTCGTGGTGATCGTCGTCCCCTTTGCCTACACGCTCCTGGGCGCTCACGGCGACGACCGCTACGTGCCCGGCATGGCGGGCTTCGACGGCGCAGGCTTCGCGCTGCTGATGCTGGCGACGCTGGCCGGTGCCGCAGTCGCGCAGTGGCTGCGGGTGCCCAACGCGTTCATCCTCGGTTCGCTGGCGGTCGCGATACCGATGACCGCCGCCGATGTGCACCTCTCGGCGATGCCCGCGCCGATCTCGAACGCGGGGCAATGCCTGCTGGGTTGCATGCTGGGCTCGCGCTTCCAGCAGGACTTCGTCCATGGCGCGCCGCGATTCATCGGTGCGGTTGTGGCGATCGTGCTGGCGGCGATCGGGGCGGCGGCGCTGTTTGGTGCGGTGCTGGCGTGGATATCGGGGCTCTCCGTGTTCACGCTTGCTTTGGGACTCGCGCCGGGCGGCATCGCCGAAATGTGCATCACCGCAAAGGTTCTGCAGTTGGGCGTGCCCCTGGTCACGGCGTTTCACGTCACGCGCGTGGTCGCGCTCCTGCTTCTCACGGCACCGCTGTTCGCCCTGGTGCGGCGATGGCGGCGCTAGATGCCCGGAATGATTCGGGGTCCCCGCGCGCGACCGACCAGGGATACCGCGGGCTCATGGATCGCATACGGATCGCTTGCCTTGAGAGGCGGCCCCGCCGCACACACGGGTTACGCTCTGGACCCGGCGTACCGGTATAATCTCGCTTGTTGGCATCCGGCACACCCGGATTCCCCATCCGTCACTTGCGCACGCTCGCCTGGCGCCGAATTCCGATTCGACGGATGGTCTTGGCTCACCCCCCCGCGGTGCGGATTCCGGCAGCAGCAGGAGAAGCAGGGAAATGCTCGACGCGTTGTTGACCCCCCAGACGATCGCCGTCATCGGCGCATCCCGCTCTCCCGGCAAGGTCGGGCACGAGGTGGTCGCGAACCTGATTGCCGGCGGCTTCCGCGGCGTCATCGTTCCCGTGAATCCGTCGGCGGGCGAGGTACTCGGCCTCAAGTGTTATCCAGGCCTCGAGAGTTGCGGCAGTCGCATCGACCTCAGCGTGATCGCCGTTCCCACGGCGCTGGTGCGCCAGGCGGTCGTCAGTTCGATCGATGCGGGCGCCAAGGCCGTGGTCGTCATCACCGCCGGCTTCAAGGAGGTCGGCGCCGAAGGCGCCGCCTTGGAGAAGGAGATCGCCGACTCTGCAAGGCGCGGCGCGTGTGCCATGCTCGGCCCCAACTGCCTGGGCCTGATCAACACCCACCACCGGATGAATGCCTCCTTCGCCAAGCAGATGCCGCAGCCGGGCGGAATCTCGGTCATCTCGCAGTCCGGCGCGCTGTGCACCGCCATTCTCGACTGGGCCGCGGGACGGCAGCTCGGCCTGGCCAAGCTCATCAGCATCGGCAACAAGGCGGACCTGTCGGAAACCGATTTCCTCAGGGTCTTCGCCGACGACCCGGAAACCAAGGTCATCGTCGGTTACCTCGAGAGCATCGATTCCGGGGACGCCTTCATCAAGGCCGCCGAGGCCGCCGCCGCCAGAAAGCCGGTGGTGATCTGCAAGGCCGGCATCACCAAGGCCGGCGTCAAGGCCGCCTCGTCGCACACCGGCAGCCTGGCCGGCGCCGACATCGCCTACGGCGCCGCGTTCAAGCGCTCCGGCATCATCCGCGCCGAATCGTTCGAGGCGATGTTCGATTACGCGACCGCCTTCGCCATGCAGCCCCTGCCGAAGGGCAATCGCGTGGCGATCATCACCAATGCCGGCGGCCCGGGCATCATGGCCGCCGACGCGGTCGAGCAGTCGGGCCTCCGGGTCACCTCCCTGGCCGGCAGCACGGCGGCGGCTCTGGCCAGCAAGCTGCCCGCCGCCGCGAGCGTCGGCAACCCGATCGACGTCCTCGGCGATGCCGATCCCGCCCGCTATGTCATGGCGGTCAACGCCGCGCAGGACGATCCCGCCGTGGACGCCATCATCGTCATCCTCACGCCCCAGGCGATGACGCAGCCGGCGGCGACGGCGCGCGGCATCGCCGCCTGCAACCGCCGCAGCAAGCCCATGCTCGTGTCGTTCATGGGCGGGCAGAATGTCATGCCCGGACGGGAGGAGCTGGTCGCCTCCGGCCTGCCCGACTACCCGTCCCCGGAGCGCGCCGTGGCCGCGCTGCGCGCCATGTGCGACTACGCCGCCTGGCGGCGCCGCCCGCCGCGCGTCGTGACCCGCTTCCCGGTCAATCGCCGCCGCGTGGACCGGATCATTCAGCGCCACATGAAAACCGCACGAGCATCATATCGGCGAGGCCGACGCGAAGGAGATCCTGCGCGCCTACGACTTCACCGTCCAGCCCGGCCAGCTCGCCGCCACCGGCGACGAAGCCGTCGAGCTGGCGGGCAAGCTCGGCTATCCGGTGGCGATGAAGATCGCTTCGCCCGACATCATCCACAAGTCCGACATCGGCGGCGTGAAACTGGACCTGAACTCCCCCGCGGCGGTGCGCGACGCCTTCGACCTGATGATGCTGCGCATCAGCGAGCGGGTGCCGGACGCCCGCATTCGACGGTGTCTACGTCGAGAAGATGTGCGCGAAGGGACGCGAGGTCATCCTGGGCATGACCCGCGATCCGCAGTTCGGCCCCATGCTGATGTTCGGCCTCGGCGGGATCTTCGTCGAGGTGATGAAGGACGTCACGTTCCACCTCGCGCCGATCACCCCGGACGAGGCCCTGCAGATGCTGGAAAGCACGAAGTCGTTCGCGCTGCTGAAGGGCGTCCGCGGCGAGGCCGGCGTGGACTTCGACGCCATCGCCACGAGCCTGCAGCGCATCAGCCAGCTCGTGACCGATTTCCCCGAGATCGTCGAACTGGACATCAACCCGTTCATCGTCGCCCCAGCCCGGCCGGATATCCGTGGCCGCCGATGCGCGCATCACGCTGAAAGACGTTGGCTGCATCATGAGCATCGCAAAGCGCACTCCAGCCCGCAGACGACCCGAACTGGCGGGAGACCTACCGCGAGCTAGTCGCCACGGCCGCGGAAGCCGTCAGGCGGATCCGCCCCGGCCAGCGGGTCTTCGTCGGCACCGGATGCGGACAGCCGCAGGAGCTCGTGCGCGCTCTCGTGGCGCGCGGCCGCGAGCTTCCCGACACGTCCATCGTCCACCTGCTGACATCCGGCGATGCGCCCTACGCGGACCAGGCGATGGCGGAACACTTCCGCGTCAACAGCTTCTTCATCTCCGACAACGTCCGCAAGATCATCCAGGAAGGACTGGGGGATTACACGCCCGTCTTTCTGTCCGACATTCCGCGCCTGTTCACGTCCGGCCAGCTGCCGCTGGATGTGGCCCTCATCCAGGTCAGCCCGCCGGACAGCCGGGGCATGTGCAGCCTGGGGATCTCCGTCGACATCGTCAAGAGCGCCGCGGAGAACGCCAGCCTGGTCATCGCCCAGGTCAACCCCAACATGCCGCGCACGCTGGGCAACAGGTTCCTGCACGTCTACGACATCGACGTGCTCGTGCCCACCGACACGCCGCTGATCGAAGTGCAGGTGCCCGAGCCGGACGCGGAAACGCGCCAGATCGGCGAATACGTCGCCGCCCTGGTCGAGGACGGCTCGACGGTCGAGTTCGGCATCGGCGCGATTCCGCAGGCGGTGCTGCCGTTCCTCAAGGACAAGAAGGACCTCGGCATCCACACCGAGATGTTCACCGACGCCATCATCGACCTGATCGAGTCGGGCGCCGTCAACGGGAGCCGCAAGACGCTCGACCGGGGCAAGATCGTCGCCAGCTTCTGCATGGGCACGAAGCGGCTGTACGACTACATCGACAACAACCCGCTGTTCTCGTTCCACCCGACGGAATACGTCAACGACCCGTTCGTCATCGCCAGCAGCACAAGATGGTGGCCATCAACATCGCTCTGGAGATCGACCTCACCGGCCAGGTCTGCGCGGACTCGCTCGGCACGCAGTTCTACTCCGGCATCGGCGGGCAGGTGGACTTCAATCGCGGCGCCGCCCGCTCGCCGGGCGGCAAGGCGATCATCGCCCTGCCTTCGACGGCCAAGGACGGGACGGTGTCGCGCATCGTGACGCGACTCAGTCCCGGCGCCGGCGTGGTGACCACCCGCGGCGACGTCCACTACGTCGTCACCGAATACGGCGTCGCCTATCTGCACGGCAAGAGCGTGCAGGAACGCGCGATGGCGCTCATCTCCATCGCCCATCCGAAGTTCCGGGGACAACTGCTCAAGGAGGCGATCGAGGCCAAGTTCCTGCGCCCGGAACTGGCGGACGTCGAGGGCAAAGTCGTCATCGGGCCCAAGGAATTCCGCACCACCCATCTGCTCGACGACGGCACGCAGATCAACTTCCGCCCGATCCACCCGACCGACGAATCGGCCACCGTCGACCTGTTCTACGCACTGTCGAAGGAGACGATGTATTACCGGTTCATGTCCCGCACGAAGCGCATTCCGCGCAGGCAATTCCAGGACTTCGTCTACATCGACCACCGCAACGACGTGGCCATCGTCGGCACCATCCCGGAGGCGCACGGCGAGGACATCATCGCCATCGGCCGCTACTACCTCGACGAGAAGACCAACCTGGCGGAGGTGGCATTCGTCGTGCGGGACGACTGGCAGAACCGCGGCATCGGCACGTTCCTGCTGAAGCACCTGGCCACCATCGCCAAGCGCAACGGGATACGCGGCTTCACCGCCGAGGTCCTTCGCGCAAATCGCGCCATGCAGCGCGTTTTCATGAAGGGCGACTTCAAGGTCCAAAGCGAGCCGACCGAGGACGTGTTCAGCTTCCACATGTATTTCGCCTGAGGCCGCGCAGCCGCGCATCGTCAAGCAAAGCGAACCCGCAATGCCCGCGAACCTGACCACCAATTCGACCGGTGCCATCACCATCACGCCGGTGGCGGCAGCGACGTTGCCGGCATGGCTCGAGCGTGCAACGGCGGCGGATCGGGAGTGGCTCAAGACCACCGGTTTCATCGCCGAACCCGGAACCTTTGCCTTCGTCCCCGGGACCACCGGTAACCCCGCACGCCTATTGTTCGCGTCGTCGCCGGGTGACGGCGTATGGGCGTATGCCGGGCTTCCACGCTCCCTGCCCGAAGGAACCTATCGCATCGACGCGTCGTTCGATCGCGATGCCGCAACCGCGACGGCGCTCGGCTGGTCCCTCGGCAGCTACCTCTATTCGCGCTACAAGAAACCGAAGCGTGCGTGCGCGACGCTCGTCTGGCCCGACGAGGCCGATCGCGCCGAAGTCGAACGCCTGACGCGCGGCGTCTTCCTCGCGCGCGACCTCATCAATACGCCCGCGGAGGAAATGGGGCCCGACGAGCTCGCCGGAGCGGCGCGGGACGTGGCCCGCGAAGCGGCTGCCGAGTGCGCGATCATCCGCGGCGACGATCTTCTGCGCGCGAACTATCCGACGATTCATGCGGTGGGGCGCGCGAGCAGTCGCCCACCGTGCCTTATCGACATCCGGTGGGGAGACCCGGTCGCGCCGAAGGTCACGCTGGTCGGCAAAGGCGTGTGCTTCGACACCGGCGGACTGGATCTCAAGCCGGCCGCCGCGATGCTGCAGATGAAGAAGGACATGGGGGGCGGCGCCGTGGTCCTCGGCCTCGCGAGCGCGTTGATGGCCGCCGGAGCGCCGATCCGCCTGCGCGTCCTCATCCCGGCGGTGGAGAATTCCGTCTCGGCCAACGCGCTCAGGCCCCGCGACATCATCCGCACCCGGATCGGCAAGACGGTCGAGATCGGCAATACCGACGCCGAGGGACGGCTGATCCTCTGCGACGCTCTGGCGGAAGCCGATGCGGAGGCACCGGCGCTCATCGTCGACTGCGCGACGTTGACCGGCGCCGCAAGAGTGGCACTCGGGCCCGAGGTGCAGGCGCTCTTCTGCAACGACGATGCCGTGGCCGAAGGCTTGCTGCGCGCAAGCGCTGCAGCGAGCGATCCGCTGTGGCGCATGCCGCTCTGGCAGCCCTATCGGAAGCTGATCGACAGCAAGGTGGCGGATTTCAACAACGTCGCGGAATCGCCGTTTGCCGGCGCGATCATCGCCGCACTGTACCTCGCGGAATTCGTGAAGCCGTCGACACCCTGGGCGCACATCGACATGATGGCGTCGAACACAAGGGAATTGCCCGGTCGTCCCGAGGGCGGCGAGGCGACCGGCTTGCGTACTCTGTACGGCTACATCCGGGAGCGCTTCGGCTGATCTGCACGCGACGAAGGCTCTGCTCGCACCGGCGGCCGCCCGCCGACGCCCGCAGGTTTCAAGACTGGCCGGCGACGAAGAAGTCGACCATCTGCGCGATCTGGCCGCGCATCATCTCGCGCCCGAACACCGTCGTGCAGCCACAGCGCTCGGCGAGCGCGATCAGCGGCGTGCGCTCGGGCTTCACGATCGCGTCGAGCACGACCAGTTCGCGCGGCAGCGACGCGACGTCGATCGGCAGCCGCGCGTCGGCGAGCATGCCGACCGGCGACGCGTTGATCAGAACGTCGACGCCATCGATCGCCGGCGCGCCGGCCGTGACGTCGACGCCCGGATGGGCGTGCGCGACTTTCGCCGCCAGCGCGCGTGCGCGATCCGCGTCGATATCGTGTATGCGCAACGACACCGGCCGCTCGAAGCCGATGGCGACGGCAATCGCGGAGCCCGCGCCGCCGGCGCCGATCAGCAGCACGTGCTTGCCCGCGAGCTCCACGCCGCGCCGCCGCAGCGCCGTCACGCAGCCCAGGCCGTCGAAGATCTCGCCGCGCCAGCGGCCGTCCTTGCCACGCCCGAGCACGTTGATGGCGCCGACGACGCGCGCCTGCGCGAGCAGGTCGTCGGCCAGCGCGCACGCGCGCGCCTTGTAGGGAATCGTGAACACGAGGCCGCCCAGGTTGCGCACGCGCAGCAGCTGCGGCAGGCAGGCGTCGAACTCGTGCGGCAGCACGTGGATCGGCACCAGCACGGCATCGAGGCCGCGGCCGACCATCTCGGCGGTGATCATTTCGGGCGAGCGCACCTGCTCGATCGGATCGCCGACGATGCCGAACAGGCGCGTCTTGCCGGAGACGTAGTCGACGTGGTCGCAGATCGTGCTTGTCATCATCGGGACCCCGCCGAATGTTAGCATCCGCCACGCGAAGAGAGGAGTCCCCATGGACGACGGCGACGAGCGCCACGCGCTCATCCGACACACCACCCGGCAGTTTGCCGACGCGAAGATCCGTCCGGTCGCCGTCGAGCTCGACGCGAGCGAGCGCTTTCCCGAAGACCTGTATCGCGAGATGGCGGAGCTGGGGCTCTTCGGCATCGCCATCGCGGAGGAGCTGGGCGGGGCCGGCGCGGACTGCGTGGCCTACGCCATCGTGATGGAGGAGCTCGCGCGCGGCTACGCGTCGATTGCCGATCAATGCGGGCTGGTCGAGCTGGTGGCCACCTTGCTGGCGGAGCACGGCACGCCGGCGCAGCACCAGCGATACCTGGCCCCGCTGCTGCACGCGCGGCGGCGCCCTGCCTACGCGATCACCGAAGCCGAGGCGGGGTCGGACGTGTCGGGCATCCGCACGACGGCGACCCGGACGCCCGCCGGCTGGCGGCTCGACGGGAGCAAGCTTTGGATCCACAACGCACCGGTGGCCGATTTCGCCGTGGTCCTCGCGCGCACCGACGCCACCGCCGGCAAGCGCGGCATGAGCATCTTCGTCGTCGACCTCGATCGACCTGGCGTGCGTGCCGGGGCGAAGGAGCACAAGATGGGACAGCGCGCCTCGCCCGTCGGCGCGCTCTTCTTCGACGGTGTCGAGTTGCCCGGCGATGCGCTGCTCGGGCCCGAGAACCGCGGCTTTCACCTGATGATGAGCGTACTCGACAAGGGACGCGTGGGCATCGGGGCGCTGGCGGTGGGCATCCTGCAGGCCGCGCTCGATGCTTCCGTCGAGCACGCGAACGCCCGGCGCCAGTTCGGCCACGCGATCGCGGAGTTCCAGGCGATCCAGTGGCTGATCGCGGACATGGCGAAGAGCCTGCACGCGTCCCGGCTCCTGGTCCGCGACGCCGCGCAGACGCTCGATCGCGGCGAGCGCGCGACGCTCGCGGCCTCGATCGCGAAGTGCTTCGCCACCGACGCCGCCGTCGAGCACACGTCGAACGCCGTGCAGGTCCACGGCGGCATGGGTTACGTGCGGGGGGTCGAGGTGGAGCGGCTCTACCGCGACGCCAAGATCACGCAGATCTACGAAGGGACGAACCAGATCCAGCGGCTGATCATCGCCCGCAACCTGTTGGGCGGGATGTGACCGGTGAGCGTTGACAGCCCCCCGGCGCGCTGCGTACGCTGCGGACGATTCCCTCTCCGACCATGAACATGAGCACACCGGAAACACCCGCAGGCGCCGCGCCCGGCGCCCCGCCGCACCCCGACGACGTCATCACGTTCAGCAAGACCGTCGGCGAATCGGACGTCTACCTCTTCGCCGGGATCACCGGCGACCTCGCGCCGGTCCACGTCGACCAGGAGTTCATGAAGGCGAACTCGCCGTTCGGCGAGCGCATCGCCCACGGCGTGCTGGTGCTGGGCTTCACCTCGACCGCTTCGACCATGCTGGCGGCCCGCCTCCTCGCGGCCTTCGGCTGGCGATCGATGGTCTCGCTCGGCTACGACGGCATCCGCTTCATCGCACCCGTGCGCATCGGCGACACGATCACCGTGCGTTACCGGCTCCTGGAGCGCGATCCGTCGCGCCGGCGCACGACCTCGGAGTTCGAGGTGGTCAATCAGCGCGGCGAGAAGGTGCTGGTCGGCCGGCACATCATGAAGTGGTTCGAATGAGTGCCGCCGGGCCGTCCCAAGGCACTCGCCCCCCGGGGGGAGCGGCGCGCAGCGCCGTTCGGGGGGAACATACAACGGCCGTCACCGCACCGAAGCTCGCGAACGGCCCACAGCGGCGCGAACGATGAGCTCGAAGATCGTCGCCATCGAGCGCGCCGCCGCGCTGGTGCCGGATGGCGCCGTGCTCGCGGTAAGCAGCTCGTCCGGATTGAACACGCCGGACGCCTTCCTCGCGGCGCTGGGCGCGCGCTTTCGCGCCGAGGGCCGGCCGCGCGGCCTGACCGTCCTCATGCCCATCAGCGCCGGCGACATGTACGGCATCAAGGGCATCGATCACCTCGCCCAGCCGGGCATGCTCGCCCGGGTGATCGGCGGCTCCTACCCGAGCGGCCCGTCCTCGTTCGACCCGCCGCGCATTCGCGAAATGATCGCCGGCGAGGAGGTCGCCGCCTGGAACCTGCCGAGCGGCGTGCTGTTCGACATGCTGCGCGACGTCGCCGCCAAGCGCGCGGGCGTGCTGACCAAGGTCGGGCTCGGCACGTTCGTCGACCCGCGTCTCGATGGCGGGCGCATGAACGCCTCGGCGCGGCCCGACATCGTGCGCCTCGTCGAGTTCGGCGGCGAGGAATGGCTGCACGTACCGAACATCGTGCCGAATGTCGGCATCCTCCGCGGGACGACCGCGGACGAGGATGGCAATGTGTCGATGGAGCACGAAGGCGCCGTGCTCGGCGCCGTCGACGTCGCGCTTGCCGTGCGCAACTCCGGTGGCATGGTGATCGCGCAGGTCAAGCGCACGACGGCGCGCGGCTCGATTCCGCCGCAGCGCGTGATCGTGCCGTCGACGCTGGTCGATTTCGTCGTCGTCGACCCGCAGCAGAAGCAGGCCACCGAGATCGTCTACGATCCCGCGCTTTCGGGCGAAGTGCGGCGCCCGCAAAGCTCGTTCGAGCCGGTGCCCTTCGGCCCCGACAAGGTGATCGCGCGGCGCGCGGCGATGGAGCTTCGCGCGGGCGATGTGGTCAACCTCGGGTTCGGCATCTCGCCGCTGGTGCCCTACATCCTGCTCGAGGAAGGGCAAGGCGAAGCGGTGACCTGGGCGATCGAGCAGGGGCCCGTCGGCGGTGTTCCCGCCGACGGCTTCCCGTTCGGCTGCGCCTACAACGCGCAGGCGATCCTGTCCTCGCCGCAGCAGTTCACCTTCTTCCAGGGCGGCGGATCCGACATCGCGCTCCTGTCCTTTCTCGAAATCGGGCAGGACGGCAGCGTCAACGTCTCGAAGCTCGCGCTGCGCCCGCACGTGACCGCCGGCTGCGGCGGCTTCGTCGACATCACCGCGCGGGCGCGCAAGATGGTGTTCTCCGGCTATTTCCGCGCCGGCGGCATCGAACTCGATGCGCGCGACGGCGCGATGCGCATCCTCCGCGAAGGGCGCCACGGCAAGCTCGTGCCCGCCGTGGAGCAGGTGACTTTCAACGGCGCCCGGGCGCTCGCGGAAGGAAGGCAGGCGCTCTACATCACCGAGCGCTGCGTGCTCGAATTGCGTCCCGCCGGGCTTACTGTGATCGAGCTCGCGCCGGGCGTCGACCTCAACCGCGACGTGCTGGCCCAGGCGGGCTTCGCGCTGCGCGTGGCGGACGACCTTCGGCCGATGGATCCGCGGCTCTTCCAGCCGGAGCCCATGCGTCTGGTGCTCCCGGAGAACCCGCGTCGTGCGAGTCTGGATCGTGCCGTCGTTGACTGAGCCGGAGCCATGACGACGCACGCAACTGCAGGCAACGTGATCCTGCGCGCCGACGGTCCGGTGGCCACGATCGAGCTCGATCGCCCTGAGCGGCTCAACGCGCTGACACTGGCGATGCTCGGACGCATCGATGCGATTTGCACCGAGCTCGAGGCGCGCACCGACGTGCGCGCCGTCGTGGTCCGGTCGACTTCGGCACGCGCGTTCTGCGCCGGCGCGGACGTCAGCGAGTGGTCCGCGCTCGGGCCCGAAGGGATGTGGCGGCGCTGGATCGCCGAGGGACATCGCGTGTTCGAGCGCCTCGCGCGCCTGCCCATGCCCACCATCGCGTCGATCTCGGGGGTCGCCTTCGGCGGCGGGCTCGAGCTCGCCCTCGCCTGCGACCTGCGACTCGCTTCGCCCGATGCGCGCTTCGCGTTGCCGGAGACGCGGATCGGCGTGGTGCCCGGCTGGGGCGGCACCGCCCGGCTGGCGGCGCTGATCGGCACGGGGCGGGCAAAGCAGATGGCGCTGACCGGAGAACCGGTGGGGGCGGATGAAGCGTGCCGATGGGGACTGGTCAACGAGAGTGTGGCGGCCGCCGCCCTGGCCGCGCGGGTGCAGGCGGTGGCAATGCGCATTGCCGAGGGGCCGCGCCTCGCCGTGCAGGTGACCAAGCAGCTGATCGACGGCTCGCTGCCGCGCGGGCCGACGGCGGCGCTGGAGGCGCTCGCCGCGGGCTTCGTCGCCGGCAGCGACGATCTCGCCGAGGGCGTGACCGCATTCCGCGAGAAGCGGCCGCCGCGCTTCCGCCGCAATTAGGATGGACGGCCCCCACGCTCGCTACGTTCGCTGCCCCCCGAGGGGGCGCGCAGCGCCCTTCGGGCGGCCGGGCGGGCGCTGCGGTGCCATGCTTCGATGCGACCCGTAGCGCTCGTCACCGGCGGCAATCGCGGCATCGGCCGCGGCATCGCCTACGCGCTCGCCGAGAGCGGATTCGACGTCGTCATCGCCGACCTTGCGCCCACCGCCGACACCGCGGAGACGGAAGCCGGCATTGTTACTCGCGGGGCACGCTGCAACTTCGTCGCCGTCGACATCGGCGCGCTCGACACCCACGCGCGCCTGCTCGATGCGGCGTGGTCGCTCAACGGCCGCCTCGACTGCCTCGTCAACAACGCGGGCGTCTCGGTGGCCAAACGCGGAGATCTGCTCGACATCTCGCCGGAGAGTTTCGACCGGGTGCTCGGCATCAACCTGCGCGGCACGTTCTTCCTCACGCAGGCGGTCGCGCGCCGCATGCTCGCCGACACGCCGTCCGCTCATCCGCGCTCGATCATCACCATTTCGTCGGCCAACGCCGTCATCGCGTCGCCCGACCGCGCCGAGTACTGCGTCGCCAAGGCGGGGCTCGCGATGATGACGCGGCTCTACGCGCTGCGGCTCGCCACGGCGGGCATCGGCGTCTACGAGATTCGCCCGGGCGTCATCCGCACCGACATGACCAAGGTCGCGGCCGCCAAGTACGACAAGCTGATCGCCGAGGGGCTCACGCCGATCGCGCGCTGGGGCGAGCCGGAGGACGTGGGCCGGGCGGCCGCAATGCTCGCCAAGGGCGCACTGTCGTTCGTGACGGGCGAAGCGATCAACGTCGACGGCGGCATGCACATTCAGAAATTCTGAGGCGAGGCAGGACTCGGCAAGGATCGACCGCGAGGGTCGATCTGGCCTCATGCAGCGTTTGCTCCCAGGCATCGTGCGTTCGCCAGCCACGCTCACGCGGTGAGCCACCCACCCCGTTATGATGTGCAGGGCTTGTCCTTCGTTCGATGTCGTTATCAGGCACACTTGACCTCCGCGACCCGGTAGCGCATCGCTGTTCCAAGGCCAACCCCGCACGCATGCTGCAGATCCGATTCTCCAACCGCTTCGAGCACCTCGAGGGCGCACTACTTGAGGCGATGGCGACCCCGCCCGAGTCGCCGTTCGTGCGCGAGGAGATCATCGTGGGGAGCGCGGCGGTCCGACGCCGGGTCGAGCTCGCCGCGGCGGAGCGCTTCGGCATCTGCTCGAACGTGCGGTTCTCCTTTCTGGCGCAGTGGTTGTGGCGGCAGATCGGGCACGTGGTGCCCGTCTCGGAAATGTCACCCTTCACCACGCCGCTACTGACCTGGCGGGTACTGGGGATCTTCGGCGAGCACGGGTTCGTCGCCGCGCATCCGCCGCTCGCGGGCTACTTGCGCCACGCGGACGACGTGATGCGCTACGAGCTCGCGGCGCGCACCGCAACGCTGCTCGAGCACTACCTCACCTACCGGCCCGACTGGCTCGCAGCGTGGCTTGCCGGCAGGCCTGCCAGGATCGACAACCTCGACACGGCGCGCAGGGACGACGAGCGCTGGCAGGCCGCACTGTGGCGGCGCATCGCCGGCGATCTCGGCACCGACAGCCGCCATCCGTCGGTGGCCTTCTTCGACGCGATGAAGGCGATGGGGGCCGACGCCCCGGCGCGAGCGGGACTGCCCGCTGCGGCGCATGTCTTCTGCCTGCCAACCACGCCACCCCTCTACCTCGACATCCTGCACCGCCTCGCGCAGTGGATCGAACTTCGGCTGTACGTGCTCAACCCCTGCCGCGAATACTGGTTCGAGATCGTCGACCGCAAACGCCTCGCCTGGCTCGCGGCAGAAGGCCGCGCCGACCATCACGAAGCCGGCAATCGATTGCTGGCATCGTGGGGCAGGCAGACGCAGGCCCACATCGACCTGTTGCTCCAGGACGACAGCACCGCGGAGGTCGACGACGCCGGCTACGCGGCGAGCGAGGGCGACACGCTTCTCGCCAGGATCCAGAACGCGATACTGGACCTGACGGATCTCACGCGCGGCAGCATCGAGCTCGCGTCCGATGATCGCAGCATCGAAGTCCACGTCTGCCACTCGACGACGCGCGAGCTGGAGGTGCTGCAGGACCAGCTGCTCGCGCTCTTCGCCGGAAGCAATCCGCCACGACCGTCCGACATCCTGGTCGTGACGCCGGACCTCGAGGCCGCGGCGCCGTTGATCGACGCGGTGTTCGCCAACGTCCCGAAGGCGCGCGCGATTCCGTACACGATCACCGGCCGGCCGGCGAGCGCGCTCAATCCCGTCGCGCAGGCGCTGCTGTCGGTACTCGCCGTTGCGACGTCGCGCTTCCCGGCGAGCGCCGTGTTCGAGCTATTGCAGCAGCCGGTCATCGCGCGCCGGTTCGCGATCGGCAACACGGAGCTCGAGGCCATCCACGCATGGATCGGCGCAGCGGGCATCCGCTGGGGCATCGACGGCCGCCATCGCGCGGAGCTCGGCCTGCCGGAGACCGGCCGTCACAGTTTCGAGGACGGACTCGATCGCCTGTACCTGGGCTACGCGTTGCCCGCCTCCGTCACAATGCCGGTGAACGAGCGCCTGGCGGCCGGCAATCCGGAGGGTTCCGCCGCGCTGGCGCTGGGCAGCTTTCGCGAATTCATCCGCGGGCTCGAGCGCCTGCATGCCGATCTCGCCAAGGCGAAATCGCCGGACGACTGGCGGCAGACGCTCTCCAGCGTGGTCGACAACTTCGTCGCGTCCACGGGCGACGAGATCGACGCCGACCGCGAGACCGCCGCCGGCATCCGCGAACTCCACGCCAACATGACGCACGGCGGGTTGAGCGAGCCGTTGAGCGTCGACGTCGTCCGCACGGCGCTGACCGCGCTGCTCGACGACCCGACGAGGGGCGGCATCCCCGGCGGCGCCGTCACCTTCGCGGCGATGGCGAGCCTGCGCAACCTCCCCTATCGCGTCGTCTGCGCGATCGGCTTGAACGACGGCGCCTTCCCCTCGACGTCGCGCCCCAGCGAATTCGACCTGATGGCGCGCGACCCGCGCCGCGGCGACCGCCAGCGCCGCGTCGACGAGCGCAACGTCTTCCTCGACCTCCTTCTCGCCGCGCGCGAGCGGCTGTACCTCAGTTACACGGGGAAGAGCGTGCGCGACAACTCGCCGCTGCCGCCGTCGGTCCTGGTCGCGGAGCTGCTCGATTACTGCGCCGCGGCCATCGACGACGGCGCCGTTCTCGCCGGAATCGCTGCAAGACGGCGCGGCAGCGGCTCACCGTCGAGCATCCGCTGCAGTCCGTTCTCGCTCGACTACTTCGAGCCGAATGCCGATCCGCGCCGCCGCAGCTTCAACGACGAGTATTGCGCTGCGCTGCAGGCAGCGACTCGCCGCGCCGTCGACGCCCTCCGGGCCCGGCCGGTCGCGCGCGACGATCGCCGATGAGTCCGCTGACGATGGCGCCGACGACGACGAGAACGAAGCGTGCGGAGCCGCAGGAACGATTCTTCGCGCTACCGCTCGCCAAGGCCGGCCCGGAGTTCCACGAGGTCACGCTGGGCAACCTCGCCCGCTTCTTCGGCAACCCATGCCGCTACCTGCTCCGGGCGCGTCTCGGCATCGTGCTCCCCGAAGGCGACGAGGAATTGCAGGACGACGAGCCTTTCGTTCCCGATTGGCCTTCGCGCGACGCCCTCGCGCAACGCGTGCTGCCCCGCCTGCTCGAGCGGCGAAGCGGTTACCGGGTTGCTCGCATTCGCGCGCGCCGGGATCGAATATCCGGCGGGGCGCCTCGGCGAGCTCGAGCTGGAGCAGGAGCTGCAGCGCCTTGATCACTTTCGCGCGCGCGCTCGCGCCGCGTGCTCGCGGAACCGACCGCTCGAACCCGTCAGCACGACGCTCGAATTCACGCTCGACGGCGAACCGTGGCGCCTGACCGGCGACTTCGGCGATTTGCGCAAGAGCGGACTCGTCCGCTACCGCTACGACGACGCGCGCGCCAGCGATTACCTCGACGGCTGGCTCGAGCACCTGTTCCTCAATGCAATGGCAGCTGCCCGAGGTCGTGCCGCGAACGACGTGGCACTCGCGCGACGGCCACTACACTCTGCGCCGCGTCGAGGACGCGCGGCGCCAGCTCGAGGCGCTGCTCCGGCTCTACCGCGACGGGCTGCACCGTCCGCTGCACTTCTTTCCGAAATCCGCGTGGACCTACATGACCGGAGGCAAGAGCCTGTCCAAGGCCGCTGAGCACGTGGCAGAGCACGCCCTTCCGTCCCTACGGCGAAGATCGCGACGCCGGCCTACCGCCTGGCGCTGCGCGGCGTGGACGACCCGCTCGATGCCGAATTCGTCGAGTGCGCGACGACGGTCTTCGCGACGCTGCTCGAAGTCGTCGAAGACGACCGGCTGCGAGAGGCGTCCGCATGAAAGCTCCCACCGAATTCGACGTCTTCAACTGCAGACTCGACGGCATCAACCTGATCGAGGCTTCGGCCGGCACCGGCAAGACCTGGAACATTTGCGGCCTCTACCTGCGGCTGCTGCTGGAGCGCGACCTCGAGGTGCAGCAGATCCTCGTCGTGACGTTCACCAACGCGGCCACCGCGGAGCTGCGCGAGCGCATCCGCTCGCGGATCGTCGAGACGCTGGCTTAGCTGCGCGACGGCGACGCAGGCCGGGCCCTCCGGCGACCCGTTCGTTGCGGAACTGGTCCGGCGGTCGAGCAGCGCACCGGCTTCGGCCGCCCGAAACTCGCCCTGACCCTCGACAAGGCGCTGCAGTACTTCGACGAAGCCGCGATCTTCACCATCCACGGCTTCTGCCAGCGCGCGCTCGCCGACGCGTCGTTTTCCGCCGGCCTGCCCTTCTCGCTCGAGCTCGTTACCGACGACAGCGAGATGGCGATGGCGGCCGTCCACGATTTCTGGCGCCGCCGCGTCGCCAGCGACAGCTGCCCGCCGGAGCTCGCCGCCAACCTGCTGGAGAGGAAAGACACGCCCGAGAAATACGCGAAGCTGCTGCGGCGCAGCCTCGCCAAGCCGCTGGCGAAGAATCTGTGGCCGGCGGGCATCGATGCGCCGGCGGCGCATCGACACGACGCGGCGTCGACCACGGCATACGAGGCGGCACGAGGACTCTGGGCGACACAGCGCGAGGCGATCGTCGCGACTCGTCACGGAGATCGATCCCGGCACTCCACAAAGGCTCGTACACGGAGCGAGCGATCGACCGTGCCGCCGGTGGTTGGGACACCTATTTCGACGAAGCCGCGCCGCTCGCCTCGCTCGACGCCGACAGCGAAGCCCGATCTGCTGTCGGGTTCCCGGCTGACGCAGCGCACGAACAAGAATCGGATGCCCCCGACCCACCCGTTCTTCGACGCAGCCGACGCCCTGCTCGCCGCCCGCGCCGCGATCACCGAGAGAGCTCGATCGTCGCCCGCCTGCGCCTGATCCGCGACCTGATCGACACCGTCGGCCCGGACCTGCGCCGACGCAAGCACGAGCGGCGCGTGATCTCCTTCGACGACATGCTCTACAACCTCCACGCCGCGCTCGAAGAGCGGCGATCATCCCGAGCTGGCGTCGTCGCTGCGCGAGAAATTCCCGGTGGCGCTGATCGACGAATTCCAGGACACCGATCCGCTGCAGTTCGCGATCTTCGATCGCATCTACGGCAAGGGCCGGCTGCCGGCGTTTCTCGTCGGCGATCCCAAGCAGGCGATCTACAGCTTCCGCAACGCCGACCTGCACGCGTACCTGCGCGCGCGCACAGAGCGCCTCTGCCGAGTCTACACGCTCGCCGCCAACCAGCGCTCGACGCAAGGACTGATCGAGGCGCTGAACGGGCTCTTCTCGACCAACCCGGACGCCTTCATGCTGGAGGGCCTCGACTATCACCCGGTCACGATGGGCGACAAGGCGCGCAAGCCCTTCGCCGACAGGACAGCGAAGCGCGCCGATCTGCAGGTGTGGATGCTCCCGCCGACACCTGAAGGCATACCCGTCTCCAAGACAGACGCCAGGAGGTTCGCCGCGCAGCGCGACGGCCGCCGAAATCGCGCGGCTCGTCACCGAAGGCGACCAAGGGTCGCATCACCATCGGCGAGCGCCGCGCTACGGCCCGGCGACATCGCGGTGCTGGTCCGCACCCACGCGCAGGGCAGCGAGGTGAAGCGCGAGCTGGCCACGCTCGGGATCGGCAGCGTCGAGCTGTCGCAGGCGAGCGTCTTCCAGTCGCCCGACGCCGAGGAGGTCGAGCGCGTGCTGATCGCGATCAACCAGCCGTCGCGCGACGCGCTGCTGCGCGGCGCGCTCGCCACCGAGATGATGGGCTGCGACGCGGCCAGAGTCGCCGCGATCTCGGCCGATGAAGCCGACGCTCATGGGCTACCTGCAGCGCTTCGCCGATTACCGCGACCTCTGGCTGCGCCAGGGCGTGGGCGTGATGTACCGCAAGTTCCTGTCCGACGAGAAGGTCAGCGCGCGGATGCTCCGCCGCGACGACGGCGAGCGCCGCCTCACCAACCTGCTGCACCTGGGCGAGCAGATCCACCAGGCGGCCGCGACGCACGAATCGCCGGACGCGCTGCTGCGCTGGCTGGCGACGAAGCGCCGCGATGGCGCCGCCGACGAAGTCGCGCAGCTGCGCCTGGAATCCGACCGCAATCTCGTCAAGATCGTCACCATCCACAAGGCGAAGGGTCTCGAGTTCCCAATCGTGTTCTGCCCGTTCCTGTGGGACGGGCAGCATCCGTTTGGCGCGGCCGAAGCCGGAAGGACGCGAATACCACGACGATGAGGGCACGGCGATCGTCGACTTCCGGAGCGACGACGAACTGGGGCCGACAGGGCGCGGACATTGCAGATCGGATCGAGCTCGAGGACGTCGGCCGAATCGCTGCGCCTTATCTACGTGGCGCTGACGCGCGCGGTCTATCGGTGCTACGTGATTGCCGGCACCTACACGACAGACGGGTGGCACGGGCGCCGTCTGCCGAGAGCATCAAGAGCCTCCTCAACTGGCTCGTCGCCGGCGGCAACCAATCGCCATCGGCCTGGCTCAATGCGCAGAAGCGCTGTCCGCCGACATCGCCGGCGCATGGCGAGAGTTGGCCGGGCGTCTGTCTCCCCATCTCGCCCTCGCGCCGCTGCCCGGTCGCGCGCGGCACGCCGGTCGCGCTGGCCAGACCCGAGCCCGAATCGCTCACCGCCCTGCCCCCGCCGAAGACGATCGCCGCCCGCGTGGCGCTTCAGCAGCTTTTCCGGCCTTTCCAGCGACGCGAAGAGCGAGGCCGCGGCGAACGACCACGACGCGCGGATCGCGGACGCGACGAGGAGCATCGGCGCGCCGCCTCCGAACATCGCGCCGGACGACATCCTGCGCTTTCCGCGCGGCGTGAGCGCTGGCGAGTGCCTGCACGCGATCTTCGAGTGCATCGACTTTACCGCCCCGGCCGGCTGGAACGACGCCATCGGCCGCGGCCTCGCCGCGCATCCGCAATTCGTCACCGCCGTGCGCGCGACCGAGCAATCGGCGCTGCTCGCGAGCATGACCGCACGGATGCTGAATGACGTAACGCGCACGACGCTGCCGGACGGCATCGTTCTCGCGTCCATCCCCACCACGCGCCGCCTCACCGAGCTCGAATTCAGCCTGCCTCTGCCGCACCTGTCGGCGCACGCGCTCAACGCTGCCCTCAGGAGCCTCGGCTACGACGTGCCGCGCCTCGCGTTCCACGATCTCGAAGGGTACTTGAAGGGCTACATCGATCTCGTCTTCGAGTACGGCGGCCGCTACTACGTGCTCGACTGGAAATCGAACCACCTCGGTTACGCACCCTTCGACTACAGCCCGGCAGCGCTCCGGGCGGCGATGGCCGAGCACAGCTACCACCTGCAATACCTTCTCTATTCGCTGGCCGTCGACCGCTACCTCAGGCACCGCGTGCCGGGCTACCGCCACGACACGCATTTCGGCGGCGTGCTCTACCTCTTCGTGCGCGGCGTTCGGCCTGATTGGCGCAACGCCGACGGAACCCCGACGGGCGTGTTCCACCATCGACCGACGGCAGCGACACTCGCGCTGCTCGACGCGCTGTTCGCCAAAGAGCCGGCGAAGGTGGGACCATGAGCGCGGCGTTCATCCAGACACCCGACCAGGCGCTCGCCGAGGGCTTCGCCCATCACGTCGTGCGCTGGGCCCGCGAGCGCGACGCCCCCCGCCACACTCTCGACGCGCTGCGGACAGCAGCGCGCGCGACGAGCCTCGCCACGGCCTCGGGTCACGTGTGCACTTATCTCGCCGACATCGTCGCGGCCGCCGAGGACCTCGATGAGTCCGCGTTGCGCCGCGCGCTGCTCGAGTCCGGGATGGTCGGCACGCCGGAGACGCCGGCTGCGCACCCGCTGATCCTCGACGACGACGGCGCCTCTACCTGCACCGCTATTTCGATTACGAGCGCCGGCTGGCGCAGCGGCTGATGCAGCGTGCGGCGATCAAGACGAGCGCCATCGGCAACAACGCGAAGGCGCTCCTCGACTGCCTGTTCGCCGCCAATGCGAACCGGCTGGAAAATCGCCCCGACTGGCAGAAGATCGCGACGGCATTGGCGCTCGAACGGCCCCTGACGATCATCAGCGGCGGCCCCGGCACCGGCAAGACGACCACCGTCGTCAACGTGCTAGCCTGCGTACTCGTCGGCAATCCGGACTGCCGGATCCGCCTGGCGGCCCCGACCGGCAAGGCCGCCGCGCGGATGCTGGAAGCGATCCGCAATGCCGCCGCTCACCTGCCCGCTCGACCTGCGCGAGCGCCTGCCCACGGAGTCGTTCACCGTTCACCGCCTGCTGGGCGTGCTGCCCGACTCCAACGACTTCCGCCACCACGCCGGCAACCCGCTGCCGATCGATCTCCTCGTCGTCGACGAGGCGTCGATGCTGGACCTGGCGCTCGCCACCAGGCTGATCGAGGCCGTGCCGCCCGCGGCGCGCATCATTCTGCTGGGCGACAAGGACCAGCTCGCCGCTGTCGAATCCGGCGCCGTGTTCTCGGAACTCTCGGCCGATCCGACGCTGAGCAACGCGTGCGTCGAGCGGCTCTCCACCGTCACCGGCATTCCCGCCGCGCGCATCGTGTCCGCGGCGCCGATCAAGCCGACGCGCCTCGCCGACAGCGTCGTCTGGCTCACCGAGAACTTCCGCTTCGCAAAGGACTCCGGCATCGGTCGCCTCGCCGCGCACGTCAATGCCGGCGAGGCGCAAGGCGCGATCGACTTCCTGCGCTCGCGCGCCGATCCGGCGCTCGAATGGATCGAGGACGCAAACCCCGTCCCGCAGGCCGCCTCGGTCCAGCGGATCATCGACGGAATGACGGCGTACATCGATGCCGCGCGCGCCGACCTCGGCAAAAAGGCGGCGCTGTTCGACGCGCTGGGACGTTTCCGCGTGCTGTGCGCCGAGCGCGAGGGCCCGCGCGGCGTGGTCGCGATCAACCGGCTCGTCGGGCAGCACTTCCGCAAGACGCTCGACCATCCGCTCGATCCCGGCGGCCGCTCCGAGTGGTATCCGGGCCGCCCCGTGATGGTGCTCGCCAACGACTACGTGCTGAAGCTCTTCAACGGCGACGTCGGCATCGTCCTGCCCGATGGTTCGGAAACGCTGATGGTGCACTTTCCGGACGGCGACGGCGGCTTCAGGACCGTCGCACCACTGCGCCTCCCGGAGCACGAAACGGCGTTCGCCACGACGGTGCACAAGGCGCAGGGCTCGGAGTTCGACCGGGTGCTGCTGATGCTGCCAGCGAAGCCCAATCGCGTCGTGACGCGGGAGCTGCTCTACACCGCGGTGACGCGGTCGCGGTCTGGCGTCGCGATTGTCGGCGGGGTCGAAGTGGTGGAGAAGGCGATCGCGACGCCGACGCGGCGGCATTCGGGGTTGGTGGCGCGACTCGATGAAGCGGGCGAGAGACCCTCAAAACGGATCTGAGGGAAATAGCCTTGTCCAATGGAGTTTGAGTCTGAGCGAGTGAGCGCCTATTAGCGGCAACAGCACGCCGCTTGGTGCAACGCGGCGGTTGACAATCGTTCTCAACACGCGCAAATTACCGTTGGGTCCTTTTCAGAAGGAGATAGCCATGAAGAAATTGACAACGGCCGCCTCAGTGGTCCTCATCGGCTTTGCTCCGGCACTCGGTGCGGAGTGCGGCCACGACGCCTCGTCGTCGGCCTCGGCCACGCCACCCGCGCAGCTGGTCTCGGCACCGGCACCTGCAGCGTCCAAGGCGCCCAACTCGACGGCCTTGGTCGCGCCTGCAACCAAGAAGACCGCGAAGCAAGTCGCGGACAAGTCCAGGGAACCCGCCACCGGCGCCAAGGTCGCGGTCGCGTCCATCAAGTAGGCCGCTCCGGAGTTCAGGAAAAGCCCGCCCGGTGCGGGCTTTTCTTTGGGGCATCATGGTCGCGACGCGATGGATGCGTGACAGCGCCCGCGTCACGGCTTGTTCCAGTACCGGGCGCGCTCCGGGATGATCCAGCGCACGCCGCCGCGAGGGTCGGGGATGTCGCCTCGGTAGCGAGGTATCAGATGCAGATGAACGTGCGGCACCGTCTGCCCGGCAGCAGGGCCGTCGTTGACGCCGAGATTGAATCCATCCGGGGCGTGCTTTCCGATCACTATACGGCGCGCGTCGTCGGCGAGACGCAGCATCTCTTCGCGCTCCGCCAGCGTTAGCTCGAACCAAGACGCGACGTGCCGGCGCGGGACGATCAGCACGTGGCCGGGGTTGAGCGGGTAGCTGTCCCACAGCGCCATCGCGGCGTCGCCCCCGATCACGATCCGTTCCGCGGACGGATTGCAGAACGGGCACGGCTTTACGGGTTGGGTCACGGGTGTCTCTCGCATGGCGCCAGAATCAAGAGTGAACCGGGGCTGGTGGATACCCCGGACCGCCCGACCGGGGGAATCTGCCCGCCCCGCCCTACCCCGCCTACAATTTCTTGTGATTGCCGTTGCAGAACGGCGCCGTCCCGGTGTGCTTGCAGCCGCACAGATAGACCGTCTTCGGTTCGGTCACCGTAAACTTCGTCGGCGTGAAGCCGGTGTCTTTGTGCGAGCCATCGCAGAAAGGCTGGTTCTTCGAGCGTCCGCAGGCGCACCAGCGGTAGTCACCGGGTTTCAGGTCGACTGCATACGGCCCTTTCTGGGCGATTACGCGATCCGTCATGGTGGTCTCCTCGGCCTTTGCGCTCCAGTATCCGTCCACTGACCTGCGGCAAAGCTTATCCTCGATCAAGGTCCCGGACAAACAGGTGAGGCGCGCATCGCTCACGCCCGCGCCGGCATCGGCTCGTCGTTGGTGCTGGGCTCGGGCTGCTCGGCGGCGCGCATGTCGTCGACCGGGCCATCGTCGATCACCGGCGCGTCTTCCGGCGGCAGGTCGTGCGGCAGGAAGCCGCCCGACTGGTGGCGCCACAACATCGCATAGTGGCCATCGCGGCGCAGCAGCTCGTCGTGCGTGCCCTGCTCGACGATGCGGCCATGCTCCAGCACGATCAGCCGATCCATGCGCGCGATCGTCGACAGGCGGTGCGCGATCGCGATCACGGTCTTGCCCTCCATCAGCCCGAGCAGCTGATCCTGGATCGCGAGCTCTACCTCGCTGTCGAGCGCCGACGTCGCCTCGTCCAGCACCAGGATAGGCGCATTCTTCAGCACGACCCGCGCGATCGCGATGCGCTGGCGCTGGCCGCCGGAGAGCTTGACGCCGCGCTCGCCCACGTGCGCATCGTAGCCGGTCCGCCCTTTCCAGTCCTGCAGGTCCGCGATGAAATCGTGCGCCTGCGCCTTGCGGGCGGCGGCCTCGATTTCGGCGCTGCTGGCACCCGGGCGCCCGTAGCCGATGTTGGCGGCTATGGACCGGTGCAGCAGCGAGGTGTCCTGCGTCACCATGCCGATCGCGCCGCGCAGGCTTTCCTGCGTCACGTCGCGGATGTCGACTCCGTCGATGCGTATGCTGCCCTGCTCCTGCTCGTGGAAGCGCAGCAGCAGGTTCACGAGCGTGGACTTGCCCGCGCCGGAGCGTCCGACGAGGCCGACGCGCTCGCCGGGCCGAATGACGAGATCGAGGTCGTCGAGCACGCGCCTGCCGTCCGTGCGCCCGTAGGTAAACGAGACGTGCTCGAAGCGGATTTCGCCCCGCGGCACCGCGAGTTCAACCGCGCCGGGGCGGTCGGTCAGCGTGTGCGGCACGGCGATCGTCTCCATCCCTTCCTGCACGACGCCGACGTTCTCGAAAATCCCCGTCACTTCCCAGCTCACCCAGCCGGCCACGTTGGCGATCTGCCAGGCCAGCGGCAGCGCGGTGGCGACGACGCCCGCGCTCACCTCCCCCTGCCCCCAGAGCGTGATGCCGATGCCGGCAGTGCCGACAAGGAGCATCGCGTTCATCGTCGAAAGGATGGCCATGAACCGCGTTATGAGCCGCATGTGGGCGGCGAGCGCGCCGGTGTGCTCGTCGATCGCCTCGCGCACGTACGCGTCCTCGTCGCGGGCGCGCGCGAACAGCTTCACCGTCAGGATGTTCGTATAGCTGTCCACGACCCGGCCCATCAGCAGCGAGCGCAGCTCGGAGCTGGCCTTCGCGAGGTCGCGCATCCGCGGCACGAAGTGGCGCAGAAAGAAAACGTAGCCCGCGAACCAGAGGATGGTCGGGATCGCCAGCCGCCAGTCGGCCGTCGCCATCAGCACGAGCGCGGAGAGCCCGTAGATTGCGATGTACCAGACGGCACGAATGCTCGACACGACCGACTCGCGCAGCGCGTTGCTCGTCTGCATCACGCGATTGGCGATGCGGCCGGCAAAATCGTTCTGGAAGAACGGCCAGCTCTGCCGCACCACGTGCCAGTGACTCTGCCACCGGATCAGGCTCGTCACGCCGGGCAGCACCGCGTTGTTGCGCACGAGACTGTCGGCGAGCAGGGTCAGCGGCCGCCCGAACAGCACGATCGCCGCCATGGCCGCGAGCGTCGGGGTGGCGGCGCGAAATGCGGATGCGCGGTCATCGGCCTGCATCAGCGTGACCAGCTTGCCGATGAACACCGGGATCAGCGTGTCGATCAGCGCGACGGCAAGGCCCGTGACGAACATCGCCGCGAACAGCCAGCGCGTCTGCCGGACGAAGTGCCAGTAGAAAGCGAGCAGGCCCGAGGGCGGCGCGGCGGACGGGAGCTGCGTGGGTCGCACGCGGGACTCGAAGAATGCGAACATGGCGGCCGCCATTGCGCCCGGTGCTTCAGGGCCGGAAACCCGTCATCGCCGCTCGTCGCGGTACATCCGGATGCAGAATGCTCCCGCCGGCGTGTCCTGAACCTGGCGAATGAGCGCTGCGGCGCCCGCCGGCAGCTCTTCCACGCGCGGCAGCGGAACTCCGTATCCCGGGGCGCAGACCGCGGGCGCGGCGAGCGACGCGAACGTGATGTCCGCGGCACCGAAGCGGTCCCCGGTCAGATACCGGCGGCCGTCCGCCAGGCGCTTGCTCACCTCGTCCATGACGCCCATGAGCCGGTCGGAGGACCTCTGCGCGCCGGCCGCATCGATGTGCATCGACGATCGCATCAGCTTGGAGAGCGGTCCGTAGACGAGGGGCAGGAGCGCGCGCTCGTGGCGCGGCACCCCGTGGGTCATCAGCGGCAGGGTGAGCCTTCGCGACGGCAGCATGTGGAAATAGATCGCCCGTCGCGCATGCGGGCCGAGCTCCTCGTCGAAGCGGTCCTCGAGCGCCAGCACCTCGGCGCGCGCGTCCGGATCCTCGGGATAGAGCTCGCGCCCCTTTGCGGCACGCTCGTTTGCCCACAGGAGGATGTCGGTCGAGTCCCCGATGACGCCATCGCTCGTCACCAGGGCCGGCGTGCTGCGCTCCCCGCCCGCACGGCGCACGGCAAGCGCGTGAAAGCCCGGCGCGTGCCGCTCCTCCCGGTACGCGATTCCCGTGCGGTCGAGCCCCCATCGCGCCTTCTCGCAGTAGTGGCTGAGGGTGATCGTCAGGCTGGTTCGGGCTCGTGCCGGCGGTCGCGGCGTTCCGCGGCAACCTCAACGAGACCCTGAAGGACACGGCTCGTGGATCGACGCAGGGCAGCAAGGGCCGGCTGCGCCACGCGCTGGTGGCCTCGGAGGTAGCGCTGACGCTCGTCGTGCTCGCAGGCGCAGGCTTGATGATCGCGAGCGTGTCGCGGCTTCTCGGCGTCGATCCTGGTCTCGATCCAAAGAACGTGCTGGTGATGGAGATGTCGCTGCCCCAGATCGACCTCTACTACGGGCCGCCCGTCCACGCGCGGTTTTGCGAAGACCTTCAAGAGCAGGTCGGCTCCGTGCCCGGCGTCCTCTCGGTCAGCACCATCGGCCACTTGCCGCTGAGCGGCGGCAACGCGGGCCGCGGCCTCTTCATCGAGGGCAAGACCGAGCCGGGCGCCAAGGACCAGCCGGGTGCCAACTACAGCGTCGCCTGCCCGAACCTCCTGAAGACCCTGGGCATCGGACTCGTCTCGGGCCGGGAGTTCACGGCGCAGGACGACGTGAGCGCTCCCCAGGTGATTCTCATCAACGAAGCGATGGCTCGGAAGTTCTGGCCCAACGAAGATGCTCTCGGCAAGCGGGTGAAAATCACGGGCCTGACCAACGACGCCCCCTGGATGACGGTGGTCGGCATCTACCGCGACATGCGGAACCGCGGCCTGGCCGCGGAGGTCCGGCAGCAATTCCTTCGGCCCTACAGCCAGGCCGGCTGGCCCTTCGTGAGCATCGTGGTGAAGACGGCGGCCGCGCCCCGTGCGTTCATCGAGCCCGTGAAGAAGGCGCTGCTTCGGGTCGAGCCCGACCAGGCGGTAGCGGCGGTGCGGACGATGGAAGAGGTGGTCAGCGGCTCCGTGGCCGCCTGGCGGTTCCCGATGATGCTGCTGAGCGGCTTCGCGGTGCTGGCACTGGCGCTCGCTACCGTCGGCATCGCAGGTGTCGTCGGTTATTCCGTGGTGCAGCGCACGCAGGAGATCGGCATCCGCATGGCGCTCGGTGCCGAGTCGAAGGACGTGCTCGGCCTCGTGGTGGGGGGCAGTCTGGCCTGGGCCCTCGGCGGTGTTGCCGCCGGGGTGCTGCTGTCGTTTGCCGCCTTGCGGCCGCTCCAGTCGCTGCTCTACGGGGTCACGTCCACCAACCCGCTGGTGCTAGCGGGAGTCTCCGTCGTCCTCATGGCGGTGGCCGCCGCTGCGAGCTATCTGCCGGCGCGCCGCGCGGCGCGGGTCGACCCGGTGGTGGCCCTGCGGTGTGAGTAGGTTGAAGGCGGCGGCAGAGCCCTCAGGCCGTCTCGCCGGGAGTCGCGGGGGCGAGGGTCAGGTCGACCATCAGGTCGTTGGCGATGTGCTCGAGGTCGCCGCGTAGCTTCGCAACGTCGAGGCCCGCGGGCACCTGAAGGCGGGCCTGGGCACGGAAGAGCCCGCCTCCCGACATGGGCGCGTCGAGGCGATCGGTGGTCAGGGCCTCGATGTTCACGCCGTGGTGGGCGAGTACGCGCGCGATGTCGCGCACGATGCCGGGGTGGTCGGCGCCTACGGCCTCGAGCTCGAGCGCGGTAGTCGCTTGTGCAGCGGGCCCCGTGGCGCCCGCGGCCACCACCCGCAGACCCTGGCTTTCCAGGGACTGGAGGGCCGACCGCAGCGCGTCGAGGTTCTCGGCTGGCGCCTCCACGCGCAGGATCCCCGCGAACTGGCCGGCGAGACGCGCCATCCGGCTTTCCAGCCAGTTGCCGCCGTGCGCGGTGACGCGCTCGGCGACACTTTCCACGAGGCCGGGGCGATCGGGTCCGATCAGGGTCAGCACGAGGTTGGTCATCGCTCGCTCCTTAGCGGTGAGGCTCACCAATCTAGCACCGACTCAGCGCCGATGAAGGCCCTTGGGACGACGAGAACTCGACGGCCAGGCCGCGCAGGGGCAAGCCGCGGAGCGACGTGCGCCAGCGCTCGCCGGCGGCCACGGGATGGGCATCGGTCAGCACCCCGCGGCTGACGTATCTCGCCTGCGGCGAGGGGCGGCGCCTCGGCCGGCGGGCGAGCATCTCGACCAGGTAGCCGAGAGCGACTCGAGAGGGCTGCCGAGCACGTTCGCCCCCACGCCCCGGTCGACGACGCGACCGCGTGGGCCAGCTCGACCTCGAGGGGCGGGAGGCCTCCGACGAGCTCATCGATCTCCCTCGACCGGGACCGTGGTCCCACCACGAGCCGCCCGTGCAGCCCGTTGTCCGCCGTGCAGTCGGCGACCTTGACCTTCCAGCCGGGGTGGTGGCACTGCACGATCTCGATCGAGTGGGCCACCCAGGCGACCGCCTCGAGCAGGGCCTCGAGCGAACGGCCCCGTGGCGCGGCCGCAGTCCGAAGCAGATCTCGCTGATCCCGTGGTTGCACGAGCCCCCGAGGGGAACCTGGGCCAGATCGTCCGCAGCGAAGATCGAGCGTCCGATCGTAGACCCTGCCCCACATGGGCTCGTGGACGCCGAAGCGCGGCCAGAGGTTCGGTTGGTGAAGCCGACCTTGCGTCCGCGCGGCGCTCCAGCCCTGCGCGATCCGGTGGGCGTGAAGCGCCGCGCGGCGGCGTAGCGCCTGCGGGACGGTCAGGTCCGGATGACGCTCGCTGAAAGGGCGGTACTTCACGCGGCGCGTCGTGCAGGGCGACGAGCTCGCGGAGCGAGGGCCGAGCAGCGGCCCAGCCGTGCGGCTTCGATCGGGCGGTCGCTCAAGGACAGATCTGTGCCGACGCGGTCCACCTGCACCTTGAGCGCGCTCAGGGTGGAGTGGGTGGCGGGGGCTGACCTGCTTGTCCGCTCCTCGATCTTCTTGTAGGCCTCGGCCATCAGCGGCTTCGCCGCCTCGCAGTCGGTCGAGTTGCGAATCACCTCGTTGACCGACCGCCGAGGCCTTCTTGATCGTCTCCTCGTCGTCCTTGATGCTCTGATCGCCTTCTCTCGCCGGTTGTCGCAGCGGTGAGGAGCAAGGGGGAGAGGACGAGGGCCATGAGGGCTCGTTGTTCAAGGTCGCCTCCTGGTCGGGAGCGTCGGGAACCTGACGATACCCGCCCTCGCCGACGATCCGTTGCTGGACGACCCCACGGCGTCCGAGCTCCAGGCCGCGCGCGAGGCCATGGCCGACGGCCGATGCGGTGGTCATATCGGTGCCCGGGCCGCCGGGGCCGTTGCAAGAGGGCAACCGCAAAAACCTCATCGGCGCAAATGTCGTTGCCCAGTTGTAGCCGCACGTTCAGGTCGAGTCGCCCGCTTCGTCGCCGGTTTCCGAAGGCCGCCGTCCTCGGTAGCGGCGCCGCTCTCGACGACCTGGAGCGAAGGGCCGAGCGACCCGGTGAGTCGAGCACGAGCGAGCGGCTTGTGACGCAGCGGTTCGCCGAGTGGCAAGTGCGGACATCCTCCTTGACCTCGACCGGGTCCAGGGGGCGCTGGGTAGGAGGATGGGGCGGTCTACAGGAGGCGGCACCGCGGATGGGACCTGGCCTCGCCGCCAAGGTCCCGCTGCGGCCCTCCTCGACGTGGAAGGCGGTGCCTCTTCGAGCGCGAGGCCGAGACCGGGCATGAACCTCGCCCGCACCGGACATCGTGACCTGCTTCTACGCGGGCTATTGCAGGGCGTCCGGCGCCTTCGCGGAGTTCGTCGACGGCGGCAGCCTGCACCAGCGGTCCGCTCCGGGCAGCTCACGGCCTGGACGATAGGGTCGACCTGGCCATCGAGTTCGCCTGGGGTCTGCACGATGTCTCGACGAGCAGGCCCGGCGCACCTCGACGTGAGGCCGCACAACGTCACGCTGATGCCGACGGAGTGGGCCAGGTCACGGACTTCGGCCCCGCCCGGGCCCGGGTTGACCCGACCGGCCCGGCGACGCCGATGGCTCCCGCCAAGAGCGGCGAGACCCTGAGCGTGGACGGGGCCCCGGCGGCACCGCGGCCTACATGTCGCCGAGCACGCGGGGGGCCGCACCCTGACCCGTCGGTCCGACCTTGGGCTTCGGCTGTCGATCCTCGAGATGTTCGCCGGCTGACCGCTCTGGAATTGGTAGCGACCGCCGAGAGGCCTCGAGGAGCACCTGGCGATGCCCGCCCCGGCCTGCTCGATGCCGGCCTCGTGGCGACTGGCTTCGCCGCTGTTCCGTGAGAATCCGGACGAGCGCCCTCGGGCCTGCCGAGCGGCCGACATGCTGCGCGAGGGCTACGTGGCGGCCACCGCGAAGGCCGTAACCGCGGCCGGCACCGCGTGCGGGCCAGGGGACGCCTGATACCTGAACAACCAGCGTTCTGCTCGACCTTGGCCGCGAGCCGGAGCTGCATCGCTCTGGGAAGCGCGCCTCGAAGCGCAGCCCACCACGCGGAGGCCACCTACAACCAGCGCCTCACGGCCTGGATGTCGGGCCTCCTCGACGACGACGAGATCCTGCGTCGCATGGGCAGGGGTTCGACCGACGCCGAGGTGGCCCGAGCGTATCACCTCGGCGGCTGCACCGGGCCGGCTACGAGCGGAGCCGTTCCTTGCCTCGACGAGGCGGGGGGCCGTGGCCTCGCCCGCCCTCTATCGCGACCTCGGCCGCGCTCCTGGCCGTCGCCGCAACAGCGACCCGAGCCGCGCCCTCGCCTGCTTCGACGGAGCGCCTTCTCCAGGCGGGCTCGACCGAAGCGGTGGACGTGGTCAGCCGGGCCTTCGCCTTTCGGCGCCAGGGCCGCGACCCCGAGGCCGACCGTGTCTATGAGCAGGCGGCGCAGGAGACCCTGAAGTCGCCGCCGGCCTTGGCCGCCGCCATCGCCACCGACCTGCCTGGCTACGGGGCCGGCACGTCGTCAAGGGACTCGCCCGTCGCCTGGCTCGACCCGCGTCCCCCGAATGGCGCGCGCGTCGTGGCGGGGCACGACCTTGAAGCGCGGGTCTGGGACGCGGCCCGCGCCATGCGCGAGGACCCCTGCGGGCGAAGCTACGGCCCGCGCCCTCGCGGTGACCCGGACGCCGTTTCCCGCTCTGCGGCGAGACGCGGCGCTCTGCGTGTGGGACCTCGAGAGGGCAGCCTGTCCGGAGCTTGCAAAGGCACACCGGCTACCGACTGCCCTCGCCCCGGCCCGACGGCGGTCAGGCCGTGACCGGCGGCTCCGATCGCCTGGTCCGGGGCTTCGATCTGCGCATGGTCAGCGCCTGGCGCGTTCTGGAAGGGCACGGGACGGTTTCACTTCTGTCGCGGTCGGGCAGAGGCGAGTGGCTTTGGCTTGCGTACGGACCGTGCGCGTGTGGATCGGGCGGACGGCGACCTGCCTCGGGACCCTGCGACCGGCCATCGCGGTCGGGCCACGCGGTCGCCCTCGACGAGGAGGCGGCCCAGGTGCTCCGGCCGGTGACGATCGCACCGTGCGCCTCTGGGTCAAGTCGCGAGAGCTGGTCCGGACCTTCGCGCGACAGCCAGCCTGGTGACCTTGTCGTTCTCGTGCCGGGCCGGTCGATCGCCTGGTCGGGGTCGCTGGATCGCACGGCGAGGGCGTGGATCGACCGCGGAGCGGGTCCATCCGCCGGCGCGCCGGACGCGGCGGTGCAGGCCCTGGCCGTGGGGCCAGGCGGGGCTGGGGTCGCTCGACGGCACGTCGATCAGCGCCGTGCCGCTGTTCGAACGCCGCCCCGCCTTCCTCGCTCTCGCCCGCCCCGCGTCGGCGATCGAGGTGGAGATGGATCCGCGTCGTTCGACGGCCGAATCGAGGAGGGCCGCCGCCACCTCGATTCAGGAGACCTCGACGCGGCCGTACATGCGGTCCGCGCGGCCGCGCCGATCCGGGGGCACGAGCGGTCCCCGGCCGCGCTGGCGCTTCGGGACTGAGCTGGGCGCGCGCCTGCCGCGCCGCGGCCTGGCCTCGGCCTGGGAAGAGGGCCTCGGCTCGAAGGCCACACCGACCAGGGTGCCGGCCCTCGCGGTGAGCGTGGTACGGCGGTCGCCTTTTCTCCGCAGGCAAGGACCAGCAGCTTCGGCGTGGACCTCCAACCCGAACTGTCTTGGTCCTGACGGGGCACGAGGGCCTCGTCACCGGAGTGGCGACGACGCGCGACGGCCGGATCGCGGCATCCTCGAGTCGGACCGTACGGTTCGCCTTTGGACTCGGAGTCTGGGCGCGCCCGCCGCTCGCTCCAGGGACACGAGGATCACGTGACGAGCGTCGGCGCTTCCTCGACGGGGAGGGTGGGTGGTCAGTGGGAGCTGGACGCAGATGGTGCGGCTCTGGCGTCCGGCCAGCGGGTCCT
>CAWGKT010000011.1:0-25070 GCA_963823215.1 uncultured beta proteobacterium
CCTGGAGTTCCTTTCAATCGTCGTGGACTGTTGAATACCCTAGCAACTCTTGCATTATATAATATGGGGGGATAGTATCCACACGAAATATAGTCCGACTCATTGCAGGAGGAGCGATGCGGGCCGTTCGATCCTCAGCCGTCGGAATTCGCTCTGTCGCATACTGTCCTCACTGTGGGCGCCGGTATGAAGCGGCGGTGTGGCATGCGTGACCGAGCGTTGGTCGTGGCGCTGGCTGTTTTTGCTCTGATAGAGCTGCTGGCGTTGCAGTTCGTGAACGCTGGGGCTGAAGCGCGCGACCCCGAAGAGATCATCCTTGAGGCGGCGGGCGTGAGCCCCGTCCATAGCGCCGCAAGCTGGCATATTTCCGACTTCTTGCGGGTCGGAGACAGCACAAGCGAGTAGCCGGCAGACGCTGATCTTTTCGATACCGATGTGCAATCCGCTACGGAAGGTGGGACATCTGCGTCCCAGCGTGTCCAGTGAGAGCACACGTTAGGACCCTGAGCACGCCGACACTTGCCTGAGCGGACAGATTTACATCGTGTGCCCTCAGTCACCGGAGTAGACCAGGTCGGCGCGCCGGTTCTGCGACCAGCACGATTCGTCGCTCGCCGTGCACCGCGGCTTCTCCTCTCCGAAGCTAACCGTCTCGATCTGGCGATCCTCGGCCCCAAGCAACCTCAGAATCTGCTTGACCGCGTCCGCCCGCCGTTGGCCGAGTGCGATGTTGTACTCCCGGCTCCCACGCTCATCCGTATTCCCTTGCACAACGACTTTGGCGGTCGGATGTTGGCGAAGGTAAACGGCATGAGCCTGGAGGAGTGGCCTGTCCGGTTCCTTGACCAGGAATTGGTCATAGTCGAAGTAGACGCTGCGCTTGGAGAGGATATTTCCTGGGTCCTTGAGAGGATTAGGCGCCTCGACAACGGGACTCGAGCGGGTGGGCGAAGTGGTGGTGGTTTCGGCCGGACGTTGTGTGGACGGCACGGACGGTTCGACTTTATCCGGAGCCGTATCCTTTGTCGGAGCATTGGAACAGGCGACGACCAGAAAGAGTGACGCCAGCGCAATGAAACGGCGAGACATGCATTCCTCCATCAACAATATTGGGCAATATGATATGTGGTAATATGCATGGCATGCAAGCTGCGTCAACGGGCCACGGATGGGCGGTCCGGCCGACGGCGACCGTTCGATTTTCGCCAACAGCAGTATTTCGTCGCCCAGGCGAACTAGCGGAAGAGGGATCTAGCGAAATTCTTCCCTCGCTTATTTGGAGACCACTATGAACTCGCGAAGCATGTATCCAGCAGGACTTGGTGTTTGCCTGGCTCTCCTCGCACTATCCGCGGTGGGTCAAACGACCACGGGCAGCTCGTCGCACAACGCCATGGCACCCAGCAAGACCGCCACCGCTAATACGACCACGAACGCCGCCACCGGCACGACGACGGGTCAACCGAGCGGCACCAAGAGCACGAAGAAGCACCACTCGACCGCTCATCATCAGATGCACACCAACCCCGAATCGATGGCGGCGGCATCAGCGGCTGGCGGTCGCGAATCGGCCTATCGCGCCGCGCTCAGGAGTTGTGTTGCAGGGCCAGCCGCACAAAAGGAACGCTGTCTGGATGACGCGATCGCGCGACATGGTCGTTCTAGTTGACTGACGCAAGCGCACGCGGCCGATCACGGAAGACTTGTCGGAGTGTGGGAGGAGCGCAGGACGCCCACGCTGCATTCGCGGCGAGAAAGTTGCGCACTCCGCGGGCGGAGGCGAGTAAACCATCGGTCGCCTAGGAAAGCTAGAATGAACGGCTCGAGTCCTTTATCGTGCATTTACCCTACACGTTCGATCTTCCCGACCATGCCACCAATCGTCGCCAAGTCGCCCTCCCGCAACCCCGTCCACGCAAAGGCGGCGCCGCGCAGGGCCGCCAAACGCGCTACGGCGGCTCCAGCAACGCCGGCGCATGCTGCGGCGGCGATGACTGTGCTGCAGCAATTCCGCGAACTTTTTCGCGTATCGCAGCAGCATTTCCAGCGAATCGAGTCGAACTGCGGGGTCAGCGGTGCCCAGCTGTGGGCGCTGTCTGAACTCAAGGCGGCGCCTGGGCTCACGGTTTCGGGTCTCGCACGGGCGCTGTCAATTCATTTGTCGACATCGAGCAATCTCCTCGACAAGCTCGAAGCGCAGGAACTTGTTCGTCGTGAGCGCAATAGTTCGGACCAGAGGGTCGTACAAGTCTATCTTACGAACGCGGGTCAGCAGCTGTTGCGCAAAGCCCCCATGCCAGTCGAAGGCGTGATTCCTGATGCCCTTGGCAGAATGCCGGCCACCGCATTGAGGAGCCTGAAGCGCGATCTCGACTTACTCCTCGGGCTCGCGAGTGTGCGGAATCCCGAGGAGCGGATGAGGCCGCTCGCCGAACCCTGAGCGCCGTCCGCGCAGCGGGACGACGGACGAGACGACACGGAAGGAGTGTGATGCCATGTTCGATATCATGCCTGGTTTTCCGGAAGATGTTCTTGCGGTCCGTGGAAAAGGACGCGTGAGTGCGGAGGACTATCGCGACACCCTGATCCCCGAGGCACTGCGCCGCATCAAACAACATAGATCGCTGCGTTTGCTGTGCTTTCTGGGGCCGGAGTTCGAGGGCATGACGCCCGGCGCCGTCTGGGCGGACACCAAGCTTGGCTTGGCGCACTGGGGCGACTTTGGCCGTATGGCTGTCGTCACGGATGTGGAATGGATTACCAACGCAGTGCGCCTGTTCGCCCCGCTGTTTCATCATCCAGTACGCGCCTTCTCCACCGCCGAATTCGATGCCGCGCGGGGCTGGATATTGCAAACCGGCGTCTAGATGGGCCGTACCGCGCCGGTCAAGACAGCCGCAGGCCAGCGCAGCGGGACCAAGTAGTGCTTTCAGCGCGCAAGGGGTGGTGAGAATTGCGCAAATGGCGCTCGGCCTGCTTTAGGCGAGTGCGGCCTCCGCCCGCAATCGCTCGACCAGCAAGTCGACAAAGGTGCGCACCTTTGCAGACGCCTGCCTCCCCTCGAGGTGAATAACGTGGATCGGTAGTGGCGGTGGCTCGTACGTCGCCAGAATGCGCTTCAGTTTGCCCGTGACCAAATGCGCGGCAAGCTGATAAGACATCAGCCGGGTGACCCCGAAGCCCAGGAGCGCAGCGTGAATCGCTGCATCATTGCTTGTCACGGTGAGGCGAGGCCGAACCTTGGTGGTAGCGTGCTGCTTGCCGGCGCCGAAGCGCCACTCGATGGATGGCGACACCGGGCTTGCCGCGACGATGGTGTGTTGCGCCAGTTCCCCCGGCTCGCGCGGCTCGCCATGCTTCTTCAGGTAGCGCGGGGACGCGCATACGACACGCCGCACAAAGCCGGCCGGGATCGCCCGCATCGTCGAGTCGGGGAGGTCACCGATTCGCACGCCAACGTCGAGACCTTCCTCCAGCAGATTGACGACCCGATCGAGAAACAGTGCGGACACGGAAGCGTCCGGGTATCGATTCAGGAAGTCGAGGATGCCGGGCATGACGTAGAGATTTCCAAACAGGACCGGAGCCGTCACGGCCAGTTGCCCACGGGGAGTCGCATGAACACCTGCCACTGCCTCGTCGGCCTCGTCGGCCTCCGCGAGGATGCGCCGGGAGCTTTCGAGATAACGCATGCCGGCATCGGTCGCGCGGACGTAGCGGGTGGTTCGATTGAGCAGTTTCACGCCGAGGCGATCTTCCAACGTCGCGATGGCCCGGGTCACCGCCGGCGGCGACAAGCCTAGCCGGCGCGCGCCGCCCGCGAAACCCTGCTCCTCGGCGACCGCGACAAAGACATTCATCAGATGGAATCGATCCATGTCAGTATTCCTAATATCGGAATAATCAATTGTCTTATACGGATATTCTTCTTACTTGAGGAATTCTGCAAGATGCGTCTTGTCCGCGGCGCATTCCGCGTCGCGATTTAACCCAGACTCTCTTGGAGAACTGCCATGCCCCGAATCAGCATTCCTACGCTCGACCAAACCCCGGCTGCTACTCGCCCCCTGCTCGACGCCGTCAAGAAGCAACTGGGGGTCGTTCCCAACCTGATGAAAGTCGTCGGCAACAGCCCGGCCGCCCTGGGCGGCTATCTTGCGCTCAGTGGTGCGCTGGCCAAGGGTGCCCTTGGCGCGAAGACCGGGGAGCGTATCGCGCTCGCCATCGCCGAGATCAACGCCTGCAGCTACTGCCTCGCAGCCCACAGCTACCTCGGAAAGAACGTCGCGAAGCTGGATGACGCGGAAATCGCCGCCAACCGGAGTGGTACCTCGAACGACCCCAAGGCGGATGCAGCGGTGCGCTTTGCCGTCAGCGTAGCTCTGGAACGCGGGCATGTTTCCGATGCCGCCGTGCGCGCCGTGAAGAACGCCGGCTACAGTGACGCGGAAGTCATGGAAATCGTGGTTCACGTAGCGCTCAACACGCTGACCAACTACGTGAACGAAGTCGCGCAAACCGAGATCGACTTCCCTGCGGTGGACCAGAAGCGTGCCGCCTGAGTCGTCGACGCGCGAGTAACGCGACAGTGCCGGTGGCTTTCGCCGCCGGCGCCTCATCAACAACGGAAGTCATCCGACAACATGTCCAAGAGCGCGCGCATTACCAGCGACATCGCTTTCACGCCAACCGTCAAGGCCATCCAGGCGCGAAAAGGCTCGCGGTCCGCGTACGCGCGGATGGAAGGAGGCGAGGGCTGGAACACGACGATCACACCGGAACTCGCCGAGTTCATCGTCGCCCAGACCAGCGTATTCCTTGGAACTGCAAATGCCGCCGGCCAGCCCTACATCCAGCACCGTGGCGGCCCACCTGGTTTCCTGCGGGTGCTCGACGAGCACACGATCGCCTTCGCGGATCTTCGCGGCAATCGGCAGTTCATCACGCAGGGCAATCTCGCGGAGAATCCCAAGGCACACCTCTTCCTGATTGACTACTCTACGCGGCAGCGGATCAAGCTGTGGGGCGAGGCGCGTGTCGTCGAGGATGACGCTGCGCTGCTGGCCGACCTGATGCCGAAGGACGGCAAGTTTCGCGGCGAACAGGTCCTTATTTTTCGAGTGCTAGCGTGGGATGCCAACTGCCCCAAGTACATTCCGCAGCGCTTCGATGCGGTGGATATGGCGCGAGCGCTCGAGCAGCGCGACCAGCGGATCGCCGAACTCGAGGCGGAAGTCCGCCGCCTGTTGAACCCTCGGGTTCAACACACGTCGGCATAAGGAGCCGCTTGTTGCCAAAGGCGGGGCACAGGCGATCGAAACTTCCGCTCTCCAAGCGGCCCAGGGACCGAGTAGCGTAGGAATCCCCCGCGTCGGATGCTCACCAAGTCCGCCCGAATCAATCGGTGGCAGGCAGGCTGGAGGCGGCGATCAAGAGCCACGCAGCCATCGACAAGAAGAAATTGGTCGGCAAGACCAGCGCTGAAGTGCGGAAAGCGCTGCTCTATTGACTGACCGCGACTAGCGCACGCGAAGCGCGGCATCTGAACGTCTGCAGTCAGGCAATTTGAACCGGTAGGCCGACAGGCAACTCGCGGCCAATTCCAGACGGTCGCGCCTGCATCTCAGTTTGCCGGCAAGCAGCCGTTGACGAGCGCTTGCCGAACCCGCCACTCCGCCGGACATTTAGCCAATGCAGTTCAGCCCCACGGCCTAGCAACACGATAGCGGGAGGGAAGGTACTTGAGCGGACCGTACCATGAAGGCCCGCGCGCGTAAGGGTGCATTGCGCGGCCCGATTCCCTAGTAGTGCGCAACCGGCAGGCTCCCCTTGCCGCGCCGAAAGGCGCTGCAGTTGAGCTATTTGGCTTCGACGTGTACTATTTACGTGGGTGTCTGAGCTGCGCAGCGCAGCCTTGGGCAGGTTTCGTGCTGGTCGGGCCGCCACACGTCACTGGTTACGCCCATGAACCGTCACAGCGCCCGCACGCAGCCCCACCCTGACGGTTTGCAAGCCGCTGTGTCTCGACAGCGTCCAAAAGGCTTGCCTCTCACCGATTCCCATTCTTGGTCCATACGCGCATCACCCACGCCGTTAGCTCAGCACGGCAATTCCTGTAGCGCTCGCGCTTTCTTATCGGTTGTCCCATCGCGGCTGCAGTCTCGATGCATTGCTGCCTTTCGGTTTTGACCGCCTTGCGTTGCGCGATTTCGACACGTATCGGTCACGGGGCCAATAAGTCTCGCGCGGAAAGCATGATCCGGGGAGGATGTCATGGCGAAACAATTGAAGCCTTGCAAGGAGTGTGGAAGCGAGACTACGGTCACAACGCTCGGGACATTCAGTGGCGAGGAGGGGCCGGTAACGGTGACTGTGGATGGCATGCCAGCGGTGGTCTGCGCCAAAAACCACAAGCGCTTTCTCTACGCCGATTTCGCCCCGATGTTGATAGATTTCGTCGCTGATCCCGAAAAGATCGCGCCCCAGCCACCCGCCGTCAAGCGCGGGTTGATCAAGAAACACTATCATTGCAGCGAGTGCAGCGCGGAACTGCCGGCCGATCCGATGAAAAAGTCGGAGTGCTCGCTTAACGCGACCTTTAAGGAAGCCGCTCCGTTCAAGATCGTGATCGAGATCGCCCTTTACAAGTGTGAGCAGTGCGGGCGCGAACAGGTGCGATCCAACGAGGAGCTGGCCGCCAGCGCCTTCAAGGCGATGACGCATGGGTTCCGCGCAGTGGATATCCACCCTGATCGGTAAATACCGCGCAACGGATCAACCGTGCCCGTCGCACTGACGAAATGATCATTCCGGAGGTCTTCGGCGTCCCCGTCGATTTCATCCTGTTCGCACTGACGCTGCTCGGCGTCGCGCTCTTCCACCACCACACGCTCAGGGTCGCGCTGATCGGGCTCGCCACCATCATCGTGTACAAGCTCGTGTTCACGGGCTTCAAGCCGGGCCCGGGTCTGACCGGCTTAGGACTGCATCTCGCGCACGAGTGGGTGATCCTCGCCAACCTGCTGGGTCTCCTGCTCGGGTTCGCATTGCTCGCCAAACACTTCGAGGACAGCGGAATTCCGTCCGCCTTGCCCCGGTTTCTGCCCGAGGACTGGAAGGGTGCGTTCGTGCTGCTCGTGATGATCTTCGTGCTGTCGAGCTTCCTCGACAACATCGCGGCTGCGATGATCGGCGGCACGATGGCGCTCACGGTCTTTCGCGGGAAGGTCCACATCGGCTACCTCGCGGCGATCGTCGCGGCGTCGAACGCGGGAGGCGCCGGGAGCGTCGTCGGCGACACGACGACCACGATGATGTGGATCGCCGGCATTCCGGCGATCCAGGTGCTGGATGCGTACGTCGCCGCCGCACTCGCACTCGTGGTCTTCGGTATCCCTGCCGCGTTCCAGCAGCATCGCTACTCGCCGGTCGTGAAGAGCATCGCTGCCGGCGCGATCGACTGGGTGCGCGTCGCGGTGGTCGCCGTCATCCTCCTCGCGGCGATCGCGACGAACGTCGTGGTCAATCTGCGCTTCAACCACCTTTCGGACAGCTTTCCGTTCATCGGCGCCGCGGTTTGGGTGGCGATCCTCGTCACGGCACCGCTACGCAAACCCGACTGGACCCTGCTCCCCGGCGCCTTTCTCGGCAGCATCTTCCTGCTCTCGCTGATCGCGTGCGCCTCGTTGATGCCAGTGGAGCGGCTTCCAGCGGCCTCGTGGCAGACTGCTCTGGGACTGGGCTTCGTGTCCGCCGTGTTCGACAACATTCCGCTCACCGCGCTCGCGTTGAAGCAGGGCGGCTACGACTGGGGCTACCTCGCGTACGCGGTCGGCTTCGGCGGCTCGATGATCTGGTTCGGCTCGTCGGCAGGGGTCGCGCTCTCGAACATCTATCCGGAAGCAAAATCGGTCGGCCGCTGGTTGCGCTACGGCTGGCACGTGGCGCTCGCGTACGTGATCGGCTTTGCTTTCATGCTCGCGCTGCTCGGCTGGCGCGCCGACCCGCCGCCGAGGAACCTGGACCCTGGCCAAGCTGGAAGCGCAGGAATCGGGGCAACAGGTGGACAGGAAGGCGGGCGACATGAGGCGCAGATGGCAAGGCGCAGGGCCGAACTGCGTGCGGACAACAACCTACCGGAGGACTATTCGGTCGAGGTCACGGAACTTTCATCGCTGCCGACCCCTGGATAAAGAACTGGAACGATCGCATGCGCTACGCGATAAACTGGCGCCCGCAAAGACCGCTATGGGTCGGTCAGAGTCAACCGCGCCCCGGCGCTGAACGACGGCACTTAGGATCCGCAGCAGCCCTTCACACCTCGATGGCTGCCCTGCGTTTGCGGATTCAACCGGTGGACGCAACAGATTGGTGAAATCGTTCAGCGGGTGTTTCGTAGTTTAGCGTTTTCCTTGGGCGATAGTGTGCGCAGAGATTGCATTCTCGCTGCTTCATGTAGCCCCAGATGTACTCGACCGGGTTGAGTTCCGGCGCGTAGGCGGGCAGTACGTTCCAGCACCAGGTGCCCGTCGAGCGATTCGACGTAGTCCTTGATCGACCCAGGCTGCGGTGCGCCGGCCAGCCCGTCCCAGATGATCGAGCAGCTTGCCGCGAATCGTGCTTGGTCACGTTGCTTGCAGGAATTCGACGAACTGCGGGCCGCGGATGGCGCCGGCATGCGAACCGGAAATAGAAGTTCGCAGAAACTGATCCCGGCGATGACCGACAGTGGTCGCTTCCAGTTGAAGCTGTATTGCAGACCGGCGGTCTGTCCGCTGGGGCACCGAGGTCTTGACCGCGTGGGCCGCTCGCTGAATCCGCTTGGTCGTCGATGAAGACGATGGTGAACGCGCTTCGCGCCGGGACTTTTTTAGCGCCGGCCAGCGCTTGGTGCGCCACTGCTTGATCGCCGCTTCGTCGCGCTGGATGGCACGACCGGCCGGACGCTGGCTGGAGAACCCCAACGTCGCGCAGGATGCGCCAGACGTTCACCGTCAGCTGTACGCCACGCCGAACTCGCGCTCGATCAGCTTGGCCACGCCGCGCCAGCGTCAGCCGCTCGGTCGGAAAGTCGTTGGCACGAGCCGCACGCCGCCAGCAAGGCTTTGCCCAGCTGCTTCTTCTGCGCCGCGGCCGAGCCAGCCGGGGCGGCCAAGCGGCTTGCGCCGCCACGCTTGCGGGTCCGCGGCGAGCGTTCGTATGGCCCAGCTGCGATGTGGTCTGCCGACTGACTTCCAGCGTCCGCGCCACTTCGGCCGGTGCCACTCCGCGCGCCAGCATCCGCATCCCCTTGCGCCGGCGTCGCTCGAGTTCCTTCAGATCTCATCCGGATACCGCTTCGTGGCCATGCCCGCTCCTCGAAGTGCTGCCCACTTCGATTAACGCTCACTGGATAGCGAATCGGTTGTCATTCATTTACGTAATTCTGCAATAGGTCCGCAGCAGCCCTTACGCACCTCGAGGTGGCTGCCCTGCGTTATACAGCGGCCGTTCGATCAAATCGCGTCAATGCCGGCGACCGGCCAGGAGCAGCCGGGCAGAGATGTGGCCCAATTTGTCCGGAAGCAGCCCATCCGCTGGCGAGAGTGAAGAGGTACTGGGAGGCGTAGTATGCTTGGACTTCCGGACTTACACTCGGCAACGAGATGACTCAGTAATGGACCGGCGGACGCCTCGTAAGAGGCGGCATCGACAACGAATTGAACGCCAAGCTCCGCGAAATCCGCAAGTCACCGGTCGCGGAGGTGGCGAATCCATAACAAACTTTGCATGACGCAATCCGAACCGTGGAGCGAAGGATGACAACGAAATCGAGTCCTGAGTTCGATCACACGCCTCAGTTGTTGGAACGGATGTTCTCCGGAATCGTTCACGGCTATGACGTGCAACCCTTGCCGGTCCAACGAGCCCCAGAGCAGCTCTATCGCCCGCTGCGCGAGGCGAAAGCCGTAGCTGGGGCGATTTATCGGTTGCGGAGCCAGGTCTCGGGAGCGCGGGTGCAGGCAGATTCGCAAGCGACCGAGGTGATGACCGATTTGCGCAACGTCGCCGCCGTTGTGACTCGTGGCGCTGCGACGGTGAATGACGCGCACCAGGCCATGATCGCGCACGGCGTTCGCGCACTGTTCGTCGTCGACGAGCAAAGCATGGTTCTCGGAATCATCACGGCTACCGACATCTTGGGAGAGAAGCCGGTCCAATTTTCGCAGCAGCGCGGCGCTCGACACGATGCAATTCTGGTACGCGACTTGATGACTCCAGCGGACCTTCTCGAAGCTATGAGTTTCGAGGAAGTCCTGCAGGCCCGCGTCGGGGATATCGTTGCCACCCTGAGACACGCTGGCCGCCAGCACGCGCTCGTAATCGAGTCCGCGCCCGCTGGTGCGACTTCTCCGATTCTGTTCGTTCGAGGAATGTTCTCGCTCACCCAGATCGCGCGACAGCTCGGCCTTCCACCTCAAACTGGGCACGAAGTTGCACGCACGTTTGCGGAGATCGAGACGGCGATAGGCGCGTAACCTATCGAGTATTCAACAACGGCCGACGTTCCGCCATCGGCCGAGGCTGTGTGAAAACGGGCTTGGTAGCGAGGCTGCCGAACGTCTGCTTCCGAAGAGCGCGACAGTCAGCAATGGGTCGCCTTCTGCCGAACGAGGGCGGCGGCCGTTCGGCGGCACTCGGCCATCAGCAGTCGGCCGCCACCGGCTGCTGACGGGTGGCTCAGCTGGCGCGCAAGCGTCAGCGCGGCGCGTTTGCTCAAGCGTCTGTTGTAACTGGACCTGGAGCACTGCCCGAACTGCGGCGGTGAGCTGAAGATCATCGCGGCGATCCTGGTCATTGAGAAGGTCCTCACGCACCTGGCCACCCGAAGGTCACGAAAAAGGGCCTTTAAACGTACTATCCTCGCCTGGCGTTGTTTCAGCGATGTTCCATCTTGAGGAAACCTCCATGAACCTGATCGTCAATCTCCGACGCAGCATCGGCCTGGCCGCCGCCGCGCTTGCGCTCGCGGGCTGTGCCTCGATGTCACCCGGCGCCGCGCCGGTCGGCGACCCAGGCTTCGGCTTCGCGCTGTGGTCGCCGGGCCGCGCCGACAACGCGCAGCTCGAGACCCGCTACGCCGGCAAGAACCCGAACAACGCCAACTGCGTCGGCGAGAACCTTTCGCCCGCGCTGGCCTGGGCCCGCGCGCCGGCGGCCTCGCGCAGCTTCGTGATCCTGATGGATGACCAGGCCGGCCGTGCCGGCCTCGGCGTGAACCACTGGGTCGCCTACGGCATCGCGCCCGAGTTGAACGGGCTGCCCGAGGCTGCGGCCGTCGCCGCACCGGCCGGCTTCAGTGCCGGCAAGAACTCGCTGGGCATGCCCTACCTCGGCCCCTGCCCGCCGCGTGGCAATGCGTCGCAGCACTACGTCTACACGCTGATCGCCACCTCGCTCGAAGCCGGCGCGCTGCCGCCGGGGCTGGACAAGGCCGCAGTGCTGGAGGCACTCAAGGGCGGCAAGGCGCTCGGCGCTGCGAGCCTCGTGCTGCGCTTCAACCACTGACTTCAGCGACACAGCAGCTTGAGCGACTGCTTCGCAGCGATGAATTCAACGCAGTGAATGTCGCCGAAGGGTCGTTCACGCCCATCGGAACCGAGGCGCCAGCCGGCGCCTCTACGGCCTATACCTGACCTTCACGCCTCGATGACAGCTGTGCGCTTGTGGATTCAATGCGTCAACGCAACACATGCAAGGTTTTAACAAGTGCGACAACAAGTGCTTGTCAAATCAGCACTAATCGCGCGCAGTGTTGTTCCCTGGCCTTTCTCACTCGTGCTGGCGCAATCTCGAATCGACGGTAGGTCACGCCACAGGAAGGCATTAGGCTTCAAACCCCTGCCTGTAAGGATGAAAGGTGTTGCATCGACCGGTTGAGCCCACAGCTACGCAGCGGCCACTCGGTTGAATCGCGGCAACGCCGGCAACCGGCCAGGAACAGTCATGCGGCGACGTCGCTCATAGCGGTCGTTCGATTGGGCTGTCGAATCATAGCGGAGCGGTGGGCGTAGACTTGTCCCCGGGCATATCTGAGAGCGAGTAATGAGACAAGCAACTGGGGCACAGACAAGTGTTACTCGCCGCAACGGCGATGCTGGCTGCCCCGGCCGAGGGATCCAATGAACAGACGCGACGCCATCACCGCGCTACTTGCCCTCGGCGCAGGCGCCGGACCCGGTGTTGCGCGCGCGCAATCCATGCCCACTGCGCAGACAAAAACGCTTGGCGTCTTGGTGCCTGCGTCTTCTCAGGATGCGGAGCGTTTTTTTCGGAGTGTGCTCCGTGCCGAGTTGAAGACGCGGGGGTGGATCGAGGGACAGAACCTGGTCATCGAGGGCGCCTTCGCGGACTACAAGGCCGAACGGTTTCCCGCGCTGGCCGAGGAACTGGTACGCAAGCGTGTGGATGTCATCTGGGCGATCACCGGAGATGCAGCGGTCGCCGCGGCCCGGTCAACCAAGACGATTCCGATCGTGTTCGTGGGCGTTCCCTGGCCCGTCGAAACGGGCCTCATCGACTCCTTTGCTCGACCGGGACGCAATGTAACAGGGGTGTCGACCTACACCGGAATCGAGGTATCGACGAAGCGGCTCGACTTCCTCAAGGATATCGCGCCGACCGCGACCCGGCTTTCCTGGATTCTCAGTGCGGGCATGGAGGCGAAAGTAAATGGGGACAGTTTCGACATCAGACCACTGCTCGACCCGGCGGTAAGACGGCTGGGCTATGACGTCCGCTATCACTACGTTGCGAAAGACGAAGACCTTGGCCCTGCGTTCGCGGACATTCTCAGCTGGCGCGCGCAGGCGCTGGCGTTGGCGGGCAGTCCCGTGACCTTTGCGGCGCGTGAGCGTATCGCCGCTTTTGCCCTGCATAACCGGCTGCCGAGCGCTGCCGCGTCGTCGTGGTTCGTCGAGGCGGGCGGCCTGCTTTCCTACAACGCTGCAGGCGGCCTCGACGCGTCGATCGCACCTAGTGTCGCGTACGTCGATCGTATCCTCCGCGGGGGCCATCCTGCCGACCTGCCAGTCGATCGCCCGAGCACGTACGAATTGGTGATCAATCTCAAGACCGCCAAGGCGCTCGGCCTCACGATCCCGCAATCGGTGCTGCTACGTGAACCTCGATTGATTGAATAATCGGCCGCGCGATCGGCTGCTCGTAGCTTTCCGGCGAAGTCTGCCAACGTCCGCTCCTCTAGAGCGCGAGAGACTGCAACGGGTCGGGTACGGCCGAATTGTCGCCGACGCTTGACGGCGGCTCCACGATCACACACCGGACCTTCACGTCTCGATGGCTGCTGTGCGTCACGCAGCGGCCGCACGGGTCGACAAGGCAGTCGTCTCTGACTGGCCAACTCCTGCCGTTCGGCGTCGCCGCGAAAATTTCTCGTGAGCGGCCGTTCGTGCGAGCACACCGAAGCAACGCCTGGCGGTGAACATGCGGCGGCGGCACCAGGCGGGGAGGCGGTCGAGCAGCTCCGGTGGCGTCAGCAGCAGCGGGCCGATCCCGCCCGAACCGGGCTTGGTGCTCTCGTAGAGCAGGCGCTCGGTCGAGTTCGTGCAGCCGGTCCAGGACAAACGGCGGGCGGGCGCAAGTGCGCAGCAGCCGCTCACGTCCGGCACGGGCCTCGATGCGCGACGACGCGTGTCACGCGGGTCACGCGCCGCGGCGCGCCTCGACCATGAGCGCCTGCGCAAAACCGCGGTAGGGGTCCGACCCGCCGATTCGCGTGAGCGCCGCCGTCACCTTGTCGACGACTTCGTCGAGCGATCCCCCGCGCTTTTCAATGAGGAGGGATCGGGGGGTGCCGCGAATCTGACCGGTGGCGAGGGTTCGCGCGCTAACGCCACCCGCAGGGAGTCGCTTTGTCTCGATGTTGACGACGCCAAAGTGCGTGTCCGCGAGAAGCCGTCGCAGCAACGAGGGGTCGTACATTTCGTAAGGAAGCCTGAATCGCATTTCCTCGTCGTCAGGGAACATCCCCTCGATGACTTGCGCGCATGCCAAGTTATGCGCGTTCTCTTCGATGCGGTCCCAGACGTCGAACAGCAGCATCCCGCCCTCCTTGAGCACGCGGCGTGCCTCGCGCAGCGCCGCGATCTTGTCGGGTACGAACATGAAGCCGAAAGCGCAGACGACGGCGGCGAACTCCCCATCGCCAAAGGGCAGGCTCGCTGCGTCGGCCTCGCGCCACTCGATCCCGCCGGAGTGGCCAAGCTTGTCGCGCGCGTAATCGAGCATCGCCTTGCTGAGATCGGTGGCGACCAGCCGAACGGCCGGGTCGAGTCGCTCGCGCAGTCTCCGCGTCACGAGGCCGGTGCCGCAGGCGATCTCCAGCACGTCGCCGGGCGGCCGGGAAGGGAGGTGCTCCGCCAGGTCCCGCGCAAAGGCGTCGAACCACGCGGGCCCGAGGCAACTGTCATAGTAGTCAGGTACCGAGCCGCTGAAAGTTGCACTCGCTTCGACCATGCGTTCCCCGCTGCGGTTATGATGGTGCACCGTTCAAAAGACTAGCGCAGAGCGTCGAGCCCCGCCGCCCATGACCCCGGAAACCCGCTACGCCAAGAGTGGCGACGTCAACGTAGCCTATCAGGTTGTCGGCAACGGGCCGCGCGACCTCATCCTGGTGCCGGGCTGGATGTCGAATATCGAGGTCTTCTGGGAGGAGCCCGCGGTCGCGCGCTTTCTGCGGCGGCTCGCGTCCTACTCGCGGCTCATTCTGTTCGACAAGCGCGGCACGGGACTCTCGGACCGAATCGGCGACATGCCGGATCTGGAGACGCGAATGGACGACGTGCGAGCGGTGATGGATGCCGTCGGCTCCGAGCGCGCGACCCTTTGCGGCTACTCCGAGGGAGGGGTCATGTGCATGCTTTTCGCCGCCACCTACCCCGCGCGAACCACGGCTCTGATCACGATCGGCAGCTTCGCGTGTCAAGGGTCCCGTCCGGACTATCCATGGGGACGCACACCGGAGCAGCAGGCCCAATTTCTCGAAGCGATAGAGACGCAATGGGGCGGGCCGGTCGGCCTCGACGCGCGCGCGCCGAGCGTCGCCCACGACGATCGCGTGCGCCAATGGTGGTCCCGGTTCCTGCGCATGAGCGCGAGTCCTGCTGCAGCACTTGCCTTGACGCGGATGAACGTCCAGATCGACGTCCGCCATATCCTGCCCGCAATTCACGTCCCGAGCCTGCTGCTCCACGCTGTCGGAGACATGGCGGTCTCTGTCCATGCGAGTCGCTACATGGCGCAGCATATTGCTGGGGCGAAGTTCGTCGAGCTACCCAGCAACGACCATCTGCCTTGGGCGACGGACGCCGATGCGATCCTCGACGAGATCGAGGAGTTCATCACCGGCGAGCGCCACGGTCCCGATCCCGATCGCATCCTCGCGACGATTCTGTTTACCGACATCGTCGGCTCGACCGATCGAGCGGCGGAGTTGGGCGACCAGCGCTGGCGTGACCTGTTGGAGAGCTTCTACGGTGTTGTGCGCCGGGCGATCCCGGGCTTTCGCGGCGTCGAGGTGGGCACGACGGGCGACGGCGTGCTTGCAACCTTCGACGGTCCGGCGCGCGGCATACGTTGTGCGCGCAGCATCGCCGATGCGGTTGTCTCGCTGGGCGTCCAGGTCCGAACCGGCTTGCATACGGGCGAATGCGAGGTGCTCGGCAGCGACGTCGGTGGAATCGCCGTGCATACGGCCGCCCGCGTCGCCGCTCTGGCGCAGCCGGGGGAGGTGCTCGTGTCGCACACCGTCAAGGATCTCGTGGCGGGCTCGCGCATCTGTTTCGAATCGCGCGGCACGCACACGCTCAAGGGCGTTCCCGGCGAATGGCCATTATTTGCAGCGGTTTCGGAGTCCGCATAAGAAGATGCGGTCCCTCGTCGAATCCCGCTCCTCCGCATCGCCGACAAAGTCGCTGGTCCGGCCGACCGTTTCCCAGTGATCTCGCGATCCCACAATCGCTGCTGGCGCGCGCGGACGACCTGGTTCAGTAATCTATCGGCGAGGGGCGCTCGTGGCCGTTCAACGAAAGCCGCGAACGTCTGCTTCTCTATCGCGCGGCCGGCCGCAACGGGTCGGTCAGAGTCAACCACGCCCCGGCGCTGAACGGCGGCACTACGATCCCGCAGCAGCCCTTCACACGTCGATGGCTGCCCTGCGTTGCACTGCAGCCGCTCGATCAAATCGCGGCAATGCCGGCGACCGGCCAGAAGCAGCTAGTCATTGACGACGCTCAGTTCCGTAATAGGCGTACGATGACTGGACTCCTCTCGCTGACAAGGTAATCCATTGATCGACCGGCGCACATTCATCGGCACGTTCGCTGGTGGCATTCTGGCCGCCCCTTTGGCCTCGTTTGCGCAGCAGCCCACGAAGGTGCCTCGCATTGGTGTCATCGGGGGGCAGGACTCGCCACCGTGGGACGGGCTTCGCCAAGGACTGCGCGAACTGGGCTATGTCGATGGTCGCAGTGTCGCGATGGAGTGGCGATGGTCGGAAGGAAAGACTGAACGGCTTCCGACTTTGGCGCTCGAGCTCGTCCAACTGAAGGTGGACATCATCGTCGTCGCGGGCACGCAGGCAACCCGGGCCGCCAAGGACGCGACGAGCACGATTCCGATCGTGATGGCGGTCTCTGGGTATCCGGACAAGATCGGCCTCGTGGAAAGCCTCGCTCGCCCGGGCGGCAACGTCACGGGGCTCAGCAACGTCGCGCCGGAACTATTCGGCAAGCGTCTACAGTTACTCAAGGAGATTGCTCCGAAGGTGTCCCGTGTGGCCGTGCTGTGGTTTCCGGAGAGCCCCGTCGAGGCGTTCGCGTGGCGGGACATGCAGGCGGCGGGTGCAGCAGCGGGCCTGGAGATCCAGTCGATCGAGATGCGCACGTCAGACAATTACGCCGCTGCCTTCGCGGCCGCGACCGAGAGCCGTGCCGATGCCTTGTATGTCAACGCCCATGCTTTCCACGCCAAGAACCGGCAGCTCATCGCGGACTTTGCCTTGAAAAACCGGCTCCCGAGCATGTACGAGGAAAGGCTCTTCGTCGTGGCCGGCGGCCTATTGTCGTACGCGCCAAGCTTCATCGAAATGTTCCGGCGCGCTGCGACCTACGTCGACAAGATCCTCAAGGGCGCGAAGCCGGGGGATCTTCCGATCGAGCAGCCGACGACGTTCGAGCTAGTAATCAATCCGAAGACGGCAAAGGTCTTGGGCCTCACGATTCCGCAGCCGCTACGTGTGCAAGCTGACTTGATAGAGTGATGGTTCGCCCCGCATTGATCGTAGGGTTCACGCAGCTTGCCGTGGTCGCCGATTGATTTGATTTGTCGAACGACTGCATTGGAGAAGTCGGACGGACTGCTGTGGGTCGACTACGGCCTGTCGCGCCGTCTTGATGATGTGTCGGTGCCGGGTCGATGGCGGACATTGCCCAATGCCGGGACCTGATTCTGGTGATCGCCTTGCGATGACTTGACCAACTTTCGTAACGCGTCGCAGCTTAGCGTCCTGGGGAATTGAAAAAGGGGAATCGGCGGCGAACGGGGCGAAATCAGCGCGAAATCGGCAAATCTGTTCCCCAGTCCAAAACCCCTAAACCCAAGCAGGGCGCGGCTTCCCGGCGATTTCTCTGACGGACTGTTAATCCGCAGGTCCCAGGTTCGAGCCCTGGTCGGGGAGCCATCAAAGCATAGCGCGCGAGAGAGCGGCGGACTGTGGGTAATATTCTCGAAAATGATTTTCCCCGCATTCCTCATTTGTTCGCCATCATTCAAGAATATACGAAGCGGAGAGCGCCGGACTCTCGATCCGCACGTAACAGGCGCCATTGCTAAGCGCGAGCGCCGTGGACAGCGCCTCGAATCCTCTTGCTTCGGTCAAAGCTTGATTGCGTTCGGGCTAAGGTCGAGCGCAAGTGAAAGGCGAATTGATCGCTCGGTGTCATAGGACGTCGACCTCGGCCGGTGTAGCTGGGCCAGTCGCTCGAAGCGCCAACCGAGTGGTGTGCCCCTGCGATGCGATCGGTTCGCGGTCGCGAAAGAACCCGCCGCCGGGCCACTGCTTGATCGTGCACCCTCGGGATGCTTTACAACCTCCTCGGGGAGGTGCAAAATCTCCCGAATGCCGGATTGCCGGAATTCGGGAAACTGGAAGTCTATGGAAACAGTCAAGCTAGGCAAGAAAGGGCAGATGTCGATCCCCAAAGGGATTCTCAAGCGTCTCGGGCTCGAGGGTGACGTGACGCTGCTTGTGGATACAACTCCCGAAGGCGCTATCGTCTTGCGCCCCGCGGCCATTTACCCGATTGAGATCTATAGCGATGCGCGCATTCGGGAGTTCGATGCGGCCGACCGCATGGATGCCAAGACGGCGGCTCGGCTCGCGCGGATCCTCAAGCGCAAGTGAGGCGCTTCTTTTTGGACGCCAACGTGATCTTCACCGCGGCGCACAATCCGAACGGCAATGGTAGGGCGCTGTTCAGGCTTGCGGCCGAACAGAAGCTGGAGTTGGTCTCGTCCCGATACGCACTTGAAGAGGCAGCGCGCAACATTGCTGTCAAATTTCCTGAATGTGTTGCTGAGTTCAATAGTCTGATTGCCGGACTGCTATTGGTGGCCGAACCAGGCCAAGCAGAAATCCAGCTTGCTGCAGCACGCCGTCTACCCGACAAAGACGTGCCGATCCTTGCCGCCGCGATTGCGGCAAGGGCCTCGGCGCTGGTGACGGGCGACCGGCGTGACTTCGGACACCTTTATGGGATGACGATCGAAGGGGTTGGGGTGTTGACACCCGCCGAAGCGGTATCAAGAGCCTTGGGTTCGCGAGTTGCGAAATGAGGCAGGGCGAACCCCGGTGTCACTTTGCGTCTCACGACGCATTTCTGTGTAGTTTCCGGCACCTGTAGGCATAGGGAATTTCTTAACCGAAACCCGGTAATATCGCGACGACGAGTTAATGGTTCCGAGGGGAAAGCGTGCGAAATCGGCCGAAAATATTACCGGCCGTTTTGGCCAAGATCGATGCCTGGCGCGGCTTTCGGGGCAATGACCGGCCGGACTGTTAATCCGCAGGTCCCAGGTTCGAGCCCTGGTCGGGGAGCCAATAATCAATAGGTTAGGTCATCTCGGACCGACGGACTTTGTTCCGCGGTCCGCAATCGCGGGATGCGTTCTGGCTGCCATCCCGTTTGCTCCGTACGCTGCAAGAACGTCGAAGGCGAAGGGCGCCGCGAGCAGGACAAACTGATGGACTTTGTTCCGCGCTTTGCAATCGCGGGATGCATGCTGCCTGGCATCCCGTTTGCCCTGTGCCCTGCAACAACATCGAAGGCGAAGCACGCCCGCGATCTGCACAATGGGCGAGAGCGTGGCGCGCGTGTTGCCAAGCGGTCGGGTTCGTCCTCTGCCAGGCGAGGCCGGCCGTGCTGGGGCCCGTCAACGCCAGGCCCACGGCACATCTCGTAATGCAGAGCGCCACATCACGGCTGGTCAGCGTGTAACTTGAGGCTGGCGCCCATCCGGCACTTCCGTTCCGCATGCACTCCTAGGCGGCGCCTTCGGTGCGATATCCGTATTCGCGTTTTCAGGTTGGCCCGCGCGCGCATGGACTCCGCGAAGGCATCGGGGGCAAGGGGCAGGCCATCACGATCGTCCCGTCGGCCGCACCAGCAACATATGAAATGACCGCGAAATGGAGGGCCGCACTTCAATGGCCCCTTTACCCTTGGTCCGCTGTGCGAATTTCCGCTCTCAAGTTGTTCGCAAATGCCTCCGCGAGCGTCTGCCGCGCCGCAAGCTGCGGAAAGATGATGGCATAGCGCGACTCGATCGCCTCCTTGACCGGTCGCACCACGAGGTCCGGCCCCGCGAATGGCACGGCGGTCCATTTCGACACGAGCGTGACACCCGCGCCCGCAGCGACCAAGGCGCAGGCGATCGATGAGCTCGGTGTCTCCAGCACCACATTGGGCGCCACACCCAGCTTCGAGAACGCGTCGTCGATCTGATAGCGCACGTAGCTGTGCTGCGAGAGCAGCACCATCCGCTCGCCGTCGAGATCCTTAAGGGAAATCTTCGCTTTGCTGGCCAGGCGGTGACTGGCGGGCATCACGGCCATCGACTGCACCGGTTCGAACGGCTCGATCTCGATCGCCGGGCGCGAAACTGGCAGTTCGACGATGCCGACATCGAACTGCCGCGTTGAAACCAGTTCCGCGATCTGGCGCGAGGGCAGACTCTGCACGAAGACGGTCACCTTGGGCCGGGACGCCAGGAACTGGGTGATGCCGCGGGGAACCAACCACTGCGCCAGCGCCGGCAGTGTGGCGATGCGCAAGGCGCCGGCGCGCTGGAAGCGGATGTCCTGTGCCACCTGGCCGATGCGTTCGATGCTGCCGTAGAGATGCTCGATCTCACGGTACAGCGCGTCGGCCTCCGGGGTCGGCACGAGGCGCCGTCCGCGGCGCTCGAACAGCGGATAGCCAATCCGCAATTCCATCAGGCCGATGGTGCGGCTCACACCCGGTTGCGTCACGCTCATGAGCCGCGCCGCACCGACCACACTGCCCGTCAGCATCACGGCGCGAAACGCCTCGATATGCCGCAGATTGAGCACTGGTTTCATGTATAACATTTTGGCATATGCAGACCGCGAAGTGTAACTGTTCAACGCATATTGCGAAGTACATACTCCGCCGATCAAAGGGTCATCCTGCTATCGAGAAGGGCTCGTTTTCGCCTGCCTACACCAATAGGAGATCGTTATGCGCAAATACCTCACCATGATGTGTTCCATCGCCCTGGCAGTGTCCATGAGCGCCGGCGCAGCCGAGACCATCTACGTCAGCGGGTCGGGCGGCTCGACAGAAAAGCTCTTCAAGGAGACCATCAACCCGGCCTTCGAGGCCAAGACGGGCGCCAAGGTAGTTTACGTCTCCGGCAACTCGACCGACATTCTGGCGAAGCTGCAGGCGCAAAAGGGCAAGCAGGAGATCTCCGTCGCGTTGATCGACGACGGCCCGATGTACCAGGCGGTCGGCCAGGGCCTGTGCACGAAGGTCGACGACGTCGGCATCGATCAAGGAGCTGTACCCCAATGCGCGCATGGTGGGCGACAAGTCGGTGGGTATCGCCTTCATCGCCACGGGGCTCGCCTACAACAAGGACATCTTCGCGAAGAACGGGTGGAAGGCGCCCACTTCATGGAATGACCTCACCGATCCGAAGTACAAGGGCAAGGTCGTGATCCCGCCGATCACCAACGGCTATGGCCTGCTGACGCTGGTGATGCTGGCCGCGCTCAACGGCGGCGGCGAAGACAAGATCGACCCCGGCTTCGAGGCGATGGTGAAGAAGGTGGCGCCCAACGTGCTGGCCTGGGAACCCTCGCCCGGCAAGATGGCGCAGATGATGCAGACGGGCGAAGGCGCGCTGGTGGTCTGGGGCAACGGTCGCGTGCAGGCGGTGGTGGACCAGGGCGCACCGGTCGAGTTCGTGTATCCGAAGGAAGGTGCGCCGGTCATCATGGTCGCCGGCTGCGTCATCGAAGGCGCACCGCAGGCCAAGCTCGGGCAGCAGTTCCTGCAGCACGTGGTGGCCGCCAGACGTGCAGGCGCATGATGGCCGACGCGCGTCGGCTGGGGCCCGGTCAACAGCACCTCGAAGATCGCGCCCGAGGTGGCAAAGAAGGTGGTCTACGGGCCGCAGCAGGTGGCTCGCTGGTGTCGCCCAACTACGACGTCATCAACGCCAAACGCGCCGAGTGGACGCAGCGCTGGAACCGCGCCGTCGAGAAATGATCCGCTGACCCGCGGCCCGGCAAGGCGGCAACCATGGCCTTCCTCGAACTGCAGGGGCTGGTCAAGCGTTACGACGACTTCACCGCCGTCGCCGACTTCGACCTGTCGGTGACGAAGGGCGAGTTCGTCTGCCTGCTCGGGCCTTCGGGCTGCGGCAAGACGACCACGCTGCAGATGGTGGCCGGCTTCACGCCGCCCAGCCGCGGCCGCATCGTGCTCGATGGCCGAGGACATCACCGACGTCAAGCCCAGCCAGCGCGGACTGGGCATCGTGTTCCAGAGCTATGCGCTGTTTCCGCACATGACGGTGGCCGACAACGTCGCCTTCGGCCTGGAGATGCGCGGCGTGACGTCGCGCCGAGCGCGCGCAAGCGGGTGGCCGACGACGCTCGAACTGGTGCACCTCGGCGCCGATGGCCGGCGCGCTCCCACGCGAGCTGTCCGGCGGCCAGCGCCAGCGCGTGGCCCTGGCGCGTGCACTGGTGATCTCGCCGCCGGTGCTGCTGCTCGACGAACCGATGGGCGCACTCGACGCCAAGCTGCGCGAGGAAATGCAGATCGAGCTGCGTGCGCTGCAGCGCCGCGTGGGCATCACGACCATCATGGTCACGCACGACCAGGCCGAGGCGATGACGCTGGCCGATCGCGTGGTGCTGATGAACAAGGGGCCGCATCGAGCAGGTGGGACGCCCGTTCGAGATGTACGAGCAGCCCGAACGGCCGCTTCTCTTCCACCTTCCTCGGCAAGGCCAATGTGCTTCGAGGGACGGCATGCGGGCGACGCCGTGGTCGTAGGCAGAGGGTCACCGCCTGCCCGCGCGGCGAAGGCAGCGCCGCCGGGCAGGTCGACTACATCGTGCGCCCGGAGAAGCTGGAATTCGACGCCGCCGACGCACTGGTGCGCGGCCGTGTCAGCGCGCGCGTCTTCCTCGGCAACCACTGGCTGTTCCAGGTCGACACACCGCTCGGCACGCTGCAGATCACCCAGGCCAACGTCGGTTTGCCGCAGGCGGCCGAGGGTGACGAGGTGGGCCTTGGCTGGTGCGGCCGAGCCATGCACGCGTCGTGCCGCGCGGGGTCTGAGGGCCGCGTGAACGAGCCACGCAACCTGCTGCCCTACTGGCTGACCGCGCCCGGCGTTCTGGTGATGCTCGCCTTCGTGGCGCTGCCCTGGTGTTGACGCTATCGCTGAGCCTGTACCCGTTCTGCCTCGGCCACAGGGGTCGGCGAGGGCCTCACCGCTGCCAACTACGCCGACATCGTGCGAGACGAGTATTTCCACGTCATCTTCAGGCGCACCTTCGGCATGGCGGCACTGGTCACGGCGATCTGCATCGCTGATCGGCGTGCCCGAGGCCTACGTGCTGTCCCGCCTGTCGCCGCGCTGGCGCGCGGTATCGATGGTGATCGTGCTGGGCCCGCTGCTCATCTCGGTGGTGGTGCGCACGCTCGGCTGGGCGGTGCTGCTCGGCAACGAGGGCGTGATCAACAAGCTGCTGCTGGCGCTGGGCTGGTCGACCGAGCCGATGAGGATGATGTTCACCTTCACCGGCGTGGTCGTGGCGCTGGTGCATGTGCTGGTGCCATTCATGGTGCTGGCCGTGTGGGCCTCGCTGCAGAAGCTCGACGCGGCCACCGAGCAGGCCGCCGAGTCGCTGGGGGCCGACCTGCCGACGGTGTTGCGCGCGCATCGTGTTCCCGCAGGTGATCCCGGGCGTGCTCTCGGGCGGGCTGATCGTGTTCGCGCTCGCGGCCAGCGCCTTCGCCACGCCGGCAATCATCGGCGGGCGGCGACTGAAGGTGGTGGCGACGACGATCTACGACGAATTCCTCGGCAACCTGAACTGGCCGCTGGGCGCGGCGCTGGCGGTGGTGCTGGTGGCTGATCGTGCTGGGTGTGTCGCTGGCGCATGAACCGCTTCGTCGAGCGGACGCTACAAGCAGGTGTTCGTGTGAGCGACAAGACTGCCGCCGCCGCTGCTGGCCTTCCACGTGCCGTTCGCGGTCTTCATGCTTGCACCGCTGGTGATGGTGGCACTGGTGTCGTTCACCGACAAGGGCTACATCGCGATGCCGTTCGACGGGGCGTCACTGGCGCTGGTACCGGGCGATCGTCGACGCGCCGGACTTCGTCGACGCGTTCTGGCGCAGCCTGGCGCTCGGCGCAGCGGCGGCGACGCTCGCCACGCTGCTCGCGGTGCCGGCCGGCATGGCGATCGCGTGGCATCGCTTCCCGGGCCGCGATGCGCTGCTACGGCCTGCTGCTGTCGCCGCTGATGGTGCCGCACGTGGTGCTGGGCATCGCGCTGCTGCGCTTCCTGACGCAGATCGGCGGCTCGAGCACGCTGTGGGGCCTGACGCGCGGCGCACACGGTGATCGTGCTGCCCTACGTGCTGCGGCTCGTGGTGGCGGCAGCCACCGGCTTCGACCGCAGCGTCGCGCAGGCCGCGCAGTCGCTCGGCGCCTCGGGCTGGACGGTGTTCCGCCGCATCGAGCTGCCGCTGATCCTGCCCGGCGTCGCCGGGCGGCTGGCTGATCGCCTTCATCAACAGCTTCGACGAGCTGACGATGTCGATCTTCGTCGCCTAGCGCCACGACACGAGACGCTGCCGGTGAAGATGTACAACCACATCGCCCACACCATCGACCCGCTGCTGGCCTCGGTTTCCACGGTGCTGATCGTGGTGACGCTGGTGATGATGATGGTGCTCGACCGCTTCTACGGCCTCGATCGCGTACTTTCGGGCAAATCGTGACGATGCGCTCCGCAGTGGACACGCTGGTCATCGGCGGCGGCGTGGTCGGCATGGCGATTGCCTATGGCTTGGCGCGTGCCGGCGAACGGGTACGACTGCTCGATGAAGGCGACGACGCCTTCCGTGCCACGCGCGGTAACTTCGGCCTCGTGTGGGTGCGGGCAAGGGACAAGGCAACCCGGCGTATGCGCGATGGACCATCGCCGCTGCGCGGGTCTGGCCCGCGTTCGCGCAGGAACTTGCCGCCCGCACCGGTGTCGATGTCGAGTTGTCGCAGATCGGTGGCCTGACGATATGCCTCGACGATGCCGAGCTGGCCGAGCGCGCTGCCTATCTCGCCACCGTCAGGGTCGAAATCGGCGGCGACTATCCATTCGACGTGCTCGACCACGCAGGCGTGCGCGCGCTGTCGCCACACATCGGGCGGGCGGTGGTCGGGGCCGTGTTCTGCCCGATGGACGG
>CAWGKT010000012.1:0-1070392 GCA_963823215.1 uncultured beta proteobacterium
CGTCCCGCGATCTCCCGGCGCAATCCTTCGCAAATGGTCGTGATGCGGCCGGCACGGCGCAGCACATACGTTTCGAGCGCGCGCGAAGCACGATATCGGACGCTGCCCTCGGTCGTCGTGCCATGGTCGACAGCCGCATCCTCCCACAGCGCCCGCAGTTCGTACACGACCGGAATGCCGAGCCGGCGTCCGACCCGCAATGCAGGCAACGCGTTCAGCACGGGTGAATGTGCGTGGAGAATGTCGGGGTCGAGGGATCGCGCCAGTTCGTCAATCCGGCGCGTGGTTGCGCGCATTTCGCGAAGGTACACGGCGCCCGGCACACGGGACGCGGGAACCTCGGGCAGCGGCGTTCGGTGGAATCGCCAACCGTCCACGTCCTCGAGTTCGGCGGTCGTCGAACCCTGACGCGGCGAGGTCAATTGCAGCGTCTCCCAGCCGAGCGCGCGCTGCTCGCGCAGAATGGCCAGCGTGCGAAACGTGTAGCCGCTGTGCTTCGGCAACGAGTGATCGAGGATGTGCAGGATGCGCATGGTGCTTCGCTATGCCGCCATCTGCCCGGGCACCACATCGGACTGGTCCAGCACATTGCGCAGGAACGCATCGAACATCAGCAGCGTCCACAACGGCGAACTGTAGTCACGCCGCCCCGACTCGTGCTGCTGGACGAGATGCTCGAGGTAGCCTCGGTCGAAATACCCCGTCGCCGCCAGCCGGTCACCCAGCAGCGCGTCGCGAACGCGTTGCCGCAACGGACCGCGAAACCACCGCGTGAGCGGCACCGCAAACCCCATCTTGGGCCGGTACAGGATCTCCGACGGGAGATGCGGTTCCATTGCCTTCTTCAGCAGGTACTTGCCCTCCTGCCCGCGTATCTTCAGCGACGACGGCAACGCTGCGAGCCATTCGACCAGCGGGTGATCCATCAGCGGTTCGCGCACTTCGAGCGAATGCGCCATGCTGGCGCGGTCGACCTTCGTGTTGATGTCGCCAACCAGATAGGTCTTCAAATCAAGATACTGTATGAGCGCCAGCGGATCATCGGTGCCGGCGCGGGCGGCGTGGGCGCGAAAGATCTCGAGCGCGTTGTAGCCTGCCAGCTCGGACCGGAACGCGCGGCTGAACAGTCGCTGACGCATTGGCGTACGCAGGATCGACACTCCATGGAAATAGGCCTCCACCGAATCGCGGGCCAGTGCTTCGAACGTGGACTTGGCCCGGAACACGCGGGGCGCCCAATCGGCCTTCGGATAGGCATGTCCAAGCAGTCCGAACATCGGCCGCCGCAGGCCCAGCGGCAGCGAGGCGCGCATGCGCTCTTCCATCATGTGCAGCCGATAGCGACGGTACCCGCCGAATGCTTCGTCGCCGCCATCTCCGGACAACGCAACGGTAACGTGCTTGCGCGCGAGCTGGCACACCCGATACGTCGGGATCGCCGAGCTGTCGGCGTAGGGCTCGTCGTACAGCCGGGCCAGCGTGTCGACCAGGTCAAAGTCATCGCTCTCGACCAGGTCGACATGGTGGTTGGTGTGGTAGCGCTCGGCCACGACGCGGGCGAATGCAGCCTCGTCGTAGGCCGGATCCGCGAACGCGATCGAGCACGTATTGACCGGTTCCGTGGACAGCCCGGCCATCATCGCCACCACCGCGCTCGAGTCGACGCCGCCCGACAGGAATGCGCCAAGCGGCACTTCCGAAATCATGCGCAGACGGACCGACTCCTTCAGGCGTTCGACGAGCTCGGCTTCGGCGTCGCGCAGCGTGATGGGGTTGTCGAGGGAGAACGCCGGATTCCAGTATTCGACCGGGGCGGGCAGGTTGGCGCCCCGCCGTATCGTGAGGGTGTGCGCCGGCGGCAGCTTCTTCGCGGCGGCGAAGATGGTGCGTGGCTCGGGGACGTAGCCGAGCGCGAAATACTCCTCGATCGCGTGCGCATCGAGGTCTCTCCCGAGCCCGCCGTGCGCGAGGATCGATTTCAACTCCGATCCGAACAGGACCATGCCGTCCGGAAGCAGCGCGTAGTGAAGCGGTTTCACGCCAAGACGGTCGCGGGCCAGAAACAGCGTCTCCCGATTGCGATCCCACAACGCAAACGCGAACATGCCGCGGAAGCGATCGACACAGCGTTCGCCCCACTGCTCCCACGCGTGAACGATGACCTCGGTGTCGCTCTTCGTGTGAAACGTGTGCCCCAGCCGCGTGAGCTCGGGAATCAGTTCCCGGTAGTTGTAGATCTCGCCGTTATAGACGACGCATACGCTCCTGTCCTCGTTGTACAGCGGCTGCTGCCCCGTCGAGAGATCGATGATCGATAGCCGCTTGTGGCCCAGGCCGACGCCCGGCTCGACGTGCATGCCCTCCTCGTCCGGGCCGCGATGATGCTGCGAATCGTTCATGCGCGCCAGTACGGCGCGGCTGATCTCGCGCTTGCCGCGGCTGTCGAAGATGCCCGTCATTCCGCACATGGCTAAGCCTCGCTCACGCGTGCCGCGTGGTCCTCGTTTCGAACCAGCAAGCGATCGTAGATGTCCCGATACCGGCCGAGCATCGCCTCGAGGCTGAATTCGCGTTCTATCCGCGCGCGACCGGCGCGTCCTGCGGCGCGGGCGGCCTCCGGGTCCCGAACGTAGGCAAGCATCCGCGCCGCAAGGGCGTGCGGATCGCCGGCCGGCACGATTTCCCCGGTGCGTCCGGCCTCGACAAGCTCGCGATTCCCGCCAACATCCGTCGCGATGACCGGAATTCCCGTCGCCATCGCTTCGAGAATCGTGTTCGAAATCCCTTCGGCCAGTGACGGCAGCACGAAACAATCCAGACCGCGCAGAATCGCCGGAACATCGCTTCGCTCGCCGGGCAGCCAAGCAAGATCGGTGACGCCGGCCTCCGCCAGCATGGCCCGCGCTTCGCTGTACAGCACGCCGTCGCCGACGATCACCAGTCGCATGCGCGTTCGTTTCGACGGGGCGAGCTGCAACGCCTGAATGAACGCACGGACCAGATTGAGCGGATCCTTCACCGGCTCCATGCGCCCGACGGTGCCGACGAGCCAGAGATTCGGGTCCCGGAACGGACAGCCCTCGATGGGTACTCGCCCGGCCTCGGCCGGACGGAATCGCGCGGCGTCGACGCCGTTGTAGATCTGCGCCACACGCTCGTGCGGCACGCCCACCTTCGCTTGGAGGTAGCCCTCGAGGTCCCGCGACAGCGCGATGTATTGCGTGACGAACGGCCGATATAGCCGCCGCATCCACTGGTACTTGCGATTTGATCCATCGAGATCGACCATGTCGCGCCCGTGTTCCCCGTGGATACGGACGGGGACGCCTGCCGCGAACGCAGGGATCACGGTCTCGAGCGCCGCCAGATTGCGGCTGTGCACGATGGCAGGACGCAGGTCGCGGAACAGCGCGTACAACCGGGGATAGAGCTTGATGCCGTGACCCGGCGTCTTGCCAAGAGCGACGAACTGCACATCGTCGCGTACGATGCGCCGATGGAAATCCGTGATCTCGGTGAGCGCGATCACCGCATGCCGGTAGGCTTCACGCGGCAAGTGATTGATCAGGTTGACCAGGCCATTCTCCAGCCCGCCGACGTCGAACCGGAAGACGACGTGGGCAATCAGCGGACGAGGATCGCGATTGATGATCATCGCTGATCCCGTGTCTTTGCTAGCGCGGACGCGATACCCGGCCCCGCGTCACCAAGGAATGCGTTGAGCGCGGCCTCGGTCTCTCCTGGCGGCTCCTTCCGTGCGTAGACCACGACAAGGGCCGAGTCGTCGCCCCTGCCCGTGAGCCGCGAGAACGCCGCGTAGGCCTTGGCCCGGACATCGCTGGCCGTGAGCCGGCCATCGATCCAGTACCAATGCCAGACGACGAGTCTCTCTTCGTCAGGGCCGCGCAATTCCGCGGTGCCGACGCTGAGCGGATGCCCTCCGGCCACTACCGATTGCGTGCCGCGTCCAACCCGCCTCCAGGCAGTATCCGCATTTGTCACCAACACATTGTCGGAACTTACAAGCTTCTTGCCGTCGCTCTGATTCCGGTAGTAAGCGATGTACACGCCAACCTTTGCGTCACCCCGCTCGAACGTCTGGTGCAGCTCCGCGGACGGATTCTGGAACCTCGGTTTCCAGGTTGTCAGTCCCCCAGGGGAAGCGCGCCACGCGCCGACGGCGTCAATGCCGGGCAGGGACGGCGATGGCGCGTCCGTGCGCTCGATCGCCCGCAAGCCGAGCGGCCAGACGGCCGACACTACGGCAATCATGATCGTAACCAGCAGGAACTCGCCCGGCGCTGCCGCCTTGCTCGCAGCGGCCGACGCAGGCACACGAACATCCTGCACGGCATCGTCCTCTCGCCAGCGGGCCCCGATCCAGAACATGAGCAGGATGACGATGCCGAAGAACAGCCAGCCGTAGATCAGGTGGTCGACGCCGACCGCAAGCTTGTTGCCTGACAGGTGCCCGATCATCACGATCATGTACGCGCGCACCCAGTTCGCCACGATCGGGACGGCGATGGAGAAGCCAATGAATATCAAACGCCGCAAATGCGAACGATAGGTGAGATAGGCGAAGAGGGTTCCTATGACCATCGATGCGATCAGGTAGCGCACGCCGCTGCAGGCTTCCACCACCGCCCAGCTGCCCGAAGGGATGACGAAATTCTGGCCTTCGCGAACGACGGGGATGCCGGTCAACCTGATTGCCAGAATCGTGATGTCGGCGGTCCATTCCATCAATTGCGGCATGACGAACTCGCCGAACGGGCACGGCGAAGAACAGAAAGGCGAGCGGAAATGCGATTGTGCGGGCGGCCCGAATTCCCAGCACGGCTGGCACTGCAAGCGCCAGCATCGCCACGAACGAGAATTGCGAGGCCGCGTTGACTGTCCCTAGCTCGCCCAGCAGCCAGCCGAAGCCCGCTGCGGCGAGCAGCGCCAGGACCCACCAGCTCGGCTGCGGCGCGACGCGCACGAGTTCTGCGCGCGCGCGCCAGATCAGCCAAAGCGTGATCGGCGCCACTATGAATCCGTGGGCGAACGTATCGGAACGCGCCCAGATCGCAACCATGGCGGCGCCAGTACCCCAATAGCAGACGACGATCGTCGCGAGGGCAAGCGCCAGCGCTACCGACGCGAGCTGCCACGATCGAAACGCCAGCCTCCTGTCGCCGTCGATCGCCGGCACGAGAACGTTCTCGATCGGATCGCGCATCATGATCGGCGGTGCGCCCGGAAACGGTGGTCGGGAAGCATCGGATTGTCCACGATCGCGCTCAGCCCAGATTCCGCACGATGACGGGCCCGAGCCGGTTGGCGAGTCCGATCGGCAATCGGCGCCACAACGCGATGAAGGCCCGGTACCTGGGATTCATCGGATTGTTCTGCGGGATCGCATCGCCGCGGTAGAGACGGTACTCGTAGTGCAGAGGCTGCGGCGCGAAGCCCCAGTTCTTCTTGAAGGCGTACGACCCGCTTCCCTGCTTGCTGCGGCCGTAGTCGAATACCTTGAGTCCGCGCTCGCATGCGCGGCGCATCAGTTCCCAGTACTTGAAATCGTTGGCGGCAAGATCGCGCGCCGTCGTATCGTCGCCGGCGTAATAGGGCAACACCTCGTCGCGGAAGTAGAAGCTCAACACGCTGCTCACTGGCCGTCCGCGGTCATCGACGACGGTCAGCACCTCGCAGTCCGCGCCAAACACGCGCTGCAACACCTCGAAATAGCGTTTGGGCAGCGCCGGGGTTCCGTGCCGGTGCACGTTGTCGGCATAGAGCGCGAAGAAACGGTCCGGTGTCGCGTCGATCTCGCCGGAGAGCGCGTTCTTGATGCCCTTGCGGACCATGGCCCGCTGCTTGCGCGGAATGGCAAGCATGTTGGCTTCGGAATCAGGCAGTATCTCCTTGCGGAAGGCGACGTAGAGATCCTGCGTCGGCCACTCGGGATGACGCGCCGCCACATTGCGCAGTTCGAGGTGGTCGACGCCGATTCGTCTCGCCACGGCCTGCGCTTCCTCCTCGAGGGCCGCCGCCGCCGTGCTGTGGTCGGCGACCACCCCACCGTAGACCGCGAAGGGGAGAGACACCAATGCGTCGCCGAAAAGAAGGCTCTTGACGTGCGCCAGCGGCAGCACGCCGACGATGCGCTCGCCCTGCTGCGCATAGAGGAAATGCGTGCGATGGCGAAAGACCTCTTCGATCACCTGCTGCCAACCGGAACGATGGAAAAATGTCGCCGCCCGGCACCCCAGGACGAATCTATCCCACCGATCGGCCTCGGTCCGATCGCTTGCGGCAAGCGTCCGGACGACCAGATCCGGTGGCGTGGCCGTCGCAAGACCCAGTTCGGAGGGATGATGTTTCATGGTCTCGAAAATCGCCGGTTCGGCAGCAGGACCAGGCGCAGGTTTCATACTCCCGAACGCGGCCATCCGGCTCTTATGCCCCCGGGCTGCAGGACACCGAAGTCGCGGAGAAAACGGAAGCAATTAGTATGCCCCCAACCGGGGTCCAGGTGAGCGAGGTGCGGTGCCCCTCCGCATGAGGTCCGCCGACCGGGCCCTTGGAGCTGCGGCGTCGTGCACGGGGCTCGCCAGCCGGATCTCCGGGCGGTCAGGTCGCCCCGAGCAGCACCTCGTCCACGCGCCCCCATTCGAAATCGAACAGCAGCTTGCGCAGGCGGCGCTCCATTCGATCCAGGTTGAGATAATGCCGAAAACGCGTCTTGGCATCGACTGCCGGGAACCCGGGGCTGCGCCGGATCGATCTCCCACGGATGGAAATAGAAGATCGCCGGCTGCCCGTCCACCCGGTTGACGCGCCGCAGGAGCCAACGCGACGTGGCGTACGGGAGAAGCCGGAAGTACCCGCCACCGCCTGCCGGCCAGTTGCGACCAAACAGGCGCATGGTCGTCACCGGAATCTCGAGCAGGCCCTCGCGCACGTCGTGCGCGAAGCGCGGAGCATCGGGCATGCCGTAGTGGTCGTGCCGGATCGGATAGATGCTGGAGCTGTACCGATAACCGGCCCGCTCGATGCATTCGAACGCCCAGACATTGGCCAGCCCGATCGAAAAACTCGGCGCGCGATAGCCCGTCACCTCGACGCCGGCAAGGTCCTCGAGCACGATCTTGGCGAGCTGGATGTCCGAGAAGAAGGCGGCGGGGCTCTGCTCGCTCGCGCGCTGGTGCGCGAAGCCGTGACTCGCGAGCTCGTGGCCGTTGTCGACGATCCGGCGAATGAGCCCCGGATAGCGCTCGGCGATCCAGCCGAGCGTGAAGAACGTCGCGCGTGCTCCGTACTCGTCCAGCATCGCGAGGATGCGGTCCACATTGGGTTCGACGCGGCCGTCCACCGTATCCCACTCACTCCGCGCGATGTACGGCGCCAGCGCCGAGACCTGGAAATAGTCCTCGACGTCGATGGTCAGGGCATTGCACATCGCCATGCCCGGGAGCACGGCTGTCGGCGCGCGCATCATTCAGTGCCCGCCCGGGCGCCCGAAGGGCACTGACGCCCCCGCGGGGGGCAGCGAACACCAGGCCGAAGGCCGCAGGACAGCCGAAGGCTGGTCCCGCGCAGCGGGATGCGGCTGCCGCACACAGTGAGCGTGGGGGCCGTTCATTTTACGTCACCGCCAGCGCGCGACGCCGAGCGAGCCAAGCGGCGAGATGCGCGGCGATGCGTTCGGCGGCACGTCCGTCCCAGAGTTCCGGCACGCGTCCGCGCTTGCCCTTGCCCGCCAGGATTTGGTCGACGGCGCGCACGATCGCGCCGCGGTCCCGGCCGACCAGCGTGTTGGTGCCCTGCTCGACGGTGATCGGGCGCTCCGTATTCTCGCGCAGCGTGAGGCACGGAACTCCGAGCGCCGTGGTTTCCTCCTGCATGCCGCCCGAGTCGGTGAGCACGAGCGTGGCGCCCGACATCAATCCGAGCATCTCGAGGTAGCCCTGCGGCGGCAGGACCGCCATCCGCTTGCCGGACACGTGCGCGGCCAGTCCGAAACGCTCGATGTTGGCCCGCGTGCGCGGATGCAGCGCGAAGACGAGCGGCAGCCGCTCGCTGACGTCGCGCAGCACGGCGAGCAACGGGCCGAGCGTGGCCTCGTGGTCGACATTGGACGGCCGATGCAGCGTGACCACCCCGTAACCCTGCGCGACATCGAACACCGTCGGATCGACGCCGCCGCGGCGCAGCGATTCCTCGGGCGGGACGGCGAGCGTCCGGTTGGCCAGCAGCGAGTCGATCATGACGTTGCCGACGAACTGCGCGCGCGACGCGTCGACGCCCTCCCGCGCGAGGTTGTCGAGCGCCACCCGCTCCGTCGTGTAGAGGAGGTCCGCGATCTGGTCGGTCAGCACCCGGTTGATTTCCTCCGGCATCGACCGGTCGAAGCTGCGCAGCCCCGCCTCGACGTGGGCGACCGGCACGCCCTTCTTGACCGCGACGAGCGTGCAGGCCAGCGTCGAGTTCACGTCGCCCACGACCAGAACGCACGACGGGCTGTTCGCGTCGAGCACCGGCTCGAAGCGGCGCATCACCTCGGCGGTCTGCACCGCGTGCGTGCCCGAACCGACTTCCAGGTTGATATCGGGCAACGGCAACCGGAGATCGACGAACAGCCGGTCGTTCATGTCGGCGTCGTAGTGCTGGCCGGTGTGCACCAGCAGCGCCGGGCAGCACGGGGTCGTGCGCCGCGAGGGCGCGCAGGATCGGCGCCATCTTCATGAAGTTGGGGCGCGCGCCGACGACGCAGAGCACCGGGCCATGGGCCGAGGGCCACGGGTCCCGTTTCATGGCTTGACTTGCTTCTTGGCCGCCTGGGGCCGCACCGCGTCGAGCAACTGCTGCAGCAAGGCGACGATGGTGTCCGCCCGGCGTTCGAGGCGCGTCAGTCGCACTTCTATGGGATCGGATTGCATCTTGGCGAGCAGGCGGGACGCCTCGTCGACGGACTTCGCGTCGAGTTGCAGCCGCGCCGCGTCTCCGGAGCGACCGGCGCGCTACCGCTTCCTTCGCCGGGTCCGCGACCGGCATGCCCTGCGCTTCGCCTCGCACCTCGGCATCGACCGTTTCGTCATGCATCTCGCGCGCGACCATCTCGACGTCGTCGCGCGCGAACTCGCGCTGGCCGGCGAGGTAGCCCGACAGCAGCATCCGGTCGCACACCGCATTGATGCGTCGCGGAATTCCGGCCGCCGCCTTGAAAATGCCCTCGTAGGCCCCGGGCTGAAACTTGGGATCGCCCTTCCAGCCGACGCACTTCAACCGGTGCTCGATGTAGCCCCGCGTCTCGTCGACATCCAGCGGTCCGATGTGGCAGGCGGCGATCACGCGCTGGCGCAACTGCAGCATCTGCGCGCTTTGCATCGTGCGCCGGAATTCCGGTTGACCGACGAGGAAGCTCTGCAGCAGCGCGTGCGTCTCGAGCTGGAAATTCGACAGCATGCGCAGCTCCTCGACCGCGCGCGGCGTGAGGTTCTGCGCTTCGTCGACGATGAGCAACGCGCGCTTCCCCTGCTGGCTCACCGAGACGAGGAAGGCCTCGAGCGAAAGCAGCAGATCCGATTTTTCGATGTCCTTCGTGCGCAGTCCGAACGACGATGCCACGAGACGCAGCGTGTCTTCGGCGTCGATCTGCGTGCTGACGAGGTTGCCTGCGACGACCTGCTCCGGGTCGAGCTTGTCGAGCAGGCTGCGCACGATCGTGGTCTTGCCGGCCCCCACGTCGCCGGTGACGACGATGAACCCTTCATTCTGATGCAGCCCGTATTCGAGATACGCCATGGCGCGCCGGTGCTGCCGGCTGCCGAAGTAGAAGGCGGGATCCGGATTGAGCTGGAAGGGTTTCCCCGTGAGCCCGTAGAAGGTTTCGTACACGCGTTGGCCTAGAAAGTATGGTTGATGCTGGCAAAGACGTTGAGCGCCGACGTGTTGCCCGAATTTGCGCTGCCGGGAAACTCGGACCAGGAGTAGCCGACGCCGGCCGAGCCGCTCGTCTTCGGCCCGAACTGCGTGTTCAAGCTGAGGTTCGCATAGACGTTGTTCGTTCGCGCGTTGGCGAGCGGGCCGTCGGTGGTGTTCGTCGTTGTCCTGTCGTAACTGGCACTCGCCCCCAGATTCGTCAGCCCGGAGAGGCGGTGGCTGAAGCTGACGCCGCCGCCCGTTTGCGTGTTGTTCTGGCCGAATTGAAGCGCCGGCGGAAGCACGTTCCCGGCCGCGGAGATCGCTTCGCTCTTGCGAATTGAAGAGCGAGAAAGTCACCGAATTGAGCACCCCGATCATCACGAGCGACAGGTTCGCCGGACTGCTGCAGCGTCAGGCTGGCCGCATAGAAGTTCACCGGGCTCGCCAACGTGGGCGGCAACCCGGTGCGTGCCAGGAACTGCTCGACGGCAACGCGCCCGCTCCGCCGGATCCGGAATCCGGGTCGTGAACGCGGCGATCGAGAAATTGGGTGACCGTGGCGCCGGCGGGAATGGCCAGGGCAAGTTGGGGATAGCTGCTGAGACCACGCGAGAAGCTCGCGCTGAGCGCGGCATTGGGCAGCCGGTGACTGATCTGCGCCGAGTACGACGAACCGAAGAATCGATGCTCCCAGTACCCTCCCACCTGCGTGCGGTCCGTCGGACTCCATTGCCCGCCGATCCCGTAGACCACGTCTTGCGTGGTCTGAAACGGAAACTCATTCTTCTCGTATCCGACTCGCGGCGCGATCTGCAGCTGAGGATCGATCTGATAGGGCAGGAGGAGGCGTGCGATCTGGGTGGTATAGGCGCCCTGCCCAACGTCTGCAACGTCCTTGATGCCGTTGTCGTAATACAATCGACTGTACTCGAGCGTCCAACCCCAGGGCTGCACCTGCGAGCTCATCGATCCGTTCAGCTTGTTCGAGTAGGTATTGGGCACGGTCGGTCGACGAATTGCCGAAGCTGCTCGCGATCGTCCAGATAGTTGTCGTCGCGCAGTTGATAGGAAATGTTCGACGTACCCAGGACGCCCTTGATGTAGGGGCTTACCGAATAGGTCTGCTGCGTGTAGCGGTTCTGGGTTGCATTCACGAGGTTGCCCGGCTGCGCCCCGAACGGCGAAATGAAAGGTCTGGCTGACAGAGGCCCGCGCTTCGACGTACGCGAACTTTTCGATCGCCTCCAGCATTCCCGCCCAGATTCACCTGGGGCGCGAAGCTGTTGTTTTCGGTGTGCGTGGCATAGAGCAGTTCCGTGGCACCTATCGAACCATTCAGCTTGAGCCGAGCACCCTCACCGTTGATGTTCAGCGCCGGCCGAAAGCGAGGTCGCAAAATCGCTGTCGGACGGGCCCGCGACGAGTAGTTGACGTTGCTCGTGTACGTCTCGGTGGCGGAAGCGGACGCCGAGAGTCTCCAGTTTTCCGCGAGCGCAGGCGTGGCTGCGAACACGCAGCCAATCCCCGCGAACAACCGTTATCCATGCCGCGCTACCGTGCGTCGCTCGCATCGATCTCGCGCGGTACAGAGATCTCGATTTGAAACCGGATCGGTGGGTCGCTTCGCGCTTGCGGCAACCGAGGCGATCAACTCCCATAGCCATGACCATAGCCATATCCATAACCATAGCCATAGCTGCCGCCCTTCGATGACGACCGGCCCTTGTTGAGCATCATCAGCTTGACCGGACACGCGTCGATGGCGGCGAGCGCCTGCTTGACAGCGGCGTGGCCGGTTCTCTGCGCCTCGACCACGACCACGACCTGTCCTATGTGCGATGCCAGCACCCGCGCCTCGGTGGTGACCAGCAACGGCGGCGAGTCGAAGATGATGATGCGGTCGGAATACCGGCTGGCCAAGTCGTCGAGCAGCTGGTTCATCGCCTCGCTCGCCAGCAATTCCGTCGCCCGCGGGTGCTTCGTCCCGCTCAGCAGGACGGACAGCTTTTCCACGTCCGTCTTCAGCATCACCTGACTCAACTCGACCGATTCGTCGACGAGGACGTCGAGCAGCCCGCGTGTCGCCGGCAGGCCAAGCAGCTTGGGTACCGTCGGCCGGGCGACATCGGCATCGACCAGGAGCACCGTGTGGTCCAGTTCCATGGCAATGCTCATCGCGAGATTGACGGCGGTGAAGCTCTTGCCCTCGCCGGGCAACGCGCTCGTGACCATGATCAGATTGCCATTCCTGATCGGCGCGGCGCCTTTGCCCGTCGCGTTCATGATCAAAGGTCGTTTGATGACCCGGAATTCGTCCGCCATCTGCGATCGCGGCGCATCGGGCGTGACGATGCCCTTCCCCGCAAGATGCGCAAGATCCAGATGGACCTTGCGCGAGTCGTCCGACAAGTGCGTGGGCCAGCGACTGCGGCGCAGCCTGCGCCGCAGCGATGCTCGAGCGCGCCTTCCGCGTCGACCCGGTCGGCGCCGCTTGCAGCTTCGCGTTCGCCGCGTCGATGGTGCCCGGCATTGGCGCCGGCACCTCATGGGGCTTCTGCGCGACCTCCGGGACTTCGACTCCGGCCCGTCGAAGTTCCTCGAGACGCTTGGCGGCTTGTTCAATGAGGCTCATGGTCATTCACTCAGACTGCGCGCGCCGACAGCAGGAAGAGCCCGAGCAGGCCCGCGCCAAAGGATCCGAGCAGCGCCACGACCGCGGAGAGGAAGCCGATCAGTGCACGCCATTCCCTGCGCTTCTGCGCCGTCGCCAACGATCATCGACACCGTGCCCAGTACCGGCAACCCGGTCGTGTCGCGGAGCATCCGAACGTCGAAGAACGTCGGCCAGACCTGGCTTGCCGCGAAGCTCGCGAAAAGCCCGGCCGCCAGCGAGACGAGGAACGCGCGAGGACAAGAGCGCCAAGCGATTGGGCGCGACCGGGCGAGGCGAAACCCGCGGCGGATCGATCAGCCGAAAATCGGCGCCGGAAACAGCCTCCATCTCGCCGGAGATTTCGGCGGATTCGCGGCGCGCGACAAAACTCTCGTAGTTCTTCTTGTTGACGTCATAGTCCCGATTCAGCGCCGAGAACTCCGCCTCCATCTGGGGCATCAGTTTGGCCGATTCCTTGAGCCGGGCGAAGCGTGCCTCGTATTCGGAGACGCGCGCGCGCAGCGACGCGACAGTTGGCTTCGGCTTCCGCGAGCGCCACCTTGATCTGCTGGTAAACAGGATTGGTGGATACCGAAGAACTCCGCTGCGGACCTGCAGGCTTCCGGCGCGACGCAAGAATCTGCACTTTCTGCTCTTCGAGCTCCTGGATCTGCCGCTTGGAGTTGATCACGTCAGGGTGCTGGTCCGTGTAACGCTGCAACAGACCATCCAGGTTGCGCCTCATCGCATCGACGCGGCCATCGATCTCGGGCACCGAGACGGTTGCGGCGGCGGCCGGCGCGTCGTCAGGCAACAGGAGAGGATCCTCCCCCGCAATCTCGCGTTTGAGTGAATCACGCGATTGCTCGGCTTCACGGTATTCAAGTCGCGCCTGGTTGAGCAACGTGGTCAATTCGGACAACCGCGCGAAATAGTCTCTGCCTCCCGCATCCTGCGAGGTCATGTTCTTGATCTTGAATTCCTTGAGGCGATTCTCGGCTTCCTCGAGCTTCCTCTCGTAGATCTTGATCTGGTCCTCGATGAATTTCTTTGCGGAATCCGAATCCTTGCGCTTGTCCCCGAGATTCGATTCCACGAAGATCGACGTCAGCGACTGCACCAGGCGTTTGGCCTTGTCGGGCTTCGAGTCCCGATAGGAAAGCGTATACAGATTGTCCCGACCAGTGGTTTCGATTCTCAGCTCACGCATCAACACGTCGACCATCGCATCCTGTTCCTGCTTGGACTTGACGCCCAGATCGAAGTCCGCCATGCGGATCAGCTTTTCCACGTTTGGCCGGCTGATCAGCGTGCGGCTAAGAATCATGACCTGCTGATCCACGTTGGGCTGAACCGCGAGCCCCTGCATCAATGGCTTGAGCACGGACTGGGTGTCGACGTAGATTCGCGCCGAAGCTTCGTAAACGTCAGGCAACCGCATTACGAAGACTACGCCGGCGACACCCACAATCCAGGCCGTGGCAAGGCCGAACCAGCGCCGCTGCCAAATCCCCTGAAGGATGGACATCACTTGGCGGATCAGGTCATCCATGAATTTTCACTCTCAAAGCTGGCGCCAGCGCGCGGATTCGAAATCGTGAAGGAACGCGGCCGACGTCCGGATCAGAACCAGCTCTGCGGTATCAGGAGGATGTCGCCCGGCTTGACTTCGACGTTTGCCGAGATGTCGCCTCGCTTGATCAGGTCCCTCAGCCGAACGCTGTATTGCTTCCCGCCTTCCGAGGTTCGAAGGATGGTTGCCTTGTTCCCATCGGCAAAATCGGTGAGCCCGCCGACGACGATCATCAGATCGAGCATCGTCATCCCCTGCTTGTACGGGAGCGACTGCGGCTTCGCGGCCTCGCCGACGACACGAATCTGCTCCGGATAGGGGCCGATGTACCCCGCCACGATCACCGTGACGACCGGGTCGCGGATGTACTTTGCCAGCGCCTTTTCGATATCCCGCGCCAGCGTGGTCGGGTCCTTGCCAAGTGCCGGCAGGTCCTCGATGAGCGGAGCGGTGATCCGTCCGTCGGGACGGACCGTGACGCTCGTCGAGAGCTCGGGGTTGCGCCAAACGACGACATTCACCCCGTCGCCGGGTCCGATCTTGTACAGATAATCCGGCGAGGCCGCCGCCTGAGGCGCGGGCGGATATTCGGTTGTGGCGCAACCGAAAAAACTCAACCCCACGACACCCACCGCCACCAGTCGAAGCGACCCGCGTAGACAGCTAACCCAATAGTGATGCATTTGCCCCCCTCCGATCGCCAACGAAATGCCGTTCAAATCAATTTGCCGGCATCGAGGATAACCTGAAACGCCGCGCCCAAGATGGGCCGAAACGCCCGAAACCTCTCGTATGATCGGCGGCCGCGCGGAAGCCACCCAACGCGCGTGCGGCAGCGCCATGGATCCGGCAGCAACTATTATGCCAGACGTCGATGGTCGCGGATCCCCACCGGTACCATTGCGCTAACTGGTTGTGCAGTACGGGTTTTCTTGGCGGCGGTGCGCATGACGCGGAATTGCAGGCATCGACGCGTCGCGATCTCGCCAAGGCAAACAACCGAAAACATCCGCAAATGCCGAAAACTGTACGCACTTCGAAACCTGGCGGGCGGGACTTCTCAGTTCGCATGGCGGTGCGCCGGCGAATCGGCGCCGGCCGACGCCTCAGGCGCGCTGTCCAGACTTGGGCGCATCGCCGCATGAATAATGGCGGAGAGTGAGGGATTCGAACCCCCGATACGTTGCCGTATACCTGATTTCGAGTCAGGCGCCTTCGACCACTCGGCCAACTCTCCGCGAGACGAAGATTATATAGCAATGGTAGCGGTCACTCAGGTGCCAAAATCATCGAAGCATGCCAGGAGTTTCCGGATCCGCGTCGTCTTCTTTGGTACCGGTGAATTGCCTGTGGCAGTCGAGGTCTTTCTCTCAAATTTGGCGAAACCGGCCATCGACGATTGCGCTGTCTCCCGCACTGCCTGGTCCGGTCAACGCGCCGTCATGGCCGCGAACGTTCGCTATTCAGGCGAAAAAGGGGCAGGGTGAATCCCGACGCTCCCCCGTGCAATCTAGCCCACACTGAGGGGCCGTGCGCTCCGCAGTTACCGGCTGGCGCCCATCGGGAACGATCGGTGTGGCGTCGGGAGACTTTACAATCGGACCACCAGCCAGCGGGGATGGCAAGGCAACCTATTGATTGATATGACGGGATCCTCGATGCCATGATTCTTGCTTCAGTAATGGCATTTCGGACTTTGCATCCTCGGTCAAGGCCGAGCGGTCCTCCGAAGGACGGGCCGGCTCGGTGTATTTGCCTGCGCCAATAGGGGCGTATCGGCGAAAAGTCCAAAGGGCGAGGTGCAAACGCCGTTTGTTTCGGTCGTGGCCGCATCGGAAGCGTAGTTGGGTAAACTGATGCCGATTGGACTGCAGTCGGTCCCCGCGCGTTTTCGGCTGTTAGGTGGCGCGTTCGGGTTTAGTCCTGAGGACTATTGAGACATGGGAAATATCGTCATGAAGCAAACAAGTCTTGCGATTGTGATTCTGGTGGCGGCATTCTCCGGCGAGTCGATGGCGGTATGCCCGGCGCCGGGCGGGTCGCAATTCGTGTTGAGCGACACGCAAATCTCGAACCTGGTTACCGGCCAGTACGCGTGCGGTGCACAAAGCGCCACCCAAAGGTGGAATGAGTTGCATTCGGGCGGCAGAATCATCGAGTACAAGGACCCCCCCGCGGAGCCTTCGGAAGATGTCGGTTCCTACACCATCGCGGCTGGGTCGCCCGCAACGATCACCTACGACTATGGTCCCGGAAGCGTCTATACCTATTGCGTTATCGGTGCCATCGCGAACAACGTGGCGTCGCCCCCTGCGGGCACCTACGGTTTCTACAATACGGGATCGAGCGCCGCAATTCGGGTGAGGATTTCGCCGAACGCGACGCCACGCTGTTTTTGAAGTTGCGCATCAACCGAGTGCCGCGCCTTTAACGATCCAGGGCGCTGAAGCGCGCACTCTCAGCAACCGTACCGCCACTTGATCGTGTCGCGCGAGGTTTCGCCTCGCGCGACTTCGCCTCGGACGGAAGCGGGCCGTTCATCACGTCGGTTGCGGCAGGCGATGTGTTCGGCTTCGCCGTCAATACGCTCGATAATTTTGGTGGTGCGCGCACACTGACCATCAGCAACTTCTCGGCCCCGACCGCCGCCCTCCCCGCGACCGTGCCCGAACCTGCGACGCTCGCGCTGCTCGGCCTCGGCCTCGGCCTCGCGGCCGCCGGCGTCGCGCGCCGCAAGCTGAGCTGATCGCACAACGCTCAAGCCAACCCCGCCCGCGTGGCGGGGTTCTGATTTGTGCAGGCCGAACCGCGCACGGCGAACGTCGGGCACGGATGCGCTTCGCGGAGCGCGGAAAACTGGCAATATCCGGCAAGGGCCGGCGGACGGTGACGCCCCGCGGGCTGACTCGATGCCCGCCTCGCTGCACGGCGAAAGTTGCATGAACCCACAAACGCCCAAGCCCTCGTTGAACATCCTATCGACTTGCAGCGGCGGCGTGGCGTGGAATTGACCAAGTCCCGTCCCGCTGACCAATCCGACCGGCACAGGAAACTCCTGGTCGCGGCCGGCTGCTATCTGCTGTTCGTCGTCTATGGCAGCCTGGTGCCGCTGGATTACCGTCCGCGCCCGATGGAGCTGGCGTGGCGGGATTTTCTTGCCACCCAATATCTCGTGCTTGACGCCGAAGCGCGCGCGGATTGGGTTGCCAACATCCTGCTCTACATGCCGTTGGCGTACCTGTTGAGCGCTGGCTTCGCGGCGCGTGCCGCTTCGGCGGGTGGGCGCCTGATGCGCGCCGGCGCAGTGTTCGTCGCGTGCGCCGCCGTCGCGCTCGCGATCGAATTCGCGCAGTTGTTTTTCCCGCCGCGCACCGTGTCGATCAACGACGTCGCCGCGGAATTCATCGGCAGCGGACTCGGCATAGGCATCTGGCTCGCCTGGGGCGGCGCGCTCGACCGCCTGTGGACGAAGATGGAGCGTGGCGGTCCTCCCGCGATGGTGGCCGCGGTGGTCGTATACGTGCTGGCGTATTTGACGCTGGGCCTGTTCCCGTACGATTTCTTCGTTTCGGCCGCAGAGTGGTCGCAGAAACTGTCCCGCGGCGGTTATGGGCTGCTGATCGCGTCCGGCACGTGCGATCGGCTCTCGATCTGCGTCTTCAAGATCGCGGTCGAGATTGCCGCCGTCGTTCCTCTCGGGGTGTTGCTGGGCATGGTGCTGGGCAAGGCGGCGCCACGTGCCTATCGCACCGCCGCGGTGTGCGGTCTGGCGCTCGGCCTGTTCACCGAAGTGGCGCAACTATTCCTGTTCTCCGGCATCTCCGAGGGCCTTTCGCTGCTGACGCGCGCGTCCGGCATGGCGCTCGGTGTTGGAGTGCATCGGCACGTGCACCTGCAAAGGCTTGCCGACCTGCGACCCTACGTGGTGAGGGCTCTGAGCGTGGCGATGCCCTTGTACCTCGTCGCCCTCATGACTGCGAACGGCTGGTTCAGCGTGGGCTGGGTCGGTGAAGCGCAGGTGCGCGCCGCCCTCGGAGAACTCCGTTGGCTGCCCTTCTACTATCACTATTTCACGACCGAAACGGAGGCGCTGAAAAGCCTGCTCGCCTGCGCCGCCATGTATCTGCCGGTGGGATTGGGTTACTGGATGTGGACCGTGCGCTGGGTGCATGGGGAGGCAAGCGGCTCTGCCGCGGTTCCGGGATTGATCGCCGCCCCACTCGCGCTGGCCATGGAGACGGGCAAGCTGTTCCTTTCGGAAAAACATCCGGATCCGACCAATGTGTTGATCGCGACCGTTGCCGCGCCGTTGGCCTACCTCATTGCGGTGCAAATGCATCGGTGGGCATTGCAGGGCGAACCGTCGCCCGCCGCCCGGCACGACACGACGCGACCCGTATCGACCGCGCCCACGGCTTCAGCCGGCACGGCAAGGGTACTGGCGTCGATATTGCTGTTGGGTGGCACGGGCATCGTGTTGTTGAACCACCCTCTCGGCGGCCTGTGGCTCGCGCTGGCCCTTGGAGCGTACGCGGTCGCGTTGTGGCGTTATCCCGGGATTGGGCTGCCGGCGATCCTTGCGTTGCTGCCGTTGCTCAACTTCTCGCCATGGAGCGGCTGGATACAGGTCAACGAGTTCGACCTCGTGGTTGCGGTGACGTTGGCCCTGCGTCTCCTGCAGCCGCACCACCCCGTTGCGGCTCCGACACTGTCCCGAAGCGCCCGGTGGGCGATCGCCTTGCTGACGGTCTCGTTCATCGCGAGCGCCTGGCGTCGGCCTTGTGCCGCTGTCGCCGGTCGACCCGAATGCGCTCATTAGCTACCACAGCAGCTTCGGCGCTCTCAGGCAATTGAAGGGCTTTGCATGGGCGCTGGCGCTGCTGCCTTGGCTGATCGCGGAGTCGCATGACCTGCGGCAGATGGACAGAAGGTTTATTGCAGGCATGCTGGTCGGGCTGTGCGCCGTCGTTGCGACGGCGGTCTGGGAGCGGATGGCATTCGCGGGACTCCTGGACTTTGCCGGCGAGTATCGCGTGGAGGGCCCGTTTCCGGAGCTGCACACGGGTGGTGGCGACATCCACGCCTATCTCGCAACGGCCCTGCCTTTCGTGGTGGCGTGGATCGCGCTGCGACCGTCCGGCATCCGCATCGCGTCGGGGGCGACGCTTCTCGTGCTGGCGAGCTATGCTCTCGCCGTGACCTTCACGCGGGGCGGCTACGTCGGCTACTTCGGCGCCATGGGGGTGCTGGGCATCGCCACGGCGATCCAGGGGTTGCGCTCGCGCGCCAGGAAGTTGGGGCAGATCGCCATCGCTGCGTTGCTCGCGGCCGCCAGTGTCGCGGTCATGCTGCCGATCGTTTCGGGATCCTTCATGGAATCGCGGCTCGCGGGCACGCAATCCGAAGCCGCGATGCGCACGGGCCATTGGGCCAGGACGGTCGCCATGATGGACACCGGCGCGGCCACCGCGCTGTTCGGTATGGGGCTGGGCAGCTTTCCGAGGACGTTCCTCTTCAACAACCCCGACCTGGCTTCGGCGACCTTCAGCTACGAGCGAGAAGGCGAGGGCCAATTCGTTCGCCTTGGCTCCGGCAGACCGCTCTTTCTCGGCCAGCGGGTCGACATCGCCGCCGGACTGAACTACACGCTTTCGCTCGATATACGCAGCGCGGCCCCCAAGTCGGCCCTGGGCGTTTCCCTGTGCGAGAAAAGCGTCCAGTACTCGTTCCGGTGCGAGGAATTGGGCATCCAGGTGAAAACGGGTGGGAGCCAATGGGAACACCACGAAGTCGCGTTCAACTCGGGCGAGATCGGGTCGGGTCCGTGGCTGCTGCGGCGCCCTGTCGTCGTCAGCCTCGCCAATGCGCAACCGGCCAGTCGGATCGATGTGGACAACGTGCGGCTGCTCGACGAACGCGGCCGCGATCTCGTCGCCAACGGAGACTTTTCGCGCTGGCGGGGCGCGATGGTTCTTCACGGCCGACGACCATTTGCCGTGGCACATATTCAATCTCTGGGTCCAGGTTCTTTTCGAACAGGGATGGATCGGTGTGCTGGCCTGCGTGGTCGCGGTTGCGATGTCGCTCGCGCGCCTTGGTGTGGGAATGTGGAGGGGCGATTGGTTCTCCGCAGCGCTGCTTGCGTCGCTCTGCGGATTTCTGCTGATCGGCATCACCGAAAGCCTGTTCGACGGGCCGCGCGTGGCCACGCTGTTCTTCTTGTTGTTGTTCGTGGCGTTGTTGCGCCCGATCGCAGGCCAAAGGGTCCATTGACCGGCGGGAATGTCGCAGCCCACCGACGGGTCGTCGGTGCGCGCGGACGCCCTGCGATGAACGTGCGGACCAGCCCGTTGCCGTCGATGACCGACGGCTCGTCGCCGAGCCGCCGAACTGCGTGACCGCTACTTCTTTGCCGGTGCGGCTGACGCCGCGGGCTTTGCGGCCGGAGCCGGCGCGCCCTTGGCCGCAGGTGCTGCACCTGTCGCCGGTGCCGCGGTCGCCATGGCGGTCGGCGCGATCTGCGGCGTGACGACCCTGCCCTTCGCCTTCTGTTCGGCAATGTAGCGGGCGGCGACGCGATCCTCGGCCTTCGCCTGTTGCGCTTTGACGGCCTCCGCCGTAGCGGCGTCCTTCGCCTTCTTCTCCTCGGCGACGGCTTTCGCCTTCTCGTCCATCGGCGGCGCCGGCGGCAGCTTCGCGAGCGCAATGCCGAAGCCCGCGACCACCGCTCCGGCGGCCACGAGTGCGCGCAACGTCTTCGTCATCGTCGGTCCCTTCTCCCAGTCGTTCGTCAACTCAGTCGGCCGCGTGGGGACGAGCCGCCGCCTGCTCGACGCGCCGTCCCTCGGTGCCGCCGACGAAGTGCTGGCGCGAGCGGCCGGCAGCGACATCATCATACCAGTAGCGATGATTGTGCTCGGCCCAGTTCTCGTCGACGTAGCCTTCGCGCATCGCGCTGTACGAACCGCTGAAACCGACCGTGCCCAGATAGATGTGCAGCACAAGCATCGCGATCCCGACGTACGCGGCGATCATGTGGATGACGTTGGACAGTTGCATCGTCTGACGCGTCTGATCGAAGTTCGGGAACACCAGGATAAGGCCGGTGACCACGAGCACCGATGTCACCACGACCAGCATCAGCCAGAACGGGATGAACTTCTCGCCGGCGTTGAAGCGGCCCGATGGATACTCTTGCCCTTTGAAGTAGCCGACGATGTTCGCGAAGAAGCGCACGTCTTCGCGAGTGAACATGTTGTCGCGAATGAAGCGTGTGATCAGCCACGGCGTTCCGATGATCAGGATCGGGCCGACGAAATTATGCAGATACTTCGCGATCGTGGCCAGCCACGAGAAAAGCGTGTAGCCGATCAGCGGCAGCAGCACCGATTTGCCGAGCGACAAGACTAGCCCGGTGACCGCCAATGTCGCCCACGCGATTGCCACCAGCCAATGCGCGTAGCGGTCGGCCGGCGCGAAGCGCTCGATCAACCGGCCGCCCGGCTTGTAATTGCTGCCCATCGGACCGCGGACCAGATAGAAGGCGACGGTTCCGACGACGGTCAATGCAAACAGCATGCCCCCCCAGAAGATGATCGGCGTGCGCAACGCCCGCCACGTCTGCCCTTCGGGCTGGATCAGGACGTTGGTCTCGCGCCCGCGCACCGTCGTGATCTGCGGCTCGCCGGAGCGGATTTCCTTCCAGACCGGCTGGTTGTTGAGCGGCTGGTCGATGCGCTGCTTCTGCTCGGCGACAGCCTGCGCCGCCTGGTTCGGATTGACCCCAGGCGACTGCGCCGACGCGACGCCGATAGCGATCGACAGCGCGATGACGAGCGCCCCCGCCCCCCGAATGATGGATCGGCTCACCGTACCCCCTTCGCGCCCGTCACCGGATCCGCTTGTATTCGTTCTGGTTCTGGTTGCGGCTCGCAAGTGCCAACTCCCATTCGCGCTTGTTCCCGTTCCAGGGCGCCGAATCGTACGCCGGCTTGTCCGGCTTGCCCTGGTAGATCCCCTGTTTGTACTCGACGACCTGCGGGCGCTCGCCGCAACCGGCAAGACCCACCCCGAGTGCGACGCCGGTCAGCGCCACCAATGCGCGTGTGATCACGATTTGGCTCCTCCTGCCGGCGCGGCGGGCGCGCCCGGCGCCGCCGGGGCACCCTTGGGGACCTCGGGCCGCCCGTAGGCCGTGGCCCAGCCCCAGACCTCGCTGCCCTTGCCGCGCGTGGTCACCCGCTCGCGGTAGATGTCGGCGAGGACGTCGCCCTCGCCGCCCAGCAGCGCCTTGGTCGAGCACATCTCGGCGCAGACCGGCAGCTTGCCTTCGGCGAGGCGATTGCGGCCGTACTTCTTGTACTCGGCCTCGGAGTTGTTCGGCTCCGGGCCGCCGGCGCAGAACGTGCACTTGTCCATCTTGCCGCGCACGCCGAACGCGCCGGCCTGCGGGAACTGCGGCGCGCCGAACGGGCACGCGTAGAAGCAGTAGCCGCAGCCGATGCAGAGGTCCTTGTCGTGCAGGACCACGCCATCGTCCGTGCGATAGAAGCAGTCGACCGGGCAGACCGCCATGCACGGGGCATCCGAGCAGTGCATGCACGCGACCGAGATCGAGCGCTCGCCGGGCACGCCGTCGTTGATCGTGACCACGCGGCGACGGTTCACGCCCCACGGGATGTCGTGCTCCTGCTTGCAGGCGGTGACACATCCGTTGCACTCGATGCAGCGCTCGGCGTCGCAGAGAAACTTCATTCGGGCCATTGTTGCCTCCTCAACGTGTCCTTGCGCATCAGGCGGTCTTGGCGACCTGGCAGAGCGTCGTCTTGGTTTCCTGCATCATCGTCACCGAGTCGTACCCGTAGGTCGTCGCCGTGTTGACGGCTTCGCCGCGGACGATCGGCGCCGCGCCCTCGGGGTAGAACTCGAGCATGTCCTTGCCCTGCCACCAGCCCGGAGAAGTGGAACGGGATGAACGTCGTTCCCGCCGCGACGCGGTCGGTCACCATCGCCTTGACCTTGATCTGCGCGCCGGTCGGCGATTTCACCCAGACGTACTCGCCGTCTCGGATCCCGCGGTCGTTGGCGTCCTTCGGGCTGATCTCGATGAAGTTCTCCTGCTGCAACTCCGCGAGCCACGCATTCGAACGCGTTTCCTCGCCGCCGCCTTCGTACTCGACCAGCCGGCCGCTGGTCAGCACCAGCGGGAAGTTCTTCGCGACGTCCTTCGCGAGATTGTCCTGCTGCACGCTCTTGTACAGCGTCGGCAGCCGCCAGAACGCCTTCTTGTCGTCGTGCGTCGGGTACTTGGCGACGAGGTCCGGACGGTTGGAATAAAGTGGCTCGCGGTGCTGCGGAATGCCGTCGGGGAAGTTCCAGACGATCGCGCGCGCCTTGGCGTTGCCGAACGGATGGTTGCCGTGGTTCTTCATGAACACGCGGATCATCCCGCCGGAGCGGTCGGTCTTCCAGTTCTTGCCCTCGGCGGCCTTCTTCTCGTCTTCGGTGAGCTCGTCCCAGAACCCGAGCTTCTTCATCAGCACGTGGTCGAGCTCGGGGTAGCCGGTCGTGAGGTCGCCGCCCTTCGGATACGAACCGTCCTCGGCGAGCAGGTTCACGCCTTCGCGCTCGACGCCGAAGTTGGCGCGGAAGCAGCCGCCTCCGTCCATCATCGAGCACCGACGTGTTGTAGAGGTTCGGCGATCCGGGGTGCTTGAGCTCCGGCGTGCCGTAGCACGGCCACGGCAAGCCGAAGAAGTCGCCGTCGCACGGCCCGCCCTTCGCCCGCAGCGTCTTCACGTCGAACGTGTTCATGTTCTTCATGTGCAGCTTCAGCCGCTCCGGCGACTGCCCGGTGTAGCCGATCGTCCAGACGCCCTTGTTGATCTCGCGCAGGATCGATTCGGGTTCCGGCTCGTCGAACTTGTTCGGGTCGGGCTTCACGATCTTGTAGTTCTTCGTAAAGTCCTTCTCCCAGCCGAATTTCTTCGCGAACGCGTACATGATCGCGTGGTCGGTCTGCGACTCGAACAGCGGGCTGATGACACGCTCGCGCCACTGGATCGAGCGGTTCGATGCGGTGACCGACCCGGACGTCTCGAACTGCGTGGATGCGGGCAGCAGGTAGACGCCGTCCTTGCGCACCATCGCCGCCATCGCGGCCGACGCCGACGGGTACGGATCGATGACGACCAACAGATCGAGCTTCTTCATCGCCTCGACCATTTCCTTGCCGCGCGTCTGGCTGTTCGGCGCGTGGCCCCAGTAGACGAGCGCGCGCAGGTTCGGGCCCTGGTCGATGAGATCGTTCTTCTCGAGGACGCCGTCGATCCAGCGCGACACCGTCATGCCGGGCTTCTCCATCATGCCTTCGGCGTACTGCTTCTTGAGCCACTCGTAGTCCACGCCCCACACCCCGGCGAAATGCCGCCACGAGCCAGCCGCCAGGCCGTAATAGCCCGGCAGCGAATCGGGGTTCGGGCCGACGTCGGTCGCGCCCTGCACGTTGTCGTGGCCGCGGAAGATGTTGGTGCCGCCGCCGGAGACGCCGACGTTGCCGAGCGAGAGCTGGAGAATGCACGACGCGCGGACCATCGCATTGCCGATCGTGTGCTGCGTCTGGCCCATGCACCAGACGACGGTCGACGGCCTGTTCTTGGCCAGCATCTCGGCCACTTTCGCGACCTGGGCTTCAGGCACGCCGCACGCATCCTCGACCTTGTCGGGCGTCCACTTGGCGAGGATCTCGTCCTTCACCTTCTCCATGCCGTAGACGCGGTCGTGGATGTACTGCTTGTCCTCCCAGCCGTTCTTGAAGATGTGGTAGACGAGCCCGAACAGGAACGGGATGTCGCCACCGGAGCGCAGGCGTACGAACTCGTCGGCCTTCGCGGCGGTGCGCGTGAAGCGCGGATCCACGACGATCATCTTCGCGCCGGTTTCCTTCGCGTGCAGCATGTGCAGCATCGACACCGGGTGCGCTTCGGCCGCATTGCTGCCGATGTACATCGCGCACTTCGTGTTCTGCATGTCGTTGTACGAGTTGGTCATCGCGCCGTAGCCCCAGGTGTTGGCTACGCCGGCGACCGTCGTCGAGTGGCAGATCCGCGCCTGGTGGTCGGTGTTGTTCGTGCCCCAGAACGACACGAACTTGCGCATCAGGTACGCCTGCTCGTTGTTGTGCTTCGAGCTGCCGACCCAGAAGACGGCGTCGGGACCGGATTCCGCGCGCAGGGCGTTGAGCTTGTCGCCGACCTCGTTGATCGCCTGCTCCCAGCTGATCTTCTGGTACTTGCCGTTGACGAGCTTCATCGGCGACTTCAGGCGATGCGAATGCTCGTGCATCCCGTGCTCGCGCACCGTGGCGCCCTTCGCGCAGTGCGCACCGAGGTTCAGCGGCGAGTCGAACACCGGCTCCTGCCGCGTCCAGACGCCGTTCTCGACGGTGGCGTCGACCGCGCAGCCGACCGAGCAGTGGGTGCAGACGGTGCGCTTGACTTCGGTCGCGGCGGCCGCGCCTTCCTTGGCGGCCTCGGCCTTGCCGATGGCGCCATACGGAAGTTGGCTCGCGAACGCTCCGGCCCCTGCCGCCAGGCCCGAGCGCTTCAAAAACGTCCGCCGGTCCATCGTCGGGAACGGTACCCCGGCGAGGCGGCGAAGACGCGGACCGGCTGCCGAAACTTGTGCGTTCGTCCTTGTGAGCAGCATGATCCCTCCTCCTCCTAAAGCTTGGCGGTGCGGTAGTAATCGCGCACGTGCGCGGACTCGCGGTAACCGTCGGCGGGTGTGGCAGGCTCGGCCGTCACCGCCACCACTGCTGCGGCGGGCGCCGCGGCCACGACCGCCGCAGCGGCGCCCGCGCCGCCCAGGCCCAGCGTGAGCAGAAAGCGGCGGCGTTTCGAATCGGTGGAGGAAGAAGAGGGGACCGGAACGGTCGCGACAGAGTGAACGCTACGCGTGCGAATGCGCATTCGGACCTCCAAGAAAACGGCGTGACTTTGATGTAATTATTCGATGGCGAACGAGTCACGTTCGAGCGCCATGAAGCAACTGGTGAATGATGCGACATGCCGATAGTAATTGGCAAGGAGAGATGTCGATATTGCAGTGCAGCAATCGAATGCCCATGGCAGCAGATGTCGTTCGCAGAAAGCGCGTTGTTCGGCGATCGTCGCGGGACGCCGCCCGGCGTCGCCGGCCACGAGCATCCGCATGGTTTCGAGCTCGACGGAAAGGTGGTCCTCGAACTCGCTGCTTCCTGGTCTGCGCGCGAGACCGAGCGAGGCGAGCGTCGCGCGGATCTCGGCGAGCGGACGCCCCGACTGCGGCCCGAGATAGTGGGACGCGTACAGGCTCACCTCGCTCATGCCGACGCCGACGAACAGCGCCTGGAACTCGTCGCCGGCGGCTTCCGGGTCCATGACCGCGCTTGCCGCACGCAGCGAATCCCATGCCTACCAATGGTCTTCGCGTCATCATCGGCGCGACCCGTTCCGCCGGGCGCGTCGGGCGCGAGCGGAGCGGCCGCGGCGATGGCCGCGAGCAGCGCGGCATCCGGCGCGGCGGCGAACAACCGCGCGAGCAGCGCGTAGAAATCGGCCCGCGCCTGGTCCTCGGGCTCGAGGCGGTGATGCAGCACCGCCGTCAACTCAGACATCGCGGATGTCCACGCCGCGCTCGTTCTTCATGAGATCGACGACGCGGCAGTCGGCGCACATCTTCAACCGGTCGAGCGCGCCGGGTGCGGCGAACATCGAGTGCCCGGCGAGCTTCGCCAGCATGCTCGCGACCATCTTCTCGGTGCCGAGCGGCTTGCCGCACGCGGTGCACTTGAAGATCACGGCCTCGTTGATCACGCGCGGCTGCCTCGCCTCGGGTGCCAGCGACAGGCGCGGCGTCAGCGTGATCGCGCGCTCCGGACACGTCGCCGCGCACAACCCGCACTGCACGCACTTCGCCTCGATGAACGAGAGCTGCGGCGCCTCCTGATGGTCGAGGATCGCGCCTTCGGGACACGCGCCGACGCACGCGAGGCACATGGTGCAGGTGTCGCGGTTCACGGCGATCGTGCCGAACGGAGCGCCGGCCGGCAGCGCGATCTCGCGCTGCGGCACCGGCGCGTGCTGCGCGAGATGGTCGATCGCCAGCGCGGCCGTCGTGCGCTTGTCGGCGGTGAACGCGAACGTCGCGGGCGCGCGCACCGCCAATGCGGCCGGCCAGGACCACAGCGCCGCGTCGAGCGCCTTCGCATCCGCGCCGTCGAACACGCGCAGGTGCGCGCCCTGATAGCCGAGCGCCTGCGCGATCGTGTCCGCGATATCGCATCTGCCGTTCGAGCGCGTCGCGGTACTCCGGCGCCTCGGCGCCGGTCGCGAGCACGGCGACCTGAGAGGCGCCGTGCGCGAGCGCCGCGAGCCAGACGTCGAGACCGACCGACGCGACGTGGTGCACCTCGAGCGGGATGACGCGCGCCGGCAGCCCGCGACCGCGGCGGGCGAGGCTCGCGATCGCGGCGCGGCCGTCCTCCGCGTGCAGCAGGATGCACGCATCGCGCCCGCCGGCTTTCGCATAGGTCGCGAGCAACGTGCGCAACCGCAGGCCGAGATCGGGCACCGACGGGTAGGCGTAGCTCATCGCGCCGGACGGGCACACGGTCGCGCACGCGCCGCAGCCCATGCACAGATGCGGCTCGACCCGGACGTGATCGCCGTCGGCGGCGATGGCCGCCGTCGAGCAGACGTCGAGGCAGAGATTGCAGCCCGGCTTCTGCGAACGGCTGTGCGCGCAGATCGAAGCCTTGTACGCGAAATACTTCGGCTTCTCGAACTCGCCCGTCATCCCGGCGATCTCGGTCACTGCCTTGGCCTGGGCGATCGACGTCCGCGCCGGGCGCGAGGTAACCCTGCGGCGGCTGGTGCAGCGTCAGGTGCGGCGCTCGCTGCAGATCGAGGACGAGGTCGAAGCGCTCGCTGCGCGCGACGTCGCTCCTGGCGAAGTCGATCGCGGCCGTCGCGCCGCAGGCGGCGACGCATTTGCGATGCGCCTTGCAGCGATCGAGGTCGATCTGGTAGGTGAAATCGATCGCCTTCTCGGGGCATGCCTTCACGCACGCATTGCAGCGCGTGCACAGGTCGAGGTCGATCGGATTTTCCTGCGTCCACGCGACGTCGAACGCGCCGAGCCAGCCCGCGATCTTCGTGAGCCGGCCCGAGTGGACGGGAAAGTCGCGCTCGGCCGGAAGCTCGGCACCGTGCCGCCCGGCCGGTGACGAGAACGGTGACGCCGAGCTCCGCCGACAACGGCTTCGCCCATTGCAGCGCGGCCTCGGCGGGGCCGACGATCAGCAGGCGGCCCTCGGAACGATAGGCCACCCGCGGCACCGGCTCGGGCTCGGGCAATCCCGCCAGCGCCAGCAGCGCCGCGATCTTGGGGGTCGCGGCCTTCGCCTCGGACGACCAGCCGCCGGTCTCGCGGATGTTGACGAACCGGATCGTCTGCGTCCTGCCGCCCTCCTCCGCAACGTCGCCGAAGAGGCGCGCTTCCTGCGTGCAGGCAACGACGACATCGCCTTCCGCGCGACCGGCGAACGCGGCGAGCTCCTTCTGGCACAGCATCGTCTGCACGGCCGGCGTGCCGGCCAGCGCAAGCGCCCGCGCGAGCGCCGCGGCGTCGAGCGGCATCGTGCCGTTGCAGGAGCACAGATGGAGATTCTTGCCGGCGAGACTCATCGCGTCGGAGGCTCGGGGATCCCGGGATCCGGAAGGACCGGACTGGAGCGGTTTCAGCTTCGCGGCCGTCGACGGGTCAGCACGGGTTCGCCGGAGGCTTCGGCGACCGGGCATCCGTCCGGACCACCGGGAACGGCTTCCTCCGGCGGCACGTCTTCCACGTGGCCCTGCGCGTTGATGCGCGTTGCCGGCGGATCGAAGATGTAGCGGCCCTGCACCATCTGCTTGACGATGTCGGGCGAGATCGGATCGGGTATCGAATAGTCGCCGACGTAGACGTCGAGGCCGTCCATCACGTTGAACTGCGGATCGCGGAACAGCTGCTTCAACGCCTGCCGCTTCAGCGCCTCGCCGACCTTCGGTTGGAAGAACGGAGTGAAGTCGGAGTCGATCGTCAGCGATTCGACGGGCGGCAGCGTCGTGGCGGAGGTGGGTGCGGCCGCCGGTGGCGCAACGTCGACCGATGCGGGTGCGGCAACCGTTGCCGGGGCCGCGACGGGATTCGCTGGAGCGTGCCGGCCGCGTTCTTCTCGCGCGCAGCCGCCAATTTTCGCTGCGACCAGCGCCTGAGCGACAGGCCCTCGGGTGGCTTATCGTCGGCGTTCATCGATGGCTGCAGCCGGCGATCGCGTCATCAGCCGCGCGGCCCGCGCTCGCGGCGGGATGCATCAGTGGCGAACGGATCGTTGCGCCGAACCCGTTTCTTCGGTTCAGGCTTGTAGTGCTCATCCACGAACGGCTGCATCCATGCCAGGATGCCGGCAGGCAGCGGCACCGCATCGACCCGCTCGCCGCCGTCGAGCATGCGCGCCGCCTCGTTGTAGCTGACAGTCACGATCACCGGGAACACCGGCGGGTCGGCGCCGTCGTCGGTCGTGCGCCACATCACGAATGCCTTCGGCTCCGGCGCGACGATGTTGAGGTAATAGCCCTCGGCCTCACAGGGGTGCAATTCGAACGCATGGCCGTCGAAGCGCCAGCGCGTCGCGGACGGATCATCGCTGATCTTCACCGGCGCGCGCGACTGCGCGGCAACGGCCAGCGGCGCAACGACGGCGACGGGCTCCCAACGCTCGCCGACCCAGCGATTCACGACCGGGGTGCGTTCGAATATCACGGCGACGGGAAACCGCAACGGCGACATGGGAATTTCGGGCAATCCGCAGAGGGAAAACGGGAGTGCGGTCCGTCGGCGATCATACACCAGGCGCTTCCGCCTCTGCTAACATGATCGGCTGCATTTTCATCCGGCCACGGCCCGCCACCCATGCCCACGATCATCCCGCTTGCCGACGCCCGCGCGTCGTCGCGCCGCGAGGCCCTCGACGGCTTCGTGCGCGCCGCGGCGCGCGCTCCGGGCGTGCCCGGCACGGCGATCGACATGCGGGGCAGGCCCATGCGCGACCTGCGCATCTCGGTCACCGACCGGTGCAACTTCCGCTGCGTCTACTGCATGCCCAAGGAGGTCTACGACGCCGAGCACGAGTTCCTGCCGCGCGCGGACCTGCTGACATTCGAGGAAATCACGCGCGTCGCCCGGATATTCGTCGCGCAAGGCGTGACGAAGCTGCGGCTGACCGGCGGCGAGCCGCTGCTTCGCCGCAACATCGAGCGCCTGGTCGAAATGCTCGCGCGCCTCGGCGACATCGACCTGACGCTGACGACCAACGGCACGCTGCTCGGGCGCAAGGCGCGCAGCCTGCGCGACGCCGGTCTCACCCGCGTCACGGTGAGTCTCGACTCACTCGACGATGCGACGTTCCGCGCGATGAACGACGTCGATTTTCCGGTGGCGAATGTGCTCGAGGGAATCGATGCCGCAGCGGCCGCGGGCCTCAATCCGGTCAAGGTCAACATGGTGGTGAAGCGCGGCATGAACGAGGCTTCGATCGTGCCGATGGCGCGGCATTTCAAGGGCAGCGGTCACATCGTCCGCTACATCGAGTACATGGATGTCGGCGCGACCAACGGGTGGCGCATGGACGACGTGGTGCCGGCGGGCGAGATCGTGCGGGCCATCGACGCGGAGCTCCCGCTCGAGAGCGCGGATCCGAACTACACCGGCGAGGTCGCAGAGCGCTGGCGCTACCGTGACGGCGGCGGCGAAATCGGCATCATCGCGTCGGTGACGCAGGCGTTCTGCCGCGACTGCACCCGCGTCCGGCTGTCCACCGACGGCAAGCTCTACACGTGCCTGTTCGCGACCGACGGCTACGACCTGCGCGCGCTGCTGCGCGAGGGCGCCGGCGACGCGCCGATCGGCAACGCGATCGCCGCCATCTGGCGGCAGCGCGCCGACCGCTATTCCGAAATCCGCACCGGCAATACCGCGCCCATCCCGAAGATCGAGATGAGCTACATCGGCGGATGAGCGCCCGCCCGCCATCTGCCTCGCGCCAGGGGTCGGCTCCGACGTGAACGCTCCGAACACTCCGTACCGGCCGCTGCTCACCAACGCCGCGCGGCCGTCGACGTTCACGGTGCGCGCCACGGACGAGACCGGCGCCGCGCGCGACACGCCGATCGCCGGCGAGCACCCGCTGACGCTCTACGTCGACAAGCACGAGCTCGTCACGCTGATGACGCTGGGCGCGGCGCCGGAGGCGCTCGCGATCGGCTACCTGCGCAACCAGCGTCTTGTCGAGCGCGTCGAGGACATCGTGGCGGTCCAGGTCGACTGGGATGTGGGCGCGGTCGTCGTCAAGACCCGGCACGGCCTCGCCGACCTCGAGGCGAAGACGAAGAAGCGCACCACCACCAGCGGTTGCGGACAGGGCACGGTCTTCGGCGACCTGATGGCCGAAATCGAGAGCGTCCGGCTCCCGCCGGGGGCAACGCTGTCGCAGGGAACGCTGTACGCGCTGCTCGATCGTGTTCGCGTCCACGAGACGATCTACAAGCAGGCCGGAGCGGTGCACGGCTGCGCCCTCGCCACCAACGAGCCCGGCCGCTCCGAGATCCTCGCGTTCGTCGAGGACGTCGGGCGCCACAACGCGGTCGACGCGATCGCCGGCCGGATGTGGCTCGACCGCATCGACGGCGCCGACAAGATCTTCTACACCACCGGCCGCCTCACGTCCGAGATGGTGATCAAGGCGGCGCAGATGGGCATCCCGTTTCTCGTCTCGCGCTCGGGACTCACGCAGATGGGCCACGAGATCGCGGAGAAGATCGGGATCACGATGATCGGCCGCGCGACCAACAAGCACTTTCTGCTCTTCACAGGCGCCGAGCGGTTCGAGGCGTCGCCATCATGATCGGGCACTCTGCGGACGCCCGCGGGCGCTGCATGTGCGGGCGAGTGCGCTTCGTCGCGCGCTTTCCCTCGCGCTTCGCTTGCCACTGCCACTGCGAGAGCTGCCGGCGCGCGCACTCCGCCGGCTTCGTCACCTGGATCGGGTTTCCTTCGGCGCAGGTGACGATCGAGGCGGGAGGCGACGATCTCACCGCCTACGAGTCGTCGCCTGGAACGAAGCGCTCGTTCTGCCGCGCCTGCGGAACGCGGCTCTTTTTCCAGTCGAACCGCTGGGCGGGCGAAACCCACGTCGCGCTGGCCGCGTTCGACGATCCCGTCGACCGCGCGCCGGACCGCCACGCGTTTTTCGAGGAGCACGTGGGCTGGATTCCTTGGCCTGACGCAGGCGATCGATGACGATCGCCAATGCTGACGTCACCGGCGTCGTGCTGGCGGGCGGCCAGGGCCGGCGCATGGGTGGCGTCGACAAGGGGCTGGTCGATCTGGCCGGCGCACCGATGGTCGCGCACGTGCTCGCGCGGCTCGTGCCGCAGGTCGGCGACGTGCTGATCAACGCGAACCAGAATCTCGACCGCTACCGGGCACTCGGCCACCCCGTGGTCGAGGATGCCGTCGGCGGTTTCGCGGGGCCGCTTGCCGGTCTGCACGCGGGGCTCACCCGTGCCAGCGGCGGGCTCGTCGTGACGGTGCCGTGCGACTCGCCGTTCCTGCCGCTCGATCTCGTCGCGCGCTTGCGTGCGGCGCTCGACCGCGAGCGGCGCACAACTGGCTGTGGCGAAGACCTTCGACCAGCCGCACCCGGTGTTCGCGCTGGTCCGCCGCGACGTGCTGCCGAATCTCGCGGCCTTCCTCGCCGCCGGCGGGCGCAAGATCGACGCATGGTATGCGGCGCTGCGGATCGTCGAGGTCGCGTTCGACGACGAGGCCGATGCGTTCCGCAACATCAACACCGCGGACGAGCTTTCGCCGCGGCGGGCGGAAACGGTTCGAATCCCAGGCATCAGCCCAAGCATGTCTTACCGGCGACCCCCCATGAACCAGCCAAAATCCCTGCGCGCGCTCTCGTGTGCCGACGACTACGATCCGGACTCGATGCCGGTCGACCGCGCGCGCGCGCTGATCCGCACGTTCCTCGCCCCCGTCACCGCGATCGAGCGCGTGCACATCCGCGCCTCGCTCGGCCGAGTGCTCGCGCGCGACGTCGTCTCGCCGCTGGCCGTGCCCGGTCACGACAACTCGGCGATGGACGGGTATGCGGTCCGGTTCGCGGATCTCTCGTCCGGTTCGGAAACGACGCTCACGCGCGTCGGCGAATCGTTTGCCGGCAAGCCGAGCGGCGCGACAGTGGGCGCCGGCCAGTGCGTGCGCATCTTCACGGGCGCCGTGATGCCGCAGGGCGCCGATACCGTCGTCATGCAGGAGCGGGCGAGCGAAGACGCGGGCCGGGTGCCGCGTCGCCGCGGGCGCCGTGACGAAGGAAGGGCAGAATCGCCGTTTCGCCGGCGAGGACCTCAAGGCGGGGCAGCTCGTCTTTCGCGCCGGACAGCTCGTGCATCCGGCGGAACTGGGAATGATGGCGTCGCTGGGCATCGGTGAAGTCACCGTCTTCCGGAAGCTGCGGGTCGCATTCTTCTCGACGGGCGACGAGCTGAAGTCGATCGGCACGGAGCTCGCCGCGGGCGAAATCTACGACAGCAATCGCTACACGATCCACGGCATGCTGACGCGCCTTTCCTGCGATCGTCCTCGACATGGGCGTGGTGCCCGACGTGCCGGAGCAGCTCGAGCGGGCGTTCGCCGACGCCGCGGCCGCGGCCGACGTGGTCATCACGTCGGGCGGCGTGTCGGTCGGCGAAGCCGATTTCGTCAAGCAGCTGCTCGACAAGCTGGGCGAGGTCGTGTTCTGGAAGATCGCGATGAAGCCCGGCCGTCCGCTGGCATATGGCCGGATCGGCGACGCGCATTTCTTCGGGCTGCCCGGCAATCCGGTCTCCGTGATGGTGACGTTCTACGAGTTCGTGCAGGACGCGCTGCGCGTCCTGCAGGGCCAGCGCGAAGTCGTGCCGCTGCCCACGTTCAAGGTGCCGCTGTCGGCGCCGATCCGCAAGGTGCCGGGGCGCACGGAGTTCCAGCGGGGCATACTCGCCGCGGACGGCAACGGCGGCTTCACCGTGCGCACGACCGGGGACCAGGGCTCGGGAATCCTGTCGTCGATGTCGCAGGCGAACTGCTTCATCGTGCTGTCCGCCGAGACCGGCAACTGCGCGGTGGGCGACCTCGTCGGAGTGCAACTGCTCGAAGGCCTGATCTAACCGCCGCAGAAAGGCGGCGGGACGCTTTGCCTTGACGCCGCGGAAGGCCCGCTGTTAGCATCCGCCATCAGGGCTTTCGCAGACGCCCCGCCGCATCGCTGGCCCCCGCGCCATCCAAGTTCTGCTTCGTTGCTGCCCACGCAGCAGGAGGCAAGCGGAAACCATGGATGCGCTCATCACCCCCATTGCACTGAAGCAACGACTCGCGGCGTTTCCGCCGCCCACGCTCGTCGACGTGCGCCGGCAGCCGGCGTTCGATGAGGATCGGGAAGTCATCGCCGGCGCGCTCCGGTACCTACCCGAGGCCGTCGAAACCTGGGCGGCCGCCATCGAGCCCTGGCGTCCGGTCGTCGTCTACTGCGTGCGCGGCCACGAGGTGGGCCAGGGCGCCTGCGCCGCTTTGCGCGCGCGCGGTCTTGACGCGAGCTATGTCGCGGGCGGCCTCGAGCGATGGCGCGCCGAGGGCAACGCGACCACGCCGTTCGCGGCGCCGACCCGTTGGGTCACGCGCGCGCGGCCCAAGATCGACCGCATCGCGTGCCCATGGCTCATCCGGCGCTTCATCGATCCGGCGGCGGAATTCTTCTACGTGCCGAATACCGAGGTGCGCGCGTTCGCCGCAGCCGAGGGCGCGACCGCGTACGATATCCCGGAGGTCGATTATTCGCACGTCGGGCCGGAATGCAGCTTCGATGCGTTCATCCGGCGACATGAACTCGGCCACCCCGCCCTCGACGAACTGGCCAGGATCGTTCGTGCCGCCGACACGTCGACGCTCCACCTCGCCGCCCAGGCGCCGGGCCTGCTCGCCGCCTCGCTCGGCTTGTCGGCGATGTTCGCCGACGATCACGCGATGTTGAAGTGGGGAATGCTCGTCTACGACTCGCTCTACGCGTGGTGCCGCGAGGCACAGGTCGAGACGCACGGCTGGTATCCGGAGAAGTTGGCGGCCGGCGCAAGACAATGAACGCGACCACCGGGCAACCCGCGGCGCCGGGCGCGCCGACGCGCGCTGAAGCCTTTCGCTACTGGCTGAAGCTCGGCTGCGTGAGTTTCGGCGGGCCCGCGGGCCAGATCGCGATCATGCACCACGATCTCGTCGACACGAAGGCGCTGGATCTCGGAGCGGCGCTTCCTGCACGCGCTCAATTACTGCATGGTGCTGCCGGGGCCGGAAGCGCAGCAGCTCGCGACCTACATCGGATGGCTGCTGCACCGGACCTGGGGTGGCGTCATCGCCGGCGCGCTGTTCGTGCTGCCGTCGCTGGTGCTGCTGATCGCGTTGTCCTGGCTCTACCTCGCTTACGGCAGCGTGCCGGCGGTCGCGGGCATCCTGTATGGCATCAAGCCGGCCGTGGTCGCGATCGTGCTGCACGCCGCGTGGCGAATCGGTTCGCGCGCGCTGAAGCGGCCGGTGCTCTGGGTCATCGCCGTGCTGGCGTTCGTCGCGATCTTCGCGTTCGCAGTGCCGTTTCCGGTGATCGTGCTCGCGGCGGCGATCGTCGGTTACGTCGGCGGGCGGATGGCGCCGCAGGAATTCGCCGTCGGCGGCGGTCACGACATCAGCGGCGGAGCAGATGCGCGCGCGGTGATCGACGACGACACACCGACACCGGCGCACGCACGGTTTCGCTGGCAGCGCCTCGCATGGGTTGTCGTCGGCTGCCTCGCACTCTGGCTGTTCGCAATTGCGCTGCTGATCGCGACCTACGGTCCAGGCGCAACGTTGCCGCGGATGGGGTGGTTCTTCACCAAGGCCGCGTTCCTGACGTTCGGCGGCGCGTACGCGGTACTGCCCTATGTCTACCAGGGCGCCGTCGAAAACTACGCCTGGCTCACCCCGGCACAGATGATCGACGGCCTCGCCCTCGGCGAGACCACGCCGGGTCCGCTGATCATGATCGTCGCGTTCGTCGGCTTCGTCGGCGGCTGGACGAAGATGCTGCTACGGTCCGGAAGCGCAGGGTCTGGCCGGCATCGCCGGCGCGTGCGTGGCAACCCTGTTCACGTTCCTGCCCAGCTTTCTCTTCATTCTGGCCGGCGGACCACTGGTCGAGACGACGCACGGCCAGCTGCGCTTCACGGCGCCGTTGACGGGCATCACCGCCGCCGTGGTCGGCGTGATCGTCAACCTCGCGTTGTTCTTCGCCTGGCACGTGTTCTGGCCGAACGGCTGGATGAGCGGCTTGCCCGCCGGAGGGCTCGACTTCCTTTCGCTCGCGATCGGCCTTGTCGCGACCGTGGCGCTCTTCCGCTTCAAGGCCAATGTGATCCTCGTCATCGCGGCCTGTGGCGCGGCGGGACTCGTTGCGGCCCTCGCGCTGCGCTGAGCGGAGGGCGGACCGGATAGCGGGGACGAATACGCGGAAAGTCGGGGTCAGCTACGCAACAACTCGCGCCTTGGCCTGCTTGTTGGGGCTGCGGATTGTTACGTATCTGACCCCGATTTCCGTGCCTACCGCCGCCCGGCGCTCAGCACGCCCTTCACGTCCTTGACGAGTGCGAGCGCGCGGCCGAGCGCGTCCAGGCTCTTCACCTCGAGCGTGAACGCCATCCGTGTCACGCTGTTGCGCGTCAGGGTGTTCGCCGCGGTGACATTGATCCGCTCCCTTGAAAAGATCTCGGTGACGTCGCGCAGCAGTCCCTGCCGGTCCATCGCCTCGAGCACGACGTCGACGGGGAACACTTCGTCGCGCGGCTTGCCCCAGTCGGCGGCGATCAGCCGCTCGGGCTCGCGCGCGCGCATGCGCACGACGTTGCTGCAGCGCTGGCGATGAATCGTGACGCCCTTGCCGCGGGTGACGAACCCGACGATGTCGTCGCGCGGCGCCGGCTTGCAGCAGCGCGCGAGATTGGTCAGCAGCCGGTCGACGCCGACCACGAGGATGCCGCCACCCGCTCCGGCGGCCCTGCTCTGCTTCGCGACGACGGCAGGCTCGGCTTCCGCTTCGGGCGCGGCATCCGGCTCCGCCACGGCCCGAATCGCCGCATGAATCTGCCGCGTGTTGAGCTCCGCGCGGCCGACGGCGACGTAGAGCTCGTCGGCCTTGCCCAAGCCGGCCTTGACGGCAACCGCGTCCAGGCTCACCGCCGTGGCGCCGGCGCGCTGCAGCTCACGCTCGACGATGGCGCGACCCTGTGCCAGCGTCTCCTCGTGCTGCTGCGCCTTGAACCACTGCCGCACCTTGGCACGGGCACGGTGGCTGTGCGCATACCCCAGTTCCGCATTGAGCCAGTCGCGCGACGGTCCGCCCTGTTTGGCGGCGACGATCTCGACGCGCTGGCCGTTCCTTAGCGCGTGGTTCAGCGGCACCATCGCGCCGTCGACGCGCGCTCCCCGGCAGCGATGGCCGAGGCTCGTGTGCACCGCGTACGCGAAGTCCACCGGCGTCGCGCCGACCGGCAGGTCGACAACCTTGCCCTGCGGCGTCAGCACGTAGATGGTGTCCGTGAAGAGGCTGCTCTTGAACGCAGCGAGCCATTCCGACGCATCGGCGACTGCATCCTTCCAGTCGAGCACCTGCCGCAGCCACGCGATGCGGTCCTCGAATGCGGGATCACGGCGCATGCCCTTGTGCGCCCCCTCCTTGTAGCGCCAGTGCGCGGCGACGCCGTATTCCGAATGCTGGTGCATCTCGCGGGTGCGGATCTGCACCTCGAGCGGCTTGCCTTCGGGGCCGATCACCGCCGTGTGCAGCGAGCGGTAGTCATTCGACTTCGGCTTCGCGATGTAGTCGTCGAATTCACCGGGCAGCGGCGCCCAGAGGTGATGCACGATGCCGAGCGCGGAGTAGCAGTCCTTGACGTCGTCGACGAGGATCCGCACGGCGCGGATGTCGTACAGGCTGTCGATGCCCGACTGCTTGCGCCGCATCTTGTCCCAGATGCTGTAGATGTGCTTCGGCCGGCCGGTGATCTCGGTCCGGACCCCCGCCGCACCGAGCTCCCGCGCCAGGACCGCGATGACGTCCTCGATGTAGCGCTGCCGGTCGAGCCGGCGCTCGTCCAGCATCGTGGCGATGGCCTTGTAGGCCGCTGGCTCCAGCGCGCGCAGGCTCAGATCCTCGAGCTCCCACTTCAATTGCCAGACACCCAGCCGGTTGGCCAGCGGGGCGAAGAGATCGAGCACCTCGCGCGCGGTGCGTTGCCGCGCTTCCGTCAATTCCAGACCACCGGTCATCAGGAAGCGCAGCGCCGCCGTCCGCTCGGCGAGCTTGATCAGCACGACGCGGATATCCTCGACCATCGCGAGCAGCATCTTGCGCAGCCGCTCGGCCTGCGCGGCCCGCTCGGCCGCATCACCCTGCGGCGGCGTGGCCCGGATCTCGTCCATCCGGGCGACACCGGCAACGAGTGTGGCGACATCGTCGCCGAAGCGCGCGACTATCTCGTCCGCAACGAACGCATCGGCTCCCGCGAGGCCCGTGAGCAACGCAGCCCGGACCGTGCCGGCATCAAGCTTGAGGCCGGAGAGAATCATCGCCGCGCCCACGGCGCGGTCGATCAGCGGCTCGCCGTCGCGGCCGGGCGTGCCGCCGCACTTCGCGCGCGCGTAGGCCAGCACGGCCTCGAACGCGTCGCGGTCCTCGTCGGGATAGATGCCGCGCAGCGTGTCGAGCCACGCCGCGACGGTCTGCGGCGCGCCTGCTTCCCGCGCGGCGTGCAATACGGCTACCATCCGCGAATTATCGCCCTGCCGTCGCTCCCGCGAAAGCGCGGCAGGCTTGACTCATCGTCAAGCGCCGGTCGCCGCCGCAATCACGTCGGCCAGCGCCTGCGCGTGCCTGTCGGCAAGCGCAGCCTCGCGCGCCTCGACCATCACCCGCAACACAGGCTCGGTGCCGGAGGGACGCAACAGCACGCGCCCGGTGTCGCCAAGCGCGCTGACCGCTCCGGCCTGCGCGGTGCGAATCGCGTCATTCGCGTTCCAGTCGTAGCCCTTCGGCACGCGGACGTTGATCAGGCGCTGCGGAAAAAGCCTGATGCCGGCTGCGGCCTCGGCTAGCGTCGCCCGTTGCTCGACCAGCGCGCGCAGCACGGCTAGCGCGGCGATGATGGCGTCGCCGGTGGTGTGCTTGTCGAGGCAGAGGATGTGGCCGGAATTCTCGCCGCCCAGGAGCCAACCCCTTTCCCGCAGCTTCTCCAGCACGTAGCGGTCGCCGACCGCCGCACGCTCGAGCGCGATGCCCTCCCGCGCCAGCGCCTGCTCGAGACCGAGGTTGGTCATCAGCGTGCCGACGATACCGCCGGTGAGCGCCTTGCGGCGGTGATAGTCCATCGCGATCACATAGAGCAACTGGTCGCCGTCGTACGCGCGACCGTCGCGGTCGACCATCAGCAGCCGATCGCCGTCGCCGTCGAGCGCGATGCCGATGTCGGCCCCGTGCGCGACCACCGCCGCCTTCAGGTGCTTCGGTTGGGTCGCGCCGACTCCGTCGTTGATGTTGAGCCCGTTCGGCTCCGCGCCGACGGCCACGACGTCCGCACCCAGCTCGTGGAATACCGGCGGCGCCACGTTATACCCTGCGCCGTGGGCGCAGTCGACGACGATGCGCCAACCCTTGAGATCGAGCTCGTTCGGGAACGTGCTCTTGCAGAATTCGATGTAGCGGCCGCCGGCATCCTCGATCCGGCGCGCCTTGCCGAGCTGCGCCGAAGGCACGCACACGAGCGGCTGCTCCATCACGCCCTCGATCGCCTGCTCGAGGCTGTCGGGGAGCTTCGCGCCGGCGTCGGAGAAGAACTTGATTCCGTTGTCGTCGTACGGGTTGTGCGAGGCGCTGATCACGATGCCGGCGGAAAGCCGGAGCGCGCGCGTCAGATAAGCCACCGCGGGGGTGGGCAGCGGCCCGGAGAGATAGACGTCCACGCCGGCGGCGGACAGGCCCGCCTCCAGCGCGGCCTCCAGCAGATAGCCGGAAATGCGGGTGTCCTTGCCGATGAGCACGCCGGGGCGCACGCCATCGCGGGACGTGTCGGCCGCAAGCACGAGGCCTGCGGCCCAGCCCAGCTTCAGGACGAGTTCGGGCGTGATCGGCGGCTCGCCGACGCAACCGCGCACGCCATCAGTGCCGAAGTATCGTCGTGTCATTTTCTGGAGGGTAACGTCGGATTGAACGATCAGGAGGCCGTCTGCCCATCACCGAGCGCGCAGCGGGGTCGGCTCCCAGTTGGTCTTGCCCTCGACCGCGTGCCACACCCGCAGCGCATCGACCGTCTCGCGCACGTCGTGCACACGGACGATCGCCGCACCGCGCGCGACCGCAGCCAGCGCGGCGGCGACACTCGCGGGCATCCGCTCGTCGACGCCGCGTCCGGTGATCGCGCCGAGCGACGACTTGCGCGACAGCCCGGCGACCACCGGGAAACCGGTTGCCGCAAACGTTCCCAGCGACCGCAACAGATCGAGATTATGCGCCAGCGTCTTGCCGAAGCCAAAGCCCGGATCGATCGCGATGCGTTCGCGCGCGATGCCCGCCGCCAGACAGGCCTGCGCGCGCGCTTCCAGGAACGCGCGGACTTCGGCCACCACGTCGCCGTAGTCCGGTGCCGCCTGCATCGTCTGCGGCTCGCTTTGCATGTGCATGAGGCAGACGCCCACACCGCTCTGCGCGCACGCCTCGATCGCTCCCGGCGCGGAAAGCGCCCCGATGTCGTTGATCATCGCCGCGCCGGCCGCCGCCGCCGCGCGCATCACCGCGGGCTTGCGCGTATCGACCGCGAGCGCAATGCCCTCGGCCGCGAGCATCGCGACCAGCGGCAGCACCCGCCCCAGTTCTTCGTCCTCGGCCACGGGCGAGGCTCCTGGCCGCGACGATTCGCCACCGATGTCGATCAGATCGGCTCCGTCGTGGTGCATCTGCCGCGCATGCGCGGCGGCGCTTTGCCGATCGACATAGCGGCCACCGTCGGAAAACGAATCGGGCGTTACGTTCAGGATGCCCATCACCAGCGGGCGCGTGAGCCCGAACGTGAAGCGCCCGCAACGATAGACCGGGGCGCCCATCTCAGTGCCCGCCCGGCCGCCCGAAGGGCACTGAGCGCCCCCTCGGGGGGCAGCGAACGTAGTGAGCGTGGGGGCCGTTCATCTGCCCACCCGGCCGCCCGAAGGGCACTGAGCGCTGAATCAGGCGGGGTTCGCCGACGGTGCAGCACCCGCGCCCGGTGCGGCGCCCGTCGTCGACGAGCCGCTGCCCGCCTGCGTCGGCTTCGGCGGCCGCGGCGGAAGGCCCGCCATGATGTCGTCGATCTGATCGGCGTCGATGGTTTCCAACTCGAGCAGCGCCTTCGCCATCGCCTCGACCTTGCCCCGGTTGTCTTCCAGGAGCTTGCGCGCGACGGCGTACTGCTGGTCGATGATCTTGCGGATCTCGCTGTCGACCTTGCGCATCGTCTCTTCGGACATGTTGACGGTCCGCGTGATCGACCGTCCGAGGAACACTTCGCCCTCGTTCTCGCCGTAGACCATCGGACCCATCAGGTCCGACATGCCGTAGCGCGTGACCATGTCGCGCGCGATGTGTGTGGCGCGCTCGAAATCGTTCGAAGCGCCGGTGGTCATCTGGTTCATGAAGAGCTCTTCGGAGATCCGGCCGCCGAACAGCACGGCGATCACGTTCAGCATGTGATTGCGGTCCATGCTGTAGCGGTCCTGCTCCGGCAGCTGCATCGTGACTCCGAGCGCGCGGCCGCGGGGGATGATCGTGACCTTGTGCACCGGGTCCGTCTTCGGCAGGAGTCTCGCCACGATGGCGTGCCCGGACTCGTGGAAGGCCGTGTTGCGCCGCTCTTCCTCCGGCATGACCATCGACCGCCGCTCGGCGCCCATCACGATCTTGTCCTTCGCCATCTCGAAGTCGTCCATGTCGACCAGGCGCTTGTTCTTCCGGGCGGCGAAGAGCGCCGCTTCGTTGACGAGATTGGCGAGGTCGGCGCCGGAGAACCCCGGCGTGCCGCGGGCGATCACTTCCGCCTTGACGTCGGTGGCCATCGGCACCTTGCGCATGTGCACGAGCAGGATCTGCTCGCGGCCGCGGATGTCGGGCAACGGCACGACCACCTGGCGGTCGAAGCGGCCCGGCCGCATCAGCGCCGGATCGAGGACGTCAGGACGGTTGGTGGCGGCGATCACGATGACGCCGGCGTTGCCCTCGAAGCCGTCCATCTCGACCAGCAGCTGGTTCAGCGTCTGCTCGCGCTCGTCGTTGCCGCCGCCGAGGCCCGCGCCGCGCTGGCGCCCAACCGCGTCGATTTCGTCGATGAACACGATGCACGGCGCGTTCTTCTTCGCCTGCTCGAACATGTCGCGCACGCGCGCCGCGCCGACGCCGACGAACATCTCGACGAAATCGGAGCCGGAGATCGAAAAGAACGGCACTTTCGCCTCGCCGGCGATGGCCTTGGCCAACAGCGTCTTGCCGGTGCCGGGCGAACCGACCATCAGCACGCCCCGCGGGATGCGCCCGCCGAGCTTCTGGAACTTGGACGGATCGCGCAGGAACTCGACGATCTCGCTCACTTCCTCCTTTGCTTCGTCGCAGCCGGCGACGTCGGCAAAGGTGACCGTGTTGTTCGACTCGTCGAGGATCTTGGCCTTGCTCTTGCCGAACGAAAACGCGCCGCCGCGTCCGCCACCCTGCATCTGGCGCATGAAGAAGATCCAGACGCCGATGAGGAGCAGCATCGGGAACCACGAAATGAAGATCTGCGCGAGGAAGCTCTGCTCCTCGTCGGGCTTGGCCTCCACCTTGACGCCGTACTTGACGAGATCGCCCACCATCCAGATGTCGCCGGGACTGTAGGTGACGAAGCGCTTCTTGTCGGCGGCCACCCACTTGATGGTGCGGCCCTCGACGGTTGCCGACTCGACGCTGCCGGCCTTCGCCCGGTCCATGAATTCCGAATAAGGGACGGAATCCTTCGGTCCCTGGCGCGCGTCGAATTGCTTGACGACAGTCAGCACGACCAAGCCAATCACGAGCCAGATGCCGACGTTCTTGAGCAGATTGTTCAATGTCACTCCTTGCGGCGATTTTTCGCGGGCCGCCGCGCCCCAGCCCAACCACCTGCCTGGCGACCATCCGTCCCGGATGCCGCCACTATCCGATTCTATCTGCTCGCAGGGGGCACGGCCAGTTCAATACCGGCTGCGCCGTGTCTCCCATCGGCGACAATTGCCGGAAAAACGTTCAAAACATCAAATTTTGAGGCCTTTTCCGACGACATACACCTCACGGCTGCGGTCCCGCGACGCCTGCGGCTTGCGCACGTAGACTTTCGCGAAGTGCGCCTCCATCGCGCGCCGGAAGTCGGCAAAACCTTCACCCTGGAACGCTTTGACGACGAGATCGCCGCCAGGTTGCAGCCACGACTTGCAGAACTCCAGCGCCAGCTCCCCAAGATGCACGGAACGTGCCTGATCCGCCACCTCCACTCCCGACAAGTTGGGGGAAAGATCCGAAACCACAAGGTCCGGCTTGCGCCCGTCCAGCGCATTTTCCAGCTGTGCGAGGCCGTCGTCCTCCCGAAAATCGGCCTGCACGAACGTCACGCCGGCAACGGGCGCCATCGGCAGCAGATCGATGGCGACGATGGCGGCCCTGGGCCCGAGGCGCTGGCGCAGCACCTGGGTCCAGCTGCCAGGCGCCGCGCCGAGGTCGACAACGCTCATTCCCGGGCGGAACAGCTTGTCCTTGTCGGCCAGCTCGATCAGCTTGAACGCCGCGCGGGAGCGGTAGCCCAGCCTCGTCGCTTCCTTGACCCAGGGGTCGTTGACGTGATCGGCCATCCACGCCTTGACGAACTTGTTCTTTTTCGTTCCCTTGATGACCATGGCAGCGGCAGGCGTATTGATTGGGAGGCGCGATCGCCGTCGAGTAAGATGCAGCGATGAGAACTCTAACACCCGCCGAGCGGCGCGCCTTTCGCGCGAAAGCGCACGCCCTCCATCCGTTCGTCAGCATCGGCCAGCACGGCCTTACGCCGGCCGTGCTGCACGAAATCGATGTCAACCTGGTCGCCCACGAGTTGATCAAGATCCGCGTGTTCAACGACGACCGGGGCGAGCGCGAGGCACTGCTCGCGCGGATCTGCGGCGACCTCGATGCGGCGCCCGTGCAGCATCTGGGCAAGATCCTGACCATCTGGCGGCCTGCTCCTTCGCCCGAACCCGAACCTGTCGCGCCACGGTCCGACCGCCGGAACCGGGCGCGATCGCCGATGGCGCGTGAACCGGCAGGGGGCAGGAAAGCGCCAGGCGGTCGTACCCCGGTCAGCACGCAAGCAAAGCGCGCACCGCGGCGCGGACCGAGCGTGATTCAGGGCGGTGAGCCGGCAGGGCGCCGGCCCCGCGCCGGCGCGGCCGGCCCCGCCACCAAACCGGCCTCCAGGCGGCCACCCCGACCGCACGGGAAGTCCGCGTCGAGCAGCGTGGGCGCATCCGGCGCGCGCCGACGGCGCAAGGCGCGCTGACTAATCAATGCCTCACCGGCGGACAGCCCCGCCGGATTGCCAGTCTCGCCACAGTCGCCTCGGCGCAGGATCGCGCCGGGCCAAGGTCGCCTCCCGGCCCGCGCGTGGGACACACGTGCCGGCCGCTGTCAGGACCGCGACTTCGCAACCACTTGACGAACCGCATTTCCTACGTTAGCGTATACGTTAAAGTACACGTTGTTTCGTTGTCGGCTTCACGCCGGCCCGAGGTCGCGGAGGAGATTCGGAGTGGCGCGTGAAGACCGCATCGCGATCGATCTCGCCGACATAAGGCGCGTGGGCAGCGGCCTCAACCGCCCCGAATGCGTGGTCACGAACGCCGCCGGCGACATCTTCACCGCCGATTGGCGCGGTGGCGTCGCGCACGTCAAGGTGGACGGTACGCAGGCCCTCTACCGCGGCGAGATCCCCGGAGGCCGGCCGGCGCGACCGAACGGCATCGCCTTGCGGCGCGACGGCTCCTTCCTGTTCGCGGACCTCGGCGCCGAGCATGGCGGCGTGTTTTCACTCTCCCGCAGCGGCGAGATCCGGCATTTCCTGGAAGAAGCGGACGGCGTTGCACTTCCGCCGTCGAACTTCGTGTTCGAGGACGCCCGTGGCCGCGTCTGGATTACGGTGAGCACCCGCCTCGTCCCGCGCGCGCGGGGCTACCGGCGCGACGTCGCCGATGGCTTCATCGTGCTGGTCGACGGCAAGGGAGCCAGGATTGTCGCCGACGGCCTCGGGTATACCAACGAGGCCGTGCTCGATGCCCGCGGCGAATGGCTCTACGTGAACGAGACGTTCTCCCGACTCACGTCGCGGTTCCCGGTCCGGAGCGACGGTGGGCTTGGACCGCGCGAGGTGGTCGCGGAATATGGCGCGGGCACGTTTCCCGACGGCATGGCGTTCGATGTCGAAGGTCATCTGTGGATCGTGTCGATCATCAGCAACCGCGTGCTGCGGGTCGCGCCCGACGGCGCGGTAACGACGGTGCTGGAGGACCTCGACGCCGCGCACGTAGCGTGGGTTGAGGCAGCCTACCTCGCCGGGGAACTGGGTCGCCCGCACCTCGACGGCGTCAAGAGCGCGCGGCTCAAGAACATCTCGAGCATCGCGTTCGGAGGACACGACCGGCGCACCGCGTTCCTCGGCTGCCTGCTCGATGACGCCATCTATGCCTTCACTTCCCCGGTCGCGGGTCTCGCTCCCGCGCACTGGAACTGGCCGGAACGCTGATGGCCCGCAGCAACTCCGCAGCGCGTGCTGCCGAGACGCCGACAACGTCCCTCGTCGACGCGGCCTACCGGACGATGCGCGCTAAGATTCTCGACAACGAGTGGGCACCCGGCCACCGCGCACTCGAGCAGGAACTGGCACTTGAGCTCGCCGTGAGCCGCACGCCGGTGCGCGAGGCGCTGATTCGCCTCGCGCAGGAGGGGCTCGTGGAGGTCGTGCCGCGGCACGGCATGCGCGTGCTCCCCGTTTCGGCAGCCGACATGAACGAGATCTACCAGCTGCTGGGCAGCCTCGAGGCCACCGCAGCGGAGATGGTGGCGCAGCGCAAGCCGGCGGCGCGCGACATCGCGCCGCTCGAGGCGGCCTCGCGCGCGATGGACGCGGCGCTCAATGCCGACGATCTCGATGCGTGGGCGCAGGCCGACGAGCGCTTTCACCGGCACCTGGTGGAGCTCTGCGGTAACCGGCTGCTGGCGGCGACCGTCTGCAACTTCTGGGACCGCGCGCATCGCGCGCGGATGTTCACGCTGCGGCTGCGGCCGAAGCCCGTCCATTCGACCCGCGAGCACACGGACCTCGTGCGCGCGATCAGGAAGGGCGATGCCGCCGCGGCGCGCGAGATCCATCGCGCGCACCGTGAACGCGGGCGCCTCGAGCTCACCTCCATCCTCGAACGCTACAAGCTCGCGCAAATGTGACGTAACGACTGCCGACCATGACCAAGACAACCTACGACCTCTGCGTGCTGCCGGGCGACGGCATCGGCACCGAAGTGACCGCGGCGGCGCTGCCGCTCCTTGAACGGCTCGCGCACGGCGCCGGATTCGGTTTCGCGTTTGCGGAGCATCCGGGTGGCGCCCTCCACTACAAGGCAACCGGCGACGCGCTGCCCGACTCGACCTTCGCGGCCGCCGAGCGCGCCGACGCGATCCTGTTCGGCGCGATGGGCTGGCCGGAGATTCGCTATCCGGACGGCACCGAAATCGCGCCCCAGCTCGACCTGCGGGTCCGCCTCGAACTCTACGCCGGCGTGCGTCCGGCACGGGCGATTCCCGGCATCCCGCTGCCACTGGCCGACCCCCGCGCCGCCGATATCGACCTCGTGCTCGTCCGCGAATCCACCGAAGGTCTGTTCGCTTCGCGCGGCCGTGGCGTGGTCGAGGACGACCGCGAAGCGCGCGACACCATGGTGATCACGCGCGCCGGATCCGAACGCGTGCACGAATTCGCGTTTCGCCTCGCCGAGCGGCGCCGCACGCGCGGCCGACCGGGGAGCGTCACCTGCGTGGACAAGGCGAACGTATTCGTGTCGATGGCGTTCTTCCGCAGGATCTTCGACGAGGTCGCCGCCCGTCATCCCGGGATCGTCGCCCGCCACCACTACGTCGACGCGACCGCGCTCGATCTCGTGCGCAAGCCGTGGGGCTTCGACGTGCTCGTCACCGAGAACATGTTCGGCGACATTCTCTCCGATCAATGCGCTGCGCTCGTCGGCGGCATGGGCATGGCGCCTTCGGCCGACGTGGGCGATCGGCACGGCCTCTTCCAGCCGTGCCATGGCTCCGCGCCGGACATCGCCGGTCAGGGCAAGGCCAATCCCACCGCGATGATCCTGTCCGCCGCCATGATGCTCGACTGGCTCGCGGAGCGGCACGAGGACCCGCGGCTCGCGGCGGCAGCGCAACGGCTCGAGCGCGCCGTAGACGCCGCGTTCGCCAACGGAAAACTGCTTCCATTCGAGTTGGGCGGCCAGGACGGGACCGCGGCGATCCGCGACGCCGTCCTCGCCAACCTCTGAGGATCCGATGATGGCCAAATTGCGCATCGCGATCGCCGGAGCTGGCTACTTCAGCCGCTTCCAGCTCGAAGGCTGGAAGTGCATGGCGGACGTCGAGATGGTCGCGCTCTGCAACCGGAGCGAGGCAAAGGCGCGCGCCAGCGCGGCGACCTACGGCATCCCGCGGACCTACACATCGCTCGAGCGCATGCTTGACGACAGCAAGCCGGACCTGCTCGACGTCATCACGTCACCGGTCACGCACAACGAGTACGTGCGCGCCGCGGTGGCGCGCGGGATCCCCACGATCTGCCAGAAGCCGTTTGGCGCGAACTACGCCGATGCCCTGGACATCGTGGGCGTCGCCGAGCGCGCCGGCGTGCCACTCATCGTGCACGAGAATTTCCGCTTCCAGCCGTGGTACCGCGAGGCGAAGCGGCTGGTGGACGCCGGCGTTCTGGGTGCGCTGCACGCCGTCGCGTTCCGGCTGCGTCCGGGCGACGGGCAGGGGCCACGCGCCTACCTCGACCGGCAGCCGTACTTCCAGGGCATGGCGCGCTTTCTCGTCGTCGAGACCGCGATCCATCTGATCGACACGTTCCGTTATCTGATGGGCGAGGTCGAGGCGGTCACGGCGCGGCTGCGGCGCGCGAATCCGGTGATCGCCGGAGAGGATGCAGGCTACGTGATCTTCGAATTCACGGGCGGCGCGGCGGGGCTGTTCGACGGCAACCGTCTCAACGATCATGTCGCGGAGAACCCGCGCCGGACCATGGGCGAGATGTGGCTCGAAGGTTCCGGCGGCGTGTTGCGCCTCGATGGCGATGCGCGGTTGTGGTGGAAGCCGCACGGCGGTGACGAAGCCGAACACGCCTACGATCGCGGCAAGCTCGACATGTTCGGCGGTGGCTGCTGCGAGTGGCTGCAGCGGCACGTCGTGGCGCACCTGCGCACCGGCGCACCGGTCGAGAACACGGGGCGCGACTATCTCGCGAACCTGAAGGTGCAGGAAGCGGTGTACGCGTCGCACCGCGAGGAGCGGCGCGTCGCGCTCGCTGATTTTTCACTGCCGCTCGCCGGAGCGGCACTTTCGGTCGTCTAGTCGGCCCGCACACGGCCCGAACACACCACGGAGGAACGCATGAAACGCAGAATGTTCGTACAGCAAACGATGCTCGCGCTCGCCCTTGCAGCCGGCTTCGCCGTCGGCGCGCAGGCGCAGACCGTGCTCAAGTTCAGCCACACCGACCAGCCGGGAGGCGCGCGGCAGAAGGCGGCGGAGCTGTTCGGCCAAAAAGTCGAGCAGTACACGCAGGGACGCTACAAAGTCCAGGTTTATCCGGCGGGCCAGCTCGCGAACGACCCCAAGGGCGTCGAGCAATTGCAGCTCGGCGGCATCGACTTCACGGTCACCGGCACCGGGACCTATGCCACCCACATCCCGACGCTGAACCTGACCGCCATGCCGTTCATCCTCGAGACCTATCAGCAGGGCTGGAAGCTCTACGACGACTCGAAATGGATGCAGGCGCAGTTCGCCAAGGGCCCGGAAAAAGGCTTCCGCTTCCTGTCGTCGTTCGAAGCCGGATTCCGCTCGATGACGACCAAGGATCCGCTCAACACGCCCGCCGACGCCAAGGGCAAGAAGCTGCGCAGTTTCCCCAACGAAATGATGCGCTGGCAGCTGGAGGCGATGGGCTTCAACGTCCAGATCATGCCGCTGCCCGAGGTCTATCTCGCCATCCAGCAGGGCACTGTCAGCGGGCAGGAAAATCCGATCGACACGATCTACGCCAACAAATTCTACGAAGTGGCGCCGAACGTGACGCTGACGCAGCATGTGTACAGCCCTATTCCGCTGACCATCTCGGAGAAGACGTGGCAGAAGCTGTCGCCGGCGGACCGCGACGCGGTGACCAAGGCAGCGAAGGAAGCATCGGACTGGAGCCGGAAGGAAGTGAGCGGCAACGACGACCGGCAGCTCAAGGAAATGGAGAGCAAGGGCGCCAAGATCGCGCGACCCAACATCGGGCCATGGCGCGAGGTGGTGAAGCCCGTGTATGAACAGGCGAGAGCGAAATACGGCGCCGACGTCGACGCCATCCTCGCTGACGCGGACGCCGTGCGCAAAGCCCTGCCAGCGAAATAGGCCGGCGGACTGTACGTTCCCTGTCGCCGTCCTCCCGGCCACCGCCGGGAGGACGGTGCAATGCAGATCCTGAAGCGGGAGCGGCCTCTCATGTCCGATTCCAGACTCTCGGCGGGCGTCGGGCAGCACGTCCGCGTGCTCGGCGAAGCCCAGGGGCGCGGCGGCGAGATTCTGCCACCGGCGCCGCTCGCGCCCGCGTCGCTCACCGCCTTTGGCCGGGCGGTCGACTGGGCCGTGGTCACCATCGGCGCGGTGATGATCACGCTGGTCTTCGTCAACGTGCTGCTGCATGTCGTCGGCAAGGACCTCGCCTGGGTCACCGAGCTGGCCGAATTGCTGATGGTCTGGGTGACGTTCCTCGGCGGCGCCTGCGCGACGCGGCGCGGCGCGCAGATGACGATCACCGAGTTCATCGACAAGCTCTCTGGCCGCGCCCGGTGCGCGGCCGACGCCGCCGTGGATGTGTTCGCCGCGGGCGTACTTGGAGCGCTGGTCTGGTACGGCATCAACATCACGATCGCCAGCTGGGGCAACGAGCTCACCGTGCTGCACTTGCCGATGTCGGTCCAGTATGCGGGCATGCCGGTGGGCTGCGCCGCGATGCTGGTCTGGGTGCTGTGGGATCTCTTCCGCATCGCGCGCGGCGACTCGCGCGATGCGCGCTTGAAGAACTGACATGCTGACCGGACTGCTCTTTCTCGGCTTCTTCGGGCTCGCGCTGGCCGGCGTGCCGCTCATGTACTCGCTGCTCGGCGCCACGGTCGGTGCGATCGTCATCGCCGGGCTCACACATCCGCTGGAGACAATCTTCCTGTCGTTCATCGGCGGCGTCGAGCCTTTCATCCTGATCGCGGTGCCGCTCTTCATCTTCGCCGGCGAAATCCTGTCGTCTGGCGGCGTGGGCAGGCGCATCGTCGATTTCGCGCGCGCGCTGCTCGGCTTCCTGCCGGGCGGCCTCGGCGTGGTGACCGTCGCCTCGTGCCTGATGTTCGGCGGAGTATCGGGGTCTGCCATCGCGGACACTGCGGCGATCGGCTCGCTCGTGATTCCAGCGATGGTGCAGCGCGGCTACTCGCGCGCCTTCGCGGCAGCGCTGCTCGCCGTTGCCGGCACGCTGGCGCTCCTGATGCCGCTGTCGATCCCGTTCCTCGTCTACGCCTTCATCTCCGGCGTGTCGATGCGCCAGCTGTCGATGGCCGGCGTCGTCCCGGCGCTCCTCGCCGCGGCAGCGCTGATGGGGGTGTGCATGTGGCACGGCCGACGCACCGGCTGCGACAACGGCGACGGGCGCATATCGGCACGGCAGATCTGGGCCGCGACCAAGGATGCCGGCCCGGCGCTGCTGATGCCGGTGATCATCGTCGGCGGGATCTGGTCGGGTGTCTTCACCCCCACGGAGTCCGCGGCGGTCGCCGTCGTGTATGGCGTGATCATCTCCCTCACGCTCTACAAGGACATCGCCGTGCGCGACCTGCCGCGGCTGCTGGTCAATGCGTTCCAGACCAGCGCGACCGTCATGCTGGTCATCGGCGCGACGGGTGCTCTGGCGTGGCTCATCACTGTCGAGCAGGTCGCCGTGCAGATGGCGACCTGGATCAAGTTCGTGGCGAGCGAACCCTGGATGTTCCTGCTGCTCGTCAACATGGCGCTGCTCGCCCTCGGCATCTTCATCGAGCCGCTGCCCGCACTGCTGCTCACCGCACCACTGCTGCTGCCGCTCGCTCAGACCTTCGGGATCGATCTCGTCCACCTCGGCGTGATCATGACGGCGAACCTCGCAATCGCGTTGTACACGCCGCCGGTCGGAGGTACGCTGTTCGTCGCGGCCAAGCTCGCGAAGGCCGGCATCGGCGAGATCACCAGGGCGCTTTGGCCACTGCTCGCAGCGTCGATCGTCGCGCTGTTCGTCATCACCTACGTGCCATCGCTCACCAGGGTGGTCTGGCGGCTCGTGAACTAGGAAGACAATGTGCTGCTGCTAGGCTGCATCGCCGACGACCTGACCGGCGCCACCGATCTCGGGATCACCCTCGCCCGCGAAGGGCTGTCCGTCATCCAGGTCAACGGCATCCCCGAATCCGATCTCGTCGTGCCCGTCGCGGACGCGGTGGTCGTCGCGCTCAAGTCGCGCACGATCGCGCCGGCAGACGCCATCGCGCAATCGCTGGCCGCGCTCGCGTGGTTGCGCGCTGGGGGCGCCGAGCGTATCTATTTCAAGTACTGCTCGACCTTCGACTCGGCCCCGCGCGGCAACATCGGCCCGGTCACCGAAGCGCTGCGAACAGCGCTGGGCGTGGCCCCGGGCGGGTTGCCGACGCCCGCGACACCCGCCTATCCGCGCAACGGGCGCACGGTCTATCGCGGCCACCTGTTCGTCGGCGACGTCCTGCTCTCCGACTCGGGCATGCGCAACCATCCGCTGACGCCGATGACCGACGCCAGTCTCGTCCGCGTGCTCGCGGCGCAGACGACGGGCAAGGTGGGACTCGTGTCGTATTCCGACGTGGACGCAGGAGCAGACGCCGTGCGCGCGCGGCTCGAGGCGCTTGCCGCCGACGGCTGCGCGCACGCGATCGTGGACGCGACGCGCGACGGGCACCTGGTCGCGGCGGGACGCGCCTTTACCGACCTGCCGCTCACCACCGGCGGCGCAGGACTTGCCCTGGGTCTCGCGCGTGCGCTGCGCGATCGTGCCCACGCGGGTGGCGGCGCGTGGACTTTGCCGCCATCGCCCGGCCCGGTCGCCTGGCTGTCCGGCAGCTGTTCCGACGCCACCCGCAAGCAGGTTGCGGTGGCGCGCGAAGCGGTGCGCTCGTTCCGGATCGACCCGCTCGCAATCGCCGGGAACCCCGACGTGGTCGCCGCGACCGCCGTCCAGGCCGTTGCCGCGCTTGCCGAAGGTCCGGTGCTTGTCTACGCCACCGCGGCACCGGACGAGATCGCCTCGGCGCAGAAGGCGCTCGGCGCCGAGCACGCGGCGAGCCTCGTCGAAGCGGCGTTTCGTACGCTTGCCGCAGCACTCGCGGCGAACGGCATTCGCGCATTCGTCGTCGCGGGCGGCGAGACCTCGGGCGCGGTCGTGGAGGCGCTGGGCGTGCGTGCGCTGGCGATCGGGCCGGAGATCGACCCTGGCGTGCCCTGGACGCGCGCCGTCGGCGGCGAGCCGTTCTGGCTCGCGCTCAAGTCGGGAAACTTTGGCGGGCCCGACTTCTTCGCCAAGGCAACGGCGGCGCTCCGATGAACGAACAAAGGCTGCGCGAAGCGATTGTCGAGCGTGGCAGGTCGCTCTACGACCGCGGGTACGCGCATGGCAGCTCGGGCAATCTCAGCGCACGCATCGACGACGGCATCCTCGTGACGCCGACCGGCAGCTCGCTCGGCCGGCTCGACCCGGCTCGCATCGCCAAGGTCGACGCCAACGGGGTTCACGTAACAGGCGACCCGCCGTCGAAGGAAGCGTTTCTGCATCTCGCGATGTACGCTGAGCGGGCGAGCGCCAATGCGATCGTGCACCTGCATTGCACGTGTGCGGTCGCGATCTCCTGCCTCGCGCACGCCGATCCACGCAACGTGCTGCCACCGCTCACTGCCTATCATGTGATGCGGGTGGGAACCCTGCCGCTCATTCCGTATTACCGGCCTGGCGACCGCGCTTTGGCCGAAGCGGTGCGGCGGGTGGCGGCGAAGCACCGGGCAGTGCTGCTCGCCAATCACGGGCCCGTGGTCGCGGGCAAGTCGCTCGACGACGCGGTGGACAGCGCCGAGGAGCTCGAGCAGACGGCGAAGCTCGCGTTGCTCCTGGGGGAGCGGCCGCTGTCGTTGCTGACGCCGGCGCAGATCGCCGACCTCGAAACCACCTTTCCCAGCTGAGGAGCAAGCGCGTGTACGTCGTTACCGTTGAGTTCACGATTGGCTCGCAGCAATTCGACCAATTCCTGCCGCTGATGCTGGAAAACGCGCGCCGCTCGCGCGAGGACGAGCCCGGCTGCCGGCAGTTCGACGTCTGCGTCGACGATGCGCGGCCCGCCGTAGTGTATCTATACGAGCTCTACGACGATCGCGCCGCTTTCGACGCGCACCTTGCGTCGCCGCATTTCGTGGCCTTCGCCGGGGCGACCGCGAAAATGATCACCGATCGCGTCGTCCGGACGTGGCGGCGCATCGCGCCCTGACGTACCCGAACGAGCCGCACAACTCTCAGCCGTAGCGCACGGCCAGGATCTCGTATTCGCGCACGCCGCCCGGCGCGTGCACTTCGACGGTGTCGCCCTCGACCTTGCCGATCAGCGCCCGCGCAATGGGCGAGCTCACGGAAATCTTGCCGTGCTTGAGATCGGCCTCGTCGTCGCCGACGATCTGGTAGGTCACCGGAGCGCCCGACGCGGCATCGGTGAGCTCCACGGTGGCGCCGAACACGACCCGGCCGTCGGCGTCGATCTCGGCCGGATTGATCACCTGCGCGTGCGCCAGCCGCCGCTCGACCTCCCCGATCCGGCCCTCGATGAATCCCTGCCGTTCCTTCGCTGCGTCGTAGTCGGCGTTTTCGGCGAGATCGCCGTGCGAGCGGGCCTCGGCAATCGCCGCAATGACCGCCGGTCGATCGACCGTCTTCAGACGGTGCAGCTCGGCCTTGAGGCGCTTCGCGCCTTCCACCGTCATCGGGACTTTCTTGGTCATGTCACGGCACCTGGATGGATTTCACGCGCGGATGATCCGGCTTGCCCGGGATCAGGACAGACGCTCGTGCAACGCCTGGATCGAGTAGGGGACGAGCTCGCGCATGCCGGCAACGCCCAGCGCCGCTGCGCGCGCGCCGGCCAGCGTCGTGTACGTCGGGATCTGGTCGGTCAGCGCCTCGCGCCGGATCTGGTAGCTGTCGTGGATCGCCGAGCGCTTCTCCTGCACCGTATTGACGACGAGCGCGATCTCTTCGTTCTTCATCATGTCGACGATGTGCGGGCGGCCTTCGTGCACCTTGTTGACCGGTGTCACCGCGACGCCGGCCGCCTCGAGCGCCGCCGCGGTGCCCCGCGTGGCGACGATCGAAAAGCCAAGGTCGACCAGCAATCTCGCGAGCTCGATCGCGCGCGGCTTGTCGGCATCCCGCACGCTGACGAAGACCTTGCCCGCCACCGGCAGTTTCACCCCGGCGGCGAGCTGCGATTTCAGGAACGCTTCGGCGAAGGTGTCGCCGACGCCCATCACCTCGCCCGTCGATTTCATCTCGGGGCCGAGGATCGTGTCGACGCCCGGGAACTTGATGAAGGGAAACACCGCCTCCTTGACCGAGAAGTACGGCGGGACGATCTCACCGCCAATGCCCTGCGCCGCGAGCGATCGGCCGACCATGCAGCGCGCAGCAATCTTCGCCAGCGGGCGCCCCGTCGCCTTCGACACGAACGGCACGGTGCGCGACGCGCGCGGATTCACCTCGAGCACGTAGATGAGTCCGGCCTGAATCGCGAACTGGACGTTCATCAGGCCGATGACCGAGAGTCCGCGCGCCATGGCCGCCGTCTGCCGGCGCAGCTCGTCCTGCGTGGCGACCGACAGCGAGTACGGCGGCAGCGAGCACGCGGAGTCGCCCGAGTGCACGCCCGCCTGCTCGATGTGCTCCATGATGCCGCCGATCACGACGTCCGTGCCGTCGCAGAGCGCATCGACGTCGACCTCGATCGCGTCGTTCAGGAAGCGGTCGAGGAGCACCGGCGAATCGTTAGACACCTTGACCGCCTCGCGCATGTAACGCTCGAGGTCGCGCCGCTCGTGCACCACCTCCATCGCGCGGCCGCCCAGCACGTACGACGGCCGCACGACGAGCGGGTACCCGATTTCTTCCGCCGCGGCGATGGCGGCGTCCTCCGTGCGCGCCGTACGGTTCGGCGGCTGCCGCAGGTTCAGGCGATGCAGCAGCTGCTGGAAGCGCTCGCGGTCCTCCGCCATGTCGATCATGTCCGGCGACGTGCCGATGATCGGCACGCCGTTCTTGGCGAGGTCGCGCGCGAGCTTAAGCGGCGTCTGCCCGCCGTACTGGACGATGACGCCGAGCGGCTTTTCGACATGGACGATCTCGAGCACGTCCTCCAGCGTGAGCGGCTCGAAGTAGAGCCGGTCGGACGTGTCGTAGTCGGTCGAGACGGTCTCGGGATTGCAGTTGACCATGATCGTCTCGTACCCGTCTTCGGAGAGCGCCATCGCGGCATGCACGCAGCAGTAGTCGAACTCGATCCCCTGCCCGATGCGGTTGGGTCCGCCGCCCAGCACGATCACTTTCTTCCGGTCGGTCGGCGCGGCCTCGCACTCGTCCTCGTACGTCGAATAGAGGTAGGCAGTCTGCGTCGCGAATTCGGCCGCGCAGGTGTCCACGCGCTTGTAGACCGGTCGAATGCCGAGCTCGTGCCGCTTCGCCCGGACCGCGCCTTCGTCCACCTTGAGGAGGTGCGCGATCCGCCGGTCGGCGAAGCCCATGCGCTTCAGCGCGCGCAGATCGTTGCGCGAAAGTTCCGGGAGCGACCGCTGTTCCAGCCGCAGCTCGACGTCGACGATCTCCTTGATCTGCGCCAGGAACCACGGGTCGATCCTGGTGTAGCGGTGGATTTCGGGGAGCGACATCCCGACGCCGAACGCGTCGGCGACATACCACAGCCGCTCGGCGCGCGGATACGCAAGCTCGTCGCCGATCTTGTCCGGGTCGACCGTCTTGAGATTGAAGCCGTCCACACCCGTCTCGAGCCCGCGCAGCGCCTTCTGCAGCGATTCCTGGAACGTGCTGCCGATCGCCATCACCTCGCCGACCGATTTCATCTGCGTCGTCAGGCGGTCGTCCGCCTGCCCGAATTTCTCGAAGGCGAACCGGGGAACCTTGGTGACGACGTAGTCGATCGTCGGCTCGAACGAGGCCGGGGTGGCGCCGCCGGTGATGTCGTTGGCGAGCTCGTCCAGCGTGTAGCCGACCGCGAGCTTGGCAGCGACCTTGGCGATCGGAAAGCCGGTCGCCTTCGACGCCAGCGCCGAGCTGCGCGATACGCGCGGGTTCATCTCGATGACAATCATCCGTCCGTCGTCCGGATTGATCGCGAACTGCACGTTCGAGCCGCCGGTGTCGACGCCGACCTCGCGCAACACGGCGATCGACGCGTTGCGCATGATCTGGTATTCCTTGTCGGTCAGCGTCTGCGCCGGCGCGACGGTGATCGAGTCGCCGGTGTGCACGCCCATCGGGTCGAGGTTCTCGATCGAGCAGACGATGATGCAGTTGTCCTTGCGGTCGCGCACGACCTCCATCTCGAACTCTTTCCAGCCGAGCAGCGACTCCTCGATCAGGAGCTCGTGCGTGGGCGACAGCGCGAGGCCGCGCTTGCACATCTCGACGAACTCGTCCTTGTTGTAGGCGATCCCGCCGCCCGTGCCCCCCAGCGTGAACGACGGCCGGATCACGGCGGGGAAACCGATGTCTTCCTGGACAGCCAGCGCCTGGTCGATGTTGTGGGCTATACCGGAACGCGCGGACCCGAGGCCGATGCGCGTCATGGCGGCCTTGAACTTCTCGCGGTCCTCGGCCTTGTCGATCGCCTTCTTTGACGCGCCAATGAGCTCGACGTCGAAGCGGGTGAGCACGCCCTCGCGGGCGAGGTCGAGCGCGCAGTTCAGCGCCGTCTGCCCGCCCATCGTGGGCAACAGCGCGTCGGGCCGCTCGCGCTCGATGATCCTGGCGATCATCGGCCAGGTGATCGGCTCGATGTACGTGACGTCAGCCATCTCGGGGTCCGTCATGATCGTCGCCGGATTCGAGTTCACCAGGATGATCCGGTAGCCTTCCTCGCGCAGCGCCTTGCAGGCCTGCGCGCCCGAATAGTCGAACTCGCACGCCTGCCCGATGATGATCGGGCCGGCGCCGATGATCAGTATCGAATCGATGTCGGTGCGCTTGGGCATCGGATGCTTGCCTGCTCGCCCTACCGGTGCATCAGTCTGATGAAGCGGTCGAACAGGTACGCGACATCATGCGGACCGGGACTCGCCTCGGGATGGCCCTGAAAGCCGAACGCCGGCCGGTCGGTGCGCGCGATGCCCTGCAGGCTTCCGTCGAACAGCGACACGTGCGTGACGCGCGCGGTCCCCGGAAGCGTGGAGGCGTCGACGGCAAAGCCGTGATTCTGGCTGGTGATGAGCACCTGCCCCGTATCCTTGTCGAGCACAGGGTGGTTCGCGCCATGGTGGCCGAATTTCATCTTCAGCGTCCGTGCACCCGACGCCAGCGCCAGCAGCTGGTGACCGAGGCAGATGCCGAACGTTGGAATGCCGGCGTCGACGATCGTCGCAATGGCACGTATCGCATAGGCGCATGGCTCCGGGTCGCCCGGGCCGTTCGACAGAAAGACGCCGTCCGGAGCAAGGGCGACGACCGCCTCTGCCGGCGTCTCTGCAGGCACCACGGTGAGGCGGCACCCGCGCTCTGCCAGCAGGCGCAGGATGTTGTGCTTGATGCCGAAGTCGTACGCGACCACGTGCCAGCGCGTGGCGCCGGCCGGCCGGAAACCCGCGCCCAGAGCCCAGGCTCCCTCTGCCCATTGATAAGACGATGTGCAGCTCACTACGCGCGCGAGATCCCGTCCCGCCATCGAGGGCGCCGCGCGGGCCTGCGCGACGGCCTCGTCGGCGTCCGCAACGCGCGCCTTCGGGCCTGCGACGATGCAGCCGTTCTGTGCGCCCTTTTCGCGCAACATCCGGGTAAGCCGGCGCGTGTCGAGGTCGGCGATGCCGACGATGTCGTGGGCCGCGAGATACGCGCCGAGATCGCCGGTCGAACGGAAATTCGACACGAGCCGCGGCAGGTCGCGGATGACGAGCCCCGCCGCGAACGGACGTCGCGACTCGACATCTTCCCCGTTGACGCCGACATTGCCGATGTGCGGATAGGTCAGCGTGACGATCTGCCCGGCATAGCTCGGATCGGTCAGGATTTCCTGATATCCGGTCATCGCCGTGTTGAAGACGACTTCGCCGACCGAGGCGCCCTGCCCGCCGATCGCCCGGCCGCGAAACACGGTACCGTCGGCCAGCGCCAAAACCGCGGGCGCAGCCTCCGGAAACAGGGCCGGGCGGGCGTTGGCGGCGGTGGTCGTGGCGGGCATGGCGCAGACGCGATCGGCTGGGGGCGAACCGCCCGCAGGGGGCAGTCCCGTGTCCGGACGTGCGAAGCGGGAACGCCAGCGTCACCCGCAGCCGTTCCCGCTTTGAGACTGTTGATTATACCGGCGGGGGCGCGGCGTTACAACCGAGCATCCGCCGCCGATCGACCGGCGTTCGCCGTCAGTACGCCGCCGAAAATCCGCCGTCGACGTAGAGCAGGTGGCCAGTCACGTAGTCCGCGGCCGCCGACGCGAGGAATACCGCGGCCCCCGCAATCTCGCCCGGGTCGCCCCATCGACCGGCCGGCGTGCGCCGCGCGACCCAGGCGGAGAACTCGGCATCGGCGATGAGCGGCGCATTCATTTCGGTCCGGAAGAAACCGGGGGCGATGCCGTTCACCTGGATGTTCGACGGCGCGAGCTCCACGGCGAGAGCGCGCGTCAGCATCCTGAGCGCGCCCTTGCTCGCCGCGTACGGGACGATGTTCGGCCGTCCGAGGTCGGAGGCGAGCGAGCACACGTTGATGATCTTGCCGCTGCCCCGCGCCTTCATCGCCGGCAGCAGCGCGCGCGTGACGAGAAACGGGCCGTCGAGATTCGCCGCCATCAGCGCGCGCCATTCGTCGGGCGTGAACTGCTCCAGCGCCTTGCGCTGGTTCATCGCGGCGTTGTTCACGAGTATGTCGATCGGACCCGTCGCGCTCTCGACCCGCGCGACACCCTCGGCCACGGCATCGGCATCGGTGACGTCGAACGGTGCGAGGCCGGCGTCGATGCCTTCACGCGCCAGCGCTTCGGCCGCCTTGGCGAGCCTTTCCCGGTCGCGGCCGTTCAGCACGACGCGCGAACCCGCGCGCGCTAGGCCCCGCGCGATCGCGAAGCCCAGCCCGGAGCCGCCGCCAGTGATGAGCGCCCGCGTGCCGGTCAGGTCGAAAGGATGCGCCGCCGCGATCACCGCAAGCCCAGCACGTCCTGCATGTCCGCCGGGCCGGGCTGTCCGGCGGCACGGCGCGCGGCGACATAGTGCGCGGCGCGCAGTGCGCCGGCGGCGAAGTTCCGCCGCGACGTCGCCCTGTGCACGAGCTCGATCCGTTCGCCCGCGCCCGCGAAGATCACCGTGTGCTCGCCGACGACATCGCCGCCGCGCAAGCTGGCAAAACCGATGGCGCCCTCCTTGCGCTCGCCGGTCAAGCCTTCGCGCGCGTAGACGGCGCACTGCGCCAGTGCCCGCCCGGCACCGCGCGCCGCCGCCTCCCCAAGACCAAGCGCGGTGCCCGAAGGAGCGTCGACCTTGTGCCGATGGTGCATTTCGACGATCTCGATGTCGTACGCGGGGCCGAGCCGCGCCGCCGCCGACTCCACCAGTGCGAGCAGCACGTTGACGCCAACGCTCATGTTCGGCGCAAACACGACCGGGATCGCCAGCGCGTGCCGAGCAAGCTCCGCCTTCTGTTCCGCCGAGAATCCCGTGGTGCCCACGACCGCGCCGGCGCCGTGCCGCGCGCACGCGGCGAGATGAGCGATGCTGCCTTCCGGACGCGTGAAGTCGATCATGACGTCGGCGACGCCCGCCGCGGCATCGGCATCGGTGCCGACCGTCACCCCGGTCGCGCGGCCGAACCGCTCGCCGGCGTCGCGTCCGACGGCGCTGCTGCCGGCGAGGTCGAAGGCGGCGACAAGCTTGCTGCCGGCGTCGGCGAGCACGGCCTCGACCAGCGCCTGCCCCATCCGTCCGCCCGCCCCCGCAATGGCGATCCGCGCAGCCATCGTCAGTTCTTGAACACGTCGACCAGCTTCTCCCACCACGAGCGCGGGTCGGACCAGGCGGACTCGCCGACGGTGATCGCGGCCGCCGACTTGTTGAGCTCCGCCATCGATACCGGCATTTCATCGCCCTCCCAGCGCGCGAGCTTGTCGGCGACGAAATACACGGTGAACGTGCGGTGCTCGCGCACGGCGCCCTGCCGGGTGAACTCGTAGACGTAGTCCCACCGGTTGTCGCGAAAGAGGCTGACGACGAGCGGCGTGCCCAGCAACTGGCGCACCTGGACCTTCGTCTGGCCGACCTTGAGCTTGTCCACCATGTCCTGGGACAGGTAATTGCCCTGGTTGATGTCGAGCATGTAGATGCCGTACGTGCGCAACGTCGGCAGGTACGTGTCCACTGTCGCGCAGCCGCCGCCGAGAAGTGTCGCGGCCGCGAGCGCGGCGAGGCCCAGGTGACGCGGGAAGGGTCGTGGAGACGGCGGGATCAACGCACGTGCCTGTGTTTGGCAGGATAATCAGCTATTATAGCCGCGGCTCCGGGCGTGTTCGAAATTCCGGCCGGATCGTGCCGGTGCCCCGCCCACTGCAACAGCCCACTCCCCCCTCCCGCGCCGCCCTCGTGTCCTCGCCGACTGACCTCAAGAACGCCGGCCTCAAGGCGACGCTGCCGAGGCTCAAGATCATCGGGCTGTTCGAAACGTCGAAGGTGCGTCACCTCTCGGCTGAAGACGTCTACCGGAAGCTCCTGAATGACGGACCCGACATCGGCCTCGCCACGATCTACCGCGTGCTGACGCAATTCGAGCAGGCGGGCATCCTGGTACGTCACCACTTCGACTCCGGCAAGGCCGTGTTCGAGCTGAACGAAGGCCGCCATCACGACCACCTCCTCTGCCTTGATTGCGGACGGGTCGAGGAGTTCTATGACGCGGCCATCGAGAAGCGGCAGCACGCGGTCGCCCGCGAGCGCGGCTTCGAGATTTCCGAGCACGCCCTCTACCTGTACGCGCAGTGCGTCAAGCCGCGCTGCCCGCACCGCAAGCAAAAATAGGTTCGGATCCGCACGGGCAGACCCGGCGGCAAGAGGCGCTCGCTCGCCCAACAGGTGGGTCCGATCTACACTTCGTCCGTCGCGATGTCCCGGCGGTTGAAGTCGGCCAGGCGGAATCCCAGCAGCCACAGCGCGCCGAAATACGCGGCCGCGCCGGCGGCGCACACGCCCGCAAGCCGGGGGACCTTTTCCCACAGCGAGGCTGCCAGCCAGTACGACGCCGGCCCCACGAGCCACAGCAGCACGGCGGCGAGCGCGAACAGCGCGACGACGAGCTTCGCCACGAACAGCGGCCAGCCGGCCCGGGGCGCATAGATGCCGCGCTTCCTCAGGAACCAGAACAGGAGCCCCGCGTTGAGGCAGGCGCCGATCGACGTCGAAAGCGTCAGGCCGGCATGCCCCAGGGGGCGCATCAGGATCAGCGCGAACGCCAGCGCGACCAGCACGGACACGAACGCGATCTTCACCGGCGTCGTCATCACCTGGCGCGCGTAGAAGCCCGGCGCCAGGATCTTCACCACGATCAACCCGAGCAGGCCCACGCTGTAGCCGAGCAGCGCCGTGCGCGTCTGCAGCACGTCGTTGACGTTGAAACGGCCGTACTGGTAGAGCGTCGAAACGAGGGGAATCGCGAGCACCCAGAGCGCGACCGCCGCCGGCAGTGCCAGCATGAAAGCGAGCCGCAGGCCCCAATCGAGCAACGACGTGTACTCGTCGGGTTTCGCGTCGGCGTGCAGCTTCGCCAGCGACGGCAACAGCACCGTGCCCAGCGCGACACCCAAGAGCGCGCTGGGGAACTCCATCAGCCGGTCGGCATAGGTGATCCACGAAATGCGGCCATCGCCCAGCGCCGCGGCCAGCTGCGTATTGATGAGCGCCGAGACCTGCGCTGCCGACACGCCGAGCACCGCCGGCCCCATCGCCACCAGCACCCGGCGAACGCCGTCGTCGCGCCAATCGAAGCGCGGCCGCCAGAGCATCCCGATTCTCGCCAGCGGGTAGAGCTGCAGCGCGAGCTGCGCAATGCCGCCGATGAGCACGCCCCAGGCCAGCGCCTTGATCGGCGGATCGCAGTACGGCGCCAGCAAGAGCGCGGCGCCGATGATCGAGACGTTGAGCAACACGGGCGTGAAGGCGGGGATGGCGAATTGCCGGTAGACATTGAGCACGCCGCCGGCCAGCGATACCAGCGACACGAAGAGCAGGTAGGGAAAGACGATGCGGATCATGTCGGCGGTCAGCTCGACCTTGCCGGGGGTAGTCGCGAACCCGGACGCGAGCGCGTAGACGAGCCAGGGCGCCGCCAGCACGCCGATGATCGTCACGACGAGGAGCACGACGGCGAGCAGCGTCCCGACGCGGCCGGCCAGAGCCCGGGTCTCCTCCTGGCCGCGCTGCCGGCGATACTCCGCAAAGATCGGGACGAACGCCTGCGCGAACGCGCCCTCGGCGAACAGCCGGCGCAGGATGTTCGGCAAGCGGAAGGCCGCCTCGAAGGCGTCCATCTGCACGCCGGCGCCGAATACGGTCGCCTTGAGGCTCTCGCGGGCGAGCCCGGTGATCCGCGACAGCAGCGTCATTCCGCTCACCGTCGAGAGCGTCCGGAGCAGATTCAACGCGGCCGCCGGCGCACGTCCCGCTGGCGTCGGGCGCGTCGCGCGGCACCGTAGCACGGGAGGGAGATTGCGGGAGTCGGGACGGACACTCGGATGATCCTGCCTCTGCCGCCCGCAAGGCTCGACGATGTTGCGCGGGCAATGGTAAGCTGCTATTATGCTTGGTCTTTTTCGGCTACTCCAGATCACGAAGGAATTTCGACCCATGGCGAACAGCGCCCAAGCAAGGAAGCGCGCCCGGCAAGCGGCAGAAACCAACAAGCACAACGCCAGCCTGCGCTCGGCGTTGCGAACCGCGGTCAAGCAGGTCCGCAAGGCAATCGCCGGCGGCGACAAGTCGGCGGCGGCGCAGAAGCTCCAGTCCTCGCAGGCGGTGATCGATCGCATCGCGGACAAGAAGATCGTCCACAAGAATCTCGCCTCCCGCACGAAGTCGCGGCTCGCGCACGCGATCAAAGCAATGGCCTGACGCGCGTTGCGCGATCGGTAAAGGGGCGCCTCCGGGCGCCCTTTTTGTTGGCGCGTCCGTGGGCACGGCGATTGCTTGATGCCTCTCGGGACCTCATTGCCACCCGGGGAGGACGAAGGCATGGTTTGCGTGGCACGGCGCAGTTCGCCACCAATGGCACCGCCACGCGGATGCCGGGGCCGTTTCGCCCGGACGGTGGCCGTCGCCTTGGTAGCGCTATGCGTCGCCACGTTCGTTGAGTCGCCGATCGCGCTGGCCGCGGAGCCGTTCCTGGCAAAGGCGCGCGAGATCGAAGCGCAACTCTACGGGTTCCCAAAGCGTGCCGAGACCGAGCTCGCCGTACTGGTCGCGCGCACGGCTGACGCATCAGGCCCGGAACGCCGGTACGTCTCCACCCTCTATGGGCAGGCGCTGGCGGCCGGCGGACGGACGGCAGAGGCGGTGGCCCACGCCGACCGCCTCGACCAGGAAGCCGCCAACCTGCCCGACGACCTTACCCGGGCCTCGGCCCGCCTCGTGCGGGCCACGGTGGAATGGCTGGCCGGCGACGCTGCCAAGGCGAACGCCTACGCGAAGGAGGCGCGCACCTTGTTGCACGGGGCGTCCGACCCCTATCTCGCCTACCTGGCGGCGATGACGATCGGCATGACCGCCCGCAGCCGGGGTAACCTCGCGGAAGCCCTGGGCAGCCTGCAGGACGCGATGGCGATGGCGGAACGTGACGATGATGCGCACCGTCGCTCCGGCGCGCTCTACCAGCTGTCCACGCTGTATCTGGTGCTGAAGCAGCCGCAGAACGCGCTGGATGCGAGCCGGCAGGCCTACCGTTTCGCCGAGCTTGCCGGCAGCACGCCCGGCATGGTCAAGGCGCGAATGGCGGAATCCGCGGCGCTCGAAGTGCTCGGCGACCCGGCGCGGGAACTGGCTGCGATGCAAGAGGCCCTTGACCTTGCCCGCAAGTCACGCTCGCAGGTCGGCGAAAGCCTCGCGCTCATCAATCTCGCCGACATCTGGCTGCGGCGCCGGCAATTCAATGTCGCCCTGGATCTCTCGCGCCAGTCGCTTGCGCTCGCGACCGCGCACGACGGCAGGGCGGCGATCGCGACCAGCAAGGCGAACATCGGATTCGCGCTGTTCGGGCTCGGACGCGCTGCCGAAGGCAAACGGTACGCGGACGAGGCACTCGCCGAATACGAGCGCACGGGCGCAACCGCCGAAATCGCCATTCTGCTCAACGAGTATGGCCAGTATCTCGAGCGCGCAGGGGACTACAGGTCCGCGCTGGCGTTCTTCCATCGTGCGCACCGACTGCACGATGACATGGCCGCTTCGGCGCACCAGCGGCTGGTGCTCGAGCTGCAGGAAAAATACGAGTCGGAAAGAAACCGCCGCGAAATCGAACTGCTCAACCGCCAGAACGCGCTCCATTCGGCCGAGCGCGAAAACCAGGGGCTGCGGGAACGTGTCGGTTGGCTCTTCGCTGCGGTCTTCGTGATCTCGCTCGGCGTGATCATCGTGTTCTACCGGAAACTGCGCGCCAACAACGGGCTGCTCGCGCAAAGGAACCGGGAGCTGAGCGTGCACAGCAGCCGTGATCCGCTGACCGCGCTCTACAACCGGCGGCATTTCCAGGATTTCATGCTCGACGCGCCCGATCGACAGGAGCGCCGACGCCGAAACGAGCCGGATTCGCCGATTCACGCGCTGCTGCTGATCGACATCGATCTCTTCAAGCAGACCAACGACCGGTATGGCCACGCGGCCGGGGACGCGGTCCTCGTCGTGGTGGCTCGCCGTCTGCGCGACACGCTGCGGGAAACCGACATGATCGTGCGTTGGGGCGGCGAGGAGTTCCTGGTTTTCGTGCCGGCGACCAGCGCCGACAAGCTGGTGGAGATCGCGTCCCGCATCATGACGGCGGTCGCTACGGAACCCATCGTTTACCAAGACAACAGCATACGAGTGACGGTGTCGATCGGTTACGCACCGATGCCGCTGCCCCCGGAGAACATAGCCCTTCCCTGGGAACGCGCGATCGGCCTCGCCGACATGGCGCTGTACATGGCCAAGCTCGACGGACGCAATTGCGCCTACGGCATCCGCCGGCTGCGCCGGAGCGACGACGAAGCGATGGAGCGGATCGAACGCGATTTGCAGTCCGCATGGGCCAACGGCATGGTGGAGATGCACCTGGAGCGCGGGCCCGCCCTCGGCCTCGACGACAGTGCGGAAACGCCCCGCTCGCCTGCGCCCGCCTTGGCGTGACGCGGCCGCTGTCGGGGCCGCGCCGGCTCGCCTCCACCTGGGCGCGGCCCGCGCCGCGCCGATCTCTCAGCCGGGACGTCCGTCCACCCGGGCGCGCCAGTACACCGGCGCCTGTTGTGCGCACCAGGGGACGAAGGCTCCGATCCACAACAGGCCCGCGACGGCGAGCCAGGCCGGGGAGGACGTGATTGCGGCCCCCGTGCGAACGATCGCGGTGAGCTGCAGCAATCCGAAGAGCGCCCATGTCAGACGGTCGGCCGCGAGTGTCCTCCCGGAGTGGCCGCAGGTCACGCGTGTAACCATAGCCATCAGCAACGACGACGCGAAACCGATCGCCAGCGCGTGCAGCGGCCCCAGCGAAAGTCCCGCGAAGCCCGCCAACGCCAGCAGCGAGTGCGCGCCAGCGAGCAGGAAGCCGATGCCGTACCAGACGAAGCCGATGTGCAGCATCGCGAGCAAACGGTTGGAGAGGCTCTGCATGAAGCCCCAGCGGACCGTCAGCCACAGCATCAGTGCCGCGACGGGCAAGTCGACGATCCAGGTCCACGCCGCTTGTTCCATCCCTTCGAGCACGCCGTGGGCAACCGGTGCGCCGAACATCACGACCAGCAGCCAGGCGGGCCGGAACGCGGTTACGAACGGGACGACGCTTGCCGTGAAGAACGGAATCATCCGGTGGCAGACGGTCACGAACACGGGCAGCAGGAAAGCCCACAGGCCGGCCCCTTTGACCCACCCATGCGCGGCAGGGCCGAACAACGCGAACGCCGCCACCACGCTCGCGCCGACGCACAGCGCACCGAACACGAGGACCGCGTGCAGCTTGTCCTCGGCATCGCTCGCGCGAATGAGCCGGTAGAAGAGAAACGCAAGCCAGAGCCACGCCACCGCGTACGCACCCGCCGCGAGGCGAAGCGCAAACTGGCCGTTCTCCATCCCCGCCACTTCGAGCGGGACGAGCGCCAGCGCGGCAAGCGCAGCCACCGCGCCCGGTACGCGCCACGCGGACGGCGGCGGCGGTTCCACGCCCAGCCAGCGCGGGCCCGCGGTGAAGAGGAAGCCGAACATGAAGAACGGCGCGAATCCGCACAGCATAACCAGCGCGTGCAGCGATGTCTCGGGAACCGCGGCCCCGGGTGCGGGAACGATCGACCAGGCTCGAGCGGCGAGCACCCAGGCCCACCAGAGCGCAATGACCGCGATCTGGATTACGCCGGTCAGGAAGAAGAAGCGGTGCGGCACCGTCAACAGCAGCCGCGCCGGGTGGGTTGCGGTTGGCGCACTCTGAACGGAGCTGGACGCTGGCAGGATAGGTTCGATCATGGGCAAGCGCTCACCGGCCCGGGGATGGGCGACAGCTGCGGAGATTAGGCCGTCCAGCGCCGTGTGTCGTTGACGCGGGTTAAGATCACGACCGGAATGAGAGTCCGTCTCTGGATGTTAAAATGTTGATTTGACAGGGTTCCGCCCGATTCTCGGTTCACCCGACCCGACATGACTGCCACGCCGCCAAAGCATTTCCTCCAGATCAGCGATTTCTCGCTCAAGGAGTTCGACCACCTCATCACCCGCACGCGCTGGATCAAGGACCGGTTCAAGCGCTATGAGATCTATCAGCCGCTGCGCGATCGCACGCTCGCCATGGTGTTCGAGAAGGCTTCGACCCGCACCCGCGTCTCGTTCGAGGCTGGCATGAATCAGCTGGGCGGCATCGCGATCAATCTCAATCGCAGCGACACGCACCTCTCGCGCGGCGAGCCGATCGAGGACGTCGCGCAGGTGATCTCGCGGATGGTGGACGTCGTGATGATCCGCACCTTCGAGCAGTCGATCATCGAGCGCTTCGCCGCCCACTCGCGCGTTCCGGTGATCAACGGCCTCACCAACGAATACCATCCCTGCCAGATCCTCGCCGACATCTACACCTACATCGAGCATCGCGGCTCGATCCGGGGCAAGACGGTCGCGTGGATCGGCGACTCGAACAACGTCTGCAGCACGTGGCTGCAGGCAGCGGCCATCTTCGACTTCAACGTGCGCGTGTCCGACCCCCCCCGGCTACGAGATGACGGCTGAACGGGCCGGTCATGCCGGGCGCCGCCATTTCGAGTCGCTTGCCGATCCGGTGGACGCATGCCGGGGTGCCGATCTCGTCACCACCGACGTGTGGACGAGCATGGGCTTCGAGGCGGAGAACGAGGCGCGCAAGCGCGATTTCGCGCGCTGGCAGGTCAACGGCGAAATGATGCGGCAGGCGAAGGCCGACGCGCTCTTCATGCATTGCCTGCCGGTGCATCGCGGCGAAGAAGTAGCCGCCGAGGTCATCGACGGCCCGCAGTCGGTGGTCTGGGACGAGGCGGAGAACCGTTTGCACGCGCAGAAGGCGCTGCTCGAGTACCTGGTCTGCGGCCGCGTGAACCCGTAGGAGACCCCTTGATCGATCACGCAGCGGTCTGCCCTGCCGGGCCTCGTCGTTCTGCCGACAGGCCGTCGGGCGATGCGACGAAATCGTTCGCGCTCCTGTCGGCGCTGCGCGCCTGCGTCGGGGTCGCCGGTGCCGTGCTGGCCCTGTCGGCCAGCGCCGAGGCCTGGCCCGACAAACCGATCCGGTTCGTGGTCGCCGCACCCGCGGGAAGCTCGCTCGACGCTCTCGCCCGCACCATCGGCGACCGACTGAAGGATCGCGTCGGCCAGCCGGTCATCGTCGAGAACAAACCCGCGGCGGGCGGCACCGTCGCCACGGCCGAAGTGGCCAAGGCGACCCCGGACGGATACACGATGCTGCTCGGATTCAACGGGCCGCTCGCGTTCGGGCCTTTGCTCTCGAAGCTGCCCTACGACGTGGCGAAGGACCTGGCGCCGGTGCTCATCACGTCGAGCCAGCCCAACGTGCTCGCGGTCAACGCGCAGCTGCCGGCGAAGAGCCTGCAGGAATTCGTCGCCTGGGCCAAGGCGAATCCGGGCAAGCTGTCGTACGCCTCCGTCGGCAACGGCAGCTCGTCGCACCTCAACATGGAGCTGCTCAAGTCGGTCGCCGGGTTCGATGCCGTCCACGTTCCGTTCAACGGTTCGCCGCCGGCCGTCACGGCGACGATCCAGGGCGAGACCCAGGCGATGTTCGCGGTGATGCAGCCGCTGCAGGCGCAGCTACAGGCAGGCAAGCTCCGCGCGCTGGCCGTCACGACCGCTAAACGCTTTGCGCTGCTGCCGGAGCTGCCGACGATCGCCGAGTCCGGGTATCCCGGCTTCGAGGCGCTGGCGTGGAACGGAGTGATGGTGCCGGCCCTCACGCCGAAGCCGGTCGTCGCGCGGCTCAACGCCGAGATGAACGCGATCCTGAAGCAGCCGGACGTGGTCGCGAAGTTGCACGCGTCAGGTTTCGACCTCATCGGCGGCACGCCCGAGGATTTCGGCAATCTCATCAAGCGCGAGACCGAGACCTGGGCCCCTGTCATACGGAAGCTCGGTCTCAAGGTCGACTAGGCAACGCATTCGCAGCGAACCTCTGCCCCGCGCGGCTGAAGGAAAAGGGTCCCAGGCTCAGTTCCCACGAATTGAGCCTGGCCCCTTTTCCTCTTCACTTCCCCCTTTCTTCTACTTCGGTTTCGTATCGCCGTCGGTGAGCCGCGGCAGCGGCGAGTCCCCCGAGGCTCGCAGGAGCCCGGTCTTCATGTAGGTCAGGAGCTTCTCGCGCGTGTCGGCGATGTCCAGGTTGCGCATCGTCAGCTGGCCGATGCGGTCCTGCGGCGTGAACATTGATGCGCCCTTCTCCATCGTGAGCCGCTCGGGCTTGTAGGTCAGGTTGGGGCTCGTCGTGTCGAGGATCGAGTAGTCGTTGCCGCGCCGCAGTTCCAGCGTCACCTCGCCCGTGACCGCGCGCGCGACCCACCGTTGCGCCGTTTCGCGCAGCATCATCGCCTGCGAGTCGAACCAGCGTCCCTGGTAGAGCAGGCGCCCGAGCCGGCGGCCGCTGTCGCGGTACTGCTCGATCGTGTCCTCGTTGTGGATGCCGGTGACCAGGCGCTCGTAGGCGATGTGCAGCAGCGCCATCCCGGGCGCTTCGTAGATCCCGCGGCTCTTCGCCTCGATGATCCGGTTCTCGATCTGGTCGCTCATGCCGATGCCGTGCCGGCCGCCGATCGCGTTGGCCTCGAGCACGAGCGCGACCTCGTCGGCGAACGTGACGCCGTTCAGCGCGACCGGGCCGGCCCTCGTCGAAGCGTATGGCGACCGTCTCGGGTTTGACGACGACGTCGTCGCGCCAGAACGCCACGTCCATGATCGGCTCGACGATGCGCATGCCCTTGTCCAGGAACTCGAGGTCCTTCGCCTCGTGCGTCGCTCCCAGCAGGTTCGAGTCCGTCGAGTACGCCTTCTCCGCGCTCATCCGGTAACCGAACCCGGCACGGGTCAGGTATTCCGACATCTCCTTGCGGCCGCCCAACTCGTCGATGAACGCCGCGTCGAGCCACGGCTTGTAGATGCGCAGACTGGGATTGGCGAGCAGCCCGTAGCGGTAGAAGCGCTCGATGTCGTTGCCCTTGAACGTGCTGCCGTCGCCCCAGATGTGGACGTCGTCATCGCGCATCGCGACGACGAGCATCGTGCCGGTGACGGCACGCCCGAGCGGTGTCGTGTTGAAGTAGGTCGCCCCGCCCGTCGAGATGTGGAATGCGCCGGCCTGCAGCGCCGCGATCCCTTCGGCGACGAGTGCCGCGCGGCAATCGACGAGCCTTGCCGCTTCGCGCGCCGTACTGCAGCGCGCGGCGCGGTATCTCGTCGTAGTCCGGCTCGTCCGGCTGGCCGAGATTCGCGGTGTACGCGTACGGAATCGCGCCCTTCGCCCGCATCCAGTGCAGCGCGGCGCTCGTGTCGAGACCGCCGGAAAACGCGATGCCGACCTTCTGGCCGACGGGAAGGTTCTGCAGGATGTGCGACATGAGGAGGGGGGGCCAGCGCGAAGTCGGAGTGAAAGACAGCCCATTCTAGCCGAGTCCGTGCCGCAGCGAGGCGCGTGTTGTCCGGTTGCGGCGATCGTGCTAGGGTCGCACCGGTCCCCACCCCGCGTCGCCATCATGCCCTCATTCGACATCGTCTCCGAAGTGAACCAGGTCGAGGTCCGCAACGCCCTGGACCAGACCAACAAGGAAGTCTCGACGCGCTTCGACTTCAAGGGCTCGGACGCGCGGGTCGAGCACGCCGAAAAGACGCTGACGATCTACGCCGACGACGACTTCAAGCTGAAGCAGGTCACCGACATCCTGACCGGCAAGCTCACCAAGCGCGGCGTCGACATCCGCTCGCTCAAGTACGGCGACGTCGAGAAGATCTCGGGCAACAAGGTGAAGCAGGTCGTGACGATCCGCGTCGGCATCGAGCAGGAGCTGTCCAGGAAGATCGTCAAGCTGATCAAGGACAGCAAGATCGAAGGTGCAGGCGTCGATCCAGGGCGACGCCGTGCGCGTCTCCGGCGCCAAGCGCGACGACCTGCAGGACGCGATCGCGCTGGTGAAGAAGTCGATCACCGATTTCCCGGTCCAGTTCGGCAATTTTCGCGACTGAGCGCGGGTCCCGCGGACCGCGCGTCCTGACCGCAAGGCACCGTGGCCGGCCCGTCGGGCCAGCCGGCGCAGGCGCTTACTAAGCGATGTCGGCGGCGAGCGCCGCGCGGGTCGCCGGGGCCACGCCGGAGATCACGAAGTCGTACGCAGGATGGTCGACGCCGACGCCAAGCCCGGCGCCGCGGCTCAGCGCGGACGACCATCTCCGGGGTCAGCTCGAAGCGCAGGAAATGCACCGCGGAGGTCTTGCTCGTCGTTCTCGCGCGGCAGATCCTCGTCGGCGATCGCGTGCACCCGGGCACAGCCGTCGACCTGCGACCCAGACGCGATCCTCGATGCCGATGCAGCCGGGCAAGCGCCGACTTCCGCGCGTCGGCGATCCTCGTATTCGATCAGCATCGTCGCCTTGAAGTTCGTGCCGTCGGGCACGAGCGGGTTGTAGGCGTCGAGCTCGTCGCGGATGCCATCCTCCTCGAACATCTTCTCGATCCGGAGCATCTCCTGGATCTGGTAGCGCATCGTCAGCTCGTCCTCGAACAGCAGCGTCACGTGCTCGCCCAGATGCACGGTGCGCGCTTTCTTGTGCGCCAGCACGCGCTCGCGGAACTCGGGGCGCGCCCTGGCGTACGCCTCGAGCGGCAGCAGGCTGTCGCGGGTGATCACGGCCATGGCGGGCATCAGTGCTGGCCCGTGATCGGGCCGGTCTTGAACAGCGCCTCGCGCAGCTCCCGGTCGAACACGGCGTTCCTGCGGCGGATCCACTCGAGCGTCATCGACGCGTGCTCGATCTCCTCGTCGCGATTGTGCGCGAGGATCGCCCTGAGCTCGGGGTCGGTGCAGGCGTCGACACGCTGGCTGTACCAGTCGACCGCCTCGAGCTCCTCGATCAGCGAGACCACGGCGCGATGGAAATCCATCGTCTCCGGGGTGAGCCTGTCGACCGGCTCGTGATAGCCTTCATGTGCCATAAGGATGCTCCTGTTCGGGGTGACGTTCGTTTCGTGGTGGGTTCATCGGCGCGGCGCTCCCGTCGCGCTCGCTCATAGTCCGTAGGCCATCCGCACCAGCGTCAGCGGATGCTCCTTGCGCGCGCGATGCTCGCTGCCGGACTCCTCGATGCCCTGCATGATGCGGCGGCCGGCGATCGGGCAGTCGGAGCAGACATAGTCGGGCGCGGTCTCGCCCATCTGCCGGAAGACGGGCTTGCCGATCTTCATCGAATGCGGCGAAGAACTCGCTCTTCACGCCGTAGGTCCCGTCGTGGCCCGCGCAACGCTCGACCGTGTTGACAACGGTCCCGGGAATCCACTCCAGCACTTCGCGCGTCTTCTGGCCGACGTTCTGCACGCGCGCGTGGCAGGGAATGTGGTAGCTCACCTTGCCCAGCGGACGCCTTGAAATCCTTCCGCAGCAGGCCGTCCTTGTCGCGCAGCACCAGGTACTCGAACGGGTCGAACATCGCGTCCGCCACGGCCTTGACGTCCGGATCCTCCGGAAAGATCAGCGGCAGCTCGTGCTTGAACATCAGCGTGCACGAAGGAACGGCCGTCATGATGGCGTGGCCCGCGCGGGCCAGCGCGGCCAGCGGGCCGATGTTGATGTCCTTGAGCTTCTCGACCGCTTCGAGATCGCCGAGCTCGAGCTTCGGCATCCCGCAGCAGGCCTCCTTCTCGACGATCCGGTACGGCACCTCGTTGTGCGCGAGGATCTGCAGCAGATCGTGGCCGATGCCGGGCTCGTTGTAGTTGATGTAGCACGTCGCGAAGACCGCCACCTTCCCGGGTGTGCGCGCGCCGTCGCGGACCGGCCACGCGACCGTCGACTTCGCCGTCTCCCGGAAGCGCGCGCCGTCGTAGGGCGGCAGCTTCGCGCCCGACGCCACGCCGAGCACCTTGTCCATCAGCTTGCGCGCCGACGGCATCGTGTTGGCCTTGTTGACCATCTGCACGACAACGGGAATCGTGGCGAGCCGACCGACGCGGTCGGTGCTCGTGAGCAGGCGGTCGCGGAATTTCGTCTTGCCTTTCCGGAATTCCACTGCCTTGGCGCGCAGCATCAGGTGCGGGAAGTCGACGTTCCACTCGTGCGGCGGAACGTACGGGCACTTCGTCATGTAGCAGAGGTCGCAGAGGTAGCACTGCTCGACAACCTTCGCGTAATCCGCCTTGGCAACGCCATCGACTTCCATCGTCTTGCTGTTGTCGACGAGGTCGAACAGCGTCGGGAACGACTGGCACAGGCTGACGCAGCGCCGGCAGCCGTGACAGATATCGAACACGCGCTCCAGTTCGCGCTCGAGCGCCGCTTCGTCGTAGAACCCAGGGCTGCGCCAATCGAGCGAATGGCGCGTGGGCGCCTGCAGGTTACCTTCGCGGGCAGTCATTTTCTGCGGGGCCTCGGAATAAGGACGTAAGTGTTCCTGCGGGCATGACGGCCCGGCGGGAGTACCGGAGCTTCACCGGGGCGATCAAGCCAGCCACGCCGCGGATCCCGCGACGCGTTGGCCGGGCGTCGGGCGTCGCGCTTTCCGCGACGCTCCAACGCCAGCCACAAGGCTCAATCGGCCAATACGTCGAGGGCCTTCTGGAAGCGATTCGCATGCGACCGCTCGGCCTTCGCCAGCGTTTCGAACCAGTCGGCGATCTCTTCGAAGCCCTCACCGCGCGCGGCCTTGGCCATGCCCGGATACATGTCCGTATATTCGTGCGTCTCGCCGGCGATCGCCGCCTTCAGGTTCGCGCGCGTGGCGCCAATCGGCAGGTCCGTCGCCGGATCGCCCACCTGCGCGATGTAGTCGAGATGGCCGTGGGCATGGCCAGTCTCGCCTTCGGCCGTCGACCGGAACACGGCCGCGACGTCGTTCTGCCCTTCGACGTCGGCCTTGTTGGCGAAATACAGGTAACGCCGGTTCGCCTGCGATTCGCCGGCGAATGCAGCCTTCAGATTGTCGTGCGTCTTGGTGCCCTTGAGACTCTTCATCGAGCTTCTCCTTCAGTTGACCGCGCCAAACCACCGCCTCCGGCCCGCGCGACGGAATATTCGACCGGCGGCGCATCGCTTTGCCGACGACACCATGATTCTGCGCGCCCGGTCTTCCATACGTCCAATTGATTGTTCCAATGTCATCGATAGCCACAGATAATCACCCGACCGCTCGCGGTGCCTTGTTGTTAACATCGGTGCGGGTCCCCGACGCTTCAAGGCCATGCGCTGACGGCCCGGCGCGGATCGTAAAGGAAACTCGATGTCTCTTTCCGCCGAAGCCCTGAACTGCATCTTTCGCGCCGCCCGCACGCACCGCAACTGGACGGCCCGCCCCGTCACCGACGAAACGCTGCGCGCTATCTACGAATTGATGAAGTGGGGGCCGACGTCGTCCAACTGCTGCCCGGCGCGAATCGCATTCGTCAGGAGCCCGGAGGCCAAGGAGCGGCTGCGACCCGCGCTGGATGCCGGCAATGTGGCGCAGACGATGGCGGCGCCGGCGACGGCGATCATCGCGCACGATCTGGAGTTCTACGAAAAGCTGCCGCTGCTCGTTCCGCACCGCGATGCGCGGAGCGCCTTCGTGGGCCGGCCGGAACTCGCCCGGACGACGGCGTATCAGAGCGGGACATTGCAGGGCGCGTACCTGATCATAGCCGCGCGTGCACTGGGTCTCGACTGCGGGCCGATGGGCGGCTTCGACAACGCCAAGGTCGACGCCACCTTCTTCCCGGAAGGCAAGGTCAAGTCGAACTTCCTGTGCAATCTCGGCTACGGCGACCCGGCGAAGCTCCATCCCCGCGCACCGCGGCTTGCCTTCGACGACGCCTGCCAGATCGTGTAGCGTCTAAGGTCGATCGCGGCTGGTCGCCATGTGGTTCCATCTCGATTGCCGCGACAAGGACCTTTGCCACGCAATAGAGGGGCAAGTAGACCTGGCAAAAAAAAGCCCGCCGGGAGGAAGATAGCGGGCAAGGGGGACCGGTTGTCGGAAGCGACCCGGGTTGCGAAGCCATGTTCGGGCTACGCGGCCGATTCACCTCGACGAATGCTTGTTGGGATCAGTAAACGCTGCGCGCCGCGTTGACGCGCTCGGCGAGTTCCTCCCAGGCTACCTGTTGGGCTGGCGACAGCGAATCCTCGCTCCGTCCGCCGGCGCGCTCGTCGGCCGACATCGGCTGGCCGGCGAGCCAGTGTTCCGCGAGTTCGGGCGAGAAGGCGTCCATGATCGTTGAGTCGTTATCGGTTGCTGTTCAATTACAGCAAAGCAATTCACATGCCATGGAAAATCGCCTCGCGCCAGCACATGCCCGTTTGGCGATTCCCCCTCTGGGGCCCGCCTTGCGGGCATGGCATTTGCTGTTGGGGATTTCCGGCGGGCAAAAGGGTTTTGTCGCATTTTGCCGACAGGTATTGTGTCAATTACGCTAATGCGATGAATATGCAAGGCTTTATATGTCGCTCTTGGACGACAAGCGTAGCCCAGGTTGCCCCCGACCCAATTGAAATCATGACATTGGAATAGGCGGAGAGGCCGCGCGACAGGCGGGATCGCCCCGTTGACACCGCCCTTTCGACGGGGGCCGCCAACGCTGTCCCGCGCACGGGCGCCGTCAGGGTTCCTTGCCTTCCTTGAACATGGCGGGCTCGAGCCGGTGCCGCTGCAGGAGCTTGTAGAACTCGGTACGGTTGCGCTTGGCCAGAAGCGCGGCCTGCGTCACGTTGCCGCTCGTGATCTTGAGCAGCCGCACCAGATAGTCCCGCTCGAAGGTCTTGCGCGCCTCTTCAAACGGCACCAGCGCGCTGGCATCCTCGCGCAAGGCCCCCTGGACGAGCGATTCCGGGATGAGATTCGTCGTTGCAAGCGCCACCGCCTGCTCGAGCAGATTCAGCAGCTGCCGCACGTTGCCGGGCCAGGGTGCCGCAATCAACAACGCCATGGCGTCCGGCGCAAGCGTCGGCACCGTCCGCTTGTAGCGCTCGGCGAGGCGGCGCAGGAAGTGCGTCGCAAGCAGCGGGATGTCCTCGCGACGATCGGCAAGCGCCGGCAGCTTGAGCGATACCACGTTGAGACGGTAATAGAGGTCTTCGCGGAACCGGCCGGAGGCTTTCTGCGCATCGAGGTCGCGGTGCGTCGCCGAGATCACGCGGACATCGACGGGTATGGGCTGTGTCGCCCCCACGGGTCGCACTTCACCCTCCTGGAGCACCCGTAGCAGCTTCACCTGCAACGCCAGCGGCATGTCGCCGATCTCGTCGAGGAAGATCGTTCCTCCGTCCGCCGCCTGGAACAGGCCCTTGTGCGCCTGGACCGCCCCGGAGAAGGCCCCGCGCGCGTGGCCAAAAAGTTCCGATTCGAGGAGCGGCTCGGGGATCGCCCCGCAATTGACGGCCACGAACGCCTTGTCGCGCCGCGGGCCGGCGCGGTGGATCGCGCGCGCGAGGAGCTCCTTACCCGTACCGGAGTCGCCGTAGATGAGCAGGCTTGCGTCCGAGTCGGCGACCAGGCGCGCCTGCCGCAGCAAGTCCTCCATCCGCGGACTGCGGGTGATGATCCCTGCGCGCCACTCGCCCGTCGTGCCCGCGTCCCTGATCGACGAATCGCCGGCGACGCGAAGCGCGGCCGCGACCTTCTGCAGGAGCTCCTGGCTGTCGAACGGCTTGGTCAGAAACCCAAACACGCCGCGCTGCGTCGCAGCGACCGCGTCCGGAATCGTCCCGTGCGCCGTGAGGATGATCACTGGCAACGCGGGATGCTCGCGGTGGATCGCTTCGAACAGTTGAAGGCCGTCGATTCCGGGCATGCGCAGGTCGGAAATCACCACCCCTGGCCGGGCTACGGCGAGCGAAGCGAGCGCAGCCTCGCCGCTGTCGGCCGTGCGCACGCGATAGCCCGCGGAAGACAGCCGCAGGCTGATGAGCTTGAGCAGGTCGGGATCGTCGTCGACCAGCAGAATGTCGGCAGGGTTCATCGTCGTCGTCTTATGTCCGGCCTCAACCGCCACCTCCACCACCGCCACCCCCGCTGGACCCGCCGCCGCCCCCACCCCCGCCGCTGCGGATGCGGTCGCGCAGCAGATCGCGCTCCATGTTCCGTAGCGCCTCGAGCTTCTTCACGGCCGCATCCGCCTTCTGCTGCTCGTCCCGGACCGCGCGCATGCGTTCGGCCACTTGGACCTGCAGCACCGCGGCGAGTTGCTTGGCCCCGGGGGATCCCGGATTGTTCTTGACCACGCTATCCAGCAGCTGCATCGCGCGCTGATCGTCCTGCGGAGTCTTGGTCAGCGTGTGGAGCACCGCCAGGCGGATCCGGTTGAAGTCGTTGCGCTGGCGCGTGAAAAGCTGCGTGGTCACGTTCTGCTCGCGCCGGATCTCGTCCGCATTCATTGCCCCGAACCGTTGGAGGTCGAACAGCAGGCTTCCGAGTTGCTGCTCCTCGGTCGGCTCGGTCGCCACGATGGGCACCGCGGCCTCCCGGACGGGCTCCGGCGCCCGCGCCGTTTCCGGCGGGGAGACCACCGGAGCAGGACCCGCGACGGGCGCGACCGTCGCCGCGACCGGCTCGAGCGGCGGATACTCGATCAGCGCCACCGGCGGAACGACCACCGGCGCCGCGGGCTCGACCGGTGCCACGACCGGCGCGACGACCGGAACAGTTGTCAGCGGGGCCGGGGTCGCGCAGCCGGCTAACACAACGACGGCAGCGGCGAGGAGCAGCGCCAGGTGCGAAATCATCGCCCCCCCATCAGCGTGACCGGCGCGTCCGCGCTTTCGTCGGAGCGCGCGGAGGTCCCCACGCCACTGGCCGCCAGCGGCAACCACAACCGGAAGTGGGCGCCGCTCTCATGATCCGCACGATCCCGGACCTCGATCCTGCCACCATGAGCGAGCGCATATTCACGTGCGATCGCAAGGCCGAGGCCGGATCCCTTGACGCGGCCATCCACGGGCGGGGCGCCCTGGTAGAACGAGTCGAAGATCCGCTCGCGATCCTGCCGGTCGATGCCGGGGCCGCAATCGACAACGTCCAGCACGGCAAAGCCGCGCTCGATACCCAGCGCCACCACGATCGACGCCGATCGCGGCGAGTACTTGATCGCGTTGGATACGAGATTGTCGACGATGGTGCGCAGCTTGACGGCGTCACCGATCACCAGCGCGGGCTCCAGTTGCTGCTCCAACGTCACCATTCGCGCCAGCGCCGCGAGCTTGTGCTCGCTCAGCACGCGCCGTACCACCTCGGACATGGAAACGGACCCCGCTGCCTGTGGTTCCAGCGCGCGCGTCTGGTGGTAATTGAGCAGGTCCTCGATCAGCTTCTGCAGCGACAGCGTGTTCTGGCGCACGATGCCCACGATCTCGCGCTGCTCCGGCGACAGCTTGCCGCCCACATTGTCGCGCAGCAATTCAGCGCCCTCGCGCACTGCGGTCAGCGGGGTCTTGAGCTCGTGCGATACGTGTCGCAGAAAACGGTTCTGCTGCTCCTCGAGATCGTGCAACCGCGAACGCAGCCATTCGAGCCGCTGTCCCAGGTAGCGCAGGTCCTGCGGCCCGTTGACCTCGATTCGGTGCCCGAAATCGGCGGTGCCCATCCGGCGGATCGCCTGATCGAGCTGCCGGATCGGACGCGCGATCAGCACGGCAAAGAGAATCGCCAGCGCGAGCGCGATGGCCGCCGTGGCGAGCGCGAGGAACAACCACTTCTGCCGTCCCTGCGTCGCGATCTCGTGCAGGCGCTCGATGGCGCTTTCGGTCAGCCGGTTCGTGGCGGCGAGCATCGTCCGCGCGCGATCGGCGAGGCGCGCGTAGCCTTCCGCCAGCTGGGCCTGCGTTTCCGCCGACCGCTGCGGCATCGCCAACAGGCCGCGGAGCCTGCCCTCGCTGTCCGTCAGCGCCGCAAGCGACGCCAACGGTTCGGGATCGAGCGGCAGCAATGCGAGCTGCGCCGCCGTGCTCCGGAATTCCTGACGGACGCGATCGTAGTCGTCGAGCAGCGCGCTGTCCTCGAGAATCAGATGCTGCCGCACGATGCGCTCGAGCGTTCCGGTCTGCTCGAACAGCTGCCGGCTGGCGCGTCCCGCCTGGGCCGCCTGCTGCACCGCCTCCCGACCCTGCGTCTGCAACTGGTCGAGGGACAGGATCAGCTCGCCCAGCGCGTAGAGCAGCGGCAGGCTCACCAGCAGGAAGCCGAGCAGGATGAATTTGAGGAACGAACGGGGGTAATACACGCGAGCCGCCGCTATAATCTGCGGTAATTATGACACCCCACCGGGCGGCACCGCGGCGAGCGGGGCAAAATTCACCCGCGGCGGGTACGGCGACCGGTGCCCCGGCCCCGCCCCGGATAGCGCTGATCGCCGCCGTTGCCGCAAATGGCGTCATCGGCGCGGACAACCAGCTACCGTGGCGACTTCCCGAGGACCTCAAGCGCTTTCGCGCGTTGACCCTGGGACACGCCGTGGTCATGGGCCGCAAGACCTGGGAGTCGCTGCCGCGCGCATTGCCGGGGCGGCAGAACATCGTCGTGACGCGGCAGAACGGCTATGCCGCCGCGGGTGCCGATACCGTACCTTCATTCGCCGCGGCGCTCGACTGCGTCCGGATGCCGGAGCCCGTGTTCTGCATCGGTGGCGGGGAAATCTATCGCGTCGCCATGCCGTTCGCCGCGACGCTGCACCTGACGGAAATCGCGCACAATTTCGACGGCGACGTGCGGTTTCCGTCGTTCGAGCGCAACGACTGGCGGGAGACCGCGCGCGAAGTCCGCCCACCGGACCGGCCCGGCGGGTTCGCCTACGCTTATGTCACGTACGAACGCGACAGGGCCGGTGCCTGACGTCGGGCCGCAGCATCGTTTCGGCTACGTAGCCGCGTCCCGTTGGAGGCGCGCGACGAGTTCCCTCCGCAGCAGCTTGCCGGTGACCGTGCGGGGCAGCGCATCAATCGCAATGCAGCGTGTCGGGCGCTGATAGCGCGGCAACGGCGCCAGAGCGCGTTGCAACGCCGCCGATGCGGCGGCTGCGTCGCCGTCGCTCACATAGGCCACCGCGAGCGTGGTGAGACCGTCCCCGTCTGCGAGCGCGATCAACGCGACCTCGCGCACCGCGGGCCCGGCCGCCACGGCGATTGCGGCTTCGACGTCGGGCAGGCTGACCCAGCGACCGCGCACTTTCACGAGCGTGTCGGCGCGACCGGCGTAATGCCAGCCATCCGCGGCCGGCGCGAACCGATCGCCGGGAGTGAAGCCGGAGAGACGGAATGACGCGCGCTCTTCGGCTTCGCGGTTCCGGTAGCCAAGGGCAACCGTCGGCGCGCGCAATGTCAGGTGGTACAGACCGGCTTCCGCGATCGCGGAGGCAACAGCCACACCGGGCGCGGACCGAAGCACGGTCGCAGCGCCGGACTGCGGGCGCCCGACGAGCATCAGCGCGAGCGTTTCCGACGTGCCGTAACCGTCCCAGATCGGGACTCCGGTCACGATACGCCATTGCTCCGCCAGCGCCGGGGCGATGGCCTCGCCGGCGGACACCGCGAGCCGGAGGCCACGTGCGATTGCCCCGGCCTTGCCCTCGTGCAACAGGGCGCGATAAAACGCGGGTACGCCGAAGAACACGGTCGGTCGATCGCGCGCGGCCGTCGCCGTCACATTGTCGACGGTCGGCCATTCCCGCTGCAGGATCACGGTCGCGCCGCACGCGAGACCGGTGAAAAGGCTGTTGGCCAGCGGATACGCGAAGAAGAGGCGCGATGGCGCGAACAGGCGATCGGAGGCGTCTATGCCGAACACCTCGATGCCACAACGCGCCACGGCCGCGACGACGCGGTGCGCATGCATGACGGCTTTCGGCAGCCCGGTCGTCCCCGACGAGTAAAGCCAGAACGCGGGCATCTCCGGGGAACAGGTTGCCACCGCCGCGGTGGTGGCGGTGGCAGCATTCACGCGGATACGCCACGCGCTGCGCGACACCGTCCTCGCCACAGCTGCAGGTGCAGGTGCCCCATCCTCGCCCAGCCACGCCGCGTAACCTCCCTCCACGGCGAGGGCATCCCGGTCGCCCGGCGCGAGCCTGGGATTCAATGCCACGGCGACCGCGCCGCCAGAAATCGCGCCGAGAAATGCCGCAACCGAGTCGGCATCGTCGGCCAGCGCGACCGCGACGCGCTCCCCGGGGTTCACGCCCATCGTTCGCCAGGCGCCGGCAGCCTGCGCGACCGTTCGCCGCAATTCCGCGTAGGTCATCGACACGCCATCGGCGACGAGCGCCGTGGCGTCGTCCCGGCCCCGCGCGAGAAGTTCCGCCGCCAGGTTCATCACCGGTCCCGCTCCGGCGGCCTCGGCGCCGGTCAGCCGAGATTGCGCAACTCGCGCAACGCCACGGCAAGCATCGACGCGTCGGTTGCGGGCGCCGCGCGCAGTTCGTCCAGCAGCCGCCGCGCACGCTCCGTGGCGCGCCGGTTGCGCTCCTGCCACGATGCGAGCAACTCGTCCCGCGTGGAGATGCCGGCGGCGCCGCTCAGCACTTCGCTGGCGATGGATCGCTGCAGCCCCGATAGGTCGTCGTCCATCGCGGTTTTCGCGAGCAACTGCCAATGTTCGTCGCCAGGCAGGCGCGCGATCATCTCGCGCAGCCACGGCAATTCGAGCCGGGTCGAGAGCTCGAAATAAATCTCCGCGACCAGCTCGACGGGCCGGCGCGTGACGCCGGCGACCTCGACGATGTCGAGGGTCAGGTACAGGCTGTCCAGCGTCACGACGCGCCCCGCCAGCGCCTCCGGAACGCCCTTGGCGACATGGTCCCCGACCGCCGCGGCGATTCGCGCACGACCGGGCGCGTCGAGCAGCGCCGGCAACCCCGCCGCCAGCGCCTCGACGCGCGGCGCGAAGTGGGCGATGGTCGCGGCCATGTCCTCACCGAGCCGGCGCGAGCGCAGGAACCAGGTCGTGCCACGCTCCAGCTCACGGCTCATGCTGATCAGCATCGCGGACTGCAGTGCGTCGTCCACCTTGCTGTCGAGCGCTTCGATTGCCGTCCAGAGCGCGACGAAGCCGAAGACTTCGCGGCTCAGCAGATAGGCGCGCACGACCTCGTGCGGTCGCGCGCCGGTGGCCTCCAGGAGCCGGTGCACGAAGGTGCTGCCAACACGATTCAGCATGCTGTTGGTCACATGGGTCGCGATGATCTCGCGCTTCAGCGGATGCCGGTCCATGTAGGCGGAATAGCGTTCGGCAAGCGCCGCGGGGAAATAGCGGGCCAGCACGCTCGCGACCCAGGGATCGTCGGGCAGGCCCGATGCGACGAGCTCGTCGAAGAGCCACATCTTGGCGTAGGCGAGCACGACTGCCCGCTCCGGGGCCGTGAGGCCCTGCCCGTTCGCCCGCCGCTCGGTGAATTCCTCGTTCGAGGGCAGATACTCGATCGCGCGATGCAGTCGCCCCTCCTTCTCCAGGTACTGGACGAATCGCTGCTGCGCGTCGAGCAGCTCGGGCGCGATGCGCCCGGTCACCGAAAGCACCTGCGTCTGGAAGTAGTTGTCGCGCAGCACCAGCGCGGCAACGTCGTCGGTCATCTCCGCGAGCAGCGCGTTGCGTTGCTTTCCGGTGAGCTCGCCGTCGCCCACGGCGAGGCCGAGCAGGATCTTGATGTTCACCTCGTGATCCGACGTGTCGACGCCCGCGGAATTGTCGATCGCGTCGGTGCAGATGCGTCCGCCCGCCTGCGCGAACTCGATGCGCCCGAGCTGCGTGCAACCGAGGTTGCCGCCCTCGACCAGCACCTTGCAGCGCAGCTCGCGGCCGTCGACGCGCAGCGCGTCGTTCGCCCGGTCCCCGACTTCCGCGTGCGTCTCGGCCGTGGCCTTGACGTAGGTGCCGATGCCACCGTTGTACAGGAGGTCGACCGGCGCCTTCAGGATCGCGTTGACGAGCTCGTTCGGCGCCAGCGTGTCGACGGTGATGTCCAGCGCCGCCCTGACCTCCGGCGTGATCGCGATCGATTTGGCACTCCGGGGATGGATGCCGCCGCCGGTGGACAGGAGCTTCGCGTCGTAGTCGGCCCACGTCGACCGCGGCAGCCTGAACAGCCGCTCGCGCTCGCGCAGCGAGGATGCCGGATCCGGATTCGGATCGAGGACGATGTGCCGGTGATCGAACGCCGCGATGAGCCGGATGTGCGGCGACAGCAGCATGCCGTTGCCGAAAACGTCGCCCGACATGTCGCCGATGCCCGCGACGGTGAAGTCGGTCGCCTGCGTGTCCACGCCCATTTCGCGAAAATGGCGCTTGACGGACTCCCACGCGCCGCGCGCCGTGATGCCCATCGCCTTGTGGTCGTAGCCCGCGGAGCCTCCCGATGCGAACGCATCATCGAGCCAGAATCCGTACTCGCGACTGATCGCGTTCGCGTAATCGGAGAACGTCGCCGTGCCCTTGTCCGCCGCGACGACGAGATACGGATCGTCGGAATCGTGCCGCCTAACCTGCGGCGGCGGCACGATCCGGTCGCCGACGCGGTTGTCGGTGAGATCGAGCAGCGCGCGCAGATAGTCCTTGTAGCAGGCGATTCCCTCCTTCATGTACGCGTCGCGGTCGGCCGGCGAAGGCGCGCGCTTGAGCACGAAGCCTCCCTTCGAGCCGACCGGCACGATGACGATGTTCTTGACCATCTGCGCCTTGACGAGCCCGAGGACCTCGGTGCGGAAATCCTCCGGCCGATCCGACCAGCGCAGGCCGCCGCGCGCGACCCGGCCGCCGCGCAGATGGACACCCTCGAAGCGCGGCGAATAGACGAATATCTCGAACATCGGCCGCGGTTCCGGGAGGCCCGGCACCTTCGCGGGATCGAATTTGAACGACAGGAAACTGCGCGGACGCCCTTCGGCATCGCGGCGCCAGAAATTGGTGCGCGTCGTTGCGAGGATCAGCGCCAGCAGCTGCCGCAGCACGCGATCCTCGGAGAGATTGTCCACCGCTTCGAGCGCGGTCTCGACGGCGCGCCTGCACGCCGCGGCGGCGGCGTCACCTTGAGCCTGCGCTTCCGGATCGAAACGCGCCTTGAACAGCGCTACGAGCTCGGCGGCAATGTCCGCGTTCGCCACCAGCGTCGATTCGACGAATGCCTGCGACAGCGGAAAGCCCATCTGGCGAAGGTATTTCGCGTACGCCCGCAACACGACGATTTCCGCGGCGGGCATGCGCGCGGCAACCACCAGCCGGTTGAAGTCGTCGTTCTCCACTTCGCCGCGGAAAATGCGGCCGAACGCGTCTTCGAACACCGCATGCAACCCGTGGATCTCGACGTCGGCGTCGGCCAGCCGCGTCTGCATGCCGAAATCGTGGAGCCAGACCGGCGCATGGTCCGGCGGTGACACGCGGTAGGGACGCTCGTCCTGCACCTTGAGTCCCATGCGCTTCAGCATCGGCAGGCTGTCCGACAAGGTCACCGGTGCGCCCAGATGAAAGAGCTTGAACCGCAGCGTGCCCGGCTCCGCCTCCAGCGGACGATAGAGGCTCATGCCCAGCGGCTCCGCAGCCGAGAGGTGCGCCATCATCTCGATGTCGGGCACCGCCGCGCGGGCGGTGAAATCCTCGCGGTAGGCGCCAGGCAACGCCGCGGCAAAACGGTGGAAGAGCTCGTTGCCGCGTGCCTCGCCGAGCGTGTCGATCAGGGCATCCCTGAGATCGTCGTCCCAGCGCCGCGCCGCCAGCGCGAGCCGTGCCTCCAGCTCGCGGACGTCGAATGCGGAAATATTGCCTGGCGTCGTGCGCACGGTGATCATCACGCGCGCCAGCACCGACTCCGACAGATGCACGTTGAATTCCGAGCTCGTCCCGTTGAACGCGTCGTGCAGGATCGCCTGCCACTTCTCGCGCAACTCCGTCGTGTAGTTCTCGCGCGGCGCGTAGATGAGGCACACGAGGAAACGCTCGAAGGGATCGCGCCGCACGAACAGCCGGAACCGCTGCCGCTCGCCGAGGTGCAGGATGCCCATCGCCGTGCGCAGCAGCTCGTCCTCGCTCGTCTGGAACAGCTCGTCGCGCGGATAGCCCGCGAGAATGTTGAGCAGCGCCTTGCCGGCGTGGCTGCCGGGCGCGACCCCCGCCCGGGCAACGACGTTGGCCGTCTTGCGGCGCAGGAGTGGAATATCCGCCGGACTGGCGCTGTACGCGGTCGAGGAATACAGACCGAGGAAGCGATGCTCGCCGCACACATTGCCCGCTGCGTCGAAGCGTTTGATGCCGACATAATCCAGATAGCCGGGGCGGTGCACGGTCGAGCGCGCATTGGCCTTGGTGACGATCAGGAGGTCGGGGACCCGCGCGTAGGCGCGGACCTCCGCCGGCAGCGCCGCGAAGCTCGTCGCGACCTGCATGGTCGCGTCCTCGCGCAGGAAGCCCAGGCTCGACCCGGGGACAATCTTCAGCGCGTCCTGACCGTCGACCACGACCAGGTCGTGGCAGCGGTAGGCGAGGAGCGTGTAGTGGGCGTCGGCGAGCCAGGACAGGAAGGCCTTGCTCTCGGTCAGCTCCGCCGCCGGCAACGGCGGCGGACGTGCGTCGATCTCGGCGACGACAGCCAGCAGCCGGTCGCGCATCTTCGCCCAGTCGGCGACCGCCATCCGCACGTCGGCGAGCACCCGCGCCACGTCCCGCGCCAATGCGTCGCGACGTGCCGGCTCGATCAGCCGGTCGACCTCGACATGGATGAACGATTCGCGCTGCGGGTCGCGCGCATCCTCCGCCGCGACGTCCGCGAGCATTCCGTCGTCGCCGCGCACCACCGCGACGATCGGGTGGACGATCAGGTGCAGCGTCAGGTCATGGCGGTTGACTTCCATCGTCACCGAATCGACCAGGAACGGCATGTCGTCGTTGACGATCTCGATGATCGTGTGCGTCGACTGCCAGCCGTCATCCTCGACCGACGGATTGAAGACGCGCACGCGGGCATGGCCCGGTTCGCGCCTGCGGCCGAAGTTCCAGTGCGAAAGCGCCGCGCCGTAGAGGTCGGCCGGCGCACGCTCGGCGAGGTCCTCGGGATCGACCTGGCCGAAATAGCGGACCACGAACCGCTCGAGCACCTCGCGTCGCACGGCGGTCGTCCGAGTTCGCACCAGCCCGAGCACGAGATCGAGCTGCCGTGCCCTGCCGTCATCCGCCATCGTCTTCATCGTCGCCTCCGAGCCAATGCCTGGTCGATCGTACCCCGATCCCCGCCTTGTTCACCACATGCCGATGCGCACGCCGTGGGCGCTGCCTGGGCGCCCCGCGCAAGCCGGTATGCGCGCGGGCATGGCCGATGCGCCGCTGGCCGAGTCGAGATCACGCCGCCGCCGATCGCACATCACGAACAGCACGGCGCGGATTGCACTCATTGGCTTACGACGGAGGAAAGGCGATGACGTGGATGCAGGCAGCGGGCCGGGGACTAAACGCGCTGGGCGATCGCGCCGGTTTCCGCGATAATGCCGCCTTTACCTCCGCCGGGCAACGCGAGCCGCCACGCGCCCCGCACCCAATGCCGGGATGGCGGAACTGGTAGACGCAGCGGACTCAAAATCCGCCGGTGGTGACACCGTGGGGATTCGACTTCCCCTCCCGGCACCAATGGCCTCAAAAAAAACCCCCGACAGCGCGGGGGTTTGGAGTCATGCCAGAGGAGTTGCATCAATTGCGCAGGTCGCCCCGCGCCCGACCCGTTGCACGGCACGTGCCAGCCGCGTCAACCTCATGATAATCAATGGCCTGGAACGGCAGCGGCCCGTGCGGCGGCTGCCGATGTAAATAGCGCCGACATCTCGATGCCGCCCTGCACGCTCTCCGACTTCGACTATTCGCTGCCGCCCGGGCTGATCGCGCAGACGCCGTCGCCGACGCGCACCGGCAGCCGGTTGCTGCATGCACAGGGAGCGACGTTCACCGACGGCGCGTTCGCGGACCTGCCGCACCTCCTGGCGCCGGGCGATCTTGTGGTGTTCAACGACACGCGCGTGATCAAGGCGCGGTTGCGCGCAGCGCGACCAACGGGGGGCAAGGTCGAGCTGCTGCTCGAGCGCGCGATCGCGGTGGACGAAGCCGTGTTCCAGCTCCGCGCGAGCCATCCGCCCAAGCCGGGCGGCGAGCTGCTGCTGCCTGACGGCGTGCGCGCAACCGTGCTGGAGCGCGACGGTCGCTTCTTTCGGCTGCGCCTCGCCGGCGTCGGGTCGCTGTTCGACTATCTGGAGCGTCACGGTGACGTGCCGTTGCCGCCGTACATCACGCGTCCTGCCGCGGCGGTCGATGCGGCGCGTTACCAGACGGTCTACGCTCGTCACGCCGGCGCAGCAGCGGCGCCGACCGCCGGCCTGCATTTCGACGCGCCGATGCTCGCCGCGCTCACGGGCGCGGGCATAGTGTCCGCCTTCGTCACCCTGCACGTCGGCGCCGGAACGTTCCAGCCGGTGGAAACCGAGGACCTCTCCGCGCACCGGATGCACGCGGAGTGGTACCGGATTCCCGCAACGACCGTCGTCGCCGTGGAAGCGGCGCGCGCGCGCGGCGGCCGGATCGTCGCGGTCGGCACGACCACCCTGCGCGCGCTCGAATCGGCGGCCGACGACGCGGGACGCTTGCAGGCCGGCGCAGCGGAAACAAGCCTGTTCATCACGCCGGGTTACCGCTTTCGTGTGGTCGAGCGGCTCCTCACCAATTTCCATCTGCCGAAATCGACGCTGCTGATGCTCGTGTGCGCGTTCGCCGGCCACGACAACATCCGCGCTGCCTACGCGCACGCGATCCGCGAGCGCTATCGCTTCTTCAGCTATGGCGACGCGATGCTGCTCGAGCGTGCGCGCGCCCCGGGCTGAACAGCCCCCACGCTCACTGTGTGCGGCTGCGCCGCATCCCGCTGCGCGGGACCAGCCTCCGGCTGTCCTGCGGCCTTCGGCCTGGTGTTCGCTGCCCCCCGCGGGGGCGCTCAGTGCCCTTCGGGCGGCCGGGCGGGCACTGACGCGGGCGAATCGCGGCGCGGGCGCTGCTACAATCGTCCCGATGCAATTCACGCTGCAGGCGACGTCGGGTAGCGCGCGCCGCGGCCGGCTCGAAACCGCGCACGGCGCCGTCGACACTCCCGTGTTCATGCCGGTCGGCACCTATGGCACGGTCAAGGCAATGGCGCCGAACGAGCTCGAAGCGCTAGGCGCGCAGATCGTGCTCGGCAACACGTTTCACCTCTGGCTCCGGCCCGGGGTCGAGGTCGTCGCCGCGCATGGCGGGCTGCATCGATTCATGGGCTGGCCGCGGGCGCTCCTCACCGACTCCGGCGGCTTCCAGGTGTGGAGCCTCGGCCCGTTGCGCAAGGTGCACGAGGAGGGCGTGGCGTTCGCGTCTCCCGTCAACGGCGACCGGCTGCTGCTCACGCCCGAGATCTCGATGCAGATCCAGCGCACGCTCGATTCGGACATCGCCATGGTGTTCGACGAATGCACCGCGTACCCCGCGACCCGCGACGAAGCGGCGACGTCGATGGAGCTGTCGGCGCGCTGGGCGCGGCGCTCGCGCGACGAATTCGACCGACTCGCCAATCCGCACGCGCTGTTCGGCATCGTGCAGGGCGGGATGTTCGGCGACCTGCGCGACGCGTCGCTCGGGGCGCTCACCGACATCGGCTTCGACGGCTATGCGATCGGCGGGATGTCGGTCGGCGAGCCGAAGGACGAAATGCTCGCGGTGCTCGGGCACACCGCGCCACGGTTGCCGGCCGATCGGCCGCGCTATCTGATGGGCGTGGGCACGCCCGAGGACATCGTCGCCGGCGTCGCGGCAGGGGTCGACATGTTCGACTGCGTGCTGCCGACGCGCAACGCGCGCAATGGCCATCTCTTCACGCGCTACGGCGACGTCAGGATACGCAACGCGACGCACCGCACGGACACACGCCCGCTCGATGCCAGCTGCGGCTGCTACACCTGCACCCGTTTCACGCGCGCCTACCTCCACCACCTGCAGCGCGTGAACGAGATCCTCGGCGCCCGCCTCAACACGATCCACAATCTGCACTACTACCTTTGGCTTGCCGCCGGAATGCGCGAGGCCGTCGCCGCGGGCCGTTTCGACGCGTGGGCCCGTGCTTTCCACACCGACCGCGCGCAGGGGGCTCAGGGCCCGCCCGGCCCCCCGTAGGGCCCTGTGCGCCCCCTTGGGGGGCAGCGAACACCAGGCCGAAGGCCGCAGGACAGCCGAAGGCTGGTCCCGCGCAGCGGGATGCGGCGCAGCCGCACACAGTGAGCGTGGGGGCCGTTCAGCGCCTGATGCGGGCGTGGTAGACTAACAGGCTTTCCATTCGCGCCCGGCCCCGTCCGGACGGCCCTGCAAAGGGCCGAACTCGCGTGAGCCCCTTTCTTGCGGAGGACCAGAACGTGCTGATCGACCTCTTGATCGCCCCGGCGTACGCGCAAAGTGCGCCCGCGGCACCCTTCGGCAGCGACCTGATGGCGTTCCTGCCGATGGTCGCGATCTTCGTCGTCTTCTATTTCCTGCTCATCCGGCCGCAACAGAAGAAGGCGAAGGAGGCACGGGCGATGCTCGAAGCCCTCCAGAAGGGGGACGAAGTCGTCACCGCCGGCGGGCTGCTCGGACGCATCGCGAAACTGGGCGACCAATACGTGACGGTCGAAATCGCGCCGAACATCGAGGTCACCGTCCAGCGCGCCGCGATCGCCCAACTCCTGCCCAAAGGCACGATCAAGGCACTGTGACGCCGGCCCGGGCAATTCGCGTCCGCCCCACGATCCCGCGCGACGCTCAGGACAGTGATCCGGCCTGACGCGGGCTCAACCGCTGCCGCCACCGAACTTCCGTTTCCAACGGCGCCATGAATCGATACCCTCTCTGGAAATACCTGGTCATCGCCGTCGCGCTTGGGGTCGGCGTCCTCTTCACGATTCCGAATTTCTTCCCCGAGGTGCCGGCCGTCCAGGTATCCACCTCGAAGGCGACGGTGAAGATCGACACCGCCCTCCTGTCCACCGTCGAGGACGCGCTCAAGGCGGCGGCGATTCCCTACCGCGGGGCGGTGCTGGACGCGACGGGCATCAAGGTCCGCTTCGACGACACCGACACGCAGCTCAAGGCGAAGGACGCCGTGCAGGCGAAGGTCGGCGACAATTACATCGTGGCGCTGAACCTGCTGTCGGCCTCGCCGCAATGGTTGACCGCGATCCGCGCGCTGCCGATGTACCTCGGTCTCGACCTCCGCGGTGGCGTGCACTTCCTGCTGCAGGTCGACATGAAGGCGGCGCTGGACAAGGCCGCCGACCGGTACACCACCGACATCCGCTCGCTGATGCGGGAAAAGAAGGTCCAGTACGCCGGCGTCGTTCGTGAAGGAACGAACGTCGTGGTCCGCTTTCGCGACGAAGCGGAGCGCAACCGGGCGCGGGTCGAAATCGAAAAGGCGTTCCCGGACCTCCTGCTGCGCGAGGCCGACGCGACGGCAGGCGAGCTGCGCCTCGTGGGCGCGCTGAAGCCCGAGGCGCAGAAGCGCATCCAGGACGGCGCCGTGCAGCAGAACATCACCATCCTGCGCAACCGGGTCAACGAGCTCGGCGTCGCCGAGCCGATCGTCCAGCAGCAGGGCGCCGACCGCGTCGTCGTGCAGCTCCCGGGCGTGCAGGACACCGCGCGCGCAAAGGACATCCTCGGCCGCACGGCAACCCTCGAGATCCGCATGGTGAACGACGAGGCCGGCGCGCTGGAGGCGGCGCTCGCGGGGCAGCCGCCGCTCGGCAGCGACATCTACACCGAGCGTTCCGGCGGGCCGCTGCTGGTCCGCCGGCAGGTGGTGCTGACAGGTGACCGGATCAACGACGCGCAGCCGGGGTTCGACCAGCGCAACAACGAGCCGGCGGTGCACGTGAACCTCGACGGCACGGGCGCCCGGATCTTCAAGGAAGTGACGCGCGAGAACGTCGGCAAGCGGATGGCGATCGTGCTGGTCGAGAAGGGCAAGGCCGAAGTCATCACCGCGCCGGTGATCCGCGAGGAGATCGGCGGCGGGCGCGTTCAGATCAGCGGCCGGATGAACACCCGTGAGGCCAACGACATCGCGCTCCTGATGCGCGCCGGCGCGCTGGCCGCGCCGATGGAGATCGTCGAGGAACGCACCATCGGACCCTCGCTCGGCAAGGAGAACATCGACAAGGGCTTCAACTCGGTTTTCTACGGCTTCATCGTGCTGGCGCTCTTCATGTGCGCCTATTACCTGCTGATGGGTCTCATCTCGACGATCGCGCTGTCGGTCAACCTGCTGCTGCTGGTCGCGCTGCTGTCGATGCTGCAGGCGACGCTGACCCTGCCTGGCATCGCGGCGATCGCGCTGACGCTCGGCATGGCGATCGACTCCAACGTGCTGATCAACGAGCGCATTCGCGAGGAGCTGCGCTGGGGCGCGACGCCGCACGCGGCGCTGACGGCGGGCTACGAGCGCGCGTTCGGCACGATTCTCGACTCGAACGTGACGACGCTGATCGCCGGCATCGCGCTGCTGGTCTTCGGCAGCGGTCCCGTGCGCGGCTTCGCGGTCGTCCATTGCCTCGGCATCATGACGTCGATGTTCTCGGCGGTGTTCGTCTCGCGCGGGATCGTCAACCTCATCTACGGCGGCCGCAAGCATCTGACCAAGATCTCCATCGGCCAGGTTTGGCGGCCCGCGCCTGCTGCCGGCACCCCGGCGAAGTAGGCCGCGGCCCACACCGCACCACACGAGAGCTCGAACCATGGAATTTTTCCGGATCCGGCGCGACATCCCGTTCATGCGGTTTGCGCTCACGTTCAACGTGATTTCGCTCGTGACGTTCGTGCTCGCCGTGGGTTTCCTCGCCGTGAGGGGCTTGAACCTCGGCGTCGATTTCCGGGGGGGCACGCTCATCGAAGTCGTCTACGGCCACGCCGTGGATTTCAGCCGCGTGCGCGGCGCCATCGACACGCTCGGGCTGGGCGATTACTCGGCGCAAAGCTTCGGCCGCTCCGACACCGCGCTGATCCGCCTGCCGCTGAAGGACGGCGTATCGAGCGCGCAGCTCTCGGAGCGCGTCCTCGGTGCGCTGCGGGCCGACGACCCGACGGCCAGACAGCAACGCGTTGAATTCGTCGGCCCGCAGGTCGGCAAGGAGCTCTACGAAAACGGCGCGCTGGCGCTGCTGCTGGTCTCGTTCGGCATCGTCGGCTATCTCGCGATGCGCTTCGAGTGGCGCTTCGCCATCGCGGCGATCATCGCCAACCTGCACGACGTCGTCATCATCCTGGGATTCTTCGCCTTGTTCCAGTGGGAGTTCTCGCTGCCGGTGCTGGCGGCGGTGCTCGCGGTGCTGGGCTATTCGGTGAACGAGTCCGTCGTGATCGCCGACCGGATCCGCGAGAATTTCCGCAAGATGCGCAAGGCGACCGTGACCCACGTCATCGACAACGCGATCACCAGCACGATCTCGCGGACGATGATCACCCACGGAAGCACGCTGATGATGGTGCTGTCGATCCTGTTCTTCGGCGGCGAGACGCTGCACTACTTCGCGCTGGCGCTGACGATCGGCATCTGCTTCGGCATCTACTCGTCGGTGCTGGTCATGGCACCGCTGGTGATGTGGATGGGCGTCTCGCGCGAGGATCTCGTCAGGCCGGAGCGCAAGCACGGCGCCGAGGGCGAGAAGATCCTGCCGTAATGGCGGGATCGGCGACAACATTCCGGCTCAGGGAACGGCCGGGCCGAGCCGGGCCGCCGGGAGGTCCGCGGGCGACGAGCGGTCATCCGGCAGCATAGTCGCCTCCGATTTCACATTTCCATGCTGACGACGCTCTTCTATTCGCTGCTCGCGCTCGACCAGACCGTCGCGCAGATCGCCAGCCAGCACGGACACTGGCTCTATCTGCTGCTGTTCCTGATCATCTTCGCGGAGACAGGGCTCGTCGTGTTTCCGTTCCTGCCCGGCGACTCGATACTCTTCATCGCCGGCACCGTGGTCGCGACCGGCGGCCTCAACGTCCACCTGCTCGTCGCCCTGCTCATCGTCGCCGCGATCCTCGGCGACACGGTCAACTACTCGGTCGGCCGCTACATCGGCCCGCGCGCCTTCGACAAGCCCGACTCGCGCTGGTTCAGGCAGGCGCACCTGCGCCGCACCCAGGATTTCTACGAACGGTACGGCGGGGTGACGATCATCATCGGCCGCTTCGTGCCGATCGTCCGGACCTTCGCACCCTTCCTCGCCGGCGTTGCCGGGATGACCTACCGCCGATTCATTTCGTACAACGTGATCGGCGGCATCGCGTGGATCTCGTCGCTCGTCTACGCGGGATACGTGTTCGGGAACATCCCCTGGGTCAAGCAGAACCTGACGCTGATCGTCCTCGCCATTGTCGCGATCTCGCTGCTGCCCGCGATCAGCACGTTCATCAAGGAACGCCGCGCGTCAAAAAAGTCGACGGCGCCCTGAGTGGTGGGGACCGGCCAGGCTTGTGCGAGCGTGGCCTGTCCCCACCACTCAGATCCGGCGCGCGAGCTCCGCCGCCTTGCCGATATAGGTGGCGGGCGTGAGCGCCTTCAGCCGCGCCTTGGCGTCCGCGGGGATCGCGAGGCCATCGATGAACACGTGCAGGCTCTCGCGCGTCATGCCGGTCACCCCGCGCGTCAGCGCCTTCAGCTGCTCGTACGGGTTCGGCACGCCGTAGCGGCGCATCACCGTCTGGATGGGCTCGGCGAGCACCTCCCAGTTGGCATCGAGGTCGGCGGCGATGCGCGCCTCGTCCACCGCCAGGCGGGAAAGGCCCTGCCGCAACGACACCCATCCCAGCAACGCGTGACCGAGCGCGACGCCCACGTTGCGCAGCACCGTCGAGTCCGTGAGGTCGCGCTGCCAGCGCGAGATCGGCAGCTTTTCGGCCAGATGCCGCAACAGCGCGTTCGCGAGCCCCAGGTTCCCTTCGGAATTCTCGAAGTCGATCGGATTGACCTTGTGCGGCATCGTCGACGACCCGACTTCGCCCGCCGCCACTTGCTGCCGGAAGTAACCGAGCGACACGTAGCCCCAGATATCGCGATCGAGATCGATCAGCACGGTGTTCGCGCGGGCAACGGCGTCGAAAAGCTCGGCCAGGCAATCGTGCGGCTCGATCTGCGTCGTGTACGGGTTGAACTCCAGGCCGAGCCCCGTTACCACACCGGCAGCCAGGCGCTCCCAGTCGACCTCCGGATACGCGACGACGTGCGCGTTGTAGTTGCCGACGGCGCCGTTCGCCTTGCCCTTGAGCGGCACGCGCTCGATCGCGGCGATCTGGCGCTCCAGCCGCGCATAGACATTCGCCATCTCCTTGCCGAGCGTGGTCGGCGTCGCCGGCTGGCCGTGCGTGCGCGACAGCATCGGCACCGCGGCGTTGGCGTGTGCGAGCGACTTCAGCGCCGCCGCGATCTCGCGCAGGGCGGGCAACAGGATCGCGGCCCGCGCCTCGGCCAGCATGAGGCCGTACGCCAGATTGTTGATGTCCTCCGATGTGCAGGCGAAATGGATGAATTCTCCGACCCGCGCGATCTCGGGGACGTTCGTGAAGCGCTCCTTCAACCAGTATTCGACCGCCTTCACGTCGTGATTGGTCGTTCGCTCGATGGCCTTGACCCGCGCGGCGTCGGCCGGAGAGAACGAGTCGCACGCCGCCTCCAGCGCACTCACCGCCGCAGCGCCAAACGAAGCGATCTCGGCGATGCGCGGCTCTCTTGACAGCGCGACCAGCCACGCAATCTCGACGCGCACGCGCGCGCGCACGAGGCCGTACTCGCTGAACTGCGTTGCAAGCGGCGCCACTTTCGCGGCATAGCGGCCGTCGAGGGGCGAAAGGGCCGTGAGAGCGGGAGAGATTTCGGGCATTGCGATTACGTGGCCGGGCAGGCCAACGGAGTCTAGCACGGCGAAGGTCGCGCCCATCGACCGCGCCCGCGGCCAACGAGTCGGAGCGGATACCTGGCGCCATCCTTCCGTTCTACAATCGGCATTGGTTCACCCGGTCCGAGGATTCCGTCTTGCCCCAGTCACCCATCCCCGCGCCTTCGGTCCTGGCCGGCATGCGGCAGGCATTGAAGCCGCACGCGCCGTTCGCCGCAATGAACGAGGGCGACCTCGACCGCATCGTCCGCGCATCACAGCTCAAGTACTTCGCGCCGGGCGAGATCATCCTCGCACCGGCAGCCGAGCGGCCGGCGCACTGCTACGTGATCCGGCAGGGCACCGTTCGCGGCGAGCGCCCGGGCGCCGACGGCACCGCGGTCGCGTTGTGGGAGCTCTCGGCCGGCGAGATGTTTCCGCTGGGCGCGCTGATCGGGCGACGCGGCGTCACCAGCAACTATCGCGCGACGCAGGACACGTTCTGCCTCAAGTTTCCCGTCGCCGTCTTCGACGCGATGATCGGCGCCGCACCGGTCTTCCAGGACTTCTGCACGCGCCGGCTCGCGCACCTGCTCGATCTGTCGCGGATTCGACTGCAGTCGGAGTACGCGGCCACCGCCTCGGAGCAGCGCGGGCTCTCGACCCGGCTGCGCGCACTTTTGCGTCAGGTGCCGGTCGTGCGTGGTCCCGATGCGCCGCTCGGCGACGCGCTGGCAGCGATGGAGGAAAGCCGGATCGGCTCGGTGCCGATCGTCGACGCCGAGTCGAGGCCGCTCGGCATCTTCACGCGGCAGGACGTGATCGGCCGTGTCGTGCTGCCGCAACGGCCGCTCACGGCGGCGATGCGCGACGTGATGAGCGAACCCGCCATCACCCTGCCCGCCGATGCGACCGCCGGCGACGCCGCGCTGGTGATGGCGCAGCGCGGCGTGCGCCACATCGTCGTGGTCGACACCGGCGGCAAGGTCGCCGGCGTGGTCTCCGAGCGTGATCTCTTCAGCCTCCAGCGGCTGTCGGTGCGCGAGCTCGCATCGACCATCCGGCGCGCTCCCGACATACCGGCGCTGGTCCAGTGCGCGGCTGATGTTCGTGCCCTGTCGCACTCGCTGGTCGCGCAGGGTGTCGCCGCCGGGCACCTGACGCGGATGATCTCGAGCCTCAACGACCAGATCGCCGTGCGCATCCTCGAGCTGAAGGCGCCGGCGCACGACCTGTCGGGGCTCGCGCTTTGCTGGCTCGGCATGGGGTCCGAGGGCCGCGGCGAGCAGACCATCGCGACCGACCAGGACAACGGCCTCATCTTTGTCACCAATGACGATGGCATCGCCCCTGACGCCGTCCGCGAGCGCCTGCTGCCGTTCGCGCGCACCGTCAATGAGGCGATGGACCGCTGCGGCTATCCGCTGTGCAAGGGCGGCGTGATGGCGATGAATCCGCGCTGGTGCGCGAGCCTCGACGAGTGGAAGGCCGCGTTCGCGGGGTGGATAGACCGGGGCGATCCGACGAGCCTGCTCGCCGCCAACATCTTCTTCGACTTCCGCGCGCTGTGGGGCGAATCGCGGCTCGCGGACGCCCTGCGGGCAGACATCGCCGCGCATGCGCAGGCGAACCCGCGGTTCCTGAAACAGATGTCCGACAACGCGCTCTCGAATCGTCCGCCGCTCAACTGGCGGGGCGAACTGCAGGGCGCGGAAGGCGATTCGGGCGTCGAGGGCATCGACCTCAAGATGAGCGGCAGCGTGCCATTCGTCGACGCGGCGCGCATCTTCGCGCTGGCGGCCGGCGTCACCGCGACCAACACCGTCGACCGGCTGACGCAGGCCGCAGCGGCGCGCGGCGTTCCCGTCGAGGAGATCCGCGCCTGGTGCGACGCGTTCGAGTACGTGCAGCTCCTGCGCCTGCGCGAGCAGCATCGCCGCGTGGCGCACGGCGCACGCGACGGCGAGTCCGCCAACCCCAACGTCGTGCCGCTCGCGATGCTGCCGGATCTCGACCGCCGCATTCTGAAGGAAGCGATGCGGCAGATACGCAAGGTGCAGCAGCGCCTCGAGCTCGACTATCCGGGATGAATTCCGCGCTGGCCTCGCTCCGACGCTGGCTCGGCAGGGACGCGCTAGCAACCCCGGCCGGACGCTGGGTCGTCGTCGACACCGAAACTTCCGGCCTCGACCCCGAGCACGACCGGCTGCTCGCGATCGGCGCCGTTGCGGTGGACGATGACGGGATCCTGCTCGACGACAGCTTCGAGATCGTGCTGAAAGGCGACCCGTCAGGCGATGCCGCCAACATCGTGGTCCACGGGATCGGGCACGGCGCGCAGGCGGCCGGCGTCCCGGCGCGCAGTGCGCTCGATCAATACTGCAAGTGGGCCGCCGATGCTCCGCGCGTGGGATTCCACACCGATTTCGACCGCGCGGTGCTGCGCGTCGCGTTCGCCGGCGCGGGGCTCCCGGCCGACGACCGGCCATGGCTCGACCTCGCCCCCCTCGCCGGGGCGCTGGTGCCGGAGGCCTATCGTTACGGCGGTCGCAGCCTCGACGACTGGCTCGCCGCGTTCGGCATCGAGTGCACGATCCGCCACAACGCGGCGTCCGACGCGCTTGCCACCGCCGAGCTGCTGCTCCGCCTGCGGGCCATCGCGGCGAAGCAGGGAACCCGGGGGTTCGCGGCGCTCGTCAAGGCGGCGCGGGCGCAGAAATGGCTGGGCAACGCCGACTGAACGACGCGTAAACCGGGCATGCGGGTTGTCGGCGCGGCCGGGAATCGCCGGGTCGCGCGCGACGAAGGACTGATGGAAACGCTGCGCCGCATCGTCTACCTAATCTTTCGCCCTGTGGCGGAGTGGGACGCCATCGCCATGGAAAAGACGTCGGTCGACGCACTGCTGCGCCGTTACATTCTGCCGCTGGCGCTGCTCGCACCCGTCGCCACGGTAATCGGCATGAAGACATTCGACCGCGAATGGGATCCGGTGCACGGGTTCCTGGTGCCTCCCGAGCAGATTCTCGCAGCCGGCACCGCGACCTATTTCGCCACCGTCGGCTCGATCCTCGTCCTGGCCGCCATCTTTACCCTGATCGCGCCGATGTTCGGCGTCACGCGCAACTATCTCGCTGCGCTCAAGGTCGCAACCTATGGTGCGATCCCTGTAATGCTGGCAGGGGCAACCCTGCTCCTTCCGGTGATGGCGATCGTCGCGATGGTCGGCATGTGCCATACGCTCTTCCTGTTCTGGGTCGGGGTGCGGCGCGTGCTTCACATCCAGTCCGAGGACGCCGCCGAGTTCGTCGGCATCTCGCTCGTGCTGCTGACGTTCCTGTCCGTCCTCGTCGGCGCCGCGGGGAGCGCGGTGGGGCTCCTCTGAATCGGCAGTCCGGCGGAGCATCGAAAAAAAAGGCCCGCAGCGATGCGGGCCTTTTCCGATGCCGATGACGCCGGCGTCTACGTGCCCACCGTCACCATCGTGTCGCCGGTGAGGTTCGGGTACCGGACGTGCTCGACGAGCTCCTGCGTCTCCCTGTCGGGCGCCGGCGTGATCAGGCTCACGACAATGATGACGAGGAACCCGAGCGGCACCCCCCACAGTCCCGCCGAAATCGCACCGATGCCCCACCACGTGTTGTCGGCGATGGAGCCGGTAACGCCGAACACCCCACGCAGCCACGGCTGGGTCGTCGCCATGTAGTAGAACGTGATGGCAAGGCCGGAGATCATTCCAAGTGTGGCACCCCATCGGTTCGCGCGCTTCCAGAAGATGCCGCACACCAGCGCCGGGAAGAACGCCGCTGCCGCGAGCGAGAACGCCGCGGAAACGAGGAACAGGATGTCCGCGGGCTTCTGTGCCGCCACTGACGCCGCGATCAACGCCACCACCAGGAGCAGGATCTTCGAAATCGTCACGCGGCGGGCCGTCGAAGCGTTCGGATCCAGCATCTTGTAGTAGAAGTCGTGCGAAAGCGCGTTGGCGATCGTCAGCAGCAGGCCGTCCGCAGTGGACAGTGCGGCTGCCAGCCCGCCCGCAGCCACCAGGCCCGAGATCACGTACGGCAGGCCGGCGATCTCCGGCGTGGCCAGCACAATGATGTCGCCGCCGATCGCGATCTCCGCGAGCTGGACAATGCCGTCCTTGTTGACGTCGACGATCGACATCAGTCCCGGGTCCACTCTTTGCCATGACGCGACCCACTGCGGCAACTTTGCGAACTCGGTGCCGACCACCAGCGAGTAGACGTCGAACTTCGCCAGCACGCCGAGCGCGGGCGCCGTGAAGTAGAGCAGGAAGATGAAGAACAGCGACCAGAACACCGATTCCCGCGCCTGGCGCACCGACGGGGTCGTGTAGTAGCGCATCAGGATGTGCGGCAGCGCCGCGGTGCCCACCATCAGGCAAAACACCAGGGCGAGGAAGTTGCGGCGCGAGACGTCGCGCGCCGCGTCGTCCTTGCCGGGGAAGGCCTCGGCGTGGCGCAACGGCGGCCCGGCGCGCGCCGCGAGACCGGCGTCCTTGGTCCACTGCGCCTTCGCGGCGTCGGCGTCCTTCGGATACGCGGCGGCGGCCTTTTCGGCGGCCGCGAGCTGGTCCGCCGGAGCATTGTCGGCCTTGAGCTTCTCGAAGTCGGCCGTGATCTTTGCCTTGCCGGCGTCGAACGAGCCCGGAAGCCCCTTCAGGTTTGCACTGGCCTCGTCGGCGCGCGCCTTGAAGATGCCGCGGACCTCGAGCTCCTTCGGGTCCTTGAGGAACTTCTCCTCGAGCGCCGTGACCTTCTCGAGTTGCTTGCCGTAGACGATCTGCGGGATCGGGACGCCGGTCTGCTTAACCGACAGCCAGATGACCGGGATCATGTAGGCGATGATCAGGATGATGTACTGCGCCACCTGCGTCCACGTCACCGCGCGCATCCCACCCAGGAACGAACAGACCAGGATGCCGCCGAGTCCCAGGAAGATCCCGATTTCGAACGGTACGCCGGTCAGCCGCGTGGTGATGAGGCCGACGCCGTAGATCTGCGCCACCACGTAGGTGAACGAGCACAGGATCGCCGCGAAGATCCCGACCGTGCGCGGAATGTGGCCGCCGAAGCGCGCGCCGAGGAAGTCGGGAATCGTGAACTGGCCGAACTTGCGCAGGTAGGGCGCCAGGAACAGCGCGACCAGGCAGTAGCCGCCGGTCCACCCCATGACGAACGCGAGGCCGCCGAAGCCCGTCAGGTACAGCGTGCCGGCCATCCCGATGAACGACGCTGCGCTCATCCAGTCCGCGCCGGTCGCCATGCCGTTGAACAGCGCAGGAACGCGCCGTCCGGCGACGTAGTACTCGGCGGCGTCGGAGGTACGGCTCATGATCCCGATGCCGGCGTAGAGTCCCACCGTCGCCAGCAGGAAGACGTAGCCGATCCAACGGCGCGGCAGGCCCATCTGCTCGGCAATGGCGAGCAGAATCACGAAGGCGATGAATCCGCCTGTGTAGAACGTGTAGACCTTCTTCAGCTGCGACTTGAAGCCCTTGTTGGTGGTCGCGGAAAAGACACCGCCCGTTCCGGATGCTTCTGGAATGCCGGCCATTATTCGTCCTCCCCTTCGTGCACGTCGTACTCGCGGTCGAGGTTGTTCATGTACCGCGCGTAGTACCAGATGATGACCACGTAGATGATGAGCGAGCCCTGCGCCGCCATCCAGAACGCGAACGTCCAGCCGAAGAAACTGAAGGAAAGCTCACGGGCGTAGTAGCCCATGACGAACGTCACCAGGAACCAGATGAAAAGCAAGATCGCGGTAATGCGCAGATTTCTGCTCCAGTACTCCTTCTGCTGCTCGGTCAACTGCATGGCAGGCTCCTCCTGTCGATCAGTCCTGGATGAACGTGGATCCCCTGAATGCGAACGGCGTGTGATGCTTGTTCGTGCGATGCTTGTTCTTGTGCCGGCGCTCCACTTCGGGGCGTCGAGTTTTCCGGAGTATAGCCAGCTTTTCCGAACCGCAACAGCCCGGCAGGCCTTGCGGTCAGCGGCAGCCCGCTGCGCCAACTCGATTTCGGGGACCGCGTCCGGGCCGGCGCGGCGTCATGACAATGTACTGGCGCGCAATCCCGTTTCCCTTTCCAGCTGTCGCGCGATCTTGGGCTCGAAACGCGCCAGGTGGTCGAGCACCTGCTGCGTTTCATCGGTCCGGCCGAGCTCGTGCTGGACCCGGGCCAGCTGATACCACCCGTACGGGCTCATCGGCTGCAGCTTTGTGTTCTTCTTCAATGGAACCAGCGCCTCCTCCAGGCGCCGCGCGGAAATGAGCGAAAGCGCCAACCCGTAGTGGGCCCGATCGTGATCCGGTTTGAGCGCAATCGCTCGCCTGAAAGCCGCGATGGCGCCCTCGCGATCGTTCATGTCCTGCAGCAGGAAGCCCCGGTTGAAATGCGCCTCGGCATCTTCAGGCTGCGCCGTCAGCAGTCGGTCGAAAGCCGCCAACGCCTCCTGCTTGCGACCGAGCTGCGCCGTCTGGAAGCCGATGGACGCCAGGGCCAGGGGATCGCCGGGATCGAGCTCCAGCATCCTTCCGTAGTACTCGAGCGCGAGGTCGCGCCTTCGGAACAGCACGCACCATGCGGCCATCTGATCGAAAAACCAGCGCTTGATCCGGTTCGGCATCCTCAGCGACCCTGCAGGCACTGACTGACGGGCAAGCCGGCGCCGATGCAGGCGTTCGCGATCGCCAGCATCGTCCAGACGTAGCCAATCCCCAGCAGCGAGAGCGCCACCAGCGGCAGGTGCCGGTCGGCTATGAACTTCGGCGTGATGAAGCGACAGGCCCGCGTGAACGGCGAGGCGACGGTTTCCAGCAGCCGGTAGAAGAAGTTGCCCTGCGGGTCCTGCCCGAACAGGCGGGTCAGCACGTGCACGATCCCCTGCCCGGCGAGCGCCAGCAGGGGTATCGCGAGGAGCAGCTGGACGAGCCGGAGCCAGAACAGCGTCGATTGCAGGTCGTTCACCGGAAGTCGCTTTCGGATGGGAAAAAGGGGGCGCGCCCGCAGGGAGCGCGGCCCGCTAGTCTACCGAAACGCGGATCGGCCGGCGTCTACAACGCTTTCTTCAGCTGATCGAGGATCGCGGGATTTTCCAGCGTCGAGACGTCCTGCGTGATCTCCTCGCCCTTCGCGATCGAGCGCAGCAGGCGGCGCATGATCTTGCCGGAACGGGTCTTCGGCAGGTTGTCGCCGAAGCGGATGTCCTTGGGCTTCGCGATTGGGCCGATCTCCTTGCCGACCCAGTCGCGCAGCTCCTTGGCGATCCGCTCGCTGTCGGCACCGGTGGGCCGCGCCTGCTTCAGCACGACGAAGGCGCTGACGGCCTCCCCGGTCATGTCGTCGGGTCGGCCGACGACCGCCGCCTCCGCCACCATCGGATTGGCGACCAGCGCGGACTCGATCTCCATCGTGCCCAGGCGATGCCCGGAGACGTTGAGCACGTCGTCGATGCGGCCCATGATCATGAAGTACGTCGTCGTCTTGTCGCGCACGGAGCCGTCGCCGGCGAGATAGAGCTTGCCGCCGAGCTCGTCCGGGTAATAGGACTTCTTGTACCGGTCGGGATCGCCCCAGATCGTGCGGATCATCGCGGGCCAGGGCCGCTTGACGACCAGGATGCCGCCCTGGCCGTTCTCGACGTCGCGTCCCGTCTCGTCGACGATCGCCGCCATGATGCCGGGCAGGGGCAGCGTGCACGAGCCGGGAACCGTCGGCGTCACGCCCGGCAGCGGCGTGATCATGTGGCCGCCCGTCTCCGTCTGCCACCAGGTGTCGACGATCGGGCAGCGGCCGCCGCCAACCTTTTCGTGGTACCACATCCACGCTTCCGGGTTGATCGGCTCGCCGACGGTGCCGAGGAGGCGCAGGCTCGACAGATCGTAGTTTGTCGGTGCCGTCGACGGCGTCACGCCCGACGCCTTGACCAGCGCGCGGATCGCCGTCGGTGCCGTGTAGAAGATCGAGACCTTGTGCTTCGCGATGGTCTGCCAGAAGCGCCCGGCGTCGGGGTACGTCGGGATGCCCTCGAACACGACCTCGGTGGCGCCGACCGCGAGCGGTCCGTATGCGATATAGGTGTGCCCGGTCACCCAGCCGATGTCGGCGGTGCACCAGAAGGTGTCCGTCGGCTTGATGTCGAACGACCAGCGCATTGTGAGCATCGCCCACAGCAGGTAGCCCCCTGAGCTGTGCTGTACACCCTTGGGCTTGCCCGTCGATCCCGACGTGTAGAGGATGAACAGCGGATGCTCGGCGCCGACCCACTCCGGCTCGCAGGTGTCGGCCTGCTTCGCGACGAGCTCGTGCAGCCACACGTCGCGCGGCGCCGAGAACGGGATGTTGCCGCCGGTCCGCCGGTAGACGACGACGTTGCGGATGCCCTCGCAACCACCCATGCCCAGCGCCTCGTCGACGATCGTCTTCAGCGGCAGGCTCTTGCCGCCGCGCGCCTGCTCGTCGGCGGTGATCACCGCGACCGCGCCGGCGTCGATGATGCGCTCCTGCAGCGACTTCGCCGAGAAGCCGCCGAACACGACCGAGTGCGTCGCGCCGATCCGGGCGCAGGCCTGCATGGCGGCCACGCCCTCGATCGACATCGGCATGTAGACCAGCACGCGGTCGCCCTTGCGGATGCCCAGCGACCGCAAGCCGTTCGCGAGACGGCAGACCCGGTGGTAGAGCTCCCGGTAGGTCACCTTCGTGACCGTGCCGTCGTCGGCCTCGAAGATGATCGCGACCCGCTCCGCATTGCCGTTGGCGAGGTTGCGGTCGAGGCAGTTGTACGAAACGTTGAGCTCCCCGTCCTCGAACCACTTGTAGAAAGGGGCGCTGGACTCGTCGAGCGTCTGCGTGAACGGCTTGTGCCACAGCAGTTCTTCGCGAGCGAGCTTCGCCCAGAAGCCGTTGAAATCCGCGGCAGCGCTGGCGTTGAGCGTGTCGAAGTCGGCTTTCTTTACATTGGCCTGGGCGACGAATTCGCGCGACGGCTCGAAAATCCGGCGTTCGTTCGATACCGACTCGATCGTGGACATGCTGTCATCTCCTCCAAAGGGATTCGCCGGGGATGGCCCGGCCGCTGCACGCGCAAACATTCGGAGTCTAACCAAACGCGCACGATGGGCGCAACGCGCCACCTTGATGCAGCGCAACCTCCTTGCGCGGGGCACCGCACCTGTACCCCGCGCCAGGGGGTGCGCCACAGCTCTCGGTCGGCCAGGGAATGTCGTTGACCCTCAGGGCGATGATAAACTTCATTGCCCGCTCGATGCCCCGCGGGACCGCCCGCCAGGTCCCGCGCGGGCGTGTCGCGTTGCCCCAGGGAATTTCCGGCTCCATACCCTCCCGCCATGCCCGCCTCGAACCTGCGTCCGATACCCCGCATCCTGTTCATGAGCCGGTGGCTGCAGCTGCCGCTCTATCTGGGACTCATCGTCGCTCAGGGCGTCTATGTCTGGTATTTCCTGATCGAGCTCCTCCACCTGGTCGAAGCGGCGTTCGGCAACCAGGACGCGCTGACGATGATCCTCAAGAACATCACGCCCGTCGGGGCTGACACCATCAAGGCCGCGCCCGAAACGGTCGTGATGCTGGTCGTGCTGGGCCTAATCGACGTCGTGATGATCTCGAACCTGCTCATCATGGTGATCATCGGCGGCTACGAGACATTCATCTCCCGCATGCGGCTCGAGGGTCATCCGGACCAGCCGGAGTGGCTGTCGCACGTCAACGCCTCGGTGCTGAAAGTGAAGCTCGCCACGGCGATCATCGGCATCTCGTCGATCCACCTGCTGAAGACGTTCATCAACGCGCAGTCCTACGAGCCGAAGGTGCTGATCGCGCAGACGGTGATCCACATCACGTTCCTGATCTCCGCACTGGCGATCGCCGCGGTGGACCGCATGATGCCCCAGACCCGTCCCCATGCCGCGAAGCTCGCGACCGCCGACATCGACCGCAAGGACCACTGAATTCCGGAGGACCGCATGACCAGGATCAGGCAGGACGATTTCATCGCCAGCATCGCCGACGCGCTGCAGTTCATCTCGTATTACCACCCGCAGGACTACATCGAGGCGCTGGGCGAGGCCTACCAGGCCGAGGAGTCGCCGGCCGCCAGGGACGCGATCGCGCAGATCCTCACCAATTCGCGGATGTGCGCCGAGGGGCACCGCCCGATCTGCCAGGACACCGGCATCGTCGTGGCGTTCGTGAAAGTGGGCATGGACGTTCAGTGGGACGGCGCCACGATGTCGATCGCCGAGATGGTCGACGAGGGCGTGCGCCGCGCCTATCTCGATCCCGACAACACGCTCCGGGCGTCGATCGTCGCGGATCCCGCGGGCGCGCGGAGGAATACGAAGGACAACACGCCGGCGGTCGTCCACTTCGATCTCGTTCCCGGCGACACCGTGGACGTCAGGATCGCGGCCAAGGGCGGCGGCTCCGAGAACAAGTCCAAGTTCGCGATGCTCAATCCGTCCGATTCGATCGTCGACTGGGTGCTGAAGACGGTGCCGACGATGGGCGCCGGCTGGTGCCCGCCGGGCATGCTCGGCATCGGCATCGGCGGCACCGCGGAGAAGGCGCTGCTGATGGCGAAGGAGGCGCTGATGGAGCCCATCGACATGCACGAGTTGCGGCGCCGCGGCCCCGCGAACGGCACGGAGGCGCTCCGGCTCGAGCTGTACGACAAGGTGAACGCGCTCGGCATCGGCGCGCAGGGCCTGGGCGGCCTGTCGACCGTGCTCGACGTCAAGATCCTCGATTACCCGACCCACGCGGCGTCGAAGCCGGTCGCGATGATCCCGAACTGCGCGGCGACGCGCCACGCGCACTTCAAGCTGGATGGTTCCGGCGCGGCGAAGCTGGCGCCGCCGGATCTCGCCCGCTGGCCCGACGTGCAGTGGACGCCAGCCCCCTCGGCGCGCCGCGTCGATCTCGACCGCCTGACGCCGGCGGAGGTCGCGACGTGGAAGCCGGGCGAAACGCTGCTGCTCTCGGGGAAGATGCTCACCGGACGCGACGCCGCGCACAAGCGCATCGCCGACCTGCTCGCGCAGGGCAAGGGACTGCCGGCCGGGGTCGATTTCACCAATCGCGCGATCTACTACGTCGGGCCGGTCGATCCGGTGCGCGACGAGGTCGTCGGCCCCGCGGGCCCGACTACGGCAACGCGGATGGACAAGTTCACCGAAATGATGCTCGCGCAGACGGGGCTCATCGCGATGATCGGCAAGGCCGAGCGCGGCCCGGTGGCCATCGAGGCGATCCGGAAGCACCGCGCCGCCTACCTGATGGCGGTCGGTGGCGCTGCGTACCTCGTGTCCAAGGCGATCCTGAGCGCGCGCGTCGTCGCCTTCGGGGATCTCGGGATGGAGGCGATCTACGAATTCGACGTGAAGGACATGCCGGTGACCGTCGCCGTCGACGCCAACGGCACGTCGGTCCACCAGACGGGCCCGCGCGAGTGGCAGCAGCGCATCGGCAAGATTCCGTTGAGCGTCGCGTCCGCATGAGGTTCTTCTCCAGGCGTCCGCCGCCGCTCGCGGCGGACACCGCTCCGGCGCTGAGCATGCCGCCCGTGCGAATGGGGTTGTTGACGAAGTTCAACCTGCTCACGGTCGGGCTCATCTTCCTCACGGCCGCCGCGATCACGGGCTTCTACGTCTGGGACCAGTGGCGCGACGAGAAAAGCGATCTGCGCCAGCGCACCGCGACTTCCCTCGCAATGCTTACCGAGATGTCGGAATTCGGATTGCGTACGCACAACCGGGCCTACCTCGAGGCGATCCTCGAAGGGCTTAACGGCGAAGGGGACGTCGCGTATGCGGTCATCACCGACGCAAAGGGCGAAACCGTCGTGGCACGGCTGATCGCCGACGCGCTCGGCACGGCCGGGCTCCCGGCCGCTCCGGCGGACACGCCCTTGCCGGCGGCCGGGACCACGACGGCGACGGAGTTGACGGTCCGGGGGCGGCGATACGTCGAACTGATCGCGCCCGTCGGCGGCGCGAAGATCGCGAGCGCGATGGGGCTCTGGCAAGGGCCGCCGGAGCCAGCTGCCGAGGGCGCCGGAGCCGCTCAGGCCACCCCGGGGCCGATCGGATTCGTCCGGCTGGGGATGACGTTCGACCGCCAGCAGGCGCAGTTCCGCAAGCATCTGGTGGGCGTCCTTTCGGTCATCGCGCTCCTCATCGGGCTCACGATCGGCGCGACGTTCCTGCTCACCCGGGGCCTCGTCGCGCCGATGCATCGTCTCATGCGGGCGGCGCGCGCGGTCGGCGCCGGCAAGCTCGATGTCTTCGTTCCCGCGAGCTCGTCCGACGAGCTCGGCTTGCTTACGCACACGTTCAACCACATGACGCAGCGACTGTCGGAGTCGCAGGCGGAGGTGGCGAATTACCAGCGCACGCTGGAGGACAAGGTCGCCCAGCGCACGCAGGAGCTGGAAATCGCGACTGCGCACGCGTACAAGCTCGCGCAGCACGACATCCTGACCGGGCTTCCCAACCGGGCATTGCTCAACCAGCGACTGAAACAGATCCTCGCGCAGTCGCAGCGCAACGGCACGCACGTTGCGTGCCTGTTCCTCGATTTCGATCACTTCAAGCGCATCAACGACACGCTCGGCCACGACTCGGGCGACCAGCTGCTCCAGTCGGTGGCGCAGCGTCTCACGACCGCCGTGCGCGAGTCCGACACGGTCGCGCGGCTGGGGGGCGACGAATTCGTCGTGATCCTGCCAGGGCTCGATCCCGCCCACGCGACCTTCGAGACGATGACCGTACTGGCGCGCATCCGCGAGTCATTCCTGACGCCCTTCCGCCTGTCCGACCAGACGCCCACGCTGACGTGCTCGATCGGGGTCTCGATGTACCCGCTCGACGCCAACGACACGGTGACACTGATCAAGCAGGCCGACACGGCGATGTACGCGGCCAAGGAGGTCGGGCGCAATGCCTACCGGTTCTACACTGCCGACATGAACGCGCGCGTGCAGGCGCGGCTGCAGCTCGAGACGGACATGCGGCGCGGCCTCCTGCACAACGAGTTCTTTCTCGTCTATCAGCCGCAGATCGACATGCAGACCGGCCGGGCCGCCGCGGTCGAGGCGCTGCTGCGCTGGCGCGACCCGGTGCGCGGCGTGATTCCGCCGACCGAGTTCATCCCGATCGCCGAGGAATCCGGGATGATCCAGGCGCTGGGCGCCCGCGTGCTGCGCGATGCGTGCCGGCAGGTCGTGCAGTGGCACCGGCGGGGCATGATGCTGCGCCTTTCGGTCAATCTCTCGGTGCAGCAGCTGCAGCACGACAGCTGCCTCTCCGTAGTCGAGGAGGCGCTGCGCTCGAGCGGCCTCGCCCCGCAATACCTCGATCTCGAGATCACCGAAAGCGTGATCATCACGCATCCGGAAAGGGCCGTCGCCACGCTGGCGAAACTGAAGGAGCGCGGCATTTCCATCACCGTCGACGATTTCGGCACCGGCTACTCGAGCCTGTCCTATCTCGCGCGCCTGCCGATCGAGGCCGTCAAGATCGACCAGCGCTTCGTCCACGGCCTCGAACGCAACAGCAACGACGTCGCCATCACGCAGGCCATCATCGCGCTGTCGCACTCGCTGGGGCTCCGGGTGATTGCCGAAGGGGTGGAGACCAGTGCGCAGTACGACTTCCTCAAGAACCACGGCTGCGAGGCCGCGCAGGGCTTCCTGATCGGTCGTCCGCTGGAGGAGCAGGAGTTCCTGGCCTGGTGGAAGGCGCAGGAGGAACAGGTGCGCGCCGTGCTGCTGCAGCCCGACATGTGGCAGCCGGAAGGCAGCGGTTGAGCCTAGTACCGCGACCCATAAGTTTCGCTATGTTCGAACCGATCCGCATCGCCGATCGCTGTGTCGCTCATCCTCGCCATAGCACGAGCTATGGCTGCGGTTCGCTTCGCGCGCTCGGCGCGCGGCCTCGGTTCTCGGCATGTACGCAAACTTATGGGTCGCGGTACTAGTCGAGGTCGGCCGCCCGATCGACGTCGCGCAACGTGCCGGCATCGTCGACGTCGATCCGTGCCAGGCTGTCGCGGTGCGCCGCCACGACAGACTTAGCCCCATCGTCGCCGGTGAGCGCCGTCAGCGCCTCGAGGCACGCGGCGCCGAAGCCCACGGGATGCCCGCGCTGGCCGCGATGGAACGGCGCCGCCACGGTGGCGCCGTCGGCGATCGCCCCCGCCACGCGCGCGATCGTGGATATCTGGATCCACGGCATGTCGCCAAGAGCGACGACCCAGCCTGAAGCGTCCCGCGTCGCCAGCACTCCGCACGCCAGACTCGCCCCCATTCCAAGTTCGGCATTCGCGCAGCGGACGATGCGTGCTCCCGCGGCACCCAGCGCCACGGCGAGCGCGGCGTCGTCCGGCCGGACGATCGCGACGACGCGCGGCAGCCCCAAGAGGAGTTTCCGGCACGCCATCACGCCGATGAATTCCCTCGCCGGGCCGGGCGAGCGACCGTCCGTCGGCGCATCGGCGCGCGACGTCGCATCGGCCCGGATCATCGCGAGGAGCTTGTCGCCGCCAAAGCGCTCGCCTCGCCCCGCGGCGAGCAGAATCCCCACGACGCCGGGAACGAAGTTCCCCATCATTGCGTGACTGACCGCGCACCTGCCATCAGACGAACTCCCCGGCGGCGTGTCCCGACGACCACGCCCATTGGAAATTGTAGCCGCCCAGCCATCCGGTCACGTCGACGACCTCGCCGATGAAGAAGAGCCCGGGGACCTTGGTCGCGCCCATGGTCTTCGACGACAGCTCGCGCGTGTCGACGCCGCCGAGCGTGACCTCCGCCTTGTTGTAACCGAGCGTGCCTCCCGGCTGGACGCGCCAGTGGTGCAACGCCGATTCGATCGCCGCGAAACGGCGATCGAGGAGACGGGCCATCGGCCCCGCCGCCTCGTGCACCGCGCACCAGATCTCCGCAAAACGCCGCGGCAGCCGTTGCGCCAGCACGTTATCGACATGCACGGGCGACGTGCGCTGGTCGCGGAACCACGCTGCCGCGTCAGCGCTCGGCAGCAGATCGATCGCCAGCGGCGCCTTGCCGTCCCAGTACGACGAGATCTGCAGGATGGCCGGACCCGACAGACCGCGATGCGTGAACAGAAGATGCTCGCGAAAGCGGCCGCCGTTGCACGAGACCTCGGCGTCGAGCGCGACGCCGGCAAGGTCGCCGTAGCGTGCCAGCCACTCGGGCGCGAGGGCCAGGGGCACCAGCGCCGGACGGGTCGCGACCACGCTCAACCCGAACTGCTCGGCCACCTTGTAGCCGAACGGCGTTGCGCCGATTTTCGGAACAGTCAGGCCGCCGGTGGCGATCACGAGCGACGTCGCGCGCACCGGACCCTCCCCCGTGGCGACGATGAATCCGCCGTCGACGCGTTGGATGGCGCTGACGGCGCACGGCATGCGCCACTCGACGCGGCCCGAATCGCACTCGGACTTGAGCATGGCGACGATGGCCTGCGCGCTGCCGTCGCAGAAGAGCTGCCCGAGCTTCTTCTCGTGGAACGCGATTCCGTGACGCTCCACCAGCGCGACGAAATCCCGCGCCGTGTAACGCGCCAGCGCCGACCGGCAGAAATCGGGGTTCTGCGACAGATAACCGGCGGGGCTCGCGCCGACATTCGTGAAATTGCACCGTCCACCGCCGGAGATGCGGATCTTCTCGCCGAGCCGGTGATAGTGCTCGACGAGGAGCACGCGGCGACTGCGCCGTCCCGCCTGTGCCGCGCACATCATGCCGGCCGCGCCGGCGCCGATTACTACGGCGTCGTAGGTCGCGGCGCGGTCGAGCGCTCCGCTACGGCCCGAAGAAATCGCGCACCTTGTCCATGAACGACTTCGCGCGCGGATTGTGCGCGCCGGGATCGTTGTCGTTGATGGCCTCGAATTCGCGCAGCAGTTCCTTTTGCCGGCCCGTCAGCTTGACCGGGGTTTCCAGGACGACATGGCAGTAGAGGTCGCCCGTGACCGAGCCCCGGACCGGCCGGATGCCCTTGTTGCGCAGCCTGAACACCTGCCCGCTCTGCGTCTCCGCCGGGATCTTGATCTTCGCGTGCCCTTCGAGCGTTGGTATCTCGATCTCGCCGCCCAGCGCCGCTATGGCGAAGCTGATCGGCATTTCGCAGTGCAGATCCGCGCCCTCGCGCTGGAAGACCGCGTGCGGCTTCAGGTTGACGACGACGTAGAGATCGCCGGGCGGACCTCCGTTCATTCCGGCCTCGCCTTCGCCGGTGAGCCGGATGCGATCGTCCTGGTCCACGCCCGCGGGGATCTTCACCGAAAGCGTCTTGTGCTTCTTGACGCGCCCGGCGCCGTGGCACGCGGCGCAGGGGTCGGCGACAACCTTGCCGGTCCCGTGGCAGGTCGGGCACGTCTGCTGGATCGAGAAGAAGCCCTGCGACACCCGCACTTCGCCACGCCCGTGGCACGACGGGCACTGCTTGGGCTGCGTTCCGGGTTTGGCACCGCTGCCATGGCACGTCTCGCATGCCTCGTGCGTCGGGATGCGGATCTTCGCCTCGGTGCCCCGCGCCGCATCCTCCAGGCCGAGCTCGAGGTTGTACCGGAGGTCGGCGCCGCGATAGACGCCGTTGCCACGGCCGCCCCGTTGCGCGCCGAAGATCTCGCCGAAGATGTCGCCGAACGCGTCGGAGAAGCCGCCGAAGCCCTCGGGGCCGGCGCCGCGCGCGCCGCCCGCGCCGAAGCCCGCCGACGGATCGACCCCGGCATGGCCGAACTGGTCGTAGGCCGCGCGTTTCCTGGCGTCGGTGAGGATCTCGTAGGCCTCCTTGGCCTCCTTGAACTTCTCCTCGGCGCCCTTTTCGTCCGGATTGCGATCGGGGTGATGCTTCATCGCCAGCTTCCGGTAGGCCTTCTTGATCGCTTCGTCGGAAGCGTCGCGATTGACCCCGAGCACCGTGTAGTAGTCGCGCTTTGCCATTATTCTCTTTCGCGTCGCCGCGCCCCTGTCGCACTAACGCAAGCGGCCGGACCCGACGCCGCCGCGAGGCGCACGTCCGGGTCCGGCCGGATATTCCATCGCGCGAGCCGCGAACGGCACCGGCGACGGAACATCACTTCCTGTCGTTGACCTCCGTGTACTCGGCATCGACGACCTTCTCGTCCTTCTTGGCGTCGCTGCCGCCGCTCTCCGCCGGCTGGGTTTTCGCCTGCGCTTCGGCGTACATGATCTCGCCCAGCTTCTGCGCCGCCTTGCCGAGCATCTCGGTCTTCGCCTCCAGCGCCTCCTTGGCGAGCGTCCTTGTCCTTCAGCAGGTCCTCGGCCTCCTTGACGGCGGCCTCGATCTTCGCCTTTTCGTCGGCGCCGATCTTCTCGCCGTATTCGGCAATCGACTTCTTCACGCTGTGCACGAGCGCGTCGAGGGCGTTGCGCGCCTGCACGACCTCGACCTGCTTCCGGTCGTCCTCGGCATGCGATTCGGCGTCCTTCACCATCCGCTTGATCTCGTCGTCGGTGAGGCCAGAGCTCGCCTTGATCTTGATCGTGTTCTCCTTGCCAGTCGCCTTGTCCTTCGCCGACACGTGGAGAATGCCGTTGGCGTCGATGTCGAACGCGACTTCGATCTGCGGCATGCCGCGCGGCGCCGGCGGAATGCCCTCGAGGTTGAACTGGCCGAGGCTCTTGTTGCCGGAGGCGACGTCGCGCTCGCCCTGCAGCACGTGGATGGTCACGGCACTCTGATTGTCATCGGCGGTCGAGAACACCTGCTGCGCCTTGGTCGGGATCGTCGTGTTCTTCTGGATGAGCTTGGTCATCACGCCGCCGAGCGTCTCGATGCCGAGCGACAGCGGCGTCACGTCGAGCAGCAGCACGTCCTTGACCTCGCCCTTCAGCACGCCGCCCTGGATCGCGGCGCCGACCGCCACCGCCTCGTCGGGGTTCACGTCCTTGCGCGGCTCGCGGCCGAAGAATTCCTTGACCTTCTCCTGGACCTTCGGCATCCGCGTCATGCCGCCGACGAGGATCACGTCGCTGATGTCGGACAGCTTGACGCCGGCATCCTTGATCGCGATGCGGCAGGGCTCGATGGTGCGCTCGACCAGCTCCTCGACCAGCGACTCGAACTTGGCGCGCGTGATCTTCATCGACAGATGCTTCGGCCCCGACTGATCGGCCGTGATGTACGGCAGGTTGATCTCGGTCTGCTGCGACGACGAAAGCTCGATCTTCGCCTTCTCGGCGGATTCCTTCAGCCGCTGCAGCGCGAGCACGTCGTTCTTGAGGTCGACGCCGGACTCCTTCTTGAATTCGGTGACGATGTAGTCGATGACGCGCTGGTCGAAGTCCTCGCCGCCCAGGAACGTGTCGCCGTTCGTCGACAGCACCTCGAACTGGTGCTCCTTGTCGATTTCGGCGATCTCGATGATCGAGATGTCGAACGTGCCGCCGCCCAGGTCGTACACGGCGATCTTGCGGTCACCTTCCTTCTTGTCCATGCCGAAGGCGAGCGCGGCCGCCGTCGGCTCGTTGATGATCCGCTTGACCTCGAGGCCCGCGATCCTGCCGGCATCCTTGGTCGCCTGCCGCTGCGAGTCGTTGAAGTACGCCGGCACCGTGATGACGGCCTCGGTGACTTCCTCGCCGAGGTAGTCCTCGGCCGTCTTCTTCATCTTGCGCAGCACTTCGGCGGATACCTGCGACGGCGCGATCTTCTTGCCGCGCACTTCGACCCACGCGTCGCCGTTGTCGTGCTTGACGATCCGGTACGGCATCAGGTCGATGTCCTTCTGCACTTCCTTTTCCTCGAAGCGCCGGCCGATCAGCCGCTTGACGGCGTACAGCGTGTTGCGGGCGTTGGTCACCGCCTGCCGCTTCGCGGACGCGCCGCAGAGGATTTCCCCATCTTCCTGATACGCGACGACGGACGGCGTGGTGCGCGCGCCTTCCGAGTTCTCGATCACCTTGGGCTGCCCGCCCTCCATGATGGCGACGCAACTGTTGGTCGTGCCGAGGTCGATGCCGATGATCTTGCCCATGATTCCTTTGCCTCCGGTGCTGGATGAGATGCCTATGCTGCAGATGGGGGTATCGACCGCCGAATCAACCCGCGCGACGGGTGGAAAGTCGTTCCTACGGCGCGTCGCTTTCCCTGGATTTCGCCACGGCGACCATGGCCGGCCGGAGCACACGGTCGGCCACGAGGTAGCCTTTCTGGAAGACCTGTACGACCGTATTGGCGGGCTCCGTGCTGTCGAGCATCGCCATGGCCTGGTGGCGGTGCGGATCGAACTTCCGGCCTGCGGCGTCGATTTCGGTGACCTGGGCCTTCTCGAACGCCGCGGCGAGCTGTTTCAGCGTCAGTTCGACGCCCGCCCGGAGCGTCTCCTGGGACGCGTTTTCCGCCGCCAGCGACGATTCGAGCGAATCCTTCACGGCGAGGAGCTCGCCGGCGAAGCGCTCGATCCCGTACTTGTGCGCCCGGGCGACGTCCGCCACCGCCTGCTTGCGCACGTTGTCGATCTCGGCGCGCGAGCGCAGCCAGGCGTCCCGCAGCTCCGCGGCCTCGGTCTCGACCTTCTGCAGCAACGCGGCGATGTCCGGCGCCGGATCCGCCGGCGTCGTGCCGCCTACGACATCCGCGGTGGGGGCGTCGACCGTGACCGGCGGCAATGGGTCGGCGGCAGCGGGCTGGTTGGCGAAAACTTCCGGTTTGTGCTGGGCGGACATCGAAACTCCATCTCTATGAACTCCCCCGGCATCCCGGGACCTGCAGCAACTATGGGGGCGTGCAGGGGCATTTCAACCGTCTTCGCGGGGCCGGCACGAGCCGCCGCGCACGTGGGTTAGGACCAGCCAAATCAAGCGGTTGCGAGCACCTGGTCGGCCGGAGCGCGAAACGGGACGAAGCGCGATCACTGCCGCGCGCCCATCGTTTTCGCCCGCATCAGCGTCATCTCGCGCGCCGCGGCATCCGGCGGCGGGGCGAGCCAGCCGTGAAGGTTCGCCAGGACCAGCTCGACCAGCGCGGCGATCCACTGCGGTTGCTCGTTGAGGCAGGGGATGGCGTGGAACTCGCGGCCGCCGGCGCCGAGAAACGCCTGCTTCACCTCGATGCCGATCTCTTCAAGCGTCTCGAGGCAATCGGACACGAATCCTGGGACAGACGACGTCGACCCGCCCGACGCCGTCCTTCGCCAACCGCACCAGCGTTTCCTGCGTATAGGGCTTCAGCCACTCGGCACGTCCGAAGCGCGACTGGAACGTGACGGCGAACTGCTTCGCTTCGAGCCCGAGCTCCGCCGCGAGCAGGCGCGCAGTCTTGTGGCACTGGCAATGATAGGGATCGCCGAGATCGAGGACGCGCCGCGGCAAGCCCGTGAAAGCTCATCACCAGCATGTCCGGGCGGCCGTGGCGCATCCAGTAGTCGCTGACGCTCCGCGCGAGGGCCCGCACATAGCCCGGGTCATCGTGGAAGCAGTCGATCGTCCGCAGTCCCGGCATCCGGCGCATCCGCTGCGCGTGGGCGAAGACCGCGTCCAGCGCGGCCGCGGTGGCGCTCGCCGAGTACTGCGGAAAGAGCGGCACCACGAGGATGCGGTCGCAGCCCGCCGCCTTGAGCTTGCCGAAGGCGTCGGCGACTCCCGGGCTGCCGTAGCGCATCGCGAGCTGGACTTGCGCCAGGTCGGACGGCAGTCCCAGGTCCTTCAGTTTCTGGCCGAGATATCCCATCAGCAGCGTCTTCTGCTTCTGGCTGTGCGCCAGCAGCGGCGAGCCGTCGGCGCCCCAGATCATCGCGTACTTCTTCGCCGAGCGCGCCGGGCGGATGCGCAGGATCACGCCATGCAGGATCAGCTTCCACACGAAGGCCGGAATTTCCACGACGCGCCGGTCCGACAGGAACTCGGCGAGATATCGGCGCACCGCGGAGGCCGTCGGCGCATCCGGCGTGCCCAGGTTCATGAGCAGCACGCCGATCCGGCGCGGCTCACCGTGCTTCCATGGCGGCTCGGCGAGAAAGCCGCTCATCCGCGGAGCGCGTGCGCGCTCATCCGGGATTGCGGGTTCGCCAATCGGAGAGCGCCCTCGCCGCCTGCGCGCGCACTGTGCGCTGCACCGGCGGCAGCCAGCCCAGGAGCGCGCCCCTCGCGCCGAGCGCTTGCCGCAGCCAGCGCCGGAGATCGAAGCGGTCCTCGTGGCGCACGATCAGCCCGTCGCGAAACGCGAACGTCGCATCGATGCGGTTCTCGACGCGGCGCCCGGTCGCGGGTAGGTGTACGTCGCGACCCAGTGCGCGTGCCCGTGGCGGCGTCGGCCTCGATGTCCGACGCGAACCGCGAGATCCTTGCCGCGCGCGCACAGCATGCGCCACATCGCGGCAACGCCGGCGGCGTCGAGCGACGGGAACACCGGATCCGAAAACGTCGCGTCCAGGGCATAGCAGGCGACCATCGTCGCCGCGTCGCGGCGTCCCAGCGCGTCGTAGAAACGCCGGACCAGGGCTGCGTTCGGATGCGCTCGGCGCTCGCCATCAGTCGTTCATCTGATGGGTCAGCGCGTTGGACAGCAGCTTGGCGGTGATGTCGACGATCGGATCACCGCTCGTAGGCCATGCGGGTCGGACCGATGACGCCCAACGTGCCGATCACGCGCCCGTCGAGCTCGTAGGGCGCGGTCACGACGCTGCATTCGTCGAGCGGGACGAGACCGGACTCGCCGCCGATGTAGATCTGCACGCCCTGCGCCCGCTGCGAGACGTCGAGCAGGTGCAGGAGCGAGGTCTTCTGCTCGAAGAGCTCGAACAGCCGGCGCAGCCGGTCCATGTTCGACGCGAGGTCGGAAGCCGCCAGCAGGTTCTTTTCGCCGGTGACGACCAGCGCCTCGTTCTCGTTGAGCGCGGCGCCCCCGACCTCGACCGCCGCCGTCATCAGGCCGACGATGTCCTCGCGCAGCGATTTCAGCTCTTCCGCGAGCAGCGAGCGGACGGCGCCGTACGGCTGGCCCGCGTAGTGCTGGTTGAAGAAATTGGTCGCCTCGACCAGCTGCGACTGCGTGTAGGGACGGTCCGTGTGCAGGATGCGGTTCTGGACGTCGCCTTCGGAGGTCACGACGATCAGCAGCACGCGCCGTTCGGACAGGCGCAGGAACTCGATGTGCCGGAAGCTCGCCTCGCGCCGCTGGGGCGTCATTACGACACCCGCGAAATGCGTCAGCTGCGACAGGAGCATGGCAGCCGCGCTCATGAGCTGCTGGGGCCGGTCCGCGGTGAACTCCCCTTCCAGCCGATGGATCTCGACCTGCTCAAGCGGCTTCATCACCATCAGGCTGTCGACGAAGAAACGGTAGCCCTTGGCCGTGGGAATGCGGCCGGCCGACGTATGGGGACTGGCGATGTACCCCATCTCCTCGAGGTCGGCCATCACGTTGCGTATCGTCGCCGGCGACAGCTCCAGGCCGGGTTGCTTCGACAGCACGCGCGAGCCCACCGGCTGCCCTTCGACGATGTAGCGCTCGACGAGGGTCTTCAGCAGATATTGGGCGCGCGGATCCAGCATGCGGGCATTTTACAGGCATGCGCCGGGACGGCGGCCGCCCCCGCAGGGGACAGACCACGTTTTCGGCATCACGCGGCATCATGGTGCAACGCCAGAAAACGTGGTCTGTCCCCTATGGCGCCTGTGGCCGCCCAGCCATCGACCATCGGGCCGGCTTTGGCGCCGGCGGCGCGTGTGCTTTAATCGCTCCGATGCCACCACCCGCCTCCCTCCCGGTGCCTGCTACCCGTTTCCGGCGGGTGGCGTTGATCGGGCGTCAGGGCACTCCCGCCATCGCCGAGCCGCTGTTGCGCCTCGCCTCCTTCCTCGCCGCACTGGGCCACGACCTGGTGATCGAGGCCGAGACGGCATGCCTTACGGGGCTTGCGGGGTTCCCCGCCGCGCCGCCCGAGGGGCTGGGAGCGCGCGCCGACGTCGCGATCGTCGTCGGCGGGGATGGCACGATGCTCTCGATCGCTCGGCGCCTGGCGCCGCTCGACGTGCCCCTCATCGGAATCAACCAGGGCCGTCTCGGCTTCCTGACCGACATCCCGATCACGCGCATGGAGGAAACGCTCGCCGCGATGCTGGCCGGCCGCTACGTCGAGGAGCGCCGGACGCTGCTCGCGACCGAGGTCATCCGGGCCGACGGCTTGCGCGAGGCCGGCTACGCGTTGAACGACGTCGTGTTGCATCGCGGCGGCGGTGGCACGATGATCGACTGCGCCGTCGAGATCGACGGCCGCTTCGTCTATGCGATGCGGGCGGACGGCATCATCGTCGCGACACCCACCGGGTCGACCGCGTATGCGCTTTCGGCGGGGGGGCCGATTCTCGATCCGCAAGTGCCCGCGTTCGCGCTGGTGCCGGTCGCGCCGCACGCGCTGACGCATCGGCCGATTGCGGTGGCCGACACGGCGACGATCGCCCTCACCCTCGAGCGCGGACGCGATGCCGCGCTGCATTGCGACGCCCAGGCGCACTTCGCACTGGCCGAGGGCGAGCGCGTCACCATCCGCCGGGCGCCGTACTCGGCGCGCTTCCTGCACCCGGAGGGGCACGACTACTTCGCGATGCTGCGCGAGAAGCTGCACTGGAGCGAAACGCCGGAACGCCTGCGGGGCAGGTAGTGTCAACGGGGTCGGATAGGCATCATCCGGTGCACTCGTTTCCAGGGTCCTGATCGCGCTTCCGAATGCTTCTCCGCTGACCCCGACTGCGCATGCTCCGGCTCCTGTCCATCCGCAATTTCGTCGTCGTCGAGACACTCGACCTCGAGCTCGATGCCGGATTCACGGTGCTGACCGGGGAGACGGGTGCGGGCAAGTCCATTCTGCTCGACGCTCTCGCGCTGCTGCTGGGCGACCGTTTCGAACTGCGCCAGCTGCGCCCGGGTGCCGAGCGGGCCGAGCTGGCCGCTGCGTTCGACGTGGACGATCGCCCGGGAATCGCCGAGTGGCTGGCCACGCACGACCTCGCCGCGCCCGACCGTTCGCTCCTCCTGCGGCGGACGCTGGATGCCCAGGGCCGCAGCCGCGCCTGGATCAACGGCAGGCCCGCGACGCTCGCACAACTGAAGGAAGCCGGCGAGCGCCTCGTCGATCTGCACGGCCAGCACGCGCATCAGTCGCTCACGACAGCCGAGGTGCAGCGCTCGCTCGTCGATGGCTTCGGCGGCTTCACGGCCCTGGGCCGGGCCGTGGCAGGCGCGTGGCACGAGTGGAACAAGGCCGTCGTGCGCCGGGACGCGGCGGCACAGGCGGCACTGGCGTCGGCCGCCGAGCGCGAGACGCTCGAAGCGTGCCGGCGCGAACTCGCCACGCTCGACGTCTCGGCCGAAGAATGGGCCGTCCTGACGCAGGCGCAATCGCGCCTCGCGCATGCCGCGGCGCTGATCGAGGCGGCGCTGTCGGGGGAAGAGGGGCTCGCCTACGGCGATGATGCGCTGTCGACTCGGCTATCCGCGCTGATCGCCAGGCTCGACGCCCATTCCGCACACGACCCCGCCCTCGCCGAAATCGTCTCCCTGCTCGAGCCGGCGCGCATCGGCATCGACGAGGCCGCGCGCGCGCTGCGCGGGTATCGGCAGAAACTCGACGTCGACCCGGCGGAGCTCACGCGGGTCGAGGAGCGGCTGGCCGCGATCCACGACACGGCGCGCAAGCACCGGGTCCGGCCGGAAGCGCTGCCCCTGCTGCGTGCGGACACCGAGACACGGCTTGCGGCACTCGCCGAGTCCGCGAACGCCGCCGCGCTCGGTGAGCGCGCGGCGGAGGCCGAGGCGTCGTATCGGGCACTTGCCGGGCAGCTGTCGGCGAAGCGCGAGTTCGCCGCACACGATCTCGAGGCCCGGGTGACCGAGGTCATGCAGCACCTCGCGATGACGGGGGGGCGCCTCGAAATCGCACTGGAGCCGCTTGCGACCCCCGCGAGCCACGGCGCCGAGCAGGTTGAGTTCCGCGTCGCGAGCCATCCGAAGCAGCCGCTCGGGCCGCTGGCCAAGGTCGCCTCCGGCGGGGAGCTGTCGCGGATCGCGCTCGCGATCCAGGTGGTGACGAGCGAGGTCGGAGCGGTGCCGACCCTCGTCTTCGACGAGGTCGACGCCGGCATCGGGGGCGCCGTCGCGGCAACCGTCGGCGCGCAGCTGCAGGCGCTGGGCGCGCACCGGCAGGTGCTCTGCGTGACTCACCTGCCGCAAGTGGCAGCCTTCGCCGATGCGCACTTCCGGGTGACCAAGCTGGGTGACGCGGAAGCGGTGCGCGCCGACGTTGCGCCGATTTCAGGCGCCGCCAGGATCGAGGAGCTTGCGCGCATGCTGGCCGGCACTGCGATCACTGCAAAGACGCGGGCGCACGCGCAGGAACTCTTCCTGCGGCACCACCGCGCGGACTGAATGAACTCAGCGTTGCCGCGAGACGGCAGCTCTTGCCGCAGCCGGCGTGTAGGAAGCCGCTTTTGATTGTTTTTGCCTTCCTCGCCTTAGGCGCGGGCTTTTCCACGGCGGCCACGAGGAGCGTCTCCCCGGTCTCGAGCCAATGGCGCACCCGCTGGGCGTCGCCCAGGCGGGTGTACTTGCCCGCGGAATCGAGGAGCACGATCACGAACGGCTTCGACGCGATCGTTGCCAGCATGACGAGGCATTTGCCGGCTTCGCGGATGTACCCGGTCTTCGAGAGCTTGATGTCCCATTGCGCGTTCTTGACGAGGTTGTTCGTGTTGTTGAACCCCAGCAACTGGCCAGTCGGTTGCACCTCGACGTAATGGCTGCCCGTCGTGCTGAAATCGCGGATTTGCGGATACTCCGCCGCCGCGGCCACGAGCACGGCGAGATCGTTCGCCGTCGAAACGTTCTGCGCCGAGAGACCGGTCGGATCGGCGTATCGCGTGTTCGACATCCCCAGCAAGGCAGCCTTGGCGTTCATTGCTTCGACGAACGCCGGCGTGCCGCCCGGATAGGTTCGGGCAAGGCTGGAGGCCGCGCGATTTTCCGAGGACATCAACGCGAGGCGCAGCATTTCGCGCCGCGGGAGCTCCGTTCCCATGCGCAGCCTCGACGTCGTTCCTTTGAGATAGTCGAGATCGTCCATGTCGATCGCGATCGACTCGTCCAGCGACAAGCCGGCATCGAGCGTGACCATGGCCGTCATCAGCTTCGTGAGCGATGCGATGGGCGTCACGTCGTTGGCGCCTTTGGCATAGATCGGGCGATTGGCCGACGCGTCGATGACCACGGCATTGTGCGACGCCAGGCGGAGCTTGGCTGGGTCGAGCACGAGCGGCACCTGCGCTGTGGCCTGGACGAAAGCGCCCATCGCAATTAGCGCAAGAAAAACAACCGTGAGGCGTCGGTTCATCAAGTCAGACCTTAGGAACAGCTGCCTTATATCATGCCCGGAGCACTTCGCCAATACCCCTTCCAGATCAGGGATTTGGTCAGGTCGTACCATGGAGCTCAACGCGCGACCGGGGACAAGCCTTCCATCGGCAAGCCTTCGGCGGGAGCCAGTTCCAGCCCGGGCGCCGAACTCGGCGCAGACAGACCGTCCGCGGGGCCGGATCCGGCGTCTTCCGGGGCCTCGGTCTGCTGCAGCTGCCACATCCGCGCGTACACACCGGCCAACGCAAGGAGCGTGCCATGAGTGCCGCGCTCGACGATCCGGCCGCGGTCGAGCACGAGGATCTCGTCGGCATCGACGATCGTGGACAGCCGGTGCGCGATGGTGAGTGTCGTGCGGTTCTGCGCGATGCGCCTCAACTCGGCCTGGATCGCCTTTTCCGATTTCGAGTCGAGGGCGGACGTCGCCTCGTCGAAGATCAGGATCCGCGGCCCCTTCAGCACCGCGCGGGCGATGGCCACGCGCTGCTTCTCGCCGCCGGAGAGTTTCAGGCCCCGCTCGCCGACCGGCGTGCCATAGCCCTCGGGCGTGCCGGCGATGAAATCGTGGATCTGCGCGAGCTGCGCCGCCGCGACGATTTCATCCTTCGTGGCGCCGGGGCGGCCATACGCGATGTTGTACTCGATGCTGTCGTTGAAGAGCACCGTGTCCTGCGGCACGATCCCGATCGCCGCGCGCAGGCTGTCCTGGCGCACGTCCCGGAGGTCCTGCCCGTTCACCGTGATGCGCCCGCCCGTCACGTCGTAGAAGCGGAACAGGAGCCGCGACAGCGTGCTCTTCCCTGCCCCGGAAGGGCCCACGACGGCCACGGTCTTCCCGGCCGGGATCGTGAAGCTCACGTCGAACAGGATCTGCCGGTTCGCTTCGTAACCGAAGTCGACGTGCTCGAAGCGGATCTCGCCGGCCGCGACGACGAGCTCCGGCGCTCCCGGCGCGTCGGCCACCTCGGTGTTCTCGGCGGTCAGCGCGAACATCCGCTCCATGTCGGCCAGCGCCTGCTTGACCTCGCGATAGAGGACGCCGAGAAAATTGAGCGGAATGTAGATCTGGATCATGAACGCATTGACCAGCACGAGGTCGCCGATCGTCATCGTGCCGTTGACGACGCCGACGGTCGCGCGCCACATGATCAGCGTCACCGCCACCGCGATGATCGCGCTCTGCGTGACATTGAGCAGCGACAGCGACGTCTGGCTGCGGACCGCGGCCTGCTCCCAGCGCTGCATGCTCTCGTCGTAGCGCCGCGCCTCGAACCCCTCGTTGCCGAAGTACTTGACTGTCTCGTAATTGAGCAGGCTGTCGATCGCGCGCGTGTTCGCCTTCGAATCGAGCTCGTTCATCTGCCGCCGGAAACCAGTCCGCCAATCGGTGATGAGAATCGTGGCGGCGACGTAGAGCGTGAGTGCGGTCAGAGTGATGGCGATGAACGTCCAGTCGTAACGGACGACCAGGATCGCCGCAACGAGGCCGATCTCGACCGCCGTCGGCAGGATCGAGAACAGCGTGAAGCTGATCAGGGTCGAGATGCCCCTCTGCCCGCGCTCGACGTCGCGCGTCAGGCCGCCCGTCTGCCGGGCCAGATGAAAGCGCAGCGACAGCGCATGCAGGTGCCGGAACACCTCGAGCGCGATCGTGCGCACCGCCCGCTGCGTCACCTTGGCGAAGAGGAACTCGCGCAATTCGGTGAATACCGTTGTCGACAGGCGCAGCAGGCCGTAGGCGGCAAGCAGCGCCAGCGGGACCGCCAGCGCCGCGATTCTCGTGTCCAGGCTGTCGACGATCTGCTTCAGCAGGAGCGGCACGCCGATATTGGCGACCTTGGCCGCAACCAGGGCCACCAGCGCCAGGATGACGCGGCCCTTGTACGCCCAGAGGTAAGGCAGCAGCGTGCCGACGACGCGCCAGTCGCCACCGCGCGCGGGCCCGGGGAGCGGCAGGGACGATGACCCTCGGTGGCGCATTCGGTGTTCGGGGCGGACTGCGGTTCGCGGAACGCGCGTGCGCCATTGCGGCGTGACGCGGGAGTGATAGTTTACCAAATCACCCTTTGTGGTCCGGCACCGTTCCGTCGTCAACCGCATGCGGCGGGTGCCATTCCTGGTGCCGTCGGCGGTGGCCGCGAAACCACTCGTTGCCGCCGTAACCCAGCAGGCCCATGCCCAGGCGGACGACGCCGTAGGCCATCCAGACCAGCGCCTTGTAGAGCCTGGGGCGCAGCGCCCAGTGCTGCGGGCGCACGCGCCGCGCACCGTCGTCGATCATTTTCCCGAGCTCGTCGCGCAACTGCGCCGAGAAGTACGGATCGCGCACCACGACGTTCGCCTCGCGCGCCATCAGCAGGCTGTACGGATCGATATTGGACGATCCGACAGTCGCCCAATGATCGTCGATCACCGCCACCTTCGCGTGCAGGAACGACTGGTGGTACTCCTGAATCGCGACGCCGGATGCCAGGAGCTGTCCATATAGTGCGCGCGATGCGTAGTGCAGCAGGAGGTACTCGACACGCCCTTGCAGCAGCAGCGTGACCGCGACCCCGCGTCCGGCCGCGGCGATGAGCGCGCGGCGGAAACGAATGCCGGGAAAGAAGTACGAGTTGGCGATGAGTATCTCGCGCTTGGCCGTGCGGATCGCCGCGAGATAGGATTGCTCGATGTCACGCCGATGCCGCAGATTGTCGCGGATCAGGAATTTCGCCGTCTGCGCCCCCGCCCGGGCCGCCCGCCGCGGGGTCGGGAACAGGGGCACCTCGCTATGCTGGAACTGAACCAGCTCGTTGATCGCCCAGACGCGCTGCATCGAGCGGACGATCGAGACCAGCAGCGGGCCTTCGACGCGCAACGCGAAATCCACCCGTGGCGGCTTCTGGCCGGGGGTGTTCACGTCGTCGATGATGTTGATGCCGCCCACGAAGGCGATGTGACCGTCGATGTGACATAGCTTCCGGTGCAGCCGCCGCAGCCGGTTCGAGCGGAATTGCCAGGGCGCGACCTCGGGACGATACTTCAGCAGTTTGACGCCACCCTGCGTCAGGTCGCGCTCGATCGCCGCCGTGAGGTAGTGCCGGGCGCCCCATCCATCCACAAGCACGCGCACGACAAGGCCGCGCTGCGCCGCGCGGACTAGCGCTGCCGTGACGATCCGGCCGACGTCGTCGTCGGCGAAGATATAGGTTTCCAGCCAGACCTCGCGCTCGGCGCGATCGATCGCGAAGACCAGCGCGGGAAAGTACTCGCCGCCGCTCCTCAGCAGTGTGATCAGGTTGCCCGGCAGAAACCGGTTCATCGCAGCGGGGGGCCGGTCTCGAAGGTGGCCGCCAGCGCGGCGTGGTCGGAAATCCGTCCCGATGGAAACGCGCAATGCACGTGTGCCTCGACGATGGCAAGGCCGCGCGCGTAGATGCGGTCGAGGCGGAAGACCGGCAGCACCGACGGAAAGGTGCGCGCGGAGCGCCCGCGCACCGCGGCGAAGACCTCGACCACCCCGAGTTCATCGACTAGCAACCGGTTCGCCTTGTGCCGCCAGTCGTTGAAGTCGCCGGCGATGACCAGCGGCGCGGCGGCGGGTACCGTTGCCCGGATGCGCTCGCATAGCGCGTGGATCTGCCATTTCCGCCCGCGCTCGAACAGCCCGAGGTGGACGTTCAGGCAGTGGAGCGTGGGCTCGCCCGGCCCAAGTTCGATCGCGCAATGGAGCAGCCCGCGGCTCTCGAACACGTGCGCCGAGATGTCGAGGTTCTCGTGCGCGACGATCGGGAAGCGCGACAGCACCGCGTTGCCGTGATGTCCGTGGCGCGAGATGGCGTTCTTCCCGTACGCGACTTCGTGCCAGACGGTGTCGGCAATGAACTCGTGTTGCGGCTTCACCGGCCAGTCGACATGGCGCGCGGCATGTCCCCGGTGCACGCCCACGACCTCCTGCAGCAGCAGGATGTCCGCGGCGAGGCCGTGCAGGCGCTCGCGCAGCTCGTGGATCACCATGCGGCGATTGAGCTGCGTGAAGCCCTTGTGGATATTGTAGGTCGCGATCGTGAAGCGCATGGCCTGTTATGGCAACCGGTGATCCCTGAACATTTCCCGCAATTTCGTCTTCAGCAGCTTGCCCGTCGCAGTGTGCGGCAGCTCGCCGACGAACACTACGTCGTCGGGCAGCCACCACTTGGCCACTCTGCTCCCGAGGTACTGCAACATCTCTTCCCGCGTCAGGTCCAGGCCCGCTTTCCTGACCAGGATCAGCAGCGGACGCTCCTGCCATTTCGGGTGCGCGATGCCGATAACAGCCGCCTCGGCGACGGCGGGATGCCCGAGCGCCGCGTTCTCGAGCTCGATCGAGGAGATCCACTCGCCGCCCGACTTGATCACATCCTTCGACCGGTCCGTTATCTGCATGTAGCCATCGCCGTCGATCGTCGCCACGTCGCCGGTGTCGAAGAAGCCATCGGCGTCGAGGATGTCGCCGCCGTCGCCCCGGAAATAGCCGCTCGTGACCCACGGCCCGCGCACCAGCAGGTGCCCGAACGCCGCCCCGTCGCGCGGCAACGGATGGCCCGAGTCGTCGGCAATCCTCATCTCGACGCCGTACATCGCGCGCCCCTGCTTCGCCTGCACCTCCAGCCGCTGCTGCAGGTCGAGGCCGCGGTGCTTCGGCAGCAGGTTGCACACGGTGCCCAGCGGCGACATTTCCGTCATCCCCCAGGCGTGGATGACGAACGCGCCGAACGTCGTCTCGAATCGCTCGCTCATCGCGCGCGGTGCCGCCGAGCCGCCGATGACCACGCGCCTCAGCGCAAGATCGCGCTTTGGTTCGGCGCCCGACGTGTCCACGTGGTTGAACAGCATCAGCCATACGGTCGGCACGCCGAGCGCGAGCGTCACCTTTTCGTCGCGCATCAGCTCATAGACACTCCTGCCGTCGAGCGCGGGCCCGGGCAGCACCAGCTTGGCCCCGGACATGGCGCCGGCATAGGGCATGCCCCACGCGTTGACGTGGAACATGGGCACCACCAGCAGCACCGACTCGGTGGACGACAGTCCAAGGCTGTCGACCATGCACGCCGCATACGAGTGCAGCACTGTCGAGCGGTGCGAATAGAGCACGCCCTTCGGATTGCCGGTCGTGCCTGACGTGTAGCACAGCGACGATGCGGCTCGCTCGTCGAACACCGGCCACTCGTAGTCGGCGGACTGCGCAGCGACCCATTCCTCGTAGCACATCAGGTTGGGCACACCGAGCGCCGGCAGGTGCTCGCGGTCGGTCATCGCGATGAAGCCCTTGACCGACGTCATGCGCGGACCGAGCTGCTCGATCAGCGGCGCGAACGTCAGGTCGAAAAACAGGTACTGATCTTCGGCGTGGTTCACGATAAAGGCGATCTGTTCCGGGAACAGCCGCGGATTGATCGTGTGCAGCACGGCTCCCATGCCCGACACGCCGTAATAGAGCTCCATGTGCCGGAAGCCGTTCCATGCCAGCGTGGCGATCCGGTCGCCCGGCTTGACGCCGAGCGCGGTCAATGCGTTCGCCACCTGCTTCGAGCGGCGATGGAGGTCGCCGTAGGTGCACCGGTGCACCGGTCCCTCGACCGTGCGCGAAACGATCTGCACACCCGGGTGCATCGCGTTGGCGTGCTCGATCAGCGACGATATGAGCAGCGGCCGGTCCTGCATCAATCCTTGCATCGCGCCTCTCCGCAGAAACAGTTGCAGTTGCTTCAGTCCCGGACTTCCAGGCTGGTGTCCGGGCGCGCATTTAGCGCTTGCAGCCGGCTCAGCACCCCCGCCTCCTCGGCCGGGGAGAATCCGTATGCGTAGAGACTTCGCACCCTGGGCGACTGCCTCGCCATTTCCGCATGCCGATGCAGATACTCGGCGATTTCCGCAAACGATATTCCGAGCAACACCGCGGGCGCCTCCACGCGCGGATTGTGGCGCTCGTTACCGATCAGCTGAAAGCCGAGCGACCTCCGGTAGAACCCGACGTGCCTGGGGTTGACTTCGATCACGACGAAATCGAAGCCGCGGACCCTCTGCGCGAAGAGATACGCAGTATGGAAAAGCCCCGCGAGCACGGGCTGTGAGAGCCGCGACGCATCCACCGCCAGACGCGTGAATTCGCACACCTTGTGCCGGTTGCGCCGGATCGCGTCGATTTCCGTGCGATAGAGTTGGTCGGCGGCAAGCCCGTCCGCCGCGTCGAGCCGGAGGCTGACGGTCCCGGCGAGACGTCCTTCGTCGTACGCGGCAAAGGTCCAGACGTCGCGATTCACCCGCGTAGCGGATGTGCGATAGCCTTTACGCTCATAGCGCTGCTGCACCAGGGAGTTGGCGGCGCGGCGCGTGTCGAGCGAACCGGCAAGGCGGATCTTGAATACGCCGACCTCGCGGCCGGAATCGTCGCGGTACGTCCCGGGCGCAACGGAGACGTTCTTGAGCCGCAGCGCGATGTCGCGGTGGACAGTCCAACCGGAACTGTCCCCGGGAAGCGCCGCGCCACGATCGGCAACGCGCGTTGGCGACCACGGCCAGCGCGCCCGCCGCGTGCCGCGAATCCGTTGGAGCAGTTTGCCCAGCCGATCTTTCAAGGCATCGCACCCACTTCGAATCAGGGAGTCCCCGCGTCGTCGGGCGACTGGCGCCCGCACGCGGCAGCGTTGCCCCGTTTTTGCGATGACGGTGCCGACAATGGTACGCTCTGCCCTGTGCGACAATTGTACGGCACGACAAACCCTTGGCTTCCGCGCGCCGTTTCCGCGCATCGCGGAGCGGGCCAGTGTGTGGATCGTGCGCGAGACTGCCACCCCCTTGTCGGCGGAGTTCCCGATTGAAGGCTCGACGACGATGGTACGCGGTTTGGTGCAGGGCACTCGGAATCGATGCGGGTGCAGCCTGGGCCGAGGGCGACGCCGCGACGAATGACGCGGACTTGGGTCCGCCGACGGAGGGGACGATCGCCACGGCATTTCTCGACACGATCCAATTGCCGTGGAGCGCAGACGAAACCGAAGAAGAAAGAATTGTGCGCCCGTCGCTCGCGCTCCTGTTCAGGATGGCCGTAGGTCCGTGCGCCGACTATTACGCGCCGCGGTTCCTCGAATATGAACGAGTCGGCCCAAGCTTCCCGAGCTGGAATTGGGCGGCGCTCTGGGCGCCCGCCGTGTGGGCGATCTACCGCCGGCTCTGGTTGCCGGCGATCGCTTTTGCTGTCTGGCCGCTTCTCGCGCTGGCGTTGTACGGAGCCGTCGAACCTGACATTGGCGGTTCGGGCGCCGTATCGATGGCTGTGGCCGCGTTCCTCGTCTGGCTGGGCCCCGGGCTCGTTGCCGCGACGACCGCCAACACCCTCGTCTACCGCCAGGCGCGACGCCTCGTCGGCACTGCCGAGGTTCATACCCGACGGCCGGATCAGGCCGCGCGATGGCTGTCGCAGCGAACGGTGCTTGCGCCGATCCCGGCCGCCCTTGCCGGCGCCGCGACAATCCTGCTGGTACTCCAGGTGGTGATCCCGAGCCTGCAGGCAACGTATGCCGACCAGGTCGTTCGGTCGCGCATCGCCGAAAGCCTGGCCGCGATTCAACCGCTCCAGCGGCAACTCGAGGAATGGTTCGTCTCGCGCTCGCCGTCCGATGCCCCCGGCGTCGCGCTGGCGCAGATGCGACCGGGGTCGGAGCTTGTCGAGCCCGTGAACGTCAGCCCTATCAGCGGCCGGGTCCGGCTCGCGCTGGATGCGCTGACCCCCGAGCTCATCGGGCGGTCGATCCTCCTGGCGCCCGCGCTGGACCGCTGGCAGCAGGTTCGCTGGATATGCGTTCCGGTCGATGTTCCCGCGCGGTATCTGCCTCGGGAGTGCAGGCAAACCTGAGGTTCGGCCTGCGGCGCGATCGCCGCCAACAGGCCCGAAGCCGGGCAGGATCCGCAACATTGACAGTTGACTCGCATTAACCCGGCGGCTGAAATACCCCCGTCGACGACCGTGCCTCTGCGGGGCCGGACGACCGGATACGGGGCCTTTGACCTCGATCAAGTGCGGCTCCGCACTAACGGGCACTATTCAGCCTGCAAGGGACAGACCGCGCGCCTCGGCGCAAGGGCTTCCGGCGGCGGCGATCCGTCCCCGGTGCCTTTCGGCGTGAACTGCGCGGGTCGCCGCGAATCATCTCGAAACGGACTCGAAGGCGCTACATGTACAAGATCATCCGCCGCGAAGCATTCTCGGAGACCACGTTTCTCTGGGAGGTGAGCGCGCCCGACGTGGCGCGCTCCGCCGAGCCCGGGCATTTCGTCATGCTGCGCCTGCGCGAGGGCGGCGAGCGCATTCCGCTCACCGTCGCCGATTACGATCGCGACAAGGGCACGATCACCATGGTGATCCAGGCGCTCGGCAAGACGACGCTGGAGATGCGCGACCACTACAAGGCCGGCGACAGCATCGTCGACTTCGTCGGCCCGCTCGGCCTGCCGCAGCATGTGAGCCTGGCCGGGCACGTGGTGCTGGTCGGCGGCGGCCTCGGCGTGGCGCCGGTGTATCCGCAACTGCGCGCGTTCAAGGAGGCTGGCAACCGGACCACCGGCATCATCGGCTTTCGCAACAAGGACCTCGTGTTCTGGGAAGAGACCTTCGGCCGCTACTGCGACAACCTGATCGTCTGCACCGACGACGGCAGCTACGGCAAGCCGGGGTTCGTCACCGCGGCGCTGCAGGAAGTCCTGGAGCAACGACCGGCCGGACCTGGTCATCGCGATCGGGCCGCTGCCGATGATGAACGCCTGCGTCGAGACCACGCGCCCCTTCGGCGTGAAGACCATGGTGTCGCTGAACGCGATCATGGTCGACGGCACCGGCATGTGCGGCTCGTGCCGCGTCACGGTCGGCAGCGAGATCAAGTTCGCCTGCGTCGACGGGCCCGATTTCGACGGCCACCAGGTCGACTTCAAGGAACTGATGCTGCGCCAGAAGCGCTTCAAGGGGGAGGAGGCGGCCGCGAACACCGACTACGCGCATGTGTGCAACGTCGAGAAGGTGCTGTTCGAGCAGGGCAAGCACAACTACAAGAAGTACAAGGACCTGGCGCCGCTGGCGACCAAGATGCCCGAGCGCGATCCGCTGGAGCGCTCGCGCAACTTCAAGGAGGTCAACCTCGGCTACTCGATGGCCGATGCGCTGGCCGAGGCCGAGCGCTGCATCATGTGCAGCAAGGCGGCCTGCATCGCAGGCTGCCCGGTGGGCATCGACATCCCGCGCTTCATCCGCCACCTGCTGGTGCGCGACATCGACGGCGCGCAGGCCGTCATCAACGAGTCGAACCTGTTCCCGTCCGTCTGCGGCCGCGTCTGCCCGCAGGAATCGCAGTGCGAGGCGCAGTGCGTCGTCGGCCGCAAGCTCGAGTCGGTCGCGATCGGCCGGCTCGAGCGCTTCGTCGGCGACAACGCGCGGCCGCAGAAGGTCGGAGCCGCCGCGCTTCGAACGCCGAGCTCGGCAAGGTGGCGATCGTCGGCTCCGGACCCTCGGGCCTGGCGGTGGCGGCGGACCTGCGGCGCTACGGCTGCGACGTCACCGTCTACGAGGCGCTGCACGTGGTCGGCGGCGTGCTGCAGTACGGCATCCCGTCGTTCCGCCTGCCGCGCGACATCATCAGCCGCGAGGTCGACCACCTGAAGGCGCTGGGCGTGAAGTTCGAGACCAACAAGGTGATCGGCAAGACCTTCTCGGTGCCGCAGCTGCATGGGCGACATGGGCTTCGACGCGGTGTTCGTCGGCGCCGGCGCCGGCGCGCCGGCGTTCCTCGGCATCCCCGGCGAGTTCGCCGGCCAGGTCTATTCGGCCAACGAGTTCCTGACCCGCGTGAACCTGATGGGCGGCGACCAGTTCCCGTACCTGGACACGCCGATCACGCTGGGCAAGAGCGTGGTCGTGATCGGCGCCGGCAACACGGCGATGGACTGCCTGCGGGTGGCCAAGCGGCTGGGCACGCCGACCGTGCGCTGCGTCTACCGCCGCTCCGAGGCCGAGGCGCCGGCACGCATCGAGGAACTGCGCCACGCCAAGGAGGAAGGCATCGAGTTCTTCTTCCTGCACGGGCCGGTGGAGATCCTGACCGACGCCGAGCGGCAGCGTGCGCGGCATGAAGGTGCAGAAGATGGTGCTGGGCGAGCCCGACGACAAGGGCCGTCGCCAGCCGATTCCGCAGGACGAGTTCCTCGAGCTCGACTGCGACACGGTGATCTACGCGCTCGGCACCAAGGCCAACCCGATCGTCACCAAGTCGACGCCGGGGCTCGAATTGAACAAGTGGGGCTACATCGTGGCCGACGCGGCCACCCAGGCCACCAGCGTGCCGGGCGTGTTCGCCGGCGGCGACATCGTGACCGGCGGCGCCACCGTGATCCTGGCGATGGGCGCCGGCCGCCGCGCCGCGCGCGCGATCGGCGCCTGGCTGGCCGGCGGCAAGCGCACCTGGCCGATCACCCAGGCCGACGCCGACGCCTTCGTGCCGCCCACGGCCGATCGGCGCCACTCCTGCTCCAGCGTCCAGCGAGATTCCATCATGAGCATCTGCCCGCGGTGCCAGCGCCCGCTCGAAGACGAAGAACCGTACATCTGCTGCGCCGGCGTCGAGCTGCGCTGGCGCTGCAACGACTGCCGCAAGGTGAGCGAAGGCTTCGCCTTCCCCTACGGCATGTGCCCGTACTGCAAGGGCAAGCTCGAGACTGCTCGACCGCGACGCGATCGACGATGACCAGGCGACTGGACGCGGTGCGCAAGGCCTTCGAGATCGAGCTCGGCGGCCATGCCTTCTACCAGCGCGCCTCGCGCGACGCCAAGGATCCCGTGCTGCAGGAGCTGTTCGGCCGCTTCGCCGGCATGGAGAAGGAGCACATGGACATCCTGTCCAAGCGTTACCACGCCGAGCTGCCGGCGGCATCCGAGGATTTCCAGGTCGATCGCGCCGCCATCTTCGCCGGCGTCGACCGCAAGCCCGAGGACCCGGCCAACCTGTTCCGGATCGCCATCGCCTTCGAGCAGCGGGCGGTGGAGTTCTTCACGCGCGAGGGCGCAGCGCGCGCCCGCCGGCTCGGTCGAGCGCGAGCTCTACAAGGAGCTCGCCGCCGAGGAGCGCGAGCACGTCGCGCTGCTGACCACCGAGTACCGCCGCTGGGAGACCGGCAAGGCCGGCATCCTGTAGCCGCCTGCGCGTACCGCCACCCACCACGCCACCACGGGCCCGCAACGCCGGCTCATTGCACATCACCGCCAAGAGAACACCATGACCGAACGCTCGTATGTGCTGGATGGCAACGAAGCCGCCGCCCGCATCGCCCATCTCACCAGCGAGGTGATCGCCATCTACCCGATCACGCCGTCGTCGACGATGGGGGAGCTCGCCGACGAATGGTCGGCCAAGGGCAGGAAGAACATCTGGGGCATGGTGCCGGAAGTCATCGAGATGCAGAGCGAAGCCGGCGCCGCGGGCGCAGTGCACGGTTCGCTGCAGGCCGGCGCGATGACGACCACGTTCACCGCGTCGCAGGGCCTGCTGCTGATGCTGCCCAACATGTTCAAGATCGCCGGCGAGCTGACGCCGACGGTGTTCCACATCGCCGCGCGCACGCTGGCCACGCACGCGCTGTCGATCTTCGGCGACCACAGCGACGTGATGGCGGCACGCACCACCGGCTTCGCGCTGCTGGCGTCCAGCCAGCGTGCAGGAGGCGCAGGACATGGCGATGATCGCGCACATGGCGACGCTGAAGGCGCGGGTGCCGTTCCTGCACTTCTTCGACGGCTTTCGCACCAGCCACGAAGTGAACAAGATCGAGCTGCTGTTCGAGGAGGACGTGCGTTCGCTGATCGACGACGATCTGGTCGGTGGCGCACCGCAGCCGCGCGCTCAACCCCGACAGCCCGGTGCTGCGCGGCACGGCGCAGAACCCCGACGTCTTCTTCCAGGCGCGCGAGGCCTGCAACCCTGTTCTACGACGGCAGTGCCGGGCATCGTGCAGCAGTCGATGGACCGTTTCGCGACGCTCGACCGGCCGCCGCTACAGCCTGTTCGAGTACAGCGGCGCCCCCGACGCCGAGCGCGTGCTCGTGCAGATGGGCTCCGGTGTCGGCGCCTCGCGCGAGGCGGTGGCCAAGCTCGTGGCCGCCGGCGAGAAGGTCGGTCTCGTCACCGTGCGCCTGTACCGGCCGTTCGACACGCAGGCCTTCGTCGAGGCGCTGCCGAAGACCGTGCGCTCGATCGCCGTGCTCGACCGCACCAAGGAGCCGGGCGCCATCGGCGAGCCGCTGTACCAGGACGTCGTCACCGCCCTGGTCGAGGCCTGGCCCGAAGGCACGCCGGCGCCGCGCGTCATCGGCGGCCGCTACGGCCTGTCGTCCAAGGAATACACGCCGGCCATGGCCAAGGCCGCGCTCGACGAACTGCGGGCACCGCAACCGAAGCGGCACTTCACCGTCGGCATCGTCGACGACGTCACTCACCTGTCGCTGAAGTGGGACCCCTCCTTCGACACCGAGGCCGAGGGCGTCACGCGGGCCGTGTTCTACGGCCTGGGCGCCGACGGCACGGTGGGCGCCACCAAGAACACGGTCAAGATCATCGGCGAGAACACGACGCTGCACGCCCAGGGCTACTTCGTCTACGACAGCAAGAAGTCGGGCGCGATCACGGTGTCGCACCTGCGCTTCGGCCCGAAGCCGATCGAGTCGACCTACCTGATCGACCGGGCCGATTTCATCGCCTGCCATCAGTTCGAATTCATGGAAAAGCTCGACGTGCTGGCGCTCGCCCGCCCGGGCGCGACCTTCCTGCTGAACAGCCCCTACGGCCCCGACGAGGTTTGGGACAAGCTGCCGCGCGAAGCGCAGGAAACCATCCTTGCGAAAAAGCTCAAGTTCTACGTCGTCGACGCGCTCGCCGTGGCGCAGAAGGCGGGCCTCGCCGGACGCATCAACACCGTGACGCAGGCATGCTTTTTCGCGATCTCGGGCATCCTGCCGCGCGAGGAAGCGATCGCGAAGATCAAGGACTCGATCCGCAAGACCTACGGCAAGCGCGGCGAGAGCGTGCTCACCCGCAACTTCGCCGCGGTCGATGCCTCGCTGGCGGCGCTCTCCGAGGTGGCGCTGCCCGGCCGTGCCGACTCGCGGCTGGCGCGCCGGCCGGCGGTCGCCCGCGCGGCGCCCGATTTCGTGCAGCGCGTGACCGCGATGATGCTCGACGGCAAGGGCGACCTGCTGCCGGTGTCGGCAATGCCGATCGATGGCACCTTCCCGACCGGCACCACGCAGTGGGAAAAACGCAGCATCGCGCAGGAGATCCCGATCTGGGACGAGACGATCTGCACGCAGTGCGCGATCTGCCCGCTGATGTGTCCGCACGCGGCGATCCGCATGAACGTCTTCACCGCCGAGGAGATGAAGCGCGCGCCGGCGGGCTTCAAGGCCGTGCCCTGGGCGCGCAAGGACGGCGGCGCGCTGGACGGCATGATGTACAGCCTGCAGGTTGCCCCCGACGACTGTACCGGCTGCGGCATCTGCGTCGACGTCTGCCCGACGCGCAGCAAGACCGAGGTCAAGCACAAGGCGATCAACATGGCGCCCAAGCTCGATCACCTCGCCGCCGAGCGCGTGAACTACGACTTCTACCTCAGCCTGCCCGAGGTGCGCCCGCCGATGGACAGCATCGACGGCTTGCGCGGGTCGCAGTTGCGTCAGCCGTTGTTCGAGTACTCGGGCGCGTGCTCGGGCTGCGGCGAGACGCCGTACCTCAAGCTGCTGTCGCAACTTTACGGCGACCACCTAATAATGGCCAATGCCACCGGCTGCTCGTCGATCTACGGCGGCAACCTGCCGTCCACACCGTGGTCGCAGAACGCCGCCGGCCAGGGCCCGACCTGGGCCAACAGCCTGTTCGAGGACAACGCGGAATTCGGCCTCGGCATGCGGCTGGCGCTCGATGCGCAGCGGGATCTGGCGCACATGCTGGTGCGCGAGCTGCGCGCGCAGATCGGCGACCCGTTGGCCACGGAACTGGTCGAGGCGCCCCAGGACAACGACGAACAGATCCGGCTGCAGCGCGAACGTGTCAAGCGGCTGAAGGCGATCCTGACCTCGCTCCAGTCCCCCGAATCCGGGCGACTGCTGGCGGTGGCCGACAGCCTGATCGTGCGCAGCGTGTGGATCATCGGCGGCGACGGCTGGGCCTACGACATCGGCTACGGCGGCCTCGACCACGTGCTGGCCTCGGGCCGCAACGTCAACATCCTGGTGCTCGACACCGAGGTCTACAGCAACACCGGCGGCCAGGCTTCGAAGTCCACGCAGCGCGGGGCGGTGGCCAAGTTCGCGGCCGCCGGCAAGGCGTCGGGCAAGAAGGACCTCGGCATGATCGCCATGGCGTACGGCAACGTCTACGTGGCGCAGGTGGCGATGGGCGCCAACCCGGTGCAGACGGTGCGCACGTTCCAGGAGGCGGCAGCGTGGGACGGCCCGTCGCTGATCATCGCCTACAGCCACTGCATCGCCCACGGCATCGACATGACCACCGGCATGAGTCACCAACGCGACTCTGGTCAAGAGCGGCTACCTCACGCTGTACCACTACGATCCGCGCCTGGGCATGGGCGGCGCCGACCAGCCGCTGAAACTCGATTCGCGCAAGCCGACGCTGCAGCTCGAGCAGATTGCGATGAAGGAGGGGCGCTATGCGATGCTCGCCCAGTCCGACCCCGCCCGATCGAAGCAGCTGATGCAATCCGCGCAGCACGACGCCAACGCGCGCTGGCAGCTCTACGAGCAGCTGGCCGGCGTGCGTCGCGTGGTGAGCGAGGACGGCCGTGCCGACACCGCCGCCGCTGCGCCGGCGACACCCGCCGCGGCCGGCGACAACAAACCCGCCGCGACACCTGCGCAGGAGTCAACATCATGAGCGTCGATCTTCGCACCCGTTACCTCGGCCTCGAGCTGAAGCATCCGATCGTGGCGTCGGCCTCGCCGCTGACGAGCTCGATCGACAGCCTGAAGCGCCTGGAGGCCGCCGGCGTGGCGGCCGTCGTGCTGCCGTCGTTGTTCGAGGAGCAGATCGATCATGACGAGATGGCCGCGCACAATCTGATGATGTACGGCGCCGAGCTGTCGCCGGAGGCGCACGGCTTCTTCCCGGAGATGCAGAACTACCGTACGGGGCCTGACCAGTACCTGAAGCTGATTGCCGACGCCAAGCAGGCGCTTGCGGTGCCGGTGATCGCCAGCCTCAACGGCCACACTCCTGGCGGCTGGACCACCATCGCACGCCAGCTCCAGGACGCCGGTGCCGACGCGATCGAGTTGAACGTTTATTTCCTGGCTGCCAGCGTGGACGACACCAGTGCCGATGTCGAACAGCGCTACGTCGATCTCGTGGGGTCGGTAACGCAGCAGGTGAGCATCCCGGTGGCCGTCAAGGTGGCGCCCTATTTCAGCGCGATGGCCAACATGGCGGCGCGCCTGACCAGGGCCGGCGCATCGGGACTGGTGCTGTTCAACCGCTTCCTGCAGCCTGACATCGTGCTCGAAGACCTCGAGGTGTCACCGCACCTGGTGTTGTCGACCTCCGATGAGTTGCGCCTGGCGCTGCGCTGGATCGCGATCCTGCGCGGCCGTGTCGACGCCAGCCTGGCGGCCACCGGCGGCGCGCACACGCCCGACGACGTGCTCAAGCTGCTGCTGGCCGGTGCCGATTGCGTGATGCTGGCCAGCAGTCTGCTCATCAAGGGCCCGGGCCACGTCGACACCCTGGTGCGCGGCGTGCAGGCGTGGATGGCCGAACGCGACTACACTTCGGTGGCACAGATGAAAGGCTCGCTGTCGCAGCAGTCGTGCCCCGACCCCGGCGCCTTCGAACGCGCCAATTACATGAAGGCGCTGCAGACCTACTCGAGCGAGTTCGCCTAGCAGCCCGCAGCAAGCCCTTCGCACCAGACTTGACGACGACGAAAAGGAGACCCGAATGGCACTGATCATCAACGAGGACTGCACCGCATGCGACGCGTGCGTGGAGCCGTGCCCCAACAAGGCCATCACGGCCGGTTCGCCGATCTACGTGATCGATCCGGCGAAGTGCACCGAATGCGCTGGCGCGCATGATGAGCCGCAGTGCGTCACCGTGTGTCCGGCGGACTGCATCATTCCCGACCCCAATCACCAGGAGTCGCGCGAAGAGCTGCTGGCGAAGTACGCGAGCCTGCACGGGTGAGCCGAACTGCCCCCACGCGCAATGGGGCGCAACTGTTGAAGGCGCGAGCCTGCACATTCGAGCAGCTCCTCGCGGGAGCGTTGACGCAGCGGGAAGGGCATTTTCAAGATGCCTGAATTTCGCGCCGACCGGCACGAGAGGGTTTGACCCGCTGCGGGTGGGCCAGGCTGCCGGAGGTCCGGTTGCGCGAGCGGTCAGGCCTCGATATGCAGTGCCTCGCTCGGCACCGCGCGCGCCCTCGGGCCGAAGCTCGAGATATGGGTCAGTGTGACGTTGTGATGCGCAATCACCTGGCGCGGACTCACGTGCTCGTTGCCTTCCGTCGTGTGCCCGTCTGCCACCAGGATGACAGGGTAGCCGAGCGCGAGTGCCCTGCGCGTGGTCGTGTCCACACAAAACTCGGTATGCATCCCGCAGATGATCAGATCGGTTATGCCGCACGCCTTGAGCGTGGCTTCGAGGTCCGTGCGCAGAAACGAGTCTGGCGTGGTCTTCCTGATGCGAAGGTCGGACGGTTCCGCCTGCAATCCGTGAGCGAGCTGCCAGGCGCGAGTGCCAAACGCCAGATAGCCGGTCTGCGACTCGTGCTGAATGAAGATCACCGGGACGCCTGCCGCGCGGGCCTTGGCCGAAACCCGATTGATCCGGCTGATGACCTGCGCCGATTCGAAGGCCTGATGGTCGCCTTCGCACAAGCCTTGCTGAACGTCGATGACGAGAAGCGCTGTCTTCATGGCGAGCAATGTGGATCGAGGGCTGTTTGGCGCAGCAGGGGGGAAGTCGGCCATGACTTGCCGTGCTTTTGGCAATGTGCGCGAGCCGGCGCGGTCACCGCGACGACGTCTGCCACACGAGCCGCGCCTCAAAGCCGTTGCGACGTCCTTCCGGCGGACTGACCAGCACGAGCTTCGCACCCATGCGTCTGGCCAGCGTATCGACGATTGAGAGGCCGAGGCCGGCGCCGCTCGCCGCGGCCCCCGGCCCGCGAGCGAAGCGCTTCACCAGCGACGGGAGCTCCGCCGGAACAACGCCGGGGCCATCGTCGATCACCGCCAGCGATGCCACCCCGCGTGCTTCGGCGCAAGTGACCCGGATGAAGGAACCACCTTCGCCGTGGACAAGGGCATTTTCCACGAGATTGCGCAGCGCTAGTCCGATCGCGTCCAGATCGCCGCGCACGCGCACGGATGCCGCCTGCGCGACAATGCTTCGCCCTCGCAATCGGGGATTCCGGCTGAACTCGTCGACCGTCAAGCCGGATGACCCGCGACAAGTCGACCCAATCGTCGGCCAATGCCTGTGCGCCATCGGCACGTGCCAGCGCGAGCAGCCGTTCGGCAAGGCGCGCCAGGCGGGAAAGTGCGGCGACCAGCGCGCCGGCCGGTTCCTGCAACGCGGTTTCTTCCGCCCGCGCGGCCAGCAGTTGCGCCTGCGCCAGCGCTGCCGCGATGGGGGTGCGCAACTCGTGCGCGCTGTTGTACGTGAAGCTGCGCTCGGCCTCGAACGCGGCGGCGAGCCGCGCGAGCAGGTGGTTCGTGGCCTCGACCGCCGGTCGCATTTCGGTCACCACGCCATCGAGCGGGAGCAGTCCAAGCGCCTGGGGATCCTGGCGCGAGACCGCGTTGGCGGTGCGCCGGACCTGCTGCACAAGCGAGTGCGAGGCACGAAACAGGATGAACACCGCGAACGCAAGCAGCGCCGCCAGCGGCACGGTCAGCCACGCCAGCGACTTCACCAGCGCGTCGCGCCGTTCGGCCAGCGGATCCGCAAGCTGGAGGAAATGCCCGTGCTCGCGGTCCTCGAGCGTCAGCACGCGCCACGCGTGGACATCGACGAAGCCCGGCTCCAGCGAAATGCCGAGCAGCTCGGGCGGGGCATTGCTCGAGCGCATGAGCATCTGCCCGGACCGGTCACGAACCTGATACACGAGCCGCTCGTGGGGCGGAGTCGCATGTGGCGGCATCGTGGTTTCGCCGAGCAGGGCGGCCGTTACCAGCGGATCGTCGATGTGCCTGACCAAAGTCATCAGGATCATCCCGCTCTCCTGCAGCTCATCGTCCGATTTCTCGTCGATCAGGTGCTTCAGCACAACCCCGCTGCCAAGGACTCCCGTGAGCCAGAGCACGGTGAGGCCGACTAGCAGGCTGCGCGTCAGCCGCTCCGTCACCGAGCCGGGTCGCCGGAAGGCCATCAGCCCGCCTCCGGCACAGCGTGCCCGGCGGCACCCCACCGGTAGCCGAAGCCGCGCACGGTCCGGATCGCGTCGCGGCCCAGCTTGCGCCGCAGCCGCGAAACGTAGACCTCCACCACGTTGCTGCCCACGTCGTCGTCGAGCGTGTAGATCGAATTCTCCAGCTGCTGCCGGCTCAGCACGCGGTGCGGGTTCTGCGCGAGCTCGACGACGAGCGCGTATTCGTGCGCCGTGAGCTCGACCGGAGTGCCCGCGAGCCGCACCTCGCGTGCGGCAAGGTCCACGGTGAGCGCGCCCTGCTCGATCTTCGGCGAACTTCGGCCCGAGCGCCGTCGCGCCAGCGCACGAACGCGCGCCGCCAGCTCGGACAGGTCGAACGGCTTGACGAGATAGTCGTCGGCACCCGCGTCGAGTCCGCGCACGCGATCCGACAGCCGGTCCCGTGCCGTGAAGATGAGCACCGCGGGCGACTCCGCCTGTCGCGAAAATAGCGGCAGCAGCGAGAGTCCGTCGCCGTCCGGCAGTCCGAGATCGAGCGCGATCACCGCGTAATCCCCGGGAAGGCACGCACGCGCGGCCTTCAGGCTTGCGACCCAATCGACGGCGTACGATTCCCGCGCCAGGTAGTCCCGAACCGCAGCTCCGAGGGTCGGGTCGTCTTCCACGACCAGAATTCGCATCCGCGTAGCGTACGACAATCGGCACCAGGCGGCAAAGCACGCTTCTGCGCGCATCGCGTCACGAGCGCACCGGTAACCGGCACCGAAGCCGTCGCGCAAGGTGCGGCGACCATCCAGCTTTCGTTCAGGCTCTGTTCAGATTTCGGGGGTAGGGTCGGTAGCGGACCTGGGGGGTTGCAGATGCACACGAGATTTCCGAAGTCGCAATTTTCGGCCATAGTCGCGTTCGCGCTCGCATTGGTCTTCTGTGTGGCCGCCTGGGCCATGCCGGCGTACCAGCAGGAGCTCTTCGCGCGGTATCCCGGTGCTGCAGGTTCCCTTTCGCAGTGCGTGGCCTGTCACGTCGACACTTCAACCGGCTCGCTGAACGCGTTCGGCACAGCGTTCCTGGACAACGGCCTCGCCCTTGATGCCACCCTTGATGCGCTCGATTCCGACGGCGACGGCGCCTCCAATGGAGAAGAGCTCACGGCCTCGCCCGCCACAGCCCCCGGTGATCCGAAATCGAAGCCCGGCTCCGCCGGTGTTCCGCCCACGCCGCCGGCAGCAACGGACGGCCCGACACTCTACGCAAACCACTGTGCGGCCTGCCACGGGGCGCTTGCCGGCTCGACCAAGGGTGGGGCAACCGTGGCCCGGATGCAGAGTGCGATTGCCGGCAATGTCGGCGGCATGGGATCCCTGTCGACCCTGTCGCCCGCACAGTTGCAGGCCATCGCGTCGGCACTAGCACCGGCCGCGCCAACTTCGTCGCTCAACTACACCGGGATGTGGTGGAAACCCGCCGAATCGGGCTGGGGCATCAACGTCAACCATCAGGGCGACATCGTGTTCGCGACGTTGTTCACCTATGACGAGAGAGGCGCGCCGATGTGGGTCATGATGACCGGCCTGCTGCAAGCCGATGGCCGGACCTATGCTGGAGATCTCTACCGGGTCAGCGGTCCCGCCTTCAACGCGCAGCCGTTCATCCCGATCACCGAGGCCAATCGCGTCAACGTCGGCACGATGGCGCTGACCTTTTCCTCGGCGCGAACCGCGACCCTCTCCTACACCTATCAGGGCGCGGCGGTTACCAAGGACATCGTGCCGCAGGTCTTCGGAACCGAGGCCGCGAGTTGCAGCGCCACGACCGGCAGCCGGGCGGCTCTCACCAACTTCCAGGATATGTGGTGGAATCCGGCGGAGTCCGGCTGGGGCGTCAATATCGTCCACCAGAACAGCACGCTTTTCGCCACGCTGATGACCTACGACCTCACGGGCAACGACCTGTGGCTGGTGATGGCCGCGGGATTGCAGCAGTCCGACGGGTCGTATCTGGGGGATCTCTACCAGGTCAGCGGCCCGGCCTTCAACGCGCAGCCCTTCACGTCGATCACGGGCGCGAACCTCGCCCAGGTCGGCACGATGCGGTTCACGTTTACCGACGGCATCACGGGCACTCTCGCTTACACGGTCAATGGCGCTCTGGTTTCGAAGTCGATCACGCGGCAAGTGTTTGCGAGCCGCGTTCCCGCCTGCATGTCGTCCGTTCAGCCGCAGGCGCCCCAGACGGCGGACGGCCCGACACACTACGCAAGCAATTGCGCGGCCTGCCACGGTGCGCTCGCGAGCTCGACCAAAGGAAACGCGACGCTGACGCGGATACAGAATGCCATCAGCGGCAACGTCGGCGGGATGGGGTACCTGTCGATTCTGACGACCACCCAGTTGCAGGCCATCGTGGCGGCACTGGCGTCGGTGGCGCCTCCCGCGCCACCGGCCGCGACCGACGGCCCGACACTCTATGCAAACCACTGCGCGGCCTGCCACGGCGCGCTCGCGAGCTCGACCAAGGGGGGCGCGACCCTGACGCGAATGCAGAGCGCCATCGGCGGCAATGTCGGCGGGATGGGGTCCCTGTCAATCCTGTCGACCACCCAGTTGCAGGCCATCGTGGCGGCACTGGCGCCGGTGGCGCCGGCACCCTCGCCGACTTGCGGCAGCTGCCATGGGCTGCCCCCGAAGACGGGCGAGCACGGGGAGCACAAATCGCGCTCGTGCAGCACCTGCCACGGTGCCGGCTACAGCTCGACGACCGTGAACTCCGCCACGCACAACAACGGGATCAAGGAAGTGCTCGCGAGCAGTGGCTGGAACGGGACGAATCGCAGCTGCGCCAATTCCTGCCACGGCAAGAAGACCTGGTAGCTCCCTGGCGGGAGGGCCATGGCAGCCGCTTTGTCGGCTGCGGTTCCCGGCCCGGTCGCATGAGATACCGGGCCCCGCCGGTCGGCATTGCGACGCGCGACTGCGGAAGGGCTCTATACGACCGCAAAGACGAGATCCGGGGCGCCCGCGGGGGCGGCCCGCGGGAACTGTTCGGGCCCGCCAAGGGTCGAAGCAGCACCCAAAGGAATGGGTAACGCATTCTTCGTAGTTGGCGAGAAACCATGAGCAACATTTTCCCGAGATTGCGTATTGCCACCCTGCTCGCGGCAGCGGCTTTGTTGGCGGCGGGCTGTGATCAGCGCAACGACGTGAGCGGCCTGGGACAACGGCAGGGCACGTTGGCCAGCGTCGTGGCAAAGGGCAACGCGAAAGCCATCGGCACCGACGAAGCGATCGAGGATTCGGAGATCACAACGAAGGTGCGGGAGGCGATCGTCGCCGATCCGCAGCTGCAAGCACAGCACATCGACGTCGAGACCGAGGACTCTGCGGTCACGCTTATGGGCAGCGTCGAATCGTCGGCGCTTCGCGAGCGCGCCGTCCAGCTCGCAGGCTCGGTGAATGGCGTGGCACAGGTGCAGGAGAAGCTGGAAGTACGGCCCTGATTCGAGGCGCCGCACGCAATCCAATCTCGCCGCCTTTACGCTGGCATTGCCTACCCGCTCTGTTGTGTTGCGAGCGCCGATCGGCTCCCTGCCGACCTCGTGACGTGTTCGGGCTTGGTGTCGGTCAACCCCGGCTGTCGTCGATCCAGAACCGTTCCATGGCGATGTACGCGTAGGAAGCGGACCATCCGATCAGGAGCAACCCGTTCAACGCCTCGACTCCCGCAAGCAGCCGGACCGGGCCTGCCGGAATGAGATCGCCGAACCCGAGCGACGTGTAGGTCTCGGCCGAAAAGTACAGGCAATTGCCAAGTGAAGATCCGCCCGGACCGACGAGACTGCCGACGCCAGCCCAACCTACAAGTAGAAACAACGCCAGACCGTACAATGCCATCTCCGAGGCATGGGCCACGAAGGCGGCAAAGATCACGACAAGCAACTTGGTCCGGACGGGGATCCCCAACCCGGGAAGCCGAGCGTTTAGGCCGCTCAATGCTTCGTAGTGGATCAGAGTAGTCAACGCGATGAGCAGGATGCAGGACAGGGCAGTCGTCAGCATGTCGTGAATTGATGTCCATTTGCCATGAAGAAGATTGGGATCTACGGAAGGCCCCAGCGGTAACGGCAACGAGTCACGGCTGCCAGCATCGCTGCCCCGGAGGAATCGATTTCATGCGTTGCGCACTACATTCTCGATGATTGCATCGCCGCCCGGAACCCGACTTTCTTTTTCCAATTAGCGCAGCGACTGGCGGCTTCGCAATATTTTTTTGCCTGAACGCGCGGTGGTTCTCGCGACCCCCATTCCCGACATGCCCGATTCGGCTCCGCCGCTTGCTCCCACGTCGGCGCCAAACGCCGCAGCCGCTCGATCAGGGGCGGATTCCCGACGCGGGGAGAGGCTTGTTGCAATGTTCGAAGCGGGGAAGGGACTGTTGGTACTGATGGTTGGATTCGGGCTGCTGTCCGTCGTTCACCAGGATGTGGAACAAGTCGCTGAAGAGTTGGTCAGCCACTTTCATCTCAATCCGGCGAATCGCTATCCACGCATATTTCTGGACCTTACCAGCCACTTCTCGGACGTGCGAATGTGGCTGCTTGCCACATTCGCCTTCTGCTATGCGAGCCTGCGATTGGCCGAGGGACTTGGGCTGTGGCGCGGACGACGCTGGGCGGAATGGTTGGCGGTAGCGAGCGGGACCATCTATGTGCCCATCGAGTTCTACGAACTCTTCACCGGCCTCTCCTGGATCAAAATTGCCACGCTGACCGCCAACATCGCGATCATTGCCTACATGAGCCGTGTGCTCCGGCGGTCGCGAGAGGGTTCCCCGCCCACCACGCCGTCGCTGTAGCCAGCGAAACCAGCGCCTCGGTTGTTAGGCTTGAATCTCCGCAATCGGGCCGACGCGCCTACGCCCGCTTCTTGCCGACGGCCTCGCCAAACCAAAAGATGCAGAAATCGACCGGGCACAAATCCGAACACGCGACGTCCGGATTGCGGAGGATGAAGAGGACGAAATCCTGTTACAAATGAATGGGGTGGCTGATGGGACTCGAACCCACGACAACCGGAATCACAATCCGGGACTCTACCAGCTGAGCTACAGCCACCGTCGATCTACTGCACCAACCGTGCGCGGCGTCCGTGAACCCGTCGCCGCACGATCGTCGCCAACAACAAGACTGGCACGCCCGACAGGACTCGAACCTGTTACCACCGGCTTAGAAGGCCGGTGCTCTATCCAAATGAGCTACGGGCGCTCGGTCGGATCAGGACGACGCATCGGACGGACAAGCGTAACGCCGGGCCGCACCGCAATGGTTGGTCGGGGTGGAGAGATTCGAACTCCCGACATCTTGCTCCCAAAGCAAGCGCGCTACCGGACTGCGCTACACCCCGAGGGGAGGGATTATGCCACTCGCGGGAGGGGCCGGCAAACGACCTGCCCGGGAGTCAACGCGGCCGGGCCTCGAATCCGGCGGCCTCGATCGCGGCGACGATGGCCGCGGGTCCGGTGGCCGTGCCATCGTATTCGACGGTCGCCCCGTTCTTCTCGAGCGAGACTTCGACCGTCTGCACACCCGTCAGCTGCGAAACGGCGCGGGTCACGCTCTTGACGCAGCCACCGCAGTGCATGCCGGCAACGGCAAATTCGTTCTTGACGATGACGCTCATGGTGCCTCCTCCTTCACGATCGCTGGAATGCGGGATGCCGGCGACGCCGGCGGCGCGGGCGTTCCGGCGCGCGGGGGCCGCCAGCGCCGGAGCAGCAGGGCATTGCTGACCACTGTCACGGAACTCGCTGCCATCGCGGCACCGGCAATGACCGGCGACAGGAGCCCGATCGCCGCCAGCGGAATGCCCAGGGCGTTGAAGACGAACGCGAAGAACAGATTCTGCCGGATCTTCGACAGCGTCGCGCGTGAAAGGTCCACCGCCGCCGCGACCGCGGCGAGATCGTTGCGCAGCAACGTCACATCGGCCGCGGACAGCGCAGTGCCGGCGCCGGCGCCCATCGCAAAGGAAACATCCGCCTGCGCGAGTGCCGGGCGCGTCGTTGACGCCGTCGCCGACCATGCCGACCGTACGACCCTCCTTCTGCATCGCCATCACGAGCCGCGCGCTTGTCCTGCGGCGACTGCGCGGCCCGCCAGTCGGCGATGCCGGCGCTCCGCGCGGCCGCTGCCGCCGGCGCCGAATGATCGCCGGTCAGCATCGTCACCTTGACACCCACGCCCTCGAGCGCCCCGATCGCGGCGGCCACCCCGGGGCGCAGGGCGTCGACGAGCGTGATCCAGCCGACCATGCGCCGACCCTCGGCAACGCCGACGACGGTCTGCCCCGCCGCCTGAACACGGCCGAGTTCCGTGGCGTCGATCGCCACTCCCGACTCGGCGAGAAAGGCGGGCGAGCCCAGCCGGATCGTCTGTGTCCCGTTGTCACCGCTGACGCCGCGGCCCGCGTGCACGCGGACGTTCTCGATCGGCAGCGGTCTCATCTCGAACGCCTCGGCACGCTTGACGATGGCGCGGGCCAGCGGATGCACCGCACCCTGCTCGAGGCTCATCGCGAGCAGGAGCAATTCGCTCCCGGTGAAGCCGGCGGTCGGATGCACGCTGGCCAGGCTGGGCGCGCCCATGGTGAGCGTGCCGGTCTTGTCGACGACCAGCGCATCGATCCGCTCGGCGCGCTCGAGCGCGGCGGCGTTCTTGATCAGGATGCCGGCCTTCGCGCCGAGGCCCACGCCGACCATCAGCGCCGTCGGCGTCGCGAGCCCCAGTGCGCAAGGGCAGGCGATCACCAGCACCGCCGTCGCGCGCATCAGCGCCGCCGCCCAGTCGCCGGAAAATGCGCCGTTGGCGACGAGCGTCACGGCGGCGATGGCGAGCACCGCCGGCACGAAACGCGCGGAGACGCGGTCGGCGAGCCGCTGCATCGGCGCCTTCGAACCCTGTGCGGCGGCCACCTGCCGGACGATCGCCGCCAGCAGCGTCGACACGCCGACCGCCGTCGCCTCGCAGCGCAGCGGGCCCGCCTCGTTGACCGTGCCGGCAAGCACCGGATCGCCGGGCGCCTTCGCGACCGGCTCGCTCTCACCCGTCAGCATCGCCTCGTTCGCGGCCGACTCGCCGTCGAGCACGCGGCCATCCACCGGCACGCTTTCGCCGGCGCGAACGATAAACACATCGCCTGGCCGCACCGCGGCCAGCGGCACTTCGCGGATTTCGCCGTCGCGCTCGCGCCGCACGACCGCCGGCTGCAACTTGAGGAGGTCGCGGATCGCGTACGCCGTTCGGGCCCGCGCGCGTCCTTCGAGCAGCTTGCCGAGCAGTACGAGTGTGATCACGACGGCACTGGCTTCGAAGTACACGTGCTGGCCGGGCAGTGGCACCAGCCAGACGGCAAGGCTGAAGGCAAACGCGGCCGACGTGCCCAGCGCGATCAGCACGTCCATGTTGGCGGCTCCGCCGCGCAGCGCTTTCCACGATCCGGCATAGAACCGGGCACCCGCCCAGAATTGAACGGGTGCGGCGAGACAGAACTGAAGCCAGATCGGCAATTCGATCTCGTGCCGACCCGTGACCATGTAACCCATCTGCGCGACGAGCGGCGCCGTGAGGACAGCGGCGATCGCGAAGATCGAGAATTCGCGGTGAAAGCGACCCGCCTCCGCCCGCGCGTCGCGCTCGGGCTGCATGAACGGGTCGGCGGCCGGCGCCGCATCGTAGCCGGCGTTGCGCACCGCCTCGATCAGCGACTCCGACGTGGCTTTGCCGGGATCGAACACGACATGCGCGGTCTCGGTGGCGAAGTTGACCGCCGCGTCGACGCCGTCCGTGCGGTTCAGCACCTTCTCGATCCGGGCCGCGCACGCGGCACAGGTCATTCCGGTGAGCTGGAGATCGAGAGCGCGCGTTTCCATTTGTGTTAGATGGACTCGATCGTCACGAGTTGCAAGGCCCTGCAAGCTGCGCCCGATCAACGCTGGGTGAGTGGAGCGATTGCACCATCGATCCTGCCATCAGTGCCGCTGCGCGAAAAACCGGTCGACGCAGGCGATCGCAGCATCGACGTCCGCCCGCGCGACGTCAAGGTGCGTGCACCAGCGCTGCCGCGCCGTGCCGTAAGGCCGGACGCCGTCCGCCGCGAGATGCGCGTTCAACGCCGCCACAATGGTTTCGGGCACGCCCACAAAGACCATGTTCGTTTGCGCGGGCGCCACCGCGAGCTCCGCGTGCCGCGCGAGCCCTGCCGCCAGCCGCGCGGCATTCTCGTGGTCCTCCGCAAGCCGCGCGATGTTGTGCGCGATGGCATAGCGTCCGGCCGCGGCGATGATCCCCGCCTGGCGCATGCCGCCGCCCAGCATCTTCCGCCAGCGCCGCGCATCCCTGACGAATTCGTGGCCGCCGCACAGCACCGAGCCGACCGGTGCGCCGAGCCCCTTCGACAGGCACACCGAGACCGAATCGAAGTTCTGCGCAATCGTCCGCGGCGGCACGCCCTGCTTCACGGCGGCATTCCACAGCCGCGCGCCGTCGAGGTGCATGGCGAGCCCGTGGGCGTCGGCGATTTCCCGTGCCGCGGCCGCGTAGCCGGCCGGCAGCACGCGGCCGCCGATCGTGTTCTCGAGCGCGATCAGGCGCGTCCTGGCGAAATGGGCATCGTGCGGCTTGATCGCGGCCTCGATGTCTGGGAGCGGGATCGTGCCGTCCGCCGCGTTGTTCAGGGGCTGCGGCTGCACGCTGCCCAGCACTGCGGCGCCCCCGGCCTCGTAGCGATAGGTGTGCGCCTCCTGGCCGACGATGTATTCGTCACCGCGCGCGCAGTGCGTCATCACGCCGATCAGGTTCGACTGCGTTCCCGACGGCACGAACACGGCGGCCTCGAAGTCCAGCAGCTCCGCGACCTCGGCTTCGAGCGCGCTGACGGTCGGATCGTCGCCCAGCACGTCGTCGCCGACCGGGGCGGCCGCCATCGCCGCCCGCATCGCCGGCGAGGGGCGCGTCACGGTATCGCTGCGAAAATCGGTCGCCATAGGCCTCCTTCGTATCCCGGTTGTGCCGCCAGCCATTGCCGGCGCACGTATCAACCTTCGGGTTTCAGCTGCGGAAACAGGATGACATCGCGAATCGACGGCGCGTCGGTGAGCAGCATCACCAGCCGGTCGATGCCGATGCCCTCGCCCGCCGTCGGCGGCAACCCGTACTCCATCGCTCGGATATAGTCGGCATCGTAGTACATCGCCTCCTCGTCGCCCGCCTCGCGCGCCTCGACCTGCCCGCGAAAGCGCGCGGCCTGGTCCTCGGAATCGTTCAACTCGGAAAACCCGTTCGCGAGCTCGCGGCCGGTGATGAAGAGCTCGAAACGGTCAGTCACCGCCGGGTTGGCGTCGTTCGCGCGCGCCAGCGGCGACACGTCGGTCGGGTGCGCGACGATGAACGTCGGCTGCACGAGCTTGTCCTCGGTGGTCGCCTCGAACAGCTTCAGCTGCAGCAGCCCGACGCCGTCAGTGGCGAACACTTCGACTTCGAGCGGCATCAGCGCAGCCTTCAGGCATTCGGGCTTGGCGAGCTCGACGAGCGTGTACTGCGGGTGGTACTTGTGGATGGCCTCGGACATCGTGAGCCGGTCGAACGGCTTCCCGAGGTCGATCGCGACGCCCTGGTAGTTCACCGTCGTCGTTCCGGCCACCTTCAGCGCGACCTGCCGGAAGAGCGTCTCGGTGAGATCCATCAGGTACCGGTAGTCCTGGTAGGCCTCGTAGAACTCGAGCATCGTGAACTCGGGATTGTGCCGGGTCGAGATGCCTTCGTTGCGGAAGTTGCGGTTGATCTCGAACACCTTCTCCATGCCGCCGACAACGAGCTTCTTGAGATAGAGCTCCGGCGCGATCCGCAGAAAGAGCTGCATGTCGAGCGCGTTGTGGTGCGTCGCAAACGGCCTCGCCGCGGCACCGCCGGGGATCGAGTGCATCATCGGCGTCTCGACTTCGAGATAGCCGCGGCCCACGAAGAACTCGCGGACCGCCTGCACGATCTGCGAGCGCCGCCTGAAGACTTCGCGCGACCCCGGATTGGTGATGAGGTCGACGTAACGCTGCCGGTAGCGCTGTTCCTGGTCGGACAGCCCGTGGAACTTCTCGGGCAGCGGCCGCAGCGCCTTTGCCAGCAGGCGCAGCGTCGTCACCTTGAGCGAAAGCTCGCCGGTGCGGGTCTTGAACAGGTGGCCGGTCGCGCCGAGAAGGTCGCCCAGATCCCAGTGCTTGAACGCGTCGTGGACATCGGCGCCGACCGCGTCCGCAGTGACGTAGAGCTGGATCCGGCCCGACATGTCCTGGATCGTCGCGAAGCTCGCCTTGCCCATCACGCGCTTCAGCATCATCCGGCCGGCGACGGTGACCGTGATCGCGAGCGGCTCGAGCTCCTCGTTCGTCTTCGCGCCGTGCCGCGCGTGGAGGTCCGCGGCGAGCGCATCGCGGCGAAAATCGTTCGGGAACGCGTTGCCCTGCGCGCGCAACGCCGCGAGCTTCGCCCGGCGCTCGCCGATGATCTGGTTCTCGTCGGTGGCCGCAGCGGGGGCTTGATCGGTATTGTCCATGACGCGGGGCTCCCGGGTTGTGATCAGGTCGACAGGCACGCGGCGAGCGCGTGCGGATCGAGGGTCGTGAAATCCTGCGCCCGCGCGAGGACGTGCGCGGGCGCGCCGAGCTCGTCGGCAGGTACGGTCGAGGCGATTGCAACGGCACGCATCCCGGCGCGGCGCGCCGCTTCAATGCCCAACGGCGCGTCCTCGAATACCAGGCACTCGCCCGGGTCGGCGCCGATGCGGACCGCGGCGAGCAGGAAGAGGTCGGGTTCGGGTTTGCCGCGGGCGACGTCGTGCGCGCCGACTGTCGCGTCGAAGAAATCGCGCATCGCCAGTCCGCCGAGCGCGAAGGCGATGTTGTCGGGGTCGCCGGCCGTCGCGCAGGCAAGTCGCGTCCCTGCCGCCTTCGCGGCGCGCGCGAACGCCTTGAAGCCGGCGATCTCGCGAAACTCCGGCGCGAAGAGCTCGCGGTAGATCGACTCCTTCTCGCGCACGAACGCCTGGACGTCGGCGTCGGACAGCGGTCCGAAGAGCTCGCGCATCACCTCGACACCGGTGCGCCCTGCCGTGCGCCGGAAAAAATCCTCGCCGACGGTCGGCACGCCGCGGCGCGCCAGGAACACGTCCCATGAGCGCTCGTGGAAAGGCATCGAGTCGATGATCGTCCCGTCGATGTCGAAGATGAAGGCGGCCACCCGGTGCCCGGTCATACGCCCTGCTTGAGGCTCGCCGCGATGAAGTCGTCGAGGTCGCCGTCGAGAATCGCCTGCGTGTTGCCGACCTCGTAGTTCGTGCGCAGGTCCTTGATCCGCGACTGGTCGAGCACGTACGAGCGGATCTGGTGGCCCCAGCCGATGTCGGTCTTCGAGTCCTCGAGCTTCTGCTGCTCTTCCTGCCGCTTCCGGATTTCCAGCTCGTAGAGCTTCGACTTCAGCATCGCCATCGCCTCGGCGCGGTTGCGGTGCTGCGAGCGGTCGTTCTGGCACTGAACGACGATGTTGGTCGGCAGGTGCGTGATCCGCACCGCGGAGTCAGTCTTGTTGATGTGCTGCCCACCGGCGCCGGACGCGCGAAACGTGTCGACGCGCAGGTCCGCCGGATTGATGTCGACCACGATCGAGTCGTCCACTTCCGGGTAGACGAAGACGCTCGCGAAGGACGTATGCCGGCGCGCGTTCGAATCGAACGGACTCTTGCGCACGAGGCGGTGGACGCCCACCTCGGTGCGCAGATAGCCGTAGGCATAGTCGCCGCTCACCTTGATCGACGCGCTCTTGATCCCGGCGACGTCGCCCGCGGACTCCTCGAGCACCTCGGTCCGGTACCCCTTCCGGTCGCAGTAGCGCAGATACATGCGCTCGAGCATCGCCGCCCAGTCCTGCGCCTCGGTTCCGCCCGATCCGGCCTGGATGTCGATGAAGCACGATGCGGGATCCAGCGGATGGCTGAACATCCGGCGGAATTCCATGTCGGCGACCGTCTTCTCGATCGCCGTCACATCCCGCGCGACCGCTTCGAGCGTGGCGTCGTCGTTCTCTGCACGCGCGAGGACAAACAGCTCCGCGCCGTCCTTGAGATCGGCGTCCAGCCCCGTCAGCACGTGGACGACGCCTTCCAGCGCCTTCTTCTCGCGACCGAGCTCCTGCGCGCGTTTCGGATCGTCCCAGATCCTCGGATCTTCGAGCTCCCTGCCGACTTCGACGAGCCGCACCGCCTTCACATCGAAGTCAAAGATACCTCCGCAGGTCGGCGGCGCGCGCGCGCAGACCCTCGAGGGAGGCGGCGATCTGGTTCTGCTGTTCGGCTTCCATGGCGATGCAATCCTTCTGCGCAAACGAAAATTATAGCCGATCCGCTTGCCTCGCCCGTGCAGGACAGCCGGGCCGCGCCGCGCGGACCGGTCCGGCGCCCTATGGACCAGCGACGCTTTGACCTATCATGGCGGCGTCCCCCCGATACCGGCGTCCCGGCCGCACGCGTGGCGCCGCCCGCGCGGACGCGGACGAACTCCATGCACACACCCGCAGGTTTCACGTCGAGCCATGCCCTGCCCGCCACCCTGCCGGCAGATACGCTCGCGTTTGCCTTTCGCGACGCCAGGATGCTCGTCGGCGGCACCGACGAAGCGCCGCTCGTCCCGCCAGTCTCTCAGCTGGAGCGACTGGGGATCCGCGGCGACCGGCATTACCTCGGCGAACTCGGCAGCACCGGCTGCGTCGCGATTCACCTGCCGGCGGATGCTCCGGAGCCCGACGGCTGGCGGTACTCCGGCCTGCGCGCGCTGTTCTTCCGTATCCCGGAGCCGGTACTCGCGATCGCCGCACGAGCCTTCCAGGTGGTCGAATGGGACCGCACGCACCGCTATTGCGGACGCTGCGGAACGCCGACGAAGGACAAGCCCGGAGAACGCGCCAAGGAATGCCCGGCGTGCGGCTATACCGCCTACCCGCGCGTCACGCCGGCCATGATGGTGCTGGTGACGCGCGGGCGCGAACTCCTGCTGGCCCGCGCGCCGCGCTTTCCGCCCGGCATGTACAGCGCGCTCGCCGGCTTCGTCGAGCCCGGCGAGACGATCGAGGACTGCATCCACCGCGAAGTGCGCGAAGAAGTGGGGATCGAGGTCGGCGCGATCCGGTACTTCGCGAGCCAGTCGTGGGCGTTTCCACATTCGCTGATGATCGCGTACACCGCCGAGTACGCGGGCGGCGAGCTCACGCCCGACGAAACCGAAATCGCCGAGGCGCGCTGGTTCGCGTGGGACGCGGTGCCGGACTTGCCACCTTCCATCTCGATCTCGCGCCGACTGATCGAGGCGACCGTCGCGCGGCTGGCAGGTGACGAGGCGCGTGCCTGCTAGAATTGCGCGAATGGGGGACAGGCCTCGTTCATCGTTGCGGCCAGCGGCAATCGTTGCCGATGCCTGATGAACGTGGTCTGTCCCCGATTCACCCCATCCGCTTCCGGTGTCCGATAACGGTGGTCTGTCCCCGGTTCCAGTTCATGCTCCGCACGATTCGCGCCGTGATTCTTGCCCTCCTGCTGCCCGGGTTGCCCGCGTTCGCGCAGGACGACCGCGAGTTCACGGAGGAGGCGCGCAGGAAGTACGCCGCCGAGCTGCGGGAAGCCGCGGCATTCATCAAGGATCGGCAGTTCGCGAGCGCGCAGGAAAAGCTCGACGCGCTGATCGCGACGCGGCCGCGCGAGCCGCGGGCGCGGTTCCTCAAGGGCGTCGTCGACACCGAGCAAGGCCGGACTGACGCCGCGATGGCCGTGTACCGCGCGCTGATCGAGGACTATCCGGAATTGCCGGAGCCCTACAACAATCTGGCCGTCCTGCTGGCCCAGCGCGGCGAATACGAGAGCGCGCGCCTGGCGCTGGAGACCGCGCTGCGCACGGCCCCGGAATGGGCGGTGGCGCACGAGAACCTGGGCGATCTGTATGCCCGCCTCGCCGCCGCGCAGTACGCGCAGGCGGCGAAGTTCGACCGCAGCAACAGGTCGGCTCCGGCCAAGCTCGCGCTCGCGCGCGACCTGCTCGCGCAGGCTGCCCCGCCCACGCCGAAGTCGCCCGTAGTTTCGCCATCGATCCGATCCAACCACCAAGGAGCACTCCGATGTTGCGCCGCCCATTCCTGATCGCCACCGCCGTTCTTGCCGCCGTGTTCGCGACTTCCGCGCTCGCCGCCAATCCGCAGGTCGAGTTCGACACTACGGCGGGCAAGATCCGCGTCGAGCTCTTCCCCGATGCCGCGCCGAAGACGGTCGCGAACTTCCTCGACTACGTGAAGGCGAAGCACTACGACGGCACGCAGTTCCACCGCGTGATCTCCGGCTTCATGATCCAGGGCGGCGGGTTCACGCCCGATTTCAAGCAGAAGCCGACGAAACCACCGGTCGCGATCGAATCCGAAGCTGCGAGCAAGGCCGGCCTCTTGAACGTGCCCGGCACGCTGGCCATGGCGCGCACCGGCGATCCCAATTCCGCCACCGCGCAGTTCTTCATCAATGTCGCCGACAACAAGTTCCTGAACTTCCGCTCGGCGGATGCCCAGGGTTACGGCTACACGGTGTTCGGCAAGGTCATCGACGGGATGGACGTGGTCGACAAGATCGCGAAGGCCCCGACCGGCTCCGGCGGCCCGTTCCCGAAGGACGTTCCGGTCGAGAAAGTCATCATCAACAAGGCGGTCGTCGTCGACGCGAAATAGGGACCATGGCCATGATCATCCTCCACACCAATCACGGCGACATCACGATCGAACTCGATGCCGAGAACGCGCCCGCGACCGTCGCCAATTTCCTGCAGTACGTCCGTGACGGTCACTACGACAACACGGTCTTCCACCGCGTCATCGACGGCTTCATGATCCAGGGCGGCGGCATGGCGCCCGGAATGAAAGAAAAGAAGATGCGCGCGCCGGTCGCCAACGAAGCCGGCAACGGCCTCAAGAACAAGCGCTACACGGTGGCGATGGCCCGCACGTCCGATCCGCATTCGGCGACCGCGCAGTTCTTCATCAACGTCGCCGACAACGACTTCCTCGACCACAAGGGACCGAGCCCGCAGGGCTGGGGCTATTGCGTCTTCGGCAAGGTCACGGCCGGGCAGGACGTCGTCGACCGGATCAAGGGCGTGCCGACGGCCAGCAGCGGGTTTCACCAGGACGTGCCGAAGGAGGACGTCGTCCTGCAGCGCGCCGAGGAAGTCGCATAAAGCCCACGCTGTTCCTCTCGGACCTGCACCTGTCGCCCGAACGGCCGGCGCTGGTCGACGCGTTCGCTGCGTTCTGCGCCGGCCCGGCCCGGGCGGCCGCCGGCGTCTACGTCCTGGGTGACCTGTTCGACACCTGGATCGGCGACGACCAGTTGCGCGAGCCGCTCGCCGCACGCGTCGCGTTCGGTTTGCGCGGCATCGCCGACACCGGCGTGCCGGTCGGCATGATCAATCGGCAATCGCGATTTTCTTCTGGGCGAGCGGTTCAGCGCAGCGGCCGGCGCCACGCTGTTGCCGGAACAGACCGTGATCGGCCTCGCCGGAACGCCGACGCTGCTGATGCACGGCGACGAGCTCTGCACCAGCGATGTCGGCTACCAGAAATACCGGGCCTTCATGCGGACCACCAAATACCAGCGCCGCTTTCTCGCGCTGCCGTACGCGCTGCGCCGCGGCGTCGCGATCTTCCTGCGGGGCAGGAGCCGCACGGCAACCGCCGCCAAGCCCGAGGCGATCCTCGACGTCGAGCAAGGCGCCGTCGAGGCGGCGTTCCGTGCCGCGAACGTCACGCGCATCATCCACGGCCACACGCATCGTCCGGCTCGCCATCGCCTGATCGTCGACGGACGCGAACGCGAACGCTGGGTGCTCGCCGACTGGTACGACCGCGGCAGCTACCTCGAATTCGACGCGGAAGGCGGCCGGACCCGCGAGCTGTAGTCGACGCCGTGGCGCTCGCCGCTAACCCAGCGCCTGCGCAAAATCGCCGAGGAGGTCGTCGCGGTCCTCGATGCCGACCGACACGCGGATCAATGCATCGGCAATGCCCATCGCCGCGCGGCGTTCCGGGCCCATCTCCCAGAAGATGGTGTGCGCGACCGGCAGCGCGAGCGTCCGGTTATCGCCCAGATTCGACGAAGAGACGACGATGTCGAGGCAGTTCAGGAATTCGAAGCAGTCGGTGCCGACGGCGAGCTCGAACGAGAACAGTCCGCCGAAGCCGCGGAACAGCGCCTTCGCCAGCGCATGCTGCGGGTGTGACGGCAGCCCCGGGTAGTGGACGGCGCGCACTTTCGGATGTGGCGCGAGGTACGCGGCGAGCGCCTGCGCGTTCGCGCAGGTGCGCTCCATCCGCAGCGCGAGCGTCTCGGCGCCGACGGCGATGTGGTGCGCGTCGCCCGCGGCGAGTGTTCCGCCCCAATCGCGCAAGCCCTTCTTGCGCAACTGCTGGATGCCCCAGAGCTCCGGCGGCTGCGACTTGTAGTTCTCCGCGATGTTCGGATACCGCGTCCAGTCGAAGAGGCCGGTGTCCGTGATGCTGCCGGCGAGCGCGTTGCCATGGCCCCCGATGTACTTGGTCAGCGCATTGACGACGAGGTCCGCACCCACCGCCTTCGGCCGGAACAGCGCCGGCGAGGTCATCGTGTTGTCGACGACGTAGAGGATCCCGCGCTCCTGCGCGAGCGCGCCGATCCGCGCCAGATCCGCGACCTGCGTGCGCGGGTTGGCAATCGTCTCGACGAAAATGAGCCGCGTCGCCGGCGTCAGCGCGCGCTCGACGTTGGCGACGTCGGTCGCGTCGACGTAGGAGACCTGCGTCCCGTGCGCCGCGAGCGTGCCGAACTGGCTCACCGTGTTGCCGAACAGGAACTGGCTCGACACGACATGGTCGCCTTCGCGCAGGAGGGCCAGCATCATCGCGCCGATGGCCGCCATGCCGGTGGCGAAGCAGACGGTCGCCACACCACCCTCCATCTGCGTGACCTTCGCCTCGAGCGCGGCGGTGGTCGGGTTGCCCTGCCGACCGTAGGCATAGCCCTGCGCGCGGCCCTGGAACACCGCGGCGAGGTCGCGCGCGTCGCGATAGCCGTAGGCGACCGACAGGTGCAGCGGCTTGTGCAGCGCGCCGTGCTCGATGCCGGCGGCGCGGTCTGAGTGGAGGATCGCGGTCGTGAATCCCCGCGGCGGCTTGTTCGTGCTCATGGGCACCTCGAAAGCAAAAAACCCGTTCGACGTCCGCCGAACGGGTTTGGCACGTGCATCCGGGGCTTCCCCGGGTAACAGCCCAACCTCGCTTTAGCGGTATTTGTCACGCGCCCGCAAGCTGAAGCTCAAATCGGCGCAGTGCAAATTATCGCCGGCGTGCCGGCGTTCGTCAATGCCGCTTCCCCGCGGGCTATTTCGCTGCCAGCATCGCTTTCAGCTGCTTCAGTCGCTCGCTGCCGGCCGATTTTTCGCGAGCCGCCTCGTCCGCGGGCAGCGCCTCGCCGGACCAGCGCAGGTCGTCCTGGGCGAGCTCACCCAGGAAGCGCGACGGCTGGCATTCGACGACAGCGCCCGCGCGCCGCCGGCGGCGGCAGAACGACAGGTGCAGGCTCTTCTGCGCGCGTGTGATGCCGACATAGAACAGCCGCCGCTCTTCGTCGACGTTGCCACTCGCGACCGGCTCGCGGTGCGGCAGCAGCCCCTCCTCCAGCCCCACCAGGAACACGTGCGGAAACTCGAGCCCTTTCGCCGCGTGCAGCGTCGACAGCCGCACCGCATCCATGGCGCGCTCCTCCTGCCCCTCGAGCATCGTGATCAGCGCGATCATCTGCGTCAGCTCGAGGAGACCCTTCCGGTCGGCCTCGCCCTTGGCCGAAAGCCAGCCGACGAAGTCGCGGACGCTCTTCCAGCGCGCCTCGGCCTGCCTGCGCTCGCAGCTCGCAGCGAGGAAATCCTCGTACCCAATCGCGGTCACTAACTCGTCGAGCAGCCGCGCCGCGGGCTCGCGCGCAGCGCGATAGCGCAGATGGTTGATCATCGAGCAGAAGGCGTCGAGAATCTCCCGTTGCCGCGCCGCAATGGCGGCGCGCGTCTCGTCGGCGAACACGGCAGCAAAGAGGCTCTCATGCCGCGCGCCGCCGATGGCGCCCAACCTTTCCAGCGTCGTCGCGCCGACGCCGCGCTTCGGCGTGGTGACCGCGCGGATGAAAGCCGGATCGTCGTCGTCGTTGGCGATCAAGCGCAGGTAGGCGACGATGTCCTTGATCTCGGCGCGCTCGAAATACGATTGCCCGCCGGAGATCTCGTACGGCACGTTCTGCGCGCGCAGCTGCTGCTCGAACAGCTTCGCCTGATGATTGCCGCGGTAGAGGATCGCGTAATCGGCATGGCGGCCGCGGTGCTCGAAGCGATGCGCGAGCAGGCGCCGCACGACCCCTTCGGCCTCGGCCTCGTCGTCGGCCGCCGGGGAGACGCGGATCGGATCACCGTGGCCGCGCTCGCTCCAGAGCTGCTTGTCGAAGAGCTTCGGATTGCCGGCGATCAGCGCGTTCGCCGAGCGCAGGATGCGCACCGTGGAGCGGTAATTCTGCTCGAGCTTCACCACCTTCAGCGTCGGGAAGTCCTTCGGCAGCTCCGCGAGATTGTCGAGCGAGGCGCCGCGCCAGCCATAGATCGCCTGATCGTCGTCGCCGACGACGGTGAACGCCGAGCGTTCCCCCACGAGCAGCTTGATCAGCCGATACTGCGCGGGATTGGTGTCCTGGTATTCGTCGACGAGCAGGTAACCGCAACGCTCGCGCCATTGCGCGGCCGCCGCCCCGTCCGTCGCGAGCAGCCCGATCGGCAGCGCGATCAGGTCGTCGAAATCCACGGCCTGGTACGCGCGCAGCGTGTCGTCGTAGCGGTGATACGCCTGCGCGGCGGCCCTGTCGTCGTCGCTGCGGGCGGCCTTCGCCGCGGCCGCGGGGGCCACCAGCGCGTTCTTCCAGGCACTGATCCGCCACTGTGCGGCGCGCGCGCGGGCGCGGTCGGTCGTCTGCGTCAGCTCGGCGACGATGCCCTCGATGTCGCCGGGATCGAGGATCGAGAAGCCGGGCTTGAGACCCAGCGCGGCGGCGTGACCGCGAATGACCTTGAGCCCGAGCGCATGGAACGTGCAGATCGTGACGGCGGCGGCGAGGTCGCCGTTGCCCTGCCGCCCCAGCAGCTCGCCGGCCCGATCGCGCATTTCGCGCGCGGCCCGGTTCGTGAACGTGATCGCGACGATCCGCTTCGGGTCGTGGCCGTGCTCGACGAGATGCCCGATTTTCGCGGCAATGACGCGCGTCTTCCCGCTGCCGGCACCCGCCAGCACGAGCAGCGGGCCGTCGAGATATCGCACCGCCTCGCGCTGCGCGGGATTGAGCGGTAACGACATCGGAGCGAAACGGGAAGGGGCGCTGGCGGATGTTAGAATCGATACCGATTCTAGCATCGGCGCGCGCTCCTCCCGGGCGTTGCCGCACGCGAGTTGCACTCGCCCGTACAACATGAGTCACTACGCGATCGGCGACATCCAAGGCTGCCACGCCGAATTCTGCCAGCTCCTCGAGCTCGTCGGCTTCTCCGCGCGCGCCGATCGGCTGTGGCTCGTCGGCGATCTCGTCAATCGCGGTCCCGGATCACTCGCCGTGCTGCGAGAGGTGATGACGCTCGGCGACGCCGCGGTCAGCGTTCTGGGCAACCACGACTTTCATCTGCTGACGGTCGCGGCTGGGCACACCCGGGCGCACCGGAAGGACACGATCGCGCCAATACTGGAGGCGCCCGATCGCGAATTGCTCCTCGGCTGGCTGCGGCGCCGGCCGCTGGTGGTGGCCGAAGGCGGGTTTCTGCTCGTGCACGCTGGACTCATGCCGGCCTGGACGCCGGACACAGCCCTCGCGCTGTCGGGCGAGGTCGGGGCAATGCTCGCGAGCGAGCGCGCCGATGATTTCCTGCGCGAGCTCTACGGCGACGAGCCGCGCGCCTGGCGCGACGAGCTCGCGGGCTTCGACCGGCTGCGCGTGATCGTCAACGCCTGCACGCGAATGCGCTTCTGCACCGCCGACGGAACGATGGAGTTCAGGGAGAAGCGCGGCCCGCAGACAGCGCCGTCAGGCTTTCGCCCGTGGTTCGAGCACGACCAGCGCGCGTCTGCCGGCACGACGATCGTCTGCGGCCACTGGTCGACGCTCGAACTGAAGCTCGCACCCAATCTGCTGATGCTGGACTCGGGCTGCATCTGGGGCGGTCCGCTGACGGCGGTCAGGCTCGACGATCGCCGCGTCTATCAAGTGCCGGGACGCTCAACGGTGACGCCAAAGCCGTTCGGATAGCCTCTTCGGCCGCGCGTGACAGATCGCGGCGATGGCGCGCCCGCGCGGGCACCGGGGGCATCACGTGCAGCTCGGCTCTGATCGTGCGCTCGCCGGTCACGCGCCAGAATGAATCCAGCAGGCTCAACTCGCCCACGTACGCCGGTGCCGCGCAGTGCCGGTCGCCCGGCGTGCGATACCGGATCGCGACCGGCTGCATGTGACCCTCGGCGTCGACGATCGACTGCAGCAGCGAACTGTGAAACTTCAGCAGGCCCGTGCCGTCGCTGGTCGTGCCCTCTGGGAATACGGCGACGAGGTCGCCGCGCGCCAGCGCCTCGACCGTCTGGCGATTGACCGTGTGCGTGTCGCGCCGCCGCTCGCGCTCGATGAACAGCGTGCCTGCGTTTTCGACAATGCGACCGACGAGAGGCAGGCGCCGGAGGTCGGCCTTGGCGATGAACCGCGCCGGCTGCAACGCGTTCAACACGAAGATGTCGAGCCACGAGATGTGATTGGCGACGATCAGCACGTTGCCCGGCAACCCGCCTTCGTGCCGCCAGTGCACGTGCGCCTCGACCCCGAGCATCCGCAGCAGCTGCCGGCACCAGCGCCGGATCAGGGCCTGTCGCTGCGGCGCAGCGACCCACGGGAAGACGAGCACCGTCGTCACGAGAGCTCCGACGACGTGCACGGTGACCCGTGCGCTGCGCACGACGCGTGTAAGCCAGCGTGCGGGACGATCGACGGGCACGGCGCGCGCCGCTGTCCACCCGTGCCCAGGCTCGCCGTCACCCATGCCGAGGGCCATCTCCGGGCCATTCGCGCCGACCAGCTGCTGCTCAACGATTTGTTCACCAGAGGTAGGCATTGAACACCTCATAATGGAGTGCCGCGACCCGGTCGCGGCTGAGCGCGTGATTCTGGCCGCCGCGCGACGCGATCTTGATCGAACCGAGCGTGGCCGCGAGGCGCCCGGTGCGTTCCCAGTCCCAGCCATGCACGATCCCGTACAGCAGACCGGCACGGAAGGCGTCGCCGCAGCCAGTCGGGTCGACGAGCGCGGTCGCCGGCACGACCGGCAGCTCGACGATGGCTCCGCCAGCGTGAATCCGCGCACCGGTGCTGCCCAGGGTCACGATCAGCGCGTCGACCCGCTGCGCGATCGCGTCGAGCGCAAGCCCGGTGCGCTCGGCCAGCAGGCGGCCTTCGTAATCGTTGACGGCGACGAACGTCGCCGCATCGATCATCTCGATCAGCTCCGGTCCGGAAAAAAGCGGCAATCCCTGGCCCGGGTCGAACACGAACGGGATGCCCGCCTGCGCGAACTGCTCGACGTGCGCGCGCATCCCGTCGCGCCCATCCGGGGCGACGATGCCGAGCGCGATGTCAGCGACGTCGCCGACGCGGTTTTCGTGTGACGCATTCATTGCGCCCGGGTGGAACGCGGTGATCTGGTTGTCGTCGAGGTCGGTGATGATGAAGGCCTGCGCCGTAAACATCTCCGGCAGGCTGCGCACGCCGTCGCACGCGATGGCCAACCCGGCCAGCCGTTCGCGGTAGGGCGCGCCATCGGCGCCAAGCGTCGCCATCACGACCGGCTCGCCGCCCAACGCCTTCAGGTTGTAGGCGATGTTCCCGGCGCAACCACCCCATTCGCGGCGCATCTCGCCGATCTGGAACGAGACTGACAGCATGTGTGTCTGCTCCGGCAGGATGTGCCGCGCGAAGCGATCGGGAAACACCATGATGGTGTCGTAGGCGAGCGAGCCACAGATGAGCGTGCGTGCGGACATGCGGGGAATCGTCGGCGTGTTCAGGTGCGGGAATTCGACCTGGGGCCAGTGTTCATGACGTCGCCTCATCGCTTCCGCCCCGATTTTCCCGCCCGATCTCCCGGACGATGGACTGTTGCCGGCGCGACACCGGCAGCGTTTCGAGAACGCCCTTCAGGAGCACTTCCCAGTGCGCGTCGCCCTCGCCGCCCACGCGACGCTCGAAACCGCGGATGGCGTCGCGCGCAACGAGACAATTGCGGTGGACGCGCACGAGGCGCGCGCCGAATTCCTCCTCGAGTTTCGTCAGCGATTCCTCGAGCAGGTATTCACGCCCGGCGGTGCGGATCGTGATGTACTTGAGTTCGGCCTTGAGATAGAGGATCTCCTCGACCGGGACCAGCACCACCCGCGAGCGTTCCGTCACGGACAGGAAACGTCGCGCGTTCGACGGCAGTGCTTCCAGCCGCATTGCGGAAAGCGGCCGCAGGCGCGGAACCTTCTCCAGCGCCGCCAGCAGGCGCTGCACGCGCACCGGCTTCACCAGAAAGTCGACGGCGTTCACTTCAAACGCCTCCACCGCATGCTCGTCGTGCGCCGTTGTGAAGATGACGACCGGCGGCTGGAGAAGTTTCAGCACGTGGCGCGCGAACTCGATCCCGTCCATCTCCGGCATCTGGATGTCCGTGAGGACGAGGTCGGCGTTCACCGTATGCAGCAGCTCTAGCGCCTCGCGGCCATTGGCGGCCTCGCCGACGCAGGCGAGCGGCAGAGCGCCTGCGCAATCGGACAGGAGCTCGCGGAGCCGGCGCCGGGCCGGCGCCTCGTCGTCGACGATCAGCACCCGAAGCGGCGCGTCAGCCACGCGAGATTCCCCGGCGGCCATCCAGCAGCGCCGACGCGGTGGCGTCCAGGTCTGAACGCGTGGCCGGCGCGTCGCGGTCCGACTTGCGGCGCGCCGCCGGGTTCGATGCCTCGGCCGTGCGCGCGGACGCCGACTTCGCCGTTCGGTAGGGGATCCGGATATGGACTTCATAGGCCGCGTCCCGGACGCGTGATTTCAGCGTGCCCTCGGCGTCGAAGTGAAGCTTGAGGCGCTCACGGATGTTGGCCAGCGCCATCTTGTTCCCGGCGTGGTGCCGGCCGCCTTCGGCCTGATAGGGGTTGCGCAGAATCGCATGCACGTCGCCGCCCTTGAGGAAGATGTTGATCGACACAACGCCGGGGGCGCTCGACGGCTCGATGCCGTGGTAGACCGCGTTCTCCAGCAGCGGCTGCAGCATGAGGGGCGGCACCAGCGCGTCGCCGGGCATGTTCTTGAGGTGCCATTCCACCGAGAGCCGGTCGGACAGGCGCAGCTTCTCCAGCCCCAGGTATTGCCGGCAAAGCTCGAGTTCATCCGCGAGCGGCACCAACTCGCGATTGTCGCGCATCAGGACACGGAAAAGATCGGCCATGTCGAGGAGAGCGGTTTCCGCCTGCCTCGGATCCGAACGGATGAGAGAGAGCACCGCATTGAGGCTGTTGAACAGGAAATGCGGGCGAATCCGGGCCTGCAATGCCTGCAGCCGGGACTCGGCGATCGCCGGCGAGAGTGCCTTCGCGCGGAGACCAAAATAGGCGAGGAGCGTCGCATAGGCGCAGAGCGCGATCAGCAGATGCCGCAGAACAGCAAACGGCGGCTCCACAATCTCGCGGGCAACGAGCATGTGCACCCCGAGTCCGATGGCCACGGTGATCGCCGCGACCACGAGGGCGCCAGTCGTCGTCGACTGACGCCCGAGCCACGGTGCGAGCGCGTAGAGGACCGCGAGCTCGGAAATGAGATGCGGCTCGACGACCGCCGTCATGGCGAGCCATTGCACCGTCCACAGGTCAAGCTGCGGCGCACCGACCAGCGCCGCAAGGGCCGTCATTGCGTTTACGGCGAGCACAATCCGCAGGATCGTGCCGAGATTGCGGAGGTCCGGCAGTTCGAGGGTAATGGCGTTTTGCCTTATAATCGGCTGCATATCGAAACCGGCATGCAAGCATCATGCCGGAGACCGGTGCCGAGCAGATCACCGAAACAGGCAGTGGCAGCGGGTATTGTCGGCAACCCCCGTCGGCGAGGCAAGCCTGACCGGACCCGAAAGCCGTTTTCCGAAGTCGATTCCGGCCGGCTCGCCCTTCGTCCGCTGTATTGGCGTCCCACCACCGTTGACCTGCCGCGAATGGATACGATTGCCATGGCCGACCCGAAACCGCCGCACGATGCTTCGTCTCCGGGCGGCTGGTCCGGCCGGTTCGGCGAGCCGGTCTCGCCGCTCGTCAAGCGCTATACCGCATCGGTGGATTTCGATTGCCGTCTCGCCGCCGCAGACATTGCGGGATCCCTCGCGCACGCGCGTATGCTGGCCGCCGCCAGCGTGCTGGCCCCGGCCGACCTCGCCGCGATCGAGCGCGGCATGGAAGTCATCCGCGGCGAAGTCGAGCGCGGCGAATTCCCGTGGTCATCCGACCTCGAGGACGTCCACTTCAACATCGAGAAGCGCCTCACCGCGCTGGTCGGAGACGCCGGCAAGCGGCTGCATACCGGGCGCTCGCGCAACGACCAGGTCGCTACCGATCTCAGGCTCTGGCTGCGCGAGGCGATCGACGGGCTCGTCGCCGGGCTGGCGGCGCTGCGGGGCGCCTTCATCGATCTGGCGGAGGCCCACGCCGACACCATCATGCCCGGCTACACCCACCTGCAGGTGGCGCAACCCGTCACTTTCGGCCACCATTTGCTTGCGTACGAAGCCATGTTCGCGCGCGACGCCGAGCGGCTTGGCGATTGCCGCCGGCGCGTCAACCGACTGCCGCTGGGAAGTGCGGCGCTCGCCGGCACCAGCTTCCCGATCGATCGCTCCCGGGTCGCGGCGGAACTCGGATTCGAAGCGCTGTGCGGCAATTCGCTCGATGCGGTGTCCGACCGCGATTTCGCCATCGAATTCACGGCGGCCGCCGCGCTGGCGATGGTTCACGTGTCGCGGTTTGCCGAGGAACTCGCGTGGTGGACGAACCCGCGCTTCGCATTCGTCACGCTGGCAGACCGGTTCTGTACCGGGTCGTCGATCATGCCGCAGAAGAAAAATCCGGACGTGGCGGAGCTCGCGCGCGGCAAGACGGGGCGGGTGAACGGGCATCTGGTCGCGCTGCTCACGCTGATGAAGGGCCAGCCGCTCGCGTACAACCGCGACAATCAGGAGGACAAGGAGCCGCTGTTCGATACGGTGGACACGTTGGCCGACACGCTGGCGGTCATGACCGATCTCGTCGCGGGCGGCATCGCCGTCAGCGCGCCGCGAATGCGCGAAGCGGCCGCAGAGGGCCACGCGACGGCCACCGACCTTGCCGACTACCTCGTCCGCAAAGGCCTGCCGTTCCGTGATGCGCATGAGGCGGTCGCCCGCGCAGTCCGCCACGCGGAGGAAAGCGGCCGCCAGCTCGCCGACGTTCCGCTGGCCGAGCTGCAATCGTTTGCGCAAGAAATCGACGCCGATGTCTACGCGGTGCTGACGCTCGAAGGCTCGGTTGCGAGCCGCGACCATCCCGGTGGCACGGCCCCGGTTCGGGTGCGCGCGGCCGCCGCCGCCGCCCGAAGCGCATTGCTGGCGGGAACCCTGCAACCCGTGGAGGTGCAAACGCGATGAACACCAGGCATGTGGCATTTCTCGGCCTCGGCGTCATGGGTTATCCGATGGCCGGACACCTCGCGAAGGCGGGTCACCGCGTGACCGTCTACAACCGCACGGCGGCGACGGCCTCGCGCTGGCTGGGACAGCACCCCGGAACGAGCGCGTCCACGCCGGGGGCGGCGGTGGCCGGCGCCGACCTGGTGCTGATGTGCGTGGGCAACGACGATGACGTGCGCGCCGTGGTCTTCGGCGCCGAAGGTGCGCTTGCCGCAATGAAACCCGGCACGATCCTCGTCGACCACACGACGGCGTCCGCGCAGATCGCGCGCGAGATCCATGCGGTGGCGACGGCGCGGGGCATCGGCTTCCTCGACGCACCCGTCTCGGGCGGGCAGGCCGGTGCCGAGAACGGCAAGCTCACGATCATGGTCGGCGGCGATCCCGATCCCTTCGCGCGCGCCGAGCCCGTGCTCGCCCATTACGGACGCGCGGTGACACTGATGGGCGGCCCGGGCAGCGGCCAGCTCACGAAGATGTTCAACCAGATCTGCATCGCGGGACTCGTCCAGGCGCTGGCCGAGGGCATTGCGTTTGCCGAGAAGGCCGGACTCGACGTCGAGCGCGGCCTCGACGTCATCAGCAAGGGAGCCGCGCAGTCGTGGCAGATGGAAAACCGCGGTCGCACGATGGTCGCCGACAAGTTCGATTTCGGCTTTGCCGTCGACTGGATGCGCAAGGACCTGGCACTCTGCCTTGCCGAGGCGCGCGCCCGGGGCGCGGCGCTGCCTGTGACGGCACTCGTCGATCAGTTCTACGCACGCGTGCAGGCGAAAGGCGGCGGCCGCTGGGACTCGTCGAGCCTGTTGCGGGTGCTTCGCGACGCCGGTTGATCCGTGCCGAAGCCGGCCCGACGCTCACCGGGTCGGTCAGGCGGACGCAACGGTTTCTACCGGCAGCGGCACGCGATCGCCGTCGATGATCGCAATCTCGTAGGTGATCGCAGCGGTCTTGCCGAGCATCTGCGTGGCCGAGCAGTACTTGTCCTTCGACAGTTTCACGGCCCGCTCCACCTGACCCGGATCGAGCCCGCGTCCGGCCACCGAATATTTGAAGTGGATCCGGGTGAACACCCTGGGAATGGATTCGGCCCGCACGGCTTCGGCCTCGACCGTGCAATCGGCTACCGGCTGCCGCGCCTTCCTGAGGATCAGGACGACATCGAAGGCCGTGCAGCCAGTCGCCCCCAGGAGCACCAGCTCCATCGGCCGCATCCCGAGGTTGCGCCCCCCGTCGTCCGGCGCGCCGTCGATCAACAGCGCATGGCCGCTGCCGGATTCACCGACGAAACTGACCCCGTCGACCCACTTCGTCCTGACTTTCATGGTTTCTCCGACCGTGCCTGCAGAGGTCGCATTGTCCCGCATTCGCGCGCCGGGCGCCCGCCGCCCGGTCCGTGGACCGGGTCCGCCTGTTGCACGTCGCCAACGGTGCGGGGGCCAAGGACCGAGCGGCCAGGCCGGGGTGTTGCGTTTCCCGACGACCTATGCCAACATCATAAATGTGCGCGGGCGACGGAATTCCCCCTCCCCGGCCGCGGACAGTTTTCCCCCTTCCTCCTCCTAGGGCGGAAATCCTTGGGCGCGGCCCGACAACGGCCGCGCCCTTTTTCGTCATCGAGGCTGGCGCGCCTTGACCCCGTCGACCGAAACGGGATATAGTTCAAGACTTTGCTGAACCGACCTGGATCCATTTTTCCCGATGAAAACCTACTCCGCCAAGCCGCAGGACATCGTGCATGACTGGTTCGTGGTGGATGCCACGGACAAGGTGCTCGGGCGCCTCGCGAGCCAGGTCGCCTTGCGTCTGCGCGGCAAGCACAAGCCCACGTTCACCCCGCACATGGATACAGGCGATTTCATCGTCGTCACCAATGTCGAAAAGATCCGCGTCACGGGCAACAAGGCGGAAGACAAGCTCTACCACCGGCACAGCGGCTACCCCGGCGGGATCTCGACCACCAATTTCTCGAAGATGCAGGCACGCTTTCCCGGGCGCGCGCTGCAGAAGGCCGTCAAGGGCATGCTGCCCAAGGGGCCGCTCGGATACAGGATGCTGAAGAAGCTCAAATGTTACGCCGGCGCCGCGCATCCGCACGCGGCGCAGCAACCCAAGACACTGGACATCTGACCCCATGATCGGCAACTACTATTACGGCACCGGCCGGCGCAAGAGCGCGGTCGCCCGCGTGTTCCTGAAAAAGGGCACGGGCGCGATCGTCGTCAACGACAAGCCGGCCGACGAATTCTTCTCCCGCGACACGGGCCGCATGGTGATCCGCCAGCCGCTGAAGCTCACCAATCACGAGGCGACGTTCGACATCATGATCAACGTCGAAGGCGGCGGCGAGTCCGGGCAGGCCGGCGCGGTGCGCCACGGCATCACCCGCGCGCTGATCGATTACGATGCGGAGTTGAAGCCCACTCTGTCGAAGGCGGGCCTGGTGACGCGCGACGCCCGCGAAGTGGAACGCAAGAAGGTCGGCCTGCACAAGGCGCGCAAGCGCAAGCAGTTCTCGAAGCGCTGATCGCCACGGCGATTCGCAGGTGAAGGCCGCCGCCGAGGCGGCCTTCGCTTTTTGCGACGCGGACGCGCCGTGGGCCCGACGGGCCGGGGCGGCCGGGCCCCGGTGCTAGAATCGAAGATCGCATCGCGGCGCGCGTGAGGAAGCCATGATCAAGATCGGCATCGTCGGCGGAACGGGATACACCGGTGTCGAGCTGCTGCGGCTGCTGGCGCAGCACCCGGAAGCGGACGTACGCGCGATCACGTCGCGCAAGGATGCCGGCACGGCCGTCGCCGACATGTTCCCGAGCCTGCGTGGCCGTTACGCGCTGGCGTTCGCCGATCCGGCCGACGCCCATCTCGAGTCGTGCGATGTCGTGTTCTTCGCGACACCGCACGGGGTCGCGATGGCGCAGGCGCGCGAGCTCGTGACGGCAGGCGTGAAGCTCATCGACCTCGCCGCGGATTTTCGGCTGAAGGATCCCGCGGTCTTCGCGCAATGGTACGGGATGCCGCACACCTGCCCGGACCTGCTCGCCGAATCCGTCTACGGTCTGCCCGAAGTGAACCGCGAGGCGATCAGGCAGGCCCGCATCGTCGGCAATCCGGGTTGCTACCCGACCGCCGTGCAATTGGGTTTCCTGCCGTTGCTCGAGGCGGGAGTCGTGGACGCCGCTCATCTCGTCGCCGACTGCAAATCCGGAGTCTCCGGCGCCGGGCGCAAGGCCGAGATGGGGCTGCTCTTCGCCGAGGCGTCCGACAACTTCAAGGCCTACGGCGTCACCGGCCATCGGCACCATCCGGAAATCGTCCAGGGCCTCAACGCCGCCGCCGGATCGCCGGTGAGCCTGGTCTTCACGCCGCATCTTGTCCCGATGATCCGCGGAATTCACGCGACGCTCTATGCCCGGCTCACCGACACGCGCGTCGACCTGCAGGCGCTGTTCGACCGCCGGTATTCCGGCGAGCCCTTCGTCGACGTGATGCCGCCCGGCTCGATGCCGGACACGCGCTCGGTTCGCGCCGCAAACATCTGCCGGATCGCCGTGCATCGCCCGCAGGGCGGCGACATGGCCCTGGTTCTGGTCGTCGAGGACAATCTCGTCAAGGGTGCCGCCGGGCAGGCGATCCAGAACATGAACCTGATGTTCGGCCTGCCCGAGACTACGGGTCTCTCCGCGCTGCCCGTATTGCCGTAACAGGCGCCTTGGCCCTCTCCGTCTGGTGGCGCCGCGTGCGCCAGCACTTTTCCATCGACGCGCCGCGAATGGCGGTGCGCTCGCGGCTGCCGTGGCCGTGGCGTGCCGTGGCGGGCACCTGCGTGCTCGCCGTCGTCGCCGGAATGTGGTGGTGGGGTTTCGATTTCGGCCAGATCTTCGGCGGTTTCAACCGCAAGGAGATCGAAGCGCGGATCGTGGCGCTCGAAGGCGAGAACGCGGACCTGCGCAAGGAGAACGCCCAGCTCCACGCCAAGACGATGCAGCAGGAAAGCGAGCTCGCGATGACCGCCGGCGCCCAGGCGTCGCTTTCCAGGCAGGCACTCGAACTGTCGACCGAGAATTCGCAGATCAACGAAGAGCTTGCCTTCCTGCAGAAGCTCGTCGCCGACTCGAACAAGCAGGTCGGGCTTTCGATCCAGCGGCTTTCGGTCGAGCGCGAGCGCGAGGATGCATGGCGTTACCGCCTGCTGCTGGTGCGCGGCGGCAACCCGAAGGAGGAGTTCGTCGGGGGAGTCACGCTCCAGGTGACCGTGCAGACGGCGGCTGCCGGCGGTCCACCGCCCCGCCCGACCATCCTCACCCTGCCTGACGATCAGCCGGGCGCGGGTCCGGCACTGGGACTCAAATTCAAGTATTATCAGCGGCTTGAGGGGACCATCGCAGTCCCCAACGGGAGCCTGGTTCGCGCCGTCACCGTCCGTGTCTTCGAATCCGGACAGTCCGTCCCCCGGGCCACCCGCAACCTTGTGATTCCGTGAGGAGCACCCATGTGGGAGCGCAAGAAGCACACGGCGCCGCAGAAGCGGATCGACAGCCTGATCGGCGCGGGCACGGTGGTCAATGGTGACGTGACGTTCACCGGCGGCTTGCGGATCGACGGCGAGGTCCACGGCAACGTGATCGCCGCCAACGGCGACCCGAGCACGCTCGTGATCAGCGAGCAGGCCCGGGTGGATGGCGAAATCCGGGTCTCGCATGTCGTGATCAACGGCAAGGTCGAGGGCCCGGTGGTCGCCGACGACTACCTTGAACTGCAGCCTAACGCCCGCGTCACCGGCGATGTGTCCTACAAGACGCTCGAAATGCACGTAGGGGCGGTGCTGCGCGGGCGCCTGCTTCATGCCGAACCGGGCACGGCGTCGGTGGTCGAATTGAAGCGGGTGGCTTCCGATTGAGCGGATGTTCGGACCGGGGGTGCGAAGGCCCCGGCCGCAACCCTGACCAGCCCTATCGGCGGCAGGGTTGCGGCGAGCCGGTGCCGGGCCGATAATCCAGATTGAAAACCTACGAGGAGTGCGCATGAACGATATGACCGAAATGCCCGCGCCGCTAGTCTTTTCCGACAGCGCCGCCGAAAAGGTCAAGTCCCTCATCGAAGAAGAGGGCAACCCCGAGCTGAAGCTGCGCGTCTTCGTCACCGGCGGCGGATGCTCGGGCTTCCAGTATGGGTTCACGTTCGATGAGGCCGTCAACGACGACGACACCGCGATGGTGAAGAACGGCGTGACGCTGCTGATCGACCCGATGAGCTACCAGTACCTCGTCGGCGCCGAAATCGATTTCCAGGAAGGTCTCGAGGGCGCGCAGTTCGTGATCAAGAACCCGAACGCCCAATCCACCTGCGGCTGCGGCTCGTCGTTCTCGGCCTGACCGATTCTTCGCTGCAATGACGACGGGTGCGCGCTACGCGCGCCCGAATATCTCGTTCGCCTGTTGCGACACCCGCACGAACGTCGTGCGCTTCGATAGCTCGCGCAGCCGTCGCGCCCCGACGTAGGTGCACGCCGAGCGCACGCCCCCCAGGATCTCCTGGACGGTGCCGGTGACCGGCCCGCGGTGCGGCACCAGCACCTCCTTGCCCTCGGCGGCGCGGTACTTGGCCACGCCGCCCGAGTATTTCTCCATTGCGGTCCGGCTGCTCATCCCGTAGAAGCGCTGGAATTTCCGGCCGTCGCGCTCGACTACGTCGCCCGCGCATTCATCGTGCCCGGCGAACATGCCGCCCAGCATCACGAAGTCAGCGCCCCCGCCGAAGGCCTTCGCGACATCGCCCGGCGTCGCGCAGCCGCCATCGGCGCAGATGTGCCCCTCGAGCCCGTGCGCGGCATCCGCGCACTCGATGATCGCCGAGAGCTGCGGGTAACCCACACCGGTCATCGTGCGCGTCGTGCACACGGAGCCGGGACCGATGCCGACCTTGACGATGTCCGCGCCCGACAGGATCAGCTCCTCGGTCATCTCGCCGGTGACGACGTTGCCGGCCATGATGACAAGGTGCGGATGCAGCTCGCGGATCTTCGCGACCAGGCGCACGAAACCTTCCGTGTAGCCGTTGGCCACGTCGATGCAGACGTAGCGGATCGCCGAGTCGGCGCCGCCGCCCGCCGCCGCCATTACGTGGCCGAACTTCTCCTCGTCGGCCGCGCCGATGCCCATCGAGTAGAACGCGGCGGTCTTGCGCACGAGCGCCCGGAAGAACGCGACGACCTCCTCCACCGTGTAGTGCTTGTGCAGCGCCGTCGACATCTCGAAGGCGTCGAGCGCGCGCGCCATCTCGAAGGTCCCGGTCGTGTCCATGTTGGCGGCGATGATCGGGACGCCGTGGTACTCGAACTGCGTATGACGGAAGTGGAACTCCCGCGAAATGTCGACATTCGAGCGCGTGGACAGCGTGCTGCGCTTGGGGCGGATCAGCACGTCCTTGAAGTCCAGCCTGACCTCGTTCTCGATGCGCATCGGGATCTCCTTCTCTGAAGTTGCGTCAAACCGCCAGCGCAAACACGAATATTCCGACCATGGCAAAGACGAGCGCAACCTTGACTGCGGTGCCCAGCAGCAGGCCGATCCAGGTCGCAACGCCCACCTTGCCGGCGCGCCACACGTCGCGCTGCGCAACATATTCGCCGATTGCGGCGCCGGCCAGCGGCATGAACAGCAGTCCCCACAAGCCGCTGAAGATCCCCGCAAGCGTCCCCAAACCGGCGCCGACGATCGCCAGCTTACTCGCGCCGGCCCGTTTCGCCCCCGCGGCAGCTGCGAGATAGTCGACGGCCCACGCCATCGCCGTGAGCACGGCGAGAAGCAGCAGCAGCCAGCCGGGGATGCGCGCGAAGTCGTCGATCCACGCCGCGAGCGCGATGCCGCCGAAGACCAGGATGGCGCCCGGCAGCACGGGCAGAACGGTGCCGGCAACGCCGATCAAGATCAGCGCGGCCGCCGCGATCCAAAGGATCGTGGTCACCGGGTCCGCCTTCCACGACGGCAAAAGCACCCGCGCACGCTGCCAGTTCGCATGATTCGTGATGCCACCGCGGGAAGCGCCCGGTCGCTACCGTTGGTCAATCGGACTTCAACAACGATGCCATTGCCGCCCTGACGGCGGCCATCTGTTCCGCGGTTAGGGGCAGCACCGGCCGCCGACATTCGCCGACGCTGCGGCCGGAGATGTTGGCGGCCGCCTTGGCGACGGGATTGAACGGCAGCGTCCATAGCAACTTGTTCAAGGGCTGCATCCGCCGCCACAAGGCCAGCGCCTCGGCATGCCTGCCCGCCTGGTGCAGCTCAAAGAGTTGCACGGCCTCCTTCGGCATCGCGTTCGCCCCGCCCCAGAAGCAGCCGGCGGCACCGGCCATCAGGCCATAGAGATTGAGGTAATCGCAGCCGTTGAATACGCTTGCGCCGGATGCCGCCAGCTGCTCGATGCGCAGCATGTTCGACGTGCTGTCCTTGATGTACCGGACGGCATCGATCTCGGAAAGGCGCGCAAACACTTCCGGCGTGATGTCGAAGCCCGAGAACTGAGGAATGTTGTAAACCATGATCGGAATCCCGATCGCCCGGCCGATCTGCTCGAAGTGCCAGCGCACGCCGGCCTCCCCCGGTCCCTCGAAATAAGGCGGCAGGATCAGCAGCGCCGTGGCCCCGATCGACTCCGCGTGCTTCGAGTTCTCGACCGCGTCCTCGGTGCGGATGGCCGAGGTCTGCACGATGAGCTCGCAACGGCCGTCGATGTGCTTCGCCGCAATCTCCGCGATCCGGCGTTTTTCCGGCTCGGAAAGAAATGGAAATTCGCCGGTGCCGCCGCACACGGCGATGATGTGGACCTTCGCCTCGAGCATCGAGTCGATGTGCGCGCGCAGCGCCCGCTCGTCGACCGATGCGCCGTCGGCGGTGAAGGGGGTGCAAATCGGGACACAAATGCCCTTGAGCTGTTTCATGCTGCCTCCATGGTTGATGCCGCGAACACGTGCCACCCAGCGCCCGTCACCAGCGAGGGTAGATGGCGCCCAGCACCCGCGACCCACGCGCGCCCGTGACCGCGGGCAGATTGCCGGGACGGCCGGCCAGCGTCTCGCGCGCGAGCCAGGCGAATGCGAGCGCCTCGACATGCTCGACCGCCACGCCGTGCGCCGCCGTGGTCGCGACGGTCCGGGGGCCGAGCGCCATTGCGAGCGCGTCCATCAGCGCCACATTCTTCGCGCCGCCGCCGCAGACGAGTACCTCGGCGGCAGCCGCGCAATGGGTTCGCACCGCATCGGCAACCGTTCGCGCCGTCAGCGCGACGAGCGTCGCCTGCACGTCGGCCGGCGCGATCGCGCGACCAGGAAGCCTGGCGTCGAGCCATTCGCCATGAAACAGATCACGGCCCGTGCTCTTGGGCGGGATGCGCGCGAAAAAAGGCTCCGTCAGGAGTGCCGTCAGCAGCGCATCGTCGACGCGGCCCGTGCGCGACCACGCACCATCGCGATCGCAGGGTCCGCCGCGATGCCGCACGTGCCAGAGGTCGAGCAGGACGTTGCCAGGGCCGGTGTCGAAGCCGCGCACCTCGCCGTGCACCGGCAGATCGGTGAGGTTGGCGATGCCGCCCAGATTGACGACCACGCGATGCGCGCTCCCGCCGAAGAACGCGGCGTGGAACGCGGGCACCAGCGGCGCGCCTTCGCCGCCGGCCGCGACGTCACGGCTCCGGAAATCGGCGACGACCGCCACGCCGGCCCGTTCGGCCACGCGGGCCGGGTTGTTGAGTTGCAGTGTCCACCCCTCATCGGGCCGGTGGCGCAGCGTCTGGCCGTGGACACCCGCGGCGACGAGGTCCGCTGCCACGAGACCCGCCTGGCCCAGGGCTTCGGTAATTGCATCGGCATAGGCATCGGCCAGCGCATTCGCAGCGCGTGCCGCGCGCGCGAGCTCGTCAACGCCGGATCGCTGCAGCGAGCGCAGCTCGTCGGCAAGAGCGCGCGCGAAAGGCAGCTGCACGGCCGCCAGCAGGGCACAGGGTCCGCGCGTGGCCGGCGCGAAATCCGCGACGACGGCGTCGACGCCGTCCATGCTCGTGCCGGACATCACGCCGGCGTAAATCTGCCGCACGTCGGTGATGGCGCGTTCCGGCTACTCGCTCGAGGCGAGCTGCGCGCCGGATAGCTGCCGGGCCAGCGCGAGTTGCGCCGCAGCCGGTGCCACACGTTCGGCAAAGGCGAGCCGGTGCACGGGTGCGAGCGGCTCGCTGGAGGGCAGCGCAACCGTCAGTGGATTGCGCTGTTCGCCGCCGACGCGGAACTCGTAGTGCAGGTGTGGCCCCGTCGCCCAGCCGGTCTGCCCGACGTAACCGATCACTTCTCCCTGTGCAACGCGCGCGCCGGCTCGCACCTGCGGCGCGAGCCGCGACAGGTGCGCGTAGAGCGTCGAGAACGTGCCCTGGTGCCGCAGCTCGATCACGTTGCCATAGCCGTTTTGCCTGCCGGCGAACGTCACCTTGGCGTTGCCGGTGGCGCGCACGGGCGTGCCTGTGGGCGCAGCGTAGTCGACCCCCTTGTGCGCACGCCAGTCCTGCATGATCGGGTGGAAGCGCGCGTTCGAGAAGCCCGAGGTCACCCGCGAGAATTCCATCGGCGAACGCAGGAACGCCTTGCGCAACGGCGCGCCGTCATCGGTAAAGTAATCCTCGCGGCCATCGTCGCCACGCCAGAGCAACGCCCGGATCGCCCGGCCCCGGTTCTCGAATTCGGCGGCGACGATGCGGCCCACGCCGACCGGTTCGCCGTCGATGTACCGCATTTCGTAGACGACCGAAAAACGGTCGCCGCGTCGCAGGTCCTGATAGAAATCGATGTCGCCGGCGAAGACATCGGCCATCTGCAGTGTCACCGAGTCGGGCAGGCCCGCCGCGTCGGCGGCGCCGAACAGCGACGAGCGAATTTCACCAGCCGCCATCTTCCATCGGATTTCCACCGGCGCTGCGGTGGTCTGTGCCGCAAGCTCGTCCCCCTCGCGTGCAATCGTCAGGCGATCGCCGTCTCCGGTCACGAAGCGCAGGTTGATGAGCCGCCCCTCGTCGTCCGTCTCGACGGACAACGGCTTGCCCGGACGGAGCTGGTACAAGGGCCGCGCCGAAGGGTTCGTGCGCAGGAACACGAGCGCCGCCGGATCGTCGACGCCGAGGCGGGCCAGCACGCTGCCGATGGTGTCGCCGCGCCGAATGCGGTCTTCACGCCAATACCCGATCCCTTCTGCCGCGACGACCGAGACCGCGGGCCGCGGGAGGTCGACCCGAATCGCGCGGATGGGCGTCATCTCGGGCGCCGTGTTGGCCACGAGGCTAAAGGCCGCCGCGCCGGACACGCCGAACAGCGCGGCGGCAAGCCATTGCCCGACCGTGGGCGCCCGTGCGGATCGCCTCCCGGAGGCATGGACGCTTTGCGCTAGAATTGTCGACTTGTGCGTGATCATTGCCAGGGGGCGGGCGGGCAAGGTTGTGATTCTAGCAAATGTCGCCCCGGAACGCCCTCGGCCGACCCTTTTGCCCCCTGCGGGCAGGGAAAGAGACCGCCGGCGGGGTGTCCGCCGAGGTCCGCCATGAACAGAGCCGCACCGCCATCATGACTGCCGAAATCACCCGCCAACTCGAGGTCTTTCGCCACGGCGCCGACGAGCTCCTGGTCGAGTCCGAGCTCGCATCGAAGCTCGCCCGCGGCAAGCCGCTCCGAATCAAGGAGGGCTTCGATCCCACCCGCCCGGATCTGCATCTCGGTCATACGGTCCAGTTCAACAAGCTGAGGCAATTGCAGGACCTCGGCCACCACATCATCTTCGTGATCGGCGATTTCACCGGGATGATCGGCGATCCGACCGGCCGCAACGTCACGCGCCCCGCGCTCTCGCGCGAGGAAATCGAGGCCAACGCGAAAACGTACACCGACCAGGCGTTCCTGATCCTCGATCGCGCGAAAACCGAGGTCGCGTTCAACTCGACGTGGCTCCTGCCGTTGGGCGCCGACGGCATGATCAAGCTGGCCGCGCGATACACCGTCGCGCGCATGCTCGAGCGCGACGATTTCGGCAAGCGGTACCAGAGCGGCCAGCCGATCGCGATCCACGAGTTTCTCTACCCGCTCGCGCAGGGTTACGACTCCGTGGCGCTCCATGCCGACGTGGAGCTCGGCGGCACCGACCAGAAGTTCAACCTTCTCGTCGGCCGCGAGCTGCAGCGGCATTACGGGCAGGAGTCGCAGTGCATCCTGACGCTGCCGCTGTTGGAGGGACTCGACGGCGTCAACAAGATGTCGAAGTCGCTCGACAACTACGTCGGCATCACCGAAGCGCCCAACGACATCTTCGGCAAGCTGATGTCGATCTCCGACGAGCTGATGTGGCGGTACTACACGCTGCTCTCGTTCCGGCCGGCGGACGAGGTGGCGACCCTCAAGCGCGAGTGCGCTGAAGGCCGCAATCCGCGCGACGCCAAGGTCGCCCTCGCGCAGGAGATCGTCGCCCGATTCCACTCGCAGGCTGCCGCGGAGCACGCGCTAGTCGAGTTCGAAGCGCGGTTCCGGCAGGGCGCTTTGCCGGAGAGCATGCCGCAGGTCACGTTGTCGACAGCAGGCGCAGGCATCCCGATCGCCCAGCTCGCGAAGCAGGCCGGCATCGTCGACTCGACATCCGAGGCGCTGCGGCTGATCGCACAGCGCGGGCTCAAGGTGGACGGTGACGTCGTTGTCGACAAGGCGCTCGTGATTGCACCGGGCTGCACGGTCGTCGTCCAGGCCGGGAAGCGCAAGTTCGCCCGGGTGATCGTGACGTAGCGGTTGCGCGACCGCGGAGACCGGCCGCGCTCGCGCGCTTCTCCGGCCCCATCACAGCTCGCCTGCCTACTCCAGCTCGATCGCGTCGTTGATCGCCGCGACGCCTGCCTTGGCGCACACGTCGTCGGCATCGCCGCCCGGCGCTCCCGAAACCCCGATGCCGCCAACGAGCGAGCCCTTGGCGCGAATCATCAGGCCGCCACCGACGGCGATGACGTTCGGCAACTGGCGGATGCCGCTTTGCGCTTTGCCGGCCTGCGTGGTCGCGGCGAGCTCGGTCGTGTCCGTGCGAAAGCTCACGGCGGTCGCCGCCTTGCCCACCGCGGTCTGCGTCGTGTGCGTACCCGCCAGGTTGTCGCGCAGCACGACGAGCGGCTGCCCGCCGCGGTCGACGACGGCCACGGCAACGGTGTAGCCGTCCTTCTGGCAACGGGCCAATGCAGCCTGCGCCGCAGCTTGCGCGGCGGCCGTGGTCAGCGTCGTGTAATTCGCCAGCATCTTCTGCGCGCCGGCGGGCGCAGCCACGCCCGCAGCAACCACGGACGCGGCAATGGCATAGAGCATCGAATCCTTCACGCGCATGTGTCCTCCCCCTTGTTCCTGCCCGGTCAGGCCATCCCCGGATTGCCCGCCGCGCCCTCGATCTGCGGCAGGTTGAGCGCGCGCGGCGCGATGGTCTGCTGCGCGCGCAGGTAGCGGGCGATCACGTCCCAGATCGGCTCGCCGCCCGCCGCTTTCGCTTCCTCGGAGACCGGCGCCCAGCCGGCGACCTTGTATTTCTTCGTCGCCTCGAGCGGCTTGCCCGAAAGCGTCATCCGCGTGATGCGGCTGCCCATTTTCGCGCGTGGATCGATCGCGTAGCCGAGTCCGCCGACGCGCACCATGTCGCCACCCTGCTGGTAGTACGGATCCGGATTGAACAGGTTGTCGGCGACGTCCTCGAGAATCGTCTTGATCATCTCCCCGGTCAGCTCGTTTACGGTGACATAGGGATAGGTGATCGCCGTCTGGTCCAGCAGGTGCTCGTACGTGATCGCCTGCCCGGGCAGCAGCGACGTGCCCCAGCGGAATCCCGGCGAGAACGCGATCTCGGCGTTCTTTTCCGCCAACAGGCCGTCGAGCAGCAGCTGGTCGAACGTGCCGTTGAAGTTGCCGCGCCGGTAGAGCAGTCCCTCGGTGAGCGCGAGCCTTTCCTCGAGCTTCGCCTTGTACGGCGCGCGCGCCTTCTCGATCAGCGCGCCCATCGCGGGATCCGCGGGCAGCAGATCGGAGAAGATCGGCAGCAGCCGGTAGTGGAACTCGGCGACCTTGCCGCCCTTGACGTCGAGGTCGAGCACGGCGAGGAACTTGCCGTTGCTGCCGGCGTTGGTGACGAGCGTGCGCCCGCCACCGTTGGCGACGATCGTCGGCGCCGGGACGCCGTCGTGCGTATGGCCGCCGAGGATCGCGTCGATGCCCCGCACGCGAGAAGCGAGCTTGAGGTCGACGTCCATCCCGTTGTGCGACAGCAGGACGACCGCCTGCGCGCCCTTGCCACGCGCCTCGTCGACAATCTTCTGCAGGCTCTCGTCCTGGATGCCGAACGTCCAGTCGGCGACGAAGTACCGCGGGTTGGCGATCGGCGTGTACGGAAACGCCTGCCCGACGATCGCGACCGGCACGCCGTTGACGGGCCGGATCGTGTACGCCGGAAACACCGGGTCGCCGAAATCAGCGGTCTTGATGTTCTGGGCGAGAAATTCGATCTTGCCGGCGAAGTCCCTGGCAACGATCTCCTTCACGCGGTCGGCGCCGAGCGTGAATTCCCAGTGCCCGGTCATCACGTCGACGCCCAGCAGCTTGCAGGCGTCGACCATGTCCTGGCCCTTCGTCCACAGCGCGGTGGCGGAACCCTGCCAGGTGTCGCCGCCATCGAGCAGCAGCGCCTGCGGCCGCGACGCCTTCAGTCGCCTGACCAGCGTGGCAAGGTGCGCGAAGCCGCCGACCTTGCCGTACGTCTTCGCCGCGGCAGTGAAATCGAGATACGTGAACGCATGCGCGTCGATCGTTCCGGGTTTGAGGCCGAAGTGCCTCTGCAGCGCCTCGCCGACCAGATGCGGCGGCTTGCCCGCGAAGTCGCCGAAGCCGAGGTTGACGCTCGGCTCGCGAAAATAGATGGGCAGGAGCTGCGCGTGGCAATCGGTGAAGTGCAGCAGGCTCACATTGCCGAACGGAGCAATGTCGTACATCGCCGTCGCATTGACCTGCGCCAGGGCCGCGCGCGCGGAAAGCGGAAAGCCGGCCGCCGCCGCGGCGGCGAGCACGTTCAGGAATTCGCGGCGGTCCATGGTCTCGGCGACGCGGGCGACACGTCAGCGGCGAGCAAAGCGGGCCAGCGCCTGCACGTCCTCGGGGAACATCTCCTTCGCCTCCCTGAACACGATGCGGCCGTCGCGATCGACGACGTAGAGCTCCGGCAGCCCTTCGCGCGGCCCGAACCACCTGTCGCTTTGCGCCGTCGCCATCGCCGCCGGAAAGGTGTACTTGTGCTTGGCCATGTAGGCGCGTGCCGGCGCCGCCTCGCGGTCGATCGAAAACGTCAGGAACTCGAGACCGCGCCCGCCGTGCGCGTCGTGGAGCTGCTGCAGCAGCGGATTCTGCTTGGCGCAGAAAGGACACCAGGACGCCCAGATCTCGACCACGACGACGCGCCCCGCGAGCGCCGAGGCGGGAAGCGTGCGGCCGTCGAGCAGCGTGACGTCGCGCCAGTCGACCCGGTTGCCGACCGCGGCAGCGAATGCGGAGCCGAAAGGTGTTCCGCCGAATGCGGCGGCGAGTATCCGGAGAGATTCGCGGCGGTTCACCGAGGTTCGATCAACGCCCACGCTCACTTGTTGACGGGAGAGTCCGGATCCATCAGCAGTGCGGTCACGTCCTTGATCTGCTGCTCGGTCAGGATGCCCTTGTGCCCGAAGCGCGGCATGTTGGTGCACGCGTTGTAGCCTTCCGCGTTGTAAATCTTGCCATAGGCGTACTTGCGCACTTCATCGGTGTAGCCACGGGACTTGCCGAACTGGTACAGGCTCGGTCCGATCGTGCCAAAGGACAGCTCCTGCGGCGCGAGGCGGTGGCAGGCGTAGCAGTTGGCGCCGACCGGGCCCTTTGGATCGTCGGAATACTGCATGCCGCGGCCTTCCTGCGCGATCTTCTCGCCGTTCTTCCAGTCGCCGAGGAGTTTGCCGTCGGCGGGCCACTTGATCGCCGCGATATTGGCTTTCTCGATCCTCTCGGCGGCGTCCTTGGGCAGCGCCTTGCCGGTGTATTCGCTGCAGGTCTTTTGCATGTCGTCCTGCGCCAGGCGGTCGAGCTTCGCCTGGCCGCGCTCGACGAACGATGCCTTGAGCATGGTGGTCGCCTTGGCCGAGACCTCTGCGTCGCTCGGCGCGGTCGCGCAGCCGATCAGGATCGCCGGAGCGACGAATGCGGCGACCAGAGCCGCCGTCAGATGATTGCGTTGCATGGCGTGGCCTCCGTCAGCGCTTGATCGCGGGCGCGTCGAACGCGGCGCCATTCGCGTTGTAGGCTAGGAAGATCGTCAGCGCGATCGATGCGTCCGACGCGAACACAAGCTCGGGAAAGCGCTGCTGCCGGAAGCAGTCGTTCAGCCGCCACTGGAACGTGCGCAGCTCGCCCTGCGAGACACGGTAGGCCGGCCACGTCGTGTACGCTTTCTGCGCCCCAAGCGTGTGCGTGAGATTGGGCAGATCCTGCAGCCGGATCCGCTTGGCATCCTCGCTGTGACAGGTCGCGCAGGCGAAATCGTGCGTGCCACCGCGGAAGTAGAACATCTTCTCGCCGAGGCGGAAGGCTTCCTCCTCCTTCGGGTGTCGCAGCGAAACGTTCATCTTCGTCCCGCGTGATTCGGAGGTCACGTAGGCGACATAGGCTTCCATGTCCGACTTCCGGTCGGGGCCGCCGAAAGTACCTTTCTTCGCGTCGGCCTCGGCATAACCTTGCAGCGTCACCATGCACCAGACAATCCGCGTTTCGAGGTCCATCACGCGGTCGGCGTCGGCGAAGTACCGCGGCAGCTCCGCGTACGCACCCTTGACGACGCCCGCCCCGAGACCGAGATTGCATTGCTCGAGCGAGGCGTTCTTTGGGCCGCGCTTCTGCCGCCAGAGCCCCCCACCCCGCAACTCCCAGAGTTCGGCCGGGTTGCCGTCCTGCAGCGCGGCGCGGTACTTCGCGATCTCGTCCACGGTGCTACCCTGGCCGAGCGCGCCGGGTGCAACCAGCGCCAGGACCAATGCAGCGCCCGGAAGGACGCCACGACATTTGAAGCGCATGGATTTCCTCCTCAATCGAGCGCCGGTATCGCGGCACTCTCGTTGTCGGCGCGTGGCGGCGCGCGTCGTCAGCTCAGGCGGGCGAGGTACCCCCGCGCCACCCGGAACTCAACCGATGACCGCTTCGTCGGTCCGCTTTTCACCCTTGTTGTCGACCCAGGTGATCTGGACCTTGTCGCCCTTTGCGCCGCCCTTGAACTTGAACGACAGAAAGGGGTTCTTCGCAATCGCGGGACCCCACTGCGCATTGAGCACGGGCTTGCCGTTGTGGGTTGCGGTAACGCTCTGGATGAACCACGCCGGCACATTCTTGCCCGCCGCGTCCTTGCGCTGCCCCGTCTCCATCTCGTGGCTCATCAGCACTTTCACTTCGGTCGAGTCGCCCACGACACTGGCGCGGATTTTCATCGGATCTGCCATTTCAGACTCCTTTGTCCGTTGGACTCTAGCCGCCGCAACCGCCGAGCGTTACCTTGATTTCCTTGGCGGCGACATAGTACTTGCCGTCCGCCTTCACCAGCGCGTAGACATTCGAGCTCTGGCCCATCTTGACGCGCGTGCTGACCGAGGGGTCGGTTCCCGTCGGGATGTCGAAGCTGGCCGCCAGCATGTTCGGGTTCTTCTCGATCAGGATGGCGATCGATTCGGTCCTCGGGATCGAGCTCGAAATGCCGATCGGCACCACGGCGCCGTTTTCGGCAATGTCCGGCGTCGACACGAACGCGATGTCCTTGCTCTGCGCCGGCGCCCCGCCGCCGAACGCTTTCATCGTCTCGTCCATCGTCTTGGCCTCGAAGGCGCTCTTGTTCCACGCCTGCGCTGCCGCCGTCTCCGGCGCAAGCCAGCCTGCCGCCGCGAGCAGTGTCATCAATGACGCTCCGCCGCCTGCTTTCAGCACCGTTCTGCGTGTTTCGTTCATTCGCGCACCCCCGGAATTTCCCGCGTCAAATCGCGAACCCGACCCGCGGCCGGATTCCCCCCTTCAATTCTAGCCGCAAACTAGTATTTTCGCGTCGACCCGACCATACCCAATGTGGGGTATACGCTGCCTGCCTTGGGACGATCACCCACGCCCGGCCCGCGGGACCGAAAGGGCGGCTGCAATCACCAACATGGGAGGGGCAGCCCGACGATACCGTAGACGGTCCGGCCACGCCCGCGCATCATGACGAAACACGCGGCCGGCAGGCAAAATCACTACGATTCGATTGCCGATACACCGAGTCGCGCGGCCCATCGTCATGGAGGCCCGCATGTTCCGCCTTTCCCAGTTGCGCGCGAGCCAGTCCGATCGCCGGCGCCGCGTCTTGTGCGCGTTGGTCGCCACGGCACTGCTGCCGGTCGGGCGTGCCAGCTCCCAGCCCATGGCGCCCGCGCGCAGCCCCACGCCAAGCCAGCCGGAAGGCCCGTTCTACCCGAAGGCATTCCCCGCTGACCGCGACTCCGACCTGACGCAGGTCCTCGGACGCGCAGCCAAGGCCCAGGGAATTCCCCTCTACCTGTCCGGCCGTGTGTTCACGCGCGATGGCAAGCCGATCCGCAACGCGACCGTCGAGCTCTGGCAGTGCGACGTGCATGGCCGGTATCACCATGCAGGCGACGACGGCGCGCCGCGTGACGACGATTTCCAGGGCTATGGCGTCGCGTCGGCGGACACCGAGGGCCGCTATGCATTCAAGACGATCCGGCCGGTGCCCTACGGCGGGCGGCCGCCGCATATGCACCTGCGGGTGGGCGTCGGCGGCGGATCCGTGCTCACCACACAGATCTACATAGCGGGCGACGCGCTGGCCGGCGACAGCGTCCTGTCCGGCGCGTCGAGCACCACGGTCCGGCAGCTGACGATGGCGCTCGCACCGGTCACCGGCCGCGAGCCGGGAGCGCTCGGCGGCACCTTCGATGTGGTGCTGCGCTGACGAGCGGTTGCGGAGGCGCGCGCGGCGCCGCGATGCGCGTCGGGTGTTTCAGTGGATCGTGGCAGTCGACAGAAAGCGCAGCTCCGCGCCCGATTTCAGGCGATAGACGCCCTCCCCGAGATGCTCGGCGCCGTCCATTTCCTGGCGCGTGAACGTGATCTCGGTGTCGCCGTGTTTCGCTTCCAGCACGACATCGTCCGCGACGGTGCGTTCGTCGGGGACACGAATGTACTCCTTGGCGAAGACGACGCCGTCGATCAACACGAAATCCGCGTTGTCCATCGCGCTCGCCAGGTTCGACAGGTACACACCGGTTGCCATGGTCCCTCCGCTGCGTCGGCCGCCAACCTTCGCCCGACCGCACGGTTGCCATATGCGGTCGTTTCCATTGGCCTTCAAGCCCATCGGCCACGGACGAATGCCATCACCCGCCAATACCAACGCGGGAGGGAGGGCGTGGGTTGACTCTCAGTGCCCGCCCGGCCGCCCGAAGGGCACTGTGCGCCCCCGCGGGGGGCAGCGAGCGTGGGCGTGGGTCCAAAATCTGCCCGCCCGGCCGCCCGAAGGGCGCTGTGCGCCACCGCGGGAGGCAGCGAACACCAGGCCGACGGCCGCAGGACAGCCGAAGTCCGGTCCCGCGAAGCGGGATGCGGCGACGCCGCACAAAGCGAGCGTGGGTGCCGTTCAAACGCCGACGAGCGCGCGGACGAAATTGGGCAGCGCGAGCGCCGCGCAGTGCATCTCGCCGTTGTAGTACTGGAGCCCGCCGAGACCCCGTTGCGCGATCCGGCAGTCGACCTCCGCCGCCGTCAGGCTTCGCGGGTCGAGCGTCGCCGACGCGCACGCCATCATCCACAGGCCGCCATACAGGGGTATCGACGTCAGATAGGGCGTGACCAGCGGGAAGACCTCGCGCAATCCGGCCAGTGTCGCGCGGATCCGGTCCGGATGCGCGATCGGGCTCGCGATATGCAGCGTCATCGCTCCGCCCGGGTTCAGCCGCGCCGCGCAGGCCCGATAGAAGTCCGCTGTGTACAACAACTCGGACGGGCCACCGGGATCGGTCAGATCGAGGACGATCAGGTCGAAGCGTTCGGTCGCGGCGCGGACGTAGGCGAAGCCATCCCCGACCTTGAGCGTGAGCCGGGGGTCGTCCAGCGCGCCGCCGTGTACCGCGCCCAGATACTTGCGCGCGATGGCGACGACCGCGCTGTCGATCTCGGCGAGCGTCACCGACCTGATCGACGGATGCTTCAGCAGCTCCTCGGCGGAACCGCCGTCCCCGCCGCCGATGATCAGCGCTCGCTCCGGCTGCGGATGCGTGAGCGCCGCGAGATGCACGAGGTTCTCGTGATAGAAGAATTCGTCCTTCTCAGACGTCATGAAGTGGCCGTCGAGCCGGAACAGCCGGCCGAACGGTACCGTGTCGTGGACTTCGATCGCCTGGAACGCCGACCTGAATTGCTCGAATCGCCGCACCGACCGGATGTAGAAACCCCATTCGGGCGTAAGTTGTTCGGTCAGCGCATCGTGCGGGAGGCCTGTCAGCGCGGAATCCGCGTTCTCGGCAGACCCGTCAGTCATCCTTGCCACCGCGAACAATCGCCTGAAATTTCGTGCGCTGCGGCTGCAGCGCCGTCTCGAGGGCGCGAAACAGCTGCTTTGCCTTGTCGCTGTTGTCGGTCGCGAGATTGCAGACGTAGACATCCACCGTCACGAAACCGAATTCCGGCCAGGTGTGGATCGCGAGATGGGATTCGGCGAGGAGCACGGTCCCCGTGACACCCTGCGGCTCGAACTGGTGGAACGAATCGCCTACGACCGTCAGTCCGGTGGCGCGCACCGAAGCCAGGCACAGCGCGCGCAGTGCGTCGGCGCGGGTGAACTCGGGCGTGTGCGCGGGGCACCCGTACCATTCGCCCAACAGATGGATGCCGTCCATTAGTCGCCCCCTCCCCCGCCTCCGGCGGACTGACGCAAACGGGCGCTCAATTGCGTCACCATGGTCTCTGCGTTGCGCGCGAATGAAGCTGGGCGCACCGAAGAAAAAGCCCCGCTCCCCGCGACGCAGGAAGAAGGGCACCCGCCAACGCGCGAGTTCATTGCCGCGCATCGATGCAAACGTTTCATTATTGCACAAATCGCTCCCCGGCGCGATAATTTGAGGCTCTCCATGCAGCAAAAACTGTCCGAGGCCGCCGGGACGCCTTTGATTTCTTGCCAAAACGCCGGGTGCGTCGCCGCTCTCCCGCCGCCTTCCAACAGAATCGAACCGTCATCATGACTCCCGACATGAACGCCCCCACTTCCCAGCTCGCGAACGCGATCCGCGCGCTTGCGATGGACGCCGTAGAAACGGCCAAATCCGGCCATCCCGGCATGCCGATGGGCATGGCGGAAATCGCGGTTGCGCTCTGGACCCGTCATCTCGCGCACAATCCGGCGAACGCGAAGTGGGCCAATCGCGATCGCTTTGTCATCTCGAACGGGCACGGGTCGATGCTGCTCTACGCGCTCCTGCATCTGACCGGCTACGACCTGCCGATGGAAGAATTGAAGCGCTTTCGGCAGCTGCATTCGAAAACGCCCGGGCATCCCGAGTTCGGTCCGACGCCCGGTGTCGAAACGACGACTGGCCCGCTTGGCCAGGGTTTGAGCAACGCCGTCGGCATGGCGCTCGCCGAAAAGCTGCTCGCCGCGGAGTTCAACCGGCCCGGCCATGCGATCGTCGATCACCGCACCTACGCGTTCGTCGGCGACGGCTGCCTGATGGAAGGGATTTCGCACGAAGCCTGCTCGCTCGCCGGCACGTGGGGCCTGGGCAAGCTGATGGTGCTCTACGACGACAACGGCATCTCGATCGACGGCGAAACCAAGGGCTGGTTCACCGACGACACGCCCGGGCGCTTCGAGGCCTACGGCTGGAACGTGATTCGCGCTGTCGACGGGCACGATGCCGAGGCGGTCGACCGCGCGATAGTCGAGGGACATCGCGTCACCGATCGTCCCACGATCGTCTGCTGCAAGACGGTGATCGGCAAGGGCGCACCGAACAAGGCCGGCACCGCGGAGGCGCACGGTGCGGCGCTCGGCGAGAAGGAAGTCGCGCTGGCGCGCGCCGAGCTCGGCTGGACGCACGGGCCGTTCGTGATTCCCGACGCGGTCTACGCGACGTGGAATGCCCGCGGGCGTGGCGCTTCGGCCGAGGACGAATGGGCGCAGCGCTTCGCGCACTATCGCGCGGCCCATCCCGGCCCCGCCGCCGAATTCACGCGCCGGATGCACGGAGAGCTCCCCGCGACGTGGGGGGAGACTGCGAGCGCGTTCGTGCGCGCGCAGGATGCGAAGGGCGAGACCGTGGCCACCCGCAAGGCCTCGCAACACGCGATCGAAGCGTTCGCCAAAGCGCTGCCCGAGATGATCGGCGGATCCGCCGATCTGACGGGCTCCGTGTTCACGAATTGGTCCGGCAGCAAGGCGGTCACCCGCGACGCTCCCGGCAACTACGTCAACTTCGGCGTGCGCGAGTTCGCGATGTGCGCGATCGCGAACGGCATGGCGCTCCACGGTGGCCTGCTCCCGTACGTCGGCACGTTCCTCACGTTTTCCGACTACGCCCGCAACGCGCTGCGGATGGCGGCGCTGATGAAGCTGCGGTCGATTTTCGTGTTCACACACGATTCGATCGGACTGGGCGAGGACGGGCCGACGCACCAGTCGGTCGAGCACGCGGCGAGCCTTCGCCTCATTCCGAACATGGATGTCTGGCGGCCCTGCGACACCGTGGAAACCGCTGTTGCCTGGTCCGCGGCAATCGAGCGCGCGGACGGCCCCGCATGCCTGCTGTTCACGCGGCAGAATGTTCCTTTCCAGTCGCGCGACGGCGCGCAGATCGCAGCGATACGCCGTGGCGGCTATGTGCTGGCCGACTGGAATGGCGCCGGCCTGACCCGCGCAGTGATCATCGCGACAGGCTCCGAAGTCGCGCTGGCGATGGGCGCCCGCGCGGCGCTCGCGGCGGAGGGCGTGGCGGTGCGCGTCGTGTCGATGCCAGGCACCGGCGTATTCGACCGGCAGGATGCCGCTTACCGCGCCAGCGTGCTGCCGCCAGGCGTGCCGCGCGTCGCCGTGGAAGCCGGCTCGACCGCGGGCTGGCACAAGTACGTCGGGACGATCGACGACGGGCGCGGCGCGATCGTCGGCCTCGACACGTTCGGCGAGTCCGCGCCGGCCGGCGTGCTGTTCAAGCACTTCGGCTTCACGGTCGAGAACGTCGTTGCCGCGGTGAAGCGTGTCGTCGCATGAGCGCGCCGGGCCGCCCCAAGCGCGAATACCGGAGCGCGCAGCGCGAAGGTACTCCAGTGAGCGCGCCGGGCCGCCCAAGCGCGAATACCGGAGCGCGCAGCGCGAAGGCTCCAGTGAGCGCGCCGGGCCGCCCCAAGCGCGAATACCGGAGCGCGCAGCGCGAGGTACTCCAGTGAGCGCCGCCGGGCCGTCCCAGGGCGCGAGTTGCTCCCTCTCGGAGGGAAGGCGCGCAGCGCCAAGGGTGCACCAATGAGTGCTTCGCTTCCGCCTCGACAGCGCCCCCTCCAAAGGTCCTTTGACCTGCGTCATTGCGGGCAACAAGGGCAAGCGCGCATCCTATGAGCAGTTGAGATTTCTTTTTTCCATCGGGAGCAGAGCATGACGATCAAAATTGGCATCAACGGCTTCGGCCGCATCGGCCGCATGGTGCTTCGGGCGGCGGTCCGGGACTTCCCCGACATCGAGGTGGTCGGCATCAACGACCTGCTCGAGCCCAACTACCTCGCCTACATGCTGGCCTACGACTCGGTGCACGGCCGCTTCAAGGGCAACATCGCCATCGACGGCAGCACGCTGATGATCAACGGCAAGAAGATCCGCCTCACCGCCGTCAAGGATCCGGCCGAGCTCAAGTGGGGCGAGGTCGGCGCCGACATCGTGGTCGAAGCGACGGGTCTCTTTCTCACCCTCGAAACCGCCAGCAAGCACATTGCCGCGGGCGCGAAGAAGGTGATCATGTCGGCCCCCTCGAAGGACGACACCCCGATGTTCGTGTTCGGCGTCAACGACAGGACGTATGCCGGGCAGGCCGTCATTTCCAACGCCTCCTGCACCACCAACTGCCTCGCACCGGTGGCCAAGGTATTGCACGACAACTGGGGCATCAAGCGCGGCCTGATGACCACCGTGCATGCGGCGACAGCCACGCAGAAGACCGTCGACGGCCCGTCGAACAAGGATTGGCGCGGAGGGCGCGGCATTCTCGAGAACATCATCCCGTCGTCCACGGGGGCCGCCAAGGCTGTGGGCAAGGTCATCCCCGAGCTCAACAAGAAACTCACCGGCATGGCGTTCCGCGTGCCGACCTCGGACGTCTCGGTGGTCGACCTCACCGTGGAGCTCGCTAAGGAAACGACGTACGCCGCCATCTGCGCCGCGATGAAGGCAGCCGCCGAGGGGCCGATGAAGGGGGTGCTCGGTTACACCACCGACAAGGTGGTCGCCACCGACTTCCGCGGCGAGAGCCGCACCTCGGTGTTCGATGCGGACGCCGGCATGGCGCTGGATGGCACGTTCGTCAAGGTCGTCGCCTGGTACGACAACGAATGGGGCTACTCGTGCAAGGTGCTGGAGATGGTACGGGTGATGGCGAAGTAATCCGCCGTCAACGGGGGCGCCGGCGGCGCCTCTTTCCCTTTCTGGTTGCGCCAACATTGCACCGAGGATCGCCATGAGCTTCAATCGCCTCACCGACATTGCCGTCGCCGGCAAACGCGTCTTCATCCGCGCCGATCTCAACGTTCCGCAGGATGACGCCGGCAACATCACCGACGACTCGCGAATCCGGGCATCGGTCCCGGGAATCCGCGACGCGCTCGCACGCGGGCGCCGCGGTGATGGTGACCTCGCACCTCGGCCGGCCGACGGAAGGGAAATGGAGCGAAGCGGATTCCCTCGCGCCGATCGCGAAACGGCTGTCCGAGCTCCTGGGCACTCCGGTGCCGCTCGTCAAGGACTGGGTCGACGGCGGCGCGTGGCATGCCGCGCTGAAGCCGGGCACCGTGGTGCTGCTCGAGAACTGCCGGTTCAATGCCGGCGAAAAGAAGGACGACGACACCCTCGCGCGCAGGATGGCGCGCCTTTGCGACGTCTATGTCAACGACGCGTTCGGCACTGCGCATCGAGCCGAGGCGACCACGCACGGGATCGCGAAGCATGCGCCAACTGCCTGCGCCGGACCGCTGATGGCAGCCGAGCTCGAGGCGCTGGGCAAGGCGCTCGCCCACCCGGCGCGGCCTGTCGTCGCGATCGTCGGTGGATCGAAAGTCTCGACCAAGCTCACGGTGCTGAAGGCGCTCGCCGCCAAGGTGGATACGATGGTCGTCGGCGGCGGCATCGCCAACACGTTCATCCTGGCGGCGCACGGCCACGTCGGCAAGTCGCTCGCCGAGGCCGATCTCGTCGGCGAGGCCCAGGCGATCCTGGACGCGTTCCCGGGAAAGGTCCCGATCCCCGTCGATGTGGTGTGCGCGAAGGAATTCTCGGCAACGGCGTCGCCCACGCTCAAGGCGATCGACAACGTCGAGCCGGACGACATGATCCTCGACATCGGGCCGAGCTCGGTCGCCGCGCTGAAGATGATCATCGCCAGGGCCGGCACGATTGTGTGGAACGGACCGATCGGCGTGTTCGAGTTCGATGCCTTCGCAGCCGGCACCAGGGCGCTGGCGGAGGCCATCGCGGCATCGGCGGCGTTCTCGATCGCAGGTGGCGGCGACACCGTCGCCGCGATCCACAAGTTCGGAATCGCCGATCGCGTCTCGTACATCTCCACGGCCGGCGGCGCGTTCCTCGAATTCCTCGAAGGCAAGACGCTGCCGGCCGTAGCGATGCTGGAAACCCGGGCGCAAAGCTGAGGGCCTGTCTGTTCGCACGGCCTAACCGCAATCCCTTCGCACCCCCAGGAGATCCCCATGCCTCTCGTCTCGATGCGCCAGCTCCTCGACCATGCTGCCGAAAACGGCTACGGCCTGCCCGCGTTCAACGTCAACAATCTCGAGCAGGTCCAGGCAATCATGTCGGCAGCGTCCGAGACCGACAGCCCGGTGATCATGCAGGCGTCCGCCGGCGCGCGGAAGTACGCGGGCGAGACGTTCCTGCGCCACCTGATCGAAGCTGCCGTCGAGAGCTATCCCGACATCCCGGTCGTGATGCACCAGGACCACGGACAGTCGCCGGACGTCTGCCTGCAGGCGATGCGGCTGGGCTTCTCGAGCGTCATGATGGACGGTTCGCTGCAGGCCGACGGCAAGTCGATCGCGAGCTACGAGTACAACATCGACGTCACGAAAAAGGTCGTCGCGACGGCGCACGCGATCGGTGTGACCGTCGAAGGCGAGCTCGGCTGCCTGGGCTCGCTCGAGACGATGAAGGGCGACAAGGAGGACGGGCACGGCGCGGAAGGCACGATGACGCGCGAGATGCTGCTGACCGACCCCGACCAGGCGGCCGACTTCGTCAAGGCGACGCAGCTGGACGCGCTGGCGATTGCGATCGGCACCTCGCACGGCGCGTACAAGTTCACACGCAAGCCGACCGGCGACATTCTCGCGATCGACCGGATCAAGGCAATCCACGCGCGCATTCCCAACACGCACCTCGTGATGCACGGCAGCTCGTCGGTGCCGCAGGACCTGCTCGCCATCATCCGCGAGAACGGCGGCGAGATGAAGGAGACCTACGGCGTGCCGGTCGAGGAGATCCAGGAAGGGATCCGGCACGGCGTGCGCAAGATCAACATCGACACCGACATCCGGCTCGCGATGACGGCGGCGGTCCGCAGGTTCCTCAACCAGAACAAGAGCGCGTTCGACCCGCGCGACTACCTGAAGCCCGCGCGCGAGGCCGCAAAGGCGATCTGCAAGCAGCGCTACGAGCAGTTCGGCTGCGCCGGGATGGCCTCGAAGATCAAGTCCATCCCGCTGGACAGGATCGCCGCGAAGTACAAGGCCGGAGAGCTCGCGCAGATCGTCAATTGATTTCCGGGCGGCGTGCCGCCGCTCCCGCCGGAATCCTCATCGGTGAACGGTTGGTGCGGTCCCGCGCCCCGCCGTCACTGGACGAGCGGCTGGTCCGTGCCTTCGAGGTCAACGCCCTCGACGATCGCCGCACCCGCGAGCACCTGCAGGTACTGGCGCAACGCGATCACGAAGCCCTGCTGGCGCAACGCCACCGCCACCGCGCCACGCACCGCCGCGAATTCCGGGACCACGCCCGGCTCCCGGGCCTGCACCTCGACCACGTGCAGGCCGAAACGGCTGTGCACGAGCCGGGGCAGGACCCCGACTTCGGCTTTGCCGAAGATCTCGCGCGCGAATTCCGGCGCGCAGTCCTTCGCCTCGATCCAGCCCAGATCGCCGCCTTCCGCGCCGCTCGGGCAGTTGGACAGCGTGCGCGCGGCGTCCGCGAAGCCATCTCCGGCGGTGCCGTCGTGGCAGCGCACGTCGACCAGCGCGCCCTCCGCGCGCTTGCGCAGCGCAACCACGTCGACGCCGGGCGTGACCGCGAACAGGATGTGCCGCGCGCGCACGCGCTCACCCGCGGCGTATCTGGCCGCATGCGCCGCTTGATAGCGGCGGCAAGCTTCGTCCGACGGCTCCGGCACGCGCAGCATGCGTTCGAGCAACATGTCGATCGCCGCGGTTGCGGCTTCGCTGATTGCGCCATCAATCCCGGGGGCGTCGTCGGCACCGAGCAGGCCCTCGCGCTGAGCGGCCTGGCGCAGCAGCTCGGTGCAGGCGCGCTGGCGCAGCACTTCCGGTGCGACGGCCACGGCAGGCCGGTGCAGCGCAACGCCGTTGATCCGGGCAACGGTGGCGACGATGTCGATCGTTGCGGACATGGTCGCGCCTCCGTCAGTCGCCTGCGCCCGTGTGGCCCGGCAGGTTGCGGCCGGCGGGAACGTTGAGCCGCCGGCTGCGCACCAGCTGGTACGGGCGCACCAGATAACCGAGCGTCGCGAAGCCGCTCCACACGTGCACCAACCGGCTGAACGGGAACAGCAGGAAGATCGTCATGCCGAGCAGCATGTGCACCTTGAAGGGCCAGGCCACCGCCGCCAGCGCGCCGGCGTCGGGGCGCAGCGTGGCGATACCCTGCAGGTAATTCGCCAGGACCAGCATCGTGCCCGCGTCCTGGCGATGCTCCCACGACAGCGGCAGCGTGATGAGGCCGAGGGACAGCTGGACCCACAGGATCACGAGGATCGCGAGGTCCGTGCGATGGCTGGTCAGCCGTATGCGCGGGTCGAAGATGCGCCGGTACAGGAGCAGCGTCAGGCCGACGAAGCACACCGACCCCGCCACGCCTCCGGCAACGATCGCCAGCAACTGCTTCTGCGGAGCGCTGATGAACGGGTCGTACATCCAGTGCGGCGTGAGCTGCCCGAACAGGTGCCCGAAGAACAGGAACAGGATGCCGACGTGGAACAGATTGCTGCCCCAGCGTAGCGTGCCCGTGCGCAGCATCTGCGACGAGTCGCTCTTCCACGTGTACTGGTCGCGGTCGAACCGGGCGAGGCTGCCCATCAGGAACACGGCCAGGCACACATACGGATAGACGACGAAGGCAAGATTGTTGAGATAGGAACTCATCGCTGGACCCCCACGTTTGCGGCCGGCATCGAAGCGGCGCTGACCGTCGCTGCTGGTTGCGTCTGTCTGTGCATCACCCGAATCGGCTGTGGCACGCCCGGCCGTGCCTGGCCTTTCGCCGAGCAGCCGTCGAACACCGGCGGCTCTGCCCATGTCTCATCGAGCGTTTCCTCGACGTCCGTGGCGACCGCCTGCGCCTTCGCGCCCGCGAGCTCCAGCAGCGCACCCAACACGCTCGCATACGCGCTCCCGCGTTTCCGGAGAGCGCCGAAAATCGCGTTGAGGATGTGCGCCATCTCGCCGAGGAACGCCTTCGCCTCGCGCGGCGGCTGCGTGGACACGAACTCGAGGACAGCCGGCAGGTAGTCGGGCAGCTCTCCCGGCGCCAGCAGCAGGCCCGCCTGCTCGTACGTCTGTGCGAGATCGATCATTGCCGGACCGCGGTCCCGCGAATCGCCGTGCACGTGCTCGAACAGGTGCAGCGACGTGCCACGGCCGCGGTCGAACAGCTGCACGTACTCGGCCTCGACGTCCAACGGGTCGTCGCGGCGCAGCTTTGCGATCAACGCCTCGAGCTCGGCGTGCCGGTCAGCCGGCAGCGCGTTCTCGCGCCGAAGTATCTCCAGCATCTCGGGCAGATGGCCGCGCACGCCGGCATCCGGATAGGACAGCAGCGCGGCCAGCACGCGCAGCGTGCCAGGCGCGCTCATACCACCGCCTTGATCGGGATCGTGCGCTTCTTCTCGCTGCCGAAAAGGCTCGTCTCGCCGATGCCCTCCGAGCAGCCGTTGCCGAACGAGAAGCCGCAGCCGCCGCGCACGCTGAACGCGTTTTCCGCGTATTCGCGATGCGTCGAGGGGATGACGAAGCGGTCCTCGTAGTTGGCGATCGCCATCACGTGGTACATGTCCTCGACCTCGGCCTGCGTGAGATTGGCCTGCTTCAGCGCGGCCAGATTGGCTTCGCCATCCACGTGCTTCGCGCGCTGGTATGCGCGCATCGCGAGCATCCGCTCAAGCGCCCGCACGACGGGGGCCGTGTCGCCGGCAGTCAGCATGTTGGCCAGGTACTTGACGGGGATGCGCAGCTGGGCGACATCCGGAATCTCGCCGTTGGTGCCGACCTGCCCCGCGTTGGCGGCGGCGGTGATCGGCGAAAGCGGCGGCACGTACCAGACCATCGGCAGCGTCCGGTACTCCGGGTGCAGCGGCAGCGCCACCTTCCAATCCACGGCCATCCTGTAGACGGGGCTCCGGCGCGCCGCCTCGAGCCAGTTGTCGGGGATTCCGTCGGCACGCGCCTGCTCGATCACTGTGGGGTCGTCGGGATCGAGGAACATCGACAGCTGGGCGTCGTAAAGGTCGCGATCGCGCTCGACGCTCGCGGCCTCGGCGATGCGGTCGGCGTCATACAGCAGCACGCCCAGGTAACGGATACGACCCACGCAGGTCTCCGAGCACACGGTCGGCTGCCCGGCTTCGATGCGCGGATAGCAGAAGATGCATTTCTCGGCCTTGCCGCTCTTCCAGTTGTAGTAGATCTTCTTGTACGGGCAGCCGCTGACGCACATCCGCCAGCCGCGGCACTTGTCCTGGTCGATCAGAACGATGCCGTCTTCCTCGCGCTTGTAGATCGACCCCGACGGACAGCTCGCGGCGCACGCCGGGTTGAGGCAGTGCTCGCACAGCCTCGGCAAGTACATCATGAACGTGTTCTCGAACTGGCCGTAGATTTCCTTCTGGACGTCGTCGAAATTGCGGTCCTTCGAGCGCTTGGCGAATTCGCCGCCCAGGATCTCCTCCCAGTTCGGTCCCCAGACGATCTTGTCCATCTGCATGCCGGTGATCAGGCTGCGCGGCCGCGCGGTCGGGGCCGCCTTCATCTCGGGCGCCGACTGCAGGTGATCGTAGTCAAACGTGAATGGCTCGTAGTAGTCGTCGATCTCGGGCAGGTTCGGGTTGGCGAAGATGCGCATCAAGAGCTTCCACTTCGCGCCCTGCCGGGGCTCGATGCTGCCGTCGGCCTTGCGGACCCAGCCGCCGTTCCACTTGTCCTGGTTCTCCCATTCCTTCGGATAGCCGATGCCGGGCTTGGTCTCGACGTTGTTGAACCAGGCGTACTCCATGCCGGGCCGGCTGGTCCAGACGTTCTTGCAGGTGACCGAGCAGGTGTGGCAGCCGATGCACTTGTCGAGATTGAGCACCATGCCGATTTGTGCGCGGATCTTCATACTGCCTCCCGCCGAGCCGCCTCAAGGGAGGCATGGTCTTGCCGACCGCACTGCTGCGAGACGCAGCAGTTCTTCGTGCCGTCCAAGCCTGCGCAGGCAGGCTTGGAGCCGCGGCACTCAGCCCCCTCGGGGGGCAGCGAACGTATGTGAGCGTGGGGGTCGTTCATACACTTTCTCCATGCGCCTGCGTTGGCCGAATAAGCTCCTGGCCGATCGGCGTGTCCAGCCAGTCCACCTTGTCCATCTTGCGCACGACCACGAACTCGTCGCGGTTGGTGCCGATCGTCCCGTAGTAGTTGAAACCGTAGCTGAACTGCGCGTAGCCGCCGATCATGTGCGTCGGCTTCAGCACGATGCGCGTCACCGAGTTGTGGATGCCGCCGCGCACGCCGGTGATCTCCGAGCCCGGGGTGTTCACGATCTTCTCCTGCGCGTGGTACATCATCACCATGCCGGGATTGACACGCTGGCTGACGACCGCCCGCGCCGCTATGGCGCCGTTGATGTTGAACAGCTCCACCCAGTCGTTGTCGACGATGCCCGCGCGCTTCGCGTCATCCTCGGACAGCCAGATGCACGGCCCCCCGCGGCTCAGCGTCAGCATCAGCAGGTTGTCGGTATAGGTGGAGTGGATCCCCCACTTCTGGTGCGGCGTGATGAAGTTCAGGAGAATCTCGGGGTTGCCGTTGCTCCTGATGTTGTGGATGCCGGCGGTGGTCTTCAGGTCCACTGGCGGGCGGTAGCTCGAGAAGCCCTCGCCGAAGGCGCGCATCCACGGGTGGTCCATGTAAAACTGCTGGCGTCCGGTGAGCGTGCGCCAGGGTATGAACTCATGGACGTTCGTATAGCCGGCGTTGTACGACACGGTCTCGCTTTCGATGCCGCTCCACGTGGGCGAGCTGATGATCTTGCGCGGCTGCGCCTGGATGTCGCGGAAGCGGATCTTCTCGTCCTCGCGGTGCAGCGCAAGATGCGCGTGCTCGCGTCCGGTCTGCTTGCCGAGCGCCTCCCAGGCCTTGACCGCGACGTGACCGTTGGTCTCCGGCGCGAGCTGCAGAATCACCTCGCAGGCGTCGACGTCGGTCTCGATCCGGGGCATGCCGCAGGTCGCGCCGTCCACGCTGACGAGGCCGTTGAGCTCGCCCAGCTGCTTCACTTCCGTCTGGGTGTTCCAGGCGATGCCCTTGCCACCGTTGCCGACCTTGCCCATCAGCGGCCCGAGCGCGGTGAAGCGCTTGTGCACGTTCGGATAGTCGCGCTCGACCACCGCGACCTGCGGCGCCGTCTTGCCGGGGATGAGGTCGACCTCGCCGCGCTTCCACTCCTTCACGTCGAGCGCCTGCGCGAGCTCGGCCGGACTGTCGTGCATCAGTGGCGTCAGCACAATCTCGCGCTCGACGCCGAGATGGCCCACGCAGATCTCGCTGAATTTCTGCGCGAAGCCCTTGTAGATGTCCCAGTCGCTGCGCGATTGCCAGGCCGGGTCCACCGCGGTCGACAGCGGATGGATGAACGGATGCATGTCGCTGGTATTGAGGTCGTTCTTCTCGTACCAGGTCGCGGTCGGCAGCACGATGTCCGAATACAGGCACGTCGTGCTCAGCCGGAAGTCCAGCGTCACGAGCAGGTCGAGCTTGCCTTCCGGCGCCTGGTCGTGCCAGACGACCTCCTCCGGCCGGGTTTCCTGCGCGCCGAGATCTTTCCCCTGCACGCCGTTGCTGGTGCCGAGCAGGTGCTTCAGGAAGTACTCGTGCCCCTTGCCGCTCGACCCGAGCAGGTTCGAGCGCCACACGAAGAGGTTGCGCGGCCAGTTGTTGGCGTGGTCAGGATCCTCGCAGCTCATCTTCAGCGTGCCGTCCTTGAGCGCCTTGACCGTGTACTCCTTCGGGTCGACGCCGGCCGCCAGCGCGTCGCGGACGACCTGCAGCGGATTGGTCTGCAGCTGCGGCGCCGACGGCAGCCAGCCCATGCGCTCGGCGCGCACGTTGTAGTCGATCATGCTGCCGCCGTAGACCTTGGGGTCGGCGAGCGGGGAGATCACTTCGTCCAGCTTCAGCTTCTCGTAGCGCCACTGGTCGGTGTGAGCGTAGAAGAAGCTGGTGCTGTTCTGCTGGCGCGGCGGGCGGATCCAGTCGAGCGCGAACGCCAGCGCGGTCCACCCGGTCTGCGGCCGCAGCTTTTCCTGCCCGACGTAGTGGGCCCAGCCACCGCCACTCTTGCCGATGCAGCCGCACAGCATCAGCATGTTGATGATGCCGCGGTAGTTCATGTCGCAGTGGTACCAGTGGTTCATCGCCGCGCCGATGATCACCATCGAACGGCCTTGCGTCTTGTGCGCGTTCTCAGCGAACTGCCGCGCTACCGTGATCACTTGCTGGCGCGGCGTGCCGGTGATGCGCTCCTGCCAGGCCGGCGTGTACGGCATGTCGTCGTCGAAGCTCCTTGCTGCGAGCTCGCCGGGCAGGCCCCGCGCCACGCCGTAGTTGGCAACCTGCAGGTCGAACACCGTGGCCACCAGCGCCTCGCGCTTGTCGCCTTCCTTGCCCAGGGGAATTCGCTGCACCGGCACCGTGCGCACCAGCACGTCGAGACTGCCTCCGGTCAGCGCACTGTTCGGGAAGTGCTCGGTGACGATGCCGCCGAAGTACGGAAAACCGACCTTCACCGTTTCGTTGCTCGCGCCTTCGCCTTCGAGCACCGACAGCTTCAACTTCACCTCGCGGCCATGATGCGCCTCCTTCGCCTCGAGGTTCCACTGGCCCTGGTCGGCACGACCATCCGGGCCCCAGCGAAAACCGATGGCGCCATTGGGCAGCACCACCTTCCCCTCGGCGTCGAGCGCGACGGTCTTCCATTCGGGATTGTTGGCCTGGCCGAGCTTGTCGTCGAAATCCGACGCGCGGACGTAGCGGTCGGGCACCATGACCGTGTTGCCATCCGGCAGCTGGTGCTCCTTCAACAGCACCAGCATCGGCATGTCGGTGTAGCGCCTGACGTAGTCGTCGAAGTACGCGCTGCGCTCCTTGCCGGCGTCGGGGAAGTAGAACTCCTTCAGGATCACATGGCCCATCGCCATCGCCACCGCGGCGTCGGTGCCCTGCTTTGGGTGCATCCAGATGTCGGCCAGCTTGGCGACCTCGGAATAGTCGGGCGTCACCGCGACCGTCTTGGTCCCCTTGTAGCGGACCTCGGTGAAGAAGTGCGCGTCCGGCGTGCGCGTCTGCGGCACGTTGGAACCCCAGGCGATGATGAAATTGGAGTTGTACCAGTCGGCCGATTCGGGCACGTCGGTCTGCTCGCCCCAGATCTGTGGGGACGACGGCGGCAGGTCGCAGTACCAGTCGTAGAAGCTCATGCACACGCCGCCGATCAGGCTGAGATAGCGGCTGCCGGCCGCGTAGCTGACCATCGACATCGCCGGGATCGGCGAAAAGCCGATGACGCGATCCGGGCCGTACTTCTTGATGGTGTAGACATTGGCGGCGGCGACGATCTCGTTGACCTCGTCCCAGCGCGCGCGCACGAAGCCGCCCAGGCCGCGCACCTTCTGATAGTCGCGGCGCTTCGCGTCGTTCTCGACGATCGAGGTCCACGCGGCCACCGGATCGTGCGCCAGCCGCGCCTCGCGCCAGCTCTTGAGCAGCCGCCCGCGCACCAGCGGATACTTGACGCGATTGGCGCTGTACAGGTACCAGCTGTAGGAGGCGCCCCGAGCGCATCCGCGCGGCTCGTGGTTGGGCATGTCCCAGCGTGTGCGCGGGTAGTCCGTCTGCTGCGTCTCAAAGGTAACGATGCCGCCTTTGACGTAGATCTTCCACGAGCAGGAGCCCGTGCAGTTGACGCCATGCGTCGAGCGCACGACCTTGTCGTGCGCCCAGCGATTGCGGTACGCATCCTCCCACGTGCGGTCCTCTCCGGTGGTGACCCCGTGGTCGCCGGAGAACGGTTCCTTCGGGTTCGAGAAGTAACTGAGTCGGTCGAGAAAGTGGCTCATCTTGGGTCTCCGCGGCGGATGCGGCGCAGGTTGGGAAGCGGAAGCGGTATTGGTGCACCCTTGGCGCTGCGCGCCGTCCCTCCGAGAGGGAGCAATTCGCGCTTGGGACGGCCCGGCGCGCTCATGGGTTCTTCACGTACGCGTTGGTGCGCAGGTAGAACCACCAGTTCAGTATCAGGCACAGCGCGTAGAAGATTGCAAAGCCGTACATCGCGTACTGCGGCGTGCCCGCCTTTATCTGCTCGCCGATCACGATCGGCGCGACAAACGCGCCGTAGGCCGCGATCGCCGACGTCCATCCAAGCACGGGACCCGCCTGAGTGCGGTCGAAGATCACGCCGATCGTGCGGAACGTGGAGCCGTTGCCGATGCCGCTCGCCGCGAACAGCAACACGAACAGCAGCATGAACGCGAGGAAGTACTCCTCCGGCTTCGGCGACTGATAGGCCTGCAGCATCACCCAACCCACGACCGCGGAAGCGACCACCATCACCACGGAGATCACCTGCGTGACGATCGAGCCGCCGACTTTGTCCGAGATCCAGCCGCCTACCGGTCGGATCGCCGCGCCGACAAAGGGACCGATCCAGGCGTACGCCAGCACCGTGGGCGCGTTCGGATTGTTCAGCGTGTGCTGCATCACGCCCGCCGCATCGGGGACGTGGCTTACGCCGAAGATCACCTTCATCGCGAGCGGCAACGCCATTGAGAAACCGATGAACGAGCCGAAGGTCACGATGTACAGCAGCGTCATCGACCACGTGTGCTTGTCGCGGAAAATCGCGAACTGCTTGGCGACCCCTTCCTTCATCGGACCGAACGCGGCGAGCCGCATCACCAGCAGCGCGGCGATCACGTCCAGCGGAATGGCCACCCACATGCTGATGACGCCGAGGCCGGTGGGCTTCGGCAGATACAGGTACAGGCCGAGGATCGACGGTATGAACGCCAGCGTGTACAGCCAGGTGATCTTGGCGAACGCCACGATCGGGTTGCCCGGGTCCGGGGAGACCGTCTTGAGGTTGTTCATGCCGGTCCAGCAGAGGATCGAGAGCGGCGCCAGCGACAGCACCCAGGCGAAGCCGGCGTTCTGGATCCAGGTCGGCGTGCCTGCGGCGATCTTGCCGAAGATCCAGCCACTGTCCTTCGCCAGCGTCATCGGCTCGCCGCCGAAGGCGCCGAAGAGGCCCACCGTCATCACCAGCGGAATGACGATCTGCATCGTCGTCACGCCGAAGTTGCCGACGCCGGCGTTGATGCCGAGCGCCGTGCCCTGCAGCCGCTTGGGGAAGAACGTGCTGATGTTCGACATCGAGCTCGCAAAGTTGCCGCCGCCCACTCCCGACCACAATGCCATGAGCTGGAATGCCCACAACGGCCAGTCCTTGTGCTGCAGCACGATGCCGGTGCCGATCGCCGGCGCGAGCAGCATGGCCGTCGTCAGGAAGATCGTGTTGCGGCCACCGGCCACGCGGATCAGGAACGACGCCGGGATCCGCATCGTCGCGCCGGCGATCCCGGCGATGGCCGTCAGCGTGAAGAGCTCGGCCTGCGTGAACGGAAAGCCGAGGTTCAGCATCTGCACCGTGATGATTCCCCACATGCCCCAGACCGCGAAGCCGCACAGCAGCGCCGGCACCGAGAGCGCGAGGTTGCGATAGGCGACCTTCTTGCCGGAGCTCTCCCAGAACTCGTTGTCCTCGGGCCGCCAGTCGGCGATGTCGGCGCGACTGCGTGCCACGGGTGCGGCAACCGTGGAACTGGAGGTAGGGTTCATGGCTTTCCTTGGTTGGATTGAGGCGGCTACCCGTGGAGGCGAAGTGCCTTGGCCTTGCCGCCCACGACTTCGGCGCCGCGCACTTCGGTCCAGCACATCCAGATCAGCGACGCCCAGACCACGCTGTTCATCCGCGTGAAGGCGCTAAGGCCGATGCCGGTGAGGTCCATCAGCGCGCCCAACATGATCGGCAAGACGAATCCGCCCAGGTGCCAGTCACTACGATGAAACCCATGCTGCATAATCTAGCGGGTGCCTGAAATTCCCCCTTGATGGGCATCAAGGGACGGCAAAGCGGCGCCCCGAGATCGCATCCTTGCCAGCTGACGGGGCGCCCTTCGGCCCGTCACCGCCGGAACGGGACCATCTCCGGCGGTTGGAACGCCGATGCGGTCGCGAGCTCGCCGGAAACGGCGGGAAGTTCGCCGTGGGACCGCATAGCGAATGCCAGCGGATCGAACGGGGTCGAGCCTCCGCCGTACCCGTCATGCCCGGCAGCGAGTCGCGCCCGTTCTGCCCAAGGACTGCGCCGGCTTTCCTGAGAACATTGTGCTAGCATCGTCACGACGTTCGCGAGGGACGCGGAGTCGCGGCGACGTACCCCGGAGCGGGGGATCTGCGCAAACGCGGAGCAAACGACACTCCCCAAGGAGACACTATGGGAATCATGGGCTTCATCTTGACCATCATCGTCGGCTTGATCGTCGGCGCCCTTGCGCGTTGGTTCATGCCCGGCGCCCAGAGCATGGGCTGGATCATGACCAGTCTCCTCGGCATCGGCGGCTCCATCGTCGGCGGCATTGTCAGCAGCCTGATCTGGAAGTCGCCGGACGGCAGTTTCCGTCCCGCCGGCTGGATCATGTCGATTCTCGGTGCGATGGTGTTGCTCTGGGCCTACATGAAGTTCATGCAATAGGCACCGGCTCCACTGCGCAAGCCCGGGCGAGGCACGTTGGCCCGGAAAAAGATCAGCCCGAACCGACGACGTCGGGCGGACCGAGAATCTGCTCGCGCAACTCGCGGTACCGCGGCAGCTGCGGCGGATGGATGCAGACGTACTTGACTTGCGCCGCCTGCAGGCAGCGCTGCTTGATGACCTCGAGCTTCTGCTCGCGCGGATTGACGACGGCGTCGGGTTCCCTGATGTCGATGATCGCGAGGATTGTCATGTCGCGGTCGCACAGGAGGAAGCTGACCTGCTGATCCGCGATCTTGCGGAAGACACGCAGCCGCTCCATTCCCTGCGGACCGATCTTCACCTGCAGCACGTCCGCCAAGCGGACGCGGGCGAAGATCTCCTGGCGCGGAAACGCGGCCCTGAGCAGCATGTAGACAACGCCTTCGGCCTTGGTCAGGAAACGCGGGCGAAGCAGGTAGAGCCCCGGCGTTTCCGCCGACGACAGGAGCCGGGTCGTCTCGCCCTCGGTCCATTGTGCCACCGTTTCCGGCGCATCACCGCCCGCCCTGCCCTTGCCCGCTCCGGCGCGGCGGCGCCGGATCAAGCCGGCGACGATGACGATCGCGAGAGCGCCGATTGCAATCGCAAACAGGATTCCGGAGTTCATGGGCGTGCCAAGTCTAAAGCATTTTGCAAGGCTCCGGCTACGACGAGCGCGGCGCCGTCATTGCGGATTCCCGGCATCGGCGGGACCACGAGAACTGCACGTTCACCGGGGGTTTCCCGCTTCGCGCCGCACGCGAATCGTGGCTCCAATGCAAAACCCCGCCGAAGCGGGGCTTTGCACACGACAGGCAGAAAGCGACGACGTCACATGTCCATGTCGCCCATGCCGCCCATGCCGCCCATGCCGCCGCCGCCACCGCCCATCCCGCCCTTGTCGTCCTTCGGGAGTTCGGCGACCATCGCTTCCGTCGTCAGCAGCAGCGAGGCCACGGACGCCGCGTTTTGCAGCGCGAAACGCGTGACCTTCGTCGGATCGACCACGCCCATTTCGACCAGGTCGCCGTACTGCCCGGTCTGCGCGTTGAAACCGAAGTTGCCCTTGCCCTCGACGACCTTGTTGACGACCACACTCGGCTCGTCACCGGCATTGTTGACGATCTGGCGCAGCGGCTCTTCCAGGGCGCGCAGCACGATCTTGATGCCCGCGTCCTGATCGGCGTTATCGCCTTTCAGGCCTTTGAGATTCGCCCGGGCGCGCAGGTAAGCCACGCCGCCACCGGCGACGATGCCCTCTTCGACGGCCGCACGGGTCGCGTGCAGCGCATCCTCGACGCGCGCCTTCTTCTCCTTCATCTCGACTTCGGTTGCGGCGCCGACCTTGATCACCGCCACGCCGCCGGCGAGCTTGGCCACGCGCTCCTGCAGCTTTTCCTTGTCGTAGTCCGACGTCGCGTCATCGATCTGCTTGCGCACGTTCTTGACCCGCGCTTCGATCGACGCCTTTTCGCCGTGGCCGTCGATGATCGTCGTGTCTTCCTTGCCCACTTCGATCTTCTTCGCGCGGCCGAGGTCCTTCAACGTCGCGTTTTCGAGCTTCAGGCCGAGCTCTTCCGCGATCACCGTGCCGCCCGTGAGGATCGCGATGTCTTCCAGCATCGCCTTGCGGCGGTCACCGAAGCCCGGGGCCTTGACGGCCGTCGTCTTCAGGATGCCACGGATGTTGTTGACGACGAGGGTCGCCAGCGCTTCGCCGTCGACGTCCTCGGCAATGATCAGGAGCGGCTTGCCGGCCTTCGCCACCTGCTCGAGCAGCGGCAGCAGATCGCGGATATTCGAGATCTTCTTGTCGTGCAGCAGGATGTACGGATCTTCCAGCAGCGAAACCTGCTTATCGGGGTTGTTGATGAAGTACGGCGAGATGTAGCCGCGGTCGAACTGCATGCCTTCGACGAGGTCGAGCTCGTTCTCGAGGCCCTTGCCGTCCTCGACGGTGATCACGCCTTCCTTGCCGACCTTGTCCATCGCTTCGGCGATGGTCTTGCCGATCGCCTCGTCGGCGTTGGCCGAGATCGCGCCGACCTGGGCGATTTCCTTGCTGGTCGTGCACGGCTTGCTTATCTTCTTGAGCTCGCTCACGACGGCGATCACCGCCTTGTCGATCCCGCGCTTGAGGTCCATCGGGTTCATGCCCGCAGCGACATACTTGAAGCCCTCGCTGCAGATCGACTGCGCGAGCACCGTGGCCGTCGTCGTGCCGTCACCGGCCACGTCCGAGGTCTTCGACGCGACTTCCTTCACCATCTGCGCGCCCATGTTCTCGAACTTGTCCTTGAGCTCGATTTCCTTCGCCACCGACACACCGTCCTTGGTGATCGTCGGCGCGCCGAAGCTGCGCTCGAGGACTACATTGCGGCCCTTGGGGCCCAGCGTGACCTTGACCGCGTTGGCCAGGATGTTCACGCCGACCATCATTTTGTTGCGCACGCCTTCGCCGAAGCGGACGTCTTTGGCTGCCATATTGGTTCTCCTGAATGCTTGTCTTTGGGAACGGGACGCTTAGTCGACAATGCCGATGATGTCGTCTTCGCGCATGTGCAGGAGATCCTGCCCGTCCAGCTTGAATTCCTGACCCGAGTACTTGCCGAACAGCACCTTGTTGCCAGGCTTGACGCCCATCGGGACCACCTTGCCGTGTTCGTCGGTCTTGCCCGGGCCGCAGTAGACAACTTCACCCTGCGAGGGCTTTTCGGCCGCTGTGTCGGGGATGACGATGCCGCCAGCGGTCTTTTTCTCTTCGTCGAGGCGTTTGACGATTACGCGATCGTGCAGCGGACGAATCTTCATGGTAAGCGCTCACTCCTAAAAAGTGTTATTCAAAACCAAATACTTGCAACAGACGTCGTGCGGCCTTTTAGCCGACGACCGCGTCGAGCGCCACCGCGTTGTTAGCACTCGGCGGTGGCGAGTGCTAATAATAGGGGGTGAGGCGCCCGATTGCAAGCCCCTTTCGCACGGGGCAAGTCCATGGATCCACGCTCGTCGGCCCGAAGGGCCTTCGTCGGACGGGGCGGGATCGGAAGTCGCCGCGGTCCCATCGTGCTACCTTAGGTGGATCCACCACCTCTTCCCTGCTGCCCGCGCCCGATGGATGATCCGACACCCCCTCGCCCCGATTCAGACAAAACCACGGGTTTCGACTCCCGGGCGCCCGCCACCCCGCTGCCGCGGCTCGCCGGCGCGCTCGCCTCCACCAGCGGCACCGCCTGGTGGAGCGAAGGCTGGCGCCTTTTCACCGCTTCGCCGGGGATGTGGATCGCCATCACGGTTCTGTACGTGATCATCATGGCGATGCTCTCCTTCATCCCGGTGCTGGGCTCGCTGGCGACCACGCTGCTGGCGCCGGTGTTCGCCGGCGGCGTGCTATCCGGCTGCCGCGCGCAGGATCGCGGCGGCGAGCTGCGGATCGAACATCTCTTCGGCGGGTTTTCGGACCGGCTGGGGCCGCTGATGATCGTCGGCCTGCTCTACCTCATCGGCACGCTCGCGATCGTGGTCGTCGTCGGCACCCTCCTGTTCGCCGTGGTCGGCGTGACCGGCATCGGCACGCTCCTGACGGGTGACCCGCTGCAGGCGGGAGTGGCCGCGCTGGCGGCGTTGGGCATCGGCGCCCTCTTCGCGGTGCTGCTCGGGCTGCTGCTCGGAATACCGCTGATGATGGCCTTCTGGTTTGCTCCGGCGCTGGTCGCGCTGCGCAACGACGAGCCCCTCGCCGCCGCGAAGGCCAGTTTCAATGCGTGCCTGCGCAACATGATGCCGATGCTGGTCTACAGCCTGCTGGGGCTCGTGTTCGCGATCGTCGCGTCGATTCCGCTGGGCCTGGGCTGGCTGGTGCTGGCGCCGGTGTTCGCGGCCAGCATCTACGCGAGTTACAAGGACATCTTCGGCGCGTGAAGAAAGGCGTGGTCTGTCGCGTTTTCAATGCGCCCGTTCCCAGTTCGGTCCCGCGCCCACGTCGACGACGAGCGGAACGGAAAGCCCGGCGATGCCCGTCATGCGCTGCGGAAGCTCGCGCTTCACACCTGCCAATTCGGTTTCCGGAACCTCGAGCACCAGCTCGTCGTGCACCTGCAACACAAGCTTCGTTGCGAGCCCCGCGTTCCGGATCCAGTCGCGCACGGCGATCATCGCGAGCTTGACCAGATCCGCCGCCGTGCCCTGCATCGGCGCGTTGATCGCGGCACGCTCCGCGCCGGCACGCCGCGGCCCACCCGCGGCCTTGATGTCGGGCAGCCATAGCCGCCGCCCGAACACCGTCTCGACATAGCCGTGCTCGCGCGCGAAGTCGCGCGTCGCCTGCATGTACGCCGCCACGCCCGGATACTTCTGGAAGTACTGGTCGATGAACTGCTGCGCCGCGCCGCGCTCGACGCCGAGCTGCTGCGCCAGTCCGAACGCGCCCATCCCGTAGATCAGCCCGAAGTTGACCGCCTTGATGTAGCGCCGCTGGTCGGTCGTCACGTCGGCGACCGGCACGCCGAAGATGTCGGCGGCCGTCGCCCGGTGGATGTCCGCGCCCTCGTGGAACGCCTTGACCAGCGCCGGGTCGCCTGACAGATGCGCCATGATGCGCAGCTCGATCTGCGAATAATCGGCGGAGACGATCACGTGTCCCGGTGGCGCGATGAATGCCTCGCGGATGCGCCGGCCTTCGGCTGTGCGCACCGGGATGTTCTGCAGGTTCGGGTCCGACGACGCGAGGCGACCGGTGACCGCCGTCGCCTGGCTGAATGTCGTGTGCACGCGACCGGTGCGCGGATTTACCATCTGCGGCAGCTTGTCCGTGTACGTGGACTTCAGCTTCGACAGCGAGCGATGCTCCAGGAGCACTCTCGGCAGCGGGTAGTCGGCCGCGAGCTCGGTCAGCACTTCCTCGTCCGTCGACGGCTGGCCGGTCGCCGTCTTGCGCACCGTCGGCAGCTTCATCTTGTCGAACAGGATTTCGCCCAGCTGCTTCGGCGATGCGAGGTTGAACGGCTGCCCGGCGAGTCCGTAGGCCTGGTCCTCCAATGCCATCACTTTGGCCCCGAGCTCGGCGCTTTGCGCCGCCAGGAGCGCCGTGTCGAGCATCACGCCTTCGCGCTCCATCTCGAACAGGATCTGGCGCACGGGCATCTCGATCGTCGTGTACACGCGGTCGAGCTTGGGGTCGGCGGCGACGCGCGGATGGAGACAGCGATGCAGCTGCAGCGTGATGTCGGCATCCTCCGCCGAATAGGCCGTCGCGTCCGCAATGCTCACCTGGTCGAAGCCGATCTGCTTCGCGCCCTTTCCCGCGACTTCCGCATAGGCGATTGTCCTGACATTCAGGTGCCGCCACGCGAGGTTGTCCATGTCGTGCGGCCGGTGCGCCTCGAGCACGTAGGACTCCAGCAGCGTGTCGTGCGCGACGCCGTCGAGCGGCAAGCCGTGATTCGCAAGCACGTGCTGGTCGTACTTGACGTTCTGGCCCAGCTTCTTTCGCGCCGGGTCCGCAAACCAGCGCGCGAAGCGCGCGAGCGTGGCGTCCAGAGGAAGTTGATCGGCGACACCCGGATAGCGGTGCGCCAGCGGGATGTAGCAGGCGCGGCCCGGCTCGATTGCCAAGGACAGCCCGACGATCTGCGCGCGCATCGGGTCTAGTCCGGTCGTCTCGGTATCGAAGCAGACGAGCTCCGCCCGCTCGATCTCGTGCAGCCAGCGTTGCAGCGCCGCCTCGTCCTGCACCGTCTCGTAGTGGCGCGGAACGGCGGGCAGCGGATCGCCGGCGGGTTGTTCGTCGCGCGCATTCGCATCGGAAAAATTTCTGGTGTTCTGGCGCGCCGCACGGTCGGCGATTGCAGTTGCGGCATCGCCGCCAGGCCCGCGACCTTTGCCGTCGCGCAGCCAGCTCTTGAACTCGTAGCGTTCGTACAGCGGCCGCAACCGGTCCGCGTCCGCCGGACCGAACCTGAGGTCGGTGGGCGACAGCGGCAAGGCGCAGTCGGTCTTCACCGTCAGGAGCCGTTTTCCCAGCGGCAGCCAGTCGAGCGTCGCGCGCAGGTTGTCGCCGACGACGCCAGGAATCTCGCTCGCGTGCCCGATCACCGCGTCCAGCGTCCCGAACTGCGCGAGCCACTTGGCGGCCGTCTTCGGGCCGACTTTCGCCACGCCCGGCACATTGTCGACAGCATCGCCGGTGAGTGCGAGCAGATCGAGCACCTGATCGGCGCGAACGCCGAATTTGGCGACGACGCCGGGCTCGTCCAGCGTTTCGTTGCTCATCGTGTTGACGAGCTTGATGCCGGGCCGCACGAGCTGCGCAAGATCCTTGTCCGACGTCGAGATAACGCAGTCGATACCCGCCGCGGCCGCCTGTGTGGCGAGCGTGCCGATCACGTCGTCGGCCTCGACGCCTTCGACCATCAGCAGCGGCCAGCCGTGCGCGCGGACGAGATCATGCAGCGGCTCGATCTGCCGGACGAGATCCTCCGGCATCGGCGGACGCTGCGCCTTGTACAGGGGGTACCAGTCGTCGCGGAAGGTCTTTCCGGGAGCATCGAAAACGACGGCGAAGTAGTCGGGCCGCTCGTCTTCCGCTATCCTGCGCAGCATCGACAGCACTCCGCGCATTGCGCCGGTGGGCTCGCCGCTCGACGTACGCAGGTCCGGCAACGCGTGAAACGCGCGATACAGGTACGATGACCCATCCACCAGAACGAGCGTAGGCATGTTTCAGACCACCAAGATTCCCGAACTCATCGATCCGCAAGCGACGTACACCTCCAACGGGCAGGAGGCCTGGCGGGTGCTGGGAATTATGGCAGAGTTCGCTGCGGCCACCGAGCGGCTGCGCGGGGCGCGCCCCGCGGTATCGATGTTCGGCAGCGCGCGCATGAAACCCGATCATCCGTACTACGCGAAGGCGGAACGAATCGCGCGCCTGTTGTCCGACGCGGGCTTCGCCGTGATCTCCGGCGGCGGACCCGGACTGATGGAGGCCGCCAATCGCGGTGCCTTCGCGGGCAAGTCGCCGGCGATCGGTCTCAACATCCTGCTGCCGCACGAGAAGAGCGGCAATGAATTTCAGGATGTCGGCTTCGATTTTCGCTACTTCTTCGCGCGCAAGATGATGTTCGTGCGCTTCGCCTCGGCCTACGTCGTGCTGCCGGGCGGGTTCGGCACGCTCGACGAGCTTTCCGAATGCCTGACGCTCGTGCAGACCGGCAAGAGCCGCCGCATCCCCATCATCCTGGTCGGCGGCGAATTCTGGCGAGGTCTCGTTGACTGGATGCGCGACAAGCTGGTCGGCGAAGGCATGATTGGCAACGAGGACCTCGGGCTGATGCAGGTGATCGAGGAGCCCGAGGCGATCGTGGAGGCGATCTTCGACTTCTACGAGTCGCGCGGCTTCCAGCCGACCCGCGAGGAGCGCCAGAAGATGCTGAACCTGTAGCCGACATGGCGCACTCGGCTTAGCGTCACGACGCGCACCGCCTCCGTACCGGAGCGCGGAGGCGGACGCGGTACGACCGCGTCCCGCTCTGTTAAAATCGAGGGATACTGGGTTCGCATGAACTGCCCTCGCTCACCGTTGCCTCGCTCTCTCGCCGTCGCGCTCTTCGCGGCCGCCGGTGCCGTGCTCGCCCAGAGCACGGCGCCACCGCCGCCGCAACTCGAGCCGCTGCCCGAGATTCTCCCTCCGTCCGAAATTGCCGGCGACCCCGAACTCGGGCCACAGGTGACGATCACGCGCAAGGAAGGCGAGACCGTCGAGGAAGCGCGAGTGAACGGCAGAGTGGTCTGGATCAAGGTGACGCCGCGTCACGGCAAGTCCTATTTCCTGGTCCCGGACGGCGGTGGCGCGATGTTCGTACGCCGCGACAGCCTCGACTCCGGTCTCAAGGTTCCGCTGTGGCTGCTCCTCGAGTTCTGATCCGAGATGAACAGCCCCCACGCTCACTGTGTTCGCTGCCCCCCGCGGGGGCGCTCAGCGCCCTTCGGGCGGCCGGGCGGGCAGATGAACAGCCCCCACGCTCACTGTGTTCGCTGCCCCCCGCGGGGGCGCTCAGCGCCCTTCGGGCGGCCGGGCGGGCACTGATTACCCTTCCCTGGATGTCCGCCTGAGCCGGCGCGCTCGATGCGTGCCGCGATGCCCGATGTCGGTCTACACGCCCGTTACCGCCGAAGAACTGGAAGCCTGGCTGACACGCTATGCGGTCGGCGGGCTCGTCCAGCAGGCGCCGATCGCCACGGGCATCGAAAACACGAACTACTTCGTCACAACGGCGAAGGGCCGCTACGTGCTGACACTCTACGAGCGCCTGCCGGCGGACGAGTTGCCGTTCTATCTCAACCTGATGGCGCACCTCGCACGGGGCGGCGTCGAGTGCCCGGCGCCGGTTCCCGACAGGTCCGGCTCGCTGTTCGGCACGCTCAACGGCAAGCCGGCCAGTCTCGTCACGCGCGTGGACGGCACGCCGGTCCTCGCGCCGGACGCGGCACACTGCGCCGCCGTGGGCGCTGCGCTCGGCCGCCTGCACGTCGCATCGGCCACCTATCGGGCTCGGCTCGCCAACCGGCGCGGCCCGTCGTGGTGGCGGCAGGCCGCGCGCGCCGTCCGTCCGTTCGTCGACGCGCGACAGAATGAATTGCTGGCAGCCGAGCTCAAGTTCCTGACAGGCTTCGCCAGGGCCCGCATGCCACGCGGGGCGATCCACGGCGATCTGTTCTGCGACAACGTGCTGTTCGACGGCGAGCGCGTCTCCGGCATCATCGATTTCGGTTTTGCAGCGACGGACTTCCTCGCCTACGATCTCGCGATCACCGTCAACGACTGGTGTATCGCCAGACCGGATTCCGGTGCGCTCAACCCGGAGCTCGTCACCGCGCTCGTCGGCGCGTACGACGCGGTGCGGCCGCTCACGCCGGATGAGCGGGCGCAGTGGCCGGCACTGTTGCGTGCCGCGGCGCTGCGCTTCTGGCTCTCCCGGCTCTACGACCTGCACTTGCCCCGCCCGGGCGAGCTCGTGCACGCGCACGACCCCGGGCACTTCGAACGCATTCTGCGCGATCGGATCATCGAGCGCGCGGGCCTGCCGGGCCAAGCCGACAGCCACCCTGGACCTGGATCGGGATCATGAGTTCTGCGCCGCCCGCGATCGACTTCGTGCGGTACTCGGGACCGCGCGGCGCCGCCTGGCTCAAGGATGCTGCCGCGATGCTGGCGGCGGCTCGGGTACCCTGGCTCATGCTGCTCCTCTTCTATTACCTGATTCAATTGCTGGTGAGTGTCATCCCGATGGCCGGACCGCTTGCGATGATGCTGCTCCGTCCGGTATTCACCGTCGGGTTCCTGGCGGCGGCATGGACTCAGGAGCGCGGCGGGCAGCCCGAAATCCGCCATCTGTTTCGCGGTTTTGGCGCCAATCTCGGGGCGCTGCTGCCGATCGGCGTCATGCTGATCGTAGGCACGACGCTTGCCGTGCTGGCGACGGCACTGGTCGACGGCGGAGTGCTGCTCGATGCCCTCACCTCGAACGGGAAACCCGACGAGACTCTGACGGCCAACACGCGCGTCGAGGCCGCGATGCTCTTCGCCATCGTCTGTGCGCTCCCCACCCTGCTCGCAATGTGGTTCGCTCCGGCCCTGGTGGTGTTCCAGAGCTGCGGGCCCTGGCAGGCGATGACCACGAGCCTGCGTGCGGCGCTCGCCAACTGGCGGCCCGTCGCGGTGTACGGCATGCTGCTCTTCTTCTGCGGCGCGGTGCTGCCGGGAATTGCCATCGCGCTGATCGCGCTCCTGGTGCCGCCGTTCGCCGCGCCCTACGTGATCGCGCTGGTCGTCGTGCCCTATGTATTCCTGTTCGTGGCGGCGCAGACAATCTCGGATTACGTCGCCTACCGCGACATCTTCCATGCCGGCGAAGGCGCAGCGCCGGCAGATGCGCCACCGGGCTAGCACGATGGGACCGAGGGCCGGCGCTAGGCCGCCTCGAGCTTCGCGTATTCGAGGGCCAGCCACTTGACGCCGACGTCGCGGAAATTGACCTGCACGCGCGCGTCGCCGCCGCGTCCTTCCGCATCGATGATGATGCCGATGCCGAACTTCGCGTGGCGCACGCTCTGGCCGACGCGCCATCCTGGCGCCGTGTCGCGCGGCGCAGGTGCCGGTGCGGCATTGCCGCGCGCGGGCGTGATCGCCGCCACGCGCTCTCCCCATTCGGCCGGATCGACGTCGATCGTGTCAACCGCGCGTTGCCGGTGCGGCGACAGCCAGGTGACGAGGCCGCGCGGCAGCTCGTCGAGGAAGCGCGACGCGATGTTGTAGCGGACCTGGCCGTGCAGCATCCGGGTCTGTGCATGGGTGACGTAGAGGCGCCGCTTGGCGCGCGTGACCGCGACGTACATGAGCCGGCGCTCCTCCTCGAGGCCGTCGTATTCGTTGCGGCTGTTCTCGTGCGGGAAAAGCCCTTCCTCGAGCCCCGTCACGAACACGGTGTGGAACTCGAGCCCCTTCGCCGCATGCACCGTCATGAGCTGCAGCGCGGGGCGACCTTCGGCCGCCTGCGTCTCCCCGGCCTCCAGCGCGGCATGTGCGAGGAATGCCGTCAGCGGATCCGTGGCGCCGGCCTCGGCCGCCTCACCCTCTGCTCCGGGGGCCAGCATCGGAGCGTCCACCGCGAGGTCGGCTTCGCGCAAAAAGCTGCCCGCGGCATTGACGAGCTCGTCGAGATTGTCGAGCCGGTCCTGCCCGTCCTTTTCCTTGCCGTAATGCGCGAGCAGGCCCGACGCGGCGCTCACCTGCTCCACCGCCTCGGGCAGGGGAAGGTCAGCGATGGCCGCGCGCATGCCGTCAATCAGCCTGGTGAACGCCGCCAGGCTCGCGTGCGCCTTGCCCCCCGGCTTGCCGCCGGCAGCGGCCGCCTCCCAGAGGCTCGTGCCCTGCGCGCGCGCCGTGTCGGCAAGCGTTTCCAGCGTGCGCGCGCCGATGCCGCGCGGTGGAAAGTTCACGATGCGCAGGAACGCGCCGTCATCGATGGGCGTCGCGATCAGGCGCAGATACGCAAGCGCGTGCTTGACCTCGGCGCGCTCGAAGAAGCGCACGCCGCCGTAGACCCGGTAGGGTACGGCCGCGTTGAAGAGCGCGTGCTCAAGCACCCGCGACTGAGCGTTCGAGCGATAGAGCACGGCGACTTCGGACAGCGCCAGGCCCTCGGCGGCGAGGCTCTTCGCGACGTCGACGACGAACGCCGCCTCGTCGAGGTCCGAAGGCGCGGCAAGCGCGCGCACCGGCTCGCCCTTGTCGTCGGTCGTCCACAGGTTCTTGCCGAGCCGCGCCTGGTTGTGCTTGATGAGCGCGTTCGCGGCGTCGAGAATGTTGCCGTGCGACCGGTAGTTCTGCTCGAGCTTCACGAGCTGCACAGGCATGTCGGGCCGCGCGAAATCACGCTCGAAGTGCTGCATGTTGGCGACATTCGCGCCGCGAAACGCGTAGATCGACTGATCGTCGTCGCCCACCGCGAACACCGCCGTGTGCTCGCCGGCGAGAAGCTTCAGCCACTTGTACTGCAGCACGTTGGTGTCCTGGAACTCGTCGACCAGCAGGTGCGCGAAGCGGCGGCGGTAATGCTCGCGCAGGCCGTCCTGTTGCGCGAGCAGCTCGTAGCTGCGCAACAGCAGCTCGGCGAAGTCGACCACGCCTTCGCGCTGGCACATCGCGTCATAGAGCGCGTAGTGCTCGACCTGGCGCCGCGCCATGTCGTCGCCGGCCTCGACCTGGTTCGGACGCAGGCCTGCCTCCTTCGCGCCGGCGATGAAGTGCTGCAGCTGCCGTGGCGGAAAGCGCTCGGCGTCGATGGCGTGCGCCTTGTACAGGCGCTTGATCAGCGCCAACTGGTCCTGCGTGTCCATGATCTGGAAGAGTTGGGGCAGGTTCGCATCGCGAAAGTGCGCGCGCAGCATCCGGTTGCACAGGCCGTGGAACGTGCCGATCCACATCCCCCGCATGTTGACGCGCGTCATCGACGAGAGGCGGACGAGCATCTCCTTCGCCGCCTTGTTGGTGAACGTGACGGCGAGAATCGACAGCGGCGACGCCTGGCCCGTCGCCAAGAGCCAGGCAATGCGCGTCGTCAACACCCGCGTCTTGCCGCTGCCGGCGCCGGCGAGGATCAGTGCCGAGGCATGCGGCAGCGTGACGGCGGCGAGCTGCTCGGGGTTGAGGTTGGCGAGGAGAGGGGAAGTCATCGGGAACCGCGTGCGCGATTATAAGGGGTGACGGCGCTATAATCCGCGCACGCCGAGACGCCCCGCGTCATTCCGCCGAACGCTTCGATGCCGCCCAACCCGAACGCCGCACCGCCCGCGCATTCCGCGACCACGCGGGCCTTCGTCCAGTGGATACGGTCGGCGGCGCCGTACATACACGCGTTCCGCGGCAAGACCTTCGTGATCGCCTTCGGCGGCGAGGTCGTCGCCGACGACACGTTTCTGGGCATCATTCACGACCTCAACCTGCTGCACAGCCTCGGCGTCCACCTCGTCGTCGTCCACGGCTCACGTCCCCAGATCGAGGCCATTCTCGCGCAGCAGGACATCGAGAGCCGTTACGCGTCCGGCCTGCGCATCACCGACACCGAGACCATGGACTGCGTGCTCGAGGCCAACGGCCAGGTGCGCTCGCGCATCGAGGCGCTGCTCTCGCTCGGGATCGCCAATTCACCGATGGCGGGGGCGCGCATCCGCGTTTCCTCCGGCAACTTCATCACGGCGAAGCCATTGGGCGTGCTCGAGGGCACCGACATGCAGCTGACCGGCGAAGTCCGCCGCGTGGATACCGACGCCATCCACCAGCGCCTGGACGACGGCGACATCGTGCTGATCTCGCCGCTCGGCTATTCGCCCACCGGCGAGATCTTCAACCTGGCGCTGGAGGAGGTCGCCACGCAGGTCGCGGTCCGGCTCCCGGCGCACAAGCTCGTCTTTCTCATGGAGACCGAAGGCGTGCGCAATGGCCGGCGCCGGCTCCTCACCGAGCTGTCGACAAAGGATGCCGACGTTCTCCTTGCGGCCTCCCGCGACAGGCTGCCGCCCGATGTCCAGCACTACCTGCCGTGCGCGATCCGGGCCTGCGACAACGGCGTGAAGCGCGCGCACCTCATCAGTCGCCATTTCGACGGCGCGCTGCTGCTCGAGCTGTTCACCCGCGACGGCGTGGGCACGATGATCGCCTCGGCGCCGCTCGCACATCTGCGCAGCGCCACGATCGACGACGTTGGCGGCATCCTGCAGATCATCGAGCCGCTTGAGGAGCAAGGCATCCTTGTGCGCCGGTCGCGCGAGCGGCTGGAGACCGAGATCGAGCGCTTCGTCGTCGCCGAGCACGACAACGCGATCATCGGCTGCGCGGGACTGTATGCGTTTGCGGACGAACGCGTCGGCGAGCTCGCGGCGCTCGCGGTCCACCCCGATTTCCGCCGCGAGGGCTACGGCGAGGCGCTGATGACCGAGATCGAGGCGCGTGCGCGGAAGCTGAAACTGGCGGAGCTTTTCGTCCTGACCACGCGCACGTCGCAGTGGTTCATCGAGCGCGGCTTCCACACGGCGGCGATCGCCGATCTCCCGCACCAGAAGCAGGCGCTCTACAATTACCGGCGCAAGTCGCAGGTCTACCGCAAGAAACTCTAGGAGCAGGTCATGGCACGCACGGTGCATTGCGTCAAGCTCGGCCGCGAGGCTGACGGCATGGATTTTCCACCTTACCCGGGCGAGCTCGGCAAGCGGATATTCGAGAACGTGTCGAAGGAAGCCTGGGCCGCGTGGCTCAGGCACCAGACGATGCTTGTCAACGAGAACCGCCTGTCGCTGGCCGACGCGCGGGCCCGCAAGTGGCTGGCCGAGCAGATGGAACAGCACTTCTTCGGTGGCGGCGCCGAAATGCCCTCCGGGTTTGTTCCGCCCAAGCCCGCGGCAGAAAAATGAGCGGCGCTGCGATCTGCCGCTACCCGGTTCCAGGGCTTGACGAACTGCCCGAGGACATCCGGACGCGCATTCTGGAGGTGCAGCAGAAGGCCGGCTTCGTGCCGAACGTCTTCATTGCGCTTGCCCGCCGACCGCTCGAGTTCCGCGCGTTCTTCGCCTATCACGACGCGCTGATGCTGCGCGACTCGGGGCTCACCAAGGCCGAGCGCGAGATGATCGTCGTCGCGGTGGCCGGGGCCAATGATTGCCTCTACTGCTTCGTCGCCCACGGCGCCATTCTGCGCGTCTACGCCAAGAACCCGCTCGTCGCCGACCAGGTCGGCGTCAACTACCGGAAGGCCGACATCACGCCGCGCCAGCGGGCCATGCTCGCGTTCGCGCTCAAGGTGGCCGAGGCGAGCGGCACCATCGACGACGACGACTACGCGGCACTCGCCGCGCACGGCTTCGACGACGAGGACGTCTGGGACATCGGCAATATCTCGGCGTTTTTCTGCCTGTCGAACCGGATGGCGAACTTCATCGGCCTCAGGCCGAACGACGAGTTTTATCTGCTGGGACGGACGCCGAAGAGCCAGTGACGCTCGTCAGCGGCAGTCCGCAGAAAGCGCTCTGCCCCAGGCGGCCGACGGCCCCTCAGGCCCGGCAGTTCGCCAGCACGAACGCCAGCAGCAGCTCGACGCAGGTCGCGACGTCCTGCGTCTCGGTGTCGATCACGATGGCCGGATGCTCCGGCTCTTCGTACGGCGCGCCGACGCCGGTGAAATCCTTGAGTTCTCCGGCGCGCGCCTTCCGGTAGTGACCTTTCGGATCACGCCGCTCGCAGGTCGCAAGACCGGAGCGCACAAACACCTCGAAGAAGCGCTGGCCGCCAGCCGCCGCGCGCGCCCGCACCCGGTCCGCGCGATAGGGCGAGATGAACGCGGTGATGCAGACCGCGCCGGCATCGGCGAAGAGCGCGGCAACTTCGCCGATGCGCCGGATGTTCTCCTCGCGGTCGTGCGGCGAGAAGCCCAGATCCGCGCTCAAGCCCCGGCGCACGTTGTCGCCGTCGAGCGTGTACACCTGCCAGTCGAGATCGAACAGGCGGCGCTCCAGCGCCATCGCCAGCGTGGACTTGCCGGACCCCGGCAAGCCCGTGAACCACAGGATGGCGCCCGCGTGGCCGGTCCGAGCCGCACGCTCGTCGGCGGTGACCTGATGGCGCACGGGAACGATGTTGCCGCCGTCCGGGCGCCCGCTGGCGCCTGGCGTATCGGAATCGGACATTGTGGGGCGATCCTGGTCGGCTTTGCTGGAAGTGTCGATGGTCAGCCTTCGTGGACGACCCGCCCGCCCACCAGCGTTGCGCGCACCCGGCCGCGCATTTCGAGGCCGATGAAGGGAGTGTTCTTGCCCTGGCTCTTCAGGGCCGCGGGCTCGACGCGCCAGTACAGGTCCGGGTCGAAGATGCAGACGTCGGCCGGCGCGCCGACGCCCAGGTGCCCGGCTTCGTTGCCCAGAATGGCGGCCGGCTGCGCCGTGACGCGGCCGAGCGCGACCGGCAGGGCTATCCGGTCTTCCGTCGCCCATTTCAATGTGAGCGGCAACAGCAGTTCCAGACCCATGGCCCCGGGCTCCGCTTCGCCGAACGGCACCTGCTTGCCGTCGTCGTCGACGGGTGTGTGGTCCGAGCAGACCAGGTCAATCGTGCCGTCGGCGAGTCCCGCGCGCAGCGCTGCGCGATCACTTGTGCTCCGCAGCGGCGGTATCAACCGGCATTGCGCGTCGAACCAGCCGATGTCGACGTCGCACAGGTGCAGATGATGGACGGCGACATCGCAAGTCACGGGCAGGCCGTCGCGCTTGGCTGTCCGCACCATGGCCACGCCCTCGGCGGTCGAGAGCCGGCAGAGATGCACGTGGACTCCGGTGCTGCGGACGAGCGCGAAGATCGTCGCGAGCGCGATGGTCTCGGCCGCCGCCGGAATCGCCGGCAAGCCCAGGCGCGTGGCGACTTCGCCGTCGTGCGCGACGCCGCCCCTGGCGAGATAGGCGTCCTGTGGGCGCAACCACACGCGGTGGCCGAAGGTCGCGGCGTATTGCATCGCCCGCAGCAGCACGCCCGTGTCCGTCAGCGGCGCCTCCGCCTGCGAGAACGCGACGCAACCCGCCTCCGCAAGCTCACCCATCTCGGTGAGTTCGACGCCCTTGAGGCCGACGGTCAGCGCGCCGACCGGGAAGACGTGCGCCTGGTTGAGCGAGCGCGCGCGATGCTTCAGCATCTCGACCAAGCCCGGCTCGTCGAGCGGGGGATCGGTATCCGGCGCACAGGCGAGACTAGTCACGCCTCCCGCCACGGCCGCGTCCATCTCGGATTCGAGCGTGGCCTTGTATTCGAAACCCGGCTCGCGCAACCGCGCGGAGAGATCGATCAGACCCGGACAGACAATCATCCCCCGCGCCTCGAGCACACGATTGGCGCTCCAGCCAGCCGGCGCCGTGCCCACTGCGACCACCGCACCGGCCGCGATGTAGAGCGACGCGACGCGATCGACCCCGTGCCTCGGGTCGATCACGCGACCGTGGTTGATCTCGATTTTCACGCGGCAGCCCGTCGGCGACTGGGTTGAACGGTCATCGCATCGGGCGTCCGCATTCAGCCCCCCGCGAGGATGCTTAACACGGCCATTCGCACCGCGATGCCGAACGTCACCTGCGGCAGGATGACGCTTCGCGCCCCGTCGGCGACGGCCGAGTCGATCTCGACGCCGCGATTCATCGGCCCGGGGTGCATCACGATCGCGTCGCGTTTCGCCAGCGCGAGCTTCTCCCCCGTCAGCCCGTAGTGCTTGAAGTACTCGCCCGGCGACGGCAGCAATGCGCCGCGCATCCGTTCGCTCTGCAGGCGCAGCATCACGATGACGTCGCAGCCCCTGATCCCCTCGCGCATGTCGTGATGAACGTGCACGCCTAGCGATTGCACCGCGGTCGGCAGCAGGGTCTTCGGGCCGATCACGCGCACTTCGGGCGTGCCGAGCGTCGTGAGCCCGTGGATCAGCGAGCGGGCGACACGCGAATGCAGCACGTCGCCAACGATCGCGACCGTGAGGTTGCGGAAGTCCTGCTTGTAGTGCCGGATGGTGAAGAGGTCGAGCAGCCCCTGCGTCGGATGCGCGTGGCGTCCGTCGCCGGCATTCACGACGTGCACGTGCGTGCGCCCCGTCCGGTCGAGATGCGCGGCGATAAGGTGCGGCGCGCCGGACTGCGCGTGGCGGACGACGAACATGTCGGCGTTCATCGCCACTAGGTTATCGACGGTGTCGAGAAGTGTTTCCCCCTTGCTGGTCGAAGACGCGCCGATGTTGAGATTGATGACGTCGGCCGACAGCCGCTTGGCAGCGATCTCGAACGTCGTGCGCGTGCGCGTCGAGTTCTCGAAGAACAGGTTGAACACAGACCGGCCCCGCAGCAGCGGCACCTTCTTGACGTCGCGCTCGGCGATCGAGACGAACGGCACCGCGGTGTCGAGGACGCGGACGATGATTTCGGCCGGCAGGCCTTCGAGCGTCAGCAGGTGCGTGAGACCGCCGGCGGCGTTGAGCTGCGGGTTACGCATCAGCGACCTCGGTGGCCAGCGCGAGCGTGCCATCGGCGGCGCGCGACAGCACGACGGAGAGATCGCGCGCGACCGCGAGGCGAACCCCCGCATAGGACGCCTCGATCGGCAACTCGCGGCCGCCGCGGTCAACCAGCACGGCGAGTTCGACGCGCGCCGGCCGCCCGTAGTCGAACAGCTCGTTGATCGCCGCCCGGACGCTGCGGCCGGTGTAGAGGACGTCGTCGATCAGCACGATCGTCGCGCCCTCGACCTCGAACGGCAGCGTGCTGCGCTTGACCTCGGGCTTCAGGCCCTTGCGGCTGAAATCGTCGCGATAGAACGAAACGTCGATGTATCCGACCGGATGGTCGCCTTCGATCATCTGCGCGAGGCGCTCCGCGATCCAGGCCCCGCCCGAATAGATGCCGACGAAGCGCGCCTCGAATGCAACTGCGCCGCGCATGCGTTCCGCGAGCGCGGCGAGCGCCTGCTCGGCGTCAGGCAGAGCCACGGGGATCGTCCACCGCAGGCTGATCGAACCACGATTGCAGGATCAGCTGCGCCGCGACCTCGTCGCGCGCGGCCTTCCGGGCGCCCGCGCGGACACCGGCAGCCGCGAGTGCGGCCTCAGCGCCGACGGAGGTGAATCGCTCATCCACGCGCGCGACCTGCAATCCGAAACGACCTTCGAGCTGGCGCGCGAAGCGCTCGGCGCGCGCGGTCACCGCGTGCTCCACGCCGTCCGCGTGGACCGGATGGCCGACCACCAGCAGATCCGGCTGCCACTCGGAGATCAGCGTTGCGACGGCGGCAAAGCGCGCCGCGTTCGCCTCGGCGGCGATGGTCGTCAGCGGTCGCGCGACGCGGAGCAGCGTGTTGCCCACCGCCACGCCGATCCGGCGCGTGCCGAAGTCGAACGCGAGCACCGTGGCCTCGTCGCTCCGCGCTCTCATCCCCACGCATCATGCGTGCCCGACGGCGTCGGACAGGCGCGAGAAATCAATGCCGAGCAGGCGCATCGCGGCCGGGAGCCGCGCCTCGACGGGCGTCTCGAACAGGACGCCCGGATCGGCGGCGACGGTGAGCCAGGCATTCTGCGCGATCTCCTGCTCCAGCTGGCCCGCCGACCAGCCGGCGTAGCCCAGCGACACGATCAGCTCCCGGGGACCCTCGCCCCGGGCGACCGCTTCGAGCACGTCCTTGGATGTGGTGAGGCCGATTTCGTCGTCGACCGCGAGGGTCGATTGCCAGTTGCCGAGCGGCCGGTGCAGCACGAAGCCGCGATCGACCTGGACCGGACCGCCGAAGTGCACGGGCATCCGCCGGAGCAGGGCGTCGACGAGCGGAACGTCGATCTGCTCGAAGAGCGCGGAGAGCGTCATGTCGGTCGGCTTGTTCACGACGATGCCGAGCGCGCCATCCTGGTTGTGCTCGCAGACGTAGGTCAGCGTGTGCGAGAAATGCGGATCCGCCATCGCCGGCATGGCGATCAGGAAATGGTGCGTGAAGTTGGCGGTCGGGCCACCCGTGACGTCACCCATGGGGACAATTGTAAACGCGCCTCCCTCTGGGCACAATTGGCGACCCGCACTGCGTTCCCCGGTTTCAGCATCTCATGCCCCCGCCTGCACTGCCGCACCGCTCCCTTTCACCCGGTCGCCGGCTCGCTTGCGCCGGCATCATCATCGCGGCGTGGATGACGGCGCTGCCCGCGGCAGCGAAGCTCGTCGTCATGCACGGTCATGCGGAACCCACCGCCGCGACGCTCTGGATTCAGGCCGATGCCGCAACCACGGTAACGGTCCGCTGGCGCGCCGCCGGCGAAGCCGTCGACCGGACGCTGCGGCTGCACGCGGCGAAGGCCGACGACCACGTCGTCGTGGCCCGACTCACCGGGTTGGTGCCCGGACGAGCCGCCCCCTATCGCGTGCAGGCGGGACGGGACCGCCGCGACGGCGTTGCGCGCACGCAGCCTTCCTGGACGAGTGCCGGGGACGCCGCGGAGCTGACCATTGCCATCGGGTCGTGCTTCTTCGCCACTGATCCCGATGCGAAGCCGTCGAGCCGGGACTACGGCGGCGGCTACGAGATCTTCGGCGCGATCGCCGCGAAACGGCCTGATCTGATGCTCTGGCTCGGCGACAACCTCTATCTTCAGCCGCCCGACCTCGTCGATGCGGCCGCGATCTCGGCACGCTACCGGCAACAGCGCGCGTTCCCGCCGTGGCAGGCGCTGCTCACCGCGACGAATCATCTGGCGATCTGGGACGATCACGATTACGGCCCGAACAACAGCAGCGCATCGTTCCCGCTGAAGGACCAGACGCTGAAGCTCTTCCAGCGCCATTGGCCCAATCCGCAATTCGGGTTGCCAGGCGTGCCCGGCACATTCGGCGTCGCGCGCTACGGCGACCTGATGTTCTTCCTGCTCGACGATCGCTACTACCGCTCGCCGAACCGCGCGCCGGACGGCCCCGCCAAGACGATGTTCGGAGCACGCCAGCTCGACTGGTTGAAGCACGAGCTGGCGGCGGCACCGCGGGACAGCATCAAGATCATCGCCGGCGGCAGCCAGTTCTGGAAGCGCACGGGCCGCTTCGAGGGCTGGCACCATTTCGCTGCCGAGCGACGCGCCTTTGCCGATTGGCTGATCGCGCAGCGGATCGAGGGCGTTCTCTTCCTCTCCGGTGACCGCCACTTTTCCGAGCTGCTGAAGATCGAACGGCCTGGCGCCTATCCGCTGCACGAGTTCACTTCGAGCCCGCTGACCTCGCGCCCGTTCAAGCAAATTCGACGAGGCGGATCGCGAAAACCCCGACCTTGTTCCGGGAACGCAGGTGGCCAGACGCCAGTTCGGGCTAATCCGGGTCACGGGCCCGGGCGACGCCCGGCGACTGTCGCTGCAAAGCTACGATGGCGAGGGTGCGCTGCTGTGGCACCACGAGGTGCGCGCGATCGACCTGCGCTTCCCCGCCCAGGGGCCACGCCCGTGACCGAGCGCACGCACGACCGCGCGTTGGTCTGGTTCCGCCGCGACCTGCGCGATTTCGATCACGCGGCGCTGTTCCACGCACTGCGGGAAGCGCGCGCGGTGTTCTGCGCCTTCATCTTCGATCGCGAGATCCTCGACGCACTACCGTCGCCGGACGACCGGCGCGTGGAGTTCATCTGGGACAGTGTGCGCGAGCTCGACGCTGCGCTCCGCGCGCGTGGCGGCGAGCTGATCGTCCGGCACGCGTTCGCCCGGGACGCGGTTCCCGAGCTCGCCGCCGCACTCGGGGCGAGCACTGTCTATGCCAATCGCGACTACGAGCCGGCTGCCTGTGCCCGCGACGCGGCGGTCGCGCAGGCGCTGGCCGGGCGCGGCATCTCGTTCCGGACCGCAAAGGACAGGGTGATCTTCGAGTGCGCCGAGGTGCTCTCGCAGGCTGGCCGGCCATTCAGCGTGTTCACGCCGTACAAGAACGCCTGGCTCGGGCGCTTGACGCCGTCCGACCTGCAGGTGCACGCGATCGCCCGTTACGCCGATGCGCTGGCTTCACCCCCGCCAGGCGTCGCGGCGCCGATGCCTACGCTCGAGGCCATGGGCTTCCGGCGGACGAACCTGAAGGCGCTCGGCATCGGGACCGGAATGAGCGCCGGCGCAGCGCTCACCGCCGACTTTCGCCGGCGCATCGATCGCTACAAGGAGGCCCGCGACTTCCCGGCAGCCATGGGACCCTCCTATCTTTCGGTGCATCTGCGCTTCGGCACGGTGTCGATCCGCGAGCTCGTCGCGCACGCGCACCTGCGCTCGCTGGAGCCGGACGGGGGCGGCGCGGCGACCTGGCTCTCCGAGCTCATCTGGCGCGAGTTCTACGCGCAGATCATCTGGCACCACCCGCGCGTGATCGCGCATGCGTTCAAGCCGCAGTACGACGCGCTTCCCTTTCCCGACGACCCGTCGATGTTCGCCGCATGGCGGGGAGGACGCACCGGCTACCCGATCGTCGATGCGGCGATGCGGCAGATCAACGCGTCGGGCTACATGCACAACCGACTGCGGATGATCGCGGCCTCCTTCCTTGTCAAGGACCTGCTCGTGGACTGGCGCCGGGGCGAACGATACTTCGCCGATCATCTGCTCGACTTCGACCTCGCGTCGAACAACGGCGGCTGGCAATGGGCGGCTTCCACAGGTTGCGACGCACAGCCGTACTTCCGCATCTTCAATCCGGTGACGCAGTCGGAGCGCTTCGATCCCGCGGGTGAGTTCATCCGGCGTTACGTGCCCGAACTGGCGCCGCTCGAGGCGAAGGAGATCCACGCGCCATGGCTCGTCGCCCCCGCGATCCAGCAGGCAAAGGGCGTGGTGATCGGCCGGGAATATCCGGCACCGATCGTCGACCACGCCGCCGCGCGCCGAGCCGCGCTGGCGCTCTTCGCGAAAGCGCGCGCGGCCTGAGCAGCAACGATGCCGCGGGCCAGCGCGGTGGCGGCGGGCACGCCGACGGCGCCGGGCAGCCGGAGCGCGGCTGTCACCGGCCGCAACGCGGTATCGTCCCCTATTCCTCTTCCTGCTTGCGCGACTTCCGGTGTTCGGCAACGAGCTGCTGCTGCAGCTGGGGCGGCGCCTGCTCGTAGTGCGACAGCTGCATCGACCAAGAGCCGTGGCCGCCGGTCACGGACTTCAATCGGGCCGAATAGCCTTCGAGCTCCGCGAGCGGGGCGAGCCCGTTGATCGCGAGCACGCCCGGTTGCAGGCCGCGCGTTCCGGTGACCTGGCCGCGCCGCGACGACAGGTCGCCGGCGATGTCGCCGGTGTTCGTCTCCGGGCAGATCACCTCCACCGTGACGATCGGCTCGAGCACGATGGGTCGGGCCTTCTCGATCGCGTCGAGGAACGCCTTCTTGCCGGCGGCGACGAACGCGACCTCCTTGGAATCCACAGGGTGGTGCTTGCCGTCGTAGACGACGACGCGCACGTCCTGAAGCGGAAACCCGGCGATCGCGCCAGTGACCAGCACCTGCTCGACGCCCTTCTGCACCGCCGGCATGAACTGGTGCGGGATCACGCCGCCCTTGGTCTGATCGAGAAACTCGAAGCCGGCGCCGCGCTCGCGCGGCTCGACGCGCAGCGAGACCTCGCCGAACTGCCCGGCACCCCCCGTCTGCTTCTTGTGGCGGTGGAAACCCTCCGCCTGCGCGGTGATGGTCTCGCGATAGGGGATGCGCGGGGGCCGCGTGTCGACCTCCAGCTTGAATTGGCTCGCCATGCGCTCCAGTACCGAGCGCAGATGGAGGTCGCCCAGCGCGCGGAGCACCGTTTCGTTCGTCGTCGCGTCGTGCTCGACGACGAGCGTCGGATCCTCGGCGATCATTCGGTGCAGCACTTCCGAAATCCGCTGCTCGTCGCCGCGCTTCTTCGGCGTGATCGCGACGCCCTGCATCGGCGTCGGGAACTCCAGCGGACGCATATGGATGTGGTCTTCGTCGTGCGAGTCGTGCAGCACGCAGTCGAACTCGATCTCGTCCACCTTCGCCACCGCCGCGATGTCGCCGGGAACCGCCCGCTCGATCTCGACGCTCTTGCCTCCCTGCAGCATGAACAGGTGCCCCACTTTGAACGGCTTGCGACCGTCTCCGACGAACAGCTGCGTGTCCTTGGTGATCGTGCCCTGGTGCACGCGGAAGATGCCGAGCTTCCCCACGAACGGGTCCATCACGACCTTGAACACGTGGGCGAGGACGTGCTGCTTGGGATCGGGCTCCGAGCGGAACTCCGAAGCGCCCTCCCCTTCGCCCTTGTAGAACAGCGGCGGATTGCCTTCCGCCGGACTCGGCGCCAGCTTGACGAGCACGTCGAGCAGCTCGGCCACGCCGGCGCCGGTCTTCGCCGAAACGAAGCACACCGGAACGAGATGGCCCTCGCGCAGCGCCTTCTCGAAGGGTGCGTGCAGTTCCGCGGGCGATATCTCGCCTTGCTCCAGGTAGAGCGCCATCAGCTCCTCGTCGACCTCCACCACCTGGTCGACCAGCGCGCTGTGCGCGTGACCGACCGACGAGAAATCGGACTCGCCGTCGGGGTTGAAGAAGCAGTCGACGACGCGCTTGCCGCCGTCGGCCGGCAGATTGATCGGCAGGCACTCCTTGCCGAACAGCGACTGGATCGACGCCAGCAGGTTCGGCAGGTCGACGTTCTCGGCATCGATCTTGTTGACGATGACGAGACGGCACAGGCGGCGCTTGGCCGCCCAGTCCATCATCCGCGACGCGATCATCTCGATGCCGGACTGCGCGCTGACGACCACCGCCGCCGTCTCCACCGCATCGAGGGCACCGATGGACTGTCCTATGAAATCGGGAAATCCCGGGGTGTCGATCAAGTGAACGCGCGTGTCCTGCGTATCGAGGTGCAGGATGGACGCGCGCAGCGAGTGCTGCCAGGATTTTTCCAGCGCGTCGAAATCGCCGACGGTCGTGCCGCGCTCGACGGTGCCCGCTTCCTTGATGCCGCCGGAAGCGAGCAGCAGCGCCTCCGCCAGCGTGGTCTTGCCCGATCCGCCCTGGCCGACGAGCGCGACGGTACGGATGCTGCTGGTGGCGTAGTTCGCCATGCTCCTGACCTCCCCCTATGGTTGTTCCCGCAAATTATACCGGCGCGACCGGATCGGCCGGCATCCTGCGGCAATATCTGCTTCGAGTCGGGAAGTGCAGGCCACGTCCTGACTTTGCCGCACCCAGTGAGGGTGAGGGTCGTTCAGTCCGGAAAGCGCGGCGGCCGCTTCTCCCGCATGGCCAGTAGCGCTTCCGGAAGATCGGCCGACAGGAGCATCGCGGCGTTCCACGTGGCCACGTGGTTGAGCCCGTCCGCGACCGAGTGGTCCCGCGCATACGTGATCATTTCCTTTGCGCCCCGCACCGACAGCGGCGACCGGGCGGCAATCGTCGCGGCGAGTTCGCGCGCTCCCGCCAGCAGCGCCTCGTGGGTGTCATAGCACCGGTTGACCAGGCGGATTTCGCGCGCCTCCCGGCCATCGACGTTGCGCCCGGTATAGGCGAGCTCGCGCGCCATGCCGTCGCCAATGAGCCCCGGCAGCCGCTGCAGCGTGCCGAGGTCCGCCGTCATGCCGACCTCGATTTCCCGGATCGAGAACACCGCATCCGCGCTGCACAGACGGATGTCGCAGGCGGTGACGAGATCTACGCCGCCGCCGATGCAGGCGCCGTGAATCGCGGCGATGACCGGCTTGCGACAGTGTTCGATCGAGGTCAGCGTATCCTGCAGATCCAGAATCAGTCGGCGCAGCTTCTCGCGCGCGCGTCCGTCGCAGGGGTCGGCGATCTGCGCCTGGATCGCGCCGAGCAGGGCGAGATCGATCCCCGCGGTGAACTGCTTCCCCTCGCCGCGGATGATTCCCACGCGCGCTGCGGGCGTCTCGTCGAGCCAGCGCATCGCGGCACGGATCTCGTGCCACATCACGCGATCGATGGCATTGGCCTTGTCGGGCCGGTTGAGCGCGATCGTGGCCACCGCACCATCCAGGTCGACGGCGAGTCTCTCGAAGGTCATGGCAATCATCCTGTTCCCCCGTCGGGCGTGCCTGCGGTCAGCGCCCGGCGCATGCGCGCGCGTCGATCCGCCCGCAGCGATTTCTCCGCACGCCGGGGCCCGGCAAGAGATTAGGCCCCAGCGGGGCCCGCGCCCGCCTGGCGCTCGCGCTCGACGAACGCCCGGAAAATGTCGGTCTCGGTGATCACACCGATGACAGTTCGTCGCCGTCGACGACGGGCAAGCCGCCGATCCGCTGGTCGATCATCAGCGTGGCGGCCTCGGCGATCGGCATTTCGGGACGTGCCGTGGTCACGGTCCAGTGCATGACGTCGGCGACGTCGATCGCTGCCTGCAGGTGACGCGTGGCCGCGAGCAGGAGGTCGCGCTCGGCGACGATGCCAACGAGTTTCATGGCGCCGTCGAGCACCGGCACGTGGTGAAGCGCGTGCTCCTGCATCAGCATCAAGGCCGCCTTGTAGTCGGCGTCACTGCGGATGGTGACGGGATGCGTGCTCATGCGGTCGCGTACTAGCATGCTGGTGCTCCTCGAGATTGGCGGCGAAGGCGGACCGATCCGGGAAGGCCGAAACCGGGTCACGCGCGCGACGAGCGGCGTGCCGCACACCGGTGCGGCCGGCTGCCGCGCCCTCCCGAGGCGTTCTCGGCTCAGGGCATTCTGAACGATCCGGCACCGGGCCCGCCTTGACGTGGGGCAACAAACGGCCACGGGCGCGCCCGTCCGGGCGCCTTCAGGGCGTCAGCGCCAGCATCTCGCGCAAGTGCCGCAGCAGCTCTTCTTCCTGGAAAGGCTTCCCGAGGTAGAGGTCGACGCCCAGTTCCCGGGCATGGTTGCGGTGCTTCTCCGCCGTGCGCGACGTGATCATCACGATCGGGATGCGCGCGCTCGTCGGATTGCCCTTGATCGTCCGGGCGAACTCGAACCCGTCCATGCGCGGCATTTCGATGTCGAGCAGTATCACGTCCGGGGTCTCCGTCTGCAGGAGTTCGAGCGCGTCGATGCCGTCCCGGGCCGTGAGCACATCGAACCCTTCGCGCGTGAGCAGCCGGCTCGTGATCCGGCGCACGGTGAGCGAGTCGTCCACGATCATGACCAGCGGCCGCTCGGCTTGCTGGACGGCCATCTTCGGCACCTCGGGCGCGACGCGCTCGGCATCGGGGTCGAACTCCGGCACATCGGCGCGTTGCGCGAGCTGGACGGGGTTGATGATCAGGACGACCTCACCGTTGCCCAGCACCGTGGCCCCGGCGATCCCCGAAACGCGCGCGAGCTGCGGCCCGATATTCTTCACGACGACTTCCTGGTTGCCGACCATTTCATCGACGTGCACGGCCGCCACACTCTGGCCGCTGCGCAGCAGCAGCACCGGATTGCTGCGCGTGGACTCCGGGATCTGATGCGAGTCGCCCAGCAGCCGCGGCAAATATTGGAACGGATAGCTCAAACCCTCGGCTTCGACGCGCCGCTGGACGTACATGTTCACCAGCGCGTCGGCCTTGACGTGCAGCACCTGCTCGACCATGGGCGCCGGAAGCGCCCACAAGCGCCCGCCCGCGCGGACCATCACTGCCTGCGCGACGGCCAGCGTCAGCGGCAGGTAGAGCAGGAATGTCGTGCCTTGGCCCACCCGGGTCGAGACCTCGACGCGGCCGCCCAGCGCGGTGATCTCCGATCGCACCACGTCCATGCCGATGCCACGCCCCGAGACCTGCGTCACGCGGGATGCCGTCGAGAAACCGGGCTCGAAGATCCAGGCGATGAGCTGGGCGTCGGTGGGCTGCGCGTCGGCGGCGATCCTTCCGTTCGCGACCGCCTTGGCGCGCAGCTGGTCGAGACGCAGGCCGGCGCCGTCGTCGGTGAGCTCGATGGCGATTTCGTTGGCGACCTGGCGCACGGTCAGCGTGATTTCCCCGGTCTCGGACTTGCCGGCCTTGGCCCGACGCGCGCGCGGCTCGATGCCATGGTCGAGCGCATTGCGCAACAGATGCTCGAGCGGACCGACGAGCTTCTCGAGCACCGCGCGGTCGAGCTCGGTCTGCCCGCCGCGGATTTCGAGGTTCGCCCGCTTCCCGAGCTCCCGCGCCGTCCCGCGCATGATCCGGTACAGGCGCTCCGACAAGCTGCCGAACGGCACGGTGCGAATCGAGAACAGCTGTTGCTGCACGCCGCGCGCGAGCCGGCCCTGCGCGACCAGCGCCGCGTCGGCAACGTCCAGGTTCTTCAGCAGCGACTGCTGGACGGTCGACACATCATTGACTCCTTCGGAGAGCGAGCGCGCGAGCTCCTGGAAGCGCGTGTACTGGTCGAACTCGAGCGGATCGAAGCCCTCCTGGCCCTCCCCCATCTGCATCAGGCGCGACTGGATCTGCGACTCGGCCTGGATCTCGATTTCCCGCACCTGCGTGCGCAGGCGCACGACGCTGCCGGTGAGCTCGAGCAGGTTTGCCTTCAGAGCGCGCAGCTCGCTTTCGATGCGCGCCCGCGCGATCGCCACTTCGCCGGCCTCGTTGACGAGCCGGTCGATGATGTCGGCGCGCACGCGCAGCATCGCGCGGGCACCGGATTCCGCCTGGGCGGCGTCCGGGACCACGCGCGCCGATGCACCCGGCACCGGCAGCGACACGACGACCGTCGGCTCCGCGGGCGGCGAAGCGGGGGCGGCCCCCGGCACAACAGTCCCGACGGGAGCACCCGGTTCGGCGGTGGCAGACGCCTCGTCGCGTTCCGTCGCCCAAGTCAGAGGAACGTTGGTCCTGCCCTCGCGCAACGCGTCGAGAACGTAGGCAATGCGATCGAGATCGCCGTCCAGCGCCTCGAAGAGCTCGGTCGAACCGGATACGGGCGCGTCGTCAATGACCAGGCGCGATTCCATCAAGTGCGCAAGCTCGCCCAGACGCATTGCCCCGGCCATACGCGCGCTGCCCTTGAACGTATGCAGCGTCCGTCGCAGCTGCCGCACGCAGCCCGCATCGCCGGGGGCGCGTCGCCACGCGCGCACCTCCTCACCTGCCTGCGGGTAGAGCTCCGCCGCTTCCTCGAGAAAAATCGGGAGCACCTGCGCGTCGACGTCGTCTCGAACTTCGGCCAGCGGAACGTGCGGCATCCCGCGGGGGGAAGATTCGGCGGCGGCGACGGGTGTCGGCGTCGACAGTGACGCGACCGGCGACACGGCGACGTCGCCCTGCGGCACCTCCTGGCGCGGGGATACGGAAGCGATGACGGGTGCCGGCGGTGGCGGCGAGGCGACCGGTGGCGGCACCACCCCAGAGTCCTGTGGCGGCGGCACGTCGGCCATTGGCGCAACCGCGACCGGCAGTACATCCTCCGCGTATGCCGGTTCGGGTTCGGCGCCGAGCTGGCCGTACTCCGGGAGCACTTCGATGTCCGGCGCCACGGGCACGATGTTCGCTGACTTGCGCACCGCTTCGAGCTCCTGCCGGATCTCGGCCGCGATTGCCTCGTCCATGGCATTGAAGCCATCGCGCGCCTTGACCCGCGCGATGAATTCGCCGAGTCCGCCTACGGCGTCGGCCAGCGTCGGCAGCGCGACCACGGGCATGGGCGAGCGAAGCTGTTGCAGTGCGAGCAGTGCCTGTTCAAGTGCGCCGGCTGTCGATGCGATCAGCGGCAGACCGCCCGCGCGGTGAATCCCGCACAGCGTATGACTCGCGCGCACCATGGCCTCGGACGGCACCAGTCCCGAATCGAATTGCAGCAGCGAAAGCTCGTGCCGCAGCGTCGCGAGATGGGTCTGCGCCTCTTCGACGAGGACGGGAAAGAGGCCGGCCGGAATCCTGGCTTCGCCGACGGCGATGACATCGGGTGGCGCCGGAGCTTCGGCGTCGGCGTTCGCGCCGGCGGGCATCGCGCCGGTGGGCGCGAACTCGATGATTTCCGTGCCGACGTCCTCGCCGCTGTCCATCGCCGCGACCCACGCTGGCGGCTGTCCGCCAGCCTCGACCGCTTCGTCGCCGACCTGGGGCCCGCGATCCGGTCCGGCTGCGGCCGCGGCTACAGGCTCGGTCAACACGGTCCCGATATCGGGCGGCAGTTCGCGCACGGCGACCACGACGGGCGTCTGCGCCGCGGACTCGGCGTCGGCCGGAAGCTCGGCTTCGGCGCGGCCGATAGCGGCATGCAATTCCGTAGGATCGGCGGCGACGCTGCCCGTGTCCTTGAGCGCTCCGATCCAGTGCCGGAAATTCGTTTCCGCGACCTCGATCATAGCGAGCGCCGCGGGCGAGACCACGCGCTCCTCCTCGAGCAGCCGGTTGTGGACCTGCTCGACGGCCCAGGCGAGTTCGCCGAGCTCCGTGAGGCCGACCATACGGCCACTGCCTTTCAGCGTGTGAAACTGCCGGCGTACCGTGCGCAATGCCTCGCGATCGCCCGGGTTACGCTCGAGTTCGCCGCGATTTGTCGCGACCGTATCGAGCACCTCGGCGGCCTCGATCAGGTAGATTTCCAGCAGCTCGGCATCGAGTCCCTTGGCATCGACCGCGAGCAGCCGCTGAGTTTCCGCGGAGATGGCGGGAGCCGGCGTCGCAACCGCGCCGCCGCTGTCGGCAATCGCCGAAACGGCAGCTTCCAGCTCGACCGTGCCGCCGCTCTCGAGCTTCGCGAGCGCCGCCTGTGCCTGCGCGACGAGCTCCGCATCGTCTATCAGCGTGGCATCGTCGACGAGATCGTTCAACTTCGCGACCAGCTCGGCGCGCGCTGCCGGATCGGCCGGCGCGCGATGCATTTCCGCGACGAGTTCCGGCAACGTGTTGCGCAGGTCCGTGACCGCGTCCTCCACAGTCTCCGCCGCGCGGTCTTCCTCCACCGCGGGCGCCTCGCCCAGTCGCCTGGCCAGCAGCGGCGCTATCAGCCGTTGGCGGTTTGGCCGCTGCTGCTCGAATGCCTCAACGAAGAATCCGAGCCCCGCGAGCGATTCGGCAAGGAGCTCGAGGTCCACGTCATCGACCGCGGTGTCGGGGCTCGCGTAGCTTTCGATCTGCTCCTGGCACAGGCCGAGCAGGCGCTCGGCGTCGTCCTGCTCCAGCATGCGCAGTGCGCCGCGAATCTGCATGCTGTCCTTGCCGAGCGTCGCAAGCTCGGAGCGTTTTGCATGGTCGCGGAAGAACGCGTCGAGCACCTGCTCCATGTGCCGCAGATTGGCCTGCATCTCGCGCGCCACTTGCGCGACCAGAATCCGCTCCTGCGCGCGACGGAAGATCTCGTCGATCAGCGACCCTGTGGCCGCGGGTAACGGGCGCGCAGCCTGCGCCGCGTCCAGCCGCGAGAGCATTGCCGCGACCTGCTCCGGGAAGTTGTCCGCGAGACCACCGCGGTTTTCGACCGCGCTCTCGGCGAGCAAGATGGCGGTTGCGTACTCCATGGCCACCGCGTCCGGCACGTCGCCCGACGGCGGCATCGCGTCAAGCCGGTTGACCAGCGACGCCGTCAATCGGGTCAGAGCTTCGTTGCCGATAGCCTCGGCGTTTCCGTGCACCGATCGCAGCGTCTCCTGCAACCGCGGCAGACTCTCCGCACGGCCCAGCGTGACCTTCAACCAGATGTTTTTTGCCGCGGCGAGCTGTTCGCGCATCTCGCGCAGGATAGGCTGGAGCCTGACCAGGTCCGCGTTCAGCGCCGCGGCCGTCGGAATGAGCCCTGCGAGGCCGAAACCGTCCTGGACCGACCGCACGACCGGCGTCACCGGCGCACTCACGGCGACGTAATAGAGAACCTCGCGCCGCAGTCGCCCGGCAACCTTCGTCGAGCCCTCGACGACGCGGCGGATCTGAAGGTCGAGCCGCGCGGCAAGCTGTTTTGCGCCAAAGCCCGGTTCCAGTCCACCCGCGATGATGGCGTCGAAGAACGCGCCGACGGTCCACCAGAACACCCTTGCCGATTCCTGTACGCTGACACGCTCCAACCCCACGGCCGCGTCGCGCATCTTGCGCGCACCGACACCATCGCCACGCAGGAACGCGAGGAGGCCGCTTTGGTAGACCCGGCGCTGCCGCCGCAGGTGTGCCGCCAGGTTCTCGGCGGCGACGGGCAGCGGAGCACCGGGTAGCGGGCCACGCAACCTCCGGGCAGGGAAGAAGAGGTCGGTGGCGGCTGCGACCTTGATGCCGCGCTCGCGCTGCATCGCTTCGTACTCGGGAAACAAGTTGAGCGGCACGGGCGGCGCCCCGCCGACCAGCTCTTCGAGGAAGAGAACGAGCTTCTGGCAGGCACGATCGATGTTTGCGCAGGAGGGCTCGATAGCCGGCGGGCTGAGCTCGGCCAGCCGCGCGAGCTGGCGCTCGATCTCGTCGGTGTAGACGACCACGGCGTCCAGACCGACCATCTGGATTGCGCCGGCGGCCTGATGGATGCAGTTGCGCGCCTGTACCAGCAAGCCCGGATTCGAGGGTGCCGCGCGGAAAGCCGCGAGGAGATCCCGCCCTCGCGCGAGCGCCTGGCCGATTTCCACCTGGACCCACGACAGCGGGCCTGGATCGAAATCGGGAACGGTTTGGGTGCTGGCGGGGGTCGTCGTGTGCATCATCGTCCCGGTTGGGGGTCGGCTGCCGCGCGCGCGGGCTCGTAGGGCGACAGCGGATCGCGTCGTGTCATACCTTGAAGCCCGCCACCGAACTGCGCAGCTCGGAGGCAAGCTTCGTCAGCTGCCCGATGGAAACGTTGGTCTGCTTCGTGCCCTCCGTTGTCTCCTCGGTGATCTGGAGGATGCCCTGCATGGTGTGCGTCACTTCGGTGACCGACGCCGACTGCATCTGTGTCTGCGCTGATATGGCGCCAATCAGCTCCGCCAGCTCGCGCGACACGCGGCGGATCTCGTCGAGCGCTCCTCCCGCGGTATCGGAGAGCTTGGTGCCCTCGACGACGCCGACGGTCGATTTCTCCATCGCTGCCACCGCATCCTGCGTGTCCGCCTGAATCGTCTTGACGATGGCGTCGATCTGCTTCGTCGCCTCGCCCGAGCGTTCCGCAAGGCGCTGGACTTCCTCCGCCACCACGGTAAACCCGCGCCCGGCCTCGCCCGCCGATGCCGCCTGGATCGCCGCATTCAAAGCGAGGATGTTCGTCTGCTCGGTGATGTCCGCGATGAGTTCGACGATGTCGCCGATCTCGAGCGAGGATTCCCCGAGGCGCTTGATCCGCTTCGACGTGTCCTGGATCTGCGCCCGTATCTCGTGCATGCCGGCGATCTGGTTCTGCACCGACTGCGCGCCCGTTTCCGCCGTGGCCAGCGACTGCTGCGCCACGCGCGCCGACTGCGCGGCCGACTGCGACACCTCGTTGATCGATTGCGCCATCTGGAGCACCGAACCGGAGGCCTGCTGGATCTCGCGGTTCTGGCGCTGCGACGCCTCGTACAGCCGATGGGAGATCGACTGCGCGTCCTGTGTCGCCTTGGTCACCTGATCCGTGGCGGAGTTGATGCCCTTGACCAGCGTGCGCAATTCCTCGATCGTGAAGTTGATCGAGTCCGCTATGGCGCCGGTGACGTCTTCCGTCACGGACGCCTGCACGGTGAGATCGCCGTCGGCCAGATTTCCCATTTCGTTCAGCAGGCGCAGGATCGCCTCCTGGTTCCGCTTGTTCTCCTGCTCGCTCTCGTAGGCGCGCACGCGCGCATCGTCGAGAAACACCTTGCCCAGCAGCAGCAACGTGCCGAGCGCGAGCAGGGAAAAGATGATCGCAGCCCACATCGGCAGCCGTGACCTGCCGCCGCTCTTGTAGATCTCGGCGAGCTTGGTCGTTTCATTGAGCAACCCCTCGGCTTCATTGCTGATCGCGCGCACCGCCTGCTTGGCGGCAACGAGCCGGCCCGTGTGCTGCATGACGGCGGCAAGGCCTGCATCGAAGGCCGCGGCCCGCTTCACCAGCTCGGTTGCGGCGGCGCGCGTGTCGTCGCCGCGCGCGCCGGGCCCGCGCGGCGCCGGGACGTCCGCGCCACGGTAGAGTCCGTTCTGCGCCTCGCGAAACGTACCCGCGTCCCTGGCGAGCAACGCGGCGAGCTCGGGGTCCGTCTCCGGTGATGAAACGAACGCCGCGGCATTCTTGGCGATCCGCTGCGACAGCAGGGCAAGCTGGTTGGCATATTCGACATCGCGCGGGCTCGCCCCCCCCTGCCCGGCGCGCTGGGCAAGATCGACGAGTTGCTTGCTGCCCTGCGCGACCGTCGCGGCGCCCTTCGCGACATCGATCAGCCGCTGCTGGTTGTCGAGCAGCTGCTCGACGCTCGTGTCGATACGGTCCCAGCGCGCCTTGATGCCCTGCAGGAGCATGTGCAGCTCGTCGTCCTGCACCACATCGAGCGCGACGCCCTTGATCGTACCCCCGCGCTGCAGGGCGTCGAGGTCGGTCTTGAACCGCTCACGCGAGTCCTTCACAGCCTCGAACGCGGCCGGCCGGCCGAGCAGCGCCAGCGTGGAGCCGCTCGCGAGCCGCTGCGACAGCATCTGCATCTCCGTGGCCGTCGCCACAGATGCGGCGCCCTGCGCCGCAGTGCGCACGTCGATCGACATGATGAACGCAGCGAAGACCACAAAGGTCACCAGCAGGATGCCGAGGACATGGAATTGCCGCGCTATCGGCAGATGACCGATCAGCGGCACCTTTCGCGGCCCCATCGTTTCCGTCATCGCCGAGCGCACCTGCTCCGTCAGCGAAACGGAGGCCAGCGGATCGTAGCCTTGGGCCGCGTCTATGGCCGGGGCCTGCGTAAATGTCGGAGCGCGGCCAACTGCCGCATCGCCCTCGGTGCCACCGCCGACCAGTTTCGGAAGATTCAAAGCAAACGCCATGCTGCCTCCAGATCACACATCGTCATGCCCCGGGGCCGACTGATAATCACTTCGCCGCGCCGTCGCGGTGCTAGAGCCCGACGCGCAGGAACACGGGATCGGCGGCGAGCCGGGCAAGGTCGAATTCCTGCCAGGTACCGCCATCGGGGTCATTCCACCGCTGGGCGTACCACGCGGGCGCGTCCGTCACCGAAGGCGCCGGCGCAAGCTCGGCGATGTTGCGCAGGCCGAGCACGCCCTGGACGACCACGCCCACGTTCATGTCACCCGCGCGGGAGCCGAACAGGATGAGCCGGCTCTGCCCGCCGCCGCCGTGCGGAACGACCGCGTCGCGACCGAGAAACCGTGCAAGGTCCACGACGCTGTACAGATTGCCGCGTATGTTGGCCAGCCCGAGAAACCACGGCTGCGTCAGCGGGACAGCGGCCAGCGGCGGCACGGCAACCACTTCGGCGGCATCGGCAAGCCGGATGAGCCACCGCTCTCCCGCGCAGTTCAGGCCGAGCCGCGACGACTGCACCTGTGCGGTCGTCTTGCTGGCGAGGCGGGTCGCGAGTTCCTGCTGGAACAGTCGCAGATCGATGCGGGCGGGACGGGGCATGGCGTCAGAAAGGATGGTTTCGCGTTCAGCTCAGTGCGGAGATCTTGGCGAGGAGCTCGTTCTTGTCGACCGGCTTCATGACATAGTCGCGAGCACCTTGCCGCATACCCCAGATCTTGTCGGTTTCCTGGCTCTTCGACGTGCACAGGACAATCGGAATGTGTTTCGTGTGGGCGTCGCGGCTGATCGCCCGCGTCGCCTGGAACCCGTTGAGGCCTGGCATCACCACATCCATGAGAATGAGATCCGGCATCGTCAGCCTCGCCTTCACGATGGCGTCGTCGCCACTTTCGCAGGAAACGACCTCGTAGCCAGCCTTCGTCAGCAGGTCGTTCAGCACGTACCGTTCGGTCGGCGAGTCGTCAACCACGAGGATCTTCTTGATCGTCATTCGGGCGCCGGGTTGCCTGATGGCGGCGGGCAGCGTCAGCGTGCCACGGAGGCCGCGGGAACCGCAGCCCGGCTCACGTGCGTCGCGACCGTCTTCAGCAGGCTATCCTTGGTGAATGGCTTGGTCAGGTACTGGTCGGAACCAACCATCCGCCCGCGGGCCCGGTCGAACAGCCCGTCCTTCGACGACAGCATGATCACGGGCATGCCCTGGAACTTCGCGTTCTTCTTGATGAGCGCACACGTCTGGTAGCCGTCCAGCCGCGGCATCATGATGTCGACGAAAACGAGATCAGGCTGGTGATCGGTGATCTTGGCCAGTGCGTCGAAGCCGTCCTCCGCCAGGATCACTGTGCATCCCGCCTGCAGCAGGAATATCTCGGCGCTGCGGCGGATGGTGTTCGAGTCGTCGATCACCATCACCTTGACGCCTGTCAATGGGTTCTGCTCCGGCACCATGGTTCTCCTCTCCGTGAGTCTCGTGCTCCATCTCAGCAAATTGTGGGCCACAATCGGCAGGAGATCAGTTTGCCACGGGGTCAGGCCATTGACCAGAGCATAAAGTTTGCCTGAATCGGCATTCGCAACCGAATCCTCGGTTTTGGCCCGGATGCAGCAACTTTGCGCCGTAACCGCCTGACGCGCAGGGGCATTCCCTGCCCTTTCGCGGCGAAGCGGCGGCACCGCTCGGGCGTCCGGGCGGGGTGCGGCAATAGAGTGAAACGACGCGTAGGGGCGGCTCGGCAGCCGATTCCTGGCGCACCCCGCGCGATCGGGACTAGCGACCCAGGAACAGCCGGTACGCGGGATTGTCCGTTTCCTCGATGCAGTCGTAGCCTAGGCGGACCAGAAACGCGCGGAACTGGCGCTCATCCGACGGTGGCACCTGCATTCCCACGAGCACGCGGCCGTAATCGGCGCCGTGATTGCGGTAGTGGAACAGGCTGATGTTCCAGCCGCGGCTCATGCTGTTCAGAAACGTCATCAGCGCGCCTGGCCGTTCCGGGAATTCGAATCGGTAGAGAATTTCGTGCTTCGCCGCTGGCGCGTGGCCGCCGACCAGGTGCCGGACATGCAGCTTGGCCATCTCGTTGTCGGACAGGTCGTACGCCTCGATCCGGCGCTGCCGAAGTTGCGCGAGCAGCTGCTCGGTCTCGCGCCGATTCGCGACCTCGATCCCGACGAAGATGTGTGCGATCCGGTCATCGGCATAGCGATAATTGAACTCGGTGATCGAGCGCTTGCCCAGGAGGCGGCAGAACTCGCGAAAGCTGCCTGGTCGCTCCGGAATGGTCACCGCCAGAATCGCCTCGCGCTGCTCCCCCAATTCGGCGCGCTCCGCGACGAAGCGGAGCCGGTCGAAGTTCATGTTGGCGCCGCAGGCAATCGCGACGTACGTGCGGTTCCTGGTCCGGTGCCGCGCGATCCACGTCTTGGCGCCGGCGATAGCGAGCGCGCCGGCGGGCTCGAGCACGGAGCGGGTGTCCTCGAACACGTCCTTCAAGGCGGCGCAGATGGCATCGGTGTCCACGAGCACGATCTCGTCGACGTACAGCTGCGCGAGGCGGAACGTCTCCTTGCCGACCTGCTTGACCGCGACCCCGTCGGCGAACAGGCCCACGTGGGCGAGTTTGACCCGGCGCCCGGTGGCGAGCGAGCGCGCCATCGCATCCGAGTCCTCGGGCTGGACGCCGATCACCTTGATCTCCGGCCGCACGCGCTTCACGTACGCGGCGATCCCGCCGATGAGCCCGCCACCGCCGATGGCAACGAAGATCGCGTCGACCGGGCCCTGGCACTGGCGCAGGATCTCCATGCCGACCGTGCCCTGCCCGGCGATGACGTCCGGATCGTCGTAAGGATGGACAAACACGGCGTGCGAGCGCTTCTGCAGGCCCAGCGCGTGCGCATACGCATCGCTGTACGAATCGCCGTACAGCACGACCTTCCCGCCGAGCGCCTCGACCGCGGCGATCTTGATGTGCGGCGTGGTCACCGGCATCACGATCGTCGCAGTGCAGTTGAGTCTCTGCGCGGCCAGCGCCACGCCCTGCGCATGGTTGCCGGCGGAAGCGGCGATGACGCCGCGCGCGCGTTCGGCCGGCGACAGGTGCGCCATCTTGTTGTACGCGCCCCGCAGCTTGAAGGAGAACACCGGCTGCTGGTCCTCGCGCTTCAGCAGGATGCGGTTGCCAAGCCGGCGCGACAGCGCGGGCGCGAGATCGAGCGGCGACTCGATCGCGACGTCATAGACTTTCGCAGTCAGGATCTTCTGGAGGTAATCGACGGGCATCAGGGATGGCAAATCGCGGCGGGGCGAGGCGCATCCCCGCCATCGGCTTTCGCGTCGATGGCTAGCCAGAGGCAGCGACCCCGCGATTCCTTGTCGAGCGCCGCCAGATACTCCCGGTGATCCGCGAGCTCCGCGGACGTAGGCGCGATCGTCATCATCGTCGGCCTCGCTCCGGCCGGATTCGCCGCCGCCCCGCCGGCATCGCCCGTCGGCGCGGCTCGTGGCGGCGCCATGTCGATCGTGAGCGTTTCCTGGCCGCGGGTCATCGTCAGATAGACCTCGGCCAGCAGCTGCGCGTCGAGCAGCGCACCGTGCACCGCCCGGTGCGCATGGTCGACGCCGAAGCGCTCACACAAGGCATCCAGGCTGTTGCGCTTGCCGGGAAACAATTCGCGCGCGAGCGCTAGCGTGTCGATCAGGCCCGCGTAGATCTCCCTGCACGCCGGAAGCGCGGCGCGCCGCAGCTCGGCATCGAAAAAGCCGATATCGAACGGCGCGTTATGAATGATCCACTCCGCGCCACGAACGAACTCGATGATGTCCGCGGCAACCTCGCGGAATTTCGGCTTGTCCCGCAGGTCGTCCCACGTCATCCCGTGAACCTCGGTCGCGCCGGCGTCGATCTCCCGTTCGGGGTCGACACGGAAATGCACGCTGCGACCTGTCACTCTGCGGTTGACGACCTCCAGCGCCGCGAATTCGATAATCCGGTGGCCCTGCTTCGGATCGAGTCCCGTGGTCTCGGTGTCGATGATGATTTGACGCATTCGGGTAACGGTCGATCGCCGCCGGGAGTCCGGACCCGCGCACGCCATGCACGGTGCAAACCGGCCGGATCCGGGCGGAATGATACGCGAAGTCAGCGCCGGTACCGGCGGATCGTCGTCTGGATGTCGTCGATCGCGCGCTCGATCTCGTCGTCGGAGAGGGCGCTCTCCGCGCCCTTGCGGTCGGCCAGGGAAAGTGTCCGGTCGAGCTGCGTGGCGAATTCGCCGAGTCCGAGCGTTTCGGTGATGGTCGGCGCCGGCTCGTCGACCCGCGTTTCCGGACCCCAGCGCACGACGATCGCGGAGAGGTTGTCGCCGTCGGTGCCGGCGCGGCGCTCGGCTTCCCGCATCAGTTCGGGCGCCGCCTTCAGTATGGGCTTCGACAGGAGCAAGGTCGCGATCTCGTCGCCGGGGATCGAGCCCCACAATCCGTCCGTGCACAGCAGAAGAATGTCGCCATCGCGCAGCGGCGCCCGCGTCGACAGGTCGATGACCGGCTCGACCGTGCCGCCGAGGCAGCTGTAGACCTTGTTGCGGTCGGGATGCTCGCCGACTTCGGCCGAGCTCAGGAGACCCTGGTCCACCAGGTACTGCACCTTCGAATGGTCCCGCGTCTGGCTGAGCAGCGCCCCTTGCCGGTAGTGGCAAAGCCGCGAATCGCCGACATGCGCCCAGTAGGCATGGCCGCCCTGCACGACGCAGGCTACGCACGTCGTGCGCGGCGTCTCCAGCATCGAGATACTGCGCCGAATACGAGCCGAGCGCGGCGTGCGCGTTGACCATCGTTCCGTGCAGGAACGCGAGCGGGCTCCTGAGCGTCGGCGTCGCCTCCCGGTGAAAGCGCTCCACGAACATCCGCACCGCGATCTGCGCGGCGATCTCGCCGCCCGCGTGGCCGCCCATGCCGTCGGCAACGACGAGCAGCAGCGTGTCGCGGCTGTATGTGTACGCGATCCGGTCCTGGTTGGTGGAGCGCGACCCCTTGCGCGACTCCTGGAAAATCGTGAACTGCATGCCGTCAGGCCCCGATTTCGGTGAACAGTCTCCGTTTCAGGTTCCCGAAGACCGTCAGCTTGGGCTTCTTGGGCGGAATGTCACGGATGGCCTTCTGCAGCGCGAACACCGACTGCGGGCGCTCGAGCGGATCGAGGCGAAGACACCAGTCGATGACCTCCAGCACGTTGTCGGAGTACTGGCCCTGCCCATATCCTCTTCGCCGAAACCAGGTGGTCTTCGTGCAGGCGCGCGTCCGCGGCCTGCGGCGCAAATGCCGCGAGGCAGGCGAACATGCTGGCACCGGTGCCGTAGACGTCGGTCCACGGGCCGAGGCGGTCCGGGTCGCGATACTGTTCGGGCGCGGCGAATCCGGGCGTGTACATCGGCGCGAGCTTCGGTCGTTGCGTCGTGAGCGTCTGCCGCGCCGCGCCGAAGTCGAGCAGCACGGGGCTGCCGTCGGTGCGCAGGTAGATGTTCGCGGGCTTGATGTCCAGGTGGAGCAGCTTGTGCGTGTGTACCTCGCGCAATCCGTTCAGCAGGTGCATGAACACATGCCGGACGAGGCGCTCGGACATCTGGTCCTGGCGCATCTGGATCTGCTGCTGGAGCGTCCGGCCGCGCTCGTAGCGCATGACCATGTACACCGTCTCGTTGGCGCGAAAGAAGTTCAGCACGCGCACGACGTTCGGGTGATTGATCTTCGCGAGCGCGCGGCCTTCCTCGAAAAAGCACTTCATGCCGTAGCGGAAGGAGGCCATGTTCTCGGCGGATGTCGCCCGCACGATGTCGCCGTCGGTGCGCAACACCAGCGATGATGGCAGATACTCCTTGATCGCGACCGGCAATCCGGTGTCGTCGAACGCGCGGTAGACGATCGAGAAGCCGCCTCGGCTGATCTGCCGGTCGATCCGGTAGTTCAGCAGCTGGTACCCGCCGGAGAGGGCCTGGTTGGTGACGGGCATGGAGATATGTTGAGTGGCAATCCGCGGAGAGCGCTTGCAATTCGCATGCCAGCAGACGCACGCGACCTTGCGCCTGCGACGGATAACGCATACATTCTCCGGATGAAAGTCTGCAAAGTAAAGCCGGAAAAGTTGTTGCCTGATTCCGGCCGATCTGCTCGATGATCCGCAGCATGACGGGGTTCGCGGCAGTTGCCGCGGATCTGCCCGGTGTGGCGCTGGCCGTCGAACTGCGTTCCGTCAATCATCGGTTCCTCGACCTCCAGCTTCGGCTCCCCGATGAGCTGCGCAGCCTCGAAGCCACGCTGCGCGAGAGGATCCTCGCCGAACTGAAGCGCGGCAAGGTCGAATGCCGCATTACGCTCCACCGTCCGGCGGCTGGCGCCGCGGGCCTCGCCGTGGACTTTGCGCGCGTCGCCGAACTGGCAAAGGCCGCTGCCGAGGTGGCCAAGGGCGCCCCGGGCGCAGTGTCGCTGTCGGTCGGCGAGATCCTGCGCTGGCCCGGCGTGCTGGCCGAACCCGGCGTCCCGCCGACCGAACTTGCCGCGCAGGCCGGAAAGCTCGTCGCGGAGGCGCTCGCCGATTTTTCCGCGTCGCGCACCCGCGAAGGCGAGAAGCTCATCGCGACTCTCGTCGAGCGCTGCGATGCCATCGAGGCGCAGATTGCGCGGGTCGCGCCGCGAATTCCCGCCATTCACGCCGCCTTCAACGAGAAGCTCAGTGCGCGCCTGAGGGAAGCCGGGCTCGACGCCGATCAGGACCGGCTGAAGCAGGAGCTGGCCCTGTTCGCCACCAAGGTCGACGTGGCCGAGGAGCTGTCGCGGCTCGCCACCCACATCACCGAAGTGCGCCGCGTCCTGGCCGCGGGCGGCAGCGTCGGCAAGCGTCTCGATTTCCTGATGCAGGAGCTGCACCGCGAGGCGAACACACTGGGATCCAAGTCGGTGGATGCGGAACTCTCGCAGGCATCGCTCGAGATCAAGGTGCTGATCGAGCAGATGCGCGAACAAGTGCAGAATCTGGAATGAGCATCGCAGGCCCGACCAAGGCACCGCCGGCGTCCGGCTGCCTGTTTGTTCTCGCCGCGCCGTCGGGGGGCGGCAAGACGAGCCTCGTCGCCGCGCTGCTCGAGCGCGAGCCCGGCATACGTCTTTCCGTGTCGTACACGACGCGCGCCCCGCGCCCGGGCGAGCGCGACGGCGTCCACTACCACTTCGTCGAGGAACCCCGCTTTCTCGACCTCAAGGCCAAGGGCGAGTTCCTGGAACATGCCTTCGTCCACGGCCACTGGTACGCGACGTCCGCGACGTGGCTCGCCGATCAGGTGGCGCACGGCCACGACGTGCTGCTCGAGATCGACTGGCAGGGTGCCATGCAGGTGCGCCGACTCATCGCGGCCGCGGTCCACATATTCATCCTCCCGCCATCCCTCGCCCTGCTGCGCGAGCGGCTCGAAAAGCGCGGTCAAGACTCGCCCGAGGTCATCGTGCGCCGGATCGAGGCTGCGCGCGAAGAAATGCGCCACTGCGGCGACTTCGATTATGTTATTATGAATCAGGACTTTGCAAGAGCCGTAGACGATCTGTGCGCAATCGTGCGCGCGGCTCGATTGACCGCTCCGCGGCAGATGGTGCGCCATGCGCAACTACTGCAGCGCCTGCTCGAACCCTGACGTAAGACACCCCGGAGAGCCCATGGCCCGCATCACGATCGACGACTGCCTCGAAAAGATTCCCAACCGCTTCGAGCTGACGCTCGCCGCGACCAACCGCGCGCGGCAGATTTCCGCGGGCAGCTCGCCGCTCGTCGACACCGACCGCGACAAGCCGACCGTCGTCGCCCTGCGTGAGATTGCCGCGGGCAAGGTCGGCATCGAAATGCTGCTGAAGGCCCAGAGCTGAGATGGAGGACCCCCACGACCACGGCGGTCAATGCCGCCCCAGGGGGCACCCATTGCGCTTCGGGCGGCCGCGCGCGCACTGAGGCCACCAACGGTGGCAATGAGGCATGTCGGAAATAGCGGAGTTCACCCGACACCTCGGCAATTACCTGCCGCCGCCTGACGTCGCGCTCGTCGAGCGCGCGTTCCAGTTTTCCGACTCGGCCCACCGCGGGCAGTTCCGCAAGTCGGGCGAGCCGTACATCACCCATCCGCTGGCGGTGGCCAGCATCCTGTCGCAGTGGCGCCTCGATGCCCAGGGGCTCGCGGCCGCGCTCCTGCACGACGTGATGGAGGACACCGCCATCACCAAGTCGGAGATCGAGACCTCGTTCGGCAAGCTGGTGGCCGACATGGTCGACGGGCTCTCCAAGCTCGACCAGATCGAGTTCAATTCGCGCGAGGATGCGCAAGCGGAGAGTTTCCGCAAGATGCTGCTCGCGATGGCGCAGGACGTCCGCGTCATCCTGATCAAGCTCGCAGACCGGCTGCACAACATGCGCACGCTCGACGCCATGGCGCCGCCCCACCGGCGCCGGATCGCGCATGAGACGCTGGACATCTACGCGCCGATCGCGAACCGGCTCGGCCTCAATTCGCTCTATGTCGAGCTGCAGGACCTCGCGTTCAAGCACCTCTATCCAATGCGCTTCCGGATCCTCGCCAACGCGATCAAGGCGGCGCGGGGCAACCGGCGCGAGGTGATGAACCGGCTGCTCGACGTGATCCGCGACGGCCTCGCGAAGGCGGGCATCACCGCCGTCGTGTCGGGGCGCGAGAAGACGATCTATTCCGTCTACAAGAAGATGGGCGAAAAGCGCTACACGTTCTCGCAGGTGTTCGACATCTACGGCGTGCGCGTGCTGGTCCCCGACCGGACCGCATGCTACGCGGCGCTGGGGGCGCTGCACGGACTCTACAAGCCGATACCGGGGAAATTCAAGGACTACATCGCGATTCCCAAGGCCAACGGCTACCAGTCGCTGCACACGACCCTGTTCGGCCCGTTCGGCACGCCGCTCGAGGCCCAGATTCGCACGCACGACATGCACCGCATCGCGGAGACCGGCGTCGCCGCCCACTGGCTGTACAAGGCGGCGGACGAGCTCGACCTCGCGCAGGCCCAGCGCGACACGCATCGCTGGCTGCAGAGCCTGCTCGACATCCAGTCGGAATCGGGCGACTCGAAGGAGTTTCTCGAGAACGTCAAGGGCGACCTCTTTCCCGACGAGATCTACGTGTTCACGCCGAAGGGCAAGATCATGGCGCTGCCGCGCGGCGCGACGGCGGTCGATTTCGCATACGCGGTGCACACGGACGTCGGCCATCACTGCGTCGCGGCGCGCATCAACTACGAGCTCATGCCGTTGCGCACGGAACTCAAGAACGGCGACCACGTCGAGGTCCTCACCTCGCCAGCGGCCCGGCCCAATCCATCCTGGCTGTCGTTCGTCGGCACCGGCAAGGCGCGCTCTCGGATCCGGCATTTCCTCAAGGGCCTGCAGCAGAAGGAGTCGGCGGCGCTCGGCGAGCAGCTCCTCGAGCAGGCGCTCGCGACGCTCAAGGTCGCGCCGGAGTCGATTTCATGGGATCGCTGGGAGTCACTGCAGAGGGAATTCGGCGCCAAGAGCCAGCTCGACATCCTCGCGGACATCGGGCTCGGCAAGCGGCTGTCCTTCGTGGTGGCGCAGGCACTGACGCGCCCCGCGGGCAAGACCGGCGCCGACGCCGGGCTCGCCACGGCGCATGGCAAGCCGTCGGCGCTGACGCTGCGCGGCGTCGAGGGCGTGGCGATCCAGTACGCGAAATGCTGTCGTCCGGTCCCCGGCGACGACGTCATCGGCCAGTTTCGCAGGGGCCACGGCCTCGCGGTGCACACCCGCGATTGCGTCACGCTGAAGAAGCAGCGCGGCGACACGGAGCAGTTCGTCGATGTCGAATGGGCGCCGGACGTCGAGGGCGTGTTCGACGCAGGCATCCGACTGCTCGTCGCCGACCGGCGCGGGCTGCTTGCCGACCTCGCCACGGCGATCGCCGACGCACAAGGCAACATCGACAACGTGTCGATGGAGCGGCCCGACGGCGGCGGTCTCATCGCAATGTTCTTTAGCGTGCAGGTGCGCGATCGCCGCCACCTCGCGCACATCATGCGCGCACTGAAGCGGGTCAACGCGGTGCGGCGCGTGCAACGGGCGCGGACCTGACGCGGCCGACACGGGCCGCGCGCAGCCCGCTTCCGGAGTCCTACCAGGACGTCTCGCGTTCCGCCGTCGCGCTGACCTTGTGGATCGTGAGGTCGGCGCCGTTCCACTCCTCCTCCGGATCGAGGCGCAGGCCAACCGCCGTCCTCAGCGCACCATAGACGACCAACGCGCCGGCCACGGCCACCCCGATCCCCAGCAGCGTGCCCGCGAGCTGCGAGGCGAACGCCACACCCCCCAGTCCGCCCAGCGCCTTGCTCCCGAAGATGCCCGCGGCGATCCCACCCCACGCGCCGCACATCCCGTGCAGCGGCCAGACGCCGAGCACGTCGTCGATCCGCCACCGGTTCTGCGTCTGCGTGAACAGGAACACGAACAGGCCGCCGGCCACCGCGCCGGTCGCGAGCGCGCCCAGCGGATGCATGACGTCCGAGCCCGCGCAGACGGCGACCAGACCGGCCAGTGGCCCGTTGTGCACGAAACCCGGGTCATTCCTGCCGGCAACGTACGCGGCAATCGTTCCCCCGGCCATCGCCAGCAGCGAGTTGACCGCGACGAGCCCCGAGATCTTGTCGATGGTCTGGGCGCTCATGACGTTGAATCCGAACCAGCCCACGGAGAGGACCCACGCGCCGAGCGCAAGGAACGGGATCGACGACGGCGGATGCGCCGAAATGCCACCCTCCTTCGAATAGCGGCCGCGGCGCGCGCCGAGCATCAGCACGGCGACAAGGCCGACCCAGCCGCCCACCGCGTGCACGACGACGCTGCCGGCGAAGTCGTGAAACTCCTCACCGAACGCGCCCTTGAGCCACGCCTGGATGCCATAGTGCTGGTTCCAGGCGATACCCTCGAAGAACGGATAGACGAAACCCACCAGCAGGAACGTCGCCGCGAGCTGCGGATTGAACCGCGCCCGCTCCGCGATGCCGCCGGAGACGATCGCGGGGATGGCGGCGGCGAAGGTAAGCAGGAAGAAGAACTTGACAAGCTCGAAGCCGCTCTTTTGCGCGAGCGTCTCGGCGCCGGCGAAGAAGTTGACGCCGTAGGCGATCGAGTAGCCAATGAAGAAATACGCGATCGTGGAGACGGCGAAGTCGACGATGATCTTCACCAGCGCGTTGACCTGGTTCTTCTTGCGCACGGTGCCGAGCTCGAGGAACGCGAATCCGGCATGCATCGCGAGCACCATGATCGCACCCAGCAGAATGAACAGGGTGTCGCTGCTTGTCTTCAGGGTTTCCATGAGGTCTCGCTGGATTGCGCGCCGGGTCCGGCGCGGGTTGGGGAGTTCGCCGTCATGGCGCTTCGACGCCGCAAGTCCTGCGGCTAGCCCGGCGGCCTGGCCGGCGCCTGGTGCCAGTTGGCCTTGGGCACGACCTTCGGGTCGGCCGGATCGCCGAGATAGTGTGGCGACATGATCTGCACGCCGTATTCGTTGAACACGTCCTGCACGTTGGCATGCAGCACGGAGAGCACTTCGGCGCGCGGGCGCGGCTCGCCCGGCACAGCCTGGCAGACAAGTCGGTACTCGACGTAGAAATCGGAGAGCGCCGTCTGGAACACGTGCGGCGCCGGAACCGACAGCACGCCCGGTGTGCGCCCCGCAGCCTCGATCAGCATCGCATGAACCTGCCGCCACGGTGCGTCATAGCCGATGGTCACCGTCGTGTCGAGCACGAAGCCGGCCCCCTTGACCGCGCGCGAGTAGTTCTTGGACACCATGGACAGCGCGAACGTATTGGGCACCGTGAGCTCCTCGCCGAGCCCGGTGCGAATGCGCGTCGTGAACATCCCCATCTCGACGATCGTCCCCTCGTGCTCGCCGATCTGCACGTACTCTCCCATCCGGAACGTGCGCGTGTACATCAGGATCAGGCCGCTCGCCGCCTGACCGACGATGCCCGACGCGCCGATCGAGAGCATCAGCCCGAGCAGCACCGAGACGCCCTTGAAAGCCTCGGTACCGGAGCCCGGGAAGTATGGATACGCCAACGCCACCGCGAACACCCAGACCCCGAACGTCGTCAATCTGCGCGTCGGCCGCGCCGAGTCGGCTTCGAGCCAGCTGACATCGATCCGGCGCGACTGGATGCCGTCGAAGAAATTCTTCAGCAGGCCGTTGACGAAGCGCGCGAGGAGGAAGATCAACACGACGATCAGGAGCTCCGGCACCGACCGCGCGATCGCCTCGAGCAAATCGAGAATCGTCGCGACGAGGAACGCGTTCAGCTGCTCGCCCCACGGGCGCGTGAACGGGAAGCGGCCGAGCACGAATCCGACCCACTCGTACGTCAGCAGCAGGACAATGGCCCAGAAGCCGATTCGCAGCAGCTGCCGGACAAACCGGATCGCTCGGCTGCGGTTCACGAGCTCGGTGTCACCGAACTTGAACTTGCCCGCCGCCGAATCGGTCAGTTTCAGCATGCGACGGGTGATCGCGTGGCCGAGAAATCGCATCGCGGTCAGCAGCAGCAGATAGATGATCGTGGCGCCGCCCGCCCAGATGGCAGCGCGGAGCAACAGCTGGCCATCGCGCGCTTCGCGGGTCTCGGCGATCGCGAGCTTCAGCTTCTCGACGGTCGATTCGGTGACTGAATCAAGCGTCTCGCCGGTGAGCGGCTCCGGGTCGTCTCCAGCGACGACAAAGGCAAGTCCGCCGTCGATCTTGATGGCGTTGCCAAGATCGATCCTTTCGACGGCGATCCGGCCCTCGCCTCCGCGCTCGAGCAGCGCGAGAACCCGTTCCCGCCCGGCCGCCGCGCGTTCCTGCGGGGGGACTCCCAGGACGGTCGCGCGAAAGGTGATCACCGGGCGATTGAAGACAACCAGCGTGCCCGCAGGCCGCCGATCGCGCGCGGGACGCGCCGCAGGCGCTAAGTCTGCGGCCGGGCTGTCGCCGGCCACGGCGGCGCGCGGCGCGGCGTCCTCTCCGGCATGCGCGGCACCGCCGAAAAGGGCGACGCCGACAAACAGCATGACGAGCCAAATCCGCGCGAACAACGAGAGCAGGCTCCAGTGCCGGTCAACGAGTGCCGCGAACTCCGATTTCGTGGCGGCGATCATGAATGGACCACCGCGCGGCGGTACGGCTTCCACGCGCGCGCGCCCTGTAGTTGCGACCACCCGCGCGAGGTTCCTCGGATCAGACCGGCTGCTTGGCGAGCAGCGGCTGCAGTTCACCCGACTGGTACATCTCCTTCAGGATGTCGCAGCCGCCGACGAATTCACCGTTCACGTAGAGCTGGGGAATCGTCGGCCACTTGGCGTAGTCCTTGATGCCCTGGCGAATTTCCGGGTCCTGGAGAACATCGACCGCCTGGTAGTCCGTGACGCCACAGCGCTTCATGATCTCCACCACGGTCGCCGAAAAGCCGCACTGCGGCATCTGGGGCGTTCCCTTCATGTACAGCACCACGCGGTTGGAGGTGACCTGCTCGCGAATCTTGTCCTGGATGCCCATGGTATGCCTCCGTGAAAACGTCGAGGCGGCATTTTACCGCATCGCCTCCTGCGTTCCCGGCAGACTTGCAGAACGCCAACGCAACCCGCAAAAACCGGTTCGCACCGTTGCCGCTAAGGGCGGCGCGTGCCCGCGACGACCACGTAGTCCGGCCGGCCCGTCGCCAGCCAGGTAACGATGTTCCCTGCCGCCTTGCGCCTGAGCTCGCGCTCCGCCTCGACGGAAAAGAACGCCGCGTGCGGACTCAGGATCACGCGCGGGTGCCCGAGGAGCGTCGAGCTTGCCGGCACCGGCTCCACCGGCAGCACGTCGAGGCCCAGCCCCGCGATCGTCCCGGCGTCGAGCGCTTCGAGCGCAGCATCCACGTCGACCACTGCTCCCCGCGCCGTGTTGACCAGGAACAGGCCCGGCTTCGCGCCCGCGAGGACCTTCGCGTCAATCATGCCCCGGGTCTCGGCGGTGAGCGGCACGTGCAGCGAGACGACGTCGCTTTCGGCGAACACCCGGGCCAGGTCGCGGCGCTCGACATACGCGGGGAAGTCGCCGTCGATGATGTACGGATCGCAGGCGAGGACGCGCCTGAACACGTTGCGGCTGACGTGCGCCATCCGCTTGCCGATCCGGCCCAGGCCGACGATGCCGAGCGTCATGTCACCGACGCGCCGCAGCGGTCCCGACGACAGGTAATGCCATTTCCCCGCCTGGATGTCGCGATGGTAGGCAACGATGTTGCGCACGAGGGCGAGCGCCTGCGCGAGCGCATGCGTCGCGACCTCGCCGACACCGTAGTCCGGCGAATTGGCGACCCAGACACCATGCTTCGCGCAGGCGTCGGTGTCCACGGTGTCGAAACCGGCACCGATCCGGCTCACGATGCCGACGTTGGGCAGCGCCGCGACGACGCGCTCGGTGATCGGTGCGTATTGCAGCAGGATGCCGGCGCAGTCGTGCCCGGCCGTGATCACGTCCGCCTCGGACTTGCATTGCGCGGCGACGAGCTCGACGCCGGCCGCGGCGAAGAGGTCGCGCTCGAATCCGAGATCGGGATAGTCGTGGTCAGCGAAAAGGACTTTGGGCATGAAGCGTTCCGGGTCGATCGAGGCGGGCTGCCCGGCCGTCCGGCGGCAGGCGACGCGCAACGGTACGTGGCCCCGGGGGGATTGGTCAAGCGGCCTGACCGATTCCAGGAGGGAGCGGCCGCCGCCGGCGCCTATAATCCCCGATCTGCGCCCAGCGCCAGCCCATCCTTGCCCGGGGATTCCGCGATGACCAAGCTCCTGCAAACGACGATCGCCGGCAGCCTGCCCAAGCCCGCGTGGCTGGCCGAGCCGAAAGCGCTCTGGGCCCCCTGGCGGCTCGAAGGCGACGCCCTGGCCGAGGGGATGCAGGATGCAGTCCGCCTGGTGCTCCGCGACCAGGAGGAGGCCGGCATCGACATCGTCACCGACGGCGAGCAGACGCGCCGCCATTTCGTGACGACGTTCCTCGAGGGCCTCGACGGCGTGGACTTCGAGCACCGGAAGACCGTGCGCATCCGCAATCGCTACGATGCCGACGTTCCCGTCGTCGTCGGCCCGGTGGCGCGCCGGCAGCCCGTGTTCGTCGACGCAGCGCGCTTTCTGCGCGGCGCGACCGACCGCAAGGTCAAGTTCACGCTGCCCGGCCCGATGACGATGGTCGACACGCTATTCGATGCGCACTACAGGAGCCGCGAAAAGCTCGCGTGGGCGTTCGCCGAAATCCTGAACGACGAGGCGCGCGCGATCGAGGCCGTCGGCATCGACGTCGTCCAGTTCGACGAGCCCGCGTTCAACGTCTATTTCGACGAGGTCCGCGACTGGGGCGTCCAGACGCTGGAACGGGCCGCACAGGGTCTCGCGTGCGCGACCGCCGTCCACATCTGCTACGGCTACGGGATCAAGGCCAACATCGACTGGAAGAAGACGCTCGGCGCCGAGTGGCGGCAATATGAGCAGACCTTTCCGCTGCTGGCGCGCTCGGCGATCCGGCAGGTCTCGCTGGAGTGCGCGAACTCGCACGTGCCGATCGAGCTCATCGGACTCCTCGCCGGCAAGGACGTGCTGGTCGGCGCGATCGACGTCGCGACCGAACAGATCGAGACGCCGGCAGACGTCGCCGCGACGATCCGCACGGCGTTGCGCCACGTCCCGGCCGAGCGTCTCTACCCATGCACCAACTGCGGCATGGTTCCGCTCCCGCGGGATGTGGCCCGGGGCAAGCTCCGGGCGCTGGCGGCCGGCGCCGCCATCGTGCGGGCCGAGGCCTGAAGCGGACTCGCCTCCGGCCGTTCCAGGCCTCGGTCCAAGGCGTTCCGACCGCCAGCCCACCCCACGGGACCCCTTCCGACCCCCCAAAAAAACCGCTGGCGCTCCCCGTGCGAGGCGTGTATCCTCCGCGAAGTGTTTTAGTTTCAAGGCAGTAAGTACGCCCTGTACGACCGCTTCGCAGTCGTTCCACCGTCGTTCTTTCCTTGAGATCGAAACATTGGCCGGGATCCGTCCCGATTTCTATTTTGTTCGTGAGGAATTACTGAAATGGCAACAGGAACAGTGAAGTGGTTTAACGACGCCAAGGGTTTCGGATTCATTACCCCGGACGGCGGCGGTGAAGATCTGTTCGCGCACTTCTCGGCGATCAACATGCCGGGATTCAAGACGCTGAAGGAAGGCCAGAAGGTCTCGTTCGAAGTGACGACGGGCCCGAAGGGCAAGCAGGCGAGCAACATCCAGGCTGCCTGATTCCCCGAACACGGGAAGCAACAGCCGAAAAAAAGCCGGGCGCAATGCCCGGCTTTTTCTTTCTGGTGGCCAAGGGCGGAATTGAACCACCGACACAAGGATTTTCAGGCCGCCCAGACAAACGAGATTTTATTCTCAATCAAGCTCTTGCAACACACGCCACGTTTCGAGAGCAGCGGTACGAAGGCCTGGAACATGTCCAACGAAGGCAGGAGGAGTTACGACGTAGCTACGGTACCAATCTTTTGACGCGCGGGAAGTCGCTCAGGCGAAGACGATCGACAGCCGACCGTCTTTCCGCGACCGCGGCGTCGCTTTGACGACGATCTGTACGTCGCGTCCAAGCTTGACCAGACAGTCCATCAAGCGGCGCTCGGAAACACCGCGGAACCGACCGCTCAGCAGGTTGGAAAGCTTGGGCTGAGGCATCCCCAGCAACTGCGCGGCCTGGGTCTGGGTAAGACCTTTGCGTTTGATGATCTCGGCAATCTTGCTCACGAGCTGGGCCTTGATCAGCATCTCGTCGGCGTCAGCAAATCCGAGATCGGCGTAGACGTTACCGGTGCCCATCTCCACTTCCACGCCCTTAACTTTGAGGTTGCTCATCCTGGTAGCTCCTTCGCCATTTGCTCCGCCACTTTCAAACGCTCCCTGATCACTTCCATGTCCGCTTCGGAGTGGCGATTCCCCGCTTTGCCTTCTTCTGAAACACGTGCAATACAAACACCGCGGCAGAGAAGCGCACGGTATAGACCGCGCGGCAGGTTCCCTCGCCAGTCTTCGACTACTTCGAGGACACCTGCAGATCCAAAGCCGTGTAGTGGCTTGGCCTTTTCGTGCTTCTTGCCCGTCTGCGCGACATATAGAGCGTACCCGAAGGCGTCGATCACTTCCTCTGGCAACGCCAGCAGATCCCTCTTTGCGCTGCCGACCCATGCCAGCGGCTTCAACCCAGCAGGAGGCTTCGCCGCCATGGCAAATTATACCTATATAGATATGATGGCGCAATGACGTTGCCGTCTAGCAGGCCTTCAATGTGGCCGAGTGGTTGGGATAGCCGATCCCGGGCCGCTCGGTCCGCCTTCCCGAACGGCTGCTCAGGCGCGAGTGCGCCTGATCGCTGACCGTCGGCCGGAGTCGACTGCGGACTCAACGGCTGGATGCAACACACTTGACGCTATCGAAGCGGAAGGAGTGTTGCAGATGAAGCAGAGGCCGCGCATTTGCTACTCGGCAAGCCAGACGAAATTGTGGTGCGGCCGCGGGCCCGCACCCAAGGCGCTTGTTGGCCGCGCGCGATTGATGTAAAAGTAAGTCTCCTGCCTTCCAGCGTTGCGCAATGGAGTGGCGGCCATTCCCAAACATCCGGAATAGGGGCACACCTGCGTCCTGATGGGGATGCGAGACATGAACGTCGAACATTCCTCGAACCTCCCGACCGCATTCTCGGCAGCGCTCGCGGCTGGAGCCTCTCGGCGTTATCCGAGCGACCGGCAGTGCCCTCTCTTGCTAGTACGACGGCCTGCCCGCTGGCGCCTCGGGGGAGTCATCGTAGCCGCGCTGCTCAATCTGGCGACACCAACGGCATCGACGGCGCAAGACACCGCAACCGGAACCGTAGTCGTGCCGGGTCCCGACCCTACTGGCATGGGCTCGGCCGCCCTGCCCGGCTCCTCGTGGTCGATCCTGGATCGCGTGCAAATCGACCTCGGCTACACGTACGACGATAACGTCACCCGGGGACGCGTCGCCGATGAGATCCTGGGGGACCAGCTGCTCGGGCTCAACGTAAGCGCGGGCGGTACCTTGCGCATCAACGACAACACCCGGGCAGTCGTGACCGGCATGCTCAATGGCGAGAAGTTCAAGACCTACAACGGCTTGTCAAACCTGTCCGGCGGTCTGCAGGCAGAACTCCAGTACCGCCAATACGCGGCTTTCGACGCGGTGACGTTCGGGGCCTTCGCGCGCGGCTGGCTGGACAACTACGCGTCGCACCTGCGCGACGGCAGCCATCTTGCTCTCGGGGTCAACGCGCAGGGCGCAATGACCGACCGCATCGGCGTCTACGGTGAACTCGCGTGGAACCGGCGCTACGCCCAGAGCGAGGTGTGGGACCTGAACTACTATTCCGCGCGCCTGAACCTCGACTATTCGCTGGGCCGCAGCGGCACGGTGTATCTCAACGGCGAATACCGGCGCGGCAACACAGTGTCCGACGGCCGCCCCAGACTCGTGAACGTGAGCCTGGCTCAAGTCTTCGTGCTGGACGACGCGTTCCCCGGCAAACAACTCTACGCCTACCGCTACGACGCCCGTACGTGGGTCGGCATTGTCGGCTATAACCTGCCGCTGGGCCCGCGAACATCGATCGACATCTCGTGGCGACGCGCGCAGGGGATGCCGACCGACCGGCCGGACTTCGACGTGCAGGGTTCGCTGCGCTACATCGACAATCAGTACTCCCTGCTTTTACTCACGGTCTTCTAGACGGTTCAAACCATGGCATTCACCCGCCTTCTTGCCTGGCTCGCCGCGGCCGCCGCGGCGCTGCTGCTGGCTTCGTGCGGCGGCGGCGGGAGCCCGGGCGACGTTCACCCCGGAACCTTCCCCGTCCCGGTGGCGGGCGAGCCGAATGCCTTCCTGCTGTCTCCCAACCCACAGGTGCAGCCGGACGGCTCCCTGCAAACCGACACGCCTGCCTACGCACAGGCCTACTACGCCGCCATCGATCCAAACAACACGAAGGACACGTTTGCCAACTGGAAGACGGCCAACGGCTTCGACACGGGGACAGGCACGCAAGTCACCGCCGTCTTCGGCGATTCGCGCGACCTGGGCTTCGGGCGGCGGATGACGGCGCGGCAGAACCCCGACGGCACACTTGCCTTCTTCGTCGAGAACTACCTGGTAAGGACGGGCGCGGCATACGGCTTTTCCCCGGTCAACCTCGAGGCCGCGATCGTGCGCGACCCGAAATCGCTGGTGTACATCGGCGCGATCGAGTTCAGCCCCGGTCCGGCGGGGGGCAGCTTCGCGAAATTCTTCAACTTCAACGTCGTGACCGGCCTGCGAGAAACCATGGCGAACATCGATGGCCGTGGCGACAAGGCGATGCCCGGGCCTTGCCTCACTTGCCACGGCGGCCGGGCCGATGCACTGACGCTACCCGACGTCTCGGGCAAGCCGCGCTTCAGCCTGCTGCACAACGCGGTATCGCGGACCCGCGGCGACACGCAGGGGCAGCTGCCACCGTTCGAGGTCGACGGCTTCGAGTTCTCCACGGCGCCTGGTTACACGCGGGCGGAGCAAGAGGCTTCCCTCAAGACGATGAACAGGATGATTCTGTGTTCGTATCCGCTGCCGGCGCCGTCGGCATTTCCGGAAGACGCCTGCCGACGCCGGGCGAGCTCAGGCGAGTGGCAGGGCACCGCCGCCGCGCTCGTCAAGGCATCCTACGGCGGCGACGGCCTGCCCGACCCGGCTTATGCGGACGTCAACGTGCCGGCTTCGTGGACGGCGGCTGGACAGACCCCGCTCTACACGACGGTGATTGCGCCCGCGTGCCGCATGTGTCACATCATGCGCGGAACGGGGATGCAGTCGGACATCGATTTCACGACGTACGAGAAATTTCGGTCGTATGCGGATCGAACTCATGCGACCGTCGTCAATCGCGGCAACATGCCGTTGGCGGAGCTTGTGTACGACGCGTTTCACGCTTCCTCGGGAGAAGAGACGCTGGCGAATTTCCTCGGCGGCCAAGGCTTTGCGGCGCGCGACGCAAGCGGAAACCCGCTGCGGCCTGGTCGTCCGATCGCTGATCCCGGGCCGGATCGCGTGCTCCGGCAGGGCACCACACGCCTATCCGGCACCGGCAGCCTTTACGCGAACACCTACGCCTGGTCGATCGTTTCGGTCCCAAACGGGGCGCTCCCCGCCACGCTGACGGACGCCAACACGGCGCAACCCACGTTCAATGCTGCGAGCGACGGGACGTACGTGCTGAGTCTCGTAGTCGGCAACGCCTCGGCACAGAGCGCGCCGAAATTGCTGACGCTGGTGGTGAACAACGCGTTGACCCCGGCGCCGAACGCCATCCGTTTCTCCGACATCAAGGCGATCCTGCAGGACGGAAACAAATGCCAGGGCTGCCACAGTCCCGCCAGCCCGCTGCCGGCGCCGATCAATTACACCAATGAGGACCGCGATGGCGATGGCGTCGCCGGCAGTGCGACGGACGACGCCTGGTACTACGCCGAGGCAAGGAGCCGCATCAATTTCGCGGAGATCGCCGCCAGCGAGCTCCTGCGGAAGGCCGCTGGCTTCCATCACCGCGGCGGCCGCGGCGAAGGCTTCGACACGAGTGTGGCGCCCGGGCAACCGGGGCGCGCGAAATACGATCTGTTCCTCAACTGGGCGCTCAACGGCGCGCCGCAGTAGCGCCTTCGGGCGAGATCAATATGGGCGCCGAGGTCGCATGTAGTTGTCCCTCGGGAACACGAATGGCGGCGAGCGGCCCACCAGCGCCTCGATCAGCATCAGCTCCTGGTCGGTGTGGTTGATGAACGGCGCGGCGCGGATGTTCTGCCCAGGCTGCCCTCCGGCCAGGATGTAGAGCGGCCGGTCGTGTTGGCGCGACACCACGGTCTCACGGCTCGTCGGATCGCTCGCTGCGACTATGTCAGCGGTCCCGTAACAAGTGCAGAAGTAAGTCTGCTCCGGATCCGACTCCATGTAGATACCCGTTCCGCGAATGCCGATGGACGCGTTCTTCGTCGTCATGCGTACGGGGCTGCCACTCGGGAACACTGAGAGGATCTTCCCCGTCAGCAGCCGGGCCCCAGACACGATCATCGAGTCGGCTTCCCTCCTTTCCAGCGTCACGTGGCTCTCGCCGCGCTGGAGAAAGGCACTCTCGCCAACGACGTAGACGACCTCGCCGTTCTTCCCAGTCTCGATGGTCGCGCTGGCCGCGATTTGGGTGTCGAGCGTGGCCGGCTGGCCGTTGACCAGCACCTCACCTTCGACCCGGTAGATCGACTTTCCCGGCGGCAGCGGGGCCGGCCGGGCGCCCAGCACCTGCGCGCTCGCCCCGCGGACGCATGCCGCGCTCGAGAATAACCCGGCGGCGAGCGCCTTGATCAGAAGGCGGCGCCGCGGATCGTCTTGATTTCCATTCCAAGGCATCGGTGCACTCCGGCGAGGGTTAGGCGTGATTCTGGCCGCTTGGCGGGGCCAGGTCAAAGTGCCCTGCCGTTACCTGGCCCGCCTGCAGGCACCGGGCCAGAAGCTGACCGGCCGCGCTTTCCGGCACGGCCACCACGCGCGCCTGCGGCGTCCAAGTATCTCGGCCCCTCCCCAAGCAGCACCGCATCCCCTATGCTTCGCCCTCCGGCAGCATAGTGCGCGCCCCATGGCAAGAACCGCCCGCTGGATCCCGAAGTTCTCGCTCAGTACCCTCGTTCGCGTCGGCATCGGACTGGCGCTGGTTGCCAGCCTGCTCGCCGACGCCGCGGGCTGGAAGGAATTTCGTACGCTGACGCAGCTCGAACGCTGGGTCTACGACGCGAGAGTGCGCCTGTTCCTGCCCGGAACGCGCGACCCGCGCGTCGTGATCGTCGACATCGACGAGCGAAGTCTCAATACCGAGGGACACTGGCCCTGGGGTCGCAACAAGCTGGCGCTGATGCTGCATCAGCTCTTCGCTCGATACGAGGTCCGCGTGGTGGGCTTCGACGTTGCCTTTCCCGAGACGGACCCGAGTTCCGGCCTTCCGGTTCTCGAGGCGATAGCCGCGAGCGAGTTGCGCGACGACGCGCCTTTCCAGGCCTTCCTCCAGCGGGCGCGCGCCTCGCTCGACTACGACCGCCGTTTCGCCGAAGAGATCGGGAAGGGCCCGGTGGTCCTCGGGTTCCTGGTGAGCCCCCAAGGGGATCGATCAGGTGTCTTGCCGCGCCCGGCGTTCGCGGCGAGCGCTTTCGCGAACGCGGAGTACCGCCATTTCAGCGCCTCAGGCTACAGCGGCAACATTGCGCCGCTGCAGGCGGCCGCGATCGCCGCGGGACATCTGCAGCCGGCCCTCGACCCGGACGGCGTGACGCGCAGCGTGCCCATGTTCATACAGGTCGGGGATGGCTTCTTCGAGGCGTTGTCGCTGGCCGTCCTTCGCATCTACCTCGGCAACGCGCCGATCAACCTCGAGACGTCCATCGTCGACTCCGGTGGGCGACCGAAGGGATGGATCCGCTTCATACGCGTCGGTGACGCGGTGCGCATTCCGCTCGACGACAGGATGGCCGCGCTCGTTCCCTACCGCAGCCGTGGAGGCTTTCGCTACATCTCGGCCACCGACGTGATAAGGGGCACGCTCGGCGCCGGCGAGCTGAAGGACCGAATTGTCATCATCGGCACCTCGGCCCGGGGACTCGTTGACGTCCGCGCCACGCCCACGCAAGAGGACCTCCCGGGTGTGGAGATCCACGCCAGCCTCATCTCCGGCGCGCTGGACAACGCCATGAAGTCGCGGCCGGCGGAAATGCTCGCCATCGCAGTGCTCACGATCCTGCTCGTCGGCATTCCGCTCGCGGTGCTCCTGCCACGGCTGTCCGCCCTGGCGGCGACGCTCGTTGTAGCCGCGGTGTCCGTAGTCGTAATCAGCATAAACGCGTGGGCGTGGCAGGCGCACAACCTCGTGCTCCCGCTGGCCGGCCCGCTGCTGATGCTGGCTGGGCTCTACTTCCTCGACGTGGCATGGGGCTTTTTCGCCGAAACCCGCCACCGGAAGCTGATGACGAACCTATTCGGCACCTACGTCCCAAAGGAGATCGTCGCCGAAATGGCGAAGGAGCCCGAGAGCTATTCAATGCACGGCGAGAGCCTCGAAATGACCGTGCTCTTCGCTGACATCCGCGACTTCACGTCGATCTCGGAGAACCGCAAGCCACGGGACCTGAAGAACCTGATGAACACCTACTTCACGAAGATGACAGTCTGCATTCAGGACAAGCGCGGCACCGTCGACAAGTACATCGGCGACGAGATCATGGCCTTCTGGGGAGCGCCGGTGCGCGATGCAAACCACGCACGACGCGCACTGGAATGCGGCCTCGCCATGCAGAAGGCGCTGCGTGAGCTGGACCCGGTGTTTGCGAAGAAGCGCTGGCCCGCGCTGCGCATTGGCGTGGGCATCAATTGCGGCACGATGAGCGTCGGCGACATGGGCTCTGAGTTCCGCCGCTCGTATACGGTGATGGGCGACGCGGTGAACCTCGCCTCGCGCCTCGAGGGTCTCACCAAGGAGTACGGGGTAGGCATCCTCGTCTCCGAGAATGTCGTGCGAGCGGTCCAGGGCTTTGTCTACCGAGAAGTGGACAAGGTGCGCGTGAAGGGCAAGCAGGACAGCGTCGCGATTTTCGAGCCGATCGGCGCGCAAGGTGAGGTCGACGGCGACATGCTCGCGGAGCTCGCCCGCTTCCATCAGGCCCTGGCGTACTTTCGCGCACAGCACTGGGACGAGGCCGAAGGCCTGCTGCAGGAGCTCGCTTCCGTCGCGCCGGTAGTGAAGCTATACCGCCTCTATCGCGAGCGCATCTCCGACTTCCGCGCGAGCCCACCTGGCGCTGACTGGGACGGCGCTTTCGGCTTCAGTACCAAGTAAAGCGGGAACGTCTTTGCGATCGCCCATGCGTAGCCTGGCAGGTCTACGTCTCCAAGCAGCGCTCAATCCCATCCAGCGCATCCTTCACTCTGGTCGATAAGGACCGACCAATGACGGCAATGGAGCCCAATGTGCAACGACTGCAGTTGGCCGGACTGCGACCGTGAAGCAGCGGCGCGAACGCCGGCACTGACCGGTTTCAGCCGCCCGAAAAATGCCCAATGCAAATGTTAGTTTTCCGCTTTACAGCGGCGGTCGCCCTGGGCGACAGTGCGCCCCATGCCGTCCATGACGGGCGGCGCCCATTTTGGTTTGTTGCAGTACGTTGGCCACGCCAGGCCGGAATGACGCTCCTTACGCGTCGCCCTTTGCCGAGCAATCGGCGCCCAATGCCGTCCTGCCTCTGAAAGCCGGCGGGCCCTCCCGGGTCTGAGGTTAAGTCGAAAGATCCGCTGCGGTCGGTTGTTCGTTGCCGCAGCTTCGTCAGTCCTCGGCGCAATCGCACCAGGCTTTATGCGGCGCGGTCGCAAGTCGGGCTATGGGACTCCGGGTGGCGTTCGTCTTCGAGCGCGCCCGCGGTGTCCATCATGGTAGGCGCGACCGGCCGCCGATCGTGTGCCGCAGCCCCGTGCTGCGCCCACCCTTTGGCCGGCTCGCTGCGCCAACCCCCCTGGCCCAGCGCGCGTCGTTACTAGCGGGCCACCGCTAGTGACGTACGCGCACCCTGGCGCCTGCCTGCGCTTTTCGCGGCGTTTCTTCGCGTGACGCAGCGCTCAAAACCACGTGACGGCCTCTCCGGCCGCTTCACGCCTCCCTCCGACCGGTGCAACGCCGGTCGCCATCGGATCCGCCCCACGGATCGTCCCACGCGCCTGCTTCGGCGCCCCGTGAGTCCTGGGTCAAGGACTTTCGCGCTGGCGGTTCCCACCGGAACGCAGCGCGACGCCAAGCAAGCGCCGTGCGGCGCTGGCGAGCAGCAAAGCAACCGCACACAACGGGATGTGGTGTCCCGTGCTCGCAGCTATCCACTGGAGCCGCTACGGCGCTCCAGGCGAGCAGCAACACTTACCTGACTGGAGTTCACCACGGCAACAAAGGACGGCGCCCCGGCGCCTCGTACAAGGCTCTGACGATAGGAAATGACGCATGCGCTCGGACCTGAACCACGACTTCAAGGAGCTCTGCCGGCACAACCGCGACGGCAGCTACGCCACCCAGGCCGACCGGGAGCACATCCTCGATCTCGTCGCCAACCAGCTGCACGAGATGGGCGTGCGCGGGTTGCGCGCCCAGGGCTTCAAGCCCCGGCACGTGCAGATGCTGGTCGCGCGCTGGCTCGCCGAGCAGCTCGCCCCGGGGACGATCAAGAACCGGATGAGCGAGCTGCGCTGGCTGGCGCAGAAGATCGGCAAGGACAACATCGTCGAGCGCACCAATGCCGCCTACGGCATCCCGGAGCGGGTGTACGTCACCAACATCTCAAAGGCAAAGGAGCTTGGCATGGAACAACTCGAGAGCCATCCGCACCCCCTGTGCCCAGATGTCGCTGCGCTTGCAGGCTGCCTTCGGCCTGCGCCGGGAAGCCTCGATCAAGATCGTCCCGGCCTGGGCCGACCGGGGCGACACGCTGGTGCTCAAGGCTTCCTGGAACAAGGGCGGACGGGAGATCCGGATTCCCATCCGCACCGCGGAGCAGCGGCAGCTCCTCGACGAGGCCAAGGCGCTGGCCAAGGGCAAGAGCCTGGTCGCACCGGGCTACGCCACCTACCGCGATTACCTGCAGCACTTCCGCTACGAGTGCGGGCGGGTCGGCATTCACGCCTTCCACGGGCATCGGCATTTGTACGCCCAGACCCGCTACCAGGAAATGACCGGCTGGCAGTGTCCGGCCCGCGGCGGTCCGACGTCCCGGCAGCTCACCCGGCAACAGAAGGCGATCGATCGCGAGGCGCGGGAGACCATCAGCCACGAGATGGGCCACGGCCGCGAGCAGATTACCGCGGTGTACCTGGGACGGTAGCGTTTCATTGCGACATTCGCCGACGGTATCGCGCCATGAACACGCTCGACCTGCAAGCCGCCGCCGCCTTCCTGCACATCCATCCGGTGACGCTGCAGGAGAAGGCACGCGCCGGCGAGATTCCTGGCGCGAAGATCGGCAAGTGCTGGGTGTTCGTCGACGTTGACCTCATCGAACACATCCGCTCACAATACCCGCGGCGTGTGTTGCAGAGTGAACGTAAGGAGTTCGAATCATGTCACTCTACAAACGCAATGACTCACCGCGTTGGTGGGTCAAGATCAGCCACGGCGGAAGAACAATACAGCGCAGCACTGGGACTGAAGACAAAGCCCAAGCCCAGGAGTACCACGACAAGCTGAAGGTATCGCTGTGGGAGCAACAACGGCTCGGCGTCAAGCCGCGTCGCGCATGGAAGGAAGCGGTCGTACGATGGCTTGCCGAGACGTCCGAAAAGGCCACCCATGACGGAGACATCAAGAAGCTCCGCTGGTTGGATGCGTTCCTGGGTGCGCTGATGCTTGACGAGATCACTCTGGACGTCATCGACCGCGTCAAGGCCGAGCGACTGAAGACGGTAAGCAAGTCTACGGTCAATCGTTACCTGGCAGTGGTCAGATCCATTCTGTTGCGGGCACGGGACGAATGGGAGTGGATCGACAAGGCGCCGAAGGTCAAGCTGTTCAGGGAACCTCCCGGGCGGGAACGGTCGATCACGGTTGAGCAGGCGGAGGCACTGCTCCGCGAATTGCCGGCGCATCAGCGCGACGTCGTGCTCTTCACGCTGGCCACCGGGCTGCGGCAGTCAAATGTGCTCAGGCTCGAGTGGTCGCACGTGAACCTCGAAAGCGGTCACGCCTGGGTGGACGCGGATCAATCGAAGAATCGCAGGCCGATTGCCGTGCCGCTCAACTCGAACGCGCTGGAGGTCTTACGCCGGCAGATCGGCAAGCACCCGGAGCGCGTGTTTACGTACGCGGGCAAGCCCCTGGACAGAGCCAACACGCACGCGTGGCAGAAAGCGCTGAAGCGTGCCGGTATCGAGAACTTCCGTTGGCACGATCTGAGGCACACCTGGGCCACGTGGCATCGCCAGTCGGGCACGCCGACGCACGAGCTGCAGCGCCTGGGTGGCTGGCGTACTTCAGTGATGGTCGAACGCTACGCGCACTTGGCGCCCGATCATCTGGCGACAGCCGCCAACCGCCTCGATCCACTGCTCGGCGGTTACGATTTGGCTACGCTGGAGAAGAAAAAGGGAGTCAGCGAACAGCGCTAACCCCTTGTAATTATTTGGTGGCCAAGGGCGGAATTGAACCACCGACACAAGGATTTTCAGTCCTCTGCTCTACCAACTGAGCTACTTGGCCAAGCCTGCAATTATAGCAAAGGCGGCCCGACTGCCCTAAACCTTGGTAACCATTGTCGCCGGCTCGGTTCCGGCGCCGAAAAATGCCAGCAATTCGGCCAGCGTTTCCTCGGGCACCTCCTCGGCGAGGAAGTGGCCCGACGGCAGCGGCTTGCCGCGCACATCGCGCGCAGCGCTTTTCCAATCGACGATCGGGTTGAACAGTCGGTTGACCACGCCTTTCGTTCCCCATAGTGCAAGCACCGGGCAGGCGATCCTTGCGTCCGCGTCCGCCGCATCGTGTTCGAGGTCGATTGTCGCCGCCGCCCGATAGTCCTCGCAGGTGGCGTGGATCGTCGCCGGGTCGCGGAAGCAGCGCTCGTATTCGGCGAGCGCACGCGGGTCGAAGTTCTCGAGCCCTGACGACCAGCCGGCGAGCTTCCTGCGCAGGTAGTAGACCGGATCGGCGCCGATCAGCCGCTCGGGCAGATCGAACGGCTGGATCAGGAAGAACCAGTGGTAGTACGCCGTGGCGAAGGCCTTGTCGGTGTGTCCGTACATGATGCGGGTCGGCGAAATGTCGAGCATCGCGACACGTTCGACGGCGCGCGGATGATCGAGGCACAACCGGTGCGCTACCCGCGCGCCGCGGTCGTGGCCGGCGAGCCGGAACCGCGCAAAACCCAGCGCGCGCATCAGCTCGACCTGGTCCAGGGCCATCGCGCGCTTCGAGTAGTTGACGTGGCCGGGGCCGCCGTCGGGCTTCGACGAATCCCCGTATCCGCGAAGGTCGGCGCACACGACGGTGAAGCGCTCGGCGAGCCGTGGCGCGATCCGGTGCCACATCGCGTGCGTCTGCGGATAGCCGTGCAGCAGCAGGAGCGGCGGGCCGCTGCCACCGGCAACGCATCGTATCCGCGCACCGGAGGTATCGATTTCCTGCGAGCGAAAGCCCGGAAACAGCGCGGCGGCGGCCTCGTTCACCGGTTCAGGCAATCAATGCTCGCACTTGGCTCGCGTCGACCGAGCCGGCCCCTTGCGTGACCGCACTGAGCGGGGCGTCCAACCTCGTTGCACCGCGGTCGACATCCCCATCAGTGGATTTCCGGATCCGGCGTCGGTGCTGTGCCCTCGAGGAAGTCGAAGTCGCAGCCGTGGTCCGCCTGCGTGATGTGCTGCTGATAGAGGGCGCCGAAGCCACGCTCGAACTTCGGCGCCGGGCGCTTCCACACAGTGCGACGGCGCGCGAGCTCGTCCGCGCCGACCTTTAGCTCAAGCCGTCGCGCCGGCACGTCGAGCTCGATCAGGTCGCCGTCCTCGACCAGCGCCAGCGGACCGCCGACCCAGGATTCCGGCGCGACGTGCAGCACGCAGGCACCATAGCTCGTGCCGCTCATGCGCGCATCCGAGATGCGCAGCATGTCGCGCACGCCCGCCGCGAGCAGCTTCTTCGGGATCGGCAACTGCCCCCACTCGGGCATCCCCGGCGCGCCCAGCGGACCCGCGTGCTTCAGCACCAGCACCGAGTCGGCGGTCACCACGAGCGCGGGATCGTCGATGCGCGCCGCCATGTCGTTGTAGTCAGCGAAGACGACCGCCGGGCCGGTGTGCCGCAACAGCCGCGCTTCCGCCGCGGCGGGCTTGATCACCGCGCCGTCGGGCGCGAGATTGCCGCGCAGCACGGCGAGGCTGTCGTTCGCGACCAGCGGCGCTTTGCGCGGCAGGATCACCTCGGCATTGAAGACTTCCGCGCCGGCGATGTTCTCGCCGAGCGTCCTGCCGTTGACCGTGCGCTCGCCGAGCGCGAGCAGATCCCCGATCGACGCAAGCAGCGCGCGCAGCCCGCCGGCGTAATAGAAATCCTCCATCAGGTGCTTGCCCGCGGGCCGGACGTTGGCGAGGAGCGGCGTCCTGCGCGCGATGGAATCGAAGCGGTCGAGCGTGAGAGCTATCCCGGCGCGCCGGGCGATCGCAACCAGGTGCACGATCGCATTGGTCGACCCGCCAAGCGCCAGCACCGCGGTGATCGCGTTGTCCACCGCGGCAGCGGTCAGGACATCGCGCGGCTTCAGGTCCTCCCACACCATCTCGACGATACGCCGGCCGGAATCGCTCGCCATCCGCGCGTGACGCGAGTCGGCGGCAGGAATCGACGCGGCACCCGGCAGCGTGAAGCCGAGCGCCTCGGCGGCCGAAGTCATCGTCGACGCGGTCCCCATCGTCATGCAGTGGCCCGGTGAGCGCGCGATGCCGTTCTCCATCTGCTGCCACGTCTCCTCGGTGATGTTGCCGGCGCGAAGCTCCGCCCAGTACTTCCAGACGTCGGAGCCGCTGCCGAGCGGGCCGCCGCGCCAGTCGCCGCGCAGCATCGGGCCGGCCGGCATGAAGATCGCCGGCAGGTTCATGCTGATCGCGCCCATCAGCAGCGCGGGCGTGGTCTTGTCGCAGCCGCCCATCAGCACGCAGCCGTCCGCCGGATACGAGCGGAGCAACTCCTCGGTCTCCATGGCGAGGAGGTTGCGGTAGAGCATCGTCGTCGGCTTCTGGAACGGCTCGGAGAGCGTGATCGCGGGCATCTCGACCGGGAAGCCGCCCGCCTGCCAGATCCCCCGCTTCACTTCCTCGGCGCGCTGGCGAAAATGCGAGTGGCACGGGTTGATGTCGCTCCACGTGTTGATGATGGCGATCACGGGCTTGCCGAGGTAGTCGGCGCGCGAATAGCCCATTTGCGCGGTGCGCGAACGGTGGCCGAACGCGCGCACGTCGTGCGTGCCGTACCAGCGATGCGAGCGCAGCTCTTCGGGATTCTTGCGGGTGGCCATGACGGGCTCCGGAGGAGTTTTCCGAGGAATTATACGCAGCGGCGCCAGCCGGCCGGCGCGCCCCGCTGGCGACCGGCGCTTACGCTCGCCGAGCGCGCGGTACGCACACGCAAAATGCCAGCCGCCGCTTGCGTATGCCGGCAGGCGCGTTATATTGACGACTTGAACCCGCCGCCGGCGTGAGCACGCGCCGAAGGGCGCCGATGTCTGCTGCACCACCTGCCCGGTTGGTGGAATCTCGAGGAGGTCGCCATGGCTTCCCGCCGTAGCCCGATCCCGCACTTCGTTGCGCTCGCCACGACGCTCGGTCGAGCCGTCGCGGTTGTCCTTCCTCTGACCCTGCTGATGCCGCTCGCCGGCTATGCTGCGATGCCGACCACGTCCGAACCAAAAACGGCCGCGGCGAGCACCGAGACCCCTGGCGCCGAGCGCTTTTTCGAGGCGATCGTCAAGGTCCGCGCGCGCGCGGTGCCCAACGCGCGCAGCAGCGCGACTCTCGGCCAGGAGCGCGAAGGCACCGGCGTGGTCATCGGCAACGACGGACTGATCGTGACTGTCGGCTACCTGATCGTCGAGGCCGACGAGGTGAGCCTGGTCGACCAGCGGGGCCGGATCCTGCCGGCGCGCGTGGTCGCGTACGACCATGCGACGGGATTGGGCTTGGTGCGCGCCATCGTGCCGCTGACCGCGCCACCGCTGCCGCTCGGGGAATCGGGAAAGCTGGCCGACCGCGAGCCCATGATGATCGTCAACCACGCCGGCCCCGACGACGTGACACGCGCCTACGTCGTGTCGATGCGCCCGTTCACCGGCAGCTGGGAGTACCTGCTCGAGCAGGCGATCTTCACGTCGCCGCCGACGCTGAACTGGAGCGGGGCCGCGCTCATCAACAAGGACCTGCAGCTCGTCGGCATCGGCTCGTTGATCGTGCGCGAGGCGGCCATCGGCGAAGCGACGCTGCCGGGCAATATGTTCGTTCCGATCGACGCGCTGAAACCCATCCTCGCGGATCTCGTGCGGACGGGACGGCGCGCGGGACCCGCGCGGCCCTGGCTTGGCGTGGCCACCGACGAAGTGCAGGGACGTCTGCTGGTTTCGCGTGTGTCGCCGGAAGGACCGGGCGACCAGGCCGGCATCAAGGTCGGGGACATCATTCTCGGCGTCGGTGGCGAAGGCGTGCGCACGCAGTCCGAGTTCTACCGCAAGGTGTGGGGACGCGGCGCCGCCGGCACGGACATCCCGCTGCGCGTGCTGCAGGGCGTAGACGTCAAGGAGCTTGCCGTCCACTCGATCGACCGGGTCGAGTACTTCCGCCCGAAGACGACGTACTGAAGGGGTTCGGTGCGGCCGGAACCGCGCGCCGCGAAGGCCGGAGCGTCACCGGCCGACCACCGCCACTCATCCGGTAGAATGCGCGATTTCCCGTTGCGCGTTCGCGGCGCGATCGCAAGTTTCGAACCGGCCCCCGATGCCCCTCTACGCCGCTACCATTTTCGTCAGCGCGTTCCTGTTGTTCCTGGTGCAGCCGGTGGTCGCGAAGCAGATCCTGCCGTGGTTCGGCGGCTCGGCCGCGGTCTGGACGACCTGCCTCGTCTTCTTTCAGACGGCATTGCTCGCCGGCTACGCCTATTCCGATTATGTCGTGCGCCGGCTCGGTGCGCGCGCCCAGGTCAAGCTGCACACGGTGCTGCTCGTCGTGTCCGTCGCCCTGCTGCCGATCGTCCCCGGGGCCTACTGGAAGCCGACCGGCAGCGAGAGCCCGCCGTGGCTGATCCTGGGGATGCTCGTGGCGACCATCGGACTGCCGTACTTTCTGCTGTCGACGACGAGTCCGCTGGTCCAGGTCTGGTTCGCGCGCGCGCGGCCCCGCGCGAGTCCGTACCGGCTGTTCGCGTTGTCGAATCTCGCGTCGATGCTGGCACTCATTGGCTACCCGTTCCTGTTGGAGCCGTGGGCGCCGACGCGCGCGCAAGCGATCGGCTGGTCGATCGCCTATGCGCTCTTTGTCGGTCTGTGCGCAGCCGCCGGCTGGTCGAGCCTGAAATACGCCGCGGCTCCCGCGGTCGTCGCGCCCCCCGACAACGCGGCAAGACGCGAGGGCGAAGTCCCGGAGGACCCACCACCGACCATCCAGCGCCAGATCCTGTGGTGCGTTCTAGCCGCGACCGGGTCGTTCCTGTTGCTCGCAGTGTCCAACCACATCACGCAGAACATAGCCGCCGTGCCGTTGTTGTGGCTCGCCCCGCTCGCGATCTATCTACTCACGTTCATCCTCTGCTTCGACGGCAAGGACTGGTACCGGCGCGACACGTTCCTCTCCATGCTCGCGGCCGGACTGTGCGTGATGGCGTGGACGCTCGCCGATACGAAGCTGACGCACGAGCTCGACCTTCAGATCGGAGTCTTCTGCGGCGGGCTCTTCGTCGCCTGCATGTTCTGCCACGGCGAACTCGTGGGAGTGAAGCCGGCGCCGCGATATCTGACCCGGTTCTACCTGATGATCTCACTGGGCGGCGCGCTCGGCTCGACGCTGGTCGGCATCGTCGCGCCGCTGGTGCTGCCTGCATACTTCGAGCTCGCGGGCGGGCTCGTCGTGACGGCGTTGCTGTTGCTCTGGCAGGTGCGGCGCGGCCATCTCGTATTCGGGGCACTCGCCGCGGCAGCGGTGCTGACGACGGCCGGCTGCGCGGCATGGGGCATCGTCGAGTTCTACAAGGACACCATCGTCACCGCGCGCAATTTCTACGGTGTGCTGCGGGTGCAGGAGCTTGGCCGGGACACCACCAGCCATCGCCGGTCGCTGGTCCACGGCACGATCCTCCATGGCACGCAGTATCGTGATGGCGAGCTGAGCCGGCTCCCGACCACGTACTACACGAGCAGGTCGGGCGTCGGCCGCGCGATCGAAACGAGGCATCCCTCGACGACGCCGATCAAGGTCGGCGTGATCGGCCTCGGCACGGGAACGCTGGCCACCTACGGCGCCAGGGGCGATATCTATCGCTTCTACGAGATCAATCCGGCCGTGATCGAAATCGCAAAACGCGACTTCACGTTTCTGCGCGACAGCGACGCGACCGTGGAGCTCGCGCTCGGCGACGCGCGCCTGTCGCTGGAGCGCGAGCCGATGCAGGAATTCGACGTGCTGGTGATCGACGCGTTCTCGAGCGACGCCATACCCGTGCATCTCATAACAACGGAGGCACTCGGGATCTACCGGCGGCATGTGAAGCCGGGCGGCATCATCGCCTTCCACGTCACCAACCGGTTCCTGAACCTGATTCCGGTCGTCGAGGGAATGGCACGCGTCCACGGTCTGTTCGTGATCCACATTGCCGATGAAGGCGAGGACTCGCGCGGCAGCCGCAGCGACTGGTTGCTCTTGTCCGATCGCCGCGAAGCGCTCGATCACGCCGAGCTGGCCGAGGCAGCGACGGAGGTTGAGGTGCGCGAGGACTGGCGCCTGTGGACCGACGACTTCAACAACCTGTTCCAGGTGCTGAAGTAGCCACCTGCCGGTCCTGGTGGCGGCGTTACAATGATCCCGTGCGTTCCGCCGTGCCCGCCGATGTCCCCGACCGCGATCCTGCGCCCTACCGGGCACTGGTGCGTCCCGACGGCGCCCGTTTCATCGAAACGATCGATCAGCGTGCATTGCCGCATGCAGTAGTCACAACGACGATCGCCGACGCGGATACAGCGGCGCTGGCGATCCGGCAGATGTGGGTGCGCGGCGCACCGCTGATCGGCGCCGTCGGTGCGTACGGCCTGGCGCTTGCGCTCGACCGCGATGCCTCGGACACCGCGCTTGCGCAAGCGCACGCCATGCTCGATGCGACGCGGCCGACCGCGGTCAATCTGCGCTGGGCGCTCGATCGCGTGCGCGCCACCGTCGCCCTCCTGCCCGAGCGCGAGCGCGCCGACGCTGCCTGGCGCGAAGCGGACACCATCGCCGCGGAAGACGTTGCGATCAATCGCGCAATCGGCATACACGGCTTCGCGCTGCTGCACGACATCGCGCATCGCAATGGCGGCACGACGCGGGTCATGACGCACTGCAACGCGGGAGCACTGGCGACCTGCGGCTGGGGGACCGCGCTCGCGCCGGTGTTCATTGCCCACGCGGCCGGAATCCCGGTTCACGTCTGGGTCAGCGAGACGCGTCCGCGGCTGCAGGGCGCCAATCTCACGGCGTGGGAACTCGCATCGCGCGGCGTGCCGCACACGCTGTTCGTCGACGGCGCCAGCGGGCTCCTGCTGCGGCGCGGCGAGGTCGACGTCGTCATCGTGGGCGCCGATCGGGTCGCGGCCAATGGCGACATCTGCAACAAGATCGGGACCTATGACAAGGCACTCGCCGCGGCCGACTGCGGCGTCCCGTTCTATGCCGCGGTGCCATCGCCAACCCTCGACTTCGCCCTGCCGTCCGGCGCTGCGATGCCCATCGAGGCGCGCGACGCCGACGAGGTGCTGAGCGTGACGGGGCACGATGCGCGGGGAGTGGCCGTGGCGGTGCACCTGGCGCCTCGTGGCACGCAGGCCGTGAATTACGCGTTCGACGTCACGCCGGCACGACTGGTTGCGGGGCTCGTCACCGAACGCGGCATCGCGCCCGCCACTCGGGCCGGCATCGAAGCGATGTTTCCGGAGCGCTCGACATGAGCCCGCCGGGCCGCCCCAAGCGCGAATTGCTCCCGCGCGGAGGGAAGGCGCGAAGCGCCAAGGGTGCACCAATGAAGCTGCCGGACGATGGCGAGCAGGCGCTGCGCAGTGCGGTGATCGCGACGGCGTTCGCGATGAACGCTCGCGGCATCAACCGCGGCAAGGCGGGCAACGTCAGCGCGCGGCTCTCCGGCGCGGGCGGCCACGGCTTTCTCGTGACGCCGACCGGGCTCGCCTACGAGGACACCACGCCGGAAGACATCGTGCCGATGACTCTGGACGGCAAGGCCCTGGGCTCACGGCTCCCATCGTCCGAGTGGCGCTTTCATCGCGACATCTATGGCGCCCGGCCGGACGTGAATGCCGTGGTGCACACGCACGCGCCTTTCGCCACCACGCTCGCGTGCCATTCGCGCGGGATCCCGGCGTTCCACTATATGGTCGCGGTGGCCGGGGGCCGGGACATACGGTGTGCGCCGTACGCGACGTTCGGCACGCAGGAGCTGTCGGACCACGCGCTCGCCGCGCTCGACGGACGGCGCGCGTGCCTGCTCGCCCACCACGGAATGATCGCCGTGGGAGTTTCGCTGCCCGCTGCGCTCGCGCTCGCAGTCGAGGTCGAAACGCTGGCCGAGATCTACTGGCGTGCGCTTTGCATCGGGCCGCCCCCGACACTGGCCGATGCTGAAATGGACGTCGTGGTCGAGAGATTCCGGACCTACGGACAATCGCGACGGGTGGAGGAGTGACGTAATCACGTGCGCCCCCCGCAGGTCCCCCGCGCGCGCGCGCGTCGGCTACACTGACGATCGCCCACGAACGCGAGGCCTTACATGCCCGATCCACTGCCCATTGCGAAGAACAAAGAGACGGAGCTCTGCCTGCTGCCGGCGCTCGCCAACCGCCACGGCCTCATCACCGGAGCGACCGGGACGGGGAAAACGGTGACGCTGCAAGTCATGGCCGAACGCTTTTCACGGATCGGCGTGCCGGTGTTCATGGCCGACGTCAAGGGCGACCTCTCGGGCATAACGCAACCGGGCGCGGCATCGCCGAAGCTGCTCGAGCGCCTCAAGCTGCTCGGTGTCGAGGAGCCGGACTACGCCGGATGCCCGGCCGTCTTCTGGGATGTCTTCAGCGAGCAGGGTCACCCGATCCGGGCGACCGTGTCGGATCTCGGGCCGCTACTGCTGTCGCGCGTGCTGAACCTGAACGAAACGCAGTCGGGCGTGCTGGCACTCGTCTTCAAGGTGGCTGACGACAACGGGCTGCTGCTGCTCGATCTCAAGGATCTCCGAGCGATGCTCCAGCACGTCGGCGATCACGCGCAGGAGCTGCAGACCAACTACGGCAACGTTTCCGCCGCCAGCGTCGGCGCGATCCAGCGTGGCCTGCTCGCGCTCGAACAGCAGAGCGCGGAAAGGTTCATCGGCGAGCCGATGCTCAACGTGGATGACCTCATCCAGACCGGCGCTGGCGGCCGCGGCATCGTCAACATCCTCGTGGCGGACAAACTGCTCAACGCGCCCATGCTCTACTCGACGCTGCTGCTCTGGCTGCTCTCCGAACTCTATGAGCGCTTGCCGGAAGTGGGCGACCGCGACAAGCCGAAGCTCGTCTTCTTCTTCGACGAGGCACACCTGCTGTTCACCGATGCGCCGAAGAGCCTGCTCGACAAGATCGAGCAGGTGGTGCGGCTGATCCGTTCGAAGGGCGTCGGCGTTTACTTCGTCACGCAGAATCCGCTCGACGTGCCGGAGTCGGTGCTGGGCCAGCTCGGCAATCGGGTCCAGCACGCGTTGCGGGCCTTTACGCCGCGCGACCAGAAGGCGGTGAAGGCCGCCGCCGAAACCATGCGCCCCAACCCGAAACTCGACACGGGGAAGGCGATCACCGAGCTTGGCGTCGGCGAGGCGCTCGTGTCGTTTCTCGACCCCAAAGGGCGCCCGGAGCCGGTCGAACGAGCGTTCATCCTGCCGCCCGGGAGTCGCATCGGTCCGGCGACGCCGGAAGAACGCGCAGCGCGTCATCGCGGGCTCTGGGCTCGCGCGGACGTACGACAAGCCGGTCGATCGCGAGTCGGCCTACGAGCGCCTGAAGGGGCGCGCGCAGGCGGCGCCACCGGCCGGTGCGGCAACGCCAGCGGGCGGCGGTTGGACGGATTCGATCAAGGACTCCCTGGGCGGACTAATTTCAACGCAGCGGGCGCAAGGACAGCATCGTCGAGGCGGTCGCCAAGAGTGCGGCTCGAACCGTGGGCTCCACGATCGGACGCGAACTGGTCCGAGGCGTGTTGGGTTCACTGCTGGGCGGGCGCCGGCGCTAGGAAATCGCGCAATCGGCATCGCGCTGATGCCACCGGGTGCGCCGCACCTGGATCCGAGCCCCGCAACCGGGCTTACCCGCAGCGGCATTCAGCGACGACATGCGCAGGCGGGCACCTGCAGCCGCGGCACCGGCGGCAGGCAAACTGACATAGTCCATTCACTCCTGGGTCGGGGCGGATTCAGGTGCAACGGGGCCAGGACCCTCGACCACATTGTCGCCTACAACGCGCGGAACCGTGCGACCACCGATTGGCACACCCTTTGCTCAATGCCATGGACAGCACGCATCGGAATCGCCGATTCGTGGTGGCGGGCAATTATGGGCCGGGTCGTCCGGCAGCGCACTCAAGCCGTCTATTCGCAATCCATGTTCAAACTGCTTCGCTACTTTTCCCTGACGAGCTTCGTTTCGGTCGTCATCGTCGCCGGTGTCCTCGGCGCGTTCTATCGCGAGATCGCGGTCCACTCGCTGGTCGCCATGGGCGAGACCAACAACAGCGCCGTGACCCGGATACTTTCCAATTCGCTGTGGCCGACGCTGGTGCCCTATCTCGCCACCGCGGAGACGCTTCCGACCGAACAGCTTGCGACACATCCGGATCACGACCGCCTTTCGGCAGCGGTGACGGCGCACCTGCAGGGGCTGTCGGTGGCCAAGGTCAAGGTGTACGACCTCAGCGGCCGCACGTTATTCTCGACCGAGGCCAGGCAGATCGGCGAGGACAAGAGCGACAACGCCGGCTTTCAGGGAGCCCGCTACGGCAGCATCACCAGCGAACTGACCCACCGCGACGAGTTCAGCGGATTCGAACGGGTCATCGAGAACGCCGACCTGCTCTCGACCTACATTCCGGTGCGCCAGACACCCGACGGGGCGATTCGCGCGGTATTCGAGGTCTACGACGACGTCACGCCGTTTCTGGCGCGCATCGAGCGCACGCAGCGGCTGGTGATGCTGGCGGTGTTTTCGATCCTTTGCGTGCTGTACGGAGTGCTGTTCGTGATCGTGCGTCACGCCGATGGCGTGATCCAGCGGCAATACCGGCAACGCGATGCCGCGGAGCGCGCGCTGCGCCGAGCCCAGCATACGCTCGAGCAGCGCGTCGAGGCGCGGACCGCCGAGCTCGCGCGCGCGAATGCCGGACTGCAGGCCGAGATCGGCGAGCGCCGTCTCGCCGATCAACGCGTGGTGCACATGGCCCATCACGACGCGCTGACCGGTCTGCCCAATCGCACGCTGCTCGCCGACCGCGTCGGTCAGGCGATCGCCCGCGCCCACCGTCGGGGTGGCAAGCTGGCCGTGCTTTTCCTCGACCTCGACCGGTTCAAGAACGTCAACGACTCGCTCGGCCACGCCATCGGCGACCTGCTGCTGACGGCGGTTGCCGCCAGGATCCAGACGTGTCTGCGCGAAGAGGACACCGCGGCGCGCCTTGGGGGTGACGAATTCATCATCAGCCTCCCGGACGTCGCGGACGCCGCCGAGGCCGCCAGCGTGGCCAGCCGCATCCTCGCCGAGCTCGCGCGGCCATTCACGATCGGCGAGCACCAGCTGCACGCCGACGGCAGCATCGGCATCGCCCTTTACCCGCGCGACGGCAATACGGCCGAAACGCTGCTCCGTAACGCCGACACCGCGATGTATCACGCCAAGGAATCCGGACGCGCCAACTACCAGTTCTTCAATGCGCAGATGACCGAGCGCGTCAGCCATCGCCTCTCGATGGAGACCCAGCTGCGGCGCGCGCTCGAGCGTGGGGAATTTGTCCTGCACTACCAGCCGTTGGTCAACCTCCCCGGTGCGCGCCTAGCGGGAACCGAGGCGCTGCTGCGCTGGCCGCAGTCAGACCGGCATGTGCTGCCGCCGGCGGAGTTCATCCCGATCGCCGAAGACACCGGCCTAATCATCCCGCTCGGCGAATGGGTGCTGCTTGAGGCCTGCGCCCAGACACAAGCCTGGCAGGCCCGACACCCCGGTCTGCGGGTCGCCGTAAATCTGTCGGCGCGCCAGTTCCGGCAGAAGGACCTGATCGGCATGGTCGAGCGCGTGTTGGGCGAAACGGGCCTTGCCCCGGGCCTGCTGGAGCTCGAGCTGACCGAGAGCATGCTGATGCATCACGCCGAGGAAACGGTGACCATTCTCCAGCGTCTGAACGAGATGGGCGTGCGGCTCGCGATCGACGATTTCGGCACCGGCTACTCAAGCCTGTCCTACCTGAAGCGCTTTCCGTTGCACACACTGAAGGTCGATCGCTCGTTCGTGCGCGACATCAGCACCGACCCGGACGACGCCGCAATCGTCACGGCCATCGTGGCGATGGCACGCAGCCTCGGCCTTAACGTGATTGCGGAAGGCGTGGAGACGGAAGAGCAGGCCGCATTCCTGAGTTCGCTCGCCTGCCACCAGGCCCAGGGCTACCATTTCGGCCGCCCGATGCCGGCCGCGGAGTTCGCGGCGCGGCTGGAGAGCGCTGGGACGCCGCACCGGATTCGCGTTGCAGCTTGACGAGAGGCCCGGGCCTGGCAGCTACGGACGTTTGACTGCCGCTTCGTCCAAGCCCGCAGTCGCCCCCGACACCATTGCTTTCGGCCAACACTTCCCTTGGCCGGGTGGGTAGACGATTTTCGCGTCCAAGCTACTGCGCGATGGCGGGCGCACCAAAGCAAAACGCCCAGCCGAGGTGGCTGGGCGTCTGCATTGAGGGGTGCCTGACGATGACCTACTTTCGCATGGGTAGTCCACACTATCATCGGCGTGCCGCCGTTTCACGGTCCTGTTCGGGATGGGAAGGGGTGGTTCCGGCGGGCTATGGTCGTCAGGCATTGACGGTTGGCTGCCCGCGCGTGCGCGGGGAGCCGCATTCGGAAGAAGCAAAGCATTGGGTCAGATCGGCGCGAACGCCATCAACCAAACTGCGCGAACTGAGCGAACTGAATCGATCAGCACTCACGGTTATGGGGTCAAGCCGCACGGGCAATTAGTACCGGTTAGCTCAAGGCATTACTGCCCTTCCACACCCGGCCTATCAACGTGGTGGTCTGCCACGACCCTTCAGGGGGATCAAGTCCCCGGGAGATCTCATCTTCAGGCACGTTTCCCGCTTAGATGCTTTCAGCGGTTATCGCTTCCGCACGTAGCTACCCGGCAATGCGACTGGCGTCACAACCGGTACACCAGCGGTGCGTCCACTCCGGTCCTCTCGTACTAGGAGCAGCCCCCGTCAAATCTCCAGCGCCCACGGCAGATAGGGACCAAACTGTCTCACGACGTTTTGAACCCAGCTCACGTACCACTTTAAATGGCGAACAGCCATACCCTTGGGACCGGCTACAGCCCCAGGATGTGATGAGCCGACATCGAGGTGCCAAACACCGCCGTCGATATGAACTCTTGGGCGGTATCAGCCTGTTATCCCCGGCGTACCTTTTATCCGTTGAGCGATGGCCCTTCCATACAGAACCACCGGATCACTATGTCCTGCTTTCGCACCTGCTCGCCTTGTCAGGCTCGCAGTCAAGCACGCTTGTGCCATTGCACATTCAGCGCGATAGCCGACCGCGCTAAGCGTACCTTCGAGCTCCTCCGTTACTCTTTGGGAGGAGACCGCCCCAGTCAAACTGCCTACCATGCACGGTCCCCGATCCAGTTGATGGACCCAGGTTAGAACCGCAATGACACCAGGCTGGTATTTCAACGTTGCCTCCACGCCAGCTAGCGCCAGCGCTTCAAAGGCTCCCAGCTATCCTACACAAGTCTCATCACAGTCCAATGCAAAGCTACAGTAAAGGTGCACGGGGTCTTTCCGTCTTGCCGCGGGGAGATTGCATCTTCACAAACACTTCAACTTCGCTGAGTCTCGGGTGGAGACAGCGTGGCCATCGTTACGCCATTCGTGCAGGTCGGAACTTACCCGACAAGGAATTTCGCTACCTTAGGACCGTTATAGTTACGGCCGCCGTTTACCGGGGCTTCGATCAAGAGCTTGCACCCCATCACTTAACCTTCCGGCACCGGGCAGGCGTCACACCCTATACGTCCACTTTCGTGTTAGCAGAGTGCTGTGTTTTTGTTAAACAGTCGCAGCCACCATTTCACTGCGGCCCCACTCGGCTCCGCCTGTACGGCTTCACCTACCTGGGGCGCACCTTATCCCGAAGTTACGGTGCTAATTTGCCGAGTTCCTTCACCCGAGTTCTCTCAAGCGCCTTAGAATATTCATCCTGCCCACCTGTGTCGGTTTGCGGTACGGTCAACCTGGGACTGAAGCTTAGAGGCTTTTCCTGGAAGCAGGGTATCACTCACTTCAGGCCGGCAAGCCGGCCATCGTCGTCACGCCTCAGCTAAGCCCAGCGGATTTGCCTGCCGGGCACGCCTACACGCTTAAACCGGGACGTCCAACACCCGGCTGAGTTAACCTTCTCCGTCCCCCCATCGCATCCCAGGTCGGTGCGGGAATATTAACCCGCTTCCCATCGGCTACGACTCTCGTCCTCACCTTAGGGGCCGACTCACCCTGCGCCGATGAACGTGGCGCAGGAAACCTTGGGCTTTCGGCGAGCGGGCCTTTCACCCGCTTTATCGCTACTCATGTCAGCATTCGCACTTCCGATACCTCCAGCAGCCCTCACGAGCCACCTTCACCGGCCTACGGAACGCTCTCCTACCATCTGCACTTGCGTGCAAATCCACAGCTTCGGTGCGCAGTTTGAGCCCCGTTACATCTTCCGCGCAGGACGACTCGACCAGTGAGCTATTACGCTTTCTTTAAATGATGGCTGCTTCTAAGCCAACATCCTGGCTGTCTGAGCCTTCCCACCTCGTTTCCCACTTAACTGCGTCTTAGGGACCTTAGCTGGTGGTCTGGGTTGTTTCCCTCTTGACCCCGGACGTTAGCACCCGGAGTCTGTCTCCCGTGCTCGCACTCTGCGGTATTCGGAGTTTGCAATGGCGCGGCAAGTCACAATGACCCCCGCAACCATAACAGTGCTCTACCCCCGCAGGTGATGCACAAGGCACTACCTAAATAGTTTTCGGAGAGAACCAGCTATTTCCGGATTTGTTTAGCCTTTCACCCCTAGCCACAGCTCATCCCCTACCTTTTCAACGGTAGTGGGTTCGGACCTCCAGTGAGTGTTACCCCACCTTCATCCTGGCCATGGCTAGATCATCCGGTTTCGGGTCTACGCCTACCAACTGAATCGCCCTGTTCGGACTCGCTTTCGCTGCGCCTCCCCTATTCGGTTAAGCTCGCTGGTAAACGTAAGTCGCTGACCCATTATACAAAAGGTACGCCGTCACCCTAGCTTGATTGGCCCTCTGATCCCGCATCGGCTCGACGCTGATTCCGCCTCTCCGATTCAGCGCGTCAATCAAGCTAGGGTGACGGCCACGCTCACTTGCGTTCGCGTACGCCGTTCCTTCTCTTCGATTGACCTGCAGGATCTATTTCACAGATCCATTCCATAGATCCCTCAATTTCACGGATCTATTTCATGGATCTATTTCATCTTGATGGTTCTTTTGCCGCGCTTCGCTATCGCTCGCGCGTCAAAGAACCAGGAAGACCAATTAAGCTAGGGCTCCGACTGTTTGTATGCATGCGGTTTCAGGATCTATTTCACTCCCCTCCCGGGGTTCTTTTCGCCTTTCCCTCACGGTACTGGTTCACTATCGGTCGATCACGAGTATTTAGCCTTGGAGGATGGTCCCCCCATCTTCAGACAGGATGTCACGTGTCCCGCCCTACTTGTCTCGCGCCTAGTTCCACACTCACCTCTTCAGTTACGGGGCTGTCACCCACTGCGGCCGGCCTTTCCAGACCGTTCTCCTGAGGTAAATGCTAAATCGCGACGGCTGCTCCCATTTCGCTCGCCACTACTCTGGGAATCTCGGTTGATTTCTGTTCCTCCGGCTACTTAGATGTTTCAGTTCACCGGGTTCGCTCCACCCTGCCTATGTATTCAGCAGGGGGTGACCCTTGCGGGCCGGGTTTCCCCATTCGGACATCTGCGGATCAATGCTCGTTTGCCAGCTCCCCGCAGCTTTTCGCAGGCTGCCACGTCCTTCATCGCCTGTGATCGCCAAGGCATCCACCACATGCACTTAGTCGCTTGACCCCATAACACTGAGCACTGCTTCCGCTCAGGCTACGGGCGTTTGCGCTACCCGCCGCCCCCGAACTCAAGGGAACCGCGGGTCGATACAATCTAACCCATCCCGCTCCACGCGCCGGGCAGAAAGCTTGCGCTTCCGACCCTGCCCATCGAGCAAGATTTGCTTTACTTCTTCCGCATTGTTAAAGAACAACCGATATCACTGGTTCAGGAAACCAGAAGCAAACAGCGCACGCCGCCGCTTGCTTCTGGACTCTCTGCGCGCCGGAAACGCGCTCCGGGACTGCCCTCTGTCTGGTGGAGCTGGACGGGATCGAACCGACGACCCCCTGCTTGCAAAGCAGGTGCTCTCCCAACTGAGCTACAGCCCCGTCTGAATGGTGGGTCTGGATGGATTCGAACCATCGACCCCCGCCTTATCAAGACGGTGCTCTAACCAACTGAGCTACAGGCCCGTTCTAGAGGATGGAGACCGCAACCGGGAGCTCGCACGCAACCGCCGGCGCCAACGCGCCTGCGCCCCCGTCGAAGCTCCGGAATCCTGTCCTCGGTCTCCAGTCGCAACCGATAAGCGTGAGCACTGGAACGCGAGGGCGTTCCGAGAAAGGAGGTGATCCAGCCGCACCTTCCGATACGGCTACCTTGTTACGACTTCACCCCAGTCACGAAACGCACCGTGGCAACCGCCCCCCTTGCGGTTAGGCTAGCTGCTTCTGGTACATCCCGCTCCCATGGTGTGACGGGCGGTGTGTACAAGACCCGGGAACGTATTCACCGCGGCATGCTGATCCGCGATTACTAGCGATTCCGACTTCATGCAGTCGAGTTGCAGACTGCAATCCGGACTACGACCGGCTTTCTGGGATTGGCTCCCCCTCGCGGGTTGGCAACCCTCTGTACCGGCCATTGTATGACGTGTGAAGCCCTACCCATAAGGGCCATGAGGACTTGACGTCATCCCCACCTTCCTCCGGTTTGTCACCGGCAGTCTCCCTAGAGTGCCCTTGCGTAGCAACTAGGGACAAGGGTTGCGCTCGTTGCGGGACTTAACCCAACATCTCACGACACGAGCTGACGACAGCCATGCAGCACCTGTGTTCCGATTCCCTTTCGGGCACACCCGCTTCTCAGCGGGCTTCCGGACATGTCAAGGGTAGGTAAGGTTGTTCGCGTTGCATCGAATTAATCCACATCATCCACCGCTTGTGCGGGTCCCCGTCAATTCCTTTGAGTTTTAACCTTGCGGCCGTACTCCCCAGGCGGTCAACTTCACGCGTTAGCTACGGTACTGAGGAATCGCTTCCCCAACACCCAGTTGACATAGTTTAGGGCGTGGACTACCAGGGTATCTAATCCTGTTTGCTCCCCACGCTTTCGTGCCTGAGCGTCAGTGTTAGCCCAGGGGGCTGCCTTCGCCATCGGTGTTCCTCCACATCTCTACGCATTTCACTGCTACACGTGGAATTCCACCCCCCTCTGCCACACTCAAGCTCGCCAGTTTCCAATGCAGTTCCCAGGTTGAGCCCGGGGCTTTCACATCAGACTTAGCGAACCGCCTGCGCACGCTTTACGCCCAGTAATTCCGATTAACGCTCGCACCCTACGTATTACCGCGGCTGCTGGCACGTAGTTAGCCGGTGCTTATTCTTCCGGTACCGTCAAGGACACCCCGTATTAGGGGATGCCTTTTCTTTCCGGACAAAAGCGGTTTACAACCCGAAGGCCTTCTTCCCGCACGCGGCATGGCTGGATCAGGGTTGCCCCCATTGTCCAAAATTCCCCACTGCTGCCTCCCGTAGGAGTCTGGGCCGTGTCTCAGTCCCAGTGTGGCTGATCATCCTCTCAGACCAGCTACCGATCGTCGCCTTGGTAAGCCTTTACCTCACCAACAAGCTAATCGGACATCGGCCGCTCCCATAGCGGGAGGCCCTTGCGGGTCCCCCCCTTTCCTCCGTAGAGCATATGCGGTATTAGCCCAGCTTTCGCTGAGTTATCCCCCACTACGGGACACGTTCCGATGCATTACTCACCCGTTCGCCGCTCGCCGCCAGGGTTGCCCCCGCGCTGCCGCTCGACTTGCATGTGTAAAGCATGCCGCCAGCGTTCAATCTGAGCCAGGATCAAACTCTTCAGTTCGATCTTTTTACAAGTAACTCAATCGACGTTGGCCCCATCCCCATCCACACAGGTTTCCCATCTGCGGACGAGAACAAGACTTGCCCCTGCCCTTACGGTTTGACCCGCTCGAGCAGAAGCGTTTTTGCGTCGTGTGAGCACCAGAACTTCTTGAAATGTCTCCCTGGCTTCCACGGGCCCCACTGTTGCCAGCGGCGCCTGCGTCGGCCAAGGTGCCCAAGCACCCCAGTACCCACACTTATCGGTTGTGAATTCTTAAAGAACGCGCCGGCTCGAACTGACAATCGAGAAACACCAGCAGAGAGGCGCGATTATACATCGAAATCCAGGCAGGTCAACAGGTCGTGCACGCTCCCGCGGCTTGCGGGGCCCGGTTGCGGGGGCGCCCCGAGGGCGCGGTGAGCCGGCGCGAACCATGGAACGCGCGGGACCATCGATCCGGAGACTTTGCGCGGCGCCAACGGCCTCTTGCTGCGACTACAATGTTGTTTCTGCTGCATTGACCTCGCCCCTTTGTAGTTCGACCTGCGGCTTCTAGCGTTCACGCTGTGGCACCTACCGAAGAGCCGCAACGCCCACCGACGAACGTTGCGCCGCTGCTGGTCGTCTTCGCGGCACTGGCGTTTCGCGCTTTCGCGCTGCGCTGCGCTGCCACTCACGCCGACGCTGACTCGAGCGCCACCTGAGCGGCCGCGCCACGCCGATCGCCATGCTCGAGCTGCCCGACGTCACGCTGTGCTGCATCGACGCCAGGAACCATGCGCTGGCGATGCGCGCGCTGGCGCGCTCGCGCGACGGCGTGCGCTTCGCACGCTCGTTGCTGCTGACCGACGCGCTGCCAACCGGCGTGGTCTCCCCCGAAGGCATCGATGTCGTGCCTGTCGGCGCGATCCATTCCCGCGAGGCCTACTCCGAGTTCGTGCTGAAATCGCTGCTCCCGCACGTCGCGACAGCACACGTGCTGCTCATCCAGTGGGACGGCTACGTGATCAACCCTGCAGCGTGGGATCCCGCGTTCCTCGCGTGCGACTACATCGGCGCGAAGTGGTTCTGGCACGAAGACGGGATGCGCGTGGGCAACGGCGGGTTCTCGCTGCGCTCGCGCCGCCTGCTCGAGGCGCTGCAGGATCCCAGAATCGTCCTGGCCGACGCCGAAGACACGACCATCGGCCGCACGTTCCGGCCGCTGCTCGAGCGCGAGCACGGCATCCGCTTCGCCGACGAGGCGCTGGCTGACCGGTTTTCGTTCGAGGCCGCCTATCCGATCGGCAGGCCGTTCGGCTTTCACGGCCTCTTCAATTTCTGCCGCACCGTTGCGCCCGACGAGATCGCCGCGCTCGCGCCGCAGTTTTCCGACACGATCGCGCGCTCGCCGCAGCTGCTGCAACTCCTGCGCAACTGCAACGCGCTAGGGCAGTGGACCGCCGTGACGGCGATCGCCACGCGCATCCTCGCCGCGGTACCCGGGCACACCGAGGCCGCAGCGCAGCTGGCCGCCTCTGTGCACCAGGCGGCGGCTGCGCCGGCCGCGGTCGGCCGCAACGATCCCTGCCCCTGCGGCAGCGGCAAGCGCTACAAGCAATGCCATGGCGCACTGGGCACAACCGGCGCAACGGCGGCCGCGACAACGCCAGCTCGCACCCCCGACGCCGACGCGCTCGTTCGCTTCGCGCTCGCGGCGCACCAGCGTGGCGAGCTCGAGCGCGCCGAAAGCGGGTATCGCAGTGCGCTTGGGGTGGCGTCCGAGCACCCGCTCGCGCTGCACTATCTTGGCGTGATTCTCTACCAGCGCCACCGAATCGACGAGGCGATGCCGCTGCTCGAACGCGCCGCGGCGGCAGTCCCTGCGGAACCGGAGTTCCAGAACAACCTCGGTCTCGCGCTCGCCGCGGCCGACCGCAACGACGAGGCGATCGCCGCGTATCGCCGCACGCTCACGTTGAAACCCGACCACGCGGTCGCGTGGAACAATCTCGGTCTCGCGCTGCAGGCGTCGAACCGATTGTCCGAGGCCATATCCGCCTATCGCAAGGCGCTCGCGGTGGCGCCGGACTTCGCGCAGGCACACTGGAACCTCTCCCTCGCGTTGCTGGCGCACGGGGAGTTCGCCGAAGGCTGGCGCGAGTACGAATGGCGGCTGTCCATCGGCGAGCTCGGCAAACATGCGCGCACGTACGCGAGTCCGCGCTGGGACGGCAGCGCCCGGCCGGGACTCACCCTCCTGATCCTCGCGGAGCAGGGGCTCGGGGACGCGCTGCAATTCATCCGCTTCGCGACGATGCTGGCGCAACGCGGCATACGCGTCGTCGTCGTCGCTCGGCCACCGCTCGTGTCGCTGCTGGCGAGCGTGGCGGGCGTTGCCATGGCCGTCGGGCCCGACGATCCGGTGCCCCGGCACGACGCGCACATCCCCTTGCTGTCGCTGCCGGGCGCGCTCGGGATCGGCCCCGCGGACATCCCCTCGAGGGTTCCTTACGTCGCGGCCGCCACGGAACGCAGGGTGCAGGCCGCGGCAGAGCTCGAACCGTATCGCGGTCGATTGAAGGTGGGCCTCGCCTGGGCGGGGAACCCCGCGAACGCGAACGATCGCCGCCGCTCCATGCCGCCCGCCACGCTGGCACCGCTGCTCGATGCGCCCGGAACCGCCTGGTTCTCGCTGCAACGGCCGCAGGAGGATGCGGCCACCGCAACGGCGGCGGGCGCCGGCGCGCTCGTGCGGCTTCCGCTGCGCAGCGACTTCGCCGGCACCGCCGCACTCGTCGCTGAGCTCGATCTGGTCATCAGCGTGGACACCAGCATCGCCCACCTCGCCGGCGCGCTGGCGAAGCCGACCTGGATACTGCTCCCGTTCGCGCCGGACTGGCGCTGGCGGCTCGACCGCGCCGACAGCCATTGGTATCCGACGGCCCGGCTCTTCCGGCAACCCGAGCCCGGAGCCTGGGACGCCGTAGTGAGTGACGTAGTGGCCGCGCTGGCGGATCGCAAGCGGCTTTAGGCCCGGCTAGAGGTTCGTCTCGCCAGAGCCCGCGTCCTGCAGCGTCGCCGGGGCCCGGTCCGCGAGCGCGGACAGATAGGCGCGTTCGAGGGCGCGCGCGTACGCGACCTGATCAGTGAGCGGTGAGCGCGCAAGACCGGCAACGATGGCGTTGCGCACGTCGCGCATGAACGCGGCGTCCGCCGCGAGCCGCTCCGCGATCGCGACGTAGTCGAGCTCCGTTCGCGCAACGGTCGCCATCACCCCGAGGTTCGCGAGAATGGAATAGGAGGTCCGTTCTCCGTGGCGCGCGCCGAGAAGCGTCACGACCGGCACGCCCATGTCGAGCGCCTCCAGCGTGCCGTTGACGCCGCCGAAGGGCATCGGGTCGAGCACGAAGTCGATCAGCTCGTAACGGGCCTGCTGCTCCGCGTCGTCGCGGCCCTGCGGCAGAAAGAAGAGCCGGTCGGGTGCAATGCCGGCCGCCGTGGCGAGCCGGACATAGGAATCGCGGAATCCGGCATTCGCCGGCGAGAATGCGAGTCGCGCGCGCGGCATGCGCTCCAGGATCTCGCGCCAGAGCCCGAGGCAGCGGCGCGACAGCTTGAGCGGCGTGACGAACGCGCCGATCAGGATCGCATCGGCGGCGATGCCGAGTGCCGAACGGTGGAATGGATGCGCCTTTGCCGCGGCGACGTGCCGATACGGATAGACGCAGCCGTCCATCGGCAACAGCGTTTCGCTCTGGAACGCCTGACTTTCCGGGATGTCCGCGTAGCGATCCGTGAGCTTGAAGTCGACGGTCGCGAGTCCGACGGTGCCGGCGCTCGCGACGTGCGTGAGGAGAACTCGCGCCGGCTTCAGCGCGAGGATCCCCGGTTTCGCGCCCCGCGTATGCGTCGACAGGTCGACCAGCAGATCGAGATCGTCCGCAGCGATCCGCGCCGCCGCTTCGCGCTCGTCCAGATCGGCCAGGACGACGAAGCGGTCGGCGATTCCCTCGAAGCGTCCGGTCCACTCGTCGCGCTCGCCCGACAACGCGTAGAAATGGAGGGAGAATTGGGAGCGGTCGTGGTGCTGCACCGCCTGCCACATCATCTTGCCCATCACGTGATTGCGCAGGTCGGCGGAGAGATAGCCCAGGCGCACGCGGCCCGGCCGGCGCGCGACCGGAACTGCGAGCGGCGCGCCGTACACGCGCCGCGCCGCGGCGTCGTACATCTGCGCATACCGGTAGACGGTCGCCGGCTCGACATCGAAGAAAAGCAGCAGGTAGAGCAGCTGCTCGAGGTTGTCGCACAGCTCAGTCCCGGTCTCCGCGCGAAATTTCCCGACGCGCAGACCGTCGAGATACCGGTCGAGTCGGGCGAAGTCGCCGCGGTGCTGGAGGACCTCCAGTGCCTGCACGGCAAGTGCCAGCGCTTCCGGGCAATGGGCCTCGAAGCGGTCGAAGTTCGCGAACAAGGATGCGGTCCGCCCGGCCGCCTGGAGAACTTCGCCCAGATTCTTGTACGCGGCCGCGTTCTCGGGCTCGCGCGCGAGCACGTCTTCGTAGGCGGCAATCGCCGCCGCCGTGGCGCCCTGTTCCTGGAACAGCACGCCGAGATTGAAACTGGCCGCGGTCAGGTCCGGCTGGAGAGACAGGGCGAGCCGGTATGCACGCCCGGCGTCGACCCTCTTGTGCTGCATCTGCAGCGCGACGCCGTGATTGTAGTGGGTCTCGCCGTCCGCGGGATCCAAGGCGAGCGCGGTGGCGAAGGCCTCCGCCGCGCCCGGGCCGTCGCGCGCGTCGAGCAGCGCGAGCCCGAGTGCGCGACGCAGCGGCAGATGGTTCACCGTCGCAGGGAACCCCTCACCACAGACGTCTGCCGCGGCGCGCGGGTCGCCCGTCGCCTGCAGGGCCCTGGCCAGGGCCACTCTGGCGTCGACAAAGCCCGGAGCGACGGCGACGGCCGCCATGAACTGCGCGATCGCACCGGCGTGATCGCCGCGCTCGCGCAACGTGATCCCGAGCAGGTAATGCGCCGGAGCATGTCCCGGCTGGAGTGCAAGCACGCGGGCGTACTGCTCCCTCGCCGCGGCCAGCTCGCCTCCCTGATGCGCCCGCACTGCGCCCTCCCACATCGACGCCATCGTCGTGATGCTCGGGACGTCACCCGTAACGGGCAGCGCACGCTTGAGTTCGTCCAGCCAGCGCCGAATCTCACCGGTCGACGCCACGGTGGTGGCGATCAGCGGAGCGACATTTCTCGCCCCGAGATCGGCGGTTGTCGCGACCGACCGCGCCGGTCGTTGCGCCAACAGCGGACCGGTTGCGGCAGCGAGCCCGACGAGATCGAATAGGAGGTCGGGGTCGAGCGCGGCCAGACGCCTTGCGTCGTTCGCGTCAGGCAGCGGCGCCAGCCTGAGTGCGCGCAGCTTTCCCGCAGCACCGATGCCGACGAGTGAATCGGGCGTCACTGTGTCGCCCAGGCACGCGATCGTCACATCGAATTCGTCGTGCGGCAGGCCCGCCAGCACGTCCAGCGCCACACCGGCGTCGGGAGCCGGCGCCGTGGCGACAAGCACGACGACCCGCAGCCTGTCCCCTGCCGTGCGTCGCGGCCAGACGGTTGGATACGCAGCGGCGAATTCCCGCGCGCACAGGTTGGCATAGCTCTGGGCGAGAGCCGGCGCTGCACTGGACGCATCACGAACCGCGGCCAACGCGATGCGTCGCAATGCTTCGTGCTCGGCGCGGACATGGCTGCGCGCGATCCACTCGTCGTACTCGGGCGTCGCCATCACCGCAGTCGGGCCTTCAGGGCATCGCGCACCCGTGCCGGCAACAGGCGATACATGACGCGTCCGGGTGGTGTCCGGCGCAGCCAAAGCACGGTCTCCGCAATTCGACTGGCAAGGCTCGAAGGCGGCACCGGCGTGGGCTCGGCCGACGGCATCGACGGAAGCGCAGCGGCGAGTGGTGGCATCGACGCGACATAGCCCAAGGCTTCGCGCACCCGCGCCTGATCGAGCGGCGCGTGGGAGATCGTCGCGGCAGCAGATGCCGCCACGTCGTAGATGCGGAGCGTTTGCGCCGCCATGTCCGCCGGCGTGGGTTGTGGAATCGTGGGCCCGCGCTCCGCCGCCGAGGCAAGGTCCGCGGCGTTTCGCGGCGCAACGAGTTCGGCCATGCGCGCGAGCATCTTCGCTTCGTCACGCCACTCTTCGTCGGTCCACAACCAGCCCGCGCCGGTTCCGGCGACCCGTTCGGCCAACGCGCCGAAAGGTGGAACGACGACGGGCAGCCCGGCCGCCCATGCCTCCGACAGCGTGAAGCTGAAAGTCTCCGGTCCCGACGATGGAAACGCTACCAGTCGCGCCCGGTAGTGCGCAAGGAGTTCCGGCAAATCGCGCGGCTCGTAGCGGCCATGGATCGTCAGCACAGCGTCGTCGCTTTGCCACGGTCCGTGCTCGACGTCCATGTACCCGATCAGCACGAACCGCATCGGCGCGGCGGCCGCGCGGACGAGTCCGGCGAGCCGCTCGAGACGGCGCGCACCCTTGTCGGGACCAACGGCGCCCAGCACGGCAATCGTCACCGCGTCATCGTCGGGCAATTCGAGCGGGACGCTCTCCGGTTGCGTCGGCATCGACGCCATCCCGTCACCGGATTGTCTCGCCCACACGCCGGGCGCCGCGTGCGGGACGACCTCGACGACAGGCGCGGGGAAATATCGCGCGAGCGCCGAGGCGGCCCAGCGCGAAGGCGCAATCAGGAACCGGGCACGCGCAACGAGCGCGCCGTGTCGCGATCGCCAGTCCGCGATCTCGATGTGCGCGAGCGCTGGCTGGGCCGCGAGACACGCGTTGCACACGGCCGGATCGGTTTGCTGGTGACAATAGTTGCCGTCGGCGCCGAGGAACAGGATCGTCGGGCAGGCGAAGTTGAGATCGTGCACCGTGTACCCGTAAGGCAGGCCGAGGGCGGCGAGCGCCGCGGCGATGCCTTCGCGACAACCGGAGATGTTGTGCAGGTGAAGCAATCCGATCCGGAACGTCGCGCAAATCCCGCCGACGAAATCCGGCCACGTCTCTGCCGCACGCCGGCAAAGATCGAAGATCCGCACCCCGCCATCGTCGAGGTGCTCTTCGATCTGCCACGAATCCCCGACGGCGATCGCGAGGTAGTGACGGCATTCTGCGCGCGATGCATCGATCAGCGCGCGCGCGTGGTGCTCGGTGCCCCCGCCATGCCCGTGGATGATATGCAGGACACCACGTGCCGGCCCGGTCGCCACGGAGAGCTGCACCTCGGCCGCCCTGCACTCAAGGTTCACGACTGTCGTCTACGATGAATCGCGAAGCCACGGCTGCCACGGACTCGAGCGGCCGCACCTGTCTGATGCTAAACTGTCAACTTGCACGGAACGCCGCCATGAATCCCCGCTCAGCGTTGTCCACGGCCCGCGAGCGCCAGTGGTTCTACGAATTCGACCTTCCGGACGGAACAACGACAAAATCGTATCTGCCGGAAGACGTCCGCGGCATCCATCCGACGCGCCTCGCGATGCTCTGGGCCGGACTGGCGCCGATCGTCGCGCAGACGCCATGGAACGTGTTGACGGTGGTTGATATCGCTTGCCATCAAGGCTATTTTGCGACTCATCTCGCTCGTCGCGGTTGCCGCCACGTCGTCGCCGTGGATGCCCGCGCGGAGCACATCGCCGACGCCACGCTCATGGCCGAGGCATACGGGCTTTCCAACCTGGATGCGTTGCAGGCGGACGTCAATACGCTCGATCCCGCCTCGCTCGGCACCTTCGACGTCACGCTGATGCTGGGTCTTCTCTATCACATAGAGAATCCGGTAGGCGCACTCAGGCTGGCGCGCGCGCTCACGCGCCGCGCTCTGGTCGTCGAGACGCAGGTTTCGCCCAACATGACCGGCATTGTAGACTGGGGCTCATATCATTTCCAGCGCGAGATGGTCGGCAGTCTCGCGCTGATCGACGAGACCGACGTCACTGACAACGCGGAGTCGAGCACGAGCGGAATCTGCATCGTGCCGAGCTACGAGTCGCTGCTATGGTTGTTGCGCGCCGTCGGTTTCGCGCGCGTCGAGCGCATCGCGCCGCCGCTCGGCGCATACGAGCAGTTGCGCAGCGGCAAGCGCGTCATGGTCGTCGCTCACGTCGACTGACCCGTCCGGTGCGACCGGCATCTTTCGCGGTCAGTCACCCCATCGGTGCGGCAAACGCACCAACCCGAGCTCCCGCGTATCGCCGACCACGGTAACGGGGCGTTCGACCGTATCGAACATGCGCATCCCTTCGGGGTCGAGCGCGTGCGCGCGGACGAAGTACTTGCCGGGCAACAGCGGAAGCCCGGTGAATTCCAGTGCGAAGGCGAACCGATCCGGCCCGACGCGCACCGGCGATGCACTGTCCATATCGCTCATGAGCCCATAGACCGGCGTTCCGTCGGCGCGAACCAACCCGATGGAGATGATGGGCGCGCGGCCATCCGGGGAGAACACTTCGCCCGAGAGCCGGAGGTTGTTCCCCAGAGCGATGGACTCGCCTGACTCGAGCTCGAGCGACAGCATGGCGTAGTGGCCCGCCCCCGCCGCGTGCGCCGGCGCGATCGGTCGCTTCGCGGCGGCGCTCTTCTCCTCGTGGAACGCGAGGTACGCCTGCGTGACGTCGGCCGCCGGACCGTAGCGCTCGACGGCGCCATCCTTGAGCCAGAGGGCGCTCCGGCAGAGCTTCTGCACGTGATACATGCTGTGCGAGCACAGGAGCAGCGTGCCGCCGCCGGAAAGAAAGCACTCCATCCACGCCACGCACTTTTTCTGGAACGACTCGTCGCCGACCGCGAGCACCTCGTCGGTGATCAGCACGTCGGGAGTCAACGTGGTCGCGACCGCAAAGCCCAGGCGCACGACCATCCCGGATGAGTAATGCTTGATCGGGTCGTGGATGTGCTCGCCGATGTCCGCGAACTCGATGATCTCGTCGCGCTTCGCATCGATCTCGCGCGGGGTCAGACCGAGCAGCGCCGCGGCGAGGTCGATGTTCGCCAGCCCGGAGTACTCGGGGTGGAATCCCGACCCCAGCTCGAGCAGCGCGCCGACGCGGCCGCCGACGAACAGTGTGCCGCGCGTGGGTTGGATCACGCCGGCGACGACCTTCAGCAGCGTCGATTTGCCCGCGCCGTTCTCGCCGATCACGCCGAGCGACTCGCCGCGCCGGAGATCGAAGCTCACGCCGTCGAGCGCGCGGAACACCCGCGATGCGCCGCGCCCGGCCAGCAGGTCCCAGACCAGGCGCACGCGACCGCCGCGCGCGTCGACCTTCGCGTAGTCCTTGCCTACGTTATCCAGGTGAAGAAGCGACGCGGTCATCGATGCGTCGGGCGTCAAAGGAAATCCTCGAAATGCGGCGAGAGCCGCCGGAACACCCAGCGTCCGGTGAAGAAGAGCGCGAGCGCCACGGCGAGCGCGACGACGTCGCCCCAGCGCGGCGCAAGCCGGCCGTCGAGCAGCGCGTCGCGCAACCGCATGACGAGCCAGCCGAAGGGGTTTGCGGCGACCCACGGGCGCACGCTTTCCGGAACGAGCGTCAGTGGATAGAGGATCGGCGTCAGGTACATCATGATCATCAGGATCGGCATCAGCACGTGCTCGACATCACGGATGAATACCTGCAGTGCCGCGAGGAACAGCGCGAGGCCGGTCACCGCGATCGCCAGCGTGATCCAGAGCGGCACCGCGACGATCAGACCTTCGAAGCGAACGGGTTCCCCGAACACGGCGAGCACGACGAGCACCGCGAGATAACCCGCGAACTGCAGCGCGAGCGTCGAGCCGACCGACGCATAGACGACGAGTTCGTGCGGGAACGCAACCTTGCGGATCAGCCCCGCGTAGCCGGCAAGGCTGACCGTGGCGCGATGCAGGCCCTCCTGCGCCGCGAGCCACGGCCACAGCGCGACGGAGACGAACAGGAGAAAGCTCCTGCCGTCGAAGCTGCCTGCCCGAAACACCGTCGTGAATACGAAATGGTAGACGGCGAGCAACGCAATCGGATGCAGCAGCGCCCAGGCGAGACCCGTTGCGCTGCCGAGATAGCGCGTCCTGAGCTCGCGCATGAAGAAGTTGGCGAGCAGCGCGCGATTGCGCGCTGCGCCGGCAGTCGCCGTGGAAGAATGCAGGGCCATTCGCGCGCAGCGGGCAATTGCGGCGGCGTCCTCGGGGTTGGCTACGGCTTGGCCGCTGCTTCCTTCCGCCGCAGCGCGGCCGTCTCGACCTCCCGCCGGTGGGCAGCAGCGGCCTCCTCGTTGATGCGGTCGATCAGCGGGTCGTTCACCTTCAGCGTCGGGTCGGCAAACGCCTTCTGGACCCGCGCGTTGCGCGCGGCGTCGGCCGCGGCTTTCCTGATGTCGGCCATGATCTCCGCCTTCGCCTCGTCGAACGTGCGTGGCGCCGCGGGCTTTCGCTCGTGCAGCCGGATGACGTGCCAACCGAATCGCGACCGCACCGGCTCACTCAGCGCACCGGGCCCGGCAAGGGCGAACGCCGCCGCGGAGAATGCCGGATCCATCTGCTCGGCCGTGAAAAACCCGAGATCTCCGCCATTGGTCTTTGCCGTCGGGTCGTCCGAGAATTCGCGCGCCAGCGCGGCGAAATCGGCGCCGCCAGCGGCCTTTTGCCGCAAGTCCGCGGCCTTTTCGCGGGCAGCCGCATCGTTGCCGTCGGCACGAACGAGAATGTGCGATGCGCGCACCCGCGCCGGCACGCTGAAGCGCGCCGGCTGCGTCACATAGATCTCCCTTGCGCGCGCCTCGTGTCGCGCCGCATCGGCGTCGACAGCGGCCGCGGCGTCGGCCTCGATCTTCTTGAGCCACGCCTGTGCCAGCAGCTTGTCGATCTGCAACTCGATTTGCCGGGCCTGGAGCGGATCTCGGTCGTAACCGCCGGCGCGGGCCTCGGCGGCAAGGACGCGGCTCAGGTACATGCCATTGAGCACCTGCACCAGTTGCTGCCGGTTCGCCGCGAACTCGATCCGCGCCGCCGGGGGGAGCTTCTCGATCTCGGCCTCGTAGTCGGCGAGGGTCAGCGTCGCCGCGGACGACGCGGCGATCGTGGTCGCCGCGGCCGGCAGCGCAGCCGCAGGCAGGCTCGCTGTCGGTGCTCCCTGCGCGCAGGACGCAGCCGACAGCAGCGCAGCGACACAGCCCGCGGCGAACTGCAACAGGAGGCAGCGACTTCCGGGCACCGCGCGGCTCAGCGCGCGTGCCCGACGAAAAGTGGCCCGACCCGATGCGCCGGGCCACATCGCAAGCGCAAGCGAGACGCCTACCTCTGCACCTGGAAGAAGCCGCTGCACGAGGTGCCGCCGCTGACACAGGTGGGCGTGCTGTTAACTTGCCCGCGAACGTGGAAGTAATACGTGGTATCCGGCAGCAATTGCATGGCTTTGCCCCGGCCCGACGGAAACGGTGTACATGACACTCTTGCCCTCGCGTGCTGGCAACGGCATTGGGGCCGGGTGTCGGCCCAAGGTCGCAGGGATCCCTGGACAGCCTGAAGGTCCGGAGGATCGCGGCGCCCGCGCTGTACATGTAACCCAGGTTGATTTGCGTGTCGGGCGTGGCTGGCGTCCGGAAGCGTCCGATGACGACCTCGCCGGGACTCATCGGGGCCGAGAAGTCCTGGTTGCCCGATGCGGGAATGGTGTAGTCGACCGTACGGACGTTGTAACCGGCGCAGGCAATGGCACCAGTGTTGGGGGTGGGCGCCACGGCCGCGGCTACCGTGGCCGTCGACGATGCCGTCGGCGCGGGCGCGCCGGCCCAGTTGAACGTGGCCTGGTACGTGTAGTAGACAGGGCTTCCGCCGGTGTTGGCGGGCAGGGAATCGGGGAAGGCGCCACCGAACGCAGCACCATTCTTGGTCCAGGTGACGCCGGTTACCGCTGCCCCTCCCGTGCAGCCTGCCGACAGCGTCACGCTGCCGCCGGCTGCAGCCAATGACGTCGCACTGGGCGTGACCGAACAACCCGTCGGGCCATCCGGAGCCGGGGGCGGCGAGACCACCGTTGTGTTGCACGTGAAGGTCGTGCCGCTGACCAGCGTCAGGCTCGCGCAGCCGTTGATCGTGATCGTGGCCTGCGCCGCGGCGTTGCCGGGCAACCCCGAGAGCACAGCGACCGCGATGACACCCGCGATGGACGTGATTCGAAATGGGTTCATGCGCAATCCTCCGTGTATGGCGGTGGGTTGTCCCGCCGACTCCTGCATAGCCTGCATGGCGAACCCCCAACGGGTCCACATCCAATTATATCAATGAACATTAATTTCGTCTACTAGGTTTTTGATTATAACGCATTTCTATGACATGGCCAGCGGCCGCAGGACCGGATCCTGGACCCACGGCCCGGTGTCGCGCCGACCCGCTTGGCATGCTCGAAAACGCGGGGAGGCGAAACTTGCGTTCCACCTCCCCGGGGATACTCCGACCCGGCGCGCCGCAACCGCGGCGCGCCCGCCTATGACAATTACGGTGCCGGTTACTGAGCGGCCTCGTACTTGTGGTTGAACGAACCGCCATACGTCGACTGAATCAGCTTGTTGCTCGCATCGGTCAGCGTACCGTTGGAGAACGTCTCCACGGCGAATCCGACAACCGGCAGACCGGTGAACGTCAGGTCCGTCCCACTGGCCGCGCCAGCGGCGAATTCCGTCGCTGCGGTTGCGACCATCGTCGGGATCCAGCTCCCAGTTCCGGGTGCCGATCCGAACACGAGACGCATCCAGCCGTTCTCGAACACGGTAGCGACATCGTACTTGTTGGCCGAACCCAGCGTGTTGCCGCCGTTGATCGCCAGGACGTTGGCTTCCCAGCAGATCGACGTGCCTTCCGGCGTCGGCGACGGCGAGAAGTCGGGCCCGCCGACCGTACGGCTGGCCTCTTCACGGTTGTAGTCCGTGATTGCCACCGCGTCACAGGCGCCGGTCTTGCCGAACTTGTTCTGGAACGGCGGCAGGCGACTGCTGTGCCAGTCGACGAACAGGTGCTTGGTCGGGAACGTCACCACCCAGCTGGTCGTGGACAGCGTGGCCGTGTCGAGCACGAACTCGTTGATCACCGCGCTCTTCATCAGCGGCGCCGAGACCGCATCGGCGACCGGATCGTCCAAGTCGCATAGACGGTATTGCCGGCGGAGTTCGTCGAAAGGCTGTGCAGTCGGGATCGGCATCGCCCAGCGACGGCGCTTCGTAACCGGTCGTCGAATAGATCGCGGAATCGCGCCAGTTGGCGAGCGCAGTCGCGTCGACCGTCATGTCGAGGCCGCCGAGCACGTTCACCAGCGTAATGCCACCGGACAAGCCACCCGCCGGCGCCTGCGGGCTAAGAGAAGCGGCAGCGTCGGTGACGGCCGCGCAATCCTTCGGCACGCCCGTTGCACCGTGCAGGGAATTGATGGAAACCGGGTGTAGCGCGTTGTACGTGGCCATCTCGATGATCTCGACGTAGCCTTCCCGCGTCCGCTCGAGGCCGCCACCGACCGGATCACCCTTGTACGCGAGATCGCGGAACGGAACGCCGGCCGCGAACGCCACCTTGCTGTTCGGGATCGTGCACGAATTGTCGGTCGAGATGAGCTTGGCACCCACGCTGTCCGGCACGGCGGTTGGGGTCGCGGAATCGGCGACGTCCGGCACGATAGCCGCGGTCCAGACATCGTGCGGCGACAGGAATACGTTGAAGTCGAGCACTTCGGCGGAGGCCTTGCCTTCGCGGATGCGGACCTTCACCGCCTTGGTCGAGCCGGTCGTATTGACGACCGACAGCAGCGAATTGTACGGCGACCCGAGGACCGACTGCGTCGTGTAATAGGGGTAGATCAGCACTTGGCCGAGACCGTCCGGGCTCACCGAGACTGCCTGTGCGGCTCCGGCACCCAGGGCGCCTGCCGTGGCGAGCGCAACGCACAGCGATTTCTTGTTGAACGTGTTCATGGTATTTGAGTACTCCTCTGAGTTGCCGTTAAAAGTGATTGCTTTGAAACCCACAACGCTTGGATATTATTACAGCTGGTGCGCCCTTTGCAACCAAATCGATCCGTTGCCCATTCTCCGCGTCGAATTCACCCAACATTTACGCAACACCTTGGTCATCCGGCGTAAACCAGCCAGGCTTTCCCTCCGTCGATGAGCCAGGTCTCCTGGATCGGTGTCACGATTCCCTTCATCACCTTATGATCGTAGGTCAGCGAAAGCGTGACCTTGCAGATCTCCGCCACGCAATTCACCTTGTCCACGTTCGCACCACGATACTGGACGACCCGCGCCTGCCCCTCGAACTTCGACAACGCCACCGCTTCGCGAGAGGCCGGGCTGAAATACTCGTAGGCTGCCTTGTAATCCTTTCTGACCAGCGCCTCCCACCGCGCCTTCGCCCGCTCGGCGACGGCTGCTTCCTTCGCCGCCGCCGGCGTGTCCTGGGTAAGGCCCCCGCCCAACGCCGCGCATCCGGCACCGGCGAGCGCAACCATTACGAAAAATAATCTGGCGGTCCATCCGGAACAGCGCGCAAACACCGCAGCCGCGCACCGCCAAGCAAATCTCCGTTCAATCATCCGGATTGCCCCTGCGAACTCAGGTCCAGCGCCCTAGTGCGAAACACCGAGGACCGCCCACCACTCGTCACCACCCGTTTATCCCGCGCCACGGCGCCACAATCCTCGATCCAAGACTAACCAAAACTTCTCGCAGCGTCAATGCGGTTCCGCCATGGGCGGAACACCATTAATTTCTGTTGCGGGCCTGCAACATCTGCCTGTCGGGAGATAGCGACGCTTTTTCCATGTTTTAGACCGGAAAATGTCGGGAGTTGGCGACGTTTTGTTGTCGCCATCCGGCGACGTCCCTCCCCGTCGGTCACCGTTGCTCCGTCGTCCCTCCCGAAGTGGCGGGTTGCGGACGCCGGAACACATTGAACGCGTCGTCGACGTTCTCCATCCGGCGGCGCAGGTCGTCGACCACGCTCTTGAGGTCGATCTCGGTCTCGACGACGCGCGGCGTGATGAACATCACGAGCTCGGTGCGGTTGTTCGTCAGCGTCTGCTGGCCGAAGAGTCCGCCGAGGATCGGGATGCGCGACAGGAGGGGAAGCCCCGCGGAGGAATTCTGCTTGTTCTCGGTGATGAGTCCGCCCATCACCATCGTCTGCCCGGACTGGACGTTCAGGATCGATTGCAGCGACCGCGTGTTGATCGTCGGCGCGAGACCGTTGCAGTCGGTCGGCAACGGGCCCGGAATGCTCACTTCCACCTGCACGTCCAGCGTGACCAGCCCGCCCGCATTGATGTGCGGCGTCACCTGCAGCAGGACCCCGGTGTCGATGTACTGCGACGTCGTCGAGACCGTCCCGTTGGTCACGCTGCCGACCCCGGTGCCGACATAGGTCTGCTGGCAGAGCGGGATCTTGTCGCCGGCCTTGATGGTCGCCTTCTGGTTGTCGAGTGCGGCCAGGTGCGGATTGGCGATCACCTTCGTGTCGCCGTAGGTGTCGAGCAGGCGCAGGACCGCCTGGACCCCCCCGGGAAAGTTCGCGTTGTTGATGATGTAGGTGAAACCCTGCGCGAGGCCGAGCGCGGGATTCGTTCCGCCCGTTCCCGGCGGCAAGCCCGGGTTACCGGCGGTCGAGCCGGAGCCGAGGATCAATCCGCCCGAACCGCGCCCTGACGGCGCGCCGCCCTTGAACAGCCAGTCGACGCCGAAGTTGAGCTCGTCGTTCAGCGTCACGTTCGCGACCGTGACTTCCATCATCACCTGCCGCGAGGGGACGTCGAGCTTTTTCAGCGCGGCCTCGATCACCGTGTACTCCGGCCCCGTTGCGACGATCAGCAGCGTGTTGTTGTCCTTGTCGGCCACGACCTGGATGTTGCGCACGATACCGATGCCCTCGGCCGCGCGCGCGATGGCCTGCGCCACCGGGCCCGGCGTCGGCGGCGGCGTGGTGACCTGGATCGTTGGCGCTGTTGGCATTCCCGTCTGCGGCTGGAATGACGGCGGCGAGACGATCGTCCCCGCCGGCGTCCCGGGCGCGACCGTCGGTGCCGCCGGCGTTGCGGCGGGAGCCGCGCGCCCGGTGAAAGCCTGCGTCAGCAGCGGCCCCAGCTTCTCGGCGCGCTGGTTCTGCAGGTGGTAGACGTAGAAGCGCGGGCCGTCGCCGCCACCGCCCTGATCGAGCCGGGCGATCCATTTCTTCGCCTCTTCGAGGTACGCGGGCTGCGGCGTGATGATGAGCAGCGCATTCATGCGCTCGATCGGCACGATGCGCAGGATGCCGGCGAGCGGGCCCGTGTTCCGATCGCCGACGATCCTGTCGAGTTCCTGGCCGACCGTCTTCACGTCGGCGTTCTGCAACGTGAACAGGCCCACCGACATGCCGGCGATCCAGTCCACGTCGAACATCTCGATCGTCTCGAGCAGGTGCTTCAACTCGCGCTCGGTGCCCGACAGGATAAGGAGGTTGCGCAGATCGTCGGGGCGAATGGCGGTGGCGTCCTTCGCGAGCGGCTCCAGCACGCGCATCATCTCGCGTGTTCCGATATAGCGCAGCGGGACGATCTGCACGGAAAAACCCGGCGGCAGCGCCCGCTGCGAATTGCCAAGCTGGGGCGTCACGTTGCCGCGAACGGCCGCCGCGCTCGGCACGATCTTGTAGAGCCCCGCCTCCTTCACCATCGTGGCGCCGTTCATCCGCAGCAGCGTTTCGAGCGTGGCAGGCAGCGCGTCGCGCGAGATTCCCGCAGTCGTGCGGATCGTGACCTGGCCGCCGACCGTTGCATCAATCGTGTAGCTCTCGTTCAGGATGTCGCCCAGGATGTTCTTCACGACCTCGCGCAGGTCGGCGCCTTCGAAATTGAGCACGACGCCTCCGCCCGCCTGCTGGACCGCCGGGCCGGGCGGAACGCCGCCGCCGGGCTGCTGGCCCTTCACGACGACGCCGGTTCCCTTGAACATGCGCGCCTTGTCCTCGGCGGTCGGCAGGCCCGGCGTCTGCGCGCGCTGTGCGGCATCCGCCAGCGCCGGCGACATCGCGGAGCCTGAGCGCGGCTGCGGCGCGAATTGACCGGTCGGCCCCGCGCCGGTCGAATCACTCTGCGGCGTCGCGCAGGCGGCGACGAGGATGCTGGCGACCGCGACGGCAGCGCACAGGGCGGGGAGGCGATTTGTCATTGTCTGTTCCATGGCAGGGCGCGGTGTTCCAGGAAGGGATTTTCGCAGGCGATCATTTCGTGGCGCCTCGGTTGCGTGCGGCGGCCCGTTCCCGATATCTCTGGTCCATCTGATCAAAACTGGTTTCGGCCGCCGCAGGCGGGGAAGCCGTCGCCGGCGGGGAAGCCGTCGCCGGCGCGGCGGGTGCCGCGGCCGCAGAACCGTCCGGCGCAGCCCCAGCGGCGGCCGCCCGCGCGGCGCGGCGACGTTCAGCCAGCGACTGCGTGGCATTCGCCGTTCCCGCGCTCACGGGTGGAGCTGCAGCCGCCGGTGGAACGGCACCCGCGGGCGGCGGGGGCGACGGCGACGCTTGCGCGACGGCGGCCGGCGGCGCGGTCGGACGCGGATTGGTGGCGACCTTGAGCACCAGCTCCTCGGACTCGTCACCCAGCGTGAATTTCACGCGGTCCGGACGAATTTCCGCCACGAGCATGCCGTTGATCTTCTCGCCGGCGCGCACGCGCTGCACCTTGTTGCCGGCGATCTCGCGCAGGTAAGCGGTGCTCTTGCCTTCGACAACCAACGTGCCCGTCAGCGCGAACTGGCCGCGCTTCATGCGCATGGCGGCAGCGTCCTGCACCGCCGGCGGCGCGGGGCGACGGGTCGGATTGAAAAGCGTGCGCTGAACCGTCTCGGTGCGCGCGGACACGCCGCCGTCGATCGCAAATTCCGGCAGGAGCGATGTCACGACCGGCTTTGGCGCGATCGCCTCCGCGGGCGGCGGGTGCGTTTCCAGCGCGCGGCCCCAGTCGGTCTCCCAGCCGATCAACGCCGCGAGTCCAGCCAGCGGAAGGAGCCACCAGAGGGCCGCGTAAGCCCGATTGCCGAATCTGCTCACGGTATCATTTCCTTTCCGGCTCCGCGAACGCAAAACCCGCGACGTCGAGTTGAACGTTGACTTCCGGCTCCTGGCCGGGCGCGGGCTTGAAGCCGCGGAACGCGTTGAGCGGTCGCAGCGTCATGCTCTCGATCGACAGATACGGCGGCCGCGCTTCGAGGGCATGCAGGATCTTCTGCAGGGCCGGCGTCGACGCGAAGAACTGCACCGTCACCGTGATCTGGCGAAAGCGTCCGTCGTCCTTGGGTCCCTGATTCTGGCTCGTCGTGATGCGGCCGCCGTTGCCCTCGATGGCGGCACGGACCTGCTCCTGCAGTTCCGCGCCAGCGAGATTGGGCGCAGTGTTCTTGAGGAAAAAGCGCCGGCCATCCTTCGCGCGCATCGCGTCGAGCGCCTTGCGGTACTCGGGCGCCTGAGCCGCGATGCGCCGATACCGCTCGATCCGGTCGTTCAGATCCGCGATCGCATCATCGTAGTGCTTGTGCAGCGACCACAGCGGCACCAGCACCACCGACAGCGCAAACGCACACGATGGCAACGAGCAGGCCCACAGCCAGCATGCGCTGCCGGGACGGAGCGAGCTTGGCGACTGCCGCGATCATGGCGCTCCCTTCGCGGCAGGGGTCGTCGCGGCCGGGGCTGGCTCGTCGTTCGCTGCCTCGGCCGCCTGCGCTGCTGCGGCGCCGGGTGCCGCGGATTTGGCGGGCGCGGGTGCCGCAGGTTTGGCGGGCACCGACTCCGGGGCCGCGGGCGCCGCGGGAACCGGCCCGCTGGCCGCCGCGGCAGGCACCGCTTCGGCTACGCCCGCGGTCGCGAACTGCAACGGCAGCGGCGGCGGCAGCGGTTTGAGCTGTGCGCCCAGGTCGAAGATTTCGCCGGGGCCGGGCTGGATCTTAGTCGTCGGCGACCGCGGCGCCGCCAGCTCGAACAGCTTCGATTCCTCGAGCAGCGAGATGAGCCGCCCCGCGTTCGCGCTTTCGCCGCGCACGAGAATCTCCCGGTGCGGCTCCTTGCCTTTCGCCGTGCTCTTCATCTCGAACTGCGTGAGCCAGGTATCGTCGGGAAGGAGCTTGGTCACGTCCTCGATCGACTGCAGCGCCGTCGGAAAGGCATATTTCTTCTGCAGCGCAAAGTTGTAGTCGCCGGTGAGGCGCTCGAGTTCCTCGCGCAAAGCGCCTGAAGCGTCGGCTTGCGCGCGCGCCTGAGCGGCCTGTTGCAGCAGCGCAATGGCGTACCCTCGTTTCTGCCAGAGCGGAAGCGCCGTGGCGACGAGCGCCGCCGCGGCGATCAGCGCAAGCGGGATCCAGATCTCCCAGCGACGACGCGACGACGCCTGCGCCTGACCGGCACCCGGCAACAAATTCAGCACGGGTCCGGCGAGCGGCACGGCGCCGGTCGGCGACGCGGGAGTGACAGCGACAACGGTCGCGCCCCAGCTCTCCGCCCGCCGCCGCACCTGATCCACGATGGTCTTGAGCGCCGCCGCCCAGTCCACGCGGATTTCCCTCTTGGCCGGATCGCGCCCGACGACGATGGCGTCGAAATTCACTTCGTCGGACTTGAACGGCGTGTGCCGGTCGAGATCGTACGTCAGCGCCTGCGCGAGATTGTCCTCGATCGCCGCCGGCAGCGTGATCGTCTTGCGCAGAACATGGCCGGCGGCCAGCGCAGCGACGATCCGTACCGGTCCCGCCCCGCGTCCTTTCACCGCCGGTGAAAGACCTTCGATGGCGGCGCGCCCGGCGATTGTGACCGCGGCTTCGTCCGCTGACAGCGCGATCCGGGCCACTTCCTTGTAGGCGAGATGGCTGTTGGCGACGGCGGGAACCCAGAGCACGACGGCGTCGGTCCCGAATGCGAGCACCGGCCGCAGGCGCCGGCGCTGCACGACGTTGTGCATCCGGGCCGGTATCAACGGCGCCAGCTGGCCCATCCACCAGGACCAGAAGCCGGAGAGGCCGGTGCGCCGCGCCGCGCCGCGGATGCGCAGCCAGAGATCAGGGTTTGCCGCTTCCATTTTCCTGTGCTGGTATGCCGTTGGGCGACGGAGGCTCGGCTTTGGGGCCGGGCGGACCCTCCTGCCAAAGCAGTGTGACGAACGGGCGCCGTGGATCGTTCATCGGCCGCAATACGGCGTCGCGGGCAAAGGTTACACCATCGGGCAGCCGGGCCCTGACACTGATCCGCCATACAGCGGAGGCGCCGGCGGCAAATCCCTGCGCGGCCGCGAACGGGGGAACGGGCAGCCCGTTCGCGAGCGCTTCGGCGCGGGCGGCGATGAACGCGTCGACCAGCTCGGGTGTGGCGCCGGGGAGCGCCAGCAGCACGACGCGAGCGGCGGTCGCCGTGTTGACGCCGGGCGCTCGCGAGTAGACCGTGACGCCGTCGGCCAGCCTTGCCATCAACGGCGCGGTGACGCCGAGTACCCGCCGCAGTTCGCCCACGCTTTCGAACGGCGCGTTGGTCGGGACTTGTTTCGACCCGGCCGCGCGGTAATCTGCGGCCTCCGCGCCGTTCGGCCGGCGCAGCTCGTCCGCATCCCGCCAGTCGAGGATCGCCTCCAGCACCTGTTGCGCGGTGTCCGCGTCGAGTCCGCCGACGTTCTGCAGCATGCCCTTCAGCAGCGGATCGCTCGCCGTATTGAGGTCGATGCGGGCGCTCTCGTCGAACGCCGCCGCGGTCACCGCGACCTCGCCTTCGTTCCACACATGCGGTTGGCCGTCCGCCTTCCAGGCATCCTGCAGATTGCGTGGCCGCGACAGCTCGAAGGCCATGCGCTCGACCGCCCCGTCGGCCACGGCGCGCGCCTGCGCCAGCGACATCGTGTTGCGCGCGGCGAGCGCCTCGCCCCGCATGCTGTAGGCGAAACTGCTGGCGATCACCGTGAGGAGCACCGTGAGCCACAGCACCGCGATCAAGGCGATACCGTGCTGGGAGGACGCGGGCCGAAGGCGCGCCGACGGGATGCGTTGCATGGGGATGTTCAAGAGCCCCGCCTCGTGCATCGGCCCGCTCTCGCATCCCAGGCCGTGCAGCCCGCCTCCGGCGAGCGGCGCGGCTCGACGACGAGCGTCGGCCAGGCCGCTCCCTTCGCGGGCTTCACGTCGATGCGCACCAGCAGCGGCAACCGCTGCCGGTCGTCCCAACGGTCGCGCCACGTCGGCTCGTCGGCATCGGCGGCGTTCGCGTCGCGGCCGAAGTATCCGATGGAGAGTTCCGCTATGCCGTCGGCCAGCACGGAGCGTTCGGCGTCCCGGAACTCCGGCTCCTGCGATGCCGTGAGATCCGGAATCGCGCGTTCCTGCACGAGCTGCGACTGCTCGCCGCTGCGTACGACGGCGAGCCGGAAATAGTAGACGCCGCCTTCCGCCACCCGCTCGGGCAGCATGGCGGCATAGCGCATCTCGTCGCGCGCACCCGCGAACAGCAGCGGCAGCTCGGCCGCCTTCCACAGTCGTTGCGGATATTGCGCGGCAATCTGGGCGCGCAGATACGTCTGCGCGGACCGCATATCCGACACCTGCAGCACCTTCGCTTCGCCGCCGTCCCAGCTCCGCGCCGCGAGCGAAAGCGATCCGAAGAGTATGGCCGCCATGCCCGCCATCAGCACGAGCGCGATCAAGAGCTCGACCAACGTGAAGCCGGCGGTCCGGAGGCGCGGCGCAGTCATTGGCGTAGCTTCGCGCTCCGCACTCCGGCATGCGCCCTTGGGGCGGCCCGGTGGGCTTACGGGAGTACCTTCGCGCTGCGCGCTCCGGTATTCGCCCTTGGGGCGGCCCGGCGGGCTCATCGCGCCTCCCGCACGCTCACGCGCGTCGTGGTGAGTGCATAGGTGCGCTTCCCGCCGGTTGGCCCCGCAAATGTCACTTCGGCAGAGACGCGGTAAAGGCGCGTTGGCATTGTGTCGGCCACGGATGCGAGTTCGGGAGAGCCTCCCCCGGCGGAGAATACGGCTCCACCCGTGTCGCCCACTCGATGCGGCCGTCGTCGACGGCGCCGGATTGCGTCGCTTCCCGCAACGGTTGCGCGGCCGCGGCGGTGGCGAGCGCGCTTTCCGCGACCAGCACGGCGCGGCTGTAGTCGTCGGCCGCCGAAGCGTTGTTGAGCGCAGCCGAGAACAGCCGGAACAGCGCGACGGCCACGAGCGAAAGGATCACGAACGCGACCAGGACCTCGAGCAGCGAAAAGCCGCACGACCGCTTGCGCACCGCAGCGGGACGTGAATGATGCGGGGCACGCGGGCGCGCAATGGCAGGCGCCACAGTGCCGCGGAGCAAGTAGCGTACCGGCGTGTGGCCCTCCCGTCGGTTGACGCGATGATCTCGCATCGTTCGGTCAATCCAGGATGGTCACGCGACCGCTGAGCCAATCCACATCGACGTCGTACTTGCGCTCGCCGACGGCCAGCGTGATGCGTCCGCCGTTCGACCCGCCGTCCGGGAAGAAACGAATGGCGCCCACGTGCTCGCTGACGAGGTCGCTCTGCGCCGTGAACAGCTTGAGCTCGATCGCGCGCGGCAATGCATGCTCGTGCCGCTCGGGCTCGGCCGTGAACGTCCGGCGCTCGAGGTCGAGCACGACGCGCGTCTCTTGCCGCGTGGCGAGCGCCTCGCTCCGCGCGAGGCGCAATCCGGCCGCGACCTGGCGCGCCGCGCCCTTCAGCTCGCTGGTCGACACTCCACCACCGAACATCGGCACGACCATCGCTGCCACGATCGCCATGATTGACAGCACGATCAGGAGTTCGAGCAGCGTCACTCCGCGCGACTGCGGTTGCGGAAACCGTCGCCCCGACGAGGCGGCGGCGCATCGCGCGGGCGCTCGCTCGATCATTGCTGCGAGCTCACGATATCCTTGTTCGGACCCTCGCCGCCTTCCTTGCCATCGGCACCGAGCGAAATGATCTCGTAGGGAGCGCTCTGGCCTGGCGATAGGTATTTGTACTCGTTGCCCCAGGGATCCTTCGGCACCGACGATTTCTTCCAGTACGGGCCGTTCCAGTTCGTCACGCCGGACGGTGCGCTGATCAGCGCCTGCATGCCTTCCTGCGTCGTCGGGTAGCGGCCGATCTCGAGCTTGTAGAGGTCGAGCGTCTGCCCGATCTGTCCGATCTCGATCTTCGCCGCGTCGGCCTTGGCCTTCTCGCCCTTGCCGATGAAGTTGCCGCCGACGATGCCGAGCACGATGCCGATCAGCACCAGCACGACCAGGATTTCGATCAAGGTCATGCCGCGTGCGTTGCTGCGCGTGAGTTCAGGTCGAAACATCGGAATTCCTTTGCTTATGGCCGCGGCGATGGCTGCGTTCCGAGGCGTGAAAGTAATTAGACATGCTTCACTGGACAAGTTCGCTCATGCCCATGACGCCCAGCAGAATCGAGAACACGATTCCGCCGATCATCACGGCCAGCGAGAGGATCAGCGCCGGTTCGAGGATGGCGAGGAAGCGCCTGACCGCGAGCTGCACTTCACGGTCGTAGACATCGGCGACGCGGATCAGCATTTCCTCGAGGCGGCCGGATTCCTCGCCGACCAGGATCATCTGCACCGCCAGACGGGGATACAGCCCCGTTTCGCCGAGCGGCCGGCCGAACCCCTTGCCCTCGCGCAGGCGCACGATCACGCCCTCGAGCGCGCCGGCGAGCACGCCGTTGCCGATCGTTTCCTTGACGATCGCGAGGCCGGAAAGCAGGGTGACGCCGTTGCCGAGCAGCGTCGAGAGCGTGCGCGCGAAGCGCGCGACATCGACCTTCGTCACCAGATCGCCGACCAGCGGCATCCGCAGCACGCGCGCATCCCAGCGCAGCCGCGCAGCCGGCTGTGCGAGCTTGTGCCGGACCCACCACGTCACGAGCACCACGCCGGCCGCGACCGCCCACCACCAGTGCCGCAATCCCGTGCCCACGACGATGACGACCTGCGTGGCGAGCGGCAGCGCCTTGCCGGCCTGCGCGAAGGTCTGCTCGAACTGCGGCACGACCCATACGAGCAGCACCATGACCGACAGCACCGCGACGCCGATCAGGATGCACGGATAGATGAGCGCGGACTTCACGTTCTCGCGCAGCTCCTTGTTGCGTTCCATCGTGTCGGCGAGTCGCGTTAGGACCACGCCTAGCGCACCACCTGCCTCGCCCGCGCGCACGATGTTGATGTAGAAGCGGGAAAACACCTCGCGTCGCACGTCGAGCGCCTGCGACAGCGATTTGCCGCCACGCACATCGTCGCGAATCTGCTGCAGCAGTTCGGCGGCGGGCGGAGCCGCGGCGAGGCCGATCAGGATCTCGAGCCCGCGGTCGAGCGGCATGCCGGCGTTGAGCAGCGTCGCGAGCTCCCGGGTGATCGCCAGCAGCTGATCGCGATGGACGCTTTTCGATGCGAACCAGCGCCGGCGGGGCACCGGGTCCGTGCGACCGGCACTCGGCGCGGCGGCCGCACCGGTCGCGCGCGCCACCTGCATCGGCAGCATGCCCTGGTCGCGCAGGCGCTCGACGATCTCGCTCTCGTTGGCGGCGTCGAGCTCGCCGGTGGCGACATCGCCCGCTGCATTGACCGCCTTGTAACGATAGATCGGCATGGGTAGCGAGGGGTTCCTCGTGTGCTGCGTGCTTGTGACCGGGCCGGCGCAGCGCGCGGCCGCCGGGCGTCAAGCGCTCAGCTCTCGCGCGTGACGCGGAGCACTTCCTCGAACGTGGTGATCCCGCGGACGGCCTTGCGCAGGCCGTCCTCGTACATCGTCAGCATGCCCTCGCGGATCGCCTCGTTGCGCAGGTCGCTCGCGGTCCCGTGCTTCATCACCAGACTGCGCATCGGATCGGAGATCGGCAGCATTTCCATGATGCTGATCCGGCCCGTGTAGCCGGTATGGGCGCACTGCGCGCAACCGATGGGACGGTAGAGCGTGATCTCCTTCGCGCTGGCGAACCGGTCGAGCCGCATCTGCTCGACGATCTCCGGCAGCGCCGCGTGCGGCTCCTTGCAGTGCGGGCAGAGCGTGCGGACGAGCCGCTGCGCGAGCACGCCAATGACGGTGGACGTCAACAGGTAGTCCTCGACGCCCATGTCGAGCAGGCGGTTCATCGTGCTGGCCGCGTCGTTGGTGTGTACGGTGGACAGCACGAGGTGGCCCGTCAGCGCCGACTGCACCGCGATCTCCGCCGTCTCGAGGTCGCGGATCTCGCCGATCATGATCACGTCGGGGTCCTGCCGCACGATCGAGCGCAGCGCGTTGGCGAAGGTCAGGTTGATCTGCGGCTTCACCTGGATCTGGTTGATCCCCGGCATCTGGTACTCGACGGGATCCTCGACGGTCAGGATCTTCACGTCCGGCTGGTTCAGGCGCTCGAGCGCGGTGTAGAGCGTGGTCGTCTTGCCCGAGCCCGTGGGTCCGGTGACGAGCAGGATCCCGTGCGGCTGCATCAGCACCGCAAGGAAGCGCTCGAGGATGTCGTCCTCGAAGCCGAGCCGGGCGAAATCGAGCGCGACGCCACCCTTGTCGAGGATCCGCATGACGACCGATTCGCCGTGCATCGTCGGCACCGTGGAGATCCGCAGGTCGATGTCCTTGCCGTGAACGCGCAGCCGGATGCGCCCGTCCTGCGGCAGCCGGCGCTCGGCGATGTCGAGGTTCGCCATGATCTTGACCCGCGAAATCACCGCCGCCGAGAAGCGGCGCGGGGGCGACTCGACCTCGTGCAGCACGCCGTCGATCCGGTACCGGACCGCGAGCCTGTTCTCGAACGGCTCGATGTGGATGTCGGACGCCCGCGCGTCGAGCGCGTTGGTGATGATGAGCGAGACGAGCCGGATCACCGGCGCCTCGGACGCGAGGTCCTTCAGCTGCTGGACGTCGGCGTCGAACGCGAGCTCGTCGCGCTGCTCGACATCGCCGACGATCTGGCCCACCGCCGTGCGCCCGGCGCCGTAGAGGCGCTCGAGCGCGGCGTCGAGTTCAGACGGGATGGCGACCAGCGGCTTCACCTCGCGGCCGGTCGCCATCCGGAAGGCGCCGATCGTGTAGGTGTCGGTGGGATCGGCCATCGCGAGCGCGAGCTCGCGCTCGTCCTCCTTCAACGGCAGCGCGTGCGCCTCGCGCAGGAAGCGGGGCGAGATGCGCTCTTCCATGATCGGAAATTCGGGGTAGCCGGCGGCATCGACCAGCTGCAGGCCAAGCTGTGCCGCGAGCGCCTCGCTGACGTCGCGCTGCGCGCAGAGTCCGAGCGTGACCAGGAGCGAGCCGAGCTTTTCGCCACCCTCCTGCTGCAGCCGCAAGGCGCGCTCGACGCCGGCGGCGTCCAACTTGCCGCGGGCGATCAGGATCTCGCCGATGCGCATGGACTCAAATTCGTTCACCGTGTCTTTCACGCAGGAAGTGCTCGGACGATGATAGCACGCCGACCTCGTTTCCAATCTCGTTTAGCCGGACGAATCAAGGCTTTGCGTGTGTTTCTTCCGGCCAATTGTCGTCGTCGCCCGACGGTCTGGGACGAGATCGTCGCCGCCACCCGACGGATTCGGCCGCAGCCGACGTCGTCGGTGCGGCCAAGCGCGCGGACGCGCGCGCCTGAGGACGGCGTCTCAGCGGATGGCGGCGAAAGCCTTGTCGGCGTGCGCCAGCGTCGCCGCGATGTCGGCGGCACTGTGCGCCGCGCTGACGAATCCTGCCTCGAAGGCGGAAGGCGCGAAATACACGCCGGCATCCAGCATCGCGTGAAAGAATCGGTTGAACCGATCCTTGTCGGAGGCCATCACCGCGTCGTAGGTGTCGGGGACCGCGGGCGCGAAATAGAGGCCGAACATCCCTCCCGCCGACTGCGCGGCAAAGGGCACGCCGGCGCGCCGCGCCGCGGCCGCAAGGCCATCGGTAAGCGATTTGGTCACGGCGGCAAGCCGGTCGTGAAAACCGGGCGCCTCGATTTCGCGCAACGTCGCGAGGCCCGCGGCCACCGCCACCGGGTTGCCCGAAAGCGTCCCCGCCTGATAGACGGGACCGAGCGGCGCGATCCTTTCCATGATCGCGCGCTTGCCGCCGAAGGCGCCCACCGGCATGCCGCCGCCGATCACCTTGCCCAGCGTGGTCAGGTCCGGCGTGATGCCGTACAGGCCCTGCGCGCCGCGCGGATGCACGCGAAAGCCCGTCATCACCTCGTCGAAGATCAGTACGGCGCCGTGGCGATCGCACACCGCGCGCAACCCCGACAGGAAGCCCTCGCGCGGCATGATGAGGTTCATGTTGCCGACGATCGGCTCGACGATGATGCAGGCGATGTCGCTGCCGCCCTTGGCGAACGCAGCCTCCACCGCCGCGATGTCGTTGTACGGCAGCACGATCGTTTCATTGGCGATCGCCGGCGGCACGCCGGCCGACGATGGCTGCCCGAAGGTCAGGGCACCCGATCCTGCTTTCACCAGCAGGCTGTCGCCGTGCCCGTGGTAACAGCCCTCGAACTTGACGATCTTGCTGCGTCCGGTGAAGCCGCGCGCAAGCCGCAGGGCCGTCATCGTGGCTTCCGTTCCGGACGACACGAGGCGCACCATCTCCAGTGACGGCAGGAGGCGACAAAGCGTCTCGGCCATCTCGATTTCGATCTCCGTCGGCGCGCCGAACGACAGCCCGTGCTGTGCGGTTTCCTGCACGGCACGGACGACCGCCGGGTGCGCATGGCCGAGAATCGCCGGTCCCCAGGAACCGACATAATCGATATAACGCTTGCCGTCCGCGTCCCACAGGCAGGCGCCCTCGCCGCGCGTGAAAAAGCGCGGCGCACCGCCAACCGAACGGAAGGCGCGGACCGGCGAATTGACGCCGGCCGGGATCGTGCGCTGGGCCCGGGCAAAAAGTTCCTCGTTGCGACTCATGATCATCCTGATGGCAAAGTTGGGATTGTCGTTCGGCGCGCGCCAGCGCAAATCGCTGCACCGTCACCCCGTCGGGCGCGACCGTCCCCATCGTCCGGCGATCGCCCGCGCGGCGGCTTCCACGTCCGGCGGATCGAACACCGCCGAGATCACGGCGACCGCTTGCGCCCCGGCGCGTTCCAGTCTTCCCGCATTCTCCGCGGTGATGCCGCCAATCGCGACCACCGGCACGCCCAACGTCCCGGCACGCGCGAGCAGCGCAACGTCGGCACGGCGGGCTTCCGGCTTCACGATCGACGGAAAAAAACTGCCGAAGGCAACGTAGTCCGCTCCGGCGGCCACCGCGGCTTCGGCCCGCGCGAAATCGTTGTAACAGGAAATACCGATGATGCGCTCGGGGCCGACGATCGTGCGTGCATCGGTAGCGCTGCCGTCAGCCTCGCCAAGGTGCACGCCGTCAGCACCCACGGCGGCGCAGAGCGCGGCATCGTCGTTGACGAGGAACAGCGCTCCGCGCTCCCTGGTGATGCGGCCAAGCGCCTCGGCCTGCCCGTATCGCAGCGCGGCATCCGTGCATTTGCTCCGGTACTGGATGGCGCGGGCGCCGCCCGCGAGCGCGGCCCCGACGCGGGCGACGAGGTCCGCCGTGTCCGCGAGGTCCGGCGTCACCGCGTAGAGCCCGACGAGACGCCGGACTTTAGCGCAGCGGACGACCGCCGAGTCGTCAATGCCGGCTGCGAGCATCGGAAGCTGGCGGCGCCGCGGTGTCGTCCCCGGGCGTTGCCGCCTCGTCCCGCGCCCAGAACAGCCGATCGGGAATGAACTGGCCCATGCCCGGCCGGTACGCGCTCTTGAGCGTCTGCCACACGTAGTCCTGCGCCTCGCGCACCGCATCGGGCAGATCGAGCCCGTTGGCAAGCATGGCGGCAATGGCGGACGCCAGCGTGCAACCGGAGCCATGGTAGCTGCCGGGCAAACGGGCCCACGTGTCGCTGCGCACGACGCCGTTCTTCGTGTACAGCGTGTTGACAACCTCCGGCGTGGCCTCGTGTGTGCCGGTGATGAGCACGTACTGCGCACCCATCCCGATCAGCCGCTCCGCGCAGACAGCAAGCGGCGCGTCGTCGTCCTCGGCATCGGCAAGCCTTCGCGCCTCGATGCTGTTCGGCGTCAGGATCGTGGTGTGCGGCAGCAGCAGTTCACGGATCGCGTCGATCATCTCTTCGGACGCGAATTCGTCGCCGCGGCCCGACGTGAGCACGGGGTCGAACACCAGCGGGACGTCGGGATAATCGGCAATGATCTCCGCGATGGCGGCAATGCTCTCGATGCTCCCCAGCACCCCGATCTTGAACGCATCCACCGGCATGTCCTCGAGCAGGCAGCGCGCCTGGTCGGCCACCCATTCGGCGTCCAGCGCCAGCACACCCTCGACGCCGCGGGTGTCCTGCACCGTGATCGCCGTCACCACCGACAGCGGGTGGCAGCCCATGCTCGCGCAGGTCAACAGATCGGCCTGCAGGCCGGCGCCGCTCGATGGGTCGGACGCGGCGAACGTCAGCACGATGGGAGGAAACGCGGGTCCGGTGTCGGCGGGCATGATTGGGCGGCCGGTTGCTCGAAGCGAATGTAGCCGCAGCGGTCGCGCGAAGCGCGGCGCGCTTGCTAGAATTGCAGGATTTTACTCCAACGACCCTTCTCCCATGAAAAAATACATGTGCCTCATCTGCGGCTGGATCTACGATGAGGCGGCCGGCGCCCCCGACGAAGGCATACCGCCGGGAACGAAGTGGGAAGACGTGCCGCCGAACTGGACGTGCCCCGAGTGCGGGGCGCGCAAGGAAGACTTCGAGCTCGCCGAGTTCTAAGATGAACGACCCCCACGCTCACTGTGTGCGGCTGCGCCGCATCCCGCTTCGCGGGACCAGCCTTCGGCTGTCCTGCGGCCTGCGGCCTGGTGTTCGCTGCCCCCCGAGGGGGCGCTCAACGCCCTTCGGGCGGCCGGGCGGGCGCTGAGTCTCACAACGGAGGAACGAATAATGAGGCTTCTGCACACGATGCTGCGCGTGGGCGATCTCAAGCGCGCGGTCGATTTCTACACTCGCGTGCTCGGCATGCAACTCCTGCGCACGACCGACCGGCCCGAGCAGAAGTACACGCTGGCCTTCGTCGGCTACGGCGACGAAGCCCGCGGCGCGGTGCTCGAGCTCACGTACAACTACGGTGTCGATGCCTACGACCTCGGCACCGGATTCGGTCACCTTGCCGTCGAGGTGGTCGATGCGGCGGCGACCTGCGCCGCGGTACGCGCCGCCGCCGCAACCTTCGGCGGCGCCGTGACGCGTGAAGCAGGCCCTGTGAAAGGCGGCACGACCGTCATAGCGTTCGTCCAGGATCCCGACGGCTACAAGATCGAGCTGATCGAAACGAAGCAGTAGGCCGGGCCGCGATTCCCGGCAGGCCGCCAGCGCATCGCCGACGTGGCAACAGCAGCCGTTTCCGGCGCTACCCTTTCCGCAGCAACTCGCGGATGTCGTGCGCAAAGAACTCCGCGTCCTGCCCGTGCCCGACGTACAGGCGCAGGCGGCCTTCGGCATCAAACACGAACGACCCGGCGGAATGATCCATCGTATAGGTCTCGGGCGTGCGGCCCGGCTGCTTCTGGTAGAGGATCTTGAATTCCTTCGCCGTGCGCGCGGTCGCGTCCGCATCGCCCCAAAGGCCAAGGAACGACGGGTTGAAGGCGCCCACGTAGTGCGACAGGAGTTCCGCCGTATCGCGCGCCGGATCGATCGTCACGAACAGTACCTGCACGCGGCCTGCGTCGGGTCCCAGGCGCCGCATCGCTTCGGCCAGGGTGGAGAGCGTCGTCGGGCAGACGTCGGGACATTGCGTGTAGCCGAAGAACAGCACGACGATCTTGCCGCGGAAATCCGCCAGCGTGCGCGGCTTGCCGGTATGGTCGGTGAGCGCGAAATCGCGACCGAACGTCGTGCCGGTGACGTCGGAAGCCCTGAACTGAGGACCGTCCGGGCTGCAGCCCGCAAGCACCAGCGTCAGCGCGAACAGCAGGTTCGCGAATTTCGCCACCCTGCGCATCAGCGCCAGTAGTGGTCGATCAGCAGTGCCGAAAACAGCGCCGCGAGATAGACGATCGAGTACTTGAACGTCGCGCGCGCGAGTAGTTCGCTGTAGTCGCGGTAGAGCTGCACCGCGTAGACCAGGAACATGCCGCCGAGCGCGAGCGCTGCGACGAGGTATAGCTCGCCGCTCATGCGGATCGCGTACGGCAGCAGCGTCACCGCGACCAGCGCGCAGGTGTAGAGCACGATCTGCAGCTGCGTGTAGCGCCGGCCGTGGGTCACCGGCAGCATCGGGAGCCCGGCGTTCGCGTAGTCCTTGACGCGGTAGAGGGCGAGCGACCAGAAGTGCGGCGGCGTCCAGATGAAGATGATCAGGAACAGGATCAGCGACTCCGCCCCGACGTCGCCGGTCACGGCAGCCCAGCCCAGCACCGGCGGCATCGCGCCCGACGCGCCGCCGATCACGATGTTCTGCGGCGTGGCGGGTTTCAGCAGCACCGTATACACGACGGCATAGCCAACGAATGTCGCCAACGTCAGCCACATCGTCAGCGCGTTGACGTAGGTGTGCAGCAGCACGAGCCCGAGTCCGCCCACGATTCCGGCAAAGACAAGCGTCGAGAGCGACGTCAGCTCGCCGCTGGGAAGCGGCCGCCGCCGCGTGCGCGCCATCAGCGCGTCGATCTTCTGCTCGACCAGGCAATTGAACGCCGCCGCCGCGCCGGCCACGAGCGCGATGCCGATCGTCGCGAAGAACACGACGCGCGGGGGCGGCAGTCCCGGCGTCGCGAGGAACATGCCGATGACCGCGCAGAAGACGATCAGCGACACCACGCGTGGCTTCGTCAGCGCGAGGAAATGCTTCAGCCGGTTCTCGGCAAGGGCGAGTGTCGTCAAGTGCAGAGGCTGGCGTGATCAGCGGCCGCAGTCGCGGGGAGCGGCATCCCCGGGGCCGATGATTTTACCATCGCTCCGGGGGGCAGCGAACGCCGTGAGTGTCGGGGTCCGTTCATCTCATCCGATGCCCGACGCCTTGAGCAGCCGTGTCAGGTCCTTGGCGACACCCTTGATGTCCGGATCGCCAGGGTAGCGCAGCACGAGATTGCCAAGCGGATCGATCAGATAAAGTGCGTCGGCGCCTCCGGGAAACCTGGCCGGCACGGCTTCCGGGACGCGGACGACGACGAGTCCCGGGTGTTGCGCGAGCAGCGCAGCCGGGGGCTGCGCGTCACCCACGACGAGCCAGGTCCGCACGATGCGCTCCTGCTCCCTGCCCTGCATCGTGCGCGCCTGCCGCGTCGCAAAGAGCTTGCGCTCGCAGGCGGCATCGCAGTCCCCGCGCCCCTGAGAGACCAGCACCCAGCGCCCGCGCAGGTCCTCCAGGCGAAACTTCGATCCGTCGGGTCGCGTCCCCTCGATTCCCGTGATCGGTGCGGTCGGCAACAGGGTTCCGTAATTCGCCGCTGGCTGGCGCGGAAAAAAGTAATAGGCAGTGTAGGACGCGATTACGGGCGCGACCGTGACCGCGGCGATCAGCAGCAGCTTGCGTCGTCCGCCCTGCGCGCGCGGGCGCGCCGCTATCGGTGCAGCTCCTTCAACCATCTTCGTTCCGGTTGGCCCGCGGGCGATTGAACCAGAGCCACAGCGCGGTCGCGAGCAGCGCGAAGGCATACCACTGCACCATGTAGATCCGATGCGTTTCGCTTCCGAAATCCGGCGCCGGCCAGTCGCGCAACAGCCCGTCGTCGGGCACGGGTGCCACCGTTGCCTCGATGATCGCAGGCAATACGGCAAGACCCATCGCCGCGGCAAAGCGCGCGGGATCGAGGTTCTGCCGGATCGAACCGCTCGCCGTCTCGGGCTTGAGCTCCAGATAACCCGCCGCCGGAATCGCGATCCGCCCCCACATCTGCACCGTGCCCGGCGGCGGCGGCGCCTCCGGCAACACGGCCCGGGAGGACGTCTGCGCGATCCAGCCGCGATTGACCAGCACGACACGACCGTCGGCTAGCGCAAGCGGCGTCACGACGTGGAAGCCCGCACGCCCGGCCGTCACCTTGTTGTCGATGAAGATCTGCCGGTCGGCCAGGTACTCGCCGGTGGCGACTACGGGACGGTAGCGCAGCGATGGCCAATTGATGGTGGCGGGCAAGCTCGCAAGGGCGACCGGCGCCGCCGTCGCCGCTGCGTCGTATTGCCTGCGCAGCGACTCCTTCGCGTGCATCCGGTCCTGCTGCCAGTTGCCGGCGACCACGCATGTGGCCACCACCGCGATCGTCGCGAGCGTGGGCACGAGACGGGGGCGCAATCGACGCGCGGGCAAGACCGCCGGACTGCCTTCGTCTACGGCGATCATCGTGTTTGGCATCGACGGCCGCATCCTCTACACTCGACAAATGGAGCGAGCGGCGTGAAGATCATCATCATCGCGGGTCTCGTGGCGGTCATCGCGAGCCTGTTCTCGGCGCTCTATTATCTCTACCACGATCGCGGCCAGGGCACACGCATGGTCAAGGCGCTGGGGATCCGCGTGGCGCTGTCCGCCGCGCTCGTCGCGTTCCTGGTCGCCTCCTACAAACTCGGGTGGATCGCCCCGACCGGACTGCGCTGAACGCGTCCCGGGACGTCTCCAGGCAAAAGCGGCGCGGCTTTTGCTTCGTTGCGAAGGCTGCCCCGTCAGAGCCAGTAGACCAGCACGAACAGGAGCAGCCAGACAACGTCGACGAAGTGCCAGTACCACGCTGCCGCCTCGAACGCGAAGTGGTGCTCGTTGTCGAAATGGCCCTTGATCGCGCGCGCCAGCATCACCGACAGCATGATGGCGCCGATGGTCACGTGCGCGCCATGGAACCCGGTCAGCATGAAGAAAGTCGAGCCGTAGACGCCGGTCGTCAGCTTGAGGTTGAGCGCGCTGTACGCGTGTATGTACTCGTAGGCCTGGAAGCCGATGAACGTGAAGCCCAGCGCGATGGTCGCGAACAGCCAGAGCTTGAGCGCGCCGCGGTGCCCCGCCTTGAGCGCATGGTGCGCGACCGTCAGCGTGAAGCCGGAACTGAGCAGGATGATCGTGTTGAGCAGCGGGATCCCGATCGCCCCCATCGGCGTGAACGACTCCTTGATGTACGGGCCCACCGTCGGCCAGTCCGCCGTGTAATCGGGCCAGAGAAGCTTCGACGTCAGGCTGCCGAGATCCGGCACCGAGAGGCTGCGGATGTAGAACAGCGCACCGAAGAACGCGGCGAAGAACATCACCTCGGAGAAGATGAACCAGCTCATGCTCCAGCGGAACGACGCGTCCACCTTCTTGTTGTATAGGCGCGCCTCGGATTCGCCGATTACGGTGCCGAACCACCCGAACAGCATCACGACCAGGACGGCGAAGCCGGCTGCCACCATCCACGGCCCGGCGGCGACGCTGTTCATCCAGAAGGCCGCCCCCATGCCGAGCAGGAGCAGTGCAACGGATCCGACGAGCGGCCAATACGAGGGCTGTGGTACGAAGTAATACGGCTTGGCGCCGGTCGGTGCTGCGCTCATCGCTGGAAACCTCTCGTTGGACCGGCGGGCGCGAACGAAGCGCACCCGCCGCGTTGATCAGGACTTGCCTGCGCCCTCGACTTCGAAAAAAGTATACGACAGCGTGATGATCGCAACATCCGCCGGCAGCGCCGCATCGACGACGAACACGACCGGCATCTGCCGCCGCTCGCCGGGCTGCAGCGTCTGCTGCGAGAAGCAGAAGCACTCGAGCTTGCGAAAGTACTGCGCCGCATGCGGCGGCCCGTAGCTCGGGATGGCCTGTCCGGTCAGCGGCCGGTCGGTCGTGTTGACGATCTCGAACATCACCTGACGCAGTTCACCGGGATGCACGTCGACCACCCGTGTGAGCGCTCGGAATTGCCACGGCAGCTTGCGGATGTTGGAGTCGAACTCGATGCGCACGTCGCGCGTCGCGTCGACCTGGGTGTTCCGCACCGCGTCGGCCTGGGCGATGTTGCGCAGTCCGGTGACCTCGCAGATCTTCTCGTAGAACGGCACGAGCGCATAACCGAAGCCGAACATCCCGATGACGATGACGGTAAGCTTCGCCAGCAGCAGCCGGTTGTCGTGTCGCTGCGCGAGGTTCATCGCTTGTCGCGCAGGTTGCGCCCGATGGCCACGACGAGGTAGAGCAGGACGGCGGCGCCCACGACGCCGATGCCGGTCGCCGGCTCTCCCATGAACTTGGTGGCGATGATGCCGAAGAAGAACACGATGGCGATCGACACCAGCGTGAGCGCGGTCCTGCGGTTCGACGCCCGGAGGCGAGCGGGCACGTCCCGCTCCGGCGTTGTGCCGGCGGGCATGGCAGCGCGCGTCGCCTGGGTCGGGTCGGCGGTCACTTGACGGTCGGCGGCGTCTCGAACGTGTGGTACGGAATCGGCGACGGCAGCGTCCACTCCAGCGTGTCCGCGCCGTCCCACGGCTTGGCCGGGGCCTTCTCGCCCTTGCCGCGTGCGCACTGCACCATCGCGTAGAGGAACAGCAGCTGCGAGGCGCCGAACCAGAAGGCACCGACCGACGCGATCATGTTCCAGTCGGCGAACTGCTGCGCGTAGTCGGGAATCCGGCGGGGCATTCCGGCCAGCCCCAGGAAGTGCATCGGGAAGAACGTGATGTTGAACGAGATCATCGACGACCAGAAATGGATCTCCCCCAGTTTTTCGTTGTACATCGTGCCCGACCACTTGGGTATCCAGTAGTACGCGCCGCCGAAGAACGCAAACAGGCTGCCTGCCACCATGACGTAGTGGAAATGGGCGACGATGTAGTAGGTGTCCTGGATCTGGATGTCGACCGGCGTGATCGCGCAGACCAGGCCCGTGAAGCCGCCCAGCGTGAACAGGAACAGGAAGCCGATCGCAAACAGCATCGGCGTCTCGAAGGTCATCGAGCCGCGCCACATCGTCGCCAGCCAGTTGAACACCTTCACGCCCGTGGGCACCGCGATGAGCATCGTCGCGTACATGAAGAACAGGAGCCCGGCCGTCGGCAGCCCCGTGGTGAACATGTGGTGCGCCCAGACGATGAACGACAGGATCGCGATGCCGGCGGTCGCGTAGACCATCGACGCGTAGCCGAACAGCGGCTTCCGGGCGAACGTCGGGATGATCTGGGAGATGATGCCGAAGGCCGGCAGGATGATGATGTAGACCTCGGGGTGGCCGAAGAACCAGAACACGTGCTGGAACAGCACCGGATCGCCGCCGCCGGCCGCGTTGAAGAAGCTGGTGCCGAAGTGGCGGTCGGTGAGCAGCATGGTCACGGCACCCGCGAGCACCGGCATCACGGCGATCAGCAGGTAGGCCGTGATGAGCCACGTCCAGCAGAACAGCGGCATCCGCATCAGCGTCATGCCGGGCGCGCGCAGGTTCAGGATGGTCGTGATGATGTTGATCGAGCCCATGATCGACGACGCACCCAGAATGTGGACGGCGAAAATCGTGAGGTCCATCCCCATCCCCGCCTGGACCGTTAGCGGCGGATACATCGTCCAGCCTCCCGCCGCGGCCCCGCCGGGAACGAACAGCGACGTGACGAGCAGGATCGCGGCCGGCGGGAGCAGCCAGAAGCTCCAGTTGTTCATCCGCGCGAACGCCATGTCCGGCGCGCCGATCATCAGCGGGATCTGCCAGTTGGCGAACCCCACCGCCGCCGGCATGATCGCCCCGAACACCATGATGAGGCCGTGCAGCGTCGTCATCGAGTTGAAGAATTCGGGATCCACCACCTGCAACCCAGGCTGGAATAACTCGGCCCGGACGATCATCGCCATCGTGCCGCCGACCAGGAACATCGTGAACGAAAACCACAGATACATCGTGCCGATGTCCTTGTGGTTGGTCGTGGTCAGCCAGCGCGTGATTCCGCTCGGGTGGTGCGCGTGCTCGTCGTGCCCGTAGCCGTTGGCATGATCGTGGGCGATGGTGCTCATCTGTCGATGTCTCCAGAACGTATTGTGCGGGTCCTACCGACGCGCGGCTCTGATCTCGGACGGCTGCAGCGCTTCGCCCGTCTTGTTGCCCAGGCCATTGCGCGTATACGTGATGACCGCGGCGAGGTCGGCGTCGGACAGCTGCGTCCAGGGCGGCATTGCCGTCCCGGGCTTTCCGTTCAGCACCAGCGCGATTTGTGCGGCCTTCGGCCCGGTGACGACCTTCGAGCCGTCCAGCGCCGGAAACGCCCCGGGAACACCCTTGCCGTTCGCCTGGTGGCAGGCCGCGCAATTGGCGGCGTAAACCCTTTCGCCGGCAAAAACGAGGTCCTTCAATTCCCAAATGCGGTTCGGGTCGGCGGCGGCAGGCGCTTTTTTCTTCTGTTCGTCCACCCACTTCGCATAGTCTTCCTTTGATTTCACCTCGACCACGATGGGCATGAAGCCGTGCGCCTTGCCACAAAGCTCGGCGCACTGGCCGCGATATACGCCGACCTTTTCCGCCCTGAACCAGGAGTCGCGGACAAAGCCGGGGATCGCATCCTGCTTCACACCGAATGCGGGGACCCACCACGCGTGGATCACATCGCCGGCGGTGATCAGGAGACGCACCTTGGTATCGACCGGCACGACCAGCGGGTTATCGACCTCGAGCAGGTAATGTTCACCCTTGGGTGCGCGATTCTCGATCTGCGCAACTGGCGTGGAGAGGTTCGAGTAGAAATCGAAGCCGTCCTGCAGATAGTCGTAGTTCCAGTTCCACTGGTACCCGGTGACCTTGATCGTCAAGCCGGGTGCCGACGTATCCTTCATGGCGAGTATCGTCTTCGTCGCCGGGAAGGCCATGAAGAGGAGGATCAGGAACGGGATCACCGTCCAGACGATCTCGACGATCGTGTTCTCGTGAAATGGGTGGGCCTGATGCCCCAATGACTTCCGATGCCGGAACATCGAGTAGAACATCACGCCGAAGACAGCAACGAAGATGACGACGCAGATCCAGAAGATGAAGGTGTGCAGGTCGTACATCTGGTGCGCGATAGGCGTCACGGGCGACTGCAGGTTCCACTCCGGAACGGCGAGCGCCGTGCCGGAACCGGCCAGCGCCAGTGCCAGGCTCGCCAGCAGGCGCCGGAACTGTGTCTTGAATTCGGTAAACGCCATGCGTCCCTCGATCGCGTATCGTATCGCGCAATTGCCGCAAAAAGCGGGCGAGTCTAGCACGAATCAAGCACGCGGCAAACGCTCGCGACCCAACCGCCATGCACCCTCAATCGTCTGCGGGCAAGCCGAACCCGAGTTCGCGCAATGCCGCACGGTCGGCCGTGAATGCCTGCGCGCCTCCCGTGCGCCACGCAACATCCGCGCAAAGCGGTGCGGGCAGCCGGTCGACAAGCGCCGCGATGTTCGCATCGCCTTCGCGCATGTCCACATCGATCCGGTTTGCGACCCAGCCCGCGAAGCGAAGGCCGCGGGCCGAAATTGCGAGCGCCGAAAGCAGCGCGTGATTGAGGCAGCCCAGCCGGATGCCGACCACGAGGAGCACCGGCAGACCGAGGCGCGCCGGAATGTCGAGCATATCGGTGCTGCGGCCGAGAGGGACCAGCGCCCCGCCGGCACCTTCGACGACGATCACGTCCGCCATCACGGCGAGTCGCGCGTAGGCCGCGGCGATACGATCGAAGTCGATCGTCACGCCGGCAGCCCTGGCAGCAAGCTCGGGGGCGATCGGCGGCGCGAACACAAACGGATTGACCTCGGCGGGCGCCGCGGCGACGTTGCCCGCTGCAATGAGCGCCCGCGCGTCCCCATGCACCGTTTCGCCCAAGGCGAGGCCGGCCGCCACCGGCTTCATGCCAACGGCCCGGTACCCCGCGCCAGCCAGTGCGCGAAGCAGCGCGGCCGCGATGAAGGTCTTGCCGACGCCGGTGTCGGTGCCCGTGATGAAGATGCCGCGGGCCATGTCACGCGAGCGCGTCACGCGCCCACTCGAGGAGCTCCGCCAACCGGGTTAGGAACCTGTTCGCGCTTGGTTCCCCGTGCACGAAAGACCGGCCGGGATCGCCCAACGGCGAAAACTCCAGGTCGCGGTTTACGGATGCTTTGCCGGCACCACCGCCACTGCCGGGCCGAAGAACGTGCCTCGCGTCAGGAACGTGTAGTCCGCTTCGAACGCCCCGATCCCCAGCAGGACCAGCAGCAGCAGCGGCGGGACCAGGATGGCATAGACCATGGCCAGCCGCTCCCAGAGCATGTGCATGAAGACCGCGATGATGAGCCCCGCCTTCAACAGCATGAACACGATGATCAGCGACCACCGGAGGTAACTCTGGACATGGAAGTAGTCGACCGCGTACGACGCGGCGCTAAGCACAAACAGCAAACCCCAGATCTTGAAGTAGACGCCGAGCGGGTGCTGCTGACCCTCGACGCGGTGCTTCCCCGCCGCGACCTGCCCATGCGCTGCGGCAGGAGCGTGCTGCCCTTCTGCGTATGCCATGATTTTTCTTCTTACCAGAGATAGAAAACCGCGAAGATGAACACCCAGACGAGATCGACGAAATGCCAGTACAGGCCCATCGTCTCCACCATCTCGTAGTTGCCCTTCCGGCCGGTCAGGAATCCCGGCTTCTCCTGGTCGAGGTCGCCCCGCAATACCTTGATCGCGACGATGATCAGGAAGATGACGCCAATCGACACGTGGGTGCCATGAAAGCCGGTGATCATGAAAAAACTCGCGCCGAACTGCGCCGCGCCCAGCGGGTTGCCCCAGGGACGTATGCCCTCCTCCACGATCAGCTTCGTCCACTCGAAGGCCTGCATCCCCACGAACGTGGCGCCCAACACTGCGGTGGCGAGCAGCAGCCAGAAGGTCTTGACGCGGTCCTTGCGATAGCCGTAGTTGACGGCCAGGGCCATCGTCCCGCTGCTGCTGATCAGGACGAACGTCATGATCGCGATCAGGATCAGCGGGATGCTCTGGCCGCCGATGGTCAACGCGAAGACTTCGCTGGGATTGGGCCACGGAGCCTGCGTGGACATCCGCACCGTCATGTATGAGATCAGGAAGGAGCTGAAGATAAAGGTGTCGCTGAGCAGGAAGATCCACATCATCGCCTTGCCCCAGGGGACGTTCTTGAACGCGCGCTGGTCCGATGACCAATCGGCGACCACACCTGGCATGCCGGCGGATAACGGAAGGGCTTGTCCCGTACTCACAAGCGCGGGTTGCGTCATGTGGATTGACTCCCTCTAGCTGTGTGTGTGCAGCAATACCGCGAACAAGACCGCCCAAACCAGCAGCAGATAGTGCCAGTACACGGTGCACAGCTCCACGCTCAGGCGGACCTTGCCGACCTCGACGCCGCGCAACGACCGTGTGGTCGCCCTGGCCCAGACCCACAGGCCGCCCACCAGGTGCAGGCCGTGCAACGCCGTGAGGAGGAAGAAGAACGCGAATGCGGGATTGGCGGACGTATAGTGCCCCGACGCATCCAGTTGTTGCCACGCCCAAAGCTGTCCGGCCAGAAAGGCAGAGGTGAAGGCGCCTCCGGCCAGCAGGCCTTTTTTCACGCCGTCCAGGCGTCCCCGTCGTGCCGCAACGCGCGTCCATTGCATGGCGATGCTGGCCAGGATCAGCACGCCGGTGTTGAGCCACAGCACGCGCGGGAGGTCCAGCGTGGTCCAGTCGTCCTCCATCATTCGCATGTGGTAGGCACTGATGAGCAGTGCAAAGAGCGACGTGGCGACCGCGAGGAACGCCCCAAGGCCGACCTGCACCGGAAGCAGGGCCAGCTCACCGTTGCCGCGAGCGATTTCAATCCCGGTCTGCGCCTTCCAGGGAGCCACATTCAGCGTATGCCGAGCCAGCCACCACACAACAACGGCCATGATGGCGCTCAGGAACAGCAATGCGTAGGTCACGACTACGCTCCTATGGCGCCGGCGGCTCGCGTTGCCGGCGGCTGGTTTTGCGGAATGAAGTCCTCGGCGGCGCCGGGCACGCTATAGTCGTACGCCCAGCGGTAAACCACGGGTAGCGCCGGGCCGAAGTTGCCGTGCTTCGGCGGCGTGTCCGGGGTCTGCCACTCCAGCGTCGTGGCGCGCCATGGGTTGCCACCCGATGGCTTGCCCTTGAAATAGCTCACGAACAGGTTGTACAGGAACACGAGCTGAACAGCTCCCACGATCAACGCTGCAATCGAGATGCCGGCGTTCAACGAGTGTGCCGACTGGGGAATGAAGTCCGTATTTTCGATCGCAAAGTACCGGCGCGGCACGCCCAGTATCCCGAGGTAATGCATCGGATAATAAATGGCATAGGTTCCGAGGAACGTGACCCAGAAGTGGAATTTGCCCAGCGTGTCGTTAAGCATCCGGCCCGTGACCTTGGGGTACCAGTGATAGATCGCCCCGAACACCACCAAGATCGGTGACACCGCCATCACCATGTGGAAATGGGCAACCACGAACATGGTGTCGGACAACGGGAGATCCACGGGCACGTTACCCAGGAACAGGCCCGTCAACCCGCCATTGACAAAGGTGAAAACGAAGCCGATGGCAAACAGCATGGGAACGGTGAGGTGAATGTCGCCACGCCATAGTGTCAGGACCCAGTTGTAGACCTTGAGCGCCGTCGGAACGGCGATGATCAGCGTGGTGGTGGCGAAAAAGAACCCGAAATACGGGTTCATGCCGCTGACGTACATGTGATGCGCCCACACGATGAAGCTGAGGCCGCCGATGGCCAGAATCGCCCAGACCATCATCCGGTAGCCGAAGATGTTCCTTCTGGCATTGATGCTGATGAGGTCGGAAACGATGCCGAACGCCGGCAGGGCGACGATGTAGACCTCGGGATGGCCGAAGAACCAGAACAGATGCTGAAACAGCACCGGGCTGCCGCCGTTGTGGGCGAGAGGCTGCCCCTGCGCGACGATGGCGGGCATGAAGAAGCTCGTGCCCAGCAGATGGTCGAGCGTCATCATGATGGCACTGACGAACAATGCGGGAAAGGCCAGCAGCGCCAGTATCGTGGCCATGAAAATGCCCCATATCGTCAAGGGCAATCGCATCATCGTCATTCCGCGCGTACGCGCCTGCAATACGGTCACCACATAGTTCAATCCGCCCATCGTGAACCCGATGATGAAGAACGCCAGCGAAACGAGCATCAGGATGATCCCCCAACTCGCCCCCGGCGTCCCCGAGAGAATGGCCTGCGGCGGGTACAGGGTCCAGCCGGCGCCCGTGGGTCCGCCCGGCACGAAGAAGCTTGCCATCAGCAACAACACGGCGAACAGATAGACCCAGTAGCTCACCATGTTGACATACGGGAAGACCATGTCGCGGGCGCCCACCATCAGCGGGATGAGATAGTTGCCGAAGCCGCCGAGGAACAGCGCCGTGAGCAGGTAGATCACCATGATCATGCCGTGCATCGTGACGAACTGAAGGTAGGTGCTCGGCGTGATGAAGGAAAACGTGTTCGGGAATCCCAGCTGCAGCCGCATGATTCCCGACAGCACCAATGCGACCAGCCCCACCGCAATCGCCGTGATCGAATACTGGACGGCGATTACCTTGGCATCCTGGCTCCAGATGTACTTCCCGATGAACGTTTTCGGGTGGTAGAGCTCCGGTTCTTCCACTTCGACCGGGGGAACGAAAGCCGATTCGTCATGCGCAACGTAGGTCATTGCGATTTCCTTTCCGCCAATCCGTCATCTCGCGTGATTCGCCCGGATCTCATCTGAACGTATTGATGTAGGCGACGACGGCATCGATCGCCTGGTCATCGGTCAGCGATGCGGCCAGGGATACCATCTGCTGGCCGTACAGGTCCTTGGAATGCGCGCCACGAACCCCGTGTTTGAAATTCTTCAATTGCGTCACCATGTACCAGTCGCTCATGCCCTTGAGGCGTGGCGCATTCGTAGCCTGAATGCCCCGCCCATCGGCACCGTGACAGGCCCCGCAGGTCTGATAGAGCGCCGGGCCGCCACCCACAATCTTCGTCAGCGTGGTTGGGGCCGGACGATCCGGCAAGCGTCTTGATGAAGGCGACGACGTTATCGATGGCAGCGTCATCTGCCAACGTCGCCGCCATCGGCGCCATCATCCTGCCAAAGGCATCCTTTTCGTGCGCACCCCGCGCGCCCGTCTTGAAGTAATGCAATTGCCGCTTCAGGTACCAGTCTCCCTGCCCGCTCAATTTCGGCGAATTCAGCGCAGGATTGCCCTCCCCTTGCAGGCCATGGCAGGCAGCGCACACGGCATAGAGCGGCTCGCCTGCGCCCGCATTGCCGGCGACGTGAGCCGAGGCTTGCGCGAATGTTGGATAGCTGCTCAACCAGGCCCGGAACGCAGGCTCTTCTTCCACTACGACCTTGCCGCGCATCGTGAAATGGGCGACACCGCATAATTCTTCGCAGAGCACGTCGAACTTCCCGGCCCGCGTGGCGTGAACCAGACGTAGGTCACCAGCCCCGGCACCAGGTCCATCTTGACCCGGAATTGCGGGACGGTGAAGTTGTGCAGGACGTCGATGGAGCGGAGCAGTGCCTTGAACGGCCGGCCCATGGGAAGGTGGAGCTCCGGGCTCGCAATCAGGACGTCGTCCTGTCCGAGCGGGTCGTCCGGATTGAGCCCGAACGGATTCTTGTCGCTGACGAACCGGGCGTCAGCGGTGCCGAGCATGCCGTCGTTGCCGGGAAAGCGATAGCCCCAGTGCCACTGCTTGCCCACGACCTCGAACACCGCCGCGTCTTTCGGAACGTCGACGAATTTCGCCCAGACCACCAAACCGGGGGCCAACATCGCGGCGACTCCCACCGAAGTCAAAACGACGAGCCACCCCTCCAGCTTCTTGTTCTCGGGTTCGTACATCGCCCGTTTTCCCTTGGCGTGCCGGTAGCGCACCACGCAATACGCCAGGAACAGATTGACGGTGACGAAGACAAATCCCGTCACCCAGAAGGTGATCGTCACGGTGTCGTCGATCGTGCCCCAATTGGATGCGATCGGCGTGAAATACCACGGGCTCAGGTAGTGAAACAGGACGGAGCCGACGACCAGCAAGACCAATACGATTGCGACGACCATGGCGGCGGCCCCGGTTGATTGGACGGAACTTCGCGGGCGGCAACGGGTGAAATCTACGAACCGCCGGACGGGACGACGTTCCTGGCCCGCGCCCGGCGCTGGTGGCCAGTTGGGAGCAACGATTTGCTGACGGCCACGCGCTCAGTCCCGCTGCAGTGCACTTTCATGGCCTTGGGGAGCAGGGTGCCTTCGCCTGACCGGTCGGAACGGGTTGATGAAATGCTTGTTGACGGCGACGAACTCGGCTTCCTGATGACGAGTACGCATCAGGGATCTGACCGTGGCGCCCTGCTCCTTCCGCGCATAGATCAGGATCAGGAACTTGCCGGCCTCGATGTCGCGGTGGAACTTCCTGAGGTTCTTGTTCTCCGTGGCGATCCCGGTCAGGCCACCTTCCCATGCGCCGAACATCGTGGCCACCGCGACAATCACGAAATAGACGTAATGAGGAATGTCGGGACCGAACGGCGCGAAGTACATCAGCAATCCGGCGCCGACCAGTCCCGCTGCGGCGCCGATACCCGCGCCGATCAAGCCATCGCGAACAATGTCCAGCGTCTCCAGATAATTGCTGGAGTGGATATGTTCCTGTTTCAGTCCCGATTCGTCCTTGGAGATGACGTGAAGGAAGAAATCCCTCAGTCCCGCGGCATGCAGATCATCGGAAATCCGATGCGTGCTCTCGAGCGTGGGCGCGAGATAGTAGAGGCAATTCATCGGTTCCTCCAGTCTCGACGCTGGCTCGATCGCGAGCTCTTGTTGCCGTCGAAGTACTTTGGAATGCAGGCGCCATCGTTGGGCACGCCACGACCGCGCCCGACATACTTGAATGCCGTGCCGCGGTCGAGTGTCTCATAACACTTCAGCGATTGGAAGCCAATGAGGAGACGGACGGCGAGAACGCGACCCGGCGATTTGTTGCCGCGAATTCGCGTCTCGCGCACAACGAAACATAACCCTATTTATGGTATGGCTAAATATCGAACCGCACGATCGCATGACCGTCCGCGGTCCGCTTCGGCGCCACCTTCCACGCGTGGCCGTAGATCACCTCGAACGTGGCCGGAATCCGTCCGTCCCGCCGCGCCGCGTCGAGCGACGCCAACGCTCGCCCCCAGCGGGCCCGGCCCATAAGCGCGCGCGGCCGCGCCCGTGTGGCATTGGTCGCCCCGATCGCCTTCAGATCGCGCAGCATCGCCGGCGCATCGGCGTAGGTCAGCGTGAACAGCTCCATGTGCATTACCGGGTCGCCGAAACCGGAGCTGACCAGCATGTCGCCGATGTCGTGCATGTCGATGAACCGGCTGACATGCACGTGGCGGTCGATGCCGGCGAAGGCCGCGCGCAATTCCCGCAGCGTGTCGGGGCCGAAGGTGGAGAACGAGACGAGGCCTTTGGGACGCAGCACGCGGCCGAGCTCGGCGAGTGCCGCCGGCAGGTCGCCGACCCATTGCAGCATCAGGTTGCTCCATACGAGATCGAACGATCCTCCGGCAAACGGCAGCGCAGCGACGTCGCCGCAGACGAAGTCCGTTTCCCCGCCGCCGGGATGGCCCGTGAACGCCGAAAGGATACGGGCGAGCGCAGACCGCCGTTGCCCGGCTTTGGCTTGCGCCATGCCGAGCATCGGCAGCGCGATATCCACGGCGATCCGGCGTGCGGCCGGATAGCGCAGCGCGAGTCCGCCCTGCGCGTCACCGGTGCCGCAGCCGGCGTCAAGGATGGCGCCAGGCGCGAGTTTCACCACGTCGAGCCGCTCGGCCATCCGTCGCCCTACTTCCTGTTGCAGGACCGCCGCACCATCGTAGGTCGCGGCGGCCCGCGCGAAATGACGGCGCACCGCACGGGCGTCGATGGCGCCGGGATCCTTGTCGGGAGGGACGTCAGCAGTCATCGAGAAACGGGTCGAGCGCCGCGCTGAAGGCGTCGGCATGCGAAAGAAACGGCACGTGCGCGGCACCGTGGACCAGCGCGAAGCGCGCATTCCCAAGGTGATCGGCAAGCCACCGGCCGGCCCCGGGCAGCGCGAGCGTGTCGCGGGCGCCGGAAACAACCAGCGTCGGCTGCGTGATGGCACCGATTTCGCCACGCAGATCCGCGCTCCGGATCAATGCGAGCGCACCCAAGAGCGCGTTCGGCGAAGGCTCGCCACGGGCGAAGACCCGGTTCTTCAGCGCCGCCAGCGTCGCGCGACCGTGCTCGCTCCCGTGCAGCTGCAGCGCGAGGAAACGCTGGATAGTGAGCTTCCACGCGACGTCCAATTCGTCTCCGAACCGCGCCAGCGTCTCGTCAGACATCGCGTGCGGCCAATCGTCGCCGGCGACGAAGCGGGGTGACGTCGCGACCAGCACGAGGCGCCCGACCCGCGCCGGCTCCAGTCGCGCCCAGCGCATGGCGACGAGACCGCCCAGCGACCAGCCGAGCACGGTAAGCGGGCGTGTGTCGTCGGCGACGACGGAAGCAAGTGCCGCGACGATGTCATCCAGCGCGAACGCTCGCAGCGGCGCACTGCGGCCGTGTCCCGGCAGATCGACTGCGTGCACGCGAAACCGTTGCGCGAGCCGCGGCAGCAGCGGTCCCCACATGTCCGAGTGCATCGCCCAGCCGTGGAGCAGCACGAGCGGCGGACCATGCCCCGTCGCGTCCACGTGCAGCGTTCCGCTCATCGCGCACGAATCGAACCAAACGCGGTGGCGAGTTCAGCCAGCGCGTCGGCGAGCGTGTCGACGTCTTCCCGCGTGTGCGCCGCCGATAGCGCGACCCGAAGCCGCGCCGCTCCCTTCGGCACGGTCGGCGGCCGGATCGCCGGCACCCAGAAGCCGCGGCGCCAAAGCTCGTCGGCGAACTCGACTGCCGCCGCGCTGGCGCCGACCACGAGCGGCTGAATCGCCGTCGGCGAACCTGGCAGCGCCCACGGCAAGGAGGAGAGGCGCGAGCGGAAGCGGGCGATCAGCTCGAAGAGGTGCGCCCGGCGCGCGGTGTCGTCGCGCAGGATCCGGAGGCTCGCGCGCAACGCTTCGGCGACGAGCGGTGGCCCCGCCGTCGTGAAGACATAAGACCGCGCGTTCTGGACCAGCGTCTCGATCACCGCGGGGTGCGCCGCGACGAACGCGCCCGCGACCCCGGCCGCCTTGCCGAGCGTGCCCATGTATACGATTCGTTCGTGGGCGAGCCCAAAATGCGCGAGCGTGCCACGTCCCCCGTTCTCGCCCAAGCCCAGCACGCCGAAGCCGTGCGCGTCGTCGACGACGAGCCACGCGTCGAACTCCTCGGCGAGCGCGCACAGCGACGGCAGCGGTGCCAGGTCGCCGTCCATGCTGAACACGGCGTCGGTGGCGATCAGCTTGCGCTTCGCCTTTGACGCCGCCAGGCGGCGCCGCAATGCCGACGCATCGGCATGCGGATAACGGACGAACTCCGCGCGGGACAGGAGCGCGCCGTCGTTGAGGCACGCGTGGTTCAGCCGGTCCGCGAAGACCGCATCGCCGCGCCCGGCCAGGGTGGTGAGGATGGCGAGATTGGCGAGATACCCGGACGAGAAGTTCAGTGCCAGCGCCCCCGCGCATGGTCGCGCGAATGCGGCAAGCTCGGCTTCGAGCGCCGCGTGCGGCGCGAAGTGGCCGCAGATGAGGTGCGACGCGCCCGCGCCGACACCCCAGCGCGTCGCGCCTTCGCGCGCGGCCGCGACGACCTCCGGGTGATTGGCGAGACCGAGGTAATCGTTGCTCGCGAAGGAAACGACCTCTCGTCCGTCGACAACGAAGCGAACGCCCTGAGGCGACGCTAGCGTGCGCCGGATCCGCTGCAGTCCCGCAGCCTCCCGCGCTGCGAGGCCGCGCTCGAGGTCGGCGATCAATGCTGACGTCACGTGGCGGGTGTGAGCCCCAGCTTCGCCAGCAGCGCGCGGTCGGCCGCGACGTCGGGGTTGCCGGTCGTCAGCAGCTTGTCACCGTAGAAGATCGAGTTCGCGCCGGCAAGGAAGCACAGTGCCTGGATGGCGTCCCCCAGTTCGCGCCGGCCCGCTGACAACCGCACCATCGCTTTCGGCATCGTGATGCGCGCGACGGCGATCGTGCGCACGAACTCGAAGGGGTCGAGCGCGAGGGTGCCGCCGAAGCGGTCGTGGAGCGGCGTGCCTTCGACCTGCACCAGATGGTTGATCGGCACCGACTCCGGATACGGGTCCATGTTCGCGAGCTGCGCAATAAGCCCCGCGCGCTGCGCCGCGGATTCGCCCATCCCGACGATGCCGCCGCAGCAGACGCCGATGCCCGCGCCGCGAACGCGGTCGAGCGTGTCGAGCCGGTCCTGGTAATCGCGCGTCGTGATCACCTCGCCGTAGAACTCGGCCGACGTGTCGAGATTGTGGTTGTAATAGTCGAGCCCGGCGGCCTTCAGCTCGTCCGCCTGGCCGTCCTTCAGCATGCCGAGCGTGCAGCACGTCTCGAGCCCGAGCGCCTTCACTTCACGCACCATCGCGAGCACCGGCGCAAGATCGCGTGCCTTTGGTCCGCGCCACGCGGCGCCCATGCAGAAGCGCGTGGCGCCCTGGGCGCGCGCCGCGCGGGCGGCGGCAAGGACAGCATCGAGGTCAACGAGGGCCTGCTCCGCAACGCCCGTGTGGTAGCGCTTGGCCTGTGGGCAGTAGCCGCAGTCCTCGGGACAGCCGCCGGTCTTGATCGAGATCAGCGTCGAGAGCTGCACGGTATTCGCCGCATGATGCGCACGGTGCACTTCCTGCGCACGAAACAGGAGCTCGGGAAACGGAAGCGCGAACAATTCGACGATGCGTTCCACGGTCCAGCGCGCCGAAGCCCGCTTCGGCTTGCGTCGACGGGCCAGACGGTTCGGGTGGGCGGCACTCATGCGTTCGGCGGATGTCATTGCGGCGACCTTCGGGTTACCTTCACGGCGAATTCGGAAGCGGCGCGGCCAATGCGCGCGCTTCGCGCCAGGCGCTCGTCCACGGCGCTTACAATCGGCGTCGAGTGTCGAGGGAGGTCCGGTTCTTGTCAAATGCGAACGCAGAATCATTTGACTGCATCGCCGCCGGCGGCGGCGGCGTGCGCGCTGCGGCCGTCCTGCGTCTGCTGCTCCCGCAGCGCTGCGAGCTCTGCGTCGGACGCACTGCCGGCGCCATGTTGTGTGACGCCTGCGCCGAGGCGCTGCCTCGGGTTGGCGCGGCGTGCCCGGGCTGCGCGCTCCCTTCGGCAAGGGACGGCGCATGCGGCGCATGCCTTGCGCTCCCACCGCCGTACGCCGGCACCGTAGCCGCATTCGCCTATGCGTTTCCGGTCGATCGGCTGCTCCAGCACATCAAGTTCGGCGGCCGCATCGCGCTCGCGCAGTGGGCCGGCGACGCGCTCGCGGCCACCGTGCGCGCCACGTTCGCGGGTCGGATGGGCCGCGATCGGCCGGATTGCATCGTGGCCCTTCCGCTCGCGGCGGAGCGTCAGCGCGACCGGGGCTTCAACCAGGCGCGCGAGATCGCGGCGTGCGTCGCCCGCGGCACCGGCTTGCCGCTCGCGGCGCCCTTGGCGAGAATCACCGCCGGGTCGCCGCAGACGGCCCTGCCGTGGGCGGAGCGCCACCGGAATGTGCGCGGCGCCTTCGCCGTACGCGCCGCGGTGCACGGCGCACGCGTCGCACTCGTCGACGACGTCATGACGACCGGCGCCACGCTGGCCGAGGCTTCGCGCACGTTGCTGTCCGCCGGCGCCGAACATGTCGAATGCTGGGTCGTCGCGCGCACGCTGCCGCCCTGACGAAGACACGGCACCGCCATGACCGCCGCACGTTCCGCACCCGGTTTCGCCGTCGTCCTCGTGCACCCCGAGATTCCCCCCAACACCGGCAACGTGATCCGCCTCACCGCCAACACCGCGACGACCCTGCACCTCGTCGAGCCGCTCGGCTTCCGGATGGACGATCGCGAACTGAAGCGTGCCGGGCTCGACTACCACGAATACACGAGCGTGCACGTGCACCATGATTTCGACGCCTGCCGCAATGTGCTCGACCGCGACGGCGCGCGCCGCTGGTACGCGTTCACGACCGACGGTCCGACGTCACTGTACGCCGCGCGCTTTGCCGCCGGCGACGTGCTCGTGTTCGGGCGCGAGTCGTCAGGGCTGCCGCACGGCATCCGCTCGCGGTTCGCGCCCGAGGCAAGGCTCAGGATCCCGATGCGGCCAGGCGTGCGCAGCCTCAATCTGTCGAATGCGGTGGCGGTCGCCGTCTACGAGGCATGGCGGCAGACCGGTCTCAGCGGAGCCCTCTGACGTCCTCGAGGTACGCGCCGGCATGAGCCCGCCGGGCCGCCCCAAGGGCGAATACCGGAGCGCGAAGCACGAAGGTACTCCAGCGAGATGGCCGCTCCGCCGGGGCAATGCCTAATGCTTTTCCGAACGCGGCTCGCGCTTTAGCAGCTGCATGACGGCATCCCGCGGTGCGAGGCCCTCGTAGAGCACCCCATGGACGGCATCGCAGATCGGCATGTCGACGCCGTGATGACGCGCGAGCCCGCGCACCGCGGCCGCTGCGGGCACGCCCTCGGCAACGTGCCCCAGGTGGCCGAGAATTTCGGGCAACGTTTTCCCTGCAGCGAGCGCGAGGCCCACGCGGCGATTGCGCGACAGGTCGCCAGTGCAGGTGAGCACGAGATCGCCAAGGCCAGCCAGGCCCATCAAGGTCTCGCGCCGGCCGCCGAGCGCCGCGGACAGGCGTCCGGTCTCGGCGAGACCGCGCGTGATCAGCGCAGCGCGCGCGTTGTGGCCAAAGCCCAGTCCGTCGCTGGCGCCGGCGGCAATCGCCAGCACGTTCTTCACGGCGCCGCCGACTTCGACACCGGCGATGTCGTCGCTTTCGTAGGCGCGCAGTGTTTCTGCGCGCAGCAACGAGGCCACGTGTGACGCAATGGCGGCATCTGTCGCGGCGACCGCGACGGCCGTCGGCAGCCCGCGCGCGACTTCCTCGGCAAAGCTCGGTCCCGAGACCACGCCCACGGGCGTGTTCCACAGCCGCGCCAGGATCTGATGCGGGAGTGCCACTCCTGCCGGATACGCCGCGGTTACGGGAACCGCGAGGAAGCCCTTCGAAAGCCATACCAGAGGCGCGCGGGCACCAGCCGCCGCCAGCTCCCGGGCCACGGCGGGGAGTGCCGCGACCGGCGTCGCGACAACGAGCAAGTCCGCGTCCGCAACGGCCGCGATTTCGGCCATGACGAGGAGCGAGCTCGGCAATGTGCAGCCCGGCAAATACCTTTCGTTGACACGCCGGGCGGCGATCGAGCGCGCCTGTTCGCGGTCACGTGCCCAGAGCATGACGGCAAGGTCGGCCCGGCGGGAGAGATGCGCGGCAAGCGCCGTGCCCCAGGCGCCGGCGCCGATGACCGCGATCGAGGTGAGACCCGGGTCAGCCATGGTCCTTGGCAGACCGTCCGTCCATCAAGGGGAAAGCAGGGTCGGCCACGATTTCAGGCCAACCACCTGCCCACGGCAGAGGGCCAGCAAGGTCGTGTCTGACGCGTTCCTCAAAGCCCGAATACCTGCGCGATGCGAACGTACCCCGTCTGGCCGTCGCGATGCCTGACGCCGACCCAGCCCGGCGTCGCCGTCGTGCTCGCGCCGGCGGCTTGCTCGGCCAGTTCCAGCAGGACGTTCTGCTCGGCGCGAAAGACGAGCGGCGCGGCGTCGTCCGGATTGGCCCGCACTTCCGCCACCGGGACTCGAACAACGAGCATGCGCTTTTCGGTCAGCGTGCGCTTTTCCACCCAGCCAATCGTGCCCCCGGCATCGCGCACCTTGATCCAGCCTTCGACCGGCACGATCACCTCGAGCGGCACGTCGCGGCCGAGTACGAAAAGCGGCCTGGCCTTGGTCGACGGGGCGTCGTAAAGGAGAGTTGCCGCCTCGCCCGTGGAACGGTAATCCGCGGCCGATACGGGAAGCGCCACGACTACCGCCAAGGAAAAGGCGGCCGCATGCCCCCGCGAAGGGCAGCGAACGTAGTGAGCGTGGGGGCTGTTCAATTGACGGCGGTCGCCGGCTGCTGTGCCTGGGCCAGCTGCTGCTGGTAGAGCGCCTCGAAGTTGATCGGCGCCAGGTGGATCGGTGGAAAGCCCGCGCGCGTCACGGCGTCGGCCAGGGTTTCGCGGATGTAGGGGAAGAGGACCGTCGGGCAGTTGATCGCGATCACGGGCTGCAGGTGCTCGGCCGGCACGCCGCGGATCGTGAAGAGCCCGGCCTGCGCCGCTTCGGCCAGGAAGAGCGTCTTGTCGCCGACCTTCGCCGTCAGCGTTACGGTCAGCACGCACTCGTAGACGTCCGGCTGGACCTGCTCGCCGCGCGTGCGCAGTCCCACTTCGACCTGCGGCTGCTCCTGGGTCAGGAACGATTGCGGCGAGCCGGGGCTCTCGAGCGAAAGGTCCTTGAGATAGATCTTGTCGATGGAGAACACTGCGCCCTGGGCGCCTTCGCCGGGCTGCTGGGGGTCGGCCATGATGGGGTCCTTGGAAAGGTCAAACAGCTGATTTTACCCTACCGGCAACGTTCGCCGGCCGGGATAACGAGCGAGGTTTGCTATTCCGGCATGCCGACGAGCAATGGCTTGAGACGGCCGGCCCGGTCCAAATCGACCAGGTCCTCGTAGCCGCCGACATGGACGGCCCCGACGTAGATCTGGGGCACGGTGCGCCGGCCGGTGCGCTCCATCATCGTCCGCCGCAGCCCCGGATCGAGATCCACGCGGATGAACTCTATCGCCGCGACGCCCTTCGACCTGAGAAAGCGTTCGGCCTGGATGCAGAACGGACAGATCGCCGTCGAGTACATCGTTATCGTCGGGGTGGTCATTTCTCGACCGGCAGCCCGGCGTCCTTCCAGGCCCGATAGCCACCGTGCAGATGGTAGACATCCTTGAACCCGAGGCGCGCCAGCGCGCGGGCGGCCATGCGGCTGCGATTGCCCGACATGCAGTAGGCGACGACGGGCCTACCGGCGTAGCGCGCAAGTTCGCTGCCGCGGCTGTCGAGCTGCGACAACGGTATGTGGACGGCCTTCGGCAGGCGTCCGCCCTCGAATTCCTTGGTCTCGCGCACGTCGACCAGCACGGCGTTCGCCGAATTGATGAGGCGCGTCGCCTCGAGATTGCCGACGTCCTTCGCCGGCGACATCCGGCGCTGCACGAGCGGCCAGACGAGCATGGCACCGGACATGACCAGCACGAGAATGAGCATCCAGTTGTTCTGCAGAAAGGACATGAGAATTGGAGGTCCACGGGGCGACGAAGGTAAAATGATAGCTCACCCGTCCCGCCGCATGTGCCGCGGCCCGCTCGCACCGCAATCCGATGCCGCCCAACCTACGCCCCGCCGTGCGCCCCGTGGTCCTCGTCATTCTCGATGGTTTCGGCTGCCGCGAGCCGACGCCGGACAATGCGATCGCGCAAGCGGTCAAGCCGAACTGGGACCGGTTGATCGCGTCGTGCCCCCACACGTCGATCGATGCATCCGAGTTCGCCGTAGGCCTGCCGCATGGACAGATGGGCAATTCCGAAGTGGGCCACCTCAACATCGGCGCCGGTCGGGTTGTCTACCAGGATTTCACGCGCATCGATCGCGCAATCGAGACCGGCGAGTTCTCGCGCAACGAGGCGCTGCTGGGCGCCGTCGCGGCGACCCGTGCCAACGGTACGACCCTGCACGTGCTCGGCCTCGTCTCGCCGGGCGGCGTCCATAGCCACGAGCGGCAGATCGCGGCCATGGTCGAGCTGGCGGCGGCGGGTGGCGCGCCGCGCATCTGCGTGCACGCGTTCCTGGACGGCCGCGATACGCCGCCGCAAAGCGCCGGCCCGTCGCTCGCCTCGTTGCAGCAAGTCTGCGCGCGGCAGCCGAATGCGCGTATCGCTTCGATCGTCGGCCGTTACTACGCGATGGACCGCGACCGGCGCTGGGAGCGGCTCGCCGAAGCCTACGATCTGCTCGTCGACGGCCGTGCGCCGCATGCGGCCGAGTCCGTCGCATCGGGTCTCGCCGCCGCCTATGCGCGCGGCGAGACCGACGAGTTCGTTCACGCGACGGCGATCCTCGAACCCGGCGCCCCGAACGCCACGATGGCCGACGGCGACGCCGTCGTGTTCATGAACTTTCGCGCGGACCGCGCGCGGCAGCTCACGCGCGCGCTGACTGATGCGTCGTTCGCCGAGTTTCCCAGACGCCGCGTGCCGAAACTCGCGGCGTTCGTCTGCCTCACGAGCTACGGCGACGAGTTCCGGGACCTTCCCGTCGCGTTCCTCCCGCAATCCGTCGCCAACGGCTTCGGCGCCTATGTCGCGTCGCTCGGACTCACCCAGCTGCGGATCGCCGAGACCGAGAAGTACGCCCACGTCACCTACTTTTTCAGCGGCGGCGTCGAGACGCCTTTCCCTGGTGAGGACCGGATCCTCGTCCCGTCGCCGAAGGTCGCCACCTATGATCTGAAGCCGGAGATGAGCGCCGGCGAGGTAACGGACAGGCTGGTGGCTGCGATCGGCTCCGGGAAGTACGACGCGATCGTCTGCAACTACGCCAACGGCGACATGGTCGGCCACACCGGCGACCTCGAGGCGACCATCAAGGCGGTCGAAACGCTGGACACCTGCCTGGGCCGCGTCGTGACGGCCGCGCGCGCCGCAGGCGGCGAGATGCTCATCACGGCTGATCACGGCAACGCCGAGAAGATGCACGACGAGGTCACAGGCCAGCCGCATACCGCGCACACGCTCTGCCTCGTGCCTTGCGTGTACGTCGGCCGCCCGACTGTCATGACGAGCGGCGGCTCGCTGCAGGACATCGCGCCGACGCTGCTCGCGCTGATGGGATTGCCGAAGCCGTCCGAGATGACGGGTCGGTCGCTCGTCGCGTTGCCGTGACAATCATGACGGCAACCGCCTATCCCGGGCTCGTTGTCCTAGTCAGTAACCACTCACTATCGCGCATAGCGGAGATCGCTTCGACATACCTCGCCTCGAAAATCGCCGCGGGGCATGGAACTTGCGTTCGGCATCGGGGCCCAACCGGCTCTCATCCCAACTCGGGGCCCATTGCGGCTCCAGGCGTATACTCGCGTCGTCCGGAATAGGAAAACATCGATGAACAACTGGAAAAAGGCGGGGCTGATCGGATTGGGCGCGTTGCTCGGCGTTCTGCTTTCGCTCAATTTTTCGGTGATCGCCCAGCGCGAAGCCAAGTTGCCGATCCCTTACGAAGATTTGCAGCTGCTCTCCGCCGTGTTCGGCCGGATCAAGAGCGATTACGTCGAGCCCGTCTCCGACCAGAAGCTGATCAAGGAAGCGATCAACGGGATGGTGCACGGGCTTGACCCGCATTCCGACTACCTCGACGCGGAGGGGTACAAGGATCTGCAGATCTCGACCCAGGGCAAGTTCGGCGGCCTCGGCATCGAGGTGGGCGTCGAGGATGGGGCCGTCAAGGTCATCTCCCCGATCGACGACACTCCCGCGTTCCGGGCCGGCATCAAGTCGGGTGATCTCATCGTCAAGATCGACGACACCGCGACGCGCGGGATGCCGCTGTCCAAAGCGGTCGAACTGATGCGCGGCAAGCCAGGCACATCGGTCGTGCTGACGGTCGTGCGCAAGGATGCGGAGGGACTCCTGACCTTCCCGCTCACGCGCGAGGAAATCAACGTCAAGAGCGTCAACGCGAAGGTGCTCGAGCCGGGCTACGGCTACCTGCGCGTGCGGCAATTCCAGGACCGCACCGGCGAGGATGTGGCGAAGGCGCTGAAGGACATGTACAAGCAGGGTGACCTGAAGGGCCTTGTGCTCGACGTGCGCAGCGATCCCGGCGGCCTGCTCAACCAGGCGGTCGCCGTCTCGGCGGCCTTCCTGCCGAAGGACGCTCTGGTCGTCTACACGGACGGCCGCACTGCCGAAGCGAAGATGCGGCTCACCGCCTCGAGGGAGCATTACACTCGTCGCGGCGAGGACTACCTGCGGGACCTGCCCGCCGGCGTCAAGAAGGTACCGATGGTCGTGCTGGTCGACGGCGGAACCGCGTCGGCCTCCGAGATCGTCGCGGGCGCGCTGCAGGACCACAAGCGCGCGGTCGTGCTCGGCGGGCAGACCTTCGGCAAGGGCTCCGTGCAGACGATCCTGCCGCTTGGCAACAACGCCGGGCTGAAGCTCACCACGGCGCGATATTACACGCCGTCCGGACGGTCGATCCAGGCGAAGGGCATCGAGCCCGACATCTACGTCGACGACGGCCGCGAGTCAACTTCCCGGATCCGCGAGGCCAATCTGGAGAACCATCTCGACACGGGCAGGAAGGAGCCCTCTGCCGCCCGGGCCGTCGAGACACTCAAGCGGGCCAACGCCGACGCGACAAAACCGCCGGCCAATTCGTCGGGCACCGAGGTGCAGCCCGCGGCGTCACGCATCGTGTTCGGCTCGGCGGAAGATTTCCAGCTGTCGCAGGCGATGAATCAGCTGAAGGGTCTGCCGGTGATCGCGTCCGCGAAGGCCGTGTCGGCGCAGGCGAAACCCCAGTAGCGCTCCGGCAAGGGAAACTCCGAAACGCCCGGCGATGCCGGGCGTTTTCGCTTCCGGTCAGTGCCCGGGCTTATCATGGCGTCGATGCCGCAGGCAGCCGGATCCGGTACATTCGGAACCGCCAACCCGATGGACGACGCGCAACTCCTCCGCTACAGCCGCCACATCCTGCTCCCCGAGTTCGGCCTGGAGGCACAGGCGAAGCTCGTCGCCGCGCACGCGCTCGTGATCGGCGCCGGCGGGCTCGGCGCGCCGGTCGCGCAGTTTCTGGTCGCGGCCGGCGTGGGCACGCTCACGCTATGCGATGCCGACACGGTCGACCTCACGAACCTCCAGCGGCAGATACTTTACGCAACGTCGGATGTCGGAGCGCCAAAAGTCGCCGCCGCCAAGGCGCGGCTCGCCGCCGTCAACCCGGAAGTTCGCGTCGAGGCGGTGCAGGCCAGAATCGGGCCGGCCGAACTGGCGCCCCTCGTGGCGCGCGCCGACGTTGTGCTCGACTGCAGCGACAATTTCGCGACCCGGCATGCCGTCAATCGCGCCTGTGTCGCCGGGAAGACGCCGCTCGTCTCCGGCGCGGCGATCCGCTTCGATGGACAAATCGCGGTATTCGATCCAAGGGATCCCGCCTCGCCCTGCTACCACTGCCTGTTCGGCGAAGGCGAAGAGCTCGAGGAAACGCGCTGCGCGATCATGGGCGTATTTGCGCCGGTCGTCGGCATCATCGGCGCGACGCAGGCCGCCGAAGCGCTGAAGCTCATCGGTGGCGTCGGCGAGCCGATGGCGGGGCGCCTCTTGCTCCTCGACGCCTACGCGATGCGCTGGCGCGACGTCCGGATCCCGCGCGATCCGCAATGTCCGGTCTGCGCCGGATCGTGATGCGCGCCGCGACCCTGCCCGGCGCGCGCGATAGTTTCAACCGAACAGGAACTTGCGCTGCTCTTCCCAGCCGTCCTGCGGCCCGCGCTTGAATCCGCTCTTGGCGAAGAGCTGCCAGCGGCCCAGCACGAAAGCGACCAGCACGTTCGCGTCGGCACTGGGATCGCCCGGCCAGTCGCCCGCCGCCTGCGCGATCCGCAACGCCTGTCGCAGCGCCGCTTCGATCCGGTCGTAGAGCTGGTTCATCCGCGCCTGCAGCCGCTCGTCCTCGTTGACGAGGGCGTCGCCGATGAGCACGCGCGTCATGCCCGGGTTCTTCTCGGCGAATCCGAGCAGCACGGAGACGATCTGCTGCGCCTGCGCCGCGCCACCGGGGGTCTCGGCCGCGATCTTGTTGACGAGCGTGAACAGCGTCGTTTCGATGAACTCGATCAAGCCCTCGAACATCTGCGCCTTGCTCGCGAAGTGCCGATAGAGCGCGGCCTCCGAAACGTCGAGCCTGGCCGCGAGTGCCGCGGTTGTCACCTTCTCGGCGCGCGGAGTCTCGAGCATCGCCGCCAGCGTCTGCAGGATCTGGAGACGGCGTTCGCCGGGTTTGCTGGCCATGGCTGCGGGGCGACCGTCGTCTAGCGTGGCGCACGCGCGTGGACGGGCGCGGTGTCGTCGGCGCGGATCATCGTGCCGACACCTTCGTTGGTCAGCACCTCGAGCAGCAGCGCATGTTCGACGCGCCCGTCGATGATGTGCGAGCTGGCGACGCCGTTCTTCACCGCGTCCAGCGCCGACCCGATCTTCGGCAGCATGCCGCCGTGAATCGTGCCGTCCGCGAACAGCGCGTCGATCTCCGTCGCGGAGAGGCCGGTGAGGAGCCTGCCGTTCTTGTCCAGCACGCCGACCGTGTTGGTCATCAGCACCAGCTTCTCCGCCTGCAGCGTCTCGGCGAGCTTGCCGGCCACGAGGTCCGCGTTGATGTTGTAGGCAACGCCGTCGGTGCCCACGCCGATCGGCGCGATCACCGGTATGAAGTCGCGCGAATCGAGGAGCTGGATCAGCTCCGGGTCGACGCGCTCGATCTCACCGACCAGGCCGATGTCCACCATTTCGCCGTGGTTGGCGTCGCTCTTCAGCAGCATCTTGCGCGCGTGGATGAACGCGCCGTCCTGCCCGGTGAGGCCGACGGCCTTGCCGCCATGCTGGTTGATCAGTCCGACGATTTCCTGATTCAGCTCGCCCAAGACCATCTCGACGACGTTCATCACACGCTCGTCGGTAACCCGCATGCCCTGGCGGAACACGCTCTCGATGCCCATTTTCTGCAGCAGGTCGCCGATCTGGGGGCCGCCGCCGTGGACGATGACGGGGTTCATTCCGACCAGCTTCAGCATCACGACATCGCGGGCAAAACCGGCCTTCAGCGCAGGCTCGACCATTGCGTTGCCGCCGTACTTGATGATGATCGTCTTGTCGTGGAAGCGCTGGATGTACGGCAACGCCTCGGCGAGGATCTGGGCCTTCAAGGCGGCATTGACTGCGTCGATCGGCATGGCGGGAGGGGTCGCGGCGCGACGGAACGGGGCACTCCCGATCGATTGTACCGGAAGCGCGGGAAGGCGCTATCGCGCATGGTGCATTGCGCGCCGGTCGGGGCCCGGCCGGCGAGTAAGTCCTGACTGCAGGACGCCGGACATTCCTGATTGCGCGCCTTCGCAGCCGCGATCTTTGCTATCGTTGGCGCTCATGCCGAGCCGTTTGCGCGATCCCGCCATATTCCCCGACGTTCCGGAGCGACCGCCATCCCGGTACGCGGCCGCCCGTCCGCCGCTGCGCGCGCCAGGCGCCACCGTCGATCCCGCCAGGCCCTGATGCGTCTCGCGATCGTGCGCCAGGACTACCGCCCCGAAGACGCGGTCGAGAGCGGCCTCGAGCGGGTGCTCGAGGCGCTGCTCGAACGCAATGTCGCCGTTTCCCTTTACACGCGATCGTGGCCGCAGACCCGCCTGCAGCTGATCGAGCCGTCGATCATCGATCCGTTCCATCTCGGCGCGCTGTGGCGCGACCGCGGTTTCGCGCGCGCTGCCTGTCGCGCCGTGCGCCGCTGGCAACCGAGCCTCGTCGAATCGCACGAGCGGCTGCTGTGCTGCGACGTCTACCGCGCCACCGACGGCGTGCACGCGGTGTGGCTCGCGGAGCGGCTGAAACGCGCGGCGACGGCCGGACGGCTCGCCGCCCGGATATCACCGCACAACCGGTATCTGCTGAACGTCGAGCGACGGCTCTTTGCGAGCCCGTGGCTGCGAGCCGTGATCTGCGGCTCGAACATGGTGCGCGACGAGATTCGCAGCAACTTTCCGCTTCCCGCGGCGAAACTCCACGTCATCTACGATTCCGTGGACACCGACATTTTCCATCCGGGGCTCCGGGCGGAGCGCGCGCGCATCGTCGAGCGGCATGGCATCGACGCCGCTGCCACCGTCTATCTCACGGTGGCCGCCGATTTCGCGCGCGCCGACCTCGGCACGGCCATCGACGCACTTGCTCAACTCCCTCCGCCAGCGCACCTCGTCGCGATTGGCGAGGAACCGCATGCCGCGCGCTATCGGGCGCGCGCGCAAGCGCGGGGCGTCGCGAATCGGGTCACACTGGTCGGCAACGCGGTCGACCTGCGGCCGTACTACGGGGCGGCCGACGTCTTCGTGCTCCCCTCGCTCTACGATCCGTCCCTGGGCGCAGCGCTCGAAGCGCTGGCCTGCGCCGTCCCCGTAATCGGGAGTGCGAAGACAGGCGTCGCCGAGCTGCTGCGCGCGCACGATTGCGGGCTCGTCTTCCCGTCCGGCGACGTCGCCGCGCTCGCCGGCCACATGCGGGCGCTGCTGGACCTGCCAGCGCGCGCGGGATTCGCGGCCAACGCGCGCGCCGTCGCGCTGCCGCTCTCGCCGACGGCGATCACGCTGCAACAGGTTCTCCTCTACCGGGACCTGCTCGCGACGGCGCCCCGCGACGAGACTCGCGCTGCCGCGCTGGCGCGCACCGGGATTGCGCGATGAGCGCCGCCGGGCCAAGGCGCGGGTGCGCCCCCTTGGGGGACAGCGCAGCGGCGACAGCCGCAAGCGTGGGGGCATACCAATGACCGCTGCCACTTTCGGCGATGTCCGGAGTCCGGCGATCTGCGCGTTTCACGATGCGGATCTCGGGCGCGACGTGCACGGTGGGGACAGCGACCGACCGCCGCCGGCGCCTGGTCCTGGATCGAGGTCAACCACCGCTGCAATCGTCTGCTGTGGGACGAGGAGGATCTGGCCCGGCGACGCGACGTCCCGGACGCCGCGATCGCCGCGAACAAGCGCGCGATCGACGGCTACAACCAGCGCCGCAACGATGCGATCGAGAGACTCGACGAAGCGTTGCTCGAACGGATCGCCGCCGTCGTGCCGGATGCCGGCGCCTGGCACAACTCGGAAACGGCCGGCTCGATGGTGGACCGGCTGTCGATACTGGCGCTGAAGATCTTCCAGATGCAGGCCCAGGCGACGCGCGGCGACGCGTCCGCCGAGCATCGCGCGGCGTGCGGCGGCAAGCTCGCCCGCCTCGTGCTCCAGCGCTCGGACCTCGCGCGCTGCCTCGACACGCTGCTGGACCGCGCGGCCGCAGGGCATGCGTACTGGCGCGTCTACCGACAGTTCAAGATGTACAACGACGCGGCGCTCAACCCGTATCTCTACGGCGGGAAAAAGTAGGGTCAGGCTCGACTTTTTTCGCAACCGGATCGCCGCCAAGCACACGGGAAAAGTCGAGCGTCACCCCGCCTTTTCCGCCATTCAACGGCGGCGTGGCGCGCGCAGCGGCAGGGGTGCCGAAGAGTCCGCCGGCACTGCCGGGAACGGCTGCATCGGTGCCCCGGCAGGCGGCATGTACTCGGGAATCCACGCCTTCAGCCGCGCGCGGACCTCGGCATCGCCGGCCGGGCGATCGCGCTCGCACCAGGCGACCATCTGGCCGACGGCGTCGAAATTCGCGGCGCGCGACAGCGCGATCCGCAGCTTCGGGTGCGGCGTGGGCAGTGTGGACTCCTCGGCGGCAAGCAGCTCCTCGAACAGCTTCTCGCCCGGTCGCAGCCCCGTGAACACGATCGGGACACGGCTCGGGTCCACACCGGAAAGCCGGATCATGTCCTGGGCGAGATCGATGATGCGCACCGGCTCGCCCATGTCGAGCACGAGGATCTCACCGCCGTTTCCCTGCAACGCCGCCTGCAGCAGGAGTTGCGTCGCCTCGGGCAGCGACATGAAGTAACGCGTGATATCGGGATGCGTCACGGTCACCGGCCCGCCGCGGCCGATCTGCTCGCGGAAGCGCGGGATGACGCTGCCGGCGCTGCCGAACACATTGCCGAAGCGCACGATCACGAACTGCGTGCCGCGGCCCTGCAGGCTCCGGCAGACGATCTCCGCGAGGCGTTTCGTGGCGCCCATCACGTTCGTCGGGTTGACCGCCTTGTCCGACGACACGAGGACGAATTTTTCAACCTTGGCGGCAACAGCCGCCATACCCACCACCCACGTGCCGTAGGCATTGTTGAGCACGGCCTGCCAGGCGTTGGTCTCCTCCATCAGCGGCACGTGCTTGTACGCGCCGGCATGGAAGATGACACTCGGCCGCTCGCGGGCGAGCACCTGGTCGATCAGTGCGGCGTGCTTGACATCGCCCACGACCGACACGAGCGGCAGCAGCGGAAAGCCGTCGGCAAGCGCCGTCCGGATGGCATAGATCGCGGCCTCGGACAGATCGAAGAGCACCAGCTTCGCCGGGCGGAAACGGGCGATATGCCGGCACAGCTCGGCGCCGATCGAGCCCCCCGCGCCGGTGACCATGACCACGCGGTTGCCAAGCCACTCGCCGAGCCCTGCGTTGTCGAGCACCACGGGATCGCGACCGAGCAGGTCATCGAGCTCGATCGTGCGGATCGTGGTCAATGCCGAGCGGCCGCTGATCAAATCCTCGTACGACGGCACCGTCAGCACTTCGAGGCCAGCCTCGGCGCAGATCTCCGCCACCCGCCGGCGCACGCCGTGCGCGGCCGAGGGGAGCGCCACGATCACCTGACGCACGCCGAACTTCGTGGCCCAGGCCGGGAGGCTCGAAATCGGTCCCAGCACGCTCACGTCGTCCAACAGGCGCCCGCGCTTCGCCGGATCATCGTCGATCAGCCCGACGACGCGCCATTGCCGGCTCCGCGCGAACTCGCGCGTCAGCCGCGCACCGGCCGCGCCCGCGCCGATCACCAGCACCGGCTCGCCCAATGCCGCGAGCGGGCTGTACAGGCGGTGCTCCTTCCAGATCCGGTAGGCGAAGCGATTGCCGGCCATCAGGAAGATGAGCACGATCGGATAGAAGATCAGCACGCTGCGCGGCACGACCGCCTGCAGCCGCAACATCATCAGCATCAGCGGAATCAGCAGCGCGCCCAACCCGGCGGCGAGCACGATCCGCTGCAGGTCGAGGACGCTGGCGAATCGCCACAGGCCGCGATAGAGCCCGAACGCGATGAAGACTGCGGCCTGCAGCGGCAGGATCCAGACGATCGTGCGCACCATGTCGGCGAGGAACGGCTCATGGAGATCCAGACCGAAACGGAGCCAGTACATCGCCGCCCAGGCCAGCCCGGCCGCGCAGAGGTCGTGGACAAACGCGAGCCAGGCCCGGAAATTGTAGGGTTGCTTCATTGTTCGTCCGGCGAGAGTCTGCGCCAATGATGATCAATGCCGGCAAACAGAGCGCCAACCGCGCCCGCCCATGCGGCAAGCACCCACCAGCCCGCGCCCGGCGCGGTCGCCAGCGTGAATGATGCCGAGGTCGACGTGCCCACGATCAGCACGCTGTAGAACAGCAAGGTGCCACGGTGCCCGCGCCCCATCCGGTGCAACCGTTGATAATAATGCGTCCGATGTGCTTCGAACAGATGATCGCCGTTCGCGAGCCGCCGCAGCACGGTCAGCGTGGCATCCGCGACGAACGGCAGGAACACGAGGAGCGGGAACCAAGCGGGCCAGGTCCCGGCGTGAACGCCAGAGAAGCCGAACACCGCGGCAAGAAACCCGAGGCCGACCGAGCCCCCGTCGCCCATGAACAACCGCGCGGGCGGCAGATTGACCACGAGAAACACGGACGTGGCCGCGACCAGCGCCAAGCAGGCGTCGGCCGGAATTCCCGCGCGCGTGAGGCCCACGCCGAACGCGCCGAACCCGCAGATCGCCATCACCGCCGCGAGCCCGTCACTGCCGTCCATGAAGTTGAACAGATTGGCACTCCACACGATGACGAATGCGGTGCCCGCGACGGCGAGCACGAGCGGCAATGAAAACCCCTCGGCGGCATCCGTGCGTGGCAGGGTCGAGGCAACGGCCAGCGCTGCCAGTGCGTGGACGGCGAGACGGACCCGCGGGCGAACTCCGATCCAATCGTCGGCGACCGAAACAGCGAGCACCGCCGCCCAAGCCGCAATCCAGACCCAGCCAACAGGCACCGGTGCCGGATACAGCAACGCGACCGGGAGGAACCCCGCCCAGATCGCGAGCCCGCCGACGCGGGAAACCGGCCGGTCGTGCAACGATCGGCCGGAGGGGTGATCCTGCGGCAAACGGCCGCGGCGGCGCACCAGCAGCCCGAGCGCCGCCGCGGACAGCGCCACCGCCAGCAGCGGCGCGAACCATGGCGAAGGCGGCAAGGCGATCACCGGCCGCCGCCGTCGATAATGGTCGATCCCGCAGGCAAACTGCCGGAACGGGGCATTCCCGCCCCGCCTTGTGCCCCAGAAAACCCGCGAAAATCATTGATGGAAGCTGGACTCGACTCACGGTGCCGGAGAAAGGGAGGTTTTCTTAGGTTGATCATACGTTTACCGACGCTCTTTCGAGTACCTTGCAACGCGTCGGGCCGCGCGACGCGACAGGACAGAAGGCATACGCGCTGTCGCGTTTTAGCAACAGCGCAACCAAAGCCCATCCCCCACCGGGACTTTACCTTGCCTCGCGTGCACCCGGTTTGGCACAATCACCTTAACTTCTCGACATTGCAGAGAAGGTTCCGATGGCAAGCTCAAGATCATCTGGCTTGCCCATTTTATCCGCTAGAGGAGAGACTCCATGAACAAGAAGCTAGTCGCTGTCGCCATTGCGGGCCTGCTGGCCGCCCCGCTGGCACAAGCGCAGACCGCGAACGTCACCCTGTACGGTCGCGCCAACCTGGATATGGAATTCGTAAGCGGGGATAAGTCCACTGCGGGCTCGGGCATTACGAACCCGACCATCTTCCGGGTCAGCTCGAACTCGTCGCGCTTCGGCATTCGTGGCACCGAGTCGCTCGGTGGTGGTCTGAATGCGATCTTCCAGATCGAGAACGGCTCGATCCCGATGGATACCGGTGGTGGCAATCTGGCCGGCCGTGACAGCTTCGTCGGCCTGAGCGGTGGCTGGGGCAGGTTCTATATGGGCAAGTTCAGCGCCCCGTACGACGCCATCACCGACATCCAGGGCAACAATACGAACAATACGGGCATTCTGAGCACCGGTGCACTGTGGGCGCAGGCTGCCCAGGACGCTGCCAACGGCGGCTTCGACAGTCGGTGGAATAACGCAGTCCGCTACGATTCACCGAGCTATTCGGGCTTCGGGTTCAGCGGGGAATTCGCCTCGAATGAAGGCACCCCGTCGAGCAATTCGAACATCCAGAGCTACCTCCTGAAATACGACAACGGCCCGTTCAGCGGTCGCGCCGCCTACGAGTTCCACAACAACATGCGCGGCGGGGTCAATTCGAATCTCGACGACACGGCGTTCGCGATTGCTGCCCAGTGGCAGTTCAGCGGGTGGAATATCGCCGGCACGTATGAATGGCTGAATTACGACGCCACGCAGTCCACGAGCCTCAAGCGCCAATACTGGCAGATTCAATCGACGATCAACATCGGCGCCAATGGCAGCCTGTACCTGATGTATGGCTCGGCGAGCGACGGCAAGGGCAGCGCATCGGACCTCACGCCACGCATCGGTAGCTTGGCCCATGGCGACAATACCGGCGCATCCAACTGGCAGGTGGCCTATGCCCATGCGTTGTCGAAGCGCACATCGCTCTTCGCCGGCTACATGAAGGTCAACAACGACTCGCGCGCGAACTATTCGTTCGGCGGCAACGGCTACGCCGTGGTAAACGGTGGCGATCCGCAGGGCTTCAGCGCGGGCATGTGGCACAACTTCTGACGGAAGCGGTGGCGCATTCCGGCCCTGGCCGGTAAAGCACGACAGACGGGCGCCTTCGGGCGCCCGTTTTTTATCCACTGCCCTGCATAGCGCGGACCGAGTGAATCCTTGAGAACTGGAACGGCCCCCACGCTAACTGCGTTCGCTGCCCACCGAGGACGCGAGTCGCGCCCTTCGGGCCGCCGGGCGGGCGCGAAGCTTGTCATCGTCGTCGTCGCCAGTCTGCTGACCGCCGCGCCCGCGCGTGCGCAGGAGGCGGGGGTCACGCTATATGGCCGCCTGAACGTCGACGTGGAAGTCGTCAACGGCAAACAAGGGGGGGTGGGCTGCCCCGACCAATGTCCGAATCCCGACGTATTCCGGGTGAATTCCAACTCGTCGATGTTCGGCATTCGCGGGGCCGAGCCCATCGCGGAAGGTGTCTCCGCGATCTTCCAGTTCGAGCACCGCCTGTCGACGACCGACGGTCGCGACGGCGTTCTCGCCGGCCGCGAATCGTTCGTCGGGCTGTCCGGACCGCTGGGCACGTTCAAGATGGGCCATTTCCTCAGTCCGTACGACGACATCTTGCCGATCTTCGGCAATGTCCCCACGCTGACGAGCTCGATCCTGTCGACGGCGTCGCTTTGGGCGCAGGGTTTTCTGGGACCGCCGGAAGCCGGCGGTTTCGATGACCGGCTGAGAAACTCGATCCGCTACGACACGCCGACGATGTCCGGCTTCAACGCGAGCCTTCAGTACGCGACCGCAGAGGGGACGCCGGCGCCCAGCAGCCACATCATCGGCGCTGGCGCGTCCTACGCCAACGGTCCGGTCCAGCTTGGGATCGCCTACGAAGTCCATCACAATGTCCGCGGACCACCGGAAGCCCCGCTCACCGATCGCGCGCTCTCGATCGCCGGCGCCTACCAGTTCCCGCTGGTGCGCATCGGCGCCGTCTACGAGCGACTGAAGTACGACGCGACGACAACGACCGACCTCAAACGCAACTACTATGGGATCGGCGTCACCGGCGATGTCGGTCCCGGTTTGCTGTATGCGTTCGTGGGCCGCGCCGGGAGTGGCACTGGCAGTGCGGTCGATGGCACGCGCATCGGCGGACTGACCAAAGGGGAAAATACGGCTTCCACCCAATGGGAAGTGAGCTACACCTACGTAATGTCGGGGCGCACGCTGGCATACGCCGGATACGTCAAGATCCGGAACGAATCGAACGCGGCGTACACGTTCAACACCAATCCATATCCGATCTTCTGCGACACCTATCCCAGCGGCGGTTGCGGCAAGCCCGGCGGATTCGTCGTGGGGATGGCGCATTTCTTCTAGAGCCCCCATCCGGTGCCCGCCGTCCGAGAAGCTACTGCAATGCTCAATGACTTCATCATCAGTTTCGACCGCGCGCTGCGCACGCTCGCGGGCGTGCCGACGGCGTCGCGGGCCACACCCGGGGCCAACCTCGAAGAGACGGCCCTCACGCCAGACGAGCGGCGACACGCGGCGGGGCTGATGCGCGTCAATCACACGGGCGAGGTCTGCGCGCAGGCGCTCTACGCCGCGCAGGCGCTGCTCGCCCGCGATCCCGCCATCAAGCACGAGTTCGCCGTGGCCGCGCGCGAGGAGGAGGAGCATCTCGCCTGGACGCAGCAGCGCCTTGGCGAGCTCGACGACCGGGCGTCCCTGCTCAATCCGCTCTGGTACGCAGGCTCCTTCGCGATCGGCGTCGCTGCCGGCGTCGCCGGAGATCGGGTGAACCTCGGCTTTGTCGTCGAGACGGAGCGACAGGTCGAGGAACATCTGACCGGACACATGGAACGACTCCCGGCCGCCGATGCAAGGAGCCGGGCCATCGTCGAGAAGATGCGCGACGACGAGGCGCGCCATGGCGCGGCAGCCAGGGCCGCGGGCGCCGTCGCTCTCCCGTTTCCGGTCAAGGGGCTGATGCGCGTCGCGGCGGATGTGATGCGGTTTGTCGCGTACCGGATCTAGATTCGCCACCGTGCAGCCCCGGCAAGCCGGCGCCTGCGTTGCTGATGACCCGCCGGCTTTGCGGGCGCGGGCTTGCCCGCGCTACTCGCCGGTTCGTTTCCACGCGCGGAGGGCGGCGAGCCGCGCCGAGCGTATGGCCTTTGCGATCGCATCCGAGCGTGCGGACCCCGGGTGTCCGCGCGCCCCCGCAGTGCGGGCGATCGCGCCGGCGGGAACGCCTTTCGCCACCCCAAGTGCCGAAAGAAGGTAACGCGCCGGGGCGAAATCGTCCGGGGCATCCGGTGCCGACATCGCAACGCACTCGCACGCGTGCAGCAGCACCTCGAGCCGCTCCGGGCGACGCAGTGCGTCGGCAGCGTTGATGACGTCGAGCAGAACCGCCGGTTGCACTGCGGGCACCCGAACAACGATCCGATGCCATCGCGCCGCGAGGCGCGCGGCGTCGCGACATTCCAGCGGCACCTTGAGCCGGGCGGACATCGCCTCGGCGCGCCGCACATCGCGCATCGCCCTCGGCCGAGGCGCCCCACTGTGTGCCAGCACTGCCGAATCATTGAAAGCATGTGCGAGAACGGCGTACCTGACCGGCAGCGTAAGTGCTCGTTTCGCCGCGTACTCAAGCGCACGCGACAGGCGGGCTCCGGGATTGGCCTTCGAACGCCGTGCACGCGAACCCGGGGCGTACAGCGCGTCCACTTCCGGCATCAACTGAACGAGCGCCCCGCAGTCGCGCAACACCGAGAGCATCTGCGCCGGATGCGGCTCCAGCAAGCCTTTGGCGATTTCCTGCCAGATGCGCTCAGAGGCGAGCTCGGCGAGTTCGCCCGTCGCGACCAGCTCCCGCATCAGGCGCCGGGTTTCCGGCGCCACGACAAACCGGAAGCGGGCGGCGAAACGCGCGACGCGCAGCACGCGCAGCGGATCCTCGACGAACGCCGGGGAAACGTGCCGCAGCACGCCGGCCTCGAGATCGGCCTGCCCGCCGTAAGGATCGATCAGCTTGCCCCGCTCGTCGCGCGCCATCGCGTTGATCGTCAGATCGCGGCGGGCAAGGTCCTCGACCAGCGTGACGTCGGGTGACGCGAAGAACTCGAAACCCCGGTAGCCGCGGCCGTGCTTGCGCTCGGTGCGGGCCAGCGCATACTCCTCGCCCGTATCCCGATGCAGGAACACCGGAAAGTCGCGGCCAACCGGCTTGTAGCCCGACGCGATGAGAATCTCCGGCGTTGCGCCGACGACGACCCAGTCGCGATCGGCGACCGGGCGGCCGAGCAGCTCGTCGCGCACCGAGCCGCCGACACGGTAGAACTTCACTGCTTGCGAAACGTGGAGACGGCGCGCCATGGGCGCACGTCAGTGCCCGCTCGGCCGCCCGAAGGGCACTGCGCGCCCCCGCGGGGGGCAGCGAGCGCCAGGCCGAAGGCCGCAGGACAGCCGAAGGCTGGTCCCGCGCAGCGGGATGCGGCGAAGCCGCACAAAGCGAGCGTGAGCATCGTTCATCGACCGCCGCGCTCGCGATAGTCGTCGTGCCGGCTCTTCGCGGCCTCCGGTCCGAGGTAGGTGGGCGCGATGGTCTCGAGCGCCTGCGGCCGGAAGCCGAACACCGCGGGGAAATCGCAGCCGCAGACGCTGTCCCTCTCCATCGATGCAAGGTTGTCGCGGCTCATCAGCGTTCCGGGAAGGAGCTCCAGCGCGGCGGCCTGCAGCATCCCGAGAGTTCGTCCGAGGCCGATGATCGGGCGCGGCTTGCCGGTCACCTCGCCGGCGTAGCGCACGAGCTCGCGCAGCGTGTAGATCGTCGGGCCGCACAGTGGGTACCGTTGCCCGATCGTCGCCGGCAACCCGAGCGACCGCACGATGCACTCGGCGACGTCGCCGACGAACACCGGCTGGAACCTCGCGTCGGCACGCGCGAGCGCCATCACCGGGGCGATGCGCAGGAGCCTCGCGAACAGATTGAGGAATGCGTCTTCGCGCCCGAAGATCACCGATGGCTCCACGATCGTCCAGTCGAGACCGGACGCCGCCACTGCCGCCTCGGCCTCACCCTTGCTCCTGAGGTAGCGGCTCGGTCCGGCGGTATCGGCATTGAGCGCGCTCATGTGCACGAGCCTGCGCACGCCGGCCGCCTTGCAGGCGGCGATCACCTGGTTGGCGAGATCGACGTGCGCCTTCTGGAACGTCTGGCCGCCGGTCTCGTTCAGGATCCCGACGAGGTTGATGACGGCCGACGCGCCCTGCGCGAGGCGCGGCAATTCGTCCGCGCGGTTGACATCGGCCGCGATGACGCTGACCGTGGGCAGCACGAAGAGGGGCCGCGCGCTTGTCGCGCGTTCGCGTCGGGACGACGACGCTGCTCGCCGGCCGCGACCAGCCGATCCACGACATAGCGGCCGACGAATCCGCTGCCCCCCACGACGAGGATCGTCCGCTCGGCCATCGGGCCCTCAGGTCAGTGCCCGCCCGGCCGTCCGAAGGGCACTGAGCGCCCCCCGGGGGGCAGCGAACGAAGTGAGCGTGGGGGCCGTTCATCCGCCCGCCCGGCCGCCCGAAGGGCACTGCGCGCCCCCGCGGGGGGCAGCGAGCGAAGCGAGCGTGGGGGTCGTTCATCAATCGCCGGCGGCGACACCCACGCCGGTCCCGTTGCCGCGGGGAGGCACCGTGCCCAAGCCGTCGCGTGAGCGGCACGATAGGCCTGATCGAGCGCGCGCGCGTACACCATGGCGTTGGCCAGCACCTTCTTCACGTAGTCGCGGGTTTCGTTGAACGGGATCGTTTCGACCCAGATCGCGCCCTCGAGCGGGGCGCCGGCGCGCCACGCCTGCGCGCGACCGGGACCGGCGTTGTACGCCGCGGCCGCGAGCGCCGGCATGCGTTCGAGCCGGTCGAGCCAGTACTTGAAATAGTACGCGCCGAACTGCGTGTTGATCGCCGACATCGGAAATCTGCGACGGTCGGAAGTCGGCGCGATTCAACTGCTTCGCGACCCATTGCGCCGTCGGCGGCATCAGCTGCATCAACCCCACCGCGCCGGCGGAGGACACGATGTCCGGGACGAAGCGCGACTCCTGGCGCGCAATGCCGAACAGGAGCGCCGCGTCGACCGCATGTTCCTGCGCGGCGGTCGCGAACTGCGGGCGAAACGGCATCAGGTAGCGCAGGCCGAAATCGTGCCGCGAGTCGACGTTCGTTCGGCGGTGTTGATCGCGCGATCGTAGAGACCCTCGCGGCGGGCGTATTCCGCCGCCAGCGAGCAGCGCTTCGTCGGGGAGCCCGCGCACGACGTAGAGCCACTCCCGCTGCGACTCCGGCCGCATGTCGAGCTGCGCGAGCTTGACCGCGCGGCGCACGGCGGCGCCTGCGCCGAAGGTCGTCAGCGTCGCCGCGTCGGCTTCGACCGGCGCGCTCACCGATCTCCTGCCGCTGTCCGATCGCCTCCGCCGACAGCATGCCGTAGAAACTGATCTCGCCGGCAAGTCCGGCGTAGATCGCCGCGGCGTCGACCGGCCGACCCATGGCCGCAAGAGCGCGCGCTTTCCAGTAGCGCCATGCCGACTCCTGCATCTCGGACGGCGGCATCGCCTCGATCGCCGCCAGTACATCCGGCCAGTGCGCCGGACCGCAACGCGGCACGCACACGCCAGGCGCGCGGCGCATCGGGCAACGCAACATTCCCCGATTCGCGATACCACGCCGCGGCGAGCGGATTGAGCTGGCGCGCCGCGTGAAACGCGATCCGCGCGTTCCCGTAGAGCTGGTCGGCCTCGGACAGACGGCCACGCTGCCTCTCCCAGGCCGCACGGACACCGGCGGCGTCGTTGCGCGCCGCACGCTCGAGCGCATAGAGCGCGAGGTCCCGGCCGCCCTGCTGCTTCCAGCGAAATTCGCCTTGTGCCAGCGCCGGTCCCGGATTCGCGTCGACATGCGCGAATTCCCGCGCCGCGATCCGGTTGGCCGGTGGCAGGTCCGTGGCGATCGCCTGCGCGACGCGAACGTTGCCGGCTTCGGTTGCCAGGCGGAAGCGCGCGCGTCGATCCTCGACTGTCAGGTCGCCCTTCGCGATCAGGGCGGCGAACAACGGTGCGCAGGACTCCGGTGTCGCCTGGCCCGTGAACCAGACCGGCTTCGCGTCCCCGAGCGCGACGTCGCCGTCACGCTGGCGGCGAAACTGGATCGCCGTAGCACGCCAGCTCGACATCCTCACCCGCCGGCGGCGGGTAGTCGGCGGCGAATGTCGACCACTGCCCGCGCTTGCCCAGCGCTTTCAGCCATTCGACCCGCAGGCGGTCGGCAAGCGGGGAATCGGGCCAGCGGACGAAAAACGCACCGATCTCCTCGTCGGTCGCCGTCTCGAGCTGGAGCATCCGCTGCCAGAATTCGACGTAGGAGAGGAGGACATGATCCGCCAGCCTCGGCGCCAGCGCGTCGAGCCGACCCCGTTCGCCGCGCTCGAATGCCGCGCGCGCGGCGAGAAAGTCCTTGTCGCTCTGGGCGGCGGCAGGGGCCGCCAGAGCGCTGCCGGCGAGGCAGAGGGCAAGCACGAAGGCGCGGAAGCATTCGGCACATGATGCGTATTGTCCGCGACGGGGGGCCTCGAGGGCAACCTCCGTTGCGCCGGTACGCGGTGCAAGGGACCGTTTGCGGACACCGGCGATGCCCCTCCCGATGCTAAGATTCAAGGACATTTCGGGCGCCCGCGCGGTTCCCCCGCACGGCGCGGTCACGACATCGGGGAGGGCCGATGGGACAACGCAAGATTGCCACGCTGGTCGGCGTCGTCATGGGCAGCGAAAGCGACTGGGACATCATGCGCCATGCTGCCATGCAGCTCGACGCATTCGGCATCGCGCACGAAACGCGCGTGCTCTCGGCGCACCGGATGCCCGACGACATGCTCGAGTATGCGGAGGACGCCGGTCCGCGCGGACTGCGCTGCATCATCGCGGGCGCGGGCGGCGCGGCGCACCTCCCGGGCATGCTCGCGTCGAAGACCGCCGTGCCCGTGCTCGGGGTTCCCGTGCCGTCGAAGTACCTGCGCGGCGAGGACTCCCTGTACTCGATCGTCCAGATGCCGAAGGGCATCCCGGTCGCGACGTTCGCCATTGGCGAAGCCGGCGCGGCGAACGCCGGATTGTTCGCCGTCGCGCTGCTTGCAGGCACCGACCCCGCCGTCGCGCGCAAGCTTGCCGCGTTCCGCCTGAAGCAGACTAACGCCGCCCGCGCGATGCGCGTGCCCCCGGCGACCTAGCCGGTGGTGGATACCGTCGTCCCTCCCGGCGCGTGGCTGGGCCTGCTGGGCGGCGGCCAGCTCGGCCGGATGTTCTGCATGGCCGCGCAGAGCCTGGGCTACAAGGTCGTCGTGCTCGATCCGGGCGACGAAGGTCCCGCCGGCAGCGTCGCCGACCGCCACATTCGCAGCGACTATCTCGATCCGGCGGGACTGGCCGAACTCGCCGCGCTCGCGGGCGCCGCCACCACCGAGTTCGAGAACGTTCCGGCGGCTGCGCTGGCGTTCCTCGCGCGCACGGCGCGTGTCTGCCCGGCGGCGGAAAGTGTCGCGATCGCGCAGGACCGGATCCGCGAGAAGGCGTTCCTGGCGAATCACGGATTCAGCGTCGCGCCCTACGCCGTGTTGGCAACCGAAGGGGACGCGCGCCGGGTCGCTGCGTCGCTCTGTCCCGGGATCGTCAAGAGCGCGCGCATGGGCTACGACGGCAAGGGCCAGATCCGCGTTGCGACGCAGGACGACGTCGCGGCCGCATGGACCGCGATGGGCGGGATACCCTGCGTCATCGAGCAGCTCGTGCCGCTCGCGTCCGAGGTTTCGGTCGTCGTCGCGCGCACGGAGCATGGCGACGCCACGACCTGGCCGGTCGCCGAGAATCACCATCGCGACGGCATCCTCGACGTGTCGATCGTCCCGGCGCGCGTGCCCGCCGCGCTGGCCGCCGAAGCGCGCGACGTGGCGACGGCGGTCGCGGCGAAGCTCGACTATCGTGGCGTGCTGTGCGTCGAGATGTTCGTGACGACGCAGGGCAGGCTCATCGTCAACGAGATCGCCCCGCGGCCGCACAACAGCGGCCACTATTCGATCGACGCCTGCGTGACGTCGCAGTTCGAGCAGCAGGCGCGCGTGCTCGCCGGGCTGCCGCTCGGTGACCCCCGGCAGCACGAGCCCGCGGTGATGGTGAACCTGCTGGGCGACATCTGGTTCACGGCTGCCGGCGCCGCCGCGCGCGAGCCCGACTGGACGCGCGTGCTCGTTCATCCCGCCGCGAAGCTCCACCTTTACGGCAAGGCGGAACCGAGGCGCGGCCGCAAGATGGGGCACGTCACCTGCCTCGCGCCGACGCTCGCCGGGGCGCTGGCCACGGCGCGAGCGATCAAGCGCGATCTCGGCATCCCGGGCGCCGACCTGCTTTGAGCGGCGAACCCGATATCCACGCCGGAAACCCGGACGACGCGGCCCCGCTCGCGGGCATCCGCGTGCTGGACCTGACGCGGCTCCTGCCTGGCCCCGTCTGCACGCTGTATCTCGCCGACCTCGGCGCCGACGTGGTCAAGGTCGAGGACACCGGCGCCGGCGACTACGCGCGCAATCTCGGCAACCGGCCCGGGACCGTCTCGGCCTTCTTCCGTGCGGTGAATCGCAACAAGCGCAGCATCGCGCTCGACCTCAAGGATGGGCGCGGTCGCGCCGTCTTTCTGGCGCTGGCAAAGGACGCCGACGTGATCGTCGAAGGCTTTCGGCCCGGCGTCGTCGCCGCGCTGGGTGTTGACTTCGATACGGTCGCGGCAATCAACCCGCGCATCGTCTATGCGGCAATCTCCGGGTATGGGCAGACGGGACCGCGCGCGCAGCTCGCCGGGCACGACATCAACTACCTGGCCCATGCCGGCGTGCTCGACCAGATCGGCGCGCACCGTGGCCCGCCCGTGCTGTGCAACCTGCAGATCGCCGACCTGCTGGGCGGCGCTGCGTCCGCTGCTATCGGGCTCCTCGCTGCGCTGTTCGGTGCCCATCGGACCGGCCGCGGACGCTATGTGGACGTCGCAATGGCCGACGCTTCGCTCGCGCACAACATCTTCGCGCTGCACGCGCTGGAACAATGGGGTCGCGTGCTTCCGCGCGGCGCGGACCTCCTGACCGGCGGCGTGCCGTGCTATGGCGTCTATCCGACGCAGGACGGGCGCTGGCTCGCCGTGGGCGCACTAGAGGAAAAATTCTGGCAAGCGCTTTGCGCGACGATCGCGCGCCCTGACCTCGTCGCCTTCCGATCTCGCGCTGGGTGACGAAGGTGCGCGTGTGCGCGCCGAGCTCGAGCGCGTCTTCGCCGGCGCGCCGCTCGCGGCATGGGCGGCAAAGTTCGCGACCGTCGATTGCTGTGTCACGCCGATCGCGACACTCGACGAGGCGCTCGCCGACCCGCAGTTCGCAGCGCGCGAGATGGTGCTGACCCGAAGCGACGGGACGCGCGAGTACGCGCCGCCGTTCAAGCTCTCGGCGCATCCCTTTGCGGTGACGCGGCAGGCTCCGGCGCAGGGAGAGCACAGCGCAGCGGTGCTGCGCGAGGCGGGTTACGCCGACGCGGCCATCGACGCGCTCGTCGCCGACGGCGTCGTCAGGACTTCCTGACCGGCTTGGCGCCATCGGGGCGCCGTGTCGCTCCAATGGGCAGCGCGGCAACGCGCGCGTATTCCGGATCGTCGAAGCGGCACCCAGCCGCGACGTAACCGGCGGCCATCGCGGTCGCGTCGGAACCCCAGAAGAGTTCGTCGCCGATTGCGAGCGTGGGCACGCCGAATACCCCGCGCGTGATCGCCTCGTCCGTATTGCGGCGCAGCTCGTCCTTCACCTCAGCGGACGCGATGCGCGCGTCGGCATCGTGCGCGCCGAGCTCGGCGATCAGCTCCGCCCATTCGATAGGCAGATCGGGCAGCCGTCCGTCGCGCCATACGAAGCGGAAGATTCCATGTACTGCGTCCGGCATCGAATCGCAGGCGATCGCGAGCCGGAGCAGCGGCAGCGGATTGAAGGGATGCTCGGGCGGGAAGCGCAAACCGATGCCCAGCTCCTTCGCGCGCCAGATGCAGTAGCGATAAGTGAACGCGCGCTTGGCCGGGATCTCGGCCGGGCCCTTCTGCCCGTTCGCGCCGAGCAGGCCGGCGAAGAGGACCGGTCGATAGCGCACGGACACGCGCGGCCCGAGCGAAGCGAGCTGCTCGCTCTGCAGATAGGCAAAGGGCGAAACGAAATCGAAATACCAGTCGGCGATCATCGGGGACGATGCGCCGACCGGCGTTCCGGCAACGCCGCCAGCACGCCGCGCTTTGCGTCGGCGTCGAGCAGGCTCCAGGCGGCGATCTCGTCCAGCGTGCGGAAACAACCGAGGCAAAGGACACCGTTCGCGTCCAGCACGCACACGCTGATGCAAGGCGACGCGACGCGATCGGAGGCCGCGGTGGCACGCCTTCGGTTGCGTTCCGCACTCATGCCGGTGATTCGCCCTTGGCGGCGAGTGCGCGCGCGACGCGCGACACCGGCGGCCGACCGAGGAAATCGGAAATCATCTGACCGGCGGCGCGGAGCTTCGTCAGGTCGACGCCGGTGTCGATGCCAAGTCCGTTCAGCAGATAGACGACGTCCTCGCTCGCGACATTGCCGGTCGCCCCCTTGGCGTAGGGACAACCGCCCAGGCCCGCGACTGAACAGTCGAACGTGGCCACGCCCATCTCCATTGCCGCGTAGAGATTGGTCAGCGCCTGGCCATAGGTGTCGTGAAAATGGCCGGCGAGCGTCGCGACCGGCACGCGCTCGGCCACAAGCGCGAAGAGCGCGCCCGCTTTCTTCGCGGTGCCCACCCCGATCGTGTCGCCCAGCGAAACCTCGTACGCGCCTGACGCGAACAACGCGGCGGCGATCTGCGCCACCTTGCGCGGATCCACATCGCCCTCGTACGGGCAGCCGAGCACGCACGAGATGTAGCCGCGCACGCGAATGCCTCGCGGCTTCGCGGCGGCGAAGATCGGCTGCGCTCGTTCAAGGCTCTCGGCGATGCTGCAGTTGATGTTCCGACGCGAGAACGTTTCCGAGGCGGCGACGAACACGGCGACCTCGTCGGCTCCCGCCGCAGCCGCCGCATCGAAGCCCTTCATGTTGGGTGTCAGGACGGGGTAGCGCACACCGGTCCGGCGGCGGATCCGCGCCATCACTTCGGCGGCATCCGCCATCTGCGGCACCCACTTCGGCGAGACGAAAGACGTCGCCTCGATCGCCGCCAGGCCGGCGTCGGTGAGCCGGTCGATCAGCGCAACCTTGACCTCGGTGGGCACGATGGCCTTTTCGTTCTGCAGCCCGTCGCGCGGCCCGACCTCGACGAGGCGAACCGACGGCGGGAGTTGGGCGGAGTGCGTCATGACGGACTGCGTTTCGACATCAATAACCCCGGGCGCGATCGACGATGCCGGTCACGGGCTCCCCGCGCTCGAGCCGGCGGATCTTGCCGGCCACCTGGAGGGCGGCGTCCTCGACCAGCGTCACGGCCGATGCATGCGGCGTCAGCGTGATCCGCGGATGATGCCAGAACGGATGACCGGAAGGCAGCGGCTCGGCGCGAAAGACATCAAGCGTGGCGCCAGCGAGATGGCGGCAGTCGAGCGCCGCGATCAGATCTTCATCCACGACGATGTCGCCGCGCGCAACGTTGACCAGGTGGGCGCCGCGCGGCAGCGTTTCGAACGCAGTACGGTCGAGCAACCCCCGCGTTTCATGCGTCAACGGCAGCAGGCAAACCAGCACCTGCGACGCGGCCAGGAACGGCGCCAGTTCCGTGCGCCCCGCGAACGACTCGATGCCCGGCGAACGCTTGCGGGAGAGGCTCCAGGCGCGAAGCGGAAAGCCGAAGGGTGCCAGCGCCTCCGCCACCGCCCGCCCCAGCACCCCGAAGCCGAGGATGCCTACGCCGAATGCGGATTTGGCGATCCGCGGCCGCGGCTGCCAGCGGCCTTCGCGCTGCTGCGCGACGTAGGCGTCCAGCTCGCGATAGGCGCGCAGCACCGCGAGCGTGACGTACTCGCCCATCTGCACCGCCATTCCGGCGTCCTCCAGACGGATCACGGGCACGCCGTCGGGCAGCGCCGGAACGGCGAGCAACACCTCGACGCCGGCGCCCAGGTTGAAGATGGCTTTCGCGGGCCGCGCGCGCGCGAACAACTCCACCGGCGGTTTCCAGACCAGCGCGTAATCAGGTGCGGCCGGCGCATCGGGCCACACCGAGATCGCCGCGTCCGGAAGCGCGCTCGCCAGCGCGGCGAACCATTCGTGGCCCTCGTCGCGAGGCGTTTGCAGCAGGATCTGCATGAAATCGGCGCGGGAGGACGGCGGACCGCGCCGTCAATCGTCGTCGATATCGACGAGATCCGCGCCCTCCTTCACGCGGTCACCCCCGCGGAAGTTCACGGCTGCCACGACACCTGCCGCCGGTGCGACGATCGTGTGCTCCATCTTCATCGCCTCGAGGATCATCAACGGCGCGCCCTTGCCGACCCGGTCACCGACCTCGACCATCACGGCGACGACCGTGCCGGACATGGGTGCCATCAGATGCCCGCCATGCGCCTCCTCCTCACCCGCGTGGGCCAGCGGATCGAGGCGCCGCAGTCTCCGCTGCCCGCCGTGACAGAAGACGTGGCGCTCGTCGCCGAGCGGCACCACGGTCGCGGCGAACTCCGCCCCCGGCGTCGCAACGATAAGGCGGCCGTCGCGCTCGGTCACCTGCGCCACCGTCTCGCCGGCGGGCAACCGGACGCTCCAGCCGTCGCCGGCGCGGCGCACCGCGATGTCGTGCCGCGTTTCGCCGACGACGAACGAGAAGGAGATCGTGTGGCGCGCGCTGTTCACCCACCACGGATCGACCGCGTGCCACGGGGAATGCGGATCGCCGGACGCGCTCGCCGCCACGGCGCGTTCCTCGACAAGCGCGCGCGTTTCGGCGAGCGCGGCGGCGAGCAGCGTGTCGTCGCCCACGGGCGCGGCCGCCGGAAACAACGCGTCCTGGTGGCGCGCGATGAGCCCGGTGTCGACGTTGCCGGAGGCGAACGCCTCGTGCGCGATGACGCGCTGCAGGAAAGCGACGTTGGCCGCGACCCCGACGATTTCGTACTCGGAGAGCGCCTCGGCGAGCCGCCGCAACGCGGCCGGCCGGTCCTCGCCGTGCACGATCAGCTTGGCGATCATCGGATCGTAATGCGGCGATATCCCGTCGCCGGCGCGAACCCCGGTGTCGACGCGCACCGATGGGCCGGTGGCCGGCGCCCGCAGGTGGACGAGCGTTCCTATCGATGGCAGGAATCCGCGGTCCGGGTCCTCGGCATAGATGCGCGCCTCGATCGCGTGTCCGCAAAGCGCGAGCTCGTCCTGCCGCTTGGGCAGGCGCTCACCCGCCGCGACCCGCAACTGCCATTCGACGAGGTCCTCGCCCGTGACCATTTCGGTAACCGGGTGCTCGACCTGCAGCCGCGTGTTCATCTCCATGAAATAGAACGCGCCGTCGCGCGCGAACGAATCCGCCGCGATGAACTCGACGGTGCCCGCGCCGACGTAGCCGATGGCCTTCGCGCAGGCGACTGCGGCTTCCCCCATCGTGCGCCGATGTTCCGGCTTCATTCCGGGCGCGGGCGCTTCCTCGAGCACCTTCTGGTGCCGCCGCTGCACCGAGCAGTCGCGCTCGAACAGGTAAACGGCGTCGCCCTGCGTGTCGGCGAACACCTGAATCTCGATGTGGCGCGGCGCCGCAAGGTATTTCTCGATCAGCACGCGGTCGTCGCCGAAGCCGGCCTTCGCCTCGCGCCGCGCTGCGGCCAGCGCTGCGGCGAAATCGGCGGCCCGCTCGACCACCTTCATGCCCTTGCCGCCGCCGCCGGCGGTCGCCTTGATCAGCACCGGGAAGCCGATCTTCGCCGCCTCGCGCGCGAGATGCTTCGCGTCCTGGTCGTCACCGTGGTAGCCGGGCACGAGCGGGACCCCGGCCCTGCCCATTATGTTCTTCGCCGCCGATTTCGAGCCCATCGCCGCGATCGCGGCGGGAGGCGGACCGATGAAGACGAGACCCGCGCGCGAGCAATCCGTTGCAAAGCCTTCGTTCTCGGAAAGGAAGCCGTAACCCGGGTGGATCGCCTGCGCGCCGGTTCTCTTCGCGACGGCGATGATCGTGTTGCCGTCGAGATAGCTTTCGCGCGGCGGCGGCGGGCCGAGTCGGTAAGCTTCATCGCAGGCCGCGACGTGCAGGGCCTCGGCGTCGGCGTCCGAATAGACGGCGACGGTGCGAATGCCCATCCGCCGCGCGGTGCGGGCGACGCGGCAGGCAATCTCGCCGCGATTGGCGATGAGGATCTTGTCAAACATCGGCACCGCGGCCCGACGCGCGCGCGGCGCTCGCGGACGTCCCCGTGACCTTGCGGACCAGCGTCCGGATGAAACGCCAGACCTTCGGGATCAGCCAGATCATCAGCAGGACCAGCAAGCCAATGACGATCAGCGCCGCGATCGGATGCGCGAACGCGAGCCACAGCACCATGCCCACGGCCAGTTCCTCGCCGAACGACGCCGCCCAGTTCGAGAACGGTTCCGGCGACGTGTTGATCACGGCGCGGCTGCCCGCCTTCGCGAAATGACTGCCCGCCGCGAGCGAGCCGCCGAGTATCGCCGCCGCCAGCGTGGCCGCCGCGGACGAATCGCCGAACACGCTGGCCGCGAGCGCGGCGCCCGCGGGAATGCGGATGAACGTGTGCACCGTATCCCAGAGGGTGTCCATGCCCGGGATCTTGTCGGCGAAGAACTCGACAACGAACATGAACCCCGACGCCGCGAGCACCCAGGGGTGCGCGAGCGCGGCAAGACCGCCGGGGAGTTCCACCACGTCGAGGTACCCCAGCCCGCCGACGATGAACAGCACCGCGTACAGCCGGATGCCGCTCGCCCAGCCGACCGCCGCCGCGAGCGCGACGAGTTGCCAGGTATCGAACAGGGCGAGGCCGGGAACGGAGTTCATGGATTCCGCAGCGCCGGCGGCACCCACGCCGGCGAGCGCTTTTCGAGGAAAGCCGCGACGCCCTCCTTGCCTTCCGGCGACCCTCGCACCCGCGCAATGCGAGCTGCGGTATCCGCGATCACCGCGTCATCGATCGGTTGTGCCGCCACCGCGCGGATCAGCGCCTTGGCCTCGGCCTGCGCGCGCGGGCCGGCGACGAGCAGCGCACCGAGCAGCTCGTTGATCCTGCCGTCGAGCTCGTCGATGGGACAGATGTCGTGCACGAGACCGATGCGGAACGCCTCGGCGGCCGTGAAGCGCTCCGCGGACAGGAAATAGCGCCGCGCGTGCCGCGCGCCCATCGCCTCGACCACATAGGGACCGATCGTCGCGGGGACCAGCCCCAGCTTCGTCTCCGACAGCGAAAAGGTCGCGTCATGTGCGGCGAACGCGATGTCGCAGCAGGCGACGAGGCCCACGCCGCCGCCGAAAACCGAACCGTGCACTCGCGCGATCGTCGGCTTCGACAGCCGGTGCAGCGTCTTCAGCATCGCGGCGAGCGCGGTCGCGTCGGCCAGATTCTCGGCGCGGCCGAACCCCGCCATCCTCTTCATCCAGTTGAGGTCGGCGCCGGCGCAGAAGCTCCGACCGTGACCCAGCAGGACGACGGCACGCACGGAGGTGTCGCTGTCGAGCGCCTCCAGCACCTGGGTCAGCTCGGCGATCAGCGTGTCGTCGAACGCGTTGTGCACCTCGGGCCGCGCGAGCGCGACGAGCGCCACCGCCTTCCGCACGTCGACCGTCAGCGTCGCGTGCCGGGATCGCGGCCGCGCTTTCCGGTTCGACACCTTTGCGCCCTGCTTTGCCGGCGGTTTCACTTTGGCCATGGCGGTCACATCCTGAACACGCCGAATTTCGTCGGCTCGATCGGACGGTTGAGAGACGCCGAGAGCGCGAGTCCCAGCACCTGCCGCGTGTCTGCCGGGTCGATGATGCCGTCGTCCCAGAGGCGCGCGCTCGCGAAGTAGGGATGGCCTTCCTTTTCGTACTGCGCGCGGATCGGCGCCCGGAAGGCCTCTTCGTCCTCGGCGCTCCACTCTTGCCCTTTGGCCTCGATCGCGTCGCGGCGTACCGTCGCCAGCACCGTGGCCGCCTGCTCGCCACCCATCACCGAGATCCGCGCGTTCGGCCACATCCAGAGGAAACGCGGGCCGAAGGCGCGCCCGCACATGCCGTAGTTGCCGGCGCCGTAGCTGCCGCCGATGATGACCGTGAGCTTCGGCACCTGCGCGCACGATACGGCGGTGACCATCTTCGCACCATCGCGCGCGATGCCCCCCGCCTCGTACTTCTGGCCGACCATGAAGCCGGTGACGTTCTGGAGAAACACCAGCGGAATCTTCCGCTGCGCGCACAGCTCGATGAAGTGCGCGCCCTTCAACGCCGATTCCGAGAACAGGATGCCGTTGTTGGCGACGATCCCGACCGGGTAGCCCCAGATGCGGGCAAAGCCGGTGACGAGCGTCGTGCCGTAGCGCGCCTTGAATTCGTCGAACTCGCTGCCGTCGACGACGCGTGCGATCACCTCGCGCACATCGTAGGGCTTCCTGATGTCGGCGCTGATGACGCCGTAGATCTCGTCGGCGGCAAACCGCGGCGGCACGGGCGTCCGGACCTCCATCGCAACGCGCTTCCCGCGGTTGAGATTGCCGACGATCCGGCGGGCGATCGCGAGCGCATGGTGGTCATCGAGCGCCAGATGATCGGCGACACCGGACACGCGCGTGTGGACGTCGGCGCCGCCCAGCTCCTCGGCGGAAACGATCTCGCCCGTCGCGGCCTTCACGAGCGGCGGACCGCCGAGGAAGATCGTCCCCTGCTCCTTGACGATGATCGACTCGTCCGCCATGGCCGGAACGTACGCCCCGCCTGCGGTGCAGGATCCCATCACGACGGCGACCTGCGGAATGCCCTGCGCAGACATCGTGGCCTGGTTGTAGAAGATCCGGCCGAAGTGGTCGCGGTCCGGGAAGACGTCGATCTGGTTCGGGAGGTTCGCCCCGCCGGAGTCGACGAGATAGATGCACGGCAGGTTGTTCTCGCGCGCGATCTCCTGCGCGCGCAGGTGCTTCCTGACGGTCAGCGGGTAATAGGTGCCACCCTTCACCGTCGCGTCGTTGCAGACAATCACGCACTCGCGGCCGGCAACGCGGCCGATGCCGGTGACGATCCCGGCGGCGGCGATGGTGCCGTCGTACATCCCGTGCGCGGCCAGCTGCGAGAACTCGAGGAACGGCGAGCCCGGATCGACGAGCATGCGCACGCGCTCGCGCGGCAGCAGCTTGCCGCGCGCGACGTGTTTCGCGCACGCGGCCGCGCCGCCGCCCTGCTCGACGTGCGCCACTTTGGCCCGGAGGTCAGCGACCAGCGCCGCCATCGCGTCGCGATTCTTCACGAACGTCGCGTCGCGCGGGTCGAGCCGGGTTTCGATGACGGGCATGGCCGGCTCAGCTCCTTTCCAGCGTGGCGAGCCGCGCCGCGAGCAGTACGAACAGCGCGCCGACGATACCGGTCAACCAGCGTGCCGCCTGTGCATGCGCGCGGACGCGGCGACCGGCGCGCGCGGCCAGCCACGCCACCGGGACGTTGACGAAAAGACTGTTGAAGTTGAAGAGGCAGCCCAGCGCGATGAACGCCAGCGCCTTCGCGGGCGCACCTGCCTCGATGAACTGCGGCAGGAATGCAAGGAAGAACAGCGCGACCTTAGGATTGAGGACATTGATCACGAACGCCTCGCGGAAGATCTTCGCCGCGGTCGCCGGGGCCGGCGGGGGCCCGCCCGTCGCCGCGCGCGGGCCGCGCACGCCAGCGGCGACGAGGCGAATGCCGGCATAGAGCAGATAGACGACTCCACACCACTTGACGACGCCGAAGGCAGCCGCCGACGTGGCCAGCAGGACCGACAGACCCGCGGCCGCAGCCAGCGTATGCGCGACGCATCCTGCCGTGATGCCCAGCGTCGCCGCCAGGCCGGCGCGGAATCCGCCGGCGGCGCTGCGCGCCGCGATGTAAGCCAGGTCGGGGCCCGGAGTGATGTTGAGCAGCAGTCCGGCCGCCACGAACAGCCCGAGGTCGCCGACGCCGGTCACGCTCTCACCTCCGGGGCGGCCATTGGCAGGTTGGCGACAATGCGCCGCGCTCCCGTCGTTTCGTCACAAGAGTTTGTGGGCATCCCGGTCAACCCGCAGCGATTCGTCAGCGCGCCTGTCCGGCGACCGGCAGCGGATGCCCCGGCATCAGTTCGTACGGGTGCACCCAGCGCGGCGCGGCGCGGATTCGCTCCAGCCAGTCGCGGATCGAAGGATACACGTTCCAGTCGACGCCTATTTCTTCCGGCCAGTACAGATAGCCGCAAAGCGAGAGGTCGGCGATCGTCAACCGGTCGCCCACGACGTAGCTCCGGCCGGCGAGGTGCACGTTGAGGATGCTCCACGCCGCCTCGGCGCGGCGGCGGAACTCCGCCAGCACCGCCGGATCGGGCTCCTTGGCGAACGTGCGCAGGAACCGGTACGTCGCCGTATAGCTCGTGAGCTTGTGGTTGTCGAACAGCAGCCAGCGCAGGACCTCGCGGCGCTCGGTGGCGTCGGCGGGTCCGAACCTGCCCAGCGTTTCGGCGAGGTACTCGAGGATCACGCCGGACTGGGCGAGCCGAAGCTCGCGGTGCTCGAGCACCGGAACCTCGCCCATCACGTTGATCGAACGATACGCGGACGTGCGCGTCTCGCCGTTGAAGTAGTCGACGAATCGCGGCGTCCAATCGGCCCCCGCGAGCTGCAGCGCCAGCGCCGGCTTGTAGGCGTTCCCGGATTGCGCGAAGCAGTGCAGCGTGTACTCGGCCATCGGAGTCTCCTCGTCGGGCGCCTAGAAGCCGCCGGTGGCGAGCCAGCGCTCGATCTGGTCGAAGCGGTCGAGCCCCCAGAACGGCTCGCCGTCGACGAACACGAACGGCGAGCCGAACGCGCCGCGCGCGATCGCCTGCTCGACCTCGCGTTTCAGCGCATCCTTGATCGCCGGATCGTCGATCGCCGCCCGCGCCGCGGCGGCGTCCACGCCCTCCTTCGCCGCCACGGCAGCCGCCGCGTCGGGGTTCGAGATGTCGATGTCCTCGACGAAGTACGCGCGGTACAGCGCCTTGGCGACGCGCACCGCCAACGCCGGATCCCGCGCCTTCAGCCAGAGCACGATCCGTGCGGGCGCCTGGCTCGCGATTGGAAATTTCGACGGCATCCGGAATCCGGTGATGCCGTGGAACCGCGCGCTCCGCGCGAAGTCGCGCTTCGAATACTCGCCTTTCAGCGGGACCATGGTCAGCGGCGCCATCCCGGTCTCCTTGAAGACGACGCCGAGCAGCAGCGGATGCCAATCGACCGTGCGGCCGTGCTTCGCCGCGAGCGCGTCGATCTTCTGCGCGGCGAGATACCCGTACGGCGACGAGAAGTCGAAATAGAAGTCGATCGGTGCGGCCATTATCGTTCTCGCAAGTTGATGTTCAGCCGGCGATCGCCCGGCCGATGACGAGCCGCTGGATTTCGCTCGTCCCTTCGTAGATCTGGCAGACGCGCACGTCGCGGTAGATGCGCTCGACGGGAAAGTCGGTGACGTAGCCGTAACCGCCGTGAACCTGAATCGCCGCCGAGCATACGCGCTCGGCCATCTCGGAGGCGAAGAGCTTCGCCATCGACGCCTCCTTGAGGCAGGGTTCGCCGGCGTCGCGCAGCGCCGCCGCGTGCCAGACGAGCTGCCGCGCCGCCTCGATCTCGGTGGCCATGTCCGCAAGCTTGAAGTTGATCGCCTGATGCTGGGTGATCGGCTTGCCGAAGGCAATCCGGTCCCGCGCGAAAAGAAGCGCCGCATCCAGCGCAGCCCTCGCCATGCCGACCGCCTGCGCGGCAATGCCGATGCGCCCGGCCTCGAGATTGGCGAGCGCGATCCGGTAACCATCGCCTTCCCGGCCGAGCAGGTTCGCGGCGGGCACCCGGCAGTTTTCGAAGACGATCTGCGCCGTGTCAGACGCGCGCTGACCGAGCTTCTCCTCGACGCGCGCGACCACGAAGCCGGGGGTCGACGTCTCGACGACGAATCCGGATATTCCCTTCTTGCCGCTCATCTTGTCGGTCACCGCGAACACGATGGCCACGTCCGCGTTGCTGCCGGTCGTGATGAACTGCTTGACCCCGTTCAGAACCCAATGCCCGCCGTCTTTCTCGGCACGCGTGGCAATCGCGCCGGCGTCCGAGCCGACCTGCGGCTCGGACAGGCAGAAGCAGCCGAAGTGCTCGCCGCGCGCCAGCGGCTTCAAGTATCTTTCCTTCTGCGCGTCGGTGCCGAACGCGTTCAGCGGACCGCAGACCACCGAGTTCTGCACGCTGACGATCGTCGACGTCGCGCCATCCCCCGCCGCTATTTCCTCGAGCACGAGAGCGAGCGACAGGTAGTCCATGCCGGCGCCGCCGAAGCGCTCGGGCACCACCATCCCGAGCGCCCCGAGCCCGCCCAGCGCGTGCAGCTCCGCGCGCGGAAAGTGATGCTCCCGATCCCAGCGTGCCGCGTTGGGCGCGAGCTCCGCCTGCGCAAACGTCCGGATCGCGTCCCGCACCAGCCGCTGTTCTTCGGTCAGCAGCATGGCGTCACGACGAGCGTGGCAGCGCGTTCACGAACGATCTCCCCAGGCGAGCTTCGCGGCGATGCCGGCGAACACGCCGCCCAACAGCCAACGCTGGGCGAGCGCCCAGGTCGGACGCTCGCCGAGCCAGCGTGCCGCGCGGGCCGCTGCCAGGATGATGAGCGCGTCGCCCGTCACCGCGACGACGACCTGGACCAGACCGAGCACGAGTGATTGCGTCAGCAGGCTGCCTCGCGCGGGCTCGATGAACTGTGGAAAGAGCGCGAGGTAGAACAGCGCAACCTTTGGGTTGAGGATGCTGGTAATGAGTCCCATCCGGAAGAGTCGCGCCGGTGCGACACCGGGAAGGCGGCGCGGCGCGAACACGCCGCCGACGGCGCCGTCGGCGGGCGCGCGCACGGCGTCCCATGCGAGCCAGAGCAGATAGGCGGCGCCGGCCCAGCGCAGCACGTCGTAGGCGATGGGCACGGCGAGGACGATCGCGGAAATGCCGAGTGCCGCCGCGAGAATGTGGACGACGAACCCCGTCGTCGTGCCGGCAAGTGAGACGAGCCCGGCCGCGCGGCCTTGCGCCAGCGTGCGCGAAATCAGGTAGAGCAGGTTCGGCCCCGGCGTCAGCACCAGCAGCACGCACGCCAGAACGAACAGCAGCAGGTTGTCGAAGCTCGGCATCTCAGTACCCGCGCGGGTAGCTCATCTCAGCAGAGCTCGATCGCCATCGCCGTCGCTTCGCCACCGCCGATGCACAGACTGGCGACGCCGCGCTTCTTGCCATGCTTGCGCAGCGCACCGATCAGCGTGACGACGATGCGCGCCCCGGAGGCGCCGATCGGGTGGCCGAGCGCGCAGGCGCCGCCGTGCACGTTGACCTGCTCGTGCGCGATCCGATGCTCCTTCATCGCCGCCATCGTCACCACCGCGAAGGCTTCGTTGACCTCGAACAGGTCGACATCCTTCGTCGCCCAACCGGTCTTCCGGTACAGCTTCTCGATCGCGCCGACCGGTGCCGTCGTGAACAGCCCCGGCTCCTGCGCGTGCGTCGCGTGCCCGACGATCACGGCGAGCGGCGCGAGCCCGCGGCGCTCGGCGGTCGAGCGCCGCATCAGCACGAGCGCCGCGGCGCCGTCGGAGATCGAGCTCGAGTTCGCCGCCGTCACCGTGCCGTCCTTGCGGAAGGCCGGCTTCAGCAACGGGATCTTGTCCGGCATCGCCTTCGCCGGCTGCTCGTCCTTGTCGACGACGACGTCGCCCTTCTTGCCGGCAACCGTCACCGGCGCCGTTTCCCAGGCAAAGGTGCCATCGTTGTTGGCGGCGAGCGCGCGCGAAAGCGAAGCCAGCGCGAACGCATCCTGGGCTTCGCGGGTGAAGGCAAAGGTCGAGGCGCAGTCTTCGGCAAACGTGCCCATCAGCCGGCCCTTGGCGTACGCGTCCTCGAGGCCGTCGAGAAACATGTGGTCGTAGACTGTCTGGTGCCCCATCCGGTATCCGGACCGCGCCTTCGGCATCAGGTACGGCGCATTGCTCATGCTTTCCATGCCGCCGGCGACGACAATTTCGCCGGAGCCGGCGACGATCAGGTCGTGCGCGAGCATCGCGGCCTTCATCGCCGACCCGCACATCTTGTTGATGGTCGTGCAGCCGACGGCGAGCGGCACGCCGGCCTTGAGCGAGGCCTGTCGCGCCGGGGCCTGACCCTGGCCCGCCGGCAGCACGTTGCCCATGATCACCTCCTGCACGTCCTCACCCGCGAGGCCTGCGCGCACTATCGCCGCCCTGATCGCGACGGCGCCGAGGTCGCTCGCTGCGAGCGCGGCAAAGTCGCCCTGAAACCCGCCCATGGGAGTTCGCGCGGCTCCGACAATCACGACCGGATCGTTCAGCATCGTGGTTCCTCTCTCGTCACTTGGTCTCGTTGAAGAGCTCGCGGCCGATCAGCATCCGACGGATCTCCGACGTGCCGGCGCCGATCTCGTAGAGCTTGGCGTCACGCCAGAGCCGGCCGGTCGGATAGTCGTTGATGTAGCCGTTGCCCCCGAGGCACTGGATCGCCTCGCCGGCGATCCGCGTCGCGTTCTCGCTCGCGAAGAGGATCGCGCCGGCGGCGTCCTTGCGCGTCGTCTCGCCGCGGTCGCAGGCCTGTGCGACGGCGTAGACGTAGGCCCGCGCCGCGTTCATCGTCGTGTACATGTCGGCGAGCTTGCCCTGCATCAGCTGGAACTCGCCGATCGGCTGACCGAACTGCCTGCGCTCGTGGACGTAAGGAAGCACGACGTCGAGGCACGCGGCCATGATCCCGAGCGCGCCGCCGGCGAGCACCGCGCGCTCGTAGTCGAGGCCGCTCATCAGCACGCTGACGCCGCGGCCCTCCTGCCCCAGCACGTTCTCGGCCGGAACCGCGCAATCCTCGAACACGAGTTCGCAGGTGTTCGACCCGCGCATGCCCAGCTTGTCGAGCTTCTGCGCCGTCGAATACCCCTTCATGCCGCGCTCGATCAGGAACGCGGTGACGCCGCGCGGACCGGCGGCGGCATCCGTCTTCGCGTAGACGACCAGCGTGTGCGCGTCCGGACCGTTGGTGATCCACATCTTGCTGCCGTTGAGCACGTAGGACCCGTCGCGGCGCTCGGCGGACAGACGCATCGACACAACGTCCGAACCCGCCCCGGGCTCGCTCATCGCCAGCGCCCCGACGTGCTCGCCGGAGACGAGCTTGGGCAGGTACTTGCTCCTCTGCACCGCGCTGCCGTTGCGCTGGATCTGGTTCACGCAGAGATTCGAGTGCGCACCGTAGGAGAGGCCGACCGCCGCCGAGGCGCGACTGATCTCCTCCATCGCGATCACATGCGCCAGGTAGCCCATCGCGCTGCCGCCATGCGCCTCGTCGACCGTGATGCCGAGCAGGCCCAGGTCGCCCATCTTGCGCCAGAGATCGGACGGGAACTGATTGGAGCGATCGATCTCGGCCGCGCGCGGCGCGATTTCGTCGGCGGCAAACTGCCGCACCGTCGCGCGCAGCATGTCGATCGTCTCGCCGTGGTGGAAATCGATGGCGGGAAAGTCCCGCGTCGTCATGGCGCATCCTCCTGCTTCAGCCGCCGGCGACAGTCGCGCTCGAGCAGCACGATCTCGGCCAGCACGGCGTCGATGTCCTCGCGCTGCTGGTGCAGCATCGCGCGGCGGTCAGCGAGCAGCTGCAGAAACTTCGCGAGCTGCGGCTTCTCGTTGCCGGTCGCGGCGAAGATGTCGAACAGTTCGCGTATCTCCGCCAGCGCCAGCCCGAGCCGCTTGCCGCGCAGGATCAGCTTGATCCGCGTTCGCTCGCGTTCACCGTAGACCCGCGTCCGGCCGCGCCGCACCGGAGCAAGCAGGCCTTCGTCTTCGTAGAAGCGGATCGCGCGGGTCGTCAGCGCGAACTCCTGCGCGAGATCGGAGATGGAGTAGGAGGGCGGCACGCGGTCGGCGGTGGGCAGCTTGGCGCGGCGCACCGGGGCGTTCAGGACGGACATCGGGGCACGACCGGAGCGGAATGGCGAATGGGGCGAAGAAGGATCACGATAGCACACAGGCTTGACAGGCTTGCGCATTTACCCGACGATGCTGCATTGCACAAATCGTGCCCGCACGATGTGGACTCCCTCCCACCCGATCGCGCCATTGCCTCCCCCGCCTGTCTTCGTCTCCTTCCGCAAGCTCGTCCTCTCGCCGGGCCGTCCCAGGGAAGGCGCCGTTCCACCCGGCGGACTCGCATGGGGCGTGCGCGACTACCCATGAACGCCGCGCTGCCGACCGTGCTCGATTATCCGCACGCCGCCCCGCCGGCCCCGGGCGAAGTCGTCGCGGTCGCCCCGCGTGTGCTCTGGCTGCGGATGCCGCTGCCGTTCGCGCTCGACCACATCAATCTGTGGCTCCTCGCCGACCCCGACGACGGTTTCACGCTCGTCGACTGCGGCATCGGCGATGCGGTGACGCGCGCCCTGTGGGAACATCACGCCGCCACCACGCTCGCCGCCCGGCCCATCCGCCGGATCATCGCGACGCACTGCCATCCCGACCACGTCGGCAATGCGGCGTGGCTTTCGGCCCGCTTCGACGCGCCGGTGGCGATGACCCATGCCGAGTTCCTGACCGCGCACGCGATTCGCGACGAGCACAGCGGGTATTCGCTCGCGGCTACGGCAGACCTGTTCCGCCGGCACGGCATGACCGCCGACCAGCTCGCCCAGCTGCGCGAGCGTGGCAACGGCTACCGGCGGCTCGTGCCCGAGCTCCCGACGGTCTTCGACCGGTTGCTCGACGGCGATCTGCGGGACGCGGGTGGAACGACCTGGCGCGTCGTCGAGGGCCACGGACATTCGCCCGAGCACGCGTCGCTCTACTCTGCCGAGCGCGGCGTGCTTATCGCCGGCGACATGCTGCTGCCGCGGATCAGCACCAACGTGAGCGTCTGGGCGGTCGAGCGCGATGGCAACCCGCTCACGCGTTTCCTCGATTCGCTCGCAGCCTTCGAGGCGCTGCCGGCGGATACGCTGGTGCTTCCCTCGCACGGAATGCCGTTCCGCGGCATCCCGGCGCGCGTCGCGCAGCTGCGCGCGCACCACGAGGCGCGGCTCGACGAACTCGACGACGCCGTGCACGCGTCCGCGGATCCGCGCAGCGCGGCCGACCTGGTTCCCGTGCTCTTCCGGCGCGAGCTGGACGTGCAGCAGCGCTACTTCGCGATGGGCGAGGCCATCGCCCATCTCAACTTTCTCTGGCGTGCGGCACGGCTCGAACGCCATGTCGCCGCCGATGGCGCGATAAGATTCGCCGCATAGAGACCCACCCTTTCCGCACGCGAAAGTCAAAACCATGTCAACCAAGACCAAATCCGCCGGGGCGCGGGACACCACGCCCACACCTTCCTACGATCCGGTGGCGCTCGTCGAATCGCTGCGGTCCGCAGCGGAAAAAAGCGCGAACGTCATCGGCGAATTCGCGGCCCGCCAGGCCAAGTCCGGACATTCGCTCATGGCCGACGAACTGGGCATCAGCAAGGCGTTCATGGAGGTCACCGCCAAGATGCTGGCGAATCCCTACCGGCTCGCCGAGACGCAGATGAGCCTGTGGTGGAATTACATGAGCCTTTGGCAGACTTCGACGATGAAACTGCTGGGGGGAGCCCCGGAGCCCGTCGCCACGCCGAGCAAGGGCGACAAGCGGTTCAAGCACGAGGACTGGGAGCAGCATTTCCTGTTCGACTACATCAAGCAGAGCTACCTGATCACCGCGGACTGGCTGCACGACGCCATCGGCAGCGTCGAGGGCCTGGATGAAGGGACGAAGCGCAAGGTCAATTTCTTCACGAGGCAGTACATCGACGCGCTCGCGCCGTCGAATTTCGCGCTGACCAACCCGGAGGTGTTCCGCGAGACGATCGCCACCGGAGGGCAAAATCTCGTCAAGGGACTCCACAACCTGCTCGACGACATCGAGCGCGGCAACGGCCAGCTCAAGATCTCGATGACGGACCCGAAGGCCTTCGAGCTCGGCGTCAACATCGCGACCACGCCGGGCAAGGTGGTCTTCCAGAACGAGCTCCTGCAGCTCATCCAGTACGAGCCCTCGACGGCGAAGGTGGCGAAGCGGCCGCTGCTCGTCGTTCCGCCCTGGATCAACAAGTACTACATCCTCGATCTGCGCGAGAAGAACTCGCTCGTGAAGTGGGCCGTCGACGAGGGCATCACGGTCTTCGTCATCTCGTGGGTCAATCCCGACGCGCGGCTCGCGCACAAGAACTTCGAGGACTACCTGACCGAGGGCATGTTCCCGGCGCTGGACGCCGTCGAGAAGGCGACCGGCGAGAAGGAGATCAACGCGCTGAGCTACTGCCTCGGGGGGACGCTGCTGGCGGCGATGCTCGCCTACATGGCCGCCACCGAGGACCGCCGGATCGTCAGCGCGGCGTTCATGACGTCGCTCGTCGACTTCGCGCGCTCCGGCGAGCTCGAAGTGTTCATCGATGAGGAGCAGGTCGCCTCGCTCGAGCGCAAGATGAACGAGCGCGGCTTCCTCGAAGGCAGCGAGATGGCGAACACGTTCAACATGCTCCGCTCGAACGACCTCATCTGGTCGTTCGTCATCAACAATTACCTGCTCGGCCGCGACCCGTTCCCGTTCGACCTCCTGCACTGGAACAGCGATGCGACGCGGATGCCCGCCACGATGCACAGCTTCTACCTGCGCAACATGTACATGAAGAACCTGTTGCGGGTGCCGGGCGGCATCACGCTCGCCGGCGTGCCGATCGACCTCGGCAAGATCACGATACCGACCTACTTCGTTTCGGCGATCGAGGACCACATCGCGCCGTGGAAGACCACGTACTCCGGCCCGCTGCTCGTCTCCGGCAAGGCGCGGTTCGTGCTGTCGGGCTCGGGGCACATCGCCGGCATGATCAATCCGCCGTCCGCGATGAAGTACGGCTACTGGACCAACGACAAGCTGCCCGACTCGCCCGACGCCTGGCTCGCCGGCGCGAAACAGCACGAGGGCTCGTGGTGGAGCAACTGGCGCTCGTGGCTGACCCCGCATCTCGGACCGCAGGTCCCGGCGCGCATCCCCGGCAAGGGCAAGCTCAAGGTGATCGAGGCGGCACCGGGCGCGTACGCGCGCATCCGCGCCGACGGATCATGAACGTTTCGGCATAATGCAGGGCACCACGGCGGAAGGAGCATCGACATGACACGTTTCCCATTCCGAGGCAGTTCGATCGTCGTCGCGGCAATGGCGTTCGGCGCGGCGTTCGGCGCCGTCGCGCAGACACCATGCGCGGATTGCGGACAGATTCAGTCGATCCGCTTCGTCGAGGAAGAAGGGCAAGGGCACGGGCCTCGGCGCCGTCGCCGGCGGCGTCCTCGGTGGTGTCATTGGCCATCAGATCGGCAGCGGAACCGGTCGGACCGTTGCCACCGTCGCCGGCGCGGCCGGCGGCGCCTACGTCGGAAACACCGTGGAAAAGAAAAAGAACACCAAGGGCTACTGGCAGGTCGCCATCCGGATGGATGGCGGAACGACGCGAACCTTCCGGTACACCAACCAGCCGAGCGTGCACGAAGGCGAGCGCGTGAAACTCGTCGATGGCGGCAAGCGCCTCGCGCTGATCGCGAACTGAGGTGAACGGCCCCCACGCTCACTGCGTTCGCTGCCCCCCGCGGGGGCAATCAGTGCCCTTCGGGCGGCCGGGCGGGCACTGAGGCTCTACCTGCCCGGGCGGCAGCCGAAAGAACGCCGGGGAATCCCCGGCGTTGTTGCCTGTTGCGCGGTTACCCGACCCCGATCCGCATCACCTGGTCGCGCCGGTTCCGGTGGGCGGGGCATCCGGCACGGACTTCTCGACGAGCTTGCCGCCCCTCGCATTTCCAACCCCCGCAGGCACGGCCGGTCCGACCGTATGCGGCGGGGGGATGGCCGCTCCCGGTGGCGCTGCGGGCGCGGGAACGCCGGCCGCTCCCGCGAGCCCAGTTGATGGCACCGTGCGAAACGCGAGCAGGCGGCGCCGCATCGGGCCCCGGGCGTGGCGCAATGGATGGCGATGGCGTTGTGCCCAGGGGGACCGGCTGCAACGTCACCGGCGGGATCGGCGTGTCACGGGACCGCGGTGACTCGCGTCGCGCCTGCCGCCCCGTTTCGTTGCCCTGCGTCGGGACCTGGGCGTTCCCGGGTGCCGTTTGGGGTGCCGTCGAAGGTGCATTCGGGTCGCGCGACCGCTGCGATTGCGGCGGCAGGGACCGTGGCGATTCGCGCGGCGCAGGGAGCCAGAGCACCGCTTACCTCCGGCGACGAAGTCATTGGCGCCTGCACCTGGGCCGGTTGAGTGCCAGCCCGGGTTGCGCCACCGTGCCGGTCGGCGCGCCTTTCGGAGTGGCGCCGTCACCTCGCGCGCGAGCCGTCGGCGCACCGCTCGGGGATGTGCTCGGAGCGGGTCCCTGGCCCGGTCGCGCCACCGGGGCCGACGGGGACGGCGTGCCGCTCAGGGTCGCACCTGGCGCCGGCGTGCCGGGCGCCACAGCTGGAATTGGCGGCGTCGAGCGGAAAACCGCGGCCGGAGCCGTTGGTTCGGGCTGCGGAGCACGCACGTGCGCCGAAGCGCCGGGCGGGGGGCTGGCGTTGCCGGCGCCGACGCGAGCAGGCCGGGGATCCGGTGCTACCGCTGGCGCGCTCTCGATCACCGGTGCAGAGGTCGCGAGCGACGCGGGCACGTTGACGAGGTTCGTCGCAACCGGTTTTCGGCCCGCGAGTACCGGCGCGGTGACAGCCGAGAGCGCACCAGGCACGGCGAAGTTGGCATAACGGGCCGGCGGCGCGGCCGGACGCATGGTCACGTTCACCGCATAGGGCCGGTTGTAATGCGCCCAGCAGTTGTACGAGCAGCGGCGCCAGTGGGGGTGGTAGGCGTCGCCCCAACCCAGCGGCACCCAGCCATAGACCGGGGCGCCGTGACGCGACCGAGAGGCCCCACCCCGGGCCACCGACCCACGCAACGAGCGCGGGCGCCCAGACGGGACGCGCCACGTAAACGCCAGGACACCATCCCCAGCGGCCACCGACCCATGCCCAGCGCCCGTAGTGGAACGGCGCATAGCCCCACGGGGCGCGGTCGACCCACGTGCGACCCCATCCGCCGACGTCGGTCCAGTAGCCGTCGCTGTAGGGGGCCCAGCCGGGCGCCACGGCGGTCGGAAACCATACCGCCCCATACTCCGGATATGTTTGCCACGAACCGTGCTCGTCGAGGTCCGCGTACCCGACCATCTCCCGCGACACGTACGCAGTCGATCGGCCGCGCTCGTAGCGTCGGTCGCGATCGGCGCTCCACGTGTCGAAACCGTCGACGCCGATGCTGTTGCGGATATCCGCGTTGACCGCATTGATCCCGATCACGGTAACCGTCTGGCCGGGGAGCGACTGCTGCACGCCGTTGGCGAGCGCGACCTGCGCCTCGCCCTCGCGCACCGTGAGCGTGGTGGTCTCGCGGTCCGGCGCGACCTCGATGCGATAGAGGCCCGGGCGCGTCAGCGTGACCTGCGTATTCGGCGTGTCGACGCGCGACACGTCGCCAGGATCCAGCGAGCGGACGCGAACGATCAGTCGCCCCTGGGCGATGAACAGCGCGAGCTGGCGATCGTCCAGCCGCGACACGTGCACGCTGGTGTCGCCCGCGAGCCGGAACTGCCCGCCGCCGTAATCGACCTCCGCCCGGCCGTCGCCCGACACCCAGAGGTTGTCGCCGGACGTGATCGGGTAGTTGATGCCGATCGCGTCCCAGTCCGTCGGATGGTCCTGCGGCGACAGGAACAGCTGGCCGGCAAACTCGGCGATGCGACCGACACGCGCCGGCAGGTCATCGTCCTGAGCGCGGGCCGCGAACGGCAGAACGGCAAGCACGAGCGCGGCAAGCCAGGCGATCCCCTTGCGCGCGTTGCGGGATTCGATCGCGACCAAGGTGGCAGGATGCTGTGCGGAATTGTGCGATCGCATGGCTAGACCTCCTTGATAGCGCCATAAACGGCCAGTGACAGCTCACCGTTGACCCTTGACGCGCCGCAAGCAGCCGGCCGCCCGTCCGCGATGTTCGGACACACCATTTCGATTAAAATGCGCGACGGCGGTTCCCGTCTTGCGTTATCGGCCGCCACCTCCAGGAGACCCAAGTCATGCGGCTACTTCGACGCACTCTCATTTCATCCGCCATCGCGCTCGCAATCACCGCATCCGGTAGCGCTGCCGCGCAGTACAGCAACGTGTATTTCTTCGGCGACAGCTTGATCGATTCGGGGAACTACAAATCGGTCCTGCCGTCGGGAACCGGGCTCTTCACGACCAATCCGGGTCCGGTCATGTCGCAGGTGATCGCGCAGCGTTTCGGCTTCACCGCGATCCCCTCGACGCAAACGGGCGGCAACAACTATGCCCATGGCGGCGCGCGGGTCACGCAATTGCCGGGCGTCCTCGGTTCCCCGCTCTCCCCTAGCGCCGCCGTGCCGGTCGCGACGCAGGTGCAACAGTATCTCGCCAAGGGCCCCGCCGATCCGGATGCGCTCTACTCGGTCTCGGGCGGTGGCAACGATTTCTTCTATCAGTTCGGCCTGCTGGCGGCCGGCGCGGCAAACGCCGGCACAGGTGCAGGCTGCATTGGGAACAGCCGCCGTCCAGCTCGCGACGCAGGCGGCTTTCCTCAAGGCAGCAGGGGCGCGCAACATCATGGTCTGGTACGTGCCCGACGTCGGCACGAGCCTCGATGGGGCCGCGACGGGGCAAGGCCCCACGTTGACGGCTCTGTCCAACTTCTTCAATTCGACACTCGGCGGGGCGCTGGACACCCTCGGCGTACAAGGGATTCGCCTCAACAGCGCCCTGATACAGAACGAAGTACTCAAGAACCCTGCTGCGTTCGGAATCAAGAACGTGACGGGGATCGCCTGCACCGTCCCGCCGCCTAACACGATCGCTCTTTGCACGCCGTCGACGCTCGTCTCGCCGGACGCACCAAGCACTTACTTCTTCGCGAACGGCTCCCACCCGACGACTGCCGGGCACCAGATCTTTGGCGACTACGCGATCTCGTTCATCAACGGCCCGCAGCAGATGGCCGCGCTCGCCGAGGCCCCGTTCGCGGTCGAGCAGGCGAGCTTCCGCGCGCTCGACAACCGCATGTGGTCGAGCCTCAACGCGCCGCGCAGCCAGGCGAAGCTCGATGCATGGGCCGCCTACGACTACGGGCACAGCGACCTGCAGGCCGGTCCATACAACGGCAGCGCCCGGACGAACACGCTCGCGGTCGGCGGCGACATGAAGGTCTCCGACCGGATGCTGGTCGGCCTCATGGGCACCTTCGCGCAGAGCAAGGGTGATTTCGGTGGCGCCGGCGGCGGCTACACGATGAAGGCGCCGATCGGCACGATGTACGCCGGTTATGGCGATGGCCCGTGGTACGTCGGCGCGACCGTGGGCGTCGGCAGCCTCGACTACTCGGACATCGACCGCGCCATTCCGCTGGGCGCCGGGGTTCGCAACGAGAACGCCGAGGCCCGCGGCGGCGAGTACACCGGGCGGCTGCTCGGCGGCTACTGGTTCGCAATGAAGGACCTGCTGCACGGCCCGTACGCGCGCCTGACGTGGACCAAGGCGTCCGTCCACGCGTTTTCGGAAACGTCGACGGACAGCACCGCGCTCAACTACGACGAGCAGAACCGCTACCAGCTGCTGTGGAGCGCGGGCTGGCAGGTCGCGGGCAGCTTCGGCGCCATCCGTCCCTATGCGCGGGTGACGTGGGAATACGACTCGCGGGATCAGGAGCGCAGCGTCGGCGCATCCTCAGTGTCGCTGGGCGGCAACTACAGCGTGCCGGTGGCAAAGCCCGACAACAGTTACGCATTGTTCAACGTCGGGGCGAGCACGGAATTCGGCGGCGTCACCGGGTTCCTCGCGGGCTCGGGAACGGCCGGTCGCGGCGATGGCAACTACTGGGCCGTGACGGTCGGACTCCGGATGCCGCTGTAGCGTGCGCGACCGTGCACGCAAGGGGCCGCCGCGGGCGGCCCCTTCGTTTTCGGGCACGACGGAAGCACGTGTGCGGCCCCCGCTCAGCCGGATTGCCGTGGCTTGCGTGGCGCGTGAGCGAACAGCGCGTCGTAGACCGGACGTGGCAGGATCCGCAACAATCGTCCCACGACCGCCATCTGCCAGGGCAGCACGTAGAAGGACTTGCGACGATCGACGGCGCGGACGATGCGCTGCGCCGCCTCGTCCACTCCGAGCAGGAACGGCATCGGATAGGGATTCTGCTCGGTCATCGGCGTCGCGATATAGCCGGGGCAGACGGTGAGGACCGCGACTCCAGTGCCGCGCTGCTCGACACGCAGGCTCTCCAGATACGAGATCGCCGCGGCTTTCGACGACGAATAGGCGCCCGATCCCGGCAGCCCGCGAAAACCGGCGACGCTGGCGATGCCGACGAGCGCACCTTGCCCCGCGCCGTTCATCGCGGCGAGAAACGGCGCGAACGTGTGGACCAGCCCGATCACGTTGGTGTCGAACACTGCGCGGAACGCCGGCAGATCCTCGCCCTCCCCGGTCAGCACGCCGCGCGAGATGCCCGCATTGGCGATGACGACATCCGGCGGCCCGAACCGCGCAATGAAATCGGCCGCGGCACGAGCCAGCGTCGAGGCATCGCGCACGTCGCCGACGTACGCGACCGCACGGCCGGCAGGCAACGTCGCCGCCAGAGCGTCGAGTTCGGAGGCCCTCCGTGCGAACAGTCCGACTGCGGCGCCGCGGGAAGCGTATCGTCGCGCGAGCGCTGCACCGATCCCGCTGGAGGCGCCGGTGATGAACACGTTAGGAGGACTTGGCACGCGATACTCGTTCCGGGGCTCGGCCCCGCATCACGCTATGCCGCTCGGCAGCGCGATTCGCGCGCGAACGGGACTCGGGCAATCGCCTCCGGGAGAACGACGTGGTCGGTCCCCTCCCGCGAGTTCACCCCTTCGGGCGCTCGGCGCGCGCCTTCGCGACCAGCGCGTCGATCGCCGCCGGCATTGCACCATGCGAGCTGATGCGGTTGGTCTGGAACTTGCCGTCGACGATCACCAGCGGCACCGATTGGACCTGGTACGCCTGGGCGGCCAGCCGCGCCCGGTTGACCTTGCCGCCGATCCCGAACGAGTTGTACATGTCCTCGACCTTTTTCCGGTCGAGGCCCTGGCCGGCCGCCCAGTCGAAAAACGTCTTGTCCTGCCAGAGACTTAAGCCCTTGCCATGGAGCGCGGTGAACACCTCCGGCGAGAGCCGCACCTCCTCGCCGAGCGCCTCGAGCGTGTAGAAGATTTTCGCGAGCGGTATCCAGCGGTCCTGGAACATCACCGGTATGCGGCGGAACTGCACGTCGGCGGGCATCGACTTGAGCCAGCCCTGCAGGAACGGCTCCAGCTCGCCGCAATGCGGGCAACCATAGGAGAAGAACTCGATGACCTCGATCTTCTTCCCGGTTTCGACGGGTTGCGGATTCTTGAGCCGGATGTACTGGTTGCCCTCCTGCAGCGCAGCGGTCTGCGCGGCGGCGGAAAGCGGCAGGACCGCGGTGAACACCGCCAGCAGCGGCACCAGACGGCGCATCAGTTCTCGCAGCAATTGCATGTTCGCATTCTCCATCGGCGGTTAACGTTCATTGGGCTGTCGGCGTCGACACGAGTTCCCGGCAAGGCCCCATCCTGTGCGGCTGCCGGGCGAAGCGTCTCGGCGCACCGATCAAAACTTGATCACGGCGACGTCGAAGCCGCGCTTGGCGAGCTCGCCCTTCATCCGGGCGAGTTCGTCGGTATTGTCGTAGGGGCCGAGGCGAACGCGGTAACGCACGCCCTTGTCCGGCAGGCTCGCGGACTGGATCGCGGCTTCCCATCCCGCGAACGCGAGCCTCGCCTTCAGATTCTCCGCGTCGGCCTCGTTGGCGAAGGATCCCGCCTGCAGCCAGAATCGCTCGGCGGCCTTCGCCGTCTTGTCGACCGGAGGCGGCGCCGGGCGATCGTCGGCTTTCGCCACGGTCTTGTCCGGCGAGGTGGCGCGATCGGCGGTCGCCTTGTCCGCCGTGCCGCGATCGGCGCTCTTCGACTGGACTTTCGGCTCCTCCACGCCAGGCAGGATCTTGTAGAAATCGAACCGCGGCTTGTCGGCGGCGCCGGTTTCGGCACGACCGGACCTGGCCGGGTCCTTCGCCGCCTCGCGTGGGGTCTCGCGCGCGGGCCCGGCGGACTGATACGGGTTGCCTGCCTTCATCAGGTAGAACGCGACACCGGCAGCAAGCGCCAGGCCCAGCGCGACCCCGACGAACATGCCGAGCAGCGTCCCGCCGAAGCCGGACCTGCGCGACGGGCCGGCGCGGCGTTTCGCGGTCGCGGCGTGGGACGAGTGGTGGTCGGTGCGGGATGTCATGGTGCGGCGGCGTGGGGCAAGGCGAGTGCTGTCACATCTGATCCGGCGCGCTGATGCCCAGCACGGCGAGCCCGTTCTTCACGACCAGGCCCGTCGCCGCGGCGAGCGCGAGGCGCGCGCGCTGCGTCGCACGGTCATCGACCAGAAAACGCTCGGCATTGTAGTAGCTGTGGAACTGCGCAGCCAGCTCCTTGAGGTAGGTGGTCACGAGATGCGGCGCGAGCTCGCGCGCCGCAAGCGCGAGTTCGGCCGGGAAAGCCGCCAGGTGGCGCAACAGCGCGTCCTCGAACGGGCTCACGAGCGGCGCAAGATCGGCGTCGCGCAACGTGGTCGACGCCTCTCCGGGCGTGATGCCGGCCTGCCGCATCACGGAGGAAACGCGCGCATGGGCGTATTGCACGTAGTAGACGGGATTGTCCAGCGTTTGCGACCGGGCGAGGTCGATGTCGAAGGTGAATTCGCTCTCGGCCTTGCGCGACACCAGGAAAAACCGGACCGCGTCGCGGCCGACTTCGTCGATCAGCTCGCGCAGCGTGACGTAGCTTCCGGCACGCTTGCTGATCTTCATCTCCTCGCCGCCCTTCATCACGGTCACCATCTTGTGCAGCACGTAGTCCGGGTAGCCCCGGGGAATCCCGAGGCCCGTGGCCTGCAGCCCGGCGCGCACGCGCGTTACGGTGCTGTGGTGGTCGGACCCCTGCACGTTGATCGCCGTCATGAACCCGCGCTCCCACTTCGTGACATGGTACGCGACGTCCGGCACGAAATACGTGTATCCGCCGTCCGACTTGCGCATCACCCGGTCCTTGTCGTCACCATAGTCGGTGGTCTTCAGCCACAGCGCGCCATCCTCGCCGTACGTCTTGCCCGAAGCGACCAGGCGCTCGATGGTCGCGTCCACGCGTCCGTCGGAGTAGAGCGAGCTTTCAAGGTAATAGTGATCGAAATGCACGCCGAATGCATGGAGATCGCGGTCCTGCTCCTTCCGCAGTTCGGCCACGGCAAAACGGCGGATCGGTTCGATGTCGCCAAGCTCATGGCCGACCTCGTCGAGGTAACGCTGCGCGAGCTCGCGGATGTATTCGCCGCGATATCCGTCCTCGGGGAGCGTCGCGTGCTCGCCCAGCAGCTCCTGCGCGCGAACGCGCACGGAGACGGCGAGATTCTGGATCTGCTGGCCCGCGTCGTTGTAGTAGAACTCGCGCGTCACGGCTGCGCCCTGCCATTCGAGCAGACGCGCGAGCGCGTCGCCCAGCGCTGCCTGGCGCCCGTGGCCCACGTGCAATGGCCCGGTCGGGTTCGCCGACACGAACTCGACCATCACGCGTTCGCCGCGCCGAGCGTCGACGCAACCGTACCGATCGCCTTCGGCCAGGATCCGCGCGACCACCGCCTGGCGTGCGGCCGGGGTCACGAAGAGGTTGATGAATCCGGCACCGGCGACGTCGATCCTCTGGACCAAATCCGACTTCGGGAGTGCGGCGACCAGCGCCTGCGCGAATTCGCGGGGATTTCTCTTAAGCGCCTTCGCGTGCTGGAGCGCGATGTTGGATGCGAAGTCGCCATGCTCCGGGTGTTTAGGGCGATCGAGCTCGACCGGCGTGCCGACCCGCTCCGGCGCGACACCCGCGAGACCCTCGGCAAGCCAGCATTCGAGTTGTGAGCGTAGGTCGGTCATAAGGTGGCCGCCAATCAAGAGCGACCATCGGCGAACAGGTGCAGAAACCGCGAATTGAGGGGCGCGGCATGCGCCGCTCCAATTCGCGGAGATATTGCGCCGCCGATCCGGCGGCGCAATAACGGATTATAGACGCAGGACCCTCTCCTTCCACGCCCGCGGCGTCACGAGAACCCGAGCGGATCGACATCGAGCGCCCACCGCACGCGCCGGCCGGGCAGCGCGTTCAAGGCGTCGCGCCAATGCGGCAGAAACCGCTGCATGGCGCCGCGCTCGATCGCCTGCGCGAGCACCTGGCCGCGCTCCAGCCCGGCGCGGCGCGGCAGGCTTGCCGGCACCGGCAGGAACACTTCGACCGCTGCTGACGTGGCGTTCGCCGCCGCCCGGCCCGCCTCGCTCGCCGTGGCAAGGAAGGCATCGACCGCATCGCGGCTCGGCGCTTCGGCGACGAGCAGCGCGAGGTACGCGAACGGAGGCAGCGACGCGGCGCGCCGCTCCGCCAGCAGCGCTTCGGCAAAACACTCGTAATCGTGGGCGGCGAGCGCGCGCGCCAGCGGATGCGCCGGAAAATCCGTCTGCACGATCACCTCGCCGGGCAGGTCGGCGCGCCCCGCGCGCCCGGACACCTGGAACAACAGCGCGGCGAGGCGCTCCGTCGCGCGGAAATCGCCGCTGTAGAGCGCATTGTCGGCACCCAGGATGCCCACCAGCGTGAGGCGCGGAAAGTCGTGGCCCTTGGCAAGCATCTGGGTGCCGACGAGTATGTCGACGTCGCCCTCGTGCACTCGATCGCGAATGGCGGCAAAGGCGCCCTTGCGCCGCGTGCTGTCGCGATCGATCCGCGCGATTTGCGCATCGGGAAAGCGGCCCGCGAGCGCGCGCTCCAGCCGCTGTGTGCCGTGGCCGAGCGGCAGGAGGTCGACGTTGCCGCACTCGGGACAGCTTCGCGCCAGCCGCTCGACGTGGCCGCAATGGTGGCATCGCAGATCCAGCGTCTCGCGGTGGACGACGAGCCTCGCGCTGCAGCGCGGGCAGCCGGCCTGCCAGCCGCACGCGGAGCAGAGGAGCGACAGCGCAAATCCGCGCCGGTTGATGAATACGAGGGACTGCTCGCCGCGCTCGAGCCGCGCCGCGAGTGCCGCCACCAGTGGCGCGCCGATCCCCTCGAGCGCGGCGGGATCACGGCTCGGCGCGAACGTGAACGAAGGCAACCGTGCGGGGGCAACCGCGCGCAGCGGCAACTTGAGCCAGCGGTACCGCGCCCGCTGCGCGTGCACGAGCGACTCGAGCGAGGGGGTGGCGCTGCCGAGAATCAAAGGGACACCGCGCTGCCGCGCGCGCCATACCGCAACGTCGCGCCCGTGATAGCGCACGCCATCCTGCTGCTTGAACGAGGGGTCGTGTTCTTCGTCGACGACGATGAGCCCGAGTCGCGGCAGCGGCACAAAAATGGCGAGCCGGGTGCCCAGGACCAGATCGACGTCACCCGCCGCCGCCCGGGACCAATTGCGCAGGCGTTCGCCGGCCGGCAGACGGCTGTGCAGCGTCACGGTCCTGAGTGTCGGTAATGCGGCGTTGATCCGCTGCAGGAACTGCGGCGTCAGGTTGATCTCCGGCACCAGGATCAGCGCCTGTCGACCCGCCGCGATGCATTCGGCGGCGGCGGCGAGGTAGACCTCGGTCTTGCCGCTTCCAGTGATTCCCTGGAGCAGGAACGGCGCGAAGGATCCCGCCGCATCGACCACGGCGGTAACGGCACGCACCTGATCGGGGTTGAGCGGCGCAGCGGATGCCCGCTGGCCACCACCGGTTGCGCTTGCAGCGGGCTCCGCCGCAACGGTTTCAACCCAGCCGGCCGCTTCCCAGCGCCGCACGGCGTTCTTGAGATGCGGCGCAAGCGCAGCGAATGCGCTCGCGGCCAGGATCGAATCGGGCGCCGCCTTCCACTCGTCGTACAGCGCACGTCCGCGCGGTGCTCGCACGAGCGTAGCGGGGAGCGCGATCGTTCCGGACTCGGTCAGGCGCAGCGCCGTCGCGGAGCGGCGCGAAAGCGCCGTTCGCGGTGGCAACGCTTTGAGCGGCGGCAACATCTGCGCCAGCACGAGTCCCAGTGGCTCCTGGTAATACCTGGCGACGAATTCGGCGAGACCGAGCAAGTCCTCCGGCAATGCCGCGAGATCGTCCCGGACCTCCGCCAACGGCTGCAACTTTTCGCGCGCGACGGTTGACGTCGGAACGACATCGACCACCACGCCCGCCAGTGCGCGGCCCGCCAGCCGGACCCGAACGAGCGCGCCGCGGTCTACGACCAGTCCATCGGGAATCCAGTAGTCGAACGCGGCGAACGTCGCGACGGGGAGCGCAACGCGGGCGACGGCCACGCCATCAGCCCGCGAAAAACGTGCGCCCGCCGCGGCAAAATCTCGCGACGGTACGCATTGCAGAGGTCGAAATGCTCAACACGCGCTGCAGCAACTTCCGGCAAGTCCTTGGTTTATAACGAAGGCAGAAAATGGCGCAAATAACCTGTGGATAATCTTGTGCGTAAGTGATCGCCGGCATTTGCCGACACAACGGACGTCAGCCCCGGCGTCTGGCGGACGCAATCTGGGCGAGGCTTTTTCTTTTTTATTTTCAATCAGTTGAAAACCGCATCCCAATGACGCTCCTGGGAAGCGCGCAACGCGGCGAAGTGGGCGATCACGTGTGCATAAGTAAGGTGCATGAAACCTGGGTTTCGGCCTTTGTCAAGCCCCCGCAGATCCAGCGTTGGCGCGGCTCGCCGCCACTTTCCCGAGGGAGGCCGCGCACGGATCAAGGACCGGCGCGGCCTGCACGCGATTCGCGGTGCACCGTCTCCACCAGCGCCGCGACATTTTCGGGCAGCGTCGCCGGCACGATTCCATGCCCGAGATTGAAAATATGGCCGGGTGCGGGTCCGGCGGCCCGAACCACGGCGGCGGCCTCCCGCGCGACGACCGCCGCGTCGGTCAGGAGCACCAGTGGATCGAGGTTGCCCTGCAACGCGACGCTGGCGCCGACGCGGCGGCGGGCATCGGCGAGATCGACGGTCCAGTCGAGCCCGACGCAATCGGCGCCGCAGGCCGCGATCGCGTCGAGCCACTGCCCGCCGCCTTTTGTGAACACGATCGTGGGGATGCGCCGTCCATTCGGCGCCGGGCGCAGCGCGGCGAGCACGGAACGCATCGAGGCGAGCGAGAACGAGCGGTAGGCGTCGGCCGTCAGCAACCCGCCCCAGGTATCGAATAGCATCACCGCGTCGGCGCCCGCCGTGATCTGCTCGTTGAGGTAGGCCGCCACCGCGCGCGCGTTCACCGCGATGAGACGCTGCAGCAGGTCCGGCCGGCCATGGGCCATGCGGCGCACCGCCGCGTAGTCGGGGCTCCCCGAGCCTTCGATCATGTAGCACGCGAGCGTGAACGGGCTCCCGGCGAAGCCGATCAGAGGCACGCGACCCGCGAGCGCGCGCTTGATTTCCCCCACCGCATCGAACACATAGCGAAGCCGGGCCATGTCCGGCACCTCGAGCCGCGCGATCGAGCTCTCGTCGGCTGCGGTGCGCTCGAAACGCGGCCCTTCGCCCTCGGCGAAATAGAGGCCGAGGCCCATCGCGTCGGGCACGGTCAGGATGTCCGAGAACAGGATCGCCGCGTCGAGCGGAAACCGAGCGAGCGGCTGCAACGTCACTTCCGTGGCGAGTGATGGTGTCTTGGCGAGCGCGAGAAAACTCCCCGCTTTCGCGCGCGTCGCGTTGTACTCGGGCAGGTAACGACCGGCCTGGCGCATCAGCCATACGGGAGTGTAGGGCGTCGGTTCGCGGCGCAGCGCGCAGAGGAAGACGTCGTTTTCTGGTGTGGGCATCGAGCGAGCGTAGCGTGCACGACCCGCGCCCGGCAAGGCCGGCACTGCGTTCGGCGTCGTGGCAGCGCGAATCAGCGGGGCAGTTCGGTGCTGCCCATGAGGAACAGGTCGACCGCACGCGCACACTGCCGTCCTTCGCGGATCGCCCAGACGACGAGCGACTGGCCACGGCGCATGTCGCCCGCGGCAAAGACCTTGGGCACCGACGTCTGATAATCCTCGGTGTCGGCCCGCACGTTGCTGCGCGCGTCGCGTTCGACGCCGAGCTGCGCAAGCAGGCCGTCGTGCACGGGACCGAGGAAGCCCATCGCCAGCAGCACGAGATCGGCCTTCATCTCGAACTCGGTACCGGGCATCTCGACCATTTTCAGCTGTCCAGTGGCGTCCTTCTGCCACTCGACGCGGACGGCGACGAGCTTCTCGACCCGCCCATTGCGGCCTTCGAAACGCTTGGTGGCCACCGCCCAGTCGCGCGCGCAGCCTTCCTGATGCGACGACGACGTGCGCAGCTTGACCGGCCAATACGGCCAGATCAGCGGCTTGTCCTCGTGCTCGGGCGGCTGCGGCAACAGCTCGAATTGCGTGACGGACTTCGCGCGCTGGCGGTTCGACGTGCCGACGCAGTCCGATCCCGTGTCGCCACCGCCGATCACGACCACGTGCTTACCCGTTGCCAGGATCTGGTCCGGCACCTTGTCGCCGGCGACCACGCGATTCTGCTGCGGCAGGAACTCCATCGCATAGTGGATGCCGGCGAGGTCGCGGCCGGGCACCGGAAGGGGGCGCGGCTCTCCGGCCCCGCCCGTCAGGACCACCGCCGCGTACTCTGCAAGCAGCGATTCCGCTGCGATATCCTTGCCGACCTCCACGCCGGGCCGAAACTCGACGCCCTCGATGGACATCTGCGCCATGCGCCGGTCGACCAGGTGCCGTTCCAGCTTGAAGTCGGGAATCCCGTAGCGAAGCAGGCCGCCGATGCGATCCGACTTCTCGTAGAGCACGACATCGTGCCCTGCCCGCGCGAGCTGCTGCGCGCAGGCGAGACCGGCCGGCCCGGAGCCGACCACCGCGACGCGCTTGCCGGTCTTCGTGGCCGGCGGCAACGGCACGACCCAGCCCTCGTCCCAGCCACGGTCGATGATGAAGTGCTCGATCGACTTGATGCCGACCGCATCGTCGTTGATGTTGAGTGTGCACGCGGCCTCGCAGGGCGCGGGACAGATGCGGCCCGTGAATTCCGGAAAATTGTTCGTGGAGTGCAGCACGTCGAGCGCGGTGCGCCACTGCTTACGGTAGACGAGATCGTTCCAGTCGGGGATGACATTGTTGACCGGACAGCCGCTCTGGCAGAACGGGATGCCGCAATCCATGCAGCGCGCGCCCTGCGTCGACGCCGCCTCGTCGGTGAGCGCCAGCACGAACTCGCGATAATTCCGCACGCGCTCCTGCGGTGGCAGCGCGACCTCCTCGATGCGCGCGAGCTCCATGAAGCCGGTGATCTTGCCCATTATGCGGCGGCCTTGGTCCGCACGGCCGGAGCGGGTTTCGCCGCCGCCCGCTTCGCGTGCATCTCGGTCAGCGCGCGCTTGTACTCGGCCGGGAAGACCTTGACGAATTTCCGGCGCGCCGACTCCCAGTCCTCGAGGATCGCGAGCGCGAGCGTGCTCCCGGTGTAGCGCAGGTGCCGCTCGACCAGATCGCGCAACAGCGCCTCGTCGGACCGGCCGGCGTGCAGCAGGCGACCCTTGCCGGCGGCGGCGAGATCCTTTTCCGCCTTCGCCTGCTCAGCCTCGGTCAGCACCGGCTCCATCGCGACCATCGCGGCGTTGCAGCGCGTGGCGAACGTGCCGTCGTCGTATACGTACGCGATGCCGCCGCTCATTCCGGCCGCGAAATTGCGCCCCGTGTGGCCCAGCACGACGACCGTGCCGCCGGTCATGTACTCACAGCCGTGGTCACCCGTCCCTTCGACCACCGCCGACGCACCCGAATTGCGGACGCAGAAACGCTCGCCGGCAACGCCGCGGAAATACGCTTCCCCGGCGATGGCGCCGTACATCACGGTGTTGCCGATGACGATGTTGGCCTCGGGTTTCGCCGGGCACGCCGGATCCGGATAGACGACGATGCGTCCGCCGGAAAGGCCCTTGCCGACGTAGTCGTTGGTGGCGCCCTGCAGCTCGAACGTGATCCCGCGAGCGAGGAAGGCGCCGAAACTCTGCCCGGCGTTGCCGTCGAAGGCAACGTGGATCGAGTCGTCGGCGAGCCCCGCGTGCCCGTATCTTCGGGCGACGGCGCCCGAAAGCATTGCGCCGACCGAGCGGTTCGCATTGCGGATCCGGTAAGCCAGTCGCACCGGCCCCTTCTTCTCCAATGCCGGCAATGCCGCCGCGATCAGCTTGTGGTCGAGCGCGCCGGCGAGGCCATGATCCTGCGCCTCGCAGTGGTGGCGCGCCACGTCCGCCGGCATTCGCGGCTGGTAGAAAATCCGCGAGAAATCGAGTCCGCTCGCCTTCCAGTGCTCGATGCCGCGCCGCATGTCGAGCAGGTCGGAGCGGCCGATCAGATCCTCGAACTTCCGGATGCCGAGTCGCGCCATCAACTCGCGCGCCTCTTCGGCGACGAAGAAGAAATAGTTGACGACATGTTCCGGCTGCCCGGTGAATTTCCGGCGCAGCACGGGATCCTGCGTCGCGATGCCGACCGGACACGTGTTGAGGTGGCACTTGCGCATCATGATGCAGCCCTCGACGACGAGCGGCGCCGTCGAAAAGCCGAACTCGTCGGCGCCCAGCAGCGCGCCGATGACGACGTCGCGACCGGTCTTCAACTGGCCGTCGACCTGCACTGCGATCCGGCCGCGCAGCCGGTTCAGCACCAGCGTCTGCTGCGTCTCGGCAAGCCCCAGCTCCCATGGCGTGCCCGCGTGCTTGATCGACGACTCCGGCGACGCGCCCGTGCCGCCGTCGTGACCGGCGATCGTCACGTGGTCCGCCTTCGCCTTCGCCACACCCGCGGCAACCGTGCCCACGCCGACCTCGGACACCAGCTTCACCGAAATCGATGCCCGCGAATTGGCATTCTTGAGGTCGTGGATCAGCTGCGCCAGATCCTCGATCGAGTAGATGTCGTGGTGCGGCGGCGGCGAAATGAGCCCGACGCCCGGCACCGCGAACCGAAGCTGCGCGATGTACTCGGAGACCTTGTGGCCCGGCAGCTGGCCGCCTTCGCCGGGTTTAGCTCCCTGCGCGATCTTGATCTGGAGCTGATCCGCGTTCACCAGGTATTCGGCCGTCACGCCGAACCGGGCCGATGCCACCTGCTTGATCTTCGAGCGCAGCGAGTCCCCTTCCCGGAGCGGGATGTCGCCGACGGCGCTCGCTATCCGCGACTTGAGCGTTTCACCGGCCTTCACCGGCAGATAGCGCTGGGCGTCCTCGCCGCCCTCGCCGGTGTTCGATTTGCCGCCGATGCGGTTCATCGCGACGGCGAGCGTCGCGTGCGCCTCCGTGGAGATGGAACCCAGGCTCATCGCGCCGGTGGCGAAACGGCGCACGATCTCGGCGGCGGGCTCGACTTCCGCGAGTGGCACCGGCGTTACCGCGTACCGGAACTCGAACAATCCGCGCAGGGTCAGCATCCGCGTCGTCTGATCGTTGATCAGCGCGGCATACTCCTTGTACGTCTGCGCACTGCCCGTGCGCGCCGCGTGCTGCAGCTTGGCTATCGAATCCGGGGTCCACATGTGATCTTCGCCGCGGATGCGGTAGAGGTACTCGCCGCCCGCATCGAGCGCGGCGGCGAGCAGCGGGTCGCTGCCGAAAGCGGCACCGTGCAGCCGCTGCGCTTCCGCGGCGACTTCGAAGAGGCCGATGCCTTCCACGTTGCTCGCGGTCCCCGTGAAATACTTGGCGACGAATTCGCGCTGCAGTCCCACCGCCTCGAAGATCTGCGCACCGCAATACGACTGGTAGGTGGAGATGCCCATCTTCGACATCACCTTGTAGAGCCCCTTCGAGATCGCCTTGATGAAGCGGTACGCCAGTTCCTGCGCCGACACGGCGGGATCCGCATCAGGCAGCGTGGCGAGCGTCTCCAGCGCGAGATACGGATGGATCGCCTCCGCGCCATAGCCGGCGAGCAGCGCGAAGTGATGGACTTCGCGCGCCGAGCCCGTCTCGACCACGAGCCCGGTGCTCGTGCGCAGGCCCTTGCGGACCAGATGCTGGTGCACGGCCGCGGTCGCGAGCAGCGCGGGAATCGGCAACAGCTCGGCCGACACCTTGCGGTCGGACACGATCAGGATGTTGTAGCCCAGGTGAATGGCGTCCTCGGCCGCCGCCGACAGCGACGCGAGCGCCGCCTCCATGCCGTTCGCGCCCCAGGCCGCCGGATAGCAGATGTCGAGCTCGAAGGCCTTGAACGCGCCGCCCGTGAAGAGCGCGACGTGGCGGATCTTCTCCATCGCGCCGTTCGTCAGGATCGGCTGTTGCGCCTCGAGCCGCATCGGCAGGTCGGCGGCGTCCGCCGGGACGTCGACCGCGAGCAGGTTCGGCCGCGGCCCAATGAACGTGACGAGCGACATCACGAGCTCTTCGCGGATCGGATCGATCGGCGGATTCGTCACCTGCGCGAACAGTTGCTTGAAGTAGCTGTACAGCACTTTCGGCCGCCCGGACAACACCGGCAGCGCGGCGTCGTTGCCCATCGACCCAATCGCTTCCTCGCCGGAACGCGCCATCGGCGCGAGGATGACCCGGAGGTCCTCCTGCGTGTAGCCGAACGCCTGCTGGCGGTCGAGCAGCGGCACCTCCGTGGGCAGCGGCGGCGCGGGCTCCGGCAGATCGTCGAGCGCGATCCGCGAGCGCTCGATCCAGTTGCGATACGGCTTGGCCGTGGCGAGCGTGCGCTTCAACTCGGCGTCGTCGATGATGCGGCCCTGCCCGGTGTCCACGAGCAGCATCTTTCCGGGCTGCAGGCGCCACTTCTTGATGATCTTGCGTTCCGGTATGTCGAGCACGCCGACCTCGGAGGCCATCACGATGTAGTCGTCGTCGGTGACGACGAAGCGCGCGGGACGCAGGCCGTTGCGGTCGAGCGTCGCGCCGATCTGCCGGCCGTCGGTGAACGCCATCGCGGCGGGTCCGTCCCACGGCTCCATCAATGCCGCGTGGTACTCGTAGAACGCACGCCGATCCTCGTCCATCAATGGATTGCCGGCCCACGCCTCGGGGATCATCAGCATCATCGCGTGCGCGAGCGAATAGCCGCCCATCACCAGCAGCTCGAGCGCATTGTCGAACGACGCCGAGTCGGACTGTCCGTCGTAGATCAGCGGCCAGATCTTGTCGAGGTCCTCGCCCAGCACCGTGCTCGCTATGCCGTGCTGGCGCGCGCGGATCCAGTTGACGTTGCCGCGCAGCGTGTTGATCTCGCCGTTGTGGCAGACGAGCCGGAACGGGTGCGCGAGGTCCCACGTCGGGAACGTGTTGGTCGAAAAGCGCTGGTGCACCATCGCCAGCGCGGATGCCATGGTTTCGTCGGTCAGGTCGGGAAAATACTCGCCAACCTGGTGCGCGAGCAGCATCCCCTTGTAGACGAGCGTGCGCGAGGACATCGACGGCACGTAGAACTCCTTGCCGTGCCGAAGATGCAGCGCCTGGATGGCGTGGCCGGACTTCTTGCGGATGATGTAGAGCTTGCGCTCGAGCGCGTCCTGGTCCATCGCGGTGGATCCGCGGGCAATGAACACCTGCCGGATGACGGGCTCGACGTCCTTCGTCCGCTCGGAGAGCCCGCTGTTGTTGGTCGGCACGTTGCGCCAACCCAGCAGGATCTGACCTTCACTCGCCACCGCGCGCTCGATCTCCTGCTCGCAGGCCATTCTCGAGGCGGGCTCCTTCGGCAGGAACACCATGCCAACGCCGTACTGGCCAACGGCCGGCAGCGTGAGGCCCTGCGCCCCGCACACCTTGCGCAGGAACCGGTCGGGGAGCTGGATCAGGATGCCGGCGCCGTCACCCTGCAACGGATCGGCGCCGGTCGCGCCGCGATGCGACAGGTTCCTGAGGATCGAGAGCCCCTGCGTGATGATCGCGTGCCGTTTCTGGCCCTTGATGTGGGCAATGAAGCCCAGGCCACAGGCCTCGTGCTCCTGCGCGGGATCATAGAGTCCCTGGCGCAACGGCGGCCAAGACTGCGAGCTCACGGAATGTACTTGCAAGATGACCTCACCGCTGCAAAGAAATGACCTCCAGCCGCCGCAAATGATGCGTCCGGTCGGAGCTTGGCGATAGTGGAGCGAAACCCATGTAGCCTAGCAGCGATGCTGCGATGCGACAAGGCAGGGCGGGGTGCAAGAGGCAAGCCGCGCAACAGGCTCCGCTCGGCGGGCCGATCGGCCACGCCAAAAGACTTGCGCCGCGGGCGATCTTAGGCTTTAATCTCAAGAGAATGGGCTAGATGCTTGTTGCAGCGTTCAAAACTGCCAAGCCGCCCCGCCGACTTTAGGACAACATCATTGGGACTGCCAACATGACGGAATTCCGCCTCTTTGCCGGCTGGCTGCGATCAATCACCGCTCTCGCGGCCGTCGCCGGAACACTCGGCCTTTCCGGCTGCGGCGGCGGAAGCGGGGCGCCGAACAATCCGTTCGTCGGTCCGCTGACGGTGTTACCTGCCACCATCGTCGCCTATTCGGGCGTTCCAACCATACTGACGATTTCCGGCGGCACCGGCCCCTACAAGGCGTTCTCGTCTAATCCGGCCGTTCTTCCCGTGACACAGGCGGTTCCCGCGACGACGGTCGTCCTCCTCCCCGGCAACGTCACCGCCGACACCGACGTGACGGTCACGATCCAGGAGACCGGGTCGGTGACGCCAGTCGGCGCGCAGGTGCCGGTCATGGTGAGTGTGCGCGCGGCGGCGCTCGGCAATGCACTCGACGATCACGCCCAATTCCGCCGAATGCGGCACCAATGCCATCTGTTCCGGGCAGACCGGAACGGCGAGCGTGACCCTGCCGGGTCCGCAGGGCCCGGGACGCGCCGTGCGGTTCGATGTGGTCGGTACCGCCTACGCCATCGTCACCAACAATCCGGCGCAGCCGCTGGTGTCGACACTGACCGTCGTCTCCGACGCCAACGGCGTGGCGAGCGTCATCATCCAGGCCAATGCCAACGCGCCGACCCAGTTCGCGCAGTTGAGGGTCACCGATGTCACGTCGGGGCAGCAGGTCACCGGAAACTTCGTCATCCAGCAGCTCACCGACGGGTCGACGATCCTGTCGGTCGTGCCTAGCGAAGCAACGATTACCGGCGCCTGTCACGGGCCACCTGCTCGTCGGGTTTCGCCACCGATTACTACATCTACGGCGGGACACCCGCCCTATCGCATCACGTCAACATTCCCAACGGCGGTCGACGCTGGTCAATTCGATCGTCAATGCGACCGGCGGCTTCTTCCGGGCCATCACCAACGGCACCTGTGTGGACCCGTTGACGTTCTCGATTCTGGATGCGACCGGCCGCCAGACAACGTCCACACTGATTAATAGACCGGGCACTGCGACACCGCCCCCGGCGCCCACTGCCGCGCCCAGTGCGACGCTCTCCACGCCCACCCCGGGCACTTGCAATGCCAGGACCTTTTCCGTGCTGATCACCGGCGGAACGCCTCCCTACAACATCACGGCTTCATTGCCGGTGACAGGTTATGATCCTAGCGCGTCACCCCGAGCGGGCCCGGGTACGTCTCGTTCACCGGTCTGACCGACACCGAACATCTACAATTTCAATGTGAGCGACAGTGCCAAGCCGCCACTGTCCGCGCAGTTCACGATTAGGTGCCCGGTAACCTGATCGATCAGCCAGGCCTTTGTTGGTACGACAACGGCGATCCACGGATCGCCGTTGTGGCATTTCGGACGACAAATCGGCGCAACCCCGACTGGCCCGGCGAATCGCCTGCGCCTAGGTCATGGCTGCAGCACCACGGCGAGATCGCGCATTGGCGACGTCCGACGTAACAAACGCCTCGCCAATGCCGCGTAGCAGGACATACCGGATCGCGCCCGCCACCACTTTCTTGTCGCGGCCCATCAGTTCCAGATAGCGCTCAGCGCCGAGCCGCGGCGCGTCGACCGGAAGTCCGGCGCGCTGCAGCAGGACGAGCAGCCGCTCGACATCGGCGCCGGTGATCAAGCCGAGACGCTGCGACAGCTTCGCGGCCAGCACCATCCCCGCAGCCACCGCCTCGCCGTGCAGCCATTCGCCGTAGCCCACACCGGTCTCGATCGCGTGGCCGAACGTGTGGCCGAAATTGAGCAGCGCGCGCTCGCCTGCTTCGCGCTCGTCAGCAGCAACGATCTGCCGCCTTGATCCGGCAACTCTCGGTCACGGCGTGGACCAGCGCATCGGCGTCGCGTGCCTTGACGCGCGGCACATTCGTCTCGAGCCATTCGAAAAAGGGGAGGTCGCGAATCGCGGCGGTCTTGATCACCTCCGCGACGCCCAGCCGCCAGCTCGCGATCCGGCAACGTCGCGAGGCAATCCGTGTCGATCAGCACGGCACGCGGCTGGTGAAACGCCCCGATCATGTTCTTGCCCAGCGGATGATTGACGCCGGTCTTGCCGCCGACCGAGGAGTCCACCTGCGCCAGCAGCGTGGTCGGCACCTGCACGAACGGCATCCCGCGCTGGTAGATGGCCGCGGCAAAACCGGTGAGGTCGCCGACGACGCCGCCCCCAAGCGCCACGAGCGTCGTCGAGCGCTCGGCGTGGACCTCGAGGAGCCGCGTCAGCAGGTCGTGGAGCGTCGCCCACGACTTGTGCGTCTCGCCGTCCGGAACGAGGATCGACTCGCATGCGATGCCGGCTGCGGACAGGCTCGCGTGGAGCGGCGGCAGCCAATGCGCGGCGACAACCGGATTGCTCACGATGACGACACGCGGACGCGGCAGCAGCGGCGCGAGCAGCGCGCCGGCGTCGCGCAGCAGTCCAGCTCCGACGTGGATCGCGTAGCTGCGCTCGCCCAGCGCAACGTGCTGCGTCCGCATCACCGTCACGCGTCGAGCGGGTCCGGCAGCACCGCCTCGAGTTCGCGCGAGAAGCGCGCGAGCTCGTCGCGGCTCGACTCGACGACGGTCGTGGCAACCTCCCGGTACAGCGGGTCGCGCGCCGCGTAGAGCTCGACCAGCCGCGCGAACGGATCCGCCGCATTGAGCAGCGGCCGATGCCGGCTCCGGCGCGTGCGCTCGCGTAACGTCTCCGGCATCGCGTGCAGGTAGATCACCGTGCCATTCGTCCTGAGGCGCTCGCGGTTCGCAGGTCGGAGGACGGCGCCACCGCCGGTGGCGAGCACGATGTTCGAGAGCGTCGTCAGCTCGGCCAGCACGGTCTCTTCGCGGTCGCGAAAGCTCGCCTCACCTTCGATCTCGAAGATCGTCGGGATCGTCACCCCGAGCTTGCGCTCGAGCTCGGCATCGGCGTCGACGAAGGACTTGGCGAGACGCCGCGCCAGCTGACGCCCGAGCGTCGATTTGCCCGCGCCCGGCAGTCCGACCAGAAACAGATTGCCTCGATGCAGATGCACCCGCGCATTGTAGTGGATCCGCATTGGCGGGACGAGCGCCCGGCCCGCGCGTTTTCGTCCGCGCCGAGGATTCCACTTCCGCGGGCAACGCTCCGTCACGCCGGGTCGCCGGGCGATGGGTCCGTCACTTGAGGGCGTTGATCGAATCCTTGACGACGCGCGGCGTGAGGAAGATGAGCAGCTCCTGCTTGTCGCTCGTTCGCCCCGTGGTCTTGAACAGGTAGCCCAGGAACGGAAGGTCGCCCAGGAACGGCACCTTTTCGACGGAATTGGTGATGGCCTCTTCGTAGATGCCGCCGATCACCGCCGTATCGCCGTTGTTGACCGAAATCTGCGTCAGGACGTTGCGGGTATCGATCGACGGGATGAAGCCGCCGCTGCCGGTGGGCACCAACTGGCCTACCGAGTCCTTGCGGATCTCGACGGTCATGATGATCCGGTTGTCCGGCGTGATCTGCGGCGTCACGTCGAGGCGAAGCACCGCCTTCTTGAAGCTCACGGTGGCCGGGTTGTTCGCGGTCCCCGGCGTCACGTACGGGATTTCGGTGCCCTGCTCGATGTGCGCCTTCTGATTGTCGCCGGTGACCACGCGCGGGCTCGACACCACCTTGCCGCGGTTGTCGGATTCCAGCGCCGACAGTTCGAGGTTGATGAGGTTGCCGCTGCCGAGGTTGATCAGCGTCAACGCCAGGCTGCCCGCGGGGTTGAGCACAGGCAGGTTCACGTTGAGCTGCGGGGAATCCGAGTAGCCCGCGGTGGCAATTCCCGACGCGAGCTCGTACGGCGTCTGCGTCCTTGTATCGCGCGTCGTCGAGCCCGCGCCGCCCGTTACGACAGGCTGCGTGCTGAGGTTTCCACCCTGGCCGACCGCATACCTGTTGTTGATGCGAAATCCCGTCTGCGCTCCGAAACGCACGCCGAGCTGCCGGCCGAACTTGTCGCTGGCAATCACGATGCGCGCCTCGATCACCACCTGCCGAATCGCCGTGTCGATCTGCCGGATGATCTTGCGGATCTCGTCGAGGTTGGACGGGATGTCCTGCACGAAGAGGATGTTCGACCGCGGATCGACCATCGCGACCCCGCGCTTCGATATGAACGAACCCTGGCCGCCGGTGGTCGCGGTCTGGCCCGCTCCTGCGCCGAACTTCTGCTGCTGGTTCGTCGTGATCAGGTTGAGCAGATCCTGCGCCTTGATGTAGTTCAGCTGGAATGACTCGGAGACCAGCGGTTCGAGCTCACTGATGTCCTTTTGCGACTCGAGCTGCTGCTTCTCCTTCAACGCCAGTTCCTCGCGCGGCGCAATCAGAACGACGTTGCCGTTCTTGCGCATGTCGAGGCCCTTCGTCTGCATGATGATGTCGAGCGCCTGGTCCCAGGGGATGTCCTTCAGGCGCAGGGTGAGGCTGCCGGTGACGGAGTCGCTGGTGATGATGTTGAGTCCGGTGAAATCGGCGATCACCTGCAGCACCGCACGCACCTCGACGTTCTGGAAGTTGAGCGACAGCTTCTCGCCCTTGTAGCCCTGGCGCGAGCCCTGCACGAGCTTGTTCGGATCCTCGACGACCGGCTTCACCTCCAGGATGAACCGGTTGTCGGTCTGATAGGCCGCGTGCTCCCACAATCCCTTCGGCTCGACGATCATCCGCACGTTTGCGCCCTGGGCAAAGGTATCGACGGTGACGATGGGCGTGGCGAAGTCCTGCACGTCGAGCCTCCGCTCGAGGTTGCGCGGCAGCGATGTCTTGATGAAGTCGACGATCAGCACCTTCCCCTGCTGCCTGATATCGATCCCCGTCGCGGCGTCGGACAGGTCGACCACGATCCGGCCCTCGCCGTTGGCGCCACGACGGAAATCAACATCCCGCAATGTGTGCTGCGTGTCCCCCGGCCGCGCCTCGGCGAACCGCTGCACCGTCTGCGCCTTGGCATCCAGCTGGTCACCCTGGTCGATCAGGGTCACCAGCACCGCGTTGCCCTCGAGCTGCGTCTCGAAGGTCTGCGGCCGGTTCAGGTTGAAGACTACGCGCGTCCGGTTGCCGGCCTGGACCACGTTCACGCTGCGCAGCGCGACGTCCTCGACGTTGCGCTGCGTCGCGCCGAGGCCATTCGCCGTATCGGGAAAATCGAGCGCGATCCGCGGCGGTGTCGCGATGGCAAAGCCGGCGGGCGGATTGGCAAGGGCATTCTTCAGCACGAACTTCACGATTGTGCGTCCGGAAGTTCCCTTCGACACGGACATCGTTTCAATGCTGTTGGTCGCCTGCGCGAATGCCGCGCCGGAGCCAAGGAGCGTCAGCAGGGCCAGGAGCCACGCGCGCGCGCCTCGGGCAGAACGCACCCCGGTCACGACGTTGTCAAGCAAAACGAACGCGCTCATTTTTTTCGCTCCTGTGTCTTCGTGTCGACCTGGATCAGCTGCAGCGTCCCGGTCCGCTCCGTCCAATCACCACCGCCATCCTGCACGAGCTCTTTCATGCGGATCTCGCTTTCGGTGACGCCGAGGATCACGCCGAAGTTCTGCCCGAGGTAATTGCCGGCGCTCACCTGGTAGACGTCCCGGTCCGGAGTACGCACCAGCGCGTAGGTCAACTTGCCCTTGGCCAGCGTGCCTACCATGTTGAGCGACTCCAGCGGATAGGCCTCGAGCGGTTCGCGGCGCCGCGTCAGATCCGGTGCCAGTTTGCTCCCGCCCTTGGTCGGCTCGATCTTGCGCGGCTTGAAGGGATCCGGGAGGTCGAATGCGTTGTAGGCGAACGGCTCGTAGGGCTTGATCTGCGGCAGCGGGTCGACGCGACCGCGCGCACCCTTGCCCTGGTCGGTCATCCAGGCGCGCAGATCCTGGTGACTCTCTCCACCGCAGCCCGCTAGCAGAACGCAAGCACCCAATGTCAGGGCCAACCAACGCTTCATTTCTTGGCCTTTTCCTTGGCGTCTTTCGTCGCCTTGCGCTGCTTCGCGAGCTCGTCCTCGTCAAGATAGCGGAAGGTCTTCGCCACCGCATCCATGGTCAGCACGCCCTTTTCGTTCGCGATCACGAGATCGTTCAGCGTGACGATGCGTGGGAGCTGCGCGACGTCGCTCGCGAACGCCCCCATGTCGTGGTAATTGCCGGTGATCCTGACGCTAATCGGCAGCTCGGCATAGAAATCAGCCAGTCGCTCCTGGGCGGCGGGCTTGAACAGCTCGAACTGCAGACCGCGGCCCAACCCCGCCTGATTGATGTCGGTGAGCAGCGCGTCCATTTCCGCCTTGTTCGGCAGCTGCTTGAGGAGGGCGCCGAACGACTGCTCGATCTCCTTCAGCTGCTGCACGTAGATGTCGTAATTGATCGCCTTCGCCTTCTTGGTCGCGTATTGCTCCTTGAGCCTCGACTCTTCCTGTTGCGCGCGATCGAGCGCCTCGTACTGGTCCTTCCAGTCGAAAACCGCCCCCACAGCGACGATCGCAAGCAAGATGGCCAGCAGCAACGCCGCCTTGGGCAGCAGCGGCCAGTTGCCGACTTCGCGGATATTGAGCCGGCGGATGTCGTCGAGCGTCATATGCCTTTCGCGCCTTTGGCTTTGGCCGGCGGCGGGGTGGTCGCCGATGCCGATCGAGCGGCCGGGGCGGCCTTGGGCTCCTCAAGCGGGGCCGTCTGCTTGAGTCGGGCGTTCAGCGTGAACTCGTTGAGCCGGAGGTCCTTGGATGCCGGCGAGGCGACCGACTTGATCTCGACGAGCTCCGGGTTCTGCAGCCAGGGCGAGGCTTCGATGTTGCGCATCAGCGTGGAGACGCGTGCGCTCGATTGCGCGTAGCCGACGAGCGTGACCTTGGCGCCGACCTGGCGCAGGGACTTGAGGTAGATCCCGTCCGGGAGCTGCCGCACCATCTGGTCGAGCAGATGGACAGCCTCGGTCCGATTCGACTGCAGCGTCTCGACGATCTGCTTTCGCGCGAGCAGCGCCTGCGTCTGCTCGCGGAGCTTGTCTATCTCCTTGATCTGGCTGTCGAGTTTCGCTATCTCGGTCTTCAGCAGGGCGTTGCGGCTTTCCTGACTCTCGATCTGCCAGCCAAATGCCACATGCACGAGCAGCACCACCGCCGCCCCCAGGACGGCGAGCCCGATCGCGAGCGAGACGAACTGACGCTGGCGCGCCTGCCGCTTCTGCGCGCGATGCGGCAGCAGGTTGATGCGAGTCATTCGAAACCCCGCAACGCGAGCCCGCAGGCAATCATGAGCAGCGGCGCGTCCTGCGCCAGCTGCCGTGGCCGGACGCGGTCGGATGCGGCCATATTGGCAAACGGGTTCGCGATGACCGTCGCCACGCCCGCGCGCTTGGCGACGAGTTCGTCTATGCCGGGCAAGAGCGCGCAGCCGCCGGCAAGCACGATCTGATCGACCTGATTGTAGGAGGTCGACGTGAAGAAGAACTGCAGGGCCCGGGTAACCTCGAGGGCCAGCGTTTCCATGAACGGCTGCAGCACGTCGATGTCGTAATTCTCCGGCAACCCCTGACTCTTCTTCGCGGACTCCGCCTCGTCGGGCGTCAGATTGAACGCCCGCTGGACGTCGTGGGTGAGCTGATTGCCGCCGAACGCCTGGTCGCGGGCAAAGAGGAACTGGTTGTTGCGCAACACGTAAAAATGCGTCACATGCGCACCGATGTCCACCAGCGCGATGTTCTGATCGCGGCCGCTCGCGGGCAACGTCGGTGAAATCAGCTCGAACGCCTGTTGCATCGCATAGGACTCGATATCCATCACCCGCGGCTTCAGGCCGGCAGCCTCCGCGACCGCGACCCGATCCTCGACCTTTTCCTTGCGGGAGGCCGCGATCAGCACCTCGGATTCCTCGGGATTGTTGGGCGCCGGACCGACGATCTGAAAATCGAGATTGACCTCGTCGAGCGCAAACGGGATGTACTGGTTCGCCTCGGCCTCGACCAGCAATTCCAGCTCTTCCTCCCTTTGCCCGGACGGAACGATGATCTTCTTGGTGATGACCATCGCGGCCGGCAGGGCGAGCGCTACGTTTTGGTTCCGGCCGCCGAGCCGCTTGTGAGCACGCTTGAGGGCGTCCGCGACCAGGTCCAGGTTGGCGATGTTGCCGTCGGTGACGACGTCTCGCACCAGGGGCTCGATAGCATAGCGCTCGAGCCGATACGCCCCCTTGCCCGTCTCGACGAGCTCGACCAGCTTGATGGCGGTCGAACTGATGTCGACCCCAATAAGCGCAGGGGTTTTCGTCTTGAACGCGTCAAGCACGGAATTCAGTTTTCCAGCGAGCATGGTTGCCTCAGGCCCCAATGCTGATAATCTACATTAAAGATTGGCAGCAAGTATGAACCTTGTCAAATTGTTTTCTGTCCGGGGATACGTTTGTTGTAAGCCCGCCTATAATCCGGCCTTCACCCCTCCCATCGGGCAAGTTATATTCCCATATGCTAAGGCGGTGGCTCCTTTACGTCGGATCCGTTCTGCTGGGTCTTGCCATTGTCGGCGGCCTTCTCGGCGCCTTCGTGCTGGCACTTCTGTATCCGACGCTTCCGTCGCTCGAAAGCCTGACCGACTACCGGCCCAAGATCCCCCTGCGCGTCGTTTCGGTCGAGGGCGACATCCTGGGTGAATTCGGGGAGGAACGGCGGGCTCTCATAGCGATCCGGGAAGTCCCGGACGTGATGATCAACGCCATTCTGGCGGCTGAGGACGAGCGTTTCTATTCGCACGGGGGGGTCGATTACCTGAGCATCCTACGGGCGGCGGCGTCGAATCTGGCGTCCGGTACGCAACAGGGGGCCGGGACGATCACCATGCAGGTTGCCAGGAATTTCTTCCTGACCCGCGAAAAGACGATCACCCGCAAGTTGCGCGAAGTCCTGCTGGCTTGGAAGATAGAAGGGAGCCTATCCAAGGACGACATCCTCCAGCTCTACGTCAATCAGATCTTTCTGGGTCAACGCGCCTACGGGTTTGCGGCCGCGGCGCAGATCTACTTCGGCAAGGCACTGCGCGACGTCACGCCGGCCGAGGCGGCCATGCTCGCCGGCTTGCCGAAAGCGCCATCTGCGTACAACCCCGTTTCCAACCCCAAACGTGCAAAAAGCCGGCAACTCTACGTGCTGCGACGAATGCACGACCTGAAGTACATCAGTCCCGAGCAGTTCCGGGAAGCACAAACCGCGCCACTTGCGGTCCGGCATGGATTGCGGGAGGCGCTCCCGACCAACGCGGAGTTTGCCGCCGAAATGGCGCGCCAGATCGTGGTCGACGCCTACGGCGAGGACGCGTACACGAATGGCCTCATCGTCCAGACGACGATTCGGAAATCCGACCAGGAGGCGGCCTATGCTGCGGTGCGGCGAGGCGTGCTCGAATATGACCACCGACACGGCTACCGAGGCCCGGAGGGCTATGTTCGCCTGCCGGAGGACGCCGCCGAGCGCGAAACCGCACTCGAACGGCTGTTCGCCGAAACGAGTGATGGCGACGGGCTCGTCCCGGCCGTCGTCACCGAAGCGTCTCCTGCGGAGGTCAAGGCTGTGCTCGCCGACGGCGAGACGGTCGAAATCGCCGGGGACGGCCTCAAGTTCGTCACCCGAGCCTTGGGCGACAAGGCGGCCGCGGCTACTCGCATCCGGCCTGGCGCCGTCATCCGACTCGTCCGCGACGCCAAGGGACGCTGGGAAATCACGCAACTCCCGCAGGCGGAGTCAGCGTTCGTGTCGCTACGGCCGAAGGATGGGGCAATCCTTTCGCTCGTCGGCGGCTGGAGCTTCGAGCGGAACAAGTTCAACCACGTGACGCAGGCCCAGCGCCAACCGGGGTCGGCTTTCAAGCCGTTCATTTACTCGGCTGCGCTCGAAAAAGGATTCACGCCGGCGACCATCGTCAACGACGCGCCGTTCTTCGTCCCGGCAGCGCAGACCGGGAGCGAGGATTGGGAGCCGAAGAACTACGACGGCAAGTTCGAAGGTCCGATGCGCATTCGCGCCGCGCTGGCCCGGTCGAAGAACCTCGTCACCGTTCGCGTTCTGCAGGCGATCGGGCCTCAGTATGCGCAGGACTACATTGCCAGATTCGGCTTCGACCCGAAGCTGCACCCGCCGTACCTGACGATGGGCCTGGGAGCGGGTTCGGCGACGCCGATGCAGATGGCAGCCGCCTATGCGATCTTCGCCAACGGCGGCTATCGTGTGGCCCCTTATCTGATTGCCCGGATTGTCGACGCCAAGGGGAACATCCTCTCCGAAGCCGCACCCGTGGAAGCCGGAACGGGCGCCGAGCGCGCGATCGACCCGCGCAACGCGTGGATCATGACATCGCTGCTCAAGGATGTCGTGCGCGCCGGCACCGCGACGCGGGCACTTTCGCTCGGCCGCACCGACCTCGCCGGCAAGACCGGCACGACGAACGAGAACGTCGACGCCTGGTTCTGCGGATTCAACGCCGCGATGGTCGGCGTCTCGTGGATCGGGTTCGACCAGCCAAAGACCCTGGGAACCAATGAAACCGGGGCCCTCGCAGCGCTCCCGATCTGGATTTCCTACATGGCGAAGGCCCTGAAGGGGACGCCGGAGGCCAGCATGCGGATGCCCGACGGCATCGTCGCAGTGCCGATCAACGCCGAGACCGGCCTTCGCGACGACGCCGGCATCATCACGGAATATTTCTACTCCGAGTTTCCGCCGCGCCGCCGTGACGACAGTCTCGTCCCGGGCAAGGCGGGCAAGGACATCCGCGACCAGCTGTTCTGATGCGGGATGAACAGCCCCCACGCTCACTGCGTTCGCTGCCCCCCGTGGGGGCAGTCAGTGCCCTTCGGGCGGCCGGGCGGGCACTGATGTCCGCGCATCACGACCGCAAGGACGGCCTTGCCGTCCAGCGCGATCGCCTCCGGATCGCGCAGGCGGCCGCCCGGCTCATTGCCGAGCACGGGCTCGCGGACTGGACACTCGCCAAGCGCAAGGCGGTGCGGCAACTGCTGTTGCCGGAAACGGCACCGTTGCCGTCGAACGAGGAGATCGAAGGCGCACTTGCCGACTACCATGCGCTCTTCGGGGGCGATGCGCACCTGAACGCGCTGCGCCGGCAGCGCATCGAGGCATTGGCGTGGATGCGCCGTCTCGCGCCCTGGGATCCCGTGCTGGCAGGAGGGGTGGCGGCGGGCTGGGCCACCGAACACAGCGACATCCGCCTCGAACTCGTCGCCGACGATCCGAAAGCCGGTCGAGATCGATCTCGCCGCGAAAGGAGTCACCTACGCCGCACTCCCCCCGCGCGAGGGCGATGCGACCGTGCACCTGCGTATCGAATCGTCGCCCGCCGCGATCCGGCTTGCGATCGTCACCCCGCTGCAACGGCGCAACCGGCCGCGGAAGAGCGAAGAATCCCGCCTGACGACCGAGGCGCTCGCCGCGCTGACTGCGCCACTTCCGGGTCCCGCGGGCTCAGCCTGACGCTGCGCACCAGCGCGCGGCGTCGAGCGCGAAGTAGGTGAGAATCGCGTCGGCTCCTGCGCGCTTGAACGCGGTCAGAGTCTCCATGACGCACGCCGGCTCGTCGAGCCAGCCATTCTGTGCGGCGGCCTTGAGCATCGCGTATTCGCCGGACACCTGGTAGACCGCCGTCGGCGCGCCGAAGGCGTCCTTCACCCGGCGCACGATGTCGAGGTAAGGAAGCCCCGGCTTAACCATCACCATGTCCGCTCCCTCGGCCAGGTCGAGCCACACCTCGCGCAGCGCCTCGTCCGAATTCGCCGGGTCCATCTGGTAGGTGTACTTGCTGCCGCCGCCCAGACTGCCCGCCGAGCCGACGGCATCCCGGAACGGCCCGTAAAACGACGACGCGTACTTCGCCGAATACGCCATGATCCGCGTGCGCTGTCGCCCCGCCGCGTCGAGCGCCCCGCGAATCGCGCCGATGCGGCCATCCATCATGTCCGACGGCGCCACCATGTCCACGCCGGCCTCGGCGTGGCAAAGCGCCTGCTTCATCAGCGCGGCGACGGTCTCGTCATTCAGCACATAGCCGGTGGCATCGATGAGCCCGTCCTGCCCATGGCTGGTATAGGGGTCGAGCGCGACGTCGGTGATAACGCCCAGCTCCGGGAACCGCTCTTTCAGCGACCGCACCGCACGCGGCACAAGACCATCGGGATTCCAGGCTTCGCTTCCGTCCGACGACTTCAATTCGTTCGTGACCACGGGAAAGAGCGCCACCGCCGGAATCGACAATTCGATGCACCGCTCGGCCTCCCGCAACAGCAGGTCAACCGACATGCGCGAGATCCCGGGCAGCGAAGCCACGGGCTCCTCCCGGTTCGCGCCGTCGAGCACGAACACCGGATAGATGAGGTCCGCGGGCGTCAGATGGTGCTCGCGGACGAGGCGGCGCGAAAACTCGTCGCGGCGCATCCGGCGCATGCGACGCACGGGATATTGACCGGCAAAATCGAAACCCATGATGGCAACCAGGCTTTCTGGATTATTGGGAGGCCCCGGCACATCGTATCCGGTCCGCCGCAACCGCCGCAATTGACGGCCTCTTGCCGAAAGCGATGCAGGTCCCCGGAACTCCAATCGGGGCCAGTTGTCCATGACTGCAGACGGTAACGTCTCCCGCTTCCCTCCCTGAGCGGGTGCCCCTGAATGTGTTCATACCTATCGGGGGTATTTCGGGCCCCGCGCCATTCCCCTTGGACGCGGGGCCTTTTCTTTGGCGGGGACCAGTGCCGGCTCACCGGCATCGTATTCCGACTCGCCGAGCCATTCGGAAAGCATCGCCTCGGCGGTCTCGATGCCGATGCGACGGGTCGCCGAGAACGGGACGACCGCTACCTGCGCGACGTGGGCGGGAAACGTCGCGGCGACATCCCGTTCGATCAAACGCTTCGCTTCGCGCTGCCCGGATGCGGCGAACTTGTCCATCTTTGTGGCGAGCAGGAGCACCGGCCGGCCGCTCGTGAGATAACCCGCGAGCAGTCGGTAATCGAGTTCGGCAAGCCCGTGCCTCGCGTCGACGACCAGAGCCAGGCCGACCAGTGACTGCCGCGTCGCAAGATAGCGCGCGAGAAATTCCTGCCAGTGGCGTTTCAAATCCTGCGGGACCGCGGCGTAGCCATAACCCGGCAAGTCGGCGAGCAGCGCCCCATTGCGCAGGCGGAAGAAGTTGATCTGCTGCGTGCGGCCGGGCGTCTTGCTGGTGAAAGCGAGCCGCGACCGGTTGGCCAGAGCGTTGATCGCGCTCGATTTTCCCGCATTGGATCGGCCGGCGAACGCGATTTCCGGCGGCCCGGGAGATGGCAATTGCTCGTCGTTGGCGACGGTGAGCAGGAACTCGGCGTGCTGCACCGGATGCTTCACCGTTCATCGAATCCGTGTTCGCGCCCGCGCGAGCAGGCTTTGGCCGGGCTCCCCGATTCCGTTACAATGCTTCGTTTTTGCACCATTGGATCGGCATCGCACGGGCAAAGCATCCAGAATCACCGCCGGATTGCCCCCCGCCTTCGAGGAGTTACCCGATGAAACGCATGTTGCTTCTGGCGGCGCTCGCCGGCACATTGCCTGCGGCCGCGGCCCTGGCGCAGGCCCCTGCCGCCGGAGGGCTCAACCTCGAGCGCGCCCAGACCATTGCGAAAGAGGTTTGCGCTGCCTGTCATGGTGCCGACGGTAACAGCGCCACCGCGGTGAATCCCAGCATCGCGGCACAGCCCGCTGATTATATCACTCTGCAACTCACGCACTTCAAGGCGGGTCTGCGCGTCAATCCCGTCATGCAAGCCATGGCGGCGACGCTCACCCCCGACGAGATGAAGGCGATCGGCGTCTACTTCTCCCGCCAGACGCCGAAGGGACTCGCGGCGAAGGACGTGGCGCTCGTCACGGCGGGGCAGAAGCTGTTTCGCGGCGGCGACACCGCGACGGGCGTTCCCGCCTGCGCCGCGTGCCATGCGCCCAACGGCGCCGGCATGGCGAAGAACTATCCGCGCCTCGCCGGACAATATGCCGATTACACCTACGCGCAACTGAAGGCGTTCAAGGCCGGCGAGCGCGGCGCCGACAAGGACGGCAAGGACGTCAACGGGGCGATCATGGTCGCAATCGCCGCCAAGTTGACCGACGCGCAGATGAGGTCCGCCGCCGAGTACACGTCGGGGCTGCGTTAGCCCCCGCGAAAGGCCGGGTTGCCCGCAGGTCAGTCGAGCCTGTGGCGTCAGACCGTCTCGGCCGAACTTCCGAGGCAATTCGCCAGCACCTCGCGCCAATCCGGCAGCGCAAAGCCGAAAGTCGCCTCGAAACGCGCAGTTGCCAGCACGCCATACGGCGGGCGGCGCGCCGGCGTCGGGTAATCCGTGGTCGCAATCGGGATGATCCTCGGGCGCAGCGCGGGCCCGACGATTGCTTGCGCGAATTCGTGCCAGCTTGCCTTGCCGGTGCACGAGAGGTGATAGAGCCCGCACCGCGCGGCGAGCGCCGGCAATCCGGCGCCGACGATCCTTGCGGTTGCCTCGGCGAGCGCGCGACTCCAGTTGGGAACGCCGAACTGGTCGGCGACAACCGCAAGCTCGTCGCGCTCGGCGGCAAGCCGCCGGATCGTCAGCAGAAAATTCCTGCCGCGCAAGCCGTAGACCCAGCTGGTGCGCAGGACGAGCGCGTGCGCGCCGGCCGCGGCAATCGCACGCTCGCCCGCGAGCTTGCTCGCGCCATACGCGTTGAGCGGGGCCGCGGGAGCATCTTCCGGGTACGGCGTCTCGCGCGTCCCGTCGAACACATAGTCGGTCGAAAAGTGGATCAGCGTGGCGTCGATGCGCTTCGCTTCTTCCGCGAAGATGCCCGGCGCCCGGCCGTTGACGGCATGCGCCAGCGCAGCCTCGGTCTCCGCACGGTCGACAGCCGTATACGCTCCGGCATTGACGATGAGCGCGGGCTTCACGCCGCGCACCATGGCGACAATCGCATCGGGGTCGGCGAGGTCGAGCGTCGCGCGATCCGTCGCGACGACCTCGCCGTACGGCAACAGCAGCCGGGCGAGCTCGAAACCGATCTGGCCCTGCGCGCCAGTCACCAGAATCGTCGCCCGGCGCATGCCGCTCACCGTGGTGCTAAGGGTAGAGGTCCGCGGCGGCGAGCGGCGTCCCGGCCGCGTCCTTCGCAGTGAGGATGGGCGCACCGGAAAGCGGCCAGTCGATTCCCAGCGCAGCGTCGCACCACAGCAGCGTGCGCTCGTGTTCCGGGTACCAGTAGTCGGTCGTCTTGTAGAGGAATTCCGCGTGTTCGGATAGCGTCAGGAAGCCGTGCGCGAACCCTGGCGGCACCCAGAGCATCCGCCGGTCCGCGGCCGACAGCGTCAACCCGAGCGACCGGCCGAACGTCGGCGAGCTGCGGCGCAAGTCAACCACGACATCGAACACGGCGCCGGCCACGACGCGCACGAGTTTGCCCTGCGCATGCTCGATCTGGTAATGCAGCCCGCGCAGAACGCCGCGCGCGGACCGCGAATGGTTGTCCTGCACAAAGGTCACGGGCAGCCCCGCCGCGGCAAAAGCGCGCGCGTTCCAGCTCTCGAAGAAGAAACCGCGCTCGTCGCCGAACACGCGCGGCTCGACCAGCCGGACGTCGGACAGCGCCGTCGGCACGACTTTCATCGGATGTCCGGCTCGCGCAGCAGCGCGAGCAGATACTGCCCGTAGCCGTTCTTCGCCATCGCCTGGCCGAGCCGCTCGACCGCCGCGGCGTCGATGTAGCCCAGTCGAAACGCGATCTCCTCCGGGCAGGCGATCTTTAGCCCTTGCCGGCGCTCGATCGTGGCGATGTACTGCCCGGCCTCGAGCAGCGACTCGTGCGTTCCCGTGTCGAGCCAGGCCATGCCGCGACCCATCATTTCGCAGCCTAGCGTGCCTCGGGCAAGGTAGGCCTTGTTGACGTCGGTGATCTCGAGTTCGCCGCGCGGGGAAGGCCGCAGGTCCGCCGCGATGTCGAGCACGAGGTTGTCGTAGAAATAGAGTCCCGTGACCGCGTAGCGCGACTTCGGCTGTTTCGGTTTTTCCTCCAGGCTCACGACGCGGCCGGTCGCGTCGAGCTCGGCCACGCCGTAGCGCTCCGGATCCGCGACCGGATACGCGAACACGGTCGCCCCTTCGGCGCGTTCTCCGGCGCGACGCAACTGGGTCGAGAGGTCGTGGCCATAAAAAATGTTGTCGCCGAGGACGAGCGCCGACGAGTCGCCCCCGACGAAGCTGCGTCCGATGACGAACGCCTGGGCGAGCCCCTCGGGCGCCGGCTGCACGGCGTAGGAAAGATGGAGTCCCCACTGCCCGCCATCGCCGAGGAGCTGCGCGAACCGCGGCGTGTCCTCCGGCGTCGAGATGAGCAGGATGTCGCGGATCCCGGCGAGCATCAGGGTCGACAGCGGATAGTAGATCATCGGCTTGTCGTACACGGGCAGCAACTGCTTCGAGATGACCTGCGTCACCGGGTAGAGCCGGGTGCCGGAGCCGCCGGCGAGGATGATCCCTTTGCGCGTCATTGTCGGTTTCCCATGGGCAGGGTCACTTGGCTCTGGTGTCGCCTGCGGCGTAATTGAGCGACATCCACTTCTGGTATTCCCCGCTCGTCACCGCGGCGAGCCAGGCGCCATTGTCGAGATACCACTGTACGGTGCGCCGCATGCCCGAGGCGAACGATTCGGCGGGCGTCCAATCGAGCGTGCGGCGGATCTTCGAAGCGTCGATGGCGTACCGGCGATCGTGCCCGGGCCGGTCCTTGACGAACGTGATCAGGCTCGCATAGTCGCGGCCCGGCGCGAGCTCGCCGAGGATCCGGCAAATCGTGCCGACGACGTCGAGATTGGTCATTTCCGCGTTGCCACCGACGTTGTAGGTTTCGCCCGGGCACCCCCCCGCGAGCACCGCCCGGATCGCCGCGCAATGGTCGCCGACATAGAGCCAGTCGCGAACGTTGCGGCCGTCGCCGTACACCGGCAACGGCTTGCCGGCGAGCGCGTTGACGATCATCAGCGGGATGAGCTTCTCCGGAAACTGGCGCGGGCCGTAGTTATTGGAGCAATTGGTCGTGAGTGTCGGCAGACCGTAGGTGTGGTGATACGCGCGCACCAGATGGTCGGCAGCGGCCTTCGAGGCCGAGTAGGGGCTGTTCGGCGCGTAGGGCGTGGTTTCGCTGAACGGCGGATCGTCCGGGCCGAGCGAACCGTAGACCTCGTCCGTCGAAACGTGGAGGAAACGGAATGCGGCGCGCTCGCCGGCGGACAGCGTCGAGCAATGAGCTCGCGTCGCTTCCAGCAGCGCAAACGTGCCCACGATATTGGTTTCGACGAACGCCGCCGGCCCGTGGATCGAGCGGTCGACGTGGCTCTCGGCCGCGAAATTGACGACGGCGCGCGGGCGGTGCAGCGCGAAGAGCGCATCGACCTCCGCGCGGTCACCGATGTCGCCATGGACGAACACGTGCCGGGCATCGCCACGAAGCGCGGCAAGGCTGCCGAGATTGCCGGCGTAGGTGAGCTTGTCGAGGTTGACGAGGCCCTCGCCGGTCTGCTTCAGCCAGTCGAGCACGAAGTTGGCGCCAATGAATCCGGCGCCACCGGTGACGAGAATCATGGGATCGTTGCGTGACTAACGTCGTCCCCGCGGACGCGGGGACCCGGCGGTGTTTGCTCGAACGTCACTGGATTCCCGCCTTCGCGGGAATGACGGCGGCCAAGGAATGCATTGTCAATCATTCGGACGTGCTCCGTAGGCTGCAGGTGCCGCGTAATACTCCCGATACCACGCGACGAACCGCGCAAGCCCCTCCGCGAGCGGTGTGCGCGGGACAAAACCGGTGACGGCGGCGAGCCGGTCGATCGAAGCGTACGTCGCCGGCACGTCGCCCGGTTGCATCGGTGCGTACTCCCTGATCGCGGACCGGCCGAGCAGCCGTTCGAGCGTGGCGATGAACGTCTCCAGCTCGACGGCGTCGTGATTGCCGATGTTGTAGACGGCGTAGGGCGCCGCGATCTCGTCAACGGCAGGCGGTCTCGCGACGACCCGGACGATGCCTTCGACGATGTCGTCGACGTAGGTGAAATCACGGCGCATCTTGCCGTTGTTGAAGACCCGCAGTGGCTGGCCGGCGAGGATTGCCTTCGCGAACAGCATCGGCGCCATGTCGGGGCGGCCCCACGGTCCGTAGACGGTGAAGAAGCGCAGGCCCGTCGTCGGCAGCCGGTAGAGATGGCTGTAACTGTGCGCAATAAGCTCGTTCGCCTTCTTGGTCGCGGCGTAGAGGCTGACCGGATGGTCGACGTTCTGGTCCTCGGAAAACGGCAGCGTGTGGTTGGCACCGTAGACGCTGGAGCTCGACGCGTAGACGAGGTGGGCCACCTCCGCGCGCCGGCAGCCTTCGACGACGTGACCGAACGCCGTCAGGTTGTTGGCGAAGTAGGCGCCGGGATTGACGAGCGAGTAGCGGACCCCGGGCTGCGCCGCGAGGTGGATGACCTGCCGGAAGGCGCCCTCACGGAACAAGCCCGCTGTTGCCCCGGCGTCGGCGAGATCGGTGCGGATGAACCGGAACCCCGGCTGGCGCACGAGTCGCGCGAGCCGCGCCTCCTTGAGGGTTACGTCGTAATACGGGTCGAGGTTGTCGACCCCGGTCACCTGACGGCCCTGCGCGAGGAGCGAGAGCGCCGTGTGCATACCGATGAAACCCGCGCAGCCGGTCACCAGAATTGAAGCATCCGTCGCCATACTCAATGCGCGGACCCTGCGGGAAGAATCTCGTCACCCAAAGCGACCCCCGTGCTGCGGCGCGGGACGGCGCTTTCCACGGTATCATCGCGGCTCAGGTCTGACATGCGCGCATTCTACGGGGTTTCCCCGCACCTTTGCCTGCGCGACCGCCGCGCGGAGGCAAAGGCAATGAGCAGGGCGCCCCAATGAACGCCATCCTGGTCGTGCGCCCCTCGTCGCTTGGCGACATCGTCCATGCGCTCACTCTCGTTGCCGACGTGCGCACGCATCGTCCCGAGCTCGCGATCGACTGGGTTGCCGAGACCGGATTCGTGCCGCTGGTGGAGCTTCACCCCGGCATCCGGCGCATCGTTCCCGTCGCGCTGCGGCACTGGCGACATCGCCTCCTGGCCGCATCGACCTGGCGTGAATTCGGATCGTTCCGCCGCTCGCTGCGTGGCGAGAAGTACGTGGCCGTGCTCGACCTGCAGGAGCAGATCAAGGGCGCGTTGATCGCCCGAATGGCGCGAGGCGTACGGCACGGCCCGGATCGCGCCAGCATCCGGGAGCCGGTCGCGACGCTCGCGCACGACGTGCATCATGCGATCAACCCCGACCAGCATTTCATCGTGCGCTGCCGCCAGCTCGCGGCGGCGGCCCTCGATTATCGGGCCGAAGGACCGCCCCGGTTCGGCCTTGTGCCACCGCCCGCGACGGCGGGAACGGTGCCCGACCGCCCGTTCGCCGTGTTCATTCACGGCACGTCAAGGACCGACAAGCTGTGGCCCGACGCGCACTGGCGGCACCTGATCGAGGCGTTCGCGACGGCGGGACTCTCGGTGGTCCTGCCGTGGGGCAGCGATGCCGAGCGCGAGCGCAGCGAGCGCTACGCTGCCGGCGTCGCCAATGCCCAAGTGCCCACGCCGCGATTGATGCTGCCCGCGCTCGCGAGTCTCCTCGCGCACGCCGAGATCGCCATCGGCGTCGACACAGGGCTCGTCCACCTCGCCGCCGCGCTCGGCACGCCGACCGTTTCGCTGTTCGTGGCCACCGATCCCATGCGCTGCGGCGTCGGACCCGCCGGCGCCCATGCGCGCGACCTGGGGGGAGTGGGCAAGGTCCCGTCACCCGCAGCGGTGGAACGCGCCGCCGGGGAGCTCATTGGCGTACCGTCGCACTTTGCGCTCCGGTATTCGCCCTTGGGACGGCCCGGCGGGCCCATGCGCCGCGCGCCGCGCTGCTGAAGGCCCCGATGCGCGCAATCTATTCGCTCCTCTGGTATTTCGCGCTGCCGCTGTTGCCGCTGCGCCTGCTGTGGCGCGGCCGCCGCGAGCCCGGTTATCGCGAACACGTCAGCGAGCGCTACGGCCGCTACCGCGCCACGGTGTCACAGCCGGTGCTCTGGGTGCACGCCGTGTCGCTCGGCGAAACACGCGCCGCCGCGCCCCTCGTCGACCGTGTGCGCCGCGCGCATCCCGGGGCAACGGTGCTGCTGACGCACATGACTGCGACCGGCCGCGCCAGCGGCCGCGCGCTCTTCGGCGACGGCGTCGTGCAGGCGTGGCTGCCCTACGACGTCCCGTTCGCCGTGCGTGCGTTCCTCGCGCATTTCAGGCCGCGCGCGGGACTCATCATGGAAACGGAGCTGTGGCCGAATCTCGTCGCGCTCGCGCACGAGGCAGAGGTTCCCCTCTACCTCGTCAACGCGCGGATGTCCGCACGCTCCGCGCGCGGCTACGCTCGCGTCCCCTCGCTTACGCGATCGATGCTCGCTGCATTGTCGGGTGTCGCGGCGCAGACGCCGGTCGACGCAGAGCGGCTCGCCGATCTGGGCGCACCGTCCCCGGTGGTGACCGGGAACCTCAAATTCGACGCCGGCACCCCGAACGGCATGGAAGCATTGGGCCGGGAATTCAGGGCGCATTTCGGCGCGACGCGCCCCGTGTGGGTCGCCGCCTCCACGCGTGACGGCGAGGAGGCGCTGCTGCTTGACGCGCTCGCGGCGACGCCGCTGCCGCCCGGCACCCTGACCGTGATCGTGCCGCGCCATCCGCAGCGTTTCGCCGTGGTGGCCGAACTCCTGCGCCAGCGCGGGATCCCGTTCGTGCGCCGCAGCAGCAACGCGCCCGTGCCCGCAGACATCGACATCGTGCTGGGTGACTCGATGGGTGAATTGCCCGGCTATTTCGCGGCCGCGGACGTCGCTTTCGTGGGCGGCAGCCTGCTGCCGCTGGGTGGCCAGAATCTGATCGAGCCGATCAGCATGGGGCGGCCTACGCTCATCGGCCCGCACATGTTCAACTTCGCCGAAGCGGCGGCAGGGGCCGTCGCGGCGGGCGCGGCAATCGAGGTCGCGGACACGCCCGCACTGCTCGTCGCGGTGGCTGAGCTCCTCGAAGATGCGCCGCGCCGCGCGACGATGCGCGCGAATGCGCTGGCCTTTCACGCGGCGCACCGCGGGGCGGCGGATCGGCTATGGACCTGGCTCTCGCCGCGCATCGCGGCCGCCATCGCGGGCAGGCAGTCCCCCTTGCGCTCGCGCGTCAGCCCTTGAGCTGGCGGTTGAGGTCCTCGATGTCCTGCTCGGTGAGCGCGCCGACCGACGCCTTCAGGCGCAGCACGCTGATCAGGTACTTGAAGACGGCGTCGGCGAGATCGCGGCGGGTCGAATAGACGTTCTGCTGCACCTGCAGCACGTCGAGAAACGTGCGCACGCCGACCTCCTGGCCCAGGATGTTCGAGGCAAGCGCGGTCTCGGCCGACAGCACGGCCTGCTCGAAGGCCTTCACCGACGCCGTGGCGCTGTTGACGCCGGAAAACCCCGTCTGCGCCTGGAACAGCGCCGCGCGACGGGCGCCTTCGAGGTCCTGGCGCGATCTCTCCAGCAGCGCGATGGACTCGCGCACGCGTGAGTCCACGAACCCGCCCAGGTAGATCGGCACGTTTAGCTGGAGTCCGATGATGCCGGTGCGCGAATCGCTCGAGACCGACGAGGAAATGGCGGCACTCGAGCCCTGCGCCGAATAGCTGCCGACGAGATCGAGCGTCGGGTAATGGCCACCCCGGGCCCGGTCGACCTCGAGTTTCGCGATCTCGAGACCGGACTCGGCAATGCGGACGTTCAGGTTTTCCTTCAGCGCGCGGTCGACCCAGTAATCGGCCACATTGGGTTCGGGCAGCGCCGGCACGAACCCACCGCCGAGCATCTTCAGGTCCTTCGGGTAGCGCCCGATTATCGCGCGAAGCGCCGTCACCCGATTGTCGTATTCGTTGCGCACGGTGATCTCCTGCGCCACGATCGCATCGTACTTCGCCTGCGCTTCGTTGGTGTCGGTGATCGTCGCTACGCCGACCTCGAAATTGCGCTTGGCCTGGGCGAGCTGCTCCGACACGGCCTTCTTCTGGCTCTCGGCGAGCTCGATGTTGAACTGCGCGAGCAGGACGTCGAAATACGCGACGGCAACGCGCACGATCAGGTCCTGCTGCGCGGAGCCGAGGACGTAATCGGCCTGGGTGACCTGCTGCCTCGCCTGGTCGTACAGCATCAGATTCTGATAGCGGAACAGCGGTTGCGAGGCCGACACGGTCGCGTTGTACTGGTTGAAACTGCGATTGATGTCCTGCCGCGGATCGGTCTTTGTCGTCGCGTCGTAATTGTAGACGGTGCCACTGCCCGTCGCCGTGACACTGGGCAGCAATCCGGCTCGCGCCTGCGGCGCCTTCTCCTGCGCGGCCTCCCAGTTCGCCTTGGCGGCGGCAATCGCAGGGTCGGCGCGCAGCGCCTCCCGGTATATCTGCAGGAGATCCTCGCCGCTCGCGACCCCCGCCGCGGTCGCGAATCCCAGCGCCAAGGGTGCAACGAGCGCCAGCAATCGTGGTTTCATCGTCAACGTTCCAATTCAGTGCGCGACAACCGCGCGTTCGTTGCCTGACTTCGCTGCCGACTGCGTCGCTCGCAGCGAGCGTGGGGGCCGTTCATCTCAGTATCGCTTCATGGCCGGGTCGACGTCGACCGCATACGATTCCACACCGCCGCGCAGGTTGTGCACTTGCGCGAACCCGGCACCCTTGAGCAGCATCGCCGCATGCTGGCTGCGGTGCCCGTGGTGGCAAACCAGGACCAGCGGGCGATCGTGCGGCAACTCGCCTTGCCGGCCCGCGAGCTCGCTCAGCGGGATGGACATCGACCCGTCGATCCGGCAGTAAGCGAATTCCCACGGCTCGCGGACGTCGATCACGAGCGGGGGCGCGCGCGACGGGTCGGCGCGCCAGCGGGCAAGCTCAGCAGCGGCCAACTGCGGAATCAAAATTCGAAATGCGCCGCTGCCACGGCGTTCTGCAACGGTTCGAGCATCGTCTCGAAGAGAATTCGTTCGGCCAGCGCCCCAGGAGCGACCCAGCGCACGAGCCGCGCCGCCATCACCGGTGGCTCGCCGACGACCGCGAAGATCCGGCCACCGGGATTGAGCTGCTGCGCGAACCGGTCGGGGAGAACGGGCGTCGATCCGGTCAGCACGATCGCGTCGTAGGTGCCGCCCCCCCAACCGCGCGCGCCGTCGCCGGTCGCAAGCTCCACGGACCCGATGCCCGCATGAGCCCGCCGGGCCGCCCCAAGGGCGAATTCCGGAGTGCGAAGCGCGAAGGTGCCAAACTGATCGAGCCTGGCCTTCGCGCCGGCCGCCAGTTGCGGATCGATCTCCACGCTGGTGACCCGCGCGCCCCGGCTCGCGAGCAACGCCGTGAAATACGCGCTGCCGGTGCCGATTTCCAGCACGCTCTCGCCCGGCAGGAGGCGCAACTCCTGGAGGACGCGAGCCTCCATCCTTGGCGACCACATCTTCGCGCCGGCGCCAAGCGGGATTTCGAGGTCCGCGAACGCAAGCAGACGACAGGCGGCAGGAACAAAATCTTCGCGGCGGACCGCAAACAGCAGGTCGAGGACGTCCGGGTCGAGCACTTCCCACGTGCGGATCTGCTGCTCGACCATGTTGCAACGTGCCTGCTCGATGTCCATGCGGATGACCGATTTCTGCGTGCGCAGCGTCATTATCGCACGGCACTGCGTAGCGAAGGAGCGCCACGCCGGGCACGCGGCACGACCCCTCAGTCTGCCTTCGCGGGCGCCACCGCCGGACCACGCGCGCCGCGCCTCGCATCGCGCCTCGCCTTGCGCCGCTCGTGGAATGTGTCGAGGTACGTGTAGAGCACAGGCACGACCACCAGCGTCAACAGCGTCGACGTGATCACGCCGCCGATGATCGCGCGGCCCATCGGCGCCTGGATCTCCCCACCCTCGCCCAGCCCGAGGGCCAGCGGCAGCATGCCGCCGATCATCGCCGCCGTCGTCATCAAGATCGGCCGCAGCCGCACCTGGCCGGCCTGCAACAGCGAATCGTGCAGGCCTGCCCCGCCGCGGCGGGCGCGGTTGGCGAAGTCGACGAGCAGGATCGCGTTCTTGGTCACCAGGCCCATCAGCATGATGAAGCCGATCATCGAAAACAGATTGAGCGTCGTGCCGGTCAGGAGCAGCGCGAGAAACACGCCGATCAGCGAGAACGGCAGCGACGCCATGATGGCGAACGGCTGCGTGAAGCTCGCGAACTGCGACGCGAGGATCAGGTAGATGAAGATCACGGCGAGGCCCAGCGCGGCAAGCGCCGCCTGAAACGCCTCCTCCATGTTCTTCGCCTGGCCGCCGACGTCGAACCGGTATCCGGGTGGCAACGCCGACTCCTTGATGATCTTCTGCACGTCCTTGTTCGCGTCCCCCGAAGGGCGCCCCTCGACGTTTGCGTACAGCGCGACGCGCCGCTGCAACTCCTGGCGCTTGATGATCTGCGGCGACGTCGTCTCGACGATCTCGGCGACCTGCCGCAGCGGGACCATCCGCGCCTCGCCGTCTGGGCCCCGTTTGGTCGTGCTGAGGTACAGATTGCCAAGGTCCGCGGCGAGCCGGCGGCTGTCTTTCGGCAATTGGACGTTCACTTCGTAATTCTGGCCGTCGGGTCCGAGCCAGTAGCTGACGGTGTCGCCGGCGAGCAGCGGTCGTATCGTCGTACCCACCTGCTGCACGGTGACGCCGACGTCGGCCGCGGCGTCGTTGTTGAGCCGAATCGAAAGTGCGGGCGCGGCCGCTTTTTCCGACGTCTCCAGGTCCGCGATGCCGGGAACCCGGGCGATCTTTTCCGCGAACTCGCCGATAAGAGTGGTCAGCGTCTGCGGATCCGGACCCAGCAGGTTGACCCATACGGGCCGGTTGTAGCCGAACGTGAGTTCGATGCCCGGGATCGACTTCACCTCGGAGCGTAGCGCCCGCTCGATCTCCTTCTGCGACCGCGAACGGTCGCCGAGATCGGCGAGCTTCAGGTTGACGCGCGCGTAGTTGCGGCCTTCGTCCGAACCCACCGTGGTCATCGCCAGCACGATTTCCGGGACGCCCTTCAGCACCGCCTCGACCTGCCGCACCTTGCCGTCCGTGTACTCGAGGCTCGAGCCGACCGGCGTGTTGAGCCGCAACGTAATGAAACCCTCGTCCGCCGTGGGAACGAATTCGGTGCCGACCAGCGGCACGATGGCGAAACTGGCGAGGAACGAGAAGATGGCAATCGCGAGCACGCTCCGGCGGTGGCCGAGCCCCCACCCGAGGATCGTGCCGTACAACGCGTGCAGCCACTCGATGCCGCGCTCGACCCGATCCATCACGCGGCCGAGCCACGGCACGCGCGCGAAGCGCGAGCCGGGGGAATCGTGCCACACCGCGGACAGCATCGGATCGAGCGTGAAGGACACGAACAGCGACACCAGCACGGCTACGGCGACGGTGACGCCGAACTGGAAGAAGAACCGGCCGATGATGCCGCTCATGAACGCGATCGGCACGAACACGGCGACGATCGCGAACGTCGTTGCCATCACCGCGAGACCGATTTCGTCGGTTCCTTCGCGTGCCGCGGTGACGTGGTCCTTGCCGAGGCCGAGGTGGCGCACGATGTTCTCGCGCACGACGATTGCATCGTCGATCAGCAGGCCGATGCACAGCGACAGCGCCATCAGCGTCAGGAAGTTGAGCGTGAAGCCGAATCCGTACAGTGCGATGAACGTCGCGATCACCGCGATCGGCAGCGTGAGCCCGGTAATGATCGTGCTGCGCCAGCTGTGCAGGAACAGGAAGACGATGATGACCGTGAGCAGCGCGCCCTCGACGATCGTCGCCTTCACGCGGTTGACGCTGCGCTCGGCGGCGTCGGCCGTCGAATTGGCGACGCGCAATTCGACGTCGGCCGGCAAGCGGGTCCGCAGCGCGGCGAGTGCTTCGTTGATGCCGCGCCCGGCATCGACGATGTTCGCGTCCTGCGCCTTCTGGATGTCGACGGTGATCGACGGCTGGCCGTTGACGCGGGCGAGCGAGGTCTCCTCCTTCTCGCCATCGATGACGTCCGCGACCTGCGACAGGTAGATCGGCGCGCCGCCCCGCTGGGCGACGATGATGCGTGCGAACTGCGCCGGATCCTTGATCTTGCCCTCGACGCGGACGATGGAATCGGTCTGGCCGCGGGTGATGCGCCCGGCGGGGACATCCTGGTTCGCGGCGCGTATCGCGTTGATTACCTGGTCGACGCCCACACCAAGCGCCGTCACCGCGTTGGGCTTGATCTGGACGAGAATCTGCCGCGTTACCCGGCCACTCACGTCGATGCGGGCGACCCCCGGGACGTTCTCAAGCGCCTTGACGATCGTCTGGTCAGTCAGCGACGTGAGGTCGCGCAGGGTCATCGTCGGCGACAGCACCGCGAGCGTGACGACGGGCTGCGAGTTCTCCTGGTCGGCGCGCAGGACGAGCGGGTCCTTCACGTCGCGCGGGAATCCGGGGCGCACCTGCCCTATCCTGTCGCGGACGTCCTGCATCGCCTTGGCCATGTCGGTGGACATCCGGAACTCGGCGAAGACCTGGCTCTGGCCCTCCAGCGAGTTGGAGCGGATCAGGCTGACGCCGGAAACCGTGTTGATCGCGTACTCCAGCGGTTTCGTCACGTCGGCTTCGACCACCTCCGGCGAGGCGCCGGGATAGCTCGTCAGCACGAACACGAACGGCAGGCTGACGTCGGGCATCTGCTCGACGCGCAGCCGGTTGTAGGCGAAGAGCCCAAGGACGGCGATCCCGACCATCACCATCGTGGCGAAGACGGGGTTATTGATCGAGACGCGCGTGATCCACATGGCGATGGCTACCCGGGCAGTGGGCGGTCAGCTCGCGACTTGCGTCCGGCCGGACGTCGGCGCCGAAGCCGGAACGGCTGCTGGGGCCTTGACGATCGCCGGCGCGCCGTCCTTCAGGTTGTCGAAACGGGCGGAGAGCACTGGCACGCCCGGCGCCAACGCGGTCTTGACCTCGATGCGCCCGGCGGCATCGTCGCGCCGGCCGGTGACGATGCCCCGCTTGACAAGCTTGCCGCCCTCGACGGTCCAGACGAATGTCTGTCCCCCATCCGTGCGCACGGCGGTCGCGGGCAGCGTGGCCACCGGCTCGCTCGCGGCAAGCGCAACGCGGCCCGTGGCGAACATCCCTCCGCGAAGCGCGCCGTCCGCATTCGGGATCCCGACATAGACGAGGATCGCCCGCGTTCCGGTCTCGGCGGAGGGATTGATCCGGTCGACGCGACCGGAGAAGCGGCGCTCGCCAAAACCGTCGATCGTGAGCTCGACCGCCTTGCCGAGCGTGAGCTCGGGCACGTCGGCGGCCGGCACCGCGGCCTGCAATTCCATCTCCGTCAGATCGACGATGGTGACTAGGGAGGAGTCGAACCCGACCTTTTCGCCCGGCTGCACGTGCCGTTTCGCCACCTGACCGGCGAGCGGCGAGATAGCAACGGCATCGCGGAGCGCGTTGCGGGCAAGCTGCACCTGCGCTTCCGCCGATTTGACGGAGCCCTGGAACACGCCGTAGCTCGACTCGGAGTTGTCGTAAGCATTCTGCGAGATGAAGTTCTGCTTGAGCAGCGCCTGGTTGGTTGCCTGGGTCTTGGCGGCCATGGCGAGCTGCGCCTTCGCCGACTCGAGCGCGCCGATCCGTTCCAGGAGCTTGGCCTCGAGGTCCGCCGTGTCGATGCGCGCCAGCAGCTGGCCTGCGCGGACCGTCTCGCCTTCGCGTACCGTGATCTGGCGCACGTCGCCCGAGACCTTCGCCTTGACCGTCGCCTGCCGGACGGGCTGCACCGCACCGGACACCGGGAGCCAGCGCGACAGCGGCTGTGCCTCGACGCGCGTCAGATCGCCCGGGGAGAATTCCAGAACGACGGGCGGACTGCCCTTCCCGCCGGGCGTTTCGTTGACCTTCTTGATGACCCGCATCGCGACCGTGCCGCCGATGGCCCCGACGGCCAGCAGCAGCACGGCGGCGCCGATCACGCGCCGACTTGTCCATCGCTTTGCCATACCTGCCCCTTAAAGACGACCGCCTGGTGGGGCAGCCGCCGTGCGTGTCCAGGCCAAGCCGGGGTATTCGGGTTGGCCCGCGAAGAATGTGCCCCGATAAGGTGCGGGGCAACCGCGATCCGGATTCAAAAGAGCGCGTAGTGTAGGCGCCAACCCGCCGGCCGGGAAGCCCGCTGCGACGGGTTGCCGCTGGGGACGACAGGCCGCAACAGGCGGGTTCGGACGACGGGCCGGACCTCAACCGGATACCCGTGCCCGCGTTGACATCGCGCGCGAAAGGGCCAATAATCGCCTGTTGCCCATTGGGCACCCCCATATTCCTGGAGAAAACAAATGAACATGACCCGTAAGCTCGGCCTGTCGCTCGTCGCGGCCGCGCTCGTGACCTTCTATGGTTGCGGCAAGGAAGAACCCAAGAAAGCCGAGGCCCCGAAGGCCCCCGCAGCGCCGGTCGAAGAAGTCGTCGTCGTCAAGATCGGCCACGCCGGCCCCCTGACCGGCGGCATCGCGCACCTCGGCAAGGATGACGAGAACGGCGCCCGCCTCGCGGTCGAGGAACACACGGCAAGGAAGATGAAGATCGGCGGCAAGACCGTCAAGTTCGAGCTGATGAGCGAGGACGACCAGGCCGACCCGAAGCTCGGCCCGACGATCGCCCAGAAATTTGTCGACGCCAAGGTCGCCGGCGTTGCGGGTCACCTGAACTCGGGCGTTTCGATCCCGGCCTCGGCCGTCTACAACCAGGCCGGCATCCCGATGGTCTCGGGCTCTGCAACGAACCCCAAGCTCACCGAGCAAGGGTTCAAGACCATTTTCCGGGTCGTCGGTCGTGACGACCAGCAAGGCCCGGCGGTGGCCCAGTATGTGCATTCGCTAAAGGCCAAAAAAGTCGCGATCGCCGACGATGCCACCGCCTACGGCGAAGGCCTCGCGAACGAAGTCGAGAAGACGCTGAAGGCCGCCGGGGTCCAAGTGGTTGCCCGGGAGAAGACCAACGACAAGGCGACCGACTTCAAGGCGATCCTGACGAAGATGAAGGGCAAGAGCCCGGACGTCATCTTCTACGGCGGGATGGACGCGACCGGCGGTCCGATGCTCAAGCAGGCGCGAGAACTCGGCATCAAGGCCGTGTTCGCGTTCGGCGACGGTGCCTGTACCGACGAGATGAACAAGCTCGCCGGCGCTGCGGCCGAGGGACTCATCTGCTCGCAAGCCGGCTTGCCGGCCTCGGCAGCCAGCAAGGAGTTCAACGACGCCTTCAAGGCCAAGTACGGTGACGTCAAGCAGTACGCGCCGTTCTTCTACGACGCCGTCGGCCTGATGATTGCCGCGATGCAGAAGGCGGATTCGGTGGACCCTGCCAAGTACCTGCCCGAACTGCATAAGATCAGCTACAACGGGGCGACCGGCAAGATCGAGTTCGACGAAAAGGGTGACCGCAAGGACGCCGAGATCACGATCTTTACGCTGAAGGCCGGCAAGGTCGAGCCCATCGCGGTCGTGAAGGGCGGCAAGGCGTCGACATTCGACGAGTTCATGAAGGCGATGACGGCCAGCGCCCCTGCGGCGGCACCGGCGGCTGCGGCCCCGGCGGCCCCGGCGGCCCCGGCGAAGGATGCGCCGAAGAAGTAAGCAGGACCTGCCTGAATAAAAACGGCGTCCCTCGGGGCGCCGTTTTTTTTGCCTCGTGCGCTGCGGCGTCCAAGCACGCCGACGGGCGCCGGATTCCGCCGGTACCCGGGGGTCGCAAGCGCCAGCCTGCCGATTAGGGGGACGGGGTTGCCGCCGCTGCCGCGAACCCGCACAATCCCCGGACTCGAAGAAGCGCAGACCGGACACCACCGGATCGCGGCGATTGGATCCGACGCTCGACGGCGAGCGCGCCCGGGGAGGCTCGGTTGGACATTTTCCTGCAGCAGGTCATCAACGGCTTGACGCTGGGCAGCGTGTACGCAGTCGTCGCGCTCGGCTACACAATGGTCTACGGCATCATCCAGCTCATCAACTTCGCCCACGGCGAAGTCGTGATGATCGGCGCGATGGTGGCGTTCTCGGTCATCACCGCGCTCGCGGGCGCACACACCGGGTTGCCGCCGTTTGCGATCCTGCTGGCGGGGGTGCTGGTGGCGATCCCCGCCTGCATGGGCATCGGTTACACGCTGGAGCGCGTCGCCTATCGGCCGCTGCGCAAGGCGCCGCGGCTGGCGCCGCTCATCACGGCCATCGGCCTGTCGATCATCCTCCAGCACCTCGCGATGATCATCTGGAGCCGCAACCCGATGCCGTTCCCGCAGATCATCACGGTGACGCCCATACACCTGACGGACACTCCCAACGGCGCGACCATTACCAACGTCCAGGTCGTGATCATCGCGACCTCGGTGCTGATGATGGTAGGACTGCTCGCTCTCGTCTACCGCACGAAGCTCGGCATCGCGATGCGCGCGACGTCGCAGAACCAGGAGGTGGCGGGGTTGATGGGCATCAACATCAACACCGTGATTGCGCTGACCTTCGTGATCGGCGCCGGGCTCGGGGCAATGGCGGGCGTGATGGTCGGCACCTATTACGGCATCGCGCAGTACCAGATGGGCTTCATCCTCGGCCTCAAGGCCTTCTCGGCCGCGGTGCTCGGCGGCATCGGCAACCTCGCCGGGGCGATGCTGGGCGGCGTGCTGCTCGGCCTGATCGAGGCGCTCGGCGCCGGCTACGTCGGCGATCTCACGAACCTGTGCCAGATCGCGTCGTGGTCCGACGCCATCGCCCGGCGTTGCGTCGACGATCCGAATCTGACGCTGTTCGGCTCCAACTACCAGGACGTTTTCGCCTTCCTGGTCCTGATCGCGGTGCTCGTCTTCCGGCCGTCGGGGCTTCTGGGCGAGCGCGTCAGTGACCGCGCGTAGGGGGACAACGATGCAGCAGTTCCTCGACCGGAAGAAGTATCCGCGTGGCGCGTGGGTGGGCATCGTGCTGGTCGGCGTCGCCCTCGTCCTGTTGCCGTTCGCGCTGGCGGGCATAGGCACCGCATGGGTGCGCATCACCAACCTCGCGATCCTGTTCGTGCTGCTCTCCCTCGGACTGAACATCGTCGTCGGCTTCGCCGGGTTGCTCGACCTCGGCTACATCGCCTTCTACGCCGTTGGCGCCTACACCTACGCGCTGCTCGCCTCACCGCACTTCAACCTGCATCTGCCGTTCTGGATCATTCTGCCGATCGGCGCCGCCGTTGCCTGCCTGTTCGGCGCGCTCCTCGGCGCGCCCACGCTGAAGCTGCGCGGCGACTATCTCGCCATCGTGACGCTGGGCTTTGGCGAGATCGTTCGCATCTTCCTCAACAATCTCTCGCAGCCGGTGAATCTGACGAATGGCCCGCAGGGGATCACGCTGATCGACCCCTTCCGGATCGGCAGCTTCAACTTCGCGACGCGCGAGACGATCGCCGGGCTCGACGTCACCGGGCCGATCAAGTACTACTACTTCATGGTGCTCCTCGTCATCGTCATCATCATCATCAATCTGCGGCTGCAGAATTCGCGCATCGGCCGCGCCTGGGAGGCGATCCGCGAAGACGAGGTCGCGGCCCGCGCGATGGGCATCAACACGCGGAACATGAAGCTCCTGGCCTTCGCCATGGGCGCCTCGTTCGGCGGAATATCCGGGGGCATCTTCTCGGCCACGCAGGGCTTCATCAGTCCCGAGAGCTTCGTGCTGGTGGAGTCGGTGATGGTGCTGTCGATGGTTGTGCTGGGCGGCATGGGCAACGTCTTCGGCGTGGTCCTGGGCGCCGTGCTGCTGTCGTTCGTGCCCGAAGTGCTGCGCTACACCGTCGAGCCCATCCAGATGGCCATTTTCGGCCGGATGCTGATCGAGCCCGAGGTGATCCGGATGCTGCTCTTCGGCCTCGCGCTGGTGCTGATGATGCTGTACCGGCCGGCGGGAATCCTTCCCTCGGCGCTGCGCAAACGCGAGCTGGAGGCGAAATGAGCGAGCGCTCTCATTTGGCGCTGCTCACGGCGAAGGGCATCAGCAAGCGTTTCGGCGGCGTCCACGCGCTCGCCGACGTCAGCTTCTCGATCGATCACGGCGAGATCTATGGCCTGATCGGTCCCAATGGCGCCGGCAAGACAAGTCTCTTCAACGTGCTCACGGGGATTTACTCGGCCGACGGCGGCGACTTCACGTTCGACGGCCTGCCGCTCAACGCCCTGAAGCCGAACGAAGTCGCGGCGCGCGGAATTGCCCGAACGTTCCAGAACATCCGGCTCTTCGCGAATCTGTCGGCGCTCGAGAACGTGATGATCGGGCGCCATGTGCGCACGCATGCCAACGTCTTCGGGGCGATCGTGCGCGACGCGAAGACGCGCGCCGAGGAGAGGGCGATCGAGAAGCGCGCGCACGAGCTGCTCGACTATGTCGGGGTCGCGAAGCGCGCCAATACGCTGGCGAAGCATCTCGCGTACGGTGACCAGCGGCGGCTCGAGATCGCCCGCGCGCTCGCCACCGAGCCGAAGCTGCTCGCGCTGGACGAGCCCGCAGCCGGCATGAACGCCACCGAAACGGCGGCATTGAAGGTCCTGCTCGACAACATCCGCCGCGACGGCACGACGATCCTTTTGATCGAGCACGACATGAAGCTGGTGATGAGCGTCTGCGACCGCGTGCTCGTGCTCGACTACGGCAAGAAGATCGCGGAAGGGTCGGCGGGAGACGTGCAGAAGGATCCCAAGGTGATCGCCGCGTACCTCGGCGGCGAGATCCTGCTCAACCTGAAAGGTGCCGCGTGAGCACTGCAGGCGAAGCCAGACCGGGCGCGCTGCTCGAGCTGAAGCAGGTCGAAATCGCGTATGGCGGCATCCAGGCGGTCAAGGGCATCGATCTCCATGTCAGCAAGGGTGAGCTCGTGTGCCTGATCGGCACCAATGGCGCGGGGAAGACGACGACATTGAAGGGCATCACCGGCCTGCAACCGGTGAAGAGCGGCACGATCCATTACGCCGGCGCGAACGTGACGGGTCGCCCCTCGTTCGAGCTCGTGCGCCGCGGCCTCGCCATGGTCCCCGAGGGTCGCGGCGTGTTCGGCGCCCTGACCATCGAGGAAAATCTGGCGATGGGCGCCTACATCCGTAACGACCGACCCGCGATCAAGGAAGACATCGAGCATTTGTTCGATCTCTTTCCCCGCCTCAAAGAGCGCCGCCGGCAAACCGCCGGCACGTTGTCCGGCGGCGAGCAGCAGATGCTCGCGATGGCGCGCGCGCTGATGTCGAAGCCGAAGCTCCTCCTGCTCGACGAGCCGTCGATGGGGCTCGCGCCGCTGATGGTGCAGAAGGTCTTCGAAACGGTGTTGAAGGTTGCGGGCGAAGGCGTCACGATCCTGCTGATCGAGCAGAATGCCAAGCTTGCGCTCGAGGTCAGCAGTCGCGGCTACGTGATGGAGTCGGGGACGATCACGCTGGCTGGCGACGCGCGAACGCTGCTGCACGATCCCGCGGTCCGCGCCGCGTACCTCGGCGAGGGAGCCTGAGCGAAGCCCTCCCGGCGGGACAACGCCGATTCCGTGCCGTGCGATGACCGAGCTACCCCCTCCGCACAGCGTCGCCGCGCCGTCGGCCCATTTGCATCCGCGCATCGTGCCGTGGCGCCATGCGCTGGCCTGGTACGAGGACGCGATGCGCCTGTTCAAGCGCGCCCCCGCGACCTGGGCTGCGCTCGCCGTCATCACGATCGCCGCCGAGTTCGTGCTGCAAGCCGTGCCCGGCCTCGGCGCGCTCCTGAGCCAGGCCGTTACGCCGCTCGTCGCGTGCGGCCTGATCTATGCCGCCGCCGCCGCGGATCGCGGCACCAAGCCATCGCTTCTCCATGCGGTCAAGGCGTTTCGCGCCCCGGCCGGCGCCCTGTTCGCGGTCATCGCATCGGCGCTCCTCACGTTCGCTGCCGAGGCCTTCGCCACATGGTGGGTCGCCGGGACCAACCTGTTGGACGGCGTCGGCGCCACCACGAGCCTGACGGTGCCGGCCCTGACCGGCATCTACGCGATCGGCATCCTCGCGTCGCTGCCGATCATGTTCGTGCCGTTTCATGCGCTGCTGGAGAAGGTGTCGCCGGGCGCCGCGTTCGCGGCGAGCTGGAACGCGTTCGCGCTCAATACGCTGCCGCTGCTCGTCTACGCCGCCGCATCGCTGGTGCTGCTCGGCTTCGGGCTCGCGACGATGGGGCTGGGGCTCGTGCTGGCGCTCCCGCTTTGGGCCGCGTCGAGCTACGCGGCGTGGAAGGACATCTTCGGCATCAGGGATGCGCCGGCCGCGTGACCCCGCGCACGATTCACCGCAGGCGCCATTGCGCGAACAGGATCTATTCCGTTGCGCGACAGGCAAAGCCATCCATTGTGGGGTCCACGTCCCGCGCGAGCGTGGCGATCGCGGTGACATTCGCCCCCCGTGGCCCGCGCCGGCACCATGCCAGCACCCGCTCGACGGCCGCATCGTCACCCTGCACCAGGGCTTCGACGGTGCCATCGCGCCGATTGCGTACCCAGCCGGTAATCCCCAGCGCGACGGCGGCCTCGGTCATCGCCATGCGGTAGCCGACTCCCTGCACCCGGCCATGGATGACGAGCTGCCGGGCGATCATCGCGTCAACGCGACCGGTGCCGCGCGAAGAGCAGCAACGCCGCGACCGTCTTGGCGTCGGTGATCTCGCCGCGATCGAGCGCCGCGAGCATCTCATCGAGGGTCACGATGACGATCTCCAGGAACTCCCCGTCGTCGAGCGCCGCGCCGACGTGCGTCAGCCCCTCCGCAATGAAGAAATCGATCGCTTCGTTGGAATAGCCGACCACGGAGTGAATCCTGCCGAGCGGCGTCCATCTCGCGGCCACGTAACCGGCCTCCTCCACGAGCTCGCGCTGCGCGGTGACGAGCTCGGCTTCGCCCGGATCGAGCTTGCCGGCCGGGAACTCCAGGAACACCTTGCCGACCGGGTAGCGGAACTGGCGCTCGACGACGAGGCGCCCATCCGGAAGGACCGGCACGATCAGCACGGCGCCGGGATGCTCGATGTATTCGCGCGTCGCGAGGCTGCCGTCGGGCAGGCGGACGGTGTCGCGGCGCACGCGGAGCAACTTGCCGTCGAACACCGCTTCGGATGCCACCCTGGTTTCTGTCAGGTGCGCATCGTCCGCTGATACCTTCTGCCTGTGGCTCAAATCCAGTCCTTTGCGACCAGGAAGTCCGCATAGAGCTGCGCTTCGGGCGTCCCCGGCTCCGGCTTCCAGTCGTAGCGCCATTTTACGACCGGGGGCAACGACATCAGGATAGCCTCGGTGCGGCCGTTCGACTGCAGCCCGAAGAGCGTTCCGCGGTCCCAGACGAGATTGAATTCGACGTAACGGCCGCGCCGATACGCCTGAAAGTCGCGCTCGCGCTCGCCATACGGCATTTCCCGGCGCCGCTCGAGAATGGGAGCGTAGGCCGCCAGGAAATGGTCGCCCACGCTTTGCGTCAAAGCGAAGCAGCGGTCGAAGCCGCCCTCGGCCAGATCGTCGTAGAAGACCCCGCCTACGCCGCGCGGCTCCTTCCGGTGCCTGAGATAGAAATACTCGTCGCACCAGCGTTTGTACTTGCCGTGCACGTCGGCGCCGAAGGGTGCCAGCGCATCGCGGCAGGTCCGGTGAAAGTGCATCGCGTCGTCAGCGAAACCGTAATAGGGCGTCAAGTCCATCCCGCCGCCGAACCACCAGACGTCCTCGGCCGGGCCGGCTGGCGGGCTTGTCGCCGTCCCGGCATCGTCGCGCGCGTGCGCCACGAACATCCGCACGTTCATGTGCACGGTCGGAGCGTAGGGATTGCGCGGATGCAGCACGAGCGACACGCCCATGGCCTCCCAGGCGCGGTCGGTGATGTCCGGGCGCGACGCGGTTGCCGACGGCGGCAGCCTGTCGCCGACGACGTGCGAGAAGTTGACGCCGCCGCGCTCGAACACGTTGCCTTCCTCGATCAGCCGCGTGATGCCGCCTCCGCCCTCGGGTCGCGCCCATTCGTCGCGCCGGAACGGCTGGCCGTCGAGCGCCTCGAGCGCGCCGACAATGCGCGACTGCAGACCGAGGAAGTAGGCGCGGGGGCCGGTGACGTTCATGGCGGGGACGGGCGTGGCGAGCCAGCGTAGCAGTCGCGGATGCTACCGTCGGCGCCGCTGCGGCGGCATGGCGATCACGGGCCGCGCGCCGCGACTGCGCGATGACCGATGTCGCTGCGAAACTGCATGCCTGCGAAATGGATTTCGCCGACGGCGGCGTACGCGGCACGCTGCGCCTGCTTCACCGAATCCCCGAGCGCCGTGACACAGAGCACGCGGCCGCCGGAGACGACGACTTTGTCCCGCTCAAGGGCGGTACCGGCGTGGAATACACTGCAGTCGGGATGCGATTCACGGGTCACGCGGTCGAGGCCTTCGATGACGTCGCCGGGGCGCGGGTTGTCGGGATAGCCGGCAGCCGCGAGCACGATGCCCAGAGCGGCGCGACGGTCCCATTCGGCCTCGGCGCGATCGAGCGTGCCATTGACTCCGTGCTCGAGCAGGTCCACGAGATCGGATTTCAGCCGCACCATCATCGGCTGAGTCTCCGGATCGCCCAACCGGCAGTTGAACTCCAGCACCTTCGGGTTGCCGGCGGCGTCGATCATCACCCCGGCATAGAGGAATCCGGCGTACGGGATGCCGTCGCTGCCCATTCCGTTCACCACAGGAAGGATCGCTTCGCGCATGATCCGCGCGTGCATCGCCGGCGTGATCACCGGTGCCGGCGAGTAAGCGCCCATCCCGCCGGTGTTGGGCCCCTGGTCGCGGTCCTGCAGCCGCTTGTGGTCCTGCGACGACGCGAGCGGCAGCACGTGTCGCCCGTCCGCCATCACGATGAAGCTCGCCTCTTCGCCGGCCAGGAACTCCTCGACGACCACGCGCGCGCCCGCGACGCCGAACATGTTGCCGACGAGCATCGCGTCGATGGCCGCATGCGCCTCGGCGACGCTCCCCGCGACGACAACGCCCTTGCCCGCCGCGAGGCCGTCCGCCTTGACGACGATGGGCACCCCCTGCTCAGCGACGTACGCGCGGGCTGCCGCGGCGTCGGTGAACGTACGGTACCGAGCGGTGGGAATGCCGTGCCGCGTCATGAACGCCTTCGCGAAATCCTTCGAGCTTTCGAGCTGCGCAGCCGCCTTCGTGGCGCCGAAGATCCGCAGGCCTGCCGCGCGAAACGCGTCGACGATGCCGGCGGCCAGTGGCGCCTCCGGGCCGACCACGGTCAGCGCGACCGGCTCGTTCGATGCGAACGCCACGAGGTCCGCGAGCGCCACGCCGGAAACGTTGGTGAGCCCGGGCTCGCGCGCCGTGCCGGCATTGCCGGGCGCCACGAACACCTTGGCCACGCGCGGCGACTGCGCGATCTTCCAGGCCAGCGCGTGCTCGCGTCCGCCACCGCCGATGACGAGGATGTTCATGTTGCCAGCCGGTTCAGGTCGGGACTGCGCTCAGCGCCCGCCCGGCCGCCCGAAGGGCGCTTTGCGCCCCCTCGGGAGGCAGCAAACACCAGGCCGAAGGCCGCAGGACAGCCGAAGGCCGGTCCCGCGCAGCGGGATGCGGCACAGCCGCACACAGTGAGCGCGGGGGCCGTTCATCCTAGTCGATAACGACGTGTCCGAAGACATAGAAGACGCTGCCGTTATTGATGCCTCCGCCAAGATTCGGGATGTACGTCGAAACGAGCGTCGCCTGGCCGTAACGCAGCGAGAAGAGGGGGAGCACGGCGGGGAACGGAATGCCATTGGCGATATCCGGACGCTGCACGATCATCGCCGTATAGCCGAGTCCCGGCTGGATGCCGTCGCGCGGGCCCCAGAACGTCGACCAAGCATAGCCGACCTGAAACTCCACGTTCTTGTGCGAATCGAGGAAGGCAGCGCCGAAGACCATATGGGTGTTGCCGTCGGCGTCCTCGACCGTCCTGCCGTACCCGCCTCCCCATGCGTACGGGTTCTCCTCGTCCCGCTTCTCCTTCGTCCAGGTCCAGGGTGTATGCCACGAGTACCCCGACAGGATGAGCTCGCTCTTGCCTCGTTTCCAGGTGTCGACGAGACGGCTGCACGCGCGGTCGAGAAACGACAGTTCCCTGGACTCCGGATCGCCGGCGCATTCCACGGCGAGCGCCGGGACGGCGTGGAGCGCGGCCACAAGGGCAGCGAGTGACCAGACATGCTTAGCCGACACGTTAACCTCTGCTTGTGCGGTCAATGCCGGAAGTGGCGAAAACCGGTGAGGACCATGGCAATGCCGCGCTCGTTCGCGGCGGCGATGACCTCGTCGTCGCGCAGGCTGCCGCCGGGCTGAATGACGGCGACCGCGCCGCTGTCGGCGACGACGTCGAGCCCGTCGCGAAACGGGAAGAACGCGTCGGATGCTGCAACCGAACCTGCAAGCGAGAGGCCGACGTTGGCGGCCTTGGCCGCCGCGAGCCGCGTCGAATCGACCCGGCTCATCTGCCCGGCGCCGATGCCGAGCGTCCGCCCGCGGCCACAGTAGACAATCGCGTTGCTCTTCACGAACTTGGCGACACGCCACGCGAACAGTAGATCGGAGAGCTGCGTCGACGTCGGCGCCTTCTCGGTCACCACGCGCAACTCGGATGCGACGATGTTCCTGGCATCGGCGCTCTGGAGGAGGAAGCCGCCGCCGATGCGCTTCAAGTCGAGCTGTGGCGCCGGGGCAAGCGCCGGCAGCGCGATCTCCAGCACGCGGACGTTCTTCTTCTGCGCGATCACGGCGAGCGCATCGGCGGTGTAGGCCGGAGCGATCAGCACCTCGAGAAACTGCGCCGACACGATCTCGAGCGTCGCCGCATCGACCGGCTGACTGAAGGCGATGATGCCACCGAACGCCGCGGTCGGATCCGTTGCGAACGCGTTCCGGTAGGCGGCGAGCGGACTGTCGGCAAGTGCCGCGCCGCAGGGATTCGCGTGTTTGACGATCACGCAAGCGGCGGCGTTCCCGAGCGACGCGAGCGTCTTGGCGCACTCCCAGGCCGCATCCGAATCGGCGAGGTTATTGAACGAGAGTTCCTTGCCCTGCAACTGGCGGTAGGTGGCGATCGTTCCCGGCGCGGGCTTCTCGTCGCGATAGAACGCCGCCTGCTGATGGGGGTTTTCGCCGTAGCGCAAGTCCTGCACTTTCACCGCCTGCAGGTTGAAGCGGTCGGGGAACGCCGTCGCCGCGCCATCCGGACCGCGCGCAGTGAGCCAGTTCGATATCGCGCCATCGTATGATGCGGTATGCGAAAAGGCCTTCCGCGCAAGCGCGAACCGCGTCGGCGCGGACAGCTTCGCAGCATCCGCGGCGAGTTCTGCGAGCAGTGCGTCATAGTCGGCAGGATCGACCACCACGCCCACGTGCTGCCAGTTCTTCGCCGCCGCGCGCAGGAGCGTCGGACCGCCGATGTCGATGTTCTCGATCGCCTCGTCGAGCGTGCACCCGTCCTTTGCCACCGTTTCCCGGAACGGGTAGAGGTTGACCACCACGAGATCGATCGGAGGAATGCCGTGCATTTCCAGCGCCAGCACATGTGCGCGGACGTCGCGCCGGGCGAGGATGCCGGCGTGCACTCTCGGGTGCAGCGTCTTCACACGGCCATCGAGCATTTCGGGGAAACCGGTGTACTCACCGATCTCGGTGACCGCAAGCCCGGCATCGCCCAACGTCTTCGCGGTGCCTCCCGTGGACAGGAGCTTCACGCCAAGCCGCGCGAGACCCTGCGCAAAAGGCACCAGACCCGTCTTGTCAGAAACCGAGAGCAGTGCTTGGGCGATGGGCGCGGGCATGGCGAGGTTGCGCGAAGCGCGTCGGGGGGGTCGTTACGCGGGGGACGGGGCACGCCCCGACGCAGACCGTCAGCGGATGTCGTGCTTGGCGAGTTTCGCCCGCAGCGTATTGCGGTTCATCCCGAGCATGTCCGCCGCCTGCGTCTGGTTGCCGCCGGCGCGATCCAAGACCGATGCAATCAGCGCGCGCTCGACGTGGTTGATCACCATGTCGTAGATCCCGTGCGGCGACTCCCCGTCGAGCCGGCGAAAATATTCGTCGAGCGACTTTTCGACCGTCTTGCCGATCTCGTTGCCGGTATTGATGCGTAGTGTTTTTCTCACGCTGCCAGGGCCTCCCCGCCCCGTTGCGATTCCGTTCTTGACCGGCCGAACGCGGACGTGGCGTCCACGACCGCGGGGGCCGGCAGGCGATACACGAGCCGTTCGCCTTTCTGTTCGAGAGTATCGAAGAATTGGCCGACCACGGCAAGTTGCACGGCGCTCGTTTCCGCCGTGTTGACTTCGCGCCGGAAGGCGTCGCCGCCGACAAGATCCTTCGTATACCAGCCGAGATGCTTGCGGGCGATCCGCACACCCGCGACCTCGCCATGGAAGGCGTAATGGTCGTCGAGGTGCAGCACAATGACTTCCCGGGCCTCGGCTACCGACGGCGACGGCAGATGGACGCCGCAATCGAGGTAATGCCCGATTTCGCGGAAAATCCACGGCCGGCCCTGCGCGGCACGGCCGATCATGATCGCGTCGGCCCCCGTCGTTGCCAGCACGCGCTTTGCCTGCTCGGGCGTCGCGATGTCGCCGTTCGCGATCACCGGAATGCGGACCGCAGCCTTTACGGCGCGGATCGTGTCGTATTCGACGGGTCCGACAAAGGCGCAGGCGCGCGTGCGGCCGTGCACGGCGAGCGCGCTGACGCCAGCACGCTCGGCGATGCGCGCTATCGCGAGCGCATTCCGGTGTTGCGGGTCGGTGCCGGTGCGAATCTTGAGCGTGACGGGCACGTTGACCGCGCGCACCACCGCGACGATGATCGACTCGACCAGCGGTTCGTTGGCGAGCAATGCGGATCCTGCGGCAGCGTGGCAGACCTTCTTCGCCGGGCAGCCCATGTTGATGTCGATGATCTGCGCGCCGCGCTCGACGTTGTAGCGCGCTGCATCGGCCATCGCGACCGGGTCGGCGCCCGCGATCTGCACGGCGATCGGCGCCACCTCGCCACGATGATCGGTGCGCCGTTGCGACTTTTCCGTGCCCCACAGCCGCGGATTCGACGCGACCATCTCCGACACGGCGTAGCCCGCGCCCAGCCGCTTGCACAACTGGCGAAACGGCCGGTCGGTGACGCCCGCCATCGGCGCGACGACGAGATTGTTGGCGAGGGCGTAAGGACCGATGCGCACGGAAGGAAAATGGAAAATCGGGCAGGAAAATGCAGCGAGGGGAGCGGATTATAACCGGTCCGCGGAGCATGGTGAGCGACGTGCGCGCGACTTTTTCTTTTCGCAAACGCCGATCAAGGTGGCACGCTTCTTGGAGGGCGGCGAACTCGTCCGCACGCCCCGCTGCGACGGCGTGACTAGCGCAAACCGAACAACATTGCGTGCGTGAACGCGCGCTTCGCCGCCGGAACGGCATCGAGCATAGTAAGTGCCAACCCGCGCGGCCAGCGGACAAACGGCAGGTCGTTGCCGAAGATGCTGACGAGGCCGTGCGTGAACACAATGCCCGCCATCCGGTCCGTTCGGCGACCGCGCAGATAGCGTTCCAGCATCGCGCGATCGCCGACCCGCTCGCGTGGCGTTTCGAGCACGACGTCCGCCAGCGCCCAGGCATCGCGCAGCCCGACATTGAATCCCTGACCGGCGACCGGATGCAGCGTCTGCGCCGCGTTGCCCAGCGCAACACAACGGGTGAGGGCAGGTTCCCGCGCGAAATCAAGGACGAGCGGGAATTCGCGCCGATCGGCCACCCGCAGGAAACCGCCGGTCCGGGCTCCGAAATGGTGCGCGAGCTCAGCGAGGAACGCGGCATCATCGAGCCCGGCGAGCTCGCGCGCCCGGCTCGGCGAGGCCGTCCAGACCAATCCGTAGTGATCGCCTTCCGGCAGGAGCGCGATCGGCCCCTGGGGCGTGAAACGCTCGTAAGCGACGCCGTCGTGCGGTGCAGCCCGCCAGAGTTTCCCGATCACCGCGACCTGGCCATATTCGTGCCGTTGCCGAACGATCCCGGTCATCGCGGCGCCGGAGCCATCGGCGACGGCTGCCAGGCGCGCGAGCACGGGCTGGGCGCCAGCATCTGCGAGCTCGACGGCCGCGAAAGCCGCCGCGCCGCCGACGCCCTTTACTGCGACACCGTGCCGCACGACCATGCCGGTGCGGGCGAGCGCTGCGTCGAGCGCCGACTGCAGCGCGCGATAGCTGACGACGTACCCGAGCGCGGGAAGCCCCTGCTCTTCCGCGACGAGCGTCATCTGCCCGAAACCGCGCGCCTGCGATATGTCGATACGCGCGATCGGCGTCGCGGCGTCGCGCACGGCCGACACTGCGCTCCATACGCCAAGCCGCTCGAGGATCAGGCGCGCGCCGTAGGACAACGCGAGCGAGCGATCGCCGCGCAGCGTTTGCCCGGGTGGGCGCTCGTCGAGGACGACCACATCAGCGTCGCCGAGGGCGAGCGCCAGCGCCAGCGTCGTCCCGACGGGCCCGGCGCCGACGATGACCACATCGTGAAGCATGGCGCGAAGCCGGGCGTTACGGGCGCGCGCCGCAGGGCAGCCGCCAAGGGCCGCGCCGCGTGGGTCATCGGCGGCACGCGGCCTCGACGTCAGCCACCGACTTCGGCGCCGCCGCCGTCAGGTTCTCGATGCCGGTCGCGGTGACGAGTACATCGTCCTCGATCCGGATGCCGATGTCCCAGAATTCCTCCGGCACGTTGTCGGCCGGCCGGATGTACGTGCCCGGCTCGACGGTGAGGACCATGCCCGGCGCAAGCTTCTGCGATGCGCCCTGCACGTGGTACAGGCCGGCGTCGTGCACATCCATCCCCAGCCAATGGCCGGCACGGTGCATGTAGAACTGTTTGAACGCACCGGTTTCCAGCACTTCGTCGAGCGTACCCCGGCACAGGCCGAGGTCGATGTACCCCTGCGCAAGCACGCGTTCCGCGACCTTGTGGTAATCGTGAAATCCAGCGCCCGGCCGCACCGCATCGAGGCAGGCCTGCTGCGCGGCGAGCACGACTTCGTAGACGGCCTTCTGCGGCCCGGTGAAGCGGCCGTTGACCGGGAAGGTGCGCGTGATGTCCGCGGCATACCCCTCGTATTCGCAGCCGGCGTCGATCAGGATGAGCTCCCCGTCCTGCAGCTGCCGGTTGTTGTCACGGTAGTGCAGAACGCAGGCATTGGGTCCGCCGGCGACGATCGACGGGTACGCGACCGCCCGCGCGCCGCTGCGCAGGAATTCGTGCGCGAGCTCGGCCTCGACCTGATACTCATGCCAGCCGACGCGAGTGCGATCCATGGCCCGCCGATGGGCTACCGAAGAGATTTCGGCCGCGCGGCGCATCACCGCGACCTCGTGCCCGTCCTTGAAGAGGCGCATCGCGTCGAGCGCCTGCCGTACGTCGACGATTTCTCCGGGCGCCGCGACCCCCGTGCGGGCGCGACTGCGGACCTCGTTCAGCACGCCGGTGATCTTACGGTCCCATGCCTCGAACAGGCCCAGTGGCGTGTAAAGCGCGGGCCGGTCCGTCGCCAGATCGGGCAGGATCCGGTCCAGCTCCGCGATCGGATGCGCCTCGTCGAAGCCGAAGATCTCGCGCGCCGCGTCGGGGCCATAGCGAAAGCCATCCCAGATCTCGCGTTCCTCGCTCTTCTCCCGGCAGAACAGCACCTGCCGGTCACCCTCCGTGCCGGCAATGAGCGCAACGACGGCATCGGGCTCGGGAAAGCCGGACACATAATAGAAATAGCTGTCGTGCCGGTAAGGGAACTGGGAGTCGCGGTTGCGCGCGACTTCGGCCGCCGTGGGCACGAGGGCGAGGCCGCCTCCGGTCTGCACGCGCATCTGTTGCAGGATCGCCGCGCGGCGATCGCGATAGATCTGATGATTGTGGTTCATGGGTGCGCCCTGAAGTGACCCGCGATTATAAGGCTTCCGCACGGATGCCTCCGTTCATCGGGGATGCGGCCGCCGCGATGCGCTACCATCGGCCGATGCCCCCCGCTGTCGATCATGCCGATGAAGATGCCATGCAGGGTGCCGCACTGCGTGCAGCGAAGCTCGCCCTGCGGCGGCGGGTGCTGGCGGCGCGCGACGCCCTCCCGGCGGCAGTGCGCAGGGCCGCGTCGGCCGCGATCGCCGCGCGCATCCTGGAGCGCGCGGATTTCAAGGCCGCGCGAGCCGTGCTTCTGACACTGCCGTTCGGCAGCGAGTGGGACACGGTTGCCGTGATGCGCGCAGCGCTGGCCGCGGGCAGGACCGTCGCCGTTCCTCGCGTCGACAGGGAGTCGCGGATGCTCGAGCTCCATGCGATCGCCGACCCGGAGCGCGATGTCGTCGCCGGATATCGGGACATTCCCGAGCCGGTGCCCGCCTGCCCTCTCGTTTCCCGCGACACGATCGACTTCGTCCTGGTGCCAGGTGTCGCGTTCGATCGGCTGGGGCGACGCATCGGTTATGGCGGCGGCTTTTACGACCGGCTGCTGCCGTTGCTGTCACCCCGCGCCGCGCGCGTCGCGGGTGCATTCGAGGTCCAGCTCGTCGATCGCGTGCCTGTTGCACCACAGGACATCGCGGTTGACGCCCTCGTCACGGAGTCCCGCGAGTTGGCGGTGCCGCGATGAGCGCGCCGGGCCGTCCCAAGCGCGAATTGCTCCCTCTCGGAGGGACGGCGCGCAGCGCCAAGGGTGCCCAATGAGCGCACAGGGGCAGCATGTGCCCGACTCACGGACGCGCACCGCGGCGATCGCGCTCGCGATCACGCTGGCGATCCAGATATTCACCGCACTCGCGGCCACGTCGACGTCGGTGCTGGCGCCGGTGATCGGGCGGGATCTTGCCATTCCCCCCAAGCTGATCGGGATCTTCGTCGGCATCGTCTATGCGGGCTCGATGGCGGCGAGCCTCGCTTCCGGCACGTTCATCGAGCGCTACGGTGCGATCCGGGTTTCGCAGGTGTGCGTATTGTTGTGCGCTACAGGCGCGCTCATGGTCGCCGGCGGCACGGTCCTGTCCGGCACCGCGATCCTGGCACTTGCCGTGGCGCCACTCGTCATCGGTCTCGGTTATGGACCGATCACTCCGGCATCGTCGCACGTGCTCGCGCGGACGGCACCCCCGTCGCGCATGGCGTTGACGTTCTCGATCAAGCAGACCGGCGTGCCGGCCGGGGCCGCGCTGGCAGGGGCAATGCTTCCCTTCCTCGCACTGCAGATCGGCTGGCGCGCAACCTTCGCGCTGGTTGCCGCGGCGGGAATCGCCATCGCGCTCACGGCCCAGCTCGTACGCCCGATGCTGGACACCGGACGAAGACCGGCGCCAATGCCGTCGTTCGGGCGCATCGTCGCGCCGCTCGGGCACATCCTGCGCACCCCGGTGCTCGCCGAGCTCGTCGTCGTCGCCTTCGTGTACGCGGCGTTGCAGGTCTGCCTGATGAGCTTTCTCGTTGTCTACCTGACCGAGTCGCTCGGCTATTCGCTGGTGGCCGCCGGTCTCGCCCTGACGGTCGCCAACCTCGGCGGGATCGTCGGGCGGATCCTGTGGGGCGCGGTCGCCGACTTCCACGTCGCGCCGCGCACGCTGCTCGGGCTGATCGGCATGGCCGCTGGGGCTTGCGCATGGTCGACGGCGGCGTTCGGCGCGGATTGGCCGATCGCGGCGATCCTCGCGCTGTGCAGTCTGTTCGGCGCGACGGCAATCGGATGGAACGGGGTGCAGCTCGCCGAGGTCGCGCGGAACGCGCCAGCGGACGAGGTGGGAGCCATCACCGGGGCGGCCGGCTTCATCACGTTCGGCGGTGTCGTGACCGGACCGCCGACGTTTGCACTGATCTCGGCCCTGACCGGCGGATATCGCATCGGATTTGCGGTGTTCGGAGGTCTTTCCATCGCGTGCGGCTTCTGGTTGCTGGCTCGAAATAGACAGTAAGCGCTTACATATAGGTTGCGGCCGCCACGGCGCATACAATTCGGTTCTTCGTATCCTTCTAGATGTACCGGCCGAAAGCAGCCGCGGAGGTTCACCGCATGGACATCATTCCCGATCACGATCCTCAGGAAACCAACGAGTGGCTCGCCGCGCTCGACGGCGTGCTCGCGGCCGAAGGGCCGGATCGCGCGCATTTTCTCATCGAGGCGCTGATCGACAAGGCACGCCGCTCCGGCGCGTACCTTCCGTTCTCGGCCAACACCGCGTACATCAACACGATTCCGGTGGAGACGCAGGTCAGGCTCCCCGGCGATTTCAACATCGAGCAGAAGATCCGTCACTTCGTGCGCTGGAATGCGATGGCGATGGTGCTCCGCGCGAACAAGGATACCAACGTCGGCGGCCACATCGCGAGCTTCGCGTCGGCGGCCATGCTCTACGACATCGGCTTCAATCATTTCTGGCAAGCGCCTTCCGCCGAGCATGGGGGCGACCTCGTTTTCGTGCAGGGCCACTCGGCAACCGGCATCTACGCGCGGGCGTACATGCTCGGGCGGCTGACGGCAGCGCAGCTCGACAACTTCCGGCAGGAAGTCGACGGCAAGGGCATCTCGTCGTACCCGCACCCGTGGCTCATGCCTGATTTCTGGCAGTTCCCTACGGTGTCGATGGGACTCGGACCGCTGATGGCGATCTACCAGGCGCGCTTCATGAAGTACCTGCACGACCGTGGTCTCGCGAAGACCGAAGGGCGCAAGGTCTGGGCCTTCATGGGCGACGGCGAGATGGACGAGCCGGAGTCGAAGGGCGCGATCGGGCTGGCGGCACGCGAGAACCTCGACAACCTGGTGTTCGTGGTCAACTGCAACCTGCAGCGCCTCGACGGACCGGTGCGCGGCAACGGCAAGATCATCCAGGAGCTCGAGTCGGACTTCCGCGGCTCCGGCTGGAATGTGATCAAGGTCATCTGGGGCCGACACTGGGATCCGCTCTTCGCTCGCGACAGGAAGGGCGTCCTGATGCGCCGGATGATGGAGGTGGTCGATGGCGAGTACCAGACGATCAAGTCGAAGGACGGCGGCTACGTCCGCGAGCATTTCTTCAACACGCCGGAGCTGAAGGAGCTCGTCGCTGACTATTCCGACGAGGACATCTGGAAGCTCAACCGCGGCGGTCATGACCCGTTCAAGGTCTACAACGCGTACCACGCGGCCATGAATCACAAGGGCCAGCCGACGGTGATCCTGGCCAAGACGATCAAGGGCTACGGGATGGGCCAGTCCGGCGAAGCGCAGAACATCACGCACCAGCAGAAGAAGATGTCGCCCGAGTCCATCCGGCGCTTTCGCGATCGCTTCAACGTTCCGGTGGCGGACGACAAGCTTGACGAAGTGCCCTACGTGTCGTTTCCGGAAGGCTCGCCCGAACTCGAGTACATGCGCGCGCGGCGCGCCGATCTCGGCGGCTACCTGCCCGTGCGGCGGACAGAATCCCCCGCGCTGGTCACGCCCGAGCTCGCCGCGTTCGACCGGTTCCTGAAGAGCACCGAAGACCGCGAGATCTCGACGACGATGTCCTTCGTGCAGATCCTGCAGCTCCTGCTGCGCGACAAGAATCTCAGCCAGCACATCGTGCCGATCGTTCCCGACGAATCGCGCACCTTCGGGATGGAGGGCCTGTTCCGCCAGTTCGGCATCTGGAACCAGCAGGGCCAGCTGTACACGCCGCAGGATTCCGACCAGCTGATGTTCTACAAGGAATCGAAGAGCGGCCAGATCCTGCAGGAAGGGATCAACGAGGCCGGCGGGATGTGCGACTGGATTGCCGCCGCCACGAGTTACTCGACACACGGCGTGCCGATGGTTCCGTTCTACATCTTCTACTCGATGTTCGGCTTCCAGCGCGTCGGCGACCTCGCGTGGGCGGCGGGAGACATGCGCTCGCGCGGCTTCCTGCTCGGCGGCACGGCCGGCCGGACGACGCTGAACGGCGAGGGCCTGCAGCACGAGGACGGCCACTCGCACATCATGTCGGCGACGATCCCGAACTGCATTTCCTACGACCCGACGTTCGGTTACGAGCTCGCCGTGATCATGCAGGACGGCCTGCGCCGGATGTATGCCGAGCAGCAGGACGTCTATTACTACCTCACCGTGATGAACGAGAACTACCGGCAGCCGGCGATGCCCGACGGCGCGGCGCCGTCGATCGTCAAGGGGATGTACCTGTTCCGCGCCGGCGAGAAGAAGCCGAAGGCGCCGCGCGTGCAGCTCCTGGGCTCCGGGACCATCTTCCGCGAGGTGATCGAGGCTGCCGCGCTGCTCGAGGCCGACTGGGGTGTGGCCTCCGACCTGTGGAGCTGCCCGAGCTTCACCGAGCTCGCGCGGGACGGCATGGCGGTCGCCCGCGAGAACCTGCTCAACCCGGCCGCGAAGCCGAAGCTCGCGCACGTCGCGCGCTGCCTCGACGCGACGCAGGGACCGGTGATTGCCGCGACCGACTACATTCGCGCGTTCGCCGAGCAGATCCGGGCCTACGTGCCGCGCCGCTATGTCGTCCTCGGCACCGACGGCTTCGGCCGCTCGGACACGCGCGAGAAGCTGCGGCACTTCTTCGAGGTCGATCGGCACTACGTGACGGTCGCCGCGCTGAAGGCGCTCGCGGACGAAGGCACGGTGCCCGCCGCCAAGGTGACCTCGGCGATGAAGAAGTACGGGATCGACCCGGCGAAACCCGCGCCGTGGACCGTGTGAAGCACGAATCGGCGGTGCGGAAGGCGCAACCATGAGAGCCGCCGTGCCGTCCCAAGGCTCGAATTGCTCCCCCTCGGGGGGCAGCGTAGCGGCGCCAGCCGCAAGCGTGGGGGTACACCTGTGAGCACGATCGAAGTCAAAGTACCCGATATCGGCGATTTCACCGACATTCCGGTCATCGAGATTTTCGTCAAGCCGGGCGATGCGGTGAAGGCGGAGGACTCGCTGGTCACGCTCGAATCCGACAAGGCGACGATGGACGTGCCGTCGCCGGTCGCGGGCGTCGTCAAGGAATTGAAGGTGAAGCTCGGCGACAAGGTCGCCGAGGGCTCGCTGATCGTCGTGCTCGACGCGGGCGCCGTCACGCCCGCGGCGGAGGCACGCGCGCCCGCACCCGCGCCGCAGGCTGCGCCGACGGCGGCGCCTGAGCCCGTGTCCGGGCCCGCCCCCAGGCCTGCCCCCATGGCCCCCTCGGCGCCGATCGAGCCAGCCGCCGCCGCGGCCCCCGTCGACAGCGGCGCCTTCAAGGCGGCGCACGCGTCGCCGTCGGTGCGCAAATTCGCACGGGAACTCGGCGTCGATCTCGCGCGTGTGACGGGTGCAGGCCCGAAAGGACGCATCCTGCAAGAGGACGTGCAGAATTTCGTCAAGACGGTCATGAGCGGCATCGGGCCGTCCGCAGGCGCAGCCGCGGGAGGCATTGGCGGTGGCGGCGCACTCAACCTGCTGCCCTGGCCGTCGGTCGACTTCGCGAAATTCGGCCCGATCGAAGTTCGGCCGCTGTCGCGCATCAAGAAGATCTCCGGTGCGAACCTGGCGCGCAACTGGGTGATGATCCCCCACGTCACGCAGTTCGACGAAGCCGACATCACCGACCTCGAGGCATTCCGCGTCACGCTCAACAAGGAAAACGAGAAGTCCGGCGTCAAGGTGACGATGCTCGCATTCCTGATCAAGGCGAGCGTGGCCGCGCTGAGGAAGTTCCCGGACGTGAACGCTTCGCTCGACGGCGACAACCTGGTGCTTGAAGCAGTACTTCCACATCGGTTTCGCCGCCGACACGCCGAACGGTCTCGTCGTCCCGGTGATCAGGAACGCCGACCAGAAAGGCGTGCTCGGCATCGCCGCGGAGATGGCCGCGCTGTCGGCGAAGGCGCGCGAGGGCAAGCTCGGTCCGGCCGAGATGCAGGGCGGCTGCTTCTCGATCTCCAGCCTCGGCGGCATCGGCGGCACCGCGTTCACGCCGATCATCAACGCGCCCGAAGTCGCGATCCTCGGCGTGTCGAAAAGCGTGACCAAACCCGCATGGGACGGCAAGGCGTTCGTGCCGCGCCTGATGGTGCCGCTTTCCTTCTCCTACGACCACCGCGTGATCGACGGCGCCTCAGCGGCGCGCTTCACCGCCTATCTCGCGACACTGCTGGCCGACCTGCGTCGGGGGTTGCTATGAGCGCCGTCGTCGTCAAGGTTCCCGATATCGGTGACTTCAAGGACATCCCGGTCATCGAGATCTTCGTCAAGCCCGGCGACGTGGTGAAGGCGGAGGATTCGCTCGTCACGCTCGAATCCGACAAGGCGACGATGGATGTGCCCGCGCCCGCCGGCGGCACGATCCGAGAAGTCAGGGTCAGGCTGGGCGACAAGGTGAGCGAGGGCTCGGTCATCGTGGAACTCGAATCCGGTGCCGCCGGCGCGGCGCAACCGGCGGCCGCGGCGGCGACGTCGGTGCTGCCGCAGGCATCCTCCCCGCCTCCACCACTGGCGGCACGCGCGTCCGGCACGATTCCTGGTGCCGCGGCCTACGCCGGGAAGTTCGACGTCGAATGCCGGATGCTCGTTCTCGGCGCCGGTCCAGGCGGATACAGCGCCGCGTTTCGCGCTGCGGACCTCGGCATGAAGACCGTGCTGGTCGAGCGCTACGACGCGCTGGGCGGCGTGTGCCTGAACGTCGGCTGCATTCCGTCGAAGGCACTGCTGCACATCGCGGCCGTGATGGACGAGACGAAGACGCTGGCCGAGCACGGAATCGCTTTCGATGCGCCTCGGATCGACCTCGGCAAGCTGCGTGGCTGGAAGGACAAGGTCGTCGGCAAGCTGACCGGCGGGCTTGCGGGCATGGCCAAGGCACGCAAGGTCGAGGTCGTTCGCGGCGTCGGCCAGTTCCTCGATGCGCACCATGTCGAGGTCGAGATCACCGCAGGGCCGGCGCAGGCGAAGACCGGCGCCAAGACGGTCGTGCGCTTCGAGCAGGCGATCATCGCTGCCGGCTCGCAGGTCATGCGGCTGCCGTTCATTCCGGATGATCCACGCGTGCTCGACTCGACGCGGGCGCTCGATCTCGCGTCGGTGCCGAAGCGGATGCTCGTGATCGGCGGCGGCATCATCGGCCTCGAGATGGGAACGGTCTACTCCTCGCTCGGCACGCGGCTCGACGTCGTCGAAATGCTCGACGGCTTGATGCCCGGCGCCGATCGCGACTTGGTCCGCGTCTGGGAAAAGGTCAACAAGCACCGCTTCGACCGGATCATGGTCGCGACTAAGACTACCGCGGTCGTCGCGAAGCCGGACGCGCTTTGGGTCACCTTCGAGGGCGCCAACGCCCCGCAGGAGCCGCAGCCCTACGACGCTGTGCTGATGAGCGTCGGCCGCGGTCCCAACGGGAAGAAGATCGGCGCCGACAACGCGGGCGTCGCGGTCTCCGATAGCGGTTTCATCGCGGTCGACAACCAGATGCGCACCAACGTCCCGCACATCTTCGCGATCGGCGACATCGTCGGCCAGCCGATGCTCGCGCACAAGGCGACGCACGAAGGCCATGTCGCGGCGGAAGCGGCGGCCGGCGAGAAGTCGTACTTCGACGCGCGCGTGATCCCCTCGGTCGCCTACACCGACCCGGAGATCGCGTGGGCGGGACTGACCGAGGACGAGGCGAAGGCGAAGGGCGTCAAGATCGAAAAGGGCCTCTTCCCCTGGGCGGCATCCGGCCGCGCGATCGCCAACGGCCGCGACGAGGGCCACACCAAGCTGCTGTTCGACGCCGCGACGCACAGACTCGTCGGCGGCGGAATCGTCGGCACGCACGCGGGCGATCTGATCGGAGAAATCGCGCTCGCGATCGAGATGGGCGCAGATGCCGTGGACATCGGCAGGACGATTCATCCGCACCCGACGCTGTCCGAATCCGTGGGTCTTGCGGCAGAAGCGTTCGAAGGCGTTTGCACGGACCTGCCGCCGCCGCGGAAGCGGTAGCGCTTGCAGGGCCGCCAACCGCCGTCGCCCAACGGCAAACGGTCGAGTGACGACGGTGGTTATGCGCCTCGCGTCCCGCTTTCTGATAGGCGCAGCGATAGCGGCGGCGTCTTCTTGTCTCGCTCTCGCCACGCCTGCATCCTCCGCGCCCAATTATCAGGGCCTGTGGTGGAACGCACCCCCCAATTCGGAATCCGGCTGGGGGATCAACTTGACACATCAAGGCGATGTGATCTTTGCCAGCTGGTTCACCTACGACGTCGGTGGCGACGGCTGGTGGCTCTCCATGACCGCCAACAAGACCGCGGAGGGAATCTACGGCGGGACCTTGATCGAGACCGCTGGACCGGCCTTCAGCGCGGATCCCTTCGCCCCTGCCAAGGTGACCCGAACCCAGGCCGGCAACGGCACACTCACCTTCCGCGATGCCGACACTGGCACGCTCAGCTATACGCTCAAGGGTGTGTCACAGACGAAGTTCATCACGCGGCAGGTTTTCGGCCCCGTGCCGACCTGCACCTACGGCACGCGACCGGACTTCGCGGCGGCGACGAATTACCAGGACCTGTGGTGGGTAGCGAACGGAGCCGAATCGGGCTGGGGCGTCAACCTCGCGCACCAGGGCGATAAGATCTTCGCCACCTGGTTCACCTACGACACCGATGGCGCGCCGCTCTGGCTCTCGGTGACCGCAGCCAAGACCGCGCCGAACGTCTACCACGGAGAGCTGAACCGCACGACCGGCCCCGCCTTCAACGCGGTACCGTTCGATCCCACGACCGTGACGCGCACCGTAGTGGGTACGACGACCTTCACGTTCGCCAACGGCAACGCGGCGACGTTTGCATACACGATGGACGGCGTGAGCCAGACCAAGACCATCACCCGCCAGTTGTTCGTCCCGCCGGCGGGCACTGTCTGCGGCGAGCCGTATCGCACTCCGGCACCGGTCACGATCGTCGCGGCGGGAGACATCGCCCAATGCGGCAGAGCACCTGCGGCGAGCGCGGCCGCCAGGACCGCCGCGCTCATCGAGGCCCAGGATGCTCTCGTGCTGACGCTGGGGGACAACGCATACCAGAGCGGCACGGCCGCCGAATTCGCGAGTTGCTTCCAACCCACGTGGGGCGCCTTCAAGGACCGGATTCGCCCCAGCCCCGGCAACCACGACTACAAGACCTCCGGCGCTGAAGGCTACTTCGACTATTTCGGCGCGCAGGCGGGTCCGGATCGCCTCGGCTACTACAGCTTCGACTACGGGGGCTGGCATTTTATCTCGCTCAACAGCCTCGTCGACGCCTCACCTGAGTCGGAGCAGTACCTTTGGCTCGCTGCGGATCTCGCAAACTCCCGAGACAGCCTGTGCACGATCGCCTATTGGCACTATCCCGCGTTCAGCTCGGGTTCGACGCACGGCAGCATCGAGGCGATGAAGCCGTTCTTCGACGCGCTGTACACGGCCGGCGTCGAGATGGTGTTGTCGGGGCACGAGCACATCTACGAGCGATTTGCACCGCAGAGGGCCGACGGGACCGCGGATCCCGCGCGCGGTGTCCGCCAGTTTGTCGTCGGTACCGGCGGCGCCGAGCTCTATCCAATCGGAACGCCGATTCTCAACAGCGAATACCGCAACAACACGACTTGGGGCGTCCTGCGGCTGACGCTCGACCAGGGCAGCTACAGTTGGCGGTTCATGCCGACCGGGGGGGGCGACGCGATCGACTCCGGCACCGGGATTTGCCATCCGTGAGTCATTAGACCGGCCCCAGCGTCCAGGATGGCATTTCGAAGGAGTCTGCGCGATGGTCGATCCCAGTCAAGGCGCGCGACCTGCGCAACAGTACGTGTTGGGGCACTCCGAGCATGAAGTCGAACGGCTCAAAGCCCAAGCGCGTCTGATCGATCCGATCACGGAACGCTTCTTTCTGGCAGCGGGCGACGGCCACAGTATATGCGTTAGTTTCGGCCAAAGCGGCGGTGCCTCCTCGGTTTGACTGATCAACGATAATGATTGGTTACGACACACCATTGATGTCGCCTACGAGCCACTGCAACGTCGCGCCAGTCCGCCACATGAAAAACCTTTCTTGCTGTATCACCGCATCCAAGTATGTCGGCGGGACAGACGAAGTGTTGAGTGCGCCTGCGCGCCAACCGAACTTTCGGCGTTGGTGAGGCGATGAGCTGGGTCGAAATCGTCTGGACCATGATGATCGCGGCGAGCCTGATGCTCGGCGTCGTCCATCTGTTCGTCTGGCAGAGGCAACGGTCTCAGTACGCCAACCTGCTGTTTTTCGTGCTCGCCGCCTCGGCCGCCGCCTATGGCGCCTTCGAGCTTGCGAGAATGGGGGCCGAGACACCGGCCAGCCTCGCCGCTCTCGCACGCTGGTCTCATGTGCCGCTCGCCATGGTCATCATCTCGATTGTGGGGTTCGTGCGCCTTTACTTCGACGCAGGTCGACTCTGGCTCGCTTACGCGGTGATCGGGATTCGGTTGGTCGCCCTTGCGCTGAATTTCCTGACCGGCGTGAACGTGAACTTCCGGGAAATCACAGCGCTGGACCACCTGCAGCTTTTTGGGGGCGCCGTCGTCGTCGGTCCCGTCGGTGTCGCGAATCCGTGGGCGATCGTCCCCCAGCTCAGCAACCTGTTGCTCGTCGCGTTCATCGTCGATGCCTCCATCAACCTCTGGCGGAGGGGCGGAACCGTGGCGCGCCGCCGCGCGGCTCTCGTCGGCGGCAGTCTTGCTTTTTGCATCATGACGGCTGGCAGCTTCGCTGCACTGGTCGTCGCCGGGGTGGTACACGCGCCCACCATCCTCATGCCCGGCTTTTTCATCGTCGTACTGGCGATGGGCTACGAGCTGGTCTGGGACCTCGCCGCTGCGGCGCAGCTGACGGCGCAGCTCCGCGCAAGCGAGCAGCGCTTCCGTGCGGTCGTCGAAGCGGTTCCGAGCGCGATTCTTCTGGTCAATGGCAAAGGGATCGATCACGTTAGCGAATGCGCAGGCCGAGACCGTGTTCGGCTACCGGCGTGCAGAACTCGTCGCGAAGCCGGTCGAAATGCTGATTCCGGAGCGCTTTCGCATCCCGCATGCCGCGCTGCGGGGCGCCTACGCCAGCGAGCCGCGGGCGCGAGCGATGGGGGCCGGACGCGAGCTGGTCGCGTGCCGAAAGGATGGTGGCGAAATCCCGGTGGAAGCCGCGCTCAGCCCGATGCCGACCAAGGATGGGTTATTCGTACTGGTGTCGGTCGTCGACATCACCGAGCGCAGAAACGCGGAGCGGGCAACGGCCCGCCAGCGCGACGACTTCGCACACCTGTCGCGGGTCGCGATGTTGGGCGAGTTGTCCGGATCGCTCGCGCATGAACTCAACCAACCGCTGACGGCTATTCTGAGCAATGCACAGGCCGCGCAGCGGTTTCTCGCACAGAGCCCACCGCGCATCGACAAGCTCGCGGAAATCCTTACCGACATCGTGAAGAGCGATCACCGTGCCGAAGCGGTGATTCAGCGGCTACGGTCCATGCTCAGAAAGGAAGAGTCGCAGCGGCATCCGCTCGAGCATCAACGAAGTCGTCGAGGAGTCGATTCGTCTGATGCGCAGTGACTTGTTGAGCCGGCAGGTGGTGGTCAGCACCGACCTTGCCGACGCGCTGCCAGCCGTGAGCGGTGATCGGAATCAACTGCAGCAGGTGTTGCTCAACTTCGTGATCAACGGATGCGATGCCATGGACGGCCAGGAAGCGGACCGCCGGCTCCTGGTGCGAACACAGACGACCGTCCAGGGCAATGTCGAGGTCTCCGTCGTCGACCGGGGCGCGGGAATACCTCCGGCGAATCTCGAACGCATTTTCGAGCCGTTCGTGACGACCAAGGCGACCGGCATGGGCTTGGGCCTGGCAATTTGCAGATCGATCGTCGAGGCACATGGCGGCCGCCTGTGGGCGACCAACAATGCGGATCGCGGCGCTACGCTGCATTGCGAATTGCCGGCTAACGGGGCCTAGCTTCGATGCGAGAGCCGGCGCCAACGGTATACGTAGTCGACGATGATCCTGATGTGTTGAAGGCGATCGAACGACTGCTTGAATCGATTGGACTGAACGTTGCAACGTTCTCTTCGCCGCACCGGTTTCTCGAAAGCTACGACCGGAACGCTCCGGGTTGCCTCGTGCTCGACCTCGCGCTGCCGGGCTTGAACGGTCTCGATGTGCAGCGGGTGCTGGAACAACAGGCGAGCGTGCTGCCAATCGTCTTTCTCACCGGCCGTGGCGACATCGCAGCGAGCGTTCAGGCGATGAAGCATGGCGCGGCGGATTTCCTCACCAAGCCGATAGACGACACTGCGCTGATTGCCGCCATTCACGAGGCGCTGGCCAGGGACCGGGTGTTGCGCCCCGCACGCCTGGAGCGAGAGCGCGTCGCGAAGTGCCTTGCAATGCTTACCGAGCGTGAACGGCAGGTTCTCGAGTTGATCGTCGCTGGAAGGCTGAACAAGCAGATCGCCGCCGAACTGGGCACGACCGAGAAGACGATCAAGTACCATCGCGGCAACCTGATGCGCAAGATGGGTGTGCGGGTCGTTGCCGATCTGGTGAAGCTGGCGGAACGCGCCGGGGTCGGCTCGATGCCCAGGGCCTGAGGCAGCATTATCTCGCCTGGGCCGCCTTCGATACCTGGACCAAGGTCCAGTTGCCCCGGCCGCCGCCGCTTGATACCGTGGGATCAGGATGGCAAGAGACGCACCGCTGCTGGCCGTGGTGGACGACGATGCAGACGTGCGCGTTGCATTGACGCGGCTCGTTTCCTCCGCGGGTTTCGCGGTCGAAACGTTCGCGTCGGGCGCGGAGTTCCTGCGCTCTGTTCAGGACCACGAACCGGACTGCGTCGTGCTCGACCTTCACATGCCGGAAATGAGCGGATTCGATGTTCAAGGTGCGCTCGCCAGCGGTCATCCGGCTGTGCCGGTCGTCGTCATGACAGGACACGACACTGCCTGAATCGCGCGCGCGGGCCGTTCAAATGGGCGCGAAGGTCTATCTCTGCAAGCCCATCAACGACGAAGCGTTGCTTGCGGCGATCGGCGACGCCATCGGCGGTGTGTCGGCTGAACATGCGGCGGACGATGTGATTGCGCGAACGCGCCGGAATGAGGAGAGGCGCTATGAGCGTGAAGGAATGTCTTGGCAGCGATTGCGGTATCCATGTGCCTGGTAGCGCCGCCGGTCGCGGCGCAGATCTTTTCGTGGGATCCGCTCAAGGACGTGCAGGAAGCGCTTCCCGAAGGCGTGCCGAGCGAAGCCAAGATCATTCAGGCGAGGCACGCAGGTGCGGGAGATGGCGCAGGACGCGCTCGCCTCGCTCTACGAGATCGCGCCCGGCACCCGCCGCGCCATCGAAGCGCTCGGCCGGCTATGCCGTATTCAGCACGTTCGGGGTCAAGCTCTTCTTCGCCGGCGGCACCACCGGCAAGGGCATGGTCGTCAACCATCGCACGGGCCGCCAGACCTTCATGAAGATGCTGCAGGTGCAGGGCGGCCTGGGTTTCGGTGTGAACCAGAATCGTCTGATCTTCGTCTTCGCCAACGAACAGGCGCTGCAAGAACTTCATCAACCAGGGCTGGGAGTTCGGCGGCCAGGTCAACCTGTCGGCCATGGCGGGTGGCCAGGGAGGCATGTTCAGCGGCGCGGCCGCCGTGTCGCCCGGCGTGTACCTCTACCAGCTGACGCAGACCGGCCTTGCGGCCACGCTTACGGTCGGAGGCACGAAGTTCTTCAAGGACGGCGATCTGAACTGATGCGGTCACTTCGATGAGCCAGGTCACGAGATCGAACTCGACGTGACACGAACGACGGACATTGTGGGAGAGACTCGATGAATGCACGCCACGTATTCAAGTTGTTGACCTCGGTGGTCGCGATCGCCTCGTGCCTGGGATCGGCCTCGGCGCAGCAGGTGACCGGGGTGCTGGGTTCGCCGAGCGCCACCACGACCCTCGACGGCAAGCAGCTGCCGCCGCCCGATCCGAAGTTCGGCGGGGTGATCAAGGAAAAGGCCTCGGAGTCGAAACAGTGGTGGGCGCCGCGCGTCGTGCCGCCGAAGGGCGCACCCAACGTGCTGCTGATCATGACCGACGACAGCGGGTTCGGCGCGCCGGGCACCTTCGGCGGCGTCGTTCCGACCCCGGCGATGGATCGCATCGCGAAGGCCGGGCTGCGTTACACGAACTTCCACTCCACGTCGCTCTGCTCGCCGTCGCGCGCGGCGTTGATCACCGGGCGCAATCACCATGTCGCCGGCTTCGGCGTGGTGGGCGAGATCGCGACGGGATTCCCGGGCTACGACTCGGTCATCCGGAAGGAGAACGGCACCATCGGCGCCATCCTGAGGGACAACGGGTACGCGACCTCGTGGTTCGGCAAGAATCACAACACGCCCTTCTATCAGGCGACCTCGGCCGGACCCTTCGAGCAGTGGCCGAACGGCATGGGCTTCGAGTACTTCTACGGCTTCGTCGGCGGCGACACCAGCCAGTGGCAGCCGAACCTGTTCCGCAACACGACGGCCATCTTCCCGTTCCAGGGCAATCCGGGCTGGAACCTGACCACGGCCATGGCCGACGAGGCGATCCATTACATGAAGGAGTTGAAGGAGGTCGCGCCCGACAAGCCGTTCCTCGTCTATTACGTGCCGGGCGGCACGCACTCCCCGCACCATCCGACGCCGGAGTGGATCAAGAAGATCAGCGACATGCATCTGTTCGACGCCGGCTGGAACAAGGTGCGCGAGACCATCTTCGCCAACCAGAAGCGGCTGGGCATCATGCCTGCCAACGCCCAACTGACCCCGTGGCCGAAGGATCTGCCGCGAGTGGGATTCGCTGGGCGTGGAAGAGAAGACGCTCTTCATCAAGCAGGCCGACGTGTTCGGCGCCTACCTCGCCTACACCGACCACGAGATCGGCCGCGTGATCCAGGCGGTCGAGGACATGGGCCAGCTCGACAACACGCTGATCATCTACATTGCCGGCGACAACGGCGCGAGCTCCGAAGGCATGCTCAACGGCACGCCGAACGAGTTCACCACCTTCAATGGCGTTCCGGTGCCGGTCAAGGACCAGTTCCTCTGGTACCCGTTCTGGGGCTCGGAGCGGACCTTCCCGCACTTCGCGGCGGCCTGGTCGTGGGCGATGGACACGCCGTTCAAGTGGACGAAGCAGGTGGCGTCGCACTACGGCGGGACGGCCCAGGGCGTGGCGGTGTCGTGGCCGGGCCACATCGACGAGCCGGGCGGCATCCGCCGCCAGTTCCATCACCTCATCGACATCGCCCCGACCATCCTCGAAGCGACCGGCATCCCGCTGCCGGATACCGTCGACGGCATCAAGCAACGTCCGATGGACGGCGTGAGCATGGCCTACACGTGGAACAAGGCGAACGCCAACGCGCGCGACGCGGCACACGACGCAATACTTCGAGATGCTGGGCAACCGCGCCATCTACCACGACGGCTGGATCGCGGCGACGACCCCGGCGACGATCCCGTGGGAACTGAGCACCAAGCCGGCACCCGACGTGATCACCGGGTACAACTGGGAACTCTACAACGTCGGTGATCTGCAGTCGGTGGATCCCACCGAGAACAACGACCTGGCTGCAAAGATGCCGGAGAAGTTGAAGCAGATGCAGGACCTCTTCTACGCCGAGGCGAAGAAGTTCGACGTGCTGCCGCTCGACAACACGTCACTCCTGCGCTGGAACTCGCCGCGCCCGAACCTCACCGGCGGACGCAAGGTCTTCACCTATTCGGGTGAACCGATCAGCACCCCCAACAGCGGCGCTCCGAGCATCCTGAACAAGTCGTACACGATTACCGCCGAGGTCACGATTCCCGAAGGCGGCGCGGAAGGCATGATCGTCACCGACGGCGGACGCTTCGGCGGCTACGGCCTGTTCCTGAGCAAGGGCGAGTTTGGAGTCGGCCGGGGCAAGCCGGTGTTCCTCTACAACCTGCTCGACCTCAAGCGCACGATGTGGGAAGGGCCCGAGCTTGAGCGCCGGCAAGCACACCATCGTCTTCGACTTCAAGTCCGATGGTCCGGGCCTGGGCAAGGGAGGGACGGGCGTGCTCTCCGTGGACGGCAAGGAAGTGGCAAGGAACTCCATCGAACACGGCACCCCGATCACGTTCCCGGAGGACGAGACCTTCGACATCGGCCAGGACACCCGCACGCCACTCGCGCTCATCGAGTATCGCTACGACGTTCCGTTCAAGTTCACCGGGAAGATCAACAAGGTGACCTTCAACCTCGGCGACGAAAAGTTGACGGCAGAGGAGCAGGAGGTGGTGCACAAGGCCCTCGCTCGGGCGCGCGATGAGTTGTAAGCACAGGATTTGCGCGATCACCGTGTCGGGGACCGAGTGCTTCAACGACACGGACCTCCATTGAGTGGAGTCTGCAGCCGGCATCTATCTCTTGACGTTAACCACATCATCGCGCGACGCATGAACCCTCAGGTCAGACCAAAATGGCTCGCTGCCACCCTCTGCGCGGCGATGCTGGTCGCCGCTGCGCCGGCGCGGGCGGAGATGAGCGCCGAAGAATTGGCGAAACTCGCGCAGAATCCGATCGGCAACCTGATCAGCGTGCCGTTCCAGAACAACACGAACCTCAACTTCGGGCCGGAGAAAGGGACGCAGAACATACTCAACATCCAGCCGGTGATCCCGATCTCGGTCGACAAGGACTGGAACATCATCACCCGCACGATCATGCCGGTGATCTGGAACCCGTCGCTCGGTCCGGACACGCCTGCCAAGAGCGGCTTCGGCGACATCCAGCTCTCCGCGTTTCTTTCTCCGGCGAATCCGGGGCACTGGATCTGGGGCGTCGGGCCGATCTTGCAGATTCCAACCAACAGCAACGCCGAGCTAGGCAACAAGAACTGGGGGCTCGGGCCGACCTTCGTCGTGCTGCACATCGAGCACGGCGACCCCTGGGTCTACGGCGTGCTGATCAACAACGTCTGGTCGCTGACCAGCGACAAGCAGGGCGGCTCGTACAACAACGGTCTGATCCAGCCGTTCGTCAACTACAACTTTCCCGAGGGACTTGTACCTGACCTCGGCGCCGGTTCTGACAGTCGAACTGGAAGGCGAACAGCGGCCAGCAGTGGACGGTGCCGCTGGGCGGCGGCGTTGGCAAGATCTTCCACTTCGGCAAGCTGCCGGTGAATACGCAAGTTTCGGCGTACTACAACGTGGTGAAGCCGGACTTCGGGCGCGAACTGGCAGATCCGCGCGCAGGTGCAGTTGATGTTTCCCAAATGACGGCAGGAGCTCATGACGATTAGCTGCAGCTCCGGATCCGCGCGATGAGATGGGCGCTCGTAATTGCCGCGGTGGGTGAAGCCGTGACCGGCCTCGCGTTGCTGGTCGTTCCGTCGCTTGTTGGGCAGTTGTTGTTAGGCGAGGAACTCTCCGGCGTCGCCGTGCCGGTCGCGCGCGTGGCCGGCATCGCGCTGATCGCATTGGCGGTCGCCTGCTGGCCGGGCAAGGCGCTGATTGGCATGTTGACCTACAGCGCGGCCGTCACGCTGTATCTCGCGTACGTCGGACTCGTGGGCGTTTTCACCGGCATTCTGCTGTGGCCGGCGGTCGTCCTGCACGCGATCCTGACGGCACTTCTGATTCGGGCTGCAACCAGCGATCAGGTGACGAAAACATAGACGAATAGTAGATGCCGTCGCCTGCTTCCTCTCCGCGCGACGGTCGCGGTTTTGTGTGCGTGACTGAGATGCCAACTGATCATCAAAGGAATTCACCATGAGCAAGCGACTCACTCTGATTGCTGTCGCCTTATGTGTCACCGCAGGTATCACGTATGCGCAGTATCCGATCCTGGACATGGTGGCCGACAGGGTCGTCCAGAAGTACCAAAGCTCGTCCTGCGAGCAACTGTGGCAAAAGAAAGGTGAGCCAAAGTCGATGGAAGAGCAGCGCGTCATCGGCCTCCTGCAAAGTGACCCGCAGATGCGCACCGCGTTCATCAACAAGGTCGCCGCTCCGATCGCGAACAAGATGTTCGAATGCGGGATGATCCCCTGACGGATTCGACACGGCGAGGACGATCATGAAGATTGCAGATTGTTGGTGCCGCTGGACGGCGGTGGTGGTCGTCGGTTTCCTCGTCTCCGGCGGCGTCGCGGCGCAGTCGGGGTCGGCTGCGAAGGCGGCGGCGCCCGCCCAGGCCGCGAAGCCTGCGAAGAAATCGGTCGAGACCGCGTTCAAGATGGTGCTGGAGCCACGGGCGATGGAGCTGCTCAAGGCCACGAGCGCGCGACTCGCGGCGGCGAAGTCGATGTCGTTTACTGCTACCGTCAACTATGAGTATCCGAGCCAGCTCGGACCGCCGATCGCCTACACGATGCGTTACGACGTGACCATGCAGCGGCCGGACAAGCTCAAGGTGGTCATGCCCGGTGACGGCCCTGCGTCCGAGTTTTACTACGACGGCAAGGCAGATGATGGCGTACGCCCCGGCGGAGAACCTGGTCGCGGTTGCCGATGCACCCGCGACGATCGATGCGGCGCTGAAGACGGCCTACGACACGGCGGCAATCTACTATCCGTTCGCCGATCTTCTAGCGACCGATCCATACGCCGCGCTGACCGACGGGGCGATTCTCGCCTTCTACATCGGGCCGTCGGGCGTGGTCGGAGGCACGAAGACCGACATGGTGGCGTGGGCCAACGACGACGTGTTCCTGCAGATCTGGATCGGCGTCGACGACAAGCTGCCGCGCCGGATCCGCGCGATCTTTCGGACGGATCCGTTGGAGCTGCGCCACGAGATGGAGCTATCGAACTGGCAGCTCGACGGGCCGTTCGCGCAGGAAACATTCGCCTCGCAAAAGGCGCAAGCGGCCAAGCGCATCGCGTTCGCGAGCCCCGTCACCGGGCTGCCGCCGGGTGTCAAGCCAATGGCCAAGGCGAAGCCGGTCAAGGCTGCGCCTCCCGGCAATCAACCGAAGTCGCAATGACGAGGTGACGCCTCATGAAGACGATCGTTTCGATAGTCACTGCGGCACTGACCGCGACATTGTGGACAGGCCAGGCGCAGGGCTGGGCGAGCGCCAACCGCTACGGTGGCAGCACCAGCCACAGCTGGGGATCCACCAGCCATTCCAATGCCTGGGGCGGCAGTTCGACCCATACCTGGGGCGAAGGCACGTCGCACACTAATGCGTACGGTGGCAGTACGTCGCACTCGTACTACGGCGGGACCTCGCACACCAACGTCTACGGCGGCTCGACGTACGGTGCGTACGGTTCGGGCTGGGCGCACACGTATCCTTCGGGTGCGACTGCCTATCATCCTCCCGGGTACTATCCCTACCCGACGCATCCCGCCTACCCGGTGTATCCGACCTATCCGGTCTATCACCCGCCGGTCGCGGTGCCGTACTACTCGTCGGGCTGCTACGGTTGCGCAGCAGCCGTCGGCGCAATCGCGGGAGTTGCCGTCGGAGCGGCAGCAGCCTCGGCTAACACGGCGGCCGCGACTTCGAGCGCGTACTCGGCAGGTGTTGCCGCCGGCAGCGCCAGCACGGCTGCGGCGACCAGCGCGGCCTACAACGCTGGCGTTGCCACCGGGGCCACCATGGCGGGCGCACCGGCGCCGGGCACCTACGTGACGGGCGTCAACTATGCGAGTCTGCCCGCGGGCTCAATGACCATCGACAAGAACGGCGGGACCTACTATCTGAACGGCAATACGTGGTTCCAGCCGTCGTATGGTGCGAACGGCGTCTTCTACAAGGTCGTGCCAGCGCCTTGAGGGAAGAAGAACGGCACGTTCATCGAAGGGCTGTTCGGATCTGAGCGCCGTCCGGCTATCGCGCGTTTCAACGACCGCTTGTGAGCGCGGTGAGAGAGTGGGAGCGCAGGCTCCAGCTGTGCCCCTTCCGGCGCTTGCATCCCTGCCTACGCTCAGTTGAGGCACAAAGCGGTCGAGATAGCCCCAAATGCGCGGCAACGCAAAAATCCGGGCTGCGCCCCAACGCACATCACTCTGTCGATTGCAACGGAGATGTTTCCACGCGGCTTCGGTCGTAAGCAGCCGGTTGCCAGCGCCTGCGCGCACCACCGGGCTCCGGGACCGCATTGCCGTGCGTTCGGGCCCGAACGTTCCGAACGGATCGCGCGTGTGGAACAGTGGAGCGGCGCTCTTCCTGGATGAGCGCTGCCGCTGCTAGAATCGGCAACGCGTTCGGAGACAGACGATGACGCAGGACGAGCAGAAGCAGGCGGTCGCCCGCGAGGCGATGAAGTACGTCGAGGACGACGCGATCATAGGCGTGGGCACCGGCTCGACGGCAAACTTCTTCATCGACGAACTGGCGAAGATCAGGCACCGGATCAAGGGTGCGGTGGCGAGTTCGGTCAAGACCGCCGAACGCCTGAAGGGCCACGGCATCTTCGTCGAGGAACTGAACAACGTCGCGGACCTGCCGGTGTACGTCGACGGCGCCGACGAGGTTACCGAGCACGGGGCGATGATCAAGGGCGGCGGCGGCGCGCTGACGCGCGAGAAGGTCGTCGCCGCCGTTGCGCGCAGGTTCGTGTGCATCGCCGACGCGTCCAAGCTCGTCGGCGTGCTGGGCAGGTTCCCGCTGCCGGTCGAGGTCATCCCGATGGCGCGAAGCTACGTCGCGCGGCAGCTGGTGCTGCTGGGCGGTCAGCCGGCCTGGCGGATGGGATTCACCACCGACAACGGCAACGTCATTCTCGACGTGCACGGGCTCAAGCTCACCAACCCGGTCGAGATGGAAGCGCGAATCCGCGCGATCGTCGGCGTGGTCACTGTCGGGCTCTTCGCCGCTCGGGGCGCCGACGTGATCCTGCTCGGCGGGGACGCCGGCGTGCGCACCATCAAGCCAGGGCGATAGCGCCATGGGATGCGGCGGGGCCGCGGACGCGCGGCGCATCCGCGTTGCTCGACGGGCGCGCAGCGCCCGCGGGGCGCGATGATGTCCCGGCGCGCCCCGCGACCGAAGCCTACTTCTTCGCCGGCGCGACGGCGATCGCCATCGCCTCGGTGTACGTCGCCTCGATGCGGTCGCCCTTCGCGATGAGCTTGAACTGCGCCGGATCCTTGACCTTGACCTCGACGGTGCGTTGCGGGCCCTTCAGCGTCATGACCTGCGTCTGCGCATTGAGGTCGACGACCTCGGCGACGATCGTCACCTGACGCCCGCCCATCCCGGCCGGACGCTCGCCGGGCTTCGCGCCGGCCGCGCCGGCCTTCGCGGTCATCGCAATCGGCGCCGTGCTGCCCTTCTTGAGCTCGATGGTCAGCGCCTCGACATACTCGATGTTCACCAGGTCGCCGACCTTGAGCTGCGCGAAGTTCTTCACCTGCTCGCCCGCCGTCAGCGTGACTTCGCGGCCCTGCGGCCCCTTCAACGTCACCGCGCGCGTGGCGGCGTCGATTGCGGTAATCGTCGCGGCGATCTTGACGGTCTCCGCGACGCCCACCTTCCCGGGCTCCTTCGCGACGACGGCGGCGCCGGTCTGGGCACCCACCGGCGCGGCCAGCGCGGCGATGACGGCAAAACCGATGGTTCCAATCAATTTGCGCATTGCTGTGACTCCTGACAGTGGTTGGGACGAAAAAGCGGATTCCTGCGATGATGGGCGCCCGGCACGACGCCCCGTCGGCGCCAAAACCAGTAATTTTAACCCGGATTGACGCTCGAAGTCAGTGGCCAGGCTGGCCGCGCCGGGATCGCGCTACAATCACCGGGTGACCAACCTCGCCGTTCCCGGCTTGGGAACCTTCGCCGACGTCGCCGCGTACATGCACGGCGTGGGTGTGGCCGCGCGCGCCGCCGCGCGCGAAACCGCCCGGGCCGACACGAAGGCGAAGAACGCCGCGCTGCGCGCGACGGCGGGGGCGATCCGTGGTGGCGCGGCGGCACTGCTCGAAGCCAACGCGACCGATGTCGCGGCCGCGCGGGCGGCGGGACAGGATGCCGCTTTCGTCGACCGGCTGACGCTGACCGCGGCGAGCGTGGTGGCGATGGCCGACGGCCTCGACCAGATCGCCGCGCTTCCGGACCCGGTCGGCGAGATCAGCGATCTGCGCTACCGCCCTTCCGGAATCCAGGTCGGCCTGATGCGCGTGCCGCTGGGCGTGATCGGCATCGTCTACGAATCGCGGCCGAACGTCACCGCGGACGCCGCGGGGCTTTGCCTCAAGGCAGGCAACGCGACGATCCTGCGCGGCGGCTCGGAAGCTCTCTCCAGCAACCAGGCGATCGCGGCCTGCGTCCACGCGGGCCTCGCCGCCGCGGGTCTGCCGAAGACCGCGGTGCAGGTGATCGCGACCACCGACCGCGCGGCGGTCGGGTGCCTGATCGCCGACGAGAAGCACGTCGACGTCATCGTCCCGCGCGGTGGCAAGGGACTCATCGAGCGCATCTCGCGCGAGGCGAAGGTGCCGGTGATCAAGCACCTCGACGGCGTCTGCCACGTGTTCATCGACGCATCAGCCGACCTCGCGATGGCGATTCGCATCGCCGACAACGCGAAGACGCAACGCTATTCGCCATGCAACACGATGGAGACGCTGCTGGTGCACGCGGGAATCGCCGTGCGCGTGCTGCCGCCGCTATGCGAGATTTATGCGACGAAGGGGGTCGAGCTGCGCGGCTGCGACCGCTCGCGCGCGCTCGTGCCGACGATGAAGGCGGCGGTCGAGGATGACTGGTTTGCCGAGTATCTGGCGCCGATCCTGGCGGTACGCGTGGTCGATTCCCTGGACGAGGCGATCGCCCACATCGCGCAGTACGGCTCGCAGCACACCGATGCGATCGTGACACAGGATCATGCCAACGCGATGCGCTTCCTGCGCGAGGTCGATTCGAGCTCGGTGCTGGTCAATGCGTCGACGCGCTTCGCCGACGGCTTCGAATTCGGGCTCGGCGCCGAAATCGGCATTTCGACCAACAAGCTGCACGCGCGCGGGCCGGTGGGGCTCGAAGGACTCACCAGCCGGAAGTGGATCGTGCTGGGCTCGGGTCAGATCCGCGAGTAGCGCGCTAGGCCGGCGCGGGCCGGACGGCGCGCCGGCGCCAGGCGTACCAGAGCACGACGGTCGCCAGCGCCGCGAGGATGGGCAACATCGTGCGGTTCATCGCCTCCCAGCCGGCCGTCGACACCATCGCTCCCGACGCCAACGACGAAACGCCCATCGTCGCGAACACCAGGAAATCGTTCGCGCCCTGCGTGCGCGCCTTTTCCGGCGGCGCATAGGATTCGGTGAGCAGCGCCGTGCCGCCGGTGTACATGAAGTTCCACCCCACGCCCAGCAGCGCCAGCGCTATCAGGAAATGGGCGACCGTGATGCCGTTCAATGCGACGGCCACGCACGAGGCGACGAGAGCGATGCCGGCCAGGATCACGTTGAGCACTCCGAAGCGCCGGATCAGCGACCCGGTGACGAACCCCGGGGCGTACATGCCGACGACGTGCCACTGGATCACCAGCGCCGCGGCGCCGAAAGGATGGCTGCAGAAGTCCATCGCGATGGGTGTGGCCGTCATCAGCAGATTCATCAGGCCGTAGCCGACCGCCCCGGTGAGCGCGGCGACGATGAACACCGGCTGACGCATGATCACCGCAAGCGGCCGCCCGCCGCCGGAGCGCTCCTCCTGCGTCGGCCGCGGCACCTGCACGCGGGACTGCACGGCGATTGCGAGGAGCGCGACGCCGGCGAGCACGACGAATCCGCCCAGGAACGGCGTGGCGAAGAGGTCCACCGCGCGACGCGCGGACTCGGGGCCGAGAAAGCCGCCGACGACGCCACCCGCCAGCACCAGCGAGATCGCCTTCGCCTTGTCCGCGGGCGCCGCCACCTCGGCCGCCGCGAACCGGTACTGCAGCCCGATCGCGTTGTAGATTCCCATGACGCCGGTCGCGACGCAGTAGAGAACGAAGCTCCCGCGGCTGATGGCAAGCACTGCGAGCGCGCAGCCGGCGACATTGATCAGCGCGCCCGCCATGAAGCCCGTGCGTCGGCCGACCTTCACCATCCACAGCGATGCCGGCATCGTCGCCACCGCCGAGCCGAGCACGTAGATCGTCACGCCGAGCGTGGCCAGCGTCTTCGTGTCGGCCAGCGCGTAGCCGACGAGCCCGTTCATCGTGATGAGGCCGGAGCCGTTGGTGAGCAGCAGCGCCTGGCAGCAGGCGAGCAGGAAAATATCGCGGTAGGATGTGCGCATGAGCGTGAGGGCATCCGGCGGCGGCGGTTCTTCGCGATTGGTCGCGCCGGAACGCCTTTTCGTTTCCGGCAAAATTGTCGCCGAGCCGTTGGCCACGACTATATAACAAAGCCGATGCCGCCCCTCGCCCGCGAGATCCTCGATTTCTGGTTCGGCCCGCCGCCCCATGCGGCCCGCGCCGAATGGTTCCGCAAGGATCCTGCCTTCGACGCCTCGATCGCTGCGCGCTTCGGCGCCGCGATCGGGACCGCCCTGACCGGCGGCTTCCGCGATTGGCATTCCGCGACGCATGCCGCGCTCGCCCGCGTGCTGCTGCTCGACCAGTTCACGCGCAACGCGTTTCGCGACACGCCGCGGGCATTCGCCGGCGACGCCGAGGCGCTCGCCACCGCGAGCGCCATCGTGGACACCGGCGGCGATCGCGTGCTCGACGCATTCGAGCGCGGGTTCCTCTACCTGCCGTTCGAGCATGCCGAGAGCACGGCGATGCAGCAGCGCTCGATCGAGCTCTTCACGCGGCTCGCGGACGACACCGGCGATCGCACGGCTCTCGACTGGGCCGAGAAACATGCGGCCATCGTGCGCCGCTTCGGCCGCTATCCGCACCGCAACGCGATTCTCGGCCGTACGTCGACCCCCGAGGAAGTCGCGTTCCTGCAGGAGCCGGGGTCGCGCTTCTAGAACCCGTCCCACAACGGCTGCGGGCTACAATCGACCTGGTGATGAACCAAGTGCTCGGCGTCTTCGGCGGCACCTTCGACCCGATCCATTGCGGGCACCTGGAGCTCGCCCGTGAATTGCGTACCGCGCTCGGGTTCTCCGCCGTTCGTTTCGTTCCCGCCGGCGACCCGCCGCATCGCGCGGCGCCGGTCGCCACCGCCGCGCACAGGCTCGCGATGGTCGAGCTCGCTATCGCCGGTCACCCGGATCTGCAGGTCGACGCGCGGGAGGTCCTCCGTCCGGGTCGGAGCTATACGGTGCCCACGCTCGAGGAACTGCGCAACGAGGAGCCCTCCCGCCCGCTGGCGCTGATCGTCGGTGCGGACGCTTTCCTCGGACTGCCGACCTGGTATCGCTGGCGGGAGGTTTTCGCTCTCGCGCACGTCGTCGTCGTAGGGCGCCCCGGTATCGCCATCGACGACGCGCTCCCGCCGGCGCTCGCCGACGAATGGTCGCGGCGCCGGTGTCCCGACGCGGCGACGCTCGGACGGACAGCCGCAGGGTCGGTGCTCGTGCAAGCGGTCACGGCGCATCCGATTTCCGCGTCGGCGATACGCGCGCAGCTCGCGCGCGGCGCCGACGGCGTCGCCGCGGTGCGCGGTTTGCTTCCAGCCGCGGTTTTGGCCTATATTGACCGCAACCAACTCTATCGCTCACGCCCGGATGCGACTTAACAAGATCCAGAAGACCGCCGTCACCGCCCTCGACGATATCAAGGCTCGCGACGTCACCGTGCTCGACGTGCGCAAGCTGACCAGCCTCACCGACACCATGATCATCGCATCGGCCGAGTCGAATCGGCAGGTGAAAGCGCTCGCGCGCCATGTCCGCGACCGGCTGAAGGAGACCGGCGCGACGATCATCGGCGTCGAGGGCGAGGAGGCCGGCGAGTGGGTGCTGGTCGACGCCGGGAACATCATCATCCACATCATGCAGCCGGCGGTGCGCGCCCACTATAACCTGGAGGAGCTCTGGGCTCCGTCCGCAGCGAAGCGGCGCGTCAGGAGCGCCGACCGGGCTGCAGCCTGAGGGAATCGGGGTCAGATACGCGACAACGGGGTCAGATACGTAACGATTCGTTGGCCCCCCGAGATGCCAGCCTGCGAAACGTTACGCATCTGACCTCGTCTTCCCAGTTGTCGCGTATCTGACCCCGATTTCCCCCGCGTTCAGCGATGAAGCTTCGCGTCGTCGCCTTCGGACAACGGATGCCCGCATGGGTCGACGCTGGCTGGGGCGACTACGCGCGCCGTATGCCCCGCGAGTTCGCGCTGGAACTCGTCCTGCTCAAGCCCGAGCCGCGCACTCGCGGTAAAGCAGTGGCGCAGCTCCTCGCGGCCGAGGCGCTGCGGCTCGCCGCTGCCTGCAAGGACGCGCGCATCGTCGCGCTCGACGAGCGCGGAGAGCCGTGGACGACGCGCGTGCTCGCTGCGAATCTCCTGCGCTGGCGCGACGAGGCACGCGACATCGCATTCGTGATTGGCAGCGCGGACGGCCTCGCCGACTCGGTCAAGCGCGCTGCCTCTGCCATCGTCGCGCTTTCCGCGCTAACATTGCCGCACGGGCTCGTCCGCGTCGTCGTGGCCGAGCAACTCTACCGCGCCGTGAGCCTGCTCGCGCACCATCCCTACCACCGCGAGTGACAGCCGGCGCGTCGACACCGTCCACCGAGGATCCCACCGCCATGACCGCTCCTGCCGTCTACCTCGCCTCGAAGAGCCCGCGTCGCGAGGAACTGCTGCGCCAGCTCGGCATCGACTTCGCTTCGCTCCGGCTGCGGGAATCCTCCGCTCGCGAGCGCGACATCGTGGAGGGTGCGCACGACGCGGAGCCCCCACGCCACTACGTCGAACGCATCGCGCGCACCAAGGCCACCATCGGCTGGCAGCGGATGCTGCAGCGCGGGCTGCCGCCGCGGCCGGTGCTGGGCGCCGACACGGAGGTCGTGCTGAACGACACGATCTTCGGCAAGCCGAAGGACGCCGCCGATGCGATCCGGATGCTGACGCTGCTGTCGGGCCGAACCCACCACGTGCTGACGGCCATCGCACTCACCTGGGAAAAGAACACCGTGGCCGAGATCTCTGCTTCGGCGGTCACGTTCCGCGCGCTCGCACGCGACGAGATCGAGCGCTACATCGCCACCGGCGAGCCGTTCGACAAGGCGGGCGCGTACGCCATCCAGGGACGCGCCGCGACGTTCGTGCAGCGCATCGACGGCAGCTACTCCGGCATCATGGGTCTGCCGCTCTACGAAACCGCCTCCGCGCTCGCCGGCATCGGGTTCCCCGTGCTATAACCGTTGCCAATGTCGCATGAAATCCTCATCAACGTAACCCCGCAGGAAACCCGCGTCGCGATGCTCGAGCAGGGCGTCGTGCAGGAGCTCCACATGGAGCGGGCCAGCGCGCGGGGACTCGTCGGCAACATCTGCCTGGGCCGTGTGGCGCGCGTGCTGCCGGGCATGCAGAGCGCTTTCGTGGAAATCGGCCTCGAGCGCGCGGCGTTTCTCCACATCGCCGATATCTGGGAGCACCGGCAGAACGGGCACGGCAGCGGCGATTCGCGCCCCATCGAGAAGATCCTGCACGAGGGCCAATCGCTGCTCGTCCAGGTGATCAAGGACCCGATCGGCACCAAGGGCGCGCGGCTGTCGACGCAGGTGAGCCTGGCGGGCCGGCTGCTGGTCTACCTGCCGCAGGATTCGCACATCGGCATTTCGCAGCGCATCGAGGACGAGGCCGAGCGCGAAAGCCTGCGCGGCAAGCTCCAGCTGCTGCTGCCCGACGGACACACCGGTGGCTTCATCATCCGCACGATGGCGGAAACGGCGTCCGAGCGCGAGATGCAGAGTGACATCGAGTACCTGACCAAGCTGTGGAACGACCTCAACGGGCGCGCGCGGGACGTCCCCGCGCCGGCGCTGCTCTACCAGGATCTGAACCTGGCACAGCGCGTGCTGCGCGACATGGCCAACGAGGAAACGTCCCGCATCGTGGTCGACTCGCGCGAGACGTTTACCCGGATGCTCGAATTCGCGCGCGAGTACACGCCCGCGTTGTGCGACCGCATCACGCACCACGCCGGGGAGCGGCCGCTGTTCGATCTCAATCGCGTCGAGGATGAGATCGAGAAGGCGCTCGCGCGCCGCGTGGACCTCAAGTCCGGCGGCTACCTCATCGTCGACCAGACCGAGGCCATGACGACGATCGACGTCAACACCGGTGGCTTCGTCGGCGGCCGCAACTTCGACGACACGATCTTCAAGACCAACCTCGAGGCGGCACAGGTCATTGCGCGGCAGCTGCGGCTGCGCAACCTCGGGGGCATCATCGTGATCGACTTCATCGACATGGAAAATGCGGACCACCGCAATGCGGTGTTGGCCGAACTCAACCGGGCGCTGGACCGCGACCGTACGCGGCTCACGGTGAACGGCTTCACGCAGCTGGGACTGGTCGAGATGACCCGCAAGCGCACACGCGAATCGCTGGCGCACGTGCTGTGCGAGACCTGCCCCACCTGCCACGGCCGCGGCGAGCTGAAGACCGCGCAGACGATCTGCTACGAAATACTGCGCGAGATACTGCGCGAGGCCAAGCAGTTCAACGCGCGCGAGTTCCGGATCCTGGCGGCGCAGCCGGTGATCGATCTCTTCCTCGACGAGGAGTCCCAGTCGCTGGCACAGCTCGGCGATTTCATCGGCAAGCCGATCTCGCTGCAGGTGGAATCGATCTACACGCAGGAGCAGTACGACATCGTGCTGATCTGACGCGCGGGCACGCGCAAACGGCCGCGCGCCAGCCAGGTCTCCCGGCGGGCGGCGAACGGTCCCACGAGGAGTTCGCCTGTGTTCCGCAAACTCTGGTCGCGCGCCAAGGGATTCTTCTCCGGTCTGTTCCGGCGCAAGCCCCCGGAACCGGGCAGATTCGAATCCGATACGCGGTCGTCGTTGCGTGGAATGCTGGCCACGGCGCCATGGATCTGGCCCGCGCGCGATTACACGGTCTACGTTCCGCAGGGCCACGCGCGCTGGCGCAGCGTGCCGTTGCTCGTACTCATCCATGGCTGCAGGCAGACGGCGGACGAATTCGCCCATGCATCGCGCGTCACGGCGCTGGCGGACGACCTGGGGTGTCTCGTGCTGCTACCGCACCAGAACCCGCGCGCGAACGCGTGGGGATGCTGGAACTGGTTTGATCAGGCGACGGCACGTGGTTGGGGCGAGACCGCCATCGTCGTTGCGCAGGTGCGCTCGGTGCGGCGAAAGTACCTGATTGACCGCAAGCGTGTATTTGTCGCCGGGATGTCGTCAGGTGGCGCGCTCGCAACCGTTCTGGGTATAAGGAAACCTGAGCTGGTCGCCGGCGTATTCGTGCACTCAGGCATCGCATGCGGCGCAGCTTCGTCGCCGCTGGCCGCGCTCGGGGTGTTGAAAGGCGGCGCCGACACGGATGTCGCGCGAATCGCGCGCGATGCACGCGCTCAGGCTACGCCGGCAACACTTCCGGTGCCGTTGCTGGTCATCCACGGCGGCGACGACGACGTGGTTGCCCCGGTCAACGCCGCGCAGCTCGTCCGGCAGTATCTCGCGCTGAACGGCCATCCCGCGGCGGATGCCGGGGCCCCCGTCGACCTGCCGCCACCGGATCGCAGCGATGTTGCGACCACGCCGGATGCTCGCACCGTGACGACGAGCGAATGGGCGGTCGCCGGCCGCCTGGTCGCGCGGCACATACTGATCGACCGGCTGGGTCACGCGTGGAGCGGTGGCGACGACAAGTATCCGTACAACGATCCGCGATCTCCCGATGCGACCGCGCTGCTCGGCGCGTTCGTCCGCCACGCGATGCAGTAACATCGAGATTCGCGTCGCCCGCCGCCCATGGGCACGCCGAGGTACGGCATATGCAGAGGCAACCATGACGACGACCGGAATGAACCACTTCACCGTATTGACCGACGACGTGACCGTTACCGTCGCCTTCTACCGCGAGTTCCTAGGGCTCACCGAAGGCCCGCGACCCCCGCTCGGCTTCCCGGGAGCCTGGCTCTATGCCGGCACCCAGGCCGTGGTGCACGTGGTCGGCGGGCGGCCGCGAAGCGAACTTCGGGCCGGCGTGATCGATCACATGGCGTTTTCCGCGACCGGCCTCGCTGCTGCAGTTGCGGCGCTCGACGCGAAGGGGATCGCGCACCAGTGCCGGAAGCAAGTGGGTTCGGGTGTGTGGCAGGTGTTCTTCCACGACCCGAACGGCGCGAAGGTCGAGCTCGATTTCGCGCCCGAGGAACCGGCGCCACGATGACGCCGGGCGCGCCGCCGCCGGCCACGCTCGACCACCTCGTCGTCGCCGCCACCACGCTCGCCGACGGCATCGAGTACATCACGGAGATCGCCGGCGTCACACCGCAGCCAGGCGGCAGGCACGTCGCGATGGCGACGCACAACGCACTCGTGCGCCTGTCCGAACGGACCTACCTCGAGATCATCGCGATCGACCCCGCGGGGATGAGGCCCGGGAGGCCGCGCTGGTTCGGTCTCGACGACATAGCGTTGCAGGCCGAACTGACCGAGCGGCCGCGGCTCATCCATTGGGTCGCACGCACGACCGAAATCGCGCTCCGAGCAGCCGCGTGCCCGGTCGCGCTCGGTGCGGTGCACGCGATGTCGCGCGGGGACTTTTCCTGGCGAATCACGATTCCAGACGACGGCACGCTGCCTGGCAAGGGCATCGTGCCGACCTTGATCGAGTGGGATGTCCCACAGCATCCGGCGGAATCGCTCCCGCAGTCGCATGTGTCGATCGCCGGTCTGGCGGCGGCGCATCCCGATCCCGCCGCGGTCCGCGCCGCGCTCGCGGCGCTGGGGCTCGACGGCGCGCTGCCCGTCACGTACGACCGCGACCCGCGGCTCGCCGTCATGCTGCGCACGCCGCGCGGCATCGTCACGCTCTGAACAGTAGAGTTAGCCGAGCGCACCCCGCGCCGCTACGGGCCAAACACATTCGACGCGCCTGCCGCGCACACCCACGATCCAGTCGTAGAGATTGACGGTCGGATCGCAGTGACCCGGAACCAGCCAGAGCCGGTCGCCGAGGCGTGGCCGCTGCGCTTCCGGCGCGACCGCGATCACGCCGTGCTCGTCCGATGCCTTCACATAGGTCAATCCGTGTGCACCGTAGACGAGCGGAGGGCCGGAGTCGAACGCGAACGCCTTCAATCCGGCGTCGACGACCGCGCGCTCCTGCACCGGCACGCTCATCACCGCCGCCAGCACGAACAGGCTCTGCTCGAAGTCGTGCTGATCCGGCGCCAGCGCGTTCTTCTGGTAGTCGGCGTCCATGAAGACGTAGGAGCCCGGCTGCAGCTCGGTGTAGACGCCGCTGTCGCGCTCGTGTTGCCAGGTGCCGGTCCCGGCACCTGTGACCGTCGGACAGGGTATGCCCGCCGCCTCGATCGCCAACTTCGTTTCGCGTGCAAGCGCCGCGGCGCGCGCGATCGCCGCCCGCCGCTCCTCTGGCGTGCGCAGGTGTTGTGCGGCGCCCTGATACGCGTGAATGCCGCGCAGCGAAAGCCCTGGCGTGCCGACGACGGCTTGCGCGACAGTCACCGCCGGCGCGCCCGGCGCGACGCCGCAGCGATTCGCGCCGACATTGATCTCGACCAATACGGCGATGCTGACGCCTGCGGCATTCGCCGCGGCACCGATACCGGGGATGGCGGCAACATCGTCGGCCAGCACGGCCACCGTGGCCTTCTTCGCCATTGCCGCGAGGCGCGCGAGCTTCGACCCTCCGACGATCTCGTTGGTGACGAGCACGTCCCCCACCCCCGCGGCAACGAACGCCTCCGCCTCGCCGACCTTCTGGCAACAGATCCCGACGGCGCCGCGCTCGAGCTGCGCGAGCGCGATCTCCGGGCACTTGTGCGCCTTGCCGTGCGGGCGCAGCGCGATACCCGCCCCGCGCACCGCGTTGGCCATCAGGTCGAGGTTGCGCTCGAACGCGTCGAGGTCGACGACCAGCGCCGGAGTGTCGATGTCGTCGACGGCATCGCCGGGTCGTGCGGGCGGGGTCTGCATCACGCGGATCGTAACCCGCAGACTGTCATCGGTCCAAGCATTGTGTGGGCGCCGCGTTCGGCGCCGCGGCGCCCACGGGACATGCGCGCTATGCTCGCGCGTGCGCACCGGCCCTATTTCGGCGCGCCGGCGTCGGCCGCGGCGAGCTGGCCGTAGACGATATGCGCGATCTTGAGCAGCTGGGCGCGGTCGACGTTGCCGGAGATGGCGTAGCCGCAGGCGTCGTCGATCCAGTAGAACACGCCGACGCCGTTCTCGACGGCATAGCGGAACGCGGTCTCGCCGCTGCCGGGCGCCTGCTTGCGCACCTGGAGCGACAGCCGCTCCTTGTCGGTGTTCTCGTACATGAACAGCGCCGTCGGCTTCTCGTTGCCCGCCACGAGCCGGCCACCGACCAGCGCATACCCGACGGCGTTCAGATCCGGCGCGTGCACCTGGAAGCCGAGTCGCTTGGTGAGCCACGTCACGAGCCGCTTCTCCTCGGCGGCCCAGATCTCGACCGGCCGGTTGACGTCGGCGGCGTACAGCGCATGCGCGAACGCGGCCTGCCGCGCGAAAGTCGTCGGCGTGCCCGCGCGCTCGATCAGCGCGTCGCGACCGAACCAGCCGACGCCGATGCCGACGATCAGCGTTGCAGCAACCGCCAATGCGGGTGCCAGCCTGCGTCCGAAGCGCGCGGCGCGCGCGTCCGGCGGCACCGTCGCGGCGAGCAGATGCGCGGGAATCGGTTCCGCCAGCACCGGGTCGAGTGCCTCGCGCAGCGCAACGTTCTGGGCGCGCAGCGCCGCGATGCGCGCGGCGAGCTCGGAATCGCCGAGCATCGCCACCTCGACGAGCGCGGCGCGTCCGGGCGCAAGCTGACCGTCGACGAACGCCTGGATGTCAGCTTCCGGGATTGGCGTGGCGTTTGAGGAGTTCATGAAATGGTGCGTTTTCTCACTTGACGACGCGCAGCGTCGACGCCGGTTCGGCGATCAGTTGCCGGAGGTTGCTGCGCGCGCGCGACAGCCGCGACATCACCGTGCCCACGGGTATCTGCAGGATGCCCGCGATTTCCTCATAGCGCAGCTCCTCGATCGCGGCGAGCAGCAGCACCTCGCGCTGATCCGCAGAGAGCCGGCCCATGTGCTGCAGGAGCTCCAGCAGCTCGACGCGCTCGAGTTGATTCGCCCGGACCGGGAGCTGCCAGGCGGGATTGCCGGGATCGGCATCGATCGACACGTTGGCCGCGTCGCGCCGCGCGAGGGCAAGCTGATTGACGTGGACGTTATGCATGATCGTGAAGAGCCATGCGCGGAGGTCGCTGCCGGTCCGCCACAGCCGGCGCTTTTCCCAACCCCGCGCGAGCGTGTCCTGCACCAGGTCGTCGGCACGAGAAGACTCGCCCGTCAGCACCCGCGCATAGCGGCGCAGCCGGGGAATCGCGGCAACAAGATCCGGGTGCGGCAGGCCCGGGGCATCGGTCGCGGCGGGTGGAGTCACGTTGTCGGGACAGGTCGAAAGCGGCAAGAACTGCGAACATCCATCCTACTCCGCGTCCGGGCGCCGCGACATCGCCGGCGCCAGCAGCGCGCGGCGCACCTGCATCGCGGTGTTCTTGCCCCGCCGGCTGCGAGCACCTCCGTCAACAGGCCGGGGCCGCGGCCTATTCCACGCGCACTGAAATCGGCGGCGCGAACCCGGGGGCAGCCCCAGGTCCGCCGGGCCGCGTCACACCAGGAACAGCGTGGCGAGACCGAGGAAGATGAAGAAGCCGCCCGAATCGGTGACCGCCGTGATGAGCACGGACGAGCCCACTGCCGGATCGCGCCCGACCTTCAGCATCGTCATCGGTATGAGCACGCCCATCAGCGCCGCGAGCATGAGGTTCAACGTCATCGCGCAGACCATGACCAGGCCAAGTGGCGGGTCCCTGTACAGCACCATCGCGACCAGCCCCATGACGCCGCCCCAGATGACGCCGTTGACGAGGCTCATCGTGATTTCCTTGCGGACGAGCTGGCGCGCGTTGGTGACCGCCACCTGGCCCAGCGCCGCGGCGCGCACGATCATTGTGATCGTCTGGTTGCCGGAATTGCCGCCGATGCCGGCGACGATGGGCATCAGCGCGGCAAGCGCGACCAGCTTCTCGATCGAGCCTTCGAACACGCCGATCACCCGCGATGCGATGAACGCGGTGACAAGGTTGATGGCGAGCCACGCCCAGCGGTTCCGGAAGGACGCCCAGACCGACGCGAAGACGTCCTCCTCCCCGCGCAGGCCGGCTTGGGCGAGCAGGTCTTCCTCACCGCTCTCGCGCACGAAGTCGAGCACTTCGTCGACGGTGACGCGTCCGACCAGCCGCTCGTTGGTGTCCAACACAGGGGCGGAAACAAGGTCGTAGCGCTCGAAGGCCGATGCGGCGACGTCGGCCTTCTCGTGCTGCTGGAGCTTCACCACCGGCTGCTTCATGATCGACTCGACCAGCGTTTCCGGATCGGAGACGATCAGCGTGGTGATGGGGAGCACGCCCAGCAGCCGCTCGTCGCGGTCGACGACGAACACCTGGTCGGTCTGGGACGGCAGCTCGTCGAACCGACGCAGATACCGGAGCACGACCTCGAGCGTTACGTCCGGCCGCACCGTGATGTCCTCGAAATCCATCAGCGCGCCGACCATGTCGTCCTCGAAGGACATCGCGGCGCGCAGCTGCTCGCGCTCCTCGACCGGCAGGCTCTGGAACACATCGTCCATCACCTCCTGCGGCAGGTCGGGTGCGAGCTCGGCGATCTCGTCGGCTTCCAGCGTCCCGGTCGCGGCGACGAGCTCCTCGGTGTCCATCGAGGAGATCAGCGACTCGCGGACGGCGTCGGAGACCTCGAGCAGAATGTCGCCGTCGCGCGAAGCGCGGACTCGGTCCCAGATGTAGAGACGCTCGCCGAGCGGGAGCGCCTCGAGGACGTAGGCGATGTCGGCCGGGTGCAGCCGGTCGAGCTCGTGCTGCAGCGCCGCGTCGCTCTTCTTGTAGACGGCGCTATCGGCGAGCTCGGCGTGGGCTTCGGCCGGCGGCTGTTCCAGCTGCTCGAGCACCAGCCCTTCGACCAGCCGATGTTGCCGCAGGAGGCCCGTTACGCGGGCGAGCGCCTCCTGCACGCTGGTCGGCGCGTCGGGTCGCACGATGTCATTTTTCTCGAGCGTTTCGGGCATGGGCGGCGTGAAGCGTTGCGCAGCCGGCGGGCCGCGTCGGCCGTGCGCATTCTAACCCCGTGGGCACTGCTTCAGGGCACGATCGCCGAAGGCATTCGCGCCAGTATCGTCGCGACGCGACCGTCGAGATAGGCGGACTCGGGCCTGCGCTCGAACACACGCGGACTGGGCGTCATCGCCGCGAGCCTGGCCGCCTGCTCCGCGGAGAGCTGCGCCGCCGACACGCCGAAGTACCGCTGCGCAGCCGCTTCGGCACCGAACACGCCGTCGCCCCATTCGATCACGTTGAGGTAGAGCTCGAAGATCCGTTGCTTCGGCAGCATCGCCTCGAGCAGGACCGTGACCACGGCCTCCCCGCCCTTGCGCCAGTAGCTCTTGGTCGGCGAGAGGAACAGGTTCTTCGCAAGCTGCTGCGTGATCGTCGAGCCGCCCGCGACGACGCGGCCCTTCTTCCGGTTCTTTTCCAGCGCCTTCTCAATGCCGTCCCAGTCGAACCCCTCATGCTCGGCGAATTTCGCGTCCTCGGCGGCGATCATCGCGCGCTTCAACTGCAGCGAGATCCGGGCATAGGGCACCCACCGGTATTGCACCGTCGCCTTGCTGCCTTTCGCGCGGAGCTCGTCCATCCGCTGGGCGATGAACGCGGTCTCGCGCGGGGGCTGATACCGGTACCAGGCAATGTGCGCCGAGATCCACGCCAGCCACGCAAACGCGACCGCCGCAACCCCTGCGCCGACGCGAAGGGTCCAGCGACCGATGCGGCTTTTCGTCATGAGGGGTACGAACGGCAACGATTATTCGCTGCGCAGCTCGTCGCCCTTCGTGAACATCCAGGTGCGCGTGATGTGGAGGACGTCGGTGTCGCGCTTGATGTCCGGCGGAAACACCGCGAACGGGGCCGACATCTCGACGATCTTCACCGCGGCGGCGTCGAGAACCGAATGGCCCGACGAGCGGTTGATCTCGACGGCCTCGACGCTGCCGTCGCTCCTGATCGACACCGTCAGCAGCAGGTTGCCGTAGAGCTTGAGCGAGCGCGCGGCCTCGGGGTAGTTGAGGTTGCCGATGCGCTCGATCTTGGCGCGCCAGTCCTCGACGTAGCGCGCCAGGCGGTATTCCTCGGCCCTGGCGCCGACGAAACGGCGCTTGGGCCGCTGCTGGTAGACCTCGATGTCCTTCGCGACCCGCGCCTCGAGCCGCATGGCCTCGAGCGTGCGCTGCGTCAACTCGCTCACGGAAGGCGGGGCCACGGGCTCCGGCGCCTCGACGGGCTTGGGCATCGCGGGCGCCGTCGGCGTGCTGTTGATGCGCGTCATCAGCTCGCGCGCCTCCTGCTCCAGCACATCGAGCCGTTGCGCCGCGACGGCGATTTCCCCGCCGGCTCCCGCCTTGGGCAGCACCGGCATCGGCGTCCTGGCGCGCCGTTTCGCGTCGGTGTTGCCGCCGCCGTCGAGATTGGCCTGCGCGAGGATGTCCGCCACTGCGGGCTTGGCTTTCGATTTCGCGTTCACCAGCGCGACTTCGAGCGGCGGCGTGCGGTCAAGGAGACTCTTGGGATCGTACAGCCGGAAACGGATCGCGAGCAGCGCGGCGTGGATCACGATCGAGGCGACCAGCGCATAGACGATGAGCTGGTTCGCGCGCGGGGAGATCCTGCCGTCCATGGCGCGGGCGAATGCGCCCCGGGTACGGCGCGCCGTCGCCGCCCGCGCGCGCACCAGAGCGACGGCCTGCCTAAAGACCGGCGGCGCCGAAAGCATGCGAGGCGAGGTGGATTGGCGCGGCAATGTCGGGAGCGCTTGAATGCCGCAGTCTAGCGCAGCCGCAGGCGTTTGGTATCACGCCGGATCAACCCGCCCCCTCCGCTCCGGCGAAGCGGCACTCCAGCGTTGCTGCGACTAGGTCGATGCGGCCGATCGCGATCCGCACGCGCGCTTCCGGGGCGAGCGCCGGCAGGTCCGCGAGGCGCACGACGAGCGGCAGCCGGTCGAAGCGGACGAGCGTTTCGCGTATCACGGTGCCCGTCGTCTCGCCGATGCCTTCCTGCAGGAGCCAGCGCAGGCACCAGTAGTGTTCCATCCGGTCCTGGAACTCGGCGTAGTGCGAGTAGGTCGCCTCGAAATCCGTGAGCGCCGCGTAGAGCTCGGCATCGTTCTCGGCGTACGGCGGCCGACTTCCCGCCAGCGACGCCAGCAGCTGACGTTGATTGACGAGGTCGCTGAATCGACGCAGCGGCGAGCTCGACCAGAGGTAATGCGCGAGCCCGAGGCCCTGGTGCTCGCCCGGCCGGGTACTCATCTTCACCTTGCCGTTCGCCTGGATCCGGTAGAGCCCGGCGACCCCGGCGTCGGCGAGCAGCTTGCCCCACTGGCTGTTGACGAAGATCATGAGCTCGGAGACGAGCTTGTCGAGCGGGCTTCCGCGCGGCCGCGGGACGATCCGCACGTGACCCGCCTCCACGCCTCCGGCCGCCTTGTCCCAATCGACGTGGAAACTGTAGTCGATGCGCGCGAAATCGGCCTTGCCACGGGCGGCGAACAGGGCTTGCGCGAACTTCCAGAGCACGCGCAGCTCGGTGGTCCAGGGCGGGTCGGCCGGCCCCGGGAGGTCGTTGGCGAACGCCTCGCCGAGCGTGTCGAGGTGCAGATTCGCGGCGATCGGCACGCAATTGACGCGCGTCTCGTGCCGCAGGAGCGCGCCGTCGTGCGCGACCTCCGCGTACAGCGACAGCGCAGGAGGCGCGCGGCCCTCTGCCAGCGTGAAGGCGTCCACCACCTCGTCGGGAAGCATTGTGAGCTTGCGGCCGGGCATGTAGACGGTGGACAGCCGCGCGCGCGCCAGCGTGTCCAGCGGCGATCCGCGCGCGATGCCGAGCGCCGGGAGCGCGATGTGGATGCCGACCTCGTAATGGCCGTTCGGCAGCTCGCGGACCGAGAATGCGTCGTCGACTTCGGTCGTCGTCGCGTCGTCGATGGAGAATGCCCTGACATCGGCCAATGGCAGATCCGGAGCAGGCGGCAGCGGGCCGTACGCCGGGAACGCGGTCCCCTGCGGGAAAGCCTGCGCCAGGAAGGCATTGAAATGGAAGTCGTGCGTCGACGAAATTGCGCCGCACAGGGCGAGGAGCGCCACCGGACTCTTTTGCGTCGAATCGCACGCCGCGGCAAGCGCCTTCCATTCGAGCGCATTCTTGTCCGGCTTGTAGAGCAGCATCGGAAGTTTCGCGCGCAATGCGTCGGGCAGGCGGTGCGCGCGGAGCTCGTCGGTCCACGCGGTCATCTGTTCCGCCTCGCGCTTCCTGCGCTCGACCGAAGCGAGCGCGGCCTTCAGCGCGTCCGGCGGCGCTTTCCGGTACCAGCCCTTGCCCCGCTTGTAGAAGAACATCGGCGCGCCAGCGAGCGCCAGCGCGACGGCTGCCGCTTCGACCGGCGCCGGCGCATGCCCGAAATATTCGCGCGCGAGATCGGCAAAGCCGAACTCGTCGTCACCCGAGACTTCCCACAGGAAATTCGGATCGAGCTCGCGCGCCTGTGTCTGCGCGTCGGCGATGAGCGTCGACGGCGATGGCTCCGCGTACCGCAACAGGACCGCGGCCGCCTTGATCTTCAGGCGCTTGCCCGAAGCGGCCTCGACCTGCAGCGACGAGTCGTTGTCGGCCAGGACCGTGCCGGCCTTCAGCTGACCGTCGTCCTCGAAGAAGACATGCATGGGAGCGGTTCCTCAGGGCAGCAGGAGGGAACCGAGCTCGGCGGCCGCATCCTGCAACGGCTGCGCGAAACGCTCCGCCATTTCGCTCGCCGTCACCAGCCTGCCCTGCAGGATGACATTCATCCCCGCGACGAAATTGCCGCCGATGTCCAGCACCGGCACAGCCAGCGTGCACAACCGCAACTCCATCTGCTGGCTCGCGAACGCGAATCCGGCCTCGCGCACCTCCTTCAACACCGAACGCAGCTTCTCCGGCGACGTCAGCGTGTGCTCGGTGTACGGATGAAACCGCGTACGGCTCAGGTAATCGTCGAGCTCCTGCGGGGGCAGGTGCGCGAGCATCACGTGACCGATCGACGTGCAATAGGCGGGCAGCCGCCGGCCGACGTTGAGCGCGGGCGACATGATGCGCGACGACGCCGAGCGGGCGAGGTACACGATCTCGTCGCCATCGAGTATCCCGAGCGAGCAGGCTTCGTGCAGCGATTCGCCGAGCCGATCGATGATCGGTTGGGCGAGGACGACGAGTGGGGTAGCGGACAGATACGCGTGGCTGAGCGAGAGCACCCGTGGACGAAGATAGAAGTGACGCGCGTCGTCGGCCGCAACGAAGCCCAGCTTCGACAGCGTATGCAGGCTGCGGCGCACCGCCGCGCGCGGTATTCCGGTGCGATGGCTGACCTGTGCGATCGACATCCGGCGCTTCCGGTCCGACAGCGCCAGCATGACCGCCAATCCCCGTGCCAGCGCGGTGACGAAATCCGGATTGTCGCCAAAGCGAGCAATTGTGTCGGCGATGGCCTTGTCCGGATCGAGCGGTACCTGAGGCGACGGAATCGGCGTGGGATCCGCGGGGCGTGGAGTCCGGGCGAGGGTAGTGGCCTGGTTTGGCATCGGAATCCTTTCAAGGCGCGAACAGATCTGGAATCGGCACCCAGACCGTTTTTCAAGCACGAAGGGCGCTTGGCGCCCTGACGATACATTGTTGGATCAAGAAATGCCAATTCACACGAATAGCCGACGTATAATCGCACAAAGTGGGCGATTAGCGCACATATTGTCGATATGCGCCCTTGACGCTGACATCGCGCCCGCCGTATCGTTCCCTGATCGGAAACGGGTGCTTCCCGCGACGATGGCGAGGGGTGCAGGCAGCCAACAAGAAGACAGCGCACCCGACCAGCGGCCCCGTGAATGGGTCGGAACTTACGGGCCCCGAGGCCGGGGCCGAGGAGAGAGGTCCGCAATCATGGCGACCCTGTGTGCCATCCCGTGCTCGCCAACGCTCGAGCCGCGCACGATGGCGCCGCCGCAATGGCCGCCGAATTGCCGGCCGCCCGCGCCGGCGGACAAAGGCGAAAATTCGGGCTTCCTTTCCGCATGAAACTCGCCCAGTCTTCCAATGCGAGGTTTCGATTCATTGCTATTGCCAGGCAAGCCGGCAGTTCTGCGGCGACTCGGTGTGTTGATCTGACCATCCAAGAACGGAGGAACACCATGTCTTATCGGAAACTTCTCGGGGCTGCGGCCCTGTCCCTATTCGCCAGCATGAGCACGGCGGCACCCTACCCCGAGCGCGAACTCTCCGGTGTCATCATGTGGGGTGCAGGCGGTGCGACGGACGTCGTCGCGCGTGCGGTCACGCCCCACGCCGAGGAGGCCCTGGGCAGGAAGATCGTGCTGGTGAACAAATCCGGCGGCACCGGCGCGATCTCGACCAACTTTGTCAATAACGCGCCGTCCGACGGCTACACGCTGCTCTACGGCGCTGAGAACCCGCAGTTGCACCAGGTGCTCGCCATCGCCGATTTCGGCTACGAGAAGTTCTATCCCGTCAACGTACTCGGACGCGGCATCGCCGTCATCGTCGTGAAGAACGACGCGCCGTGGAATTCGGTCAAGGACTTCGTCGAGGACGCGAAGAAGCGCCCGGGCAAGCTCAAGATGGGTTCGACCGGGCCTGGCGGGCTGCCGCACACGGTTGGCTCGATGCTGAACTCGATCACCAAGTTCCAGGTCATTGCGGTGCCCTTCGACGGAGAAGGCCCCGGCCTCACGGCGCTGATGGGCGGGCACGTCGACATGATGCCGGTGGGCGCGGGGGCAGCGACCGAGAACATCAAGGCGGGACGGGTGAAGGCGCTCGCGGTGATTGACGCCGAGCCGTTCCCGATCGCGGGGTTGCCCAGCGTCCCTCCGATCACCAAGGACTACCCGGAGTTCGGAAAGTATCTGCCATGGGGGCCGTTCTACGGTGTGTGGGTCAGGCGGGATACGCCCGACGACGTCAAGGCGGTACTGGTAAAGGCGTTCAAGACCGCCGGCGCCAACCCGCAGTTCGTGACGCTGATGAAGGACCGCGGCAACGTGATGATGAACACGTCGGGCGCAGAAGCCGACGCCTTCCTGAAGAAGTGGCAGTCGGTGACTTCGTGGGTGCTGCAGGACGTGGGAGCGGCCAAGGCTTCGCCTGAGAAATTCGGCATCCCGAAACCCTGATCGCAGGCGGGGCCCGCCTCGGCCGGGCCCCGGGTCCCGCAATGCTCACCTTCATCCGCAAGGAGTAGTGCATGGAAGCGTCCCGCCACCGCGTCCCCGGCGAACTCGTCTTCGCGGTGGCCATGCTGCTGTTCGGTCTGACGGCGCTGTGGCTCGCGTGGCGGATCGCGGGCTTCTCGTCCTGGAGCTCGCCGGGCGTGATGCCGATGGTCGCCACGGCGGCGATGAGCGGCTCGGCGCTCGTGATCCTGCGCAACACGCTGCGCATGCGGCGCCCCGAAATCGAAGCCGGCAGCACGCTGCCGCGCCAGTTCTTCCGTCGGGTCACGCCGCTTTGCGTCGTGCTGTTCACGGCGCTGATCGTCGTCTACATGCTGGTGCTCGAGCCCGTCGGCTTCGTCCTGAGCTCGTTCGCCTTCCTGGTCGCGTCGATGCTTGCGCTCGGCAGCCGGCGGATCCTGTTCACCATCGTCGTCAGCGCCGTGTCGCTGGCGGTGATCTACGTCATCTTCCAGACGGCGTTCTCGGTCGTGCTACCGGAAGGCATCCTACGGGGAGTTCTTCGATGAACGCCGCCGGGCCGTCCCAAGGCGTTCATTGCGCCGCCTGGGAGGCAGCGCAATGACGTCAGCCGCAAGCGTGGGGGCCTAACCATGACCGAGGCGCTCTCGTATTTCTTCCTGTCGTGGACGAACCCGTATTTGCTCTTCCTGACGGCGGCGGGCACGCTGGCCGGCATCTATGTCGGCGCGATTCCCGGCCTGTCGGTGACGATGGCCGTCTCGATCCTGATCTCGTTCACGTTCAAGTGGCATGTGAACGAGGCATTGGCACTGATCGCGGGCATCTTCCTTGGCGGCGTCTATGGCGGCTCGCGCAGCGCGATCCTGCTCAACATCCCAGGGGCGCCGGCAGCGATCGCCACTGCTCTCGATGGCTACCCGATGGCCAAGCGCGGCGAGGCCGGTACGGCGATCGGGCTCACGACGGTCGTGTCCGTGCTGGGTGGATTCATCGGCATCATCGCGCTGGCAGCAGGGGCGCCGGCGCTGTCCAAGCTGTCGCTGCTGTTCGCGCCCCGTGATTACCTGCTGCTCGCGATCTGGGGCATCCTGCTGGTGGGGAGCCTGTCCGGCGAATCGCTGGCGAAAGGCATTTTCGCCGGGGCGGTGGGTGTGCTGTTCGGAATGGTCGGCCTCGATCCGATGACCGCGGAAGGCCGCTTCACTTTCGGGTCCATCCAGCTGACTGGGGGCATTCCCTATGTCGCGGCGATGATCGGCTTCTTCGGCGTCGCCGAGGTGCTGGTCCAGCTTCATCACCTCGATGTGACGCCGGTCAAGCAGAACGTCGAGAAGATCATGCCGTCCTGGGCCTTGCTGAGAAAGCACCTGCCGCTCGGGCTGCGCTGTTCGTCGATCGGCGTGGTGATCGGCGCGCTGCCCGGCGCCGGTGGCGACATCGCGGCACTGATGGCCTATGACCACGCGAAGCGCACGACCAAAAATCCATCGCGGCCCTTCGGCGAGGGCGCGTACGAAGGCCTCGTCGCGCCCGAATCAGCGAACAACGCAGCGGTCGGCGGTGCGTACATTCCGATGCTGACGCTGGGCATTCCGGGCGACGCGGTGACGGCGGTGATCATCGGCGCGCTCTACATCCACGGCCTGAAGCCCGGGCCGATGATGTTGATCGAGACGCCGCACCTCTTCTGGTTCGTCGTGGGCAACCTCACGCTCGCCAACATCTTCCTGCTGCCGCTGGGCCTGTCCGGCATCCGCATCTTCGCCAAGATCGTCGAGACGCCGAAGCCGATCCTGCTGCCGCTAATCCTCGTGCTGTCGGCGGTCGGCACCTATGCGATCCAGAACAATCCCGTCGACATCTACTGGATGCTGGGCTTCGGCGTGCTCGGCTACTTCATGAAGATGTACGGCTTCCAGGTCGGTCCGGTGATCCTCGGCATAATCCTCGGACCGCTGATGGACGTGTCGTACCGGCGTGCGATGATCTCGACCGGCGACGATCCGCCGGCGTTCCTGGGCGAATTCCTCTCGAGCCCCATCTCGGCCATCCTCACCGCTGCGCTGGCGTTGACGATCCTCAGCCAGACGACGCTGTGGGGCAAGCTGACCGGCCGCAAGCCCGCCCTCAAGGCCGCGGGGTGATTGCGGTGACCGATACGGGGAGAGATTGCCGTGGTTGAACCAAAGCCGATCCGATTGCGCGGGAAGACCGTCGGTGGAGGAGCGTTTCCGCTGATCTGCACGCCGCTCGTCGGCCGCACCCGCGACGCCGTGCTCGCGGAAGTTGATGCGGTATTGCCCAAAAAGCCTGACGTGCTCGAATGGCGGGTCGACTTCTTCGCGGCGCTCGGCGACGCCGCGCACGTGATCGACACCGCCCGCGCCATCCGCGAGCGGGTCGGGCCGGTTCCGCTGATGTTCACACGCCGCTCGTCGCTGGAGGGCGGCGAGAAGATCGCGTTGGTTGAACCCCAGGTCGTGCAGCTCTACGTCGACGTCTGTGCGAGCCACCTCGTCGATATGATCGACTACGAGACCGTCAACGCCGCAGCGGACTTCCGCCGGCTGCGCACGGCCTCGCGCGAGCACGGCATCGCGCTGATCGGTTCGTACCACAACTTCCAGGCCACGCCGGACGCCGCCGCGCTCGGCGCCAAGTTCGCCCTCGCGCACGAGCTCGAGGCGGACATCGCGAAGGTGGCGGTGATGCCCAAGGGGCCGCCGGACGTGCTGACCCTCCTCGGCGCCACCTTCGATGCGAGCCAATCGCTGCCGATCCCGCTGATCAGCATGTCGATGGGTCCGTACGGCTCGCTGTCGCGGATGGTCGGCTTCGTCTACGGCTCCGCGCTCACCTGGGCCGTCGGCAAGAGCAGCTCGGCCCCAGGCCAGGTTCCCATCGAGGACCTGCGCGCCGTGCTCGCGACCGTACGCAAGACTGTGCTTGGAAGCTGACGCATAACTGAGGACTTTCGTAGACCGAACCACCCACCACGAATGCAGGCAGCGCCGATGCGCTGCCACCCATCGATCCAACCGTACCGGGAGACACGCAGATGGCCACCACCCCCGAAGTCAAGAAAGGCATCACCGAGGAACAGCAGCAGGAGCTCGACACGGTCTTCGAGCGCGCGCGGAAGGCGCTGGCGATCATCGCGACCTACGACCAGGTGCGCGTCGACCGCCTGTGCCAGGCGGTGGCCTGGGCGGTGGCGAACAAGCAGACGTTCACGCGCCTCGTCGACATGGGCATCGAGGAGAGCCGATTGGGCGACGCGGTGAGCCGGATGGGCAAGCGGATGAAGATCCGCGGCGTACTGCGCGACGCGCTGCGGCAGAAGAGTGTGGGCATCATCGAGGAGCTGCCGGAGAAAGGCATCGTCAAGTACGGCAAGCCGGCCGGGATCATCGCCTGCATCGTGCCGACGACCAATCCGGATCTCACGCCGGCCGGCAACGCGATCTACGGGATCAAGGCGCGCGACGTCGTCATCTTCTCGCCCCATCCGCGCTCCAAGAAGACTTCGTTCGAAACCGTACGGCTGATGCGCGAGGCGCTGGAGCGCGAGGGCGCGCCGGCCGACATCCTGCAGTGCCTGACCAGGGTCAACATCCCGATGTCGCAGGCGCTGATGGCGCGCGCCGACCTGATCGTCGCCACCGGTGGCCAGCCGATGGTCCGCGCGGCATACAGCTCGGGCACGCCCGCGTACGGCGTCGGCGCGGGCAACTCGACGATGGTCATCGACGAGACCGCGAACATCGAGGAAGCCGCACGCAATACGCGCCTGTCGAAGACCTCGGACTTCGGCTCGGGCTGCTCGGCCGACGGCAACCTGATCATCGAGGCCTCGATCTTCGACCAGCTGGTGAAACAGCTGCAGGTCGAGGGCGGCTATCTCGCGAACGACGCGGAAAAGGCGGCGCTGCGCCGCGCGATGTGGGACGACGAGGCGCACCGCACGCCCGACACTGTCGCGATCGCCCCGCAGCAGCTCGCCAAGGCGGCCGGCTTCACGATCCCTGCCGATCGCAAGTTCATTATCGTCCACGGCGACGGCATCGGGAAGGAACACGCGTACTCCGGCGAGAAGCTGACGACGCTGCTCGCCGTTTACAAATACCAGGGTTTCGACCAGGCGCTCGACATGATGCGCGGCATCTACGAGGTTGGCGGCAAGGGCCACTCCTGCGGCATCTACTCGTTCGACCAGGACCACATCCACCGGCTCGCGCTGGCGGCACCGGTGTCGCGGATCATGGTGCGGCAGCCGCAATCGAAGGCGAATGCCGGGGCATTCAACAACGGGATGCCGATGACCTCGAGCCTCGGCTGCGGCACGTGGGGCGGCAACATCGTCTCCGAGAACGTGCACTTAAAACACTACATGAACACGACGTGGGTCTCGGTGCCGATCAAGGAGGACAAGCCGTCGGACGAGGAGCTCTTCGGCGATTTCTACGACCCGGCGCTCGAAGCCGAAGTCGAGACGATCACGACCTGACCGCCGGAACGGGCGCTGCACCGCAATCACCAACGAGACCTCCATGACGACCAAGACACCCGAAGAACTGCTTGCCGACGCGTCCGCCTGGTGGGACACGGCGATCATCGACATTCATCCGGGGAAGATCGCGATCCGCGGCTATCCGATCGAGGAGCTGATCGGCCGCGTGCGCTTTCCCGACATGATCTGGCTGATGCTGCGCGGCGAATTGCCGTCACGCGGGCAGTCGGACCTCCTCGAAGCGGCGATGGTGCCCGGCGTCGACCACGGCCCGCACGCGCCCTCCATTGCGATCGCACGGATGGCGGTGACCTGCGGCCTGCCGGTCAACGGGGCGATGGCCTCGGCGATCAACGTGCTCGACGACATCCACGGCGGCGCGGGACAGCAGTGCATGGAGCTCTATCGCGAGATCGAGGCCGAGGCCGGCCCGGACGGCGATCTTGTCGCAGCCGCCACGGCCGTCATCGAGCGCCACCGCGCGGCTGGCGAGAAGATCGTGCCCGGGTTCGGCCACCGCTTCCATCCGGTCGATCCGAGGACCGCACCGCTGTTCGCGCTGGTAGCGAAGGCGCAAGCCGCCGGTGTCGTGTCCGGCCGCTTCGCCGCGATCGGCCACGCGGTCGAGGCCGCGATCTCGGCGCTCAAGGGGCGCCACATCCCGATGAACATCGACGGCATCACGGCCGTGATCTTCTGCGAGCTGGGCTTCGAGCCGGAGCTCGGCCGCGGCCTGTTCGCCCTGTCGCGCGCAGTCGGTATTCTCGCCCACGCCTGGGAACAGAAGCAAAGGGGGCGCCGCATCATGGGGCCCATGCCGAGGGAGATTCCGTACCGCTACAGCGGGCCGGCGCGCCGCGCCGTGCCCGCGGAGACCGATTCCGCCGCCGGCACACGCTAGTGCTGTCGCCGAGCAAACCACGACAACCCCCCGCGCCGGCACGATGCCGCGCGGACACGCAGGAGAAAGCTCGATGAAGGCCCTGATTGCCAATCAGCTGGTGAAATACCTCGAGGCCCGCGGCGTGAAGCACATCTTCGGCTTGTGCGGCCACACCAACATCGCGGTGCTCGCCGCGCTGGAGAAGAGCCGGAAGATCAAGTTCGTCAACACGCGGCACGAGCAGGTCGCCGCGCACGCGGCCGATGGGTACGCGCGGGCGACGAACAAGGCGTCGGTGCTGCTGACGCACCTCTCCCCCGGGCTCACCAACGCGGCGACGGGTGTCGCCAATGCGGCACTCGACTCGATCCCGATGGTCGTGATCGCCGGCGACGTGCCGACGCATTATTACGGCAAGCATCCGCACCAGGAAGTCAATCTGCACGCGGACGCGTCGCAGTACGAGATCTACCGGCCGTTCGTCAAGCGCGCATGGCGCGTGGATTCGCCGCACCTCTTTCCGGAGATCATCGAGAAGGCGTTCGCGCTGGCCGAGAGCGGCCGCCCGGGCCCGGTGCTGGTCGACGTGCCGATGGACATCTTCTCCAGGGAGATCGACGTCGCGTTATGGAAGCGCGTCCTCGCCAACGCCAAGGCGCTGCACAAGCCGTCACTTGACGACGAGACCGCTGCGACGATCATTCGGGCCCTGCTCGCCGCGAAGACGCCGGTGCTCTACGCCGGCGGCGGCATCCTGCTCGCCGACGCGGCGACGCAGATGCGCGAGTTCGCCGAGCACCTGTCGCTGCCGATCGCGCACACGCTGATGGGCAAGGGCGCGCTGCCCGACGACCATCCGCTGATCCTCGGCATGACGGGGTTCTGGGGGACCAAGTTCATCAACGACAAGTGCAAGGGCGCCGACTGGATCCTGGGACTTGGCACGCGCTTTTCCGAAGCCGACTGCAGCTCGTGGGAAAGCAAATACACGTTCAACATCCCGCCGACGAAGCTCATCCACATCGATATCGACCCGGCCGAGATCGGGCGCAACTACCCCGTGGCGATCGGCGCGGTGGCGGACCTCAAGGAGGCGCTCAAGGTACTAAACCGGGTCGCCCGCAGGATCGCGCCGAAGGGAGTGGAGCGGCCCAAGCTGCTGGCCGAGATGGCGGCCAACCGCAAGAAATTCGTCGCCGGCAACAGGAAGGCGATGGAGAGCGACGCGTGGCCGATGCGGCCCGAGCGGATCCTCGCCGACCTGCGCGCCGCCATGCCGCGCGACGCGGTTCTCTGCACCGACGTCGGATGGAACAAGAATGGCATGGCGCAGCAGTACCCGATCTACACGCCGGGCAGCGTCTATACGCCTGGCGGCTTCGCCACGATGGGCTTTGGCTCGCCGGCGGCGCTGGGTGCGAAGCTCGCCCGTCCCGACAAGGTCGTTGTGGCGCTGATCGGCGACGGCGGCTTCGGCCAGAACCCGGCAGCGCTCGCCACCGCGTTCGAGGAGGACATCGCGGTCATCTGGGTGATCATGAACAACCACGCCTTCGGCACCATCGCCGGCCTCGAGCTGGCGCACTACGGCACGACCTTCGCCACGGTGTTCGAGAAGAACGGCAAGACCTGGTCGCCCGACTTCGCGGCGATCGCGCGCGCGTACGGCATCGAAGGCATCAAGATCAAGTCGGCCACGGAGTTCAAGCCGGCGCTGGAGCGCGCAATGAGAATGAACAAGCCGGTCGTGCTCGACGTCTACATGAAGAATGAGCCGGTGCCAACGGCCGGTCACTGGAACATCATGGACATCTACTCGCCGGGTAAGAAGGTCCACCACGTCAGCACCGGCGGATGACACCGGTGCGCGAAGGCACCGGGGCCGCTGCCGAAAGTGGGCCGCGGTCAAGGTCTCGACGGCGGCTGCACGGCGACGCCGCGCGGCCCATACGCAGAGGAGGTCGAACAGAATGAAGCAGGAATTTTCCCTCGCCCACCTGACGGTGCTGGGCTGCCCGCCGCCGGAGATGACGTACATCGCGGCGCGCGCCGGTTATGACTACGTCAGCATCCGCCCCATCTACATGGGGCTTCCCGGCGAGCCCAACTACGCGTTGGCCGACAACCCGCAGATGCTGAGGCAGACGAAGTCGGCGCTCGCCTCGACCGGTGTGCGCGTCCACGACATCGAGCTCGCCCGCGTTTACGACGGGCTGCATCCGACGAAATACCTGCCGGCGATGGAAGTCGCGGCCGAGCTCGGCGCCAAGGCCGTGCTGTCCAGCATCTGGGGCGGCGAGCGCGCGTTCTACATCGAGAAGTTCGGCGAGATCTGCGACCTCGCCAAGCCGTTCGGGCTGACGGTGGACCTCGAGTACGTCCCGATCGCCGCCGTGGCCAACCTCGCGCAGGCGGCCGAGGTGCTGCGCACCGTCAACCGGAGCAACGCGGGGCTGATGGTCGACATGCACCACTTCCACCGCGCCCGCGACAACCCGGCCGACCTCGACGCCCTGCCGCGGGAGTGGTTCCACTTCGCCCACCTGTGCGACGCCCCGGCCGAAATCCCGACCGAACGGGCCGAGATGATTCGCATCCTGCGCGAGGCGCGCCTCTACGTCGGCGAGGGTGGCATCGACGTCGCGAGCATCCTCGCGCACATCCCGCATTGCGTGTACTCGATCGAGCTGCCCAACAAGGAGCGGCACGAGGAGATCGGCTATGCCGAGCACGCGACGCGGTGCCTCGAGACGCTGAAGGCGTATCTCGCCGCGCGACATGGGGAGAAAGGTGCCCGCGACAAGCGCCGTCCGACACGCGCAGTGGCCGGGAACCGGCGCTCCGTCGCGACTCAATGATCGGAGCGCATGGAATGAAGAAGAATATCAAGGCAGTCGATGCACGCGGCAGGAAGCTGGGCGGCGAAACCCCGCTGCTCTGCACGCCACTGGTCGGGCGGACCCGCGAGCGGGTGCTCGCGGAAGCCACCAGCGTCCTCAGGCAGAAGCCCGACCTCGTCGAGTGGCGCGTCGATTTCTTCGACGCGATCGGCGACACCGGCGCCGTCATCGAGACAGCACGGGCGCTGCGGGGCGTCGTCGGCAAGCGTCCCATCATCTTCACCCGTCGCGCCGAGAGGGGCGGTGGCGAGCGGACCGCGATCGGCGACGCGGCGGTCGTCGAGCTCTACGACGCCGTCGCGGCGAGCAGGCTCGTCGACTTCATCGATTTCGAGACGGACAACGACCCCGGGCACCTGCGCCGCGTGCGCGAGAGCACGCGGCGGCACGAGGTCCGACTCATCCTGTCCTACCACAACCTCAGCTACACGCCGGGGCAGGACGACCTCGTCGACCGGTTCCTCGAGGCGGAACGGCTCGGCGCCGACGTGGCGATGGTGCAGGTCATGCCGCGCGAACCGTGCCGACGTGCCTGCGGCTGCTCGCGGCAACCGCCGAGGCCGACGACAAGGCGCGCATTCCGCTGATCAGCATGTCGGTGGGACCGCTCGGGTCGGTGTCGCGGATGGTCGGTGGCCTGTTCGGCTCGTGGTTGAGCTTCGCCGTCGGCGAGTCGGCATCGGCGCCGGGGCAGATCCCGATCGGCGACCTCGTGACGGTGTTCGACATCATCCGCCGCTCCCGCGGCGGCGAAATGTTCTGACCCTGTTCCTCCCCCAACCCGAACGCGCAGCACGAGGACTCCATGATCAGCGGCAAGACCCGGCTCATCGCCCACATCGGATACCCGACCGAGTCGTTCAAGGCGCCTCTGATCTACAACCCGTGGTTCGACAGGAACGGGATCGACGCCGTCGTCGTGCCGATGGGGGTCAGGGCCGAGGACTTTCCCGGCGTCCTCGCGTCGCTCAGGAAGTTGACGAACCTCCACGGCGCGCTGGTGACGATGCCGCACAAGGTGACGGTCGTCGGACCTGCTGGACGAGAGCAGCACCACGGTCAAGATCGCGGGCTCCTGCAACGCGCTGCTGCTCCGGCCCGACGGCACGCTGGTCGGCGACATGTTCGACGGCGCGGGGTTCGCGCGCGGCCTGAAGCGCAAGGGCTTCGTGATCGCGGGCGCCTCCTGCCTCGTCGTCGGGGCGGGCGGCGTCGGCTCGGCGATCGCCGCGTCGCTGGCGGCCGAGGGGCCCGCGTCGATCTGCGCTGTTCGACACCGACGCGGCGGCGGCCGAGGGCCTCGCGGCGCGGCTGCGCGAGCACTATCCGCGGATCGCGGTCGACCTGCGCTCGAACGACCCCGCGGGGTACGACCTCGTCGTCAACGCGACGCCGCTCGGCATGCAGCGCCGGCGATCCGCTTCCGCTCGACGTGACGCGCCTCTCGCCGCGCGACCTTCGTCGGCGAGGTCGTGATGAAGCAGGAGATCACGCCGCTGCTGCAGGCCGCCAGGGAGCGCGGCTGTCGCTACCAGGTCGGGACCGACATGCTCTTCGAGATGATCCCGGCCTACCTCGAGTTCTTCGGCTTCGGCACCGCGACGCCCGACGAACTGCGCACGGTCGCGCGGGTCTCCTACTGACGGCGGCGCCATGTTGCACCGCACCATCGACCGGAGCTTGCCCCGAATTGGCGAGTCTGTTAAATTTTCCTTGCGACTTCGCCAATTCCAGGAATTCCCATGGCGCTGCAGGTCTCGTCGGCTCGAACCACCGCCATGCGCAAGCCCAAGGCGCCGGAGGCCAATCGCGCCCGGATTCTCGCGGCCGCGATCGCCGAGTTCGCCTCGCGCGGCTTCAAGGGCGCGAGCATGGACGCGATCGCCGCGCGCACGCAGACCACGCGCGCGCTGATCAACTACTACTTCGGCAGCAAGGAGCGGCTCTACCTCGCCGTGCTCGAGCGGGTCTACGCGGAGATCCGCGAGGCGGAGAACGAGCTCGAGCTCGAGCACCTGCGCGCCGGTCGACGCGATCCGCCGCATCGTCGAGTTCACCTACGACTATTACGTCGACCACGAGTACTTCGTGCGGCTCGTGGTGGCCGAGAACCAGGCCAAGGGCCGGCACATGAAGCGCTTCCCGTCGCTTGCGAACGGTCAACCGCCCCATCGTCGACATGCTCGGCGCGGTGATCGCGCGCGGGCAGGCCGAGGGCACGTTCCGCCCGGATCTCGATCCGATCGACGTCCACATGGCGATCGCCGCCCTGGGGATGTTCAACGTCACCAATCAGTACACCTTCGGCACCCTCTTCCAGCGGGCCATGGGCGCCAAGGGAGATGTGCCGAGTCGCCGCCGCATGGTGGCCGACATGATCCTGAGTTGGCTCGCCCCCGCGTCAACTCGCTAGCCCGGTAGTTGCAATCCACATCGAGGAGAAAGTCATGGACTTCAAGATCGACCGTCGTACGCTGCTCAAGGCCGGCGCCGCGCTGGCCGCGACGCAGGCCGTGCCCGCCTGGGCGCAGGACAAGCCCACGCTGCGCTTCGCCGCGGTGTTCTCGGACAAGGACATCCGCGCCGACATGATCCGGATGCTCGCCAAGGACATCGAGGCCGACTTCAAGATCGAGCCGTTCTACGGCGGCACGCTGTTCAAGCAGGGCACCGAGCTCGTCGCGCTGCAGCGCGACAACCTCGAGATCGGCAACGTCGCACCGCAGGACATCTCCAAGCAGCTGGTGGCCTGGTCGGTCCTGACGTCCGCCTACACCTTCCGCGACGCCAACCACGTGCTCGCGTTCTTCGCGAGCGACCTCGGCGCGCAGATGAAGAAGCAGGCCGAGGACCAGCTGCAACATCAAGATCCTCGGGCCGACGTTCTACGGCACCCGCCAGGTGGGATTGAAGCCGAAGAAGAAGATCAGCACGCCGGCCGACCTGGCCGGGATCAAGCTGCGGATGCCGCCCGGGGACGCGTGGCAGCTGCTCGGACGCTCGATCGGCGCGAACCCGACCCCGATGGCCTATGCGGAAACCTACACGGGGCTGCAGACGGGAGCCATCGACGGGCAGGACAATCCGCTGCCCAACGTGCAGAACATGAAGTTCTACGAGGTGATGTCGCAGATCGTGCTGACGTCGCACCTGGTCGCCTTCGACGTGCTGTCCATGAACCTCAAGACCTGGAACGCCATGGCCCCGGCCAAGCAGAAGACCTTCCAGGCCGCGGTCGACAAGGCGCTCGCCTGGAGCGTCGCGGAGCACCTGAAGCGGGAGGCGGAGCTCGCCGACGGCTTCAAGAAGCAGGGGCTCGACGTCTACGCGCCCGACGTCAACGCGTTCCGCGCGTACGCGCAGAAGGTCTACCTGGCCTCCGACGAGGCGAAGTCCTGGGCGCCGGGGATCCTCGACAAGATCGCCGCGGTCAAGTAATCATGGCGTGCCGCGGACCGCAGAGGCGGTTCGCGGCGCCCACGGGCTCACTGGAGCACCTTCGCGCTACGCGCTCCGGTATTCGCCCTTGGGGCGGCCCGGCGGGCTCGTGGCCGCCAGTGGCGGCCGATGCCCTGTTCCGATGAACGAAGGGCTCCCGTGGAAGGGAAGGGGTGGGCATGAATCCGACCGTCAAGAGTGCGGTGGACTGGATGCGGCGCCGCGCCGAGAACATCGTTGCCGGCCTGCTCGGCATCATGTTCGTCGCGTTCCTCGTCCAGATCGTCTTCCGGTACTTCTTCAACTTCCCGATCGGCTGGACCTCCGAGCTGTCCGTCATCGCCTGGCTGTACATGACGCTGCTGGGCTCCGCGTTCTGGCTTAAGGAGAGCGACGAAATCCGCTTCGACCTCATTTCGGGCAGGTTGGGACCGCGGGGACGGCGCGTGGTCGACTCTCGTCGTCGCGGTCGCGACGGTCGTCGCTGTTCGGCATGGCGCTGCCGGCCACGATCAAGTACGTCGCCTTCATGAAGGTCGAGAGCACGTCGTACCTCAAGATCCGGCTCGACCTCCTGTATTCGGTCTACGTCGTCTTCGCGGTGGCCGTGATCGTCCGCTACGTCTGGGCGATCGTGGGCGCGCTTCGCGGCGAGGCGCCGGAAGAGGTCGACATCACCAAGACGAGCTCCGGCCTATGAACCTGACCAGCCCCTTCTCCCTCGCGCTCATCACCATCTTCGGCTTGAGCCTGATCGGGCTGCCGGTCGGCCTACGCGATGATCGGCGGATCGATCCTCTACCTCGTTCGCCGCGGGCCTCGACATGGGGACCGCGGCCGAGCAGCTGCTGAACGGCATGATGGGAAGCCAGCTGCTGCTCGCCATCCCGCTGTTCATCCTCGCCGCCGAATTCATGAACACCGGCAGCATCATGGACAGGCTGCTGCGCTTCTGCAACGCGATCGTCGGGCGCTTCCGGGGAGGTCTCGCGCAGGTCAACGTCGTGCAGAGCATCATCTTCGCCAGCATGTCGGGATCCGCGCTCGCCGACGCCGCGGCCTCGGGCAAGCTGATGCAGTCGCTGATGACGCGCGACGGCAAGTACACGCCGGCGTACGCCGCCGCGCTGACCACCGTGTCGTCGGTCATCGGGCCCATCATGCCGCCGTCGATCCCGCTGGTGCTCTACGCGCTGATATCGGACACGTCGGTCGGCTACCTCTTCCTCGGCGGCGTGATACCCGGCCTGCTGCTCGGCGTCGTCCAGAGCGGCCTGATCAGCGTTCACGGCCAAGCGGCGCAACTTCCCGGTCGAGGAGCGCGTCCCGTTGCGCAACCTGCCGCGCATCACCTGGGATGCGTTCCCGGCGCTGCTGATGCCGGTCATCCTCCTGGGCTGCCTCTACGGCGGCATCACCACGCCGACCGAGGCCGCCGCGGTCGCCGCCGCGTATGCGCTGCTGATCTCCGCCCTGCTCTACCGCAGCGTCCGCCTGAAGGACATCTACCACTCGCTGGCCACCAGCGCACGCGTCACGGTTTCGATCGGCATGCTGATCGCCGGCGCGCTGGTGTTCAACTTCGTCATCACCGCCGAGAACATCCCGAAGACGCTGAGCGCGATGCTGACGGCCTACGAGCTGTCGCCGCTCGTGTTCCTGCTGCTCGTCAACATCCTGCTGCTGATCCTCGGCTGCTTTCTCGAAGGCACGACGATCATCCTCGTCATCCTCCCGGTGCTGCTGCCGACGGCGACGGCGCTGGGCATCGACCCGGTGCACTTCGGCGTGATGGCGGTCGTCAACATCATGCTCGGCCTGGTCACGCCGCCTTACGGCCTGCTGCTGTTCATGATGACCAAGATCGCCGACGTGCCGCTGCGCGACATCGTGCGCGAGTCGATGCCCTTCCTGTACGTCATGTTCGGCGCGCTCGCGATAATCACGCTGGTGCCCGACACCGTGCTGTTCCTGCCGCGGCTGCTGGGCTACAAGGGCTGACCAACGCACCGGCAGCGCTGAGCGAGTACGCCAGCCGGAAGTCGGCGTGCTCGACCGCCGCGGCACCGCAGTCCGTGAGTCGCTCCGTGCCCAGGTCGCCCATGGCCAGCGCCGCAATCGCGTCGACGTCGTAGCCGGTGACCCACAGCGCGGAGCGTACCGCGCCGTCGCGACCGCGCAGGGCCTGTTCGCGGGTCATGCGGGCCGCGAGCGAGTTCTCGAGCAAGCGGCACGCGGCGAGTCCGCGCCTCCCGGAGAGGCCCGGCACGACGTCGGCGAGCAGTCGCTGGCGCAGCTCCGCCGATCGTCCTTCCGCGGAAGCGAATGTCACGACGAGGCAGGCGCCGCCGAGACCGTCGCCGTCACCGGCCACGACCTCGCACAATGACCTCCGCATCCCGACGTACCGCGGCCATCATCTTTGCCGTCCACGGGGTCGGGTCGTCGAGCCGCGCGCGATAGGCGGGCGAATCGAGGACCGTGAGGTCCGCGACCTCGTAGAGCACGCAGTAGCGCGGCCCGGTGGTGGTACGTGTCCAGCGGGTCCCGCGCAGGAACCCGGGAATCGCAAGCCGTTCGGGCATGTGCTCGTGCGTGTGCCAGTCGTCGTGCTCGTCGACCGCATCCGCCGCGACGTCGAACAGGAGCAGCATCGCCCCGCGGGCGCTCGGGGGCTTCATCCGCGACGCTCCGAGCCGGCGCGACCGCGCGCGGCGTGGAAGCGCAGGCGCATGCGCCAGATGTGCTGATCCAGGATCGCCTCCGCCCGGCCGAGGTCGCCTTTGGCGAACGCTGCGATCACGGCCCGGTGCTCGCGCAGCGAGCGGTCACGGATCCTGTCCGCGGCCATGAGATTGTGCGTGCGCAGGGCCGCCACACGGCCGGACATCAGGCGATAGGCTGCGATCAGGTACTCGTTCGCGCTGTTCTCCGCGATGGCCTGGTGGAACGCGGTGTCGGACCGGGCGACGCCCAGGCGATCGTCCGCGTCCCTTGCCCGCTCCATCGCGTCGGCGGCGAGACGCATCTGGCGCAGCGTTTCGTCGCGTCGCCGGGCGAAGCAGAACCGCAGTGCCGTCAACTCCATGACACGCCGGAACTCGGCCAGCTCGGCAACATCTTCCTCCGAGGGCATGAACACGAAGCTTCCGGATTGAGGCCGAATGTCGATGAGCCCCTGGAGTTGCAACGCGGTCAGCGCATCGCGGATCGGCGTCCGGCTGACGTTCAAGGCGGCCGCGAGCTTGAGCTCGGAGAGCGCTTCCCCCAGCGCGAGACGCCCGTCCATGATCGCCTCGCGAATCCGCTCGGTGACGTGCGCGGTGAGCGATCCGGCCGGCCGTGCCGCCCGGATCCCTTGCCCCTCGCGGGGCAGCGACTTGCGAATGTCGGCCGCGGATTGCCTGCGCACGGCGTTCTCCTGACACTGCGCCGGTTCCCTGCGAAGGCCCTAGAGCCGATGCGCGAGTGCCGCGGCGTCGTGGATCGCTTCGAGCGCGGTACGTGGCTGCGCGCAGTCGCCCAGGACGTGCACCTCGAGCGACGGATCCCGCTCGCACAGTTCGTCCGCGACGCCGGTGACGGGCAGCAGCATCCGGGTGGGCACGACCAGGTCGATCTCCACCTCCCAGCGTCCGGTGCCGTCCCAGAGCACGGCCGTGCGCTCGCCGAGGGCCTCGACAGTGGTTCCGAGGCAGATCGTGACATTCGGCATTCCCTTCCAGCGCGCCGATCTGGAAACGCCGCGACCGCATCCCGATGTCGGTCACGAGCTCACGGGACGGCTCGACCAGGACGACGTCGACGTCCTTGTCCGCGAGCATCCGCGCGATGGCCACACCACGGATGTCGCCGCCGATGACCAGCGCGCGCCCGATGCCGCCGTGCGGACGCCGCAGGATCTCGTAGGGGTCGACGACCGGGCTGTCGAGGATGCCGGGGATCGCCGGCAGGCCGGGCGTCGCACCGGTGGCGACGATCACGACATCGGGACGCTCGGCGAGGACCCGGTCCGCGTTCGCCTCGACGCCGAGCCGAAGCGTGACGCCGGCGCGCGCGGCGGCACCGGCCAGCCATGGCAGATGGCCGGCGAACTCCTCGCGACCGGGCGCGAGACGGCTCAGCAGCATCTGGCCGCCCGGCTCCTCGTCACGCTCGAACAGCGTCACCGCGTGTCCACGCAGGGCCAGGATGCGCGCGGCCTCGAGTCCGGCCGGCCCGCCGCCGACCACGGTGATGCGCTTCGTTACCGGTGCCGGCCGGATCGCGTACTCGCGTTCACGTCCCGTGGTGGTGTTCACGAGACAGACGATCGGCAGGCCGCGCGAATGCATGTCGCTGCATCCCTGATTGCAGGCGATGCAGGTGCAGATCTCGTCCGTTCGCCCGTCCCGAGCCTTTGCCGGGAACTCCGGATCCGCGTGCAAGGCGCGGCCGAGGGTCACGAAATCCGAGGTTCCCGATTCGATCAGGTGTTCGGCCACGCTGGGGTCCGTGATCCGGCCGGAGACGCTCACGGGAACGTCGACGTGCTTGCGCACCTCGCGCGCGAGCGGCGCGAGCACGCCCTGCGGCATCTCCATCGGCTGCGTGATCCACCAGTTGGTCTCGTACATCCCCGCCGAGACGTCGATGAGGTCGACGCTTGCGGCCTGCAGGTGCGGGGCCATCCGGCAAACGTCCTCGATCGTGATGCCGTCGTGCATGTGCTCGTCGCCGCTCAGCCGATAGACGATCGGCATGTCCGGGCCGATCGCGTTGCGTACGGCGCGCACGACTTCCAACGGAAACCGCATGCGCCCCGCGAGATCGCCCCCGTATTCGTCGTCGCGCTTGTTGCAATGGGGCGAGAAGAACTGGCTCAGCAGATACCCGTGCGCACCGTGAATGCCGACGAAGTCGCAGCCCGCCTCACGGGCGCGGACCGCGGCATCGGCGAAGCGTTGGACGATCTCGGCGATCTCGTCGCGACTCAGGGCGCGCGGGGACGATCCGCCTGCACCGGCGTACGGCACGACCGAGGGCGCGCGCGATTGCAGACCGCTCACCGCCGGGTTCACGACGCGTCCGCCGTAGTGCAGCTCGGGCCCGATGCGAGCCCCGTGCCGATGTACCGCGTCGGTCAGCCGGCGCAGGTCGGGAATCAGGTCGTCGCGGTAGAGTCCCATCTGCAGCTCGCGCCCGCGCCCGCGCGGATCGACGTACGTGGCCTCCGTATACATCGTGCCCACGCCCCCCCGTGCACGCGCCTCCAGATAGTCGATGTAGCGCTGCGTGACGCGCCCCTCGGCCGTGCAGTAGTTGCGCTCCATCGGCGAGGCGATGATGCGATTTCGGACTTCCAGCGGGCCGATCCGGCCGGGCTGAAAAAGGTGCGGAAAGCGCATGGCGGGGATTCGACCCGTGTCCGTCGATGTGGTACTTCAGTTGACCGCAGCACAGCAGCGTTGTCAAGGGTGCCGAACACGGGCGCAGTGAACGGGGCGATATTCCCGGTGCCGCGGCGGCCTCTCCCGGATTGCCTTCGCAAACGAGCTGGCGCCAGGGAAACGCCCTTTTCCGTGTGCCGCGGCGTCATGCGACTGCGCGCCCTCCTGCACTCGCCGCCGCAGCGACCCAGGCGTTGACAGTGCGGGCAACTTGCGATTAACTGAGGTTTCAGTTCGCCGCTCATTAGGTGGCCGGGCTGCTCTGACGGCTTGGATTGGAGAATTGCCTTGACGGCGGGAGCGGTGGGTGTTTTGCGCGCGCTCGTGACCGGTGCAACCGGGGGCATCGGGCGTGCGACCTGTTTCGCGTTGCTCGAGTCGGCCCGCGCGCGCGGGCTTCGGCTCTCGGTTGCGGTCGCCGCCTCGAGGGCCGGCCCGACGCTGGATTACCTGGTTGCCGAATTGGCATCGCAAGGCGCGGAGGCCCACGCTGTTCACGGCGACCTCGGCGACGCATCCGCCTGCATACGCGTTGCCGAGGACGCCGTGCAATGCTGCGGCGGCCTCGACGTGCTGGTATCGAATGCCGGCATCGCGCGCGGATCCCCGCTGGCAACGCTCGAAGTTGCCGACTGGGACCGTGTCTTCGCCATCGACGCCCGCGCGACCTGGCTGCTGGCGCGGTCGGCACGCGTGGCGCTCGCGGAGAGGCGGGGCGCGATCGTCGCCGTGGCCTCGGTATCGGCGCACTACCCGTTTCCCAATCTCGGCGCCTATTCGCCGGCCAAGTCGGCGCTCGTCATGCTCTGCCGCCAGCTGGCCCAGGAGTGGGCCCCCGACGGCATCCGCGTCAACTCGGTCTCTCCCGGCCTCATCCGCACGCCGCTCACCGAACCCATCTATCGCGACGCCGAGCTGCTCAGGCGGCGGCAGGAAGCGATCCCGCTCGGACGGATCGGGACGGCGGAGGATGTCGCGCACGCGATCGTTCACTTGGCCGCGCCAGAGGCGAGTTACGTGACCGGCATCGACGTGCGGCTCGACGGAGGACTGGGCGACCGTGTGCTTGCCACCCTTCCGGGCATGCCACGGACAGCCGAGCAACCCTGACCGCGCCGCGGCGACACGCCCGACGCTGGAGTGCATTCCCGTGCCCATCGCATCGCTCGACCACCTCACGTTGTTCGAACTGACTCCACCGGAACTGGTGGAGGTCGCAAGCGCTTCGGGGTTCACCCACGTCGGACTCCGGCTCCATCCGGCGGCGCCACCCGGGGAGCGTCAGCATCCGATGCTCGGCGATTCGCCGATGCGACGGGAAACGCTGGCGCGGATGCGGGACACCGGAGTGGCTGTCCTCGACTGCGGCGTGTTCAGGCTGAAACGGGGCGTCGACCTGGCCGCGTTCGAGCCGGTGCTGGAGTCCGCGGCGGTACTGGGAGCACGGGAGGCGGTGGTCAACGGGGACGAGGCGGATCCGCGGGTGCTCGCCGATCTGCTGCACGGACTCTGCGAGCTCGGGCGCCGATACGGCATCCGAATGAACCTCGAGCCGACTCCCTGGACGGGGATTGCGACCATTGGCGCAGCGGTGGCCGTCATCGAGGCATGCGGACACCCGGATGTCCGATTGATGATCGATACGATCCATGTCGACCGTTCCGGAGGAACGCTCGCCGATCTCGCCGCGGTGCCGCCGGCGCTGATCGACTACATCCAGGTCTGCGATGCCGTCGGGCCGCGTCCGGTCGATTTCGAAGCGATGATCTACCAGGCGCGCAACGAGCGCGCCTTTCCCGGCGACGGAAACCTCGACCTGGTCGGCATGCTTTCCATGCTTCCGAATGGGGTCCCGCTGAGTCTCGAGGCGCCGGTAAAATCCCTGGCGGAACGTCTGAACCGGGTCGAACGCGCGCAACGCGGCCGGCAGGCGATGGCAGCGCTTGTCGCTGCCGTCGCCACTCGCCGCGAGGCCATGGGCGGAGCCGCCGGGTCGCGATAGCGTTGCTGCTGCCTCCTTGCGCGCGACGAGACCATGTCTGCCATCTCGCAGGGTGCGGCGCCGGCGTGCGCGCCCAGATCCGTGGCTACACGTTCCTGCGCTATGATGTGACGTGGCCAGTCAGTGGCCTTGCGGCGAGGAATCGGAATGACGAACGCACTGGATCGCGAAGCGGTCCCGGATCCCCACAACCCGCTTGGATTCGACGGGATCGAATACATCGAATTCGCCACGTCGAAGCCCCAGGCGCTGGGCGGCGTGCTGGAAAGGATGGGCTTCCGGCCGATCGCGCGGCACCGATCCCGCGAGGTCGAGCTCTACCGCCAGGGCACGATGAACATCATCGTCAACGCGCAGGCGGCCGATGTCCCGCGCACCGTGCAGCCGACCGAACGGCCCGTGATCAGCGCGTTCGCGGTCCGCGTCCGCGACGCCGACGCGGCGTTCCGCCGGGCGCGCGAGCTCGGCGCGTGGGAGATCCCGGTGCGGGCGCGGGCGATGGAACTCAACATTCCCGCAATTCATGGCGTCGGCGAGAGCCTCATCTACTTCGTCGACCGGTACGACGAATTCTCGATCTACGATGTCGATTTTCTCGCCATTCCCACGGTCGACCAGCGTCCGCCCGCGCTCGGCGGCCTGCATTTCTTCGGCATTGTCCAGTACGTCGGCGCCGATCGCACGGCGGACTGGGTCGCGTTCTATTCGCAGATCTTCGGCTTTGCGCCGCTGCCCGACAGCGTGCGTTTCGGCATTCTGCCCAAGGGGCTGCTGCTCCGGAGCCCTTGCCGCAGCTTCTATCTGCAGCTGATCGAGCCCGACGAAGTCGCGCGGTACTCGCCTTCCGAGGAGCACCTGCAGCGCATCGGCTTCGGGACGCCCGACGTGCTGGCCACCGTGGGGATCCTGCAGAAACGCGGCATCGAGTTTCTCGTCTCGGAGAAGGTTCACGCGAGCGATCGCGGCGCCCTCACGACGGCGTCCCTGGGCAGCGTGATGTTCGAGCTCGTGCACGACGAGCCCGCGCCTTCGACGGCGCCGCGATGATATTCAGCGACTTCGGGATGGACACGGCGTCGCTCGCGGGCGCGCTGGAGGTGAAGCTGGCCGCGGTGCGCCGCGCCGGCTTTTCGCAGGTGATGATCGCGGCCAGCGACGTAGTCGGCCATCCGTCCGGCGTCGATGCCGGCGTGCGCGCGGTGCGCGAGAGCGGTCTGCGCGTGACGGGCCTCGAGATGCTGCGCGATTTCGAGGGGCTGGACGGCCGTCTCCAAGCCTACAAGGTGGACGTCGCGAAGTCGATGCTCGAAATCTGCGGACGCCTCGGCGGACGACGCCTGCTCGTCGAGGCCTCGACGTCGACGCACGCCGGGGCGGACGCCGATGCGATCGCCCGCGACCTGCGCATGCTCGCGATCCTGGCGATTCCGCTCGGCATACGGATCGCCTACAAGGGCGTGTCGTGGAGCCGAACCGCGAAGGACTTCTCCGCCGCCGGCGAGATCGTGTTTCGCGCGAACTGCCCCAACCTCGGGCTCGCCATCGACGCCTTCGACGTGCTCGCCACCGGCATCGCGCTGGATGACCTCGACGCGATCGACCCGGAGCAGATTTTTCTGGTGCAGCTGTCGGACTACATGTGGCAGGAGATCCGCTCGACCGAGGAGCAGACGGCCACCGCGACGCATTTCCGCGTCTTTCCCGGCGAGGGCGCGCACAGCGAGGGACTCGCCGATTTCATCACCCGACTCGACGCGATCGGCTATTGCGGCGACTACAGTTTCGACGTGTACAACGACGACTACCTGCAGATGCCGCCGGAAACGGTTGCGGCCCGGGCGCAGCGCGCGGCGGAGTGGCTCGGCGAAACGGTGTTGCGGCGGGCGTTGCCGATACCGAACATGGAGCGCCTGCGGCCTGCCGTCCCCGGCTAGCGCGAACCAAGGGGCCGGCCCGGTGCGGGCAGCGCCAGGCCGCGCCTTGTTGCTCGCCACCAGGCGAGCCCGAACGAAAGGACGATCATGGAATACCGGCGGCTGGGCGCGAGCGGACTCGAGGTCTCCACGCTGTGCGTTGGCACGATGACATTCGGTGATCGCACCGACGCGGCCGAGTCACGGCGGATCGTCGACGTCGCGTTCGATGCCGGCGTCAACTTCATCGACACGGCCGATGCCTACGTGAGTGGCGCCTCCGAGAAGATCGTCGGCAACGCGATCAAGGCCAACCGGCGGCGCTGGATCCTGGCCACCAAGGCAGGCAACGCGTTGACCGCGAAGCCGCACGATGGCGGGCTGTCGCGGCGCTGGCTGCTCGCCGCATGCGACGACAGCCTCGCGCGCCTGGCCACCGATTACATCGACATCTACTACCTGCACCGCGACGATCCGGACACGCCCCTCGCGGAGACCGTCGGCGCCATCGGCGACCTGATCCGCAGCGGCAAGATCCGCTATTTCGGCGTGTCGAATTATCGCGGCTGGCGCATCGCGGAGGTCGTGAGCGAATGCGAGGCGCAGGGGGTGCCGTTGCCGGTCGTGTGTCAGCCGTACTACAACCTGCTGAACCGCACACCCGAGGTCGAGATCCTGCCCGCCTGCGATCACTATGGCATCGGCGTCGCTCCCTATTCGCCGATCGCGCGCGGCCTGCTTACCGGCAAGTACCGGCCCGGCGTCGTGCCCGAGGATTCGCGCGCGGGGCGCAAGGACCCACGCATGATGGAAACCGAGTTCCGCGAGGAGTCGCTCGCGATCGCGCAGATCCTGCAGGCGCACGCCGAGAAGACGGGCCGCACGGCGACGCAGTTCGCGCTGGCGTGGCTGTGGGCGAACGCGATCGTGACGTCCGTGATCGCCGGTCCGCGCACGTTCGACCAATGGCAGGATTACGTCGCCGCGGTCGGGACGAAGTGGAACGAGGAGGACGAGGCGCTCGTCGATTCGCTGGTGACGCCCGGGCATCCCTCGACGCCCGGCTACAACGATCCGCAGTACCCCTTCTTCGGACGGATCGTCGCCGATTGAGCGTTGCCGCGGACGCGGACGGGTCGCGTCAGAACGGCATCCGCTCGCCCGCCGCCACCGCATACGGCAGCCGGTTCTCCGGTGGAGACAACGGACAGGACCAGCGCTCGTCATACGCGCACGACGGGTTGTAGGCGAAATTGAAGTCGAGCACGATCTCCGTGCCGGCGATGCCGAGATCGGCGCCCTTGACCGTGTCGTAGAGATAACGACCGCCGGCGTAGGTGTCGGCGCCGCTCGTCGTGTCGGAGAATGGCAGCCAGAGCCCGCCGCCGTAGCCCTCCAGCCAATAAATCGCGAGGGCCGAGGCACGACCCGCGAGCGAAAACCGTGCTTGGGCGACACGCGTGCAGCGAAGTATGCCGTCGTCCACAAGCGCGACCTCGAAGGTTTGCCGCGCGGACCTCGTGTCGATCGCGCCGCGTACCCGGAACGCCGGATCATAGGGGTACCACTGGGGTCCGCCCCACGCGGCGCGCCGCCCCGGCGCGACGGGGCTGTCCGGGTGCCGGCGCAACAGGCGACTTCGAACCGCGCGAAACTGCGCCGCCGCGGCCGCGGCATCACTGTCCGCCAGCGCCCGCACCGCCGCGTAATGCTCGGCCACCGCTTGCCGCCAATCGGCCAGCGAGAACGGGTTGTCGGGCGCGCTCACCGGGTCGGCAGCTGCTCTTCGTTGGCAACGCCATGCGGCACATGGCCGGCCGCCACGTGCTTCAGCGCGGATTCCACGTGCGTGCGCTGGTCGTCGAAGAAGATGTCGGCGCGAAATGCGCGCAGGAATTCGCCCTTGTCGAGGCCGCCGAGGAACAGCGCCTCGTCGATCCGGATGTTCCACGCGCGCAGCGTGCGGATGACGCGCTCGTGCGCCGGCGCGCTACGCGCGGTGACGAGCGCCGTGCGGATGGGACTCTTGTCCTCCGGAAAATCGGCCTGGATCCGATGCAGCCCCGCGAGAAATTCCTTGAAAGGCCCGCCGACCAGCGGCTCGAGCGCCGACTGCGTTTCGCTTGCCGAGAACGCCGCGAGCCCGCTGGCCTGGTAGACCCGCTCGGCCTCGTCCGAAAAAAGCACGGCGTCGCCGTCGAACGCGATGCGCAGCTCGTCGGTTTCGTTGGTGCCGCCCGCGCTCGGGAAGATCGTCGCCGCGGCGTGGCCCTCGTCGAGCGCGCGCCGCACGTCGCCCTGATCGGCCGAAAGGAAGAGGTGTGCGCCGAACGCCGGCACGTAGCGCGATGTCGGCTCGCCCTTCGTGAATGCGGCACGCGTGATGTCGAGACCGTAGTGCTTGATCGAGTTGAACACGCGCAGGCCCGTGTCGGCGGAGTTGCGCGACAGCAGGATCACCTCGACGTACTGCTTGTCCGGGCGATTGAGCCGCAGCAGCTTCTTCACCAGCATGAACGCCGGGCCCGGCGCCAGTATCTCGTCCTCGTGCAGGACCTGGTAGCGGTGGTAGGCGCCCACGCCTTCCACCGTGTAGATCCGGTGGCTTTCCGTCAGGTCGAAGAGCGCCCGCGACGAAATCGCGACCACGAGCTTGCCGGCGAGCGTGGGCTTACCCATGGGCGCAGTATAGCGCCGCGCTTTCTACGCCGCGCGTCTGACGCCGCCGCCCAGCTCGATGAACACGGCACGCACTTCCTCGACTGCCCAATCGAGCGTCACGCGGTCGATCGTGAGCGGCGGCGCGAACCGCACGACGGCGCCATGCGTGTCCTTCGACAGGATGCCGCGCGCCAGCAGCCGGTCGACGACGTCGCGCGCCGTGATCCGTTCGCGGTCGACCTCCACGCCTATGAATAGGCCCTTGCCGCGGACCTCGCGGATCAGCGGGCTCGGGACGGTCCGCAGGCGCGCGAGCAGATGCGCACCGAGTTCTGCCGAACGCGCGATCAGGCCCTCGTCGAACAGCACTTCGAGCGCCGCGAGGCCGACGGCAGCCGCGAGGGGATTGCCGCCGAACGTGCTGCCGTGGTCGCCCGGCGTGAACACCTGCATCAGGTCGTCGGTGCCGACCAGCGCCGACACCGGCAGCAGACCGCCGCCCAGCGCCTTGCCGAGGATGACGCCATCGGGCCGGACGTTCTCGTGCTCGGACGCCAGGAATTTTCCGGTGCGACCCATGCCGGTCTGGATCTCGTCGCAGATCAGGAGCACGTTCCTATCACGGCAGATACGCGCGCACTCTGCGAGATAACCGGACGGGGGAATGACGATGCCGCCTTCGCCCTGGATCGGCTCGACGAGGAACGCCGCGGTGTCGGGGCCGATCGCGCGCGCGAGCGCCTCGGCATCACCATAGGGAACCTGCCGGAAACCCGGCGTGAACGGTCCGAAACCATCGCGATACTGCGGCTCGGACGAGAAGCCCACGATCGTGATCGAGCGGCCGTGGAAATTGCCCTCGCAGACGATGATTTCGGCACGGTCAGCGGGAATGCCCTTGACCTTGTAACCCCACTTGCGTGCGGCCTTCAGCGCGGTCTCGACGGCCTCGGCGCCACCGTTCGCGGGCAGCGCACGGTCGAGACCGGTCACTTCGGTCAAACGTTGCAGGAATGCAGGCAGCAGCTCGTTGTGGAAGACGCGGGACGTGACGGCAAGCCGCTGCGCCTGCTCGACCAGCGCCTGCACGATGCGCGGGTGCGCGTGGCCGTGACTCACCGCCGAAAACGCACTCATCATGTCGAGATACCGGCGACCGTGCACGTCCCAAAGCCAGCAGCCGTCGCCGTGCGTAAGCACGACCGGCAATGGGTCGTAGTTGCGTGCCGCATGGTGCCGCTCGCGGGCGATCGCAGGACAGGCGGCGGCATTCCTGTGGACGGCTGGCGCCCGGCGGGCGCGGAATACGGTATCCATACCGCTGCTCCTCATGCGAGTCGGATCCTGCTGGACCATGCGGAGCAGAAGGTGTGCCAGAGCCGGAATCGGCTTGTGGCCGCGAAGGGTGCATTGGCAGGCATCGAAGAAACAAGCGCCGGGCAATCCCGGCGCATGCCGCGAATCTTACGTTTCGTGCCGAAAAATGCCCGCTGCGGTGCAGCATGAGGGGAGCACCCCTGCCGGCTGCGTCCGGGCCCAATAGATCGTTCCCGCGTTTCGCGATCACGCCTTGCCGGACAAAACCTCGAGGCGAGAAACCGCCTCCGGCATCGACGAGCGAACCGGACCGGTCAGTCGGCGGCCGGGACCCGTTGGCGTTCCCGCGCGATCGCCTGCAAAGCCTCGTCGAGGTGGCCCACGGTTCGCTCGATGTGGCCGAGCTTCTCGAGGCCGAAAAGGCCGATGCGGAAGGTCCTGAAGTCGGCGCCCTCGTCGCATTGGAGCGGCACGCCCGCCGCCGTCTGCAGACCGAGTTCGAGGAAGGTCTTGCTGCTCTGCAGGCCCGCGTCGTCCGTATAGCTCACGACCACGCAGGGCGCCTTGAAACCTGCAGCGGCAACGCTGGCGTAGCCGTTTCCCTCGAGCAGCGTCCGCACCCTTGCGCCGAGCTTCTCCTGAGCGGCAGTGAGTTGCGCAAAGCCGCGCGCGCGGGTCTCCAGCATCGCGTCGCGCGTTCGCGCGAGCGCATCGGTAGGCATCGTCGTGTGGTAGAGGTACGAACCGCCTTCGTAGGCCTCCATCACCTGCATCCACTTCTTGAGATCGGCCGCGTAGCTGGTGCTCGTGGTGCCGTCGATGCGCTCGCGGGCGCGATCCGACAGCATCACGAAGGCGCAGCAGGGCGAGCCGCTCCAGCCCTTTTGCGGGGCGCTCACCAGCACGTCCACGCCGGTGGCCCTCATGTCCACCCACATGGCGCCCGAGGCGATGCAGTCGAGCACGAACAGGCCGCCCGCTTCGTGCACGGCGTCGGCCACCGCGCGGAGGTAGTCGTCGGGCAGGATAACGCCGGCGGCGGTCTCGACGTGCGGCGCGAACACGACCGCAGGCTTCTCGGCGCGGATGGTGGACACGACCTCGTCGATGGGTGGCGGCGCAAACGGCTCGTGCGCCCCGGCGCGCGCGCGGCGGGCTTTCAGCACCGTGCAGGACGATGGTATGCGCCCCATTTCGAAGATCTGGGACCAGCGATAGCTGAACCAGCCGCTGCGAATCACGAGGCAGCGGCGATCGGCGGCGAACTGCCGCGCCACAGCTTCCATGCCGAACGTGCCGCTGCCGGGCACGACGATGGCCGAGCGTGCACCATAGGCCTCCTTGAGCACGCCGGAGACGTCCCGCATTACGCCCTGGAACTTCCGGGACATGTGGTTCAGGGCCCGGTCGGTATAGACCACCGAGAACTCGAGCAGGCCGTCGGGATCGATGTTCGGAAGCAGGCCAGGCATGGGGGACTCCCTGTTCGCAATGTTTCGGAATGCAGGGGGCCATCGAATTGGCGCTCCCCGCGTAGACCCCACGGATTGTAGCAACCAATGGCCGAAGGTTCGCGCCTTTCTGCGCGTCGGCGAGACCAGAACTCCAGGTATCCCCGGGACTCGCGGCCTTCATCGACGCAATCCGGTTGCCGGCCAGGGCCAGAAAGAGCCGTTGATCGACATTCACGATCGCAATCGGTTGAGCAGCGGTGCCCACGAATCGCGGCTGGGCGCGCCCGCCACGACCAACGCGGCCGCCTTGTAGCGCGCGTAATCCGCGCGTAGCGTCGTCGCGGCGACGTACAGGCTCTCGGCATCGGGGTTGGCAAGCGCTATGCCGGCGCCGAACGGCTCGATCAGGGCGGCGCTCCACGTGCCCGCGGTGGCGACGATCGGGCACCCATGCGCCAGCGCGTCCAGCGTCACGCCGCTGACGCGGTCGCGGAAATCCGCGCGATCGTAAGGCTGCAGGCAGATGCTGCCTGGGAAGTTCGCAGCGTACGCCTCCGGCGAGGGCGTGTCGCGGATCAGCGTGAGCGACGGGTAGTGCGTGGCCTCGAGCCGCGCGATGTCCGCGCGGGTCGCGGCATCGTACTTGCCGTAGTGATCGGCGGTCGTCTGGACGGCGATCGGAATGACTTCGTTGCGCGCTGCCAGAAGTTGGACCAGATCCACGACGATCCGGAAGCCTTTGTCCTGCCTCGCGGCGCCCGCGTAGAGCAACTGCCGGAACGGCACCACACCCGCCGCGTCCGGCGGCGGCGGTGCCGGATACGGCAGCGGCAGAACATGTGCGAACCCACAACCGCGGAACACCTCGACGACACTGTCCGTGGTGCCGAGGATCACGACCTCCGGCTGCCGGGCCGCGAACCGTTGCAGGAGACGCAGCTTGCGCGACGTCGGCCTAATCCAGTGGAAATAGAGGAAGACCCGGTCGGGTCCGATGTGTCCACGAGCGGCAACGTCGAGCAGCGCGAGGTCGCTCGTGCGCGCGGTCGTGATCACGATCCGGCCCGGGCCGCGGACGAGCCGGCGCAGCAGGTAGAGCGACTGCGGCAGCCGGATGCGCCGCCGGAAGAACGGGTGAATCGTGACGCCCGGCCCGAAGGCCAGGCCCTCCGCTCCTTTGCCACTCCACAGGTCGATGGCGGCGGGCGCGGCCGCGCGGACGAAGCTCGAGACCAGCGCGTGACAGTGGCCCGAGTACCCCTCCAGCGTCGGCTCGACGACCTGGATCGCGTGCATCAGCGCGTCCGCAGCAGCGAGAGCTTCGCGTAGCGGTAGTACGTGCCCTCGGCCGTGGCCACCGCCAGCATGAATCCCTCGCGGCCGTCGAGAAAACCGGCGCGCAGGAAGTACGTGCGGACGAAGGCCCACAGCGCGCGCGCTACCGCCTGGGCCAGCCCCGCCGACTTGCCGTCCTGCCGCAGGCGTTTCGCGGCCAGCGTCGAATAGCTGTTCATCTTGACCAGCATGTCGTCGAGGTCGACGAAGGTTTCGTGCATGATCGGCTCGCGCAACGTGCCGGTGTTCCCTTCGACGATGACGCGCTCATGGACGGTGTCGTCGGAAAAGCGCGCGCTGCCCCGGCGGAACAGGCGTACCACGTGGTCCGGCCACCAGCCGGAGTGGCGCATGAAGCGTCCGCAGAAGCTGGAGCGGCGCGGTAGCCGGAATGCCGCAGCGCCGGTGGGTTCCTCCCCCACGGCGCGCCGGATCTCCTCCGCGGACTCGGCCGTCAGCCACTCGTCGGCGTCGAGCGACAGCACCCAGTCGCCGGTCGCGAGATCGAGCGCGCGATTCTTCTGCGGGCCGAATCCGGGCCAGTCATCGGTCACGGTGACTTTCGCGCCGAGTTCGCGCGCGATCTCGACAGTGCGGTCGCTGCTGCCCGAATCGACCACGACGATCTCGTCGGCGAAGGCGACCGAGCGCAGCGCGCGCGCAATGGACGCTTCCTCGTTCATCGCGATCAGAATGACCGACAGCACCATTGGGGCACCCTTGGCGCTGCGCGCCTTCCCTCCGAGAGGGAGCAGTTCGCGCTTGGGACGGCCCGGCGCGCTCACGTCACCTCCCGATCCGGAAATTCGTCGTCGCGGGCCGTCCGGGGAGTTCGAGCGCTGCAGTCGCCGCAGGCGTGCGCGCGACGATGCGCCCGCGGCGCACTACGGCGAGCCGCGCCGCGCGCAACCGTATCGCTTCCACCGGGTCGCGCGCGTCGAGCAGCACGAAGTCGGCGTGGCATCCCGGCGCGAGGCCGTAGCCGGGAAGGCCGAGGATCCTGGCCGGCACGACCGTGACCGCGTCGAAGCACGCGCGCATCGCTGCCTGCCCGGTCATCTGCGCAACGTGCAGTCCCATGTGCGCCACCTCGAGCATGTCGCCCGAGCCCAGCGGATACCACGGGTCGAGCACGCAGTCGTGGCCGAACGCGACGTCGATGCCCGCCGCCATCAATTCCGGTACGCGCGTCATGCCGCGGCGCTTCGGGTAGGTATCGTGGCGACCCTGGATCGTGATGTTGATCAGCGGATTGGCGATCGCCGCGACACCGGCTTCCGCGATCAGCGGGATCAGCTTCGACACGTAGTAATTGTCCATCGAATGCATCGACGTCAGGTGCGAACCGGCCACACGCCCCGACAGGCCCAGCCGCCGCGCGTGGTGCGCCAGCGTCTCGATGTGCCGCGAAGCCGGATCGTCCGTCTCGTCGCAGTGCAGATCGACGGGGAGCCCTCGCCGCGCCGCGATTTCGCAGAGGATGCGCACCGACTCCGCGCCGTCGGCCATCGTGCGCTCGAAATGCGGAATGCCACCGACGACGTCCACCCCCTTGTCGAGCGCGCGCGTGAGGTTGCCGAGCCCGCCCTCCGAGCGCAGCAGGCCGTCCTGCGGAAACGCGACGAGCTGCAGGTCGAGATACGGGCGCACGCGCTCGCGCACGTGCAGCAGCGCTTCGACGGCCAGCAGGCGCGGGTCGCAGACGTCGACGTGCGAGCGGATCGCGCAGAGGCCCCTGGCCACCGCCCAGTCGCAATATTCGAGCGCCCGGTCGACCAGCGCTTCCATCGTCAGCAAGGGCTTCAGCTCGCCCCACAGGGCGATGCCTTCCAGCAGCGTCCCCGACGCGTTGACTCGCGGCAGCCCGAACGACAGCGTGGCGTCCATGTGGAAGTGCGCGTCGACGAATGGCGGCGTCACGAGCTGCCCCTGCGCGTCGAGCTCCGTCGCGCCGCGTGCGGCGGCAAGCTCGGCATGCGGCGCAACCGCGGCGATCCGGCCGTCGCGCACCGCGATGTCCATCGCCATGCGCCCGTCGGGCAACGCCGCATTGCGGACGACGAAATCGTATTGCACCGAAGCAGAGGGCGTCGCGTTCATCGCTCACCTTTGCGATAGGGTTTCATCAGCGCCTGCGGGTAGGCGGCACGGCGCGCCATGACCACGAGTGCCAGGATCGACAGCGCGTACGGCAGCATCAGATAGACCTGATAGGGCAACCCTGCCCCGCTCGCCTGCTGCAGTCGCAGCTGCAGCGCATCGAAAGCGGCGAACAGTATCGCACCGGCGAGCGCCTTGCCGGGGCGCCATGACGCGAAGACGACGAGCGCCACGCAGATCCAGCCGCGGCCGTTGACCATGTTGAAGAAGAACGCATTGAACGCCGACAGCGTGAGGAAAGCGCCGGCCACGCCCATCAGCGCCGAGCCCGCGACGACGGTCCACATCCGCACCGCGATGACGTCGATGCCCTGGCCTTCCGCCGCGCCCGGATTCTCGCCGACCATGCGCACGGCAAGCCCCATCGGCGTGCGGTTGAGGATATAGGCGAGCGCGGGCACCGCGCAGAGCGCGAGCAGCGTCAGTGGCGTCTGCGCATCGAGCACGGGGACGCCGAGCCAGCCCATCGGCGCGAACGGCTCGATCGTCGGCGGTGTCGTCACCTGCGGCAGCGTCACCCGATAGGCATACGACGCAACACTCGTCCCGAACAGCGTGACGCCGAGGCCCGATACGTGCTGCGACAGCCCGAGCGGCACCGTGAGGATTGCGTGCAGCAAGCCGAGCCCGGCTCCGGCGAGCGCGGCCACACCCACGCCGGCCCAAAGCCCGGCGCCCTGATAAACGGCGAGCCAGCCGGTGAATGCACCGACGACCATGATCCCCTCGATGCCGAGGTTCAGCACGCCGGCCCGCTCGCAGAGCAGCACGCCCAGCGTGCCGAAGACGAGCGGCGTGGCGATGCGCAGCACCGCAACCCAGAACGCGGCCGAGGCGACGATGTCGAGGATGTCGGCGGCCATGTCAGTCCCGCCGGGCCGCCCCAAGGGACTGACCCGCCCCCTCGGGGGGCAGCGAGCAAGGCGAGCGTGGGGGTCGTTTCATCTTAGCGCCAATGGATCCGATAGCGCGCCAGCATCGTCGCCACCAGCATCGCGATCAGTGACGCCGCCACGATGACGTCGGCGATGTACGTGGGCACTGCGATCGCGCGGCTCATGCTGTCCGCGCCCACCAGGATGCCCGCGACGAAGATCGCTGCGGCGACGACGGCGATCGGATTGAGCTGGGCCAGCATCGCGATGACAATCCCGGTGTAGCCGTAGCCCGGCGACATGTCGAGCGTCAAGTACCCGGCGCGCCCCGCCACCTCGATGCAGCCGGCGAGCCCTGCCAGCGCACCGGAGAAGAGCGCGGTCCTGACGACAACGGCCTGCACCGGCATTCCCGCGAAGGCGGCGGCGCGCGCGTTGGCGCCGACGGCGCGCATCTCGAAGCCGAAGGCGGTGAAGCGGTCGACGATCCACACGAGCACCGCGAGCGAGAGCGCGATCAGCAGGCCCGAATGCACGCGCGAGCGCGCAGCGAGCCGCGGGAGCTCGAGCTCGGCGGGGATCGCGACCGACTGCGGCCAGCCCAGCGCGGCCGGATCCTTCATCGGCCCGTCGAGCAGCATCGACACGAACAGGAGCGCGATGAAATTGAGCAGCAGCGTCGTGACGACCTCGTCGACATGGAATCGCGTCTTGAGCAGCGCCGGTCCCAGCAGCAAAAGCGCGCCTGCCACCATCGCCGCGGCCGCCATCAACGGGAACAGCAATGCCGGCGGTAGCGGCAGTCCGGCGCCGCCGACCGCGACGGCGGCCAGCGCGCCGATGTAGAGCTGACCTTCCGCACCGATGTTGTAGAGCTTCGCGCGAAAGGCGACGGCCACGGCAAGGCCGGTGAGAATCAGCGGCGTCGCGCGCGTGAGCGTCTCCGACACCGCGAAGCCCGAGCCGAAGCCGCCTTCGAGCAGCAGCAGGTAGGCGCTGCCCACGGGAACGCCGGCCCATGCCACCAGCAGCGTGCACACGACCAGCGTGAACACGATGGCCGCGAACGGCGCGGCGAGCTGCAAGGTCCGGGACACCTCGGCGCGCGCCTCAAGCCGCATGCGCCGCCTCTTCGGCACCCGCCATCGCGAGACCGATCGCAGCCATCGTCCAGCCTTCCGCCGGCCGCAGCAGCGAGAGTCGTCCGTGGTACATCACGCCGATCCGGTCGGCGATGGCGAAGATCTCGTCCAGATCCTCGGAGATGAGCAGGACTGCCGCGCCTGCGGCGGCCGCATCGAGCAGGCACTGGTGCACGTAGGCCACGGCGCCGATGTCGAGCCCCCACGTCGGCTGATCGGCGACGATGAGCGCCGGCGTCTCTCCGGCGCCGACGGACAGCGCGCGGCCGAGGATCAGCTTCTGCATGTTGCCGCCGGACAACGCGCGCGCGAGGACATCGATGCCGGAGCACCGCACGTCGAAACGCCGCACGAGATCCTGCGCCTGCGCCCGTCCCGCGGCGCGGCGCACGAAGCCCGCGCGCGTGAACGCGGGCGTGCGCAGCCGCTCCGCGATCGCGTTTTCCCAGACCGCGAGATCGCCGACCACACCCACTGCGTGGCGATCCTCCGGAATCCGCGCGACCCGCGCCGCGACCCACGCCCGCGGCCGGGCGGACATCGCCCGACCGGCGAGCGTCACCGTCCCGCGCTCCGGTGCGAGCGTTCCCGACAGCAACTCCGCGAGCGCGTGCTGGCCGTTGCCGGCCACGCCGGCAATCGCGACGATTTCCCCGACCGCGACGTTCAGGTCGATGCCGTCGAGGAGCGCCCGCCCACGGACATCGCGTGCGTGCACAGCATTGACGGCGACCACCGTCGCCCCGGTCGCGCGGCGCTCGCGTGTCGGCATCACCACCGCGCGCCCGACCATCAGCTCAGCGAGCTCGCCCTTCGTCGTCCCGCGCGTCGCCCGTGTGGCCACGAGCCGGCCGTTGCGCAGCACGGCGATGCGGTCGGACACCGCCAGCACTTCGTCCAGCTTGTGGCTGATGAAGATGATCGACAGGCCCTCCGTCACGAGCTCGCGCAGCGTGGCGAAGAGGTCGCCGCTCTCCTGCGGCGTCAGCACCGCCGTGGGCTCGTCGAGGATCAGGATGCGCGCGCCGCGGTAGAGCGCCTTCAGGATCTCCACCCGCTGCCTTTCACCCACGGAGAGTTCGCCGACGCGCGCACGGGTGTTCACGGCGAGGCCGAAGCGCCCCGCGATTTCCCGCACCCGCGCCTGCGCGGCGCGACGTCGCGAGAACGGCTGCCACAAGGACTCGGTGCCGATCAGGATGTTGTCGAGCACCGTGAGATTGTCCGCCAGCGTGAAGTGCTGGTGGACCATGCCGATGCCGGCCGCAAGCGCCGCCGCCGGATCGCCCGGCGGCAGCGGGGCACCGAACGCGGTGATCGTCCCTTCGTCCGCGACGTAATGGCCGAACAGGATCGACACGAGCGTCGACTTGCCGGCGCCGTTCTCGCCCAGGAGCGCGAGCACCTCGCCCTTCGCCAGATCGAGCGACACGTCGTCGTTCGCCACCAGCGCGCCGAAGCGCTTGGTGATGCCCGACAAAGTGAGGACGGTGGATTCCAAGGAGCCTCTGGACAAGTCCCACGCGGGCGCGGCGGGCGCGCTCCACGGAGAACTTGGGCGGAGGCCCCCGACGACTCCCTCTCCCCCGCGAGCGCGGGCGAGAGAGGGCTTGACGCGGTTACAGCGTGGACTTCGGCTCGGCGTCGTTGACCTTGACCGAGAACTTGCCGTCGAGGATCGCCTTCTCCTTGTCCTTGACCTTCTTCAGGAGATCAGCGGGCACCTTCTTCTCGAAGGTGCCGAGCGGCGCGAGCTCCGAGCCCTTGTGCTTCATCATCGAGTACGTGCCGTAATCCTCCGCCTTGAACTTGCCGTCCTTGACCGCCTTCAGCGCGCGGTCGACGGTCGGCTCCATGTTCCACAGCGCCGAGGCGACGACGGTGTCCGGGTACTTGTCCTGCGTGTTGATGACGTTGCCGATGGCGAGCTTGCCTTTCTCCTTCGCGGCGTCCGAGACGCCGAAGCGCTCGGCGTACATCACGTCGGCACCCTTGTCGATCATCGCGAACGCGGCTTCCTTCGCCTTGGGCGGATCGAACCACGAGCCGATGAAGCTGATCGAGAACTTCACCTTGGGATTGGTTTCCCTCGCGCCTTCCATGAAGGCATGCATCAGGCGATTCACCTCCGGAATCGGATAGCCGCCGACCATGCCGATGACGTTCGACTTGGTCATGCCGCCGGCGATCATCCCGGACAGGTACGCGGGCTCCTGGATGTAATTGTCGAACACCGCGAAATTGGGCTCCTGCGACTTGCCCGACGAGCCCATCAGAAACGACACCTTCGGATAGTCCTTCGCGACCTTGCGCGCGGCGGCCTCGACGGCGAACGATTCGCCGATGATGAAGGTGTTGCCCTGCTCGGCGTACTGCCGCATCACGCGCTCGTAATCGGCATTGGAGACGTTCTCGGAGAACTTGTACTCGATCTCGCCGCGGGCGACCGCCGCGTTCAGTGCCTTGTGAATGCGCGACACCCACTGCTGCTCGACCGGAACGGTATAGATGGCGGCGACCTTCATCTTTTGCTGCGCGAACGCCGTGCCAGCATTGAGCAGCAATGCGCCGAAGGCGAGCGCGACGCCGGCGCTCAACAGCATTCTTCTCATGCCTTGCGAAACGTTCATGGGGGCGATCCTTTCGTCGGAAATCTTCGGGTCATCGGGCCGCGTTCGCGGCGCGGCCGCATCCGGGCGCAGGGGAAAGCTGCACGGACCCGCCATTTTATCGGGAATTTGCGACGCCCCGCAGCATTCTTGGCGGTCACGGCATGCGTCGAGTTTCGGTTCATCGCCAAACATGAGCCGCCCGGGGTCCGAGTCGATAAGGGCTAGGACGCGCCTTTTTTCCCGACGCCCGCAGTGCTCTTCTTCGCGTCTTGCCGGCCAAGCTCCTCCTTGGTCAGCTTGACCTTTTTCACTTTTTCCGTCTTGACCTTTTCTTTCTTCACTTTTTCCTTCTTCACCTTTTCCTTCTTCACAACCGGCCCCGCCAATGCCTGCTTCGCCAGCCGTTTGGCCTGCTTGGCTGCGACATCAAGAAGTTTCCTGGTCTTTTGGTGCTGCCGTCGGGCCTTCAGCATTGACGCGTGACTCATTTTGACCTCCGATAGGTGAAGAATGAATTCGACTTCAGTTTGATCCGAACTTGCGTGCTTGGCTAACTTACCCGATCAAGCCCCGGAAATGAGCATGACCTCGTGCCCACGCAGTAACGAGGCTGGCGCGCAATCCTGTGCGGCACGAATTGGCAGCGTCCGCTTTCGTTTCCACCGAAGGAGCGGCGGCTACTTGGTGCCGAAGAGGCGGTCGCCGGCGTCCCCCAGGCCCGGAATGATGTAGCCGTGCTCGTTGAGGTGGTCGTCGACTGCGGCAGTGAAGATCGGCACGTCGGGATGGGCTTGCTTCAGAGCCGCGACGCCCTCGGGGGCCGCGAGCAGGCAGACGTATTTGATGGTCACGGCGCCGGCCTCCTTGAGGCGATTCAGCGCGGCGGCCGCCGAGTGGCCGGTGGCGAGCATCGGGTCGACGACGATGACCAGCCGGTCGGCGATGTCCTCTGGCACCTTGAAGTAATACTCGACGGGAACGAGCGTGGCCGGATCGCGGTAGAGGCCGACGTGGCCCACGCGCGCGGCGGGCAGGATCTCCAGCATCCCGTCCAGCATCCCGTTGCCCGCGCGCAGGATCGAGACGAGGCACAGCTTCTTGCCGCTGATCTGCGGCGCCTTCATCTTCACGAGTGGCGTCTCGATCTCCACCTGCTCGAGCGGCAGGTCACGCGTCACTTCGTAGGCGAGCAATTGCGCGATCTCGCCCAAACGGCGACGGAACATCTCCGTCGACGTGTCCTTGCGGCGCATGTGGGTGAGCTTGTGCAGGATCAGCGGATGGCCGACTACGGTGAGCATGTCCGACATGGGGTAGCCTCGATTGGTGCGTGGGAGGAAGATCAGAAGACGGTGCCGTCGCTGTCGATGGACACTGGCGGCGTGCCGCCTTCGCGACGTTCCGCGGCGATGCGCCGGCCGGCGGCCCAGGTGCCGCCTTCGAGCACGCGGGCGAGCGGGAACGCCTGCGCCGAGACGCCGAGCGCTTCGCGCACGGCCGCGGCGATGCGATCGAGCGCGATCACCGTCAGCGCGCGCCACTCGACGACGGCCTCGTCACCGACCGAATGCGTCCGCTGCAGGAAATCGGCATCTTGCGGCACCAGCAGGCCCAGGTCGAGCAGAAGGCCACCGTTGCGATACTCGGGCAACCCGGTCAGCTCGTCGAGGCCGGTCACCACGAGGCCGGCCTCCTCCAGTGGTTCCAGCAGCGAATACGCGAGCCACTGCGTGAGCTTGTGGAAGGGGACGTAACCATCGGTGGGATCGGCAGGATTTGCGGCGCGAGCCGCAGGATGCCGCCAGCAGTCACCGAGCGTCACGCCGTCCAGCACCTGCCGCGGCGGCCACACGGGGCCCAGCGCGCGCAGCAGCGTGGCCAGCAGGAATCCAGCGGTGATCGCATCTTCCCGCGCATGCGCGACAAGGTAATCGTAGAGGTGGCCGAGCCGCGCCGGCGTGCCGAAGACCGCGGGCGTGGCCGCCGCCACCGCGCCCAGCCGGCGCAGCAGTGCCGCCCGTCCGTCAAGGCCCACGAGCGGATTGTCCGCCGCGACCTGGAAACCTTGCGCGAGCGTCACGGTGCCGAGCGCGGCCAGCGCTCGCGCATCGGCCCTGCACGGCGTGTGGGTCGACGACGAGAACGCTCCGGCCGCGAACAGGCGCAGGCTCGCCACGCCGAGCCCTTCGGAGCGCGCGAGATCCGTCCCCGTCACCGCATCCGCGTAGCGCCACGCGGGGCCGGCGCCGGCGTCGAGCAGCACGCTGGTCATCGCGAGATCGATCCGCGTCCGTGCAAGTTCGGCACGATCGCCGGTCAACGCCGACGCAATCGGCGCCCAACGATCCGCGCCGCCCGCCTCGAAATGGCGCCAGCGGCTGTGGTAGGGGACGTCGAGATCGGGGTAGCGCTGGCGAATCGTGTCGGCCACGTAGGCAGCCGTCGCAGGGAGCCGCTCCGGACGCCAGGCGAGATGACGCGTCTGCCCGCGTTCGGCCGCCGCCATGATCTCCGCGCAACGCGCGCGCACGGCGCCCGCGGTCAGCAACCTTGCGGCGGGATGGGAGTCCGGCACCGGCGTGTGCCACGCCGCAGCAGGCTCGTTACTTACGGCGCGCACCGGTATCAGTGCCCGCTCGGCCGCCCGAAGGGCACTGACTGTCCCCGCGGGGGGCAGCGAACGGAGTGAGCGTGGGGGCCGTTCATCAATCGTCGAGCGCGCGACCCTTGGCGAGCTCGACACCCAGGGGTTCCGCGGCTGGCGACGCATAGTAGCCCGCGGCCTTCTTGGCATCCATCTCCACCCGCGCATCGGCGGGGATGAGCTCGTCCGGAATCGCCACCTGCTCGACCACTGCGATGCCCTGGCTGGTGAGCGCGTCGTGCTTCACGTTACTCATCGACGCCCAGCGGTCGATCCGTGCGATGCCGAGCCAGTGGAACACGTCGGGCATCAGCTCCTGGAAGCGCATGTCCTGGACGCCGGCGACGCATTCGGTGCGCTCGAAGTACGTCGCCGCGCGGTCGCCACCGACCTGCCGCTTCCTCGCGTTGTAGACGAGGAACTTCGTCACCTCGCCCAGCGCGCGACCTTCCTTGCGGTTGTAGACGACCAGGCCCACGCCACCCTGCTGCGCCATCTCGATGCACACTTCGACACCGTGCGCGAGATAGGGGCGGCAGGTGCAGATGTCCGAGCCGAACACGTCGGAACCGTTGCACTCGTCATGCACGCGGCAGGCGACCTTGGCGTCGGAGCAACCCAGCTTGGCGACATCGCCGAAGAAATAGAGCGTCATGCCGCCGATCGGCGGCAGGAACACGTGCAGGTCGGGCCGCGTTACAAGCTCGGGAAACATTCCCGCCGTCTGCTCGAACAGCACGCGCCGCAGCTGTCCTTCGGCAACGTTGAAGCGCCGAGCCATGCCGGGCAGATGCCAGACCGGGTCGATCGCCGCTTTCGTGACGCGCACGTCGCCGTTGTCGTGCAGGATTGTTCCGTCCGGGACGAGCCGCCCCGCCGCGATCGCGTCCTTCATCTCCGGCATGTTGATCCGCGCCTTGGTCACCGCGATCGACGGCCGCAGATCGATGCCCGCAGCGAGCTCGGCGGCAAATGCCGCCGCGACCATGTGGCCCCAGGGATCGAGCGAAACGATCCTGTCCGGATCGGCCCACTGCGGATGCGGGCCGATCACCTCCGCCGGCGAGGTGTCCGTCAGGTCCGGCCGATGGTCGCGGTCGAGCCGTCCCGACGCCACCGCGAGGGCGCGGTAGAGCGCGTATGCGCCCGAATGCGTACCAATCGCATTGCGCTGCGCCGGGTTCGTGAGGCTCGCCACCACCGGCCCCCGCTCGGCCGCCGTGGCGGCGCCCCAGCGGATCGGCGGGGACAGTCCCGCCGAGCGTCCGAGCGGATGGGACGTGAGGACGATGTGGCTCGACACGCGATAGCCCTGGCTAGGCCGACTTCTTGATCATCGGCGCCTTGGTCGCGAAGCGCTGGTCCTGCAGCTTGGCGGGCAGCGCGCCGTGCAGCCGGGCGTGACGCACAACCTTGGCCAGGAGCTCGAGGCCCATCGGCGCCAGTGCGCGTTCCCACAGTTCGCGAGCGGTCTCGCCCTTCGCCACGAAGCACCAGTCCTGTGCAGCGATGGCGCCCGCGTCCCAGCCGTCGGCCAGGTGATAGACGGAGCCGCCCGCGATCGGGTCGCCTTCCTGGATCGTCCATTCCACGGCCGCGATGCCGCGGTGCCGCGGCAGGAGCGAAGGGTGATAACCGACGCCACCCAGACGAGAGTGGGCGAGCGCCTCGTTGCTCACGCGCGCGTGCGTGTGCGCGGCGACGATGAGATCCGTGCCCACGGCGATCGCTTCTCCCGGCACGATCTTCGGATTCTCGAGCACGTGGACTTTGATCCCCGCCGCCTGCGCTGCGAGCGCCAGCCGGTCGTCCGCGGCCGGCGCCACAACGCTCGAAAACTCGACCCCTTCCTCCTTGCGCAGCGCTTCGAACACCTGTGCGCCGAAGTAACGGGATCCGACAATTGCGATCTTCATATTCCTTCCCCCCTGTTCAACCACTCGCCGCCAGTGCGCCACGCGGGCCAAGCGTGGCCGCCGCCAGCAAACGCCACGGACCGACGGATCGACCCGATGCGGCGCGAGACGGACGACACGCCACTAATCGAGCCGCGCTCCGCTATGAGAAGCTCTTGTACACAAGATACACCACGGCCGCGGTCAGACCGACGAGCCATGGCAGGAGCACCGGTCGCGACGACCAGGCCGGCGGGCGCGGCTCCGGCACCGACGGTGCCGACGGGGGGACGCGGACCGCTTCGACCATACCGGAACGCGCCACATCATACGTTTGCCCGGCGGGTTCTTCGCTTGTCGCAGCCGGCCGTCCGGTCCGGGCTGCCTCGAAGGCCAGCTTGACCAGGTCGCGGCCAACCTGCTCCGCGACGGCAATGGCGCTCTCCTCGATCCGTTGGCGCGACGCGGCCTCCTCTTCCTGCGCCACCGCCAGCGCGCTGTGCGCGACCTCTTCGGCCACCGCACGCGCGGCGGCCTCGGCGGCGGGCTTCGCCGCGGTCTCGGCGACCAGGCGGACGCTGTCCTGCAATTCGGCGCGCACCGAGTCGAGCACTCCGCGCGACGCATCTTCCATCACCGCCTTGGCGAGCTCCAGCGATTCCAGCGCGACGCGCTCGGCCGTCGCCGGGACGCCGGCCAGCGCCTGCTGCAGTTTTTCGTCGGCGGCAAGCGCCGCCGACTGGCGCTCGGTCGCGGCGGCGTCGACGGCCTGCTGCACCATCTCGCGCGCCACCTGCTCGGCCATCGTGACGGACGTTTGCTCGACATCGGCGCGCAACTGCGCCGCATCCTCGGTGACCGAGGCCAGCGTGACGCGAACGAGGTGCTCGGCCACCGCGCGCGCGGCCGTTTCCGCTGCCGGCTTCGCGGCAGCCTCGGCCACGACGTGCGTGCGCTCCTGCAGATCGCTGCGCACCGACTCCAGGATTTCCCGCGACGCATCCGCCAGCGTCGCCCGAGCCGAGTCCATCGTTTCGCGCGCCACGCGTTCCGCGGTTTCATGTACGGTGGAAAGCGCTTCTTGCAGCCTCGCTTCGGCGTTCGCCTCCGCAGACCGGCGCGCCGCCTCGGCCGCGTCAACCGCCGGCTGCAGCGTTTCCCGGGTGATCTGCTCGGCGACGGAAAGGGCCGCCTGCTCGACCTCGGTGCGCAACGCCGCCTCCTCCTCGTGGACACCGGCCAGCGTGACGCGCACGAGATGCTCCGCCACGGCGCGCGCCGCCGTCTCGGCCACCGGCTTCGCCGCCGCTTCGGCGGCGATCCGGGCACTGTCGGCGATGTCGGCGCGCGCCGACTCCAGCATCTTCCGCGACGCATCCTCCATCGTCGCCTTCGCGGAGTCCATCGATTGGCGTGCGACACGCTCGGCCGTCGCGTGGACGGCAGCCAGCGCCTCGCGCAGCTTGTCGTCGGCGGCCATCGCTTCCGACCGCCGCGCGGCTTCCGCCGCGTCGATGGCCGGCTGCACGGACTCACGTGCGGCTCGAGTCGCGGCGGCAATGGCCGCAAGCCCCGCGCTTTCATGTTCCTGCGCCATCTCGGCGCGCCACGAAGCCAGGGCCTCGCGGGTTGCCTGCTTCGCGGCCTCCTGCGCCACTTCGCGCACCGCCCGCTCGGACGCAGCTGCATGGGTGGCCATCGCTTCGCGCACGAGCCGTTCCGCCACTTCGTGCGCGATGCGCTCGGCGATCCGCCCTGCGTCCACGGCCATGGCCGGCGCAGGGACGGCAGAGGCGGGGGCCGGTACCGCACCGACAGGTGGAGCCGACCCGGCGACTGTTGCCGGTGGGGCAGCCGTCACGGGTGGAACGACCCTGTCGGCAGGCTCTGCGGCCGTTGTCGGGGCGACCATGGCCGGAGTCGCAGCCGCAGCCGGGCTCGACGCACGTTCCAGCAACTCCGCGAGCACGGCGTCCAGCGTGGGGTCGTCGACCGGCTTGGTCACGAAGCCACTGGCACGGTTCTCGCGCGCCCGCGCCCGGTCCTGCGGCGTGTCATGTCCGGTGCACATGATCACCGGGATCGTTGCGGTCTCCGGAGTTGTCGTAATGATCCCTGTGACCTCGTACCCGTCCATGTCGGGCATCATGAAGTCCATGAAGATGACGTCCGGCGCGTGGCTCTTCAAGATAGTCCAGCGCCTCATGCCCGGAAGAGGCGGTGTCGACGCCCAGGCCACGCGCTTCGAGCATGCGCTTCAGCTTGAACTGCACCACCTTGGAATCGTCGACGATCAGCGCTTTGCCGATATTCATCATGCCCCCTTGTTGCCGGCGAAAAGGATATCCCACCGTACCATGCACGACGGTCTGGAGGCAAAAGGCGTGCCGGCACGGACCGGTGGGTCATCGTGGCGCCCGTCAAGGACCGGGGCCAGGCCAAATGGGGTACCGCCGGCGAGGATCGGCGGGCCAACGAGCGCGCGACGTGTCCCGCCATGCTCAGGCGTTGCATCCGGCGAAACGCAGGACGGAGCCGACCTCGTCTCCGAAATCGGTCCAGCCGTGGTCACCGCCGCCGGCGACGTATTGGAACGCGCCGGCGTAGAACGCGGCTGCCTCGTGCCAGTCGAGGAGATCGTCGCCCGCGCGCACGAGCAGGAAGTAACGTTCGGGTCGCGTGATCCGCGGCACTTTGATTGCCCGAAGCTCCTCGAAATGCGCGGTCGTGACCTCGTACTCCTCGTCGGTGTAGAGGTTGCGCTGGCGGCCGAGAAACGGACGGAGATTCTCGTAAGGCCGGATCGCCGGGTTGATCAGCACGGCGCGCGCGCCGTATTTTTCGGCGAGCCAGGTCGCATAGAAACCACCCAGCGAGCTGCCGATGAACGTTAGATCACGCCCCTCCGGCGCCTCACGGTCGATCCACGCGCAGACGTCACGCATCGCCTGCGCCGGGCGATGGTGGAGTTGCGGCAGACGGAAGCGTGGCGGATCCGGAAGTGCCGCCGCCGCACGCGCAAGGATGCGCCCCTTCGCCGACTGCGGCGACGAATTGAAGCCGTGAAGATAGACGATCGCCGGCACGCTCAGCCGTGTGTCTTGCGCGTTGGTCGCGATCCCGCCGACCGGAAAGGAGCCTTCCCGCGGAAGGCACGAACCTTCATCAGCGCGCGCCGAAGCGCCGCAGCAGCTTGTCGTGGATGCCGCCGAAGCCGCCGTTGCTCATCACCAGCACGTGATCGCCGGCGCGCGCCTCGGCCACGATGGCGGTGACAAGGGCGTCGAGATCGTCGTGCACGACGGCCTTGGTACCCAGCGGCGCGAGCGCGACGGCAGGATCCCAGCCGAGCTTCGCCGCGTAGCAGAACGTCAGGTCGGCGGCGGCCAGGCTTCCCGGCAGCGCGTCCTTCATCGCCCCAAGCTTCATCGTATTCGATCGCGGCTCCAGCACCGCGAGGATGCGCGCCGCGCCCACCGCGCGCCGGAGCCCGTCGACCGTCGTCGCGAACGCGGTCGGATGATGGGCGAAGTCGTCGTAGACGGTAACGCCCCCCGCCGTTCCACGCACCTCGAGGCGGCGCTTGATGCCGTCGAATTCGGTGAGCGCGGCAAGTCCCGCCGCCACCGGGACGCCCACGTGTCGGGCAGCCACGAGTGCGCCCAGCGCATTGAGGCGGTTGTGCCGGCCGAGCTGCGGCAGATCGGGCGGCCAACGCACGATGCCCTGCGGTGCCCCGGCCAGGGTTACCGCGCCGTCACTGTCGATCCGCCAAGCGGGCGGCGGCGCGCCATCGGTGGCGACGAACTCGGTGCCGGCAAATCGCTCCACCTCAGACCACGCGCCGCGGGCCAGAACATGTTCGAGGCTTAGCACCTCGGCGTTCACGAGGAGACGCCCCGACCGGGGTACGGTGCGAACGAGGTGATGGAACTGGGTCTCGATGGCAGCCACGTCGGGGAAGATGTCCGCGTGGTCGTATTCGAGGTTGTTGAGGATCGCGGTCCGTGGTCTGTAGTGCACAAACTTCGAGCGCTTGTCGAAGAAGGCCGTATCGTATTCGTCGGCCTCGATCACGAAGAACGCGCTGTCGGTCAGGCGCGCCGAAACGCCGAAATTGAGCGGCACGCCGCCGATCAGGAACCCCGGATCAAGGCCGGCGTGATCGAGGATCCACGCGAGCATCGACGCCGTCGTCGTCTTGCCGTGCGTGCCGGCGACCGCGAGCACCCATTTGTCGACGAGCACGTGCTCGAAGAGCCACTGCGGTCCCGATTGGTACGAAAGGCCCGCGTCGAGAATCGCCTCGACGAGCGGATTTCCGCGCGAGAGCGCATTGCCGACGACGAACACGTCGGCGCCGTGCGCCACCCCCGTAAGCTGCGCAGCGTCGTAGCCTTCGGTGAGCGCGATGCCGAGCCTCTCGAGCTGGGTGCTCATCGGCGGGTAGACGTTGGCGTCGCAACCCGTCACGTGATAGCCGGCGCGATGGGCGATCGCGGCGATGCCGCCCATGAAGGTGCCGCAGATGCCGAGGATGTGGAGGTGCATGGCGCGTGCTCAGGCTCGTTTCGGTGGTGCCGCGGGGACCGCAGAGTACGAGTACGGGGCGTGCCGCCGCCAGCCCAGCACAAACCACGCGTAGGTCAGCACGTTCAGCGTCAGCACGAGCGCAAACGCGAACTGCAGCCCCCCGGCGGCATCGAGGCCGAAGCCCGCACGCGCCGCGTCGACGACGAGGCCGATGCCCCACTGCGCGACGAAGCCGCCGCCGAACATCATCAGGTTGAGCGCCGTATTCGCGCGCCCCGCGAAGTCGGCCGCGAAGCCGGCGTTCAGCGCGCTGAACGCGAGGACGTTGGTGGCGGCGCCCAGCCCGTAGAACCCCCACCAGACATACGTGCCGGGGAGCTGCCCGATGATGGCCGCGAACGCGATGATGTTGAGCGCGAACCCCAGGGCGAACAGGTGCCGCGGGCCGAGGCCGTACCGTGCGATGCGCGCCGAGAAGACCCCCAGCGCGAGATACCCCGCGAGCATGACGATCCCGAGCCAGAACAGGTGTCCCGCCGCGACGCCGCGGTCGAAACCGTTGACTTCCGTCAGCCACGGCACCGACCACAGCCCCTGTATCGCGAAGAACGAACCGGTGCAGCTGCCGGCAAGCGGCGCGATCCACCAGAATCGCGGGTGCAGGAACAGGCTACGCACGCCCGCCCACAGCGTCCCGACGCTCTGGCTCCCGGTCGGCTTCGCGGTGTCGGGCACGCGCAGCCAGATCCAGACCGCGGCGGCGAAGGTCAGCACCGCGAGCCCGGCGAAGAGCGTGCGCCAGTGGACGTAGCGCAGCGCGAGCTCGGTCGGCGTGGCCGCCGCGAGCGCGCCGGCGCTCCCGGCCGTCATGATCCAGCCGGCAAGCGACGCCTGCCGCTCCCGCGGCATCCACGCGGCGATCGCCTTCAGCGGCGCCATCAGGCAGACGGCGACCCCGGCGCCGATCAGCGCGCGGGCCACGACCAATCCGGTTGCCGATTCCGCGAGCGCGAAGAGGAGCGCGCCCGTTGCGCCCAGCACCAGCAGCGCGGACTCCACGCGGCGCGGTCCGTAGCGGTCGAGCAGGACGCCCGCCGGCAGCTGCACGGCCGCGAAGGTGATGAAATAGGCGCTGGTGAGGAGCCCGAGCGTGCCCGGGCCGAGCTCGAAGTCGCGCGTCAACTCCGGCGAGACCACCGCGTTGACGGTCCGGAACAGGTACGACAGCAGGTAGGCGACCCAGAAGGCGCTGAAGACGCTGCGCGTGTTCAGCATCGAAGGCGGCGGCAAAGGGGCATCACCGGCGCGTCACCGCCCGGCGTAGCGATCCGGCGACAGTTGCGCCATGTCGAAGGATGGAGTCTCGCCCGCCAGTATCCCGGCGATAAGCTTCCCGGTGCCCGGACCGAGGCTCATGCCCATCATCGCGTGGCCGGTGGCAATGGAGAGGTTCGCGCATTTCGCGGTGCGGCCGATGTACGGCATCCCGTCCGGCGAGCACGGCCGCAGCCCGCGCCACGGCGCGATGCCGTCGAAATCCGACGGCTCGAAATCGGGATAGTACTTCGAAGCGGCCGCGATGATGCCGCGCACGCGCACCGGACTGATGTCCTCGTTGAGGCCCGCGATTTCCATCGTCCCCGCAAAGCGCAGCGCGCCGCCCAACGGGGTGACCGCCACCCGCGCCTCGGTCAGGATCGCGCAGATGGCCGGCAATTGCCGCGGCTTCGCGAGCGTCAGGCTGTAGCCTTTGCCGGCCTGCAGCGGCAGGCGCAAGCCCAGCTGGTGCGCGAGCGACGACGACCACGAGCCGCCGCAGAGCACGAACTCGTCCGCCTCGATCTCACCGCCTCCGCGCGTCGTCGCGGCCCGGATCGTCCGGCCACCTTCGACGCGCCAGCCCGTAATCTCGGTGTTCCACGCGAACTCGGCGCCCTCCGCCGCGACCCGGTCCTGCAACTCCCCGACAAAGCGATCCGGAGACAGGTGACAGTCCTGCGGAAAGTACACGGCGCCGGCGATGTCCATCCGAATGCCGGGATCGAGCGCCGCCGCCTGCCTGGCGTCGAGCACCTCCGAAGCGATGCCAAGCGCACGGCCGAACTCGGCCGTGCGGGCTTCCTCATCCAGCACATGCCGCGTTCGGCACAGCATCAGCAGCCCCTTCCGGACGAGGCCGAAGTCGCTTCCGGGCAGCGCGGCAAGCTCTTCGAAGCAGCGGTGGCTCGCGCTGCTGAGATCGCGCAGCAACGGCGCGGCGCGGCGAACGTGCTCGGGCGTGGCCGCGCGCCAGAATTTGATGCCCCAGTCGAGGAGATCCCGCGACAGGCGCGGCTTGACGTAGAACGGCGATGCGGGATTCCACATCCACTTGAGGCCCTGCGCCACCATGCCGGGCGCAGCGAGCGGCACAAAATGGCTGGTCACCAGCATGCCGGCGTTCTCGAACGAGCAGCCATCGCGCTGCGCGGGATTGCGATCGACGAGCGTCACGCGCGCGCCGCGACGCGCACAGTAATACGCGGCGGACAGGCCGATGACGCCGCCGCCGATGATGGCAACGCGCTTTTTCATTCAGTGCCCGCCCGGCCGCCCGAAGGGCACTGACCGCCCCCGCGGGGGGCAGCGAACACCAGGCCGAAGGCCGCAGGACAGCCGAAGGCTGGTCCCGCGCAGCGGGATGCGGCGAAGCCGCACACAGTGAGCGTGGGGGCCGTTCATCTAGCGGATGCCATGCGCGAACGGGTCGAGGTCGTTCACGAGGAGCTTCGCCTCGGCGTTCACGAACGCCCGGCCGGTGATCACCGGCTCGATTGCGCCCGTCGCGCGATCGAGCCAGCGGAACGTGCCGCCGAAGGTGCTGCCGAGGATGCTCTCCTGGACCCACCCGGCGCCTTCCGCGAGCTTGCCGTCGGCAGCGAGGCAGGCGAGTTTCGCGCTGGTGCCGGTGCCGCAGGGCGAGCGATCGTAGGCCTTGCCCGGGCACAGCACGAAGCTCCGCGAATTCGCGGTCGGCGCCACTGCCGAACCGAAGAGCTCGATGTGATCGACGTCCGGGTGGCCCTGCGCGTTGAGCGCCTGGCGCACCCGCCAGCAGAAATCCGTCAACCGGTCCACATTGGCCAGCGCGAGATCCTGGCCGTGTTCCGCGATCAGGAAGAACCGGTTGCCGCCCCAGGCCACGTCGCCGGTGATCGCGCCGAGGCCGGGCACTTTCACGGTAACCGCTTTCGCGATGCGCCAGCTGGCGACGTTCGCGATCGAAACATTCCCGTCCGGATCGAGTGTCGCGGTGACGGTCCCGACGGGGGTCTCGATCCGGTGGGTGCCTGGCCCGATCCTGCCTAGGTGCGCGAGTGTGGCCACGAGCCCGATCGTGCCGTGGCCGCACATGCCGAGGTAGCCGACGTTGTTGAAGAAGACGACGCCGGCCGCGCACGACGCGTCCTCCGGCGGCACGAGCAGCGCTCCGACGACGACATCCGACCCGCGCGGCTCGTTGACGATGGCGGAACGGAAGCGGTCGAACTCGCGCCGGAATCGCTCGCGGCGCTCCGCGAGCGGACCCGTTCCGAGGTCGGGGCCGCCGGCGATGACGACACGCGTCGGCTCGCCGCCCGTGTGCGAATCGATGACTTCGATGCTGTGCGTTGCCATGTCGTGCGTCGGCGAATGCGCCCGGCCAAACCGTGCGCAGCGGGTTCAGGCCTTGTGCATCGGCCAGGTGTCGGAGAGCCGGTAACCGCCCGGCCAGGGATCGTCCGGGTCGAGCATGTGCTGGTGGGTCCCGGTGATCCATGCGCGCCCCGAAATCGAGGGCACGATGCCCGCCCTCTCGCCGACGGGCACCTCGGCTTCGATGCAGCAGCGGAACTCGGAATCGATGATCGAGCGCCCGATGTAGCGATCGCCGGTCTTCAGCACACGCTTCGCGTGGAGTACCGCAAGGCGGGCCGAACAGCCGGTGCCGCAGGGGGAGCGGTCGATCTTGCCGGGACGAATCGCCACCGCGTTCTTCCCTACGGCGACGCCATCGACGAAAGCAAGCGGCGCCGTGAACTGACAGAACGAGATGTGGCTCCACTCCGGCAGCACGGGATGCCGGAAGCCCAGCTGCTCGTCCGCCGCTCGCGTGATTGTCAATCCGGTCTCCGCGAGGTCCTTCGCCTCGTCGGCCGCAATCGAGAAACCCAGCGCCTGCGCATCGACGAGTACGAAGCTGTCGCCGCCGTACGCAGTGTCCACGGTCAGCGTGCCGATGCCCGCCACTTCCAGCTTCGCTTCGAGCCGATCAGCGAACGATGGCACGTTGCGCACGGTGATCCGCTCGGCCTTGCCGTTGCGGCAATCGGCGGCGATCTCGACGATGCCGCCGGGCGCCTCGAGCGCGAACCGTGTCACGGGCTCGACCATGGGCACGATGCCGGTGTCCAGCAGGACCGTCGCCACGCAAATCGAGTTCGAGCCCGACATCGGCGGCGTGTCCGCCGGCTCCATGATGATCCAACCCATCCGGGCCCGGGGATCCCTGGCGGGAACCAGCAGATTGACGTGGCGGAACACGCCCCCGCGCGGCTCGTTCAGCACGAAATTGCGCAGCGTCTCGTCCTGCGCGACGAAGCGCGACTGCTGCCAGAGCGTGTCCCCGGGGGGCGGCGCGACGCCGCCGACGATGACGTCGCCCACCTCGCCTTCGGCGTGGCAGCTCACGACATGGACGAGCGTGGAAGTGCGAATGGCGCGGACCTCGGCTTGCGGTTCAGCGGGCGCCGACGACAACCACGGGATCGCCGAGGACGTCGAAGCGCGGTGTGACGCCGAGGCCCGGCCGGTCGGAAGCCGTCATCCTGCCGTCGACCCGCTGCGGAGCGCCGTCCGCGATGGTGACCGTGCCGTAACTGTTGAAATCCGTCGCGGAGAAGCAGAACTCGGCCGGCGTCGAGCGTGCGAGATGGGCGATGGCCGCCGTGACGATGTCGCCGCCCCAGGTGTCCTCGATCGTCATCGGGATGCCCGAAGCGACGCAGAGATCGCGCATCAGCCGGGCCTTGGTGAGGCCACCAACCTTGGAGATCTTGAGATTGATCACGTCCATTGCGTGGTCGGCGAGCCCGCGCACCAGGACATCGGTGCCGGTGATCACCTCGTCCAGCACGAACGGCAGGCCGGTCCGGCGCCGGATCGACAGGCATTCCTCGTACGATGGGCAGGGCTGCTCGATGTAGACGTCGACGTCGCGCACGGCAGCGACGACCCGCGCGGCCTCGTGCATCGTCCAGCCGGTGTTGGCGTCCGCAACGAGGATGTCGCCCGGCTGCAGTATCTGCCGACACGCGCGGATGCGCGCAATGTCGTCGTTCGCGTCGGCGCCCACCTTCAGCTGGAACTTGGTGTAACCCTCCTTCCGGTAGCCGGCGATGTTGCGCGCCATCTCGTCGGGTGGCAGCTGCGAGATGGCGCGGTAGAGCGCGATGTCCGGCTGTTCGCTGCCGCCAAGCAGCCTGTACACCGGCAGCCCGGCGACCTTGCCCAGAATGTCCCAGCAGGCGACGTCGACCGGCGCCTTCGCGTACGCGTGGCCGCGCAGGACTGCATCCATGCGCCGGTTGAGCACGCCGTGATCGCGGGGGTCGAGGCCGATGAGCTTCGGCCCGATCTCCGCCAGGCCGGCGCGCACGCCCGCCGCGTAGGCGGGCAGGTAGGCCGAGCCGAGCGGACAGCACTCGGCGTAGCCGGTGATGCCGGCATCGGTCTCGACCGCAACGACCGTGGCGTCGAAGATCTCGACGAAATTGCCGTTCGACCAGCTGTAACGGCCTTCCTTAATCGGCAGGTCGACTTGCCAAGCCTTGATCGCGGTGATCTTCACGGAGCATCCTGTTTTGCGGTGTTCGACAACACCGATTTCATGAACTGGGCGGTTTCCGGCTCGCGCGGGTGGCCGATCACCTGCTCGGGCGGCCCGATTTCGTGAATCAGGCCGGACTTGAAGAACGCGACGCGGTCCGAAACCTCGCGCGCGAACGAGATCTCGTGCGTGACGACAATCATCGTCATCCCTTCGCCCGACAGCATCCGCAGCGTGTCGAGCACCTCGCCGACGAGCTGCGGATCGAGCGCGGAGGTCACCTCGTCCAGCAACATGTAGTCGGGCGACATCGCCAGCGCGCGGGCGATGGCCACGCGCTGCTGCTGTCCGCCCGAGAGCTTCGACGGGTAGACCGTCAGCTTGTCCGCGAGGCCGACGTGCTTCAGCTGGCGCACGGCGATGGCCTCTGCTTCCTCGCGGCCCTTGCCCAAGACCTTGCGCGGCGCGAGCATCACGTTCTCGAGCACGGTGAGATGCGGAAAGGCGTTGAGCTGCTGGAAGACGATGCCGATCTTCTGCCGCAGCTTGTTGAGATCGGTCGCGCGCGCATGCACCTCGGTGCCGTCGACGACGATGCGCCCGCTCTGGATGGGCTCCAGCCCGTTCACGCACATCAGCAGCGTGGACTTCCCCGAGCCCGAGCCGCCGAGGACGGAAACGACCTCGCCCTTGGCGACCGTCATCGAGATGCCCTTCAGCACCTCGAGCGGCCCGAACGCCTTGTGGACTTTTTCTATCTCAATCAAGGTCCCTCCACTTCGCTTCGAGCCGGGCGCCCAGGCGGGAGATCGGATAGCTCATCAGGAAGTAGATCAGCCCGCAGACGCACAGCACCAGCAGCGGTTCCTGGATGCGGGTGATGATCACCTGCGAGGTGCGCAAGAGCTCGATGACGCCGATCCACCACACCAGCGCCGAATCCTTCATCACGCCGAGCGTGAGGCCGATCCACGAGGGCAGCGAGACGCGCAGCGCGATGGGAAACACGATCTCGCGCAGGTCCTGCCAGTAGGTGAGCCCGAGCGACCGCGCCGCCCGCCGCGTTGTCGGCGGCACCGCCTGCACGCCGGCGCGCACGATCTCCGCGCAGTAGGACGACGTGTAGAAGGCGAGCACCACGCAGCTCACCACGAAGGCCGACGTGGGGAGGTTGAGGATCGACTTGAACGAATTGACGAGCACCAGCTGGATCAGCAGCGGCACGGAGCGGAAGACGTCGAGGATGCCGCCCAGCGGCCAGTTGATCCACCACGGCGCCACCGCGCGCACCAGGCCGAACACCAGCCCCATCAGCGTGCCGCCGAGCACGGCGTAGAACGTGATCTGCAGCGTCACGCCGGCGCCGCCGAGCATGAGCAGCAATTCCTGCAGGCCGAAATCCGAACCTTCGAGCATGGGAGTCGGGCAGCCTCAGTGCCCGCCCGGCCGTCCGAAGGGCACTGAGCGCCCCCTCGGGGGGCAGCGAACGCATTGAGCGTGGGGGTCGTTCATCTCAGTACCGGAAGAGCCGCGTCGCGGCGACGCGGGCGGAAATCGTGATCAGTTTCGTGAGCAGGTAGTAGAGCGCCGCGGCCAGCGCGAAATATTCGAACGTCCGGAAGGTGCGCACGTTGAGCTCCTGCGTGACGCCCGCGAGGTCGGTGTTGACTCCCACGATCACGCCCAGCGAGGTCATCAGGATGGCCCAGACCATCTGATTCATGAGCGGATGGAAGACCGTGCGGAACAGCTGGGGCAGCACGATCAGCCGGAACGCCATGGGGGCGCTCATGCCGAGCGAGCGGGCCGCGCGCATCTGGGTCGGCGGCACCGCGCGCAAGCCCCCGCGGAACGTCTCGCCGAGATAGCCGGCGTTGTTGAACGAGATGCCGATCAGCAGCGCCGGGAAGGAGTCGACGAAGATGCCGAGCGAGCCGAGGCCGAAATAGGCCATGTAGATCTGGAACAGCGCGGGCGTGTTGCGCGCGCCCTCGACCCAGGCCGTCGAAAATCCGTGCAGCAACTTGTTCTTCGAATTGCGGCCGAGCGCCAGCAATACGCCGAAGGCGATGCCGATCACCATCGACAGCACGGCGACTTCGATGGTGACCAGCGCGCCCCAGAGGAGCTCCGGCAACGCGCGCAAGGCCTGGTACCAGTGGAACGTGTAATTCATGACGCCTGCATGGTACCCGGGCCGAAGGCCGTTTTGCCACCCGCCGCGGCACCGCCGCCGCGGGCTGCGTCAGTGCCCGCCCGGCCGCCCGAAGAGCACTGCGCGCCCCCTCGGGGGGCGGCGAACAGAGTGAGCGTGGGGGCCGTTCAACTCAGCGATACACGCCCTTGACGGTCAGGTCCGGCATCGTGCCGCCGACCCACTTCTGGTAGAGCTCCTGCGCGCGGCCGGTGCGCGTCTGCAGGTGCACGAAGAGATCGAGGTAGCGGAGCAGGCCGTATTCCTGGCGCAGCGCGATCAGCCCCACGTAGTCGATGTCGTACGGCGCATCCTTGCCGACCTGCAGGTCCTTGAACTTGCCGCTCTTGACCGTCGCCGCCGCCACGGTGGACGTCACGACCGTCGCCTCGATCTGGCCCTGCGCCAGCGCCAGGAACACGTCGGCCTGCGTCTGGTAGGCGCGGAACGAGCCCTTCGGGTCATTCCACTTCTTGACGTCCTTCTCGAGCGCGATCGCCTCGAACGTGCCGGAAACCGATCCCGTCTTGCGTCCCTTGAGGCTGGCGTAAGAGTCGATCCCGATCCCCTTCTTCGTCAGCACGACCATCTTGAACGCGAAATAGGGAATCGAGAAGCCGATGGTCTGGGCCCGCTTCAGCGTATCCGACGTCGACGCGACGCCGACGTCCGCACGATTCGAGGTCAGCGCCGGGATGCGGTCCGGGAACGGCGTCTCGACGTACTCGGGCTTCACGCCGAGCGCCGTCGCGAGATCGTTGCAGGTGTCGACGTCGTAGCCGATCGGCTGGTTCTTCTCGTCGCGCGACCCCATCGGCGGAAAATCGAGCACGACGGCGCAGCGCAGCTTGCCTGAAGCGATGATGTCGTCGAGCTTGTCGGCTTGCGCCGGCATCACGACGGCCATGCTGACCAGCATGGCGAAGAACAGTCCGGTACGGCTGATCATGGGTGACTCCCTGTGGAAGGTAACGGACGCAAGGCGACGGCCCCGCGCTGCCGCGACCCAAGCGGCGGCGGGGGCTCCCGGCCGCTTCCCGCAAGGGTCGCGCCGAAAACAATATATGTTATACAATCCAAAATCAAGCCCTATCTTCAGGGCTCGGCCACAGGAGTCCGCCATGCGCAAGCGCGTCAACTGGGAAGGCGTCTTCCCTGCCGTCACCACGCAGTTCCACAACGACCTCTCGCTCGACATCGACGCCACCGCGCGCGTGATGGAGGGTCTCATCCGCGACGGCGTGTCGGGCCTCATCGTCTGCGGCACCGTGGGCGAGAACTGCTCGCTCGCCAAGGCCGAGAAAATCGCGGTGATGGAGGCGGGCAAGGCGGTGGCGCGCGGCCGCCTGCCCGTGATCAGCGGCATCGCCGAGTTCACGTCCGCGTTCGCGATCGACATGGCGAAGGAGGCTGCGCGCATCGGTCTCGACGGCGTGATGGTGATGCCGGCGCTCGTCTATTCGTCGAAGCCGCACGAGACCGCGGCGCACTTCCGCAGCGTGGCCAAGGCCACCGACCTGCCGGTGATGGTCTACAACAATCCTCCGATCTACAAGAACGACGTGACGCCGGAGATCCTCGCCTCGCTCGCCGACTGCGACACGATCGTCTGCTTCAAGGAATCCTCGGGCGACACGCGGCGATTCACGGACCTGTACAACATGATCGGCGACCGCTTCCTGCTCTTCGCCGGGCTCGACGACGTCGTCGTCGAGAGCATCATGGTCGGCGCCGTCGGCTGGGTGTCCGGCCTGTCGAACGCGTTTCCGCGCGAAGGCGAGACGCTGTTCCGGCTTGCCCGCGCGGGCCGGTATGCCGAGGCGATGAGCCTCTATCGCTGGTTCATGCCGTTGCTGCACCTCGACGCGCGGCCCGACCTCGTCCAGTGCATCAAGCTGTGCGAGCACATCATGGGCCGCGGGACGCACCTCACGCGCCCGCCGCGCCTCGCGCTCCCCGCGGCCGAGCGCGCGGCGATCGAGGCGATGATGAAGACGGCGCTCGCGACGCGGCCGAAGCTGCCCGACGTCGGTCTCAGGGCCGCCGCGTGACCTTCGCTGCCGGCGGATCCTGCTGCCGGCTTCATCAGCACGAAGGATCGCGCCCGGACACCGCCGATCCCTCCGACAGCCGGCGCGAGCTGCGGATGTGAGCGCGACCCCACCGACACTCGGCCACCGCACGATGGCGCTCGCCGCCGCCGACGAGCTGCGGCGGCGGATTCTCTCCGGCGAATTCCCGGAGGGCTTCCAGCTGAAACAGGACGCGCTCGCCGCGGATTTCGGGATGAGCCGGATTCCGCTCCGCGAGGCGCTGGTGCAGCTCGAGAGCGAAGGCCTGGTCCGGATCCTGCCGCACCGCGGCGCGCAGGTTTCCGGACTCTCGCACGCGGAGATCAGCGAGCTCTTCGAGCTGCGCGCGCTGCTCGAGCCCCGGCTGCTGCGCCTGTCCGCGCCCCGCCTCACGGCCGAGGATTTTGCGGCACTCGACGCCATCAACGCGGAATACCGCGTGGAAATCCGGGCGCTGAACCCGGGCCGCTGGGGCGAGCTCAACACGAAGCTCCACCTGCGGCTCATGTCACGGGCGGAACAGCCGCGCACGCTCGCCATCGTCACTGCGCTCCTGCAGAACACCGACCGCTACACGCGCCTGCAGCTGTCCTTGACCGGCAGCGGCCGGACGCGCGCCGAAAAGGAGCACGCGGCGATGGTGCGGCTGTGCCGCACCGGCGACGTGGCGGCGGCGTGCAAGCTGCTTACCGCGCACATCCGGCACGCCGAGGCGATGCTGGTTGCCTTCATCAGGAAGCGCGCGCCGGCCGCGTCCGTCAGTTCCGGAAAATGAAATTCGGACCGTCCCGCTCCGTCACGCCAGCGCCGCCAGCACGCGCTGCCGGGTGAACGGAACGGTGCGCAGACGGATGCCGACAGCGTCGAAGATCGCGTTGGCGAGCGCGGCCGGCACCGTTGTCGCCGCCGCCTCGCCTGCGCCCAGCGGAGGCTCGCGCGGCCGGTCGACGACATCGATGACGATCTCGGGCACGTCCGGGAACGTCAGGATCGGATAGCTTGCCCAGTCCACGCTCGTCACGCGCGCCCGATCGAAGGCGACTTCCTCGAACAGCGTGCGCGACAGCGTCTGCAGGATGTTGCCTTCGATCTGCGCGCGCAGCGCATCGGGATTGATGACGAGCCCGCAGTCGTGCGCGCAGGCGACGCGACGCACGCGGATGGCGCCCGACGAGCGATCGACTTCGGCCTCCATCGCCATCGCGACGTAGCTCTCGTTGTGCTTGTAGTGGATATAGGCGATGCCCCGTCCGGCGCCGGTTTTCGCGGGCACGGAACGCGGCTTCCAGCCGATCAGCGCCGCCACGCGGCGCAACACCTCGATCCCGCGCGGATCGGAAAGTCCCTGCAGCCGGAACTCCAATGGATCGCGGCCGGCCGCGGCGGCGAGCTCGTCGGTGAAGCTCTCGACCGCGAAGCAGTTCGCGATCTTGCCCGGCGCCCGAAGGTTCGACGGACGCAGCGGCGAGGTCTTGATCCAGTGCACCTGCACTTCCTGATGCGCCACCGCGTACGGCGGATCGCCGTTCTGGCTGATGAGGCCCGTCGTGATGCCGGGTGTCTGCGCGATGCCGGCGGCTTCGGGGCCGAGCAGCGGCATGTTCGGCAGGCTCGCGGTCGCCTTGGGCAGCCACATCTCGGTGCGCCACGCGGCGATCTTGCCGTCGGCGGTCAGCGCGCCCTCGAGTGCCAGCAGCTGCGGCGGCCCTTTGGGATCCCAGCCGTGCTCGTCCTCGCGCATCCACTGCACGCGGACCGGGCGGCCGACGGCACGCGACAGCAGCGCGGCATCGGCTGCCGCGTCGTCGTGGCCATTCATGCCATAACAGCCGGAACCGTCGAGGTAGACGACGCGAACCGCGTCGCTCGGCATGCCGAGCACCCGCGCTATCGTGAGGCGAAACCGGTGCGTGGCCTGCGACGCGCTCCAGATCGTCGCCTTGCCGTCGCGCACGTCGGCGATCGCGCACGACGGCCCCATCGAGCCGTGCGACTGCATCGGCCAATAATATTCGCCGGCGACGCGCTTCGCGGCACCCGCGAGCGCCTGCCGGCTGTCGCCCTTGCGCACCAGGAACTCGTCGGACTCGAACGGGCCGGCACGCATCCACGCCGGCACGCCCTCGTTGCCGATCAGCGCGCGCTCGTCCGACCACGACAGCTTCAGCTTCCGCGCGGCGGTGATCGCTGTCCACTCGCCATCGGCAAGCACGCCGACGAAATCGTTGATGCGCACCACGCGCACACCCTTGATGTCGGCAATCGAACTCTCGTCGATCGCGACGAGCTTCGCGCCGACGGAGGCCGGCCGCCGCACGCGCGCGTGCAGCATCCGGTCGACCTTGAAGTCGTGCATGAAAATGTGCCGGCCGGTGACCTTTCCCGGAACGTCGGGGCGCGCGATCGGCTTGCCGACGACCGTGTAGGACTCCGGGCTCCTGAGCGGCGCCTTGGCGTCGACCTTCAGGCTGAAGCGCCTGGCGCCGACGAGTTCGCCGAAACGGTATCCCTGCCCTCCGGCCTTGGGCCGGATCTCGCCGTCCTGCGCCGTGTATTCGGAGGTCGGGCGACCCGCACGCGCCGCCGCCAGGCCGATCAGCGCTTCCCGCGCCGTGGCCGCGGCCTGCCGGATCTGGACGCCGCCGCGCATGATCCCGGAACTCCCCGCGGTCGGCCCCTGGTCCGGCGTCAGCGCGGTGTCGCCCTCGAGCATCACGATCCGGTCGACGCCGATGCCGAGCTCCTCCGCCGCCATCTGCGGGATGGCAATGCGGAGTCCCTGGCCGAGATCGACCTTGCCGCAGAAGATCGTCACGCGGCCGTCGGCACCGATCGCGAGAAAGCCGTCGACCTCGGAAAGATCGAGCGTCTTGCCGAGCGCTGCTTCCGCCGCCGGCAGGCGCTGGGCGGCGCCGTCGCCGGCGAAGGAGACGCCGACGATGAGCGCCGCGGTCGTCTGCAGGAATTCACGACGTGAAAGCAGCGGGCTCACCGGAGCACCTTCGCGCTTCGCCTTCCGGTGTTCGCTCCTGGGGCTGGCCGGAGCACTCATGTCACCGCCCTCCCCGCGACGCGCATCACGGCGCGCAGGACGCGCTGATGCGCTCCGCACCGGCAGAGATTGCCGGCGAGCGCCTCCTTCGCCTCCTGCAGCGTGGCGTTCGGCTTCTTCGCGAGCAGCGCCGCGCCGGTCATCACCATCCCGGGGACGCAGTAGCCGCACTGCGCCGCCTGCTCCGTGATGAACGCAACCTGCAGTGGATGCGGCTTCTCGGCGGTGCCGAGCCCCTCGATCGTCGTTACCTTGCGCTCGGCCACACGCGACACCGGCACGACGCACGAGCGCGCCGGCTCGCCGTCGATCAGCACCGTGCACGTGCCACACTGTCCCAGCCCGCAGCCGAACTTGGCACCTGTCAGCCCGAGTGTGTCGCGCAAGACGTAGAGCAGCGGCTCGTTCGCGTCGCCGACTTCGACGGTCTTCGCGTCGCCGTTCACGTGCAATTCAAAGCGTGGCATTGCGGCCTCCCTGTTCGCTCCGGCGCACGCGAAGAGCGGCGTACGACAGCGGCCGATCATCGCACCGGCGCCGGGCGCCGTCCAGCATCGGTCCTGACGGCTGCACGAGTGCGAATCGGATGTCCGAGCGGACTCGAACGGCGTTCCAGCAAACGGATGGGTTCGTCAACCGGCCGAACCCCGTGCTACGGCTTCAGGCGAATGTCAGTGTCAGTCCCGGGAGCCCGAGCGCGCCGTAATCGGACATCCACGTCTCCCCCGGCGCCACCGGCCACGCGTCGGTGACGGTGCCGGTGGTGACGATTTCGCCGGCAGCAAGCGGAGGAAACTGCGGCTGCCCCGCGAGCACGCCGGCGAGATGCACGAGCGCCAGCGCCGGGCTGTCGAGGACGTTCGCGCCGACTCCGGTGTCGATCACCGCGCCCGCGCGCCGCAACGTCAGCGTGAAATCCGGAAGCGCGGCGGCGAGCACCGCGCGGTTGCGATCGGTCACCGCGAGCGGCGCGCCGATGACGAGCGCGCCGTGCAGGCCGAAGGCCGCCGTACAATCGGCGGCGGCGAATTTCCAGGCCGGAAAATGGCTTTGCACGATTTCGAAGCCCGGCGCGATCCACTCGACGCAATCGAGCGCGGCGCGCCCATCGGCGGCGACCGGCACCGGCGCCTTCAGCTTGAACACGACCTCGGGCTCGATGCGCGGCTGCACGAACGGCGCCAGCGCGAGGATCGCGCGACCCGCGGCCGCGTAGTGGACCGTGTGCGACCAGACATGCGCCCACATCGGCAGGTAGACGCCGTAGCGCGGCCAGATCGTCCGGTTGGTGAAGCCGATCTTGCGGCCGACCGGAATCCAGCCGCCAGCCGTGCGGCGCGATTCGATCTCGCGCAGGACGTCGTACCCGGCGGCGACATCGAAATCCGGATCGCCCGCGGTGATCGGCGCGAGCGTGGTGGCGTTGTCGTACGCGGCGATCAACTGGCCCGCGATCGCCCCGATGTCGGCGCGCATGCGCGCTAGCGCACCCAGCCCATCGCCCGCAGCAGCGAAGACCCGCCCGCCCACAGCGCCGTCGCGACGACCATGCCGATCACCGCCGCGAGAATCGCGCCCAGGACACCGCCGACACCCAATGCGGTCACGGCGGCCCAGGCTGCAAGACCGCCCCCGACGCCGCAGACGAGGATTCCGAGGATACTGCCGAGCATCGAGCCGCGTTGACGTAAAGGCATGATCGTTGGCGGTGGTCAGGAGCAAGGCGAGTTTACTTCGACTTCCCGCTGCGACCAACCCTATCGCCGCAACGCAACGCCAGCGCCACAGGCGGGGCAACCATGGAATCGGCCGTCTTCCTCCTGACACCGGCCCGTTGAGGCCCCGGCAACGGCCCCTAGTGCGGGAATTGGCGATTCGCGCGATAATCGAAATTCTTTAGTCGGGGAGAGCATCGATGAGCGAGCAAAGAGAAGTCGTCATTCTGAGTGGAGTGCGCACCGCGATTGGTGATTACGGCGGCAGCCTCAAGGACATCGCGCCGAGCGAGCTGGCCGCGCGCGTGGTCAGGGAAGCCGTCAGCCGGGCGAAGGTCGACCCGAAGGACGTCGGCCAGTGCGTGATCGGCAACGTCATCCACACCGAGCCGAAGGACATGTACATCTCGCGCCTCGCCTGCGTGAACGGGGGCCTGCCGCACGACGCCGGCGCGCTGACCGTCAACCGGCTTTGCGGCAGCGGCATGCAGGCGATCGTGACGGCAGCGCAGTACATCCTGCTCGGCGACACCGACGCCGCCGTCGGCGGGGGCGCCGAGAGCATGAGCCGCGCAGCGTACGCGTCGCTGACCCAGCGCTGGGGCGCGCGGATGGGCGAGACCAAGATGATGGACATGATGGTCGGCGCGCTGACCGACCCGTTCGACACGGTGCACATGGGGGTCACCGCCGAGAATGTCGCGAACAAGTGCGGCATCACGCGCGCGCAGCAGGACGCGTTTGCCGTGGAGAGCCACAAGCGCGCCGCGGCGGCGATCGCCGCCGGACACTTCAAGAGCCAGATCCTGCCGATCGAGCTCAAGAGCAAGAAAGGCCCGGAGATGTTCGACACCGACGAGCATGTCCGCGGCAACTCGACGCTGGAGGGCATGGCCAAGCTGCGCGCCGCGTTCGTCAAGGAAAACGGCACCGTCACCGCCGGCAATGCGTCGGGCATCAACGATGCGGCCGCGGCGGTCGTGCTGATGGAGAAGGCGGCGGCGGCAAAGAAAGGCCTGAAGCCGATGGCGCGATTCGTCGCCTATGGGCACGCGGGCATCGATCCCAAGATCATGGGCCTCGGCCCCGTGTCCGCCGTGCAGCGCGTCCTGGCGAAAGCCGGCCTGAAGCTCGAGCAGATGGACGTGATCGAGTCGAACGAGGCGTTCGCCGCGCAGGCGCTGGGCGTGACCAAGGAAACGGGGATGAATCCGGCCAAGGTCAATCCCAACGGCGGCGCCGTCGCGCTCGGCCACCCGATCGGCGCGACCGGCGCCCTCCTCACAGTGAAGGCCATGTATGAGCTCCACCGCACGGGTGGACGCTACGGCCTCATCACGATGTGCATCGGCGGCGGGCAGGGCATCGCGGCAATAATCGAGCGGCTGTAGCGCCGGCATGCGCACGCGGGATTGACAGCCCCGCGGGCGACCGCGGGGTTTTTCTTGGACGTGGAGCGTCGAGGATGCTAGCTTTCTTCCAGGGTCGCAATGAAACCCCGCGACTGGGCACGCTCCGGCAGCTTGCGTTGTTCTCGACGCTGTCGCGGCTCGAGCTGCGCGTGGTCGACGGTCTGTTGCACGAGCGCCGCTTCCTCAAGGGCGAAATCATCTTCGACGAGGGTGAGGAAGGTCAGGCCCTCCACGTCGTGATCACGGGTCGCGTGGTCATCTGCAAACAGGGTGAACCGGAGACGGGACGCATCGCGGAGATCAATGCCGGCGTCGCGTTCGGCGAGCTTGCGCTGCTCGAGAACGCACCCCGCGCCCTGCAGGCGCGGGCGGAAGAGGATTGCGTGGTGGCTTCGCTGTCGCGCGGTGATCTGGAAAGCCTGCTGGTCACCCATGCGGTGATCGCGTCGAAGATCCTTCTCCAGCTCGCGCGCCAGCTCGGCCGGCAGCTGCGTGACCGATCGCCGCTGACCGAACGCCGGCCGCTATGAGCGTCGCCGGGCCGCCCCAAGGCGCGAATCACGCCCCCTCGGGGGGCAGCGCAGCGGCGTCAGCCGCAAGCGTGGGGGCACTTCAGTGAGCGCCGAGCACAAGGCCAGCCTCGGCACCAGCCCTTACCTGGCGTCCGGACCGGTGGTGTGGCTGGCGACGATCGCCTGCACGACGCTGCTGCTCACATTGCTGAAGCAGGCGCTGTGGCTGGTCGTGCCGTTCCTGTTCGCGATCATTCTCTACTACGCGCTGTTTCCCGCCGTTCGGCGGCTGACCCTCGCGGGTGTCGACCGCGAAACCGCGGCGGGGATCGTCTCGGGAGGGTCCCTGTTCGCGGCGGCGGTCGCGATGGTGCCGACGCTGCCGTGGCTCGCCGCGCAAGCCGTCGCCGGCGAGGAGGCGGTGTACCGCTACCTCGCGGGTGGGCGGGTGCTGATCGACCGCACGCTGCTGGTGCTCGAGTCGCAGTTCGGCTTCCTGAAGCAGATGGACTTCCACGCCGAGATGAGCCGGAAGGTGTCGGAGTTCGGCACCACCTACGTCAAGGAGCACCTCACCGACGTGCTGCTTGCGACGGCGGCCTGGCTGCCCGCGCTGCTGCTGGCGCCGTTTCTCGCGTTCTTCTTCTACGCGACGGCCGGCGCTTCCTCAAGTTCCTCGGCGAATCGGTGCCCAACGCGTACTTCGAGCGGACGCTGTACATGATCGACCGCGTCGACAGCACCGCGCGCGCGTATTTCCAGGGGCTGCTGAAGCTGACGGCCATCGACACGGTCTGTCTCGCCCTCGGGCTCCTGGCGATCGGCGTGCCCGGCGCGTTCGCGCTCGGCCTGATGGCAGCGGTGCTGGCCTGGGTGCCCTTCATCGGCTCGGTGATCGGCTGTGTGATCGTGGTGCTGGTCGCCGCCACCGATTTTCCGACGAGCCCATGGATCGTGTACGCGGCCGTCGGCCTGTTCCTGTTCGTCCGCCTGCTCGACGATTTCGTGTTCATGCCGCTGACAATCGGCCGCAGCCTGCACATGCATCCGCTGCCCACGGTGCTGCTGATATTCGTCGGCGGCGCAGTCGCGGGAATTCCCGGACTGATCCTGGTATTGCCGCTGGCCGGCGTCGTGATGGTGATCGCCGGGACGATCGGCGGGATCGTCAACGACCCGCGGCTGCGGGCCCGGCACGCCTTCGCCAGGAAGCTGCGGGCGCAGCGCATCACCGCCGATCTGCAGGTCTGAGCCGCAGCGGGTCGAGCGCCAGTCCCGGCTTGCATCGCACAGGAGATCCCGAATGACTGCTTCGCCACTGCACATCGGCATCGCGGGCGTGGGCCGCATGGGCCGTCACCACGCGGCCAACCTCGCGCATCGCGTCCTCGGCGCCGAGCTCGTTGCCGCTTGCAGTCCCATCGCCGAAGAGCTCGCGTGGGCGCGCGACACGCTCGGCGTCGCGCACGGTTATGCGGACTACGCGCGGATGCTCGCCCACCCGGGCCTGGACGCGGTGTTCCTTGCGACGCCGACGACGCTGCACGCCGACCAGATCATCGACGCGCTCGAGGCGGGCAAGCACGTGTTCTCGGAGAAGCCGCTCGCGCTCAATCTGCCCGATTGCCTGCGCGTGGAGGCGGTCGCCGCGAAGCACCCGCAGCTGAAGGCGATGATCGGCTACGTGCGCCGGTTCGATCCCAGCTACCGCGACGCGTTCGGGAAGATCCGGTCCGGCGCGATCGGCCGCCCGTTCCTTGCGCGCTCGCAGACCGCCGACCAGAACGACGCTTCCGGCTTCTTCGTGCGCTACGCGGGAGCCTCCGGCGGCATCCTGCTCGACATGAGCGTCCACGACATCGACACCGTGCGCTGGCTGCTCGGGGCGAGCGCGGCGAAGCGCGTGTTCGCCACCGGGACCATCGCGGTGCATGAGGGCCTGCGCGAGGTCGGCGACGTCGACAACGCGGTCGCGACGATCGAATTCGCCGACGGGCAGATCGCGTCCATCTACGCGTCGCGGACGTTGGCGCACGGCCACGAGACGCTGACCGAGATCATCGGCACCACCGGGCGCCTGACCATCGGACAGAATCCCCGGATCAACCGCGTCGAGATCTCCGACGCGCACGGCGTGCGCAACGAATGCACGCCGACGTTCTACGAGCGCTTCGCCGAGGCGTTCCTGCAGGAGGCGCAGACTTTCGTCGACGTGGTGCGCGAAGACCAGCCGCCGCCACTCACGCTTGCCGACGCCACGGAAGCGACGCGCATAGGCATCGCCGTAACCGAGTCGCTGCGCACCGGGAAACTGGTCGAGCTCTAGTCTCCGGCAAGGAGTCCTACCGCGGCAGCCCGCCCTCGATCTGCTGCGCCATCCGCGCGTACTCGGCATTCTCGGGATCGAGCTCGCGCAACCGGGTCGCGTAGCGCAGCGCGGTTGCGCGATCGCCGGCCTTCACGGTGAGGAACGCGAGCGCCGACAGCACGTCGCGGTCGTACGGATGGCGCGCGTGCGCGGCGTCCAGCACTTTCAACGCCGCGGAGGTGCCGCCCGCGTCGTCTAGACCCATCGCGTAGACGTAGGCGAAGCGGCCGCTCTCCGGCGCCAGTTCGGCGGCGGCGCGCAACTCGGCCAGACTGCTGGCCTTCTGCTGCTGGCGGACGAGCGCCAAGCCCAGCGCGTGATGCAGTGTCGCCGCGCGCGGATTGCGGGCAAGTCCCTCGCGTAACACCGCGACCGCCTCGCCATCCGCGCCGCGGCTGCGGTACAGGTCGGCGAGATTGGCGTAGGCGGGCACGAACGTGGGGTCGAGCGCCAGCGCCTGGCGATATTCGGCAATGGCGCCGCCGGGATCCCCGCGCTGCGCATACAGGTTGCCGAGGCTCAATCGCCCTTCGGGACGGTCGGCGTTGTAGGTCTGCGCCGCCACGTACTCGGCGAGCGCCTTGGCGAACGACGCGCGTTCGTTGTCGGAGAACAGCGCTTCCGGCTCGCCGGCGAGCCCGCGCGCCGCCTCGATGCGGACCACGCGCACCGGATCGGCAAGCATCCGGGGAAGATACCGCTGCCGAACCCGGGGCTCGGCATGGGCGAGCGCCTCGACCGCGGCCAGCCGCACGAGGGAATCCGGATCGTTCAGCTCCCGCGCCACGATGTCGGTGATAGTCGGCGTCAGCAGGCCGCCGAGCCGCTGGATCGCGCTGGCGCGCACCAGCGCCGGCTGTGTCCTGTCTTCGATCAGCGCTAGCAGCGCGCCGCGCGCGCCGGGTGCGGCGAGCGAGCCCGCGCGCAGCGCCGCGGCGAAATTCTGGAAGCTGGCAGGAGGCCTGCCCGTCCACTGGCGAATCGCATCGGCTGCCCATTGCGGGGTCTTCCTCGCGTGACAGTTGTTGCAGGCATTCGGCGCGCCCACCTGCGCGGCGACCTCGGGCCGCGGAACGCGCATCGAGTGGTCGTGCCGCGAGTCGACTCCCATGTAGGTCGTCGTCGGCATGTGACACGCCGCGCACGTCGCGCCCGGCGTGCCTTCGGCGTGATGCGTGTGCCGCGCCGTGTCGAACTTCGCCGAAAGATGGCATTGGGCGCATACGCCGTTGCCGGGTGCCCGCAGCTGCAGCGAATGCGGCTCGTGGCAATCCGAGCACGTGACGCCCTGCGCGTGCATCCTGCTCTGCGCGAACGAGCCCCAGTTATAGACCTCATCGCGCATCTGCCCGTCGTTCCAGTACAGGCCGTCGTCGAGCAGCGCCAGCCGGTGCGTGTCCTGCGGCGGCTTGCCGTGCACGTAGTCATCCGAGAGGCGGCTGGCACGGCCATGGCAGCGCGCGCACATCCCGAGCTCGCGGGCCGTCGTCCGCGGCGCGCTGCGCTTCGCGTTTCCGGTTTCGGCCACCGGCGTCCAGGCAATGCCCTTGCGCTCGTCGAGCGCGAACGCGAGGCCCTTGCTTGCCGCGAGCGCTTGCCAGTCCCCTTCCTTGTTCGCCCAGGCGACGTGGGTGGAGCCGGGGCCGTGGCACGCCTCGCACGCGACGTTGATCTCGTCCCACTTCGAATCGTAGGTGGCGGACTTCGCGTCGAAGTTCTTGCGCAGGTTGGTCGAGTGGCACTCGGCGCACTGGAAATTCCAGTTCTGCTGCACGCCGGTCCAGTGCAGCGGATCGCCGGCCTTGATGTTCTGGCCCGGATAGAGGTGGAACCACCGTTGGCCACCCTGCGTCTTCGGGCGCGAATCCCACGCAATGCCCAAGGCCTGCAGGCGCCCGCCAGGGAGCTCGATCAGGTACTGCTGCAACGGGCGCACGCCGAACGTGTATTTGATCTCGTAATCGGCGAGCCTGCCGTCCGGCCCGTCCGTGTTGACGAAGAATTTGCCGTCGCGGCGCGAGAAGGTCGACGTCGTTCCCGCGTAAGCGAATTTCGCATTGGCGAAGTTGCCCAGCACCGACTTCCCGTCGGCGAGCTGCATCGCAAGGTCATGGTCGGAGCCCTTCCACGCCGCGTGCTCCTTGGCATGGCAGGAGGCGCATTGCGCGGACCCGGCGTGTTTCGCCGCGACCGCGGCCGCGGGGATGGCAACCGGCGACGTCGGGACCGCCATGGGGGCCGTGTCGCGCAGCGTCCAGAACGCGACGCCGGCGACGGCGGCCACCCCCGCGAACGCGACGGCGGCCCAGGAGCGACTTCTCGATGGCATCTCCAACCCTCCCCAACAGCGCAAGAAGACGCGCCGTGAAGGCGCCTTGGCGAATCTTACTGCCCGCGACTCGCGGCCGTGGCTTCCGCCTCGCCCGGGACCGCCACGGCATTACAGCGGCAGTTGCCGAGCGCGGATGCGAAAGCGCACGGAGACCCCGTCCTGCACCTGAAGGGCGCCGCCGAGGATGGAGAAAGGCGTGATGCCGAAGCTCGTCTGCTCGAGGGCGACGCGGCCGTCCACGCCAACTTCACCAGTGGAGAGAACGATCTGCGGGGACAGGTCCATCGCGCGCGTGCTGCCGTTGAGCGTGAGCGTGGCATTCATCCGGAAACCCGAAGCTTCGATCGACACGTCCCGCACGGCGACGAGGGCCCAGGGATGCGCGCCGGCGCCGAGCTTGTCGAGCATGTTCGCGCGCGTGGCGGCAATGGCCTCGGCCGAGGGTTGCGTGTCGAACTGCGCTTCGGCGCGCAGATCGCGCTCGTCGACCACCAGCCGATCGAGACGAAGGTAGAGATCCGCCCGTCCGGCGGCCGGCGCCAGGTAGCCGCGGACATCGTGGCTCGCCACCACGTGATCGTGACCCAGATGCGCGAGGGTCCCTCCGCGCCTGACTTCGATGACGACGAGCGAGGACGCGGGATCGACCTCGAACACCGGCTGCCCACGTGCCGCCGCCTGCCGGTAGAACGCGTCGGGAAAATCTGCCGGCTGCTCGGGCGCAACGTCCGCAAGCCGCGGCACCGGGGAAGCGCACCCGGCCAGCAGTCCGGCAACGACGAAGGCGCGCACGAAACCCGCGCCCACACCACGCTCCCCGCCTGCTGCATCGCACCTGACCCGAGCCACGCGGCCATCTTAGCAGGCTGCAATGGGGCCGTTCGTGCGCCCGTCGGCCACGATCGGAGGATAATCGAAGGCTGGATCTGTCACCGTCATCGTCCCGCAGGCTCCCTGCTCTCCACTCCACCAAAGGAATAGCGAATGTCCATCACCATGTATCAGGCCTCGGTTCCCCAGTTCATCCGCATGCTCGGCAACCTGAAGGGCATCCTGCAGAAGGCGGCCGTGCACGCCGCGACCCGGAAGATCGACGAGATGGCACTCCTCAATGCGCGACTGTTTCCCGACATGTTCCCGCTGACGCGGCAGGTGCAGATCGCGACCGACTTCGCCCGCGGGACCGGTGCGAGGCTTTCCGGCGTCGAGCCTCCGGCCGTCGACGACAAGGAGCAGAGCTTCGCCGAACTGGTGGCCCGCGTCGACGTGGCGATCGCCTACCTCAAGACGCTACCCGCCGTGAAGATCGACGGCTCGGAAGCCCGCGAGATAACGCGCAAGGTCCGGGGCGTGGAAAGGACCTTCGCCGGGATCGATTACCTGCTCCAGTATTCGCTGCCGAACTTCTACTTCCACCTCGCGACGGCGTACGCAATCCTGCGCCACAACGGCATCGAAGTCGGCAAGGGTGATTTTGTGGGCAGCTTCGCCTAGCAGGCACACTCAGGGAGCTGCGCCATGAACGACACCGTCAAGTACGTCCTCGACGAGTCGAGGATGCCGAAGGTCTGGTACAACCTCCAGGCCGACCTGCCCAAGGCGCTGCCCCCGGTGCTGCACCCCGGCACCCTGAAACCCATCGGGCCGGATGACCTGGCGCCGCTCTTCCCGATGGAGTTGATCCGGCAGGAGGTGTCGACCGAGCGCGAGATCGAGATCCCCGGGCCGGTGCGCGACGTCTACCGGCAGTGGCGTCCGACGCCGCTCTACCGCGCGCGGCGCCTCGAGCGCGTGCTGCAGACGCCGGCGCGCATCTACTACAAGTACGAGGGGGTCTCGCCCGCCGGCAGTCACAAGCCGAACACCGCGGTCGCGCAGGCGTTCTACAACCGCGAGGCGGGGGTGAAGCGGCTGTCGACGGAGACGGGCGCCGGACAGTGGGGCAGCTCGCTCGCCTTCGCCGGCGCGCTGTTCGGCCTCGAAGTGCAGGTGTTCATGGTCCGAGTGTCGTACGATCAGAAGCCGTACCGGCGCGCGCTGATGGAAACCTACGGCGCCCGCTGCATCGCGTCGCCGTCGACCGAGACGCAATCGGGCCGCGCGATTCTCGCCCAGCGCGCCGACCACCCCGGCAGCCTCGGCATCGCCATCTCCGAAGCGGTCGAGGTCGCGGCACTGCGCGACGACACGAAGTACGCGCTCGGCAGCGTGCTCAATCACGTGCTGCTCCATCAGACCGTGATCGGGCAGGAGGCGATGGCGCAGATGGAAATGGCCGACGATTACCCGGATGCGATCGTCGGCTGCACGGGCGGCGGATCGAATTTCGCCGGAATCGTGTTCCCGTTCCTCGGCGCGCAGCTGCGCGGAGGACGCAAGGTGAACATCATCGCCGTCGAGCCCGCGGCGTGCCCGAGCCTGACGCGCGGCACCTACGCGTACGACTTTGGCGACACGGCGCACCTGACCCCGCTCACCAAGATGCACACGCTGGGCTCGACGTTCACCCCGCCCGGATTCCACGCCGGCGGGCTGCGCTACCACGGCATGGCGCCGCTCGTTTCGCACCTGAAGGAGTTGGGGCTCATCGACGCGGTCGCGTACCAGCAGACGAGCGTTTTCGATGCCGGCGTGCAGTTCGCGCGCGCGGAGGGCATCCTCCCCGCGCCGGAGGCGAATCACGCGGTGAAGGGCGCGATCGACGAGGCGATCCGCTGTCGCGAGGAGGGCGTTTCGCGCGCGATCCTGTTCAACCTCTGCGGCCACGGCCACTTCGACATGCAGGCCTACATCGATTACTTCGGCGGCAAGCTCAAGGATCTCGATTACGACGAGGCCGAGCTCGCGATGGCGCTGGCGGGACTGCCGTCGGTGAAAGCGGCGGCGTAGACCTGGCGGAGGCGCGTTCAACGTGACCGCGCAGCGCGATGTCGCGGGGACGCAGGTACGCGGCGCGTGCCGGCGGGCTTCATGACTCAGGCGCCCGCCGGCACGCGCCGCATACCTGCTACATCTGCCCGCCGTTGGCGCCCCCCGAATCCCGGCGGCTTGCACCACGTCGATGTAACATTGCTCGGATTGCCGGCAGGCTTTCGATGAAGCGACGAATTCTCGATCTGGGCCGGCGCGTCCTGCTCCTGCTGGTGGTTGGCGCGCCGTTGACGGGACAGACGCAGGACGACTTCGACGCGCAACGCCGGCAGATGGTCGAAGAGATCGCCGCGCTGGCGCGCGAGACCGCCGTCGAAACGGGCAAGCCGATCCTCGACGCGCGGGTGATCGCGGTCCTCGGCAAGGTGCCCCGCCACCGGTTCGTCCCCGCCGACCAGCAGCACGCGGCGTACCGGAACCGGCCGCTGCCCATCGGCTACGGTCAGACCATATCGCAGCCCTACATCGTGGCGCTGATGACGGATCTCCTGGACGTGCGGCCCGAGCACGCCGTGCTGGAGATCGGCACGGGCTCCGGCTATCAGGCGGCGATCCTCGCAGAGCTCGCCCGGACCGTCTGCACGATCGAGATCGTCGAGCCCCTCGCGCGCGAGGCCGAGACGCGTCTGCGCGAGCTCGGTTACGCGCGAACGCGCACCCGGATCGGCGACGGCTACTACGGGTGGGAGGACTGCGGGCCGTTCGACTCGATCATCGTCACAGCCGCCGCGAGCCAAATCCCGCCGCCGCTGATCAGGCAGCTGAAGCCGGGGGGGCGGATGGTGATCCCCATCGGCCCGCCATTCCTCGCGCAGCACCTGATGCTGGTGGAAAAGAACCGGGACGGCGGCATCGTCACCCGGCAGGTGCTGCCGGTCCGGTTCGTGCCGTTGACGGGAAAACGCTGAACGCGCCGACGATGTCGACTGCGCGTCCAGCGACGGACTCGGAGCTCGCGTCCGGCGGCCGTCCGGGTGCCGCGCCGCCGCTTTTCGCCCTCATGCTGCTGTCGTCGGCCGCGATGGGCTACGAGGTGCTGCTCACGCGGCTGTTCTCCATCATCCAGTGGCACCACTTCGCCTACATGATGATCAGCGTCGCGCTGCTGGGTTACGGCGCGGCCGGCACCTTTGTCGCGGTGGCGCAACGGGCGCTGCTGCCGCGTTTCGATGCGGTATTTGCTGGCGGCGCGGCGCTGTTCGGCATTGCCGCGGTCGCTGGCTTCGCGCTCGCCCAGCGGGTCGCCTTCAACCCGCTGGAAATCCTGTGGGATCCGCAGCAGCCGCTGCGCCTCGTCGCCGTCTACGGGTTGCTCTTCGTGCCGTTCTTCTGCGCAGCGAGCAGCGCCTGCCTGGCGTTCACCCGGTTCGCCGGGCAGCCGCACCGGATCTACAGCTTCGACATCCTCGGTGCGGGAGCGGGGAGCGTCGGGATGCTGGCCGCTCTCTATGTGTTCCCGCCGACCGATGCGCTGAAACTGGTCGGCGCGCTCGGGATCGCGGCGGGGGCGCTGGCGCTCTTCCGCGGCGTGCCCCGGAAGCGATCGCTCGCCGGCGCGCTGCTGGCCGCCGCGATCGCGGCCCCGTTCGTCATTCCGGCCGACTGGATCCGCCTGCGTCCGTCCGAGTACAAGGAGCTCTCGCAGACGCTGCGCATCGACGGCACGCGGATCGTCGCCGAAGAGTCGTCGCCGCTGGGGCTGGTCACGGTCGTGGAAAGCGCGAAGGTCCCCGTCCGGCACGCGCCGGGCATGAGCCTCGCCGCGACGATGGAACCCCCGCCGCAGCTCGCAGTGTTCACCGACGGCGACAGCCTCTCCGCGCTGACGCGCTTCGATGGCCGGCGCGAGCCGCTCGCCTACCTCGACCAGCTCACGTCGGCCCTGCCATACCACCTGCTCCCGCGGCCACGGGTGCTGGTGCTCGGCGCCGGGGCCGGAGCCGATGTGCTGCAGGCGATCTACCACGGGGCACGCAGCATCGACGCCGTCGAGCTCAATGCGCAGGTCGTCGATCTCGTGGAGCGGCGGTTCGCGGACTTTTCCGGCGCACTCTACAGCGCGCCCGGCGTGCGCATCCATGTCGGCGAAGCGCGCGGCTTCGTTACCGCGCACCCCGACCGCTTCGATGTGATCCAGGTCGCGCTGCTGGACGCGTTCGGTGCGTCGGCGGCGGGGCTCTACGCGCTCTCGGAAAGCTACCTGTATACGGTCGATGCCTTGGGCGAATATCTGCAGCATCTCGAGCCGGGCGGCCTGCTGGCGATCACGCGCTGGGTCGATCTGCCTCCGCGTGACATCCTCAAGCTCTTCGCCACCGCCGTCGTCGCGCTCGAGCGCAACGGCGGTGAGCCGGCGCAGCAGCTGGCGCTGATCCGCGGCTGGAAGACCGCGACACTGCTCGTGAAGAACGGCCCGCTGAGCGCGGCGGACGTCGCGACGTTGCGGGAGTTCTGTCGCGCGCGCTCGTTCGATGTCGCGTATTTCCCCGGCATCGAGGCGGCCGAGACAAACCGGTACAACGTGCTCGACCAGCCGGACTTCTACGAAGGCGCGGCGGCGCTCCTGGGCCGCGACCGCGAAGTGTTCAGCGAGCGCTACAAGTTCAGCATTACTCCCGCGACCGACGACAGGCCGTACTTCTTTCACCATTTCAAGTGGCGCACGCTGCCCGAGCTGCTGGCGATGAAGGAGCGTGGCGGGCTGCCGTTGCTCGAATGGGGCTATCCGGTGCTGATCGCCACGCTGGCCCAGGCCTTCGCGGCAAGCGTGCTGCTGATCCTGCTCCCGCTCGGAGTCGTCGCGCGGCGAACAAAAGAAGGCGCGGCGCCGGCGATCTCCGCCCGGCGCGTGGCCGCCTATTTTCTGGCGATCGGCTTCGCGTTCATGTTCGTCGAGATCGCGTTCATCCAGAAATTCCTGTTGCTCCTGAGTCACCCGCTGTACGCGGTCGCGGTGGTGCTCTGCTCGTTCCTGGTGTTCGCGGGGCTGGGCAGCCGCTATTCGGGCAGCCTGCGCATCAGCATCCGGATTTCGCCCCGGAGGTGGCTGCTCGGCGCGGTCGCCGCCATCGGCGCCTTCAGCCTGCTCTATCTGGTGCTGCTGCCGCCGCTCTTCCGGCAGGCGATGCCGCTGCCCGACGCGCTCAAGATCCTGCTCTCGATCGCGCTCATCGCGCCGCTCGCCTTCGCGATGGGGATGCCGTTCCCGCTCGGCCTCGCGCGCACCGCCGAGGGCGCACCGTCCCTCGTGCCCTGGGCCTGGGGTGTGAACGGCTGCGCGTCGGTCGTCGCGGCGATCCTGGCGACGATGCTGGCGATCCACCTCGGCTTCGGGGTGGTGGTCCTCCTCGCGGTGCTGCTGTACGTGGCGGCCGCCGCCACGTTTCCGTGAGTCAGCGCGGCAGCACGATCGCGGCGTCGGGATCGAATGCCACGCCGACCCGCGCGTCGCGCGGCCGCGGTTGCCGCGCCTGTTCGTCGAACACCAGCAGCTCGCCCCAGGGCGTTTCCACCATGTATTCGATCCGGCTGCCGAGGTAGGCGCCGCGCTTGCAGACCCCTGGCACGTTGCCCGGTCCCGGCTCGGCGAGGCGCAACCGGTTCGGCCGTACCGCGAGCGTGGCCGGCCCCGGCGCGATGCCGTCCGCGCGCACGGGCATCGCGGCGCCGCCCGCAGTGAACGTCGGGCCGTCCGCGCCCGCCCTGAGATCGCCGTCGACGAGGTTGGCATCGCCGATGAAGTCGGCCAGGAACCGGCTCGCAGGCGTTTCGTAGAGCTCGTGCGGCGTGCCTTGCTGCGCGATGCGTCCGCTGTCCATCACGATGATGTGGTCGGAGACGGCGAGCGCCTCTTCCTGATCGTGGGTCACGTAGATCACCGTGAGCGAGAGCGACTGCTGCAGGTCGCGGATCTCCTGCCGCACGCGCCGGCGCAGCTTCGCGTCGAGGTTCGACAGCGGCTCGTCGAACAGCAGCACGGCCGGCTCGAGCACGAGCGAGCGCGCCACCGCGACGCGCTGCTGCTGCCCCCCGGAAAGCTCCGACGGCAGGCGATTCTCGAGCCCGGAGAGTCCCAACATGTCGAGCTTGGCGCGCGCGAGCTCGCGCGCCTTCGCCTTGTCGGTGGAGGTCGACAGCGGGCCGTAGCAGACGTTCTGCAGCACCGTCATGTGCGGAAACAGCGCGTATGACTGGAACACCATGCTGACGTCGCGCTCGTTCGCCGCGCGCAGCGTGACGTCGGTGCCGCCGATCGCGATGCGCCCGCTCGTCACCGGCTCGAGGCCCGCGACCATCCGCAGTGTGGTCGTCTTGCCGCAGCCGGAGGGGCCCAGCAGCGTGACGAGCTCGCCCGGCGACACCGTGAACGATACCTCGTCGACCACGGTCAAGTTGCCGTAGCGCTTCGACACCCGCTCGAAGACGACCCCGCCCGTTTTCCTGTCCATGTCAGTTCCCGGTTGCCATCACGTTGGCCTCGCGGCGACCCAATCGCGCTTCGCCGATGGTCTTCTGCACAAGCAGCAGCACCGCCAGCATGAAGAAGATGAGAACCGTCGAATAGGCGATCGCGAGCGGGTATTCGCCCGCCTCCACTCGGCCGATGATGTAGACGGTGGCGAGGTTGTACTTCGCCGTCGCGAGGAAGATTATCGCGCTCACGGCCGTCATCGCGTGCGTGAAGCTGAAGACGAGCGTGGCGAGGATCGCCGGCCGCAGCAGCGGCACGATGACTTCCCGCAGCGTGCGCGACGTCGACGCCCGCAACGTGGCGGAGGCCTCGTCCAGCGTCTTGTCGATCTGCGCCAGCGCCGCGACGCCCGCGCGCACGCCTACCGGCATGTTGCGGAAGACGAAGCAGAGCACGAGGATCAGCATGCCGCCGGTGAGCTCGAGCGGCGGCACGTTGAACGCGACGATGTACGACACGCCGATCACGGTGCCGGGAATCGCGAAACTGACCATCGTCAGGAACTCGAAGGAGCGCCGGCCGACGAACCGATGGCGCGTGATCACGTAGGCGGCCAGCAGGCCGATCACCGCGGTGAGCGGCGCGGCCACCGCGGCGACCTCGATGGTCGTGAAGAAGCTGTCCCATGCCGATCCGGTAAAGAGCGGACCGCGAGCGCCCCAATCGAACCCGAAGCCGGCCGTGAAATGCGTCAGCGAAACCGTCATGTCGCCGCGGCCGATGTCCTTGACGAAGCCGCCGATCAGGATCACCGCGTAGCAGACGACCGTGAACAGGATCCAGCCGGCGGCGATGCCGAAGCACGAGTACCACAGCCCGCGCGGCAGCTGTGCCGGAATGCCGCCGTCACCTTTGCCGCTGACCGTCACGTACGAGAGTTTGCCCAGCCAGCGCTGCTGCAGCCAGAACGCGACGATCGTGAAGCCGAGCAGCACGGAGGCCAGCACGGCGGCGCGGCCGGGATCGTGCTGCGCTCCGGCAATGGCGAAGAAGATCTTGGTCGACAGCACCTCGAAATTGCCGGCGAGCACGATCGGGTTCCCGAAGTCGGCAAGGCTCTCGACGAATCCCAGCAGGAACGCATTGGCGAGCGCCGGGCGCAGCAGCGGCCAGGTCACCGTCCGGAAAACGCGGCCGCGCGATGCGCGCAACGTCTGCGCGGCTTCCTCGAGCGCCGGGCTCACGGCGGCCAGCGCGCCGTGGAGGATCATGAACGCGATCGGCGAGAACGACAGCAGCTGCGCCAGCGTCACGCCAGGCAATCCGTAGATCCAGCGCGAGCGGGGGATGCCAAACGCGGTGTCGAGCCATCCTGTGACGAGGCCGGTCCGGCCGAACAGGACGACCAGCGCCAGCGCGATCACGAATGGCGGCGTGATGATCGGCAGGATCGACATCACCTTCAGCAGACCGGCGAATCGCTGCCCGCCGCGCTGCACCACCAGCGCGAGCACCAGACCGAGGAGCGTCGACAGCACGCCGACGATGGTCGCCAGCAGCGCCGAGTTCACCGCGACCCCGCAGCGGGTACCGCCGCGCAGGCAATCGAGCGACCAGATGTCGGCCGTCAGGAGCCTCTGCGCGGCGAGCGCGGGCGCGAAATTTCCCTTCGCGTCCAGGACCGCGGACAGCAGCGATTTGCCGACCGGGAAGAAGATGAACAGCAGCAACAGCGCGGCAATCACGACGACGATCGTCGCGACCGCGGGATCGCCCGCGAACACGCCCCGCCGCGCGATCGCCCGCGCGAGGCAGACCGTCAGCGCGCCCAGTGCCAGCGCGGCGCCGACGCCGAACGCGGCACCGCTATTGCCGGCGGCAAACCCGGACCCGATTCCCCACGCGATCGCCAATGCGGCCGCGCCCGCCGTGAGAGCGTCGCGGCCCCAGGCCGCGAACAGCAGCGTGGCCAGGGACGCGGCGAGCAACGGCCAGAACAGCGCCTCACCGGAAACGCCCCGCAACAGCGCCGACGGTCCGCTGATGCCCGACCACGGCACGACGGCGAGTGCCACGAGCGCAACGGCCGCGACGACCGCCGTCGCGCGATCGCGTGCCATCGGCACGAAGACGGCTCGCGCGAGCGCGGGCGCGGCGGCCGCCACTGGCAGGCCCGTCGGGTCAGTGCCCGGACGGCCGCCCGAAGGGCGCTGCGCGCCCCCTCGGGGGGCAGCGAACACAGTGAGCGTGGGGGCCGTTCATTCTATTTGGGCAACGTCGAGACTTCCTTGTCCCACTTGGTCAGCAGGCGCGAGCGCTCGGCGGACGAGCCGTACTTGACGAAGTCGTAGTTGATGAGCTTGATCTCGGAGAGCTTCGGCGCCTGCGGCGGCGCGCTCGCGTTCTTGTTCGACGGCACCTGGTAGGACACCTTCGCTTGCGCGCCGATGCTCTGCGCCTCCGGCGACAACGCCCAGTCGTACCATTTCTTGGCGTTGTCCATGTTCTTCGCGCCCTTGACGATGCTCATGCTGCCGATCTCGTAGCCGGTGCCTTCGCACGGCGACACGATCTTCACCGGCGCCCCGCCGATCGCCTGGACCACCGCGTCGTGTTGGAACGTGATGCCGACGAGGCTCTCGCCCGTGGCCGCCGCCCGCGCCGGCGCCGCGCCGGATTTCGTGTACTGGTTGACGTTCTTGTGCAGTGCCTTCAGATAATCGAACGCCTTGTCCTCGCCCATCAGCTGCACCAGCGTGGCCAGCATCGTGTACGAGGTGCCCGAGGAATTCGGGTTCGCCACCTGGATCTCGTCCTTGAAGGCAGGCTTGACGAGATCGGACCAGCATTTGGGCTCGGGGATGTTGCTTCTTCGTCAGCTGATCGGTGTTGTAGCTGTAGCCGAGCGCGCCGGCGTACACACCCACGGTCCGGTACTTCGACGCCTCCGCCTGGCGCACGGCCCAATCCTGCAGGTCCGCGAGCTTCGGCGACTTGTACTCCTGGGTCAGGCCCTCCTCGGCGGCCTGCAGGTGCGGGTCGCCGGTGCCGCCCCACCAGACGTCGCCGCGCGGGTTCGCCGCCTCGGCCTTGAGCTGCGCGTAGAACTCGCCCGAGCTCTTGCGCGTCATCAGGACCTTGATGCCGGTCGCCTTCTCGAACGCGGCGACCATCGGCCGGCACCACTCCTCCTGCACCGTGCAGTAAAGGACGAGCTCGCCCTGGGCCGCAGCCGTCAGGGGTACCGCGAACGTCAGCATCGCGACGATGCCGGACAGCCATTGGCGTGGATTCATTTGGGTCTCCTCCATTCAGCTTGTTATGGGAATGCCGATCAAGTCGGCTAGCTTAACGCAAAGCGCGGCGTTGGTCGCAATCAGCGGGTTGCCGGCCATGAGCCCCTTGCCGGCGAAGAAGTCGTTGGTGTGACCCCCCGCCTCGGTGACGAGGAGTATGCCGGCCGCGCAATCCCAGGCGTTGATGTGCAGCTCGGCATAGGCCTCGCTGCGCCCGGCGGCGACGTCGGCGAGGCCGAGCGCGCCGGAGCCCACGCGCCGGATCGCGCACCCGGCATCCATCACCCGCGCCACCAGCGCGAGGTAATCGGCCGTGCTGCGGCGCGTGGACCAGCCGCACTCGACCGTGGCCGCACCGAGGTCGGTGCACGGGCTGACCGCGAGGCGCCTGCCGTCGAGCCAGGCGCCCCCGCCGCGCGCCGCGGAGTAGAGCCAGTCGTGGCTGGGGTCGTGCAGCGCCGCGACCGTCGGCACACCCTGCTCGAGGTAGCCGATCGACACGCAGTAGTGCGGGAATGCCGCGCGCGTAGTTCGCGGTGCCGTCGATGGGGTCGATCAGCCAGACGCGGTCACCGCCGCGGCCACCCTCCTCCTCGCCGATGATCGCGTCGTCGGGATAGCTCGCAACGATCGCCTTGCGGATGAAGCGCTCGACTTCGCCGTCCATCGCGGTGAGGACATCGTGCCGGCCCTTCATCGAGGTCGCCGACGTGCCAAAGGCGGAATGCGCGAGCCGGCCGGCATCCCGCGCCAGCTTGCGGCTGAATTCGAGTCTGTCCATGGGCGGGCAGGTTAGCATCTTTCCGTCGCGGCCCCGTCGACCGGCCCGGATCCCGACCAGGGGCAGGGACAGGCCGCCGGCAACGCTCTGCGGCAATTTGCCACAATCCCCACTCTTTTGGCATCGGCATACACTTGCATTGACCGGCCGCCCCGCCGGGGGGGTCGCGAGCGGAGAGGGGTTGGTTACGATGTCCACCGGGTCGCGCACGGTCCCCCGCCACACGCCGGGCGTCGCATCGAACGTCGTCCCGATCGGCGAATCCCGCGCGCACTGCGCGTATTGCGGCATGCGCGAGCTGTGCCTGCCCGCCGGGCTGGCCGCGATCGAAATCGAGGATCTGCACGGGATTCTCGGCAAGCGCGTCAAGGTGCATCGGGGAGAGGCGCTGTACCGCGCCGGCGCGCCGTGCACCGCGCTTTACGCCGTGCGCATCGGCTCCCTCAAATCCGTCACGCTCTCCGACGATGGCCGTGAACAGGTCACGGGCTATCACATGCCTGGGGATCTCCTCGGACTCGACGCCTTGGGCATGGAGCGGCACGTGTCCGCGGCGAGCGCGCTTGAAGATTCCGAGTGCTGCGTCATTCCGATCGATCACCTTGAGACCATGGAGCGCCTGCTGCCGGCGCTGCAGCATAGCCTGCATCGGATCCTCGGCCACGAGATCAGCATCGACCACGGCATGCTGTTGCTGCTCGGGAGCATGCATGCGGAAGAACGGCTCGCGGCGTTCCTCGTCAGCGTTTCCGCCCGCTACAAGGCGCGGGGTTACTCGGCGACGGAGTTCGTGCTGCGGATGACCCGCGAAGAAATCGGCAGCTATCTCGGCCTCAAGCTGGAAACGGTAAGCCGCCTGCTGTCAAAGTTCCACGAGGCGGGCCTCGTGCAGGTGCAGGGGCGCCGGATCAAGATCATCGACATGCCGCGGTTGCGGCTGCTCGCCAGCCGGCGGGCGTAGTCCTACCCTTTGCGTCCCTCTTGCGGCGCAGCAGCGCGATGCGCGAGCGCGGCGAGCTCCGTTGCGCACCGCGCGCGCCGTTTGACCTACGTCAACGGCCGTCGCAACCACCGGTGCACTATAAGTGCCGTGGCCCAAGGCGAAGCTCGACGCGCTGCCGCATGGACTCGATTCCGGCGACCGATACGGCAGCGACTGAGACATGTACCACATACGCATTCACAGCCGAGGGGGGCAGGGCGACGCAAGCGGCGCCGAGATGCTGTCCGTCGCCGCGTTGCTCGAGGGCCGCTACGCGCTGGCGGGCAAGGCCAAAGAGACAATCCATGCTTAAGCAGATCGAAGGCTCGCGCGCGGTGGCAGAAGCCGTCGCCCTCTGCCGGCCCGAAGTGATCTGCGCGTACCCGATCACGCCTCAGACGCACATCGTCGAAGGGTTGGGCGAGATGGTGAAATCCGGCGAGCTCACCGGCTGCGAGTTCATCAACGTCGAATCCGAGTTCGCGGCAATGTCAGTCGCCATCGGCGCCTCCGCCGCCGGCGCGCGCTCGTACACCGCAACCTCGAGCCAAGGCCTGCTGTTCATGGCCGAGGCGGTCTACAACGCCTCCGGCCTCGGGCTTCCCATCGTGATGACCATCGGCAACCGTGCGATCGGCGCGCCGATCAACATCTGGAACGACCACTCGGACAGCATGTCGATGCGCGATGCCGGCTGGATCCAGCTCTACGCGGAAACGAACCAGGAGGCGCTCGACCTGCATATACAGGCCTTCCGGCTGGCCGAGGAGCTGTCCTGTCCGGTGATGGTCTGCATGGACGGCTTCATCCTCACGCACGCGTACGACCGGGTCGACATACCGTCGCAGGCGCAGGTCGACAACTACCTGCCGCCCTTCGAGCCGCGGCAGGTACTCGATCCCGCCGAGCCCATGACCATCGGCTCGATGGTCGGGCCCGACGCGTTCACCGAGGTACGCTACCTCGCCCACCACAAGCAGCTGCGCGCGCTCACGCTGATTCCGCAGCTCTCCGCCGAGTTCGCCGCGCAGTTCGGGCGCCGATCGGGCGGCCTGATCCGCCCCTACCGCACCGAGAATGCCGAGACGATCGTCGTCGCACTTGGCTCGGTCAACGGCACGGTGCAGGAAGTGGTGGACGACATGCGCGCATCGGGCGTGGCGATCGGGTCGGTGGCGATCTGCTCGTTCCGGCCGTTTCCGCTCGCCGCGCTGTGCGAGGTGTTGGAGCAGGCGCGACGGGTCGTCGTGCTGGAGAAATGCCTCGCGGTCGGCCTCGGCGGCATCGTGTCCGATGGCGTGCGCAAGTCGCTGTCGGGCATCCAGCTCAACGAATACACGATCATCGCCGGCCTGGGCGGTCGGGCGATCACGCACGCGTCGCTGCGCCAGGTCTTCGAGGATGCCGGCGCCGATGAGCTGGAGCAGGTGACGTTCCTCGACCTCAACGCCGACGTGATCAGCCACGAACTCGAGCGCGAGACCCTCGCGCGCCGCACCGGTCCCACCGCAGAAGCGATCCTGCGCCGGATCGGCGCCGTTGCGTCCGGCATCCGGTAGCCGCACCCTTCGCCCGTTCCGACCATGCATGTGCAGCGCCCGATGCCGCTCACCCGCCCACGCAGGGACTCGACACCGTGAGCCCGTCCGAGAGGACCGCGGATCAGGCTCCGGCAAAGCGAACGTCCGGTTTCTGCCAGGCCGCCGCGGCGCTGGGCCATTCGCTGGACCCGGATCAAGGCTCTTGCGAAGGCTGTGGCGAGGCACTGGGCGCGCGGCATGCCATCGGCGCCGCGATGCGCGCATCCGGCAACCGGCTGATCACCGTCAACGCCACCGGTTGCCTCGAAGCGTTCTCGACACCGTCGCCCGCGACGGCATGGCAGATGCCATGGATCCACTCGCTGTTCGGCAACGCCGCGGCGGTCGCGACGGGAGTTGCCGCCGCCCAGCGGATCAAGGGGAGGACCGACGTGCGCGTCGTCGCGCAGGGTGGCGACGGCGGCACTGCGGACATCGGTTTCGGGTGCCTGTCGGGGATGTTCGAGCGCAACGACGACGTGCTCTACATCTGCTACGACAACGAGGCCTGCATGACCTCCGGCGCGCAGCGCTCGAGCACGACGCCACCGGCGGCCCGCACCGCGACCACGTCCGCCCTCGGCAAGGAGCCGGGCAACGCGTTCGGTACGGGCAAGAACCTGCCGCTGATCGCCATGGCGCACGGGATTCCCTACGTGGCGACGGCCAGCGTGGCCGACCTCCCCGATCTCGAGCGGAAGGTCACGTACGCGACGGTGCTGCGCGGCGCGCGGTACATCCACGTCCACGCGCCCTGCCCGCTGGGCTGGGGTTCGGCACCGGCGGACACGATCAGGATCGCGCAGCTTGCCGTCGAATCGGGCCTGTTTCCGCTGTTCGAGGCGCACGACGGCCGGGTGACGGCGCGCACGCCGCTTCGCCGCAAGGTGCCCGTCGACGAATACCTCGGGCTCCAGACCCGCTTCGCCCATCTGTTCGTCAACGCGGCCTCGCGGGAACGCATCGCGCTGATCCAGGAGATCGCCGACCGCAACGTGGCGGAGTTCGGGCTCCTGGCGGAGGACGCGGCGCCGGGATAGGCCGTTTGTGGAATAGTGGAATAGGGGACAGACCACGTTCTTCCTCGTGCGGCAGCCGAAAACCCTGTCGGAACCAGAAGAAGAACGTGGTCTGTCCCCTAAACAAGTGACAATGAAGCGGAGGAATCGATGATCAACAGCAATCAGGGCGAAGCACGGACGAGCGTTCCCGCGTGGTTTCCAAGGGGTGTGGCGCTGCTGCGCGATCCGACGCTGAACAAGGGCACGGCGTTCACCGACGCCGAGCGCGACGCGCTGGGACTGCGGGGGCTGTTGCCACCCCACGTCCAGACGTTCGACGTGCAGGCGGACCGGGTGCTGGAGAATTTCCGGCGCAAGACGTCGGCCCTCGAGAAGTTCATCAATCTCGCGGCGCTGCACGACCGCAACGAGGCGCTGTTCTTCCGCATCGTCATCGACCATCCCGATGAAATGCTGCCGATCATCTATACGCCGACGGTCGGCCTGGCCTGCCAGCAGTTCGGCCACATCTTCCAGCGGCCGCGCGGGCTGTTCATCAGCACCAACGACCGCGGCCGGGTGGAGAGCATCCTGCGCAACTGGCCGTACCGCGACGTCGCGATCATCGTCGTTTCCGACGGCGAGCGGATCCTGGGACTTGGCGACCTCGGCGCCAACGGCATGGGCATCCCGGTCGGCAAGCTGGGCCTCTACACGGCCTGCGCCGGCGTGCACCCGAACCAGTGCCTGCCGATCATCCTCGACATGGGCACCAACAACGAGACGCTGCTCGCCGATCCGCTGTACATCGGTCTGCAGCAGAAGCGCGTGCGCGGCGCGGCATACGACGAGCTGATCGAGGAATTCATCGTGGCAACGCAGGCGGTGTTCCCAGGCGTGGTCGTGCAGTTCGAGGATTTCGCCAATCAGAACGCGTTCCGCCTGCTCGAGCGGTACCGCGACCGCATCTGCACATTCAACGACGACATTCAGGGCACCGCCGCGGTGGCGCTCGCCGGCATTTTCTCGGCGCTGCGCGTCACCGGCGGCAAACTCGCCAACCAGAAGATCCTGTTCATGGGCGCCGGCGAGGCCGCCACGGGCATCGCCGACCTGACCGTGGCCGCCATGGTGGCGCAGGGGACGGATGTGACGGAAGCCCGCGAGCGCTGCTGGCTCGTCGACTCCAAGGGGCTCGTCGTCAAGAGCCGCGCCGATCTCGGAGCGCACAAGCTGCCGTATGCGCACGAGCACCCGCCCATCGCCGATTTTCCGGCCGCGCTGAAAGCGCTCGCACCGACGGTGATCATCGGCGTCGCTGCCGTGGGCGGCACGTTCACGCAGGAGGTCATCGCGGAAATGGCGCGGATCAACCAGCGGCCGATCGTGTTCGCGCTCTCCAATCCGACGTCGAAGTCGGAATGCACGGCCGAGCAGGCGTACCAGTGGAGCGACGGGCGCGCGCTGTTCGCCTGCGGCAGCCCGTTCGACCCGGTCACCCTCGGCGGCAGGACGCACGTCCCGCGCCAGGGCAACAACTCGTACATCTTCCCCGGCGTCGGGCTCGCGGCGATCGCCGTCGGCGCGAAACGCGTGACCGACGAGATGTTCATGGCAGCGGCGCGCACGCTGGCCGAGCAGGTGACCGCGGACGATCTCGCGCAGGGAAGCCTCTATCCGCCCCTGGCGCACGTGCGTGAAGTGTCCGCGCACATCGCGGCGGCGGTGGCAAAGGTCGCCTACGAGCAGGGCCACGCGACGGTCTCCCGGCCGGCCGACCTGCTGGCGTACATGCGGTCCCAGATGTACGAGCCGCGGTATGCCACCTATGCCACCGGCCGGTGACGTCCCCCCGAAAAGCCACGCGGCGTTGATCTGCGTCAACCGGCCGCGGGCGCCGAGGCCCTAGTCTGCACGGACGATGAATCCCTACGCGGTCTTTCTGCTCTACCTGCTGGCGATCCTCGGCTTCGTCGCGGTCACGCTGCTGATGAACCGGCTGCTGGGGCCCAAGCCGGTTTCCTCGGCGATGAAGCTCGAGCCGTTCGAGTGCGGCGCCACGCCGGTGGACCGCCTGAACGTGAAAGCAATCCCGATCAAGTACTACGCGGTCGCCATCATGTTCATCCTGTTCGACCTCGAGACGGTGTTCCTGTTCATCTGGGCGCTGGGCGCGCAGCCGCTGACGACCTTCATGCTGCTACTCTTCGGCTTCTTCGTCTTCCTGCTCGTCCTGATCCTGCTCTACGTCTACAAGGCGAGGCTGCTCGAAGCGGTCACGGAATAGCCATGCCCTCGCCCACGATACCGATCCGGTCGGCAACGTCCCGGACCCAGGCCTTCGAATACCTGACGACCAAGAAGGACGAATTGGTCGGCTGGGCGCGCAAGTTCTCGCTCTTCCCGTACCCCTTCGTCACCGCCTGCTGCGCGATGGAGTTCATGGCGGTGAGCTCGAGCCCGTACGACACCGACCGTTTCGGCGCAGCGCTGCCGCGTTTCTCGCCGCGGCAGGCCGACCTGCTGATGGTGGTGGGCACGGTGACGCACAAGCAGGCGCCCGTCCTGCTCAAGGTCTACGAGCAGATGTGCGAACCGAAATGGGTGATGGCGTTCGGCGTCTGCGCCACGAGCGGCGGCTTCTACCAGAACTACGCGGCGGTCCTCGGCATCGACCGGGTGATCCCGGTCGACATCTACATCCCCGGCTGCCCGCCACGCCCCGAGATGGTGATCGACGGCATCATGCAGCTGCAGGCCAAGATCGCCGGCTCGAAGCATCCGATCGTCACGGAGAACTTCTGATCGTGGCGAGCCCGGTCCTGGAACAGCTGCAGCAGCGACTGGCGCCCACCGTCGGCGAGGCGTCGTTCGCCCACGAGACGCTGGTGGTCCATGTTGCGCCCGCGGCGCTGCGCGCGACGGTGGAGCTCATGCGCTCCGAATTCGCCTTCGATCTCTTCCTCGACGTGACCGCGGTCGACTGGCCCGGGCAGACGCCGCGGTTCGAGGTCGTCTATCACTTCTACTCGACGCAGCACTTCGGGCGCGTGCGGCTGAAGACGCGCGTTTCCGAACAGGATCCAACGGTGGACTCGCTAATTCAGCTGTACGGCTCGGCCCGCTTCATGGAGCGGGAGTGCCACGACATGTACGGCATCGTGTTCCGTGGCAATGCCGACCTGCGGCCCATCCTGCTCTACGAGGGGTTCGACGGCCACCCGCTGCGCAAGGACTATCCGAAGGACCGCGAGCAGCCGCTCGTGCCGTACCGGAAATGACGATGCCGCCCGTGGAAATCAAGCTGCCCAACCCGGTCCGCTCGGCGTTCGACAAGCCGCTGCACGACGGCACGGTGACCGTAAACATCGGGCCGTCCCATCCGGCCACGCACGGCACCGTCCAGATCATCGCCGAGCTCGACGGCGAGCGCGTGCTGCGCACCGACGTGCATTGCGGCTACCTGCATCGCGGCTTCGAGAAGGAGTGCGAGTCGCACACCTGGCACAACCTGATTCCCTACGTCGACCGGCTGAACTACGTCTCGGCGCTGATCAACGATTTCGCCTACTGCGAGGCAGTCGAGAAGCTGATGGGGATCGAGATCACGCCCCGCACCCGCTATCTGCGCACGCTGCTGTCGGAGTACTCCCGGCTGGTCGATCACCTCACCTGCGTCGCGGCGAGCCTCATGGAGCTGGGCGCGATGACCGCGTTCCTCTACCTCGTCATGGTCCGCGACTTCATGTACGAGCATATCGCCGACCTGACCGGCGCGCGCGTCACCTACTCGTACGGCCGGATCGGCGGCCTCGCGCGCGACCTGCCGGAGACCTGGCTCGTGCGCCTCGCCGACATTCTCGACCAGTACGAGATGTTCATAGGGCGCGTGCACGGCCTCATGGACCGCAACCGCATCTTCATCGACCGAATGCGCAACGTCGGCGTGATCTCCGCCGCCGAGGCGATCAACTGGGGTTACACCGGCCCGATCCTGCGCTCCACCGGCGCGCCGCGCGACCTGCGCAAGGATGCGCCGTACCTCGCCTACGCCGAGCTCGACTTCGAGGTGCCGGTCGGGATCAAGGGCGACAACTACGACCGCTATTACGTCCGGATGCGCGAGATGGACGAGTCGGTGCACATGATCCGGCAGCTGATGGACATGCTCCCCGCCGGGCCCATCAACGTCGACGACCGCCGCTGCGTATTCCCGGAAAAACGGCTGGTCTACGACGAGATCGAATCGCTGATCAATCACTTCAAGCTGGTGATGGACGGCCCGCAGGTGCCCGCGGGCGACGTGTACCTGGCGCACGAGTCGCCCAACGGCGAGCTCGGCTTCTACATCGTCAGCACCGGCGAGGGCATTCCGTACAAGGTCCACGCGCGGGCCCCGAGCTTCGTGCACATGGGGGGCGTGCACAGGATGCTGGACGGTTACCAGCTGGCCGACATAGTGCCGACCTTCGGCTCGGTCAACATGATCGGCGGCGAGTGCGACAGATGAACGACCCCCACGCTCACTACGTTCGCTGCCCCCGCGGGGGCGCACAGCGCCCTTCGGGCGGCCGGGCGGGCGCTGTCTCTTCGGCGTGACTCAGCGATGAAGCACCTGATCCCCGAATTCGAGCGCTGGAAGGCGCGTTTCCCCAAGGGCTACGAGTCCTCGCTCGTGCTGCCCTGCGTGCGCCGCATCCAGGAGGACCGCGGCTACGTCGCCGACAGCGACATCGACGGACTGGTCGAGTACCTGGGCGTGCCCCGGATGCAGATCGAGCAGGTGCTCTCCTACTACACGCAGTTCCGGCGCGAGGGAATTGGCCGCTGGCACGTGCAGACCTGCCGCAACATCACCTGCTCGATGCGGGGCGCCGAGCGGCTCATAGACCATCTGGCGAAGAAGCTCGGCGTGGCGCCGGGCGGGACCACGGCCGACGGCCGCTTCACGCTGTCGACCGTCGAGTGCCTGGGCTCCTGCGGCACGGCGCCCGTCGTGATGGTCAACGACACCTATCACGAGAACATGAGCGCCGAGAAGATCGACGCGCTGTTGAACGAGCTGAAATAGATGAACAGCCCCCACGCTCACTTCGTTCGCTGCCCCCCGGGGGGCACTGAGATGCCCGGCACCCAACTGCTGATGACGTTCCCGGTCACGGCGACCTCGCACACGCTGGCGGACTATCGCGCGCGCGGCGGCTACGCGACGCTCATGAAGGTGCTCGAATCCAAGGCGCCGCAGGATGTCACCAAGGAGGTCACCGTGGCGGGCATCCTTGGCCACGGCGGCGCCGCCTTCGCGGCCGGCCGCAAGTGGCAGGTCATCAAGCTCGACGACGGCCAGCCGCACTTCCTGTGCGCAAACGCCGACGAGGGCGAACCGGGCACGTTCAAGGACCGCTGGATCCTCGAGCACAACCCGCACATGCTGATCGAGGGGATGCTGATCGCCGCGTATGCGCTGCAGGTGCGCAACGCCTTCGTTTACATCCGCGGCGAGTTCGACCTGCCGTTCCGACGCCTGCAGGGCGCGGTCGACGAAGCCTACGCGGCCGGCCTCCTGGGCGAAGGGATCCTGGGCGTCGACTTCTCCTGCGACCTCGTCGTCTATCGCGGCGCGGGATCCTATGTCTGCGGCGAGGCGTCCGGGCTCCTCTCGTCGCTCGAGGGCAAGCGGGGCTATCCGCGCAACCGCCCCCCCCGGCTGACCGTGAAGGGCCTGTTCCAGATGCCCACGGTGGTCAACAACGTCGAGACGCTGACCAATGTCACGGCGATCCTCGCGATGGGCGCCGAGGCGTTCAAGAAGGTGGGCACGCCGAAGAGCCCGGGCACGCAGCTCGTCTCGATCTCCGGTCACATCGCGCGCCCGGGCGTCTACGAGGTCGAGCACGGCTACCCGCTCAAGAAGTTCCTGTTCGAGGACTGCGGCGGCATGATGCCCGGCGCAAAGCTCAAGTGCATCATCCCGGGTGGCATTTCCACCAAGGTGCTGACCGCCGCGGAGATCGAGCCCGTCACCTACGACCACGCGTCGTTCAATGCGGCCGGCTCGTCGCTGGGCTCCGGCGGCATGATCGTCATCGCCGAGGGCACCTGCATGGTGCGCCTGCTCCAGGTGCTGCTGCGTTTCTACCACCACGAGTCCTGCGGCCAGTGCACGCCCTGCCGCGAGGGCATGGGCTGGATGCACCGGATCATCGACCGCATCGTCGCTGGCACCGGCCGGCCCGAGGACATCGAGCAGCTGTACCAGATCTCGCGCTGGAACGACGGCAACACGATCTGCGGGATGGGCGACGCCGCCGGGTACGCGGCGATCGGCATCCTCGACAAGTACCGCGACGAGTTCGAGCACTTCATCACCCAGAAGCGCTCGCGGTTCGGCGGCAATCTCGAGGTCATCGCGCATGCCTGAGATCTTCATCAACGGGCATTCGGTGCAGGCCGCGGACAACCAGTCCGTGCTGGCGGCCGCGCGGGCGAGCGGCCATTTCATACCGTATTTCTGCTGGCATCCGAAGCTGTCGGTCGCCGGCAACTGCCGGATCTGCGTGGTGCAGGTCGAGGGCCGCAGCTGGGTGGAGATCGCCTGCAACATGCCAGTGACCGAAGGGCTGCGCGTGTTCACCGATTCGGATCTGGTGAAGGCGCACCGCAAGATGGTGATGCAGTTCCTCACGCTGAACCATCCGGTCGACTGCGGCATCTGCGACAAGGCCGGCGAGTGCTCGCTGCAGGATTATCACTACGCCTACAACGGCGCGCCGTCGATCTCGCACGAGCCGAAGGTCCGCTCGACCAAGCACCACGAGCTGTCGCAGCGAATCGTGCTCGACAACGAGCGCTGCATCCTGTGCTCGCGCTGCGTGCGCTTCACCCACGAGATCTCGAAATCCTGCGCGCTCGGCATCAAGCATCGCGGCGACGAGTCGCTCGTTCGCGCCAGCGAGGACGGCGCGCTCGACCGTGACCCGTATTCGGACAACGTCATCGACATCTGCCCGGTCGGCGCGCTGCTGTCGCGCTCGTTCCTGCACAAGGCCCGCGTCTGGTACCTCCAGCCGACGCCGTCGGTGTGCCCAGGCTGCGCACGCGGCTGCGCGGTGAACATCTGGCACCGGAAGCCGACGTGGCAGCTCAAGTCGCTGGACCCGAAGCAGAACACCAGCATCGCCCGCGTGACCCCGCTCGAGAATCCGGCCGTCAACGGCCCGTGGATCTGCAACAAGGGGCGCGACCTCGCGCAGATCTTCGAGCGGCCGCGCGCGGAGGAGCCCATGTTGAAGGGCAAGCCGGTCGCGCTGGACGCAGCGCTCGACGCCGCCCGCCGGCTCATCGTCGCCGCGAAGCACCCGGTGGCGCTGGTCTCCTCGTGGGGCTCGAACGAGGAGCTGGCGGCATTCGCGGGCGCGCTGGGCGGGCGGTTGCGCGCTTTCGTCAAGCCGGACCAGGTGCCCGAGCCCGGCGAACCGGTCGAGGACAACCTCCTTATCCGCGCGGACAAGAACCCGAACACGACAGCGGCCTGCAAGCTGTTCGGCAGTGCTCTGCCTGCGTTCGACACGGAGACCGACCTGGTGCTGGTCTGGGGTGAAGGATTCGACTTTTCCCGCCTGCCGGCCAAGGCGAAGATCATCTTTCTCAATGCCTGGCTGCAGCCCGAGGACGGGCACGCCGACGTCTTCTTCCCGATCAGCGTCCAGACCGAGCGCGGGGGGCACTACACGAACTTCCAGGGCACCGTGAGTTCCTTTGCGCCCTGCTTCGCGAAGAAGCCGGGGGTGGTCGACGCCGAGGCGGTGTTCACCGCGCTGGCTGCAGCACCGGAGACCAGGCCATGACCCAGGATCTGGTGATCTACGTGGTCTACATCAGCTACGCGCTCGCGGTGCTGATGGGGTTCGGCACGATCCTGACGTGGGTCGAGCGCAAGCAGGCTGCCGTCATGTCGGATCGCATCGGGGCCAACCGCGCCTACATCCGCATCCCGTTCACGCAGTACAAGATGATCTGGCTGGGGCTGTTCCACGGCATCGCCGACGGCCTCAAGATGCTGCTGAAGGAGGACTGGAAGCCGAACTCGTACGACCGGGTCGCCTATGCCCTCGCGCCATGGGTGGTGTTCACGCCCGTGCTGCTGGTCTTCGCCGTCATCCCGTTCGGCGGCCTGCTGGATCCGGGCAAGCTCTTCTCGGCCTTTCCCGCCGTGTCCGCGTGGTTCGGGGACAGAACCTATCCGATGCAGATCGCCCAGCTCGATGCGGGGCTCCTGATCGTGTTCGCGTTCGGCGGGATGTCGATCATCGGCGCGATGCTCGCCGGCTGGTCGTCGTCGAACAAGTTCTCGATGCTGGGCGCGGTGCGCGCCGGCTCGCAGATGATCTCCTACGAGCTGGTGATGGGGCTCACGGTGCTGGGGCTCATCCTCATCTACGGCACCGTCGACCTCACGACGATCGTCCAGCAGCAATCCGCCACGCTGCTGGGGTTCCTGCCCGGCTGGGGGATCTTTCTCCAGCCATTCGCCGCGGCGCTGTTCCTTGCGGCCGCGATCGCGGAGAACAAGCGCATCCCGTTCGACCTGCCGGAGGCGGAGTCGGAGCTCATCGCCGGCTTCTACACCGAGTACAGCGCGATGAAGATGGGCCTCTTCATGTTCGCCGAGTTCATCGAGATCGCCATCGTCGCGGCGCTGTTCACGACGCTGTTCCTGGGTGGCTACAACCTCCCGTTCATGACCGACGCCGGAATCGTTTTCTCCGGCAATCTCGTCCTGCCGATGGGCCACGCTGCGGTCGTCGTGACCCAGCTGGTCGTGTTTCTCGCCAAGGTGCTGGGCGTCGCAAGCTTCCAGATCCTGATCCGCTGGTCGCTGCCGCGCTTCCGCTACGACCAGGTCCTGACGTTCGCGTGGAAGTTCATGCTGCCGCTGGCACTCGTCAATCTCTGCGTCACCGCCGTGCTGTCGTGGTCGAATCATGGGTGACGCGTTGAACCGCAAACCGTACCAGCGCAAGGTCTACTGGAACGAGCCCACGATGACGTGGTGGGAGCGGGTCTACCTGTTCGAGATCATGCGCGGCCTCGGCATCACCGGCAGCGTTTTCCTGCGCAACATGTGGCGCTGGATGACGGGCCGCAAGGGCGCGCTGACCACGTACTACCCCGAGGAAACGCGGGCCGACTACGCCGCCGGCAACCGCGGCAAGCACATCCTCACGCAACGGCCCGACGGCACACCGCAATGCATTGCGTGCAACATGTGCGCGACCGTGTGCCCGGCGCAGGTGATCGAGATCGATGCCGTCTTCGATCCCGACGACGTCGCGCATCCCAAGTCGCCGTCGCGCTTCGAGATCGACTACTCGCGCTGCATCTTCTGCGGGCTGTGCGTGGAGGCCTGCCCCGAGGACGCGATCCGCATGGTGAAGGAAGTGCCCGAGCTGCCATCAATGGACCGCGATCACATGTGGCTCAAGATGGACGAGCTCCTCACCTGGCGACCGCAGAGCGACGTCGCCAAGCCGTACCCGCCGAAGCCCGGTGTCGTTCCGTCAACGATCGTCGTCACCCCGGTGAAGGCGGAAACGACGGCAAGGCCCGACGTGGGAGTGCGCACATGATCGAGTACGGGCTGCAGAACCTGGACGCGCTGCTGCTGGTGTTCTGCGGCGTCGCGGCGCTGGCCTCGGCGGTGCTGATGCTGGTGCTCCGGCATCCGATGCAGGTCGCCATGGCGCTCATTTCGACCATGGGCCTGCTCGGCGCGATCTACGGCCTGGTCGGCGTGCACTTCATCGCGGCTTTCCAGGTGCTGATCTACGTGAGCGCGGTGATGGTCTTCATGGTGTACGTGATCATGCTGCTCGACGTGCGCGATCCGTCGTTCACGCGACGCTTCTCGACCCTGCTGGTGCCGGGCGCGATCGGCGGCGTGCTGCTGCTCGCCGTGCTGGCCTATGCGTTCTGGCGCGGGCTCTACGCACCGGTCAATACGACGGTCTCGTACGGCCTGCAGCAATTCTCGATTGCCTTCCTCAACGAGTACTGGCTGCACTTCGAGCTGACGTCGGTGCTGCTGGTGGCGGCCGTGGTGGCGGCGCTGGCCGTCATCAAGGGCACCCGAAAGCATCATGGATAAGGTGCACTTCCTGCTGCTGATCGCCGTTGCGCTGTTCGCCGTGGGGCTGCTCGGCGTCATCATCCGGCGCAATCTGCTCGTGATGCTGATGTGCATGGAGCTGATGCTGAACGGCGTGAATCTCTCGCTCGTCACGTTCGCGCAGCAGACGGGGACGGCGGCCGGCGCGGTGCTCGTGTTCCTGATCTTCGTCGTCGCCGCGGCGGAAATCGCCATTGCCATTCCGATCGTTCTCCTGCTCGCGCGCCGGAAGCACACGCTCGAAGCGGACGCCTTCGGCGACCTGAAAGGATAATCGGTGACGCATCTGCTCACCCTCATCGTCGTCCTGCCGCTCCTTGGAGCGGTACTGAACGGTCTTCTTGCCACGCGCCTGCGGGAGGCCCCGTTCGGCAGGACGTTCGTCACGGCCGTAGGATGCGGGCTGCCGATTCTGTCCTTCCTGCTCGTCGTGCGCGGCTTCATGGAGCTCGCGGCGACCGGCGGCGCGCCGCTGGTCGAGACCGCGTACACCTGGGCGCGGATCGGCGAACGCTCCTTCGAAATCGCGTTCTACTTCGACCGCCTGTCCGCCGTGATGGCGCTGATCGTCACCGGCGTGGGATCGGTGATCCACATCTACTCGATCGGCTACATGCACGACGACAAGAGCTACGCGCGCTTTTTCGCGTACCTCAACCTGTTCCTGTTCTTCATGCTGTCGCTCGTGCTCGGCCGGTCGCTCCTCGTGCTGTTCGTCGGCTGGGAAGGCGTGGGGCTGGCCTCCTACCTGCTGATCGGCTTCTGGTTTGACGACGCCGCCAACGCGGCGGCCGGCAAGAAGGCCTTCGTCACCAACCGCATCGGCGACGCCGGCTTCCTGCTCGGCATGTTTCTCTTGTATTGGGCGTTCGGCACGCTCGACATGGACAGGATCAACGCCGCGTACCAGGCGGGATCGGTGACGATGATTTCGGCCTCCCTCGCGGGCATCCTCCTGTTCATCGGCGCCTCCGGCAAGTCGGCGCAGATCCCGCTGCACGTCTGGCTGCCCGACGCGATGGCAGGCCCGACCCCGGTGTCGGCGCTGATCCACGCCGCGACGATGGTGACCGCGGGCGTCTACCTCGTCGCCCGGATGGCGCCGATCTACATGCAGGCGCCGGCGGCATCGGCGGTCGTCGCCGTCATCGGCGCGGCCACCGCGTTCTTCGCCGCCTCGATCGCCTTCGCCCAAAACGATATCAAGAAGGTGCTCGCCTACTCGACGCTGTCGCAGCTCGGCATGATGTTCGCGGCGCTCGGCGTGGGCGCCTACGGCGTCGCCATCTTCCACGTCGTCACGCACGCGTTCTTCAAGGCCTGTCTGTTCCTCGGCGCCGGCAGCGTGATCCACGCGCTTTCCGGCGAGCAGGACGTCCGCAAGATGGGCGGGCTGGCGAAGAGGATCCCCGTGACGTTCTGGACGTTCGCGATCGCGACGGTCGCGATCGCGGGCATCCCGCCGCTCGCCGGTTTCTGGTCGAAGGACGAGATCCTCTGGTTCACGTTCGCGAGCGCGGCCGGCGGGAGCCCGATGCTGTGGGCGGTGATGGCCGCCACGGCGCTGATGACCGCCTGCTACATGTTCCGGCTGCTCTGGCTCGTGTTCCTCACCCCGTCGCGGATGGAAGCCAAGGTCGAACACCACGTGCACGAGTCGCCGCTGTCGATGACCGGCGTGCTGATGGTCCTGGCGCTGCTGTCGGCGATCGGCGGGTTCATCAAGGTCCCGCACTTCCTCGAGCCGCTGCTGCCGTTGCCGCAGGTTCCCGAGGCGCTGCACCATTTCGAGATGCCGCTCCTGATCCTGTCGGTCATCATCGCCCTCACCGGCCTGGCTGCAGCCTCGTTCGTCTACCGCGGCGGACTGGCGAAGGCCGAGGTGATTGCGACGCGCTTCGCCGGGCTCCACCGCCTGCTCGTCAACAAGTACTGGATCGACGAGATCTACGAAGCGCTGCTCGGCCGGCCGCTCACCTGGCTCTCGGAGAAGGTGTTCCTGGGCTTCGGCGATCGCTTCCTGCTCGACGGCTCGCTCAACGGCCTCGCGCGCCTCGCGCAGCGCACGGCCGGCGTGTTCTCCCGCGTGCAGACCGGCAACCTGCACCTCTATGCCCTCTTCGTGCTCGCCGGCGCCGTCGCCGCGCTCGCACTGAGCTTCCGCCATGGCTGACGCGGACCTCCTCAACCTCGTCCTGTTTCTCCCGCTGGCCGGGATCGCACTGCTGGTCGGGGTGCCCGCCGGGCAGGAGCGGCAGATGCGGGGCCTTTCGTTCTGGGTGATGGTCGTCCAGTTCGTGCTGACGGCGTGGCTCTATGTCCAGTTCGATGGCAACGTCGGCGGCCTGCAGTTCGAGACGCGCCTGCCGTGGATTCCCGACTGGGGCGTCTATTACCAGATCGGCCTCGACGGCTACAACATCCTGCTGGTGCTGCTGACCGCGTTCCTCGGCCCGCTCGTGGTGGCTGGCGCCTTCACGGCGGTGACGAAGGACGTGAAGCTGTTCTATTCGATGGTGTTCCTGATCCAGTTCGCGATGCTGGGTGCGTTCGTCGCGCAGGACCTGTTCCTGTTCTACCTGTTCTGGGAAACGATGATGATCCCGATGTTCCTCATCATCGGCATCTGGGGCGGGGAGCGCCGGCTCTACGCGACGTACAAGTTCGTGCTCTACACCGCCTTCGGCAGCATCCTGATGCTGGCCGCGGTGATCTATCTCGTCTACTCGCTCAATGCGACGACGGGCGTGACCTCGTTCGCCTTCGCCGATCTGTACAAGGCGAAGCTGCCGCTCCCCGTCCAGACGCTGCTGCTCGCGGCCTTCGGCCTGTCGTTCGCGATCAAGGTGCCGATGGTGCCGCTGCACACGTGGCTGCCGGACGCGCACGTCGAGGCGCCGACCACGGGCTCGGTGATCCTGGCAGGCGTCCTGCTGAAGATGGGAACGTACGGTTTCATGAAGCTGGGCTTCCCGCTCTTTCCCGACGCGACGCGCGCGTTCACGCCGCTCATCATGACGCTCGCCGTCGTCTCCATCGTCTACGGCGCGTGTCTCGCGCTGGTGCAGAACGACATCAAGAAGATCATCGCCTACTCGTCGATCAGCCACCTGGGCTACGTGATGCTCGGGCTCGCGAGCCTCGACCTCCTCGGCATCCAGGGCGCGGTGATCCAGATGGTGAGCCACGGCCTGACCGCGGCCGGGCTGTTCCTGATCGTCGGGATGATCTACGAGCGCTGCCACACGCGCGACCTCGCGGCCTACGGCGGCATCGCGCGGCTGCTGCCGGTGTATTCGCTGTTCTTCATGCTGCTGACGCTGGCTTCGATCGGGCTGCCGACGACCTCCGGCTTCACCGGCGAATTCCTCGTGCTGCTGGGCGCGTTCACCTCGTCCTGGCCGCAGTTCCAGGACGGCAACTCGCTGCCGCTGGTGCTCGCCGTCATCGCCGTCTCCGGCGTCGTGCTCGGCGCGCTGTACATGCTGCGTCTGGCGCAACACTTCCTGTTCGGCGCGGTCAAGGCGCCGCACATGCCGATCAAAGACCTCGACGGGCGCGAGAAGCTGATTCTGGCGACAATCGTCATCGCGGTGTTCGCGCTCGGGCTCTTCCCCGACGAACCGATGGGCAAGACCGAGCTTTCCGCGAAGCAGTTCCAACAGCTGGTCACTACGCCACGATTGCCAGGGAGCGCGCCATGAGCGCAGCAGCGCAAGCCGCAAGCGTGGGGGCAAACCCATGAATTGGCAATCGATCGTGTCGGGAATGCTGCCGGAGCATTTGCTCCTCATCGGCATCGTGCTGCTGCTCGTGCTGGAAATCGCTTCGGACAAGCCGCGCGGCGCGCTCGGACTGTCGCTCGTCATCGTGGGCGGGGCGAGCGCAGCGGCAGCCTGGCTGCATTTCACCGGTTACGCGGCTGCGCCGTTCCCGGGGCACTTCTCGCTCGACGCATCGAGCGCCCTGGCGAAGGCCGTCGTGCTGGCGCTCGCGGTGCCCGTGTTGCTGCTCGCGCGCGACGACTTTCCCGAGGGCCCCTTCTACCCATTGTTCCTGTCGTCGCTGTACGGCTTCTGCCTGATGCTGTCCTCGGACAGCTTCCTCACGCTCTTCCTCGGGCTCGAGATCATGTCGCTTCCCGTCTACGTGCTGGTGCTGCTGGCATTCGGGCGCCCGGAGAGTCCCGAAGCGGCGCTGAAGTACCTGGTGCTGGGCGGCACCGCCTCCGCGATGTTCCTGATGGGCGTTTCGCTGCTCTATGGCGGCAGCGCGACGCTCGCGCTGTCGTCCTTCGCCGCGGCGCTCGGCTCGCACGACGTGATGGCGATCGCGGGCATCGTGCTCGTCATCCTCGCCTTCTTCCTCAAGGCGGCGATTGTCCCCTTCCACGCGTGGGCGCCCGATGCCTACGAAGGGGCGAGCCTCCCGGTAACCGCGTACATGGCTACCATCATCAAGGCCGGCGTGCTGCTCGCCGCGTTGCGCCTCTTCGGCACGGCACCGATGTCGGGACCGATGATCGGCCTCATTGCCTTCCTGCCGCTCGTGTCGATCGTGTGGGGCAACCTCACCGCGATGCGGCAGACAAGCTTCCGCCGGATGATCGCGTATTCGTCGATCGCCCACGCCGGCTACCTGTTCTACGCGTTCCTGGGCGATGGCCCCGGCAGGCTCCAGGCCGTCGTCTTCTACCTGCTCGCGTACGGGCTGCTGAACGTGCTGGCGTTCGCGTCGATCCCGCCCAACGACGACGACGCCACCCGCGACCGCATCGACACGCTGCGCGGCCTGTTCCATCGCGATCCTTACGCCGCGGTGATGATCGGCATCGCGATGCTGTCGTTGGCCGGCATTCCGCCGTTCCCCGGCTTTGTCGCCAAGTTCCTGATCTTCAAGAACGTGATCGCCGCCGGCTACACGATGTACGCGGTGCTCGGTCTCGTCGGCAGCTACCTCGGGATCTACTTCTACCTGCGCGTCATCCAGATGATGTTCATGAGCCCGGAGGCAGACACCGGTACGCGTGTGGCGCACGGTCGCGCAGCGCTCGCCGCCAGCGTCCTCTGCCTCGTCCCGACGATCGCAATCGCCGTGTTCCCGGGCTGGATCTTCGGGCGGTTCTGACGAGCAGTCGTTGGGGTCGTCGTGACCCCACCTAACGCCCGGCCACCTCGGCCGGCAGCGGGAACCAACGCAGCATCTCGAAGTCCGCATCGACGACGAGCATCTCGGGTGCGATCGTCGGAGGTGCAGGATCGGCAATCAGTCGGCAGGCTTCCGTCAGATAGTCGGCGAGCGCGGACTCCGGCGCCGTGCGCCGATGCGACGGCCAGGTCATTCCGCCATCGGTGAACCGGACGTCGCGCAGGCTCAGCGGCGGTTCGGCCGTGCCGCCGGCGTGGCGCCACAGTCCGGTCGACGGCTCGAACCGGTAGTGCGGGAGGAGCCGCCAGCCGTCGCTCGCGACGATCTCCACCGCGCCCAGGATGAAGTCGAAGACCGTCTCGCTGATGAAGTAATTGAAATTCACGCGAACCCAGCCGGGCTTGATCCCCTCGCAGCCGCGCCCGATCTCGCGCTCGAACTCGCGGGAGCGCTCGAGGTCGATGCCGAGCAGCCGATGGCCATATGGCCCGGCGCACGAGCAGCCGCCCCGCGACTGGATTCCGAACAGGTCGCTCAGAAGCGCGACGACGTAGTTGTGGTGAAGGTAGCGTCGGCTCCCGTTCGGGCCGGGGTGAGGAACGACGAACGAGACGATCGACAGCCGGTCGAGCGAGTGGCTGCCGAGTATTTCGATGTTCGGATGACGGTCCCAGCGTGCGATCGCCCGCCGGATGAACGAATGCTCGCGCGCTCGAATCGCTTCCACGCCCACGGCTTCCTTCAGCGCGAATACGAGCCCGGCGCGGATCGACTCCACGATGGCCGGCGTGCCGCCTTCCTCGCGCTGTTCGATGTCGGCGAGATAGCGGTGCTCGGTCGGATTGACGTAGGCGACCGTGCCGCCGCCAGGCACCGAGGGGACGCGATTGTGGAAGAGCTCCCGGCGCGCCACGAGCACGCCGGGGGTTCCCGGCCCGCCGATGAACTTGTGCGGCGAGATGAAGATCGCGTCCTTGTAGGCGAGCGGATCGCTCTCGCGCCCCTGCGGCGTCGGTGCGAACGGCCCCATCTCGATTGCGACGTACGGCGCCGCCGCCGCGAAATCCCAGAACGACAGGGCTCCATGTCGGTGCAGCAGGATCGAGATCGCGCGCACGTCGCTGATGACCCCGGTGACGTTCGACGCCGCCGAGAACGAGCCGATCTTCAGCGGCCGATCGGCGTGGGCGACGAGCTCGGCCTCGAGTTGCGCAAGGTCGATCCGTCCGTCGTGGTCCTCCGGAATCACGACGACATCCGCCAGCGACTCGCGCCAGGGCAGCTCGTTGCTGTGGTGCTCGTAGGGGCCGATGAAGACGACCGGGCGTGTCGTGACGGGGATCGCCGCCCGCAGGTTGTAGCGATCGTCGAGGCCCGCCGGAAGCCGGATCTCGAGGCAATCGATGAGCCTGTCGATGGCGCCGGTGGAGCCCGAGCCGGCGAAAAGCACCACGTGGTCATTCACCGTTCCGCCCACCGCCTCGCGGATGATCCGTCGGGCATCCTCCCGGAAGCGGCTGGTCTGAAGCCCGGTGCCCGAGGACTCGGTGTGGGTGTTCGCGTAGAGCGGGAGCACCGCCTCGCGAATGAAGTTCTCGATGAACGCGAGCGATCGGCCGGAGGCCGTGTAATCGGCGTACGTGACGCGACGCAGTCCGAACGGTCCGGCCACCGCCTCGTCGTCGCCGATGACGTTAGCGCGGACAAGATCAATCAGGCCCACCGTCTCGCTCATCGGTCCTCCGTTGTCACCAAACCTTCTTGCCGCGCCCGGTCTCAGCCAGCAGCCGTGCGAGCTCGAAACCGTCCACCAGCCTGATCGCATGCTTGCCGGCAAAAGCGCGCGCCTTGTCGGTGAGCTCGCCGGTGGCCACGTAGATGCACTCCTGCGCATCATGCGCCTCCTTCGCCGCGTGGAGGTCCTGCAACGGCTCGACGCCCGTGCGCGCCGCCTTCCAGCGCTTGCAGTTGACGAGCGCGATGCGCCATTCCTTCCTGATCCTGAAATCGGCGCCGGCGGCGTTGACGGCGGTGACCTCGTATCCGCCCCGTCGATAGGCCGCCTCGATGGCATCGGAAAACTCGATCCAGGACATCGCTCGAACCGCAGCGACCGTCTTGTCGATGCGGGCCGCCGACGGCGCCTGGAACTGCCTCCAGGCGGCAATGCAGCCGATCACGAAGAACGGAAGGCCGGTAACGGCGCCGAAGAGCCGGTACGGTTCGGGCAGCAACGCAACCGCGACGGACGTCAGCGCAGCGGCGATGGCGAAGCTCACCCACCATGACGAGCGCAGCAGGATCGCGAACAGCGAATTCTCGTTCATCTGCCACTTCATGCGCCGCCTCGGGACCGCCTCGGAAACATCGAGCCGCGAGTATAGAGCAGTCGGCGCGCACGAACATGACGAGCGCGAACGCATGCCGACCGGGGATCCACCTATTTCTGGAAGGAAGCGGATCGGTGAATCAAGACTAACGTGGTGGCGAGTGGCGGTTTCGCGCCCGAACGCATCGCGGCGCCAAGCCCGTCCGACATGGCCCGCTCCGTCCCGATCTCAAGTCGCCATAGTCAGCCACTGTTCGATTTTGTCGCGGCCCGGCACTCCGCCGGCATGGACGACCTTGCCGTCGATGACCACGCCGGGCGTCGACATCACGCCGTAGCTCATGATGTCGCGCAGCTCTTCGACCTTATGCAGGTTGACGGCGACACCCTTGTCCTGTGCCACTTGCTCAATCAGCGCGATCGTATTTCGGCAGTTCGCACAGCCGGTGCCGAGTACCTTGATGTCCATGCAAGTCTCCTGGGGAACGATCGGTAGCGAGGCGCTTGGTGATTAGTGTGCAAAGTCAAAGTACGGCATTGAACACAAAGCCCACCAGCAGAATGCCGCTGGCGACTACCGCAATGAACGTGGCGATGAGCTGCATCTTCAGCACCTTGCGCAGGATCACCATTTCGGGCAACGAGAGCGCGATCACGCTCATCATGAACGCGAGCACCGTGCCCAGGGCCGCGCCCTTGGCCAGCAGCGCCTGGACGATGGGAATCACCCCCGCCGCGTTTGTGTACATCGGCACGCCGATCAGCACCGCCAGCGGCACAGCCCACCAGGCATCCTTGCCCATGAAGCTGGCCATGAAATCTTCCGGCACGTAGCCGTGGATGCCGGCACCGATGGCGATGCCCGCCAGGATGTACGGCCATACCTTGCCGACGATCTCGCGCACCGAGGCAAAGCCGGCGTCGATGCGCTCACCCAGCGTGAGCCGGGCCTCGCCCGCGACCGCGGCGAGATGCGGCATCGCGCACACCCAGTCCTCCAGATAGGCTTCCATCTTCAGCCGCCCGATGACCCAGCCAGCCACGATCGCCACCGTCAGCCCCAGGCCGAGGTAGAGCAGCGCGACTTTCCAGCCGAACAGGGCAAACAGCAGCGTGAGTGCCACTTCGTTGACCATCGGCGCCGAAATCAGGAACGAGAAGGTCACGCCCAGCGGCACGCCGGCCTGCACGAAGCCGATGAACAGCGGCACGGCCGAGCAGGAGCAGAATGGCGTGACGATGCCGAGAGTCGCCGCCATGACGTTGGCGGCACCCTCGGTGCGTCCGGCCAGCATGGCGCGGGTACGCTCCGGCGTGAAGTACGAATTGATCATCCCCATCACGAACACGATGCCAGTGAGGAGCAGCAGCACCTTCGGCGTGTCGTAGAGGAAGAACTGCAGGGCGCCACCCAGGTGGCTGTCCCGCTCGACCGGCAGCGCGACCACCAGCGCTTCAGCAACCGGGTACAGGGTCTGGTACAGGCTGAGCCATGCCGCGGCGGCCAAAAACAGAAAGAGCTGTGGCTGCCGGTTGGGCCAGCGCTTCAATGGGGCCAGGACGGCGTTCATGGCTTCGCGCCCGCCTCGTACCAGCCCTTGCTGGCGTTGACCACGCGCACCACGAGCAGCATGACCGGCACTTCGATCAGCACGCCGACCACGGTGGCAAGCGCCGCGCCGGATTCGAAGCCGAACAGGCTGATGGCGGCGGCGACCGCCAGCTCGAAGAAGTTCGACGCGCCGATCAGCGCGGACGGGCAGGCGACGCTGTGCTTCTCGCCCACCGCCCGGTTCAGCAGATAGGCCACCGACGAATTGAAGAAGACCTGGATCAGGATCGGGACGGCCAGGAGTGCGATGATCAGCGGCTGAGTGAGGATGGCGTTGCCCTGAAAGGCGAACAACAGAACCAATGTGAGCAGCAGCGCGGCGACCGACCAGGGCTGGATCCTCGCCATCGCGGTGTCGAATGCCGCGTGCCCGCGCGAGAGCAGCCGCTTGCGGATGATCTGCGCGAGGATCACCGGGATGACGATGTAGAGCACCACCGAGGTGAAGAGCGTGGCCCACGGCACGGTGATGCTGGAGATGCCGAGCAGCAGGCCGACCACCGGCGCGAACGCGAAGATCATGATCACGTCGTTCAGCGCCACCTGCGACAGCGTGAAATACGGGTCGCCGTTGGTCAGCCGGCTCCAGACGAACACCATCGCCGTGCACGGCGCGGCGGCGAGCAGGATGAGGCCGGCGATGTAGCTGTCGATCTGGTCCGCGGGCAACCACGGCGCGAACAGCACGCGGATGAATAGCCATGCCAGCAAAGCCATCGAGAACGGCTTGACCAGCCAGTTGATGGCCAGCGTCACGCCGATGCCCTTCACGTGACCCTTGATCTGGTGCAGCGCGCCGAAATCGATCTTCAGCAGCATCGGGATGATCATCACCCAGATCAGGAGGCCTACGGGCAGGTTGACCTTGGCGATCTCCATCGCGCCGATCGCCTGAAAGACGCCCGGCAGAAACTGGCCGAGGGCAATCCCGACGACGATGCAGAGCGCCACCCAGGCGGTGAGGTAGCGCTCGAAGAAATTCAGCGGCGCGATGGCGGCTGGCCTGGTGATGGCGTCGGATGATGCGGACATGTTGGCCGGGTCTATCTCTAGACGGTCAGCGTGGCGATCCTGTCCATCGCGGCCTTGAGCGCTGCCTGGTCGTGCCCGAGCGTCGTGAGCGGCAGCGCGAGAAACGCCTCGATCCGCGCGCGCAGGATGCGATAGGCACGCATGAACGCGGCGTCGATTGCGGCATCGGTCCCGGTGGCGTGCGCCGGATCGTCCACGCCCCAGTGCGTGCGCAGCACCGGTCCAAGATATGCTGGACAAGTTTCGCCCGCCGCGCTGGCGCACACCGTGACGACGATGTCCGGCGTGGCAGGCAGGTTGTCCCACGATTTGCTGTGTGCCCCTTCGGCGGAGATCCCTTCGCGGGCGAGCAACGCGAGCGAGCGCGGATGGACCTGCCCGGTGGGACGGCTGCCGGCGCTCATTGCGTGCCAACCGGCCGGCGCCAGGTGATTGAACGTGGTCTCCGCAAGGATGGAGCGACAGGAGTTGCCCGTGCAAAGGAAGAGGATGTTCATGGTTTCAGCGTTTGCTTCGCCCTGGGGAAGTCGCCGTGCCAGTGCCCCTGCCATGCCGAGGACCCGCCCCCACTCGGCCGCCCCGCCAACCCCGGTCGACATGCATCATCCTGCGGCCTTTCCCCGTGTCGCCAGCGCAAGGCGTTCGACGATGAAGCGGCACAGCCCCTCCACGTCGTCTGTGCGAAAGCAAGGCACGGCGCATGTGACCGGGTCATCGGTGACAACCGCGACGATGTGCGGATCCAAACGGCAACGCGGTTCCTGCTGCCGGGCGGCGACGAAGACCTCGACGGTCGGCACTGCGGCCCCCTTGAAACCCTCGGCCACCACGATGTCCACCGGCAGAAGGCGCGCCGCCAGCCACTCCAGCGACGGCTGCGGCTCCTCGCGGAATTCCATCATCAGCGCCAGCCGGCGATCGCCGACCAGCATCACTTCGCGGCAACCCGCTTCGCGCCGCAGGTAGGACACCTTGCCCGGCTGATCGATGTCGAAGCCGTCCGGCGCGCGCTTCACGGTCGACACCGACCATCCGTCGAAGCGCAGTGACAGGATGACGTCCTCGACGAGATTCCTCTCGCGCAGGGCCGATGCACCGATGATGCCGAGGATGTTCAAGCCGGTACTTCTACCGCGAACAACAGCCCGGCGCGCAGCAGGGCGCCGGCTTGGTGGCGCGTATGAAAGCGCTGACGAACTTGCCGTCGATTTCCTTCGCGGCGGCATCGGCATCGAGTCCTTCGGCCGCCAGGAATGTGCGCGCGTCCTCCACACCATAGACGCGCGTGACTTCCACATCGATGCCGGTGAATCCGGCCTGCGCGAGCTTGTTCCGATAGTCGTCCTCCGCCAACGCACCGGCGATGCAGCCCACCCAGAGTTCCATGCTCTTCCGGATCACGGCGGGCACCCCACCGCGCACGACGACATCCGAGACGGCAAACCGCCCGCCGGGTTTCAGCACCCGGAACGCTTCGCTGAGCACCCGATCCTTGTCGCCCGAGAGGTTGATCACGCAGTTCGAGATGATCACGTCCACCGCGTTTGCGGGCAACGGGATGTTCTCGATCTCGCCTTTGAGGAATTGGATGTTGGCAAGGCCGCTCTTGCGCTTGTTCTCCTCGGCCAGCGCCAGCATTTCGTCGGTCATGTCGAGGCCGTAGGCTTTGCCCGACGGCCCGACCCGGCGCGCGGACAGGATTACGTCGATGCCGCCGCCCGAGCCCAGGTCAAGCACCGTCTCCCCAGCCTTGAGTTCGGCCAGTGCCGTCGGGTTACCGCAGCCCAGCGAGGCCGTCATCGCGTCAGCGGGAACGTCGCCCGCCTGTCCGGCGTCGTAAAGGTTGGAGGTGATCGGGTCGCAGCAGTCGATCGCATTCGGCGCACTGCCGCAGCATCCGCCTTGGCCGGCCTTCACGCGCAAGGCTGCCTGACCGTATTTTTCACGTACGACATCCTTCACATCGGCTGGTGCGTTCATCGATGGGTACCTCATGTTGGTCGCGGTGCTTTACGCAGACCGCCTGCGTTTCGGTAGCGGCACGCCCACTGCGACAATTTGCCGCGATCTCGGCGCGCACTTCGGGTCGCACACCGCGCTGGACCGGCAACAGTTCTCGGTGAGATAACCGACAACGCCGTTCATCGCATCGAGGTCGGCGCTGTACCAGACGAAACGGCCCTCCGGGCGCGGCACGATGAGTCCTGCACGCGTCAATTCCTTGAAGTGAAACGAAAGCGATGCGGGAGGGATTCCGAGCCGCGCCGCTATCTGGCCGGCGGGCATTCCTTCGGGAGCGTGCTCGACGAGCAGCCGATAGATGGCGAGTCGCGTTTCCTGGGCCAGCGCAGCAAGGGCGACGAGGACGTTGCTTGTTTTCACGATTGTTCAACTATACGAGCAATTTGACCTGCGTCAACGTGACCTTGGTCATACAAAGGATCAAATTCGCACGGGGTGCGCCGCAAGCGCACGGCTTGCAAGCAAGACGATCTGGCGCGCGACATGGCGCGTGCAGACCTCTGCCGCTTCCTGGCCGCGTGCTACTACCAGCCCGGCCCGGAGTTCGTCGAGGAGAAGCTCTTCGATTCGATGCAGGCCTCGGCATCCCGAGTGCACCCGGATTTTGCGGCCGGCGCGCGCCGGCTGGGCGAGGCATTCGCGGCCGAGGACCCGGAGGTGCTGCTCATCGATTACACGCGCCTGTTTCTCGGTCCGGTAGACACGCTCGCCAAGCCGTACGGCTCGATCTGGCTGCGCCGGGACAATACGCTGATGGAGGAATCGACGGTGGCGGTTCAGCAGCTCTACGCAGAGGCCGGATTCGACATCGACGACGGCTTTCGCGAGCTGCCCGATCACGTCGCGGCCGAACTCGAATTCCTGTATCTGCTGATCTTTCGCGAGACCGAGGCGCAGGGCAAGAGGGACCTCGATGCGCTGGCGGCCGTGACCGACCTGCGCCAGCGTTTTCTCGCCGCGCACCTGGGCGCCTGGATTGGTCCCTTCACTGCGGCGGTCAGAAGCGGCACGCAGACCGCTTTCTACCGCGAGCTTGCCGATCTGAGCGAGCGCTGCGTCCGCCTGGAGGCCGCGCAACCCGACGCCCGCTGACTGCAGTCACCTCGGTTCGCTCAATCCCGGATCCGCAACGTGGTGACGGCGGTGTCTTCACCGCGCGGTCGACCCCGCTCACCGGCGAGCGGTCGCCGATGTATTCGGCGGACACGACAAGTCCTTCATTAGCTTGTATTTTGTGCGCTTGCCGCTTAAAATACAAGTATGGTGAAATCCCGGATAAGACGCATCGAGCTGACCGCCCGGCTGGAACGCGCGTTGCACGCGAGCCCGGTGGTGGCACTCATCGGCCCGCGCCAATGCGGCAAGACCACGCTCGCACGCGCACTGGCCGCAGACCGGCGCTCGGCTTATTTCGACCTGGAGGATCCACTCGACCTGCAACGTCTCGCGCAGCCGAAGCTCGCGCTGGGCGAACTCGATGGCCTGGTGGTGATCGACGAGGTGCAGCGACGCCCGGACCTGTTTCCGTCGCTGCGGGTGCTTGCCGATCAGGCCCGCCGCGGGCGGCGTTTCCTGATCCTCGGCAGCGCATCTCCGGAGCTGCTGCGCCAGGGTTCCGAGACGCTTGCCGGCCGCATCGCGTTTGTCGAAATGGCGGGGTTCGACCTTGGCGAAGCGGGTGCCACCGCGCAGAGCAGGTTGTGGTGGCGTGGCGGCTTTCCGCGCTCGTTTCTGGCCCGAAGCGATGCGGCGAGCTTTCAATGGCGGCATGATTTCATCCGCACCTTTCTGGAGCGTGACGTGATGCAACTCGGCATCCGGATTCCGGCGCCCGTGCTGCGCCGGCTCTGGATGATGCTTGCCCACTACCATGGGCAGGTGTGGAACGCCTCCGAAATCGCGCGCTCATTGGGCGAAGCCCATACCACCGTCAAGCGACATCTGGACGCGCTGACCGGCGCCCTCGTGGTCCGGCAACTCCAGCCGTGGCACGAAAACCTCGGCAAGCGCCAGGTGAAGGCGCCGAAGGTATACGTGCGCGACGCGGGGCTGCTGCACGCGCTGCTCGGCACCGACTCCGCGGCCGCGCTCCACGCGCACCCCAAAGTGGGCGCGTCATGGGAGGGATTCGTGCTCGAGGAGTTGATCGGTCTGGCAGGCGAGCGCAATGCGTTCCACTGGCGCACCCAGGCCGGCGCGGAGCTCGATCTGCTCCTTTTCCTGCGTGGCAAGCGCATCGGTGTGGAAGTGAGATACGCGGATGCGCCGTCCATGACGCGCTCGATGCACGCCTGCATGGAGAGTCTCAGGCTCGATCGGCTCTACGTTGTCTACCCCGGTCAGGAGACGTATTCGCCACGCGCGGGCGTCGAGGTCCTGCCGCTGGCGCGGGCGCGCGAGCAGATCAGTTCGCATGCCGGCCAGCGAGCATAGACAGCAGGCCCGTGAAATCACGGCATCGTCCTCGTCGCGGCCAACAACGTGCGGATCGGGGTCAGATACGTAACAGTTCGACGGAGTTGCGAAACGTGGCCTATCGGACCCCGATTTCAATCGTTACGTATCTGGCCCCGATTCCGATTTTCGCGGGAGAAGATGAATCCCGGAGGCGAGCAGCGACACGACGGCAGGCTCGCCAACCCTGACCTGGTTGCGCGCTGCGACGTGAACCGAGAGCGTCGTCGCCAGATGGTCGCTCCGCGCATGGATCGGTTCCAGCGTGACCTGGACCATGTCCCCCATCGGGATGCAGCGCCGGACCTCGCACGGCACCGGGTTCTCGCGTTCCCCGTGCGACGGCCGATCGCGGCGGTGCAGGAGAATTGCCCCGGAAGGAACCACCCACGATACGGCAGTGCCGACCGGATGCTGCGCCTGCAACCCGGCCTCCACCTGCAAGCCGTTCCAGTCGAGGATCGTGCGTTGTGCCGCGTCATCGTGCGCGCGCACGGTCGCCTTGCAGATGTTCTTCAGCGACACGAGCCGGGCGACCTCGACCGACTGCGGACGCGTCATCACGTCCTGCGGCGTGCCCGTCTGCAGCGTCGTGCCGTGATGCAGCACGCACATCTGGTCCGCGAGCAGCAACGCTTCCTGCAGCGCGTGCGTGACCAGCACGACCGGCATCTTCAATTGCCGGCGCAGATTGGCGAGCTCCTCGTAGAGGCGCTCGCGCGTGGCCTGGTCCACGGCCGAGAACGGCTCGTCGAGCAGCAGCACCACCGGCTCGCGCGCCAGCGCCCGCGCGAGCGCCACACGCTGCTGCTGGCCGCCCGACAAATGCGCGGGACGCCGATCCTCGAGTCCCGCCAGATTCACCGAAGCCAGCACCTCCCCCGCCCGCTCGATCCGCCGGCGCTGCGGCCCCGGCGGCACTGCCTCGAGCACATTGGACAGGACGGTCAGATGTGGAAAGAGCGCGTAGCTCTGGAAGACGAGGCCGGCGCGACGACGGCGCGCCGGCATGTGAACACCGGCTTCGGAATTGAACCAGACTTCGCCGTCGACCGCGATGCGGCCTCCCGCCGGCCGATAGATGCCGGCGATCGTCTTGAGAATCGTGGATTTCCCGCTGCCGGACGGCCCGACCAGAACGAGCGTCTCGCCGTTGCGGCAGGAGAAGGCGGCGTCGAGCGCGATGGGGCTCGCCTGCCGGATCTCGACGTGCAGCATGTCGGGGCCGCCCTACCAGACGCGACGCGAGAGCCGGCTCGTCAACGCCAGCGTCACCAGCGAAAACACGAGCAGGAAGGCCGACATCGCGCCAGCCGCGCCCATGTCGAACGCCTGCACCCGGTCGTAGATGGAAATTGCGATGGTCCGCGTTTCACCGGGAATGTTGCCGCCCACCATCAGCACGACGCCGAACTCGCCCACCGTGTGCGCGATCGTCATCACCAGCGCCGAGACGATGCCCGGCCATGCGAGCGGCAGCTCGATGCGCCACATCGTCCGGTGCCACGACAGGCCGCAGCATTCGGCCGCCTGCCGCACCTCGACGGGAATCGACTCGAACGCCCGCTCCATCGGAATCAGCGCGAACGGCAGGTTGAAGATCAGCGAGCCGACGAGCAATCCCTCGAACGAGAAGGCAAGCGGCGAGCCCGTCATGCGCTCGTAGAAGGCGCCCAGCGGGGACGCGCCGCCCATCGCCGTCAGCAGGTAGTACCCCAGCACTGTCGGCGGGAGCACCAGGGGAATCGCGATCGCCGCCTCGACGATCGACTTGCCACGGAAGTCCGCGTACGCGAGCCCGCGCGCGACCATCACGCCCGCCGGGATGAGCACGAGGCCCGTGGCGACGGCAAGGAGCAGCGACAGGCGCAGCGCTTCCCAGTCCATGAACGGTCATTCTCCCGGAAGAATGAATCCATACTGCCGGAAGATCTCCCGCGCCGGAGGCTGCTGGAGGAAGAGATGAAACACCCGTGCGGTGTCGCCGGAGCGCCGGAGCAGAACCGCCCGCTGGCGCAGCGGTTCGTGCCATCCCTCCGGAATCAGCACGTAATCGCCCTTCCCGGCGAAATCCGGTGCCAACGCCAGCGACAGTGCGAAGATCCCCGCTTGCGCCGAGCCCGACGCCGCGAACTGCGCGGCCTGCGAGACGTTCTCGCCCAGGACCAACCGGGTCGACAGCCCGATCCAGAGTCCTGCGTGCTCGAGCGCCTGCCGCGCCGCGCGGCCATATGGAGCGTGCTCCGGATTGGCGATCGCGAAGCGCCGCAACCGGCCGTCGGCGAGCGCGGCGCGCAGGTCCGTGAACTCCGGATCCGCTTTCACGGTGGAGCCTTTCGGCACGAAGAGCACGATGCGGCCGGTCGCGTAGCGAACGCCGCCGTCGACCGTAAGGCCCTCCTGCGCCAGCCTGCTGACATACTCCTCGTCGGCGGACAGAAACAGTTCGAACGGCGCGCCCTGCTGGATCTGGCGGTAGAAGTTGCCCGATGACCCGTAGGTCAGGCGAACCGTCTTTCCGGTGTCCCGCCCGAAGCGCGCAGCGATCTCGTCCAGCGCGAACTTGAGATCCGATGCGGCAGCGATCGACGGCCCGGCCTGACCCCACGCCGCACCGCCGAACGACAGGATCAGCGCAGCCAGTAGTGCGCGCAGCGCCCCACGGCAGCGGAAAGCGCCGCGCACGGGATCAAGGGCGCCGAGCGGCCGCCGCGAAGACCGCCGACGGCATCGCCCCGATCACGTCCCCGCGCGCTTCGCCACCGGCGAATACATGTCCAACACCTGCAGCCTTGTCGCCTGCAGCCGCTCGGACACGACCCCCAGCATCCGGTACATCAGCGCGAACCCGAAGGCAGGGTCGGCACGGCAGGTGTCGAGCAGCGCCACACCGTCGAACGCCAGCGCGTGCACCGGTTGCAGCGTACGCGCCTGGAAATGCTTCCCCCGTCCCATCAGTATCGCCGACCAGCCGAGCTCGTCGCCAGCGCTCAGCGTCTGCACGCGAAACGTATGTCCCGGCGCCTCGATCTCGAGCGCGACCCGCCCTTCCACGATCAGGTAGAAATCGTGGCATTCGTCACCCTCGTGGAACATGACATTGTCACGCTCGAACCGCACCTCTTTGGCGAGCGAACTCAGCTTTTCGATGTGCTGCGGCTGGAATTCTTCCACGAAGGGGTGCTTCTGCAGCACCGCCACCAGTGTGTCTCGCGTCATCTCTCGCCTCCGTATTGTTCCGTGTACACCGACCCCCCGGCCGCTCCGTCCGCGGCGCCAGTGTACTGCTTCGACGCCATGCTTTCCCTTGCGCCAGATCAACGCGACGGCCGACACCGCGGCTGAAGATGCACGGCAGCGTGCGGCGGCACAGGGGAAGATGACCCCGGCGACGCCTGCCCGCTGCCACCCATTCCGCCGATGAGCCCCGTCGCCATCTCGCTGCTGATGCTGGCCGCATTCGCCGGGTTCGGCTACCTCGCCGCGCGCAAGCTCGCCATCGTCGCCGCGCTCGCGCCCGAGGATCGCCTCGATCATCCCGGCCGGCGCCTCCGGGCGGTCGCTGACCAACGGCTTCTGCAGCAGCGGATGATCCAGCGCGACTGGAAGCCTGGGATCATGCACGCGGTGATCTTCCTGGGCTTCATGGCGCTGCTCGTGCGCAAGGTCCAGCTGATCGTCATCGGATACTATGAACCGTTCGTGTATCCGGGACTCGCCGGCGGGGTTTTCGCGGCGGCCAAGGACGCCGTCGAGCTCGCCCTGCTGGTGGCACTGGCCTATGCGTTCTGGCGGCGCTACGTGACCAGACCCGCCCGACTCGAACCCAACCGGGAAGCGCTTGCTGGTCCTGTCGCTGATCACCGCGATCGTGATCACGGACCTCGCGTTCGACGGATTCCGTTTCGCCCTGTTCGCCGGCAGCGACCCCGGCATCGCGCACGAGCGCGCCTACGCATTCGCCGGCCGCGTCGTGCAGGGCGCGGTGTCGGGCCTTTCCCCGGCGGCGCTGACGGCGGGCTACCACGCCTCCTACTGGATCCAGCTGGTCGTCGTCTTCACCTTCCTGGTGATCCTGCCGACCGGCGAGCATTTCCACATCGTCACCGCGCTGCCCGCGCTGTACTTCCGGCGCGGCGGCCCCGCCAACGCAGTGCCGACCATCGATCTCGAAAAGATCATGGGCGAGGGCAGCGATGCCGACACGATGCGCCTGGGCGTGCGGACGGCGATAGACCTCACGTGGAAGGACGGGCTCGACGCCTTCACCTGCACCGAGTGCGGCCGCTGCAAGGACGCATGCCCGACGTTCCTCACCGGCAAGCCGCTGTCGCAGAAGTGGGTCCACGACAGCCTCAAGCACCACCTGCTGGAAAAGCGCGACGTCATCATGGCGAAAGCGGCCGACCCGGACGCGCTGCCGGCCCTCGTTCCCGACGTGATCGGCGAGGACACGCTGTGGGCGTGCACGACCTGCGGCTATTGCGAGGCGGCGTGTCCGATCGAGCTCGAGCATCTGCCCAAGTTCTACCGGATGCGCCAGCAGCGCGTGCTGATGGAAGGCGCGTTCCCGCACGAGCTCAAGCCCGTGTTCGAGGCATACGAGGCGCAGAGCAACCCGTGGGGCTTTCCGGCCGACACCCGCGGCGACTGGGCGAAAGATCTCGGTGTGACCCGCGTCGAGACCACGGACGACATCAGGGACCTCGACTACCTGTTCTACGTCGGCTCCGCCGCGTCCTTCGACCCGCGCGGTCAGAAGATCGCGCGGGCCTTCGCCGCGATCCTGCAGCAGGCAGGCGTGCGGTTCGGCATCCTGGGCCCGGCCGAAACGTCGACCGGCGAATGCGTGCGCCGCGCCGGCAACGAGATGCTGTTCCAGCAGCTGGCGAACGACCTCGTGGCGAAGCTGAACGGTCTCGGCGTCATCCGCATAGTCACCTGTGACCCGCACGCGTTCAACACGCTGAAGAACGAGTACCCGGAGTTCGGCGGCCGGTGGGAGGTGCTCCACCATACGCAACTGATCGCGCAACTCATTGCCGAGGGAAAGCTACGCATCGAGCCGAAGTTCGAGCGCGTGATCTACCACGAGCCCTGCTATCTGGGCCGCCACAACGGCGAGTTCGAAGCTCCGCGCGCCGTTCTGCGCCAGCTCGCGAAGGACCGGCCGCTGGAGTTCGCGCTGAACCGCGAGAAGGCGATGTGCTGCGGCGCGGGCGGCGCGCGCATGTGGCTGGAGGAATCGATCGGCAGGCGGATCAACGTGCTGCGGGTCGAGCAGGCGCTGCCGCAGGCGCCGCAAATGATCGTGTCCGCCTGCCCTTACTGCGCGGTCATGATGGCCGACGGCATCGCGGCGCTGGGCAAGGATGACGCGATCGAGACGCGGGACCTGGCCGAGCTGGTCGCTATGGCGATGGTGCGGAGCTGACTTTCGGAGCAGACGCAGGCGACTGCCGCGCCGAGCCGCCGACAAGCAGCACGATCCACAGCATGGTGACAAGCGGTATCCCGCCGTACAAGTACCGGAAGTCGCAGGCGATCGCCGTCGGCAGGAAGGACAGGTAGAACAGCACCGACGCCAGCGCCAACACCGCGCACATCGCCTTGACCCGGGGCGGCAACGTCAACACGGCGATCGCCACGGCCGCTCCCAGCAACGCCAGCCCGTAGAACCAATGCCGGTACAGCGGCCAGGAGAGGAACGACGAGGCGAACCCGAAGACGAGAAGATCGCGAGCGTCGCGGCCCTCCGTGATGCCGACCGCACGGAGATACTCGCGGTTGCCTTCGACGCCGACGTGGAATGGGAGACAGCCCTGGAGCCCGTTGACGTCCAGCACGTTCCCGTAGGCCTCCAACTTGTGCCGGAGAAACGCCGCGGGCTCGTGGCGAACCAGCGACAACCAGACCAGCTTGCGCTGCTGATCGGTGAACGGGCCGAGCCACGCCCATGCCACGGGGTCGAGCGCAAGCGAATCTATGTTCCGGCCGGCGTAGGCGCGGCGAACCGCCGCGCGTTGCTCCGTGGAAATTGCGACCGGCAGCGCTTCGGTTGCCGTCCCGGAGCGCGCGATGGTACCGGCGATGTCGAAGGTCATGATGGAGCGGAACCCAACCACGCGGCTCTCGTCGCCGGCTCCGGTGATCGCATGGGCAACCAGCGCGCTGGTGACCCACAGCGACACCAGGAAGACGCCGGCCACGGCGATCGCGCCAACGACCTGGCGACGGCGCGGCCAGCCGTGCGCACTCACCATTGCGGCGACGGGCAGGACCAGCAACACGGGTGCCATGAACACGCCCTGCTGCCGAACCTGCATCGCGATCGCGAGCAACACGACCGCGGCCAGCGAGAGCGCCAGCCCGCGGCGCAACGGCAGCATCGCGGCGGCGAATGACAGCGCGACTGCGGCCGTCAGCACCGAAGCAAACAACACGTCCTTCCAGACGATGCCGACGTAGACGAAGATCACCGGATTGAGCAGCAGCAGCGCGCAGAGGGCGATACGCCACACTGCGATGCGATGATCACCGCGAGCGGAACGGTTCCGCAGGACGGCGGCAGCGACATAGCCCAGGGACCCGTAGGTCAACACGCAGCACAGCAGAACGATATTTCCCGTGGCCGCTTCGCCCCCGCCCAGCCATCGCATCAATGCCGCCGTGAACGGCGGCTGCCAGCCGGCCGACTTCCCGATGCTCGCCTCGTAAAGTTGGATGCTGGTGTCCATCGACACGTGGCCCGGCCAATGCAGCGCCATCGCGGCCGTCGCCAGCAATGCCGCCAGCATCAGCAACCATGCGGCAGCCTTGCGGGAATCGATCGTTGCGCTTTTCAGGATCACGTGCGGAAGGCCACGGAGACGCGTTTCCAAACCGGGAGTCCGAGTATTGAGGGTTCGCTCGTGCGGGTCAACGGAGTTGTGCGCGACGGCCGCTCGGTTACTATCTCCCACCTGAACGAATGCAGCTACGCCGCGCCAGCGGCCGACCTGAAAGGCGCACATGAAAAAAGTGATCTGGGGCGTGCTCTCCACCGCGAAGATCGGGCGGGAGCGCGTGCTGCCCGGCATGCTGAAGAGCGACCTCCTCGAAATCCGGGCCATCGCGTCGCGCGACGGGGCTCGGGGCCAGGCCGCCGCCGACGCCCTCGGCATTCCACGGGCCTACGGCTCGTACGAAGCGCTGCTCGCCGATCCCGAGATCGAGGCGATCTACAATCCGCTGCCCAACCACCTGCACGTGCCGCTCACGCTGCAGGCCGCGGACGCGGGCAAGCACGTGCTGTGCGAAAAGCCGATCGCGCTGACAGCGCACGAGGCGACGCAACTCCGCGCGGCGGCGGGCAAAGTGCTGATCGCCGAAGCGTTCATGGTGCGCTTCCATCCGCAGTGGCTGCGGGCCCGCGAGCTGGTGCGGGAGGGCCGCATCGGCACGCTGCGCGCGGTGCAGATGTTCTTCGGCTACAACAATCTCGATCCCGCCAACGTGCGCAACAAGGCGGACATCGGCGGCGGCGGCCTCTACGACATCGGCTGCTACGCCATCGTGGCCGGCCGCTTCTTCCTGGGCGCGGAGCCGACGCGCGGCATCGCGCTCGTCGAGCGCGACCCGACGTTTCGCACCGATCGTCTCACCAGCGCGCTCATGGATTTCGGCGACGGCCGGCGCCTCGATTTCACCGTGTCCACGCAAGTCGCACCGCACCAGCGCCTCCAGCTTTGCGGCAGCAAGGGCCGGATCGAGCTCCACATTCCGGTCAACGCGCCGCAGGGCGCGGCGACGCGAATCTCCGTCGACGACTGCTCGTCGCTCGAAGGCACGGGCATCGTGACCGAGACGCTGCCTCCGAGCGACCAGTACCAGCTGCAGGGCGAGGTGTTCTCCCGCGCGGTGCGCGGCGAGATCGCGCTGCCCTACGGCATCGAGGACGCGATCGCCAACATGCGCGCCATCGACGCGCTGTTCCGGTCCGAGGAGAGCGGCCGCTGGGAAGACGTCGCCGGCGACTGACGGCGCGCGGTGGCGGGCACCCGGCGCCTCGAGCCCGCGCAGGCTGCCGGCCAACGAGTTCCGCTTCAGCCCGCCAGACCCGGCATCGCAAACCCCAGCGCGTCCAGCGCTTCCAGCAGCTGCCGCCGCTGGTCCACCGTGAGGGCGATCAGCGGCGGCCGCACGGCGGGCCACGCATCGTCGACGGAGAAGTGCGCAATGGCGGCCTTGAGCGCGGGAATCATCGGAAACTTCTGGAACGCCGCACGCACGCCGTCGAGCGCCGCCTGCCGAGCATCGGCGTCCGGCTCCTGCCATTCCCGGTTGAGCCGCGCGATCGCGGCCGGATTCACATTCGCGGTGGCGCTGATGCAGCCGGCCCCGCCCGCGCGCAGCGTCGCAAGCAGGAACGTCTCGCTGCCGGAGAACACGTCGAAGCCACGGGGCTGGAAACGCTCGAGCATCGCCCGCGTGTTGTTCCAGTCACCCGAGCTGTCCTTGATGCCCGCAACGGTGCCCGGATAACGCTGGAGCAACCGCTCGATCAGCGCGAGGCCGATCGGGACCCGGGACACCTGCGGGATGTGATACAGATAGACGCGCAGGCGCGCATCGCCCACGCGCTCGATCACTTCCGCGTAACTTGCGAAGAGACCATCGTCCGAGACGTCCTTGTAGTAGAACGGAGGCAGCATCAGCACGCCGCCGCAGCCGCAGGCCACCGCGCGGCGGGTCAGCTCGACGGTGTCGGGGAGCGCGCAGGTGCCGGTGCCGGGCATCATCCGGGCGGCCGGGATACCCGCCTCGGCCAATGCATCGAGCAGCGCGAGCTTCTCTGCGACCGTCAGCGAGTTGCCCTCGGAGTTGGTTCCGAACACTGCCAGCCCGACGTCGCTGGCGAGCAGCCACCGGCAATGGCGCGCGAGCCGCACCGCATCCGGACGCAGGTCGGACGTGAACGGGGTGACGACAGGGGATAGCACCCCCCGGAGACTTTGCGCTGGGTTCACGGCAATCGTTGATTCTGCACCGGCCCCGATGCGCAGCATTCGAATCGCGCGGTCGGCGCCCGCCCCCATCGTACGCGGGCGGAATCACCCGGATCAAGCCCGAATCGTTGCCGGCATCCGACGCGGGGCGCGGCGAACCACCGGGCCATGCCTATTTCGCCGCGTCGGGCTTCACGCTGCCGATCACGGTCACACCCGCCTTGCCGTCCCTGCGTGCGGGGGCCACCACCACGACCTCGCCCGACTGCGGATACACCCCGGTGATGGCCGTGACCATCACCTGGTGCGTCACCAGCACCAACGGCTTGTCGCCGGGTTTGATCGCCGCGATGCGCGCGAGCACTTCGGCCACCTGCGTCGCCTCGCTGTCGCGTGTGCGCAGGAAGGAATTGAGCGCGGGCCAGTCGCGGGCCGCGCCGAAAGCGATTGTTGCCGTCTCGCGGCAGCGGCACCACTGGCTGGTCAGCACCTCGCCGGGTGCAAGTCCGAGTCCCTTCAGGTGGACGCCGATGCGGCGAGCCTCGTTCCTCCCATCGGCCGACAGGTTGCGCTGCGTCGAGCAGTCGTCGAGCCTGAAGCCTTCGGGGTCGAAGTTGCCCGGCGCCGTGGCATGCCGCATCAGGACGGCAACGCCGCCGGCGCGTAGGGCATCGGCGACCGCGTCGGCCAGGGCGTGCGGCGAGCACAGGATCAGGAACGTCAACAGGGCGAGCGGGACACGCATGGCAGGTCACGGATAGGCCAGCGCCATCCGGCCGATGAAATCGTCCAGCATGTCGACGGGCAAGTGATCGACCCCTGCCGCTGCCGCGCGGCCTCCGCCGGTCGCGAACTGCCGGCACAGCGCGTCGGCACCCGCCGGCTGCGCCAAAGGCGCCCGGACGCTGACCGCGTATCCGCCTTGCGGATGCGGCGTGAGCACGGCGTGCGCCATCCGTGGCGAAGCGTTGGCCAGTTCGTTACCGATGGCGCCGCGCACGCGGCGGCTCCACGCGGCGTCGGGCAGCACGTACACCGCGGTCCGGTGGCCCACCGCAATCGGGCGAACGGCGCGCGCAAGCTCGAGGTCCGCGCGCCGCGCGTCGCCGATCGTGCGCAGCACGGCCTCGCCGTCGATGAAGCGGAACGGGTCGGCATACGCGTGCATGATCCGGTAGAGCGCGGCCGGATGAACGATCAGGTCCGCTTCGCTGTCGCCATACGCGTTGTACGCGAGGTTCTCACCCAGCTCGATCAGCTGCCCCGTGCGCTGCGCGTCGAGCGCGAGCGGTGCCGCGAGCTCGCGCGCGGCGGCGGCGAGGTTGTCGCCATACGCCGCCACGACGGCCCAGACGCGATGGGCGCCGCGCAGATGCCGGTCGACGAGGATCCCCGTGCACACGGCGGGCGCCAGGTCGATGTGTGCCGTGAGCCCCGGATGCGCGGGGATGTCGCCGGCGTAGTGGTGGTCGAAGAATTCGACGGCAACGCCGCGCTCGAGCAAGTCGATGAGCGCAGCGCGGTTCGTGGCGAGGGAAACGTCGAGCGCCGTCACCGTGTCGCCGGGGCTTGCGGCAACCCGCTGCAGCAAGGCGATGTCGCGCTTGACGCCGGTGACGAGCACTGAATCGACCGGCGCCGCGAGCCGTAGCTGGTGCAGCGCGCAGAGCCCGTCGGCATCGCCGTTGAAGACGTCGAAATGCGTCACGGCGGCGGCGTCCCCGTGATTCCCAGCCGGACACAGACCTCACGCCAGGTGGCGGGGTCGCGCGAGCGCTCCTGCGGCGCCTCGGCATCGATGTCCACCACGTACGCCCGTTCGTCGGCCGCGAGCGGCTCGCGCGTGCGCAGCTGGTCGTCGAGCACGCCGAGGTCGGCTTCGGACGCATCGGTGGCGCGCTGCGCACGCTCGCACGATGCGCGCGCGCAGCGTCGCGTCGCTCGCGGTGAACGCGAGGATCACGAACGGGAGCCCGAGCTCCGCCGCGCGGGCACGGAAGAGATCGCGCTGCCAGCGCTTGAGGAACGTGCCGTCGACGATCGCGACGCGACCCGCCGCCGCGACCGCTTCGGCGAGCTCCAGCGCGCGGCGGTAGGTGCGCTCGGTCGCATCGGCAGCGTACAGGCCCTCGTCCGAGCCGCCGACCCGCTGCGCGCCCGCGCGTCGAGCGCCGTGCAGCCGCTTGCGCTCGACGTCGGTGCGAATGCGGATCGCGCCGGTCCAGCTCGAGCAGCCCCTGCGTCAGCGTGGTCTTGCCGCAGCCGGACAGACCGTGCGTGATCGACGATCGCCGGATGCGGCGCCCGCGCGTAGTGCGCTGGCGAGATCGACGTAGCCGCGGTATTCGGCGGCGAGCGCCGCTCTCTCGTCGCCCGGCGCGCAGCTGGCCCGACCGCAGGCACGCGATCTTCGCCCGCACCATCGCGCGGTAGACGAGGTAGAACGGAAACACCGCCAGTCCCGCGTAGTCGCCGGTGATCTCGAGATAGGCGTTGAGGAACCGGTGCGCGAGGTCCGGCCGCCCGCGGTCCGCGAGATCCATCATCGTGAACGCGATTTCGCTCATCACGTCGATCCAGCGCAGCTCGTCGTTGAACTCGATGCAGTCGAAGACGGTGACCTCGCCGTCGATGACCGCGATGTTGCCGAGATGGAGGTCGCCGTGGCATTCGCGCACGAAGCCGTCCGCCCTGCGCTCGCGCGAAGCTGCGCGCAGCCGCGCGCGTGCTCGCGCTCGGTCCACGCGCGCAGCGCATCCAGCGCCGCGCGGTCTGCCGGATCGTCGTCGCAGCGGGCGGATCTGCGTCGAAGTTCTGCAGCGCGACGCGCAGGATCGTGTCCGGCGACCCGAAGCGCGTGCCGCTCGCTCGGCCGTCTCGACGCGACCGTGGAATGCGGCGACCTGCGCGGCCAGCGCGTCGACGTGGGCGGCGGTGAGCACGCCGCGCGCGAGCATGCCGGCTCGCGAGCGCGTCCTGCGGGAACTCGCGCATCTTCACCGCGTACTCGAGCGACGGGCCCGTCACCGCCGACGACCGGACGGTCGACGCTGCCGGTGATCGCGACGACGTCGAGATAGATCGCCGGCGCGAGCCGGCGATTGAGGCGCAGCTCCTGCTCGCAGTAGCGCTTGCGCTGCGCGAGCGTGCGTGAAGTCGAGGAACCCGAGGTCGACCGGCTTCTTGATCTTGTAGGCGTAGCGCGCCGGTCAGCAGCACGTGCGAGATGTGCGTCTCGAGGTGCCGGACGCCCTTGCAGCCAGGCCCGAAGACGGCGGGGTCGACGAGCGCCGCGACCAGCCGCGCCTGGCTCGCGGGGTCGCCGGTCGCGTTCACCGGCGACCCCGGGGGCTTTCCCTGCGACATTCTGTCGCGTAGCAATTTAGCGACGGATTCGAAAAGTTCCCCCGGCTCAGGCCATTCCTTGACATTGGTCAACCTTACCTCAGATTGGCTGGCGCGGAATACACCAAGCGCAAGTCGATCCCGCGCGCACGAAGCGGCCGTTTCGGCCGCGGAGCCGGTACCGGAAGCGGACATTCCCCGCCAAGGGTGCCTCGGAGCAACAGCAAAAGGGGGTTCCATGCAACTCAAGTCCATCCTCGCCGCGGCCGGACTGGCGGCACTCGCGGGATTCATCTGGTCGCCAGCGTTCGCGCAGATGCCGACCGCGGTCGGCGTCACGCCGGTATGCGCGGAATGCCACGCGAAGTCGCACAACACGACGATGCTGACGGCGCATGGCGCGAACAACGACGCGAACGGCAGCTCCTGCCAGGCCTGCCACGGTGACGCGACGCTGCACGTGAAGGATCCGACCAAGAACCGGCCGGTCAACGCGCTGAACACGAAGGATGCGACGCCCGAGCAGAAGGCGGCCGTGTGCCTGACCTGCCACGCCGGCCAGCGCCAGCTCTCGGCATGGGCATCGGGCATCCACAAGAAATACGACGTCTCCTGCACCGACTGCCACGCGATCCATGGCGGCCAGGCAGGCGCCAACTTCAACAGCGTCCGGGCGGGGCAGTTCGCGGCGGCACCGTATGTGACGACCGAGCGGCAACTCTCGTACAAGGCCTGCATCGCGTGCCACCGCGACGTACGCGCCGAGATCGCCAAGCCGTCGCACCACCCGATCGTCGAAGGCAAGGTGTTCTGCCAAAGCTGCCACGATCCGCACGGCTCGTTGACGCCCGGGCAACTCAGGGGCGAGAGCATAGTCGATACGTGCACGACCTGCCACGCCGACAAGCGCGGCCCGTGGATCCACGAGCACCCGCCGGTCTCCGAGAATTGCAACACCTGCCACACGCCGCACGGCTCGTCGCACAACCGGCTGCTCGCGCAGAAGCCCCCGGCGCTGTGCGCGGACTGCCATCCGGGCGGGCATACCCACGGCATCTACGACGGACGCGGGACGCTGCCTGGCGTCAATCCGTCGAACATTCGCTTCGAGGGGAGCGGCTGCGTCGCCTGCCATCGCCAGATCCACGGCAGCAACGCGCCGGCGTCGGCCTACGGCCAATTCTTCCTCCGCTGAGACAAGGGGACACACATGAGAATCAAGCTTATTGCCATCGCCGTGGCAAGCCTGTTCGCGAACGGCTCAGCGTGGGCGCAATACGACAGCTTCGTCTGGGATGGATCCGCGGAGCTCGGTGGGCGCGGGGTCAACACCGACGGTGGCACGCGCAACGGCGCGTACGGCCTGTATCCGACCGCGACCGTGCAGCCGTTCAGGGGCCCGGCCGACGAAGCCAAGGCGCAGGAATACCAGAACGTCAACAACGGCGTCATCGGCGTCCTCGACGTGCGGGGCAGCAGCAAGAATTACTACATGAAGTTCTTCGGCGAGAATTTCGGCCGCGACGACCAGTTCGTCGAAGCGCGCGGCGGTGGCTACGACGTGTTCAAGGCGATCGTGTACCAGGACAGGATGCCGCACAACCTGTCGTGGAATGCGCTCACCCCGCTGTACAACACGTGGAGCCCGTTGCAGCAGGGGCCCGCCGGCACTTATCCGCAGGCGCAAAACCCGGCAACCTGGAACACGTTCGACTACGGGATACAGCGCAACACGACCGGCGGCGCCATCGAAGTCTCGGCCAGGACGCCGTTCTACTTCCGGGCCGACTACAACGAAGTGCAGACGACGGGAACCCGGCCGGGCAGCGGCCAGCTGGGAACCGGCTCGGGCAATGGCCTGATCGAGTTCGGCATTCCGACGGAATACAAGACGAAGAACGCGCTCTTCGAAGGTGGCTACACGGCGAGGACGTGGAACGTCAAGATCGCCTACCTCGACAGCAAGTTCAGCAACAGCATCGACACGATGCAGTGGACGAACTTCTACATGCGCAGCGCGCTGGACACGTCGCTGCTGCCGCCGGACAACGAGCTCAAGAAGTGGAGCGTCCACGCGACCGCGCGTGAGCTGCCGCTCGACTCGACGTTCCTGCTGCGCGCCAGTCAGAGCAAGCTGACCAACAGCGTGGACCTGGGTAACGGCTCCGTTGCCACGCCCTGGAACAGCAGTCTCAAGCCGACGTCGAACGCCACGCAAGCCTCCAACCTGCAGCCGACGGGGGTTGGCTACCTGATTACGGCCCCGACCTCGTCGACGTTCGACGGCGAGGAGAAGACGACGTCGGTACAGGCGTCGATCACCTCCACCCTGATGAAGGGGCTCGACAGCCGGGTCTATTACAACTACTACGACAAGGCGAATGACTCGACGCCGATCGGGTACGCAAAAGGTGCCCAGGGCAGCAACTGCACCGCGGGCGTCTCCAGCGCGACCTGCTACGTCATCGCCGCGGACCCGGCCGGCGAGCTTTTCGGCTACACGAAGAACGAGGCCGGCATCGATCTCATCTACCGGATCGGCCCGCGCCAGAAGCTGGTGGGCAACTACACCTGGCTCAAGGTCGACCGCGACCTCGAGCCGGCGCCCAGCACCACGGACAACCGGTTCTGGATCGAGTACCGGAACAGCATGTGGGAAGGGCTCTCCGGGCGCCTCAAGTACCAGTACCTGACACAGAGTTCGGACATCGATCACTCGTTCACCAACAACAGCAGCGGCCAGACGCCGGCGCAGGTCCCGTACTACTTCTCGGCGTACGACATCGCCGACTATGACCAGAACATGGTCAAGCTCGTCGTCGACTGGAACCCGGTGCCGCTGCTCGACATCGGCATCGGCGCGACGTGGCGCAAGACCGACTACAAGGAGCTGTATTACGGGCGCAATGACGACAAGCGCCAGATCTACGACGCCTCGATCGCCTACGGCGATCCCGGCACGCTCCGCGTCTCGGCGATCGGCAACTGGGGCAAGACCGAATTCCATCAGGCCTACCGCAACGTGGCATCGGGAGCCAGCCCGCTGCCGGGCGGGACGCAAACTGCCACCACGTTCGACTGGGGCACGAAGAACACCCAGGACAACTGGCTGGTCGCCCTTCAAGCGGACTGGGCCGCGTCGGACAAGCTGGCCGTGACCGCGCAGGCCAGCTGGCTCAACACCGGCGGCGGGGTCGATTTCCGGTCGGGTAACACTACCGGCGCAGGCGGCTACAACGGCGGTCCGCTGGTCAACTACGAGACTGACGACACCGACACCACGCGCTTCCTGATCAAGGCTACCTACAAGGTCAACAAGTCCTGGAGCGCAACGGCAGGCTACGCGTACGAGAAATACGACTACAGCGACGGGCAGATGGCGGGGTACCAGAGCTACTACCCCTATTACCAGTACATCCCCGGGAACAACAACGCTCGTGTCGTCCAACAACAGCTGGAACACCGGCGCCTACGCCAACCCGAGCTACAAGAACAACATCTTCTGGTTGACCGTGACGTACAGCTTCGACACGCCACTGCCGCCGCCGGCAAGGATGCAGGTCGCGGCAGCGCCACCGGCGCCGGTCGTCGCACCGCCGCCGCCGCCGCCGGCACCGGCTCCGGCCCCCGCGCCGGCACCCGCCCCGCAGGTGCAGAAGATCACGCTTGACTCGAAGGTGCTGTTCGACTTCGACAAGGCGGTCCTGAAGCCCGAGGGCATGGCGGCGATCGACAGCCAGGTCGTCGGCAAGCTGGCGCAAGTCCAGAAGCTCGAAGTCGTCCTGGTGACGGGCCACACCGACCGCCTCGGCACGGATGCCTACAACCAGAAGCTGTCGGAGAAACGCGCCGATGCAGTGCGCAACTACCTCGTCAGCAAGGGTGTGGACAAGGCGAAGGTCGAGACCATCGGCATGGGCGAGAAGCAGCCGGTGGTGCAGTGCGATCAGAAGGACATGAAGGCGCTGATCGCCTGCCTGCAGCCGAACCGGCGCGTGGAAGTCCAGGTCAAGGGCGAGACGAAGAAGTAATCACCGCCCAGTCCGACCGGAAAAGCCCCACATAACGTGGGGCTTTTTCTTGCCCGTGTGCGGCCTGAAACGCGAGCCGTAACGGCCACCGCGAGCGCATGCCCCGGCACGGGCGCGGCAGGCGCAGGACTCGCGCCCCGGATTTCCCGCCCCGTCGCGACATTCCGTCGCGTGGAAAAAATGCCACATGTTCGGATTCAGCATGCGGCGCGACATTCCGTCGCGTGGCAAAAGTTCCTCAGGATTCAGAGAGTGTCCGTCACGTTGCATCGGTTTTGATTTGCATCAACTTTGCCGCGCTTCCTTCGCGGTGGAATACACAAGGATTCAAGCGGAAGTCGTTTTCGCGCGCACGAAGCGGCCCTGGGCCGCGGAGCCGGCACCTCGAGCGGATGTTCACCGTGAAGGGCGCCTCGAAGCAACAGAAAAAGGGGGTTCCATGCAACTCAAGTCCATCCTCGCTGCGACCGGCCTGCTGGCAGCCTTCGCGGTGCTCATGCCGTCGCCGGTGCTGGCGCAACCCGTCAGCGTGAAGCCGGTGTGCGCCAACTGTCACGAGTCGCAGTGGAACGCGATCGACCTCTCGGCGCATGGCGCGAAGACCGACGCCAACGGCAGCATGTGCCAGGCGTGCCACGGCGACGCGAGCGCGCACCTCAAGGATCCGATGAAGGCCAAGCCCGACAGCGCGTTCAGGACGGGCGTGCCGGCGGAAAGGCAGGCGGCCGTCTGCCTGACCTGCCACAGCGGCAACCGCAATCTCGCCTTCTGGACCTCCGGCAAGCATTCGCTGAACGACGTGGCCTGCACCAATTGCCACAGCATTCACGGCAAGACGCTGTCGCCCAGCATCAACAAGTTCGTGACCACGTTCCTGCCCAACCAGACGGACATGTGCGCGCAGTGCCACCAGCCGATCCGTGCCGCGACCCTCAAGCCGTCGCACCACCCGATCAGCGAAGGCAAGGTCAAGTGCAGCGACTGCCACAACCCGCACGGCGCGTTGACGCCCTCGATGGTGAAGCAGCCGACGATCAATGACCAGTGCTACTCGTGCCACGCCGACAAGCGCGGCCCGTACGTGTTCAACCACCCGCCGGTCGAGGAGAACTGCGCGACCTGCCACAACCCGCACGGCTCGGTCCACGCGAGGCTGTTGAACGAGTCCGCACCGAACCTCTGCCAGGACTGCCACGACTGGTCACGGCATCCCGGCACGGTATACGGCGCTGCCGGCGCCTTCAACTGCCAGCCGGGCGACACGTCCGTGACGAGCGGGGCTCTGAACTGCCCGCCGAGCAGGACCGGACAGCCCAACCCAGGCGTGAACAACCGCCTCGTGTCCCGCGCCTGCATCAACTGCCACAACGCGATTCACGGCTCGAACGCGCCGGGCAACCGTGGCAAGTTCTTCACGCGATAAGGCCGGGAGACCAACATGAGCAAGAAACTGCTTTCCACACTGATCGCCAGCCTGTTCGCGGCCGCACCCGCGTTCGGCCAGAGTGCCGACGACCCGATGCGCGTGCAGGGCACGGGCACGATCGGTATCATCCACAACAACTCCAACGCGAGCGACACCGCGAAGCTCGACGAGTATCAGGACCTGGGCAACGGGGCGCTGTCGAACGTCGGCGTCCAGGGGCGCAGCAGCACGACGTGGTTCCAGGGCTACGGCGAGAACTTCGGCCGCAGCGACCAGTACATGTTCCTGCGCAGCGGCGTGTATGACGTGTTCAAGGCGGGAGCCTACCTCAACGACATCCCGCACACGTTCTCGTCGAGTGCCTACACGCCCTACACCGGCAACGGCAGCAACCTGTTGACGGCGAGGTTTCCGCTGGCGGCGCTGCCGTCCAATCCGCCGACCGCCGGCTGGAATAAATTCAACCTGGGCTACGACCGCCGCGACGTCGGCGGTTACGGCGAGTGGCAGAAGAACAGCCCGTGGTACTTCCGGGTCGACGGCAACCAGGTCTCGTTCAGCGGCACCCGACCCGGCGCCGCCGCCGCCGGCACGAGCCCGGGCAACGGCTATGTCGACCTGGCATTCCCCCAGGAATTCAAGACGAGCAACTGGGGCGTCGAGGGCGGCTACCAGTCGAGCAAGGCGACGTTCGCGGTGCGCTGGGACTACAGCAAGTTCGAGAACGACAATCCGACGCTGCTGTGGACCAACCCGTACTTCGGCCCGACGGCGTCGACGACCAGCAACTTCCTCGACACGACCTACCTCGCGCCGAACAATGACTTCAACAAGCTCACGGTCTCCGGCAACTACCGCGACCTGCCGTGGCGGTCGGTGATTTCGGCGCGCTACACCTGGGCGAAGACGACGAGCGACGCGCCGCTGGGCACGTCGGCACTCAACAGCCTCGCCACCTACCCCAGCACGCTGCCGAGCGAGGCCAGCTTCAGCGGCGAGAACATCAACCAGTCGCTCGCGCTGGCGTGGACCGCGACCCCGGCCACGAATTTCGACACGCGCGTCTACTACTACTGGACGAAGCTCAAGAACAACTCGGACCTCGTCGAGTTCGGCAACGCGCCGACGACGCCGCTCGCGTCCGGCCTGGGCTGCGGCAACTACACGCCGGCCAGCGGGATTCCCTCCACCACTGTCGGCGACTGCGACAACGAAAACTACAACTACACCAAGAACAACGTCGGCTTCGATGCGTGGTGGAAATTCTCGCGCGGCCAGCGCCTGGGCTTCGGCTGGGACTACAACGATCTCAACCAGACGCGCATCGACTACGACGATTCGCACTGGAACAAGCTGTGGGCCGAGTACAAGAACACGATGCTCGACACGCTGTCCGCCCGCCTGAAGTACCAGTATTTGAAGCGCGACTCGACGCTGAATTTCAGCAACGACCCGCTTCCCAACGGCGGGGCGAACAACCCGAACTACCTGCTGCCATACACGTCGGCGTTCGACCTGCAGAGCAACACCACGAATCAATTTAAGCTCTACCTCGACTGGAACCCGATGGCGAACGTCGGCATGTCGTTCGAGGGCACGTGGAGCAAGGTCGATTTCGACGACGTGACGTACGGCCGCACCAAGTCCGACCGGCAGGGATACTACCTCAGCGGCTTCTGGACCGCGTCCGACAGGGTGAAGCTCAACGCATTCGGCAGCTGGGAGGAAACGAAGTATCCGTCGAACCACCGCTATATCGGCACCGTGGCGGGCGGGCCGACCCCGCCGCCGGGCTATTGCACGGCGGCCAATCCCAACTGTTACGACCCGTTCGCCGCGCCGAGTCTCAACAACTCCTACAACTGGAACTCGCAGACCAAGGACAAGACGTGGATGTTCGGGGTGGGCGCCGACTGGCAGGCGATGAGCGCCCTCAAGCTGACCGGCTCGTACCTGTACGTGAACAACGAGGGCGACGCGACGTTCGGGGTGCAGAACAACCTCCCGATCACGCCGGCGGCGCTGCCCATCAGCAACTTCGACAACAGCAAGCAGCAGTACATCAACCTGAAGGGTGTCTGGGACTACAACCGGAACTGGTCGTTCACCGGCGGCTACTCGTACATGAAGTACAGCCACAACGACATCGCCACCGACGGGTACCAGTACGTGCTGCCGATCGTGGCAGTGGGTGCCGGAGGTGCGTCAGTGCCAGTGAACAAGAACAGCAATACGCTGAGCTACCTGAACGGCTACGACGCGTATACGGACGGGCACAACAACATCTTCTACCTGTTCGTCACGTACAAGTTCGACGCGCCGCCGCTGCCTGCGCCCGTGACGGTGGCGCAAGCGCCGGCCCCTGCTCCGGTGGTCGCGCCGCCGCCGCCGCCGCCGGCACCGGCTCCGGCCCCCGCGCCGGCACCCGCTCCGCAGGTGCAGAAGGTCACGCTCGACTCGAAGGTGCTGTTCGACTTCGACAAGGCGGTCCTGAAGCCTGAAGGCATGGCGGCGATCGACAGCCAGGTCATCGGCAAGCTGGCGCAGATCCAGAAGCTCGACGTCGTCATCGTGACGGGACACACCGACCGCATCGGGTCGGAGGCCGCCAACCAGAAGCTGTCGGAGGAACGCGCGAAAGCCGTGGGCGACTATCTCGGCAGCAAGGGTGTCGACAAGACGAAGATCCGGACGATCGGCATGGGCGAGAAGCAGCCGGTGGCGCAGTGCGATCAGAAGGACCGGAAGGCGCTGATCGCCTGCCTGCAGCCGAACCGCCGCGTGGACGTCGAAGTCAGGGGCGAGACCACGAAGAGGTAACAGCCGCAGGAGCGACCCGAAAAGCCCCGCCCGCGCGGGGCTTTTTTTCGGGTCCGCGGCGGCGGCGCCGCGCTGACGGGCCGGGGGCGGACAACGGCGCAGGATCGAACCCGAGCGCCTACGTCCTGGAGGCGGCGGTACGCCAGCATGGGCATCCAACTCGGAACGCCATGTTTGCCCCGGACGCAGCCATTCGTGGAAGCCAGCCTGATTGCCAGATTCTGCCGCATTGCAACATTGCTGCGGAATCGGAAAAAGTTCCTCGACCTCGTCCTTCCGTTGACATACATCAACCTTGGTGCCGATTGCCGGGCGCTGAATACTCCAAAGATCATGCGGAGCTCGTTTCCGCGCGCTGTACGAACAACATCGTCATTCCGACCGCCACGAGCAAGTTCTAACCGAGCCGGGAATGCCCTGCGCTGCGGCAAATCTACAGGAGGCGAAGATGAAGGCATTCACAGTGGCGGCGTTTCTGACGGCCGGACTGCTGGCGACCGGGGCAGCGTATGCGGATGGCGGGGAAGAGCTGGCGAAGAGTTCCGGCTGCCTGGGCTGCCACGCGGTCGACACCAAGAAGGTCGGTCCCGCCTACAAGGACGTGGCGAAGAAGTTCAAAGGCAAGCCGCGGGCCGAGGTGATTGCGGCGATGAAGGCGGCCTCGGTCCACTCGTCGATCAAGGCGACGGACAAGGATCTCAGTGAAATCGTCGAGTGGATCCAGAAACTCTGAAGACCTGCGTTTCAGACCCTCGAGAGGCCGGCGCGTGCGCCGGTCTTTTCTTTCGCAAGGGTCACCGTGCGACGCTCAGGTCCGGAGCGGTGCGCTACCGGCGCAATGCCAAGCGCGCTTTGGGAACGTACCGCTGGAGAGTTTCCCGACCTGCGCAACAACGTCGGCGGCACATCTGACGATCTCTTGATTTGGCGCAAGGACCCGATCACGCAAGCAGCTCGGCGGCGACTAACATGCGACGGATGGTCGCATGACATTTTTTGCGTTTCATTCTGAGGAGAGGATGACGCCGAAGGCTCGCCGCCCCGCAGATAGGCGGTGTTGCTTGGAGTGCAGAGACTGGACTGCGATTTTGCACAGTTTCGTGAGGATCCGAGCGAATGCCGACGAAGCGAAGCACACTGGCGGTTAGCGTCGTGATGTACACGCTCGTTGCGGGCCCGGCGAGCATGGTCTATGCACCGGGTGCAGCGGCTCAACCGGCAACGGTCAAGGCTGGCGGCGGCGACCTCCGCGCCGCGTTTGCCAATGCGGCCGACGTCGCGGAGGGTAAGCGCGTCGCCGACGCCTCGTGCGCGGGCTGTCACGGCGCGAGCGGCGTCAGCGCCAACAAAGGCGTGCCCCACCTCGCGGGCCAGCGTCCCGCGTACGTCTACCATGAGTTGAAGCAGTACCAGTCGGGTGCACGCGCCGATGCCGCGATGAGCGGCGCCGTCAAGTTCCTGAACGACGACGCCCTGGTCAAGGTGGCCGCCTACTACGCAAGCCTGGAGCCCGGGCCGCCCATCGTGATCGCCGGCGCCAAGCCAGCCCTGGCCAAGCCCGACTCATTCCAGGCAGGGAAGGCCGCCGCTACGGCCTGCGCCGGTTGCCACGGCGACACCGGTATCAGCAAAACCGCCGGTGTGCCGAGCCTGGTCGGGCTGGACCCAAAGTATCTGGTCGCGGCGATGAACGCCTACAGGAATGGCCAGCGCAAGCACGACGCGATGAAGGCTGCGCTCTCGGCGGCCACCGATTCCGACATCACCGACATGGCCTTATTCTATGGGCTGCAAAGGCCGGCGCGGGCGCAAACGCCGGCGGCCGGTGATCAGGCGGCGGGCAAGGCCGCGGCAACCGCCTGTACCGCATGCCACGGCACCAGTGGTGTCGGCACCGATCCGGCGATACCCAACATCGCCGGCCAGGATGCGCAGTACGTCGCGGTGGCGCTCCGCGCATACAAGGACGGCTCTCGCAGCGACGCGACGATGAAGGCGCTGGCATCGTCGCTCGATGAGGCCGCCAGCAGGAATCTGGCGGCGTTTTACGCCAATCAGCAGCCGCAGCAGCCGAAGGTGAACCGGCCACTGACGATCGCCGAGTGGGTGCAAAGGTGCGATCGCTGTCACGGCGTCGATGGCAATAGCGCCGATCCGCGGATGCCGGCCGTGGCCGGACAACGCGCGGACTATCTGGAAAAGGTGCTGCACGCCTATCGGTCCGGCGAGCGCAAGAGTCCCCAGATGGCCGCGATGTCGGGCGTGCTGACGACGGTGGACGTCGAGAGCCTTGCGGCGTATTACGCGCGCCAGAAGGCGCGATCCGTTGTCTATGTCTTGCTGCCGGCCAAATGAACGAACAGCGCGCTGGACGGGTCGCGGCGGGGAGACCGTGGCGTTGGCACGTGGACAGCACCCAGGCTGGAGCGTACGGCATGCGGTCCGCGCCGCGCCTGAGGATTCCGGCCCGAATGACCAGGGGAACCGATCATGACTGATGTTCCGCTGCACCGGCTCTATCGCCACTACTCGGAACTGCCCTACAGCCAGCGCGTCCTCTATACCGCGACGCTGCTCGTGCTCGGAGTGGGTTACCTGTTCGCAATGATCAACCTGCTCCACACCTACGCCGGACGGGCGGGCGGCAGTCCGCTGATGCTGTCGTATCGGGACATCGTCGTCGCCTACAGCGGCAGTGGAAAGGCGTCGCGGCTCGAATCGGCGCTGCGCGGGCCGATGTCGAGCATGCTGCAGCCCGACGAGACCAGCGCCATCATTGCCTGGGTGCAGGATGGCGCCGATCGTGCGAGATACGAAAGCGAGATCAAGCCGACGATCGAGCAGCGCTGCCTGGGCTGCCACGACGGTAGTGTCAATCCGCATCTGCCGAACTTCAGCAGCTACGACAGCCTGAAGAAGGTGACCGAGCAGGACACCGGTGCGAATGTCTTCACGCTCGTTCGCGTATCGCACATCCACCTGTTCGGGGTCACGTTCATCTTCTTCATCGTCGGCACCATCTTCAGCCACGCCTACGTCCGTCCGGTGTGGTTCAAGTGCGGGGTCATCTCACTGCCCTTCGGCGCCCTCTTCGTCGACATCGCGTCGTGGTACTTCACGAAGCTCTATCATCCATTCGCCATCGTCGTGATGCTCGCCGGCGCGATCATGGGGCTGTGCTTCGCCTTCATGTGGGTGGTCAGCGTGTACCAGCTCTGGTTCTCCCCGACGCCCTCGCCAGTCGCCCAGCGCGAGAGTGGCGACCTGCCTGCGATCGATTGAGGCGGCGTCAGTCCGGAGAACAAGCGTGCGCTGATCGACGTCGACGAGAGGGTTGGGCTCCACCGCATCGCAAGCCATCGCAATTCGAGGAATCCTCATGACGCAAATCGCAGGCTTTACCTTTGCCCGGTGGGTCGACAACGCGCCGTGGCGGCTGGTCGCGCCGATCGTCGTCGTGTTGGCAGCAGGGCTCGCACCCGGAGCGTCTTCGGCCCAGAGCGCCGAGCGGAGCGGCAAGGACGTCGTGGCGGCGTCCTGTGTCGCCTGCCATGGCAGCGGCGCGAACGGCGCACCCAGAATCGGCGACCAGAAGGCATGGGAGAAGCGCACGGCGCAGGGCCTGACCGGCCTCACGGCCAACGCGCTCAAGGGTATCCGGCAGATGCCCTCGCACGGCGGCAACACCAATCTGACGGACACGGAAGTCGAGCGCGCGATCACCTACATGGTCAACCAGTCGGGCGGCAAATGGGCCGAACCGACGAGCCGGACGGCCAAGACAGCCGATCGCACCGGCGAACAGGTCGTGCAGGCGCGGTGCATCAAGTGCCACCAGACGGGCGAGGGCGGCGCGCCGAAGATCGGCGACCGCGCGGCCTGGATCCCGCGCGTCAAACAAGGGCTCGACGTCGTGGTCCGCTCGGCGATCCAGGGCCACGGCGGCATGCCGGCGCGCGGCGGACAGGCCGACCTCACCGATGCGGAAATGCGCAACGCGGTGATTTACATGTTCAACAAGGGTACCGCCCCGGCCGGCGGCGCGGCTGCGGCTGCGCCGGCGGCTCCGGCGGCGCGATCCGACGCCACGCACAAGGTCGTCGCCGGAACGGCGATCGAATTGGGCGTGGTCTCGGCCGCATCGCTGCGCTCGCAGCACCCCAAACCAGACGCGGAAAGCACGATGCACGGAGGCATTCCGACCGGCAGCAGCTATTACCACGTGAACATCTCGCTGCGCGATGCGGCGACGAATGCCGCAATCAAGGATGCCGAGGTCGAGGTGAGGGTTGCCAATCCTGTCAGCGGCAGCGAAACGAAAAAGCTCAACCCGATAGCCATCGGCGGCACGCCAAGCTATGGAAATTATTTCCGGATGCCCGGCAAGGAACCGTACACGCTCGTGGTGCAGGTCAGCCGGCCGGGCGTGCCACAGCTCATCGAGGCCCGGTTCGCCTACCGGCACGACTGAGCACGGGTCCGCGTGCGGAGGCACAGGGACGGTCAGTACCGGCCGTGCTGCTTGTAGATGTAGTTGGACAGCTCGACCTGTTGCATCGACAGCCGGCGCTGGATCTGGTGGACGACGCGGATGATCGCGCGCATCACGCGATAGACGATCTCCGGATGCGAGTGCAGCACTAACTCGAGCTTCTCGCGCTCGAGGCCGAGCACCCGCGTGGCGCCGAGCGCGACCTTGGACGCGTAGAGCACCGAGCCGTCCATGAACCCCATCTCGCCGACGAAATCGCCCGGCGACAACGTGTTGATCGTCAACGCCTGATCGGTGTCGGCGTTCTTGATCACGCCGAGCGACCCCTGCAGGATCACGTACAGGTGATTGTCGACCACGCCCTCCGCCACCAGGGTTTCGCCCTGTTTCAGTTCGCGCAGCGTGACGAGCCCGGCGAGGACGCGGCACTGCTCGTCGGTGAGCTCGGCGGCAAGCTTGGTCGAGCGCAAGGCTGCGTAAGGGGTGAGATCGGTCATGGCGGGGTGCTCCTGTGGAAGGGGTCGCGGCTGTTGCCGGGGAGCCCCGACTCGGGGGCGACCCGCGTTGATGTGGTCGGTGCCAGATTGGACATCGTGCCCTTGGACAACGCCAGTGGCGCGGGGCTTCCGCCGCCGGAAGCGACAGCGCGGCCGGGGGCGTGCACCTGGTCGGCCCGCGCCACGAACCGGTCGACCAGCGTGCTGGCGATGCGGTCGAAGACCGGACGCGCGAGGCGCGCCATCGCCGTGCTGTGGAAATCGTAACGCAATGCGAAATCGATACGGCAGCCGTCGGCGGCAAGCGGCGTCAGGTCCCAGACGCCGTAGAAATGCCGGAACGGTCCGCGCTCGAGGTGGATCGTCATCGAGAGCGGGCGCCGTTTCGGGTTGCGCGTCCTGAAATCGAACCGGACGCCGTGGTAGTTGACGCTGATGTCCGCGACCACCGTGGCATCGTCGCGGGCGACGACGGTCGCGCCGCTGCACCACGGCAGGAAGGCGGGGTAGTGCTCGCACGCCTCGATGAGGTCGAACATCTGTTCGGCCGAGTGGCCGACGAGCACGGTCTTGCGCACGTCCATGCGGCGTATTGTTTCACAGCGACACCGTCCACGGCACACCGGTCTTGCGGCCACCTGTTCCGGCTCGGTCCGGCATCCCGGCGGGTCAGGCCTCGTCGCCAGGGCGGTGGGCGATTTCCGCGCCGGCGACGGGACGCGGCCCGCACCGTCGCCGGTACGCCTGCGCCCCGCGCTCGCTTGATGTAGCGCAATATCTTTGCGCGCGGGACCGGTAGCCTCTTGGTTGTGGATTCACCATCGCCCGCGCGCGTCGCGCCGGGCATTTTCTGACGAAGGAGCGAAAATGAAGTCGATCGTCTTGGCGGCCGTCGTGGCCGCGGGAATCGCCGTGTCCGGCGCAGCGAACGCATCCGAAGCGCTGGCTAAAAGCAGTGGCTGCATGACGTGCCACGACATGGCGACAAAGAAGATGGGCCCGTCGTTCAAGGACATCGCGGCCAAGTACAAGGGCAAGGCCGATGCGGAAAAGACGATCGTCGCGAATCTGAAGGCCGCCAAGGGTCATCCGGCGGTCAAGACGTCGGATGCGGACACGGTCACGCTCGTGAAGTGGATCCTGGCGATGTAGGCGCCAGCAACCGTCTGAAGGGGGCCGCAGGCCCCTCGACCATGCCGCGAGGTGTCAACCCCATGGCTCCCCCATGCGTTAAAATGCGGCACGGGGGAGCCGGGTGTTTGCCGGCAATGTGATCTGCCCGCACATCCGTCGGCCGGGCACTAGCGCAAAGAGGAGCAACCAGGATGAAGTCGATCGTGATCGCGGCCGTCGTGGCCGCCGGGATGGCGACCGCCGGCACGGCGAGCGCGCAGGAAGCGCTGGCCAAGAGCAGCGGCTGCATGAACTGCCATGATGTCGCCACCAAGAAGATGGGCCCGGCATTCAAGGAGGTCGCGGCCAAGTACAAGGGCAAGGCCGATGCCGAGGCTACGCTCGTGGCGAAGCTCTCTACGGCCAAGGGCCACCCGGAAGTGAAGGCGAAGGGCGACGACCTGAAGGGCCTCGTCAAGTGGGTGCTGTCGCTGTAACAACGGCGCCTCCCCCTGGAAAAAGCCGGCAGCCGCCGGCTTTTTCTTTTGGAGCGCGTCGACGAGGAATTGACGGCGCAGGCCGGCGGAGTTGAGCGTCTTCGCACGGCCGCCGTGAATCGGTCCGTGGCCGGGCCCGGGTGAAGAACCTATGAAGTCGAGCGGGCAACGCCGCGAAGGGAAAGTTCCTTCGCTCTGTGACAGCTCACGAAGTGGTTGGGGGCGATCTCTTCCTGCACGGGCGACTTTTCCGCGCAGAGGGCCACCGCATACTTGCAGCGGGGATGAAAATGGCAACCTGAAGGAGTATGGGCCGGATCGGCGACTTCGCCCTGGAGGACGATCCGTTCGGAACGAAGGCGCGGGTCCGGTTTCGGGACCGCGGACATCAGGGCCTCGGTATAGGGATGCTTCGGCGATGCGAACAGCTCTTCGGTCGGCGCGGTTTCCACGATCCTGCCGACATACATCACCGCGACTCGCGCGCTGATGTGCTTGACGACGGAGAGGTCGTGCGCGACGAAGAGATAGGTGAGCCCAAGCCGTTCCTGAAGCTCGAGCAGGAGGTTCAGTATCTGTGCCTGGACCGACACATCCAGGGCCGAGACGGGTTCGTCCGCGACGACCAGACGGGGACTCAGCGCAAGCGCGCGCGCGATGCCGATGCGCTGACGCTGGCCGCCCGAGAAGGCGTGCGGGTAGCGTCGCATGTATTCCGGCCGCAGTCCCACCAGGCCAAGGAGTTCCACCACCCTGTCGGTTCTTTCCTGGGCATTACCTTCGCCGTGGACGAGCAGAGGCTCGCCAACGATGTCCAGGAGGGTCATGCGCGGGTTCAGGGAAGAGAACGGGTCCTGGAAGATCATCTGCATCTGCCGCCGAAGGGGCCGCAGCCTGCTCTTCGGAACTGTTGCCACGTCCAGGACTTCACCATTGTCCGAAAGGAGAACCTGGCCCGCCGTCGGCGCGATGGCGCGCAGGATGCAGCGTGCCGTCGTGGTCTTGCCGCAGCCGCTCTCGCCGACGAGGGACAGCGTCTCTCCCCGATTGAGAAAGAAGGTCACGTCGTCCACCGCCTTCACGTGGCCGATGGTCTTCTGGAGTATCCCCCGCCGTATGGGGAAATATTTTTTCAGCCCTCTCACGTCGAGGAGCACGGACCTGTCCGTACCGACGGCGCCGCTCGTCATGCTCGTCCGCCACTCATCATTGGTAGAGAAAGCAGCTGGCCTGCCTTCCCTCGCCGACCGGCTGGAGAGGTGGTTCCGCGCTGTCGCAGCGGCCGGCAATGGAAGAGACGCAACGGGGATGGAAGGGACAGCCCTGCGGACGGTTGAACGGGTGGGGAATCGATCCGCTGATGGTCGGAAGCTTCACCCGCGGTACGGAATCGATGCTCGGAATGGACTGCAGCAGCGCCTTCGTATACGGGTGCTTCGGATCGTGAAAGATCTCGTCGACCGTTCCCTGCTCGACCACCTTGCCCAGGTACATGACGACCACGTCATCGGCCATCTCCGCGACCACGCCCAGGTTGTGCGTGATGAGCATGATGGCCATTCCGCGTTCCTGCTGGATCTTGCGCAGCAGATCCAGGATCTGCGCCTGCGTGGTGACGTCCAGCGCCGTCGTGGGCTCGTCGGCGATGAGAAGGCGCGGATTGCAGGAAAGAGCGACCGCGATCATCGCCCGCTGACGAAGCCCGCCGCTCAATTCGAAGGAATACTCGTCGATTCGCCGCTCCGGCTTCGGGATGCCCACGCTGCGCAGCGCCTCGATCCCCCGCAGACGCGCCTCCTTCCTGCTGACCGCGGCATGGAGGAGGACCGCCTCGATGAGCTGGGCCCCGATCGTATGCACGGGACTGAAGGAGGTCATGGGTTCCTGAAAGATGAGCCCGATGTCTCCCCCTCGAATCGAACGTATTTCCTGGCTGTTGGCCTTGAGCTTGACGAGGTCGATCTGCGATCCGTCGGCACGGGTGAGAACGATCTCGCCGTCGACGATGCGACCGGGACGATCGACGATCCGCAGGATCGACTGCGCCGTGACGCTCTTTCCGCAGCCGCTCTCGCCGACGATGCCCAGCGTCTTGCCCGGGAAGACGTCGAAGGAAGCGCCGTCGACGGCCCGGGTCGTTCCCTCGTCCTGAAAGAAGCTCGTCCGGAGGTTCCTCACCGAAAGCAGCGGCTGCGCATCGTTCTGCATGATCAGCGGGCGCGTCGTGGAGGCGTCAGTGGGGCCGGGAGTTGCAGCGTGTTCGAGTGGTCGCGCACGGCAAGCATCCCGCCTACAGATAGGGGTCCGCCGCATCGCGGATCCCGTCGCCCATGAAATTGAACGCGAGGACCGCAACGATGACGGCAACGGACGGGTAGAGAAGCCAGGGAGAAATGACCAGGGCCTGGATGTTCTGGGCATCCTGCAACAGGACACCCCAACTGATCGCAGGCGGCCTCAATCCCAGCCCCAGGAAACTCAACGACGTCTCGCTGATGATGATCGCGGGGATCGCCAGGGTCGTCGCCGCGATGATATGACTGATGAACGAGGGCACCATGTGCCGGAAGATGATCCGCGCCTTGCTGCAACCGAGGAGTTCGGCCGCCATGACGAAATCTTCCTCCTTCAGCGATATGAACCGCCCGCGAACAACCCGGGCGAGCTCGGTCCAGCCGATGAGGGAAATGATGATCGTGATGGCGAAGTAGACCTTGACGACATCCCAGTCGGCCGGAAGCGACGCGGCCAGGCCCATCCAGAGGGGAATCGTCGGAATCGAGCGCAGGATCTCGATGACCCGTTGGATGACCGTATCTATGAGGCCGCCGAAATAACCGGAAATGCCGCCCAGGACCACCCCAAGCACAAGACTCAACGCCACGCTGACGAGACCTATCGTCATGGACGTGCGCGTCGCGTACATGAGCCGCGACCAGAGGTCGCGTCCCTGCATGTCCGTTCCCATCAGGAAAAGCGACTCGCTGGCCTTCGCTCCCTCCACGGCGATGAGATGGCGGTCGGTCGGGATGAAGCCCAGGAGCTCGTACGGCTCTCCCCGGCCGAAGAAAGTGATCGGTATCTTCTTGCTCGTGTCGGGAACATAGACCCGCTTGAACGTGACGTGGTCGCGGGTGCCCGTCAGACCATACACGTAGGGTCTGAAGCTTCCCTCGTCGAACCAATGGATCTGCTGTGGGGCCATGAGGGACCGCTGGGCTTCCGATTCCAGGGGATCCACATAGGCGAAAAAGTCGGCGAAGAGGGCAACCACATAGAAAGCGACCAGGACGACAGTTCCCCCGATGGCGAGCTTGTGCTTGCGGAAGCGCCACCACATGAGTTGCCATTGGGTGGCGACGGCTATCCTGTCTTCCGCCAGGACTCCGGTTGCCGATGCCGGCGCGTGCTCCGGCTTCATTGCCGCCCCAGCCGTATTCTCGGGTCGACCCACATGAGCAGCAGGTCCGAAATGAACGTCCCGATGACAGTCATGACCCCGAGCAACAGGACGATGGTTCCGGCGAGGAACATGTCCTGGGCGATCAACGCCTTGAGGAGCAGCGGACCCACCGTCGGCAGGCTCAGGACGAGCGAGACGATGATGCTTCCGGACACCACGTAGGGAAGGAGGTAGCCGATGGTGCTCACGAACGGATTGAGGGCGACCCGGACGGGATACCGCATGATGACCCGGTATTCGGAGAGTCCTCGGGCCCGGGCCGTCATGACATAGGGCTTCCTCAATTCGTCGAGCAGGTTCGACCGCATGATGCGGATCAGCTGCGCGGTTCCCGCAACGCCGAGTACGACGGCCGGTATCGGCAGGTGCTTCGTCAGGTCCCACGCCTTCGCCACGCTCCAGGGAGCTTCGACGAAATCGGGCGAAAAGAGGCCGCCCACGTTCGCCCCGAACCAGGCAAAGCCGACGTACATGACGACGAGGGCGAGCAGGAACCCGGGAATGGCGAGCCCGATGAAACCGACAAAGGTGAACACGTAATCCGCGAACGAATAGGGGTAGACCGCGGAGTAGATCCCGATGGGCAAGGCCAGAGCCCAGGTGAAGATGATCGCCGCCACGGAAATGACCATCGTCAGCGTGAGACGGTCGCCGATGACGTCGGAAACCGGCCGTCCCCATTCCATCGCCATGCCGAAATTGCCCTGCAGCATGAGCCCCATCCACTTGGCGTATTGAACTGTGATGGGCTGGTCGAGACCGAGCTGTTCCCGGAGTGCGTTCGCCTCGCCCTCGGAAACCGCGCTGCCCGACGCCGACATCGAGGCTATATACGAGGTGACGTAATCGCCGGGAGGCAGGTGGATGATGATGAAGGAAAGGACCGAAATCGCCCAGACCGTCAGCACGGCAAGCAGCAAGCGACGAACGATATACGCGACCATCGCAACTCCCTGGAAAACGGGCTCTCGCGAGCCCGTCGGCGCCTCGACAGAGGGCGGCCGCCCGCGCCGCGGGCGGCCGCTTGCCCGCTACTTGAAGTAGAACGTGATCGGCATCGAGGTGTGCGGCGTCCGCGCGTGCTGGGCATTCACCTGCCGTTCCGGCACGTTGCCCATGTTGTTCTTGACGAGACGCACGCCCATGAAGGCCGGCGACTGACCCACGGTGCCGATGCTCCAAGTCTGCTCGACGATGATCTTCCAGATCTCCTTCGCAGCCTTGACCCGGTCTTCCTCCTTCATGCCGAAGGCGTTGCGGAAGAGGTCGAAGGCCCGGATCATTTCGGGGTCGTCGGGTTTCTTGCCGGAGGCGCCCCGGGACGCATACCACTTGGCGAAAGCCATGCCCATGTGGCTTTCGGCGGCATCGACGGGCAGCGCATGGCGGGGGAACAGGAAGAGCATTTCCGAGCCATCGTTGGCCCAGGTGATCATCTGGTTCTCGCTGCCATTGTCGCGGGTGAAGGCCAGATTGCGCTCCAGCTCCTTGACGTCGAGATCGACGCCGATCTTCTTCCATTGCTGCTTGATCATCTCGCCGACCTGGGTATACGGAACGAATTGACCGCCGACCGTGATCATTTCGAGACGCAGACGTCCCTTGCCGTCGGTGCGCAGACGATACCCGTCGGAATCCTTCTTGGTCAGTCCGACCTTGTCGAGCAGCTCGTTGGCCTGCTTCAGATCCAGGACACCCCACTTCTTGTTCCACTCGGGGCCCGGGCTGTAGATGGTTTCGGGTGCGGGAGCCACCGATCCGGAGGTTCCCACGCCCAACCAGAAAGCTTCGTTGAGCTGGTCGCGGTCGATGCCCAGAGCGAGCGCGTGGCGGAAATCCTTGTTCTTCAGCAGTTGCGAAATCTCGGGATCGCCTTCATAGGAGTTGCCGATATGGATCGCCACATCCGAGCCGTTGAAACCCGGGTCGAGGTGAACGGTGTAGTTGCCCTTCTTGGCGTTTTCCAGGAAGACTGGCAGCTTGGACAGATGCATGTGCCGTTCCTGGATGTCGTATTCGCCGGCGATCGCCCGCAGATTCGCGACCTCGGCATTTTCCGCCAGTGTCATGGTGATCCGGTCGATGTAGGGAAGCTGGTTGCCCGCGGTGTCCACGGCCCAGAAGTAGGGATTGCGCTCCATGGACCACGTCGGCGTATTGATGGGCGACACGGTCTTCCACGGCGTCATCGTGGGCAGCTCGTTGTTGAGCGCCCAGCTGTACTTCATCTTGAGCAGCGACACCCAGCTGTCGAAACCGAGATCCTTGGCCTTCTTGTTCGCGGCCTCCTCGGACGAGTACTTGGGCAGATACTGCTTCAGGTAGTGGGCGGGCGCATAGGCGCCACCGTAATTCTGGAACGCGCCGCGCGTCGCGAGCCCGCCGCCGATCCCCGTGCTTCCCGCAAGCTGATAGACGAAATAGGTGTACGGCTCGGGAAACTCGAAGGCGACGGTGTAGTCGTCGATCTTCCGCATCTTTCCGTCCTTGCCGTCGATCTGGAATTCGAAGAAGGGCGTCGGGACGATGTTCTTGTTGAGGTAGATGTCCTCGTACCAGAACATGAAGTCGTTGGCCGTGAAGGGCTTGCCGTCGGACCACTTGGCGCCCTTGCGGAGATAGATCGTCGTCGTCTTGCCGTCGTCGCTGATCTTCCAGTCGCGGGCGAGGCTGGGGATGATCTTGGTGCCCGTGTAATCGAAGGTGAGGATCTTGTCGGCGGACGCGATGCGATTGCCGTTTTCATGATCGGCCGGTCCGGTAAAGGCCCGGCGCCAGTTGCCGCCGTATTTGCCGATCTGGTCGAGCGGCTTCACCACGAAGAGCTGTGACGGCTCGGGCAAGCGCTTGTCAACCGCAGGCAGCTTGCCGGCTTTCACCTGCGCGGCGAGCATCGGGGCTTCCTTGAAGGTTTTCGGAAAGGCCTTGGCGTCGAGGATGATCTCCGGACCCTGGAGCTTTCCGATCAGCGTCGAGCCGATTTTCGGGTTTTTCGACGGATCCGTCGGCGTCGCCGATTGCGCGGCGGCCCCCCCCGAAACCAGCGCAACGGTGCCCAGGAGTCCAAGACCCACGAGCCCACGTACCGCGCGCATCAATTTCATTCGAACCTCCATTTTCGTTGTTCCGTTGCGATGGCCAGAAAGACCTGCGGCTCGAGTCCGATCCGGTTGCCCGATGTCGCAGGCCACCGCCAACGCAACGGCGACAAAGGGCACCGAATCATCCCCCCGGCCTGGCCATTCTCACGCCTTCACTGTCGACGAAGCTTGCCGCAGATCAAGGTGGCCTTTGGTGGAACCGAACATTGCCCCGGTGGCGATCGAGCCTGACGCCCATCTCGACGGAGATCCCTGGCCCCGGGGCCGCTGATCAATGTGAAATGGATGCCTCGCGAGGTGCGAGGCAACCGACGTTGCGACCCGGTGGCCGCAGGCAACTAACGTCGCGTTTGCGCCAGCGCAAACATCGCCATCGGCAACCGGGGCAGCTCCGGCTAAGATGTGGCATTTCGCCGCACCATCGATTCCCGCAGCCCTGCCCCAAGCCATGCCCGTCGACGCCCGGTCCGCCGTTCCCACTCCCCCGCTCCGAGGCACGGGCGGGACCGCTGTGTCCTGTGGCGGGCGGCGTTCCGCTCCGCTGCACCCGGACCGGAGCGATCCTCCCGCGCTGCGACAGGATCCTGCGCTTCCGTCGAGCCTGCGCCAGCTCATCGACCTGCGCAGCGTGGCGATCGCGGGCCAGACGCTCGCGGTGGCAGGCGTGATCCTGCTCGGTGTGTCGCTTCCTGTCGCCCCGATGGCGATCATCATCGCTGCGCTCCTCGCGCTGAACATCGTTGCCTCGGTGCGCCTGAGGCGGGGGGTGCCCCCCACGCACGGCACGCTCGCCGCGCAGCTCGCGTTCGACCTCGTCGCCTTCACCGGCCTCCTCCTCTATGCCGGCGGATCGGCCAATCCGGTCGTCTCCATCTACCTGCTGCACGTGGTCGTGATCGCGATGCTGCTGCCGTGGCGAAGCGCCATCGCGGGCACGGCGCTGGTCATCGCCTGTCTTGCGCTCGCGATTCGCTTTGCCGAGCCACTGCGGCACCAGGATGGCCAGCCGCTGTCGGAGGCGACGCTGGCGCTCGGTCTCTGGGTCAGCTTCGCGCTGACCGCAGCGGTGACCGCCTGGTTCGTCAGCCGGATCGTCACCTCGCTGCGGGAGCACGACCGCTTGCTGCAGGAATCTGCCCGGAAGGCGTTGATTGACGAGGCGGTGAATCGCCTCGGCACGCTGGCGGCCGGCGCCGCGCACGAACTCGGGACTCCGCTGACGACGATCGCGATGGTCGCCGGCGAGATGCATCGCGACGCGCAGACACCGGCCCAGCGCCGCGACGCGGCGATCCTGGCCGCACAGGTGGACGCATGCCGGCAGGCGCTGTCCAATCTGCGCGCGACAGCGGGTCACGCCCGCGCCGAGGGCGGCGGCCCCGAACGGCTCGACGCATTCGTGATGTCCGTGCTGGCGCGATTCCGGGCGCTGCGGCCCGATGTGCCGCTGCAAGCGGACTGGGACGGCCCGCGGCCGGCGCCGGAGATCTTCGCCGATCAGTCGCTGCGCCAATCGCTGCTGATTCTTCTCAACAACGCTGCCGATGCATCGCCCCATAGCGTCGACGTCACGGCCCGCTGGGACGAGCAATCGCTCTGCGTCACCGTGGCCGACCGCGGCCGCGGCGTTGCCCCCGAGCGCATCGGCATGCTGGGGCGAACCTTCTTCACGACGAAGGCCCCCGGGCAGGGCACTGGCCTCGGACTTGTCCTGACCGCGTCGACGGTGAATCGACTCGGTGGTACAGTCCGCTGGACCAATCGTGCGGACGGCGGGCTTGCCGCCGAGATCCGTCTGCCGCTGGACCGCCTGTTGCTGTCGACGCCATCCCCATGAACGCCCCCAAACCCGATCCCCAAGACCAGGCGCGCCTGCTGCTGGTCGACGACGACCGTGCGCTCTGCGAGGTGATGGGCCGCGCTTTCCGGGCGCGCGGATTCGACGTGGTCGCCGCACACACGGTGGAAGACGCGATACGGGCGATCGACGGTGATCCGCCCGAATTCGCGCTCGTCGACCTCAAGCTGCCCGACCAGTCGGGCCTGAAGATCGTGTCCCACCTCAAGGCGGCGGATGCCTGCACGCGCATCGTCGTGCTCACGGGGCATGGCAGCATCCCGACGGCGATCGAGGCGATCAAGCTCGGCGCGACCTATTACCTGACGAAACCGACCGACGTCGACTCCGTGCTGGCGGCATTCCGACGCGAGGATGGCGATGACGCCGTGCCGATCGATGCGAAGCCCATGACGGTCGAACGCGTCGAGTGGGAGCACATCCAGCACGTCCTGCACGAGAACGGCGGCAATGTCTCCGCGACGGCGCGCGCGCTGTCGATGCACCGCCGCACGCTGCAACGCAAGCTCCTTCGCCGTCCGGCGAAGGCCTGAGCCCACGCCGATCCGGAGGCTCAGCGTCCGAACGACGCTGAGCGCCCCACCCCTCAGCTCTTCGTCGCGTCGAGATTCATCTCCGGCCACTTCCTGCCGTGGCAGGCCGGATTCGAGCAGAAGCTGCCGCCGTCCTTCCCCCACTTGATCGGGCCGTGGCACATCGTGCACGAGCTGTCGATCTTCGCGCGGTGGTCGTGCATCCAGTTGGGCGCGTTGTGGCCTTCCGGCGGCGTCAGGCCCGGAGCGACGGTCGACGCGACGGTCTTGAGACTGCCGTCGATCGTGACCTGCGGGAGATCGTGGCACAGCGTGCACTGCAGCCGGATCGCCTCGCCCTTCTCGTTCACGTGCTTGCCGTCGTGACACCGGAAGCAGCCGGGGGAGTCGTTGTGGCCGACGTGGTTCGGGAACGACTTCCAGGTGAGGTCCTTCGCCTCGAACTCGGTGAGCTTGAGGATTTCGAGCATCGTCGCCGCGAACTGCGTCTCGGCCGCCTTCGCCTCGGGCTTCAACTCACCCTTCGGCGCCGCGTCGGCGATGATTTGCTTGAACTTCGGAACCTGTTCCTCAATCGGGCCGTGCAGCGTCGACGCCTTGTCGATGATCGCGAGCGCGCGCGCCTTGATCGACGGCAGGTTGCGGTCGATCGTCCCATTGGAGATCGCGTGGTCGACGCGATCCGAGGGGTTGACGAACGGGTGGCCGGCCGCATTGTGGCAGTCGGCGCACTCCATCCGCTGCTTCGGCTTCTGGTCCATCTCGGCGCGAGTCACCTTGCTTGCGGCGTCGAAGTAGGTCGTGGTCTTGCCGTCCTTGCCCGTGATGCGAACCCATGGGATCGTGCGCTTCTGCACGTCGTCGGTGACGAACTCGACGTTCTGGGCGATGTGCCAGTGAATGCCGCGCGTCGCCTTGTCGCGCGCCTCGCCGCTGCCCGTGTGCACGACTAGCCGCGTGCGCGTTTCCGTGTTCTTGGCGTCGGTTTCGAAGTGGACCTTGGTGCGGACCCGGTCGGAGTGGTTGACCTCCGGCCAGTGACAGCTCTCGCAGTTGTCGCGTGCCGGACGCAGCGTCGTGGCCGCGAGCGGCCGGTGGTAACCCGTGATCATGCCCAGCAGCTCATGGTAGTGCGCCGCCTTGAGCGTCATCAGCTGCAGCGTGGGCAGCCGGCCCATGTGGCATTCGACGCACTGGACGCGCGCGTGCGACGCGACGGCGTAGGCCCGCGGCTCCTCGGGATGGACGGCGTGGCAGTTGTCGGTGCAGAACGCGTTGCTGTTGCTGTACTCCCACGCGACGATGCCGCCCGCGCCCAGGACCGCGAGAGCGATGGCGCCGACAACGAGCGTCGTCACCGTGCCCAGCATCAACGTGCGCCGTCCCAACGTGATCTTCATCGTCGATTTCCTCCCTGTGGTACCGCGCAACTGCCCGCCTGATATTGTAACTAGAAGAGGCTGTAGACGATCAGCACGATCGCCACGATGCCAAGGGTCAGCGCCGTGCCGCCAACGACCCAGCCGAACCACTTCGCTTCGGCGGTCGGCGCCGGCGCTTCTTTCTCGGCGAGTCGCCCTTCCCTGACCAGCCGTTCGTATTCGGCCAGGCGCTCCGACTTGAGCTCGTGTTCGGAGATGCGCCCGGTGAAGATCACCGTGTCCATCGGGAACTTCGCGGGCCGCACGTGGCCGTTGAAGAAGTGGAAGGTGAAGATGAAGCCGGCCGCGAGCAGCGCCTCCTCGCCGTGCACCAGCGCCGCGATGTTGAACATCCAGCCGGGCAGGACCTGCGAGAAGAACACCGGAAACCAGAGCAGCAGCCCGGAGCCGCCGATGATCAGCATCCCCCAGAACACCGCCCAGTAGTCGAACTTCTCCCAGTAGGTCCAGCGGTCGAACTGGGGTTGTGGCCCGGCACCGACGAACCACTTGAAGTTGCCCACGATGTCGACGATGTCCTGCGGTTGCGGCACCAGCGAGTCCGGGCCCCAGAGGAGCGGCAGGACGCCGCCGCGCGCGATCGCCTTCGACAGCAGGAGGACCACGTGGCTCGAGAACACGACGATCATCACGCAGGCGCAGATCCGGTGAATGACGCCGGCGCTCTCGAAGCCGCCGAGGATGCGCGCGAGCGTCACGGCCCACGGCTGGTCCGCGTACAGGAGCGGCAGGCCGGTCAGCGCGCAGCCGACGAAAGTGAGCATCAGCCCCGCGTGCATCACGCGCTGGGGCGCCGTGAAGCGCCGGTAGTAGCGCTGCGCAGAACCGGCGGTGCCGGCCGCGACGCCGGCCGCCGGAGCAGCCGGATTACCCGTAGCGATCGCCATCAATGCCTTTCGTCACGTTTGCGGCCGCCCCCGAACTTCACGGCGAGCTCGCGGTAGAACCAGAGAATCGTGTGGAGGCCGAAGAACGCGAACACGCCGAACAGCAGGAACTCCATGAACATGGCGGCGTAGTAGTAGATCGGATCACGCGCCTTGTTGTGCCGGTTCGCGTGCGGATCGAAGCTCGCGAATTTCGGGCCCGCCCCGGCGTGACAGGCCTGGCATGTCTTGAGCCTGTTCTCCTTCGACACCTTCGACGCGGGGTTCGAAGCCGGCAGCACCTCGTGCGCGCCGTGGCAGGAGGCGCAGGTCGCCACCCGCGCGTAGCCGAGTGCCGTCACCTGGCCGTGAAACGTGTCGCGGTAGGTCGCGATGTAATCGGTATGGCAGTTGCCGCACTCCTTGATCACCTCGGTCTGGAAGGACGGCTTGTCGTGCTGCTGGATCGCGTGCGCGCTGTGGCAGTCCGTGCATCCGGGCGAAGCGAGCATGCCCTCCTGGCGCAGCTTGCCATGCATGCTCATGACGTACGCCTCGCGCTCCTTCTTGTGGCAGCTGCCGCAGGTGTCCGGAATCCGGGCGCGGCTGGTGCGGCTATCCGCTTCGGTCTTGGCGCGGATGTCGTGCGCCCCGTGGCAATTCGTGCACGTGGGCGCCGAGGCCTGTGCCGCGCCCATCAGTGCCTTGCCGTGGATGCTGTCGTGGAATTTGCTGCCGATGTTGCCGCCCGGGAGCTTGCCCTTGGCCACGACGGCATCGCTGCCGTGGCACTTGTCGCAGGTGGCCTCGACGTTCGCGTGATTCGTGCGCGAGTCGGCCCCTTTCGCCCGCGCGATGTCGTGCGTGCCGTGGCAATCCGTGCAGGTGGCGGCGACGGCATTGCCGCCTTTGCGCGCCACGCCGTGCACGGTGCCGGCGTACTCCTTGACCGCCTTCTCGTGGCAGTTCGCGCAGTTGACCGGCTTCAGCTTCTCGGGATGCGGGAGCTTGTCGGCCGAGACATCCGCATGGCAGTCGGTGCATTTCAGCTTGAGTTCGCCGTGCACCGAGGCGACGAACTTCGCTCCGTCGACGGCGATCGACTTCCCGCCCGCGCCCTTGGCGTCGGCCGCGGCATGGCACATCTGGCAGGTGTCGTTCGGGTTCGGGGGTGCTGCCGGGGCTGCCGCCCGGGTTGCTGCCGGCGCGGAGGTGGCGGCAACGAGGCAAAAACAGACGCAAAGGGCCTGGAAAATTGTTCTTGCGAAAACCATCCGCTGTCCCTGCTGTGTTCCCGGGCGCACACCTAGCCGGGACCCGCCGCTTGGCGGGTCCGGGGCGTGCCGATGGCGAATGGTGTCACTCGGCCTCACCCGCGGTCTTGACCTGTGTCAATCCGCGCCGCTCGCTGCCCGGATTCAACCCGTCCCTTTGCCTGCGTGGCGCGCAAGCTCCGGATAACGACGGTTCGACCATTCAGTCGCCGCGAACACGCCCCTCGCGGACCAGCGCCGCATAGAGCTTCACGTCGGCATCGATGCGCGCCGTCAGCTGCTGCGGCGTCGACGGGGTCACCTCGAAGCCGGCCGCTTCGATCCGTCCGCGCACCGCCGGCGCGGCCAGCGCTTCGGACACATCGCGCTGGATCGCCGTCAGCACCTCGGGCGGCGTGCCCGCGACGCCGACCAGCGCCGCCCACGGCCGCATCTCCACCGCCGGCCCGCCGGCTTCGACGAGCGTCGGAATATCCGGCGCCTCGGTCAGTCGCGCCGGTGCGGCCACAGCCAGCGCCTTCAACTTGCCGCCCTTGAGGTAGCCGCTCGCCGAATTGAGCCCGAACACGGTGAAATCGACATCGCCGAGGGCCACGGACGTGAAGAGAGCGCCGGCCTCCTTGAACGGAACGTGCAGCAGGTTCACATTGACCGCCCGCGCCAGCGTTTCGACGCAAATCTGCGTCGGGTGGCCGTTGCCGAGCGAGGCATAACTCACCTTGCCCGGTTCCCGCCGGGCCTCGGCCAGCAACTGCACCACCGTGGCGTGGCGACTTTTCGACGAGACCAGGATCAGGAACGTGGCGCGAAAGAGCAACGAGATCGGCGCCAGGTCCCGCGCAGGGTCGTAGGGCAACGACCCGTGAATGAGCGGATTCACGGCGAGCGTCCCGGTGTCCCCGACAAACAGCGTGTGGCCGTCCGGAGGCGTGTTGCGCACCTCCGCAAACGCCACTATGCCGGACGCGCCGGGCTTGTTGTCCACGATCACCGACTGGCCCCAGCGCTGCGCCAGCCGCTCGGCCAGCGCACGGGCGACGAGGTCGGGTCCGATGCCGACCGAATACGGGACGACGATGCGCACGGTGCGCGCGGGAAATGCGGCGGCGCCAAACGCGCCGCGCGGTACTAGCGCGCAGGCCGCCATTGCCGCCAGCAAGCGGCGCCGGTCGGTATGGGCTGCCATGGAATCGAGCCTCCTCATGCACGTTGCGCCTGAGCCGCCGTGCGGCGCGCGAAATCCGCCGCCTGGTCCTCGCCGATTTTCCCGACGGCGAAATACATCGCTTCCGGATGCGCAAGGTAGAAGCCCGAGACCGCCGCCGCGGGCAGCATCGCGAAGTTCTCGGTCAGCGACATTCCGATTCCGGTCGCGCGCAGAAGGGCGAAGAGCGGCGCCTTGACGCCGTGATCGGGACACGCCGGGTAGCCGGGCGCGGGGCGGATGCCGCGGTATTCCTCTTTGATCAGCGCCGCAGCGTCGAGTCGCTCGTCCCTGCCGTAACCCCACAGCTCGCGCCGCACCTTCCAGTGCAGCCACTCGGCGAACGCCTCTGCCAGCCGGTCCGCGAGGGCCTTCAGCATGATCGCGCTGTAGTCGTCCTTCTTCGCTTCGAACAGCGCGACTCTTTTCTCGATCCCGAGGCCGGTCGTGACGGCGAACGCGCCGACGTAGTCGCGCACCCCCGAGGCCTTGGGCGCGACGAAATCGGAGAGGCAGTAATTGGGCTTGCCCGGCGGCCGCTCGTTCTGCTGCCGCAGGTTGTGCCAGGTCAGCGCGACGTTCGCGCGCGACTCGTCCGTGTACATCTCGATGTCGTCGCCAACGGAATTCGCCGGCAGCAGCGCGACGGCGCCGTTGGCCGTCAGCCAGCGCCCGGCGACGATTTCGCGCAACATCGCCTGGCCCTCGGCGTACACATTGCGCGCCGCCTCGCCGACGACCCGGTCGTCGAGAATCGCGGGAAAGGGGCCGGAGAGCTCCCAGGCCTGGAAGAACGGGCCCCAGTCGATGTAACGCGCGAGCTCACCGAGATCGACGTTGCGGAATTCGCGCCGGCCGAGCGCCATCGGCGCTGGTGGCGCGTAGTGCGACCAGTCGACCCGGAATGCGTTGGCGCGGGCGGCCGCGAGCGCGATCAGCGGCGGGCCCTTCTTGCCCGCGTGCTGCACGCGGATCTTCTCGTAATCCGCAGCGACCTCCGCCACGTAGGCTTCCTTCAGCCCGTCGGAGAGCAGGTTGCTCGCCACGCCCACCGCGCGCGATGCGTCAGGCACGTAGACGGTGATCCCCCCGTAATGCGGCGCGATCTTCACCGCGGTGTGCACGCGGGAGGTCGTGGCGCCGCCGATCAGCAGCGGCTGGCTCATCCCGAGGCGCTGCATCTCGTGCGCGACGTGCGCCATTTCCTCGAGCGACGGCGTGATGAGGCCCGACAGGCCGACGATGTCGGCGTTGTTCTCGCGCGCCGTATCGAGGATCTTCTGCGCCGGCACCATCACACCGAGATCGATGACGGCGAAATTGTTGCACTGGAGAACGACGCCGACGATGTTCTTGCCGATGTCGTGAACGTCGCCCTTGACCGTCGCCATCACGATCGTGCCCTTGGGCTTGCCGGCGTCGCCGGTTTTCGCCTTCTCCGCCTCGATGAACGGCACGAGGTGGCCGACCGCCTGCTTCATCACGCGGGCACTCTTCACGACCTGCGGCAGGAACATCCTGCCGGCGCCGAAGAGATCGCCAACGACGTTCATGCCGGCCATCAGCGGGCCCTCGATCACGTGGATAGGCCGCGCGAATTTTTGCCGCGCCTCCTCGGTGTCCTCGATGATCCAGGTCGTGATCCCGCGCACGAGCGCGTGCGACAGCCGCGCCTCGACCGGTTCCGCGCGCCACGACAGGTCCTCGGTGACCTGCCGGCCCTGCGACTTGAACGACTCGGCGAGGGCGACCAGACGCTCCGTCGCATCCGGCCGCCGGTTGAGCACCACGTCCTCGACCCGCTCACGCAGTTCCGGCGGAATCTCGTCGTACACGCCGAGCTGCCCGGCATTGACGATGCCCATCGTCATCCCGGCGCGAATGGCGTGATAGAGGAACACCGTGTGGATCGCCTCACGCACCGGCTCGTTGCCGCGAAACGAGAAGCTCACGTTCGACACGCCACCGGACACCTTCGCTTGCGGCAGGTGCTGCCGGATCCAGCGCGTGGCGTTGATGAAGTCGACCGCGTAGTTGTTGTGCTCCTCGATGCCCGTCGCGATCGCGAAGATGTTGGGGTCGAAGACGATGTCCTCGGCCGGGAAGCCGACCCTGCGCGTCAGCAGATCGTAGGCCCGCTGGCAGATCTCGACCTTCCGCTCGAAGGTGTCGGCCTGGCCCTTCTCGTCGAAAGCCATCACGATCGCCGCGGCGCCGTAGCGCCGCACGAGGCCCGCCTGGCGCAGGAACTCGGCCTCGCCCTCCTTCATCGAGATCGAGTTGACGATCGGCTTACCCTGCACGCACTTCAGGCCCGCCTCGATCACCTCCCACTTCGACGAGTCGATCATCACCGGCACGCGCGCGATGTCCGGCTCGGCGGCGATCAGGTTGAGGAACCTGACCATCGCCGCCTTCGAGTCGAGCATCGCCTCGTCCATGTTGACGTCGATGATCTGCGCGCCGCTGGCGACCTGCTGGCGCGCGACCTCCACCGCGCCGGTGTAGTCGCCGGCGAGAACCAGCTTGGCGAACGCGCGCGAGCCGGTGACATTCGTGCGTTCGCCGACGTTGACGAACAGCGAATCGTCGCCGATGGCGAGCGGCTCGAGGCCCGCGAGCCGCATGACTCCCGCCTGCGCCCGCGCCGATTGCGGCGGCCCGCTAGGCAGCAATGGATTCCGGGGCAAGGATCTTCCGCGGCGGCAGGTTGCCCACGGCATCGGCGATCGCGCGGATGTGCGCGGGCGTCGTGCCGCAACAGCCGCCGACGAGATTGACGAACCCGTTCCGCGCGAAGTCCTCGATCAGCCCCGCGGTCTCGGCGGGCGTCTCGTCGTAGCCCGTATCCGACATCGGATTCGGCAGGCCCGCGTTCGGATAGCACGAGATGTATGTGTCCGCCACGCGCGCCAGGTCCTCGATGTACGGGCGCATCAGCGCCGCGCCGAGCGAGCAGTTGATGCCCACGGCCAGCGGCCGCACGTGGCGCACCGAATTCCAGAACGCCTCGGTCGTCTGACCCGACAGCGTGCGGCCGGAGGCGTCGGTGATCGTCCCCGAGACGATCACCGGAAACCGCTGGCCGATCCGCTCGAAGAACGTCTGCAGCGCGAACAGCGCCGCCTTGCCGTTCAGCGTGTCGAAGATCGTCTCGACGAGAAAGAGGTCGGCGCCGCCTTCGGCGAGACCATCGATCGCCTCGCCGTAGGAGGCCACCAGCTCGTCGAAGCGGACGTTGCGCGCGCCGGGATCGTTGACGTCGGGCGAAATCGACGCCGTGCGGTTGGTCGGACCCAGCGCGCCCGCGACGAAGCGCGGCTTGTCGGGCGTCCGTGCGGTCCACGCATCGGCGCATGTGCGTGCGAGCGTCGCCGCCGCGACGTTGATGTCGCGCACCCTGCCCTCGAGCCGGTAGTCGGCCTGCGCAATCGAGGTCGCGTTGAACGTGTTGGTGCTGATGACGTCGGCGCCGGCCTCGAGATACGCGTCGTGGATCGCGCGCACGATCTCGGGCCGCGTCAGCACGAGCAGGTCGTTGTCGCCCTTGACGTCGTGCGCATGGCCGGCGAGGCATTCGCCGCGGTACCCGGCCTCGTCGAGCCGGTAGCCCTGGATCATCGTGCCCATCGCACCGTCCAGGAGCAGGATGCGCCGGTCCAGCAAGGCTTTGATCTCGGCGGTGCGATCGGGTTGCATGGTGGGCGATGATGGCGGATTCGAGTCGTGGATTCTAGCATTGGCGCCGACCCCGTCCGTGGCACCCGAGTGGCGGACGCCCGACCAGCCGGACCGGTTATAACGGCCCAACCAACAGGCCTAACGCGCCGCAATCCCGCGTGTTAAATTGGCCGCCATGAAACACTTGAAGCCACAGGAAGCCGCGCAGTTCCTCCACGACAATCCGTCGGCGGTCTTCATCGACTGCCGCAGCGAGATGGAATACTTCTTCGTCGGCCACCCGGTCGGCGCGCACCATGTCGCGTGGAACGACGGGCCCGACTGGGACATCAATCCCCATTTCGTCGGGCAGGTGAAGAAAGTCGCGAGCATGAACCGGCCGATCGTCCTCATCTGCCGCAGCGGGCACCGGTCGCTGGACGCCGGCGGCACGCTCGAAAAGGCCGGCTTCAGCGATGTCTACAACGTCCTCGACGGATTCGAGGGGCCGCTCGACGATGCCCACCATCGTGGCAGCGTCTCCGGCTGGCGGATGGAAGGCCTGCCCTGGGAGCAGCTGTAAGCCGGTACCCGAATATCCGGATCAGAGCGCGAGCGCCATGTACACGACGCCGGGCAACGGATTGTCGTAGTACGCCGCGCACTCCCGGAAGCCCAGCCTGGCGTAGAGCCTTCGGGCGTCGGTCATCCAGTCGAGCGTATCGAGCTTGAGCTCCCGGTAACCGATCGTTCGCGCATCGGCGATCAGCGCCTCCGCGAGCCGGCGCCCCCAGCCGGAGCTGCGATGCGCCGGTTGTAGATAAAGGCGCTTGACCTCGCCGATGCGCGGCGCATCGGCTGCAGCCGACACGACAGCATCCGCTGCCCCGATACCATCGATCGGCCGCAGGGCGATGCAGCCGAATGCTTCGCCGGGACCGCCGGCGAGCAGCAGCCGTCCGTGCGGTGGCGCATAAGCGCCCGGCAAAGCGGCGAGTTCCCGGTCGAAGCCCTGAAAACACAGATCGACCTGCAGCCAGTGCGCGTACTCGACGAACAGTGCGCGCGCCAGCGCGATGTCCGCATCCGTCGCGGCAAGGCGAAGGCTGGCAGCCGGCACGGTGCGTTCCCCTGCCCTACCCGGCTGCGATGCGCGCCGCCGGGCTCACGTCGGGACAGCTCGCCAATTTCATCCGCGCCTCATCGCCGAAATTTCACTGCGCCTTCTCGCAATTGCCGATCCTCGCCTCGCTGCCCGGATACGCGGGCACGAGATCGCGAAGGCGCGCGATGACGGGCGCCTGCGGATCGCGAATGACGAAAAGGGTCGACGCGACCACCTGCTGACGCGGCCCCAGCCTGGCGTTGGCCGCACCCAGCCGCACGACGTCGGCGAGCCGGTCCTTGGCGGCGTCCTCGGTGACGAAGGCGCCGAGCGATACGGCATGACGTTGCGGGCCGTTGTCGACAATCGACACGTCGCCGATGCCGCGCGCCTTGACTTCCGCGGCGCGGCGCTCGGCATCGGCCCGATTGGCCGCCGGCGGAAGATAGACCCAGAAGGCCGTGCTGGTCTCGACGCGTCGCTGGGTGAGCAACTTGCCCAGCGCGAGCGGCTCCAACTCCGCGAACGACCGGGCCCGGTCGCCTTCGGCAATCGGGCCCCACTCGAGGCAGACGTCCGCGAGTGCGGCCACCTTGCCGGGCCCGAGCGCCGCCACCTGCTGCGAGGTGAGCAACTTGATCTTGTCGGGCTGGACCTGGTCGGCAAGGCGGGCTGCTTCGCCGCTTCCCGTCGCGTCGAGGCGCGTGTACCCGAAGAACGTCAGGTTCGCGAGCAGGAGCAGGAGCAGGACGGTGCGCAACGGGGTCATTGCATTTCTCCGGCGAGTGCGAGCACGCCTTCGAGCACGAGATTGTCGACCACCTCCACTGGCGGGTCGAGGTGCGATCCGATTTCCGGGGCGGCGCCTCCGGCGAGATAGCAACGGACGTGTCCCGGGTCGGCATTGATCCGACGGCGCATCTGCTCGATGGCGCCGCAGACGGCCTGCACCGCGCCGGTGTAGATCGCGTCCGCCGTGTTGTCCGGAAACAGGTGGAACGCGCCGGCCGGCACCTTGAGGCCCGACGTGTTCTCGGCGAGCGAAGCCAGCATGAGCCGCAGCCCGGGAAGGATCAGTCCGCCGCGGAATACGCCGTCCACATCAAGTGCATCAATGGTGACCGCCGTGCCCGCGTTGACGACGACGCACGCCGGCGGGAACAGTTCGGTCGCTGTCGAGCGCCGCCATGCCGCGACGAGCGACGCCCACCGGTCCGCGCCGAGCTGCGCGGGGTGTGCGTAGCGGTTGGTGACGCCGCAGGCGGACTCCGATGCCATCAGCCATTCCGGCGTGATGCGCCAGCGCGCAAGCTGTGCCTCGATGCGCACGCGCGCAGCCTCGCCCGCGACGTTGACGCCCACGGCGCGCGCAGGGCGCGGCAGATTGTGCCAGTCGCGCAGCGACAGCGCGCCGATCTCGCTGTTGGGAGTCACGCCGAGCGTCACCCACCCGTGCGGGCCGCGCAGTCCCCATTTCATCCGACTGTTGCCGGCGTCGATGACAAGAACCCTGCTCAATGGCGCACCCTTGGCGCTGCGCGCCCTCCCTCCAGGAGGGAGCAATTCGCGCCTTGGGACGGCCCGGCGGCGCTCATGCGCGGCGCAGTGAGATCTCGCCCGAGAGGAACCGCGCGCGACGCGGGCCGTCGGCCAGCACCAGCGCTCCGCTCGCGTCGACGCCGGCCACCTTGCCGGTGACGCTCGCGCCGTCCGGCAGCAGCAGCCGCACCGCCTTCCCCTGGTACGCGTGGCGATGCTGCCACTCGGCGACGAACGGCGCAAAACCTTCCTTCGCATACAGGTGGAGGACCGTCGCGAGCTCGGCCAGCAGCGCCGCGCACAACCGGTTGCGGTCGATCGGCGGGGCTCGGCGCCCCGCGATGGACGCGAGATCGGTGACCGGAACGGGAATGTCCTTGCGGGCCGCAGCAGGAACACGGACATTGAGGCCCACGCCGATGACGGTCGTCGTCGGCCCGAGTGCGTCGCCGTTCAACTCGATCAGAATGCCGCCCACTTTGAGGTGGCGGTGGATAAGGTCGTTCGGCCACTTGAGCGCCACATCCTTGAAGCCTTCGGCCTCGAGCGCGCGCACGACGGCCACGCCCACTGCCAGCGACAGCCCGCCGAGAAAGCCTGCGCCCTGCTCGAACTTCCAGCCCAGCGAAAACGTGAGGCTCCCACCCGCGATCGCCGTCCACGCGCGCCCGCGCCGGCCGCGTCCGGCCGTCTGCCATTCGGCGGCAAGCGCCGTCTGGTGCACGTCGCGGCGCTGCGCCCGGCGCATGAGCTCGGAGGAAGTAGATTCGATCTGGTCGACGACCTCGATCGCGATAGGCAGCGGGATCCCGCGCGCCGCAGCCAGCTCGGCGAGGGAGGTCCGGACCACCTTGGCGTCGAGAAAGTCGGGCGCCTCCAGCAGGCGGTAGCCGCGGCCCTTGACCCGCTCGAGGGCGAGGCCCGAAGTGCCGGCATCCTTCAGGACCTGCGAAACGCGGGCGCGGGTCAACCCCACCTTGGCGGCGAGGTCCTCACCGGAATGGAACTCTCCATCGGCAAGTTGGCGCAGCAGCGAGAATCCGAGCGGAGTGAGCACTTCTTAACAAGAATGCCGGAGCAGGGGTGAAATGTTACACGACGAGGGTCCCGAGTGGGGGAAAAACAGGGGTTGGCGCGACGGCTGATCGCGTCGCCGGCGGTCGGCGGACGCCCCGACCCCGGGTTCACGCCCGCCCAGGCCGACGCCGGAGCAGCGCGTCAGCCGGACGGCAATGCCAACAGTTCCAGGACGCGCGAATGCAGCGCGCGATCGCCGCAGGCCACCACCGATCCGCCTTCGTCGCAGCGCGCGCCGTCCCAGGTGGTGATTTTGCCGCCGGCCGCCTCGACGATCGGCATCAGCGCCTGCACGTCGTAGGCGTGCAGCGACGCCTCGATCACGATGTCGATGAGCCCCATTGCGAGCAGGCAATAGGCATAGCAATCGCCCCCCCAACGGGTCAGCCGTGCCTGGTCGGCAACTCGGTCGAACGCAGCGCGCTCTTCGGCCGTCCGGAACATCCGGGGGTCGGTGCAGGCCACGGCGGCATCCCCGACAGTCGGGCAGCGTCGCGTCCGGAGCGTGCGCCGCTCGTTCCCGCGCCGCCACTCGGCCCTTCCGCCCGCCACCGCGGTGAACGATCTCGCCGACATACGGCTGGTGCGCCACGCCGGCAACCACTGCGTCACCGTCGTGTAGCGCAATCAGCGTGGCCCAGTGCATCTGGCCCAGGATGAAGCTCCGCGTGCCGTCGATGGGGTCGATCACCCACGTGTATTTCGACGCGCCCTTCCGCCAGCCGTGCTCCTCGCCGCGAATGCCGTGGTCGGGGTACGCGCGCGCGATCGCATCGCTGATCACCGTCTCGGCCGCGCGATCCGCGACGGTGACCGGATCGTAGCCCGTAGCACCCCCCTTGTCCGCGACGTCGAGCGCGGCGCGAAAGTGCGGGAGGATGACATCGCCGGCGGCCTTCGCCGTGTGCACGGCGAATTCAAGGAAGGCGGCGTTCGTGGCACTGTCCATGCGGATGGCGGCCCGCGTTCCGTGCGGGCCCGATCCTATGATCGCACGCCTGCCGCCGCAGGCGACGATCCGAGGCGCTGCGGGCCGATGCCGGCCAGCGCTTCCCGTTCTTTCTCTGCCGACAACACGTTGCGCCAGGCGTCCGTGTTGTCGCGCTCGCCGAGCCACGTCGCGGTGTCATCGATCGTCTGCGCGAGCGGCCGGATCGCGAGGCCGTTGGCGATCGCGCGAGCGCAGGCGAAATCCATGAAGGCGGCCGACTCCGGATCGGTGGCGGGAATCCACAGCGGGAGCCCGGTCCAGGGCACGATGCCGCAGTCGACCAGCGTGGCGTCGTCGACCCATGCCGGCACCGGCGTGCTCCCTTCCCCCCGGCCGCGAGCAACGAGGGCGTCGACCAGCGCGCCCATCGTCCACATGCCCTGCGGGCTGCAGGCATTGAACGTCCCGGCCCTGCCGGCCTCCACGCCATCCAGGATCCACGTGGCCAGGTCGCGCGCGTCGATGAACTGGACCGGCCGGCCGCGCGGACCCGGAACGAGGGCAGCCTCGCCTCTTGCACCGAGCAGTCCGGGTCGCCGGAACCGCGCAACCCAATATGCGAAACGGTCGGTCGGGTCAAAGGGTCCGACGATGAGCCCCGGGCGCACGACGAGCGCGCGGTCGCGGAACACCGCACGGATTTCGTCTTCGCAGCACGCCTTCAGCGCTCCGTAGTGCGCCTTGATATCTTCGGACAATAGGTCCTCGAGCGTGGCCACAGGCGCGGTTTCGTCGATGCCCGGGCGGCTCGCATCCACATACACCGACAGCGACGAAACGAACGTGTAGTGTCCGACGCGTCCGGCGAGCGCTACTGCCGCCGCCTTGACGCCGCGGGGAACGTAGCCGCTGGTGTCGATCGCCGCATCCCATTCACCCGCGTCGAGCGCCGCCAGGCCGGGGGCAACGCGCGGATCGCGGTTGCCGACGAGTTGCCGGACTGCGGCGCCCCGTGGCAGTGGCGTCACGCCGCGCGTGAAGATCGTGACGTCGTGACCGCGCGCGAGCGCGGCGTCGACGAGATGCCGGCCGAGAAAGCGCGTGCCGCCCAGAACGAGCAGTTTCATCGTGGTGCGCCTACGTGCGCGGCACGATCGCCACACCGGCGAGCTTCTCCTGCGCTTCGATCAGCGAGGCAACGTACTTGTCGCCGAATCCGAGCAGGTTCGCCGTGACGATGCTCTGGTGCACCGCCTCGCCAACGATGCACGGCGCCGGCAGCGACTCCGCAAGGTGCGTGTAGTAGCGCAGGTCCTTCATCGCGTTGACGAGCGTGAACTTGAGGCCGGTGAGGTCGCCGTTCCCATCGAGCATCCTGCCCACCATCATCTGGAAAATGCCGGAGTTGACCGCGCCGGCCGAGATCACCTCGTGCAGCTTCCTGAGCGAAAGCCCGGACTTCACCGTGACCGCGCAGGCTTCGGCCGTCGCCGTCGCGATCGCCTGGGCGATGAAATTGTTGACGAGCTTCAGCGTATGGCCATGGCCGGGAGGCCCAGCGTGGATGACGTTCTCGCAGAAGGCGGAGAGCACCGGTTTCAGCCGCGCGAACACCGCGTCGTCGGCGCCGACCATCGTGTTTAGCCGTCCCTGCTCCGCCTCGACCGGCGTGCGGGCAAGTGGCGCGTCGACGAACAGCGCGCGCTTGGCCCCGAAATCCAGCCGGATCGCGGCCGTCGACGCGGGCTCGGCGGTGGACGTGTCGACGACGATCAATCCGTCGCGCGCCGCCCCGAGGAGCCCGGTGTCGCCGTAGACGATCGATTCTATCTGCGGCGTGCCCGTCACGCAGAGGAACACGATGTCCGACTGGCGGGCGACTTCCGCATGCGTAGTCACTTCGCGCGCCCCGGCCGCGAGCAGATCCTCGAGCGGCCTCCGGTTGCGGTGCGCGCACACGGTGAGCGGGTAGCCCTTGGTGACGAGGTTCTTCGCCATGCCGTGGCCCATCAGCCCCAGCCCGATGAAACCGATGCGCGGCTTCGCGACTGCGTTCATGTGTCCTCCCTGATTGGGGACAGACCCCGGTCTTGGCGTCTGTCTCCGTCGATGATTTCGGGGTCCGTCCCCAGGTTCCCGGCCGGCGAGTCTACCGCATGGCCAACGATGGGAGAATCCGGCGCGATCGATTTTAATCGACCGCGGTCGGCTCCTGCGCCGCAACCTTCAGGCGCCGGCGCTCGTGCACGGTGATCAGGAATCCGCTGCCACCGATCACCGCCATGCCGGCCAGCGTCCACGCGTCGGGGAAATTGCCGAACGCGATCCAGCCGATGAGGGTTGCCCACACGAGCTGCATGTACGTGAACGGCGTCAGCGCCGACGCCGGCGCGCGCTGGAACGCGAGGATGAACAGGAAATGCCCGATGGTCCCGAGCATGCCCGCCACGGTGACGACGGCGACATCCCTCCAGGGCATCTCGAAGCCGATGCCCAGCCAGGGCAGCAGCGCGGTCATCATCAGCGTGCCGACGAGCGCGGGGTAGAACAGCAGCACGCGCGAATCCTCGCCGGCGAGCGTGCGCGTCAGGATCTGGAACGCCCCGTAGAACACGGCCGAGCCCAGCGCCAGCAGCGCCGCGCCCTGGAACACCACGGAACCCGGCCGCACGATCAGGAACATCCCGGCAATGCCCGCCAGCACGAGCGCGATCCTCGGCCGCGTCATCCTCTCCCCAAGAAAGAGGACGGCGAGGATGATGACGAGAACCGGCGTCGCGTAGTTGATCGCCGTCGCCTCGGCGAGCGGCAGATACCGCAACGCGCTGAAGAAGCACAGCGACGACAGCGGCAGGATCGCGGCGCGGACGAGTTGCAGCCGGATCCGCGCGGTGCGAAAGAGCCCGGCACCCATCCGCGGCAGCAGCCACAACAGTATCACGAGCAGCTGGACGGCATAACGCGCCCACACGAGCAGCGGGATCGGATAGCGGTCCGCCAGCGCCTTGACCATTGCGTCGAGGAGCGTGAAGCACAGGACGGCCCCGACAATGAGCAGGATCGCGGATAAAGGAACGGGGACGTGCGAGCGCATCAGCGCGCCCCTTTGCGGATGCAGGCGCCCGCCTCGACCCGGCGGAGCGCGGACGAGGGTGGTGCGGTCGAACCGGCGGCGAGCCGACGGTGGCGGTACAATTCCAACGGTCTTGATCCAGCCAGGAAGGACTCTCATTATGAAGCTCTATTACCACCCCGTCTCCACGGTCAGCCGCCCGATAGTGCTTTTCGCCGCCGACAGCGGCATCGCGCTCGACTACCAGGTCGTCGACCTGATGACCGGCGAGCACATGAAGCCAGAATACGCGGCGATCAATCCGAACCGGCTGGTGCCGGTGCTCGAAGACGGCGACTTCCGCCTGACCGAGAGCTCGGCGATTCTCAAGTACCTCGCCGACAAGATCGATTCACCCGCCTATCCGAAGGACCTGCGCAAGCGCGCAAAAGTCAACGAGATGATGGACTGGCTCAATACCGGCTTCTACCGCGACTTTGGTTACGGCCTCGTGTATCCGCAGATCTTCCCGCACCACAAGCGTCCGGGCGACGAGGCCCATGCGGCCACGGTAGCGTGGGGGAAGGAGAAGGCGACGTTCTGGTTCAGCGTTCTCGACCAGCACCTGCTGGGCTCGGGGCGGAAGTACCTGTGCGGTGACGACATCACGATCGCCGACTATCTGGGGGCGGGGATGATCTCGCTGGGCGAGGTCCTCCACTGCGATTTCTCGCGCTACCCGAACCTCGCGCGCTGGTACGGCGCGATGAAGGCCCGACCCAACTGGGCCAAGGCCAACGAGGCGTTCTACGGCATGGTCGGCGCGTTCAAGGAAAAGGCGTTCGAGGCGGTCTGAGGCCGTCGCCCGCGTGGCTGGGCCGGTGCGCTGCGGGCTTAGGGTACTGCATGCGCCCGCAGCGCACCGGCCCCGCCACTTGTGTCCGACGCTTCACGACAGGAGGATCGGCGATGATCAAGGGACTCCACCACAACGCGTACCGCTGCCGCGACTCCGAGGAGACGCGCCGGTTCTACGAGGAATTCCTGGGCCTTCCGCTCGCCGGCACGCTCGCGATCGCCGAGACCAAGACGGGCCGCAAGACCGCGGTGCTACACACGTTCTACCGGATGGACGACGGCTCGTACCTCGCGTTCTTCGAAGCGCCGGATACGCCGTTCGAGTTCAAGGCGCAGCACGACTTCGACCTGCACATCGCGCTCGAAGTCGACGAACGCGCGCTGCATGAAATGCTCGCCAAGGGGAAGGCACAGGGCTTCGAAACCCGCGGCGTCATCGATCACGGCTTCATCCACTCGATCTACTTCCGCGATCCCAACGGCTACGTGGTCGAGCTGACCGCGAAGACCGCGCGTCACGCGCAGGAGATGGATCCCGCGACCAACGGGGCACGCGCGAAGCTCGACCGCTGGCAGGCAGAGAAGGTGCGATAGCGTCGGCAACAGCGTTTCGGCGCCGTTGCACCTGCATCCAGCACCCGCGCAGAGCCGCAGGCAATCAGGAGCGGATGCTCGACATCCGCTCCTTTCGATCCGACCTGGCGATCGTTACATTGCCGGCTTTGCCACCGGATAGCCGGCCTTGACCCAGTCGTCGAACTTCATGTCCACGGAGGTCGCATTGGTGAAGCCCAGATCCTGCAGTGACTTGGTCGCCAGCGCGCAGCGTCCTCCGGTCGCGCAGTAGAGCGTCATCTTCGCGTCCATCCTGGTGTTGTCCGGAAAGCCGACGAGCTTCCAGATCCTGAACTCGATCAGGCCGCGCGGCACATTGACGGCACCGGGAACGAACCCGTCCTCGAACTCGTTCTCGTTGCGCACGTCGATGAGAAGGCCAAGTTCCTTCCTGTCGAATGCCGCCTTGAATTCGGCCATCTTGACAGTCTTGATCTGCGATTTGGTGGTGGCGACCCACTGGTTGATCGACGGCGGGTAGCTGGGAGCGGGTGCGACGGCCTGCGGGGGCTGAGCGGCCGCGGGCGCCTGCGCGACCGGGGCTGCCGTGTAACCGACGAGGGTCATCCCCGTCAGCACCAACGCAGTGAAAAGGGCTTTGTTCCGATATGACATGGGATACCTCCTCGATCAGCTACGCGTAACCGGCGTCGAAAATGCCGCCGGATTCTACTGGCAAATCGGCACGCGCACGGCAGGCGCGCGAAACGCCGCCGGGCGCGCGCGATTTTCGATAGGAGATATGCTAACAACGGCGGAGCGAGGCGGCATTGACGGTTGTCAAAGGCTGCGTCGGGACGCTCCGGACCCGTCGGCATTCATGGAGCGGGTGAAGGGAATGTCGTGAAATCGCTCCAGGCGATTTCACGATCCCTCCGCTTCGCTTCGGGACCGCACTCGCTTCGCTCGCGCGTCCTGCGCGCTCCTCGCACTGCTCGGAACGCTGGTCGAGCCCGAGGGTTCTCATCCCTTCACCCGCCTAGGAAAAACGGCCCTCGCGGGCCGTTTTCGTTGGAGCGGGTGAAGGGAATCGAACCCTCGTCGTAAGCTTGGGAAGCTTCTGCTCTACCATTGAGCTACACCCGCGCGAGCAGCGATTGTAGCGAATATGGCGCTGCCCGTCGCCGTCACGCCCGCGGGGCCGCGCGCTCCCGCGCCGGAGCGCTGCCCGGCTCGCCCAGGTCCCAGAAGAGCCCCGTCATGATCCCGAGACCCTCGCGCGCGACGCGGGCCAGCAGGTGCTCGTCGGGAGCGTGCTGCGAGCACGCGGGATAGGAGTGCGGCACCCAGATCGTCGGCAACCGGAGCACGTCGGCGAAGCAATCGTTGGGCAGCGACCCGCCGAGGTTCGGCAGGATCGCGGGACGCGCGCCCGTGGTGGCCGCGATCGACGACGCCGCCCAGCGTACCCACGGGTGGTCCGGGTCGAGGCGCGTGGCCGCCATCGGCTCGGCATCCGCCTGCCGAACCTGCACCCTGGCGAAGCCGAGAAGGTCGAGATGCGTGCGAATCGCGGGAATGAAGGTGCGCCAGTCGCAGCCCGCCACGAAGCGCAGCTGCAGATGCGCGTTGGCGCGTGGCGGAATCGCATTGACGGGCCGGTCGGGGTTGCCGGTGCGAAAGGCGAGCACTTCGAGCGCGTTCCAGCCGAAAACGCGCTCGGCGGGCGTCAAGCCCGGCTCGCCCCAGTTGCCGTCGATCGGTGGCCCATCCGGCTCGCCGGGCTCGATGTCCTCGAGCGCACGGCGCACCGATCGGGGGATCGGCGGCGCGCGCAGCCCGGCGACGAGAATCCGGCCGCGCGCATCGATCATCGACGCGATGGCGTTGGCCAGCACGACCCCGGGATTGGCGAGCAGCCCGCCCCAGTTTCCCGAGTGATGCGCACCCTCGCGCAGATCGACGATGAGATCGAAGTTGAACGCGCCGCGCGAGCCGAGGAATAGCGTCGGCCGATCGGAACGCAGGCGCGGACCATCGGAGGCGATCAGGACATCGGCGCGCAACGACTCCGCACGCGCTTCACAGGTCCGGCGCAGTCCCGGCGAGCCGACCTCCTCGCCCATTTCGAGCAACAGTTTCGCATTGAAGCCGAGCCGCCCGCGCGCCGCCTGCACCTGCCCGAGCGCCGCGAGGTTGATCGTGTGCTGGCCCTTGTTGTCCGCAGTGCCTCGGCCGTACCAGCGGCCGTCGGCTTCCGTTACCTCCCACGGCGAACGGCCGGCGCTCCACTGGTTGTCGTGACCCGCGACGACGTCTCCGTGGCCGTAGATCAGTACCGTCGGCAGCGACGGATCCTCGCCGCGCTCCGCGAACAGCATCGGCGGCGCACCGGCAACAGGGTTGTCCCAGAGCGTCCGCCGGAAGCCCATCCGTTCGACCGCGGGGCCGATTTCCTCGGTCAGGTAGCGCGCGAGTTCCGCGGCGCGTTGCGGATTCTGACTCTCCGTGCGGATGCCCACGCGCCGCCGCAAGTCGGCGAGCAGAGCGCCGGCATCGAACCAGGCGGCCGCGGCCGCGATCGCCGCATTGCGTGACTCGGACACGGCCCGGTGACGCGCCTACGCGTCGTCCGTTGCGTAGGGAAGCGTGGCTTCGCCGTCGAGCGCCAGCACGACGCGGGCGACCGCGACCATCGCGGCTTCGACCGTGGGCAGGTGCTCGACGCCGTCGACGTGCGGCGCGCCCTCGAGGCCGAACACGCGCTTGCCGAACTGCATGCCGAACGCGACTTCGGACAGCGTGCCGTGGCTCCCGCCGACGGCGATGAGGCACAGCGCGCCGCGCGCGATGATCGCGTTGCGCGCTAGCCCGACGCCGGTCGGAATCGGCACCGTCACGAACGGATTGCCATCCGCGATCGATTCGCCCGGCAGCAGGCCGATGCTGACGCCACCCTGCGCGGCGACACCCTCGCACACCGCCAGCATCACGCCGCGGCGACCGCCGCACAGCACCGTCAGGCCGATCTTCGCGAGCTCGTTGCCGAGGAGCCGCGCCGCGGCGAGCTGCGCGTGCGTCGCGTGATGGCCGCCGATCACGCCGATCGGCTGCCGCGACGGCGCACCACTCTCCTTCTGCAGCCAGCGCACCGCGGCAACGGGATCGAGCGCAATGCCCGCGAGCGCCTGCGCTGTCGTTTCCCACACCCCGGCGTCGGCGTCGAACGCGAGGCCCGCGCCATCGTGCAGGCGGCCGTGAGCCCGATCGAGGTAGAGCGTCGGCGCAGGCGTGGGCATGAATGGAAATCCGGGGGCGGATAGGCGGGATCGCCGCCATCTTATCGGATCGGCGCCGGCCCAACGATGGCGCGCGGTGGACCGGCCGGATTGCCGGGGGTCTCCGCCCGGCCCGCGTCGGCGCGATTCCACGACACGGGGCATGGTGGGATAATCATCGATTGTTCCGGGGCGTTCGCCCCCAACTCCTGGGAATCCGACAAATCATGATCCTAGCTCGCCGGTCCACCCCGATCGCGCTTGCCGTTGCCGTCCTGCTCTGTGCCTCAGCCATCGCGACCGCGCAGTCAGCGCCCTCTGCGGCCGCCGCACCCGCGGCGCCGGCCGCGAAGCCCGCAGCGCAGCTCCCCGCCGATCCCTGGCCTCGTGTCGTCGACCTCACCAACGCGCAGGTGCTCGTCTATCAGCCACAGATCAACAAGTGGGACGCCAACCAGATCGACTTCCGCGCCGCGCTCGCCATCAAGGTCACCGGTGCTGCGGACGAGACGTTCGGCGTGATCTTCGCGACGGCGCGCACCCAGGTCGACAAGGTCGCGCGCACGGTGGTCTTCGAGAACATGCAGATCAGCAAGATCGACTTCCCCACGCTGCCGAATCGCGGCTCGGCGTATGCACCCGAATTGCAGAAGGAGTTCGCCGGCAAGATCCGCACGATCGCGCTCGACCGGCTGCAGTCGTCGCTGGCTTTGGCCGGCATCAAGCCGCCCACCGTGCCGGTGCAGAACAATCCGCCGCAGGTGCTGGTGAGTTATTCGCCGGCCATCCTGGTGCCGATCGACGGCGCGCCCGTGATCAAGCCCGTTGCCGATGACGCCCGGTTCAAGCGCGTGATCAACACGCGCGCACTGATCCTGCAGGGCGGGATTGAGCAGAAATTCTTCATCCACCTGTACGACGGCTGGCTGGTGTCGAGCGCCGTGACCGGCCCCTGGGAGCAGCCGTTCCTGACGCCCCCCGGCATCAACGACGTCGCGCAAAAGCTCGCCAAGGCCGGTCTCGTCGACATGCTCGACGGCGGGCCCAAGGCCAATCCCAAGCCGTCGCTCGCCAACGGCGTGCCGACGATCTACACGAGCCAGGTGCAGACCGAACTGATCGTCTTCAAGGGCCAGCCCGATTTCGTGCCCATCGTCGGCACACAGCTGCTGTGGGCGTCGAACACGACGAGCGACATCCTGATCAACACCGCCAACAACAACTACTACGCGCTGCTCGCCGGCCGCTGGTTCATGGCCGGCGGCCTCACCGGGCCGTGGACGTTCGTCGCCAACAATGCGTTGCCGCCGGACTTCGCGCGCATCCCACCGCATTCGCTCGCCGGCGCCGTGCTCCCGACCGTCGCCGGCACGCCGCAGGCGGAGGAGGCGATCATCGAGAACTCGATCCCGCAAACGGCGACGGTGCCGCTCAGGAACGGGCCGAAATTCACGCCGGAATTCGATGGCCCGCCGCAGTACGCCCCCATAGCCGGCACGCCGCTCACCTACGTGACGAACTCGCACTCGCCGGTGATCCAGGTGGCCCCGAACGCCTTCTACGCGGTGACCGCGGGCGTCTGGTTCACCGCGCCGCAGCTGACCGGGCCGTGGGCCATCGCGACTTCGGTGCCATCCGTGATCTACACGATCCCGCCGTCCTCGCCGGTCCACTACGTGACCTACGTGCGGATCTACGAAGCGACGCCGCAGGTTGTCTACGTCGGCTACACGCCGGGTTATCTCGGCACTGTGGTCGCGCCGTACGGCACCGTCGTCTACGGCACCGGTTACTACTACGCGCCGTGGATTGGTACCTACTGGTACGCGCCCCCGTACACCTACGGCGTTGCGGCAACGCCCATTTACAACCCGTACGTCGGATACACGTGGGGGTTTGCCATGGGCCTTGCGACGGCGGCGTGGATGGAGCCCTGGTGGGGCGGCGCCTACTACTATCCCGGCTACTGGGGCGGCTACGGCTGCTGCGCCACCGCGAGCGCCAACGTCTACGGTCACTGGGGCGCCACCACGTATTCCGGCACGCGCTCGTGGTACGCGGGCGGAGGTGTCGCAGGAACGACTTTCAGCGGTTCCTACGCCAATGCGCGCACCGGCACCACCGGCGACATCAATGCCGGGAGGCAGTACAACGCGTGGACGGGCAACGCGACGCGCGGCTACGATCGCACGATGAACGGCGCCGCCGGCGGCTCCGGCAACGTGGCACGCGCCAGCAACTACAACGTCTATTCAGGGCAACGTTCCACCGCGTCGAGCGTGTCGGGTACCGGTGCGGGCGGGAGCACCTATGACCGCGCCGGCGCGACAACCGCCGGACCCGAGGGCAACGCGCATGTCGGCGGAGGCCAGACGTACAACGCCAAGACCGGCCAGACCAACACCTGGGGCACCGCCAGCGTCGGCAACAACCACGTCGCCGACGTCAACGGCAACGTCTACACGAACACGGGCAGCGGCTGGCAGCAGCACTCGGCGAGCGGCACGAGTCCCGCTTCCGGCGATACGTCCTGGGCTGACAGGGAGGCGCAGGCGCGATCGAACGGCGCCGACAGGGCGGGCAGCTTCAGTGAGGCGAGTCCGATGGCGCGCTCCGGTGGCTTCGGCGGCAGTGGCGGCTTCGGCGGCGGCGGCTTCGGCGGCGGCGGCTTCGGGGGCGGTGATCGCTTCGGTGGCGGCGGTTTCGGCGGTGGCGGGTTTAGTGGTGGCGGATTCGGCGGGCGTTTCGGCGGTGGTGGTTTTGGCGGCGGCGGCTTCCGAGGCGGCGGCCGCCGCTAGGGCCGACGGTCCCTGACGCGCGACCCGGCGTCGCAAGGCGCGTGCCCGGAACGCGCGCGCTGCGTCTTCCCCGGTCGGGCGGACACGTGCCTTGCGATTGGACGATCGCACTGCTTAGGCGTAAGGTTGCGGCGGACGCTAGGGGTCCTTCCCGCTTTGCGGGAGGGTGAGATCAGACCCTTGGTACCTGTGCGGGTAATGCCGGCGCAGGGAAGCGTAGCCTTTCTCTCCGCTCCCCGCGTCGTTTCGATGTCGAGGAGCCTCCATGAACGCCAACGACAAGTTCTACGCGCGCGACGCGCTCGTGGACGGCGCGGCCGTCGCGCCGTTGCCCAATTCGCGCAAGATCCACGTCGAGGGCTCGCGCCCCGACATCCGCGTGCCGATGCGCGAGATCGCGCAGTCCGACACGCCGGCTTTCTCATTGTCCACTGAGGGCGCCGAGAGGAATCCCCCGATCGTCGTCTACGACACGTCGGGGCCCTACACGGATCCCACTGCTGCGATCGACATCCGCCGCGGCCTGCCGGCCCTGCGCGCGCCGTGGATTGAGGAGCGCGGCGACACGGTTCCCCTCGACGGCCTCACTTCGGCGTACGGCCGCGCGCGGCTCGCCGATCCCGAGCTTGCGGGCCTGCGCTTCGAGCTCCACCGGAAGCCGCGCCGCGCCGTTGTTGTCAATGGCACCGGCGTCAACGTCACCCAGATGCACTACGCCCGCCGCGGCTTCGTGACGCCCGAGATGGAGTTCATCGCGATCCGCGAGAACCTCAAACGCGAGGAGATGCTGCGGACCCTGCCCGAGATCGTCACGCGCCAGCATCCGGGTCAGAGCTTCGGCGCGGCGATCCCGGCGGTCATCACGCCGGAGTTCGTGCGCGACGAGGTGGCGCGCGGACGCGCGATCATTCCGAGCAACATCAACCACCCGGAATCCGAGCCGATGATCATCGGCCGCAACTTCCTGGTGAAGATCAACGCCAACATCGGCAATTCCGCCGTCTCCTCGTCGATCAACGAGGAAGTCGAGAAGATGACGTGGGCCACGCGCTGGGGCGCCGACACCGTGATGGACCTCTCGACGGGGAAGAACATTCACGAGACGCGCGAGTGGATCATCCGCAACTCGCCGGTGCCGATCGGCACGGTGCCGATCTACCAGGCGCTGGAGAAGGTCGACGGCCGCGCGGAAGAGCTCACGTGGGAGATGTTCCGCGACACGCTGATCGAGCAGGCCGAGCAGGGTGTCGACTATTTCACGATCCACGCCGGCGTGCTGCTCCGCTACATCCCGATGACGGCGAAGCGGATGACGGGCATCGTGTCGCGCGGCGGCTCGATCATGGCCAAGTGGTGCCTAGCGCACCACAAGGAGAGCTTCCTCTACACGCACTTCGAGGACATCTGCGCGATCATGAAGGCGTACGACGTCGCGTTCTCGCTGGGCGACGGCCTGCGGCCCGGGTCGGGCTTCGACGCCAACGACGAGGCGCAGATGGCCGAGCTCGCCACGCTCGGCGAGCTGACGCAGGTGGCGTGGAAGCACGACGTGCAGGTGATGATCGAGGGCCCCGGCCACGTGCCGATGCACCTGATCAAGCACAACATGGACGAGCAGTTGCGCCTCTGCGGCGAGGCGCCCTTCTACACGCTGGGCCCGCTCACCACCGACATCGCGCCCGGCTACGACCACATCACCAGCGCCATCGGCGCCGCGATGATCGGCTGGTACGGCACGGCGATGCTCTGCTACGTGACGCCGAAGGAGCACCTCGGCCTGCCGAACAAGGCCGACGTCAAGGACGGCATCATGGCGTACAAGGTCGCGGCGCACGCGGCCGACCTCGGCAAGGGCCATCCCGGCGCCCAGATCCGCGACAACGCGATTTCCAAGGCCCGCTTCGAATTCCGCTGGGACGACCAGTTCAATCTCGGCCTCGATCCGGACAAGGCGCGCGAGTTCCACGACGAGACGCTGCCGCAGTCGGGCGCCAAGCTCGCGCACTTCTGCTCGATGTGCGGCCCGCACTTCTGCTCGATGAAGATCACGCAAGACGTGCGCGAGTTCGCCGCGAAGCAGGGCGTCGCGGAAAGGGATGCGATTGCGAAGGGGATGGAAGCGAAGGCCATCGAGTTCGTGCAAAAAGGTGCGGAGATCTACACGAAGTCCTGATTTCGCTCGAGCCACCGTTCGCCGGCACGCGTCCCGGTCCCCGCACCTGTCGGGCAGCGATCCGTTGGGAGGCTCGACAACGACCGGCCCATCAGACGCCCGCGGGAAACTGCCGACGCACCTCGATTCGTCAACTCGCGTGATTGAACCCGATCATGGATGCCTTACTGCTGACTAACGAGGTGCCGGTGCGGCTCGGCTCGTTTCTCGGCATCTTCGCGGTAATGGCCACGTGGGAGCTCGCGGCCCCGCGGCGCGCCTCGCGCGAGCAAAAAGTGTTGCGCTGGACGAACAACCTCGCGCTCACCGCCCTGAACAGCGTTCTGGTGCGGGCGATCTTGCCGTTGGCGGCGATCGGCGTCGCCGGATTTGCCGCCGAGCGCGGCATGGGCGTGCTCAACGTCTTCACCCTGCCCTATGCCTGGGCCATCGTGGTCTCGGTGCTGGCGCTCGACGTCGCCATCTATCTGCAGCACCTGATGTTCCATGCGGTGCCGCTGTTCTGGCGCCTGCACCGCGTCCACCATGCAGACCTCGACTTCGACGTGACCACGGGCGCCCGCTTCCATCCCCTCGAGATTGCGCTGTCGATGCTGATCAAGTTCGCCGTGATTCTCGTGCTCGGCCCGCCGGCTGTGGCAGTGCTGATCTTCGAGGTCCTGCTCAACGCGACGTCGATGTTCAACCACGGCAACGTTCGCCTGCCGGCGCGCATCGACCGCGTGCTGCGCTGGCTGGTGGTCACGCCGGACATGCACCGGGTCCATCACTCGATCGATCCCCGGGAGACCAACAGCAACTTCGGGTTCAACGTGCCCTGGTGGGACCGCCTGTTCGGCACCTACCGGGCGCAGCCCCGGGCCGGCCACGACGCGATGACGATCGGCATCGAGCAGTTCCGCGAGCGGCGGGAGCTGTGGCTCGACCGGATGCTGCTGCAACCGTTTCGCCCTGACAACGGCGACTACCCGATCGGGCGGCCGCGTGAGCGCGACGACTGACGTCGATTGACGGCGCCGCAGCCCGTGTCGGGGACTGCCGTATCGCCGGACATGCGCACGATTGCCAAGGTATGACTCCAGTGATACCATCCTGCCCATGAAGGTCGCAATCTCACTCCCGGATCCCGTCTTCCAGGCGGCGGAGCATCTTGCCAAGCGCCTGAAGAAGCCCCGCAGTCGTCTCTATGCGGAAGCCATCGCCGAGTATGTCGGAACTCACGGATCGAACGCCGTTACTGAGCGGCTCAACGCCGTTTATGGCGTTGAGGCGTCAACAGTCGATGCCGCCTTGGAGCGTGCCCAGTCCAAGTCCGCAAGCCATGAGGCGTGGTGAGATTTGGTGGGCTTCCCTGGCGCCGGCGGCGGGGTCCGGCCCCGGTTTTCGCCGTCCAGTCGTCGTGGTGCAGTCGAATCCGTTCAACGAAAGTCGCATCGCCACCGTCGTCATCGCAGCGATCACGTCCAATCTCGCCTTGGCGGAGGCGCCTGGCAATGTGCGAATCGGCAAGAGTGAGTCCGGTCTTTCCAAGCCTTCCATCGTCAATGTATCCCAAGTTCTGACCATCGATCGTTCGTATCTCACCGAACGGGTTCGCATGCTTCCAGCCCAGACAATGAGCCGCGTCGACAGTGGCTTGCGGCTGGTGCTCGGGTTGTGATGACCGGGTCCACGCTCAAGCTCCCGCCGCGAAGCGGCTCTGCGCAACCCGCCAGGCCGCCGACGTCGCGCCAGCGCCGCGCGCAGCATGGCCGTACGCCGTCGGTCGCGCTGTCACCAGGGCAAACACTCGCCTCCCCGCCCGCGGCGCACGAGGAGCCGCCGCGCCACCCGAAGCCGGGCACGCCATCGCGGGCATCCATGCATCCGCTCGCTGCCAGCCCCCGCCTGTCCAAACGCATGAGCGAACTCGGCCTTTGCTCGCGCCGCGAGGCGGACGAGTGGATCGAGAATGGTTGGGTCAAGGTCGATGGCTTGGTGATGAACACGCTGGGCACGCGTGTCGCGCCCGAGGCACGCATCGAGATCGACGCCGCTGCCCGCAGGCATCAGGGCGAGCAGGTCACGTTCCTGCTCCACAAGCCGATCGGCTACGTGTCGGGCCAGGCCGAGGACGGCTACCAGCCGGCGAGCGTGCTGATCCGTCCGGAGAACCGCTGGCCCGAGGACCGCGCGCCGATCACCTTCAAGCCCAGTCAGCTGCGCGGACTGGCGCCCGCAGGCCGGCTCGACATCGACTCCACCGGACTCATCGTGTTCACGCAGGACGGCCGCGTTGCGCGGCGGCTCATCGGTCGCGACTCGGACGTGGAAAAGGAATACCTGGTGCGCGTCGAGGGCGCGCTGTCGCCAGCCGGAATGAAGCAACTGCAGCACGGACTCGAGCTCGACGGCGTCAAGCTTAAGCCGGCACGGGTGTCGTGGCAGAACGAGCATCAGCTGCGGTTCGTGCTGCGTGAAGGCAGGAAACGCCAGATCCGCCGCATGTGCGAGCTGGTCGGGATCGCCGTGACCGGCCTGAAGCGTGTGCGCACCGGCAGCGTCGTGCTCGGGAAGCTGCCGGTCGGCCAATGGCGCTATCTGCGCGCCGACGAGAAGTTCTGACCGGGCGCACGCGCACCGGACATCCGATCGAATGCCCCGGCCGCATCGATTCCGCAACCACGGGATCGCTGGAGGCGACTCCTGGAGGTGGTGAAAATGGCCGACAGTCTTGGCGAACTGCAGGAAGCTCTCGACGCGTTGATCGAGGAGCGCGATTGGGCGCAGTTCCACGCGCCGAAGAATCTGGCGATGGGCGTGGCCATCGAAGCCGCGGAGATCATGGAGCATTTCCAGTGGTGCACCGCGGACGAGTCGTACTCGCTGCCGAAGGAAAAGCGCACCGAGGTCGCCAACGAGATCGGCGACGTGCTGCTGTACCTGCTGGGCCTCGGCCGCACGCTGGACATCGACATCGTCGCCGCCGCGCGCGACAAGCTCACGCTCATTCGCGAAAAATACCCGATCGAGAAGGCGAAGGGGCGCGTAACGAAGTACGTCGATCTCGACTGACCGTGCATCGCCCCGACGGGACCGAACGGCGCCGCAAGCGCCTGCCGTGCTGCCAAGGGACGATCCAGATCAAAGTTCTGGTCGTGTTTCGGTGTCAGAATCGCGCCGGCCGGACAGGTCCGGATCCAATTCGGCGCAACCGCGCCCAGACAAGAGAGGCAGGCGATGAAGGTATTGGTGGCTGCACTGATGGCGTTATTGGCCGGCATCGGCTGGGCGGCGGACAGTCCGCCCTCCCCGCATTCGGCATCCCCGAAGATCGACGCGGGCCAGCTGCACGCGGGCATTGCCAAGCCGGCAGACGTCGGGGACGTGAAAGTGCCCAAGGCGACCGGGCCGGATGCGCGGACCGTCGCTGAAATCGTCGACAAGAAGGCGACGCTCAACAACAAGCCCGTCCTCGTTCGCGGCAAGGTCGTCAAGTACACGCCCGGCGTGATGGGCAAGAACTGGATCCATCTGCAGGACGGCTCGGGTTCGCCGGCGGACGGCACGAACGACGTGCTGGTCACGACCAAGGACGAGACGAAGATCGGCGCCGTCGTGGTGGCCCGGGGGACCGTGCGCACCGACGTCGATCTCGGGTCGGGCTATTTCTACAAGGTGCTGGTCGACGAGGCCAAGCTGCAGAAATAGCGCCGTGCACAGCCCGGCTGCGCTGCCGCCGGGGCTGAAGTACGTCGACGCGGGACACCGTCAGCCGCGATCGACGTCGGCGGGCGGTGCTTCCCCGAGTATCCGCAGCGCGGCGTGCGCCGCGCCGAAGCCGTTGTCGATGTTGACGACGGCGAGTCCCGATGCGCAGCTCGCGAGCGCCGCGTGCAGTGCCGTGCGGCCGCCCTCGGCGACACCGTAGCCCACCGACGTCGGCACCGCGATCACGGCGCACGGCACGAGGCCCGCCAGCACGCTGAAGAGCGCGCCCTCCATGCCGGCCACGGCGATCACCACGCGATGCCGGCGGATGTCGTCGAGCCGCTCCATCAGCCGCCAAAGCCCCGCGACGCCCACGTCGGCGAGCAGCGTCGCGGCTTCGCCCGCGAACGCGAGCGTGCGCTCGGCTTCGCGCGCGACGGGCAGGTCCGAGGTCCCGCCGCAGACGATCGCGACCCGGCCGGTGCCGCGCGCCGCCGGCGCTCCGCCGAGGATCGCGGTGCGCGTGCCGGCGTCGTAGTCGAGCACGCTGCGCATCGGCGCCGAGAGCCGGCTGAACTTGCGCGGTCCGAGGCGGGTGAGCAGCAGCCGCTGCCCGAGCTCGGTCGCGTGCGCGATGATCGCGTCGATCTGCGCCGCGGACTTCGGGTCGCACAGCACCGCCTCGCTCGTTCCGGTGCGCCCGGCGCGCTGCCAGTCGACACGAAATTCAGTCATCGGCGAGTCGGCGCAGGAAGGCCGCACCGCGCGCGTAGGGGCGCACGCCCGCAAACGCGCGGCCGTCCCGGCGGCACGCATCGGCGCCGATCTCGCGGGCGACTTCGCCCGCCATGGCGTCGTGCATCGCCGCGAGCTCGATCACGATGCCCGCATGCGTCACCCGGCAGCGCAGCACCGCCTCGCGCCCGAGGCGCGCGGCGAGGCGGGCCTCCACGGCGTCGATGAACGCGAGGTCGTCCGGCGCGATGGCGATCCCGGTTTCGACGCGGCTCGCGAGGCACGGCTGCGCGGGCAGCCGCTCGAGATCGTCGAGGCCGAGACTCGCGGCCAGCGCGTAGACGCTCGCCTTGTCGATGCCCGCCTCGACGTACGGATGCACGACATCGCGCTCGGCCGCGGCACGCAGCCCGGGCCGGAAGTCGTCGAGGTCGTCGCGGTTGGTGCCGGAGGCGATCGGGTCCGGCGTCGCCTCGCGGATGCGCGCATACAGGTTGGTCTTGCAGTAGTAGCAGCGGTCGACCGGATTGGCGCGATAGCGGGCGTCGCGCTGTTCGCCGGCGTCGAGCAGCACCAGCGGCCAGCCATGCCGTGCGGCATGGGCTTCCACCCGAGCGCGCGCCGCCGCCGGCACCGCCGGTCCGGTCGCGTGATACATCGTGGCGCGCGCACGCGCGAATCGCCACGCGACGTGCGCGAGCGTCATCGAGTCGACCCCGCCGGAAACGGCGAGCGCGAGCCGGTCGTGCCGGTCGAGGCTGGCGACGAGCCGTGCCAGAACCTCGCTGGCGGGAAGCGATGCGTTCATTCGTCGTCGGCTGCGAGCGCCCGCGCCGCGACGGCGGCACGCTTGCGCCGGCGCGCGCCGAGCCCGGGCGTCGCGACGACGTCGTCCTGCGCCGCTTTCGCGGTGCGCTCGCCCCCGGGACGCACGGCAACCTTCGCGCTCACCGTGGCGTCGTCGACCGTCGCCGTGACCTCGGTTCGGCGCAGCACGCGCCGGCGTTCCTCGCGCCAGCGCAGTCCCAGCGTCGACGTTTCGGTGAAGCAGGCCCGCGCGATCGCGTCGGCCGCGTGCGGTTGCACCAGCAGACGGAAATCGGCGAGCGGCCGTCCCTTCTTGCCGAGCCGCGTGCCGACCGACACGTCGACCACGCCGGGCTCCTTGCGCAGGCGATCGGCCGCCACGGCGATCTCCTCGCCCGTCATGTCGTCGACGTCGAATTCGAGCACGGTCACCACGTCGGCATCGGATTCGAAAGTCAGGACGCGCTCGAGCACCAGCGCGCGCAGGATGTTCGGCAATCCCGGCAGCGCGCGCGTGCCCGCGCCACTGCCAATGCTCACGAGGCGCCCCGCCTCGCGGCGCATGCCGCACTGTGGCGCAGGCACGAGATGGCGCAGGATCGCGGCGCCGGTCGGCGTCACCCGCTCGCCGGCAATGCCGTCGTCGTGCCATGGGTAGCCTGTCAGCAACAGGCTTGTGGCAGGCGCCGGCACGGGCAACAGCCCATGCGCCGTGCGCACGGTGCCCCCGCCCAGCGGAAGCGCCGACGCGGTCCAGCGCGCGCCGTCGAGCTGCGCCGCGATGCATCCGGCCGCGACCACGTCCAGCAGCGAGTCCCAATCCGCGAGCTCGTGGAAATGCACGTCGTCGACGGGGATGCCGTGCACACGGGCCTCGGCATCGGCGAGGAGCGCGAGCAGCGCCAACGCGTGCTCGCGCGTGGGCGGGGTCAGCGGCACCTCGGCGAGCCTGCGGCGCAGCACCGCGTACGCGGTGCCTGCATGTTCATGCGCAGTGCGCGACATCTGCCGTCGCGCCGCCGTCTGCGAGCCGCTGCGGCGCGGTAGGGCGCTCTTGGGATTCGAGCGCGAGACCGAAGCGTTGCGCGCGCAACCCGCCGCTCGACCCTTCGACGAATTCCGGCGCCGACTCGCCAGCGGATCGCACCGCCGCCAGTTCGGCCAGCACGGGCGCCTTGAGCCCAGGCAACGCATCGACCATCGCCGCGACGAACATGTCGCCGGCCAGGCCGCCGACGAGATCGAGGTGAATCGCGAGCAATGCCGGCGAAGGCAACACCGGTGCGTCAGCCGACAACCGGGACGACATACGGCCCTTCGGGGACAATGGCGATGGCCGGGTCGCCCGCACGCGAGACAGCGGCGGCAAGCGCGGCATCGATCGAAGCGATCGTCTCGACTCCGGTGAGGCTGCGCTCCTCGTCGTCGAGTCCGGTCGTGTAGAGCTGCACGTGCCCTGCGCGCATCGACTTCAGCTGCATCTCGGTCTGCCATTCGTCGACGTCGGCGAGGCTCTTCGCGAGCAGCGTCTGCAGGAACGCGTCCGGGCCGAGCGTGCACAGCCGCGCTTGCGCCGCGCGGAATTCGGGCGAACCGAAGCCCTCGGAGCAGGCCGATGCGACGATCAGCGTCCCGCCCGGCTCCAGGATGTCGAGCGGAGTCACCATGCCCTTCACTGTCTGGTAGTAGGTCTTGTCGAGAGGATGCCCGGCGGCCGACGTCACGATCGTCGAAAAGCGCCGGCCGACCGGTACGCGCGTGCTCTCGGCGACGAACGCGACCGCCGCGAGGTGGCTCGCGATGACCTCGCCGAAATTGACGTGGACGAGATCGCGATCCTCGTCGATCACCGTGTTGACGGCGTAGACGTCGCCCAGCATCCGCACGATCTCGAGCTGCTCCTCGTGCAGCGGGTTGCCGGCGAGGTTGCACTGGATCGCCGCCGGGTCCTCCATGAAGCGCGCGCTGTGAAACGTGCGGATGGTGTCCTCATGCGCGACGCCCGGCGCGATGACCTTTCTCCCGCCCGAGTAGCCCGCCATGAAGTGCGGCTCGACCAGACCGGTGGCGATGCGTACCTCCGCCTCGACGAAGCGGCGGTCGAGCTTCACCGGCGTGCGGCGCCCGGAGGTCACGCCGAGATCGACGTGCGCCGCCGCGTCCCGCGCGAAGTGATTCTCGACCCTCACCGTGTCGAGAACCCAGGGGTCGCCGACGACTTCGGCAAGCTCTGCGCCCTCGTTCGGCCGATGCAGTCCGGTCGCGACCAGCACGGTGATGCCTTCGCGCGGCATTCCCGCGGCGAGCATGCCCTCGATCAACGGCCGCAGGAACAGGTGGTTGGGGACCGGCCGCGTGATGTCGCAGATCGAGGATGCAGGCGCTCTTGCGGCCCTGCACCACCGAGCTGTACGCAGGCGCTCCGACCGGGTGCGCCAGCGCGTCGCGCACGGCGGCCTTCGGATCGGACAGCTTCGCCATCGGCCGCTTGCCGATCACCGTCGCCCGTGCGCCCTGCGGCAGCCGGATCTGCATTCCCGACTTGCCGTAGAGGATATTGACCGATTCTTCAGTCACAGCCCTGTTCATTGCTGCTCCCCCGCTTGTTCCCGCAGCCGGCTAGCGTACCGCTTTGCCGCCGCAGAAGGTAGCATAGGCACCATGACAGGCTCCGGATTCACCGATCGCTTCCTCACCGCGGACGAGACGCGCGAGATCGTCCGTGCCGGTCTCGCGTCGCTGTCGCTCGCGGGCAAGCGCGTGCTGTTCATCATTCCGGACGGCACGCGCACGATGCCGATGCCCCAGTTCTTCGGCCTGTTCCGCGAAATGCTGGACGGCAAGGCCGCGGCGCTCGACTTCCTGGTGGCGCTCGGCACCCACCAGCCGATGGACGACGCCGCGCTCTCGCGACTCGTCGGCATGCCCGTCGTCGCCGGCCGCGCCGGAAACTCGCGCATCTTCAACCACGAATGGGCCGATCCGGCGACGTTCGCCACGATCGGCGAGATTCCGGCCGCCGAGATCGCGCAACTCTCCGGCGGTCGACTCGAGCAGCCCGTCACCGTGTCCCTCAATCGGCGCATCTTCGATTACGACCAGATCATCATCTGTGGCCCGGTCTTCCCGCACGAGGTCGTCGGCTTCTCGGGAGGCAACAAGTACTTCTTCCCCGGCATCGCCGGCGCCGAGGTGATCAATTTCACGCACTGGCTGGGTGCGCTCATCACCAATTTCGAGATCATCGGCGCGGGCTACACGCCGGTGCGCGCGGTGATCGATCGCGCGGCGTCGATGGTGACAGTGCCCACCGCGTGCTTCGCGCTCGTCGTCACGCCCGCGGGCCTGGCCGGCCTCTACTTCGGCTCGGCGCGGGAGGCCTGGGAGAAGGCGTCCGCGCTGTCGGCAAAGCGGCACATCGTCTGGCTCGACGCGCCCGTGCGCCAGGTGCTGTCGGTGATGCCGCCGATGTACGCCGACATCTGGACCGCGGGCAAGGGTATGTACAAGATCGAGCCCGTCGTCGCCGACGGCGGCGAGGTGATCATCTATGCGCCGCACATCAACGAGGTGAGCTTCACGCACGGACACCTGATCGAGGAAGTCGGCTACCACTGCCGCGACTATTTCCTCGCCCAGCCCGAGCGTTTCGCCGGTTACCCCGGCGGCGTGCTGGCGCACTCAACCCACGTCAAGGGCCAGGGTAGCTACGACGCTGCAACGGGCATCGAGACGCCGCGCGTGACGGTGACGCTCGCCACCGGGATCTCGCCCGAGCGCTGCCGGCGGATCAATCTCGGCTACCGCGACCCGGCGTCGATCGACGTCGCCGCCTTCGGCGGACGCGACGGAGTGCTGGTCGTTCCGCGCGCAGGTGAAATGCTCTATCGGCTCAAGCGCTGACTGGGACTCGGCCGTTCGGTTCGGCGGGCAACCATCGGGGTTTTCCTTTGTGTTCGCATTTGCGCGTTTGGATCGATTGACAACAGATTCTTTGCGGTTCAAAGTCGTTTGCGGTTCAAAGTCGCACCCCGTTGCCTTCCCCGGCCGCCGAAGACCACCCAAGAGGAGACGCTACGATGAGGCTGATGCTGACCGCCGTTGCCAGCACAACGCTGGCACTGTTTGCCCAAGGCGCGCAGGCGGACGCCGCTGCCGCCAAACGCTGGATCGACCAGGAATTCCAGCCTTCGGTGCTTAGCAAGGACGCTCAGATGAAGGAGATGGAGTGGTTCATCAAAGCCGCTGCACCCTTCAAGGGGCTCGAGGTCAACGTGCTGTCGGAGACCATACCGACCCACGAATACGAGGCCAAGACGCTGACCAAGGCGTTCGAGGAGATCACCGGCATCAAGGTCAACCACCAGCTGCTCGGCGAGGGTGAGGTCGTGCAGGCGGTGCAGACGCAGATGCAGACCAACCGCAACCTGTACGACGCCTACATCAACGACAGCGACCTGATCGGCACCCACTCGCGGCTGCAGTCGGCGGTCAACCTGACCGACTGGATGGCCGGCGAGGGCAAGGATGTGACGAATCCGAACCTCGATGTCAAGGACTTCATCGGCATCTCGTTCACGACCGGTCCGGACGGCAAGATCTGGCAGCTGCCCGACCAGCAGTTCGCGAACCTGTACTGGTTCCGCAAGGATTGGTTCGACCGGGCGGACCTGAAGAAAAAGTTCAAGGACAAGTACGGCTACGACCTCGGCGTACCGGTGAACTGGAGCGCCTATGAGGACATCGCGCAGTTCTTCAGCGTCGACGTGAAGGAGATCGATGGCAAACGGATCTACGGCCACATGGACTACGGCAAGCGCGCGCCCGACTTGGGCTGGCGGATGACCGACGCCTGGCTGTCGATGGCCGGCGCCAGCAGCAAGGGCCTGCCGAACGGCCGGCCGATCGACGAGTGGGGCATCCGCATGCCGGCGGGCTCGTGCAACCCGCAGGGCGCCTCGGTGACGCGCGGCGGCGAGACCAACGGCCCGGCTTCGGTCTACGCGATCGCCAAGTGGGACGAATGGCTGCGCAAGTACGCGCCGCCCGGTGCTGCCGACTACGACTTCTACCAGTCGCTGCCGGCGCTGGCGCAGGGCAACGTCGCGCAGCAGGTGTTCTGGTACACCGCGTTCACCGCGTCGATGGTCGCGCCCAAGAAGGACGGCAACAACACGGTCGACGACAAGGGCATGCCGCTGTGGCGGATGGCGCCGAGCCCGAAGGGCTCGTACTGGCAGGACGGCATGAAGCTCGGCTACCAGGACGCCGGCTCGTGGACGCTGTTCAAGAGCACACCGCTGAACCGCCGCCAGGCGGCCTGGTTGTACGCGCAGTTCGTCGTCAGCAAGACGGTCGACACGAAGAAGAGCCACGTCGGGCTGACCTTCATCCGCGACAGCACGGTGCGCCACGCCTCGTTCACCGAGCGCGCGTCCAAGCTCGGCGGCCTGGTCGAGTTCTACCGTTCGCCCGACCGGGTGATGTGGACGCCCACCGGGGTCAACGTGCCGGACTATCCCAAGCTCGCGCAGCTGTGGTGGCAGCAGATTGGCGACGTCAACTCCGGCGCCTTCACGCCGCAGCAGGCGATGGACCGCCTGGCCGGCGAGATGGACCAGGTGATGGCGCGCATGCAGGAGGCCGACGAAAAGGCGAAGATCTACGGCGGCTGCGGCCCGCGGCTGAACAAGCCGGTCGACGCGAAGGAGTGGCTCGGCAAGCCCGACGGCCCGAAGGCCAAGCTGGCCAACGAAAAGCCCAAGGGCGTGACGATGCCCTACGAGGAGATCGTCAAGCGCTGGGCAACCACGAAGTAGCCCGCCTCGGCCCGAGGCACGCCCGCGTATTCGGGCGGGGGGCGCGCGGCGCGCCCCTGCCCGCCGGTGGCCGTCGCCGATCGCTCCAGAGCCTGCGCCCACGGACGTGAACCTCGAACTCCGCCAGGTCGGCCTGCAGGTCGGCGCCGATGTCCACATCCATCCGACCACGCTGGCGCTGGAGCCGGGCCGTTTCAACACGTTGCTCGGCGAGACACTCGCCGGCAAGACCACGCTGCTGCGGTTGATGGCCGGGCTGGTGCGGCCGACGACCGGCGAGCTCTGGTTCGGCGGTCGCGACGTCACCGGAGTGCCGGTGCAGCGTCGTCACGTCTCGATGGTCTACCAGCAGTTCATCAATTATCCGAACCTTTCGGTGTTCGAGAACATCGCGTCGCCGCTGAAGGTCACCCGCGCGCCGGCCGGCGAGGTCCGCGAGCGCGTGGGACGGATCGCCGAACTGCTGCGCCTGACGCCGCTGCTCGACCGCCGGCCGGGCGAGCTCTCCGGTGGCCAGCAGCAGCGTACCGCACTCGCCCGCGCACTGGTCAAGGATGCCGAACTGGTGCTGCTCGACGAGCCGCTGGCCAACCTCGACTACAAGCTGCGCGAGGCGCTGCGCGACGAGTTGCCGCGCCTGTTCGCCGACCGCGGCTGCACCGTCGTCTACGCGACGACCGATCCGGCCGAGGCGCTGCTGCTCGGCGGCCACGTCGCGACGCTGGACCAGGGCCGCGTGACGCAGTACGGCCCGGGCGCCGAGGTCTACCGGTTGCCGGCCGACCTGGTCACCGCGCGGGTGTTCTCCGACCCCCCGATCAACGTCGCCGTGGCCTGGAAGGAGGGGGCCGAGGTCAAGCTCGTTGACGGCGTGCGCTGGCCGGCGCCGCCAGCGCTGCGCGCACTGCCCGACAGCGAGATCACCGTCGCGTTGCGCCCCCACCATGTGCGCCCGGCCGGACACTGCCGGCGTTGCGGTGTCCGGGCGCGTGCTGCTCTGCGAGATCAGCGGGTCCGAAAGCGTCGTGCACTTCACGCTCGCCGGCACCACCTGGGTCTCGCAGGCGCACGGCGTGCGGAACCATCCGATCAGCGAGCAGGCGCACTTCGCGCTCGATGTCGAGCGCTGCCTGTACTTCGACGCCGCCGGCGCTCGCCTGGCGGCCTGAGGAGCGAGGGGGATGGCGCGGATCCGCCTCGAACAACTGCGCCACAGCTACCGGCCGCAGCCGCGCGCCGAGGTCGACGCCGACTGGGCCCTGCGCGACCTCGACCTCGAATGGGCCGACGGCGGCGCGTTCGCGCTGCTCGGCCCCTCCGGCTGCGGCAAGACCACGCTGCTGAGTCTGGTCTCGGGGCTGCTGAAGCCCACGCATGGCCGCGTGCACTTCGACGACCGCGACGTCACTGCGCTCGAGCCCGGCCAGCGCAACATCGCGCAGGTGTTCCAGTTCCCGGTGGTCTACGACACGATGACCGTGTTCGACAACCTCGCGTTCCCGCTGCGCAACCGCGGGCTGGGCGAGGCCGAGGTCCGCTCGCGGGTGAACGAGATCGCCGAGATGCTGGACCTGGGCGCCGCGCTGGGCCAGCGCGCCAGCGGCCTGACGGCCGACGGCAAGCAGAAGATCTCGCTCGGCCGCGGCCTGGTGCGCAGCGACGTCGCGGCGATCCTGTTCGACGAGCCGCTGACCGTGATCGACCCGCACCTGAAGTGGCGGCTGCGCAGCAAGCTCAAGGAGTTGCACCAGCGCGTGCGCCGCACGATGATCTACGTCACGCACGATCAGACCGAGGCGCTGACCTTCGCCGACCAGGTGCTGGTGATGCTCGAAGGCCAGGTCGTGCAGTCGGGCACGCCGGTCGAGCTGTTCGAGCGGCCGGCGCACACTTTCGTCGGCCACTTCATCGGCTCGCCGGGCATGAATCTGCTGCCCTGCGAGATCGACGCCGCCGGTGTGGCGCGCTTCGCCGGCCACGCGGTGGCCACTGCTTCCGGCGATCTTTCCGGCGCGCGCGGCAAGCGGACCGAGATCGGCGTGCGGCCGGAGTTCGTGCGCCTCGCGGGCGACGGCATCCCGGTGCAGATCGAGCGCGCCGCCGACAGCGGACGCTTCCACATCGTCGATGCGCGCCACGGCGAGCACCTGATCAAGCTGCTCGTCGCCGAGGGCCAGCCCGTGCCCGAAGGCCAGGGGCACCTCGCCTTCGACGCTCAACGCACCCGCGTCTACGCTGACGGCTGGGCCGTGGCCTGATCGACCATGAGCACCAAGACCCAGAATCAGAAAGCCTGGTGGCTGGTGCTGCCGGTGGTGCTGCTGGTGGCCTTCAACGCGGTGATCCCGCTGATGGCGGTGGTCAACTACTCGGTGCAGGAAACCTTCGGCAACAACGAGTTCTTCTTCGAGGGCGTGCGCTGGTTCCAGCAGGTGATGCAGAGCGCGCGCTTCCGCGAGGCGCTGCAGCGGCAGATCCTGTTCACGGGCATCGTGCTCGCGATCCAGGTGCCGCTCGGGGTGGCCATCGCGCTGGCCATGCCGCGCCAGGGCATCGGGGTCTCGATCTGCCTGGTACTGATGGCGATGCCGCTGCTGATCCCCTACAACGTGGTCGGCGCGATGTGGAACATCTTCGCGCTGCCGGACATCGGGCTGATGGGCAAGGGCCTCAACGAGCTCGGCTTCAACTTCAACTACACGCGCCAGCCGGTCGCCGCCTGGATCACGCTGGTCGCGATGGACGTCTGGCACTGGACCTCGCTGGTCGTGCTGCTCGCCTACGCCGGGCTGTCGGCAATCCCCGACGCGTATTACCAGGCCGCGCGAATCGACGGCGCCGGCCGTTGGGCGATCTTCCGCCACATCCAGCTGCCCAAGCTGAAGCACGTGCTGCTGATCGCAGTGCTGCTGCGCTTCATGGACAGCTTCATGATCTACACCGAGGCGGTGGTGCTCACCGGCGGCGGGCCGGGCAACGCGACCACCGTGCTGTCGATCGACCTCGTGAAGATCGCGCTCGGCCAGTTCGACCTCGGCCCGGCGGCGGCGATGAGCCTGATCTACTTCCTGATCATCCTGCTGCTGTCGTGGCTGTTCTACACGGTGATGACCAAGGACCAAGCGTCATGAGGAAGTTCGCCTGGCTGGTCCCGACGGTCTACATCGTCTTCCTGCTGCTGCCGATCTACTGGCTCCTGAACATGTCGTTCAAGAATACCAACGAGATCCTCGGCGGCTTCACGCTGTGGCCGCGCGAGTTCACGCTGGCCAACTACGCGAAGATCCTCACCGACCGCACCTGGTACATGGGCTACGTGAACTCGCTGGCCTACGTGCTGATGAACACGGTGATCTCGGTCACGGTGGCGCTGCCGGCGGCGTACGCGTTCTCGCGCTACCGCTTCCTCGGCGACAAGCACCTGTTCTTCTGGCTGCTGACCAACCGGATGGCGCCGCCGGCGGTGTTCGCGCTGCCGTTCTTCCAGCTCTATTCGTCGATCGGTCTGTTCGACACGTACGTCGCGGTGGCGCTCGCGCACTGCCTGTTCAACATCCCGCTGGCGGTCTGGATCCTCGAGGGCTTCATGTCCGGCGTGCCGCGCGAGCTCGACGAGACCGCCTTCGTCGACGGCTACCCCTTCTGGCGCTTCTTCGTCCGCATCTTCATGCCCACGATCGCCGCCGGCATCGGCGTCGCGGCGTTCTTCTGCTTCATGTTCAGCTGGGTCGAGCTGCTGCTCGCGAAAACGCTGACCTCGGTCGACGCCAAGCCGATCGCCGCGATGATGACGCGCACCGCCAGCACCTCGGGCTACGAGCTCGGGCTGCTCGCCGCCGCCGGCGCGCTGACCATCGTGCCCGGCGCGGTGGTGATCTGGTTCGTCCGCAACTACATCGCCAAGGGCTTCGCGCTCGGGCGGGTGTGACCGGGGAGGGCGTGCGATGCAGCTGAACGTCGAAGCGGGTCTCGGGTGGATGGCCTGGACGTGGCAGACCGCGGTGTTCTTCGGCGTGATCGCGCTGCTGCTGGTCGTGATGGGCGTGTGGGAATGGCGGTCGCCCGGCGGCGGGCCGCGCCGCGGCATCCTCGGACTGGTCACGACGCGTGGCGACCGGCTCTTCATCTCGCTGCTCGCGGCCGGCTACATCCACCTGCTGTGGCTGGCCTTCTTCGGCGTGCCGCTGTGGGGTGCGAGCGCGCTCGCTCTCGCGGTCGCCGCGCTCGTCTTCCGCCATGCCTGACGGTGCCGGCGGCAGCACGTTCGACTGCGACGTGCTGGTGGTCGACGGCGGCATCAACGGCGCCGGCATCGCGCGCGACCTGACGAGCCGCGGCCTCGCGTGTCCACGCTTGACCCGCACCACCGACCCCGCCACAATCCACAATCAGCTTGGCGCGATTGAATTGCCTATCCGTCATGGAGTCTGGCCATGAAACAGTTTCTTGTTACGTATCTTGCACCAGCTTCGGTAATTGACGACTGGAAGAAGACCGAGCCCGAGAAAAGACGGGCGGGCGAAGAGAAGATGCAGGGAGAATGGCGAAAGTGGATGAGCGATCACGCAACCATGTTCGTTGACAAGGGAGCCGGGGTCGGCGCGACCAAACGCGTCACCTCTCAAGGCATCTCTGACACAAGGAACGAGATCATGTTGTATGCGATCGTGGAGGCAGAGTCGCACGCAGTGGCGGCAAAGTCATTCGAAGGCCATCCGCATTTGCAGATCCCGCAGTCCTCCATTGAAGTCATGGAGATTCATCCGTTGTCCGGGATGTAAAGCCACCGGTCGGGGTGGCTGCCTCAGGCAGGTCCACCCCCTGCGGCAAACCGACAAGTGCGCCGGGATAGAGCCTATCGAGCAGCCCCCGCGCAATTTTCGCCACTGTTTCCCGCAACCGGTCTTCGATGACGCCGCTCTCGCAGTCCGTTGTTCGCAGCGCCCAGATCGCCGCCAGCGGTTCCTGCTGCGCCGCAACCGCGTTTGATGCGCAGTCGCGCCAAAACAGCGGATATTCACTTTCCTGCCATTCACCGCGACCGCGGCCGTAGTGTGCCACCGCCAAGTAGCGAACGAGCGCCGATACAACGAGCCGATCGAGGAAGGCGTTGTCCCAGCGCACGATGGCTTCGGTCCTGCCGCGCGCAACATTGACGCCGCGCGCGACCCCGGCACCGCCGAGCGCGCCTAGCACTGCGCCCGCGATCAGGCCGGCGCCCAGCGTCAATCCCCCGGTCGCCAGATCGGCGGCGAGGCCACTCAATGCGCCGGCGACGACCCCGCCCATCACCGCGGCCTTGCTCTCGTCCACCGGAGCATCGGTACGGACATCGCTCGCGAGACGCGCCTGCACCTCGTTGGCGGCGCGGCCTTCGAGTGCATGGATCGCGATCAGCTGATCGGTGCTCGCACGCAGATCGGCGTCGAGTCGTACACTCATTTCGGCGATGGCCCGGTGCTCGGGGCTCGCGCCACCGGATCGTGCGCGCCCGAGCGACTTGCGGAACTTGGTCATCAGCCGGTCGGCTGGCAACGCCACGTGATCGCAGGCGGCGCGAGCGATAGGCTTGGCGAGCGCGGCCACGGAATCGACGAACTGTGCCATGCGGCGCGCCTTCCACGCGGCGACGAGGCGAGCGAATGCGGGTCGCCTCGCTTCGGATAGCGCCCGCGCCACGGCGCCGAACAGCGTGAACTCCTGCACCCAACAGCGGGCGAAGGCGTCAAACGTCAGCAGTTCGCGCACGTGCGTCCACTGGGCGAGTGCATGACGCCAACGCGCGTCGTCGGCGAGCTCATCGGTGCGCGCTCGCGGCGGGCCGGTCTGATTGAGCAGCACGATTACGGGTTTGCCGACCCATTCCAGCACGGCGAGCTCCGGTGCGAGGTAGCCGGCGTCGCTCGGCTCCTCCGCCGCGTTGACGAGGTACAGCACGACGTCTGCCTGGTCGCGCACATTGAAAACGGCCTTCTGCGTCAGCCAGAACGGACGGTCGCGAAAGCGATCCCAGACTTGCGACAGGAACCAGCCGACGGGATTGCCCTGCTGCCGCAGCCGCCGCACGAGGCGCACACTGTCGCCGAAGCCGGGAGTGTCCCAAAGGACCAAGGCATCGCCGTCCTCCGTTGCGAGCAGCGTATAGGAGACGGCCTCGCTCGTGACATGCGGGGCATCACGGACTTCGCCGACATCGCGCGACAGCAAAGTCCGCGCGAGAGTGGTCTTGCCCGCATTGGTGTGCGAGATCAGCGATAGCGCGATCGACGTGCTGTCGGTCACGAGCGAGCCGGCGCTGCGGGTTCGATGGTGCCCTGCGCCGCGAGCGCGGCGTCAATGGCCGACTCCGCCAACGCAAGATCCGGCGCCGTGAGATCCACGAAGACCGGAGCGGCGCGCTGCGCGGCCAGCAACTCACTCCAGATTCCGCGGCGTTGCACGAGGCGCCGGTCGTCGCGCGGCCAGCGCGCGCGAAACGCGGACTCGTCGATCACGATGAGTAGTGATTGCGCGGGACCGACCTCCTTCGCCACTTGGACGAAAGCGCCGTGCGCGGCGGGCTCCGGCGTCGCGCTGAGATTGAACAGGACTATGACAGGACTCTGACGATCGTTCGGTGCACGCTTGGCAAACGTGTCCTCGTCGCCGTAGGCCACCGGCGATTCCACCATCAGCGCAGCGCTGCCGCCGAGGGCCCGGGCGACGATCGTTTCCAGCCCGGCGAGCGCAGCGGGCGGTACGGCATAGCTGTACGGAATGACGCGTACGCGTACCGAGCCGCCGCGGAAACCGCGCAGCAGCCGCTGGTAATACGCCTCGCCAAGCGGAATTGCAACGCGCTTTGCACGATGCCGTTCGATGATGCCCGTTACGAGGCCCAGCACAAGACGCGGGATAACCACGATGGCAACGACGCTCGCGGCGAGCAGGTGCAGCCACGGCGCGGCGTTCTCGCTTCCGGGAGCGCGGATCGCTTCCAACTGCGCCACGCCCGGCATCGCAACGCCACTAAGTACCGACCCCGGTTCAAGCAGCATGGCCAGCAGCCGGTGAACGTTGGTCGCATCCAGAAACGTGCTTGCCCACGTCGCGCGGTACTCGAAGGCCAGCCCTCGGACATACAACCCCGCAATCACGCCGAGTGCCAGCGCGGCGGCGGCGAAGTGCAGGATGCGCGCAGCCCGAATCGTGTACAACGGCGCGGCAAGCCTCAGCCAATCGACGGTCAGGGCGCCAAGGCTTGCGCCGATGATCTCCCTGGCATCCCCATGCACGCTGCCACTCCAGCCACGGCCCACGCCCGTTCTGCTGGCAAGGCTCATCACCAATCTGCGCAGCGGTCCCGGGTTGGTGTCCTCTCCATAATGGATGACGAGGCCGCCGACGAGGACCGCATAAACGAGGAGATTCCAAACAAGCAGCGCAAAGACCGGCGGCGCGAGCAGATTGATACGATGGTCGCCACCGATCCGATCCACAATCACGCCAAGTACGAACGCGCCGCCGACGATGGTCCACGCGACCCACGGCCGCCAACGCAGGGTGCGTGCTGCACGCGGCAACGCTTTGGCATGTTCGCTGATCCGCTCCAGGGCAAGGCGGGCGCGGCGGGCGAGGAAGGTCGCGGAATCCGCCTGTTCGCCTACCACCTCGGCGGCCGCGCGGCTTGCCCAGGCACGATCGGCCTCCGTCCAGACCACCTTCGCCGGGTCGCGCATCTCGAGCGCACGAACGGCGGAAATCTCAAGGGCGGCAACTTCGTCCATCGTGATCGCGAATTCTACGCGTGGTGATGCACTGGTGCGGTGCGAGAGAAGCGTCTGGCAACGTTAGCCCGAATCGCTGTTTCAAACCGCTCCCTCACATCGGGGTGCGGAATGCGATGCTCGGACCAGCAACAAGGCGTTGAGAGCCTTCAGATGCAGGCATTCAATCCCACGTCTTGCACATCGCCCTGCGTCACGGGTCAGAGGGATGAGGTGACCACCATTTTGTGAGGCCCGGCAACGCCGGGGAGCAAGCCTGGCAAGAGCGGTTCGCCGCGCGTGGCCTTATCGAGGAGATCCTGGTGGAACTCGGCCGACCCATAGCCCTTGTGCCGTCCGGCGACTTTGAACAAGAACGGGGTTCCGGTCGCCGTGCTGTGTTTGCGCATCCATTCGAGCAGAGTCGCGTCCAGTTCACGCCCCGCTGGCACCAGGTAGTACGCGACCCGATCGCGCCACCGCTTCGCCAGGATAATCACTCCAAGCCGGTCCGGCCGGAACGACTCGGGAAATGGATTCCCATGCAATCGCCATGCACAGAAAAACCCGCGGCAAGGATCTGCCGGGCGGTCTTCGTAGATCGTGCAGCCACCGGCCCCGCGGAAATGGCAGGGTACGCCATCGCTCATCTCGTGCCCCCGAATGCTCGCGGTCAGCCAGCCATCGCAGCAGGCCGTGCAGGCGCCACAGCTCCGTGACGCGTCGGGCACAAATGGGGTGGCGTCGCGTCTTCCGGCCGCTGATCGGACGGTGTCGCCCGATTCTGCCGCGGAAGGTATCCGCGGCGCGGACGGTGCAGTCGATATCGGGATCACGGCCCCGCAGCAATGCTTGTATCGTTTGCCACTTCCACAGGGGCAGAGGTCGTTGCGGGCGGGATGCATTTGCGCTGGGTGGCCGACCATCAAATTGGCGATTTCCGGATACGCCGCCGTCGCGCGAACCATCCGGCACCCGCGCCAATGGTTGCAGCTTACGAGATGGAGTTGAACCGAACAACCTTAGTCGCCGTGTGGCCGGATCTGGCTTGCCTGCTGGCCTGAGATTGACGCCGGGTGGTCCTGTCGGTCCCGCGTAAGTATTCCGTCCCTGTTTGCAGCGTCGTCATCAGTAGTCGACGCTCAGCAACAGCCTGCCATCGGCAATTTCGGCAGCTCCCGGATCAATGCCTACGATCTCGAAGAAATCCTTGGCAACGGCGAATAAATATCTCGGAGTGCTTCACGACGCTGGCGGCCGTCCATTGGAGATCAACGGCCTGTGGACACACAGTTTCCGGCAATGGAGGAGGCGCGGGGTCGCCGAGTACGCTTGTTTCATGGCGGGCCGGACGACGAGTCGCATGGCATATTCGGCTCGCTGTGACCGGCGGCGCCGCTTGGCTTTGGCTTCGTCCTCCCCGTTGGCATTGACGATAAGCACCTGCGCGACGGGCCTGGACATGGCCGGATGGCATGCCAACTGAACTCGCACTGTCACTCTCAGATTTTTCCGACAGCCCTCTCGACATTCCTGCCCCGGGCACCGGCTCGCTTCTTCGGCAACTTCGTCTTCGCTGCGCCCGCTGCCGCCTTCGCGCGCGCGGCGAGCGCCAGCCTGCGCACGCGCCGAATGTCCGCATCCGAGAACGGCCCGTTGATGCCGGAAATGGCCGCGAGCTTCATGCCGTGTTTGCGGCCGAGACGGTAGATCTCCCGCACCTTCTCCCATTCGATGTTGCGGCCGACGGTGAAAGTGTCGAAGCGCCCTTCCAGCGCGAGGACTATCGTTTCCGCAAGGCACGCGTAGGCGACGTTCTTCGGCAGCCCGATGTTCTTCATCGACACCTGCCCGGGTAACAGAATTTCGCCGGACTCGATCACCAGCACGTCCGGGCGCTTGGCCACTTCCTCGGGCGGCAGATCGAGCGGGCGGGCGACGTCGGTGATCACGCAACCGGGCTTGACCTGCATGATGTCGAGGATCTTCTTGCCCGCGCCCGAGGTCGCGGTCACGATCATGTCCATGTCGGCGATGTCCTTGTCGGCACGCGCGGACAGGAACAGCTTCGCATCGGGGGTCTCCTTCAGGATCGACCCCTTGAGCGAGAGCAGCTTCGCGGTTTCGGGGGACACCAGGTAGACCTCCTCGGCGACCATCGCCAGCAGGCGAGCGCACACCGAGCCGATGGCCCCCGTGGCACCCACCACCATCGCCTTGAAGCGCACTCTCTGTCCGCGCGTCGGCGTGGGCACCAGACCGAGGCGCAGCACCGCATCGTGCGCCGCCCACAGCGCCCCGGAGGCGCTGTAGCTGTTGCCGGTGGTGATGGGCAGCGGCGCGCGCTTGGACACAGTGAGTCCCGCATCGCCGACCACCTTGGTGAAGGCGCCGAGGCCCATGATCTGCGCGCCGAGACTCTTGGCGATCCCGGCGGCGTCGAGCAGGCGGCGGTAGGTGAATTCGGGGCTGTGACTCATGATTTCATGGGGCGTTCCGCCCACGGAAATCAACCAGCCTTCGGCTTCCACGCCGGTGGGCGACTTGATACCGGTGACCTTCGAATAGACGAAAGGAGGCGTGTAAGCCATCACCTTCTCCAGCGTGTCCATGAAGATGGGCGGGGACACGCGGGAAAGCAGCTCGATGGGCTTGATGTTCTTGAAATACTCCTGCGACAGCGGATGGATGACGAAGGCGAACCTGTTGACGCGCTTGAAGCCGTCCGGATAGATGATGCGCGGCTCCAGCTCGAGGCTGGTGATGATCTCCAGATAGTCGTCCTCCAGGATCTCGTCCCCTACCTTTTCCGTAGCAGCGATGATCATCGCGTCGAGGAGGCTCGGGCTCAGCACGTGCTCGAACATCACGGGCGCGCCGTCGACCACCATGTTCACACCCTTCTTCCTGAACTGCGCGATGCGCCCGTCGTTGACGGTCGATGTAACAATCGTCTTGCCAGCGAGCTCCTCGGCGCCGAAGCCGTCCAGCTCGTGCACGGGGGCGACGATGACCGTCGCATCCCGCATCGCCTGGCGCAGCACGAACTTCGTCCACGCCTTGACCGGCGCCGAGGACATCAGGCCGTCGGGGGCCCAGTCGAGCACGTAATGCGCGCCACTGGTGTAGAGCTCCAGCGCATCCAGCGAGGTCAGCATCTTGGGCACGCCGAGCTGCAGCAGAGCATCGGCGAACTCCAGGTTCTGCGTGTACTCGGCCATCGCCGACGCCAGCTTGTAGTTGGTCCGTCCCGAAAAGAACAGCACGCGGGCGTTGTTGAAATAGTCACCCAGCTTGATCTGGACGTGGCGCAGCGCCCACTCCTGCAGGATGTCGTTCAACCGTCCGCCGGTGGTCACGGGAACGCGCGTGACCGCATCCTTCATCCGCGTGCTGTCCTTTTCGACATAGCGCCGCGAGCCGACGGCGTAGCTGTCCTTGACGACACCCAGGCCGATCGCGTCGGCATGCTGTTGCCAGTGCTTCAGCAGCTTCACGGCCTTCGCGGTGCTGCCGTTCGTGCCGAGCCTCCGGACGTCGAGCTTCTGCCTCAGGAAACGCGCGTTGAACGCGAAGTCCTGGTCGTCCGCGCCCAGGCTGACACCGATCACTGTTTTCATTCCATCCCCGCCCCAAGCATGATGCTCATGACACTAGTGTACGGGGGCACTCCGGTCTGCGCGCCACCGCGGATCTGCTCGAGATCAAACAGTTGGCGAATGTTCCCGGTGCAGCTCTGGTCCGGCCGGCCCGATTGGTGCAATCTTCCGGATATGAAATTCGAACGATGGGAATGATGATGATCGAGATGCCGAGCATCGTGGGTGACGTCGTGCGTTCCGTCGGACTGTCGACGGCGATGAAGGCGGCGGGCGTCGTGACGGGGCTGTTGCCGATCCCGCAGCCGATGCTGCTGGTCGGACCGGGGGCCAGTGGACGCCTGGGCCAGGCGCTCTGCGGCTTCGGGCACAAGAGGATCCTGATCGTGACCGACCGCACGGTCGCGCAAATGGGTCTGCTGGATGGCCTGACCAAGGCAATGACCGCGGGCGGTACCGCATACGCCGTTTTCGATGCGATCACGCCGGACGCGCCGATTCCGTTGATCGAAAAAGGCATGGCGTTCTACGAAAGGCACCATTGCGACGCCATCGTGGCATTCGGCGGCGGCTCCCCGATGGACGCGGCGAAGACGATCGCGCTGGCCGTCGCCAACAAGAAGCACCCCAGAAAGCTGGTCGGGTATTTCAAGGGCCTGCGTGCGCCCGTGCCGATCTATGCGGTGCCGACCACGGCTGGCACCGGGTCCGAGGTGACGGTGGCGGCGGTGGTCTCCGACCCTGAATCCAACCGGAAACTGGTCATCGCCGACACGCGCCTCGTGCCGACGATGGCAGCGCTCGATCCCGTGTTGATGACCGGCCTGCCGCGCCACGTCACGGCCGCCACCGGCATGGACGCGTTGACGCACGCCATCGAAGCCTTCGTCGGCCAGTGGTCGAGCGACTTCACGGATCGCATGGCGCTCGCGGCGGTGGGCATGATCTACGGGAACTTGCGCATCGCATACAGGAACGGCAGGAACCTCGCGGCGCGCGAGCAGATGTCATTGGCGGCGACGTACGCGGGTCTCGCGTTCACGCGGGCCAACGTCGGGTATGTCCACGCCATCGCGCACCAGCTGGGCGGCAAATACCATACGCCCCACGGTCTCGCCAACGCGATCATGTTGCCGCACGTCCTGGCGTTCCTGAGCCCTGCCATCACGAAGAAACTGGCTGTCCTGGCAGTGCGCGCCAAGGTCGGAAAGGCAGGAGAGCGGCCGACAATTCTGGCGAAGAAATTCCTGGCCTCGGTCGAGAGCGTTGAATCGCGACCTGGGGATTCCGCGGTATCTGGATGCGTTGCGCGAGGAGGACATTCCCGAGCTGGCCAAGGCCGCCTGCTGGGAGGCGGACACCAACTATCCGGTGCCGCGCTACATGTCGCCGGAAACCTGTGCGGACCTGATCCGTCAGGTCTTGCCCAGAGCCGATCGGCGCAAGAAGCGTTAGATCCGGCTACCCAACCCAGCGTCGTTCATCGCCGTGGCCGGGGCAACGGCATCACGGCATGGTTGCAGCCTGAAGGCGCCGCGTCTCGCCGATCTTCAGCACGTCGAACTGGTCCCGGGTTAGCCCGCGCTCCTGCCGCTGCCGGGCGAGCACGATCGGCGGCTCGTCCAGCGGCTCGTCGGCGAGCGACTCGAACGTGCCCCAGTGCATTCCGATCGCGCGCGCCGCCTTCAAGTCCGCGCGAATCTGCACGGCTTCGGGAACGTCGACGTGCATCACCTTCATGAACCAGCGCGGAGCGTACGACCCGATCGGAATGAAGGCCATGTCGAAGGGGCCGAGACGCTCGCCGATGTCACGGAAGTCCTTCGAGTACCCGGTGTCGCCGGTGTGGATGAGCCGTAGCCCCTCGCCCTCAACGACCCAACCGCCCCAGAGCGTCTGGTTGGCGTCGTCCAGCCGGCGCTTGCTCCAGTGCTGCACCGGCACGAAGGTCACGCGAAGGTCTCCCTCGGCCGCCTCCTGCCACCAGTCGTATTCGTCGACGCGCGTGATGCCGAGCGCCGCGAACCAGGCTTTCAGTCCCAGCGGCACGAGAAAGCGCGGGCTGCCCTGCGGCATCGCGGCAAGCCGCGTCACCGACTCCGCGTCGAGGTGGTCGTAGTGGTTGTGTGAGATCAGCACGACGTCGATGCGCGGCAGCTCCGGAATTTCGATCGGCAACGGCACGATGCGCTTCGGGCCGGCAAAGCCCACCGGGGACGCGCGCTCCGCGAAGATGGGATCGAAGAGGATGTTCTTGCCGGCGAGACGGACGAGCATCGTCGCGTGCCCCACCCACGTCACCGAGGGGTTGGCATCGGGGCCGCCAAGCGCGACCGGATCCGTCTTTACCGCGGGCAAGTTCCAGCCGCCCGGCGGCGCCTTCGGCAGTCCGTCGCGCATGCGCTCCCACTGCCACGCCCAGAAGCTCTCTCGTCCGCCGTGCGGGTAGTTGTTGGCAAAGCCGTCCGGCCCCTTGGGCGCGGGCTGTGCCGAAGCGAAGCCCGCGGCAGCGGCGAAGAAGAACACGGCGCAGGAACGGAGAAGGCGCATCGGTCCGAGGTAGGGTAGATTGTGCGGTGAGACGCACTCTAGTGTACTGAACCAGCCGACAATCGTACCCGATGGATGAGAGACTCGACCGAGCCCGCGCGCTCCTGTCGGCCGCCAAGCGCGTTGCGGTCCTGACGGGCGCCGGCATTTCCGCCGAATCGGGCATCCCCACGTTTCGCGACGCGATGAGCGCCGTCGGGCCGCCCCAAGGCGCTCGCCCCCCTAGGGGGAGCGTCGCGAAGCGACGATCGGGGGGATCACACCGCCGGACTGTGGTCGCAATTCCGGCCCGAGGACCTCGCCACGCCCGAAGCGTTTGCGGCGAACCCGAAGACGGTGTGGGAGTGGTACGCGTGGCGGCGCGAGCGGGTGGCGAAAGTCGCGCCCAACGCGGGCCACACGGCCCTGGTGGCGCTCGAGAAACGCACCTTTCGCTTCACGCTCATCACGCAGAATGTCGACGGGCTGCACGCGCGGGCCGGCAGCCGCAACGTGATCGAGCTGCACGGCAACATCATGGTCGACCGGTGTTTCGCGGAAGGGAGCGTCCTGACGCCGGCGGAAGAGATTCCCGGAACGCCACCGCGGTGCGCGCGATGCGGCGCACCGGTGCGCCCGGGTGTCGTTTGGTTTGGCGAAGCGCTGCCGCCGAAGGCTCTCGACGACGCTCGTGCCGCGACGGAGCGCTGCGACGTGTTCCTTTCCATCGGTACGTCGAACGTGGTCGAGCCGGCGGCATCGTTGCCATTCGCTGCACTGGACGCCGGCGCCGCAGTGATCGAGGTGAATCCGGATCGCACGCCGCTTTCGGCGCGGGCGACGATCGTGCTCGCAGGCGCCGCGGGCGAGGTGCTTCCGCGGTTGGTCGGTTAGGCGCTATGCGCGACCGGGGCGGACGGCGACCTCCGCTCCGCTGCTCCTTGGCTCACGCCGCCATGCTGACGCGTACCGGTATCCGACGCCGGCCCCGTTTTCCATTGATCGCATCGAAGAGCCCCGGAAGCTGCGCATCGCAATGGCGACAGCGGCCCTCGGCAGTGAGCCCGTAATCCAGGATCTCGTGCCAGTCGCGGACGATGACGGCCCTGGCGCAGCCCGGGCAGAACGTCGTCCCACCGGTGCGATCGTGCACGTTGCCGGTGTAGACGTAGCGGATGCCCGCCTTGAGACCGATATCGCGCGCCCGCGTCAGCGTCGCCACCGGCGTAGGCACAAGATCGGTCATCTTGTAGTCGGGATGGAACGCAGTGAAGTGCAGCGGCACGTCCGCACCGAGCTCGCGGAGGATCCACGCGCACATCGCCTCGAGCTCGGCGTCGGAGTCGTTCTTGCCCGGGATCAGCAGCGTCGTGATCTCGAACCAGACGTCGGTCTCGCGTTTCAGATAGACGAGCGTGTCGAGCACCGGCTGCAGATGCGCGCCGCAGAGCTTGACGTAGAACTCGTCGGTGAAAGCCTTGAGGTCGACGTTGGCGGCGTCCATCTTGGCGTAGAACTCGCGCCGCGCATCGACGCCGATGTAGCCGGCCGTCACCGCCACCGTCTTGATCCCCAGCGCGTGGCATGCGTCGGCGGCGTCCATCGCGTACTCGGCGAAGATGACCGGGTCGTTGTAGGTGAAGGCCACGCTACGGCAATCCATTTTCGCCGCCGTCGCGGCGATCGCTTCCGGCGACGCGGCGTCCATCAGCGTGTCCATCTCGCGCGACTTCGAGATGTCCCAGTTCTGGCAGAACTTGCACGCGAGGTTGCAGCCGGCCGTCCCGAACGAGAACACCGAGGAGCCGGGATAGAAATGGTTGAGTGGTTTCTTCTCGATCGGGTCGATGCAGAAACCCGATGAGCGGCCGTAGGTCGTCAGCACCATCGCGTCGCCTTCGCGCTGGCGCACGAAGCACGCGCCGCGCTGGCCCTCGTGGAGGCGGCAGTCGCGCGGGCACAGATCGCACTGGATGCGACCGTCGGGGAGGCGATGCCACCAGCGTCCGGGAAAGTTGCTCATCGCGACTGTTCGCTCAGCAGGAATTCGCTCTCTGCCCACTTGGTCACGCCATAGCGGGAGACGCTCACGTTCGGACCCCAGAAATCGCCCGGCAGTCCCGCCTTGCGCTTCAATGCCGTCAGGAAACCGCGCGGCTCGGGGAGCGATTCCCAGACCTGCGGTAGAAAGGTCGCGCGATGGTGGCCGCACTCGAGCACCAGGCCGTCGACGTTCGGCCGCAGCCGTGCCAGCAGGTCGGCTTCGTCGCGGACATCCAGGCGCTCGTCGGCCGACAGCAGCGAAACCTCGACTGCAACGGCCTCGTACTCGACGACGGCCAGCGGCGGAAACCGCGGGTCGCGGAACGCGGCAGCAATGGCGTTCTCGCGGACGTCGACGCCGAGCGGGCGCAGGGGCTTCAGCGAGCCGATGCAACCGCGCAGGTCGTCCGCGAGCTTCAGCGTCACGAACGTGGCCGCGGGTCTTGCCAGCGCGGCATGGCTCGCGTTCGGGATCGAGTGGAAGCCAAGCTCCGCGCCGATCGCCGAACGCGCGATCGTCAGCAGCACGCGACCGAGATCAGCGTCGGTCATGTCGAGGCTCCCCGCCTTGGCCCGTCGCGCTCGGGCTCGGTGAAGGCGAACGACGCGTAGCCGACCACGCGGGACCTGTCGCCGGCCGTGTCCCCGGAGTTGCGCAAGTCGAGCAGCTCGGGTCGCAATCCGTGCCGGCGCGCTGCCAGGAGCAATCCGTTGATGGGCGTCGCGCCACAGGCCTGCTCGTGATCGAGCGTGGCCGAGAGCGCGAGGATCGCCTCGCCGGTCTCGCGGTCGATTTCGCGGGCGTCGGCATAGCGGTGGTAGTGCGACAGGTCGGAGCTGACGACAATCAGCGTCTCCGGGCCGCCCCACAGCAACTCGATCACTTCGGCCACTTCGCCAGGCGTCGCGTCACCGACGGCGAACGGCACGATGCTGAATTCACCGAGCACCGCCTGCAGGAACGGCAGTTGCACTTCGAGCGAGTGCTCCAATGCGTGCGCGGCGTCGCTTGCGCACACCTGGGGCAGCGTCAGCGCGACGGCTGCGGCCTCGCGGTCGACGGCAACGGTTCCGAGCGGCGTGGCGAACGCCCGCGCCGACGGCAGGGCGAGGCCGCGCACCGGCACGCGGTGCGTCGGCCCGAGCAGCACGATGCGCCGGATGGTTTCGCGTCCGGCGGTGAGCCGCGCGTACACCGAAGCCGCGATCGGCCCCGAATAGACGTAGCCGGCATGCGGCGCGATCAACGCCTTGGGCACGACGTCCGCCGGGGACAGCCCGGATTGCGCACCGGCAAGATGCGCGCGCACGTCCGCCGCCAGCGCCGACGGCGCTTCGGGATAGAACATGCCCGCCACGGCGGCAAGGCGTACATCAGACATTGCGACGCTCCCGATCATGTCGTTTGACATTGGGGCGGCACCGCTGCCAATCAAGACCTCATGTTATCTCCGGGCGAGTCAATCCCCGTTCGACGCGAGCCGGACGAGATAGCCGCCCGATTTTTCGTCGCGCTCGAGCTTGAGGCTGCCGCGTCGCTCGGCTTCCTCGAGCATGCCGTTGAACGAGCGGAACCCGTAGTACGACTCGTTGAAACCCGGCTTGCGGCGCTTGAGCGCCTGCTTGACCATGGAGCCCCAGATCTTCTCCTCGTCGCCGCGCTCCGCGCCGAGGGCCTCGATCGTCTCAAGGATGAGGTCGAGCGCTTCCTGCCGGCGCTCGTCGTCGCTCTTCTTGCCGGGGGCCGGCGCTTCCGCGGCGGTCTCCTTCGCCGCCATCTTGGGCGCCGGCTTCGCCGCGCCGGAGGGCGCGCGCGCCGGCGCCTTCCGCGGCGCCGCCTTTCTCTTCTCGCGCACGAGATCGTCGTAGAAGATGAACTCGTCGCAGTTCGCGATCAGCAGGTCCGACGTCGAATTCTTCACCCCGACGCCGATCACGACCTTGTTGTTCTCGCGCAGCTTGGACACGAGCGGCGAGAAATCCGAGTCGCCGCTGATGATGACGAACGTCTCAACGTGCGACTTCGTGTAACAGAGATCCAGAGCGTCGACGACCATCCGGATGTCGGCCGAGTTCTTGCCGGACTGGCGCACGTGCGGGATCTCGATCAGCTCGAATGAAGCCTCGTGCATCGGTGCTTTGAACGACTTGTAGCGCTCCCAGTCGCAGTACGCCTTCTTGACGACGATGCTGCCCTTGAGCAGCAGCCGCTCCAGCACCTTGCCGATGTCGAACTTGTCGTATTTGGCGTCCTGCACGCCGAGCGCGATGTTCTCGAAATCGCAGAACAGCGCCATGTTGGTGACTTCGGGCGAGTGGGCCATGTTGGTTTCCGGGCGGTTCAGCGCCCGGCCAGAAAGGGTTGGCGGCCGGCCGGCGGCCGCATTTCGCAACGATAGCAGCCCCGGCGAACCGGCGCGACCTTGATCACGGACAAGACCCGCTCCAGCAGGAATTTGGAGAATGAAACGGGGTGAGCCCGCCTGGGAGGGTGGGACGTATCATTCATCGATCCGGGAGGCAAAGCATGCGAATCGTGACGGCAATCGCGCTGGCGACCATGGCAGGCGGAGTACTCGCTGCGGCGCCCGACTGGCAGCCTTTGGGCGAAAACGCCAACGGCAACAAGGTCTACGTCGACAAGGCGAGCCTCAAGGCGACCGGCGGCACGACGGTCGTGACGTTCCGCACGGAGCTCAAGACCCCGGTCGACACGCTGCAGGGCGGCATCACCAGCATGCGTTCGCAGATGCGCGTGCGCTGCAAGGACATGATGGCCGCCGGCATCGAAGTGATCCTGTTCGAGAACGAGGCGAAGAACCAGGCGTTCGCGCGCAACAAGGCGACGAAAGTCGAGTATCTGAAGGAGCCCGAGGGCAGTTCCGCTGACCTCGTCATCAAGCACGTCTGCAAGAAGTAGCCGGCGGGAAGATCGGGGCCAGATACGACTATCGGCAGACCGTGCGCCCTTCGACGGCGCGGAAGGATAGTCGCATTTGACCCCGATCATGCTGACCCCGATCTTCCCCGCATTGCTTACTGGCCCACCCGTTTCACGCCCGAAACGAAGCGCGACAGCGTCTTCGACAGCACGCCGCGCGGCAGCATCGCCTCGATCAGCTGGAAGCGGCCGCGCGTGGCGACCGCGTGAGCGAGCGCTGCGACGAGCTCCCTGCGCGTGCGCACCCGGACCCCGTCGCCGCCGAGCGCGTTCGCCAGCCCCGCGAAATTCCACTCGTCGAGGTCGTTGAAGCGCGACTCCGGCTGGAAGGTGCGCAGCATCTCCCAGCTCGCGTTGTTGAACACGATCACGATCGGGTCCCAGCCGTACCTGCGGCAGTTGCCGAGTTCCCATCCGGTCATCTGGAAGGCCCCGTCGCCGACGAGCACGAGCGGCCGCAGTCCCGACGCCGCCTGCAGGCCCAGCCCGGCCGGGACGCCGAAGCCCATTGACGCGTAGTAGCCGGGCGCGATCAGCGCGGTGTGCTCGATGTCGAGCGCAGTGAACAGGCAGTCGCCCACGTCGGTGGCGATCGGCATGCGTCCGTGCTCGGCCATCAGGTCGTTGATGGCGCAGGCGATGTCGTCCGGTGCGATTCCCGCATCGTCGGCGCGCAGATGCCGCGGATAGGCGGGCCCGTGGGCGACAGGCGGCGCCGTGCCCATCTGCGCTCGCTCGAGCAATGCATCCACCAGCGCCGAAAGCGGAATGGCCGGATAGGTGTGGAAACCGAGCGTCACCGCGCCGTCCAGTGCGCGAATCGTACGCCGCAGGTCGATCTGGCGCGCCGAAACGCCGAAGTTGGTATCCGAGATGATGACGCCGAGCAGGAAGAGCGCGTCCGACTGCTCGACCCGTTCCGTGATGTCCGTGGTTCCGGCAATGCCGAGATAGGTACCGATCGGCGGCGTGTCGGTGCCGGAAAGCAGGCCCCGGCCCATCAGGCTCGTGACCACCGGCAGACGCAGCTTCGCCGCCAGCGCCGCAACCTTCGCCTCGAGATCGAAGCGCCGCACCTCCACACCCACCATCAGCACCGGCGACCGCGCGCCGGCAATGCGAGCCAGAATCTCGTCGACGCACGCCGCGAGCGCGTCGGCGTCCACGGGTTCCGCGGGCGCTCGCGTCACGGCCTCGCAGGTGGCGCTCACCATGTCACGCGGCATCTCGATATAGACAGGGCGCGATGCGGCGCGGCAGCGGCGCAGCACGCGCGCAATCTCAGCCGGCGCGCGTTGCGCGTCGTCGAGCCGGGCCTGGTCGCAGGTGATTTCGCGGAAGATCCGGAATTGCGAATCCAGGGTCTTCGCCTGATGGTGCAGCAGCAATCCGGTGCCCGCCTCGCCCTTGCCGGGCGCGCCCGAAATGACGACGACGGGCGACTTCTCCGCATACGCGCCCGCCACCGCGTTCACGACATTGAGCGCCCCCGCGCCATACGTGACGGCGACCACGCCAAGCGCGCAGTTCACTCGCGCCGCCGCGTCCGCGGCGAAGCCGACAGCCGGCTCGTGCGATAGCGTATAGAGCGGAAGAATTCCCGACGTCTCGATGACCTTGAAGAACGGCAGCGCGAAATCGCCGGGGATGCCGAAGATCTCCCTCGCGCCGTGGGCCTTGAGTGCATGCAGCAGTGATTCGGCGAGTTGCATGTGCGATCCCCGACCAGAGCTGGAAACGCGGCGCTCCGGCGAGCATCCTACAAAATCCTCACCGGTGAATCCTTGATCCAGGGCAGGTACCCCCGTCCGGCGTGCCGGCTCGCGTGCCGTTGCGACCGGAGAGGGCCGCCCCGGTGACTTGGCAAAGGACCGGCCCCAGGCGCTACACTGGGCGCCCAGCCACCCGGTCCCCGCCATGAATCCAACCCCCCTTTCGTTGCTCGAGACCCGCGTCCTGGGCGTGCTGGTCGAAAAACAGCAGACGGTGCCCGACAGCTACCCGCTCACCCTGCTTGCGCTCACCTCGGGCTGCAACCAGAAGACGAGCCGCGATCCCATCCTCAATGCGAGCGAAGCCGAGGTGCAGGCGGCGCTCGATCAACTGAAGACGCAGTCGTTCATCGTCGAATCGAGCGGCGGGCGCGTCATGCGCTACGCGCACAACGTCGAACGCGTGCTACAGGTGCCGTCGCAGGCGGTGGCGCTGATCGCCACCCTGATGCTGCGCGGGCCGCAAACCGTGGGCGAGCTGCGGATCAACTGCGACCGCCTGCATCGCTTCGCCGACATCTCCGCGGTCGAGGGATTCCTGCACGAGCTCACGGCTCGGCCGGCCGGCCCGCTCGTGATCGAGCTGGCGCGAGCGCCCGGCGCGCGCGAAACGCGCTGGACGCAACTGCTTTCCGGCCCGCCTGCCGCGGATATCCTCCTGCCGGCCGGCTCGACCGAGTCCGGCATGGATCCCGTCAGCGCATCCGACATCGCCGTGCTGAAATCGAATGTCGCGCATCTGCAGGCGGAGCTCGCCGCGCTGAAGGCGATCGTCGCGAAACTGCAGGAAGAGCTCGGAGTCGCCAGTTCCTGAGGGTTTGCCCAAAGAAACGGGGCCAGATACGCAAAGGTCGCAGCTCTCCCCGGCAATGGCTGTGCATCTGACCCCGTTTCGGCACTGAGCGCGTTGGCGCAGCGCTTGTTCTCCCGGGACCGCATGCACGATAATGGAAGGTCCGACGCACGCTCGGCACGTTGCCAGACGCGGCTCGGACTACCTGCGACATTCCTTCACTTCCGGGAGCCTCATGGACATTGAACGCATGCTCGAAACCGCAGGCCCGATGCTGATCGCGTTCGGCTTGAAACTGCTCGGCGCGATCGCCGCCTACATCGTCGGCCGGATGCTGATCGGGTTCGCGTCGAACCTCGTGCAGCGCGCGCTGGAACGACAGAAGGTCGAGCCGACGGTCATCCGGTACATCGGCTCGATCATCACGGTCGCGCTCAACATCATCCTGGTCGTCGCGATCCTCGGCTACTTCGGGGTCGAGACGACGTCGTTCGCCGCGCTGGTCGCCGGCCTCGGCATCGCCGTCGGCGCGGCCTGGGGCGGCCTGCTGTCGAATTTCGCCGCGGGCGTGTTCATACTGGTCCTGCGGCCGTTCAAGGTCGGCGACTACGTGTTGGCCGGCGACGTCGAAGGCACAGTACGGATGCTCGGGCTCTTCAACACGACGATCGACTCGCCCGACAACGTGCAGACAATGGTCGGCAACACGAAAATCATGGGCGGGACGATCAAGAATTTCACCCACAATCCATTCCGCCGCGTGGAGCTCACGGCCCAGCTCGACCACAGCGTGGATCCGGCCGATGCGGTGCGGCGGTTGAAGGACGCGCTGCCGAAGATCGCGAACGTCGTTACCGAGCCTGCGCCCGACGTCGAGATCCTCACTTTCAGCGAGCGCGGCCCGGTGCTCGCGGTGCGACCGTACTGCAACACTGCGCACTACTGGCAGGTCTACTTCGACGGCAACCGGATCATACGCGAGACGTTCGGCGCGGCGGGGTACCCGGCGGCCGAGGCGCATCATTACGTGCGCCAAAAGCCCGCCTGACGTCTTCCCGTCGATGCCGAACCAGGGGGGTCGCCCTCGGATCCCCGCGCATTGAAACAACAAGTGAGGCGACACATGGGAATGCTGGACGGACTGATCGGAAGCGCGTTGAGCGGGATGATGGGCGCAGGAGGGAGCGGGCCGGCGCAGAGTCCGCTGCTGCAGATTGCGCTACAGCTCCTGCAGCAGAATGGCGGCGTTGCCGGCGTTCTCGACAAGTTCCGGCAAGGCGGCTACGCCGACCAGGCCGATTCGTGGCAGAGCACGGGACAGAACATGCCGCTGTCCGGCAACGCGCTGCAGGAGGTGCTGGGCACCGGCACCATCGGCCAGATCGCCGGACAACTGGGGATATCGCACGGTGACGCCGCAGGCGGACTGGCGCAGATGCTGCCGCAGCTCATCGACAAGTTCACGCCGAATGGCGCGGTGCCGGACGATCAGAATGACGTGGTGGCGCAGGCGCTGGCCATGCTGACGCAGACGAAGACCGGCTGATCGGCGCGCTGCAGCCGAAAGCGGTTGCGCTACAATTCGCTGGCCGGGGGATTCGTCTCCCGGCCTTCTTTTTTTGCCGGCGCCCATCTTGGACCAACCCACGCTCCTCACGGCGGCCCTGCTCGGCGTTGTCGAAGGCCTCACCGAATTCCTGCCCGTCTCGTCCACGGGCCATCTGATCGTGGCCGGCTCGCTCCTGGGTTACACGGGCGAGCAGGCAAAGACCTTCGAGATCGTGATCCAGGCCGGCGCGATCCTCGCCGTGTGCTGGGAATTCCGCGCGCGGCTGATCGCGGTGCTGCGGGGCATTTTCACGGACGCCGGCGCCCAGCGCTTCGCGCTCAACCTGCTGGTCGCGTTCGTTCCGGCCGGCGTTCTCGGCCTCGCCTTCGGCAAAGTGATCAAGCTGCATCTGTTCGCGCCGATACCTGTCGCCTGCGCGTTCGTCGTTGGCGCCTTCGTGATCCTGTGGGCGGAGCGCCGACAGCGCGCGCGGCCGGACACGATCCGCGTCGCCACAGTCGACGACATGCGCTGGACCGACGCGCTCAGGGTCGGGTGCGCGCAGGCGTTCGCCCTCGTGCCGGGCACGTCGCGCTCGGGAGCGACCATCATCGGCGGCATGCTGTTCGGCCTTTCGCGCGTCGCGGCCACCGAGTTCTCTTTCTTTCTCGCAATCCCGACCCTGTTCGCGGCCACCGGGTACTCGCTGTGGAAGGACTCGTCGCTGCTCGCCGCGCAGGCGTTCCCGGCCTTCGGTGTCGGTTTCGCCGCCTCCTTCATCTCGGCCTTCGCCTGCGTGCGGTGGCTGATCCGCTACGTGGCACATCACGACTTCATCCCTTTCGCGTGGTATCGGATCGCGTTCGGCGCGGTGGTCCTTGTCACCGCATACACCGGACTGGTCCGGTGGGATTGACAGAACCGGCCCCCCGCTGGATCGGTCCCGTGTGCGCCGTGCTCGGCGTGCTCGGTTTCTCCTTCAAGGCGATCCTGATCAAGCTCGCCTACGCGTGGCATCCGGTCGACGCGGTGACGCTGCTCGCGCTGCGCATGCTGTTCTCGGCGCCATTCTTCATCGCGATGGCGTGGTGGGCAGGACGGCGGCCGGCGGCGCGGCCGATCACCCGCCGCGACTGGCGCGCGCTCGTCTGGCTGGGCTTCATCGGCTATTACCTCGCGAGCCTGCTCGATTTCATGGGCCTCGTCTACATCACCGCAGCGCTCGAGCGGCTTGTGCTCTTCCTCTATCCGACGCTGGTCGTGCTGCTGTCCGCGGTGCTGCGCGGACGGCCGATCACCCGGCGCGCGGTGGTAGCGCTCCTGCTCTCGTACGCAGGCATCGCGTTCGTCTTCGTGCACGACCTTCGCCTCGGCGGGGATACGACGGCCCTATGGATTGGCGGCGCGCTCGTGTTCGCCAGCGCATTCGCGTATGCGCTGTACCTGGTCGACGCCGGCGACGTGATCGCGCGGATGGGCAGCCTGCGCTTCATCGCCTGGGCGATGCTCGTGTCGAGCGCGTTCGTGCTGGCGCAGTTCACGCTCACACGCGACCTCGCGTTGCTCCGCGTGCCGGCATCGATCTACGGACTCTCGCTCGCGATGGCGGTTTTTTCCACCGTCCTGCCGACGTGGCTCATCGCCGAGGCGATCCGCCGTCTCGGCGCCAACACTTCGTCGTTGATCGGCTCGCTCGGCCCGGTGTTCACGATCGGGCTGGGCGCGCTGATCCTGGGCGAGGCGGTGCACGCGATCCAGCTCGTCGGCGCGGCGCTGGTGCTGGTGGGCGTCGCGCTGGTCACGCTGCAACCGTCCCGCGCGCGCAACGCCGCGGCGAAGCGCGCTGCCGGAATTCCGGACACCTGACCTCCCGGTCCCGGCAGCCGGCTGCCGACGCAACTGACTATAATTGGCAATTGATCCTCAGGTTGCGCGTTCGCGCGCCTTCTCCCATGGAGACCCGCATGGCACCCGACGACACGCTCGACCCCAAGACGTCGATCCGACTCAAGGATCCCGCGCTGCTTTCACAGCGATGCTACATCGGCGGCCACTGGGCCGACGCGGCCTCCGGAGCAACGAAATTCATCGTGAATCCCGCCACCGGCGTCCGGATCGGCACCGTGCCGCGCATGGGTGGCGTCGAGACGCGCCTTGCGATCGAAGCTGCTGGCGCCGCGTTTCCCGCCTGGCGCGCGAAGACGGCCAAAGAGCGCAGCGGGATCCTGCGCAAGTGGTTTGAGCTGATGCTCGCCAACGTCGACGACCTGGCGCTGATCCTGACGAGCGAGCAGGGCAAGCCACTCGCCGAGTCGAAAGGCGAGATCACGATTGGCGCCGCCTATGTCGAGTGGTTCGCCGAAGAGGCGAGGCGCGTCTACGGCGACGTGATCCCCACCATCAGCAACGACCGCCGGCTGGTCGTGGTCAAGGAACCGGTCGGCGTCTGCGCGGCGATCACGCCGTGGAATTTTCCGTCGTCGATGATCACGCGCAAGGTGGCGCCGGCGCTCGCCGCGGGCTGCACGGTCGTCATCAAGCCGGCGGAAGCGACACCGTATTCGGCACTGGCGTTGGCCGAGCTCGCGCATCGCGCGGGCTTTCCGCCGGGCGTGCTCAACGTCGTCACCGGGGACGCGCGCGCGATCGGTGGCGAAATGTGCACGAACCCCACGGTGCGCAAGCTGTCCTTCACGGGCTCGACGGAAATCGGCCGCCTGCTTATGCAGCAGGTCGCGCCGACGATCAAGAAGATCTCGCTCGAGCTGGGCGGCAACGCGCCGTTCGTGGTGTTCGACGATGCGGATCTCGACGCCGCGGCCGAGGGCGCGATCATCGCCAAATATCGCAATGCCGGGCAGACTTGCGTGTGCACCAACCGGTTCTTCGTCCACGACCGCGTCTACGACGCCTTCGCCGCAAAGCTCGTCGAGCGGGTACGCGCGCTCAAGGTCGGCCCGGGCACCGAGGCTGGCGTCACGCAGGGGCCGCTGATCGATGCGTCGGGACTCGCCAAAGTCGAGGAACACATCGCGGACGCGACGGCACAGGGTGCGCACGTGGCCACCGGCGGCAGGCGGCACGCGCTGGGCGGGACGTTCTTCGAGCCGACGGTGCTCACCGGTGTTACCGCGACGATGAAGATCTTCCGCGAGGAAACGTTCGGGCCCGTCGCGCCGCTGATACGCTTCAGGACGGATGCCGAGGTGATCGAGCTCGCGAACCGCACCGAATACGGGCTAGCTTCGTACTTCTATTCGCGCGACATCGGACGGATTTGGCGGATGGCCGAGGCGCTCGAGTACGGGATGGTAGGCGTGAACACCGGGCTCATCACCACCGAGGTCGCGCCGTTCGGCGGCGTCAAGCAATCGGGGCTCGGCCGCGAGGGCTCAAAGTACGGCATCGACGAATTCGTCGAGGTGAAGTACATCTGCTTCGGCGGCATCGACCGGTAGATCGGGATACGGCATTGTCAGGTCGGGGCTGCTTGCATCGCAGGTATTCCCCGGCCAGGGGGTCTCGCCTGTTAGGCTAGAATGGAACGACCCCCACGCTCGCTGCTCCCCGCGGGGGCAGGTCAATCCCTCGCGGCGATCCTTCAGGAATGACGATGCCCGCCACCACGATCTGCGCGATCCGCGCCACGCCCGTCACCGTTCCGCTGGAAGCGCCCATCCTGCACAGCAACGGCGCGCATTGGGGACGCTTCGTGCGCACGATCGTCGAGGTCGAGACTGCCGACGGATACGTCGGACTGGGCGAGATGGGCGGCGGCGGGGAGGACGCGACTCGCGCGTTTGCCGGGCTCGTCCCGTATCTCGACGGCCACGACGTGTTCGCGCTCGAGGCGCTGCGCCTCAAGATCTGCAATCCGACGGCGAGCCTGTACAACAACCGGACGCAGCTCCATGCGGCGATCGAGTTCGCCTGCCTCGACATCATCGGGCAGAAGCTCGGCGTTCCCGTGCATGCATTGCTCGGCGGCAAGCTGCGCGAGACCGTCGATTTCGCGAGCTATCTTTTCTTCCGCTACGCCGATCCCGTCACCGGCCGAGGCGAGGTCCGCACGGCGGAGCAGCTCGTCGCCAACGCGGCCGCGTTGAAGGCTGCGCATGGCTTCACGTCGCACAAGCTCAAGGGCGGCGTGTATCCGCCGGCGCACGAGCTCGCATGCTATCGCGCACTAGCCGCGTCGCTGCCGGGCGAGCGCTTCCGGTACGACCCCAATTCGGCGCTTTCGCTCGCCGATGCGATCGAGTTCGGCCGCGGCATCCTGGATTTGCGCAACGACTATTACGAGGATCCGGTCTGGGGAATGCCCCAGCTGAAGCGCCTGAAGGACTTCGTCCCGCTGCCGATCGCGACCAACACGGTCGTCGTCAACTTCGAGCAGCTCGCGGCCAATGTCCAGTCGGGCGCCGTCGACGTGATCCTGCTCGACACGACGTTCTGGGGCGGCGTCCGTCCGTGCATCAAGGCAGCCGGCGTCTGCGACACGATGGGCCTCGGCGTGGCCGTCCACAGCTCGGGCGAGCTGGGCATCCAGCTCGCCACGATGCTGCACCTGGGCGCCGTCGTGCCGAACCTGGGCTTTGCTGCGGACGCGCACTACCACCATCTGACGGACGACGTGATCGCCGGCGGCCCCATGCGCTACGAGAACGGTGCGATTCGCGTGCCTGACGCGCCGGGCCTGGGGATCACGATCGACCGTGACAAGCTCGCGCGCTATCACGAGCTGTTTCGCGAGCTCGGCGGCTACCCGTACGACCGCGACCCGGGCCGGCCCGGGTGGTACGCGCACGTGCCGAACCACGACTGGGCCGATCCGGGCGTCTCGCTGCGCCCTGCGTTGACATAGCCGCAGCACGCTCGCCTCGCGTCGTCGTATGGACGCGCGCTCAGTGCCGCGTGCCGCCTTTCCCGGGGCCCCTCGCCTTCGCCGGCACGGCTTCGACCGACAGCGTGAAGGTGCGTTGCTCGTTCGGGTTCATCGCGCCCACGCCGATGAGCTTATGGGCGATTTCCTTGCCGTGATCGTCAGCTATCGACACGACGACGGTGTATTCCCAGGGTTCGCCGTCGACCGGGTGCCGGATGCTGCCTTCGATGCGCAACGGCGTGAGCGCCGGCGCCTGGGGCTCCTCGACGGGGGCATCGGCGCGCAGGTAATGCCGGCAGGCCGGACACACGATACCGCTTTCGAGGACCGTCTCTCGGCAATGCGGACAAATGCGAGTCGCCCCGGGACTGCCCGGACGCACGCTGGTCATGAGCTTAGGCCGCTGCCCGAACCATGGTCGCTGCCGTGCCTGCCGGCTTTCGCGCCCTTGCCGTCGCCCCAGCCGAAGTCGGCCTGACCGCGCATGCGGGCGCCGGCCGCGACCGTCAGCGAACCAGCCTTCAGGTCGCCGATCACCACGCCGGTCGGCAGCAGCTCGATGTGCGAGGCTTCCTCGACGTTGCCTTCCAATTCGCCGGCGATCGTGACCTTGTCGGCGCGCACGCTACCGGTCAGCTTGGCGCCGGCCTCGATGGTGAGGTCGCCCTGGACGCTGGCGTCGCCCTTGAACTTGCCGGCGATGCGCACACTGCCGCCGCCTTCGATCTTGCCTTCGATGGTGATGTCGGCCGCAATCAGCGATTCCTTGCGGGGCAGGCCGGTATCGGCGCGCACCACCGGAGCCGGTGCGACAACGGGACTCGGAACAAGCTCGGGCTTCGACGGAGCGTCGAACCGGGCCGGTTCCCTCGTTTCGGGAGCAGGCGCAGGGGTCGGCCTGGGGGCCGTATTGTCTTTCCAGAGGGACATGGTGTGGGCCTTTCGGGAGGGTGGAACTTCAAGCCTAGCGCGAAAAGGGGGCCGAGGCAATGCTAATGTCATACGACCGGCGCCAGCGGTGCTGACCGTCAGTCATACTTGCGCACGTCGTCGATCACCCTGCCGTCGTTGGGCAATTCGCCCGGCGCGTGGAATACGACGTCGCCACGCAGCTTCGTGATCTCGCGAATCGATACGACGATTGCGTCCGCCATCGACGACCGATTGCCTGGCACTTCGACATTGAGCGTCATGCGATCCGCGCCTTCGGCATTGTCGACGACGAGGCGCGCCTTTCCGATTTCCGGGTGGCGGGCCGTGATCGCGGCGACCTGCGCCGGATGCACGAACATTCCCTTCACCTTGGTCGTCTGGTCGGCGCGACCCATCCAGCCCTTGATCCGCAGGTTGGTGCGACCGCACGGGCTCATCCCCGGCAGGACGGCGGAGAGGTCACCGGTGCCGAAGCGGATCATCGGGTAATCGGCGTTGAAGAGCGAGGTCACGACGACCTCTCCGACCTCACCCGCCGCGACGGGATCGCCGGTGCCGGGACGCACGATCTCGATCAGTACGCCTTCGTCGACCACGAGCCCTTCGCGTGCCTCGGTCTCGTAGGCGATGGTGCCGAGGTCGGCCGACGCGTACGCCTGGTAGCCGGCGATGCCGCGGGCGAGCAGCGCGTCGGAGAAGCTCTTCGGGAACGCTTCGGCGGAAACGAGCGCCTTGGTGAGGCTCGGCAACGCAATGCCCATCTCGTCCGCCTTCTCGAGAATGATCTTGAGAAAGGACGGTGTGCCGACATAGCCGGCCGGCCTCAGCTCGGCCATGGCCTGCACCTGCTGCTCCGTCTGCCCGATGCCGGCCGGGAAGACGGTGCAGCCGAGCGCGTGCGCTCCGGTTTCCAGCATCGATCCCGCCGGCGTGAAGTGGTACGAAAAACAGTTGTGCACGAGATCGCCACGGCGAAAGCCGGCCGCGAACAGAGGCCGTGCCAGCCGCCAGTAGTCCGCACGGCGACCTTCGGGCTCATAAATCGGACCGGGTGACGCAAAGACGCGCGTCGCGTCGCCCCAATGCGTTGCCGCGAGGCCGCCGAACGGACGGTCCGCTTTCTGCAGATCGAGGAGTTCCGACTTGCGCGTCACCGGCAGCCGAGCGAGCGCCGCGCGGGTCGTGATCGCGGCGGCGTCTACGCCAGCCAGGATGCGCGCGAACGCCGGCGCATGGGCCTTCGCGTGCGCAATCTGCCGCGGCAATTGCGCCAGCTGTTCGCGCTCCCTGCGCTCCGGATCCCGGGTTTCCTGTGTATCGAAATGCTCGGCCATGTTGCTAGGCGAGCCAGCGCTTGCGGCGGCGATAGTGCTTGACGTCGCGAAAGCTCCTTCGCCCCGAGGTCGACAGCCCGAGGTAGAACTCCTTGACGTCCTCGTTCTGCGCGAGGTCCTTCGCGGCGCCGTCCATCACGACGCGGCCGTTCTCGAGGATGTAGCCGTAGTCGGCGAAGCGCAGGGCTACCATCGTGTTCTGCTCGGCGAGCAGGAACGACACGCGCTCCTTGGTGTTCAAGTCGCGGACGATCTCGAAGATCTCCTCGACCAGCTGCGGCGCGAGGCCCATCGACGGCTCGTCTAACAGGATCATCTTCGGGCGGGCCATCAGCGCGCGGCCGATCGCGGTCATCTGCTGCTCACCGCCGGACGTGTAGCCCGATTGGCTCGACCGCCGTTCCTTGAGCCGCGGGAAATACGCGTAGACGAGCTCGAGATCGCGTTTGAGGTCGGCGCGGCTGATGTTCCGGGTGAACGCTCCGGTCAGCAGATTTTCCTCGACCGTCAGGTGCTGGAAACAGTGCCGGCCTTCCATGACCTGGCACACGCCCATGCGCACGAGCTCGTTCGGTGTGCGCCGATCGACGCGCTGCCCCATGAACTCGATTGTGCCCTTGGTGACGTCGCCACGCTCGGCGCGAAGGAGGTTCGAGATCGCCTTCAGCGTCGTCGTCTTGCCCGCGCCGTTCGCGCCGAGCAGCGTGACGATCTTCCCCTCCGGCACGTGCAGGGACACCCCCTTCAACACCAGGATCACGTGGTCGTAGATGACCTCGATGTTGTTGATCGCCAGATACGCGGTGGCGGCATCGGGCCCAGGGGCAAGGGCGGCGGCAGGCATATGGATATTCGCGGCAGAGAATGTCGGAGCAGTACGAATGCGGCGTTGCGGAAGAAGCCAGGCCTTCCCGGGGTTCACGAATCCGCCGGATCGAACGTCGGCAAAGCCGACGCTCGAATCCCGCGAGTCAGTGCGTCACGCCAACGACGTTGCCCGCCGATTCGTCGGCGTGCAACCCGTCACGCGTGCCCTATCAACTCTCCTTGCTGCAATCGCGCGGGGTGATGTTCTTTTCCTTCGCATAGCCGGCCGCGGACTGTTCGATCATCTCCCGCACCAGTTTCTTGTCCGGCTGGATCCAGTCGGTGATCACGTTCCACTTCGTGCCGTCCCATTGCTGGAACTTGACCGCGCCGCCACCCTCGTGATCGGCGCAGGTGACCTTCAGCGCCTGCATGAAGCCGACGGCGCCCAGTTCCTTCAGCCGCGCCTCGGTGATGTTGAGGTTTTCGATGCCCCAGCGGACCTGCTCGGGCGTCAGCGACTTCTTGCCGTACTTCTCCTGCGCCTTGCGGATGGCCTCGACGGTGATGATGCCGTGGACGACGCCGCGGTTGTAGTAGATCGAGCCGATGCGCGTCTGGTCCTCCATCTCCCCCTTGCCCTTCCCGTATACGACCTTCTTGATCTCCTGGACCACCGGGAAGTTCGCGCCCGCGACGTTGAAGCCGGCCGCGATGTACCCCTTGGCCGCGGCGCCCGCGGGAATCGTGTCTTCTTCCGCTCCGGACCACCAGACACCTATGATGTGATCACTCGGGAAGCCGACCTTCGCCGCGGCCTTGAGCGCCGTGGGATTCATCACGCCCCATCCGCGCAGGATCACCCAGTCGGGCTTGATCTGCCGGATCTGCAGCCACTGCGCGCCCTGCTCGTTGCCCGGATGCGGCACCGGGATGTGCGTGATGGTGAAGCCGTACATCTTTGCCTGCGCGTCGAGCACCGGGATCGTTTCCTTGCCGTAGGCGGAGTCGTGATAGATGTTCACGATCTTCTTGCCCTTGAGCTTGTCCATCCCGCCTTCCTTCGAGCCGATGAACTTGATCTTGGCGGTGTTCTGCGACCAGTAGTTGGTCACGAGCGGAAAGATGTACGGAAAGACGCGGCCGTCGGACGCGTCGGTGCGCCCGTAGCCGATCGAGATCACCGGGATCTTGTCGGCAGTTGCCTTGTCGATCACGGAATAGGTGATGCCGGTCGACAGCATGTGGAACACCGATGCGCCGGTCGGGCCCTTGTTCTTGAGCCGCTCATAGCACTCGACGCCGCGCGCGTTGTTGTACTCGGTCTCGCACTTCTCGTACGTCAGCTTGACGCCGTTCACGCCGCCGTCGCGCGCATTGATCATGTTGACGTAATCGATGAAGCCGCCGTAGATCCCGGATCCGCCAGCCGCGTATGCGCCGACCCAGTACCCGGCCATCGGGATGAACTGCTCGTTCTGGGCCGAGGCGACGGTTCCTACGCCGGCCAGCACGATGCCCAGCAGGGCCGATCTGATTGCCTTCATGTTGCTCCTCCTAGGAAAAAGCCTTCGACAGCGAATCAAGCTTGCACAGCATTGGCGAGACCGGGCGCCATGTCAATGACGCGCCTCAAGAAAACAGCGAACGGCAGTTGCCCCTTCCTCCTTGCGATATTGCACCGCAACATCAATGCGGGAAGGGCCAGAGCCGGAGTTTTTCCTTGCCGATCTGCCACAGCCTCGCCAGGCCGTGCGGCTCAACGATCAGGAAGAAGATGATGAGCGCCCCGAAAACGATCAGTTCGAGGTTGGACATGAGCCCCGCCGGCAGCGTGAGGCCGAGCAGATGCTCGAGCGGGCCGGCCATGGTATTGAGGAATATCGGCAGCAGCACGATGAAGGCGGCGCCCATGAACGAGCCCAGGATGCTGCCCACCCCGCCGATGATCACCATGAACAGGATCCGGAAGGACAGGTCCAGATTGAACGCCTCCGGCTCGACGGTGCCGAGATAGGTGTACGCATACAGGGCGCCGGCGACACCGCAATAGAACGAGCTGATCGCGAACGCGAGCAGCTTGGTCTGCATCATCCGGATGCCGATCACCTCGGCCGCGAGGTCCATGTCGCGCACCGCCATGAACTTGCGCCCGGTCTCGCTGCGCAGCATGTTCTTGGCCAGCACCGCGAGCACCGCGACGACGCAAAGGGTCAGCATGTATTTTTCGGCTGGCGAATCGAACGTGTAGCCGAGAATCACGACCTTCTGCGCCGTGATCACGCCCGAGGCGCTGTGATTGGTGAACCACCCGATGCGCTGCAGCGCCCACAGCACGAAGAACTGGCAGGCCAACGTCGCGACGGCGAGATAGAACCCCTTGATGCGCAGCGAAGGCAATCCGAACACGATGCCGACCGCGGCCGCGCACAGGCCGGCCAGCGCGAAGGACACGAGGGTCGGCAGCCACGGCAGCCGCAGCTCGAAGTTGTACGCCATGAACGCGCCCACCGCCATGAACGCCGCGGTTCCAAGCGAGAGCTGGCCCGCATAGCCGGTCAGGATGTTCAACCCCAGCGTGGCGAGCGCCAGGATGAGGAATGGCGTCAGGATGGCCGAGAGCCAGTATTGGTTGGCGACGAGCGGCACCCCGACAAAGGCGACGACGAGCAGGACCGCGACGGCGATGCGGTCCTGCTGGATCGGAAAGACCTGCTGATCGGCCGAGTAGGTGGTCTTGAACTGACCTGCTTCGCGATAGAGCATGGCCTACACCCGCTCGATCCGCTTTTCGCCGAACAGCCCTTCGGGCCGTATCAGCAAGAAGGCCAGCGCGAGCACGTACGGGAACCAGGACTCGAGACCCCCGCCCACGTACGGACCGAGATAGACCTCGGCCAGCTTCTCCGAGGCGCCGATGATGAGCCCGCCGACGATCGCGCCGGCAACCGATTCGAAGCCCCCCAGAATCAGCACCGGCAGCGCCTTCAGCGCGATGAACGTCAGCGCAAACTGCACGCCGTTGCGCGCGCCCCACAGGAGGCCCGCGACCAGCGCGACGAATCCCGCCACCGTCCATACGATGGCCCAGATCTGCCGGAGCGGAATGCCGACCGCAAGTGCCGCCTGATGATCGTCCGCGACCGCGCGCAGCGCACGGCCGATGCGCGTCGTCTGGAAGAAGACCGCCAACGCGGCCACGAGGGTGCCGGCGACCACCGCGGCAAACACGTCGAACTGGCTGATGTTGATGCCAACATTTTCGGAAAGCCACTTCATCGGCTCGTCGGGGATTCCGAGCTCGAGGCCGTGCGGCTGCGCCCCCCAGAAGAGCTGCGAGAGACCTTCCAGGACGAAGGTCAGACCGATCGTCGCCATGAACAGCGTGATCTGCGGCTGGTTGACCAATGGTCGCAGCACCAACCGCTCGATGGAAATCCCGAGCACGACCATCACCGCCAGCGTCATCACGATGGCAAGCCAGAAATTCACGCCCTTCTCGACCAGAGAAACGAACGTGAGCGCGGCAAAGAACACCATCGCGCCCTGCGCGAAATTGAACACGCCGGATGCCTTGTAGATCAGCACGAAGCCGAGCGCCACCAGCGAATACATGACGCCGGCGAGCAGTCCGCCGACCAGAACTTCCACGAAGAATTGCCAGTTCATCGCCTCTCCTCGGCGCCCGCACGGCCGCCCGAAGGGCGCCGAGCGCCCCCTCGGGGGGAGGCGAACGCAGTGAGCATCGGGGGCCGTTCATCGGCGCCCGCACGGCCGCCCGAAGGGCGCCGAGCGCCCCCTCGGGGGGAGGCGAACGCAGTGAGCATCGGGGGCCGTTCATCGGCGCCCGCACGGCCGCCCGAAGGGCGCCGAGCGCCCCCTCGGGGGGAGGCGAACGTAGTGAGCTTCGGGGGCATCATCCTAATGCGCCCCGAGGTAGGCCCGGATGACGACCGGATCCGCCTTCACTTCACCCGGCGTTCCCTCGGCGATCTTCCCGCCGTGATCCATGACGACGACGTAATGGGAGATGTCCATCACCACGCCCATGTCGTGCTCGATCAGGATGATCGTGGTGCCCCACTGGTCGTTGACGTCGAGGATGAAGCGGACCATGTCCTCCTTCTCCTCGACGTTCATGCCTGCCATCGGCTCGTCGAGCAGCAGCACCTTGGGCTCCATCGCCAGCGCCCGCGCCAGCTCCACGCGCTTCTGCAGGCCATAGGGGAGCTTGCCCACCGGGGTCTTCCGGATCGCCTGGATCTCGAGGAAGTCGATGATCTTCTCGACGTGCTCGCGCTGCGCGGTCTCCTCCTTCTGCGCGAATCCCCAGTACAGCGCGTCGGTCAGGAAGTTGCCTTTGATCTTGAGCGAGCGCCCGGTCATGATGTTGTCGAGCGTCGACATGCCCTTGAACAGCGCGATGTTCTGGAACGTCCGGGCGAAGCCCAAGCGGGCGACGTCGTGCGCCGCCAGGTGCGTGCGATCCTTGCCCTCGAAATAGATCCGGCCGCGCGACGGCCGGTAGAAGCCGCTGATGACGTTCAGCATCGAGCTCTTGCCCGCGCCATTGGGGCCGATGATCGACGAAATCTCGCCGCGGTTGACCCCGAAGCCGACGCCCGCAATCGCCTTCACGCCGCCGAAGTGGAGGTGGATGTCGTCGACCCGGACGATGCCGTCGCCGCCATCGGCGGCCGCGCCCGACTTCCCGTCGAGCGTTTCGTGCCGCTTCCGCATTTCGCCGAGCGCCAGGATCGCCTGGTCGCGCGTGTCATGGATGTTGGCGCGGAACATGTCGCGCTGCGCGCGCTGGCGGATGGTCTCCCGGGTGCCCGCGCTGGTGCCGACCCGCACCGTGCCCAGCCCGTGCTTGACGTTCGTATTCTTGCCGCGTGCGGCGAAGCGCTCCCAGACCTCGGGCGCGATGAAGCAATCGGTGTAGATGACGAGAAAATACCAGCGCTTGCCGGTCGCTTCCATCCGCCGGTCCGCCTCGTCGTAGAACTCGTCGACCTGCGCCTCGGTCGCGAACGTCATCCCCGAAAAATCAGCCTCCATCGCGCCGATGTCGTCGTGCAGGGTCACCCGGTCCCGTATCGTCCGCTCAGCCATGGTCTCTGTGCCGCTCGCTCATCGTTGACAATTTCGCCACCCGCGCGGACCGGCGGCGTCAGGCCGCCTCGGCCACGGGATCGTAGACCGCGGCATCGCGGATGCGCAGGTCCGCGCTGATGGTGCCGGTGCGGCCGTCCTCGAACTTCACCTGCGTCTCGATGAACTGGTTCGTCTTCTCCGAATACAGCGCATCGATCAGCACCCCGTACTTCTCGGCGATGAAATTCCGGCGCACCTTGCGGGTGCGGGTGAGCTCGTCGTCGTCCGGATCGAGCTCCTTGTGCAGCACCAGGAAACGGCGGACCTGCGAGTGGCACAGCACCGGGTCGCGCGCGAGCTCCGCATTGACCTTCTCGACGCACTCCTGGACCAGGTTGCAGACCTCCTCGCGGGCGGCGAGGTCGGTGTAGCCCGAATACGCAAGGCCGCGCCGCTCCGCCCAGTTGCCGATGGACGACATGTCGATGTTGATGAACGCGCACACCATGTCGCGCCCGTTGCCGAAGGCGACCGCTTCCTTGATGTGCGAGAAGAACTTGAGCTTGTTCTCGACGTAGTTCGGCGCGAACAGCGCGCCGTTGGCGAGCTTGCCGACATCCTTGGCCCGATCGATGATCTTGAGGTGCCCGTCGCTGTCGAAGATGCCTGCATCGCCGGTGTGGAAGTAGCCGTCGCCGTCGATCGATTCCGCCGTGGCGTCGGGCCGCTTGTAGTACTCCTTCAGCATCGCTGCGCTCTTCACCAGCACCTCGCCGTTCTCGGCGATCTTCACTTCAACGCCCGGCGCCGGCTTGCCGACCGAATCGAGCTTGATGTCGCCGTCCGGCTGGAGGCACACGTAGGCGCACGTCTCCGTGGCGCCGTAGAGCTGCTTCATGTTGATGCCGATCGAGCGGTAGAAGCGGAACAGGTCCGGCCCGATCGCCGCCCCGGCGGTATATGCGACGCGAATCCGGCTCATCCCGAGCACGTTGCGCAACGGGCCGTAGATAAGGATGTTGCCGAGCGCGTAGAGGAGGCGATCGGCAAGCCGAATCCCCGGCTTGCCGTCCAGGATCTCGGCGCCGCAGCGGCGGGCGACCTCCATGAAATAGTGAAACGCCGAGCGCTTGAGCTTCCCGGCATCCTCCATGCGGATCATCACCTGCGTCAGCAGGTTCTCGAACACGCGCGGCGGCGCGAAGTAGAACGTGGGGCCGATCTCGCGCAGGTCCGTCATCACCGTGTCGCCGGACTCGGGGCAGTTGATCGTGAAGCCCGCCATCTGCCACTCGCAGTAGGAGAACAGGTGGTCGCCGATCCACGCCATCGGCAGGTACGAGAGCACGTCCTCGTCGGCAGTCAGCCGATCGAATTCGACGCCGCCGCGCGCGGCGGCGATCAGCGCGGCGTGGGTGAGGCAGACGCCCTTCGGCTTGCCCGTGGTCCCCGACGTGTAGACCATGACGGCGACATCCTCGGTACGTCCTGCCGCGACCTCCTCGGCGAAGAAATCCGGATGCGCGTCGTGGTGGGCGCGGCCCATTCCCTGGATGCCGTCGAAGCTGTGCAGATAGTCCTGCGTGTAGTGCCGCAGCCCGCGCGGGTCGTCGAAGACGATGTGCGCGAGATTGCGGCAGCGCTCCCGAATCTCCAGCAGCTTGTCGACCTGCTCCTGGTCCTCGACGACGGCGAAATGCACGTCCGCGTCGTTCAGCACGTAGACCATCTCCTCGGCCACGGCGTCCTGGTAGAGAGGGACCGGCACGCCGCCTAACGCCTGGACCGCGGCCATCGTCCAGTAGAGGCGCGGGCGATTGTCGCCGATGATCGCGAGATTCATTCCGCGCTTGAAGCCTAGCGCCGCCAGGCCACAGGCCAGCGCCCGCACCTCGTCGGTCACCTGCGACCACGTCCATGTCTGCCAGATGCCGAGGTCCTTCTCGCGCGTGGCCGGGTGTTGGGCCCGGATGGCTGCATGGTTGAGCAGCAGGCGAGGAAACGTGTCCAGCTCGGTAAGCGCGGATGGGGGTGGCACCGCTTGACTCCTCGACGTCGATTCCCGCCGGTTCAGGTCCGGCTGTTAGCCAACTGATTCTATAGAATCGCCCCGGAAGGCGATACATACCTTCCTGACCCTCAGTCGAGGGTTGACGATCACCAGCGCCCAATGATAAAAGACAAACGTTTGTTTTCTTTAAAGGACGCCTTCGATGTCCCGGCCACAACGCGCTCCCCGCGCCGACAACCGCCTGCCGGCGCTCCTCGACGAGGCGGCCCGGCTCTTCGGGTCCCAGGGCTTCCACGGAACGTCGATCCGCGACATCGTCCGGTCGGTGCCGATGCTTCCCGGGTCGGTCTACTATCATTTCGCCACCAAGGACCTGCTGCTCGTCGCCGTCTACGCGGAGGGGGTCCGTCGCATCTCCGAGCGCGTGCAGGCTGCGATTCACGACAAGCCCGAAGCCTGGGAGCGGCTTGAAGCCGCCTGCATCGCGCATCTCGAGGCCGTGCTGGAGGAGACTGGTTACGCGCAGGTCGTGATCCGCGTACGGCCGACCGACGTGCCCGCGGCTGCCGCGCAGCTCGTCCTGCTTCGCGACGCGTACGAGCGACTGTTCGCCGAACTCGTCGACGCGCTGCCCGTCGGCCGCGGTGTCGACCGGCGCGGCCTGCGGCTGATGCTGCTGGGCGCGCTCAACTGGGCGCAGACCTGGTACCGGCCGGGCCGTTACAGCCCGCGCTCGATCGCCCGGCATTTCGTTGCGCTGCTGCGCGCACCCGTCGCAGCGCAATAGGCCATGGACATCCGCCCCAAGGTGCTCGTCACCAAGATCGGCCTCGACGGCCACGACCGCGGCAGCCGGATCGTCGCCGCGTATCTGCGCGACGCCGGCATGGAAGTGATCTACACGCCGCCGTGGCAGGAGATCCCGGCCGTCGTCAAGCTCGCGACCGAAGAGGACGTGGACGTGATCGGCATCTCCTCGCTCGCGACCGACCACCTGATCGTGCCGAAGCTCGTCGCCGCGCTGCGCGCCGCCGGCCTCGCCGACGTCGCCGTCATCGTCGGCGGGATCGTTCCCGACGAGGACGAGGACATGCTGCTCGCCGCCGGGGTGGCGAAGGTGTTCCACCCGGGCGGCGCGCTCGAGGACATCGCGCAGTACATCCGCGACATCACGCCGGCGCTGCGCGCGCAGCGCGCTGCCATCTAGACAGGAAGGGTCCGGCATGAACAAGCCGCTCGACAAGACACTGCTAGAACCCGCCGCCGGCGAAGACCGGTGGCAGCGGGAATATGCCGCGCAGATCGGCACGGACAAGGACGTGCGCAACCGTTCCGGCATCGCCATCAGGCCGATGTACACGCCGCGCGACTGGAACGGCGATCGGCACGATGCCGACGTCGGCTTTCCGGGCCAGCCGCCGTACACGCGCGGCATCTACCCGACGATGCACCGGGGCCGGACGTGGACTCAGCGCCAGCTGATCGGGCTCGGCACGCCTGCCGATTACAACGCGCGGCTGTCCGCGATCATCGGGCAGGGGGCGAGCGCGGTGTCGCTGATCCCATGCAATTCGGTGTATCGGGGGTACGACATGGACGACGTGCACGAGGAGCTCCTCGGCACCTGCGGCGTCGTCGTCAACACGGTCGAGCACATGGACACCTGCCTCGCGGGATTGGACCTGGGTTCGATGTCCTGCGCGATGAACGACCCGTCGCCGTTCACGCTGCTCGCGTTCCTGCTCGCCACGGGAAAGCGCCGCGGGGTTCCCTGGAGCGCGATTTCCGGCACGTCGAACCAGAGCGACTACCTCAGCCACTATGTGGCGAACCACATGTTCTTCCGGATCGCGCTGCCGGGCGCGCGACGGATCCTCGGCGACCACATCGATTTCTGCAACCGGCACCTGCCGAAGTGGAACCCGATGTCGGTGGTCGGCCAGCACATGCAGCAGGCCGGCGCCACGCCGGCCGAGGCCATGGCATTCACCTTCGCCACCGCGCTGCAGAACGCCGACGACTGCGTCGCGCGCGGGATGGATCCCGACGAGTTCCTGCCGCGCTTCACGTTCTTCTTCGACATCTCGCTGTCGTTCTTCGAGGAGATCGCGCGGTTCCGCGCCGGACGCCGCATCTGGGCGCGGCTGGCGCGCGAGCGCTACGGCGCAAAGGATCCGCGGAGCTGGCGCTTCAAGTTCCACGCGCAGACCTCCGGCGTCGATCTCACGCGACAGCAGCCGCAGAACAACATCGCCCGCGTCACCGTGCAGGCGATGGCCGGCATCCTCGGCGGCCTGCAGTCGCTGCACACCGACGCTTACGACGAAGCACTGTCCTGCCCGACCGAGCACGGCGCGCGCATCGCGGTGGCCACGCAGAACATCCTGCGCGATGAGGCGCACCTGACCGACGTCATCGACCCGCTCGGCGGCAGCTATTACGTCGAGACGCTCACCGACGAGATGGAAGCGCAGATCCTGCGCTCGATGCGCACGGTCGAGGACGCGGGTGGCATGTACGCCGCCGTCGCGGCCGGCATCGTGCAGAAGGCAGATCGGCGAATCGGCGCGCCGGTTCCAGGATGACATCGAGACCGGCCGCCAGACCGTTGTCGGCGTCAATGCCTACCGCGTCGACGAGGACCGCAGCGCGCGGCCATCGCAGCCGAAGCCGGATCCGCGCAAGATGCACGACCACATCGCCGCCTTCCGCGCGTGGCGGGCGGCACGTTCGCAGGAGGCCGTCGCCAAGGCGCTGAACGCGCTGGCCCGCGCGGCCAACGATCCGACGGACAACGTCTTCGCGCAGGTCGTAGCCGCGGCGGAAGCCGGCTCCACGCACGGGGAAATCTGCGCGACGCTCCGCCGCGAGATGGGGTTCGGGCACGTGCAGGCCGTCGTGTGAGTCCACATGGACCGGTGAGCGCCGTGCCGCAACCGCGGGAGGCCGCGATTCTCGCCGGCGACCGGCGCGCGATCGCGCGCGCGATCAGCGCGATCGAGCAAGGAGAGACCGGCGCGCGCGCCATCGCCGTTGCCATTGCCGCGCACCTCGGCCGCGCGCACGTGCTGGGCATCACCGGCGCGCCGGGCGCCGGCAAATCGACGCTGATCAACGCGCTGCTGGGCGCCCTGCTCGCGCGCGGTCAGCGGATCGCGGTCGTTGCCGTCGACCCCTCCAGTCCCATCACCGGCGGCGCCGTGCTCGGCGACCGCGTCCGCATGGGCGAGCACGGTGCGCACGAGAACGTCTTCATCCGCTCGCTCGCCTCCCGCGGCCATCTCGGCGGGATGTCGCGCACGACCGGAGCCATCGTCGACGTGCTGGATGCCGCCGGATTCGACACGATCATCGTCGAGACGGTCGGCGCCGGACAATCCGAAGTCGAGATCACCCGGCTCGCGGACACCCGGCTCGTCGTCTGTGCGCCCGGACACGGCGACAGCGTGCAGGCAATCAAGGCCGGCATCCTCGAGATCGCCGACATCCTGGTCGTGAGCAAGGGCGATCTGCCGTCCGCCGAGGTCACCGTGCGCGATCTCGAGGACATGCTCCGGCTGCGTCGCGCCGGGATGGCGCCGGTCAAGGTGCTGAAGACCGCCGCAACGCGCGGGGAAGGCATCGCGGCCGTCATTGACGCCGTCATCGCTCATGCGCAGGAAGCCGGACGCGGGCGCCGTTTCAAGGTCCCGGCGACCCCGTCACCGGACGACATCGCGGCGGCGGACCGGGCGATCACGACGCGCCGCTCGGTGCGCGCGTTCCTGCCCACTCCGGTGCCGCGGGCGACGATCGAGGAAATCCTGACCGTGGCGAGCCGGGCGCCCAGCGGCACCAACACCCAGCCGTGGCATGTCCATGTCCTGACCGGCGAGCGCAAGCGGGCGCTCTCGGAGGCGGTCCTGCGCGCGCGCCGCGAGGAGCAGGATGCGCACGCAGAGGAGCATCCCTATTATCCGGTCGAATGGTACGAGCCTTATCTCGGTCGGAGGCGGCGCATCGGCTGGGACCTGTACGGTCTCCTCGGCATCGACCGCGGCGACACGACCGGCATGCATCGCCAGCACGGACGCAACTATCTCTTTTTCGGCGCGCCGATCGGGCTCATTTTCACGATCGACCGCAATCTCGAGCGGGGAAGCTGGCTCGACTACGGGATGTTCCTCCAGAACGTGATGGTCGCGGCGCGCGCCCGCGGCCTCGACACCTGCGCGCAGGCGTCGTTCCTGAAGTTCCACCGTGTGATCAGGCGCGAGCTGTTGCTTGAGGCCACCGAAAGCGTGATCTGCGCGATGTCGCTCGGGCACGCCGACCCCGACGCGCCGGAAAACCGGCTCGTCACCGACCGCGCGCCGGTCACCGCGTTCGCCCGCTTCACCGGCTTTGACGGGAACGAACCGGAAAGCGTCGACCCTGACCGCGAAGCGATCGGCAAGTCGCTGCCGGGCGCATCGACGGCCGGCGCCACAACCCGGCGCTGAGCCGGGGGGGTAACCCGGAACAGGAGACCCGCACGATGGACCACAAGACACAGGCGATTAACCGGATCATGCGGCTCGCCGCGCGCGACCCGTTCGTGAATTCCTGCGGCATCCGCTGCGTCGACGCCGGCCAGGGTCACGCGACGGTGGCACTCGAGGTCGCCGCCGCGCACATCAACTTCAACGGCGCGTGCCACGGCGGCGTGATATTCACGCTGGCCGACACGGCGTTCGGCCTGGCGTCGAATTCGCACGGCATGATCGCGGTGGGCATCGACGCGCACATAACGTACCACGTCGCGGCGAAACTGGGCGACCAGCTGACCGCGACCGCCACCGAGCTCTCGCGCACGCGCAAGATCGCCGTCTACCGCATCGACGTAACGCGCGCCGACGGGACGCTCGTCGCCGGCTTCACCGGCACGGTCTACGTCCTGGCGCGACCCAACGAGCCTGCGCACGGCCACGGCTGACCCCGCAGCGCCGGCGGTGGCCGGGAATGCGGCGTCGCCGCACACAGCAAGCGCGGGTGCCCTTATCGGCCCTTGAATTTCGGCGGGCGCTTGCCCAGGAACGCCGCCATGCCCTCGTGCCGGTCCTCGGTCGCGCACAGGTAGCCGAACACGTCGGCCTCCATCGCGTTGGCATTCGCGAGATCGATGTCCTGGCCCCGCTGCACGAGGTGCTTCGCCATCTTCACCGCGAGCGGTCCCTTCGCTGCGATCATCCGCGCGAGCTTAAGCCCCTCCTCGTGCAGCTGGTCGTGCGGAACGACGCGATTGGCGAGGCCGATGCGCAGTGCCTCGTTGGCCTTCACCTGGCGCCCGGTGCAGATGATCTCCAGCGCCATCGCCTTGCCCACGACACGCCCGAGGCGCTGCGTCCCGCCGAAGCCCGGACAGACGCCGAGATTGACCTCCGGCTGACCGAAGACAGCCTTCTCCGAGGCGACGATCCAGTCGCAGGCGAGAGCGAGCTCGCAGCCGCCACCCAGCGCGAAGCCATTGACGAGCGCGATCACCGGGAACGGCGAGAGCTCCAGCGAGCGCAGCGTGGCGTGGCCCCGAAGCGCGAACTCGCGGCCTTCGATGACGGTCATCGAGCTCATCGCCGCGATGTCGGCACCCGCGACGAACGCCTTGTCGCCGGCACCGGTGACCAGCAGGACGCGCGCGTTCGCGTCGGCGTTGACGTGGGCCACGGCCGTGGCGATCTCGTAGAGCACCTGCGGCGACAGCGCGTTGAGCGCGGCCGGGCGGTTGACGGTCAGCTGCCAGATGCCGGGCTCCGGTTGACCGAGAACGATCGTTTCGTAGGTCATGTCCCGTCCCGCCGTCACTTGTAGACGTAGAAGCCGCGGCCCGATTTGCGCCCGAGATGGCCTGCCGCCACCATCTCCTTCAGCAGCAGCGCGGGGCGGTATTTCGGATCGTTGAAGTCGCGGTAGAACACCTCCATCACGGCGATCAGCACGTCGAGGCCGACCATGTCGGCGAGCGCGAGCGGGCCGATCGGGTGGCTGCAGCCGAGCTTCATCCCGTTGTCGATCTCCTCTGCCGTCGCCAGCCCTTCCTGCAGCGCGAACACTGCCTCGTTGATCATCGGGCAGAGTATCCGGTTGACAACGAAGCCGGGGCTGTTCTTGACGACGATCGGCGTCTTGCCAAGCGTTTTCGCCAGCGCCGCGACAGCGGCCACAGTCGCATCCTCGGTCTGCAGACCGCGGATCAACTCGACGAGCGTCATCATCGGCACCGGGTTGAAGAAATGCATGCCGACGAATTTCCCGGGTCGCGACGTGACCGCGGCAAGCTTGGTGATGGAGATCGACGACGTATTCGTGGCGAGGATCACGGCGGGACCCGCCAGCGCGTCGACCTGCTTCAGGATCTTGACCTTGAGCTCCTCGTTCTCGGTTGCCGCCTCGATGACGAGATCGCAGCTCTTCAGCGCGTCGTAGCTCGTTGTGCCGTGGATGCGTTTCAGCGCCGCATCCTTGTCCGCCGCGGTGATCTTTTCCTTCTTCAGCAGCCGGTCGAGGCTCCCGGTGAGCGCCGCGAGCCCGCGCAGCACCGCGGCTTCCGCGACGTCCACCATCACCACTTCGATGCCCGAAACCGCGCAGGCCTGCGCGATGCCGTTGCCCATCGTTCCGGCGCCGATGACGCCGACTTTCCTGATTGTGCTCATGGGGTCTTCGCAAGATGAACGGGAAGTGGTAATTATGCGCGTCGACCGACGCGGACGTCATCCGCGACCGCCGCCAGGCCGCGTGGCGGGCTTCCCGCGGGGTCGCGCTGCGGCCGCGACCAACCCCGGCCGAATCCGGAGCTCACCATGCCTTCAGCCATGCCTCCCGAATGCCCTGCCGCAGCGCGGCCTTTTGCCGTCGCCGGCCTCGCGCTGCTCGTCGCCGCCTGCGGCCCCGCGCCGCAGGGGGGCTTTCAAGGCTTTCCCCCGGCTGCGGTCACGACCCTCGTGCTGCAGTCAAGGACGCTTCCCGTCAGCTACGAGTATGTCGGGCAGACGGCGGGGTCGAAGGAAGTCGAGGTCCGGGCGCGCGTGACCGGCATTCTCGACAAGCGCCTGTTCGCGGAAGGCGCGCCGGTGAAGGCCGGGCAGCCATTGTTCATTATCGATCCGAAGCCGCTGGAAGCGCAGGCGGCGGCGGCCGATGCCGAAGTCGCCCGGGCGCGCGCCCAGCTCACCCAGGCCGAGCGCGAGGTCGCGCGTCTGAAGCCGTTGGCCGAGCGGCGCGCGATCGGGCAGAAGGAGGCCGACGACGCGATCTCGAACGCGGAGCTCGCCCGCGCGACGATGAAGGCTGCCGAGGCGCGGCTCGCCGAGGTGAACCTGAGCCTGGGGTACACGCGAGTCAACGCGCCGATCGCGGGCCTGTCGAGCCGCGCGAACAAGTCGGAAGGCAGCCTCGTCAATGCCAACGAGACGCTGCTCACCATGATTTGGCAGGTCGACCCGATCTGGGTGCCGTTCAACGTCTCGGAAAACGACCGGCTGGGGCTCGAACGCGCGGTCGCCGCGGGCCGGCTCGTGCTGCCGAAGGGCAACGCCTACGACGTCACGGTCCGCCTCTCGGACGGCTCCGCGTTCCCGCGCAAGGGCCACATCAATTTCAGCGACACGCGCGTGAATCCCGCCACCGGCACCTACGAGATGCGGGCCGAGATCGCGAACGCCGACGGCGCGCTGAAGCCCGGCCAGTTCGTCCGCGTGGTGCTGAAGGGCGCGACGCGCACCAACGCGATCGCCGTACCGCAGGTCGCCGTGCAGGACGGGCCGCAGGGCAAATTCGTCTATGTGACCGGCAAGGACAAGGACGGCAAGGACATTGCCGTCGTGCGCCCGATCACGCTGGGCGACTGGGTCGAGGTCGACGGCACGAATCTGTGGCTCGTCGAGGCGGGGCTCACGGCCGGCGACACGGTGATCGTCGACGGCATCGCCAAGCTGCAGCCGGGCGGCGCGATCGCGCTGGGAGGACCTCCACCCGGTGCGCCCGGCGCCGGCCAGGGGCCCGCGACGGATGCGCCGCCGCCCAAGGACGGCGCCAAAGCGCCGTCACCCAAGTCCTGAGCGCGGGCCGCCGACATGTTTTCGCGCTTCTTCATCGACCGCCCGATCTTCGCGGCGGTCATCTCGGTGTTCTTCGTGCTGGCGGGCCTCGCCGCGATGCGCTCGCTGCCGATCGCCCAGTATCCGGAGATCGCACCGCCGGTCGTCACCGTGACGGCGGTCTATCCGGGAGCCTCCGCCGAAGTGCTGGAGCAGACCGTCGCCGCGCCGCTCGAGAACGCGATCAACGGCGTGCAGCAGATGCTCTACATGGAATCGCACTCGACAGCCGCGGGCGTGACCCAGATCACGGTCACCTTCGAGATCGGCACCAACGTCGACGACGCGTCGATCAACGTCAACAACCGCGTCAAGCAGGTCGAGCCGCGCCTGCCGCTCGAAGTCCGCCGGCAGGGCGTGGCGGTCGAGCGCGGCTCGTCGTCCTTCCTGCAGGTGCTTGCGTTCTACTCGCCGGACGGCCGTTACGACGATCTCTTCACCTCGAACTACGTGACGCTGAACGTCCTGGACGAGCTGAAGCGCCTTCCGGGCACGACGAACGTCCAGATCTTTGGCGCGAAAGACTACGCGATGCGGATCTGGGTCAAGCCCGACCGCCTCGCCCAGCTCAAGTTGACGCCCGGCGACGTCGCCGCGGCCATCAACGAGCAGAACGCACAGTTCGCCGCCGGCAAGATCGGCCAGACACCGATCGGCGACAAGCAGGACCTGGTCTACACGATCACGACCCGCGGCCGGCTCGCGGACCCGAAGGAATTCGGCCAGATCATCCTGCGCGCCAACCCGGACGGCTCGACGGTGCGACTTGCCGACGTCGCGCGCGTGGAACTGGGCGCGAAGGAATACGATTTCATCGGCCGCTACAACGGCCGCCAGGCCACTCTCGTCGGCATCTTCCTCGCGCCCGGCGCCAACGCGCTCGACGTCGCGAAGATCGTCCACAGCCGCGCCGAGGCGCTCGCGCAGAAGTTTCCCGAGGGCCTCGCCTACGCCGTTCCGTACGACACCACGCATTTTGTCGAAGTGTCGATCAAGGAAGTAGTCAAGACGCTGGCCGAGGCCATGCTGCTGGTGTTCCTCGTCGTCTATCTCTTTCTGCAAAGCTGGCGGGCTGCGGTGATTCCGTTCATCGCGGTGCCGGTCTCGCTGATCGGCACTTTCGCCGGCCTCTATGCGCTCGGCTACTCGATCAACACGCTGACGCTGTTCGGGATGGTGCTCGCCATCGGCATCGTCGTCGACGACGCGATCGTCGTGTTGGAGAACGTCGAGCGGATCATGCGCGAGGAGAAGCTGCGCCCGCGCGAGGCCGCAGTCAAGGCGATGCGCGAAGTGACAGGGCCGATCATCGCGATCGTGCTGACCCTGTGCGCGGTGTTCGTGCCGATCGCGTTCCTGGGCGGCTTGACCGGCGAGCTCTATCGTCAGTTCGCGGTGACCATCGCGATCGCGGTGGTCATTTCCGGCATCGTCGCACTGACGCTGTCGCCCGCGCTCTGCGTCGTGATGCTGCAGCACGGCCACCGCCCGCCGGGGCGTTTCTTCACCTGGTTCAACGGCTGGTTCGCGCGCGTCACCCACCACTACTCTGATGGCGTGATCTGGATGCTCCGGCGCGGGAGTGTCGGCGTCGTGCTCTTTGCGGCGATGGTGGCGGTCACCGCGGGCTTGTGGAAGTTCACGCCCGGGAGCCTCGTCCCCGACGAGGACCAGGGCTTCTACATCGGCGCCGTGTTCCTGCCGGACGGCGCGTCGCTCGAGCGCACGGACAAGGTCGTGAAGCAGGTCGAGGAGGCCATCCGCGCCAATCCGGCGAACCAGGACGTCGTCTCGTTCACCGGCTTCGATTTCATCGGCGGCGGCTTCCGCAACAGTGCGGCGACCCTCTTCGTCGTGCAGGTGCCATGGGACAAGCGCGAGGTGACCGCGGCGAGCCTCGTCGGCGAGCTGTTCGGCCGGACGGTGGGCATCAAGGAGGCGCTGGTGCTGGCGTTCAATCCGCCGGCGATCTTCGGCCTGGGCACGACCGGCGGGTTCGAGTTCTACATCCAGAATCGCGGCGACGGCGGCGCGAAGCGGCTCTCCGAAGTGACGCAGGCGTTCCTCGCGCGCGCGAACAGCGACCCGGAGCTCGGCGGCGCGCAGACGCTGTGGCGCGCGAGCGTCCCGCAGCTCTTCGTTGACACCGACCGCGAAAAGGCGAAGAAGCTCGGCGTGCCGATCGACGACGTCTACAACGCCCTCGCCGGCACGCTCGGCACCTACTACGTCAACGATTTCAACAAGTATGGCCGGACGTGGCAGGTGCTGATGTCGGCTGATCCCGCGTATCGCACGCGGCCCGATGACATCGGCGGCGTCTACGTGCGCTCGGCCAAAGGCGAGATGATCCCGCTGTCGTCGCTCGCGACAGTCAAGTTCTCCTCCGGCCCTGACGCGCTCGATCGCTTCAACAATCTGCCCGCCGTCAAGATCATTGGTCAGGCGGCGCCCGGCTTTTCCTCGGGCCAGGCAATCGCGCGCGTCGAGAGAATCGCCGCCGAAGTGCTGCCTCCGGATTTCAGCTTCGACTGGGGCGGCACCTCGTACCAGGAGAAGCGCTCGGGTGGCGCATCCGGCTTCGCGCTGGCGCTGGCGGTGATCATGGTGTTCCTGATCCTGTCGGCCCAATACGAGCGATGGTCGCTGCCGCTCTCGGTGCTGCTCGCGCTGCCCTTCGGCACGTTCGGCGCGCTCGCGGCCGTGTGGCTGCGCGGGCTCACCAACGACGTCTACTTCCAGATCGGCCTCGTCACGCTGCTCGGCCTCGCGGCGAAGAACGCGATCCTGATCGTCGAGTTCGCGCTGCTGAAGCACGAGGAGGGCCTGTCCACATCGGCGGCGGCGATCGAGGCTGCGCGGCTGCGATTCCGGCCGATCCTGATGACCTCGCTCGCGTTCATCTTCGGCGTGCTGCCGCTCGCGATATCGACCGGCGCCGGCGCCGGCGCGCGGCACTCGGTGGGCACGGGCGTGATGGGCGGCATGGTCGCGGCGACATTCATGGCGATCTTCTTCGTGCCGTGGTTCTTCCGGCTGATCTTCGAGCGACGGATCACCGAGCCGCGCAGCAGGGCCGAGCTGCACACGGAAATCGACCACGCCCGCGATCTCCATGCACGGCTGCCCGTCCCGACTCCGGGCCACCCGCCGCAGCCCGGGCACCCGACGCAACCCGACCGCGGGGGCGAGCATGCGTAAGCCAATTCCCGTTCTGCTGCTGTCGATGCTCCTCGCCGGCTGCGCCGTCAACCAGCCGCAGCCGCCGCAGCTCGACCTGCCGGCTGCGAGCGCGACCGCGGCGCAGAATGCGCTGCTCGAGCGCTGGTGGACCGCGTTCGATGATCCCGCGCTCACCGCGCTGATCGAAGAGGCGTTTGCCAACAATCTCGACCTGCGCGGCTCGCTCGCGCGGATCGAGGCCGCGCGCGCGCTGCTGCTGCTGGCTCAGTCGGACCTCGTCCCCAGCATCAACCTGCGCGGCGGCGCCGCGCGCTCGCGCGATTCGCAGAGCACGACGCAGGCGATCGGTCAGCCTTCGTTCGGCGCCGGGAACAACTACGGTGTCGGAATCGAGATGTCCTATGAGCTCGATGTCTGGGGCAAGTATCGCAGCGGGGCCCTGGCCGCGACCAACGACCTCTACGCGTCCCGGTACTACCGCGAGACCGTCCGCATCACGGTCGCAGCGGATGTCGCCAAGGCCTATTTTCGGTTGCGCGCCGCCGACGCGCTCGCCGCGGTGCTCGAGGACACCAGGAAGTCCCGGACCGATACCGTGACCTTGCAGCGCGACCGTTTCGAGGGCGGCATCATCGGCGAATACGACCTGCGCCAGGCCGAGGCCGAGCTTTCCGCCGTCGTTGCCGACATCGCACGCGTACGCCAGTCGATCAGCCTCCTCGAGTCGGCCCTCGCCACGCTGACGGGCCGGTCGCCACGTGCCGTGTTCACGCCGGAGATTGCGCGCGGCGCGTCGATCGAAGCCGCGACTGCCGTGCCGCAACTGCCGTCGGGATTGCCGTCAGGCCTGCTGGAACGGCGCCCGGACATCCGTCGCGCCGAGGCCATGCTCGCTGCATCGGACCTGCGCGTCCAACAGGCGCGCGCCGACTATTTTCCGAGCCTGACGCTGACGGGCGCCTACGGCACCGAATCGGCGGCGCTGTCAAGCCTGTTCACGGCGCCGGCCACCGCCTGGCGCTTCGGTCTCGGGCTGCTCCAGCCGCTGATCGCGTTGAAGGCGATCGAGGCCGCCGTCGAGGCAGCCACGGCCCGCCGCGACGGAGTGATGGTGGATTACCAGCAAACGGTGCAAAACGCCTTCCGGGAAGTGCACGACGCCCTGGTGACGCACCGCTCGGCAGCCGAGGTGCTCGCCGCTGAATCGGCGCGCCGCGAGCAGCTGCGGCAGGCGCTCGCGGTCGCCACCCTCCGCTACGACGCCGGACGCACCTCATTCCTGGAGGTGCTCGACGCGCAGCGCACGCTGCTCGCGGCGGAGACGCTGCGCATCGGCGCCGCGCGCGAGGCGCGGCTGTCGATCGTCGATTTCGCCAAGTCGCTGGGTGGCGGGTGGAGTCCGGAAACGTTCGCCGTCGCGTACTGACGCTTCCGTAACGGTGCCTGACGCGGCCGTACACCGGCATGCCGCTATTTCAAGCTGCCCGACAAGAATTGCGCGAGCCGCTCGCTCTTGGGTCGGGTCAACACGTCGGTTGGCACACCCTGTTCTTCGATCAGTCCCTTATGCAGAAAGATCAGGTGGTTGGCGACCTCGCGGGCGAAGCCCATTTCGTGCGTGACCACCACCATAGTGCGGCCTTCCAGTGCCAGGGTGCGCATCACCTTGAGAACCTCGGACACCAGTTCCGGGTCGAGTGCGCTGGTTGGCTCGTCGAACAGCATCACTTCGGGTTCCATCGCGAGCGACCGCGCAATCGCCACGCGTTGTTGCTGCCCGCCGCTCAGGTGGGCGGGGTATTGGTCTTCCATGTTGACCAGGTCCACTAGGGCGAGGTACTTGCGCGCACGCGCCACGGCATCGTCGCGGCTGACCTTCATCACATGAATCGGCGCCTCGATGATGTTTTGCAGCACCGTCAGATGGGCCCACAGATTGAAATGCTGGAATACCATCGCCAGCTTGGTCCGCAGGCGCTGCAACTGCTTCACGTCGGCAGCCTGCAGTTCCCCGGCCCGGCCCGGCACCAGCTTCAGTTCTTCCCCGGCTACCAGAATGCGGCCGCGGTTCGGCTTCTCGAGCAGGTTGACGCAGCGCAGAAAGGTACTCTTGCCCGAACCCGAACTGCCGATGATGCTGATCACGTCGCCCGCATGCGCCTCCAGGGAAACCCCCTTGAGCACCTCGTTGCTGCCGAATTGCTTGTGGATGTCCAGGGCCTGAAGTTTGAGCGGTTTGTCGTCCATGCATGTCCGATCAGGCATTCAGTTCGTTCTGGGGGCCAGATGGGCCAGGAAATGGCGCTCCAGCGGCTTGAAAACACCGATCAGGCAAAACGTGCAGCAAAGGTAAATCGCAGCAGCAAAGAGATACGCTTCGAACGGCAGGTAAAAATCGGAATAGATCCGGCTCGCCGCGGCAGTGAGGTCCAGCATCGCAGGCACGGCGCTGGCCAGGCTGGTGCTGTGCAGCATCATCACCACCTCGTTGCTGTAGGCCGGCAGCGTACGCCGCATCGCGCTGGGCAGCACGATACGCAGCATCAACTGGAAGCGGCTCATGCCGAATGCCTGCGCCGATTCGATTTCGCCGGCGTTGGTTTCACGGATGGCGCCGGCCAGCATTTCGGCGGTGTACCCGGCGGTGTTCAAACTGAAAGCCAGCAAGGCGCAGAAGAACGCATCCTTGAAGTAGGTCCATGGCCAGACCGTATCCCATCGTGTCTGGATCCACTCCAGTTGGGCCAGGCCGTAGTAGATCATGTACACCTGTATCAGCAACGGCGTGCCGCGAATGACGAAGGTGTAGGCCCCGACGATGCGTTGCAACACCTTGCTCTGGCCAGTGAGCACCAGTGCGAAGATGAGTGCCAGCACACCGCCAACGGCCAGAGACGAGATCAGCAGGCCGAGGGTTGTCAGCAGGCCTTCACCGTACATGGCAAGGCTTTCCTCGCGGAAGATCACGTCCCAGTTCACAGCTCACCCCGTTTCGCGCCAAGGCTGAAACGGCCATGCAGCTTGCGCAACACCGTCAGTGAGACCCAGGTGTAGATCAGGAACAACGAGCCCGTGAACAGGAAGAACGCGAAGGGTGAACGTGTCGCGGCGCTAGCCTGTTTGGCCAGATAGGTCATTTCCTGCAGACCGATCAGACTCACCAGAGCGGTTGCCTTGATCAGCACGAGCCAGTTGTTGGTAAAGCCTGGCACGGCATGACGCACCATCTGCGGCGCCGTGATGCGCAGGAATATCTGCATCGGGCCCATGCCGAATGCCGCGGCAGCTTCGAATTGCCCGCGCGGAATGGCCAGGATCGCGCCGCGGAAGGTTTCCGTCATGTAGGCGCCATAGATGAAGCCCAATGTCAGCACGCCGGCGGTGAAAGGATTGATGTCCAGCGTGGCTCCGGTGCCGGTGAGCTCCAGCAGGTGGTTGATGCCAATGCTGCCGCCGTAGAACACCAGCAGCATCAGCACCAGTTCAGGAATGCCGCGAATGATGGTGGTGTAGCCCGTCGCCAAGGCCACCAGCGGCCGGTTTCCGGAGAGCTTGGCCCCCGCGCCGAGCAAACCCAGCAACACCGACACCAGAAGTGCTGCCAGGGAGACCCCTACGGTGAGCAACGCACCATAGAGAATGGACGCGTAATAGGCGGTCAAACGCGAATGACGTCAGACGGTCATTTGCCGTAGACGTCGATCTTGAAATACTTGTCGTTGATCTTCTTGTACGTGCCGTTGGCGCGGATCGCCTTGATGGCAGCATTGAGTTCGGTCTTCAGGGCGGTTTCGCCCTTGCGGATGGCGAACCCGGCGCCGGTACCGAAGTACTTGGGAATGTACAGCTCGGGGCCGACCACCCCGTAGTCCTTGCCCTCCGGCTTGCTCAAAAAGCCGCCCGTCACTTCGATCACGTCGGCCACGGTTCCGTCAAGGCGGCCAGACTTGATGTCCAGGTAGACCTGGTCCTGCGCCTCGTACGGGACAACGACCACGCCAGCCTTCTTGAGTTCGCCGTTGGCGTATTTCTCTTGCGTGCTGCCCTTGAGGACGCCGATCTTCTTGCCTTTGAGCGAGGCGACATCCGTGAACTTGATGTCGTTCTTGATCGCGATCTTGCTGGGCGTGTTGTAGTACTTGTCAGTGAAGTCCACCACCTTGAGGCGGTCTTCCGTGATCGACATGGAGCTGATAATCACGTCGTATTTCTTGGCCTGCAGGCCCGGAATCATGCTGTCCCAGACCTGCTCGACAAACACGCACTTGCGTTTGATCTGCTCGCATACGGCGCTGGCGATGTCCACGTCGAAGCCCGTTGGCTTGCCGTCCGCGGTCTTGAAGGTGAAGGGTTCGTAGGTCGGGTCAATCGCGACCTTGAGGTCATTGCCCTGGGCCGACGCGGCAGCTGCCACGGCGCCGAGTGCAAGCGCCAATATCAGTTTTTTCATGTTGGGTCCTGAAGAGTGGTCGGGCCGATGCTCGACCGCGGTTGAAAAGGAAGCCTGATTCGGAGGTGGCGCCTGATGCTGCAAGCCCGGGGTTTGCCTCTTGCAGGAGGCCCGGAGAAAAGCAAGACCGTACACTACCGGCGACGGATAGCCATTTCAATGACGGATATGTACTTCAATGGCGCGAACGTGAGTATTGAGGGTTTGGTCATGGCCGTCAACGGTTGGCGTTTGGCGACAACTCGATGATCCGCGGGTTGAGTGGCATGCCCATGGTGATCCCGATCGGAAAGGTGAGTTGCCGAGCACGGCGTGGCTCCATTGTGCCGGATGTGCCTCCGGCGCCGCGATCGCATCGTGCGCAAGCGCGCTATGCCGGCTTCCCGGTCCGCCGCCGACGGGCTTTTGCAGGCAATGCCTTGCGCGCTGTTTGGCGCTGAGCTTTCGGGGCGGACGTCTTTCCCGCAGCACCCTTGCGCGCTGCCTGACTCGCCAGCTTGCCGACGTAATAGTCCAGTGCCCAACGCGTCTTGGCCTGCTGGCTCTTGTCGCGCTCGGCACCCACCTCGGCGAGAAAGGCCATGAAGCCGCCCACCGCGACCGCGGCCTGCGCCGCGGGAGCCTTGATCGAGAGCTCCATCATCCGCTTGCCGTCCCCGCGCCGCCACAGCTCGGCGGTGATCGGCCAGGGGCAGCCCGGATCTGCGAAGCGCCAGCGCTGGGCCAGCAGCGGCCCGAGCACCGCCAGGGTCGAAAAATCGATCTTGCGACGGGCCATAGCCATCAGGAACGCCTCCTGCTCCGCGGTGAAGATCGCCGATACCGGTTTCTTGCCAACAGCGACACGCTTGATGAACCCTTTGGCCACCGGCATCGAAAACGATGCCGACTTGACCAGCGACGTCTCGCTCGCGTCCGCCTCGATCTTGAAATCCCGGAACTTGCGCCACTTCGGCCCGACGTCCTTCGGATTGATCGGCCGGAACTTCACCGTGCTGTCATGGGCCTCGCCGACCACGCGACGGGCGCGAGCGATAATGCCGGCGCCAAGCAGGTCGAGCTTGGGCGTGTCGAAGAAATAAATGTAGCGCTCTTCGTCATTTCGGCTTGTGAGTCCAAAGCGCGCCAGCGCGTGCCTAATCTGGCGGTCCGGAATCGTGGCCTTGATCTCGATCGCTTCGGCGCCCGCAATGGCCTTGGCAACCTTGCCGCGCGTTGCCGCTCCCCGCTCCATATCCTGCCTCCCCGTGTGTTGGCTTGATGCGCAACCGCGGACGTTCGCGCTGCGCAATCCGATGCGATCTTAGCGCAGGACGCCGAGGGCGCGCACGGCTGCGGATGCTCCACGAATCTCGTGCTGAGTGCGGTGCACGTGCGCGGCGCGAAAAAGCCCCGCTCCGCCGGCGATGAAGTACACCCCCGCCACCACATTCGATTGTCTCTCAGGTACGCGCGGCCGTGCTTCGCAGTGAATGCGATCACGCGGCAACAGGCCGCTCTGCTCCGCTCCACCTGTTTCAACGAAATCAGGCTGGCGCCATTCAAACGTTTATCCGTATCCGACGGTGCGGCGAAGAAACGGGATCCTCATGAGGATGGCAGTGAGGACGTAGGAGAGCGTGAAGATGAGAACGGCGGCGGTGGCGATCTTGAGGGCGGGTGGCCAGAGGTTATTGCTGCCGCCCAACGTGAGGGGGCTGAGGAGGTCCAGGAACAACGGGTGGACGAGGTAGACGCCGAGGGCGGCCGGTGCGAGTGAGCGAGTGATCAAACGGGCGATGGGAGTGGAGGGGGTTCGGTTGGGGAACGCGGAGCGGAAGATGAGGTAGACGCAGAAGCTTGTGGCGATGATGAAAGGGCTGAAGAAATCGGTGAAGTATTCGGATTGGGGCCCCCACCCGAGGTTGCAGGTAAGGACGAGATAGTGGGTGGCAGCGACGGTGGCAAGGACGCAACTGAAAAAGACAGCCCAGACGGCGGCGACGGACCTGGGGGAGAGGACGGTGTCTTTGAGCTGATGGCCTGCGAGGAAGAAGGCGATGAAGGGCACGAAGCGGGAGACGGCGTTGGGCAGGGTGCCGGTCCAGGTGTCGATGAGAGTGTTGAGGGCGGCGAGGACGAGGATGACGGCGATGGTGAGGGTGATGGTCGGTCCTGAAGAGTGGCGGACGAACGTTCGGAGCATGGGGGTGAAGAGGTAAAGGCCGGCGATGAGAAAGAGGAAGTGGAGGTGGTAATAGGGGATTCCGAGCGCGAGGCCGGTGAGGCCCCGGAGGTGGCGCAGAGACGCGCCGTTGTAGATCGCGACTGGAAAGAGGTAGGGCCAGGCCGTGTAGAAGGCAGACCAGAAGAACAAGGGAATGCCGATGCGGACAACGGATTTCCTGTAGAAGAATGCAGGGGGTTCGTCACGGGTGGAGTCGAGGAGGAAGGCGCCGCTGACCATGACGAAGCCTGCGACGATCCAGCGTGCGGAGGAATTGATGGCCGCGGCGAAGTGCCAGTCGAACCAGGAGAGCGGGCGCTCGGGTGAGGCGTAGTAGAGGAGTCCCAGGGCGATGTGCGCGGTGACGACGAGAAAAGCGGCGACGACGCGGAGAGCGTCAGCGTAGAAGAGGCGGCCTTGGAAGGGGCTGTTGCCGGCAGGGGGCACTGCGCTCTACCTCACATCCTGGCCGGTCCGCGTGCGTCCGGACGGCAGCAGACCACAGCACGCGGCCGTCAGTCGAAACCGCGCGTGAGGAACCGCTCGGCGATGGCGCAGTGGGCGGCGACGCCGCGCGCCAGCATGGCTTCGTTCAGCACCATCTTGTTGGAGTGGCAGGGGCAGGCGCTCTTCCACTGCTGGCCCTCGGGGCACACGCCGAGAAACACCATCACTCCCGGCACGCGCTGCAGGACATAGGAGAAGTCCTCCGCGCCCATTATCGGCGAGACCATCGTGTTCCATGCGTCCGCGCCGAACAGGCTGCCGATGGCGCGCTCGGCGACACCGACGGCGCGGGCGTCGCAAATCGTCACCGGGAAACCCGGCACGATCTCCACCTGGGCTTCGCACTCGTGCGCGCGGGCGACGTGCTCGGCGATGCGAGCGATCCCGGCGTGCGTCGTCACGCGCGTCTCCTCCGAGAGCGTGCGGATGGTGCCGAGCAGGTTGGCCAATTCCGGAATCACGTTGTTGGTGGAGCCGCCGTCGATCTTGGCGATCGTGATCACCACCGGGTCGAAGATGTCGATGCGTCGCGTGACGAACACCTGCAGCGCGGTCACGATCGCGCAGGCGACGGGAATGGGATCGATTGCGTGGTGCGGCATCGATGCATGCCCACCCTTGCCGAGCACGCGCACGATCAGCTTGTCGGCCGAGGCCATCATCGGCCCGGCCTTGGCGCCGAAGCTGCCGGCCGGCGCGTTGGGCATGATGTGCAGCGCGAACGCCGCCTCGGGCGCCGGATTGTCGAGCAGGCCGTCGTCGATCATGAACCTGGCGCCGTGCCAGCCTTCCTCGCCGGGCTGAAACATGAACAGCACGGTGCCGGCGAGCGACTCCCGTCGCGCGCACAGCGCGCGCGCGGCCGAGGCCAGCATCGCGGTGTGCGTGTCGTGGCCGCAGGCGTGCATCGTGCCTTCCACCTTGGATCGGAACGGCAGGCCCGTGTCCTCCGGCATCGGCAGCGCGTCCATGTCGCCACGCAGCAGCACCGTGCGTCCGGGCTTCGCGCCGCGCAGCACGGCGACCGCCCCGGTGGTGGAGGGCCCGGTCTTCCACTCCAGCGGCAGGCCGGCGAGCGCCGCGCGCACCTTGGCCAGCGTCTTCGGGGTTTGCAGCCCGAGCTCGGGGTCGGCATGGATCGCGCGCCGCAGCGTCACCGTGTCCGCCTGCATCGCCTGCGCGGCGTCGAACCAGCCGCGCACTTCGGTCACCATCTCGTTCACGCGCGTCTCCTCGGTTGGGCGCCGCCCCGCCTGCCGGGCGGTATCACTGCTGGATACGGATTCTGCGGGATGCTTCGCGCTGTTGGCAATGCTCGGTTCATTAGCCAGTCCCATGACGCAACAGTTCAACTGCGGCGACGACGAACATGGCTCAGGCAGGACGCTCGGTGGCGCTCGCCGGATTCAAGCCGCGACGGCAGGACGGCGCTGCCAGAACCGGGTGGCCTGCTCGAAGGCGTGCGCAAGCTGGAGCACGCCGAAGTCGTCCCGGTAGCGCCCGACGATTTGCAGGCCGACCGGGAGCGCGGGTTCGTCGCGGGTGAACCCGGCGGGCACCGAGATCGCGGGATGGCTGGTGATGGTGATGTAGTAGCAGCTCTTCATCCAGTCGAGGTAGTTTCCCATGCCCGCGCCGGCGATCGCGCGCGGCCACTCGACTGCGACCGGATAGGGCGGCAGCTGGTTGACCGGGCAGAGCAGGAAGTCGTAGCGCTCGAGGAAGCGGCGCATGCGATGAAAGAGCTCGGTGCGCAAGCTCTCGGCGCGGGCGAACTTCTCGGGCGTGAGCGCCAGGCCCTGCTCGATGTTCCAGATCACCGTGTCCTTGAGCTTGCCGCGATGCTGGCGGTAGAGCGCGCCGTGATTCTGCAGGAAGGCAAGCGCGCGCAGCGTCTCGAACGATTCCGTCGCGCCCTGGAAGTCCGGTTCCGCTTCTTCCACGGTACATCCCAGTTCGCAGAACGTCTTCTTCTGGCGCTCGAGGACTTCGGTCACGCGGGGATCCATCGGCAACCCGCCGAGATCGCGGCTCCAGGCGACGCGAACTTTTGTGAAATCCCTGCGCAGCGGCCTGAGGAAGGACTTGCCCGGCTCGGCGATCGACGTTGGCGAGCGCGGATCCGGGCCGGCCATTGCGGCGAAGAGCAGCGCGCAGTCGGAAACGGTGCGCGCCATCGGTCCCAGCACCGAGAGCGTGTTCCACGCATTGGCGGAAGGCCACGCCGGCACGCGTCCGGGCGTCGGGCGGAAGCCGACGACGTTGCAGTAGTTGCCGGGATTGCGCAGGCTCGCGGCGAGGTCGGACCCGTCGGCGAACGGCAGCATGCCGCAGGCGACGGCCACGGCCCCGCCGCCGGACGAGCCGCCGCAGGTCTTGTCGAGGTCGTAGGGATTGCGCGTCGCGCCGAACACCGGGTTGAAGGTCTGGCTGCCCGCGCCGAATTCCGGCGTGTTGGTCTTGCCAATCAGGATCGCTCCTTCGGCGCGCAGCCGCTCGACCAGCGCGTGATCCTCCTGCGGCACGTTGTGCTCGAAGACCGGCGAGCCGAAAGTGGTGCGCACGCCGCGGGTCGGCACGAGGTCCTTGAACGCGATGGGCAGGCCGGCCAACGCGCCCTGCCCGCCCTTTCTCCGGTCCATCGCCCTGGCGGCCTTGAGCGCCTCGTCCGGCAGGAACGTGACGATGGCGTTGACCGCGGGGTTCACGCGCTCTATCTGCGCGATGAAGGCCCGGGTCAATTCGGTGGCCGACAACTTGCGCGCGCGGATCATCCGCGCAAGCTTGCGGGCCGGGGTGAAGCACAGTTCGGTGTCGACGGGCATGGCAGTCACGATGGCGCAACAGCGTTTCAATCGCGCGCGCCGGGCCGCCGCATCAGCATCAGCGCAATGGCCGCGGAGGCGACCATCAGGAAGAGGCTCACCGCGTTGAGCACGGGACTCGCCCCCTCGCGCATCCGCCCGTACATCATGATGGTGAGCGGGGGATCGGAGCCGACCAGCATCAGCGTCGTGTTGAAGTTCTCGAACGACATCAGAAACGAGATCGCCGCGGCGCCGATCAGCGCGGGCTTGAGATAAGGCAGCGTCACCGTCCACAGCGCAGCGGCCCGCGATGCGCCCAGGTTGAACGCGGCCTCCTCCAGCGTGACGTCGAAGCGCTTCAGCCGCGCGGCGATCGTCAATGTGGCGATCGACACGATGTACGAGAACTGCCCGGCGACCACCAGCGGCAGGCCCGGCCGGAGGAAGTCCAGGTCCAGGCCCCAGACGTCGTCGGCGAACTGCGCGAGGCGGCTCGCGAACGCCAGGATCGAGATGCCGAGGATCACGCCGGGAATCACCAGCGGCGCCAGCATCAGCAGCGACAGCGCCGACTTGCCGCGAAAATCCAGGCGCTCCAGCAGGAACGCGTTGGCCGTGCCGACCGCCACCGACAGCACGGTCACCCAGCAAGCGACGAGCACGCTGGTGGCCACGCTCTTCAGGAGCGGCGCATCGGCGAAGAGCCCGGTGCGGCCGGTCGCGGCGCCCGCGATGAACCAGTCGAGCGTTGCGCCGCGCCAGGGCGGCGCCGGATAGTTCGCATTGTTGAACGCGAAGACGGCCACGACGACGAGCGGCAAGAACAGGAATGCGAAGAAGGCGGCCACATAGGCGACCGTCGCGCAGCGCGAAAGCGTCGAGCGCGGCAGGGACGGAATCACGGGCGCCTCATCACGTCGCCGAAGCGCTGGCCGGTGAGCTTCAATCCGGCCCAGACTATCGCAGTGGACAGGACGAGCAGCAGGAAGCCGAACGCCGCGCCCTGCTCCCAGTTGAACCGCGTGATGAACTGCGTGTAGATCTGCTCGGTGAACCACAGCGAGTTCTTGCCGCCCAGCAACGTCGGCGTCAGGTAGTTGCCCAGCGTCAGCATGAACACGACGATCGACCCGGCGGCGATTCCCGGCGCCGCGTGCGGGACGATGATCTGCCGCAGTATCGAAACGTTGTTGCCGCCCAGGTCGTAGGCGGCTTCGATCAGCGAATCGTCGAGACTCTCGAGCGCGCTCACGAGCGGGACGACCATGAACAGCATTGACGTGTAGACGAGGCCGACGAGGATCGTCGCGTCGCGGTAGAGCATCTCCACCGGCACCGGCGTGATGCCGAGGTCCACCAGCAGCCGCGGCAGCACGCCCGATTCGCGCAGCAGGATCATCCAGCCCAGCGTGCGCACGGTCTCGCTCACCCAGAACGGGATCAGGCACAGGATGAAGAGCACCGACTGCGCCCGGCCGCGCGCGATCTTGGCGATATACCACGCCGCCGGGAAGGCGATGGCCAGCGTGCAGACGGTCGCCAGGATCGAGATCAGCGCGGTGCGCACGAACGTGTGCCAGTACAGCGGCTCGTCGACGAACGTGCGGTACTGGTTCAGACTGAGCTCGTAGACACGCGGGGCCACCCGCGCGCGGAGCGAAAGCACCGCGAGCTCGAGGTGCGGCAGCACGATGAGACCGACGAGCCACACCAGCGCCGGCGCCAGCAACAGCAGCAGCGCCAGGCGGGTGCGCGACCCGCCCGCATCGGCGGCGATCCTATCGGCCATTGCTGCCGGCACGAAAGCAGACGGCGCGCTGCGGGTCGAACCCGAACGCGATGGTCTCGTCTGCACGCAGATCCGCAAAGCGTCCCGTCTGTGGCAACGCGATGCGGATCTCGGCGCGCGTCGCCTCCTCCCGGACGAGCACCGCGGAATTGGCGCCGTCGAACAGCAGACTCCCGACGCGCCCGGAAAACCGCTGCGCGGCGGGCGGCAGTTCCGCGGCATCTCGCGCGAGATCGATGACCTCCGGCCGGACGAACGCCTCGACGGCGTCGCCGGCGGCGATCGGCGCGCTCGCCAGCGCGCGGACCGCGAGCCCGTGCGCAGTGACGAGATCCACCACGTCGCCGTCGACGCGCGTCGCGCTCCCGGCAAGGCGATTGTTCGCGCCGACGAAGCCCGCGACAAAGGGCGTGCGCGGCTGATAGTAGAGTTCCTGCGGCGTGCCGACCTGCTCGAAGCGTCCGGCATTCATTACGGCAACTCGGTCGGACAGCACCAGCGCCTCCGACTGGTCGTGGGTGATGTAGACGAACGTCGTGCCGAAGTCCGCCTGCAGCTGCTTCAGCTCGATCTTCATGTGTTCGCGCAGCTTCAGATCGAGCGCCCCCAGCGGTTCGTCCAGGAGGAGCAGCGCGGGTTCTAGCACGAGGCTCCGCGCGATCGCGACACGCTGCTTCTGCCCGCCGGAAAGCTGGTCGATGCGCTTCTCCTTCGCGCCGGGTAGGCCGACCCGTTTCAGCATGGCATCGACGCGACTGCCGATCTCGCCGCGCGCGAGGCCACGGCGCGCGAGGCCGTAGCCGACGTTCTCGCCGACCGTCATCATCGGGAACAGCGCCAGGTGCTGGAACACCATGTTGACCGGCCGCCGGTTGGGCGCAACGCCGCGCATCGACTGACCGCCGATGCGCACATCACCTTCGTCGGGGGCAAGAAAACCCGCGACCATGCGCAGCAGCGTCGTCTTGCCGCAACCCGACGGGCCGAGAATGGAGAAGAAGCTACCGTGCGCGACGCAGAGGGACAGCGCGTCGACGACCGCGTGCGAGCCGTAGCGCTTGGTGACGCGGTCGACTTCGAGGTCCTGCTGCAATTAGGGAACCTTTGAGCAAGTCCCCCACGGGCGCGACGGATGCGCTGCGCGAGGGGGGCGCGTCGTGTGGCGCGAGGGCGGAGCCCTTCGGGCTTCATACGCCAGGCGCCCGCCGGCTTGTGCCGCCCGTGGCCCTGCAACGCAGATCCTGCGGGACTAGCTTGCCGCCTTCACGCGGTCGAGCACCTTGCCTTCGATGTCCTCGATGCCGGGCGGCACGGCTGGATACCACTTGACGTTCTTCAGCGCCGCCTCCGGGAAGCTCTTCGCGAACTGCGCCTTCAGCTTCGCATCCATCAGCTGGTCGGCGCCTTTCGACCCGGTGAAGTTGCCGGCGGATGCCGCGACCTTCGCCGCGATCTCGGGCCGCATGTTGAAGTTGATCCACGCGTACGCCGCGGCGTCGTTGCGACCCTTCGCCGGCAGCGCGAACGTGTCGATCCAGCCCAGCGCACCGGATTTGGGTGCGATGTACTGGATCTCCGGGTTCTCGCCATTGAGCTTCCAGCCGCCGGTGTCCCACATCATCGCGCCGACGATCTCGCCGGTGCGGGCGCCGTTCAGCAGCTGGTCCTTGTTGTCCCAGAAGAACTTGATGTTGCCCTTGCACGCGGCGAGGGTCTTGCCCACTTCGTCCATCAGCGCCGTGTAGGCCTTGGGATCGTTGTACAGCGCAAACGGGTCCTTGCCGCTCGCGAAGGCGAAGGCGAGCAGCGTCGGGCGCTTCAGGCGCATGCTGGTCTTGCCCTTGTACTTGGCGTTGCACAGGTCCGGGTAGTCGGCCATCTGCGCGAGCTTGGTGTTGACGACGAGCCCGTCAGTGCCCCAGATGTGCGGCAGCCCGTACACCTGGCCCTTCAACGTCGTGTTCTTCTTGGTGGCATCGAGCATCGACGGGATGAAGAGGTCCGTCTTGATCTTGGTCATGTCCATCGGCTTGTAGATGCCGAATTCCTGCTGCGGGCCGACGATGCGATCCTGCGACGGCTGCGCGAGGTCGAAGCCCGCGCCTCCGGTCGCACGGAGCTTCGAGATCATCTCCTCGTTGTTGGAGAGCGTGATCTCGACGTCGATCCCGGTCTCCTTCTTGAACTGGGTGAGCACGTCCGCCGGAACGTAGTCGGCCCATGTGATGAGACGCAGCTTGTTGTCCTGCGCGAACGCGGATGCGGCAAGGCCGAGGGCGACGAGGCCGACGGCGAGCAACTCGAATAAACGCTTCATGAAGTTCTCCAGATGGAATGGGGTCCGTCCCGTCCGGCCGCTGGCCGGGCCGGCGATCAGCTTACCGCAAGTTCGCCGTTGCGGGGTGCGGCACCTCCGTCGTCACTGCAGACTCGATTTGCGCAGGAAATCGTTGCGGTCGCCCGAGGGCACCCGGATGTAGACCGGCGCGCTGCCGCGCGCGAGCGTCAGCGCAATTGCGGTGCCCGCCGGTCCCGCACGCCATGTCTGCCGGAAAAACTCGGCGAGCGTCGCGACGCGCTCGCCGCCGACGGCCAATACCTGATCGCCCGCATGCACGCCCGCGCGCTCGGCGGGCCCGCCGGCGGCGAGCCCGTTGACCACGAGGTGGCCGTCCTGCTCGGTGGTGTACATGCCGAGCCAGGGCCGCGGCGGCAGCGCCGACCGGCCGGTCCGCACGAGATCGTCGAGGATCGGCTCGAGCAGGTCGACGGGAACGAACATGTTGCCGTCCACGGCATCGTCGCCGACGCGCTCCTGCAACAGGAGCGAGCCCACGCCGACCAGGTGGCCGTCTTCATCCAGCAGTGCCGCGCCGCTCCACTCGGGATGCGGCGGGGTTGTGAATAGCGCCGTGTCGAGCAGGTACTCCCAGTAACCGACGAATTCCCGCTTCGCGAAGACGGTCGCCTTCAAGGCGTGCGCACGCCCGCCGTGCCCGACGACATAGACACCGTCGTCCTCCGCCACGGCCGCCGCCGTCCCGCGCTCGAGCGCCGGCAATCCCAGGCGGCCGAGCGGCAGCACGAGCCCGAAGCCCGTCGCAAAATCGTAGGCAAGAGGATGCCCGGCAACGACCGAGCCGTCGTTCGCGGTGAGCCAGACGGTGGCGGCCTCGGTGATCAGATACCCGATGGTGAGGACGAGACCGTCGTCGCGGATCACGACACCGTTGCCCGTGCGATCGGTGCCGAGAATCGACGCGGTGAACGCGTCATCCGGTACTTCCGCGCGCAGCGCGACCACACTGTCGAGCGCGGACTTGAGGTCGAAGCCGACCTCGCCCGGCGTTGGTTGCAGCGCATGCGGGAAAGCCCAGCGGGCGGATTCGGCCACGGCGGCGCTCGTTTCCGGAACAGAACATTGCGGGCCGCAGGCGCCCGCATGCAGCGAATGGTACCGGAGTCCCGCCGGCGGTGGTACCAAGTCGCCGCCACGAACGGCGAAGCGAGAGCGCCGGAAGTGCGGCAGAATGGCTGCGTGCCCATGCCGCCCTCCCTGGTGCGCCTCGTCGCCCTCTGCTCGAACGCGGTTGCCCTCCTGCTCGCCTGCGCGACGCCAGGGTACGCCCAGGTCGCGCCCTCGATGACCGATCGGGCGGGCTATGCCGGACTCTTTGCCGCCGCATCGCGCGGGGATGCCGCCGAAATCGCGCGCCTCTCCGCCGCGGGCGCCGACATCCGGGCGCGCGACGGCAACGCCCGGACCCCGTTGCACGTCGCCGCGTTCGCATCGCAACGCGACGCCATGCGCGCGCTGGTCAGGGCCGGCGCCGATCCAAATGCGCTCGAAGGCGATCGTTACGACATCGTCACCATCGCCGCCGTGGCGAACGATCTGCCCACGCTCGAGACTGCGCTCGAGCTCGGCTGCAGTCCGAAGAACATCACCAGCCGCTACGACGGCACCGCGCTCATCGCCGCCGCGCACCTCGGCCATGTGGAGGTCGTGCGCGAGCTCATCCGCGCCGGCGCCCCGCTCGACCATGTCAACAATCTGGGCTGGACCGCGCTGATCGAGTCGATAGTTCTGGGCGACGGCGGGCCTCGCCACACCGCAACGCTGGAGGCGCTGGTGGCCGCGGGAGCGAACGTGAACATCGCCGATCGTGGCGGCGCGACCCCGCTCAAGCTCGCGACAAGCCGCGGCCACCTCGAAATGGCCGGGCTGCTGGAGAAAGCGGGGGCGCGTTAGGACCAACGCTGTTGCTTCGCCAACGCTCGGCGCCCCCGCCGCGTTCATCGCAAGACACTGGATTTCCGCCACCGCAGGGATGACCGCAACTGCTTGAATGCATGGCCTTGGCGCTGCGCGTAGCGCGTGTGACGACCGGTCAGGCCGGCACTGCGACGGTCGAGGCTGCGGCAGCCTTGCGGCTCTCGCGGTAGGTGCTCCACCACGCGTCGGCGTCAGGCTGGGTCCAGGCGAGCCGACTCGACAGACGATCCAGTGCCTCGATGACGGCCTCCGCGGTCTGCGGCCGGCGCGCCCGGTCCTTTTCCAGGCACGCCGCGAGCAAGGCATCGAGCGCTTCCGGAATGCCGGCCACGCCGCTCGCCGCCACCCTGGGCGCCGGCGTGTGCATGATCTGATTGGTGATCTCGAGACTGTTGTCACCTTCGAAGATAGGCTTTCCGGTCAGCAGAAAATAGCCCACCGCCCCCATCGCATATATGTCGGAGCGCGCATCGACGTCGGCGGGGTTGAGGATGCGCTCAGGCGCCATGTAGCGCGGCGTGCCCAGGATCTTCAGCTGCTTCGTGATGTCGCGCGTCTGCGCGTTCTCGAGATTCTTGACAAGGCCGAAATCGAGCAGCTTGACCACGTCGGCCTCGCCGCGGCGGCACAACATCACGTTTTCCGGCTTGACGTCGCGGTGAATCATCCCGCGCAGATGCGCTTCACGCAACGCTGCGCCGACCTGGCGCAGGATGTGGATGGATCGTCCCGGGGGCACCGGCCCCGAGTGCGCGACCAGCTCGGCGAGCGTCAGGCCGTCGAGATACTCCATCACATAGTAGGGTTGTCCTTCGCGCGTGCGTCCGAAGTCGTAGATCTCGACGGTGTTCGGATGCAGCAGCTGGCTCGCGAGCTGGACCTCGCGCTCGAACCGATGGATGAATTCGTCGGTCGCGACCTGCTTCTTCAGGATCTTGATCGCCGTCGGGCGCTTGAGCAGCGCATGTCGGGCGAGATAGATGGTCGCCATCCCGCCCTCGCTGATCTGGCGCTCGAGCGTATACGCACCCAGACGCTGCAGGCGGCCGAACTGCCGTTGCAGGCGGGCCAGAGCAGTGGCGGACATCAGGGCCGCGCCCAGCGACAGCGCAACGAAACCGCCGATCACGGCGAAGCTGATCCAGAAGAAGCGCAATGCGGCAAACGTCTCGAGCACGGATATTTCCACTATCACGCCCAAATCGTAGGCAGGAAGCCAGCGCCACGCACCGATGACCTCGTTGCCGTGATAACTGCGGTAGGGCGTGGCGACGGCGCCGCGCTGATCGGACTCGAACTTCTTGCCGCGCGCCGCAACCGCCAATGCGGCCGGCTGCGTGAGCGCACGCGCGGCCGGCTCAAGTGCCGGCGAGTGTCCCGCCGCCAGGTTGCCGCCCGGATCGCGCACCGGGACCTGGAACGCGGAGCTCCCGGCGACCGCCTCGTTCAGCACTCCCAGAGCAACGAGCTCCTCGGAGAAGCGTGACGGCGTGAGCATGAGGCCATCGTCCGAGAACGCATATGCCTCGGCGGTATTTCCGGGGCGTGCGGCAGAGAAGATGGTCGCGAGCTTGCCGTCGGCTTCCACGCCCATGGCCAGCGCGGCCACCGGCGGACCGGTGCCCGTGCGAACCGGCGCCAGAAACCACGCGACCGGGCGGCGTTGACCCGACGCGCCCCTGACCGAAAGCTCGGCCTCCGGATAGGGGCGCACGAATTGCGGCGCGCCGTCCAGCGCCAGATCGAGTCGCTGGCGAAAGGCGCCCGACCTCAGCCGCTGCCCGCAAAGCGCGGGATCCTTGGACGACAGCACGAGGCCCGTTCGATCGATTATCCGGAATGCCACCACACCTTGTGTCGACAGCGACGATTGGACCTTGCTGCCAAGTTCCTCGGCCTCGGCCGTGCACCTTCCCGGCGTCGCGCTCTGGCGCTGAGCCTCGGCGGCGAGCCGCGTTGCGCGTTCGACGACCACCGGATCCTTCGCCAACCGTGCCGCCTCGGCGGTATGTTCGCCGACCCAGACCTCCAGCCCCTTCGCCACCGTGCCGAGCAGGGCCTCGAGGCTCGAGATCCGCGTTTCCGAGATCGAATTGCGCACGCCGTTGTAGGCCCAATATCCCAGCCCGATCAGCAGCATGCCCATGATGACCGTCGCCGCATTTCGCCACGTCTCGGTCTCGACCAGGTGGGCGATGATGTTGGGGATCGCGTTGGCCGGCGCCTCGGCATCGCCGGCGCCGATGTCAAGGATCCGCGCTTTAGCGGGCGCGCCTTCGGCCGCGGGCCTCGTTTCGCCGGTCACGCTGCGTCCGCCGTCAGTGCCACGTCGTGTTCCTGTGCAAAGTCGAAACGAATGTGCCCGGTAGTGTCATGCGGCTGCGATCGATGCGCAGGCCTTCCTGGATGCGGGCAGCGCCAGAGCCAAAGGTGGCAAATCTCAATTGTATGCAGCGATGTGTCCAGTATATATTTTTTGCAATGCGTGTCTCCTGGGCGAAGCTGGCCCGGCACTATTTCGGAAACCGGCATGAGAGACTCCAACATGCGCATCGGCTTCCTTGGCGTGGGCACCATCTCCACCGCGGTCATCCACGCGTTGTCGGCCGAGCCCCCGCGCCGCCACACGTAGATCGTCTGCTCGCTAACCTTTTGCTTCCTCCCCACGTCGGCGACCGGAATCCGATCCGCCTCGCGCAGGATGGCAACCATCTTCTCGTCCGCAAATTGAACCTTCTTCATCAGCTCCTCGCTTCGTCAGCGGGAGTTGTCATTGCGCCAACGGGTGAGGCGGATCGGCATTGTCTTCAGTCTGTGTGCGGTGATCGCCGCAACGGGCGCCTCCGCACAAACGCCACCTCAAGGCGCAGCAACGCTGCTGGTTTCGGGTAACGTTGATAGGAAGCTGACGTTGGGCATCAGCGATCTCCAACGATTCGCCGTGCAGCGCGTCGAGGACGTTCGTCAGATCAAGATGGCGGGGGTGTCGGGCAAGGATGGTGAGCAGACGCGGCGCTACACGGGAGTATTGCTGCGCGATGTACTCACGTCGGCCAAGCTGGTCGAGAAAGAGCGGCACGACCTGCGGCGAAGCATCGTTGTCGCGACGGCCACCGATGGCTACCAGGCCGTGTTTTCATGGGCAGAGCTATTCCTTTCGCCCATTGGTGAAGGCGCCCTGGTTATCTTCGAGCGCGATGGTGCGCCACTGCCGGCAAGCGAAGGGCCGTTAGCACTGGTTTCACTGCGCGACACTCAGCCCGGTCCGCGCCATGTGAAGTGGCTTGCGAAAATCGAGATTCGCCGTATTGGCGACTAGTTTGCCGAGAGTGCGTCGCCTACGTCGGCGCTCCGTCGGAACGGTAAGCAGTCCGGCAATCCCGGGTGCCAGGAAGCGCTGACAGATGAATTCCGCGATCTCTTCCGGGCGGTTGAGATCGAGAACGGGAATTCCAATCCGCACTGAATCCGATACGTCCGTAGCAACCGCGATGATGTGAGGGTCGGCAGCTGCCAACAGCGGCTGGCCGAGGCTCGGTCGGTGGATTTCGATCTTCGGTATCGGCGCCGACTTGAAACCTTCCACGATGACAAGATCAAGCGCGTCCAGGCGCAGCTTTTCCAGCAGATCGGTCAGAGTCGGTTCCTTGGGCACATCGTTTTCCACCACCAGGGCCCATCTGTGGTCGGATCCGACCAGGACCTGCGACGCACCGGCTTTGCGTAGTTCATAGCTGTCTTTCCCCGGCTTGTCGGTATCGAAAGTGTGGTGCGCGCGCTTGATGAGCGCGACGCGCAAGCCGCGCGCCTTCGAGCAGCGGGATGACCTTGAGTGAGCAAGGTGGTCTTGCCGGTACCGCTGCCTGCCGCCAAGCCGACAAGGGGGAAAGGAGTCTGCATCGACCAATTCTCCCCTACGGGTCCCGCACCGGGAGCGAAGCCGTGGCGTGCCAGAATGCCCTGCGCTTGCGGTGACAGGATGAAAGCGACAAGACGGTCCGCTCCGGGCGGGGCGTCTTTCATTGTTGTCAGGCCATAGTCCGCGCCTACCGCGAGCGCTTCGGGTAGCGCGATCATCCGCGCGCCGGGCACTTCGCGTACCGCCTGCAGGGCGTTGGTGCAGTAGGTCAGGAAGATGTCGGCCTTGTGCTCGGCAATCATCACTCCATAGATCGAGCGGTCGGCCGGAGGCGGTGGCGAATTGGGGCCGCCCGTCAGCTTCAGCGCCTTGGCATCGAGCGCCTTGAACGCGCCGGGACGCAGTCGTTCAGCCTTCTCGAACACCTGCCAAGCGTAGTCCCCGGATGGATCGGCCTTGGGGGTCGATGTGCCCAGCTTGACCTGCGGATCCAGCATGCGGTCGAGCAGCGTATCCGAGTTCGCGGCCACGTTTGGCGCCACGAGTGCGCAGAGCCGGTTGCGAGCGAACACCACCGGTGCTGTCGCGCGACCGGCCCGCGCCAACGCCTGTGGGTTACCCACATCGGCCGATGCGAATACGTCGGCGGGTTCGCCCTTCTCGATGCGCTCGCGCAACAGCCCTGAGGCGCCGTAGGTCGCGTTGACCGCCGGCGCTCCCGAAGCGGTGAAGGCTTGCACGATCTCGGTCATCGGGGCGCGCAAGCTTCCGGCCGCGTAGAGTTGCACGCTCGGCTGCTGGGCCCCTGCAGCCGCGCTCACCGCGAGCGAAACGACGATTGCGAAGCTCCGAAGGTTCATACGCCCGCTTGCCCGGCATTGGGGAAGAAGAGCTGCTCGCCGCCGATCTTGTAATCGGCGATGGCCTTTTGGCCTTCCGGCGATACCAGCCAGTCGATGAAGGTCTGTCCCAGATCCTTCTTCACCGTCGGATGCTTGTCCGGACTTACCAGCATCACGCCATACTGGTTGTAGAGACGCTTGTCGCCTTCGACCAGGATCGTGAGGTCGCCACGATTCTTGAATGCGAGCCAGGTCCCGCGATCGGCGAGAAGGTAAGCATTCATCGACGCTGCGGTGTTCAGCGCCGGTCCCATGCCTTGGCCCGTGTCGCGATACCATGGCCCTTTGGCCTTGTCGAGGTCGATCCCGGTCGCCTTCCAGAGATCGAGCTCGGCCATGTGCGTGCCGCTCTTGTCGCCGCGCGACACGAACGGCGCCTGGGTCGACTGGATCTTCTTCAGCGCCTCGGTGATGTCCTTGTTGCCGGCGATCTTGGCCGGATCGCTCTTCGGCCCGATCAGCACGAAGTCGTTGTACATCACCGGAAAGCGTTTGACGCCCTGACCCTCAGCCAGAAATTTCTCTTCCGCGGCCTTGGCATGGACGAACACGACATCGGCATCGCCGCGGCGCGCGAGGTCGAGCGCCTGGCCCGTGCCGAGCGCAACGACGCGAACCTGGATTCCGCTCTTCTTTTCGAAGATGGGCAGGATGTACCCAAACAACCCTGACTGCTCCGTCGAGGTCGTCGAAGCAACGGTGATGAAGCGATCCTGCGCCTGCGCGGCGAATGCGAAGAACGCGACCAGCAGCGCAACGAATGTTCGACGGGCAATTACCATGGCAGTTCTCCTTCCAGAAATTGGGCGGCTTCGGACGAGGTTGGGTGTTTGAAGAAGCGGTCGGCCGGCGTCCGTTCCAACAGCCGGCCCTGGTGCAGGAACAGGATCTCGTCGCCGAGGCGATGCGCCTGCCCGAGGTTGTGGGTCACCATGACGATCTTGGTGCCTGCCGCGTGCAGCGCGGCGATCACCTTCTCGATCTCGTGGGTGGCGCCCGGGTCGAGGCTCGCCGTGGGCTCGTCGAGGAAGAGGACTTCCGGGCGCAGCGCCCACACTCTGGCCAGCGCAAGCCGTTGCTGTTCGCCGCCGGAGAGCACGCGCGCCGAATGTCGGCCAAGCCCCTCGAGCCCGACCTTGCGCAGTGCTTCCATCGCGCGCTCTTCACGCTGCCCGAAGGGAACACCGGCCAGTTTCAAGGCATAGGTCACGTTGCCCAAGCGCCGAGCGGCGAAGCAGGACGGGACGCTGAAAAACCATGGCCTGCCGGCGCGGCCCGCCCGCAATTTCGGGGGCATTCCACGCAACGGTTCCCGCGGTCGGCGCCAGCAATCCGTGGCAGAGGCGCAACAGCACACTCTTGCCCGCTCCATTGGGCCCAAGGATCACGGTGCGCGGCCCCGCGTCGAGACTCACCGAGATGCCATCGATGATGCGTCGCGGCCCGACCGCGAACACGACGTTGTCGAGGCACAGCGGCAGCAGCGAGAGCGGGGCACGCATTTCCACGCCGACAATCAGCCGTACCGCCGCTGCGCCGTCTCCTTGACGACGTAGGCGCCGGCATTGAGGGCGAGAACGATGAACAACAGGATGAACCCCAATCCGAGGGCGAGCGGCAGATCCCCCTTGCTGGTCTCCAATGCAATCGTCGTGGTCATGACCCGCGTCACGCCATCGATGTTGCCGCCGACGATCATTACTGCGCCGACCTCCGACGCGGCCCGGCCGAATCCGGCGAGCACGATGGTCACAAGCGAGAATCGCAGGTCCCAGAGCAACGTCGGCGCGGCACCCAGTTTGGTTTCGCCCAATGAACGGAGCTGCTCGCGGTATTCCTGCCACGCGTCGCCGACGACCTGACGCGAAAGTGCGGCGAGGGTCGGCGTGATGAGGATCGATTGCGCAATCACCATCGCCGTCGGCGTAAACAGAATGCCCCATGAACCGAGGGGCCCTGCACGGGACAGCATGAGATAAACGACGAGCCCGACCACGACGGAAGGCAAGCCCATCAAGCCGTTCAGAATCACGATCAGCGCGCGACGGCCGCGAAACTCATTCACCGCGATTGCGGCACCGAGGGGAAGGCCGATCACGCAGCCGATCAAGACGGCAGCGAGGCTGATCCGCAGGCTGAGGAGGACGATGCCGACGAGCTTCGGGTCGGCGGCGACGACCAAGCCGAATGCTTGTCCGGCGGCTTCGGCAACGCTGTTCACAGGCTCCTTCGTGGCTTGAGCGGCGGGAGCTTATATGCAAAGATGTGCAGGTAACGTGCCCAGTGGGCCTTCCTGCTTTCGATCATAGCGGAAGTTGTGCGACCAACAAATATGCCCAGGATCTGCATAATGAGAGTCGTGCCCGCCCTGATCTGGAATCTGGAAGGCGAGTCGGTCGAAGCGCTGGATGCGCGGCTGCTGCCGCTGCTGCAGGCTATTGCGGCGTCGGCGTCGCTGGCGGCGGCCGTGGTGGACTGCCGGATTTCCTACCGTGCGGCATGGGGATTGCTGCGCGAGTATCAGCGCAAGCTGGGCGAGCCGCTGGTGCTGCTCGAACGTGGCCGGGGAGCGAGCCTGACCCCGTCCGGCGAGCGGCTGATGGGCGCGGAAAGGGCGGCGACGCGGCGGTTGGCGCGCATTCTGCCCGGACTCGCTGCGGAGATCAGCTCGGCGCCACGCAAGGAAGAGCGAGCGGCGCCGCAGCAACTGCGGATCGCCGCAAGTCACGACCTGGTGCTGGCGGCGCTGGATAATGCGCTGCCCGCCGGGTTTGGACTCAGCCTCGAACTCTCGTTCATGGGCAGCCTGCACGCCTTGAAGGAGTTTGCCGAGGGTCGGGCAGATGTTGCGGGCTTCCACGTCCCCATCGCCGGCCGCCCTGACTGGGACCGCTCCCTGATGCTGCGCGGCTTGCGGGCGCGACGCGACCGACTGATTCGATTTGTTGATCGCGACCAGGGACTGATCCTTCCGCACGGAAATCCGATGCAGGTCAAGACTTTCCGCGACATCGCCGGCCAGCGATTGCGGTTCATCAATCGGCAGCGGGGTTCAGGCACGCGGCTGGTGATCGATCAATTGATCGCCCACGGAGACATCGACGGGTCAGAGATCATCGGTTATGGCAATGAGGAGTTCACGCACCGGGCCGTTGCGGCAACAGTGGCGTCGGGTGGCGCCGACGCCGGATTCGGCCTGCGAGCTGCAGCCGCCGAGCATCGACTCGCATTTATCCCGTTGGTGAGGGAGCGCTATTTTCTCGCGGTCCGCGCGAAGGCTGTCGAGAAGACGGCCGTCAGCGCGACTGATTCAGGCGTTGCGCAGCCCGGTGTTCATACGAATCGCACGAGGATTCGCGGGCTACAGGGCGGACGCGGCCGGTTCCATCGTCGGCCTCGATGCAATCGACGCTGCAGAGAAGGCGTAGGGTGGTGCTTTGGCACCCATGCACGCAACGCGCGGAATTGGCCAAAGCGACTTCCTAGAACTTCTCGCCGACTCTGCACATGACCGACTCGGATCGGCAGGAACCCGCCCGCAGCGTCGCGACGCGCAACCGCTTTGACCGCATGGAGTGGGCCGGCGCGTTCGGCGACCTGGGCACGCTGATTCCGTTCGTCGTGGCGTACCTCAGTATGCTCAGCCTCGACCCGTTCGGGGTTCTCTTCTCGTTCGGAGCAGCGTTGATCATTTGCGGGTTGGTCTACCGCACGCCATTTCCCGTCCAACCCATGAAGGCGATCGGAGCCATCGCCACCACGCAGGCAGCGCAGACGCTGACGGTGTCCGCAGGCGCAGTGTTCGCTGCCGGTCTCGCCAGCGGGATCATCTGGCTGCTGCTCGGCCTCACCGGCACGGCGCAAAAGGTGGCGAAACTCATCAGCCGCCCTGTGGTGGTCGGAATCATCCTCGGTCTCGGCTTCGGGTTCATGCTGAACGGCGTGAAGATGATGGCCGACAGCTGGTGGATCGGGGGCTTCGCCCTGGCTGGCACCCTGCTGCTGCTCGGCAGCCGGCGGGTGCCGGCGATGTTCCTGTTGCTGATCTTTGGAGCCGTCTGCGGAATCGTCGTCGACCCAACGCTTGCCGGACAACTCGCCGTCATCGCCGTCGAGCCACGCCTGCCGACCTTCGCCTTGGGCAGCATTGGTTGGAACGACGCGCTGATCGGCACTGTGTTCCTGGCTCTGCCGCAGGTGCCACTGACCCTGGGCAACGCCATCATCGCGATCACCGAAGAGAACAATCAACTGTTCCCCGACCGCCCGGTTACCCAACAGCGGGTTGCGGTTTCAACCGGCCTGATGAATCTCGGCAGCGCGACGCTGGGCGGAATACCGATGTGTCATGGCGCCGGCGGGATGGCCGGACACGTTCGCTTCGGGGCGCGGACCGGTGGCGCGCCCATCATCCTGGGTGTCATTCTCGTGCTTCTGGCACTCTTCTTCAGCAGCTCCGTCGGGACGCTCTTGCGCATCTTCCCGCCTGCGATTCTCGGCGTCATCCTGTTTCTCACCGGCGCACAGTTGGCGCTCGGCGCCTGCGACATCAGCAAGGACAAGGGAGAGCGCTTCGCGACAGTCGTGACCGCGGCGCTCGCCATCTGGAACGTGGGCATTGCATTCGTTGTCGGCAGCCTCGTTTACCAGCTCGCGCGTCGAGGATGGTTGAGGCTATGAGGCAAGGCAACGTCGCGCGTTCGGCGCGGCCCGAGAGGTATAAAATGGGACCTTACGCAATCCACAACGAGGTTTGAATGAAAATCAGCGCCCGCAACAACATTCCTGGCAAGGTCACGCACATCACGCTCGGCCCGGTCAGCGCCGAAGTGACGATCAACGTTGCTCCGGGAATCGACATCGTCTCAGTGATCAGCACGACATCCGCGAAAGAACTCAAGCTCGCCGTCGGAACGCCGGCATTCGCAGTCATCAAGGCGAGCAGTGTCATGGTGGGCGTCGAACATGCCTAGACTCGGCCTGCACGCGCCGCCGCAGCATCGGGATCTTGGCAGCGACTTGCTGCTCAATATACTGGGCCACCGCTACGGCGGCAAACCGGGCGGATCTCTGGGGACGACTTCGAATACCTTGGTGCCGACGTTCACCTGAACGCCCGACCGGCTTGGAGGGTCCGCGGCCCTGATCGCGGGTAACCGGCAAGGGACTTTTCGAACACCCAGGCTGTTGCCGCCTGTGGCAAGAGTATCTCGGCCGGAATCGAATGCCCGAAATCGAGCGTTCGATCGCTACGACCGAAGGCGGTCGCCGCCGTCGTCGCATCCTTCGTCGCCGTAGCGGCGCGACACTCGCTCGACGCAGCGTGCGACCCGTTGCTCCGCTGAGTTTTGCGGAGCCGCGGCGCTTGCGCCGGTCCGAAGAAGCGCCACCGGAGTGAGGTCAGGCACATGTCCGGGCATGAAGTGGAGCTTGATCGGACCGGCAGTCGAGGCGACGTAGTCGCGTACCATTGCGCGCTTCCCGATCCCCCATCAATGCAATCCGCCGCCACCGGCATCCGTCCCCACCGTTGAAAACGCATCTTTCCCCGCGCGACCTCGCGCTGACGCTCGCCGTCGTCGCCCTCTGGGGCTACACGTTCGTCCCGACCAGGATCGCGCTCGACGAGGTCCCGCCGTTCGCGCTCGCGGCACTGCGCTTCCTCTTCGCCGCGGTGCCGATGGTGTTCTTCATCCGGCCGCCGGCCATGCCGTGGCGCAACGTGGTCGCGTACGGTATTGCGATCGGTGTCTGCCAGTTCGGTCTGCTGTTTCTCGGCATCAAGCTGGGCATGCCCGCGGGCCTGTCCTCGCTCGTGATCCAGGTGCAGGTGTTCTTCACGATCGGGCTCGCCGTCGCCTTCGCCGGCGACCACCTGCGCCGGCACAATCTCGTGGGCGGCGCGATTGCTGCAGCCGGCATGATCGTGCTCGCGGCGTACAAGCTCGCGGGTGGTCTTGCCGGCACCCTGCTCGGCTTCGCGCTCGTCGTCGCCGCGGCATTCGCGTGGGCGGTCGGCAACATCGTCGCCAAGCGTGGCGCGGGTGATCACGGCGCCGACATGTTCGCGCTCACCGTGTGGTCGAGCCTCGTGCCGCCGCTGCCGCTTGCCGCGCTGGCCTTCGTGTTCGAGGGCGGCTGGGCGGTTCCGCAGGCCGTCGCGTCGATGAGCCTCCTCGCGTGGGGCTGCGTGCTGGTGATGTCCTACGGCGCGACGCTGTTCGGCTACGGCTCGTGGAACGCGCTGCTGCACCGCTATCCGACGGCGCTCATCTCGCCATTCGCGTTGCTGATTCCCGTTTCGGGCCTCGCGAGCGGCGCGCTCTTTCTCGGCGAGACGCTCGCGCCGACACAGATCGCCGGCGTGGCGCTGGTCTTCGCCGGCCTCGTTGTCAACGTCTACGGACTGAAGATGCGGGCCTGGCTGGCGCGACGAATGTGAACTGGGGGACCGTCGACCGGGATCGGCCCGATGATGCAGCGGCCCGGGATCGGCGCGGCGGCGTCAGGCGGGGCCGCCGCCCGCGGAGGTTCAGCAATCGCGCATCACTCCATGGGAACCGCCGGCAGCTCGACCACTCGCGGCAGGTGCCCGGTCGCCGAGAGAAAACGCTCGAGACTGTCGTGCGGGATGACCAACGTCGCCGTGTTGACGAGCGGGTGGGCTTGCACGGCGTCGGCGTCCCACAGCGACCGGTCGATGATGAACTCAACGGCGCCGGACGCATCATTGACAAGCCCGAGGAGGCTCACGGCGCCGGGGAGAAGCCCCAGATGCTCTTGCAGGCGCTCGGCCGAGGCGAAGCTCAGGCGGCCCGCACCGAGCAACTCCCCCAGCGCATCGAGGCGGATCGCCTTGTCATGCGACGCCGTGACCAGGAAGTGCCGCTTTCCTTTCCTGTCGCGCAGGAAAAGGTTCTTGGTCTTTGCGCCCGGCAGCGTCGGCACGAGCCGCTCGGATTCTTCCACCGTCATCACCGCCGGGTGCTCGTGCCGAGTGGCCGCGACACCGTGCCGGCACAGAAAGTCGTCGAGGTTCATCAGCGCTCAGCGCAACCTGCTTCCAACCTCCGTGTCCGCGCGGCGATCGGCTGGCAATGGGCGATGAACTCTGCGCGACCCGGTACCGTTAGAATAAGCGATCGCGCGTGGCAGCGACAACCGGGCAGCGCCTGGCCTTCCATGAAATATTCGATCTTCTCCATTGCGCGCAATGCGCGAAGCCACCACGAGCACTGGCCGCTCGCCTGGCGCAGCCCCGCGCCGAAGCCGCGGTACGACGCGATCGTCGTCGGTGGCGGCGGGCACGGGCTCGCGACCGCCTACTACCTCGCAAAGGAGCACGGCCTCGCCAACGTGGCGGTGCTCGAGAAGGGCTGGCTGGGCGGCGGCAACACCGGGCGCAACACGACGATCGTGCGTTCCAACTACCACCTCGATTCCAACGCCCATTTCTACGAATTCTCGCTCAAGCTGTGGGAGACGCTCGCGCAGGACCTCAACTTCAACGTGATGTACAGCGCGCGCGGCGTGCTGAACCTCGTGCACTCGCCGGCCGACATGGACGCCGCGATCCGCCGCGGCAACGCGATGCGGTTGAACGGCATCGACGCAAAATTCATGACCCGCGACGAGATCGCGCGCTGGATTCCCAATCTCGACTGCTCGCCCGACGCGCGCTTTCCGATCCATGGCGGCCTGCTCCAGCCGCGCGGGGGCACCGTGCGCCACGACGCGGTCGCCTGGGGCTACGCGCGCGCCGCCGATGCGCGCGGCGTCGACATCATCCAGCAATGCGCGGTGACCGGCATCCGGGTCGAGAACGGCGCGGTCACCGGCGTCGACACCACGCAGGGATTCATCGCCACGAAGAAGCTCGGGCTCGCCGTCGCCGGCCATTCCGGCCACGTCGCCGCAATGGCGGGCCTGAAGCTGCCGATCGAGTCGCACGTGTTGCAGGCGATGGTGTCCGAGCCCGTCAAGCCGGTGCTCGACACCGTCGTCACGTCGGGCGCGGTGCACTTCTACATCAGCCAGTCCGACAAGGGCGAGCTCGTGATGGGCGGCGATCTCGATTTCTGCAATTCCTACTCGCAACGCGGAAACCTGCCGGTGATCGAGCATTTCGTCGCCGCCTGCCTCGCGCTCTTCCCGAGCTTCGGGCGCCTGCAAGGCGATGCGCACCTGGGGCGGCATCTGCGACATGACGATGGACGGCAGTCCCATCATCGGCAAGCTGCCGATCAAGGGGCTCTACCTTTCGGGCGGCTGGTGTTACGGCGGATTCAAGGCCACGCCCGCCTCCGGCTGGCTTCTTGCCTACACGATTGCGCGCGACGAGCCACATGCGCTCAACGCCGCGTTCACCCTCGATCGCTTCGCCGAAGGCCGGACGATCGACGAAAAGGGGGTGGGACCCTATGCCTGGGCCCACTGAGTTCGTGCTCCTTGCAGCGGGACGGGCATGCTGCTGATCCCCTGCCCCTGGTGCGGGCCGCGCAACCAGATCGAGTTCACCTATGGCGGCGACGCGACGGTGCGGCGACCCGTGCTCGAGGCGCCGGAGGCGGAATGGGTTCGCTACGTCTATGTCCGCGACAATCCGATGGGACCGCACGTCGAGTGGTGGTCCCATAGCGCCGGCTGCCGGCAATGGTTCAGGCTCTACCGCGATACGCGGACCGCATGACATCCTGGCGAGCGCCGAACCCGGCGCCACGCCGCCGTGAGCCGCAGCGTGGCGCAGCCCTGCCGACTGCCCATTGGCGGAGTAATCGATCGCGCGCAACCATTGCGGTTCGAGTTCAACGGCGTCGGCTACGAAGGCTTCGCGGGCGACACCCTGGCCGCAGCGTTGCTCGCCAACGGTGTGCACCTCGTCGGCCGCAGCTTCAAGTATCACCGGGCCCGCGGCATCGTCGGCGCCGGCGTCGACGAGCCCAACGCGCTCGTCCAGCTCGGCGTCGGTGCGCGCACCGAGCCGAATGTTCGCGCGACCACGCAGGAGCTCCGCGACGGGCTTGTCGCCACGAGCCAGAACTGCTGGCCGTCGGTGCGCTTCGACATCGGCGCGATCAACGGTCTCGCGTCGCGGCTCATTCCCGCGGGTTTCTACTACAAGACGTTCATGTGGCCGCCGACGCCGAAGTGGTGGCTCCGGTACGAGCACGCGATCCGCCACGCCGCGGGCATGGGGCGCGTGGCGACGCTGCCCGATCCGGATGCCTACGAGCACCAGTACGCGCATTGCGACGTGCTCGTGATCGGCGCGGGTCCCGCCGGGCTCGCCGCCGCCCGCGCGGCGGCGCATGCCGGCGCGCGCGTCGTACTCTGCGACGAGAATCACGTCTTTGGCGGCAGCCTGCTCGGCACCGCCGCGACCATCGATGGATCGCGCGCTGCGGCATTGGATCGCGGCGACCGTCGCCGACCTGGCGGCACATTCCGAGGTCACGCGCTGCTGCGGACCACCGCCTTCGGTTGCTACGACGGCAATCTCGTCGGACTGATCGAGCGCGTCACGGATCATCTCCCGCACGCGGAACGGCCCCCACGCTCACTTCGCTCGCTGCCCCCCGAGGGGCGCCGTACCCTTCGGGCGGCCGAGCGGGTACGGACCGCGCCAGCGCCTGTGGAAGCTCGCGCCCGGCCGTCGTCCTTGCCGCCGGCGCGCACGAGCGCCCCATCGCCTACGCGAACAACGACCTGCCGGGTACGATGCTGGCGGGCGCCGTCGCGCACGTACGTCGAGCGTTATGCGGTGCGCCCCGGCTCGCGTGCCGTGGTGTTCGCCAACAACGACAGCGCGTACGCGACGGCGCTCGCGTTGCAGGCCGCGGGCGTCGTCGTCGCCGCCATCGTCGACCCGCGCGCGGGACCGGGCCTCGATGGCGCGCTGCCACACGCGGCCCGCGAAGCCGGCGTGCCAATTCTCGCGAAATCAGCCATCGTCGGCGCGCATGGCGTGAGGCGCGTGGCCGCGGTCGACATTTCTCCACTGGCCGGGCACAACGTCCGACGCATCGAGTGCGATCTCGTCGCGCTGTCCGGCGGCTGGAACCCCGCGGTCCACCTCCATTCGCAGGCGCGCGGCAAGCTGCGCTACGACGACATGCTCGCGACCTTCGTGCCGGACGGCGCGTCTTCGCTCCTCACGCCGGCAGGCGCGGCGAACGGCCGCTTCGACCTGGCCGGCGCGCTGGCCGAGGGTCACGCCGCGGGCCTGTCGGCCGCCGCGCAGGCAGATTTTCCGGCCGGCGATCGCCTCGGCGCCCCGCATGCCGCGCCGGTTGCTGCCGGCATGCCGCAGCCGCTCTGGAGCGTGCCGGCGCGAACGCGCGGCGCCAAGCGTTTCGTCGACCTGCAGAACGATGTCACGGTCGACGACATCGCGCTCGCCGTGCGCGAAGGCTACCAGTCGGTCGAGCACCTCAAGCGCTACACCACGCTCGGCATGGGCACCGATCAGGGCAAGCTGTCCAGCATCGTCGGCCTCGCGCTGCTGGCGGAACGACTCGAGCTGCCGATTCCACAGGTCGGCACCACCACCTTCCGCCCGCCTTACACGCCGGTCGCGCTGGGCGCGTTTCCGGGTCGCGAGTCGCGTGCGCACGTCGCGCCGACGCGCTTGTCCGCGATGCACGACTGGCACGTCGCGCATGGTGCGCGCCTGGTCAACGCGGGCTACTGGAAACGGCCGCACTCGTACCCGCGGGCGGGCGAGTCGGCGGACGATGCCGCGCTGCGCGAGGCGAAGAACGTGCGCACCAACGTCGGCATCGTCGACGTCTCGACGCTCGGCAAGATCGAGCTTCAGGGACGCGATGTCGCCGAATTCCTGAATCGCGTCTACGGCAACCGTTGGGACACGCTGGCCGTGGGCCGCTGCCGCTATGGCGTGATGCTGCGCGACGACGGCATGGTGTTCGACGACGGCACGACGTCGCGCCTCGGCCCCGCGCACTACCTGATGACGACGACCACGGTCAACGCCGTCAAGGTCATGCAGCACCTGGAGATGCTGCTGCAGGCCGACTGGCCGCAGCTCCAGGTCTTCGCCACATCGGTGACCGAGCAGTGGGCCGCTGCCGCGGTGTCCGGCCCGCGCGCGCGGGACGTGCTCGCGAAGATCGTCGACATCGACCTATCGAATGAAGCGTTCCCGTTTCTCGCGGTCGGGGCCTGTCGCGTGCGCACCGCCACGGGCCAGGTTCCCGCCCGACTCCTCCGGATGAGCTATTCCGGGGAGCTCGCCTACGAGATCCACGTGCCGGCGGACCGCGGCCGCATGATGTGGAAGGCGGTGCTCGCGGCGGGCGCGGAATTCGGGATCATGCCGTACGGCACCGAGGCGATGAGCACGCTGCGCATCGAGAAGGGCCACGTCGTGGTTGGAGCCGAAGCGGACGGCCGCACCACGGCCGATGACCTCGGCATCGGCAACCTCGTCAGCGCCACCAAGTGGTGTATCGGAAAGCCGCTGCTGTCGCGGCCGGCGCTGCTTGCCCCCGACCGCTGGCAGCTCGTCGGGCTCACCGCGCTGTACGGCGCGCCGATGCCGCGCGGCGCCAAGATCGTCGTCGATCCCGACCGCGCGCCGCCGAACCCGATGCTGGGGCACGTAACCTCGTGGTGCCGGAGCCCGAATCTCGATGCGTGGATCGCGCTTGCGCTCGTCGCCAACGGCCGCGCGCGGCACGGCGAAACGCTGTGGGCGGTGTCGCCGCTCGCCGGCTCGAAGGTGCGGGTGAAGGTCGGCCCGCCCTGCTTCGTCGATCCTGACGGGGGGCGGCTTCGTGCCTGACGAAAATGTCTTCGTGATAGGCGCGACGATGTCCGGGCACTACGGACCGCCGACTACCGGGGTGACGCTCACGGAGACGAGCTTTGCAGGCACGTGGAACGTCCAGGGCGATGCGCACGCGCCGGAGTTCGCGGACGAGGTGCGCCGGCTTTTCGACGTGACGCTTCCGATCGCCCCCAATACGACCACGCGAACCCCGACGCTTACCGCGCTTTGGTTGGGACCCGCGTCGTGGCTGATCGTGTGGGCCGGCAAGGCGGCGCCGGAGAACTTCGACGCGCGCCGCGACGCGCTCAACGCCGTCGGCGGCGCATTGTTCGACGTCACCGCGAGCCGTATCGCGTGGACGGTCGCCGGCGCCCACGCTGCTACGGTGCTGGCCAAGAGCTGCCCGCTCGACTTCCACCAGCGCGCGTTCCCGGAAGGCGCCTGCGCGCAGAGCGTGTTCGCGCACATGAATGCACTCGTCTACCGGCGCGCCGCCTCGCCGGCCTTCACGTTGTTGGTGGCGCGCAGCCTCGCGCGCGACGCCTGGCTCACGCTTTGCCGTTCGGCCGCACCGTACGGTTACGACGTGCTGGCACCGCGGTACTTCTAGACTTTCGGACCTGCCTTCCCCCACGCCACCCCTCACCACGCTCGTTGACGCGATGACAGACACGATGCGCCAGCCCATCTCCGCCGCCGCCTTGCACGACGTGGTGGCTCGCATCCTCGTCGGCGCGGGCAGCACGCCAGAAGAGGGGGACCAGGTCGCGGCGAACCTGGTGCTGGCCAACCTCAGCGGCCATGATTCGCACGGTGCGGGCATGGTGCCCCGATATGTGGATGCGGTGCGTCAGGGCGGCCTCGTGCCGAACTCCGCGGCCACGGTTACCATGGACATCGGCACGATGCTGGCGCTGCAAGGGAATCGCGGTTACGGCCAGGTGGTCGGCGTGCAGGCGATGGAGCTGGCAATGCAGCGTGCGCACACGCACGGCAGTTGCATCATGACGCTGAGCAACGCGCACCATCTGGGGCGCATCGGGCACTTTGCGGAAATGGCCGTCGCGCAGGGAATGGTCGCGCTGCACTTCGTCAATGTGCTGTCGCGCGCGGTGGTGGCGCCCTGGGGCGGCGCCGACGGGCGCTTTGGCACCAACCCCTGCTGCATCGGCATCCCCTTGGCACGGAGGCAACCGGGCGGGCACCGGGCCGGACCGCCTCACGCGGGCCCGGCACGCTCGGGACGCAACGAAGCGCGCAATGCGACAAACTCCGATGCCCATTTCATTCTGGATTTCGCCACCAGCCGCGTGGCTCAGGGCAAGATGCGCTTGGCCCACAACAAGGGAGAAACCGTCGCCCCCGGTACGCTCATCGATGAACACGGTCGCCCGACGACCAACCCCGGGGTTGTGGTGGTGCCGCAAAGCAACGGCTTGCTTGGAGCCTTGCTGACCTTCGGCGAATACAAGGGCTACGGCATGGCCGTGGCGTGCGAACTGCTGGGCGGCGCCCTCAGCGGTGGCGAGACCTGGCATCGCGACAACGACCCTGCGGTGCGCGCGGTGCTGAACGGCATGCTGACGATACTGATCGACCCGGCCCGGCTGGGCACCGAGGCCACGTTCGAGCAGGAGGCCGCGGCGTTCGTGGACTGGCTGCGCGCCGGCCCGGTGGCACCCGGGTTCGCGTCTGTGCTCATTGCGGGCGACCCGGAACGCGCCGCTCGCGCGCATCGGGAAGTGCACGGTATCGTCATCGACGACCAGACCTGGGCCGAACTGGTAGCCGCCGGCGCCAAGGTCGGCGTGGCCATCGCAACCCGATGACCGCTGCGTCGCGCCCCTATTGCATGCGAACAATCCGACTCGCTACCTCCATACCCGCGCCTTCAACAGCGCGAGCGGCAGCGCCGTCGCCAAGATCTGCAGCGCGGCCTCTTCGGCCGAACGTCAATACGGCGGATTGATCACGACGAACTGCGATCCCTGGGGCTGATACCAGGTGCCGCCGCATTGCTGATAGACCATGCCACCGTAGTTCACCGGCACGCAGCCTGCCGGCACGGTGCGCACCATCGAGCCCACGACGGCGGACGTCACGGCAACCGCCGCGCCGACCGCGGCCGCCGTCGCCACCGGGTGATAGTCGTTGTCCCAGCCGCCGTTGCAGCACCCGCCGTGATCGACATCGACGTTGACGTTGGTGTTCCTGTTGACGTTGACATTGTTTACGTTGTTGACGCTGGTGCTGCGGACATTGTTGGTGCGCGTATCGGCCCTGTTGTTGTTGGCCTGAACGTTCTGCCGTCCGCCGCCACCGCCGGCGCGATCGCCGCCGCCGCCGCCGCCACCACCACCACCACCCGCACGCGCTCCGCCGCCGCCGCCGCCGCCGCCGCCACCTCCTCCACGGGCCGCCTCAGCCACCGGAGCAATGGCGAAGGTAGCCACCGCGAGGACCATCAGAGGGGCCAAAAACAGCTTGCTGAATGAGTTCTTCATGTCGTCGCTCCTCTACTTGGTCTTCCGCGGAACAATCTCGATTGCCGTAGCCCCTTTGGGCGGCGTGAACCTGAAAACCGAGTCCTTGAAGGCCGGTTTCAGATTCCAGTCGAGCAGGCTGACCGATTGCGGACGCGCTTCGTCGCCACGATTGGTGATCACGATCTTTCGCGGCAGCGGCTTTGCCCCGGTGGTGATCCAGACCTGCCAATCGATCTTGCCCTGACGAAAGGCGTAATGGTCACAGAGATCCTTGTCGATGAAATCCTGCCCGGCATTCATCGCCGACTCGATCTTGTCGAGGGGCGCGGCCGGGGTGCCCCAGAGGAAGAGATCCTCCAATGGGAATTCCACGCCGTACCTTTCCTCCAGCCGGGCGGTCAGTTCGCCGATCGTGCCGGCAATTTGGACCGTCGAGTAATACTTCTGCGCGGGCATCCACAGGGTGACGGTCTTGCCGTCGTAGATGAGTTCACGTTCGGAGCGTGCGCTGGCCATCCGGGCGCGCACCTTGTTCGGACGCTCGACGTCCAGGTCTGCCGTCGCCGTATGCTGCAGCTTCTGGCCGTCGGCAAGGACCCGCTCTCCGGTCACTTCCGTCGATACCCCAAAGCGCTTCAGCGTCTGCAGATGGGCCCCCATGTCCTTCAAGGCCTGGATCGCTCCCGGATCGACGGCGTTCCCTGCCGGCTGCGCCGTGCCGGCCGGTGTCGTCTGCGCATGCAAGCCGGGTGCGGCGAGTGACAACGCCAACAGGCCGAGCGCCAGAATGTTGCGTACCATGGTCATCTCCGTGATCGTGAAAACACTGTTGGCACCGCACGAACGCCGCGCTGCTGGAATTCCAGGACGACCAGCGGCGACGGGGCACACCCGCCGCATGCCTAACGCTTGATTATCGCCCACGAACCCATCCACGGTCCAATGCCGTTTGTCGCTCTATTCGACGGGTCCGACACATGGCAAACGCCCGAACTTTGGTTCGCTGCATCGCCTTGATTCCACTTACGTTACATTCGCGACCGACAGCATGAGACCGGCCGTTCAACCACACGACCCCGCGCATTGACCCAGCCGCGGGCCCACGACGAGAATGAAAATTTCGACGCAATTCCACGAGAACGCAGCCGTGATCGCCTGGTGGCGCGCGCGGTTCGGTCCGGTGCTGCGCTGGCAGGTGCCGGCCCGGCGCCGCGCGATCCTGGCCATCGGGGCCTGCGCCGCCGGAGTGATCATCCCGGTCAGCATTCTGACCGAGAGCAAAGCGCTTGCATGGCGCTCCGAGGCGCCGACCGTCACTGCCGTTATCGTCATCCTCTTCGCCTTCCTCTGGGTCGCTTACCAGGCTGCGGCGCGATTCCCGCGGCTGCCGTCGCCGGTTCGCCGTCACCCGCAATTCGCGCTGCACTTCGTCTACTGGGCAATGCTGGTCGCACTCTGGAACACCGCTGCAGATGCGGGGCCATGGCGCACCGTCCTGTTCGGCATGGCCGTGGTCTTTCCGTTCCTGCTCTGGCGCTGCGGCTACCTGCTGCTTGCCGGCCAGCACGGCCGCGTGGCCGGCACGCCGTTCCGCGCGCACCTGATCTACCTGTGGCCCGCCTACGGGGGCAACAACACCCCGTACGGCAAGGGGCTCGACTACCTGTCCCGGTGCGAAGCGAAGACCGAGGAGGATCTGGCGCGATCGCAACTCGCGGGCATCCGCCTGCTGCTGCTCGCGGCGCTGTGGGGCGCGACGCTCTACGTGTTCGAAGGGATCGTCTATGGCGACGGGAACGGATTCACAAGGCTCGCCGGTGGACGCACGATCGGCATCCCGGCGCTCGGCGAGCTGGTCAAGGAGGGCGGCGGCGCCCCGCGCAGCGCCGCGTGGGCGAGCATTTACTGTGAACTGATGAAGCAGGTCCTGCGGCACGCGGCAGGCAGTCACGGAATCATCGCGGTCCTGCGCCTGTTCGGCTTCAACGTCTTCCGCAGCACCTACAAGCCGCTGCTGGCGGAGTCGGTGGTGGAGTTCTGGAACCGGTTCTACTATTACTTCAAGGAACTGCTGGTGACGTTCTTTTTCCTGCCGACATTCGCGGGGCCGGGCCGGAAGTTGCGGCGGTGGCCGCGCCTGCGTCTGTTCGTCGCGGTGTTCGCGGCGGCGTGCATCGGCAACATGTACTACCACCTGATTCGCCTGTCGGCGCCGCTCGCGCAAGGGGACGTGCTCGAATCGATCCTTTCGCAGCGTTCCAGGCTGTTCTATTGCGTGCTGCTCGCCATCGGCATCTTCGTGTCGATGCTCCGCGAGCAGCGACGGCAGGGGCAGGCCGCCGCGCCAGGCGGGGCGCGCCGGCTGCTGCGGATCTTCGGCGTGTGGACGTTCTTCGCCACGATCTGGATCTGGGGCGTGCGCGGGGGCGCGCCCTTCCTCGCCCGCACCGAATTCTTTCTCGGCCTGCTCGGCCTCGCGTGAAGCGGCTAGCCGCTCACGCACGGATTTCCTCGATCAGATCGAGGATGCTCGCCGTCGACGCGAGCCGGTCGGGGTCGAAACCGCGCTCGCCGAAGTCCATGCCGTAGGTGTCCTCGAGATAGACCACGATCTGCACGAGCGCCAGCGAATCGATCAGGCCCGACGCCACCAGGCCCTCGTCATCGCCGAGGCGCTCGACCGACTTGCCCGGCTTCTGCAGGGTGCGCAGGAACCGCAGCAGGTCCTCGCGCCGTAGCTTCCGCTCATCGTTCATCGCGTCATTCCTGCCGCAGAATTCGATCAAGGTCCAGAGGCGGCCGGTCGGAGCAGGCCGCACGCACCGATTCGCGGTTGATCTTGCCGCGAGAGGTTCTCGGGATTTCATCGAGCAGCCACCACCGCGCCGGCATCTTGGGCTCGGCGAGGCGGTCCTGCATCCAAAGGTACAGCGCATGCAGCGTGGCGTCGTCCTGTCGGTCCAGGACAACTGCCATGGCGACCGCCTGGCCGTACATCGGGTCATCGACGGCAAACGTGCACACGTCGCGGGCGTGCTCGAAGCGTTCCACCACGGCATCCACGTCGGCCGGGTAGATCTTCATGCCGCCCCGGTTGATCTCGTCGCGCTCGCGGCCGCGCAGTACCAGCCGGCCTCGCTCGTCGACCACGCCGATGTCGCCGGTCGCGAACCATCCCTCCACCACGGTGCCCGCGGTGAGATCGTCGCGCTGGAAGTAGCCCTTCATCAGCGCCGGCGTGTTGAGCCACACGTAACCGGACTCGCCCGGCGCACACTCGTCGTCGGCACCGGGACAACGGGACGTGTCGCAAGTGCGCAGCACCTTGATCACCGCGCCCCAGCCTTCGCCGATCAGTCCGTCCTCGGCGGCGCAATCCGCGTCGCGAAGGCCCGCGACCCAGCTCCCCGTCTCGGTGATGCCGTAGGCATTGCACACCTGGCGCACGCCCGCCCACCGGCGGATGTCCTCCCACGTGCTCGCCGACAGCGGCGCCGAGCCGCAATGCACGCGTTGCAGGCTGCCGGCGCGCGGCGGCCTCCCCAGCTTCAGCGCGAGCTTCCACACGGCGGGAACGGAGGACAGGAACGTGATCCGGTGCTCGTCCACGATCGCGCCGAGACGCATGATGATGTCGGCGCGAAACGGCGGGGTCAGAATCAGGTCCTGACCCGATAACCAGGGGTAGAGACAGTTGCAGATCAGGCCGTGGCCGAAATGCGTCGGCAGCACGCACAGCGTGCGGGCGAACGCGGCGGTGCCGAGCGCCTCGCGCAGCGAAATCCAGCGCGCCCGAAGCGAGCGATGCGTGTGCAGCACGCCTTTGGGTTCGCCGGTGGACCCCGAAGTGAACAGGATCAGCGCATCGTCGTCCAGCCGGCTCGCCGCTGCCGTGGCCTCCTGGCTGCCGGTCTCGGTCGTGCCGACCACGCCGACGCCGGCACCGATCAGCGCCTGCGCGACGCGGCCGTCGGTGGCATCGTCCACGACGGCCAGGCGCGGCGTCGCGGCGGACACCAGCGTGCGCACCTCGAACGGCGTGAGGTGCGCATCGACCGGCACCGCGCAGGCACCGAGTCGCCAGAGCGCCAGCAGCTCCGCGAAGAATTCGAGCCGATTGCCGAAATGCAGGAAGACGCGGTCGCCGCGGCGGACGCCACGGGCCTGGAACCGCGCGATGCGCGTCGAGACCTCATGCCCGATCTGCCGGCGATCCCAGCGCCGGCCGCCCACCGCCTCGACGAGATTACCGACGCCTAGATCGATGAACACGCTTCACCCGTAGGGAGGCTCGCGGGACACAGGGGCGCCAGGCCGGCGATCGCGTATCGCTGTCGTCGACCGCGTGCCCATTCCGGCGCAGCGCTTCGTTCTTGGCATGCCGACGTCACGTCTTGAGCGCAGCGGCCATGTCGATCCCCGTGGGTGCACGGCGAATGTGCAGATCGCGTTGCGGGAACGGTATGGCAATGCCGGCAGCGTCGAGCGTCCTGAGGATTGCCATCCGCAGGCCGTTCTGTGCCTGCAGGCCGATATCGACACTTTCGACCCACGCGAAGAGCCGGAAGTCGAGCGAGCTGTCGCCGAATCCCGTGAACAGTGCGCGCGGTACCGGCACCTTCTGCACTTCCGGCACTTCCGCCGCCGCGCCTTCGAGCAGCTGCAGGACCCGGGCGGGATCGCTTCCATATTCGACTCCGACGTCGATCTCGTAGCGGCGCGCGCGGTCGGACAGCGTCCAGTTGGTGACCTGCTTGGACGCGAGATCGGAATTGGGGACGATCACCTCCGCGCCCTGGCCCGTCCGGATCGTCGACGAGCGCACGCCGATGCGCTTGACCTCGCCCACGATGCCGCCGACGTCGATCTGGTCGCCGACGTTGATCGGGCGCTCGAGCATCAGGATGAGCCCCGAGGCAAAGTTGTTGACGACGCTCTGCAACCCCATCCCAACGCCGATCCCGACAGCCCCTGCGAGCAGCGTGACTTTGGTCAGATCGATACCGAGCGCCGCCATCGCCAGCACGAAACCCGTCACGACCAGCACGTAGCCGACGATCGTGGAGATGGCGATGGGGACGCCGGTGCGCAGGTCGAGCCGCGGCAGGATCTCGTGGTCGAGAATGAAACGCACGACCTTGGTGACTAGCCAGGTCACGACCACAACGGCCAGGGCGGCGAGGATCGCGCTTACCGTGATCGTCACGTCGCCGGCGCTCACGCTCGCACTTGCCACGAGGTTGGCGATGCGCAAAAGATCGTCGAGCGCGGAATGCGCCAGCGTGAAGACCGCGATGCCGACCGACCAGCAGAACAGCAGGACGACCAGATGCAGCGCGTGCAGCATCGCGTCGCCCCGCTCGCGCACGCTGCGCAGACTCCGCAGGAGCGGCGTGGCGAAGAGACCCGCAAAGGCCTGGTCGAGCACCCATGCCAGCGCGGCACCGATCAGCCAGAACGCTGGCGCGATGACGGCCAGCGCCGCCAGCCCGCGCGCGACACCCGTGTGGCCGAGTGCGCTCGCGACCAGGGCGACAACGAGCGCCAGCAGCACCAGCTGGACCAGTCGGCGCAACAGCACAGGGGGCACGCCTGGCATCAGCCGTGCGAGGGCTCCCCGGTGCCAATCGTGGAACAGCGCCGCGGCGAACGGCAGGATCTGAATGACGATCAGCAGGCGGGCGAGTCCCGGACTCATTTCCGCGAATATCCGAAACTCGTTGACAAACACGGCCAGGGCCAGCGTCCAGGCGGTTGCCGGAATCGGCGCCATGAAACTCCTCGTCGCCACAACGCCGGCGAGCAGCGGCACCACGAATCCGACCAAGCGATAGAAGATGAACGGGCCTCTCGGAGCAAGCAACGCGAAGAGGATCAGTCCGGCCAGCAGTGCGCCGGTCAGCGCCATGCCGACCGCACGCCGTGCGGCCGTGCCGCGCGGCATCGCGGCCGCCGGCGGCTGGCGCAGAGCGACGAACAGGAACACCGTCAGAGTGGAGAGCAGGACGCCCAGCCGGGCGCCGTGCTCCCGCAGGTGGTCGGCGAGCTCGTGGCGCACCAGGGCGACGTTGGCCTTCACTTCGTCCCGCGGAAATGCAATGGCCCCCTGCCGCCAGATCGGGACGTCCTCGATGGTGCTGAGCTCGGCGCTGATCCGCTCCCGACGCTCCGCAATCGCGGCGCGCACCGCGTCCAGGCGTGTCTGCAGCGCAATCCCTTGCCCGAACGCAACGAGCAGCTGGTCGCGGCGCGCCCGCAATCGTTCCCGGGTCGCGGCGATCTCGGGGATGGTCGCCTCGGCCAAGCGTAGAAGTGCCGCCGGAGCTTCGCGCTCACGCGCCAGCTTCGTTCGCTCCGGCCAGTGCGCCGCCTCGCGATCGAGGAGTTCGAGGTCCTCTTCGACCTTCCGGGTAAGGTTACCCAACGCTGCTGTGGCGTCGTTCACCGCACGGACACGCTCGCGTATTCGCGTGTCCGCGTCGACGAGCTCCATGTACCGCGCGCGCGAAAGGGTGTCGCGGCCCGCTTCGAGCGCCTGCAGGCTGGAGGTCACCGCCGGATCTTCCAGACGGCTCGCCAGCACGTTCCAGTCCGCGGTATCGCGCAGCGTCACCGCGACCTGGCGGAGCATGGCGCTGGTGCGCCCCAAGTCGGCGACGATATCGTGCAGCGTGGGAGTGGCGGATGCGCCCGCCGGGGCCGAACCCGTCACGGTCGCCGTCGGCGTCGACGGCGCGGCGCCCGGCGCAGGCTCCGCTGCCTGCAGCGAATGCGGCACGCACGCGAGCGCAAGCGCCAGCAGCAACCTGCGAACGAAGGCGCCGTCAGAAGTGGGCATGACCAAGCGCAGCGGCGACTGATGGCGACAAAGGCATGGATGCTCCGTGCAAGACAGTCGAATCATACAGTCGCGAACGCCACTTCGCCGATGGCGCCAATTGCTCGGCTCCTAACGGAGCAATGAGCGCAGCTTGTTGACGGCTTGCGACGATTGGTCGGCGCATACCTCAACGCCGGCCCGCGACAGATCCGCTTCCATGGTTGCCTTCACTCGAGTGGCGTCGGCCGCCGGAACCTTGCGCGAGATCTCGGCATAGTCCACGCCGTCGGGAAGTTGCGTGATGTCGATGTCGTAACGCTTGTCTGGAGTCCTGTACGTCTTGAGGAGCATGCGGACCGAGCGCGCGGGTTCCAGTTGGCAATGGCCAGATCCCGACGACCTCGCGCAGGTATCGGATCTGCGCCGGGCTGAGAGCCTGCGCCGGCGCCACGCGGCCGGCAATGAGCTCGTTGGTGCTCGTAACGCTCAGGTGGCGGCTTAGCGAAACGGCGCCCGCCATGCTCGTGCCGTGCATATCGTATTCGCACTTGCCCTCGCCGGATGGCACGAGGCCGCGCTCGAGCCGAGCGCAATCCTGGTCGGCCACCTTCAGCGTGAATTCGGAGCGACCATCCGCGGCCACCCGAAGACGCAATCGCACGCCACGCCCGAAGAGGGTCAGCGCCGCGTCATCGAACAGCCAGACCTTGATCGGCGTGCCGCTGGAGCGCAGCGCAAGCGCTTGCACGATCCGGTCCGTGGGCGCACACAGGCCGAGCTGTATTTCCGCCCGCGCGCCCTTCGCTCCGGTCGGCGGCTCTGCGGCGGCGACTCGTGTCGACGCAATGGAGGTCGCGAGGAGCATCGCCGCGAGCACGGTCGTGTTACGCGACGCGCGTGTCATCCCTGCCTAAATGCGCAAAGTTTTCATGGTCATCGCGCCGGCGGGACGCAGTCTCGATCTCACTCCGCCAATGCGCCGCGCTCTGGCTTCCGGGCGATCTTGCCCTGCTCCTCACGCTTTCGCCGGCGCTTCTTGAGCTGGGTATCCTGGAAATCCTGCGCGAGCATGTACAGGATGCCGGTCGACCAGGCGACGGTAAGCAGCCCCGCCATGCCGAGCAACGCTTCGAGCAGATGCCAGCGCTGCGGCAGGTAGTTCGCCTGCAGCGTCGTGTAGTTCAGCAAGGCGTTATAGAGCGCGACGCTGTGATTGGGCTGTGCGCCCTGCAGGAGGAAGAACGACGCCCACACGATCACCTCGAGCGTGTTGGTGACGATGATCAGGAGGCTCGCAAGAATGACGAGGCCAAGCCCCCCCACGAAGGACTCCAGGGGGTGAAATACTTCTTTCAGCGTTTCGGTGATGCGCAGGATCCAGAACATGCCGGTGCCGTGGATCACCATGGTAATCGCCACGAGGAGGCCGCCCCACAATGCCTCCTCCAATGAGATAACGTAGGTCGACATCACGCTTTCCCGCTGGCCGCGCGCGCGGGGAGACTCAGGCCAAGTCCGGCACGTGCACCAGGAACTCCGGCATGTCAGGGAGTCCGTCGATGAACGTCCCCTTGCGCTTCCCCGTGAGGGAGAAGCGCCGCACCCGCTGGTCGAACCGCTCGGCGACGTAGAGATCGCCGTCCGGGCCGATCGCGAAGCCGGAGGGCGCCTTGAGCTTCGCGTCGATGACCGTGCGCGCCTTCAGCTTGCCTCGCGGAGCCGCCGTCGGGATGTCGTAGGCAAGGATGCTGCCGGTGCCCGCGGCGCCGATGTAGAGCGTGTCGCCGTGCAGGATGAGGTGCACGGGTTTGGCGAGCTTCTTCCCCTTGATGCGCGCCACGAACCGCCCTGACTTCATCTCGAAGATCTTGACGGCGTCCCCCGCCTCGTCCGCCACGTAAAGATGAAGGCGGTGCACGATGATGCCGCGCACGGAATGCCGGGGTTTGCCGTGCACGTCGAGCACCACCTTGAGCCCCTGCGGTGACGGCACGTCCCGCGGCGGGCGATCGCCGGCTTCAGGGAGCTTGCCCTGGCTGGAGGCGACGAGCGTGCCGGGCAGGAAGTTTCCTTCGGGGAAACTCTTGCGGAGGTGCGCGGCAACCGGCGCCGGCTTGCGCGTCTTCGGCAGGATGGCGACGACGGTGTTGGTGTCCTGGCAGGAGGCGTAGATGCGGCCGTCGTCGCCGAGTTCCACGTCGAAGGGGTGAACCATCGCCGAAATGTGCTTCGTGGTCACCACCACCTCGGCGAAGTGGAAGGTGTCACCGTGGCGACGGTAACGCGCGATATGGCTGTCCTTGCGCCAGGCGTTGGCGATGTAGAGATCGTCGCCCACCCGCGCGAAGCCGCGGGCGATGTGCAGCGGATGCGCCTTGGGCGACGGGTCGAGGAGCAGCGGATGCTCCTTGCGCGGCGTGCCGTCGTCCTCGAAGACGCCGATGTTCTCGACACCCGCCTTGCCTTCACCGCGATAGCTGATCCACCACATTCTGGGCTTCCTTTGCTGTCGGGGCGTTCGGCGGCCGCCCTATTTCGACTCTTTGGCCGGACAGCGCAGATCGTAGTCCGCCTGCATCTGCTTGAGCTTGAGCACGCCGTAGAACACGGCGAGGGCCATGCCGAGGACAAGGAGCCCGCCCGCCGCCTTTTCCAAGCGCGAAATTGCCCTGGCGGTTGGCGACATACGCCGCGATGATGAGGCCGAGGATGGCGATGTTGACGGCCCAGTTGATGGGCTTCGGCACGATGTAGTGCAGCGTGCCGAAGCCGGCGAGCTGATAGAGCATGAAGGGCAGGATCGCCACCGCCGGCAGCAGCTCGGAGGCCCCCAGCGTGACGTTGACCGTCGTGGGCGCCGCGGCGTGCAGCAGCGTGCTGTTCGCCAGTTGATGGAACAGCGGCGGCACCGCGCACAGGAAAGGCACCACGGCGAGCAGCTCGATGATCAGCGACCCGCTCCAGGTGCCGATCCTGGACGAGTCATCGGCACCGGCATCCGACGACTGGGTGCCGACGTAAAGGCCGCCAACGATGGCGGCCGCACTGGCCAGCATCAGCAGCTCCACCGTGATGCCGAAGCCCGCCGGCTCACCCGTCTTGAGCAGCAGGATGGCCAGGAAACCGGGGGTGTAGAACAGCACGCGCACGAGCCGCGCCCAGACGCGCGCGTCGCGTTCCGGCGGCAGTATCGGAAGCGCGCGTCCGTCGGTCCCTGTGGTCGGTCTTGCCTTCGACATGATCCCCTCCTCAGTGCGTTACGGACAGCAGATCCGGCTCCACCACGCGCCGCCAGCCTGGTTTTGCATTATGGCGGGTTGGCGCAATCAAGCCAACGGGAAGCTGGCCGGAGAGCAATCGCGGGCTGCAGCAGCACCGCGTCACACGGTCACGGGGCGGGTTCGTTGCCGTCGATCTCCACCCGCGTCAACCGGTCGATCCTGCCGAGCAGGAAGGCAGGCACGGCGAGCAGCACGTAGAGATACATCCCCAGCCGTGGGCTGTAGAACGACGCTGCGATCGAAACCACCGGCACGACAACGAACAGGAGGAGCTGCCGATGGAGGTGGGTGAATGCTTCGCGGGTCAGATCCGGAGCTATCAGATTGGGGCTCGCGGCCAGGTGGCGCAACTGCAGGAACAGCAGCAGGGTGAGGACGAGCAGATTGATGGCGTAGAGCACGATCGGAAGCTGCAGGTGTCCGTGATCCCCCACCAGGTTCGTGGAAAACGGGACGACCACCGCAACCAGCAGGAACACCAGGTTTATCCAGAGCAGCTGGCGATCCACGCGCCGGACGAAATGGAACTGCAGATGGTGGCCCATCCAGAACATCGCCAGCACGACGAAGCTGATCGCGTACATGACAAAGCTGTGCTCAAGTACCGCCAGGTGATCGATGAGGGCTTCGCTGGTTTCGAGCCGCAGGTGCACCGGCGGCTTGATATCGAGCACAAGCAAGGTCATCGCGACGGCGAAGATCCCATCGGTAAGCATCTCGATCCGGTTCTTGCCCATGCCGCGGCCGTCGTTTTCCGCTTTGCCGTTCATCGCGGGAATGCGACTCCACGCGCGATCGGCGCCATCGCAAGCCCGGGCGCGAACGCAACTGTCATTTCGCAGTCATGGAGTTCTTCATTGGGAAGCCGCCGCGCCGCCAGTACGTGGATCGGCGACCACTTTCGCGCCGACGTCCTTCAAGAGACGCTGAAATTCCGGTGACGCGTGAATGATCGTCCCCGCCGCGGCACGCAAGCGATCGACCGCCTCGGGCGGCAGGACGAAGGAAGTGGGTTGTTGATTCAGGTAGTCGAGTTCCGCCTTGTCCTTCAGCATGGGAAACGACACGTCGATCGCGTAGATCTCGGCGTCCGGGATGCGCAACGCCTTGGCCACCGCAGGATCCTTGTTGGCGGCGAAGGCCGCCGAATTGCGGACCTGACGCAGGGTTTGCCAGTGCGCCGCGGTGTCCTTGAGGAGCTCGACCGCCTCGTAGGAAAAGGCGTCGATCGGGGTGCCGGCCGCCTTAAGCAGGATGTCCACTGTGCCGGGCGGTTCCTCGTATTCGTCCCAACGGGTCGGCGGCGACGACAGTGAATTGACGATGAAGACGATGATCCGGCGCGCGTTGTCGAACGGCGACGGCACGCCCGCCTCGTGCAATGCCTCGATGATCTCCAGCGAATCGAGCACGGCGCGCATGCCCACGTTGTCGGACACACCACCATCGACAAGATGAAGGTAGGGTCGATGGGCGCCGTCGCCGAACGTCTGTTCCGCCTTGAGCGAGCGAATGGCCCGTGCGGCGGGCCGGGGCGGATTGTCGACGTCGAGGAACGGCTTCAGAAAAGGGGGAGTGATCGCGTTGCAGGTCCCGCCGTAGTTGTTGATCGTGACGGGCGAGAGCACCACCGGCACCGCCGACGAGGCCGCCGCAGCGCGCGAGAGCTTGACGGCACTGAGGTCCGAGCAGATGACGTCGAAGACGCGCTGGTTGAAGACGAACCGGGAACCGGTCGAGATGTCGGTGGCCGATGCCAGGATCAGCGGGCCTTTGCCGCGATTGAGATCAGCGAAGGTCGCGTTGTTGAACAGGATCTCGTCGTACAACTCGGATGCCAACTCCGACCGGCCCCAAGCCGTCGACCCCAGCCTGCCCCAATTGGCCGGACTGAAGGTGCGGGAGACGATCTCACCTTGCACGTCGCGTTTCAGGAAGCGCTGCTCGTATTCGGTGAACAGCTTGTCGCCGTAGAGGCCGTAGGCCAATGCCGTGAAGCTGCCGCCCGACACGCCGGTGATGACATCGACGGCGTCGAGCAGGCGGCTCGTGCCCTTCGGTGTCGTGACCTCGGTGCGCCGCAGGAACTCCAGAACCCCATAGGAGAACGCGGCCGCGCGCGTGCCGCCGCCGGAAAAGGCGAGGACGACGAGGTTTTGCTTGTCCTGAGCTTGGACCTGGGCCTGGCGCGTCTCGAAACGGTAGCCGGTTCTCGGGTCGGCCTGCGTGATCGGCGGGTTGACCGGGCGGATGGCTGTGGCGCAACCCCCCAGCAGGAGCAACAGGGCAAGAATTGACAAAGACACTATGCGTGATGGGTACATGGATCGCCTAGGAGAAGTTTTTGCAATTGCAAGCGTAGTTACTCTTCGCCCCAGCAGCCCTCGCGAGCATGCCGTCGCGATCCCCAGCCAGCGCTCACCAGCGGAATGTCACGCCGATCATCGGTCCATTGAGGTTAAGGTTCTCGACCGACTTCCCCGACTTCGCGTTCCAGTCCATATACCGCCAGATGGCCACCACATCACCCCAGTGGTACCCATAGCCGACTCCGGCGGCGGCCTGCCAGGTCAGCTTCGTCTGGCCGGTGCCGACATCGAGATAGAACGGCAGGAACCACTTGCGGTCATTCTCGAACGCGTAGCGACCCTTTACCCCGACTATCCCGTCCCAAAGGCTTTCGCTGACCTTCTTGGTTCCGCTGCGGCCCGGCAACACGACGGGGCCCACATCCCCGGTGATCGAGTACCCGAGCGTCGGCTTGATGTCCAGCAGCCGCGCGCCGGCAAGCAGGTCCACAGTCCATGCGGGGTCGGTCGCCAACCGATACTCGCCGGCGACCGTCCAAATCGTGGTCTTGAGGTCGAGGCTCAGGTCTGTCGTCGTGCTGGCCGGAAGCCCGATGTTGCCGATCGAGAAATCGCGCCCCCGGGACTTGACTCCGCCGAGGTCGGCGTAAAAGACGTCGTTGAAGATGCCCCAACGGCCATTGTGCACATCGAGCGTCCCCATGAATGCCATCTTGAGGTGGCTGAGGACGTCGTTCATGCTGACATGGATGTCGCTAACGCGCGAATCCTCGGCGTAGTTCACCTTGCCGTCGATGGTGGGGACATAGCCGTAGAGGGTCGCGGCGAAGTGCCACTTGGGGGATTCCCAGCCGGGTTGCGCGGACTGTGCTGCCGCGGGCGCCGCGAGCAGCGCACCGACGGCGAAACACAGGATCGATGTTGGTCCGCTGAGAGAACGGGTGATTTTCATCGTGGACCTCGTGGTGTTGAAGTGTGAAGGGACGTACGGGAGCCGATGAACTTGACCGAATGCGCGCGCCGCGCACGCATCAGGGCACCGGCACGACTGTGTAGTAGACGCCGTTCGCGCCATAGGCCGGCTGGAACCAGGTGTTACCGTTCAGATAATACGTGGCGCCGTTCTTGTTGATGCTCATGGAACCGGCCGGCAGCGTCGCGTAGCCCATGCCCATCACGAACGTGCCCGACGCGGGGGTGCTCGCCATCGCGGCACCGGTGGCCACGCCGGCGTTGTACGCGGACGCAGTGGCCGCCGCTGTGGTCGCGCTGCCCGTCGCCACGCCCGCGGCATAGGCGCTCGAGGTTGCGGCCTGCGTGTTGGCGGAGGCCACCGCCGCGCCGGCCGCCATGCCGACAACGGCACCCGCTGCCGCGGCGCAGCCGTAACAGCCGGACGCGTAGTATGGCACGGCGACGGGCGGGTGATAGGCGGGGTACGTCGGATAGGCCGGGTATCCCGGCGGGTGATAGGCCGTCGCGCCCGACGGATACGTGTGATAGGCCCCGCTGCCGGCGGCACCGTAGGTGCTGCCGCCGTACGTGTTGGTGTGCTCGGTGCCACCGCCGTAGGCGTGCGCGGTGCTGCCGCCATAGGCGTTGGTGTGTTCGGTCCCTACGCCAGCGTCGTGCGACGAACTGCCGCCATAAGCGTTGGTATGACTGGTCGAGCCGGCAGTATGGGTCGTGCTCCCCCCGGCCCGATTCGCGCTCGCCCACGCGCCGGCCTCACCGGCCCAGGTACCAGTCGCCAGCACCGCGACCGTTGCTGCGACCATCGTTTTCATCTTCTCTCCTTTGCTCAATTCGCTTTCGGCGCGACCTTCGCCGGCGCCGATGCTGGAGCCGCGCCCTTGATGATCGGCTTGGCGCCGCGCGGCGGTGGTCCCGGCGCCTTGAATGCCATGCGCCCCGCCGCCTGCGCCTTCGCGGAGGCGAACGTGTCAGGCGACACCACCGGATCGAGCTGCCAGTTGGACAACTCCATGTCGTGGCGCAGCCCCAGCGGATCTGCCGCGAAAACCGCGCGCATCCGACGCGGCAGCTTGTCGTCGGCGCCGATCCAGATCTGGACGAAGACGGCGTCGTTCGCCCAGACCATCATGTCGGTCTTCGTGCCGCCGACCACCGCGGAAGGACCGACGTAGAACGCGAGCTTCACGCCGTTCGTCAACGCCGCGTATGGATCCGCGACCAGCATGTCGGAGAACGGGAAGTAGATCGACGCGGTCTTGAACGCAGCAACCAGCGCCGCCGCGATCGTCGGCGGGGCGTCGGCGACCGCGGCCAGATTCTCGGCGGGCGCGAAGGCGACCATCGCCTTGCCGTCGTAGTAGAACTCGGACGCCGGCCCGTCGCCGGGCATCAGGATCCTGAGCTTGTCGGGCCGCTGCATCGTCACGTCGTAGCGCGTCGTGTAGACGATCGGCGGACCCAGCTTGCTCGGGTACTCGTAGCCGACGGTCGCCGTGAACGACATCGACTTGGCCGCGGCGAGCTTCTCGCTGACGGCTTTCAGCAGGTCCATCGCCCGCGGTTCGACGACCAGCTTGAACCCGCCAGTCGGCGCCTTCTTCGCGGGCTTGGCAGCCTTCGCGGCGGGTGCCGCCTTTGCCGGCGCGCCCGCCGGCGGCGCGGTCTGCGCGCCGGCCGTCGCCGCCACCGCAAGTCCCGCCACGAGCGCGAGGGCGCGTCCGACGTCAGTGAAAATCTTCATCGCAAGCTCCATGCGCCGCAGCGGGCAACGCAAGACATCAGGGGATCATTCCGCATTCGAACATCTTGCTGACGATGGGCGCCGAGACCTTGGCGAAGAACGCCTGACGCATCTGGGAATCCCCCTGCAACGCCTTGATGGCACGTTGTTCCATCTCGGGCTTCGGCTGCCCCTGCTTTTGCGCCTTTTCCTGCCACAACTGCTCGCAGGAGGACGTCTGGTACTTCTGGATCACCTTGTTGGCGACCGCGTCCATGATCGGGAACTGCGCCACGGAAACGCCGGCGAACAGCACAACGGGCACGGACGCCAACAGCCAGAAACGTTTGGTCATGAGTTTCTCCTTGAGAAAAAATCGGGATTGGGCGTCTACCCGCTTGCCGGGTTGCTGCGCTGAGTCATCGCGCACAACACGCACAGATCCTTCGCTCCGGGCCACATTCTAGGCCAAATGCGAAAGACCGACCCTGGAGATTTCGGCCAGCTTGCGGCTTTCGCAGGCGGAGAAGGCGGCGCCAGGGAATGTTCCGCTCCGATGGCCCCAAAACCACGTCACAGGCGCTTGCCTGCCCTGCACTAGCGGGCCGCCATCGCGGGCATCTCAGCCCGCGATAATCCGGCCAGTGGCGTGTAGAATCCGCGGGTTCGCAATCTGGCCGGACGGAGGAATGACCATGCAAATGCAAATTGCGGCGCGGATTGCGCTGATCTCGGGAATCGCGGTGATGGGCCAGGCCGGCGCGCAGCAGGTCACCGGCACGCTGGGTTCGCCCAGCGCCACGTCGACCGTCAGCAACAAGCAGCTTCCGGCGCCCGATCCCAGGTTCGGCGGCGTCATCAAGAACGACGCGCTGCAGTCGAAGCCCTGGTGGGCGCCGCGCGTCGTGCCGCCGAAGGGCGCGCCCAACGTACTCCTGATCATCACCGACGACGCCGGCTTCGGCGTGCCCAGCACGTTCGGCGGCGTGATCCCGACGCCGACGATGGAGCGCATCGCGAAAGAAGGCCTGCGCTACAACCGGATGTTTTCCACCGCACTGTGCTCGCCCACGCGCGCCGCGCTGATCACCGGACGCAACCATCATTCGGCCGGCTTCGGCGTGATCTCCGAGCAGGCTACCGGCTTCCCCGGCTACAACAGCATCATCGCCAAGGACAAGGCGACGATCGGCCGCATCCTGCTCGACAACGGCTACGCCACGTCGTGGTTCGGCAAGAACCACAACACGCCGGCCTTTGCGGCCAGCCAGGCCGGACCGTTCGACCAGTGGCCGACCGGGATGGGCTTTGAATATTTCTACGGTTTCGTCGGCGGCGACGCGAACCAGTGGCAGCCGAACCTGTTCCGCAACACGACACAGATCTATCCGTTCGAAGGCAAGCCCGGATGGAACCTGGTCACCGGCATGGCGGACGACGCGATCGACTACATGACGCGGATGCATCAGATCCAGCCGGCGAAGCCCATCTTCATCAAGTACGCCCCCGGCGCCACGCACGCGCCGCACCACCCGACCAAGGAGTGGGTGGACAGGATCAGCCAGATGAAGCTCTTCGACAAGGGCTGGAACGCGGTGCGCGAGCAGATCTTCGAGAATCAGAAAAAGCTCGGCGTGATTCCGAAGGACGCCAAGCTGCCGCCGTGGCCGAAGGACGTGCTGAAGGAGTGGGATGCGCTCTCGGCCGAGGAGAAGAAGCTCTTCATTCGCCAGGTCGAGGTTTTCGCCGCCTATGCCGCCTACAGCGACCACGAGATCGGCCGCGTGATCCAGGCCTTCGAGGATCTGGGCCGGCTCGACAACACGCTCATCATCTACATCAACGGCGACAACGGCACCAGCGCCGAGGGCGGCCCGCAGGGCACGCCGAACGAGGTCGCGTTCTTCAACGGCCTCAATCAGCTGCCCATCCCAGTGCAGATGAAGTTTTACGACGTCTGGGGCACCGAACAGACCTACAACCACATGTCGGCCGGGTGGTCGTGGGCCTTCGACACGCCGTTTTCCTGGTTCAAGCAGAACGCCTCGCAGCTCGGCGGCGTCAACCAGAACATGGTGGTGTCGTGGCCGGCGCGGATCAAGGACAAGGGTGGCCTGCGCGAGCAGTTCGTGCACGTCATCGACGTCGTACCGACCATCCTCGAGGCGGCCGGCATCAAGGCGCCGGAGATGATGGACGGCATCAGGCAGGCGCCGATCGAGGGCACGAGCTTCGCCTACACATTCGACGCGAAGAACGCCAAGGCGCCATCGCGGCACGCGACGCAGTACTTCGAGATGATGGGCCAGTGGGCACTCTACAAGGATGGCTGGTTCCTGAGCACCAAGGTGAATCGCGCGCCGTGGGAGGCCTTCGGGCCGGCCAACCCGAACCCGCTTGAACAACCAGGTGCTGGAACTCTTCAACCTCAACACGGACTTCAATCAGACGACCGACGTCGCGGCGACGAACCCGCAGAAGGTCAAGGAGATGAAGCAGATGTTCGTCACTGAGGCGAAGAAGTACCAGGTGTTTCCGATGGACGCGTCGGTAGGGGCGCGCATCGTCGCGCCGCGCCCGAACATCACCGCAGGACGCACGGAGTTCGTCTACACGCGGCCGATGGTCGGCCTGCCGCAGGGCGACTCACCGATGCTGCTCAACGCCTCCTACACGATCACCGCCGACATCGAGGTGCCGCAAGGCGGCGCCGAGGGCATGATCCTGACCTCGGGCGGGCGCTTCGCCGGCTACGGCTTCTACCTGCTGAAGGGCAAACCGGTGTTCCTGTGGAACATGGTCGATCTCGAGCGCCTGAAGTGGGAAGGTCCCGATGCGCTGGTACCTGGCCGGCACACGATCGAGTTCGACTTCAAGTACGAGGGGATCGGCGCCGGCACGCTCGCGTTCAACAGTTTCAGCGGCCTTGGCCGGCCCGGCACCGGCACGCTGAAGGTGGACGGCCAGGTCGTCGCCACGAAGCGGATGGAGAAGACGCTGCCGATGATCCTGCAGTGGGACGAGAGCTTCGACATCGGCTCGGACACGCTCACCGGCGTGAACGACGCCGACTACAAGCCGCCGTTCGCGTTGACCGCCAAGCTCAACAAGCTGACGGTCAAGGTCGACCGCCCGCAGTTGTCGCCCGCGGACATCAAGAGGCTGCAGGCGGCGATGACGGAGAAGGCGAAGGCGGACTGATCCCGTTACGCGTTCGCCCTCAGGCTCTCTGCCGCCGCGATCACCTCGGATACCTGGATGCGCGTGATGTCCTCGCGCGACGTCACGACCCTGGACTGCGTCCGCCACGGCGCCCACGCCACCGGATCGGACGGGCCGAACAGCACCACCACCGGGACGCCGAACGCCGCCGCGACATGCGCCGGACCGCTGTCGTTGCCGATGAACAGCGAGGCCCCCGACATCAGGCTCTTCAGGTACGCGAGCGGCACATTGCGCCACACGCGAAACTCCGAAAAGGGCGCGGGGTCGCTCGCCGTGCCCGCCAGAAACACGGGCTCCAGCCCGCACGCCTCGCGCAGATGCCGCGCCACTTCCACAAAGCGGCCCAACGGCCACGTTTTTGCCGGCTCCGACGCAAATGGATGAATCACCACGTACGATCCGAGGAAGCTCGGTGCGGCATCGGCCTCCAGCTTCGCCCGCGGAATCTCCCGCTGCGGCACTCCCATCCAGAACATCGCCGACGCCAGGTGCTCGGCCGTGTGTATGCGTCGTTCGACACCGAGGACCTCCTGCGCGCTCGGAATCCGGTGGGAATAGAAATGGCTGTAGCGATGGTGGGCGAACCCCGCGCGGTATTTCGCTCTGCTCAAGAGGACCATCAGCATGCTGCGCGGTCCGCCGTGCAGATTCAGCACGAGCAACGCTCCCCTTCGGGTCAGCGGTCGCAGATCGATGGAGATTTCATCCACATCGGTGTTGCCTTCGAAAACGCCGACAAAGCGCTGCTCGACCAGGATATTGATCCGCAGATCAGGCCGGTGTGCCTTCAAGATTGCCAGCGCCGGCGTGGTGAGTACGCAATCGCCCAGCGAGCGCAAACGGATCACGTCGACGCGCGCGCCCTGGGGAAGGGATTCCAGCAATGAGGGCATCTCGTGGACCGACTTACTCGCGGCAATTCTTGAATGCGCACATCGTCCACCGACAGGCGTCGACCGCTGCGCAATAGAGCTGCGGCCGCCTCCGCAATGGCTCAGCCGTAGCAGAACACGTCGAGCTTGTTGCCGTCGAGGTCGCGGAAGTAGGCGACGTAAAAACCTTCGCCACCCTCGGCGCGCAAGCCCGGGCCGCCTTCGTCAGTCCCGCCGAGCTCGAGCGCCTTCTTGTAGAGTCGATCGACCTTGGCGCGCGAGTCAACCGCGATGCCGGCCATCACGCCGTTGCCCACCGTGGCCGGCCGACCGTCATAGGGCTTCATGATGCAGAGCATCGGCTTGTCCATCGCTGCGGCCCACGCGAAGCCGCGGCCGTCGAACTCCATCAACCGCTTGACGCCGATCTCGGCGAGCAGAGTGTCGTAGAACGCCTTGGCACGAGGCAGATCGTTGGTGCCCAGAGTGACGTAGCCGATCATCGCAATCTCCTTCAGGGTTGAAGGCCGAATTGGAACACTGCCACGCCGGCGCGTAAATAGAGCCCGCGCCTGCAGGCTTTCGGGGCGGTCGATCTCAATGCAAGGGTAAGCCTCGACTGGCGGGTCAGGGACGGAATCGTTTTCGACGTCGACGTCCGCAGTTAGACCCAATGCTGCGCATTATTGTCATGGAACCGGAACTTCGCGGGCGATGCCGGTCTGCCCTCAGCCCTTATGCATGATCCCACGATGGCACCAGCAAGACCGTGCTTTGACGGAACGATGGGCGCGGTGCTACCGTTCTCCATGCAACAGACGGTCGTTTGAATTTCCGATTCACCAGACAGGCTCATGCCCATGTAACGGGGCGCGTTGCACTGTCATCGGGGGCCCCATGTCAACAAGACTCGATTACTCCAAACTAACACTGATGGACGCCATCGATCTCGCCGCTCTGATCGAGATCGAAGCGCAAAGGCGGTACACGCAATTCGCCGAACGACTCGGAAGCCGTGATTCGGACGACGCCGGCGCGGTATTCGAATCGATGGCCGTCAACGAGGGCAAGCACGGTGAGCAGCTCGCCGAGCGAAGGCTCGCACTGTTTGGCAATGAGCCCCCAACGGTCAAGCTCGATGACATCTTCGATGTTGAGGCCCCCGATCTCGGCGCGCCCAGTATGAACATGTCCCCACTAAAGGCGTACCAGGTGGCGTTGTCCTCCGAAAGGAAGGCCTTCGCGTTCTACGGCCAAGCCCTCCGCTACGTGAACCATCCGGACGTCAAAGCGCTGTTCGAGGAACTGCGGGACGAGGAAGCCGAGCACGTTCGCATGCTCGAGGAGATCATCGCGAAGTTGCCGCCGTCGGCTGCGATCGACCTCGAGAACGAGGACGCATACCCAGACCAGACAGAGAGCTGGCGTCGGAAAGTCAGACAGGCGGATAAGTCTTAGCGCTGCTCTGATGGATGGTCATCCGCCGAGGATGTCGGGTTTCGGGTGTACTGACGTGGGACTGCCTTAGATCAAACTCACGCGGCTGAGCGCGAGGTCGATCCGACGCTGGTTGCTGGATCAGGTCGACATCCGAACCGGCAACCACAGCAGTGTAGTTGGCGTGTCCATCATATCAAGTCTCGGCTAGGACAGCCCGTCATGGTGAGAGGTCATCTAACACTGTACGCACGATCAAATCGCGGTTGAGACAGGTAACGGCCATACCGAACCCCAGAAAGCAAAAGCCCCGGCACGAGCCAGGGCTAAGTGCTTGAAGCGGTTGGTAGGCCGTGCAGGGATCGAACCTGCGACCAACGGATTAAGAGGCGGTGCAGTAGCAAAGGAGCATTTGGCAAATCAACGACTTGCAACGCTTGCCAATATCGAAACCAATGTCAGCAAGGCACAGTTACGGCACACCCAATGTGGGCTGGTCGCAGTTGGATAGCAGTCGGGAATTTTCGCCTGGGTCGGGCCACTGAGCGGGACTCGAACCTGGGCCCCGCGGATCACTGGAAAATCGCGGGTCGGCGGACTCCCGTTGGCCAGCAACGACGTCATCTGCTCAGTGGTCTGATTCCTCAACGCATTTGATTTCTATATCCATACCAGTATAATGCGCTCATGAAACCGGTGCGGTTCCTCGGGGACTCGCTTCAGTGCGTACGGGATTTTCCGGTGGACGCGAGACAAGACGCCGGGTATCAGCTCGATAAGGTGCAGCGTGGTCTGCAGCCGGACGACTTCAAGCCGATGCCGACCATAGGCAGGGGCGTCGAGGAGATCCGGATCCGGGACGACGCGGGGAATTTTCGAGTGATCTACACCGCCAGACTTGCCGACGCCGTATACGTGCTGCACGCGTTTCAGAAGAAGACGCAGCGCACGTCGCAACGCGACATTGAGATGGCGAAAGTCCGATTCGGCGAGATGATGAAGGATCGCAGATGAGCAAAGTCAAGACATACGCAAGCGTTTGGGATGCGCTCGCCGATACGCCCGAGCAAGCGGCCAATTTGCGGGCACGCGCCGAGCTCATGCAGCAGATTGCGACCATCGTCAAAAAGAATCGCTGGACGCAAACCGAGGCGGCGCAACGCTGTGGAATCACTCAGCCGCGCATGAATGACTTGCTGCGTGGCCGGGTGTCTCGCTTCTCACTGGATGCGCTCGTCAACATCGCCACGGCGATCGGCCGCCGCGTTCACGTGGAGCTTGAGCCCGCCTGACCTCCTCGCCGGCGGAACTCCAAGCCAACGAGCGAGATCGACCGAGGCTGTGCAAAAACTCCGCGCAAAACGCGGTGTCGGGAACGACGACCTCATAGAACGCGCTGTATGCGATTATTTCGGGGTCGGGAGGGGTTTTGGTACTCCTGAAAACAGACCGAATTCGCGTTTTTACACAGCCTCGACCCAAACCGGTCGTCGGCGGGCCAAATTTGCTGTGATGCACAACACACGTCTCACCTGACGACGATGTGCTAGGGTATGGTCCCTCGTCTGGAGGGAGAAGCAATGAGGCGGCGCGAGTTCATCACCCTTCTCGGCGGCGCGGCGGTGTCGTGGCCGCTCGCTGCGCGCGCGCAGCAGCCGGACCGGGTGCGGCGCATCGGTGTGCTGATGGGCTTTGCCGAGAACGACTCGGAAGCACAGGCTATGATCGCGGCATTCCGGGAGGGACTCCAGAAGCTCGGGTGGACGGAGGGCCGCAACACCCGGATCGACACTCGCTGGGCGACACCCGCCGACGCGGAGTCGATGCAACGATTCGCGAAGGAACTCGTCGCGCTGCAGCCCGACCTCATTCTTTCGCACACCACACCCACCACGGCCGCGCTGCTGCAACAAACGCGCACCATCCCCATCATTTTCGCGACCGTTTCCGATCCGGTCGGCAGCGGCTTCGTCGCGAGCTTCCCGCGGCCGGGCGGCAACGTCACCGGTTTCACCCTTATAGAGCCGACGATGGCCGGCAAGTGGGTGGAGCTGCTCAAGGAGATTGCGCCGCGCGTCAACCGGGTCGCGTTGCTGTTCAACCCGGCAACGGCGACATATGCCGATTATTTCCTGAAGCCCTTCAAAGCCGCCGCATCGTCCTTCGCAGTGGAGGCGATCGCAGCATCTGTTCGCGACACGTCCGAGCTCGAATCAGTCGTTGCCGCACAGGCACGCGAGCCGAATGGTGGCCTTATCGTGATGCCGGATAGCTTCACGGATACTCATCGCGTAGAGATCACATCGCTGGCGGCTCGCTACCATCTTCCGGCCGTCTATGCGTACCGTTTCTTCACTAAACTCGGCGGCCTCTTGTCCTACGGAGTTGACCTGACCGATAATTTTCGGCGCGCGGCGATCTATGTCGATCGCATCCTCAAGGGCGCGAAGCCGAGCGACCTTCCGGTGCAGGCGCCGGTCAAGTACGAGCTGGTGATCAACCTCAAGACCGCCAAGGCGCTCGGCCTCGACGTGCCGCCCGGCCTCTCCGCCCGCGCCGACGAGGTGATCGAGTGATGCTGTTTGTTTGCGGTGCATGAGTCCGCAGTTGGCCGGTCAGCGACAATCAAACGGTGGCACGAACGCCGCCGATGGCCGATTTTAGGCGCCCAAAAAATGCCCAATGCAAATGTTGCTTTTCCGGTGGACAGCGCCGGTCGCCTTGGGCGACAGTGCGCCCCATGCCGTCCATGACGGGCGGCGCCTGTTTGGTTTGTTGCAGTACGTTGGCCACGTCAGGCCGGAATGACGCTCCTTACGCGTCGCCCTTTGCCGAGTGATCGGCGCCCAATGCCGTCCTGCCTTTGAAAGACGGCGGGCCCTTCCGGGTCTGAGGTTAAGTCGAAAGATCCGCTACGGTCGGTTGTTCGTTGCCGCAGTATCGTTACGTCCAGGCGCAACAGCAACACGCATTGCACGGTGCTGGGCCAATGCTCCGTAGGGGCCTTCGCTGGGCGCGTTCGTCCACGAGAGCGCCCCCTGTAGCCAGCGTAATAGGCGCGACCTGCCGCCAATCGTGTGCCGCAGCCTCGTGCTGCCCACACCCTTTGAGCGGCTCCCTGCGCCAACCCCCGTGGCCCAGCGCGCGTCGTTACTAGCGGGAACCGCTAGTGACGTACGCGCATTCCCCTACCGGTGCGCCATGTTAGCGGCGTTTCGCCAAGTGACGCAGCGCTCCAACCCTCGTGACGGCCTCTGCGGCCGCTATCACGCCTCAGTCCGACCGGTGCAATGCCGGTCGCCATCGGATCCGCCCAACGGATCGTCCCACGCGCCTGCTTCGGCGCCCCGTGAGTCCTGGGTCAAGGACTTTCGCGCTGGCAGTTCCCACCGGAACGCAGCGCGACGCCAACAGAAGCGCCGTGCGGCGCTGGCGAGCAGCAAAGCAACCGCACGAACGGGATGTGGTGTCCCGTGCTCGCAGCTATTCACTGGAGTCGCTACGGCGCTCCAGGCGAGCAGTAACACTTACCCGACTGGACTCACCACAGCAACAAAGAACGGCGCCCCGGCGCCTTGCACAACGTTCTGACGAAAGGAGATGACGCATGCGCAGGAAACGAAGCAGCCAGCCGAAAGAAAGGACGGTCCGCGCGCCAGCGGTGGCGCTGCGGGCGGCCGTCCTTCAACAATTGGTTGGCATGGATGCACGGCAACTCGCGCCCTCGTCCCTGCCTCCGCGGAGGAACCCGTGCGCGACCTGAACCACGACTTCAAAGAACTCTGTCGGCATAACCGCGATGGCAGCTATGCCACCCAGGCCGATCGGGAACAAATCCTCGATCTCATCGCCGATCAACTGCACGAGATGGGCTACCGGGGATTGCGTGCCCACGGCTTGAAGCCCAAGCACGTGGAGAAGCTGGTCGCCCGTTGGCTCGCCGAGGAACTCTCCCCGGGGACCATCAAGAACCGCATGGCGGTGCTGCGCTGGACGGTACAGAAGCTCGGCAAGGACAACATCGTCGCTCGAACCAACGCCGCCTACGGCATTCCGGATCGCGTGTACGTCACCAACATTTCCAAAGCAAAGGAGCTTGGCATGGAACAACTCGAGAGTATCCGCACCCCCTGCGCCCAAATGTCGCTGCGCTTGCAGGCTGCCTTCGGCCTGCGCCGTGAAGCCTCGATCAAGATCGTCCCGGCCTGGGCCGACCGGGGCGACACGCTGGTGCTCAAGGACTCCTGGAACAAGGGCGGGCGGGCCATCGAGATTCCCATCCGCGCCCCCGGGCAACGGCAACTACTCGACGAAGCGAAAGCACTCGCCAAAGGCAAGAGCCTGGTGGCGCCCGGCTTTACCACCTACTACGCCTACCTCAAGCACTTCCGCTACGAGTGTGGGCGGGTCGGCATTCACGCCTTCCACGGTCACCGCCATTTGTACGCCCAGACCCGCTACCAGGAAATGACCGGCTGGCCGTGTCCGGCGCGCGGCGGTCCGAGGTCCAGGCAGCTCGCCAAGCAACAGAAGGCGATCGACCGCGAGGCGCGGGAGACGATCAGCCACGAGATGGGCCACGGCCGCGAGCAGATTACGGCGGTGTACCTGGGGCGCTGAACGCGAACGGCAACATGTCCAGGTCTGTGGCAACCGATCGCATGGCGGTCCCGAGCCCACTTCGGACGCTTTCGCTGTCCGAGGCCGCTGCCCTTCTCCGCATGCATCCGGAGGAAGTGCGCCGCCGGGCGAAATGCGGTGCGATTCCTGGGGCCAAGCCCGGCCGCTGCTGGATCTTCATCGAAGACGACCTTGCCGAGTACGTGCGTTCGTTCTACGCTTCTCCCCGGCAAGCGTTGCAAGTGACTCTGAGAAAGGAGATGGAATGTCACTTCGCAAACGCGGTGGTATCTGGTGGGTCGACGTCGTTGCTCCAAACGGGGAGCGAATACGGCGAACTGCTGGGACTGTCAACAAAGTCTTAGCGCAGGAGTTTCACGACCGGCTGAAGTCGGAACTGTGGCGAATCTCGAAATTGGGAGAGAAGCCACGGCGGACCTGGAACGAGGCGGTGGTGCGGTGGGTGAAGGAAAAGTCGCACAAGGCCACAGCCAAGGGAGATGTCAGCATGCTCCGCTGGCTCGACCCCTTCCTGGGCGGCAAGGACCTGGCCACCATCGCTCGCACCACGATCGACAGCATTACGGACGAGAAGCTCGCGCGGGGCTGCAGCAATGCAACGGCAAATCGGATGCTGGCGTTGGTGCGCGCGATTCTGCGCAAGTGCGTCAATGAGTGGGAGTGGCTGGATCGGGCCCCGCAAGTTCGTATGTTGCGGGAGCCGACCCGGCGCATTCGGTTCCTGACGCATGAAGACGCGCATCGGCTTCTATCCGAGTTGCCCGAGCACCTTGCGGACATGGCGGCGTTCTCGCTCGCGACGGGCTTGCGAGCAGCGAATGTCACCGGCCTGCAGTGGAAGCAAGTCGATCTAACGCGGCAGTTGGCGTGGATTCATCCCGACCAGGCGAAGGCGCGCAAGGCGATCGCGGTGCCACTGAACGCTGACGCCATGGTGCTGGTGCAGAAGCAGGTCGGGAAGCAGCAGACGTATGTGTTCAGCTTTCGGGGCCAGCCGGTGGTACAGCTGAGCACGAAAGCCTGGTATGCAGCATTGGAACGCGCCGGCATTGAGGATTTTCGGTGGCACGATCTGCGGCATACCTGGGCGAGCTGGCACGTGCAGAACGGCACGCCGCTGTTCGCGTTGCAGGAGTTGGGCGGCTGGGAGAGTCCGGAGATGGTGCGGCGCTACGCGCACCTCGGCGCGGATCACCTCGCGGCCTACGCGGAACGCCTCTGTGCAGGGAGGGCCGTCGCGGCACCCAGCGACGGCACAAATCCGGCACAGGTCTGAAAAGGACAAGGGCCTGCATCGCTGCAAGCCCCTGTTTTGTTGGTAGGCCGTGCAGGGATCGAACCTGCGACCAACGGATTAAGAGTCCGCTGCTCTACCAGCTGAGCTAACGACCCGATGGAGCGATTATAACCATGAACCGTGCGGTCCCGATACGACGCAAAAAGGATGTTCCAGAAGCATGACGCGCGGCATGGCCGCGATACGAGCATCCACGCGTTCCCATGGGTTTCGCGGGCCGGTGGACATTGCCGTGACCATTGCAGGCAATGGTAGGCCGTGCTGGATTCGAACCAGCGACCAACGGATTAAAAGTCCGCTGCTCTACCAACTGAGCTAACGGCCCGCCGGGAGCCGCGCATTATAGCCGGAAGGCGACCGTCGCCTCAACCCGCAAGGCCTCCGGATGCGGGGTCAGTGCCGTTCTCGCGTGAGGAACGGCGGCAGCGATGCGAAATCGATGCCTTCCTCGCGCAGCGCGTCGGCATCGTCCTTCGACGCCTGGCCGCGAATCGGTCGCGGCGGGACTTCCTCGTAGTGGATCTTGCGCGCCTCTTCCGGAAAGCGACGGCCGACGTTTTCCGTGTTGCGCACGATCTCGCGCAGCTTGCTGATGAGCTCTTCCGGCAGGCCCGAAACTGCCTGCGCTTCGGGCTCCTCCGCCGCACGCGGCACATCGACCGTGGCGCGACCGACGTGCACCTTGGCCGATGGCACGCGCACCACGCTCGCGTCGTCGCAGACCGGGCAGCGGACCATCACCGCCTTTGCCTGCCGCTCGAAATCATCAGCCGACGCGAACCAGCCCTCGAACCGGTGGCCGTGCACGCACGTCAGATCGAAGATGATCACGATGCACTCAGTCCGCGCGATCCAGGCGCCACATCTGGTACTTGAGTGCAACCACGCAGCCGGCGACGATCGCGCCCACCGCCAGGAAGGAACCCAGCCCCAGCGTCGACACGCCGGAGAGCCCCTGGCCGATCGTGCAGCCGAGCGCCGTGACACCGCCGAAACCCATCAGGATGCCCCCGACGACATGGTTGGCGAGGTCCTCGGTCGTGGTGAAGCCCTCCCACCGGAAGGTCTTCGTCGCGAGCGCCATGCCCGCCGAGCCAACGAGCATGCCCAGCACGCCGGCGATGCCGAACGTCAGCACGCGCGACTGGTCTGTCCAGTAGATCAGGAGCTCGAGCAGGTAGGCAATTGGCGCCGTATAGCTGAATGATTCGGCACGGCCCGAGTTGGTGGCGACGAATTTCTCCTCGAGCGTCGCTGGGTCCTCGGCCACATAGCCCAGGTGACCCGACACGTACCAGCCGCCGACGATCACCGCGCCGATGATGATGCCGCCGACGATCATCTCGCGCGTCGCGCGAAACTCGCGGTTCGCGAACACCCATGCCGCAATCGCCGCCGCGAACGCGACGGGAAACCACACCTTGATTGCGCCGCCGACGCCCAACGCCGCGAGAATCGACGGCAGATCGGAGGCCTTGGCACCGATGACCGCGACGTCGAAGCGCACGGGGTCGAGTCCGACCGTGCGCCAAAGCGCGAAGAGGCCCTTCAGCGTCATGTAGGCGGAGATGGCGAAGAAGACGAGAACGATCAGCGATTTCAGGTTGCCACCGCCGACGCGGATCAGCGTCTTGCTGCCGCAGCCGGAGCCCAGCGTCATCCCGAAGCCGAACAGGAAGCCGCCGACCGCCAGTGACAGCCAGCCGATGCGGCTCCCGGTGTAGAGCGTCTTCGACAGGTCGACCAGACCCGCGGTCTGCAGCGCCGCCGCCCCGGCGATCGCCACGGCGATGGCGAGCAGCCACATGCGCAGGCGGCGCGCGTCGCCGAAGTTCACGACGTCGCTGATTGCACCCATCGTGCAGAAATTGACCCGCGTCGCGACCGCGCCGAACACCGCGGCGAGCACGAACGCGAGACCGGTAACGAGCCCCGGCAGGTGGCTGACGTCTTGCATGTCGAAATTATGGCACGCCCGGGTTCCGGGGGCCGCCCACCCATCCTGGCGCCGTTTCCGGTCGGAGGGACGCCCGCGTTAACCCCATTGGAGCGATCGTGCCGTTAGCAATGGCATTGGCGGCCTGCCTGCAAGCGCCGCGACAACCCAAGGAGACCGAAATGGCGGCACGTACCAATGGCATCCAAGCCCCTTCCCGCAGCAGGCACCATGCCCTTGCACGTAGCGCGCGCGGGGTCGGCGCCGTCGGACTTGCCATCGCACTCGGGCTTGGCGCAGTGCCGGCCTGCATCGCCGGACACCTGGGAAGCGTCGATCTCGTCTCCCGCCCCGACGGTCAGTTGCTGTCCGCATATCCGATGGACGGACGGCGCTGGGTCGTTGGTACGCCGGGGCAGGAGTATGGAATTCGCGTCTGCAACACGACCGGCAATCGCGTCCTGGCCGTGATGAGCGTCGATGGCGTCAACGTGGTATCGGGCGAGACCGCATCGCCCGCGCAGTCGGGCTACGTGCTGAGCGCGCACGAATGCGCCGACATCAACGGCTGGCGCAAGAACAACGCCTCTACCGCCGCCTTCTATTTCACGGAGCTGCCCGACGCCTATGCGGCGCGCACGGGGCGCCCCGAGAACGTCGGCGTCATCGGCGTCGCGTTCTTCCGCGAGCGTTCGCAGCGCATCACCTGGAAGGACGCGCCCGCGAGGGTCGCCGCGAGTCCCGCCGCCGAGCCCGCCGCGCGACAGGATGCGGCCGACGCGAGCGCCGCGGCCGAGGGCCGCGCCGGCAATGCGCAGGCAGCGCGCAGCGAGATGGCGGCCGCAGCACCCGCCCCGGCTCCGATGGCGAAAATCGGCACCGGCCATGGGCGCCGCGAGTGGTCCCCTGTGGAGACGACGCGCTTCGAGCGCGAGAGCGCCACGCCGAACGAAACCGTCGCGATCAACTACGACCGCCGCGACAACCTCATCGCAATGGGCATCCTGCCACCTCCCTCGATCGCGCGCTCGCCCAATCCCTTCCCCAACTGGACGCCGCGGTTCGTGCCCGATCCGCCGGCGCGTTGACCTTTGGCCAATGTTCCACCGGTGTCAGATACGCACCATCCGACGTCCCGATCTGCGACCGCACACTCGCCTCCCGAATGTCACGTACCTGACCCCGTTGGAATCCGTTGCCTCATACTTGCGGGCGATGCCCGTGCCCGCAATCGCCACCGAGACGCGCGACGAGGACCTGATGCTCGCCTACGCCGCGGGCGACGCCGCCGCGTTCGATGCGCTTTATGCGCGACACAAGGGCGGCGTGTACCGGTACATGCTGCGCCATTGCGGCCACGCCGGCGTCGCCGACGAACTCTTCCAGGACGTGTGGATGAACGTGATCCGTGCCCGCGCGTCGTATGTCCCCAGCGCCAAGCTCACGACCTGGCTCTACCGGATCGCGCACAATCGCCTGATCGACCATTGGCGGGCGACGGGCCACACCGAGTTCGTCACCCACGGGCCGGATGACGACATGGACGATCCGCTCGATGCCCTTCTCGCCGCGTCGGGCGACGAACCCGAGGTTCGCGCCGGCACGCGCGAGGCGTCGGAACGGCTGAAGGCGGCCTTCGCCACGCTGCCCGCCGCGCAGAGGGAAGCGTTTCTGCTGCACCAGGAGGGTGGGCTCGATCTCGCCGAAATTGCCGCGCTCACCGGGGCTGGCGTCGAGACCGTCAAGAGCCGGATCCGGTACGCGATCGCGAAGCTGCGCACCGAGCTCGGAGACCTGCAATGACTACTTCCGATCCGCGCGATCGAGCGGCGCCCTCCGATCCGCGCGTCGATGCGGCGTGGCGTGCGTTGTCCAGCGAAGAGCCGCCGAAGTCCCTCGACGCCGCGATCATGGCGGCGGCGCGGCGCGAAGTCGGTGCCAGGCCGCAGAAGATCGGCGCCCGGGAAAGGATGGCTGACCGCCGGCGCTGGTGGCCGCTCGCCGCGGCGGCAACCGTCGCCGCGATCGCCGTCGGCGTTTTGCAACTCACGACGCCCGACCAGATTGGCACGCCCGCGTCCGACAGGACCATCGTCAGCGATGTGCCGGCGCCCGCCTCCAGGCCGGCACCGGAAATGCCGGTGACCCCGTCGCGTCCGGAAGAGACGAAGCCCGAAGCCGGCAACGCACTTCGCACAGAGCAAGCGCCAACGCGCACCGATTCGCCGCGCCGCCAGACGCCGGCGCCCGAGTCGCGCGCCTCGGCGAAGCGGGAGTCGGCATCCGAAAAAGCACCTGCGATGGCCGAGCCGTTTCCGGCGGCACCGCCTCCGGCCGTTGTCGGCACCGCCGCCCCTGCGGCCGCCGGACAGGTCGCCATTCCCGCTCCTGCGCCACAGGTTGCGGCGGCCGGACAGATCGCCACCCCTACTCCTCCACCACAACCCGGGTCCGCTGCGGACTCCCAACGCGCCCAGGAGAGCGCCGTCGCGCGGCCGACACCGCTCGCCAAGATGGCCGCGGGACGTGCCGCCGACGCCGGCGCCGACGAGGCACGGGTCAAAGACCGGGGGCCGCTGCCGGTCGCCGAATGGATTGTGCTGATCCGGCGGCTGCGCGACGAGGGCAAATCCGCAGACGCCGCGAAGGAACTCGCCGCGTTTCGCGCAGCGCACGCGGATCACGAGAAGCTGTTGCCGCCCGACCTGCGGAACTGGCGGCCGCGGGAAAAATAGAACGGGGGACAGACGCCACCTTTCAAAGCTGAACGGTGCCGTCTGTCCACGATTTCAGAGCGTCGTCAGCAACTTCCTGATCGGCGCGGGCAGTGCCGCCATGAGAGCATCGTCGCGCGTGAGCCAGAGCAGTCCCGGAGCTTCCGCGCGCAGGGGCCACCGGCGCACCGCGACACGCTGCGGATGGATCGTCAGGCTGAAGTGCGTGAAGCCGTGTTCGATCGGGGGCAACGCATCTCCGACGCGCACGCTCGCGAGGAACCGCGCCTTGCAATGTCGTGCAATGTCGGCATCGAGATCGATCTCGGGCAGGCTCCACAGCCCCGCCCAGATTCCCGCGGCGGGTCGCTTCTCAAGCAGGATCGTGCCCGCGTGCTCGAGCACCAGCACGCGCACCGCGCGCGACGGCCGCGCCTTCGCCGGACGCGACGCAGGCAAGTCCGCGACGCGGCCGTCGAGCCGCGCCACGCAGTCCGTAGCGACGGGACATGCGCCGCAGCGCGGCGCCGTTCGCGTGCAGAGCGTCGCGCCGAGATCCATCAGTGCCTGTGTGTAGGTTTCGATGCCGCGCTCCGGCAGCAGCGATTCGGCGATCTCCCACAATCGCACCTCGACTTTCGGCGCGCCGGGAAAGCCGTCGATCCCGCGATGGCGGGCGAGGACACGCTTCACGTTGCCGTCGAGAATCGCCGCGCGTTCGCCGAACGCAAATGCCGCAATGGCGGCCGCAGTCGACCGGCCGATGCCGGGCAGGGTGGCGATGGTTCGGGCGTCGCGCGGAAATCCGCCGTCGTATTGCCTGACGATCACCTTGGCCGCCGCGTGCAGGTGATGCGCGCGGCGGTAGTAGCCAAGTCCGCTCCACAGCACGAGCACGCGGTCGACCGGCGCAACAGCGAGCGAGCGGACATCGGGAAAGGCGGCGAGAAGGCGCTCGTAGTACGGAACGACCGTCGCCACCTGCGTCTGCTGCAGCATGATCTCGGCGAGCCAGATCCGATACGCGTCGCGCGTGCCCTGCCACGGGAGGTCGTGCCGGCCGTGCGCGCGCTGCCACGCGGACAGCCGCGCCGCGAACGAGCGGGCGGGCGCGGGGCGAGACGGCGAAGAATGTTGCGGCAAGCGGCAGAAGAGGTTGCGCGGCGCGTTCGCGTCGATCGGCGGCAACGAGCCGCGCCGGCGGCTGCTCAGCGAATGGCGAGGCGCTGCCGCGCCTTCACCGCGGCGTCGGACTGCGGGTGCTTCGCGATCAGCTCCTCGAGCGTGCGCCGCGACGCGGCGCCGTCGCCCAGCTCGAACTGGCTGGTGGCAATGTTGAGCAGCGCGTCGGGCACTTTCGGATTTCCGGGATATGCGGCGACGAGCTGCCGCTGCGTGGCGATCGCCGCGCGATAGTCCTTCAGCGCGAACTGCGAATTGCCGATCCAGTAATAGGCCGACGGCGCGAGCGGGCTCTTGCCGTAGTTCTTGACGAAGGCGTTGAAGCTCGCGATGGCCGCGGGGTAGTTGCCGGCCTTGAACTGATCGAGCGCGACGTCGTAGGCGCGCTGCTCGATTGCCGCCGCGTCGGCAGCGCCGGTGCCCGTCGAAGCGGGCGTGGATCCCGGCGTGGCGCCTGGTACCGGGGGCGCGGCCGCCGCCGGGGTTGGCGCGGGGGGCGTGGTCGCCGCCGGCCCGGGTGCCGGCGCGCCGGAAGCCGCGGGGGGCACGTTCGCGCCGGGACCGCCTTCGAGCCGCCGCAGCCGCGAGTCGAGATCGATGTAGAGATCGCGCTGGCGCTTCTGCAGCTGGTCCTGCTCGTGGTTCAGCACCTCGATCTGGCCTCGCAGCCTGGCGATGTCGGATTTCAACTGCTCGACCTGGCTGAAGAGCTCGACCAGACCCTGGCTCTTCAACTGCAGCTCGAGCGCCGCTATGCGATCCTCGAGCTGCTTCTGGACCTGCGCCACGCGCAGGTTCGTCTGCTCGATGCGCCGCCGGGCTTCCTCGTCGTCCCAGAGCGCCGCGCGCGCGGACAGCGGGACGAGCCACACGGCGACGAGCGCCGCGGCTCCAAGCCGCAACGGGACGGCCGAGCGGCGCACACCACGGCCCCCGTACGTTCGTCGATTCATGAGGCGCAGCGGCGTCGACCGAGTCCGTTCACCTATTCCCCAGCGTGGACGATGTCGGCGCGGCGGTTCTCGGCCCACGACGATTCGTCGTGGCCTTCGCGGCGCGGCTTTTCCTTGCCGAAGCTCACCGTCTCGATCTGGATCTCGGTGGCACCCAGCAACAGCATCAGGTTCTTCACCGCGTCGGCGCGTTTCTGGCCGAGCGCGATGTTGTACTCGCGCGTACCGCGCTCGTCCGTGTTGCCCTGGATGATCGCCCGCGCGCCGCGGTTCGCCTGAAGGTACTTGGCGTGCGCCTCGACGATGGCCTTGTACTCGTCCTTGACGGTGAACTGGTCGTAGTCGAAGTAGATGTTGCGCTTCGACAGGATGTTCCTGGGGTCCTTGAGCGCGGCGGCGGAGGTGGCGCCGCTGCCTGCCGCGCCAGCGACCCCACTGCTTCCGCCAATCGGCGTGGTCGTGGCGCCGGTGCCTGCTCCCGGCGCCGTCGCGGCAGGCGCCTTGTCCTCGGCCGGGGCGGCGTCCTCGGAGCCGGTGCTCGCACAGCCGGCGATTGCGGCAATCATGAAAGCTGCGATGATCCACTTGCGCATGAAATGTCTCCTCGATTGGAAAGGGTCACCGCGGCAGCGGACCCCAGGCGGGCTCGCGCACATCGGCTGCGGGTGAGACGAGCCGCTGCTTCACGCGCCCGTCGGAGGATACTCCGGCCAATATACCACGCTGACCCTGCTGCGCCGCGTAGATGATGAGCTTCGAATTCGGCGCGATGCTCGGGCTTTCGTCGAGCGGACCCGGCGTGAGCAACTGCACCTGTCGCGTCGCGTAATCCTGAATCGCGATCATGAAACGCCCGCCTTCGCGGCGCACGAACACGAACCCCTTGCCGTCGGGTGTCGCCCGCGGCGAAACATTGTGGCCGCCCTCGAACGTCATCCGTTCGACGGCGCCCGTCGCGATCGTCAGCCGGTAGATCTGCGGCGAGCCGCCGCGATCGGAAGAGAACAGCAGCGCCTTGCCGTCCGGCGTGAACGAGGCCTCGGTGTCGATGCCACCCGAGGTGAGAAGGCGCTGCACCCCGGTGCCGTCGGCGTTGATGAGGAAGATCTGCGAGCCGCCATCCTTGGTCAGCGTCACGGCGAGCCGGCGGCCGTCCGGCGACCACGCGGGCGCGCTGTTGCTGCCGCGGAAATTCGCGAGCACCTGTCGCTGCCCCGTCGCCATCGACTGGACATAGATGACGGGCTTCCGGTTCTCCAACGACACGTAGACGATCCGCGAGCCGTCCGGCGACCACGACGGCGAGAGCAGCGGCTCATTCGAACCGACGATCGCCTGCGGATTGCCGCCGTCGGCATCGGCGACGATGAGCTCGAAGCGCCCCCCCTGTCTGGTGATGTACGCGATGCGCGTCGAGAACACGCCGGCGTCGCCCGTGAGCTTCTCGTATATTACGTCGGCAATCTTGTGGGCCGTGGCCCGGAACTGCGCTGGCGTGACCAGGTACGTCATCATGGCCAACTGCGTCTGCTTGACCGCGTCGAGCAACGCGAAGCGCACCTCCACGCGCGCCTCGCCGAGCGAACGCATCGATCCCACCACGACGGCGTCGGCGCCACGGGCGCGGAAATCACCGAACTTGACGTCCTCGGCGCGGCTCGGCCGCGGCACGATGCCGGCGTCACTCACCTGGCGGAACAGGCCGCTGCGCTGCAGGTCGGCGGCAACGATGCCCGAAATCCCGAGGGGCCAATTCGCCTCATTCTCGAACGGGACGATCGCGATGGGGACGGTGGTGCCGGCACCGCCGACGATCTCGATGGTGAGCTGCGCGCGCGCGGGCGCGGCGGCCAGGAGCATGAACGCGAGGGCGGCGAAGATCAGACGATACAAATCAATCCTTTGCAAAAAACGGTGATGACCGCGGTGAACGGGTCGCCGCGAATGGTGGTCGGCGCGCCCCCGGTCCGTTCGTCGAAAACGCGCTTCGCTTCGGATGCCGCCGACGATCTGCGGATTATAACGGACCGCTCCCGCCATCCGGGTTAACGTGACAACGGCGACGGCCGATGACAGCAACAAGTCAATGGACTGCGATCGTCGACACGACGCCGAGCGCGTCACGCAGGCGGTCCGCCATGCGCTTTGCATCTTCGCGCGCCGGATACGGGCCGATGAACACCCGGAACAGCCCGTTGACCTGACGCACGTTCGGTTCGACCCCGATCGGCGCGATTTGGTTCGCGAGATGCGCGAGGAAGGTCTGCGCGTTGGCGTAGCTCGCGAACGCCCCCAGCTGCACGACGAACCCGCCCTCCGCGCTCGCGATCGGCACCGGCGCTCCAGGGGCGTCGGCCCGTGGCGTCCCGACGGGGGCAAGCGGCGCGGCCGCCGCGACGGTCGGCGTGCCGGCGGGAAGGATCGCCTCGACATCGACCTCGCCGCTTCCCTTTTGCGCGATCCCGAGCTTGGCGGCTGCCGCGTACGAGAGGTCGATCACCCGCCCATGCAGAAACGGCCCGCGGTCGTTGACGCGGACGATCACGCTCTTGCCTGACGCCACATTGGTGACGCGCGCGTACGAGGGCAGTGGCAGCGTCGGATGCGCCGCCGTCATCGCGTACATGTCGTAGGTTTCGCCGGTGGACGTCTTCTCGCCGTGGAATTTGCGCCCGTACCACGAGGCGATGCCCCGCTCCCGGTAGGGCCGCAGGCTCGTGGCCGGCACGTAGTCGCGGCCGAGCACCGTGTACGGACGGTTGGCGAAGCGGTGGAGGGACTCCATGCGCGGGATGGCGTCCGGAAGCGCGTCGACATTGGCAGGAGCGCCGTCGCCGGGGCCGTCGTCCTTGTAGTACTTCGAGGAAGGCACGGGTGCCGGCGCCGGCCTGGCCACTCCCGCGGGCTCGGCTGCCGGCTCCTTCGTAGGTGGGCCGCCGCATGCGGCGAGCGCGGCAGCGGCAAAGGGCACCAGGCGGAGGATGAAGCGCATGAACGTGGCCGACGACACGAGGGAGGGCGTATTATTCACCAACTGCGGACCGGTCCCGCCGTCGCATTGCCGTGATTGTGCGGCGGTGATCGGTACGTTTCGCTGCGTCAACTTTCAGACGAGGAGAACTCAACTTGGCAAAACCCAATTTCGGGTACCAGAAGCGGCAAAAGGAACTGGAAAAGAAGCGCAAGAAGGAAGAGAAGCTCAAGAAACGACAAGAGCGGGCCGCCACCCCGCCCGCGGAAGGCGCGCCACCGGCTCCGGAGCCCGGCGAAGCCGTTTGACCCGATTTCCTGGGGCATCGCGTCGATAGGGTCGCGCCCCGTCCATTGTGGCCACCTACCTTTTCGCCTGGAATCCGGCGATCTGGAACTGGCCGGAACTCCCTGCGGATATCCGCGCGCTCGCGCGCCGCGGCCACCTCGACACCCGGTGGTCTTGCGGGCGGCACCGGAACATCGACCCGGGCAGTCGCGCTTTTCTGGTGCGACTTGGCGTAGCACCCAAGGGCATCTTCGGTTCCGGGGTCACGCTCACGGCCCCCGCGGCCCGGCGCCACTGGATCGAGGAGAAAGCCGCGGCCGGGCTCACCACCAATTACACGACGCTGCGGCTCGAGCGACTGTTCGACATGCCGCTCGTCACCTTCGACGAACTGGCCGTCGCGCCCTTCCGGCGCTTCCGCTGGGGCGTGCGCTCGTCGGGCACCTACCTGCCGGAGACCATTGCCGACGCGCTGGAGGACTTGTGGGAAGCGCGCGTCGCCTCGGCGACGTAGCGGCCAACCGGGCTCGCCCTTGCCGCAGGTGAAAAGAACCCCCCTCGAGGCCGGAAGCCGGCAGGCTGATAGCTCCCAGCGTCAACCATCAAGCGGGCTGACCCCGTTAGAGCAGCGGGACAGGCGGAACCGCCCCCATCGAACAGCGCCTTTCGGCCCCCCAATTGCCAACCAGACCGGTGATTCTCCGGGACTTTCAAGCAGCGGCCAATGTACCTCTTGGCCGAATCCGGGTGACAATTCTGGCCGAAGCGCCCCCGTTTCCTGGGGGCGCATTCGAGGGACACATTACGTTGGGCACCAAAGTGGGAAGCGTGAGAATGAGCGAGACCGATCAGCGTCCCTCTGTCGGTGTTGCGCATGTGGTCTTGGAGACAGACCGAATGGAGGAGTCCGCCAGATTCATTCGCACCATTGGCATGCGCCCCATGTTTCAGGGGCCGGAGGTCTCCGTCTATGAACTGCGCGGGGGAACACACCTGATCCTCATGCGGAAAGGCGAGGTTTCAGGTGGCACTGCCTCGTTCGACCTCATGGTTGATGACCTGCACGCTACCCACAAGCGATTTGTCGAACTGGGTCTTGCCCCGTCGCCGATTGAAGCCAGGCCCGCCATCCATCACGAGGTTTTCACGGTTCGTGAGCCCGCCGGGCACGTCATCACCTTCTTCTCAAGTCATGTGTCGGGAAAGCCGGTGTGAGCTAGTGTTTGGTGCCCAACAACGGCATGCAGCGGACGGCGCTGGGCGCCGCCGCTGATGCTGAGCGTCGGGCGTCGTCGGCCACACAGCACAACAGGAGGTGCAGATGATTACCGTCTTTACTACGTTCACTTTGCCGAAGTCAATCACTCGCGAGGAAGCTCGCAGCATCTTCCTGAGCACCGCGCCAAAGTATCGAGGCGTACAAGGTTTGTTTCGGAAGTACTACGTGCTCGCCCAAGACGGGGCAACAGTAGGCGGCGTCTACCTTTGGAATTCGAGGGCAGAGGCAGAAGCAATGTACACAGAATCATGGCGCTCATTCGTCCGAGAGAAGTACGGCGCTGATCCAACCGTAACCTACTTCGAAAGTCCCGTGGTGGTCGACAACGTGGCTCAGCAGGTCCTTACCGACGAGTAGGAGAGCGCCGTCCTGTAGCGCAAACATTGCCGCCGACCACGTTCGCGTTGCTCCACAATGGAGGCCATCGCATGAAGAACTCACGGACCCTCTTTGTTCTCACTGTCGCGAATCTGGCGATGCTGCTTCTTACGGTTGCACAGCAGTTTCGTCCAGCATTCGCGCAAATCGAGCCCGCCGTACTGCGAGGGCGCGGCCTCGAAATTGTCGACGCCGAAGGGCGCGTTCGAGCGAGCATCAAAGTGCTCCCGCCCGTCAAGTCGCAAAAGGGCGAAGAGGAAGCCGAGACCGTACTGCTGCGTCTGATTACTGAGCGTGGGCGTCCATCAGTCAAGATCGCGGCCTCCGAGCCAGCTTCTGGTCTCAGCTTCGCTGGCCCGACGGGGACGAACGACACTTACGTGACTTTGGGAGCCAAGGGAACTACCAGCTCCCTGAAATTGAGAAGCGAGTATGGCCGCGAGCAGCTTATCTTGCCCTAGGCGTGACCTCGGCGCTCCGTGAATATGCCGCCCAGCCTTTCATTCCAGCGGACTGCCTTCGGCGGCCGCTGAATTCAAACGTTGGCCGCGAGAGAGGGTTCCGATTATGGAGACTCGTCATCTTGGGCTCGCTGGCCCTGCCGTATCCGCCATGGGATTGGGCTGCATGGGAATGTCCGACCTGTATGGATCGGCGCGTGAGACCAATAGCATCGAGACAATCCACGCGGCGTTGGACGCGGGAATCACACTGCTCGACACAGGCGATTTCTACGGGACAGGTCACAACGAACTGCTGCTGCGCGATGCATTGCGGCGACGCAAGCGTGACAACGCAGTGATCAGCGTCAAGTTCGGGGCGTTACGCGAACCTTCCGGTGGCTGGATTGGTGTAGACGCAAGACCCGCGGCCGTCAAGAACTTCCTCGCCTATACACTCCGCCGCCTTGGCACCGACTACGTTGACATCTATCGTCCCGCACGGCTTGACCCCACGGTGCCCATCGAAGAAACGGTCGGAGCAATTGCGGATATGGTCAAGGCTGGTCATGTGAAGCACATCGGGTTGTCCGAAGTCGGCACCGAGACGCTACGCCGCGCTCACGTCGTGCATCCTATTGCAGACCTGCAGATCGAGTATTCGCTGTTCTCGCGGGGGGTCGAGGAGAAGATCCTGCCGACCTGCCGCGAGCTGGGAATTGGTGTGACTGCATACGGCGTCTTGTCGCGCGGCCTCCTAAGTGGACATTGGTCGAAGGATCGCCAAGCACCGGATTTCCGTGGCATCCTGCCACGTTTTCACGGCGAGAATCTTGACCGCAACCTGGCCCTTGTCGAGGCACTGCGCACGTTCGCGAGCACGAAAGATGCAACAGTTGCCCAGGTGGCAATCGCCTGGGTGCTTTCGCGCGGCTCAGACATCGTGCCCCTGGTCGGGGCGCGGCGGCTCGATCAGCTTGCTGAGGTCCTGAGAGCCAATGACCTCGCTCTGACACCAGACGATCTGGCAAAGATAGCACAGGCGGTTCCGGTGCATGCGGTCGCGGGCAAGCGCTACCACGAACAGGGAATGCATGGTCTTGACAGTGAACGACGCGACATACCGCAAGGCGGCTAACCCTGCGCTCAACCGGATGGGCCGGCATGCGGCGTCACCTTGGCGAGCGTTGACGCGGCCTGCCGGTTAGCTTGAACGTTAACCGTCACAGGAGTCTTTCCATGGCACGTACCGGCGCTCTGTTCCTAGCGTAGGCGGTGGCCGCCATGCCCGACGTACGCTGGAATTGCCCGACATGCAAGGTAGCGGTCACAACTCGGTTCTGCGCCCGTTGCGGCGAGGAGCCATTGCCGCCACGTGATCTGACGCTACGGGGACTGATTGGAAAAGTCGTTCACGCCATTACCAGCGTGGACGCACGCGCAGCGCGATCGGCATGGAAGCTATTGCGCCACCCGGGCGCACTCACCGTGGCTTGGGTCAGCGGTATCCGCAAGCCATACGTCGCCCCGTTTCAGTTGTTCCTGATCGCAAACGTCTTCTTCTTTGCCATTCAGTGGGCGACCAACGAGAACGTCTTCAGTTCGTCGCTCGACTCGCATCTTCATCATCAGGACTGGAGCGAGTTTGCTCAATCGGTCGTGGCTCAACGACTGGCGGGAACGAACATGAACGTCGAGCAGTACGAGGTGATCTTCGACCGTGCCGTCGTGTTGAACGCCAAGTCGCTTATTTTGTTCATGACATTGCCATTCGCATTGATCTTACCGCTGTGTTTCTTGCGTGAACGTCGACCGTTCATGACTCACGTGGCCTTCTCGCTTCACCTCTATACGTTCCTGTTGCTGCTCTTCTGCGCCGTTCTGCTGGCAGCGAAGGTTAGCGCGCTACTAGGATTCGGGGGTCTCGACACGCCGAATGTTGACAACGTGTTGAGCGTTGTAAACGTCCTGGCGTGCGCGGTCTATGTCTATTTGGCGATCGGTCCAGTCTACGGCGCCGCTGGTGCCAGCCGGATAGCCACCTCGTTCGTCTTGGCAACAGCCGTGGCTGCCATCGCTTTGGGCTATCGCTTTGCCATCTTCTTGATCACATTGTACGAAACGTGAAGTGTAGAGTGACGGCTAAACCGTCGGTGCACCCGACGTGCGCCAGCCTGCGGCTGTCGCCCGCGGGTGAACTCCAACGTTAGGCGGCGTCGCATGAGACTCCTCGCCAGTGGTGTCGCTCTAGTCATTGCCGCTCTTGGGGTGCTTGGCGTCGCATCGCCGTCGTTGCTACTTGATATGGTGCGACCCTTGTTCTCGCCCGTGCCGCTCTATGCCGTTGCCGCTGTTCGCGTCGCCTTCGGCGTCGTACTCGGGATTGCCGCGTCCGGTTCGCGGATGCCACGAACGCTTCGCATACTTGGTGTCATCATTGTTGCTGCTGGCGTGCTTACGCCGTTCGTCGGTGCCGAGCGGTCCCAAGCCATCCTTGATTGGTGGTCGCAACAGCCGCTGTGGTTCATGAGAACGTGGGCGACGCTGCCGATTCTTCTCGGGTGCTTCGTTTTCTGGGCTGTTCGGCCTCGTGAGCAAGCCGCCGCGTAATCCTGCGACCAACCGGACGCGCCGATTCATGGCCTCCACTTGGCGAGCGTTCGCGCGGTGCGCCGGTTACCTGGTACGTCGGGCGTCAAGTTCGAGGCCAAGCCGCGCTTCTTCGATCCACTACTGCAGCACATCAGTCATCCATCCGGAGGTAACCGCAATGGCCACGGTGCGCGAGGGCAACAAGGCAGTCCTGCTGGTCGTCGACGTACAGGTCGGCGTGATGCGCGAATCGTGGGACGCCGCCCGAGTCATCAAGAACCTGTCACGCGCTGTCGAACGAGCCCGTGACCGGAACGTACCCGTGATATGGGTGCAGCACTCGGACAGGGAATTGGCCTACGGAAGCCCGGAGTGGCGGTGGGTACCGGAAGTGACGCCTGCAGAGGGCGAGACGCTCATCCATAAGCAGTTCAACTCGTCATTCGAGCAGACGGCGCTCGAAGAGGAACTCGCCAGGATCGGTGCGACCCACATCGCGCTGGCTGGAGCTGCGACCAATTGGTGCATTCGTTCCACGGCGTATGGCGCACTGGACCGAGGTTACGACCTGACTCTCATCAAGGACGCACACACGACCGAGACCATGGAGCTCGACGACGGAGTGAAGATTGAGGCTGCAAACCTCATTCACGATCTCAACATCGCGATGTCATGGGTAAGTTATCCTGGCCGCACGAACGGCGCCGCCACGGCCGAGGAGATTGACTTCGCCACCCCCGGCGGCGTGCGCCGGTAAGTGCGTCACCATGTCCTCGGTTTCATTGCATCCCAGCCCACGCTTCGAGGGGGCCGTCCAGCGGTGCACTCGGTGGGGTCACTCGCTTCGATCGGAGGCCCTTCAAGCCGTACGTTAGGCGGGCAGGCACGGCATGGCAGGCTTCTTCCACCAATCGTCACGCCTCGGGTTCCGTGTTTGGCATAAATCCGACCTCTCACTTGCGCGCGCGCTCTGGGGTGATCCAGCCGTGGCCCGGTTCATTGCTGTCGGTGGGTTATCTGAAGCCCAGATAGAAGCCCGTCTGGAGCGCGAAATCAAGACCCAACGGCGCGACGGCATTCAATACTGGCCCATCTTCCTCCTCGCCACCGGCGAGCACATCGGGTGCTGCGGTCTCCGACCTCATGGCGACGATCCAGGCACTCCTGAATTTGGTGTCCATATCTCCTCCCGTCATTGGCGGCGTGGCTACGCATTCGAGGCGGCGTCTTGTGTCGTCGACCATGCGTTCAAGATCGTTGGCGCCAAGGCGCTTTTCGCGGGGCACAATCCATCGAACACGGCCTCTCGTGGCCTCCTCGCGCGGCTGGGCTTCGTCTACACTCATGATGAGTTCTACAAGCCCACGGGCCTTCACCACCCCTCATACATGCTGACGCGGAGCCAGTGGCCGCATAACCTGGCGTTAACAACGGACACCAACCGGCGGGCTTTCGACCGGACGGGTGAGGCCGGTTGACTGGTGTCGTCGGGTCGCAATACCTGCACCTGACGCCGCCCAGGTGCAGAATGCTCCGTCATGCCACCGGAGCGCACTTCAATGCACCCATACGTCAGTATCCTGCAAACCTACATGACCGCCCTCGGTCGGAGCGACTACGTCACGGTCAAGAGCCTGTTTGCTCCCGGCGGTAAAGTGCTGTCGCCATTTCTCGGGGAAATGACGTTCGGTCCATTCTTCGATCGCCTGGCCGGAGCCTCCACGAGGAATGTCATCACACCGATTGACATCTTCCTCAGCGCCAGTGAGAAGAGCCGTGCCACCGCGTACTTTCAGTACGATTGGACGGTCCGAGATGGAGCGCTCATCACGTTCAAGGTCATGGACCTTTTCACTTTCGAGTCCCCCACCAACAAGGTCACCTACCTCGACTTGATCTACGACACCCATCCCATCAGGTTGTCTGCTGGCAACAAGTACGAGTCGTAGGTCCGGTGCGAAGGCCACCAATGAACGTACCTCAGGCCAGAATGTGGGCCACCCCTTCGCTCGAGCGGAGTTCCACCGGCATGGCCCCGCGAGTCGTGGTGGTTCATCATCCGTTTCGCGGACACGCCGGTTCCGCCCACTCGGCTCAAACGTTGGGCGGTGTACGAAGCATCGGGGTGAGACAATGTCGATCAAACTGCAGAAGGCCACGGAGAAGTATCTGCTCGGCTCGATCAAGCGATTCGTCGCTGAAAACCTGGAGGCGGAGATCGGGGACCTCAAGGCGTCCCTATTCCTCGAATTTTGCGTGCGCGAGATCGGCCCGAGCATTTACAACCAGGCGATTGCCGACGCGCAGAGTTACATTCAGGAAAAGGCGGCAGATCTTGCGGGCAACCGCTACGAGGCCGAGTTTGATTACTGGAAGAAATGACCGGCCGCCTACCGCGGCGGTCAAACGGACGCGTCGACACATGGTTTCGGCTTGGCGTGCGGCAGCACAGGCCGCCGGTTAGCCAGCACCTTGCACCGAATGAAGGATGCGTCACCGCAGACTCCGCGCACAGCCAAACAGCAGACGATGTTCCCGGAACTTGTCGAGCAGACGCTCGAGGACGGAACTCGATGACCGTGTTGCGTCGTTTCATCCTTCTCGGAGTGTGCCTCGTGGCAGGCTCGGCCATGGGAATCCTGGGCGCGCTCGCGACGGGCAGCGAGTGGTGGTACCTCACTGTCCCAATCGCAGTGGCCCTGGGCTGGCTCTGGGTCGGCACTCCGGAACAGTGCACCCGTGCTGAGCGCAAACCGTAGGACGCAACAAACGGCCGAACCCAGCGCCAGATCAGACCGGCCGGTACGCGGCCCTGACTTCGGATTGCGTCAGCGCAGCAGGCCGGTAAGCTTGACTCGTTAGGGGATGCGTCTCGGCGAACGGGGAACAGCTTGCGTGTCGCGCAGCAAAGGAGTCTCAGCTAAGAGTGAACAACAGTGCGCACGTTCATGCCAGTATGAATTCCGTCCCGCTGTACCGGACCGGTTGCGCCGGACATTGGGCGTCACGACGCTCGTGCATGCCCCGGTGGCGCCGGGCCGCTCCATATTCTTTCGTCAGGTGTCTCAAGACATGCACATGATCGTTCCGGCCGCTTCAGACGACGCGACACTATCCTCGCCTGCAATGATGGACACAAAACCGATGAAGATCATCGTACTCACCCTGATGCTCGGCTGTCTTGGTTTGCCTCACGTCAACGCTCAGGAAAAGCCCGTCACGCCTGACCTTGGGGCCGTTACCGATGCCAAATCATGGAAAATATTTCACGCCACCGCCGAAACCATGGAAACGGATGGAAAGCGTGCTGCTCGACTGGTGGCCGAAGGAGACTCGGCCAACGGCCTCGTCGGTTTGGCCTTGCCGATGAGCGTAGGCTTCCGCACCGGGACAATCGAAATTGATTTGAAGGGAAAGAACGTAAGACAAAGAAGCTTCCTTGGGGTGGCTTTCAACGTGGCTGACGAGAGGACTTTCGAGGCGATATACTTCCGTCCGTTCAATTTCAAGGCCGAGGAGCCCATGCGCGGCCGATCGGTGCAGTACGTCGCCTGGCCCGCAAATACGTGGGAGCATCTCCGAAAGACCGCACCCGGACGGTTCGAGAATCCCGTGCGTCCGGTGCCTGATCCAGACAGCTGGTTTCACGCAAGAATCGAAGTCACCGAAAAACAAGTGCGTGTTTTCGTGGACAACGCGAGCGAGCCGACGTTGGTGGTTAGTCGGCTGCTGCCCGTCGGCCAACTACGCCCGGCGGGATTGTTCGTCGACTCCGCGGAAGGGCTTTATGCCAACCTCAGAATCACACCGGACAAATAGGGCGATACCATGTAACAGCCGCCCGAGACTGCTTTCTTCTTCCTGGAGGGGTTCAACGCGGCGGCGGTTCCATTGCGGGCAACTGCGGCTGCCGATATGACGATCGAAGACCCGGGCGCTCGTCAGGACTGGCCCGGCAAACGAAATAGGATCTCCCGATGATTGACGCGTCGTGGCTCGTGTTTGTCGTTGCATCGCTGGTGCTCATCGCCACACCGGGCCAGGACATGATCCTGGTCATGTCACGCTCCGTCGCGCAGGGCGTCGCGGCCGGTGTGGTCACCGCCGGCGGCGTCAGTGTTGGCCTCATTGGCCATACCGTCCTGGCCACGCTCGGACTGGGCGCAATCCTGCGGACGTCCGAGTGGTTGTTCCTCGCATTGAAGCTCCTTGGCGCGGCTTACCTGATCTATCTTGGAATTGGTTTGCTGCGCACGAAGCAAAGCAGTTTGCCGCTCGGCGCACAAACGGCACGCACTCTGGGCAGGCTTTTTGTCGACGGCGCGGTTTCCAATCTGTCCAATCCCAAGATCGCAATCTTCTACTTTGCCTTCCTGCCGCAATTCGTCTCGCCGTCGGCAGAATATCCGACCCTCACGGTGTTTGTACTGGGGCTCGCGTTCGCTGGCCTGACGTTTCTGGTCAAGGCACCGGTTGGCGTCTTTGCCGGACGGCTTTCGGTCTGGCTGCGCGCCCGACCCGGCGTGCTCACCTGGGTGTTTCGTACGTCGGGCGCAGTGCTGGTCGCCTTGGGTGTGCGGCTGGCATTCGAGAGGCGCTGATGTCGGCCGACCCGGCGTTCAACAGAATGTACTGCGCGCGGGCCGCGGGTCGACTGGGTTTGTTGTCCCGCGGATGTTGCGTGTATTTCAGAAGCGAACCGGAACGCCGTGCGCGACTCTATGCCGAAGTCGCCGGCGGCTAGACGTCAAAAACCCACGCGCTCCAGCCATCATGTCCACACGTGTCGCATCCTGCAGTTGTGGCCAGCTTTCGCTAACGGTAACCGAAGAACCGGTCAGAGTCTCGATATGTCACTGTCTTGCCTGTCAGAAACGCACCGGCAGCGTATTTGGCGCGCAGGCGCGCTTTCGAACCTGCGCCGTCGAAGTCAAGGGACAGTCAACGAGATATGTGCGGATTGGGGACGAAGGAGGGAAAACCGTCTTTCACTTCTGTCCGAACTGCGGGGCAACCGTCCACTACCAGGTGGAAGGTCACGAAGACTTCATTGCCGTTCCCGTAGGCGCTTTTGGCGAGCCTGACTTTCCCGCGCCCACCGTTTCCGTGTACGAAGAACGCAAGCACTCCTGGATCGGCGTGCCCGCGAACATCGAGCACCTGGCGTAGCGAACCCTTGGCTGGCAGGTGCGAAAGTCACGGGCGCAGGCCGGGGAATTGACCCGCGGCTCAAGCGGACCACCTTTGGCAGCTCCCTTGATTCGAGCACCAGGCGCGGGAGACCAATGCAGTCACGCGTTGACAGGTACAACCGCTTTCGCAGGAGAAACCGACCATGTCCGACCTTACCAATACCGTCCGCCTCCACCGCGTGCTTCGCGCTTCCCCCGAGCGCGTCTATCGGGCATTCCTCGATCCCGACGCCATGGTCAAATGGCTGCCGCCACACGGATTCACCGGCAAAATCCAGCACATGGACGCGCGGGTCGGCGGGGGCTACCGGATGTCGTTCACAAACTTCGGTACGGGCAAGAGCCATTCCTTCGGTGGCAAATACGTCGAACTCACACCGCATGAGCGGATAAGGTACTCCGACCAATTTGACGACCCCAACCTGCCAGGCGTGATGCAGGTCACGATCTCGTTACGAAAAGTTGCCTGTGGAACCGACGTCGCGATCGTTCAGGAAGGGCTGCCGCCGGCGATCCCGGTCGAATTTTGCTACCTGGGATGGCAGGAATCATTGGCGCTGCTGGCGCATCTCGTCGAACCGGAGATTCCGGACGGGGCGTAACGCCGCACTCGCCCGGCCATCACGCGGCTATCCGCGGTCGGACGCCCGACCAAGACGTTGGGTGTCATCCCCCATCAGACTGGAGTCCTCTTGAAGATTATCGGCTTGATCGGCGGCATGAGCTGGGAATCCACTGTTCCCTACTATCGTCAGATCAACGAAACGGTCAAAGAGCACCTCGGCGGGCTCCACTCGGCACGGATCATCCTCTACAGCCTCGACTTCCACGAAATCGAGCGGCTGCAGCATTCGGGCGACTGGCAAGCTGCGGGAGACGTCCTCGCCGACGCTGCGCGAGCGCTCGAAGCTGCCGGCGCCGATTTCGTGGTCCTGTGCACGAATACGATGCATATGGTCGCACCTGCGATCGAGGCGGCGGTACGCATTCCGCTGTTGCACATAGCCGACCCCACGGCCGATGAAATCAGGAGCTCCGGCTTTTCCAGGGTGGGCTTGCTTGGCACCCGCTTCACCATGGAACAGGCGTTTTACAAAGAGCGGCTGCAGGGGCGACACGGACTCAAGGTGCTAGTGCCAGCGTTGCCAGATCGAGAAGTGATTCACCGGATCATCTACGAGGAACTTTGCCTCGGAAAGATCGCCGACGGATCGCGTGCCGAATACCGCAGGATCATGGCCAGTCTCGTTGACCAGGGCGCCGAAGCGATCATTCTTGGGTGTACCGAGATCTCGCTGTTGGTCGGACGGAACGATGCCGCGGTTCCTCTTTTTGACACGACCGCCATTCACGCTCGCAAGGCGGCCGAGCGGGCGCTCGAGACTGCATGACTCCCAATCCTTTCCTCGAGCGGAAGTTTTCCGGCAGGCATCACCCGTCCCCGGTCATCGCTGAAGGCAAACGGTGACCCCCGGAAAGACGCGCCATGCCAGTCCTTCGCCCAATGACACAGCCTGAGTACGCAGCTTGGCTTGCCGCGACCATTCCGGCGTATGCGGCGGACAAGGTGGCCTCCGGTCAATGGGCGGAGGATGCGGCGCTCGAGTTGTCGAAGAAGGAGTATGGCGAACTATTGCCGCATGGTCCTGAAACTCCCGACAACCACCTGTTCACGATCCTCGATCAAGAGGCTGTTCCGGTCGGCGTCCTTTGGTTTGCCGCGAAGACGAAGTTCGACGCGCGCATCGCATTCGTCTTCGATGTCACCGTTCTGGAAGGGCGCCGAAGACAGGGCCACGCCAAGCGGGCCCTTATCGCTCTGGAAGAGGAGGTCCGCAAGCTGGGTCTATCCGGCATCGCACTCCACGTCTTCGGGCATAACACCGAAGCGCAGGCCTTGTATGCGAAGCTTGGCTATCGGCCCACGAATATCAGCCTCTACAAACCCATTGGGCTGACTGAGGATATGTCTTAGGAATGGTCACGGAGTGAAGAGCGGCGGGTTCTTGCCGTCGAGGACGAGTACGTTGCCGCCGAAGTGCGTCGTGACGAACAAGCTCTGCGGCGATTCGTCGGCGATCGCTTTGTTTTCAACTCCAACGTCGGCAAGACGCTGGACAAGGCGGCGCCGATCAGCACCACCTGCCGCTCATCGCGGAGGTGGTCGTCTGAGACCATCCAACAGGCCATTTTGTGCGGCGCATTTCGTTGAGGGGGCAGAGCCTACCTGTTGCGAAGTCATTCGACGACGCGGTTCGACGCCCAACTACTCTATCCTCCCGTCGGCCCGCCCGCGGCAACCCGTGATACGCTGCATCAGCAAGCACCTCGTGGGGTTGGATTACCTATCCGTTGACACCTGGAATCAGTGCAGTCGAGGTACGTGCTCCTGTATTCCGAGTTGACGGGATCAGGTGGTACATAATAAGCACCGACGTTCGAAAGGGCCTCGCCAGCGGCACTGGAATGCATGAGCAGTTCCACCCGATCTACCCTATGAGTCGGATATCGCAAACTCCCTGCGAATGGAGGAAGAAAATGTTCAAGATGGTATTGCGCACGGCGGCAGCCTTTGCCGCAGTTCTTTTGAGCGGCGTTGCTGTTGCCGCCACGACGCTGAGCATCAACACGGCGCTGACGCCCGCTGATCCCCTTTACAAGGGGCTGGAGAGCTTCCGCGACGCGGTGACCAAGCGCACGAACGGCGCGATCGAGGTCAAGCTGTTCCCCAACTCGCAGCTCGGCTCCGACGAGGACGTGCTGGAGCAGGCCCGTGCCGGCGCGCCCGTTGCCGTGGTGGTCGATGGCGGCCGCCTCGCCAACTTCGTCAAGGAGTTCGGCGTGCTCGGTGCGCCCTATCTCGCCTCGGGCTACGACGGCATCCGCAAGGTGGTGACGTCGGGCATGTTCGAGGAGTGGGTAGGCAAGCTGAGCAAGGCTTCCGGCCATCAGGTTCTTTCCTTCAACTGGTGGCAGGGCGAGCGGCACCTCTGGACCGCCAAAGCAGTACGAACACCCGCCGACCTCAAGGGCAGTCGCATGCGCACGATCGGCTCCCCGGTCTGGCTCTCGACCATCAACGCGATGGGTGCTACGGCGACGCCGATGCCCTATGCCGAGGTCTATTCGGCACTCGAGCAGAAGGTGATCGATTCGGTCGAGGTGCAGTTGCCGGCCGGCTACAATTCGAAACTCTTCGAGGTCACGAAGTACGTGACCAAAACCGGCCACATCAGCCTGATCACCGGCCTGGTGACGAGCGCCAAGTGGTTCAGCTCGCTTCCGGCCGACCAACAGAAGATCCTGCGCGAGGAAGCGCTCAAGGCCGGGGATATTGCGTCCTACGGTACGCGCGACAAGCTGGCAGAGATCGAGAAGAGCCTGAAGGCGGCCGGCATGACGGTCGATGAAATCGACGTGGCCCCGTTCAGGAACGCGACTGCAGGCGTCTATGACAAGCTCGGCTATGGCGACTTGCGGGACAAGCTGCAGGCGATTGCCAAGTAGCTTTCCTCAACGATCAACGCGGCGCGCGGGGCCCGCTTCGGCTCGTCCCGCGCGCAGAGGATTGTCGCCATGCTCAAGCGCCTCGGGCAGATCGAGCTTGCGATCTGCGTCGTATTGCTCGCCCTCATCACCGGCCTTGTCTTCGTCGCGTCGGTCATGCGCTTCTTCGGCCATCCGCTGGTCTGGTCGGTGGACTTGGCGCAGCTCCTCTTCATCTGGGTATGCTTCCTCGGCGCGGACAAGGCGATGCGCGAGAAGACGCATCTCGGCATGGAAGTGCCGGTCAAGTACCTTCCCTACAAGTACCACCTCTGGGTAGAGCTGGCCTGTTCAGTGATCGTGTTGGCCTTCCTCGCCGTTCTGGCCGTCAAGGGATACGAGCTCACGCTGCTCAACCTCGAGCGCACGTTCGGCGACAGCACGCTCTCCTATGGGTGGGTGACTGCTGCCGTGCCGGTGGGTTGCGTGCTGCTCGGCGCTTCACTGGTCAACAACATGGTCAACGCCTTCCGGCGGCGCAGGCAGGGCGCGCTGGTCTACAGCAGGACCGCGATCGACAAGCCCGCCCCGGCGGCGCTGGAGCTCTAGCATGAAACTGGCCCGGCGCTCGCTTTGTGCGGCAGAGCCGCATCCCGCTGCGCGGGACCAGCCTTCGGCTGTCCTGCGGCCTGCGGCCTGGTGTTCGCTGCCCCCCGACGGGGCGGGTCAGTTCCTCCGGTCGGCCCTTCGGAACTGACATGCTGCTGATCTCCATCGTGTTCGTGGTGCTCATGGTGGTGGGCATGCCGGTGGCCTTCGCTACCGGCATTGCCGGCTTCGTCTTCTTCGTCGTCGATGGAGGCATGCCGCTGTCCGTCGGCGTGCAGAAGATCGCCTCGATGAGCCAGAGCTTCCCGCTGCTCGCCGTGCCGTTCTTCGTGCTCGCCGGCCATCTCATGAACGAGAGCGGCATCACCGACCGCCTGCTGAAGGTTTCGATGGTGGCGGTCGGCTGGATATCGGGCGGCTTGGCGCAGGTCGCGATCCTGCTCTCGACCCTGATGGGCGGCGTGTCGGGCTCTGCCGTCGCGGACGCGGCCATGGAGGCGCGCATCCTCGGACCCGCGATGATCGCCAAGGGCTACGGCAAGGGCTACTCGGCCGCAGCCATCGCCGTCGGCTCGCTGATCACGGCGACCATCCCGCCCTCGATCGGCCTGATCCTCTACGGCTATGTCGGCAACGTCTCGATCGGCCGGCTGTTCATGGCAGGCGTCATCCCCGGCCTGCTGATGATGGTGGTGCTGATGGTCACGGCCTACGCAATCGCAAAGCGGCGCGGCTACGTGGTCGCCGATAGCACCAAGCCCACCGTCGGCGCTCTGGCCCGTGCGACCTGGGAAGCGAAATGGGCGATCATGTTCCCGGTCGCGCTGGTGTTCGCCATCCGTGGCGGGGTGTTCACGCCCTCGGAGGTCGGCTCCTTCGCCGTGGTCTATGCGCTTGCCGTCGGCTTCGCCGCCCATCGCGAACTGACGCTGGAGAAGGTCTGGCGGGCCTTCGCGCACGCCTCCTCGGACGTCGGTCTTATCATGCTCATCATCCTGATGAGCGGCATGGTGGGTTTCGCCACCATCTACCTGCAGGTGCCGCAGAACCTCGCCAAGTGGATGCTTGACGGGCATCACCGATCCCGCCATGATCGTGCTGGTGATCCTGGTGTTCCTGCTGATCGCGGGGCTCGCGCTCGACTCGACTGTCATGGTGCTGCTGCTCACCCCGATCTTCGTGCCGATCGTCATCAAGGTCGGGATGGACCCGGTGCATTTCGGCATCCTGATGATGAGCATCGTCACGCTGGGAGGCATGACTTGGCCAAGCGGCTCGGCCATGTTCGCCGTCTGCGCTCTGATGGACGTATCGATCGAGGAGTACTCGATCGAATCGATCCCCTTCATCGCCGCCATTTGCGCCCTGATCGCAGTGCTCGTCTTCCTCCCTGGGATCGTGCTGTGGCTGCCCAACGTCGCTTTCGGATGAGTGCCTTGACGTCTTATGCATGGATTCAACCGCGGACGATCACGTGCTGCCTTACCGACGCGACTTGCTCGGTTGCTTCTGCCGCGACTTGTCGACGTTAGCGGCGTCGACCGCGGTTTTCATGCGCCCGGCGCGGTCAGCGGCCTCGATGCGCACCGAACCCGGCGGCGGCGTGGAAGTTCGACTGACACCTCTGATGCCCTGGTATCGGAGGCCGGGCAGACGCAGACGGATTACCGCAGGGCAATACGCTCCACCGTAGTCCGCCGCCTGCTCATGTCCTTGACGGAGCGTCCGCGCCCGGCGTGGCGGACCGTCCGAGAGTGACGGTCCCGGCTACGTGCTTGGCGGCGCCCCAACCGCGCACGACGGTCTTGACCTGGCGCAATTGTCGGCGTTGGCGATGCGACTACCATAAGGCGCTGGGCTGCGCCAATCCTGCCCTTCCGTCTCGATGCACCGCTTCGGCTCCCGCGCTCAATGTGTACCCGTTTCCACGGTGCCACTCCCCTGCGTCGGCACGACCCGGTCTCGGCCGAATGTTTCGGTATCAAGGTCAACGGACCCATCGGTTCCTGGCGCGAAAGCGGTGGCGTTGGCTCCCATTCGCGGATCTCAACCACGGGGTTCAGCGCGATGTCTGGTGTGACCCTGAAGAACGTCGTAAAGCAGTTCGGCGCGGTCAAGGTGGTCGACAACGTGTCCATCGAGATCCAGGACAAGGAGTTCGCCGTGCTCGTGGGTCCCTCGGGCTGCGGCAAGACGACGGTGCTGCGCATGATCGCCGGCCTCGAAACAGTCAGTTCCGGCGAGATCCGTATCGGCGAGACGCGCGTCAACGACCTGCCGCCGAAGGATCGGGATATCGCCATGGTGTTCCAGAGTTACGCCCTGTATCCGCACATGAACATTCGCGACAACATGGGCTTCGGACTCAAGATCCGGCAATTGTCGAAGGGGGAAATCGACGCACGGGTGCAGGAGGCCGCCGACATTCTCGGCCTCCACGACCTTCTGGACAGGAAACCAAAGGAGTTGTCCGGCGGCCAGCGCCAGCGCGTAGCCGTGGGGCGGGCGATCGTGCGCAAGCCGAAGCTGTTTCTGTTCGATGAGCCATTGTCCAACCTCGATGCGAAGCTGCGCGTGGCGATGCGCGCCGAGATCAGCAAGCTGCATCGCCGTCTGGGTGCCACCATCATCTACGTGACGCATGATCAGGTCGAGGCCATGACGATGGCGGATCGGATCTTCATCATGAACAAGGGTGTCGTGCAGCAGATTGGCGCTCCGATGGAGGTCTACGCGAAACCGGCCAATCGCTTCATCGCTGGCTTCATCGGCTCGCCGGCGATGAATTTCATCGACGCAACGGTGGTCGCGGCAGACGGTGGCATGGTCATCGACGCCGGCGCCTTCCGGGTCAAGGTGCCCGAGTCGTTCTGTCCTCGGCTCCAGCCGTTTGCGGACCGGAAAGTCGTGTTCGGTGTCCGGCCCGAGGACATCGCGGCGCACGATGCCTCATCGGGCGCGGACAACGGAAATACGGTGACGATGCGGGCCGATGTCGTCGAAACGCTCGGTTCGGAGATATTCGCGCACCTGACGTGCGGGGCGGATTCCATCGTTGCCCGGATGGACGTACCGGAAACCCCGCTTCGCGTCGGTGAATCGCTGCAAGTGGATCTGAAGATGGCGAAGACGCACGTCTTCGACTTCGAAACATCGCAAACGATCGTCTAGGAGCGCGGTGACACGGAAAGAAACGAATGAGCAGCTGATCTCGTTCTCTTGGCGCGTGGGGCCAGGCTTTGCCCCCGCTTCGACGGTTCGGGCCTCAGCGCGGGTTGCAGTTGTCGCAGGTTCTTACCATGTGAAGGAGATTGTATGAGTAAGGTCATCAGGAACACTCTGGTTGCGCTGGCTTCGCTCGGCATTGCCGCGAGCACCATGGCGCAGGCCCCGACCAAGGAGATTCGCGTGCTGCTCGCGAACCATCCCTACGGGGAGTTGCTCAAGGCGGCCATTCCTGAATTCGAGAGCGCCACGGGGATCAAGGTCAATGCGGAGAGCCTCCAGGAAAGCCAGCTCACCGCCAAGCTGACGACCGAGTTCGCCACGAATTCATCCTCGGTCGACGTGTTCATGACCCGTCCCTTGCAGGAAGGAAAGATGTTCTACAAGAATGGCTGGTACGAACCTCTCGCCGGCTATGATTTTTCCGATTATCCGAAGAATGTCATGAGTGTCGCGACGTTCGGAGCGAAGTCGTACATCGTTCCGCTGGTGACCGAATGGCAGGTGCTGTACTACCGGAAGGACCTCTTCGCGGGCGCCGGCATCAAGGTTCCCGCAACCTTCGGTGAGCTCGAGGCCGCGGCAAAGAAGCTCAACAGCGAAAGCGTGGCGGCCTTCGCCTCGCGCGGAAAGGGCGCGGCGGCCGTAACCCAGCTCTCGAGCTACGTCTACAACTACGGAGGCCGGTATCTCGACAATGGCGTCGCCGTGTTCGACTCCAAGCCGGCCGTCGACGCCATCCGGTTCTACGGGATGCTTCTCGGCAACTTCGGGCCAAAGGGCGTCACGTCGATGTCCTGGGAAAACATCATGCCGCTCTTCCAGGCCGGAAAGGTCGCCATGTGGACGGATGCCTCCGTGTTCTATGGCCAGATCATCGATCCTGCCAAGACGCAGTTGGGCGCGGACAATGTCGGCATCGCGAACTTCCCGGCAGGCCCAAAGGCGCATTCACCGTTCATCGTGACCTCCTGGGGCATGGCCGTGGCGAAGCAGTCGAAGAAGAAGGATCTGGCGATGAAATTCGTCGACTGGGCGACGAGCAAGGAGCTCGCGGCCAAGGGGATGCTGGCGAACATCACCATGGCGCGATCCTCGGTCTGGACAGACAAGGCGGTTCTGGCGAAAGTGAATCCTGGATTGGTTGAAACGCGCGCCTTCGCCGCCAAGAACGGCTACCCCCTGGACCGCCCGTACATGAGCGCAGTCGGCGAAGCGCGTGATCTGATCGGTGAGGTGATCATCGAATCAATCAATACCAAGGGAGCGTCGCCGAACCTCGAGAAGATGGCGAAGGAGAAAGTCGCAAAGGTGAACGAGCTGCTCCAGGACACCGGCGAATACGGAAAATGAGCGGAAAGTGAGGGAAACGTGAGAGGCGAGTCGCCGGGATCGGTGTACGAAGCCCGGTGATGTCGAGTCGCCGCATGAATGCAGCGCGGGCGAAACGCAGACGGTCCGCGGGAGGGCCGGAATGCGGTCGCCGGCGCTGCCGCGACCTGAATGCTGTCCGACAGCGGGGCGGCTCATGATCCGGTCGAGCTTTGGGGAGCGGAACCTGCATCGATTGTTCCCGCTGCCGGCGGTCATCTTCGTCGCCATGCTGATGGTCTTTCCCGTTCTCTACACGTCGTATCTCAGCTTCACCAACTGGAACCTCACCTCCGGCATGCCGGCGACGTTCGTCGGCTTGAACAGCTACGTGCGGGTACTGACGGAGCCACGTTTTCTGAATGCGGTTGCAAGGACGTTCGCTTTCACTTTCTTCGCGGTCGCGATCGAGGGCGTACTGGGCGTTGCCAGCGCCCTGGTCCTGAACCGTGCCTTTGTCGGAAAGAGCGTCGCCAAGCTTCTGTTGTTGCTGCCGCTCGTTGCTACGCCGGTAGCCATCGGGATCGTGTTCAATCTGTTCTACGATCCGACGATCGGCCTGGCCAACTTCGTCCTGCAGTCGTCGGGACTGCCGTCCGGACTTTGGGTTTCGAACGCGAACTCGGTCATTCCGTCGCTTGTCCTCGTCGACGTGTGGCAGTGGACCCCGATGATCACGCTCATCGTTCTCGCGGGCCTCGCCGGCCTGCCGGAAGAGCCGGTGGAGGCTGCACGCATCGATGGCGCGAGCGAGTGGCAGATCATCCGATGGGTGACGATTCCCATGGTCATGCCGGTGATTCTGACCGCGCTGATCCTGCGCCTCATCGACGCGCTAAAGACGTTTGACATCATTTTCGCGATGACGGGAGGAGGGCCCGGCTACGCATCGGAAACCCTCAACATCATGGGGTTCAAGTACAGCTTCGAGTATTTCCGCATGGGACAGTCCGCGGTCATTCTCGTGGTTCTTTTCGTTGTCGTTTTCGGTTGCAGCCTCGGGATCATGAAGCTGCGCACGGCGTCCGAGGTCTAGCATCCCGCGACCTGCCCGGGTCGCTGGGAAATCAGGCGCGGAGTCCCCGATGAACAAGAAGTTCGCTTCGAGCGTCGTCTTCTATCTCGTCGTCGCGGGGATGGCGCTGGTCGTGCTTTTCCCCTTCCTGTGGATGCTGTCGTCGTCCTTCAAGACACAGGTCGACATCATCGCCTGGCCGCCGAAGATCTTCTTTGCTCCGACGCTGCAAAACTACGAGAAGGTCTTCGGGGAACAGGATTTCCTGAAGTACTTCCTGAACTCGACGATCGTCGGCACGGCGGCCGTCGGCCTTTCGCTTGTCCTCGGACTCCCCGCGGCATATTCGATTGCGCGGTTCACGCAAAGAAAGCTCGCCGTGTTCATTCTCCTTGCGCGCCTAATGCCGGGAATCTCGTTCCTGATGCCGTGGTACATCGTCTTTTCGCGACTGGACCTGATGGACAGCTACACGGCGTTGATCCTGAGCCACACGCTCATCGCCTTGCCCATTGTCATCTGGATCATGTCCACCTACTTCGCCACCATTCCCCCCGAGATGGAGGAGTCAGCGATGGTGGACGGTGCGACCCGGCAGTACGCTTTCTGGAAGATCATCCTTCCGCTGTCCGGGCCGGGCATCATAACCGCGACGACGCTGTCCTTCATTTTCTCCTGGAACAACTTCATGTTCTCCCAGGTGCTCAGCATGGAGAAGACGAAGACTCTGCCAATCGCCGTCTACAACTTTCTCTCCTATGCCGAAGTCGACTGGGGCGGGGTGATGGCCGCTGCCGTCGCCATCATGGCGCCGGCATTAATCCTGACGATGATCTTCCAGAAGTATGTGGTGAAGGGGCTGACCATGGGTGCCGTCAAGGGTTGAGGATAACGCCGACAGGGCAACTTGGAGCCTGGCAGCAGATCTGCAGAACGACGGCTCAGCCGTGCGATCAAGGGGCCGCTGCTTGAGGTGAGCGAAGAGCATCCCGACTTGCTTGACGAAGCAATCCGTCGCGACGCCCCGGCAGCATTGCACTACCGCTTTGGGCCGGACCTCGGTCTTGCGCTCCTGGGCAAGGAAGCCTAGGGGAGAATCAAGGCTGCATTCAGGAAAAGAAGATAGCGGCCTCGTGCATTCCGAATTGACTCGTCGTTCCCCGGAATTCGAGCCGGCGACCATCGCCAACAAGGACCCCGCATGACCACATCCGAAGCCAACGACGTTGCCGAGACCCTGCGGCGCCATCCGGACGCCTTCAGCGGCGGCGCGCGCCTGATACCGGTGCAGACCGCGCACGGCACGTTCAACGTCTGGACCAAGCGCAGCGGCGACAACCCGCGAATCAAGCTGCTGCTGCTGCACGGCGGACCGGGCTGCACGCACGAGTACTTCGAGGCCTTCGACAGCTACCTGCCGCGGGCTGGCGTCGAGTACTACTACTACGACCAGCTGGGCTCGCACCGCAGCAGCCAGCCCGACATACCCGAACTCTGGCAGACCGGGCGGTTTGTCGACGAGGTCGAGCAGGTGCGCCTGGCGTTGGGCCTTGACGCCGGCAACTTCTTCCTGCTCGGCCATTCGTGGGGCGGCATCCTGGCCATCGAGTACGCGCTGAAGCATCAGCAGCACCTGAAGGGCCTGGTCATCTCCAACATGGTCAGCAGCATTCCGGCCTACAACCGCTACGCGCAGGAAATGCTGATGCCGGGCATCCCGCCCGCCGTGCTGGCCGAGATTCAGGCCATCGAAGCCGCCAGGGACTACGACAACCCGCGCTACATGGAGCTGCTCATCCCCTACCACTACGAGCACCACGTGCTGCGCCTGCCGCACGCGCAGTGGCCCGACCCGGTGCACCGCGCATTCGCCCACCTCAACCCGAAGGTCTACATCCCCATGCAGGGACCCAGCGAACTTGGCGCCAGTGGGAAGACTGGCACAATGGGATCGAACGGCCGATCTGCCGCAGATCCGGGTGCCCACGCTGACCATCGGCGCCGCGCACGACACCATGGACCCGAAGCACATGGCGGCGATGGCGCGCGCGCTCCCCCAAGGGCGCTACCTCCACTGTCCCGACGGCAGTCACATGGCGATGTATGACGACCAGGCTGTCTACATGTCCGGCTTGCTTGCCTTCCTGCGCGAGGTGGGGGGCGAGGCAGCGGACTGACACGCGCCAGCAGGAGGTCCATGCTTTGTCTTCCGGGCGGCGCGCTGCTCTGCCTGCAAATTGGGCCTTCCGATCACCATCACCCTGAATGGAGGAATCATGCCAAGGAATCCTGTCGGTTGGTTCGAAATCTATGTACAGGACATGCCGCGAGCCAAAGCGTTCTACGAGTCCGTATTCGCTCTTCAATTACACAAACTGGGAGGCCCCGAGCCGGAAATGTGGGCGTTTCCCATGCAGGAGAACGGTCCCGGAGCCACGGGCGCGCTGGTGAAAATGGACGGCTGTCCATCGGGTGGCAATAGCACGCTTGTCTATTTCACATGCGCCGATTGCGCCACCGAGGCCAAGCGGGCAACAGTCAATGGCGGGCAAGTGTTCAAGGACAAGTTTTCCATCGCCCCGTATGGCTTCATATCACTCGTTACCGACACCGACGGAAACATGATCGGTCTTCATTCGATGAAATGACGCCACAGCGGACACTCCTGCATCCCGAGTTCAGGATCGTTTTGAAGAATCTGGCGCCAGCGGTGTTCCTGTGCCTGGTGGGGTGTACCGGATTGCCTGAGAACGTAACGCCGGTCGGCGAATTCAAGCTGGAGAAGTATCTGGGGCCGTGGTACGAAATTGCGCGACTGGATCATTCGTTCGAACGGGGGCTGACCCGCGTGACGGCCGATTACAGTCTGCGCAACGATGGCGGCGTCAGGGTACTGAACCGCGGTTACTCGACCGCAGACAGCGCGTGGAAAGAGGCCGAAGGCAAGGCCTATTTCGTCAACCAGCCCGATCGGGGGTACCTGAAGGTTTCCTTCTTCGGGCCGTTCTATGGCTCGTACGTCATCCTTGCGCTCGACCGCGAGGGCTATCAGTATTCACTCGTCTGCGGTCCGGACAAGTCCTATCTGTGGATTCTGGCCAGACGCCCGAAACTGGACAAGGTCGTCCTGGACGGCCTCATCGCAAAGGCAGCGACGGCCGGCTTTGACACGAGCAAATTGATAATTGTCGACCACGACTGACTGCCCGACCAGCATAGCTGGGGAACTACTTCTCCCTCGAGGAAATTCCACGTGTCGCATAGCGCACTCGCAAGCAACTCACCGTCATGACCGCTTCCTCTGTCTTTCCGCTCGAGGGCGGCTGCGACTGCCGGCACGTCCGCTATCGCATGGAAACCGCGCCGTTGTTCGTCCACTGCTGCCACTGCCGGTGGTGCCAACGCGAAAGCGGGGCATCCTTTGCGCTGAATGCCATGATCGAGGCAGACCGCGTCACCGTTCTGGGCGACGAACCGGAGCTGGTCGACACTCCTTCCGCGAGCGGCAACGGCCAGAAGGTCGCCCGGTGTCCGCGATGCCGCATTGCGCTGTGGAGCAACTACGCCGGCGCCGGGCCCTTGATCCGTTTTGTTCGGGTTGGCACGCTCGACCTGCCGGACCATCTGCCACCCGACATCCACATCTTCACCGCATCGAAGCAGCCTTGGGTGGTCGTCCCGTCGGGCGCCTCGGCGGTGCCTGAATACTACGAGCGCGAAAAGTACTGGCCCGCCGAAAGTCTTGCCCGAAGGCAGGCCCTATTGCCCAGGATCGAGCAGTATCAGGCCGCACTTCGGGCCGGCCGTCCCTAGACCTCTTCAACGATGATTCGCCGCGAACGACTCTGTGCCACTGTAGAGGGGTCCCTTGTCGTATTTCTCATCGGCATGCGCGTCAACGAGCCGTGGAAGGTCCATCGCCGGCGGCCGGTCGCGCAGGCGATGCCGCGCAGGCGCCTCGCACATGTCCGTGCGCATCCGTGGCAACGTCGCTTCGGTTAGCGTTCTTGGTCAGCGTGCGCCATGCCGGCAGGCATGAAATTCGACGTCTTTGGCAGGATCATGGTTGCCGAACGCTCGATTGAGGGGTGGCGGCTGTTCGTTGCCGGCGCGGATGGCAAGCTCGCGCGCGCCGACATCGTCATCCCGGACTTCATTCTTGAGCACGAACTGGAGCAGTACCTCGACGACATGTTTCATGAAATGGCGACACGCGAGCGCCCGCGTGTCACGCGCTGTCCGACATGAGCGCCGAACGCAGCGGATTCCGCGTCCAGAGGCCGGCTTTCCCATGGAGGTCAACTTGCGCACTTTCTTGCTGAGCGTCGTGCTCCTGTTCACTCCGTGCCTTCCAAGCTGCTCCTCGCAGCAGGTGTACGGCATGGGCCAGGCGTGGCAGCGCAACGAGTGCTACAGGATCGTCGACGCACAGGAACATGGTCGCTGCATGGCGAGCACGAGCATGTCGTACGATGAATACAAACGCCGGATGGAAGCGGCCAAGGACACAAAGTAGGCCTGTCGGAGGCCTCCGGTGAGCGTACGCGCAAGTGCGGGCACGAAAGCGTTTGCCGCAACGGGGGGCCTGGCCCCTTCGTCCTGCCTCCGATCCGGACAGGTCGCACAAAGAGCGCGGACGCGCACGAAGGTCGAATAGCATGCCCATAATAGACGTGGAAATCGTCGTCGCTCCCAATGGCCCGGTCGCCGCGAGCCTTGCCCAGGCGCTTGCCGACGCGGCGGGTCGTGCGCTGGGCTCGCCCGCCGGACAGACGTGGGTCCGGCTTCATCTTCTGGCGCGAGAACGTTACGCCGAGAACGAGTCTTCGCTTGCGACAACGGAGCTGCCGGTCTTCGTAACCGTGCTGAAGCGCACGCTTCCAGGGCCGGCCGAAATGACCGATGAGATCGCCAGGCTGACCGAATCGATTGCAGACGTATTGGGACGCCATCGGACTTGCGTGCATGTCGAATACGCACCCGCGGCAAGCGGGCGGCTTGCCTTTGGGGGCAAGCTCGTCACCTCGCCCCCCTTATAATGGCCGACGGATTCGTTGCGAACGCGTTCGCCGTCCTTGCCGGCCGAGGACATGCCCCGGAGATCAATCGATGTTCGACATTCAGAACTACGGCAGCTTCATCGCCGCCATCGTCGTATTTCAGCTGATCCCCGGACCGGGAACGCTGACGATCCTGAACGCGACCGCCCGCAATGGTGTTGGCGCCGGACTGGGCGCCGTCCTAGGCACGCTTGCCGGCGACTTCCTGTTCATGATCGCCGCAGTGGCGGGACTCGCCGCCGTCATGAACGCAAACCCGGCCGTGTTTCAGGCGCTGCAATGGTTCGGTGCGGCCTACCTGTGCTGGATGGGCCTGCAGCTGCTGCGCGCACGCATCGCCAGTGACGCGGCGACGACGGAGCCGAGAAGTGCGGCGTCGGTCTATTTTCGTCAGGCTTTCGCCGTAAGCATCACCAACCCGAAAGTGGTCCTCTTTTTCGTCGCCTTCTTCCCGCTGTTCCTGCGACCCGATTCCTCGAGCGTGACGCTCGCGGCGATGATGGTCCATGTGACCGTCATCAGCTTCGTCTACCAGGCCGGCCTCGTGCTTGCCGGCAACTCGATTGCGCGCAAGCTGGAAGCGCTGCCGTCGGCGCGAAGGATGGCCACACGCCTTGCCGGCGTTGCTCTCATCGGCTTCGGCATCAAGCTCGCCTCCAGCAATCGGTAGCCGTGCTCCACAATTCGCCCAGCGACGGGACGGTCGCCGGCCACCCGACATCCGGCGCCACGGAAAGCGGGCGTTGCTTGTTCAAAAGCCTATACCTCAATGGCCGAGACCGAGACTGTCCCGGACGCATCGACCCCAACCAGGGAGATCACTCATGTCGCGCATCGAAGAACGCCTGACCGCACGAGGACTCATCCTGCCGCCGCCGACCCGGCCTCCGGCGGGAGTCGTCTTTCCCTTCCAGTTCGTCCGCATCGTAGGGCGCCGCGCCCTCATCTCCGGTCACGGACCGCAGAATCCCGACGGCTCGACGGCGACCCCTCTGGGCAAAGTCGGGCGCGAGGTCAGCCTCGAGCAGGGCTACACGTCGGCCCGGCTCACGGGGCTTTCCATCCTCGGCAGCCTCAAGCGAGCGCTGGGCGACCTCGATCGCATCGCGGCCTGGGGCCGCGTGCTCGGAATGGTCAACTCGGCGCCCGGCTTCAACCGGCAGCCTCTCGTCATCAACGGCTTTTCCGACCTCATCATCGAGCTCTTCGGCCCCGAAACGGGCGCCCACTCCCGCAGCGCCGTCGGCCTCGCCGAGCTTCCGTTCGACATTCCGGTCGAGATCGAAGGCGAAGTCGAGCTCATTGCCTAGGGCCCGCGATCGGCCCGGCGACGGGCCCACCCGGTCAACGAATGGACAACCCATCGCCTGGCATTGCCTGACCTTCGGGAGGACGTCGTGCTCGAGTTGAGACCCAGCTGCGAACACTGCAACACGTCGTTGCCTCCGGCTTCGCTCGAGGCGCGCATCTGCTCCTACGAGTGCACGTTCTGCGCGACCTGCGTCGACCGCGTGCTGCGCAACGTCTGCCCGAACTGTGGCGGTGGCTTCGTTGCCCGTCCCATCAGACCCGCGCAGAACTGGAAAGGTGACAACTACCTTGGCCATGACCCGGCAAGCAAGAAGATCAAGCACCGGCCGGTGGATGCCTCGATGCATGCGCGGCTGCTGGCGGCGATCGGTTCGTTGCCGCCGGAAAGGCGATAATCCCGCTTTCGTTCCGGAACGATGCACGCCGGGACCACGAGGCCAAACGATGAACCTGCGCGGCCACGGCTTCAGCATGATGGAAATCCTCGTGGTGATCGCGATTGTCGCGATCCTGACCACGCTGGCGGTTCCCAGTTACCTCGACAAGATCGTGCGCGACCAGATCGTCGAGGCACTGCCCCTGGCGGACATCGCCAAGAGTCCGCTAGCGCAATCGTGGACCGCGCTGCAAACCTTCCCCGCTGACAACGCGGCCGCCGGCTTGCCCGCGCCCGACAAGATCGTCAACAACTTCGTCAGCTCGGTGCTGGTGCGAAACGGCGCGATCGACCTCACCTTCGGCAACCGCGCGAGCGGCGTCATCAAGGGCAAAGTGCTGACGCTGCGGGCCGCCGTCGTCGAGGATGCGCCGATCGTCCCGGTGACCTGGGTGTGCGGATATGCCAATGCGCCCGGGAAGATGACGCTCAAGAGCGCGGACAACACCAGCGTCACCGCACGCTACCTGCCACTCAAATGCCGATAGGCCTGGATCCTTGGCCGGCGGGCGCGACGGCAAGCTCCGGTACGCGGACGTCTCAGGCAGGTGCCATTGCGTCCACGATATGCCACGGGCCGGAGTGCCGCCGATGCCGGAACGCTTCACGTCCCGCAATGCCCCCATCGTCATCTGGCAAAGACATGGGTACACTTGCGCGTTCCGGAGGCCGCCACACACGTTCGCCGGCCGCCGGTCGATCCGCTGATTGCCCGAGTCACCGCCATGAGCCTTGATGCATTCATCGCCACTGCGTGGAACGACCACGGAGATCATCCCGAGGAGGTCGCAGACCGCCTCGCCGGCGCGCTGGACCTGCTGGTGTCCCCAGCCGACATTCCACCGTTCGCGCGCATCGTCACGCACGTATACGGCGAGCATCTCGCCCGGTGGAGTGCCGGGGTCGACCTGCTCGAATCGCTGCGCGCCCGGGCGCAGTCGGACGGAGATCCTGGAGCTGCCGAGGCAATCAATCGCAGTGTCGCCGCCCTGCGCTATGCCGGCAACCTCGACACCTCGTTGGCGCACCTGTCGACCGACGAACGCATCGCGGCGCTTGCCACCGCCGCGTCGGCGCTTGCTGCCCAGCTCGGGTGGAAGCGTGCGATCGCCACGTATGAGGAGGCCTTGCGGCTTGCCGAAGCTGGCCTGCCGTCCCGCTCGCCCGCTCTGCGCGCGCTTGCCGTCGCCGGCAACAACATGGCGGCGAGCCTCGAGGAAAAGCCCGATCGCGACCCCGTCGAAACGCGGGGAATGGTTGCCGCAGCCGAAGGCGGCCTGCGCTATTGGCGGCTCGCCGGAACGTGGCTCGAGGAAGAGCGTGCCGAGTATCGCCTGGCCCGCAGCCTGATGCAGGCGGGAGACTCCGCGGCAGCGGCCGGGCACGCGCGGCGCTGCGTCGACATCTGCGCCACCAACGACGCGCCGCCTTTCGAGCGGTTCTTCGGCTACGCCGTGCTCGCCATCGCCCACGCACGAGGTGGCGACGGTGCGGCGCATGCGACCGCACGGCAGCTCGCGCTGGATCAGTATGCGCTGGTGGCGCCGGATGAAAAGCAGTGGTGCGAGCCCGAGCTCAATGAGCTCGGCCGTTGAACCGTCGTCGCCGACGAACAAGGAGCAACGCCCATGCGACGTGGAATCATGGTCGCCGCTCTTGGCGTGGCGATGCTCCCGGGATGTGCTTCCGTGACACCCCGTCCGCCGGACGCCGATCTGCAGCGGCAGGTGGCCGACACGGAGCGGGCGTTCGCAAAGACAATGGCGGATCGCGATCACGCGGCGTTTGCGACGTTTCTGTCCGACGAGACGATATTCTTTTCCGGTGCCAAGGTCCTGCGCGGCAAACAGCAGGTCGCCGACGCCTGGAAACGCTTCTACGACGGGCCCGCGGCGCCCTTCTCGTGGCAGCCGGAGGTGGTCGAGGTGCTGGACTCCGGCAGGCTCGCGCTCTCCAGCGGCCCCGTGCGCAATCCACAGGGCACGCTCATCGCCACTTTCACGTCCATCTGGAGACTGGAGGCGCCGGGAACCTGGCGCATCATCTTCGACAAGGGCAACGACGTCTGCGATTGCGCCAAGCCATGACGCTTCCGGGACGCCATGCCATCGGTGCGTCGCGGTCGCGGATCGCCCGGAACAGCCGTCTCTGACCTGCCCCGAGGACAACACGTGGACGCAGCGCTTACCACCACCGCCTTCACGCTCGAGGGACACAGGATCGTCCGAAGCCTGGGGGTCGTGCGCGGCATTACCGTTCGCTCGCGCTCGATTTTCGGCACGATCGGCGGGTCCCTGCAGACGCTCGTGGGCGGCAACATCTCGCTCTTCAGCAGCCTGTGCGAAAAGACCCGCGCCGAGGCCTTCGAGCTGATGCTGTCGCATGCCCGCGAGCTTGGCGCGAACGCCGTGATCGGCGTCCGTTACGACGCGACCGAGGTCATGAGCGGCGTCACCGAGGTCCTATGCTACGGCACCGCCGTCTTCGTGGCGCCGAATCACGGGACCTGAGCGCATATGCACGGAGAGCCCATGAACGCTTGCTCGCGAATCTCGGCATCGATGCCGCCGCTCGCGAACGTGCTCGCTGCCGCGGCGCTGCTCGCGCTCGGCGCCTGTGCGAGCATGAGTCCGCAAGCGCCGGCCCAGTCCCGCGCCGCGACCCTTGCGCCCGAACGCATTGCCGAGATCGTGGCCAGCCCCGATCGCAGCGCGGCCGATCGCACGAACGACATCCGCCGCAAGCCGACCCAGATGCTCGCCTTCATCGGGATCAGGCCCGGCATGGTCGCGCTGGACTTGAGCGCGGGCGGAGGGTACACCACCGAGCTCATTGCCCGGTCAGTCGGGCCGACCGGTCGCGTGTACGGACAGAGCGCGCCGCGCGATCCGGCCCGCCTGCCTCCGGCGGCACCGGAAGGCGCGGCCGCTCCCGCGGCGCCGGCGCCTCCCGCAGCAGCCACGCCGCCACCGGCCGGGCCGCCGAGCACGCCACTGCGCTTAGCCGATCGCGCGAAGAATCCGGCGGCCGGCAATATCGTTTCCGTCGTGCAGAAATTCGAAGACCCTGCCCCAGCCACCGTGGCATCGGGTGGCCTCGATCTCGTCACGCTGATGTTCAACTATCACGACCTCGGCCACATGGGCGTCGATCGCGCGCGGATGAACAAGGCGGTGTTCGCTGCTCTGAAACCGGGGGGCATGTATGTCATCGCCGATCACTCCGGCCGGCCCGGCACCGGCATCTCGGAATCGGGGACCCTGCATCGGATCGAGGAAGCCTTCCTGCGCAAGGAAGTCGAAGACGCCGGATTCAAGCTGGTTGCCGAGGGTGATTTCATGCGCAACCCTTCCGACCCGCGCGACAAGAACACTCCGGATCCGCCGCAGCCAAAGGACGAATTCGTGCTCAAGTTCGTAAAGCCCTGATCTGCGCAGGATGAAGTGCGGGAACAGCCTTTGCGGGCGGCGGGAACCGGCGTCGACCGAACAGACGACGCCGACACCTGCTGAGGTTCACGATGAGACGCGAGGCTTTCCATGCTGAAGATCTGGGGACGGAACAATTCGGTCAACGTCCAGAAGGTGCTGTGGTGCTGCGAGGAGATGGCGGTCCAGTACGAGCGCATCGACGCCGGTGGCGCCTTCGGCATCGTCAACACGCCTGAGTACCGGCGGCTCAATCCCAACGGTCTCGTACCGACGATCGACGACGATGGCTTCGTGCTGTGGGAGTCCCATGCGATCGTTCGCTATCTAGCCGCCAAGCACGCCGCAGGCTTCTGGCCCGAGGAGCGCAGGATGCGCGCGGAAGCCGACCAGTGGATGGACTGGAGCCAGACGACGTTCTGGCCTGCCATCCGGCCACTGTTCATGGGACTGATCCGGACGCCACCGGAGCAACGCGACGCGCGCGCCATCGAGGATTCGCGCCACAGGACCGCCGAGGAGCTGGTCATCGTGAACGCTCACCTCGGCAGGCGCCCATATCTGGCCGGTGGCGCTTTCACCACCGGCGACATCGCATTGGGCTGCGGGATCTGGCGCTGGATGGCGCTGCCGATCGAACGTCCTGCTCTGCCCAATGTGGAGCGGTGGTTCGCGACGCTGGAACAACGGCCTCCCTACCGAAGAATCGTGATGCAACCGCTGAGCTGACTGCGCCTCGCGACGACGCAATGAGCGGCAGGCGCTTGTCCCGCACGTCAGGCCGGAGGATGATGGCATTCGCGCGCGTCAACCGAGTGCAGCGCGCCCGGCGATGGCAATTGCGGTGTCACGCAATCGCAAAGCGCAGCGATGCGGCAAGACCATCGACATGACGGCGCAAGCCGGTACCGCCCCCAATCTGGAAGAGGAGGACAGCCATGCCGAAATATGTGATCGAGCGCGAGATTCCGGGTGTCGGAAACCTGTCGGCTGCGGAACTGCGCGGCATATCGCAGAAATCCTGCGGTGTTCTGCAGCAGATGGGGTCTGCGATCCAATGGGTCGAAAGTTTCGTGACCGACGACAAGATCTATTGCGTCTATGTCGCGCCGAGCGAAGCCATGGTGCGCGAGCATGCCAAACAGGGCGGATTTCCTGCGAACAAGGTTTCGGTGGTACGCCGCATGATCGACCCCACCACCGCGGAATAGACCCAAGAGTGGGCCGCGACCCACATGACATCGGCCGCTCCGACGATTGCCGACCTGAGCCAGGTCCTGGCAGACACGCCGTTCCTGCAACCCTACGGCTTCCGGGTCGAAGCCACGGCGCCGGGCGAGTGCACGCTGCGCGTTCCGTTCCTGAGCTCACTGGAACGCCCGGGCGGCATCGTCAGCGGAATGACGCTGATGGGAGCTGCCGACGTCGCGATGTGGCTCGCGATCATGACGCTGCGCGGTGTCGCGGAGCACTGGGTGACGTCGGACATGAAGACGGCGTTCCTGCGCAGCGCGCGGCAAGAGGACATCACCTGCAACGCGCGCATTCTGAAGCCCGGGAGGCGAACCATGTACGGCACCGCCGAATGCCAGGGCGCGGATGCCCGGCTCGTGGCACACCACGTGATCACGTACTCGCAGGTCGACGCTTAGTCGTCTTCACCCATGCCCACCAAGCGCGGACCGCCGGATCCCGCCCGGCTCGACCGCATCGTCGCCGACGCGCGCCGCGCCCGCGATGCGCGCGAGCAGACTTATCGCGAGCAGGCGCTGAAGCTGTACCCCTGGATCTGCGGGCGCTGCACGCGCGAATTCGACCGGACCAACGTCCATCAATTGACGGTCCACCACAAGGATCACGACCACGACAACAATCCGGTCGACGGCAGCAACTGGGAGCTACTGTGCGTGTACTGCCACGACAACGAGCATTCGCGTGAGCTCGAGGCTGCGGCGCGCCGCGGATCAGCGGACACGGACACGTCGCAAAGTGCGAAACATCGGCCTTTTGCCGATCTGGCGAAATTGCTCAAGGAAGGCGGCAATCGCTAGCTTGCCAAGCCGCGACCGCCGCCGGCGCGCCGATTTGGCCTCACCCGTGCGGCGACCGGATGCCCGCGACCCTCTCCGGTGACCGCCCGCCTGCTCGCCGATGCACTGGTGGCCGCGCACCTCGCGTTCATCGTGTTCGTGGTTGCCGGAGGTCTGCTCGTGCTCCGCAGTCGCAGCTGGGCAGTACTGCACCTTCCCGCCGTTGCATGGGGAGCTTTTGCCGAGATCACCCGGACGCTATGCCCGCTCACGCCGCTGGAAAACTCGCTGCGGCGACGGGCGGGCGACGCCGGTTACGCCGGCGGCTTCATCGAGCATTACCTCATCCCGCTGATCTATCCGGAAGCGCTGACTGCACACACGCAAGTCGCGCTGGGACTCACGGTGATCGCAGTCAATGTCGTGGTGTACGCGCTCATCTGGCGACGCTGGCGCAACCGCAAGCCGCCCGAACATGGATAGCACCGGCCACATGACGCGCGACGAACAAGAGGGTAACCTACCCGCCTCGGGATTCGATCCGCCTCGACCATGGTCGATGGCGGCGGGAAGGCCGTCCAGACGCTCCTGGCGCCCGCAGCCCCCACAAGGAGATACCGCATGACCATTTGTCCGATTGCCATCGCCGTTGGCTGCAAGAAGTGCCCGATCTTTGCCGTCTGCCCGGTAAAGGGCGTGATCGGCGACTACAAGAAGGAAGACCCCGCGCCGAAGAGCGTCGCGCCCGAAAAGGCCAGAGCCGCGCCAAAACGGCGCAAGTAGCGGCACCGGGCAAGCGCTACCCGGACTACGTCCAGGGGTTCGGGCAGACTCACGGTTTCGATTCGAAGCGACAATTCCCATGATCCATGCAGCCATCACCGGCTGGGGCAAATGCATGCCCCCCGCCGTGCTCACCAACGCCGACCTCGCGTCGCTCATGGAGACCGACGACGAGTGGATCATCTCGCGTACCGGGATCAAGGAAAGGCGCGTCTCGCATGTCACGGGCATCGAGCTCGCGCACGTCGCGGCCGTGCGGGCGCTGGCCTGCGCGGGACTCGACGCCAAGGACGTCGAGCTCGTCGTCTACGGCAGCTGCTCCAACGACGAGACGGTGCCGAACTCGGCCTCCGGGGTCCAGTTCAAACTGGGCGCCATGCACGCTGCAGCGATGGACGTGAACACTGCGTGTACCAGCTTTCTGTACGGGCTTTCGACCGCGACCGCGATGATCCGCACCGGCGTGGTCAAGAACGCGGTGGTGATCGGCGTCGAGCTGATCTCGCAATTCATGGACTGGTCCAACCGTGGTGTTGCGGTGCTCTTCGGCGACGGCGCGGCGGCCGTGGTCCTGCAGGCCACCGACCGCGAAGAAGGCCTGATCGGCGAGAAGCTCGGTTGCAATGCCGACGTGCGCGGCATCCTGCGCGTGCGAGGCATGGGAACGGCGTACGCGAATCAAGGGGTCGTTTTCGGCGACACCGCTTGGAACTTCGACGGCCAGGAGATCTTCAAGCGCGCGGTGATGGCGATGGCGCATGCGTCGCAGGACGTGCTGGCGAAGACGGGCCACACGATCGACGAAATCGACCTGGTCGTCCCGCACCAGGCAAACCTGCGCATCATCGAGTCGGTCGCCAAGCGCGTCGGCGCGCCGATGGATCGCGTCTACGTCACCGTGCAGCGCTACGGCAACATGTCGTCGGCGACGGTCCCGGTCGCCCTCGTCGACGCGCTGGAGGAGGGCCTCGTCAAGCCCGGCGCGCTGATCCTGATGCCGGCGTTCGGCGCCGGCCTCACCTGGTGCTCCCATCTTGTGCGCTGGGGCGAACGCACGATGCCGATCGGGACGTCAGATATCGAACTGCCGCCGTGCACCAAGACCGCGCTCGAGCGCGTGCGGGAGCTTATCGCGAACAAGCAGCCGCCCGACCGTTCCGACGCCGGCCTCAACGCGGCAACGCTCGCCGAGGAGCCCTAGGCTGCGCCACCTCGCTGCGGCGGCTAGTTGTTCACGAGCTTCCGATGCGCCTGCACGCTCATCAGGATGCCGAGCCCGATGAAGAGCGAAATGAGCGCCGTGCCGCCGTAGGACACCAGCGGCAGCGGCACGCCGACCACGGGCAGGAGGCCGCTGACCATGCCCATGTTGACGAACGCGTAGGTGAAGAACATCAGCGTGATTGCGCCGGCGATGAGGCGTGTGAAGAGCGTCGACGCGCTCGCGGTGATCATCATCCCGCGCCCGATCAGCAGCAGATAGAGGATCAGCAGGACACCGTTGCCGATCAGGCCGAATTCCTCGCCGAACACTGCGAATATGAAGTCGGTATGACGCTCCGGCAGGAAATCGAGGTGCGTCTGCGTTCCGTTCAGCCATCCTTTGCCGACCACGCCGCCGGAACCCAGCGCGATCGACGCCTGCGACGAGTGATAGCCGGCCCCGAGCGGATCGCGCGCGGGGTCGAGGAACGTCAGGATCCGTTCCCGCTGGTAATCGCGCAGCTGCGGCCAGACGAGCGGCGCGGCGGCGGCGGCGGCCACGCCGAGGCCGACGATGACCTTCCACGACAGCCCGGCGAGGTAGAGCACGTAAAACCCGGACGCGGCGATCAGCAGCGACGTGCCCAGATCGGGCTGGCGCTTGATCATATAGACGGGCACGGCAATCAGCACCGCCGCGAGTACGAAATCCTTCCAGTTGATGCGGCCCTCGAACTTCTGGAAATACCACGCGAGCAGCAGCGGCACCGCGACCTTCATGAGCTCGGAGGGCTGGAACCGCCCGAAACCCAGATTCAGCCAGCGTCGCGAGCCGTTGACGGTGACGCCCCAGAGCGCCACGCCCACCAGCAACACGACCCCCAGCGCATAGAGCGGCACCGCGGCGCGCGCGATGGTCTGTGGCGGTATGTTGGCCACGATCCACATCAGGACCAGGGCGAGCGCCAGATTGGACAACTGGCTCCAAACGCGCGCGAGATTCTGATCGGAAGCCGAGAACAGCGTAATGAGTCCGACGCCCACGATCGTCAGCGCCACCCCGAGCAGGAAGCTGTCGATGCGGCGTGACAGAACCTCCCACAAGCGCGCCAGCATCTGGCCCATCAATCGCTCTGGTCTTCCGCATCAGGGACTGCGGCGGCGGGCGCCGGTCCCGCCTTCTTCTCGCCCGTCAGGTAATAGTCGAATACCTGCCGCGCAATCGGCGCCGCCGCCTGCGCGCCGAAGCCTCCATTCTCGACCAGCACGGCGAGAGCGATCCGCGGCTTGTCGGCTGGCGCGTAGGCGATGTACCACGCGTGATCGCGCAGCCGCTCGTCGACCCGGCCGGTGACATATTTCTCCCCCTTCAGCGAGTAGAGCTGCGCGGTGCCGGTCTTGCCGGCGCTCACATACGCGGCCTTGACGAACGCGGCGGCGCCAGTGCCTTCGCGGCCGACTCCGACGAGCGCATTCCTGATCACCGCCAGATGCTCGGCCTTCAGCGGCACCGTGTGCGTCGGCTGCGCCGCCACTTCGCGCGATGTGTCGGCGCCGATGCTGCGGACCGTCTGCACCAGATGCGGCTGATACGACACGCCGTCGTTTGCGATTATCGCGATCGCGTGCGCGAGCTGTACCGGCGTGAACGCGTTGTAGCCCTGCCCGATGCCGGCGGAGATGCTGTCGCCGAGATACCACTTGCGGTGCTCCTCGCGGTACTCCGTGCCCGAGAAGCGCTGGCGCTTCCATTCGCGCGACGGCAGCACGCCGGGCAACTCGCCTTCGATGTCGATGCCCGTCTTGCGGCCGAATCCCAGCTGCGACAGGAAGCGGTGGGTGTCGTCGATGTCCGTTTCGCTTGCCAGGATGTAGTAATACGTGTCACAGGAGGCCACGATCGACTTGTACATGTCCACGGTGCCGTGGCCGCCGGGCTTGTCGTCGCGGAACCGGTGCGCGGCGCCCGGCAGCTGGAAATAGCCGGGATCGAAGATGGTCTGCGTCGGCGTGCGCCGGCCGGACGAGAGCGCCGACAGGGCGAGGAATGGCTTGATGGTCGAGCCCGGCGGATACGCGCCGCGGAGCGGCCGATTGAGCAGCGGCTTGTCGGGCGACTCGTTCAGGAGCTCCCAATTGGCGACGTCGATGCCGTCGACGAACAGGTTGGGATCGTAGCCGGGCTTCGAGACCATCGCGAGCACGCCCCCGGTGGCCGGATCGAGCGCCACCAGCGCGCCGCGGCGTGAGCCGAACGCGGCCTCGGCGACCTCCTGCAGCTTGATGTCGAGCGAAAGCGTGAGGTCGTTGCCCGACACCGGCGCCACGCGCGACAGCGTGCGCACCGCGCGCCCGCCGGAATCGACCTCGACCTCCTCGACGCCGGTCGTGCCATGCAGTTCGCGCTCGTAGGACAGTTCGATCCCGACCTTGCCGATGTAATCGGAACCCTTGTAATTCGCGCTCTCGCCCCATTCGTCGATGCGCGCCAGGTCGCGGTCGTTGATGCGGCCGATATAGCCGACAACGTGCGACGCCAGCTCGCCATACGGATACTGCCGGAAGAGCCGCGCCTTGATCTCGACACCGGGAAAGCGGTACCGGTTGACCGCAAATCGCGCAACCTCGACGTCGGTGAGGCGCGTGCGCAGCGGCATGCTCTCGAAATTCTTGGATTCGTCCAGCAGCTTTTTGAAGCGTTTCCTGTCGCGCGGCTGGATTTCAACGATCTCCGCGAGCGCATCGATCGTCTGCTCGAGGTCCTTCACCCGGGCCGGCTGGATCTCGAGCGTATACGCGGAGTAGCTTTGCGCCAGTACGAGCCCGTTGCGGTCACGGAGCACGCCCCGGTTCGGGACGATGGGGACGATCGCGATCCGGTTTGTCTCGGCGAGCGTCTGGTAGTGGCCGTGCTGGACGACCTGCAGGTAGAAGAAGCGCACGAAAAGACCGACCAGCGCCAGTGCCACCAGCGCTCCCGCGATCGTCAGCCGGCGACGGAAGAAGTAAGCCTCCCGCTCCGGATTCCTGATTTCGGGCAAGCCAAGCGCACCGCCATCGTTGCGGCTGCGCGAGGGGAAAAGGAAGCGTGCCATCTCGGGATCAGCGCGGGCAGGCTGGAGGTGTCACAGCTCGGCCGACGAGCGCTGTGGCCGCTGCGTCCACTGCAGCGTGACCGTGAGCACGGGCCAGAGGAGCGCACCGACGAGCGGCGGCACCGCATACGTCCAGCGCGGCAGCGGCGCGCCGCCTACGTAACGAACGAGCAGCACCAGTCCCGCGCACAGGCCCAGCAGCACGGCAACCTGCGCCGCCTGTTGCCACAGCGAGAATCGCAGCACGCGCCGACGGAAGTATTCGGCCGCGTAGGCGAGAAAAGCGTAAGCCAGCGCGTGTTGCCCGAACAGCGTGGCGTCGCCGACGTCCATCACGAGACCGACACCCCAGGCAACCCCGACGCCCATGTAGCGCGGCTCCTGAATGCACCAGTACAACAACACGAGCGCGATGAAGTCGGGACGCAACGCGAGCGCAACGCCCGACAGCGGCAGCAGATTGGCCGCCAAGGCGACACCGACGGTGACCACGATGAACCATGGGCGCGCCGGGTGCAGGATCTCTTCGGGCCCGGCAGTGGAAAGATGCGCGATGTTCGGCAGCGCCATCACAGATTGCCCTTGCGTTTGCCCCTGCCCGCTTTTTTCGTCGGGTCTGTAAGTGCGGGCTCCTCGGGCCGGGGAAGCGCCGCCGCGGCCTGGCTGAGAACGAGCAGATGCAGGCTGCGGTCCACTCCGGCGACCGGAGCGCAGACGATGCGCGCGAAAATCTGACCGGTCTCGCGCTCGAGCGTGACGACACGAGCCACGGCGAGGCCTGGCGGATAGGTGCCGTCGAGCCCCGAAGTCACCAGCAGGTCGCCCTCCTGGATGTCTGCGCTCGGCGCCATGAAGCGAAGCTCGGGGGCGTGCCCGGCGCCCGCGCCATAGAGCACCGAGCGGACGCCGCTGCGCTCCACCTTCACCGGTACCGCGTGGTCCTTGTCCGTGACCAGCGTCACTTCTGCCATATTGGGATACACCCGCGTGATCTGCCCGATGATGCCGTCCGCATCGATCACGGCCTCGCCGGGCCGGATATCGGCGTCCGCGCCCTTGTCGACGAACAGCTTCTGCGCAAACGGATCACGGCCGGTGTAGAGAACCTCGACCGCCTTGGCCGCCGACGCGTAACGCATCCGGGCATCGAGCAGCGCCCGCAGGCGGGCGTTTTCCTGTTGTGTCGACGCAAACGCCTGCGCGGCAGCAGCGTGCTCGGCCGACTGCCGTTTCAGCATCGCGTTGTCCTCGGAGAGCGCCCGCAACGACGTGAAGTAGTCGCCGATCCCCGCCAGCGCATCGCCGGGCAGCTGCACCGCGCGCTGGAACGGATAGAGAATCGTCGCCGCCACGATGCGCATGCCCTCCAGGTAGCGGTACCGCGTGTCGACGAACAGCAGCGCGACGGAAATCAGCCCGAAGAAGGCGAGCCGGGCGAGCGGCGATGGGCCGCGGCGGAAAAACGGTGGCGGCTCGACGGGGATGTAGCGCATCGCGAAACCGACGGGCTTCGACGCCGGCGATCAAGTGGCCGGGTCAATCCGATGTGAAGATTGTCGCGAGCTTGTCCATGTTCTCGAGCGCCCGTCCGCAGCCGCGCACGACGCACGTGAGCGGATCGTCGGCGACGATCACCGGAAGCCCCGTCTCTTCCATCAGCAGGCGGTCGACATCCCGCAGCAGCGCACCGCCGCCGGTGAGCACCATGCCGCGTTCCGCGATGTCCGCGCCGAGCTCCGGCGGCGTGCGCTCGAGCGCGCTCTTCACCGCGGAGACGATGCTGTTCAGGGGGTCGGTGAGGGCTTCGAGGATCTCGTTGGAAGACACCGTGAAACTGCGCGGAATGCCCTCGGCAAGATTGCGCCCCTTGACCTCCATCTCCTTCACCTCGGAGCCGGGAAAACCGGAGCCGATGGTCTTCTTGATCAGCTCGGCCGTCGGCTCGCCTATCAGCATCCCGTAGTTGCGGCGGATGTAGTTGACGATCGCCTCGTCGAACTTGTCGCCGCCCACGCGCACGCTGCCCGAGTACACCATGCCGCCCAGCGAGATGACGCCGACTTCCGTCGTCCCGCCGCCAATGTCGACGACCATCGATCCCGTCGCGTCGGAGATCGGCAGATCGGCGCCGATCGCCGCGGCCATCGGCTCCTCGATCAGGTAGACCTTCGACGCGCCGGCGCCCAGTGCGGACTCGCGAATGGCGCGGCGCTCGACCTGCGTCGAGCCGCAGGGCACGCAGATGATGATCCGCGGGGACGGCGAAAAGAGTCGCGATTCGAGCACCCGCTTGATGAACTGCTTCAGCATCTGCTCGGTCACGGTGAAGTCGGCGATCACGCCGTCCTTCATCGGCCGGATCGCCGTGATGTTGCCCGGCGTGCGCCCCAGCATCTGCTTCGCGGCGAGACCGACTTCCTGGATCACCCGCTTGCCGTTGGGTCCGCCTTCCTGGCGGATGGCGACGACGGACGGCTCGTTCAGGACGATGCCCTTGCCGCGGACATAGATCAGCGTGTTCGCGGTACCGAGGTCGATAGCGAGATCGCTGGAGAAATAGCCCTTGAAAGACGCGAACATGTAAGCGATGGCCTGCGGCGGTGCGGAACGCGCGGACGAGGCGGCGGCCCGATGGTTAAGGAGCAGCGGCCGCTGCTCGAAAATATGACAATATGATAACCTATTGTGCATTGCTCCAGCACTGATTTTGCGCGGTAATTCGGGTGTTTTGGGGGCGCGCCGCCGGTCCGAACATCACCGCCCGTTCGTCGGAAATTCGGCGCCGCCCACCCGGACGGGAAGCGCCCCGTCCCGATACCCGCGCTCCACCATGACCATCTCGCTCACTGACGTTTACCGGATCGCGCACCTCGCGCGAGTGGAGATCGACGCTGCGCATGCCGAAGAGGTGCGCACGAAGCTCACCGCGATCTTCGGCTTGATCGACGAGCTCGCCGCCGTGGACACGACGGGCGTCCTGCCGATGGCGCACGCACAGGACGTGGCGCTCCCGTTGCGGCCCGACGCCGCCGTCGAGGCCGACCTCTCCGCGCACTACCAGAGCGTCGCGCCGGCCGTGGAGGACGGGTTGTACCTGGTGCCGAAGGTGCTCGAATGAGCGCTTGCATGAGGGCCGGGCCGTGATCGACGCCTCCATTGCCGAGCTTGCGTCCGCGCTCCACGCGAGGCGCGTGTCCAGCGTCGAGCTGACGCGGGCTGCGCTCGACCGGATCGCTGCGCTCAATCCGGCGCTCAATGCGTTCATCACCGTCGACCCGGACCGGGCGCTCGCCGACGCCAACGCTGCCGATACGGCCATTGCCGCCGGTGCCGGCGGTCCGCTGACCGGCGTCCCTATCGCGCACAAGGACATCCTGGTCACTGCGGGCATGCGCACGACCTGCGCGTCGCGGATGCTCGCGAACTACACGTCGCCCTTCGACGCGCACGTCGTTGCGGCGCTTGCGCGCGCCGGCACCGTGCTCGTCGGCAAGACCAACATGGACGAGTTCGCGATGGGATCGTCGAGCGAGACCTCCCATTTCGGCCCGGTGAAGAACCCGTGGGATCTCGACTGCGTTCCCGGCGGCAGCTCCGGCGGCACCGCGGCCGCCGTCGCGGCGCGACTGGTGGCGGGGGGCACGGGCACCGACACCGGCGGGTCGATCCGCCAGCCGGCGGCCATGTCCGGCGTCTGCGGCCTGAAGCCGACCTACGGCGTGTGCTCGCGCTACGGACTCGTCGCCTTCGCCTCCAGCCTCGACCAGGCCGGCCCGTTCGCCCGCACGGCAGAGGACCTCGGGCTGCTGCTGAACGCGATGGCGGGTCACGATCCACGCGACTCGACGTCGCTGCCCCGCTCCGCCGAGGACTACACGCGCCTGCTCGCGCGCGTGGGCGGCGCCAAGCCGCTGGCCGGCATCCGGATCGGTCTCCCCGGCGAATACTCCGGCGCGGGAATCGACCCGGACGTTTCCCGGGCGGTCGACGCCGCGCTCGCCGAGCTGCGCCAGCTCGGCGCCGCCACCGTCGACCTCGCGCTGCCGAACGTGAAACTCTCCATTCCGGTGTACTACGTGATCGCGCCGGCGGAAGCGTCGTCGAACCTGTCGCGCTTCGACGGCGTCCGGTACGGTCATCGCGCTGCCGCATATGCCGACCTGACCGAAATGTACGAGAAGACGCGCGCCGAGGGCTTCGGCGCCGAGGTCAAGCGGCGGATCCTCATCGGCACTTACGTGCTGTCGCATGGCTACTACGACGCCTATTACCTCAAGGCGCAGCAGGTGCGCCGGCTGATCGCCGACGATTTCGGTCGCGCCTATGAGAAATGCGATCTGATCGCGGGCCCGACCGCGCCCACAGCCGCGTTCCGGATCGGCGCCAACAGCGACGATCCGGTGAAGATGTATCTGAACGACATCTTCACGACTGCCGCGAACCTGACGGGAGCGCCGGCGATGTCGATCCCCTGCGGCTTCGACCGCAACGGCCTGCCGATCGGGCTGCAGCTCCAGGGTCCCGCCTTCACCGAGGCGAAGCTCATCGACGTCGCGCACCGGTTCCAGCAGGCGACCGACTGGCACAGGCGCATTCCTGCGATGGCGGCCCTATGAGAGCGCCCGGACCAAAGCGCGGGGGCTCCCTCCCGAAGGGAAGGCGCGCAGCGCCAAGGGTGCGCTCGTGAACTGGGAAATTGTCATCGGGCTCGAGACCCACGCCCAGCTGTCGACCGCGTCGAAGATCTTTTCCGGTGCGTCGACTGCCTTCGGCGCAGCGCCCAACACGCAGGCCTGCGCCGTGGACATCGCGTTGCCCGGCGTGCTGCCGGTCCTGAATCGTGGCGCTGTCGAGCGCGCGATACGGTTCGGCCTCGCCGTCGGCGCGACGATCAGCCGGAGGAGCGTGTTCGCCCGCAAGAACTACTTCTACCCGGACCTGCCGAAGGGCTACCAGATCTCGCAATACGAAATCCCCGTCGTGCTGGGCGGATCGCTCGCCATCGCGACGCCGCAGGGCGAGAAGATCGTGCGCCTGACGCGCGCGCACCTCGAGGAGGACGCCGGCAAGAGCCTGCACGAGGACTACCACGGCATGACGGGAATCGATCTCAACCGCGCCGGGACGCCGCTGCTCGAAATCGTGTCCGAGCCCGATCTGCGCAGTGCCGCGGAGGCGGTGGCCTATGCCAAGGCGCTGCACGCGCTGGTCAAGTGGATCGGCATCTGCGACGGCAACATGCAGGAGGGCAGCTTCCGTTGCGACGCCAACGTTTCGGTTCGGGCGCTCGGAGAAGCGAAGCTCGGCACGCGCTGTGAAATAAAGAACCTCAACAGCTTCCGCTTCATGCAGCAGGCGATCGAATACGAAGTGCGCCGCCAGATCGAGCTGATAGGCGAGGGCGGCGCCGTCGTCCAGGAGACGCGACTCTTCGACCCGGACCGTGGCGAAACACGGACCATGCGGAGCAAGGAAGACGCGCAGGACTACCGCTACTTTCCCGATCCCGACCTGCCGCCGCTCGCGATCGACGACGCGTGGATCGAGCGCGTGCGCGCCGCGCTGCCCGAGCTGCCCGCAGCGATGCGGGAGCGCCTCGCCGCGCAGTATGCGCTGTCCGCGCAGGACGCAGCCGCGCTCACCGCCGACCGCGAGACCGCCTGCTATTTCGAGGTGGCCGTGGCCGCGCTCGCGGGGCCCGCGGACAAGACTGGCAAGCTGGTCGCCAACTGGATGCTCGGTGAACTCGCCGCGGCGCTCAACAAGGGCGAACAAGACATCGAAAAGGCGCCCGTCGGCGCGGACCAGCTCGCCGCGTTGTTGCGCCGCATCGGCGACGGCACGATCTCCGGCAAGATCGCGAAGGGCGTCTTCGATGCGATGTGGGCAGGTGAGCATGGCGGGAACGCCGATGCGATCATCGCCGCCAAAGGGCTGGTGCAGATTTCCGACGCCGGCGCGATCGAGATGATCGTCGACGGCGTGCTGGCCGCCAACGCAGGAATCGTCGCCGAGTTCCGCGCCGGCAAGGAGAAGGCCTTCAACTCGCTCGTCGGCAAGGCCATGGCCGCGACGAAAGGCAAGGCCGACCCGGCGCGGGTCAACGCAACGCTGCGGAGGAAGCTCGCGGACTGAGCCGGCTCGGCCGCAGTGCGACCCGCGCCGGGGATTGCCGGAATCCTCATTGCAGTCAGGGCTTGATGTAGGCGAACTGCTCCCGTGCCTGCAGGTTGGCGATGCGCACGACACCGGAGGGCGTGAAGGTCGCGCCCAGAATGAACTGCTCCTTCTTCAGGTTGCGGTTCTTGAGCGTGATCTCGCAGATCTCGAACACCACGCCGCGCGCGGACAGGTCGCTGACGAGAGCGGCAAATTCCTGGTTGTTGCCGGTCTTCGCGCCTTCCATGAGGAAGTCCACTCCCTCCGCGTGGGCAACAGCCACGATCTTCGCCTTGGGGTCAACGTCGAGGTGGTTGCGGATGTTGCGCAGACCCTTGGTGGCCTGAGCGATGCCGCTGTCGAAGTGATAGACAACCTTGTCCTGGGCAGTGGCGCCGACGGCGGCCGTGGCAAGCGCAAAGGCAATAATGATCTTGAGCAGGATTCTCATGCGTGGCTCCATCGCGTTCGTCGGGGTGTTCGGGCCGGGATCGCGGACCGGACGCAATCGTAGCCCAATCGGATACGCTGCGCCGGCGCCGTCGGAGGTCGAAACGCCGTGCGCGCGGCGGATCGGATTGCGCACGATCATTGCCGCAACGCCTTGTAGCGGATCCGGTGCGGCCGTGCGCCCTCCTCGCCCAGGCGCCGCTTCTTGTCCGCCTCGTATTCCTGGTAGTTGCCCTCGAAGAACGACCACTGCGAGTCGCCTTCGGCCGCGAGGATGTGCGTCGCGATCCGATCGAGGAACCAGCGGTCGTGCGAAATGACGAGCACGCTGCCGGCGAATTCGGCCAGCGCGTCCTCCAGGGCTCGCAGCGTTTCCACATCGAGATCGTTCGACGGCTCGTCGAGCAGGAGCACATTGCCGCCCTTGAGCAGCGTCGCCGCAAGATGCAGCCTGCCGCGCTCGCCGCCGGACAGCGTGCCGACGATCTTCCCCTGGTCCCCGCCCTTGAAGTTGAAGCGGCCGAGATAAGCGCGCGACGGCATCTCGAACCGGCCGACGGTGAGAATGTCCTGGCCGCCGGAGATTGCCTCCCACACCGTCCTGTCGTTGGGGAGCGATTCGCGCGTCTGGTCGACGACGGCGAGCCGCACCGTCGGGCCGATCACGATCTCACCCTTGTCGGGCTTCTCCTGGCCGGTAATCATCCGGAACAGCGTCGACTTGCCGGCGCCGTTCGGCCCGATGATCCCGACGATCGCCCCGGCCGGCACCTGGAACGACAGCTTGTCGATGAGCAAGCGCTCGCCATAGCCCTTGCTCACCTCTGCGAACTCGATGACCGCGTCGCCGAGGCGTTCGGCGACGGGAATGAAGATCTCCTGCGTCTCGTTGCGCTGCTGGTGCTCGTACGAGGACAGTTCCTCGAAGCGGGCCATGCGCGCCTTGCCTTTCGCCTGCCGCCCTTTCGCGTTCTGCCGCACCCACTCCAGCTCCTTCTGCATCGCCCTGATGCGCGCGGCCTCCTGCTTCGCCTCCGTCTGCAGCCGGGCTTCCTTCTGCTCCAGCCACGAGCTGTAATTGCCCTTCCACGGGATGCCGTAGCCGCGGTCGAGTTCGAGGATCCACTCCGCCGCATTGTCGAGAAAATACCGGTCGTGGGTCACCGCGATCACGGTGCCCGGGAAGCGCAGCAGGAATTGCTCGAGCCATTCGACGCTCTCGGCGTCGAGGTGGTTGGTGGGCTCGTCGAGCAGCAGCATGTCGGGCTTCGACAGCAGCAGGCGGCACAGCGCGACGCGACGCTTTTCTCCGCCCGAGAGATTGGCGACTTTCGCCTCCCACGGCGGAAGGCGCAACGCGTCGGCCGCGATTTCCATCTGCAGCTCCGTGTCTGCGCCGGAGGTCGCGATGATGGCTTCGTACTTGGCCTGCTCGGCCGCGAGCTGGTCGAAGTCCGCATCGGGCTCGGCGTACGCGGCGTAGATCTCATCGAGCCGCGCCTTCGCGCCGAAAATCTCGGACAGCCCCTCCTCGACCGTTTCGCGCACGGTTTTCGCCGGGTCGAGCTGTGGCTCCTGCGGCAGGAAGCCGATGCGCATGTTCGGCATCGGCACCGCTTCGCCCTCGAATTCGCGATCCTCGCCCGCCATGATGCGCAGCAAGGTCGACTTGCCCGAGCCGTTCAGTCCGAGCACGCCGATCTTGGCCCCGGGGAAGAACGAGAGGGAGATGTCCTTGAGGATGACCCGCTTGGGCGGGACGATCTTGCCCACGCGATTCATCGTGTAAACGTATTGAGCCATGGGTTGCGGGCGCTGTCCGAGAAACTGGGGGCCGCATTATCGCAGGCCGGGGGCCAGGACGGTTCCGATTCGCGTCCGGGGCACATTCCCGGACCGCGAATGCCGGATCGGGGTCCGGAATACGACGCCGGGGCCGGCCCTTGGGCCGAGGGCACCGTTGCCGTTAGCGCCCGACTACTTCTTGGCCGTGCCCGCCACCGGGATGACCGCGGTGCCGCCTGCGCTGGCCGTGGCGGCGGGCTTGGTGGAGGCCTTGGCCGCGACGAGCTCCCGCCAGCGTTGCTTGTCGACATCGTACTTGGCGGTGATCATCGTTGTCTCGCGCTGTTTCTGGGCAATCACGTCTGCCTGGCGCGCGAGCTCCAGCATCGATGCTCTCGAGCTCGCGGTCAAGCACGGCTTCCACCGGCTTGCCCTGTGCCTCGGCCTTCTTGGCCTCGACGTCCGACCTTGCGCTTGTTGAGCTGCTCGCTGAACGCCCGCGCCGACTGGATGACGGTGTTGATGGTCTGCAACGAGCGGCTGCGTGCGAGGTCGATCTCGGCCTCGCTCGTGTACGAGGAAACGAGCGCGCGATCGCGGCGGGCAATTTCTTCCCGCGCCCGATCGCGCGCCCCGCTGGCGCTCGGCTTCCTGTTCAGTCGCGCGGCGCTGCTCCGGCGTCAGTGCCTGGTCGGTCTTCTTGACCGGGACACCCTGCTTGTTGAGTTCGACCCTGGCCTTGTCGACAGCCTCCGGCGGCAACTTGTCCGTGTAATGAACGACGCCGTTTTCGTCGATCCATTTGTACGTCGCGGCGCGCACCTCGCCCACCCCGGCCACGAGCATCGCAACCGCCAGCATAGCGGTGGCGCGAGCGCGAATCGGGCAGGGCCTTCATCGCCCCGCCCATTCCACTGCAGCATCGTCGCCATCCTGCACTTCGCGCATTGTCAACATGGCTATCACCTTCCGTTGCTTCGACCACCAACCTCGGTCGTGGGTTCCGCGTGTCTCGTGCCGGCCCGCCCCGCCGGTGCATCTCAGTTCACGCCATACCGCGCTCGGTAATCCGCTACGGCCGGCCCGGCCGCGGTCAACGCGGGCTGACCCGCGATGAATAGCATCAGATCGTCGAGCGTCGCAATGGCAATCACCGGTATTCCATAGGTGTCGCGCACCTCCTGCACACCCGACTTGCTCGCCCGTCCCGCGCTCCATCCGGTCCAGCGCGATCAAGACGCCGGCCGGCTCGGCCCCCTGGGCGCGGATCAGGTCCACCGATTCGCGCACCGAGGTCCCAGCCGATATGACATCGTCGACGATCAGCACGCGTCCGGCCAGCGCCGCGCCGACGACATCGCCACCTTCGCCGTGGTCCTTGGTCTCCTTGCGATTGAAGCTGAACGGCAAATTGTGCCCCTTTTCGGCAAGGGCGATCGCCAGCGCCGCCGCCAGGGTGATCCCCTTGTAAGCCGGTCCGTAAAGCTGGTCGAAGGCCACACCGGAGGCCAGCGCCGCTTCGGCGTAAAACTGTCCGAGCCGTTGCAGGCTCTCGCCGTCGTTGAACAATCCCGCGTTGAAAAAGTAGGGCGTCCGGCGCCCGGCCTTGGTAACGAAATCACCGAACCGCAGCACGTCGCGTGCCAACGCGAAGGCGAGGAATTCCTGGCGAAAGTCGGTCAAGGCGGGCTTCCGAAGCGGCGCAATGCGCGATTATACGCCGGCCGCACCGCCCGCCCGAGGCCGGATCGCCCCTTTGCGAACGTCGCCAGCGGCGCGCGGTCGGGTATCGCTTGCACGGCCGTGTAAACTCGCCGCTTTCCGCCAAATGCAGGGCGTGTCCTTCGCTCCGGCCAGCGTGCGCATCATCACCTTCAACGTCAACGGCATCCGCTCTTCCGAACGCCGCGGCCTTCGGGCGCTGGCTCGCCCGCGTCGGAGCCCTGGGACGTCGTGTGCCTGCAGGAGATCAAGGCGACGCACGACGACATTCCGCCGGTCGCTCAAAGCGCCCCGCTCATCGCACGCGGCGTTCCTGCCGGCCGAGCGCAAGGGCTACAGCGGCGTCGCGATCTACGCGAAGCGTCCGCCACGGATCGTCGCCGGGTTCGGCTGCGCCGAATTCGACGCCGAGGGACGCTATCTCGAAGCCCATTTCGCCGAGCTGACCGTCGTCAACGTCTACCTGCCGTCGGGCTCGAGCGGGCCGCATCGGCAGGCGTCGAAGTTCCGTTTTCTGGACGCGTTCCTTCCGCATCTCGCGAAGCTGCGCAAGCGCAAGCGCGAGATCGTGCTCTGCGGCGACTGGAACATCGCGCACCGCGAGATCGACCTCAAGAACTGGCGCGCCAACCGCAAGAACTCCGGCTTCCTGCCCGAGGAGCGCGAGTGGCTCACGCGGGTGTTCGACGAGCTCGGCTTCGTCGACGTGTTCCGCCGCATCGATCCGCGGCCCGACCGGTACACCTGGTGGTCGAACCGCGGGCAGGCGTGGGCGAAGAACGTCGGCTGGCGGATCGACTACCAGATCGCGACGCCCGGCATCGCGGCGAAGGCGAACGGCGGCGTCGATCTACACCAACCGGCGCTTCTCCGATCATGCGCCACTCGTGATCGACTACGACTGCGAGCTCAAGTGATGCCCAGTCAGCGACATGCGCGTCGTCGCGCCCGCGTTGAGCGATCACGCGATGCTGCGCCTGACCGACCTCGTCCTCGCCCGCGGCGCCAAGCGCCTGCTCGACGGCGCGAATCTGACCGTCCATCCCGGACACAGGGTCGGTCTCGTCGGCCCGAACGGCTGCGGCAAGTCGAGCCTCTTCGCGCTGATCCTCGGGGAGCGCGCACCAGGATGCCGGAAGCGTCGAGCTGCCGCCGTCGTGGACGATCGCACACGTCGCGCAGGAGACACCCGCCGTCGCGACCCCCGCCATCGAGTTCGTGCAGGACGGCGATCGCGAGCTGCGCGAGATCGAGCGGGAGCTGGCGGCGGCCGAGGCCGCCGCCGTCAGCGATCCCGAACGGCCAGGGCGAAGCGCTCGCGCTGCTGCATCACCGCTTCGAGGACATCGGCGGCTATTCGGCTCGCGCCCGCGCCGCGACGCTGCTGTCCGGCCTCGGGTTTCCCGGCCGCGTCCCACGGGGACTCCGTCGCGAGCGTTTTCCGGCGGCTGGCGCATGCGGCTCAATCTCGCGCAGGCGCTGATGTGCCGCTCGGACCTCCTGCTCCTCGACGAGCCGACCAACCACCTCGACCTCGACGCCGTGCTGTGGCTCGAGGACTGGCTCGCCCGCTATCCCGGCACGCTGCTGCTCGTCACGCACGACCGCGATTTCCTCGACGCCGTCGTCACCGGCATCGTCCACTTCGACGCGACGGAAGCTCAAGTCCTACACCGGCAACTATTCGCAGTTCGAGCGCGAGCGCGCGAATGCAGCTCGCGCTGCAGCAGGCGACCTACGCGAAGCAGCAGCGGCAGATCGCGCATCTCACGGCGTTCGTCGACCGCTTTCGCGCCAAGGCGACGAAGGCGAAGCAGGCGCAGAGCCGGATCAAGGCGCTCGAGCGAATGGAGAAGATCGCGGCGGCGCACGTCGACAGCCCGTTCGAATTCACGTTCCCGCCGGTGACCGTCGCTGCGCAGCAGCTCGTGCAGCTCGAGCGCGTGACGCTCGGTTACGAAGGGCGGCCACCGGTTCTCGCAGGCCTCGACTGGGGCATTCTCAACGGCGACCGCATCGGGCTACTGGGACCCAACGGCGCCGGCAAGTCGACGCTGCTGAAGGCGATCGCCGGAACGCTCGCTCCGCTCGCCGGCGAGCGGCACACCGCGCAGGCGCTCGCCGATCGGCTACTTCGCGCAACACCAGGTCGAGCAGCTGCGCACCGAGGAGTCGCCGCTCTGGCACCTCTCGAAGATCGATCCGGCGGCGCGCGAGCAGGAGCTGCGCGACTTCCTCGGCGGGTTCGACTTTCGCGGCGACATGGCCACGCATCCGGTCGGGCAGTTCTCCGGCGGCGAGAAGGCCCGGCTGACGCTCGCGCTGCTCGTCCGCCGGAGACCCAACCTGCTGCTGCTAGACGAGCCGACCAACCACCTCGACATCGAAATGCGCGAGGCGCTCGCCGAAGCGCTGCAGGATTACGACGGCGCGCTGGTCGTGGTCGCGCACGACCGCCATCTGCTGCGCGCCACGACCGATGCGCTGTGGCTGGTCGCCGACGGCCGCGTCGCCCTGTTCGACGGCGACCTCGACGACTACCGCGACTGGGTGCTCGCCCGGAGCCGGCGACCCGCCGACGCCGTCGACACGGGGGCCGCAGGCAATCGCAAGGCGCAGAAGCGCGCGGAGGCCGAAGCACGGCAGCGCGAATACGCGCAGAAGAAGCCGCTCGTCGACAGGCAGACGAAGCTCGAGCGCGAGATGGCCGCGCTCGATGCCGAAAGGAAGGCCATCGAGGATTGGCTCGCCTCGCCTGCCGCCTACGCCGATGCCGACAAGGAGGCGCTGAAGGAACGCATCGCGCGCCAGGGCGACCTCGCGTGGCAGCTCGCCAGGCTCGAGACGGAGTGGGTCGAAGTGTCCGAAGCGCTCGAGAACCTGCGCTCGACTGCCTGACTGTCGTCATCCGGTCTATCGTGATCGCAATGGGCGATGCCGCCGGATCTTGAAGGGTTCATCGCGCGGCCCGGTCCGTGTTCGCGCCGCCGGTCGTGGGTACGCTCGACGGCACGGCGTCGCCACGACCCAGCATCTGCCGCACCCAAGGCAGAAGCAGGTACGCAGGCGCCGCAAGAAAGAACGTAAGGAGGAACCATTTCCGATATCCCATCGACTGCGCGCCCAACCCACCCACCCATCCGGCAATCGAGCGCGACAGCGCGAACACCGATGACAGCAGCGCATATTCGGTCGCTGCGCGTTCCTTCTCCACGATTGCCATCAGGAACGCGAGGAATGCCGCCGTGCCGAGCCCGCCCGTGAACGACTCCGCCGCGCTCGCCGCATAGAGAATCACCTCGTGCTCGAAGGTCACCACTGCGCCCGGGGCGGCCAGGGGAATGATGCCGGCGGCGAGCCAGTAGCCGAGGTTCGATACCGCCTGCGTGAGACCGAGCATCCACAGGGCGCGAAAAATACCGATCCGGTCGGTGATCCACCCGCCGACAATGCCACCCGCGATCGACAACGCAAGTCCGATATTCACGGAAACCAGCCCGATCTGCGCCGCAGAGAATCCCGCATCGACCCAGAACGGCTTGACCATGAAGCCCATAGCCGCATCCGGTAGCTTGAAGACCAGGATGAACAACAGCACCGGCAGAATCGCCGGCCGGCGCAGAAGTTCCATCAGCGCCCCGAACACCGGGCCCCCGACGAGATCCTCCGCCGGCGGTATCGCGCGCGGTGCGGTTTGCGCGGCAATCATCGGTCGTCGCGCCCATCGCCCCATCGTCACCACGAGCACCAGCGCCAGCGCCACGCCCGCAGCGGCAAGGGCCCAGAACCCGGCGACGCGCGTCGACCACATCGTCGTGCGGTCGACGAGCCACAGCACGCCCAGCGCGAACCCGGCGAGGACGGCAAGGGCGTACGGGGAGCGCGCGAGCGTCGCGAATTCGGCCCGCACGCTGCCACGCGGCGTGGTGCGCAAGCGCTCGCGCGGCGCCAGCAGGCAAGCGGTGGCCACCACGAAGAACACCGCGGCGGCCAGCACGAAAGCTCCGTGCCACCCGAGCCAGTCGGAGGCCACCAGCACGAACCCGGAGGCAAGCATGCCGACGCGATACAGGCCAATCCGGATGCCGTTGGCGAGCCCCAGCTCCCGCTGCTCGAGATACTCGATGGTGTAGCCATCGATCGCGACGTCATTGGTCGCCGACAGCGCGGTGAACGCGCCGATCACGACCCATACCATCGGGCCGAAGCCGGCCGTGACCGCGAAGTACAGCATCGCGCAACCCATCGCGACATCCACGGCAGCCATCCAGCGGCGGTGATGGCGCCAATAGTCGATCGCCGGGGCCCAGAGGAACTTCAGCGTCCACGCGAGGCCGAGCAGCGATAGCACGCCGATCTGACGCAATTCGACGCCCTGCTGGCGGAAGTAGACTGGAAATATCTCGTAGAAGACGCCTAGCGGGTACCCCTCGGCGAAGTAGAGCAGCCCGACCCAGAAGAGCTTGTTCGAGAGTAGTGGCGTGCCCGTGGAGAATGAATCGCGCGCGCGGCCGGGATCGGTCATCGCGCGATTCTATAGGGTCGGCGGCGAAACCGCGGGGCGGATTCCCGCGGCCGGCGGAATCAGGCTCGCCGGAACCGGTAGATGGCGAGCTCGCCCGTGAGGTTGGGCAGGAAGGTCACCGGCCGGCCGCCGGCAAGCACGACCCGGTTGATGACGGGCAATCGCCTTTCGGCGAGAAACGCGTCGAAGTCGGCGACGGTGCACAGGTGGATGTTGGGCGTGTCGTACCACTGATAAGGCAACGCCGTCGAAACCGGCATGCGGCCTTTGACGATCTGCCAGCGATGCGACCAGAGGCCGAAGTTCGGGAACGTGACGATCGCCTCGCGCCCGACGCGCAGCATTTCGACGACGATGTCCTCGGCGTGACGCATCGCCTGCAGCGTCTGCGACAGGATCACGCAGTCGAACGACGCGTCGTCGAAGCCCGCGAGGCCCGACTCGAGGTCGCTCTGCAGCACGTTGATCCCGCCCGCGACGCTCGCCAGGACGCCGGCGTCGTCGATCTCGATGCCGTAGCCCGTCGCGCCGCGCTCGCGTGCGAGATACGCGAGCAGGCTGCCATCGCCGCAGCCCAGGTCGAGCACGTGGGATCCGTGCGCTATCCACGGGGCAATCGTCGCGAAATCCGCGCGCCCGGCGGCGGCGGCGGCGGAAGGAATGTAGGGCGCCGACTTAGACCCGAGGAAGGCGGCGTCGGACCCGGCATTTCCCGGCCCCGGATCGGGCAAAGCCACCGTCGGGACACCGGGCCTCCCTCCAATATCCTTGGCGATGTGTTCGAAATAGGCGCGCACGACCGCCAGGTACTGCGGATCGTCGAGCAGGAAGGCGTCGTGACCGTGCGCCGCCACGATCTCCGCGTACGAGACGGCGCGATCGTCGTCGACCAGCGCCTTGACGATCTCGCGCGAGCGCGCGGGGGCGAACCGCCAGTCGGTGGTGAATGCAACCACGAGAAACCGGCACTTCGCCGGCGCGAGCGCCTGCGCCAGATCTCCGCCCGTGGCGAGCGCCGGATCGAAATAGTCGAGCGCCTTGGTGATGCGCAGGTACGTGTTCGCGTCGAAATACTCGGCGAACTTCTGGCCCTGGTGGCGCAGGTACGACTCGATCTGGAACTCCGGCGCGAAGGAGAACTTCAGTCCGTCGCGCAGCGCGCGGCCGAATTTCTCCTCCATCTGCAGGTCGGAGAGATAAGTGATGTGGCCGAGCATCCGCGCCACGACGAGACCGCGCCGCGGCTTCGTGCCCTGCGCCTCGAAGTGACCATCGTGGAAATCCGGGTCCGTGAGGATCGCCTGCCGTGCGACCTCGTTGAACGCGATGTTCTGTGCAGACAGGTTCGGCGCGGCGGCTATCACCAGCGCGTGCCGGATGCGGTCCGGGTAACGCGTCGCCCAGGCGAGCGCCTGCATGCCGCCGAGGCTCCCGCCCATGACGGCAGCCCACTGGCGAATGCCGAGGAGGTCGGCGAGCCGCGCCTGTGCATCCACCCAGTCCTCGACCGTGACGAGCGGAAAATCGGCGCCCCAGGGTTTCCCGGTCGCCGGATTCGCCGAGAGCGGCCCGGTCGAGCCGAAGCAGCTGCCGAGATTGTTGACCCCGACGACGAAGAAGCAGTCGGTGTCGAGCGGCTTGCCCGGGCCGACCATGTTGTCCCACCAGCCGATGTTGTCGGGCTCCTCCGGGTAATGGCCGGCCACATGGTGCGACGCATTGAGCGCGTGGCAGACGAGCACGGCATTGGCGCCGTCGGCATCGAGCGTGCCATATGTCTCATAGGCGAGTTCGAACTGCGGCAGCGTCCGGCCGCAGGCGAGCGGCAATGGAACATCGAAGCGCGCCTGGCGCGCGACGACGGCGCCGACCGAGCGTCCCGGCGCGGCGCGCGCGGAACTTCCTCCGGTCGTCGCGGCAAAAGACGGCATCGCGTTCCTACTCGTTGAGCTTGTCGAGCTGGGCAACGAGCTTCGCGGGGTCGTCCAGGCGACGCATGCGCGCGATGAACGGCGCCAGCGTGCCGACATCGGTCGCGAGGACCCGCTGCTTTATGGTCAGGAGCTGCGCCGGGTGCATCGACAGGTTGCGCAGCCCAAGACCGAGGAGAAGTCGGGTCAGTTGCGGGTCGCCGGCCATCTCCCCGCAAACGGCTATCGGCACCCGGGCCCGGGTGGCGCCCGCGATGGCCATCGCGATGAGCTTCAGCACCGCGGGATGCAGCGGATCGTAGAGGTGCGCCACGGTGTCGTCGGAGCGGTCCACCGCCAGCGTGTACTGGATCAGATCGTTGGTGCCGATCGAGAGAAAGTCGAGTTTCTCGAGAAACGCCGAGATGGCGAGCACCGCCGCCGGGATTTCGATCATGCCGCCGACCTCGACACCCGGATCGTACGGAACGCCGCGTTCGGCGAGCGAGTCCTTCGCCTGCGCGATCAGCACCAGCGTCTGGTCGATCTCGCTGATGGACGCCAGCATCGGCACCAGGATCTTCACGCGGCCGTAATGCGACGCGCGCAGGATCGCGCGGAGCTGGGTCAGGAAAAGCCTCGGCTCGGCGAGACAGAAGCGCACGGCGCGCAGCCCGAGCGCTGGATTGGGCGCAACGCGGGCGAGGCCGCCCAAGCCCTCCTTCTGCTTGTCGGCGCCCAGGTCGAACGTGCGGATCGTCACCGGCTTGCCGTCCATGCCGGCGGCGACGCTGCGGTAGGCCTCGAACTGCTCGTCCTCCGACGGCAGTCCCTCGCGATTCAGGAACAGGAACTCGGAGCGGAAGAGCCCGATGCCGGTGGCGCCGTTGTCGAGCGCCTGTGCGAGGTCGTCCGGCAGCTCGATGTTCGCCTGGAGCTCGATCTCGTGTCCGTCGCGGGTCGTGGCCGGCTTGGACTTCAGCCGGCGCAGTTTCGTGCGCTCCACATCGAGCGCGCCCTGTTTCGCCCGGTACTCGGCGAGCACCGCCCGGTCCGGGTTGACGATGACGACGTGGTTCGTTCCGTCGAGGATCAGGAGCTCGTTCTCGCGGATCAGGGCTCGCGCGTTGTGCGTGGCGGTAACCGCCGGCACCGCGAGGCTCCGCGCGACGATTGTCGTGTGCGACGTCACGCCGCCCAGGTCGGTGATGAATCCGGCGTAACGGTGGGTCTTGAACTGGATCACGTCGGCCGGCGAGAGGTCGTGCGCGACCAGGATCGTGTGCTGCTCCGCGCCGGCCGGCGCGAGCGCGCCCGGCTTGCCGAGCAGCCGCTTCAGCACCCGCTCGACCACCTGCACGACGTCGGCCTTGCGTTCGCGCAGGTAGGCGTCGTCGATCTCCTCGAACTGCTCGACCAGCACGTTCATCTGCTGCGTCAGCGCCCACTCGGCATTGCAGTGCTGCTCGGCAATGATCCGCTTCGGCACCTCCGCGATCGTCGGATCGGAAAGGATCATCGTGTGGACATCGAGAAAGGCGCCGAACTCGGCCGGGGCATCGCCCGCCTTCATGACCCCGTGCAGGCCCAGGAGCTCGGCCCGGACCTCAGCCAGTGCGTGGTCGAGGCGCGCGATTTCCCCGTCGACGCGTCCCGCGGGAATCGAATAGTGGGCGACTTCGAACGTCGCATGCGAGACGAGCTGTGCCCGTCCGATGGCGATCCCGCTCGAGACACCAAGCCCCTGGAGCGCGAAACTCGGCACGCCGCTACTGGCCTTCGCCGAAGAAGTCGTTGATCAGCCCCACGATCGCCTCCATCGCCTCGGTCTCGTCCGGGCCGTTGATCTCCAGCGTCACCTTCGCCCCCTTGCCCGCGGCCAGCATCATGACGCCCATGATGCTCTTCGCGTTCACCTTCCGGTTGTTGCGCGACAGCGCGACGTCGCTCTGGTATTTCGCCGCGAGCTGCGTGAGCTTCGCCGAGGCGCGCGCATGGAGCCCCAGCTTGTTGATGATCTCAACCTCGCGTAGCGGCATAGACCGGATCCACGTTCAGGTGCAGCACGCCCTCGCAACCGCCGGAAACCGCCCGCTTCACCATCGTCTCGAGATCGCGCGTGCGGTAGGTGAACGCGCGCACCAGCATCGGCAGGTTGACCCCGGCAATGCCCTTCGACGCGGTCCGGCTTCAGCAGCCTGCCCGCGAGATTGCACGGGCGACGCGCCGAAGATGTCGGAGAAGATCAGCACGCCGCTGCCGGTGTCGAGCTGCTTGACCAACTCGCGCGCGGCGGGCAGCAGCGCGTGGGGATCGTCGGTCGCGGCCACCGACAGCACCTCGAACTGCGGGGGTCGGCTGCCGAGCACGTGCGTGACGGCGCCCGCAAGGCCTTCGGCGAGGCTGTCGTGCGCAATGATCAGGATGCCGATCATCGTGGGTCCCGTGATGGCGCCATGGCATCGCTCGGCGCTGGCGGCGGCGCGCTCGCGCTCATCGAAATGGCCATCGATAATGTTAGCACGCGCAACGCCCGCCGCCGGCGCGTCAGGCCGACGCCCGCTCGAGCGCGTCCGCGAACATCGCGCCGACGTCGAACCCCGCCTGTTGCGTGATCTCGACGAAGCACGTCGGGCTCGTCACGTTGACTTCGGTGAGGCAGTCGCCGATGACGTCCAGCCCGACGACGAGCAGGCCCTCGGCCCAGAGCCCCGGCCCGAGCGCGGCCGCGATCTCGCGTTCGCGCCGGGTGAGCGGACGCGCGACGCCCCGGCCGCCGGCCGCGAGGTTGCCGCGCGTCTCGCCCGCCTTCGGAATGCGTGCCAGCGCGTAAGGGACAGGCTCGCCGGCGATCAGCAGCACGCGCTTGTCGCCGTCGGCGATTTCCGGAATGAAGCGCTGCACCATGACGGTCCGCGCGCCCAGCTGGCTCACGGTCTCGATGATCACGTTGCGATTCGGATCGTCGGCGCGCACACGGAAGACCGAGGCTCCGCCCATTCCATCGAGCGGCTTCACGATCGTGTCGCGATTGGCGTCGATGAAGGCGCCGACCCGGTCCGCATCGCGGGTCACGAGCGTGGGCGCGATGAACTCGCCGAACCGGGCAATCGCGAACTTCTCGTTGTGGTCGCGGATCGCGCGTGGCCGGTTGAACACGCGCGCGCCCTCGCGGCCGGCGGCCTCGAGCAGGTAGGTCGAGTATACGTACTCCATGTCGAACGGCGGGTCCTTGCGCATCAGCACCGCCGCGAAATCCTTGAGCGCGCGGTCCTCCGGTTCGCCGGCCGCATACCAGTCGTGATCGTCGGACTTGAGTGCCAGCGGCACGACGCGCGCCCGCGTCCCGCGCGCATCCCAGAAGATGTCGGCCTGCTCGAGCGCGAATATCTCGTGGCCGCGCGCCGCGAGCGAACGCATCATCGCGACGCTCGAGTCCTTGTAGGCCTTGAGGTCGGGCAGCGGGTCGAGGATGAAGGCGTAGTCCATGGACACAGGCGAAGCCGGGGCGCCTCCATGCTACCGCATCCGCGGGCCTGCCGAGATGCATGCCCGCGCGCCCCGATCCGCGGGCGCCGACCGCGAAGGTTGTATGCCGGCAAAGGATGTTATACCGTGGCGAGGCGGCAACGATGGCGCCGGGCGCGCCTGTCTGCCGAACCAGGGGGAAGCCATGTGGAAGAATCGGTTGTCGGCGGTCGTATTGGGCGTTGCGCTCGGTGCCGTCCTGGTCGCTCCGGCGTCCGCGCAACAGCGCGTCAGCATCTACACCGCGCACACGGCCAACATCGTCGAGCGGCTGATTCCCGAGTTCGAGAAGGCGACCGGCATCAAGGCCGACGTCGTGAAGGCGGGCTCGGGCGACATCATCAATCGCGTGCGCGCGGAATCCGCGAATCCGAAGGCCGACGTGATCTGGAGCATCGGCGCGGAGTTGCTCGAGGCCAACACGGACCTGCTGGAGGCGTACCAGCCCAAGGAATACGCGATGATCGCTGACGCGTTCAAGACGACCGGGCCGTGGCTTCCGTACACCGGGATCCTGAACGTCTTCGTGGTCAACACGAAGAAGCTCAAACCCGAGGAGTATCCGAAGACCTGGATGGACCTGGCCCAGCCCCGCTTCAAGAATCTGGTGTCGATGGCGGATGCGGAGAAGTCGGGATCGGCCTACATGCAGCTCAACACGTTCCTGACGATCTACGGCGACAAGCAGGCCGGCTGGGACAAGTTCAAGGAGGTGTTCAAGAACCTGAACGTGTCGGCAAGCTCGGGCGCAGTTCCGCGCTTCGTCAACGACGGCGAGGCGGTGGTCGGGATCACGCTCGAGGACAACGCGTATCTCTATCTCAAGGGCGGCGGGCCGGTGGCGATCGTCTATCCGGAAGACGGCACGTCGGTGATCGCCGACGGCATGGCGCTGGTGAAGCGCGCGCCCAACGCGGCGGCGGGCAAGGCGTTCATCGACTGGGCGCTCTCCGCGGCGACGCAGAAGCTCGGCGGTCCAGGAGCTCGGCCGGCGGCCGATCCGCAAGGATGCGCAGCCGCTCGCGCGCGCTGAAGCCGCTTCGACCAGATCAAGCTCGTCAAGTACGACATCAAGAACGCCGCCGACAAGCGCAAGGAATACATGGAGAAGTGGCAGGCGCTTGTCCAGTCGCGCTGAGCGTCCCCGGCAGCGCCTGAACCGCAGTCCCGGCGCGCTGCCGCCGCCGGCGCCCGTCGTGCGATCCCCCAAGCCGCAGGCGAGCGTGCCGTGGCCCGCGTAGACCTCGAGCGGATCTGCAAGAGCTATCCGGGCGTCACCGCGCTCGACAACGTCGAGCTGACGGTCGAGCCCGGCGAGTTCTTCACGCTGCTCGGGCCCGTCGGGCTGCGGCAAGACCACGCTTCTGCGCACGATCGCCGGGTTCAACCGGCAGGACAGCGGCGAGATCCTGTTCGACGGCGCGCGCATCGACACCATGCCGGCGCACCTGCGCAACATCGGCATGGTGTACCAGGACTACGCGATCTTTCCGCACAAGAGCGTGGCCGACAACGTCGCCTTCGGCCTCGCGATGCGCCGCGTGCCGCGGCCGAAGATCGACGCAGCGCGTGGCACGCGCGCTCGACGCTCGTGCAGCTCGGCGGGCTCGCGGCGCGGATGCCGCACGAGCTCTCGGGCGGACAGCAGCAGCGCGTGGCGCTCGCCCGCGCGATGGTCATCAACCCGCAGATCCTGCTGATGGACGAGCCGCTGTCGAATCTCGACGCGAAGCTGCGGATCGAGCTGCGCGACGACATCCGCGACCTGCAGCGCTCGCTCGGCATCACGACGATCTACGTGACGCACGACCAGGAAGAGGCGCTCGTGATCTCGGATCGCATCTGCATCATGCAGGGCGGCCGCGTGCATCAGGTCGCGCCGCCGCTGGAGGTCTACGGCCGTCCGGCGACGCTGTTCGTCGCGTCGTTCGTCGGCTCGATGAACGTGTTCGAGCGCCTACCCGTCGGCCCCGGCGGCGAGGTCGACGATCGGAGCCGCGACGCGCGCGCTGCCGGCGCTCGACGGGCCGCGCGCAGATCACGCTCGCGATCCGGCCGGAGGACGTCATCCTGTCCGGCGCCGGAGCGCGATGCCGGCCGCGGCGATCGCGCTCGACGGCACCGTCGACAAGGTGACCTATGCCGGGCGCGAAGCCTTCTACCGACTGGACGGGCGCCGACGGCCTGCGGATCCTCGCGCACGTTTCCCGGCCCGATCACGGGTCGGCTCGCCGCCGTCGGCGAGCGGCTCGCCATCGCGCTTCCGCTCGCGCGGCTGCACGCGTTCGATCCGGCCGACGGCCGGCGCGTCGAGCTCGCAATCGATGACGCTCGCGGCTGCGCTTCGATTTCTGGACGCTGGTCATGGTCGCTGGCGTTCGCCGTGCTCGGCGTGCTGCTGATCTGGCCGCTGTCGTCGATCTTCACCGCGAGCTTCATCGACAACACGACACGCGAGCCCACGCTCGGCAACTACGCGCGCGTCCTCGGCCAGCCGTTCTTCCAGACGGCGCTCGTCAACAGCCTCATCGTCGGCGTGGGCGGCATGCTGGGCGCGATGCTGCTCGGCGTGCCGCTGGCGGCGCTCACGGCGCGCTACGTGATCGTCGGCCGCGATTTCCTCGCGACCCTCGCCGTGCTCGCGCTGGTGTCGCCGCCGTTCATCGGCGCCTACGCGTGGATCATGATGCTCGGCCGCAACGGCTTCGTCCGCGCTGCCGCTGGAGGAGATCGGCATCGAGCTGCCGTCGATCTACGGCTATTTCGGCATCATTCTGGTCTTCAGCCTCAAGTTCTACCCATTCGTGTTCCTGCTCGCGTCGAGCAGCCTGCGCACGATCAATCCGTCGGTCGAGGAGGCCGCGGAAGGCCTCGGCGCCGGGCCCTGGCGGCGTTTTTTCGGCGTGACGCTGCCGCTGGTGTTTCCGGCGGTGAGCGCCGGGGCGCTGCTGACCTTCGTGCTGTCCCTCGCCGATTTCGGCACGCCCGCGATCGTCGGCGGGAAGGTGCGCGTGCTGGCGACCACGGCCTACAACCTCTTCACCAGCGAAATGACCGGCAATCCCGGGCTCGCGTCGGCGACTACCGTCGTGCTGATCGTGCTGTCGCTGGTCGTCGTCGCGCTGCAGCGCGCCTCGGTGCGCCGGCGCAACGTCGCCGGCAACCTGATCCGCAAGTCCGCGCCGAAGCAGCTCGGGCCGCTGGCGTCGGCCGCCGCGCACGTCGTCTGCTATGCGATCGTGCTCGCGAGCAGCCTGCCGTCGCTCGTCGTCATCTACACGTCGTTCCGCAAGACCAGCGGGCCGGTCTTCAAGCCCGGCTACGGGCTCGACAGCTACGACGCGCATCCTGCGCGAAGTGCCGCAGGTCATCAGCAACAGCGCGACCTACTCGCTCATCTCGGTCGCGCTGATCGTCGTCCTCGGCTCGCTGATCGGCTATCTCGTCGCGCGCCGCGAGTCGCGGGTCGCGGGCCTGCTCGACAGCGCCCTGTTCATACCCTACATCGTGCCGGGCGTGGTGCTGGGCCTGGCGTTCGTCGTCACGTTCAACGTGAAGCCGATCGAGATCACCGGCACCGCGACGATCATCGTGCTGATGCTCTTCATCCGGCGGCTGCCGTACGCCGTGCGCTCCAGCGCGTCGATCCTGAAGCAGATCCGGGGCAGCATCGAGGAGGCCGCCGTCTCCCTCGGCGCCTCGCCCGCGCGCGCCTTCGCGAAGATCACGCTGCCGCTGATGCTCCCGGGCATCGTCGCCGGCGCGCTGATGAGCTTCATCACCGCGATCAACGAGCTGTCGAGCTCGCTCATCCTCTACGTCGGCCGGACGATGACGATGCCGGTGCGCATCTACCTGTCCGTGCTCGACGGCGAGTTCGGCACGGCGGCGGCGCTGTCGACGATCCTGCTGGTGGCGTCCGGCGTGGCGGTCTATGTCGTCTACTGGGTCTCCGGACGCAATGAAAGCGCGTTCGTCTAACCTGCTCCGCCGTCGCGCCGACGCCCACCCGTGGGCGCCGGACAAGGGAACCTATAGAATCGCGTGCCGGCCTCATGACACACATGGGGCGCAAATCGCCCGCGCGGCAGTGCGTGCCCGGTCACGCCGTTAACGCGACTCCCGCATCCTCACATCACCGAAGGCTGCCATTGATGACCCGTGAAGCCGAACTCGCCGAGCTCAAGCTGCGCCTCCGTGAAATCAGCGATCTGCGCGGTGCCGAGGCAGTGTTGAGTTGGGACCAGGCCACGTACATGCCGCCCGGCGGCGCGCAAGCGCGGGGCCGCCAGCTCGCGCTCTTGAGCCGCCTGGGGCACGAGCGGCTCGTGGAGCCCGCGATCGGCCGACTCCTCGATTCCCTCGCATCGTGGGCCGAGGCACAGGACGCCGACTCCGACGCCGCGGCACTCGTGCGCGTCACGCGCCGGGACTTCGATCGCGCGACGCGGGTGCCCTCCGCCTTCATCCAGCGCCTCTGCGAGCACACGGCAGCCAGCTACCACGCATGGGAGCGCGCCCGGCCGGCCAACGACTTCGCCGCGATGAGGCCGCTGCTCGAGAAGACGGTCGAATTGAGCCGGGAGCTCGCGGCCTTCTACACGGGCTACGCGAACCCGTACGACGCGCTCATCGATCTGGCCGAGGATGGCATGACGGTGGCGACGGTGCGTGCGCTCTTCACCGAGCTGCGCGCCAGCCTGGTGCCGCTGATCGGAGCCATACGCGCCCGCCCGGAAGTCGACGACCGCTGCCTCGACGGCGATTTCCCGGAGCTGGCGCAGCAGGCGTTCGGCGAGAAGGCGATCCGCGCCTTCGGCTACGATTACAAGCGGGGGCGCCAGGACAAGACGGCCCACCCGTTCATGACCAAGCTCGGCCGCGGCGATGTGCGGATCACCACGCGGTACCGCACGGACAATCTGTCCGATGGTCTGTTCTCCACGCTGCACGAAGCCGGGCACGCGATGTACGAGCAGGGGATCGACGACGGGCTCGACGGCACGCCGTTGTACACCGGCACGACGTCGGGGGTCCACGAAAGCCAGTCGCGGCTGTGGGAGAACCTCGTGGGCCGCAGCCTGCCGTTCTGGCGCCATTGGTACGCGCCGCTCCAGGCCGCATTTCCCGGCGCGCTGGACGCCGTGGATGTCGACACGTTCTATCGCGCCATCAACAAGGTGCGCGCGTCGCTCATCCGCACCGAGGCCGACGAAGTGACCTACAACCTGCACGTGATGCTGCGCTTCGACCTCGAGCTCGCGCTGCTGGAGGGAACACTCGAGGTCGCCGATCTGCCGGAAGCCTGGCGCGCCCGCGTGCAGAGCGACCTCGGGGTGAGCCCACCCGACGACCGCGACGGCGCGCTCCAGGACGTGCACTGGTACGGCGGCATCGTCGGCGGCGCGTTTCAGAGCTATACGCTCGGCAACATCATGAGCGCGCAGTTCTTCGCCGCGGCGCGGCGCGATCTCGGCGATCTGGACGGTCAGATCGGCGCCGGCCAGTACGCGCCGCTGCGCGCCTGGCTGACCGACCACATTTACCGTCACGGCCGCAAGTTCACCGCGCCCGAGATCGTGCAGCGCGCGACCGGAGAGCCGCTGTCGATCGCGCCGTACCTCGCCTATCTCAACACGAAGTACGGCGCGCTCTACGGGCTGTAGGGCGGGCACGAGACCACCTCATCACAGGAAGCCACCATGATCCTCGAGGTCGCCGACATCCGCATCGCGCCTGGCCAGCAGGCCGCGTTCGACGAAGCCCTCCAGCGCGGCGTCGCCGGCGTGATCAGCCGCCTGCGAGGGTGAACAACTCCTGTGGCTCGCGGATGCCGCGCAGCGCGTGAATGCCCACCGAGACCAGGCGCCCACCGCAGCTCACCGCCGTCTCGTGGAAAGTCTGTGACACCAGCACCTTGCGCTGCAACGGGCGGCACATCCCTTCGATGCGGCTCGCCTCGTTCACCGCCGATCCCACGACCGTGAAATCGAGCCGCTCGCTCGCTCCGATGTTCCCGTAGAGCACCTCGCCCAGGTGCAGAGCAACGCCGAATTCCAGGGTCTTCTTCCCGGCGGCGCGGCGCTCCGCATTGAGGCGCGGGAAGAACTCGAGGAGCTGCGAGGCGGCGGCGAGCGCATCGACGCACACGGATTCGCGGCGGCGCTGCGCGAGATCGAAGGTCGCGAGGAAACCATCGCCGAGGAACTTCAGGATCTGCCCGCGATGGTCGAGCACCGGACGCGCCATCGCCTCGAGGTAAGCGTCGAGGATCTCGACCAGCTCTTCCTGGGGCACCCGGCTCGCCACGCTCGAAAAGCCGCGCAAGTCGCAGAACCAGATGACGGCCTGGATCCGCTGCACCGAGTGCCGGTCGATCTCGCCGGTGAGCACATGGGCGCCCGCATCGGCGCCGAGATACGTTTCCAGCAGCGTGCGGGCGACGTCGAGAGTCGAGCGTGACTTCACGGCCAGCGCGAGATAGGGCAATGCGTCGGCCACCTGCTGCAGATGCCCCTCGTCGAAGCCTCCCGGGACATCGGTCGCGGCAGAGAAGAAGATGCCTTGCAGCGGGTCCGGGCGCGCCGGATCCTCGACGCGAACGTCGCCGCGCTGCAGCCGCGTGTCACCGCCGTCGAAGCGGATCAGCCGCGCGACGTAATCGGTCATGCCCTCTGCGCGCAAGTCCGTGAGCACCGGAAAGTCATCCGGCGCGCCGGTGTCGAGGCGGCGGCGCAGCCTCACCTCGCCGGTCCGGCGCAGCAGGTAGATCGGGCTTTTGAGGTAGCCCTCGCTCTCCTCGTCGCTGCGCCGGCGGGGAAACACGTCGGTCTTCAGGCCGTCGGGCCGCCAGAGGTAGCTGCGTGCGCCATGCCGAGGATGCAGCGTGCCCATCAGCATGTTGAAACGGCGCGCCGGGAATCCTGCTTCCACTACGCGCCGGCAGAATCCGTCGACCTGTTCTTCGAGCGGCAAGCCGCGCAGCCCCCGCTCGACGAGCCATTCGGCGAAGCCGGCGAGGTCGAGGGTCCTTGCCGGACGCGACGCCGTCATGGTCACGCCGTCCAGGCCGCGGACAGCTCGTCGATGGCCACGATGCCGACGCCATCGAAATGGAATGCGTAGTGCGAGGACTGCTTGCATGCGCCGAGTACCGGAGGCCGGAAGACCGCCGCGCAAAGCCCGCCCTCGTGACGAACGCTGCGGTAGAGGACCCCGTCCTTGCCCGCCGCGCGCCAGCGCCCGCCCCAGTCGCTGGCCGGGTCCGTAATTGTCAGGGATGTGGAATTCGGGAAACTTTCGCACGTCGGTGAGCTTCGCATCAAGATTGCTCGAATACAAGCGCAGCTCCAGGCGCAGGGGACCCTCGTTGGTCCGGCGCAGGAATCGCTCCTGGTGGTAGCGCACCTCCGCCAATGCCGTCTCCAGCATGCGGGCGCAGTAGTAGACGCCGTAGCTGCCGTCCGAAAAGCGGCTGCCTTCGGGATTGAGATGCGTGAACGCTGCCATGATCGGCGTGGTCCCCGGGCCGGCGACGCGGTCTTTCGCCGGAACGAGACTCAAGTCGCCGGCTTCCTCGCGCAACCGGTCGTTGGTCATGGCCTCGAGCGCGAAGACCGCCTCGAGGTCCTTGGCGTCGGCGACACGGTCGAACAACCCGACCGGAGGGAAGCGGCTCGGCACCAGCCGATGACTCGGCCGCCAGACCGTGTGCAGCGAGCGGGGCGCCTTTGCACCCGCCTCCGGTTCCGTGTTGCTAGCTCCAGCCGCCGCGCTGGGCATCGAGGTATTGCCTTACGACGTAGAGATCGGCAACGTTGCCCGATAGCATGCGCTCGAGCGCGGGCCTGCCGCCGAAGAGCGGGGCCGCGTTGGGCCGGCGGATCCAGGTGTCGGCGGCCTCGTTGCGAGGAAGCAGAATCTGCAGCGCCTTGTAGATGCCAAGGACATAGGACACTCGCTCCAGCGTGTCGCGCGTAAGGCGTCCTTCGCCGGTTCGCTTCCAGAGGAAGAAGGTGGACCGCGGCGGGTCTCCGAGCATCCGCCGCGCCTCCTCGGGCTTGAGCTGCCAGGCCTCGGCAATGCGAAAGAAGGTCCGCAATGCCGGGCCGCCGAGCGCTGCCGCCGACCATTTGCGCGGGGGCGTCGGCGCTTCCCTTCGCGCAACCGCGGAGACCATCCGTTTCCCTCTAGTCCAGTGTTGGAGTCATTTATATATTTAGTCCAGTATTGGACTATTGTCAAGTGGAGGCGCGGCGTGCGATCCAGGGCTGGCCGACCCCGTGAATGAAAACGATCGTGAACATGCCCGGTGCCCCAGCCTATCCGGATCAGGTTCCGCAGAACGTGTGGTAACAGGCGGTCACGTCGGCCGGCGCCGGCTCGGCATACGGCGTCCGCTCGCCCACCTCGTCGTACGGTCGCCTGAGCGCATCGAGCAACCGGGCGAAGGGCCCGAGGTCGCCCTCGTCCGACGCGGCAGCCAGCGCCTCCTCCACGCGGTGATTGCGTGGGATCACTGCGGGATTGACGATGCGCATCGCCCTGGCCCGCTCGATGCCGGCCATCGCCACGCCAAGCCCTGCGTCGCCGTCCTCGCGGGCGCAGCGGGCCCACCAGCGCGCCAGCCATGCGTCGGGGGCGCGCGTCGCGCCGAACAGCTCGCGCAACGGCGCTTCGTCACCGGCCGCGGCATCGGCCAGTCGCCGCCATCCGAGGGTGAAATCCACCCGCTCGGCATGAAGCAGGGTCAGCCAGTCCGCGGCCAGCGCCACATCGGCGCTGTCGTCATCCGGTTCGCCGCGACGCAGTCCGAGCTTCGCGCGCTGTCCGCGGAGCAGGTGCCGGCGGTACTGCGCCGGAAACGCAGCGATGACCTCGGTGGCCATTGCCACCGCCTGATCGGTATCCTCGGACAGCAGCGGCAGCAGCGTCTCGGCCAGACGTGTCAGGTTCCAGTACGCGATGTCGGGCTGGTTGCCGAAGGCGTAGCGCCCATGATGGTCGATGGAGCTGAACACCGTGGCAGGGTCGTAGGCCTCCATGAATGCACACGGCCCGTAATCGATTGTCTCGCCCGATATCGCCATGTTGTCGGTGTTCATCACGCCATGGATGAAACCGACGTTCATCCACTGCGCGATCAGCGCCGCCTGCCGCTCGGCCACCGCTTGCAGCAGCGCCAGGAACGGCTGCGGCGCGCTCACGAGCTCGCGGTCGTGCCGAACGATCGTATATTCGGCCAGTCTTCGCAGGCGTTCCACGTCGCCGCGCGAAGCGAAGAACTCGAAGGTCCCGACCCGGATGTGGCTCGCCGCCACGCGTGTCAGTACTGCGCCGGGCAGCGGAAGCTGACGATAGACGGGTTCGCCCGTCGCGACGACCGCTAGGGCGCGCGTGGTGGGGATGCCCAGCGCGTGCATGGCTTCCCCGAGCAGCACCTCGCGCAGCATCGGCCCGACAGCGGCCTTGCCGTCGCCCCCGCGGGCGAACGGCGTGCGACCCGAGCCCTTGAAAGCGATGTCGCGACGGCGTCCCTGGCGGTCGATCACCTCGCCGAGAAGCAGCGCACGACCATCGCCGAGCTGCGGCGAGAACCCGCCGAACTGGTGGCCGGCGTAGGCCTGCGCCAGCGGTTCGGCTCCGTCGGGCAGCGTGTTCCCGGCAAATGTCGCTGCCCCGGCAGGGCCGTCGAGCGCCGCGGCGTCGAGGCCGAGCTCTTCCGCCAGCGCGTGGTTGAGGAACAGCAGCCGCGGCGCGGCCACGGCCGCAGGTCGCCAGGCCACGTAGCACCCCTCGAGTTCGCGCGCGAACGAATTGTCGAAGCGGAACGCGGCGACCGGAGCCATCGGCTGAACTGTTGCGGCCATCGTCAAGTTTGCCACACGGCACCCGCGTGCAGTGTCCTTGCTGCGCGAGAGCGCTTTCGTTACGATCCGGCGGACCCGATGCCGTCACGCGATGCGGCAGGCCATCGCATCGACGCGTGACATCGAGGCGGAGCTCGAGGAGGGGTCGTTCATGGCGGGTCTGGAAGCGCACTATGCGGCGCGCGACATCGAAGCGCGAATCCTGGCGGCCATCCGCGCCGCCGGGTTGAATCCCGACGAGCGCCTGTTGCCCGAGGCGCTGGGGGCGCTCGACCATTTCCACACCGGCGGAATGCGCGCTTCGCGCGAGTTGCTGGAGCTGGCGCAGATTCGGGCCGACGATCGCGTGCTCGACATCGGAGCCGGTCTGGCCGGTCCCGCCCGGCTGCTCGCTTCCACGCTCGGCTGCCGCGTCGACTGCCTCGAATTGTCGCCCGATTACTGCGCCGGCGCGACATTGCTCAATCGGCTGACGGGCCTCGACGACCGGATCGAGGTGCACCGGGGCAGCGCTCTGGACCTGCCCTTCGCGGACGATTCGTTCGACGTCGTCTGGATGCAGAATGTCGGCATGAACATCGCAGACAAACGGAAGCTTTACGGGGAGATCTGCCGGGTCCTCAAGCCGGGCGGCCGGTTCGCCTTCCAGGAGATGGCCGCCGGGAAGGCGGCGACGTCCCATTTCCCGCTGCCGTGGGCCACCGACCCTGCCGACAGCTTCCTCGTCCCCGCCGAAGAGACCTGCTCGATCCTCGGCGAGAGTGGATTCATCACCGAGCACTTCGAGGATACCAGCGAGGCCCACTTGAGCAGAACCGCCGCCGACGCGGCACCGAGTCCGCTGACCCTGGGGGTGTACGTCGACAATCTCGCGCAAAAGGCGGCGAACGCGCGACGCAGCCTCGAGGAAGGCCAGATCCGGCTCGTCAGGGGTGTCTTCCGGGTGAAATGAGCGGCCGGCCTCCCGGCACCGGCTATTCCACCGTCACCGACTTCGCCAGATTCCGCGGCTTGTCGACATCGGTGCCGCGCAGCACGGCGGCGTGATACGCCAAGAGCTGCAGCGGAATCGTGTGCACGATCGGCGACAGATGGCCCGCGTGCTCGGGCAGCCGGATCACGTGGATGCCCTCGCTCGCGCGGAGGTGGCTGTCGAGGTCGGCGACGACGTAGAGCTCGCCGCCGCGGGCGCGCACTTCCTGCAGGTTGGACTTGAGCTTCTCCAGCAGCGCGTCGTTCGGCGCGATCGCGACCACGGGCATCTCGGCGTCGACCAGCGCGAGCGGCCCGTGCTTCAGCTCCCCCGCCGGATAGGCCTCGGCGTGTATGTACGAGATTTCCTTCAGCTTCAGCGCGCCTTCGAGCGCGATCGGATAGTGCAGGCCGCGGCCGAGGAACAGCGCGTGCTGCTTTTTCGCGAAGAGCCCTGCCCACGCGATCAGCTGCGGCTCGAGCGCAAGGGCTGCCTGCAGCGCCGCCGGCAGATGCCGCAGGCCGCGCAGCCAGTGCGCCTCTTCGGCGGCAGTGAGGCGCCCGCGGAGCTTCGCGAGCGTCAATGCGAGCAGGAAGTGCGCGACCAGCTGGGTCGTGAACGCCTTGGTCGACGCGACGCCGATCTCGGCGCCGGCGCGTGTCAGGTAGGTGAGCGCGGTCTGGCGCACCATCGAGCTCGTCGCGACGTTGCAGATCGCGAGCGTGTGCGCGTGGCCGAGCTCCTGCGCGTGCTTCAGCGCGGCCAGGGTGTCGGCGGTTTCCCCGGACTGCGAGACGACCACCACCAGCGCGTTCGGGTTCGGGACGCTGTCGCGGTAGCGGTATTCGCTGGCGATCTCGACCTGGCACGGGATCTTCGCGATCGACTCGATCCACTGCTTCGCCACGAGGCTCGAGTAGTAACTGGTGCCGCAGGCGAGCACGAGCACGCTGTCCACCCGCGCGAGGATCCGGTCCGCGGCAGTGCCGAACAGGCGCGCGTCGATCGCCGCCACGCCTTCGAGCGTGTCGGCCACGGCGCGCGGCTGCTCGAAGATCTCCTTCTGCATGAAGTGACGGTACGGACCCAGCTCGACCGTGTCGCCCGAAGCCTCGACGGTGACGATCGCGCGGTCGACGCACTCGCCGCGCGCGTCGAAGAGCGCGTAGGATTCGCGCCTCACGTCGACGATGTCGCCTTCCTCGAGATAGACGATCCGGCGCGTGACCGAAAGCAACGCGGCGGCATCCGACGCAAGGAAGTGGTCGTCCTTGCCGATGCCCACGACCAGCGGGCTCCCGGCGCGCGCGCCGACGAGGCGGCCCGGCTCCCGTGTGGACATCACCGCGATGGCGAAGGCTCCGTGGAATTCGGCCGTAGCGGCCTGGACCGCGCGCTTGAGGTCGCCGCCGCCGGCGGCGTGCCAGTGCGCGTGGACGAGGTGCGCGATCACCTCGGTGTCGGTCTGCGTCGCGAAGACATAGCCCTGCGCGATCAGCTTTTCGCGCAGCGCCTCGAAGTTCTCGATGATGCCGTTGTGCACGACCGCGATTTCGCCGCCGGAAACGTGCGGGTGCGCGTTGACGGGCGTCGGCGCGCCGTGCGTCGCCCAGCGCGTGTGCGAGATCCCGGTGTGCCCGTCGAGATGCGTCGCTTCGGCGCGCACCGCAAGGTCCGCCACCCGCGCGATCGACACGAGCCGCTCGAGCTGCGCCGGCTCGCCGGCGAGGATCGCGAGACCGCTCGAATCGTAGCCGCGATATTCGAGGCGCCGAATGCCGTCGATCAGGACCGGAACGACGTTGCGCGGAGAGACCGCGCCAACAATGCCGCACATGGCGTCAGCCTTTCGGAGGTTTCGGTTTCTTGACCGGCCGCTTCCAGCCCGGCAGGCTCACCTGCCGCGCGCGGGCCACGGTCAGCGTCTCGGCCGGCGCTGCCTTGGCGATCGTGCTGCCGCCGCCGATCGTCGCGCCGCGACCGATCGTGACCGGCGCGACCAGCACGCAGTTCGACCCGATGCTGGCGCCGTCCTCGATCACGGTGGGATGCTTGTTCACGCCGTCGTAGTTCGCCGTGATCGACCCCGCGCCGAAATTCACGCCGGCGCCCATCGTCGTGTCGCCCACGTAGGCGAGATGGTTGGCCTTCGAGCCGCGTCCGATCGAGCTCGCCTTGACCTCGACGAAGTTGCCGATGTGGACGTCGTCAGCCAGCGTCGCGCCCGGCCGCAGCCGTGCATAGGGACCGACCCGGCAATTCGCGCCGATCGCAGCGCCCTCGAGGTGCGAGAACGGCAGCACCTGCGAGCCGGCTTCGACGGTCACGTCCCTCAGCACGCAATTCGCGCCGATGGTCACCCCGTCGGCCAGGCGCACCGTGCCTTCGAACACGCAGCCCACGTCGATCATCACGTCGGCGCCGCATTCGAGCGCGCCGCGGATGTCGATGCGGCCGGGATCGGCGAGCGTCACGCCGGCATCGAGCAGCGCGTCCGCCTGCGCCCGCTGGTAGAGTCGCTCCAGTTGCGCCAGCTCGCGCATCGTGTTGACGCCGAGCGTCTCGATGAGGCTCCCGGCGCGGGACGTCTCGATCGCAACGCCCTCGTTCCCGGCCAGCGCGATGACGGCGGTCAGGTAATACTCGCCACTCGCATTGCGGTTGTCGACGGCCTTGAGCCAGCGCGCGAAATGCGCGGTCGGCGCGGCCATCACGCCGGTGTTGATTTCACGTATCGCGCGTTGCTCGGGTGTGGCGTCCTTCTCCTCGACGATCGCCGTCACCGTGCCATCCGGGCCGCGCACGATCCGGCCGTAGCCGGTCGGGTCGTCAAGCTCGATCGTCAGCAGCGAGAGCGCGCCCTGGCGCGCATGCCGGATGACCGATTCCAGCGTCGACGCGCGCGCCAGCGGATCGGCGCCGAACAGCACCAGCGTCACGCCGTCCGCGGCGAGTTGCGGCAGCGCCTGCGCCAGCGCATGGCCTGTCCCCTGCGGCGGGTCCTGCAGCGCCCACGCGAGGTCGGGTTCCGGAAAACGAGCGCGCACGGCTTCGCCGCCGTGTCCGTAGACCACACAGATCCGATCGGCCGCAAGCTTGCGGGCGGTGTCGAGCACATGGGCGAGCAACGGCCGGCCCCCGAGGGGATGCAGCACCTTCGGCAAACCGGAGCGCATTCGCTTGCCTTGGCCGGCAGCGAGGATCGCGATATTTAGAGGCGAGGGCGGCGGGGTCACCATGAGCTGGCCGAATTTTACGTGATTCGCTTGCCGCGCCCTATCCGGGCCGCGGCTGAGCGCCATTCCGGCGGCATTGTTGGTATCCGCAACGCCGCGACGGGTGTGGTCCAGGAGGGATGGCGTGAAGCAAGGCGCCGCGAGGTGCAGCCTTGGCTGGATCCCCGAGACCCGCCGCGAAGCGCCGGCTGGAACTACAATTCACCTGGTCCGAGCTGCCCGCTTCCAATGGGTTTGGCCAATCGCAGCGCGCGCTTTGGTGGCGGACAAGCGCTGCGGGCTCGCGGGACCTTGGAGTATTCTCGGCGATGGCCATTCTTGCGGTGTTCAACCAGAAAGGCGGCGTCGGCAAGACGACAACGGCACTCAATCTGCTCGCCACGATCGCCCGACGCGGCCAGCGCCCGATGGGCATCGACCTCGACCCGCAGGCGCACCTGTCGCATGTATTCGGCGTCCAGCCAAGACTCGCGGACGACTCGGTCTACAGTTTCTTCGTGCACCAGCGGCCGCTCGCCGACATAGCGCGGATCACGCGCAGCGGCGTCGTGCTGTGCCCGGCGCACCTCGATCTCTCGAAGGTCGACTCGCTGCTTGGCAAGAGCGTCAACGTCGTCACCAAGCTGCGGCGGGCGCTGCACGAGGCGAACGCGAGTCCGGGACCGGTCGTCATCGATTGCTGCCCGTTGCTCAACGTGCTGTCGCTCAATGCCGTGTTCGCCTGCGACGTCCTGCTGGTGCCGGTGTCCTGCGACTTTCTTTCGCTGCGGAGCGCGCTGCACGTCGAGCGGGCGTTGAATGCGCTCGAGCCTGTCTTCAAGCGGCGGCTGCCGCGGCGCTACGTGCTGACACGCTTCGATGTGCGCCGCAAAATGAGCTACGAAGTCGTCGCGCGCATGAGCTCCGCCTTCCGGCCGGACGAGGTCTGCACGACGAAGATCCGCGAAAGCGTTAGGCTGGCCGAGAGCCCGGATTTGGAACTCGATATTTTCCGACATGCGCCCGGCAGTAAGGGTGCGGAGGATTACCAGGCCCTCGGCGACGAACTAGTGAGTGCCGGGTTTGTGACCTGACGGTGCCGAGCTGATCATTTCGATCACACCCTCGACGTCGAGCGAGTCCACGCGGCGTGGCGCGGCTTGCTGGCGGATGTCCATGATCTCGCAGTGCATGTACATCTGCCGAAGGCGGCGCTCGGCATCGTCGAGATTCGCAGCCATGATCTGGATGTTCTCCACCCGCTGGCCGGTTTTGGTGCGAATGTTGAATCCGTACCGGATCATCGTAAACGCCTCCCTGCGCGTGTGGTGCCTTCCCCAATCACCGCTACCTTTATTAGGTCAGGGGTTTAGCGTCGGCGGTTGTTATGATAGATCAGGACTCCCTCGCAAATATAATGATTGATGATGTTTTTCTGACGATGGACCGAAACATCCCTGCACCCACATTGTCGGCAAACGAGAGCACCGATTCCGTACTTGTTGGTGCGCTGGTGCGCATGTCGATAGTAAGCGCTAACACACCGGCCAGATTCGTGCCATTGCCCGGCGGCGTGTCCTCCGAAATCTACCGCGTCGACCTTCCGTCGGGACCCGTCTGCATCAAGCGCGCGCTGGCCAAATTGAAGGTCGCCGCCGATTGGCGCGCGCCCGTCGAGCGCAACCGCTGGGAGGTCGAATGGATGCGCGTGGCCGGCGGCATTGTCCCGGAGGCGGTTCCCACGATCCTGGGCGAGGATCGCGCGACCGGATGTTTCGCGATGGCGTTTCTCGCACCGGACGCTCACCCCGTCTGGAAGGATCTGCTTCAGTCCGGCAACATCGACACTGCGACAGCGGCGGCCGCAGGCGACATGCTCGGCCGGATTCACGCCGCGACGGCGGACCATCCCGACATCGCGGCGCGGTTTCCGACCGACGACATCTTCCACGCGATCCGACTGGAGCCCTATCTCGTCGCCACGGCGCGCGCGCATCCCGATCTCGCGGCTCGCTTCAACGCGCTCGTCGAGACAACCCGCACAACCAAGCGCGTCCTGGTCCACGGCGATTTCAGCCCAAAGAATCTGTTGCAGGGGCCCGCGGGCCCGGTGATCCTCGACGCCGAGTGCGCGTGGTACGGTGACCCCGCGTTCGACCTCGCCTTCATGCTGAACCACCTGCTGCTCAAGGGTGCGTGGCGGCCGCAATGGCGCGCGCGCTACGTCGAAGCGTATGCGGCGCTGGCGGATGCGTACTTCGCGCACGTCGCCTGGGAGACGCCAGCAAGCTGCGAGCAGCGCACGGCAGCGTTGCTCCCTGGCCTCATGCTGGCACGCATCGACGGCAAATCACCGGTCGAATACCTGACAGGCGCGCCGCAGAAGGACGCTGTCCGGAGGTTCGCGCGATCGCTGCTTGCCAGCCCGGTCGCCACTCTTTCCGAAATCGCGCGGCGTTGGCTGGACGCGGGAACAACGTGAGCGGCGCCATTGCCGACGTCCGCGCCCGGCGCGTCTGGGATTCGCGCGGACGGCCCACGCTGGAAGCGGAAGTCACGCTCGAGAGCGGCGCCGTCGGCCGCGCGATTGCGCCCGCGGGCGCCTCGCGCGGCTCGCGCGAGGCGATCGATCTGCGCGACGGTGGCGCGCGCTTCGGCGGAATGGACGTCACGCAGGCGATCGCGAACGTCAACGGGCCCGTGCGCCGCGCGCTTGTCGGCCGCGACCCGTCGGACCAGGCCGGCGCCGATGCGGCGCTCATCGCGCTGGACGGAACGCCGAACAAGGCGAAGCTCGGCGGCAACGCCACGGTCGCCGTGTCGCTCGCCGTCGCGCAGGCGGCGGCGGCCGCGCGCGGATGGCCCTTGTGGCGTTACCTTGCGGACACCGAACCGGCCTCGCTTCCGCTTCCCGAAATCCAGATTTTCGGGGGTGGCGCGCACGCCGGCCGGCGGATCGACATCCAGGACCTGATGGTGATGCCCGTCGCCGCGACGTCGTTCGCGCAGGCGCTCGCGATGACCGCCGAGGTCTATCGCGCCGCCGGCGAATTGATGCGCGATGCCGGCAAGCTGGCCGGCGTGGCCGATGAAGGCGGATGGTGGCCCGCGTTCGACACCAACGAGGAAGCACTCGCGATGCTGGTGCGCGCCATCGAACGCACCGGCTTCGTGCCTGGCGACGATATCGCGATCTCGCTCGACATCGCCGCATCGGAATTCGGCGGGGACGGGCACCTACCGGCTGGGGCTCGAGCGCCGCGAACTGGATCGCAACGGGATGATTGAGCTTCTTCTCGGCTGGCTCGACCGATATCCGATCGCATCGATCGAGGATCCGCTGGCCGAGGATGACCGCGACGGCTGGATCGCCTTTGCCCGTGCCGCCGGCACCCGTGTCCAGATCATCGGTGACGATTACCTCACCACGAGCGCCGAACGCGTTGTGCAGGCCGCCGCGGATCGCGCGTGCAACGCCGTGCTGATCAAGCCGAATCAGGCGGGCACGCTCACCGAGACGCTGGCGGCGCTCGCCGCGGGCAAAGCGGCGGGATTTGCCACGATCGTTTCTGCGCGCTCGGGCGAAACCGAGGACACGTCGATCGTTCATCTTGCGGTGGGCTGGAACGCAGGCCAGCTCAAGGTGGGCTCGTTCGCGCGCTCCGAGCGCATGGCCAAATGGAACGAAGCCCTGCGCATCGAGGAAGGCCTGGGCGGCGCGGCGCGATTTGCCGGCCGGTCAGCGCTCGCGTCGTTCGGCCGGCGCGTAACCAGATCAGCGCGTCACGAAAGACGCGGCGGACGAGGCCTTGCGCACCGCGGCTAGACCAGCAGGAAATCCGCCAGCTCGGTAAACCCCGCCCCGGCGTCGGATTGAGTGACATACGCCGGCAGCGTCGCGATACGGTCGTCGAACTCACGGACGTTCGCCACGCCAACCGCGTGCGGGAAGAACGCGAACATCGGCGCGTCGTTCGGCGAGTCGCCGACGAAGACCGTGCGGCCGCGCTCGGCATCGAGATCCATCGCGAACGCTTCGGCGAGGAGCATCCGCGTCATCGTCAGCTTGTCGTAGCTGCCGAACCAGCCGTTGACGTGGATCGAGCTCACCTTCGCCGTCATGCCCTCCGCTTGCATCAGTGCGACGATGCGATCGACGGACGCGCGCGGAAGCGCAGCCACATCCTCGCAGAAATCGATCGCGAGGTCGGTCTCGCGATAGAGCTGATCAGACGCGGGCGCGCAGCCCGGCACCGCGGCGACGATCTTCTCGGCAATCGCGGCGAGGCGTGCGCGGTGCGTCCGTCGCGTGCGCTCATCGTCGACAAAGCGCCGGACCAATCGGTGTCGCGCATCGTCGTAACGCATGTAAAGAGCGCCATTCTCGCCAACGACGGCGTCGACCGGCCACATCCGCGCGATGTGGTCGCACCAGCCCGCGGGCCGGCCGGTGATGGGGATCACGAGCCTCCCTGCGGCGCGTAGCCGCTCCATCGCCGCATAGGCTTCGGCGGTCAGCCGGCCGTGCGTCGACAACGTGTCGTCGATGTCGGTGAGGACAACGCGAATCGCGCGCCGGACTTCGTCCGGCATCGTTGTCAACGGCCGCATGGCGCGCCGTTCACGCAGCCTCGCTACGGGGCCGGCGCATCGGCCGCCGCCAGAGCCTTCGTTACGTACGCCGCGACGCGCTGGCGCTCCCGGGCCGTCATGCCGATGCCGCACTTGGTTCTGCGCCAGAGCACGTCCTCGCCGCTGCGCGCCCACTCCTCGCGCACCAGGTAGTCGATCTCGGCTGCGGTGAGTCCGTGGCCAAAGTCCTCGCCCAGGTCCGCGCGCGTCTTCGCGGCGTCGAGAAGCGCGACCGCGCGCGTGCCGTGGCGGCGCGCAAGGTCGCGCAGCAGATCGGCCGGCAGCCCCGGGAACCGCCGCACGAGCTCGGCGATCCAGGCCGGGAGCCCACCGGCCGGCAGGTCGCCGCCGGGGAGCACCGCCTGCTTCGTCCATCGGGGCCGCATCGGCGGCAGGAACGACTTCAGCTCGTCGAGCGCGTGCTCGGCGAGCTTGCGGTAGGTCGTGATCTTGCCGCCGTAGATCGACAGCGCCGCGGCGCCGGCGTCGTCCCCGGTGTCGAGCTTGAACACGTAGTCGCGCGTGATCGCCGATGGGTCCGAGGCGCCGTCGTCGTAGAGCGGGCGAATGCCGCTGAACGTCCACACGACATCGCTGCGCGACGAGCGGCTGCGCAAGGTAGGTGTTGGCGAGCGCCAGCAGGTAGTCGATTTCTTCGCGCGAGATCTCGGGCTGTTCGAACGCCTCCACCGGCACGTCGGTGGTCCCGATCAGCGTGTAGCGGTCCTGATACGGGATCACGAACACGATCCGCTTGTCGGCATTCTGCAGGATGTACGCATGCTCACCCTCGTGCACGCGCGGCACGACGATGTGGCTGCCCTTGACGTGGCGCACGTTCTCCTTCGACGGCGTGCCGTTGATAGCGTCGCGCACGCGTTTGACCCACGGCCCGGCGACGTTGACGAGCACTTTGGCGGTCACCTCGGTCGTCACCTTTGCCGGCCCGGCGAGCGTGGCCCGCCAATAGGACCCGCCGGCGTCGCGCTCCCGCCGCGCGGTGACGAGCCGCGTCCCGACGCGGACCTCGGCGCCGCGCAGACGCGCGTCCATCACGTTGAACACCGCGAGCCGCGCGTCGTCGACGCGCGCATCGGCATAGACGAACCCCTTGCTGAACTTGGATTTGAGCCCCGCGCCCCACGGCGTTCGCGACAGGTCGACGCCGAACGAAGCCGGCAGCGTCTCGCGCTGGCCGAGATGGTCGTACAGGAAGAGGCCCGCGCGCAGCATCCACGCCGGACGCAGGTGGGGTTCGTGCGGCAGCACGAAGGACAGGGGCGCCACGATGTGCGGTGCCTGCCGCAACACCACCTCGCGCTCGGCGAGGGACTCGCGAACCAGACGGAATTCGTATTGCTCGAGATAGCGCAATCCGCCATGGATCAGCTTCGTGCTCCACTGCGAGGTCGCCGCCGCGATGTCGCCCTGCTCGACCAGCAGCACCTTGAGCCCGCGCCCTGCGGCATCGCGCGCGATGCCGGCGCCGTTGATGCCGGCGCCGACGACGAGCAGGTCGAACTGCGGGGAGGAAGGGGACATGGCGGAATATTGTTTGTGCTTGCCCCCGATTCTAACGCAGCGCCCGCGCAAATCCGGCTACGGTACGCGCATGCGCTAACATCACGGTTCTTCCAGCCGGAATGGCGCGAGGTTTCCATGCAGCTCCTTCCCGAAGTCACGGCGCTCCTGCCCGAGCTCAGAGGCTGGCGGCACCACATCCACGCGCACCCCGAGACTGCGTTCGAGGAGACAGCGACCTCCGCCTTCGTTGCCGACAAGCTCCGCTCGTTCGGGCTCGAGGTGCACGCGGGCATCGCGCGGACCGGTGTGGTCGGCGTGCTGCACGGCGGATCCGGCGGCGATGCGATCGGCCTGCGCGCCGATCTCGATGCCCTGCACATTCACGAGCAATCCGGCGTCACGCACGCGTCGACGATCGCGGGCAAGATGCACGCCTGCGGCCACGACGGCCACACGGCGATGCTGCTGGGCGCGGCTTCCGTGCTCGCGCGAAAGCCCGATTTCAGCGGCACCGTCTACTTCATCTTCCAGCCCGCCGAGGAGAACGAGGGCGGCGGCCGGGTGATGGTCGAGGAGGGCCTGTTCCAACGTTTCCCGATGCGTGCCGTCTACGGGATGCACAACTGGCCATTGCTGCCGCTCGGCACGATCGCGACGCGCGCCGGGCCGTTCATGGGCGCGTTCGACATATTCGAAATCATCGCGACCGGCAAGGGCGCGCACGCCGCGATGCCCAACACCGGCAAGGACCCGATGCTGTTCGTCGCGCATGCCATCAGCGCGCTGCAGACGATCGTCGCGCGCAACCTGCATCCGCTCGAGGCCGGTGTGGTCAGCGTCACCCAGGTCCACGGCGGCGACACCTGGAACGTGATCCCGCAGGAGGTCGTGCTGCGCGGCACCGTGCGCAGCTTCGATCCCGCCGTCCAGGACCTGATCGAGCAGAGGATGCGCGCGATCGTCGCCGGCGCCGCCGCGATGTTCGAAATGACCGCGACCGTCCGCTACGAGCGCCGCTATCCGGCGACCGTCAACGCCGCCACGGAGACGAAGCACGCGCTCGCCGCCGCAACCGCCGTGGTCGGCGCCGCCAACGTCGACAGCGATCCGACGCCGAACATGGGCAGCGAGGATTTCGCGTTCATGCTGCAGGCGAAGCCGGGGTGCTATGTCTGGCTGGGGGCGGGACGCGGGCCGGAAACGCCCAACGTGCACAACCCGCACTACGACTTCAACGACGACGCGCTGCCGATCGGCGCGAGCTATTGGGTGACGCTCGCGCGACAGCAACTCGCGCCCTGCTAGCGCCGGTCAGGCGCGATGCCGCATCTTGCGGATCGCCGCGAGCTGGGCGACGGCGATCGAGAGCTCGGCCTCGGCGACGGCGATCTCCTCCTTCGACGTCTTGTTCTGCATTCGCTCCAGCGCCGCCTTTCTCGATTCCAGAGCCGACGCTTCGTCGAGATCCTTGGCGCGAATGGCGGTGTCGGCGAGCACCGTCACCCGGTTCGGCTGCACCTCCAGGAATCCGCCCTGGACGAACACGAGCTCCTCCTCGGTCTGGCCGGGAACCTTGATGCGGACCGCGCCCGGCTTGATCTGCGTGAGGAGCGGCGTGTGGCGCGGGTAGATGCCGAGCTCGCCCACGACACCGGGCAGCACGACGAATTCCGCCTCGCCGGCGAAAATCTGCTCTTCGGCGCTGACGACGTCGACGTGAATGGTGTTGGCCATGGCTTTCCTTCACGTCCTCGCGGACTTGATCATTGCAGCGTCTTGGCCTTCTCGAACGCGTCCTCGATCGGCCCGACCATGTAGAACGCCTGTTCGGGCAGATGGTCGCACTCGCCGTCGACGATCATCTTGAAGCCCTTGATCGTTTCCTTCAGCGACACGTACTTGCCCGGCGAGCCGGTGAAGACCTCGGCCACGCTGAACGGCTGCGACAGGAAGCGCTGGATCTTGCGGGCGCGCGCCACGGCGAGCTTGTCCTCGGGCGAGAGCTCGTCCATGCCGAGGATGGCGATGATGTCGCGCAGTTCCTTGTACTTCTGCAGCACCGCTTGCACGCCGCGCGTCGTGTTGTAATGCTCCTCGCCGATCACGTGCGGGTCGATCTGGCGCGACGTCGAGTCGAGCGGGTCGACCGAAGGATAGATGCCGAGCGACGCGATGTCGCGCGACAGCACGACGGTCGCGTCGAGGTGGCCGAAGGTCGTCGCCGGCGACGGGTCGGTCAGGTCGTCCGCGGGCACGTAGACGGCCTGGATCGACGTGATGGAGCCGTTCTTCGTCGACGTGATCCGCTCCTGCAGCCGACCCATTTCCTCGGCCAGCGTCGGCTGGTAGCCCACCGCCGACGGCATCCGGCCGAGCAGCGCCGAGCACTCGGTGCCGGCGAGCGTGAAGCGGTAGATGTTGTCGATGAACAGCAACACGTCGCGGCCTTCGTCGCGGAAACTCTCGGCGATGGTCAGGCCGGTCAGCGCGACGCGCAGCCGGTTGCCCGGCGGCTCGTTCATCTGGCCGTACACCATGGCCACCTTGGACTTGCCGAGCTCGTCCTTGTTGACGACGCCGGCGTCGATCATCTCGTGGTAGAAATCGTTGCCCTCGCGCGTGCGCTCGCCCACGCCGGCGAACACCGACAGGCCCGCATGGGCGGTCGCGATGTTGTTGATGAGCTCCATCATCGTGACGGTCTTGCCCACGCCGGCGCCACCGAACAGGCCGACCTTGCCGCCCTTGGCGAACGGACAGCAGAGGTCGATCACCTTGATGCCGGTCTCGAGCAGCTCCTGCGACGGCGACAGCTCCTCGAACGTCGGCGCGTTGCGGTGGATGGACATCAGCTTTTCCGCGTCGACCGGGCCCCGCTCGTCGATCGGGCGGCCCAGCACGTCCATGATGCGGCCGAGCGTCTTGCCACCGACCGGCACCGTGATCGGATTGCCGGTGTTGACGACGGTCATCCCGCGGCGCAGCCCGTCGGAGCTGCCGAGGGCGATCGTGCGCACGATGCCGTCGCCCAGCTGCTGCTGGACCTCGAGGGTCAGCCCGATCTCGTCCATCTTGAGGGCGTCGTAGATCTTCGGCATTTCGGTGCGCGCGAATTCCACGTCGACGACCGCGCCGATGCACTGGACGATGGTTCCTTGATTCATGTTCGCGTCCTCAGGTTGCGTTGCTTCGAAAGGGGACAGACCACGTTTTCCGGTCGATATCGTGGTCCCCCGCGTGTCTTTGCGAATCGGAAAACGTGGTCTGTCCCCTTAGACCGTGCCTTAGACCGCCGCGGCTCCGCCGACAATCTCCGCCAGTTCCTTGGTGATCGCTGCCTGGCGGGTCTTGTTGTAGATGAGCTGCAGCTCGTCGATGATCGTGCCGGCGTTGTCGGATGCCGCGCGCATCGCGACCATCCGCGCCGACTGCTCGGAGGCCATGTTCTCGTTCACCATCTGGAACACGATCGCTTCGGCGTAGCGTCGCAGCACAGCGTCGAGGAGCTCCTTCGCGTCCGGCTCGTAGATGTAGTCCCACGACCCTGCCGCGGCGTCCGCCTTGCGCACCTCGCCGGTGCCCGGCGTCCTGAATGTCTCGGGGATCGGCAGCATGGTCCCGTGCCGGGCTTCCTGCTTCATCGTGTTGATGAACGTCGTGAAGAACACGTGCACCTCGTCGAGGGTGCCGTCGACGTACTTGTCGAGCAGCACCTTGACCGGACCGACCATCCTGTCGAGATGCGGGCGGTCGCCGAGTTGCACCGCGTCCGAGACCACGTGGGCATTGAGGCGGGTGAGAAAGCCCAGCCCCTTGCCGCCGATCGCGCAGTAGTCGACCTCGAGCCCTTTCGCGCGCCACTCCTTGTGCGCATTGAGGACCAGCCGGAGGATGTTGGTGTTGAGGCCGCCGCACAGCCCCTTGTCGGTGGTGACGACGATCGCGCCGACGCGCTTGACCGTTGCGCGCTTCGCGAGAAACGGATGCTTGTACTCGGTGTTGGCCTTGGCGACGTGCAGTGCGATCTGCAGCGCACGCTCGACGTACGGCCGTGACGCGCGCATGCGGTCCTGGGCCTTCTTCATCTTCGAGGCCGAGACCATCTCCATCGCCTTGGTGATCTTGCGCGTGCTCTGCACGCTCTTGATCTTGTTCTTTATTTCCTTGAACCCGGCCATCTTTCGCCCTTATCGCGAGGTCGCGGCAAAGCCGCTGCGCGCCCCGTGCCTTTGGCTTCCTCATTCGGTCAATACGCGCCGTTCTTCTTGAAGTCCTCGACCGCGGCGACGAGTGCCTTCTCGTCGTCGGCCGAGAGGTCCTTGGTCTTTTCGATGTTCGCCATCAGCGCTGCATACTTGCTCTTGAGGAAGGCGCGCAGCGCCGCCTCGAACGGCAGTGCCTTCTCTACCGGAATGTCGTCGTAGTACCCCTTGTTCACCGTGAACAGGGTCACCGCCATCTCGTTGACCTGCAGTGGCTCGTACTGCGGCTGCTTCATCAACTCGGTGACGAGACGGCCACGGTCCAGCTGCTTGCGGGTCGCTTCGTCGAGGTCCGAGGCGAACTGCGCGAACGCGGCCAGCTCGCGGAACTGCGCGAGCGACAGGCGTACGCCGCCCCCTAGCTTCTTGATGATCTTGGTCTGCGCATTGCCGCCGACCCGCGACACCGAGATGCCCGCGTTGATCGCCGGGCGGATGCCGGCGTTGAAGAGATCCGTTTCCAGGAAGATCTGGCCGTCGGTGATCGAGATCACGTTGGTCGGCACGAACGCGGTCACATCGCCCGCTTGCGTCTCGATGATGGGCAACGCCGTCAGTGAGCCGGTCTTGCCCTTGACCGCGCCTTTGGTGAACGCCTCGACGTACTCCTCGGAGACGCGCGCCGCGCGCTCCAGCAGCCGCGAGTGCAGGTAGAACACGTCGCCCGGATAGGCTTCGCGGCCCGGCGGACGGCGCAGCAGCAGCGACACCTGCCGGTAGGCCCAGGCCTGCTTGGTCAGGTCGTCGTAGATGATGAGCGCGTCCTGCCCGCGGTCACGGAAGTACTCGCCCATCGTGCAGCCGGAATAGGGCGCGATGTACTGCATCGCCGCCGATTCGGAGGCCGTGGCCACGAGGACGATGGTGTAGTCCATTGCGCCATGTTCTTCGAGCTTGCGGATCACGTTCTTGACCGACGAGGCCTTCTGCCCGATCGCGACGTAGATGCAGATGAGCTCCTTGCCCTTCTGGTTGATGATCGTGTCGATCGCCACCGCGGTCTTGCCCGTCTGGCGGTCGCCGATGATGAGTTCGCGCTGGCCGCGGCCGATCGGCACCATCGCGTCGATCGCCTTCAGGCCGGTCTGCACCGGCTGCGACACCGATTTGCGCCAGATCACGCCCGGCGCGACCTTCTCGATGACGTCCGATTCCTTGGCCGTGACCGGCCCCTTGCCGTCGATCGGCTGGCCGAGCGAATTCACCACGCGTCCGATCAGCTCCGGTCCGACCGGCACCGACAGGATGCGGCCCGTGCACTTGACGGTGTCGCCTTCGGAAATGTGCTCGTACTCGCCGAGAATCACGACGCCGACCGAGTCGCGCTCGAGGTTGAGCGCGAGGCCGAACGTGTTGCGGGGGAACTCGAGCATCTCGCCTGCCATCGCGTCGGAGAGCCCGTGGACGCGCGCGATGCCGTCGGAGATGGAGACGACCGTCCCCTGCGTGCGCACGGTGGCGCCGGTGTCCAGGTTCTGGATCTTGCTCTTGATCAGTTCGCTGATTTCTGAAGGATTCAACTGCATGGTGTCCTCGCGTCGCACCGGCCATCCTGCCGCCGGCACGCGGTAGTTTCGAAATTAGCCCCGTAACTGGGTGGCCATCGCCGCCAGCTGCGCTTCGATGGTGCCGTCGATCACAGTGTCGCCAACGGTGATCCGCGCGCCGCCGCCCAGCGCCGGGTCGACGTTGACGGTCGCCTCGATCTTCTTGCCAAAACGTTTCTCGAGCGCCGCCATGAGCTCGGCGAGCTGGCCCTCGGAAAGCGGGAAGGCGCTGTCGATCCGGGCCTCCGCCACGCCTTCTGTTTCGTTCTTCAGCGCCTCGTACAGCGCGCGGATCTGCGGCAGCACCGCGATGCGGTCGGCGTCGATCAGCACCCGGACAAAATTGCGGCCGGTCGGATCGAGGCGATCGCCGCCGATGGACAGCAGCAGCGCCGTCTTGTCGGCGGCGGTGAGCTTCGGATTGTCCAGCGCGGCCGCCGCCTGCGGGTCGGCCGCGACGTCGGAAAGGAAGCGCAGCATCTGCGACCAAGCCGGCAGCGCGTTTCCTTCGCGCGCGATCCGGAACGCCGCTTCGGCGTAGGGTCGGGCAATCGTTGTCAGCTCGGCCATCGCGCGTCCGTCAGAGTTGCTGCCGGATCGCCGCGAGGAGATCGGCGTGCGCCTTGGCGTCGACTTCGCGCTTCAGGATCTTCGCCGCGCCGGCGACCGCGAGGTCCGCGACCTGGTTGCGCAGCGCCTCCTTCGCCCGCATGATCTCCTGCTCGATCTCCGCCTTGGCGCCGGCGAGGATGCGGTCGGCTTCGGCCTTGGCCTGGGCCTTGGCCGCGTCGATCGTCTCGGTCTTGAGCTTGTCGCCCTGCGCGATGATCTCGGAGCTCCTCGTCTTGGCCTCGGCCATCATGTCGGCAATGCGCTTCTCGGTGCTGGCGAGGCTCTGGCGACCCTGCTCGCCGGCGGCGAGCCCGTCCGCGATCTGCTTCTGGCGGGTGTCGATGGCGCGCATCAGCGGCGGCCACACGAACTTCGCCGTAAACCAGATGAACGCGGCGAAGGCCGCGGCCTGCATCAGCAGCGTAAGGTTGATGTTCATGGCTGCCCTCCGGCCGTTCGATGGGGTTCGCTGGGGTCCTTACTTGAGCCCGGGCGGGATCAGCGGATTGCCGAACGCGAACAGCATCGCGAGGCCGACACCGATGATGAACGATGCGTCGATCAGGCCGAGCAGCAGGAACACCTTGGCTTGCAGCTGCGGCATCAATTCCGGCTGGCGGGCCGCGCCTTCGAGAAACCGGGAGCACATGATGCCGACGCCGACACAGGCGCCGAGCGCACCGAGCCCGATGATGAGACCGATGCCGATGCCCGTGTAGGCCTGGATCTGCGCAACCAGTGCGAGCTTGTCCATTGTTGTTCCTTTCTGAACGTGGGGTTGGACGGTTAAGACAAACGGGGGGATTTCAGTGGTGTTCGTGCGCCATCGCGATGTACACGATGGTGAGCATCATGAAGATGTACGCCTGCAGCACGACGATCAGGATGTGGAAGATCGACCAGCCGAGGTTCAGCACGCCGCCGAACGACCACGCCGACGACGCCCGTCGCCGCCCACAGGCCCAGCAGCATGAAGATGATCTCACCCGCGTACATGTTGCCGTACAGCCGCAGCGAGTGGGACAGCGGCTTCGACACGTATTCGACCAGGTTGAACAGCAGATTGAACGGCCACAGCAGCGGGTTGCCGCCGAACGGCGAGCAGAAGAGCTCGTGGATCCACCCACCGAGCCCCTTGACCTTGATGCTGTAGTAGATCATCAGCGCGAACACCGACAGCGACAGCGCGAACGTCGTGTTGACGTCAGCCGTGGGCACGCCGCGCCACGTGTGCTGGTGGAACACGTGCGCGTAGATCCACGACATGATGTCGACGGGCAGGAAATCCATCGCGTTCAGGAACAGCACGAGCACGAACGTGGTGAGCGCGATCGGCGCGACCAGCTTGTTGTCGCCCGGGTAGATGCCCTTGACCTGATCGTTGACGAAGCCGACGGTCAGCTCGACGAACGCCTGCCGCTTCGACGGAATCCCGGACGAAGCCTGGCGCGTGACGAGCCAGAGAAAGCCGAAGGCGAGGATGCCGATGACCCCGGTGGTGACGAGCGTGTCCCAGTTCACCGACCAGAAGCCGCCCGCTTCGCCGACGGGTTTCGTCAGGAACGTGAGGTGATGCTGAATATAGGTCGTCGGATTCAGTTCGGATTCGGCAGCCACAAGCCCCACCCCTGTTTCGATTCGATCTATTCGCGGACGAATATCGCCATGCTGAACACGATCACGGTGACCACGAACGCCGTGAAGAACGCCGCCGGAACAAGGTCCCGGTAGGTCGTCAGCGCCAGCACCAGGCCGCCGACGATCACCAGAATCTTGGCCGCTTCAGCTCGCAGCATCGCAAAAAGCGATGTCCCGACATCCGGGACCGGTCTGGCGCGCAGCCCGACGCCGAGCAGGAAAGCGTAGACCACGCCTGCGGCGAGATTGACGCTGCCTCCCAACAGCGCCGACATCGCACCATGCCCGCCGGCCCACACCCCCGCGATCGCCGCCATCGCCAGCGTGGCGAAGAACTGCCACAGCAGAACGGTGCGAATGGGCTTGGTCTTGAGCGGGGAGATCACTCGCCACTCGCGCGTGATGCATGGCGCTTGCAGGCGCTTCCAACGGCTACAACCTGGAGGATTATAGCGGCTCGGCACGCTGCGTCGCAATGAATGTGCTGGGATGCAGTGCCCGTTCTTGCGCAGGATCAACCTCCGGACAGCGCGCCGACGATCATCAGCTCGCTGGCCGAGGCCAACGGCACGGACAGGTTCCGGGCAAGCATTCCGTCCACGAACAGCTTGATGTGCGGACGGATCGCGGCCTGCTCATCGACGATCCGGAAGCGCAGCCCCGGGAACCGAGCGTCCAGCGCGTCCAGCGCTTCGGCGAGCGTCACCGCGGTCGCGACCTCGACGGTCTCGACGCCTCCGGTATAGGAGCGGAGCAGACCCGGAATGCGGACGATCATGCGCCCCTCGCCGGGGGCCCACCCGCGGCCCGACCCATCCGCGCGGCCGGGGCCACGCCGCACCTCACGCCACTTCGATGGCGTAGATGTGCGGCAGGTGCCGCGCCAGGCATTTCCAGCTGCGTCCTTCGTCACGGCTCCCCCAGACTTCACCGCTCGTCGTCCCGAAGTAAACGCCCACTGTCGCTGCTTGGTCTGCGGTCATTGCCTGTCGCTTGACCGTCCACCAGGCTTGCGCCTTCGGCAGGCCCGTCGCCTGCCGCTGCCAGGTCTTGCCGCCATTGACCGAACGATAGGCTGCCGGCTTCCCGGAAGGCGAGATCCGGGGCCAAACGTCCGAGCCATCCATCGGAAACACCCACAGGGTCTCCGGGTCACGCGGATGCAGGACAACCGGAAAACCGATCGCACCGACGGATTTGGGCATCGCCGCACCTATATCCGCCCACCGGTCACCCGGACGGTCCAGTCGATAGATCCCGCAGTGGTTCTGGTGGTAGAGCCGGTCGGGGTCCCGGGGATGGAGCCGCAGGCAATGCGGATCGTGCCCGAACTCCGGGTCGGGATCAGGCAGGAACAGCGCCTTGACACCGCGGTTCAGCGGTCGCCAGTCGGCGCCGCCGTCGGTCGACTCGAAGATACCGCCACTCGACATCCCGATGTACAAATGGCGGGCATCCCGCGGGTCCACGTTGATCGAGTGCAGCTTCGGGCCATCCGGCGTGCCGTCCTGGTCCCCGCCGCACCAGGCCTTGCGCTGAGGGTGCTCGTTGAAGCCGTCGACGCCCGTCCACGTGACGCCGCCGTCGGCCGAACGGAAAAGCCCCTGCGGCGACGTACCGGCGTACCAGACCCCCGGCTCGCTGGCGTGCCCCGGCGTGAGCCAGAACGTGTGGTCGACCGTGCGGCCGCTACCCGCCTTGAACGCCGGGGGCTGCGCGGCTTCCTTCCATGTCCGGCCGCGGTCGGTCGAACGAAAGACGGTGGGCCCGAGGTGGCCGGTGCGTGCCGCGGCGAGCGTCGTCTTTCCGTCGCGCGGGTCGGTGACTGCATGGTGGACGATGTGCCCCAGGAAATGCGGGCCCGATAGCTTCCATGCGCGGCGCGTGGCATCGCCGGCGAGCGTCCACAGGCCCTTGCGGGTGGCGATCAACAGCGTGGTTCGGCGCGGCGCTGCTACGGCGGTCGATTTTCTGGTCGTGGCCATGGCCCCCTCCTTGTTTCGCAACGCTACCGCGACCGGAGGATTCCGGCAACCGTCGGCGCCGGAGACCTGTCGCGCGGTGGGGTTGTATTTCGGCACAAGGCCTGCAATGCTCTTCAGTTGCTTTCCGCACGGTTCCGCCCAGGGACGGGTAGCCCCGCGCCAGGGCAAGGACGACGAATGCAGGCCGCGATCCTGTTCGCGGCCGAACGCCCCCCAAAGGAGATGGCATGACGATCAAAGTAGGCGACACGCTGCCCGCAGGCACGCTTTCCGAATTCATCGAAGTCGAGGCCGCCGGCTGCACGCTCGGCCCAAACGAGTTCAAGGTGGACGATTTGACGCGCGGCAAGAAGGTGGCGATCTTCGGGCTGCCGGGCGCTTTCACGCCGACGTGCTCGGCGAAGCACGTGCCAAGCTACCTGCAGAACATCGACAAGCTGAAGGCGAAAGGCGTTGCCGACGTGATCTGCATGTCCGTCAACGACGCGTTCGTGATGGGCGCGTGGGCGCGCGATCAGAAGACCGGAGGCAAGGTGCGCATGATGGGCGACGGCAGCGCGGCCTACACGAAGGCGCTCGGTCTCGAATTCGATCTCACGGCCAAGGGCCTCGGCGTGCGCTGCCAGCGCTTTTCGATGCTGGTCGACAACGGGGTCGTCAAGGTGCTCAACATCGAAGCGCCGGGCAAGTACGAGACCTCCGACGCGGAGACGCTGCTGAAACAGATGAGTTGAGTCGCCCGGCAGCAGCCGCAGAATCCGCGGACCGGACGTCGGCGTCGCGCAACAAACCCTGGCCGCACTCCGTCGCGATCGCGGCGGGCTGTTTCTGCGCGCCGGTCGTGTTCAGCTGCGCAGATGGCACGCCACCCAGTGCCCTTCGCCGGTCTGCTTCAGCTGCGGCTTTTCGGTGCTGCACAGCGGTTGCTGCGCGATCGGACAGCGGGTGTGGAAGTGGCAGCCCGATGGCGGGCGGATCGGGCTCGGCACGTCGCCCTGCAGCGCGATGCGCCGACGCTTGACCTGCGGGTCGGGGATGGGCACCGCCGACAGCAGCGCTTCGGTGTAAGGATGCCTGGGGTCGGTGTACAGCGCTTTGGCGGGCGCGATCTCGACGATGCGGCCGAGATACATCACCGCCACGCGATGGCTGATGTGCTCCACCACCGAGAGGTCGTGCGCGATGAAGATGTAGGTCAGGTTGAACTGACTGCGCAGGTCTTCCAGCAGATTGATCACCTGCGCCTGGATCGACACATCCAGCGCCGACACCGCCTCGTCGCACACCACCAGCTTGGGGCTCACCGCGAGCGCGCGGGCGATGCCGATGCGCTGGCGCTGACCGCCGGAAAATTCGTGCGGGTAGCGGCGCATGTAGTCGGCCGCGAGGCCCACGGTCTCCAGCAGCTCGACGATGCGCTCCTCGTACTCGCGCGCGTTCTTCGTCAGCTTGTGGATGGTGAGCGCCTCGCCGATGATGGCGCCCACGGTCATGCGCGGATTGAGGCTCGCGTACGGATCCTGGAAGATGATCTGCATGTCGCGCGCCAGCGCGCGCAGCTCTTCCTTGCCGGCCCGGGTGACGCTCCTGCCTTCGAACCACACCTCGCCCGCGGTCGGCTCGATGAGGCGCAGTACGCAGCGCCCGGTGGTGCTCTTGCCGCAGCCCGATTCGCCGACGAGGCCCAGCGTCTCGCCGGCCGCGAGGTCGAAGCTCACCCCATCGACCGCGTGCACGCGATCGAACTCCCGCCCGAAGAGCCCGCCCCGGAGCGGGAAGTGCTTGACCAGGTTTTGTACCCGCAGCAGCGGCTCGGTCATGACAGGGCGCTTTCCAATATGCAGGCCACCTTGTGCCCCGGATACACCTCGCGCAGCGGTGGCGTGGCGGTGACGCATTGCGGCCGCGCGAACTTGCAGCGCGCGGCAAAGCGGCATCCCTCCGCCGGCGCGATCAGCTTCGGCACCATGCCCGCGATGGCCTCCAGGCGTACCTTGTGCGTGGCCGCGGTGTCGATGCGCGGGATCGAGCGGATCAGCCCCTGCGTGTAGGGGTGGCGCGGCCGCGCGAAGAGCTCGGCCACGGGCGCCTCTTCCACCACCTTCCCGGCGTACATCACGACCACGCGCTGCGCGGTCTCGGCCACCACGCCCATCGCATGCGTGATCAGCATCACCGCCATCCCCAGGCGCGACTTGAGCTCGCCCAGGAGGTCGAGGATCTGCGCCTGGATGGTGACGTCCAGCGCCGTCGTCGGCTCGTCGGCGATCAGCAGCTGCGGATTGCAGGCCAGGGCGATGGCGATCATCACGCGCTGACGCATGCCGCCCGAGAAATGGTGCGGGTAGTCGCGCACTCGGTGCTCGGGCGTGGGTATGCGCACCAGTCGCAGCATCTCCACCGCCCGGTCCATGGACGCCTTCCGCGACAACCCCTCGTGCAGGCGGACGCTCTCGGCGATCTGTTGGCCCACCGAGTACACGGGATTGAGCGAAGTCATCGGCTCCTGGAAGATGATGGCGATCTCCTTGGCGCGAATCCGGCACATCTCGTCCGCCGACAACGGTACGAGATCGCGCCCCTGCCACAGCACCTGGCCCGCGACGATCCTCCCTGGCGGGATCGCGATCAGCTTCAACACGGTCAACGCCATCACGCTCTTGCCGCAGCCCGATTCGCCGACGACGCCGACCGTCTCGCCCGCGTCGATGGCGAGGTCCACACCGTCGACGGCATGCAGCCAACCGTCGTCGGTCTTGAAGTGGGTCTTCAGCCCCTTGATCTCCAGCAGCGACATGGAATCAGGACCCCTTGGTCGCTGCGCGACCTTCCCCCGAGGGGAGCGATGTCAGCTTGGGACGGCCCGGCGCTGACATCACATCACCCGACGCGGGTCGAGCGCGTCGCGCAGGCCGTCGCCGACGAAGTTGATCGTCAGCACCGTGAAAAAGATCGCCAGTCCCGGGAACAGCGCCCAGTGCGGCGCGATGTCGAGATAGTCCTTGCTGTCGTAGAGGAGGCGGCCCCAGGTCGGGATATCCGGCGGGAAGCCGAGACCGAGGAAGGACAGCGTGCTCTCCGTGATGATGGCCGCGGCGACGTCGATGGTCCCCGCCACGATCACCGGACCCAGCGCATTGGGCAGGATGTGCCGGACGACCTGCCTTGGCACGCTGGCACCCAGCGCGCGCGCCGCCTCGACGAATTCCTTCTCGCGCAGGCTGAAGAACTGCGCCCGCACCAGCCGCGCCACCGGCATCCAGCGCAGGCCGCCGATCACCACGACAATGAGCATGAACACCCCCACCTCGGTGCCGAAGGCGGCCTTCAGGGTGTCGCGGAACAGATAGATCACGAGCAGCAACAGCGGCAGCTGCGGCAGACTCAGGAAGAGGTCGGTCAGCCACATCAGCACGGTGTCGACCCATCCGCGCGACATGCCGGCGATGGCGCCAACGAGCACGCCGACGAAAATGGCCATGGCCATCGCCGCGAGGCCCACCGCGATCGAGATGCGTCCCCCATAGAGCATCCGCGCCAGGATGTCCTGCCCCAGGTCGTCGGTGCCCATCGGGTGCGTGAACGAGGGCGTCGTCAGCCGCGCGGTGAAGTCGATGTCGTTGATCGCCAGGCGCCAGACGAGCGGCCCCAGGACCACCGCTGCCACCATGAACGCCAGCACGAACAGGCTCGCCAGCGCCATCTTGTGGCGGCGGAAGCGGCGCCAGGCCTCGTGCCACGGCGAGGTGGCGGAAGGCGGAAGCGGGGCGAGCGCCTCAGCGGTAACTGATGCGGGGGTCGAGCCAGCCATAGAGCAGGTCGGCAATCAGGTTGAAGAGGATCACGAGGCAGCTCAGCACGAAGGTCACCGCCATGACCACCGGCGTGTCGTTGCGCTGGATGGCGTCGATGAGGAGCGACCCGATGCCCGGAATGCGGAAGATCTGCTCGGTGATGATGGCCCCGCCGAACACCGCCGGCATCTGCAGCGCGACCAGCGTCACCACCGGGATCAGCGCGTTGCGCACCACGTGGTGGACGATCACCGCGCGCTCGGCCAGGCCCTTGCTGCGCGCCGTGGTGACGTAGTCGAGCCGGATCACGTCGAGCACGGCGGAACGCACGTAGCGCATCCAGCTCGCGCCCTGGGCCAGGCCGAGCACGGTCACCGGCATGATCGCCTGCTTGATGTGCGCCCACCACCAGTCCCAGCCGCTGCCGGGGATGTCGGCGCGGTAGACGAAGGGCAGCCAGTCGAGCGTGATCGAGAACAGCAGGATCAGCAGCAGGCCGGTGAAAAAGGTGGGCAGCGAAAAACCGATGAAGGCCAGCGTGCTGGCGATGCGGTCGAACACCGAGTAGGGCCGCACCGCGGCATAGATCCCCACCGGCAGCGCCACCAGCAGTGCCAGCACCTGCGAGGCGCCGATCACGGCCAGCGTCACCGGCACGCGCTGCAGGATCAACTGGTCGACGTCGACGCGGCTGATGAACGAGAAGCCCCAATCACCCTGCAGCATCGCCGAGATCCAGCGGAAGTAGCGCTGCCAGACCGGGTCGTCGAGCCCGAACTTCTGGCGCAGCATCTGCTTGACCTCGGCCGGCACGTTCGGGTTGGTGGCGAGCTCCTCGAATGGGTCGCCGGGCGCCAGCGCCAGCACGGTGAAGAGCACGACGCTGATGCCCAGCAGGCTGGGCAGCGTGATCAGCAGACGGCGGAGGACGTACGGGCCCAAGGCTTATCTCGGCAAGGCAGGCGGTCCTCCGGCGGGCCCCGTCGCAGTCGCCGCGGCAGCGCGCCGCGGCGAATCTGCCCGATCAGGGCCCGGCCCTTGCGTTTCTGCACGGCGCAACGCTCGCAAGCCGATCCGGCGCGCGCATCAGGCCTCGCGGTACCAGTTCTGCAGCGCGGAGAAGTCGAGGTCCCAGCCCGAGGGCATCGCCACCAGCTTGAGGTTGGTGCCGTTCACACGCGGGCGGGCGATGAGCGGAATGATCACCCCGTCCTTCACCGGCAGGTCGTTGAGACGAATGAAAAGAGCCGCGCGCTTGACCGGGTCGAGCTCGCCCTCGGCGGCGCGGTAGGTCTTGTCGTACTCGTCGTTCACCCAGCGGCAGATGTTGCGACCCTGCCACTTGTTGGCCTTGCTCGACACCTCCCACGAGAGGTACTGGTCCATGAACCGCTCGGGATCGGGCTGCGTCATCGTGGTGGTGTACATCTGCATGTCGCACCAGAACTTGCCGTAGGTGTCGGGGTTGGCGACGTCCGACGAGAAGAACACGCTGGCCGTCACCGATTTCAGCTCCAGATCGATGCCGGCTTTCTGGGCGCCCTGCTTGACGACCGCCTGCTCCTTTTGGCGCAGCGCGTTCACCGAGGTCTGGTAGACGAACTTGAGCTTCTTGCCGCCCTTTTCGCGGATGCCGTCGGCGCCCTTCTTCCAGCCCGCCGCCTCGAGGATCGCGTTGGCCTTGTCGGTGTTGAACTCGAACTTGTTGTTCGGCGAGCGGAAGCGCGACGGGTTGTTCAGGAAATTCGCGGTGGCCGATGCCGGTGCGCCCGTAGATGAAGTCCTGGATGCCCTGACGGTCGGCCACCAGCGCCATCGCCTGGCGCACGGCCGGTTCGCTGAAGGCGAAGTGCTTGGACTTGATGCTGGCGCGCTCGCCGTCGACCTCGGTGTAAGGATCGGTCGGGTTGAGCTGGATGAACTCGATGTTGCCGCTGGGCACGATGTTGGCCTTGCCCTTGCCGCCGGCTTCCATGCGCTTCAGTACCTCGTCCTCGACCTGCAGGTTCCAGGCGTAGTCGAACTCGCCGGTCTGCAGCACCGCGCGCGCGGCGGAGACGGCGTCGCCGCCGCCCTTCATCTCGATGCTGTCGAAGTGCGGGCGGTTGGCCATGTGGTAGCTGGTGTTGATCTCGCCGCGCACCATGTCGCCCGGCTTGAAGTCGACGAACTTGTACGGGCCGGTGCCGACGGGCTTCAGGTTGGTGGGCGCGTCGCGTGACTTGGCGCCGGCGTAGGGCGCGAACAGGTGCTTGGGGATGATCATGCCCTCGGCCGCGACGAAGGCCGTCGCCCAGAACGGCGTCGGCTTGGCGAACGCAACGCGGATCGTGTGCGAATCGATCTTGGTGACGGTAACGTCCTTGTAGACGCCGTTGGTGACCGCGGCCGTAGCGGGATCCCTGGCGTATTCCCAGGTGAAGACCGCGTCGTCGGCAGTGAACGGCTGCCCGTCGTGCCAGGTGACGCCCTGCTTCAGCTTCCAGACGACCGACTTGCCGTCGGCCGCAAGCCCGCCGTTCTCCCGGCTGGGAATCTCCGCGGCCAGGACGGGGATCAGGTTGCCGTCGCTGTCCCAGACGGCCAGCGACTCGTAGAAGATGCGCGAGCCTTCCTGGTCCTTGGTACCGTTGGCGAAGTGCGGCTGCAGCAGCGTCGCGCCCTGCCACCACAGCACGCGCAGCGCGCCGCCGCCACCGCGTTTGGTCGGCTTGTAGACCGGCGCCGCCTGCGCGTTGGCCACGCCGGCATGCATGAGCAGCATCGACGCCATCGGCGCCGACAGGCCGAGGCCGACCAGCTTCTGGATGAAACTGCGGCGCGGCAGCGCGCCGGCGCGGACTTCCTCGATCAGATGGCGCAGTTCACGTTCTCGCATGGTGCCTCCTGGCGGAAAAAGGGGAAAGTGGCATCCATCGCGCCATACGCCGGCGCAAGCCGCGGATGCCCTCGGCTTGTTGTGACGGCGCGGCCCTGCGGGTCACCCAGTGGCCGCCTGCGGCGGTCATTGTGCACGAACACGCCCGCCTTGAGTCGGCATGCATCGATCCTTGTTCTGCCAGGTCTCGCGTTCCCGGCGGTCCGACACCGGCGGCTGGCGCCGCCGGTTCATCGAGGGCTCAGCAGATCCTCGCGCACCGGGGTGAACACGTCGATCAAGGTGCCTGCCTCGAGCGCCTTCGCGCCGTGCCGGGCATTGCCAGGCACGTAGATCGACTCGCCCACCGCCAGCAGATGGGTGCGCCCGTCCAGCGAATACTCGAAGCGTCCGGCGACGCAATAGCTGATCTGTTCATGAACGTGGCTGTGCTCGTAACCCGCGGCACCCGCGGCGAACCGGACTTCCATCAGCATCAGCCGCCCCTGCGCCTGCAGGATCCGCCGCTTCACGCCCGCCTCCGCATCCTCCCATTCGCCCATTCCGGCCATGTTGCCTCCCAAAGGGGTAGTCGGACCCGAGGCCCGAAGGGGGCGCCCGCTCCTGCCGCCATTATCGCGTGGCGCCGCACGCCCCGGCACGGAACCCGTCAGCGCAGCTTGGCAAGAATCCCGTCGAGTTGCTCCAGGCTCGAGTACGCGATGATCAACTTGCCGGCGCCGTTGGCCTTGGGTTCGATCGTGACCTTGGCACCCAGCGATTCGGCCAGCTCCTCCTGCAGCCGCGCGAGGTCGGGGTCCGCGACACGCGCGGCGCGCTTGCCGCCGCGCCGGCCCGGATGCGCGAACTGGTGGACGAGCCGCTCGGTCTCGCGCACCGACAGACCCTGTGCGACCACGCGCGCGGCCGCGGCCACCTGCTGGCCCGGCGCCAACGCGAGCAACGCGCGCGCGTGCCCCATGTCGAGCTGCCCGCCCATAAGGTACGCCTGCACGGGCTTGGCAAGGTCGCGCAAGCGCAGCAGATTGGTGACGGCACTGCGCGAGCGGCCGACCGCCTTCGCCGCCGCCTCGTGCGTAAGGCCGAACTCGTCGATCAGGCGGTGGATGCCGTTGGCCTGCTCGAGCGGATTGAGATCCTCGCGCTGTATGTTCTCGATCAGGGCGAGCGCGAGCGCCGATTGATCGGGCACCGCTTTCACCAACGCGGGCACCATGGCAAGGCCCGCGCGTTTCGCGGCGCGCCAGCGGCGCTCGCCCGCGACGATCTCGAAGCGTCCGCCTTCGATCGGTCGCACCAGCACCGGCTGCATCACGCCGTGCTCGCGGATCGACGCCGCGAGCTCCTCGAGCGCGCCGTCGTCCATCTGCGTGCGCGGCTGGTACTTGCCCGGCTGCATCCGGTCGATCGGCAGCGACTGCAGCGCATCGGTCGCGCTTTCCTCGTCGGTGCCGGCAAGCAGCGCATCGAGACCGCGGCCGAGGCCCTTGGGTCGAATCATCGTTGGGTTCTCCGTGGGCTCAGCGCCCGCGCGGCCGCGCGAAGGGCGCTGTGCGCCCCCGCGGGGGGCAGCGAACGCAGTGAGCGTGGGGGCCGTTCATCCGCCCGCGCGGCCGCCCGAAGGGCGCTGTACGCCCCCGCGGGGGGCAGCGAACGCATTGAGCGTGGGGGTCGTTCATCGGGAATCACGTGAGCGGCGCGGCCGGCGATTGCGCGCGCGCCGCGGCTTGCATTTCCATTCGGCGCAGCATCTCTCCGGCGAGCGCGAGATACGCTTGCGCCCCCTTCGAGTTCTTGTCGAGATGGAGTACAGGGACGCCGTGCGACGGGGCCTCCGCGAGCCGGATGTTGCGGGGGATCACGGTGCGATAGAGCTTTTCGCCGAAGTGCTTCTCCAGTTCCGCGCCGACATTGAGCGCGAGCGTGTTGCGCGGGTCGTACATCGTGCGCAGGAGCCCCTCGATCTCGAGCTTCGGGTTGAGATGCGCGCGGACCTTCTTTACCGTTTGCACAAGGTCGGAGAGCCCCTCCAGCGCGTAGTACTCGCACTGCATCGGGATCAGTACCGCGTCCGCCGCGCAAAGCCCGTTCAGCGTGAGGAGAGACAGGGACGGCGGGCAATCGAGCAGGATGAAATCGTAGTCCCGCGCGACGTCCGACATCGCCGCGCGCATCTGCTGCCGCGCTTCGGCGAGGGCCACCTTCAACCGCGTTTCGCGCTCGGGCAGGTCGACCAGCTCGACTTCCGCGCCGGCGAGCTCGCGGTTCGCGGGCACCAGATCGAAGCCGCCAGTCGGCGAGACGACGCGCACGTCGGTGATCCCTTTCTCGCCAAGGAGGACGTGGTAGACCGTTGCCGCCAGGGCGCGCTTGTCGATCCCCGCGCCGGTCGTGGCGTTGCCCTGGGGGTCGAGGTCGACGAGAAGCACGCGCCGCTTCATCGCGGTCAGGCTCGCGGCGAGATTGACGGCCGTCGTCGTCTTGCCGACGCCGCCCTTCTGGTTGACGACCGCGAGAATCCTGGTCACGCGTGCTCCATCACGACGAGATGGCGTTCGGCACCCAGGCCCGGCACGGCCAGCGCAGGCGACGCGACGACGCGGAACGCCGGTGGCAGCAGCGCGATTTCCTCGTCCGGAAACACGCCTTTCATCGCAACGAGCCACCCGCCCGGCGCAAGGTGCCTGGCGCTCGACTGCGCGAACGTCGCGAGATCGGAATACGCGCGCGAGATCACGACGTCGAACGGCGCCGGCGGCGTGAAGTCCTCGACCCGCGCGATCACGGCTTCGACATTCGACAGCGCGAGCTCGATCACCGCCTGCTGCAGGAATGCCCCTTTCTTGTGGCTGCTGTCCAGCGCCACGATGTGCCAGGACGGCCGCGCGATCGCGAGCGGGAGCGCCGGCACGCCGCCGCCGCTGCCGACGTCGAGCACGCGCAATTCCGGGCCCGCGGTCGCAGCGGAAAGAAACGGCAGCACGGCGAGCGCGTCGAGCACGTGGTGCGTCACCATGCGCTCCGGTTCGCGGATCGCGGTGAGGTTGTAGGTCCGGTTCCACTTCGCGAGCAACTCGATATACGCGGCGAGCCTGCTACTTGCGCCCCGCGGCAGCGCTGCCGCGGGGCCGCCAAGCGCGCGCAACTGCTCGAGACCCGCGTCGAGATCAAGCGTCGCGAGGCTTGGAGCACCTTCGCGCTGCGCGCTCCGGCATTCGCCCTTGGGACGGCCCGGCGGGCTCACAGGATTACCTTCGCGCTGCGCGCTCCGGTATTCGCCCTTGGGACGGCCCGGCGGGCTCATGCCGATCGCCGATCGTCCACCGGCGCCGGCGACCCCAAGCCTCGCTTCAGGTGCACAAGCAACAGCGAGATTGCGGCCGGGGTGATGCCGGAAATGCGGGTGGCCTGCCCGAGCGTTTCCGGCTTATGTGCGTTGAGGTTGTGCTGCACTTCGGCCGACAGGCCGCGCACGGTGCGGTAATCGAGGTCCGCCGGAAGCCGCAGGTTCTCCTGCGCCCGCTGCCGCGCGATCTCGTCCTGCTGCCGATCGATGTAGCCCGCGTACTTGATCGCGACTTCCACCTGTTCGGCAACGAGGGGGTCGTCTGCCGCGGCGCCCGCCTCGGGAAGCGTCATCAGTGCCGCGTAGCTCACCCCCGGTCGGCGCAGCAGCTCCTGGAGCGAGTACTCCCGCTCGATGGGCTGCCCCAGCACCCGCTGCGCATCGAGCGCCGTCACTACCGCCGGATTGACGAACGTGGCCTTGAGTCGCTCGAGCTCGCGCGCGACCGCGTCGCGCTTGCGCGCGAAGATGTCCCAGCGCAAGTCATCAACGACGCCCAGCGCACGGCCGCGCTCGGTCAGGCGCAGATCCGCGTTGTCCTCGCGCAGTTGCAACCGATACTCGGCGCGCGAGGTGAACATCCGGTATGGCTCGGTCACGCCGCGCGTGATCAGGTCGTCGACGAGCACGCCGAGATACGCCTCGTCGCGGCGCGGCGTCCAGCCATCGTCGCCACGCACGAACAGCGCGGCGTTGATGCCGGCGAGCAGACCCTGGGCTGCCGCTTCCTCGTATCCCGTCGTGCCGTTGATCTGCCCGGCGAAGAAGAGGCCGCCGATCGCCTTGGTCTCGAGCGTGGCCCTGAGCGCACGCGGGTCGAAAAAATCGTATTCGATCGAGTAGCCGGGCCGCAGGATGTGCGCCCGCTCGCATCCCTTGATCGAATGCACCAGTGCCAGCTGCACGTCGAACGGCAACGACGTCGAGATGCCGTTCGGATAGATCTCGTTCGTCGTGAGCCCCTCGGGCTCCAGGAAAATCTGGTGGCTGTTCCGGTCGGCGAATCGCACGACCTTGTCCTCGATCGATGGGCAATAGCGCGGCCCGATCCCTTTGATGACACCCGTGAAGAGTGGTGAACGATCGAGGCCGCCGCGGATGATCTCGTGCGTGCGTTCGTTGGTGTGCGTGATCCAGCACGCGACCTGCGTCGGGTGCATCGCGCGCGTGCCGATGAAGCTCATCACTGGTGCCGGCGCGTCGCCGGGCTGTTCTTCCAGAACGGAGAAATCCACGGTGCGCCCGTCCAGCCGCGGCGGCGTGCCGGTCTTCAGGCGCCCGGCCGGAAGCGCCAGCTCCCGCAGCCGGGCACCGAGGGTCTTTGCCGGCGGATCCCCCGCGCGCCCGGCTTCGAAGCGTTCCATCCCGACGTGAATCAACCCGGACAGAAAGGTCCCGGCTGTCAGGACCACCGCATCGGCCTTGAAAGTCACGCCCATTTGCGTGATCACGCCGCTCACGCGCGGACCGGACCCCAGGTCGTCGACCGCGAGGTCATCGACCCCCTGCTGGAACAGCGTGAGGTTGGGCTGGTTCTCGAGCCGGGTGCGAATCGCGGCCTTGTAGAGGATCCGATCTGCCTGCGCGCGGGTCGCCCGCACGGCCGGTCCCTTGCTCGAATTGAGGGTGCGAAACTGGATCCCGGCCTCGTCCGTCGCGATCGCCATGGCCCCGCCGAGCGCGTCGACCTCCTTGACGAGATGCCCTTTGCCGACCCCTCCAATCGAGGGATTGCAAGACATCTGGCCCAGCGTTTCGATGTTGTGCGTGAGCAGCAGCGTCCTGCGCCCCATCCGTGCCGACGCCAGCGCAGCCTCGGTTCCGGCATGGCCGCCACCGACTACAATGACCTCATATTGTGTGCCGAATATCATGATTTAAATGATATTTTAATCGTTATCGCTGCGCGTCGGTGATCGTGGCCGGAGCGTGATCATACGGCAAAGCATAGTCCGCGCAAAGCGGCCAGCCGGCCGAGCGGCGGCTGCGACCTACCTGCCACAGCATGCTGCAGCCAGCCGGAAGATCCTCCGATCCGCGGCGAGATCAGCGACGCCGGCGCACTGGTGGCGTCGCGCGATCTAGCATTGTTTCACGTGGAACAACCGCAGCCCCAGGGTGTTCCACGTGGAACGTCCGGACCCCGGTGGGCCCGGAGGTCCACAATCGCTTCCAGCGACCCCGGTCGAGCACACCTGTTCATCCAGCCGTTCAAATCCTCGAATTCTTTGTGGCGGGGTTGCCGGCACTCGGAGCGATTTCTCGGCTGCCCGCCACCTGCTCGACCCATCCCGAAATCGTACCCGCCGGAGTCCCGCGATGCAGCAGCGGCAAGGCCGCCATTGCAAGGGTAGCCGTGGCGCGCCTGGGCAGGCTAGCGCGTCGCCGGGGGTGCGTCGGCAACGACCATCTTGGGACACGGTTTCCCAACCAATACCCCGCCGGGTGGCGGCAATGTCGCCGCAGCGCGCCGTAATCCGGGACGCGCCCCCTTCTGCCGCCATCCTGGTCGACTCCCTTGGCGAATCCGGTTTGCTTCTGCAGCGCCGGCAAGCTCGAATTCGATCCCTCCTGACGACCTCGCGCGTCGCGTGACGCATGTGATCTCGTCGGTGCCGGGGCGGACACACGCCCTCGGAAAATCCACACCCGAAGCGGGATTGACGGTTATCGCGGGCGCTGCTCAGGGTCCGGCAGGGGTCACGCTCGGCCTGGACCGATTCCTCTGGCGCGAACGCGCGGCGAACCCCGGATACCAGCGCCGATGGTGCTCGCGATCGGCACTCTTGCCGCCGTTGATGTCTGGCACGCCGCATGCACGCGCGCTTTGGTGGAATGGCGCGCCATCACTGACGCACGCCACTTTTCCTATGCCGCAGCGGCGATCAACTGTTTCCGGATTGGAGGGCTGCTTGGCGCGACCGTCCTTCAAATGTTGAATTGCCGTTTGCAGAAATAAACTACTTAACAATCAATAAGTTGGCATGTTAACGCGCATTGCGATGCCGATAGCATCCCACGCCCTCGCCGCACTGCCGGTCAGCGGTGTGGATGCTTACCCTGACAGACGAGACCCTAGCTTCACGCGCTCGGCTGCCAGCGCCGCCGGCTGCTTCGACCCTACCTTTGCGAAGAGCTCGTCGTGCGACGCGAGTTCGCGCACCCACCGCGCAACGTCGACTCGCATGACTTGCGCATAGCGTTCTGGCGCGAAGTCCAGTCCTGCCCAATTGAGGTCGCGATAATCGGGCTCGTACCCCAACGCCGTCTCCCGGGCGCCAGCACGGCCATGGGCCCGGTCCACGACCCATGCCAGCACCCGCATGTTCTGGCCAAAGCCAGGCCAGACAAACTTGCCGCTGTCGTCCGTGCGAAACCAGTTGACGCTGAAGATCCGGGGCGGCTTCGCCACGGCCTTGCCCATCTTCAGCCAGTGATTGAAATAGTCGCCGACGTGATACCCGCAGAACGGCAGCATCGCAAACGGGTCGCGCCGCACTTCGCCGACCGCGCCTGTCGCGGCGGCCGTGGTCTCGGAGCCCATCGTTGCCGCCTTGTATACCCCCTCCTCCCACGTCTTCGCCTGCACGACGAGCGGAATCGTGTCGCTGCGCCGCGCTCCGAACACGAACGCTTCGATGGGTACGCCGTCCGGACTGTCCCAGTGCGGATCGAGGGACGGGCACTGCACCGCCGAGACGGTGAATCGCGCATTCGGGTGCGCCGCCTTGCGGCCGCAACCCGGCGTCCACGACTGCCCCTGCCAATCGGTGAGGTGGGCCGGCGGCTTCTTCGTCATCCCCTCCCACCAGACGTCGCCATCATCAGTAAGCGCGACGTTGGTGAAGATCACGTTGGCGTGCAGCATGCGCATCGCATTGGGGTTCGACTCGTGCGAAGTCCCCGGCGCGACGCCGAAATAGCCCGCTTCGGGGTTGATCGCGTAAAACTTCCCGTCGTCGTGCGGCTTGATCCAGGCGATGTCGTCGCCGACCGTCGAAACCTGCCAGCCTTCGAAGCCTTCGGGCGGGATCAGCATTGCCAGATTGGTCTTGCCGCAGGCGCTGGGGAAAGCCGCCGCGATGTAGGTCTTCTCTCCCGACGGCGCAGTGACACCGAGGATCAGCATGTGCTCGGCGAGCCAGCCCTGATCGCGCCCCATCACCGAGGCGATACGCAGCGCAAAGCACTTCTTGCCGAGCAGCGCGTTGCCTCCATAGCCGGAGCCATAACTCCAGATCTCTCGTGTCTCGGGAAAGTGGACGATGTACTTGTGGTCCTTGTTGCACGGCCACGGCACGTCGGACTGCCCGGCGGCGAGCGGCATTCCCACCGAATGCACGCAGGGGACGAAAACACCGTCATTGCCCAACACGTCGTACACGGCACGCCCCATGCGCGTCATCAGGTTCATGTTTACAACGACGTACGGGCTGTCGGACAACTCGATCCCGATGTGCGCGATGTGGCTACCCAGCGGCCCCATCGAGAACGGCACCACGTACATCGTGCGGCCACGCATGCAGCCGTCGAAAAGGCGGTGCATCGTCTGGCGCATTTCCGCCGGCGCAACCCAATTGTTGGTCGGTCCGGCGTCCTCCGCTTTCTCGCTGCAGATGAACGTGCGATCCTCGACTCGTGCGACATCGGAAGCATCCGACGCCGCCCAGTAGCTGTTCGGCCGTTTCGCGGGATTGAGCTTCTTCATCGTCCCGTTTGCGACCATCTCGGCGCATAGACGGTTGTACTCCTCGTCGCTGCCGTCACACCATACGATCCGTTCGGGCTTGGTCAGAGTCGCGACATCGCGGACCCATGCCAGAAGTCCGGGATGACGAACGTACGAAGGCGCGACGGGGGCGGAACGGGCATCGGGGGAGTTCATCGGAAGACCTGCGAGGATTGGAATGCGGTGCGCGCCGCGAACGGTTCACCTCCCCGCCGCATGGCGCCTCTTCCAAATTTTACACCTCCGTGGCCCCGCCTCGTAAGTCGCACGCGTTGCGCGAATTGGTCGAGTGGCCTTACCGCATCGCTCGCGCAGCAATTATGAAAACGCGGCGGAACGCGAAGAGCACGCGCCCGTCGGAAAGCGCCGGATAGGCGATGGCGATGCGTGCGGAATAGTCGGCGAGGAAGGCCTGCTGCGCTTCGCCATCGAGAGCCGCCAGGAACGGCGTCAACGCGGTGCCCTTCGTCCAGGCGACGACCGGATGAACGCCGTCGTCTGCCCGCGGCAACACGTGAAGATATTCCGTCGTCCACGCGTCCACCGCGCCGGCTGTCGCGCCAAGCAACCGGAAATAGCTGGCGGCGGACGCGACCGGAGCTCGTCGCAGCAATGGCCCCAGCTGATCGCGCCAGCGCTCCGAGGATACGACTGCCGCCAATGCGACATGGGAAGGCGCGGCATATTGGTCGGGCATCTGCACCGCGAGCATGCCGCCCGGCGCAACCCAGCCAAAGATCCGCGGGAAGAGCGTCGCATGGTCGTCGTGCCAATGCAGCGCGGCGTTGCTGAAGACGACGTCAATCGGATCTTTCGGCGCCCAGTCCGCCAGATCGGCGCGGATCCATTCATGTTGCGCCCCGCTTGCGGTCGACGTTTTCGCTACGGCCAGCATCTCGGTCGAATTGTCGACTCCGACGATGCGCGCGCGCGGCCAGCGGGCGGCGAGAATCTGCGCGACATTCCCCGTGCCGCAGCCCAGATCGACCACGGTCTGCGGCGCCTCGATCGGCAGTCGCGCGAGCAGGTCGAGCGCGGGGCGCAGCCGTTCATTGGCGTATTTGAGGTACTGCGCCGGATCCCAGCTCATCGTTGCGTCCTCCTCCGTCCTTCGTGCCTGGCGCGCGGCGCTTCCGGATGCCAGCCTGAAATTCCGGCGGCACCGGCCGCCCGCTTCACTTGCCGATGCAGAACCGCGAAAAGATGGCTCCCAGCAGATCATCCGCCGTGAATTCGCCGGTGATCGCCACCAGCGCCGTGTGTGCCGCGCGCAGATCCTCGGCCAGCAACTCCAGCGGAGGCTTCCCGCCGGCGGCGTGCCGCGCCGCCACCTCGAGTTGGGTGACCGCTTCGCGCAATGCGCCGAGATGCCGCGCGCGCGCGAGGAAGGTCCCCTCCATGTCCTCATGCGCTCCGGCGAGTCCGAGGATCTCCTGCCGCAGTAACTCGACACCGGCACCCGTCTTTGCGGAGAGGAAGACATGGCGCTCCGCCGGCGCCGGGTCGCCACCTGGTGGCGGCAAGCCACGGGCTTCCACCTTCGGCGCGAGGCCGGCAAGATCGATCTTGTTGTGGACGACGAGCCGGGGCAGCGGGCCGGGTATCTGGGCAAGGATCGCGGCGTCCTCGTCGGCGATGCTGCCGCCAGCATTGGCGTCGACCAGCACGAGCGCAAGATCCGCGCGCGCGACAGCCGACCATGTGCGTTCGATGCCGAGCGTTTCGATGGGGTCGTCCGTCGGGCGAAGTCCGGCGGTATCGATGATCGTCAGCGGAATGCCCAGGATCTCGATCTGCGACTGCACTGCGTCGCGCGTCGTCCCGGCAATCGGCGTGACGATCGCCACCGCGTCCCCCGCGAGTTGATTGAGGAGGCTCGACTTGCCGACGTTGGGCCGGCCGATCAGGACGACGGCAAGCCCCTCGCGCAACAGGGCACCCTGCTTCGCCCGGGCCAGCACCCCGGTCACCTGTGCCAGGATCGCCGCCACCCTCCCGCGCACGTCGGCCGCGCGCAGGAATTCGACATCCTCGTCCGGGAAATCGAGCGCCGCTTCAGTGTACATGCGCAGTTCGATCAGGGCATCGACCAGCGCGCGAATTTCGCCCGAAAAGGCGCCGGAGAGACTGCGCGCCGCGGCGCGCGCCGCGGTGGCCGTCGCCGCGGCGATGAGGTCGGCCACGCCTTCGGCCTGCGCGAGGTCGAGCTTGCCGTTCAGAAATGCCCGCTGCGTGAACTCCCCCGGCTGCGCCATTCGCGCGCCGAGCTCGATACACCGACCGAGCAGCAATCCCAGCACCATCGGGCCGCCGTGGCCATGCAGCTCCAGCACATCCTCGCCGGTGTAGGAGCGCGGCCCGGGGAAATGGAGTGCGATCCCCTGGTCGAGCACTTCGCCATGCGCACCTTTGAATGTGGCGAGCGTCGCGGTGCGCGCCGGGAGCTGCCGTTGCACAATCCCGGCAATGACCGCGCGCACACCGGCGCCGGACACGCGGACCACGCCGACTCCGCCGCGGCCCGCGGGCGTCGCGATGGCCGCGATCGTGTCGGATGCAGAAGTGGCTCCCGAGTTGCCGCCAGTGCTTCGCATCCGTCTGCCCTGCGTCCTGACCGGCCCGCCCGGTGCCGTCGTCTAGCGGCGCTTCGCCGCGGCGAGAACCGCTTCCTTCTCCAGCACGCGGTTCATGTGCCACTGCTGGAAGATCTGCAACGAATTGTTGATCAGCCAGTAGAGCACGAGCCCGGAAGGGAAGAACACGAACATCACCGAGAAGGCAATCGGCATGATCTGCATGACCTTCGCCTGCACCGGATCGGAGATCGGCGTTGGCGAAAGCTTCACCTGCAGATACGCGGTGATGGCATAGACAACCGGCAGCACGAAATACGGATCAGGCGCCGACAGGTCCTTGATCCACAGGATCCACGGCGCGTTCCTGAGCTCGACCGCCGAGAGCAGCACCCAGTAGAGCGCGATGAACACCGGGATCTGGACGAGGATCGGCAGGCAGCCGCCCAGCGGGTTGATCTTCTCCTGCTTGTACATCTCCATCATCTTGATCTGCAGCTGCTGCTTGTCGTTCGCGTACTGCTCCTGCAGCGCCTTCAGCTTCGGCCCGATCACCTTCATCTTCGCCATCGAGCGGGCGCTCGCGTGGTTCAGCGGATAGAACGCACTTTTTATGATGATCGTGAGCAACACGATCGCCCAGCCCCAGTTGTGGACGAGTCCGTACAGCCACTTCAGCAGCCAGAACAGCGGCGCCGAGATCACCGTGAAGATCCCATAGTCGACGACGAGGTCGAGACCCTTGGCAAGCCGCGCGAGCTCGTCCTGCTCCTGCGGCCCGACGTAGAGCGGCACGCGGACCTCGCCCGTCGCGCCTGGAGCGATCGTCCCGACGGGCACGATCATCCCGGCCGAGTAAAGGCCCCCGTCGAGCTTCCGCGCGTAGAATTCCCGCGCGGTCTTGTTCTCGTCCCCCGGCAGCCATGCCGCGACGAAGTAGTGTTCCACCATCCCCACCCAGCCGTTGTCCGCATTCTTCGTGTACGGCAGCTTGCGGGACGGGTCGGCGGCCAGCTTGTCGAGCTCGGCGAACTCGACCTTCCTGAACTTGTCCGTCTCGTTGTAGATGACCGGCCCGGTGTAGGAAACCGGGGCCATCGAATACGCGCTCTGCACCCCCTGCGTCTTCGTGTCGCGCGTCAGCTGGAAATACGCAAACGGCACGATCGGGGCGGTCGTGTTGTTCGTGATGTCGTAGGCGACATCGATCAGGTAGCTGCCGCGGCGGAACGTGAGCGCCTGGACGATCTTGTCGCCGTTGAGCGCCATCGCCTGCAGCCGGAGTTCGACGCGGTCGGTGCCCGGCGCGAGCTCGCGCGGGCCCGGCAGCACCGTGTACGCCGTGCGGTGGTTCGGCATGCCCTCGCCTAGGAGTCCTGCCTGCGCAACGGCGGTGCGCTCGGGTGTCCTGAGCAGCGCCAGATAGGGCTTCGCCTCATCGACCGAATCGCGGTGCTTGAGGAGCGCGACCAGCGTGATGGCGCCGCCGACCGTATCGATTTCCGCGCGATAGAGGTCCGTCGTGATGGCGACGACATTCGCGGCAGGCGCGCTTGCGGCACCAGCTCCGGACGGCGGCGCGCCGGGAGCCGCCGGCACCGCTCCGGAAGCCGCCGCCGGCACGGACGTGGGCACCGGAGGCAAATCGGTTGCGCCCGGCGCGCGCGCTGGCGCGGTAGCGACCGCGGGCGGCGGGCGCGACTCCTTCTGCCACGCCTCCCACAACATCAGCGCGGAGAACGAAAAGACGACAAACAGAATGAGGCGTTGGGTATCCATGACAGCCTGGGTGACCGCGCGGCTGGTCGAGTCGCGAGGGAGAGGAAAACGAAAATCCGATCAGGGAACCGGGTCGTATCCGCCCGGATGATACGGGTGGCAGCGCAGAACTCGCCTGACGGCGAGCAACGTTCCCTTCAGCGCGCCGCGCTTTATCACGGCTTCCGCGGCGTAGTCCGAACAACTCGGGGCAAACCGGCAGTTGGCGCCCAGCATTGGCCGGAACAGATACTGGTAGCCGCGAATCAATGCGAGCAGGATTGCTTTCATGACGCTGGCGGGGCCTGGGCAAAGGTGGCGAGCAGCCGCGCCGCTTCCTTCGCGATCGATCGGAACTCCGTGCGGGGCGTGCCTTTCTTCAAGCGGACAACCAGATCGTAGCCATCGATCCCGGGCCGCGCGTCCCGAACGCAGACACGCAGCATCCGGCGCACGCGGTTGCGATCGACGGCGAGCGGCAGCGCCTTTTTCCCGATTACGATGCCGAAGCGGCCATGTTGTCGTGCGGCGGGCAGGCAAATCATCTGCAGGAATTCCCCTTCGCGCCGGCGCCCGGCACGGAAGACCGTGTCGAACGCGCCAGTTCCGGTGAGCCTGTAGCGACGGCTACCCCGGAGCATCGCCGCGGCGCGACGGTCAATCAGGGGGCGAGCCGGACCCGGCCCTTCGCGCGCCGCGCGGAAAGTACTTTCCGGCCGCCCACGCTCTTCATCCGGGCGCGGAAACCGTGCGTGCGCTTGCGCTTGACGACGGAAGGTTGGAACGTGCGTTTCATGTTGGTCGGCCTCGAAGTGAAAAAGCCTTACATTAGAGCGCGTTAACACCGTCGCTGTCAATCGGGACAGGCAGTACGACCGTTCTGCCGCCAAACCAGGGGACCGAGGCCGCTTGTCGCCCCCTGTGGATAACTTTCCACCCATGCGTTACACTGGGCGCTGCGCCGAGCAGAATCTGCCTTTGCGAGTGAAGGAGCCTTCCGGGTCCCGGCGCATCGGCAGGAGTCGTATTTTTTCACCAGGCGCGCGCTCCCGTCGCCTGCGAGCACTTTCATTCCCACCCCGCAGGCTGTCCGTCTCGCGACTTCCGGACCCTTCTTCGCTCGCATGTCCGCCGACCCGCTTTTCTGGCAACACTGCCTCGACGCCTTCCGCGAGGAGTTGACGCCTCAGCAGTTCAACACCTGGATCCGGCCTCTCGCCCTTGAAAGTGTCGCCGGAGGCTACCGGTTGCTCGCGCAGAATCGCTTTGTGCTGCAATGGGTGAAGGACCGCTTCCTCGCCCGCATCTCGGAAATCGCCGCGCAGGCCGAGGGACGGCCGGTTTCCATCGCCCTTGCCATCACGGACGGCGCGAGCGAAGCAGCCCTGGCCGCCCCGGCAGTCGAAGCGCCGAGCCACCCCGTCGCGCCGTCCCCGACAACGGAGACCCCCTCGGGCATGTCCACCCCGCCCGCATTGCCGCGCCGGCACGAGCAGACGAGCCTCAACCCGTCCTTCACCTTCGGCACGTTCGTCGCGGGCAAGGCGAATCAACTTGCACGCGCGGCGGCGTTGCAGGTCGCCGAACACCCGACGTCCTACAACCCGCTGTTCGTCTACGGCGGCGTGGGACTGGGCAAGACGCACCTGATCCAGGCACTCGGCAATCACATCCTGCAGCGCGACGGGGCGGCGAAGATCCGTTATATCCACGCCGAGACCTACGTCTCCGATGTGGTGCGCGCGTACCAGCACAAGGCTTTCGATGACTTCAAGCGCTATTACCGGTCGCTCGACCTCCTGCTGATCGACGACATACAGTTCTTCGGCGGCAAGAACCGCACGCAGGAGGAGTTCTTCTACCTATTCAACACCCTGATAGAAGCGCACAAGCAGGTAGTCATCACCTGCGACACCTATCCCAAGGAGATCACCGGGATCGAGGAGCGTCTCATCTCGCGCTTCGGCTGGGGACTCACCGTCGCGCTCGAGCCGCCCGAACTCGAGATGCGCGTGGCCATCCTTCTCGCGAAGGCCGCCACGACAGGCCTCGCACTGGACGAGCAGGTTGCGTTCTTCATCGCCAAACACATTCGTTCAAATGTCCGCGAACTGGAGGGTGCGCTCAAGCGCGTCATCGCGTACTCGAGCTTCCACGGACAGGAAATCACGCTGACGGTGGCGAAGGACGCGCTGCGCGACCTGCTCGCGGTCCAGAACCGCCAGGTGTCTGTCGAGAACATTCAAAAGACGGTGGCGGATTACTACAAACTCCGGATTTCGGACATGCATTCCAAGAAGCGCTCGCGCGCAGTAGCGCGCCCGCGACAGGTCGCCATGGCGCTGGCAAAGGAATTGACGCAACTCTCGCTGCCCGAGATCGGGAGCAATTTCGGCGGGCGTGACCACACCACCGTGCTGCATGCGTGCCGCCAGATCGCCAAACTGCGGGAGACGATCCCCGAACTCAATCATGACGTCAATTTCCTGCTTCAGGTTCTGCGTAGCTGATGCGCTCCCGCACCCCGCGCAGACATTCTCGAACCTGTGCCATTTCCGGCGCCACAACGACAAATTGCTACTGGATAACTGACGATTTCGAGGCTATAATTAGTGGATTAGATGGGCCTGATCGATAATTCCAGAAAAGCCCCCAATCGATCCACGGCCCCTACGCGACTTGTCCACAGCCATTCCATTTAATCAACCAATTGATATTAAATATTTATTTAAGCTTGTCCCGAGACTGACCCTTCTCCTATTAGCTGTTCTATGGTTTAAACAATGCAACTAAAACAAGTTCCTCGCGACGCTCTGCTGAAACCACTCCAAGCGGTCTCCGGCATCGTCGAACGCCGACATACCTTGCCAATTCTTGCGAATGTGCTGCTCGAGCACAAGGATGGGCGGCTGTACGTGACCGCCACCGATCTGGAGATGCAGATCACTGCGCACAGCGATCTTCCCGGCAAGGAAGCGCAGGCCACGACAGTTGCCGCGCGCAAGCTGCAGGACCTGCTGCGCGCGCTTCCGGAAGAAGCGCAACTGACGGTCGATGGCACGCCCAACCGAATGACGCTTCGCGCGGGACGTTCGCGCTTCAATCTCCAGGCACTGCCGGCGGGTGACTACCCGCGCATCAGCGTTGGCCAGGACCAGGTGCAGACGCTCACGCTGCCGCAACGCGAGTTTCGCGGGTTGCTGAAGTCCGCCGAGTTCGCCATGGCGCAGCAGGACATCCGTTACTACCTCAATGGCATGCTGCTCGTCATTGACAAAGGCACGCTGCAGGCGGTGGCCACCGACGGCCATCGGCTGTCGTGGGCGAGCATCGGGATTACCGGTGACTATCAGCGCCAGGAAGTGATCCTGCCGCGCAAGACCGTTCTCGAACTGGGCAAGCTGCTGGCGGAAGCCGATGAACCGCTGGCGCTCGATGTGCTGGCCAATCAGGTGCGGTTCCGCTTCGCCAACATCGAGTTGGTGAGCAAGGTGGTCGACGGCAAGTTTCCCGATTACAACCGTGTCATTCCTGCAGGCAATAGCAAGCGGATCGAGTTCGCGCGGACCGAGTTGCTGGCTGCCCTGCAGCGGGCGGCCATTCTCTCCAACGAGAAGTTTCGCGGCGTGCGCCTTGTGCTCGGCAGCGACCAGCTGAAGATCATCTGCACGAACAGCGAGCAGGAAGAGGCGGAAGAGGAGCTCGAAGTCGCCTACAAGGGGGAAGCGCTGGATGTTGGTTTCAACATCACCTATCTCGTCGACGTGCTGCAGAACATGGCGACGGAGCGTGTCCAACTCGCGTTCGGCGACGCCAATTCCAGCGCGCTCGTAACCCTCCCGGATCGCGACGACTACAAGTACGTCGTGATGCCCATGCGCATTTGACGAACGGTCGCTCGCCGGAGCACAGCGAAGGCGCCGACCGCGGGTCGGCGCCGCTGCTTTGAGCGACACATCACCACAGCGAAAGTCAAGATGACGCCAGCCATGCCCAAGCCGACGAACAACGGCGAAGATTACGACTCGACCAGCATCCAGGTGCTCAAAGGGCTCGATGCGGTGCGCAAGCGTCCCGGCATGTACATCGGCGACACGTCAGACGGCACCGGCCTCCACCACATGGTGTTCGAGGTGCTGGACAACGCAATCGACGAAGCGCTCGCCGGTTACTGCGACGACATCAAGGTCGTCATTCACGCCGACAATTCCGTGTCGATCGTCGACAACGGTCGCGGCATACCGATCGACACGAAGGACGACGACGAACTCAAGCGTTCGGCCGCCGAAATCGTCATGACGGAGCTCCATGCCGGTGGCAAGTTCGACCAGAACAGCTACAAGGTCTCCGGCGGCCTGCACGGTGTCGGTGTATCCGTCGTCAATGCGCTGTCCGTCTGGCTGCGCCTGCGCATCTGGCGCAACGGCAAGGCGCATCAGATGGAGTTCCGCCATGGCGTCCCTGTGGCGCCGTTGGCAGCAACCGGCGTCACCGATCGCCGCGGCACCGAAGTGCATTTCATGGCGTCGGCGGAGACTTTCAGCCGCATCGAATATCACTACGACATCCTGGCGAAGAGGATCCGCGAGCTCTCGTTCCTCAACAACGGCACCAAGATCGAGCTGATCGACCAGCGCGACGGCAAGAGCGAGAACTTCGCCTACTCCGGGGGTATCCGCGGCTTCGTCGAGTATATGAATCGCAGCAAGTCGGTGCTGCACCCGAAGATCTTCCATGCCGTCGGCGAGAAGGACGGCACGACGGTCGAGGTCGCGATGCAATGGAACGACTCGTACGCCGAGAATGTGCAATGCTTCACCAACAATATCCCCCAGCGCGACGGCGGATCGCACCTCACCGGCCTCAGGCAGGCGATGACCCGCACACTCAACAATTACATCGAGAAGGAGGAGATCGCGAAGAAGGCAAAGGTCGAGACGACCGGCGACGACATGCGCGAAGGCCTCTGCTGCGTGCTCTCGGTGAAGGTGCCCGAGCCGAAGTTCTCGTCGCAGACCAAGGACAAGCTCGTCTCCTCCGAGGTGCAGCCGATCGTCCAGGAAATCGTATCGGCAAAGCTGGCCGAGTTCCTGCTCGAGAACCCGGTCGACGCGAAGACCATCTGCTCCAAAATCGTAGACGCGGCACGGGCGCGCGAGGCGGCGCGCAAGGCGCGGGAGCTCACGCGGCGCAAAGGCGTGCTGGATTCAATGGGCCTGCCGGGCAAGCTCGCCGATTGTCAGGAGCGCGATCCGGCGCTGTGCGAGCTCTACCTGGTGGAGGGAGATTCCGCCGGCGGCTCGGCCAAGCAGGGCCGCGATCGGAAATTCCAGGCGATCCTGCCGCTGCGCGGCAAGATCCTCAATGTCGAGCGCGCGCGCTTCGAGAAGCTCGTCAGCTCGCAGGAGATCGTCACACTCATCACGGCGCTCGGCACGGGGTTCGGCAAGGACGAATACAACGCCGACAAGCTGCGCTACCACCGCATCATCATCATGACCGACGCGGACGTCGACGGCTCGCACATCCGGACGCTGCTGCTGACGTTCTTCTACCGGCAGATGCCGGAATTGGTCGAGCGGGGTCACATCTACATCGCGCAGCCGCCGCTCTACAAGGTCAAGCAGGGCCGCGAGGAGAATTACCTCAAAGACGACCATGAGTTGAAGCAGCATCTCCTCAAGGTGGCGCTCAAGGGCGCAGAGCTTGTGCCGGGCACCGGCAAGCCGCCGCTTGCGCCCGAGGCCTTCGCGAGCGTTGCCCGTGAGTATCTGCTGGCCGATGCGGTGATTGAACGGCTGGCGCGGATCGTCGATCCGGCGGCGTTGTATGCCGTGCTCTCCGGCGCGCGCATCGATCTCTCGGGCGACGCGGCCGCCGCCGCGAGCGCCTCGGCGCTGCAGGCGGCGATCGCCGATCCGGACGTCAAGGTCGAGTCGCGCTATGACACGGTGAGCGAGACGCGGCGGCTCGTCGTCGTGCGCACGCACCACGGCACGCCGCACGTCACGGCTATCGACAGCGATCTCATCGCCTCGGGCGACTTCGCACAGATCCATGCCGCGGCCGCCGTGCTGCTGGGGCTGATCCTGCCGGGCGCGGTCGTTCGGCGCGGAGAAAAGCAGCAGGCGGTAAAGTCCTTCAAGGAAGCGCTCGACTGGTTGCTCGCCGAAGCCCGCGCCGGCGTCACGCTGCAGCGCTACAAAGGCCTGGGCGAAATGAACCCGGGGCAGCTCTGGGAAACGACGATGGATCCGGCCGTGCGCCGGCTGCTGCGGGTGCAGATCGAGGACGCGATCTCGTCGGAGGAGATCTTCTCCACGCTGATGGGAGAGCAGGTCGAACCAAGGCGCGCGTTCATCGAATCGAATGCGCTCGGCGTGCGCAATCTCGACGTCTGAGACAGGGCTGGAATGCGCCAAATGCCTTCGCCCATGGCTCAGGCGCGCGCCGCTACTTGGCTGGAACGCGTCGCGACTTTGCGGCTGGTTTCGGGTTGGCCTTCGGGCGCGGCCTTGGCCTTGGCCGTGGCAGACGAGGCGCGCTTGACCTTCGGCGTCGGTGTGGGCTTTGCCGCCGACGGCTTGCGGGTCTTGGCCGCCGCACCGTAAGCGGCACGCGGCTCGGCCGCGGTCTTCGTCGGCGTCCTGCGTTTGGCCTTGGGTGGGGTGCCAGGCCCCTGCTTTCCGGCTTTTTCGTCGAGCAGGGTCAGTGCCTCCGCGAGCGTCAGCGAATCGGTCTTGTCGCGGTCGGGCAGCGTGGCATTGACGCCGCCATGCTTGACGTACGGCCCGAAGCGCCCGGCATGAAGCTCGACGGGCTTCTTGTCGCGCGGGTGTGGTCCCAGCACGCGCGCTGCCACCGGGCCGCTGCGCCCGCGCCGCGCGCCGGCCTTGGTCGCATCGCGCGCTTCGAACTCGAAACCTATCTTGCCGTCGGGCTGGCGTACGAGGAACGCGGAAAACCCGCGCTTGGTGCGCGCCGACACGAACTGCAGGAGATCCGTCTTGCCGGTGGCGAGGAGCTTCTGCATCTGCGCGCGCTCGACCGGCCGCTGCAGGATCACGCGGCCCGAACGGAAGTCGCAGGATTTTTCTGGCCCGACCGCCTTCTCGCAAACGTAGGCTTGCGTCGTCTCGAAGACCCGCGCCTTGCATTTCGGGCACGGCCCGAGCGACTCCTGCGCCGTGAAGTCGGGCGCTTCGGTGGAGTCATCGCCGTTGCCATCGCCAAAATCGAAAGCGACCTCGTTGGCGTTGTTCAGGCGGAGCGACGCGCTGAACGGCTTGCCCAGCCGGCTGCGGAAACCATCGAGCGGGCCGAGCTGCCGCGCGCGCAGCAGGTTGTCGGCCTCGGCGACGTCGATTTGTCGTCCGCCCATGATCTTCCAGAATCCGAACGCACAGGATTGGCACTGGAATTTCTTGTAGTTCTCGTGCACTTCGCCACCGCAGCTCGGGCACCGCGCGTTCAGCGTGCCGAAGTCGCCGGGGATGGTGTCGCTTTCGTAGCCCTTGGCTTGGCCTACAATGTGCTGGGTCATGGCGACGATCTCGCGCATGAAAGCGTCGCGCTTCAGCTTGCCGTGCTCCATCTGCGCGAGCTTGAACTCCCATTCCGCCGTGAGTTCGGGGGAAAAGAGCTCCGGCACGCCCAGCCCGTGGAGCAGCGTCATCAGAGAGAACGCCTTGGCGGTGGGAATCAGCTCGCGGCCTTCGCGATGCACATACCTTTCGGCAATGAGCCCCTCGATGATCTGCGCTCGCGTGGCTGGCGTGCCGAGTCCCTTCTCCCGCATCGCCTCGCGCAGGTCCTCGTCGTCGATGAGCTTGCCGGCCCCCTCCATCGCCGAGAGCAGCGTTGCCTCGGTGAGGCGCGCCGGCGGGCGCGTCGTGTTTGCGGCGACGTCGATCTTCTCGGTGGCGACGGTCTCGCCTGGCGTGACCGCGGCGAGCGTCGGCTTTTCGCCGGCCTTCGCCGGGACTGTCGTCGGACTGAACCTCCTTGCCGTACACCGCCAGCCACCCCGGCACGACCAGCACCTTCCCCTCGGATTTGAACGGCTCACCCGCCACGCGCGTGATGCGGGTGGTCACGAGGAACTCGGCAGCGGGATAGAAGGCCGCGAGAAAGCGCTTGACGACGAAATCATAGAGCTTGGCTTCGAGCTCGTTCAGGTGCTTGGGCGCAACGAACGTGGGGATGATCGCGAAGTGATCGGAGACCTTCGCGTTGTCGAAGATCCGCTTGTTGGGCCTCACCCACTTTTTCTTCAGCACTTCAGCTGCGAACACGCCGTAGAACTTCGCGTCGGTAAGCGCCTCCATCGTCGCCTTCACGGTGCCGATGTAGTCCTCCGGCAGCGCGCGCGAATCCGTGCGCGGGTAGGTGAGCGCCTTATGTTTCTCATAGAGCGATTGCGCGAGGGACAGGGTCGTGCGGGCGGAGAACCCGAAGCGGCCGTTGGCCTCGCGCTGCAGCGACGTCAGGTCGTAGAGCAGCGGGGCGCCCTGTGTCGTGGGCTTCGCCTCCTCGGTCACCTCGCCGGGCTTGCCGGCACATTTCGCGGCGATCGCGTTCGCCTTCGCCTCGTCCCACAAGCGCTCGGCGCGGGCGTCGGGGTCGTCCTCGGTCTTCGTCCACCGCTCGTCGAACCAGCGTCCCGCATACTCGCCGGCGCGGGCGCGGAACGTGCCGAGGACTTCCCAATAGCCGCGCGGCCGGAACGCACGGATCTTCTGCTCCCGCTCGACCATGATGGCGAGCGTCGGCGTCTGCACGCGGCCGACGGTCGTCAGCTGAAACCCGCCGGCCTTCGAGTTGAACGCCGTCATTGCCCGCGTGCCGTTGATCCCGACGAGCCAATCGGCCTCGGAGCGGCAGACGGCGGCGTCAGCGAGCGGGCGCATCTGCGCGTCGGTGCGCAGCTGGTCGAATCCCTCGCGAATTGCGGCGGTCGTCATGGACTGCAGCCAGAGGCGCCGGATCGGTTTCGCCGCTTTCGCGAATTGCACGATGTAGCGGAAGATGAGTTCGCCTTCGCGGCCAGCGTCGCAGGCATTGATCAGGTCGCCGACGTCCTTGCGCTTGATGAGTCGCAGCAGCGTTTTCAGCCGGTTCTCGTTCTTTTCGATCGGCTTCAATGCGAATTTCGACGGGATCGCCGGCAGGTGGCCGAACGTCCATTTGCCGCGCTTGACTTCCTCTTCCTCGGGCATGCCGATCTCGAGCAGATGCCCGACCGCCGACGACAGCACGTATTCGGTGCTCTCGAAGTAATCGTCGTGGCGCGCAAAACCACCCAATGCGCGCGCGACGTCGGCGGCGACGGAGGGTTTCTCGGCGATGATCAGCGTTTTCGACATGGGCGTGCGGTGCGAAGAGCCGCAGATAGTACCGAAGGTGAAGCAGGCGGAGCAAGGACTGCTTTGCCGCGAACGTCCCAACGCGTGAGCGCGCGCCCTCGCGCGCGCGTACCCGCGCGCGAGGGCATGGGTCGCCACCCGAAGCGCATTGCGCCGCCGCGGGAGGCGGACGAAGCGAGCGTCGGAGCCGGTCCGCTCAGTACCCGCCCGACCGCCCGAAAAGCACTGCGTGGACCCGCGGGGGTCAGCGAACACCAGGCCTTAGGCCGCGGGACAGCCCAGGGCTGGTCCCGCGAAGCTGGATGCGGCGAAGCCGCGCACAGTGAGCGTGAGGCTCGTTCAACCCAGACGCTGCCAGAGCCCGCCCGGCAGTGGCGCGACCTTCTGCTCGAGCTCGAGCGCTGTCAGTGCCCCGACCGTGGCGGCGATCGAAAGCGCGGTGCGCGCTGCGAGCGTGTCGACATCCGCGGGATCGTGCCCGAGCGCGCGCAGCACCGAGCGCATGGCGGCGTCGGGTTCGGCGCCTGCGTTCGCGTCCGCCGCCGGCAGGGTGCCGACGACGCCGAATTCGTCCAGGATGTCCTGCGCGGTCTCGACGAGCTTCGCGCCCTCGCGAATCAGCTTGTGCCCGCCCTTCGAGAACGGGGAATGGATCGAGCCCGGCAGCGCGAACACTTCGCGGCCCTGTTCAGCGGCGAGTCGCGCGGTGATGAGCGAGCCGGAAGAGAGCGTTGCCTCCACCACGAGCACGCCACGCGACAGGCCGCTCACGAGTCGGTTGCGCCGCGGGAAGTTCTGTTTCTGCGGTGGCGTGCCGACCGCGAATTCGGAGACCACGAGGCCGCGCGCCGCGAGGTCGTGCGCGAGCTCGCGATTGCGGGCCGGGTAAACGCGGTCGGGCCCGGTGCCGATGATGGCGATGCTGCTGCCGGCGCCGGTGAGACCGCCGCGATGCGCGGCGGCATCGATGCCGGTCGCAAGCCCGCTGACGATGGTGAAGCCGGCTGCGGACAACGCCGCGCCGAACGCTTCGGCATCGGCGCAACCCTGCGGCGTCGCATTGCGGCTGCCGACGATCGCGAAGGCTGGCACCGCGAGAAGCTCGCGCCGGCCCATGCAGTAGAAGACCGGCGGCGGATCGCCAATTTCCAGCAGCGGGGCGGGATAGTCGGGATCGCCCCAGGCGACGAGCTCATGCCGTGGGTCGCGCAACCAGAAGAGCGTCGCCCCCAGGCGCTCCTCGTCCGGCGGTGCGTCGAGGCGCGCCGCGGCCGCCGCGGGAGCGTGACGTCGGCGCTGGGCGGAGGTCGCGGCCAGCACGGCCTCCGGATCGCCGAAAACGCGCAAGAGGTCCACCAGCGGACGAGGCGGGATGCCCGACAACTGAAGCCGCGCCCATGCTTCGGCGCGCGAGTCGACGTTCAAGGCGGGTTTGGCGTCGCCCTCTCCGCATAGCGGAGGTCGGGCAACAGCCGGCTACGGATTGCGAACGATATTGCCGACCACGACGGGGTCCGTCGTGTTGAGCACGAGCGCGTAGGAGACCCGATCGAAAACGCGGAAGACGAAGAGCAGACCGGTGCGCTCGTCGGGCACGTTGAGCCAGCGCTCAGGTTCGAATACCTTGGGCTCGTAAGGCGGACGTATCACGGGCCGCGGATCGGGAATCGGCGCGACCACGCGATAGATGGCGAGGACCGTGCCGACATCGAGCCCGTCCCTCGAGCCTTTGTCGAGCGTGACGACCCAGCCGCGCCCCGCTTCGATCGAGTCGCGGTCCGTGGCGATGACCTGACCCTGAACAGGGCGAGTTGGCGCATGCGGGGCATAGCTCATCAGCTGTCCGCGCGGGGCGGGAAGCAGACGATCACCGTTGACGATCTCTTCCGTTGCCGTGGTGATGCGCACCGTCGAGACTTCGGCGAAGCGTTCGACCTTGGCGGTGCCGAGATAACGTTGCTCGACGCCGAGGAGTTCGCTGCCGTCCCCCGACATGAGATCGCGACCGCGTCGATACAGATACCACAGATCGCCGGCTTTGGGGTCGAGACCGACGACGTAGACGAGATCCCCTTCCCCCCAGATGACCCGGGCGTCTCGGGCGGCGATGATCTGCGGCGCGGTGTCCAGGCCTTCGGGTCCGGTGACAAGCGGCCGCGTGAGGTACGGCTCGATCTCGCCGGCAGGAATCGAAGGAATGGCCTCCGCGTCCAGAGGAGTCGCGCGCACCGTCGGCGACAAGCGGGTCGCCGGACGCTCGAGCGAGAGGCGCCACTGCCCATCCAGCCTGTCCAGAACGACTACGTCGCCGGGATAGATCAAGTGAGGGTTCCTGATCTGCTCGCGATTCATCCGCCAGACATCCGGCCAGCGCCAGGGGTCCTTTAGGAACTTCCCGGAGATGCCCCACAGGGTGTCCCCCTTCTGCACCGTGTAACGGCTGGGAACCTGGTCCCTCACCTCGACGTCGGTCGCGTGCGCTGTCGGCGTGCCCATCGGGGCGATCGCCACGGCTGCGGCGACGATGAAATTCGCTATGCTAAACTTCTGACGCATAAAGCCTCTTCCATTTGGGGTGGGGCTTGCAAACGTCCTAAAGCGCCGCAAAATAAGGGCTTACGGAGGATTCTGCATCCCCAGTCTGCATTTTGCAAGCTAAGGACGTTAAAAGATGCCGGCGGGTGACCCCATGTGTCGCCGGGCCGTGACGGAAACCCCCGGGTTCGGCCTTGGCGGACCCCCTGAACCCATGGCCGTATTGCAAATCCTTACCTACCCTGACCCACGGCTGCGCAAAGTCGCCGGGCCCGTGTCCGCCGTCACCGCAGACGTCCAGAGGCTCATACGGAACATGGCCGAGACCATGTACGCGGCCCCCGGCGTCGGGCTCGCGGCCACGCAGGTGGACGTGCACAAGCGCATCGTGGTGATCGACACGTCCGAAACGCGCGACGAGCTGCGCGTCTTCATCAATCCCGAGATCGTGATGGCCGAGGGCGAAGCGGAGTCCGAGGAAGGCTGTCTCTCCGTGCCGGGGTATTACGACAAGGTCAGGCGCGCCGCCCGGGTTCGCGTGCGCGCGCTCGACGCCAGCGGGGTCGCGTTCGAGCTCGACGCCGAGGGCATGCTCGCGGTGTGCATCCAGCACGAGATGGAACATCTCCTGGGCAAGGTTTTCGTCGATCACCTGTCGCCGCTGAAGCAGGCGCGGCTCGCCGCCCGGCTGCGCAAGAAGCAGCGGCTGGCGGGCTGATGACGGGCCCGCACGCTAACTGGGTGCGGCAAAGCCGCATCCCGCTGCGCGGGACCAGCCTTCGGCTGTCCTGCGGCCTCCGGCCTGGAGATCGCTGCCTCGCGAGGAGGCACGCAGCGACCGGAGGGCCGAGCGGGCGTCGAGAGCGAGAGCGATGAGCAACCGACGATGAGGATCGGTTTTGCCGGCACGCCGGGGTTCGCGGCAGCGATGCTGGGATCGCTGCGGGACGCGGGCTTCGCGGTAACGCTCGTCCTCACGCAGCCCGACCGACCGCGTGGGCGCGGGTTGAATGTCATTCCTTCGCCCGTCAAACGGGTTGCGCTGGACGGTGGCATTCCGGTCTACGAACCGGCGACGCTCTCGCCGGAGGCGGCGCGGGCGCCGATCCTCGCCAACCCGCTCGACGTGCTCGTGGTGGCCGCCTATGGACTCATCCTGCCCCCGGCGCTACTGGCGTGGCCGCGGTACGGCTGCATCAACGTCCACGCGTCACTCCTGCCCCGCTGGCGTGGCGCAGCCCCGATCCCGCGGGCGCTGCTGGCGGGGGACACGCAGACCGGCGTCACCCTGATGCAGATGGATGCGGGCCTGGACACTGGCCCGATGCTCGATTCCGTTCGCGTTGCGATCGGCCCGCGCGACACGGCGGCCACGCTCGAGCACAAACTGGCGGAAGAGGGCGGGGTCTGCCTGGTCGCCCATTTGCATCGAATTGCCGCGGGGACCGCCGGGCCACCGGTTGCGCAGCCCGCGGACGGCGCCACCTACGCGGCGAAGATCCACAAGGCGGAAGCCATCATCGACTGGCAAGCTGCCGCGGTCAACGTCGACCGCCAGGTGCGCGCGTTCGATCCGGCCCCAGGGGCCTCGACGCTGCTCGCCGGCGAAAGGGTCAAGCTATGGCGCGTGCATCCGGCGCAGTTCGTCGCGCCCAGTGCGGTGCCCGGCACGGTGCTCGCGACGGAGGGCGACACCATCGTTGTGGCCTGCGGCGACGGCGCTCTGGGGATCGCGGAGTTGCAGCCCGCGGGGGGCCGGCGGATGAGCGCGGCCGCTTTCGTGACGGGACGCCGACTTGCCCCGGGCGCCCGCTTTGGTACGGACGCGCCGTGACCGGCAGCTCGAGCTCCGGCGCCCGCGCCCGCGGCACGTCGCGTGCAATGGTCGCCGCCAGCGCGGCGTCTGCCAGTCGTATTTGCCTGCCCGCCTCGACCGGGATTCACGCTTGCGCGAAGCTCAGCGGTTAGCCGCACTTACCATCCGCGGAGTTCTCGACGGTAGCACGCTGCCGGTGGCGCTCGCCACGTTTGCGCCGCCGGAGCGGGACGCACAGGGCCGTCGGCGCGCCCTCGTGCAGGAACTCGCGTATGGCACCTTGCGCCATTGGGGCACGCTCGACGCGCTGGTGCGCTTGCTCGCGACTAAGCCCATCGCCGATCCGGCGCTCCATTGCCTGGTCGCTGTGGCGATCTATCAACTGGAACGCACGCGCGCGCCGTCGTTTGCCATCGTCGACCACGCCGTGAGCGCAGCGGCAGCATTGGCGCGTCCCGCCGCCAAGACGCTCGTCAATGCACTGTTGCGCCGCTTCCTGCGGGAGCGCGACGCACTTAACGACGCGGTGCTCGCGGACCCAGTCGCGCGCTGGTCGCATCCGCGCTGGTGGATCGATCGCGTGCAACGCGAATACCCGGAGAACTGGCAAGACCTGCTCGCGGCGGGCAATGCGCGCGCACCGCTCGCGCTGCGCGTGAATCGCCGCGTCACCACGCAAGAGGCGCTGCTTTCGGCGTTCGGTGTCGCCGGCCTCATCGCGACGCCGGTGGGGGGGCACGGGATCGTCGTGGAGCCGGCCGGGCCCATACGCGCGATGCCTGGTTTCGACGAGGGGGCCTTCTCGGTGCAGGATCTCGGCGCCCAGCTCGCGGCGCCGCTGCTGGGGATTCTGCCCGGCCAACGGGTCCTCGATGCGTGCGCCGCGCCCGGCGGCAAGACGACGCACATCCTGGAGCTTGCCGATGTCGAGCTCGTGGCGCTCGACAACGATGCTGAACGTCTGACGCGAGTGCGCGAGAACCTCGACCGGCTGCACCTTGGCGGACGGCAGGTGCGCGTGGTCGCCGGCGATGCCGGGACGCCCGCCCAATGGTGGGAAGGGCGACCCTTCGACCGCATCCTGGCCGATGTGCCGTGCACTGCCAGCGGCGTGGTTCGCCGCCATCCCGACGTCAAATGGCTGCGGCGCGAAGCCGATGTCGACAGCTTCTCGCGCCAGCAGGCACGGCTGCTCGATGCATTGTGGGGTTGCCTGGCCCCCGGGGGCCTCCTGCTGTATGCGACCTGCTCGGTCTTCGACGCGGAAAACGAAGCACAGGTGACCGCATTCGTCGCGCGGCATCCCGAGACGTTGCGCGAAACCCTCATTTTCCCCCCCGGCGCAGCATGTCGTGGCGCGCAACTCTTGCCTTCGCTCCCCGGCGCGAGCCACAATCAGGATGCATTTTTCTACGCGCTGCTGCGCAAGCCCTGAGGGGGTGGCGGCAGCGAGAATCCCGCCCGTCCCGACGCCGACGGACCCTCGGCCCCGTGTTCGACGCCCCGCCCGCCGGCATGCCCCCAGTGCTCAGCTCCTGCTCAGTCCTGCTCGACCCGGGCACCGGTCGAACTCGCTCTTGCGTGCGTGCCAACGAGGCCGGCGGGCGCCTGGGCCCGTCGTTGACACGATGGCTCGTCGGCGTCGTGGTGCTGCTCGCCATCGCCCTGTGCGCGCTTGCCCCGGTGGCGCACGCCGATACGATCGCCGTCAAAGCGGCGGAATTGCGTGTCGACGAGGATGCCTACGTGCTCGATGCGGAGTTCGAGCTCGCGTTGAACCCGACGCTGGAGGAAGCGCTGCAGAAGGGCCTCCCGCTCTACTTCATCTTCGAGTTCGAGCTGCTGCGGCCGCGCTGGTACTGGCTGGACGAGAAGGTGCTGACGCTCACGACGCAATACCGGGTCTCGTACAACGCACTGACCCGGCAGTACCGCGTCGCCACCGGTCTTCTCGGCCAGACCTTCGACTCGCTGGACGAGGTCGAGCGCCTCCTGTCCCGCGTCAAGTCGCGGCAGGTCGCCACGCTCGATCAGCTGACGAAGGGCGCGCGCCTCGATGCGGCCGTACGGCTGCGGCTCGACGTCAATGCGCTGCCGAAGCCGTTCCAGATGAGCGCCCTCGCCTCGCGCGAGTGGTCGCTGCAGTCCGAATGGCACCGCTGGAGCTTCACGCCGTGAGCGGCCTCCTGCCGTCGCGCGGGATGCGGTGGCTTCTGCTCGTGCTGGTCTGCCTTGGCGCGATATCGCTGTTCCTGCTCGCCACGGCGTCGGCGAACACCGAACTCTTCGCGCGGCGCTACGACCTTCTGCTCCTCCTGAATGGCTCGATGGTCGTGCTGCTGATGCTGCTGGTCGGCTATCAGCTCTGGCGACTGTCACGCAACCTCAAGGCGGGCATCTTCGGCTCGCGCCTCGCGGTGCGTCTGGTCCTGTTCTTCGCGGTGGTCGCGGTGCTGCCTGGCGCGGTCGTGTACGCGGTGTCGGTCCAGTTCCTGGGCAAGAGCATCGAGAGCTGGTTCGACGTCCGGGTGGACCGCGCCCTCGACGGCGGGTTGAATCTCGGGCGCAACGCGCTCGATTATCTGCTGAAGGAGACGGGCAACAAGGCGGGTCAGATCGCGCTGACGCTGGGCGAGGCCGCGCCGGGCAGCGCGCCTACCCGGCTCAACCGCGCAGCCGAGCAGGCCGGGGTGTTCGAGGCGGTACTGTTTTCGTCGACCGGCCACGTGCTCGCGGTCGGCGGCATCGGGGATTCGACCGCCCCTCCCGAAACACCTCCGGCACAGGCGCTGCGGCGGGCACGGCTACAGCAGACGACGTCGGCGATCGAGCAGCGCGCGGACGGCGGGCTCGTGCTGCGTGTCGTGACGCCGGTCAACAGCGATGACCGACTCGAGCCGCTCAAGGTGCTGCAGGTGATCGAGCCCGTGCCGAAAGGGCTTGGCCAGGACGTTGAAAAGGTCCAGGCTGGCGCACGCGATTACCAGGAAATCTCGTTCTCGCGGCAGTCGCTGAAGCGGCTGTACGCGGTGACGCTCACGTTGACGTTGCTGCTCGCGCTCACGTCCGCCCTCGGTCTGGCCGTGGTGCTGTCCGAGCGGTTCTCGGCGCCGCTGGGTTTGCTGGCGGAGGGTACGCGCGCGGTGGCGCAGGGCGATTTCACGCGACGGCAGCCGGTGACCTCGCGCGACGAACTGGGCGTGCTGACCGAATCCTTCAACAGGATGACCGCACAGCTGCTCGAGGCGCAACAAAAAACTGAGGAGTCGCGCCGCGCGACGGAAACCACGCGCGCCTATCTGGAGAGCATTCTTGGCAACTTGTCGGCCGGGGTGCTCGCGTTCGACGACGAATATCGTCTGCGCACGGCGAACGCCAGCGCGACGGTGATCCTGCAGCAGCCGTTGGCCGAGCTGACCGACTTGCCGCTGGCCGACTGGGGACGCGTGCTTCCGGCGCTGGCCCCGTTTGCCGAACTCGTCGCGGACGGTTTTCGCGCGAGCGGAGACGCGCACTGGCAAAAGCAATCCGAGCTCTCGGTGTCCAGCCTGATGCGTACGTTGCTGATGCGCGGGTCACGTTTGCCGGTGAGCCCGGTGGCCGGCTATGTCGTGGTCTTCGACGACGTGACCGATCTCGCGCAAGCCCAGCGCGACGCCGCGTGGGGTGAAGTCGCCCGCCGGCTGGCGCACGAAATCAAGAATCCGCTGACGCCGATCCAACTATCGGCAGAGCGACTGGAGCGAAAACTCGCACCCAAGCTCGACGACCCCGACCGGGAGACCCTGACGCGCGGCGCGCAGACGATCATCGCGCAGGTCGCCGCGATGAAGCACATGGTCGACGACTTCGCGGTCTATGCTCGGCAGACGCGCCCGGGCACCATGCAGCCGGTGAACGTCGGCACCCTCTTGCTCGACGTGCTGGCGCTGTACGACAATCTGCGCCCGCACGCCACGGTGTCGCTTCCGCCCGAGCCGCTTTTCGTGCAGGGCGAGCCGACCCGCCTGCGCCAGGTGTTCCACAACCTTCTGCAGAATGCCATCGACGCCCAGGCCGATCTGGCCGAGACCCGTTACGATATCGCGGTGGAGGCGAGGGGCGACGAGCTCGCGCTCTCGTTTTCCGACGCGGGCGCCGGCTTTCCCGATACCGTGCTGCATCGCGCGTTCGAACCCTACGTCACGACGAAGGCAAAGGGCACGGGCCTCGGCCTTGCCATCGTGAAAAAGATCGTGGACGAGCACCACGGCCGCGTCGAGCTCGCCAATGCACTGCCACGTGGCGCCCGGGTCACGCTGATTTTCCCGCGCAGTGCCGCGCCGGCGTAGGATACGCACCAGATGATGCCCACCAAGGAAATTTTGGTTGTCGACGACGAAGTCGGCATCCGCGAGTTGCTGTCCGAGATCCTGCAGGACGAGGGCTACCGCGTGAGCGTCGCCGAGAATGCCACGGCAGCGCGCGCGTACCGGGCGCGGGAGCGGCCGGCGCTGGTGCTCCTCGATATCTGGATGCCGGACACCGACGGCGTGACGCTGCTGCGGGAGTGGGGAGCATCCGGTCAGCTCACGATGCCCGTCATCATGATGTCCGGCCACGGCACGATCGAGACGGCCGTCGAGGCAACCAAGATCGGCGCCTTTGACTTCCTGGAGAAGCCGATCGGCCTGCAGAAGTTGCTGGGCACGGTGGCGCGCGCGCTCAAGGTCGCGCTGGCGCGCGAGCCGCGACGGGTCTCCCTCGCCGCCATCGGCACGAGCGCGGCGATGCGCGAGGTCGAGCGCCAGATGGAACAGTTGCTCGCCGCCCGCAAGCCCCTGCTGATCCTCGGCGAGCCGGGCGCGGGGCACGAGGTGGCGGCACGCGCGCTGCACGCGGTCGACACGCCCCGGATCGCGCTTCCCGGCGGGGCACGGCTCGCGGCGAACCCGCTTGCCCTGCTCGAAGAGGCCCGCGACGGCACGCTGCATTGTTCGGAGATCGGCCAATATGCGAAGGGGGAACAGCGCGGACTCGCTTTCCTGCTGCCGAAGCTTGACAAGGCCAACGTCACGCTCGTGTGCACCAGCACGGAGCCCTTGGGAAACATGGCCGCCGAAGGCAAGTTCGATGCAGCCCTGCTCGCGGCGCTTTCCGTCGGCGCCGTGTTGCTCCCGCCGCTTCGCGCGCGGCGCGAGGACATCCCGGCGCTGATCGAGCGGTTCTGGCACGAGATTGTCACGCAGGAGCGCAGCCTGCAGAACGGCCCGGCGCGCGCGCTCGCAACTTTGCATCCTGCCGCAATGAACCTGCTCGCCGGAGCGTATTGGCCTGGCAATCTCGACCATCTGCAAAGCGTCGTCACAAGTCTCGCGCTCTTCGCCGGAAGCGGCGACATCACCAGCGAGCACGTGAAGCGGCTCCTGGGCGAGGCGGCAGCGGCGAATCAGGCGGTCGCCCCCGAGATCACGGCGCGCTTCTTCGAGCTGCCCCTGCGGGAGGCCCGCGAGGCGTTCGAGCGGATCTACTTCGAGCAGTTGCTGGGACGCGAGCAGAGCAACATGAGCCGGGTGGCGGAACGGGCAGGGCTGGAGCGCACGCACCTCTACCGCAAGCTGAAGCAGCTGTCCATCCGCTTCGCCCGCCGCGGCGACGACGGCAACGGCGGCGGCTGACGCGAATACGCTGCGCCAAGTCTCCGTCGCAAACCCCCACATGAGCGATTCCGCCGGCTCGTCGAAGCGCATGTCGCCGCTCGTCATCGGCGCGATCGGTGTGGTCTACGGCGACATCGGCACTTCGCCGCTCTACACGCTGCGGCAATGCTTCGGCAGCGAGCACCCGGTGCCGTTGACGCCGGCGAACGTGCTGGGCATTCTGTCGATCATCTTCTGGGCGCTGCTGATCATCGTCACGGTGAAGTACGTGGTGCTGATCATGCGCGCCGACAATCGCGGCGAAGGGGGGATCCTCGCGCTGACAGCGTTAGTATCGCGCGGCCTGGGCAACCACGGCCGCCGCCGGTGGTGGCTGGTCGGGTTCGGCATCTTCGGCGCTGCGATGTTCTACGGCGACGGGATGATCACCCCGGCGATATCCGTGCTGGGCGCCGTCGAGGGGCTCGAGATCATCGCCCCGGAGCTCCACCCCTTCATCGTCCCCGTGACGATCGCGATCGTGCTCGCGCTGTTCGCGATTCAGAAGCGCGGCACCGCGAGCGTGGGCCGTCTGTTCGGACCGGTCATGTGCGCGTGGTTCGTCGTGCTCGCGATCCTCGGGCTGCTGCAGGTGATCGAGCACCCGGAAGTGCTGGGCGCGATCAACCCCGCACTCGCGCTCACCTTTATCGCCGCCAATCCGACCCTCGCCTTCCTCGCGCTTGGCGCCGTTGTCCTCGCGGTCACGGGCACCGAGGCGCTCTATGCCGACATGGGGCATTTCGGCGCCGTGCCGATCCGCCGCGCGTGGGTCTGGTTCGTGATGCCGGCGCTCGTGCTCAACTATTTCGGACAGGGCGCTCTGCTGCTCGCCGACCCGGCTGCGATCAAGAATCCGTTCTACCTGCTCGCGCCGCAATGGGCGCTGATCCCGCTGGTCGTGCTCGCGACCTGCGCAGCGGTGATCGCGTCGCAGGCCGTGATATCGGGGGCGTTCTCGCTGACGCGCGCGGCGATCCAGATGGGATACTGCCCGCGCCTTAAGATCCAGCATACGTCGGACCGCCAGATCGGCCAGATCTACGTCCCGTTCATCAACTGGACGCTGCTCATCGCGGTGCTGCTGCTCGTGGCGGGCTTCAGGAGCTCCGACAACCTCGGCGGCGCCTACGGCATCGCGGTGACGCTCGCGATGCTGATCGACTCGGTGCTGATCTTCGTGGTCATGCGCCGCATCTGGGGCTGGAGCCGGGTCGTCGCCTTCGCCATCGCGGTGCCGCTGTTCCTGATCGACCTTTCGTTTCTCGCGTCGAACTCGCTCAAGGTGCCGGCGGGCGGCTGGTTCCCTCTGCTGATCGGCGGGGTCGTGTTCACATTGCTCACAACGTGGAAGCGCGGACGCGCGCTCCTGATGGAGCGCCTGGCCGTGGATTCGATGCCGCTCGGCCTCTTCATCGAGAGCATCGAGATGAGCCCGCCAACGCGCGTTCCGGGCACCGCGGTGTTCCTGACCTCGACGGCGGACCGCGTGCCGCACGCGCTGCTCCATAATCTGAAGCACAACAAGGTGCTGCACGAACGCGTGGTATTCCTGACGATCCATACGCTGGATTTCCCGCGCGTCGCGGCGGCGGAGCACGTGCGCATCGCCGAGCTCGGATGCGCCTTCTGGCGAATGGACGCCAATTACGGCTTTGCCGAGGACCCCGACGTGCCCGAGGTTCTGGAGTCGCTCGGCAAGCACGGCTTCGAGTTCGACATGATGGACACGTCGTTCTTCGTTTCCCGCGAGACGCTCATTCCGAGCGTGGCGCCGGGTATGGCGCTGTGGCGGGAGCGGCTGTTCGTTTCCATGTCGAAGATGGCGGTCAAGGCAACCGACTTCTTCCACATTCCGACCAATCGCGTCGTGGAACTGGGGACGCAGGTCGAGCTGTAGGACCGCCCGCGGCTACGCCGCGCTCATCTGCGCCCGCATCGATTTCAGCGCCTTGCCCTCGATCTGGCGGATGCGCTCGGCCGAGACACCGTATTCGGCCGCGAGTTTCTGCAGCGTGGCCGGTTCCTTTTCGACGAGCCAGCGCGCTTCGATGATGCGGCGGCTGCGATCGTCGAGCGCCGCGAGCGCCCGCTTCAGGCCGGCGGCCTGGTTGCTCTCGCTCTCCGCGCGCACGAGCAGCTGCACCGGCTCGTTCTCGGTGTCGGTGAGATACGCGAGCGGCGTGATCGTATCGCCGTCCTCGTCCGGTTGCGGTTCGAGCGCGATGTCGCGCCCGGTGAGGCGCGTTTCCATCTCGAAGACCTCTTCGGGCTTTACGCCGAGGTCCTTCGCGATCGCGTGCGCTTCCTTGGTTGACAGCGCAGCGGAGCGGGTCTTGAGCCGGCGCAGGTTGAAGAAGAGCTTGCGCTGCGCCTTCGTCGTCGCGACCTTGACCAGCCGCCAGTTGCGCAGGACATATTCGTGGATCTCCGCCCTGATCCAGTGCAGGGCGAACGAAACCAGGCGCACGCCGCGCTCCGGGTCGAAACGGCGCACGGCCTTCATCAGTCCGATGTTGCCTTCCTGGATGAGATCGGCCTGCGGGAGTCCGTAGCCCATGTACTTGCGGCTCACGGCGACCACCAGCCTCAGGTGCGAGAGGACGAGTTGCTGGGCCGCGTCGAGGTCATTGTCTCGGACGAGACTGCGGCCAAGCGCGAGCTCCTGCTCGGCAGAAAGCAGCGGGAAGCGGTTCACCGCCTGGATGTAGTGATCCAGGTTGCCCAATGAGGCAGGGCTCGGGAAAACCAGCGCGGTTCCAGTCATCGTCTGTCCCCTCCGTTGCGGCGCGTGGAGCAGCACTGCTCCTCCACTCGTCTTCGACTCAATCTTAGCACTCGCCGGATGAGAGTGCTAAGAGGGCGAAAAAGTTCCTGAGCGATTTGGTCGGATTAGTGGTGAGGCCGTCGCCGCTGTTCTTCGCGCGGATGGTGGTCGCCATTCACGACGGCCCGCAACCGCCGACGGGTGAAATTGGAGACCACCGCAAGCGTTAGACCTGACTCATAGTGAGCACATGCTAACCTGGGTATCCGCTCTCCCCAAGGCTTCGCGTCGACCGGAATCGGTGCATCAACTGCCGGAACCGGAAGCGTTGAGCTGACCCGCCGGACGAGTCGACGTTCGCTTCAGCCGACGAGCGCGTCCACGAATTCTGCGGCAACGAACGGCTTGAGGTCGTCCAGGCCTTCGCCGACACCGATGAACCGGAGCGGGATCGGTCGCTCCTTGGCGATCGCCGCAACCACGCCACCCTTGGCCGTGCCGTCGAGCTTGGTCAGCACCAGGCCGGTCAGGCCGAGCGCGTCATCGAACGCCTTCACCTGCGCCAGTGCGTTCTGCCCGGTGTTCGCGTCCAGCACCAGCAGCGTCTCGTGCGGGGCGGCCGGGTCGGCCTTGCGGATGACGCGCTGGACCTTGCGAATTTCTTCCATCAGCTGCAACTGTGTCGGCAGTCGTCCCGGCGGTGTCCGCCAGCACGACATCGATCCCTCGCGCCTTCGCGGCGGCAATGGCATCGAACATCACGGCGCCGGGATCGCCACCCGCCTGCGAGATGACGGTGACGCCATTGCGCTCGCCCCACACGGCCAGCTGCTCGCGCGCGGCGGCGCGGAACGTGTCGCCGGCGGCGAGCAGCACGGTGAAGTCCTTGCTGCCGGAAAGTGCCTGGCCAGCTTGCCGATCGAGGTGGTCTTTCCGGCCCCGTTCACCCCGGCCAGCATGATCACGAATGGCCGCGCCGATCCCACGACGAGCGGACGTTCCAGCGGATGGAGCAGTTCGACGAGCGCCGCTTTGAGCAACGCCTTCGCATCGCCTTCCCCGCCAGCGGCTTTCCACCGTGCGGCGAGGTCATTCAGCAGATGCTGCGTGGCGGCGATGCCGACGTCCGCGGTGATGAGCGCCGTCTCGAGCTCGTCCAGCGTCTCGGCGTCGAGCCTCCGACGGGCGAACACGCTGCCAAGCGCACCGGCGAGCTTTTCGCGCGACCGCGCGAGGCCCGCGGCGAGGCGCTCCGCCCAAGGGCGGCTGTCCTCGACATCGGATTTTCGCTTGAAGACGTCGAACATGGGGATTCGAGGCAGAAGACATCGATCGCACCATCGACAATGACCGGAGTTTACCCGCCTCGGACGGCGCGGCAGATCATAATGCGCATCCGTGGGCCAGTTCCGATTGGACACTCCGTGTCGCAAACCGCCGCAAATCAAGTTCGCATCATCGGCGGCACATGGCGCCGGCGGGTGATTCGATTCCCGCCGACCGAGGGCCTGCGCCCGACTCCGGATCGCGTCCGCGAAACGCTATTCAACTGGTTGGGGCAGACTCTGCTCGGCAAGCGCTGTCTCGATCTTTACGCGGGATCCGGTGCGCTGACGCTGGAGGCGGCATCGCGTGGCGCCGTCCTCGCGGTCGCCGTGGACCGCAGCCGGGGGCTGATCGACGGGTTGCGCGCGACGGCAGCCTCCCTTGGCGCAAGCGCGGTCGAGACCTGCGTCGGCGACGCCCGCGAGTTCATCGAGCGGGAACGGCGGGATTTCGACGTGATCTTCCTTGACCCGCCGTTCGTCGAGGATCCGTGGCCATGGCTCTTGCCCGCTTGCGCCGCGCGGCTGCTCCCCGGCGGCTTCATCTATGCCGAGGCGGCTCATTCCCTGCCCCCGCCGTCGGGATTCGCGACCTGGCGCCGCGACAAGGCGGGACAGGTGCATTATCATCTTTTCGCCCGCGCGGACGCCGCGCCGGCCTGAACGCGTCTTGCGTTCGACCGCCAGAAAGGCCGGCCCGCCATGCTCACCGTCGTCTACCCCGGGACCTTCGATCCCTTCACCCGCGGCCACGAAGACCTCGTGCGCCGGGCGGCGAGCCTTTTCGGCAAGGTCGTCGTCGGCGTGGCCGACAGCGCTGCGAAGAACCCGTTCTTCGCCACCGCCGAGCGTGTTGCGATGGCGCGCGAAGTGCTCGTGCCCTATCCGAACGCGGTAGTCGTCGCGTTTTCCGGGCTGTTGATGGATTTCGTCCACGAGCAGGGCGCGCGGGTGATCCTGCGTGGTCTGCGCGCCGTATCGGATTTCGAGTACGAGTTCCAGATGGCGGGCATGAACCGGAACCTCTTTCCGGAGGTCGAAACCCTGTTCCTGACGCCCTCGGAGCAATACATGTTCGTATCGGCGACCATCGTGCGCGAGATCGCGAAATTCGGCGGCGATGTGTCGTCGTTCGTGCATCCGGCGGTCTTCGCGCAGCTGAAGGCGAAAGTGGCGGAAGGCAGAAGGTAGGGGCGGCACGATGGCGCTGATGATCACCGACGAGTGCATCAACTGCGACGTCTGCGAGCCCGAGTGCCCGAACGGCGCGATCGCGCCGGGCGTCGAGATCTACGTCATCAATCCGGCGAAATGCACCGAGTGCGTCGGGCACTTCGATGTGCCGCAGTGCGTCGAGGTCTGCCCCGTCGACTGCATCCCGGTCAACCCCGACTTCGTCGAGACGCGCGCCCAGCTCAGGGCGAAGTACGAAGGATTGATGGCCGCCGACCGGGCGCCGGCGCGCGCACCGTAGGCGGCGCCCGCCCCGCCGCGCGCGCCGGCGCCTACGCGTTCGCGGCCGCGGGCAGGGCCTCGGGCTGCAGGACGAGGGCGTTGATCGCTTCGACGGCGCGCATCAATTCGGCTAACTGTATCGCGAACGCTTCATGCTGCTGGTCGAGCTCGCGGATGCGCGCCTCGAGCTCGGCGCTCGCGGCGTGGATGCGCTCGACGCTTTCCAGGCGGCGGCGCAATTGCCGATGATGTTCGCGGACATGGGTCTCGAGCGGGGACATCACGGACCGCAGCCAGCCCTCGATGTCGCGGTTCGCGATCTCGTAGACGTGCTTGACGCGCGAGGCGACGGTCTCGAAAAACCCTCGCGTCAGCGTGAATTTCGCCTTGCTGAGCATGTTCCAGAGCGTATTGAAGTGCTGGTTGTACGCCCGCTCGAGGCGGTCGATCTCCTTCTGATATTTCAGCATCGAGAATGATGGCGGCGCGAACCGTTCGGTGCCGAGCTCCGCCGCGAAGCGGGCGTACATCGCCTGCATCATTTCATGGATCTCGGCCGACCGGTCCGAGGCCGCGCCGAAATCCCGGCGAATCGACGTGAAGAAATCCGCCATGGCGGCGCGCACGCCCTTCGTGAACGGGCTGCGCTCGATGCCGCGGCGCGTGCGCCCGGCGTTCGTGCGCAGCGCCTCGAGGCCGATGATGTCGAACAGCGCGTTGGTCTGCTGGGTGAACACGGTGCGCAATGCGGTGAACCGCTGCATGCCGCGCTCGAAGCGCTCCTTTTCCTCGGTGCCGCGGTCCAGCATGTGCTGGACGACATCCTGGTTCCTGCCGCGCAGCTCGCGCAACTCGGCCAGCTGCTCGGCGATGCTAGCCTGTTGCGCTTCCAGCCGTGCACGTACCCCGCTCGCGATTCCGCGAACCTCGGCCAGCGTCGCCGCGCCGACGATATCGCGTTTGGCGGGAATGAGCGTGCGGGACAGCGCATCCTCGAGCGCCGGCAGCTGGCTTCGTTCGAGCAGCGCGTCGTCACCATTGATCTTGGCGAGCAGCGCTTTGTGCGCCGACACGGGAAACACCTGTGCCGGTGAAAGCTCGAGCAGGGCTGCCGACGCCTGGACCTGCCGATCGATGTCGGCGGCGACGGCGGCCTCGGGTTTCAGATCGTCCCAAAGGATGTCGATCTTGTTCAGGGCCACGATTCGCGCAGCCTCGTGCGCGGAGGCATCACCGGCCAGATCGCGTTTCCATATGTCCAGATCGGATCGGGTGACCCCCGCGTCGGCGGCGAGCACGAACAGGACGACATGCGCGCTGGACAGCGCGCTCAGCGTAAGCTCGGGCTCCGCCCCGATGGCGTTGAGTCCCGGAGTATCGATGATGACGAGACCCTGCCGCAGCAGCGGATGCGGGAAGTTGAGGATCGCGTGCCGCCAGCAGGGGACACTGGCCCGGGCGTCTCCGCCGCCGATCTCATGCGCCGGGCCCGACGCATCGTCATCCAGACCGAGCGCCCGTGCGAGCGCAATCGGCACCTCTTTTACCTGCGAGACCCGCGCGAGAGCTGTGCTGAGCTGGCCCGCGTCCGCGAGATCGAGCGGAAACGTCGCCCATTCGTCGGCGTGGCCCCGGAGTTCCCGGACAGTCGCGTCCTTCAGTCGCGTCTCGATCGGCAGCAGCCTGATCGATGGCGGTTGCGCGGCGTCGAAGAGCAGTTCGGTGGGGCACATCGTCGTGCGCCCCGCCGCCGCGGGCAGCAAGCGCGCACCGAAGTCGGCAAAGAAGATCGCGTTGATGAGCTCCGATTTGCCGCGGGAAAATTCGGCGACGAACGCGACGATGAGCTTGTCCTCGCGCAATCGTTCGAGCAACTGCCGGATCCTTAGATCGACCTGCGCGTCGGCGAGATCCTGTTCCCGCAGCCACGCGTGCACTGCCCCGACGCCGTCTGCGACGCGATTGCGCCAATGGCCGTAGGCGTCGAAGCGCGCCGCGAATTCACGTGGTTGAGCCATCGGGTTGGCTGCAGGTTTCGGTATCTTGTCCCTGGGGTCGATTCCGGCTGGACAATCTATCACGGCCGCGGTGCCGCCGCGCGGAAGTTCATCGTTGGCAGCGGGGGCAATACGATGTGGCACGTCCGCCGTGCCGAATCTCGCGAATGGCGACGCCGCAGTTCCGGCACGGCAGTCCTTTCCTGCCATAGACGCCGTAATCGAGTTGGAAATAACCGGGCTCGCCCCGACTGTCCACGTAGTCCCGCAGCGTCGATCCGCCCTTGGCGATGGCTTCGGTCAGCGTGGCGCGGACCGCGTCGAGTAGCCGCCCCAGGCGGGGCCGCGACAGGCTGCTGGCCGGAGTGGTCGGACGGATCCCGGCCCGGAAGAGCGACTCATTGGCGTAGATGTTGCCAATGCCGACGACCAGATGGTTGTCCATCAGCACCAGTTTGATCGCCGCGGCGCGGCGGCGCGTCGCTCGCCAGAGGTAGTCGGCATCGCACGCCGGGTCGAATGGCTCGCGGCCGAGGCTGGACAGCAGCGGGTGTGCCTCGGCAGGCGGGGGCAGCCAGAGCATCGCGCCAAAGCGGCGCGGGTCGTGGTAACGGAGTGTCAAACCGGAATCGAGGATGATGTCGACATGGTCATGCGGCCGGCGCGGCGGCGGCTTCAGGAAGGCGCGCAGGCTGCCGGTCATGCCGAAGTGAACGAGCAGCGTGTCGCCGGAGCATCGAAACAGCAGGTATTTGCTGCGCCGATCGATCGCATCGACGGTGCGCCCGGCGATCCGTGCGGGGAGCCAGCGCGGAACCGACCACCGCAACCGACGGTCGTACACGTGCATGGCCGCCACGCTACGGCCGACGACGAGCGGGGCGATTCCGCGGAGCGTCGTTTCGACTTCAGGCAATTCCGGCATTGGACCCGGCACGCGATTCGGATGGCCGGTGGGCGAAGACAACCGCGACGCCGGTTTGGTGACCGGCCGAATATACCCTAAGATGACAGCCGGTCCCCACTCACACTTCGTTCGCAATCCTCCGAGCGAGCACGCAATGCCGTTCGGGCGGCCGGGCGGACACGGAGCCGCCTTCCCCGGTCACGAAGTGGCGCACCGCACCGCGGCGCAACCCCGAAACTGCCGGACGCACACAATGCCTCGATCCTCCCTGTTTTCCGGCTTGGCTGCTTCGGCTTTGGCGGCGTCGCTCGCGCTCGCGCCGGCTCTTCTGGCGGCACAGCCGCGCGCGGTGCCCGAGACGGAAACACCGGCGCCCGCAAGCGTGGATAAGCCGGCACCCACGGAGGACATTTCCGCCGAGCTCATGTATCGGCTGCTCGTGGGCGACATCGCATTGCAGCGTGGCGATCCCGCGCTTGCCGCGCGCGCGTATTTCGAGGCGGCAAAGGACGCCAGGGATGCCCGACTTGCCCGTCGGGCCACCGAGATCGCGCTTGCCGCCAGGCAACGCAACCTGGCGCTCGACACGGCCAAATTGTGGGCCGAACTCGATCCGGCGGCGGAGCGCCCGAAACAGGTGCTCGCCGGGCTGGCGGGGGGGGCGGCGGGAATCGGCGATCCTCGCGCGGATCTCAAGGCGGATCTGGAGAGGGCCCTGGCAGAGGCCGCGACGACCGGACCGCGGCTGGGCGAGGCGTTCCTGCAGCTCAACCGCGCGCTGGCCGCCGAACCGGACAAGGCAGCGACATTGAAGCTCGTGCAGAGCCTCGCGCATCCGTATCCGAACGTTCCCGAGGCACAGTTTGCCGTCGCGCTCGCCGCGTACAACGCGGGCCTTAAGGACTTTGACACGGCCACCGTCGCGTTGCAGGCGATCGACCGCGCGCTGGTCCAAAAGCCCGGATGGGAGCAGGCGATGCTGCTCAAAGTGGAGATTCTGGGAAAACAGTCCGCGGAACGGGCCGCCGATTATCTCGCCGACGTGCTCCGCGCCGAGCCTGATTCGAAGATCGCCAATTCGGCGCTGGCGCAGGTTCGCATCCAGCAGAAGAAGTATGCGGAAGCAGCCGCGATTCTGCAGCGCCTGTGGGAGCAGGATCGGGGCAACCACGAATACCAGTTCGGCATGGCGATGCTGGCGATACAGATGAAGGACTGGGCAAAGGCGGAGCGTCTGTTCGAAGAGCTCCAGCGCGCCGATTATGGCGACGACGGCGTCGTCGAAAGCTATCTCGCCCAGATCGCCGAGGAGACGGGCCGCTTCGACGTCGCGCTGGAACGTTTCCGTGCCGTTCCGGAGGGCGAGCGGGGATGGATCGCCCAGCTGCGCGTCGCAGCGATGCTGGGCAAGCTCGGGCGCGTCGACGAGGCGCGGCGACATCTCGCGGACCTGCCAGCGGTGACTCGAGAGCAGCGTGTCCAGGTGCAGCAGGCCGAGGCGCAGGTGCTGCGCGATGCCGGCAATAATGCCGCCGCCTACACGGTGCTCGCCAGCGCGCTCGACCAGTTTCCCGACGACCCTGATCTTCTCTACGACCTTGCGATGGTCGCCGAAAAGCTCGACAAGATCGACGTCGTCGAGACGAGACTCAAGCGCCTCATCGAGCTCAGGCCCGCCAATGCGCACGCGCTGAACGCTTTGGGATACACGCTCGTCGATCGCACGCCGCGCGTGGCCGAGGGGCTGGCACTGATCGAGCGCGCGCTGGTGCTCTCTCCCGACGACCCATTCATTCTCGACAGCGTCGGCTGGGCGCACTATCGGATGGGTCGGCTCGACGACGCCGAGACGCACTTGCGGCGGGCGATGGAGCAGCGACCGGATCCCGAAATCGCCGCGCACTTGGGCGAGGTGCTGTGGGCAAAGGGTGAGCGCGCCCAGGCGCAGGATGTATGGCAATCGCAGCTGAAGAGCGCCCCGGACAATGCGGTGCTGCTCGAAACCGTTCGCCGGCTGACGCGCTGAGCCCTTGCATGCCGCGGGCGGCATCATCTGCGCTCGTCGCTGCGGTGGCATTCGTGCTCGCCGGATGCGCAAGCGCGCCATTTGCCCCGCTGCCGGCATTGCCGCCGGCGGCCGACGCGCCTTTCGGCATCGATGGCAGGCTGTCGGCGCGCCGCGGCAACGAAGCCATTTCGGTGTCCTTCGCGTGGATGCACGCCGCGCCGCGCGACGAGCTCGTCATCACCACGCCGTTTGGCGGGTCGGTCGCCGAACTCTCCGGTGACGCATCGACCCAACGCGTCGAGGTGCGCACCGCCGACGGCCGGCACGATGCGGCGAGCGACTGGACCACGCTGACCGAGCGCATTGTCGGGTTCCCCTTGCCGGTGGCGGCACTGGCCTTTTGGGCGCGCGGTGCGCCGCACGTGGACGCGCCCCATGCGGTGGAAATCGACGGCGCCGGTCGCGTGGATGTATTGCGTCAGGACGGGTGCGAGATCGTCTACGCCTACGCGGACGGCGCGGCACGACTGCCTTCGCGGCTCCGGCTCCTCTGCCACGATCTCGAGTTGCGCATCGTCATCGACCGCTGGCGCGCCGCCTGAGCCTCTGGTGAACAGAAACCGGTGCGGCGACAATGATCCGATGCGCAGGCTGACCGTTCCCGCGCCGGCCAAACTCAACCTGTTTCTGCACGTGACAGGCCGCCGCGACGACGGCTACCACTTGCTCGAGACGCTGCTCGTCGCGCTCGACGTGGGCGACACGATCACACTGACCTGCCGCGACGATGGTGCGATCATACGCACGACCGAATTGCAGGGCGTGGCACCACAGAACGATCTGGTGGTTCGCGCGGCGACGGCTATCAAGCAGACGACCGGTGAGTCGCTCGGCGTTGACATCGCCGTCGCCAAGCGCATTCCATTGGGTGCAGGGTTGGGCGGGGGCAGTTCCGATGCCGCGTCGGTGCTGCTTGCGCTCAACCGGCTTTGGGGCGCGCGCCTGCCGCGCGCGGACCTCATGCGGATCGGTCTCACGCTGGGCGCCGACGTTCCCTTCTTTCTCGGCAGCGGGCCCGCGCTCGCGCGCGGCATCGGCGAGCGCTTGATCCCGGTATCGCTGCCGGCGCTGTGGGTAGCGGTAATCGTGCCCGCTGTTTCCGTGGCGACGGCATCGATCTTCGCGGCACCGGAATTGACACGAGACACTGCGTCGGCGAAAATGGACGTCTTTTCCGAGGGTTATGGCCGGAACGATCTGCAACAGACTGCGGCTGCGCGATTTCCGGAGGTGGCGGTTGCACTCGATTGTTTGGGCGACGGCTCGCGGCTCGCGCGAATGACGGGTTCGGGCGGTTGTGTGTTCGCGCCCTTTGCCTCCGAAGCCGAAGCGCGGGCCGCAGTTGATGCGCGTCCGGCGACCATGCAGGGTTTTGTCGCCAGGACGCTCGCGCGGCATCCGCTGGCGGCGTTCGCGTGATGCCCAAGGCGGTTTCCGCGCACGATGAGTGCGTAGTCCGCGCGCAAGGTTTTCTCCGCTGGGGAGTCGCCAAGTTGGTTAAGGCACCGGATTTTGATTCCGGCATTCGAGGGTTCGAATCCTTCCTCCCCAGCCACATCCTACCCGCGCGCCGATGTGCGGATGTGGAAAGTTCGGCGGGCGCGTCGAGCGAGCGCCATTTTCCCAGCATGTAGAGCTGCCACAGGTCCTTGTGGCTCATGTGACACATGGGCTGGATCGCGAGGAGCCCTGTCCTTCCGATGCTCGTCTCGAGATAGGTGAGCTCGGCGACCTTCGCCCGGGTCGCCTCGTCGACCGGGAGCACGAAGTGACGGCTGTGCCGTCCGTACCGAAATCAATCGTGAGCTTTGCCTCCCCCTGCTTCTGCGACGGCGCCGGGACCCTTGCCTCCAGCGGTCGTCTTGCGGAACGTGATGCGGCTGCGCCGTTCTTCGTTCGAGTACTCGTAGGTCATCGAATCCACAAGCCGCCGAATCAGATGCAGGCCCAGCCCTCCCGGACGGCGCTGCTCGAGCGGCAGGTTGATATTCGCGTCCGGCGCCTGGGTGACATCGAAACGCTCCACATCATAATCGGTCAGCGTGACTTCGACTCCCCCGCGTGCCGTGGCCATGTCGATCCGCACATGGGTGTCGCCCGACGGGCTGTACTTGACCATGTTCGTGAACAGTTCCTCCAGCGCGAAGTCGACGGTGGGCAAGAGCCCGGCGTCGACCCCGTGGCGGGAGAAGAAATCCGCGGTGAACGCGAATATTTCTGCGAGTGAGCCGAAGCTCCGCCGAAAGCTCCGATGATCTGTCATCCGCAGCCCTCGCGCTTCACCAGGACGAGCGTGATGTCGAACGGAGCCGCGAGCTTGCTGGTGACGGTGAGGATTGCCGCCAGGTCCGGCACCGAAAGGCGGCTTTGGCGCGCTCGGGCGTTCATGCCGCCGGAATGTATCAGAGCCGGGGCTCGCGTGCCGGCCGACGAGGTCCTGCGATCCTCCCCGGGATGCTGGCGCGGGAGCGAGGGTCACCGGGGAGCCGTGTATAGGCTGGAGGCACGGGGTGCAGCGCGACCCACGCCGTGGCAGTGCGGGATGGCGGTCCGGCCTCGGCCGCGCACTATTTTCTGTGGGAGAATGCCGGCAAATGGCCTTCGAGCGGATGAGAGTCTTTGCCGGGAACGCGAACCCAAAGCTCGCCGAGGCGGTCTGCGGTCATCTCAACACCAGCCTCGGACGCTGTGTCGTGGGCCGGTTCTCGGACGGCGAGGTGATGGTCGAGCTGCTCGAGAACGTGCGCGGCCGCGACATCTTCATCCTGCAGTCGACCTGCGTCCCGACCAACGACAACCTGATGGAAATCCTGGTGATGACCGACGCCCTGAAGCGCTCATCGGCCGGTCGCATCACCGCGGTGATTCCCTACTTCGGCTACGCGAGACAGGATCGCCGGCCGCGTTCCGCGCGCGTGCCGATCACCGCGAAGGTCGTTGCCGACCTGCTTACGACCGTCGGTGTCAGTCGCGTGATGGTGATGGACCTGCACGCCGACCAGATCCAGGGGTTCTTCAACATCCCGGTCGACAACATCTACGCAACGCCGATCTTGCTGGGCGACCTCTGGAAGCAGAACTACGACGATTTGCTCGTCGTCTCGCCGGACGTGGGTGGCGTGGTCCGTGCCCGTGCGATCGCGAAGCGCCTCGACTCCGAGCTCGCGATCATCGACAAGCGGCGCCCACGCGCGAACGTCTCCGAGGTGATGCACATCATCGGCGACGTCAACGGGCGCACGTGCGTGATCATGGACGACATGGTCGACACGGCGAATACGCTGTGCAAAGCGGCCACCGCCCTGAAGGAGCACGGTGCGAAGAAGGTCGTCGCGTATTGCACGCACCCCGTGTTGTCCGGCGGGGCCGTTCCGCGCATTGCGGACTCCGAGCTCGACGAGCTCGTCGTTTCCGACACGATTCCGCTCACCGACGAGGCCAAGGCGTGCTCGCGCATCCGGGTGCTCTCCTGCGCGCAGCTTCTCGCCGAGACGATTACACGGGTTTCGAACGAGGAGTCGGTGAGCTCGCTGTTCACGGAGTAGCGGCGTGAGCGGCGAGGCCCGAAGGACGCGAGCAAACGCGAATCTCCGCTAGCGGCAGATCCCGGGAGCAGGGGAATTTGCCATGGCCTGGCGGAGGCCGCGGTGCCGACCGCCGCGGTCCGTTCGCCGCAGGGTAGGCGACGCGCCGGACCGGTTTGGCTACCCAGCAGAAAACGGTTATACTTCAAAGCTTTCCTCGGTTGGTCCGCGTGCGGACTCCGGGGATGTCGCCAACCGCGGACGACCGGCCGGGAGTGCCCTTGGGCACACCGCGCACCGGAAGGCCGCAGACATCAGGAGCCGCACCATGCAATTCGAATTCACCGCCTTTGCCCGCACGACCGAGGGCCGGGGTGCCAGCCGCCGGATGCGCCGCGCCGGCAAGGCGCCCGGCATCGTCTATGGCGGCGCCAATGCGCCGCAGCCAATCGAGCTCGACCACAATGCGCTGTTCCATGCGCTGCGCAATGAAGCCTTTCACGCGTCGATTCTGAGCATGAGCCTCGGGGGCGCGGTGACAAAGGTCCTGCTGCGCGACGTGCAGATGCACCCGTTCAAGAACGAGATCCTGCACGTGGATTTCCAGCGTGTCGACGAAGGCCGCAAGATCCACATGAAGGTGCCGCTGCACTTCACCAACGGCGAGAATTCGCCGGCGGTCAAGGTTTCCGGCGCGATCGTGAGTCACGTCGTCACCCAGCTCGACGTTTCGTGTCTGCCAAAGGATCTGCCGGAGTTCATCGAAGTCGACCTCTCCGCTCTCGACGTCGGCAGCTCGGTCCATGTGTCGGCGCTCAAGCTGCCGCCCGGCGTCATAGTCGTGACGCGTGGCAAGACCGACCCGGTGGTGGCGTCAGCCGTCGTGCCGAAGGCGCACGTCGAGGAAACTGCCGCAGTCACGCCGGAAGCCGAAGCGGCGGCGGCCGCGGCGGCAGCGGCGACCCCAGGCGCCGCGCCTGCAGCGGATGCGAAAGCAACCGAGGCAAAGGGCGGCGAGAAGAAGGAATCGGGGAAGGACGACAAGAAGAAGTAAGCGCACGCTATCGCCGCTGCCCCGGCACGAGGGCCCGCCGCAGCAGCGCCGGCGGGCTTTTTTCGTTGCGCGCGGGCGGCGGGTCGATTTGCCCAAGGGAACGATCCTTGAACTCCGACGCCGAACCGCAGCACTGACCCGATGCCATCCATCCGTCTTGTTGCGGGTCTCGGCAATCCCGGCCGCGAGCACCTCGCCACGCGCCATAACGCGGGCTTCTGGTTCGCGGACGGCTTGGCGTCCCGCCTCGGCGCGGCGTTCAGGACCGAGGGCAGGTTCCACGGGCAGGTCACGAGGGCCGACGGGGATCTGCGGCTCCTGAAACCGGCCACCTACATGAATCTTTCGGGACGAGCAGTCTCCGGCGTGGCGGGCTATTTTGGAATTGAGCCTGGCGAAATCCTTGTCGCGCACGACGAGCTCGACCTGCTCCCCGGGGAAGCGAAAATGAAGTTCGGCGGCGGCATTGCCGGCCACAACGGCTTGCGCGACATCGCCGCACAGCTCGGCACGCCGGACTTCTGGCGCCTGCGCATCGGCATCGGCCACCCGCGCGACTCGGCGATCCCGCAACAGGACGTCGCCGATTACGTGCTGGCGCCGCCGTCGAAAGTCGACCTCGCCGCGATCGAGGCGGCGATCGGCCGGGCGCTCGAGGCATGGCCCGCGATCACCGCCGGCGACTTCGAGCGGGCGATGCTCCTGCTGCATACGAGAATGGAAAAGCCATGAGCCTGAAATGCGGCATTGTCGGTCTGCCGAACGTCGGCAAATCGACGCTCTTCAATGCTTTGACGCGGGCGGGCATTGCCGCCGAGAACTACCCGTTCTGCACGATCGAGCCTAACGTCGGCATCGTCGAAGTGCCCGACCCGCGCCTCGCGCAACTCGACGCGATCGCGCATCCAGAGAAGGTCCTTCCGGCGACGGTGGAGTTTGTGGACATCGCCGGGCTTGTCGCCGGGGCGTCGAAGGGCGAAGGGCTCGGCAACCAGTTCCTCGCCACGATCCGCGAGACGGACGCCATTGCGCACGTCGTGCGCTGCTTCGAGGACGACAACGTCGTCCACGTTTCCGGCAAGATCAATCCGGTCTCCGACATCGAGACGATCAACACCGAGCTGGCGCTCGCCGATCTCGCGACCGTCGACAAGCAGATCGCGAAGTACGAGAAGCCCGCGCGCGCCGGGGACAAGGAGGCGCAGCGCATCGTCGCGGTGCTGAAAAAGGTCGAAGCCGTCCTCGACAAGGGGCGCCCCGCGCGTACGGCCGACCTCTATGCGGAAGAGAAGGAGGCGCTGCGCCCCTTCTTCCTGCTCACGATGAAGCCGACGATGTACGTCGCCAACGTCGCTGAACACGGCTTCCACGACAACCCGCTGCTCGCGACCGTGGTGGTCCACGCGGCGGCCGAAGGCGCGCCGGTGGTGCCGGTTTGCGCCGCGCTCGAGGCGGAGATCGCGGATCTTGAAGGCGACGACAAGCTCGCCTTTCTCGCCGACCTGGGGCTCGATGAGCCCGGCCTCGACCGCGTGATCCACGCCGGCTACAAGCTGCTGGGACTGGAAACCTATTTCACCGCGGGACCGAAGGAAGTGCGCGCCTGGACCATTCATCACGGCGACACGGCTCCGAGGGCCGCGGGTGTGATCCACACCGATTTCGAAAAGGGCTTCATCCGCGCCGAGGTCATTGCGTTTGCCGATTTCGTCGCGTGCAAGGGCGAGCACGGCGCGAAGGAACACGGCAAGATGCGGCTTGAGGGCAAGGAGTACGTGGTCAAGGACGGCGACGTGATGCACTTCCGTTTCAACGTCTGAACGCCTACCGACGATGGCTAGGCTGCGGTTCACCAAGATGCATGGGCTCGGCAACGACTTCGTCGTGCTCGACGGGATCCGCCAGCATGTGGACCTCACGTGCGAGCAGCGGCGACTGCTCGCCGATCGCCGTCTGGGCGTGGGTTGCGACCAGATCCTCGTCATCGAGCACCCGACGCGTGCCGACACGGACTTCCGCTACCGGATCTACAACGCCGACGGTGGCGAGGTCGAGCAGTGCGGCAACGGCGCGCGCTGCTTCGTGCAGTTCCTGCGTGACCACGGGCACACCGATGCCCGTCGGATCCGCGTCGAAACCGCGGGCGGCATCATCGTGCCCGAGGTCAACGCTGACGGCGAAGTGACGGTAGACATGGGCGTCCCACGGTTCGCGCCGGCCGAGATCCCGTTCCTGGCCGACACGGATGCCGCGGTCCAGACTATCGACGTCGATGGCGAAGCGATCACGATCACCGTGGTGTCGATGGGCAATCCGCACGCGGTGCAGGTCGTCGCCGACGTGGATGCCGCGCCCGTCACCACACAGGGTCCCCGGCTTGAGCACCACCCGCGATTCCCGCAGCGGGTGAACGCAGGCTACATGCAGGTGGTGGATCGCGCTACCATTCGCCTGCGCGTCTGGGAGCGCGGTGCGGGCGAGACGCCGGCCTGCGGCACGGGAGCGTGCGCAGCCGTGGTGGCCGGCATCCGGCGCGGGCTGCTCGATGGTTCGGTGCGGGTTGAGACCCGCGGTGGATGGCTGACGATCGCGTGGCCGGGAACGGGCGCTCCGGTCGCGATGACCGGACCCGCGACGATGGTGTTCGAAGGCGAATGGGAAATCCCGGCGGCGTGACGCACGCGACGGGCCACTGACGCAACACGACCGAGACAGGACCCCCGGATGGACGCGAACGACGTCGCGCAGTTTCTCAAGGAAAACCCGAAATTCTTCGAGGATTACGCCGATGTCATCGCCGAGATCTTCGTTCCGCATCCGCATGGCGGCCATGCGATACCGATCGCCGAGCGCCAGATCGTCACCCTGCGGGAGAAGTACAGCGAACTCGACAGCCGCCTGCGCGAAATGATGCACTTCGGCAGCGAGAACGACCGGATCGGTGAACGCCTGCATCGTTCTACGCTGGCACTCATCGCCGCGCCCGACCTCGAGACCACGCTCGCCGTCCTCTACCATAGCCTGAAAGAGGATTTCGGCGTGCCGCACGTCGCGTGCCGGCTTTGGGGAAAGGTGCCCGAGCAATCGTATTTGCCCGAACTCGCTGCGACGAGCCAGGAGCTCCGCGATTACGCTGATCAGCTCGGCGCGCCGCATTGCGGTCCGGCCGCGCCGTTCGAATCGCGGGACTGGTTCGATACTGGCATCGGCTGTCAGTCGTTCGCGTTCCTGCCGCTGCGCACCGCGTATACCTTTGGCCTCCTTGGCCTTGGTGACGAGAACGCCGAGCGGTTTCGTTCCGCAATGGGTACCGTGTACCTGACACGCCTCGCGGAACTCGCGAGCGTGGCAACGTCGCGCTACCTGCCGCCGGTATAGCGGTTCACGAGTCCGGCGGCCCGAGCACGATGCGAAAAACGGCGCCACCGGGAATGGCTGCGCCGGACATCGCGCCGGTGAATGCCGCGCATCTCGCGGCGTTCGCCGATCGCCTCGCGGCCCGACCCGCGCACACCCGTGCCGCGTATCTGCGCGATGCACGCGTGCTCGCCGCGCTCGCTGGCGCTACCGATCTGGCCGGCCTTTCCGCACGGGAGCTCCGGCGTTTTCTCGCCACGCTGCATGGCCGGGGATTGTCCGGGCGCAGCCTTGCGCGAATGCTTTCGTCCTGGCGCGGTCTCTTTCGGCAACTGCAGGACCGCGACACGGCAACGAAGGAGAATCCGTGCGCGGGTCTGAAGGCGCCCAGGTCGGTCAGGAAACTTCCGTCCGCTCTTTCCCCCGACGAGGCCGTGCGCCTGGTCGAGATCTCCGGCGATGATCCGCTTGCCGTGCGCGACCGGGCGTTGTTCGAACTCGCGTATTCGTCGGGATTGCGCCTTTCCGAACTCGCGGGGCTCGATGCCGAACGCGTCGATCTCGCCACGGGTGAAGTCCGAGTCTGGGGAAAAGGCGCGAAGGAGCGGATCGTTCCGGTCGGCGCCGCGGCGCTCCAAGCCGTCCGCGCATGGCTCCCGGTTCGCGCGGGCGTGGCGAACGCGGATCCCAAGGCACTGTTCGTGGGCAGGAGCGGCAAGCGGATCACCCCGCGCGCCATCGAACGTCGGCTTGCGGATTGGGCGCTCCGGCAGGGGCTGTCGCGCCACGTCCATCCGCACATGCTGCGGCACTCGTTCGCGTCGCACCTGCTGCAGTCGTCGGGTGATCTGCGGGCGGTGCAGGAAATGCTGGGACACGCGAGCATTGCCAGCACACAGGTGTACACGCACCTCGACTTCCAGTATCTCGCCAAGGCCTACGACAGCGCACATCCGCGGGCCAAGCGGAAGAAGGCCTGAAGCAGACGACTCGGACGGCTGATGCCTTGGGCGCGCACTCCGCCAGTCGCGCGCCCAGGCCGGATGCGCGCGCGCGGCCTTACGGGGCTTCGACCATCCGGACGACGCCCGGCAGCCAAGGAATATCGGTGGCGCCGGGATCGTGTCCCGCCTGGCGCAGCAACGTCGTGAGCTGGCCGCGGTGGTGCGTCCCATGATTGAAGAGCTGGAGCGCCGCCACCGTGCGAGGCAACTCGCGGGTCCGGCCGTCGACCTTGCTCGTGTAGTGCAGGGTTCCGCCCAGCCACGCTGCGGTGAGGTTGCCGGCCCAATCCAGCATCTTGCGATCGGTGGTTTCGCGCTCGCGGGCAAGCTCCCCAAAGTCCGCGTACATGTCGGCGCCGAACGCAGGCGCCGTGCAGGGCTCGTCGATGAAGCGACCCAGCCACACTCGGTCGCCCCACAGCAGATGGTTGAGCGTGCCGTGCATCGATCCGAAAAATGCGCCCCGCTCGAGCTTGCGCTCGTCGTCCGGAAGTTCCGCCAGCAGCGCGTACAGCCGCTCGTTCATCCAGCGGTTGTACCGCGCCATCAACTGGCAATACTCGGGCGCGATCATCGTGGTTTCCCTTGTGACTCCGGCAGCGGGTAGTTTAATGGCCCCCGCGCTCACTGTGTGCGGCACAGCCGCATCCCGCTTCGCGGGACCAGCCTTCGGCTGTCCTTCGGCTTTCGGCCTGGTGTTCGCGGCCCTCCGCGGGGGCACGTAGTGCCCTTCGTGCGGGCACTAGGCCGGAACGGCTTCCTCGGTGACCGCGAGCTCCTCGACCTCGATCGCGGCCGCGAGCTGCGCGAGGCGCGCGACGACACCGTACGCGTAGAAACGGTTCGGCGTGCAACCGGCGGGCTCGGCGAGATTGGGGATGCATGGCGATTCGAACGCCAGCGGCACGAACTGTGCGCCCGGCGCGTTAAGGTTCTCGTCCCGGCCGCGCGCCGCGTGCACGCGATAGAAGCCGCCGACGACGAAACGATCGATCATGTAGACGACCGGCTCGGCGATCGCGTCGTGAATCGACTCGAACGTCGGCACTCCTTCCTGGACGATGACCGATGACACTTCCAACCCTTCCTTCACCACGGCCATCTTGTTGCGCTGCTTGCGGTTGAGGCCGGTGACTTCGTTGGCATCGCGCACGGTCATGATGCCCATGCCATAGGTCCCGGCGTCGGCCTTGACGATCACGAACGGCTTCTCGGTGATGCCGTATTCCGCGTACTTCGCGCCGATCTTGTCCAGCAGGAACGACACGTTCGAAGCCAGGCATTCCTCGCCGGCGCGCTCCTGGAAGTTGATCTTGCCGCACACCCCGAAGTACGGATCGATGAGCCAGGGGTCGATGCCAAGCATCGTCGCGAACTCCTTCGCGACGAGGTGGAAGGCGGAGAAATGGTGCGACTTCTTGCGGTTGTGCCAGCCTGCGGCGAGCGGCGGGGCGATCGGCTGGTCGATATCGACGAAGATGGGCGGCGCGCCGGCCGACAGGTCGTTGTTGAGCAGCACCATGCACGGATCGAAATCCGCGAGCCCGATGCGCCGGCCGGTGCGGACCAGCGGCTCGAGCGTGATGGAGCCCCCGTTGGGCAGATCGATTGCCGTTACGGTCGCGAGGTCCGGGATGAGCGAACCCAGGCGGACACGCATCCCCGCGTGGCGCAGGATGTTCTGCAGCGTCTCGACGTTCTGCAGATAGAACGTGTTGCGCGTGTGGTTCTCGGGGACGAGCAGTACGCCGCGCGCATCGGGACAGACACGCTCGACCGCCGCCTGGATCGCCTGCACGCAAAGCGGTAGGAACGCCGGATTCAGGTTGTTGAAGCCGCCGGGAAAGAGGTTCGTGTCGACGGGCGCGAGCTTGAATCCCGCGTTGCGCAGGTCGACGGACGCATAGAAGGGCACCGCGTGCTCCTGCCACTGCGTGCGCATCCAGCGCTCGATGTCGGGCATCCGGTCGAGGAAACGCTGCTCGAGCTCGAGCAGCGGGCCGGCAAGCGCGGTGGTGAGATGAGGGACCATGGGAGCGCAGGAGGATGGCGGGGATCGATTGTAGCCGAACCCAAAGTCGCCCCTGGGGGGAAAAAAGAAGGGGCGCCGCGGGGCGCCCCGAATTGCCACCAGGGAGACTTACTTGCTAGATCCTGTACGCTGACTCGCCGTGCGACGCGATATCGAGGCCCTCGCGCTCTTCTTCCTCGGTCACGCGCAGGCCGATCGCGAAGTCGACGATCTTGTACGAAACGAAGGCCACCACGCCAGACCAGACGATGGTCGTTCCCACGGCCGTGGCCTGGATGAAGAGCTGGTCGTAGATCGAGTAGTCGGCGCCGATCTTGTTCGCGACGTAGTCGTAGATGCCCTGCCCGCCGAGCTTCGGCGACGCGAACACCGCGGTCAGCATCGCGCCCAGGATGCCGCCGATGCCGTGCACACCGAACACGTCCAGCGCGTCGTCCGCGCCCAGCCTCCGCTTGAGGCCGTTGACGCCCCAGAGGCAGACGACACCGGCGAGCAGCCCCATGATCAGCGCGCCGTTGACGCCGACGAAGCCGCAAGCCGGCGTGATCGCGACAAGACCCGCCACAGCACCTGACGCGGCGCCCAGCATCGACGGCTTGCCCTTCAGCATCCACTCGCCGAACATCCAGGACAGCACGGCAGCGGCGGTGGCCACGAGCGTATTGATGAACGCGAGGGCGGCGGTGTCGCCGGCTTCGAGCGCCGATCCGGCGTTGAAGCCGAACCAGCCCACCCACAGCAACGATGCGCCGATCATCGTGAACGTCAGGTTGTGCGGCGCCATCGAGTCACGGCCGTAGCCGACGCGCTTGCCGAGCACGTACGCGCCGACGAGTCCCGCTATGCCCGCATTGATGTGGACGACCGTGCCCCCCGCGAAGTCGAGCGCGCCCTTCTGCCACAGCCAGCCGGCCTTCGCGGATTCGGAGGCGAGGGTGGCCGCGTCCTTGATGCCGTCCGGGCCAGGCCAAAACCAGACCATGTGCGCGATCGGCAGATAGGCGAACGTGAACCACAGCACGGCGAACAGCAGCACTGCTGCGAACTTCATCCGCTCGGCGAAGGCGCCCACGATCAGCGCCACGGTGATCGCCGCGAACGTCGCCTGAAAGACGACGAAGAGATACTCCGGGATCACCACGCCCTTGCTGAATGTCGCCGCGGCCGCGAACGACCCGACCCCGTCCTTGATGGTGAAGATTCCGGACAGGAAGAACCGGCTCACTCCGCCGAAGAAGGGACCGTCCTCGGTGAACGCGATGCTGTACCCGTAGACCGCCCACAGCACGATGATGAGCGAGAAGATCACGAACACCTGCATCAGCACGGACAGCATGTTCTTCGAGCGGACGAGGCCGCCGTAGAACAGCGCGAGGCCCGGGATCGACATCATGATCACGAGCAGCGTGGCGACGATCATCCACGCGTTGTCACCTTTGTTGGGTGAGGGGGGCGCTGCGGCGGCAGCCGGTTCGGCGGCCGCAGGCGCCGGCGTAGCGGCTGCCGCGGCGGGAGCGGCAGTCGAGGTGGCCGGAGCCACCGCCGGGGTGGCCGGCGCCTTGGCGTCAGTCGCCTGAGCCAGGAGGATCGGGGCGCTGGCGTCGGCGAAGGCCGTTGCGGCGGCCGGGGCGAGCGCGCCGGCGAATGTTGCGCAGAGCGCGAGCAATGCAAGCATGCGTTTCATGACGACTCCCCTCAAAGCGCGTCCGCGCCGGTTTCCCCGGTGCGAATGCGCACGACCTGTTCGAGATCGGAGACGAAGATCTTTCCGTCGCCGATCTTGCCGGTTTTGGCGGCCTTCTCAATGGCTTCGAGCACGCGGTCGAGCTGATCACTCTTGATGGCCGCCTCGATCTTCACCTTCGGCAGGAAATCGACGACGTACTCGGCGCCGCGATAGAGTTCCGTGTGGCCTTTCTGCCGGCCGAAGCCCTTGACCTCGGTGACGGTGACGCCCTGCACGCCGATTCCCGACAGGGCCTCGCGGACCTCGTCGAGCTTGAATGGCTTGATGACTGCGGTGACGAGTTTCATGGTCTCCTCGCGAAAGCGGTTGGCAGGTGAATGGTGGTCGCGCTCAGAACGTCTTCTTGACGTAGACGACGCCGACGTCCTTCGCCGTGTTGTAGCCGGTCAGGTCCGTGTAGAAGGCCTCCTTGGCATTGTTGCCGCTGTAGTACGCGCCGACCTCGATTCCCTTGAATACACCGTCCGGCACCGTGTACGAAGCGCCCGCTTTCCAGTCGTTGTACGAGACCTTGGCGCTCCCGCTTGCGTCGTGATGCACGTTGAGAATCCCGAAGTGCCCGAGCAATGTCACTCCTGAATCCCCGATCGGATAGTTGGCGTAGAAGTCGAAATACCACGTGCCGTCCGTCTTTTTCCCGATGGGCTTTGCGCCGAAATAGTTGTCGAGGTTGTACGAAGCCTTGGCGCCGAGCCATTTCCAGTTGATCGCGCCGTAGAGCTCCCAGCTGTTGGCGTTCGGGTAGCCGGAATGGTTGCCCGGGTAGAGGTAGTAGATCGTGCCGAGGTCGTAGTTCCAGTCATCGTTGATGCTGCCTTTGTAGCCGCCGTAGAAATCCCACTCGAGGCTGGATCGCGTATAGGTGCCGAAATCCTCGAGCCAGCTGATGTTCGATCCCCAGGTGCCGAGATAGAAGCCGCTCGAATGCGCCCAGTCGAAGCCGCCCTGCACGGCGGGCTTGCCGGCCGTCTGCGAGATCCCCCGGAAGATGTATTCGCTGAATAGGCCGACGTTCGCAGTAAGGGTGTAGTCCGGCGCCGGGGGGGCGGCGGGCGGGGGCGATTGCGCCAGCGCTGCGGTCGGCAGGAGGGTCGCGACGGCGAGGGCGTTGACCAAGGAACGCGGGATAGGCGATGTACGCATGGAGTCCTCTCTTGCGATGAAATTATGAATTGAGCGGATGCCGAGTGTCCTGAGCATTTCATGTGCCAATAAGAATTGTCATTTTTATACAATGAGTTACACGCACTAACCCGACCTAGCCACGGACCGCGACCGATTCTTTGCACCAATCGGGTGCGCCCTTGCGTTGCACTGCACCATAGGGGAGCGGGACCGGCCGAACGCATTGACTCGGCATTCAGCCCTCGACCGAGCGGACGAGTTCGGTCCCCAGTCCGACTTTGCTAGACTCGTCGCACATTCCGATCTGCAGGTCGCGTTCAACAGGAGCTAGCCATGCTGAATCCCCAGGGCTTTGACGAAATTGCAGCGCGCATCAGCAAGGTGCTCGAGAACTCACCGGCGAAGGACATCGAGAAAAATGTGAAGGCCATGCTGGCGTCCGGCCTTGCGCGGCTCGATCTCGTGCCGCGCGCGGAGTTCGAAGTGCAGGCGCAGGTGCTGCTGAAGACGCGCGAAAAGCTCGAGGCGCTGGAAAAGCGGGTTGCGGAATTCGAGGCACGATTTCCGCCGCCTGCGGCCTAGAGGGCCCCGCATTGCCGGCGCAACTCCAATATCGACGCCATTGCACCGGCGACAGTCTGCGGAAGAAGCCGGTGATGGCGCTTGCGGTCGTCCTCTCGCGCGGACTCGCCGGGCTCGAGGCCCCGCTCGTCACGGTTGAAGTGCACCTCGCGGGCGGGTTGCCAGCATTCAACCTTGTCGGTCTGCCGGACACCGAGGTCAAGGAGTCGCGTGACCGGGTACGCGCGGCGCTGCAGAATGCGCAGTTCGATTTCCCGGCACGAAAGATCACCGTCAATCTCGCGCCGGCGGACCTCCCAAAGGAGTCGGGGCGCTACGACCTCCCGATAGCGGTCGGCATCCTCGCGGCGACGGGCCAGATCCCAGGCATCGACCTGCCGTGCTTCGAGTTCGCCGGTGAATTGGCGCTGGGCGGCGCGCTGCGTCCGATCCGCGGCGGGCTGCCGATGGCGCTATCCGCGCGCCGCGATGGTCGCGCGTTCGTGCTCCCGGCCGAGAGCGCCGCCGAGGCGGCACTCGTGCGCGGCGCCACGATCCTCCCGGCAACGTCGCTGCTCGGCGTGTGCGCACATCTGACTGGGCGCGAAATGCTTGCCCGGCTTGCGCCACAACACTGTGTCGCCGCGTACAGCGGAGGTGGCCTTGATATGGCCGACGTGCTTGGCCAAGAGCAAGCGAAGCGAGCGCTCACCATCGCGGCTGCTGGCGCCCATAGCCTGTTGATGATCGGGCCACCGGGCACGGGGAAGTCGATGCTCGCGCAGCGGCTGCCCGGCATCCTGCCCCCGCTCACGGAGGACGAAGCGCTTGCCGCCGCTGCGATCGCCTCGCTTGCCGGCGGCTTCTCGGTGGCGGCATGGGGATCGCGGCCTTTTCGCGCGCCGCACCATACGGCAAGCGCCGTCGCGCTGGTCGGCGGCGGCAGCGACCCGCGGCCCGGCGAGATCTCGCTCGCCCACCACGGAGTCCTGTTCCTCGACGAGTTGCCGGAATGGGATCGCCGCGTGCTCGAGGTGCTGCGCCAGCCGCTTGAGTCCGGGGTGATCCATATCTCCCGCGCGGCACGGCAGAGTACCTTTCCCGCCGAGTTCCAGTTCATCGCCGCGATGAATCCCTGTCCGTGCGGCTGGCTTGGCCATGCGAGCGGACGCTGCCACTGCACGCCGGAGCGCATCGCACGCTATCGCGGTCGCGTCTCCGGGCCGCTCATCGACCGCATCGACCTCGGCATCGAGGTGCCGGCGCTCGCGGCCGAGGCGCTGACCGTCGGTGCCAACGCTACCGGTACTCCAGCGCATGGCATGACCAGCGCGGGCGTGCGTGCGGATGTCACGGCGGCGCGCGCGCGGCAGACGGCGCGGCAGGGAAAGCCGAATGCGCGCCTCGTACCCCGCGAGATCGAGGCCCACTGCCAGCCCGATACGACCGGTGCGGCGCTGCTGGCCCAGGCGTTGGCGCGGCTCTCGCTATCGGCGCGCGCGTATCACCGGATCCTCAAGGTGGCGCGGACAATCGCCGATCTGACGGGAAGTCCGGTCATCGCGGCGCCGCATGTCGCCGAAGCCGTTGCCTACCGACGTTTCGATCGCATGTGAGGAATGTGAGCGCCTACTGCGGAGTTCCCGGCCTTTGCTGAGCGTGTCGAGCCTGCTTGGGGCGCGCCCTTTGTTCTCCACAAAATAGTCGTCCGGAACCACGCAGGACGCCGGATTGCTGCGTTGCTCCAACGGGTTAGCCCATCATCAGTGGCGCCGATGCCATTGATCCAAAACATTGATTTGACCAAGGTTTTGGAAATCCCTATGTTGGGTTTGTGCGATGCACCAACATAGCCTCCCGGGGTTTCCGGAGGGCTGACAAGACCACAGGATTTCCAATGCGACCCCATCAATTTTCCATGACCAATCCGGCCGGCCTTGGCATCTTCCCCCTGCTCGCGAAGGCGCTGACGTTCCCGACACGGCAAGCCGACGCATTCGAGCATCGGGACGTGGTCGCCGCTCCTGCGTTGGCAACAACCCCTGTGCGGCGGCGCGGATTCCTCGAACGGCTCGATCACTGGTTCTGGGCGCAACAGCAACGCGACCTCGAGGCCTACCTGGCACGGTCGACCGACGTGTACGACCTCGAGGCCCGAATCCGCGCAATCGAGCGTAACAGGTCCATTCCGTATTACTGACCGGTCATCGCATCTGCGCCGTGCGCAATCCACGTCGCCGCGCGGAAAGTCGACGCCAACCTGAAAGGTAAATCATGGAAGCCCGAATCGTGAATACCCAACCCATCCGCGACCTGAACAGGACAGGCCGGCGCGCGCTCGTCGAGAGCGGCGTGTGGCTGCGCATCGGATTCATCGGCGCGAGTGGAGTCGCGGCGGGGATCATTCAGCTGCTCGGCGGTGAGGCGAAGCCGATTTCGGCGCTGGCATTGGCGATCGGCGGAGGCGTTCTGGCGACATTGAGCTGGCGGCGCGCCGGGGCCATTCTCGAATGCGCTGACAGATCGACATCCGTTGCGCCAGCGAGTGGCCGCGATCACGCGCTGGCCGGAGCGTGAGGATTCACGCCAAGTGCGTCGCGACTTCGGGTCATGGCGCGTGCCGACCTGCGGATTCTCCGGCGTCCTCGGCGTGCCAGACCTCCCGCAGGACATCGACCAGCGCCTCGACGAGCGGGTCCGTCTCGCGGTCCCTCGCGTAGACGAGCCATAGCTTCGTTGTGACTTGCGAGCCCGGCCAGATCACGCTGTGGCCGGTGCCGACGGAGTGGCTGATGATTTCGTCGCGAACGAGACTGATGCCGACGCCTGATTCGACTAGATTGTTGATGACGGATTCGTTGTCGGCTTCGATGATCCGCTCGGGCTGGGGCGCGGGATCGTTGAAGAGCGCCATCACCAGTCGCCGATGCGTGCTCGGTTCGGGCGCGACGATCCACGGGCGCGGGGCGATGGTTTCCCACGGCGCATCGAGGAGCTCGCCGGCCCAGGCGGCAGGCATCGCCACGCGGTACACGATGTCGCGTAGCGGGATGCAGGCGAGATCCGATTCCGGCGGGTCTCCAAAGTAGAAACTCGCGTCCAGCGTCCCGCCCCGGATGCGCGCCAGGCCTTCGCTCGACATGACCTGATTGAGCTCGATTTCGATCTGCGGATAGCGGTCGCGGGCCCGCAGCAACAGGTCGCCCACGCGCAGGACCGAGGGCTCGAGGACCGTTCCAAGCTTGAGATTCCCGGTCGGTTCGCCGCGCAGCTCCTGCGCCGAATGCTGGAGGTGCACAACGGCGTCGATGATCTGCGTTGCCTCGCCAAGCAGCCGGCGGCCGGAAGGCGTCAGCGTCATCCCGGTCGAGGATCGCTCGAACAGCGTCACGCCGAACTGCTCCTCCAGAGCCTTGATGTGGCCGGAGAGCGCGGGTTGACTCAAATGCAGCGTCTCGGCCGCGCGCGTCAGGTGGCCGAACTGTGCGACGGTTACGAAAGAGCGCAACTGATTGAGATCCAAAGGCGTTCCTGACGCGTTTTACGAGCGTCGGCATGGGCGTGATTTCCCGCAGTGCAGCATGCGGTTGTTACCGAGCTTTCCCCGCCATCATACCTGTAGCGCCCCTGAGTCGGTACCATTTCCGCCAGCGGGGGGCAGCTCGCGGGGTCGGAATGCTGCGTTGCACAAGACCGGCCTTGCCGCAAAATTGTGGCCAGTTTCGGTTTCCCGGACGAGGCTTGTGGCCGCTCAGGCACGGGACGCGCATCTGCGCGAAAGGGGGCGCAGCGCCTGTGCTACCCCGGGCAAGGCCAGCCGATCGAGCTTGCCGCTCGACGCCACAGGCAGCTGATCGACGTAGCAGACATGCCGAGGCCTTTTGTGTGGCGCAAGTCGCCGGCAAAGGTATTCGATCAGGGCTTCGTCGGGCGGCGGGTGCTGCTCCACCACGAGTGCCGCAGCCACGGTGTGGCCCCACACTTCGTCCGGCACGCCGAACACGCCGGCTGCCGCGATGCCGGGAAACACCTCCAGCGCTTGCTCGACTTCGGCCGGATACACATTTTCGCCGCCCGTGACGATAAGGTCGGCGCGGCGCGCGTGGACACGCAGGCACCCGCGCGCATCGATTGCGCCGAGATCGCCGGTGTCGAACCATGCGCCCGGCGCAAGCGGCGCCTCGTTCCAGTAACCCGCCGTCAACACGGGTCCCCGGACCTCGATCCGGCCGTCGCGAACGCGCAGGTCGATGCCGGGCAACGGGATCCCGGCACCCCAATCGGCCGGCGCAAGACGGGCGCGGTACGGCGTGGCGCAGACCTGGGAGCAGGTCTCGGTGAGCCCGTATGTCAGCACGATCGGGACGCCGTGGGCGCGCGCGCGCGCCAGCAACGTGGGCGAAGCGGCGGCGCCGCCCAGTACCACAGCTCGCAGGTGCGTCGGCGCGGTCCATGCCGGATGACGATCGAGCACGCGGGTCAGCATCGTCGGGACCAGCGAGATCAGCGTAACGCGCTGACTCGCGATCGATTCGGGCAGGGAACCGGCGTCGAATCCCGAAGCAAGCGCCACGCACCGGCGCGCCGCCAGTGTGCGCGTGAGGATCGACAGTCCGCCGATGCGCGCGACGGACATGCACAGCATCCAGACGTCGTCGGATTCCCAGCCGAGGTTCGCGGCGCTTGCTTGCGCCGACGCGGCGAGCGCCGAGCGGGTCAGAACCGCGCCGCGAGGCTCGCCCGACGTTCCGGACGTATGGATGATCACGGCCGCGCCCGGGTGGGGCACGCGTCCCGCGCGGGTCGCTGCCGCGCAGAGGCGAGCACGCTCCGTTGCGGTGAGTTGTGGGTGGACGAGCAGTGCCGGAATCCCCAATTCGAGTAAACCGTACAGCGAGACGACCGTCTCCACCGTGTTGGTCCCGACCAGCAGATACGGCGCCCCCGCGCGCACCTCGTTCCTGAGCTCGGCCATGCGCCTGTGCGTCATGGCCGCGAGTTCTGCGAATGAGCAGGACCGCGCGCCGAACCGCAGGCCCGGCGCCGCGGGGGCGTCCTGCGCGGCGGCGAAGATCGAGAGCGGGTCCGGCGCGCTCACTGGGATGCCTTCGCTTCGCGCTGCGCGCTCCGGTATTCGTCCTTGGGACGGCCCGGCGGGCTCACAGGATTACCTTCGCGCTGTGCGCTTCGGTATTCGCCCTTGGGAGGCCCGGCCGGCTCATGGCAGCCGTCGGAACTTGCGGAAGTCGGGCTTGCGTTTCTCGAGGTAGGCATCCCGTCCTTCCTGGCCCTCCGCGGAGAGGTAGTAGAGCAGCGTCGCGTTGCCGGCGAGTTCCTGCAGCCCCGCCTGCCCGTCGCAGTCGGCGTTTAGCGCGGCTTTGAGGCAACGCAACGCGAGCGGGCTGTTCGCGAGCATCTCGCGGCACCATTGGACGGTCTCGGTTTCGAGCTCCTCGTACGACACGACGCGGTTGACGAGGCCCATGTCCAGTGCCTCGCGCGCGTTGTACTGGCGGCAAAGGAACCAGATCTCGCGCGCCTTCTTCTGGCCGACGATGCGCGCCATGTAGGCGGCGCCGTAGCCGCCGTCGAAGCTGCCCACCCGGGGGCCCGTCTGCCCGAAACGCGCGTTGTCCGCGGCGATCGTCAGGTCGCATATCAGGTGCAGGACGTGTCCGCCGCCGATGGCGTACCCGGCGACCATCGCCACCACGGGTTTCGGCAACGTGCGAATCTGCCGTTGCAGGTCGAGTACGTTGAGCCTGGGCGTGCCTTCGCCATCAACGTAGCCGCCGTCGCCGCGCACGCGCTGGTCGCCGCCCGAGCAGAAGGCTTCCCTGCCCTGGCCCGCGAGAATGACCACGCCAATGTTCGCATCGTCCCGCGCGTCGGCGAACGCGTCCTGCATCTCGCGCACGGTCTCGGGGCGGAACGCGTTGCGCACCTCGGGTCGATTGATGACGATTTTCGCGATGCCTTCGTCGGCCTTGGCATAGAGGATGTCGCCAAAGCCGGGAACGTCCTTCCAGGTCGGCATGGGCGGCAGCGTCGGAACTTCCATCGTGGACTCCCTCGATCAGTCGATCTTCGCGCCGGATTGCCGGACGACCTTCGCCCACTTCTCGGCTTCCAGCGCGATGTGGCGGGCGAGACCCTCCGTCGTACCAGGCACGGCCTGTGCGCCGTGCGCCAGCAGCGATTCGCGCACCTGTGGGTCTTCGAGCGCCTGCCTGACGGCGTCGTTCAGCCGCAGGACGATGGCGGTGGGCGTTCCCGCCGGCGCGAAAAGGCCGTCCCACGCGCTGACGACGTAGCCGGGAAGGCCGGACTCGGCGATGGTCGGATATTCGGGCGCGGCTGGAAAGCGTTGTGCGGTCGTGCTCGCGAGGCCGCGCAGCCGGCCGCTTTTCGCCAGCGGGTAGGCATTGGGCATCACATCGATCATCATCTGCACGCGCCCGCCCATGACATCCGCCGCCGCGAGCGCGCCGCCCCGGTAGGGCACATGGACGATGTCGACGCCGGCCATCGTCCGGAAGAGTTCGCCTGCGAGATGCGAGGTCGTCCCGTTGCCGGCGGAGGCGAAATTGACCTGTCCAGGATGCGCCTTGGCATACCGTATCAGCTCGCCCACTGACGCTGCCGGAAAATCCGGGTTCACGACCAGGATCGCCGCGATCGCCGTCAGCCGCGAGATTGGCGCGAAATCCCGGACTGGATCGAAGCGCAGGCTGCCGTAGAGGCTCTGGTTGATCGCGTGCGTGCCGTTGGTGCCGTAGAGCAGCGTGTAACCGTCGGGCTGGGCGCGCGCGACGACCTCCGCGCCCACGTTGCCGCCGGCGCCCGGTTTGTTGTCGATGACGATCGGCGCGCCGAGCTCCTGCGCGACCCGTGGCATGATGAGCCGGGCGAGCGTGTCGGCGCCGCCGCCTGCGGGGAACGGGACGACGAGCCGGATCGGTCGGTCGGGATAGTCGGCCGCCGCGACCGGCAGGACTGTCATGCCGGCGGCGGCAATGACGCCTATCAGCCAGTGCGTAAAGCGAGTCATGTGGCGTTGCTCCCTCGTGGCAGGGCCATGGGCGGTTGATCGAAACGGGGATGGCCGGGCGCCGGTCCGCTGGGCGCCCGCGCTGGCCGCACGGGTTTTCGGCGCGCCGCGGCCGTTGCGCGCATTTTACGCGCGACAATGGGGTCCGGGCGGCTCGCGGCCCGTTAAGATGCCTGACGACGCCCCGTTTCGATCAACCGCCAATCGAAGGCAATGATGCGTGACCTCTATCTGGCCCATGTGCGCGACACCCTCGCCCGGATCCGCGCCGACGGCTTCCACAAGACCGAGCGCGTGATCCGCACGCCTCAGGCGCCGGCGATGGCTCTGGCGGACGGGGTCGAGGTGGTGAATTTCTGCGCCAACAATTATCTGGGCCTCGCCGACGACCCCCGGCTCGTCGGCGCGGCGCGCGAAGGACTCGAGCGGCACGGTTTCGGCATGGCGTCGGTGCGTTTCATCTGCGGCACGCAGAGCGTGCACAAGGAGCTCGAAGCAGCCCTTGCCGCATTTCTCGAGACCGACGACAGCATCCTGTACTCGAGCTGTTTCGACGCCAATGGCGGATTGTTCGAGACGCTGCTCACCGAGGAGGATGCCGTGATCAGTGACGAGCTCAATCACGCGAGCATCGTCGATGGCATCAGGCTGTCCAAGGCGAAGCGCTACCGCTACCGCAACAACGACATGGCTGACCTCGCCGCGAAGCTCGAGGAAGCCGCCGCGGCCGGGGCGCGGTTCACGCTGATCGCGACCGACGGCGTGTTCTCGATGGACGGAATCATCGCCAATCTGCCGTCGATCTGCGATCTGGCCGAACGCCATGGCGCGTTGACGATGGTCGACGACTCGCACGCCGTCGGCTTCGTCGGCGAGCGCGGGCGCGGCACGCCGGAGTTCTGCGGCGTCGGAGGCCGGATCGACATTCTCACTGGAACGCTGGGCAAGGCGCTGGGCGGCGCATCCGGCGGCTATACGGCCGGGCGAAAGGAGATCATCGATCTGCTGCGCCAGCGCTCGCGCCCATACCTGTTCTCGAACTCGCTTGCCCCCTGCATCGCGGCGGCCTCGCTCGAGGTGCTGGAACTGCTGCGCGGCGACGAGGGAGCGGCGCTGCGCCAACGCGTGCGCGCGAACGGCGATCGTTTCCGGCGGGAGATGGAGGCCTTGGGCTTCAACCTCGTGTCCGGCCAGCACCCGATCATTCCGGTGCTGCTGGGCGACGCGGCGCTCGCCACGCGCATGGCCGACGCACTGCTCGCCGAGGGCATCTACGTGATCGGCTTCTCCTACCCGGTGGTGCCCAAGGGCAAGGCGCGCATCCGCACGCAGATGAGCGCGGCGCACACGGATGCGCAAATCGACCGGGCGGTGGCCGCGTTCGCGAAAGTCGGCCGGGCGCTCAACGCAATCCGATGAGGAGGCGGACGAAACAATGAAAGCACTGGCCAAACTCGAGCGCAGCCCCGGGCTGACGCTGACCCGCGTCAAGAAGCCGGAGGTTGGGCACAACGACGTCATGATCCGGATCCGAAAGACCGCGATCTGCGGCACGGACATCCATATCTGGAAATGGGACGACTGGGCGCAGAAGACGATCCCCGTGCCGATGCACGTGGGCCACGAATATGTCGGCGAGATCGTAGAGATGGGGCAGGAAGTGCGCGGATTCGCGCTAGGCGACCGCGTCTCGGGCGAGGGACACATCACCTGCGGTTTCTGCCGCAACTGTCGCGCCGGCCGCCGGCACCTGTGCCGCAATACGGTCGGCGTGGGCGTCAACCGCGAGGGCGCTTTCGCCGAATTCCTCGTGATTCCGGCGTTCAACGCGTTCCGGATTCCCGACGACATCTCGGACGACCTGGCGTCGATCTTCGATCCGTTCGGCAACGCGACGCACACGGCGCTGTCATTCAACCTGGTAGGCGAGGACGTGCTGATCACCGGCGCGGGTCCGATCGGCATCATGGCCGCGGCGATCGCCCGGCACGTCGGCGCGCGACACGTCGTCATCACCGACGTCAACGACTACCGGCTGGCCTTGGCGCAGCGGATGGGCGCGACGCGCGTCGTGAACGTAGGGCGCGAGAATCTGCGCGCCGTGATGGAAGACCTGCGCATGACCGAAGGCTTCGACGTCGGGATGGAGATGTCCGGCGTGCCCGACGCCTTTCACGGCATGCTGATGCACATGAATCACGGCGGCAAGATCGCGCTCCTCGGCATCCCGCCGCCGGACATGGCGATCGACTGGAACCAGGTGATCTTCAAGGGGCTGGAGATCAAGGGCATCTACGGCCGCGAGATGTTCGAGACCTGGTACAAGATGGTCGCCATGCTGCAAAGCGGGCTCGACCTTTCGCCGATCATCACGCACCACTACGCCGCCGAGGAGTTCGAAGCGGCGTTCGCGACGATGCTCTCCGGCGCGAGCGGGAAGGTCGTGCTCGACTGGGCGGCCTGATTGCCGGCGCCGCCGGCGATTCCGACCTGAAGGAGTCGCTTGCCACGTCCGGGTTGTCGGGGCTGTTCGCCGGAACCTTGATCTAGGCGAAGCTACCGTGAAGCAGAATGCCACTGCGCGATGGTGCGCTGCGGCAGACTTTGCGGACGCATGATTTCCGCCGCCGACTGCATTGGCCCACACGAGGATACAGCCGCCGCCCCAAGGCTGCGCGAGATCGAGAAGCGCCGGGCGGAGAACGCGCGTGCCATCGGCGATGCGGAGTCCGACCGGGACTGGAGCGTGGCGCAGCTGGTCGCGGCGGCGCAATCAGCCGTCGAGCGGTTCGAGCGCTCGTTCGGGAAGGTGGTGGCGCTCCGCGCGAAGGCCACGCGCGCGCACCGCGGCGATCGCCCGGCACAGTCGACGTCGAACTCGGACTCCAGTAACAGAGCCAGCTTGACCACCGCCAGCGAGCTCAACCTTCCCGTCTTGATCAGCAACTCGGAATCGTTGAGGGCATGTGATCGTCGAACTCGCCCAGGAGTTCTTCGATGCAGGATCGAATCCTTTTATTGTCACCGTTATCGATCAATGGACTCCCAGAACATGTAACAGGAACGCGAAATGCGTGCTGAGCTCCACACTGGTATCTGATCCATCGAAGAAGGAAAGGAAACAGTAGAACGTGGCGACCTTCAACGAGGGCAAGAACTGTCTGCGCAACCACCCCGCGTCCGGATCCGGACGCTTGTTTCGCAGCTGCGAGATCACGATGCCGCAAACCAGTACCGCGCAGTAGAACGCATAGGTTTGCATATGCAGGAGCGTTTCCAGCATGCCGTCCCGCGGGATCCGATGGTTTTCCTGCATGAAATGGAACAGCAGGTTTCCGACACCTGCCGCCATGAATGTTGCAAAGGCTGTGCGCAGGCGCGGGTGCCGCTTGAAAAAACGCAGGTAGGTCGGATAGAAGTAAACGTTGACGAGGAGTTCCTTGAAATAATAATCAAAGCGATTCCAGAACTCGGCAATCGTTCGCGATGACAGCGGCCTGCAGGTATTGCGCAACAAGCGAAAACCCGCCAGCCGTGCGGTGGCGATAATGACATTTCCCCACGCCGCGATGAGCAACAGCTGCTCGAAGTAGTGGGCGACAATAGTCAGTGCACCGATCACGCCCGGGTCGACGCCATCCCTCACAAACCTCTGGAAGGAATACATGAGCGGCGGTATCCCGAGCGCCCCGTAAATCACCCTTTGATATACCTGCACGCCTACTCTCAGGCACATGGCCCAGACAATCAGCTTGAGGGCTTTCAGCTGGGTAACGGCGAGTTCCTCGCGGGTTTGGCTCTCCACACTGCGCCAGTACGCGGCACCCTTTCCCCACGGACTCGTCGTCGAGCCATAAAACGGGTGGAATGTCGCCAACTGGAGAAGGAGGCCTGAAGGGGTTCGGTGGCGCTGGTCGATGAGCGCGTAGGCCAGGTACCAGAAATAGGCCGCGAGTACGGTCAGCAGACTCCAGAGCAATACTCGGGGAATCCCGTGAAACAGGTCTGACGCAGCCGCCGAAAACAGGCAGAAAAGAAGCAGGTGCTGGATCACCACCGGTCGTCGGGCCAACGGGTGATGCCGGTACTGTCGGGCCAGCCATATGGCTCCTGCCGCCATTGGCACACAGGCCAGGAGCGTTGCTGCCCGCACATATCCCAGCCCCAGCGTGTCAAGCAGCCCCTCCTGCTCGGCAACGAAGTACACTGCGCGATATTCGAACCAACCGGGAGCTCGGGCCAACATCACACCGGTGCAGAGCAAGGCGGCTATGTTTCTGTACCGACCGGCGAATGAAACGACAGCCGCCGCGCCCGTGATCCACAGCCACAGATGCCCCCCCAGGACGCGCATGAATACTGCAAATATTGCAATGAGAAGCAGCCTGCCCGCGAGTGTTCCGGCAAATTCCACGACCCGCGGATAAGTCTCTATCGGCGGAATGAGACGCCACGATCCCGGGTGCAGTTCCAGGCCGTGACGACTCATTGTCGACGAGATCGATTCGAACTCGCGGCGCATAATATCCTCGGGGTTGGCGTACGCGCGAAGTTGAACCGTCAGCCGTGCCGTTGTCTGTTGTCAGCCGCTCGCGGAAGACTCTACGAATTCAAGACGATTCCCGTCCGGATCGAGAAGGAAGAAGAGCCGGCTGCTCAACCCGCTTTGCAGGGTCACATGGAAGACTTGCGAGTCGATCCGGGCACCCTTCTCTTCGAGTTGACGCCTGAAATCATCCAGATTGTTCACGTGAAAGGAAATGCTCCCTTGCATCGGGCTCGGTGGCACCGAAGTATCCTCGAGTTGCATCAGTTCGAGAGCGGCGCCAACCATCGAGAACTTCAGGATTGCCATCGAGCATCGCGCACTCCTTCCTGACGAATAATAACAAGCAACATCGCCCCCTGCTTCCGAGCTGTCGACGACCCGGGCGCCGAACAACTCCGTATAAAAGGCGATGGATCGCGCCAGGTCCGAAACAAAGATGTCGACATGGATCAGTGCAATCATGACACCATCATCCTTGTCCTTCGTCCGATCGATCCGACGGATACGGATAGGAATTCCAATCCCACGAGGTGCCTGCTGAGGCAGCGTATCACGGGTTGACGCGGGCGGGCCGACGGGGGGAGGGAGTGGTGGTGCGTCGGCGTAGGGGTGTTTTCCCGCGTTGCGCGGGCGACTCGCGCCCACCGGCGTGCGCGCCGGTCGCGCAGGACGGCCGCAGGCGCGCGCCCGCCCGTTGGCGCTCAAAGACGACGGGCGTTCAACGGTTGACTACCAGGCGACGCGCTGATCGAACTCGTAGTCCGGTGCCGGCTGGGCCTGGGGATCGATCTCGCGCTGCCCTGCGGGCGGCATCTACCAAAGTGGCGGGCCACGGGCCGGCGCTATGGTGGGGCGCGTGATCGGCGCACCGAGATGGACGAGGATGTCGCGGAGGGTCGAAGGGTCGGTGACGAACCGTGGGGACGTCCGTGCGCGCAGGGCGAAGCCAAGGCCCGAAGGGCGCGTCTGCGAGCACGGGTGGCGGCCGACGCCACGACGCAACGCATTGGGCACGACATTGCGGAGGCCGCGCGCAGTGCCCTTCGGGTGGCCGAGCGGGCACTGAGTGCTGCTACGCCATGTTGCACTGCGGTAGAATCGCTTGGTCCATGAATGCGCCGACCGAACGCTTCCTCGATGCTGCCGGGCATGACGCCAAGGCTCCCCGGCTGCGGGAGATTCCCTACAACTACACGTCGTTCTCCGACCGCGAGATCGTAATTCGCCTGCTCGGCGAGCCGATGTGGCTGCTGCTGGATCAGTTGCGCGGCGAGCGGCGCACCGGCCGCTCGGCGCGAATGCTGTTCGAGGTGCTGGGCGACGTCTGGGTAGTCGAGCGCAATCCGTACCTGCAGGACGACCTGCTCGACAATCCTAAGCGCCGGCAGCTGCTGGTCGCCGCGCTCCGGCACCGGCTGCACGAGATCGAGAAGCGCCGGGCGGAGAACGCGCGTGCCATCGGCGATGCGGAGTCCGACCGGGACTGGAGCGTGGCGCAGCTGGTCGCGGCGGCGCAATCAGCCGTCGAGCGGTTCGAGCGCTCGTTCGGGGAGGTGGCGGCGCTCCGCGCGAAGGTCACGCGCGTGCTGGCGCGCGCAACGCGCCGGGACAACATCGCTTTCGACGGCTTCGCCCGGGTGTCGCATGTGACCGATGCCACCGACTGGCGCGTCGAGTATCCGTTCGTCGTACTGTGTCCAGACACCGAGGACGAGGTGCGCAGACTCGTCGCGGGCTGCATCGAGCTGGGGCTGACGATCATTCCGCGCGGTGGGGGCACCGGGTACTCGGGCGGCGCAGTGCCGCTGACAACCCGCTCCGCCGTGATCAACACGGAAAAACTGTTGCGCCTTTCGGCGGTCGAGCCCATCGCGATCCAGGCCGGCATGGAACCGCTTCCGACCATCGACTGCGGAGCCGGCGTGGTCACGAAGCGCGTGATCGATGCCGCGGAGGCGGCGGGACTCGTCTTCGCCGTCGATCCGACGTCCGCGGACGCATCGTGCATCGGCGGCAATGTCGCCATGAACGCCGGCGGCAAGAAGGCGGTGCTCTGGGGCACGGCGCTCGACAATCTGGTCTCGTGGCGCATGGTGACCCCTGAGGCCGAGTGGCTCGAGGTGACGAGGCAGGACCACAACCGCGGCAAGATCCACGATGCAAAGGTCGCGACGTTCGAGCTCGCCTGGTACGGCGCCGACGGGACGACACTGAAACGCCGGGAGACGCTCGCCATTGCGGGAACGGCGTTCCGCAAGGCCGGGCTCGGCAAGGACGTCACCGACAAGTTTCTGGCCGGGCTGCCCGGCGTGCAGAAGGAGGGCTGCGACGGATTGATCACGTCGGCGCGGTTCGTGCTCCACCGAATGCCGCCGGCCATCCGTACCGTGTGTCTCGAATTCTTCGGCCAGGTGCACGCTTCCACGCCGGCGATCGTCGAGATCAAGCGCTATCTCGACACGCGGCCGGGAGGGGCCATCCTCGCCGGCCTCGAGCATCTCGACGAGCGTTACGTGAAGGCCGTCGGCTACGCGACGAAAGCCAAGCGCCACGGGCGGCCGAAGATGGTGCTGATCGGTGACATCGTCGGCGAGACCGACGACGCGGTGGCGCGGGCAGCTTCCGAAGTGATCCGGATCGCCAACGCCCGCGGCGCCGAGGGCTTCGTCGCGGTGTCGGGCGAGGCGCGCAAGCGATTCTGGCTGGACCGCGCACGCACCGCGGCGATCGCCCGGCACACCAATGCGTTCAAGATCAACGAGGACGTCGTCATCCCGCTCGAGCGGCTGGGCGACTATACCGACGGCATCGAGCGGATAAACATCGAGCTCTCGCTCAAGAACAAGTTGCGGCTCTGCGACGAACTCGCCGCATTTCTCGCGGGACCGGCGCTCGCGCATGCCTGGGGCCCGGAGGCCGAAGCACGGCCCGCGCAGGACCAGATCGACGCCAAGGTGAACGAAGCGCAGGTGCTGATCGGCGCCGCGCGCGCGCGCTGGCAGGATCTTGTCGACCGCATCGATGCCACGTTCCCGGCTTTGCAGGATCATTCGGTAGTCGCGTCGTGGAAGACCGAGCTGAAGGCCCCGCTGGAGGAGATCCTCGCCGGTCTCGCGTTCGTGCCCGTGCTCGCGCGCTGCAACGCGATTCATGGTGCGGTGCTGCGCAGCCGGGTCTTCGTCGCGCTCCACATGCATGCGGGCGACGGCAACGTGCATACGAACCTCCCGGTCAATTCCGATGACTACGGGATGCTGCGGGAGGCGAACACCGCGGTCGCGCGGATCATGGCGCTCGCGCGAAGCCTGGGCGGCGTCATCTCGGGCGAGCACGGGATCGGGATCACCAAGCTCGAATACCTGACCCCGGAAGAGCTCGCGCCGTTCGCCCGCTACAAGGCGAAGGTCGACCCCGAGGGGCGCTTCAACGCAGGCAAGCTCCTGGCCGGCGCGGACCTCGCACGGGCGTACACGCCGAGCTTTTCGCTGATTGGCCACGAGAGCCTGATTCTCGAGGCCTCCGGGATCGGCAATATCGCGGCGTCGATCAAAGACTGCCTGCGCTGCGGCAAGTGCAAGCCCGTCTGCGCGACGCACGTGCCGCCTGCGAACCTGCTCTATTCGCCGCGCAACAAGATTCTCGCCGCGTCGCTGCTGATCGAGGCATTCCTGTACGAGGAGCAGACGCGGCGGGGCGTGTCGCTGCGCCACTTCGACGCGTTCTCCGACGTCGCCGATCACTGCACGGTGTGCCATAAATGCGCCGCGCCCTGTCCGGTCGACATCGATTTCGGCGACGTCTCGATCGCGATGCGCAACCTGCTGCGGCAGGAGGGGAAGCGGCCGTTCCGTCCAGCCACCGCGGCGGCGATGTTCTTTCTCAATGCCACCGATCCGACGACGATCCGGGTGGCGAGGCGCGCGCTGATCGGCTGGGCGTATCGGGCCCAACGCCTGGCCCACGGCCTCGCGCAGCGCCTCGGTCTCACGCAGGGACAGGCGAAACGCCCGCCGGCAACCGTGGGCACACCGGCCTTGCGGGCCCAGGTGATCCACTTGATCAACAAGCCGATGCCGGGTGGAATGCCCAAGCGCACGTCGCGCGCACTGCTCGACATCGAGGACGACGCGATCGTCCCGATCATTCGCAATCCCGCCCGCGCCGCCGAGGATTCCGACGCGGTGTTCTATTTTCCGGGGTGCGGCTCGGAGCGGCTGTTCTCGCAGGTCGGACTCGCGACGCAGGCGATGCTCTGGCACGTCGGCGCGCAGACGGTGCTGCCGCCGGGTTACCTCTGCTGCGGGTATCCGCAGACGGCGGCGGGAGACGAGGATCGCGGGCGGCGGATCACGACGGCCAATCGCGTGCTGTTCCACCGCGTCGCCAACACGCTCAACTACCTCGACATCAAGACCGTGCTCGTCTCGTGCGGGACCTGCATGGACCAGCTCGAGCAATACGAATTCCGGGAGATATTCCAGGGCTGCCGGCTGCTCGACATCCACGAATACCTGCTCGAGAAGGGCGTGCGGCTCGACGGCGCCACGGGTGTGCGCTACATGTATCACGACCCGTGCCACACGCCGATGAAGACCTATGCGCCCCTCGCCGTCGTCAACGGGCTGATGGGCGTGCCGGTGGCGCTGAATGCGCGCTGCTGCGGCGAGTCGGGGATGCTGGCGACGACACGTCCGGACATCTCGACGCAGGTCCGTTTCCGCAAGGAGGAGGAAATGAAGGCCGGCGCCGCGGCGTTGCGCACCGGGGGCTCCGCCGGCGCGGTCAAGGTCCTGACATCGTGTCCCTCGTGCCTCCAGGGACTTGCGCGCTTCGATGGCGACGCGGCGACCACCGCCGACTACATCGTGGTCGAGATGGCACGCCGCCTCCTTGGCCCAGGCTGGATGGCCGACTACGTCGCCAACGCCAACCGGGGCGGGATCGAGCGCGTGCTGCTCTAGCCGGTCGCTGCCCGCCCGGGGATTGTGCTATAACGCGCCGATGGGGCCGATCGAGGCTCCGGGTGGAGGCGGGCGCTAGGAAACGATGGCAACCGGGTGCGTTTTCTGCGACGGCGAGGGCGGCCGACGACTGTGGCGCGACGCGCGCTGCCGCGTCGTATTGACCGACGAGCCGTTTCCGGGATTCTGCAGAGTCATCTGGAACGCGCACATTCGCGAGATGACCGATCTATCCGCCGCCAATCGCGAGCATCTGATGCACATCGTGTACGCCGTCGAGTCGGCGCTGCGGGCACGGCTCACGCCCACCAAGATGAATCTGGCTTCGCTCGGCAACGCGACGCCGCACCTGCATTGGCACGTGGTGCCGCGCTTTGCCGACGATACGCATTTCCCGCAGCCGGTGTGGGGGTCGCGCCAGCGGGACACGGCGCCGCATCTGCTGCCGGAGGATTTCGTCGAGGCGCTCGCCGGCGATCTCGCGGCGATGCTGGGCGCTTCGCTGGCGCAATGACGCCTCCCGCGCGATGACCGAACCGTTGCAACCCGGTAGCCCGGGTGCGCAATCCTCTGCGGTCGGATCCGGCGAACCGCGGGCGCTGGCCTTTGCCGACGTGGAGACCGCCAAGCGGTGGGCGCACGCGCTGCCGCTCACCAATGTCGCGCTGGTCTGCGAAACAGTGCAAGGCCAGCTGAAGGCGTTCGCGGCGGCTGCCTTTCCCCCGCGGGAACGCGCGACGATTGCCGAGGTGTTGCGCGATCTCGTCGCCCATCTGCACACGGAGCTCGCGCGCCGATATGCGGGGAAGGGTCAGCCGGCGGTGGATCGCGAGCTCGAAGCCGCCGAGCAGGCGATCGCTCTGTGGCAGGGTCTCTGGGAGCAGTACTCGACGTGTCTCAAGCCGCTGCTCGAGGGCGACCCAGAGCTCCAGGGCGTCAAGCCCAAGATCCTCCAGCGTGGGCTGTACGTCGGCAAGCAGCTGGTGCTGGCGCACGGCCTCGCCCGGCGCACGGTGCCGCGAGCACTGTGGCAGGAGTTGCATGCGTATTACCGGCTGGCCGAATTGCTGGATTGCGCGGTTACCGCCGTCTCGGATAACCTGCTCCCCAACGCCGTCGGCATTTCCTGCTATTCGACGTACTCTCATGCGCTGCTGCTCGGACTCGCCGACCCTTGCGCGATGACCGTGAAGCAGATCGAGCTCACCGACCGCTGGCTCGCGATGTGGGCGCGCAAGGTGTTCCCCTATGCGCAGCAGCGCGAAACCGAGGGCCCCGTCATCCTGATCGATCTCGACGGAGGGAGCGGCGCGACGCTGGTCGCGAGCGCTCCCGCGAGCTCGGCAGCGTCCATGCGGTTCGGCTATCCCGGCAAACTCGCCAACAGCGTGCGCGGGCGGTTGAAGCGCCTCCAGTCCGGGGCCAATCCGGCGGAGCTGCAGCTCGGTCACGATTGCAGCATCGAGCAGTGCACGGCGCTGCTCGGACACCTCGATGCGCGCTGGTACCAGGTGCCCCGGCGCATGACGGACGCGCCGGTCAAGACATTCGAGCTCTGCGTCGGCGGGCTTCCGGCCGCCTACTTTCGCGCCGCTGGGCACTCCTTCGAACCGAAGGATCCTGCGGGCCGGATGTCCTTTGCGGAAGCGCAGCAGCTGCAGGCGATCGCCGCGGTACCGGACTACGACCGCGGCCGCGAGGCGGCAGACCATGAATGGGCATGGGAGCAATGGCACGGTGCCTACGAGTGGCGCGAGGCGCGCGTCGGGCGGGATTCTGAGGCGCGACACCGCTGGATCCTGGACCAGCTGGTCATTGCGCGCAGTGACGGGCAGGTGCGCGTCGGTTTCGTCACGCGCGTCACCCAGGGCGCGGAGGGACAACTGGGGCTGTCGCTGCGGCTATGGTCCGGCGTGCCACGGCCGATGACGCTGCTGCCTCTTTCGACGGCGGGCGCCGAGGATTCGCCGCTGCCGGCGTTGCTGCTCGACGAAACGCCCGACGACAAGGCATGCCTCGTGCTCCCGCCGCGGACGTTCAATCCGAGCCGCGTGCTGAAGACACTCGACCCCGGACGCGAGCGGCGGTTCCGCCTGACACGGCTCTTGCAGCGCGGCTTCGACTTCGAGCGCGCCGCGTTCGAAGAGAGCACTTGAGCCAGGCCGTGCCGCGTGCGGCACGGCGGAGCCACCGGTCACCATGCCGAACCGACTCGCCGGTGAGACGAGCCCGTATCTGCTCCAGCACGCGGGGAATCCGGTCGACTGGCAGCCATGGGACGACGAGGCGCTCACGCTCGCGCGGCGCGAAGGGCGACCGATACTGCTGTCGATCGGATATTCCGCATGCCACTGGTGCCACGTGATGGCACACGAATCGTTCGAGGATCCGCAGGTTGCCGCGGCGATGAACGCCGCTTTCGTCAACATCAAGGTCGACCGTGAGGAGCGGCCCGACCTCGATCAGATCTATCAGACCGCGCACGCGCTGCTCACCCGGCGTTCGGGCGGCTGGCCACTGACGATGTTCCTGACGCCGGAGGGCGCGCCGTTCTTCGGCGGCACCTATTTTCCCCGGGACGGGCGCCACGGACTGCCGGGGTTTCTCGATCTGCTGCCGCGCATCGCCGCGGCCTACCGCGAGCGCGGAGCCGACATTGCCGAGCAAGCTTTGCAGCTGAGGGCCGCGCTGGCGAGCCTCGAGCCCGCGCCCGCCGGATTGGGCGCGCTTCCCGTTGCCACGGTGGCGGCCGCGCTGGCCGAGCTCAAACGGCGTTTCGATCCGGAGCGCGGCGGGTTCGGCGCCGCGCCCAAGTTTCCGCACGCGACCGACCTCGAGCTCTGCCTGCACGAGCACGCCAGGAGCGGCGATGCCGACGCCCTGGCGATGGTCCGCGTCACGCTGGAGAGGATGGGCGATGGCGGCATCCACGACCAGCTGGGCGGCGGGTTCTGCCGTTACAGCGTCGATGCCGAGTGGTCGGTCCCGCATTTCGAGAAGATGCTCTATGACAACGGCCCGTTGCTGGCGCTCTACGCCGATCTCGCGCGGATAACCGGCGATGCGCGCTTCGCCGACGTGGCGCGTGGCATCGTTGGCTGGATGACGAGGGAATTGCGCGCGGGCGATGGCGCCTTCTTCTCGAGCCTGGACGCCGACAGCGAGGGCGAGGAGGGCAAATTCTACGTCTGGTCGCGCGACGAGGCGCGCGCGCTGCTCACGCCAGAACTCCATGCGGTTGCGGCGTCGTACTACGGGCTGGATGGCGCGCCGAACTTCGAGGGACACGCGTGGAATCTCCGCGTGCGCGCGCCGCTCGCCGACGTCGCGGCGCGTCTGTCGATCTCGCTGGACGAGGCCGCGCGGCGACTCGCGGACGCGAAGGCCGCGTTGTTCGCCGCGCGCGCGGCCCGGGTTCGGCCCGGCCGCGACGACAAGATCCTGACCTCGTGGAACGCGCTCGCCATCGCCGGCCTCGCACGCGCCGCGCGTGCGCTGGACGAGCCGCTCTGGATCGACCTCGCGATCGCGGCCACGGACGCGCTTCGGCGCACGGCGTGGCGCGAGGGCCGGCTCCTCGCCACGCGGAAGGACGAACGCGCGCACCTCAACGGCTATCTCGACGACTACGCGTTCCTGCTCTGCGCGTTGCTGGAGCTCCTGCAGGCGCGGTTTCGCGCCGAGGATTTCGCATGGGCGCGCGAGCTCGCGGACGTCCTGTTACGCGAGTTCGAGGACCCCGAGCATGGTGGGTTCTTTTTCACGAGCCACGATCACGAACAGCTCTTTCACCGGACCAAGCCCGGGCACGACAACGCAACGCCGTCCGGCAATGGCGTCGCCGCCGGCGCGCTCATCGCGCTGGGGCACCTGTGCGGCGAGCCGCGCTACGTGGAGGCGGGCGAACGCGCGGTGCGGCTTTTCGGGCCGGCCCTGGCGCAGTCACCAGGAGGGTACGCCTCGGTGCTGGCGGCGCTCGCCACCGTGGAGGAGCCGCCGGCGTCGGTGCTGCTGACCGGCGACCGGAAGGTCTGCTCCGCATGGCAGCGCTCGCTGGAGCGCCGCCTGCGCCCGACGGTGCGCATATTCAACGTCGCGGGCGTCGCGTTGCCGACCGCGCTCGCCAAGGGCCCGGCCCCTTCAGCCGGGGCGCTCGCGTGGGTCTGCCGCGGCACGCAGTGCCTGCCCGCGATCGCCGATCTCGCCCGGCTCGAGGCCGAGATCACGAGATGAAGGAACGACTCGACTGCACGGCGCGTCAACGCTGTGCGCCGGCCGCGCGTTCAATGACAGCGAGTGGCGACCGGGACTGCGTTCCGGTACCATTCTCCCCGCTTACCCATCCGCCCTTTCGGAGTCCCGATGAAGATTGCCGCTGTTGTCCTCGCCGCCGGATTGCTTGCAACCGGCGCGGTTTCCGCCCAATCGGGTGAAGACCTGCTGAAAAAGTCGGGCTGCACGGCCTGCCACTCCAACGACAAGAAAGTCGTCGGCCCCGCCTACAAGGACGTCGCGGCGAAATACAGGAGCGACGCGGGTGCCGCGGCCAAGCTGGCCGAAAAGGTGAAAAAGGGCGGACAGGGCGTCTGGGGTCCGGTGCCGATGCCGCCCAACCCGGCGGTCTCGGACGCCGACATGAAGACGATGATCGCGTACATACTCGCGCTGAAGTAATCGGGCGGATGTTCCCGCTGCCGCGGCGGCGCCGGCGGAATCGCTTTGACAGGCGCCGGGCTCCGACGGTACTCTAGCGGGGTCCGTGCAGGAGAGTGCGGCGCCGGGATGCTCCGGCGCGGCCGCCGAAGGCGCAACTCCCGCAATCGCTCAGGCAACAGGGACTGCGCGGGCGCAATTCGCATCTGGAGAGCGGTCGCGCCGCGTGGCGGCGGTGGCCCACCGAAGGGGCACCCGGCGTCTGGCAGCGCCGCAATCTCTCAGGTAAAGAGGACAGACGGGGTGAAGCGCGACGATCGCTTCGCCCTTTTGCTTTTTCCGTCGGGAGATGCGCATGCTGAAGCAGACACCCCTGAACGCCGCCCATCGCGCCGCAGGCGCGCGCATGGTGGATTTCGGCGGCTGGGACATGCCGGTGAACTACGGCTCGCAGATCGACGAGCACCGCGCGGTGCGCACCGCCGCCGGGATGTTCGACGTCTCGCACATGCGCGTTGTCGATCTCGAAGGCGCGGGCGCGCGCGACTTCCTGCGCTACGTGCTCGCCAATAACGTCGATCGGTTGCAGTCCGCGGGAAAGGCGCTGTATTCCTGCCTGCTCAAGCCGGACGGCACGGTCATCGACGACCTGATCGTCTATTTCTTCCGCGAGGACTTCTTCCGACTCGTCGTCAACGCGGGCACGGCGGACAAGGATATCGCGTGGTTTCGGGCGCATATTGCCGCGCGCGCGCCGGTGCTGAAGCTCACGCCGCGCACCGATCTTGCGATCATCGCCGTGCAGGGGCCCAGCGCGCGCGCGGCGCTGCCACAGGCGTTGCCCGCCGCCGGGACCCCCGTCGCCACGCTGAAGCCGTTCAACGCCGCCATCGTGGCCGGGGCTTCCGGGGACGTCATGGTCGCGCGGACCGGCTACACCGGCGAGGACGGTTTTGAGGTCGTCTGTCCGGTCGAGGACGCCGAAGGCCTGTGGACCCGCCTTCGCGCGGCCGGCGTCGCCCCCTGCGGGCTTGGCGCGCGGGACACGCTTCGACTCGAAGCCGGCATGAACCTGTACGGGCAGGACATGGACGAAACCGTGTCGCCGCTGGAGGCCGGGCTCGCGTGGACCGTGGACCTCGCGAGCCCGCGCGACTTCATCGGCAAGGCGGCGCTCGTCGCGCATCCGCCTGCGCGACAGCTCGTCGGGCTCGTGCTGCTCGACAAGGGCGGCGTGTTGCGGGCGCATCAAACCGTGCATTCGGACCGGGGCGAGGGCGAGATCACGAGCGGCACCTTCAGCCCTACGCTCAACCGGTCGATCGCCTTCGCCCGGTTGCCTGCAGGGGTTGCGCCGGGCGATGCGGTGAAGGTGGTCGTCCGGGATCGCCAACTCGCCGCGCGCGTCGTCAAGCTGCCCTTCGCGCGCAACGGGAAAGTGCTGGTCGACCTGGCGCCCTAGCGCGCCGCACCGCGTTCGCCTTCGCCATCATCAACGGACAAGCCCGAGGGAGCAACCATGAACGTTCCAGCAAACCTGCGGTACACATCGTCGCACGAGTGGGTGCGCACCGAAGCCGATGGCACTGTGTCGATCGGCATCACCGATCATGCGCAGGCTGCTCTCGGCGATCTCGTCTATCTCGATCTGCCGGCTGTCGGCCGCAAGCTCGGGGTCGCCGAGGCCTGCGCGGTCGTCGAATCGGTCAAGGCCGCGTCGGACGTCTACGCGCCGCTGGCGGGCGAGGTCGTGGCCGTCAACGCGGCCGCCGCCGGCGCCCCCGAGCAGGTGAATCAGGATCCGTACGCCGCCTGGCTTTTCCGGCTGAAGCCGGCGGATGCCGGCGCGGCGGCCAAGCTTCTCGATGCGCGGGCCTACGAAGCGACGATCGCCGACGCCTGACGCCCACGCGTCCGGTCTTCCGCGCGCGGGGATTGCCCCGTGGCGCGCCAACGCGAAAAAACACGACATGAACGATTCCCCGTCCGCCCGCGGTTCCGCCGCGGCAACGCTGCCAACGCTCGAAGATACCGATGCCTTTGCGGCGCGGCACATCGGCACCGCACTGCAGGACCAGGCGGCGATGCTCGAAGTCCTGGGCTTCGCCTCGCGCGCCGCGCTGATGAACGCGATCGTGCCAGCCGCGATCCGGCGCAAGGCGCCGCTCGCGCTGCCGGGCGCCATGACCGAAGCGCAGGCGCTGGCCCGAATGCGGTCGATCGCGAGCCGGAACAAGGTGCTGAAGTCGTTCATCGGCCAGGGCTACTACGGCACGCACACGCCGGGCGTGATCCTGCGCAACGTCCTCGAGAACCCGGCCTGGTACACCGCCTACACGCCCTATCAGCCCGAGATATCGCAGGGGCGGCTGGAGGCGCTGGTCAACTTCCAGACAATGGTCTGCGACCTGACGGCGATGGCGATCGCCAACGCGTCGATGCTGGACGAGGCGACCGCGGCGGCCGAGGCGATGACGCTCTGCCACCGTGTCGGGCGCAGCGAAAGCAACCGCTTCTTCGTGGCCGACGATGTCTTCGCGCAGACGATCGACGTCGTGCTGACGCGAGCGAAGCCGCTCGCGATCGAGGTTGTGATCGGCCCCGCGGCCGACGCGGCAACGGCCGGGGCTTTCGCGGTCCTCCTCCAGTATCCGGGGACCAACGGCGACGTGCGCGACTACCGCGCGCTTGCGGAGCTAGTGCACGCCGACGGTGGACACGTCGTCGTTGCCGCCGACCTCCTCGCGCTGACGCTGCTGACACCGCCCGGCGAATGGGGTGCCGATGTGGTCGTCGGCTCGGCGCAGCGGTTCGGGGTGCCGATGGGCTACGGCGGCCCGCACGCCGGCTACCTCGCGACGCGCGATGAGCACAAGCGCTCGATGCCCGGCCGCCTCGTCGGCGTCACCGTCGATGCCAACGGCGGTCCCGCCTACCGCCTGGCGCTGCAGACGCGCGAACAGCACATCCGGCGCGAGAAGGCGACATCGAACATCTGCACGGCGCAGGTGCTCCTCGCGGTGCTCGCGGGGATGTACGCGGTCTACCACGGCCCTTGCGGCCTCACGACGATCGCGCGCCGCGTGCACCGCCTGACCGCCATCCTGAAGGCGGGCCTGGAACGGCTCGGCCACACCGTGCCGACGGCGTACTTCTTCGACACGATCGTGGTCGCGACCGGGGATGCCACCGAGCGGATCGCTGATCGCGGCGTCGCGCAGCGGATGAACTTCCGCCGGGTCGACGCGCGCACGCTGGGCGTATCGCTCGACGAAACGACGACGCGAACCGATGTCGAGGCGATCTGGCAGGCATTCGGCGGCGACGGCGCTTCGGGCGCGCTCGTGGAGCTCTTCGCCAGCGCGTCCGAAGCGCTGCCGGACGCGCTGCGGCGCGGATCAACGTTTCTCACGCATCCGACGTTCGACCGCTACCACTCGGAGACCGAGATGCTGCGCTATCTGCGCCGGCTTGCCGACCGGGACATCGCGCTCGACCGGGCGATGATCCCGCTGGGGTCGTGCACGATGAAGCTCAATGCGACGTCGGAGATGATTCCGGTGACGTGGCCCGAGTTCGGTGACCTGCACCCCTATGCTCCCGCCGATCAGGCCGCGGGCTACGCCGAGCTCGTCGCCGAACTCGAGCGCATGCTCTGCGCCGCGACCGGCTACGCGGCGGTGTCGCTGCAGCCCAACGCCGGTTCGCAGGGCGAGTACGCCGGGCTGCTCGTCATTCAGGCATATCACGCCAGCCGCGGCGAGGGGCATCGCAACGTCTGTCTCATACCCGCGTCCGCGCACGGCACGAATCCGGCGTCGGCGCAGATGGCCGGCATGCGCGTGGTCGTGGTCGTCTGCGACGGCGAAGGCAACGTCGACATGGCCGACCTCGAAGCAAAGGCGCACGAGCATCGAGCGAATCTGGCGGCGATCATGGTCACCTATCCGTCCACGCACGGCGTATTCGAGGACGGCATCGGGCGCGTTTGCGCCATCGTGCATGCGCACGGCGGCCAGGTCTACGTCGACGGCGCCAACCTCAACGCGCTGGTCGGGCTTGCGGCGCCCGGCGAGTTCGGCGCGGACGTTTCGCATCTGAATTTGCACAAGACGTTCTGCATACCGCACGGGGGCGGCGGCCCCGGCGTGGGGCCCATCGGCGTGGGCGCGCACCTCGCGCGCTTCCTGCCGGGGCATCGGTACCTGCCGCCGCGAGCGGACGCGATCGGCGCGGTCTCGGCCGCGCCCTATGGCTCCGCGTCCATCCTTCCCATCTCGTGGATGTACATCGCGATGATGGGCGGCGCAGGGCTGACCGCCGCCACGGAATCGGCGATCCTCGCCGCGAACTACGTCGCGAAGCGGCTCCAGGCGCACTATCCGGTGCTGTACTCCGGCCCCGGCGGCCTCGTCGCGCACGAGTGCATCCTCGATCTGCGCCCGCTGAAGGAGGTCGCCGACATCGCGGTGGACGACGTCGCGAAACGGCTGATCGACTACGGCTTCCATGCGCCCGACGATGAGCTTCCCCGTGGCCGGCACGCTGATGGTCGAGCCGACGGAAAGCGAATCGAAGGCCGAGCTCGACCGCTTCGTCGACGCGATGATCGCAATCCGCGGCGAGATCCGCGCCATCGAGGAGGGCCGGGCCGATCGCGCCGACAATGTGCTGAAGCACGCACCGCACACCGCGGCGGCGCTGCACCGCCGACCAGTGGCGCCACGCCTATCGTCGAGAGGATGCCGCGTATCCGGTCGCCTCGCTGCAGCGATGCGAAATACTGGCCGCCGGTCGCGCGAATCGACAACGTCTATGGCGACCGCCACCTGTTCTGCAGCTGCATTCCGCTTTCCCAGCCCGTACCCGCCTGACGGTTCGCCGCATGACCCTGACCGCACCGAATCGCTGGCAGGCCTTCGCGCTGCCCCTCGCGCTCATCATCTTCGAGGCCGGGAAGAAGGGGGTGCGCTGCTGGCGCGTGGGAGCCGCGCTTGCGCTGCTGCTCGCCGTGCTGGGCGCCGCCGCCGCGCAGCCGGTTCCGGCACTGGCCATTACCGCGCAGTCCTATCTGCTGCTCGACGTGACCACCGGTCAGGTGCTGGCGTCGGACAACGCCGATGAGCGCAGGGATCCCGCGTCGCTGACCAAGCTGATGACGGCGTATCTCGCGTTCGCGGCCTTGCGCGACAAGGCCATCGCCCCGGCGCAGCTGGTCACCGTGTCGGCGGCCGCCTGGCGGGCCGAAGGGTCGCGGATGTTCATCGAGCCGCGGAAGGCGGTCACGGTGGACGAGCTCCTGCGCGGGATGATCGTGCAGTCCGGCAACGACGCGTCCGTTGCGCTGGCCGAGCTCGTCGGCGGGAGCGAAGCCGCCTTTGCCGAAAAGATGAACGCCGAGGCGGCCAGGCTCGGGCTCCCCAATACGCGATTCACCAACGCGACGGGGCTGTCGCAACCGCAGCACTACTCGACTGCCGCCGACCTCGCGCGGCTCGCCGCGGCGCTGATACGCGATTTTCCGGACAACTATCAGCTCTATTCGCTGCGCGAGTACCGCTACAACAACATCACGCAGCCCAACCGCAACCGGCTGCTGTGGATCGACCCTTACGTCGACGGCGTGAAGACCGGGCATACGGACGCCGCCGGATGGTGCCTCATCGCGTCGGCGAAGCGGGGCGAGCGGCGGCTCCTCGCTGTGGTGCTGGGCGCGGCGTCGGACGGGGTGCGAACCACCGAGGCGCAGAAGCTCCTCAATTACGGCTTCCAGGCGTTCGACCTGGTCCAGCTCTACCTGTCGGGCAAGCCCGTTTCGAGCCTGCGCGTCTGGAAAGGGGAAAGCAACGAAGTCGCCACCGGTTCTGCGGGCGACCGGCATGTCACCCTCCCGAAAGGCAAGGCGGAGAAGCTCGCGCTGTCGATGACGGCAACGGAGCCGCTTCTCGCGCCCGTGACGAAGGGCCAACGGGTCGGCACGGTCAAGGTCTCCTTCGATGGGGCCCCGCTGGCCGAGTTTCCCCTGGTGGCGCTGGCCGACGTGCCCGCCGCAAGCATGCTGGGCCGCGCGTGGGACACCGTGCGCCTTTGGTTCAAATGATGCTGGGCCGGCATCGGAATTTCCAACGGAGGGCGCAGTGATCGTTTATCTCAACGGAGCATTTCTTCCCATCGACGAGGCCAGAATCCCGGTTCTCGACCGCGGTTTCATCTACGGCGATGGCGTCTACGAGTATGTCCCGGTGTACCGCCGCCAGGCGTTTCGGCTGCCGCAGCACCTCGCCCGGTTGCAGCATAGCCTGGACGGGATACGGCTTGCCAACCCGCACACCGACGCCGAATGGACGTCGATCATCATTGAGCTCGTCGCGCGCCAGCCGTTCGACGATCAGGGCGTATATGTTCAGGTCACGCGCGGGGTCGCGAAGCGCGACCACGCGTTCCCGGCAGGGGTCACGCCGACCGTGTTCATGATGAGCAACCCGCTGGCCACGCCGTCGGCCGAGCAGGTCGAACGGGGCGTTGCGGTGGTGACCGCCGAGGACAACCGCTGGTTGCACTGCGATCTCAAGACGATATCGCTCGTCGGCAATGTGCTGATGCGCCAGCTTGCCGCCGATGCCGGCGCGGTCGAGACGGTGATGTTCCGGGACGGGAATCTGACCGAGGCGTCGGCGTCGAATGTCCTCGTCGTGATCGGCACGGGAATTGTCGCGCCGCCGAAGGACAACCTGATCCTTCCCGGCATCACGTACGGCGCAACCTACGAATTCGCCCAGGAGGCCGGGATGCCCTTCTCCATTCGGCCCGTGTCCAGGGCCGAGGCGCTCGGCGCGAGCGAGATGTGGCTGACGTCGTCGACCAAGGAGGTGCTCGCGGTCACCACGGTGGACGGCGCGCCGTTCGCCGGCGGACGGCCGGGGCCGGTGTTCCGGAAGATGCACGCGCTCTTCCAGACGCACAAGCCGCGATAGACCGCGCGCTCCAGTCCGCCCGCCGTCGGATTGTCTACTCGACCGGGCGCGTGGTTGCGAAACGTCCGTGGTGGAAGACGAGCCCCGCACCCTTGCGCCGGCTGCAGGTCTCGACGGCGCCGATGAACAGCACATGATCGCCGGCTCGGTGGTGGGCGTGGTGGCGGCATTCGAACCAGGCAACGCAGCCCTCGATCAGCGGCGCTCCCGAGGCACCCAGTCGATAGTCGACGCCGGCGAAGCGATCGGCGTGCGGACGCGAAAAGCGCCGCGCCAGGTCAGCCTGGTCCAGCGCAAGCACGTTGATCGCGTAATGCCCGGCGCCCTCGAATGCGGCGAGGCTCGTTGCGCGGCGGTTCAGGCTCCACACGACAAGCGGGGGGTCGAGCGACACCGAGTTGAACGAGTTCGCCGTGAAGCCGACGAACCGGTCATCGGGACCCGGTGCGCAGATGATCACCACGCCCGTGGCGAATTGCGCAAGCGCATCGCGGAACTCCCGGTCCGTGAATGCTGGAGCGCGGCCGGCGGGCTTGCGGTGAGTGGAGGAAGGGGTCAATGCGTGGGCACGGACAAAGGCCCGATGGTAGCAGCGCCGGGGCGTGCGGCAAAACGCCGCGGCGCCAGGGTGCCGGCAAGGAATGCCAAGGATGGCCCAATGTTGCTAAACTGACTCAACCGCGGCCCGTGCGCGGAGTGGCAGTTGGATGCTTCGGCATCCGGACGGCAGCGCTCTGTGGGGCTGCACCCTTGAGCGGGGGCTTGCGCATTGATGGCTCTGCCGTTGCAGAAGATCATCGCCAATCGTTACGGCGGGCGCAACCTGCCGGTGACGCTGGTGCTGCCCGACGGCGGGCGGGTTCCGCTGTCGTCCGAACCTGAGATCGAGATCGCCGCCCGCACCTGGCGCGGGCTGAAGGCGCTCGCCGCGCCGGCGCTGGGTGCGCTCGCTCGCGCCTACGTGCAGAACGACATCGACTTCACGGGCAGCGCGCGGCGCGCAGCAGCCATCGCCGAGAGCATGGTCGGCGAGATCGCGCACGGCCGCGCCTCGCTGACGACACGCTGGCGGGTCTGGCGGCATCAACGGCGCAGCAATCGCGCCAACATTGGTTACCACTACGACGTTTCGAACGCCTTCTATCGCCTCTGGCTCGACCGGCAGCGGGTCTACTCCTGCGCATATTTCCCGGCGGCGGACACCACGCTGGACGATGCGCAGGCAGCCAAGCTCGAGCACATCTGCCGCAAGCTTCGGCTGCGGCCCGGCGAGCGGTTTCTCGACATCGGCTGCGGCTGGGGGGCGCTGCTGTTCCGGGCGGCCGAAGTGCACGGCGTCGACGCGACCGGGATCACGCTGTCGAAGAACCAGTTCGAATACGTGAACAGCGAGATCGTCGCGCGCGGACTCGCGGGTCGCGTGCGCGTCGAGTTGCGCGACTACGTCGACCTGCCGGAAGGTACGCTCTACGACAAGATCGCGAGCGTCGGCATGTTCGAGCATGTCGGGGTCGCGCGGTTCCCGAACTATTTCGGCAAGATCCGGGAGATCCTGGCGCCGGGCGGACTGGTGCTTAACCACGGCATCACGCACAACCCGCTTGGGGCGCACAGTCTGGGCAGCGGCCTGGGTGACTTCGTGGAAGACTATGTCTTCCCGGGCGGCGAGCTCGTCCACGTGTCGAAGGTGATCGCCGGGATGGCGGAGCAGGGCCTCGAAGTCATCGACGCCGAGGCGCTGCGCGAGCATTACGCGAAGACTCTGTGGCACTGGTGCGAGCGGCTGGAAGCGAACGCGGACGCGGCGCGCGCGGAGGTAGGCGAGGAGAAGTACCGTGTCTGGCGCATCTATCTCGCAGGATCGGCACACGCTTTCGACCGCGGGTGGCTGTCGCTGTGGCAGCTTCTTGCCGGCAAGCCGCTTCCCGACGGCCGGCTGCCGCATCCGCTGACGCGGGACTACATGTACGCGCGCGGCCCCGGCTGAACCGGCCGGACGTGGTCCGCGCCCGCGAGTTGCATTCGCCGCGCGCTGCCGCCATATACTGCTGATGGATACTCCCGTGCCGCAGCCGGCCGAATCCCTGCTCCAGTTTCCCACGGCGTTCCCGATCAAGGTGATGGGGCTCACGCGGGACGGTTTCGCGCAGGCGATCGTCGCCGTCGTGCGCAGGCACGCGCCGGAGTTCGATCCGGCGACTGTCGAGATGCGCGCGTCGAGCCGGGGCAAGTATCTTTCGCTCACCTGCACGATCACGGCGACGTCCAGGGCGCAGCTCGACGATCTCTACCGCGAGCTCACCGCGCACCCGATGGTCGTGATGGTGTTGTGATGACGGACCGGGGCGACGCCATTGTCCGCGTGCTGCACCGCACCGATTACGAAACGACATGGCGCGCGATGCAGGCGTTCACCGCGGCGCGCACGCCGGCCACGCCAGACGAGATCTGGCTGACCGAGCATCCCCCGGTCTACACGCTGGGTCTCGCCGGCCGGCGCGAGCATCTGCTGCGCGACAACGGCATACCGACAATCAAGGTCGACCGCGGCGGGCAGATAACCTACCACGGTCCCGGGCAGCTCGTCGTCTACGTGCTGTGCGACCTGCGGCGGACGAAGCTCGGCGTCCGCGCGCTGGTCCGGGCGATGGAGGCCGCGGTGGTAGAATGGCTGGGCATGTTGGGTGTCCCCGCGTATGGCAAGGCGGCGGCGCCGGGGGTCTACGTGTTGTGCTCCGGGGTCGAGGCAAAGATTGGGGCGCTCGGGTTGCGGGTGAGCGGCGGCTGCACCTACCACGGGCTCGCGGTGAACGTCGCAATGGACCTCTCACCGTTTGCCGACATCGACCCTTGCGGCTATCGGGGGCTCGCCGTCACCCAACTCGCCGACCTCGGCGTTGCGACAACGGTCCACGCGGCCGGAGCCGCACTTGCTCCGATCCTCGCCGCGCGCCTTTCGACACGAAACTGACCATGGACAAGCGCGGCCCCGTTCCCACCATCGCCGGCGTCAAGCAGAAGGGCGACGCCAAGACCGCGCGCGTATTTGCCAGATACGCGATCAAGATCGTGCCGGCCGAGCGGCTGCGCAAGCCCGACTGGATCCGCGTGCGCGCGTCGTCGTCACCGCGCTTCGCCGAAATCAAGCAGATCCTGCGCGAGCACCGGCTGCACACGGTGTGCGAGGAAGCGTCCTGCCCGAACATCGGCGAGTGTTTCTCCAAGGGAACCGCGACGTTCATGATCATGGGCGATGTGTGCACTCGCCGCTGCCCGTTCTGCGACGTGGGCCACGGCCGGCCGCTGCCGCTCGATCCGGCCGAGCCCGCGAACCTCGCCAGGACGATCGCCGCGCTGCAACTCGGCTACGTGGTCATCACGAGCGTGGACCGCGACGATCTGCGCGATGGCGGCGCGGGGCATTTCGTCGCGTGCATACGCGCGGTGCGCGAGCGCTCCCCCGCCACGCAGATCGAGGTGCTGGTGCCGGATTTCCGCGGCCGTCTCGACCGCGCGCTGGCAGTCCTGGGCGAGGCGCCGCCTGACGTCATGAACCACAACCTCGAAACCGTGCCGCGCCTGTACAGGCAGGCACGGCCGGGATCGGATTATTCCAATTCGCTGACGCTGCTGCGGCAGTGGAAGCAACGCTTCCCCGCGATTCCGACCAAGTCCGGGTTGATGGTGGGGCTGGGCGAGACCGATGACGAGATTCTCGCCGTGATGCGCGACATGCGCGCACACGCCATCGACATGCTGACGCTCGGCCAATACCTGCAGCCGACCGCAGGCCATCTGCCGGTGCTGCGCTATGTGCATCCGGACACGTTCGCGATGTTCGAGCGCGAGGCGTACGCGATGGGCTTCCGGCACGCCGCCGTCGGCGCGCTGGTGCGCTCGTCCTACCACGCCGACCGGCAGGCCGAAGGGGTGCTGTAGCCCTAGCCGGGCGGCCCGGCGGTGACGGGCCACAGCAGCCACATCTGTCCGTCCTGCTTCATCCGTCCCGCCTGCCGGCCGGCCTCGTCGCCGAACCCCCAGAAGAAGTCGCCGCGGACGGCGCCGCGGATCGCGCCGCCCGTATCCTGCGCCAGCATCAGCCGCTGCAACGGTCGGGTCGACAGCGGCTGTGTCGTCGCCAGAAACACGGGCGCTCCCAATGGGATCGAGCGTGGATCGACGGCCAGCGTGCGCTCGCGCAGCAGTGGCACGCCGAGCGTTCCGATCGGCCCGTCGATCTCGGCCTCCGGCGTGCCCGGTGCCGCGGCGGGGACTTCGCGGAAAAAGACGTAGCTGGGATTCTCGTCGAGCAGCGGAAAAAGCTTGTCGGGATTGCGGCGACCCCAATCTTTGATGCCCTGCATCGACGCCCTTTCCAGCGGCAGCTCACCGCGCTCGACCAAAAGCCGGCCGATCGAGCGGAACGGATGCCCGTTCTGATCCGCGTAGCCCACGCGCATCATGCCGCCCTCGGCGAGCCGCACGCGGCCCGAACCCTGGATCTGCAGAAAGAAGGCTTCGACAGGATCGTCGACGTAGACGAGTTCCTTCCCGGCGACCGGTGCCCTGCCGCTTTCGATGTCCGTGCGCTGCCAGTAGGGGATCACTCGCCGGCCTTCGACGCGGCCCCGCAGCCGCTTGTCCTTGAGCTCCGGATAGAGCTCGGCCAGGTCGATGGTCAGGAGGTCATCGGGCGCCGCGTACAGCGGGACCCGGTGGCGTGGCGAGCGCGTGCGACTGCCGGCCAGCAGCGGCTCGTAGTAGCCCGTGATCGTTCCCGTGTCGCGACCATCCGCCGCAATGACCTGGTAGGGGCTAAAATGACGCTCGAAGAAGGCGCGCACCGCATTGCGGTCCGCGGCGACGACGGCACTCGCGTCCGAGCAGGGGGCCTGCCAGAGGTCACGGGTCGCCGCCGATGCGAGCAGCGCCCCACAGCCCACGCGGAAGGCCGGCCAGATTTCGGCGACCGGGTCCTCGGACCAGCCGGGCAATGCGCTCCAGGCGACCGGCACGTACTTCGCCGGCAACGACGGGGCGGTGGGCGGCGGGGGCGCCGCAACGACGGGCGGCGGCGCTGCGACCGGCGGTTTGGCGACCGGGGGTGGCGGGCCGGGCTCGCGCGGCGCCGTGACGCAACCGGCGACGATCAGGATTACCGCAGCGGCGGCGACGCGCACGGCGAGTGGACGAAGGGACCCGGACAAGATGGTTTGGTTCTTCCTCGAAGCATTGGTCGCGCTGCTGATCGCCGTCGGCATCGTGGCTTGGACCATGGGCCCCAAGCGCAGGAAGCCGCCGCGGGTCACGGCAGGCGACGCAGACCGCGGCAAGAAGCCTCGCTAATGCAGCACGCGCGGCACGGACAGAGTGAACGACGGGATCGCCGCGTCGAATGCGTAGCCGTCCTCGGCCACCATCTGGTAAGTCCCGCGCATCGTGCCGACCGCCGTCGCCAGGTGGGTGCCACTCGTGTACTCGAAACTCTCGCCGGGCCGCAGCAGCGGCTGCTGGCCGACCACGCCCGCCCCTTTCACTTCCTGGACCTGGTGTTCGGCGTCGGTGATGATCCAGTGGCGGCTGATGAGCTGCGCCGCGACCGTGCCGACGTTGGCGATCGTAATCGTGTACGCAAACACATACTGGTTGCGCGACGGGTCCGATTGGTCGGCGAGATACGCCGTCTTCACCGCGACCGTGATGTCGTATTTCCCGGATTCAGCCATTGGTGTCGAGCGACATTTTCGCGAGCGATTATAAACCCATGCCCGATTTCCTGATTGCACCGTCCCTCCTGTCCGCGGATTTCGCGCGTCTCGGCGACGAAGTGCGCGCAGTGACGACCGCCGGCGCCGACCTGCTGCACTTCGACGTGATGGACAACCACTACGTCCCGAACCTGACGGTGGGGCCGCTCGTCTGCGCGGCGATCCGGCCGCACGCGACGGTTCCGATCGACGTGCACCTGATGGTGAAGCCGGTGGATCGCATCGTCGCGGATTTCGCCAAGGCCGGGGCAGACATCGTGAGCTTTCATCCCGAAGCCTCGGAGCACGTCGACCGCACGATCGGCCTGATCCGCGAGTCCGGCTGCAAGGCCGGCCTCGTGTTCAATCCGGCGACGCCGCTCGACTGGCTCGACCACACGCTCGACCGGCTCGATCTCGTGTTGATCATGTCGGTCAATCCGGGCTTCGGCGGGCAGTCGTTCATCCCCGAGGCGCTCGCCAAGCTGCGGCTCGTTCGCGCGCGCATCGAGGCCTCCCAGCAGCGCACGGGCCGCAGGATCCTGCTCGAAGTCGATGGCGGCATCAAGATCGACAACATCGCCGCGGCGGCCAAGGCCGGTGCCGACACGTTCGTAGCGGGGTCGGCCATCTTCGGCGCGACCGACTATCGCGCGACGATCGCGCGGATGCGAGCGGAGCTCGCCGCCGTGCGATGAGCGCAGAGGAGGCCCTCGCCTTCCCCCGCATCGACGTCGGCGCCATTGCCTTCGATCTCGACGGCACGCTGCTCGATACGGTCCACGAGCTCGCGGCGGCGGTGAACGCGCTGCTCGCGGAACTCGGTTACCCGCCTCTGGCAAAAGACGCCGTCGGCGCGTTGATCGGCAAGGGAATGGCCAATCTCGTCCGCCGGGCGCTGGCCCTCGCGACCGACGTCTCCCCCGCGGCGATTGATGACGGCGAAGTGAAGGACGCCCTGATTCGCTACCAGGCACACTACGCGTCGCGCCTTGGCCACCAGACGCGCCTGTTCCCGGGCATGGTCGAAGGGCTCACGCGGCTTGCCGCGATGGGCATTCCGCTGGCGGTCATCACGAACAAGGCGACGCGCTTCGTGCGCCCGCATCTGGTGCAGGCCGGGATCGAGCGATTCTTCGCCGTGGTGATCGGCGGCGACGACCTGCCGACGAAGAAGCCCGACCCGGGCCCGCTTCTGCACGCGGCGGCGATGTTCGGCATACGACCGTCCCGCCTGCTGATGGTAGGCGATTCGGCCAACGACGTGGAGGCGGCGCGCGGGGCCGGCTGTCCGGTTCTGGTTGTCCCGTACGGGTACCGGGAAGGCATGCCGGTGCACGACCTCCGGGCCGATGGTATAGTCGCTTCGGTCGATGCGATCGCCGATCGCGTCCGCTACGTCGCCTCTTCACAGCAATGAGCTTCGACCTCTTCACCCGCAAGGCCGCCGCGGCTCCCGCCCGGTGGCGCCGCCCGTCTGCCGCCCGCCGCTGGCGTTGATCCCCCGCGTCCCGGCGTCGCGTGCCCGCGATGCGCCGCGCAGTCTCGCGACTGCACCCATGCCAGCCTTGAAGAGATCGTTTGAGCATCATGACCGAAGCCGAATTCCGCGCATTTGCCGCCCAGGGCTATAACCGCATCCCGCTCCTCCTCGAGTCGTTCGCCGACCTCGACACGCCGCTGTCGCTCTACGTCAAGCTCGCGAACGAGCCGTACAGTTTCCTCCTGGAGTCGGTCGTCGGCGGCGAGCGGTTCGGTCGCTACTCGTTCATCGGGCTGCCGGCGAAGACCCGCATCCGCGCGCGCGGCACCGCGATCGAGGTCGACGAGGGCGGCGCCGTGGTCGAGCGGCACGAAGGCGATCCGCTCGCGTTCGCCGGCGAGTTCCTGCGCCGTTACCGCGCCGCTCCGCGTCCCGGGTTGCCGCGATTCTGCGGCGGGCTCGCCGGCTGTTTCGGCTACGACACGGTGCGCCACATCGAGACCAAGCTCGCCGGTGGCGGGCCGGCGCCCGGAGCCGGCCTCGCGGATGTGCCGGACATTCTTCTGCTCCTCACCGAGGAGCTGGCGGTCGTTGACAACCTCGCGGGCAAGATCTCGCTCATCGTCTACGCCGATCCGGGCGACCCTGACGCCTACGGGAAGGCGCGGGAACGGCTGCAGGCGCTGCGCCGCAGGCTGCGTGAACCGGTGTCGATTCCGTTCCAGACGGCCACCAACGTCACGCAGGCGCAAAGCGAGTTCGGCGCCGAAGGTTTCCAGCACGCGGTGCGGCGCGCCAAGGACTACATCGCCGCGGGTGACGTGATGCAGGTCGTGCTGTCGCAGCGCATGCGGCGGCCGTTCAACTCATCGCCCCTGTCGCTGTACCGGGCGCTGCGTTCGCTCAATCCGTCGCCGTACATGTTCTACTACGACTTCGGCGATTTCCACGTTGTTGGCGCGTCACCCGAAATCCTCGTCCGCAAGGAAGGCGCAGCCGTCACGCTGCGGCCGATCGCCGGCACGCGCCCGCGCGGCGCGACGCGCGTGGCCGACGAGAAGCTCGCTGCCGAGCTCCTGGCCGACCCCAAGGAGATCGCCGAGCACGTGATGCTGGTCGACCTCGGGCGCAACGACGTCGGGCGCGTCGCGCAGACCGGCACGGTGAAGCTCACCGACCGCATGGTGGTCGAGCGCTATTCGCACGTGATGCACATCGTGTCCAACGTCGAAGGCGTGCTGCAGCCGGGTCTCACCAGCATCGACGTGCTGCGCGCCGCTTTCCCCGCGGGCACCGTGAGCGGCGCGCCGAAGGTGCGCGCGATGGAGATCATCGACGAGCTCGAGCCGACCGGCCGTGGCGTCTACGCGGGAGCGGTGGGCTACATCAGCTTCCAGGACGACATGGACACGGCGATAGCGATCCGCACGGCGGTGATCAAGGACGGCACGCTGTACGCGCAGGCGGGCGCCGGCATCGTCCACGATTCGGTGCCCGAGTCCGAGTGGACCGAAACGCAGAACAAGGCACGCGCCGTGTTCCGCGCCGCGGACATGGTGCAGCAGGGGCTGGATGCGGAGGATTGACCTTGCTGCTCCTGATCGACAACTACGACAGCTTCACCTACAACCTGGTCCAGTACCTCGGGGAGCTGGGCGCGGATGTGCACGTCCATCGCAACGACGTGCTCACACTTGCGCAGATCGCCGCGTGGGCGCCGGAGCAGCTCGTCATTTCGCCGGGCCCGTGCACGCCCAACGAAGCCGGGATCTCGGTGCCGCTGATCCGGCGTTTTGCCGGCGCGATCCCGATCCTGGGCGTCTGCCTCGGTCACCAGGCGATCGGCCAGGCGTTCGGCGGGAACATCGTGCGTGCGACGCACGTGATGCACGGCAAAGTGTCGCCGGTTGCGCACGACGGCTGCGGCGTCTTCACGGGCCTGCCGTCGCCGCTGACCGCGACGCGCTACCACTCGCTCGCGATCGAGCGCGCGTCGATGCCCGCGTGCCTCGAAGTCACCGCGACGTCCGATGATGGCGAAGTCATGGGGGTGCGGCATCGCGAATGGCCCGTCGAAGGCGTCCAGTTTCACCCCGAGGCGATCCTGACCGAGCACGGCCACGCGCTGCTGCGAAATTTTCTCGCGGGCGTCCGGTGAGGCGGCTGTGGACTGTCGCGGTGTGGGCCGCGGCCGACCTGGCGCGGAGCGCTTGCCGGATCGACCACGCGCGGCAGAAGATTTTCGAACCCGGAAACTGAACCCAAGGAGCCAACATGTCCCTCACCGTCCAGGAAGCCCTGCAGCGCGCGATCGAGCATCGCGAGATTTTCCCCGACGAGATGCTGTCGATCATGCGCCGGATCATGAGCGGCGAGGTGACGCCGGTGATGATCGCCGCGCTCACGATCGGCCTGCGCGTCAAGAAGGAGACGATCGGCGAGATCGCCGCCGCGGCGCAGGTCATGCGCGAATTCGCGACCAGGGTCGAGGTCCCCGATACCGACCACCTCGTCGACATCGTCGGCACCGGCGGCGACGCGTCGCACACGTTCAACATTTCGACGGCGTCGATGTTCGTCGCCGCCGCGGCGGGTGCCCGCGTCGCCAAGCACGGCGGCCGTTCGGTGTCGTCGAAGTCGGGCAGCGCCGACGTGCTGGAGGCGCTCGGCGCGAACATCATGCTGACGCCGGCGCAGGTCGCGCAGTCGATCGCGCAGACGGGCATCGGCTTCATGTTCGCGCCGTCGCATCACAGCGCGATGAAGCACGCGGCGCCAGTGAGGAAGGAGCTGGGCGTGCGGACGATCTTCAACATCCTGGGGCCGCTCACCAATCCGGCCGGGGCCGCCAATCAGCTGCTCGGCGTCTTCCACCCTGACCTCGTGGGCATCCAGGTGCGCGTGCTGCAGCGCCTCGGGAGCAAGCACGTGCTGGTCGTCTACGGCAAGGACGGGATGGACGAAGTCTCGCTTGGCGCGGCGACGATGGTCGGCGAGCTGAAGGACGGCGAAGTGCGCGAGTACGAGATCCACCCGGAGGATTTCGGGCTCTCGATGATCTCCAATCGCGGGCTCAAGGTGGCCGACGCGACCGAGTCGAAGGCGATGGTGCTGGAGGCGCTTGGCAACGTCGAAGGCACACCGCGCGAGATCGTCAAGCTCAATGCCGGCGTCGCGCTGTATGCAGCCGACGTCGCGACGTCGATCGCCGAGGGCATCGAGCAGGCGCGCGCCGCGATCGCCTCCGGTGCCGCGAAGAAGAAGCTCGAGCAATTCGTCGCGCTGACGCAGAAGCTCGGCGCCGCGAACGGTTGACGCGCGCGGCAAGCGATGGCCGACATCCTCGCGCGGATCCTCGCGACCAAGGCCGACGAGATCGCCGCGGCGAAAGCCGCGCGGCCCATGCGCGAGGTCGCGGCTGCCGCGCGGGCGCAATCCGCGCCCCGCGATTTCGAAGGAGCGTTGCGGGCGAGGATCGCGGCCGGTCGCCCGGCGGTCATCGCCGAGGTCAAGAAGGCGAGTCCGAGCCGCGGTGTCCTGCGCGCCGACTTCGATCCGCCCGCGATCGCCGCAAGCTATGAAAAGGGCGGCGCCGCGTGCCTGTCCGTGCTGACCGACCGGCAATATTTCCAGGGCGCGCCGGAGTTCCTGACGGCGGCCCGCGCCACTTGTGCGCTGCCGGTGCTGCGCAAGGACTTCATTGTCGACGAGTATCAGGTCGCGGAGGCGCGCGGGCTGGGCGCCGATGCAATCCTGCTGATCGTGGCAGCGCTGGCCGATGCGCGGCTGGCGGCGCTCGAGGCCTGCGCGCGAGACTTCGGGATGGCGGTACTGGTCGAGGTCCACGACGGCACCGAGCTCGATCGGGCGCTGCGGCTCGCCGCGCCGCTTGTCGGCATCAACAACCGCAATCTGCGCACGTTCGACGTGTCGCTCGCGACGACGCTCGATCTGCTGCCGCGCATTCCCGCCGGGAAGCTCGTCGTCACCGAAAGCGGGATTCTTTCGCCGGCGGATGTCGCGACGATGCGCGCGCAGGGAGTCGGCGCCTTCCTTGTCGGCGAGGCGTTCATGCGTGCCAGCGATCCCGGAGCGGCGCTGGCGACGCTCTTCGCCTGACGCAATCGGCCGGTGCTATCATGCCCCGCCACATAGGGGGAGCGTCATCGTGTCGGCCATCGCCGCCGAAAACGTCAGCAAGCACTGGACGACAGCCGAGGGCGAGGTGCGCGCTGTCGACCGGCTGTCGTTCGCCTTCGACGAGGGGACGCTCAATGTGCTGCTCGGCCCGTCGGGCTGCGGCAAGTCGACCACGCTGCGCCTCATCGCGGGCCTCGAGCCGGCCGACGGCGGCCGCATCTTCATCGCCGGGCGCGACGTCACGACGTTGCCGCCGTCGCAGCGCAACATCGCGATGGTGTTCCAGAGCTATGCGCTGTTTCCGCATCTGCCGGTCGCCGAGAACATCGTGTTCGGGCTCAAGGTGCGACGGGTTGCGCCCGAGGATATCGCGCGCCGTCTGAAGCGCGTCGCGGACCTGCTGGGGCTATCCGAGCTGCTCGACCGCAAGCCGTCGCAGTTGTCCGGCGGCCAGCAGCAGCGGGTCGCGCTGGGCCGCGCGATCATCAACGAGGCGCCGGTCTGCCTGATGGACGAGCCCCTGTCCAATCTCGACGCGCAGCTGCGCCAGGACATGCGCGCCGAGCTCCGCCACCTGCAGCGGCAGCTCGGGATCACGATGGTCTACGTGACGCACGACCAGGTCGAGGCGATGTCGATGGCGGATCGGGTCGTGCTGCTCAATCGGGGAAAGATCGAGCAGAATGCGACTCCCGTGGAGCTCTACGATCGTCCCGCCAATACGTTCGTCGCGCGTTTCATCGGCACGCCGCCGATGAACCTCCTGCCGCTCGAGGGGGGCAACGACGGGGCCGTGATCGCCGGCACGGTGGGCCCGGCCGTCGCTGCTGCCGATTGCGCCGGGCTCACGCTCGGCGTGCGGCCGGAGCACATCGCGCTCGGCTTTCAGCGCGGCGTTCCCGCGACCGTCGCCGCGATAGAGTACCTGGGCGCCGATTCGCTCGTGACGTGCCGGATGGGCGCGACGACACTCGCCGTGCGCGTTCCGGGTAGCGTCGGGCTCACGCAGGGTGACGCGGTCCGGCTGTCGTGGGCCCCCGGCGCGCAGCACCTGTTTGAATCCAACGGCGGCCGTCGCGCGGAATCCATGACGCGGGAAACCGCGACCATGTTCGCATAAGAATGCAGGGTCGGAAACGACTCTTAACGACATGGTCCGCGGACCCGACTGACCCGAACGAAGTCGTCTCCGACCCTGCTTTTTCACTAGAGGAGGAAGCCATGTTGCAGAAAATCATCCGTGCGCGTCACGGCCATCGCCGGCGCTGTGCTTGCACTTGGAGTCGCGACCGCGGCGCTCGCGCAGGTCCCGGTCGAGGTTTCGCTCTATTACCCGGTTGCGGTCAGCGGTCCGATCACGAAGCTGGTCGACGGTTTCGCCGCGGACTTCGAGAAGGAGAACCCCGGGATCAAGATCAAGCCGATCTACTCCGGTATCTATTCGGACACGCTCACCAAGGCGCTCACGGCGGTCAAGAGTGGACAACCGCCGGTGACGTCGATCTTGCTGTCGACGGACATGTATACGCTGATCGACGAGGACGCGATCGTCCCCTTCGACGATCTCATCAAGACGCCCGAGGACCAGGCCTGGCTCAAGAGCTTCTACCCGGCGTTCATGGAGAACAGCCAGACCGGCGGCAAGACGTGGGGCATTCCGTTCCAGCGCTCGACCATCGTCCTTTATTACAACAAGGAAGCCTTCAAGGAGGCGGGCCTCGATCCCAACCGGCCGCCGGCCAACTGGAAGGAGCAGGTTGAGTGCGCGCAGAAGCTAACGAAGCGCGATGCTTCGGGGAAGGTCACGCAGTGGGGCCTTCAGATTCCGTCGGAAGGTTTCCCGTATTGGCTGTTCCAGGCGCTCGCGATCCAGAACGGCGTCAATTTGATGAACCCCGCCGGCACCGAAACGTATTACGACAAGCCGGAGGTGATCGCGGCGCTCCAGTACTGGGTCGACCTCGTGAAGAAGGACAAGGTGCATCCGGAAGGCATCGTCGCTTGGGGGACGACGCCGAAGGATTTCTTCGAACGGAAGATGGCGATGATGTGGACGACGACCGGCAATCTCACTAACGTGCGGACCAACGCCAAGTTCGATTTCGGGGTCGCGATGCTGCCCGCCGGCAAGCAGCGCGGCAGTCCGACCGGCGGCGGCAATTTTTATGTGTTCAAGAAGACGACGCCCGCGCAACGCGAAGCGGCTTTCAAGTTCATCAAGTGGATCACGACGCCGCAGCGCGCGGCGCAATGGGGGATCGACACCGGTTACGTCGCGGTGCGTGCCGACGCGTGGGAGACCCCGACGATGAAGCAATACGTGGCCGGGTTCCCGGCCGCAGCGGTCGCGCGCGACCAGCTTCCGTTCGCCAAGGCCGAGCTCTCGACGCACGACAACCAGCGCGTAACGCAGGCGCTGAACGACGGGCTGCAGGCGGCGCTCACCGGCACCAAGACGCCGGAGCAGGCGATGAAGGACGCGCAGCGCGAAGCGGAACGGCTGTTGCGGTCCTACAAGAAATAGCAAGGTGACGCGCACCACGCAGTGGCTCTACGGCTGGCTGCTGCTGCTGCCGGCGGCGGCGCTGCTCGCGCTGTTCACGCACTATCCGGTCGTCGCCACGCTCTGGGGGAGTTTCCTCTCGACGCCCAAGGGTGCCCGCCCGGCGGTGTGGGTCGGGCTTGACAACTACCGGCAACTCGTCGACGACCCGATTTTCTGGCAGGCGCTCGTCAACAACCTGTGGTTCGCGCTCGGCACGATTCCCGCGTCGATCGCGCTCGCGCTGCTGATGGCGGTGTGGGTCAGCGGCCGGATCAAAGGCCGCGGCTTCCTGCGGCTCGCGTATTTCACGCCGACGGTGCTGCCTATGATCGCGGTGGCGAACATCTGGCTCTTCTTCTACACACCCGAGTACGGCCTGCTCGAAAAGGCGCTCGCGGTGTTCGGCGCCGGCTCGCACAACTGGCTCGGCAGCAAGAGCACCGCGCTTGCCTGCCTGATGGTCGTCACCGTGTGGAAGGAGGCGGGGTTCTTCATGATCTTCTACCTCGCCGCGCTGCAGGCGATGTCGCCGCATCTCGCCGAGGCGGCGGCGATCGAAGGCGCGTCACGGGGCTACTTCTTCCGCCGCGTCACGTTTCCGCTGCTGATGCCTACCACGCTGTTCGTGCTGGTCAACGCGGTGATCAACGCGTTCCGGCTGGTCGATCACGTCGTCGTGATGACGCGCGGCGGCCCCGACAATGCGACGACGCTGCTGCTCTACTACGTCTATGCGATAGGCTTTCGCTTCTGGGACACTGCGTACGCCGCGGCCCTGACCATGGTGCTCCTCGCCTTGCTGGGAGCGGCGGCGCTCGCACAGTTCTGGTTCCTCGAGCGCAAGGTCCACTACCAGTGACCCACGTCTACGCGATACGCGGCGTGCCCCGGGCGCTGGAGACGACCGGAGCCTGGGTCCTCGGCGCTGCTGTGGCTGCTGCCGTTGCTCTATGCGACGTGGACGGCGTTCCATCCATCGGAGTTCTCGACGCGGTTCGTGCCGACGGCCCCGCTCACCCTCGAGAATTTCGAGAAGGCATGGGCCGCGGCGCCGTTCGCGCGCTACTTCCTCAACACGGTGGCGCTGGTCACCATGGTGCTGGCGGCGCAGCTCGTGCTGGTAACGCTCGCGGCGTACGCGTTCGCGCGTTTCGAGTTTCCTGGCCGGGACGTGCTGTTCGCGCTGGTTCTGGTCCAGCTAATGGTAATGCCGGACGTGCTGATCGTCGAGAATTTCCAGACGATGACGGCCTTGGGGCTGAAGGACACGATCCTGGCGATCGGGCTGCCCTACATGGCGAGCGCGTTCGGGATCTTCCTGCTCCGGCAGACGTTCAAGACCGTACCGCGCGAGCTCGACGAGGCGGCGCGCATCGAGGGCTGCGGGCCGCTCGCGTTGCTGTGGAAGGTCTACGTCCCGCTCGCGCGCCCCGTGTATCTTGCGTACGCGCTCGTCAGCGTCAGCTTTCACTGGAACAATTTCCTCTGGCCGCTCATCATTACGAATTCGGTGGAGTCGCGGCCGCTGACCGTCGGCCTGCAGGTGTTCTCGTCGGGCGACCAGGGCATCGACTGGTCGATCATCACCGCGGCGACGCTGCTCACGGCGGCGCCGTTGCTGGTGGCGTTTCTCCTTTTTCAGCGGCAGTTCGTGCAGAGCTTCATGCGAGCGGGGATACGATGATACTGATCACCTGGAATGTGCAATGGTGCCGCGGCGTCGATGGTCGCGTCGATCCCGCGCGGATCGTCGCCGAGGCGAAAGCGCTCGCCGACTTCGACGTGCTCTGCCTGCAGGAAATCGCCGACAACTTCCCGGATCCCCGCCTTGCGGGCAGCGCGGGCGAAGACCAGTTCGCGACGCTGGCTGCGCTGCTGCCCGGTTTCGCGGCCGTGGCGGGCGTTGCGGTCGACCACCCGGCGGAAGGCGGCCGCCGCCGGCGGTTCGGCAACTTGATTCTTTCGCGCCTGCCCGTGCGCCAGGCTTACCGGCACCTGCTGCCGTCGCCGATCGATCCGGGATTGAACGGGATGCCGCGGATCGCCGTGGAGGCGTGCGTCGGCGCGCCGTTCGGCGAGGTGCGCGTGATCACCACGCATCTCGAGTACTACTCCGGCAAGCAACGCGCGGCTCAGGTCGAAGCGCTGCGCGCGATCCACGCCGAGGGCCACGGCCACGCGCGCGCGGGCTCGATCGTCGACACGAGCGGCGGGCCGTTTCATACCTACCTGCGGCCGGCGGCGACCATCGTGACCGGCGACTTCAATCTCGAGCCCGACGATCCGCTGCACGCGCGCATGGCCGCTCCGTTCGGCGATGGAACGCCGCCGCTGTGCGACGCCTGGGAAGCGAGGCACCCGGGCGCGCCTCACCCTAGCACCTTCAAGATCTACGAGAAGGAGAAGCCCGACGAGCCCGAGTTGCACTGCGATTTCATCTTCGTCAGCGCTGGACTCCGGTCGCGCATCGCGGACGTGCGCGTGGATCGCGATACGCAGGCGGCCGACCATCAACCGGTCATTCTGACCCTCGCCTGAGCCTCGCCGGCGACGCTAGGCCCACGGCGGCTTGCCCGTCAGCGCGAGCAATAGTCGCCGCAGCGGCAGCGCCAGCCACCAGCGCCAGCTCGCGCGGCGCGCGATCTCGCGCTGCTGGGTGTCGATATGCGCGTTGAGGCGCGCACGTTCGGCGGCCTGGCGCTCGTCGCCGTGCCGGACCACGTCGTCCTGGTGACGTTGCAGTTCAGCCATCTGCTCCGTGAGCAGTCTGCCTTGCCGGTGGGCAGCGTCGACACCCTGCGTGACCTTCTCGTAATCGCGATAGATCCACTCATCGCGATCAGCGAGGACGGAGACAGTCGGAACGACATCGGCGATCGTCGCCGCGGCGCTGCTTGCGATCACGATGAAGTACAGCGGCCGGGAATGGCCGGGTGAAGGCGTGTCGGCGGAGGCCTCACCGACTTCGAAGATCTCGCCGCTCGCCGCGACCCGCTCGGGCCAGACGACGGAGTAGAAGCTCGGTCGTTGCCCGTACCAGGCGCTGTGCGGGAAGCGGGCATTGATCAGCGCGGCAAGTTCATCACGATAGAGTTCCCGCACGTGAAACTCGTTCGGCACGCCGCGCTTGTCGGTGTACTCGACCTTGTTCGGGCACGACAGGACGAGGAGGCCGGCAGGGCGCAGCACGCGCCGCACTTCGTCGAGGAAGGCTTCCTGTGTCGCGATGTGCTCGAGCGTTTCGAACGAGACCACCGCGTCGAAGCTGGCGTCGGGAAATGGCAATGCCGCGCAGTCCGCCGGCCGGAACTGGAGATTGGGCATTGCTGCGTAACGGGCCCGCGCATGGTCAATCGCCGGTTGTGAAAGATCGGCGCCGGTGACGCGCGCGGCATGTTGCGCGAGGAGCGCGCTGCCGTAGCCCGTGCCGCACGCGATGTCGAGAACTTCGCGGCCAGCGACGATAGGCGCCGCGAAATGGTAGCGATGCCAGTGTTCGTACCAGATCTCGCCCGGGACGCCGGGGATGAAACGCTCGCCAGTAAATGAAAGTTCGTCGCTCATGCTTCGGCTCGGCGCCCGCGCAACGGACGTATTGCAGCACAATGGGGGATACGGGAGCATCTTGCAAGACGCTCGCTGTTGCGGGTGCAGGCGGATGGCGCCGCGGACGTCGGCAGTCGTCGCGCCGATTTCGAAGAGGGCTGGTCCGGTAGAATGACGGTCCTGCCGCGAGCTCGAATGGGTCGGCGGGGACGGCCGAAAGAGCAACCTTGATGCCTTCATGAATGAGCACGCGGAGCGGGAGCTTCAGTTCGGCATCGACCGTCTGGTGACCAGCGGGGAGCGAATCTTCGGCTGGGGCTGGGTTGCACATCCGGTGTACGGGATTGCGGCGATCACGCTCTTGTCCCAGGGCGACGGATGGGAAAGGCGATTGCCCGTCAGTTTTGGTCTCGCCCGGGGCGACGTGGACAAGGCATTTCCAGGGTTGCGCAACGCGGGATCCGCGGGCTTCGTGGTGACCGGATACCTCCCGGGGTACCCCGTCCGGAAGTTGGCACTGGAAATCCTGTTCGACGGCGATGACGCGGCAACGCTCGACATCACCAACGTGCTGGAGGTTCACCGGACCCGCCGGCGCAAGCTGCAGCAATGGCTGTGGCTGACACGCTCCGTCTGGCGCCGGCTGAAGCGAGGCGACATACACGGCTTGCTGAACCGGGCGAAGGCACAGAATTATTTTGCGCCTGCCCTCGACGATCGGGATATCGCCGGGCAACTGCTGTCGCGTCTGGGTGCGGGGCGTGCCGTGTCCCTCGTATTCGACCACAACATGGGGGGCGGCGCGAATCAATATCGGCAAACCCTGATCGACGAGCGGCTCGCCGACGGTTCGGCCGTGCTGCTGTGCACGTATAACCTGCCGACGCTCGATTACCGGCTCACGCTTGTGCAGCCGGAGGGCGAGGAGGAAGTATTCCGGGCGGCATCGTTTCTGAGCGTGGAAGGGATTCTGGGCAGCCCCCTCGTCGAAGGGCTGTTCCTGAACAGCCCCGTTTCGTTCGACGAACCGCTCCATTTCGCCGAATGGCTGGCTACGATGCGCGCCAGGCATCCGCAGTTGCGCCTCACGGTCGCGGTGCATGACTATTTTGCGGTCTGTCCATCGTTCGTGCTGTTGAACGCGGATGGGCGCTACTGCGGCATACCGGACCTTGCCGAATGCGCGTCCTGCATGAAACGGCATCAGGCGAGCTATGTGCATCTGTCACCGCCGACCGAAATCGGCCCCTGGCGCGCGGTGTGGGGCCGCTGCCTGCATGTCGCCGACGAAGTGCGATGCTTTTCCAATTCGACCCGGCAGCTGCTGCAGCGCGCGTACCCGGACCTCGATGCGGGTCGCATCAGCGTCAGACCCCATCGCGTTGATTACCTGCCCGCCCGCCCGCCCAGACTCGATCACGCAGCCCCGCTGGTGGTCGGCATCATCGGCCAGATCAGCGTGCAGAAGGGAGCGCTGGTCGTCACGGAGCTGGTTGCGCAGCTCGGGCGCGACCATCCCGAGGCGAGGGTCGTCGTGATCGGGACGCTCGACGTCGCGCTCAAGTCCGATCGGCTGCGGGTGACCGGCACCTACCGGCGCGAGGACCTGGTCGACCTGATCGAGGCCAACGGGATCAACCTGTTCTTCTTTCCGTCGATCTGCCCGGAGACCTTCTCCTACGTCACCGAGGAAATGATCCGCCTCGACGTCCCCATCGTTGCCTTCGATCTGGGCGCTCCCGGCGAGCGCTTGCGCGGCTACGGCAATGCGCGATTGTGCAGAGAGGTGAGCGCCGATGACGCGCTTGCGACGCTCGTTGCGTTCCATCGGGAGCTGGCGGCGAAGGCAATGCCGGTGGCGTAAGATGGGCGCGCTCCCATCGTCGAGAAAGTTCCTTGGCTGAGGTCCTGCACATTTTCACGAGCGCGGCGGTGAATTATCTGCCGAAGGTGCGGATCCTTTGCCGCTCGCTCCGGCAGCATCATCCCGAGGCAGTCATTCATCTCGCGCTGGCCGACGAGCGCCCGCAGTGGCTGCGGGTCGAAGACGAGCCCTTCGATTCGATTCTCGGCATCGAAGCGCTCGCCATCCCCGACTGGAAGGCCTGGAGCTTCACCCACAACATCGTGGAGCTGTCCACCGCCATCAAGCCGTTCGCGCTGAAGCACCTGTTGCGGCTGCCCGGTTGCCGGGCGGTGCTGTATTTCGATCCGGACATGGTGCTGTTTTCGCGGGTCGATGACATCCTGGCTACGCTGGAGAGCAGCAATCTGGCGCTGACGCCGCATCAGACGAAGCCCGAGGAGACGCTGGAGGCGATCGTCGACAACGAGGTCGCGAGTCTCAGGCATGGGATCTTCAACCTCGGGTTCATCGGCGTCAGGAACACGGCGGAAGGCCGGCGGTTCACCGACTGGTGGGCGGAGCGAACCTACCATCTGTGCCGGGCGGAGGTGGAGAACGGCCTCTTCACCGACCAGAAATGGGTGAATTTCGCCCCGGTCTTCTTCGACGGCGTGGCGATCATCAAGTCCTCCCGGCACAACGTCGCCACCTGGAATCTGACGACACGCCGCATGACCGGCGACTTCGGGCGCGGCTTTCAGGTCGACGGCGAGCGTCTGGGCTTCTATCATTTCACCGGTTTCGACAGCGGAGCGCATCGGATCATGGCGATCAAGAATGCCTCCGCGAGTCCGGCGGTGCAGGAGCTGATCGCGTGGTACGAGCGGGAGATCGCGGTCGCGGACCGCGATCCGATCAGCGAGTGGCCGTGGGCCTTCGGGCGCTTCGCCGACGGGACTCCCATCGGAGCCGGCCACCGCTGGTTGTATCGCGACAGTCCCGATCTGCGGCAGGCGTTTCCCGATCCCTACGCGGTGCCGGAAGAGCGGATGGGCTATCTCGGCTGGTGCAATACCGAGGGGAAGCTGAGGTACCCGGAGGTGCTCTCGGACGACGGCGCGCGCCGCTTGCCGTTCGCGGCGCGGCCAGGCTCGCGCGTTTCGTTCCCGGCGACGTTGCGTCTGTTCCTGTTGTTGCTGTCGCCCCGGAATGGCAAGGCGCTCCGCGCGCGGTGCGCGCGCGTGCTCCGGAGCGAAGGGCTGGCCGGCTTTGCCAGGCGGTTGCAGGGGCGGCGCGGATAGAGGTGGATTTGATAGACGTCATCATCCCGGTCTACAAGGGCCTGCTGCAGACGCGGCGTTGCATCGACAGCGTGCTGCGCTCGGCACAGGCGACCGCGTTCGCGATCGTGGCGGTCGACGATGCCAGCCCCGACCCCGAAATCTCCCGCCATCTGCGGGAGATGGCCGAACAGGGGCGTATAACGCTGCTGCGAAACGAGAGCAATCTCGGATTCGTCCATTCGGTCAATCGCGGCATGGCGCTGCACCCCGAGCGGGACGTGGTGCTGCTCAACAGCGACACCGAGGTGGCAAACGACTGGCTGGACCGCCTGCGGCGCTGTGCCTGCGGGCAGCCGGATGTCGGCACCGTGACGCCGTTCTCCAACAACGCCACGATCTGCTCCTATCCGTTCAATGGTTGGACGGGGGGAGTGCCTGGCATGCTGGGCCTTGCTGCACTGGATCGTCTCTTCGCGACGGCCAATGCAGGGCGCACGGTGGATCTGCCGACGGCCGTGGGTTTCTGCATGTACATCCGGCGCGCGTGCCTTGACCGTGTGGGATTGTTCGACGCCAGCCGCTTCGGCCGCGGCTACGGGGAGGAGAACGACTTTTGCATGCGCGCGGCCAGCGCGGGATGGCGCAACGTGCTGGCCGGCGATGTGTTCGTCTTTCACGAGGGGGCGGTAAGTTTTTCCGACGAACGCGTGGCGTTGACGGCGAACGCCGGCAAGACGCTGGAGGACCTGTACCCCGACTATGTCCGTAGAGTGCGGGACTTCGTCGCACTTGACGAGGGCAGTGCGCTGCGCGCAGCCGTCGACCGCGCCCGCATCGCGTTTGGGGCCGACGAGCCGAGACACGTGCTTGCCGAGCGCCTAGATGAATTGGCCCTGCTGAAGGTACGGTTCTCCGAGAACGAGAAGCGCGCCGCGAAAGCCATCGCCGAGCGCGACTCGATCATCACCCAGTTGCGCAGCGGGCTCGCCTTGGCCGAGGAATTGTTGGCCGCGCGCGATGCCGCGATCCTGGAGCTCAACGGAGAAATCGCAAAATTGCGTTCGGGCTTGAGCCACGCCGAAGCGCTTGCCTTCGCGCGGGCGCGGGAGATCGAGGAGCTGCACCGATCCTGGATCTGGAAGTGCAGGGAGTTCATGTTGCGTTTGAGATCCGGGGGGCGTCCTCCGTCTCAGGCCTGAGGACGGCTGCCGGCAGCGGGCGGTCCCCGCATCGACCCGCAACGAGCTTGCCGGGCGTCGTGTTGCACCCGGTGCCGGCGGCGCGCCCCGCCCACTTTCCTTTATGCGGCGGGGACGTCGACTACGCTCCGGCGCCGACGGAAGACCAGGTCCCGGACGCCGTGGCCGAGCTTCAGTCCCCGCGTCTCGAACTTGGTCAGTGGCCGGTAATCTGGCCGCGGCGCGAAGCCGGAGGCGGGGTTCTCCAGCAGCGGCTCGGCGCCAAGCGTGGCCAGGATCTCCTGCGCGTATTCCTCCCAGTCCGTTGCGACATGGAGGCAGCCGCCCGCGGCAAGTCGAAGCGCGAGCTCGTGGACGAACCCCGGCGTCAGGAGCCGTCGCTTGTGATGCCGTTTCTTGGGCCACGGATCCGGGAAAAAGACGTGCACTCCGGCCAGCGATGCGGGGGGAATCATCGCGGCCACGACTTCGACGACGTCGTGCTGGATCACGCGGACGTTGGTGAGTCCGAGTTCGGCGACGCGCTTCAGCAGACTGCCCACGCCCGGAGAGTGCACCTCGACGCCGAGAAAGTCGTCGGCCGGTCGCGCCAGCGCGATTGCGGCCGTCGTTTCGCCCATTCCGAAGCCGATCTCGAGCACGCGCGGCGCGCGGCGGCCGAATTCGCGATCGAAGTCGATCGGGGCCGGCGTGAACGGGACGCCGAACCGCGGCAACAGCTCGTCGAGTGCGCGCCCCTGCGCGCGGGACATCCGCCCCTGTCGCAGCACGAAGCTGCGCACCGGGCGGTGCCGCAGTGTCGGGGGCGGCGAGGGCATGTCAACCACCATCGTGACGGACCGATCTCCGGGACGGCGCGGCGGAGGACCCGGCACGTCAGGGCGCCTGCGCGCGGACCCAGTCGGTGTCGGCGAGCCTCCGGGAAAGACGGGCACGCGCCTGTGTTCCGGCAATCGTGTATTCGATGGTGACGGTTTCGGCATCCCTCCAGGTCGCGACGACGTCGGACCAGTTCTCCCGCGGTCGCCACGTCGCCTCCTTGTGCACGCCATCGCGCGTCACGCGCCACAACGCCAGCTCGTTGCTGCATCGGCCCGCGCAGAAATCCGCGGTCACCAGACGGGCCCGGTCCGGCGAGAGCTTCGGATCGGCGGGCAACTCCACCTTGCGGCCGGTCGTGCGCTGCAGAAGCGTGAACGTGGCGTCGTCGCCGTCCATGACGTAGAGCACGACGGCGTTGATCTCGCTCATGAAGTCCCACAGGCTGTATGAGCGGCCGCCATTGACCGCTTCGGTGTCCGTGAACGTGGCCGTGCCGGACGGATACAGCGAAACTCTGAGCGCCGACTGCTCTCGCACCGCGAGGTTGGGCAGGCGCTGCAGTTGCAACCCCTCGACCAGGCGCCCGCAATGCGCCGCGTCGTCGGCCCCGGCGCAGAGCTTCGTCAGTTCCTCCACGGTCAATGGAACGGCATGCGCGACCATGGCCAGCAATGCGGCAACGGCGAACGCGCCGTGTGCCGCGCGCCGGGCAGGTCTCGGGCCTGCCATCCGAATCAGGCGATCAAGCCGGCGGTCGGCGAACTCGGGCTCGCCGCGTAGAGCTTGCGCGGCATCCGCCCCGCAAGGAAGGCCTCGCGCCCGGCTTCGACGGCGAGCTTCATCGCGCCTGCCATTCGCACCGGATCGCGCGCCGCGGCGATCGCGGTGTTCATCAGCACGCCGGCGCAACCGAGCTCCATCGCGATCGCGGCATCCGAAGCGGTGCCCACACCCGCATCGACCAGGACCGGCACCCTGGCCGCCTCGATGATGAGCTTGAGATTCCAGGGATTGAGGATGCCCATTCCCGATCCGATCAGCGAGGCGAGGGGCATGATCGCGACACAGCCGATCGCCTCGAGCTCGCGTGCGATGATGGGGTCGTCGGACGTGTAGACCAGCACCTGGAACCCGTCGCGGACGAGCGACTGCGCGGCCTCGATCGTCGCGCGCACGTTTGGAAACAGGGTCTGCGGGTCGCCCAGTACCTCGAGCTTGACGAGCGTGTGGCCGTCGAGCAGCTCGCGCGCGAGCTGCAGCGTGCGCACGGCATCGTCGGCCGTATAACAGCCGGCGGTGTTGGGCAGATAGGTGAACTCCGACGGCGGCAGCGCGTCGAGGAGCGATGGGGTGTGCGGATCCTGGCCGATGTTCGTCCGACGAATCGCCACGGTGACGATCTGCGCCCCCGACGCGACGACCGCCGCGCGGGTCTCGGCGAAATCCCTGTACTTGCCGGTGCCAACGAGAAGGCGCGATCGGTATTCGCGGCCGGCGATGACCAACGGATCAGCCAGGGCGGACGGTGGCGTGTGCGGAGCATTCATCGCCGTGATCTTACTCCGGTCCCGGTCAAACGCCGAGCGCGAGCAGGGCGTCAGCCACCTCCGACGGCGCCGACGATTTCAAGCTTATCGCCCTCGGCAACGGAGGTGTCGGCATAGCGGCTCTTCGCTACGATCACGCCGTTCCTTTCGACCGCGATCCGCTTTCCTCCGAGGGCGAGCGCGTGCACAAGTTCGGCGACGGTCCGCACCGACGGGTCGAACGTGCGCGGGGTTCCGTTGATAGTTAAGTGCATTACGCGAGCGGCTCCGGCGAATGCTCCGGTACGGGCGCTACTGCCGGTATTTTTGCATTGCACTGCGCAGAAAGCGAATTTGCCGCTCGAAGCGCGTGCAGGCCGTACAAACCGACAGGTGCAGGCGCAGGAGCAGGCGTTGCCACGCGGGCAATGCGGCGTCCTCGCGCTGCGACACGAGACGGGACGCGTCCTTGCAGGAGATGATATGACCGAGCGCGTTGCGGATCATGGTGAACGGATTCCGAGGGCTCCGGCCGCGCTCAGGCGGGCTTGCCCGCACCGGCAAACCAGTTCTGCTCGAGGCATTGGCGAAGTGCCATCCTGGCCCGGTAGAGGATGACCCACAGGTTATTCGCGGTGATCGCCAGTTCCTTACAGATCTCGTCGGTCTCGAGTTCCATGACCTCGCGCATCATGAACACCCGGGCGGTGTTGGGGGGCAGCTTTTCGAGGCAGACCTCCATGATGTCGAGGAACTGCCGCTGGTTGAGCGCGGCCTCGGGCTCGCCCCAGTCGGCGGGCTTCGCATCCCAGTTTCCACGCCCGGTGAACATCGCGTCGAGGTCCTCGACATCCATTTCGGACTCGATGTCTCCGAACGCCGAGGCCGCCGTCGGCTCGCGCTGCTTCCTGCGGATGGCGTCGACGATCTTGTGCTTGAGGATGCCGGTAAGCCAGGTCCGCAAGCTCGACTTGCCAGAGAAGCCGCCGCCGGACAGCGCCGCCAGCAAGGTTTCCTGCACGACGTCCTCGGCGAGCGCCTCGTCGCGCAGCTGCAGGCGCGCGACGCGGAGCAGATAGCCACGGTGAGGTCCGAGCTCGCGGGCAAATTCGTCGTGCGGCATCGGACGTGGCCAAGTGAGCGGCTCCCAAGTGAGCGGCTCGTATGGTAGTCCAATTGTTATCCGGCCGCACGGCGCGGCAGGAAGGCGGAAAAGCCCGCACCTTGGCGGGCTTCCCCTGAGATGGTGGCGAATCAGGGATTCCCGTTAACCTGTTGAATCCTCGGTCAAGTGCGTTGCCTGCCCATGGCGCGGGGATGCGCGCGCAGAATCTGCCTTCATTTTAGCAAGATCGCCTCCATAGAGCCACGCTCATAGCAGGGTCTCATCGCCGCAATGCCTTGATTTGATGGCTTGGCGGACGGCGGCGTGACGACCGTCGCCGGTCTATGCGAAACTCGATTTTATGCGTGCCGGCAAACGGCAAGCCTTTCTCAAGGCGAACCTGGCCGCACTCGGAACATTGTCACCCGTCACCCTGGAGGTCGCCATGTCCCTCTTGCACCCTTGGGAACTCGAGACACTCTTGCCCGCGGAATCGGCGTCGTTCCCCTCGCCCATCCCGACCCAGTTCGTGTCGAGCGACGAATTCCTGCCCGGCACGCAGACCGACAAGCAGCGGCAAGTGGAAGACCGGATCAAGCAGCTTGGGAGCGAGCTCGCTTCGCGGCAGGGAGTGTCGCGTCGCCGCTTCTTCAAGACGGCGTCCGGCATGGCGGCGGCGTTCGTCGCGATGAACGACGTGTACGGGCCACACTTCGGCGCGAGCCTCGCCGAGGCCGCGACCCCGGACCTCGCCAACGAGCGCGCGCGCGGGTTGTCCGGACAGTTCATCATGGACATGCACACGCATTTCCTGCGCGACGACACCCGGCTGGAGGGCTTTGTCCGGGGCCGCGAGGCCGTCGGCAAGGCGGGCTGGAATCCTGCGCTCGCCGGCAAGACGCAGACGCTCGACGACCTCAAGTTCGCGAACTACTTCAAGGAAATATACTTCGACAGCGACACCAAGGTCGCCTTGATCTCGGGTTCGGGCTCCGAGGATCCGCGCGACTGGTTTCTCACCAACGAAATGAAGGCGGACGCGCGGGCGAAGGTCAACCGGCTGACGGGCTCTAAGCGGATGTTCGCGCACGCGATCTTCATGCCCGGCATGGACGGCTGGCTCGATGATGTCGATCGCATAATAGCGGTGCTGAAGCCGGATTCGTTCAAGGGCTACACGGTAGGCGACAACACCAACAAGCAACTGGCGCGGCATCCTTGGCGCCTCGACGACGAGAAGCTGCTCTATCCTTTCTACGAGAAGATCGCGAAGGCCGGCCTCGCCAATGTCTGCGTCCACAAGGGATTGTTTCCGCCCGAAACGAGCGCGCGCTATCCCAACCTGTTGCCGTACGCGGATGTGCGTGACGTGGGCAAGGCGGCGAAGGATTGGCCGCAGTTGAACTTCATCATCTATCATTCGGCGTTCCGCTATACGGGCGGGGCTTACCTCGTGGGCATGGAGCAGTTCGACACCACCGGGCGCATCGACTGGGTGAGCGATCTCGCGGAGATCCCCGCGAAGCACGGCGTGACCAACGTCTACGCCGACCTTGGTCAGATCTTTGCCCAGAGCACGGTGGCGGAGCCGCGGCTCTGCGCCGCGATGATGGGCATGCTGGTGCAAGGATTGGGCGCCGACCACGTGGTCTGGGGCACCGACGCCGTCTGGACCGGATCGCCGCAGTGGCAGATCGAGGCGCTGCGCCGGCTCGAGATTCCGGAAGCGATGCAGAAGAAGCACGGCTATGCCCCGCTCGGTCCCGCCGATGGCCCGGTCAAGCGCGCGATCTTCGGCGAGAACTCGGCCCGGCTCTACCGGTACGACCAGCGGGCCTCGCTCGCCACCGATCGCATCGCGCTCGCGCAGGCCACCTATGTGCGCGAAGGACCGGGTCGCACGAACCTGCGCTACGGCTACGTGCAGCGAGGCTCGGTCGGCTGAACCCGCATCGCCCGCCAGAACGCGACGGTTTCCGCGTCAGAACGACCGCGGCAGACCCAGGACGTGTTCCGCCACATAAGCGAGAATCATGTCGGTCGATACGGGCGCTATCTGGTACAGGCGCGTTTCGCGGAACTTGCGTTCGACGTCAATTCGCTGGCAATACCGAACCCACCGTGGAACTGGAAGCATGTTTCACCGCCGTCGTCGTCCTCAGGCTTGTCGTGTCGGTGTCGGTGCCGGTGGTGGGCTTAGTCACTCCCATCGATTGCAGGCGTGGCTCCCCGCTCGCGATCTTCGGCAGATATTCGGCCTTCTGGGCCTGGGAGCCATGGCGCAGGAGAGTGCCCGTGTTGTACATCTGGCCATGGTATGCGCCGGCGTTGCCGCCCGCTCGATTGATTTCCTCCATGATCACGGAAGCCTCGGTCAACCCGAGGCCGGAGCCGCCGTACGCCTGCGGAATCAAGGCGGCGAGCCACCCGGCCTTCGTCAGTGCGTCGACGAAAGCGTCGGGATATCCGCGCACTTCATCGATGCCGCGGAAATACTCCGGGGGAACTGCGCGCACAGATCGCGGATGGCATCCCGCAGTTCCCGGCATGGGTAGGGGACACTGGTCATTGCCGTCGTCTTCTCCGCGTCGGATGAGGACGGATTCGCTCAGGCCAGCTTCGCCGTCGCATCCATCGCCACCTCGTGCCGGGGTGTTTCGGCCCAGAGGTGGATGGTCTTTGGATGGTCGCCCGCCTTGCCGCACACCGGAAATGGGGCGCTGTCGAAAAGCGGCCGGGCTGCGCGATAGGAAAAATGCGTCACGGTTGCGCGGGGCAGATGGCGGCGCAGCAGATCTACCAGGAGCGTGGCGATGAGCGGGCCATGCACCACCAGACCGGGATATCCTTCGACGCCGGTTGCGTACGGCCGATCGTAATGAATGCGATGGCTGTTGAGCGTCAATGCGGAGTAGCGGAAGAGCAGCACGGGATCGGGATCGATCATGCGCATCCAGGTCGGTTCACCCGGAGTTGCGCTGGGCGGGGGTGCGGCATTGCCGGGCCCGGGATTCCCGCGATACACGATGTCGTGCTCCTCCGTCATCGCGACGAGATTGTTGGCGCTGATTTCGTGCCGCACCGTGACGAAGACCAGCGGCCCGGTTCGGCCTGACTTCACGGTCACGTCTTGTATGCGCGAGATCCGCGCAATCGCTTCCCCAACCCGGATCGGACGTCGGAATTCCATGCGACCGCCGCCCCACATGCGGCGTGGCAGCGAAACCGGTGGCAGGAATTCGCCACGGGCGGGATGACCGTCCGGACCCGCCGAAGACAAGGGGTGGATGGGCAGAAAGTAGAGCCAATGCCACAGCGACGGCAATGGATCCCCGGGAACGGGAGGCGATTCGTCGCGATCGAGCGTCGCGGCGAGTGCGGCGATCGGCGTAGGCGTAACGACATCGCGCTGCGACGTGCTACGGCCGATCCATCGTCGAAAGTCCTCGATGCTAGCGGCGTCCATCAGCGCTTGGACCGTTTTCGCAATGGCGCTGATCCCGTTGGCATTGGCTTGGGGTGACGATTCCGTCTCAGTGATTGTCCCTTGGCGTGCCCTTGCTCGTCGAAATCCGCTGATACTTGACCGCAGGCTTCAGCACCATGCCGCGCGAAAGCTCATCCACCATGCCGCGCTGAATCTCCTGCCAGGGAGTCTGGCTGTCGGGAATCCTGAAGCCGCCCTCTTTCGCCAGCGCCTTCTGGCGACGGTCGTACTCTGCCTTGCTGATCAGGATATTGGCGGTGCGCTTGTTCAGGTCGATGCGAATCCGGTCACCGGTCTGCAGGATCGCCAAGCCGCCGCCGGTTGCCGCTTCCGGGGATGCGTTGAGGATTGAAGGGGAGCCCGACGTACCCGACTGCCGTCCGTCGCCGATGCACGGCAATTCGGTGACGCCGCGCTTGATCAGACCCGCGGGCGGTTGCATGTTCACCACTTCGGCGGCGCCGGGGTAGCCAACCGGGCCGGTCCCGCGCACGAACAGTAGGCACGTGTCGTCGATCTTGAGCTTCGGATCATCGATGCGGTGGTGGTAGTCCTCCGGCCCCTCGAACACGATCGCCCTGCCCTCGAAGGCGTTGGGGTCCTCCGGATTGGAGAGGTAACGCTTGCGGAAGGCGTTCGAGATCACGCTGGTCTTCATGATCGCGCTGTCGAACAGATTGCCCTTGAGGTTCAGGAACCCGGCTTGCTTCTTCATCGGCTTGCCGTATGGCCAGATCACCTTCGCGTCTTCGACCGCCGCCTTCCTGCAGTTCTCGTACAGCGTCTTGCCGTTGACGGTGATCGTGTTCTTGCGGATCTTCCCGGCCTTGATCAGTTCGCCGACCACCGCCGGCACGCCGCCCGCGCGATGATACTCCTCGCCCAGATATTCGCCGGCCGGCTGGAGGTTTACCAGCAACGGAATGTCGTAGCCGATCTTCTCCCAGTCGTCGTTGTCGAGCTTCACGCCGATGTGCCGCGCGATGGCGTTGAAGTGTATGGGCGCGTTGGTCGAGCCGCCGATCGCCGAATTGACGACGATGACGTTCTCGAATGCCTCACGCGTCATGATTTTCGATGGGCGCAGGTCTTCCCACACCATCTCGACGATGCGCTTGCCGGATTCGTAGGCGTTCACGGCGCGATCCTTGTGTGGCCCCGGGATGGCGGCGCTGCCGGGCAACGACATGCCGAGCGCCTCGGCGAGCGAGTTCATGGTCGACGCCGTGCCCATCGTGTTGCAATGTCCGACCGACGGCGCCGACGACGCGACGAGCTCGATGAATTCCTCGTCGTCGATCTCGCCGGCCGCCAGGAGTTCACGCGCCTTCCACACGATCGTCCCCGAGCCGGTGCGCTCACCCCGGAACCAGCCGTTCAGCATCGGCCCGCCGGATAGCACGATGGCCGGAATGTCGACGGTGGCCGCCGCCATCAGTTGCGCCGGCGTGGTCTTGTCGCAGCCGGTCGTAAGCACCACGCCGTCGATGAAGTAGCCGTAAAGCGTTTCCACCAGTCCGAGGTAGCAGAGGTTGCGATCGAGCGCAGCGGTCGGACGCTTGCCGGTTTCCTGGATCGGGTGCACGGGAAACTCGAACGCAATGCCCCCGGCCTCGCGAATTCCCTCCCGCACGCGGTGGGCAAGCTCGAGATGATGGCGGTTGCAAGGAGAGAGGTCCGACCCCGATTGGGCGATGCCGATGATCGGCTTGCCGGCCTGCAGCTCCTCGCGCTTCAGCCCGAAGTTCATGTAGCGTTCGAGGTACAGCGCCGTCATGTTCGGATTCGCCGGATTCGCGAACCACTGGCGGGAACGGAGTTTCGAAGGGTCCATCTTGATGGGTTGCCTTGACACGGTCGGAATTCTCCTTGGGGGGTCGTTTCACTCTGGCGGCCGATCTTTCGCCAATAGCTTTTTGAGATCGGCAAAGGGCGCGAAGGTCGAGGCGCCGGGGTTGACGCCGGACGCGTCGCGCCCGCTGGTCGCTTCCAACTGCCGCTGATGCTCGTTGTCGTGGCAGTAAAGGCACAACAACTCCCAGTTGCTGCCGTCGGTCGGATTGTTGTCGTGATTGTGGTCCCGATGGTGAACGGTCAATTCGCGAACATTCGCGCGCGTGAACTCGCGGGCACAGCGCCCGCAGATCCAAGGGTAGATCTTCAGCGCCTGTTCCCGATAGCCGCGGTCACGCGTCTCGGCGGTGCGACGGGCGTCGGCCACGATACGGTCCAGTTTCCGCGGGTCACCCATGCTCATCGTCTCTCGACGCTCAACCCTTGAGGCCACTCATCACGACGGCCTGGACCACCCAGCGCTGCAGCGTGATGCACATTTGGAGGATGGGCAGGATGCTGATCACCGCGGCGGCGTTCAGGAGGTTGTACTCGATGAAGTACACATTGGTGAAATTCATGAGGCCTATGGGGACCACCTTCATCGGGGGGCTGCTGATCACCACCGTCGGCCAGAAGAACTCGTTCCAGCTCCACATGAACTTGATGAACTGAAGGATAGGCGTTTCAATCGTGCGCCCCTGATTGTGTTGGGGTCAGTGGGGTGGGTCAAGCGTTGATTTTAGGTGGCCACGGCAGTTCGGCGCGCTTGTCGTTGTACTTTGGCGCGGGCGCTCACGCCAAGGCGGCCGCGGGCGGGCGTGATGCGGGGTTGTGCCATCGGCTCACCGAGGTGGGCGAGGATGTCGCAGCGGAGGTGGCGGAGGAACTCGCGCTCCACGGACGGCGGCACCGGCCCGTCGTCGTGGTGACCGTCGCGAGATTGGAACGAAACGCAACTGCCAAAAGGGCCGCGCCCCGTATTGCCCTTCCTGAGACAAGGGTAACACTTCATTCCGGACACATAGGTAACACTTCCGGCATTTTGGGGAAACCAAGATGCCATGGCAGGAGTGTTACAAAATGGATGAAAGACTTCGATTTGTAGCCCGGTTGCTCGATGGCGAAAAGATGGCTGCGTTGTGCCGCGAGTTCGAGGTCTCGCGCAAGACCGGCTACAAGATCTTCCAACGATATAAAAACTGCGGACTCGAGGGGCTCACCGATCGCAGTCGACGACCGTACCGGCAAGCGAATCAGCTGCCGTTGCAAATCGAAAAGCTGATTGTTCGGCTCAAGCGCGAGCGACCGAGCTGGGGCGCGCCCAAGATTCGAGAGAAGCTGAGACGCCTTCACAGTGATATTCCGACTCCCGCTATCAGCACCGTGCACGCGGTGCTCGATCGCCATGGACTGGTCTGCCATGGCCGCAAACGACGCTACAAGGCGCAGGGCACTACCCTCTCCAAGCCCCTTCAAGCTAACGATCTCTGGTGCGCCGATTACAAAGGCGAGTTCATGCTCGCTGACAAACGTTATTGTTATCCGCTCACCATCACCGACTTTGCCAGTCGCTACTTACTGAGCTGTGAGGCGTTGTCGACCACCCAGGAAATCTATGCCTTCAGCGTGTTCGAACGCGTCTTCAAAGAATTTGGTTTGCCGTCTGCCATCCGCACCGACAACGGCGTGCCCTTCGCCAGCCCGCACGCCCTGTTTGGCTTGAGTAAGCTCTCGGTATGGTGGCTGCGGCTCGGTATCGCGATCGAACGCATCAAACCCGGTCATCCCGAGCAGAATGGCCGCCACGAGCGCATGCACCTAACGTTGAAGAAAGAAGCCACGAAACCGGCGGCAGACAACTTCTTGCAGCAGCAGGCGAAGTTCGATGACTTCATCGAGTGTTTCAACCACCAGCGGCCGCACCAGGCGCTCAACATGAAATATCCCGCCGAGCTCTACCGCCGCTCACCCCGCCCCTACCGCGGAATCAGCGAGCTTCAGTACCCGTTCCACGATCGCACCATTACCATCACCCAATGCGGTCGCATCTGCGTCGGCCGCCGCAAGATCAATCTCAGCACCGTCTTCGCCGGCCAAAACGTCGGCATCAAGGAGGTTAGCGATAAAATCTGGCTGGTCACCTTTATGGAATACGACTTGGGCTTCTTCGATCACGAGACCGGTCGCCTGGCAAGCGCCGACAACCCGTTCGCCGCGAAAGTGTTACCTATGTCTCCGGTATAAACCGTTACCCATGTGACCGGAATAGACCAATGCATATTGGTGGCGAACCAGGGACTCGAACCCCGGACCAAAGGATTATGATTCCTCTGCTCTAACCAGCTGAGCTAGTTCGCCAAGGGGCGCAATTATAGGCGATCCGGCCTTCGCGGGTCAAAACTGAAGGCTCGGGCAGGGGTTCGCCGTTGGCGCGAAACCGTGCCCGGACTCCATGTCCACCGGTCCTTTTCTCGCCTTCGCCGCGCCATGCTCGCACTGCTTCCGGATGCCCCGTGGTACGTCCTGGCCGGGGTCCCGCTCGTCATCATCGCCGCGTACACCGTTTTCGGCGCGACGGGATTCGGCTCGTCCCTCATTTCCGTGCCCGCACTTGCGCATTTCTTTCCATTGACTTTCGTGGTGCCGCTCGTCACCGCGCTCGACGTTGCCGCGGTGGCCAACGCCGGCAGAAGGCAATGGCGGCAGGCGGATTTTGGGGAGTTCCTGCGGCTCCTGCCGGCGATGCTGGCCGGGATCGCGGTCGGCGCAACGCTGCTCGTCAACCTGCCGCGCGGGCCGGCGCTGTTGCTGCTTGGCCTCTTCGTCGGTGTTTACGGCGCCTATCTTCTCGGCGGCCAGCGGGAATGGAAGGTGCTGCATCCGCGCTGGGCGTGGCCGCTTGGTTTTGCCGGTGGAGTTTTCAGCGTGCTCTTCGGCACCGGCGGCCCGATCTTCATGATCTTCCTGGCCGCGCGGATCCACGACAAGTCGAGGCTCCGCGCGACGTCGTCGATCGTCGTGATGGTGAGCGTGTCGATCCGCGCGGCCGTGTTCGTCGCGACGGGCTTGCTGGCCCACGCGCAGATACTCGTATTCGCGGGACTGCTGGTGCCGGCGATGCTGGCCGGATATTTCTTGGGCAACCGGCTGCACCACGCGTTGTCTCGCGGAAGGGTGATCCACTTGATTGCGGCGCTGTTGGTCGCCAACGGCACGTTGCTCGTGGTGCGTGCGCTTGCGCTGCTGCGGGGAGCGTAAGCGGGCAGCTGGCGGGAATGCGGGTGCCCGCCGCGCCTGCGCGCCGGCCAATCAGATGCCGATGGCCCCCAAGCTTGTCCTGGACAAGCGATAATAGCGAACAACAGGGACCTGCCTGTCACCCGTCAACGAATATGTCGGCCGAACCGATGAACCTGCCTGCCGAGAACATCGGACTTGCCCTCAACATCAGCGCCGTGGAGCGCGAGGCAGGGCTGTCGAAGGACGTCCTGCGGATGTGGGAGCGCCGCTACGGCTTCCCGAAGCCGTTGCGTGATGACAATGGCGAGCGCCGGTATTCGGTCGCTGAGGTCGCCAAGCTGCGCGCGATCAAGCGGCTGATGGACGTCGGGCTGCGTCCGGGCAAGATCATTCACCACACGCAGGAAGAGTTGGACGCACTGGCCGAAGGGCGGATCGCGACCCGCCGCGAGCAGGCGGCCCCCGCGGTCGAGGGCGAGATTCTGGCGCTGTTGGCGCGACACGATGCGCCGGCACTGCAGAACGCGTTCGCGAACCTGCTGATGCGGCAGGGGCTGCAACGGTTCGTACTCGAGTCGCTGACCTCTCTCAACCACGCCGTCGGCGAAGCCTGGATGCGGGGGAATCTCGCGGTGTTCGAGGAGCACCTCTACACGGAGCAGATGCAGGCGGCGCTGCGCACCGGAATCAACGCCTTTCCGCGGCAGATTGGCGCTCCCAGGGTGTTGCTGACCACGTTCCCCGGCGAGCAGCACGCAGTGGGTCTGTTGATGGTCGAGGCGCTGCTCGTGCCGGAAGGAGCGCAGTGCATTTCGCTCGGCGTGCAGACGCCGATCGAGGACATCCGGCGCGCCGCGGTCGCGCACGATGTGCACGTCGTGGCCTTGTCCTTTTCCGGCGCGTTTCCCGTGCGCCAGGCGGGCGAGGGTCTCGCCTCGTTGCGCCGCCAGTTGCCGCAGGGAGTTGCCGTGTGGGCGGGCGGCGAGATGACCCGCCGCATGCGCAAGGCGCTGCCGGGAGTGGTACTCATTCCGGATATCGCGGCAACGCCCGCGGCGCTGAAGGCCTGGCGAACGCAGGGGCATGCCGCGGCGCATGTTCCGCTGCCGAGCGCGACGCGCTGATCCCGTGGAACGCGCCGGGTCCAAGGACCGCTATTTCTTTTCCGAGCGGACCATTGTCGCGAGACGACAACACCAAAAAGTGTCGGGCCACGGCGACGATTTGCCGCAAATTGTGATTGTTGTTTGAATCCGTCACGAAAATGGTCCCAAAACCAGATGTTCGTCGCCCTTTCCTGTCGACCGGGCTTGCCGCATGGCCGCCCTCAGGCGCATCATTCGTACCTGTGAAGATATGAACAAAGGTGCGAAATGGGCCGACATGCCCAGTGCGCGTGGATAATTCGGGCTTTTGCAGTCGCGCTCGCCATGGCGAGCCCGACGTTCGCCGTCGCCGCCGTGACCGCTGATGCCGTCGCGCTGGGCGCCGGCGCGGGATGCAGCAACGGCCGACTGGACGTCACGCTGACCAACAATGGGGCGACGTGGGAGTCGTGGAGCGCCACGAACGTCGCGGGTAATACGCTTACGTTCGGCGAGCAGTTCACGGGATTCCCGCCTGGCACATCGACGCGCTCGTTTCCACAGAACTTCTCTCCGTCGCAGCCGGATGGGACGTTGATCGGATCCTATGCCTACGTCGGCGAGCCCTCGCCCGCCGCCACGAATACGGCCGAGTTCTTCGTCTTCTACAAATGCAGCACGCTCGCCGGAGCAGAGGTTCTCCTGACGTGCCTCGGGCCGTACGGAACGTGCCCGCACACGGCGCAGCAAGCAATGGCGCAGCTGGCGGCAGTGCCGCGAATCCCCGCCCTCGGCCCGGTGACGCTCGTGCTGATGGCGATGCTCCTCGCCGGCGCCGGTGGTCTGGTGCTGTCTCGCCGCACCTGAAACGCCCCTGTTTGCGGATGCGCAACGGCGAGGCCCGGGAGTCGGGCGCGCCATCGCGTTCGGGCGGACGAGCCGCAGGCCGCGCGCATCCTCACCGGCCATGACGACAGCGATCGCACTCTGGCTGCTCGGAGGTGGAGGCCTCGCGCTCTATGCGGGATGGGCGGCAATGGCCATTGCCGGCGGAGCGAGCCCGTGGGGGTATCTTGTGGGGTTGCCGCTCCTGTACCTGGCGGTGCTTTGCGCGTTCACGCTGTTCTGGTTCGCGGTGGCCTGGACCTTCCGCGCAACGCGTCCTCCGGACAAGCGCATCGGTGTCGCGGCGACGATCCGCCTTTTCGCCGACGAACTGCGTGCGATCGGCCGCGCTGGCCCGCGCATGGCCCTCTACCGCCAGCTGATGCCCGAGCCGGCGCCCGCTCCCGCCGAAGCCCCCATCCTGTTGCTGCACGGCTTGCTCTGCAACGCGGCGGTGATGGTGGGGCTTCGAAGCGCACTCATCGCGCGGAACCTGGGCCCCGTGTACGCGCTGTCCTATGGACCGCCGCTCGCGTCGATCGACGAGTTCGCCGACCAGCTGGCGGCAAAGATAGATGCGATTCTGGAGGCGACCGGCGCGGCGCGGGTTGCAATCGTCGGACACAGCATGGGCGGGCTGGTGGCGCGGGCCTATCTGCGGCGGCACGGGGGGCAGAAGGTGTCGATCGTGATGACGCTCGGCACGCCGCACCACGGGAGCGCCCACGCGTGGCTCTTCCCCGGCATCCCCCTCGCCCAGCTGCGGCCCGGCAGCGCGTGGCTAACGGAGCTCAATCGTACCGAAGGCGCACCGGCCGGCGTTCGCGTCGTGTCGCTGTGGTCGTGGCACGATTCGATGGTGGCGCCGCAGACGAGCTGCCGCCTCGCAGGCGCCGAGAACATCGAACTTGCCGGCATTGGCCACAATGCACTCCTTGGCGACCGCCGCGTGTCGGCGCTGGTCGCGGAGGAGTTGACGCGGGCCGCGCACGCGACTACGCAAGGGTAGTGACGTTCCGGCACGCGGCCTTCCGCGACCGGCGTCGGTGGTGCGAACGTCGCGTTGTCGGCCGCCTGACCTCGCTTCGGGTCGCATCCCCGCGCGCCGGGCCCCTGCTACCCCTGCGCAAGGCCTACCAGTGAATCCCCTGGGTGATCTGGGCGAACGCCATCTGCTCCGGCGTGAGCGGCTTGGGTTCCCCGCCCTTCTTCCCGGCTGCGGCGCTTGAATCCGGGAACATGTTGAACGCCGAGTTGAGCAGCACCTGCGTGAGCTTGGGGGCGATCGCATGCGACACGGCGCCGAAGATGCCGAGGCGCGTCGCGATCCGCACCGGCCGGTGCAGAATGGCGCCGACCACAAGATCGGCGGCCTCCTCCGGCGACAGCGTGGGCACGCTTTCATAGATCTTGGTCGGCGCGATCATCGGCGTGCGCACGAGCGGCATGTTGATCGTCGTGAAATGGATGCCCTTGTCCAGGAACTCGGACGCCGCGCAGGCCGAGAACGAATCCAGCGCCGACTTCGACGCCACGTAGGCCGAGAAGCGCGGGGCATTGGACAGCACGCCGATCGACGAGATGTTGATGATGTGGCCGCGCCTGCGCTCGATCATCTTCGGCAGGAAACCCATGATCAGCCGGAGGGCGCCGAAGTAGTTGAGCTGCATCGTGCGCTCGAAATCGTGGAAGCGGTCGAACGAGCTGATCACGCCGCGCCGGATCGAACGGCCGGCATTGTTGACGAGGAAGTCGCACCCGCCGTGTTCTTTCTGGACGCGCTGCACCAGCGCGTCGCAGGACGCGAGGTCCGCGATGTCCGCCGCGCAGATCCAGGCCCTGCCTCCCGCGCGCTCGATCTCCGCCTTCGTCTCCAGGAGCTTCTCCTCGCCGCGCGCGACGAGGATGACCTTCGCTCCCGCGCCGGCCAGCTTGATCGCGGTCGCCTTGCCGATGCCCGATGACGAGCCGGTGACGACGATGACCTTGTCCTTGACGCGGCCTGACAGCGAGCGGTCGACGAACAGGTCCGGGTCGAGGTTGCGCTCCCAGTAGTCCCAGAGCTTCGCCGCATAGGTCTCGAGCGGCGGCACCTCGATGCCCGACCCCTTCAGCGCCTTCGCCGCGTCGCGATTGTCGTAGCGCGTCGGCCAGTTGATGAACTGGAACACGTCGCGCGGGATGCCGAGATCGCTCAGCACGACCTTGATCGCGCGCTTCACCGGAGCAAGGGATCCGAGGCCGTACAGGATCGGCGCCGGGATGAAACCGAACATCTTCGCGTTGACGCGCATTGTCATCTGCGGGGCATGGCCGGCGCGCGCGAAGATGTTGAGCACTTCGCCGATCCGGTGCGGCTCGGGGTCGGTCAGGTGGAAGCACTTGCCGTCGAGTCCCTTCTTGTGCGCGAGGTGGTCGAGTGCATCGGCGACGAAGTCCACGGGCACGATGTTGAGGCGACCGCCCTCGACGCCGATCATCGGCATCCAGGGCGGCAGCATGTCGCGCAGTTTCTGCAGCGTCTTGAAGAAGTAGTACGGCCCGTCGATCTTGTCGATCTCCCCGGTCTTCGAGTGACCGACGACGAACCCCGGACGATAGACGCGGAACGGCCGCTTGCAGCTGCGGCGCACTAGGCCCTCGGAGTCGTGCTTGGTCTTGAAGTACGGATGGTCCAGGTCCTCGGCCTCCTCGAACATGTCCTCGCGGAACGTGCCGTCGTAGAGCCCCGCGGCGGCGATCGAGCTCACGTGGTGGAAACATCCAGCCTGGACCGCCTCGGCAAACCGCACCGTGTTCTTCGTGCCTTCGACGTTGGCGATCTGCTGGTCCTCGGCGCTTGCCTTGAGATCGTAGATTGCGGCGAGGTGGAAGAGGTGGTCGATCCTGCCTTTGAGTTTCCTGAGGTCGGCCGCAACCACCCCGAGACCGGGCCTGGCAAGATCGCCCTCGATGCCGATGACCTGCTTGTCGTCCGCGCCCCAGCGCTTGCGCATGGCCGAGAGCTTCTTCTCCGAGCCCTTGCGCACCAGCACATAGACGGGCTGGCCGCGGCGCAACAGGTTCAGGACGAGGTACCGGCCGATGAAGCCGGTTGCGCCGGTGACGAAATAGGCCATCTGGGTTCTCCTTGCGGTAAGGGTGTCGACACGCGGCGTCGGCGCAGACGGGGCTCGCCGGACGGCGATTGTAACCCGCTGCCGACCGTGGTTTGGCAGCGCGCCGCGGCGCAATCCTGCGGCGGCGCTTGCTCTTAGTGTGTTCCCTCTAGATCGGCTGGCCTAGAATGTCAGGTAGACGCGCCGGCGCAGTTGGCGCCGGTGGACGCACGAGGAGAGCGAAAGATGTTGAAGAAGGCGAAGGCGAAACTGGAGGCGGCCGCGGCCGATGCGGCCAAGGACGCGACGCAGGGTGTGCTGAATTCGCCGCACCAGATCTGGCTGGCGGGGTTGGGCGCGTTTTCGCGGGCGCAACAGGAAGGGACGAAATTGTTCGAGACCCTGGTCAAACAGGGCGAGCAACTGCAGGATCGGACCAAACAGGTCGCCACCGAGACGGCGGCGGCCGCTCGGGGCGCGGCGACGGCCAGGGCCAAGGAGATGCAGCAGATGGCGGGCGGAACGTGGGACAAGCTGGAACAGGTGTTCGAGGATCGCGTTGCACGCGCGCTGTCGAAGCTCGGCGTGTACACGCAGAACGACGTGCAACGTCTTGCCGTGCGCGTCGACGAACTTGCCGATGCCGTCAACAAGCTCCTAAAGGCACCCGCGGGCGGACGCGGCGCCAAGCCGGCGAAGGCCGGACCCCGGCGGAAGGCCGGGGCGGGCAGCGCCGGGAAGGCCGGCAAGCGCGCATCGAAGTAGCCGCCGGACGATGCCCTGGCAGGCGCTGCCGCATCCCGGGGGCGCCTTCCGCAGCTGTCGGGATACGGCGCGACGCCTGCCGCCGCGAGCGCGGTACTGCTGGTGAATGGCGCGCGAGCGGGATGTCGCAGGCGCTACTCGCGGTTGAGCTTCTCGACCTGCTTGATGTAATTCTGCATCGCCTCGTCCTTGCTCGTCCCCTTGAGCTTGGACCACGCGTCGTGCTTGGCGCCACCGACGAAATCGAATCCTCCCGGCCGCGCGCCGGTCACGTCGCCCTCGGTCGCCTGCTTGAAGTACGAGTAGAGCTTGAGCAGCGTCGGGTTGTCGGGCTTCTTCCTCGTGTTCTTGGCGGCTGCCGCGGCGGCTTCGAACTTCGCTTTGAGGTCCTCTTTCTTGGGGGCAGCCATCGTGCGTCCTCCTCCGGGCGTGGTTTTCCCCGTGCGCGGGGTTTGTGCTACTTTAGCGCGAACGGATTCGCGCGCGCAATTTGCAGCGGCGTCGGCGTTCGACCCCGTCCGGCCACGCCGTTTTGCCACGAGGCTCTACCCGTTCCGCATGACCAGCCCAAAGCGCGAGAAGATTTCGTCGGTCGACACCGCGTGGTTGCGGATGGACCGTCCGAGCAATCTGATGATGATATGCGGCGTGCTGCTCTTCGACGGGCGCGTCGATTTCCGTCGCTTGCAGGCGGTGGTGAACGACCGGTGGCTGCGGTTCGGACGGTTCTACCAGCGCCCGGTGCAGGAGCTCGGCGTGGCGTCCTGGGAGACGAGCTCCGACTTCGACATCAACGATCACGTCGTGCAAGTCGCGCTCCCCGGCAGAGCCGGCAAGCGGGAGCTGCAGGGACTCGTCAGCCGGCTCGCCTGCACCCCGCTCAATCCGGCGCGTCCGCTGTGGCAGTACCACTTCGTTGACAACTACCGTGGCGGCAGCGCTTTGGTTGCGCGCGTCCACCACTGCTATGCCGACGGCATCGCGCTGGTGCAGGTGCTGCTGTCGATGACCGACTCCGCTCCGGACGGCCCGCCCGCACTGCCCGCCCCGCGGTCGAAGAAGAGGGGTCGCGAAAGCGACGATCCGCTCGCCGAGTTGATCGGGCCGGTCTCCGGCGTCATGAAGATGGCGCTCAAGGCCGGTTCGATGCTGATCGAGAAGGGGGCGCAGTTGTGGCTCGAACCGGCGAAGGCAGTCGCGCTTGCCGAGCAGGGCGGTGCGCTGACCGCGGAGATCGCAAAGCTTGCGCTGATGGGCGAGGATTCGCGGACGCGATTCAAGGGTGAGCCCGGCATCGGCAAGCGCGTCGCCTGGGCGGACCCCATCCCCCTCGACGAGGTGAAGGCCGTGGGCAAGGCGCTCGGTGCTTCGGTCAACGACGTGCTGCTCTCCTGTGTCGCGGGCGCCCTTCGCGGCTACCTCGTCCGCAAGGGCGACCCCACGGAGGGTGTCATGATCCGGGCGCTCGTGCCGGTCAATCTGCGCCCGCCCGAAAAGGCCTACAAGCTTGGCAACCGGTTCGGCGTCGTCTTCCTGGATCTGCCGATCGGCATCGACAATCCTATCGAGCGGCTGTACGCGGTGCGAGCCAACATGGGCGCACTGAAGGGCAGCCTGCAGCCGATCCTCACGCTGGGCCTGCTGGCCGCCGCGGGCGCGGGTCCGAAGCTCCTGCAGGACCAGCTGATCACGGTGCTCGCGCGCAACGCGACCGCGGTGATGACGAACGTTCCAGGGCCGCAGCAGCCGCTCTACATGGCTGGCGCCAGGGTCGAGCGCTTCATGTTCTGGGTTCCCCAATCCGGGAATGTCGGCATGGGCGTGTCGATCCTGTCGTACAACGGCGAGGTGCAGTTCGGTCTCATCACCGATCGCAAACTGTGCCCCGACCCGGAGCACGTCATCGCGCAGTTCGGGACGGAATTCGAGAAACTCCTGCTGACGACGCTGCTCTCGCCATGGCCGCGCCCCGGGGATCTCGATCCCGCGGTTGCCGCGGCAGCGGTGCGTGCCGGATAGGGCCTATTCGAGTTCAGAGCGTGCCAGTTCGATGTCGAGCCGTTCCATCGCGTCGGCCGGCTTGCACGCGGCGGCTTCGCGGTACAGCTTTTCCGCATCCTCCATTCGGGCCTGTCCGAACAGCAGGATGAGCCCGTTCGCGTATTCCACCCGGGCGATCGCGGAATCCGGGTTGAGCTTCAAGGCCTTCCGGAAATGTTCCAGGGCCGAGTCCTTTTTCGCCCCATAGGTCATGCCGCCGACGAGGCTGCCGACCTTCTCGATGATCTCCGCCTGGTACGAGCCGTAGGCGATGTGCGCGTCGGCGTGCTTCGGCTCCAGCTTCAACGCCATTGTCAGCGCGTCCTTGATCCTGCCGCCGTACCCCTGCGCCAGCGCCTTGGCGATCGAGATGCCCTGGCTGTAGCGGCCAAGCGAATAGGCATGCAGGTAGTGCGCGTTGGCGTCCTTCGGCGCTTCGCGCCGCCGCGCGGCGGCCCAGTCGGCCGCTTCCTCGAGCAGGCCGAGCTTTGCCTTCTCCGCGTGCTCGAGGTAATTGGCGTAGATCATCTGTGCCTTCACCGCGGCGTTGATCGCAGAGCCGCCGGCCTTGCGCCCTGACGCGACCGCCGCGGCGTATTCACCCGCGTGGTAATGCCGCCACGCGTCGAGCGCGTCCGCGTCCTTCGGCAGCGGCTCGCAGTCGCCCCGGTGCAGCCGCCCCCAGGCTTTCTTGAGTCCCGCGGCGTCGTAGACATACGCCCTGTCCGCGTACGGGAACGCAGCCCATTTCTTTGTCATGCGATTTCTCCGTCAGAGGTAGTCGGCGGAAAGCCGGTCGAGATGCGCGCGGGCGTCGCCGTTGAAATAGGGCCCGAAGAGCGCAAGCACCTGGTACGCCGCGCGACCCGCGTCTGCGCCCGGCGCGCCTTCTTGCGGGGCTCGGCGAATCCGGTCGTACGCCGACCAGTACGTGGCGACGAGCAGAACATTGTCAGCGAGCGCTTCGATCTCGCGGGTCGAAGCGCGCATCGTTCCCGCCTGCACCATGCCGCGGCACAACTCTATCACGGTGGCGGTCCCCTTTCGGAGCAGCGCGCCCATCCGCGTGCCGAGTTTGCGCTCGCGGGAGGCGAGCTCATCGAGGTCGCGATAGAGGAACCGGTATTCCCACATCCGCTCGAACAGAAGGTGCAGCCAGAGCCAGAGGTCGTCGACGTCGAGGTGACGCCCGCCGGGATCGGCATAGAGCGGCAACACCCGCGCCTCGTACGCTTCGTAGAGCTCGAAGACGATCTCGTCCTTGTTCCTGAAATGGTAGTAGAGGTTGCCCGGACTGATGTTCATCTCGTCGGCAATGTCCGCGGTGGTGACCCGCGGAGCGCCCGAATGGTTGAACAGCACGAGGCTGGTCTCGAGGATCCGTTCGCGGGTGCGGCGGGGACGCTTTTTTTCCGCCATAGCCGGCTGCGGTGAACGGAAAGACGCGCCGGTGTGCGAACGGTACTAGCGAGCCCCGGCCAACCAGCGCTCCAGATGATCGAGCGTGTGCGCGAGGTCGCGCGTCGATTGCCGCAGGCCGTTGCCGCTCCCGCGCGCGACGTTGAGTGGGCGCGGGTCCGTCAGCGCGTCGGTGATCTTGCGGGCCGGGTCGGCGATTCGATCCGTCCGCAACGTGATCCCGTGTTTCGCGAACTGTGGCAGCAGCGTGGCGGTCCGTTCGGCCAGGTTCTGCCGCGTCTTCTGGTACGCCGCCGAGCAAAGGCGCTTGCGTTGCGCATAGCTGAAGATGCTGGCGAAGAACATGTCGGCGTCCTCACGGTGAGGCTCGAACAGGACGACATCGGCGTGCGGATATTGCTGGCGGTATTTTTCCATCCCGACCTTCATTCGCGAATGGATGATGGCGCGGAAAGTCTGCGACAGAACGATCGGTAGGCCGCCATGGCTCAGCTTGTCGACCGTCATCCGGCCGCTGCGCGCCGCCCCGCTCGCATCGAACGGCACCAGCGGATTGACGCACAGGAGGAGGTCCACGCCTTCCTCGAGCGCGACCGATGCATGCAAGGTCTTGTTGAGTGCGCCGTCGACGAAGAACTCGCCGCCGATCTGGACGGGCGGGAACAGGCCGGGCAACGCCGCCGAGGCCTCGATCGCCTTGGATATCGGCACCCGCTCGCGTCCGGGAGTGCCGAATATCACGGAAGCACCGGTGTCGAGGTTCGTCGCGACAAGGAAGAGCTTGGGCCCCAGATGCCGGAAATCGTTGGTGCGGCCGGGGGCTGCGAACAGCTGCTGGAGAAATCGGTCGATCGACCGGTTGTCGAACATCCCTGTGGGCACGGCGTGCGACAGTGTGCCCAGCGACTCCATCATGCCTCGGCGGACGGGGTCGCTCAGTGCCTGCCACACTGCGCGTGCGAGGAGCCCCGGCAACAGCGAAGCACGATGCGCAAACTCGGCGAAGGCAGGGCGAAGGAAGACTTCGGGAGTCAACGCGGCGTCGGCGCCGTCGTCGATGAAAAGTCGATACATCTGCGCGGGCGAGATGCCGTTCGCCAGCGCGGCAGCGACAAAGCTACCAGAAGAAACCCCGACGTAGACGTCGAGGTCGCCGAAATCGATGCCGTCGAGCGAGTCGGTGAGCGCGACCAGCGCGCCCACCTCGTAGATCCCGCCGAGCGGCCCGCCGCCGGCCAAAGCAAGCCCCACGCTTGAACGGCCTCGTTCCGGCTTCCGGGTGCGACGCACACGACCAAGTGCCGTGGCATCCGGCATGAACCTCCTCGACGGGTTATTGGCGGCGCCCCAATGCTAACGTATTACGCGCGCTTCGTCGCGGCCCGACCGGTACGCCGGGTCTTCTTGGCGACCTTGACCGCACGCTTCGCCTTTTTCGGAGTCTTCACCGCAGCCTTGCGCGCCTTCGGTGCCAACGGCAATTCGAACGCCGGCAACGAGCGGGGCAAAACCTGCTGCGCGAAGCTCACCGCCGCATCGGCCGCCTGTTTCACCGTCGATTCGACCGTCCTGCGCGTCTCTTTCCATACGGAGTTCGCTGCGGAAAAGGAGGTTTCAAGCCGATTGCCGACGAAGCGCACGGCTTGCGATTCGACGACGGTGCCTTCCTTGACGAGAGACTTGAACATGTCGCCAGCTTCGGTCTGCACCCAGTCGCGGGTAACGACGGCGGCGCCCAGGCTTGCAAGCCATACCTGACGCGATGCATTGATCGCCGCTTCGCTGAGACGGGCGGGTTGGAGATGGACGGATGATTTCAGCATGGTGATTCCCTTTCGGTTGGTTGCCGGATTCGCGTTGTGCCGCGACAACCACCAATCTAGCCTTTTCGTCTAGAGCAAACACACTAAAGGCCAGGCGCGCATCCGCGCGCGGCCTGCTAGACTTTCCGGTGTGATTCCCTTGCCGTCGGCAGGCCCAAGGCGGGGGAACTGCTAATCCTTGTTCCGGGCGACACGTTGATTTCCGGCAGCTCCCCACAGGCAATGCTGCTGCGCGAGCTCGAGCGCACTGCGCAACTGCATGCGCAAAGGCAAGGCAATGGCGGGCTGGCCCGCGCGCTCGAGCGCCTTGCCGCGTGGCAGGCCAGCCGCATGGGCCGCACCTACGCGGATCTCGCGGCGCAGCCGCGCTACGCCGACGCGATCGCGTTCTTCCAGTCGGACCTCTACGGCGCATCCGACTTTGCGCAGCGCGACGCGGATCTCGCGCGTGTCGTGCCGATCATGACGCGGATGCTTCCCGGGCGGGTGATCGCGACGGTGGCGCAGGCAATGGAGCTCAACGCGCTTTCGCACGAGCTCGACCGGGCGCTGCTGCAGCGCCTGCCGCAAAGCGACGGCAGTTTCACCGTCGCCGAGTACTGCGGCGCCTACCGTTGGCCGAGCGAGCGCCCGGCGCGCGACCGGCAGATCGGTCTCATCGGCGAAATCGGCGCCGGGCTCGATAATTACGTCCGCAAGCCGCTGATCCATTCGGCGCTGGTGATGATGCGCCACCCGGCACGGCTGGCCGGGGTTGCCGTGCTGCACGATTTTCTGGAACGCGGCTTCGTGGCGTTCCGGAAAATGCACGGTGCACGCGAATTCCTGGCAACCATCGACGCGCGGGAGCGTACGCTCATGGAAGCGATCTTCGCCGGCGCGACGGCACCCTTCCCGGAGCCGCTCCTGTCGACGCCATCCGGCGCGCGAGTGGCGCCGCGCGTTGGCACCCGCGCGGCCTGAAAGCGCAAACACGCTACTTCGCCTTGCCGAAGTACTTGTCGAACTGCTTGTGCACTTCCGCCTCGATGCTCGGCTTTAACAGCGACAGCATGAAGCCGAGCTCGCAATCCAGGCGCACCGCGTCCTTGCCAACATGGAGCGCGCCGGTGAGCCCGGGGCGCTTGAACTCGATGTGATCGCCCTGCCACGCGTACTCGAGGTCGAAGCGCTCGTTGAGGTCCTGCGCGACTTTCCCGGCGGCTGCCTTGGCCTTCTGGTGTGAAAGACGGTGCTTCTTTGCGATCGCGATCAGTGCCATGTGGTTTCTCCGGAGCGACGCGCAAGTATAGCCAACGCGCTTCGAATGGCGGGTCGACGCAATCGCCCTCAGCGACCGCGCCGGCCCACGGCGATGGACACGATGACGAGGCCGGCGGCAATGATCGTCGCGGCGTCGATCGGTTCGCCCAGCAGCAAGGCCGACGCGAATATGGTCAGGAACGGCTGAATGAGCTGCACCTGGCCCACGGTGGCGATCCCGCCCTGCGCGAGACCGCGATACCAGGCGAAGAAGCCGAGAAACATGCTGACGATGCTGACATAGGCAAACCCGGCCCACGCCGAGACCGATGCCGTGAGCACCCGGTCGTCGATGGCGAGTGCCGTCGGTATGGCGACCAGCGGGGCGGCGATGACAAGGGCCCAGCAGATGACCTGCAGGCTCCCCAGCGTGCGGGCGAGCCGACCCCCTTCAGCGTAGCCGATGGCGGCCGATGCGACCGCGAGCACCAGCAGCCCGTCGGCGGGCTGCGGTGCGCCGCCGCCCCGCCACAACGCGAAACCGACGACCACGGCGCTGCCAAACGTCGCGCACCACCAGAACAGGCGTGACGGGCGTTCGTGCGCGATCCATGCGCCGGCCATTGCCGTCGCCAGAGGCAGCAACCCGATCACGACCGCGCCGTGGGCTGCGGGCACGGACTGCATCGCCCAGGCCGAGAAGAGGGGAAAGCCGACCACCACGCCGCCGGCGACGAGCGCGAGCCGCGGCAGCAGCGCCCACCCTGGCCAACGCGAGCGTTTGAGCGCGAGAACCACCGCGGCAAGGAGTGCTGCAACGACCGCCCGGCCCAGGCCGACGAACACCGGGTCGAGCGCCGCCACTGCGAGCCGGGTCGCAGGCAAGGTCAGGCTGAAGCTCGCCACGCCCAGAAACCCGAACAGATACCCGCGGCGGAGATCTTTCGGCACAGGGGCGGATGCCGGGACGAAACTCGACGGGGCAGGGGCCATGGGCGGATTCTGGCGCCACTGTACCGGTTAGCCCGGTTGACAGCAGCCGACGAGCTCGCCATTGGGTTGCAGGGTGATCCTAACCGGCTCTATTCAGCTCACGCGCAAGCGTGCTGCATTTCGGTGGACTCAAGTCGATATCCTTGCTTCCAAAGAGATTACAGCAAAGTAAGCGCACACACCGCGGATCCGTTGAATGCCCTGGGCGGGTGCTCCAGCATCCCGGGCGGCCGCAACGACGATGTTGACAGGTCACCAGCCGCGACCCTATTATTCAAACGAACGTTTAATCTAAATGTCCGTTCGTCGTGTTCATTAACCCTCGATACGAACCTTGAAGTCCCGGGCGCGTCGGGCAAGACGCCGGGACAAGGACGATGGAGTGGCGCCAATGGTCGGCAGTGTGATCCCGCTTGCGCATGCGCGCCGGCCTCCGGTGACCAAGGACAAGATCCTCGACGCGGCGGAATCCCTGTTCATGGAGCACGGATTCGAGGCGACCAGTCTGCGGTCGATCACGGCCGCAGCAGGCGTGAACCTGGCTTCGGTCAACTACCACTTCGGGAGCAAGGAGGAACTGTTCCAGGCGGTCCTTACGCGGCGGCTAGACCCGATGAACCAGGAGCGCGTCGACCTTCTCACCCGGCTCGAGCAGGACGCCGCCCCGGCCGCGCTGCCATGCGACCGGATCCTGTCGGCGATGTTCATCCCGGCGCTGCGGCTTGCCCGGGACCCGGAGCGCGGCGGCAAGGATTTTCTCCGACTGCTCGGGCGGGCCTACGCCGATCCCGCACCGTTCATCCGCAGGTTCCTCGCGGAGCAGTACGCGACCATGATCGCGCGGTTCAAGGCGGCATTCGGACGCGCGCTGCCGGATCTTCCGGCGAAAGAACTTTCCTGGCGCCTGCATTTCATCATGGGTGCGTTGTCCTACACGCTCGCGGGAACCGACGCTTTGCGCCTGATCGCCGAGCTCACGCCCGCCGAGACCGGAAACGACGAGGTGTTGCTGCATCGCCTCGCCCCGTTTCTGCTGGCGGGGCTGCAATCGCCGCTTCCCGAGGTCACGGACGCCTCCCGGCCTGTCGATGTCGACCCGAGGCCGCGGAGCTGAAATGAACAGCCCCCACGCTTACTCCGTTCGCTGCCCCCCGCGGGGACGCACAGTACCCTTGGGGCGGCCCCGCGGGCAGTTGTACGGCCCCCACGCTCACTGCGTTCGCTGCCCCCCGCGGGGGCGCACAGTACCCTTGGGGCGGCCCGGCGGGTACTGGGCCAACGCCCTTCCGACTTCACATTCGCACTGAAGGAGTACTCGATGCTCGCACTCGTCTGGATGGTTGCCGTCCTTGGCGCCGCGCTGGCGCTTGCCTACGTCAATGCCTCGGGCCTGGCGTTCACCGTCGCGATCGCCGTCGCGCTCGGCGCGGCCTGGTTCGCGCACACGATTCCCGGCTGGCTCGCCCTCGCGCTGACGCTCCTTTTCGTCCTGCTCGCGATTCCGGGCAACGTGCCGGCGTTGCGGCGCAAGCTCGTGAGCGACGCGGTGCTGGCCACGTTCCGCAAGCTGTTGCCGCCGATGTCGCAGACGGAGCGCGACGCGATCGAGGCCGGCACCGTGTGGTGGGACGGCGAGCTCTTTTCCGGCCGTCCGAACTGGCGCCACCTGCTGGATACGCGCTACCCGTCGCTTACCGCGGACGAGCAGCGGTTTCTCGACCACGACGTCGAGGAACTCTGCGCGATGGTGACCGACTGGGAAACCACGCACGTCCACCGCGACCTGCCGCCACGCGTGTGGCAGTTCATCAAGGATCGCGGCTTTCTCGGCATGAGCATCGCGAAGGAATACGGCGGCCTCGGGTTTTCCGCGTACGCGCACTCGCAGGTGATGACCAAGCTGTCGACGCATTCGGGTGCAGTGTCCGTGACCGTGATGGTGCCCAATTCGCTCGGCCCCGGCGAGCTCCTCGCGCACTACGGCACCGACGAGCAGAAGCGGCACTACCTGCCGCGTCTCGCCAAGGGCCTGGAGATCCCCTGCTTCGCCCTCACCCATCCGAACGCAGGCTCCGACGCGGCATCCATCCCCGATTTCGGCATCGTCCGCTGGGGCGAGCACGAGGGCCGGCGCGTGCTGGGACTCTCGGTCACCTGGGACAAGCGCTACATCACGCTCAGCCCCGTCGCGACACTGCTCGGCCTGGCCTTTCGCGCCTACGATCCGGATCACCTCGTCGGTGATCGCGAAGACCTCGGCATCACCTGCGCGCTGATCCCGACCTCGCATCCGGGCGTCGTGTTCGGCCGCCGCCACATGCCGCTCACCGCGGTGTTTCAGAACGGTCCGACCTCGGGCAAGGACGTCTTCATCCCCATGGACTGGGTGATTGGCGGACAGCCGATGCTCGGGCGGGGCTGGCGGATGCTGATGGAGTGCCTGGCGGCCGGTCGCGGCATCTCGCTGCCGTCGTCGGCCACGGGGATGGCCAAGCTCGCGGTGCGGGCCGTCGGCGGCTATGCGCGCGTGCGCCGGCAATTCAAGACGCCCATCGGCAAGTTCGAGGGCATCGAGGAGGCGCTGACCCGCATGGGCGGCAATCTGTACATGATGGACGCGACGCGCACGCTCACCGCAGCCGCGATCGATCTTGCCGAGAAGCCCGCGGTGATTTCCGGTATCACCAAGCTGCACCTCACCGAACGCGGCCGGCAGGTCGTCAACGACGCGATGGACATCGTCGGCGGCAAGGGGATCTGCATGGGGCCGTCGAACTTCATCGGCGCCGCCTACACGCAGATACCGGTGGCGATCACTGTCGAGGGCGCCAACATCCTGACCCGCAGTCTCATCGTTTTCGGACAGGGGGCGATCCGCTGCCACCCGTTCGTGCTGAAGGAGATCGCCGCGACGCGCGATGCGGACGGCGGGAAAGCGTCGGTCGCGTTCGACGCCGCGCTCTTCGGCCACCTGCGCTTCGTGGTGTCGAATTTCGCCCGCACGCTCGTGATGGGGATGACCGGTTCGCACTTTGTCGGCGTACCCGCCGACATCGCGCCCGAGACCCGCCGCTACTACCAGCAATTGACCCGGTTCTCGGCCGCGCTGGCGTTTTTCGCCGACGTCTCGATGGGGACCCTCGGCGGCGCGCTGAAGCGCAAGGAGAAACTCTCCGCGCGTCTCGGCGACATCCTGTCGCTCATGTACCTTTGCTCCGCGACCCTCCGGCGCTACGAGGCCGAAGGCCGGCAGCAGGCCGACGCGCCGCTGATGCACTGGGCGATCTGGGACGCGATGTTCAAGGCGCAGAATGCGTTCGAAGGCCTGATCTCGAACTTCCCGAACCGCATCATCGCCGCGATCATGCGCCGGGTGGTGTTCCCGCTTGGCCGGCCCTATGTCGTGCCGTCGGACAAGCTCGGACACCAGGTGGCGCGCATACTGATCGAGCCGTCGGCGGCGCGCGATCGCCTGACGGCCGGAGCCTATCTGTCGACCGCTCCGGACAATCCGCTGGCCCAGGTCGAGCGAGCGCTCGCGGCGACCGTCATCGCGGAGCCGATCGAAGCTAAGCTGCGGGCGGCGGTCAAGGACGGCCGCGTCGAGGCGAAGCTGCCGCCGGGCGCCGGGATCGAGGTTCTCGTCTCCCGTGGCGAGGCGGCTGGCGTGATCACTGCAGCGGAAGCGGCGGCGGTCATCGCCGCGCGCGACGCCACGGCGCTGGTGATCCGCGTCGACGACTTCGCGCAGGACCTGGGCGCCTCGGAGATGAGCCCCGCGCACAGTTTCTTGCAGGTGACTGCAACGCCGGCGGTGATGCACAAGGCCGCCGCCTGACCCCAGGCGTCGCCCTGCCTCTGATCTTCGGAATCGCCATGTCATGAACGAACCGACCTACATCATCGACGGCGCGCGCACGCCGTTCCTCAAGTCACGCAACCGGCCGGGGCCGTTTGCCGCGTCCGACCTTGCGACGGCGGCTGGCCGTGCGCTGCTCGTCCGCCAGCCGTTTGCGCCGACGGAGCTCGACGAAGTGATCCTCGGCTGCGCCGCGCCGTCGGTCGACGAGGTCAACATCGGCCGCGTCGTGGCCCTGCGGATGGGCTGCGGAATGAAGGTGCCCGGCTGGACCGTGATGCGCAACTGCGCGTCGGGGATGCAGGCGATCGACTCGGCCATCAACAACATCCGCGCCGGCCGGTCGAATCTCGTGCTGGCGGGCGGGGTCGACGCGCTGTCGCGTGCGCCCCTTCTGTTCTCCGACGCGATGGTGCTGTGGCTGTCGAACTGGTACGCCGCGAAGACGCTCGGACAGCGGGCCGCGCTGGCCGCCAAGTTCAGGCTGGGCTACCTCGCGCCGGTGATCGGCATCATGAAAGGCCTGACCGATCCGATGGTCGGTCTGCTGATGGGCCAGACCGCCGAGAACCTGGCGTTCCGGTTCGGGATTACGCGGCGGGAGATGGACGAATTCTCGGCGCGCAGTCACGCCCGCGTGATCGCGGCGCAGAAGTCGGGGCACTACGACGGCGAGGTCGTGCCGGTGTACGACAAGGCGGGCAAGCTCTATGCACAGGACGACGGCATGCGCGAGGACTCGACTGTCGAGAACCTCGCCAAGCTGAAGCCGTTCTTCGACCGGAAATACGGAAACGTGACCGCCGGCAACAGCTCGCAGATCACCGACGGCGCCGCCTGGCTCGTCATCGCATCCGAACGCGCCGTCGAAAAGCACAAGCTCACGCCGCTCGGGCGCATCGTCGACACCGAGTGGGCCGGCCTCGACCCGGCGCAGATGGGGCTGGGTCCCGTGCACGCGGCGACGCCGATTCTCAAGCGCAACGGACTCGGCCTTGCCGATGTCGACGCCTGGGAGATCAACGAGGCGTTCGCGGCGCAGGTGATCGGCTGCGAACGCGCGTGGCAGAGCGCCGAATACTGCACGCAGGAGCTGGGTTTGCCGTCCGCGCTGGGCGCACTCGATGCAAGCAGGCTCAATGTCGACGGTGGCGCCGTCGCGCTCGGCCATCCGGTCGGCGCCTCGGGGGCCAGAATCGTCTTGCATGTGCTGAACGTGCTCAAGCGCACGAGCGGGCGGCGCGGCATGGCGGCAATCTGCATCGGCGGCGGGCTGGGCGGCGCGATGCTGATCGAGAGGGTATGAGCGCGCCGGGCCGTCCCAAGCGCGTTGCTCCCTCTCGGAGGGAAGGCGCGCAGCGCCAAGGGTGCCCCATGAGCGCGTCGGGCCGTCCCAAGCGCGAATTGCTCCCTCTCGGAGGGAAGGCGCGCAGCGCCAAGGATGCACCAATGATCGCGCCAGCGGACTGACGGCGGACGGTTGCCGCCATGCCCCGCGAACTTCAGGAAAGCGAACACGCCATGCAGCATTGGACATTGACCCGCGACGCCGACGGCCTCGCGCGATTGACGCTCGACCGCGTCGGCGGCAGCACCAACACGCTCGGCGCGCCGGTGCTGGCGGAACTAAATACGGCGCTCGACGAGCTCGACCGCAATCCGCCGCGCGGGCTGATCATCGCTTCGGGCAAGGCGAATGGCTTCATCGCCGGCGCCGATGTCGACGAGTTCAGCCAGCTCGCGAACGAGGCCGGCGCGCTCGCACTCGTCAAGCGCGGCTGGGATGCCTTCGAGCGACTGGCTGGCGTCGGGTATCCGACGGTTGCGCTCATTCGCGGCTTCTGCCTGGGCGGCGGGCTGGAACTGGCGCTCGCCTGTCGTTACCGCGTGGTCGTCGACGAGCCGGGCACGCGGTTGGGCCTGCCCGAAGTGATGCTGGGGATCGTGCCGGGCTGGGGCGGCATGAAGCGGTTGCCGCGCCTTGCCGGAGCGCCGGCGGCGCTCGACCTGATGCTGACCGGCCGCACGATCGATGCGCGGCGGGCGAAGCGGCTCGGCATCGCCGACGAATGCGTGCCGGCGCGGATCATGGAGAACACCGTGCGCGGCATCCTGAACGCGCTGCCTGCGCCGCGGCGGCTCGGCTTTCCGCAGTCGCTGACCCTGAATCCGCTGGTGCGCCGGGTGATCGCCGCGCAGGCACGAAAGCAGGTTGCCAGGCGCGCCCGGCGCGCGCACTATCCGGCGCCTTACGCGATCCTCGACATCTGGGTCAGATACGACGGCAATGTGCTCGCGGTGCCGCCGTCCGATCCGGCGTCGATCCCGTCGCTCCTCAAGACGCCGACCGCCGCCAACCTGATCCGGCTCTTCGGGCTGCAGGAGCGCCTGAAGTCGCTGGGCAAGGAAGGCGACTTCAAGGCGGCGCACGTGCACGTGGTTGGCGCCGGCACGATGGGCGGCGACATCGCGGCGTGGTGCGCGCTGCGTGGTCTGACGGTGACGCTGCAGGACCAGAACGCCGAGCGACTCGCGCCGGCCATGGGCCGCGCGGCGAAGCTCTTCGCCGATCGCCTGCGCGACCCGCGCCGCATCCGCGACGCGGCCGACCGGCTGCTGCCGGATGTCGCCGGCGACGGCGTCGCTCGCGCCGACGTGATCATCGAGGCGATTTTCGAGAACGTGGACGCCAAGCGCAACCTGTTCGCCGCGCTCGAGGCGAAGGCCAGGTCCGGCGCGATCCTCGCCACCAACACGTCGTCCATCCCGCTCGAGGACATAGCGACCGCGATGGCCGATCCGACGCGCCTCATCGGCCTCCATTTCTTCAATCCGGTGGCGAAGATGATGCTGGTCGAGATCGTGATCGGCCGACAGACTCGTGCCGAGCTGACCGCGCCTGCGGCCGCTTTCGTGCGCCAGATCGACCGGCTGCCACTCCCGGTCAAGAGCGCTCCCGGCTTCCTCGTCAACCGCGTGCTCGCACCCTACCTGATGGCCGCGATGCGCTGCGTGGACGAAGGCATCGCGCCGGAAACGGTGGACGAGGCGGCACTCGCCTTCGGGATGCCGATGGGGCCGATCGAGCTTGCCGACACCGTGGGTCTCGACATCTGCGTGGCTGTCGGCACGATGCTGACACCCGACGCGACGCCGCCGAAGAGGCTGACGGAACTGGTGACGGCCGGACACCTTGGCCGCAAGACCAAGCGCGGCTTCTACGATTACGCGAGCGGCAAGCCGAGCAAGCAGGCCGCCGGCACTGTTCCTGCGGGACTCGCCGACCGCCTCATCGATCCCTTCGTGGCGGAAGCGAAGGCCGCGCTCGCCGAGGGCATCGTGGCTGACGCGGATCTCGTCGATGCCGGCGCGATCTTCGGCACCGGATTCGCCCCTTTCCGCGGTGGTCCTCTCCACCACGCTGCGGCCGAAGGACAAGTCCCGCGCGTCGCCGCCTCCACCTGAGCAGCACCTGCCGGGAGCGCCCGGCATCGAACGGCGACAATTTGTCGCGGAACCATGCGCACGTTGCCGGCGCAGCGCCGCCGGCTTCTGGTGTAGCATCCCCAAGGGAGGGCAGCGTCGGCGCGAGCGCCGACGTCCTGCTCGCGTCGCCGCCGAACGACGGGATCGTCAGGGTCCCTGCCGCAGCGCATCGCCGCATCCTTTTGGGAGGGAGGACATCCGTGGAAAAGATCTGGCTGAAACACTATCCGAAAGGCGTGCCCGCCGAGATCGACATCAACGAGTACAAGTCGGTGCGCGACGTGTTCGAGGAGAGCGCGACGAAGTTCGCGACCCGCCCCGCGTTCACCTGCATGGGCAAGTCGATCACTTTCGCCGACCTCGACCGGCTTTCCGCCGCGTTCGGCGTCTACCTGCAGGCAAACGGCTGCAAGAAGGGCACGCGCGTCGCGCTGATGATGCCCAACATCCTGCAGTACCCGGTGTGTCTGTTCGGGACGTTGCGCGCCGGCTGCACCGTCGTGAACGTCAATCCGTTGTACACGGCGCGCGAGCTCGAGCACCAGCTCACCGACTCGGGGGCGGAAGTGATCGTCGTCGTCGAGAACTTCGCGCGGACTGTGGCGGAGGTGCTCGGCCGGACCAAGGTCCGGAGGGTGATTGTCACCAGCATCGGCGAGCTTCTGGGGTTCAAGGGCATCGTCGTCGATCTGGTCCTGCGGCGGGTCAAGAAGATGATCCCGGCCTGGTCGATTCCCGCGGCCGTCCGCCTTTCGGACGCGTTGGCAGCCGGACGCACGGGCAACCTGGAGCGGCACCCGCTCGCGCACGACGACATCGCGTTCCTGCAATACACGGGGGGCACGACCGGGGTGGCGAAGGGCGCTGTGCTGCTGCACCGGAACATCATTGCCAACCTGCTGCAGGCCCGCGCGTGGCTGCGGCCGTTCCTGAGCAATGAGCGCGAGATCATCCTCACGCCGCTGCCGCTGTACCACATCTTCTCGCTGACGGCGAACTGCCTCACCTTCATGACGCTGGGCGGCGAGAACATCCTGATCCCTAACCCACGCGACATACCGGGCTTCGTCAAGGAGATGGGCAAGCACAAGTCCACGGTGATCACCGGCGTCAACACGCTGTTCAACGCCCTGTTGAACAACCCGGAATTCGGCAAGCTCGACTTCTCGACGTTGCGCATCGCGCTCGGCGGCGGGATGGCGGTGCAGGAGGCGGTCGCCGTCAGGTGGAAGCAGGTCACCGGCTCCCCGCTGATCGAGGCCTACGGCCTCACCGAAACCTCACCCGCGGCCACGATCAACCCGCTCGACCTGCCTGCCTACAACGGCACGATCGGGTTGCCGATCTCGTCGACCGAGGTCACGCTGCGCGACGACGCGGGCAAGGACGTCGCGCTCGGCCAGCCCGGGGAAATCTGCATCCGCGGTCCGCAGGTGATGGCGGGCTACTGGAACCGGCCCGACGAAACCGCGAAGGTGATGACCGCCGACGGCTTCTTCATGAGCGGCGACGTCGGCGTGATGGACGAGCGCGGCTTCGTGAAGATCGTCGACCGCAAGAAGGACATGATCCTGGTGTCGGGCTTCAACGTTTATCCGAACGAGATCGAGGGCGTCGTTGCCATGCATCCGGGCGTGCTCGAATGCGCGGCGGTGGGGGTGCCGGACACGAAATCGGGCGAAGCGGTGAAGCTTTTCGTCGTGAAGAAGGACGCCAGCCTGACCGCGGATGACGTGGTCAAGCATTGCCGCGAGCACCTCACCGGTTACAAGATGCCGCGCGACGTCGAATTCCGGGCGGAGCTGCCGAAATCCAATGTCGGCAAGATCCTCCGGCGCGAGCTTCGCGACGAGGCGAAAGAGGTCGCAGCGTAACCAAGGAAGTGCAGGCCACGATGCCCGCCGAAGCCGTCCTGCTGCCGGACAAGGAGCCCACGCTGCGCGTGGTTCCGATGCCCGCCGATGCCAACCAGCATGGGGACATCTTCGGCGGCTGGGTGATGTCGCAGGTCGACATCGCTGGCGGTGTCATGGCCGCGCGGCGCGCTCGCGGCCGGGTTGCGACGGTCGCAGTGAACTCGTTCGTCTTCAAGGAGCCCGTCCTGATCGGCGACGTCGTCAGCTTCTACGCCGAAATCAAACGGCTCGGGAGGACCTCGATCACCGTCGGCGTGGAGGTCTACGCGCAGCGCAATCCGACCGAGGTGATCTGCGTCAAGGTGACCGAGGCGAGCCTGACCTATGTGGCGGTCGGGCTCGACCGGCGGCCGCGGGAGCTGCCCCCCGGGTGACGCTCCGAAGGGATCTCTTTGCCCAAAAACAACAGTTGCCGCGGTATCCGGCCTTACGGTCCCCCGAGAGCCCCCGGCGCCCCTTCGCCGGGTGTATATTTTTCTACATGCTTGCCCCCGGGGCCAGCATCCCGCATCGGCCCCCCGAATTCCGCACCAAACCCGTATCCCCTTTACTCTTTCTTGAGGCCGCGCCTCGCATCCTTTCCATGAGGAGATCCGTCATGACAGCTCCGTTTTCCCGTACCAGGATTGCTGCAGCGCTAGCCGGCGTCACTCTGGCCCTTGCGGGAGGACAGGCGCTCGGCTCCGCCTTCGCGCTGGCCGAGCAGAACGTGATGGGGCTTGGCAACGCCTTTGCCGGCGCCGCCGCCACCGCCGAGGACGCGAACACCGTGTGGCACAACCCCGCGGGTCTCGCGCGGCTCTATTTCCCGCAGGTCGAGACCGCGATCCACGTGGTCATCCCGTCGGCCAAGTTCCAGAACGCGAACTCGCAGAACGCATTCCTGCAGCCGTTGGGCGGCACGGGCGGCGACGCCGGCGGCGCCGCGTTCGTGCCGAACCTCTACGGATCGATGGCCCTCACCGATCGCATCCACGTCGGGATCGGCGTCAACGCGCCGTTCGGGCTCAAGACGGAATACGACGACGGCTGGCTCGGCCGCTATCAGGCGCTCAAGTCCGAAGTCAAGACGATCAACGTCAACCCGGCGGTTTCCTGGAAGGTGACCGACCAGTTCTGGCTCGGCGCCGGCGCGAACTATCAGCATTTCGAGGCGACGCTCACCAACAACACCAACTACTCGGCGTTACTGGCGCAGGGCTACGGTCAGCTCGCCGCGGCCGGCCAGATTAGTCCGGCGGATGCGGGGGCATTGAGTGTCGCAACGGCAGGTCTGGATACTTTCACCAAGGTCACCGGCGACGACTCCGCATGGGGATGGAACGTCGGCGCGATGCTGAGCTTCAACGGCGATGCCAACAACGACCCCGGGGCGGGAAGAATCGGCATCGCCTATCGGTCGAAGATCAAGTACAACGTCGTCGGCAGCGTCAACTTCACCAATCCGACGCCGCCGACGCTGACTGGACCGCTCGCTCCGCTCAACCCCGTCGTGGGCTTGGTCAGCGCCGGGGCCAATCAGACGCGACTCTTCAACAGCGGAGTAACCCTCGACGTCAAGCTGCCGGACATGGCGTCGCTTTCGTATTATCACAAGATCGACAGCAAGTGGGACTTCCTGGCCGACGTCACGTGGACCGGCTGGAGCAGCATCCAGGAACTGCGGATTTTGCGCACGAGCGGCAGTGTGCTTCAAGTGTTGCCGCAGAACTTCGAGGACACGTGGCGCTACTCCGCGGGGGTCAACTACCAATACGATGAAAAGACCGTATTGCGGGCGGGCATCGCCTATGATCAGTCGCCGGTGAACAACGTCGACCGTGGGCCGCGTCTGCCGGACAACGACCGCACGTGGCTGACTATCGGGGGCCGCTACAAGTACTCGTCCGCGCTCAACTTCGATGTCGCCGCCGGTTACATCTTCGTCAAGGATCCCTCGATCAACAGTACTGCGGGCGTCCTTGGCCTGCCGCCCAGCATTGCTGCCACCGGACTCGTCAACGGCGAATACAGCAACCACGTCATCATCGTGTCCGGCCAGTTCAACTACCGGTGGAAGTAGGCCGCGCGTACGTCTTTTCGCGCTACTCCATCGTACATTCGCGGCTGCAACCGGGCTGCCCGTTCCGCGGGCGGCCCGGTTTTCGCTGAGGGGGCGCCCGCACATTGCTTCGGTCCCCGACGTTTCCAACAGGAGGACAGAATGATTCGCAAGCTATTGGTCGTGAGTATCGCGACTCTCTTCGCCGCGACGGCATTCGCCGCCGATATCGGCGGCGTCAAGCTCGCCGAGAAGGTCACGGTCGGCGGGCAGGAACTCGTGCTGAACGGCGGTGCGGTCCGCACCAGGGCCATTTTCAAAGTGTACGTCGGCAGCCTGTACCTGCCGATGAAGGCGGGCGATCTCGCCGGCGTACTGGCCAAGGGCCCGCGGCGCATCCAGATGAACCTATTGCGCGACCTTTCCGCCGACCAGCTCGTCGATGCGCTGAATGACGGGATGAAGGACAACAGCACCGCCGCCGAGATGGCGGCGTTGAAGGCGCAGCAGGACCAGCTCACGTCCATCATGAAGGCATTCGGCGAGGCGAAGGAGGGCAACGTCGTCACGCTCGATTTCGTCGACGGCGCGACCGTGGTGGGCTTCAATGGCGCCGCGAAGGGGACAATTCCCGGCGAGCCGTTCAACAGGGCGCTGACGAAGATCTGGCTCGGCGACAAACCCGTGCAGGCCGACCTCAAGAAGGCGATGCTGGGCGGCTGATTCCATTGGCAGGTCCCCGGGCCTGCGGCACGGCTTGGCTGGCACTGAAATTCGCCGGAATTTGGACTACGCTCTGCCCATGCCAGACTTCTGGCCCTCCTGTGGCTACCGCCTGCTGACGGCAAACGCCGAAGGCCGGCTCCTGTTCACCGACGATTTCCTGCGCGCGCTGCTGCTGCGCCCGGAACTGGCGCCGATTCCCGACTCCTGCGCGGCGGAACTAGTGCTGCACGAGAGACTGCTCGCGGTGCCGTGCGCGGCGGTCGCGGAATCCGACGTCGCGCCGATCGCCGACGCCGATGCGCGCGAAAACTACGCCGTCTGGTTGCGTTTCCGGCAGCGGCTCATGGACGCACCTTCGCTCGAAGCGACCTATGTGGCGCTCTTCCGCGACGGCGTCGACGTGGCCCCTGTGCTCGTGCATCAGCTGACGGCGATCCTGCTGCGGCACATACTCGGCGCCGGCGCCGATCCGATCGAGGCGCGCGCCGCCGAGATGCTGTTCCGCCCGCAGAAGATCGCGGTGACCGACGACGGCGCGGTGATGGCCGCCGACCTGACCACGGTCGAGCTTCTCGCCACGACCGGTGGTTTCGGCAGCCTGGGCGAGCTGCTGCAGCAGAACCGCACGCCGATGCGCACGATCGATCTCGATACGCTGGACGCGGCAAACGCCGCGGCTTACTGGGAACGCGACGAGCGGCACGATCTGGCGGTCAGCCTGAACCGGGGTCGCCCGGCGCTCGATGCGCTCTGCCGCGTGCTGGAGAAGTGGATCGCGCACTTTCACGGCGTTGCCGTAACCATCCGCCCGCAGAGCGAGATCGACGACCGGCGTTGGGTGTGGCACATCGGACTGGATGCCGAGGCGAGCGCGCTGCTGAACGACCTGTACAATCGCGCTGACGTCGACGAAACGCGGATGGGACGACTCCTGTGTCTGTTCGAGCTGACGTTCGCGGATCCCGGCGACATGCGGCCTGCGATCGCCGGACGTCCCGTCTATCTGGCGATGGCGATGGACGGCGACGGGCAGTTGAAACTCAAGCCGCAGAACCTGCTGCTCAACCTGCCGCTTGCGAGGCCGCAATGAAGCCCGGCGACAAGGCGGCGACGAAACCCACGGTGATTTCCGACATGAGACTTTTTTCGTTCCTGGTTGCGGTGCTGTTCGCGACGTCTGCGGCTGCACAATATGTACCCGCGCCCGGACCGGGGGCGCCGGAGCCCAATGCCCCGACCAAGGTGGACGCCACGCTGGAGTCCCTGGCGTGGCTCGAGGGCTGCTGGCGCGGCGAGGTCAACCAGCGCGAGTATCGCGAGCACTGGATGCCGTTGCGCGGTGAATTGCTTATCGGCGTGAGCCAGACGGTCATGCAGGGCAAGACGCAGGGCTACGAATACCTGCGTCTCGAGTCACGGGCCGACGGCGTCCATTACGTCGCCACGCCATCGGGAAAGGCCGAGTCCGCGTTCCGGCTCCAGGAGCAGACGGTGGACAAGACGGGGGACCGAAACGACACGATCTTCACGTTCGCCAATACCCGGCCGGAATTTCCGCAGCGGATTGTCTATCGTCGCGCGTCGGAGGGTTGGCTGTATGCGACGGTGGAGGGGAAGCTCGGCGGTGCGGACCGCCAGGTCACCTATCCGTTGCGCCGGGCCGATTGCGAATCGGGCGAATTCATCCTGCGTTGACGCCACGGTTGGCCAACGCGTCTGCACGATCGTTGCCCGGATGGCCGTTGTGGCCCTTGACCCAGTGCCACTCCACGGAGTGCTTTGCGGCGAGCGCATCGAGTTCCCGCCAGAGCTCGGCGTTCTTGACCGGCTTGCGGTCCGCGGTCTTCCAGCCGTTCTTCTTCCACGCGTGGATCCAGGTCTGGATCCCGTTCTTCACGTACTGTGAATCGGTATAGATTGCCACCGCGCACTCGCGCTTGAGTGATTCGAGCGCGCGGATGACCGCGGTGAGCTCCATGCGGTTGTTCGTGGTCGCCGGCGCGCCGCCGCAGAGCTCCTTTTCCCGGTCGCGAAAGACGAGCAGCGCTCCCCAGCCGCCGGGGCCGGGGTTTCCCTTGCACGCGCCGTCGGTGTAGATCGTGACCAGGTCCCTCATTTGCGCCCGCCGACCGGACTCCCGATCATCGAACGCATGGGTGTCGGGCACGCTCATCCGCCCCGCTCGATGCATTGCCGCGCCTGGCGGGGCGCGGTGGCGAGACCGTTCTTGCGGCGTTCCCACGCAGGGGTCAGGATGCGCATGCCGAGGACCTTCTTGGTCGCCCGCAGGTAATACACCCCGCCGCCGATGGGCCACCAGCGGTCGCCCGCTGCCTCGAAGAAACCGCATCGCGCGCGCCACTTTTCGCTGTCGAACGGCGGCACGTAACAGTCCAGGCCTCCGCCCGCCACTTCGAACCCCAGCAGCGCGAGCCAGTCCTTCAGCCGGTACAGAGCGATGAAGCTGCCGTTCCACGGCGCCGTCTGGCCGCGACCGAAATAGCGCTTGGCGCCGAACAGGCTGAACGGATTGAAGCCGGAGATCACGATCTGCCCCTCGGGTCGCGTCGCGCGGTAGACCTCGCGCAGCAGCTGGTGCGGATCGCTTGCGAACTCGAGCGCGTGCGGCAGCACGATCAGGTCGAGCGCGTTGTCGGGGAAAGGCAGCCAGTTCGGATCCGCGAGCAGCTGCGCGGGCGGGCCGAGGTCGACCGTCCAGTGCGAGGCGACTCTGCTCTGCGCGAGGAACGGGCAGCCCGGCAATCCGATCTGAATCGCCTGAAAGCCGAAGATGTCAGTGACCGTCCGATCGAACCAGGCTTGCTCCCGGGCGAGGAGATACTGTCCCAGCGGCGTTCTCAACCAGTCGGCGAGCGTCGTTGACAGGCAACCCGCTGCTCCGGAAGAAGCGTCCATGCCGGCGATTATCCCCATCCCCGCGTTCAGCGACAACTACATATGGCTCGTGCGCGAGGGTCGCCATGCCGCGGTCGTCGATCCCGGCGAGGCAGCGCCGGTGCTCGCGTATCTCGAGAGTGAGGGGCTAGCGCTGTCGGCGATCGTCACCACGCACCACCATGGCGATCACGTCGGCGGCAACGCGGCGTTGCTCGCGCGCTTTCCTGTCCCGGCGTTCGGACCCGCGCGCGAGACGATCCCGGGGCGCACGCATGCGCTCACGGAGGGCGACGAGATCACCGTGCCGGGAGTGGGCTGGGCGCTACGGGTGCTTGACATCCCGGGCCACACGGCGGGACACATCGGGTACGTCGGAAGCGACGCGCAGACGGGGGTCGCGTTCGTCGGCGACACTCTGTTCGCCGGCGGCTGCGGAAGGCTGTTCGAGGGCACGCCGGCGCAGATGGCGGACTCGCTCGGGAAACTCGCCACCCTTCCAGGATGCACGCGTGTCTACTGTGCGCACGAGTACACCCTGGCGAACCTGCGCTTCGCGCTCGCCGTCGAGCCCGGGAATGCCGCGCTGCAGGCGCGTCTGCGGCGCGACCAGGCCAAGCGCGACCGCGGGCTGCCGACAGTTCCGTCGACGATCGCCGAGGAACGCGCGACGAACCCGTTTCTGCGCGCCGACGAGCCCGACGTTTTCGCCGCCGCCCAAGCCCGCGCGGGACGCCGACTGACGGACGCCGTCGACGCGTTTGCCGTCATACGCGAATGGAAGAACGGATTTCGCTGACGCGCCGCCCGGGTTGACGCTTGGGCGCGGGGCGCCTACCATCGCCGCAGCCTTCCAGGCCCACGACGGATCGAATTGCGTTCAAGCTTTCCCTTGCTCGTCGCCATCGCGCTCGCGGTGCTGCTTGCCGCGTGTGCGACGCCGGCCCCGCCCCCCGAGGCACCGCTTCCCGTAGCGGCAGTGCCGGCGGCGCTGCCCGAACCTGCTGTCGCCGTGCCCCCCGTCATCGCCACCGCTGCCCCTGCTGTCGCTGCGCCCGCCGAGCTCGAGCCGCTGCCACCACCCGCCGAGGATCTCTGGGCGCGCATCCGCCGCGGCTTCGCGCTGCCGGACATCGACGATGCCCTCGTCGCCAAATGGGAGCAGTGGTATGCGTCGCGGCCTGACTACGTCGCGCGCATGATCGATCGCAGCCGGCGGTACCTGTACTACATCGTCGTCGAGGTGGAAGAACGCGGAATGCCGCTGGAGATCGCGCTCCTGCCGATGGTCGAGAGCGCGTTCAACCCGAATGCGGTGTCGGTGGCCCGGGCGTCCGGGATCTGGCAGTTCATGCCGGCGACCGGCAAGCACTACGGGCTCAAGCAGAATTTCTGGTTCGATTCCCGGCGCGACGTTGTCGCCGCGACCGAAGGCGCGCTCACCTACCTGCAGAAGCTCCACGGCGACTTTAGCGACTGGCAGCTCGCGCTTGCCGGCTACAACTGGGGTGAAGGCAACGTTGCCCGGGCCATCGCCAAGAACCAGAAGATGGGCCTCCCGACCGACTATGCCGATCTCAAGATGCCGGACGAGACGCGCAATTACCTGCCCAAGCTGCAGGCGCTCAAGAACATCGTCCGCGACCCCGAGAAATTCGGGCTCGATATTGACGATATCCCGGATGCGCCATATTTCGCCGTGGTCACGATGGCGCGAAAGATCGACGTGAAAATGGCGGCCAGGCTGGCCGAGATGTCCGTCGACGAATTCCAGTACCTCAATCCGCAGCACAATCGGCCGGTCATCGCCGGCGCGGATGAGTACACAATCCTCCTTCCGATCGACAAGGCGGAATTGTTCGCGGCCAAACTGGAGCTGACGGACCAGCCACTGGTGTCGTGGCAGGCCTACCGGATGCGCAACGGCGAAACGCTGGCTCAGGTCGCGGCCAGGTTCGGTCTGGAGGTCGATGTATTGCGGGCGGTCAACGGCATCGGCGCGAAGGCGAAGGTTCCGGCGGGCCATGCGCTGCTCGTCCCGACGCAGGGTCCCGCCGAGGCGGCCACGGCGACGCTGTCGCAGGCCGTGTTCACTACGGTTCCGCAGGGCCGCACGTTCTACTATCGGGTGAACCGCGGCGACACGCTCAATGGCATCGCCGCCCGCTACGCGGTGGCTCCCGCGGACCTGCGGCGCTGGAACGGGCTCGGCCAGAACCAGAGTACCGTTGCTGCCGGGAAGACGTTGCGCATCACGAGCGACCTCGCGCCGGCCGCGAGCAAGGGCAAGCGCGCGGGCGGATCCAGAGCTTCGAAGGCCGCGGCCAGGACCAAGGGTCCTGCGGCGAAACCGGCCGTCATGCGGAAGGATGCTCCGGTCGCCAAGGCGCGGGTAGCGCCGGGCGGCTGACGTCCCACGGGCGCGCCGGGCTTCGCCGGGCCCGAGCGGACGCGCCAATGAAAACAGGCGACGCATCGCGCGTCGCCTGTCCGGTGGATCGCCGCCAATCGGCGGGCGAACCTGCTGCCGCGGAAGTCCTACTTCTTTGCGGCCTTCTTCTTGGTCGCCTTCTTCTTGGGGGCGGCCTTCTTCTTCTTGGTCGCTTTCTTCGCGGCCTTCTTCTTGGGGGCGGCCTTCTTTGCGGCCTTCTTCTTCGTCGTCTTCTTCGCGGCCTTCTTCTTCGTCGTCTTCTTCGCGGCCTTCTTCTTCGTCGTCTTCTTCGCGGCCTTCTTCTTCGTCGTCTTCTTTGCCGCCTTCTTCTTGGGGGCGGCCTTCTTCTTCGTGGTCGCCTTCTTCGCCGCCTTCTTCTTCGGCGCCGCCTTCTTCTTCGCTACCTTCTTCTTGGTCGCTTTCTTCTTGGTCGCTTTCTTGGGCGCCGGGGCCGCAGCGGCCGGCGTCATCATCGACATCATGTCAGCCATTTTGCTTCTCCTGTCTGAGTTACTGTAGCTGTTATGGTGCTTCTGCTTCGGCGCAAGCGGCGCTGGGGCTGTCGGTGGAAACTGCAAGCTCTTGACAAACCCACTGCTACCTGCTGCCTGAATTCTAGCCACATTTTGTTGAATTGCAAGATTTCTCCGCCGATTCCTGGCGTTGCATACGCGATTGTTGCGAATTCGCACATGCAAAAAACCGGCATCTGCGCCTGGTCCGGCGCGTTGCGGAAATGCGATTACGGCAGCAGTGATTCGTGCGCGAAAAGATCTTCGAGGCGCTCGCGCGGCCGGCTGAGATGAGCGCGGTCGCCATCGACGATGACCTCGCAGGCGCGCGGGCGCGAATTGTAGTTGGAGCTCATCACGAAGCCATAGGCTCCGGCGGCGAGCACGGCGAGGAGATCGCCCTCGGCCAACGCGAGCACGCGGTTGCGGGCGAGGAAATCGGCGCTCTCGCACACCGGTCCGACAATCTGCCAGCGGCGCGCCGGCCCCTCGCGCGGGCGCACGGGCTCGACTGCATGCCAGGCGTCGTAGAGCGCGGGCCGGAGGAGGTCGTTCATCGCCGCGTCGACGATCGCGAAATCGTGACCGGCTCCAGGCTTGAGGTAGACGACGCGCGTCAGCAGCACGCCGGCCACGCCGACCAGGAACCGGCCCGGTTCGAATACGAGTTCCTGCCGCCGCGATCCCAGCGCCTGGCGGACGGCGAGCGCATACGCGTACGGATCGATGGTTTCCTCGTCGCGGTAGCGCACGCCGAGGCCGCCACCGAGGTCGACATGGGAGAGTGCGATCCCGTCGGCCTCGAGCCGATCGACGAGACCGAACATCTTTTCGGCCGCCTCGACGCAGGCGGAAAGATCCGTGATCTGGGATCCGATGTGGCAGTCGATCCCCCGGACTTCGACGAACGGCAGGTCCGATGCGCGCCGATAGAGGTCGAGCGCATCGTCGAAGGCGACGCCGAACTTGCTCTCCTTGAGCCCGGTCGCGATGTACGGGTGCGTCTTCGGATCGACGTCGGGGTTCACCCGCAGCGAAACGGGAGCGACGCGGCCCGCGCGACCGGCGACGGCATTCAGCATTTCGAGTTCGGCGGCCGACTCGACGTTGAAGCAGCGGATGCCCGCCGTCAACGCGGCCTCCATTTCGGGCGCAGTCTTGCCGACGCCGGAGAACACGGTCCGCGCGGGATCGCCGCCGGCTGCAATGACCCGCGCGAGTTCCCCGCCGGAAACGATGTCGAACCCGCTCCCGAGGCGCGCCAGGATGTTCAGTACAGCGAGGTTGGAGTTCGCCTTGACCGCGTAGCACACCTGGTGGGGCACGCCTTCGAACGCCGCGTCGAAGGCCCGGTATCCAGCCTCGAGCGCTGCGCGCGAGTAGACGTAGCAGGGTGTGCCGAAACGCTCGGCGATGCCGGACAACGGCATCCCTTCCGCATGGAGCTCGCCGGCGACAACGGAAAACACGTTCACGGTTTGCGTTCCGGCGGCTGCGGCACGGGCGTGGCCGCCGGCGCTGCGCCCGACGCCTCGGGCGCTTCGGATGATGGCGCGCCGGGCGCAGTGGCAGGCGGTGGCGGGAGCTTCAAGGCACCCTTCACGCCACAGCCCGCGAGCGGCATGGCGCCGACCGCCGTCGCCACGGCCAACCAGATCGCGGCACGACGAATCCGGGCGCTGAAATCACGTAACATCGGGGCAGAATCGTAACAGGGAAAAGGTTCCCAGTCCGCAATTCGGAGCGACCATGATCACCGAGAGCGAATTCATCGCCGCCGCCGACCGTACGCTCGCCGGCATCGGAGCGGCACTCGACGCGGCCGTGGCGCGCTCCGATGTCGACCTCGACTGGGGCCTCAACGACGGCATTCTGCAAATCGAATGCGAGGACGGCAGCAGGCTCATCGTGAACCGGCATGTGCCGAACCGCGAGATCTGGGTGGCGGCCCGGTCCGGAGGCTTTCATTTCGGGCCGCGCGACGGCCTGTGGCGCGATACGCGGTCGGACGACGAACTTGGGGCTGCGCTCGTGGCTCTCGTGCAGACGCAAGCGGGGTTGACGATTGCACTGCCTGCGCTCGTCGCACCCGCCATCTGAAACGTCGGCTTACTGGAGTACCTCCGCGCTGCGCGCTGCGGTATTCGCCCTTGGGGCGGCCCGGCGGGCTCATGCCTCGAGCAGTGCGGTCCAGTCGTCGAGTGCTGATCGCGCCAGGGTGGAGCCCGGAAACATTTCGTCGACCAGGTTCCAGAACCGGGGCGAATGATTGAGCTCGACCAGGTGCGCGACTTCGTGCGCGACGATGTAGAGTGCGAGGTCGGGCGGCAACTGCACCAGTCGCCAATTGAGCCGGATCACACCCTTCTGGTTGCAGCTTCCCCATTCCGAGCGGGCGTTGGACAGCTTGACGACGGGGATCGTCGGCGTGATGCGCGCCGCGTATTCAGTTACGCGCGGGAGGAGTTGGCGCAGGGCTTCCTCGCGCAGCCAGCGGGTGACAAAGGCGGCGACCTGTCGCTCGTCCTCTCCGGCGGGGTGAAGCACCGTGAGGTTGAGGAGGTCTGCCGCGATTTCCCGCGTGCGCGCCGTGTACACGGCAAGCGCCAGTTCGCGGCCCCGGAAGAGGATGGGCGCGCCGGTCTTCCATTCCCGCGGCAGGACGTCGCGCCGTCGTGCGCGCCATTGCGCAAGCGAACGCAGGATCCATGCGCCGCGCTCGGTCAGCGTGGCGTCGATCTCGCGTAACGTCACCCAGCGCGGCGCGCGTACGGTAAGTCCGGACAGCCCGATCTGCATGCCGATCGAGCGCCTCCGCGCGCGCACCAGCCGGTAGTCGACGCTCTCGCCGGCAAGCACGATGCGACGGGAAGCACCCTCGTCGCCGCGTCCCTCGGGTGCGCCGCCAAGAATGTCCCGCAGACGCAGCAGGGCCGTCATTGGCCCCGCGTCGGGTCTCCGAGCCGCGCGACCTCGGCCTCGATCCACGTCTCGGCCTCGCGCATCAGCGTCTGCGCATTCTTGCCGTCCGGCGGAATCGGCTCGCCGAACGAGATCGTCACGGTTCCAGGCCGCTTGCCGAAAACGCCCTTCGGCCAAAGGTAGCCGGCGTTGTGCGCCACCGGCAATATCGGCACCCCGAGCTCGATGGCGAGCCTGGCACCGCCGGTCTTGTACTTGGACCGGGTGCCCGCGCGGATCCGCGTGCCTTCCGGATAAATGACGATCCAGAATCCCTGCCGGAACCGCTCGCGGCCCTGGGCCGCGATCTGGTGCATGGCGTCGGTGCCGGCCTTGCGGTCGATGGTGATGGGGGACGCGAGCGCGAAGCCCCAGCCGAAGAACGGGATGGACAGCAGCTCCTTTTTCGCGACGTACGCGAGCGGCGGGAAGAACAGGGTGAGCGCAAGCGTTTCCCAGGTGGAACTGTGCTTGGAGAGCACGATGTGCGGCGTTGACGGGATGTTCCCGGCGCCGACGACACGATGGCGGATGCCGCAGATCCAGCGCGCGCCCCGGATATTGGTGCGACACCACGACGCTGCGATGCGGTACATGGGCACGCGCGGCAGCCAGAAGGTCAGCAGCATCACTGCAGCGTAGACGGGCGTGACCACCGTCTGGAAGAGCAGGAAGACGAGCGCGCGCAATCTCCCCATGCCGCGATCAGTGCCCGCCCGGCCGCCCGAAGGGCACTGCGCGCCCCCGCGGGGGGCAGCGACCAAAGTGAGCGTGGGGGCCGTAAAACTGCCCGCCCGGCCGCCCGAAGGGCACTGCGCGCCCCCGCGGGGGGCAGCGAACAAAGTGAGCGTGGGGGCTCATCGCTATTCCGCGAGCAGCGCCGCCGCCGCGAACGCCAGATCCGGATAGATCACCGTGTGCTTGGGAAAATTGCCGTCGCGCAACGTCTTCTCGCCCTTGCCGGTCAGGACGAGTATCGGCTGTGCGCCGACGGCATCGGCGGCCCTGAGGTCGCGCAGGGAATCTCCGATGCAGGGAACGCCGGTCATGTCGACTCCGTAGCGAACGCCGATTTCCCGCAGCATGCCGGTCTTCGGCTTGCGGCACTCGCATTGCGAATCCCCGGTGTGGGGGCAGTAGAACACCGCGTCGACACGCCCCCCGGCGAGCGCCAGCGCCCGGTGCATCTTGTCGTGGATTGCGTTCAGCGTTCCCATGTCGAAGAGCCCGCGGCCGATCCCCGACTGGTTCGTCGCGACGACGACGCGAAACCCTGCGTGATTGAGCCGCGCGATGGCCTCGAGGCTGCCCGGAATCGGCCGCCACTCGTCAGGCGACTTGATGAATCGTTCGCTGTCATGGTTGATCACGCCATCGCGATCGAGCACGATCAGCTTGATGGCCCGCGTGGGCGTGACGGCTTCGGAGGCAAGTTGGACCATGGCTCGCTCAGGTTGCCAGCTTCGAGATGTCTGCGGCGCGGTTCATCGTCTGCGCGACGCCGCGCAGCAGCGCGAGCCGGTTCGCGCGGATGGCCGGATCGTCGGCCATGACCAGCACGTCGTCGAAGAATCGGTCAACGGCCGGTTTGGCTCCGGCCAGTGCCAGCAAGGCGCCGGCAAAGTCGCCGACCGCGCAATGGTCGTCGACGATCGGCTGGAGCTTCTGGAAGGCGAGATAGAGATCGTGCTCCGCGCCGTCGGCGAGGCGGGCGCGATCGATGGCGACGGCCGCCTCGCCGCCGGACTTCTTCAGGATGTTGACGATCCGCTTGTTGGCTGCGGCGAGCGCCCCTGCTTCCGGCAGGTCGGCGAAGGCCCTGACCGCTGCGCATTGCGCCGGCACGAGATCGAGGCGCGCGGGACGCTGACAGAGCACCGCCTCGACCTGGTTCGCCGAGTAGCCGGCATCGCGCAGGTACCCGCGCAGGCGCTCGAAGATGAAGTTCTCGAGATCGGTACGGGCATCCTTTACCGCCGGAACGCCGCTGAACGCGTCGAACGCGAGAGCGACTAATTCCGGGAGGGCGAGCGCCAGTTTCTCCTCGACGAGAATGCGGATGGTGCCGATCGCATGGCGGCGCAGGCCGAACGGATCCTTCTCTCCGGTGGGCAGCGCGCCAATGCCGAACATGCCGGCGAGCGTCTCGAGCTTGTCGGCCAGCGCCACGGCCTGCCCGACCGGCCCGTCAGGCAGCGCGTCGCCGGCGAAGCGCGGCCAGTAGTGCTGCTCGATCGCTGCAGCGACCGGTTCCGGCTCGCCATCGTGCAGGGCGTAATAGCGCCCCATGAGCCCCTGCAACTCGGGGAACTCGCCGACCATGTCGGTCGTCAGATCGGCCTTGGCAAGCTCGGCGGCCCGGATGCTCTGGCCGCGGTCCGCGCCGAGCCGTGCCGCGATCTCACCCGCCAGTCGCGCAAGCCGCGACACCCGATCCCGCTGGCTGCCAAGCTTGTTGTGATAGACGACTGCCGCGAGCTTCGGCAAGCGCGCCTCGAGTTTCGTCTTGCGGTCCTGATCAAAGAAGAAACGCGCATCCGCGAGCCGCGCGCGCAGCACCCGCTCGTTGCCCTGGATGATCGCGCCGGGCTCCGTCGTGGCCACGTTGCTGACGACGAGAAAGCGGCGCAGGAGCTTGCCGTCCGCACCGGCCAGCGCGAAGTATTTCTGATTCTGCTGCATCGTCAGGATCAGGCATTCCTGCGGGACCGTCAGGAACTCCCGTTCGAACGCGCCTTCGTACACCACGGGCCATTCGACCAGCCCGGTCACCTCGTCCAGCAGCGCCTCCGTCATGATGACCGTCGCGCCCGCGGCGGCATGGGTGAGCCCGGTGGCAATCGCGGCGCGGCGATCGGCGAACCCGGCGATCACCTTGCCCTCGGCACGCAACGTTTCCTCGTAGGCGTCTGCGGTCGCGACCGGAATGCCATCATGGCTCAGGAAGCGATGCCCACCTGTGAGCCGATCTGCCGCGAGGCCGAGCGCGGTCACCGGGACTACGTCCGCGCCGTGCATTGCGAGCAGCCGGTGCGCCGGGCGGACGAACCTGACGTCGTTGTAATAGCCGCCGGCGCCGGCATAGCTCATCACCTTCGGGATCGGCAGACGCTCGAGCGTTTCGGCGAGGGCCGCCTGCAAGCCGCGCGCGAGCGATTGGCCCTTGGCGAGGCGGTGCAGATAGACATACTCGGCCTTGCCGTCGGCGGCGACGCGGATGCGGTCGGTCCCGTCCTGCGCGTCGAGCGTCGCGGTGGCGAGGCCGGGGCGCCCGAGTCCCACGAGTTTCCTCTTCAGCGCTTCGGACGGCTGGCCCGACGCGTCGCGCGCCACCGTCACCGGCATCAGCTTGTCGACGATCTCCGTGTCCGATGCTACGGCCACCACTTTCGTGATCGCCACGGCCAGCCGCCGCGGGGTCGCAAACGGGGCGATCGCGCTTTCGGACGTCAGGAACCCGCGGTCGCGCAGACCCGCGACGATGCCGTCGGCAAAGGATTCGCCGAGCCGCCGCAGTGCCTTCGGCGGCAGTTCCTCCGTGAGCAGCTCGACGACCAGCGTGGCGGGACGGCTCACTGGAGTACCTTCGCGCTGCGCGCTCCGGTGTTCGCCCTTGGGACGACCGGCGGGCTCACTGGAGTACCTTCGCGCTGCGCGCTCCGGCATTCGCCCTTGGGGCGGCCCGGCCGGCTCAATGAAGTACCTTCGCGCTGCGCGCTCCGGTATTCGCCCTTGGGGCGGCCCGGCGGGCTCATGGCGCGTGCACCCGGTGCTCGTCGGCCAGCATGGGGAAGCCGAGCACCTCGCGCGCGTCGACGTACGCCTGCGCGACCAGCCGGGAAAGCGTCCGTATCCGGCCGATGTACGCGGCGCGCTCGGTCACCGAGATCGCGCCGCGCGCATCGAGCAGGTTGAACGTGTGCGCGGCCTTGAGGATCATCTCGTAACCGGGCAGCGCCAACCTCGCCTCCAGCAGCCGCTTGGCCTCGGACTCGAAGAACGCGAACAGCTCGAAAAGCTTCGGCGCATTCGACTGCTCGAAATTGTAGGTGGACTGCTCGACCTCGTTCTGGTGATAGACATCGCGATAGGTGAGCTCCCGGCGCGTTCCACCCTCGCTTGATTCGGCCCAGACGAGATCGAACACGTTCTCCTTTCCCTGCAGGTACATCGCCAGGCGCTCGAGGCCGTAGGTTATTTCGCCGGTGATTGGATTGCAGTCGATGCCGCCGGCCTGCTGGAAATACGTGAACTGGGTCACTTCCATGCCGTTCAGCCAGACCTCCCAGCCCAAACCCCACGCGCCGAGCGTCGGGTTCTCCCAGTCGTCCTCGACGAACCGGACGTCGTTTTGCGCGAGATCGAAGCCGAGCGCGGCGAGCGATCCGAGATAGCGGTCGAGGATGTCGGCGGGCGAGGGCTTGAGCACCACCTGGAACTGGTAATAGTGCTGCATCCGGTTGGGATTCTCGCCATAGCGACCGTCCCGCGGGCGCCGCGACGGCTGCACGTAGGCGGCGCGCCACGGCTCGGGACCCAGCGCGCGCAGGAACGTGGCCGTGTGCGACGTGCCGGCGCCTACCTCCATGTCGTACGGCTGCAGCAGCGCGCAACCCTGCCGGTCCCAGTACTCCTGGAGCCGGAGGATGATCTGCTGAAAAGTGGGCATCGAGGCGGACATGGGTCGGTCGGGCATCGTGCATTTTACCGGCATCGTACCGGCGGGCGGGCATATCGAATCAGGCTGCGTGTTTTCCGGCGCGGCGGGAGCGCTTGATCGCGGTGGCGAAAAGCGCGAGGGCAAGGGCATTGGCGACGGCATCGCCCCAGCGCACGTAGGGCGTCGTCCCCTCGCGGCCCGTGACTTCCACCTCGAGGATGCCACGAGTGAACCAGGGCAGGCGCGCGATTTCGCGGCCATCGTGGGCGATCGCCGACGTGATTCCCGTATTCGTCGCGCGCAGCAGCGGGCGACCGGTCTCGAGCGCGCGCATCGCCGCGATCTGATTGTGCTGGAATGCAGCCAGCGAGCGGCCGTACCAGGCATCGTTGGTGACGTTGACGAGCAGCGTCGCGTCGCCTGCCTGCCGTCTGATCTCCGCACCGAACGCGTCCTCGTAGCAGATGTTGACCGCGACGCGCTGGCCGGCGACCTGGAGCGCCGGCGCGTCCGGGTCGCCCGAAGACTGGCTCGCGAGCGGAATCGACAGAACGCTGCGGATGAACCAACCGACGACGGGTTCCAGCGGAATCGTCTCGCCGAAAGGGACAAGATGGCGCTTGCGATAGAGCTGGGGTCGGGCGAGGCCCACACTCACGACGCTGTTGTAATACCGCAGCCCGCCGCCAGGGACGAGCGGCGGTTCGACGGTGAACATGCCGACCAGCGCATCGCCGTCGCGCGCCTCCACGGTGTCCCGCACCTGTTGCAGCACGCCCTCGGGCACCTCGTCCGCGAACACCGGGAATGCACTCTCGGGCAGCACGACTAGCCGCCCGCGACTCGCGCCCACGAGCCGGAGGTACAGGTCGAAGGTTGTCCGGCGGAAATCGGGGTCGAACTTCATCTCCTGCGTGACGTTGCCCTGTACGAGCGACACGGCAACCGGCGCGCCGGACGGGACTGTCCATTCGACGCGCGCCAGCGCGGCACCTCCCGCGAGCATGGCGGCGATCGCGGCGAGCAGGAGCCCGGCGCGCGTCCTCGCCGCGGCAACGAGGGCATCGACGAACAGCGCGAGTGCCGCAGCCACGACAGCGATCGCGAGCGTGACCAGGAATGCGCCGCCTACAGGCGCGTACCCGGCCAACGGGCTCCGCACGGTCTCCCCGAGCGCCGCGTAGCCGAGCGAGAGCCACGGGAAGCCCGTGAACACGACGCTGCGCGCCCATTCGGCGAGTGTCCAGGCCGCGGCCGCCGCGATGGCTCGCTGCCACGATCCCGGCATCGTCCATCGCGCGGCTGCCCATCCCGCCGCCGCTGGATACAACGCGAGGAACGCGCAGAAGCCACCGGTGGCCAGTGCCGCGACCGGCAGCGGCATGCCGCCGAACGTGTTGAGAGCGATGAAGACCCACGACGCGCCTGCGCCGAACAGCCCCAGGCCGAACGCGAAGCCCGTCGCCGCGGCGGACCGCGCCGACGCGGCGCCCTGCCAGAGAACGACGAGCAGCGACAGCGTGAGGATCGGCAGCGCCGCGAGACCGAACGGCGCGAATCCAAACACGGTTGCCGCACCGGCGGCGAGCGCGAAGGACGAGCGCAGCGCCCCTGCGGGCGTCATGCGCGGTTTGCGGCGGGCGCCGACGCGACGGCCACCGTCAGCGCCCGCGCGACGGGGATGCGGCGTCCGCGACGGTTTCCGGTGTGCCCGCCAGCGGCTCGATCTGCAGCGTATAGATCCGGCGGCTGTCTGCGCGGATGACCCGGAAGCGGAATTCGCCGATGTCCGCCGTCTCGCCGCGCTTGGGCAGGCGACCGAACGCCTGCAGCACGAGCCCGCCCACCGTGTCGAACTCGTCGTCGGCAAAGTCGGTGCCGAAGTGCGCGTTGAAATCGCCGATCTCGGTCTGCGCCTTCACGCGATGGCGACCGTTCGCCTCCGCGATGATGTTGTCCTCGCTCTCGTCGAAGTCGTACTCATCTTCGATGTCGCCGACGATCTGCTCCAGCACGTCCTCGATCGTGACGAGCCCCGACACGCCGCCGTACTCGTCGACGACGATCGCGATGTGGTTCCGGTTGGCGCGGAAATCGCGCAGGAGAACGTTCAGGCGCTTCGACTCGGGCACGAACACGACGGGCCGCAGTGTCTCCCTGAGGTCGAAGCTGTCGGGGTTCCGGTAGTAGAGGAGCAGCTCCTTCGCGAGCAGGATGCCGACGATGTCGTCCTTGTTCTCGCCGATGACGGGGAACCGCGAGTGCTTGGTCTCGAGCACCAGCGGCAGGAACTCCTCCGGCGCGGCGTCGATCGAGACGACGTCCATCTGGGCGCGCGGGATCATGATGTCGCGCACCGTCATCTCGGACACCTGCAGCACGCCCTCGATCATCGACAGCGCATCGGCGTCGAGGAGCTTGTGCTCGAACGCGCCGTGCAGGAGTTCGAGCAGCTCGTCCCGGTCCTCGGGCTCGCGCGTGAGGAATGCGGACAGCCGCTCGAGCAGCGTGGGCTTACCGGGCTTGTCGCTGCGCTCGTCGATCATGGGTCAACCCCCTGCGCGGGACGGCGAACGGCGCGGGTGCGGGGCCTGTTCATCCGGCGCGCATCCACCGCGGAAGCGTAGGGGTCGGGTACGCCAAGCTTGGCGAGAATGGCGGTCTCGCGCGCCTCCATGGTGCGCGCGGCGCGGCCGGTGTCGTGGTCGTAACCCTGGAGGTGCAGCATGCCGTGGACGACGAGGTGCGCGCAGTGGTCGGCGAGCATTTTTCCCTGCGCGCGCGCTTCCGCGCGCAGCACGGGGGCGCACAGCACGATGTCCCCTTCAACCCGGGCCGGGGCCTCGTACACGAAGGCCAGCACATTGGTGGCGTGCTCCTTGCCACGGTAGATTGTGTTCAGGGCCCGGCCTTCGCGCCGGCCGACGAAGCGCACCGTGACGCGCGCGGCGCGCTCGGCCGCCGCCTTTGCCCAACGGCGCAGCGCGGCAGGCGCGGGGAGCGTGGCGGACGCGACGCCATACTGGACCGCGAGCGTGAGATGCGGCTTTCTTCGCTGGGCGCGGATCCGCCTCCTTGCTACCAACGGGCTCGCCACTGTCACTTTTCGGTCCCGCCCTTCCGACTCTCGATGTCGCGCTCGTACGCGCCGATGATCTTCTGCACCAGCGGGTGGCGGACGACGTCGGCGCTAGTGAACCGCGTGAACGCGATGCCGCGCACGCCGGCCAGAATGCGGTCGGCCTCGACGAGACCGCTCTTCTGGCCGCGCGCGAGGTCGATCTGCGTCACGTCGCCGGTGATGACCGACTTGGTGCCGAAGCCGATGCGCGTCAGGAACATCTTCATCTGCTCCGGCGTGGTGTTCTGCGCCTCGTCCAGGATGATGAACGAGTGGTTGAGCGTGCGCCCGCGCATGTACGCGAGGGGCGCGATCTCGATGGTTCCCCGCTCGAAGAGCTTGCCGGTCTTGTCGAAGCCCATCAGGTCGTACAGCGCGTCGTAGAGGGGGCGCAGATACGGATCGACCTTTTGCGCGAGGTCGCCAGGCAGGAATCCCAGGCGCTCGCCGGCTTCGACCGCAGGCCGGACCAGCACCAGCCGCTTGACCGCATCGCGCTCGAGCGCGTCGACCGCGCAGGCCACGGCGAGATACGTCTTGCCGGTGCCGGCCGGGCCGATGCCGAAGGTGATGTCGTGGTCATGGATGTGCTTGAGGTAGAGCGTCTGGTTCGGCGTGCGGCCGTGCAGATCGGCTCGTCGCGTGCGCAGTCTCGCCCCCTCGTCATCGCCGGCCGCGGCCATGGAACCTGCCGCCCGCTGTGTCGTGAGCTCGATCAGGCCGAGCTGGATGTCATCGAGCGACAGCGTCTTGCCGACGTGCGCGTAGAAGCGGCGCACGGCCTGCTCCGCGAGCTTCGTCTGTGCCGGCGGGCCGTCCAGCGTGAACGTGCCGCCGCGGTGCGCGATGGACACGTCGAGCGCGGCCTCGATCTGGCGCAGGTTCGCATCGAGCGGACCGCAGAGGTTCGCGAGCGCGTGATTGTCGAGCGGAGCGAGCGTTATCTCCAAATGCTCGCGTCGAGCCGCCGTCGGATCCCGTCGCGGCCGCGTCTGGTCAGACACCTTGTCGCACCATGGGCGCCTTGAGCGCCTCATCGAGCGTGCCCGCCGCTTCGAGGAGGTGCGCGCGCGTGGATGCGTCGCGCGTGCCGTTGCTGGCGGCCGCTCTGGTCTGCGCCGCGAGGAATCTCGCCTCCATGCGGAACAAAGCGATAACGTCGGACGGGGTGGCCGGCGCGGGGCGCGTGAGGACGGTCACGATGCGGCGCAGGTGCTCGCGCTGCAGGTCGCGGCGCGGCCCGGGGATCGAGCCGCCGGCCTTCAGCTCGCTCCAGATCGAGGCGCGCAGCGCGGCGAAGAGCTCTTCCAGCGTCAACGCCCGGTCACCTGCGCTCACCTTGACCTCGGAGTCGAGCAATCGCGCGAGCACGGCGTCGCTCAACAGCTGGCCCAGCACGCCGGTTTGCAGCGCGAGCACGCGGCTGCGCAGGCTGAAATCGGGGTTGAAGCTGGTGGCCCGGCTGTTGCTTACTCCCACGTCGAGATAGTCGATCCCCATGCTGCGCAGGAACTCGGGCTTGAACCGGAAGCTGTCCGCCGCGAAGATGCCGGTGGCGATAAGGTCGAGCGCGGCGCGTTGCTTGTCGAGCCGCACGGGCGTCAGCGGCAGGTTCGGCGTTCCCGAGAAGTCGCGGACGTAATAGACCCCGCCGACATATTTCGCAGCCAGTGCGGCAGCCCGGCGGACCTGCTGGAAGCCACTGTCGAAGCTGCGCCGAAGGACATCGTATGACTCCCCCGGCTTGAGCGTCTTCGCCTGCAACCGCTGCCAGAGCTCCTGCGAGAGCACGAGCCTTTTGCGGAGGTAGAGCAGCGGATCGGAGCCCAGGTCGAACCGGCTTGCGTCGGGGTCGAGGTCCGCGATCGCTTCCTCGTCGGACGAGAACGCGAGCAGCGGATCGGTCGCGCCGCGCGCGGCGATCTTCGCGAGCTCGTCGTTCTCGGCCTGCCTTGGCAGCGGGCGGTATGCGTACTCGATCGCCCAATAGTCGTACGGGCCGATCGTCGGCTCGAAATACGCACCCTGCGCTTCGCCGTTCGCCGCCAGGTTGACTGGAGCATAGTCCATCACCGAGCCGGAGATGCCGTGTTCGCGGGTCCAGGCCGGGTCCGCCAGCTGCGCGAGCGGATAGACGGTAGACGCGCGGAAGTTGTGGCGCAGGCCGAGCGCGTGCCCCACCTCGTGCATGACGAGGGCCTTGAGCGAGGCGTTGACGAAGGCGTCGGCTGCGGGGCTGCCGGGCTCGATCTCGCCGCGTTCGGCGAGCAGCTCGAGACCGAACTGCATCTCGGCGAGGGCGTCCGAGGCATAGGTGCAGAAGCTGCCGTCGAGCCCCAGCGATGCCTTGTACGCGTCGAATGCCGGCCAAGCGGACGGCGCCTGCTCCGCGAGGAACGTACGCTGCCCCCGCGACCATCCTTCCGGGATAGTGACCTGGGCATTCAGGATTTCGCCGGTGCGCGGGTCGAGCCTGGATGGGCCGAGGGCGAAGGCCGCATCGGTGGAGACGAACCAGCGCACCGTCGAGTGACGGGCGTCGACGATGTCGACTGTCGCGTCCTGGTCGCGCTGCCTGACGACGATCGCGTCCTTGAAGCCGGCCGCCTCGAACGCCTTGTTCCATTCGAGGATGCCATCGCGCACCGCGGTCCGGTATTGCTCGGGAACCGTGCGGTCGATCCAGAAGACGATGGGCTCCTTCGGTGCGGACGGCGTCGCATCCGGGTCTTTCTTCTCGAGCCGCCAGCGATTGACGTAGTGCGTCTTGGCCGTGAATCTCAGGTCGGCGGAGAAATCCCAGACCACGCTGTCGAAGTGCCCGACGCGGGGATCCGCCCGACGGGCTGCCATTGGCTCCGGCAGCCGCGAGAAGTGGTACGTGTAGCCGAGGAACAGACTGCGGCCATCGGGCAGCGTGGTGAACCGCGGGAACCAGTTCGGCGCCGGCGTCGCCGTCGGCGTCGGTGGCAGCGTGGCCCGGGGATTCTGGTAATGCGCGGAGACGACGAACGACAGCAGGTCTGCGGAGTTGCGCACCGACTCGAAGCTCGAGTTCTTGGCGTCGAAGGCATAGTTGCGCATATGAATGCCGGTCGTGAAGCGTTCGCCTGCCGGAATGTCGGTCAGCAGCAGCGCGTTCGCGTCGAGCAGCACCGATTTGCGCTCCGGATGCGGCAGGCTCACGACCACCGTCGAGGACATCAGGCTTTCGGTGAAGCCCTCCTTGACGCCCTGCGCGATTGGCGCGTTGACCCCACCGGTGAACGCGTGGTTTTTCGCGATCAGCTGCGCGTTGTTGCCGATGCGCTTGAACTCGACGATCCGGTCGCCCAGCATCATTCCGCCGTACACACCCTGCTCGCCGACGCCACGGCTCAAGTCGGAGGAGAACAGGTACGGCACTCCGAACTGCTCGGGCGCGATCTCGATCCAGACCTTCTCGTCTTTCTGCCAGACGCGAAACAGGCCCGGTGTTTCCTTTGCGTCCTTGATGACGTCGGCGAACGGCTTTGGGCCGGTCGCCGCCGCCGCGGCTGCGCCTGCCGCCTGCGCGACGCTGGCGGGGGAGGCGCCCGGACGCGCACCTGCGGCATTGCCCGCCGCCACGCCGGCCGCCACCGCGGCCGCGACTTCCGCGGTATCGGTCGCCGGTTGCGCGGCAGCCGCCGTACTGGATGCGTCCTGTGCTCCCGGCACGCCCGCGCAGCCGCCGAGCAGCACGCCGGCGAAGGCAAGCACAAGGACGGCGCGGACCCGCGAACATCGCAGTGCGGGTTGAGTGAGGGACATCGTAGCTACCTCGCCAGTGAAATCATGGAGCTGACCGCGATCTCCGCTTGGACATTCGCCATCGCGCTGCGGCCGCTGCGTCAGTGTGCGTCGCCCAGTTCACCGCGCAACGAGTGCGCCCGTGCCGCGATGACGGTCACCTCGGCGTACCTGCCGACGAGCGTTGCGTCGCCGGCGAAATTCACGACGCGATTGTTTTCCGTCCGGGCGGCAAGCTCGTTCTCGTCCCTGGCGGCGCGGCCGGTCACCAGCACCCGTTGCCGCGTGCCGACCATCGCTGTGCTGTGCGCGCTGTATTGGTCGTCGAGCCGCGCCTGCAGCGCTTTGAGGCGCACCTTCTGCACCGGCGCCGGCACGGGGTCGGCGAGCGAGGCTGCCGGCGTGCCCGGGCGCGGGCTGTACGCGAAGCTGAACGCGCCATCGAAGTTGGTGTCCTCGACGAGCTTCATCGTCTGCGCGAAATCGGCGTCCGTCTCGCCGGGGAACCCGACGATGAAATCCGAGGTGAGAGAAATCGCCGGCCGCTCGGCCCGCAGCTTCCTGACGGTCGATTTGTACTCCAGCGATGTGTATCCGCGCTTCATGGCCGCCAGCATCCGGTCGGAACCTGACTGTACCGGCAGGTGGAGGTGCGCAACGAGCTTGCCGACCCTGCCGTAGACAGCGATGAGCCGGGGCGTCATCTCCTTCGGATGCGACGTCGTGTAGCGGATGCGCTCGATGCCGGGAATCTCGGCGACGTACTCGATCAATGCCGCCAGATCGGCTAACTCGCCGGTGCTGCCCATCGGTCCGCGATACGCGTTCACGTTCTGTCCAAGCAGCGTGATTTCCACGACGCCCTGGTCGGCAAGGTCGGCCACCTCGGTCAGCACCTCGTCGAACGGCCGCGAGACCTCCTCGCCGCGCGTGTAGGGCACGACGCAGAAACTGCAGTACTTGCTGCAACCCTCCATGATCGACACGAACGCAAAGGCGCCCTCGACCCGCGGCGGCGGCAGGTGATCGAACTTCTCGATGGCGGGAAACGCGATGTCGACCTGCGGCGTTCCCGTCGCGCGCCGCGCGCGGATCAAAGCCGGCAGCCGGTGCAGCGTCTGCGGGCCGAACACGACGTCGACGTAAGGGGCGCGCCGCACGATGGTGGCGCCTTCCTGGCTCGCCACGCAGCCGCCGACCCCGATGATGAGGTCGGGCCTGTCGGCCTTCAACTCGCGCACGCGGCCGAGATCGTGGAACACGCGCTCCTGCGCCTTTTCGCGCACCGAGCAGGTGTTGAACAGAATGACGTCGGCGTCCTCGGGGCGATCGGTGAGCGCAAAGCCGCTGTCCGCTTCGAGCACGTCGGCGATCTTGTCCGAGTCGTACTCGTTCATCTGGCAACCGAAGGTGCGGATGTAGAGCTTGGGCGTCACAGGCGCGCCACGGGGCCGGCGGTCATCCGGTGGGGGCGGAAGTCATTGAAAGGGCGAGAATTATAGCAGGTGGGCACGAAGCACGGCGCGGCCGGCCAAAAGATGGCGGGGACGCGCGATTGCGCCCGGCGACCGCGGTAGAATCGGGCCACGCAGGTGTCCGCCGCGAATCCCTCGCGGCGGGTGAAACGGGAATGCGGTGCCGCGCGGATTCGACCCGCGCCAGCCCGCAGCTGCCCCCGCAACGGTAAGCGAGTGCGGGCCGCCCCACGCGCCACTGTCGCGACGCTTCGGACGAAGCGCGGCGACGGGAAGGCGGGCGGTCAAGACTTGCGAGCCCGGAGACCGGCCTGCGCCCGGGTCGCGAGGCGTTGCCATCGGCGCTTCCGATCTGGCGACATGACGAGCGTCGCCGTGCCGCATTCCGCAGTCGCACGGGGCGCCCGGCATCGCCGTGCGGGGACGCACGGCACTCGCGGAGATTGCCATGTTTGGTTCCCCCGGGCGGCGCACCCCTACTGCAGGAGTATCGACCCGCCGATTTTCTTGCGCACAATCGGTTGCGCATTGCGCGTGCACGGCGACGCTGCTCCTCGCCGCAGCGACGCCGGACGCGATGGCGCAGCAGAATCCGCCACCGAAACTGGTCATATTCGATTCGTTCGCGGTGACCGCGGCGCGCGGCTCGCAACCGATCGCGGACGTCCTCGCCGATGTCACGGTGATCGGCGCCGCGCAGATCGCGCGCGCCGGCGCGCAGAGCCTGACCGAGCTGCTGCAACGCCAACCGGGCGTCGAGATCACCCAGAACGGCGGACCCGGCTCCCTGTCGGGGATATTCCTGCGCGGCGCCAACCGGGGGCAGACGCTCGTGCTGATCGACGGCATCCGGATCGCGTCGTCGAGCGCCGGAGCGACGTCGCTCGAAGCGATCCCGCTCGACCAGATCGACCGGATCGAGATCCTGCGCGGCCCCGCCTCGAGCCTCTACGGCGCGGACGCGATCGGCGGCGTCGTGCAGGTGTTCACCCGGCGCGGGACCGCGACCCTGACCGGCAATGTCAGCGCCGGATACGGCACGTACGGCACCTGGGACGTCAAGGGCGGGGCGTCCGGCACGACGGGACTGTTCAGTTTCGCGGTGCAGGGGGCGGCGAAAGGCAGCAGCGGCTTCAACGCCATCGTCGATCCGACGAGCTTCCTGTTCAACGACGACAAGGATGGCTACAAGAACCAAAGCGTTTCGGCCAGCGTGGGGTTCACGGCTGCGCCGGGACAGGAATTCACCGCGCAATATCTCCGCAGCCATCTCAACAGTCAGTACGACGGCGGCCCGGGGTTCGACGACCGGACGATCACCAACGTCGAGACGTGGCAGGTCGCGGCCCGCAATGTTCTGACGCCGTACTGGGTGTCGAGACTCTCGGCGGGTGCCGGGATCGACGACAGCAAGACGGAGACGTTGTTCGACGATTTCCCGTTCAAGACCACGCAGCGGCAATACGCCTGGCAGAACGAATTTACGCTGCCTCTGGGTACGCTGACCGCGGGTTACGAGCGACGCGAAGAGCATTTGTCGACCACTGCCGGATTTGCCGTCACGGAGCGCAACACGAATTCGCTGTTCGGCATCTACCAGGTGCGCATCGACGACCACGCGCTGCAGGGAAATCTGCGCCTCGACGATTCCAATCAATACGGCGACAAGACCACCGGGTCCATCGCCTATGGCTACCGCTTCTCGCCGGCGGTGCGCGCCACGGCGGGCTACTCGACGGGCTTCAAGGCGCCATCGTTCAACGATCTCTATTACCCTGACTTCTCGAATCCCGACCTCGTGCCGGAGACGTCCAAGAACCTGGAAGGGGGTCTCTACTGGAACGGGAATGTGGATGCCGCGACCGTCGAGCTCCGCGCCATCGTCTACCGCAATCGCGTGTCGCAGCTCATCCTCTTTCAATGCGACGTCGACTTCGACTGTGCGCCGCAAAACGTGAATCGCGCCACGCTGGAAGGCATGACGCTGGGCCTCGAAGCCCAGGCCGACAATGGCGCCACCCTCACGGCGTCGCTCGACATCCAGTCGCCGGACGACGATGTCACGGGCAAGCTCCTGCCGCGCCGAGCGCGCCGGCATGGCGCGTTGACGCTAGGCTATCCGGTGGGACTGGTGCGCCTCGGCGCCGAGGTCATCGCGTCGTCGCTGCGCTACGAGGATCCGGACAATCTCGTGAAAATGGGCGGATACGCCGTCGTCAACCTGACCGCCGAATGGGCGTTGCCGCACGGCATCACGCTGTTCGCGCGCGCCGACAACGTCTTCGGCAAGAACTACCAGCTGGCGGCGGGCTTTGGCACCGGCGGCGCGACGGTGTTCGCGGGCCTGCGCGCCGTGTTGCGATGATCCAGGCCACGCTGCGGCGGGTGCTTGCCCTTGCGCTGCTGGTCGCCGTGCCCGCGGCGCGCGGTGCGGTGGAAGCTGTCGACGACACCGGCGCGATGGTGACCCTCGCTGCCCCGGCGAGGCGCATCGTGAGCCTCGCGCCGCATGCGACCGAGCTTCTGTACGCCGCAGGCGCGGGCGATCGCGTGGTCGGCGTGCTCGCGACGTCCGACTGGCCGCCGGAGGCCGCGTCCAAGCCGAAGGTCGGCGATTCGCGCGCGCTCGACCTCGAGCGCATCCTGCTGCTCGCTCCCGATCTCGTCGTCACCTGGCCCTTCGCCGCGCCCGCGCAGGTGGGCGCGCTGGTCGCGCGCGGCGTGCCCGTGTTCATCGCGAATCCGGCGACGATCGACGGCATCGCGCAGGATCTCGAGCGGCTGGGAACGCTCGCCGGCACGCTGCCGACGGCGGCCGCCCGGGCGGCGCAGTTCCGCGCGGAGCTCACGCGCCTGTCGCAGCGCTACCGCGGAGCGCCGATCGTGCGCGTGTTCTACGAAATCTGGAACGTGCCCCTGTACACGATCGGCGGACACCATCTCATCTCGCAGGCGCTCGGCGTGTGCGGCGGCGAGAACGTGTTCGCCTCGCTCACCCTGCCGGCGCCGGGCGTCAGCGTGGAGGCGGTGCTGGCGGCCAGACCGGATGCGATCATCGCCGGCGCGGACGGCGCCGTGCGCCCCGCGTGGCTCGACGACTGGAAGCGCTGGCCGGCGCTCCCCGCGGTTGCGCGCGGCAATCTCTACACCGTCGACGCGAATCTCCTGCATCGCGCGGGTCCGCGGTTCGTCGATGGCGTCGAGATGCTGTGCGCGAAGCTGGCCGAGGCGCGTGCCGGCTTGCGCTGAGCGCAGGCAGTCCTCGCCTGCCTGCCGGCGCGCGCCGTCAGGCAGGCAGGAAGGTTCGCGTCGCGCCGTCGCCCACGGCAACGAGCCGATGGCCGAAGAGCTCCGACAGCGTCGCGGCCGTCAGGATGCCGCCGGCGATGCCGGTGCGCGCGCGTCCGCTGCCGAGCGCGATGGCGTGATCCGCATAGCGCAACGCGAGGTGCAGGTCGTGCAGCACCATCACGATCGCCTTGCCCCGGTTGCGCGCCAGAGCCGCCACCGTATCGAGTGCGGCGATCTGCGCTCCGAGGTCGAGATGCGACGATGGCTCGTCCAGCAAGAGGAGCCCGGAATCCTGGGCCACCAGCGTCGCCAGCGCGAGGCGCCGTCGCTCGCCGCCGGACAGCGTGCGCGCGTCGCGTTCGTCGAGGTCCGCGAGGCCGAACGTCGACAGCGCGGCGCGCGCCTGATCGATGTCCGCGGCCGATTCCCATTGCCAGCGTGAAAGATGCGGATGGCGCCCGACGAGCGCGGTCTCCAGCACGGTCGCCGGGAAATGGTCGACGCTGTCCTGCGGCAGGAAGCCCCGGCGCCTGGCGCGCTCACGCGGACCGAGGGCCGCGAGCGGCGTGCCGTCATACGCAATGGCGCCGGCCCGTGCCGGCCTGAGCCCTGCCAGCGTGGTCATCAAGGTGGTCTTGCCAGCGCCGTTCGGCCCGATGACGACCCAGCACTCGCCGGCGCGCACGTCGATATCGAGACCCGAGACGAGCATGCGACCCGCGACCGACAGCGCGAGACCCCGGCACGACAGGCGCGGCGCGTCTGCCGTCACGAGCGACCCCGGGTCAGCAGCGCGAGCAGCACCGGAACGCCCACGAGCGCGGTGATCACCCCGACGGGCAATTGAATCGGCGCGGCCACTGTTCGCGCCAGCGTGTCCGCCAGCAGCAGCAGCGTGCCGCCGGTGAGGGCGCTCGCCGGAAGCAGGAGACGCTGGTCGTTGCCGAGCACGATGCGCAGTCCATGCGGCACCACAAGGCCCACGAAGCCCACGCTGCCGGCGGTCGTGACGGCGGCCGCCGTGGCGAGGGCGGCGACGGCGCAAAGGACGAGCGTCGTGCGTGCCACAGCCACGCCGAGGGCCGCGGCCACGTCCTCGCCGCGCGCCAGGACGTTGAGATCCCGCGCAAACGCGAGCGTGCCGAGCAACGCGACGGCCAGCGTGACGAGCGCCGGTGTCGCGCTGGTCACGCCGCCCAGGTCGCCGATCAGCCAGAAGAGCATGCCCTTGACCTGCGCGTCCGGCGCGAGGGTCAGCATGAGCGCGATGAGCGCGCCCCACCCGGCCGCAACGATCACGCCCGTGAGCAACAGGCGGGTCGTGGTCCACGGCGCGCGATCGGCGCCCGTGCGCGCGAGCCCGAACACGATAAGCGTCGAAGCGAACGCACCGGCGAGAGCCGCCGGCGTCACCAGCGCCGCGGCGCCGGCGAGCATGGCGCCCAGCGCACCCACGGCCGCCCCGCCCGAAAGGCCCAGGATATAGGGGTCGGCCAACGGATTGCGCAGCAGCACCTGCATCAGCGCACCGGCGAGAGCCAGCAGGCCGCCGACCGCGAACGCCGCCAGCGCACGCGGCAGGCGCAGCTCGCGCACGATGGCGACCTCGGTTCCGGACCCGCTTCCCGTGAACGCGTGGAGGATTGCGGCGCTGTCGACGGCGACGCTGCCGACGGACAGAGCCAGTACCAGCACGAAGAGCGCCGCCACGGCCAGGGCGCCGAGGATGGCAGCCGTTCGGCCGGGGGTCGCGGATCCGGAATGGGGCGGTGCGGGCATGGTGGACCGGCGAAGGCGCGCAACCGTCGGCCGCATTCGCACGAGCGTCGATTATAGAGGCGGCTGCCCGCAGCACGGACACGGCGCCGGAGGAGCGGACTGTGGCAGCCCACGCGCGCCTATAATCCGTCCCAGTGAACACGCGGCGGGACCACGGGGAACAAGATGAGCAAGGCCTTCACGCGCGAAACCGAAACCGCCGACGACGACGATGTCGAGGCGGTCTCGCCGCTGCCGGTCGGCGCCCGTAATTACATGACGCCCGGCGGGTTCGCGCGGCTTTCCGGCGAGCTCGAGCAGCTCGTGCAACAGGAGCGGCCCGAACTCGTGGTGACCGTCGCGTGGGCGGCTGGCAATGGCGACCGCTCGGAAAACGGCGACTACATCTACGGCAAGAAGCGCCTACGCGAGATCGACCGCCGCATCCGTTATCTGATCAAGCGGCTGGACGCCTCCGAGGTCGTGGATCCGACGGCGCCGCGCGACGAGGATCAGACCGGGCAGGTGTACTTCGGTGCGACCGTGACCATCAGCGGTGCCCAGGGCGAGGCGCGCACCGTGGCCATCGTCGGCGTCGACGAGATCGATACGGCGCGCGGCTACATCAGCTGGGTGTCGCCGATGGCGCGCGCGCTGCTCAAGGCGCGGGAAGGTGATACCGTGACCCTGCGCACGCCGGGAGGCGTCGAGGACATCGACATCGTCGCGGTCCGTTACGAGCCACTTGCCACCGGCGCCGGGTCGTCCGGTTGACGCGGCGAGAGTCCAGAGGCTAGAGTGTCCCGATGAATGCGCCCACCACGCCTGCTGTGTCCGCGACCGGCGGCGACATCGAAGCGGAGTTCGATGCGCTGGAGCGGCGACTCGGCCTGCTGGTTTCGCATGTCAAGGTATTGCGAGCGACCAACGACAACCTGCGCCGCGAACTCGCCGCGGCGGAAGCGCACAACCAGGCGCTCTCCGAGCGCGTGGCCGAAGCGAAGCGCCGGCTGGATGCGCTGCTGGCACGCCTGCCGGAGGCTGCGGAATGAGTGCCGCCGGGCCGTCCCAAGGCGCGAATTGCGCCCCCTTGGGGGGCAGCGCAGCGGCGACAGCCGCAAGCGTGGGGGTACACCAATGAGTGCCGCCGGGCCGTCCCAAGGCGCGAATTGCGTCCCCTTGGGGGGCAGCGCAGCGGCGACAGCCGCTAGCGGGGCGTACCAATGAGTCCCAAGACGACCGGCACCGGCGAGCGCATGGCGACGCTGGATGTTTCGCTGCTGGGCCGCGACTACAAGGTCGCCTGCCGGGAAGGCGAGCAGGCCGAGCTCAGGGATGCCGTGGCGTTCCTCGAAACCCGGATGCGCGAGATCCGCGACGGCAGCAAGTCGAGTTCCGTCGAGCGCATCGCGGTGATGGCCGCCTTGAACCTCGCCCACGATTTTCAGCGCGAGCGTGCTGCGCCGCCTGCCGCACCGGTGGCGGCCGAAAACATTGACCTTTCCACCCTGCGACGTAGAATCTCCGGCATGCAGTCCGCCATCGATCAGGTGCTGCCAGGCACCGACAAGCTGCTCTGATGGACGAGGGCGGCACCTGCTCAAACCATGTTCCCTGCGGTGTTCGAGTTGCCCATATACTCTTTGAACCAATGCTAACCAGCGAGGTTGCCAAGCCATTTGCGGGCTGGTGTGCGCTCCCACGCGGAAGCGCCTGAAGGCTCCGGCAGGCGACCCTCTTGAACCTCAGGTTCAGGATGAGGGCAATACGGCACAGGCGGGGAACACCCCTTTTTTTGGGGTGTGCAGATTGATTTGTCCGAGAAGATCGGATGAGTTTGTCTGCCCCCATTCGTGAATCACCTTCCCCGACATCGCGGCGCTGGGAGCAGCACCGCAGCTGTCTTATGCGCTACTGGCTGCTGAAATCCGAGCCTGACGAGTTCTCGATCGACGATCTCGCCGCGGCAAAGGGGCGCACGACGCCGTGGTTCGGCGTGCGCAACTACCAGGCGCGCAACTTCATGCGCGATCAGATGCGCCTGGGCGACGGCGCGTTTTTCTACCACTCGAGCTGCGCGGAGCCGGGGATTGCCGGCATCGTCGTGGTCACCGCGCAGGCCTATCCAGACGCCACGCAGTTCGACGGCAGCAGCCCCTACCACGATCCCAAGGCGACGCGCGATGCGCCGCGTTGGTTCAGCGTCGACGTGTCGCTGCTCGAGAAAACGCGATTCATGCCGCTTTCCGAACTGCGCGCGCACGCCGAGCTCGCGCGGATGCGCATCCTGCAGCGCGGCAACCGGCTGTCGGTCACGCCGGTGGATCCTGCCGAGTGGAAGTTCGTGCTGAAGCTCGCCGGACGCAAACGCTGACGGGGCGGGAGGGAAATGGATCCTGCGTTGGTCGGTGCGCTCCTTGTGCTGGGCGGAGCGGTCGGATTCCTTGCCGGGCTGCTCGGCATCGGCGGCGGGATGACGATGGTGCCGCTGCTCACCATCGTGTTCACGCGGCAGGGGTTTGCGCCTGAGCACATCGTGCACATGGCGGTGGCAACCGCGACTGCGACCATACTGTTCACCTCCGTGGCGTCGATGCGCGAGCACCAGCGGCATCACGCGATCCTGTGGCCGGTGGTTGCCGCCTTGGCGCCGGGAATCATCATCGGCTCGTTCCTCGGTCCGCAGATTGTCGGCGGCATGTCGACGGCCGTGTTGTCGGCCTTCTACGGCGTATTCGTCGCGGCGGCGGCCACCAACACGCTGCTCGACCGCAAGCCCAAGCCCACGCGGGAACTCCCCGGCAAGGGTGGGCTGTTCGCGGTCGGTGGCGGCATCGGGCTCGTCTCGAGCATGGTCGGTGCCGGCGGAGCCTTCCTGTCCGTCCCGTTCATGACGGCCTGCAATATCGGCATCCGGAACTGCGTCGCGACATCGGCAGCGCTGGGATTGCCGATTGCCGTCGCCGGCACGATCGGCTTCGTCGTCGCCGGGCTCGGCCAGCCCGGCCTGCCGCCGCACACGGTCGGGTACGTCTACGTGCCGGCGCTGCTTGCCATCGTGGCGGCAAGCGTGATCTCGGCGCCGATCGGCGCGCGTGCCGCGCACCGCTGGCCGGTGAAGAAACTCAAGCGGGCATTCGCGCTGCTGCTATACCTGCTTGCCTCCTACATGCTATGGCGGGCATGGCGTTGAGCCGCGCGCCGTCCGGCAACATCAGCGGTGGGGCGCGCGGCACCTATGCGGCCGAGCCAAACCTGTCGCGCAGCAGATTCTTCTGGACCTTGCCCATCGCGTTGCGCGGCAGGTCGGCGACGAAGTGCACGCGCTTGGGCACCTTGAAGTTCGCGATCTCGCCCTTCAGCGCCGCGACCACGCCGCACTCCGTCAGCGTCTGGCCAGGCCTCGTCACGACCACGGCGACGACCGCTTCACCGAAATCGTCGTCCGGCAGGCCGATCACCGCGGACTCCGCCACGCCCGGCAACGCATCGATGCGTTCCTCTATTTCCTTGGGGTAGACGTTGAGGCCGCCGGTGATGATCAGGTCCTTCGCGCGGCCCACGATCTGCAGATAGCCGTTCGGCAGGATTTCGCCGACGTCGCCGGTGCGGAAATGGCCGTCGGCGGTGAACTCCTCGCGTGTCTTGTCCGGCATGCGCCAATAGCCCGCAAACACGTTCGGGCCCTTGACCTCGATGCTCCCGACTTCACCGGCCGCGCACGGCCGCCCTTCCGCATCGACGACGCGAACCGCCACGCCCGGCAACGGCGGCCCGACGGTGCCGGCGATGCGCTCGCCGGCAAGCGGATTCGACGTGTTCATGCCAGTCTCGGACATTCCGTAGCGCTCGAGGATCGTGCACCCCGTCCGGGCGCGGAATTGCGCGAAGGTCTCCGGCAGCAGCGGCGCCGAGCCCGAAACGAACAGTCGCACCGAGCGGCAATCGGCCGCGCCGAATTCCGGCAGAGCAAGGAGCCTGGAATAGAACGTCGGCACGCCCATCATCACGGTCGCGCGAGGCAGCAGCGCACGCACGTCGCCGGCCTCGAATCTGGTGAGCCATAGCATGCGGGATCCGGAAAGCAGCGCGCAATGGCAGGCCACGAAGAGACCGTGGACGTGATAGATGGGCAGCGCATGCAGCAAGACATCGCCGCGCGTGAAGCCCCAGCAATCGACCAGCGCGAGCGCGTTGCTGCCGAGATTTCGGTGCGTGAGCATCGCCCCCTTCGGGCGGCCGGTGGTCCCGGATGTGTAGAGGATTGCGGCGAGATCATCCGGCTGCGAGGTCACGGTCGCGAAATCGCCAGGCTCCCCGTCGGCGCGCTCGAGCAACGTTCCCTGGCCTGCCGCGAGGGTCAGCACCACGGCCTCCGGCCGCAACGCAGCGACGCGTTCCGCGGACTCCGGCTGACAGACGATGACAGCGGGCTCCGCGTCGCCGAAAAGGTAAGCGAGCTCCCCTTTCTGGTATCCCGTATTGAGCGGCAGGAACACGAGGCCGGCGCGCAGGCATCCGAGATACAGCGCGAGGGCCTCCCAGCACTTGTCGACCTGGGCCGCGACGCGGTCGCCAGGTTGGCAGCCCGCCGCGAGCAGCGTGTGCGCCATGCGCGCCGACGCGGCGTCCAGATCCCCGTAGTGGATGACGGAACCGTCCGGGATCAGCAGGCAGGGCTGCTCGGCGCACTCGGGAAAATGGGCGCGCAGCAGCGCGTAGAGATTGGCGTTCATGCGGGACCGTGCCGGGCGCGGGTTGGCGCCACGCGAAGGGCGACATTACAGCAAACCCCGGCGCGGCGCAGCCGCCGGTGCCGGGCAGGCGTCGGGACTGCCTGCAGGCTTCCGCGCACCCTCGGCGGCTCGCTACGTGCGTGTCAGATGACCTTTTCGGCGCGCAGCGCCGCGACCTGCTCCTTGCCGAAGCCGAGTTCCGCCAGAACCTCATCCGTGTGTTCACCCAGCAGCGGCGAACGCGTGACCTCCGTGGCGCTGTCGGACATCTTGATCGGGTTGCCCACCGACAGGTACTTGCCGCGCGTGGGGTGGTCGACTTCGACCACCGTTCCCGTCTTGCGCAGCGACGGCTCGTCGGCGAGCTCCTGCATCGACAGGATCGGCCCGCAGGGAATGTCGTGCTGGTTGAGGATGTCCATCGCCTCGAACTTGGTCTTGGTCTTCGTCCATTCCTCGATCTGGCCGAAGATCTCCATCAGGTGCGGCAGCCGCGCCTTGGGCGTCGCATACCGGGGATCGGTGAGCCACTCCGGCTTGCCGAGCACCGCGCAGATGTCTTTCCACACCGGCGCCTGCGTGATGAAGTAGATGTAGGCGTTGGGATCGGTCTCCCAGCCCTTGCATTTCAGGATCCACCCCGGCTGGCCACCCCCCGACGCGTTGCCGGCGCGGGGCACCGCGCCGCCGAACTTGCCGTTCGGATACTGCGGGTATTCCTCCATCACGCCGGTGCGCGCGAGCCGTTGCTGGTCGCGCAGCTTCACGCGGCAGAGATTGAGCACGCCGTCCTGCATCGCGGCCAGCACCTTCTGGCCGCGACCGGTGGTGTTGCGCTGGTAGAGAGCGGCGACGATGCCGAGCGCGAGATGCAGCCCGGTGCCGGAGTCGCCGATCTGCGCGCCGGTCACGAGCGGGGGGCCGTCGTCGAAGCCGGTCGTCGACGCCGAGCCGCCCGCGCATTGCGCGACGTTCTCGTACACCTTGCAGTCCTCGTAGGGACCGGGACCGAAGCCCTTGACCGAGGCGACGATCATCCGCGGATTGAGCTCCTGGATGTGCTCCCACGTAAGACCCATCCGGTCGAGCGCCCCGGGCGCGAAATTCTCGACCAGCACGTCGCACTTGCGGACCAGCGCCTCGAGGATCGCCTTGCCTTTCGGGTGCTTGGCATCGACGGTGATCGAGCGCTTGTTGTGGTTCAGCATCGTGAAGTAGAGGCTGTCCACACCGGGGATGTCGCGCAGCTGGCCGCGCGTGATGTCGCCCTCGCCGGCCCGTTCCACCTTGACCACATCGGCGCCGAGCCACGCCAGCAGTTGCGTGCACGTCGGTCCCGATTGCACGTGGGTGAAATCGAGAATGCGCACGCCGTCCAATGCCTTACTCATTTCGTTCCCCTATGCAACACCGTCATTGCGAAAGCGCCACTCCAGCTTGAGATGACCGTCACGATTTCTTCTTCGCGGCGGGATTGAGGCTCGTGATGCGGCCGCTTTCCGTGCCGGCCTTTTCATCGATGACCGCGTTGATCAGCGTAGGCTTGCGCGAGCGGACCGCTTCCTCCATCGCGCTCCGAAGCTCGGCCGGCGTCGTGGCCAGCACACCCACGCCGCCGAAGGCCTCCATCAGCTTCTCGTAGCGCGCGCCCTTGACGAACACCAACGGCGACGGATCGTGTCCTCCCGTCGGATTCGCTTCATCACCGCGGTAGACGCCGTTGTTGTTCAGGATCACGACGCACACCGGCAGGTTGTAGCGGCAGATCGTCTCCACTTCCATGCCGGAGAAACCGAAGGCGCTGTCGCCCTCGACCGCGATTACCTGCTCGCCGCTGACCACAGCCGCCGCGACCGAAAAGCCCATGCCAATGCCCATGACTCCCCACGTGCCGACGTCCAGGCGCTTGCGCGGCTTGTACATGTCCACGATGCTGCGCGTGAAGTCGAGCGCGTTCGCGCCCTCGTTGACGAGGATGGCATCCGGATTCGCCTTGACGATGTCGCGCACGACATTCAGCGCGCTGTGGTAGTTCATCGGCGCCGGGTCCTTCGCCAGCGTTTCCGCCATCTTCGCGACGTTCTTGGTCTTGCGCTCGCGAATCGCGTTGAGCCACTCGGCGGGCGGCTTCGGCCAGTTCGGACCCGCGGTTGCGTTGATGGCGCCGAGCATGGCGGCCACACACGAGCCGATGTCGCCGACGACCGGCGCATCGATGCGGACGTTGCTGTCCGCCTCCTGTGGCGAGATGTCGATCTGGACGAACTTCTGGCCGCCCCATTGCTTGGCGCCGTTGCCACCCCACGTCTTGCCTTTCCCGTGCGAGAGCAGCCAGTTCAGGCGCGCACCGATCACCATCACGACGTCGGCTTCCGGCAGTACGTACGAGCGCGCGGCGGATGCGCATTGCTCGTGCGTGTCGGGCAGCAGGCCCTTGGCCATGGCCATGGGCAGGTAGGGGATGCCGGTCTTTTCCACCAGCGCGCGAATATCCGCATCGGCCTGCGCGTACGCCGCGCCCTTGCCGAGAATGATCAGCGGACGTCTGGCGCGGAGGATGAGATCGAGCGCGCGCTGCACGGCATCCGGAGCCGGGATCTGGCGCGGCGCCGGATCGACGACCTTGATCAGCGAATTCTTCCCCGCTTCCGCGTCGATGGTCTGCGGGAAGAGCCTCGCCGGCAGGTCGAGATACACACCGCCGGGCCGGCCGGAGAGCGCAGCCCGGATCGCGCGCGCCACGCCCACGCCGATGTCCTCGGCGTGCAGGACCCGGAACGCGGCCTTGGCGTGCGGCCTCGCGATGGCGAGCTGGTCCATCTCCTCGTAGTCGCCCTGCTGCAAGTCGACGATCTCGCGCTCGGAGGAGCCGCTGATGAGGATCATCGGAAAGCAGTTGGTGGTGGCGTTGGCGAGCGCCGTCAATCCGTTGAGAAAGCCGGGGGCGGACACCGTGAGGCAGATGCCCGGCTTCCCCGTCATGAAGCCGGCGATGGAAGCGGCATACCCGGCATTCTGCTCATGACGGAAGGAGATCACGCGCACTCCTTTGGCCTGCAACCGCCGCGTGAGGTCGGTAATCGGTATGCCGGGCAGCCCGAAGATCGTTTCGATGCCGTTCAGCTTGAGGGCGTCGATGACGAGCTGAAAGCCGTCGGTTTCTTGTGCCTGGTGATCGGGATTGATTTCGCCGCTGCTGGTGATTTTCGGCGTGTCCTCGGCCCTCGTCGCCGCTTTGCCGGTCGGCTTGGTCGCAGTCTCGTCCATGTTGTCCCCCGTCCTCGTGGAAATGCTATGAGCCAGTCCGCAATACTCCTAGGGCTTGGAGTTTTTCGAATTGTGGCATATGGTATACCAGACATAGTAAATACGGATAGAAGGCATGTCGACGCTTGCCCACACGCCCGCGGCCCCGCTGGCGCTCCAGCCGATCGCCGCCAACGCGAGCCTGCGCGACCAGGCCTATGCCGCGCTCAAGCAGGCGATCATGGACGCCGACATCTATTCGCATCGTGACGAAATCCGCCTCGACGAGCGTCATCTGAGCCAGGCGCTCGGCGTCTCCCGCACGCCGATCCGCGAAGCGATGTCGCTGCTCGAGCAGGAGGGGTTCCTGCGCACTGTGCCGCGCCGGGGCGGATTCATCGTGCGCAAGACGAAGAAGCAGATCATCGAGATGATCGAGATGTGGGCGGCGCTGGAAAGCATGGCTGCCCGGCTGGCGACTCTGCACGCGTCGGACGCCGACATCGCCGCATTGCGGACGATGTTCGACGAGTTCCGCAACGCGACGCCGGCCGATCACATCCACGAGTATTCGGACGCCAACATCGCCTTTCACCAGGCAATCATCCGCCTCTCCGGCTCGCATCTGATGGGCAAGACGATCGAGGATCTCTTCATCCACGTCCGCGCCATTCGGCGGATGACCATTTCGCAGAGCGACCGCGCGGCGCGCTCGATCATCGACCACATGCGGATCATCGAGGCGCTGGAAGCCCGCGACACCGAGCTGGCCGAACGCCTGGTGCGCCAGCACTCGCTGGACCTGGCCGAACACGTGGCAACGCATTGCGATTTTCTCGACTAGGATGACGGGCCCCCGCGTTTGCCGCCCTCCGCGCGGCGCTTGGCACCCTTCGGGAGGCCGGGCAAGCACCAAGGGTACGCACCGGTGCGCAATCATGGTAGGAGCACGATGCACAAAGAGGTGATCGACGTCTCGGGCATACGCAAGCGTGGCGCCGCGCGCGGCCACCTCAAGGGGCGGCAGGCGGATCCCGCCGCCGTGGCCGAGGTGCGGGCGCTGCTCGGCGACGCGCCGCGGCGTCGCGATCTGCTGCTCGAGTTCCTCCACCGGATCCAGGATGCGTTCGGCTCGATCTCGGCAGCCCACGTCGTCGCGCTGGCGCAGGAACTGTCGCTCGCGATGACCGAGGTCTACGAAGTTGCGACGTTCTACCATCACTTCGACGTCGTGAGGGAAGGGGAAGCGCCGCCGCCCGCGATCACGGTGCGCGTGTGTGAGACGCTCTCCTGCCGTCTCGCCGGATCGGAGGCGCTGCATGCCGCGCTCGCAGGCACGTGCGGTCCGGACGTGCGGGTTATCGGCGCGCCGTGCATCGGCCGGTGCGAGCATGCGCCGGCCGCTGTCGTCGGCCGCAACCCGGTCGACAACGCCACCCTCGAAGCCGTGCAGGATGCCGTGGCGCGGCGGTGCACCGAGCCCGGCATCCCGAAGTACCTCGATCTGGCATCGTATCGTCGCGACGGCGGCTACCGCGTGCTCGTCTCCTGCGTGCGCGGGGATACCCCGCTCGAGGAAGTGCTGACGGCGTTCGAGGGCTCGGGGCTTCGCGGCCTGGGCGGCGCCGGATTCCCGGCGGGCCGGAAATGGCGCATCGTGCGCGCTGAGCGGGCCCCGCGGCTGATGGCGGTCAACATCGACGAAGGCGAGCCGGGGACGTACAAGGATCGCCATTATCTGGAACGCGACCCGCACCGCTTCATCGAAGGCATGCTGATCGCTGCCTGGGCCGTCGGCATCGACGACGTCTATGTCTATCTGCGCGACGAGTATGCCGCGTGTCGGGCGATTCTGACGCGCGAGCTCGCTGCGCTCGTGGCCGCACCGCCCTGTCCGCTGCCCCGCATCCACCTGCGCCGCGGTGCCGGCGCCTACATCTGCGGCGAAGAGTCGGCGATGATCGAGTCGATCGAAGGCAAGCGCGGCATGCCGCGGCTGCGTCCGCCGTACGTCGCGCAGGTCGGGCTCTTCGGGCGCCCGACGCTCGAGCACAACATGGAGACGCTCTACTGGGTGCGCGACATCCTCGAGAAGGGCGCGGCGTGGTTCTCTGGGCAGGGACGCAATGGGCGGAAGGGCCTGCGCTCCTTTTCGGTGTCGGGCCGCGTCGCGAAGCCCGGGGTGCATCTCGCGCCGGCCGGCATCACGGCGCGGGAGCTGATCGACGAGTACTGCGGCGGCATGCTGCCGGGCCACGAGTTCTACGCCTACCTTCCGGGCGGTGCCTCCGGCGGGATCCTGCCCGCTGCGCTCGGCGACGTTCCGCTCGATTTCGACACGCTCCAGCCACACGGCGCGTTTATCGGCTCCGCAGCGGTGATCGTGCTGTCCCAGCACGATCGCGCCCGCGACGCCGCGCTCAACCTGATGCGGTTTTTTGCCGACGAATCGTGCGGCCAATGCACGCCGTGCCGCGTCGGCACCGAGAAGGCGGTCGGGCTGCTCGAACGGGAGACGTGGGATCTGCCGCTCCTCGACGAGCTGTCGCGGGCGATGGCCGACGCGTCGATCTGCGGCCTGGGGCAGGCGGCACCGAACCCCGTTGCGTGCGTGATCCGCTACTTTCCGGAGGAACTGAAATGAGCGGGGGCGACGTGCGCTTTGAATTGAACGGCGCCGCAATCGCCGCGCGTGCGGGCGAGACGATCATCGAGGCCGCGCAGCGCCACGGCGTCGAGATACCCCACCTGTGCTACACGCCGGGGATGCGTCCGGACGGCAATTGTCGGGCCTGCATGGTGGAGATCAAGGGCGAGCGCGTGCTGGCCCCGTCGTGCTGCCGCGCGCCGGCCGCGGGGATGGAAGTGTCGAGCACGTCTGCGCGCGCGGTGCACGCGCAGAAGATCGTCGTCGAGATGCTCGTGGCCGACGTCCCGCAACGCGTCTACAAGCCCGATTCCGAGCTTGCGCACTGGCGCCGGCGGCTTGCGATCGGCAAGCCGCGCTTCGCCGCGCGCGCGCAGCCGGCGCCGGACCTCTCGCACCCTGCGATGGCAGTCAACCTCGACGCCTGCATCCAGTGCACGCGCTGCGTACGCGCTTGCCGCGAAGTGCAGGTCAACGACGTGATCGGCTACGCGTTTCGTGGCGGACACTCGCAGATCGTGTTCGACCTCAACGACCCGATGGGCGAGTCGACCTGCGTGGCGTGCGGCGAATGCGTGCAGGCGTGCCCGACGGGCGCGCTCGCTCCGGCGAAGGATGCCTATCTCGCCGCGGCCGATCGCGAGGTGGCCTCCATCTGCCCGTATTGCGGCGTCGGTTGTCAGCTCACCTACCATGTCAAGGACGATGCGATCGTCCGCGTCGAGGGCCGCGACGGTCTCGCCAACCGCGAGCGTCTCTGCGTGAAGGGGCGCTTCGGCTTCGACTATGTTCACCATCCGCAGCGGCTGACGAAGCCGCTGATCAGGAAGGCCGGCGTGCCCAAATCGGCCACCGTCGAGATGGATCCCGCCAATCCGCTCTCGGTGTTCCGGGAAGCGAGCTGGGAGGAGGCGATCGAGCTCGCCGGCGGCGCGCTTGCGAAGATCCGCGACGCGCACGGCGGTGGCGCGCTCGCCGGCTTCGGGTCGGCCAAGGGCTCCAACGAGGAGGCGTACCTGTTCCAGAAGCTCGTGCGCATGGGCTTCGGCACCAACAATGTCGATCACTGCACACGGCTCTGCCACGCGTCGAGCGTGGCGGCCCTGCTCGAGGGCATAGGTTCGGGCGCGGTGTCGAATCCGGTGATGGATGTGATGCAGGCCGAGGTGGTGCTGCTGATCGGCGCCAATCCGGTCGTCAATCATCCGGTCGCGGCGACGTGGATCAAGAACGCGGTCAAGCGCGGCACGAAGCTGATCCTCGCGGAGCCGCGGCGCTCCGAGCTCGCGCGGCACGCCACGCATTTCCTCCAGCTCAAGCCGGACACCGACGTCGCGCTGCTCAACGCGATGATCCACACGATCATCGACGAGGGGCTCGTTGCCGAGAGCTTCGTCGCAGAGCGCACGAGCGGCTTCGACGAGCTGCGGACAAATGCAGCCGGGCACAGTCCCGAGGCGATGGCGCCGGTCTGCGGCATTCCGGCGCAGACCATTCGCGAAGTGGCGCGTCTGTACGCGACGTCCGGCGGATCGATGATCCTCTGGGGCATGGGGATTTCGCAGCACATCCACGGCACCGACAATGCGCGCTGCCTGATCGCGCTGTCGCTGATGACCGGGCAGGTGGGCCGGCCGGGCACGGGCCTGCATCCGCTGCGCGGCCAGAATAACGTGCAGGGGGCGAGCGACGCCGGCCTCATCCCGATGATGCTGCCCGACTACCGGCGCGTGGACAACGATGTTGCGCGCGCCGCCTTCGAGGCGCTGTGGGGCCACGCGCTCGACCCGAATCCCGGGCTCACCGTCGTCGAGATCATGGACGCCGTGCACGCCGGAAAGATTCGCGGCATGTACATAATGGGCGAGAATCCCGCGATGTCCGACCCCGACGTCGGGCACGCGCGCCAGGCGCTCGCCGCGCTCGAGATGCTGGTCGTGCAGGACATCTTCCTCACGGAGACCGCCTACCTTGCCGACGTGATCCTGCCGGCGTCGGCCTTTCCCGAGAAGACCGGGACGTTCACCAACACCGACCGCCTCGTCCAGCTCGGACGGCAGGCGCTCCCGCCGCCGGGCGCGGCGCGACAGGACCTGGCGATCATCGTCGCGATGGCAAGGCGCCTCGGCCTCGATTGGCGCTACGCCCACGCGAGCGAGGTGTTCGACGAGATGCGCAAGGCGATGCCGTCGATCGCCGGCATGACATGGGAGCGGCTCGAGCGCGAGCATGCGGTCACGTATCCCTGCGAGCGCGAAGGCGATCCGGGAACGCGCGTCGTGTTCACCGAGCAGTTCCCCACCGCGACGGGCAGGGGACGGTTCGTTCCGGCGAAGGTGATTCCGGCGGCCGAGCAGCCGGATGCGGCATACCCGTTCGTCCTGATCACCGGGCGGCAGCTCGAGCACTGGCACACCGGGAGCATGACGCGGCGCACTGAGGTGCTGGACGCGATCGAGCCGCATCCGGTGGTGTCGATCCATGCACAGGACCTCGCCGCGCTTGGCGTTCCCCCGGACGGCATGGTCACGGTGGCCTCGCGGCGCGGCAGCATTGCGCTGCGCGCGCGCGCCGACGACGGCACGCCGCGCGGGGCGGTGTTCATCCCGTTCTGCTACTACGAGGCGGCGGCGAACCTGCTCACGAACCCCGTGCTGGATCCGTTCGGCAAGATTCCGGAGTTCAAGTACTGCGCCGTGCGCGTGACGGCGGGAGGAGCGGAAGGCGAGACGCGCGGCTACGCGTCGATGCGGGATGCCACTACCTGACGCGCCACTTCGCGCGCAGCACGGAGAGCAGCGGCCAGAACAGCATCAGCAGCGCAAGCCCGGTAATGCCGCCGACCAGGCCGTTCGAGAAGAAGATGCCGAGGTCGCCCTGCGCGATCAGCATCGACTGGCGGAACGAATCCTCGGCGCGATCGCCCAGCACCAGCGCCAGCACCAGCGGCGCCAGCGGGTAGTCGAGCTTCTTGAACACGTAGCCGACGACGCCGAACAGCAGCATGAACCAGATGTCCAGCATCGCGCCGTGCACGGTGTACGCGCCGATCGCGCAGATCACGATGATCACCGGCGCGATGATCGAGAACGGCACGCGCAGGATCGACGCGAACAGCGGCACGCAGGTGAGCACGATGATGAGGCCGGCGAGGTTGCCGAGGTACATGCTCGCGATCAGCCCCCAGACGAAGTCCTTCTGCTCGACGAACAGCAGCGGCCCCGGCTGCAGCCCCCAGATCAGGAGGCCCCCGAGCAGAACCGCGGCAGTCGGCGAGCCCGGGATCCCGAGGGCCAGCATCGGCAGCAGCGCGCTGGTGCCCGCGGCGTGCGCCGCGGTTTCCGGGGCGATCACGCCCTTCGATCCGCCCGGTCCCGAACTCATCGCCGTGCTTGGACATGCGCTTCGCCACGCCATAGCTCATGAACGACGCGGGTGTCGCGCCGCCGGGTGTTATCCCCATCCAGCAGCCGATCAGGCAGCTGCGCAGTGAAATGAGCCAGTACGCCGGCAGCTTCTTCCACGTCTCGAAGACCACCTTGGGATTGATCTTCGCGGACTTGCCGGAGAACGACAGGCCCTCCTCCATCGACAGCAGGATCTCGCCGATGCCGAAGAGACCGATCACCGCGATCAGGAAGTCGAAGCCGCGCATCATCTCGGTGGACCCGAACGTGAGCCGCAGGCGCCCGGTGATGTTGTCCATTCCGACCGCGGCGAGCGCAAAGCCCAGCATCATCGCTGCCAGCGTCTTCCACGCCGAGCCCTTGCCCATGCCGATGAAGCTGCAGAACGTCAGCAGAAAGACGGAGAAGATACTCCGGCGGGCCGAACTTCAGCGCGAATTTCGCGACCAGCGGCGCGAGGAACGTGATCATGATCACGGCGAACAACGCGCCGACGAATGACGACGTGAACGAGGCTGTCAACGCTTCGCCTGCGCGACCCTGCTGCGCCATCGGGTAGCCGTCGAACGTGGTTGCGACCGACCAGGGCTCGCCCGGGATGTTGAACAGGACCGAGGTGATCGCCCCGCCAAACAGCGCCCCCCAGTAGATGCAGGACAGCATGATGATCGCGGAGGTCGGCGGCATCGTGAACGTCAGCGGCAGCAGTATCGCGACGCCGTTGGCGCCGCCCAGGCCGGGCAGCACGCCGATGATCACGCCGAGCACGATGCCGACCATCATCAGCAGCAGGTTGAACGGCGTCACCACGACGGCGAAGCCTTGAAAGAGGGCGCTGATCTCGGTCACGTGCTTCGTTCCCGGCGCTGATCCTGGACAGGTTGCGGCGGGCGGTGCTCAGAAGCCGAGCCACGCCAGCGGGTCGTAGGCGCCCTTGAAGAGCGGCACCTTGAACCAGACTTCGAACATGAGGAAGAGAACGACGCTGACGCCCGCGCCGACCGCCATGCTCCTCGGCCACGGGTACTTGCCCAGCCAGCGCATGAACATCGTGATGTAGATCGCCGACGCGACGTAGATGCCGATCAGCTGGACGGCCGCGACATAGACCACGGCCGGCAGGAGGACGGACAGGACCAGACGGAGCGGCCCCCAGGCGACGAACTGGCTGCGCCGCTCGGCGATCGCACCGTGGAACTCGCCGCGGCGCCTCCATTCGGCGAGCGCCACCTGCGTCAGCGTCGCCACGCTCGAGATGCAGAGCAGCAGCCCGATGTAGAACGGAAAATAGCCGGACTGCGGGCCGTCTTCCGCCCAGCCCGCGCCCAGGCGGATGCTGTCGAACACGACGAGCGCGCCAAGCGCGAACAGGATCGCCGCGACGGCAATTTCCATCGTGCGCGTCGAAATGCCGGCGTCGCCGGCAGTTGGCCTCCGGTTGCTCATGGATTCCCCGCGGCGCATCGCAGTGCGCACGGTGTCCGAGCGGGAGGCGGTCGAGGCGGCGCCGCGCGGTGGCCCGTGCGGCACCCTTCGGCCATCACGGCTTGGCCAGGAATCCGGCTTCGCGCATCAACTCCACGTGCGTCTTCTCGGCGCTCTCGACCCACTTGGCATACGCCGGGCCGCTGAGGAATGTCGTATTGAACGCGCCGTCCTCCATGAACTTCTTCCATTCCGGCGTTTCGCGCACCTTCCTGAACAGGTCGACGTAGAAATCGACCTGCTCCTTCGTGACGCCGGCCGGCATGAAGATGCCGCGCAGCATCAGGTAGTCGACGCCGACGCCGGCCTGCTTGCAGCTCGGGATGTCGTTCCAGGACATCGCGTCCGTGACCTTCGCCTTGTACGGCATCCGCTCGTCGTCGAACACGCACAGCGGCCGCAGCGCGCCGGCGCGCCACTGCGCCACCGCCTCGATCGGGTTGTTGACGGAGGAGTCGATGTGCTTGCCGACGAGCTGCACCGCGACGTCGCCGCCGCCTTTGAACGGGATGTAGGTGAACTTGGTGCCCGTGGCCTTCTCGATGGCGACGGTGATGATCTGGTCTTCCTGCTTGGACCCGGTGCCGCCCATCTTGAACTTGTTGGGGCCGCCGTCCTTCACGGCGTCGAGGTAATCCTTCGCGGTCTTGTACGGGTTTCCGCATTGACCCACAGCACGAACTGGTCGAGCGCCAGCATCGCGACCGGCGTCATGTCCTTCCAGTTGAACGGCACGCCTGTGGCGAGCGGCGTCGTGAACAGGTTCGAGAGCGTGATGATGATCTTGTTCGGATCGCCCTTGGCGTCCTTGATCGCGAGAAAGCCTTCCGCCCCCGCGCCGCCCGATTTGTTGACGACGATCATCGGCTGCTTCATCAGGTTGTTCTTCGTGATGACGCCCTGCAGCAACCGCGCCATCTGGTCGGCGCCGCCGCCCGTGCCTGCCGGAACCACGAACTCGACGGGCTTCGTCGGCTCCCAGGCCGCGGCGGGAAAGGAGATCGCAAGCGTGAACGCCATTGCACCGGCCATCGCCAGCGGTAGTGGTCCCCGGTGGGTGGCGCCTGCGGACGAATGGAATTGCCGCCGCGCCATCGCTGAGCCAACCGCTGCAATGCCTGCCGAAAGATTACGTGCCATTTATTTCATTCCTTCAAAGTTGCGTTGCGACCGCAACGCGGATGACGTTCGCGGGTTCGGGCTCTCAGCCCCGGTATTTTTTCGGGTTCAATCTTACCCGGTTTGGCCGGGCTGGGGGATGGACGCGCGCGTCTTTCTGCCGTGGGGCGATCGCGATCGTGCTGTTGTGCCTTGCTCCCGAAATCGCGACCTGGCTGCCGAACCACTATCTCGGCAAGTGACGCGGCACGCCTTCGCGGCGCCGCCTGGACGGCGGCCGATGGGCCGGCGGGTGTAAAATTCGCCCTTGATGCCATCGTCCGCGTCAAGCCCGCAACGGCCATCGTGGCGACCGGCCAATCGACCGACGGCGGCCGAAGAGGGAGGGTTGAGCATGGCAAAAAGCGAAGGCGCCGACTACGAGGCGTGGCGCGCGGCCGCCATGAAAGCGCTGCGCGGCCAGCCAGTCGACAGTCTGGTATGGCACACGCCGGAGGGCATTCCGGTCAAGCCGCTCTATACGGCGGCCGACACCAGGAGCCTCCCCCACGCCGACACGCTGCCCGGGTTCGCGCCGTTCGTCCGCGGCCCGCAACCGACGATGTACGCCCAGCGGCCGTGGACGATCCGCCAGTACGCCGGCTTTTCCACCGCCGAGGAATCGAATGCGTTCTACCGGCGCAACCTCGACGGCGGCGGCCAGGGCGTGTCGGTGGCTTTCGATCTGGCCACCCACCGCGGCTACGATTCCGATCATCCGCGCGTGGTGGGCGACGTCGGGAAAGCGGGCGTGGCGATCGACTCGATCGAGGACATGAAGATCCTGTTCGACGGCATCCCGCTCGACCGGGTGTCGGTGTCGATGACTATGAACGGCGCGGTGCTGCCGGTGCTCGCCGGCTACATCGTCGCCGCCGAGGAGCAGGGCGTGCGGCAGGAGCAGCTCGCCGGGACCATCCAGAACGACATCCTCAAGGAGTTCATGGTCCGCAACACGTACATCTACCCGCCGGCGCCGTCGATGCGGATCATCGGCGACATCATCGGGTACACGACGAGGCACATGCCGAAGTTCAACTCGATCTCGATCTCCGGCTACCACATGCAGGAGGCGGGCGCGACGCAGGCGCTGGAGCTGGCGCTGACGCTCGCCGACGGCAAGGAATACGTGCGCACCGCCCTGGCGACCGGCATGGACGTCGACGCGTTCGCCGGCCGGCTGTCGTTCTTCTTCGCCATCGGCATGAACTTCTATCTCGAGATCGCCAAGCTGCGCGCCGCGCGCCTCCTCTGGTGGCGCGTGATGCAGGAGTTCGCGCCGAAGCAGCAGAAGTCGATGCTGCTGCGCACGCACTGCCAGACGTCCGGGTGGTCGCTCACCGAACAGGATCCCTACAACAACGTCGTGCGCACCACGATCGAGGCGCTGGCGGCGGTGTTTGGGGGCACGCAGTCGCTGCACACGAACTCGTTCGACGAGGCGATCGCGCTGCCGACCGACTTCTCCGCCCGCATCGCCCGCAACACGCAGCTGATGATTCAGGAAGAGACCCACATCTGCAACGTGATCGACCCGTGGGCCGGCTCCTACCTGATGGAAAAGCTCACCCAGGACATGGCCGACGCGGCATGGGCGATCATCGAGGAAGTCGAGGCGATGGGCGGCATGACCAAGGCGGTCGAGAGCGGCTGGGCGAAGCTCCGGATCGAGCAGTGCGCGGCGGCGAAGCAGGCGCGCATCGACCGCGGCGAGGACGTCATCGTCGGCGTCAACAAGTACCGGCTCGATGCCGAGGCCCCGATCGCCACCCGCGAGATCGACAACACCGCCGTGCGCGAAGCGCAGCTGAAGCGGCTGGCGGAAGTGCGCGCCCGTCGCGACGCAGGGGCCGTGGCGGCCGCGCTGGACGCGCTGACCGAAGCCGCGCGCGCGGGAACCGGCAATCTGCTCGACCTCGCGATCGGCGCCGTGCGCGTGCGCGCGACCGTCGGCGAGATTTCAGACGCGCTGGAGCAGGTGTATGGCCGCTACCGGGCGCGCACCGAGAGCGTGTCGGGCGTCTACGGCGCAGCGTTCGAGAACGACCGCGCGTGGAAGGATCTGCAGCGGGACGTCGCCCGGTTCGCCGAGGAGGAGGGGCGCCGGCCGCGGCTGATGGTGGCGAAGCTCGGGCAGGATGGCCACGACCGCGGCGCCAAGGTGATCGCCACCGCGTTCGCCGATCTGGGCTTCGACGTCGACATCGGGCCGCTGTTCCAGACCCCGGAGGAGGCCGCGCGCCAGGCCATCGAGAACGACGTCCACGTCGTTGGCGTCTCCACGCTCGCCGCCGGCCACAAGACGCTGGTGCCGCAGATGATCGCGGCGCTGCGGGCGCAGGGCGCCGCGGACGTCCTGGTCGTCGTCGGCGGCGTCATCCCGGCGCAGGACTACGGTTTTCTGGCCACCGCGGGCGTGGCCGCGGTATTCGGCCCCGGCACCGTGATCAGCGCGGCGGCGAAAGAAGTGCTCGCCGCCGATCCGCGCGACGCGGGCGAAGCGGGCGGCATGATGCGCCGCGCGGCGTGCCGCGGCGGCGTGCCGCAGACGGCGCGCGCCGGCGCTTGCCGATGAACCGCGCGGCCTCGAAAATCGGCGACGGTCCCGGCGCGGAGTGCGCGCTCGGCGCCGCCGATCGAATGCTGGTGGCGGGCATACGGAGCGGCGAGCGCCGGGCGCTCGCCAAGGCCATCACGCTGATCGAATCGACGCGTCGCGATCACCAGTCGCGCGGCCAGGCCGTGCTGGAGGCGCTGCTGCCGCACACGGGCCACTCGATACGCGTCGGCATCAGCGGTGCACCGGGCGTGGGCAAGTCGACGTTCATCGAAGCCCTCGGCCTGTATCTGATCAAGCAGGGGCACCGGGTTGCGGTGCTCGCGGTCGACCCGTCGAGCACCGTCACGGGTGGTTCGATTCTCGCCGACAAGACGCGGATGGAGGAACTGGCGCGCGCGCCGCAGGCATTCATCCGGCCGTCCCCCACGGGCGGTTCGCTTGGCGGCGTGGCGGCGCGCACGCGCGAGGCGCTGTTGGTGTGCGAGGCGGCCGGGTTCGACGTCATCATCGTCGAGACGGTCGGCGTCGGCCAATCGGAAACCGCGGTGGTCCGGATGACCGACATGATGGTGCTGCTGCAGCTGCCGAACGCCGGCGACGACCTGCAGGCAATCAAGAAGGGGATCGTCGAGCTCGCCGACCTGATCGTGATCAACAAGGCCGACCTCGATCCGCAGCTCGCCCGGACCGCGCAGCACACGATTCTGAACGCGCTCGCGATCGTGCGCCCCTCCTCGCCCAACTGGCAGCCGCCGGTGCTCGCGCTGTCGGGGATCAAGGGCGACGGCAGCGCGACATTCTGGGGCGAGGTCCTGCGCTACCGCGACACGATGCAATCGACCGGCGAGTTCGCCGCCCGTCGCCGCGGACAGGCGCTCGACTGGATGTGGACCTTGATCGACGCGCGGCTGCGCGCCGACTTCCGCGCGCACCAGGGCGTTTGCGCGCTGCTGCCGGCGACGCTCGACGCGGTCGCCGCGGGCCAACTCACGCCGGCGATGGCGGCCGAGCGCCTGCTCGCCCGCGCGCGGAGCGACTGAAGCGGATTCGCCGCCGGCCGGGCCCGCGTCCAAGCGCACAACACTTTCATCGGGGAGTCCACGCATGCACGAGATCATTCGCGAACTCGAAAACCAGCGCGCTGCCGCGCGGCTGGGTGGCGGCCAGACACGCATCGATGCGCAGCACGCCAAGGGCAAGCTGACGGCGCGCGAACGCCTCGAGCTCCTGCTCGACCCGGCAAGCTTCGAGGAATGGGACATGTTCGTCGAGCACCGCTGCCACGACTTCGGCATGGCGGACCAGAAGATTCCCGGCGACGGCGTGGTCATCGGCTACGGCACGATCAACGGCCGGCTGGTCTTCGTCTACAGCCAGGACTTCACCGTCTTCGGCGGCGCGCTGTCGGAGGCGCACGCCGAGAAGATCTGCAAGATCATGGACCACGCGATGAAAGTCGGCGCGCCGGTGATCGGGCTCAACGATTCCGGCGGTGCGCGGATCCAGGAGGGCGTGGCGTCGCTCGGCGGTTATGCCGAGGTGTTCCAGCGCAATGTGATGGCCTCGGGCGTGGTCCCGCAGATATCGGTGATCATGGGGCCGTGCGCGGGGGGTGCCGTGTACTCGCCGGCGATGACCGACTTCATCTTCATGGTGAAGGACAGTTCCTACATGTTCGTGACCGGCCCCGAGGTCGTGAAGACCGTCACCCACGAGGAAGTGAGCGCCGAGGATCTCGGCGGCGCGGTGACCCACGCCTCGAAGTCCGGCGTGGCCGATCTCGCGTTCGAGAACGACGTCGAGGCCATGCTGATGGTGCGCGCCCTGTTCAGCTACCTTCCCGGCTCCAACCGCGACAAGCCGCCGGTCGTCCCCACGGACGACCCTGCCGACCGGCTCGATCACTCGCTCGACACGCTGGTTCCCGACAACCCGAACAAGCCGTACGACGTCAAGGAACTGATCTACAAGGTGGTCGACGAAGGCGGGTTCTTCGAGCTTGCCCCCGACTTTGCGAGGAACATCGTGACCGGACTGGCGCGCATGGACGGCTCGACGGTGGGCATCGTCGCCAACCAGCCGCTGGTGCTGGCCGGGTGCCTCGACATCAAGTCGTCGGTCAAGGCGGCGCGCTTCGTGCGCTTCTGCGACGCATTCAACATACCGCTCGTCACCTTCGTCGACGTGCCCGGCTTCATGCCCGGCACGGCGCAGGAATACGGCGGCATCATCAAGCATGGCGCCAAGCTGCTCTTCGCCTACGCCGAGTGCACGGTGCCCAAGGTCACCGTGATCACGCGCAAGGCGTACGGCGGGGCCTACGACGTCATGTCGTCCAAGCACCTGCGGGGGGACGTCAACTTCGCCTGGCCAAGCGCCGAGATCGCGGTGATGGGCCCCAAGGGCGCGGTCGAGATCATCTTCCGCAAGGACATCGGCGACCCGCGGAAGATCGCGGAGCGCACCGAGGAATACCGGAAGAAGTTCGCCAACCCGTTCATCGCCGGCAGCCGCGGCTACATCGACGACGTCATCATGCCGCACGAGACGCGCAAGCGGATCTGCCGCTCGCTCGCGATGCTGCACGACAAGAAGGTCGAGAACCCGTGGCGCAAGCACAGCAACATCCCGCTCTGATCCGCGCCCACGCAACGCGCACCGGTCACAGGACCCCCACATGTTCAAGAAAATCCTCATCGCCAATCGCGGTGAAATCGCCTGCCGCGTGATCAGGACCGCGCGGGCCATGGGCATCCGGACGGTGGCCGTCTACTCGGATGCCGACCGGGACTCGCGCCACGTCGAGATGGCCGACGAGGCGGTGCCGATCGGTCCGCCCCCGTCCGCGCAGAGCTATCTCGTGATCGAGCGCATCGTCAACGTGTGCAAGGACACCGGCGCCGAGGCCGTTCACCCGGGATACGGGTTCCTGTCGGAGAACCCGGCCTTCTGCACTGCGCTCGAGAACGAAGGCATCGTCTTCATCGGCCCGAAGGCCCATGCGATGGAGGCGATGGGCGACAAGATCGCCTCGAAAAAACTCGCGCTGGCGGCCAAGGTCCGGACGATCCCCGGCCACAACAGCGCGATCGGCACGGCCGAGGAGGCCGTGGCGATCGCCAAGGGCATCGGCTATCCGGTGATGATCAAGGCCTCGGCCGGCGGCGGCGGGAAGGGCCTGCGCGTCGCGTACGACGACGTTCAGTGCCGCGAGGGCTTTGCCTCCTGCAGGAACGAGGCGAAGAGTGCGTTTGGCGACGACCGGGTATTCATCGAGAAGTTCGTCGAGGATCCACGGCACATCGAGATCCAGGTCCTGGGCGATGCCCACGGCAATGTCGTGTACCTCAACGAGCGCGAATGCTCGATCCAGCGCCGCCACCAGAAGGTCATCGAGGAGGCGCCGTCGCCGTTCCTCGACGACGCGACGCGGATCGCAATGGGCGAGCAGGCGGTGCAGCTCGCTCGCGCCGTGCAGTACCAGTCGGCCGGCACGGTCGAGTTCGTCGTCGACAGGCACAAGTCATTCTATTTTCTCGAGATGAATACCCGGCTGCAGGTCGAGCACCCGGTCACCGAGGCGATCACGGGCCTCGATCTGGTCGAGCTGATGATCCGCGTCGCGGCCGGCGAGCGGCTGCCCTTTGCGCAGAAGGACGTGCGCCGCAACGGCTGGGCGATCGAATGCCGGATCAACGCCGAGGATCCGTTCCGCAGCTTCCTGCCGTCCTCCGGCCGCGTCGTCAAGTTCATGCCGCCGCCCGAGATTCCCGGGCAGATTCGCGTCGACACGGGCATGTACGAGGGCGGCGAAGTGTCGATGTACTACGATTCGATGATCGCGAAGCTGATCTGCCACGGCGCGACGCGCGACGTGGCGATCGCGCGGATGCGCGAGGCGCTCAACGCGTTCGTCATCCGCGGCGTCGCGTCGAACATCGCGTTCCAGGCGGCGCTGATGCAGCATCCACGCTTCGTCTCCGGCGACTTCAACACCGGCTTCATCGCCGAAGCGTTTCCCAAGGGCTTCCATGCCTCGACCGCCGTCCACGACGATCCGCTGCTGCTGGCCGCCGTCGCCGCCCTCGCCCGCCGCCGTTACATCGCGCGCGTGGTGCAGATCTCGGGGCAGCTGCGCGGCCACCGGCGGAACGTGGGGCACGACTGGGTCGTGATGATGGGCGCGCAGCGGTTCGCGCTGCGCCTGACTCCGATCGAGGGCGGGTGCTCCATCGCCTGCGAAGGGGAAACCCATGAGCTGCGCTCGGACTGGAAGCTCGGCGAGTTGATCTTCCGCGGGCGGTGGAACGGCCGGGACGTCTGCCTGCAGATCCAGCGCGTCGGCTGGCGCTACCGGGTGACCCATTGGGGCACGCAGGCCGAGATCACGGTACTGACGGCGCGAGCGGCGCACCTGCTGTCGTTGATGCCGGACAAGCCCAAGCCGGATCTGTCGCGCTTCCTGCTGTCGCCGATGCCCGGGCTCCTCACCGAACTCGCGGTGAAGGCCGGCCAGGAAGTGAAGGCCGGCGAGAAGCTCGCGGTGATCGAAGCGATGAAGATGGAAAACGTGCTGCGCGCGGAAGCCGATGGCGTGATCAAGGAAGTGCGCGCGGCGCAGGGCGACAGTCTGGCGGTCGACCAGCCCATCCTCGAATTCAGGTAGCCCGCGTTAAGCCGGCGCGAAGGCCGCGGCCGATGCCGAGCCGAAGCTGCGCCGGCGATCCGCCGGGCGCAGCGTCAGGCTAAGCGAATGCCGCGATTACCTCGGGCGGCGCCTGCACCAACTCGATCAGCACACCCTCGCCGCCGAGGGGGGACGCCTCGTTGCCCTTCGGGTGGATGAAGCACACGTCGTGACCGGCGGCGCCCTTCCGGATCCCGCCGGGGGTGAAGCGCATGCCCTGCGCGCCCAGCCAGGCGACCGCGGCCGCGAGATCGTCCACCCACAGGCCGATGTGGTTGAGCGCCGGATCGTGGACGGCGGGTTTCTTCGCGGCGTCGAGCGGCTGCATCAGATCCACCTCGACCCGGAACGGACCGCGCCCGACTGCGAGGATGTCCTCGTCCACGTTCTCGCGCGCGCTGCGGTAGGTGCCGGTCGCCTCGATCCCCAGCGTGTCGACCCAGAGCGCGCGCAGTCGCTGCTTGTCGAGCCCGCCGATGGCGATCTGCTGCAGACCCAGGATCCGGAATGGCCGAATGTGCATCGAAGTCCCCTCCTCTCATCACCCTGTGGTCACGCGGTACCGCCACCACCGGTCGACCGGACCCCGGGGGCAAGGCCATCACGCCGATCCGACAAGCGGCGGTCCGTCTATCCGGCCCCCATGAGTGCCAGCACGACTCCGCCAGCGACGACGCTCGCCACCTGGCCGGCGGCGTTGGCCCCCATCGCGTGCATCAGCAGGAAGTTCTCGAAGTCCTCGTCCTGCGCGACCTTGTGCACGACGCGCGCCGCCATCGGAAACGCGCTGATGCCGGCGGCGCCAATCAGCGGGTTGAAGCGCCCGCCGCTTGCCACGTTGAGAACCTTGCCGAAGATCAATCCCGCCGCCGCGTCGAACGTGAACGCAATGATGCCGAGGACCATTATGGCAAGCGTGCTGGGCTTCAAGAACTCGACGCCGACCATCGTGGAACCGATCGCGAGCCCGAGAAAGAGGGTGACGACATTGGCGATCTCTGCTGCCGACGCCTTGGTGAGCCGCTCGACCGCACCCGACTCCTTCATCAGGTTGCCGAGCATCAGCATTCCGATCAGCGGCGTGGCGAACGGCACCAGCGTGCCGACGAGCACGGTGACGAAAATCGGGAAGAGGATGCGCGTGCGCCGGCTGATCGCGCGCTGGCTGTAGGGCATGCGGATTGCCCGCTCCTTTTGCGTCGTCAATGCGCGCATGATGGGCGGGAGGATGATCGGCACCAACGCCATGTAGCTGTAGGCCGCGACCGTGATCGGGCCGAGCAGATGCGGGGCGAGGATCCCGCTGACGTAGATTGACGTCGGGCCGTCAATCGCGCCGATGATGCCGATCGAGGCCGCTTCCTCGCGGCTGAACCCGAGCAGCAGCGCCAGGATCAGCGTGAGGAAGATCCCGAACTGGCCCGCCGCGCCCAGGAGCACCATCCGCGGGTTTTCGAGCAATGGCCCGAAGTCGGTGAGTGCGCCGATGCCGATGAAGATGAGCAGCGGGAACACCTCGTTGGCAACGCCGGCGTGGTAGAGCAGGCGCAGCATTCCCTCCTCGGCGATGAGCGGTGACAGCGGCAGGTTCGCCAGCAGGCAACCTGCGCCGATCGGCACCAGCAGCAACGGTTCGTAGTTCCGGGCGATGCCGAGGTAGAGCAGAACGCTGGC
>CAWGKT010000013.1:0-20386 GCA_963823215.1 uncultured beta proteobacterium
ATGTTATGCGTGTTCTCGTTCGTCGTCTTGTTGAATCCTCTCGTAGGCGGATGATCCGCTGGCGCTGGTCGAGGACGGCGACCTGATCGAGCTCGACGTGCCGGCGCGACGGCTTGAGCTAAAGGTCGGCGCGGACGAGCTCGCGCGCCGTCGCACTGTGTGGAAGCGCCGGCGCCGAAGTTCGAGCGTGGCTTCGGCGCCCTCTATCAGCGGCACATTACGCAGGCGGACCACGGCTGCGACTTCGACTTCCTCGAGGGCACAGCACCGACGCCGGATCCGGAAATCCACTGATGGGGATGTCGACCGCGGTGCAACGGAGGTTGGACGCCCCGCTCAGTGCGGTCACGCAAGGGGCCGGCTTCGGTCGACGCGAGCCAAGTGCGAGCATTGATTGCCTGAACCGGTGAACGAGGCCGCCGCCGCGCTGTTTCCGGGCTTTCGCTCGCAGGAAATCGATACCTCCGGTGCGCGGATACGATGCGTTGCCGGCGGCAGCGGCCCGCCGCTCCTGCTGCTGCACGGCTATCCGCAGACGCACGCGATGTGGCACCGGATCGCGCCACGGCTCGCCGAGCGCTTCACCGTCGTGTGCGCCGACCTTCGCGGCTACGGGGATCATCGAAGCCCGACGGCGGCGCCCGGCCACGTCAACTACTCGAAGCGCGCGATGGCGCAGGACCAGGTCGAGGTGATGCGCGCGCTCGGCTTCGCGCGGTTCCCGCTCGCCGGCCACGACCGCGGCGCGCGGGTGCGTACCGGATGGCCTCGATCATCCCGCGCGCCGTCGAACGTGTCGCGATGCTCGACATCTCGCCGACCCGCATCATGTACGGCCACACCGACAAGGCCTTCGCCACGGCGTACTACCACTGGTTCTTCCTGATCCAGCCGTTCGATCTGCCCGAGCGGCTGATCGGCGCCGATCCGGTCTACTACCTGCGCAGGAAGCTCGCCGGCTGGTCGTCGGGGCTCGCAGAACTTCGACCCGCGTGCGCTCGCCGAGTACGAGCGCTGCTTCCGCGACCCGGCGACGATCCACGCCACCTGCGAGGACTATCGGGCGGCGGCGACAATCGACTTCGAACACGATGCGGCGGACGCGGACGCAAGGATCGCCTGCCCGGTGCTTGCACTATGGGGAACGAAAGGCGTGGTCAACCGACTGTTCAACCCGATCGTCGATTGGAAAAGCGCTGCGCGCGATGTGCGCGGCAAGCCGCTGCCGTCGGGCCACTTCCTCGCCGAGGAGGTGCCCGAGGAAACGCTGGCCGAATTGCTGGCATTTTTCGGCGCCGGAACCAAGCCGGCGACAATGGTTACCAAGGTTCAGGGCAGTCGGGCCGCCTTTGCTATAATTGCAGGCTTGGCCAAGTAGCTCAGTTGGTAGAGCAGAGGACTGAAAATCCTTGTGTCGGTGGTTCAATTCCGCCCTTGGCCACCAGATATTCAGAAGGTCTATTCCGGTCACATGGGTAACGGTTTATACCGGAGACATAGGTAACACTTTCGCGGCGAACGGGTTGTCGGCGCTTGCCAGGCGACCGGTCTCGTGATCGAAGAAGCCCAAGTCGTATTCCATAAAGGTGACCAGCCAGATTTTATCGCTAACCTCCTTGATGCCGACGTTTTGGCCGGCGAAGACGGTGCTGAGATTGATCTTGCGGCGGCCGACGCAGATGCGACCGCATTGGGTGATGGTAATGGTGCGATCGTGGAACGGGTACTGAAGCTCGCTGATTCCGCGGTAGGGGCGGGGTGAGCGGCGGTAGAGCTCGGCGGGATATTTCATGTTGAGCGCCTGGTGCGGCCGCTGGTGGTTGAAACACTCGATGAAGTCATCGAACTTCGCCTGCTGCTGCAAGAAGTTGTCTGCCGCCGGTTTCGTGGCTTCTTTCTTCAACGTTAGGTGCATGCGCTCGTGGCGGCCATTCTGCTCGGGATGACCGGGTTTGATGCGTTCGATCGCGATACCGAGCCGCAGCCACCATACCGAGAGCTTACTCAAGCCAAACAGGGCGTGCGGGCTGGCGAAGGGCACGCCGTTGTCGGTGCGGATGGCAGACGGCAAACCAAATTCTTTGAAGACGCGTTCGAACACGCTGAAGGCATAGATTTCCTGGGTGGTCGACAACGCCTCACAGCTCAGTAAGTAGCGACTGGCAAAGTCGGTGATGGTGAGCGGATAACAATAACGTTTGTCAGCGAGCATGAACTCGCCTTTGTAATCGGCGCACCAGAGATCGTTAGCTTGAAGGGGCTTGGAGAGGGTAGTGCCCTGCGCCTTGTAGCGTCGTTTGCGGCCATGGCAGACCAGTCCATGGCGATCGAGCACCGCGTGCACGGTGCTGATAGCGGGAGTCGGAATATCACTGTGAAGGCGTCTCAGCTTCTCTCGAATCTTGGGCGCGCCCCAGCTCGGTCGCTCGCGCTTGAGCCGAACAATCAGCTTTTCGATTTGCAACGGCAGCTGATTCGCTTGCCGGTACGGTCGTCGACTGCGATCGGTGAGCCCCTCGAGTCCGCAGTTTTTATATCGTTGGAAGATCTTGTAGCCGGTCTTGCGCGAGACCTCGAACTCGCGGCACAACGCAGCCATCTTTTCGCCATCGAGCAACCGGGCTACAAATCGAAGTCTTTCATCCATTTTGTAACACTCCTGCCATGGCATCTTGGTTTCCCCAAAATGCCGGAAGTGTTACCTATGTGTCCGGAATGAAGTGTTACCCTTGTCTCAGGAAGGGCAAATGGGTTAGGGTCGTTCGAGCCGCTGGCTTCGGTAAATTTCCCGGTAATACTTTTTCCCACACTCCTCATTTAGTCGCCGTCATTCAAGTAGATACAAAACCGAGAGCGACGGACTCTCGATCCGCACGCGACGCGCGTCTCCCCTCGCTTCCTGAACGGGAGCACCGATAGAGTGGTGGCCGCGGATCTTCTCGAAGGGCTCTGCACGAAGCATTTGCCCGATCCAGGGAGTTCTTAATTCGCAGATCAAGCGCCTTTGGCGGATCGCAACGAACTGAGACCGCGGCGCAGTTCCTGACGGCCTGTACCGGCGCTAATGCTGCGCTATCCCTGACAGCGCGCACCGAACTCAAAAGAGGAGGCGCGCCGCACGGACGCATGGCACGGGCTTCAGCGGGGTACCCGCCACCCGTCGGACACTCGCTTTCGCGGGGAAAGGGGCAGATCGGGTGTGTCATCGGAATGCCCAGATTCGGCACGCCGTTCGACGTGGGCCGTCGCACCTTTCGTTTAGCCGCCGACTGGGGTTGCGATTAGCCGATCTCTGAACTATCGATCAGCCGACATGCAAACTTGCATACAGCCGGCGCATCGGTCTAGCATTCGCCATGGCCAGCCCATCCGATCCCATTCCTCGTCTGCTAGCACCCCGCGTGCGCGAGGCGCTAGCAGACACGCCGGTGGTCCTGATCCACGGGCCCCGGCAGAGTGGCAAGACGACGTTGGCGCGCTTGGTGGGAGAGAAGCGCGGCTACCGCTACTACTCGTTCGACGAGGACGCGGTGCGCGCCGCAGCGGAACGCGACCCCGTGGGCTTCGTCGCAGAACTACCGGCCCACGTAATTCTCGACGAGGTGCAGCGCGCGCCCGCGCTGTTCACAGCGCTCAAGGCTTCTGTCGACCGGCGTCGGGTCCCTGGGCGGTTCATCCTGACCGGCTCTGCCAATGTGTTGTTGATCCCTGCGCTTGCCGATTCGCTCGCCGGACGCATGGGGATCCTGCGCTTGCACCCACTTGCACAGTGCGAGCTCGCTGGCGCCACGCCGCGCTTTCTCGATGCGCTCTTCAGCGGCAGGTTCCGCAGCCGCGTTACCGAACGCCTCGGCATAGGCCTGGCCCAGCGCATTGCAGCGGGCGGTTACCCGGCGGCGCTTGCCCGGCGCACGGCGGCGCGGCGCAGCGCCTGGTACCGCGACTACGTCGAAACCCAGATCCAGCGCGACGTGCGCGATCTGTCGCGCCTCCGCTCCCTCGACACGCTTCCCCGCCTTCTCGCGCTGGCGGCGAGTCATACGGCGCGCCTGCTGAATGTGAGCGATTTGGCGGCGCCGTTCCAGCTCACACGCCCAACGATCCACGAGCACGTTACGCTGCTCGAGCGAGTGTTCCTGGTCGAACGCCTGCCGCCATGGCACAGCAATCGGCTCTCACGGCTCGTCAAAACGCCCAAGCTGCACATAGGTGATACCGGAGTGGCGTGCGCGCTGCTCGGCGTGGATGCCGCAACACTTCAACGAGAGCGCGACATGCTGGGTCCGCTACTCGAGACTTTCGTTCTTCAGGAACTCAGGCGGCAGGCAAGCGGGCGCAGCGAGCCGTTGTCGTTCTTTCACTTCCGCGACCGCGACGACTTCGAGGTGGACATCGTGATCGAGCGCGGCGCAGGACAAGTAGCCGGAGTCGAGGTCAAGGCGGCCGCCTCGGTCGCCGAGCGCGATTTGCGTGGCTTGCGGAAGCTCAAGGAGGCGGCGGGAAGGCGTTTCGCTAGCGGTGTTGTGCTTTACGACGGCGAAGCAGGCATCGATTTCGGCGACGGTCTGTACGCTGTTCCACTTCGCACCCTATGGGAAGGACCGTGAGCGGTACCGCCAAGACCCTTGGCGAGTTGCGGCTGAAGGGCTGTCAGCGATCGGCATCTAGGAGCCGGGCGATTGCCCGGATCCCTTTAGGAATGGTCCTCGTTGGATACGGTGAAGCGCGACAGACCCCGGTAATATCCCAACGTCGAATTGAGGCTTCCGAGGGGAAAAGAGTGGAAATCGGCCGAAAATATTACCGGCCATTTTCGCGGAGATCGTTATCTGGCGTGGCTTTCCGAGGAATGACCGGTCGGACTGTTAATCCGCAGGTCCCTGGTTCGAGCCCAGGTCGGGGAGCCAATAATCAACAGGTTAGGTCGTTTCGGACCGACGGACTTTGTTCCGCGTTCCGCAAACGCGGGATGCATGCTGCCTGCCATCCCGTTTGCTCTGTGCCCCGCAACAACATCGAAGCCGAAGCGCGGCCGCGATCAGCACAAGGGGCGAGAGCATGGCGCGGGTGTTGCCACGCGTTTGGGTTCGTCCTCTGCCGGGCGAGGCCGGCGGTGCTGGGGTCCGTCAACGCCAAGCCCACGCCCTATCTCGTAATGCAGAGCGCCACATCACGACTGGTCAGCGTGTAACTTAGGGCTGGCGCCCGTCCCGCGCTTCCGTTCCGCATGCTCTCCTAACCTGCGGCTTCGGTACGGCATCCGTATTCGCGTGTTCAGGTCGGCACGCACATAGACTTCTTGAAAGCATCGGAGGCGAGGGGACAGGCCATCGCCCCGTTGGCCGCACCAGCAACATCGGAATTGACTGCGAAGTAGAGGGCCATACTCCCTGTTTCGGCCAAGAGTCGGTCACAACGGTCAGCTAACCAGAGGTTCAACTCCCCTTGCTCGACCTGCACTTCACATGCAGGCGAAAGGAGCCGTCACCTTCAGGTCACGCGTCCAAGAAGTTCTCGGGCCTTGCCTCGAGTGGGGCTCGGCGTATTTCAGGTCTGTTCTCATTCGTCACACGTTGTTTGTCCTCTGCAGAGATTCAGTGATCAGCCGCCGCCCCAACCAGTTCACACGCCAGCCGCCCAATCCCGGGCAGAAACCTGTCGTCCAGGGCGATGGCCTGTCCCTGGGTAAAGACCGCCAATGTGAAGCGTGCGCCACTGTCCAATTTCACATGCGCCAGGTCGTGGCGGCGGTAGCTGGCGAGGGCGTCGCCGGTCCATAGCGTGCGGCCCGCCTTCGACCAAAGCGTCGCGCCTGCGGGCAGGTTGCCGCCGAGGTAGCCCACAATCTGGGAGGCGGGCACGGCGACGAACTCGGCGTCGTCGATCGGCCGATGCAGCATTCTGGCGACGGATTCGGCGCTCTCTGCGGGCATCAGGTCGCCGCACATCACCTGCGCCATCAGCCAGACCGCGGCGTTGCTGGTCAGGCGGTTGTGGTTGTTCCGGCCCTGCCAGCGGACGAACATCTTTTCGCGGCCATAGCGGTCGTCGTCCATCAGCTTTTGCGACAGGTTGATGTCTGCGCAAAGCTCCGGCTCCAGGCGCTGGTAGTACAGATTGATATTGCTGCGCGCGACCACCCATTCGCGCATCGCCGCGTCGTCGAGTAAGGTGTCACCCGTGGTGCCGCTCAGTAGATCTATCACGTAGTTGGTCGCGGTGTTGCTCGACCAGCGGATCATGTCCTGCATGGCCCTGGAGAGCTCTTCGTGCGCGGTCAGGCGGCCTTCGTCCAAGTCCTGCTGCGCCGCGACCACAAGGAACAGCTTGACCACGCTGCAGGGGTAGTAGCTCGTAGCGCCGCGATACGCAAATCCCCGCGGCGGTGCAGAAGAGCGTTTCTCCGCATCCGGATGCAGCAGCAGGGTAAGGCTGAAATCGGTCGATGCCAGGCCCGCTTTCGCCATGCCTTCGCCCGCCGCGGCCACAAGCGCCTCGCCGATGCGCTGGGCCGACGGATCATTTTGATAGAACACGGATACCTCCTGTCGGGTCCTCGGACAGCCGGTCGTCCGCTGTGTGCGGCAACGCGTCCGGGTTGGAACATCGCACCAGCCGCTGGCCTGGCATCGCCAGCAAGGCAGGCGCTTCGGCGGTGCAACGGGGCACGACCCAGGGGCAACGCGACGAGAAACTGCAGCCGGGCGGCGGATGGGCGGGGTCGGGCAATTCGCCGGCGAGCGCGAGGGCCGATGAGCGTTGGGTCGGATCCGGCTTTGGAATCGCGGCCAGCAAGGCCCGCGTGTAAGGGTGGCACGGCCGCGCGAACAGGGCATCGGTTCGGGCCGTCTCCACCACCTGGCCGAGATACATCACGGCAATGCGGTCGCTGATGTGCCGCACGACGTTCAGATCGTGCGAGATGAAGACCAGCGCGATCTTGCGGCGCTCGCGCAGGTCTTCCAGCAGGTTGATGATCTGCGCCTGGATGGAGGCATCCAGCGACGACACGGGCTCGTCGGCGATCAGCACCTCGGGCGACACAGCCAGCGCCCGTGCGATGCTGACGCGCTGTCGCTGCCCGCCGCTCAGGGCGTGCGGCAGCCGGTCTTTCAAGCGCGGCGCGAGGCCCACAGTCGTAAGGAGTTCGTCGACCTTGTATCTGCGCTCCGCTCGGGTAGCAGCCAGTTCGTGCACCGCCAGCACCTCGTCGAGCAGCGCCGCGAGGCTCATGCGTGGATTGAGCGAGGCATAAGGATCCTGGAACACCATCTGAATTCGCCTGGCCCGCACGCGGCCGCTGGCGACCGTGGCTAACGGTTCGCCCTGCCAGAGAATCTCGCCGCCATCCGGTGCCTCGAGCCCTGCCATGCACCGCGCCAGCGTGCTCTTACCGCATCCGGATTCACCGACGATGCCGAGCGTTTCGCCCGGTGCCAGGTCCAGCGACACTTGGCGCAAGGCGTGCAGCTGGCGGCGTGGCTGGCGTGTGAGGATGGCGCGCGCGCTGCGCGCAAGCTCATAGCGCTTTTCCAGGTCGCGTACCGAGAGCAAGGCCGCAGCCGCGGTCATCCGAGTTCCCCCACCCGCAGGCAGGCACTGCGATGCCCTGGTTCTACGTCGACCAGATCCGGCACGACCTCGTGGCAGGCGTCGATCGCAAAGGGGCACCGCGGATGAAAACGGCATCCAGACGGCGGTGCCACCAGATTCGGCGGCTCTCCGGCGATGGGATCGAGCCGTTCGCCGCGTCGCGCGTGCGCGGGTAGCGCGTTGAGCAGCGCCCGCGTGTAGGGATGCGAGGGGCGTGCGAAGAGCTGCCCTGTGCTCGCCATCTCCACAATCTTGCCGGCGTACATGACCGCCACGCGGTCGCAAGTCTGCGCAATCACGCCTAGGTCGTGGGTCACCAGCAGCACGCCCATCGAGGTTTCATCGCGCAGCTTGAGGATCAGCTTGAGGATCTGGTCTTGCACCGTCACATCCAGCGCGGTGGTCGGCTCGTCAGCGATCAGCAGGTGCGGTCGGCAGGCCAGCGCAATGGCGATCAGCACGCGCTGGCGCATCCCGCCGCTGAACGAATGTGGATAGTCGGCCAGGCGGCGCTCGGGTGCGGTCACGCCCACCGAGGCCAGAAGTTCGATGGTCGCGGCTCGCGCTTCACGCACGCCAAGCCCGCGGTGCTCTCGCAATCCCTCGGCAATCTGCGCGCCGATGCGCATCGTCGGGTTCAGCGAAGTCATCGGGTCCTGAAAGATCATCGCAATCTCGGTGCCTCGCACCAAGTGCCAATCGAGGTCGCTCGAGCCGAGCAGCTCACGCCCATTGAAGCGGATGCTGCCGGTGGTGGCCTCGGGCTTGGCGCCGCCAAACAGGCCGATCAGCGACCGGCAGGTCACCGTCTTGCCGCATCCTGATTCGCCGACCAAGCCGAACACCTCGCCTGCAGGGATCTCGAAGCTGACGTCGTCCACCGCCGTCAGGTGTTTCGAGCCGGTGGCGAAACGAACCCGCAGCGATTCGACCCGCAGCAGCGGCGGACCCGCGTCTTGCACAGTCATCCCTTGGGTCGCAGGAAATCGTCGAGCCCTTCGCCCATCAGCGTGAACGTGATACCCACATACACGATTGCGAGACCGGGAAAGAGCGAGATCCACCAGCCGTCCTGCAGGAAAGTGCGCCCCTCGGCGATCATTAGCCCCCACTCGGGAGTGGGCGGCTGGATCCCGAGCCCAAGGAACCCGAGCGACGTGACAGCGAGGATGGTGAGCACCACGTCGGACATCATGAAGACGATGGCCGGCGTGATCGCGTTGGGCAGGATGTGACGCAGCATGATCCTCGCTTGGCTGAAACCCAAGAGCCTGGCTGCTTGGGCATATTCCGCCCGCTTGGCCAACAGCACCTCGGCACGCACGATGCGCGCGAACGAGATCCACACCACGAGCGCGAAGGTCAGGTAGAGGTTCTGGATGCCGGGCCCGAGCGCACCCACGATGCTGATCACAAGCACGTAGTGGGGAAACGCGAGCAGCACGTCGACAAGGCGCATGAGCACCAGGTCGAACCAGCCGCCGATATAGCCCGAGGCAAGCCCGATCAGACTGCCGATCACGAAGGGCAGGATCACGCAGACGGCCACCACCTGGAGATCGACGAAGGTCGCAGCCAGCACCCGGGCGAGCACGTCGCGTCCAAGCTCGTCTGTGCCGAACGGGTGCGCCAAGCTGGGCGACACCAGCGCCACGCCAAAATCGACTTCGAGCGGATCGTGACCCAGGACGCGAGGCCCGAAGATCCCCGCAAGCAATAGCAGCAGCAGCATCGCCAAGCCGAGCTGCAAGTTGCCGTTGCCGATAAGCTTCCGCCAGCGCTCGTCTTCCGAAACAGGCATTGTCAGGCGAGCGTAAGCCGTGGATCGACGACCACGTACGCGACATCGGCCATCAGGTTGATCGCCACCACCAGCAGGGCGAACATCACGGTCAGCCCCTGCACCATCGGATAGTCGCGGGCGGAAATGGACGAGACCAGCAGGTAGCCGAGGCCGGGGATTCCAAACACCGTCTCGACGACCACGGTGCCGCCGATGACCCAGCTCGTGTGCACGGCCAGGATCGAAATGGTCGACATCAGCGAATTGCGCAGCACGTGGCGCCACAGCACCAGCCGCTCAGGCAAACCCTTGGCCCGCGCGGTGTCGACATAATCGGCGCCAAGAACCCCGATTATCGAGCTGCGCAAAGAGCGGATCGTCAGCGAGGCGGTGCCGAGCGCGATCACGAACGAGGGCAGCATGAGATGGTGCAGCCGGCTCGCGAAGCCGTCACCGTAGCCCGAGACCGGAAACATCGGTACAGCGAGTGAAAGCAACAGCACCAACAGGATCCCGAGCCAGAAAGCGGGCATTGAGAGCGCGACGATGAACGCCAGCTTGATCACGTGATCGAACCAGCCGCCGCGCCGCACTGCCGCCAGCACTGCCAGAGGCACCGTCATCAGTACCGCCAGCAGGGTGCTCAGGCCTACCAGCGCGAGGGTGGGCCAGAGCCGCTCCATCATCTCGAGGCCGACGGCACGACGCGACGCGATCGAAATGCCGAAGCTGCCCGTCACCACCTCACCGAGAAAACCGAGATACTGCCGCCACAACGGCCGGTCGAGGCCGAGCTGCTTTGTCAGGGCCGCAATATCGTCGGCGTTACCGCGCGCACCGAGCATCAAGGTGGCGGGATCGCCCGGCATCACGCGCAGGAGCAGAAAGGCGATCAGCGTGATGCCGATCAGCACCGGCACCAGCTGCACCAGCCGCCATGCGCAGAACCAGGCGATTTTCAAGACAGTGGCAAGAACAGAAAGACTACTGGATCACCACGTTGCGCAAATCGTAGTTGGAGGTCCGCATCAGAGTGAAACCGGTGACATTCTTGCGATGGGCGAAGGTCGACGTCTGGCGATACAGGAAGATGAAGGGGGCGCCATCGTGCGCGCGGGCCTCGATCTCCTTGAACATCTTGCCGCGTTCTTCGCCCTCAGGGGTTTTACGCTCCAGCGCGTACAGCTCATTGATGCGCTCGTCCTTCCACTGAGTGTGATAGGCGTTCGCGCGCTCGGGGTTCACCACCAGGAAGCCGATCAGCTGGTCGGGGTCGATGGTATCGCTGGAAGCACGCCCGAGCGAAAGCTCGAAATTGCCGGCCTTGGTGGTGCTGAACTGCGAGCTCGACTCGATGCTTTGCAGCTCGACGTCCACACCGACCTTTTTGAGCGACGACTGCAAGACGGACGCGACCTGGCGCGCCGTGGCGTCGCCGCCGGCGACCAGCATGCTGGTCTTGAAGCCGTTCGGATAGCCCGCTGCCGTCAGCAGTGCCTTCGCCTTGGCCGGGTCGAAGGGGTAGGGCTTCACGTCTGTGTTGTGGTGGGCCATCAGCGGCAACGGAGAGTTGGCGACGGTGCCGTGGCCGCGCAGCACGCCTTGCACGATCGGCGCCTTGTCCACCGCATAGTTCAGCGCTTGACGCACCTGGACGTCGTCGAACGGCTTCTTGGTCGTGTTGATCTGGACCATGTCGGTGCGGAAGTCCTGCACCACCCCGATCGCAACATTGGGATCGCTCTTCAGGCCGTCGACCTGGTTGAACGGGACGCCGATGATCGCATCGAGCTCGCCGGCCTTGAGCTTGAGCACGCGGGAATTGTCTTCCGGCAGGATCTCGATCACGGCGCCGTCAATGGTCGGCTTGCCCGCCTCCCAGTAATACGGGTTCTTCACCATCACCTGCTTCTGGCCCCGATTCCACTGCGTGAGGATGAAGGGGCCCGAGCCGACCGGCTTGTCAAAGAAGGCGGCGCCCTGGCTTTGCACAAGCTTGGCGGGCAGCACGGAGGCGCTGAACATTGCGAGGTTGTTCAGCATCGGTGTGAAGGGTGTCTCGAGCCGCATCACGATCGTGCGGTCGTCCACCACCTTGTAATCGGTGATCGGCCGGAAAAAGCGGCCCCACTGCGATTTTTCGCCGGCGGCGCGGCGCAGCGAGAATTCCACGTCCTGTGCCGTCACCGGGTCCCCGTTGGAAAACTTGGCGTTCGCGCGCAGCTTGAACTCGTATTCCTTGCCGTCGGGGCTGACCTTCCATGACTCGGCAATTCCTGGCTCGAGCTTGGTGCCGTCCTTGCTGGGCCGAACGAGCTGGTCGAACAGCAGCAGCTGGGTCCAGATGGAAGGGTTGTCGCTGGAGGCGATCGGGTCCATCGAAAGGGCATCGGCGTTCACCCCGAGGCGCAGCGTGGCCGCTTGCACGGAGCCGATCAAAAAGACAAATGCAAATGCGATCGGCACCAATGCGGACAGAACACGGTTTTCGAGCTTCAATTTCATTTGTGCTCTCCTCGTAATCTTGTCGCAGCGAAGGCTGCTGCCGAGGATTAGTTTAGGCAGGCCCGGCCGTAGTAGCAAGTTGAATCGCGCCATACGCCTTCAGGGCAGCCCCAAACGGCGACCCAGCTCCGAGCGGTGGTGGACAGGGTGGTGGCGTAGGACGCTATTTGGCCTGGGTACAGGTAGTTCAGGCCCGGCTCGCCGTCCGCACTCTTCACAAAGCAATGGGATGGGCGCCCCTATCCGTAACCGGCATCGAAGTGCCAAAGTGGAGGTGTGTACAACCACTTGAACTGGAAAGAGGCGTCCGCCATGAAGACTGCGACTGTTAGCATTGACTTGGCAAGGAACGTGTTCCAGGCGCATGCGGTAGATGAGCGCGGCCGAGCGGTGCAACGCAAGCAGCTTCGGCGTGATCAAATTACTGCGTTCTTCGTAAAAGGGGTCGCCAAGCGCCCGTCGCGCATTGGATCCGCCGGCCGCAAGGCCGCCGCAATGCTCAGGTCACGAGCAACCAGAGCCGGCGACGCTTTGGCCTGTGCTCCGCAAATATTCGATCTCGGATGGACTGACCCCGAGGCGCGACCTGCACCGAGCTGTGGCATGATCGCAGCATGATGGTTTTCGTTCGGAACATCCTTCGGTTTCTGGCCGACCTTGTCGGCTTGTTTGCGCTGTCCTTAAGACCTCGGCGATCCATCGAAGTGGAAAACCTATTTTTCGCCGTGACTGTCGGCAATCTGTCGAAGGCAAAGATGTACGCAATCACACCCGCTTGACCAGGTGTGCTCATCTGCAAGAGATCAGATGTGTGGGACCGGGATTTGGGCTCGCCGCGCTACCGCCCGTCCATGGCTAATTGTGGTTGACAGCCAATCCACAGCCGCACCTCTCAGCGCCCCTTTAGCCGACGGGAAACGCCACCGAATTCCGTTCCGCAATTCCGAGCGAAACCACGGTAAAAAGGGCTTTGCAGACGGCAAATTCGCGATAATTGCGGAACGGATTCTGATGTAAGTATCTGAAAAAGCGAAACTCTGCGACAGTCTGTTAATCCGCAGGTCCCAGGTTCGAGCCCTGGTCGGGGAGCCAATATTCAATGGTCTATTCCGGTCACATGGGTAACGGTTTATACCGGAGACATAGGTAACACTTTCGCGGCGAACGGGTTGTCGGCGCTTGCCAGGCGACCGGTCTCGTGATCGAAGAAGCCCAAGTCGTATTCCATAAAGGTGACCAGCCAGATTTTATCGCTAACCTCCTTGATGCCGACGTTTTGGCCGGCGAAGACGGTGCTGAGATTGATCTTGCGGCGGCCGACGCAGATGCGACCGCATTGGGTGATGGTAATGGTGCGATCGTGGAACGGGTACTGAAGCTCGCTGATTCCGCGGTAGGGGCGGGGTGAGCGGCGGTAGAGCTCGGCGGGATATTTCATGTTGAGCGCCTGGTGCGGCCGCTGGTGGTTGAAACACTCGATGAAGTCATCGAACTTCGCCTGCTGCTGCAAGAAGTTGTCTGCCGCCGGTTTCGTGGCTTCTTTCTTCAACGTTAGGTGCATGCGCTCGTGGCGGCCATTCTGCTCGGGATGACCGGGTTTGATGCGTTCGATCGCGATACCGAGCCGCAGCCACCATACCGAGAGCTTACTCAAGCCAAACAGGGCGTGCGGGCTGGCGAAGGGCACGCCGTTGTCGGTGCGGATGGCAGACGGCAAACCAAATTCTTTGAAGACGCGTTCGAACACGCTGAAGGCATAGATTTCCTGGGTGGTCGACAACGCCTCACAGCTCAGTAAGTAGCGACTGGCAAAGTCGGTGATGGTGAGCGGATAACAATAACGTTTGTCAGCGAGCATGAACTCGCCTTTGTAATCGGCGCACCAGAGATCGTTAGCTTGAAGGGGCTTGGAGAGGGTAGTGCCCTGCGCCTTGTAGCGTCGTTTGCGGCCATGGCAGACCAGTCCATGGCGATCGAGCACCGCGTGCACGGTGCTGATAGCGGGAGTCGGAATATCACTGTGAAGGCGTCTCAGCTTCTCTCGAATCTTGGGCGCGCCCCAGCTCGGTCGCTCGCGCTTGAGCCGAACAATCAGCTTTTCGATTTGCAACGGCAGCTGATTCGCTTGCCGGTACGGTCGTCGACTGCGATCGGTGAGCCCCTCGAGTCCGCAGTTTTTATATCGTTGGAAGATCTTGTAGCCGGTCTTGCGCGAGACCTCGAACTCGCGGCACAACGCAGCCATCTTTTCGCCATCGAGCAACCGGGCTACAAATCGAAGTCTTTCATCCATTTTGTAACACTCCTGCCATGGCATCTTGGTTTCCCCAAAATGCCGGAAGTGTTACCTATGTGTCCGGAATGAAGTGTTACCCTTGTCTCAGGAAGGGCAAATGGGTTAGGCGCGTTCGAGTGCTGGACGTCGGTAATATTCCCGGAAATATTTTTTCCTGCGCCTTACACGAAGTCGGAATTATTCAAGACGATAGAAGGCAAAGAGCGGCGGACTCTTGATCCGCAGGTGGTGCGAGGCTTACGGAGCTGAATCGCGGCGTACGCGCTTGGGAACATCAGAAACGCAATCAGCGTTATCGAAGCACAGCGATATAGCGGACGACAAGCGGACGATCACATTCGCGCATTCGTCGTATCCTGGGTGGCAACCAGATATGTGGCCTCTATCGTTTTGATCTCGCGTTCGACGCTGTCCGAATCTTGCAAGTAGGGGAGCGGTGTCGAGCATGTATCGAGACTGATCTCGGCGCTGGTTGCAGCGCGGAGGGGGGGCGCGCAAAGTCGGTCGTCGACGCGGCATATGACGTCTGAAGAGAAGAGGACCGTGCCAGCGAAACCATCTTGAGTTGATGCTCGCGACAGGCCGGATGCGGCCAGCACCTGGCAGTGGGGGTCGCCGCGGAAATTTCCAGTGAGCGGCCGGTCACGCCAGCACATCTCTGCCTTGCTCTGCGATTTCCGAAGTTCCGTCGATCTCGCCTCTGAGATACGTCACGGCGCTTTCAAGCTTCCTGTGCCCGTCGTGCGCGTCACCGTGACTGATTGCGAGATCGATGTTGTGGCCCGCGGCAACTAAGGCGTCGATCATGCGGTCACCTCAACTGTTGCTGCGCCGCCTTGAGCAAGGCACTACGCTTGCTCGCGTGTCGCCGGAACGGGACGGCGCCGCGCAGGCTATTTTGGCGCGAATTGGAGGTAGCCCCAGAACACGACGAGGGCGCCGAGGATCGACATGATCCAGCCGGCCGAATGGAACTTGCCGTCCGGCGACTTCCAGATGAGACTGTTGACGAAGCCGCCCACGATGGAGCCGGCGATGCCGATCAGCGCCGTCAGCCACCATGCCATCGGTACGGCGCCGGGATAAAACCAGCGTGCAAGAATGCCTACGATCAGGCCGACAATGACCATCCAGATGAACGCCATGATGCCCATGCTGTCGCCCCGTTCCGTACGTGAATCGCGGCGCGGCGCGCGCGCTCGAGGATGCCCGGTGTCATGGCGCGTGGCGTCTCCGCCCCGAGCTTTGGCGACGCTAGCACAAGCCCCGAATCGGGCGCGGGGGTGTAAGTCGGGCGCGGGCGCCGCGACTAACGCGATTCACCGGACCGCCGCGCGGCCGGGGCCGCGCCCGCGTTTGCCGGCGTCGTTTCGATCCGGGAGCCCCGTTATGCCCTTCACCAACGTCCGGCGAACCGAGTGGTCCCGATGCCTCGCCATGGCAATCGCAATCGCCATTGTCGGATTGTCCGCCTCGCACGCGCAAGGTGCCGCCTGTAGCGCCAAGAGCGGGGCCCGGACGGTGCCGCTGGTCGAGCTCTACACGTCCGAAGGATGCAGCAGCTGCCCGCCGGCCGACCGCTGGCTCTCTGCCACGTTCGCCAAAGACAAGGCCGGGGCCGTGGGGATACCGCTCGCGTTCCACGTCGACTATTGGGACCGTCTCGGGTGGAAGGACCGCTTTGCCACGGCGGCCTATACCGAACGGCAATACGAGGGGATGCGGGCGAATCGCGCGCGCTTTGTCTATACGCCGCAGGTCCTGGTGCAGGGCCGCGACTTCCCCGAATGGCATGACCGCCGCGCCGCAACCTCGCTGGCATCGGCGGCCGCGAAGCCGGCGCGCGCCGACATCACGCTCGAAGCAGAGCCGCAAGGCGGATCGATCGCGGTCAGAGCCACGGCACGGGTGCCTTCACCTGGCGACCGCAAGGGGGCTGCCCTCTACGTTGCGCTGGTCGATGACGGGCTCGCGTCGGACGTCAAGGCCGGGGAGAACGCCGGCGCGCGCCTCGTCCACGACCACGTGGTGCGGCTGTTGCGCGCGGGCCCGGTGCCGGACGCGAACGGGGACGTGCGGTGGTCGATCACGTTGCCGCTACCCGCCGAGGCGGGCAGCGCGTCGACGGTGGTGGCGTTCGTCCAGAATTCCGGCACCGGCGACGTGTTGCAGGCACTGGCGCTGCCGCTTGGGGCGGCCTGTCCAATACGCCAGAACTAGGTCACCAGCTGGGCGAGCTCGCCTGACCGGTACTTCGAGGCGATCTTGTCGAGGGGCACGGGTTTGATCGTCGAGCCCTGGCCCGCGCAGCCGAACTGCTCGTAGCGCTCCTTGCAGATGGCTTTCGCCACTTCGCGCGGAGGCGTGGCCGGAATGATCGTGGGCATCGGCTACGTGCTCGGACTTCGCGCGCGCGCTTATTCCTGAACGGACGGGACCTATGGATGAGCCATTGATCGGCATCAAGGCGTGCGTGTTCGACGCCTACGGAACGCTTTTCGATTTCGCGGCGGCGGCGCGGCGTTGCAAAGACGACCTGGGAGAGCATGCGGACAGGCTGACCGCGCTTTGGCGCGACAAGCAACTGCAATACACCTGGTTGCGAGCGGCGCAGGGACGCCACGCCGACTTCTGGCAGGTTACGGGTGACGCTCTGGACTTCTCGCTGGAGACGCTGGGCGTCGACAATCCGAGGCTCCGTGCGCGGCTGATGGAACTCTACCTGACGCTGGAACCGTTTCCGGAGGTGCCGCAGGTTTTGCGGCAACTCAAGGGAGCCGGCGTGCAGACCGCCATCCTTTCGAATGGCTCACCGCGGATGCTCGAAGCCGCGGTCAGCGGCGCCGGCCTGGCCGGGCTGCTCGATGCCATCTTGTCGGTCGAAGAGGTGGGCGTCTACAAGCCGCATCCAAAGGTCTATCAGCTCGCCGTCGACAAGCTGGGTATCACTGCACGCTCCATCTCGTTCCAATCGTCGAATGCCTGGGACGCCTACGCTGCGTCTGCATTCGGCATGCAGGTTGTGTGGTGCAATCGCTACGGCCAGCGCAGGGAACGGCTGCCAGGTTCACCGGACCGGGAGATCACGACGCTCGCCGACCTGCCAGCGCTGCTGGGGGTCCGCTGAGCGTGTCGAGCGACCCGGATCTTCGTCCTGCATCAATCGACCGCGGCATCCATCCGATGCGTAGCCTTCGCATTGCCGGAGTTATTGTCGTAGCACTGGCGGTCATCGCCGCGAATCTCGTGCAGGCGCAGGAAGGCAGGTTCCCCGACGTTCTTGCGGTCAAGGTGCGGGCCAACGGATGCGAGTTCATTCGATTTCGACGTGACCATCTCCTCGCCGTACGACACGCCGCAACGCTATGCCGATGCGTTTCGCGCCATGGACAAGGATGGCCGGGTATTCGGTGAGCGCGTGCTGCTGCACGACCATGCCGATGAACAGCCATTCACGCGCGACCTGTACGGCGTGACGATCCCGCCCGGAGTCCGAGAGGTCATCATCCAGGTTCGCGACAAGAAATTCGGCTACGGCGGCAAGTTGGTGGAGGTAGCGCTGCCGGGTCGCTGAGGCACGCCTCAATCCGCGGGTGCCAGCCGATACCGGGATCGAGGCGGCATTCGCCTGAACCGGGCGACCTCGTTAGACTCGTGTGGTGGAGGCGATTCGCCTCCACGTTCGAACCACAATGCTCCGTGGTGGAGGCGTCATGGCATTCGATGAAGGTCTGGCACAGCGAATCCGGGAACTCGTGCAGGTACGACGCGGGATCACCGAGCGAAAGATGTTCGGCGGGCTGGCGTTCATGTCCCACGGCCACATGTTCGTCGGAGTGCTTGGCGACACCCTCATGGCGCGTGTCGGTTCGGCCGAGTATGCGGGTGCTCTCGCGCAGCGCCATGTCCGGGAAATGGACTTCACTGGCAAGCCCATGAAAGGTTATGTGTAGGTCGACGCCTCGGGATTGGGACAAGAGTCGGACTTGAAGCAATGGGTCGATACGTTGCGGAACGCGACAGCTGGCGTTCTCCTGCTCCTGTACGAACGGCTCGCAGCATCGCGTTCGGCCCTGATTGCTGGCAAACGCGCGTCGCTTAGGCGGAACGAACGACGCTCCCGCGGACGCACTCGGCATCCCTCCATCATTTCTTGGAAGATGATCGCCACTCCTTTCGGACGCGTGCGATGCAACCCTTTGGATCGGCTGCCATTTGTCGGACAACCGAAGGTGGGGCGTCTGTGCGCTCGTGGCGGGCTGACCAGACGACCAGCTCGACCAGCACTGGCGCTAGCGCGATTCCCTTTTCCGTCAATCGATAGACGATGCGTCTGGCGTCCGCCGGATCGCGGCGCTTCGTAACGATCTCGTTGGTCTCGAGCCGCTGCAGACGGTCTGCCAGGATGTTGGAGGCGATCCCCTCCTCAGCATGCAGGAACTCGTTGAACGTCCGGCGACCCTTGAACATCAAGTCGCGAACGATCAGGAGCGACCAGGCATCGCCCAATGTCTCCAAAGCCACGCTGATCGGGCAACCAGACCGTCGATTTGCAGTTGGTGCGGTTGGCATGAGGCTGCAGCGTATCCATATCACTTGCAAGACGCAAGCGATTGGATATACTGCTGGGGTCGTTCGAGTCCGGCGGACCTTAGCGACATGAGCCGCCGGATGCCTGAATCGCGCAGCCACCGGCAGGCGTCCCGCATACCACGCGATAGCGGGGGTCTACGTCATGGGAAGATCGTTCTGGCTGGCCGTGGCTGCCTACGTTGTACCGACGTTTCCGTTAGGCTACTTCTGGCATTTGAGCACTTTCGCGGAGCAGTACCATCGGCTAGCCCTGTACCGAAGTGAGGTGATCATCCCATTCGGGCTGCTGTCGATGGTGATTCAGGGAGTGTTCTTCGCGTGGGCATTCCCTCGGCTGTTCAACACGCGGCGCGAGCAATGGGTCGGAAATGCGCTGCGCTTCGGCGGCCTGTTTGCCGTCCTGGCCTGGTCGGTCACGACGCTGCCGGTCGCGGCGAAGTACCAGATGAGTTCGGTGTCCGACTTTCTGCTTTTGGAAACTGGCTTCACCGCGCTTCAATTCCTGGTGGTGTCGCCGCTTATCGCGCTGGCCTATCGGTATGGATCGGTTCCCACTGCGGCCGTCGGACACGGCGCCTGAGGCCCACTCACATGCCGTTTGATCCGGTACTTGCAGACAGGATGCGCGACGCACTCACAGAGCGTGCGGGAATCCAGGAAAAGAAGATGTTCGGTGGCTATTGCTGGATGCTGCATGGAAACATGCTCTGTGGCGTCGAGGTTGGCCGCTACATGTTCCGCGTCGGCAAGGACTTGGAAGCGGAGGCATTGGCGCGTCCCGGCGCCACCCCGATGGACATCACCGGTAGGCCCATGCGCGGATTCGTCTGGGTCAAAGCAGACAATGCCCGCGGCCACGACCTGACCGAGTGGATCGAACTCGCCGCACGCTTCGTTGCCACGCTACCGTCCAAATAGCCAACGGCTCCGCACGAAGGATCGCTTGTCATAGGGCTGAAGCATTCGCTCTGACGAATCGTGAATGGCTGCTTCTCGTGCTTCCTGCGACCGCTTCGGAGCACTGTCTCCACCAGATGCGGGTCGCGGTCCATCATAGACGTGGAAGTGATGTCCCGCGTACCGACGATCTGCTGGTGGCATTCCCGTTCCGCAAAGAACGCAGCCATTGGAGCTTTCGGGGCGGAAACGCGCCGCAAATTGGGGAAGTTGCGGAACGGAATCTGGCCTAAGTATCTGAAGACGCGCGAATCCGCGGTAGTCTGTGAATCCGCTGCGCTTGCGCACGGCTGAAGCTTTAGGGACATGCCGCGACAGTGAGCGACAATGAGGCCAAGGCCGACCAATTCGGCGGGCTATCCCGGACTGGACGCGGATACGTCCGAAGGAGGCATCATGCCGTTGCGCACTCTGGTAATCGTGGTCGTGGCCGTGCTACTGGGCTTGTTCGTAGCAGTGAACTGGGCGGCGTTCATGACGCCGACGACGCTGTCGATGATCTTCGGGACCGTGCAGGCGCCGCTCGGGTTGGTGATGCTCGTGATCACGGGATTCGTGGCCGCGCTCTTCGTCGCCTACGCGCTCTGGCTGCAAGGTTCTGTGCTGATGGAGACGCGCCGCATGACGCGTGAGCTAGCCTCGCAGCGGCAGCTCGCGGA
>CAWGKT010000014.1:0-25145 GCA_963823215.1 uncultured beta proteobacterium
GCCGCCAGAAGAAACTCATCGTGAGCACCGTTCGGCCCACGCAGGCGCAATCGATCAAGCCTCAGAATGCGCTTGAGGTGCGCGAAGAGCATCTCCACTTTCTTGCGATCCTTGCGTGATTGCTTGTAGGCATCGGTTGGGCGCGAGCACCAACGGGCGACATCGCGCGCGGCTTCATGACGCTCCGAGCGATTTTCCGATTTCGGGGTGTTCGGACAGCAACGTGACTTCATCGGGCACTTGCTGCAGGCGGCTTGGTTGGCGTGGTAGATGATGGTGTGGGCTTTGGTGATCCGCGTTCGCGGGAGTTTGAAGATCCGCCATTCGCTGCGCAGCGGCAGTCCCTGGGGGCAGCGGTATTCGTTGGCCTGCTCATTCCATTCGAAATCGCTGCTGGATAGCGTTCCGTCGTCGCGTTGTGTCCTGTCCCAAAGCGGCACATGCGGCTCGATCCCTTTGTCGTTGACCATCCAGCCCAGCAGCTCGGCATTGCCGTAGGCCATGTCGCCGATCAGCCGCTCTGGCTTCAGGGCAAACCGTTCCTCGACGCGCTCGATCATCGTTCGGGTCGCCTTGACTTCAGCCGTCCGCAATGTTGGCGTCGCTTCGACATCGACGATGATGCCGGCCTGCACATCGATCAGATAGTTGGTCGAGTAGGCGTAAAACGCCGGACCGTCCACCGCCGTCCAACGCGCCGCGGGATCCGTGGGCGAGATCGACGCGGGGACTCGTGACCGGCTCACCCTGCTCATCGAGCGCGGCAAGATACTCACGCACAGCCCGTGTCGCGTGCCGCGGATCGCGCAGTCCTCCGCCCCCCCGGCGCGCCGTGCTGCGGCTGCGATTGGCGTCGGCCTTAATCACGCTGATCGACGGCAAAGCCTTCGCCGCCGACCAATCCCTCTTTCATGCATCGCTCGACCACACTTTCGAACACCTGCCGAAACGCATCGCTCCTCCCGGAACCGGCCGTGACGGTTCTTCGAGAAGGTCGAATGGTCCGGGACCACGTCCTCAAGGCCAAGTCGACAGAACCAGCGATAGGCCAGATTGAGATGGACTTCTTCGCACAGTCGGCGCTCGGAACGAATGCCAAAGCTGTAACCGACGATCAGCATCCGTACCATCAACTGAGGATCGATCGACGGCCGACCGGTATTCAACTCAGGATCGATCGACGGCCGACCGGTATGGCTGTAGAACGGTACGAGGTGTTGCCGCAACTCGCTGAGGTCAAGGCAACGATCAATACCCCGCAGCAGTGTGATCCACCGGAACGTGATCGTCGAGCTTGAATGAGTAGAACAACGGCTTCTGCCCGCTCGTTCGTTGCCCCATCATCGCTGTCGCTCCCTCTTGAACGCCTTGCTTTCAGCATAGCCAACAGGCGCACACTTTCAAGGGAGTTTTTCAACAGCATTGGCCAACTGCAGCCATAGCGCGTTGCGCTCGATTGCGGACATAGGTTGATGCTTGTCGGCCACGAGCGATCAATCAAACATTCGGCCTAGGTGCCATAGATAGACCTCGACCTCGGGCAGGTGCCTCTTGCCATGGAATTGGATGAAGCGTTTAATCCAGTCAAAATTGGCCTGCTCGGTGCGCGGGCCGTAGTGTTTGCCGAGGATGAAGTCGCAGGCGCAATTGAGCAACAACACAGGCGGAACGTCCCCCATAAAGCGTGGTGCGCGGCCACACTTGGCCATTTCTGCAGCGACCGACAAACTTGGCGACCCGATAACTGAAGCCCTCGGTGCGCGCTTAGGCAAACTTGAGCCCCAACCTTGCGCTTGAAGCGGAACCGCTGATGGGTCAGACAAACAGGGGCGACCCGACCGACCGCTTTTCGCCGCCATGGATTTCCGCGAGCCGCTGCGCGGCATACCAACTTGCGAGACGTACGAACTGCGCTGCATGGCCACACTCTGTCCGTCAAGGCCCCATCGATGGGGGCCGCGCATCGGTTTCCGGTAGCGCGGCCCGGTCCAGCGCTATCGTTGTCCCAACGGTGACCAACCAAGGATGATGCCGTGATCGTCAAGCAGATTTGGACCGGCAACGCCTACCGTAATTTCAACTACCTCGTCGCCTGTAGCGAAACCGGCGATGCCCTTGCCATCGATCCCTTGGACTATGAGAAATGTCTAAAAGTCGCCAAGGAGGAGGGCTGGAATATCAACCAGATCTTGAACACTCACGAACACCGCGACCATACGGGCGGGAACGAGCCGATGGTCCGGAAGACCGGAGCCAAGATTCTGGCGCACAAGAATGCCAGAGATAAGATTGCGGATATGGCCCGCGGCTTGGGCGCGGGCGATATCGTCAAAGTGGGCAACACGGTGGAGTTAGAGGTGCTGGACACGCCAGGTCACACCATGAGTCACGTATGTTTGCTGGCGCACACTGGCCAGCCAGCTCTCTTCTGCGGGGATACGCTTTTCAATGCTGGCGCCGGGAATTGCCATAATGGCGGGCATCCGGAAGAGCTGTACAAGACGTTTACCGAGCAGCTCACAAAGCTTCCGCAATCGACATTGATTTATCCGGGCCACGATTACGTAGAAAACAATTTGCGTTTCACGTTGAATCGCGAGCCCGACAACAAGACTGCTCGGGAGATGCTCGACAAGCTGGTGGGGCAAGACCCGAATGTGGCCTATGTTTCGACACTCGAGGTCGAGACTCAGATCAACACGTTCTTTCGCTTGACCAGCCCCTCGGTGATCGCGAAATTGCGCGATGCTTTTCCCGACTTGCCGGAGAAGCCTGACCAGCGCGTGGTGTTCTTGAAACTCCGCGAACTTCGCAATACATGGTGAACCTGGCACATATCGAGGAAGCCTAGGAGGGCAGACCATGGATGTTCGCGCAGCAGTGGCTCACAGGGCAGGGGCGCCCCTGACTATTGAGACCGTGCAGTTGGCGGGGCCGAAAGCCGGCGAAGTGCTGGTCGAGATCAAGGCGACCGGAATCTGCCACACCGACGAATTTACGCGTTCGGGCGCCGATCCGGAAGGTCTCTTTCCCGCGATTCTCGGCCATGAGGGCGCGGGTATCGTGGTCGACGTTGGCCCGGGCGTGACGAGCGTCCGCAGGCGCGATCACGTCATTCCCCTCTACACGCCGGAATGTCGGCAGTGCAAAGCCTGCCTGTCGCGCAAGACGAATCTCTGCACAGCGATTCGTGCAACGCAGGGAAAGGGCGTGATGCCCGACGGTACCAGTCGCTTCTCGCTCGATGGCAAGCCGCTGCACCACTACATGGGATGCTCGACGTTTGCCAACTTCACGGTGCTTCCCGAGATCGCGGTCGCGAAGATCCGCGACGATGCGCCGTTCGACAAGGTCTGCTATATCGGCTGCGGCGTCACCACCGGCATCGGTGCCGTGATCAACACGGCGAAAGTCGAGCCCGGCGCCAACGTTGTCGTCTTCGGGCTGGGCGGCATCGGCCTGAACGTCGTCCAGGGAGCGCGGATGGCCGGTGCCAACCTGATTGTCGGCGTCGACCTCAATCCGGCGCGCGAACCGCTGGCGCGCAAGTTCGGCCTGACGCATTTCGTGAATCCGCGCGATGTCGTCGGCGATCTCGTCCCGCACCTCGTCGAGCTCACCGGAGGCGGCGCCGACTACAGCTTCGAGTGCATCGGCAACGTCGATGTCATGCGTCAGGCGCTCGAATGCTGCCATCGCGGATGGGGCGTCTCGGTGATCATCGGCGTCGCGGGGGCCGGTCAGGAGATCAGGACGCGACCGTTCCAGCTCGTGACCGGCCGCGTCTGGAAGGGCACGGCGTTCGGCGGCGCGCGCGGCCGCACCGATGTGCCGAAGATCGTCGACTGGTACATGGACGGCCGGATCAACATCGACGATCTGATTACGCACGTGCTGCCGCTCGAGCGCATCAACGAAGGATTCGACCTCATGCACGAGGGCAAATCCATTCGGGCGGTGGTCACGTACTGATGCCATTGGTTTCGTAGCGCGACGGCCACTTCCCGCTCAGAATCGGCACCCGGTGCACGGGGCCACTTTTCGGTTCAGGATTTGCGACGCGGCGGTATTGGACTGCGCCGAGGAAGCGGCGGAAGAACCTACCACGACGAGGAGGTAACCATGGCCACTGCATTCTCCATCCATCCGGCGGTTGACAACGGGATCAATCCCGCGGCCGCGAACTTCGCTGGCGGCACGCTCAATTGCAAATGTTCCGACAAGAAGGTTGTCGTAACGATCAAGGGTCAAAGCGCCCATAACCACGTTTGCGGCTGCACGAAATGCTGGAAGCCGGCCGGCGCGTTGTTCTCGCAGGTCGCGGTGGCGCCGCGCGACAAGGTTAGCGTGACTGCCAATGCCGAGAAGTTGAAGGTCGTGGACGCGAACGCGACCATCCAGCGATACGCGTGCAGCGATTGCGGCGTGCACATGTACGGGCGAATCGAGAACAAAGATCACCCGCTGTACGGAGTGGACTTCATCCATACCGAGCTGTCATCCGATCACGGGTGGTCGCCGCCGGGATTCGCGGCGTTCGTTTCGTCCATCATCGAGTCCGGGGCCGATCCCGCCAACATGGTTGCGGTCAGGGCAAGGCTGAAGCAGCTTGGCCTCGAGCCTTATGATTGCCTGTCGCCGCAGCTCATGGATTTGATTGCCACGCATACCGCGAAAGCCAAGGGCGTTCTCGCTCGCGCCTAAGGTCGCGACCGGCCGATCGACTGGGTCGACCAAAACCGTACGGTCGTTCAATCACCACAAACAACCAGCCCCGCCGACGGGCGTCCCGTCCGGATTGGCCGGCACGTTTGGATCGGTAGCGATACCATCATCGTCCCCGGCATTGACATTGGCGACGATTCGATTGTCGGTGCTGGCAGGGTCGTGACGCGTGACGTGTCGGCGGGTACCACGGGCGTTGGCAACCCGGCGCGGGTCGTAAAGGGCTGACGCCCGGGATTTCGCATAGTCCCGGAATCGGGCGTTCCGCCGGTGCCGATCGTGCGCTCCGGGCGGTGTGCGGCGGATCGCGGATGGCACAACTCGCCCAATATCTGTCGATCCGCTATTCCGAGCGCTTGGCCGAGGCGGGATTCGAGCCGTCGGTCGGCAGTGTCGTTGACTCCTACGACAACGCGTTGGCCGAAACGATCATCGGGCTGTTCAAGACGGAGGTCATTCATCATCGCGGGCCATGGCGGCATCTGGACGTTGTCGAGTACGCGACTCTGGCATGGGTCGACTGGTTCAATCATCGCCGACTGCTGGAGCCGATCGGCAACGTCCCACCGGCAGAACTGAAGTCGGCGTACTATCGTCAATAACGTGAGTCGGCCTAGGCGGCCTGACTCAAACCCCAGGGCCTCCGGAAAACCCGGGGCGGTTCAGGATCCGCAACACTTTGCGGCCCATCGATTTTGGGCAAGACCGACGTATCATGACAGGCTGCGCAGCCGTGACCCCGCGAGGCGCCGTCCGCCACATCGGGACACTACGCCCAAGCCGGCAGTGACGCCGGGGGCGGCGTAGAGCGATATCGTCATTTTCTGGGAACCCGAATTCAGGAGGAAGCATGGATCCGAAGAAGACAGCGTTAGTGCTGATTGAATATCAGAACGATTTCACGTCCGAGGGTGGAACACTCCACGGCGCCGTGAAGGGTGTCATGGACAAGAGCAAAATGCTTGCGAATACCGTCGAGACGGTAACGAAGGCGCGTGAAGCAGGTTGCACGATTGTCTATGCTCCGATCACCTTCAAGGAAGGCTATAAGGAGCTCAGCGACGAGCCTTACGGCATTCTCAAAGGCGTGGTGGACAGCAAGTCATTCATCCAGGGTTCCTGGGGCGCAGCTATCGTCGATGTGCTGAAGCCGCTGCCGGGCGATATCATCATCGAAGGCAAGCGCGGGCTGTGTGGCTTCGCCAGCACGAACCTCGACTTCATCCTTCGCGGCCGTGGCATTGAGACGATGGCACTGGGTGGGTTCCTCACCAACTGCTGCGTCGAGTCGACCATGCGGACGGGATACGAGAAGGGCTACAACGTCATCACGCTTAAGGATTGCACAGCGGCTATGAGCGACGAAGAGCAGAAGTTGGCCACCGAAAAGAACTATCCAATGTTCTCGCGCCCGATGAACCATAACGAGTTTCTCAAGGAACTCGGTGAACAGAAGCATGGCGCCACGACTGGCGTCAAGGGATACGGGAGTTAGGACACGGAAAACGCAAAGGACCGGAGATTCAACGCCACAGGGAAGAGTATTTCGGACTTTGGCGGCCAAAGTGAGCCGCTCGGGTGAGTCAGGGTGCGAGCGGCCCCTGACAGGAAGCGATTTGTCTTACGCCAGCAGTACCACGCGACGCGTTGATCGCGCACGTGGTCTGGTGCCGGCGGACCCGGACAGCCCTCGGACAGTTTCATTGTCCGGTATTGAGCGCAATTCGTTAAGACCGGTCTTCGCCGAACGCGCCCGTTGATCAGTGATAGCTCAACGGCCGCTGTCGCTTGCACTTAACCGGCAGCACGGGGTAGGAGTGGACCTCGACCCGCTACCAGGAGCTGTTCCTGCCAATGGCCTTGCGACGAATACCGATTAGCTTTTGTAACACGACGCAGCTAAGCGGCTTGGGGAATTGAAAGAGGAGAATCGGCCGTGAACCGGGCAAAGCCAGCGTGAAATCGGCCAATCTGTTCCCCAGTCGAAACCCCGGAAACCCAAGCTGGATGCGGCTCTCCGGCTAGTTCTTTGACGGACTGTTAATCCGCAGGACCCTGGTTCGAGCCCAGGTCGGGGAGCCACTTAAGGGCAAATCCGGGTACTCCGGTGGAGTCGCCGAGATTTCCCGCTACCGCTTGCATGAGCGCGACGTAGCTGCCGCTGGTTTTCACTTCCCGTTGATTCACCCGGATTTCCTGCACCAGCAGGCGCAGGTATTCCTTGGCGAAGGCCCCATTCTCCAGGATCTTCTCGCGGAATAATCGGTGAACCCATCGATGTGCTTCTGCTGCAGGACGTTGGCGGGCACCCTGGCCTTGACCTTCACCCTGGCGAAGTCGGCGGCGGTACTTTCGACTTGACCTCGGGCCCGGGAGGGCCCGCCGGCTTTCAGAGGCAGGACGGCATTGGGCGCCGATCGCTCGGCAATGGCCGACGGGTGAGGAGCGACATTCCGGCTGGACGAGGCCAACGTACTGCAACAAACCAAAACGGGCGCCGCCCATCATGGGCGGCATGGTGTGCACTGTCGCCCAGAACGACCGTCGCTGTACACCGGAAAATCAACATACGCACCTGCGGTTTTTCCGGTGCCGGTAACCGGCCATTGGTGGCGCCTGCGCCCCTGCTTGAATGTCGCTGACCGGCCCATGAAGAGACGGTCTGCAAGGCCGCGATAATTGCCGGGAAGCCGACATTGGTGTTGTGGCAAGGGCATGACCCGCTTCCGTCGTGTCCATAGCGGTGAATGATCGGTGCGAATACCCCCGATGGCTCGACGGCGGGTGCCGGGGATGCGTCGGCGGCAAGGCTCCCACGTGGGAAGAGACGCCAACCGGAACGGCTCTGCGGCTACGACGAGAATCGTGCGTCTGGTAAGCGTGGCGTAAGGTCGCGTGCTTAGTCTCGAGGCGTTGCGCGGGCGTGGAAGCAGGGGCTTCCGACTGCGGCGCGCACCTCCAGGAGAACGTGCCATGAAGATCCGCACACTCGCGTTGACCGTAATCGCCCTTTCCGCTGCCACCACATTTGCCGTGGCCGCGCCGCCCCCGGAACAGCCGTTGAAGCTCGCCGACGTGGTGGCCCACGTGCAGTCGCGCTACCCGGGCGAGGTGGTTGCGATCCAGTTCGACGGGTCCGGTGACAAGCGCGCGCATTACCACGTCGACATGCGGTTCTCCGAGAGCGGCCTCGCAAGTTTCGACATCGACGCGGTGACGCTCGCGATCGCCGCACGCGATCCCTCGCCACTGACGGCGGGGTCCGCGACGCTTGCCGACGCGGCGGCGCTGATCGCCGCGTACATTCCGGGCCCGGTGATTGCCGCGGAACTCGACGCATTCGGAGGCTACGCAGCGCACTACGACGTCGACGTTCGGTTGCCGAGAGGGGTGGTCGCGCGGCTCAAGGTCGACCCGGCAACGCTGCAGATCGCGTGGCGCAATCCCGCGATCGTCGATGAGTAGTCGCCTTTCGGCACCCCGCGCCGAACGATCCGGAGACCCTCGATTGAAGGGCTTTCAGGGTCTTCATCCCGGCAGCCGACGCCTTTGGATTAGTAAGCGCCACATAAGGGCAATTGCGTAATCTGCGAAGCCAAATCAGTTAAGGAGACCTGCCATGCCACGCGTTGTCCGCCGCTCTCTTTCCATCCTCGCCGTCGCCGGCGCCCTTTCCGCAGCCGCTGCTTACGCTGTGACGCCTGATCAACTGCAGGCCGAGTACGAAGCGATTGCCCGCAAGGAGGTGGCCAGCTTCAATGGTGTTTCGGCCGCGCGCGGCGGCGAGTTCTTTCGTTCGACGCATGGCAATGACTGGAGTTGCGCGACCTGCCATACGGCAAGACCCGTGGTCCCGGGCCGGCATGCGCGCACGGGGAATGTCGTGCAGCCGCTCGCGCCCGCCGCGAATGCCGAGCGCTTCACCGACCCTGTCAAGGTCGAGAAGTGGTTCAAACGCAACTGCGGCGACGTGCTCGGTCGCGGGTGCACGGCACAGGAAAAGGGCGATGTCATCGCCTTCCTGCGTTCCCTGAATTGAAGGAGCCACAGATGAATATCGAACGCAAACGTCGTTGGTTCGACCTCACCGTCTGGATCACCGCCCCGCTGCTCGTCTTCGCGCTGCTCGCCGTCGATGCCCAGGGGAAGTCGCGCAACCTCGTGGCCGACAACGCGATCTGGCGCGCCGAGTGTGGCAGCTGCCACGTGGCCTATCCACCCGCGCTGCTCCCTGTGGCGGAATGGAGCCAGCTGATGGGGTCGCTCGACCGCCACTTCGGCGTGGACGCTTCCATCGACACCAACACCGCGACAGAGATCGACCGTTTCCTCGCGGCCAACGCGGGGCGCGGCGAAGGTCGCGTGGCCGAGGCGCAGCCCCGTATCACTACCACACGCTGGTTCCGGCACGAGCACGACGAGGTCTCGGCGGCTATCTTTCGTTCGTCGAGCATCAAGACGGCGGCGAACTGCGGGGCCTGCCACCCGGGTGCCGCCGCCGCGGACTTCAATGAGCATGCGGTAAGAATTCCGCGCTAAGCAAAGGAAAATCCATGCACAATGATTCAAGTCGCGCAACAGTCCTCGTCTGGGATCTCCCCCTGCGCGTCTTCCACTGGCTGCTCGCCGGCTCGTTTGTCGGTGCATTCCTGACCGCCGAATCCGAGCGCTGGCGCGACGTGCACGCCGTATTGGGCTACACCGCGCTGGCCATGGTCGCCTTCCGCGTCCTGTGGGGCGTGTTCGGCACCCGCTATGCCCGGTTCGGCGCATTGCCGCTGGCCCCGCGACGTGCGCTCGCCTATCTGCGATCGCTCGTTTCAGCGCGGCCCGAGCATCACCTCGGCCATAATCCGGCGGGCAGCCTCGCCATCTACGCGCTGCTGATCCTTGCGGCAGCGACCGCGCTCACCGGACTTGCCGCGTTCGCCGACAGCAGCGGCAAATGGCTGGGGGAACTGCACGAGGGCGTCGCCAATGCGATGCTCGCAGTGGTGATCGTCCACATCGCAGGGGTCGTCGTTGGCAGCCTCGCGCATCACGAGAACTTGGCGGCCGGCATGCTGACGGGTCGCAAGCGAGGCGCACCAGGCGCAGGTATCAGCCAACCCCGTCGGCTCGTCGCCGCCACCCTGATCGGCCTGGTGGTGGGCTTCTGGACCGGGCTCATTCCCACGCCGGGACTCGAACTGCAACAGACATTGATCAGCATCACCTCGCCCGCACACGCCGGCGTGCATGCTGGGCACCACGACGATTAGTGGACCGACAATGCGCATTCTGCTCGCCGAAGACGACGCGCTGTTGGGCGACGCGCTGCAGGTCGGCTTGCGCCAGGCAGGCTTCGATGTCGACTGGGCGCGCGATGGCGTTGCCGCCGAGAGCGCGTTAGCGGGCGCACCTTACGCGGCGTTGGTGCTCGACCTCGGTATGCCGCGGCGTTCAGGGGATGAACTCCTCGTTCGCCTGCGAGCGAGGAACGACCGTCTGCCCGTGCTGATCCTGACCGCGCGCGACGGTGTGGACGACCGCATCCGCGGCCTCGACGGTGGTGCCGACGACTACCTCGTCAAGCCCGCCGATCTGCATGAAGTCGCCGCGCGACTGCGCGCGCTTGTCCGGCGCGCGCGCGGCGAGGCGTCGCCGAAGCTCCGCGCCGGCGAGATCGAGCTCGATCCCGCGAGTCGCGACGTGACGTTGCGGGGCGTTCCGGTGTCGCTGCAGCCGCGCGAATTCGCGCTGTTGCATGAACTGCTGCTGAATGCCGGCCGGGCGCTCTCGCGCGAACAGCTCGAGGAACGGCTCTACGCATGGGGCGAGGAGGTCGGCAGCAATGCGGTCGAGGTGCACGTGCATCGCCTGCGCCGCAAGCTTGGCCCGGACGTGATCCGCACGGTGCGCGGGGTAGGCTATCTCGTTGCCAGGGACCCCCGTGGTTGAACGACACGTTGCGCCATCGCTACGCAACCGTCTGCTGGCGCTGGTTCTGGGCGGTGTCGCTGTCGCGTGGATCGGCGCGGCAGTGTTCGCCTATCGTGACGCACGGCACGAGACCGACGAACTCCTCGACGGTTATCTCGCGCAGTCGGCTGCACTGATCCTTACACAGGCCGGTGACGATCTCGGCGACCTCGAGCTCGAACACGCGCCGCAGCTACACCGCTACGCGCGGCACGTCGCCTTTCAGGTCTGGGACGATGGCAAGGCGCTGCGGGTGCATTCGGCAAATGCACCCAATACCCGATTCTCATCGCGCAACGACGGCTTCGACGACGTCGAGGTTCACGGCCAGCGCTGGCGTGTTTTTTCGAGCTTCGACCAGCACCGCGAGATCCTGGTCCAGGTGGGCGAGTTGCGCAAGGCAAGGGACGAGATCGCGCTTGCGGTAGTACGCGGGCTCGTGGCGCCACTGGTCATCGCGCTTCCCGTGCTTGGCGTGCTGCTCTGGATTGCGGTCACGCTCGGCCTTGCCCCATTGGGCGCGATTGGCCAAGCGGTAGCACGACGGGATTCCGCGAACCTTGCCCCGCTCGATGTCGGGTCGCCCCCGCGCGAGGTGGCTCCGCTCATCGCCAGCCTCAACTCGCTGTTCGACCGTGTGCGAGCGTCGATGGAACAGGAGCGCCGTTTCACTGCGGATGCTGCGCACGAATTGCGCACGCCAATCGCGGCGTTGCGGGCGCAGGCCGAAGTCGCCCTTGCGGCAGACGATGCGGCACAGCGGCACCACGCGCTCGGGGGTGTCATCACGGGCTGCGACCGGGCGGCGCATCTGATCGGCCAGTTGCTAACGCTGGCGCGGCTCGATCCGGCGCGAGCAGGGAATCCCGACGAGACGGCCGACCTTGCGGCGACGGCGAGGGAGTTGGCTGCGATGCACGCGCAGGCGGCACTGGAACGTGGATTGGACCTGTCGGTCGACGCGCCCGTGTCCGTGATCGTCGCGGTGGAGCCGGCGCTGCTGCAGATCCTGCTGCGCAATCTGATCGACAATGCGGTGCGGTATACCGCGGGCGCGGGTCGGGAGATCCAGGTCGAGGTCGCGGATGGAATCCAACCCGTTTGCCGGATCATCGACGACGGACCCGGGGTTCCGCCTGAGGAACGCGCGCGGCTCGGCGAACGGTTTCACCGTGGCGAGGGTACGAGCGAACAGGGAAGCGGACTCGGCCTGTCCATCGTGCAGCGCATCGCGGACCTCTGCGGCGCAACCGTGGCCTTCGCGACCGCGCCGGGCGGACGCGGTCTTTGCGTGACAGTGAACTTCCTGACGAAACGCAGCGGTAGCTGACTGGTGGGCGGAGCATTCCCGTGCGGGAAAGTATTTCCGACGCGGATCTTCGCGCGACGCCGGCCGGAGGGCGAAGGCAGGCCGGAACGGTTCTGTGGCTTTCGACCGCCCGGGTTGTCCTGCGTCAAGTTTCGAACCGAGCGCGCGGGGTATGGTGAAAAAGGCGGTTCCCCGGGCAACCAAGTAGGAGGAGTTTATGCGTTTTCCGCACGTACCCGTGATTTTCGCCCTTTGCAGCCTCTCGGCGTCGATCGCCGCGCAGGATCTCACATGGCGCAAGGATATACAGCCGCTGATTAAGGAGAACTGTGGTGGCTGCCACGGCGCCAGCGCGCCGAGTTACGAGGAGTGGAATCTGGACCGCAAGAATTTCGAGGCCAAGAAGATAGGGCCGCGGATCGACAACTACACGGACTTCATGCGGCACGTGGTCTGGCCCGCCACCGGCGCGGTGGCGCGACGTCTCGACGACGGTAAGAATGCCGAAGGGAAGCCTGGCAACATGTACATGTTCCTGGGGACGACCGACCAGGACCGCGCCAAGAACCTCACGACGTTGAAAAGCTGGCTGGGAGAGGGAGCGTGGAACCTCAATCGTTGGGAAACGCGCGGCAACGTGCCGGCGATTACCAAAGAGCAGCTCGACAAGATCAAGGCCAAGTATTGAGCCGCGGCCCCCGACGGATTGTGCCAAGCGTGCGGAGTCGTCGCAGATCAGCGATGTGAACGGGCCGGAGTGTCCGGCCCGTTCCATGCGCGGGAGGCAAACGCAGAGGATTTCCGCAACCGCGGCCCCCGGTCCCCCACGCGTGCAGTTGACTGCCCTCGACAGATGTCGAATCAGGCACCGCGCCGCCTCGCGGCCGCAACCGGACCGTCACGGGAATCCGTAGAAATAGAAAAGCTGCCAAGCGTCCGCTCCCGGTTGGCTCATGATTCAGAGAAAATTCGAATGCTGGGAAGCTGTAGCGCTAGTCCCCGGTCGGAGACTTTCGGAATTCCAACATCGCCGGTAGGTGCACAAAACCTTCTGACAACTGGCGAAAGTTCTCGGAGTTCAGCGTGCGTATCGTTGTTCGGTACTCAATTCGTACCGCTGGAGTCGGATCATGTCGGAGCTATCTCAATCGAGCCAGCGCTACCGCTTCAACCCATTGGTGCTCAGATTTGCGCGGTTTGGCGAGCCAATATTCACGCGGGTCTTGGCGGTTTTTGCGGTTTTATTTTGTTCCGCAATTGTTCCGCGAAAAATCCGTCGGTCCGCTCGCCGTGACCCAGTCGGGATCCGAGCGGCAGGTTGCAATGCTCCCTTTTGGGGGCGGTTGCATCGCCCATCAGAGCAGGTTCGTCTCGTAAGCGCGAGTCCCAATTCCCGGGACCACCTCTCTCATCGCAGAGCTGCCAGATGGGCGCCTCCGCCACGCTACCTCTTGCTGTAGTCATCTCCGCGTGACGGGTGCACGCCGCGCCGACGGCTTCGCCTTGAAGCGCTGACGGTACCAGCGGGAGAACCCGCTCGGCGCCGAGAAACCGAGCAGCGATGAAACCTCCGCCAGCGACCGGTGAGGCTCCTTGACGTAGCGCTCCGCGAGTTCTCGCCGTACCGCCTCGACCAGGCCGGAAAAGGTCTTTCCTTCACGTGCCAGGTGGCGGTGGATCGTTCGCCGGTCGATGCCCAGATGCTGGGCGACGCGATCGATCGTGCACGTTCCGCCGCCGAGCAGCATCACGACCAACTCGCGCACGCGGGTAGACATGTCCGGGGCCCTGCTCGCGGGGTTGGCCTCGAGCATCTGGCGCGCGAGTCGCGCAACCTCCGGATCGGCGTCCGGATTGACCACTTCGAGATCGGCGCGGGCGCAGACAATGCCGTTAAAGTCGTGACCAAACTCGACGTGGCGGCCGAAGACCCGCTCGTGGATCGAGCGGTCCGCAGGCGCGTCGTGGGCGAAGCACACGCGTCGCGGTCGCCATTCGGATCCCAGGAACGTGCGCAACATCCGGAACGCCACGCCGATCGCGAGCTCGGTCGATTGCCGCACGGATCCCGACCGGCCGACGATCAGCTCCTCGCGCAGCACTACCACATCGCCGCTCTCTTCGATGGTCAGGAACAGCGCCTCATTGAGCCGATTGCTGTAGCGCACTAACGCCTCGAGCGCGAGCCGCATCGTCGGCTGTTCGCGGATCAGAAGTCCGAGCGGACCGAGGTTCGACAACCGGCGAGCCTCGGCCATCAGCAAGCCGAAGCCCTCGACGCCGCTTCTCTCGGCCGAGGCCTCCAGCAGCCGCCGCACCGCATCGATCTGGACCATCAGCTCGGGCTCCTTCAGGCAGCGCGGCGGCACGCCGAATTCGCTCAGCATACGGTAGGGATCGAGGCCGGCATGCAGCGCGACGTCGGAGTAATGCGTGAGGCTGGCGCTGTGGATAAGTCCGATCATCGATCGTCTGCGGCCTGTCCCGGATAGTTAAGTTTATGTCACCCGACGCAAAGTCGAAAGAGGGATATTCGCGCAGAATTCAAGCCATCGAGAGCCGGGAGACGGCCTCGAAATTCGCGGAGCCGATGCCGGTGCCGCACTTGGAGAACGATAACCATGGCCTTTACGGCGCGCCACGTTGCCTTCGACCCGGCGGACCATCGTCCGGCGCCGCGTCGTTACGCGTGGTCCGTGTTCGCGGTCCTGTTCGCGCTGATGGTCGTCGATTACATCGACCGCCAGGTCGTGGTGTCGATGTTCTCGCACCTGAAGGCGCAGTGGAACCTTTCGGACAGCCAGTTGGGCGTGCTGGTCTCGGTCGTCTCGATCACCGTCGCGCTGGGCGCGGTTCCGCTGTCGCTCCTTGCGGACCGATGGAGCCGGGTCAAGAGCATATTCCTGATGGCGCTGGTGTGGAGCCTCGCGACGATCTCGTGCGCGTTCGCGGTGAGCTACGGGCAGCTGCTGGGTGCGCGTGCCCTGGTCGGCGTGGGCGAGGCAGCGTACGGCACCGTGGGCGCCGCATTGCTCGCGAGCCTGTTTCCGGTGCGGATGCGCAGCACCGTGCTCGGCGCCTTCCTGGCGGCCGGCATGATGGGGTCGGTGCTGGGTGTGGTGCTCGGCGGCTACATCGCCGAGCGCTGGGGCTGGCAGGCGGCTTTCGGCGTGGTCGGCCTACCGGGGCTCGTCCTGTGCCTCGTATTCCTGCTGGTCGTGCGCGATTACAAGACGGTGGCGCTGCCCTCCAGGGATTCCACGGGCAGTACGCCTCGACTCTCCGCCCGGGCCGTGGTCACCGAGCTGCTTCGGCCGCGCACTGCGCTCGTCACCTGCATCGGCGCGGGTCTGAATCTGCTGGTGGTTTCGACGACCTGGGCGTGGTTGCCGAGCTATCTGAATCGCTACTACGGCCTCGCTCCGGATCAGGCGGGGCTCAAGACGGGAATCGTGGTGCTCGTCGGCGGCGTTGGCGCGCTCGTCTGGAGCGCGGTGGCCGATCGCCTGACCGCACGGGTCCCGAGCGCCCGGTTGATGGTACCCGCGGCGGCCGCGGTGCTGACCACGTTGTTCATGTGCGTTGCCTTTGCCGGACTGCCGCCGGGGAACGCGCAATTCCTGCTGATCGTCGCCGGCGGATTTGTCATGGCCGGCAGCATCGGCCCGACGGACGCGGTCGTCATCGACGTCATTCACCCGGGACTGCGGGCAACGGCGGCATCGATCCTGTCGCTCACCCGAAACCTGTTCGGGCTCGCTGGCGGCCCGTTGCTCACCGGCGCGCTGTCCGATGCCTACGGATTGCAGTTCGCGATGTCGGTGGTACCGGTGATTTGCCTGGCGGCGGCCGGGGTATTCATGCTGGCGGCGCGGACCTACGAATCCGACCGCAGGAACGTCGCCGGCGTCGAGCCCGCGCTCGACGCAAACCGACTCAATCCACAACCCGCTTGACGTCATAACAACGAACATGACCGACATAGATACGCAAGAACTCGCACGCCGCGCACGTCCTGCTCGCTCGGGCAAGAAGGCGAGTGGCAACTGGAATCCGGATTGGGAACCCTTCGCCAAGCTCGATCCGGCATGGACCGAGAAGGCGATCGCGATGGCGATCGCGCCGGCGGTGGCCGGTGCGCTCGACGCGAAAACGATCGAGCTGATCGGCATCGCGCTCGACGCCGCGTGCACGCACATGTACGCGCCGGGCGTGCGCCGCCACATCCGGCGCGCGCTGAAGGCGGGCGCGACGAAGGAGGAAATAACCGCCGTATTGCAACTCGCGACTCTGCAAGGGTTGCAAAGCATGTGCCTCGGCGCGCCGATTCTGCTCGAGGAACTCGAAGCGCGCACGCAAAGCCAAGTCTGACCGTCATCCACCCCCAACCTCAAGAGGTAAACCCATGAACTTCCTCGATGGATCCCTGTTTCCCGAAAACCAGGAAAAGCTCGTTATCACAGCCGCACCGTACGGCCCAGAGTGGGTGCCTTCGGACTTTCCAGAGGACATTCCGGTCACGATGGAAGCGCAGGTCCAGAAGGCGGTGGACTGCTACAACGCCGGCGCCACGGTACTGCACCTGCACGTGCGCGAACTCGACGGCAAAGGCTCCAAGCGCCTGTCCAAGTTCAACGAGTTGATCGCCGGCGTGCGCAAGGCCGTGCCTGACCTGATCATACAGGTAGGCGGCTCGATCTCCTTCGCGCCCGAGACTGAAGGCTCCCAGGCCAAGTGGCTGTCCGACGACACGCGCCACATGCTGGCCGAGCTCGATCCCAAGCCGGATCAGGTCACCGTCACCGTCAACACCACACAGATGAACGTCGTGGAGCAGATGGAAATCGACGACATCGCGGGCACGTCGCTGGCGGAGCCGCAGAACTACCAGGCCTACCGCGAGATGATCGTCCCCTCCGCCCCGAGCTGGGTCGAGGAGCATGTGCGCCGCCTGAGCGCCGCCGGCATCCAGAGCGCCTTCCAGTTCTACAACATCAACAGCTACGAGACCGTGGAGCGCCTGATCCGCCGCGGCATCTACAAGGGCCCGCTGGTGATGAACTGGGTGGCGATCGGCGGCGGCATGGACCAGCCGACGATCTACAGCCTGGCCCACTTCCTGCGCGCCATCCCCGACGGCTCGATGCTGACCGTCGAAAGCAGCATGCGCAACGTGCTGCCGATCAACATGATGGGTGTGGCGATGGGCCTGCACGTGCGCTGCGGCATCGAGGACAACCTCTGGAACCAGTCGCGCACCGAGAAGATGTCGACCGTGAAGCAGATCGAGCAGCTGGTGCGCATCTCGCGCGAGTTCGGCCGCGAAGTCGCCACCGGCAAGGAAGCGCGCGAGATCTGCAAGATCGGCGTGTTCTACGACACGGTGGAAGAGACGCTGGCCGCCAACGGCTTCGCCCCGAACGCCAAGGGCCGACAGCAGGGCTTCCTGCGCAAGGCCGCGTGAGGCGAACATGGCGCACGCAATCCGCTTTCACGCACCCGGCGGCCCGGAGGTCCTGCAGCTCGAGGAGGTTGCCGTCGGCAACCCCGGGCCCGGCCAAGTGCGGCTTCGCCACGTCGCGGTCGGCCTCAACTTCGCCGACACGTATTTCCGCGCCGGACTCTATCCGGTACCCCTGCCTGCAGGGATGGGTGTGGAGGCATCCGGCGTCGTCGACGCGGTCGGGGAGGGCGTGACCAACGTCGCGACCGGCGATCGGGTGACCTACACGGGGTTTCTCAACACGCTCGGCGCTTACAGCACCGAACGGATCATTCCAGCCGCGCCGTTGATCAAGCTCCCTGATGCGATCGCTTGCGAGTCGGCTGCCGCAATGACGATGCGCGGTCTCACGTCGGCTTACCTGATGCGCCGCATCTGGCCGCTCAAGGCCGGCGACGCCATCCTGCTGCACGCCGCGGCGGGCGGCGTGGGGTTGATCGTATCGCAATGGGCGAAGCTGCTGGGGTTGACCGTGATCGGGACGGTGTCGACGGAGGAGAAGGCGGCGGTTGCCCGCGCCCACGGCTGCGACCACGTGATCAATTACCGGCACGAGGATGTGGCGAAGCGGGTGCGGGAACTGACCAACGGGATCGGCGTTTCGGTGGTCTACGACAGCGTAGGAAAGGACACGTTCGCCGGCTCGATCGACTCGCTGAAGCGGCGCGGCCTGTTGGTCTGCGTGGGGACGGCTTCCGGCCCCATCCCGCCGATCGACGCGACGCAACTCGCGGTCAAGGGCTCGGTGTACGTGACGCGCCCGGCGCTCGCCGACTACATCGCCGATCCCGCCGAAAAGAGCGAGCTGGCCGGCGAACTGTTCGGACATGTCGCAGCCGGACGGATCAGGATCGAAATCAACCAGCGCTATCGGTTGCAGGATGCAGCGCAGGCGCACCGTGATCTGGAAGCGCGGAAGACGACGGGATCGTCGATCTTCGTGATCTGACGCAGCGAATCGCAACACCGGTGGCGCCACGCTCGATACGCGCAGCTCCGCCCAACGTCGCAAGGAGGACATGACATGTCGAATGCAACCACCACCGCCCAGGCCGTCGTGCGCGGGAAAGCCCATGGGTCGATCAAGGTCGAGCCGTTGACGTGCACAATCGGCGCGGAACTCTCTAACGTGCATCTCGGCGTCGCCTCGCGCGACCCCGGTCTTGTGGCCGAGATCCGGGCGCTGCTGCTCAAGCACAAGGTCCTCTTCTTCCGCGATCAGGAGATCACGCGTGCCGAGCACGTCGCGTTCGCGAGGCACTTCGGCGAGCTCGAGGATCACCCGGTTGCGGGCAGCGACCCGGACCACCCCGGCCTGGTGCGCATCTACAAGACGCCGGACGCGCCCATCGATCGTTATGAGAATGCCTGGCACACCGACGCCACGTGGCGCGAGAAGCCGCCGTTCGGCTGCGTGTTGCGTTGTGTCGAGTGCCCGCCGGTCGGCGGCGACACGATGTGGGCGAATATGGCGGAGGCGTACAAACGGCTCCCGGAGCACGTCAAGACGCAGATCGCGGACCTGCGCGCGCGCCACAGCATCGAGGCGAGCTTCGGCGCGGCGATGCCGATCGAGAAGCGCCTCGCGCTGAAGGCGCAATACCCGGACGCCGAACACCCGGTGGTGCGTACGCACCCCGAGACGGGCGAGAAGATCCTGTTCGTCAACGCCTTCACCACCCACTTCACGAACTATCACACGCCGGCGAACGTACGCTTCGGCCAAGACCACGCGCCCGGAGCGAGCAGCCTGCTCAACTACCTGATCAGCCAGGCGTTCATCCCGGAGTTCCAGGTGCGCTGGCGCTGGAAGCCCAACAGCATGGCGATGTGGGACAACCGCAGCACGCAGCATTACGCCGTGATGGATTACCCCCCCTGCCATCGCAAGATGGAGCGCGCCGGCATCATCGGTGATCTTCCCTACTGAACGCGCACGCAGCGAATGCAAATCAAGGAACAGCCGCCCCTCGGCCACGGAGATCCCGCATGTATCGCCATCTGATGGTTCCTCTCGACGATTCGCAACTGTCGGTCGAGACCGTATACCAGGCTGTCCAGCTCGCCCGCGCGCTGGGCGCGAAGGTGACGTTCTTCCACGCCCAGGCGGACTACGGTTCCTCCAGCGTCGGCGCGCTCGAGCGCGTGATGGCGCCGGCGGCGTTCAACGAGCACGTTGCCGGCGAGGCCCGGGCGATCCTGGCCAAGGCCGAGGTCGTGGCCCGGGTAGCGGGCGTTCCCTACGACTCGGTCGTCAGGACGAGCGACCGGCCGCACGAAGCCATCCTGGGCGTTGCCGAGGCGCGGGGTTGCGATCTGATCTTCATCGCCTCGCATGGCCGCCGCGGCATCAAGGGACTGATGCTGGGCTCCGAAACGCAGAAGGTGCTGCAGCAAACGACGATCCCGGTTCTGGTCTCGGCGGTCGAGAGCAATCTGCCGGCGATGGACATTCTGGCGCCGCTCGCTGTCATTCGTGACGAGCACCGCTCGCTGGCAGCAGTCATGCACGGCCTCGAGTTCCTCGTGCGGGAGGCGCGCAACAAGGGAACGCTGCCGTCGTTTGCGCTGCTGCACGCGATGGTGCACTACATCAAGGCGTTCCCCGAGACGTTGCACCATCCCAAGGAGGACGCCTACCTGTTCCGCAGGTTGCGCGCCCGCACGAGCGAGTTCAATGCGACGCTCGACGAGCTCGAACGGCAGCACGTCGAAGGCCATGAGCAGGTCGACGAGCTCGCGCGGAGCATCGACGCGTACGAGGCGGATCCGGCCGGTGGCTTGGCGCGGTTCGCGGCCGCCGTCGAGCGCTTCGCGACGGCGCAGGGCGAGCACATGGCGCTCGAATCGAAGGTAATCATCCCCGCCGCGCGCAAGCACCTGACCGACACGGATTGGGCGGAAATCGGCGTCGCCTTCGCCGGCAACAGCGATCCGCGCTTCTCGGTCGACAACGACGAGGAATTCCGCCAGTTGTTCGCCCGGATCGTCAATCTTGCGCCTGAGAAGATGGTCGGCAGCCCTGACCGCGGCTAAGGCGAGAGGCGTAACGCAATGCTCACCCCGGATTCGACCAACGCGCTGCTGCGCAGCGCGCCATGTTCGACCTGGAGAAATCCACGATCTGCGCGCCGCGGCGAGAACACCACTGCTGCTGTTTCCGGTGACGTGGCGGCAGTGACTATTGATTCTATCTATTCAATTTGGAGGCAACTGACCATGCAACATTCATTCACGGCGGGCAACGGTATCGCCGCGTTCCGGCGGCGGGCGGCGGCGCTCGCGGTCGCGTCCACGCTGGCGGCGGCGGGCAGCGCGCAGGCATTCGAGATCGACACGGGCAATCCGGATCTCGTGCTGCGCTGGGACAACACGGTCCGCTACAACCTTGGCCTGCGGGCGCAGGGGCAGGACAACAAGATCCTGGGCAATCCCAACTTCGACGATGGCGATCGGAATTTTGACAGCGGCTCGCTTGTCACCAATCGCTTCGACGTGCTGTCGGAATTCGACTTCATCTGGCAGAAGAAATACGGCTTCCGGGTGAGCGCCGCGGGATGGGGGGACGCCGCGTACAACAATCTTGACAACACGAACACGGCGACCGCGAACACGCTGGTCAACGGCCTTCCCGTCGCGGGCGTGTTGAGCCCGTACACGAAGCGCTACGCCAAGGGCGTGTCGGGCGAAATGCTCGATTGGTTCGCCTTCGGCAACTTCGAAATCAGCGACATGCCATTCAACGTCAAGGCGGGCCAGCATACCGTGTACTGGGGCGACAGCCTGCTGCTGGGCGGCGCGATCCATGGCGTGTCCTATGCGCAGAACTCGCTCGATGTGTGGAAGGGCTTCGCCACGCCGGGCACCGAGGCGAAGGAGTTGTTCCGGCCTCGCGGCGGCCTCACCATCCAGGCCCAGCCGAGCAACGAACTCTCGGTCGCGGGTCAGTGGTTCTACAACTGGCAGGCGATTCGCGTGCCGGAGTCCGGCAGCTATCTGACGGTCAACGACGGGCTGCAATTCGGCGGCGATTCGACACTTTTCAGTCCCAACCCGTATGCCGCGCTGATTACGGGCGCTCCGGCCTATCTCCGGCTCTGGAATACGAAGGCGGCGGCGGATTCACGCTACTCGGGGAGCCTCGGCGACTGGGGCGTTTCCGCGCGCTGGAGCCCGGCGTGGCTTGACGGCACGCTGGGCTTCTATTACCGGAATGCCACCGACATCGCGCCACAGGTTGTGGCGACCCTCGGCGCCGTGACCGGTGTGCCGGCAGCCACCTGCACCGCGATCGGCGGCACCGTCGTGCCCGGGGCATGTGTCGTCAACAAGAATGCCACGACGCCCGCGGATCTCACGCAAAAGGGCAAACTCGGCACCTATACCCTGGCCTACGGCGACAATATCCACATCGCCGGCATCACGCTGGCGAAGGATTTCGGCGGCGTTTCCGTCGGTGCTGAGCTGTCGTATCGCGAGAACATGCCGCTCGTCAGCGATCCGGTGATCGTGTTGCCCGCGCCGCTGGTCGCGACCACCCCTGGCGCGATCGCGACGACAGCAGTGCCGACCCATGGCACGCCGGGCGCGCTGGGCAATACGATGCACGGGATCATCAACGCAATCAACATCTTTCCCCGGACGCCGCTGTTCGACGTGGCGACGCTGCAGGGCGAACTTACGTGGATGCAGTGGCTGAAGGTGACCCAGAACGAAGCCGTGTTCCGCGGCCGCGACAGCTATACCGCGATCGACAGGGTCAGCAAGAATTTCTTCGGCCTCGCGCTCAATTTCACGCCGACGTGGTTCCAGGTTCTTCCCGGCGTCGACATCCTCGCACCGATGAGCTGGAGCCGGGGACTTTCCGGCAATTCGGCCGTGAGCTTCGGCGGCAACGAAGACGGCGGCAACTACAGTGTCGGCGTCGCGGCGGATATCTACCAGAAGTATCGGCTCGATCTCAAGTACACCGGATATTTTGGCGATTACTCGACCAGCCCGACCCGGTTGACGCCCGCGGGCGGCGTGATGGGCGTGCCCAACGGCGTCAATGCAGCGCTGTCCGACCGCGGTTGGGTTTCGCTGACGTTCAAGACCACATTCTAACGAGGAGCACTATAATGTTTCGCAGAACACTGCTGGCCGCGGGCTTCGCGGCACTTCATTGCACCGGCGCGCTCGCGGCGGTGTCGGCCGACGAGGCGAAGCAACTCGGCACGACGCTCACCGCGGTCGGCGCCGAGAAGGCGGGCAACAAGGACGGCACGATTCCCGAGTACACCGGTGGCATCAAGCCGCCGGCCGGATTCCAGGCGGGCAGCACCGTCCGTACGGACCCGTACGCCAACGAGAAGCCGCGGCTGACGCTGACGGGCAAGGACATGGCCGCGCAGGCGGACAAGCTCACCGAAGGCACGAAGGAGCTGCTCAAGCGCTACCCGACGATGCGGGTCGATGTCTATCCGACGCATCGGACTGTCGCGGTTCCGCAGCGGATCCTCGACAACGCGCTGAAGAATGCGACCGCTGCGAAGACCGTCGAGGAAGGCGTCGCGCTCGACAACGTCCTGCCCGGCTACCCGTTCCCGATCCCGAAGACCGGCTCCGAGGCGATCTGGAATCACCTCCTGCGCTACAACGGGCTGGGTTACGACGGCTCGAGGTACGAGAACTGGAACGTCGACGCGGCCGGCGTGCCGACGCTCGCCGTGATGGCCGACGCGAACTGGGCCTGGCCGATCTTCGATCCGAAGAAGTCGGGGACCATCAACGCCGGCGATCCCTATTGGCTCGTCAAGCTGCAGTATGTCGGACCGGCCCGCCGCAATGGCGAGGCGCTGCTGTGGATCGACGCCGTCAATCCGCTGAAGCAGCCGCGGCGCGCCTGGCAGTACCTGCCCGGTCAGCGTCGCGTGAAGCTCGCGCCGGACCTCGCGTACGACACGCCGAATCCCGGGGCGGCCGGTGCGGGGACCTACGACGACGTGTCGGTGTTCAACGGCGCAATCGACCGCTTCGACTGGAAGCTCGTCGGCAAGAAGGAGATGTACGTTCCGTACAGCAGCTATCGCCTGACGTACCACAAGACGGCAGCCGACATCACCAAGCCCAACCACCTCAATCCCGACCTCGTACGCTGGGAATTGCACCGCGTGTGGGTGGTCGAGGCGACGTTGAAGCCGGGCAAGCGCCACATCTACACCAAGCGCGTCTTCTATCTCGACGAGGACAGCTGGACGGCGCTCGCCTCCGACCAGTACGACTCGAACGGCAAGCTCTACCGGGCGAGCTTCGCCTACCAGTCGTACAGCTACGACGTGCAAGCCCCGTTCGGCGACACGTTCGCGATCTATGACTTCAGCTCGGGCGTGTACAACATCACAGGACTGTTCGGTCCGCACAACGGTCTCAAGTACATGACCGAGCTGCCGCGCGACAGCTTCTGGTCGGCGGAGGCGTTGGCCGGCGCCGGCGTGCGCTGACCGGGCCCGATTCCAGCAACCATCGCGACCCGGTGGCACGGCGTGGATCGCGCGCCGTGCCACCGGGTCGAATATCGACCATCGAAATATGACGACCTACCGCACTGTCGTGAATGCGTTCCTCGCCGCGCTAGCCCTGCTCCTCGCGGCGCCGGTAATGGGCGCGGCCTTCGTCGACGTGCTCGACACGCCGGCGCAGATCTCGTCGCTCGCGAGCAAGTCGTTGCTGCAGGCAGTCGCGAAAGCGGGCAGCCGGCTCATCGCCGTCGGGCAGCGCGGACACATCATCGTCTCGAGCGACGGCGGCAAGACCTGGAAGCAGGCGCCGGTGCCGGTGAGCTCGGACCTCACGGCCGTGTTCTTCGTCGACAGCGAAAACGGCTGGGCGGTCGGTCACGACGGCATCGTGCTGCACAGCGGCAACGGTGGCGAGAGCTGGCAGGTGCAGCTGACCGGTCACAAGGCGAACGACATGCTGGTCGCAGCCATGGAACGCGAGGCTGCTTTGGCGCCGGCCTCCGCGGATGCGAAGGCACTGTTGACGGAGGCGCAGCGTTACAAGATGCAGGGCGCCGACAAACCATTGCTCGACGTCTGGTTTGCCGACGCCGCAAACGGCTACGTCGTTGGTGCGTACAACCTCATCTTCCGTACCTCCGACGGTGGCAAGACCTGGGAGCCGTGGTTCGATCGAACGGACAACCCCAAGTTCTTCAACCTCTACGCGATTCGCCCTGTTGCGGGCGACCTCTACATCGCGGGTGAAGGCGGGCTCGTGCTGAAGCTCGACGCCGCGGCGCAGCGCTTCAAGGCGCTCGCGGTCCCGTACAACGGCAGCTTCTTCGGGGTCGCGGAGGCGGGGAAGACCGTCGTCACGTTCGGGCTGCGTGGCAACGTCTACCGCAGCGACGATGCAGGCGGCACCTGGGCGAAGGCCGAAGCCGGCCTCGCGGCGGCGGTCGTCGGTGCGACGCGCACCGCCGACGGTGCGCTGCTGCTCGCCGACGCGGGCGGGCGCCTGGCGGCGACCACGGATGGCGGGCATTCGTTCCGCAAGCTCGCGCTCAAGCAGCCGGTGCCGGTCACCGGTCTCGCTGATCTCGGCGATGGTCGGCTCGCGCTCGTGGGGCCGCGCGGAGCGATCGTCGCGGAGATCACGGCGCCC
>CAWGKT010000015.1:0-232993 GCA_963823215.1 uncultured beta proteobacterium
AAGCCAGATTGCTTCAGAAATACCTCACCGAGCGAATCCCATAGATGTAAGCGAATCCGACATAGAGTTCGGAAACGGCCTCCCCGGAATCCTGGTCTCAAGACCGTTGTACGGTATCGCTGTTGCCAGGTTGCGGGTCGTCGTATCCTTCTTGCTCGCCTGGATCACCCGGTCCGCCTTCATCGTCTTCCCACGAATAACGAACGCGCGGCGGATTGTCTCGGTGCCGCAGCATGATCGCCATCGATACGCCGAATCAGCGCGGCCGCCAGATGGGTTTCCCACGAGATCCGGACCCTGATCGGCAGCACGCCCCAGACCAAGGTGCCGTACATGAAAGCGACGAGCAATGACGCGGCGATGGCGCGCCGGTCGCGTCGGATCAGGCCGGCCACGAAGATATAGCTGACCAGGCCGTAGACGAGGCCGCTGGCGCCGACGTGGACGCCATCTTGGGCGAACAGCCACACGGCGATGCCCGGTCCCAGGTAGACCGCCGGCAACACCCGAAAGGCCGCAGTCGGGTAGAGCATGCAACATCGCCGTGCCGAGCACCACAAGGGCAGCGAATTGGCGATCAGGTGGAGGAAGCCGGCGTGCAGCATCGGCGCGACCAGAATGCCGGGCAGACCGATCCATTGCCGGGGACGAACGCCGAAACGCTCCAGCTCGAGCCCCCAACCCAGCGTCGGGATCAGCCAGAGCACGGCGACGAAGCCCAGCGACAGCTTTACCGCCAGCCGGAAGTTGTCGCGCGCTCGGGCGGAATCGGTGACGGCTGGGTCGGGCGAATGCATCTGCACTCCGACAGGCGCGACTTCGCAGTCCAGCACAGGTGCGTCAGCCGCAGGCGCCGGTGTGGCCGCAGTCCGTGCAGAAGTCGCAGCCGTCCTTGCGGATCAGCGCCTTGTTGCCGCACTCCGGGCACTTCTTGCCGGGAGCGACCTTGTGCGGCGCGCCTCCGCCCGCTCGGCGGCGGCACCGCCAGGATGCCGGCGTTGTCCACCGGGTATCCGTCCTCGGTCAGGATGCCGAGCATGGCGTAGCGGTGAATCACCAGCTGCGCGAGGTAGGCGATGGTCGACGGATACATCTGCGCCTTGTCCGACCCGGCGTGCGCGCCATGAACGATCCGTTGACCTCGCCGTAGTTCAGGAGCTTGCGCAGCTTCATCGCGATCCACGCGGGGTCGGTGACGCGCATGTCGAGCGACAGCGCCTTGCACAGGCCGTCCATGACTCGCGGGTACTCGCCGGAGAGCCAGATCGAGTACGGCCGGCGCTGACCGTCGGGCATCTCAATCTCCTTCGCGAACAGCACGAAGTCGTCGCCGGTGGCGTGGTTCATGACGTCGACGGTCCAGCTCAGCGTGCCGTCGGGGCCGGCCTTCGGCTCCTTCGGCGCCATCAGCGCGTCGACCACCGGCGTCCGCCGGTGCCGTCGTCGGCGAAGGCGCCGAGCTCGTTGCAGCGGTAGCGGATGAGCTGCGCGAAGCCCGCGACGAGGCTCGGCACGCGAACCTTCGCGCCGTCGGGCGGCATCGCCAGCTCGAACCCGTCGTCGCCGCTCGCCTTCTGCAAGCGCGGTCAGCTTCATGTCGAGCCAGGCGCGATCCTCGGTGCGCATGTCCATCGACAGCGTCTTGGCGATCGCGCCCAGGCCGCGCGGCTGCTCGGCGCCGTTGACCCACACTTCGAACGGGTAGCGACTTGCCGTTCTCGACGTGGCCGATGAACACGGCGAAGTCGCCGAGCGGATGGCGCACGACGTACGTCCAGCACGGATTGCCGTTCGGCAGCTCCGGCCGGCCCGGCCAGCGCAGGCTCGACAGCGGCGGCTGGTGCGCGCGATCGAGGCGCACGCGCCGGTCCGGGTCGGCGGTATCGAAGTCCTGCGGCTCCGTCGGCGGGTGCGGCTACCGGCGCGACCTCGAGCACCGCGCCCAGCACGCTGTTGGGGCGATAGGTCGCGATGCCCTTGAGCCCGGCTTCCCAGGCCACGAAGTAGAGGCCCTTGAAGGCCTCGAACGGATAGTCGACCGGGACGTTCACCGTCTTGCTGATCGCGGTGTCGACAAACGGCTGCACCGCCGCGCTCATCCGCATGTGGTCCAGCGCGCTCATCTGCAGCGCGGTGACGAAGGCGGGGGTCAGCATCGCGCGGCGCTTGCCGTCCGGGTCGGTCCACACGCTCCCGCCGGCAGCTGCCGTTCCGGCGTCGAAGGCGACGAGCAGGCACGTCGTTGTCGATGCCGTGCACGGTGCTTGTAGAGGCGGTAGGCGTGGTCCTCGACCAGATACTCCTTCATCGTCTCGTCGGGCATGCGCTTCCTGCGCCGGTAGAACCAGCTGAACGCGGGCTCGATGCCGTTCGACGCGTTGTCGGCGAACGCGAGCGAGATGGTTCCCGTCGGCGCGATCGACAGGGCATGGCTGTTGCGGATGCCGTGCGTACGGATCGCCGCCTTGATCGAGTCGGGCAGACGTGAGGCGAAGCGCGGCGCTGCAAGGTACTGCTCCGCGTCCAGCAGCGGGAACGAACCCTTGTCCTTGGCGCTCTCCACCGAGGCCATGTACGCCGCGTCGCGCATCTCCTCGGCGATGCGGGCGGCCATCGCGCGTCCCGTCCACGCTGTCGTAGCGCAGGTTGAGCTCGATGAGGGCGTCGCCGAGCCCGGTGAAGCCCAGCCCTACGCGGCGCTTGTCCATCGCCTCTTTCCGCTGCTGCGGCAGCGGCCACGCGGTCACGTCGAGGACGTTGTCGAGCATCCGCACGCCGAGGGCGACGGTGGCGGCGAAGCCGGAGAAATCGAAGCGCGCCCCGGAGCGTGAACGGCTCCTGCACGAAGCGCGTCAGATCGACGCTGCCCAGGTCGCAGCAGCCGTACGGAGGGCAGCGGCTGCTCGCCGCAGGGATTGCAGGCCTCGATCGTCTCGCAATACGAGAGGTTGTTGTCGCGATTCATGGCGTCGATGAACACCACGCCCGGCTCGGCGTGATCGTAGGTCGACAGCATGATCTGGTCCCACAGCGCGCCGGCGCGCACGGTGCGGTACACCCACAGGTCGTCGTCGCGCTGGTGCGCGCCGGCCGCGAGCAGGTCAGGCGCCGGTGGCGCCTTGTGCACCAGCTCCCAGTCGGCGTTCTCGCGCACGGCCGCCACGAAGGCGTCGGTCACCGCCACCGAGAGGTTGAAGTTGGTGAGCCGGCCGTCGTCCTTGGCGTGGATGAAGGCCTCGATGTCGGGATGATCGCAGCGCAGGATGCCCATCTGGGCGCCGCGCCGCGAGCCGGCGGACTCCACGGTCGCGCAACTCTGGTCGAACACGCGCATGTACGAGAGCGGTCCGCTGGCGCGGCTGTTCGTCCCCTTGACGTGCGCGCCCTGGGGACGGATGGGCGAGAAGTCGTAGCCCACGCCGCCCCCGCGACGCATGGTCTCGGCGGCCTCGTTCAACGCCACATAGATGCCGATGCCGTTCTCGTCGCCGGAGATGCTGTCGCCGACCGGCTGGACGAAGCAATTGATGAGCGTGGCCTTGAGCTCCGTGCCGGCGGCGGAATTGATCCGCCCGCCGAGGATGAAACCGTTCTGCTGGGCCTGCAGGAACGCCTCCTCGCATTGCCCCCGCTGCGCCGGGGCTCGACGGCCGCCAGCGCACGCGCGACGCGGCGACGTACGGCGTCGATGGTCTGTTCGCCGCCCTTGGCGTATTTCTCGAGGAGGATCTCCTCGGCGATCGATTGCGGGGGCAACGCAGCGGAGGCGGCCGGACGCAGAGACTTGAGGTCGTCGCGTTTCATGGGGACTGTTGGATGAGGTCGCCGCGCGCAGGTGAGCGGAACGACATCTTGATACGGTACCGAATACGATATCTTCTCACGCGCCGGGACGCGGCGGTCCGACCCGAATGTCCGGCACGACGTGGCCGATCGCCTCCGTTGTATCCGGACACATGGCCCGGAGTCAAACGCGGTGATTCAGGTTCCACCCGATGATTCTGATTCTGCATTTGCTCGCTTGTCTTCTACACCGCAACGCGCACAAAACAAAAAAGCCATTGATAAACAATGGCCCTTGTCAGTTCATCTGGCGGAGACGCAGGGATTCGAACCCTGGATACAGGTTTTGGCCCGTATGCTCCCTTAGCAGGGGAGTGCCTTCGACCGCTCGGCCACGTCTCCGGGAAACTTTTCGATTGTATCGGCGGGCGTACGGTCCCGTCAAACGGAACGTCCTGAAAACTCCAGAAAAAACCGGCGGTTACGCGTCCCTGGGCGGAGCGTCCAACCCAAATGCGCGATGCAGCACGCGCACCGCGAGCTCGAGGTACTTTTCGTTGATCACCACGGAGATCTTGATCTCCGACGTGGAAATCATCTGGATGTTGATGCCCTCGTCGGCCAGCGCCTTGAACATCTTGCTCGCGACACCGACGTGCGAGCGCATGCCGATCCCCACGACCGAGACCTTGCAGATCCGGTTGTCGCCGATGATCTCGCGCGCCTTGAAGCTCTTGCCGCGTTCCCCGGCGAGGACGTCGAGTGCCTTCTGGTACTCGTTGCGATTCACGGTGAACGAGAAATCGGTGTGCCCCGACGCGCCGATGTTCTGCACGATCATGTCGACGTCGACGTTGGCATCGGCGATCGAGCCGACGATGCTGTACGCGATGCCGGGCCGGTCTTCGACACCCATCACCGAGATCTTGGCCTCGTCGCGGTTGAATGCGATGCCCGAAATGATTGCCTGCTCCATGGTCTCGTCTTCCTCGAACGTGATGAGCGTGCCCTGCGACGTGATCTCCGGGTCCTCGAACGACGACAGGACGCGCAGCTTCACGTTGTACTTGCCGGCGAACTCGACCGAGCGGATCTGCAGCACCTTCGAGCCCAGACTCGCCATCTCGAGCATTTCCTCGAACGTCACGGTGTCGAGGCGACGCGCCTCGGGGACGATGCGCGGGTCCGTGGTGTAGACGCCGTCGACGTCCGTGTAGATCTGGCACTCGTCGGCCTTGAGCGCGGCAGCCAGCGCGACGCCGGAGGTGTCCGAGCCACCGCGACCAAGCGTCGTGATGTTGCCCTCGACGTCCACCCCCTGGAATCCGGCTACCACGACGATCGTGCCGGCCGCGAGGTCGGCGCGCATGTTGTGCTCGTCGATCGACAGGATGCGCGCCTTGGTGAATGCGCTGTCGGTGAGCAGGCGCACCTGGCCGCCGGTGTAGCTCCTGGCCTTGAGTCCCATCTCTTCCAGTGCGATGGCAAGCAGCCCGATGGTGACCTGCTCCCCGGTGGCTGCGACGACGTCGAGTTCGCGCGGGTTCGGGTTCGGCGACAGTTCCTTGGCCAGCGCGAGCAGTCGATTCGTCTCCCCGCTCATGGCCGACACGACGACCACGAGCTGGTGGCCTTCGCGATGATAGCGTGCGACACGGCGCGCGACGTTCCTGATGCGATCGATGCTGCCGACCGAGGTGCCGCCGTACTTCTGGACGATCAGTGCCATGGTGTCGTGTGCCCGCTGCCCGCGGGATCAGAGCAGTCGGAAAGCCAGCGTGGCGTTGGTGCCGCCGAATCCGAACGAGTTGGAGAGCGCCGCGCGAATCCTCATGTCGCGCGCGGCGCGCGGCACGAAATCGAGATCGCAGAGCGGATCCTGGTGGAAGAGGTTCGCCGTCGGCGGCGCGATCTGGTCGCGCAATGCCAGCACCGTGAAGACGGCCTCGACGCCACCCGCCGCACCCAGCAGGTGGCCGGTCATCGACTTGGTCGAGCTGACGGCAAGCCGGTGCGCGTGCTCGCCGAACGCGCGCTTGATCGCGATGCACTCGGCAACGTCGCCCAGCGGCGTCGAAGTCCCGTGGGCGTTGATGTAGGCGATGTCGTCGACGTTCAGGCGTGCGTTGCGCATCGCGTTCTGCATGCTGCGCCTGCCGCCATGGCCGTCATCCGGCGGCGCCGTGATGTGATGCGCGTCCGCGCTCATCCCGTAGCCGGCAAGCTCGCAATAGATCCGGGCGCCGCGCGCCTTCGCGTGCTCGTATTCCTCGAGCACCAGGATGCCCGCGCCCTCCCCTTGCACGAACCCGTCGCGGTCCACGTCCCATGGGCGGCTCGCTGTCGCCGGGTCGTCGTTGCGCGTGGACAACGCGCGCGCGGCGCAGAAACCGCCGATGCCGAGCGCGCTTACCGTTGCTTCGGTGCCACCGGCGATCATCACGTCGGCATCGCCGTACTCGATCAGCCGACCCGCCTCGCCGATGCTGTGGTTCGCTGTGGAGCACGCCGAGACGATCGCGAGGTTCGGGCCCTGGTAGCCGTAGTGGATCGACGCCAGGCCGGAGACCATGTTGACGATCGATCCCGGCACGAAGAACGGGGTGATCTTGCGCCAGCCCCCGGCCATGTACGCGGCCTTCGTCTCCTCGATCAGCGGCAGGCCGCCGATGCCCGAGCCGATGCAGACGCCTATGCGCTCCCTGTCGCCGCCGTAGTCGGCGAGCCCGGCATCCCCGACTGCGTCCATCGTTGCCGCGAGACCGTAGTGGACGAAGGTGTCGTAACGCCGCGCTTCCTTTGCCGAAAGGTACTTGCCGACGTCGAAGTCCTTCACCTCGGCCGCGATGCGCGTCGGAAACGCCGCGCAATCGAAACGCGTGATGGGGGCGACGCCTGAGCGCGCGTTGCGTATCGAATCCCAGGCAGCGGAGAGACCAACACCGACCGGCGAAACAATCCCCATTCCGGTGACGACGACGCGGCGGCGGCTCATGGCAAGGTTCGGTGAATTGGACGGCCGGCGCAGGACAGCCGCCCGCGATACGGTACGGCGCTGGCGGGGTCGGCGTCAGTTCGCACGGGAACGTCCGGGAATCGCCATGGCTGCAGTGCCGCCGGCTGCGGCACGTCCCCCATGGCGTCGGCGCGCATCGCGCCGGAGGTCACTTCTTTACGTGGGATCCGATGTAATCGATCGCCTGCTGGACCGTGGTGATCTTTTCGGCTTCTTCGTCCGGGATCTCGGTCTCGAACTCCTCCTCGAGCGCCATCACGAGCTCGACTGTGTCCAGCGAGTCGGCGCCCAGATCCTCGACAAACGACGACTCGTTCTTGATCTCGGCCTCGTTCACACCCAGCTGCTCGGCCACGATCTTCTTCACTCGCTGTTCGACGTTTTCCATGCTTCTCTCTCCCGTAGCGGGGGTGTCTGGTTTGAAACTGCGCGATTTTACCAGATGGCGCAAAGGCGCGGGTACCGATCCCTCAGGCCATGTACATGCCGCCATTGACGTGCAAAGTCGCGCCGGTGATGTATCCGGCCCGGGGCGACGCCAGGAACACGACGGCGTGCGCGATGTCCTCGGGCGATCCCAGCCGGCCGAGGGGTATTCTCTCCAGCAGCTTTGCCCGCTGCCCCTCGGGCAGCGCCTTGGTCATGTCCGTGTCGATGAATCCCGGGGCGATGCAATTGATCGTGATGTTGCGGCTGCCGACTTCCTGGGCCAGGGATTTAGTGAAGCCGACGAGCGCCGCCTTCGCCGCGGCGTAGTTGGCCTGTCCCGGGTTGCCGCTGGTGCCGACGACCGACCCGATCTGGATGATTCGCCCGTGGCGCGCCTTCATCATGCCGCGCAATACACCCTTGGCCAGGCGGAACGCCGGCTTGAGGTTGGTCGCCATCACGGCGTCCCACTCGTCGTCCTTCATGCGCAGCAGCAGATTGTCGCGCGTGATCCCGGCGTTGTTCACGAGGATGGCGATGGCGCCGAAGCGCGCTTCGATGTCCGCCAGCGCAGCGTCGACCGCCGCGCCATCCGCCACGTCGAGCCGGATGCCGGTTCCAGCATGGCCGGCCGCGGCCAGGTATTCCGCGATCTTCGCGGCACCGTCGTCCGTAGTCGCCGAGCCGATCACGGTCGCCCCGGCCCCGGCGAGCTCGAGTGCGATCGCGCGGCCGATGCCGCGCGTCGCGCCGGTCACCAGCGCGACTTGCCCGTGCAGTTGTGCTTCTGCCATCCTATGCCTCTTATTCGTCCGTCAGCTCGCGAGCGCCGCCCGCGCGGCATCGATGTCGGCGCCGTCGGTCAGGGCGAGCGATTTCAGCTCGCGCGCGATCCGCTTGTTCATGCCCGACAGCACCCTGCCCGGTCCGCATTCGACCACGTGCGTTACGCCGCGCGCGGCGAACGACTGGATGATCTCGACCCAGCGCACCGGGCTTGCGGCCTGCCGCGCCAGCGCCGCGCGGACCGCATCCGGCGTCGGCTTTTCGGCGACGTCGACATTGTGCAGCACCGGCATCGCCGGAGCATTGAACGTCACGCCGGCGAGCTTCGCCGCGAGGCGCTCGGCGGCGGGCTTCAGCAGCGAGCTGTGGAAAGGCGCGGAGACCGGCAGCAGAACGCCCTTCTTCGCCCCGCGTTCCGCCGCAATGGCGACCGCACGCTCGACGGCGTCCTTGTGCCCCGCAATCACGATCTGCTCCGGACCGTTGAAATTGACGGGCTCCACGACGCGCGCGCTCGCAGGATCGCCGGCAGCCTCCGCGCAGACCGCGGCCACCGCAGCCGCATCCAGTCCGAGAATCGCGGCCATCGCGCCCACCCCGGCCGGCACGGCCTCCTGCATGGCTCGCGCGCGGAAGCGCACCAGCGGCAGCGCGTCACGAAAATCCAGCGCCCCCGCTGCGACGAGCGCGGTGTATTCGCCAAGACTGTGGCCCGCGACGATGGCGGGCACCGGCCCGCCCGCCTGCTGCCACGCGCGCCAAACGGCAATGCCGGCGGTCAGCATGACGGGTTGCGTATTGACCGTCTGGTTCAGGTCCGACTCCGGACCGGACGTCACCAGCGCCCACAGGTCCTGGCCGAGCACGGCCGAGGCTTCGTCGAACGTCGCCCTGATCGCCGGATGCGCCTCGAACCCGGCCATCATCCCGACCGATTGGGATCCCTGTCCCGGAAACACGAAGGCAAGCATCACTACAGGCATCTCACCAGGTTAGATAGACCGAACCCCAGGCGAACCCGCCGCCGACGCCGATCAGCAGCAGCCGATTGCCGACGGCGACGCGGCCGTCGCGGACCGCCTCGTCCAGCGCGAGTGGAATCGATGCGGCGGACGTGTTGGCGTGACGGTCGACCGTGGCGATCATCCGATCGGGGGGCACCCCCAGCTTCTTCGCGGTCGCGTCCATGATCCGGATGTTTGCCTGGTGCGGAATGAACCAGTCCACCGCGCTCGCATCGATCCCGTTGGCGGCGAGCGCCTCGGCCCCGACCTCGGCCATCACCTTGACGGCGAACTTGAACACGGCTGGACCGTCCATCCGCACGAACGGCGTGCCGCAGATTTCACCGCCGGCAAGCGAGCCGGGAACGCAGAGGATGTCCCGATAGCGGCCGTCCGCGTGCAGGTGCGCGGAGCCGATCCCCGGCACCCGCGACGGCACCAGCACGACCGCGCCTGCACCGTCGCCGAACAGCACACAGGATCCCCGGTCGTTCCAGTCGAGGATCCGCGAATAGATCTCCGCGCCGACGACGAGCGCATTGCGCGCCATCCCCGAGGCGACCATGCGATCGGCCAGAGCGAGCGCATAGATGAATCCGCTGCACACGGCCTGGACGTCGAAGGCCGGCCCGCCCGCCGCGCCGAGCTTGGCCTGGAGGACGCACGCCGTGGAAGGAAACACCATGTCCGGGGTGGTCGTCGCGACGACGATGAGATCGACGTCGGCGGGGGCAATCCCCGCGGCGGCAAGAGCGGCCCGCGCCGCGTGCTCCGCGAGGTCGCTCGTCATCTCCGCGGGCGCCGCGATCCGGCGCTCGCGGATGCCCGTGCGCGTGCGAATCCACGCGTCACTGGTGTCGACGCGTTTCGCGAGCTCCTGGTTGGTGAGGACGTGCGCGGGCAGGTAGCTGCCGGTCCCGACGATCCGGCTATGCATCGCTGACGGCCACCTCGGTCGCGGCGGCAGGCACGGGCGTCAACGCGGGCATCACGGCCATCCGCTGCGCGATCCTGTCGAGAATGCCGTGCGCGGCTTCCTTGTAGGCCTTGCGCAGCGCATGCTGGAACGCCAGCACGTCGGCCGAGCCGTGACTCTTGACGACCACGCCCCGCAAGCCGACGAGCGTCGCGCCGTTGTGCCGGCGCGGATCCAGGCGGCGTTTGAACGCGCGCAATACCGGATAGGCGAAGAGCGCCATGGCCTGCGTCAGCAGATTGCGCGTGAATTCGGCCTTGAGCATCTCGTAGAGCATCGTGGCGAGGCCTTCCGAGGCCTTCAGCGCGACGTTGCCGACGAAGCCATCGCAAACGACGACGTCGGTCGTCCCCTTGTAGATGTCGTTGCCCTCGACATTGCCGTGGAAGTTGAGGCCGGACGCCCGCAGCAGCTCGGCCGTCTGCTTGGCGAGCTCGTTGCCCTTGATTTCCTCCTCGCCCACGTTGAGGAGTCCGACGGTGGGCCGCTCGATGTCGTCCATCGCTGCAACGAGCGCCGTACCCATGACCGCGAACTGGAGGAGCTGCGCCGGCGAGCAATTGACGTTGGCGCCAAGGTCGAGCACCGTGACGACACCGCCCTGGCGCGTCGGCAGCTGCCCCGCGATCGCCGGACGGTCGATGCCGGGCAGGGTCTTCAGCACGAAGCGCGAGATCGCCATCAGCGCGCCGGTGTTCCCCGCCGAAACGCAGGCCTGCGCGACCCCCCCCTTGACGAGATTGATCGCGACGCGCATGGACGAATCTTTTTTCTTCCGCAGCGCGTCCGCGGGCGGTTCATGCATTTCGACCACTTCGCTCGCCACATGCAGGGCAAGCCGGCCGAGCGCCGGCGATTTGAGCCGCGAGAGCGCCGCCTTGAGCGGCGCCTCCTGCCCGACAGCGATTATCCGCGCCTCCGGCGTTTCCTCGAGGAACTTCAGGGCCGCCGCCAGCGTGACGGAGGGACCGTGATCGCCCCCCATCGCGTCGACGGCTACCGTGACCGGCATGACGACCGACGCGACGTCTATTCGTCGGCCTTGGTCTTGACGACCTTCTTGCCGCGGTAGAAGCCGTTGGGGCTGATATGGTGACGCAGATGCGCCTCGCCCGTGACCGGCTCCACGGCGAGCGGCGGGCTGGTCAGCGAATTGTGCGCGCGGTGCATCCCGCGCTTCGACGGCGACTTCTTGTTCTGCTGGACGGCCATGCGATTCTCCTAAGGGTGGTTCATGCCCCGCGCATCTTCCCGACGCGCATTCAATGCTTCGCCTTCTTGGCGGCGACGTTCTTCAATCCTGCCAGTGCCGCGAACGCGGACGCCCGCGGCGCGGCCAGTTCAGCCGCCGCGAGCGGCGCTTCCGCGCACGCCGCGCGTCCGCAACGCGGCGCGAACGGCAGCACCAGCAGCACCTCATCCTCGATCAGCATCATCGCATCCTGCGGCGTGTCCGCCAGCAGGACCTCGTGCTCGTCGTCCTCGGCATCCAGCACCGCGAGCTCACGTTCGTCGCGCGCCAACAGCAGCGTCGTGTGCTGCGCCACGGGCCACGCGAACGGCTGCAGGCAGCGCTGACATTCGAGCGGCACGCTCCCGTCCAGACGGATCTCGAGGGCGGGGCGACCCATCGCGTCGGTGCTCCCGGTGATGCGCCACGCCACGTTCGAGGCTCCGCCTTCCGGAGCCAGCCGATCGACCGCTCGCTCCATCGTGGCGACATCCACGTTGCCAGCCAGCGCTCCCTGCCGGAGCGCAAGGTCGAAAGCGTCGAATCCTCCCCGGCGCCGTCCCGACGATCCCTGCTGCCCGGCCATGCCTGCCTCCATCATGGCTACATCCGCCGACAGCCCGGCTTGGCGCATGCATGCAACTGGGCCAGTCGAGCAAAAACGTTGGATAATAGCGCGAACGCCGAATCCTGTCAAAAATGCCCGCAAAAACAACAGTCAAGCCGGTGCCCGGCGCCCTCGGTGCGTCACCGCGGCGGCGCCTCGTGCTCGCATCGACGTCGCGCTACCGGCGCATGCTGCTCGAGCGCCTCGGCCTACCGTTCATCGCCGTCGCGCCGCGCACCGACGAAGCGACGCTCGCGGACGAGGCGCCGGCCGACACGGCGTTTCGGCTTGCCAGAGCAAAGGCCCGCAGCGTCGCCAGCGCCCATCCGGACGCGCTCATCATCGGATCCGATCAGGTCGCCGATTGCGGTGGGCGCCCGATCGGCAAGCCGGGCACCCATGAACGCGCGGTAGCGCAGCTCACCGAACTGTCCGGCCAGACGGTCGTCTTCCATACCGGGCTCGCGTTGCTGGACGCAGCCTCCGGGCAGTGCCAGACCGCGCTCGTCGACGTCCGGAGCACCTTCCGAATCCTTTGCGCCCCCGAGATCGAGGCGTACCTGCGGCGCGAGCGCCCTTATGACTGCGCCGGCAGCGTCCGCTCCGAAGCGCTCGGCATCGCGCTCTTCGAGAGCATCGAAAGCGACGACCCGACCGCATTGATCGGCCTTCCACTCATCCGGCTCACCAGCATGCTGGGCGTGGCGGGCATCGCGGTGCTCGCGCGTCCGCAATGAAGCGTGGCCGTCTTTTCGTCGTGCCGAATCTGCTCGGCCTCGTCGCGCCCGAGCACGTCCTGCCGGCGCACACGATGACCGTGGCCCGCGGCCTCGCCCATTACGTCGTGGAGACCGCCAAACCCGCGCGCGCCTTCCTGCAATCGCTGGCGCCGGCATTGCCGATCCGGCAGATCGACATCGTGGAACTGGGCAACACCCCCGAACCCGCACACTGCGCCGAACTGCTGGCACCGGCGCGCGACGGCCACGATCTCGGGCTCCTGTCCGACGCCGGGTGCCCGGGCATCGCGGATCCCGGCGCCCTCCTCGTGGCGCAGGCCCATCGCGAGGGGATTCGCGTCGTCCCGCTGGTCGGCCCCTCCTCCGTCGCGCTCGCGCTGATGGCATCCGGGATGAACGGGCAGGGATTTTCGTTTCACGGGTATCTGCCGGTGAAGGCCGACGCACGCACCGCTGCCATCCATCAGCTCGAGGCCGACTCCCGGCGCACCGGCTACGCCCAGATCTTCATCGAGACGCCCTATCGCAACGGCGCGTTGCTGGCGGCGCTCGCCGCGGCCTGCAAGCCGGCCACGCGCCTGTGCGTGGCCGCGGACCTGACGCTGGCCACCGAGTCCGTGGTGTCGCAAGCGATAAGCGCCTGGCGCGACGCCGACGGCACGCGCTATGCGAAGCGTCCTGCGATATTCGTGCTGCAGGCCTGAGGCTGCGTCGAACCCTGCGTCTGCGCTACGCCGGCGAGTCCTGGATGTAGCTCTTGAGCATCTGGTTCTCGAAACTCTGCTCTTCGTACACCGCCTTCGCCACGTCGTGGAACGACACGACGCCGAGCAGCGTGGTGCCGTCCATCACCGGCACATAACGGGCGTGGCGCTCGAGCATCGCGCGCCGCAGGTCCATGACATCGAGCGCCGGCGCGGCAGTCAGCGGCTCGCGCTCGATGATCGCGCTGATCTTGAGGTCGCCGAGTGCGCCATCGCGATCGGCCAGCGCGCGCAGCACTTCGGCGAACGTGACGAGCCCCGCCATCCGGCCGTGGTCCATCACGACCAGCGAACCGATGTCGAGCTGCGCCATGACCTTGACCGCTTCCTGCACCGGCGCGTCCGGCGTCGTCGTATAGAGCGTCGTGCCCTTGATGCGCAGGATTTCGCTGACCAGCATGGCATCTCTCCCTGGGCCCTGAGCGAGCGGTTCGCGCGCCGGTCAGATTACTCCCGGCGTGCCATACCGCGCAACCGCGCCCGCCGCTACTTGTAGAGGATGTGCGGCAGCCAGAGGCCAATTTCCGGAAACACGTACAGCAGCACCAATGCGATCACCTGGATGCCCATGAACGGCAGCATCCCGGCGAAGATCGCGTTCAGCGTCACGTGCGGCGGCGATACCCCCTTCAGGTAGAACGCGGCCATCGCCACCGGCGGGGACAGGAATGCCGTCTGCAGGTTGAGCGCCACGAGCAATCCGAAGAACAGCGGATCGATGTTGAAGTGCGGCAGGAGCGGGATGAAGATCGGCATGAAGATGATGATGATCTCGGTCCACTCGAGCGGCCAGCCGAGGAGGAAGATGATGATCTGCGCCAGGATCATGAACTGCACCGGCGTCATGTCCATCGACAGCACCCACTTCTCGATGACCTCCTGCCCGCCGAGCAGGGCGAACGCCGCCGAGAAGATGCCGGAGCCGACAAAGAGCCAACAGACCATCGCGCTCGTCTTGGCGGTGAGGAACGACGATTCCTTGACGATGGTGCCGAGCTGTTTCACCGTCTTCCAGAGGACGCCACCGCCGCTCGCGCCTGCCGGACGCGTCTCCCGCCAATTGCCGAGGTAGCGATAGGCCGCCGCCAGCACGAATCCGCCGAATCCGCCGACGGCCGCCGCTTCCGACGGCGTCGCAAGTCCGAACACGATCGAGCCGAGCACGGCCAGGATCATCAACGCCAGTGGAAAGAACGAGCTCAACAACATCTTGAATACTTCGAGCCGCTCCCAGTTCCAGAGCCCGTAGAGGACGGCGAGGCCGGCAAGCCCGATGCCAAACACGATCCAGAGCCACAGGGGTATCGGCAGGCGCGCCGGCTCCCCGGCGGGCGGCGCGGTGGATTTCGCTTCGACGGCCGCCTGCGTGCCGGATGTTTCCTGCGCACCCTTCTCGATCGCCGCCCCGGCCGGTGCGCCTTCCTTTGCCGCATCAGCCTCGGATTCCCCGGCGCCCGCTTCCTTGTCCTCCGGCTCCCCGCCGACCAGGCCCGTCGACGCCTCCCGGTCCTGCTCAGGCGCCGCGACGAGGCCTCCGGCCTGGATCAATCCGGCCGTGCTGGCCTCGGTCTGCGGGGTGGTCACCCACTGGTAAACGCCGCCCAGCATCGCGGCGACGAACAGCGCCGGCACTACGGAGACGAACAGTTGTCCGAGCGCGGTGCGCTTGGCGCCCGCGGCGCCGACGCTCCCGCTCAGCACCCGCCACAGCCCGGCGAGCGCATTGCTGCCCTGCAGCGCCTGCGCCTGCGCGAACGGCGGAAGGTCGACATGCCGTTCACTCGCAGCAAGCGGCGGCATGAGATTGGGTTTCCACCAGGCGAGGAGAACGACGTACCCGATGTAGAGCGAGGCGAGCATGGCGCCGGGCAGGAAGGCACCCGCGTACAGCTGCACGACCGACACGCCGGCCACCGCGCCGTAGACGATCAGCAGCACCGACGGCGGGATCAGGATGCCGAGGCAGCCTCCCGCAGTGATCGCGCCAGCCGCCACCTTGATGTTGTATCCGGCCTTGAGCATCGCCGGAAATGCGAGCAGGCCCATCAGCGTGACCACCGCGCCGACGATGCCGGTGGCCGTCGCGAAGATCGCACAGGTGACGATGGTCGCCACCGCCAGCGCTCCCGGTATGCGCGCGGTGGCCATATGCAGGCTCTTGAACAACCGGTCGATGAGCTGCGCCCGCTCGACCAGATAGCCCATGAACAGGAACAGCGGAATCGCGATCAGCACGTCGTTCGACATCACGCCATAGGTACGCTGCACGAAGAGATCGAGCACCTTCGCCACCGCGGTCGCCGGGTCGACGCTTCTATAGAAAAGCCAGGCGAAGAATACGCCCATCCCCATCAGCGTGAACGCCGTGGGAAACCCGAGCATGATGCCCACGACGATCATCGCGAGCATCAGCAGGCCCAGGTGGCCGTTGGTCATCTGCGACGGCGACGGCATCAGCGCGAACACCATGATCACGACCAGGGCCATGATCGAAAACCCGAACCACACTTCCTTCCTCACGGCCGGGCCTCGTCATGGTCCTGCTCGACGACGAACCTATCGAGCTTCGCGATGTCCTCGTCCTTGACGTGGACCATCGCCTTCAGCTTGTCGACGTCCACTTCCTGCACGTCCTCGGCGCGGGACGGCCAGTCGCCCTGCTTCAGGCAGATGACGCAGCGAATGATCTCAACGATGCCCTGCAGCAGAATCAGCGCACCGGCCACCGGGATGACCGTCTTGAACTGGTAGACCGGCGGGCCCTCCGAGGTGATGTTCGAGTGCTCGTTGATCGCCCAGGACTCCCCGGCATAGGTGTAGCCGGCCCAGACGAACGCGACGATGCCCGGAAGGAAGAACACGAAGTAGAGCGCGAGGTCGAGGCTCGCCTGCAGCCGGGGCGTGAAGAAGCCGTAGAGCACGTCGCCGCGCACGTGGCTGTTCTTCGCGAGCGTGTAGGCGCCCGCCATCATGAACAGCGTCCCGTACAGCATGATCATCAGGTCGAAGGTCCAGGCGTGCGGGTGATCGAGCGCGTAGCGCGAGAACACTTCCCACGTGATGAGCACCGTGAGGCCGACGATCAGAAAAGAAAACGCCTGGCCGACGAAGGTGCTCACCCTATCGACAAACAGCAGCAGTTTTTGCATGGCGGTCCGAATGCGTGGGGCCGGTCACGCGGCAACGACACCGCTCGCCCGGCACGGACAGAAAAGCAGCCACCCGGCTCGCGCCGGATGGCTGGTCGTTCTTCCAGGTGCTTCCGTTACGCCTTCTTGGGGGCCGCTTTGGCGCCGAAATAGTAGTTGTACGCCATGCGCCGGCTCACGTAGGTGTCGAGGTCCCAGCGCACCGCGCGCGCGGCGAACGCCTTCTGCGAGGCGATGATCTCCACGAAGATCGGGTTGTCCGCACGTTTCGACATCACGGTGTCGAAGATCTCGAGCTGCCTCTGCAGGACCGCATCCGGCGTCTTGTAGAACTTGACGTTCTGCTTGGTCTGCAACTCGACGTAGTCCTGCGAGTAGCGGTCGATTGCCTTCCACGACATGTCGGCCGACGCGGCTTCGACGGCGTTGGCGATGATCGCCTTCATCTTTTCCGGCAGCGCATCGTACTTGGTCTTGTTGAAGGTGATCTCGAACTGCTCCGCGTTCTGGTGGAAGCTCTGCAGCATGCACACCTTGGACACGTCCGCGAAGCCGAGCAGCCGGTCGGAGGAGGCGTTGTTGAATTCGGCGGCATCGAGCAGCCCGCGATCCATGGCCGGCACGATTTCGCCCCCGGGCAGCGCGTTCACCGCGGCACCCATCCCGGTGAATAGGTCGATCGAGATGCCGACGGTGCGGTACTTGAGTCCCTTGAAATCGTCGACCTTGGTGATCGGCTTCTTGAACCAGCCGAGCGGCTGCGTCGGATGCGGACCATACGGGAAGGAAACGACATTCGCGCCGATGGAGGCGTAGAGCTTATTGAGCAATTCCTTGCCGCCGCCATACTTGTGCCATGACAGCAGCATGTTGCCGTCCATGCCGAAGGCCGGTCCGGATCCCCAGAGCGCCAGCGCGTTCTGCTTGCCGTAGTGATAGACGAGCACGCCGTGCCCGCCGTCGAGGGTTCCCTTCGACACCGCGTCCAGAAGGCCGAACGCGGGCACGACGGCGCCAGCGGGCAGCACCTCGATCTTGAGGTCGCCGCCGGTCATGTCGTTGACCTTCTTGGCGAAGTCGAGCGCGTATTCGTGAAAGATGTCCTTCGAGGGCCACGTGCTCTGCCAGCGCATGCTGATCGGGCCCGCCTGCCCCTTGGCGATCATCGGGAAGCCGAGCGTGGCACCGGTGGCAGCCACGCCGCTGGCTGCTTTGAGGAACGTGCGGCGAGAAGGCTGCTTGCGAACTTCCGGCAGCACCGGAACGAGCGGTTTGCGTGTCATGAATCCTCCAAAGAAATGGCGTTCTAACGCCGTACCCGGGATAGCTACCCTGCGACCCCGATTCTCGCAGCGGCGCCGTCCCTGCCGGTCTGGGGCGGCCACCACTTATCCTTATAGTCTAAACCGGCCGATCAGTGAAGATCCTTGACTTGGCACAAATGACAACCCGCCCGGAAGCAGGCCCGAGTCAGCCGAATCGGCCGGTTCGCCTCAGGCTCCCAGCGTCCGCCGTTCCCTCAGTGCTTGCGCCAGCGTTCCGCTGTCGACGAATTCGAGCTCCCCGCCGACCGGGACCCCGCGCGCGAGGCGGCTGACCTTGAGGCCCCGCGCGGTCAGCAGCTCGCCGATGTAGTGCGCAGTGGCCTCGCCCTCGTTGGTGAAGTTCGTCGCCAGCACGACCTCTTTCACCGCGCCGTCGGTCGCCCGTTTGATCAGCCGCTCGAGCCGGATCTCCTTCGGTCCGATGCCGTCGAGGGGAGAAAGCCGCCCCATCAGCACGAAGTAGAGGCCGGCGTAGGCCTGCGTCTGCTCGACCATCATCAGGTCGGATGGCGTCTCGACGACGCAGAGCAGCGAAGGATCCCGCTTGCCGGACCGGCAGAGCGGGCATAGAGAATCCTCAGTAAACGTGTTGCACCGCTCGCAGTGGCGAACGGCCTGCGCCGCATGCTGGAGCGCGCCGGCGAGGCGCACCGCGCCGTCTCGGTCGTGCTGCAGCAGGTGCAGCGCCATCCGCTGCGCGGCCTTGGGTCCGACGCCGGGCAGGATGCGCAGCGCGCGCGCCAGCTCGTCCATGCCCGAAAGCGCCTCTCCCGCGGGAGGAGATCGAGCCGCCGCCGAGCGCTCGTCAGCCGGGTTCACGACGCGAACCTCCGCAATTCGCCCTGCCGCCGGACCGGGTCAAAACGGCAGCTTGAAACCCGGCGGCATCGGCATCCCCATCGTAAGGCCCGACATCTTCTCCTGCGTCGTGGTCTCGACGCGACGCACGGCATCGTTGACGGCCGCGGCGAGCAGGTCCTCCAGCATGTCCTTGTCCTCGGAGAGCAGCGACGGATCGATGGTCACCCGCTTCACGTCGTGTCGGCAGGTCATCACGACCTTGACGAGGCCCGCGCCCGCCTGCCCTTCGACCTGGGTCTGCGCGAGCTCCTCCTGCGCCTTCTTCATGTTGTCCTGCATCTGCTGCGCCTGCTTCATGAGGCCAGCGAGTTGATTCTTCATCATCGGACAGTCTTCCTGGTGAAGGTGCGGGCGAGGGCGACCTGGGCAATGGGAATCACGACACGGGCTTGATCGAATCGGGCAGTATTTTCGCATCAAACCGGGCCAGCGCATCCTGCACGAAGGGCTCCCCTCGAAACGCCGCCTCGGTCCGGGCTTTCTGCTCGGCCTGCTCCCGGCTCCTCTGCGCCGCCAGCGAAGCATCGGCCGCGGAACCCACCTCGAAGGCGAGTATCCATTTCCGGCCGGTGGCCTGGTCGATTGCCCCCTTGAGTTTGTCGGCGTAGGCCTTGTCCGCGAGGTGCTTGTGTGTCGCGGGCAGTGCCAGCGTCAGCACGTTGCCTGCGATGGACTTGAGCTCGGTCTGGGCGGCGAGCTGTGCCGCCATGGGGGCCAGGCGAAGGACGGTCACGAAGGCGGGCCACGCGGCCGGATCCGTCGGCATCGGTGTACGGGTGGGAGGCTCGGATCCACCCGGCGCCGGCGCACTCGCCGGTGCGGTCAACGGCGCGCCCGCCGGCACCGTCGCGGGCGCGGCCGTCGGCGCGTCCACAGGCGTCGCACCCTTGGTCGCGTCGCGCGCCGGCGCGCTGGTGCGCAGCGCAGCAGCGGCATCGACGGTGGCCGCAGCGCACGCCACGGCGTCGCGCCTGACCGGATTTCGCCGCGGCGCTTCCTTCACCTCACCCGCCTTGGGCACGCCGCCAGGCTCGAACGCGAGCAGCCGCAGGAGGGTCATCGAAAATCCTGTCGCCTCGTCCGGCGCCAACGGGAGATCCGCGCGGCCCTGCACGCATATCTGGTAGGCGAGCTGGACCATCTCGGGCGTGAGTCGCGCGGCAAGGGCGTCCACGCGGCCGGCGTCGTCCATCGCTGTCGCCGCCTGCGGCACGGTCTGCGCCACGGCGATCCGATGGAACAGCGACGCGAGATCCTCGAGAGCCGAAGCGAACGCGATGCTGCGGCTCGCCATCGCATCGACCTCGGCGAGGAGTGCGGGCCCGTCGTCGGCGACGAGCGCGTCGACGATCCGGTACACGTATTCGGTGTCGACCGCGCCCAGCATCGTGCGCACGACCGCCTCCCGCACGTCGCCTCCGCCATAGGCGATGGCTTGGTCGAGCAGCGACAGCGCATCGCGCATGGAACCGTGCGCGGCACGTGCGATCAGTGCAAGCGCAGGCGGGTCGCCGGCGATGCCCTCCGCCTTCAGGATGGACGCCATCAGGTCGGCGATCAGCGCCGGCGCCAGCTGCTTCAGGTTGAACTGCAGGCAGCGCGAGAGCACCGTCACGGGTATCTTCTGCGGGTCCGTCGTCGCCAGCACGAACTTGACGTGCTCGGGCGGCTCCTCGAGCGTCTTCAGCATCGAATTGAACGCGGCCTTCGACAGCATGTGCACTTCGTCGATCAGGTAGACCTTGAAGCGCCCGACGGTCGGCATGTAGCGCGCGTTGTCCAGCACCTCGCGCATGTTGTCGATGCCGGTGTTCGACGCGGCGTCGAGCTCGAGCAGGTCGACGAAGCGGCCCGCGTCGATGTCCATGCAGGCGGGGCAGCTGCCGCAGGGCGTCGCGGTGATGCCGTTGGTGATGCAATTGAGGCTCTTCGCCAGTATCCGCGCGATCGTCGTCTTGCCGACGCCGCGCGTCCCCGTGAGAAGGTAGGCATGGTGCAGGCGGTTGCGCGTCAGCGCGTTGGTCAGCGCGGTGACCACGTGCTCCTGGCCGACGAGCTCCGAGAACGTCTTCGGTCGCCACTTGCGGGCGAGTGCCTGGTAGCTCATGGGTCGGACAATTCGCGCATCGGTTGGCCGGACGGAGCGCAGCAATTTGCCGCCATTTCGGCGTCAGGCGAGGCGCGACGAAGGTTGCGGACGCGCCGTGTACATGATACGTACACAAGCGGCCGCAACCGAGGAGTAACGAAGCATCACGCCGAAATGGCGAGCAAATTGGGTGGCGAGCCGTTCCCCCGGCACTTGCAGTTGATCGCTGTGGCTGCTTCCTTCCGGACCTGACCAGGTTCGCGACGCTGCAATGCGGGGCGACCCGCCGTTGATCGGTTGCGCATGCTGCGCAGACTGGGGATTATCGGCTATCGGCGGCGTTGCGGCAAGGCGGCTGCAAGGTGCCCGGCGTCACGGGCCGCTATAATCCGGCGCATCGCCGTCCGCTGCGTCCGTGCCGCCATCGCCATCCGACCGACAGTGCGTCCGTTTCACCGCGCCCTACTGCTCCTGGCGGGCCTCGCCATCGCGATTGCCATCGCATTGTTCCCGAGCGTTCAAGGTCCCCGGCCCTTGTCGGCGCCGGAGGTGGCGCAGGAACTGATCGTCCTCGTCCGCCCGGGCCCGGCCTTCTACTTTCCCGGGCCGGACGGCGACCTCACGGGATTCGACGTCGACCTCGCCCGCCGTTTTGCCGCCGAGAAGAGATTGCCGCTCCGATTCGCGCTTGCCGATTCCACGGCGCAGGTGATGGCCGCGATCGCCAGCGGCGAAGCACATATCGGCGCGGGCGGATTGTACCGGCCGCCATCCTCGACCGAGGCGGCCGCGGCCGCTGCGCCCGCGAAGACAGCCGAACCAACCGCGGGCGAGGCGACAACTGACGTGTTGTGGACGACGGGAGTGGTGTCCGCCCAACCGGTGCTGATCTACAACCGCGACGGCTACAAGCCGGCGAACTGGGGCGATCTTGATGGCGAGACCGTCGCGTTCGTCGCGGATGCAGGCTTCGAATCCGACATCGCCGCCACACGCGAGATACATCCGGGCATCCGTTGGGAATCGCTGGCATTGCCGTCCGTCGCCGCGCTCATCGCCCAGGTTTCGGACGGGACCGTCGGTTACGCGATCGTCGGCTCGCTCGCCGCCTCGCTCGCGCACAACGTCTACGTCGACTTCGAGGTCGCATTTCCCGCCGGCAGAAAACGCGAGGTCGCCTGGGTCGTGCCGTCGCGTTTCGATGATCTGCGGCAGGAGCTCGACCGCTTTCTCGCACGGTTGCGGCGCGATGGCACACTCGCCCGCCTCACCGACCGCTATCTGCCGGACCCGCGCCAGATCCAGCGCGTCGACGCCAGCGTGCTGCAGGAACGGATGCGCACGGTGCTGCCGCAGTACCTGCACCTGTTCCACGATGCCCAGGAAAAAAGCGGGATCGAATGGCGGCTGCTCGCTGCGATCGCGTATCAGGAGTCGCAATGGGACCCGGCAGCCACCAGCCCCACCGGCGTGCGCGGGATCATGCAGATCACCGAGGACACGGCCAGGCACCTCGGGGTCAGGGACCTCCTCGACCCCGCGCAGAATGTCGTCGCCGCGGGGCGCTATCTGCATGAGCTCAAGGCCAAGCTCCCCCCGCGCATTCACGATCCTGATCGAACTTGGTTGGCACTCGCCGCATTCAACATCGGCTTGGGCCACCTCGAGGATGCCCGCATCCTCGCGCAGAAGCAGAAGCTCGATCCGGACCTCTGGAGCGACGTCAAGAAGGTGTTGCCGTTGCTGGCGATCCCGGAGTACTACCAGCAGGCGAAACTGGGCTACGCCAGGGGCGGGATGCCGGTGGCCTTCGTCGACCGGGTGCGCGGGTATTACGATGTTCTGCTCGCGCACGCGCCGGCGCACCGGCCACGCCTCGGCGTGTTCAGCACCACCGCCGGGCCGGACGCGCCGGCTTCCGGAATCCGGAAACCATAACAACCGCAAATGGAGTCGTCATGGATTGGCTAGCGTCGCCGGAGGCGTGGATCGCGCTCCTCACCCTTACCGGGCTCGAGATCGTCCTCGGTGTGGACAACATCATCTTCATCTCGATCCTCGTGGGCCGCCTGCCGGCGGAACAGCGGGCGCGGGCCCGCATCATCGGCCTCGGGCTCGCCATGGTGATGCGCATCGCCCTGCTGCTGTCGCTCGCGTGGATGATGCGCCTCACCGATCCGCTGTTCTCGGTCTTCCGCCAGGGCTTTTCCGGACGCGACCTGATCCTGCTCTTCGGCGGGCTGTTCCTGCTCGCGAAATCCGTGATGGAGATCCACAACTCCCTCGAAGGCGAGGCGACGGATGCCCACGGCGCGCCCCGCCCGGCCGCCTTCTACGGCACGCTGGTCCAGATCGCCATCATCGACATCGTCTTTTCGCTGGACTCGGTGATCACCGCGGTCGGCATGGTCGACGACATCCCGGTCATGGTGCTCGCCATCGTCATCGCCGTCGCCGTGATGATGTTCGCCGCCAAGCCGATCGGCGATTACGTCGATGCGCATCCCACGATCAAGATGCTGGCGCTCGCATTCCTGATCCTGATCGGGGTGGCGCTGATCGGGGAGGGTTTCGAACTGCACATCCCGAAGGGCTACATCTATTTCGCGATGGCTTTCGCCGTGGCAGTGGAAATGCTCAACCTGCGGCTGCGCAAGAAGCGGCAGCCGATCAGGCTGCACAAGGATCTGGAGGCCAACGAGAGACCGCGCGACACGCCCGGATCGTGACGTGGGCGGCGGCTCCCGGTTTCGCTGCTGCGGCCCCATAATGGAGCCTCATGATGCGCGCAGCGCCGTGGTTCGGCGTCCTCCTCCTTCTGCTGGCGATGGCAACCGGTGTGCCCGCCGCCGCTCCAGCGACCGCATTCGTCGACGAGCTGACGTGGCCCGAGCTGAGGGACCAGGTTCGCGCCGGACGCACGACCATCATCATCCCGATCGGCGGCACCGAGCAGAATGGTCCGCACATGGTGCTGGGCAAGCACAACGCGCGGGCCAGGGCGCTTGCCGGGCAGATCGCGCAGACGCTCGGCAATGCGCTGGTGGCACCGGTCCTGGCCTACGTGCCCGAAGGGAGCATCGAGCCCCCGACGGCGCACATGCGCTTTCCCGGAACGATCACCGTGCCCGAGGCCGCGTTCGAGCAGGTCATCGCGTCCGCGGCGCGCAGTTTCAAGCTCCACGGCTTTCGCGACATCGTGCTGCTCGGCGATCACGGCGGCTATCAGAAGAGCCTGCGGGCCGTGGCGAATCGGCTGAACAAGGAGTGGAGTGCCACGACCGTCCGCGTGCACGCGATCGAGGAGTATTACCGGGTCACCGAGACCGCGTACGCGCAGGCCCTGCGCAGCCGCGGTTACCGCGACGACGAGATCGGCACCCACGCCGGTCTGGCCGACACGTCGCTCGCGCTGGCGGTCGACCCCGGACTCGTCCGGACCGAACACCTGCAGCCCGGCGCGAAGCTGGGTGCTGCCGAGGGCGTCTATGGCGATCCGCGCCGAGCGTCCGCCGAGCTCGGGCAATTGGGCGTGGATGCGATCGTGTCGGCGACGGTCGACGCGATCCGGCGCGCCACCGCCCGCAGCCAGTCGTCGGGCCGACCTTGAGCTGCGTGCTGCGCGCGTCTCCCCCTATCGTCAACGCAATCATCCTGGAGTTCTCATGCCCTTCCGGAATTTGTCTCGTTCGTTGCCTCGGGTCTTCTGGCTCGGCCTCGGGGTCGGTGCGCTCGTCTGGGCGCAGGCTCCGGCGCGACCGCCCAGGCCTGAGGCTGCGCCGGCAGTAGCCACGGTTGCAGGGATGCCGCCGGTCGTCGACCCGGCCAATCTCTACAGCGAAACGACCGCCGGAAAGCTGGGCGCGACTGTTGCCGGCGATCTGCCGCGCGTCTACGTCCCGCACATACAGTCCAACGACGTCTACGTGATCGACCCGGCCACGCTCAAGGTCGTCGATCGGTTCAAGGTCGGCGTCAACCCGCAACACGTCGTCCCGTCGTGGGACCTGCGTACGCTGTGGGTCGCCAACAATGCGGAGAACACGAAGCTCGGCAGCCTCACGCCAATCGATCCGAGAACGGGCAAGCCCGGCGCGTCGCTGAAGGTCGACGATCCGTACAACATGTATTTCACGCCGGACGGAAAATCGGCGATCATCGTTGCCGAAGCCTACCAGCGGCTCGATTTCCGCGATCCGCACACGATGGCGATGCAGTCTTCGCTGGAAGTGCCGCAATGCAAGGGCATCAACCACGCCGATTTCTCGATCGACGGTCGTTACGCGATCTTCACCTGCGAATTCATGGGCACCGTGGCCAAGATCGACCTCGTGAACCGGAAGGTGCTGGGCTACACGCAGGTGATCCAGCCCGGCCGGCCGACCACCGTCGTCAAGGGGCCCGACGGCAAGGACGAGGTCATCTGCACGACCTGGAAGGGCATGCCCCAGGACATTCGCGCCTCGCCCGACGGCAAGCTCTTCTTCGTCGCCGACATGATGGCCGACGGCGTGCACGTCGTCGACGGCGACGCATTCAAGCAGGTCGGCTTCATCGTGACCGGCAAAGGGACGCACGGGCTCTATCCGAGCCGCGACGGGAAAAAGCTCTACGTCGCCAATCGTGGCTCGAACAAGATCCACGGACCGCCGAAAGGAAAGGGCAGCGTGTCCGTGGTCGACTTCGCGACGCGCACGGTCGACGTGACCTGGCCGATTCCGGGCGGCGGCAGCCCGGACATGGGCAACGTGAGCGCGGATGGAAAGACACTCTGGCTCTCGGGTCGCTACGACAACGTCGTTTACGTGTTCGACACGGGGAGCGGCGCCGTCAACATCATTCCAGTCGGCAAGGAGCCGCACGGACTCACCGTGTGGCCGCAGCCCGGCCGCTACTCGCTCGGCCACACCGGGAACCTGCGCTGACCCGCCGCCGCCAGCCCGTGGCGACGACAATGCACGAACGTCAGCGCAGCGCGGGCGCCAGCACCTCGAGGCCGCCCATGTAGGGTCGCAGCACGGCCGGGATGTTGATGCCGCCGTCGGTCCGCTGATGGTTTTCCATCACCGCGACGAGCGCGCGCCCGACGGCGAGCCCCGAGCCGTTCAGCGTGTGCACTAGCTCTGGCTTGCCCTGCGCGTTGCGGAAACGCGCCTGCATCCGCCGCGCCTGGAAGGCCTCGCAATTCGAGCACGACGAGATCTCGCGATAGGTATTCTGCGCGGGCAGCCACACTTCGAGGTCGTAGGTCTTGGCGGCGGCGAAGCCGATGTCGCCGGTGCACAGCGTGACCACGCGATAGGGCAGCTCCAGCCGCTGCAACACGGCTTCGGCATGGCCGGTCATCTCCTCCAGCGCAGCGTACGAGCGGTCGGGATGCACGATCTGCACCATCTCGACCTTGTCGAACTGGTGCTGGCGGATCATGCCGCGCGTGTCCTTGCCGTAGCTTCCGGCCTCGGAGCGGAAGCACGGTGAATGCGCGGTGAGCCGAAGCGGGAGCGCGTCGGCGGGCAGGATCTCGCCGCGCACGGAATTCGTGAGCGTGATCTCGGCCGTCGAAATGAGGTAGAGCCGCTCGGCCGCGGCCGGATCGTCCGCGTCGACCCCGCCCCTCTTCACCGCGAACATGTCGGCTTCGAATTTCGGCAGCTGCGTCGTGCCGATCAGCGTCTCGGCATTGACGATGTAGGGCGTGTAGCACTCGGTGTAGCCGTGCTCGGCGGTCTGCGTGTCGAGCATGAACTGCGCGAGCGCGCGGTGCAGCCGCGCAAGCCCGCCGCGCAGGAACATGAACCGCGCGCCGGAAAGCTTGGCCGCCGTGGGGAAATCGAGCAGCCCCAGGCCTTCGCCGATATCGGTGTGATCGCGCGGCGGAAAGTCGAACGCGCGCGGCGTTCCCCAGCGGCGCACCTCGACGTTGTCGTCGGCAGACTTTCCGACTGGCACGCTCGAATGCGTGAGGTTCGGCAGGTCGAGCAGGAAATCGCGCAATCCGGCCTGCACGCGATCGAGCTCGCCTTCCAGGCGTTTCGTCTCCGCGCCGATCCCGGCCACTTCGGCGAGCAGCGCGGAGGCGTCCTCGCCCTTGCCTTTGGCGGCGCCGATCAGCTTCGACAGCACGTTGCGCTTAGCCTGCATGTCCTGCGTGCGGGTCTGGATCTCCTTGCGCTCGCGCTCGAGCGTCTCGAAGCGCGCGGCGTCGAGCGCCAGGCCCCGCTTGGCGAATCCGGCGGCGACCGCCGGCAGATCATCGCGTAGAAGATTGATGTCGAGCATGCCGCGATTCTAGCAAATAGGGCGTGGCGGATCCTCAACCGGGGACCAGACGTCACTGCTCGTCGCCGCGCGCCTTCCGGTCCTGCGCGCGCAGCCATTCGAGCTTCTCGCGGATCTTCGCCTCGAGGCCGCGATCGGTCGGCTCGTACCACGATACTTCCGGCATGTTGTCCGGGAAATAGCGCTCGCCCGCAGCGAAGCCGCCTGCCTCGTCGTGGGCGTAGCGGTAACCCTTGCCGTAGCCGAGGCCCTTCATCAACTTCGTCGGCGCATTGCGCAGCCGCAGCGGCACCGGCCGCGAGCCGTCCTCGGCGATGAACGCGCGCGCCGCGTTGTAAGCGGTGTACACCGCGTTCGACTTGGCGGCGCAGGCGAGATAGATCACCGCTTCGGCCAGCGCCAGCTCGCCCTCCGGCGTGCCGAGACGCTCGTAGGTTTCGACCGCGGCCGTGGTCAGTTCCAGCGCGCGCGGGTCGGCGAGTCCGATGTCCTCGGTCGCCATCCGGATCAGCCTCCGGCCGACGTAGAGCGGATCGGCGCCGCCGTCGAGCATCCGGCACATCCAGTAGAGCGCCGCATCCGGATTCGAACCCCGCACCGACTTGTGCAACGCCGAGATCTGGTCGTAGAACGCCTCGCCGCCCTTGTCGAAACGGCGCAGGCTGCGCGCAATCGTCGCTTCGATGAACGCGACATCGACGGGCGCCTTGCGCCCCTCCCCCGCTGCCGTCGCCAGGTACTCGACCAGATTGACGAGCCGCCGGCCGTCGCCGTCGGCATAGGCGATCAGTGTCTCGCGCGCCGCCTGATCCAGGTGGAGTCCCGGCGCACCGACCGCGAGCGCGCGCTCGAGCAGGTGCGAGAGCTCCTCCGCCGACAGCGGCTCCAGCACGTAGACCGCGGCGCGGGACAGGAGCGCGCTGTTGACCTCGAACGAGGGATTCTCGGTCGTCGCGCCGATGAACGTCACGAGTCCGGCTTCGACGTAGGGCAGAAACGCGTCCTGCTGGGCCTTGTTGAAACGGTGCACCTCGTCGACGAAGAGGATCGTGTGCCGTCCCGATTGCGCCAGCGTCGCTTCCGCGCGCGCGACGGCGTCGCGGATGTCCTTGACGCCCGCCAGGACCGCCGACAGCGCGATGAACTCGGCGTTGAAGGCGCGGGCCATCAATCGCGCGAGCGTGGTCTTGCCCACGCCGGGCGGTCCCCACAGCAGCATCGAATGCGGCTTGCCCGAAGCGAACGCAACCGCCAGCGGCTTGCCCGGCGCGAGCAGATGACGCTGGCCGATCACCTCGTCGATGGCGGTCGGGCGCAGCCGATCCGCAAGCGGCGCCGCGGGATTGGCGGTGGCAAAGAGATCGGTCACGAATGCACGGATGGCCTAAAGCAGGGCGGCTGCGGTCGTACCGACGGCCGGCGCAGGTACGGGCACACCGCGCAGCCGTCTCGCGTTGACCCCGTCCTTTGCGGCAGCGTAGAGTCTAGTCTGCATTATCGGCCATTTCGCGGGCATGCATGAAACCGACGTTCATTCCTCTCGGCCTCGCCCTGCTTGCGGCCACGCTGCTCGTAGCGTCGGGCTACGGCGCGCGATTCGGCGCCTGGGACTACCGCTTCGGTTTCCAGCTCGTGCGCTGGAGTCTCTACGCCGGCCTCGCGATCGCCGCGCTGGCTCTGGTCTTCCTGCTGATCCCGCGTTTTCGCGCCGGCGGGATTGCCGCACTGGCGGCAGCGATCGCGATCGCCGCCGGCGTGGCCTACGTCCCGTCGCACTGGCTGCAGACCGCGCGCGCCGCGGCCGCGATCAACGACGTCTCGACCGACACCGAGCATCCGCCCGCGTTCATCGCGATCCTGCCATTGCGCGCCGCGGCCCCCGTGCCCGCCGCCTATCCCGGAAGCGAGACCGCGAAGGCGCAGCGGCGCGCCTATCCCGACATCGTTCCGCTGGAACTCGCGGCGGCGCCAACGGCAGCCTTCACTCGTGCGCTGGAAGCGGCAACGGCAATGGGGTGGGAGATTGTGGCGGCCGACGCGGTCGGGGGACGCATCGAAGCGACGGCGACCACACCCTGGTTCGGCTTTCGCGACGACGTCGTGGTACGCGTCGCGCCAACGCCATCGGGCAGCCGGATCGACGTGCGTTCCGTGTCGCGGGTCGGCAAGAGCGACCTCGGCGCCAACGCGAAGCGGATTCGCGCCTTTCTCGCGAGGCTCGACCATGCGTGACAATCCGGTCAAGAACACGCTTGCCACGGGTGGCTGTGCGTTCGGCGCGATGGTCTTCGAGTTCTTCTCGCCGGGCGTCCCGCAGCTTTGCAGGAATGCCGGCGCCGACTTCGTGCTCTACGACATGGAGCACACGGGGCTCGGCTTCGAGACGCTGAAGACCCAGTTCGCGCTGTGCCGCGGGCTTCCGCTCGTGCCGATGGTCCGCGTGCCGCGCGGCGAGTACCACTTCATCGCCCGGGCGCTCGACGTCGGCACGATGGGTGTGATGGTGCCGATGGTGGGCACGCCGGAGGAGGCCGCGCACATCGTCGCCTGCACCCGCTACCCGCCGCAGGGCCGCCGCGGCGCCGCGTTCGGCTTCGCGCACGACGATTACGAGGGCGGAGACATCGAGGAGAAGATCGCGGCGCTGCACGCACGCACGATGGTGATTCCGCAGATCGAGACGCGCGAGGGCCTCGCCAACGTGGAAGCCATCGCGGCCGTGCCCGGCGTCGACGCGCTATGGGTGGGACACTTCGATCTCACGAATTTCATGGGCATCCCGGGCCAGTTCAGGCATCCCGACTACCTGGCCGCGATTGATCGCATCGTCGCCGCGTGCGAGGCGCACGGCAAGACGGCCGCGTTCATCGCGACCGACGACGACTGGGCGCGCGACTATGCCGCGAAAGGCTTCCGCCTGATGGCCTACGGCATCGATCAGCTGATGCTGCAGCGCGCACTTGGCCACGGCCTCGACGTGCTGCGCGCGTCGGGCCGTCCGCGCGGCGGCGACCGATGACCGGGCCCCTGAAGGTCGGGCTCACGCGCGACATCCTCGACTCGCGCGGCGCGCCGGCGTTCGGCGTCGCGGCGCTCGCCATCCTCGACGGCGCACCCGGCATCCAATGGGAGTACCTCCCGGAAACCGTCGGAGAAATCTCCGCCGACCACGCCGCGCATTACGACGCGCTGTACGTCAATCTGCCGCGGGTGCCTGCCGCCGCCGTGGCACGCGCCGATTGCCGGTTGCGCGTCGTCGCACGGCACGGTGTCGGCTACGACTCGGTCGATGTCCCGGCGATGACGCGCGCCGGCATCATCGTCACGCATACCCCGAGCTCGATGCCGCGCCCGGTGGCGACCATCGCGCTGTCGTTCGTGCTGGCGCTCGCCGGCCGGCTGATGCTGAAGGACCGGCTCACGCGCACGGGCCGCTGGCACGAGCGGATGGACAACATGGGCATGGGCCTCACGGGCCGCACGCTGGGCGTGGTCGGCGCGGGCCGCATCGGCAAGGAGCTGCTGCGCATGGCGCGGGCCTTCGACCTGAAGCTCCTCGCGGCCGATCCCTACGTCAACGCGATCGAGCTCGGCTATATCGGGGTGCGGAAGGTCGGCCTCGATACGCTGCTCGCGGAATCGGACTTCGTCGTCGTCTGCTGCCTGCTGAACGACGAAACCCGTCACCTCATCGGGGCGCCACAGTTCGCACGGATGCGGCCGGCGGCGTACTTCGTCAACGTCGCGCGCGGCCCCATCGTCGACGAGGCTGCACTGATCGAAACATTGCGCGCCGGGCGCATCAGCGGAGCGGCGCTCGACGTGTTCGAGCAGGAGCCCGTCGCGCCAGACAATCCACTGCTGGCGATGGACCACGTGATCGTCACGCCACACTCGCTGTGCTGGACCGACGAATGCTTTCACAACATGGCGTCCACCGGCCTCGCGAGCATCGTCGATGCGCTGGCCGGGCGCCGGCCCGAGTTCGTCGTCAACCCCGAGGTCGTCGCGCATCCGCGCGTGCGCGCCTGGTCCCCGCGCTGATCGCGCGCCGTCGCGGCAGCGCGGCAACGCGCTACTTGTCCTCGCCGACGATATCGGCGCCCTGCGGCGGGACGAATCGGAATTGCGCCGCGTCCTGCGCCGAACTCCGGTCGAACGGACCGAACGTGAGCGTCGTGACGCTGCCGAAGGTGTCCCTGAGCTCCATCACTCGCGGCAGGTTGCTGGCGAAGCCGATGCGCACGCGCTCGAATCCCGTGTCCGACGTCCGGGGCTTCGCCTCGACGAAGTCAACGCCATCCCGGGTGCCGGCATCGGTCAGGTCGAAATTGGCCTCGAGCGCGCTGTCCCCGGCGAGGAGCGCCGCGGGCGTCGAGCCGAGCGCGCGGTCGAGCTTGCGCACGATCACCTGATTGAGATCGCGGTCGTAGATCCAGAGCCGATCGCCGTCGCCGACGATCAGCTGCTCGTAGGGCGTTTCGTAGGTCCAGCGGAATTTTCCGGGTCGCTGGAACGCAAATGTTCCGGTCGACTCCCGGGTCTCCTGCCGTCCCTTGGCCACGACGGCCTGCCGGAACGTAACCTTCCCGCTCTTCGTCGTCGCATGGAATGCCTTCAACTGGGCGAGCCCGTTCGCCGACGCGGCGGTTGCCACGGCCGCGGCGAGCGCGCCGATCAGCGCGGCGGCCACCCGTTTCATTGGTGCTCCCTCGCGCAGCGCACGGCCCCGCCACGACGGACGTCGCCTTCCTTGGGGCGGCCCGGCGGAAGGCTCATGCCCCGTCCCCTTTCGTTCCCGCGACGAGCACTTCGCGATTGCCGTTGGTCTGCATCGGCGACACCAGGCCCGCCCGCTCCATCTGCTCGATGAGCCGGGCCGCGCGGTTGTAGCCGATGCGCAGATGCCGCTGGACGAGCGAGATCGACGGCCGGCGTGTCTGCAGCACCAGCGCCACGGCCTGGTCGTACATCGGGTCGGACTCCGCATCGGCGCCTTCCACGGCGATGCCCTCGTCGCCGTCGCCGCCGGTGCTGCCCTCGAGAATGCCGTCCAGGTACTGCGGCCCTCCCTGCGCCTTCAGATGCTCGACGACCTTGTGCACTTCGGCATCCGACACGAACGCGCCGTGCACCCGCAGCGGGTACCCGACGCCGGGCGGCTGATAGAGCATGTCGCCCTGCCCCAGCAGCGCTTCCGCGCCCATGTGGTCGAGGATCGTGCGCGAGTCGACCTTGCTCGCCACCTGGAACGCGATGCGCGAGGGAATGTTGGCCTTGATGAGCCCCGTGATCACGTCCACGGAAGGACGCTGCGTGGCCAGGATCAGGTGGATGCCGGCCGCGCGCGCCTTCTGCGCGATGCGCGCGATCAGCTCCTCGATCTTCTTGCCGGTCACCATCATCATGTCGGCGAGCTCGTCGATCACGACGACGATGAACGGCATCTCCTCGATCGGCTCCGGCGCGTCGGGCGTCAGCGAAAACGGATTGGTCAGTGGCTTGCCGGCCTTCTTGGCCTCGGCGACCTTCGCGTTGTACCCGCCAAGGTTGCGCACGCCGAGAGTCGACATCAGACGGTAACGGCGTTCCATTTCGCCGACGCACCAGTTGAGCGCGTTGCCGGCGAGCTTCATGTCCGTGACGACCGGCGCCAGCAGATGCGGGATGCCCTCGTAGACCGAGAGCTCGAGCATTTTCGGATCGACCAGGATCATCCGCACGTGCCGCGGCTCGGCCTTGTACAGCAGCGACAGGATCATCGCGTTGACCGCGACCGACTTGCCAGAGCCGGTCGTTCCGGCAACGAGCAGATGCGGCATCCGGGCGAGATCGGCGATCACCGCCTTGCCCGCGATGTCCTTGCCCAGCGCCAGCGTCAGCCGGCTCGCATTGTCGTTGTAGGTTGCCGAGGACAGGATCTCGACGAGCTTCACGATCTGCCGCTTCGGGTTGGGCAGCTCGAGCCCCATGCATGACTTGCCCGGAATCGTCTCGACGACGCGAATCGAGACCACCGAGAGCGCGCGCGCCAGGTCCTTCACCAGGTTCACGATCTGGGCGCCCTTGACGCCGACCGCCGGCTCGACCTCGTAGCGGGTGATCACCGGACCCGGATAAGCGGCCAGCACTCTCACCGCGACGCCGAAATCGGCGAGCTTCCGCTCAATGAGGCGGGACGTGAATTCGAGCGTGTCGGCGCTCACCGTTTCCTGCGCCGCCGGCGCATCGTCGAGCAGCGCGAGCGGTGGCAGCGGGGAATCCGGCAGGTCGAGGAAAAGCGGCCGCTGCTTCTCCTTCACGACGCGATCGGACTTCGGCACGTCGACGACTTGCGGCACGACGAGCACCGGCTCACGCAGGACGACTTCGTGCTTCGCCTGCACGACGGCCTCGCGCATCGCCAGCGCCTGCGCGCCGAGCTCGCGATCCTTGCGCTCTTCCGCCCGGCGCCTGAGCCAGATGACCGCGCGTTCGAGCCAGGTGCCGATGCGCTCCATCAGCTTCAGCCACGACAGCCCGAAGAACAGCGACGAGCCCGCGGCGAACAGCGTCAGCAGCAGCAGCGTCGCGCCGTTGAATCCCAGGAGCTTCGACAGCCCCCGGCCCAGGATTTCGCCGAGCGCGCCGCCGGCCGCCTGCGGGAGCGTCACCGGCAGGTTGTACAGACGCAGCGCCTCCAGCGCGGCGCTCGACAGCAACACGAGCGCGAACCCCAGCACGCCGAGCGAGAGAGGGTGGTCCGTCTCCAGCTCGGGCTGTCCGATGCGGCGATATCCGGCGACGACCAGTACCACGCCAGCGACGACCCACCACCATGCGGAGATGCCGAAGAGATAGAGCAGCAGGTCGGCGAGCCATGCTCCCGCCAGGCCGCCGCGATTCGCGATCGGAGCGCCGACGCCCGAGAACGACCAGCCGGGATCCGTCTTCGCATAAGTTGCCAGGATCAGCCCCAGCCAGACGAATGCCGCGACGACAAGGAGCCACCAGGATTCGCGGACGAGCCGCGCGAAGCGCGGCGACAACGACGGGGTCGAACCGGTCGCGGTGCGACGCCGGGGACTCGATTCTTTCTTATTGAAAAACATGGGTTTGCCGCGCTGACTTCACGTGGCGAATTATACACCAGCGCGCGGCCAACTGCAGGCATCGTGACGCGATGCGCCACGGTTGGAGCGACCGACATCGCCCCCACATTGGCGGTGTCTGCCCGCCGGTCTCGGTCCCGCGACGAATTCGGCGTGCCGTCGCGGCGGTTCGGGACGCGCTCCGGTTAAACTCGAACAATTTGCGAAGCGAGATACGCATGTCGACACAACACGCCCGCCTCCTCATTCTCGGCTCCGGCCCGGCCGGCTACACGGCGGCAGTATACGCGGCGCGCGCGAACCTGAAGCCTGTCCTCATCACCGGGCTCGCACAGGGCGGACAGCTGACGACGACCACCGACGTCGACAACTGGCCGGCCGATGCCGACGGCGTGCAGGGCCCGGAGCTGATGACCCGCTTCCAGAAGCACGCGGAGCGCTTCGACACGAAGATGATCTTCGACCAGATCCACACGGCGAAGCTCGACGCCAAGCCCATCCTGCTGATCGGCGACAACGGCGAGTACACGTGCGACGCGCTGATCATCGCCACCGGCGCCTCCGCGCGCTACCTCGGATTGCCGTCGGAGCAGGCCTTCATGGGCAAGGGGGTCTCGGCCTGCGCGACCTGCGACGGCTTCTTCTACAAGGGGCAGGACGTGATGGTGATCGGCGGCGGCAATACCGCGGTCGAGGAGGCGCTGTATCTTTCCAATATCGCGCGCACGGTCACGATAGTGCATCGACGCGACCGGTTCCGCGCCGAGGCGATCCTGGTCGACAAGCTGATGGCGAAGACGCGCGACGGCGGCAACATCCGTGTGCTCTGGCATCAAACGCTGGACGAAGTTCTCGGCGATGCCAGCGGCGTCACGGGCGCGCGGCTCAAAGACGTCAGGACCGGCGCGACGCAGGATGTCCCGGTGATGGGCGTGTTCATCGCCATCGGGCACACTCCGAACACCGGCATCTTCGAAGGTCAGCTCACGATGGCCGGCGGCTACATCAAGGTCAGGAGCGGGACCGATGGCGGCGCAACGGCGACGAGCGTGCCCGGCGTGTTTGCCGCCGGGGACGTCGCCGACCACGTGTATCGGCAGGCGGTGACCTCGGCGGGCACCGGCTGCATGGCGGCGCTCGACGCCGAGGCCCACCTCGAGTCGCACGGCTAACCATTGCCGCGACGGGCCGGCGGCGACTGGCGTCATGGCGAAACTGGCTGATCTGAAGAAGCTTGTCGATGCGGCACGCGGCGGCGTGGCGTCATCGAACCTGGGGCCCGCCACGAGATCGACGGTGGTCCCACCTGTGGCGAAACCCTCGCCGGCGGCGATCCCGCGGGCGAGCGACGACATCGATCTCGCGCAGGCCTTCGCCGACGTGCAGCGGCTGGCACCCAGCACCCGCGCCAGCAACGAGCGGCCGCGCCCCGCGCCGATTCCGCTGCAGCGCATCGCCGACGATGCCGATGCGCTGACGGCCTCCAAGTATGGCGCCGAGCGCGCCCCCGAGGACTGGGACGTCGGTCAGGAACACGAAGCCGAGCAGACATTCCTGCGCCGCGGCCTCTCCAACGACATCCTGAAGAAGCTGCGCCGTGGCGAATGGTCGGTGCAGGCCGAGATCGACCTGCACGGCCACCGGATCGACGAGGCGCACGACGCTCTATCCGACTTCATCGTCGACGCACGGGCGCGCGGCTATCGCTGCGTGCGGGCGATCCACGGCAAGGGACTCACCTCGCCGAACCGGGAGCCGGTCCTCAAGGGCCGCGTGCGGCGATGGCTCGCGCATTGGGACGAAGTGCTAGCGTACTGCGAGGCGCCGCCCAACGCGGGTGGCGGCGGCGCGGTGCTGATCCTGCTGCGCGGCAAGTGATCCGCGGCCGATGCCGCCCGCCCGTCAGCCGGTGGCGCCCGGAATGCGGCACAGGAACAGATTCATCGCGATCATGCTCATGACGACGGCGTCGTCCTGATTCAACGCCTCGATCCGCGTCCGCACGAGCCCGCGATCGGGCTTCGACCGCGAGCGACGCGCTTCGAGCACGGTCACACGCACCCGCAGCACGTCGCCCGGACGCACGGGCTGCAGCCAGCGCAGCTCGTCGACGCCTGGTGATGCCAACGCGGCGCCGCGCGCGAGGTAATGCTCGACCAGGACGCGCATGACGAGGCTCGCCGTATGCCAGCCGCTGGCGATCAGCCCGCCGAACGGGCCTGTCGCCGCGGCGTCTGCATCGATGTGCACGGGTTGCGGATCGTAGCGCCGCGCGAACGCGACGACGTCCGCCTCGTCGATGGCGATCGGGCCGAATTCCGATACCTCGCCCGGCACGAAATCCTCGAAATGGCGATCGGCGACCGGAAGGTTCGAGGATTTGGCTCTCACGCGCGGCCCCTGCGTCTACAGAACACGGTGCGCGAGCGCCGGGAGTTCCGCGCGCACGGCTTTGATCCGTGCCGGATCGACGTCGCCGACGACGATGCCGGGACCGTCATCCCGTTCGGCGACGATCACTCCCCAGGGATCGATCAGCATCGAATGGCCATACGTGCGCCGCCCGCCCGGATGCAGGCCGCCCTGCGCGGCCGCGAGCACATAGCACTGATTCTCGACGGCGCGCGCGCGCAGGAGCAGGTGCCAGTGCGCCGCGCCGGTCGTCGCGGTGAATGCCGACGGCACCAGGATCAGCGCGAGCGTCCCCATGCCGCGATAGAGCTCGGGAAAGCGCAGGTCGTAGCAGACGGACAGTCCGACGCGGCCGCAGGGCAGATCCACGGTCACCACTTCGGTGCCCGGCGCGATGGTCATGCCTTCGTCGTAGCGTTCCTCCCCGCGCGTGAACGCGAACAGATGGATCTTGTCGTAGCGCGCGATGCGCTGCCCGTCGGGGCCATACATCAGGCACGCGCTGCGCACGCGCGCCGGATCGGCGCTCGCCAGCGGCACCGTGCCGCCGACCAGCCAGATGCCGTGGACCCTGGCAAGTCGCGCCAGGAACGCCTGCTGTACACCGCTGCCCTCGGTCTCCCGGACCGCCAGCTTGTCGGTCGCCCGCGCGCCGAAAATGCCGAAATATTCGGGCAGAACCACGAGCCGCGCGCCCTCTGCCACCGCCTGGCCGATCAGTGGCTCCGCCTGCGCCAGATTCGCCGCCACGTCACCACCGGCGACGGTCTGCACCGCGGCGACGCGCATACGCTCACGGGATTCCGTCATCGCATTGCTCCTGGGGTCGATGGCGCGCCCGTGCCCGGCGCAGCGCTCGCATTCTCACCGGCATTCTTGGTGACGACCGGGTCCGACCAGCTGCCCGTCACCGTGTACTCGTAGCGGAACATCTTTTCGACCGGATCCTGAAGCATGGCCTGCGCGAACAGCGAGCCGGCGCCCACGGCAGCGCCGAGCAACGGGTTCGCGAGAAAAAGCAGCGCGGCCCCGGCCGAGACGCTGGACGACAGCGCCGGCTGCACGCGCACGTTGAGACGCTGCGTTTCCTTCGCCAGGTCGGCATCGCCCGATATTTCGACTTTGGCCGACGGGCCGACGAGCCTGAGGTCGGAGGTGGTCATGACGCCGCCGGCGATCCGCACGTTGCCGGTGATTTCGTCGAACGCCAACCCATCGCTGAAGACATCGCTGTAGTCGAGCGTGACGCGTCGCGGCAGCGCCTGCAGCGACAGGACGCCCAGAAGCTTGCCGGGACCCGGCTCGAGCTTGGTGAACCGACCCGGGCCGACGTGAATGCGGAGCATCCCGGAGAGCGTCGCGAAATCGAACTCGTGCGGCGCACCGGACCAGGAGAGCTGACCGTCGATCTTCGTCGGCGCGCCGTGCAATGCCTCCACATAGCCGTACCGCGCGAGAAAGGCGCCGGAATCCGTCGTGTCCAGCGCCACGTCGAGCCTGGTCTGCTGCTGCCGGGCACTCACACGCCACGCTCCGCTCGCATCGAGTTGGCCGGAATCGTTCGCCAGCTTGAGGCGGTCGATCTGCCACTCCGCGCCGCGCGGCTGCGCGACGAACTCGAGCCGGCCGAGGTCGCGATCCTTCGACACCAGCGTGTCCGCCGCGAGATCGATCTCCGGCCATGGACTGGCCGCCGGCGCGCCCGCTCGCTGCTCGCTTGCGCCCTCGCCGGCGTCAGCGCCCCGACCCGTCGCCGGGGTGCCGCGTCCCGGGATCGCGAGTCGCGAAAGCCGAGCCACCAGCCGTCCGTTCGGCGATCCGGCGCCGGGCGCGGACCACGTCGCGGTCCCGCCGATTTCCGCACCATCCAGGTTGAAGGTCCAGCCGCCCGAGGACTCGCGCATCCTGACTCCGAGATCGGTGAACTTCGCACCCAGGGCATCGAACTCGCGGACGTCGAAGTCCGCCCCGGCGAGGACGAGCCCGGGATCCTGTCGTCCCGTTCCGGCGGAGGTTTCCCGCTTCAGCAGCGCGATCCACGCGTCGGCCCTGAGCACCGGCAACTCGCCGCGTATCCACAGCCCGGGCCGCTCGGCGCGGGCCGCGTCAGGCCGTTCGGTCGCCCGGCCCAGCGAGAGCAGCGCGCGATCGATCACCGCGTTGGCGCCGTCCTGCTTCCGATGCGCGACGAACTGCGCGACGCGGCCATACGACGCAATGATCACATCCGTTCCCGGTGGGCTGGCTTCGTCGCGCCCCTCGATCCGCAGCGGCATCTCCTCGCCCGCACTCTTGCCCAGCGGCTCGGGCAAGTCGACGGCCGCGCCTTTCAAAGTGCTCTCGAACACCCACCCCAGCGTGCCCGGAGCAAGCACGTTCACGTTGATCGACCAGTCGATGCGGCCCGAAACCCGATCGAGATAGGCGCTGCCGTACTCGCGCTGCAGCGCGGCGAGACCCAGCGTTCCGGTACCGGTCACGCGCGTCTGTCCCTCGGCGCTGGCGAACGCGAGCTTCGCGGGTCCGCCCAGGATCTCCGCGGCGACGTCGCGCGCGCGCACGTCGCGTTCGCTGAACGATAGCTTGCCATTGACCTTGGCCAGAGCAGGCACGCCGGCGATCCGCAACTGCGCGTCGGACAGCGTGTATTCGCCCGCGAACCTTATGTCGTCGGGCCGCCCGAGCGGGAGCTCGATCTTCAATGCCAGCCGTCCGTCGCCCGATGCTTCGACGAAGCTCGTGAGCGCCCCCGTTCGCGCCGCCACCGGGCTGTCCTTTATGTAACGGAGGAATCCCCCAAGTGGTCCCGCGGCTTCGCCGTCTATTCGCAGCAGCGGGTGATCCAGCGTGAGGTCGGATATCTCGACGCGCGTCCTGCCGATATCGACGCCGTGAACACGGCCCCGCGCAGCGTCAACGGTCAGGCGTGTTCCCTCGATCCGCACTTTGGCATCGATGGCATCGATTGGCGGCCATCCGTCCGCGTAGGCGAGTGTCACGCCGTTCGCCTTCGTGTCGAGCAACAGTTTGCCACCCTTGCCGTTCGGGAAAGGAAACTCGGCGAGGTTGCCGGCGAGCGTAAAGCGCGTTTCGGCAGCCGTGCCGCCGATGAGCGCGTCGCGGAGCCAATCGCGGGTGGCGGGGTCGATTGACCGCGGCAGGTAACGGTGAATCTGCCGGGCGTCGCCGCGCGCAGCCCGCGCGACCATGTCGATTTCGCCCGGCCCGCTCGCCAGCGTGCGGTAGGTTCCCGTCACGTCGCCCGCGACGTCGGCGTTGGCGATTTCGAGCCGCTCCAGGCGGACCGTCGTCCTGCCTTCGCGGCGCACCCATTTCACGAGGCTCTCGAGTGTGTCGAACGCGACGGGACCAGGCAGAATGCGCGGCAGATCCAGCGTGACGTTCGCGCCGGCGATCCTGAACTCGCCACCCTCGTGCGTGGCTTCGAACCGGCCGGTGAGTCCACTCGCTCCGGGAAAGTCATCCTGCGCGGTGAGCCCCAGTTGCGCGAACTCCGCCGCCGCCGCGTAGGAGCCGCAGCGCTTCGGCGGACCCCTCCCAACGCAGGTAACCGTGCGTCAGCGTGCCGCGCGGCGCGAAACGGGCGAGGTCGGCGCGAATCCGGTCCGGCAGCGGCAGATGGGCCGCCAGCACAACGAGCGGCGCGAGCTGCAGCTGGTCGAATTCGAGCTCTCCCGATGCCGGGCGATCACCCGTGCCTTCCCGCAGGGCGACTTTGAACTGGACCGGGTCGAGACGCTCGCCGGTCATCGTGGTGAACGCCAGCGCGCGGGCAAATACCTCGCGCTGCGCGCCGGACTTCCGCGTGCCGACGCGTCCCGACAGATGCGCGAGCTCGATTCCGGGCAGGCCGTCCGCCAGCGTCGCCTTCACGTTGGCCAGCTCGACATCGGCGATGATCTCGAGCGACTCCTGTTGCGCGAACTGGAACCACAGTCGCATGGCCCCGGTTCCGGTCTCGATCTGCGCGGGCAACGGCAGCCATTCCCGCCACGCCGCGACGTCCGCATAATCGAGGCGCACGAACAACCTCCCCTGCGCGTTCGGCCAGTCCTTCATCGACCCGAACACCAGATCGCCGCGCAGATCCAGCGGCGCCGCGAGCTCCGCCGGCGGCGTGCCCTTCAATCCGAACCGATGGTGCCCGAAGCTGTTTTCCAGGCGTACCTGGACCCGGTCGAGCACAAGCTGCGGCGCGTTGCGCAGATCGTCGTCCCACAGAATCAGCGCGTCCCGGATGACGATTTCGCGCTGGCGCAGAATCCAGTCGGTGAACGGCAAGTCGCCGGCCACCTCCTCGGGATCGATCTCTATTCCGGCGATCCGCACTATGCCGGACCGATCGCGGCGGATCGCCAGCCGCGGGCCCTCGATGCTGAGCTCCTTGAGGGTGAGCTCGAACAGTGGCAGCGACGTCCAGGAAACGGTCATCTCGACTTTGGGCAGCGAAAGGAGCGGTGTCGCGGCTGCGCGGGCGCGGTCCAGCACGCGCAAGTCCTCGACCACGAGCTTCGGGTTCCACCCGTCCCAACCCGTGGTCAGCACGGCGATTTCGACGGGGTGCCCCAGCTGCCGGGACAGCAGGTCTGCGAGCGGCTCGCGATAGGATTCGATCTGTGGAAAGACGACGAAACGGAGGGCGAGCAGGACGAGCGCGAACACCGCGAATCCGACGACCACGGCCGTCCGGACGAAGCCGAACAACGCAAGGAGGACCGCGTGGGGAACGCGGAGAAAGGCGCGCGGTGAAGGCATAATGGAGGCGCAGGCCCATTGTAACGGAAGTGCGCGGCGAACCCGGCGCTGACCGTTCCGCGCTGATCCGGCCGTCGGCTCGGTCAATGCGCCCTACCCGCCCGTTCCATGTCCATCGCACCCGATCTCGCCACCGCTCTCGCTTACAGCCGATACGCAACCGCGGCGCTGGCCGCGCACCCGGAAGAGGGGGAGGAGCTCGCCGCGACGCTCGGTGCACCGTTCGCCTGGGCTGACGCCGAAGCCGCGCTGAGTGCCGCCGCGGAGGCCGGCGAACCGCGCGCGCTGGCGGCAGCGCTGCGCGGGTTGCGCCGCCGTGTATTCGTCCACACACTGGCCCGGGACCTGACCGCGCGCGCCGATCTGCCCGAAGTCTGCGCCAGCATGTCGACGCTAGCCGAGGTTGCGCTGCGCGCCGCCGTCACACTGCACCACCGCGCGCTCGCGGCCGGGCACGGCGAGCCGCGCGATGAGAATGGCGCAGCGCAGGACCTCGTCGTGATCGGCATGGGCAAGCTCGGCGGGCGCGAGCTCAACGTGTCCTCCGACGTCGATCTCGTTTTCGTCTATCCGGAAGACGGCGATACGGATGGCGCGAGGCCGCTGTCGAACAGGGAATTCTTCGAGCGGCTCGGCCGGCGCGTCATCGGCGCGCTACACGACGTAACGCCGGACGGCTACGTGTTCCGTGTCGACATGAGGCTGCGGCCCTACGGCGAGAGCGGGCCCCTCGCGGTGCCCTATTCGGCGCTCGAGCAGTACCTGATCACGCAGGGGCGCGCGTGGGAACGCTATGCGTGGCTGAAGGCCCGCGCACTGACCGGCACGCGGCACGACGAGCTCTACGCGCTGGTCACGCCGTTCGTCTTTCGCAAGTACCTCGACTACGACGCCTACGATGGTCTGCGCGACGTCCACCGCCAGATCGCGGAGCAGGGCAAGCGCCGCGACTACGCGCCGAACATCAAGCTCGGGCCGGGAGGCATACGCGAGATCGAGTTCATCGCGCAGGCGCTGCAGATCGTCCGCGGCGGGCGCGAGCCCGAGCTGCGCGCCCGCGGCACACTGCCTGCGCTTGCCGCCATCGCCGCTCGCGGCTTGATGCCTGCGGCGGGCACCGCCGCGCTGCGCGACGCCTACGTCTACCTGCGCGACGTCGAGCACCGGCTGCAGTATCGCGACGACCGGCAGACGCAGACGCTGCCTGCGGATGCGGCGGAACGCGATGCACTCGCGCGCACGATGGGGTGCGCGGACGGCGCCGCCTTCGACGACGCGCTCGCCGCGCACCGGACGGCGGTCGCTGCGCAATTTGCGGGACTCTTCGGCGCCGTCGGGGCCCGCGAGGCGGATACGACGGCGTCCTCGTCCGCGGCCGAGCGCAACCCGGCGCTGCCCGCGCTCGCCGCGCTCTGGTCCGACGATGTCGCCGCGGATACCGCGCGCCAGACGCTGGCGGCGGCCGGATTCGCGGATCCCGATGGTCTGCTCGCGAGCCTCACGCGCGTTCGCGCCAGCCCGCGGTATGTCCAGCTGCCGGCACTGTCGCGGCAACGGGTCGACGCGCTGGTGCCCCAGCTGCTCGCTGCCTCCGCCTCGATGCCCGCCGAAGGCGCCGACGCACAGGCCGTGTTCCATCGCCTGTTCGAGCTCCTGGAAGCCATCAGCCGGCGCAGCGCGTATCTCGCGCTGCTGACCGAGCACCCGACCATGCTGCCGCGCCTCGCGCAATTGATGGGCGCATCGCAATGGGCGGCGGACTACCTGACCCGCCATCCGATCCTGCTCGACGAGCTGCTCGACCCGCGCGTCCTGCTCGCCGAGCCCGACTGGGAAGCATGGCGGCGCGAGCTCGCGCGCCTGCTCGCCATCCAGGCGGGCGACGTCGAGCGAGCAGATGGACGTGGTGCGCCAGTTCCAGCACGCGCAGACGTTCCGGCTGCTCGCGCAGGACCTCGCCGGTACGCTGACGGTCGAGCGTCTCGCCGACCATCTTTCCGCGCTCGCCGACGTCATCCTCGCGGCAACGCTGGCCGAGGTCTGGGCCCAGATGGAGGGAGCCGGCGCGCCGCCGCCGAAGTTCGCGATCGTCGGCTTCGGAAAGCTCGGCGGCAAGGAGCTGGGCTACGAGTCCGACCTCGACCTCGTTTTCCTCTACGACGACGCCGACGAGTCCGCGCTGGACCGCTACACGCGTCTCGCGCGGCGGCTCGTCACCTGGCTCACGAGCGTGACCGCCGCCGGACGCCTCTACGACATCGATCTTCGGCTGCGCCCCGACGGCGCGGACGGCCTGATGACCTCGTCGCTCGCCGACTTCCGCCGCTACGAGCGCGAGCAGGCCTGGACCTGGGAGCATCAGGCGCTCACGCGCGCGCGATACGTCGCCGGCGACGCGACGATCGGGGCGGCGTTCGAGGACGAGCGCAAGGCGATCCTGTGCCTGCCGCGCGAGCGCGAGAAGCTCAGAGGCGACGTCGTCGACATGCGGCGGAGGATGCTCGCCGGCCACTCCAACCCGACGCCTCTCTTCGACCTCAAGCACGACGCCGGGAGGAATGGTCGACGTCGAGTTCGCGGTCCAGTATCTCGTGCTCGCGCATGCGCACGACCACGCCGGGCTGACGCGCAATGCCGGCAACATCGCGCTGCTGCGGCATCGCGGGCGAGCTGGGCCTCGTTCCGGTGCCGATGGCGGCGGCCGCCGCCGACGCCTATCGCGAATACCGGCGGCTCCAGCATCAGATCCGGCTCACCGGGCGCCGCGATGCGCGTGTCGACGCGGAACTGCAGGCGGACCGGCGCGCCGCCGTGGCCGCGTTGTGGACGCACGTCTTCGGGGAACCGTGGAGCTGACCCGGGCCTGGACGGTGGCATCACCCGCCTGCGCTCCGGTACCGGTGGAGGCGGCCCCCCGTTGATGGCGGCGCCGACAAAGCGCCGAAGCCAGGTCGGGAATCGGCTAAAATTGAACTTTTGCCCCGAGGGGACTCCGCCATGTCGATGGCCGACCGCGACGGATGGATCTGGTACGACGGCAGGATGGTGCCGTGGCGCGATGCCACGACGCACGTGCTGACGCACACGCTGCACTACGGAATGGGCGTGTTCGAGGGCGTGCGCGCCTACAAGACCCCGGAGGGGCCGGCGATCTTCCGCCTGCAGGACCACACCGACCGGCTGTTCCGCTCGGCGCAGATCTTCGGGATGAAGATTCCGTACACGAAGGAGAACGATCGATGAGGCGCAACTCGCGTGCGTGCGCGACAACAAGCTCGAGTCGTGCTACATCCGTCCGCTCGTGTTCTACGGTTCCGAAGCGATGGGCGTGGCCGCCAGGTCGAACCCGGTGCGGGTCGCGGTCGCCGTCTGGCCGTGGGGCGCTTACCTGGGCGCCGAGGCGATCGAGAGCGGCATCCGCGTCAGGACCTCGTCGTTCACCCACCATCACCCGAACATCACGATGTGCAACGCCAAGGCCGTGTGCAACTACGCGGTGTCGATTCTCGCCAATCAGGAAGCGACGCACGACGGCTACGAGGAGGCGATGCTGCTCGACCCGCAGGGCTTCGTGTGCCAGGGCTCCGGCGAGAACGTGTTCATCGTGCGCGACGGCAAGCTGCACACGCCCGATCTGTCGGGCGGTGCGCTCAACGGCATCACGCGCGACACGATCATCACGTTCGCGAACGAGCTCGGCATCCCGGTGGTCGAGCGGCGCATCACGCGCGACGAGTTCTACATCGCCGACGAGGCGTTCTTCACCGGCACGGCCGCCGAGGTCACGCCGATTCGCGAGTTCGACAACCGCACGATCGGCGAGGGCAAGCGCGGGCCGATCACGACGCGAAGCTGCAGGCGCTCTTCTTCGACACGGTGAACGGCCGCAATCCGTCGAAGAGCGCCTGGCTCGCGAGGGTCTGACGATGGCCGAGACCCGCGAAGTCGCCGCCGATCGCGGTCGAGCCCGAGGACCTGCCCGTCTTCTGCCCGAATCCGCAGATGCCGCTCTGGTCCAGCCACCCGCGGGTCTTCCTCGACATCGCCGAGGCGGGCGAGGCGCTGCTGCCCGTATTGCGGGACGCGCTACCGGCTCGTCGGCGGTCCGCTCAAGGGCGGCGGCCACTGACTCGACCGGCAGCGGCCAGATCCGCGGGAGACGTGCGCCCCGGCCGCATCGCGCCGTCCGGCTCGGGATCACCGACGACGGACCGCGTCCTGGTCGTCGCACCCTCGTGGGTCGGCGACGCGATCCTGTCCGAGCCCCTGATCGCGCGCCTCCAGGGCGCCCGGAGAGACGCCGTCGTCGACGTCCTGGCGCCGTCGTGGTGCGCGCCCGTCTACGCACGGATGCGCGGCGTCGGCCGCAGTTGTCGAATCCGCACTCGGCCATGGACGGATCGACTGGGCGCGACGCAAGGCCCTGGCCCGAACCTCGCCACGAACGGCTACACGCAGCGCGGTCGTCCTGCCCAACTCGTGGAAGTCGGCACTCGTGCCCTGGCTCGCCCGCATCCCGCAGCGTACCGCCTACATCGGCGAGATGCGCTGGGGAATCGTCAACGATCGGCGACGGCTGGATCGCCGCGCGCTGCCGCGGCTCGTCGACCGCTACGCGGCGCTCGCCGGGCCGGCCGCAGGCGCTGCGCCGGTGGCCACAACCGGGCCGGTCCTCGTTCCGGACTCAGGCAATCGCGACGCCGCCATTACGGCGCTGGACCTCGCGTCGGCGCGGCCAGTCGCGATCCTCTGCCCCGGCGCCGAGTTCGGCCCGGCCAAGCGCTGGCCGGCGGGCATTTCGCCGACCTCGCGCGGAAATTCCTCGCCGACGGACTGCAGGTCTGGCTGCTCGGGATCGCCGAACGACAAGCCCGCGACCGAGGCAGTGCTCACCGCCCGGCGACACGGACCGACGGCCATCCGCGATCTCTCGGGTCGCACGGACCTCGGCACCGCGATCGATCTCCTGTCGCTCGCCTCCATCGTCGTCAGCAACGATTCCGGACTGATGCACGCCGCAGCCGCGGTCGGCGTGCCGCTGGTCGCACTGTTCGGGTCGTCGTCGCCCTGCCTATACGCCGCCGATGTCGCCAGTCGCCAAGATCGCGCGCATCGACATCGCCTGCAGTCCGTGCTTCAAGCGCGAGTGCCCGCTGGGACACTTCAAGTGCATGCGCGATCTCGATCCCGCCGCGGTGTATGATCTTGTCGCGCTCGGCGCTGCGTCCGCGCGATCCGGCCGCGGCAGCGCGACCGGCGACGTTGAAAATCCACTCCGCGTCGCCTCTCATGGCCAAGGTCCGCACGCCACCGATCTACACGACACCCTGCGACGCCGCGCTGGCGTTCTACCAGGCCTTCGAGGCGAAGGACATCGACGCGATGATGTCGACCTGGGCCGAGGACGAGGAGATCGTCTGCGTGCATCCGGGCGGCACGCGTCTCGTCGGCTACGACGCGGTGCGCGTCGGCTGGGAGCAGCTCTTTGCCGGCGACGCGCGCCTCTCGTTCCGTCTCGATCAGATGGTGATGATCGAGACGGTCGGTCTCGCCATGCAGAGCGCGGTCGAGCACGTGTCACGCTGGGCAACGACGGCACGCCGCGCGGCGCGGCGATCTGCACCAACGTCTTCCTGCGCACGCCCTCGGGCTGGCGGATGGTGATGCATCACGCGTCCCCCGCCCCCGTCGATCGGCCTCGACGGAGCCGGAGGGGCCGCTGCACTGAGCGGTTCGCCTCGCTACGCCGTCCCGCCGACGGTCAGCCCGTCGATCTTGAGCGTCGGCTGACCGACGCCCACCGGCACGCTCTGGCCGTCCTTGCCGCAGGTGCCGATGCCGCTGTCCATTTCCATGTCGTTGCCGACCATCGACACGCGCGTCAGCGCATCGGGTCCGTTGCCGATCAGCGTTGCGCCCTTGACCGGGTACGCGAGCTTGCCGTTCTCGATCTTCCACGCCTCCGCCGCCGAGAACACGAACTTGCCGCTGGTGATGTCGACCTGGCCGCCGCCGAAATTGGCCGCGTAGAGACCGTCGGCCACCGACGCGATGATCTCGGCGGGATCGTGGTCGCCGGCCAGCATGATCGTGTTGGTCATCCGCGGCATCGGCAGGTGCGCGAACGATTCGCGGCGGCCGTTGCCGGTCGGCGCGACCCCCATCAGACCGCGCGTTCAGCCGGTCCTGCATGTAGCCCTTGAGGATGCCGTCGTCGATCAGCACGGTGCGCTGCGTCGGATTGCCCTCGTCGTCGACGTTGAGCGAGCCGCGCCGCCGGTCGATCGTGCCGTCGTCGACGACGGTGATGCCCTTGGCCGCGACGCGCTGCCCGACGCGCCCGGAGAACGCGCTCGTCCCCTTGCGGTTGAAGTCGCCTTCGAGGCCGTGGCCGATCGCCTCGTGCAGCAGAATGCCGGGCCAGCCGTGCCCCAGCACCACGGTCATCGTGCCGGCCGGCGCGGCGCGCGCGTCGAGATTGAGCAATGCCTGGCCGACCGCCTGCGTCGGCGTAGGACTCGAGCATCGCATCGGTGAAATAGCCGTAGTCGAAGCGGCCGCCGCCGCCCGAGTAGCCCTGCTCTCGCCGTCCGCCGTCCTCGACGATCACCGTCAGCGACACCCGCACGAGCGGGCGCACGTCGGCGGCGATCGAGGCCGTCGCTTCGCGCAATGAGCACCGCCTCGTACTCGCCGGCGATCGAGGCCATCACCTGCGCGACGCGCGGATCGCGCGCGCGGGCCATGCGCTCGAGCCGCTCGAGCAGCGCGACCTTGGCTTCCTCGGGCAGCGAAGCGACGGGATCCTCGGGCGCGTAGAGCGAGTGCGCGGCCCCGACACGGCCGAGCGCGGCGACCGCAGACTGCCCCTGGCGCCCGATCGCGCGCGTGGCAACCGCCGCCTCGTTCAGCGCGACAAGCGATATGTCGTCGGAGTACGCGAACGCCTGCTTCTCGCCGTGCACGGCACGAATGCCGACGCCGCGATCGATGGAAAACGAGCCCGCCTTGACGATGCCTTCCTCGAGGCTCCAGCTCTCCATCCGCGAATACTGGAAGTAGAGGTCGGCGAAATCGACTTCGTGCGTGTGGATCGACGCGAGGACGCCCGACAACGCGGACGTCGTCGAGGTCCGCCGGTTCGAGCAGGAGACGGCGCGCCTCGGCGAGCAATCCGCTGCTGACGGGCGGTACGGAGAGATCGGTCAAGGCGTTCCTTCCAATGGGAATGCGCCTGCGACAAGCGGTCGGCAGAAATGGCCGGGGTCATGGACACGGGGCCGGGACTGCAAAACGCGGTGCCGCCGCCATTGTCGACGGATCTGCCCTGTCGCGGCAAGCGCAATTGCCCCTGAGCAATGCAGGGACTTGTCCGGAATGCGCTTACGCTGGCGCGGCGGCCTTCTTGCCCAGATAGGTCGCCGCCACGCGCGGATTCGCGGCAAGGTCGACGCTCGGTCCTTCGAGCGCGAGGTCGCCCGTCTCCAGCACGTAGCCGTAATCCGAAACCTGCAGCGCCGCCCGCGCGTTCTGCTCGACCAGCAGGATCGAAACGCCCGGTCGAGCGCAGGCCCGCGACGATGCTGAAGATCTCGCGCACCATCAGCGGGGCCAGCCCGAGCGAAGGCTCGTCCAGCATCAGCAACCTGGGCTTTCCCATCAACGCACGGCCCATGGCGAGCATCTGCCGCTCGCCGCCGGACAGCGTTCCGGCCAGCTGATCGCGGCGTTCCTTGAGCCGCGGAAAACGCTGGTAGACCTCATCCACCGTATCGCGCCAGCTGCGCTCGCCGCTGCGCGCACGCTGGAATCCGCCGAGCTCGAGGTTGTCGGCGACACTCATCGCCGCGAACAGCTCGCGCCGCTCGGGTACGAGGATGAGCCCGCGCGCCACGCGCTGCTCGACGGTGAGCGCGTTGGCGGGCGCGCCGAGGTACTTGAGGTCACCGGTCGCCGGCAGAAGCCCCATCAGCGCCGCCAGCAACGTCGTCTTGCCGGCGCCGTTCGGCCCGATGACCGACACGATCGTCCCGCGCTCGACCTTGAGCGAGATGTCGCGCACCGCCTCGACCTTGCCGTAGGCGACGTGCAGCCCGCTTGCCTCGAGCAGCGTATCGCTCGCGCCCGCTGCCATCACGCCACCCCGCCGAGGTAGGCTTCGAGCACCGCCGGATTCCGCTGAATGTCGACCGGCAGCCCCTCGGCGAGCTTCTGGCCGAATTCCATGACGACCAGCCGGTCGGTCAGGCCCATGACGAACTCCATGTCGTGCTCGACCAGGAGCACCGTCATGCCCTCGCCTTTCAATTGGCGCAGCAGCGCCGCGAGCTCCTGCTTTTCGAGGTAGCGCAGCCCCGCAGCCGGCTCGTCCAGCAGCAGCAGCGCCGGGTCGGCCGCGAGCACGCGGGCGATCTCGACGATGCGCTGCTTGCCGAGCGGCAGGCTACCGGCCGGGTCGTGCAGGTGCGACAGCAGGCCCACGCGCTCGATCGCGCGCGCGGCCTCCGCCCGGGTTCGCGCCTCTTCGGCCCGATCGAGCTTCAGCGCGGCGGCGAAGCACGCCCGCGCTGCCGCGCAAGTAGGCGCCCAGCGCGACGTTGTCGAGCACGCTCATGCGCGGCACCAGCTTCACGTGCTGGAACGTGCGACCGATGCCGCGGCGCGCGATCTCGTACGGCAGGCAACCGACGATCGATTCGCCGCGAAAGACGACGTCGCCCGCGGTGAGCGCGAGCGCGCCCGAGATCAGGTTGAACATCGTGCTCTTGCCGGCGCCGTTGGGTCCGATGAGCCCGAGAATCTCTCCCGGCTGGATCGCAAACGAGAGGTCGTTGACGGCGACGAGGCCGCCGAATTGCTTGCGCGCCGCCCGGACTTCGAGCAACGGTCCCGTCGGCGCCTGCCTGGCGCGCGACGGCAGCGGCTCCGCGTCGGGCACCGGCGGTGGTGGTGTTTGCGGCAGCAGGTGCGCGATCCACGGCCAGACGCCTTCGCGCGCACGCTGCAGCAGGATGACCATCAGTATGCCGAACACGACGATCTCGAAGTTGCCGCTCTTGCCGAGCAACGCCGGCAACAGGTCCTGCAGCAGCTGCTTCGCCAGCGTGATCAGCGTTGCGCCGACCACCGCGCCCCATACGCTGCCCGCGCCGCCGACCACGGCCATGAACAGGTACTCGATGCCCTGATTGATGCCGAACGGCGTCGGGTTCACGAAGCGCTGCAGGTGCGCGTAGAGCCAGCCCGAGATCGCCGCCAGCAGCGCCGCGTAGACGAATACGACGATCTTGAGGCGCGCACCGTCGACGCCGAATGCTTCGGCCATTTCGATCTGGCCGCGCAGCGCGCGAACCGCGCGTCCCGGCCGCGAGTCGAGCAGATTGTTCGTCGCCCAGAGCGCCACCAGCGCGATGCCCCAGATGAGGAAATAGAAGTAGCGCTCGTTGCGCAGCTCGATCCCGAACAGATTGAGCGCGGGGATGCCGGTGAGCCCCGTGTGCCCGCCGAGGAACTCGAGATTGCCGAACAGGAAATAGAGGCTGATGCCCCAGGCGATGGTCGCGAGCGGGAGATAGTGTCCTCTCATCCGCAGCGTGATGAAGCCGAGGCACAGCGCCAGCGCCAGGGTGAGCGCCAGCCCCACGCACAGGCTGAGCCAGGGCGAGATCGCGTATTGCGTCGAGAGGATCGCCGTCGTGTACGCGCCGATGCCCACGAACGCGGCCTGCCCGAACGAGGTCTGCCCGGCCACGCCGGTGAGCAGGACGAGTCCGAGGGCCACGATGCTGTAGAGCCCGATGTAATTGCCGAGCGTCACCCAGAACTGTGGCGCCGCGAGGGGCACGCCGACCAGCACGGCAACGAACAGGGCGACGCCGAGCCGGCCGAACGGCAACGTGCGCCGCAAACTCATCTGCCCGCCGCGCTCATTCGTCCTCCTCGTGCTGGTGCGTGGTGAGACTGCGCCACAGCAGCACGGGAATGATCAGCGTGAAGACGATCACCTCCTTGAAGGCGCTCGCCCAATAGGACGAGAACGCCTCGAGCAGGCCGACGAGCAAGCGCGCCGGCCGCGGCGAGCGGGTAGCTCACGAGACCGCCGATGATCGCCCCGACGAAGCCCTTGAGGCTGACGAGAAAGCCCGAATCGTAATAGACGGTCGTGAAGGGGCCGATCAACACTCCCGAGAACGCGCAAAGCAGCGCCGCCAGCGCGAAGGTGAGCGAACCTGCAAGGTTGGGGGCAATTCCGACCAGGCGCGCGCCGACGCGATTGAGTGCCGTCGCGCGGAGCGCCTTGCCGTACAGCGTGCGGCCGAAAAAGAAGTAGAGCGCAGCGATCAAGGCGAGGCTTGTGAACACGACGAGCAGACTCTGCACGCTGACGTTGACGCCCCCCAGATCGAATGATTCCGACGAGAATGCCGGCGTGCGCGATCCCTCGGCGCCGAAGAACCACAGCCCAAGCCCCGTCAATGTGAAGTGCACCCCCACGGAGACGATCAGCAGCACCAGCACGCTCGCCTCGGCCAGCGGCTGGTAGGCGATCCGGTAGAGCAATGGCCCCAGCGCGGTGACCAGCGCCAGTGTCACGAGAATCTGTGCCCAGAAGGGAAGCTCGGGTGTGGCGAGCCACCAGGCGACACCGGCAATGGCTATTGGAATGCCCACCCAGAGTGCAAGCTGTCGCGGTATCCGCATGGGCTCCCCGCGCCGCACGCAGGCGAAGACTTCCATGGCGCCCGCCACCACCGCCATGCCGACGAGCAGCCCGACCGTTCCCGGTGGCTTGCCGAGCTGAAGTCCGGCGAGCGTCAGCGTGCCGTAGGCGACGAACTCCCCGGACGGTATCCAGATCACGCGGGTGACGGCGAAGACCAGCACCAGCGCCAGCGCGAGCAGCGCATAGACGGCACCGTTGGTGATGCCGTCCTGGGTCAGCAGCACGAAGATCGGGAAGTCCATCGACGGAGTATGCCGGAACCACGGCGGTGCAAAAAAAACCGGCTGTGGCGGCGCCGCAGCCGGCCTTGGGTCAGCGCAGGGTCACTTCGCCAGAACCCACTTGCCGTTTTCGATCTTGACCATCGTCCGCGCCCGGTTGTCGAGGCCGTTGTGCTCGGTCGGCGACATCGTGTAAACGCCGTGGGTCGCGACGACCTCCTTCATGTTCTCCAGCGCATCCCGCAGCGCAAGCCTGAATTCCTTGGTGCCGGGCTTCGCCTTTTTCAGCGCCTCGGGGATCGCCACCGACAGCATCACGGACGCATCCCACGCGTGGCCGCCGAACGTCGTCCGCGAGTCCTTGCCGAATTTCGCCTCGTACTTGTTGATGTACTCGGCCGCGGACTTCTTGAGCGGATTCGAGTCGGGCAGCTGCTCGAAGACAAGCATCGGACCCATCGGCAGGATCGTCCCGTTGCCGTCCTTGCCAACGACCCGCAGGAAGTCCGGATTGGCGACGCCGTGCGTCTGGTAGATCTTGCCCTTGTAATTGCGGGCCACCAACTCCTTCTGCGGCGTCGCGCCGGGCGTGCCCGCGGCCGCGATCAGGATCGCATCCGGATTGGCGGCGACGAGCTTCAGCACCTGTCCGGTGACCGAGGCGTCGGTGCGGTTGTACTTTTCCTCGCCGACGATTCGGATGCCTGCGGTCTGCGCCGAGCGCCGCATTTCGGCGAGCCAGCCGTCGCCGTAGCCGTCGGCGAAGCCGATGTAGCCCATCGTCTTCACGCTGTTCGCCTTCATGTTGATGGCGATCGCGTCGGCCATCAGCGAGTCGCTCTGCGGCGTCTTGAACACCCATCTGGTCTTGGGATTGGCGGGATCGACGATCCGCGCCGAAGCCGCCATTGAAATCATCGGCGTCTCGGCATCGGCGACCACGTCGACCATGGCCAGCGAGTTCGGGCGTGATCGTCGAGCCGACGACGACGTCGACCTTGTCTTCGGAAATCAGCTTCTTGGTGTTGGTGACGGCCTTGGTCGTGTCGGAGCCGTCGTCGAGCACGATCCAGTTGATCTTCTGGCCGCCGATCGTGGTGGGCACGAGCTCGAACGTGTTCTTCTCCGGGATGCCGAGCGATGCGGCGGGACCGGTCGCCGACAACGTCACCCCGACGTTGATGTCGGCCTGCGCGGAGAGGGCGAACCCGGCCAGGACAATGGCGAGAGACCCGATGAGCTTCGGCAGCCGTTTGCGGTCATTCATTTCGATTCCTCCAGAGCCTCGTTGAATTTTCGGGATACATGTCGGGCCATTGCCATGAGCCGCAGCCACCCCGGCCGCGCCGGTCAGGGGTCCGCGCCACCAGCGGCGGGAGCCCGGCCGGCGACGAAAGCCGCTCGATTCTTGCAAGCGCGCCGTGGGCGGTCAATGCTTGCCCTTGATCTCCGACAAGGAAAGCTGCCGTACCTCCTCCGGTTGCCCTCCGGCGGCGGCCGGACGGGGCATCCGGGCCCCCGCGGGCACCGGCTATCGCTTCAGCGCATCCCGGATCTCACGCAGCAGAACCACGTCCTCCGGCGTCGGCGCAGGCGCCGCGGGCGGCGCGTCCTTCTTCAACCGGTTCACCTGCTTCACCATGATGAAGATCACGAACGCGAGGATCACGAAGTTGATGGCGACCGTGATGAAATTGCCGTAGGCGAGCAGCGGAACCCCCGCCTTGGTGAGCGCTTCGTAGGTCATCGGCCCGCTGTAGCCCGCGGGGGGGCTGGCCAGCATGACGAACCAGTTGGAGAAATCCAGATTGCCGAAGACCCTGCCGACGATCGGCATCATCAGGTCCTTCACCAGCGAATCGACGATCTTGCCGAACGCGGCGCCGATGATGACGCCCACGGCAAGATCCATCACGTTGCCCTTGACGGCGAACTCGCGAAACTCCGTTGCAAAAGACATGGCGTATTCTCCCTGGGTGATGACGACCCGCGGCAGACTGCGGAGCGGCCCGACCTGGGCCGCCGGCTTGGGCCCGGTCAGTGCCCGCACGGCCGCCCGAAGGGCACTGTGCGCCCCCTCGGGGGGCAGCGAACACAGTGAGCGTGGGGGCCGTTCATCCTAGACGGCGGCTTCGCCGCTCTCGCCGGTCCGGATGCGCACGACCTGCTCGACCGCGGTCACGAAGATCTTGCCGTCGCCGATCTTGCCCGTGCGCGCGGCCTTGACGATCGCCTCGATGACCCGCTCGACGTCGCCATCCGCGATGATCAGCTCGACTTTGACCTTCGGCAGGAAGTCGACGACGTATTCGGCGCCGCGATAGAGTTCGGTGTGGCCCTTCTGGCGGCCGAAACCCTTCACTTCCGTCACCGTCAGTCCGGTCACTCCCATTTCGGACAGCGCTTCGCGCACCTCGTCCAGCTTGAACGGCTTGATGATGGCTTCGACTTTTTTCATGGTGGCGGGACTCGGAGACCGATGGCGCGGCGACCCGTGTAGCTTACACGACGTCCTCCCATTCGTGCCACGCCGACGTGATCGGGTAGCGCCAATCCCGGCCGAATCCGCGCGGCGTGATCCGGATGCCTACCGCCGCCTGCCGCCGCTTGTATTCGTTGATCTTGATGAGCCGGACCACGCGACGCACCTGCTCGGGCGCAAAGCCCATCGCCACGATGTCGGCCGGGCTGCGGTCCTGCTCGACGTAGGCCTCCAGGATCCCGTCGAGGGCGTCGTAGGGCGGCAGCGAGTCCTGGTCGACTTGGTCGGGGCGCAGTTCCGCCGACGGCGCGCGGACGATAATCCGTTCCGGGATCACGCGACCCAGCGAGTTCCGATAGGCGCAGAGCCGGTAGACCAGAGTCTTGCTGATGTCCTTCAGCACCCCGAAGCCGCCCGCCATGTCGCCGTAGAGCGTGGCGTAGCCGACCGCCATCTCGGACTTGTTGCCCGTGGTGAGAACGATGGAGCCGAACTTGTTGGACAGCGCCATCAGCAGGGTCCCGCGGATGCGGGCCTGGATGTTTTCCTCGGCCGCGTCGTGAGCGAGGCCCTTGAACTCGCCGGCGAGCGCGTCGCCGAATGCCGCGAACATCGGCTCGATCGGGATCTCCGTGTAACGGACGCCGACGATCCCGGCCATCGCCCGCGCATCTTCGAGACTGATCGCTCGCGTGTACGGCGACGGCATCATCACGGCGCGCACGCGCTGCGGCCCTAGCGCATCGACGGCGACAGCAAGCACGAGCGCCGAATCCACCCCGCCGGAGAGGCCCAGCAACACGCCGGGGAACCCGTTCTTCGTGACGTAATCGCGGACTCCCATCACCAGTGCCTCGTAGACGTGGCACTCGAGCCTTGGATCCAGGGAGCCACGCACCGGTTTCGCCGTCCCGCGGTCGAACATGCAGAGCGCAACGGCCTCGTGCCAGGCCGGCAACTGCTGGACGACGTCGCCCCGCGCATCCATGACGAAGGACGCGCCGTCGAACACGAGCTCGTCCTGTCCTCCGACACGGTTGGCATAGACGAAGGGCAAGCCGGTCTCGCGCGCCCGGGCGCCGACCTGCGCGTGCCGGGCATCGTGTTGCCGCGTGTGATAGGGCGAACCGTTGGCGACGACGATCAGCGCCGCGCCCGCCTCCTTCGCCTGTCGCGCGGGGCCGGCGTACCAGACATCCTCGCAGATCAGGAGCCCGACGGCCGTGCCGTCGACATCGACGACGCAAGGGGCGCGGCCCGGCTCGAAATAGCGCTCCTCGTCGAACACCGTATAGTTCGGCAGCTGCTGCTTGCGGTAAACGGCGCTCACGCGACCGTCGGCAAGCAGCGCGAGCGAGTTGTAGCAGCTTCCGCCCTCGCGTTCGGGAAATCCGACGACGACCGGCGTGTGCTGCACGCCGGCGGCCAACGCCGCGAGCTCGCGGGCACAGGCGTCGAGAAACGCCGGGCGCAGCAACAGATCTTCGGGCGGATACCCGCAGAGCGAGAGCTCGGGCGTCACGACGAGGCGCGCGCCCGCGCGTCCGGCCGCGCCCGTCGCAGCCAGTATCGCCGCACCGTTGCCGCGCAGATCCCCCAGGATCTGGTTCAGCTGCGCGATCGCGATCTGCATGGCGGGTCAGTGTGCACGGCGAAAATACTAGCATGCACGGCGCGCGCTCCGCCGTGCCGCCCGCGCTCCGGCGCCGGCCTTCGCCGCACCGTCCTTGCCGCCGGCCTCAACGCACGCGAGAATCGATGCCTGCGCATGGATGCCGACCGTTCCCTCCCTTCCGGCACGACGTCCACCAACCCGCTGACGATCCGCGATGACGTCGCTATCGCGTCGATCGCCGCCGCCGACTGGGACGCTCTGGCCGGCGGGAAGCCGCTCGCCGCCCACGCGTTCCTTCGCGCGCTGCACGAGACCGGCTGCGCCACGCCTGCCTCGGGCTGGTCGCCGTGCTACCTCACCGCCTGGCGCGCCGGCGCGCTCGTGGGGGCACTGCCGCTCTACGCCAAGGCGCATTCCTACGGCGAATACGTGTTCGACTGGGCGTGGGCCGATGCCTACCGCCGGTACGGGCGCCGTTACTATCCGAAACTGGTGGCGGCGATCCCGTTCACGCCGGCCCAGGGGCAACGGCTTTTCGCCTCTGACGAAGACGTGGGCACCGCGCTGCTTCGAGCCGCGCTCGCGCGATTGCAACCGGCACCGGGCGGCGGCGATCCGCCGTTCTCGTCATTGCACGTCCTGTTTCCGACCGCGGCCGAGGCCCAGGCGTGCGCAGCGGCGGGCATGGCCGTCCGGCACGGCGTTCAGTTCCGCTGGGAGAATCCGGGCTATCGCGACTTCGCGGATTTTCTCGCGACGTTCAACCACGACAAGCGCAAGAAGGTGAAGCAGGAACGGCGCCGGGTCGCCGCCGCCGGCATCGCCTTCACGCGCAAGGTCGGCGCCGAGATCACCGCCGCGGACTGGGCGTTCTTCTACCGCTGCTACGAGAACACGTACCGCGACCATCACTCGGTGCCGTATCTCAACCTCGCGTTCTTCGAGCGCATCGGCGCCACGATGCGCGGCAACCTCATGCTGGCTTTGGGTCACCGCGGCGACACCGCGATCTGCGCCGCGCTCGACATCTTCGATCGCGAGACGCTCTGGGGCCGGTACTGGGGGACGACCGAACAGGTGTCCGGCCTGCACTTCGAAGCCTGTTACTACCAGGCGATCGACTTCTGCATCGAGCGGAAGATTGCGCGCTTCGAAGGCGGGGCGCAGGGCGTGCACAAGCTGGCGCGCGGCCTCGTGCCCGTGCCGACCTGGTCGGCGCATGCGATCGCGGATGCCGATTTCGCGCGCGCGATCGAGGCGTTCTGCGCACGCGAACGCGTCGACGTCGCGCACGCCCTCCACGAACTCGAAGCGGCGAGCCCGTTCCGGAATCCGGAGTCCGGAAACGAGCGGCGCGGGTAGCACGGGTGCGACCGTGGCCCGCGCCCGGCGCGTCTGCCGGGAGCGGGCGGGCGGTGACCCGCGCCGCTTTTGCAATCAGCGATTGCCGATGTCGTCGTCGATGATGACGGGCCGGACAGGGCGCGGCGCCTCGTTGCCGGCATTCGATTCCTGTTTCGGTTCGCGTGGCTTGCGATTGCCGAAGTCGTCATCGATGCTGGCCGGAATCGCGGTGCGCGGCGCATCGAGGCGCGGCATCGCGTCGGTCCCCGGCGCACGCGGCTGGCGATTGCCGATATCGTCGTCGACGTCCGCCGGCCGCTCCACGCGCGGTGCAACGTTGCCCGGCAGCGCTTCGGCGTTGGGGCCGCGCCGATTGCGGTTGCCACGGCCCCGCTTCTTGCCCTGACCTGCGACCGGCCCGTTGGGCCCGCCACCGGTGCCCGGTCCCTTCGGTCCGTTGCCGCGACCCGGTACGCCGGGTCCCTTGCCTCGGCCCGGACCACCGGGACCATTGCCGCGACCGGTACCGTTCGGGCCATTGCCGCGACCCTGCTGCCCTTTGGGTCCGCGGCCGCGACCCGGTCCCTGCGGCCTTGGGGCTCCCGTTCCCGGCAGACCTTCAGGCACAGCACCGGGAACCGTGAGCGTCGTCATCACATAGGGCGAGGCCGTACCGTATCCGCCCCGCGCCTCGGCGTGCCGGGGTTTGCCGCCCTGTGGCCTACCCTGTTGTCCGAAGGGGCGTGCGCCGTGCGCCTGGCCAGGAGCGCCCCGCCGCGGCCCGCCCTGCCCCTGCGGCCGCCCGTGCGGCCTGCCGTGGGTCTTGCTGAAGAACTTGCCGACGGGAGTGTTGCCGTGCGTGGGCAACCCATGCACGCTGTTGCCCGGTTCGATCCCTTCGAAATCGGCGGTTGAATCGGGATCCGCCGACAAGTTCGCCGGAGCGCCGCCGGGCTCGCGCCCCGATCCTTCGCTCGCCCCTTCGCGCTGGCCCTGTCCGGACGGGCGCGGACCCTTGCCCTGCCCGCGTCCACCCTGACCCGGGTGGCGCCCGCCCGGTCCCTGCTTCTGCACCGACGGGCCCGTGGATCGCATGCCAGCCACCGTCAATACCGCCCCGACCTCCTCTGGCGTGAGTTCCAGCACCTGACCGCGCTTGACGCGCGAGGGCATGGCCACGGGTCCGTACCGCGTGCGAATGAGCCGGCTCACCGTGAGGCCGAGCGCTTCGAACAGACGCCGCACTTCGCGATTGCGGCCCTCCTTCAGCACCACGTGATACCAGTGGTTGGAACCCTCGCCGCCCCCATCGTCGATCTTCTCGACCTTGCCCGGCCCGTCCTCGAGTTCGATGCCCGTCAGCAGCACCTGCTGCTGCTCGGGCGTCAGGAGTCCCATCACGCGAACGGCGTACTCGCGCTCGACCTCGTAGCGCGGATGCATCATCTTGTTGGCGAGATCGCCGGAATTCGTGAACAGCAGCAGCCCCTCGGTGTTGAAGTCGAGGCGCCCAATCGCGATCCACTTGCCGTGGCCGATGTTCGGCAGCTTTTCGAACACCGTCGGCCGGCCCTCGGGATCGTCGCGGGTGACGATCTCGCCGGCCGTCTTGTGATACATCAGGATCCGCGTGCGCGGCTCCGCGAAACGGACCTTCACCAGCTCGCCGTTGATCCGCACCTCGTCGCCCGGCCCGACCTTCTGGCCGACGTCGGCGGGCTCGCGGTTCACGGTTATGCGCCCGGCGAGGATCATTTCCTCCATCGCGCGGCGCGAGCCGAAGCCGCACGACGCCAGCACTTTGTGCAGGCGCTGCGGCTCGCTGAAGATGTCGTCAGTGGAGGAGCGGTGACGCGGGGGCGTCATGCTCTCCGTGATCTGCTGCAGCGCCAGGCTCGGCTGGTGCATCGGGCCGGTCGGCGGGCGGTGCCACGATCGGGATCGCGAGCGCGAGTTGCGCTTCGGCGGCTTGGGTGGTTGCATCGGAGTTCTCCAGCAGGTGGGAAGCGTCGAGCTCGGCCAGCGAGGGCAGCTCCGACAAAGCGGAGAGGCCGAGATCGTCGAGGAAGGTCTTGGTGGTCGCGTAGAGCGCCGGACGGCCCGGCGTCTCGCGGTGACCGACCACTTCGACCCATTGGCGGTCCTCCAGCGTCTTGACGATGTTGGTGGACACGGCGACGCCGCGGATGGCTTCGATGTCACCGCGGGTCACGGGTTGCTGATAGGCGATGATCGCCAGCGTTTCCATCACCGCGCGCGAGTAACGCGGCGGCTTTTCCGGCCCGAGCCGGTCGAGGTGGGCCTGGACGGCGGGCTTGCATTGGAACCGCCATCCCGTTGCAACCTGCACGAGCTCGACGCTCCTTCCCGTCCAGCTTCGGGCGAGGTCGTCCAGCAGCTCGTGCACCGCTGCGTTATCGAGTGCGGGATCGAACAGCTTCGCCAGCGTCCCCGCTGCAACTGGCTCTCCGGCCGCAAGCAGCGCCGCCTCGACGATGTTCCTCTTTTCCTGCATGTCGTCCATCGTGCTACCGTGGTGTCGATTCGGATCAGGATGCCAGCGCGAAGGCCGGGCCGCCGGTCAGCTGGACGTAGATCGGCGCATACGGCTCCGCCTGCGCGATCGTCACCAGCTGCTCCCGTGCGAGCTCGAGCAGGGCGAGAAACGTCACGATCAGATGCGGCACGTCGGCGTGCTGCGCAAACAGCGTCGTGAACTCGGCGAAGCGCGCAGGCTCCAGCGCCTTCAGAATGCGGCTCATCTCCGCCCGCACCGAGAGCCGCTCGCGGCTGACCAGATGATGCCGGTTGATTCGCGCCCGCGCAAGGAGTCCCGCCCAGGCGGCGCGCAGGTCCTCCGGGCAGACGTCCGGCATTCGGGCCGAGGCGGCGCGGTCGAACCAGACCCGCACCAGCGCGAAATCGCGGTCGGCTAGCGGCAACGCGTCGATCTCGTGCGCAGCCTTTTTCATCCGCTCGTACTCCAGCAGCCGGCGGACCAGCTCGGCGCGGGGATCTTCCGGCTCGGCGCCCTGCAGCGCCGGGGGCTTCGGCAGCAGCAGGCGCGACTTGATCTCGATCAGGACGGCGGCCATCAGCAGGTATTCGGCGGCGAGCTCGAGCTGGGTGCGCCGCATCATCTCGACGTAGCCCAGGTACTGCCGCGTGAGCTCCGCCATCGGGATCTCGAGCACGTTGATGTTCTGCTTGCGGATCAGGTAGAGGAGCAGGTCAAGCGGGCCCTCGAACGTGTCGAGGAAAATCTCAAGCGCCTCGGGCGGAATGTAGAGGTCGTGCGGCAGCTCGAGCATCGGCTCGCCGTGGACCTTGGCCACCATTCCGCCGCCCTGTGTGACGAGATCGAGGGAGGTGGTCACGTGTAATCCAGTCCCATGGCGCCGCGGACGTCACGCATCGTCTCCTCGGCCAGCTTGCGGGCGCGCTCGCAGCCGTCGGCGACGATGTTGCGCACGAGCTGCGGGTCGTCGAGAAACAGCTGCGCGCGCTCGCGGATCGGCTCCTGCTCGCGGATGATCGCGTCGATGACCGGCTGCTTGCAATCGAGGCAGCCGATGCCCGCCGTCGTGCAGCCCTTGACGACCCATTCGCGCGTGGCCGCGTCCGAGTAGATTCCATGCAGCGGCCACACCGGGCAGCGTTCCGGATCGCCCTTGTCCGAGCGACGCATCCGCGCCGGATCGGTCTGCATCGTGCGGATCTTCTTCGTGACCTCGGCGGGCTCCTCGCGCATCAGGATCGCGTTGCCGGTCGACTTCGACATTTTCTGCCCGTCCAGACCGGGCACCTTTGGCGTCGCCGTCAACAGCGGATCCGGTTCGGGCAGGATCATGCGCCGGGCCCCTTCGAGATAGCCAAACAACCGCTCGCGGTCGCCGAGCGAGAGGTTCTGCGTCTCGTTCAGCAGCTCCTTCGCCGCCTCGAGCGCGGCGGCGTCGCCCTTCTCCTGAAACGCCGTGCGCAGCTCGCCATAGCGGCGCGCCTTCTTCACCCCGAGCTTCTTGACCGCCGCCCTGGCCTTGTCCTCGAAGCCCGCCTCGCTGCCGTAGATGAAGTTGAAGCGGCGCGCGAGCTCGCGCACGAGCTCGATGTGCGAGACCTGGTCTTCACCCACCGGCACCATGTTCGCGCGGTAGATGAGGATGTCGGCACCCTGCATGACGGGATAGCCGAGGAATCCGTAGTTGGACAGGTCGCGGTCGGCGAGCTTCTGTTGCTGGTCCTTGTAGGTCGGCACCCGCTCGAGCCAGCCCACCGGCGTGATCATTCCCAGGAGCAGCGCGAGCTCGGCGTGCTCGGGCACGCGCGACTGGATGAAGATCGTGGAACGCGACGGGTTGATGCCGGCGGCGAGCCAATCGACGAACATCTCCCAGACGGACTCCGAGATCGTCTCGCTGCTGTCGTAGTGGGTGGTCAGCGCGTGCCAGTCCGCAGCGAAGTACAGGCATTCGTACTCTTCCTGCAGCTTCACCCAGTTCTTGAGCGCGCCGTGGTAGTGGCCGATGTGGCAGCGGCCCGTGGGGCGCATGCCGGAAAGGACGCGATCAACGAACATGGTGTCTCACAGCACTAGAACCCGTCGGGAAGGTTAACCCCGGTAAGGGCTTCCAGCAGCGCGGTGACCACGCTGCCCAGCGGACTCATCACTACGCCGAGCACGCCCGTGGCAATCAGCGCGATCACGATGAAGAAGCCGAAGCGCTCCGTCCGGGCAAACGGGACCGCCAGCGAGTGGGGCAGCAGGCTGACCGCGATCCGGCCCCCGTCGAGCGGGAGTATGGGCAGAAGATTCAGAACCATAAGGGCGACGTTGATGCCAACTCCGACGATGCTCATGTACTGCAATCCCGCACTTGCCAGGGGCCCGCGGCCGGTGGCGAGCCCGAACACGATGGCCCAGCCCAACGCCATGACGAAATTCGACGCGGGGCCGGCGGCGGCCACCCAGAACATGTCGCGCTTGGGGTGGCGCAAGTTGTTGAAGTTCACCGGCACCGGACGCGCCCAGCCAAAAAGGATGCCGCCCAGCAGAAGCGTGGCGAGCGGCACCAGCACCGTTCCAACCGGGTCGATGTGCTTCAGCGGGTTCAGCGTAACGCGTCCCAGCATCCAAGCCGTGCTGTCGCCGAACATCCGGGCAACGTAGCCATGGGCCGCTTCGTGTACGGTGATCGCGAGGATGATCGGGACCGCGGCCAGCGCGATCTTCACAAGCGAAGAAAAATCCATGGACCGCGCATTCTACCCGAGTTCGGCAAATGCGGTCGGCGACAGCTTTGCGGCGATGCCCGGAACCACGCCCGAGATCGGCGGCGGCGAGAGCTTCGTCGCTGACTCTGCTCGCCGGTAAGGCCTTCGCCGAAATCGATTACCGCTCGAGCCCCAGCCGACCCGGATCGCCGGCGCCTAGCCGCACGATGACCGCCGGCTCCACCGCGAGATCGACGACGGTCGTGGGCGCCGCGGCGCACGCCCCGGCGTCGATGACGAGATCGACCACCTTGCCCAGCGCGTTCCGGATCGCCTCGGCGTCGTTGAGCGGCTCGACGGCGCCCGGAAGGATCAGCGTCGACGACAGAATGGGCTCGCCCAGCTCCGCGAGCAGTGCCTGCGCGACGGCGTGCATCGGCACCCGCACCCCGACCGTGCTGCGCTTAGGGTGCTGCAGTCGCCGCGGCACCTCGCGCGTGGCCGGCAGCAGGAACGTGTAGGTCCCCGGGGTGCCCTGGCGGACAATCCTGAATTGCCGGTTGTCGAGCTTGGCGAAATGGCCGATCTCCGAAAGGTCCCGCAACACGAGCGTGAGGTGGTGCCCTTCGTCGACGCCGCGGATCTGCCGAATCCGTCTGGCCGCCGCCGCATCGCCGATGTGACAGCCGAGCGCGTAGCTCGAGTCGGTGGGATAGGCGATCACGCCGCCTGCCCGCAGGATGGCCGCCGCCTGCCGGATGAGACGCGGCTGCGGATTGGCGGGATGCACCTGGAAGAATTGGGCCATGATCAGCGGGTCGAGCCGCGGGTCGCCGCGACAGACGACGGCGCGGCTTTATAATTGCCGCGAATTCTACCCCGCTCAGGCGCCGGCCCCTTGAACCTACAGCAATTGCGTTACCTTTGCGCCATCGTCGACCACGGTCTCAACGTGTCCGACGCGGCGGCGGCATTGTTCACGTCGCAGCCCGGTGTGAGCAAGCAGGTGCGGCAGCTGGAAGACGAGCTCGGCGTGCGCGTCTTCGTGCGCATCGGCAAGCGCATCGCGTCGGTGACCCCCGCCGGCGAGGCGGTGATCGCAACCGCGCGCCGCGCGCTGCGGGAAGTGGAGAACGTGAAGCGCGTCGGGGCCGAGTTCAGGAGCGAGAACGAAGGCACGCTGGCCATCGCCACCACGCACACGCAGGCGCGCTACGTGCTGCCCCGCGTGGTCCGGGATTTCGCCGCCCGCTTCCCCCGCGTCAAGCTCGAGCTGCACCAGGGCAATCCGGTCCAGGTGGCCGAGCACACTGCGCGCGGCGATGCCGACATCGGGATCGCCACCGAGGCGCTGGCGTCGTTCCCGGACCTCGTCACGCTGCCGTGCTACCAGTGGAACCGTTGCGTGCTAGTGCCCCGCGGGCATCCGCTCGCGAAGGTGAAAGTGCTGACGCTCGCGGCGCTCGCCCGCCATCCGATCATCACCTACGACTTCGCCTTCACGGGCCGCTCGCAGATCAACGCCGCGTTCGATGCCCAGGGACTCGCGCCGAACGTCGTGCTCACCGCGCTCGATTCCGACGTGATCAAGACCTATGTCGAGCTCGGGATGGGCGTGGGCATCGTCGCGCAGATGGCCCACGACCCGGACCGCGACCGCGCCTTCGTGAAACTCGACGCGGGGCACCTGTTCGCGCCGTCGACGACGCGCCTCGCCGTTCGCCGCGGCGCGTTCCTGCGCGGCTACGTCTACGCGTTCATACGCCTTTTCGCCCCGGCGCTCGATCGGGCGACGGTCGATGCGGCACTGGCCGGCATACCCTCCCGGGCCGCCTGACCCGCGGCCCTCGACCGGAAAGGCGAGACTCCATGATCCGCTACCGCAACTGGCTGGTCGTCGCGCTGACCGCTGGCGTGATCGCGCAAGGTGCCGCGGCGGCCGACACGCTGCCAACGGTTCCGCTTTCGATCAACGACCACCAGATCACCGCCGAGGTCGCGGCAACGCCCGAGCAGCGATCGACGGGGCTCATGCATCGTTTCAGCCTCAGGCCCGACCACGGCATGATCTTCGTGTTCGAGCGCCCGGAGCCGCCAGTCGTTCTGGATGAAGAACACGTTCATCCCGCTGTCGATCGCCTTCATCGCCCCTGATGGCCGCATCATCAACATCGACGACATGGCGCCGCACGACGAGACCTCGCACCCCTCGAGGGGGCCGGCACTCTACGCGCTCGAAATGCGCAAGGGCTGGTTCGCCGAGCGCGGGATCCGCGCCGGCGATGTCGTCAAGGGTCTGCCGGTGCCGAAAAAATAGAACATTCCTGTTCAGCGACGCCTTGAACTCGGGCCCGCCGTGCTGACCCCTCTGCGCCTGACGCCCATCCAGGTCGACCGATCGAGGTACCTGCCGCCGCTGCTGCTCGAGTTGGTCGAAGCGGCCGAGCGCGGTGGGGACCTGGTGCCCGCCGTGGTCGACGTCGTACGCAAGCTGGGATTCGACGGCTTCCTGTACGCGACCGCGAGCTACCATCTGCGGCCCAACAACGACGAGCGCATCTACTATTTCACGACGCTGCCGCGGGATTGGGTGCTCCGCTACGACCAGCAGGCGTACGTCGAGTGCGATCCCCGGGTCCTGTGCTCGTTCGAGAGCGCGCTCCCGTTCGTCTGGGACCAGGCGAGCGAACGCGGCCGGAACGCGAAGACTGACGCCTTCCTGCTCGACGCCGCGGCTCACGGCGTCGCCAGCGGGGTCGCGTTTCCGGTCTATGCCGGCTTTCCGGCGCGCACGCTGGTCTCGTTGAGCTCGGCGACGCCGGTCATCGACGCCGCGCGGCGCACCGAGATCGCGGCCAACCTGGGCAATATGATGATCCTCGGCCAATACTTCCACGAGCTGTTCGTGAAGGGCGTGATCGAGAAGGGCGTCGCACCCCAGTTCGAAGGCAGGCCGTTGAGCGCGCGCGAACGGCAGTGCCTGCAGATGGCCGCGCACGGGATGACCGGCGCCGAAATCGGCTTCAAGCTCGGCATCACCGAGCGGGGGGTGACCTTTCATTTCGCCAACATCGTCACCAAGCTCGGCGTGCTGAACCGACACGAGGCGATCGCCAAGGGCATCGCGCAGGGAATCGTCCGGATGGAGGTTTGAGCCTGGGGAGCTTGGGGGGGCTTGGGGACACACCACTGGGTCTGATGTGCAAACTCAGTGGTCTGTCCCCTGGCAGGCGTTGCTGCGCAACCAGGCGCGAAGGTCCGGGATCGAATGCACGGTCGCCAGCGGTCGCAGTTGCGCCAGCCCTGCCGGCGGCGTGCGCGCCATAGCCGACCGCCAGCCCCGCCACGCCGGCGTTCCGCGCGAGCAGGAGATCGTGCGTGGTGTCACCGATCATCAGCGTGTCTCCGGGAACCGTGCCGACCTGATCCATCAGCCGTAGCAGCATGTCCGGATGCGGCTTCGCAAAACCTTCGTCGGCGCAACGGGTTGCCGCGAAGTAACTGCCGATGTCGTGCTGGACCAGCGCGTGGTCAAGGCCCGCCCGCGACTTGCCAGTCGCAACGCCCAGCATGATGCCCGCTGCGCCCAGCTCCGCGAGCATCTCGCGCACGCCGGCAAACAGGGGAATTGTCCCTTCGCGCGCCGTGTAATGATGACGGTAGCGTGCGACGAGATCCGGATGCCGTTCCGGCGGCAGATCCGGCGCCACGTGGCGCAGCGCGTCGGCGAGTCCGAGCCCGATCACGTACCGTGCGTTTGCGTCGTCGGGCACCGACGCGCCAATGTCGCGGCACGCCTGCTGCAGCGCCTCTGCGATGATCGCCGTCGAATCGGCCAGCGTGCCGTCCCAATCGAAGACGACGAATCGGAACCGGCGCGGCGAGTGGGGAGTCGCGTCAGCCATCGCCGGCATCGAGGCGCGCGACGAATGCCGCGAGTTCGGGCGCGAGGGGCGCTTCGACGACGACTTCGCGGCCGCCAACCGGGTGCGTGAAGCGGATCCGGTGCGCGTGCAGGAACATTCGTTTCAGCCCCTGTCGCGCGAGCGCCTTGTTCCACGCGAAATCGCCGTACTTGTCGTCGCCGGCCAGTGGGAACCCGAGATGCGTGAGGTGGACGCGGATCTGGTGCGTGCGTCCGGTCTCGAGCTCGGCTTCGAGCAAGGCAACGGGCGGGTCCGCCTGCGGCCACACCTTGACGCGCCGGAAGACGGTGCGCGCGAGCCGGCCGGCGGAGTCCACGCGCACGCGTCGCTCGCCGTCGCCGGTGACATGGCTCGAGAGCGACAATTCGACCGCGCGCAGCGCGTCGCGCCACTTGCCGCGGACCAGGACGTAGTAGCGCTTGTCGATCGCCCCGTCGCGCAGCTGCGCGTGCAATCCCGTCAACGCGCTCCGCTTTTTCGCGATGACGAGCGCGCCCGAGGTGTCGCGGTCGAGCCGGTGCACGAGCTCGAGCATGGCCGCCTCCGGGCGCGCGTGGCGCAACCGCTCGATGACACCGAAAGAAATCCCGCTTCCGCCATGGACGGCGAGACCGGCGGGCTTGTCGAGCACGATCAGCGCGTCGTCCTCGAACAATATGGGGGGCACCGCGACGCGGCCCATGGCTTCGGCGCCCGGCTTTTTCCCGGGCGCCGTCGCCCGGATCGGAGGTATTCGAAGCTCGTCGCCGACGACCAGACGAGTCTCGGGCCCGACCTTGCGGCGGTTCACCCTGACCTCGCCGCTTCTCAGAATCCGGTAGATGTGGCTCTTGGGGACGCCCTTGAGGATCTTGACGAGGTAGTTGTCGACGCGCTGACCCTGCCCGTCTTCGGCCACTGCAAGCCAGTTCACAGCATCCTTGCTTAAATCATTCATATGCCTAATAATTATGCCCTGCAGCACGCTTGGCCTTGGGCAGCGATCGAGTGATCGCTGCTTGATTAGATCCAACTGGCGGCACACTCGATCATCGGAGGATGGTGAGGGTCCCACCGGCCAGGCGACCGCCCCGCGCTGTGGGGCAAAGACGGCCGTGGCACTTTGCGTAAACCGGCCGCCGGTTAAATCCACTGACCGTCCGGGCGTTGCGCCCCGGAAAAGTAGGGATGTTAAAGGAAGAGCGCAGTCTCCGCACCCGGCTTGCGGCCGGTTCGAAGCGGCGCATTGCGCGGCGCACCTAGCGACTATTTCTGCCTCAGGCTGCCCCCCCTCGTTCGCGCTTCGCGATTGCTCGCGATTGTTCGTTCCGGGCGGACTGCCGTGAGCCTAACCGCTTGCACGCAACCACGAAGCCCACCGCACCGATGAGACCGTACCGCCTCGCCACTGTTGAGGCCGGCGCCCTGCATGCAGCAGGAAGCGTCCACCCCGCTCTCGTCGACCCGCAGCCACCGCTGCGGGTGCGGTTGACTTCGCTCGCGTCCGCCGCTCGATAGCGTCACGCCGCGCAGCGCGCGGCCTCCGTTTCGCCCCGCCCCAGGCCCGGCTGGACCCGCGCCGGGAAAATGCTATGAAGCGCATGCTGTTCAACGCCACCCAGGCGGAAGAGCTTCGGGTGGCGATCGTCGACGGCCAGAAACTGGTCGATCTCGATATCGAGTCCGCAAGCAAGGAACAACGCAAGAGCAACATCTACAAGGCCGTCATCACCCGCGTCGAGCCCAGCCTCGAGGCGTGCTTCGTCGATTACGGCACCGAGCGCCACGGCTTCCTGCCGTTCAAGGAGATCGCGCGCCAGTTTCTCAAGGGCCGCGGTCGGGCCGACAACGACGACGACGAAGGCGCAGGGCGAGGGCGCATCCAGGACCAGCTCAAGGAAGGCATGGAGCTGATCGTCCAGGTCGACAAGGACGAGCGCGGCAACAAGGGCGCGGCGCTCACGACCTACATTTCGCTGGCGGGCCGCTACCTCGTGCTGATGCCGAACAATCCGCGCGGCGGCGGCGTGTCGCGCCGGGTCGAGGGCGAGGAGCGCAACGAGTTGCGCGACGCCATCAGCGGGCTCGACGTTCCCCAGGGCATGAGCGTCATCGCGCGCACTGCGGGCATCGGGCGGGGCACCGAAGAGCTGCAGTGGGACCTGAACTACCTGATGCAGCTGTGGCGAGCGATCGAGGACGCGTCGAAGCTGCAAACTGGCGCGTTCCTGATCTACCAGGAATCGAGCCTTGTCATCCGCGCGATCCGCGACTACTTCCATCCGGACATCGGCGAGCTCCTGATCGACACCGAGGCGATCTTCGAGCAGGCGCAGCAGTTCATGAGCCACGTGATGCCGGCCACCGTGCATCGCGTCAAGCTCTACAAGGACGACGTGCCGCTGTTCTCGCGGTTCCAGATCGAGCACCAGATCGAGACCGCCTACGCGCGGCAGGTGCCGCTGCCCGCGGGCGGCGCCATCGTCATCGACCACACCGAGGCGCTCGTGTCGGTCGACGTCAACTCGGCCCGCGCGACCAAGGCCGGCGACATCGAGACGACCGCGTTCAACACCAATCTCGAGGCCGCCGACGAGATCGCCCGCCAGTTGCGCCTGCGCGACCTGGGCGGACTCATCGTCATCGACTTCATCGACATGGAGAACGCCAAGAACCAGCGTGAGGTCGAGGATCGCCTCAAGGAGGCGCTGCGGTACGACCGTGCCCGCGTCCAGCTGGGCAGGATCTCCCGTTTCGGGCTCATGGAACTGTCGCGGCAACGCCTGCGCCCGGCGCTCGCCGAGTCGGCGTACATCCCGTGCCCGCGCTGCCACGGCATCGGGCACATTCGCGGCACCGAATCGAGCGCGCTCCACATCCTGCGCATCCTGCAGGAAGAGGCGATGAAGGAAAACAGCGCGCAGGTCGTCGCGCAGGTCCCGGTCGACGTGGCGACTTTCCTGCTCAACGAAAAGCGGACGGAAGTGCTGTCGATCGAGACGCGGTTCAAGGTGAACGTGCTGCTCATACCCAACCGCCATCTGGAAACGCCAAACTACACGATCGAGCGCCTGCGCCACGACGACCTCAACCAGAGCGAGCCTCTGGCGTTGAGCTTCAACCTGGTCACACAGCCCGAAGAACCGGACCGTGTCCAGCAGATGAAGGAAGAAGCGAAGGAGCCGCGGCAGGAAGCGGCCGTCAAGGGCATTACGCCCGCGGAGCCGGCGCCCGTTCCGATGGCGACAGCTCCGTCGGCGCCCGCCGCGCCGCAGGTGGCGCCGCTGGCCTCGAATGGCTGGCTGGCCCGGATGCTGAGCTGGTTCCAAAGCAAACCGGCCATTCCCGCGCCTCCGCCCCGCGTGGAAGCGTCGCGCGAGGGTCGCGAACCGCGCCGCGAAGCGCGAAGCGACCGCGACGGACGCGGGGACCGCGATCGCGGTCGCGGCCAGGGCAGGCGCGACGAACGCCGCGGTGATGGTCGCGACAATCGCGGGGGTCGCGGCGACGCGCGCGCGCAACAGGGAGCGCAAGGTCAGCGCAGGGATGGTCAGGCCCCGCGCGACGGCCAGCCGCCGCGCGAGCCCCGTCCACCGCGTGAGCCGCGTCCGCCGCGCGAGGGCCAGCCACCGCGCGAGGGCCAGCCACCGCGCGAAGGCCAGCCACCGCGCGAGCCGCGTCCCCCACGCGAACCGCGTCCCCCACGCGAGCCGCGTGAGGGTCAGCCTCCGCGCGAGCCACGTCCACCCCGTGAACAACGTGCGCAGACACCGGTCGGCGCGGATGCCGCCCTGCCCGCCATCGAGGCTGCCGAGCCGGGCATCGAGCGTCCGGTGGACCAGGCTGCGGTCCCGCGCGACGGCGGCGATGGCAACCGCCGCCGCCGCGACCGCCACCGCCGCGGTGAGCGCGGCGATCGTCCGGAGGGCGCCAGGCCATTGGGCACGGACGCACGCGACGACGAAGCCGGGACGCGGGTGGTACCGGAGGCTCATGGGCCCATGGCCGATGCCGAGCCCGCCGGACAACCCGATCGTGCGCCACCGATGATTCCCACGCCGCCGGTGCAAGCCATCGAACCGTCGCGCCTCATCGCGCCCGTCGAGTTCGAACGCGATGTCGCGCCGGTTGCGGCTGCTGCGCCTGTCGCGCCGGAACCCATCGAACGCTTTGCCGCGCCGGTCGCGGTTCCTGAGCCGGTCGCACCGGAACGCATGGTGCAGTCGAGGCCGGCACCGCCGCGACCGATCGAGGCATTGCCGAGCGTATCGATGACGCTCCCTGCCGATTCGGGCCTCGAGCTCGTCGAGACGCGATCGATAGCGATACCCATGGCCGAACCCGATCCGACACCGCCGGCCGGACCGCGGCGCGTGCGGCCGCCGCGCGTGGTCATCGCGGAGGAACCGTTGCAGATCGTCGAGACCCACAAAGGAGGACAGCCCCCGGCCATTTGACCGATCGGACCTAGCCGAGGACCCGGGCAGCGGCCCCCAGGCGCCCCGGGTTTCTCGTGCACATGTGACGCATTCCGAATGGGCACAGGTATTGCTTGGGTATTGCTTGGCAATCACGCATGACCGGAGGATGAGGTCGTGACCGACAACCGATGGACATCGATTCTGGCAGCGGTCCCCTCGGCGGTGGCCGTGTCGTTGTTGGTGCCGGTGTTTGCAGGAGCCGCAATCGCGGGACCGTTGGAGGACGCCGTGGCGGCATACGACCGCGGCGACTTCGCGACCGCGGCGAAGCACTATCTCCCGCTGGCCGAACAAGGCTCCGCGGTGGCCCAGTACAGCCTTGGGTTCATGTTTGCTACGGGCCGGGGCGTCCCGCAGGACCTCGCCGTGGCGATCAGCTGGTACCGCAAGGCTGCCGATCTCGGGAACGCCAGCGCGCAGAACAATCTCGGCGTGATGTACGCGGCCGGGCAAGGCGTGGCGCAGGACTATGCGGAGGCGGCGCGATGGTACCGCCTCGCCGCGGAGCGAGGCAACGCACTCGCGCGAAACAACCTCGGATTCATGTATGCCAATGGCCAGGGCGTACCGCAGGATTACGCCGAAGCGGCAAAATGGTTCGGTCAGGCCGCCGCGCAGGGCGACGCCAGCGCCCAGTACAACCTCGGATTCTTCTACGCCAGCGGTCGCGGTGTGGTGCAGGATGATGCGGCGGCGCTGAACTGGTTTCGCAAGGCCGCCGAACAGGGTGACGCCGCCGCCCAGTACAACCTCGGGTTCATGTTCGCCAGCGGTCGCGGCGCAGCGAAGGATTCCGCCGACGCGGTAAAGTGGTTCCGCAAGGCCGCCGAGCAAGGCAACGCGGCGGCACAATACAATCTCGGCGTCATGTACGGCACCGGCCAGGGCGTACCGCGCGACGATGCCGAAGCGATCCAGTGGCATCGGATGGCCGCCGAGCAGGGAAGCACCGAAGCCCAGTTCAGCCTCGGCTTCATCTACCTCAACGGCCGCGGCGTGCCCCAGGACGACGTCGAGGCGGTGAAATGGTTTCGCCGGGCCGCGGACCGGGGCGACGCCAATGCGCAGAACACCCTGGGCTTCATGTACGCGAACGGCCGTGGCGTGGCACGCGATTTCGCGGAAGCGGCGACCTGGTACCGCAAGGGCGCCGATCGCGGAGATGCCGCCGCCCAGTACAACCTCGGCATCGCTTACGATACCGGCCAGGGTGTGCCGCGCGATCTCGTCCTGGCGCACAAGTGGTACAGCATCGCGGCCATCCGATTCCAGGCGTCGGATGCAGAGAATCGAACGCAAGCGATCAAGAGCCGGGATCTGGTCACCGCCAGGATGACCCCGGCGCAGATCGCGGAGGCGCAGAAGCTCGCCGGCGAGTGGCGGCCGCGCTGACCGCGAGCGGAGAAAGATCTGTCAACGACGCGACGTGATCTCCTGCGCGTCCTGTCGTCGACCGGGATTGACGAAGGTTCGCCAACCCGGACCTGCTAGTTTTCGGGACACAACCCCAATACGGTGTTCTCGAGCGTGCATTTCGGCCGCGGCTTCGGTTTCCCCGCAATGCACTGGCGCAGCTCCTGCGCCGTTTGCGGGTAGTAGACCCAACCCGCACCGGGATCCGGCATCGCGAGCTCGACTTCCTTCCACTTCGGGTGGCCCGACGCCTGCAGCAAGGCGAAATTCTGGCACAGCGATCGCGCAAACCTGGACAGATTGGCCCGGGTGTCCTTCAGGTTGTAGTCATAGGTCACGAGGTACGCCTTGACGGCCAGTACCGGAGTGTCCTCGGTCAGCAGATTCGGGTAACTGCTGGCGCGCACCGTCGCCGGGAAGTAGGTTTTCAACGCGGCCTTGCCCGCCGGGTGGTTCGCGTCGAACTTGAGCATCTTGATGAACTGCCGCACTTCGGGTTTCATGTCGGTGAAGAGCTTGGCCGGTTGTCCGGCGACAATCGCCACGACGTCCACGGACTTGTCCGTGATCAATTTCAGCAACGCGTCCTCGTTGGATAGGAGGCTCGCCCTCGACTCGGGCAGCGGCTCGTTGAACATCAGCCGGTAGAGGGTCGTCGTGGTGAGCGCGGTTCCGCTTCCGACCGGCCCGGTGTTGATTCGCGCTTCCTTGATCTCGTGCATGAAGTTAAGCGGCGAGTCGGCGCGCACGATGAAGTGAATCTCCTCGTTGTACAACGGCATGATGACGCGTAACGGCCGGATGAGCGTGCCCGCACCCGCGTTTCCGGCGGCGGCCAGGTCGATGAAGGCCTGATAGACGTCGGACTGCACCAGCGCGAACTTCACTCCGGGCTCGTAGCGCAGGCGCCGGACGTTTTCCGCCGAGCCCGCGGACGGAACCGAATCGAGCTCGATGTCCACCGGCGCCGCAATGTAGGTCGCCAGGTCACGGCCGATGACGATGTAGGTCCCTTTTTCCGAGGCCGTGACGATCTTGTACTGCGCGGCCGCCGCCAGCGTCGCGGAAACGTACATCGTCGATACTGCCGTCATCAGGGCGATCAATAGGCTCTTGCTCTTCATACTGCGTCTCCACACGTCGGTTTTCATGCCCATGGCACTGCGCCGTAGTCGATGATACGACAATACGCGAGCAAGCCCAACACCGCGGGGCCAATCGTCGGAATGGGGGCTCCAGTGAATCGAACAACGCGCCACCGATTCGCCTGTCGGGCGCGAACGTGGATTCCCGGGGCAGCGATTCGTGAACGCGATCGCGGCAATGGGCCACGAAGGACGACGCAGGCGCGTATCCCCGCCTCCAGGACGCGACCCAGAGGGGCGCCCCGGACCGCGGCAGCTGCCGCGACCCAGTGGGGCGAACAACTACGTCTGTCTAGCCATCCAAGCGCCCGGCGACGTCTCCTGCGGCGTCACTGAACGCTGAGCCCCACGCGCGCGAAATTCAACGCGTCGGCTGGCTGCACGGGCACTTTGTTTTTCGCATCGTCCGCGGGTTTCTCCGCCGGCGCATCGCGCTTCGCGGTCTGTTGCGTCCCATCCGGCTTTGCAGCAGGCGCCGGCGTCGACTTGCCGGCAGCGGCGTCCGGCGCAACCGGGTCGGTTACTGGTTTCGCACCCGTAAAGCCAAACAAATCGTTCAGCTTGTCCATCTTCACGTCGCGGAGCATGGGCTGCGACGCGACCTGTGATGGCACTTTAGCCGGTGGCGCAACAGCATCGCGCTCGCGGCGCGATTGCACCGGTGCTGACGCTGCCGGCGCCGAGGCTGCAGTCGCGCGTTCCGCGGTCTGGCCTGGAACCTTGTCCGTCGATGGGCCGTTCGCATTGTTCGCGGGTGGCTCGACATTGAGCAGCAATTTCGCGGCTTGCGCGCGGTCGAGCGTGGGCTGTGGTGCGTTCGTCGGCACCGGCGCTGCGACCTTTTCCGTCGCAACATTCGATGCTGGGGCCACCGGCATTTCCGCCGGTAGAACCTTGGCCGCCACCGACGGCGCGGCGGGCGTTGCCGCTGCGGCCGCAACAGGGGCTGCGACAGGCGCCGCGTTAGGCACCGCGAGGGCCAGCCGCACGTTGGGCACGACCGGCGCCAAGGCGTTCTGGAACGTTTCCGACGGTTCGGATTTCAAGGCTACGAGTCGCCGTTCCAATTTCAATTGCTCGTCCTTCCGTTTGGCTCTCTCGGCCTGAATCCTCGTCGCTTCCTCAGCCATTGCCTGTTGTGGCGTCTTCTCGTTGCCCTGCGTTACGGCATCCGTGAAGGTGAGCGTGTCGTAAATCTTGTCCATCGTCGCCTTGCGCTTCAGCGCCTCGACCGCCAGCCGTTGCTGCTCACTCAATCGTGCCGCTTCGATCTCGCGATTCGGCGTCGATTGAACCGGTGCCGGAGCGGATTGAACCGGTGCCGGAGCGGATTGAACCGGCGCCGGAGCGGCTTGCACCGGTGCGTCGAGTCGTGCCACCGGCGGAGGCGGCTGTTCGGCCGCCTGGCGCGCCGCCTTGGCCTTCAGGGCCTCCTGCACGACGCTAGTGTTCTCGAGCACCGCATTGGCAATGTCCATCCGACCCAGCATCGCCGCAATGCGCGCCGTTTCACGCGCGGTGCAACCCGGATCGACGGTCGAGGTGTTCGCGCCCACGGCGAATCCCGGTACGCTGACCCCGATGCCACCGCTGAATCCATTGCAAGGACCCGAGGCCGGACCGCCGATCGACGCGTCCGGCGTATTCTTGATTTTTTGGGTCCCGCTATAACGAACGTTGTTGTCGTTGACGAAATGGCCGGTTTCCGGATCGACCCCGGCCGCGAGGCCTTTGAGTCCGCCCGGCGAAACCGGCGTGATGTAATTGACGGTGACTTCCGCGGCCTGGTTGTTGCCCGTGCCGCTGATCGGCCCAGTCTGCACGCCTGTGGCAGTCGCGGCGCCGCCCGCGGCGCTGGACGTGCCGCCCGTGCCGCCCGCGGCGCTGGACGTGCCACCCGTGCCGCCCGTTCCACCGAGGCCACCTTGACCGCCGCCGCCGCCGGACCCGCCGGTCGTCGTCAGCGTATTCGAATTGGTCGCGGCGCCCCCCGCCGCAGTCCCGCCTGCTGCCGTTCCACCCGCGCCGCCCGCACCGCCCGTACTGATGGCGGCTTGCCCAAAGGCAACTTGCGCATGAGCGGAAAAGGCCAAAGCAATGGTCACTGCCAACAATGACTTTTTCATCTGCATCGTCCTTACTGGGGCCTGCTTTCACATGCACATACGGGGAACCCGATGTTTCTGGGCTCCCCGCACGCGTTACAGCCGGACCAGAGCCTAGTTAGGACCGTTGCCAGGGCCCTTGCGTCCGGTATTCCCGTTCGTAACATTACCGCGTCCGCGTTCACCTTGGGAAGCGGCGCTGCCGTTGCTGGCGGCACCCGCACCCGCGCCGGCATTCATCGACACCGAGGCGGAAGCATTGCCACCCTTCCCACCATCACCGCCATAGGCCTTGCCGGTGGAGGCATCACCGCCGATGGTCTTGGACGAGACGTCGATGTTGCCGCCCTTGACCTCGCCGGTCCTGCCACCGTCCGCCGACCCGCCCTTGTTGCCATCCGACGAGCTTGTCGCCGTTGACGGGGAGACGATCTTGTTGCCACCTTGCAGCGCAACGTTGGCGGAGATCCCGGTGCTGTTGCCGACGGTGCTCTTGCCGCCCTCTGTTTCAGTCTTGTTGCTACCGCTGCTGCCGTCGCCCGCAATCGTCTTTCCACCGATAGCGGTCGATTTCCCGTCGCCTGCGTAGGCCGTTCCGGTCTTGGCCTCACCACTTTCTTGCTTGACGGTCGTGTCACCGCCGTAGGCCTTGCCGCTGGAACCGTCACCCGCGATGGTCTTGCCGCCGATCGCCTTGCCGCTATCGGCGTCGCCCGCAACGGTCTTGCCGCCGATCGCCTTGCCGGTATCGACATCGCCGCCGCTGGTCTTGCCGCCAATCGCCTTGCCGCTGTCGGCGTCGCCACCACCGGTCTTGCCACTCAGGCCAAGGGAGACCCCGAAGCCACCATCCGGATTGCCGCTGTTCCCTGACGCACCACTGGTCGACTCGCCGCCGGACCCGGCTCCAGCGGTCGAGGTGTTCGACGCGCCACCCGTGGTTGCGCCGCCGCCATTGGCCCGATTGCGGTCGCTGTTGTTACCCGTGCCAGCCCCGCCCGCCGCTCCACCGGTTGCTTCGCCCGAGGTCCCCCCGGTGCCGTTCGCCACACCGCCCGTGCCGCCACCGCCGGTCGAGCCGCCACCGGTGGATGCTTGCGCAGCGGCACCCCCGTTCGTCGTGCCACCACTGCCTGCGCCGCCCGTTGCCTCACCGCCGGTCGCCACGCCGGACCCGTTCGAGCCACCGGTCGCGCCGCCACCCGTGCCCGAGCCGGACGCGTTCGAGCCACCGGTCGCGCCACCACCTGTGGCAACGCCGGACGACGTCCCGCCGCCCGTTGCTCCGCCGCCCGTGCCCGTGCCGGACGTTGTCGAACCGCCGGTCGTGTTGCCGTTAGACAGAGCGCCGGAGGTCGCGGACCCGCTGGTTGCCCCACCGCCCGTCCCGGCACCCGACGATGCCGAACCGCCCGTGGCGCCGCCACCTGTTCCCGTACCCGTCGTCTGCGCACCGTTCGACTGCGCGCTGCTATTCGCCCACGGATCGACATTGGTCGTCGAATTCTGGGGCGCACTGAGCGAGATCGAGTTCGACGCGCCCGCCGATGCACCGGCGTTATTGATGGTTTGCGTTGCCGTTCCGCCATTGGCACTACCACTCGTCAGGTTCGTGCTGCCGGAGTTCGACGCCGTACCGCCAGTCGCCGCGCCGCCGTTGGCCGCGCCGCTCGTCGCCGCGCCGCCCGCTCCGCCCGCGCCACCCGTCACCCCAACGGTGGGCGTCTGGGCCGTCGCGCGGTTGGTCGTGCGCGTGTTGTTGCTGTCCCTCGTATTGCCGTTGTCCTTCGTGATGTTCCTTGTGTTGTCGGTGGGGGTGTTGTTGGTCGTGTTGGTGGTGGTATTCGTACTGGTGTTGGTACCGTCGTTACCATTGCCATTCGTTTGCGTTTGCGCAAGCGCAGTGCTCGACGCAAAGAGCGCCGACACCGCTAGTGCAATCAGTGACTTGTTCATGAATTGCTCCTGTTGAAAGTCGAAACATTGCCTCTGCGTAGTCGCCACTCTCGATTCCGGCGGTGGCGACCACGCCACCCCACCACCGTTTGCTCAACGCGCGCGAATTCGTGCTTGAGCGCTCCGCCGACGAATGAATCACGGCGGGGCCCTGATTTCCGTTGCCGCCTGTCCTATGGGACCCATCACCACATGTCGTGCGGCGACGTTATGTCCGGCTTTGGGAGGCGCATTCGGCGTCCAGGGACTCAGCAGACGCCACGAAAAACGCCAAGGCCTCACCGGGCGGCGTCGCGCCTCGCCGATGCGGAAACGAGCGCGTCGATCGACATGGGTGCAGCAATGCGCCGGCCGCGAGCGCCATTCCCCGATCGTCCAGATGGCGGTGAAGTCCGCGTTCACGTCTGACCTGCACCAGGTACTGGCAAAGGCATGCGTTCCCCCGACGACGGCGACCTTCTTCCGCGTCAACTTGCATCCCGCCGACATCGATTCGATTGCACCGAGCTGTATGCCGCAGGATGTTCGCTGGAGCATTAGCAAGTTCCGCGCCGAACGAAATTTGCCAATTCCTTTCAGGGCGTTGCAATGGGAATCTGCTGCAATCGAGCATGTCCCTGGAATCATCTGTAAGATTTTTCGACGCGCGCGCGTCGTCGAGAATATTCACCTGGCATAACGCCCCGCCGGATTTGCCGGTGGTTGGACCCGCGAACATTCGCGTGTCGTTCGAATGCGAACGTCGCGGTGACGCGACCGCGGGCCAAACGCGTCCGCTCGCGCGCACCAGTGTTGACGCAACCACGTACCCCAAAACGCCGACCCGCCATCGATCGGAATGCTGAATGACACTTTCGATTTCACTCGCAGCAACGGCTCACGCGACCCGTACGCCCCAGTCGTCACCGATCCCGGTTCAGTCTTTCGGCGCGGGCCTGCGTCGTCCGACAGCGGGGTCCTGACGGCATTGGTCGGAGCGCACTCGAAGTCCGACCCGGATCGGGAACAGGCACGTGACGCTCGTTTTTCTGTATGCCAATAGCATCGTTCACGTGCCTGATCGAACGCTTGGCAGTGTAAAATTTTTCGTCACTGTTGCGACCTGCCCATGCGCGTCGATGAGCATGCAATGCCGATAACAACGTCATCGCATCGCCGTCGTTTCGTTGCGCGACGCCGGGTGCCATTGCAGGAAGTTCGCTTCCGTAGCACGATGATAAAATGGGATCATGATGCGCCGATCGCAGAGGGAATTTCGTTTCGTTTCCTACGAACGTTCCAACGGCACGTCGCTCGCACCCGGACCGCAAACAATCATGATGCCTTTGCTGCGGGGTCTGCTCGTGCCCGCGATGTTCGCGACGAATGTCGCGGCGCAGTTGTCGGTGCCACCCGCGTTTCTCCCGCGCGCAGCGTCGCCGGAGGCTCGTCCCGTCGCCACCACGCGATTGCCCGCGGCCGCACCCGCGCGCACGATAACCCTGACTCCTCCGACGGCCGCCGAGCACGCCACGCTGAAAGTGGCGCCCGCGAGCGTCCGGGGCCAAACGCTCAAGGACACCAGGCGTCGCGGTCTGGGAGTTGGATTCCCTCGTGCCGTTCCGGCATCGGATGGCGTGGTGCGCCTGGCCGACCTGCGCTGGAGCCGCGTTGCGGACGGGGCGCTGGCAGCGCGCGTTACGCTGACGTCGCCTGGCGCCGTTGCGATCCGATTCGAACTGGCGTTGAAGGGCGTGCCGGATGCTCTCAAAGTGCGCTTCACCGGGTCACGAAGCGAAGCACTGGTCTTCGGGCCTTATCCTGCGGCGGATATCGTGCGCGACGCAGTGTTCTGGTCACCGGTTCTCGAAGGCGAAACCGGGACGATCGAGCTCGAATTGCCGGCGACCGCCGAGGTCGGCAACGCGACGCTCGAGATTCCGATGATCTCGCACCTGGGCGCCCCGGGCGAGCATCCCAGGGCGCTGGATTCCCACATTGGCCAGGCGGAAGCGTGCCAGACGGATGTCGCCTGCCTTGCGCCGACGCTCCAGCAGCAGCTCACCACGGCGACCAATGCGGTAGCGCGGATCTTCGTCACCGTGAAAGGCGTAACGATGATCTGTTCGGGGACTCTCCTCAACGATGCGCAGGGCTCGTTCACTCCGTACTTCCTGACGACGAATCACTGCGTCGACGACATTGACGACCCCGCGTCCTCGAAGGGCGTTCCAGCTGCCGCAGCAGCTTCGGTGAACACGTACTGGTTCTTCCAGGCGGCCACCTGCGGCAGCCAGGCCCAGCCCAACTATGTACTGATCGCAGGCGGAGCGAAGCTGCTTGCGCGCAGCGCCGACTACGATTGGTCGCTGCTGCGGTTGAACACCACGCCGCCGGCAGGCGCCACTTACGCGGCGTGGAATGCGTCCGGTCCGCTGCCTACGGGCACAAACGTTGCCGCGATCCATCATCCAAGTGGCGATCTCAAGAAGGTGGCACAGGGAAACGTGTTTGGCTACAGGCCCTATCCGGACGGCAGCAGCTTCATCGAGTCGCAATGGACGTCGGGCGCCACCGAGTCGGGTAGCAGCGGTGGCGGATTGTTCGTCCTGAATCCGGCGATCGGCGCTTTCGAGCTTCGAGGCGCACTCGTCGGGGGAAATTCGTCGTGCGCGTTTCAACAGGGTATCGACGAGTTTTCGCGCTTCGACATCACGTTCCCGCTGATCCAGCAGTACCTGGCAAGGGACGCGTCAAATCCGTACAAGCTCGCCCCGGTCGTGGAATTCTTCAATGCGGTCAAGAACGACTACCTGATCACGGCCGATCCCCTCGAGATCGACGCACTGGACGGCGGCACGCCGCAGGGCTGGGTGCGGACGGGCTTTCGCTTTCTCGCGTTCACGGATCCATCGGTCGCCCCGGCGAGCGCCCATCCGGTGTGCCGGTTCTACGTGCCGCCGGGGCTCGGCGACACCCATTTCCTTTCCGCCTCTCCGCAGGAATGCGCCGACACCCTTGCGCGCCATGGGGGCGCGTGGAATTACGAGAACGCGGCAGCGTTCTATGTTGCGTTGCCCGACGCCGCCAGCGGGACATGCCCGGCGAGCACTTACGCCGTCTACCGGTTCGTCAACGACGCGGATCCGCCGCGTCGCCGCTACACCAGGGAAGTCGTCCTTCGCGACGCGATCATAGAGGGCGGCGGATGGACGCAGGAGGGCTTTGGCCGCGCGCCCGATCGGGCAGTGATGTGCGTACCGTCGGGTGGTGCCCCGGCGATCGTGCCCCCGTCCGCGACGGCGAGCTACGAAGGGATGTGGTGGGCCGCTCCGTCGGGTTCCGAGTCCGGATGGGGGCTCAACGCGATCCATCAGGGCGACATCATTTTCGCGACCTGGTTCACCTACGACGGCGCCGGTAAAGCTTGGTGGCTTACGATGACTGCGAACAAGACGTCATCAAACAGTTATTCCGGGTTGCTCTCCGAGTCGAGCGGACCTCCCTTCAATGCCGTGCCGTTCGACCCGGACCGCGTGACGCGAACCACCGTGGGCGCCGCCACGTTGACGTTCACCGGGTTGAATACCGGGACGTTCACGTATGCCGTCGGCGGAGTCGCGCAAACCAAGGCGATCACGCGACAGGCGTTCGGGCCGGTTCCGACCTGCACCTTCACGGCGCAGCCGCCCTTCACATCGGCGACGAATTTTCAGAATCTGTGGTGGGTTGCCGACGGGGCCGAATCGGGCTGGGGCCTCACCGTGACGCATCAAGGTGACACGATCTTCGCAGTCTGGTTTACCTACGGCCCGGACGGCGCGCCGCTTTGGCTTTCGGCCACGGCAGCGAAGTCGGGGGCCGGCGTGTACAGCGGGACGCTGGACCGGACGACCGGGCCGGCGTTCAGCGCCGTGCCGTTCAACCCGGCCAACGTCGTGCGAACCCCCGTGGGTACCATGACTTTGACCTTCGCCAACGGAAACGCGGGGCTACTCGCCTACTCCGTGGACGGCGTCGCCCAGTCGAAGGCCATAACACGGATGCTGTTTGCACCGCCCGCCGGAACGCTGTGCATCTGATCGACGACGCGACGATCGCTCTGCTCCTGCGCTGTGCTTCACCCGAGACGCATCCGCCGATGCTCCATGATCGCGAGGTACACGCCGCTCGTGGCGATGATGCATATGCCGAGCACCGACCAGAGATCCGGCAGTTGACCGAAGATCACGTACCCATAGGCCACGGCCCAGATCATCTGCACGTAGGTGAACGGCGCCAGCAGCGACGCAGGCGCGAGGACGTACGCGGCAATCACGAACCAGTGGCCCAGTCCCGCAAACACACCGAGTAGCAACAGCAGACCACCGTCATTCAGCGTGAATCGGATCTGGTCCCACTCCCACGGCAATGCCGCGGTGAGCACCACCGTACCCACCACGGCGCTGTAGAAGAGCGTCGTGTAGACGTCGTCGTCGAGCAGCTTGCGCGTCAGCATGTTGTAGAACGCGTTGAACAGCGCCGCCCCCAGCAACAGCAGCGTAGCCGGATGGAACACTGCCGATCCCGGACGCAGGAGAATGAGAACTCCGACGAAACCCATGATCGACGCGACCCAACGGGCTGGGGTCGGCTTCTCTCCGAGAAGCGGTCCGGAAAGCATGACGATGAGCATCGGCGCCAGGAACAGGATCGCCGATCCTTCGGCGAGCGGGAGATAGCGCAGGCCGCCGAAGAAGCAGACCGTTGCTCCCAGCAGCATCGTCGACCGCAGCAGTTGCAGCCGCACTTTGCGCGTCCGCCAGAAGACATTTCCGCCACGATGCCATGCGATCGGCGCGACAACCAGCATTTGACCGACATAGCGGGCCCACACGACGAGAAACAGCGAATGGTCCTGGACAAGGTACTTTGCCGCGGTGTCGAGTGAGGTCAGGCAGAGGCCCGCAAGCAGGAACACAGGTAGCGCCCGCCACGCCTCGAAGTCCTGCAGCGCTCTAACCACGCGCTGGATCGGCGGTCCGAGATGGAAGTCCACGGCCGAGGTTTCGCGCACGCCGTCGTCCGCAATCCTCAACGTACTGAACCGCCGGTCCTGGTACAGGGTTTCGTTTCCGGCGTCCGGCCACGCCGGATCGCTGGGCCGCGGGTCCTCCGGCCCGCGCACCGATTCCTCGGAACGCTGTCCCGTGCGTTTCGGAAGGCGCAAATTCATCACGATAGAAATTCGCCGGGTCAGGTCAGCTCTGCCGATCCGCGTCGTGGGGGCACGGTACGCAGAAATGGCATTTCGCAACGCTGCTTGCGGGCCACGATGCTGCCGCAAGACATGCAGGACGCAACGACCGCACCGGATCCCCTGCGCGAGACACCTTCACTCTTGAAGACGTTCGACACCACACGAGTTCTTTTTCCCGATGAAGTGTAGCACTTGCGCCCGAACGCGCGGGTTGGCAGTGTTGGCTCCGATGCCCGGTACACGCCGAGGGAGGTAGGGAACTTGTACCGAACAGCGACGGGGGCGCACCCTGGCTGCGAGCGCGATGTCCGCTCGGCGAAGGTTCCCTCGCCGCGCTGCGACGTAGGCATGGCCGGAACGGCGCAAAGGCCGACGCTGTAAGCCACAATTGGCATCCGAACCCGCATTCCCCGCTCTGCATCTCCCGTGCCCGGGCTTCAGCATCACCCGCAGGCACTCGCTTTTAGTTTCGTTTGTCGACAGAATGAATGCGCAACCGCCGCGCCCCATGGCGGTTGGTCCCAGCGCATCTCCGCGCTGGCAACGAGCGCCGGGCCGGCGAATGGGCGATCGGGCGATGGGCGCCGACGCGCCAATGCGACCATGACGGGAGACAGGCATGATGCCACGCGAGCGCTTCAACCCGACCTTTCCGCCGCTCCGCATCGTGCTGGCCGACACGAACGAGGCCGACGCGCAATTCAGGCTCGGCCTGATGTACGAAACTGGACGAGGCGCTCCGCACGACTGCGCCGCGGCGATGCAGTGGTATCGCAAGGCCGCCGATCAAGGCCATGCCGGCGCCAAGTACGGTCTGGCGCGCATGCATATCCTGGGTCACGGCGTCCCGGCAGACGACGGCGTGGCGGCCGCGTGGTTCCGCGATGCGGCCGAACAGGGCTTCGTCCGCGCCCAATTCAATCTGGGGCGCATGCATGCCCGCGGTCAGGGTGTCGCGCAGGACTTTGTCGAGGCAGCGAAGTGGTATCGCCTGGCTGCAGAGCAGGGTAGCGCCTACGCCTGGAACAATCTTGGGGTCATCTACATGAACGGCCAGGGCGTCACCAAGGACGCCGTGGAGGCGGTGAGGTGCTTCCGCGCGGCGGCCGAACTGGGCAATGCCGCGGCCCAACTGAACCTCGGCCGCATGTACGACACCGGCCGCGGCGTTGCACTGGACCTTGCGGAGGCGATGAAATGGTATCGCAGTGCTGCCGACCAAGGCATCGCGCGCGCCCAGTTCAACGTCGGACGCTTCTACCGCCAGGGGCGGGGCGTTTCGGTGGACAATGCCGAGGCGATCAAGTGGTTCCGGTTGGCGGCTGACCACGGCGACGACAAGGCGCAGTTCACCCTGGGCCTCGCCTACGATTGCGGCCTTGGCGTGCCTCCGGACCCCAAAAAGGCGATGAAGTGGTATCGTAAGGCGGCGGACGCGGGGAATCACGATGCGCAGAACAACCTGGGCCGCATGCACGAGGACGGGCGATTCGCGCCGCAGGACTTTGCCGAGGCCGCAAACTGGTTCCGCAAGGCGGCTGACCAGAACAACGCGGCTGCGCAGTTCAATCTCGGCCGCATGTACGAAAACGGCCGCGGAGTGACGCAGGACTATGCCATGGCGATCCGGTGGTATTACAAGGCATCCGAGCACGGCGACCCCGCCGCTCAATTCAACCTCGGAACGCTCATCGGCGGCGGTCGTGGCGTGACTGCGGACTTCGTCGAAGCCCACAAATGGTTGACGCTTGCGTCGTTCCACTTTCCGGCATCGGAGACGGAACGGCGCCGCCGAGCCGTCCGGAATCGCGACCTGCTCGTATCCAGGATGACTTCGGCACAGATCGCGGAAGCGCAGGAACGGGTAAGGAAATGGAAGGCAACCTGACAAGCGGCAACGTCGGGGGGCAGCTATCAGCGGCCGCCATGGGTGACGATTGGACTGCCGCGATGGCAGCGTACGGTCGCGGCGATCACGCGACCGAGTTGCAGATACTTCGCAATCTGGCCGAGGACGGCGACGTCCGCGCCCTGGACAACCTGGGCATCATGTACGAAAGCGGTCGGGGCGTCCGCCAGGACTTTGCGGCGGCAATGGCCTGCTACCGGAAGGCCGCCGAATGCAATGACGCCGCAGCCCAGTTCAACCTGGGCAACATGTGCCACCATGGTCGCGGCGGGCCGCCGAATCTCGTCGAGGCTGCCACGTGGTATCGCCGATCCGCCGAACAGGGCAACGCGCTGGCGCAGAACAACTTGGCCGTCCTGTACGAAAACGGTCACGGCGTACCGCGGAACCATGCTGAGGCGTTCAAGTGGTACTTCAGGGCCGCCGAGCAGAACAACGTATCCGCCCAGTACAACCTCGGCGTCGTTTACGAGAGCGGACTTGGCGTTCCACAGGATTACGCCGCCGCCATGCGGTGGTATCGCAAGGCCGCCTACCAGGGCAACGCGGCGGCCCAATTCAACGTCGGCACCATGTACTACTGCGCGCGGGGCGTGCCGCAGAATTTTCTCGAAGCAGCGAAGTGGTACCGCAAGGCCGCGGAACTGGGCAACGCCTACGCGCAGAACAACCTCGCGGTCATGTTTGAGGACGGCCAGGGTGTGCCGACGGATTACGGGGAGGCCATGAAGTGGTATGAAAAGGCCGCCAATCAGGGTAACGCCGCGGCCCAGTTCAACATTGCCCTCAAGTACGACATCGGCCAGGGCATGCCGCAGGATTTCGTTGCGGCGTTGATGTGGTATCGGAGGGCGGCGAAACAGGGCGATGCCAAAGCCCAGAACAACCTCGGCCGAATGTACGAAGACGGCCGCGGCGTGCCCCAGGACTTTGAGGAGGCGGTGAAGTGGTTCCGTCTCGCCGCCGACCAGGGCGTGGCTGCGGTTCAATTCAACCTCGGCCGCGCCTACGAGATCGGCCGTGGCGTGCCGCAGAATTGCGAGGAGGCGGTCAAGTGGTACCGCAAGGCCGCCGACCAGGGCGACGCCACCGCGCAGTTCAACCTCGGCGTCATGTATTTTCATGGCCGTGGCGTGTCGCGGGATCTTGTCGAATCACACAAGTGGTTCGAACTCGCAGCCACCCGCTTCCCGTCGACGATGGCAGAGAACATTCAGCGCGCCCTCAACAACTGTCAATTGGTGGCCGCCAGGCTGACGCCGTCGCAGATCGCGGAGGCGCACAAGTTGGTGAGCGCCTGGAAGCCCAGGTGACGGCCGGCGTGGCCGACCTCGCCGCGGGACTCGCGGCTGGCATCTACTGATCGCGCGTGCCGGTCAGGCGCGCGTCACGATCGGCTGCAGGCGCGCGACGAGGCCGGCGGCCGATGCCTCGATGAGATCGAGGACGCGATCGAAGCCCTCGGGCCCGCCGAAATACGGATCGGGTATCTCGCGCATCTGCGTCTGCGGCGCAAACTCGAGCAGCAGCCCGAGGTGACCTTCGAAATCCGGAGGCTTCATCGCGGAGAGCGCCCGCAGATTCGCCTCGTCCATGCCGAGAATCCATCCGAACCGGGTGAAGTCCGCCGGCTCGACTTGCCGTCCGCGCAAGGCGGTGAGGTCGTACCCGCGCCGGCGCGCCGCCTGGATCGCGCGGCGATCGGGCGGCGCGCCGATGTGCCAGTTGCCCAGTCCCGCGGAGTCCGTCCGGACGCGACCCGCGAGCCCGGCACGCTCGAGGGCAACGCGGAACACGCCCTCCGCGGTCGGCGAGCGGCAGATGTTGCCGAGGCAAACAAATAGCACGCAAATCTCAGCGCCTGCCCCAGTTTTGCCATTGGGGATCATCTTCCTGGATTTCCTGTCGGCCCCCGTCGTTCCCCATGCTTTGCCGACGCAACCGTAAACGGGCGCCACCGGCAGCCCCCATGGTCCAAAGCCAGGTCGGCCGACCGCATCATCCTACCAACATCGCAGTCCTTGCGAACTGCGCAAGGGCTTGGTCGAGTTGGGCCGGGCCGTCCGAGCCCGATGGGAGCCCTGCCATTTCCGCGACCAGCTCCGCTCGCGTACGCGTGCCGTCGAGCAAGCCCAGCAGCCGTCGACCTGCGGGATCCACGATGCGAATCGCCTCGTGGTAGAGATTCGGCACGACTTCATGGTCGCGACCGATCCACCGCGCCGCCGCGAAGGCCTCCGGACGCTCGCCGGCGACCGCGACGGCCGCGACCGGTTGGGTCCGCAGGTCGACGGAACCCATAGTAAACAACTCGACTAGCTGCAACTCGATGGGCCGGCGCTGCCTACCGGACTTTGCCACTGAAAGCGCGCGGTCGCGCCACTCGGCCAACTCGGCAACAGGCACGCTGCGCGGCCAGCGGGCCAGCAGGAGCTCTTTCAGCGCGCGGTCATCTTCGTCTTGATCGCTGCTTGCCGCAGTGGCCGCCGGCGCCCGACGGAGCGCAGAGGTCGCGACCGCATGCATATGCAGCGCGCGCGGCGGCTGCACGACAAATCGGGACAACGCGTTCGCGTGGCAGAGCAGCGATTCACGGTACCGACGGAAATACAGCAAGTCGAGATATTGCTCGCGGGCCAGCCGGTCCATCTGCCCCAGCGCCTGCCGCACCTGTGGCGCGATGCCGACGCCCATCATGGACTTCAGCTCGGCCTCGGCGAGAAAGGTAAGCCCGGCGCGCGCGGCATCGGCGGCGAATTCGTGAAAGTATGCCGGATTGTTCGGCTCGCTCAGGTCATCATGTGCCAGGGTGTCGTCGGGGCTTGCGCCGACATGGCGGACTTCCTCCCGAAACGCCTGCCCGTCGGCGCTTTCTCCCGCGATGGGCGTCCCAACCAGTCCAAGCAGCGCGCGTGCGGCGGCGAGCTTGGCCTTCAGGTCCGTAATGTCACGCGTGTGGTAACGGAGCATTTCCCACACGGCGCGCCGCAAATGACATCCGGGGAACGCGTTGAAGCTCACAAAAGCAACACCCTTCGGGGCCAGGCGACTGGCTATCAGCGGCATTACATGTGCGCGCACGCTGGCGGGAACCCACGAATACAGCCCGTGCGCAACGATGTAGTCGAACGGTCCCAGGTTGGCCGGCAGCTCGCGCAAATCGAGTTGGAGGAGCCGAACATTGGCGAGTCCGAGGTCGTCGGCCATGCGCTGCGCGCGGGCAATAGGGCGCGCCGCGAAATCGACGCCGACGAAGGCTGCATCCGGCAGCGTGGCAGCGATCGGCAGCAGATTGATCCCGTTGCCGCATGCCAATTCAAGAACGCGGCACGACGCAACCGGCGCCGTGTCGAGTCCGAGCAACGTCGCCATGGTCGCGAGTCGGCTTGGTACGCATGCCGCATTCGGGTTGCTTCTGAACGGGACATCGTTGTAGGAGTCGGCGAGGGCCTCGCTGGTGCGAGACGGAGCGTCGGGAGTCGTAGCGGCCAAGGTCAATCCAGGGGATGCGGTGCGATTCATTTTACCCGTCAACCCTCCCCCGGCAAGGCCACCCCGAACATCGCCTCCTTCAGCTCGATGAGACGGTCGCGCAGCTCCGCCGCCCTCTCGAACTCCAGATTCCTGGCGGCGGCGAGCATGTCCCGCTCGATGTGCTTCAGCTCCCTTTCCATGTCCTTCTCTGGCATCGACTCGTATCTCGCCCGGGTCTGCGCCGCCCGCAGCTGCTTCTTTCCCGTGTCGGCATCGTACACGCCGTCGATCAGGTCCTTGATCCGCTTCTGGACACCGATCGGCGTGATGCCCATCTTCTCGTTCCAGGCGAGCTGCCGGTTGCGCCGTCGCGTGGTCTCGCCGATGGCCGCTGCCATCGAATCCGTCATCGTGTCGGCGTAGAGGATCGCCATGCCGTTGATGTGCCGCGCCGCGCGGCCGATCGTCTGGATCAGCGAGCGCCCGGAGCGCAGGAAGCCTTCCTTGTCCGCATCGAGGATCGCGACCAGCGACACCTCGGGGATATCGAGCCCTTCGCGCAGCAGGTTGATCCCGACCAGCACGTCGAACTCGCCCAGGCGCAGGTCGCGGATGATCTCGACGCGCTCGACGGTGTCGATGTCGGAGTGCAGATACCGGACGCGCACGCCGTGCTCGTTGAGATAGTCGGTGAGGTCCTCCGCCATCCGCTTGGTCAGCGTCGTCACCAGCACGCGCTCGTGCTTCTCGGCGCGCAGGTTGATCTCGGAGAGCAGGTCGTCGACCTGCGTCTGCGCCGGGCGGACCTCGAGCGTCGGGTCCACCAGCCCGGTCGGGCGCACGAGCTGCTCGACCACCTGCCCCGCATGCTTCTGCTCGTAGTCGGCCGGGGTGGCGGAGATGAAGAGTCGTCTGCGGCAGCAGCCGCTCGAACTCGTCGAAGCACAGCGGCCGGTTGTCGAGCGCCGATGGCAGGCGGAAGCCGTAGTTGACCAGATTCTCCTTGCGTGCCCGGTCGCCCTTGTACATGCCGCCGACCTGCGGGATCGTCACGTGGCTCTCGTCGATGAAGACCAGCGAGCGCGACGGCAGATAGTCGATCAGCGTCGGCGGCGGCTCGCCCGCGCCGCGCCCCGACAGGTGCCGCGAGTAGTTCTCGATGCCCTTGCAGAACCCGATCTCGGTCATCATCTCGAGATCGAAACGCGTCCGCTGCTCGATGCGCTGCGCCTCGATCAGCTTCATCTGCGCGACGAAGGCGTCCTTCGTCTGCACGAGCTCGACCTTGACCTTCTCGATCGCGTCGAGCACCTTCTGCCGCCCGGTCACGTAGTGGCTCGACGGAAACACGGTGAAGCGCCCGATGCGCTGCCGGATGTGGCCGGTCAGCGGATCGAACAGCTGCAGCGATTCGACCTGGTCGTCGAACAGCGCGATGCGCACCGCGTTCTCGGCGTGTTCGGCCGGAAAGACGTCGATCACATCGCCGCGCACGCGAAAGGTGCCGCGCCGGAAATCGGCCTCGTTCCGCGCGTACTGCATCTCGGTCAGCCGGCGGATCGCGTCGCGCTGCGTCAGCGCATCGCCTTCCTTCAGGTGCAGGATCATGCTGTGGTACTCGGACGGATCGCCGATGCCGTAGATCGCCGACACCGTCGCCACGATCACGCAGTCCGGGCGCTCGAGGATCGCCTTCGTCGCCGACAGGCGCATCTGCTCGATGTGCTCGTTGATCGAGCTGTCCTTCTCGATGTAGAGGTCGCGCGACGGAACGTACGCCTCGGGCTGGTAATAGTCGTAGTACGAGACGAAGTACTCGACCGCGTTGTGCGGAAAGAACTCGCGGAATTCGGAGTACAGCTGCGCGGCGAGCGTCTTGTTGGGTGCGAGCACGAGCGCCGGCCGCCCGGTGCTGCGCGATCACGTTGGCCATCGTGAACGTCTTGCCCGAGCCCGTCACGCCCAGCAGCGTCTGGAACGCGAGGCCGTCGGCCAGACCCTCGACCAGCTTTGCGATCGCTTCCGGCTGGTCTCCGGCAGGTTCGAACGGCTTGAAGAGCTGGTAGGGACTGTTCGGGAAGGTGACGAGCATGGCGAGGGGATCCGGGTAGCGCGCAGGGTAACCGCATAGTTCGTACTGCGATTCGCGCGGCGCGCTCCACCCCTCTGCTGCGAACTGCAGCGCCGCCAGTCGCGCATAGAGCGGACTGTCGGCCAGCAGCTCGTCGTGCGTGCCCACGGCTACGATGCGGCCGCGTTCCATCACGGCGATCCGATCCGCGTGCCGGACGGTGGCGAGCCGATGCGCGATGATCAGCACGGTGCGCCCGGCCATCAGCCGCTCGAGCGCGAGCTGGACCACGCGCTCGCTCTCGGCGTCCAGCGCGCTGGTCGCCTCGTCCAGCAGCAGGATCGGACGATCGGCGAGAATCGCCCGCGCGATCGCGAGCCGCTGCCGCTGCCCGCCGGACAGTCGCACGCCGCGCTCGCCGAGGTTGCTGGCATACCCCTGCGGCAGCTGCGCGATGAATTCTGCAGCGAAGGCGGCCTCGCACGCGGCGCGCACCTCGGCTTCCCCGGCGCCCAGTCGTCCGTAGCGGACATTTTCGAGGACGCTCGTCGCGAAGATGACGGGATCCTGCGGCACGACCGCGAGGCGGGCGCGCACGTCCCGCGGATCCGCGTCACGCACGTCGACGCCGTCGATGCGCACCGCGCCCGCCTGCGGATCGTAGAACCGCAACAGCAGCTGGAACACCGTCGTCTTGCCCGCGCCCGACGGCCCGACCAGCGCGACGTTCTCGCCGGCAGCCACCTGGAGCGTGAAGTCGTCGAGCGCCGCGGCGTCGGGCCGCGAGGGATAGCGGAAGCCCACGCGGTCGAAGGCGAGCGTCCCCTGCGCGGGCGCGGGCAACGCGACCGTGTGCTCCGGCGCGCGGATCGCGGGAGCGACAGCGAGCAATTCGAACAGCCGCTCGGTGGCCCCCGCCGCGCGTTGCAGGTCGCCGATCACCTCGCTGATCGTGCCGACCGCGCCGGCGACGATCGCTGCGTAGAACACGAACGCCGAGAGCTGGCCAGCGCTGAGCTTGCCGGCAACGACGTCGTGCCCGCCGATCCAGAGAATGACGCCGACCGCGCCGAAGACGAGCAGGATCACCGACGCCACCAGCAACGCGCGCTGCCGGATCCGCGCCACGCCGGCGGCAAACGCGGCTTCCACGTGCACGCCGAATCGCCGCCGGTCCTCCGGCTCGTGACCATAGGCCTGGACGGTGCGCACCTCGTGCAGCGCCTCGTCCACGTACGCGCCGACGTCGCCGACGCGATCCTGGCTCGCCCGCGCGAGCCGGCGCACGCGGCGCCCGAAGAGGATGATCGGGACGACCACCACCGGGACGCCTGCGAGCACGAGCAGCGTCAGCTTCGCGCTGGTGATCGCCAGCATCGTGAGTCCGCCGGCCAGCAGCAGCAGGTTGCGGATCGCCATCGAAGCACTGGAGCCGATGACGGTCTCCAGCATCGCCGTATCGTTGATCAGCCGCGAGATCACGTCGCCGGTGCGCGTCACCTCGTAGAATCCGGGAGGCAGCCCGAGCAGATGGTCGAACACCGCGCGGCGCAGATCCGCGGTGACGCGCTCCCCGATCCAGGAGACGAAGTAGAACCGGATGTACGTCGCGCCGGCCATCACGACGACGACGCCGAGCATCAGCGCCAGCGTGCGGTTGAGTTCGCCCGCGTCGCCGGTGCCAAAGCCGCGGTCGACGACGCCCTTCAGGCCCTGCCCGACTGCAAGCACGGCGGCCGCCGCGACGACGAGCGCGATCGCCGCGTAGATCACCTGTCGCCGGTACGGTCGAACGAACGCGCCGACGCGGGCGAGCGTCTTCAGCGCGGTGACGGGTGGGATCGGCGGCGCGGCTTCCGGAGTCATGGCAGAGGTTCGGGTCGATGCGCGCGGCGCGCGGCCGCGCGCGGGCGGAGGCCGCACGTTAGCCCTCGTGGCGGACCTTGTCGATGGGGCCGGCTCGCGCTCGCGCAAGGTACAATATCCGCCATTCCCGCCGCCGGCTTCCACACATGAACGCTCCCGTCCCTGCTTCGCTCCTGTCCGCGGTCGAGCTTGCGCCCCGCGACCCCATTCTCGGCATCACCGAGGCGTACAACGCCGACCCGAACCCGCGCAAGGTCAATCTCGGGGTCGGCGTCTACTGCGATGAATCCGGCAAGGTGCCGCTGCTCGAGTGCGTGAAGCGCGCCGAGCGCGAGTTGACGGACCTCGCGGCGCCCCGCTCGTACCTGCCGATCGACGGCATTCCGGCGTACGACCGTGAGGCGCGCGCGCTGATCTTCGGCGCCGGCGCCGTGGTGATCGCCGAGGGCCGCGTGGTGACCGTACAGACGCTGGGCGGCACCGGCGCGCTCAAGGTCGGCGCCGATTTCCTGCGCCGCTTCGCGCCCGGCGCGCAGGTGTGGATCAGCGACCCCAGCTGGGAGAACCACCGCGCGCTGTTCGAAGGCGCGGGGTTTGCTGTCGGCACGTATCCCTATTACGACGCGAGCACCCGCGGCCTCGACTTCCCCGGCATGATCGGCGCGCTGGAGAGCCTCGCGCCGGGATCCATCGTCGTGCTGCACGCGTGCTGCCACAATCCGACTGGCGTCGATCCGACCCCCGCGCAGTGGACACGCATCATCGACGTGGTCCGCGCGCGCGGGCTCGTGCCCATCCTGGACCTCGCCTACCAGGGCTTCGGCGAAGGCATCGACGCCGATGCCGCCGTCGTGCGCAGTTTCACGGCGACGCCCGGCCCGCTGCTCGTCACGAGCTCGTTCTCCAAGTCCTTCTCCCTTTACGGCGAGCGCGTCGGCGCGCTGTCCATGGTCACCGCCGACAAGGACGAGGCCGCGCGCGTGCTGTCGCAGCTGAAGCGGCTCATCCGCGCCAATTACTCGAACCCGCCCACACACGGCGGCCAGATCGTCAGCACCGTGCTGTGCTCACCGGAGCTCCGTGCACTGTGGGAGGCGGAGCTCGCCACGATGCGCAACCGCATCAAGCTGATGCGCGCGATGCTCGTCGAACGGCTGCACGAGCGCATTCCCGGCGCCGACTTCCGCTTCATCCTGGCGCAGCGCGGCATGTTCTCCTATTCCAACCTTACCAAGGCGCAGGTGGAGACGCTGCGCGAGGAGTTCTCCATCTACGCGATCGACACCGGGCGCGTCTGCGTCGCGGCGCTCAACTCGCGCAACGTCGACGATATCGCCGCGGCGGTGGCGAACGTGATCCGTTGAGGAACAGCGGTACCGCGGACACAGCGGATGCGCCCGGCACGTCACTCCTTCCGAGGAGACCGGTTGCCACGGCGCGCGTTTTGACAGCAGGGGACTTTCCGCTATAATTATCGTTTACCCAGTGCGGGAATAGCTCAGTTGGTAGAGCGCAACCTTGCCAAGGTTGAGGTCGGGAGTTCGAGACTCCTTTCCCGCTCCAGTTTCCCGAGGGAGAGCGCTCAGGCTCTCCCTTTTCGTTTGCCCGACCCTGCGCGCCTGCGCGGGTCGCTCCCCCGGGCGGGGTGGCAGAGTGGTCATGCAGCGGCCTGCAAAGCCGTCTACGCCGGTTCGATTCCGACCCCCGCCTCCAGACAGCCACTATGAAACCCGCCTCGCGCGGGTTTTTTGTTGCCATTTTCATAGTGCAATGCGGTCTTTTGACATCCCGGAGTGACCGACTATACTGGTGGTAACAGGTGGTGGTAAGGGCGCGTTTTCTGATTTTGGTGGTAATGAATTCCGGATTTGGTGGTAACGTACTCCAGGATGGAGGGTGATCGAGTGGCCGCCAAGCTTCTAACCGATAGGGCTGTACAGAACGCGAAACCCAAGTCGAAGCCGTATCGGCTCGCCGATGGCGACAGTCTTTATCTGTTGGTATCGCCGACGGGCTCGAAGTCGTGGCAGCTTCGCTATCGACACAACGGAGTGCCGCAGACGGCTTCGCTGGGAAAATTGGAGCTGGTGGGACTCGCAGAGGCCCGAAAAAAGGCATTGGCGGCGCGTCGGAGTGCCGCCGAGGGCGAGCACCTGACCCGTGAGAAGCGAGTCGCCAAGGCACGGAAAGCCGCTGCAGCTTCCAACAGATTCGATTCCCTGGCACGTGCATGGCTGAAGCGTGAGGCAAAGCGGAAGGGATGGACGCCGGACTACGTGATCGAGGCAACCGGCAGCGTCGAAAGACACCTGCAAAAGTTGAACGGCTTGCCGGTCGAACAGATCACGGCAGCGATAACCTCACCGGTGCTACGCAAGATAGAAGCGAAGGCCCCGGCGATGGAGGAGAAGGTGCATCGTCGTTTGTACGCGATCATGGATTACGCCGTCGAGGTCGGAGCTTTACGTCAGAATCCGCTGCCCCGTCGCCGTGCCCGGAAGAGTAGTACGAAGCACTTCCCCGCCGTAGTCGACCTGCCCGGTATCGGCGCCATCCTGCGTAAGGCGGCCGCGTCCGACCCATGCCGAGGTGTCCAACGGGCTCATGTGCTGCTCGCGTTCACGGCGCAACGAGTCTCGGAGGTGGTTGGCGCGCGGTGGGGCGAGTTCGATCTGACGGCGCAGACTTGGGCAATTCCACGGGTCCGCATGAAGAAAAAGGACTCGGAACGAGGCCCTCACTTGGTCCCGCTGCCGGCAAACCTCGCAGCCCAGTTACGTCAGTGGCAGATCGATGACAGTGCAATGACCGATTTCGTTTGTCCCGCTCCCCGCGACTCAGCAAAGTCCGTAACGCCCGAGGCCTGCGAAAAGCACTACCGGGACGCCCTAGGTCTAAGCGGGAAACACTCGCCACATAGCTGGCGGTCGGCGTTCAAGACAATTTGCAGCGAAGCCGGGAAGGAAAAGGACGTGGTCGAGTCGCAGTTAGATCATCAGGCCGGGAACAAAGTCGAGTCAGCCTACGACCGCGCAAAACGGCTGGACCTGCGGCGTAAGTTGATGACGTGGTACGAGGCGACGCTGATCGCTGCGAGGGACGGTGCACGCGTTGTGTCACTGCAAAGGCACAGATAAATACTTTATGGATATCAGCCGTGCCTGGCCCAGTGGGGGATATGGCACGCCCTACCCGGCCGGCGCACCGTCCCTAGCCTCTTCCAAACAGCCTGTGCGGCCTTGTACTGCATTGGATTACAGTGTAATCTTATGGATGACAGCGAACAATGATTCGTGGATTCAAGCACAAGGGGCTCGAACGCTTCTTCCGACGCGGCGATCACCGGGGCATCCCGGCCCAAAGCGCGGCGCGAATCGCGCGCGTCCTCGACCGCTTGGATGCTGCGATGCGGCCTGACGACATGAACCTGCCGGGTTATCGCTTCCATAGCCTCAAGGGCGACCGCGCCGGCAGATTCGCCGTGGCCGTATCTGGCAATTGGCGGATCACGTTCGCTTTCGAGGGAGAGGACGCTACCCAAGTTGACTTAGAGGATTATCACTGATGCGAAGCCTACGAAACCCCAGCCGGCGCCCCACGCATCCCGGCGCCGTGCTGCGTGAGGATGTATTGCCGGCGCTGAACATGACGCAAACCGAGCTCGCCAGGCGCTTGGGTGTATCGCGCCTGAGCGTGTCTGAATTGTTGCTGGAAAAGCGCGCCCTCTCGCCGGAGATGGCGGCCCGGGTCGCCAAGTTTCTGCACACGACGGCGGAGAGTTGGCTGCGCATGCAAGCGGCGGTAGATCTGTGGGACCTTGGGCAGCACCCAGAGCGGCTCGCGACCGTGCAACCGATCGACAAGCGAGTGCTGCGCGCGGCGTAAAAGACGCCGATGTCTTGCCGCGCGTCATCCGACGGTGCGAACACCAGGCACCCTGCGCGATCGATCATCCTACGAATCGCCGCGCTGCGCCGTTATTCTCAGCTTCTCGTTTTCCCGATGCGGTGGCCTTTGCCATCCGTCCTTGCTCCGCTCCAACCGGCTTCGATCCGGTCGGAGAGCCAGCGCTGCACATCGTTCTCAATCCAACCGACTGCACGCGGACCCAACGACACCGGCGCCGGGAACGTCCCGGCTTTGATTCGAGCGTAGATCGTGCTGCGCGACAGCCCGGTGCGGGCTTCGACTTGTTTGCGCCGCAGAATGCAATAGGGTGTTCGGCTCGCAACGGCCATCAATGTCTCCTCGTGGATGTGGGTGGACGGCCCATCGTTCCATATGGCTCCGCCCCCGTCCGCCGGAAAACGTAAACAGGAGCCGACGGTTTTCGCCCGGAGCGAGACCATTCGTCAGTTTCAAGGGCATGATCCACAGGCCACGGCGCGCCCCGGAATGCCGGTTGCCCACCGCGGCGCGCGCTCGCGTGCGATAGGGGCGCCGCCCGCGCGCCGCCGTGGATAACCACCGGTCAGGGGAGGTTTTTGTTGGATGCCACTCCCCTGCTCACTCATGCCGCGCCGCGAATTGCAAGCCGAAAACGATTCCTTTCAATCGCCGTTTTTCGCTTGAGCAGATCTTGCAGTCGGACTACCGTTGCCGCAGTTCGCTTGGCTGAGCTTCAGCCCGCTGATGGCGTAACCATCGCCCTTTAAGCCGGATCGGCCTCCTCGAGACAGCCGGCGAGCCACTAGGCTGGAGGTTTCGTACTCACCAGCGGTCGGGAATCGACCGGAGCGTTTGCATTGCCGTCATTGTGACGGCGTTGTAAGTCGCGCTCGCGTGCAGTCGCGGCTGTCTACCGTCCTCGGTAGCGGCCCCACGGCGCAAGCATCGTTGGTCCCTGGTCCGGTCGATGTGCATTGCACACGCCCGGACAACGTCGCGTTCCATGCCAAAACTCGGCAAGGGCAATGCGCGACTCCCTGCGCCAAGGTATCACCGGCGCAATCGTCATCCCCTGCGCCAATCCACCTGTACCAGTAGCGTCGTTACTAACGGCGGAGCCGGTAGTGACGACGCGCCGATCCTCCGTCCCAACAAGGAGTTATGTGGCGCTGGCGCAAGTGATGGCCCCAAGTGATGGGCTCCCTGACCCATCGTCGTCGTCGTAGAGCCGCGCAATACGGCTCGTCCTTGCCCGCCTCGCGGGCGTCAAGCAGCGCCGTACGGCGCCCCCACGAACTCTGGGTCAAGGGTTCACATCGATGGACGCGATTTCCCACCGGAAGCACCCTCGACGCCAAGAGCGGGTGCAGCCGCGGCCAGCAGCAAAAACACTGCACACAGCGGGAGTGGTGTCCCCGACGTCCCTTGTAAATCTCACCCGCTCAAGCGCGGTGAGACGGACAGACACACTAAGCAGACCGAGCAGACACCGGCAGCAAAGAAGGTAACCGACCATTTCGAGGAGCCGATGCAAGACTTGAACTATGAACTGAAGCAACTCTGCAAACACAATCGCGACGGGAGCTATGCCACCCAGGCCAACCGGGAACGCATCCTGACGCTCATCGCCAACCAGCTACAGGAAATGGGCTATGTGAACATGCGTGCCCAGAGCCTGAAAGCCCGGCACGTCGAGGCGCTGGTGCAGCGCTGGCTGGCCGAAGGATTATCCGCCGGGACGCTCAAAAACCGGATGACGACCCTGCGCTGGTGGGCAGAGAAGATCGGCAAGCCCAACGTCGTTGCCAAGAGCAACGAAGCGTATGGCATTCCCGACCGGCGCTACGTGACCAATGTCAGCAAGGCGCGCCAGCTGACTTCCGGCGATCTCGCCCAGGTTTCCGATCCGTACACGCGTATGTCGCTCCAGCTGCAAGCGGCGTTCGGGCTCCGGCGCAAGGAGTCCATCAAGATTCAACCGGCGTGGGCGGATCGCGGCGACATGCTCATGCTCAAGGCCAGTTGGGGCAAAGGCAAGCGCGCCCGCGAGATCCCGATCCGCAATGCTGAGCAACGCCGTGTCCTGGATGAGGTGAAGCGCTTTGCCGGCAAGGGTAGTCTCATACCGGTCGAGATGAGTTATGTGGAGCAGCTGCGCCGCTTCGAGTATCAGTGCGACCGGGCGGGCATTCACCGAGTGCACGGCCACCGTCATCAGTACGCCCAGGAACGCTACCGCGAACTCACCGGGTGGTCGGCGCCAGCCGCGGGTGGACCGCGATCGAGAGAACTCACCCGTGAGCAGAAGACCCGATCGATCGCGAGGCGCGACTGACCATCACCGGCGAGCTCGGGCACGGGCGCGAGCAAGTCACGGCGATTTATTGTGGAAGGTAGGGCGTTTCGGCTGGACTTGCTTGACGCGTCGGAAAGGGAACGGCTGGGATACGCGTCGAGCCAGAGGTTCAAGTGGACGCCAAAAATGGCTGCAATGTCGCGACACCAGCCGTTCAGTCGCGGTTCGTCAATGGGCGCGTTCGGCCAGAAGCCGACGATCAGTGTCTCTGGCCGATTGAACTGCGAGCGGACGCCTCACTGCAAGTGCGCGTTTGGCGCAATCCCGAGCCTGACGCAGCACGTTCTTAGAGTCCGACCTGCGCCAGCATTTGCCGCAGCCGTGCTAACTGCCGTACGGCAGTCATGGGGTAGCTCTGCAGCCAAACATCCAGTGAGAACCCCGGCGCGAGACTGCGTATCTCGGCGGCCTCCCACTCGGCGGCACGCCGCTCATTATTGGCCACAAGTGCGGCCGCCAGAAAAATCCGAGCTTCCAGATCCACGGGATTGCGCGTCGCTGCCTCGCGCAGGTTGATGATCGCCTGCTCGGCATCGCCTTGGCAGAAAAATGCGCGGCCCAGGCCCAGGAAGTAGAGATGGCCTCCGCCGGGATCAAGTCGCAGCGCCGTACGTATCAGCGGAATACTTTTCGCTGGCTCGCCTATGTAGGTGTAGATCCCCGCCATTAGTGCATAAGCATCGGCGTACGAGCGGTTCAATTCGACCGCCTTGTTCAGCGCCTCGAGCGCCTGCTCGTGGTGGCGCTGCTGGGTGTACACGAAGCCCAGAGCCCAGTGCACTTCCGGGGTGTCCGGGTCGATTTGACGCGCGGATTCGGCAATTTCGAGGGCCCGTGCCAGCGACGATGCTCCGTCCGCCATGGGGCGCAGACGCGGTTCGATTGCATATGTCATGGCCAGTCCCGCGTAGGCGCGTGCGAAAGCCGGGTCGGCTTCGATCGCCTTGCGGTAGGACTCCCGCGCGGCGTCATTGGCGGCGGCCTGCCTCACGAGGAACTGTGACTGGCCGCGCAGGAACTGGTCGTACGCCGCGAGGTTTCGAGTGTAGCGCTGCGCAGCCTGCACTTTGGCAGCGTCCTGCAGCTTGCCGGGTAGCACTTCGACCAGACCTCGACTGACCTCATCCTGCACGGTGAAAAGATCGCGGAACGGCCGTTCCACCCGCTCCGACCATAGCTGCCGGCGTGTCTGGCTGTCGGTAAGGTAGACATTGATACGCAAGGTCTCACCCTCACGCTGGACGCTGCCGGTTACCACATAGCGCGCTCGCGGAGCTGGCGGCTCGGCCACGGCGGTACGGACAACGCGAAGCCCTTCGAGCCGTGAGAGATCAACCATTAGGTCGTTACTGATCCCGCGCGCAAGGTAGGCCTGGTCGGGGCCTGCCCCCATTGAGTCGAACGGCACTACCGTGACGGTCGGTCCGTCGGCGTATACCTCGAGTGTGGGAGGTGGCAGCGGTGTCGGTGCGTGCCTCGCAAGGTAAGCGGCGGCCGCCGCGGCCAGTAACACCGCGCCGATCGCGGCGACGGTAATGTGGATGCCGGCCGGCCGCGCGGCGAGGGCCGGAGGCACGGCGATCCCGCTCGGCGCCGCCCGAACCACGCCGCGGGCGGCCGTGCGCCGCCGCACTGGCGCGACCAGCCGATAGCCCCCCTTGGCGATGGTCTCCACATATGTGGGCGCGCGGGCGTCGTCGCCCAGCGCGCGCCGCAACTTGATGATCGTCTGCGTTAGCGCTTCGTCGCCCACCACCACGGCGGGCCACACAGCGTCGAGCAATTGGTTGCGGCCGACTACGCTGCCGGGCTGGTCGGCGAGCTGCATCAGCACCTGCATCACCTTGGGTTCCACGCGGACCGTCGAGCCGTCGCGCGCCAGTTCGTTGGCCGCGGCATCGATCCGCCACTCGCCGATCTCAAGCGCCGCCGTGAAGTTTGAATGGCCGGTTGCGGCGCTTGTCATCGACCAAATGAAGAGACGCAAGTCACTGAAGTCGCTCGCCTTGTTTTCCCTAGGAAAAGCTTAGGAGTTTCATCGGGAGTTCCATGTTGGGCAATCGTATACCTTAAGCGCTGTCCAACCAACCAAACGAGGGCACATCGTGAACAGACTCATCTCGTACGTCAGTACCGCCGCTTTCGCAGTAGCCGTAACGTCAGTAGCCGTAACGTCATTCGCTCCCGCTGCCGCGGCGCAGCAGACGAAAGGCGTAGCGGTGAAGCTGCTTGGAACGGTCGACCTTGGCCCGGAAATTGAGGGTATGACCGGGCGCCAACTCCGCATGCGAATGATCACTATAGAGCCAGGAGGCGTGTTCGGCCCCGTTCACGACCATAAGGACCGGCCGGGTATCGTCTACATACTGCAGGGAACCATTACCGATCATCGAAACGGCGCCGCGACCGACTATGGACCGGGTCTCGGGTGGCCGGAGGACCGGAACACCGTGCACTGGCTCGAGAACCGAGGAACGACGCCCGCTGTCGAGGTGTCGGTCGACATCGTAAGGCAGCAGTAAGCTCAGTTCTGACAACGGCGGGCCGGCCTTCCGGCCCGCGATACGGCTATTCGCCGCGTCCAGGATCGTGAGCTTTGGGATGACCTCGTTGGCAACCCAGTCGGGCAGCCTGCCACCCGGACATCTTTCACGCGCTCAGTTGGCCCCTTCGAGCGTCCGGTTGTCAAGAGAGGCGGCGACCGGTTAGGGTCGGGCACGGTCGCCCGCTCCCTTGCGATGAGTGGCGGGTCTACGACCTAGACCGGCCCTTCACGCCTGGGTGACTGCTGTGCGTCACCAAGCGGCAACTCGGATCGGCTTGGCGGCCGGCCGTGACCGGCCACCTCCGGCCATTCGAGCAAGTTCACGAAGTGGTAAGAATGGTGGTAAGGGTAAGGTCCGGCTCGCAAAATGGCCGTGTAGCCCCGAGGATTGGCAGGGTTCGATTCCGACCCCCGCCTCCAATTTGCCTGACTTCAGGAGTCGAACAGCGAAAAAGCCCCGCGGATCGGGGAAGAGATTCCTTCCGGGTCGTTCTGGCAATCCCGGCGGCCGTCCCAAGCGCGCGCCGGAAGAACTGGACTTGATCGCTTCGTGCACGAGCAAGTCACCTGAGGCGTTCGCCGTAATCGAGGATCTGATGGCGACGTCGAGGAACGACCGGGTCCGCATGGACGCGGACCTTGCCATCATCGAACGCGCCCACGACAGACCGACCCCGCCGACAACGCTTGCCGGCAGGGCTGGCGGGCCAGTTCAGGTGGAGGCCGTACAGACCGACTACGCCGCGTTGCGCGCGGCGCTGGCGGAGCGCTCCCGGCAGGTTACGTAATGCCGGCGGGGAATCGCCAGCAGGTGGCCGTCGAGCCCGCTCGTTTTGGGGCACTGAGTGCAGGGTGCCGACGGATGCCGACGTAACGCGACGCGGGCGCTCAGGTGCGGAAGGCGAATGTCGCCAACAGCGCAAGCAGGGCAACCACCTGAAGGACGACCCGGTATCGCATCCAATGCTCGCTGTCGAACGGGCCATCTTCGCCGTGGTAAATCATCGAGGCGATCCCGAGGGCGAGCGTGGCAAACGTGGCAAGGGTCGCCACGACGACCAGTAACGTAACAAAAAAAGTCATGGCAGCCTCCTTTCGCGCTATGCAAGATCAACTGCTTCTGGCACTGGACAGTATTGAAGGAATCAACGATTGGCGCAACTAATGGAGTTGTGCGCTGCAGCACTGCAGGCGGCACACGGAACGCAAGTGCGCGATGCCAGATGCGGTCCCGTAAGTGGGGGGCTCAGGGCAATCACAACGCCCTACGGCACGGGTTCTACGCCGCGAAGACGCGTACTTGCTAACATCACGATCCCTAACACCGGGGAAAGAAAGCGGAGAGATACATGATCAAGATTGCAGGTTTGCTTCTCGTCGCCGCGATTGCCACGTTTGGTCTGCACGCCTTCGGTCAGATCCGAGCGGATGTGCGCCCGTCAATGACGCCAATCAGCAGCTCTTCGTCCAACGGAATTTCGTATGCGTGGTTTTACGACAGCACCGAGCGAACGGTCTTCGCGTGCCGAATTGGTCAGGCGTCCGGAGATACAGTGGAATGCAAGGCCAAGGCAACTCTTCCGTAGCGTCGAGGAGTGGCGCCACCCGCAGCCGCTACAGGCCGGACAACATCGCTTTGCGCGCGATGCTCGCGGAGCGCGGCACGCAGGGCCCGTGACGGTGATAATGATCACGCGGACGGAGAAGGCGGGTCAGACCTGTTAGAATACCGGCCCTCACCACCGGTGCTCGCCTTGACCCAAATCCTGAATTGCCTGACGAAATACGGTCAACGACTCGACTCGGAACTCGCCAAGGAGACCGGCGTGCCGCTCACGAAGGTGCGACAGCGTCTCGCGGAATTGGCGGCCACGGGCGCCATCGTCACCTGCAATCTGACGCGTTTCGAGCACGGCAAGCGGATCGACGCGTTGGTTTGTCGCCTCTCGGGCTGGGCCCCACCTCCAGCGCCCGGTCGAAAAGCCAAGCTACCCGCGTAGGCAGCCGTAGGACTCCTGCTGCTGCCCCGCTGCAGGCCCATGTGATGCCGGTGGTGCGCCCGGACGTGGTGGACGTCACACCGCGGCGGCGCGGCTACTTGATCGGCGGGTGGCCCGGCGCGTTGCTCGCGTGACCTGCCCCCCGTAGTAGTGCCGGGGCGGTGTTAGCAAAGTCCGGGTCGAAAGATTAGCTGATTTCCTTCATTGATGACGACCGCGGACCCTTTCGGCGACGCGTTGCGGCGAACTCGGCTGGGGTCCGGTAGCAGCGGCCACGCCGATCCCCACGGAGTCCCCCGCACACGGAGCAAAAACGGCCCCGCGGTAACGCTCCACCGCCCTGTCTCCCCGCCAGCCGCCGCGCGTCAACCCGTGATAGCCTGACCTTGGCTGCGTTGAATCGCGCATCCATCGGGCCAGAGGATCATCTACCACACCTGCGGCGGGATGATGCCCATCCTGGAATCCCCCCTCATCGCGAATTTCGCCGTTGCGGCGAGTGGCTGTTCGCATCAATATTTCTCTTGGGAGTAGGCAATGAGTATCGACCTGTCTGCGATGTTCGGCTTGAAGGGGAAGACGGCCATCATTACGGGCGGCGGCGGCGACCTGTGCGCGGCACTCTCGCTCGCGATCAGCGGCGCCGGGGCGAGGGTCGCGATCCTGGATATCCGGCTCGACAAGGCGCAGGCCGTTGCCGACGCAGTGACGGGCGCCGGAGGAACGGCGGCGGCCTATGCCTGCGACGTCCTCGACGAGCAGAGCCTGCGCTCGGTCTACGACGCGATTTGCGCGTCCTGGGGCAGGCCGGACATTCTTCTGAATGGAGCAGGCGGGAACGTCCCGAGCGGCAGCACGAAGCTGGAGTTCCTGGACCGGGGCCTGCTGGGCGACGCGGCCGAGCGCGATTTCTTCGATCTCGAGCTCGAGGGCGTCAGGAAGACCTTCGACCTCAACTTCCTCGGCAGCTTTCTGCCGACCAAGGTTTTCGCCCGTGGCATGGTCGAGCAAGGCTCGGGCTGCGTCCTGAACATCGCCTCGATGGGCGCCCTCACCCCGCTCACCCAGGTCGGGGCCTACTCGGCGGCGAAGGCCGCGGTGGCCAATTTCACCGCCTGGCTCGCCGTCCATTTCGCCCGCACGGGCGTGCGCGTGAACGCGATCGCCCCGGGGTTCTTTCTGACGGAGCAGCTCAAGTTCCTCCACATAGACCAGGCCACGGGCCAGCCTACGCCGAGGTCGAGGAAGGTCCTGGCCCATACGCCGATGGGCCGTTACGGAGATCCCGGCGAGCTGGCCGGCGCCGTGCTCTATCTTCTCTCCGACGCCTCCAGCTTCGTCACGGGCATCGTGCTCCCGATCGACGGCGGCTTCTCGTCCTATAGCATCTGACTGGACCCAGGATCTGTATGGTGCGCAGTCCACCTACCTCGATGCCGTTCACGGTTTCGTGGCCACGGCGTCGCCACTGATCCACGGACGCCACCTGTTGCGTGACGGGTCCTGGGCGGCGTGGCGGGCCTGCATCGCCACCACCATCACGCGTACAGCCGTGTGGGATGGCGATCAAGCCAGCTGGCCCACGCACCTGGTACGGCCAGGCGATCGTGGATCGCGGCCTCTGATGCAGTTCTGTCACGGGGCCCCGGGATTCGTCATCTGCCTTGGCGAATTTCCAGGCGCCGAACTGGACGACCTGCGGTTGGCGGCCGGCCGCGCCGTGTGGGCCGCAGGTCCGTTGACCAAAGGTTCGAACCTCTGCCACGGCACCGGCGGCAACGGCTACGCGTTCCTGAAGCTGTACCAGCGCATGCGAGACCCCCTTTGGCTGGGCCGTGCCCGCGCCTTTGCAATGCACGGCATCGCGCAGACCGAGGAGGACGTCGCACGGCACGGCCAAATGCGGTATTCCCTGTGGACCGGCGACCCCGGTTTTGCGATCTACCTTTGGGATTGCGTGCGGGGCAAAGCGACCTTCCCGACGCTGGACGTCTTCTACGCGTGAAAGGCGGCAGTCTGTGCTGACGCAGCAACAGTTGCCCCGTTTGGCCGACGAACGAGGCGCAGGACCATGTCACAAGCTGAGTTCTGCCGATCTTGCCCTGCGCGTCGCAGCTGGGCGTTGAAAACGGGAGGATAATGAATGCCCGCACGAGACAGTCACGCGGGTGAGGCTGTCTCGGTGCAGCCATGGTCCCCTATCGATGACCGGTTTGCAGTTTTTCGGTTGCGTGGCGTTTTCGGCTGCCACGGTGCTCTATGCCGCAGCACCTGCGCCCGTCGTTACGCTGTCCATCGATGGCGCAATCGGCCCGGCCACTGCCGACTACGTGCACCGCGGGCTAGCGGCCGCCAGCAAAGAGAGCGCGCAGCTCGTCGTGTTGACGCTCGACACGCCAGGCGGGCTCGACACTTCGATGCGATTGATCGTGCAGGACATCCTCGCCTCGCCCGTGCCCGTCGCTGCATTCGTCGCACCCTCAGGCGCGCGGGCGGCAAGTGCGGGCACGTTTCTCCTCTACGCCAGCCACATCGCGGTCATGGCCCCGGGCACCAATCTCGGCGCCGCGTCCCCGGTGCAGATTGGCATCGGGTCACCAGTGCCCGAACGGCCTGGCGCGACCGACAGGTCGAAGGAGCCTGCGCCAAAGGATGTGCACGAACGCAAGGCCTTCTCCGACGCCGCGGCCTACATCCGCAGTCTTGCGCAATTGCGCGGGCGCAATGCGGAGTGGGGCGAAAAGGCAGTGCTCGATGCCGCGAGCCTGTCCGCGACCGAAGCCCGCGAACAGAAGGTTATCGAGCTGACCGCCGCCGATGTCCCCGGACTGCTACAGCAACTCGAAGGCCGTAAGGTTGACGTGGCTGGCACGGAGCGCGTGCTGCACACCGCTGGTGCGCCAGTGGTCGTGTGGACCCCGGACTGGCACGACCGCATACTGTCGGTAATCACCAATCCCAGCATCGCGTTGATCCTGATGCTAATTGGGTTCTATGGGCTGTTCTTCGAGTTCAGCAATCCCGGCTTGGTCTTTCCCGGTGTTGCCGGCGCGGTATGCTTGCTGCTGGCGGCCTACGCCTTTCACCTGCTCCCGGTCAATTATGCGGGCCTCGCACTCATCGTTGTCGGCATCGGATTCATCGTTGCGGAAGTGTTCTTGCCGTCCTACGGATCTCTCGGCGTGGGTGGAGTCATCGCCTTTGTGGCGGGCGCGCTGATGTTGATCGACACGGGCAACGGCGGTTTCGGCATTCCGTGGCCACTGGTCGCATTCCTCGCCGTCGTAACCGCCGTGTTCCTTTTCGTCGTGGTGCGGATGGCGCTGCGGGCACACCGGGCGCCGATGGTGAGCGGCTTGACGACAATGGTCGGGGCCGACGGCGAGATGCTGGAGGACTCCGGAGAAACGGGCTGGGCGAGCATTCGTGGCGAGACGTGGAAGGTTCGGACCGAGGGTCGCCTGGCGCGCGGGCAAAGGATTCGCGTCGTCGGCGTCGACGGCGTGCTGCCGCGCGTGTCCGCTGCGGAAGGAGAGTGAAATGGCATGGATTTCTCCATTGATTGTCCTGGTCCTTTTGGCGCTGCTCGTCGCGTCGTCGCTGCGTGTCCTGCGCGAGTATCAACGTGGCGTAGTGTTCCAGCTCGGCCGGTTCTGGCGCGTGAAGGGTCCGGGCCTCGTTATCCTCGTGCCCGGCATTCAGCAGATGGTCAAGGTGGATCTGCGCACAATGGTATTCGAGGTGCCGACCCAGGACGTGATTTCGCGGGACAACGTGTCCGTGAAAGTCAGTGCTGTCGTCTATCTCCGTGTCATAGATGCAGAAAAGGCAATCATCCAGGTCGAAAATTATCTCAACGCCACGAGCCAGTTGGCGCAGACGACATTGCGATCGGTTTTGGGCAAGCACGAGCTCGACGACATGCTGGCTGGTCGCGAGAAGTTGAACCTCGACATTCAGCAAGCGCTGGATGCACAAACCAACTCGTGGGGAATCAAGGTTTCCAATGTCGAGATGAAGCAGGTCGACCTGACCGAATCCATGATCCGGGCCATTGCACGGCAGGCGGAAGCAGAACGCGAGCGACGCGCCAAGGTAATCCACGCCGAAGGAGAGTTGCAGGCCTCGGAAAAGTTGTACCAGGCCGCCAAGGTGCTGGCACAGGAGCCACAGGCCATCCAGCTGCGTTATCTGGAAACGCTGACGGTGATCGGTGCGGACAAGAACACCACTATTGTGTTCCCGCTGCCGATGGACATCATCGGCCCGCTCCTGCAAGCGCTGCCGACGCGCGGCAACACCCCACCACAGGGTTGATGCGAGCAATCGACGTCGCAGTTTGTGCGTGACCGGGTTTGACTCATTGCGGTCGCCGGACTGCGCAAAGTGGTCCTTCCACCTATCGTCGGGGACGGATTGGCGTTCCTTCAAGTCTTCCGATTAAAGTACCTTCTTCGAATGGTTCGTGGCCTCAATGGCGAGAAACCTCGAACGGCTTTGAAGTTGTGTGAAGGAGCAACGCAATGCCTCGATACTTGATCTCATTCGACGATGGCTCGATGGACCATATACCCGAGCAGGACTGGCCGGCCGTGGGTAAGTCGGCACATGCAGTTGTCAGGGACGCCAAGGCCGGCGGGGTCTGGATCTTCGGTGGCGGGATTCAGCGCCAGCGATCGAGCATCGTAGCAACTGACGGAACCATTGCAGATGGTCCGGTACCGGAAAAAAAAGCGGTGCTGGGCGGGTTCTCCATAATCGAAGTGTCCTCGCGGGACGAAGCGTTGATGTGGGCCGCCCGAATCGCCCGCGCGTGTCGGTGCGCACAAGAGGTCCGTGAGATTATGTTCGACGCGGAGTCCTGACCGAGCACCGAGATCATCACGCAACATTCCGCACTACGTGGAGCTCTATCCCGTGCCGGATTCTGTAGACCGTTGACCGTCGAAGTTCGACCCCACCCATGAACTACCTCCGACACTCTGCTGGGACTGACCGCGTTGGAGAACGAGGCGCAACGACCGCAATTGGCCGGTCTGCGTCCGTCATGTCTGTCCGCGCACTACCTGATCGTCGTCGGTCCCAGTACGACCCTGAGCAGCTGGTCACTGTTCTCGGGAGAGACGTTCGCGGATTTCGCTGAACGGCCACGAGCGACGCTCGCCAACACATTACTGGACGCGGCCTGACGGGGCGATATTCGCCAGCCGCCATCGCGGCGGCGGTAACGGCGCTGCGCCGGGCTACGGAATCCGCCAATACGGGCGGGCGATCTCCTCAAGCGGCCGGCCCGGCTCGTTCGGATGGAGCCCATAGCGGATCATCGCGATGATGTCGGAGCTCACTTGCGGGCTCGACACGAAATAGCTGTGGCCGATGAGGCCGGCTTCTCCGGTGAACTGGATCATGTCGATGTAGCCGAGCCGCCGAACCTCCTGCACTTCCTCCGGTGTCACCGTCGATGCCCCGATCTGGCCGAGCCGAGCCACCGCGCCGAACAGCAGGCTCGATGTGGCCAGCGCCTTGTCGTGCGGCGACACGTAGATGGTCATGTGATACCCGGGCGGATACTCGATTACCACGTGCGGGTCGGGTGCCGGCCCCCACGCGAGGCCGGGATCGGAAATGATCTGGTACAGCTTCGCGCGTGCGATGTCGGGATCGAGATCGGGCGCCATCAGCACGACGTTGCCGACCTTGTAGCGTCGCGCAATCACATCGCGGTCGATGTACGCCTCGACGGAGAGCGCTGCCAGCGCCGACGTGAGCACGGCGGTGCCGCGGCTGTGCGCGAGAAGGTGAATTTTCTCCAATCCCGGCGTGGTGGAAATCGTCCGGATCGCTTTCTTGATGTGCTCGACGGCGTACTCGCTCGACTCGTAGTCCTCCTCGTAGCCGAACAGGACACCCCTGCTTCCGCCGGCCGGCCACGAAAAGATCGCGCATACGAATTCGCGACCGAGGAAGTGGCACAGCTCGCCCATCGTCAACGCCGCGTCGCTGAAACTGTTGTGATAGCCGTGCACGTACAGGACGATTTCCTTGCGGGGACTCGCGGCCAGACGGCGCGCGACTTCGGCCTGCAGCGCGCGCGTGGCCGCTTCGTGCTGTTCCACAGCGAGGGAAGCACGCGTGAATCCGCCGGGGGCCACCGCAACGTCGTACGGGATGCGTGGATATCGGCCGAGCTCATTCGTCGGTCCGAGCTTGAGGTCAAGCTCCGGCGTTCTGTCGACCTGCACGCTTTGGCTGACCAGTGTGTCCCACGTCAATCCCTCGCCAAACAGCACGGTCGCGGAACCGAACGCCATCGAGCGCGCTCGGCCGGCGGTGTACGGCTCGGGCTCCCCGGCGCCTGTCGCGCGCGTGCGGTCCGTGATATAGAGCAGATCGAGCGGAGGCGTGCGCCACGCTGCGGGCGCATCGGTGATCAGGCTCCGCGCCTGGGCCCCGGTGTACAGGAGCGGCGCCGGCATCATCGGATGGGTCGCGCACCCGGAGAGCGCCATCGCTGCGAGCGTGGCGATCGCGAGGGCCCAAGCGGCGTCCAGTCGAGTGGTCGGCCGTGGCAGTGGGGTCATCGCGTCTTCCCAGGTTTTTCGCCGGGCGCACGCTCGTGACCTCGAGGCGGCAGCGGCGCACCGAAACCCGGATAATCGCGTGCGAACCATGCAGCGCGCAAGGGTCCTTGTGCGCCGCTTCGCCGTCGGCGCGCAGAGCCGGTGCCTGTTCGAGGGCCCGCGGCTATACTGATCTCGTACCCACGCCCACACTCGCCGGCAAGCTCGTTGTCGTGATCAGCTCGCGTGCGTACGTGGAAGTATTCCTGCTGCCGCACAATTCGGCGAACACCGGGTTGCGCGTCTTCAACTCGATCAAGCACTACGACCTCGACATCGCCTGAGCCGGAATTTGGCGCAGCCCACAAGCGGCTGCACATGGCCGATCTCGACAGTTCAAGCCAACGAGCGAGATCGACCCCAACCCGCCGTTGCGCGGGCCAAGAACCGGACGTTCAGCCGCAGTCAACGCGAAGCGTTCGGCTACTCGAGCACCTTGTCCGCCCGGAGCAGCACTGTCTGCGGGATCGTGAGGCCGAGCGCCCGAGCGGTCTTCATGTTGATCACGAAATCGAACGTCGTCGGCCGCTCGACCGGGATGTCGGCCGGCTTGGCGCCCCTGAGGATCTTGTCCACGAAGACGGCGGCGCGACGATACAACGCGAGATAGTTCGCGCCGTAGCCGAACAGTCCCCCCGCATCGGCATACTCGATGAAGCTGATCGAGGGAAGGCGCTGCCTGATCGCCAGCTCCGCAATCCTCTTGAAGGTGGGGATGAGGCCCGCGTCCTCGATTACCGTGAGCACGTCGACGCTTTCCTTCGCCATCGCGGCGAAGACGCTGTCAAGGTCTGCGGGGCCCCGCGCATGGAAGCTCAGCAACGCCACGTTCAGCCCCTTGGCCGCGATTTCCATGGCTTGAAGGGACAGTCCTGTTAAGGCGTTATCCGGATTCGCGAGGACCGCCACCCGACGCATGCGCGGGATGGCATCCTTGAGCACCTCAAGCCTTTTCGCCGCGAGCTCGGTGACGTAGAACGTGTCGCCCGTGATGTTGCCGCCAGGTCGGGCGAGGCTCGCGACAATGCCCGCCCCAACGGCGTCGCCAACGTTGGTCATGACCACCGGTATCGGATTCGCCGCAGTGGCCTGCTTCGCGGCGAGGGCGCCTGGTACAGAGTGCGTCACGATGACATCCACCTTGAGCCGGACGAGCTCGGCGGCAAGCGTGGGAAGGCGGTCGTACTGGCCTTCCGCAAAGCGGAACTCGATGGTGATGTTCTTGCCCTCGACGTATCCGAGCTCGCGCAATCCGGCCCGGAAAGCGTCAACGCGAGGAGACCATGCCGTTGGATTGGCCACTCCCAGAAACCCGATGCGCGGGACCTTGGCTTGCGGCTGCTGAGCGAATGACGAAAGCGGGGCCGCGAAAAGTGCGCCAGTTGCAAGCAGAAAGTACCGGCGTTGGACCTGCTGCATACGAGCCCCTCAAGTCATCGCGACGCAACGAACGCAAGCGCCGGGTCATCGCGCAGATAGGCGCGCAAACCCCAGGCAGAGCGCAGTCTACACTCCCAGCACTCGGGGTCGATAGCGCCTTCGAACGAGCGCAATCGGTGGCTTCGCTGTTCGGCTGCTTGTGGCCGAACGGAGACATACAACGGTCTATGCAAACGCTTTCAGTTGTCATGGCGGAGTTCGAGCGCAGGCACTGTGGGCAACCCGACTTGGCAAGTGATCGTGCGGAGGCACACTTTCACCGCCGATCCTTTCGCCACTCCCATGGCGGCACCGGCTCCGGATCTCGCCATAGACCGCGCTTCTGTTCCTTGGCCTCGGCCTCAATCGGGTGGAGAGTGGCGTCCCTGGAGTATTGCCGAAACACCCACGCCATGCCCCGGCGCACCTGCTCCGCGTTCACATCCAGATCACCCCGATAGAACGGGCCGAGAGTCCGGTGGTATTTGTCTTGGCCGTGCTCCACCACCAGTACTTCTTGGCCCTTCACCAGAGCTTCCAGCGCCTGCTTGGATCTGTTGCCTAAGGGCTGCGCCTTCTCTGGCGCATCTATGTCCACCAGGCGCACCTTGACTTGTTCCCGATCCCACAACACCGTGATGTTGTCACCATCGGAGACGCCCATTACTTTGCCCGTGAAATCCGCCCAAGCCGAGAACGAAACAGCCAGCGCGAGGCGGTGTAGCCGGGGCAGGGCCTGCGACTTGCCCACGACGTTCCGCACTAGCGCCTCGGCGGGGTTTACAGCGGCAGGATGTCGATCTCCGTCGTGTCCGGGAGCGGCGCAAAGGCCCTATCGGGAATCCGGGACGCGTTGACCGGCACTGCGTTCCAGAGAAGCGCGGGCAGCCTGGATAGATGCTCGAAGTAGTAGTGCTGAAGTGCCTCTAACTCGACTTTCACCTCGGACGGGAAGCCCTTGCGGCCTTCGCGCCGGTCGATGAGAAGGCTCTGAAAATGGAGGCGTGTGTATTCGCACTGCGACCACAGATCGCCGATCCGGTTGACGATGCGCGGATACAGTCGTCCCGTCGCTATGGGCCGTATGCCGGCGGGCAGCGTGGCGAGCCACTTGATCGTCCGGCGATGGAGGACGTTGTCGCTGGGGTCGATGGGACGGCGCGTGGCCTGCCAATCGGAGACCGTGCCCGACACGAGGGCAAGCCTTGGGCTCGCTTCGGCAGCAGGAGGAATGGCTTTGCGTGCAGGGAGCATTGATTACGTCAACAAAGGACCATTGGCAAAGTTACGTTCGGACGCCACCGCCCAACATCCCCCGAATTTCCCGAGAATGCCTGTAGGCTTCCCCTTTTCTTGCGGCCTGCACTTGTCTGTGTGTTGAGCAGAAGTTTCCATGTTCAGCCCGACTGCGCTTCGCCCTGCGCGCCAAGCGCTTTACAGGACACGCCAATCGACTGGATTCGGACGTGAGGAGGAGTGCGGCCAGGAGGCCGCCATGACACTTGAACTGACTTCGACCTAGGCGCTCGCCAAGGACTTGCTAGAGCGGTATTCCGACGGACTCATGCCCGTCCACCTTCGGAAGGCCCGGGTGAACACGCTCTGCTGGGAGTAGCCCAGGAGAAAGGTGATGTCGGTAGCGGACTTGGCGGGATCCTGGATATACCGCAGCGCCATGTCCCGCCGTGTGTCGTCGACGAGGGATTGGTAGCCGGCGTCAGCCTCCGCGAGCCGGCGCTGCAGCGAACGGCGGCTCATGTGCAGATCACGCGCGATGTCCTCCTCCGAAAACTCGCCCGACGTCATTCGCTCGAGGAGCGAGGCCCGAAAGCGCGCGACTACATTCGCTTTGTCCAAACGGGCAAGCTGCTCGACCAGGATGCGGTCATGGGCTGCGGCAAGGTCGCGGTTGCCGGTCGGAAGTGGATGGTCGGCTTCGGCACGGCCGATGAGCAGGCGGTTGGCATCCGCGCCGAATGCGACCGGGCAACCGAACAGCGTCTCGTAGGGGGTTGCATCGGCAGGGGCCGGATGCCGGAACGCCACGCGCCGGGGACTGAACGCATGGCCGAAATTGGTCCGGCACATGTCGTAGATGATCGCCAGCACGATGTCGCCCCGGATGCCGTCGGGAATGCTGTCGAGCTCCGGCAGCGTGTGGACGAATTCAACCCCCTCCGGCGTCTCCTCCAGCCTGACGGCCACATCGGCAATGACGATGCGCCAATAGCGCACTACGCGCTTCAGGGCCGTGCGCAGGGTTGAACTGGCCAGCCAGGCGTATCCCAGCGTGCCCAGATTCGACGGGTGCCAGCATTGCGCGGCCCGCAGGCCAAAGGCGGGATCGGCAATCCGCTCTGCCAGCGCCCGCATCAACGCATCGCTCTTCGGGCGCGCGATGAGTGCATGCGGATCGTGAATGATCGCCGGGTCGATCCCCGCCGCCCGGAAGAGGGGCTCGGGCGCAAGATCGTGTCGTTCGATCAAACGCCAGACGATCTGGCCCATGCTGGCGAGCGTTGCGTCTTTCACGGTGCGTGGCCCGAAGGGAAGTCGGGCGACTATAGCAGGAGCACCGGTCGACCCGGCTGGGCGCTAGCTGCCGCCCTCAACATCTTCCGCCGAGAACACGAACAGCACGTCGAGCGGAGCAATGACGTGAGGACCGAGCGGATCGCTCGCGAAGAGCGACCGCCACGTCGCCCGATACGCTCGAGCCAGCACATGCATCTCGACCGTATGGAGCGGTTCGCCGCTCGAGTGGCTGAAGATGCTGTAGTCCGGGCCAGGCCGGGTGTCATTCATTTGTGATGCTCCGCTATGCCCACTGCGCCACGAACTTGGCCTTTGGCGCCAATTTGCTTCGTTGCAGAGTGGTTAGCTTGCTGGGGTTGCACATTGCTTCCCCGGTCAAGGCATAGAGCAAATTAGTCGCCCCCATCCTGGTCACTTCGCTAATGTCGGCTCGACCGAGCAACGCTTCGACCTTCAGGACAAACTCCCTGGAAAAGCCCGGGCGTAAAACGTCGCAGACCTCCCCGGCATAGATGAGTTCGAGTCGATCAAAGGCTGCTTTCCGCCACTGAGCCGCATCTTCGGGATACTCCAGGATCGCTAGTCCCGATGCCATGATCAGTTCCTCGATGAATTCAGTTGCGGCCTTTTGCAGGGCTTCGTCCAACTGCTTCTGCCGCTTAGCATCCTGCAGTTTCAACTTCCTCTGGTGATGCTTGAACCAAGCGTAACCGCCAAGAGCAACCAGGCCTGCAATCAGGCTTTCAATCATGATGCGTTCCGTTTGTGTGGTGGTGGAAACGGACACCCATTGCGCCGCGAGAATCCGAGACCGGTTGGGGCCGCGGTCCGGAAGGGACAAACGATGGGGCCAAACGTAGGAGGCATGAGTTTCCATGCTCGGCTCTGAGTGCGCTTCGCCCTGTGCGCCAGACGCTTTACAGGACGCGCCAATCGAGCGGATTCAGGACGTGAGAAGTCACTGTGAAACCCGCCTAGCCTGCCGGCCGGGTGGCGGTATCAGCGCCGCCTGCTGCTCGATTAGTTCGAGCGGGGAGAGATCACCCGCCACATCGGTTGGGGGGTTACTGGGCCGACCCCGACTGGCACTGGCGGGAGATCATCGCGGCACCTTACGTAGGCTGGGAGGGGACGACCCTGGCCTGGCCGGGAGTGCTGCTGTGTTCCTCGGATCGGCCACGCGGCCGGCGTTGCTCTGCGGCGAAGAGTTGGTGAAGGAATTGAATGGCGATGGAGCCTTCGCCGACCGCTGAGGCGACACGCTTCACCGCGCCGTGGCGGACGTCGCCGGCGGCGAACACGCCTGGCATGCTCGTCTCGAGGAGAAACGGATTGCGATCGAGAGGCGATGCGCGACGCTGCGAGACATCTGCTCCCGTGAGGACGAATCCGTGCGCATCCCGTTCGATGTCCGGCGGAAGCCAATCGGTGTTCGGCTGGGCTCCGATCAGGAGGAAGAGCGCGTTCGCCTCGACTGCGGCTTCTGTCTGCGACCCGATGTCGCGCAACACCAAATGCTCGAGCCGCCCGTGGCCGCCACCGCCCACCACCTGGCAGCCGAGCCGCGCCTTGATATTGTCAGTCGCCTCGATCTGGCGCACGAGGTACTCGGACATCCCGGCGCGGAGCGAATCGGCCCGCACCACCAGCGTGACGGTGCGGGCGTACCGAGCGAGGTGCAGCGCGGCTTGCCCCGCCGAGTTGGCGCCTCCGACGATGAAGACGTCGCGACCGGTGAATGCCGATGCCTCAGAGGTCGGACTCCCGTAGAACACGCCGGCCCCGATCAATGCTTCCAGCGACGGCACGTCGAGCCGGCGATAGCTGGCGCCCATCGCCAGAATCACCGCGGAGCTGCGCACCGGGCCGCTGTCGTGCAGCGTGACCGTGAGCTGGTCACCGTCGCGGGCGAGCCCCGTGACCGACTGCATGAACACGAACTCCGCCCCGAACACCCACGCCTGGTTGTACGCTGCCTGGGCCAGCTGCCGGCCGCTGATGCCGCGCGGAAACCCGAGGTAGTTCCTGATGAGTGAACTCGACGTTGCCTGGCCGCCGATGCCGCCCTTGTCGACCACCAACGTGCGCAACCCTTCCGAAGCGCCGTACACCGCGGCCGACAAGCCCGCGGGACCGGCCCCGACGATGATCACGTCGAAGTCCACCCGCTCGGGGTTGACGGCACCGCCGGCGGCCATTGCCAGCTCGGCGTTGCTAGGGTTCTCGAGGACGAAGCCATTGGGGAACACGACGAGCGGGAACTCGGCCCCCTCGGGGGCCGCGGCGACCAGCGCCCGACCCTCCTCCGAGTCGGCCAGGCAGAAGCTGTGCACCATCGCGCACTGCTTGAGCGCCTCGCGCAGCTCGTAGGCCCGGCCCGTCCACGACTTGCCCACGATGTGCACCGTATGTGGCGAGGCTCGGCTCACGTCCCACCACTCGAGAAGCATGCTCGAGATCGTCTGGTGGAACAGCTCGTCGGGCGACTCTGCCGGTCGGAGTACATAGTAATCGAACCGACCGTCGGCCACTCCCTCGAAGATCTCCTCGCCTAGCGCCTTCTGGCCCCAGTCGCCGAACGCCACCACCAGGGCTCGCTTGGCCCGGGGGTGGACATGCCGGACCTCGGCGAGCAGCTCGCTGGCGGGCACCTCCGCGGCCGACCGGCCCGCCAGCACCAGGGCGACCTCGACGCCCGAGGCGGCAAAGTCCGCGAGGTGCGCACGCGCCTCCGCGGGCGATCGCACGCAGACCACCTGATAGTGCCGCGCGTACCGATCGCGCAGCTCACGTTCGATGTCGCCCAGCAGGCTCTCATCGTCGTCGATGGCAAGCAGGACGGGCTGGCTCATGGCGCGCATCCTAGGTCACATGCTTCGAGCGACCGGTCGTCGCGACGGCGGCTCCGGAAGGAAGGGAATTCCAAAGGCAACTTCCAGCACTTCGGGGATTGTCTCTTCGCCGTCAACCGTGGTCAACGTGGGATATGATGGTGAGTGCCACCCGGGATATGGCAGGAATCGCCCTCATCGCCCTTACCTGGGGTCACCCGACCAGCCACAGAATGTGGAGTTGGCGCACGTCAGGCGCCTCGGTGATGAAGGCGATGATTGGAATCTCGGCGCCACGCCGCAGCGAATAGCCGCTGTGGGGTTGCGGGCTCAACCGGTCGACGCAACACCGTCCATCCTTACAGACAAGAGTTTGAAGCCTATGGCCTTCCTGCGACGTGGCTTAGCGACGATCCGAGATCGTACAAGCACGAGTGAGCGGCTCCAGCAAACAGCGCTACCTGCGATTAGTACCGATGTGACAAGCACTTGCTGTTGCGTCCCTTAGCCCTAGCGTGTGTTGCGTCGACCAGTTGAATTCACAGGTCTGAGCCTGCCATTCGGAAGGGCCGTCCCGCGCCAACCCGTGATACGCTGCCGACCCGGTGCTGCTGGCCGCGGGCGAGGCGGCGGCTGAGATCCGAGCCAGCGCGCGAACCGATCGCCGCCGCCAGCAATACCGAAAAGGATTCCCGCGTGCAAAGGCTCTTTACACTGTCGCTGCTGCCCTTGTCGGCTCTGGTTCAGGCCGAGCCGATCGGCCACGTCGACACGGTCTTCAAGTTCATCGGACCGGATCACAAGATCGTCGTCGACGCGCACGACGATCCGAAGGTCCGCGGGGTCACCTGTTACGTTTCGCGCGCCAAGACCGGCGGCATCACGGGCGCGGTCGGGCTCGCCGAAGACAGGTCCGAGGCGTCGATCGCCTGCCGCCAGGTCGGCCCGATCTCGTTTGCCCAGCCGCTGGCCACGCAGGAAGAGGTCTTCAACGAACGAATTTCGCTGGTGTTCAAGAAGATCCGCATCGTCCGCATGGTCGACAAGCCGCGCAATACCCTGGTGTATCTCACGTACTCCGACCGCGTGATCGAAGGTTCCCCGCAGAACAGCGTAACTGCGGTGCCCGTCGACCGGGCGACGCCGATTCCGCTGAAGTAGCCGGCTTCCGAACCGGATCGCCCCCGCACGGAGGTTGGCACCCCGACCACGGCGCGAACCTGGAACCTGCGGATCGACAAATGGTCGGAGTTCGGCCGAGCCGACATTGTCGTCACAACCAACGTCATGAACCCGAACCTTCTCCGGATATTCGCTGCGGCCATCGCTGTCGGCACGATCGGCATCGCTGCCCTTGCCGCTGGCGGAGCCCGCACCGCAGGGGCCGCCGCCAGCGCCCAGACCTGTGTCGAACCCGCCGCCTGGACGATGCTGGATTCGGGGCAGCCCCGACGCGCCACCATCTCCGCCGTGCTGGCGGAGATGGCGAAAAAAGATGTCGTGTTGCTCGGCGAGCAGCATGATGAAGACGACGACCACCGCTGGCAGCTGCAGGTGCTCTCGGCGTTGCACGCACACCGGCCCGCCATGGTGATCGGCTTCGAGATGTTCCCGCGCCGCGCGCAACCGGTGCTGGATAGCTGGGTGGCGGGCAACCTCACCGTCAAGCAGTTGCTCGACGAATCCCGGTGGGACTCGGTCTGGAAATTGCCGCCCGAACTCTATCTGCCGCTGTTCCAGTTCGCGCGCATCAACCGCATTCCGATGATCGCCTTGAACATCGACCGGAAGCTCACCAGGACCATTGCGGAGAAGGGCTGGGACGCGGTGCCGGCAGCGGAGCGCGAAGGCGTCGGCCGGGCGGCGCCGGCGTCTCGCGCGTATCGCGATCACCTGTTCGAGGTCTACGGCGAACACTCGACTCCCCATGGCAAGGACGGCGCAAAGGCGCAGAAGACCGACAGCGCCTTCGGCCGCTTCGTCGAATCGCAGACCACGTGGGACCGGGCGATGGCGGAGGCCCTGGCGCGCCACATGATTTCGGGAACGGCGGGCGAGAGCCCTCTGGTCGTGGGCATCATGGGCAGCGGCCACATTCGCTTCGGTCACGGGGTGCCGCACCAGTTGCGCGATCTGGGTGTGAAGAACGTCGGGACATTGCTGCCCGTGCCCTTCGATCTCGAATGCAAAGAGCTTCGACCGGGCCTCGCCGATGCGGTGTTCGCGTTGCCGCAATCAGCCAAGGCAAAGGCCGAGCCGCCACGATTGGGCGTACGACTGGAAGAGAGCGCGGGAGCGGTGCGCATCGCCGCCGTCACCATCGGCAGCCTCGCTGAAACGACCGGACTGAAAACGGGGGACCAGCTGGTCGAGGTCGCCGGCGTGCCGGTAAACAGCCTGCTGCGCGTGATCACCGCGATCCGACTGCAGCCCGCGGGCACCTGGTTGCCGATGCGGGTGAAACGCGGCGACGACACCCTGGAACTGGTCGTCAAATTTCCGGCGAAGCAATGACGGCCGGGCGCGGAGCGCGAGCGCTCCCGGTCCTCGTGGCGATCTTCGCCGGCATCGCCTCGGGCGCGCTCCGGGCAGCCGAGCCATCGCTCGAACTCGATGTCGCGCTCGACCCCGCGACGCGGCGCTTCCGCGCGGTGGCGCTGATCGTGCCCGCGACGCGTGAATACCGGTTCGAGCTGCACGAATCGCTGCGGGTGAACGTCGCGTCGTTCGACGGCAGGCCCCTGCGCGTCGTTGCGACAGGGCGCGAAGGTCCGATGCTTGGCTGGCAGGTGCAGATCCCGTCGGGTGCGGGTGCCCTGCGCCTGGAGTATGGCGGAACATTGCCCGCGCTGGACCGCAGTCTCGATGCTCGCGGCGTGCTGCGAGGTCTCCCGCCGATGGCTTCGAGCGAGGGCAGCTTCCTGCCTGCAACGGGCGCCTGGTATCCGCGGCCCGCGCCACTGTTTTCTTATCGGGTGACGGTGTCGGTGCCGGGTGACCAGCGTGCGCTGGTGCCGGGCCGGATCAAGTCCGAGTCGTTGCCGTCCGACGGGTCGGGTCGCTACCGGGCCAGCTTCGAGTTCGCGCGCCCCGCCACCGGCATCGATCTGATGGCCGGGCCGTGGGTCATTCGCGAGAAGATCATGCCGCGCTCGAAGGACGGGCCGGTTCGGCTGCGCACCTACTTCCCCCGTGAGCTCGATGCCGTCGACGGGCTCGCCGATGGTTATCTCGACGATACGCACCGCTACCTCGAGCTCTATGACGGACAGATCGGCACCTACCCGTTCACCGAGTTCTCGGTGGTGGCAAGCCCGCTGCCGACGGGCTTCGGCATGTCGACGCTGACCTACATCGGTGCCGAAGTGCTGAAGCTCCCCTTCATTCGCGCCACGTCGCTCGGTCACGAGGTGCTGCATAACTGGTGGGGCAATGGCGTCTACGTCGAATACGCCAAGGGCAACTGGTCCGAAGGACTGACCACGTTCATGGCGGACTACGCCTACAAGGAGCGCGAGTCGGGTGCCGCGGCGCGCGCGATGCGACTCGCGTGGTTGCGGGACTTCGCCGCCGTCCCGGCCGGCAACACCGAGTCCCTGGCCGCGTTTCGTTCCCGAACGCACGGCGCCGCGGCGGCCGTCGGTTACGGCAAGTCGGCGATGGTGTTCGTGATGCTGCGCGATGCCATCGGCGAGGATGCCTTCCGGCGCGGCGTCCGCGCGTTCTGGGAAGAGCATCGGTTCACGCCCGCGTCCTGGAGCGAACTGCAGGCCGCTTTCGAGAAGGCCGCGGGACGGTCGCTCGCGTCATTCTTCGAGCAATGGCTCGACCGCGCCGGAGGTCCGGCGGTGAGGATCACCCATGCGGGCGCGAAGGCCGAGGCCGGCAAGGTCCGGCTGACGCTGACCGTGGAACAGTCGGCGCCGGCCTACGTGCTGCGCCTGCCGCTGGAAATCATGTTCGCCGGCCGCGCCGAGATGCGTTCGATCGACGTCGCCGGCCCGCGCGACGTGGTGACGATGCTCGTCGGTGCGATGCCCGAAGGCGTGCGCCTGGACCCGGAGCTGCGCGTCTGGCGGGTGCTGGACCGGACGCAGTTGCCGCCCATCCTGCGCCAGTGGGTCATCGCGCAGGCGCCACGATGGGTGCAGGCGTCGGGTGCCGGTGACGTGCGCGAGGCCGCCACGGCATTGGCGAGGCGCTTCTTCGAAGTCCCGCCGCAGCCGACGGCGCAGGACGCGTTGCACAAAGGCACCGAGCCGGTAATGCTGATCGGCCTCCATGCGGACGTGGACAGGGCGCTGGCGCAGCGCCGGCCTCCCCCCTCGCCCGGCGAGCCTCGCCGAACGCGGCAGCGCACAGGTCTGGACGCTCGCGCGCGACGCCGGACCGCCGGTGGCCGTGGTCTCGGCCAGGGATGCCGACGCCATGCGGGCGTTGCTCGCCCCGCTCCCGCATTACGGCGCGCAGAGCTGGCTCGTGTTCGATGGCAGGCGGGCGCTCGACCGCGGCGTGTGGCCGGCGCCGGGGCCCCTCATCGCCGTGCAGAGCGAGCGTTGATGACCACTGACCCGGGCGCTCCCCGTGAGGGCGGCGCGTGGTTTCACGTTCGGGCTGCGGACAACGGCAACACGGACCCGCATCGGCGGTGGATCGCGTGACGCGTCAAACCTTGTCCTCGGTGCAAAGGCCTCATTGCCGGCGCATGCCGAGCGACCAATTGGGAGGCCACGCGCAATAGGGTGATTCGTAGGCTCGCCCTTGCGTGTGGATCCGGTACAACATCGCCTCGACCGGCTCGCGGACCCGCTCGCCGTAGTTGGTGATCGCGCTCAGCCCGGCCTTGCAGTTGCGTTCGACGCTTCCGGCGAGCGCCACGGTGACGTACATCGCGTTGCGGGCGTCCGCATCCCGGCCCGTAAGCGCACTCGCGACAGCGTACGTATTCCAATCCTCGAGCCGCCCCGTGCGGAACCGCGTGCCCCGAACCGCGATCGCGTGCAGCGCGAGCTGGCGCGCCGTTTCCGGTTGCACGGGGCTGACTCTGAGATGAAGGAACGCGAAGTTGCCGGCGACTTCGGGATCATTGGGATTGGCGCCGAAGGCCTTGAGCGACAGATCGTACGCCTCCGGAATGTTCCGGCGAACCCAATAGGCCCTGATTGCCTCCTCGTTGAGCCGGCGAGCGGCGGCCGGTCGACCCGTTTGGGAATTCGCCGCCGGGCGCCGTCGCGAGGACCCAGATCGCCTGGGCTTGGTCGATGACCTCCCGCTCGGCCCGCGGATCCTGCGCCTTTGCCGCGGCCCACAACACGGGCGCGATTTCAGCCTGCGCCTGCACCGCTATCCTCGGAACTCCCTGCGCGAGCGTCCGCCGCGCGGCAAGCGCGAAGTCGCTCTCGCGGGTGCGATCGGACGAACGGTAATCGGCGCGCGGATCGGGGATCGCCGGCGGCGGCGACAGCGTGCCCGAGGCGGTGAAGCCGGCGTGGCGAGCGGCGGCGGAGTGTTCATAGCCATCAGTGGCGGCGCATCGATCCTGGGTGGAACCGAAAGCGGCACCTCCGGCGCCGGCGTCGTGTTCTGCGGCGCACGCGATGGCTTGGGGGAAGGCGTAACTTCCTGGAAGCTGCGCTCCTCGATCGGAGCGGCCTTGCGCTTCGTGAATCCGAAGAACTGGGACAGGGCATTGACTCCGGCGCGCCATTCGTCGTTCACTGACGCAGTCCGTGCGCGTCGCGTGGCCGTCGACGATTTTGGCGCCGCCACTGCGGACTCCGGCGGTTGAGATGGCACTTGGCTCTGCGGCGCGTCCGGGTTTGACGGCGCGACCGGTTCAACCGATGGCGGCGCCGGCGCGGGCGACGGCTGCGTCGACGGCGCCTGAGTCGGTGGTGCTACGAGCTCGATGACGTGCGCTGGCGCCGGCGCCGTCACCACGCGCGCTCCCTCAGCCGGATGACGTTGCCGATCCCGCACCCGAATTTGCAGCAACGATCGCCGGGGGTGTGCGAAGTGCGGGTGTCGGCGTGCGACCCGGGGCCATCCTGGCCGTCGTCGGAGACGCGGACGGGCGCGTTGAAGGTGGCGGCGCCGCCTTCGTCGTGGCACGCTTGCCGGTCGAGCGCGCCGGTTCGCTGGAGGGCGGCGCCACTCTCGGGCTCATCTGCGGGCTCAACGGACGGCGCGCTGCATCCGCTTTCGGCGCCGGCAAAGGCGCAACCGAGTCGACGGATTCCGCTCGGGCGGGCTCGTCGGGCTCGTCGGCCTCTTCGGGCGCGACCGCGGGTGGCGGCTCAGTCGCCGCGTCCGGCGCCGACGACGAACCAACACCGGTCGGCGCTTCAGCGCTGGCGACGTTGGCATCGTCGCGCCGCCCCCGTCGTCGAGGAGGGCGCGCGCACCTCGATCAATGCCCGCCCCGCATCGGGGAAAAACTGGTGGGCGACGGCTGCGCCGAGCACCAGCGCAACCGCGGCCGCCAGCGCAGCGTGCGCAGTGCCGTTGCGGGGCGCAGGTGCGGCGAGGGCATGACGTTGCGCCGCGTGATGATGATGGCCGACGGTGTGAGGGCGGGCTTCCACGGGCGCTCGCACGTCCGGCGATGCCCGCTCACGCCGCTCCTGAAAACGCGGTATCGGCGGTACGATCCGCGTCATCGGAGTGAGCGGCGAGGCCGCTTCCCGATACAAGGTGACATCACGCGCCGAGCGTCCAGCCCGCCGCAAGCGACTACTCGACGTCGCTTTCGCGCAGCATTCCGCGCCGTGCGCGTCGATCATCGCCTGGTGCGGAAGTCGTTGCGGCAGATCGGCATCGTGGTGGCGTCGAAGCGACAGGTCGACGCTTTCGCGGCGTCATAGCGCTGGCTCGTCTGGCCACCCGGTTGCGCGCTCCCGGAGGCCGCGCCGTGGACGGGGTCCGGCAGAGGGTGGCGAGTTTCAGCATCGTGCTGAGGACTGTAGATGTCGCAGCGCCAATCGAGCTCGCGCGTCTTCCTCAGGTCGCCGTCATGTCCCTTGACGAGCGCCTCGAGGAGGCGCGGTGACTGGATAGTCGTATTCCCTCTGCCAGCCGATGGGCAGTGCGACCGTCAGGCTCTCGCCGGAAAGTCAGCGAAAACGCGGAGATCGATGGCGCAAGCTGGCCGGACGCGGATAGAGCGTTGCCGTGTCCGCGTGCGTGGTCGAAGCTCGCGGGTCCGAATCGGGATGCAGACATTGTCGCCCTTGATGTGCGGGATCCGCACGAGCTGCAGTTGATGGATTTCCTTCGGCGCGACAGCAGTGATAGGCTCGAGCGCCCACCGATGGGCGCGATCTTCGAAGGCGTGGCGATAGATGTGACCGTCGCGCTGGAGCCGCAACAGCGTCGCCCACTGATCGACCGTACGCCGGCGTCGTAGGTCTGCACGAGCTGCGCGCGCCCTTGACCGAGCCACGGTCGAACTGCACGACGTCCGGCACGCAGCCGATGCCGTGCCCGATCGTCGCGCGAGGATGCGCCATTCGCGTTCCGTCCAATGCCCCGAAGTCGCCGTCGGTCGATTCAGGAAGCGCTTCGTATAGCGCCTACGTTCTCCGGCACCACGGCCTCGCGAACACCTCGACGTGCTCGCCGGTGACCATCTTGCGCCCGCGACCGAACAGCGCTCGATCTGCTCGGGGGTCACGAGTCAACGGCCTCGGTCGGGCATTGCGGTCGATGACGAGGACGGTCGCATCGTCGCTGCTGCCCCGCAGGCGCGCAGCTCGACGAGCCGGCGGCATTGTGCCAGCGGTGCACGCGCCCGCAACTGCCGATCGATGTCCCCGGCCTCGACATCTTCTGCAATCCGTCGCTGCACAGCACCAGCATCTCGTCGTCGGCGAGATCGATACTCGCGACGTTCGGTGCGGCGACGGCACCGTTGCCGACCGTTCGCGCGGGATCGTAGGCGATCCGCCCGGCGGAGGATCCTCGCCGAGATCACGTAGGTGTCGTCGCGCGTCAGGAGCTCCGCAGGACTTGTCCGACGCGCGCCAGACACGATAGATGCGGCAATCGCCGGCCACGCGATCAGCCGAGCGCGACAGAGATGATGCGTCGCGGCGCACAAGGCGACGGTGGCCGCGCCCCGACGCGGCCGATTGTTTCGCGATCGCCGTCGCCACGTCGCGATCCGCGGCCAAGAAGATGCGCTCGACATCGAACCCTCGTCGATGCGGCGCCGGTCGAGCGCGCCGTGCAGCTTGCGCACGAGCTCCCGGCTCGCCCAGGAAGCCATGGCGCCGCCGCCGACGCCGTCGGCGACGACATAGACCGGCCGGACCGGGCGGATGTCGAGCGCGCTGTACGATCCTCGTTCACCGCATGGCACCCCGCGGCCGGACGCGACCGCGAGCTCAAGGCGCACGCTTCGCGCCTTCAGGACCGCGGACTCGGACACTGTCGTTCGTTCGCGGCGCGTGTTTTCGCGCTCGGGCGTCAACGGCTCGCGCGGTGTAACGACGCTCATGGGCGATCGCTTTGCGACAAGGTCGATGTCAGTTCCGGCTCGTTGCCGTTCGGGCGGCCGAGGCACATCTTCTCGCCCAGTTGCCCAGCGGAAACCGAGCCTTGCGGATGCGTAACGCCGGCGACAGTGACTCCGTTGTCACCATGGACGACGACCGTTGCGCCTGCGTGTGACCTCGACGATGTCGACGTGGTGGCCCGATACGTCCTCGTGCGCCCAATCGATCACCAGCGCCTGACTTCGCGAGCGGCCAATGCCGAACGGCAGCGGCTCGGCGGGAACCGAAGTGGTGTTTCGCTTCACCCGAGGCCATGCGCACCGAAGGCACCAGAGCCACTCGAACGGGGCCTTGCAGCGACGATCGGCGTTGCGGGCGTCGTGGGCGCCTGAAACCACGGTGCCATCGGCGTCACCGGGTGTCCGAGTCTCGCCCGCCGGTTCACAGCGGCAGCCGCGGGTATTGCGACGCGTCCCCACCGGCGAGCCCGGAGAGGACGATGCGCGCGCCAGTCACCACTTCGATCACCGTCTGTCCGCCGGCGCCCCCTTCTGTCCGCTGCGGCCGAGCACACTGGTCGCCGACTCGACACGAATTCCGTTGGTCGACCCGCTGTCCGTCACCCACCAGGCGCCCTTGTCGAGCCAGAACTCGCAGTGTCGACGGCTTGCATTTTTGCCGTTGACGACGATCTCGCTGCCCTCGCCGGTGCCCACGTGCATAGCGACGGCCCGGTACGACGGACGTCAGCGTGATGTGGCGATTGCCGAGGGCATCTTCGATTTCCACTTCGAGCGACCGCCGGCAATCGGTGTGCGCGGAGCGTCGACAGCACCAGCCCTGTCTTTCGCGCCGGGGGCGCTCGCGTCGAGCTCCGACCAACGTCCCCTGAGGCTCACCTGGTAGGGCTTCGCACTCGGGCGCGGTTCGGAGCTGCGGAGTTCCGCCAGCAATTCGCCATAGGCCTCGTCGGGCGCGCCGTCGCCGCTACCGGGTGCCGCATTGAGCCCGCCAAAGTGCGCGAGATCGATGGCGCTTGCGTTCGGAAGCCGGCCGATGAGCTCCTTCGCAATGTACGCCTTGATCTGCCGTGGCTTGAACTCGCGCATGAACCGTTGCAAAAGCTCGCGTGATTCGTCGCCGGCGACGCATTCGACTTCGATCGACGTAGAGCAGGTAGCGGTCATGCTCGGCGATGGCGAGGTGCATGCGAACGTGACTCGCGACGAATTGCTCGAGCTCCTCCCGCATCGCGGCTACCAGCGGCGCGTACGCGCCGAGATGCTGGGGACGCGGCAGCGAATCATGGCCGCTCGCAGCGCGGATCTCGGGCTCACGCTTCTCGCCCCTGCGCCGCATCACGGCCTGGCCGAGCGGTGTCGCGCGGGGTGGCAGGTCCACGCGCGTAAACAACCGGTTCACCTTGTGCACAACCCACCCTTTAATCGCCATGTTTCATCTCCGGTAGGCGATCACCATCGTCGCCAGTGGGCCCGCCATTCGAAGGTGTCGCACGCGCGGGCCGGCGGGCAGGCCATAACGCTGCGTAAGGCGTTCGACGAATTGCCCCCATGCGGGCTGTATCGTTTCTCCGGCGTCGATGCGAGGCTTGAGAGCCGGCAGCGACAGGTCGATCTGCACCGCGATTCTCGAAACGTCGCCGACCTGGACGATCGCGCGCCGAAACGTGTCCTCCATGTCCGAAAGGCAGCTCGCGAAGGGCCCGTCGAACGTCCAGATGAGAGGCGCTTCGACACCCGAGGCGGCGTAGCCGGCCGGGCATTGCCTGCCGTTGGCGTCCACGAACGCGCTTCATTTGGACTCTCCCGACGCGTGTCCCGCGTGGCGCGCGGCGACCTGCATGGCGATCTCCGCCGCGGGGTTGGGGCCGTGATCCCCCGCGCTGTGAATGTGGCCCGTGGCGGCGATCCAGTTGCGCTCGGCAAGCACGCCGATGGCTTTCGTCCAGCGCCCGTCGCCGGGATCGGTCTTGTACGCCGCGACGTACCACTTGTACGGACGAAGCGGTCCGCACGCGCTGCGATCGCTCGGCGCGTTGACTGGACTACCCTCCGCGCTATCGCGCTCCGGGGCAATTCCCGCTCGGGAGCGGCCCTTCGCGCCAGGCGCCGCCGGCGCAGACGAGCGAGCTCGTCGAGCGAGCGTGTATCGTTGGGAAACGTCGGCGTCCCGGTCTTTCCGGCGATCCAGTCCATCGAGCGGCACGTGGGAGCATCGAACACCTGTTCGCACGCGAGCCTTGCCGTTCCCTCGCGGTGGCTGTACGAAAGCCCGTTCAAGGATGACTTCCGCGGCGTCCCGCGCGATCTTATTGGGTTGCGGATCCGCGAGGCCCCAGCGCATCACCGCGGGCTTCAACTGCGCGGCATTCGCGGGACCGACTCCGCGCATCCCTTCGACGAGATGCGGCGTGCGCAGGTCGGCCTGACCATTGGCAGCGGCCGCAAGCGCCGCCATCATCCCGGCGACGCCCAGCGCGCTCGAACGCGCGTGCCCCTGTCCCCAGCCTTCGGCGACGATATCCACCACGCCCCGCGCCCGGCATTGCTCCCAATCGTCGTTGCTGAGACGGTGTCCGTCTGCGCCGGCGGCGCACGCCTGCACCTTGGCGAGATCGAGCGGAATCGGCCGCCGTAGCCGGAAGGGGGCGCCCAGCTTGCTGCCAAGCGGTTCGGCGAACAGCCGACCGTAGGGAACGAGCGTCGCCAACGGCGCCACCGTACCGGACTCGTCGCTTGCATCGACCGACCGACCGAACAGGAGATCGCGCTTGCCGCAGTCTGCGCGACCGTCGGCGCAGCCTTCGTTCCAGCCGAAAGCGAGTGCCGCCGCCTGAACGTCCCAGGGCCGCCGGCAGTGCTGGAACGACTGGTCGGCGCAGAGCATCCGGTCGAGAAAGCGCGCCGAGTTCGAGCGCATGAGCTGGCCCCGCAGACTGTCGAGCGACGGCGATCCCGGGCGCTGCATCGCGGCCTGCTCGGCGGCGAGCCAGCGCGCACCCACGACCCGATCGGAGAGGAACGCCGCGGCCATGATCGGCTTGATGATCGATGCGGGCATCGCGTCGTGATAGACCGCAGGATTGAGCAACGCATCGGGACGGTAGCGAATGGGATACGGCAGGCGCTTGTCGCAGGTTCTTGCGCGGCCGGGCCCGTCGTATTCCTGGCGGGTGCAGGATGACAGCGCTCCTGCGAGCGCCTCGATGCGGCCGCTCGGGATGTCGATCACGGCGATGCCCGCCATGCGGACCACGGCGCGCTCGAGCATCCGATGACCGATCGGATGCCCCGTGTCCTCGCTGCGCGAAACACCCAGCGCCCTGCAAACATCCTGGCGGCCCGTATAGCAGGCCGCGATCTTCTGCGCGAGCGCCTGCACCGCCGGCTCGATCGTCAGGTCCACCGAGAAGCCGACGTCGATCGGCGTGCCGCCGATGGCGATCCGGTTCGGACCATAGCGATACTCCGTCGGCGTCAGGCCCGCCGTGGCCGGGGCATCGGTATACAGCCGATAGAGCGAGCCGGTCGGCCGCTGCAGCGTCGCGAGCGGCTGCAGCATCAGGGCGAGCGACGGCGGGACGTTCCACCGCTCGTCGTCCGCGCGCATATCGGCGCTCGCCTCGTCCGAGCTTCCAACGGCGCGGGCGGCCGGACGATCGGTCGTCGCGACGCCGAGCATTCCCGGCTCTTGGCACAGCTGCGCCGCGACGCCCCGCGAGCCGGCGACGAAATACTCCGGGGTCGGGGCATTGACGTCAGGCGCCGCGAAACCCATGTAAACGCACCCAGGGAGACCACTCCAGGGATTGGCCCGCGCAACCTGCCTCGTCGAGACTTCGACGTATTGATCCGGGCGCCAATGCTTCATCGCACGGTCGACGACCGTGCCTTTCCACGCGAGCGCGGCGAGCATCCGCCCTTCGCCCCGCGACAGGGTCGCAACCGCGGCCGCGATGTCCGAACACTGCACGATGAACCTGCGGCCGGGATAGTCAGGAGTTTCGATCGGCGTCTCGAGTGTTGCGCGCACGGCATCGAACCAACGCCGCGAATCGAAAGCCACCGGGTCGCGGACACGGCGGTTGGCCCCCGTGCTGAAGCGGCGCAGCGCCGTGTCGAGCTCCTCGAGCTGCGCGACCATTCGCTGCGCCGGCGAGAGTGACGCCTGGTGCGATCTCGCGAGGAGCTGCCGGACCCGGTGCATCGCGCCACCGCGACCGTCCCAATCGGCGCGGCAGTGCGGGATGCCATCCTGCAGCGCTTCGGGTGTCGGCAGCGCAGCCCCCACAGCGTCGCGGCGCACGATGGCGCGCTCGAACGTCTTGAGCGCCGCGACCTCCCGCAGGCTGACATGCTGATTGCCGCCGCCTCGCGCTTTCGCGGAAGGGTGTAACGGTCGCACTTCGGCCACGGCGACGAGCACCAGCAGCAACAGCGGTACCACGGCGATGCTCGCCGCGATCGCGAACTCGAGCAGCGTCGCCGGGCGCCTTTCACGCATCTGCGGAGGTTCCCGGAACGTTGATGTGCAGGCACAGCGCGAAGAGCGCCATGTTGACGAGCAGTGAGGTCATGCCGAAGCTCACGAACGGAAACGTGACGCCGGTAAGCGGCAGCACGGCAAGATTGCCCGCGACGGTCACGGCCAGCTGACAGAGCGCCAGGACGACCCACGCGATGGCGAGCCAGCTCAGGAACGCCTGATCGTCGTTGACGACGCGGCCCTGCGTCGAGACCAGGCGCGGCTCCCCCCGCGTCACCCGGCCGTGATGCCGGACGAGCCGGTGCAGCCAGACGGCACAGCCGAGCGTCATCGTCCAGGCGAACGTCCAGCCGAACGCACCCACCAGTGCCGTAAAGGTGTAGTCGCTCTGGATTTGCGCCGGCACGCCTGCGCAGCCCTTGGCACTCGAATATCCGCACCACGGGACATTGCCGAGCCCGAACCCGGTGGCGGGCGCGGCGCCCTGGAACCAGCCCACCAGCGCGAGCTGATCGTTCGCCGAAGCCATCGGTGCAGCGAGATTTTCGAGCCTGGCGGCGGTGACGTCGTCGATCGACCCGAGTTCGAAGAGCGCGAGCGTCGTCCCCAGGATCCACATCACGAACAATGCGACCGCGATGGCGAAGGCCGGGGCCGTCGCGCGATGGCGCTGGTGCCACCACATCGCGATCGACGCGGCGACGAATGCGCCAGCGCCGTATCCGGCGATGAGGAGCGGCCCCATGTCGCGCGTGATGAGCATCGTCCCGATCAGCACGAGCACCACGAACACCAACGGATATACGTAGCGGACGAGCGAGAAAAACGAGCTGTCGCTGCGCGCCATGCGCTCGGCGAGCGGCGTTCCGCGCAGGAAAAAGAACCACGCGGAGCCGACGATCAGCCAGACGCGGCCGATTTCGGAGGTGAGCTGGCGGATGTTGGTCAACAGGAATCCGACAGTGCCCACGAGCAGCAACAGCAGGACCGCGAAAGCGCCACGGCACCCACCGGGCGAAGCCGCGAGCCGAGCGCGCTCGTGACGCCCCCGAGCACGGAAAGGCACCATCCGAGCATCCGTCCGATGGGTTGGCGCAGGAACACGACGACACTGAGGATGAGCATCCCGAGCCAGAGGTGACCTTGATGGTAGAGGGCAAGATAGCGGTTGCCCGTGTGCCCGTTGGCCGACAGGTCGAGAAGCAGCATCCAGCCGATGCCCGTGACGACGACGAGTCCGGGATAGCCGAGCCGCGATGCCATCGTTTCGGGTCCGGCGGGCAGCCGCCTCGAAAGCCATCCCGAGAACACGAGCACAATGGCAGCGGACGCGAGGAGCCACGGCACGAAAGGCGCGGGCATCGCGAACCACGACGCACCCTCGCGCGCCGGGACGAACGTGCGTTCGGCGGCGAGCGGCCACGGGACGCGGCCGATCCAGGCAGCCACCGCCCACGTGCAGAGCGCGAGCGCGACGCCGATCGCCGGTGGGATCGACCGGCGCGAAAGCTGGATCAGTCCGAATCCGGCCAGCATCCAGCCCGCCCATTGCCAGCCCGCCGAACGCAGCAGGGCACGCATCGCGTCGTTCTTGGACGAGGTCGTCGGCGCCTGCCGGGCATCGGCCATCAGCACGGACGACTGGGCGAGTGCATCGGGCAGGCGGATCGTCCCGCATCGGCCCTTGCCCCGAACCGTTTCGACAGGCAGCAGCGCGATGTCTGCCAACGCAGGCGTCGCCGGATGTCCGTCGATTGCGGCGCCAAGCAGCAAAAGCGCATTGGCCCGTGCCGTCCGTGGTAGGGGGCCGTGGCCGCGGGTTGCTTTGCGCACCAGCGCGGCTTCGACCTTGTCGAACGCGCATTCCAACGGCGTCGGCCCCGCGCCTTCCGGGCCGTCGAGCACGTACCGGTTGGCGAAGGGTTGCAGTTCCGCCTCTGTCGCTTCGATGGCGTTACTCAAGGTGAGCGGGTCGCCCAGGCCCTCGCGTTGCTGCAGGCGGAGTTCCGACTGCCGCGCTTGCGTCTCGTGGAACGGCGCCAGAAACGCGTTTCGGACTGCGCAACCGGGCGTCGGTGAGCGCAACGGGTATTCGGGACATTTCCGCGGCGGTTCCCGACTCGCTGTGGCGGCAGAGCCGCTCGCGAAGCGAGCGGCTCGACGACACGCGTGCGGCCCCACAGAGCGACGGCAGCACGGGGTTCGGCAAGCCGCGTACCGTGACGATCGCTTCGGCGAAACGCCGGTCCCCGACCCGCGTCGTCGGCGGCGACGCGGTCGAACCACGGAAAGAGGATGGCGACGGCAATTACGACGAGCGCCGTCTCCGCCACGAGCGGCCACGCGGCGAGGCTGCCGCGGGGGAGGCTTACTTCGGGCTCGCGTCCGAGGCTGTGGGGCACGGACGACCGGCCGAGAGGCGGTAACGCACTGCCGCGATGTTTCGCATAGCCCTGCTTAACGCGCAACGGCGGACGGTCGTTGACGCGGCGTCAGTGCGAGCAGAGGGCGTCCCATCGTGCCCGTGGGACGCTTGCAAGTCATTGATGGCCTGGCAGGAAAACCCCCGGCCGGGCGAAGCGCCCCCTCTTTTGCACTCCTGCGACAGGTAGCGCTCGGGCAGCCGCGCATGCGCCGCTGAACTGGCGCCCGCTGCTTGCCCCACCTCACCTACCCCATCGCAATCAGGCTCAAAATCACTCGTGAGACACCATCACGTAGGCGGGCCATAGCCAGTACCGCTCGGCCGAACGCGGCATGGTACCCGCGCGACGACCCGTGTTCGCGCTCGACCGGATCTGGATCTCGCCCATTGGCTCCCTGCGCCGGTTGCGCCGTCATGCGAGTCCACTGGCGCGGATTGCCTCGGACCACCTGCCCCTCATCGCGGAGGTGGTCGTCTGAGACCGTCCAACGGGCCGCTTTGTGCGGCGCGTTTCATTGGCAGGCGGCGGGGCGGGCGTTGGACCTGAGGTTCGGGTCCGGCTCCGCCCCAGAATCCATTTGACTCGAATCAGTTGATCGGTCCCCCGAACCTCGCGCTTTCGCGGCAGCCACCCCCTACCGACAGTGCTGTGAACTGCCCTTCGATGCCCAACGGTGTTGCGCGCAATTCGGATACCGATGCGTTGGCATTGAGCCCGTCCGAACACTGGTAGGTGGCATTTGGAATGCGGTAGAGCGACCCGTTCTGGATCATCGTGCCGGCGAGGGAGCACGTGAGCGGCGGAGTGCCCCCCGTATACGTGAACGCCAGTGTCACATCCAGGCCCGATTGCGTTACCGCCAAGGTGAAGAAATCCTGGTAGTCGCGGTTCGACGCGTTCAACGTGCAGCCCGTGTAGCTGCCCGACTGGCCACCGACGTAATTGGCGGTCAGCAGGATGGGCGTCAGCGTCAGTCGCGTGACCGCCTTGGTCACGGTCGCGACATTGGTCACCGTATACGAGAACGTGCCCTGGTAGTTGTTGAGGGTGCTCGGCGTGAACGATGCCGTGCCGACCAGCACCGCGCCCCCAAGCCTGTCGGCGGGGTTCCACGGCGACGCAAAGTACGTTCCTGTCGTCCGGTAAAGGCCGCCTGCGAACTGGCTCTGCCCGTCCCACGTCATCTGCGCCGTGTACCACGTCGGCTGCATGTCCGGTCCCATAGATGAACATCGTACCGAAGATGAAATTGTCGGACTGCGTGAAATTCACGCCCCAGCCGTCCTCGGCGAGCACGTACCAGCTGTCCGTGTAGTCGTAAGGCGCGGCGAACGCGGGACGCACTGCAAGCACCGCGAAAAGGAGGCTCCCGAGCAGAATCGGGAGTCCACGACGGAAAAATCGGGATAGAGGTGACATGACGAGTCCAATGCAGAGTGGATGGCGCATTGCAGGTTCGGCACAGCACCATTGACGCCGCGCCGACGGGATGAAAATCACCCCGTTGCCGCATCATAGCCTGACGCGACTCCGTTATCTGTTCGGCAGCTAACCTGGGGAGCCTAGACGTTCGCGTGTTCGTTGTCCGTTGGGTGCCTTCGCACCACCGCCGTTCCAACCGGACCTACCGTCGATCCAGCGATTGCGCCTGCCGCCGCAGCTCCGGCAATGCCGCCGGCAGCCGCGCCGACGCCGGTTCCGATGGGATGCGATCCGAGCGGATCCGGGGTCCCGCCACGGTCGAGATTTCTGTCAGTCATCATCGTCTCCAAAGTTGTGGTATTTGTCCACGAATCGTCCCGAAGGACGTGTCGCGTCGATCCACGACCATGGTGTGCCTTCACGCCGAGGTCGCGAACAACACGATCGCGCGAGCTTCCGCGTTCAGCGCCCGCAAGTCTGTACGCTCAGCCACGTATACGCGGCCGTGAGCTGGGAAGGCCGTTGGCCAAAAGCATGGCGATATGCGGGCCAGCGCACCGACGCCGGCGCACGCACTGGGCACTATTCGAAAAACGCCCGAGCATAACCGTCGTGGCATCGTTTTCGATTTCTCACATCAAAGGAGCATCCATGGAATCCACTGGCTACGGCAACTCTCTTTCGAACAATGCCGAAGGCGTCGTCAACAAGGTCTCTTCCAATGCCCACGTCGCGGTCGACTCCATCGCCCATGCGGCGGACGAGGCAACGCGCAAGGCCAAGCCGAAGATCGACAAGGTCGCGGCCATGGCGCACCAGGCGGTAGACAAGGCGGCCGATGCTGCCGTGACAACCGCGGAACGATTGGTCGAGCGCGGGGAAAGTCTCAACGCGACTCAGAAGAGACTGGTGTCGGACACATGCAGCTATGTTTCCGCGCATCCTTGGAAATCGGTCGGTTTCGGGGTGCTCGCCGGGTTTCTGCTGAGCCGAATCCTGCTCTAGTCGCGGATTTCGACGTGGACAACGCGAGCCCAACGCAGATGCCTCCGGGCGCCGTTCCCACCGGGGACGGTGTGTCGCACACTGCGGACGCCCGGACAGGCGAGGCCGGACTGCGCGGCGCGTCCTCCGTAGGCGGGATCCGACGCCCAATCGCGAATTCGGCCGATAGTTGCGCCACTCCGAGGGCCTTAATCTTTGCATCATCTATCGGCGTCGACAACGAAGCCCGCAACGCTGGAAAGCACGCGGCTTCGAATGTGTCGAAAGTTCATTCTCATCCCATACGGAGGCAAGCGTGAACAGGATCGCAACTACAGTCATCGGTCTGTCAGGCCTCGTTGCGGCGACCACGGCGGCAGCGCAGGTCACGTTCTACGATCGAGAGGCGTTCCGCGGCCGTGCGTTCGCCGCATCGGGCCCCATCGACAATTTCGCGAACACCGGATTCAACGATCGGGTGTCGTCGGTCGTCGTCGATCGCGGGCGCTGGGAGGTGTGCGAGCACGCACACTTCGAAGGACACTGTGTGGTCCTTCGCCGCGGAAGCTACGATTCCCTCGCCTCCATGGGCATGAACAACCACATATCGTCGGTGCGTCCGCTCACCCGGGTGACGGGTCGCGAATACGAGGTGCCGCCGCCGCTCGCGACGCCGACATACGAGTACCGGCAGCGTCCCGACGAGCGGCTCTATCAGGCCGACGTGACCTCCGTGCGTGCCGTTGTCGGTGCGCCGGAGCAGCGCTGCTGGGTCGAACGGCAGCAGGTCGTCGAAGATCGATCCGCGGCCAACGTCCCCGGCGCAATTATCGGCGCCCTGGTCGGCGGCGTGCTGGGACACCAGATCGGTGGCGGACGCGGAAAGGACGTGGCCACGGCGGGTGGTGCGGTTGCCGGCGCCGCGATCGGGGCCAACGTGGGTCGAGGCGGCTCCGGAGAGGTCTACAGCCAGGACATCCAGCGCTGTACGACCGTCTCGAGCGGTGCCCAACCGGAGTACTGGGACGTCACCTACCGCTTCGGCGGCCAGGAGCACCGCGTCCAGCTGAGCGCCCCACCGGCGGGGCCGACCATCGCCGTCAACGAGCGGGGCGAACCGCGCGGCTAGGCGCTTGAGCGAAAGGTTCTCCTATGAACAACATCATTTATATCGTCGGTGCAGTCGTCATCGTCGTCGCCATCTTGTCGTTCTTCGGCCTGCGTTGAGAGTCGACCGTACGTCACCGCGGAACAGGGTCGTCGTTACCTACTCTGAGGGCGCCGCCCGGCAGGAAGGCCATGAGACGTTGACGCGGCAGGGGATCGCGCAACGCCTGGCCGCCGTGATGGGGTTCGTCTACGAGGGCGAATACAATCCGCTGACCCAATACGCGGGGCGGCCCTATTTCGTTCCGCACGACACATTGACGCGCGACGTCGCGTGGCGCATCGGCGTCCGTGGCGAGTCGGATCTCTTCGGGGCGGTGGTGCCCCATCCGTTCGTGGCCACCAAGACGATTACGCACCCATTGGTCGACGATGGATCGCACGCCCCCGCGGGGTGGTGCACGGAATTTGCCCGCCGCGTAACGGACGTGGTGCTCGAAGGCTTCAGTGCATTCTCGAAAGACGACGCCGTGCGGGCGGGTCGCAAGTGTCTCGAGCGCGGCCCCGTACGGGTGAAGCCGGCTACCGGAATTGGCGGCGTTGGTCAACTCACCGTCGATAGCGCCTCGAAACTTGCGGAAGCGCTTGACGCGATCGAGCCAAAAACACTGGCTCGATCGGGCGTGGTCATCGAGCAGAATCTTTGGGACGTGACTACGTACAGCGTCGGCCAGGTCCGAGTGGCCGGGGTCGTCGCCTCGTACCATGGTGTGCAGCACCTGACAAAGAACAATCGTGGGCTGGAGGTCTACGGCGGGTCGGGACTTACCGTGGTGCGCGGCGACTTCGACGCGCTTCTCGCCTTGCCGATGTCCGACGAACTGAGGCTCGCAATCGTGCAGGCACGCACCTATGATCAGACGGCCAGCGAATGCTTCGAAGGCTTCTTTGCTTCCCGCCGCAATTATGACGTGGCACAAGGGCGTGACGCAGTGGGGCGACGGCGCTCGGGAGTACTCGAACAATCGTGGCGATCTGGTGGCGCGAGCGGTGCGGAAATCGCCGCGCTCGAGGCCTTTCGGGCCGATCCGTCGTTACCCCGGGTGCGCGCCATCACGCGCGAGGTCTACGGCAAGGCGCCTGCCGTGCCAGGGGACGCGGCCGTCTATTTTTCCGGATCCGATCCCATCGCCGGCCCGCTCGTCAAATACACGCGGACGAAAACGAATGCCAACGCGGGATGAACCGGTGTACATGCGGGTCGAGGACGAGCACATCCTCGGCACCGTAATCTCGCCCGGGTCGCTCCTTCCCGGGGCGTTGTTCGTGCACGGCTGGGGTGGCGACCAGCGGCAATATCTGGCAAGGGCGCACGACGTCGCGGCGCTCGGGTGTGTGTGCCTGACCTTCGACTTGCGGGGGCACGCCCAGACGCAATCGCGACACGACGCGATCTCGCGCGACGACAGCATGCGCGACATCCTCGCCGCCTACGACTTCCTCGCGGCCCGCAGCAATGTGGATTCGGACGCGATCGCCGTCGTGGGAAGCAGCTACGGCGGTTACCTGGCTGCGCTGTTGACGGCATTGCGTCCTGTCAACTGGCTCGCGCTGCGCGCGCCGGCATTGTACAAGGACTCGGAGTGGGGCGTTCCCAAGTTGCGCCTGAGGACCGAGCAGGGCCTCGAGCAGTATCGGCAGCAGCCGGTGCGCACGGATGAGAGCAAGGCGCTGCGCGCATGCAGCGCATTCGCCGGCGACGTGCTGATCGTGGAATCGGAGCACGACCGCACGATTCCCCGTCAGTTGATTGTCAACTATCGCGAGGCATGCACGAGCGCGCGCTCGTTGACCCACCGAGTGATCGATGGCGCCGATCACGGCCTGTCGAAGGAGACGTGGAAGACCGCTTACACGGTGTTGCTGGTCAGCTGGTTCAGGGAATTCGTAATCGAGGCACGCGTGAGCGAGCGGGCCGCTGGCATGGCGCCGCCGAGCGAACCGGGACCGGAGCTGCAGCGGCAGGAAGCCTGACACGGGAATGATCGCCTCCGAAGCGCGTGGCGCCGTCCCTCCTCGTCCCACATTGAAATGAGCGACCACCCGTATTCGAGGTGACCGCGGTTTGCTGGCGTTTTGCGAGTGACCCGCGCCGGCATCCAGGCCAGTAACCGCCGGCTCAATGACGAGCGCAGTGCCTTACGGTCACGTTGGCCGCGTGGTCCCCGCGAGAACCGGCTCGGCAGATCCGATGTTCATCACGAAGTCGCCGACGGGATGGCGGTCTTTCGGTGGCGTGGCGACACAACTACCCAGCAGCGCGATCGCCAGGGCGAGCAATGCGAGTTTTCGATTGTCGAGCATCGCAGTCTCCTGTCCGGTTGGGATGCCAACATTGAGCTCTCCTCAGGATAGTGCTGTCCGCAGGCGGAACTCGGAATCGCATGTAGTCCCCGGCCTCATAGGCATACGCGAGTCGCGGCGAGCGTGCCGCCGAGGCGTGCGAGCGCTCTATCCCGGCAATTGCGCTCGGCGAGTGCGGTGCCCAATCGCTGTGTGGGTTGCCGAACGATAGTTTTCCGCAGCTCGAGGTACGCTGCGTGCATGGCCCGCTACGCTTCCCGCCGTCGAGGAGCCTGCGGTCGTCGTACTCAACACGGGGATGCGTGACGCGTGATCCTCGCCAACGTGGAGCATGAGCATGAACCCAAAGACAGCTGCAGCGCTTGCCCTCGTCACCACCGGCTTCCTTTTTGGCTGCGACAAGCCTCCTCTCGAAAACGAGGCCAAGTCCGCGCCACCGGTCGCTGCGCCGCCTGGGCCGACAGCGAACGTGACGGTGCCCCAGGGCGATCCGTCGCTGCCGCCGGCGGAGGCGGCTCTGCGGAGGATGCCGAAGTCCGCCACCGACACAAACCCGGACACCGAGCTCACGCCCGCCGAACGCGACAAGGCGATGCCTCTGCCGGGTCAAGCCAACGATCATTCGAATCCAGAGTTTGCCAAGCGCGGCGACGACGCGTCGCCCGCGAAATCCGCAAAATGATCGGACGGCTCGATCGCCTGGAACGGACGCTGTCGGTGGGTATCGCTGCAGCCATCTTCGACTCCGGAAGGGCTGCGTTGACGGCGGACCGCGGCAATGGCGGCGTCTCGGCGCAGGCGCGCCGTTTGCGCCTCGTTAGGACCGAATCAACCGACTGATCAGGAAGCCCGCCAACACCGCCATCCCTACCGACATCAATGGATTCGCGGAAATGTACGCGGCCGTGTCGTCGACCAGCTTTTTCTGCGCGGCGTTCAGGCTCTCGCCTTTCTCGCCGAGCCAGTCGGCGGCGGGCACGGCGGTTGCTGCCGCCTTGTCCACCACGCCGTGCGCCCTTGCCGCGACCTGATCGATCATTGGTCTTGCCTTGCGAACCGCGCCGTCAGCTGCTTCCGCGAGCGAGTTGACGGCAGCGTGGGCGCCCGACGAGACCTTGTTCAACGTGTCGCCGGTGCCCGTCGGCATGCCGGAACTCAAGGAAGTGTTACCCAATGCGGTATGTTCCATTTGTATCTCCAGTTTGATTGCGCTCTTGCCGGCAACGGCTTCGATGTCGCCATCGAGGGATCGAATCACCCCGCGCTGACGTTTCCCGCCCGTTCACACCAATAGGACGAGGCGGTCGGAAAAGTATCGTCCCCGAAAGAGGCGATCGTCTGTGCGCTGGCTTACGAAGGCGCATCCATGCCGTCGCCGAAGGCAAGCAGGATGGCGACCGCTAGTCTAGGCAAGCCGGATGCGGCTGGTAACGAGGACGAAGATACTGGTCATCATTGCCAGGCTTCCCGCAATTCGGACGGCGCCAGATTGCCGCCTTCGCCTTCCCACTGGTGCAGCTCGGACTTGCGCAGTTCGATCTCCTGCTGGCGCCGCTTGCGCAAACGCGAGGCGCACGCCTTGCCGATCGCCGCGCCTCCGACGAGTGCAAGCAGCGCCACGTAACCTTTTCGCATATTCATCATGTCCTCGCGCGAAAGTGAAATGCTTCGCTCAACGTTCAACGTGACGCCACTGCGCAGGATGTGAACAATCCAACGCAAAGGTCGGCTCGCCGAGTGAGATAATGCGAAAGACGTTGGCCGTTGGGTATAGGGATAGCCCGCATCGTCACGTAGGACAACGCGACATCCGGACGGCAGACCGCCTCGTGCATGGCGGCTCCTCGGCAATGACTAGGGTCGGCCGCTGTTGTCATCAACGGGAGTAGCGGGGTTTCCAGACGGTCGCGTCGGGGAGAATGCGCAGCACGCCGTCCGCGGGAACCTGGGCCAGCGCGAGGATTATCGCCAGCAGATCCTGGCCGGAAACGAGTGCGTTGAGAAGCAACAGCATCGCGGCCTCGCGGGGCGCATACCCGAGCGCCGCGACGACGACGGACGGCACGATTGAGAATGCGACCAACGGCATGCTCATCATCCACACGTACCGGTTTCGGGACAGCTCACCGCTGTAACGCGCGCACAACACCAGCCGGGATGGCCGGAACGTGATGACAGCCGCCGCACGCGGTGATTGCGGAAAGGCCGCGATATGGGCCAACTCGTGGAGCGGGGCCAGCGCAATGCAGGCACCGGCGAACGTCGGGTAATCGATCGCGAGAAGGTCTGGTGGGGTGGCGCTCGCCCAAAGCAGCAGAACGACCATCCCCAGCGCAAGCGAGAGCTGGAACGCGAACAGCTGCGACAAATCGCGGTCGGGCTCGCATACCCGTCTCCAGGACGCGTTAAAGAAATCCCGCCGCTCGCCGTGGATCGCGCCTTGGTGGAGCTGCATCGCCTGGCTTCAGTGGTGAAGGGTGACCATGGTGGCTGCCCACGCACCTTTGCTTGTTCCGTACGGCGGCTCCCGGCAGATGGAACGCCCCAGCATCCCCCGAGAAGTCCAATTGCGTTGCCTATGCCAATAGCGCACCCGGACGTTGACTGTCGGTCCCGTTCGTTTTTGATGGCTCTCGCTTATGTCATAACGGCAGATGTCACCCAGTCGCCTTCGCCGCCACAAAGGGCGTGTCCGGTGGCGGGAACTCACCACTTGGGAACTCGCGGCCTGACACATCGCATCCTCTCGCTATACCGTACTGCCCGCCTTTTTGCGGCTGATGCCGGCCTTGCGCATGGATATCGCGACGGCCTGCTTGATGGCCTTCTTGCGCGACGCGGGATGACTCGCTCCGATCTTTCCGTCCTGATCGTATTCGTGAACGAGCGTCTTGATGTTCGAGCTCACAATCTTCTGGCTTCGTCCTCTGCGCAAGGGCATGTTCGATCTCCTGATCGGTTCCGGGCGCGTGATACCAGGGATCGGGTACCCTGCCCGGACGCGTCACGCGACGTTGTCTTGGGTCCGCACCGGTCGTCGCAACGGCGAAGCATTCTTCGCCCGCTCCACCACTACCGCCATTCCGGCGTTCTCGCGCTGGATTCGCCGGATGCGGGCGAACGTCTTGGCGATGTCCGTATTGACGCTCGACGTGTACCTGAACGACGGATCCAGAATCGAATTCACGGCAGCCTCCTTTGCGCGACCGGGTAACGACAAATGTCACGCATTGCGCGCACGGCGTAAGTCGGCCCGCTCCGAAACGGATGTAGGAACTCACCGACATCGACGCTGCCGTCGATTCACCTCATTGCCGAACGCTGCGGTGGTTCGGAAGCGCACCCACGGCGCGTGGCACGAGGAATGGACATGCAAATCGCGCGCCGCGGATGCGGCGACGCTGCGCTTCGTCAATGCCAGGATGGCGGCCGTGGAGACTCAGCGGCCCAACGTGCTGGTTGCCTCAGCGGCGCTGACTTAGCAATAGCGTCGCAATGACGCCAAGCGCGATGCCGCCGGCGACTATTGGCCAAGGATTCCCATGGACAAACTCGTTGGCCCGGCGGGCGTATTTCGTTCCCTGGCGGGCGCCTTGCCGCGCGATACGGGTCGCGGAGGTCTGGTAGCTGGCGAGCTTGTCGCTGACGTCTTCCAGAGTATCCCGCAAGGCCGACTTCGTGGCGACCGGCTTGTTGAGCACTTCTCCGAGCATCGCACGACCTTCGTCGACCCACTCGCCAAGGGCAGTGGTTATCTCGTCGGCATTGCGGGTTGCCGCCTTGTTGAACAGTCTCATCGTTACGCTCCTGTTGTTGACATGCTTATTCAACGATAACGGTCCGCGCGCCCCTGCAATGTCGGGGAGGCACCGATTGGCGCGTGGGACGTGGCCGACGGGCGATGCGCCGTCGGCGACAGCTCCCCGGCGCGAGAACCATGCCATCGCCGACCGTAACACCGGCCATTGTAGAAGACGCCCTTCGCAAGCAGGATCAGCCAGCGCTCGAACCTCGTGGGCGCGCGACGTTCCCAACCCTGCTCCCGCTGATTAGTGCGTGCGGTAAATGCAGAGCCCGGCGGACGTTTCGTCAGCAAAGCGCGCGAGATCGCGACGGCCGGGAGACTTCTTCCAGCACCTCTCCGCATTGCTCGCGCCGCAGGTGCAACGCGATGTCGCCCAGCGAGACGATGCCCACAGGTGCGTCGGCACCGTCAATGAATCAGGAGGCGGCGCACCTGTTTCAGCTTCATCAGGTCGCATGCGTCCATTACATCGCTGCCGGATGTGCAGGAAAGCACGTCCGTGGTCATCACCTCCTGGACTTGGGTCTGCTCCGGATCCAGTCCCTTGGCGACGGCGCGTATCGTGATATCGCGGTCCGAGACGATGCCGACGATCTTTCGACCGCGCGCCACCGGCAGCAATCCGATCTCGAGGGCGCGCATCTTTCTTGCCGCATCGGCCAGCGACGAATCCGGCGCGACAGTCTCGACCGGACTGGTCATGATTTGCTTGATCTGCATAGTTCAATTCCCGGTGTTGGCGGGCCGCGTCGGTCCGCCGAGGACAGGGCCGAGGCGCAATGGTGTGGGCCCACCGCTGAACGATCCGCCGGCGCGGCAAAAACGTCTGTGCGGTGACGAACGCGGGCTACCCGCGGCGCGTTCGACGTGGCGCCGAGCCCCACGAGCGCCTCCGATGCGACGCCCGGGACCGAAGTCCCGCGCTCGGAGCACGACAGGGCGACGCCGTTGCCATGACCGGCCATCGGGGTCCTAATAACTTACCCGCAAACAATGTGTTCCGATCGGAAATTGACCTGATGGATGATGTTCGATCAAGTTGATGCGCCTTCGATGCAAGGTGCGAAATCGACACTCAGCCGCTACTGGGTGCAGCGACGCGCGAAACCAACCAAGGTGATCGAAGGACACGGAGGTCAAGGACATGAAGGCGCGAACCTTTGCACGTTCATCGTCCATGTCGCGTTGCCGGTGCCAGCCCGGTCGCAGCCTTCGCGGCGCAAGGCGCGCATTGGCTTCCTAGCCGAACCGCCCGCCGACCAGGTCATGCTGCGCACCGTCATCGAGCCGTTTCGCCAGGGCCTGCGCGAGCTTGGCTATGTCGAGGGCGAGAACGTCAGCATCGCGTTTCGGTGGGCGGAAGGCAGGCACGAGCGGCTGACGGGGCTGGTGCGCCAGCGCGATCAAGGCCGATGCGAATTGCAGCCGCAGTACGGCGCGCAAGGCGACCGAGGATTGGTGTGATCCACGGCACGCGACCCGGGCCGTACGCGAGTATCTGGCCGCACTCGATGAACAGGGTGAGCCGGCGACCGCTCCCGCGTCGATCTCGCCGACGGATCCCGGCGCGGGGTGGACGGCGGTGGACGGTCCGGAGTTCTACGCCTACTCGACCAACTACTTGATTGATGTCCTCGTCGTGCAACACGACGTACTGGTCATTTTCGTGCTCGTGGCCCTTGACGATGTTCGCCAACTCGACTTCCTTGTTCGTCTACTTGCCGGCGCGCGTGTGGCCGACGGGCGACAGGTCACGCTTGTCGAGCATCGAGAACTTGAACGACTTGCGATCCTCCGCCAGATAGAGTTCGATCGGGATATTGACGAGCCCGAAGCTGATGGCGCCCTTCCCGATTGCGCGGGGCAGGGCCAGGTTCCCCCGTCGTTCACGGGGGCGTCCCCGCGAAGGCACTCGACGCAAACGTACAGCGTCGAATGCGAGGACGTGACGACACCGCATTCCCAGCAAACGGAGAGCGGCGCGCCGGCCAGGCGCGCGCAGCCGTTAGCTCCGCCGGCTGGGCGAAAACAAGGTTCCAGATCGTCAGGACCGAGGAGCATGCTCTCGACCGCTGCAGCGGCGTGCCGACGCGGGGGACGGTCGCCTTCGCCGTCGCGCGATTACGCTAAGCATGAACATGGGTTGCCTGATGCGCTGTCCACTGCTGCTCGAAATACCGGGCATCGGCATCGGAATGCGGCTTCACGCCAAGCAGAATGCCGCCGTGTCTGAGTCCGGATCCATATTCTTCCCGTCGCATCTCGGGGATTCCCCAATGATGCAGCGCGCCGATCAGGCCGCCGGCGACGCCGGCAGCGGCCGCGCCCGTGATCGCCGCGGCGACCGGCCCGGCCGCGACGATGCCGAAGCCCGGCAGAAGCAATAGCGCGCCCGCGGCGCCGATGGCGCTGACGGCGGTGCTCACGGTCGCCAGTGTGCCTCCGGCGGGATCCCCGAGTTCCACCGCGACGTCCGGCGCCTTGGTGCCGAGTTCGGTGACGAGCCCGTCCTCTGGAAAAAGCCGCTTGCGCGTCTCGTCGGTCATCACGACGTTGATCTCGTTCCTCCCGTAGCCGCGCGAAACGATCGCCGCATATGCCAGTTCGGCGCTGTTCCGGTCGCTGAACAGGCCGGTGACTAGCCGGGTTTCGGGAGTCACTGTTGTCGCCGTAGCCATGAGCTTCGCCTCCAAAGTAGAGCGCGAGCGCGCCGATAGGGAAACCTATGCGCATGCAGGGCTCAACTTCGCGTCTTTGCCCAGAGGGTGCAATAGCCGTTCGGGTTGATAGTTCCATCGACGACCTTGCAACCGTTGGGGGCAACGAATTGCGCACAGTTGCTGCACTGTTTTTCGGCGTTGGGCTTGTCCTGGTACTTCACCGATTCCTTCGAGACCTTTTGCTGCGCACGCGCGTGCCGGGCACCAAGGCCTGCCGTCAACGCGGCACCGGTCAACAGCGCCGCAGCTTTCAGCAGTTGCCGACGCGAGCATTGGTTCGACCTGTCCATGTGTCCTCCTATCGCGAATTACTGTTGGCGCTAAGTCGGCGTGAGCCTGAACCACGACCGGATCGGGTGACGAGGTCGCAACGGCATGATCGATGCCTCTGCTGCGACTTGGCGGCGAACAATTCCGCAACAACCGTGCCATTTGCATGCCATTGAATTCATGTCGGAAATGCGATCCAGTCCGTGCACATTTTTCAACGGCCGTGCATTTCGTGCTTGACGCCAGGCGCCCTCATTGGCGGTGAAGGCCCTTTTTCACATTCCGCCGCGGATACGTATCGGGAACGTCCGTGTGGCACGGGCGCCGCTAAGAACCACGCAAGGAGGCACCCCCACGCCCGGCAGGAGGACGCCATGTAGAAAACCGGTCCATCCCGATTCAACGCGACGTAGACGAGCGCCCGGCTATCCTGTATAGGGGTATTGACGCTTAGATAATCAGCATTCGACATCGGAAGGCATAGCCTCCTCCTTGTGCCGCGTGTTGGGGTTCTACCCGACATCCAAGGAGGCGAGCATGCCACGCTCCGACCCGTTCTCCGTTCGCGTCCCGGCGACCAATCGTCTGATCGCCGCGCTGCCTTCCAAAGATCGTGCACGATTGCTTGCGGACTGCGAGGAAGTTCACCTCGAGGTCCCCGAAACGCTCGTCGCTCCCGACGCCCGCATCCGCCACGTCTATTTTCCCGTTGACGGCAGCTACATCTCGCTGCTGATCCCGGCGATGGCGCGTCGAGTCTCGAAGTCGGGCTGGTTGGCAACGAAGGGCTGTTCGGTGTGTCTCTCGTACTGGGGATCGAGCGGTCGCCGCTTCGTGCCCTGGTGCAGGGAGGCGGGCCGGCCCTGCGCATGAGCGCTGCCGCATTCAAGAGGGGGTTCCGGGCCAGCCCAGCGCTGCAACGGATATTGAACGGCTACCTTTACGTGCTGATGACCCAACTCGCCCAATCGGCCGCGTGCACGCGTTTCCATGTGATCGAGGCGCGGCTCGCGCGCTGGCTTCTCATGACGCAGGATCGTGCCGGTGCGAGCCAATTTCGCGTCACGCATGCGTTCCTCGCGTGGATGCTCGGCGTCAGGCGCCCTGGGGTCACCAAAGCAGCCAACGCGTTGCAAGCGCGGGGTTTGCTCACCTACAAACACGGCACCGTCACGGTGCTCAATCGTCGCGGCCTGGAAGTTGCTGCGTGCCCTTGTTATGCAGTTGATCGGAAACTGTATCAAAGCGTGCTGGGCTGACGCATGACCATCACGGCGAACGGTCGCATTGCGCCGACCCTCGCTGAACCTGCAATCGGTACGCTAGCGTACCGATTTGCCAATCCGCGGTGCCCCGGTTTATAAGAACGACTCGCATTCCTGTTTCGGCTCGGCCGTCCACTGAGGAGGATGGCGTGGAAATGAATCGCCCTGCAGTCAATACGACCGGATGCGGGGTGTTCCAAGGTGATCACGTTGGCCGCCTTATGGATGAGCTGGTGTGCGTGCGTTGGGACGTGATTCATCGGCTGCGCGGCAGTGCAGACGTCCCGGCAATATTGGAAGCGCACCTGAAGCGAGTGGACGACGCGCTCGACATGGCGATCAAGACGCTGGGGACACACATTCGGAAGCAGCAATTTCCGGAGTAGATCGGGCCACTTCCCGGTCCGTTCGTCAGGCAAGGCAAGACGAAGGCTCGTCCGGCCGGGCGCCAAGTGTGTCCTTTTGCATCTGGAGGCACCCTATGATGCTCGATGGCATGCCCCCCCGGCTGCACGACCGGGGCCAAGGCGCAGAACTTGGAACCGGCTCCGCAATGGATCACGCGGACGCAGCGCGCGAGCTTCACCGGTTGCTGGACGCCCTGCTCGCCACGAGAGCAGAGCTGTCGGAAGGCGTGATGTCGCGCGCCGCCCGCATCACCGGCACGAGCCCAAATGTGGCGCAGATGATCGCGAGGATCGAGGTGGCGATTCGCGCTGCCCAGGATTTGCTCGATATGCACGAAAGCCTCGCCAAGTCGGCGCACGGCCGATGCATATTCGACGTCGCGCTGAAGCACTCGGCGATTTCGGATCCGTAGTTGGGAATCCATTGGGACAATTGCTGCAGACCGACCAATGACACATGAACAGGCGCTGGGATCCTTGCTGACTGCCGCCGCGCTGCCGCCCGCGGCGTTCACTGCGTTCTTGACAGACGAGCAACTGGAAAGCTTGGGTCGGTGCGCGAAGGGCGTTTCGCTGCGCTTCGAGGCATCGAATATTGTCGATGCGCTGGTTGCCGGCGGTTATGTTGTGGAAGGCGTGGGCCGCGTCGTCACGGTGACGGCCAAGGGTCATGAGTACCTGCGGACGCACGCGGTCGACAAGGCTCAAGTTGCGGTTCTTGTCGGGAAGCTTGTCGCCATCCCCGACAAGCTCGTCACCGTAAAAAGCTATCTGCATCCGCTGAGCTGCGACGACGCACTCGACCGCGCGGAAGCAAAACAGACGATTGCTGATGCCTGCTGCCTCCTGCATTCGGCAATAGCCGACGTCTTGGAGGTCGTTCGCGATCTCGCTGGCCCCGCGGCGTTGGACGCCAAGCGTTCGATTTCTACCCATGTGGGTGCGGATACCCGCTATCGCCCAGCCCCATAGCAGGCCCCTATTGCAGTTGAGGTCGGCAATAGGGAAAACGTTGCGATGCCCGACCACCACCCTCCCCGCGCCGCGTCATCGGTTGCGATCGAGGGTGGCGCCCGTGCAAGCTGCTTGATGCTCGTCAAATGGAACTCACCATCTATTACTTGATCCTCGTCGCCGCGTTCGTGGGAATCGTGGTCTGGGCATTCGGTCGCAAGCGCAAAGCGCGCTTCGAGAAGGATGCCAGGATCCCATTCGACGACCGGAAGGCTTGAGGATCGTGCACATGGGCGCGCCAAAGCACACGGCACCCGCACGTCCATGTCCGCCAGTTCACTCGCAAGGAAATCGAGTGTTCCCTCCTGAGGAAGTTGGCTCGATTTGCGGATGCTGACCCGGCGAACGGAGTAAGGATGCAGACACCCAGCGAAGGATCTGGGCGATGGCGTCCTCGCCACAACTTGATGAAACCATAGTCCTTGTCGCTGTGGAGAGGATCATGCAGAAGATCACCCCCTTTCTTTGGTACTCCCATGAGGCCGAGGAGGCCGCCGCGTTCTACGCATCCATCTTCCCTGACTCGCGCGTCACGCGGGTCGTGTCGATGCCGAGCGAGTCGCCGAGCGGGCCGCCTGGCTCGGTGAAAGTCGTTGAGTTCGTTCTCTTCGGACAGTCATTCGTCGCCATGAGCGCGGGTCCGCTGGACCCCTTCAACCACGCCGTGTCGTTCGTCGTGAATTGCGCAGACCAGGCAGAGATCGACCGATACTGGAACACGCTACTGGTCGGCGGCTCGGCAGAACAGTGCGGCTGGTTGAAGGACCGCTATGGTCTCTCGTGGCAGATCGTGCCCACCGTTCTGGGCGAGATGATGGCCGACCCCGATCAAGCCAGGGCCAAACGAGCCGCCGACGCCATGATGAAGATGGTCAAGCTCGACATCGCTGCGCTGCAGGCGGCCCATGCGGGAACTTCGGGGTAAAGCTCCGCATTCAAGCGAGCGGCCGCAACCTCCCGAGCAAAGTCGGCAAGAATTCGCTCACGGTCGGATGAATGGGCATTCCATTGGTGATGAGTGTATTGGGCTGCTTCGCGTACATGACTTCGAGAATGGTGTGGATGACCTCATCGCCGCCCAGCCCGAGGATCGCCGCGCCGACGATTTGCTTGGTCTCGGCATCCACGGTGATCTTGATGATGCGCAGGTGCTCGGGCACGAATTCGACCTATCCTTGCGCGCCTTCACTTTGCCCATGTGCTCTTGGCGCTCCCGATGCTGTAGGCAATGTCCGACGCTCCGTCGGGACGGCGGACGATATCCGTACCGCGCGCTAGTGAGTATGGTGTATCCAGTTCGTGTAGGCCATCGGAAGGACGCTATGGAAACGGTGCTGACCGAAACGCCAGGCAAACTCGCTCAGTTGACGAAGTGCGCCCGTCCCGCCTGCGCTTGTACGGTCGAGTCGGGCGAACAGTACTGCAGCGACTATTGCGCCGCACAGGCGAATGCCGACCAGATGGCAGGCGACGACGCGTGTGGTTGCGGCCACGATGAATGCACTCACTTGATTGGCGCGCATGTGCTGCCCGCAGGAGGTATTTTCGGCTCGTGAGCGCGCACAGTGTCAAAGACTCTACGGACGCGCTCCCCGGCGCGTGACCAATATGGAGGAACCCGAGATGCGCAAGAGCAAATGGTCGATGCGACGAGCAATTGTGGCGACCGCGGTGGCATTATCTGCGGCGAGCGCGTGTGTGGCGATGCGCCAGATTGTCCTCAGGGCTTCGATCGTGACCTCTGGCCGCCTGCGGCCACAAGCGGGCGTACAACGACGGCAGCAAAATTTCCAGTTAGCGGCCACCTAACTTGGCGCGTACTGGATGCTTGAGTGAGGTAACCACGACGTGTGGTGCATCCATCCTCACAAAACGAAAGCCCCGCCGGAGCGGGGCCCGTGCTGGCGCGCAGTCGGTTACTGCTTGCGGCGCGAGAAGCCGAGGCCGGCAAGGCCGACGCCGAACAGGGCGAGCGTGGCGGGTTCCGGAACACTTGAACTTTCTGGAACTATCGTCGGGGTATCGGACACGAAATACTCTCGCATATTGCTGATGCCGTGCCCGTTGAATGAGTTCACCGGATCGTAGGACCCGCAGTCGGCCGAACAGGTGAACGCAATTTCCGACAGCACGCTTGGCCCCCCGCCATAGTGGAAAGCGAGGTAGTTGCCAGTGAGCCCGGTCAGGTTGTGCCCGTCGTAGATGTCGATTTGGCCCACTAGCGTCACGTCGATGGCCGGCACGTCGAGCAGGTCGGCAAGCCAAATGGCGATGTTGGCGGCACTCTGGGGGTTCACATGGTCGGGATTCGCCGCTGTGTCGCTCTGGTCGAGATCAATAACCGGAACCCACCCTGCGGCAGCGTTACCAATCCCCAAGCCACCCACAGCCAACAATGCCGCCGCTAGCGCGACGATGTTACGAAATGTTCGCCACAACTTCATGATCCTTCCCTTCAATTGTCCGTAAACGCGTTGCAGGTCTTGATATCTGTCACGCAATGTTCGGGCCAAGAATGTCAATCAAACACTTATGGTAGGTCGAGAACGAAGACGTAAAATTGCTCGACAGTGGAAAGTGCTTGATTCCACTCCTACAATCTGTCGATGACATGTAGTCGCATACCGAATCGCGATCGACCAGGTGTGCTTCAGTTGAGCTGGCTCGGGAAAACGAGACTGGCGTTTAAGTGAAGGACCTGCTCTCATGGGCGAGGAAATCGCCCGCAAAGGAGCAGTGCAATGAGAAGGCCGAGACGGAACCACACGGCGGCGTTCAAGGCGAAGGTGGCCTTGGCGGCGTTGAAGGGCGACAAGACGCTGGCGGAGCTGGCTGAGAAGTACGACGTGCACGCCAACCAGATCACGCAATGGAAGACGCAATTGCTCGACGGTGCGATCGGCGTGTTCCTGTCGCCGGCGGAGAAGCGCGGCACGGATCATGGCCCGACGGCGAAGGAGATGCAGGCCAAGATCGGGCAGCTGGCGCTGGAAGTCGATTTTTTGGAAGTCGCGCTCGGTCGCGTGGGCGATGCGAGCGCAAAGCGATGATCATCAAGACCCACCCGTTGCCGGTGAAGCGGCAGGCGGAGTTGCTGGAGATCTCGCGGTCGAACGTGTACTACCTGCCGGCGCCGACGCCGGAGAAGGACCTGGCGCTGATGCGCGCCATCGACGAGTTGCATCTGGAGTACCCATTCCTCGGCGCGCGGCAGCTCGTCGAAGATCCTCGCGCGCGAAGGGCATCCCCACGCCGGGCGCTTGCACGTCGGCACGCTGATGGCGAAGATGGGCATCACGGCGTTGTACCGCAAGCCGAATACCAGCAAGCGCCATCCGGGCCACAAGATCTACCCGTACCTGCTGCGCCATCTCGCCATCGAGAACGCCAATCACGTCTGGGCGATGGACATCACGTACTTGCCGATGCAACGGGGCTTCATCTACCTGGCGGCGGTGATGGATTGGGCGACCCGGCGGGTGCTGGCCTGGCGGGTGTCGAACACGCTGACGGCCGATTTCTGTGTCGAGGCCGTCGAGGAAGCCATTGCCCGTTACGGCAAACCGGAAATCTTCAACACCGACCAGGGCACGCAATTCACCAGCGACGCGTTCACGACCATGCTGCATGGTCACGGAGTGGCGATCAGCATGGACGGTCGCGGTTGCTGGCGTGACAACGTGTTCGTCGAACGGCTGTGGCGCTCGATCAAATACGAAGAGGTCTATCTGCACGCCTACGCCAGCGTCAGCGCGGCTAAAGCCGGCGTCGGGCGCTACCTGGAGTTCTACAACGGTCGACGCCCGCACACCGCGCTCGGCGAGCGAACCCCGGACGAGGCATACTTCACCCAATCAACCTTAAAGAACGCAGCCTGAAAGAGTTCTCGGGCACCCGCGGGCAACCGGCCCGCGGCGACCCACCACCGCAGGGAATTCACTTACGAAACCCGGAATTCTGTCTTAACAAACCGAGCCAGCTCTCTGTAACATGATGGCGCTGTCTACGGTACATGCGCGCATTCGGTTCGGACGTGACGAATCGACGACGCCTGTCCGGGCGGGCAGGTTCCGCGATGTGCCGCCAACGGAGGATTGATATGAGTGCGCCTCAACTGGAAGCGATCGGTCCTGACCTGACACTAGGTTTGGCCACCGGCACACTAGCCGATGGAAAGATGCTGGCGGGACACGTCGGTGAGGACGCGGTCCTGCTCGCGCGACACGGCAATGAGTTCTTCGCGATCGGCGCCACCTGTACCCACTACAACGGTCCGCTCTCGGAAGGGCTGATAGTCCACGACACCGTGCGCTGCCCGTGGCACCACGCCTGCTTTAGCCTGCGGACCGGGGAGGCGGTTCGGGCGCCGGCGCTCAGCCCCGTCGCGTGCTGGTTGACTGAGGTGCGCGGCGACAAGGTGTTCGTGCGAGAGAAGGCGGCGCCGACACCGAACAGCCGTGTCGCACCCGCGTCCGGATGGCCGCAGAAGATTGTGGTTATCGGCGGCGGTGCGGCGGGCTTCGCGGCCGCGGAAATGCTGCGTCGCCAGCGCTTCCAGGGCGGCATCGTGATATTGAGCGACGACAACGCGCCGCCGGTGGACCGGCCGAACCTGTCCAAGGACTACTTGGCCGGCAGCGCGCCGGAGGAGTGGGTCCCTTTGCGCGGAGACAACTTCTACACCGAACAGGGCATAGATTTGCGGCTGAATACGGCCGTCACCAACATCGACCTACGTGCGCGCGCGGTCGTTCTCGACGATGGCAATACGGTCGCCTACGACCGGCTGTTGCTTGCGACCGGCGCCGAGCCGGTGCGATTGCCGCTACTGGGCATGGACCTGCCGCACGTGCACGCACTGCGAACGCTTGGTGATTGCCGTGCCATCATCGCGCGGGCGGCAACGGCACGGCACGCCGTCGTGATGGGGGCGAGTTTCATCGGCCTCGAGGTCGCCGCCTCGCTTCGCGCGCGCGGCATCGCGGTACACGTCGTGGCACCGGAGAAGCGGCCGATGGAGCGGGTGCTGGGCCCACAGATGGGGGACTTCGTGCGCCTCCTGCACGAAGACCACGGCGTGATCTTCCACCTGGAGGACGCGGCGACGGCGATCGACGCGCGCCAAGTCACACTGAAGAGCGGCGGCACGATCGATGCGGATTTGGTCGTCGCCGGTGTCGGCGTGCGGCCGCGACTGGCGCTGGCCGAGAACGCCGGCCTTGCGATCGACCGTGGCGTAACGGTCAACGAATATCTGGAGACCAGCGCACCCGGAATCTTCGCAGCGGGTGACATCGCCCGGTGGCCCGACAGGCACAGCGGTGCGGCGATCCGTGTCGAACACTGGGTTGTCGCACAGCGCCAGGGCCAGACGGCCGCGCTGAACATGCTCGGCGGCCGGGAGAAGTTCGACGCTGTACCATTCTTCTGGAGCCAACACTACGACGTCACGATCAACTACGTGGGTCACGCCGAGACCTGGGACGAGCTTGCGATCGACGGTGCAATCGCAACCCGCGACTGCGTGTTGCGATACAAACGCAATGGACGCGTACTTGCCGTCGCCTCTATCTATCGCGACGTCGACAGCCTGATGGCCGAAGCAGCGATGGAGTGTGAGGCGATGGAGATATGAGCCAGTTACGTCGTTGCGGAAACGGTGCCGACCGCACAGCAAGCGCTCTAGCGGCGGGGCAAGATAAGTGCGTTGGCGTGCGACGGCAGATGGAGTCCCGAATCGGAACGAGCGGCGTGATCGGCGGGGCTGCAATTGCCTGATTCCGTGCTCCTCGAATATCACCACGGCAGCAAGCACCGCCTAGACCGGTACGCGCCCGGTCCCGGCCGACTGGATTGGGCGAATCAACCCGATCCGTTTCGGCACTATGCGGGCGCGGCCGCGATCGAACTGCCATTGGCGGCCGAAGCACTGCCCACACGCTACGCCGCGCTCCGGCGCGGTGAACTTCCGGCGATGCAGGCGTTCGAAGTTCGCAGCATTGCAGTCCTGTTCGAGCTCTCGCTTGGTCTGTCGGCCTGGAAGTCTTTCGAAGGCAAGCGTTGGGCGCTGCGTTGCAATCCTTCCAGCGGCAATCTGCATCCCACGGAGGGCTATTTGCTGTGTCCGAATCTCCCCGGACTATCGGCAGGCGTCTATCACTATGTAAGCCGTGATCACACGCTGGAACGACGGGCCGCGCTCGACGATCCGCGCTGGTCGGCCGCTTTCGGGAACGGCGGCGTCGTGCTGGGCCTTACCTCGATCTACTGGCGCGAGGCATGGAAATACGGAATGCGGGCGTGGCGGTACTGCCAGCATGATTGCGGGCATGCGATCGCCGCGCTCTGCTACGCCGCAGCGATGTTCGGCTGGCAGACGCGTTTGCTTGCCTCGGCCAGTGATGAGCTAGTGTCCGCGTTGCTTGGACTCGATCGCGAGGTCGATCTCGGTGGTGCGGAGCGGGAAGCACCGGATGCTCTGCTTTGGGTTGGGCCAGCAACCTCACGACCGCGACTCGAGCACATGCACGACGCACTGCGCGATGTGCCCTGGTCCGGTCGCGCCAACCGCTTGAGCGCGGAACACGTGCCGTGGCCTGACATCGATTCGATTCACCGCGCCACGCGAAAGCCTGCGACTTCCGAACCGGTGGCCTATCGCCCGGCGCCGCTGCCCCCACCTCGTGGTCCCCTCCTCGATCCCACGTTCGCGACAATCGCCCGGCAGCGCCGCAGCGCGGTCGACTTCGACGGGGAAACGCACATCGCCGACGAATCGTTTTTCGCGATGCTCGACGCGCTCATGGTACGCGCGAACACGCCACCCTGGAACACGCTCGCCACACCACCGCAGGTGCACGCCGCGCTGATGGTGCATCGGGTGGCGGGGCTCGATCCCGGGCTGTACTTGTTCCTGCGAGCGCCATCGGTGCTTGCCGATTTCAGGTCATCGATGCACCAGGAATGGCTGTGGCAGAAGAAAGGCCCCGAACACCTACCGCTTTATCTGCTGTTGCCGTACGACCTACGCGCCATCGCGAAAACGATCTGCTGTCACCAGGACATCGCGGCCGACTCGTGCTTCGCCCTGGGTATGCTCGCGCATGTCGAACTCGCACACGAGGAACCGTGGCGTTACCGTCATCTGTTCTGGGAATGCGGAATACTCGGGCATGCGCTCTATTTGGAAGCGGAAGCAGCGGGCGTGCGCTCCACGGGGATCGGCTGCTACTTCGACGACGAGATGCACGGACTGCTCGGGATCGATGACGATCGCTGGCAAAGCCTGTATCACTTCACGGTCGGCGGCCCCATCGATGACACGCGCCTCGTTACGTTGCCGCCCTACGCCTTTCAGCCCTGATCCCCGTTTTAGCTTTGCGACGGGCGCCGGCGACAAGTTGGCCGCGAACGGGGCCCTGGCGGAACACACTTTGGGTTCGCGTGCCCTTTGCTACCAGGCGACGCGACTAATCGAATTGGTAGCCTGGCTCGGACTGGGCCTGCGCGTCGGGCTTGCCTTGGTGACGAAGGTTGCTGCCCCCATTACCGCGATACGCAACTGTCCGCTCCTTGGCAACGCGACCGGCTGGTGTGGGTGTCGAATCGCGCCAGAACCCGGTGACTTCCCCGAGCGAGCCTCGCTTTGCAGGCTTCCCCTCCTTGCCGACGACGCGGCTCAATCGCGCGAGCTCCTGAGCCATGCGCTCGTTCCGCTCCGCGACGTCGTTGAATACGTCGGCAACCCGGCCCGCCATGCCGGACCAATCCAGCGGCAGCCGCACCGCGGGATCGCCACGCCTGAGGGCGTTCAGCGCTCCGAGAATAACCGGCAACTCGTCTCGGGGCCCGATGGAGCGTTCTATGGTTTGCGTGCTGTGCCTCTCACCTTTTCGGAACCAGGCAGCGGAGCGCGCTCATCAAGCGCACGGCGGCGCGTCGTCACATTGCGCCGCCACTGGTGCCGCGCCGATCCGCCTGCGCTTCGACCGGCGCCCCCTCCCGTCACGATCCGACAGACCGCCTATTCTTTCGCGCCACCCGATATCGCGCCGCGCTTGTCCGCTTCGTTGCGACGTGGCCGCTTCACGGCGCGACGGGTGTCGAAAACATAGCGTAGATGGCATGGCGATTCAACGCCGTTGGGAAGGAATATCGAATGATCTATTGTAAGACTTGCAATGCACGAAATCGGCGGTGAGCGTCGATCGGCGCCAAGGCGCGCAACGGCACCCGGGTCGCGCGCGGCGCTTCGCCGCCCTCGGCCGCGGAGCCGATCGTATAGACTGCGCAAAACCGGCTTTCACGGGGTGTCCGCCATGCGCCTTTCCATTCCCCCGCTCTTTCTACCCTACGGACTTCTCGTTCTGGTGATCGCCTACGCGTTCGGCTCGCTGTGGCTCGGGTTGGCGCGCCTGGACGACCTTGCGCGGTTGACCATTTCGACGACGCACAGCGGCACGACCCTGGACGACCTGCAAGCCCTCCGAGATGCAGTCAGCGACATCGAGGCGGCGGGACCGGCCGCCGCAGCGTCGGTGGACGCTCCTGCGGCGAGTCTGGAGCGGGGCCGCAGTCGCGCTCCGGCGCTGCTGGCGGCGCTGCGCGACAGGATGCGCGACGACCCGACCGAGCTTGGCCTGCTGGAGGAGCTCGTTCCGATGATCGCCGAGCGGACGGCACTTGCCGCGTCGAGCATCGAAGGAACCCTGAGCGCGAACGACCCCGTAGCCGACATACCGGTCGATCGCTCCGCCAAGGCGAATTCCAACGAAATATTCACGATCATCGCAACGCTCAGGTCGCGCGAGCTGCACGAGCTCGATCAAGTCCGCGAGTCGAGAAGGCGAGCCGTTGGCGATGCGCGCCGGGACCTGTTCATGATGGCGGGCGTGACGCTGCTGCTCGCCGGTGCGCTCTTCCTTGCGCTGCGGCGCCTGAGGTCATTCATCGTGGTGATCCCGCCCAGCGAGGTCAGGACGGCGCCCGTAACCGCATCGGACGCTTCGTCGACGGCACGGGACGCCGGAGTCGGAACTCTGTTGCACGATGCGCTGCTGCGATTGCCCTTCGTGGCGACGGAGGCGCCGGCCGACTCGGAAACGGGCGGGCACCGACGCTCACTACGGGCGGCGATCGAGCAGGCGCTGGAGGCGCACGCCGCTGCCTACGGCGACGATCCGCTGCAGCCCGCACGGCACGGCCTCACGGAAGCGATGGCCAACCTGGCCCGCGCCTATTCGCGCGCCGGCGGCGTGGCGGTCGAGGCGCAGCTGGATCAGCGCGTGAGGACGGAGGATCCGCAAATGGCGTTTGTCATCTTCCGATCGGCCGAATGGGCGCTCGACGCGATCGCGGTGCGGAAGCGCGCCGGCAATGTCACCCTTGAGCTCTACGCTTCCGAAGATCGCTTCTTCCTCCGCGTTCACGCCCTCGTCGACGATTCCAGGCTGCCGGTCGCGCTGAGCCGCAAGGAGAGCGAGGAGGCCGACGCTCTCAGGCAGGGCGCGACGGCCTTTGGGGGCTCGTTCGTCGCGGGCGGAGGCCCGACTGGATTTTCATTGATGCTCACGCTTCCTGCGGCTTGCTGAGCAGATGCAAAAAATGCCACGTTGGCAGGAGTTTTTGCAACCGGCACGGTCGAAGAAAAAGATAAGTTGTTGTTTTCGCGAGCCTGATGAATTGGCACGCGCGCTGCTCCCCAAGATGGGCAGGCGGGCGATGTTCGCCCTCGACCACATGAAGGAGAGCGCGATGAATTGGGATCGAATCGAGGGTATCGAGGACCGGTACCGCGACCGGTCGCCGGACGAGTCGCTTCATCGGTCGAACGACGCTCCCGGCCACCAACAGCCGGCGAGGCCCAAATCATGATCAGCCGTCCGTTGCATCGCCTGCTGGGAGCACGGCCAAGGATTCCTGCGTGAACGCCGCCAAGGCGAAGTTTCGCAAGTAGTCGCTCCTGCCCCCTCCCGGGGGACAGTCAACCGTCCGCGGATCCTCCCTTCCCGGACGCTCTTGGGCGGATGCCAGCATCCGCCCCTTTTTTGCCGGTGCCGACCTGCCGGTAAGCGGTGACGGTATCAGTGCGCGCCGCGCCGCATCGAACCGAGCAGCGACTTCAGGGCGCCAAACTGGGTGGACTTGTCGAAGAAGTAGTCGGCGCCCCGCTTCAGGCAAGCGGACTCGAATTCGGGGAATGCGTAGTTGGTCAGCACGATGATCGTCGGCGGCGCCGTAGTGTGCCGTGCGCGGATCGATTCGATCACGCCGATGCCGCTGCCTTGCTTGAGGTTGAGATCGACGATGGCGACGTCGACCGGGCGTGCGAGCAACTCGCGCACCGCATCGGCCTCGGTTTCGGCAAAGCCGGTCATTTCGACTTCGCCCACCTCCGACAGGAAATCGGTGAGACGTTCGCGTACCGACGCCGAATCCTCGACGAGAAACACGCGCAGGAACGACGTTTCCGGCACGCCGTTCTCGGTGGCCGTGAGCGGGGTGACCCGTCGACGAGTTCCATCATCCGGCGGCAACGTGCTACTGAATGAGGCCATTCTTTATCGCATAGTAGGTGAGATCGGCATTCGTCCGCGCGTTCATCTTCTCGAGAATGCGCGCGCGATAGGTGCTTACCGTCTTGTTGCTGAGAAACAGCTCGGTCGCGATCTCACCGACCGTCCGGCCCCCCGCAAGCTTGCAGAAGACCTGGAATTCCCGTCTGCTCAGCTGCTCGTGCCGCGGGCGGCCGTCACCCCCGACGTCCTCGGCCAGGCTTTGCGCGACGGTCGAACTGATGTATTTGCGGCCGTTCAAGAGCGTGCGGATCGCCTGCACGACCTGCTGGGGAATGGCGTCCTTCGTGATATATCCATTGGCTCCCGCACGCAACAGACTCACCGCGAACTGCTCCTCCGGATGCATCGACAGGATCAGGATCGGCAACTCGGGCTTGTGCGGGCGAATCTGCCGGAGCAGGTCGATCCCGGAGCCGTCCGGAAGGGAGATGTCGAGCAGCAGCATATCCCACGGCTCGTTTTTGATCCGCTGCAGCGTTTCCTTCGCCGTTCCGGCCTCACCCGCGACGGCGATGTCGGGCTCCTCGGCAAGCAGCGCTTTCACGCCCTCACGGAAGAGGGCATGGTCATCGGCAAGGAAAACCCGGTGCGGAGTGCCGATCATCGACTTGCCGTCAGGGTTCAGGTTACTCAATGATGGTGAAGACGATAACGACCAGTATGGCAAAAAGCACCAGTCGAGTGCCTGCCTCGTCACGGCTGATGCGATGCCGATTGTAACGCCTGCCGACCCTCACGGCGATCCTCAGCGCTCTCCGGCGGCCCGGAGCATCGGGAGGTCGTTCCCGTATCCGACGAGCTTGTTGTACACGGTCTTGAGGCTGACCCTGAGCACGTCGGCGGCGCGTCGCTTGTTGCCCCGGCAGTGCCGCAGGGTTGCGAGCAGCAATTCGCGCTCGGCATCGGCCATGGTCGTGCCGATCGGAAGACGAATGCATTGCCCGAAATCGGTTTCTTTGGCAATGTCCAGTACGGGCTGCACATCCAGCCTGACAACCTCGTCCGACAGGACATAGCTGCGCTCCACGCAGTTCTTGAGCTCGCGGACGTTCCCGGGCCAGGCATGCGTCATCGCAACCGCCAACGTCCCCGGCTCGAACCGCTTTGCAGTGCCGAATGTCCGGTTGAGCTGTGCAAGGAAAGTCTCCGCGAGTAGCACGATGTCGTCGCCGCGGTGGCGCAGCGGCGGCAGGTGGACCACGATGACGGCCAGGCGATAGTAGACGTCCTCCCGCAGGCGGCGCTCGTGGACGGCTTCGGCGGGCGATCGATTGGTGGCCGTCACGATGCGAACGTCGGTGGCAATCTCCTCGGTTCCGCCGAGGCGAACCATGCGCCCGCTTTCGAGCACGCGCAGCAGCTTCGCCTGCAACTCGATCGGCATCTCGGTGATCTCGTCGAGGAACAACGTTCCCCCGCAGGCACGCTCGAAGTAGCCGTGATGCTGCCGGGCCGCACCGGTGAAGGCGCCGCGTTCGTATCCGAAGAGCTCGGCTTCGACCAGATTCGTCGGAATGGCGCCGCAGTTGACGCTGACGAACGGCCCCTTGCGGCGCAGGCTCTGCGTGTGCAGCAATCGGGCCGCAACTTCCTTTCCGGTGCCCGACTCGCCCACGAGCATGACGGGAGCGAGCGATGGGGCAATCCGTCGGATGCGCTCGACGACATCCTGCATTTCGGGTGCCTCGCCGATCAGCGGGGCGCTGGCGCCCGACGACGTCCGCGGCCTGCCATCGGGACCGCGGCCCCTCGGGGCGGAATAGGTGGCGATCGTCGCAGAGCCCCCCACCACCGTCGAGCCTTCCGTCGAAAAGTCCACAAAGGTGACATCCGCTTCAGCGAATTCGGAATTCATGGCCGCGCTCCCGCTATTTTTCGAGTTGACCTGCTGATGCCAATACTGGACGATTGGGGCGTCGGTGAATGTAAGTGACCAAAGGGAGTTCCTGTAGGGAACATCCTCTCGCGACGTCGGACATGTCCTACAGAAAGCCGAACCGATAATGCGTACGCTCGGGATCGAGGCAACACGATCCATGAGCTTTTCCCGATACGGGCTCTTCGGGCTCGCCGTTCTTACGCTCGCGGTCCTGCTGAACATCACCGCGCTTTACAGTGCCGAGCGCGGCTTCGCAGCATTGCGCAATGCCGCGCTGTGGGCCCGGCACACGCAAGAGGCCGAGCACCGGATCGCGCAGATCTATCGCAGAGTCGTCGATGCGGAGACCGCGCAGCGGGGATTTCTGCTGACGGCGGACGCCACCTACCTGCAGCCCTACGAGGAGGCGCGCCGGGAATTGCCGAAGGAGCTCGACGACCTCGGGCGGCTGACGCATGAAAATCCCGTGCAGATCGCGCAGCTTGCCACGGTGAGGAAGCTGCTGGACGCCCGGATGGCGCAGATGGAGCGGTCTCTCGCCACCAAGCGCGATGGCGGTGACGATGCGTTACGCGCGTTCCAGCTTACGCGCGAGGGGGCGGTCACGATGAGCGGACTGCGCCTGGCCCTCGACGGCATGGCTGCGGAAGAGAGGACGCAAGACGATCGACGGATCCAGTCGTTCGGCGGCCACCAGGACCAGTTGCGCAGGGAGTTCCTGCTCGTGGTCGGCCTCAATCTCGTCCTGGTCACGCTGGGCGCCGTCACGCTGTACCAGGAAGCGCGGCGGCGCCGCCGCGAAGCGGCCGAAGTGACGGAGCGCAATGTGAAGCTGGAGAGGACCGTAAGCGAGCGTACCTCCGAGCTCACGGGACTGTCGCACTATCTGCAGCAGCTGCAGGAGGAGGAGCGGGCGAAGCTTGCGCGCGAGATTCACGACGAGCTGGGAGGAACCCTGGCGGCGGTCCTGATCGATCTGCATCTCCTGTCGGACAAGCTCGCCGCAAACCAGCGCGTTCGTCTGACCCGCGCGATGGTGGCGATCGACGAGGCCGTCCAGGTCAAGCGCAGGATCATCGAGAACCTGCGGCCGACGGCGCTCGACAACCTCGGCATCGGGGCGGCACTCAAATGGCAATGCAGCGAGTTCAGCAAGCGCATGGCGCTGCCATGCCGCGTGGAGATGGGGGACGAGGACCTCCAACTCTCCCCGGCCTACAGCATCGCGTTCTATCGCGTGGTCCAGGAATCGCTGACCAACATCGCCAAGTACGCCCAGGCGAAGAATGTCGCGGTCACGCTGCTCCGGGACGACGATCAATGGGTGCTGCGCATCGCGGACGACGGGATCGGCATCGACAGGTCGAAACCGCACAACGCCACGGCGCACGGACTCCTATCCATGCGCGAGCGGGCGCGCGCACTGGGGGGCAAGTTCTCCATTCTGGGCGAGCCCGGCATTGGCACCGTGGTGGAGATCCGGGTGCCGGTGCAGAACGACCTTGCGCGCTGATCGCGCAAGATGCGACACGCCGTCCGGCCGCCCCCCCGCTGTCCACGCCGACTGCCCTCCGGGCGCGAATGGCCGACGCCAAGATGGTCACGGGCGCGCACAGAGCGAGCCGACGCCGGCATCGTTCAAACAGCGGACGCGCCGCGATGAGGCTGCGCCTCCCGCCGGGCGCCTGCGAACGCAACGCCGGCACCCGATGCGACGGTGTAATGAAAGCGCCTCGCAATCGGCGTGGCGGGTTGGTCCGTGGCGTCCCGCCCGGGAATCAGAAGGTCGAATTCGTCCCGGATCAGCGCGTAGCACTCGCAGACGAGTGCATCCAGGCGCGGCCGATTCAGCACGGTGATCCGGCCGCGGCGATAGCGGATCAGACCAGCGGTTTGCAGTCGTCCGGCCACCTCGGTGATGCTCTCACGGCGTACCCCGAGGAGGCTTGCCATCGTGTCCTGCGTAAGCGCAAGCTCGTTCGCGCCAAGGCGGTCGAGCGTCGACAGCAGCAAGCGGGCAAACCGCTGCTCGAGCCGATGATGGCAATGACACGCGGCCATCTGCGTCGTCTGCGCGATCAGTGCCTGCGCATAGCGCAACAGCGGTTGACGCAACGCCGGGCAGCTCTCGAACTTCGCCTTCAAGACGTCGGCGCGGAGCCGGTACCCGTGCCCGCTGCTGCGCACGACCGCCCGGCTGGTCGGGCGGCTCCCGCCCAGGAGCAGGTGGATGCCGACCAGCCCTTCGTTGCCCGAGAGACCGACTTCGACGGAGGTTCCGCTTGCCGACTCCAAGAGAAACGATACGATGCCGCTCACCGGAAAGTAGACGTGCTCGAGCGCGCCGCCCGCTTCGCAGATCACCCACCGCTCCGGCAGGGCGACGAATTCCAGCTGCGGCAGCAAGTCTGCGTACGTGCTCGCCTCGATCGCGGCCAACAGCCGGTTTTGTCTGGGGTCAAGGGCCGTGCGCCGCGCATCGTATCCGATCGCGGGGATCTCCTGCGCGCGCTCCGCGATGCGCACGAGCGTCCGCGCGTACTCGGCGCGGCGGTGATGGGCGATGTAGGTACCCAGCATCGTCACCGTGGATCCGGGCGACGAATTCCCTGACAACGCGAGCTCGTGCCGCGCGGTGGGAGTCGGCGGGTCGGGAAAGATCCGATCTTGGCGTAACGATTGCATGTGGGCCCCCATCGAGTGGTTGGTTGGTACACACGACAGGAGCAACACGCGTGCCGCGCGTTCGCACCGGCAACCCGCTCGCCGTGCCGATCTCCGGAAACACATGTTTACGCGACGGATTTCAGGGGATCGGCGGCAATACGCACGCGCGTGCATGATCCGAGCGGGTCTTGAACGTGTGGTAATCGTTACCTCGCCGCTGGCATTTTTTTCGATGCATGCTGTCCGTCCGAGATGGCTTTCTTGCCAGAGCCCGAGAACGAGTTCCGCCGCAGAGCCGGCGAGCTGCCGCGCGTCGTCGCCTCGAGACCTGCAGGCAGTGTCGCGCATCCGGCAACCAGCAACGCGGCGGCAAACGCGATGACGTGCGGAAGGCGGCGCCACCCGATATCCGTCGCCATGTCAGGCGTCCATCAGCATGGCAACCGGCTTGAGGCGCTCGATTGCGCCGAAGACGATCTTGATCGTCACAACGATCGGGAACGCCAGCAGCAGCCCCCATCCGCCCCACACCATGCCGAAGTAGAGGAGCGCGACGAAGACGACCACCGCATTCATGCGTGCGCTGCGGCCCATCAGCGCCGTTTGCAGCCAGACACCGATCAGCGCGGCAGAGGTCAGTGGCACGGCGGCGGCGGCGATCGCCTGGGCGAGGTTGTCGAACTGCAGGTAGGCCACCAGGCCGACGGCCGTGGTCACGGCAGCGGCACCAACGTAAGGTATGGTGTGGAGAATCGCCATGGCAATGCCCCAGAACGCCGGGTAGCGGACATCGAGCAGGTACAGTCCTGCCGACGTGGCGATGCCGACGGCGATGTTGATCGCCAGGACCAGGGCAAAATAGCGATGGCTCACTTGATGGATCTGATTCAGGATCTGCAGCGCCTTCTTGCGCGGCGTCAATGACGGGCCCATCGCCTGCATGAGCCGGCGGCGGAAAAGGTCGCCCGCTGCGAGCAGGTAGTAGGTCAGAAAGAGGACCGAAGCGAGCTGGCCGACGACAATTGCCATGCCCACGGTGCCCGCCGCGACCAACGCCTTGGGCTCTGGAGGGGGCGGCGCGGACGGCGTCGAATTGGTGCCGGGGGTCGTCGTGGCGCCTGCCAGCTTCTGGAGCTCGTCGGCAGTCTTGCGCACCTGCTTCAACGGGCCTTGCCCGTCGCGCTGCCATTTGGTCACTTCAACGCGCAACTGCTGCACGGCATGCGGCAACTCCTCGAGGACGTCGGTTGCCCCGTTCAGTGCCTGCTGGATACCGATGCCGACACCGGCGATCACGAGCACCATGGTGATCGCGGCTCCGAAGTCGCGTGGCACCCGACAACGCTCCATCCAGTCGACGGCGGGAGTCAGGGCGAAGCTCATGAACAGGCTTACGAACAGGGGAATGAAGAAGGCTGCTCCGGCGTGGAGCACGAAGGGCGCCACGATCAACGCGACCGTGACGATTGCGACGGTACGTGTATCGAGCGGGCGAGCCTGCTCCTCGACCGCTGCGGGGAGTGGCGACTCGGCGTCGATCGCTTGCACATCGATCATTACCACTCCCCGGGTCGACTCGCAGTCAAAGGGCGGCCCGTCGCAGTCTCGGAACACTGCGCCGGACCACCCGGCGCGCGACGGACGTCAATAGCTTTTGTGCTCCGGCGCTTTTGTCAGAAGGGAATGCCGATCTCGTACGGCCGTGGTGATACCGAAAGCCTTCCCGTTGCCAAGCAGCGCCGCAGCGGGTCAATCGAAATCGGGGGCTGCGGTCGATCGCCACTCCGGCGGGCACAACGTACTGTAGTCGGGGGCGCCCCAATCGATGGCTTCGTCCCAGGCACTTGCGTCCCGAATCGACAAGGCCTCCGCCTTCGCGTTGAGCGCCGACAGCAGATCTTCCCCAGACTGGCTGCTGATCTTCCGATCCATGTTCGCCCTCCATCAGGTGATTTCCAGCGTGCGATGCAAGACTATTCGCGGCGACCGGGGAACGCCATACGGATGCGACCGATAGCCATGTAGTCTGCACCGCGAAACGGTGTAGGACTTGTCCGACGTTTCCGCTTCCGACAAAGGCGCGTTGCGCGCAGGGTACCTGGCGGTGATATTTGGTTGGCCAGCGCACATTCGCGTCGACCGATATCGGATATGGTCGAACTGCAATCCGCACCCAGGGGGCGTCACGTGGTTCGTGTTGGCCCCACCCCGGACGGGCAGGTTGCCCGCGTGGCGCGCTTGCATCCGCTAACTCGTGGAGAATGGCATGTTCGAAAGAATTCGAAGGCTTGGCGCGAGCCCGGCAGTCTCCCAGGCGTCGAAACATGGTTGCCTCCTGGGAGTGAGAAATCTGGTGGGGAACAATGTCTACGATGCCGACGGCAACTATGTGGGCAGGCTCGAGGAAATCATCATCGATCCGACGACCGGTTGTGTCCGACATGCGGTACTGGCTGTCGGAGGCGTGATGGGGCTCGGAGGACGCCGGCTCGCCGTTCCATGGAGCACGTTGACTCCGGATCCAGACTACCGGCGATGCGTCGTGGACGTGACGCAGATGCAATTTACCGCGGCGCGGATTCCAAAGGACGACCCGTGGCTGCGACGTGCCGATGCGACACACACGATCGAGGACACTGTGTTCGTGTCACGCCTCCTCGGCAGGAGAGGTTGAGCGGAGCGTCCGCGAAAATGCCCGGTGACGCGCTGTCCACCGGGCATCCGACGATCGATCGCGCGATCGTCCACTTGCGGGCGTCAGCCCGTCGACTTTCACGGCAGAGATTATCGATTACCGACCTCACACCGCTGACTTGCTGCGCAGTCTGTGTCGCGCGCTCCTTCAGCGTCGAGTTCTCGACCACACCGGACATCGTCACGACGCCGTCCTTCGTGTCGACATCGATGCGCAGAGCACTCAGCCCCGGCTCGGCGATGATCGCCGACTTCACCTTGGCGGTAATGGCGGCGTCTACGACCGCGTTTGCGGCCTGCGACGTCGCACGATCCGTCGCGGCGGCGACCTTCTCCGCATTGCGCTCCACCTTCTGGCTGGTGGTCTCCGTGGAATGGCGGTCGCTGCACCCGGCGCTCGCCAGCGTCGCGCCGACGAAGAGAATTGCCAGTGGTGCCATCCGATTGTGCGCCTTCATCATCTTGGCTCCTTTGTGTCGTTGGCATTCCACACTCGCGTGGAATGGGGCGGCAGGGGCATTGAACCCTATGTCCGATCCACTGCCACGCATCCATCATCCACGGCCATCGCGTCCGCCGCACTCGGACGGGACCTGAAGCCGACGTAGGCGGGAACTTACGTCCGCGTAGGACGTCGGCTGCGCCCCGGTCCGCCAGACGACGAATGGCTCGTTGATCCTGCGAGCGGCCACGCATTTGCCAGCAAGGGCATGCCCCCACGGGGCGTTGCCGGCCGTTTCCTACACCTGCATGAGTTGCTCGCCGACAGCGCGAACCGGTTCAGGGGACGATCCTGTAATCGCGCGTCTCGACCGCGTCCACCGCGTCCGGATTGGACGTTCGTGTTCAGATTGCGCGCATCCCGGTTAACCAGGAAAGGAGTACAGCATGGCTTCCTATACCGACATCACGCGAAGGGCCACACGACGATGGCTGGGTTTGCTCACGGTTGCATCGGTCGTCGCTGCCAGTGGGCATGCATTCGCGCAATCCGAGCAACAGGATCTTGTGAACGCATCCGAGGTGACGTTCAACAATTTCATGCGCGATCCCGACATGACCTGGATGCAGCGGCACATCGGGCGCGCCAAAGGTGTTCTGATCGCACCGACAGTGGTCAAGGCGGGGTGGATCCTCGGTGGATCGGGCGGTCGCGCCGTCCTGCTCGCACGCGACACCCAGACGGGCCGCTGGGCCGGCCCGGCGTTCTATAACGTCGGCGCAGCGAGCGTCGGCTTTCAGGCTGGTGTCTCCGTGTCGGAGACGGTGACGCTGGTAATGACCGAGAAGGGCATGAACTCGTTGCTGGCAACCTCGGTCAAGCTGGGCGGAGACGTGAGCGTCGCCGCAGGCCCGGTCGGGGCCGGCGCAAACAGTGACATCACCACCGACCTCGTCGCTTTCAGTCGCTCCAAGGGAATCTATGGCGGCCTCAATCTCGAGGGCAGCGTGATCGACGTAGCCGACAACTGGAACCGGACGTACTATGGGATGGCCGTGTTGCCTCCGGATATCCTCATGCGGGCAACCGCGCGCAACGATGGAGCGGATCGGCTGATTGCCGAGTTGAGACGCGCCGCTTCCGGTGAGAGGACGAGCTCACGTTGAGTTCGGGGATGGCTCGGCTCACCCTCGTCGGCCGGGCCATCTCTCGCGGCGCAGGTGAAATGGTCGCCATCTTCGCCGCATCCTGGGTCAGGTCACCCCGTGATCAGCAGAATCCATGCCGTCCCGACCACGAGAAACACGACGAGGAAGAATAGCGTCACGAGCAATCCGAGCCGATAGAGTTCGCGCTGCGTCAGGTAGCCGCTGCCGACGAAGATGACGTTCTGGCTGCCCCCCTGCGGCGTGATGACCGAGAAATAACTGCTCGCGAACAGCAGCGCGAACGCCATCAGCGGCGCGGGCACGCCGCCGCGGATGCCCACGTCGAGGAACACGCCCAGGAGGGCCAGAACCTGCGACGACTGGCTCACGAACATGTAGTGGATCGCGACGTAGAGCACGACGAGCGTCACGTACGTCACCGGCCACGACAGGCCGCCCAGATGCGACGCGAGGCGCTGGCCCGCGTAACCCATGAATCCCAGCTCGTTCAACTGCCCGCTCAGGGCGAACAGGACCGCGAGCCACAGAAAGATCGTGAGCGTGTCGCCCTGCGCCGCGATGTCGTCCAGCGTCAGCACGTTGGTCATCAGCAGCACGCCGAGTCCGGCGAAGGCGATGCTGGTCACGTTGAGCTGCAACCGGTCGGCGAAGATCCAGCCGCAGACCATCAGCGCAAACGTCACCGCGGTGATTCGCTCGTCGCGCGACAGCGGTCCCAGTGCCGAGAGCGCCTTCCGCGCGGCGACCGGGGCTTCGGGCGTCGCGCCGACGCCGGGCGGGAAGATACGCGCGACGACCCACGGCAAGAGCAGGATCGCGGTCAGTGCCGGCACCGACGCAGCGATCAGCCAGCTGCCGAAATTGATGTTCAATCCGAACTCGTTGGCTACCTGGATGCCGATCGGGTTGGCCGACGTGGCCGTCATCCAGAGTGCGGACGACACGGCAAGACTCGCCATGCCGCAGAACATCAGGTACGCGCCGAGCCGTCGGCCCTCGGGATCGTCGGGGCGCGAGCCGGATCCCATCGCCACGGACAGCACGACCGGATAGATGACGCCGCCGCGCGCGGTATTGCTCGGGAATGCCGGCGCGATCAGCGCGTCCGTGAGCACGACGCTGTACGCGAGGCCCAGCGAGGAGCGGCCGAAACGGCTCACCATGAAGAGGCTGATCCGGTGTCCCAGCCCGGACTTGACGATCGCCTGCGCCACGAGGAACGCGATCACTACCAGCAGCACCGTCGCGTTGGCGAAGCCGCTGAACGCCTGTGCGGGCGATAGGGTGCCGGTCAGGACGACCGCGGCTACCGCCAGCATGGTCGACGTGAGGAGCGGGAAGGCGCCCGCGAGCACCGCCGCGATCGCCGCGACGAACACCGCAAAAAGGTGCCAGGCGGGCGGCGTGAGTCCGGCCGGGACCGGCGCAAACCAGATGCCGAATGCCAGAGCGAATGGCAGCGCGCGCTTGAGGATCAGGGCCGGACCGATCATGGCCGCGAACCTCCCGCGCCCGAGGTACGGTGAGGCGCCGACGCGCACCCGGCCCCTAAGTCCCTCCGATTGACCCTGCACAGTGCCGTCGTCGGCCTCGAGCACGAAACGCCACGAGAACTCGTAGGCCCCCGTCACGCCCACGTATCGCCCCGTGCCGCCAACGAAAGTGCCGACGATCCGGTTGCCCGTCGCCGTGCCTTCGCCGCGCAGCTCGCTGAAGGCCTGATCGCCGCGCTCGTCCGTCCAGACGGAACGGCCGACCATCCCGGTGGCGCTGTCGTTGAGCACGATCGCTTCGGCGCGAAAACCCACACCCGGGCGCGAAGGTCCGGCCAACAGCAACGATCCGTTGAGTTTCACGATGGAGGCGCGCCGATCGCCCCCGAGGCGAATGGTCTGCCGGTTGCCGGCCGCGGTCCATGTTCCCTGGAACTCGCGCCACTCCCCACCGGCGGGAAGCGCCGGCGACGGTGGGGTTTCGGTACCGCACGCCGCCAGGGCCAACAGCGCGGCGCAAACGGTCGTTGCGAGCCGCCATGCGCCTTGCCGCAACCTTGGTACTGCGCCCGCGGGCAGCGCCTCCCTCATCGCCGCGGAATCCAGTCGCACGTTTGGCGGGGCGGGGTCATTTCATGCGCGAGGGCAGCGTCAGTGTCGGGCCCGCGAGCATGAACACGCCCCGGCCGCGGTGGTGAATCGTGCGCACTTCCTTCCTTCCCGGTTCGATCCATGCGTGCACCATCTCGAGGACGAAGAAATTGTAGGTATTCACCATTCGCCTGTCGACAACCTTGCACTCAAGGTTGGCAAAGCACTCGGCGACGAGCGGGGCGCCGACGAGCGTGGCCGGCATCGGCGTGAGCCCGATGGCGGCGAACTTGTCGACGGAGCGCCCGCTGACATTGCCGCAGCGCACGACCTTGGGCGCGAGCTCGGCCGAGGGGATGGCAATCACGCACTCCTTCGTCGTGCGCAGCGCTTCGAACGAGTGATTGCGATTGCTGACGACACAGCCGACGAGCGGCGGCTCGAATTCCAGCATCGTGTGCCATGACATGGCCATGACGTTCGCGCGACCTTTGCGCGCGGTCGTGAGCAGGACGACGGGACCGGGCTCGAGAAGCCGGTAGACGTGCGCCAACGGCAGCGTTCGCTTGCGCATGCGGACCCTCCTCCGGCTTCCATCGTACCGCGATGTGACCGCCGCGACGAATCCCGCGAACCGGAAGGTCGGTCGTGCATCGCGCGTGAGCGCCCGGCGCCCTCGCCCGGCTGCGCCGCGGCCTGCGGATTGACACTGGGCGGCGCGATGCGCCAGCATCTGGGACATGCGCGCCACCCTGCTCGCGCTCGCCGCCTGCCTGCTCGCGGCCTGCACGTCGACGTCGACCTCCCCACCCACGGCGTCGCCGACCGGTCGCCGGCCGACGCCGACCGAAGCGACCTTCAAGTTGAGCGATCTCGTCAAGTCCGACATCGACGCCGTCGCCGAGGTGCACCTGCGCGAGAGCATCGCGTCAGCGAAACTGCTGATGGAAAAGCTCTACCGGCGCAATCCGCGCGAGCTCCGCAAGAGTGACCTCCCGACGCCGGAAGCCGGCGTTGCCCGCGCGTTCGATCCGCGAAACGCGTGGCGCTTCGCGGAACTGTCGAACCAGCGCGGCATCGACGCCCTGCAGACCGCGTTTCGTCCCGACTTCACGGGCGACCGTGTCATGGCGTTCGGCGTCGGCCTCGGCAGCATGATCGCCGCGGCCTACGGCGACAAGTCGCAGTTCTACCTGACCGACAGCCTGGACGCTCAGCGTCTGTACAACGCCGCGCGCAATATCGAGATCGCCGCGTGGAAACTGGCCAGCGCGCGCGGGCCCAATGGCGAGCTGCTGCTCCTCAGCAACGAGATGTCGGCCGGCGCGCCCAACCTGTCGTTCGAGCGCGAGATCGGCAAGCTCGTCGCCTATCAGGACACGCTGGCCATGGTGATGGCCCAACGCACGAATCGCACGATCCGCCGCTTCAGTCAGTCGCTCGCGACCGCCGTGTTCCTGCCGCTTTGACGGACGCGATGTTCGAGGACAGCAGTCGGTTGACCGCATGCGAATTGCGCCGTCGCATCGTTGCTTCAGCAGGCACCGGCGCGCCAGAGCGGAGTTTGCTAACATGCGCGAGCGTTGCCCGCCTTGTTCGCCCGCCGACCGACGCTTCGTCGGCGCGGCGTGGGGTCGGGCAAGCATGCCCGGGTGGTGAAACTGGTAGACACAGCGGACTTAAAATCCGCGGGCGCTTCACCGCGCCGTGCCGGTTCGAGTCCGGCCCTGGGCACCATCGTTCCGGTCGGGCCTGCCGATGTGGGATTGCTATCGCCGCGCAGCGAGCTTGCGCGAGGCGGTCCGTCGCGGAGCCTCGCTTGCCACTCGATTGACGAACTCGGCGAGCATCGGCACGGTCAGCGGTCGGCTGTAGTAGTAACCCTGAATGTGGTCGCAACCGAGACGGGCGAGAATCGCCGCCTGCCGTTCGGTCTCCACTCCTTCCGCGACAACCCGCCGCTGCAACGCATGCGCCATGGCGATGATGGCCGCCGCTATCGCGCCTGAATCGTCGTCGGCGCCGAGGTCCGTGATGAACCTGCGGTCGATCTTGACGGTCCGCATCGGAAAGCGCTTGAGATAGGCGAGCGACGAATAGCCCGTGCCGAAGTCGTCGAGGCCAAGCGTTACGCCCAGTCCCTGGATCTCGTCGAGCATCCCGGCGACATCAAGATTTGCGTCGATCAGCAGGCGTTCGTTGATCTCCAGCTCGAGGCATTGCGGCGCAATACCCGTCTCCCGCACGATCGACCCGACTTTCGCCACGAATTCCTTTTGCCTGAACTGACGCACCGAAACGTTCACGGCGAGATGCGGCAGCCGAACGCCTTCCTCCTGCCATGCGACGTACTGGCGGCACGCCTCGCGCAGCGCCCATTCGCCGATTGGCTCGATGAGCCCCGTCTCCTCGGCCAGGACGATGAATTCGGCCGGCCGGCGCTCGCCGCAGTCCGGACTGTTCCAGCGCAACAGCGCCTCGACGCCGGAGACGCGCCCGGTGCGCAAGTCGAGTTGCGGCTGATACTGGAGACTGAACTCGTTCCGGTCGATCGCCCGCCGCAGATCCCGCTCCAGGTTCACGCGCGCGACTGCCGCGACGTTCATGCGCTCCTCGAAGTACACGAACCGTCCGCGCCCGCCCTCCTTCGCCCGATACATCGCCGTGTCGGCATTGCGCAGCAGGTCCTCCGCCGACTTGCCGTCTTCAGGGTAGAGTGCGATGCCGATGCTCGCACTCAGGAAATGCTCGTTGCCTGCGATCGTGAACGGGGCCGCCAGCGACCGCAGGACATGTTCGGCGACCGATTCGGGATCGCGGGTCGCGCGAATCTGCGCCAGTATGATCGTGAACTCGTCGCCGCCCAGACGGGTCACCGTGTCGGTCTCGCGCACGCACTGCTTCAGCCTTTCCGCGGTCTGGCGCAACACCTCGTCGCCCGCAGCGTGACCCACGCTGTCATTGATCGATTTGAAATTGTCGAGATCGATGAAGAGCAGCGCGAACGGCTGCGGCTCCCGCTGCGCCTGCGCGTACCGACGGGCGAGCTGATCCTTGAAATACAGACGGTTCGGGAGCGCGGTCAGCGCGTCGTAGTTCGCCTGGTAGTAGAGCTGCTCGTCCTTCGCCGCCGTCGCGAAGGCGACGCCGACGCGATCGCCAAGGGTCCTGGCGCGCGCGCGCTCCTCGTCAGTGAGCATCGCCGAACTCGCGAAGCCCAGCACGACAGCACCCACTACGGCGTTCTGCCAGATGATCGGCAGCACGAGCAGCGACTTCGCCCCGAGCTTCGCCGCCGGCGCCAGATAGGGCGTTACGGCCTGTGCGCCGTCGAGCCAAAGTCCGTCCGGGTAGGCCAGCAGCACGCTCACATCGTCGATCGCGCAGGCGCAGCGCTCGAGCTGAAGCCCGTTGTCGGCGCCTTGATTTCTCGTGTAGATGCGCAGCATCTCCGGGGAATTGCGATCCACGATCGCGATACTGACGAAGTCGGCCGGCACGATGTCGCGCATGCGCGTGACCACCGTTTCGATGACGCGATCGAGATCGAGCCGCGACAGGATCGCCTGGTCGATGTCCGTAAGGGTGAGCAAGGCCGTGAACTGACTGCCAAGGCGCGCCGCCATCGAGTTGAACGACGAGGCGAGCTCGCCGAATTCGTCGTCCGACGGCACATCCACTCGGACCGAAAGGTCCCCGTCACCCGCGCGGCGGGTGCCGTCGATGAGCGTCCTCAGCGGACCCAACGTGCGATGGATTTGCATGGCGCTCAGCACGGCCACGAGCAGGACCGCCAGAGCGGCGGCCACGACGAGGATCGCATTCAGGTCGGCCATCGGCCCGATGGCGGCGGCCTCGAGTTGCGGGCTCCCTACCGGGTCCGCGGACAGGATGAAGATCAAGGCGAGCGGAATCAGCGCCGACACAACGAAGAGTGCAATGATGCGGCGGGCCGTCCGGCTGTGGAGAAAACCTCCTGCGATCCTCATGTCCGGTGAACCTGCTCGCCAGGGCGCGTTGTTACACCATCGGCACCCATCGAGTCAGATTTCTATCGTTTCGTGTCGCTGTCAGCTACAGCGGCGGCGTGCGGGATTGCAGCCGCGAGTCGAGCGATAAACGATCAGCAAGACCCATGCCATCGCGCGACCACGGCCGGTTCTTCTGCGCTCATGCAGGCTTCGATCGCGCCATGTGTGCCACGGCGCCGTCGATCGACCGAGAGGCGCATGTCCCCTGTCAGACCATTAATCTAGCGCGCGGTCGCCGATGCTCGTTGCACGCCCCGCTCGTCGCCCACGGCTTGCCGCGGCACGTGTCGCATTGGGCACGAATTCGCGCGCGCCGCGGCGCGGCCGCGCAACGCGTACGCTACAGGCGGGCGGCGCAGTGCCAGGCAGGAAGCGGAGTGCAGTCAGCGGATACTAATCGCAGCGCAACCCGAGATCCCATGCCGACCGATTCTGCGGGTGCAGCTCGGCATAGTAACCACGCAATGCCGCCAGTTCCTGCGCGACCTCGAGCGGAAACCCGGTCCGGTCGCCGCGCAGGTCTACGACCAGCGTATCGAGGTATTCTTCGCAACGCGCGACACGCCGCCACAGCTCCGCGATGCTGTTCGCGATCCGCGGAAACCTCCGCGCCAGCACCACGGGCCGGACCGCCGGGGGCAAACCGTCCATCCACAGACGCGTCGCATCCAGCAGGACCGCGGCATGCTGTGGCGCACGCTGGCGCGATCGCTCCGGCGTGTCAACCCGCTTGACCTGGCCGTGCAGTTCCCGCCGCGTGCTGGCAATGGAAAGTTTCTCGAATTCGAGCGACTTCATCGGCAAACTCCGTTGTTCTCGCGGGCCAATTGCCTGGACAACCGGCACGCGCATTCGGCGGACCGCAATCCGCCCCGGAGTCATCGAGAAGCAAGCGACGTGCCCGCCGCACCGGAGGATGTCCAGCGCAACTTGTTCACTTCGGATGGCCGGGCGCCCCTGCGCGCGCGGCCATCCAGCGCGATGGTCAGCGTTTGACTCCGGACATCCGCGCGAAGTCGCCCATCACCTTCTGCATGGACTCGAACGCCGACCCGCCCGACGACATCACGCCCTGCATCGCCGAAACGACGTTCTGCATCTTCGTCATGTCGGGCATCATGGCCATCGCCGCCTTGGCCTGCTTCACGCCGGGCACGTCGGACATCTGGCTCTCCATCAGCGCGAACAGCCGCTTCTGCATCTCCACGACCAGGTCGAACATCTGGCCCCAGTAGGCCATCGACCGTTCGATCGCTTCCTGCGATACGCTTTGCCCGGCGGCCATGAGCGTAGGCACGTCGCCCGCTTCGGCCGCGCGGCGCGCCGCCTTCTTCTGCATCGTGCGCGCGCGTCTCCTCACCCTCGAACTGCAGTCGGCGCATCTTGGCTGTGCTCTCGATCGCGGCGTCGATCACGTCGAGGGCGAGCTTCGCATTCGCGCGGTAGAGCTCGAACGCCTGCTCGGGCGTCAGCGTCTTCGCGTACTCGGCGAGTTGCGTCGCATCGGGAAGCGCGAACATGTCGGGCGCATTCGCGGCGGATTTCGGGACGGCTTTCGTGGCGCGCTTCGCCTTCTTGCGCGCCGGCTTGCCGGTGGCTGCGGGTTTGCGGGTGGACTTCGGTGCGGACTTGGGTGCGGACTTCGTGGCCATGCTCACTGCTCCTGTGGTAGGTTGGGGTGGGACGACGGACGGATCGCCATCCTCTTCGCTGCAGCGGTCCTGCTCGCGGTGAATGGCGGTGGAAATCGAAGCTCCTGGTTCATTCGACGCCTTCAGACGCCCGGCGTCAACACGGCGGCACCCGCCACGGCCCCGGCGCGCAACTGCGCGAGCGCGTCGTTGGCGCGTGCCAGCGGATAGGGCTCGACGTGCACCGACAGGCGGAATCGTCGCCGCGAGCGCGAGAAACGCGTCGCCGTCGCGGCGGGTGAGGTTGGCGACCGAGCGCACGCAGCGCTCGCCCCAGAGCAGCCGGTAGGGAAACGCCGGGATGTCGCTCATGTGGATGCCGGCGCAGACCACGGTGCCGCCGCGCGCCGTCGCCGCGAGCGCGGCGGGGATCAAGGCACCGACCGGGGCGAAGATCAGCGCGGCGTCGAGCGGTGCCGGCGCTGTGGCATCGCTGTCGCCGGCCCAATGCACGCCGACTTTCTGCGCGAACGCCTGCGCGGCGCGATCGCCGGGGCGCGTGAAGGCGAACACGGTGCGCCCCTGCGCGAGCGCGACCTGCGCGATCAGGTGCGCCGCCGCGCCGAAACCGTAGAGTCCGAGCGTGCGGGCCTCGCCCGCCAGCGCGTAGGCGCGATAGCCGATCAGCCCGGCGCACAGCAGCGGGGCGGCATGAACATCGTCGTAACGGTCGGGCAGCGGGAAGACGTAGCGGGCGTCGGCGACGGCATAGTCCGCATAGCCGCCGTCGCGCTGATAGCCGGTGAAGCGTGCGTCGGCGCAGAGGTTCTCGCGTCCCGTCGCGCAATAGCCGCAATGCCCGCAGCTGCCACCCAGCCACGGCACGCCGACCCGGGTGCCAATGCCGGGTGCGGTGACGCCGGATCCGCGCGCAGTGATCGTGCCGACGATCTCGTGGCCGGGGATGACGGGGACCTTCGGGTCCGGCAGCTCGCCGTCGACGAGATGCAGGTCGGTGCGACAGACGCCGCAGGCGCGCACGGCAATCTGCACCTCGCCCGGGTCCGGGCTCGGGCCGCGGCAGCGTGCGCAGCGCGAGCGGGCGCCCCGCGCCCTCGCATACCATCGCCTGCATCGTCGCGCACATTGGAGTACCTTCGCGCTCCACGCTCCGGTATTCGCCCTTGGGGCGGCCCGGCGCGCTCATGCGATCACCCATGCCCAGTAAAAATGCATCCTAGCAGCACGCCGCGGGCCGATGTTGATGGCGGTCAACGCAGCGGCGGCCGCCGGTGCGCGCAAAGGGGGTTGACGCCGGCATCCGGCCGTCTATAATTTGATTACCGTATATCCATACGGCTTTGCAAAGAGGGGGCAGGCCACGTTCTTTGTCCCCGATACCGCTCGCACGAGGCTTTCCGAAAGAACGTGGTCTGTCCCCTATGTCGATTCCGCTCACCGCCCGGCAGCAGAAGGTCCTCGACTGGATCCGCCGGCACCTGGAGTCCACGGGCATGCCGCCCACGCGCGCCGAAATCGCTGCGGGCCTGGGCTTCAGCACGGCGAGCTCGGCCGAAGACCACCTGCGCGCGCTCGCCCGAAAAGGCGCGCTCGAACTCACGCCCGGCGCCTCGCGTGGACTGCGGCTCGCCGAGATGCCGGAGCTGCCCGGCGCGGGCCTGCCGCTGGTGGGGCGCGTGGCCGCCGGCAGCCCGCTCCTCGCCACCGAGCACATCGAAACGCACGTGCGGCTCGACCCCGCACTGTTCGCGCCGCGCGCCGATTACCTGCTGCGCGTGCGGGGGCAGAGCATGAAGGACGCCGGCATCCTCGACGGCGATCTCCTCGCCGTGCACCGCACCGCCGATGCCCGCTCGGGGCAGATCGTCGTCGCGCGGCTTGGCGGACGGGGCGGCGACGAGGTCACGGTGAAGCGCCTGAAGCGCCGCGGCGGGCAGCTCCTGCTCGTCGCCGAAAACCCCGCTTTCGAGCCGATCGTCGTCGACCCGAAAAAGGCTCCGCTGACCATCGAAGGCGTGGCCGTCGGGCTCGTGCGCGGCGGCAAGGGCTGGTGAGATAGGGGACAGACCACGTTTTTGTCCCCGACATCACTTGTGTGAAACTTTCCGAAAAAACGTGGTCTGTCCCCAAGGAGGTTCGATGTACACGCTCTACGGCAAGAAAGGCTCGGGCTCGGCATCGACGCAAGCCGCGCTGGAAATCGCCGGTGTCCCGTATCGCGTCGTCGAGACCGCGTCATGGGAACCCAACCCCGCATTCGCCGAGCTGTTGCAGGTCAATCCGCTGGGCCAGATCCCGACCCTCGTGCTGCCCGACGGCAGCGTGCTCTCCGAAAGCGCGGCGATCCTCATCCATCTCGGCAGCGCGCACCCGGACAGCGGGCTCCTGCCGCGCGACGCCTCGGCGCGGGCGCAGGCGATCCGCGGGCTGGTATTCATCGCGGCGAACTGCTACGCCGCGATCAGCATCATCGATTTTCCCGAGCGCTGGTGCGAGAACGCCGACGAAGCGACGCAGGAGCGCATCCGCGCCGGGACGCGCGCGCGCCTGCACCGGCACTGGGAAATGTTCGCCGATCTCTTCCCGGCGCGACCGTACCTCGGCGGGGAGAAGATCGGCGCGCTCGACATCCTCGCCGCCGTCGTGTCCAAATGGTCGGGGTCCCGGCCGCACCTGCAGCAGGCCCGTCCGGCGTTTTACGAGACCCTGCTGCGCATCGAAGCACAACCGCAAGTCGCACCGGTGTTCGCGCAGCACTGGCCGGCCGGTTGAAGCACCGGCGCGAGGCGGGATGCCGCGGCATTCGATCGCACCGGCACCACGCCCCGCCCGGCCCACGTCGCACCCCCCTCAAAGGAGGCAATCCATGGCTGTGCAACCGATTCCCGAGGGCTACCACTCGGTCACCCCCTATCTCATCCTCGACGACGCCACGCGCGCCCTCGAGTTCTACAAGAAAGCGCTCGGCGCCGTCGAGCTGCTGCGCATGCCTGCTCCCGGCGGCAAGATCGGCCACGCCGAGATCAGGATCGGCGATTCGCCGATCATGCTCGCCGATGAAAATCCCGAGATGGGCGCGAAGAGCGCGCGCACCATCGGCGGCTCGCCGATCTCGCTGATGGTCTACGTCGAGGACGTCGACGCGCGCGTCGCGCAGGCCGTTGCCGCTGGTGCCACGCTCACGCGGCCGGTCGCGAACCAGTTCTACGGCGACCGCACCGGTGGCGTCGAGGATCCGTTCGGCTATCACTGGTACCTCGCCACTCACGTCGAGGACGTCCCGCCGGACGAGCTCGAAAAACGCGCGGCCAAGGCGATGGGAGCATAGGGGACAGACCACATTTGTCCCTGACATTGCTCCTGCGAAGCTTGCCGAAAGGACGTGGTCTGTCCCCATGAACCCTGCCCTCGCCACCGTGCTGTCCAACCCCGCCATCTGGCGTGGCGGCGACTGCGCGCCCGAGCCCGCTGCGCTGCCGTCGGGCTTTCCCGCGCTCGACGCCGTGCTGCCCGGCCACGGCTGGCCGGGAGCCGCGCTGACCGAGATCGTGCTCGAGCGCGAGGGCATCGGCGAGATCCGCCTCACACTGCCGGCGCTCGCACGGTTGCAGGCACGGGGCCATGACGTCGTCTGGATCGCGCCGCCTCAGGTGCCGTACGCGCCGGCGCTCGCTGCCGCGGGGCTCGATCTCGCGCGGTTCCTCGTCGTCCATTGCCGCAGCCCGGCGGATCAGCTGTGGGCCTACGAGCAGGCGCTGCGCGCCCCCGAGTGCGGCGCCGCGTTCGCGTGGCTCGGCCCGCACGACGACCGCACGATGCGCCGACTCGCGGTCGCCGCGCGCGAAGGCCGCACGTGGGGCGTGCTCTGGCGGCGTCCCGGCCAGCGCGCGATCGCCGCCACCGCGTCGCTGCGGCTCGCGCTCGCGCCGCAGGAGGGCCGGCTCGCGGTGCGGGTGCTGAAACGTCGCGGGGGCGATCTCGCGCAGCCGGTGCTCGTCGACGTGGACGCCGGCGGCGGCAACCTGCCACCGCTCCCCGATCCCCGCACGAGCGCGGGCCGTGCGCTTGCGTCACGCACGGCACAACCGACGTCGCGAAGCACAGGAAATTGATTCGATGCCTCCCTCTTCCCTCACCCGCCCGATCCGTCATCGCAGGCGTGCGCCCACTTGTTTGAGTCCCATTTTGGGACTATAGTTCGATGCGCATCATTGCGCTTTCGACGTTGCGGGCATTCTGGGCAGCGAACCCGGCCCTTGCGGACGCCCGTGAACCGGTGCTGGCATGGTACCGCCACGTCGTGGAGGCTGATTGGGCAGCACCTGCTGACGTAAAAGCGGACTTCCGGAGTGCGAGCATTCTCAAGGACGGGCGAGTGGTGTTCAATATTGCCGGCAACAAATACCGCCTCGTCGTATGGATCAATTATGGCTACCGGGTCGTATACGTCCGATTCATCGGCACCCATGCCCAATACGATCGGATCGATGCGCAAACCGTTTGAGATGAACAGCCCCCACGCTCACTTCGTTCGCTGCCCCCCGCGGGGGCGCGCAGTGCCCTTCGGGCGGCCGAGCGGGCACTGAAGCGATGAACATCAAGCCCATCCGGACCCGAGCCGATCATCGCGCCGCGCTGAAAGCCATCGAAGCATTGATGGGGGCAAAACCGGGTACCTCCGACGGCGAACGGCTCGATGTGCTGGTCACACTCGTCGAAGCTTACGAGCGCAAACACTATCCGCTCGACCTCCCCGACCCGGTCGACGCAATCAAGTTCGTCATGGACCAACGCGGGCTCACGGTCAAGGATCTGGAGCCGATGATCGGCCGTCCCAATCGCGTGTATGAAATTCTCAACCGCACCCGCCCCTTGACGCTGCCCATGATCCGACGACTGCACGCCCGACTGGGCATCCCCGCCGAATCACTGATCAAGCCTTCCGTCGACCGGAACGCGGCCTGACGTTCCGCCTGCGGGATGATCGCGACCGATGCTCTGGACCTGTCTTCTTCTGCCGTCGCTTGCCCCTCGACGTTTTCGCGCGGGCGGCCTCGCCTGCTGAGGCTTTGATGCCGTTCGCGGTGGGCAGCGGCGGGCGCACGCCGCGCATCGTCAGCGCGAACGCCGCCGCGCGCGCCGCCGGGATCCACCCGGGGCAACTCGTCTCGGCGTCGCTCGCGCTCGCGCCGGATCTCCTGCTGCGCGACCGCGACCCGGGTGCCGAGTCCGCTGCGCTCGCAGCCGTTGCCACCTGGGCGACCCAATTCACGCCGGCCATCGCTCTCGCACCGCCCGATGCCGTGCTCGCGGAGATCGGCGGCAGCCTGCGGCTCTTCGGCGGTCTGCCGCAGTTGACGGCGCGCCTTGCCCGGGGCGTGCTCGACCTGGGCTATGCCGCGCGCTTCGCGCTCGCGCCCACATCGGCCGCGGCGTTGCTGTTCGCGCGCGCGGAAACGGCGGAGGGAAGCCGGCGCTCCGGGGAAAGCACGGGTCGGGCTCGATTTTTCCGGGACATCCGCGCTTCTTCCGCTGCCGCTCTCCCTTGCCGAGGCCGATCCCGCCGCCATCGCAACTCTCGCCGCTGCCGGCATCACGACCTTCGGGCAGGCGTGCGCGTTGCCGCGCGCTGCGCTGGCACGGCGCGTGGGCGAGGATTTCGTCGCCTTTCTCGATCGTGCGCGCGGCCTCATCCCGGACCTGCGACCGCCGTTCGTGCCACCGCCGCGCTATGCGGGAAAGCTCGATCTGCCGGCGCCGGTGACAAGCGTCGATGCGCTCGCGTTCGCGGTGAACCGGCTCGTGCTCGAGTTGGCGGGATGGCTCACGGGCCGCGGCCTCGGCGTGACCGAAATGTCGCTCGCGCTCGCGCACGAGCGTCACGTCCGGGTCGCGACCGGCGTGCCCGCCACCACCGTCGGCTTCGCGCTCGCCGTGCCGGCGCGCGAGCCCGCGCATCTTGTCGCCGTGCTGCGCGAGCGGCTCGCGCGCATCGTGCTGCCGGCGCCGGTCGAGGCGATCACGCTCGCGAGCGAGGCGACCGCCCCTCTGGCCAGCCGCAACCTCGGACTGCTCCCCGGGGACGAGGCAGCCGCGACCATTCCGCTGCTCGACCGCCTGCGCGCACGGCTGGGCGAAGGCGCGGTGATGCTCGTCGCGCCGCACGCCGAGCACCGGCCCGAGCGCGCGTGGCGCGACGGGAAAATCGGGGACAGACCACGTTTTCCAGGAACAACGGAAGCCGCGAGCAAAACGTGCTCTGTCCCCCGCCCCGTCTGGCTGCTCGCCGAGCCGGAACCGCTCGGCCATCGGCTCGAAGCCCAACCGTGGGTGCTGCGCGACGGGCCGGAGCGGATCGAGTCGGGATGGTGGGACGGCGCCGACGTGCGCCGCGATTACTTCGTCGCCGAGAACCCGCGCGGCGAGACGGTGTGGATCTATCGCGATCACCGCTACGGGATCGATGACGGCGAATGGTTCCTGCACGGCGTATTCGGGTAATGACAACAGGCTCAGATCCCGGCGAACCACTGATACCCCTGGTCCTCCCAGTAGCCGCCCTTGCCGCCCGCGATCCTGGCGAAGCTGTCGACCAGTTCGATCGCATCACGTACTTCGCGTGCTTGTAGCCCAGCTGCCGCTCGACGCGCAAACGAATCGGCGCCCCGTTGGCGATCGGCAGCACGGCGTCGTTCATCTCGTAGGCAAGGATCGTCTGCGGATGGAACGCATCCTCGAGATCGATGCTTTCGTAGTAGAGGCTGGTGCCGTCCGTCCTCCATCGGATCGGCGCAGTGGAACACGACGAACCGCGCTTCAGGCGTCGGGCCGCACCGCCTCGAGCAGCGCGGCGAGCCGCGCGCCCTTCCACTTCGCGATGGCGCTCCAGCCTTCGACGCAATCGTGCCGCGTGATCTGCGTGCGGCTCGGCAGCGCGCGAAGGTCCGCCAGCGAAAGGCTCGCCGGCTGCGCGACCAGGCCGCCGACTTCGAGCCGGTACGTCGGCAAAGCCGTTCGCGGCGAGCATCCGGTACGCATCGCTGTCCGGCTCGGCGGTTCCATTGCTGCGAAAGCTCGGCGAGCGATCGGCGTCGGTGAACTCCTGCGCCATCGACTTGCGCGAGGTGACGGCGTGCGCCACCGCGCGAGCTGAGCTTCTCGCCGGCGCCGAGGACCTTCGGAAACCAGTCGCTGTTGGACAGCCGCTCGCAGCCGGCGACCAGCAGCGCTCCCGCCGCGCCGATCACGCGGGAGAGAAAGCGCCGCCGTGCGTCATGCGTCGTGTTCATGGCCTGCCTCCGTCCGAATGCGATACCGGCCCGTGATCATCGAGCGCAGATGGTTCCAGAAGCCCGACACGATCACTTCGAACACGTGGATCAGCACGAACGCGACGAGCAGCCAGGCCGACGACGAAATGCATCGTCCGCGCCGCCTGCCGGCCGCCGAAGAGATCGACCCAGCCCGGCAGAACGCGAATCCATCCACGGCGACATCGCGACGCCCATCAGGATGATGAGCGGCAGCAGACAGGAAGATGACCGTGAGATACGCGATCTTCTGCAGCACGTTGTAGCGCCTGGCCGCCTCGCCGGTCGGATGGCGGAAGCGCAGGTGATCCCGGATCGACGCTGCCGATCGAGCGCCAGTCGCTCCGGTCCGGAGCGAGGTCGCGCGCGAGATGCCGGCTCGCCGTCGAATAGGCGACGTAGGCCAGGCCGTTGATCAGCAGCACCCAGGCGAAGAAGAAGTGCCACGAACGCGCCATCGACAGCCACGGGTTGTTCGGAATCGTCGATCCACCACGGAAAGGCCCGCGCCGCAGGCTGGCCATCGGCAGTCTTCGACACGCCGAGCACGCCTGTCGTGACGAATTCGCGACCGAAGACGCGCGTGGTGCCGACCGCCCCGGCTTCGCCGCTTTGCCGGGCGCCGATTTCCAGCACCGGCGGCGCGCCCGTGTACGACGACTTGCCCGCCCAGTACAGGCGCGGGTGCGCATTGAAGATCTGCAAGCCGCTCATCAGCAGGATCGTCAGCGCGACCACATTCGTCCAGTGCATCAGGCGCACGGGCAGCGAGTGGCGAAAGTACAGGTAATCCCGCGGACCCGCGCGGCCGGCGTCGGCGTGCGGCATGGCCTGCTCTCCGATCAGGTGATGGCGTTGGTCGCGCATCGCGGCCCCGCCTTACAGCGACAGCCTGCTCAGGAACGCCGCGATCCCGACGACGATAGTGTAGTCGCGACCCAGACGGTTCGCGTCGGCGTTGTTGATGGCGCGGCCCGCCTCAGGGCGCAAATTCGAATGCCGCGGTGAGGTCGCCGGCGTCGGCACGCACGCCGGGCAGCGGCTCGAGCCCGAAGCGGCGGGTGATGAATTTGATGATCGACGTCGTGTCGTAGCTCGTGTGGTCGACGTGGCCACGCTTCGCGAACGGGGACACGATGATCGCCGGAATGCGCGTGCCCGGGCCCCAGCGATCGCCCTTGGGCGGCGCGACATGGTCCCAGAAGCCGCCGTTCTCGTCATAGGTGACGATGACCGCCGACTTCGACCACAGCGGGCTCGCCCTGATCTTCGCGATCAGCGCCGCTATGTGCGTGTCGCCGGAGAGCACGTCGGTGTAGCTCGGGTGCTCGTTCAGGGAGCCCTGCGGCTTGTAGAACGCGACCTGCGGCAAGTCGCCCCGATCGATGCCCGCGACGAGGTCGGCGTAGTCCTTGAGGTGCCGTTCGCGATCCGCGGTTCCCGGCGCGAAACGCGCGAAGTAGTTGAACGGATGGTGGTGCGGCTGGAAGTTGATCGAGCCGGGTTCCCGGTTGTTGATGACCGTGCGCTTCGCGTCGGGCGGCTGCATCGCGTCGGCGAGCGCCGCGTTCCATCCGCCCGCGTACCACGCCCACGATATCCCCTTGGCCGAGAGCGTGTCGCCGATGGTCTTCGTCGTCTGCGGCGGCAGCGTGTACTTCGACGGATCGCGCGAGCGCAGGTCGCCACCCGGCGCCGGCGGCACGGCCGAGGGCTGATACGGCGCGCTAACCCGAGTTGACGACGTAGCCATCGGGCGTGACGCTGCCGTCGAACAGCAGCAGATTGCCGTCGCGCGCGGAGGCGGGCGAGCCCGGACGGCGCTTCAGCCAGCCGCGCTCGTCGACCTGCGCGCGCAGGCTGGCCGGCGCGTGCTTCGTCGCGCGGCGTGCAGGCGCAGATCAGCCACTGGTGATTGATGAAGGAATCGCCGTGGGCCGCCATGAAGAAGTTGTCGGCGAGCACGAAGTCGCGCGCCCATTGCCACATCGGCAGCTTCGAGCCGTCGTAGTACGCCATCACGAAGCCGCCGGCGTCGGACATCGCGGCGAAGCGATCGTTGCGCCCGCCGTTGATCTGCTCGATGTTCTGGTAGTACCGGTGGACCGCGCCGCGCACGCGCTGCGACAGCGGCAGGTCGAACGGCGGCGCGTCGAGGCGGAACGGCCGGTTCGGCAAGCGGTGGGGAAACGCCGGGTCGGGGTCCTTGCCCCGCCATGCGGGCGGCAGCTCGGCGAGCGGCGTGCCGTCGCGGTCGACCTGCGTGTACTGGGCCGGGGTTGCCTGGGCAATGCCGTTCGCGCCGGGGAACAGTCCGTAGAGATGGTCGAAGCTGCGGTTCTCGGCGTAGATGACGATGATGTGCTCGATGCTCGCGAGCCGCCCCTTCGGTCCCGGTGTCTGCGCCGCGCCACCGGTGGCCGCGAGTGCGGCCGCCGCGACGACCAGCAGGCGCGCGGCCAATCGCCGAAGGATCCAGGACGACGTCCCTGCACTCGCCTGCGCCAAAGATCGTCGCCACGGTCGCTCCCGGTGTGACGATCAGTCCAGCGTCACCACGGCCCGCACGGTTCCTGCCCGCTCGTGCCGCGCGACGAGGTCGATCCGATCGCCCTGCCGTCCCCGCACGACCCATTCGATCTTCGCGCGATCGTCGGTCACGTTGTAGTCGGGCCAGAACGACACGCCGGTGTGCTTCGACCACTTGCCTTCGAGCTGGCCCAGGTCCTCGCGCCGCTTGCCGTGGACGAGTTCCGCCCCCGCCGGCAGCGCGATCTCGGCGATGACCCCGCGCACGACCTTGCGCTCCAGCGCCCGCTTCGACACGTAGCTCGGCAGCCAGCCGGTGTTCTGGACGACGAGGCGCACCCGCCAATGGTCGTCGCCCAGCACGTCAGCTTCGGCGGCGACGAGCTCCATCTTGGGCGAGGTCAGCGCCTGCCACAGCAGCCACTTCGGGAAGCGGGCCAGCTCTTGCTCGAGAAAGGCCGGCGGCGGATTGCCGAACGCGTGAAAGCGGTTCCAGCCGCCGATTTCGATGCGTCCGAGCTGCGGGTGATCGAACGATCGCCACGCAATGTGGGCGACACCGGCGAGCTTGTCGACGTTCCACCGGTAGACCTTGAGGTCGTCCTCGATCGGGTGGTCGCGGAACCAGTCGATGTACTTGTAGTTCGTGATGCCGGCTTCCCGCATCGGGCTCCAGATCTCGACCACCCAGCTGAACATGCCGAGGTGCTCGTAGATCCAGTCGAACGCGCCGCCGATCACATCCTTCGGGTGGTAGCGGAATTCCTCGTAGACGGAGATCGCCGGATAGCCGGTTAGTTCGGTGCCCTTGGCGCCCACCCGACGGTAGTGCCAGAGGTCCTCGGCGTGCATCTCGTCGTCGGAGAGATGGTCGAACGGACGCAGCAGCACGCCGCTCCACGTGTGGAAGGCAACGCCCCCGGTGATGTTCGGATGGTCGACGACGAACTGCGCGACCGCACGCACTTCCGGTTCCGACGTGGGATACGGTCCGCTTCCGAGCTGCTCGAACTCCTGGCGCCAGTTTGCAGGAAAATTTCTATTTAGATCAAGCCCCTGCTTATTCTTCTTCACGCGCAACGTGAAGCCATCCCAACCCTCCACCGTGCCCTCGGGAAGGATCCGGTAGTAGTTGCCGCCGGTTTCCACGGGATCGCGACGGACCATCAGCCCCGGTTGCTCGGGGTGGTCCTTCCAGAGCCCGTTGGGGTCGGGGATGCGCATCTGCAGGATCCGGCCGTCGCCATCGATGTCCTCGACGGTGAGCCCGTCGATCTCCTCTTCGTCCCACGGATACGGACGGGTGCTCGAGCGGACCCATTTCGGCCTGTCGGCGAGCGCCCATTCGGCGCCGTCCGGGTTGATCCGCGGACAGACGTAGAACGCCCGGGTGTCGAGGGCCCGGGTCACGTCGGGATCCTTGCCGTATTGCGTGACCAGCGTCTGCAGGAAATAGAGATTGGCCGCCGATGCCGCGACTTCGGTCGCGTGGATGTTGCCGTCCACCCAGAACGCCGGTTTCTCTGCCGCCGGTCCCGTGTTCACGTTGGTGACGGTCAGCACCCAGATGTCGCGGCCCTCGTGGCTCTTGCCGATCGATTCGATCGACACGAGGCTGCGGATGCTCGGCGGCGAATGCCTGGAGGATCGCGGTGAGCTCGGCGTAGCGGTAGAAGCGGTCGAAGGCGATGGTCGGCATGGTATGGCTTTCCCGTTCTGGGCAGGGCACGAAGGCCGCGACGCTGGCAGAGCCGGCATCTTACCGGCCTTCGCCGAACGACGGCCGGCGGGCACGGAAACCCTCCCCCGCCGCCTCTTCCCCGGCATGGCCATATACCGTATATTCATACGGTGCTTCCCGACTACGCCGAACTGCACTGCCTGTCGAATTTCTCGTTCCTCCGCGGCGCGTCGCACCCGGAGGAACTGGTCGAGCGCGCGAGTGCGCAGGGCTACGCGGCGCTGGCGATCACCGACGAGTGCTCGTTCTCGGGCATCGTTCGCGCGCATCTCGCGGCGAAGCACGCGGGCCTTCCGCTGGTCATCGGCAGCGAGGTCGCGATCAATGACGGAGTGAAGCTCGTGCTGCTCGCCACCGACCGCGCGAGCTACGGCAACCTCGCGCAACTGATCACGCGCGGGCGGCGCAACGCGGTGAAGGGCAGCTACGCGCTGTCGCGCGACGACGTCGCGACGTTCGCGGACGGGCTCCTCGCGCTGTGGGTGCCGCCGGAACTGTCAGCAAAAGGGGCGCTCTGGGTCGCCGCGACCTTTCCGGGTCGCGCGTGGATTGCCGTCGAGCTCTTCGCCCACGCCGGCGACCGCGCCCGGCTTGCGCACTGCGCGGCGCTGGCGCGGCAGACAGGCCTGCCGCAGGTCGCCGCCGGCGACGTTCACATGCACGTGCGCGCCCGGCGCGCGCTGCAGGACACGGTCACGGCGATCCGCGTGAAAAAGCCGCTCGCCGAATGCGGCTACGCGCTTCATCCCAATGGCGAGCGGCACCTGCGTTCGCGCGCGCGGCTTGCGACGATCTATCCGCCCGAGCTGCTCGCCGAGACCATCACGATTGCGCAGCGCTGCGCGTTCTCGCTCGACGAATTGCGTTACGAGTACCCGGAGGAGATCGTGCCGGAGGGGCAAACACCGGCATCGCATCTGCGTGCGCTGGTCGAAGCGGGATTGGCGAGGCGGTATCGGGGACAGACCACGTTTTCCGCGGAACTGACCGTGGCTTTGGGCGGAGGCGTAGTGGAAAACGTGGTCTGTCCCCGATTTCCGATCTGCCCCCCGATGTCCGCGCACTGGTCGAGCACGAGCTCGCGCTGATCGCGGAATTGAAGTACGAACCGTATTTTCTCACCGTCCACGACATCGTCGCCTTCGCCCGCGCGCAGGGCATCCTCTGCCAGGGCCGCGGCTCCGCGGCCAACTCGGCAGTCTGCTACGCGCTCGGGATCACCGAGGTCGATCCGGCGCGGATGAGCATGCTGTTCGAGCGCTTCATCTCGAAGGAGCGCAACGAGCCGCCGGACATCGACGTCGACTTCGAGCACCAGCGGCGCGAGGAAGTCATCCAGTACATCTACGCGAAATACGGCCGCGACCGCGCGGCGCTCGCCGCGACGCTCATCACCTACCGGCCGAAGAGCGCCGTGCGCGATGTCGGCCGGGCGCTGGGTCTCGACCTCGCGCAGATCGATCGGCTTGCCGGCATGTTCGCCTGGTGGGACGGCCGCGAGGTCAGGCCCGAGCGTGTCCGCGAGGCGGGGTTCGAGCCCGACAACCCGGTGTTCGTCCGCCTCGTCACGCTGACGGGCGAGCTGATGGGCTTCCCGCGCCACCTGTCGCAGCACGTCGGCGGCTTCGTCATCGCGCGCGATCTGCTCGAGCGGATGGTCCCGATCGAGAACGCGGCGATGGCGGAGCGCACCGTCCTCCAGTGGGACAAGGATGACCTCGACGCGCTGGGCCTGCTCAAGGTCGATTGCCTCGCGCTCGGCATGCTGTCGGCGATCAGGCGCTGCCTCGACATGGTGTCGCGGAAAATGGCGGCAAACTCCAATTGCGAACGCGATTGGGGTCTGACCCCATTTTCCATGCAGGACATTCCGGCCGAAGACCCGGAGGTCTACGCGATGTGCCAGCGCGCCGACACCGTCGGCGTGTTCCAGATCGAGTCGCGCGCGCAGCAGGCGATGCTGCCGCGATTGAAGCCCGCGTGCTTCTACGATCTCGTGATCGAGGTCGCCATCGTGCGCCCCGGCCCGATCCAGGGCGGGATGGTGCACCCGTACCTGCGCCGCCGGCAGGGCCTCGAACCCGTCACCTATCCCAGCGCCGCGGTGCAGAGCGTGCTCGCGCGCACGCTCGGCGTGCCGATCTTCCAGGAGCAGGTGATGCAGCTCGCGATCGTCGCGGCGGGCTTTACGCCGGGCGACGCGGACCACCTGCGGCGCTCGATGGCCGCCTGGCGGCGCAAGGGCGGCCTCGAGAAGTTCGAGCAGCGGCTGATCGACGGCATGGGCGCGCGCGGCTACGCCGAGGCGTTCGCGCGGCAGATCTACCAGCAGATCCTGGGCTTCGGCGAGTACGGCTTTCCGGAATCGCACTCGGCTTCCTTCGCCCTGCTCGTCTACGTGTCGGCGTGGCTGAAGCGCTACGAGCCCGCGGCGTTCTGCGGCGCGCTGCTCAACTCGCTGCCGATGGGCTTCTACGGGCCTTCGCAGCTGGTGCAGGATGCGCGCCGGCATGGCGTCGAGGTGCACCCCGCGGACGTGACGGTGAGCGAATGGGACTGCACGTTGGAGCACCCGGGGTTGCGCCTCGGTCTTCGCCTCGTCTCCGGACTCGCAGAGGCTGCTGCGCAAAGGATCGTCGACGCGCGGCGGACAGAGCCGTTCGCGAGTGTGGCCGATCTCGCGTACCGCGCGCGGCTCGACCGCCGCGACCTCGCCTGTCTTGCCGAGGCCGACGCGCTGACAGCACTCGCCGGCCATCGGCACGGCGCGGCGTGGGAGGTCGCCGGGATCGAGCGGCTGCCGGCATTGCTCGCCGGCAGCGTTTTCGACGAAGCGGATCCCGCCTTGCCGCCGCCGACCGAAGGACAGGACATCGTCGCCGACTACCGCACCCTGTCGCTCACGTTGCGGCGACACCCGCTGGCCCTCTTGCGCGGCAGGCTGCAACGGCGGCGGCTCGCCACGGCGGCCGAGATCGGTGAGGCGCCGCAGGGCCGGATCGTCCGCACGGCCGGGATCGTCATCGGCCGGCAGCGGCCCGACACCGCAAGTGGCGTGGTCTTTGTCACGCTCGAAGACGAAACCGGCGCCACCAACGTGATCGTCTGGCGCGACGTCGGCGACCGCCAGCGTCGCGAACTGCTCGGTGCAAAGCTGCTCGCGGTCTTCGGCAAGGTGGAGCGCGTGGGGCAGGTCGTCCACCTGATCGCCGGGCGGCTCGCGGATCTCTCCCCGCTGCTGGGTGATTTGCAGACCCGCTCGCGAGATTTTCACTGACAGAGCCGTCACCGGCCGATTCTCGCCAACGGAAGCCCTGCGCTGTGTAAGATTCGCTCATCCGGTACGACGACACACAATGGCCAGACCCGAATTCGACATCGTGGTGATCGGCGGCGGCGCCGGCGGGCTGGTGGTCGCCGCGGGCGGCGCCGCGCTCGGCGCCAAGGTCGCCGTCGTCGAAAAGCACAAGCTCGGCGGCGACTGCCTCTGGTACGGCTGCGTGCCGTCGAAGACGCTCCTCAAGTCGGCGCACCTTGCCCACGCGATGCGCCACGCCGACCGCTGGGCGCTCGCCCCCTCCGCTGCGCAGCCGGACCTCGCCAGAGTCATGGAGCGCGTCGCCGGCGTGATCAGGGGCATCGAGCCCCACGACAGTCCCGAGCGCTTTCGGGGACTGGGCGTCGACGTGATCTTCGGCAACGGCCGGTTCGTGGGTCCGGATGCGTTCGAAGTCGACCGCCGCCGGCTCACCGCCAGGGCCTTCGTCATCGCCACCGGCTCGCGGCCCGCAGTGCCGCAGATTCCCGGCCTGGACACGACGCCCTATCTCACCAACGAAACGCTGTTCGATCTGCGCGAGCCGGTGCCCTCGCTCATCGTCGTCGGCGCCGGACCGATCGGCAGCGAAATGGCGCAGGCCTTCCGTCGACTCGGCAGCGAGGTCACGGTGGTCGACATCGCGACGCAGATCCTGCCGCGCGAGGATCCGGACCTCGCCGCCGTCGTCTTCGCGGCGCTCGATGCCGAGGGTGTTCGCTTTCACCTCGGCGCGTCGATCGCGGGCATCGCCGGCCGGAAGGGCGACGTGCGCGTGAGCCTCCGCCTTGCAGACGGAACGTCGACGCAACTCGCGGGATCGCATCTGCTGCTGGCCGCCGGGCGCACGGCCAATGTCGACGACCTCGGCCTCGATGTCGCCGGCGTCGCGCTAGACAAGGGTCGCATCGTCGCCAACGGCGGACTGCGCACGACCAACCCGAACATCTACGCAATCGGCGATGCCGCCGGCGGCTACCAGTTCACGCATCTCGCCGAGCACCACGCTGGCATCGTGCTGCGCCAGGCGCTGTTCCGGATGTGGTGGACGAAGCCATCGCCAGTCGTGCCCTGGTGCACGTTCACCGACCCCGAGCTCGCGCGGGTAGGACTCTCCGAGACCGAGGCGAAACAGCGTGGCATCGCGCACCGCGTCTACCGGTTTGCGTTCGACGAGATCGACCGCGCGCGCGCCGAAAGCGAGACCGACGGGTTCGCCAAGATCGTCACCCACCCGAAGGGCAGGCTGCTGGGCGCCGCCATCGTCGGGCCGCATGCCGGCGAGCTGATCGCGGAATACGTGCTCGCGCTGTCGAAGGGGATGCACGCCAAGGACCTGACCGGGGTCATCCATACCTACCCGACGCTGGCGCAGATCAACCGTCGCGTCGCCGATCAACGCCTGAAGGAGGGGCTTACACCGACAGCGAAGACATGGATCCAGCGCATCTTCGGCCTCAGGGGAGCGCGCACCGCCGGGCCGAGCCATGGGGAACCCAATGAACGTGGCACCTGAACCGCCACAGCAGACCTCGCGCGGCCATGGCGGAAAGATCGCGCTCCTCGGCGTCTTTGTGGTGGTCATCGTCGCGTTCTTCGCGCTGGACGGCCAGCGGTATCTGAGCCTCGAAGCCGTCAAGGCGAATCGCGACGCGCTGCTCGCGTTCGCGGACGAGCGCTTCATCCTGGCGCTCGCGATCGCATTCTTCGCCTACGCGGGCGCCGTCGCCTTCAGCCTGCCCGGCGGGCTCGTGCTGTCGCTGACCATGGGCTTCCTCTTCGGCCGCTGGGTGGGCACCGTGCTAGCGGTGCTGGCGGCGACGCTCGGCGCGACCCTGGTGTTCCTGGCAGCGCGTTACCTGTTCGCCGACGCCGCGCGCCGGCGAATGGGTGCGCTCGGAGAGAAGATCAGTGCCGGATTCACGGAGAATGCGTTTCATTACCTGCTCTTCCTGCGCCTCGTCCCGCTCTTTCCGTTCTTTCTGGTGAATCTCGCCCCGGCATTCACAAACATAAGCCTGCGCACCTATGTGGCGGGAACCTTCATCGGCATCATCCCGGGGACGTTCGTCTACGTGAATCTCGGTCAGACACTGGGCCGCATCGATTCGCTGTCGGGGCTCGTCTCGACCGAGACCATCGGCGCTTTCGTGCTCCTGGGGCTCTTCGCGCTGGCACCCGTGTTCATCAAGAAGTTCCGCGCGGCGCGGTCGGCCAAGGCATGATCCGCCGCTTCGCAATCGCCGCCGCCGGCACCGTCGCGCTATGCGGCCGGACCGGCAACAGCTTCGCCGCCGAGGCGATATACTTCGCCGTCAATCACGCCTAGGGTCTGTTCAAGCCATGCACGCGACACTTCCCCTGCTTAAGGCGACCGACTTTCCGCCGGTGACGCGCGGCGCGCTCGACACGCTGCAGGTCAACCTCGGCTACAGGTGCAACCAGGCCTGCCTCCATTGCCACGTCAACGCGAGCCCCGACCGCAAGGAGATGATGGCGAAGGAGACGATCGACCAGATTCTCGCCGTGCTGTCGGTGCGGGGCATCGGCACCCTCGACGTCACCGGCGGCGCGCCGGAGTTGAACCCGCATTTCCGGTTTCTCGTCCGTGGCGCGCGCGCCGCCGGCGTGCGCGTGATCGACCGTTGCAACCTGACCGTCATCAATGAACCGGGCTTCGAGGATCTCGCCGACTTCATGGCGCGTGAAGGCGTCGAGATCGTCGCCTCGCTGCCGTGCTACACGAAGGAGAACGTCGACCGGCAGCGCGGCGACCACGTGTTCGAGTCGTCGATCCTCGCCCTGCAGAAGCTCAACGCGCTCGGCTACGGCCGTCCCGATACCGGGCTCGTGCTCAACCTCGTCTACAACCCGCTGGGGCCGAGCCTGCCGCCGGCACAGGATCGGCTCGAGGCGACGTACAAGCGCGAGCTCGCGGCGCATTTCGGCATCGTGTTCAACCGCCTCTACACGCTCGCCAACATGCCGATCGCGCGCTTCGGCTCGACGCTGGTCTCGCAGGGCAAGTTCGCCGAGTACATGCACCTCTTGCGCGGCGCGCACAATCCGGACAACCTCGACGGCGTCATGTGCCGGTCGCTGGTCTCGGTCGACTACCGCGGCTACCTCCACGACTGCGATTTCAACCAGATGCTGGGCATACCGATGATCGTCGCCGGCAAGCCGCGGCGCCACGTCACCGATCTCATGGCGATGACGCTCGAGGGCGCGCCGGTCGCAGTGGCTGATCACTGCTACGGCTGCACGGCGGGACAGGGATCGAGCTGCGGCGGCGCGCTGGCCTAGACCCCATCCTGGAAACTGCTGCTCGCGACGTTGTCGAAATGGGTTCCGGTCGTCCGGACCCCGACGCGAAGGAGCGGACCGGCCCGGCGTTCGTGCGCGTTTCGATCATCGTTCCGGCGCTGGACGAGGCGCGCGCGTATCGTCGGCACGCTCGTCGCGCTGCAGCCATGGCGGGCCGCCGGCCACGAGGTCATCGTGGTGGACGGCGGAAGCCTCGACGCGACCGTCGCGCTTGCAACGCCGCTGGCGGACCGCGTCTGCGTTGCGCCAAGGGGCCGCGCGCGGCAGATGAACGCCGGCGCGGCCATGGCCGCAGGCGACATCCTGCTCTTCCTGCATGCCGATTCGCGCCTGCCCGCCGACGGCGTGGCGACGCTGTCGCGCGAGCTGGGCAGATCGGGCCGTCGCTGGGGGCGCTTCGACGTGGCAATCGCCGGACGCGCCCGCGCGCTGCGCTGCGTCGAGGCACTCATGAACCTGCGCTCGCGCGCCACGGGCATCGCGACCGGCGACCAGGCGATCTTCGTCGAGCGCGCGCTGTTCCGGGAGGTCGGCGGATATCCCGACCAGCCGCTGATGGAGGACATCGAGATGTCGCGGCGCCTGAAGCGCGCCGCCGGCTCGCCGCTTTGCCTGCGGCAGCGGGTCGTCACGTCGGCGCGCCGCTGGGAGCGGCACGGGCCCTGGCGGACCGTGATCGCGATGTGGCGGTGGCGCTTCGCGTACTGGCGCGGCGCGCAACCGGCCGACCTCGCGGCCGAGTACGGTGCGGCTGCGCGCGCCGTCGCGGGTGACCCTGCAGGTCTTCGCCAAGAACCCGATCCCCGGAACCGTCAAGACCCGGCTCGCGGACGCCATTGGCGCCGACGAAGCCGCGGCGCTCTATGTTCGCCTGGTCGAGCGCACGCTTGCGACCGCAGTCGCCGCGCGCGCGGGCGGCATCGTCGATCGCGTCGAGCTCTGGTGCGCGCCGGATGCCGACGCGCCGGCGTTCAGCGCGTGGCGCGAGCAGTACGACGTCGAGCTGAAGGCGCAAACCGGCGACGACCTCGGCGCGAAAATGCGCAACGCGCTGTTCGAAGCCGTCGCCGGCGGATCCCGGGCCTTTCTGATCGGCACCGATTGCCCGGCGTACGATATTTCCTATCTTGCGCAAGCCGTCGCCGCCCTCGATGGGCACGCAGCGGTGTTCGGCCCCGCCGAAGATGGCGGTTACGTGCTGGTCGGCCTGGCGCGCGCCATCGACGCGTTTTCGGGCATTCCTTGGAGCTCGGCGGAAACCATGGCGGCCACCCGCGCGAAACTGCGGGCTGCGGGCGCAAGCTGGCACGAGTTGCCGACGCTCTGGGATGTCGACGCGCCGTTGGATCTCGCCCGCTGGCAGGCGCTCACGGCTTCGCCTGCGCACACTTCGGCTCCACGGTGAGCGCGCACCGGGCGCCTCGCGCGGGGGAGTTGGTCGACTGTCGTTGGACACGCAGTACGTCGACCGAGGCTCCCTACGACGTCGCGCACGCGGCCGTCGGCACCCGATCGCGCTTGGCGCCGGCGATCGTCGCACCGGTCGGAACGGCGACGCCGTTCTTCACCGCGGTGACCTCGGCCAGTATCGAGACCGCGATCTCCGGCGGTGTGCGGCTGCCGATGTAGAGGCCGATCGGCCCGTGCAGCCGCGCGATCTCGGCGTCCGAAAGCTCGAGCTCCTTCAGCCGTATCCGTCGCTTGGCGTCGTTCGCCCGCGAGCCCAGCGCGCCAACGTAGAACGCCGGCGACTTCAACGCCTCGAGCAGCGCCATGTCGTCGAGCTTGGGGTCGTGCGTCAGCGCGATGACGGCGCAGCGCTCGTCGGGCTGCATCGCGACGACGGTGTCGTCAGGCATCGTCGTCACCAGCGGCGCGCCGGCGACGTCCCAGGTTTCCCCGTATTCGGATCGGGGATCACAGACCGTGACCTGATAGTCGAGGCCGAGCGCCATCTGCGCCAGGTACTTCGACAGCTGCGACGCGCCGATCACGAGCATCCGGTAGCGCGGGCCGTGAATCGTGGTCAGCACCTTCCCGTCGCACGCGAGCCCGTCGGTCGCATTGGCCCGGACCAGCGTCGCGGCGCCGGTCGCAAGGTCGAGCCGGCGCGCCACGAGCCGCCGCGCCTCGATTTCGCCGACGAGCGCGCGAATTCCCGATGCACGCGTCAACGGCTCGACGACGAGCTGGATCGTGCCGCCGCAGGGGAGCCCGAAGCGGCGCGCCTCGTCGGCGGACACGCCATAGGTGACGACGTCGCACTTCGTCGCCGTGATCCCGTCGGCGCGGATGCGCCCGACGATGTCGTCCTCGACGCAGCCGCCGGAAACCGAGCCCACGACGAGCCCGTCGTCGCGCACCGCCAGCATCGCTCCCGGCGGACGCGGCGAGCTGCCCCAGGTCTTGACGACGGTGACGAGCAGCGCCCCGCGCCCGGCATCGAGCCAGTCCGCGCTGCGCTTCAGTACTTCCAGGTCGACGCTGTCCATGACTGCTCCCGCTCCTTCCCGCGCTCGCCGAGCGCCTGCCCCCGGCGCCGCGCCGATCCCGCTGCGCGTGGCCGGAGCCTCCAGCGCCCGTGCGAGCTGCACGAGGCTGTCGAGATTATGCACCGGCAGGAATTCGTCGACATGCGGGAGCATGGCCCGGATGCCGGCTGGGCGCGGCTCGAACCCCTCGTAGCGCAGCAGCGGATTGAGCCACACCAGCCGCCGGCACGACTTGTGCAGTCGTTCCATCTGCACGCCGAGCCCGTCGCCCGCCTCGGCGTCCAGCCCGTCGCTGATCAGCAGCACGACGGCATTCTGCCCGAGGAGCCGCCGCGACCAGCGTCGATTGAACTCTTCGAGGCAGGCGCCGATCCGGGTGCCGCCGGCCCAGTCGGGCACGGCGCTGCGCACGCGGGCAAGCGCCACGTCGACGTCGCGATGCCGCAGATGACGCGTGATGTTCGTGAGCCGCGTTCCGAACAGCAGCACGTGGATGCGGTCGCGATCGCCGGTGATCGCATGCAGGAAGTGGAGCAGCATCCGCGCGTAGCGGTCCATCGAGCCCGAGATGTCGCAGAGGATGACGAGCGGCGGCGTGCGCCGCCCGCGCCTGCGCCAGCGCAGCGGCGACACCGTGCCCGCCGCGCCGGTCGCCCGGCGCAGCGTCGCGCGCAGATCGACGCGCTGCCCGCGCGCGGCCGCCACTGTGCGGCGCGTCGGCAGCTCCGGCAGCGGCAGCCGGAGCGCGCCGAGCATCGTCTTCACCGCGGCGAGCTCGTCGGCCGTCATCGTCTCGAAATCCTTGTGCTGCAGCACTTCGCGCGGCGAGAACGTGAACGCCGGCTCGTGGTCGGTGCCCGCCTGCCGCCTTTCGCTCCGGCAGCGAGGGTGCCGGCAGCATTGCCTGGGCGATGCGCGCGGCGAATTCCTGCTCCGGATCGTGTTCGCCCGCAACCTCGCCCGCGGGCGCGAACGACGCCAGCAGCGCGTTGCAGCAGGCGCGGGTCCTGCCAGAAGAGGTCGAACGCCTGCTCGAAGACCGGCAGGTGCTCGTAGCGCGAGACCAGGACGGCCGCGAGCGCGGCGCGGAAGTCCTCCCGCTCGGCGATGCCGACGGCGACGGCCGCTTCCTGCGCGGCGAGCGTGTGCGCGGTGCCGACCGGCAAGCCCGCCGCTCGCAGCACGCGCACGAAATGGACGATGTTCTCGGCAACGCGGCCCGACGGCGCGACCGCCAACGGCACCGGCCGGCGGCATCGTTCCGGCATACGTTGGCGCCGTCACGCGTGACCCGCGGCGCGCGCCTCGTCGAGGAGCTTCGCCACGACCTCCGGCCCGAGCGCGCCGATGTCGTCCTGATACTTCAGCAGCACGCCGGCGGTGTCGGCAATGGCCTGCGGGTCGAGCGCGACCCGGTCGAGCAGCGATCAATGCCTCCGCCCAGTCCAGCGTCTCGGCGATTCCCGGCGCCTTGAAGAGGTCCAGCGCGCGCACGCGCTGCGTGAAGGCGACGATCTCGCGCGCCAGCGCTTCCGGCACGCCCGGGCATTTGCGGCGCACGATCGCGAGCTCGCGCTCCGCGTCGGGGTAGCCGAGCCACTGGTAGAGACAGCGGCGCTTGATCGCGTCGTGGATCTCGCGCGTGCGGTTCGAAGTGATGACGACGATTGGCGGCACCGTCGCGACGATCGCGCCCCAGCTCCGGAATGGTGACCTGAAAGTCGGCGAGGACCTCGAGCAGGTAGGCCTCGAACGGCTCGTCGGCGCGGTCGAGCTCGTCGATCAGCAGCACCGGCGGCACGCCGTCCTCCGGCGCGAGCGCCTCGAGGATCGGGCGCTTCAGCAGAAAGCGCGGCGTGAAGATGTCGTGCGCCAGCGCTTCGCGGTCGAGCTGCCCGGCCGACTCGGCGAGCCGGATCTCGATCATCTGGCGCGGATAGTTCCATTCGTAGACGGCCGACGCGACGTCGAGGCCCTCGTAGCACTGCAGCCGCACCAGCCGCTTGCCGAGGGCCGTCGCGAGCACCTTGGCGATCTCGGTCTTGCCGACGCCCGCCTCGCCTTCGAGGAACAGCGGCCGCCGCATCGTCAGCGCCAGGAAGACGCTCGTCGCAAGGCGGCGGTCGGCGAAGTAATCGTGGGTGTCGAGCAGCGCGACGACGGCGTCGACGCTGGCGGGCAGCGGGGTTGGGGACACGAATGAGGGCCTGTTCGGATTAGGGCGGCGTCGGGCGATGCCCCGCGACAGCATAGCAAGAACGACGTGCCTCCGGTGCCCGCGCGTCGAAAGTACAGTCTTGAACACCCTTCGGAGTTACTCGTGCTTTTCCGGTTTGTTTTCGCGCTTGCTTGGGATAAAGTGAGTGCCGCGATGGGTGACAGAAGGAGGCGGCGGAGATGAAATACGTGCTCATTGGCGCCGGACCCGCCGGTGTGAGAGCCGCCGAAACACTGCGCGAGGAGGACTCGGGCGCGTCGATCACGCTGGTCAGCGGCGAACGCGGCGAGCCGTACGCTCGCATGGCGATCCCGTATATCCTGACCGGGCGCATCACCGAGGAAGGCGCGCGTCAGCGCAAGACGGTCGGCCACTTCGAAAACCTCGGCATCCGTTATCTCAACAACAAGGCGATGCAGGTGCACGCCGGTGCCGACGGCGGCACCGTCGATCTCGATGACGGTTCGCGACTCGAGTACGACCGCTTGCTGGTGGCGACGGGTTCATCGCCGACGCTACCGCCGATCGGCGGCACCGACCTCGACGGAGTCGTCACCTGCTGGACACTCGAAGATGCGCGTGCGATCGCCGCCAAGCTCAAGCCCGGCGCCAGGGTCGTCATGGTGGGGGCGGGTTTCGTTGCCGGCGTCTGCATGAAGTCGCTCGTCGAAAGCGGCGTGCATCTGTCGGTCATCGCGGGGCGCGCGGGCCAGATCCTGCGCTCGATGATGACGCCGGTTGGCAGCCGCATACTGCAGCGCTGGCTCGAAAACAACGGCGTCAACGTCATCACCAAGGGACGGATCGAACGAATTGATCCGGGTCCGCGACTGGTAATGGACACGCAAGTGCTCGACGCGGATCTCATCATCCTCGCGACGGGCGTGCGCTCCAACGTTTCCTTCCTCGAAGGCACGGGCGCCGAAATCGATCAGGGCATAGTGATCAATGATCGCATGCAGACGACGGTGCCGCACGTGTATGCGGCGGGGGACGTCGCTCAGGGTCGCGACTTCTCGACGGGCGAATGGGTCGTCCATGCGCTGCAGCCCACTGCCACCGAACACGGTCGGATCGCCGCGCTCAACATGGCGGGCAAGGACGTGCCGTATCGCGGCAGTCTCAGCATGAACGTGCTCGATACGGTTGGGTTGATTTCAGAGACGTTCGGGCTGTGGCAGGGAGTCGAGGGCGGCGAAAACGTCGAAAACGTCAACGAGGAGCGTTTTCTCTACACGCGCTTGTGCTTCGACGGCGACATCCTGGTCGGGGCAATCAGCATTGGCCCGAACCGGAGCGTAGGTGCGATCCGCGGGTTGATCCAGACGCGCCGTAAGCTCGGCGCGTGGAAGCAGAAGCTGCTGAAGGACCCGCAACTCGTGATGGACGCCTTCGTCGACATCGGGAACGCCTGAGCGCCGCTCAGCGCGCTGACATCTTCAGGGACTCTGCTCAATTCGCGCGAAGTTATAAATGCCTCGACGACGATCGACGGCGAAAAGGCAACCGTCTCGGCTACTCGACGAGGACAGCGGACAACGACGCGAGGCTAGCTGTCTTAACCACGATTTGATCCTGCAGACAGTGTTGGATGTCCTCTGACCTTGACGGGCAGAGATCGGGCCGTCAGTTGTCGCTGGCCGGCGCCAACTGGCCGACCGCTTCAGACGGTAAGCAGGCGGTCGCTGCCGCTGCCCGAAGTGGCGCTATCGACCCGAACCTGCCTCTTGATATTCTAGATAGCGGTCGTTGCGGAAGGGTTCGATGGGACCTCAAAGATGAGATCCGGGGCGCCCGCGGGGGTAGGTTTTCTATCCAGTGCCGCCCTTGCAACGCGGCTCCAGACCGCCACGGTAGCGCTGTTGCCGAGCGTTCCGCGGGGGGCAGCGCGCGGGAACTGTTCGGGTCCACCAAGGGTCGAATGGGCACCCGAAGGAATGCGTAACGCATTCTTTGCAGGTGGCGAGAAGCCATGAACAACTCTTTCCCGAGATTGGGTATTGCCACCCTGCTCGCGGCAGCGGTTTTGTTGGCGGCGGGTTGCGACCAGCGCAACGACGTGAGCACCTTGGGCCAACGGCAGGGCACGTTGGCCAGCGTCGTGGCAAAAGGCAACGCGAAAACCATCGGCACCGACGAAGCGATCGAGGATTCGGAGGTCACAACGAAGGTGCGGGAGGCGATCCTCGCCGATCCGCAGCTGCAAGCACAGCACATCGACGTCGCGACCGAGGACTCTGCGGTCACGCTGACGGGCAGCGTCGATTCGCCGGCGCTTCGCGAGCGCGCCGTCCAGCTCGCAGGCTCGGTGAATGGCGTGGTACAGGTGCAGGAGAAGCTGGAATTACGGCCCTGATTTGAGGCGCTGCACGTTATCCGATCTCGCCGCCTGTGCTCTGGCTTTGCCTGCTCGCTCCGGATGGAGTCGCGACGAACCTGCCGGCGTATGGCAGCATCACTTCGCGTCCCCCGATTGGATGTGATGCGAGAGGATTCATGTGGACCTTGACGGGTTGTCCAACCTATACAGGAGCGGATGTTACGGAAGGGGCGTCCGTGCCATTTTCCAGTCTCCACTGGTTCGAATATCCAGACGCGGGTCAGACGAACTTATTGTGTTGCGAGCGCCGATCGGCTCCGCGCCCACCGCGTGACGTGTTCGGGTCTAGTGCCGTTCAACCCGGGTTGTCGTCGATCCAGAATCGTTCCATGGCGATATACGCGTAGGAAGCGGACCATCCGATCAAGAGCAACCCGTCCAACGCCTCGACTCCCGCAAGCAGCCGGACCGGGCCGGACTTGGTCCGGACGGGGATACCCAACCTGGAAGCCGAGCGTTTAGGCCGCTCAATGCTTCGTAGTGGATCAGAGTGGTCAACGCGATGAGCAGGATGCAGGACAGGGCAGTCGTAAGCATGTCGTGAATTGATGTCAATTTGCCATGAAGAAGGTTGGGATCTGCGGAAGGCACCAGCGGTAACGGCAACGAGCCACGGCTGGCAGGATCGTTGCCCCGGAGGAATCGAATTCATGCGTCGCGCACCACATTCTCGATGATTGCATCGCCGCCCGGAACCCGTCCTTCTATTTCCAATTAGCGCAGCGACTGGCGGCTTCGCACTGTTTTTGCGTGAACGCGCGGCGGTTCTCGCGACTCCCATTCCCGACATGCCCGATTCGGCTCCGCCGATTGCTCCCACGTCGGCGCCAAATGCCGCAGCCGCTCGATCAGGGGCGGATTCCCGACGCGGGGAAAGGCTTGTTGCAATGGTCGAAGCGGGCAAGGGGCTGTTGGTTCTGATGGTTGGATTCGGGCTGCTATCCGTCGTTCACCAGGATGTGGAACAGGTCGCGGAAGAGTTGGTCAGCCACTTTCATCTTAATCCGTCGAGTCGCTATCCACGCATATTTCTTGACCTTACCAGCCACTTCTCGGACTTGCGAATGTGGCTGCTTGCCACATTCGCCTTCTGCTATGCGGGCCTGCGATTGGCCGAGGGATTTGGGCTGTGGCGCGGACGGCGCTGGGCGGAATGGTTGGCGGTCGCGAGCGGGACCATCTATGTGCCCATCGAGTTCTACGAGCTCTTCACCGGCCTCTCCTGGATCAAGATTGCTACGCTGACCGCCAACATCGCGATCATTGCCTACATGAGCCGTGTGCTCTGGCGGTCGCGGGAGGGTTCCCCGCCTACCGCCCCGTCGCTTTAGCGAGCGAAACCAGCGGCTCGGCCGTTAGACTCGAATGTCCGCAAGCTGACAGACCCGCCTGCGCCGGCTTCTGGCCGACTGCTGCGGAGACTCGCAATCGACCCGTAGCGGTCATCCGCAAGGCCAGCTTGCGGAGGTCCTGATCGTCTCGTTGGGGCGGAATTGCTCGGAACCATTCCAACGGGGTAACGTCCCAATCGATTGGAAGGATGCGAGCCGCTGTCACATGTTGTGAGGTTTGCAGACCGACCACCACTATTGGCGACTAGAAAGTCAACTAATACACGGTGGGCCCTGGAAGTACAGAGAGGAGAGCACGATGAGCAACGAACAGGTGGCACCTGAGACGAAAGGTGTTACGGTGAGGTTACTTGCAACGGTTGACCTTGGCCCTGAGATCGAGGGCATGGCAGGGCGTCAACTTCGAATGCGTATGGTGACCATCGAGCCTGGAGGCGTCTTCGGCCCGATTCACGACCATAAAGACAGACCAGGCACCGTCTACATACTGCAAGGAACGATCACTGACCATCGAAATGGAGTCGCTACGGACTATGGGCCGGGAGTGGGCTGGCCCGAGGACAGGAACACAACACACTGGCTTGAGAACAGAGGAACGATTCCGGCGCTGGAAATCTCCGTCGATATAGTCGGGCAAGAGTAAGCGCAGGCCCGACATCTAACACGGTCGGGCCTAACACGCGGCGCAACCGGACGCGCTTCAGTCGGCTTCGTCTCCTTTCGCGCGCCGGTTAGCCACAACGTTGGCCGAATTTCCGCTTCTGGCCGAAAGCGCCATTTGATGGGCCTCGGCCGAACGACCGCAATCGCGGGCAACTGGACTATGTTGCTGGGAGCCGTCGGCTTGTACGATGACGAAGCATCGACTCGCGCCCCGCTCGTTCTACGCGTGATGTAGGAAGTGCCAAGTACTCAGTACTCGGCACGAACCCTGGAGTGGGAAACTCGACCGCATCCTGTCGACCGCCGACCGATCGTAACGATCGTGATTTCCAGACCCACGGCATGAGCCGGCATTTGCGGATTCCCGACGTCCGCTCTATAGCCGCCTGATAAACTTTGTCGTGCCATGATCCGAGCCGCCTGCGCATTCCTCCTGGTATTCTGGATGTCGTGGCTGGCGTCCGCCGAGGACGCGAAGCCTGTAACCGCCATTCTCCTCGTCGCGCGGGCAGAGCTGCCCGATCCGAACTTCAAGGACGCGGTCGTGCTGGTGCTGAACAACATCGCGCCCGTGCCCGCCGGCCTCATCGTCAACAGGCCCACGAGGATTGCCGTTTCGAGCCTCTTTCCCGAACTCGACCGCCTCGCGAGGCTGGACGACAAGGTGTACTTCGGCGGGCCCGTCGAGATCGGGTCGGTATCCTTCCTCTTTCGCGCCGATGCGCCGCCCGAGTACGCGACGCGGGTTGTCGACGGCGTCTACCTCAGCGCAAACGAAGAATTGCTCCGGAAGCTCCTCGGCCGCGAGAAGCCGATGGAGGGCTTGCGGATCTTCGTCGGCCGCTCGGGCTGGGGTCCCGGCCAGCTTCAGGCGGAGATTGCGCGCGGCGATTGGACGTTAGGGCCCGCCGAGGCGGGCGCGATCTTCGACGGCAAGTCGGAGCACCCGTGGCCCGGGCCGCCAGCGCAAGGAGTCGGGCCTCGCACTTGAGTCCCCGCAATCGATTCAACTGGGTGCAACGGCTCGCAAGCAACCGTTCACAACCGCAACCGGATCGACGCACGTAGCACTGGGTACGAAGCACCTGGTACTTAGCTCTCAGTTCTACGAACGCGAAGCAATTCGTACGTAACCGAAACACTGCCTAGCGCCGGCCTCGTTCTCAGCACGAGGCACTTCGTTCCTGGTGCTAGGGACTTCGTTTGAAGTACTCCGTACGACGACGCGAAGCAACGCGCGGACACGGCAGAATTACGCCTACGGGACGCAAGCAATGACCGGCGTGGCGACGTACCGGGCGTGCCGATCGCGTATCTTGAAGTAGAGTATGGAGCGTCTTCAGAATGCCAAGAGAGGGGAAAATATGAGCGCTTTCCGAGTTTGCATTCCGAGTGTACTTGCGCTGGTTGCTTGCGGCGTTTTCGCGCAGCCAGAGACGGGTCTGCCCAAAACGATGAGCGGGAGTTGGACTGGCGTGTATCCCCGGGGAAGCTTTTCCGACACCATGTCCGTCGTCTTGGATGCTCCCGATGTAAGTGGCGCGCTGAAGGGCCTCCTGACCTACCAGGGCTTGAGTTGCGGCGCAAAAGACGAACCGCTGACGGGGACATGGAACGGAACCGAACTGCGCTTCGAGTCGCAGCTCCGGCCCAACGTCAACTCCAAACGACTGAACGGCCAATGCGGCACTGGCCTGACAAAGTTCGTTTTGACGCGGAAGCCCGGACAAGGCAGCTTTGTCGGGGAGAGCCGCACCGAAGGGACTCAGATACCCGACCAAATTCAGCTCTCGCCGTAATCAAAGCAAGCTACCGATCGGGCTTGCAGGATGGGTCGTGGTCGGGGCGGGAGCGCACGCGCGGCATCCCCTTGCTTGTCCGCTTCGGTCGCAAGCAGCTTCAGACGGACACCGGCCGTTCGGCAGGCACGGGCGAGTGGCGGTCACCAGCCACGAGCGGTCATAGAAGTTTGGCGCTGAAATCGCCCCACTCCGGACATTGCGCCGAGGCCCGGGAGCTGCTCGACCGCTACAACCGATCGATCGTTCACCTTCCAAGACCGAATGCATCGAAGTCTTTCGATACTCGCACGCCCAAGTACGGCATTGCTTCAGCTCCGTTAGAGCGACAACGAACTACGCGATCGCGATCGCGCGACATATTCCCGCGTTTGAGCATTCCCTTCCACCCGCCAACTCAATTTGATGCGATTGCGCTCGGCCTAGCACACTACGCGATCAACCCCTCGCTCCTTGCACGACGACGCACGCCGCAACGTTCGCAAGCAGGATGCAAACAATTCGGCCGTGCTGTGCATCCAAACCCTATTTCCACTCCCAAGCCTTGGAGTGCGTGTTGCCTTGTGCGTCGACTTCGTATTCAAATATGGCAGCCACGGAGTTCAACCGCGCCAACCTTTCGGACATTGTCCGATAGTACAGAATCCCTCGATAGCTGATGGCACCGTGTTCCTTAAATGTTCCAAGGCCCGAGCCTTTCCATGTGAGCATTTCGCCATCCTTGGTAGTGGTAACTCCTTCACCTTCTCCGTAAATGGTGCCATCCGGTCGGACCACTGCCGTATAGGTGCCAAAGCCGGTAACCTCAATGCCCAACATCTTGCCACTATCCTCGAACGAAACCTCAACCCTGGGTGGCTCGCTCGATAGCACTCTTCTGACGATTCTCTTCCCAGTTGTTTCACCCACCAATTCGCCTAGCATGGTGTCACCTCCTGTTGGCGTGGAACCGGATCTCCAATTTCTAATCTCCGGCGAGGGTGAGTATAGACCCGGCGCGTTTCGACAAGAGGGCAATCGCACCGCATTCGCATGGCGTAGACGGGTCCGAATGGCCGCTCCTCAGAACATCGACCGGCTGGTCAGGGTCGAACTGCGACCGTCAACGATCAAGCCCCTCGCGTTCAGACTCGATGGTCGTTGACTGGCCAGAAGCGGAAGTTCGATTGATGCTTGCCTTCCATCATGGTAAGCGAACGTTGGTGTGCACCGAATCGGCAGCAGCGCTGCATCACCAGCGGAATATCGAAATCCGATGGCTGGATCGGTAAAATCGCCATTCATGAACGTCCACAACCCCGCAGACGAACTTCACGCCCTCAATCGCCTGAAGCCACAGCATGTGGCGCAGTTGCTGGAACTCTACCGACACGAGTGGTGGACAGAAAAGCGCACGTTGCTGGATGTGGACGGAATGCTGAAGGGCAGCGACCTGGTCTTCGCGTACGTGACCAAAACGGACGAACTTGTGGGTTTCGCTCGTGTACTCACGGACGGCGTCTACAAAGCTTTCCTCTTTGACGTGATTGTCCGTCCCGACTACCGAGGCAGAGGACTGGGAGGGCGGTTGATAAGTGACGTGATCCACCACCCAGTACTTTCCAGGGTGGCGACGATCGAGCTCTATTGCAGACCCGAGCTGGAGCGACTGTATTCTTCCTTCGGCTTTAGCGTTGACGTTGGCAACATCCGGCTGATGCGTCGCACGGCTTGAGGCTCAAAACCGGAACAGGTCGTTCTCACCCGTTGACCTGACCGGCCTAGACCAGCCACAAAGGGCCGTGCCACCGACCATTGCCTGACCTTCTATCCGCAAGGCTCAAGGCATCGGCGCCGAGCGGCCTTGAGGTCATCCGCGGAGAGTTGCCGGTGGCGCAAGACCGCGCGGATTCCGCGAACGCGGGATATGTTGGCCTCGGACCCGACGATGGTACGCTCGTCCCTTTGCCAAGCGGCACGCCCCGTTGCACTCTGTGCCGGCCCCCGAGGAGACTCTATGAGCCAAGATCCGTTTGCCCAACTGAAGCAGCGCCAGCGCGAAATGTGGGCCTCGTTCGGGCCGACGGCACTGTTCACCACGCCGGTAGCGGGCCATGTCGTCCGCTTCACGGGCATCGTCGCTGGCGAGACCGTGCTCGACGTGGGCACCGGCACCGGCGTGCTGGCGCTCACTGCGGCGCGCCGGGGCGCGAAGGTCACCGGGCTCGACCTGACACCCGAGCTGATCGAGCAGGCGCGCGAGAACGCCGCCATAGCCCGCCTGCCCGAAATTGTCTGGACCCAGGGCGATGCCGAGGATCTGCCCTACTCTGACGCATCGTTCGACGTCGTCGTCAGCCAGTTCGGCCACATGTTCGCCCCGCGCCCCGATGTCGTCGTGGCCGAGATGCGGCGTGTGCTGAAGCCGGGCGGCCGCGTCGCGTTCGCGACCTGGCCGCCCGAGCACTTCATCGGACGAATGTTCGCGTTCGTGGGCCGCAACTCGGCGCCGCCGCCGCCGGGCGCCGCGCCGCCGCCGCAGTGGGGCGACCCGGCGATCATTGCCGAGCGCCTAGGCGACAAGTTCGCTCCGCCGTTCTTCGAGCGCGGAGTCATGAAGTTCTCGGCGCTCAGCATCCCGCACTTCCGGCTGTTCATGGAGCGTTCGGTTGGCCCGATGCAGAAGCTTGTCGAGAGCTTGGTATCCGATCCACAGAAGCTGGAGCGCTTCCGCGCCGAGTTCGATGCGCTGGCCGCGCCTTACCACTTCGACAACCAGATGCACCAGGACTACCTCCTGACGCGCGCACAGGCGGCCTGATCGTCAGCGGACCTCTCGGTGCAGTTGATTTGGAAGGTCAGCCCCATCGGAGGCAGGAATCTTCCCAGTCCACTTCGCGCCTGTGTTTCGGTGAGGCGCTCAGCCCACGTCGACAACGCGCTGGAGATTGCGGAGCAAACTGAGGTGTAGGCGCATGTCGCTCGATCGCGATCGTTAGATCCGACGGTCGCGGTTCAGCCAACTGCAGCCGGTGAACGTCGCGATCGAATCTACTTCTATGCGGTCGTTCCCGTCATGTTGCCAACGAGCGCGGCCAAGAAAGCCTTGCCTTGACCCCGGCCATCGTCGTCGCCGACAATCGCGCGTCTCGTCACCGCCCGATGGAACAACAAGGTGGATATTGACCGCACTGGGCAGGCGGCCGTGGTTTGATCCGTGGAGAATCGCATGAAGAGGAATTCGATCATATGGACGCTTGGGATGGCGTTCATCGCGAGTGCAATGCTCGGCTGCGGGCAGAAGGCCGACACCACCGCCGAGCAGGCGGCGGCCGAAGCAAAAGACAAGGTCGCCGCCGTAGCCAAGGACGCCGAGGCGCTGGTCAAGGAAAAGGAAGCGCAGGAGACGGGCATCGACGCCTACATGTACGCCTATCCGCTGGTGACCATGGAGCTGACGCGGCGCGTTTCGACGAATGTGGTGGCACCGGAAGGCAGCAAGGCGCCGATGACGCAGTTTGCCAAGTTGCGTGGTTATCCGGCGGTCGACGACCATACCGTGACGGCGCCGAACGCGGACACGCTGTACACCGTCGTCTGGCTGGATGTTTCCAAGGAGCCATGGATCATCAGCGCACCCGACATGAAGGGTCGCTTCTTCGTGCTGCCGATGCTGGATGGCTGGACGACTGTTTTTGCCGACCCCGGCAAGCGCACTACAGGTACCGCCGCGCAGAAGTTCGCGATCACCGGCCCCGGCTGGACGGGAACACTTCCGGCCGGAGTCACGGAATACAAGTCGGCGACCGCGATGGTGTGGCTGCTGGGCCGGATTTACTGCACCGGCACGCCGGAAGATTACAAGGCGGTGCACGCGCTGCAGGACCAGATGACGGCGGCGCCGCTCTCTTCGTATGGCAAGCCGTACACGGCGGCGCCGGGGATCGTCGATCCGAGCATCGACATGAAGACCTCGATTCGTGATCAGGTCAACGCCATGGACGCGGCCTCCTACTTCAAGCTGTTCGCGCAACTGCTGAAGGCCAATCCTCCGGTGGCCGAGGACGCGCCGATGGTGGCGAAGCTCGCCAAGATCGGCATCGTGCCGGGCCAGGACTTCGATGCGTCGAAGCTCGACCCGGCAGTCGCCAAAGGACTCGCGGCCGTTCCCAAGCCGGCGCAGGAAAAGATCATGGTCTGGTTGAAGGAAGGCGTCGTCGCCGGCGAATGCAAGCTCACAGGATGGTTGGGCCTTCACGACCAAGACCGGCCTGTACGGCACGAACTATCGGCAGCGGGCGCTGATCACGGCCATCGGCCTAGGGGCCAACCGCCCGCAGGATGCGGTCTACCCCACGTCCGAAGGGCCGGACATCGTCAAGAAGTACAGCGGCGCGAACAAGTACGTCCTGCATTTCAACAAGGGAGAGTTGCCGCCGGTCGACGGCTTCTGGTCGCTCACCATGTACGACGCCAACTACTTCTTCGTGCCAAATCCGATCAACCGGTACACGTTGAGCCAGCGCAACAAGTTGAAGGTCAACGCCGATGGATCGGTCGATCTCTACGTCCAGAACGAGTCGCCCGGCAAGGACAAGGAGCAGAACTGGCTGCCGGCGCCGAAGGACCAATTCATTCTGATGATGCGGCTGTACTGGCCGAAGGAGAAGTCGCCATCGATCCTCGACGGCAGTTGGAAGATCCCGCCGGTCAAGGAAGTTAGCTGACATCAACTGGTAGGGTGCCGACGGTGAAATAGCACATCAGGAACCATAGACGAAACGAATGGGCCGTCCCCGGGGAGGGCGGCCCGTTTTGTTCAATGCCTTTATTCCGCGAAGGGCCGCTTCCATGGGAAATTGTGGCCGCTTAGAAGCACTCGTTTCGTCGGCTTGGGGTCGTGAACGCCCATCGGAACCGCGGCGCCGCCCGGCTGCTCTCGGGCTTATAGTTGACCTTCGCGACTCGATGGCGTCTGTGCGCTACGCAGCGGCCACTCGGTCAAATCGCGGCAACGCCGGCAGCCGGCCAGAAGCTGCCGCGGGTGGCGGGCAGCTTTGCGGCTACTCGTCTGCGTTGGACATTCGCTCTGCTTCGACCCATGGCCTGTCGAGCAGCAGTACGACGTAGGCATCGCCCTCCTGTGCGCGCCCTGAGGTGGGCATCACAAGTCCTTCACAAGATCATGACCTGGTTCAGTGCGTGGGGCTATTGACCGACCGTATCGCCGAGAGCATATTTGCCTCGCAAGTTTCGCCACAGAGAAGGAGTTGCCGATGACGAGGCCCACGATCGAGACGGTCAGGGAGCGCGCTCGCGGCCAGGTGATTACCTCCGCCGACGACGGGTACGAGCAGGCGCGCAAGGTCTACAACGCGATGATCGACAAGCGGCCTTCGGTTGTGATCCGGGCGGTTGACGTAGGCGACGTGATGGCCGGAGTCGACTACGCCCGGGAGAACGACCTCGACCTGTCGGTGCGCGGCGGGTCACACAGCGTGCCCGGCTTCGGGACGTGCGACGGCGGCGTTGTGATCGAGCTCTCGCAGATGAAGGGCGTGCGAGTCGATCCGAAGCTAGAGACGGCGCGGGCGGGCGGCGGAACCTTGTGGGCCGACTTCAATCACGCAACGTACCCGTTTGGCCTTGCGACAACGGGCGGAATCATCGGCTCGACCGGGATTGCCGGGCTCACGCTTGGCGGAGGCATCGGCTATCTCACGCGCGGGTTCGGACTGTCGCTGGACAACCTGGTCTCGGCAGACGTCGTGACAGCGGACGGACAGTTCCGCGTGGCGAGCGCGAAGGAGAACGAGGACCTCTTCTGGGCGATCCGCGGCGGCGGCGGTAATTTCGGCGTGGTGACTTCCTTCGAGTACCAACTGCATCCGGTGAAGGACATCACAGCCGGCATCTTCTTCTACCCGATCGACAAGGTTCGCGAGGTATTGCAGTTCTACCGCGACTACGTGGCGAAGGCGCCGGAGGAGATGGGGCTGTTCCCGGCGTTTCAGATTGCTCCGCCCCTGCCGTTCATCAAGGAAAAGGACCATGGCAAGCCGTTCATCGCGATCGTCTCCTGCTGGGCCGGGCCGATGAACAAGGCGGAGGCGGAAATGGCGAAGATCCGCAGCGCGGCGCCGGTGGTCGCGGAGATGGTTGCGCCGATGCCGTACTACGTGATCAACGGCCTCTTTGATGCACTGCTGCCGCCGGGCCTGCAGCACTACTGGAAGGCCTCCTTTGCGACGGAGGTGACGGACGGCGCCATTGAGGCTCACGCCCAGTTCGGGCCACAGGTGCCGGTGGTGAACTCGACGATGCACATCTACCCGATCAACGGTGCCTGCCACCGCGTGAGGCCTGACGCGACCGCCTGGGGACACCGCGACGCCAGCTTCGCGACGGTGATCGCGGGGATGTGGCCGGACCCCGCCGACAACGCCAGGAACACGAAGTGGGTGAAGGACTACTACAAGGCCCTGGAACCCCACTCACAGGCAGGCGGCTACACCAACTTCATGTCCGACGATGACCAGGGCCGGGTCAAGGACAATTACGGGCCGCACTACGAGAAGCTGGCGTCGATCAAGCGGAAGTACGATCCGGGCAACCTGTTCCACCTGAACCAGAACATCAAGCCGTAAGACGATCACGGGGCGTTGAATAGCTGGGCCGGGTCGAGCTTCGCCGCCCATGGCAGGGACAACTCGCGAGCCGCAGGCACAGGTGCACGGCCTTGACGCGGGTGCGCGAGGCGCGCAGCGCCGCAACGATGGGCTCGAGGCGCCAGCCTTGTGCGACCTCGGTCAATGCGATGGTCAGCCGCTGCACTCGCTGCTCGGCGGACTGAGCGGCGAGCTCGCATTCCGCCACGGCGCGATAGGGTCGCCTTCGTGATCGAAGTGCAGGTCCGCGACCCAGCGTTGATGGGCCTGGGTCCACGATGTCTTGCCGGGCAGCGCCGGGCCTGGCGCAGCAGGAACGCCTTCAACCGCTGGCGAGCCTCCCGCCTCTGCGACCGAACGTCGGCTTCGATCCGTCGAATTCGATGAGGTGGATTTCCGCTCAGGGTCGGGTCCGGGCGTAGAACTGCACGCGCCCAACGGCCGCTGTACTTCCCTCACCAGGCACAGCAAGGTCGAAATTGGCGGGCTTGAACCGGCCACAACCGGCCGGTCAGCGTCATCGTCCAAGTTGCCGGGAAGGTCATGCCCACGGAGCTGAAGTTGCGCCGGGAGGCGTAGTATTGCCGAATCGGCATTTGTCGACGAGGTGCTTCAGTCATAGATCGGCGAACATTCGTCGCCTTAGCCGGAGGATCTTGAAGGGTGCCAAACCAGGCGATCTTTCCATCGAACAACCGACGCGATTCAATCTCGTGATCAATCTCAAGGCGGCCAAGGCGTTCGGACTGACGATAATGCAATCGCTCCTCGTGCGGGCGGACAGAATACTCCAATGACGATTCGTGGAACGGGTTGAGCGCGTGATTCGCGCTGATCGCCGCGGCGAATCCGGCCATGGGCAGGACCCACCATGTGCTCCGGTGGTGATCAGCGGAACGTGATCGGCCTTGACAACGATTGCCGCGACGTCGAAACTTCACGGCACCATCGACCGCATTTTACGGACTCGATGTCCTCGTGTGTAGCCGAGGAGAGCTGCAGCCATGGGATCGAGTCGTCGGGTGGCCGATGCGAGTGCAAAGCGACGAATCTCGGCCGCCGCCCTTCGTGTAGCGTTTGACGGGTTCGTTATCGCGGGCATAGTGTGGTCAACGTGCGCCCACGCCCTTCCCGGGCCGGCCGACGATAACAACACGTTCAAAAACGTCGGGGCAGCCTTCCTCGTAGACAGTTCCAACAACATAGTCGGGTTTTGCAGCGGCACGCTCATTCACGAGCGCCTTTTCCTCACTGCCGGGCATTGCTTGGGGCTTGGGCCAATACCCGAAGGGCTACGCGGGTTCGTGAGCTTCGCCCCGCTCGATGCTAGGAATTCGTCGACATGGATCGAGGGCGATTATGCGTTGGTCCATCCCTCGATGGCGGACGTCCCTGCGCTGACTGGCGGCGTAAGCGACGTCGGGCTGGTCGTGCTCACCGCACCGGTGAAGGACATACCGCCGGCACCCCTTGCCGCGGCAGGTACGCTTAATGCCTTAGCAGGAGCATCAATGACCGTTGTCGGTTACGGCTGCGGCCCCGTCAGCAGCTGGGACGGCGTGCGCAAGGTCGGAACCTATGCGCTGTTTGATGTGTACAACGCCGAGTGGGCGCGATTCATTCCGAATATCCTGTGCGGTGGCGATTCCGGAGCGCCGACCTTTTACGAAGGACGCATCGTTGCCGTGACATCCGATGGCGGTTCCGGGTACGCGTATCAGGCGCGCGTGGACATACCCTCGGTGCTCGACTGGATTCAGAGCGTAATTGCTTCCCTCAGCCCGAACGTCGACCTCAATCAGCACGGCTTGACCGGTTCCTGGTACGAGCCGGCGACCCGCGGCCAAGGACTCGAAGTCGAGGTGTTTCCCGATCAGTTGGCGCCGGGAACCGGTTCCGTCCAAGTGAGCTGGTTCACCTTCGACCCGGTGATCGGAGCGGCCGAGCGGCAGCGCTGGTACACGCTGAGCGGCCCGGTGGTGACCGGACAGGCCAACGCGACGCTGAAGATCTACCAGAACGTCGGCGGCAACTTCAATGCGCTGCCGATCACCACGGCACAGCAGGTCGGCACCGCCACGTTGAGCTTCGACACCTGTTCAAACGGTCAACTCTCGTACAACTTCACCGACGGCAGCGGCCGCACCGGGTCCATACCGTTGACGCGGCTGACCCAGAACGTGACCTGCTCCACGTCGAGCGCGCGGCCCACCAACGCCGACTTCGCCCTGTCCGGGAACTGGTACGACCGCGTGACATCGGGTCAGGGCCTGACCATCGAAGTCAACCAGAATTCCGGCACCGTCTTCGCCGCCTGGTACACGTACGCGCCGAACGCCGCCGGCGCCGGGGCCGCCGGACAGCGGTGGTACACCGCGCAACCCCCGCCTTCCGCCACCTTCATACCGGGCTCCCGCTCGATCCCGCTGACCATCTACGAGACCACCGGCGGGATGTTCGACACACCGACGTCGCCCGGACAGCAGACCGGGGCCGTGGGCAGCGGAACGCTCACCTTCCAGAACTGCTCGGCAGCGACCTTCGGCTATACCTTCACCGGAGGCAGCAGCAGCGGCTCGTCCGGGACCATCAACCTGCAACGCGTCGGCCCCGTGCCCAGTGGCTGCACGTCATGAAACCAACTTCGGAGCTTGCGCGCTGACTGCGCATTGATGTTTCGGTCTGGACCGCGGCGTACCGCACACGCAGCCGTTTGATGCCGGCCACCTTTGTTCGTTGAATGTCCGCGATCGAGAAACGCGACTGACTGGAACGGGTCGACAAGCGCCCTTGATCTAGGGTCAACATACGGTTCCTCTCCTACAAACAAGGAGCCATTCATGTATGCTGCTATCAACACCGCCCCCAAGGCTGACGGGCGTGTAGTAACGTAGAACAAAGGGAAGCTGATCGGCCAGAAGCCACCGCTGAAGCTGAAGGAGATCTGGGCCATCCGGATTCGACTGCAACTGGATCATCGAGCCCGGGAACTTGCGTTGTTCAACCTCGCGATCGACAGTAAGTTGCGCGGGTGCGACCTTGTGGGGCTTCACGTTCACGTTGTGTTCCAGGGCAGTCATGTCGCCCCACGCGCGATTGTCATGCAGACGAAGACCCAGCGGCCGGTGCAATTCGAGATCACCTAACCTAACAAACGCGGGACGCGGTCGGTGCCTGGATCGCGGCCGCGCGCCTGAATCCGGAGCAGTTCCTCATTCCGAGCCGTATGTCGGCGTCGCCTCACCATTCGACTCGGCAGTATTCGTGAATCGTTCATACCTGGGCGGGATCGTTTGGGCTTGATCCGGCGGTCTACGGCACTCATTCAATGCGGCGAACCAAGCCCACTTTGAACTATCGCCGGACCAGGAATCTTCGGGCCGTTCAGCTCCTGCTCGGCCGTACGAAACTCGAAAGCACCGTGAGGTACCTCGGAATCGAGGTCGACGACGCGCTCGAAATCGCCGAACAGACCGAGGTCTAGTCCCGCCGGGCCGGTCGGCGACCGCCGGACTTGACGGTCACGGACCGAATGCAGCCACTCGGCCGATGCAGGGGAGCGGCGGCCAACGACCCTAACCGGTCAGCGGCTCTCCTCCACACCGGACATTCGCATTCCTACTCGATCACCTTGTCGGCACTTACCAGGAGCGCCTGTGGGATGGTGAGGCCCAGCGCTTTGGCCGTCTTGCGATTGATGACAAGATCAAACTTCGTGGGTTGCTCCACGGGAAGGTCGGCTGGTTTGGCTCCCTTGAAGATCTTGTCCACATAGGTTGCGGCGCGTCGGAATTGTTCCGCTTGATTCACTCCATAGCTCATCAATCCGCCAGCCTCTGCGTAATTTTCCCGCTCAGATATGGACGGCAGCCGGTTCTTCAGCGCCAATTCCGTGATCTGCCGCGTCCGGTTAATGTAAAACCCGTCACGCGCCACGATGACCGCACCGGCTTTCCCCTGGGTCATTGCGGAAAAGGCATTTTCGATCTCCGGTGCGGTCCGCGCTTCCAGGGGCAGTATCGTTGTGCTGGTTTTCAGCGCTGCAGACTGGATGCTCTTGAGAACCAAAGGATGCGACTGGTTGCCAGGATTCAACAGAACAGCCACACGGGAAAATTTCGGCGCCACGCTGAGCAGCATTTCAAGATGCTTGCCACCGATATCGCCACCAAGACTGGAAAGCCCGGTAATGTTGCCGCCGGGCCGTGCCAGGGTTTTCACCAAGCCGCTACCAACAGGGTCCAAGGTGTTTGCCATGACGATAGGGATCGTGCTGGTCGCTTTCTGCAAGGCGATGGTGGTGACCGTTCCTGCGCTAACGATAACGTCTACTTTGAGATTTACCAGTTCGGTCGCAAATCCGGGAACGAGCTCGAATTTCCCGTCTGCGAAGCGCCATTGCAGAGTGAGATTCTCCCCTTCGACATAACCGAGTTCCTTTAGCCCCTGCTTGAAGGCAGCGACAACGGTCTGGGCACTCAACTGGTCCTCAGTTGCCAGGATTCCAACCACGACCGACTTCTTGACTGGCTGAGCGCAAATCCGAAACGGCGCTGCGAGCGCACTTGCGCCAAGCGCAATGATTAGTTTGCGGCGGTTGTTCATTCATCCCCCCAATTGGGCGGCCATTATGCTCGCTTACGCCAAAAACGGCAGACTAGCGCGTACTTCGTAGGGGGAACTTCTGAGTGTCCGAAAATGGCCGCATCCTGTCACTGCTCATTTCTGCCGCGCCTTGCGCGCGGCGTATTTGGAGTCGCGCGCGGCCTTCTGATCCTGTTTGAGCGCTGCATCGGCCTCCACTTGGGCAACGCGCTCGGCGTCCTTCCGCGCCTCTTCTTCCGTGACAGCGTGTGCTTGTCTGGCTTTCTCAGCCTCGCGTTGAGCGTCTCTCAGTTCGGCGGTGACCCGGTTCGCGTATTTGTTTTCGGCAGCTCGAATCCTGCGCGCTTCTGCCGTTTCGACCCGTGTGGCCCGCCGCTGGGCAGACTGTGCGTCGTTAGCCAGCGCCGTTGCCCGCATCTTTTCCAGCTGGGCTTGCTTCGCCTTGACCGCCGTCTGCAGGCGTTCCGCGAAACCTGGTTCTTTACGAGACATGTCTTCGGTTTCTCTCTTCAAAGCATGCTATAGGCGGCTGATACTGCCCCGTATGTTAGCTTGCGGTCAGGGAAGTTGACCCACTTTTTGATCAAATCTTATGGCGCTGCTGGTTTGCGTGTGCGTCGCGCGAATACATGCAAACTGGCCGCCACTTCGATACACACGCGAGGCTCAATCGAGCAGGAGTTTACGCGCCGCTGCACCGGTCGTGCCGACTAGTTTTCGCTTCTCCGCAGCAGGCAGTCTCTTGATCGCCGCCTCCAGCTTGTCGGCCACCGATTGATTCGGGCAGACGAACTTGGTGACCAGCCGACGTGGGGGATTCGCGCGCGTGTATCGCGCCCCAGTGCCGGGCAGGACCGTCACCCGCGATTTCGGAATGAATGTCAGCTATCGGAATACGGCCCCAACGGCCGCTCGGGGCCGGGTGCTGCCGGATGGTCGACGCCATCATCCGGCAGAAGCCGACGCTTCTCGGTCATACGCTCGAGGAAGCCGACCGTCCGCTTCGCCGGGCTGTCCTTCGAGTTTGCCGGAAGCCGTCGTTCAAGCGACTCCGGAAAGGAGACGCTCAACGGCCAAGTTCGACGGCGCAACACCGGCCGCGAAGGGTGCGAGCGCAAACAGAAGCGTCACCCCGCGTAGCGTCCGCTGGAAAGCGTTGCTATACGGCCCCCGCCACGGGCCGCGCCATGATCAAGTCCGTCTGATGGTCCGACCCCAGCCGGAACACGTGGTCCCCGACCCTTTCGAACTGCCACCGTTCGTAGAACGAGATTGCTCGTGCATTGCGCTCCCACACCCCGAGCCAAAGCGTTCGGTGGCCAGCAGATCGGGCGGCGTTGAGGCTCGCCCGCATTAGCGCGACCCCGACCCCGTGCCCGATGGCGCTCCGGTCCACGTAGAGCCGTTGGAGTTCGACCGGGTTCGGCCCGGTCACGCTCCGGTCCGGCGTCCCGGTTCGGAGCTTGGCGTACCCGTCCGGGTGCTGTTCGCCGTCCATGAACGCGAGTAGGAACGTGTTTACATCATCAGCCAACTCGGCCCGAACACGGTCGAGCGAGAATGATTCACGGACATACACCTCTATGTCGTTGGGCGAGTTGTCGTCGGCGAAGGTGTCGCGGAACGTCCGCTCGGCGAGCGCCGACAGCGCCTCGGCGTCGGCCGGGGTGGCGGTACGGATGTGAGGTTGCTCGAACATAGTCGCTAAGGTAGTGAGTCCGTATAACGCTCCGGTTCAGCGGCGGGCCGCGCAGCGGACCGTCCGCTGCAACCGATTGTTAGGCCGCCCTCACTGACGCACATAGCGCAAGTGTGTGGCGGCTGGACCATCAAGAACCTTGTCAATGCGAAACTGCGGCCCGGGCTCGCGCAGGTTCTCGAAGAGACGCCGCCCACCGCCGAACAGCACGGGTGCCAAGGCGATTTCCAGCTCGTCGACGACACCCATGTTCAGGTACTGCTGGATCACATCCGCTCCACCCGCGATGCGAATATCACGACTGCCTGCGGATTCCCGAGCCAGCTCCAGGGCACGCTCCGGCCCGTCATTGATGAAGTAAAAGGTCGTCCCACCCGGGCGCACCCAGGGTTCGCGTTTCTCATGGGTAAGAACGTATACCGGTGTGTGAAACGGAGCCTCCTCAGGCCAGGCGCGCTCGCCTTGGTCGAACATTCGCTTGCCCATAATGTTGGCACCGATGCGCTCCGTGGTGCTGCGAAGCAGGTCATTGACCGGGCCGGTCTCTCCCCCTGGTCCGAGCTTGAGGTTCTCGCGGAAGTACTGTTGATTGATGATCCAGGCCATCAGCGCACCCCACTTGGCGCCCCAGTTCTTGTACTCAGGCTTGTCCCAATTCTCCATGGTCATTCCTTCCGGTGCCATGTAGCCATCGAGGCTAAGCCCAATGTTGACGAATACTTTGCTCATGATTCTCCTCTCGCATGTTCGGATGTCGGCCTAACAAGAAGTAAATCGTTTGGATGATGTGTTAGCAAATAGGCTACGCCGCATAATCGTGCAACGTCAAAGGCAAGTGACTGTTGACGCGAGGAACGCGCCTGCGTGTCGACGGTGTCCCTACGATATGCGCGAGCAGGAATGTGATCGCATCGCGCACCATCTATGCCGGGACTTGCAGGGTGCCCGCAGGCCGTCCCGGGCGAATGGCCAACTCAACGACAGATTTTGACCGCCTGGCAGAAGGCAGCGAGGGTCTACTTCCGGCCGCGAGTTGCCTTCGCCCGCAGTCGCCACCCTAAGCGGACGCTTGAACTGCTCCGGGACCCGGCAGCGTATTGAGGCAGAGCCGAAACGTTTCGACGGTAAATTGTTTACTGCCGGCAGACAGGACGTTTCTGGAGTCTTCCGGCGTGAATCCGATTTGAGTTGCATGCCATTGCAGTTCTTCGTGCCGCAGAAGGTGCATTCCCGGCTCCAGCGGTCGCAGACTGGTGTACGGGGAGGGAGAGACTTCAGGTAGTGTCTTGTGGGGCACCTGGGATAGCACGGCAAGGATTCCCCTTGGCTTGCAGTGGCGCCGTAGGACGCCCATCGTTCGGGCTACATCGACATACTCGAAAACCAGAGCGGCGTATATGAAATCGACAGGCTCAAAAAGCCATGCGGATGTTTGAATATCTCCGACAAGCAGTTTGAGCCCCGGGACGCGCCCATCGTAGCGCTGCCGTGCCTCTTCGATATATTGCGGATTGATGTCCACCCCAACCACCCGGCTCACGCCGGTGTCGATAAGGCGTTCGAAGCCGTTTCCTCCTGCGCAGCCGAGGATCGCGACGCTGGACGGAGCATACGTCCTGACGAGGAGATCCAACTGATCAGCAATCAGCTGCGACTGACCGATTGCTGGCAGTGCCATATGCGCTTCATAGTCTCCGAGAGGAATGTCGAACCATGAATTGCGCATAACGGGTAGTTCCGGTCGGGAGATAAGGAGCGAATTGTCCCACTTTAGAACATGCTTGCGCGCGTCCGCAATTGGCGGCGTCAAGTTCGTCGACTTCGACCCTCGCCTCGGATGCGAGGGTACTTGCCTCCCAGCGGAACACCCGCAGGACGCCCAAACGAGAACGCCCGATCCTGCAGAGGACCGGGCGCTCCGATTCATCGCCGTCTCGGCGGCGTCTTCCTGCCGAATTACGGAAGCACGGAACTGGCCTGCGCAGCGTTGATATACGCCTGTACATCAGCCGGCAGTAGGAATCCCTTCTTTCCGAGGTCCTCGGCGGCCTTCTTGACTTCCTTCACGTACCCGTCGTGATTCTTGTAGCGCTCTTCGAGCGAATCACGCGGGTCGCCCGCTGCCAGGCGTTCCGCCTTGGTGGTCTTGAACGGGATGTTCTGGCCATCCGATTCACATCCATCGTTCCCGCCGTGATAGCCGTCGCGAAGCCCCCAACCGGTCGTGGTCGCGATCGGCGCCTCGACCTCCGGCAAGCGGACCCCCGCCTTTTCGTTGCCATCCTTGTCGACCTTCGAGACGAAGATCGGGTAAGCGGGACGCCCGGCGACAGAGGGCGGGTAGCTTCCGGGGCGTTCCCGATCAAGCCGATATCCAAGTCGGGCCCGAAGTCGAGGAAGTATCGCGTCGTGATCACCCCGGTATAGGTCACGCCGGGAATCTCCGGCCAACCCAGGTCCTTTTGCGGCACGATGCCGACCTGCGAACCGGCCACCGGCACTGCGAACACCCTGTTGCCGCCTTCCGGCACCTCGCTCTTCGGCGGCTTCTTGCCGTAGGCTTACCCAGTCGTCCAGCGCGACCAGGAGCGCCCGATGGACCGGATAGGGACTGACCGCGTTGCCATACTGCTGGCACACACCCTTGCTCGTGGTACTCCCGACACCATGCGACAAGCCGGAGATCAGGTAGAAGCGCACATCGTCCGGATCCTTCAAGTCCTTGCCCTTCGTGTCGCTGTGCAGCAGCGAGCCCGCCTTGACCCAGTATTCGTTGGAGGTATTGACCTCGAAGCGCTTGGGACAGGTGTTGGTCGCCGTGCAGCGTATCGTCGCGCCCGCCGGTCTGGCCGCTCAGATCGTCGGTCAAGGTCTGGTGGGCGAACGGGAACACGCCTTCCGGGTACAGATGGTTCTGCCGGTTGCGCTCGGTTCTGCCGGTCTGCGCGAATCGATAGTTGATCTGATCGCCGCTGCCGCCGCCGGTGTGGCTCAGTATTCCGTCGAGCGACGCGCTGGCCGTCTTCGTCCTGGTTGAAGCCCAGCGCCACGAAATCGTTCAAGGTGCGCGAGGGCTGCGAGATGGAATAGCTGAACGTGTTCTGCACGTCGCCGGCGAGCGGATTGCCCACTCCGGTCGCGTGCCGCAGGAAGGAGATGAAATCGCGCGTCGCCGCCAGACCGATTCCGGCCACCACGGGATTCTTCGCCACGTACGTGAATTCGTAGATATAGCTCATGCGTAAACGGCCCGGCGGGCGTCAGCTTGATTGCCGTTCCGGCCGTCGGTCCGACTGTCGACGTGTAGTCCCAGCCCGTGGCGGGCACCACCGTCGGAGGGTCGTTGAGGAACGCCCGCCTGGTCAGCGTTGCCCCGGTCTTGGTCGTCGCGTCGCCGCCGGAAAGGTGAGCGGGCTCGTCATTGTCGTCGCGTTGTCGAAGACGATGTATTCGTAGGAACGACCGGTGATCGTCGAGAGTCCATCCGTCGCGACCGGAACGGTTATCTTCATATCGTCCGTAGTCGATCGCGCCAAAATCCCACCCGTTCGACACTATGGTGTAGCCTAGGTTCATGAGGAAACCCGTGCCGGCATCCGCGGCGGTCGTCGGATTGTTGGTCAGTGCGGTGTCGTTGAAGCGGTTCAAGCGCATTTCGCCGCGGTTGTTGAAGTCGAAGAACATGCGGTGGTTGCCGGTGCTCAATGTGATCGGCTTGATGATGATGAAGTCCATCGAGTACTGCGACCAGATCGCCGACTGCCGGCGCAAGATCGATGTCCGTGATTATGTCGTTGCGTGGATCCAGACGGTTGAGCGTCGCCGGTGGCCGTGCCGCGAATCTTCTCGTACTGGCCGACGGCGCCAAACGACGCCCCGCCAAAGGTGGGCACGTTATTCGGGAGGGCGCAGTAAGTGGGCGACTGCGACCGGCTGCAATCGATGCTCATGCCGGTAATGACGGCCTCGGCGGCCGGTGCCGCAACCAATGCGCCGGCCGCGGCCAACGCACCCACGATTGCAACGTAAACGGGCCTCTGCTGCGGGTTTGCCTGCGCGCCAGCTAGTCGCCCGCGTGCTCTCTTTGCAGCCATGATTTCCTCTCCTAATTGATGGTTGCCGGAAGGCGCGGATTGTTGGGTCAAGCCCCGGTCCGTCCGGCGGCCGCGTGTGCGGCGAAAGAAGTTGAGCGATCCAGTGTTCAGTGTCCCGATCGGTGGATCAATATCCGACCCCAAACGGGGTCGATCCGATCGTGAGCCATGCTTTCCCTGGTTGACGGATTGACGCTTTCGCCATTGCGTTCGTGAAAGCGACGGCAGGCGCATCGGACGGCGAGCGCTTGTGCAACCGAACGGCTCAATCCTATGCGAGCGTAGATCCTAACCGGTTTGCAAACACAGATGTCAACTACTTGCATTAGTGTTCGCGCAAGGCGCTGCGGCAGAACGATCGCGCTGCAGCGCACAAGACAGTGCTGCGCCCCACTATCGGGTGCGAGGTTTGCCGGCGTATTCGAAGCCACTGCAACCAGTGTCACGGCCGAGTGATCCACCGACCGACCGGTGATCATCGTCCCCTGAGCCGATACAACAGCTCACCCGCCCGCGGCACGGCTCGCAAAGGCCGGCACGCCCAATCCTGTGAAGGGTTCTGCTTCGCAGCAGGGACCGGCACGACTTCGCCTGTCCGTGCTTATCGCGCGGCCAGTGAAAGTCGCCGCATTCGGTTACCGGGATCCAAAACGGCAATTTCCGGGCTTCGCGTCAGGCCGCTATCGGATCGACGGCGCCGCCGAACGACCGCTACCAGCGACTTCAACGCATGGCAGCTTCTGGCCGGTTCAAGCCCGCCAATTTCGACCTTGCTGTGCCTGGTAAGGGAAGTACAGAGGCCGTTGGGCGCGTGCAGTTCTACGCCCGGACCCGACCCGTTGCGGTCCATCCGGGCCTGGGAGAGCTGACGTTCGGCGTGGGTGCGCGATGTCGGCCTGCGCCCATTGCCTCGACGAGACAGCGGACAAGTCCCGACTTTGACCGCCATCAAGGCGCGGATGCTCGCGCTTGCGAACAATCGTTGGTCGGCGGGCAGCGTTCTGCATCGACCTGACCCTGCTTCCTGGAATGGGCCGTCGAACGTATCGCACCAAGATTACTTCCGTCGAACAAAGGAAAAAAGCATGAAATCACCTCTCATCGTTGCGTTTTTCGCAATAGCCTTCGCTTGGACGTCCCCAGCCACGGCGCAGTACAAGATGAGCACGCCCATCGCTCCGGGCGTCGCCACGCCAGACAGGCTTCAAACGTCCATCGGCACGCTGACCATGACCGACGGCAGTCCCGACTCCGCTACCGCACAAAAGATCTATGACAATCTGGATCGGTCGCGGGCGCTACAGGCTTACCTGCTGGCCATCCCGATCGTGAACCAGGCCGGCATGCGCGAGTCGATTCGTCAGTTTGGCCCTGACAACCAGACCGATGTGATCTGGGAGACGCTCGTGGACCCGAAGACCGTGGAGCTGACGGCGAACGATAACACCGTCTACAGCTTCATTTGGCTCGACACACACAAGGGACCGCTCGTCGTCGAGATTCCGCCCATGGTCCTCGGCGCCATCGACGACTTCTGGTATCGCTGGGTGGCCGATGTCGGCATCACCGGCGCCGACAAAGGACGAGGGCGGCAAGTATCTCGTTCTGCCGCCTGGGTACACCGGCGAGGTTCCCGCCGGCTATTCGTGGTGCGGCCAAGCACCTACGGCAACTGGATGCCGTTCCGCTCCTTCCTCGTCGACGGCTCGCCCAAGCCAGGCGTCGAGTCGGTCAAGAAGACCCTGAAGATCTATCAACTCGCGGATGCTGCGAACCCGCCCCCGATGAAGTTCGTCAATGCCTCCGGCATCCCGTCGAATTTCGTCGCGCCCGGCGACTATTCGTTCTGGAGTCTGCTGAACGAAGTCATCCAGGAGGAGCCGAGCGAGGGCTCCGACCCGACCACGCTTGGCCTCTTCGCCTCGATTGGGATCGTCAAGGGCCAGCCGTTCAATCCCGACGCGCGGATGAAGAAGATCCTGACAGATGCGGCGAACATCGGTGCGGTGACCGCGCGTACGCATCGCCTTTCAAGATGCGTGACCCGAAGAGCGTATTACTACCCGAACAGCGCATTGGCGGCTGCCGTTCTTCGGCGGCTACAAGTTCGAGATCGCGCCAGGGGTCAGCAACCTCGACGGGGCGGCTTTCTTCTACTACTTCGCGACCGGCGTGACGCCCGCGATGGAAGAGAAGATGGTCGGCCAGGGATCGCAGTACCCTTGGACCGCCCAGGACTCGAAGGGCAACCCCTTCGACGGCGCCAAGACCTACAAGCTGCACCTGCCTCCGAACATCCCGGTCAAGGACTTCTGGTCGGTCATCGTCTACGACAACCAGACGCGTTCGATGCTGCAGACCGATCAGCAGGCCCCGAGCGTCAGCAGTCAGGATCAAGGAGTCAAGGTCAACTCGGACGGCTCGGTGGATGTCTATTTCGGCCCCAAGGCGCCTGTAGGGTTGGAGAACAACTGGGTGCAGACGATTCCCGGCAAGGGCTGGTTCATGATCCTGCGCCTCTATGGCCCACTCGAGCCATGGTTCAACCAGACCTGGCGGCCGGGCGAAATCGAACTCCAACCGTAGCCCGCCCATCGACCGGATGCAGTGCATGAAGACAGCGGGCGCTTAATGCGCCCGCTGTTCTTAAATACCCGCCCAAGGAAAACGCTAAACTACGAAACACCCGCTGAACGATTTCACCAATCTGTTGCGTCCACCGGTTGAATCCGCAGCCGTTGAGCCGCCAGCCGGCGTTTCGATTCGGATGGGCGCGTTCGACCCGTTGCTGTCTGTCGGGCACGAAAGAAGCGGACATCCACCAAGTTCGGTCTCGGCCCACAACCAGCCGTTCGTGACAACCAATTCCTGAGATGGCTGCGCCTGCCGGCAAAGATCATTGCGCCGGCAGCGTGAAGCTGAAGGTCGAGCCGGAGCCGACCTGACTCTTGACCCAGATCTTTCCGCCGTGGAGCTCGATAAACTTCCGCGAGATTGCGAGACCAAGCCCGGTACCCTCTACCTTCTTCGCTGCAGCCCCGACCTGCCGGAATTCTTCAAACACCGCCGCCTGATCCTCGGGTGCAATTCCCACCCCAGTGTCGGCCACCGAAATTTCGGCCTCATCGTTGTGCATGCCGGCTCGGACTGCGATCTGCCCACCCTCTGGGGTGAACTTCAACGCATTGGACAGGAGATTCAACAGCACTTGCTTAACTTTCCGCTCGTCCGCACGGACTACCCCCAGGCGCTCGTCGATCGTGCGTTCCAGGGTAATTGCACGGCGGTGAGCCCGCTCCCGCACAAGCATCAGAGTGCTCTCAATCGCACTCGGCAAGTCGAAGTCTGTCGTCTCCAGTTCCATCCGTCCCGCCTCGATCTTGGACAGATCGAGGATGTCGTTGATGAGGGACAGAAGATGCCGTCCCGATTCCAGAATGTCGCTCAGGTATTCCGCCTGCTTGTCGTTGATCTCGCCGAACATCCGCTCGGACAGAACTTCAGAGAAACCGATGATGGCGTTGAGCGGCGTCCGCAATTCGTGCGACATGTTGGCGAGGAATTCGCTCTTGTGCTGGCTCGCGGTCTCGAGCTGCCGGCTCTTGTCCTCGATCTCCCGGAAGAGGCGCGCATTCTGGATCGCCAGGGCCGACTGTGTGGCGAAGGTCTTCAGCAGCTCGATCACGTCCGGCGCGAATTCGCCGGCGCTCTTCCGATTGACGATCAGCCCGCCGAGAAGTCGATTCTCGCGCAGGAGTGGCACGGCCAGGAGCGACCGAGACCCCATTCGAATGAGGATGTCGCGGACGCGGCTCTGATAGCCGCTTTCGTCTACGATGTCGCGGATCTGCACCGGCTCGCCAGTCACCGCTAGCTGGCCTATCGCTCCCTCTCCTTTCGGGATAGGCGCAGCCCCGAGTGCCGCGACCAACTCATCGGGCAGATTGTCCGTGGCGTGCAGAGAAAACTCCTCATGCGTTTCGTCGTACTCGAAGATGGCTCCGCCGTCCATGCCGGCAAGTTGGTTGGCCCGGGAGACAATGGTCCGCAGCACCGTCTCCAAATCGAGCGTCGAGCTGACCGCCTGCCCAACTTCGCCCAAAGCCTTGAGCTCTCCGACCGACCGGGTCAGCTCCTTGAACAGCCGCACGTTCTCGACCGCGATCACCGCCTGGTCGGCGAAAGTCTGAAGCAGCGCGATCTGCTTGTCGGGAAATGGCCCGGGTTCCGGCCGGCCGACAGAGATGCCGCCGATCGTGCTGCCGTCACGCATCAGGGGAACGGCCAGGACACTGCGGAAGTCTCCGGCGAGCGCCTGAGCCCTGTTCGCATACTCAGGGTCTTCGAGCACGTCCGGGATCTCGACCGTGCTGCCCATTAGGATGGCCCGCGTGGCTCCCGCTTCGCGGCTTGGTGGCCTCGGGAAACTAGCGCGTATCGCATCGGCCCCTCCCGGCCTCAGTTTGGCGAGGGCCGCCAGCCGAACCATCTCGCCGTCGAACGTCGTGACCAGCGCGGAACTGGCACCGCAGAGCTTCAGCGCGGCCGCCGCGATGGTGTCGAATACCGGCTGCACATCGGTCGGTGACCGGCTGATGACGCGCAGGATTTCGCTCGTCGCCGTCTGCTGCTCGAGCGCCTCCTTCGTTTCCTTGAAGAGGCGCACGTTCTCAATGGCGATCGCGGCTTGGCGGGCAAAAGTCTCTACCAGCGCGATCTGTTCAGGCGAGAACGCGCGAGGCTCCCGACGGAAAATAAAAATGACCCCGGACGCCCCGCCTTCGCGCATCAGTGGGACCGCGAGCACGGCCCGGAACCCCAGCTCCTGCTGCTTCACGCGCGGCGAATCCGGATATTCAGAGTCGAGCAGAGGCACGACGTCGGCGTGGTGGATGGTCTTGCAGTCGAGTACGGCACGGCCGATGACCATGCTTCTCGTCAGCGGCCAGGTTCGCTTCACCCCGCGCGAATCATCGCGCTCCTCGTCTGAGCCAGTGTCGGCCCAATAGGCGACGGTTGGGCGAAGCACATTCCCTTCGACGAGGAGCACTTGCGCAAATGACGCATCGCATAGGTGGGCCGCCCGCTCGGCGACGGCGGCGAGCACCGGCGTCACGTCGCCGGGCGAGCTCGAGATTACCCGGAGGATCTCGCTGATCGCGGCGTGCTGTTCCAACGCCTCCGTCAGGCGCTGCTTGTGCTGCAGGCCGGCAGTGGCCTCAACAGTCCGTGGTTTCCTGGCGACAGTTGGCCGTATTTCGACCTTGGCCTTTGCAGATTTCGCGCCCCGTTCCATCAGCCCTCCTTGCCACTCCTAGGCGCTACAACAGTGCAGCGACCAACAATAGCCTACGCCGCCAGAGCGTTTCGAGGAAGGTCGTGCGCTCTGTGGCGGGGGCCCCCTACATGCATGCCCCGAACGGGGCGCGAAGGAAAAGCCTGCAACGCCAGTCAGTGGAAATGACTGATTTAGAGCGGCGCGTATGACGACTTCGGATCAACAGCGCCATCGAACGTCCGCTATCAGTGGCTTTGCTATAGGGCTGCTCATGGCCGAGGCCGTGTAAAAACACCCGTAAACATTCGGAGTTGAGCGATGATGACGAGCCCAACTTTGGAGGGTCTGCGCGGACCGTTTTCGCGTTCCTGTAACCGGTAAGAGGCGGATACGCAGTTTTGGTGGCGTAGGCGGCCGAGGACGTCCGTTTTTCGGGCGAAATACGAGCCTTTGCGGCTCAAGCGCTCATCGCGCGCATCATCACGCCAATGCCCAGGATGCGCATCACGCGCTTCAGGTTATAGGCCAGGACGTGCAGACTCATCTCGGTGCGCACGCGCGGCAGCGTCTTCATCAAGAAGTGGGTCCACCCCATCCAGGCCTTGATCGTGCCGAACGGGTGCTCGACCGTTTGTCGTCGCACTCGCATCATCTCGGGCTGCCGATCCAGCCGCAGCTGCATCGCCTCGAGCACCGCTTCATGTTCCCAGCGCGCAATGCGCCGATAGGGACTCGGCGTGCAGCGCGCCTTGAGCGGACACCGGGGGCAAGCCGAGGACCAGTACTTGTGCAAGGTCAAGCCGGCCTCGATGGTGGTAAAGCGTTTGATGGCCCGTTGCCCCGCTGGGCAGCGGTACTCATCGTCTGCGGCGATGTAGATGAAGTCCTGCTTGTCGAAACGACCCTCCGCCTTGCTGTTGGAGGTCATCGACTTGGGCACCAGCGGCGTGATCCCGGCCGCGTCGCATTGCCGGATCTGCTCGCTCTTAAAGTAGCCGCGGTCGGCCACCACGGTCAGATCGTCGATGCCCGTGGCCGCGCGCGCCTGTTCGGCCATCGGTGTCAGCTGTTCGCGATCGATCCCCGCGGTGACGACTTCGTGCGCCACGATCAGATGGTGCTTGGTATCCACCGCCGTCTGCACGTTGTAGCCAACGATGCCCCCATCCCGGCTCTTCATCGAGCGCGCATCGGGGTCGGTCAGGGGCAACTGTTGATCGGGGCTGGCGAGCATTTGCGCCTCGAGCATTTTGAGCCGCTGCATCTGCTCCTTCAGGGCCGCGATCTTCTCTTGCAGCCGGCCCTTCTTCAACTCCGCCACTTCGGAACCTCCGCGTACACGGCCTCGGCCGGTCAGAGCCATCCACCGCGCTGAACCGAGCGGCCGCTGGGCGACGCACACCGGTCATCTGGTCGCAAAGGGTCGCTGTAGATCGTAGACCCGCCACTCATCACCACGGGGCGGGCGGCCGTGTCCGACCCAAAGCTGCCAGTCGATCTCCTCCGAAGCAGCCGTTCGACGAAGCAGATCGGCTACGCCTAACGACTCCCGACGCCAAGACGCGCGTTCGCTTCTTCAAAGGCCCGCTTCGTGTGTTCCATGTTGAAGGGCCGCTCGTCCAACGTCTTTGGATCCCATTCGCTGCGTGGCGTTGCAAAGAAATCGCCACCGTATACATGGATGGCCCCGGTAATCTGTTCAAGCGGATTTGTCACCGCATGAATTATCGCCGCGCCGAGAGGAGCGACATCCTTCGCGTTCAGCTCTTTACTTCCATGTTGCTCAAGGCCTCGATCGGCCCGACGGAAGAAAGTATTCTGCTCGCGCCCCGTATAGATCCCGATGACGGCCCACATGCGATGATCATGCGGCTTGAATTCCATGCGCGGCCCCCAACAGATGTTGAGGATGGTCAAGTCATCTGCCTTGTAGATCGTTTCAATGCCAGCGCGTTTCGGCTCGCCAATCATGCGCATCAGTTGCAAAGGCTCGCCTACGGCCCGCGCGACGAGCTCCCGGACCACGGCTTGGGCGTCCTTTCCCTTGATTGCGGCGCGGCAATCTTCGATAAAATCTTCCTTGTCAAACATGGCCAGTCCCCGCGGAGCATTAGAAACGAAGGGTGGCTTTACAACTCTTCGGCTCAAGCAATAGATCCAAGGCTTGCTCGGAGCCATGGACAAGAATATTGGCGTTGAGAATCGCGTCAAGCGCGCAACCCTCTCCGTTGTCGACAGCCACTGCGAGACCTCCCGCGTCGCGCACAGTTTTCAGCAGCAGCCGATCCATATTTCCATTGCCGAATGCCGCCACATGCTTCGGCTCATACTTCAGGATGAACCGTTGCTTTTCCTTGTCGTTACGTCGCTTGTCGTCGTCCAGAAAATGCAGCTCGACGGGCAGTCGCGCAAGTTCGCGGCGTGCGGTACCAAAGGTGTCCACGGTGAGAACGTGGACATCGACCAGCTTGGCAAGTCGTGCGAGGCGAGTTCTGACAGTCCTCCTCACGACCCCTTTGAAGGAGTGTGTGCCGGTATAGTCGGTCACGACCCGACGTACTTCGAGCGGTCCAAAACCGGGGATCATGAGCTTAATCATCTCGCCCTCCGCCCGTATTCGGCCAAACGACGCATATGGAGTGTTAGAGAGTCCCCGACAGACCGGGACCGGTGCCGCGTCAAATACTACGCCCTTCCGTGCGGCTCGTAGCCGTGAAGTACCGACCAATGACCGGAATGGCGCGCAATACGCTAAGTCTGCTATTGGCCGAGGCCGTGTAAAAACGCGGAGGTTGCCTCTATCGAAAAGTTGCCTATATTGAGGAAAGAGATTTCTTCGAGGTGGCAACATGAAGCGATTCATCGAAGGCGAGGACCGAAGCCAGGTGACCTTGCTGCCGGCGTGTCTTGACGACTACGTTGAAGCCGAGAATCCGGTGCGCGTGGTCGAAGTCTTCGTTGATGGGCTCGACCTGGGCGAACTCGGCTTTGTGGGGGTTGCCCCGGCGGCGACGGGTCGGCCGGCGTACCACCCGGCGGTGCTGCTGAAGCTCTACATCTACGGCTACCTGAACCGGATCCAGTCGAGCCGCCGCCTGGAGCGGGAGGCGCAGCGCAACGTTGAGCTGATGTGGCTGACCGGACGGTTGATGCCGGACTTCAAGACCATTGCCAACTTCCGCAAAGACAACGGGCCGGCGATCCGCAAGGTATGTCGCCAGTTCGTCGTGCTGTGTCGCCAGCTCAATCTGTTCAGCGAGGCGATCGTGGCCATCGACGGCAGCAAGTTCAAGGCGGTGAACAACCGGGACAAGAATTTCACGCCGGCCAAGATGCAGCGGCGGCTGGCGCAGATCGAAGAGAGCATCGCGCGCTACCTGACTGATATGGACACGGCCGACCGGGCCGAGCCCGAAGTGGCGGAGTTGAAGAAGGGCCGGCTGCAAGAGAAGATCGCGGCCCTGAAGGAGCAGATGCAGCGGCTCAAAATGCTCGAGGCGCAAATGCTGGCCAGCCCCGATCAACAGCTGTCCCTGACCGACCCCGATGCGCGCTCGATGAAGAGCCGGGATGGGGGCATCGTTGGCTACAACGTGCAGACGGCGGTGGATACCAAGCACCATCTGATCGTGGCGCACGAAGTCGTCACCGCGGGGATCGATCGCGAACAGCTGACACCGATGGCCGAACAGGCGCGCGCGGCCACGGGCATCGACGATCTGACCGTGGTGGCCGACCGCGGCTACTTTAAGAGCGAGCAGATCCGGCAATGCGACGCGGCCGGGATCACGCCGCTGGTGCCCAAGTCGATGACCTCCAACAGCAAGGCGGAGGGTCGTTTCGACAAGCAGGACTTCATCTACATCGCCGCAGACGATGAGTACCGCTGCCCAGCGGGGCAACGGGCCATCAAACGCTTTACCACCATCGAGGCCGGCTTGACCTTGCACAAGTACTGGTCCTCGGCTTGCCCCCGGTGTCCGCTCAAGGCGCGCTGCACGCCGAGTCCCTATCGGCGCATTGCGCGCTGGGAACATGAAGCGGTGCTCGAGGCGATGCAGCTGCGGCTGGATCGGCAGCCCGAGATGATGCGAGTGCGACGACAAACGGTCGAGCACCCGTTCGGCACGATCAAGGCCTGGATGGGGTGGACCCACTTCTTGATGAAGACGCTGCCGCGCGTGCGCACCGAGATGAGTCTGCACGTCCTGGCCTATAACCTGAAGCGCGTGATGCGCATCCTGGGCATTGGCGTGATGATGCGCGCGATGAGCGCTTGAGCCGCAAAGGCTCGTATTTCGCCCGAAAAACGGACGTCCTCGGCCGCCTACGCCACCAAAACTGCGTATCCGCCTCTTACCGGTTACAGGAACGCGAAAACGGTCCGCGCAGACCCTCCAAAGTTGGGCTCGTCATCATCGCTCAACTCCGAATGTTTACGGGTGTTTTTACACGGCCTCGGCCGAAAGTGCCCGCTGATGATCGAGGATTGAGCGTCCGTTTTCGCATCGTATTGCTGCCGTTGAGCCGTTACGTCGTCCCTGCTGGTACGTGTACTCGTCGACGGAGATCGGCGTCGAGCTAAGGCGCGATGCTCAGCGCCAGCGCCCTCTTCAGGGCCTCCATCGTGGGCCACCCATAGACTAGCGCACGCGCGCGCCCACCTCCGGCCGTATCGACAACCTCGGCGTGCAAGCGCACGGCGCCGAGCCGTTCGTAGAACCGGCAGGCGCCCGCATTCGCTTCGTACACCCAGAGGATACAGGCCGGCGGCCGTTCCCGCTTCCGCAAGCTGGGCGACCAGCTCGCGCATCAGGCTGCGGCCAAGACCATGTCCCTTGTGCTCGGGAAGGACGTGCAGGTTGTCGAGCATCGAGCCCCAGCGCTCATCGTCGTCGCGACCGGCAAACCCGAATCCGACCGGAGTGCCGTCTTGCAGCGCGAGCACGCCGACATCGCGTTCGGTGGGCGCGGACAGGCGGTGGCGCCAGTGCGCGAGGCGATCGGCGTCGATATCGTGGTCAAGATACTCGTCGGGCAGGATGCCCCGGTAGGCGCTTCGCCAGCTCGTCGCGTGGATGCGAGCGATGGTCGTGGCGTCGGGCGCAACGATGGGGCGGTAGGTCACCATGTCACGGATTATCGCGCGCGGTGGTCCGACCTTGAAGGTGCGTTGGAAGCGTTGGAAGTTCGCGGCGACCGTGGCCTCGTAACGGTGGACGGCCCGCGTTCGGCGGCGTGCGACGCAACCGGTGCTCAGTCCGAAGTACCTCGAGCTGCAGTACGGAGCCTTAATCACCCAGTTCTCATTGCTAAGGATTTCGTACCAAGCACTTCGTACGCAGCCCGAGCCAGCTTCGAATTCGTGCTTTATGCCCAGGACGACGTGTGTAGGACCTCGAGCCGATCGTCGCGACGGCCTCGGACGTATTGCAGCCATTGCTGGGGGCGAAGCGAACTGGTGCTTTCGACCGACTCCAGCCGTTGCGCCTGACAGAGACCGGACATTCAACGGCGATCGCTCGAGACGTTCGGCCACCGAATCACCTCGTCCGCGCGCTGCGTTCCAGCAGTTCGAGACGGGCGCGCTGGAATGTTCTAATCTAGCACCGCTTGACTCCATCGAGGAGACTGCGTGACCACTCGCCGTGAAGCTCTGCTGGCGCTCCCGCTCCTATGCAGCGCTCTGCACGCGGGTGCGCAGACATCGAGGTCAAGCGCGCAACGGCGTATAGCCTTCCTCTACGAAGGTAATTCTGCCGACACGGAGAATAGAGAGAAGACTTTCTTGGCCGCAATGAGCCGGCTCGGGTGGGTCGGTGACAAGAACATTGCCGTCGAGCGAGCTTTCGCAAACGAAGATAGCGCCCGACTCGCGAGACTGGTGGAGGAATTGATCCGAAAGCGCGTCGAGGTCTTTGTGGCCCTCGGGAATAGTGCGCCAACGGCGGTTGCGCGCGGGCCGTTCAGCGACATCCCCCCGGCCAACCTTAACGGCTGCTCTCGCGGCATTGCTGTCGTTGGCAGTGCCAAGCGCAACGCCAACAAAGGGTCGATCTCGGTCCTCGCATCGACGGTGCGTCAACTTGATCGGACGCTGTCCACCAGGTCGAATTCCGATTGGGACAGGCTAGCCGCCACCGCGTCTCGTGTACAAGTCAAAATAGGCGAGGAAATCGTCGCGTGCCAGCTCGTCCAGGCCGCGGAAACATAAGGTGATGCCGAGCACGGGAAGTGCAACCAGTCCCATGCGGCGCGGCGGCTTCTCTTCGAGGGAGATCTGCACCCGGCCGCCATGGGTAATGACCGTCACCTTGTCCCCGTCGACCTGGAATGAGGCCTGGCGCGTCGCGCCAGGCAGCCAGCCCATGAACTCGGCGCGCGTGCAGCCCATGTCACGATGCAATTGAAACGGTTCGGGCACGTGCTCCTACCCGCCCGCGATGGGAGGCCACACGGCCAGCGCATCGCCGGAGCGCAGCGGGTGAGTCACGCGCGCCGCCCTGGGGACGAAGATGCCGTTCACCAGCACCAGGTGGGCCATCCCGGGCGGCACATGGAATTGATCAATCACCATTTGCACCGTGGTGCCATCCGCCACGTCGATCGGAAGCTCGTTGTAGACGCGCACCCTGCCGTTCATCTCGTGCGGAAGGTAGTCGCTCAGCATGGCGAACAGCTTGACGGTGATGTCCACGGCCACGCTCCACTTTACCGCAATCTGAAACGCCAACGGGGGTACTCAGGCGACCCGCATTCCCCGTGCGTGCTGCGCTTGCGCGCTGGCGAGATATGCCTCGGGAACCCGCATTGGGTCGCGCAGCAGGTGGTCCTTCCACGCGCCCAGTTTCACGCGTGATTGGGTCAGCCCGCGCAGGAAGCCGATATGGTCGGTGAGCCCGATCGCGTTGT
>CAWGKT010000016.1:0-62847 GCA_963823215.1 uncultured beta proteobacterium
AGACGAGTCTCCGCGGTAGGGAGATCAGCCCTAATGTCTTCGCGGACCACGCTCGCCCTCGATAGGAGAGTGATCCCAATAGCCATAGCGAGAGCACCACTGCGAGCAAACCAAGTAAAGTCCCTCAGCACCTCACCTGATAGGAACCCCCCCAAACCAGGACGGTTGTCGTAGTCATAGCCCGGGTGTCAGCGAGGAATTCGCGAATCTGTACGTGGCCTGTCAACATGTTGCTTGGCGAACCCGAATAAGTTGGGAAGGATGAGAGCCACGAATCCGAACCTGACACCAGAGGATTTCGACTGGCTGCGCAAGACGCAGGCAGCTACTGATGCGAAACGGGATCCGCCACCAATTCCAATGGAAATCGCGGGTAAGCTTCGCACGTTCGGCTTCGTAACGCCGAATGGTCTCGGCGGTCTTGCAATTTCAGATCGAGGACGCGGAGCGTTGTTGGAGCAAGACATGCGGGACGCCGAAGACCGCTGAATCACCCCCCAATCATTGGGAGCCTGAATGCGTGTTCCGACGCATCGTGACCGGGGATTCCGATCGACTGTCTGTCTGTCCGAGCCCGGGTTTCCCGAGTGCACGTTCCCTTCTAAGCCTGCAGTCTGAATCTTGCCCTGTCCACTGACGCGCGCGGCACATGCGACCCGCTAAAGGGAAGCGATATGACCCGCTTGACTTCAGAATATGACGCGCGGATTCTGGTCGAAAGGTGACCTGCGGCGATTTGCACCGCGCCCTCGGACGGATTTTCCTATCCCTTTAACGATTTGGACGGAGGCACCATGGCAAGAATCGTAAAAAGAACGCGGGGCGGCCCATACCCAGTGACCATAGGCGGTGAAACCAAGCACATTTGCGGCTGCGGGCTATCGAACACTCAGCCTTTTTGCAACGGCACCCACAAGATTGCCCGCCAGGAAGAACCCGACAAGCTCTATTGGTACGACGAGCAAGGCAACCGCTTCGAAACCACTGACAGTTACCAGGGTATTCGCTGTCCGCAAGAGTGAAAGCGGAAGCCAGGACGCGCGCAGCGTTTTGTCGGCGTGCCGATTGGGAACCGACTTACGTAAGCGCGGTTGTCGCTATTGTGGTTTTAACGATGCGGAAGCGGCTCGGGGCTTCTATCGCACCCGGATGCACGCCACGCTCAAGCGCAGCGACCCACTGCTGCCGGGCGCGCAGTGGCGGGAGCGGCTGTACCGCCACATCCCCCGATCGCTGTGGGCACCTGGTACTCGACGACGGTTGCTATCCAAACTAAGCCGCGCGCCTGCGGGGCGCGATGGCGCCACAATCCGGGCCGCAGCTTCCGCCACAACTGGTGACGCGCGCGCGATGGGCGCAGCACCGCCGGAAAGATTTTCCTATTGCCTTCGAGCTTGCCGCGGTGCTGACGCGAAGGCCATAGGCGGCGCTGCCCGCCCCAGGGGAGGTCTATCCCAGCGTTGAGTCTCCCATCGAGCCCCATGATCGCTTGCCACGCAGACCACATCGGCAGCCTGCTCCGCCCGTCCGAACTCACTCCGGCGCGGGAAGACGCCGCCGCGGGCCGGATCTCGCGTGCCCGGTTCAAGGCCATCGAAGACCGGGCCGTGGAGGACGCCATCAGGCTCCAGGAGCGCGTGGGCCTGCCGGTGATCACCGACGGTGAGCAGCGGCGGCTCTCCTTCCAAAGCCAATTCGCCGAATCCGTGAGCGGCCTGGGCAACTGGGACCTGAACGCGTTTCTGTGGGGCGATTGGCGCGGAGATTCTTCTATCGTCGGCGATCGGACGATCGAGCGCCCCCCAGGACTCGGGGTCGTGGAGAAGCTCAGACGCAGGCGGCATTCGTCGGTGGAAGAGTTCGTGTTTCTGCGCGCGCGCACTACACGCATCCGGAAGATCACGGTGCCCAGCCCCAGCCTTTGGGCGAACTTCTGGTGTCCGCAGCGCTCCCGCGCAGCCTATCCCAACCTGGAAAACTTCCTCGCCGACGTGGTGGACATCCTTCGCGAGGAAGTCGTGGAGCTGGTGCGGCTGGGCGCGAACTACATCCAGCTCGACGCGCCCCACTATGCGCTGCTGCTCGATCCGGCGACGCGCAGCTTCTACGAATCCCAAGGCTGGAGTACGGAGCGCTATCTGGAACGCGGCATCGAGATGGACAACGCCGTCATCGGGGATTTTCCTGGCGTCACGTTCGGCTTTCACCTGTGCCGGGGAAACCAGGGCAGCCGCTGGCTTGCGAGCGGCGGGTACGAGCGGATCGCGCGGACCGTCTTCCGACGCGTGCGGGCGCAGCGGCTCCTGCTCGAATACGACGATGCGCGCTCGGGATCGTTCGAGCCCCTCAAGGAGGTACCGGACGACAAGGTGGTGGTGCTCGGACTCATCACCACCAAGCGTGCTCACCTTGAGCCGATGGACGAGCTGGGGAGCCGCATCCGTGAAGCGAGCCGCTTCGTGCCCCTGGAGCGTTTGGCAGTAAGCCCGCAATGCGGCTTTTCCAGCTCGGTGATCGGAAACGCCATCACCCCGGCCGACCAGGAACGAAAGCTCAGATTGGTCGTGGAGACTGCGCGGCGGGTTTGGGGCGAGGACGCACCATGGCTTTCCTCATCATGAGGCACCCGACGCGCGCACGCCGCCACGCACTCCCCGGCGCTCGGCGCCGATGATCAAACCCTCAAATGGAATCCCCTGAACATGAGTACCGGCGAGACCAGAGCCCCTGCCGCACGGCAGATCGAATCGATTAGCGCAGTGACCTTCGCGACCCATGACATGGCGCGGGCGGTGCGGTTTTACTCGGTGCTAGGCTTTTCCATTCGATACGGCGGGGCGTCGGCTGCGTTCACCAGTTTCCACGCCGGCAGAGGCTATCTCAACCTCATCGCTGCGCCCAAGGATCAGCGCTGGTCGTGGTGGGGCCGGGTGATCTTTTACGTATCGGACGTGGACGGCATGTACCGGCACGCCGTGGCGCAAGGCCTGCAACCCCAGTTTGCCCCGCGCGACGCGGAATGGGGCGAGCACTATTTCCACATCACCGACCCGGACGGCCACGAACTGAGCTTCGCGAAACCGCTGGCGATCCCTCCTTCAGCTGTCCGATAGACACAACCTTGCGCCAGTGCCCAGTTTCATCCTGCCGGGCGTGCCCGGCCGATACTATGAAGGGCCGCCCCTGGTTAGCCCCCTTGGGCTACAACGAGAGTTCACGGACTCGTTCTTGCGAAAGGAGTAGGCGAATGAACGCACCGGGAACAGCCCTTCAAGGAAAGCATACGCGAACAGCGAGCGAGCTGTACATGGCCGTCGAACTGGGTGAGAAGAACTGGAAACTGTCGCCAAGCGATGGGGCACGCGGACCAAGCCGCTACACCGCGATGGCAGGTGATAAGGCGGCGGTGCTCGAGTGCATCGCCAAAGTCCGAGCGCGCTGCGGGCTCGCCGAGGAGGCAAGCGTGCACAGCTGTATGAGGCCGGACGCGATGCCCTCTGGCTGCACCGCTGGCTCATCGAGCAAGGCATCGATAACCTCGTGGTGGATTCTTCCAGCATTGACGTGAACCGCCGCGCGCGGCGTGCGAAGACCGACCGGCTCGATGGCAACAAGCTGCTCGCGATGCTGATTCAAATCTGGAGCGACCCCGATGACACGGCCTCGCGAACCGCACGCAGCACACCATCGGCGATGCGGCGAGGCCGCTCCCCGATGGTGTGGATCGATTCGCCAGTTGCGCTCGGGTCGACTTCGATGACCTTGGCACCTCGCGTTGCATAAGCGCCGTCGTGGCTCAGCCCACGAAGCCGGCCGGAGAGAGGCGCGGCGAGCGGCGTGGCATCGATGCTCGCCACAATCTCTCCCGCGCTAACCTCTGATCCGATCTCACGCTCGGTGGAGAACAGGCCCGACAGAGGGGCGTACACGAAGCGCTCCCGTCCATGTCTCCCCAGCAACCTCGGTTCTCCTGAGAGAGGTCGGGCAGAGCCCGATCGAATGACGGCGCCGAGCTCCTCGCTGTAGGCCGTTTCGATCACGAGGTCGGTCGTCTCGCCCGCGACGAACAAAGGACCCAGGCCGATGGTGAGTGGCGCAAGCCCGCGCTGGATCTCCGGCGGCTCGCGCTTGCGCATGCGGGCATCGACGAGCACATCCGGCCGGAGCTCGTCGATGAACGATTCGGGATCCCAGTCGACGGCGGCCATTCCACGCTTGCAGGCCCGCAGGTGACGCAGGCAGTCCCTATCCGGCGCACGTTTCGCCCAGACCTCCTCCAGCTTCGCCTTGCCCTCGAAGAGCGCGTCGGTGAACGCCGCGCCGCGTCTGGCATGCGCGGGCTTCGGCTGATCGTGCAGCACGACACAGTGTCCGGCACGGAACAGCGCCAGGGCCACGGCGGAGCCGACGTCTCCTGTGCCGCGTATCAGTACGAGAGGCATGTCGCGACAGGTCCCGGCGCGAACTCGAATGCAATCAAGATAACCAAAGCGAGCGACATCCGCAAATGGCGATCGGAGCACTGCGCTTGCCTGTCCAACACAGGCATGATTTTGGGGACCACCAGATTCGTGAGTTGAAGCATCGGCGCTATCGTTTGTTGCTGGACGGGTCGACCTTGTCCAATATGCCGGAGGGATTGCCATGACCACGGTCAGCGTGTTCGGCGGCACGGGGTTCCTCGGGCGGCGGCTCGTGCGGCGCCTCGCCGCCGAGGGGGCGACCGTGCGCGTCGCGGTCCGGCATCCCGAGTCGCGCGCGCAGCGTCCTGGGCGCGGCTGGCTTGGATCGGGTCACGGTCTTGCGCGCCGACGTGCGCGACCAGGCCTCGGTCGCCGCCGCCGTCGCCGGGGCCGACGCCGTCGTCAACGCGGTCTCTGCCTATGTCGAGAAGGGCTGGCGTGACTTTCGAGGCCGTGCACGTGCAAGGCGCCGAGACGGTCGCGCGGGAGGCGGCCGCGGCCGGCGTCGCCCGCCTCGTGCTCGTCTCCGGCATCGGCGCCGATCCCGAGTCCGGTCTCCTTACATCCGCGCACGCGGACGCGGCGAACGGGTGGTCCAGCAGGCGTTTCCGGGCGCGACGATCGTCCGCCCGGGCGCCATGTTCGGTCCAGGCGACGCCCTGTTCGGCACGCTCGCCGACCTCGCCCGGCTGCTCCCCGTGCTGCCGCTGATCGGCGGCGGCCGCACCCGCCTGCAACCAGTCTATGTGGAGGACGTGGCGGAGGCCATTGTCCGCATGCTCGCGGACCCCGGGACCGCTGGCCGGACCTACGAGATCGCTGGGCCAAGGGTGTACACGCTGCGCGAGCTGGTCGCGTTCACGCTGCGTCTCATCGGCAGACGGCGGTTGCTCGTGCCGGTGCCCTTCGCGGTGGCCGAGGTTCTGGCGCGGCTGTTCGAGCTCCTGCCGAGCCCGCCGCTCACCACCAGCCAGATCGACCTGCTCAAGGCGGACAACGTGGCGAGCGGAGCCCTGCCGGGTTTCCGGGAGCTCAACATCCAGCCGAAAGCGGTCGAGGAGGTCGTGCCGACCTATATTGGTCGGTCGCGCGCGGCGGCCTTGACTAACGGACCGCCCGTAACCAGTGCGCGGCAGGCGACAGCGCCGCTTGCCGCGGGTCTGCGTTGAAGGGCTTAGGTTGATCGTTTTTTGAGTCGGACCACGCCGCGCTTGAAACTCGAGCAACATCCGCGGGTGGCCGGCTGGTGCAAACGCTGCGCGGAGCGCCCGGCGATGAAACGGGCCCAATAGAGAGAGCACGGTCGGGGCTCGGCCGGTTGACCTTACCGGGAGGTTTTGATGGCAGACGATCCGATGTATCACGATGGAATGCGGCAGCTTCAGGATGCCCGTGAAACGCGGCCCCTGGCCGACCGCCTGGAGCAGGTGACCGTTCGCACGGCGTTTACCGACGAGGACCGCGCGTTCATCCAGCGCTGCCCGATGTTCTTCATCGCGACCGCCGATGCCCACGGCCACCCCGACTGCTCCTACAAGGGCGGCTTGCCCGGGTTCGTGCGCGTCCTGGACGATCGCACGCTCGCCATTCCCGATTACGACGGCAACGGCATGTACCGGACCTGGGGAAACGTGCTCGTCAATCCCCATGTCGGGCTGCTGTTCCTGGACTTCGAGAATCCCAAGCGCATCCGCGTGAACGGCACGGCCCAGGTCAGCGGCGGATGATCCCCTGCGCGCCGAGTACCCCGGCTCCGTGTTCATCGTTCGCGTCACGGCGACCAAGATCTTTCCGAACTGCCCGCGCTACATACACAAGATGCAGCTTGTCGAACACTCGGTGTATGCGCCGCGGCCCGAGTACACGCCGCCGGTCCCGGCGTGGAAGACGTTTGATGCCTTTCGCGACGCCCTCCCGGCTCGCGACCGTAGCGAAGGCAGGCAGAAATAAGGACATCCGCGAATGACCGCTTTCGCTGTTCCGCTAATTCGCCGCTAACCCGAGCCAGTTGCGATCACGATGCAACCCCCCCTCCATGCGTTCGCCTCTCGCCCCCTGATTCGCCACCCCTCACCGGTCCTCGAACGAGCCTTCGACGGCGCCGGTTCTCGCGGCACGTCGAGCCGCGCGCGCCCTACTTCAAGCCAAGCGCCCGATCGAACGACACCATGCCGCCACCGCGGCCGACCAGGTAGAGCAGGAGCCCGGCCCAGGACAGATGAGTCGCCCACGCCGCCGGGTAGACGAAGATCTGGATCACCGCGGTCATGCCGAGCAGCGCGAGCGCCGAGAACCGCGTGAAGAGGCCAAGCACGAGGAGGATCGGAAAGAAGTGCTCGGCGTAGGTCGCGAGGTGCGCGGCCAACTCGGGGGGAAGCAGCGGCACTTTGTACTCGTCGGCGAACAGCGCGACGGCGCTATCGCGGACCGCGAGCCAGCCCTCGACTTTCGTGCGGCCGGACATGAAGAAGATGCCGGCGATCGAGAATCGCGCGGCGAGGGCGAGTAGCGAGTGCCCGATCCAGCGCTCGAGCGCGTCGGCACTCGATTCCACGCGGCACGCACGCTGGTCGATTCCTCCGGGGCAGACGTGATTGCGGTCCTCATCTTCCGAGCTCCTCGGGGTCGAGATCCAGGGTGTCCAAGCGGCCGAACGCGCCGACGTCCAGCAGCCGTGTCATGAGGCGCGCCAGATCGGCCTTCTCGTCCACCGCCAGCGCGGCCACCGCGGCATGCGCGAGCGTGTCGCCGGATGCGCAGACGTCCAGGAACGTGCAGCCGGCCGCGTCCAGATCGATGCTCTCGACGCTACCGCCGGAGCGCACGACGAGCACACCCTCCGGGCGCCACTCGATGTCCGCCAGGTCGGGATCGACGGGGTAGCGATTTCGCCGCCATAGGGTGGCGATCGGATGCGCATCGAACCACGCCCAGCGCGCGCTGGCGTGGGGACGCAGCACCGTACGCGCGAGCTCGTCCGGCCCTAGCCGCGCGACCGCGGCTGCATCGACTGGCGCCTCGTCGGGAGCAGTGTGGGCCTCGGTCCAGAACCGGTCGACGCGCGCGACGCCGGGGAGGTAAGGCAGCTCGGCGCTAGGCTCGAATGCCGCGAGGAAGCCCGCGAAGTCTGCGCCATATACGGCGAGCGTCGGCTGCCGGGGCAGGTTTGCGCGTACGAAGATCGCAGCGGCCGAACGGAACCACTCGTCGCCGACCAATCGTGCGACCGACGGGTAATTGGCCTGCAACGCGTCGATGCAGCCCTTCATCACGGTGTTACGGTAGACGGCGAAGGCCGGTTGCTCGACGAGGCACGCGATCTCGGGCGAATACTCGTCCGGGCGCAGTTCCACCGCGAGCAGGGCGCGCGCGAATCCGTCCTGGAATCGGTGCAGCGGACCGCTCATGCCGCCCGGCGCATCGGTGCGGCAAGCACGGCCTCCGCGCGCGCGCGCTCGGCCATCAGCACGTCGAACTCGGGGAGGTTGTCGTCGCGTTCGATCAGGTCGGCCGCGGGCCGATGCGCGCGATCAGTCGCTCGTAGAGCGCCCACACGGCCGGATCGACCGGCGCATCGTGCGAGTCGACGAGCAGCGCGGCGCCGAGGGACGGGTCGGCGGTGTGCCCAGCGAGATGAATCTCCTCGACGATGGCGCCTGGAAATGCATTTACGTAAGCCTCCGCCGACAGCCCGAGGTTGCGCGCCGAGACGAACACGTTGTTCACGTCGAGGAGCATGCGGCAACCGGTGCGCCGCGCGAGCGCCTCGAGGAAGTCGATCTCGTCCCATTCGTGGCCGACGCAGGCGAGGTAGTGGGACGGGTTTTCGATCGCGATCCGGCAGCCGAGCGCCCCCTGCACCCGGTCGACGTTCTCGACGATACGCGCCAGCGCCTCGCCCGTGCGCGGAAACGGCAGCAAATCTGGGCTATACGCGCCTTGCCAGGTCGACCACGCCAGATGCTCGGAGATGTGGGCGGGCTCGAAGCGCTTCACCAGCGCGGCGAGGCGGGCGAGGTGCACCTCGTCGGGCGGCGCGTCAGCGGCGAGCGAGAGCGCGACCCCGTGCAGCGCGAGCGGATGCCGCGCGCGAATCGCCTCCAGCCACGCGAGCCGCGGCCCACCCGCGACCATGTAGTTCTCGGGGTGGACCTCGAACCACAACCCGTCCGCGGGCGCGGCCAGCGCCTCCTCGAAGTGCCGGGGCTTCAGTCCGAGCCCGGCGGACGGTGCGGTGACCATCGGTGTGAATCAGCTCTTGATCGGCGTGAGCGAGCCCATGCCCTTCGGCGTTTTCATTGAGGTGCAGGTGCCCTTGGCGACGTACGTCCAGGCATTGCCTTGGTAGTCGGTCTTCGAGGTGCCGGCGCAGGTCGTTCCGGGGCCGGCGGCGCAGTCGTTCTTGCCGGCGAGCGACACCCCATAGCACTTGTCCATCGTGGGCTGGGCGGGCTTGGGCTGGGCGAGCGCGGCGCCGGCGGCGAGCGCGGTGAGAGCGACGGTGGTGACGGCGAGGGCGGTGCGTTTCATCATTGCGACTCCTGTGGGTTGGTTGAAGCGGCCGCGTTCCGGAGAGCCCGGCCTGTGAGGTAGTTCGCAGCGTTCAGGCGTCCGGTTACAGGCGCAGGCACAATTCGCGGCCGGGCCGCCGTGGAGCGCCGCGGCCTGTAACCGAATCCCCGTCTGCAACGAATCAGGAATAGAGCCGGTTGAGCGACAACGAGGATCGACTCAAGGACCTCCTCGTGCGCTCGCTCGCGGGCGACGCGACGGCCTACCATCGGTTCCTGATAGAGCTTGGCGCACACCTGCGCGCGTTCCTCAGGCGCCGCCTCGCCCGGCTGCCGGACGAGGTCGAGGATCTGGTTCAGGAGACGCTTTTGGCCGTTCACAACCAGCGGCACACTTTTGACGCCGCGCAGCCGCTGACGGCGTGGGTGCACGCGATCGCCCGCTACAAGCTCGTTGACTGTCTCCGCCGTCGCGGCCGGGGCGACCTGCTGACCGAGCCGCTGGACGACGATGTCGATGTGCTGTCGACGGCAGACTCCGACGCGGCCGAGGCGCGGCGCGACCTTGCGAAGTTGCTCGAGGCGCTGCCCGAGCGCCAGCGCATGCCGATTCTTTGCGTGAAAGTGCAGGGCTTATCGGTCCTCGAGACCGCGCGCCTCACCGGGATGTCGGAGTCGGCGGTGAAGGTTGCGGTCCATCGCGGCCTCAAGGCGCTCGCGGCGAGGATCAGGAACGGAACATGAACACCGACGAGCTTGCGAAGCTGCTCGCGACCGGCGCCGAGGCGGTCGATCCGCGTGCCCCTCTGCGGCGGTGCGCGCTCGCCGTCGGCGCCGGCATCGTGGTCTCCGCGATTGTGATGGCGGAGTGGCTCGGCGTCCGTTCGACGTTAGCCGACGACGTCGCAGCGCCGATGCTCTGGCTCAAGTTCGCGTTCGTGGCGTGGCTCGCCGTGGGCGGCTGGGTGGCGACGCTGCGCCTCGCACGGCCGGGCGCGCGGCTCGCACGCGTGCCCGGCACGCTTGCCGGGCCGGTCCTTGCGATGTGGCTGCTCGCGGCGGTCGCGCTCGCCGGCGCCGACGCTCCGCGTCGCGCCGAGCTGTTCTTCGGGCAGACGTGGAGCGCGTGCCCGTTCAACATCGCGGTGCTGTCGTTGCCGATCTTCGCCGCCGCACTGTGGGGCATGAAGGGGTTCGCGCCGACGCGGTTGCGTTTGGCGGGGGCGGCAGCGGGCCTGTTCGCCGGCGGCGCCGGGGCACTGGTCTATACCTTCCATTGCCCGGAGCTTGCGGCGCCGTTCCTCGGCGTCTGGTACGTCCTCGGCGTACTGGCCCCGGCCGCGCTCGGCGCGCTGATCGGGTCGGCGCGTGCTGCGCTGGTAACGCGGGAATCCAGACCGCAACCAGATCGAGCGCACGCCCGATGCAATCCGCGCCGTCTCAGCGCCGGGGCGCGGGATCAGCTGCGATCGCCGAAGCTGTCCATCAGGGCGCAGCCGCCGCCCAGACGACGCTGCCATCGAAGAGCAGCGCGGCCACTCCGGGACGAGCGCCCGAACGCCACGCGCGCGTCGCGACGACCGGCTGCGCGAGCGTGTAGACCGAGCGCTGAGACCAGCTGTCCGCTTGCAAGGACGTGCAGCGCACGGCGATCCTGACCGGGCAGCACCAGCACACCGCCGGCCCAGGCGGCGAGATCGAGTTCGCGGCTGCCGAGCGCATGTGTGCTGTATCCGTCTGCGATGCGCCGCGCGCGCAGGGCGTTCCCGTCGCGCACGTACTCGTACAGGACGCCGCCGATGTGCGGCGTATGTACTGCGAGCAGCTGGCGACCGTTGGTGGTCACGGCCATCCAGCGGTTCGGCGCGCCGATCGGCTCGCCGAGCGCCGCAAGCGTGAGGGCGTCGCGCTTCGCGCGGTCGGCCGCAACCACCGCGGGCTGTGCGCCGGACGGACCGGAGCGGACCATGAGCAGCCCGGTGGCGCCGCCCCACTCGATCGGCCGCGGCGCGATGTCCTCCAGGACGTGAGGGGCCGGCAGCGTAAGCGTGCGTAGCGGCTCGAGGCCGTGTCGCTCCAGGTACAAAACTCGCGTCGCTTCGATGTCGTCGCCTAGGACGGCGTGGCGGTAGCGCTGGTCATCTGGGCCGCCGAGTACGAGGAGGTGGCCGTCGCTCGCGGCCGAGAGCGGACCGTCCATATCGACCTGCAGGGGTCGTGCGTCGGGCAGGACGGGATCCGCGCTGCGCGCGGTCTCGCGCCACGCACCTCCCGATGACGGCTCGAGTCTCACCGCGTAAGCGCGCCCTCCGGCACCTTCTGCTACCGCAATGACACCGAGAGGCAGCACGTGCACCCCCGCGTAGGGCAGCAGTCGGGGCGCGGCCGCCTGCGTCGCGCGGCCTGCTTCCAGCACCCACAGCCCGCCTGCGGCGGCGCGTCCGGCGACACGGCCATGCCCGGCGGCGAGTGGCGCGCCCGCGGATCGAGTCCGTCGCCGCGCTGCTGCCAGGCGCGGCCGTCGAACTGCCACAGCCGTCCGGCGCTCGAGACTGCGAGCAGCTCACCGGTCGCGGTGACGTGAAGCTGGGCGATGCGCTCCGGCGCGGCCAGCGAGATGGGGTGTTTCCGCGGCCGCCGCCACGCGAGCCGCAAACGCACCTCCGAGCGTCCCGACCAGGGCGCAAAGGACCTCGCGCCGCGTGACGGGCACTACTTCCCCCGACTGTCGGCCGGGCCGGTTCCCGCAGCGCGGACGTGTTTCGCGTTGCTCCAGCCGCCCTTCGCCAGGAACCGCTCGCCGATCTGGTGGGCTCGGCCTCGAGCGGTGTGGCCATCGTGTCGTTCCAGCGGTTCATGAATCCGAACATCGAGATCACGCCGACGATCTCGACCATCTGGTCATCGGTCCAGTGCTCCCGCATCTTCGCGAACAGCTCGTCGCTCACGTCGTTGGGCACCGCAGCGGCGGCGAGCGCGAAGTCGAGCGCGAGCCGCTCGGCCGCCGTGTACAGCGGGCTCGTTCGGTAGTCCCACAGCGCGTCGAGCTTCTTCTCGTCTACGCCCAGCCGTAGCGCGCCGCCGGCCGTGTGCGCCATGCAGTATTGGCAGCCGCTCGCGCGGCTGGCGAAGTGGGCGAGCAGGCGCTTGAACCCGAGGTCCACACTCGACTCGGGATCCCACACCGCGGCAGCGAGTTGCGCGAGTGCCCGCACCATCTTCGGCCGGCGCTGCATGATGAGCACGCTGTTCGGAATGAATCCGAGCGATTTTTCGTAAACGGCGAACGCCTCCTTCAGCTCGGCGGTGGGGGCGAGCGGCGCGAGGCGCGGCACGGGCTTGGTGGGTTGGTCCATGAAGCTCTCCTCGGATTTGCGGCTCGCGATTTAGCGGGCGCCGGGCAGCATCGGCATGTCTCGCTTCGTCACAGGTTCAGCACGATCTCGCCGCCCGCGGCCTTCGCGCGCGAGCAGCACAAGATCATCTTGCACTCGCGCTCCTTTGCGCACAGCACGTAATCGCGGTGCTCGATTTCGCCTGCAGTATACGGAGTCGCGCACACACCGCAGACGCCGTCGGAGCACTTGGGGTGTCCACGACGATGTCGGCGGCGGCAAGCGCCTCAGTGGCCGCCAACTCGGCGGGCAGCTCGACCGAGCGGCCCCTCCTGGCGAGGCGCAATTCGAACGGATAGTTCACGAAGTCCGGCGGTTCCGGCACGCTGAAGTATTCCTCGTGCAGCGCCTCCTCGGGCCAGCCACTCGCGCGGGCGGCGTCGAACACGCCGTCCATGTAGCGGGGCGCGCCGCAAGTGTAGAGATGGAAGCCATTTTCGTAGCCCGGCGCGTCGCCGCACGCGTACGGACGTGAGCCGGTAAGGTTAGGCATCGGCCCTCCTGCGCGCGCAGCGAGCCGACCGCTGTGCGGAGCCGGCTCCGGCGCGCGGCCGAGGGCTCGCTTCCACCGCGGGGTGCCCGTGCGATGATCGCTCGTTCACACACCGAAAGGACACCGCCAATGCACCGCACCCTTTCCGCCGCTCTGGTCTTCGGCGCGCTCGCGTCAGTCCCGGCTGTCCGCGCCGCCGACGGCCTGATCGCAGTCAAGAGCTCGCATGCCGTGAAGGTGACGATCGACCGCTTCGAGTCGGCGGCAAAGGCCCGGAACCTCGTGATCTTCGTGCGCGTGGACCATGCCGCGGGCGCCCAGAAGGTCGGGCGCACCCTGCGCCCCACGGAGCTTCTGATCTTCGGCAACCCGCAGGGCGGTACGCCGTTCATGGAGTGCGCGCAGTCGGTCGGCATCGACCTGCCGCTCAAGGCGCTCGCGTGGCAGGACGAGTCGGGCCAGGTCTGGCTCGCCTACAACGATCCGCAGTTTCTTGCCGCGCGCCACGGCGTGCCGAACTGCGCGGTGGTGCCGAACCTGAAGAAAGCCCTCGAAGCGCTTGCCGGCGAGGCGACGAAGCCGTAACGCGGACCGGATCGGTCGTATGGCCCAACTCCCGGGACGGTCACAGTCTCCGCGCCGGGTTCCGATTCACGAGCCCCGGCGACAGACCTGCGAGCGGCGTCGCAATGTACGTGGCGAAGTCCGGACGCCCGCTAGGTGATAGTGGGCCGCAGGCGGCGCAGACCAGTACCATTGGGACCCGATGGCCGCACTGCGAGACCAAAAGTGAGTCCGCGGCTGCGCGAGCTGCGCGCGATGCTCGTGCGCGTCCTGGACGATCAGCGCGTGCGGGCCTCGCGGGCCGAGGCGCTGCCGCAACTCGCCTTCCTCGGCCTTCTCTGCGGTCTGCTGGCGGCGCTGGTCATGATCGCCTTTCGCATGGTCATCGAGCTCGCGCAGCGGGCGCTGCTGCCCGGCGGCACGCCGGATAACTTCGAGGCCCTGCCCCCGGAAGCCCGCGTGCTGTTGCCGCTGGCGGGTGGTCTCGTGCTGGGCCTCCTTTTTCAGCGCGCACCCGAGCTCGCCCGCCAGGTCGGCGTCGTTCACGTGATGGAGCGACTTGCCTATCACCAAGGACGGCTCCCGCTCCGCAACGCCGCGATGCAGTTCGTCGGTGCGGCCATCGCGATTATTTCGGGGATGTCGGTGGGCCGGGAGGGACCGGCCATCCATCTCGGCGCCGCGAGTGCGAGCGTCACGGGGCAGCGCCTGGGCCTGCCCAACAACAGCCTGCGCATCCTGGTGGGCTGCGGCGTCGCGGCGGCGATTGCGGCCTCCTTCAACACCCCGCTCGCGGGCGTCGCCTTCGCGATGGAGGTGATCCTGATGGAGTACACGGTGGTCGGCTTCGCGCCCGTGATTCTCGCGGCCGTGAGCGCGACGGCCCTGACGCATCTTGCCTACGGCGGCGACCTTGCCTTCGCCGTCCCGCCCCTCACGCTGGGCTCGCTCTGGGAACTACCGTACGTGCTCGCCATGGGTCTCGCGATCGGGACGCTGGCGGCGGCGTTCATTTTTATGGTCGGCGCGACCGCGCGGCGGACCGGCAGTTGGCCCTTCTGGCTGCGCATCGCGCTCGCGGGACTGTTCACCGGGCTCTGCGCAGTGCCGGTCCCGGAGGTCATGGGAATCGGGTACGACACCGTCGGCCGGGCGCTGCTCGGCGACCTCGGCGTGTGGGTACTGGTGGCGATCGTGTTCGCAAAGCTCGTGGCGAGCTCGGTCAGCATCGGGATGGGCGTGCCGGCGGGCCTCATCGGACCGATCATCGTCATCGGAGCCACGGCCGGGGGTGCGCTCGGCGTGCTGGGCCAGTGGCTTGCGCCTATCGACGTTTCCTCGCACGGTTTCTACGCTCTCATCGGGCTCGGCGCGATGATGGGCGGCACGCTGCACGCGCCGCTCGCCGCACTGACCGCAATGCTCGAGCTCACCGGCAACCCGAACATCATCTGGCCCGGCATGCTCGCGGTGATTGCCGCCTACGGCGTGTCGCGCGTCGCCTTTCGCCAGCAGCCGGTGTTCGTCACGCTGATGCGGGCGCGCGGGCTGGACTATCGCGTCGACCCCGTCTGGCAGGCGCTGCGTCGGGTCGGCGTCGGTGCTGCAATGGACACGAGCGTGGCCGCCCTACCCTGCCGTTCGACGCGCGGCGCGATCGACGCCGCCCTCGGCCAAAGTCCCCGCTGGGTCCTGGTGCTCGGTCCGGAAGGTCCCACGGCGTTGATGCCCGCGGTCGACCTCGTCCGACACGTCATGGACCACGCCGCCGCGGGGGACGTCGATCTCCTCGAAGTGCCGGCCGACCGCAGCCAGGTCGCACCGATCGCCTTGCAGGCCACGCTTCAGGAAGCGCTGGACGCGATGGACGCCACCGGCGCAGACGCGCTCTATCTCCCGCGCCCCGCGGCGGCGGGTACCGCGAGCGCGTATGGCGTGGTCACTCGCGCCGACATCGAGCGAAACTATCGGTACGCGAAATGATCCGTTTGAATGCCCGGACTCCTGCCCGACCGCCGCCGACGACTGTCGCCGGAGCTGCCGCGGCGCGCCGGCGCCTCGACGCCGCCGGCGCAGGGACTCGGCCGAACGCGCCCCGCCGAAGTCCACCCCTCGTGAAGCGCTCTCGTGTGGTCATCGGCGTGGTGCTCGTGCTCGGGCTCCTGGTCGCGTACTGGCTGCTGCACCAATCGGGCGCGATCACTGCGATCCGGGATAGCTCGGCCCTGAAGCCGAACATCACCGCGCTCGGAGCCTGGGGCCCGGTCGCGGTGATTGCGCTGATGGCCCTCGCCATCCTCATCAGCCCCATCCCGAGCGCGCCGATCGCCCTGGCTGCCGGCGCCGCCTACGGTCACACGTGGGGAACGCTCTACGTGCTCGCCGGCGCGGAGCTCGGCGCGCTCGCCGCGTTCGGCATCGCGCGATTGGTCGGTCATGAACTGCTCCGCCACTGGTTCGGTGACCGGCTCGCGCTCGGCTGGGTCGGCTCCCAGAACATGCTCATGGGGATCGTGTTCGCGAGCCGGCTGCTCCCGTTCATCTCGTTCGACTTGATCAGCTATGCCGCGGGCCTGACGGTGCTCTCGTTCTGGCGCTTCGCCCTGGCAACCCTCGCGGGCGTCGCACCAGCGAGCTTTCTCCTCGCGCACTTCGGGGGCGAGATCGCAACCGGCAAGAGCGACCGGATCCTGCTCGCGACCGCAGGACTCGGCCTGCTCGTCGCAATACCGCTCGTCGCCAAGTTCGTTCGCGATCGCCTGAAACGCCGCCGTGCGCCCGGGCCAGGCGCGCCGAAGCCGGGATCGTACTAACCGCTCCTGACGCGCTCACGCAATCGCGAGCTCACGAAATCAATCCTCGATATCCGTCACGGTGCAACGGCATAGGGATCGAGCGGCCGCCCGAGAACGCTGCCGGCGGGCAAGGCAGTCTGCGCCGGAACCTGGCCCCGCGACGGAGAGTGATGTCGTGGAGCGCTGCGGTGTCGAACCTATCGTGGCGGTCTTGAAACGGGCCGCTCCCGGATCATGAGTTGTCTCCTGGTAATGAGCCACTTGGCCCGAGAAGTTTGATCGTGCACGAGAAATGGCTCGCGGTCGAACGCATAGGCAGCGCACGCGGCATCGGTGAGCAGACGCCCAACTCTCGAGATCAGCGGCCGCGAAGCAGCGGACGAAAGGCCGCTGTGAGCGGTCCGCTGCATCGCGTTGTTGGGCGTCAATCTCCATGGCATATCTAATTCCGAATTCGGCCAGGGCTGAATAGGTCGGTGGACCCGGACGCGGCTGGAGGCGTCAATCCGAGCGGCGATGCGCGCCACGCGCCAGCGCCGCAAGCCGGCGTCGCTGGCGAGGAATGCGCCCATGTCGTCAGCGCCCTCGGCAGCGGTGGGTCTGGCTCAGGTTCATTTCCGACATCGCGCTCGTGCTGGACGCCAGCAGCGGGATCCCGGACGTCACGTTGCCGTATTGCCTATCCCCCGCGCCCACGTCAGGCGGACCGCGGCGCCGGCTTGATGTTGGCGTTGAGGTGAAAGACGTTCTCGGGGTCGTATTCGGCCTTGATGCGCGCGAGGCGCTGGTACTTGTCCGCGCCGTACGAGGCGCGCACGCGGTCCTCGTCGGCTTCCACCATGAAGTTCACGTAGCCGCCCGACCCCGTCGCGTGCGGCCGCATCGCGTCCCAGAAGTTGCGCACCCAGGTGCGATCGGCCTCGTACACCTCGCGATCGGGGGCGGCGGCTTCGATGTTGAACACGTAGCCCGCGGAGCGGCTTCCGCCGAAGGCCGTGTCGGCGTCGCCGGGCGTGCGGTACGCGCCGGTCAGCGTGAACGTCGGGCAGAACGACAGCGGCGAGCTCTTCTTCGGCACGTGCTCGCCGATGACCGCGATGGCGGCGTCCGACAGCTCGTCGAGGTAGAGCGCCTTCTCGTAGCCGAGCGATCCCCACGTCGCGCTCTCGTTGAACATCTGCTGGAGCGCGACGAACGGAATCGGCGTCACCAGCTCGAAGAGCGGCGTCACCGCCTTGCGGATCGGCGCCACGATGGCCTCGTGCTCCTCGGCCGATCCGAAGCCCACGACGAGCAGCGCGTGCCCGGGCCGGAACCGGTACTGCTCCGGGACGAACGGCGCGGGCGGCGCGCTCAGGCCGATCGCCGAGGAAGGCGGTGGCCTCGTCGGGAAGCGTCTTGATGAAGTCGCGAGCGAAGCGCAGGGCCTCCGGCCCGTTCTCGAGACCGAAGAAGAACAGCCCGAGGTTGACCAGCGGGCCCACGGGGTGGAGCGCGAACTCGAACGACGTGACGACGCCGAAGTTGCCGCCGCCGCCGCGCAGCGCCCAGAACAGGTCGGGGTTCTCGTCCTTCGACGCGCGGACGATGCGCGAGTCGGCGGTCACCATCTCGGCGGCGACGAGGTTGTCGCAGGAGAGCCCGGCCTTCTTGGTGAGCCAGCCGATGCCGCCGCCGAGCGTGAGTCCCGCGATGCCGGTGTGGCTGATGAAGCCGCCGGGGGTCGCGAGCCCGTGCTGCTGCGTCGCCGCGTCGACGTCGGCCCAGGTCGCGCCGCCGCCGCACACCGCACGCCGCGCCGCGGGATCGACGACGACGCCGTTCATCGCGCCGAGGTGGATCATCAGCCCGCCATCGCAGACCGCGTGCCCGGCGTAGTTGTGACCGCCGCCGCGGATCGCGATCTCGAGCCCGCTCGCCGCGCGCGAAGCGGATCGCGTCCGCGACCTGCTCGGCGGTGGTGCAGCACGCGATCACCGCGGGCTTGCGGTCGATGGCTCCGTTCCAGACCGCGCGCGATCGGTCGTAGTCCGGATGGCCAGGCGTCAATGCCTGTCCGCTGAAGCCCGCACGGAATGCCTCGATGCCGTCATCTGTCCGATGCGTCATGCTCCCACTCCTGACGCGCTGCGAGCGTCGACTCTACGCCGCCATCGACGGCGACACAATCGCCATCGATCTATAGCACTGCCCGAACTGTGGTTGCGAGCTGAAGACGGTGCGCATCCAGCGCATCGAAATTCGGTGGCCGCTTTCGGAGTAGAAATCTGTCAGGCATGTCTCCGGACTGTTTTGTCAACTATCTCCCCGACCGCTCATTAGTCCCCCAGCGGAATTGAGACCCGTACTTCTGGGAAAGGTGGGTAGCGTCCCAATGCTGCTCGATCGCTGACTTTCGAACGAGAATGCCTTCGCCATCAGGCGGGCGACGATGGAGGCGATTGCTAGGAGGAGGATTCCGATGGCTAGTCGCACGAGAGCGCTCACTCCGATGCCTAGCGTTAGGCGGTGGCACGGCGAGGAGAATTGACGACATAGACGATAAAGAATCCGAAAACGACGGCAACGCTTGCCCAGGCCCGCATGAACAAAGGCCCTTGACTCGAGAACCAGTTAAGCATGGCTTGGGAACGCTCCACGCCAAACAGCGGTGCGAGTAACCCCGCGACGATGACGACGACGCCGATGATGCGAAGGGTTCTTGGCATTCGCGACGCCGAAGCGACCCACACAAGTACGGCGCCAAAAAAGACACGTAAAGCCGCAACGACATAGAGGGCGATGGGCGTTTGCAGCGACTGCCCAAATTCAAGCAGGACGGACGGAACTGCGATACCAACAACGCCAATTGCGGCGACGAGCGCACCCAAGACCGCGGCGAGTAGCTTCGGTGGCTTCATATTGCGCAGTTTGCCGCCCAACGTGTTTTTATAACCGGCGCCCCGCCACCGCTGCGCTCGACCCGCCTGCTCGACCAGCTGCGCGAGCGGCTGCGCTACGCCCACTACAGTTTGAGCACCGAGCGCTCGTATGTCTACTGGGTGCGCGGGTTCATCAGGTTCCACCGCCTGCGCCACCCGCGCGAGATGGGTGCGCCGGAAGTCGAACCTTTCCTGTCCTAGCTGGCCAATCGTCATGGCGCCTCCGTCTCCACCCACAAGCAGGCCCTGGCGGCGTTCCTGTTCCTTTGCAAGCGCGTGCTCGAGGTCGATCTGCCCTGGATGCAGGAGATCGGCCGACCGCGCACCCCGGAACGTCTGCCGGTCGTGATGAGCCGTGTGGAGGTGCAGCGGCTGCTAGCAGCCACCGCGGGGGTCCATCAACTGGTCTTTCGGCTGCTCTACGGCACCGGCATGCGAAAGATGGAGTGTCTTCGGCTGCGGGTCAAGGACCTGGACTTCGATCGACGCGTGATCGTGATCCGGGAGGGCAAAGGGAGCAAGGACCGGATCACGATGTTGCCCAGTGCGCTCGAGCTGGGCCTCAAGCGGTAACTGGACTACGCGAAGTCACTGTGGAAGGCAGACCGGGCCGCGGCGCGACCGGGCGTAGAGACGCCGCCGTCGGTGGCGAAGAAGTACCCGCGGGTGGCCCAGAGCTGGGCGTGGTTCTGGGTGTTCCCGTCCGACCATGAGGCGACCGATCCGCGCAACTGGATTCGGCGGCGGCATCACCTTTACGAAGGGACGCTGGGCAGCGCGATCAAGCGGGCGGCAAGGCGCGCGCAGATAGCAAAGCAGATCACCACGCACACGCTGCGGCATTCGTTTGCAACGCACCTGCTGGAGCGTGGGCAGGACATCCGTACCATACAGGAGCTGCTGGGCCACAGCCATGTGGACACGACGATGATCTACACGCACGTGCTCAATCGCGGTACCGGTGTGTTGAGTCCGCTGGACGATGCATTGATGCTGCCGGCGCCAAGCGAGCCGGTGCGATCGAATTGACTGTCCGCTTTGACCTGACTTGAAGGCGCGTCGGGTCCGACCGCTTGTGGGCCAGAAGCGGTCGGACCCGACGCGCCCCCAGTAGGGCAAGGCGACTGCGGTGCGTAGGGTGACGCCTGTATTGGCTCCCGTTGCATGACGCCCCAGCGACTGGAAGCGGCCGCGTATCATCTCCTGATGACAAGCGCACCGCCTACTAGCGGCTCGATTGCGGATTATCTGCGCGCGGCGCAGGTGCGAGGGGTCGTTCCTGCCGGGTATCGAATCCTCAGCCTCGAACCCTTGACCGGTGGACGCACCGGCGCGCGGGTCGTCGCAATCCGACCCGGCTACGTTCTGAAAGTGTTGCCGCGCAACAACTGGCGGCTTGCGGCCATGCAAGCACCTGACGCCGGAGAGGGGCCGTTGTGGCTGAGCGGCGCAACGCGCGAGCTTCCCGCGCCAGTTGCGTGTCCGACGGTCGACGTTGCGGTCCACGTCGCCAACGACGAGTGGTGGATGCTCATGCGCGACGTGTCGGACGGCATTCGGGCGCGTGGGGCCTTCACGGAGCCCGACGAGAGGGCGCTGCTGGCAGCGATCGCCCGCTTGCATGCCCACTACTGGGATGGGCGCAACGGCCTCGACGGACTGCCGCTCGCTCCGGCCCGCGGCGTCACGGCCGCTTTTGCCGAGCCCGTCGCCTTCGCCGCTGGGCGCGCGGAACCGTCGGCGGACTGGGTGCCTGGGTTCGTCGAGGACTTCACGCCGCTCAAGATGCTGCTGCCCACGTTCCTCGAGATGCTCGACCCCGTCGACGCCGACTTCTTCATCTTGCTCGCGTCGGACCGCTCATGGCACCGCGGACTCGACGATGCCACGCCGACGCTCAACCACGGTGACCTTAGACGCGCGAATATCGCTTTCACGGGCGAGACGGTCACGCTCCTCGATTGGGAGTTCGCGGCGCGCGGCCCTGCCGCCTGTGATCTGCAATGGCATTGGTTCCTGCACTTCTGGGCCTATCCTCCCAATGACGGCCGACCACCCGAAGCCCGCGCGCCGCTGCGCGATTTCTACTTGGCCGAGCTCGAGGCGGTGCTGGGACGACGGATCAACCGCGAGGAGTTCGAGCGGACCTGGGACCTCGGGTGGCTGCGGACCATATCGATGCTCGGGATTTGCCTGGCAGACACGCCCGATCCGACCGTGACGGAGGCGCGTGATCGCGCAAAGGCGGCGATCGCGCTCGCCCGCGCGATCCTGGACGGGTGACGCAAGGGCCCGGTGCGAACCAGGGGGTCGCGGGTTCAAATCCTGCCGGGCGCGCGATCCCTTAACAGGTTGCAAACCTCAGGTTGTTGACCTGCAACCTCGTTCTCTTGTTGGGCGCTTGCCCTTCATCCCCGGAGGGAGGGCGGTGTCCATTCCATCTCGGCCGATCGGGGACCTACGCCGGTCATGCCGAGCGCGCGTGGAGTGCCGATGCCCCTGCTACTTGGTAGAGATGAGCTAAGCGGCCCTGGGACGCGTACGGTTCCTTGATGGAGCTGTGCAGCGTGATCGGTCGCGACCTCACGTTGCGCGCTCGCCAGGCTCTAGGCGACTAGATCACACCGGGTCGCGCGGGGTCTGGCAACGAAGCCGGCGCCCTCTTGCGGACAGTGAACGCGAGATGCTCGAGACTTTCCACTTCTACGACGACTCGGTCACTCAGCTTCGGGTGATCCACGAGCCGGCCGTAGAAGTAGCAGTGCGCATAGTGCCCTCGCTTGCTCGCCTCGGTCAGCTGCGCCAAGAGAAATTTCCCGTTCCAGTGCCTCAGCAGCGCGTCGCGCTTTAGGTACAGGGAGACCTCGAGAGGATTGTCTCTCACCGCCTCGCCAGCTCTGACGACACGATCGAAGAATCGCACCGCAAAGTTGGGGCCGTGAAGCCGTACGTGAACGCCTCCATGGAAGATCCGCGCGGGAAGCGCAGCGAAGTAGTGCTCGATCCGGCAGAACGCCTTGCTGTAGGAAATTTTGGGACCCCGCCCGATCCGAAGGGCCGCCTCACGCCGTTCCTCAGGCTCCAGCATCTCGTACGCGCTCACGACGGTCTCGAGGAAGTCGGCGCGCGTCGGATTTGATCGGACTCGCCGCCACAGCTCATCGTCGCGCCCAGATCCGCTAGGCGCTTGAGCGGCCGGAGCTGGTAGCGGTGGCTCGGCGGGTACCGACGACATCGACGTTGTCTCGGGAAGGCTGGGCATGAAGACGTCGACAAGATCGCTCGACTTCAAATGCCGGAAGTGATGTGCACGGCCTCGGCTATTCAGTTCTGCGTCCGAGCAATCGAGTGCCGCCGAAGCCCTCTCTCGCGCCACCCATTCGCACGCTGGGCTGTGCGGAGTCTCCGGGTTCATTCGGAAGTGGGGTTTGACAACGACTCGCTCGTGCTCGTCTTCCACAAGCTTGTCGTAGTTGACCCCGGTCACTTTGGTCGCGTTCGCTGCCCTGCAGGCGTCGTCCGAGCAGAGGAACTGAAATCTCCGTCGCGGCTCTTCCTGGCCGAAGAACAGAGTCCGCGCTTGGTAGATATCGACGACCTTTCCGGCGTCAACGCAGTACGCCCGCGCGATGTGCATGGCCAAACCAGCGTCCTTTTCCGACCACGGAAAGCATCGCGCTCCGCCGCCCCGCCGAGGACTATCAGTTCTGCCAGGTCCCGTCAGTTTTGCTAGTTCTCTAACGCAAGCTGGCTTGTTACCTTCACGCAAGCGTCGGTGAAAGCTTCACCCCTGACGCGCATGCGAGCGCCGCGAACGGTTTGCGGCCCACACGTCGATACTCTGCTGCGCCAACGCCATTGGTGTTCTTCCACAGCCCCCACTATCAGTTTCCTGCCTTCGCATGCGCAGCGATATTTCAGGCAACCTTCAGCCGTTCGCATCCGCCTCCGCTTCGGGAGGCCACTCGATCGCGTGTACTCGTGCTGAGGCGAGGCGTGTTGAGTTGGCGCAGGCGAGAGCCACGCATGGTTGAGATGCTCGGCAAGCATGTCCCCGCAGATGTCCGACGCTCCGAATCTCACCTATGCCGAGACCCTTCAGTACCTGAGAGTCGGACGGCGCGCTTTCGATATGCACCTCAGGCCTCTACTTCCCCACCCGGTGAAGGTAGGAACGCGAATTGTCTGGAAGCGAATCGATGTGGAGCGCGCGTGGGAAGAGTATGCTTTCCGGCGGAACGGCCGGCCCGAAGAGAAAGGAGGTAATACATGGGTCGATCCCGAGTCCCCGGCATCTACCAGGACGGAGAAGGCCGCTGGTGCGTCGACAAATGGTACAAGGGTGAACGACTTCGCAACCGCCTTGAAACGGCTGAAGAAGCGAAAGCGTGGCTCTTCTCGCGGCTCGATCAATTACGCCGCGTAAAGGTCTGGGGGGAGCGTCCCCGCCATCTGTTCGACCAAGCAGCGGCACGCTATCTGGGCGAGCACGCGCACCTGGCGTCTATCCAAGACACGGGGCAAATGCTCGCCGGTGTGATGCCCTACGTTGGTCACCTGTATCTCGACCAAGTGCATGACGAAACGCTGCGCCCTTTCGTTGAAGCTCGGCTGAAAACCGGCCGCGCGCCCAAGACGATTAATCTCGCCTTGAGCGCAGTGCGCCGTGTGCTCAACCTGGCCGCTCGAAAATGGCGCGACGAAAAGAGTCGCACCTGGTTAGAGGCAGCGCCAATGATCACGATGCTGTCGCTGGTGGGACAGCAGCGCGAGCCACGCCCGATCACTTGGGCCGAGCAGCGCCAGCTTCTACCGCGGCTGCCAGATCATCTGGCGCGGATGGCCCTCTTCGATTTGCAGACTGGCGCACGCGACGCTGTTGTGTGCGGTTTGCGATGGGAGTGGGAAATCCCGGTGCCCGAGCTGGGCCTCTCCGTGTTTGAAGTACCGCGGCGGGCCGTGAAAGGTCGTCAGCGTGCTCGGATTCTTGTCTGCAACAGCGTGGCGCAGTCCATCGTCGAGTCGGTTCGAGGCGAGCATCCGGAGTTCGTGTTTGTCTACAGCGAGCGCCGGAAGAAGGCCAAGCCCGGACCGATAGAGTCGATGAACAACACCGCCTGGCAGCGCGCAAGGGCTCAGGCAGGCCTAGGAGACCTGCACGTGCATGACCTGCGGCATACGGTAGGAATGCGGCTGAGGGAAGCTGGCGTCAAGGAAGAAACGATCGCGGACATCTTGTGGCACAACCGTCGCGGTGTGACGGCGCACTACTCGGTGGCCCAGATCGTGGAGATCCGCGACGCCTTGGAACTGATCACCGATGAGCGAAACCGCTTCAACAAGTCGCTGGCGTCGCTCATTCGGGAGAAAAGTCCCCGAAAAGTCCCCAAGGCCGAAAGAAAAACGGGCTAGGTCCTGATCACCTAACCCGTTGAGTCGTATTGAGTCGTAAATGGCGCGCCCGGCAGGATTTGAACCCACGACCCCCTGGTTCGTAGCCAGGTACTCTATCCAACTGAGCTACGGGCGCGAGGCGCGGATTTTATCAGAGGGGCGCTCGCGGGGCCACCCGCGGCGACCTAGCCCCCGGCGCGCGACGCGCCGCCTCGCCCGCGACGCAAACGCCGAGCGCGCGCCAGCATCACCACCGCGACCCATGCTGCGACGAGCGCGATCGGCCACGCGAGGAGCGGCGGCCACAGCACGCCGAGAACAGCGACGACGAGGAGAATTGCGCCGATCGTGCCGATGAGGCTCGCCTCGGCCGGCCCGAGGACCCGACGGTTGGTGAGCACCGCGCCCACTGCGGCACCGACGCTCAGCGCGCCCGCGGCCGCCCGGCCGGCGCTCCCGGACAGCGCACGTCGTGCGCGGTCCGGACCGCGCGCAACGTCCGACGGACGAATGCGATAGCGGCGACCGAGGACGATCTCGGTCGCGCGCTCGAGGTCCGCTTCGTACATGCCCGCCATCTCGTCGACGATCCGCTCGTTCTCGATCGCCACGTCGAGCTCGTAGTTGGCGAGAAAGCTCGCGAAGTTGAGATTGGTCGACCCGATGCGCGCCCAGCGGCGATCGGCGATCGCGGTCTTCGCGTGCAGCATGCTTCCCGTCCATTCGAAGACGCGCACGCCCGACTCGAGCAGGGCGCGATAGCCGGCGCGCGACAGCCGGCTCACCACCGGAAGGTCGCTCGCGCCCGGCACGAGCAGCCGCACGTCTACACCGTCGTGTGCCGCGGCGCACAACGCATGGACGTACGGCGTCACGCCGACGAAGTACGCATCCGTCAGCCACAACCGCTCGCGCGCTTCCGCGGCGATCAGCTGGTCGAGACGGAACACTCGCCCCGCGCTGGGGACGCTCGCGATGACTCGGAGCGCGACCTCGCCCGCGGCAGGAATGGCGTCTGCCGGCGTCAGCGCCGCGTCGGGCAATGGCGCGCCGATGGCCCGCCATACCTGGTCGAACGCGCGCTCGAGTTGCGGCACCGCCGGGCCGCGGATCTCGACGCCGGTGTCGCGCCAGGCGTCGAGCCGCCGCTCCGGGTCGCCGAGCCACTTCGCGCTCACGCACAGGCCCGAGACGAATCCGATCCGGCCGTCCACGGCAAGCATCTTGCGGTGGTCGCGGGTGAGCCAACCGATCGGGCTGTCCAGGCGCGGCGGATTGAAGCAGCGCACCTCGCCGCCCGCCGCCACGAGCGGCCGGAACAGCGACCGCGCACCGCTCGTTCCGAGCCAGTCGTAGATCACGCGTACGCTCACGCCTGCGCGCACGCGTTCGACGAGCGCGGCGACGAACTCGCGTCCGACCGCGTCGTCCTGGAAGATGTAGCACTCGAAGAGAACGCTGCGCTCGGCCGCGCCGATGGCAGCGCGCCACGCCGGGAAGTTCTCGGCGGCGTCCCGCAGCAGCCGCACGCTGTTGCCGCCGAGGAGCGGGGCACCGGCCGTGCGGGAGAGCGCCTGATCGGCGGCCACGCGAAGGGTCTCGAGCTCGGTGGCTAGACCGACCCGCTCGGACGTGCCGGTGTCGAGGCGCTCCATCAGCGCAAACTTAACACGCGGTCCGAACGACCTCCCGACGGCGCCCTTGCGCTCCGCGTTCTCCCGGGTTCACGGTGGTGCGACGCCGGCGACGCGGTGGCCGACCAGTGGAACGCCTGATAGGCTCCAGCCCCTGCATCGCCGGCGCTGAGGCGACGATGCTTCACGACAGGTGAGGCCCCTGGATATGTAGGCCGCATGCACCCGAGCGGCTAGAGACGGTGGGACGAATGAGTGCGTGCCGCGCACGGAGCTGCAGCTGCGCGGAGGCCGCGGTTCGACCCTTTCGACGGCGTTATTGCTTGTCGTGAGTACCGTCCTCGTAATACTCGAGTGCGCCGGAGTGAATCGGAATGCGCACCGACGAAAGCGGTTTCGGGCCCGACGCTCCAGCGACCAGCTTGGCGTCGATCGCCCGCCACTGCTCCGCGATGGTTTCCGCGATCTGGAAGCCGTTTGGCTTGGGCAGATCGTCGCGGCATACGAAAAGATACGCGTCGAATTGCGCAAGCGCGCGCAGCGGCACCTTTCCGTTATCGGCAAATCGGCCGGCTCCTCCGAACGCCGCAGACGCGTCCTCTTCGCGCATCAGCGCGGTGTCGAGCTGCTTGCTCGCGAGGAGCCGCACGACATCGTTGATGTCGCGGGCGCGCGCCATCATCGCGCGGCTTTCCGGCAGATGCTTGGCGAGCAATTCTGCGATTGCCTGACCGAGCTGCACGGACGGTGCTTCCTCTGCGTTGACGAGCACGACCAGCCGGACCTTCCGGTAGACGTCCCATTGGCGGTACGGCGAATGGCCCGTGAGGAGGAGCCACAGGCCGCTCGCCGCCGCCAGTCGAAGAAGTCCGCGCCGGTTCATGCGCGACCAACGGTATGGGAAACGCCGTTCGTGCACGCGCGGTGATTCAATCGTTGTCATCATGATCGCGACGATCGAACACCCCGAGATCGAGGATCGCCGAGACCGCGACATTGGGCGTGTCAACCAGATTGCTAATGCGCAAATCCACCGCCACGCTAGACAAACAGTACGCCTGCTCCCGGCTCAAGCCCTTGTTGAGGACGAGCCAATCCACCATGTGAAGCAATGCGTCGCGAGCCGCGAGCGTCACATCCTCCGAAAGATTGGTGAGCGGTCCGATTTTGGTGCCATCCAGGTAGGCATGGGTGGGCGGTATGACGCCCTTTTGCTTGAGCGGATAGCCGACCGTGGCGTAGAACTTATCTGGCGCGAGGCGCTTCAGCTGCTTGCCGCCGAAAAACTGGGGTTGTGTCACCCGCGAGCCGAGCCCTTTGATGACCTCGACCTTGACCGTCACCGTCGCGTCCATCTCGATCGCCGTGCCGGAAACTTCACCGTCGCCCTGCGCGAAGTGAACATCGCCGATGGAGAGCAGGCAGCCTTTGACAAAGCAGGGTAGCAGCAAGACCGTGCCGACCTGCATTTGCTTGACATCCATGTTGCCGCCGTTCTCGCGCGGCGGGATGGTCCGAAGGCAGCGCTCCTTGTTCGTACCGGTTGGGCCGCACACTGCGTCCGGCAGGGCATCCAACGGCTGCGGCGTCAGTACAAACCCGCCGGCCGCCGCCAATTCGGCCTCGCGCTCAAAGTAGGTTTCGGTCTCCGCCGGACCCGGGGCGACGCCGATGGTCCCCATGAACCCGTCGAACCGGATCTTCACTCCGGGAATGTCCGGCGAGGTCGCGCCGCGGCGCGACAGATCCCAACGGGCAATGAAGGCATCGGGAAACACATCGCGCAGGAATCCGAAGCCCGGCACGATGATCGTGTAGCCGAACTTGTCGGGCTCGATATCGAGCAAGGTGACCGCGAGCACGTCACCCGCAGCGGCGCCCTCGACAAACAACGGGCCCGTCAATGGATGAACGAGGTTCAAGTTCAATGCGACGACGTCGGCCGCTGTCGAGTCGCGGTTCAAACTGTGATCGAAAGCGTCGCGGGTCCCGAAGACTACGACGTCGCCGGGCTTCGCGGTGGCGACGCGCGGGATCGCCGGATGCCAGCGGTTGTGACACTTGGGATCGTCGGCACAGCGCGCCCCGATCTTGGGAAGCTGGATGACGCCCTTGCCTTTCTTGCCATGGTCGTCCCGGTCGTCCGCCGATACGGGCGAGCCGGCCCAAACCGCGACCCCGAGCGCAGCGACTAAGAAGGCGGCAAATCGCTTGATCGACCTCGCTGTTGAGCTTGTCATGAGTTCGGCCTCCTTCGAGTGACAATGATCAGAACGTTCCCGAACACGCGATCGGAAACGATAGCTGGTGCCGGAAGGAGTAAAAAACTGTCCAGCAAGAAAGACTGCAAAGGACCGGGCCACGATTGCGCCCCGGTTTCATGTTCTTCTTAGAGGCTCGCTCCAAGAGCCCCGGACGGCTGCACAGTGCGGCAACACAGCCGGCTCGCGGAGCATGCTACTCCAACTTCGCGCGTGTAGGGAGAGCTGCGCGAGCTTCGATTGCTGGGGACACACCTCCCGAAGCGATCTTGGTTCTATGCATTGCAGGACCTTGCTCGATGGGCTGGGGAAATTCAATTCAGAGCTGTAGCTTATTGAAGAATCGAGGAGATTCGACGATTTGAGTAAGCCCTGCCGTCCACTACGAACGTCTCCAATGAGTAGGTAGCACCGTCGGATGACCGCTTCCAGCGACTCAGCGGTACAGCCACTTTTGGCCCGTTAGCGGGTGCGCTAGAAGCGCCGGAGGCGTTGCGAGACGCGGACCAGTGACGCCTCGAACTGCGGCAGACTGATAGTCTGTCGAACGCAAGCTCAAGTCGCTGATCGCAGGCGAGCCCGCGCACCTCTCGCAAGAATTGGAGAAGATTGGAGAAGCTGATCACCTAACGAGTCGTTGCGTAGGCACTCGCAACGAATTGATTCTGGCGGAGCACGGAGTCCCCAGCGAACCCCTCTCTCGCGCAATTCCCTGTTAACAGCGATATCTGCAGGGATTCTACGTGTTCCAAGGCTCAAGCCCGCGCCCTGCGCTCACGCGCAACGCCTCGCACGCGTTGGGCTTCTTTCGCTCCGGCACTAGGAAATGGGCAACCCGATCAGGGAATTTTTCGCGCAAAGCAGGGAAATCGAGATTGCCCGACTGTGGTTCGAGGATGCGGCGACACTGGAGGCCGCCTTTTCGTCCCCGGCCGGCCAGGTGACGATGGCCCACGCGAAAACGTTTCTCGCTGAAATCACGGCCTTCGTGGTCGTTGAACACCGGGTCATTTGAATTTCGGCGCAAGCGCTGGATCACGGTGTGCTTGCCGGCGCGTCGAAACGCGTGCCGCGAGCCGCCGCCGGTGACGTGGGCTGCCTTGCCCTGCAGTGTCATGCGAATGCCCTGCCGCTCAGTGGAAGGTGCGGCCCGAATCGATCACCACTGTCTGGCCGGTCATGGTGTTGGTCCGGCACATCGTCACCACCTGGTCGGCAACGTCGTCCTTGTCGGCGGCCTTGCGCAGCAGCGAGGTCTTGGCGGAATTCTCGATCTGCTCGCGCCGCAGGTTCGCGGTCGTGCGCGTGCCCTCGAGCAGGCCGGGCGCCACGCAGTTGACCAGCACCTCGGGTGCCAGCGCTACGACCATGCACTTGGTGAGATGGATCAGGCCGGCCTTGGAAACGGCATAGGCGATCGACGAACCCTGCGGGCCGAGCCCTGCCACCGAGGAGATGTTGACGATGCGCCCGCTCCCCTGGCGCTTCATGACCGGCGCCACGGCCTTGATGGTGAGCATGGGCCCGGTGAGGTTGATGTCGATGATCTTGGTCCACTCCTCGTAGGTGAGGTTGTCGAGGTCGGCGAAGGGGATCGCCTTGTTGTAGGCGGCATCGTTGATCAGGATGTCGAGGCGGCCGAAGCGCTTGACGACGTCGTCGACCAGGCACTGCACCCGGTCGCGCTGCGTCACGTTGCAGGCGAAGGTGGCGGCCGAGACCTGATGCTTCTCGAGATCACGCGCGACGCCCTCGGCCTGGTCCTTGCTCTGGGCATAAACCACGGCGATGTGACAGCCCTGGGCGGCGAGCGCGTGGCAGATGCGCTGGCCGAGCCCGCCATTGCCGCCGGTCACGACGGCGACCGTGCCTTTGAGATCCATGCGTTCCTCCCGCAACGTACCGGACGGGTTGGCCTTTCTTCGCTCCGGCGCTCCGAAAGTGAGAATGTAGGATGCTTCAGGAGCCGCCGCCCGAGTGATACAGATACGAGGGGAAGACGAGCAGCGTGTCGTCTTTCACCCGCACCACGACCTGATCGGTGTTAGCGGCACAGTATTGGCGGGCTTCTCACCTGCGACAACTTTTTTTCGATACCGGGTGTATCTGGGGCACCGTGCGCGTATAGTGAAAAAAGGGCGGGTACTATCCGACGCCGAGTACACCTCTTGGCAACTCCAAACTCGGGCCCGAAGACAGTTACCCGCCTCCTCTGCTCCTCTCACATCGTCCCGGGCAGGACAGGCGTCGTTCCGGGTTGATCTTGCATGCGGCGCCGTCGAATCGACGAGCACAAGCGCGGCGACGCCGGGCGATCAGCGCCGCTTGGACTCGCAATCCACACCGTTCTGGCTTTCCCGAAGTGCGAAAAGGCAGGCGCGTCGCCGAGCGAATTTGCTGGCGTTTCGGCGCCAAAATTCTTCCAAGTCCGCTGTGTCTTACTTCGTTTTTTGGATTGCCGGCAGAGGCAGCTTCGGTGGGAAAGCCCTGTGGCCAAGAGGGATCCGCCACGCTCACACGTGTCACTTACGGGCGCAAGTCGCAACCGGGACAGCATGATGACGACACGAGAACCAGCAACCGAGGGTCAGATCCCACTGCAGGCAGGGATAAAGGATCGATTGGAGCGGCTCAGCACGCTCATGGGTGAGCCGTCCCTTACGTTGGCATCCCATGCGATACAAAGTTGGGTGGCTCAGCAGGAAAGAGCGTTGGCGTTAGTTGAAAGCCTTGGGGACGCCGTCGGCGGCGACATGGGACTGCGCCTGAAGGAAATGTTGCGCACAGGCCTGTTCGGACGACAGCAGAACATGGCCGGTGGACCCGAACTCACCGCGCATGAAGTAGGTGCAATCGCTGAGCAAGAAAATCTATCGACGACGGCCGCCGCCGGACTGGGAGGCGCTTTGCTTCAATCAAAAGACGGTCTGCGCGAGATTCAGCGCTTGATCCAAGAAAACGTTGAGAAAGCGAAGGCGCAAGGCGAATCCGAAAAGGCCGAAGACCTCGAACGCATTCTTGTCCGTTTCAAGCAGGTTCATCCGTTCTAGGAGGCCGGGAAGGTCCGGTGGCGCACCGCCGATTCGAATCCGCCGACACATCCCGCTCAGATCGACCGCGTCTTAGCCTCGTCGGTCTCGCGTTCGGTCACGACGAATGCAGGTCGCGGGTAGTCCTGCCTGCGGGAACCACCACATGAACACCATCGAGACGCTGAACCTGCTCGTGAAAACCTGTCGCGACGGCCAAGAAGGCTTTCGGCTCGCAAAACGCACTCACGGGGGTCGTGTTCGCAAGCCGATTACTGTCGTTCATCTCGTTCGACGTGATCAGCTATGCCGCCGGCCTCACGGTGCTCTCATTCTGGCGCTTCGCCCTTGCAACGCTTGCCGGGGTCGCCCCGGCGAGCTTCCTCCTCGCCCATTTCGGCGGCGAGATGACGACTGGCGAAAGCAACCAAATCCTGTTTGCAGCCGCGGGACTCGGCTTGCTGGTCGCCGTTCGCCTCGTCGCGAAGGCCCTCCGCGATTACCTGAAGCGCCGCCGCCCACCCAGCCCGGGGCGCGGGATCCGGGTCCGCACTAAGATCTTATCCGTAAATAATGTTTTGCCTTCACTGGCACGTGCCGGAAGCTGATGATGGCCGCGGCGAGCATGGTCAAGGCGAGGTAGGAGCGATGCAGCTTCTCGTAGCGAACCAGCAGTTTGCGAAAACGCGTGAACCACGAGTGGGCAACTTCGACCACCCAGCGCCGCGCACGCTTGCCTTGAGCGCGTTGTGTGCGCTCCTCGCCGCGCGGGCGCACGTGGGGAGTGTAGTCACGGTCGAGCATATCCTGCTCGGCGGCGGCTCCGACGAAGCCGGCATCGGCGCACAAATGCTGTCGCACGCGTGGGGCCACAGCCGGACGCGGCACGACGAGGGCATCCAGCGTCGGCACCAACTGCGCGATGTCATTACGGTTAGCCGCGGTCACGATGATCGACAGCGGGATGCCACGGGCGTCCACCAGCAACATCCGCTTGCTTCCATTTTTTTCCCCGATCGGTGGGGTTGGGCCCCACCGACTCTTGTGCCAGTGGCGCCTTCAGTAATGCCCCGTCGATGCTCTGCCATCGCCAGGCGATGCCCTCCATTTCGTCGTACTCGGCCAGTCCGGCTTGCCACAGCGCGACGAAGAAACCCGCCTTTTCCCATTCCAGAAACCGCTTATGGACGGCACTGGCGCTGCCAAAGCGCTCGCGCGGCAACGCCTTCCATTGGCAGCCGGTACGCAATACGTACACGATCGCCTCGAATACCACGCGCGCCTCTTTGGGCTTGCGCCCGCCACCCGGCTTGCGCGCAAACTTCCGCCGCGGCGCCCGGCCCGGCCGTTGCGGGATGAGCGGCTCGACGCGTTCCCAAAATGCATCTGACACAACCCATGATTCAAGCCTTGCTTTCGACATCGCCATCCTCCGTCCCGCGCACCCGCGCGAACGGGAGAACAGTGTACTCTATTATTTACGGATAAGATCTAAGGGCGCGCGTTCGCTTTCGGGGCGCGGGCGCCGAGCGCCTCCGATAGTGCGTCGAACCTCTGCCGGCCGATCATTGCGAGCCGCTCGCAGGTAAGGCGCGCGTCGGTGACGATCCGAACGGCTTCGTGTCCCATCTCCTAGATACCCGCTGGATCGTCGGCGAGCGTCGGACCTACCTGGGTCTTCAGCCCGCCTCCGGCTTGCGCGCGTGGGAGAGTGCGCCGGTCACCGCGCGTCTTATCGCATCGGCCACGACCTCGTCATCCTCGGGCTGGAGGGCTTGCGGATCGACGATCAGAACGTTCTGACTCGCGAACCGCTCCGACAGATGCACCGGCGGGTCGCCGCGCTGCAGGCGCGCGCTCAGCTCGATCGCGCTGGCGCCGACAATGGAAGGGTCGATCGTGAGCTGCACCACCGGCACGCGCCCCGTTTCGCGCGCTGTCAGCACTCGCGCGCTGACGCCCGACAGCGCTCCGAGCAGGGCGATGACCCGCGTCAGCCGGACCTCGCGCTGCCGGTTCACCGCCTCGTCGTCGGCAGCAGCAAAGCGCTCCAGCGCGACGAGCAAGCCAATGATTTCTTCCTTTCCTGCCTTGAAGCCGCGCCCGAGGCCATGATGCGGCACGCCCCTTAGCGCATCGCGATCGACGAGATCGGGCGGCGTCCACGTCTCGGGCGCGACGTCCATGTCGAGTTGCTGCACAAGGGCAGCACCGACCAGGTCACGGCGGCCGGCAAGGATGCCCGAGGCCTGGGGTCCGCCGATCGCCTTGCCGCCCGAAAAGGCGACGAGGTCGGCGCCGAGTTCGATGTAGCAGCGCAGGTTCGCCTTGGGCGGCAGCTGCGCGGCGGCATCGACAATCACCGGCAGCCCACGGGCCCCGCACACCGACACGACGGTCGGCAGATCCTGGATGTTCGATGGGTTCGCCGAGAACGCGAACGCGACCGTATTGCGCGTGATCGCGGCCTCGATCTCCCACGGCTCGATCCCCCGCACGCCGGCGCCGGTCCCGCGGTCGTTGTGACCGAGATCGACGAGCCGCGCACCGGCCGCCTGCAAGGAATGTGCGTAGCCGGTGCGATGCGTTCGAGGCAGGAGAATCTCGTTCGGAAAACCCTCAGCGTGCGGCAGCGCGGCCATCCGCCCGATGTCCCAGCGCGTCATGCTCGCCGCGGCCGCCAGGGTGAGGGCTGCGGCCGCGCCGGTGGTCACCAGCCCCGCCTGCGCGCCCGTGATCCGCGCGATCGTGCGACTCGCCGCGGCCTGGAGCTCGCCGATGTCCACCGACCAGGCGGCCGCCGCGGCCATGGCCTCGATCACTTCGGGTGCCATCAGCGCACCGCCAAGGCGCGTGAGCGTCCCGGCGGCGTTGATCCTGCGTCTGACGCCGAGTGCGGTGTAGACGATGGCCTTGTCCATTTTCGCTTCGTATCGCGCCGGATCCGCCGCATCATATACTGGCTGCCTTCGCCAGGAGACCCCGCGCGAATGACGGCCGACCACGACCCGATCGCCTTCGAACTGTTCAAGAACGCCATGTTCTCGATCGCCGACGAGATGGCGCTCACCGTCTTCCGCACGACCTATTCGGGGGTACTGAAGGACAACATGGATTATTCGACCGGCTTCGCCGACGCCGAGGGGAAGCTGGTAGCGCAGGGCCTCACGCTCCCGGGGCACCTCGGGTCGGTGCCCACGGCGATGGAATCGATCATGCGTCACTACCGTGACGACATGGCCTCGGGCGACGTCTTCATCATGAACGATCCGTTCGATGGCGGAATGCACCTGCCCGACATCTTCGTCTTCAAGCCGCTCTATCACGAGGGGCAGCGGCTCGCGTTCGCCTGCACGGTGTGCCACCACTCGGACGTCGGCGGGCGGGTCGCCGGGTCCAACGCGTCCGATTCGACCGAGATCTACGCCGAGGGCTTGCGCATCGCGCCGCTCAAGCTCTACGAGGCGGGCAAGCTCAACAAGACGCTGATGACGTTCATCGAGAAGAACGTCCGCCTGCCGGTGCAAGTGTTCGGCGACCTGCGCGCGCAGCTCGCGGCTTGCCACATCGCCGAGCGGCAGTTCGCCGAGCTCGTCGCCAAGTACGGCCCGGACCAGATCCGCGTCTACATGAAGGAAACAATTGACTACGCCGAGCGCCTGACGCGCGCCGCGCTCGAAAAGCTGCCGGAGGGCGAATGGAGCTTCGAGGACTGGATCGACGACGACGGCATCGACTACGGCAAGCCGATCCGGCTGTTCGTCACCATACGCAAGCGCGGCGGCCACATGGTGGTTGACTGGACCGGTACCCATCCCCAGGTGAAGGGCGCGATCAACAACACGCTCTCGTTCACGAAGGCCGCCTCCTACACCGGCGTGCGCTCGGTGCTGCCGCCCGGCATCCCGAACAACGAGGGCGTGTTCCGCGCGATCGAGGTGATCTGCCCGCCGGGCACGGTCGGCAACGGCGTCCTTCCGGCCGCGTGCGCAGCGCGCGGCCTCACCGGGTTTCGCATGACCGACTGCATCTTCGGCGCGCTCGCAATGATGCTGCCCGACAGGGTGAAAGCGGCAGGCGACGGCGGCAACACCGGGATCTCGATCGGCGGCTATTACGCCGATCGCCGGCCGTTCGTCTACGTGGACTTCACCTGCGGTGCCTGGGGCGCGCGGCCGTGGGCCGACGGGCTCGACGGCAACTCGCACATGTTCGCCAACATGGCCTCGCACTCGATCGAGGTGACCGAGGCCGAGCACCCGATCTCGCTCCTCACCTACGAGTTCGTGCCCGACAAGGCGGGCGCGGGCAAGTACCGCGGCGGTGTCCCGTTCAGGCGCGACTACCGCTTCAACGAAGCCGAGGGCGTGCTGCAGGTACGCTCCGATCGCCGCGACCACCGGCCCTTCGGTCTGTACGGTGGCAGCCCCGGCCGGCCGTCGGAGAACTATCTCAATCCCGACGGGGAAAATCGCACGCTGCCCGGCAAGCTGACGATGAACATCAAGCGCGGCGATGTGTTCCGACACGTGCTCGCCGGCGCAGGCGGCTGGGGCGATCCGCTGGATCGCGATCCCGCCGCCGTGCTGAAAGACGTGCGCAACGAGCTGCTCTCCCCCGAAAAGGCCGCGTTCGACTACGGCGTCGTGGTCGACGTGAAGCGGTGGGTCGTGGACGAGGCGGCGACGAAGCGGCGCCGCGAGGAGATTCGCGCGACGCGCGGCTGGCGGGAGGTGCCGAAGGTACAGTGGCACGACCCGATCCCATCGCCCGGCGCGGCAGAGTGAGCCGATGATCAGCTATCGGGTCGGCGTCGACGTCGGCGGAACATTCACCGACATCGTGCTGCTCGGCTCGGACGGTACGATCCATACGAAGAAGGTCGGCTCGAGCGTCGCGAACTATGCCGAGGCGATCGTCGAGGGGCTCGCGGAGCTGTTCCGGGAAACCGGTCTCGACGGGAAGGCGATCGAGGAGATCCGTCACGGCACGACGGTCGCCTCGAATGCGATCCTCGAGCACAAGGGCGCGCGCGTCGGCCTCATCACCTCGAAGGGATTTCGCGACATCCTGGAGATCCGGACCCTGCGAATGCCGCGGCTCTACGACATCGGCTGGACGAAGCCGGCGCCGCTGGTCGAGCGGTATCTGCGTCAGGTCGTCGACGAGCGCATCGATGCCCAAGGCCGGGTCGAGCGAGCGCTCGACCCGCACGACGCCGAGCGGGCCGTCGATGCGCTGCTCGCCGAGAAGGTCGAGACGATTGCCGTCTGCCTGCTCAACTCCTTCACCAACCCGGCGCACGAGCTCGCGCTGAAGGCGATCCTTCTCGCGAGGCTGCGGGTCGCGGTCGGCGCATCCGAGGAATTGGCGTAGGTCAGGTTCTCGATCAGCGCCTCGATCGCCTGCGCCGTCGCGCTGGCGTTGAAGGTGACCTCGAGCGTGCTGCCGGCGCCGCCGGCGAAGCTGCCGATGACGCTGCCGCCGAAGCTGATGTTGCCGCCCGAGATCCCGATCTGGCCCGCGCCGGTCCCCTGGTTGCGGATCGCCACCGTGTCCTGCGCCAGCAGGCCCGTGACCGTCAGCACGCCGGTGTTGAAGTTGTTGTCGACGTCGTTGAAGGTGACGTCCGCGGCAATGATCTGCGGCGTCGCGTTGACCGTGTTCTCGAGAAAGGTAACCGGCGTGGTGAGGCCGGTGAGCGTGGGAACCGAGTTCGCCATGGATCGGATTTCTCTTCGGATTGCGAGCGGGAAAGCGGCCGGATGAGCTCCGCCTGCCGCCGGCGCGCGGAGCCCGTATTTGTCACGAGGAACGCGGGTGCTCCGCCCTCCCCCAGCTTCGCGGAAAGATTCCCGACCCTTCAACCAGTAGTTGAACCAATTTATGCAATCCCCGGTTACCACATTTGCCGGTTGGCTAGAAGAGAGAATTTAGCGCGACAATTCCACGCTAAAATCCAGTGATTTGGAGCATCCGGGGTGGTGGCTTGGTATCACGATAAGGTCGCTGTTGGCCCGTAAAGGTGAGTAAGACATGTAGCCTGGGTTGTAATGGCGTAGGGCGGCGTCACCCGCGGGCTTACTCGGCGGGGTCCATCCGCTTCGCAAGAGGGTCTTGCAAAGAAGATGGATTGCCGGGTTCAAGCCCGGCAATGACGGAGGAGAGACCGTGCCGACCATCTTGCATCCATTCGAACGGCAGCCGCTTTAATGTCCCCCGAAGTTCGCATCATTGCGCGGCACACTAATGATGCGGACTTCTGAACCGCCGCACTAGCCGGGACGGCTGTTCTTCGTCGGCCGCAAGGACGACGGCGGCGTGCGCGCGCACGAGCGCATCATCGAGCAATGCCAGGGGCTGTGGACCGACGGTCAGCTGGTCGAATTGTGTATCGACGCTCTTGAGCGACGTCCAACAGCAATCGATCGTGCGAAACCCTAGTGGTCCGATTCTGCAACATTCGCATCCGTTTCGGCGGGCTCATTTTGCGAATGTTAGAATCGCAGGACTCACTTAGCAAATATAAGGTGCTAGTGGAGTTTTGGATTTGACATTCGCTTCGCGGACTTGCGGCGAGGTGGGTAGCGAATGTCAAATCCACTCCACTAAATTAGTCGCCGCCCAGAATGGCAGGCTGCGATCCCTTTCCGGAGTAGACTTGTCCGAGACGCACGGGTTGGAGCGTTGTTGACTGGGTTGGTCTCGATGAACTCGTATTTGAGAACGCTTGCGCCGGCGCGTCCTGGCGCAACGCCGCTCACCAGCAGGTTGGCGCCGGTCGTCGTGCTCGTGGTGGCGACCCGCGTGCCGCCGGGTCCGTCGAACGGCTTGAAGCTCGCGATCTCGCGGAAGTGCGGCGCCGTGGCCGTGGTGCAGCCGGGCTGTGCAGATACATCGCCGGCCCGCCATCCAGCGCCGAGCCGCTGGAAAAGACCTTCACCGTGCCGGCGTCCGGCGAGCTGGCTGACGACGATGCGCTTGGCGCCGCCGAGCGAGCCGGCCAGCCAGCCCGTCGCGAGCGACACGCCGCCTCGATAGTCGTCGCCGAACGGCGATGAACGAGGCGGTGTTCACCGGCTGGTCGGTTCGCCGCTGCCGTGCCGCGCCGCAGCCTGTGCCGATGCGGCGTCAGCAGCGGGAAGGCGAACACCTTGACCTCGGCCGGGCTGCCGGGCCCGGGCGCGGTGACGATGCTGTTGCGGCCGGTCGAGAAAGTCGACGAAGCCGGTGGCGAGGCTCACGCCGGACGGTCGCCGTAGGGGCTGAACGTCGCGAACAGCGGCGGCGCGGTCGCCGCGCGACGACGGCAGCGCGGAGCGATAGACCTTCACCTCGCTCGGCATGCCGGGACCCGACCCGACGATGATGTTGTCGGCGCGTCGTGCCGTCGATCTGCGCCGCGGCGACGCTGATGCCGCCGCGCGCCCGGCGCGCGAAGGCCTGGAAGCGCGCGAGCTCGGTCGTGAAGGCGCCTTTGCCGACTCGCGGGCTGCCCGCATAGGCGACGACCTCCGGCGCATGGTCCTTGCCGGCGCCGACGACCAGGTCGAGGACGCCGTCACCGTCGACATCGCCCATGGCGACGCTGACGCTGCCCTCGAAGCCGGGGAACGGGATTGACGGTGGCGACGAAGCTGGTCGCCGTTGCCGTCGTACACGCGCACCTCGGTCGGCTTGCCGGGCGCGCCCGGGAATGGCCACCGCGTAGGTCGAGACCGCCGGGTATGACGTTGATCAGCGCCATCAGCCCGTTGTCCTCGTGGTTGAGGCGATGGCAGTGCATCACGTAGAGCCCGGTGTAAGTCGTCGAACTTCGGTGCGGATCGGCGAGGATGCCGGGCTGGATCACGCTCTCGTCGACCTGCATGGTCGGCGCCGGCACGTTGGCATTGTCGATGCCACACTTGTCGGGGCCGGTCCGCAGGCCGGTCGTCGGATCGAAGTACTCGGTCACCTGGAAGTCGTTGACGTGGACGTGGATCGGATGCTCGTCGTTGTTGTGGTTGACGAACCGCCACTCCTCGACCGAGTTGAGCCGCGGCTGGATCAGCGGCACGTTGGGAAAGGCGCCGCCGTCGAAGGCATAGACGAACGCCTTCGGATCGGCCGTGCTCGCGAGGTTGTTGAGGAAACCCGCCGGAGATCAGGATCTCCCGCTTGACGTCGGGCGTCGTCGCCGGAGAGGTCGACGAAGGACGTGTAGGCACCGAGCGCCTGGCCTTCGACGAAGGCGGTCGTCACGCCCGGCCCTGCGAGGGCACGGCCTTCGCCAGCACCTGCGTCGGAAAGACGAAGAAGCCGTCGACATAGCTGACCGCGGAGGGCATGGACGCTCAGAGCGCCGAGCACGGCCGGCGGATTGTCGGTGCCGTTGTTGGTGTAGAGCACGCCCGGCGCGGTGATCGTCTTGGCGCCGCCGCCGCGCGGCGGCATCTCGAGCACGAGTTCGCCTTCGGCCGGTATCGTCACGGCGATCGCGAACCGGCTCGCCGGCGGGATGAGCAGCCGCGTGCCGTTGTCGGTCGGCGGATAGTGGACGGCCGGGTAGGGATTGCCGTCCTGGCCGACGATGGCGATCGGCGGATGCCGGCCGGTCGCGGTTTCGGTCAGCTGGACGTTCATGTAGGCGAAGTCGCTCACGTTCGCGAGCACCCAGATCTCGGTCTGGCCGGCCTTGCTCTTGATGACCGGCTGAAACTGGCCGTTGACCGTGAACTGCACGTCGCGCTTGTAGTCGGGCAGTGCCGGATCGGCCGGCACGTCCATGCTGCCGGCCGTCCGCCGCGGTGAAGCGCTGCAGGTTGCTCGGTATGAACTGGAACAGGCCGCGCGTGTTGCGGATCGAGAGCGGCCCCGCATACCAGACCGTGAAGTACTTCGTTCCCGGGTTCGAGTGGTCGAAGTTGACCGGCGCCAAGCGATGGGCGGTAGGTGCCCGTTGGCCAGCTCGTCCGCCTTCGGTGGCGTGATCGTGCTGACATACTGCGGCCATGTCGGGTTGTTGAGCTGCGGCCAGACCGCCGGCACGATCGAAGACGAAGTTGTACTGCAGCACCATGTTGCGGATCGGAATGTTGTTCTCGGTGACGAGCGGCAGGTTGCCGTCGGTCCGACCGATCGCAAGCAGACCGACGAGACCTGTATAGACCTGCGCCGAAGTGAGCCCGTGAAGGTGGCTGTGATACCAGTACGCCCCCTGCGGCATGTTCCTGGGGATGTCGTAGGTGTAGGTGTTGGACATTCCCGCCGGGATGTGCAGCAACACGTTGTCGGCATTTCCCTTCGGACTGATGTGAAGTCCGTGGGTATGGAGATTGAGCGGCGACGACGTCAGCTGCTCCGGATAGATCGGAACGGACCGACCCTGCGGGCGTGTACTGTGGGCTGAAATAGTCGCGGATGGTGAGGCCAGTGAGGCCGTTCTCGAAATGGACGATCAGCTTTTCGCCAGGAAACACCTGCAGCGTCGGCGCCGGATAAAGATTGTCGCCTGAGCTCTTCCCGTCCGACGCCGTGCCGCGGATCAGCTCATAGTCGAACAGCAGAAAATTCTGGACAGGCGTCATGACCGTGTCGAGCGTGGCTTCGCCCTGCCGCGCCGTAAGCCGAACTTCGAGCACGCCGTCCTTGCTTGCCAGTGTTACCGGCTCTCGGAACTCTGGTCGAATTGCGGGATCGATTTTTCTCTCGGCACTCTGCGCCCAGGCTGGTGCGCCGGCGCATCCAAGCGCCACCAGCAGGGCGAGGGCAGCACTCGTCAGGAAGCTGAAGACGCGACCTGCGTGGAGCGGGTCGCGGCATGAAAGTTTGTGCATGTTGAGGTGGTCCTCGGCTTTGCGAACCTTAATTTATAGCAGAAGTGAAAACCAACAACAGTTCATCGCTCAGAGCGCGCGCCCTGCTGCTCTGGTGCGGCCACTCAATCAACGATAAGACAATCGCGGCGGATTTCGACGAATGCCGGCGCCGATGGTGAAATGACTCATGCGACTATGGATTCTCGGGCTGGCTCTATTGGCTGTCGGGCCAAGCTGGGCGGGCGATGTCACCGTCAAAGACGGAGTCACGATAGCGGTGGACGGGGCCACGTTTCGTTTAGATGGCATCGATGCCCCCGAGGCTGATCAATTCTGCCTCAACGAAAAAGGTGCCGTTTCGAGATGCGGAATCGAGGCGCGCGATCGACTGAAGACTTTCCTTGCCGGTCGTGCAGTCCACTGCGAGGACAAAGGCCCAGATCCTGTGTACCCGAAGCGACGCATCGGTGTCTGCCGGATCGACGGCGACGCAACGACACTGAACCAATGGCTCGTGCGACAAGGCTGGGCCGTAAAATTCGAACCCTACGCCAAAGGACGGTTCGCGGCGGACGAGGACGAAGCTAAGGCGAGCCGTGCCGGGCTATGGAAGGGCTGTTTTGCGAACCCGCAAGACCTCCGGCGCTGGAACAAGTCTACGGCGAAGCTGCTTGGAGCGAGCTGTTCCATGATTTGCGACATAGATGCACGAAATGCTCTCTTTCCGGACGATCCGAGCATGCCCCCTGGCTGCTCGATCAAAGGCAAATTCGCTGTGCGCGCGAAGCTGACAGGTCACCGCGGCATCTATCATCTCGAAAGCTGCAGCAGCTACCAACGGACAAAGAAACCGGAACGTTGGTTTTGTTCTGAGGACGATGCTCAGGCAGCGGGTTTCCGCAAGGCGCTTACTTGCCGATCGTGACGTTCACCGCCCCGTGCGCCACCCGTCGACGTGCCAGGTGGCCGCTGCAGAAGGGATCGCGCGATGACCGATAGTTCCACCGCGGAGGTCCGCGACAAGGGCCCGCTGCTGCTGCTGTCGCAACGCTTCGCGGCCTGGCTCGCGGCCGCGGATGTCTGCCTCGCGCTCACCACCTACCAGGCGGGACGGTTGTTCTTCATCGGCCGCAAGGACGACGGCGGCGATGCGCGCGCACGAGCGCATCATCGAGCAGTGCCAGGGGCTGTGGACCGACGGGCAGACGCTGTGGACCAGCGGCGCGCTCGATGCTGTGGCGGTTCGAGAACGTGCTCGCGGTCGGTGCGACGACGCCGCAAGGCGCGACAGCGCAAGTTCGTGCCGCGCGAGGGCCGCGTCACCGGCGGCATCGACATCCACGACATCGGCATGGGCGAGATCGACGGCACGCGCGCGCCGATCTTCGTCAACACGCTCTTCTCCTGCCTCGCCACAGTGAGTGAGACCGCGAGCTTCCGGCCGCTGTGGCGGCCGCCCTTCATCTCGCGCGCTGGCTGCCGAGGACCGCTGCCACCTCAACGGCCTCGCCATGGACGGCGCGCGTCCCGCCTATCGTCACGGCGATCGGCCGCTCCGACGTCGCCGACGGCTGGCGCGACCGGCGCCATGACGGCGGCGTCGTCATCGACGTGGCGTGCGGCGAGATCGTGGCGAGCGGGCTTGTCGATGCCGCACTCGCCGCGGCTTTACGACGGGAGACTGTGGCTGCTCAATTCCGGCACCGGCGAATTCGGCACCGTCGATCCGGCAAGCGGCCGTTCGAGCCGGTCGCGTTCTGCCCGGGCTATGCGCGCGGGCTCGCCTTCGTCGGCCGGCCACGCCGTCATCGGGCTGTCGCGCCCGCGCCACAACCGACCTTCGACGGTCTGGCGCTCGACGAGCGGCTCTCCGCCAAGGACGCGGACGCCCGCTGCGGACTGCAGCGTCGTCGACCTCGATACCGGCAACGCGGTCGAGTGGCTGCGCTTCGACGCACACGGTCGAGGAGCTCTACGACGTCGCCGTCCTGTCAGGCGTGCGTGCAGGCGGAGGCGGTCGGCTTCCGCGCCGACGACATCCAGCGCGAGATCATTCCGGGCTGACGCGCGCCCGCGAGGGGAAGAGCCGGTCGCGCTCCATGACTGATGACGGTTCAGGCTGAAGCGTCGAGTCTCAATTTCCGTCGCCGGTCGCCCTTCCCTCGCCGGCGCGCTTGCGAGCGCGCCGCGGCGCGCACGATCCAGGCACGGAAGGCCTGGAACGCCGGCTCGTCCCGCCGTCCCTCGCGATAGATCAGATACCAGTGCTCGCCCTTCGACACCGACTGCGCAAACGGCGCGATCAGCCGGCCCGCGTGCAGGTCGTCGTCGACATAGGGACTGATGCCCATGGCGACGCCGACGCCGTCGGCGGCCGCCTGCAACGCCTGGCCGTAAAATTCGAACTCCGGCCCCTTGGCGCGCAGCTTCGGCAGCCCGACCGCATTGAACCACAGCGGCCATTCGTCGGCCGCGTGCGCGACGCGCAGCAGCGTGACGGTGCGCAAGTCCTCCGGCGTGCCGCAGGCGCTTGGCGAGTCGCGGCGCGCAGACCGGCGTCAGGTCGGCGGCGAACAGCCGCTCCGCCACGAAGCCCGGCCAGTGGCCGTCGCCGAGCCGGATGCCGCAGGTCCATTCGTCGTTGTAGGGCACGGTCGCGCCGCCGGTCGCGAAGCGGACCTCGATGTCGGGCTGCGCGCTTCTGGAAATCGGCCAGGCGCGGGATCAGCCAGCGGATCGCGAAGGTCGGCCCGACGCCGACGGTGAGCACGCGCGCACCCGCCATCGCGGTGACGTGCGCGGTGAGGTTGGCGAGCTGGTCGAACGATCGGCGTGAGGCCGGCCTGATAGGCGCGGCCGGCGGCGTCGGCGAGAGGCGATTGGCCTTGCGCTCGAACAGCGGCACGCCGAGCCGCTGCTCGAGCAGCTGCACCATCCGGCTGACGGCGGCCGGCGTGACGTGCAGTTCGTCCGCCGCCTTGGCGAAGCTGCCGCTGCGCGCCGCCGCCTCGAATGCCTTGATGCCGTTGAGGAAGGGCAGCTTGCGCATGGCCATCGCCATAGGAAAGCTGAAATGGCTCTGTAGTCTTGCGATAATGCGGCGACGCGTAGGGGCCGTCTAGATGCCAACCATCAGGAAAACTGATGCTGAGCGTTCGATAACTCAGTTTGCCCGCGCGCGCCGCCGGGTCATTCAAGCGGCCGGAGGCGACCATGAGCCCGCTTCTGATCGCCACGCTGTGCCTGACCATGGTCGGCACCTCGTTTCTCTCCGGCATCTTCGGCATGGCCGGCGGCATGATCCTGATCGGCGTGCTGCTCGCGCTGCTGCCGCTGCCGGAAGCGATGATGCTGCACGGCGTGACGCAGATGGCGTCGAACGGCTGGCGCGGCCTGTTGTGGTGGCGGCACGTGCACTGGCGCGCGGTCGCGTCGCTACGCTCGCCGGCGCCCTGCTCGCGCTGCTGCTGTGGTCGCTCTGGCGCTACGTGCCGAGCAAGCCGGTCGCGCTGCTGATGCTCGGGCTGACGCCGTTCCTCATCCGGCTGGCGCCGAAGCGCCTGCGGCCGAACCCGGAAAGCCCGCTGCAGACGCGCGTCCTGGCGCTGCTCAGCATGACGCTGATGCTGCTGACCGGCGTCTCCGGCCCGCTGATCGACACGTTCTTCCTGAGCGGCAAGATGGACCGGCGCGAGATCGTCGCCACCAAGGCGATGTGCCAGGTGCTCAGCCATGGGGCGAAGCTGTCTATTTCGGCGGCTTGATCGAGCAGGCGCGCGTCGGTCGATCCGGTGGTCGCCGGTCTCGCCATCGCACGTTCGCTGGTCGGCACCAAGCTTGCCGCCATACGTGCTCGAAGCCATGACCGACCAGCAGTTCCGCTCCTGGGCCAACCGCATCATCATGACGATCGCCGGATACTACGTCGCCCATGCCGCGGTGCTGATCGTGCTGACCGCGCGGTAAGGCACGCGGCGGACACCTCAATCCAGGAGCGGACGGCCGGCGGTTCGGGGCCGGAATGATTTTTTTGGCTACAGCACGACTTTGCTGTTGACTACGTAACGGATTTATAGTATGGATTTCACATCCTCGCTCGGAGGGGGCGTCTCCGGAGACGATCCTGACGATGGAGCGGGGAGTGGCGTCCCGCGATTGCGGCGCGAACCGCAGCGCGGGGAGGTCCGGGACCCCGCCCATGGGGCGTATCGTCTGACGCGGGCAGGTCGCGGGCCGGCTCCGGTGCCACTGCCGGAGGCGGCAGCACGGGTCCCCGGCCGAAAACCGCCACGACGGAGCGCCGAGAGGGCGTCCCGGTTGCAACGGGACGGCCCGCGTTTCGCTCACGCGGTCGTCGCGCCTCGCACGCGCGACACAAGAGAGAAGAGTGCGCCTGTCGGCGCTCCGCCACCCCCTCTTTGGGGGCAGACTTGGAAAAGAAAGGCACGACGCGGGACGCCGCGAGGCGCCGCGGGATGGAGCACTGCTGGCCGAGACAACGAACCGCGCGCCAGGAACCCGTCGGGGGTGTTTCCCTGCGCCGCCGGTTGGACTGGAGCCGGCCACACTAAAGCGGTTCCCGCTCGTATTGACTCAGCGCTTACCCATTCTCTGGCGTCACCCGCGGGCTTGACCCGCGGGTCCATCTTATTCGCAAGACGCTTTTGCGAAGAAGATGGTGGATTGCCGGGTCAAGCCCGGCAATGACGAAGGAGAGGCTGTGGCAGGCATCCTGCGTCCGTTCGAGCGGGAACCGCTTTAGTCGCCCGATTCAGTCAGATTGAAGGGTAAAGGTGATTGAGTTTGATACGAGCGTTGGGGGTTGTGAAGTGCCAGTTGGCCTTGGTGTGGTTGGCATTGCGGTCGTGCTCCCAAGCGGCGATTTCCTCGATGAGGGTTTGTTTGTCGGGAATGCGGCGGTCGAGGCACTGGGACGATAGGACGCCGAGTTCGGACTCCGCCAGATCGAGCCAACTGCCGTGCTTTGGAGTGTAGTGCCATTCGAAGCGCTCGACCAGCCGCCTGGCTTCGGCGGCCGGAAAGGCTTCGTAGAGTGACGCCTTGCTGTGGATGTTGAGATTGTCCTGGACCAGAACGATGGTCTTGGCGTTGGCGAAGTGGATATCGGCCAAATCTTTCAAGACGTGAGCGTAGTCCACGGCGGTGTGGCGATCCGTGACTTTGACATGGCGCCAGCCTTCGAGCGGTGCAAACATCATGAAGAGGTTGGCGGTGCCGTTGCGCTCGTACTCGTAATCGCAACGGGCTGGGCGTCCCGGTTTCATCGGGATCGGCACGCGCGTCTCGGCGAATCAGTTGCTTTGAGGTCTCGTCCAGGCAAACCAGCGGGCGATCGGGATCGCGTGGCCGCGTGTAGACGGCCAGCACGTCTTCCATGGCGGCTACGAACGCGCTGTTGGCCTTCGGCGGGATGACCCAGCACTGTCGGCGATGGGGCTTGAGAATGTTTTTTTGAGCGTCCGGCCGATCGTGCGTCGCTGGCGCGATCGACGATGTGGAGTTCCACGACCTTGTTCTCCAACAGCCGCAGGGTCCAGCGTGCGCGTCCCTTGGGAGGTTCTGGAACAAGCCAGGGCGATCAGTTTGGCTTCCTTCTCGCCGTCGAAAATCCGCGCAACCGCAGGCGTCGCTCGTTGCTTGCGGCTCAACACCGCCTCGAAGCCTTCCTCCACCAGTTGCTTGCGCACCCGGTAAACCATGGATGCGCTGGTCTCCAGCGCCTTGATGATCCGGCTGTCGCTCCAGCCTTCACCGGCTTCCGAGACATCGGCCTTCAACAATATCCGCGCCTTCAGCAGGCGCTGTGCCGGGCTCTTTCCTTTCCGCAGCAGCGCTTCAAGCCGCTCGCGTTCCTCGCCGCTCAGCCGCACAACATATTTCTTTACCGAAATCTCCTTCGCAGCCATGATCGCCTCCGTCGCTCGTCTGCGACGAAAGCAAATCACCAAATCCTTTCAAATTGGTTGAAGCGGGCGACTAGCCGCTTTCTGCCGACCCTGGCGGGTTGAGGCCGCATTGGTCGCCGCTACCGATAATCCCGGCCTCTTTCCCAGACGCATCCCAAGAGGAAATCGGAGACGCCTGGGGATGGTCTGAAATCGCGAATATGGGACCCAAAATATTCTGCCCCCCTGCCAGGCGACGTGGTGCCGCGCAGACGAGGGCGTCCCCAATCTAAGTCCTGATGTTGAATTTGGCCCCGAAGAAGCCGCTGGGTTGCCAGCCGAGATACCAAACGACCTTGCGGCCGGCGTAGGACACGAATGGAAGGAGCAGAGCCCCAAGCTTGAGCGCGCACCACTGGAAGCCGCGCTCTGGCGGGTTGAGGTCGTCGCGCTGCACTGTCATCACAGGCGCGCGGCCGGTGAGGGTGTAATTGCGGTCAGACACCCCAACCACGTAGGCGCGGAAATTCTGCAAGGGGTTGCGGAAGTAATTCCAGTACAGATGGCGTCGCCACTGGGGCCACTCGGGGTGATACCACTGAGCATCGGGGTCGGTCTCCTTCTGCTCATCGTCGTTCTGAAACCACCAGAGCGGATTGAGCTTCTTCGAGAGCGGCTTGGGCGAGCGCCCAGTGATCGTTTCCATTTCGGCTGCCACCATCAGCTACCTACGTGTTCATCACCTCTTCGAAAAGTTTTCATAGGTGCGCGCGGCCGCGTCTGGGTCCTCTAAGCCACGCCGAAACGCGACCTCGACGGCGACGATGAACTCCGCATCCATCCGCAGCAGACTATCCAGCGACCAGGAGGTAGACTGGTTCAACAACCGGCGACTCCTGGAGCCCATCGGTAACATACCGCCGGCCGAAGCCGAGCAACGTTACTACGCCATGCTGGACGAACCAGCCATGGCAGCGTGAGACTCAAATCAAATGGCCTCCGACGAACCCGGGGCGGTTCACCTCGACCCGTGGTGAGTTGGGCGGGTCCCGGCCTTGGGGGCGACTTGGGCCGAGACCCTGCGGTCCCGGAACGCGACGGTTCCGCAAACCATGACCGAAGGATGCACCGAACCGCGAGCCGTTTCCATTAAGTCTCGGACACCCAGTCTGGTTAACAGCGAAGGCTTAATTAAGGTGGTGGGGACCTCGGTAAGCCGTTGCCTATGAGCTATCATTTCCAGCGCGCCGCTCAGAGAGCGGAAGGTGTTGTCGCGTGCTGAACGCCAGAACGAAGCCGATCCGTGCAAACGTACCGACTAAAGTAGCCCCTGCTGCACAGTTTAACTAATACGCAAAGCTTCGGCTTGGCGAAATGTAATTGTGGTCCTGTGAACACTATGACAACGTTCGGAGACAAAGGGCGTTTGCGGTGAAGAAGTCGGCCTTCATTCGCGCAGAGAAAGAGCCATACTGTGCCAACCTCAAGGCAAGTGTGCGAACATCAAGCAGAGGACTACACCCGCGCTGCAGCACAGACTGACGATGCCGTGTTTCGTAAAATGCTGCTCATGCTTGCGTTACAGTGGAGACTAGCCGCGCAGGAAGATCAATCGACAGGAAACGAGGTCGCAGCGAGATCAAGCGCGCGTGACGCAGCCTAGACCGAAGACATGAAACGCTCGGCAAAGCGGTCACAGTATCCTGTCCCAGCCCCGAATAAACGCGCAGGCGGCCCGCGTTGGTGAAACAGGCGTTCCTTCGCGTAAGGCCATCGATGGTAATGCTCGAAGCCGGACACCGCGATGCCCGCGGGAGCGCAAGCGATGCAAGGTGCGACCGTCGCCGGGCTTGTGGTATGCGCTCGGTCGTGGCGCGGGGCGTATGCCATCGTACTGTACAAAAACGAGCATATAGTTGACAGTTTGAGCGCGTCATACTCGCAAGATCAACAAGTTACGCGATGGCTGCCTTGGCGCGCCAAGCATCGTAAACTTGACAGTTGCGGTGGCGGAGCGCCGCCGATGCCGCTGCGAACTCGACGACCACCGGGCAGTTCTTCGACCGTAGCGCGCTGCCGTCACACAGAGGGGAGGGGGTGGGGGGGGGTCGGCAGGAAAAACGAATTTAGTCTCAAGCCCTCCCCGAAATGCCGCTATTTTTTCGCACCCGGCGTCTGAAATCCGTCAAGCCCTCAGACAAATGGGGGTACGTCAAAATTGGGCTGGGTCCGTTTTGGATATTTTTCGCTGTCCCAGCGCCCTTTCGACGAGGCCATCGACGCTCACCGTCATCAGCAGGAGCGACGAAGCGCAGTCGCCGCCTCCGCGCCGGCCACCACAAGCGCGTGGAATCGTCTAATCAGAAGCGCGGTCCAAGCTCAGCGCGGTGTTGGGTCACATCGTATCTTTCCAATGCCCCCATCCTGATTTGTTATAAGGTGGGCGGAAAGCCGCTGGGCGGCTAATCTGCCAACTTCAAAAATAGGGCGGCATTCCAAACCCGCGACGGGACGCGGCTGTGGTCACGGCGGCAACGCCGCTTCGCCGACGGCAAGACGATAGGCACGTGCCATGAGGAAAAAACTCGCCCTCGCCCTCGCCCTCTGCCTCGCTGCAATCGCGGTGCCGGCTCAGGCCCGCAACGCGGAAGATTATTGGTGCGGCAAGGGTAAGAACAAAATTCACCTCATGATTGGATTGCCAAAGTGCAGGAGCCGATGCGCGATGACGCGGGAAACTTGATCCGCGACGACGAGGGCAACCTTTCATGGGGGCGCGGCCGACGGGCGCACTTACTCGCAGTACGGCATCATTCATCCAACGCGGGTGACGGTGGTGCCCAAGCGATGGATTTATTTCGACACCGAGGACAACATCTATTTTCGCGGCCAGAAGTGCACCGTGTTCACGGAGGACGACCAGGATAAATACGGCGTGGGATACTTCGGCCCCCGCGACGACCTACGCTATCCCCACTTCAAGGGGAAAATTCCAGAAGTTGTAAAACCCGCCGAACCGCGGGTCTCTGAGCCCTTAACGACGCGCTTCTGTGTGTCAGTAGTCGAGCCTCCGCCAGAGGTGGTTAAAGACCCGGAGTATAATGAAGACAAATGGCTGGCATTGCGTGAGGGTCCTGGGCCACAGTCTAAGCTAATCACCAAATTGGGCGGGTACGAGCAACTTGAGGCCAATACTACGAAAGGGGATTGGACGCGCATTTCAAATGTAATGCGTCTGAATTCAACGGAAAGGAACCGTCCCCAGTTTGTCCCAGGATGGGTCCGCAGCAAATACGTCAAGAAATTTCCGTGCGAAAACGAGACCAAGGGGCGAGCCAAAAGTGGCACGGTAAGGCCACCCGGCAGTGAGGAATTCTTCAGCCGAAGCACCGTCAACTACATGAATACTCTCAAGCTCCAGGATGCCATCAAGACCGATCCCGAGAGCTTTCCGCCTGCCTCAGCCGGGTGTCTCAATTATCCGTGCCGCACCCCAAGCTTTCCGCCTGTCGTCATCCGTAAGGGCTTCGGCGGTGTCATCGGCCCCTACCTCATCCGCTATAAGGCCCTCGAAAACGTTCGCATCATCGTTGATGGTGAATGCAACTCAGGCTGCACACTCGTGCTGGCCAACCGCAATGTCTGTGCCACCGACCGCGCGCTCTTCTACTTCCATGCCTCGCGCGATAACAAGACGGGGGCATCGCGTCCCGACGGCGATGCAATACTGATGGAGGCCTATCCGCAGAAGGTCAAAGACTGGATTGCATCGCGCGGCGGGCTGACCAAAGAATGGATCGGTGCCAAGGCCACCGTGTTCCTGCCCAAGTGCTAAGAGTGAGAGTCGTGAAAATCTACGACAACGTTGGTCGATCTTCAGCGTCAAGGAAGTCTACGACTTCCTCATGGACCCCGGCTGACTGCACGGAAGGCATTTGCGCTCGGGCCACGGATGAGTTGGACCGGCTCGCCGAGGCGGTGGAGGTTCTGACGGCAAGCAAAGTTCGTATATCCATTTACAACCTTGCGCGCTGCGTTTTGGCTCGTTCGGTCTGGCCTTACGCAGCACAATCTATTTCTGACTGGAAGAATGATTTTTTGCCCGATGCGGCCGCTGGGGCGAAAAGCAATGATACAGCGGCTTGTTTACAACTGGCCGGCCACGCTACAGCCGATGCATTCAGTCCATCCTGACGCATAGTCTGCCAAATCTAAAGAGCACGCTGAAGTAGAAGGCCCGGGAGTGTGATCATGCCGAAGAAGAAGAACACTACGCCGGCAGGCCCTGAAACGGCACGGGGCGACATTGTCCAGCGGCGCCCCCCTGCCAACGCCACAATAGGGAGTGTCGACACGCTAGAAGCGGAAGCCAAAGACCGTATCGAGCGCGTCATGAATGCGCTTGCAAAAAATAGACGGAATTGCAGGCGCAAGCGGTTGCCGAATTTGAGACTTAAATATCCAAGTGAGGATGAATTGCGGCGTATCGCAGAGCATGCAACGGTTAATGATGTATCGTTTGGTCAGCATATCCAGTCCATCATACTCGATGCACATCTCGACGATGCGTCATTTCGAACCCTCTCGATCCCGCAAGTGAGAAAGGCGCTCAAGGATGTTGCCAGTAAGGCAACTCGACTTGGTTGTCTTTTAGGCAAACTCGATGTGGGTAGGGAAAGCAGAGCGTCGGAGAATCACGCGGGATGGCTGATTGAACAAGAGCTCGCGTTACGACAACTTGCAACAGGCGGAATGGCCCTGATACCCGGCTATATAGACCTGCTGGACGAATTGAAGCAGCGCCGCTCAACGATCAGCACAACTGCTGGACGCACGGAGCAGCGCCGCTCATCGAGCAAAAGAGAAGCCGATGCCGAGAGGATCGGGTGGCAATCCTGCCTTCGACCTTTTTATTAGGAACCTTCTGATGGCGGCACGCATGAGAGGCGGACGCTGGACCAATTACAGATCAGCAGACCAAACCTGGAAAGGTATTTTATTGAAAGCGCTGAAGATCTTAGAAAAATATCTACCACAACGATTTTTTCCGCCTGGAGAGCTCGGCCGTTCTATTGAGTACATTAGAAAGAAGCTCGAGGATAAGCTGGTGTCGCGAATTGTGATCAAAATTGAATGACGCGGCCGACGAGCACATAGGAATAGCAATAGACGAAGTTCTAGGGGCGAGGGCCTCTCGCGATCGACATCTTTACCGGCATCTTTACCAGCTTCGACGGCCACAGCGTGATCGACAACGCCATGATGTCGATGATCCGTTGCATGTGGTCGAGCTTGATCAGACGCACGGCGCCATGCCGATGCTCGCCGCTGACGGCAGCCATTGTAGGATTGCGACACAGGAAGCTTCAATTTTCACGCATCTTTCGTGTGTTTCAATTCCGAATCTCAGCCATGGTAGGTCATCCCATCCACGCCGCACATTGCGGCAGTGACCAATGGGGGTTGATTTAATGCTCCAAGAAGCAGAACCGGTTGAGCTGCGGACGCGCTGCGACCCAGCGCTTCGTCAGAAAATCAAGGCTGCGGCTGAAGATTTAGTCCGGTCGATGAGCGCCGAGATTGCTTACCGCCTGCAAAGATCGTTCGAACATGACGAGTCGGTTTGGGCGACATCGCCGATCTAAAAGCCAAACCCGCGCGGTGCTTGCGCGCGGGCCTGGCAATTAAAAGCGTCGGCAACGTTTTTATTTAATCCAGCTCCGCCCCAAATTGCAAGCCCTCCGCGCGATCTCAACCAGGAGATCGTGCCAAATGAATCCTCCAACACTGCGCGATGTGACCGCCGAGCCAGCTAGGCGTGCCGCTCAGCTTGTTCACCGAACAGGGGGCGGGAAGCGTCGAGATTTATCATAGCGTCAATAGCGACGGCCCTGACGGCCAGCCATGGCCGCCGCCTGACAGCAACGCTCTTTGGGTAATCGTACGACGCGCTGACGGCTGCACGCTTTGGCGCGCAATCGCTTGCTCGAGTCCGACCGCTGCGACCAACCAGCCCATCATCAGGAGATGACCATGGCACACGACTTCGACACCAAAGACTACTTCAAATCCCCTTTCTTCAAGGCGACGGAACACCTCGAAGAAGAAGGCGCAGAGCTGATCGTCAAAATTAAGAACGTGGATGGCGAAAAAGTCGGGCGCGACAAGGAATTGCGTCCGGTGCTGCGTTTTACCGATGGGAATGTGAAACCTTTGATCTTGAACAAGACCAACTGGAGCACGATTCGCAATGCCCTTGGCCCGCCGAAAAACTGGCCTGGAGAACAGATCGTGCTGGTTGCCAAACCGGTCGAATTCGGCGGCGAGACGACACTCGGTACCCGCGTGAAGGTGCCGCAGAAGAAGCCGACGACTACGTCGGTGGCCGACGATCCGAACGATGAAATTCCATTCTGACACAATTTAGGGGCGGGTCTGGTTGCCCGCCGCTATTTTCGCCGGATTGCACCAAATGCCTGACACGATAGAGCAATTCCGTGGTGCCATCTTGGCCGCCGGGATCGAGCCACCGAAGAATATCGTAGGCGGACGGCAAGATCCATCGCTTTTCGACCAATGGTAATCGGAACGATGACGCCGGCTGGTATTTGCTACATCTCGACGGCCTTCCAGCAGGTGCATTCGGCGACTGGCGCAGTAACATCAGTGAAACATGGTGCGCCGCGTCGGAAATGTCCGTGACCACTGAGCAGCGGGCCGAGCTGCAACGATTTTATGAAAGGGCTGCGCCGCGCGCGCGATGCCGAGCAGCAGGTAATTTGGAACGAGGCGGCGGACAAAGCCAAAAGGCTTTGGGCAGCGGCCGTGGAGGCTACGGACGATTTCCCGTACCTGATGGAAAAGCGCGTCAAATCTTATGGGCTCAGATGCGATAGTAGCTGTTTGCTGGTGCCGGTGAGAGCCCAAGATCGCAGGCTCCAGTCGCTGCAATTCATAGACGCGAACGGCAAAAAGCTGTTCCTGGAAGACGGCCAAGCCGGTGGCGGCTATTTCGTCATCGGCGGCGCGCCGAAGGAGCTGCTCTACATCGTGGAAGGATATGCCACCGGTGCTACGGTGCACGAGGCCACTGGCATCACCGTGGTCGTGGCATTCAACTCGGGCAATCTGCTGTCCGTAGCCAAGACGCTGCGCGAAACGTTTCCGGGCATTGAAATTGTCATTTGTGCTGATGACGACTATCGCACCGCGGGCAATCCCGGTCTGACAAAGGCCAATGAAGCGGCGGTACAGATTGGGGCGAAGATGGCGGTTCCGCGAGTTCGGCGAGAACCGGCCGGAGAAGGCCACCGACTTTAACGACATGGCCGCGCACCTTGGCCTGGCTAAAGTCGCGGAGTGTCTTCTTACAGCAACCGTTCCAAAGGTAGAAAACAATGGTTTCGGCAACTCCGAGGCAAAGATTGCTGCGCTTGCCGAATTGGATGAGCTTGCCTACCAGAAGCGCCGCGTGTCGGAAGCGAAGGCGCTCGGAGTTCCGGTTGCCGTTCTGGATAAACTGGTGCGCCGCCGCCGTGCCGAAGCCGAAGCAAAAGCTGCCGCGCTGCCGCATTGGCACGTTGAACCGTGGGATACGGCCGTCTCCGGCGGGGAGTTTCTCGATGGCATCGAGAAAGTGTTCCGTCGCTACATCGTACTGCCCAAGGGTGCGGGCGAGGCGTTGGCGCTCTGGACGTTGCACGCCTGGACAGCGGACGCAGGGGATATTTCGCCCTTCATGGTGTTGGTCTCGCCGACGAAACGCTGCGGCAAGACCAGCGTGCTGATTATCCTCTACTACCTCACACCCCGCTCGGAGCTGGCGAGCAACATCTCGGCCAGTGCACTCTTTCGGTACATCGCAGAGATTAGTCCTACTCTGCTCATCGATGAAGCCGACACTTTCGTGCGTCATGACGAAGAGATGCGCGGCATCCTCAATTCCGGCCACACCAAGGCGGCCGCGCATGTCATCCGCAATGTCGAGGTCAATGGCGAGCATAAGCCACAGCGCTTCTCGACCTGGGCGCCGAAGGCCATTGCGACTATTCGCGAGCTGGCCGATACGCTCGAAGACCGGTCAATTATCGTAACGCTCCAACGCAAGCCCAAGGTGGCCATCGTTGCGCGACTGCGAAAGCGCGACAGTGACGAGTTCGCTAGCTTGCGCCGGCAGGCCGCTCGCTGGGCCACCGACAACTTCGAGAAGCTGACCGACCCAGACCCGGATATCCCTGAGGTGCTGAATGACCGCGCCGCCGACAACTGGCGGCCCCTGCTCGCCATCGCCGATCTTGCCGGCAGCCGATGGCCGCAGCGGGCGCGGGAAGCGGCCTGTCTGCTCTCGGGCGACGGGCATGAGTCGTCTTCGATCAACGTCGAGCTCTTGGCCGATATCAAGAAGGCATTCGGTGATGAGGAGGCCATGTCCTCGGCTGATTTGGTGGCTGCGTTGGTTGCCGACCCGGAGCGGCCATGGGCGGAATGGAAGCGCGGGCGGCCGCTGACGCAAAAGCAACTCGCTGGCTTGCTCAAGCCGTTCTGCATCATCTCCCACACGGTGCGCATCCCCGGCTTCAAAGACGCCAAGGGGTACAGACGCGCTGCTTTCGAGGACGCATGGTCCGCCTATCTTCCTGGTCAAAACGCCTCTTCGCACCATTCTCGCCCTTCCGATCCGTCCAAGTGTCCAAACGCCGATGAAATGGGAACTTCTTGCAATTTTCGATCCGTCCAAGCTGCGGCTCTGGACGGATCGAAAAATGCGAACTTGTCCCACAGCCATGCGGGTTTGGACGCTTGGACGGATCGGAAGCCGCAAGCCGGAGCGCAAAGCGAATTTGACCACGGAACCGCGGCCCGTCTCTGCGATCATTGCGGAGCTGTGGCCACCCCCGCCGACCCGCTGCACCCTTGGGACTGGCCCGCCCGCCCAGATGGGATCTGGTTGCATCCGCGCTGCGAGGAACTCTGGGACGAGTCCGAGGACAGTCCGTTATGATCTGCTGCTCCCGGCCTGGGTCCGAAATCGAGCGCGCCGTGTTTTATGCGGGCCCCTGCTTCGCGCTCGAGCTCAAGGCATCAGGCGGCCGCCCGACCGAGGCGGAGCTCGCTATCATCGCGCCACGGAGGCAACCCGCGCCTTTGCAGCCAGTCGCCGAGGACCTCGACCCCACGTCGCCTTAGGGCTGCTGCCCGGGCAGACTTTGGTCACCGCCGACAAGAAGGTTTCGCGGTAGCTATATGGCTCGCGCCCCGTCCACATTCCGGCAGCAGGACGTGACGAGAGCAGTCAAGGCCGTCGCCGCGGCGGGTGTGCATATCGCCCGCATCGAAATCGACAAAACGGGCAAAATCGTAATTATTGCTGCCGACGCGACTGGTCGGCCTGGCGAGATGATGGAGGCGAGCGAATGGGACCGCGTGTGATGCGGCGTCTGCCGAAATTCGTGCACGGGTTCATCGATCGGCATGGGCGACCGCGGTTTTATTTTCGCCGCCCCGGATTCAAGCCGCGCCCTCTGAAAGGCCTGCCCTGGTCCCCTGAATTCATGGCGGCCTACGAAGAGGCCTTAGCCGGGCAGATGGCGCAGGTCGGCAGCGATCGCGTGCAGCCGGGCACGATCCGGGCGCTCGCGGTCAGCTATTACAATTCGGCGGCGTTTCGTTCGATGCAGGCGAGCACGCAATCAGTTTACCGCAACATCATCGATCGGTTCTGCGGGGAGAAGGACAAGCAGGGTCACGAGCACGGCGATAAGCGAGCGGCGACCTTGCAGCGGGAACACATCGTCAAGCTGATGGCCGCGCGCGCCGAGAAGCCGGACGGCGCCAACGGATTGCGTAAGGCGTTGCGCGCGATGATGAAGCACGCCGTCGAGATGGGACTGCGCGCAGACGACCCAACCCGCGACGTGCGCGCGATTAGGGTGAAATCAGACGGCTTCCATAGTTGGACGGACGCCGAAATCGCACAATTTGAGAGGCGGCACCCCGTCGGTTCGCGCGCGCGACTGGCGTTCGCGCTACTTCTCTATACGGGACAGCGTCGCTCGGATGTTGTTCGAATGGGTCGACAGCATATCCGGGATGGTGTGCTCCAGGTCCGGCAGCAAAAGACCGGCGCCGAGTTGGCGATCCCGGTGCACGCCCACTTGGCTGCCATCGTTGCCGATACGCCGTCGGATCACCTGACGTTCTTGACCACATAATTCGGCCAGCCGTTCAAAGCCACCGGGTTCGGCAATTGGTTCCGCGAACAGTGCGACGCGGCGGGGCTGCCTCATTGCAGCGCACACGGGCTTAGGAAGGCCGCGGCCCGGATCCTGGCGGAGGCTGGCTGCACCGAGCACGAGATCGCGGCCGTTACGGGCCACGCCAGCTTGCGCGAGGTCGCGCGGTACACGAAGGCTGCGGATCAAAAACGGCTTGCCGTGGCCGCGATGGACAAGGTCAAAGAACGAACAACCAGTGGCAAACCTGCCTCGAGGTTTGCCAAAAAGCGGGAGAATCCCTGAGAAATCAAAGCTCGAATTTAAGGCTGGCTCCCCGGGCCGGATTCGAACCAGCGATAACCGGTTAACAGAAGGTTTGGACCCTTGAACGGCGTGCAACGCCGTGTAACATGGCGAACAAGAAATGCCGAATTCTATTGGGCATTTCGACGTTTTGGCCCAAATGTCACACTTGGCTTGCACAGGCGATCCTGGTGCCCCGAGGGTGCCCCGAACGCCAACCGGTAAACAACCGGAATGGCCGGAGGACACCACGAAAACAGCGTTAAATGACAGGTTCATCAAGGGCCTCAAGCCGGCGCCTACAGGCACGCGCGAAGAGTACATGGACACCGTGGTCCCCGGCTTCGGTGTCAGGATCACGGACAAGGGAGCCAAGAGCTACTTCCTCATCAAGCGTGTGCCGGGTGTCCGCAACAAGACCCGTCGGACCATCGCCGCGGTTGGCGCTGTGGCCCTCAAGGATGCCAGACAAACGGCCCGTGAGTGGCTGGAGCAGATTACCGAGGGGCTCCGACCCCAAGGCCGTTGCCCAGGCCAGGGCAGGGCAGGAAGCTGCCGCAGAGGGCAGGGGCTTCGTTCGGGTCGTGGAAGACTTCATAGCCGAACGCCTTCACGGCCAGCGCAAGGGGGCGGAGGTGGCTCGGGATCTCCGGCGCGAGTTCGGAGGACTGGTCGACGGCAAGCCAGCCGGCCCCTGGGCAGCCAAGAAGGTCGACGAGATTGAGCCATCCGACGTCGCGGACATCATCCGCACGGTCGCCAAGCGAGCGCCGCATCAGGCTAGAAACGTTCTAGGATACGTGAGCCGCGTGTTCGATTGGGCAGTCAGCACCGGCAAGATCAAATACTCGCCCTGTGCGTCCATCAAGCCGAAGGCGTTGCTTGGCGGGAAAGAGGCGCGAAGGCGAACCCTTGACAACTCAGAACTGAGCAAGCTCTGGCATGGCGCCGCCTACCTGGGCTACCCGTTCGAACCTGTCTATCGATTGCTGATCCTTACCGGCCTTCGGCTGAATGAGGTCGCCGATGCAAGCTGGCCAGAATTCGACGTAGACAAACGGTTATGGACCATCCCAGCGGCCAGAATGAAAGCCGAACTGGCGCACGTCGTTCCACTTTGCGACTGTATGATCGAAATCATCCAGGCGATCCCGGAATGGCGGGGCGGAAAATATCTGTTTTCTACCACCAGCGGCGCTAAGCCGGTCTATGTCTCCAACAAGGTCAAGCTTAGGTTGAACGAAATCGTCGGATTCGACGACTGGGTGAACCACGACATTCGGCGAACCGTTCGGACAAATCTTTCACGCCTCGCTATCGAGGAGCACGTCCGCGAGTTGATGCTAGCCCACACGCGCAAAGGCATTGCCGGAGTGTACGACCGACATTCGTATCTTGACGAGAAGCGCGCCGGATTTGAACTGTGGTGCAGCCGCGTGAAAGAGATTGTCAGCGAGCCGCCATCTTAGCGGCAATGTGGTCGTCGATTTCAAACTCAACCCAAGCCACTGTGTTAGCACTGAGCCGTACTCGTTTCGGAAACTGGTTTGCCTGCTCTAGTCTGGCCAGATGCACGCGCGAGTACGTGATGCCCTTCCACGCCTTCAAGTCGGGGAAGCGCAATAGCACCACACCCTTCACATTGTCATTCGCCGCAACTGGACATTTCATTCAATTTCCTTTCTGGATTTTCGGATTGCGCAAGCACTGGAACTCGCGGTGTAGGTGGCGCACAAAACCGCCTGAAATCGCGGTCACAGGATTGCCCATACGGGGGACGGGGACGTGCGATGAGGGGCTGCCCAGCGATGGCAGCCCCTTTCCCTTGATAATCTCGAGCCCACATAGGACGGTGATGGCGTCGGAGGACTAAACCACCCATCGGATTAGCGATGCCCAGGCCCAAGAGCACCAGCCCCAGCCCCATCGACATTCACGTCGGCAGCCGGCTACGCAAGCGGCGTAGAATGGTTGGCATGAGCCAGGAAAAGTTGGGCGAAGCACTTGGCCTGACCTTTCAGCAGATACAAAAGTACGAGAAGGGCGTAAACCGAATCGGCGCTAGTCGCCCAATTCAGTCAGATTGAAGGGTAAAGGTGTTTGAGTTTGATGCGAGCATCTGGGGTTGTGAAGTGCCAGTTGGCCTTGGTGTGGTTGGCATTGCGGTCGTGCTGCCAGGCGGCGATTTCCTCGATGAGGGTTGTGTTTGTCGGGAATGCGGCGATCGAGGCACTGGGAGGAGAGGACGCCGAGTTCGGACTCCGCCAGATCGAGCCAACTGCCGTGCTTGGGGGTGTAGTGCCATTCGAAGCGCTCGACCAGCCGCCTGGCTTCGGCGGCCGGAAAGGCTTCGTAGAGTGACGCCTTGCTGTGGATGTTGAGATTGTCCTGGACCAGAACGATGGTCTTGGCGTTCGCGAAGTGGATATCGGCCAGATCCTTCAAGACGTGAGCGTAGTCCACCGCGGTGTGGCGATCGGTGACCTTGACGTGGCGCCAGCCTTCGAGCGGGGCAAACATCATGAAGAGGTTGGCGGTGCCGTTGCGCTCGTACTCGTAGTCGAAACGGGCCGGGCGTCCCGGCTTCATCGGGATCGGCACGCGCGTCTCGGCAATCAGTTGCTTTGAGGTCTCGTCCAGACAGACCAGCGGGCGATCAGGATCGCGTGGCCGCGTGTAGACGGCCAGCACGTCTTCCATCGCCGCTACGAATGCGCTGTTGGCCTTCGGCGGGATCACCCAGCACTGCCGGCGATGCGGCTTGAGAGTGTTTTTTTGAGCGTCCGCCCGATCGTGCTAGTCGCTGGCGCGATCGACAATGCCGAGTTCCACGACCTTGTTCTCCAACAGCCGCAAGGTCCAGCGCGCGCGTCCCTTGGGAGGCTTGGAACAGGCCAGGGCGATCAGCTTGGCTTCTTTCTCGCCGTCGAAAATCCGCGCCACCGCCGGCGTCGCCCGTTGCTTGCGGCTCAACACAGCCTCGAAGCCCTCTTCCACCAGTTGCTTGCGCACCCGGTAAACCATCGATGCGCTGGTCTCCAGAGCCTTGATGATCCGGCTGTCACTCCAGCCTTCGCCGGCTTCCGACACATCGGCCTTCAACAATATCCGCGCCTTCAGCAGTCGTTGCGCCGGGCTCTTTCCTTTCCGAAGCAGCGCCTCAAGCTGTTCGCGCTCCTCGCCGCTCAGCCTCACAACATACTTCTTTACCGAAATCTCCTTCGCAGCCATGATCGCCTCCGTCGCCCGGACTGCGACGAAAGCGAATCACTAAATCCTTTCAAATTGGTTGAAGCGAGCGACTAGTCGGCTTCAGCAGGCCGCCGATATTCTTCGCGTGACGGTGTCGTTCTTCTTCGAAGGTGGCACCGAAGGGCCTTTCGCTTCGGACGGCAGTGCTCCTTCGCCCTCCTACATCGACGATTTCGTTTCAAGTGAGGACGGGCTGCGGCTTGCCAAGGCGTTCATGCAAATACCACGATCCGCAGTACGCCTGCGCATTGTTGCGCTCGTGAACGAACTCGCGGGCGAGGATGGTGGATAATCGCGTTTTTCCTACACTGGTTCGGTAGGCAGCTAGCGTAATCACTCCATACCAATCCTGGTATGCAACCATATGGAAGAGGAATTTTCCCGGCATCGGCTTCTCTAGTACAACCGCGGGTGGGTCGGCCTTCGATTTGGCAACGCACCAGGAGTCGCCAATGCCACGCTTTCCAACTCCTTGGCGTGTAGAAAAAATTCCGGTGGTTATACGGTTCGAGATGCGACGGACCGAGTACTCGTGCGGGTCTATGGGCAGGATGAACCCATTGAAGGTGGCGTCGCCGCCATCACCTTGGAGGAGGCGGAAGAGATGGCGTTGACCATCGCCATGCTTGCCCAAACCTTAAGTGAGAGCGAAAAACTTCATCTACGCCTAGAAAGCGGGCCATTGTAACGGCGCGCTAGCCCGCGCCCAAATCCGCCGCGGTCGGCTGGCTAGTACCGCGCGCTTCGCATCATTCACTCGCCCCGCCGCGGGGCTTTGCCTGTTTCTGACCACAAAGTCGCACCGGCACTCGGTGAACCCAGCGGCATAGGCACGCTGCATGAGTGTCATCACAACAAAGTATTATTGCCGCGGATCAGCGTATGAAACATGGGCGTTGCCAGTTCTAAGCGGGTACTCAAAATGAAATTTGCGACTCGAACTTTTTCTATTGCGGCTCTTGCCTCTTTGTTGGCGGTTCTAGTGTTGCCGGCCATTTCAACATCTAGCCTTGCGCAACGGTCGCCACCACCCGGCGGCGGTGGACAGCCCCCCGGCGGGGGTGGAGTGAGAGGTGCGCCCGGACCTGTTGTAGGCGCGGGCCTGCCCGTCCTCGTTTTCGGTTATGGAGTTTACTGGCTAGTGAAGCGCCGTCGCAAAAGACTGACGCAGACTATTGATCCAAAAGAGCCGACAGCGCGTACCACAAACTAGCCGCGTCGCGAATCCCCTTTTAGCCCCGCCTCACCGCGGGGCTTTTCTTTGAGCGCTGGGGCGCGTTTCCCAAATGGCCCGATGCTGACGAGGCCACTGCGAACGCGGAAAGCATTCAGTAGGGCATTCGTGCCGGCGGGGCGAACCAGCCGCGCATAGGGAGCATCTATTGGGGCCATCAATTCTTAGAATGGGTCTGGGAGGGCCCTGACATAGCCTCGTAGGTCCGATAGCGACTGGCAAGACGGTTGCTGGCGTGATATTGTGCAACCCTATAATAACAACCATCCAAAATCGCCGCAGAGGGGCTTCCATGTCATTCAGCGTTGTTGAAGGCGATGAGCATTATGAACGAGGCGGTCCAGGATCGCGTCGCCGAGGGTGGGGTCACCTATGATGTCGTGCCAATGTTCCACGGGGATTTGGCTGGTGACGATGGTTGAGGCGCGACCATGGCGATCATCAAGGAGCTCCAGAAGGTCGCGCCGTTCGGGCGGATTGAGAACCGACAGCCCCCAGTCGTCGAGGATGAGGAGTTGGAACGCGACCGATGACTTCAGCAGGCGGCCATAGCGGCCGTCGCCTCGAGCGAGGGCGAGCGCCTCGAACAGGCGCGGACGCGATGATACTGGACCGAGCGATTGTCGCGGCAAGCTTTGTGACCGAGGGCGCAAGCAATCCAGCTTTTGCCCAGCCCGG
>CAWGKT010000017.1:0-582597 GCA_963823215.1 uncultured beta proteobacterium
GCACGGCCAGGTCTATTCTCCTCGACTGACACATCGGACTTAGCGCCTGCGCGTGAAGAGCGCCCTGACGTGTGACAGCGGCACGGCAAGCCACCTCGCAGAGTCTGCCGATACCGAGCGACGCGCCGCTCTTCGGCGAGCGCCGCCTCCGAGGGCGAGCGCCGCTTCCGAGCGTGCGAGCTCGGCGCCGCGCGTGGCGAGGAGGGCGTCCCGATCGCCGATCAGCGTGCTCCAGACGGTCCATCTCGCGATGGGCCTCTTCGAGTCGATCGGCGAGCGCCGCCTCCGAGCGTTCGCGCGTGGCGAGAGCAGGGGGGCGTCCCGCTCGCCGATCAGCGCGTTCCGCTTGCCGATCAGCGCGTCGCGCTCGCCGATCAGCGTGTTCCGATAGTCTATGGCTCGTTGCGCTTCCTCGAGTCGATCCACAAACACATCGGCCAGCCGCGCGAGTGCCCTGAATGCGGCCGCGCCGGCCCAGTCGCCGGTCCAGCGCAGCGTCAGGCGCACGCGATCGACCGTCATGCCAACGTCAACTGGCAACCGCGGCTCGACCCACGCGTCGGGTCGAACCAGTGCATACGTGTCGCCCTCGAGCGGAATGGTATCGAAACCGACATCGAGAGTCGCGCCGTGTGCGCCGCGACGCCAGACCTCCCGCTCGCCGGCGAACAGCGTGAATTCGTCGATGGCGATGACGCCGACGCGATCGGAAAGGAAGATTCGCAGCACGGCTTCACCGGGCGGGAAGCGCCATTCGAGCGTGGCTGCATCGCCGTTGGCGGGAATGAAATCGACGCACTGAGAGTCGAGCGTTCAGCGCTTCGCGTGTCGCCCCATAGGTCAGCCGCACCGGCACGCGCTCGGCAACGTCGCGCGCCGGCGGCATCGGAATCGTATCCATCTCGCCCGGTGTCGCGCGCACGAGCCACTGATACGCGTAATGCCGGGTTCCGGCGCCGAGCGCTCCGCGCAGCGCCGGGGCAAGCGCTTCGACGCGCGTGCGGAATTCGGTCGCGTAGGGCGTCAGCTCGGTCGCGTCCCAGTCGAGGATCCGGAAGCCGGCGTCGCGCAGCAGCGCAGCCGACCGAACGCCATGTATACAGGCGCACATGCGTTCGGATCGAGCAGGCCTTCGCCGCCGTATTCGAAACGATCGTCGAACAGACCCGCGATGATCGCCGCATGCGCGACGTTGGGCACCGACAGCAGGAGCTCGCCACCGGGGGCGAGCAGCGGGCGCAGCCGCGCGAGCAGCCGAGCGCCGTCGCGCAGATGCTCGAGCACGTCTGCGCAGACGATGAATTCGTAGCGCGGCGCATCAGTGCCGCCGGCAAGCGCCGCCTCCCATCCGTCGGCGTCGAGATCCGCGACGACGACGCGCCGCGCGAACGGTTCCGCGGCGCGGCCGGCCTCCGGATCGATGTCGATCACGTCGACGGTTGCGCCCTGCTGCTTCAGCCATTCGGTGAAATACCCGGCGGCGGCCCCAAGCTCGAGCACGTTCGCTCCGGGTCGGATCCAGCGCGAAAGCCGCGCCAGCGAATCGCCGCTCGCGGGATCGAACGTGCGCCGGTAGATCACAGCAACGCCTGCGCTTCGACGTCCGACGCGGTGAAGTCCGGCAGGAAATGCCAGACGTGCCAAGCCCCAGGCGCCGGCGTCGATGCGCGCACCAAACCTCGACGCGATGTCGTTCGACGTCGGCAACCGCGACGCGCTTCGCGAAGCACGTGCCGGCGCCCGTCGACCTCGCAATGCGAGGTGAGAAGCAGCACGTCCGCGCCAGCCGCACGCGCGGCGTCGACCAGTCCCGACGGCCAGGACACCGCCGCGCCGAAGAGCATCCCGTTGGGTGCCGACGGCGTGCCGGTGGGCACGTCGATCAGGCCATAGACCGAACCGCGCCGCGACAGCGTGGCGGCGATTTCGCCCCTTGCGCCGCCGGTGTAGATCGCCGGCACGCCGGCGAGCTGCTCGACCACGCGCATCCGCAGCCGCGCATAGAGGTATCGCAGGCGACTCTCGAATGCCGAGGCGTCGAAGCGTACCGACAGAAAGCGCGCGGGCGTGCCGCACGCGCGAAGCCACCGCAGCAACCAGAGGCCTTGGCCGAAGTGCATTCCGATCACCATCAGCGGTGGCTCGCCTGGACGCGGCGGCGCGTCGAGGCGCGAGAGCAGGAAGCGCTCGCTCCGCGTGAGCGCCCAGAAGAGATCGGCGTGGTCGATCAACTGCGTGAAGCGGAACTCGGTTAGCCAGCGTGAGGCGTCTCCGCGCGGGCGGGCGGCACGGTAATGCGCGAGTCCGGCGCGGGCGCGCTCGTCGTAGAGCGGCAGCTTCGCGGCGCACCAGCGGGCGAGCGCGATGCCTGCGCGATAGGGAAGCAGCGCGACGGCGAGCGGCAGCAGCCAGAACTCCCACAGGCAAACGAGCTCGTGCGTGAGTCGGACCATGGAGAGGGTCAGCGCTCGCGGGTCGCGTCGTGCGCGCCGGAGTCGCGCCGGCGGCCGGCCATGCGTGCGGCAGCCGTACGTAGCCCAGCTCGCGCGTCGTTCCGGCGATTACGAACGGAATTTCGTGCGTGTCGAAGAGCCGCAGCCCTTCGGGATCCATCGCGTGCGCGCGAAGTCGGTAGTGCCCGGGAAGAAGCGTGAGGTCCGCGAAGCGCACCGAAAACGCGTAGCGCGACGGACCGATGCGCACCGGCGCCGCCCCGTCGATCTCGCTCGTCGTCCCGTATACCGGCGTACCGTCGGCGCGCACGACACCGACCGCGAGCACCGGTTCGCGATCATCAGGCGAGCGGACCTCGGCGTCGAGGCGAAAGCCGCGTGCCGGATCGATCTCGTCGCCTCCGCCTTCGATGGTGAGCGAGAGCTTGGTGACCACGTACGCGCTCGCCGGCGGCGGCGCCTTCGCTACGTTCGGCGGCCGCTGCAGCGCGCGCCTCGTGCCACGCCAGATACTCGCGCGCGACGTGATCGGCATCACCGTAGAGTCGCGGGCGCCCATGTTCGAGCCACAGCGCGTGCCGGCAGAGCTTCTGCACGTGGTACATGCTGTGCGACACGAAGAGCAGCGTCCCGCCGCCGGCGAGATAGCTCTCCATCCACGCGATGCACTTCTTCTGGAACGACTCGTCGCCGACCGCGAGCACTTCGTCGGTGATGAGGATGTCAGGCGTGAGCGTGGTCGCGACGGCGAATCCGAGCCGCACGACCATGCCCGACGAATAGTGCTTGATCGGCTCGCGGATGTGCTCGCCCAGGTCGGCGAACGCGATGATCTCCGCGCGCCGATCGGCGATCTGCGCCGGCGTGAGGCCCAGCAGCGCGGCGGCGAGATCGATGTTGGCGAGCCCGGTGTAGTCCGGATGAAAGCCCGAGCCCAGTTCGAGCAGCGCGCCGACGCGGCCATTGACGACGACGCTGCCGCGCGTCGGCTTGATCACCGACGCGATGACCTTGAGCAGCGTCGACTTGCCGGCGCCGTTTTCGCCGATGATTCCGAGCGACTGCCCGCGCTCGAGGCGGAACGACACACCATCGAACGCGGTGAACACGCTCGCCGCGCCGCGCCCGCGCAGCAGGTCCCAGACCAGGCGAACGCGGCCGCCGCGCGCATCGACGCGCGCGTAGTCCTTGCCGACGTTGTCGAGCGCAGAGCAGCGGCCTTGTATGAGCCCCCTGAGCGGCGCTGGCGCGCCGTTCCCTTCAAGGAGGCGAGCGCCTTGGGACGGCCCCGCGGCGCTCATTTGAGCACCCTTGGCGCTGCGCGCCTTCCCTCCGAGAGGGAGGAGTGAGCGCCTTGGGACGGCCCTGCGGCGCTCACAGGAAATCCTCGAAGGTCGGCGAGAGCCTCCGGAATACCCAACGCCCGCCGAAGAAGAGCGCCCCGGCGACGAGCACCGCCGCCAGATCGCCGACCTCGAGCGCGAGTCGCCCGTCGAGGAGCCCGGCGCGCAACCGTTCGACGAGATACCCGAACGGATTCGCCGCGACGTACGGTCGCACCGCCTCCGGCACCGCGGTCAGCGGATAGAGGATCGGCGTCAGATACATGAGGATCATCAGCAACGGCATCAGCACGTGCTCGACGTCGCGGATGAACACCTGCAGCGCGGCGAGGAACAGCGCCAGGCCGGTCGACGGCGATCGCAAGCAGCATCCACATCGGCAGCGCCACGAGCAGCCCTTCGAAATGCACCGGCTGCCCGAAGAGCGCGAGCACGACGAGAACCGCGAGATAGCCGGCGAAGTGCAGCGCGAGGGTAGCCGCGACGGACGCATACACGACGAGCTCGTGCGGAAACGCGACCTTCCGGATGAGCCCCGCGTACGAGGCAAGGCTCACCGTGCCGCGCTGTATCGCCTCCTGTGCGGCGAGCCACGGCCACAGCGCCACCGCGACGAACGCCAGGAAGCTCTGTCCGCCGAAGCCGCCAGCGCGAAACACCATCGTGAACACGAACCAGTAGACGCCGAGAAGGGCAAGCGGATGCAACAACGCCCACGCCAGGCCGGTGACGCTGCCGAGATAGCGCGTGGTGAGCTCGCGCTGAAAAAAGTTGCGGAAGAGCGCGCGATTGCGTACGCGCGCCACCTCCGCCGGCGGTTGCGCGGGCGGGAAGGTCGCGGCCGGCGGAACGGAGGGTGGCACGGGCGCCGTGGGCGCGGGAGCGGCCATGGGCGGGAGCATACCTCAGGTGCCCGGGGCAGCGAGCTGCGCCGCCACCTGCCCCTACTCGAGCGTCAGGATGACCGGCTGATGGTCGGACGCCTGCGTCGCGCGATCGACGCGCACGGCGGCGACCCGCGGCTTCAAAGTGCTCGCTCACGAAAATGAAGTCGCAGTGCAGCTCGGGCTCGCCGGGGACCTCCTTTTCGTAGACCTTGAATGTGCTCGGGGTGGGGGACGCCCGGATTCGCAACCTCCCATGCGTCGGAGAGCGGCGGTGTACCGTCCGCGAAGGCGTCGCTCATTCGCGCGTGCAGCAGGTCGTCGGGCTCGAGGTTGAAGTCGCCGGTGATGATCGTCGCCGCGGACGCAGATGCGTATGGAACGGTCCCCCCGTCGCATCGACGATCGTTCCCGACTTCGCGTGCCCGTGTCCCTCGGCGTAGATCGCGCGCAGCGCCTCGATCTGCGCGCTGCGCTGCTTCTGCGAGTAGTACTCGAGGTGCGTCGTGATGACGCGGACTTCGCCGAATGCCGCCGCGACGACCGCCTCGACCGCGACTCGCGGCATCCCGTTCACGCCAGGATCGACCGGCGACGGAAGCAGATGCCGATAGACCTGTCGCATCGGCAGCCGCGACAGGATCATGTTGCCGAACCGCCGGCGCCGGGCGCCCCGCGCGGGATGATCGACGGCGATCCCCGGCGCCGCCGTGTAGCCGGGGAGCAGCGCGGCGAGCGCGGCGAACTGGTCCTCGTCGGTGTTGCCCGCGAGCCGCGGATCGGGAAAGTTGTCGGCGATCTCCTGCACGCACAGCACGTCGAAGTCGGCGAGCGCGCGCGCTTCCGCGATGATCCGCTTCGGATCGACACGGCCGTCGACACCGCGGCACCATTGGACGTTCCAGGTGATCAGCTTCAACATGTCACCTATAGTCACCTTATTGTTCATAAACGTCATCGTTGCATCTCGCACAAGGCCGTTGGCGACCAGAAAAAGAAGAAAAGCAACGATCCGGCCCGGTCCCCATGAAGCGTCATCGGAACACCCAGAGCCGGTACGCGAGATAGTTGCCTACGGTGAGCAGCACCGTCGTGAGGACCTGCGCCGGCCACAGTGGCAGGCCCAACTCGATCAGGCCCGCCAGCAGCGCGCTGTTGGCGGCAAGCTGACATGCGATGACGATCACGAAGCGGCCGCTTGCAACCTTTACGCTGCGTGTCGGCAGGAACACTCTCCAGTATGACAGGGCAAATCGCGTCATCGCGCCGACCAGAAAGCCGCCGCCGCTTGCGGGCACCCCGGGCACGCCCGCCTTCAGGAGCCCGTACATCACCATGTAATGCGCAGCGACGGCGATGACGCCGGTGAGCACGTGCAGCGTGAAGCTGTGAATCCAGTGCAGGATTCCGCCGCCGGGCGCGGGGCGGCGAAGGAGCTTGCGCATGGGCATCGCGGGAGAGCTGCGAGTCAAGGAAACCGCAGGCGCAGGCGTCAGGGCCGCGCGCCGAACATCCGATGCCGATAGAGCCCCAACCGCGCGAGCCAGGCGAGGATCGCCGTGCCGACGACGCCGAAACCATAGCGCACCGAGCGCGGGAAGTTGATCGAGCTCGCCTGCGCGAAGTACCGTGTGGGCACGGAGATCTCGCCAATCCGAAAGCCGCCGACTATCGCCTGCGCGAGGATTTCGTTGTCAAAAACGAAATCGTCCGAGTTGCGCTGCCAGGGCACTGCATCGAGGAGCCCGCGTGAATAGGCCCGGTAGCCCGAGTGGTACTCGGATAGCTTGGCGCCGAGGAGGAGGTTCTCGAACAGCGTCAGCAGCCGGTTGGCGACGTACCTCCACACCGGCATGCCGCCGCGCAACGCGCCGCCACCCAGGATGCGTGAGCCGAGCACGGTGTCGTAGACGCCCGAGGCGATCATTCCGGCCATCGCGGTCACGAGCCGCGGGTCGTACTGGTAATCCGGATGGACCATGACGACGATGTCCGCGCCGCGCTCGAGCGCTTCCGTGTAGCACGTCTTCTGGTTGGCGCCATAGCCCAGGTTCTGCGGATGGAGAATCACGTCGAGGCCCAGCGCCCGCGCTACGGAGACCGTGTCGTCGTCGCTCGCGTCGTCGACGACAATGACTTCATCGACGATGTCGTGCGGCAGATCCCGCCAGGTCGCTTCCAAGGTTCGGCCCGCATGATAGGCGGGCATGACCACGACGATGCGCTTACCGCTGAGCACTGGGCGCGGACGGGTCCGGGCGCGCTATACGGAACGCGATGATAGCCGAGTCCTCGAATGCGGGCGGCCCGAATTTCTCCCGCACCGCGGCTTCGCAATGGGCGGTATCCTCGCCGATCGCCACGCGCGCTCCCGCGATCAGTCTGCACGTAAGGCTTCTGCCAGACGACGTAGTCGACGCCTCGCTGCACGAGCGTCTTTTCATCGGCGAGGTGCACCGCATTGCGGAAACGGAACATCGGGCCCTGCGGCACTTCACCCCAGCGCCGCTCGACGCACAGGCCCGTGAGGTAGCCCGGGATCACGGTTTGCCTGCTAATGCGCTCCCAGCGCGGCGCGTCCCAATCGAAACTTTCGAAGTAGAACGGCGCGGCGGCGACGCGAATGCTACCCGCGGGCCGCGCCGCGAGGCTGGCCCAGAAAGGCGATAGCGGGATGTGGTCGAACCGCTTCAAATAGGGATTCCTCTCCGGGCGAAAATCGAAGTGATACATGGCGTGCAGCGTTTGCGCATTCGGGTGGCGGAGCATTGGCGCGAGCGGGGACTGTGCCGCGAGCGCGACGAACGGCAACACCATGATTCCCGCGGCCAGCCCGCGCCGGACCGCGCGTCGGCTGCGCGGCGACGCGGCGGGCGGCCCGCACGGTGCCGGCGGCCACGCCGAGCAGCAGCAGCGGAAGGAACGGGAGGAGATAACGCGCGAGCGTCAGGGCATTCTGACTGAACATCGGACGCGTCAGCATGACCGCGGCCAGCGTCAGAGCGACACCGAGCATCGCGGTGCGCGCTTCGGGCAATGCGCGCCAGACGTCGCGCGCGCCGTACGCCGCCAGCGCCAAGACACAAAATGACCACGGCCGTCGACGGCGTGCCGAGCCAGGCATACCAAACGCCCATGAGCGTGTCGACGCCGGGCATATCGGCGCCGCTCTTTGCGGCGAGTGAGCGTGGGTGTGCAAACAACGGCGGCAGGACCAACACCGCGATCAAACCACAGGTCGGGATGGCGAGGCTTGCAAGGCGAGACAAGCGCGCGCGTCGCTCGGCCGGCGCTACGCGGCGCAATTCCGCGAGAGCCCAGAGCATCGGGGCGAGCACGAAGAGCGCGACGATGGGGTGCAGCCAGGTCGCCAGCGCCGTGGCGGCACCGTACGTGAGACCGGCGGGCGTCTGGCCGCGCGTCGATGCGTGGTAGCGTTGGAATGCGCCGTGGGCGATCCAGCCGAGCAGCAACGTGATCGCGTAGGGTCGAGCCATTCGACTGAATACGACGAGCAGCGGCGAGATCGCGACGAGCAGCGCGAACAACGCGGACGTGGCACCGCCGAGACGCGGCGCGACGTACAGCGGAAATACGACGAGCGTCGCGAGCCCGCACGCCACCATCGGCAAGCGTAGGGCAATCTCGGAAATTCCCCACCACTGGGCCTCGTACCAATCGAGAATGCCGAGCGGGATGCTGTAATCCGCGAATCCGAAATCGAAAAACATCACCTGCGGCGTGCGGTTCTGCACCTGATGGATGGCATGCCACTCGTCGTCGATCAACACCTGCGAGAGGATCTGGTCGAGTCGCAGGTAGGTCCCGACGATGGCGGCGGCAGCGAGTACCCAAAGCCACCCCGGCGTCAGCAGGGACCTGGCGTGCGGCGTGGTCAAGGGCAATTGGAAGGACGACGAGGCAAAGCCGGGGCCGCGTGGGCCGGGATCATCGAATCCCCGCGCGCATGAAACTTTGGACAAATTGGCGTTGAAAGAGAAGGAACGCGATCAGCAGCGGCGCCGTCGTGATCAACGTGGCCGCGGTGATGACCGACCAGTCGATTCCCTGGTCACCCGACGAGAACACCTGCAGCCCGACGGTGAGCGGCCGCGATTCCGCGGAATTCGTGATGATGAGCGGCCAGAGGAAATTGTTCCAGTGGTAGCTGACGCTCACGAGCGCGTACGCAAGATAGACGGGCCGCGCGAGCGGCACGTAGACCTTCCACAGGAGCGCGAGCGGACCGCAGCCTTCGACACGCGCCGCCTCGTCGAGCTCCCGCGGCACCGTCTTGAACGTCTGCCGCAGCAGGAAGATGCCGAACGCGCTCGCCATGTAGGGAAGCGCCATCGCGACGATCGTGTCCTTCAGGCCCAGCGCCGACATCGTCCGGTAGTTCTCGACGATCAACACGTCGGGCATCACCATGAGCTGGACCAGCACCAGCGCGAAGAGCAGGTTGCGGCCGGGAAAGGCGAAGCGCGCGAACGCGTAGGCGGCGAGCGTTACGAGGACGAGCTGCGCGGCGAGCACCAGCGTGACGAGCAGCACGGTGTTGACGTAATAGCGCGCGAACGGAGCGGCCTCCCACGCTCTTGCGAAATTGTCGAGCGTAAGCGGCGCGGCGAGGACGAAGCGCGTCGCGAACTCGGAGGGGTGGAACGCGGTCCACGCGGCGTAGGCGAGCGGAAGTATCCACAGCAGGCCGAGGAGCCAGGCCCCTGCCGTCTCCAGCGCCCGCGGGATGCCGCGCGTCGCGTAGACGAGGCTCATTGGTAGTGGACCTTGCGCTCGAGGAACCCGAATTGCGCGAGCGCGGCCGTCCCGAGCAGTGCGAGCAGCACCATGGTGAGCGCCCCTGCGTACGCGGAGTCCCAGAAGCGGAAGCCCACCTCGTAGATGTAGTAGAGGAGCAGCGAGGTCGCATTGTCGGGTCCGCCGCGCGTCATCACCACGACGTGATCGACGAGGCGAAACGCGTTGATCACCGCGTTGACCAGCACGAACAGCGTCGTCGGCATCAGCAGCGGGAACGTGACGCGCCGGAAGAAGTACGCGCGGGACGCGCCCTCGATCGCCGCGGCTTCGGCGAGGTGCGGCGACATCGTCTGCAGCGCCGCGAGGTAGAAGATCATGAAGAAGCCCGCTTCCTTCCACACGGTGACGACCATCAGGCAGGCGAGCGCCGTGTCCTTGCTGCCGAGCCAGTTGTGGGTGCCGGCGCCGAGCGCGGCCGTCGCCTTCTCGAGGAGCCCGTATTCCGGCGTGTAGAAGAAGAGCCAGATGTTGGCGACCGCGATCATCGGCAGGACCGTCGGCGTGAAATACGCGAGCCGGAGGAAGCCGCGGCCGGCGAGCTTGCCGTTGACCCACACCGCCATGACGAGCGCGAGCGCGATCGATGCGGGAATCGTGCCGAGCGCGAACCAGAGATTGTTGACGAGCGCCTTCCAGAAGATCGGGTCGTCGACGAGCTGGCGATAGTTGTCGAGCCCGACCCATGGAGCGGGGCGGCTCGCCTTCGGCGTCGCGTGAAAGCTGTGCCAGAGTGTCGCGAGCGCCGGGTAGTGGGTGAAGAGCGCCAGCAGCACCGCGGCCGGCAGCAGCAGCAGCCAGCCGTAGAGCCATTGCGCGGTTCGCGTCATCAAAGAAGTAGGGTCAGAGACGCGTGTAGCTGCGAACTTCCGGCTAACGGTGATTGATCGTTCTACGCCTTGTTCGCAGCGACTAATGCGTCTCTGACCCTACTTCTTGTACGGACGCAACAGGCGCTCCGCCTCGCGCTGCGCGTCCTTCATCGCCGCTTCCGGCGTCTTGGTGCCGGTCAACGCCGCCTGCAGGCCGTCGTTGAGCGCTTTGGTCACGCGCTGGTTGTCGTGCGTCGACAGCTCGGCCTTCGCGAAGGGAAGCTGGTCGCGCGCGACCGCCGCCGCCGGAAATCCCGCCACATACTGTTTCATCGCCGGCGTCTCCCACGCGTCGGCGCGCACTGCGACGTAGCCGGTGTCGATCCCCCACTGCGCCGCCCGCTCCGGCGTGGTGATCCATTTGATGAACCTGAACGCGGCCTGCTGCTGCGCCGGCGAGCTCTTCCTGAACAGATAGAAGTTGCCGCCACCGGTCGGGCTGCCGCGCTGCTTGCCCGCCGGAAGCATCGCAACGCCGAAGTCGAACTTCGCGTTGCTGCGGACGTTGGTCAGATTGCCGGTCGTCGTCCACATCATCGCCATCTTCTTCTCGAAGAAGTCCTTCGGCGTCGTCCCCCACTCGACGATGCCTTCCGGATGCACCTTGCTCTTCCGCGCGAGATCGACCCAGTACTGCAGCGCCTCGATGACCTCGGGCTTGTCGTAGTAGGTCTCGGTGCCGGCCGCGTTCATCAGGTTGACGCCGTTCTCGATCGCGAGCGCCTGGAACAGCCAGTACGGGAACCCCGACGACGGAATCTGCAGACCCCATTGCGTGACCTTGCCCGACGCGTCGCGCTTGGTGAGCTTCTGCGCGTAGTCGGCCATCTCCTTCCAGTTGGCCGGCGCGCGATTCGGATCGAGTCCGGCTTCCTTGAACATCTCCTTGTTCCAGTAGAGCACGATCGTCGAGCGCTGGAACGGGATGCCCCAGGTCTTGCCGCCGGTCTGGCTGTTCTCCATGAACGCGGGGTAGAAGCTCTTGAGCCACGCTTGATCCTCCGCCGTCTTGATGAGATCGTCGAACGGGACGATCGCCTCCTCGTCGATCAGCGTGAACATGTCGGTCGACAGCAGAATCGAAGTGACCGGCGGCTCGCCGCCCTTGACCGCGGTGAGCGCCTTGGTGATCGTGTCCTGATAGGTTCCCGAGTAGATCGGCTTCACCTTGATTCCGGGATTCTCCTTCTCGAAGTCCGCTGCATAGGCGTCGATCAGCTTGGTGATCGGACCGCCGACCGCAACCGGAAAATAGAACGAGACTTCGACCGGCGCCTGCGCGTGCGCGATCGAAGCGATCGTCGATGCGAGCACCGCGGCAAGCGCGGCCATTCCCTGGCGAACCATCGTTTTGAACATGCTCTCCTCCCGAAAAAGACGGTAAATCCTACGCGAGCATCGTCGCGGTTTCGTGACGGATCGGCTCCTCGCGCCGCGTCCCATCGGGCGCGAAGACGTGCTGCGCGCCCGTCGCCCAGACGAGGCGTACCGAATCGCCGGGTGAAAGTCCGACACTTCCCGACATGCGCGCGGCGAGCGTCGCCGAGCCCACACGGCAGGTGACGAGCGAGTCGGCGCCGAGATACTCGACCGCCGCGACCGTTGCGGCGACACCGCGATCGAGTGCGACGACGACATGCTCGGGCCGGACGCCAAGCGTCAATCCGGCGCAGTCGGCGGTTGCCACCGCGGGGCCTTCGGTGCCCGCGATCACCGCGCCGCCGTCGCCGTGCTCGAGCGGCAGCAGGTTCATCGGCGGCGTGCCGATGAAGCGCGCGACGAACGTGTTGGCCGGACGCTCGTAGAGCTCGACGGGCGTCGCGTTCTGCTCGATCCTTCCGCGATTGAGCAGCACGACGCGGTCGGCCATCGACATCGCCTCGACCTGGTCGTGCGTCACGTAGACCATCGTGATCCCGAGCTGTCGTTGCAGGTTGCGGATCTCCGCGCGCATCTCCTGCCGCAGTTGCGCGTCGAGATTGGACAAGGGCTCGTCCATCAGGCACACCGGCGCTTCGGCGATGATCGCGCGGCCGAGCGCGACGCGCTGCTGCTGTCCGCCCGAGAGTTGCGACGGCTTGCGCTCCAGCAGGCCGTCGAGGCCGAGGAGCTCGGCGGTGCGCTTCAACCGGCTCGCGATATCGGACGCGGCGACCTTGCGCACCTTGAGCCCGAACACGATGTTCTCCGACACGGGCAGGTGCGGGAACAGCGCGTAGCTCTGGAACACCATCGCGATGTTGCGCCGCGCCGGCGGGAGGCCGGTCACGTCGCGGCCGTCGATCAGGACGCGGCCCGCGTCGGCGATCTCGAGTCCGGCAATGAGCCGCAGCGTCGTCGACTTGCCGCAGCCCGAGGGGCCGAGCAGCACGTTGAGCGTTCCCCGCTCGAACGCGAACGACAGCCCGTCGACCGCCCGCACATCACCGTCGGCGGTCGTCCAATGCTTGCTGATGCCCTCGGCGACGATAGCCGACACGAACTCGCTCCCCGTTGGAGGCTGCGGGAATGTTACGGATCTCACCCCGGATGCGCAAACAGCGCCGCCAACGCCTTGCCCGGATCCTCGGCGCGCATGAACGCCTCGCCGACCAGGAACGCGTTGACGCCGTGTGCGCGCAACATCGCCACGTCGGACGGCGCGAGGATGCCGCTCTCGGTGACGACGAGCGTTCCGGCCGGCGCGCGCGGAAGGAGATCGACGGTGGTCGAGAGCGCGGTTTCGAACGTTCGCAGATTGCGGTTGTTGATGCCGACAAGGGGCGCGCGCAGCGCCGCCGCACGCTCGAGCTCGCTGCGCATCGTGGACCTCGACGAGCGCGGCCATCCCGAAGTCGCGCGCGCACGCGTGAAGCGAGGCAAGCTGCGCGTCGTCGAGCGCCGCGACGATCAGCAGGATCGCGTCCGCGCCCATCGCGCGCGATTCGGCGATCTGATACGGATCGACGATGAAATCCTTGCGCAGCACCGGCAGATCGCAGGCGTTCGCGCGCCGCGGTCAGATATTCGGGAGCGCCCTGGAAATACTCGCGGTCCGTCAAGCACCGACAGGCACGCCGCCCCGCCGGCCGCGTAGCTCGCCGCGATCGCCGGGGGATCGAACTGCGCACGCAGCACGCCGCGGCTCGGGCTCGCCTTCTTGATCTCCGCGATCACCGCGGGGCGGCCGGCGTTGACGCGCGCGCGCAGCGCCCCTTCGAAGTCGCGCGGCGGCGGCATCGCCCGTGCCGCCGATTCGGTCTCGCTTGGAGGGCGCGCGCGTTTGGCAGCGACGATCTCGCCGGCCTTCGTCGCGAGAATTCGCGCCAGGATGTCCGACATCGCGCGCCGGGATCAGCCGGTCGCCGAGCGCTGCTTCTGCGTGAACGCGACGAACGCGTCGAGCTTGCGCTTCGCGGCGCCCGAGGCGATCGCGGCGCGCGCCCGCTCGATCCCCTCGGCGATCGACGTCGCGACGTCGGCAGCGTACAGCGCGGCGCCGGCGTTCAACGTGACGATTTCGCGCGGCGTGCCCTCGACGTTGTCGAGCGCTTCCAGCAGCATCGCCTTCGATTCGGCGGCGTCGGCAACCTTGAGGCCGCGGTTCGACATCATCCGCAGGCCGAAGTCCTCGGGGTGGATCTCGTACTCGCGGACTTCGCCGTCCTTCAGCTCGCCCACCATCGTCGCCGCGCCGAGCGAGACTTCGTCCATGCCGTCCTTGCCGTAGACGACCAGCACGTGCTTGCTGCCCAGCCGCTGCAGCACGCGGACCTGGATGCCGACGAGATCCGGATGGAACACGCCGAGGAGCTGGTTGGGCGCGCCGGCGGGATTGGTGAGCGGGCCGAGGATGTTGAAGATCGTCCGGATGCCGAGCTCCTTGCGCACCGGCGCCGCGTGCTTCATCGCGCTGTGATGCGACGGCGCGAACATGAAGCCGATGCCGGTCTCGGCGATCGACAGCGCAACCTGGTCGGGCGTCAACATGATGTTGGCGCCGAGCGCCTCCAGCACGTCGGCGCTGCCGGATTTCGACGACACCGAGCGCCCGCCGTGCTTGGCGACGCGCGCGCCCGCCGCGGCCGCGACGAACATCGCCGCGGTCGAGATGTTGAACGTGTGCGACGCATCGCCGCCGGTACCGACGATGTCGACCAGGTTCTCGTGGTCGGGGACTTCGACCCGCGTCGCGAATTCGCGCATCACCTGCGCCGCCGCGGCGATCTCGCCGATCGTCTCCTTCTTCACGCGAAGACCGACAGTGAGCGCGGCGATCATCACCGGTGTGACCTCACCGCTCATGATCCGACGCATGATCGACAGCATCTCGTCGCCGAAGATCTCGCGGTGCTCGATCGTGCGCTGCAGCGCTTCCTGGGGCGTGATGGGCATCGCGGGCTTCCGGATCAGTGCGTGGAACGTTCCAGGAAATTCTTGAGCAGCGCGTGCCCGTGCTCGGTGAGGATCGCTTCCGGATGGAACTGCACGCCCTCGACGTCAAGCTCGCGGTGGCGCACGCCCATCACTTCGCCGTCGTCGGAGGTCGCCGTCACCTCGAGGCACGCCGGCATCGTCGCCGGCTCGATCGCGAGCGAATGGTAGCGGGTCACGGTGAGCGGTGTCGGCAGACCGCTGAACACGCCGCGGCCGTCGTGCGTGACCGGCGAGACCTTGCCGTGCATCACGTGCTGCGCGCGGCCGATGCGCCCGCCGAACGCCTGGCCGATCGCCTGGTGGCCGAGGCAGACGCCGAGGATCGGGATCTTGCCGGCGAAGCGCTGGATCAGCGGCACGCAAATGCCCGCCTCGTTCGGCGTGCACGGGCCCGGGGAAATGACGATCGCTTCCGGTTCCCACGCGGCAACCTCTCCGAGCGTGATCGCGTCGTTGCGGTGGACGTGCACGTCCGCACCGAGCTCGCCCAGATATTGGACGAGGTTGTAGGTGAAGCTGTCGTAGTTGTCGATCATCAGCAGCATCATGCCACCTAAGTCATTGATTCAATGCAGAATCAACACAAGCGTAGGCCTCAGGCGGGGAAATTGGCCGGATCCGGGTCAGTAGCTACTCTCGACGGCGCTTCGAGGCGTTGGATTTAACTATACTTCAGCCGGCAAAGTTCGACTTCGAGCGCCTCGGTCGTGGTCGCTGCGCACCGTTCCCATCTGAACGCCGTGGCGCGCACGCGGCCGGCCGCGGAGAGGCGCGCTCGCAATGCGGGGTCGCCCGCGAGCAGCACGAGCCCGCGGGCGATGTCATCCACGGACAGCGGATCGCAATAGACCGCGGCATCTCCGCACACTTCGGGCATCGCCCCGGCCCGCGCGGCCAGCACGGGCGTGCCCGCGGCCATGGCTTCGAGGGCAGGCAGGCCAAAGCCTTCATGCAGCGAGGGGAGGGCCACGAATTGCGTCGAGCGGACCTGCGTGATGAGGTCCGGGAGTGACACATCCCCCACGAGCTCCACCCGATCGCCAAGTCTGCGCACCATTGACATCGCCGTGCGGTCGACGTTGCGAAGTTGCTGGTGCCGCGCGACCAGCACGAGCCGGTGTGGTATCAACGCCTTCACACGGTCAAACGCCTGCAGCAGGCGGGTAGCGTTCTTGTGGGGCTTGAGCAGCCCGACGAAAACGATCGTCGGTTGCACGGCATCATCGTCTCCAGACCGATGCGGGACCGTGGCCTCGGAACCGAACCACTGACGATCGACGCCCAGAGGCGTGACCAGCACGCGCGATGCGCCGAGTCCGCCTCGCGCCATCACCTCGCGCCGCGTGAATTCGGATACGCAAAAAACCACGCGGGCGCGGGCGCGAATCGCCCCGAGCCACAGCCTCACGGGCACGGATCGACCAAATCCGGCGAGCCTTGGGGCGCTGAGCGGGAGCACATCGTGCAGCGTCACCGCGAGCGGAGAGGAGCCACGAAGCGGAACGTTGAAGTGAGGGGTCCACAGCAGGTCGCCCGGAAGGACGGCCGGTGGGGCGCGCCAGAGATTCGAGAGGCGGAGTGGCGGTACGTCCCACGCGACGACTTCCGCGCGGTCCCCGATATGCGACGCGAGTCGAGCGCAAACGGCCGATCGGGCCATGACGACGGGGTGCCAGGCAACCAGACGTTCGACGATGCGCGGCAGCATGTGCTCAAGGTATACCCCAATTCCCGAATGTCCCGTCATGCGGGCATCGATGACGAGGCGCGTCACGGTACATGCCGCCCGGGTGCAGCCGGGTTGTCCGCCGTTAGCTGGCGAGCGTAAAGGAAGATTCCGAGCACCGCGTAGGGCATGGTCAGCAGCCCGGACTGCGACACCTGCCCGCTGATCGCGAAGTAGAGCACCAGCGCAAGCCATGAGCCGAGGTGAAGCGAATTGGCGAAGGCCCATTGCCTGACCCACAAGGCCCGGATGAGGACGATCGCGAAGCCAAGCGTGAAGAGCATGCCGCATTCGGAAAGAAACTCGATCCAGATGTTCTCATTCTTGGTGTTTACCTGATGGTTGGCGTCGAGCTTGTTCTCGCCGGGGAGCTCTTGGTCGAACCGGTCGAGCACATAGGTGGCATAAGCCTTCGGCCCCACTCCGAACCACGGGTGCTTCATCCACACGCGGAGCCCCATCTCGTTGATGAGCATCCGATCCGACCCGGATGTCGTCTTGTCGTCGACGTGCAAGTCAGCCGCGATACGCACGGCCTTTTCTGCGCCGCTCACCGCAGGTCTGTCGGGCTCCAGCGAAGGGGTAGGAATCTGTAGCGCGATAACGACGACCGGCACCAAAAAGAGGAGATAGCGGCGGACAAATTTTCTTCGATCGAGAAAAAGAAGGAGCCCGCCGAGCGCGATGAGGAGCGCCCATCCGGTCTTGGCGGTCGACTGAACCAGGACGAATAGCAGAGACACGAGCATCAGCCTGGTGTACCAGGGCCACCTTTCCTGCAACAGGACAATCGGAAGCAGCAGGAACGAAAAGATGTTGAGGAAGTGAGGCCAGCCGGAAACCCCCGTGATGCGGTAGATATTGAAATGCAGCTGCGGATTGAAAAGGACGTGATGGAATCCGTAAATGGAAATGTATTGGGCCATCCCGCAGAGGGCGATCAGCCCCAGACTCCCGGCGACACAGGTCTGAATCCGGTCGATCGAAAACTGCCGCACCTTCAGAAACGAGTAGACGGTGACGACGGCGAAAATGTCGAACCCGAGCCATAGTGACCACCAGATGGAATTTCGGGGGTTGGCGGAAGTGGCGATCGAAATGGCGAGCGGGATCAGAGGCAGCAGCATCCATTTCGGCGTTCGCAAAACGGCGATTTTCGCGGTTTCGAACATCTGCGCCGGGCTGAAGAGCCAAAGGCACAGAAGCAGAAAATACCCGAACTTGATCTTGTTTCCCGCGACCTTCAGAAAGAGCAGGTCCGCCGAGAGCAGGAACAGAGTGCCGGCCAGGAGGGCCGAAGGAATGAGGAAGGCCGACGCTTGACCTGCGTGTTCATTGGCGCGGCCAGTGGACGCGGATCCTGTTGTTCCAGGTGTATCGCTCACCATAGCTCGCCGCGAATGAGTCCGTTGGTTGTGTCGGGGAGACTGTAAATGGGCGCCCCAGTGTTGCCGCGGTAGCCGCTAGCGCTTGCGCAGCACCCAGCGCAGCCCACGGACCAGAAGCTCCTTCTCGGTGTAACCCCGCCGCGCCAGTTCGTCGATGAAACGGTGCTTGCGGTGCGTCTCGTCGACGACACCCGACCACGAATCATGATGCACGACATCGACCATTCCGCTCGCCGTCGTCCGGTCGATCGCCCGTGCATAGTCGGCAAGACGCCACCGGTTCATCGCGCTCAGGAATTCGTCGACTTCCGCGTCCGTGGCGCCGTTCTCGCGCATCTTTCGCGCGAACCCGTCGTCGCCGTAGGCAAGATGGGCCCACGGCTCCGGCACCCGATGGAAGAAATGGCTTCCGGTGTCCGCGGTCCAGATCGGATCGGTGGAAATGTAGACGTGTCCGCCCGCCTTGGTGACGCGAATCATTTCGCCGAGCGCCTTCGCCGGATCGGGAATGTGCTCGAAGGAATTGATGGAGACCACGCAGTCGAACAGCGCGTCGCGATAGAACAGGTCCATCGCGTCGGACCGATGGAACTCGACGCGGTCCCGCTCGAACGCCGCGCCGTGGCGACGGTGCTTTTCGTCGATCAGCCGGAGGAATTCGCCGTTGTAGAGCGAGCTGTAGTCGATGACGTCGGCGCAAAGCACGCGATTCGCGAGCGCCGACAGGAAGCCCGCGTGCATCCCCTGACCGGCACCGAGATCCAGCACCGTCATATGGCGAAGGATCCGCACCCCGACGCTCGCGAGCACGCCGACCATGCCGTCGATCTCTGCCCGGTGTTCGGCGAAATCCTGCTTCTCGTCGTACATCGGCGCGTGATGCAGGTCGGCCGCGTCCGCGCTCACGCGGGAAGCGACGCCGGCCCGCGAACGTCGGTTTCCTCGGCCGCGCGCGAACGTCCGCTGCGACAGACGCTCAGCAGCACGTCATTGATGGCATTCGCGATGCTCGGCCACGTATAGCCCGCGAGCGCCTCGGCCCGTCCCGCGGCGCCCAGGCGCGCCGCTTCATCGGGCGTGTCGACCAAACGCTTCAACGCGGCCGCGACGTCGTCGACCGTCTGGCAGAGGAGGCCGTTGCGCCCGTGCTCGATCAGGTCGGCGAAGGCCACGTTGCGGCCGTTCGCGACGACGGGCCGGCCGCACATCCAGGCCTCGACCACGACGATGCCGAAGCTCTCGCTCTCGCTCATCGTCGCGAGGCAGTGGCAGTGCGCGAGCGCGCCGAGAACCACCGGACGGGGCTGGCTGCCGAGGAAATGCACGTGACGGCTGTCGAGACGCAGGCCGTCGTCGTCGGGACCGATCATGACGAGATCCAGTCGCGTTCCGGCGCGGTTGACCGCTTCGACCGCGGCGACGACGCTCGCATAGTTCTTCGCGCCCGATTTGCGCCCGAGGACGAGCACGAACGGATCGCGGGACGGGTGCAGGGCGCGGAAGGCGCGGCCACCGCTCGCCGCGTTTTCGAATTCGGCCGCGTCGACACCGCCGCCCGGCAGCGTCACCGCGCGTGCGCCGATTCGATCGAAGAACAGCTCCTTGGCCGGACGCGGCGCCGCAATCACCCGGTCGGCCGATCGGAACGCCTCGTAGAACTCGCGCCAGTGATAGTACTTGTCGTCCATGTGGAAATGCGGAAGGACGACGCACGGCACGCGTTGTTGCCGGGCGTGTCTCGCGCCGAGGACGGACGTGCTGAACGGAACGCCGTGCGCGAGCACGACGTCGTAGTCGGCGACGTGGTCGCGCAGCCACGCGTCCAGCCGCGCCGAATGCGGACCGCGTACCGCAAGGAATCGCTCGTCGTCGCGCATCTCGCGCGCATTCGTGACGTCGATCAGCGACTGCACCCAGCGCGCAAGATCCTTTTCACGCATCCACGCGCCGAAATCGGCCTGCAGCGGCACGTCGAGCGAGGCCGTTCCGCGGCGTGCAGTGATCTCGGTGACGCAGACGCCCAACCGCCGTGGATCGCCGCCGGCCTGACCGGCCGGGTCCACCGTCAGGGTGCAAACGCCGCCGTCCATGCGGTCCGCGGCGAGCTCGACGACGAACTCGCCGCGTACCTTGGCCGTCGTTGCGCTCCCCTGCGGTCCGCGCAAGGTGACGGACTTCGAGCCTTCGGCGACGCCGCGGATCGTCAATCCGTTCACGCCGCGGGGGCAGAAAATCTCGGCCTGCGGTCCGGTCCATCGCTGAAGGCGCGCGCCGTGCCGCTCCGGATGGAACCAGCCGCCCAGCAGCGTCGAGACCTCGTAGTCCCGCTCGAACGTCCTCGCCTGCCGGAGATCTTCGCGCTGCCAGAGCGCGAACAGCGACGCGCAGTGCGCGGCGACGGCCGCTTCGTCTACCGGATCGACCGCAAACCGATGGACGGCGCGCACGAAGTCGAACGCGTCGCGGCGCTGCCCACGCGGTTCGTAGCTCGCCGAGAACTGAAGGTGGTCGGCGATGCCCTGCACGGCGAACGTCGCGACGTCGATATCGAAGTCGCCGAGGGCATGGAGGCCTTTCAGCGTGGCGAGCAAGTACGTCTCCGCGCCGCCCAGCGGCGGATCCGTGAAGCGATAGGTCACGACCAGCAACCTGTTGCGCGCGGGACGCGGCATCGCCGCCGCCGGCCGGCCGGCAGCGTCGTCACCGGTCAGCGCGTCGATGACATCGCGGTAGCGGGCGCCCAATCGCTGCCAGTCGAGGCGCGCCGCCGCATATTCGTATCCGTTCGCGCCGATGAAGCGCCGCTGTTCCGCGTCTTCGACGAGCGCCGCGAGTTTCGCCGGGAAATCTTCCGGATCCGCCACGATCGCGTGGACGCCGTCGACTACGTCATACCCTCGGATGCCGATCGGTGTCGTGATCACGGGAAGCCTGGCAGCCATGTATGCCGGAACCTTGAGGCTCGAGCCGCCTCCTGAAAGCATCGGATTCACGGCCACGTCCGCGACGGCCAGCAACACGTTCTTGACGTCGTCCTCGACGCGGCCGCACAGGAGCACGTTGGAGGGAACCTCCCGGCGGGCAAAGTAATGCGCCGCGGCGCCGACGATCAGGAACACGACGCGCTCGTTGGCCGGGGCAAGCTCGCGCACGATGAATTCCACCGCTTCGATGTTCGGGATGTGGCCGCTGCCGAGAAACACGGCGACCGCTCGGCCCTCGAAAAAGCCCGTGATGGTCGACAGATCAGCGTCCGCGCTTCCGATTTGCATGTCGACGCCGTTCTGGATGACGGCAATCCCGCAATGGCCGGACGCTTCGAACGCCTCGCGGTCCTCGTCCGACACGCAGATGATGCGGTCCGCGTCGGCACACGCCTTCTTCTCGATCGCCGTCACCTTCGCGACCAGCGTGTCCCGATCGGGGTGCGGCGCGAGCATCGCGGCCTTCAAGACGCTTTCGACGTTGAACGCTTCGTAGATCACGTGGCGCGGTGGCGCCGACGTCTGCAGCAGCGGCGCCAGATAGGGATGCTCCAGCACGACCACGTCGGCTTCCCCGGCGAGAAGTCCATAGAGCTCGACGAGCGCCGCATTCTTGCTGCACATCGCGGCGCTGACGATGTCGCTCACCGAGACCGGATGCCGGTCGTTCCATTCCTGCTGCAACGCGCGGTGCTCTTCCGTCTTCGGGATCGCGATCTCGCGAAAGCCGGGTGCCACGCGCCGATCCGACGCGCCGATCTCGTCGGTGAGGCACAAGAGCGTGACGTCGTGCCATTGCGCAAGCGCGGCAAGCAGCCGGGCAATGCGAACCTCGCCGCCCGCAGCCGCGCTTCCCACGGGAAAATCGTTGAGCACGAGTATTCGCCGGCGATCCGCGGAATGCGATCATCGCCGAGCTGGTTGCGAGCAGGGGCTCCAACGCCTCGTGCATTCCATCCGTGATCGAGCGCCAGGTGTAGCGCTCGTAGGCGAGCGCACGCGCGGAATCGCCAAGGCGGGTTTTTCGTGCCGGATCGTCGATCAGGCCGGCGACGGCGGCAGCGAAGCTCTCCCTTGCAGCCACGACGCAATGCCGGCCGTCCTCGATATCGAGGCCGCGCGCGCCGACCGGCGTGCTGACGATCGGAAGGCCCCAGGACATGAAATCCAGCATCTTGAGATTCGTGCCGGCGCCCGTGAACATGGGGTTCAGCGCCACGTCGCAGCGGCGGAAAAGGCGCGCCTTCGCCGGTCCGCTCAGCAATCCCAGCAGTCGCACGTTCTCCGAAGCGTCGCCGAGCCGGTCGCACACCGAGCCCGCGATGGCGAAACGAAGCCGAGGCAACGCCGGAGCGAGGACCTCGCAAACGAAGCGTGCAGCCTCGACGTTCGGCGGATGGCCGCTGCCGAGAAATATCGCCAGCGGGCGCGTGTCGTCCGCCGGCCACGCGTCGATCTCGCGGTCCGGGGCGCGCTCGTCCGCCGGCACCTCGTCGGCAGGGGGCTCGAAGCCATTGGGCGCCACCGCCAGCTTGCCCGGATCGCAGCCGTAGCGTTCCACGAACATCTCGCGCTCGGCGTTCGACGTCGCGAATACGAGCTTGCTCGCGCCCACCAGCCGCGCTTCGAGCTCGCCGATCAGCGATACGTACCGCGCCTTGTGCGGCCCCTCCAGCATCTGCTGCATCAGGTTGGCTTCGACGTTGTAGCTGTTGTAGACGCGCGGCTTGCCGTCCTTCCCCAGCTGCTCGTCGTAGTCGACCATGAACGGCGAATCGTGGAAGACGATGTCCGCGCGCGGCACGAGTTCCCGATAGCGGCGGTGATAGGCAGTCTCGCTTTTCGCCGCCAGCGCGCACACCAGCGCGGAACACTCCTGTCCGATGCCTTGCGCATCGAGATCCCGATGAAGGTCGACGTGGACGCGCTCCTTCGGGATTCGATGCTCGCGGAAGCGCGCGTTGAATTCCACGACCTCCTCGCTCTGGTGCGGGAACGTCGGCGACAGGAGCGTGACGTCGTAGCGCCGGCTCAGGTGATGATAGACGTGGAAATATCGTTGCTCTCCTCCGCTCGATGGCGGAAAGAAGGCGGGGAAGAAGTTGAGGACGAGGAGGCGCGTCATGCCTTGTGCGCGATCACCGCGTAGTCGCGAGGTCCGAAAAAGCGGCTGTTGACGAAGGCGTCGACCGCTGGGTCGCCGGTCGTCAGCTGTTCGTGGGCGGGAGAAGGATGCAGGAACACGAGCTCGACGTCGCGCAATCCCGCAGCTTCCATGAAGAACTTGAGCGTCGCCGGCGGGATGGGCTTGAGATGCGTCGGGTCGAGGTAGAACGTGTGGCTGCCGACCAGCACGTTCTCGGGATTGGGCGTCTCGAAAATGGCGATGCCGCCGGGGCGCAGTGTTCGTGCCGTCTCCTTCAGCATCGACACCAGATAGGGCAGCGGCAGGTGCTCCACGATGTGAAACCCCGTCACGGCACCGAGACTCGCCGCGGGCGTTTCGGTCAGAGACGCGAGGGCGTCGGCTTCGGTCACGTCGAGGCTCATCGCCCGGCAGCGCGCCAGCATCGTCCGGTTGGTGTCGACGCCGCGCGCCTGCAGGCCGCGGTCCTTCAGGAGCTCGAGCCATTCGCCCCGGCCACAGCCGAGGTCGAGCACCGGCGCCTCGCTCGTGCCGAGTCCGGCGTCGACGAGCCGCGGCACGTAGACTGCGACGCGACCCTTCACGTCGTCGCGCTCGCCGCGAAACTTTTCTTCGAACGCCGCGTAGAACTCGTCGAACGCCCGCGCGAAGGCCTCGCCCGCCCGCTTTTGGTCGTCGGCCTGGTCTTCCATGCGCTTCACGCGGGCCGCGAGACCTCCCAACCCGGTTTCCAGCGCCTGCGCGAAGCCTCGCCCGCGCAGCGTCGGCCTCGTCTTCCATGGCCTGCGCGCGCTCGCGCCGGCGGCAAGGCGCTCGTCAGCGCTCGTCTTCCATGAAGCCATGCGCGCGGCCGCGAGCGCCTGCTGCTCGAGGACGCGATCGAACCGGTCGATCGCCTCGCGTTGTTCCTGCGAGGACGCTGCGGCCATGCCATAGGTCGCCCTGTTCGCGGCAGCCGCGTGCTCGTTCACCGCCGCCAGCTGTCCGGCAACGCGGCTCTCGTTCTGCCTCGCCTCGCGCATCAACGCCGGCAACCGCGCAAGGTCGACCAGGAAGCGGACGAAGCGACCGGCGATCGGTACTTCGCACCCGCGCTCGAGGGCGAAGCGCCAGCGAAGTCCCCGAACGGGAATCGCATGCCGCCGGCCCTCCGGCGAGTACCGGATGAGTCCGAGGATCAGGTGCTTGCTGTCGCCGCGCTCGAGCTTTTGCAGGAAATGATGCAGGCCCGGCGGATCGGGCTCGCGACGCAGAAGGCCCCGATACGCGGCCCGGATGAACGCCGCATGTTGCAGCCGCGTGAAATCCTCGATCGCGTAGCCGCTGGAATTGGTCTCGAACCTGGGCTCCAGCTCGAGATCCGGCAACAGCGAATAAGCATCGTCGCCGCCAGGATCGCGCGACGGCGAGAATGCGGTGACGCCTGCGGACGGCGCTCCCGCCTCCCCGCGGCGATGCGCCACCTCGTCGCGGACGCGGCGCAGCAGATCGTCCACGTTCAGCTTCGGACGGTCAGGCGCGTTCATGGCTCAATGCAGTTCGAGGGTCATCGTCGGACCGCCGGGCTGCGTTGCGCGCCGCAGCGCTTCGCCGTCCCGCATCGCCGGTCCACTCCGCGGCGTCGTCATCGCCAGGTGAACGGGTCGGGGTGTCCTGTCGAGGCCCGTTCCACGTTGCGTTCCAGCGACCGCCGAGCACGACGTCGAGCAACTCGTCGGCGCTCTGCGGCCCACGTTAGGAGCGGCAATCCCTCCGACCGCGGATGCCGTGCCTCGCGGTGGAGCTCGAGCCACGCCTTCAGCGCGCCGGCGAGATCGTCAGCCGACGTGCCCGAGAAATAGTAGGCGTGCTCTCCCGCGACCTCGCGAAAGACCGGGAGATCGCGGGCCACGATCGGCAGTCCGTTGCGCGCCGCTTCCACCAGCGGCAATCCGAATCCTTCGCCGAGCGATGCTGCAAGCAGGAGACGCGCGCGCGCATAGACGCGATCGAGCATCGCGTCGCTGGCGTCCTGCATCCAGAAGAGACGCCGCCCGGCTTCCGGATGGGCGTGCAGCATCGACGCGAGGTCGTCCACCATCCATCCCTTCTTGCCGACGATCACGAGGTCGAGCTCGATACCCTCTCGCCACAGCTGCTCGAACGCCGCGACGACCTGGCGATGGCCTTTGCGGGGCTCGACCGTGCCGACCATCACGGCGCTCGGCACGGCGTCCATTCGGGCCAGCAGCTTCGCGCCTTCGTTCGGGTCCCCCGAGGTCGGCACCGAGCGCTCGATGTCGGCGCCGAGACGAAACGCGCCGACGCTGAGAGGCGAGTCTCGCGCGGGACCGAACGCGGCGAGCCAGTCGAGGAGCTCAGACTCGACCGAGCGCGAGATGCAGACAAGTCCGTCGGCGACCGCAGCGATCGAGGTCAGCCACGTTCTCTGCATTCCTTCGATCTCCGCGCGGATAGTAGTGCAGGATGGAGCAGCGGCAGCAGGTCGTACACGACGAACGTGATCTCGAGCCCCATCGCGCGATAGCGCGCGAGCGTCTGCCGGCTGCGCGGCACGACGTCGGCTGCCCAATCGAGGCCGAGGAACACGTCGCCGCGCCCGACGTCGATCGGCGCTTCATCCGGCAAGGCATCGGCGAGTCCGAGCCAACCGCACGTGAAGGCGCGCGCGTAGACATACCGGTCATCGCGCGCGACGACGGGCTCGACCCGAAAGCCGCTCGGCGGGTGCTCGAGCAAGCGGCGCAAGACGGCGCGCACGACCCGCTCGATCCCCGTCTTGAGATCCTGGCGCGCGAGGACGGTGACGTCGACGAGCAGTTGCGGCAACCGGGTTGCAGGAAGGTCGAACGCGATGCTCGCGGCGGTGGCGATCCAGTCTTCGCGCAGCGGCGTCGGAGCCGCGGTTTGCGCAACGACCTGTCCGACGAGATCGTCGTAGCGGCGGCGCCGGCCTTCCGTGGCGAATCGCTCGATTTCGTCGCGAAACTGCGCCGCCACGCGCTCCGGGTCGTGATGCTCGCGAACATGGTCGCGGCCGGCCTGCGAAAGCCGGGTGCGCAGGTCCTTGTCCACGGCGAGACGCTCGATGGCCGCGGTCAGCTCGGAATCGTCGAAGTCCGCGCGAAGCCGGATCAATGCGTGATCCGGCAACGCTGACAGCGAGTCGCTGGCATTGGCGATCAGAGGCAGTCCGTGCGCCAGGCAATCGAGCGCGGTTCGCGCCGATTCTCCGCGCGACACCCCGCGGAGCTGAACGGCGGCATCGGCGGCGCACAGGTAGCGCTGATAGGTGTCGTCGTCGACGAAGCCGGTGATCAGGATACGCCGGCCGGCAGGTCCTTCCTCGAGCGACCGCAACATCGATCGCCCGTACTCACCGCCATGGTTCTGGCCGACGAAGACGAGGCGGTGGCGCGGCTCGCGCGCGAGCGCCGAGCCCAACCACGCATGACAGGAGCCGGTGGTCGAGCTTCGCGGGATCGATGAAGCCGAAGCAGCAGACGACGAAATCGCCGTCGTCGATCTGCAGTGCCCGACGCGCAGCCTCGCGATCGGTCGCCGGCTCGAGACGCCGCGGCTGCGGGATTCGGCGCCATTGATCGCCGGCGTCGCCGTGCCACGTCGTCGCCATGCGGAGCGCTTCGTCGGAATGAACGATGATGCCGTTGGCGTGCTCGACGACGCGCGAGTTGCAGGGATATCGATCGATCGTCGCCGCGCGGCCCAGCGCGGAATCGGCGATGAGTGCGGAATACCCGTGCGATTCGAACAATCGCTCCCGGAACGTCCCCGGCGCAAGCCACGACTCGTCCATCCAGTTCAGCACGCCGCCGAGAAAGAAATCGTGGAGCACGACCGTTCCGGGCAACCGCTCGAGCAGGTCGAACATCCATTGATGCGCCGGCGAGTTTCCGAGCTGATAGAGCACGCGCTGGCAGCGATTCGCATTCGCTTCGAGCCATTCGACCGATCGGATCGGCCATGCCGCCATGTCGCCCGGCAATTCCACGGACGCTTGCCTCGCGACGAGCTCGATGTCGTAGTAGCGTGCCAGATAAGGCAGCAGCTCGCGGCTGTACGCGGCGATTCCCGTTCGCTCGGGCGGCAGCGGCGACACGTACGCAAGCGTGGGACGTTGCTGCGAAAGCCCGCTCGGGTCGGCGCGGCGATGCTCGGCCTCGCGGCGCCGGCGCTGAACGCACTCCTCCATGGCGTCCAATGCACGGCGCGCCGTCGCGCGCCAGGTGAACCGCGCGGATTGGCGCAGGCCGTGCGCCTGCAGGTCGGCTCGAAACGCGCGATCGGTCAGCACGGCATGAATCTTTGCCGCCGCCGCGTCGACGTCCGCAGGATCGAAGAGCGCATCGCTTCGTCCAATGACCTCGGGAATGCTCGTCGCGTTGGCCCCCACGACGGCGGCGCCGCACGCCATCGCTTCCAGCGCGGGCAGTCCGAAGCCTTCCTGGAACGACGGGAGGCACGACACCGCGCAGTGGCCGTAGAGCGCAGCGAGATCCGCGTCCGGCAACCGTCCCGGAAACAGCACGTCCGCGGGGTTCAATCCCTCGCGCCCGCACAGAGCGCGAAGGCGCCCGCGCTCGTCGCGATCGACGGCGCCGACGAGAACGAGCTGGTATCCCGAGCGAAGGGCCAACGGAAGCCGGGCATACGCCGCGATCAGGTTCGCAACGTTTTTCCGTGCGTCGAAACCGCCGGCATGGAGGACGAACGGTCGCGTGATTCCGTGACGCGCGCAAAGCGCGGAAACGGCGTCGGGCGGCAGCGCCCCGGGCCGAAAGACATCGCTCGCGGCTGTGGAAACGACGACCACGCGCTCGGCTTGCATCGGCAGCTGCGCGACCGCTTGCGCGCGCGCATGGTCGGACAGGGCGAGCAGGAGGTCCGAGCGCTTCAGCGAGGCGAGCTTTCGCTGGTACCAGTCGACGCTCGCCGCGGTCGGCAGGCCCTCGCCGCTCGCCAGCGGGATGAGGTCGTAGAGCGTCGTTGCCGTCGCGTGCGACGAGCGGATCGTTCCCACGGACGCAACGGCGTCGTCGACCAGCCCTTCGAAAAGGCTTGCCACGTGCACGATGTCCGGACGCAGGCCGTGGAGAAAGGTCTCGCGGATCGGCTCGCCGACACGGCTTCGCCAGCCGTTGACCGTGTCCAGCGACGCCGCCGGCGTCGGCGTCGCGAACACGGCGATTCGTTCCTTGCCGACGAGATCGGAGAACGCGTGGCGCAGCGGCGCAATCGACGCCGGGAACGCGGCGTTGAGCGCGAGCCAGACCTCGTGCGAGCCCGGCGCGGCGGCGATCGCCCGCGCCAGTTCGAACGAATGGCGACCGATACCCCGTTGCCCGCTCGCGGACTGGCACGCCTGAAGGTCGATGACGATGCGCATCGTCAGCGAGCGGGGGGCGCGCGGTCGGCAGCCTCGCGGGCGCGATCGAGGTCCGCGAGCACGCGCGTGGCGCGCGCGGAGAGACCTTCGGCCTCGAGTTCGCGTCGCACAGACGCCGGGCCTCCCGCCGCCCGCGCGCGCATTCGGGCCAGCGACCGCTTCAACTCGCGCTTCAATCCGGGGAACCGGTCGAGCCGCCGCACGATCGCCCGTCGGAATCCGGGCCGCGCCTCGAGCTGCGCAAGCAGCATCGCAACGAGCCCGCGCCGTCGTCGCGTCGTCATGGGTGCACGACCGGGTCAACGGCGACGATCCCCGCGCATCGCACCGGCAGGTTCGCCACGCCAAGGCGAAACGGCTCGTCGTCGGGCAGGACTTCGAACACCAGCGCCTGCTCCCACCAGTCGTGGTTCCCGGCGACGTGCGAGTCCGCTTCATGCAGCGCGATCGCAATGCTGTAGTGGCCGACACCGAGCGACATCCGGCCGATGTCGAACTCGCATGCAAAACGCCGGCCGGCCTCCAACGCAAGCTCGGGAATTCCAAGATGATGCGTATTGGTGCCGAACACGTCGTTGCCCAGCCGGTCACGGATGAGGAAGCCCACGGTCATCGAGGGCAGCGACGACACGGACATCGAAGGCGACGCGAACCTTCACCGGCGCGTTGGAGCGCAGCGCGCGCATCGAGCCGCCCTGCGCGTCGACGAGGTCCACCGACTCGATCGTGGCCCGCCCGTCGCCCGAGCGGATCGATCGACGCGATCCCGCACCCGCCTCCCCCTCGCGGATTTTGTACTCCGCTTCGCGGCGCGCGATGATCGCGTTGTAGTAGTCGAGCACGCGATCGGGCGCGTCGTCCTTGATCACCTTGCCGTGATCGAGCAGGACGGCGCGGTCGCAGAGCGATTTCACCGCGGTCGGGTCGTGGGACACCAGCAGCATGGTCGTCCCCTGATCCCTGAACGATCTCATTCGCGCCGTGCACTTGTGCTGGAAATAGGCGTCGCCGACCGACAGCGCCTCGTCGACGATCAGCACGTCGGGACGCACCGCGGTGGCGATGCTGAACGCCAGCCGGACCTGCATGCCGCTCGAGTAGACACGCAGCGGCTGGTCGAAGTAGGTGCCGATCTCGGCGAAGGCCTCGACCGCCGGCATCGCATCGCTCACGTCCTTGGCCGACAGGCCGAGCAGCTGTCCCGACATCCACGCGTTCTGCCGGCCGGTGAACTCCGGATGGAAACCCATGCCGAGCTCGAGGATCGCGGCGATCCGCCCGTCGGCATGAATGCTTCCTTCGGTGGCTTTCGCGGTCCCGGTGATGAGCTTCAGCAGCGTGCTCTTGCCGGCACCGTTGTGGCCGACGATCCCCACCGATTCGCCGCGCCGGACGGCAAGGTTGACGTTGCGCAGCACCCACACCGTTTCGTGCCGCTTCCCGAGCCACGGCGCCACGGTTTCGATCAGGCGAGTGCGCGCGTTCGGATAGCGTCGATAGGCCTTCCCGACGTTGCGCAGTTCGAGCACCGGCATCATAGCTCGTCTGCGATATTGTCGGCGTTGGCACGAAACGTCATCGCGCCGGCGAGCAACGCTACCGCCGCCGCGATCATGGGGAGCGCGAGGCTCTCCCACCGCGGCGGCAATCCCTCGACAAAAATGCGCTGCAACGCCGCGACGATGGGCGCCATCGGATTGAACGCGAACCAGTCACGGACGAACTCAGGCACGGCGGCGATCGGATAGACGATGGGCGTGAGCCAGAACCAGAATTGCATCAGGATCGTCACGGCCTGGCCGACGTCGCGCGAGTACACGTTGAGCGTGCCGAGAAACGTCGCGAGGCCCGTGGCGAAGGCCACCAGCAACGCGACGATGGGAATGGCTGCCAGCGCGACCCATCCGGGAAACCGGCCGGTCACGACGAGGAACACCATGAAAATTCCGAAGGCGACGGCGAAATTGACGAGCGCCGAGAGAACGACGATGACCGGAAGGCTCGACTTGGGAAAGCTCGCCTTCTTCAGCAGGTTGCCGTGCTCGATGAACATGCCGGCGCCGCGCTGAACGATCTCGACGAACAGACCCCACGCGAACACGCCCGAGCACAGGAAGATCCCGTAACCGTAGATGTCACCGACCCCGGGCAGTCGCGCGCGCATCACCTGCGCGAAGATCACCGTGAAGACGACGACGTTGCCGATCGGGCCGATCAGATTCCAGACGAAGCCCAGAGCCGATCCGCGGGATCGCACCTGAAACTCGCGTGCGACGCTCGCCGCCACGAATCCACGGTACCGCCACAGCGCCTGCAGCATTCCTACGGGGGACATGACGACGAGTCCACCACGACTGCCGCGCTCACCGTCGGCCCGAAAGGCGTTGCAAGTCCGCCTCGACCATCATGCCGATCAGCTGGTCGAGCGTCGTCTTCGGCGCCCAACCCAGCTTTTCCCGCGCCTTCGCCGGGTGGCCGCACAGCACGTCGACCTCCGCCGGCCGCAGCAGCTTGGTGTCCACGACGACGTGACGCTCGTAGTCCAGCCCCACGTGTCCGAAGGCAATGCGGCACATGTCGCGTACGGTCGTGCTGATGCCGGTCGCGATCACGTAGTCATCGGGACGCTCCTGCTGCAGCATCAGCCACATGGCCTCGACATAGTCGCCTGCGAAGCCCCAGTCGCGCTTCGCGTCGATGTTGCCGAGCCGCAGCTCCGATTGGAGCCCCAGCTTGATTCGCGCCACGCTGTCGGTGACCTTGCGCGTGACGAACTCGATGCCGCGCAGCGGCGACTCGTGATTGAAGAGAATCCCGCTGGACGCATGCAGCCCGAAGCTCTCGCGGTAGTTGATGGTGATCCAGTGGCCGTACAGCTTCGCCACGCCATAGGGGCTGCGCGGGTAGAACGGCGTGCTTTCGCTTTGCCGCTCGTTCTGGATCTTCCCGAACATCTCGCTCGTCGACGCCTGATAGAAGCGGATCTGCGGATCGATCTGGCGGATCGCTTCCAGACAGTTGACCACGCCGATCGCGTCGACCTGCGCGGTATGCGCGGATTGATCCCACGAAGCGCCGACGAAGCTCTGCGCGGCGAGGTTGTAAAGCTCGGCCGGCTTGACACCGCGAACCGCAAGGAGGACGGAGCCGAGATCGGTGACGTCCCCGTACACGAGCTCGATGCGATCGAGCACGCCGAGCTCCCGCAGCCGCCAGAGCGTATCGCTTCCGCGCCGGGGGCTGAAACCCGTGACGCGGTAACCCTTGTCGAGGAGAAGCCGGGCGAGATAGGCCCCGTCCTGACCGGTGATGCCGGTGATGAGCGCGTTTTTCGTCATGTTGGAAGCCTGTCAGTCCGGGAAGCGAGGATGTCGCGAAGCGACTCGTCCAATGGGATACGGCTCGCCCAGCCGGTGTGCGATTTGATCTTGGCCACATCGGCGCGCATGCGCAGCTGCTCGTCGCGGCGCGTGCGCTGCGGATCCGTCGTCACGCGAGCCTTCACGTTCGCGAGATCGAGAAGGATATCGAGTACATCGCGAATGCGAACCTCGCGTCCGGAACCGATGTTGTACACGTGGCCCTTGCGCCCGTTTTCGAGCAACGCAAGATACGCCTCGATGACGTCGCGTACGTCGGTGAGGTCGCGCGTCACGTCGAGATTTCCGGCCACGATTTCGTTCGGCGAGCGCCCGTCGCGAATGCTGCACACCTGCTTGACCAGCGACGGCACGACGAACCGCTCGTCCTGACCCGGGCCGATATGATTAAATGGTCGCGCGATGATCGCATCCAGCCCTTCCGTCTGCGACCATTGAAAGCACAAGGCTTCGGCGGCTACCTTGCTTACCGCGTAGGGACTGCGCGGTCGCAGCGGCTGCAGCTCGTCCACGGGCAGCTGCGCTACATCGATCGCGCCGTAGCAATCCCCGCTGCTGACGTAGAGAAAGCGACCACGGAAATCCGTTGCTCGGAGCGCGCGAAGGAGATTGAGCGTTCCATTGAAATTGACGTCGAAATATCCGTCAGCGTCCTGGAAAGACTCGGCGACGCTCGTGCGCGCAGCGAGATGAATGACCGCATCCGCGCGAATCGGCGCAATCTGTTCGCCGAGCTTCGGGTCGCGCACGTCCTGATGCTCGGCCAGCGTGGCGAGGGTCCAGCGATCCCCATGTTCCGCGGTCACCTGTTCTGCAAGGACCCGGCCCACGAAGCCGGTATGGCCAGTGATCAGCAGCTTGGGCACGGGGCGGGGCGAGGGAGGCTGCGCGGCATCAAGAAGAGGCAGGGCGACGCTGTTTATGCCGCCGGGATTATAACAAATGCGCATCGGCTCTCCGGGGGATTCAGGTCTCCGAATCACGTGTAGTCGGCATCAGTTCAGGCGTTGTCGATCCACGCCGCGCACGCGGCGGTCTCGACGGTATCGGCACCTATACCGAAGCGTTGCTCGCGCACGTCGAGCGCCCGGGTCTTGCGGTCAAACGCGTCGACACGCCTCACGTATCCGGCCGCGGGCTCACGCTCCCGCGGCACGCCGACATTCGGCTGGCCATTCCCTTGCCGATTGCCGTCGCACTGGGCGCGGTCGCGCACGCGAGGACGCCGGGCTGCAGCCGGCTCGAGCGGGCGGTCGATCTCTATCACTCGACCGACTACATGGTTCCGCGGCTGCGGCGCACGCCGGTGGTGGCGACGGTCTACGACGCCATCCCGATCGTCCATCCGCAGTGGGCGAACCAGCGATTGCGTGGCTTCAAGAACTGGCTGCTTGCGCAAAGCGTCCGCAATGCAGATCGCGTGATCGCCATTTCGGAGGCGGGAAGGGACGAGGTGGTTTCGAGCTACGGAATCCGCGCCGAACGAACCCGCGTGATCCCGCTCGGAATCGACGGCGAATGGTTTGAACCCGTGGATGAGCGCGCGATGCAGAGCACGCTGCTGCGAAGGAAGCTCGAGCCCGGGTATTTCCTTTTCGTCGGTACGCTGCAGCCTCGCAAGAACGTGGAGGCGCTGCTCGATGCATACGAAGCCTTGCCGCAGGCAATTCGTCGAAAGCGGCAGTTGGTCATCGTAGGAAAGTACGGGTGGAATGCGGAAACCCTGCGCCGGCGCCTCGAGGACGCGCGCCCGCAGAATCGTTGCGTGTGGCTCGACTACGTGCCGCGCGAGGAGCTTTATCAGCTCTATGCCGGAGCCGGGACGTTCGTATTTCCTTCGCTTGCAGAGGGCTTTGGCCTGCCGATCCTGGAAGCGCTCGCCAAGGGTCTGCCGATCATCGCAAGCGATCTGCCGGTGTTGAGAGATCTCGGTGCGCACCTCGTGGCGTACGTCGACGCGCGCGATACGAAAGCCCTGACGGACGCGATGGCGAGTTTCGCGCAGACGTCCGCGGACGAGGCCGAGCGCGCGAAGCGAATAGCCCACGCAATGCCGTATACGTGGCGCGCTTGTGCTGAACGCACCGTCGCAGTTTATCGCGAGCTGTGGTGACGGCCTAGCAGCCTGGGCGATTGTCCTAAGTCGAGTGCCGGTATTCTCTTGCAAGTCGTTGAAGCACCGTGTCGTTGAATGCCGCCACTATGGTCTTGTACTTGAAATGGATGATGTGTTGGTACATGACGATGTAACTTGCGCTCTCGTCGTGCAAGCTCACGTAGCCGCTCCCCTCCACCGCAAGCAGAATTGGGAATATCCCACGCAGATAATCGAAGAAGTCGGGAACGCAAATCCTTTGAAACGCGTTGAGACACCAATGATTCAATTCCATCACGACAATTGGCTTATGCGAGTCAATGACGTTGCGCGCGCCGTTTATCACGCTTATCTCAAATCCTTCGACATCGAGCTTGATCAAATTATCCATCAAATGCGCCGAGGGCGAAAGGACTTGATCCGCAATGTCGTCTAGTCTTTTGATGTGGATTGTTTCGGTGACGTGTCCCGCGCTCGCCTTCGTCTTGTCTGACACGAATCCACCCGAGCGATTATTCGGCGCGAAGGTCAACTCGGACATCTCTGTGCTCGCCCCCAAGGCACAGTTGTGCAGTTCGATATTGTTCAGTCCCGACCGAGCGATGTTCTTTTCGAGAAGACGGAATGTGGTGGGCGAGGGTTCGAAGGAGACAACTCGCCCTCCCAATTGCCCGAACAGGATGGACGTGCATCCAATATTGGCGCCGACGTCCAGGATCTGAGTGTTTTTTGACACCAGGCAATCGAACAAGCGAACCGTCTCGGGTTCAAACCGGTCGCCCATCTGACTCAAATAGTCATCGTCGGACACCAATTGATAATCCTTCGATCCGATCCTTACGATGCGTGAATATTCGGTTGGCACGACTGTTAGCTCCCAAGAAGGAGTCTCAGATTTGATGACGTAACAATAGAGTCGCACATGCGAGGCAGTGGCCTCGCTGTGGTCTGGATCATGGATGTCTCGCAACTAGCATTGAACCAGATCGGGACCACCACCTCGCATGTGCGAAACTTATGTTACATCATCGAGCGTGCCGGTGGGTCGCGGGAGAAATCGAACCCCGAGCGATCGACATGCGATGTACCGCAACGCACGCTTTGGTGAACGCGACGCAGCTCAGATCACTGCGCACGTCGGGGATATGACGCGCCTCGACGCATTCGCCACTGCATCATTCGATCTTGCCTGGTCGGGTCAAAGTATCGAGCACGTCGATCGAGTTGCGGGGGAGCGCATGTGCTCGGAGGTATTCCGGATATTGGTCCCGGGTGGTCGCTTTTGCCTCGACACGCCGAACCGTGGGCTTACGTCGATGCACACGAAAGAAATCGGCGGAGGATTCATTCATCCCGAACACAAGCACGAATACGAGGTTGCCGAACTGCGAGAGCTGCTTCAGCGAACGGGGTTCGAAATCGAGGCAACGCACGGGATCTGCGAGATGCCAACTTCTCGGAGAACCGGCCATTTTGAATACGAGGACTTCGTGCTCGGTAGCCCTATCGTCGATGATCCTGAAGACGCCTACATCATGTATTTCGCGGCTCGCAAGCCGCTGCGTTGACGAAGCGCCACGCGATCAACGCCCGCGCCGGAGCGTTCGAGTTCCACCGCTTAAAGAGGCCTCGGTTCGCCGATCCTGGAGGCCCATGCGTCCGCACCGCCCGTCGTCCCAGGCGATCTGACGGCGCGGACGTTGACCGAAGCGATGGTCGCTGCGTAAGCTTCCCCTCCTGGTAGACAACGGAGAATGGGCTTTTCTGGCAGGTGACGTCCTCCCCCGAATTTCGTACGGTTCAAAAAAGAGCAGGTTTGGTGCGCTGGCTCCTGAAGGGGTGAAGGAGAGGCGCGAAGCGGCCGAACTCTGATTCAGAACTGATCCGTTACCGGGGGGGACCGTCAGAGCAGCTGTAGCGGCGTCAGTAGCAGCAGGCCGTTCCCGCCCAGACCGGACTTGGCGCTCTCGTAGAGCAGGCGCTCGGGATCGCGTTCGCGCAGCCGGTCCAGGTGAACGGCGGGAGCCTACGTTCCATGCGGCAATTCGAAGGACGCGTAAGGCGAATGGTCCCGTAGTTAGCGCACGTTAGCGCTTAAACTCGATCGACTCAAACCACACGCCAAGTTCACGGGGATCGTTGGCGCCCATCAGGGCGCGAGGTGATATGGCGTCGGGGAACTCGAATTCGAGTTCCAATTCACCGGCAACACTGGGCGGAATATTCATCGTGACTGTCTTTTTCCCCCAATCCACATCGTAGGAGATTTCCGTCGCTGCCATCTTATTGATGGACGCGAGCATGCGCTGACGCCGTTTGTTGATGACGAAGCCGCTGGTCGTCATGACCAATGAGGTGAAGCGGTTGGGTCCTGGATCACCGAGCCAGCAAATTAGTCTTGCTCTAGGCCGATCGCTCCAGCGACCTCCAGCTTCAGGCCCATAGAAACCCGTGGCGATGCTGAAGGTCAGATTTCCACCTTTACCAAAATCGATTTTCGAGGGGCATCTGAATCGCGCAAATTCCGCTTCGGTGTCAGTCAGCCGATCGTAGACGAGTCCCGGTCGAACGTCCGTGTCGCGAATTCGCTTGCGCACTACCTCGCTGAGAAGCGCGTAATCCAAGCCACAGTTGAAACCACCAAAAATGGAAGTTCGACCCTCAATATTGAACATGAGCATCTTGCGGCAGTCTGGGCCTACGACTGCAAGTGCTTGCCCAAGTGCCGGTGATTCGCCGATTCCGCTGTTTCGCTCGGCGAATATTTCGGCCGGCGGGTTGTACAGCGAAGGCCAATGAGTCTGGATCCAACCAGAAATGGGTGAGGGTGTCGACCATCCCTCGCGCTCGCTCGGGTAGTAATGGAGAGTGTTGTACGTTGCACCCGCCAGGGCTATGAGTAAACCAAGGAATCGGTACGCGGCACCGGCCCGCGTTAACCAATTCAACGTCATCAATATCACGGGGAAAAAGAGCGCGAGGTACCAAGTCGCATACCGTGCAATACTCGACGAGGCGCCTGAATTCAGGTTATCGGTCGACGACTGAGCGACCAAGCTGATGGCAAGGTAGACGACGACGAACGCAAACCAATAGCCACGGCGCTCTGCACAGGGAACGCCCTTCCGTTTCGCCAAAATCGCCAGCAACAACAAGCCCACGCCGAGAGGCCAGTTGCTGAATAGTCCGACGTCAGGATCAAAAAACCAGATGGGCGCAATCGCGAGATTCGCGCCTATCTGGGCGCCTCCTGCGAGCAGCTGCGGGGTGATTACGCCGTGTCGAAAGAAATAGTAGGCCGGGTGCACCAGCACCAGTAGACAAACCGCGACCAGCATCGCCACTTCCGTCGGACGATAGTGCCAGTCCTTTCGGCATATCGCATTAACGATGATAGGTATCGCCGCTATCGCTCCGAAGCTGATGTTCTGCGTGGTTACGAGCGCGAGGAATAGAGCCGCAGGGATGTACTTCTCGCTGACAAACAAGATCACGGCGCATAGCGTCAGCGTAAAGGTGAAGAATTCGGTGTGGACTTTGTCGACGTACCAGAGAACCGGCGAAAGCAATGTCAAGAACAGCGTCGTCACACAACCCGCGCCATCCGAACTGTTGTTTTGAGATGGCGAACGCGATTGTCAGGAGGACCCAGTGGACGAAAATAAATGAAGTGTGGGGATCGACGATCAGGTGGAACGTCCGCAGGAGGCGTCCAGGTATCGCGGCAAGCAGACTGTAGAACCAGAAATGATTGAAATCCCCCGTCGGACCCAGCGCCAGAACCCCGAAGGCGCGCTTTAACATGTCTGCAGTGACGGTATGGAGGTAGCTGGTATCGACGGCGGACAATCGCGCATATTCCGCCCAGCTTGCATCCGTCATGAACGGCCGATGCGTGTCGAGCCAAGCGATGTACATGGCGTAGTATTCGCCTCCGTCGCCGACAAGCCTGGGCGCCTGATGAGGCAGGGTGACCAATACGCCTGCGACGCCCGCCAAGAGCACGTATTCCAGGATGGCGAGGGCAGGCCAACGAATGTCGAGAGATCGGTTCATTTGGAGCAGGTGATTCATTTCGGAGACGGAGGCGAGCACATTGTCGGACAAACATGAAATCTGAGTCGGCCGCGCCGTTGAATGCGGCTGGAATGGTCGCGTCTCTATATCAGTCACTACGCTGGCGTCAATGGAGTGCTTGCCTGTTGGACTTCGTTGTCGATTTCTCGGTAGGGTGGCCGCTAGCTGGGCTGGCTGGGTGCGTATTAGCGAGCAATGCCTTGCGCGCGGCTGCAGCGACATTCTGGCACCACAGCGATCCCTGTATACTGTCGCATCGTGAACAAATTCAAGGACCTGCTCCCGTTCGAATCGAGCCTTCACGGACGTAAGATTATGGTCACCGGCCACACGGGATTCACGGGGCGGGGTCCGTTCGTGGCTTGAAGGCATTGGCGCCCAGCCTTTTGGCTTCTCTCTCCCTCCTGATACCGATCCTGCCCTTTTTAGCGTCCTTGGCCTCGAGCGGCGGGTACCTACGATCTTTGGCGACATTTGTGACTTTGATTCGCTGCTTGGGGCGGTTAGTGCGACCGAACCTGAACTGATTCTCCATCTTGCAGCGCAGCCCTTGGTTCGCCGACTGAATCGCGAACCCGTTCTAACATTTGCAACTAATACATTGGGAACGGCCCACGTGCTCGAAGCGGCGCGATCGGTGTCAAGCGTCAGGGCCGTGGTCTGCGTCACGACCGACAAGGTATATAAGAATAACGAGTGGCCGTGGCCCTATCGGGAGAACGATCCGCTCGGCGGCAAGGATCCCTACAGCGCTTCCAAGAGTGCGGCCGAAATGATCATCCAGAGTTATGCGGCTTCGTATCCGACCGATCTGGGAGCAAATCCCCTCATCGCGTCCGCTCGTGGCGGAAACATTGTCGGTGGTGGAGACTGGTCCGAGGATCGTCTCGTTCCCGATTTCGTTCGTGCGATTGTGAACAATACCGGTTTGACCCTGAGGTTCCGATGCAACGCGACCATGGCAACACGTGCTGGCGTTTGCGCAGGGCTGTCTGATGCTGCTGGCAGGTCTGGCGTCGACGGATGGGGCCAGATTTGCAAAGGCTTGGAACTTGGGACCGCACGACCCACGACGGTTTTCCGTTCGCGATGTACTTGAGATGATCGTTCGCGAGTGGAAACGCCCACCTATCGAATACATGGACAATCCATTGCCCGAAGCCAGAAGTCTGGCGCTCTGACAGTTCTTTGGCTCGCAACGAGCTTGGCTGGATACCGGCATGGGATTCCGATCGTGTGATCTCCGAGACCGCAAAATGGTATCGAGATTTCTATCTCGACCCCACGTCGGCCTGGAATATAATGCGGAACCAGATCGAAAGCTGGCGATCTGCAATTCAACGATGAACTTGGTTCTTGGAGCAAGCGGCCGCCTGGGTTCTGAGCAAGGCATCGCCAAGGCCGGCAACAAGCGGGCGCGCCGGAACATGACGGAGCTCGGGTGGAGTTGGCTGCGCTTCGAATGACGTCGCCGAGTCCTCTGCTCGTCACCGGGGCCTCCGGGTTCATCGGATCGAGACTGATTCGTGTATTGCGTCAAGCCGGTACGGCCGGAATACTCGCTCTGACTCGCCGCTCGTTGAACCTACCGGACGTGGAGGAGATCGTCGTCGACACGCTCGACCCTGGCGATCTACGGAAGCGCCTTGACGGCCGGCGGATATCGGGGATGATCCACCTCGCAGCGGCAGGTGTTCGACCGGATGACCGCGACCCGTCGAAGCTCGCACTCGTGAACGCGGTATGGCCCTCGCAGATGGTTCGATTGGCGGCCGAGCTCGGCGCGAATGCCATCGTGATTTCGGGAAGCAGCGCCGAATACGATCGGGCGCGTTGCGCGGGACCGATCGATGAGCGCGCACCTCTCGAACATCGGAACATCTACGGGGCATCGAAGGCAGCCGGCGGTCTCCTGGCGCTGGCGGACGCGTGGACCGTTGGCGTGCCAGCCGCGGTCATCCGATTGTTCAATGTCTTCGGACCTGGCGAGGCGCCGCACCGTTTGCTCCCCACGCTGCTTCGCCACTTCGCCGAAGGTACCCAGGTCCCGTTAACAATGGGCACCCAGATGCGTGACTTCGTGCACGTTGACGACGCTTGCGAGGGTCTGCTTCGGGCGGTGCATGTTTTGGCGGCTGGCGGCATGCCAAGCGGACCTTACAATGTCTGCTCGGGAATCGGCCATACGGTCGCCGATTTCGCGACTCACGTCGCGCGAACGGTTGGCGTGTCAGATGCCTTGCTTGGATTTGGAATGCGCGACATGCGCCCCGACGAGTATCCTTATGTAGTAGGTGATTCCAGTGCGTTTCAGCGAGCCAGCGGCTGGCGATGCAGGTCTGAGTTTCATTCCGCCATAGAATTAGCGGTTGCCGAATGCGTTCGATCGCCAGTGACAAGAACACACTAGCCCGCGTGATGAACGAACGCGCACACCCGGGCGACTCCGCGGCGTTGCCGCTGATATCGGTCTCCATCCCGGTGTTGAACGAGGCCCAGAATCTGGACGCACTCTATCGCCGCTTGTGCGCTGTCGCACATCGAATGGCTGCCCGCTGTCGGATGGAGTTCGTGTTCAGCGACAATCACTCGGACGATGAGACGTGGCTCAAACTCGTCGATCTCGCAGAGCACGACGAACGCGTCCGGGCGATTCGATTTTCGCGGAATGTCGGTTTCCAGCGCTCGATACTCGCCAACTACATGCATACCCGCGGCAACGCCGTCGTCCAGGTCGACGCCGACTTGCAGGACCCGCCCGAGATGGTCGAGCAGTTCTTCGACCTGTGGCAGCAAGGCTATCACGTCGTCTACGGAATACGGCGATCGCGGAAAGAAGGGGCGCTACTCAACGGCTTTCGGAAACTTGGCTACTGGGTTGTCGAGCGGCTAAGCGAACACCCCATCCCACGAAACGTCGGTGATTTTCGTCTGGTGGATCGCAAGATCGTCGACGCGCTGGTGCGATTCAGAGTCGCCAATCCGTATCTCCGCGGGATGATAGCCAGCCTCGGATTCCGACAGACCGGAATCGAGTACGATAGAGACGCCCGCGTTGCCGGTCAAAGCAAGTTCAGTTTGAGTCAATTGGTCCGACTCGGCGTCGCCGGCGTATTCAACCACTCGATCGTGCCGCTTCGGCTGGCGTCGCTTGCGGGAGCGTTCATCCTGGCGCTCAGTGTCGTTGGCGCTGTCTACTATGTCGTGCTGAGATTGGCCCACCCCGAACTTCCCCAGGGACTCGCAAGCGTTCACATACTCGTCCTGTTCGGGATCGGCCTGCAATCGTTGCTGTTGGGAATCCTCGGTGAATATCTATTGCGAATCTATGTACTACTGCGCGACGAGCCGGTTGCCATCGTGGAAGACGCAGTGAATTTCTCGATCGACGAAATGAAGCTCTAGCCAATCCAGGGACTATGAAAACCGTCATCCTTGCCGGCGGCCTCGGTACGCGGATCGCCGAGGAGTCAGATCATCGGCCCAAGCCGATGGTCGAAATTGGCGGCCGTCCGCTTCTGTGGCACATCATGAAGCTGTATGCATTCCACGGAATCAACGATTTCATCGTGTGCCTCGGCTACAAGGGTTATGCGATAAGGAGTATTTCTTCAACTATCGCAGACACACCGACGACATGATCATTGATCTCGCAAACGGCGAGCATCAGATGATCGGTTCCCGAACCGAGGACTGGAAAATCACGCTGATCGATACCGGCATCGATACGATGACCGGCGGTCGCCTCCGACGCATTGCACCATTGCTCGGCGACGAGACGTTTCTGTTCACGTACGGGGACGGCCTGGCCGACGTCGACATCTCGCTCGAGCTTCAATTCCATCGTCGTCATGGAAAGCTCGCCACGGTGGCCGCCGTTCAACCTCCCGGCCGGTTCGGCGTGTTGAATGTCGACGATAAGGATCATGTTTCGAGCTTCGAAGAGAAGCCAAGCACCGAGATCGGGTGGATCAACGGCGGATTTTTCGTTCTCGAGCCGCGAGCGATCACTTATGTCGACGGTGATCGCACGTCGTGGGAACGCGCGCCGCTCGAACGAATGGCGCGAGATGGAGAGCTCATGGCGTTCCGCCATCACGGGTTCTGGCAGCCATGCGACACTCTTCGCGACAAGCGCATCCTGGAGGAACTCTGGAACGACGGAAACGGCCCGTGGTGCGTCTGGAATCGTCGATGACCGCTCGACCGAACCCGTCGGTGCCGCGCTCCTTGCCGGGCAAATCGCACCGAATGCGGATCCTCAGCGGAGTTCTGGTTTCCGCCGTCTGTCTCGCCGTCATCATGATCAAGGTCGACGCGAGCGAGTTGCAGCGCGAGCTCTCCCGATTCAACTGGTGGTACCTCGCCGCAGGGATTGGTTCGCTGTGCCTTGGCTACGTCGTGCGAATCGCACGTTGGTCGATGTTGTTGAGCGCCGGTGGGGCCGTCGTATCGTTTGTACAATGTGTGGCGCCGTTCCTCGCATCCATCGCGCTGAACAACGTACTGCCTTTGCGCGCCGGGGACGTTCTGCGAGCGCTCGTCTTCCCTCGAGCGATCGGCGTGTCGCGGACCAACGCGACCGCAAGTCTCTTGGTCGAGCGGTTCCTCGATTTGGCGATCCTGGTGTGTTGCGTGACGGGCGGAATGGCGCTCGTCAACCAGCTGCCGTGGCCCGACTGGCTCAGAAGCGCACTTTCCGTGGCGATCCTTGGATGCGTCGTGATCGTCTGTCTCGCGATCGCCGCCAGAGCGCTGCCGAACTTCGCGTCGACCGCACATGGGCGACGGATGGGACGAGAGTCGCGGTTCGCGATGATAGGGAACGTCGCGCGAAGTCTCCTGGAGCGAATCGGCGCGATGTCGTCACCACGCGTGCTCGCTGGCGCCGTCGGTGTCTCGACGTTCGTCTGGATTGGCGAGGCGGGGTTGTTTCTCGCTCTGCTGAGAGGCGTTGGCCTCGATGCGAACGCGTACGGGGCGGTTTTGGTGATGGCGATAGCGACGCTGGCAACGCTCGTGCCGTCGTCGCCTGGATATGTCGGACCCTTTCATCTCGCTGCGTACATGGCCACGACGCTTCTTGGGGGCACTCCTGCGCAGGCGGCGAGCCTCGCGATTCTGTCCCATCTTGGACTCTGGCTGCCGACGACCTTCGCTGGCGGCGTCGCATTGCTGCTGCGGCCTGATCTGATCGTCGCCACTCGCAGCTCCGCGAGCCAAGCCGGGTAGCGTATCGCGATACGATGAACGGGACGTATGACGCCATCATCGTCGGCGCGGGATTCACAGGGTCTCTCGGCAGGCCTTCGCCTGACGCGCGCGGGAAGGCGAGTGCTCGTCCTGGAGCGCGATAGCGCACCGGGTGGCCTCGCCGGCACGTTCGAATTCCATGACGGCGTACGTATCGAAAAGTTCTATCACCATTGGTTCACCAACGACCGGTACGTGCCTCGGCTCGTCGCGGAGTTGGGGCTGTCCGACCACATCGTCAGGCGGCCGTCGCGGACCGGCCTCTACTACGGGGGGCGCAACTGGCGTCTGTCAACGCCCCTCGATCTGATGCGCTTTACCCCGTTGCCGATACTGGACCGAATCCGGCTGGGCCTGCTCGTGGCGCGCGTCCGCGCGATCAAGGACTGGCGGGAGATCGAGCATCTGTCGATCCGCGAATGGCTCGAACCGATCTGCGGATCGAATGCGTATCGCGTGGTCTGGGAGCCGCTGATCAACGCGAAGTTCTCGATCTACGCCGACGCGGTTGGAGCAGTTTGGTTCTGGAAGAAGCTCGTGCTCCGCGGCAGTACGCGCGGCAAGACGGGTGCTGAGGAACTCGCCTACTTCAGGGGTGGATTCGGCCGGCTTTCGGAGGCGATCGTCGACGCCATTCGAAGCGCAGGCGGTGATGTTGAACTCGATGCGACGGTACAGAGTGTTCGGCACTCCAACGGCCAGTTGCAGTCCGTGGTGGTTCGAGACAGGGAGATTGCGGGCCGTCAGTTCCTTTTCACACCCGCTCTACCGATCATCGCAGACATTCTGAAGGACACCGGACACGACGCATGGATCGATCGGCTGCTGCGGGTCCGATATCTCGGCAACATTTGCCTCGTACTCGAGCTCAATCAAAGTCTGTCGGATACCTACTGGCTGAACGTCAACGATCCCGGCTTTCCGTTCGTGGGCATCATCGAGCACACCAACTTCGATCCGCCGGAGAACTATCGGGGCGCGCACATCGCGTACCTGTCCCGCTACGTCGCCAAGGAAGATGCGGCGTGGGCGTACAGCGACAAGGACTACTTTGAATTCGCCTTCGGCCATCTTCAGCGGATGTTTCCGAGTCTCGGGCGAGACTGGATCACCGAATACAGGGTTTGGCGCACGGAGTTTGCGCAGCCGGTCACGGAACGCAACTACTCGCAATACGTACCCGGACGAGGCACTCCATTCGAGAACGCCTGGATATCCACGATGGCGCAGATCTATCCGGAAGATCGGGGGACCAACTACGCCATTCGGGATGGTCAGCAGATCGCTCTCGAGATGCTCTCGCATCGAACAGGCTCATCGTAACATCGCCGAATACGATGAGCGTCTCGATGCACGTTCCCGCGATCCCAATCCGAGTCGCGCTGATCCTCGCCTTGGCCGCGGGCCTCGTCTGTTCCGCTTTCAATTCCCTTTGGTCGCCGCATTCAGCCGACCTTGCGCACCATTACGCGCTCGTGGAGCGCGTCGCCGAGTTTTGGGATTTGCCTCCGGGCGACGATCCAACACTGGGAGAAATGAACGTATACCCCAAGGCAAGCCACATTGCCGCTGCCCTTCTGGGCAGCGTCTTCGATTCGCCCATTGTCGGCATGCAGCTGGTCGCGCTCGGGTCGATCGTCCTCGCTTGGGGAGCAATCATTTTCATCCTGATGTGGGCCCCGAGACCAGCGGCCTTGTTGTCGGGCGCCGTGCTGGCGGGTCTGCTGGTTCTCAACAGGCTGTTCATTAAGGCTGAATTGCACGCACACGAGGTTATCGGGAATTATTTCCTTCCGCAGATTGCCGCGCAGGCCATCGTTTTGGTTGTGCTGGCGACCTGCGTGTACCTCGAGCGGGCGGGCTCGCGACCCGTCGCGCGATACCTGATCATCGCCACGAGCGCCTGGTTCACCACGCTAATCCATTTGCTCCCAGCGCTCGAGCTGCTGGGATTCCTGTTCTGCGTAGTAGTTTTCGAGGGTTTAGCAGCTCGGGCAGCGCGCGTATCAGGATGGGCGCGGGAGTCGATGGCGGGCCTAGCGTTGGCAATCGCGGTCACGGCAGCCGTATTGCTAAATCCGACCTTTCGCGCGATGGCGGAGATCAGTAGGAACAATGGATCGCTCCCCTACACATTATTCCGGCCCGGCCGCGATAGGCCTTCTGTGCCTCGTGGTCGCATTGGCTTCGGCGATCATGCTCGGCGCGTGGCGAAAACTCGACCGTCGCGGCTGGAGCGTGCGTTTCCCGGCCGCAAAGTGCATCCCACTGTATGCGCTCTCAGTGGTGATTCTGTGTTTTGCCCAGATCCTCGCTCTCTACCTAGGACACGGATCCGAATACGCCGTCCGAAAGTACGTCTTCGGCCTGCATTCGGTGCTCCTGGTGGAACTTGCGGTTTTTCCTGGCCTGTACGTCGTGTGCCGTGCAAACGCGGCTGCGAGCGTGGACAAACCCGATATCGTGCAGGCGCTCGTGCTCCCGATCGTCCTGATAGCGATCTCGTTCGTATCCGTCATACCAGCACACAAGGTGATCAGCACATCGAGCCTTGTTTCATTGGAGCGACAGGTTAGGCTTCTCCGCGCAACCCAAATGGCTAGTACGCCCGACAAGTACGATTACGTAGTCAATCTAGCGGGTATGCCCGCTCCGATCGCATACATGCTCTCCATCGGTACGCTGAAGGCGCCGCGATCGGCCAATGCGTACGACGTGTTGTCGGGCCGGCATTTCAGCGAGCAGGAACGCGTTGGAACGATTATCACGACAGCGAACCGGGCGCCATACGATGTGCCGAGCTGTCGCCGACTGTTGCTGTCCAGTTCCCTGGCCATATTGGACGGGTCGTGCGTATTGAGCAGGCTCGCAACTCAGGCCAACTGCGGTCACGCGTTCGATTTTTCCAACACGGGCTGGATCGATCCACATCTGCTGGAGGGATTCAGCGTCGCGGAGGCGCACGGCCGATGGACCAGCGCGGAGAAGGCAACCTTCGAATGCAGTCTGCCACCGGAAATGGCCCACAACCTCGAAGTGGTTCGCATCGACACGGTGGGATTCGTCGTCCACGGCCGACCGCAGCGAGTGCGCATCGCCATAAACAATACTCCGATGATCGACTTCGTCTACCGGCACGACTCAGAGCAAAAAACGTTCGAACTGCCACTGCGGAATATTCCGCTTTCAGATCGTATTCGGGTAGATTTCATCGTCCCCGACGCGATTTCGCCCAGCGATCTGGGCTTATCGTCGGACCCTCGTAGGATTGGCATTGGCGTTCGGTCGATCGACTTCCGGTAATCGAGACGGCCCACGGATTGCGGGAGCATCAACACAAAAAATGCCCGGCGTGGGGGCCGGGCTGTTTGCAGGATGGGGGCCCGACGATAATCAGCGGGCATGCACAAACGATCACTCGATCACCCTGTCCGCGCGCAGCCGCAGCGATTGCGGGATGGTAAGACTCAGCACTTTTGCGGTCCTGCTGTTGATGAACAATTCGAACGTCGTGACTTGTTCCACCGGCAGGTCGCCCGGCTTGGCGCCCTTGAAGATCCTGTCTACGTAGGTGGCCGCGCGCCTGAACTGCTCGGCGAGGTTCGGCCCGTAGCTCATCAGACCGCCCGCCTCTGCATATTCCCGAATCGTTGATGATGAGGGCAACCGATTCGTCGCCGCCAGTTCTGCGATCTTGCGGTAGTGCTGGATCAACAACGCGTCGGTCGCCACAATGACTGCCTCGGCCTTTGCCTCAATCATCACGGGAAACGCATTCTCGATCTCCTGCGCAGTGCGTGCTTCCACCGGCAGAACCTTCACGCCGCTCCCCTGCGCTGCGGACTGAACGCTCTTCAGAAACGTGCCGAGAGCCGGGTTGACCGGATTCACCAGGACGGCCACACGCGAAAGCTTGGGCACCATGCCGAGCAGCAACTCGAGTTGCTTGGTGCCCAGGTCACTGCTGAGGTTCGAGAACCCGGTGATGTTCCCTCCGGGCCGCGCGAGGCTTTTGACGAAGCCGCTACCGATCGGGTCGCCGGAGGTTGACATAACGATAGGAATCGTCGTGGTTGCTTTTTGCAGCGCGCTGATCGCTTGCGACGATCCGGAAACGATCACGTCCAATCTTAGCCCCACCAGTTCTGCAGCCAAGTCGGGAAGGTGGTCGGGCTTGTCGTCGAAGCGCCACTCGATCACCAGATTCTTGCCCTCGACGTAGCCGAGCTCACGCATTCCCCGCGGGAAGGCGCCGATGAAGTCAGCGTCAATGGAGTCCGGGCGACGACGCTGGGTCAGGAAGCCGACACGCCAGATCTTGCCTTGCGTTTGCCCATGAGAGACCAGCGGAGCCGCACCGAGCGCAAGGAGCGCGAAAACCGTGTCACGTCTGTTCATTCGAATCCCGTTAAACGCAGGTCGCATCGATCTGACGCCCAACGAGCAGGGTAACCGGCGACCGCGGCACGGGCGAAGCCCCGCCGATGGGCGTCCGTGTTGCGCGGTTAGGCGGCGCCGATTCGCAAAGTAAGTGCAACACGTCTTGCACATACTTCCGAAGGTCTCGCGGCGTCGGTATGACGTTCATTGCAGCTTACCAATCAAGCGATATACGGCAATTAGAATTCCGAACCCTATGTACATCCCGAACAATGCAACCAACATTAATTTCGCCACCGCGACGCTTACAATATTCGCCATTGACAGAAAAATGATCGCGCCTACGAGACCGGCGAACAAAGCCGCGATGCCAGCGACAATCCATAGCGTTCTACGCTTTGGCATAGGTCAATCTGGGTCTCGCAATGACGCCCAACGTGCAAGGTGAGCGGCCCGCGGCAACGGCGCATGCAAAGTAGAAGCCACGTGCCCGAGGGTCCACTCGACCGCCTGGTTGGGCGTCCCAGCGCTACAAGTCCAAAGGCGTGAGACCCGTGTGCTTCGCAATTCGCGCAAGCATCTTTGGCCCGATTTCTTCGCCATCATGAAAGGCGAACACAAAATCGGGCCATCCATCGCGGCTCAGAGTTCGGTGCGACCCGGATTGACGCTTAAGCCGCCACCCCAGGGCGAGCAATGCCGAAAATACGCGACGCGCCTTGGTCGAAGGCCATTGGCTCACGCCGCTGCCACAGAGATGGAAATTGACTGCGGCCCGCTTTCACCATGTTCCATGCGTTCGGCAAGAACGCGCAGCGCCAGAATTTCAGCACGCGCCATTGCCTCGTCACGGGTCGACCCGTACGCGAGCACGCCAGGCAACTGCGGCACTTCGGCGAGCCAACGACCATCGACTTCGCGTTCGCACTCGATATCAAATTTCACTGTCAGCGCTCCGAGATCAATGCATTATTGTACGCTGCGGCGATAGGTGACGCCCAACGAGAAAGGTAACCTGCGCGCCGTGCCGGGGCTCGCCAAGTAGAAGCCATGGAATCGGCGCGTCCGGTTGACCGTGAGGTTGGGCATCAAGTCCAGAGGGTTGTAGACGTTGGAACCCACGACCGTGAGGTTGGGCATCAAGTCCAGAGGGTTGTGGATGTTGGAACCCACGAGTTATTCCTTTGCGAAGAGTTTGCCGAAGCAATGCTCCGCCTTGCGGAGGCCTTCGTCAGTGAAGACCACCGATTTTTGCTTTCCCACTGGGTCTTCGATGAGGCCCTTTTGATGTAAGCGCGCCAAAGCCTCCCAATCGATGCCCTTCCACACGCGTACACGATCGTGGAGTGTCAGGTAGAGGATTGCAAGGACTGCGTCGTCGACCTTCTCGGTGTCGATGTCCATCACTGCCTCCGCGACCTCGGTCATGCCCAACGAGAAGTATCCCGCAAACCTGCCGGGTCGGAAGGAATCACATCGGCCAAAATTGCCGGCGGATCTCGGCCAAACGACCGATGTGGCGCTTTTGGAAAATCCCGGAGAATCACAGCTCTGGTGTGGGATTAAGGGGCCGAAAAGCCCCTTTTTCGGCGTCAGCTCCGCAAGTGGCTTTCGGTCACGTGCGGGCCGCGGGAATCGACGCCCCTGTGGCAGACCGTCGACGACGAGCAGGCTGGGACAACCACCGGCTCAGGCTGCCGGCGCACCACCCAGAACTCCCCTGATCTTCTTCGCAAAGGCAGCGCTCTCCCGATCGCCCGTCACCAGTTCGATCTGACCTGGTCCGGTGACCCCGAGCCCCAACTGCACCGCGCGCGCGATCTGTTCCTGTTCGAAGATGGCACCGCGGCTGACCTCGGGCGTAGTCCCGAAATGGCGCAGCAAGGCCACGCCCACGGCATCCACCGCGACGCGATCGGTCGCCGCCAGCACCACGCCGGCATCGACCCGCTGGCCGTGGTCGGGTCCGCCGCTCACGAACGCTTCCACGCCGTCGAGCACGATCAATTCGGGACGATACGCCGCATTGATCTCGGCAATCATCTGGCGCTGGTGGGGCGAGGAGTGCAGCTCGCGCATGAAATCGTGGGCATTGCCGGGAATGCTCTTCGCCGCCAGGCCCACGGAGTTCTTCAGCGACAAGGTGAAATGGCCGCCGTAGCGATGGGTCTTGAGGCAGCACGTCTGGACGATGCCGCCCGCGTTGCGCACCATCCGCGGCAGCGCGAAGCCGTGTTGCCAATGGCTGTCAGGCGGCTTGATCAGCTCCCAGTCGTCCGCGCGCAACTCATCAAGGACAACGACCTTCGCGTCGAACTGTTGCGCGATCCCGAAGACCCGCTTCCGCTCCATCACCTCGCGGGTATTGCCCATGCCGCTGCGATCGCCGATCGTCAACGGGCCGGCGCCCATGGCCTTGAGCGTCTTCAGCAGCGCGCGCAGCGTATCTTCATGCGTTGAGCCGGGCGCCTTGTCGGCGCTGTTGAAGTTCGGCTTGACGAAAAGATCCCTGCCGTCGAAGCGCCCGATCGCCAGGAGGTCGATCGCGCGGACCACGCCCGCCGAGCGATCCATCGTCTTCACGAAGGCCACGCGCGCCGTGGGTGCTGCAACTTTCTGCGGCTCCATGCCCGCCGCCAACGAGGGGGCCATGATGGCGCCCGAAAGACCTGTTGCATTACGAATGAATTCTCTGCGATTCATCGTATGCCTCCGACCGACGCTGCGTTCAGGAGCGCGGTCCGATCATGATAGCTGCGAACTGTCAGCCGTGACCACGCCTGCCTGCGCTTGTCCCGGTCAGCGCCATCCCGCCGGCACCCGTCGTGGGATGCCTCTCACCCGCCGGCACGCGCTTTCACGTCTGCGGCGAAGTCCTCGTACCGTCGCAGCGGTGTCACGTTCACCTGGACGTGCTGGCCGTGCAGCTTCATGATGGGCAGGTCCAGCAGGATCCGATCCAGCGTGTCCGGCCCATCCACGTTCACGACGCCCACGACGCGGCGCTCGCCCACGCATTTCCACAGATCCACCACGACCCCGGCCTGCTTGGCACCGATCGCGGCTTCCGCTTCCTGAGCCCAGACGACGAAGAGATCCTTCTGGCTCATGGTCGCCGGGTACTCCACACGAAAATCCAGCAGATAAAGCATCTCATCCTCCCGGGTTCCCTGGCCGGCGCGACAAGCCCGGGACCGGACCCGCCGCAGGGCCGACAGTACATTCTAATGCGGCGCTAGGACGTTGTGCCGCCAGCTGCATGCGAGCCGAGACGCCAGGCGCCAAGTTCGCGGTATCGGGGCCCGCTCGGCGAGCGCTCGGACGCGATCAGGGTGATCTGCTCGACGCGCCAAGCGATTGACACGATGGTGCCCGAAGCGGTGGGGCGCCGGCAGTGCCGCGCCAGCGTCACATGCGGGTGGAAGGCCCGGCGTTCGGTTGGGAACCCCTCCTTGACCAATGCGCTGCTCAGCATCTGCACCAGCCGCTCGAGCTCCCCTGGCCGTGCGGAGGCGCCCGCCCACGCTATGCCTCCATCGCCGAATGCGCCAACCCGATCGAGCGTCAGCGTGAACGGCGGCACCGCCGAGGCGACGGCGGGACCGATCGCATGGAGGGCGGCGATGCGCGCCGCCGCGATGTCGCCGAGGAACGCGAGCGTGAGATGCAGGTTCCCGGCCGGCCCGGCGCGACCCCCGGCTTGCGCGGCGGTGTCGCGGGCAAGCGTCGACAGCGCGTCGCGTGCGCCGACGTCCGGCCAAAGCGCGAAGAAGACGCGCAGCGGCGGCACGTTGCGCGGGCCCGGTTCGGGCAACGTCGGCGACATTGCGTCGGTGGGCGGCCGTCGGCGGTCAGCGGCGAAAAAGAGGCCGCGCCACCCTGGCGGATGGCACGGCCTTTTCGCTTGCGCGCTGCGCGGGACTACTCGTTGGCAGCCTTCTTGTTGTCGAAGAACTGCTCATCCTCGGTCGAGTGGGACAGCGCCGTCGTCGACGATTGGCTGCCCTGCACGGTCGTCGTGACCGCGTCGAAGTAGCCGGTGCCGACCTCGCGCTGGTGCCGCACCGCGGTAAAGCCCTTGTCGGCGGCCGCGAACTCGGCCTCCTGCATCTCGACGAACGCGCTCATGTTGTTGCGCGCGTAGCCGTGGGCGAGGTTGAACATCGAGTAGTTGAGGCTGTGGAAGCCCGCGAGCGTGATGAACTGGAACTTGTACCCCATCGCGCCCAGCTCGCGCTGGAAGCGCGCGATCGTGGCATCGTCGAGGTTTTTCTTCCAGTTGAACGACGGCGAGCAGTTGTACGCGAGCATCTTGCCGGGAAACTTTGCCTGGATTGCCTCGGCGAACTGCTTCGCGAACGCGAGATCGGGTTTGCCCGTCTCGCACCAGATCAGGTCGGCATACGCGGCGTAGGCGAGCCCGCGCGACACCGCCTGGTCGAGACCCGCGCGCGTCTTGTAGAACCCCTCGACGGTGCGCTCGCCGGTGCAGAACGGCTTGTCGGTGTCGTCGATGTCGGAGGTCACGAGGTCCGCCGCCTCGGCGTCGGTGCGCGCGAGGACGATCGTCGGCACGCCCATGCAGTCGGCGGCGAGCCGCGCCGCGATCAGCTTCTCGACGGCCTCGCGCGTCGGGACGAGCACCTTGCCGCCCATGTGGCCGCACTTCTTCACCGACGCCAGCTGGTCCTCGAAATGGACACCCGCCGCGCCCGCGTCGATCATCGCCTTCATCAGCTCGAAGGCATTGAGCACGCCGCCGAATCCGGCCTCGGCATCCGCGACGACGGGCGCGAAGAAGTCGATGTCGCCCTTGCCTTCCATGTGCTGGATCTGGTCGGCGCGCATCAGCGCGTTGTTGATCCGGCGCACGACCAGCGGCACCGAGTTGACCGGATAGAGCGACTGGTCCGGATACATCTCGCCGGCGATGTTGGCGTCGGCGGCGACCTGCCAGCCTGAAAGGTAGATGGCCTTCAGGCCCGCCTTCACCTGCTGCAGCGCCTGGTTGCCGGTCATCGCGCCCAGCGTGTTCACAAACGGCTCGTCGTGCATCAGCTTCCACAGCTTCTCGGCGCCGCGGCGCGCGAGCGTGTGCTCGATATGCACCGACCCGCGCAGGCGCACGACGTCTTCCGCCGTGTAGCCGCGCTTGATGCCTTTCCAGCGGGGGTTTTCTGCCCAGTCCTTCTTGAGTCTTGCCGCTTCCAGATCGTAGCTCATCGACAACTCCCATCGTCTGCGTCATGGCCAATCCGCGGCTTCCCGTGCGGGACAGCCCGGAACCTTGGTCAGCGATCCCCGCGGCGCAACTGCAGTTCGCGCCGCGGCTACCGCAACGTGAAGCGGATGGCGAGCCCAGCCGCCAGGCGCTTCACTGCACGGACCGTCGAGGATCGCTCGGCCGATCGGGCGGGCATGGATGGGGTTGAGACACCAAGCCCTTCATGCAGCCGAGACCAAGGTTGGTCGTCGACTGCTCGTGACATGCCCACAAATTAGCAAAGTCCGGCCGGTCTGACAAGTGATCTTCTGCATTGCAATATAAAAATGTTACTTTAAATCATATGCTTAAAAATAGGTTCCACTGGATGGAATTTACATTCCTGTTTTTGTCGCGGAATCTGCTGCATCGCGGGAGCAGGTAGCCGAAAAGGCAGCGTCTGAAATTAGCCTTGGGGTCTCATCATCATGAAAACATTGAATATTTTTCGTGACTTGGCGCGGCCACCCAGGCCGTGATTCGCAAGCGCTTCGGAAAACATTTCCATTTCCCAGCGCTCCGCTTCCCCGCGGCCGTCGGTCCGCACAGAGGCGCAGACCAGGGCCGGCGATGCTTGCCAGCCCGTGTGTCACGCGAGATGAACGCTATCGCCGCGCTGCGGCACCTCGACGGACGGCCAGTGCAGGCGCTCGCGCATAAGCTCGGCAAAGCCAACGGCAGTCGCGCGCTCGCCGTGAACGACGAACGCGCGTGCCGGAGGCGCATGGAACGCCGACAGCCACGCGATAAGCGCCGCCTGATCGCCGTGCGCGGAGAGCCCTCCGATCGTGTGCACCGACGCGCGCACGGGGACGTCTTCGCGAAAGAGACGCACGCGCGTGGCGCCGTCGACGATCTCCCGCCCCAGCGTTCCGGCCGCCTGAAATCCGGTGAAGACGATCGCGCATTCCTCGCGCGGCAGGTTGTGGCGCAGGTGATGCCGAATGCGCCCTCCTTCGCACATGCCGGATGCCGCCACGATGACCGCGCCGCGCGTCACGCTGTTGATGGCCATCGAATCCTGCGGCGTCTCGGTGAAGCGGACGCGAACCTTGTCCTTGTTGCGCGCGATCCACCCGGCGAGGTCGCGGCTTTCGCGATCCAGGATCGCGGCATACTTGGCCGTGATCTCGGTCGCGCGCGTGGCGAGCGGCGAATCGACGAAGATGTTCAGTGCGGGCGCCCGGCCCTGCCGCACGAGGTCGGCCAGCACGTGCAGCACTTCCTGCGTCCGGCCGACGGCGAACGCGGGAATGATCACATTGCCACGGGGAAGCGTGCCCGCCAGCACTTGCGCGAACTCGTCGTACGTCGTCGCCAGCGCCTTGTGCAACCGGTTGCCGTAGGTGGACTCGACGATGACGGCGTCGGCATCGGCGATCGGCGTCGGATCGTCCATCACCGGCCGCCCGGGCTGGCCGAGATCGCCGGAGAAGACGAGCTTGCGCGCGCCCCCCTCGATGTCCACCCATACCTCGACGATCGACGAGCCGAGGATGTGCCCGGCGTCACGGAAGCGGAAGCGGATGGACGCCTTGGGCTCGAACAGACGGTCGTAGGCGACGGGCACCAGCAATGAAAGGCTCCGTTGCGCATCGGCCACGGTGTAGAGCGGCGCCGCGGCCGGATCGCCGCGAGGTCCACTGCGATTCGGGAACCGCGTCCCCCGGGCACGGTGGCGCGGCTCGACCTCATGCGCCCGCGCAAACTCCACTTCATGGATATGCGCGCTGTCCGGCAGCATCACGCCAAGGAGGTCGATCGTCGCCGGCGTTGCGTAGACGGGGCCGCCAAAGCCACGCGCGGCCAGCCGCGGCAACAAGCCCGAATGGTCGATGTGCGCATGCGTGATGACGACGAAGTCGAGGGCGCGGACATCGAAGTCCAGCGCCGCGGCGTTCTTGTCGTCGGCATCGCGGCCGCCCTGGAACATGCCGCATTCAACGAGGAACTGCGCGCGACCGGCAGCCACGCGATAGCACGATCCGGTGACCTCGCCGGCCGCGCCGAGGAAGGTGACTTCAATCCCGGTTCGCTGCTTCATGCCGCCGAATGTAGCAGCTTCCAGCCGCGCCCGGCCGGGCACTTCCTTGATCCGCCGGACTTGACATAGACGCCGGAGGATGCAAACGTCCCAAGTTGGCGCGCCGCGAGCTCAGTACCTGCGCAGCGCCGGCAATGGGGAGTCAACTGCGAAAGTCGAATACGCGCCGCCTGGCGGCGAAATCAACGGCGCGCGCGGCGACAAACGTCCGTCGCGCGACCGACACAAGGAGAGCATCGTGCGTTCCATTTCCATGATCGGCGCGGCCCTGGTCGCCGCGCTGGGTGCTGCCCACGCCGCGGGACAGGGCAGCGACCCCAACCTCGCACGGAGTCTGGCCGCCACCTGCGCCAACTGCCACGGCACGAACGGCGTGAGTGTGGGCGAGGTTGCCTCACTCGCCGGCAAGCCGAGGGACGAGCTCGTCCGCAAGATGCAGGACTACAAGAAGGGCACCGTGCCCGGAACGATCATGCCGCAGCTGGCCAAGGGCTACACCGACGAGCAGATCGACCTCGTCGCCGGCTGGTTCGCGGCGCAGAAGGCAAAGTGAGGGGGCGGCCATGAGCATGCAACGGCGTGATTTCCTGAAAACGATCGGCGCGGCCTCGACGGTCGCCGCGATTCCGGGCTGCGCGACGATGGGCGGGACGAGCGGCAAGGTCGTCGTCATCGGCGGCGGGTATGGCGGGGCGACGGCCGCGAAGTACATCCGCATGTGGAGCGATGGCAGGGTCGACGTGACCGTGGTCGAGCCGAACCCAGAGTTCATCTCGTGCCCGATTTCGAATCTCGTGCTCGGGGGCAGCAAGACGCTCGCCGACATCACGGTGAGCTACGACAACCTGACGAAGCGCCACGGCGTGAAGATCGTCAAGGACACGGCGACCGGGATCGACACCGAGAAGCGCATCGTGAAGCTCGCCGGCGGCGGCGAACTGCCGTATGACCGTCTCATCCTGTCGCCGGGCATCGACTTCATGTGGGACAAGGTGCCCGGGCTCAACAACGCCCGCGCGCAGGAGACGATCCTGCACTCGTGGAAAGCAGGCGCGCAGACCGTCGCGTTGCGCCGCCAGCTGGAGGCGATGCCCGATGGCGGCGTCTATGCGCTGTCGATCCCCGTTGCGCCGTACCGGTGCCCGCCCGGGCCGTACGAGCGCGCGTGCCAGGTCGCCTGGTACTTCAAGCGGGCCAAGCCGAAATCGAAAGTGCTGATACTCGACGGCAACGGCGACGTCACGTCGAAGGGGCCGCTGTTCAAGAAGGCCTGGGCGGAGGAGTACAAGGGCATCGTCGAGTACCGGGGCAACCACGTGCTGACCGATGTCGACGTGGCGATGCGCACGGCGAGGTTCGAGGTGCAGGACCCCGTCAAGGCCGACGTGCTCAATGTCGTGCCGCCGCAGCGTGCCGCGGCCATCGCCCGATCGGCCGGCGTGGTCACCGCGAACGACCGCTGGTGCGACGTGGACTTCCTGACCTTTGAGTCGGTCAAGGTGAAGAACGTCCATGTGCTGGGCGATTCGATCCAGATCGCGGCGGGCATGCCCAAGTCCGGACACATGGCGAACCAGCACGCGAAGGTCTGCGCCGCGGCGGTGGTCGCCCTCCTCGCCGGGCAGGCGCCGAATCCCACGCCGGTCCTCACCAACACGTGCTACAGCTTCATCACCGACAAGGACGTCGTCCATGTCGCCTCGGTCCACCAGTACGACAAGGAGAAGAGGACGGTGCTGGCCGTGCCCGGCTCGGGCGGCGTGTCTTCGGCGATGAGCGAGGTCGAGGGCCGGTACGCGTTCAACTGGGCGAAGAACATCTGGGCGGACGCGCTCGCCTAGCCAAACGCAGGCGCAACGCCGGCTTGGGCTCCCGCCCAGGCCGAAGTCCGGTTGGGCTACCGCTTTGCGCGCAGTGCCCCAAACAGAACGGCGCCTGATGGCGCCGTTCTGTTTGCCTACGCTCGCTCGCGCGAGTCGTCGCCGGCCCTGATCTTCACGCCACGGGCTCGGTTTCCTTCGTCTCCTCGAACACGAGGCGGACCTTGTCGTCGTCGCCGACGTCGATCGTCACTTGACCGCCACCGACGAGCCGCCCGAACAGGAGCTCGTCGGCGAGCGCCTTCCTTATCGTGTCCTGGATGAGCCGCGCCATCGGCCGTGCGCCCATCTGCGGGTCGAAACCCTTCCTGGCCAGGAACGACTTGAGCTCGGCCGTGAACGTCGGCTCGACCTTCTTCTCGTGCAGCTGGTTCTCGAGCTCGAGCAGGAACTTGTCGACCACCTTGAGGATGACGTCGGTGTCGAGCTGCGCGAACGAGATCGTCGCGTCCAGGCGGTTGCGGAACTCCGGCGTGAACAGCCGCTTGATCTCGGCCATTTCGTCGCCGCTTTCCTTGGCGTTGGTGAAGCCCATCGTGCCGCGAGCGAGCTCCGCGGCGCCGGCGTTGGTCGTCATGATGATCGTGACGTTGCGGAAGTCCGCCTTGCGGCCGTTGTTGTCGGTCAACGTCCCGTGGTCCATCACCTGCAGCAGGATGTTGTAGATGTCCGGGTGCGCCTTCTCGATCTCGTCCATCAGCAGCACGCTGTACGGATGCTTGGTGATCGCCTCGGTAAGCTGGCCGCCCTGGTCGAAACCGATGTAGCCGGGCGGGGCGCCGATCATCCGCGACACGGCGTGCCGCTCCATGTACTCGGACATGTCGAAGCGGATCAGCTCGACGCCGAGGCAGTACGCGAGCTGGCGCGCGACTTCGGTCTTGCCCACACCGGTCGGACCGCTGAACAGGAAGTTGCCGATCGGCTTCTGCGGATTGCCCAGGCCCGAGCGCGCCATCCGGATCGCGGCCACCAGCGCGTCGATCGCCCGGTCCTGCCCGAACACGACGTTCTTGAGATCGCGATCGAGCGTCTTCAGCGCGTTGCGGTCGTCGGAGGTGACGTTCTTCGCCGGAATACGGGCGATCTTCGCGACGATCTCCTCGATCTCGGTCTTGCTGATCACCTTCTTCTGCTTCGATTTTGGCAGGATCTTCTGCGCGGCCCCCGCCTCGTCGATGACGTCGATCGCCTTGTCCGGCAGGTGCCGGTCGTTGATGAACCGCGCCGACAGTTCGGCGGCAGTCGTCAGCGCCGCGGGCGCGTACTTGACGCCATGGTGCTGCTCGAAGCGCGATTTCAGGCCCTTGAGAATCTCGATCGTCTCGGCGATGGATGGCTCCGGCACGTCGACCTTCTGGAAGCGCCGCGACAATGCGTGGTCCTTCTCGAAGATCTGCCGAAATTCGTTGTACGTCGTGGCGCCGATGCACTTCATCGCGCCCGTGGACAGCGCCGGCTTCAGCAGGTTCGAGGCGTCGAGCGTGCCGCCCGACGCGGCGCCGGCGCCGATGATGGTGTGGATCTCGTCGATGAACAGGATCGACTTCGGGTTTTCGACGAGCTGTTTCAGCACCGCCTTGAGGCGCTGCTCGAAATCGCCGCGATATTTCGTGCCGGCGAGGAGCGCGCCCATGTCGAGCGAATAGACCTGGTAGTCGTAGAGCAGCTCCGGCACGGCCTGCTCGTTGATTCGGCGCGCGAGCCCCTCGGCAATCGCCGTCTTCCCCACGCCGGCCTCGCCGACCAGCAGCGGATTGTTCTTGCGGCGGCGGCACAGCACCTGGATCACCCGCTCGAGCTCGTGCGCGCGGCCGATCAGCGGGTCGGTCTTGCCCTGCTTCGCCATCGTGTTGAGGTTGATCGTGTACGAGTCGAGCGCGCCCTGCGTCTCGCTCGCGCCCTCGCTCTCTTCCTTGGCGTCGGCCTTCTCCGGCTTCTGCTGCGCGTTCTTGGTGATGCCGTGCGCGATGTAGTTGACGACGTCGAGCCGCGTCACGCCGCGCTGGTTGAGGAAGTAGACGGCGTGCGATTCCTTCTCGCCGAAGATCGCGACCAGGACGTTGGCGCCGGTGACTTCCTTCTTGCCGGACGACTGCACGTGCAGGATCGCGCGCTGGATCACGCGCTGGAAGCCCTGCGTGGGCTGCGTGTCCGCGTCCGAGTGCGGCGACAGGCGCGGCGTGTGCTCGCTGATGAAGTCGGTGAGCACACCGCGCAGCTCGTCCAGATCCACTCCGCAGGCCTTGAGCACCTCGGCTGCCGACGGGTTGTCCAGCATCGCGAGCAGCAGGTGCTCGACGGTGATGAACTCGTGCTGCTTCTGCCGGGCCTCGACAAAGGCCATGTGGAGGGATACTTCCAGTTCCTGCGCGATCATCTCGATTGCCTCTTTCGCCCGAATCCGCCGCGCCGCGGGTTGCGGCGAAAGCGTACCTCGCTCACGTCTCCTCCATCGTGCACTGCAACGGGTGCTGGTGCCGCCGCGCGAGATCGACCACCTGATCGACCTTGCTGGTCGCGATCTCGCGCACGTACGTCCCGCACACCCCCATTCCCTCGCGATGCACCTGCAGCATCACTTGCGTGGCCTTTTCCCGGCTCATCGCGAAAACAGTCTGCAACACGACAACGACAAAGTCCATCGGCGTGTAATCGTCGTTCAGCAGCAGCACCTTGTAGAGCGGCGGCGGCTTGACCCGGATTTTCTCAGCCTCGAGAAGGCTGCCATCCTGCTGCTGATTGGCCATTGTCCCCTAATTTCGGGCAATCGTAAGATGGGTCTATGTTTGACGATTGCAACAGATTATTCAAGGGGAAAGCGCTTTGCGCTACCGCGGGCTTGCCGCCCGCAGGGATCGTGCGCATCATTGACAATCCACCTACGGGCCTGTGGGCATTCCCTGCGCCTGCGGCCGCCCAGGAGCCCGGTGCCACACGGGGGGGACCGGCCTGCTCAGGCGGGAGTTCCCGAGCCCGGGCGTCGGCGTTGCGCGACCGCCGGTCGGCCCAACACGTCCCCGTGTACCGCTTTGCACGCACCGGCGAGGCACGCCCGTGGAGCGTCCCGCCAGCCGCGCCCCGCTGCGGCTTACATGCGCTCGATCATGGCCTTGCCGAAGCCGGAGCAGGACACCTGGGTGGCGCCGGGCATCAGCCGCGCGAAGTCGTAGGTCACAACTTTGTCGGCGATCGCCCGCTCGAGGCTTAGCGTGATGCGCTGCGCCGCCTCCTTCCAGCCCATGTGCACGAGCATCATCTCGGCCGACAGGATCTCGGAGCCGGGGTTCACGTAGTCCTTGCCCGCGTATTTCGGCGCGGTGCCGTGGGTCGCCTCGAACATGGCGACCGTGTCGGACAGGTTCGCGCCCGGCGCGATGCCGATGCCGCCCACCTGCGCGGCGAGCGCGTCGGAGATGTAGTCGCCGTTGAGGTTGAGCGTGGCGATGACGTCGTACTCCTCCGGGCGCAGCAGGATCTGCTGCAGGAAGGCGTCGGCGATGGCGTCCTTGATGACGATCTCGCGGCCGCTCTTCGGGTTCTTCAGCCGGCACCAGGGGCCCCCGTCGATCGGCTGCGCGCCGAACTCCCGTTGCGCCAGCGCGTAGCTCCAGTCGCGAAAGCCCCCTTCGGTGAACTTCATGATGTTGCCCTTGTGCACGATCGTCATCGACTTGCGGTCGTTGTCGATCGCATACTGCAGCGCCTTGCGCACCAGCCGCTCGGTGCCTTCGCGCGACACCGGCTTGATGCCGATGCTGGAGGTGGCCGGAAAGCGGATCTTCTTGACCCCCAGCTCCCGGATCAGAAAGTCGATGACCTTCTTCGCCCCCTCGGACTCGGCCTCCCATTCGATGCCGGCATAGATGTCCTCCGAGTTCTCCCGGAAGATCACCATGTCGGTCTTCTCCGGCGCCTTGACCGGGCTGGGCACCCCGGCGAAGTAGCGCACCGGGCGCAGGCACACGTACAGGTCGAGCTGCTGGCGCAGCGCCACGTTGAGCGACCGGATGCCCCCGCCCACCGGCGTGGTCAGCGGGCCCTTGATCGACACCACATACTCCTTGACGATCGCCAGCGTCTCCTCGGGCAGCCACACGTCGGGACCGTAGACCCGGGTCGACTTCTCGCCGGCGTAGACCTCCATCCAGTGAATCCGGCGCCGGCCGCCGTAAGCCTTGGCCACCGCCGCGTCCACGACCTCGATCATCACCGGCGTAATATCCAGGCCGGTGCCGTCGCCCTCGATGTACGGGATGATCGGGTTGTCCGGAACGTTGAGACTGAAATCCTTGTTGACCGTGATCTTCCGGCCACCGGCCGGGACCTTGACGTGCTGAACCATGGATTCTCCTGAAGGGGTCTTCGCGGCCGGCGCCAGTAGCGCGGCAGCGCGATTCGAGTGCCATGCGGCAAGCGTCCAATTATCCGGGATTCCGGTGAATCCCGCCACGACCCGGCACGGCGCATCCGGGCGCGTACCGAATGCGTACCGTGCCCGTTTGCGCCGCGGCGCCCCGCGGGCCTCGCGTGCTATGATCGTCGCCCGTCCGCTCCACTGCTATCGGTGCGCTTTGCGCAGCCGCCCGCCCCAACCGTCGGTCTCCTCGTCCGGCCCGGTCGGACGCGCCACCCCTATGCCGCGATGATCCGCCGCCTGCTTGCACGCCTGCTACCCCGCAAGAAAAGCGGGGCACGGGATCCCCGCATCTATGGCCCGGGCGACCATCCGATCCGCCGCCAGCAGCTGGGGCGCGGCGCGATCGAGGTGACGCGCAAGCTGCACGAAGCGGGTTTCAAGGCCTTCGTCGTCGGCGGCGCCGTGCGCGATCTGCTGCTCGGCATCGAGCCGAAGGATTTCGACATTGCCACCGACGCCAGGCCCGAGCAGGTGAAGCCGCTGTTCCGCCGCGCCTTCGTCATCGGTCGTCGCTTCCGGCTCGTGCACGTTCATGTCGGCCCGGAAACGATCGAAGTCTCGACGTTTCGCGCGGCGCAGACCGGCGATGACGCAACCGACGAGCACGGCCGGCTGCTTTCGGACAACGTCTACGGCTCGCAGGCCGAGGATGCGGCGCGGCGCGACTTCACGATCAACGCGCTCTACTTCGACCCCGCCACCGAGCAGGTGTGGGACTACGTCGGCGGCGTCGCCGACATCCGCGCCCGCCAGCTGAAGCTGATCGGCGTGCCGGTGACGCGGCTGCGGGAGGATCCGGTGCGCATGCTGCGGGCCGTGCGGCTCGCCGCTAAGCTCGGCGTTGCGATCGAGCCCAGAACGGCCGCCCCGATCCCGAAACTCGCGCCGCTGATCCAGAACGTCCCGCCGGCGCGGCTCTTCGACGAGATGCAGAAACTCCTGCTCTCCGGCCATGCGGTCGAGACCCTGCGGAGCCTGCGGGCGCACGGACTGTCCCACGGCCTGCTGCCACTGATCGACGTTATCCTCGAGCAGCCGCTCGGCCAGCGCTTCATCGAACTAGCGCTCGCCGAAACCGATCGGCGCGTACGCGAGGATCGCGGCGTCTCGCCCGGCTTCCTGTTCGCCACGCTCCTCTGGCACGAGGTGCTCGCGACCTGGAAGACGGCGCGCGCAGGCGGCGGGAAAGCGATTCCCGCGCTGTTCACGGCGATGGACGCGGTCCTGGGCGAACAGGCCAAGAAGATCGCGATACCGCGCCGGTTCGAAGCCACGATCAAGGAGATCTGGTCGCTGCAGCCGCGCTTCGAGCAGCGCGCCGGAGGGCGTCCCTTCCGCCTGCTGGAGCATCCTGGTTTCCGTGCCGGCTGGGACTTTCTCGACCTGCGCTGCCAGAGCGGCGAACTCGAAGGCGAACTCGCGGGCCTCGCCGACTGGTGGGATCGTTTCGCCAACGCCGGCACCGACGAGCGCGAAGCGATGCTGAAGCCCGACGACGGCCCGAAGCCGCGCAGTCGCGGACGGGGCCGCGGGCGCAAGCGCCGCGCTGACAGCGAGACCGCGCAGCCGGACGGCAATCCGCCGGCCGGAGAGGCATGACGCTCGCATTCGTGGGACTCGGCAGCAATCTCGCCCATCCGCGCCGGCAGCTCGCCCGCGCGGTGCGCGCGATCGCGCGCCTGCCGGCGATGCGCGTCGTCGCCGTCTCCCCGAGCTACGCCAGCGCTCCCATCGGCTGCGACACGCCGCAGCCCGACTACGTCAACGCCGTCGTCGCAGTGCGCACGGCGCTCCAGCCGCGCGCCCTGCTCGCCGCGCTCCATTCCATCGAACGCCGCCAGCATCGACGGCGCGACCGCGAGCCGAAGCGCAACGCGTCGCGGACGCTCGACCTCGATCTGCTGATATTCGGCCGCCGCCGCATCAGCCTGGCGACGCTGACGGTCCCGCATCCGCGCATGCACGAGCGCGCGTTCGTGTTGCGTCCGCTCGTCGATGTCGCCGCGCAGGCGACCATCCCCGGGCGCGGGCTCGCCCGTCGCTTCCTCGGCGCCGTGCGCGACCAGCGGATCGCGCGTACGCGCTCCCAGCGCCTGCGCTGACGCCGCATCAGCCACGGATCCGCCGATGGACCTCGAGAAGTGCCGCTACGTCGTGGTCGAGGGGCCGATTGGCGCGGGCAAGACGAGCCTCGCACGCGTGCTTGCGCACCACGTCGGCGGCGAGGAGCTGTTCGAGCGGCCCGAGGACAATCCGTTCCTCGAGCGCTTCTACGGCGACATGCCGCGCTTCGCCCTCGCCACCCAGCTCACGTTCCTGTTCCAGCGCGCGGACCAGCTGTCCGGGGTCGGCCAGTTCGACATGTTCCGCCAGCTTACCGTGGGTGATTTCCTGCTCGACAAGGACCCGCTGTTCGCGCGGCTCAACCTGTCGGATGCCGAGTACCTGCTCTATGAGAAGGTCTATTCGCACCTCAAACCGCAGACGCCGACGCCGGATCTCGTCATCTACCTGCAGGCACCCGTCGACACGCTGATCGAGCGCGTGCATCGGCGCGGCGTCGAATTCGAGCGGAAGATATCGACGAGCTACCTGACGCGCCTGGCCGATGCCTACAGCCGTTACTTCTACGCCTACGAGGCCGCCCCGCTGCTGATCGTCAACAGCGAACGGCTCAATTTCGTCGACAATCCCGACCACGCCAAGCTGCTCCTGGCGCGCATTCGCTCCATGCGCGGACGCCGCGAGTTCTTCAATCTCGCGTCCTGACGAACATGCACCTGCGAGGATTCAATGGAAATCGTACATAGCGCTGTCGAGCTCGCCGAGTTCCTGGCTCCCGCCAAGCGCGTGGCGTTCGTGCCCACGATGGGCAACCTGCACGCCGGCCACCTGTCGCTGTGCCGGATCGCCCGCCAGCATGGCGATGTGGTCGTCACGAGCATCTTCGTCAACCGGTTGCAGTTCGGGCCGAACGAGGACTTCGACCGCTATCCGCGAACGCTGGAGGCCGATTGCGCGGGACTCGAACGCGAGCGTGTCGACGTGCTGTTCGCGCCGAGGGAACACGAGATGTACCCGACGCCACAGGTCTACCGGGTGCAGCCGCCGCCGCTGGCCGATGAGCTCGATGGCGCGTCGCGCCCCGGATTTTTCCACGGCGTATGCACCGTCGTGCTCAAGCTCTTCAACCTCGTGCAACCGGACGTCGCCGTGTTCGGCAAGAAGGACCGCCAGCAGCTCAAGATCGTCCGCGGGATGGTCCAGCAGTTCAACATGCGCATCCAGATCGTGCCGGCGGAGACGATCCGGGCAGACGACGGGCTCGCGCTCTCGTCACGCAACAACTACCTGTCGCCTGGCGAGCGCGCCGAAGCGCCGAATCTCTACCGGGTGCTGCGCGGCATCGCCGACGCCATCGCCGGCGGCCGCACCGATTACGCCAACCTCGAGGCTGCCGGCCGGATGGAGCTCGCGAACCGCGGGTGGAAGGTCGATTACGTCGCGATCCGCCACGGCCTCGCGCTGCGCATTCCGCATCCGGAAGGCTTCGATCATCCGAACCTGCTGATCGTGCTGGCCGCGGCGACGCTCGGCAACACCCGCCTCATTGACAACGTGGACGTCATCAAGAAAGATGGCGAGGATTGAAATTCTCTCCGCCGCCATGCAACAACTCCTCTTCCTGTTGTCCTTCATGCTCGCCGCGCTGCCGGGATTTGCCGCGCACGCGCAGGCTCCTGCCTATCCGGCGAAGACGATCCGCCTGATCGTGCCGTTTCCGCCCGGGGCGGGCACCGACACCGTCGCTCGGTTCGTCGCGCAAAAGCTGGGGCAGGCGATGAACGCGACGATCATCGTCGACAACCGCACCGGCGCCGGCGGGGCGATCGGCGCCGCCGAAGCCGCGCGCGCGGAGCCCGACGGCTACACGCTGCTGTTCGTCGCTGGCCCGTTCACGACGGTCGCCGCTGCCTCGAAGAATCCCGGCTACGACCCCGTGAAGCAGTTCGTCCCGGCGGCATCGATCGCGACGACGCCGCTGGTGTTCGTCGTCAACCCCGCGGTGCCCGCGGACTCGATGCGCGAGTTCATCGCGCTGGCGAAGCGCGAGCCCGGCAAGCTCAACTACGGCTCGGCGGGCACGAGCAGCATCAACCATCTGGCGCTGGAGCTCCTCAATGCGCGCGCCGGCATCGACATCGTGCACGTGCCGTACAAGGGCATCGCCCCGGCGACGCTCGACCTCATCTCGGGTCAGATCCAGGCGATGACCGGGACGGTTTCGGCAACGCTGCCCTACATTGCCGAGAAGAAAGTCAAGGCTCTCGCCGTCACCGGTGCGCGCCGTGCACCTCTGCTGCCCAACGTGCCCAGCTGGCAGGAGGCGGGCGTCTCCAACGCCGACGTCATCAACTACTGGGGCATCGTCGCGCCGACCGGCACGCCGCGCGAGATCATCGCGAAGCTCAATGCCGAAGTGAATCGCGTGCTCGCGCAGCAGGACGTCAAGGAACGCCTCGAAAGGGAAGGCGCGGAGATCGTCGCGGGCCCGCCCGAACGGCTCGGCACGATCATCGAAGCCGACCTCGCCAGCTGGAAAAAGCTCATCGCGGACGCGAAGCTGCCGCTGGAGTAGCCTCGCTGTCGCGCGGCGCCGCGGCGTCGGGCGCCGGGCGCAGCGCGAGCCAGTTGCCGATCACGGCGAGCAGCACGCCGAGCCCCGCGACCCAGGTCCAGCGATAGCCTTCGAACAGCGTCGATACCAGCAGCGCGATCACCGGCGTGGCCACCGCGATGTAGGACGACGGGCCCGCGCCCACGCGCTTCAGCAGCGTGAAGTACGTCACGAATGCCACCACACTGCCGAACACCGCGAGATAGGCGAGGGACAGGACGTACCCCGGCCTCGCGTCGAAGGTCCACGCCGCGCCGTTGAGCCACGCGACCACCGCGGCAAACAGCGTCCCGTAGGCCATTGCCCAGGCGGTGCCGGGAATCGTCGGGATGCCCGCGTTGTGATTGCGCACGGCAATCAGGTTGCCCGCCGCGCAGGCGGCTACCGCGGCCAGCACCAGCGCGATGCCGAAGGCCACGCTGCCGCCCTGTCCGGCCGCCCTCAGCTCCGGCAGGAAAAGCAGTGCGACGCCGGACACGCCGAGCGTCGCGGCGACGAAGATCCGCGGCTGCAGCGGCACGCCGAACGCAATGCGCATCCCGATCGGCGTCATGAACACGATCGTCGAGTACACGACGGCCACGAGGCCCGACACGACGATGCGCTCGGCCCAGTAGATGAAGTTGTAGTTGACGCAGATCATCAGCAGGCCGAGTCCCGCCAGGAACGCGTGATCGCGCCGCGAAAATCGCAGCGACCGCCGCGTCGCGACGCACCCCAGCGCGAGGAGCAGCGACGCCACGGCGAACCGATAGGTGACGGAGACCTCCTCGGCGACGGTGCCCAGCTGCCAGGTGATCGCGTGCCACGTCGAGCCCCAGATCAGGGCGGGCACGAGAAAGAGCGTGGTATTGCTCATCGGTGCACCCTTGGCGCTGCGCGCCTTCCCTCCGAGAGGGAGCAATGAGCGCCTTGGGGCGCCCGGCGGCGCTCATGCCGCCCGCAGCGCGTCGACGATCTTCATCCGCGCTGCCCGCGCGGCCGGCAGGAAGCCGCCGACGAACCCCATCGCGAGCGCGAACGACAGCGACGCGACCACGATGCCGGGCGTCAGCGTGAACGTGAAAGCGAGCTCGGCGAAGGTCTGGAAGTTCATCGTCGAGATCGACATCGCCTGCATGAACGACGCGGCGACGAGTCCGACGACGCCGCCGATGAGTCCCGAGCAGCAGCGCCTCGACCAGGAACGCGACCAGGATCGATCGCCGCGGGAAACCCGAGCGCGCGCAGCGTGCCGATCTCGGCGGTGCGCGAGGCCACGCTCGCGTACATCGTGATCATGGCGCCGATCACCGCGCCGATCGAGAAGATGACCGAGATCGCTGTTCCGAGGTAGCTGATGAACTTCGACAGCATCTCCGACTGATCGGCATAGAAGCGCGTCTCGCGCTTGGCCTCCAGCGTCAGTCGCGGATCGGACTCGATCTCCTGCTTCGACCGCGTCGAAGCGGTCCGTGTCGGCGAGCTTGAAGACGAGCGCCGAGAAGCCGAGCCGGCGGAACGCCTGCAGCATCTGCTCGGCGTCGCCCCAGATTTCCGAATCGAACCCGGTGCGGCCCGCATCGAAGACGCCGACGACCGTCCAGTCGCGCGATGCGAAGCGCAGCGTCTCGCCGACGCCGGCGCCCTGAAAGCCGTTGGCGATCGAGCGCCCGGCGATGATCTCCGCCGTTCCCGGCTGGAACATCCGGCCCTCGACCAGCCTCGACCTGCGGGCGCAGGACGAGTCCGGTGGGCGTCACGCCGCGAATGACCACGTTCGACGGTTTGTTCGTGTCGCGCTTCGGCAGATTGATGAGGACGACCGGCTCCTTCGAGATGAGCTTCTGCCCGTCGCCGTCCGATGGCGATGTCGGGCGAGGCTCTCGACGATGCCCGCCTGCAGGCGATCGACCCCGCTCTGGACTTCGGTCTGCGCCGCACGCCGGATGACCACCACGTTGTCGTCCTGCCCGGTCGCGACCAGCGTCCGCTCGAGTCCGGCCGCGAGCATCAGCACGGTCGCGAACACGTAGACGACGAGCGCCATCCCGCCGGCCGTGAGCGTCGTCGTCAGCCGGCGCGCGGCGACGTTGCGCAGGATGTAGCTGAACGGAATGGTCATCACGGCCGACCGACGGGCACGACGCGAGTGTGGGGGTCCATCATCCGACCGCACGCAGGCCATCGACGATGCGCACCGACGCCGTGCGCCAGGCCGGGAGCGCGGCCGCGACGACGCCGACGGCGAGCGCCGCTCCCGCCTGGAGGAGCATCGTCTGCTCGCTGACGAAGAAGATCGGGAAGAGCGAGCCCATCCGCTCCGCGAAGGCGTCGGCCAGAGGAAACGTCAGCACGATGGCCGCGAGCCCACCCACCAGGGCGATGCCGATCGATTCGGCGAGGATCAGCACCGCGACGTAGCCGTCGGAGAAACCGAGCGCCTTCATCGTCGCGTATTCGGATCCGCGCTCGCGCGCCGTCATCGCCATCGTGTTCGCCATCACCGCCATGATGATGACGATCACGACGAAGGACACCGCCTGGATCGCGAGCAGGATGGCCTCGGTCATGGCGACGAACGAGAGCTGGAAGGCCTTCTCGGTTTCGGTCAGCGTTTCGGCGAGCGAGTTCCTGAACATGGCGTCGATCGCCGCCGAAACCTCGGCCGCTGCCGCAGGATCGCGGAGCTGCACGATGAAGACGCCGGTCTGGTCGCCCCGGCGCGGGTAGAGCTTCTTGATCGTCTCGTTCAGCAGGTTCCAGTGCATGAACATCGTCGACTGGTCGGTGCCCTTGTCGGCACCGTCGTAGATGCCGCGCAGCGTGAACGCCCAGGTTCCCGTGTAGATCGTGCCGCGCAGCGGGATCACGTCGCCGATCTTCCAGCCGTACTGCTCGGCGAGCTTGCGGCCGACGATGGCGCCTTTGCGGTCCGTCAGGAAGGCCTTGCGTTCCGCGGCGGAGAGGATGAACTCGGGATACATGTCGAGATAGCTCGCGGGCGTCGATCGCGAACTGCGGGAAGAAGTTGCGCTCCGAGACGTAGATGCCGCCGAACCAGTTGGCCCACGACACCGACTGCACGCCCGGCACCTGCCGGATCTTCTGGGCATAGGTCAGCGGCAGCGGGAAGACCAGCGACACCGAGCTCCGCGTGACGAGCCGCGCGCTGGAACTTGCATTGGCGCCGGCGTACCATGCGTCGACGATCGTGCGCAACAGGCCGAACGCGGTGATCGCGACGACGATGCCGACCATCGTCAATGCGGTTCGCAGCTTGTGCCGGAACGCGTTCTTGGCGACGAGACGGGTGAGGAGCATGGTCGATCGGGTGACAACGTGCGCGGCGCAAACGGCGCAGATCGGGTGAACGAGTAGTCTAAACTAACGGTTGTGCACGACCTGCGTCGGACCGCTACGGGGCCGCGCGGCATTGCCGCCTCGCCATCGAACCGAACCCATGACCCCGCCCTCCCTCGGTGCCCTCCGTGCACGCGACAGCGCCGCGACGCTCTCCGCCCGGGCGCAGGCCATGGTGCGGCTTGCCGCCACTGTCGCGTGCATCCTGGGCGCGCTCACGCCACCGTCGCTGGCGGCCGTCGGACTCGGACCGATCACGCAGCAGTCGGCTCTCGGAGTTTCGTTGCGTGTCGTCGTTCCGGTAACACTCGCTGCAGGAGAGGACATTCCCTCGGAGTGCTTCAAGCTTGCGCCGGCACAGCGCAACGCGGACGGTATCCCGGAAATCCTGTTCGGCCGCGTCGCCCTCGAACGCACGCCGGTCGGACCGCAGCTCGTCATTGCCAGTGCGCGCCCGGTGAACGATCCCATCGTCAGAGTCACGATACAAGCCGGCTGCGAGACCTCGATGCGGCGCGAATACACGCTGTTCATGGATCCTCCGGCAATCGATGCCCCGGTCGTCGCCGACGGAATCCGCGCCACCCGAGCTCGTGGCCGTGCCGCAACCTCGTCCCGCCGCGCGCGGTTCGGCGCGCGGCGGGGCGGCCTCGGGCTCCGGCGTCGGCGTGGGCGTGGGCACGGCGCGCAAGGCAGCCCCGCCCAAGGCACGCGCCGCGCCGAAGCGAGCGCCGGCCGTGGCGGCCGACCGGCCGCGACTAACCGTGTCGAGCTCGTTGCCCGCCAGCGGCGCGGGCACAGCGGCCGGCGCTGCCACCGAAGTGGACCGTGAGCGGGCGCAGCAGGAGCTCGCGAACTCGATCGAAGCCGAAACGATCATCCTGCGCCAGCGCATCGTGGAACTCACGGCAATCGTCGAGCGCATGCAGCAGGAAGTGCAGGCGCAGGAGGCGGCGCAGCGCGCGGCCGCGGCGGCGGCGGCGAAGGCACCGCCTCCTGTTCCTGAGCCCGATTGGTGGGAAGCCAACGCCTCGTTGCTCGCGGCCATCGTCGGCTTGCCACTCCTGATCGCCGCGGGCCTCCGGTGGACCCGCCTGCGCGATGTAGCGCGCGAAGGTCGTTGGCGCCCGACGCGCGCGCCGGCACGGCCCGCACCGGGAGCGCGGGAGGCACGCCAACCCGCTTCGGTGTTGCGCAACGCGCCGGCTGGGCTGGCGCGCGCCGGACCGGAAATCGCAGCGCCGGCACCCGGCACCACATCCAGACAGGCTCCCGACAGAGCGGGCGCCGGCGATGCGCTTGCCGTCTCCGAGCTGTCGCATGTCACCGAGGAAGCGGGCGTCTATTTCGAGCTCGGCCACCTCGACCGCGCCATCGAGGTCCTGGAAGCGCACATCCGGCGGTTGCCGCGATCGATGCCGGCCGCGTGGCTCATGCTGCTCGACCTCTACCGCGCCACCGACCGCCGGCAGGAGTTTCGCAAGCTGGCAGACGACTTCCACCTGCACTTCAACGTCCAGACCCCGGTTTGGGAAGGGTTCGCTCCCGATGATCCCGGCAGCGATGGTCTCGCCGCTTTTCCCCACATCCTGAAGCAGGTGGCAGACCTGTGGCGCAAGCCGGAATGCCGGAGCTACCTCGAGCGACTGCTCCACGACAACCGCGAGGGAGAGCGGACCGGATTTCCTCTGGCGACCTACGCCGACATCCTGACGTTGCTGCAGGTTCTCGACGCGCCCGAGCCTGTCGACATCGATCTCGACCTCGTGGACGACGGGAAACTCGACCTTCCGCCGCGCGCGCCGGCGGGCGCGCGGATACCCACAGCCCCTGCGCAGGCACGAATACCAATGCCACCGGATCCATCGGCAGCGACGCGCCCGGTGCAGCAATTCATCAGGTTCGAACTCGACCCGGAACAGGTGGCACGCGACTCCGCCGGCAAGCGGAGGTCGTAGGAGGTCGCCACCGACCGCGCGCGAGGCGCGTCAGGTCAGAACTCCCTTTTCCAGATGAATCACCCGGTGCGCCTTCTCGGCAGCCTTCGGGTCGTGCGTCACCATGACGATCGTCTTGCCGACCTCCTGGTTCAGACGTTCCAGCAGGCCGAGAATTTCTTCCGCGGTCGTCCGGTCGAGGTCACCGGTGGGCTCGTCCGCGACGATGAGCGTCGGGTCGCCGATGAGCGCGCGGGCGATCGCCACCCGCTGCTGCTGGCCACCGGAGAGCTCGTTCGGGTAGTGCTCCTGCCGGTCGGTCAGGCCCACCAGCGCCAGCGCGGTCTCGACACGTTCGCGGCGATCCTTGCGCGAGAGCGACGTCAGCAGGAGCGGCAACTCGACGTTGTCGAACGCATTGAGCACCGGCATCAGATTGTAGAACTGGAAAATGAACCCGACGTTGGCCGAGCGCCATGCGGCGAGCTCCGCCTCGGAAAGCCGCGCGATGTTGACACCCGCGACGCGGATATCGCCCGACGACGGCTTGTCGATCCCGGCCAGCAGGTTGAGCAGCGTGGACTTGCCTGAGCCCGAGGGCCCCATCAGCGCAACGAAATCGCCCGCCTGGATGTCGAGATCGATACCGACGAGCACGGGGATCACCTGATCCCCGCGGACGTAATACTTCGTCAGGTCCCGGATCTCGACCAGCGGCTCGCGCGAGGGCACCAGCGGCTGCGCAGCGGCGACGGGATCAGGATCGCTCATCGGCAAGGCCTACCTTACGGCCCGCTACATCTGCGCGGTCTTGACGAGGGTCCCCGGCTTCAGGTCCACCGGTGGCTTCAGCACGACTTTTTCGCCCGACTGCAGGGCACCCGCAATCGCCACGAGATCGCCGAGCCTCATTCCGCGCACGACCGGAATCTCCGCCACCTTGCCGTCGCGAATCACGAACAGCGTGGTCGCGGCATCGCGCACGACGAGCGCGTCCGGATTCACAGCGAGCAGCGCCTGCTGTTGCTCGGCCGTCACCTCCTGTGTCAGGAACGACACCTTCGCGCTCATGTCCGGGAGGATGCGCGGGTCGATCGCGTCGAACTGCACCTTGGTCATCACGGTCGCCTTAGCGCGGTCGACGGTGGGCACCATCCGGCTGACGCGGCCGCGAAAGCGCGTATCGGGCAGCGCGTCAAGCGTGATTTCGCAGGGCTGGCCGACTCTGATCTTGGCGAGGCTCGATTCGGATACGTCCGCCTCGACCTCGAGCGTGCTCATGTCGGCCATGCTGACGACGGCGCCCTTGGAGTCTGCCGCCGATGAGAACGGCGTCACCATGTCGCCGACGTTGGCAGCCTTCGCCACGATCACGCCATCGAACGGCGCCCGGATCACCGTGTAGTCGACCGCGACCTGGGCATTGCGCGCATTCGCCTCGGCCACCGCGATCCCGGCGTTCGCGCTGGCGATGCCGGCGACGGCGCGATCCGCGCGCATCTGCGCGGTGTCGAGCGCTGCCTGCGCCAGGAATCCCTTGGCGACCAGATCCTGGTTGCGCTTCAACTGCGCACTTGCATCCCGTTCCTCGGCTCGCGCCTGCTCGAGCGCGGCGCGCGCCGCGCGGACGGCGGCTTCTGCGCTCTGCGCTTGCGCGATGACGTCGCGGTTGTCGAGGCGGGCGATCACTTCGCCGGATTTGACCTTCGATCCTTCGGCGACGCCGAGCCACTCGAGGCGCCCGGTCGCCTTCGATGCGATGGCCGCCTTGCGCTGCGCGACGACATAGCCGGTGGCGTTCAGGACCACATGCTGCTGTGATGGATACGACGTCACGACTGTGGTCGCCTGGACCGTCACCGGATGCGGCTGCGCTGCGTACCAGGCTGCACTCACGGCGGCGGCGACGGCGACGCCACCGAGCCACAGCCGTTTCCGGCGGCGCGTAGCCCTGACCGGCGCGAGGCTGCGGTCGATCCTGAGCTTGGCGATGTCGGGTTGCGGTGAGGGGGTCATCGCGGGCGGGATCGAGCTTCCAGGCAAAAATGCGCCGGCATCAGCGCCGGCGCAGGCGCATTCTACTCCGCGCGCCGGTGCGCCCTCGGTGCCGGTCTCCTAGCCGCCTTCGAGCGGAATCGGCTCGGATGGAGTACGCTCGCCGCGACGGTTTGCACGCCATGCCAAGAGCGACATGACGACGAGGCCGGCGCCGATGCAGCCGATGCCGATCCACTCGCTCTCCGACAGTCGCTCGCCGAACACCGCCATCGACGACAGGAGCGCGATGACCGGGATGGCCAGCAAGTTGAGCGATGCCGTGCCCGCGGTGAGAAAGCGCAGCACGCCGATCCATAGCACAAAGCCGAAGCCAGACGCTACTGCGCCGGTCCACAGCAACAACCCGACGTAGGTCACGCTCCAATGCGTGTCCGGCAGCGGCAGCGCAAGCGGCAGCAGGCACAGCGGCAGAATCCCGATGAGCATCTGCCACGCGATGAAATTGAGCATGTCGAAGCCGCGTACGCGCTGAAAATGCTTCATCGCGATCGTCCCGCACGCCCAGCCGAAGCCCGACAGCACGGCCCACGCCTTGGACTCGAGCTCGCCCTCCCAATGCCAGGGTTCGATGACGAGCGTAAGCCCGACGAAGGCGAGTGCGAGGGCGATCCACTGGACGCCGCGCACGCGCTCGCCGAGGACCGGCCAGGCCAGGAGCACAGTCCAGAACGGCATTGTGAACACGAGAACCGCCGCGCGGCCCGCGCCGCCGTCCGCAATTGCCATCGTGGTGGAGCCCATGTTGACCGTCGTCTGGAAGAATCCGGTGACTGCGACCGCCACCCACGATTCCGGCAGCAGGCGACGGCGCCGGAGGACAAGGACCGCGAACAGCACGCCAATGGCGACCCACGTGCGCTCAATGTTGAAAGTGATCGGATGCGCATGGGTCAGCGCCAGCTTCATGGCAACCCAGTTGGTGCCGAAGAGTGCCGTGAGCACTCCGAGCGCTACATAGGCGCCGCGCTGCGACTGCACGGAAAAGTGCCGCGCGATCATGCGGGTGTCCTTGGCCCCGCGGCCGTCATCAACGTGCCGCCGCGTTTGCGGCGGCAGCCACGGCGCCGTCACCCGACAGAAGTGCCGTTCCTGTCGCCGCACGGACGGGGGCACTCATTGCGCGAGAAACGCTTCCATCGCCGCCGCCACGGCGGCCGGCTGGTCGTGGTGGAGCATATGACCGGCATCGGCGATCGTCACCATTCGCCCGTGCGGGATGTGCGCGAGCCGCCGCCTGATCCCGGCGAAACTCTCGGTCGCACCCTCGCCTTCGGGATGATCGTCGAGCCACTTCGGTATGTCCGACTCCGCTGCGGCGATCCATAGCGTCGGCGCCTTGATGTTGCGCCACGTGGCGTAGGTCTCCTCGATCCGGTAAACCGTCGGAAACGGCAGCTTGTGCCGCGGGTCCGAGGCGAGACGGACGCGCCCGTCCGGAAGGGCTTCGGCCCAGTGCGCGGCAAGAAACAGCGCCTTGTCTCGCGGAAGGCGCGGATTGTTCTTCTGCAGCCGGCCGGCAACCGCCTCGAAGCTCGCATAGGTGGCGAAAACCTGCGGCGTCGCCAGCGCGTCCAGCCATTTCGCGAACTTGGCCGGCGCCTGCGCCGAATCTTCGGCGCGAATGCCGAACCCGTCGAGCGAGATCACCGTGCGGGCTCGATCCGCGCGCACGCCGGCGTAGTGCAGCACGACATTGCCGCCGAGGCTGTGGCCGGCGAGATTGACGGCTTCGTCCGGCGCGAACGCCTGCAGCAACGCCTCGAGATCCGCGATGTAGTCCGCATACCAGTAGCCCTGCGGCTGCCACGCGCTCTTGCCGTAGCCGCGCAGGTCCGGCGCGATCACATGCCACTCGCGGACCAGCGAGTCCACCAGGAACTGGAACGACGCCGCGACATCCATCCAGCCGTGCAGCAGGAACAGCTTCGGCGCCGCGGGATCGCCCCACGTCAGCACGTGCGTGTCGAGACCGCGCAGCACGACGCGATGCGAGCGAAACGGCTTCATCGCCCGTGGCGCGGTCCCGCCGGATGCGTCCGGTGATCCGTTCGGGCTGCCATGGCTCACTTCTTTTTGCACAGCGCAAGTCCGTCGGACCAGCCCGTGCGGTAGTTGCCGTCGGCGCCGTAGCGCACGGCGTCCTTGCGCTCGGGTCCGGTCGCACTCGCGCAGCCGTCCGCGTAGCCCTGCCGGTAGGGGAGCGGAAAGCCGGAAAGATTCACGGCGGGCGCCGGCGGCTCGACATTGACGGGCAGAGGCGGCGCAGTCGGCCGCGTCGCGCCGTCCGGCGGCGTCCCAAAAGGACTCGTTCCCGTCTGCGCGCAGCCTCCGATTATCAGCGCCAGCACGATCAGCATCGACGCAGGACGCGAACCGGCAGAACGGACGGCGGAGAATCGACGGGGCAAAGAAGCAAACGCGGCGAGGGGATCGGGGTAAAATTCTAGCATCCTTTCGAATGCGCTCATGGCCGCACCCCACTTCGTTCATCTGCGCCTGCACAGCGAATTCTCGATCGTCGACGGCACCGTGCGCATCGACGACGGCATCGCGGCGGCGGTGGCGGATGCAATGCCCGCGCTCGCTGTCACCGACCTCGCCAACGCGTTCGGCCTCGTCAAGTTCTACCGCGCGGCGCGCGCGCGGGGGGTCAAGCCGATCATCGGCTGCGACGTCTGGCTCACACACGAGGCCGAACGCGACCAGCCGTTCCGGGCGCTGCTGCTTGCGCAGTCACGCGCCGGCTACCTGCGGCTGTCCGCGTGGCTGACGCGCGCGTACCGCAGCAACCAGCACCGCGGCCGGGCGGAACTGAAGCGCGACTGGTTCGCCGAAGGCACCGACGGGCTGATCGCGCTGTCCGGTGCCCGGGACGGCGAAGTGGGCGCCGCGCTGCTGCAGGGCAACGCCAGCGGCGCAGCGGCGGCGGCGCGCGCCTGGGCAAACCTCTTTCCGGGCCGCTATTACCTCGAAGTGCAACGCGCCGGCCGCGCCGACGACGACGCTCTCGTCGCCGCCACCGTGCGCGTCGGCAGCGAGCTCGGGCTGCCGGTGGTCGCGACGCACCCGGTGCAGTTCCTCCGCCGCGAGGACTTCCGCGCGCACGAGGCGCGCGTCTGCATCGCCGAGGGTCACCTGCTCGCGGACCCGCGGCGGCCGCGGCGTTTCACACCCGACCAGTACTTCAAGACACAGGCGGAGATGGTCGCGGAGTTCGGCGACCTGCCCGAGGCGCTCGCGAATGCAGTCGCGATCGCGCAGCGCTGCAATCTCGCGATCCCGCTCGGGAAGAGCCACCTGCCCGACTTTCCGACGCCCGCCGGCGTCACGCTCGACGATCACCTGAAGAGCGAAGCCGCCGCCGGCCTGGAGCGCCGCCTCGGCCTGCTGTACCCCGATCCGGCGCTGCGCGACACAAAGCGGGCCGAGTACGTCGCGCGACTGGACTTCGAGACCAGGACCATCATCCAGATGGGCTTTGCCGGCTACTTCCTGATCGTCGCCGACTTCATCAACTGGGCCAAGGGCAATGGCGTCCCCGTCGGCCCCGGCCGCGGCTCGGGTGCAGGCTCGCTCGTCGCGTACGCGCTCGGGATCACCGATCTCGATCCCATCCACTACATGCTGCTGTTCGAGCGTTTCCTCAATCCCGAGCGCGTGTCGATGCCCGACTTCGACATCGACTTCTGCCAGGATGGTCGCGACCGCGTCATCGACTACGTGAAGAAGAAATACGGCGCGGATTCGGTGTCGCAGATCGCGACGTTCGGCACGATGGCCGCCAAGGCCGCGGTCCGCGACGTCGGCCGCGTGCTCGACCTCCCCTACCTGTTCTGCGATGGCATCGCCAAGCTGATTCCGTTCCAGGCCGGCAGGCAGATCACGCTCGCCGAGGCGCGCGCGCAGGAACCGCTGCTCGCCGAACGCGCGCAGAAGGAAGAGGAGGTCCGTGAGCTCCTGGAGCTCGCCGCATCGCTCGAGGGGCTCACGCGCAACGTCGGCATGCATGCCGGCGGCGTGCTGATCGCGCCGGGCCGGCTCACCGACTTCTGCCCCCTCTACACCCAGTCCGGATCCGACGCGATCGTCTCGCAGTTCGACAAGGACGACGTCGAGGCGGTCGGCCTCGTCAAATTCGACTTTCTTGGACTCACCACGCTCACGATCCTCGACTGGACGCTGCGCTACGTGAAACGGCTCGACGCGCAAAGCGATCTCCGGCTCGAGTCACTGCCCCTCGACGACAAGGCGGCGTACGAGATCTTCCGGACCGCGAACACGGCGGCCGTGTTCCAGTTCGAATCGCACGGGATGCGCAACCTCGTCACCCAGGCACCGCCGACTCGCCTCGAGGACATCATCGCCGAGGTCGCGCTCTATCGGCCGGGACCGATGGAGCTGATCCCCACGTATACCGCGCGCAAGGCCGGACGCGAGCACTTCGAATATGTCGACCGGCGGCTCGAGCCGATCCTCAGCCCGACCTACGGCGTCATGGTGTACCAGGAACAGGTGATGCAGATCGCGCAGGTGATCGGCGGGTACACGCTGGGCGCCGCCGACGTGCTGCGCAAGGCGATGGGCAAGAAGGACAAGGACGAGATGGCGCGGCACCGCGACGTCTTCGTTGCCGGCGCGGAAAGGAACGGCGTGCCGAGGCCGAAGGCCACGGCGCTGTTCGACCTGATGGAGAAGTTCGCCGGCTACGGCTTCAACAAGTCGCACGCAGCTGCGTACGCGCTCATCGCCTACCAGACCGCGTATCTGAAGGCGCATCACCCGGCGGCCTTCATGGCGGCCAACCTGTCGCTGGTGATGGACGACACCGACAAGGTGCGTGCGCTCTACGATGACGCGGTCGCGAACGGCCTCGCGATCCTGCCGCCCGACGTGAACGCGTCGAACTACCGGTTCGAGCCCGTCGACCGCCAGCGGATCCGCTACGGGCTCGGCGGGATCAAGGGCACGGGCGAGCAGGCCGTCGCAGCAATCGTCGCCGCGCGTGCTGCGGGCGGCGCATTCGTCGACCTGTTCGATTTCTGCCGGCGCGTCGACAAGCGCCATGTCAATCGCCGCGCCGTCGAGGCGCTGATCCGCGCCGGTGCGTTCGACGCCGTCGAGCCCCGCCGCTCGATGCTCTTCGCTTCGGTCGGCATCGCCTTGAGCGAGGCGGAAAAGGCCGAACGCGCGGCTGCGCAGGTGTCGCTGTTCGGCGATTCCCGCGCGGAGACGGGCCACGCGCTCGTCGCCGCGCGCGAGTGGACGGAAACCGAGCGGCTGGGCCACGAGAAGGCGGCGCTCGGGTTCTACCTGTCGGGACATCTCTACACGGCGTTCGCGCGCGAGTTGTCGTCCCTCATCCGGCAGCCGCTGTCCGGCCTGCTGCCCAGCCGTGAGCCGGTGCTGATCGCCGGCATCGTGATGGCGATCCGCATGCAGAATTCCCGGCGCGGAAAGATGGCGATCGCCACGCTCGACGACGGCGGCGGGTCGGCCGAGGTCGTCGTGTACAGCGAGGTCTTCGATACGGCGCGCCACCTGCTGCGCGAGGATCAGCTCGTCGTCATCGAGGCCAAGGTCGCGCCGCGCACTGGCGACGACGGCCAGGCGCAGGGACTGCGCATCGCGGCCGAGGCCGTGCACGACATCGCGGCGATCCGCAAGCGCTATGCGAAGAGCCTCCGCCTCGCGTGCAACGGCGGCGCCGACGCCGCGCGCCTCGCCGAGATGCTGACACCGTTCCGCAATGGCAGCTGCCCGATCGTCGTCGAGTACAGGAATGGCGGCGTCGGGGGCGAGCTCGAGCTGCCCGACGCGTGGCGCGTCAATCTCGAGGATCCGCTGCTCGCGCGACTGAAGGACTGGCTCGCCCCGGAAAACGTGCAGGTCGTGTATTGACCCGCGCCGACCGTGGCCGGCACCAGACCCAGCGTCAATTTGCGAAGAGTTTCTGCCGCAGTTCCGTCTTGAGCACCTTGCCGGTGTTGTTCTTGGGCAGGGCGTCGAGAAAGACGTAGTCCTTCGGCCGCTTGAACCGCGCGATGTGGCCGAGGCACAGCGCATCGAGCGAGCGCAGCAGGCCATGCCGCGCTTCCGAAGTGGCGGGCGGCCCGCCGCGGGCGACGACGCAGGCGATCACCTCCTCGCCCCAGTCGGAGTGTGGGCGACCGATGACGGCGACCTCGGCGACGTCAGGGTGCAGCAGCAGGACTTCCTCCACTTCGCGCGGATAGACGTTCGCGCCGCCGCTGATGATGAGATCCTTCGAGCGATCCTTGAGCGTGAGGTAGCCGTTGCCGTCGAGGCTGCCGACATCGCCCGTGTGCAGCCAGCCGTTGGCCAGCGCGCGGCGGCTTGCGTCCGCATTCATCCAGTAGCCCTGCATCACCGCTGGACCGCGTACAAGCACTTCGCCGATTTCACCGGCGGGCACGGCACCGTCGTCCGCGTCGCCGACGCGCACCTCCATCCCTGTCTGGGCAACGCCCACCGAGCCCAGCCGCGCGTCGTCGCCGCGCGCGATGGCCTCGGCGATGAGCGTGCGGCTCATCGCGGTGATCGTCATCGGCGACTCGCCCTGGCCGTAGATCTGCGCAAGCCGCGGACCAAGCGCGGCGAATGCTGACTTGGCATCGGCGACGTACATGGGCCCTCCGCCATAGACAATGCACTTCAGCCGGTCGAGTCGCGCAGTACCGAGTGCGGGTGCCGTCACGAGGCGGTTCACCATCGTCGGCGCGGCGAAGAAACACGCGCGGTCCCATGCGTCGAGCAGCCGGCAGATCTCGTCGGGGTCGAAGCCACCCGATTCCGGGACGACGTTGACCGCGCCCGCTTCCACATGCGGCAGGACGTACAGCCCCGAGCCGTGCGACAGCGGGGCCGGATGCAACAACGCGTCCCCCGGGGCCACCGCCTCGACACAGGCGAGGAAGCATCGGCTCATTGCCCGCAGGTTGCCGTGCGAGATCACGACACCCTTCGGCCGCCCCGTCGTGCCGCTGGTGTAGAAAAGCCACGCCGGATCGGCGGTGGTGCACGTTGCCAGGTCCGATGGCGGCGCACCCGCGAACAGCCCCGCATATTCGGCCGCGCCCAACTCGACGACGCGATCGAGGCGGAACCCGCCATCGCCGCCGCCGAGCGCGAGGTGCCACGCGGCGTCGACGAACGCCCAGCGCGCGCCGCAGTTCGCAAGCACGTAGGCAAGCTCCTTCGGATGGAGCTTCGAGTTGACAGGAACCGCGACGAGGCCCGCCCACCAGCAGCCGAACAGCGTCTCGATGTACGCAGGGCCATTGCGCGAGACGAGCGCGACACGCTCGCCGCGCGCCAGCCCCGCCGCTGCGAACGCGCCGGCCAGCCGTGCAGCTCGCGCCGCCAGAGTCGCGAAGTCGCAAAGCACGCCGCCCCCTAGCGCCACCGCCGGCAACCGCGGCCATTCGCGCGCGCTGCGCTCGAGCAGCGCTGCCACGTTCGCGTTCGACAATGGGGGCACGGCGGGCGTCACGATGGGCGATGGACCGGTGCTGACATGACTGAAGCGGAAGTCTAGCGCAACGAGATCGGGCCACGGGCGGCCCATCGGCTAGAATCGCCGGCAGTCCCCTCCCCCGGAGCCGCCATGCCGATCGCCCGCCCCCTTCCCGCCACCATGCGCTACATCGCCGCGCGCGAACCAGGCCCGCCCGACGTGCTCGCGCTCGCCAATGGCCCGGTGCCCGCGCCGAAGCCGGACGAGGTGCTGATCGAAGTGAGTAATGCCGGCGTGAACAGGCCCGACTGCGCGCAGCGTGCCGGCACCTACCCGCCGCCGCCGGACGCGTCGCCGGTCATCGGCCTCGAAGTCGCGGGGGTGGTTGTCGCCTGCGGGAGCAACGTCACGTCGTGGCACGTGGGCGACGCCGTGTGCGCGCTGACGCCCGGTGGCGGCTACGCCGAATACTGCACGACTCCCGCGGCGTTCTGCCTGCCGATCCCGAACGGCCTGACCCCGCTGGAAGCCGCGAGCCTGCCGGAGAATTACTTCACGGTCTGGAACAACCTCTTCGACCGCGGTCGCCTGAAGTGCGGCGAGACGGTGCTCATTCACGGGGGCTCGAGCGGGATCGGTCTCACCGCCATCCAGCTCGCGAAACAGATCGACGCCACGGTGTTCACGACGGTCGGCAGCGACGACAAGGCTGCGTATTGCCGCTCGCTCGGCGCGGACCACGCGCTCAACTACCGGACGCAGGACTTCGTCGCAGAGATCGCGCGGATCACCGGGAAGCGCGGCGTCGACGTCGTGCTCGACATGGTCGGCGGCGATTACATCGAGAAGAACCTGAAGTGCCTCGCGCTTGAAGGACGACTGCTCATCATCGCCTTCCTGCACGGCGGGCGCGTCGAGGTCGACTGGCGGCCGATCATGATGAAGCGCCTGACCGTCACCGGTTCCACGCTGCGCGCGAGCCCGACCGAGCGCAAGGCTGCGATCGCGGGCTCGCTGCGCGAAAACGTCTGGCCCCTGCTCGAGAGCGGCGAGGTGAAGCCCGTCGTCCACCGCGTGTTTCCGCTGGCCGAGGCCGCCGCCGCGCACGCGCTGATGGAATCCTCGCAGCACGTCGGCAAGATCATGCTGGCCGTGCGCTGACGGGCAATGAGGACCACCCGCGTTTTCAAAAACGTGGGCTGTCCCCTGTCAATACGTCGCCCGTCCGCCCGAGAGGTCGAACACCGCGCCGGTCGAGAACGAGCACTCCTCGCTCGCGAGCCAGCAGACCAGCGCCGCGATCTCGTCGACGGTGCCGAAGCGCGCCAGCGGAATCTTCGACAGCATGAAATCGATGTGCTGCTGGGACATCTGGTCGAAGATCGCCGTGCGCACTGCCGCCGGCGTCACGCAGTTGACGCGGATTCCGGTCTTCGCGAGCTCCTTGCCGAGCGATTTCGTGAGCCCGATCACGCCAGCTTTCGACGTGCTGTACGCCGACGCATTCGGATTGCCCTCCTTGCCCGCCACCGACGCGATGTTGACGATACGGCCGTAATCGCCCTTCAGCATGAAGGGCACGACCGCACGATTGCAGTAGAAGAGCCCGTTGAGGTTGACGTCGATCACCTGCCGCCAAGCGTCGACCGGATACTCCCACGTCGGCGCGTTCGGCCCGGTGATGCCGGCGGAGCAGATGAGGACGTCGATTCTTCCCAGCGCTTCGGCGGAGGCGGTCGCCGCGCGCGCGACCGCGGCGGGATCGGCGACGTCGAGCGCATGCGTCAGCGCGCCGCCGGGAACAGCCGCCTGTGCCGCCGCGAGCGCGACCGCATCGCGGTCCCAGAGTGCGAGGGTCGCGCCGCTCGCCGCCAGGCGCCGGGCGATCGCGAAGCCGATACCGGCGGCGCCGCCGGTGATCACCGCCGTCCGCTTGCGAAAATCGAGTTCGTTCATCTAGGGTCTTCTGTTCACTTGATGATCAGCACGAGATTGATGAAGAGGAGCAGCACGCCGATCACCGCGACGACCGACACGACGGCCGTCAGCGCGTTCTTCGTCTCGCCCTGGAACACGGCGAATTCGTCCGCGAGCTCCGCGACCTGATTGTTGCTGGAAAGCGATTCCGCAATGGCGCGGTCCTCCTCGAAGGCGGGGCTCTCCGGCGCCTCCGGCACGGTGATCGGAAGTATGACGGAGAAATTCGTCACCGGCAGCGTCCGGTACCGCTTGTTGTCCCAGAACTTGGTCCTGACCCCGGCGCGAATGGCGTAGCCCATCCCGCGCGACTCGCGCGCGGACGCGCGCTCGCCGGCGTTCACGAAGAATTTCGACGGCAACCGCCCCGAGATCGCGACCTTGAGCAGCGCCTCGAACTTGGCCGCGGACATCGAGATGTTGATCTGGAAGTTGGCGGGGCTGCGTTCGTCGCCGTCGTCGGCAGCCGGAACAAAGACGATCGATCCGACTGCCTTGCTCTCGTTGCGTCCGCGCTCGTCCTTGCGTTCGCGAATGCGCAGGAAACCCGTTGTCGACTCCAGCCGACCGCCAACCGCGAGCGCAACGCTTTCGCCTTTGGCGACGACGACGCGCATCACCAGGACACTCTCGCAACCCTGCTCGATGACGAGCCGCGCCTTGGTCGGCTTGAACGCGACGAGAGGCATGGCTAGCGCGTCATCCCCTGCTCACGTCGCCGCGCGCGCGACTCGGCGCGCCGGATCCAAGAGGCGAAGGTACCCACGAATGGCCGTGCTCGTTTCCACGCAATTCTTCGAATTCGTCCCAGCACCGGAAATCGGTGCGCCCCCCGGGCGCGCGAGCGGGTGCCGGCAGTAGGAATCGAACCCACGACCAACGGTTTACAAAACCGCTGCTCTACCAACTGAGCTATGCCGGCGCAGGAAGTGATTTTACTCGCGCCGCCGCCACCGAAGTGACAATCGGCGGAGTACTTCTGCCGTGTTCAATTCGTAGACAACAACTCTCGGCGGTCGCGATCACGTTCCCGCTCACGCTCCCCGGACCCGACGTAGGCCAAGCGTGCCACGCATCGCCACGCACGGGCACCGCGCATGGCGGGCATTGCTCCCTACTTGATGATCTGCAGATGCGGCGGGCGCGACTTCGGCTTGCCGCCGCCTTTTGGAGCCTTGGCCGCCCGCTGGTCTTGCTCCAGCGCGGGACCGATTTCCAGACTTGGCGGCGCGGTCGCGGCCGCAAGCGACGCCTCCGGATCGGGCGCGACGGTGAACGCGAAACCATAACCGGTTTCCTTGGCGAATATGCCGGCAATCGCGTCGAGCGGCACCGCGACCTCCTGCGACGAGCCGGAAAAACGCGCCGAAAAGCGCACTCCATAGTTGTCGACGGTCAGGTGGCGCGTGGCCGAGGCGCTGATGTTGAGCACGATCTCGCCGTTCTTCACGTAGGCGGCGGGCACGCGCGTCTGGCCGTTCACCCGGACGTTGAGGTAGGGCGTGAGGCCGTTGTCCGCGCACCATTCGCAGATGGCACGGACCAGATACGGCTTGGCGGATTGCTCGGACATGCGGTCAGAATATTACGCGCCGCGCCGCGCCGGTCAAGTGCGACTCAGTGCCCGCCCGGCCGCCCGGCCGCCCGAAGGGCACTGACTGCCCCGGCGGGGGGCAGCGAACACCAGGCCAAAGGCCGCAGGACAGCCGAAGGCTGGTCCCGCGCAGCGGGATGCGGCGAAGCCGCACACAGAGAGCGCGGGGGGCCGTTCATTTCCATCCGGGTGCGCGGAGGATCGCGCCGCCGGGCCCCGACTTGACGGATGCGTCACTTCCTCATGCCGCGCTCGGCCGAGGTCATCGCCTCGGAAAACGCCGGCCGCGCGAACAGCCGTTCCGCGTACTTCAGGAGTGCGACGGCCTGCTTCGGCATCTGGATGCCGTAATAGTCGAGCCGCCACAGCAGCGGCGTGATGGCGACGTCGAGCATCGAGTACTCCTCGCCCAGCATGTGCTTGTGCTTCGCGAAGACCGGCGCGATCTGCATGAGGCTGTCACGGACGTGACCGCGCGCCTTCTCGAGCTGCTTCTGGTTGTTCCCCTCCAGTGCGTCGATATGGCAGAAGAGCTCCTTCTCGAAGCGGTGCAGGAACAGCCGGGCGCGGGCGCGCATGACGGGGTCGGCCGGCATCAGCTGCGGATGCGGGAAGCGTTCGTCGATGTACTCGTTGATGATGTTCGACTCGTGCAGCACGAGGTCACGCTCGACCAGCACGGGGACCTGGTTGTACGGATTCATCACCGCGAGGTCCTCCGGCTTGTGGTCGAGGTCGACGTCGATGATCTGAAAGTCCATGCCCTTCTCGTGCAGCACGATGCGGCAGCGCTGGCTGAAAGGATCGGTGGTCCCGGAATAGAGCGTCATCATAAGTAGGATCTCCTCGCGCGGAGCGGATTGCCCGCGCGGCTTGGGGGCGCCGGTCCCGGCAGACAACCGGGAAGGGCGGCTTGATGTCGAAGCGACGCGGCCCGGCGGGCGGCAACGTCTCAGTGCACGTCCTTCCAGTACTCGCGCTTCAACCAGTACGCAAAAACGAACAGCACGCCAAGGTAGAGGAGCACTATCAGTCCCAGGCTTAGCCGCTTGTTCTTCGTGGGCTCGCCCATGTAATCGAGAAAATTGACGAGGTCGGCAACCATCCGCTGGTACTCCACCGGAGTCAGCGTGCCCGGCGAGTCCGCGACCAGCGTCTGCACCGTGTACGTGTGGTTCTTGCCCGGGGCGAGCACCGAGATGCCCCGCGCCGCCAGGGCCGCGGCCTGCGCTTGTTCGTGGTCCTTGAACTCGGCGGTGACGAGCCGGTTCATTCCGCCCATCGCCGCGAGCACGTGCGGCATCGCGACATTGGGAAAGACGACGTTGTTCCAGCCGCTGGGCGTCCCCTCGTCGCGGTAGAAGCCCAGGAAATAGTTGTAGAGCCAGTCCGCGCCGCGCACCCTCGCCTCGACGGTCAGGTCCGGCGGCGCCACGCCGAACCAGGCCTTGGCATCGGCCGCGCGCATCGCGATGGTCATCGTGTCGCCGATCTTGTCGGTGGCGAACATCAGATTGTCGCGGATCTGCGGCTCGGTCAGGCCGAGGTCCGTCAGCCGGTTGTAACGCATGTACTTAGCGGTGTGGCAGTTGAGGCAGTAGTTGACAAAGATGCGTGCGCCGCGCTGCTGCGACGCGAGGTCGAGCCGGTTGATCGGCGCCGGCTCCATCCGGATGTCGGGACCGCCCGCGGCCAGCGCGGCGCCGGAAGCCGCGACGAACAGCACGACGAGCAGAGCGGTGAATTTGCTCGTAGCCATCATCCGGTCACCCTTTCCGGCACCGGCTTGGTCGTGTCGCGCGCCGTGTACCAGGGCATCAGCAGGAAGAACAGGAAATAAGTGATGGTCAGCACGCGTGCGACGACGGTCGCGCGGTCGGCCGTTCCGAGGAGCGGCCAGCCTTCCGGGAACTGGCCCCAGATCGTGACCGGAACGACTCCGAGATAGCCGAGGATGAGGAAGCTCACGACGAACAATCCGAGCCACAGCTTGTAGGTCGTGCCGCGGTAGCGAATGGACTTGACCGCGCCGCGATCGAGCCACGGCAATGTGAAAAAGATCATCACTGCGACGCCCATCACGATCACGCCCCAGAACTGGCTGCCGAGATACGATGGCACCGCGCGGAGCATCGCGTAGTACGGTGTGAAATACCACACCGGCGCGATGTGCTCTGGGGTCTTCAGCGGATCGGCCGGAATGAAGTTGTTGGCCTCGAGAAAATATCCGCCCATGTCCGGCACGAAGAACATGATGATCGAGAACACGGCGAGGAAGACGACGACGCCGACGATGTCCTTGACCGTGTAGTAGGGATGCGAATAGATGCCGTCGAGCGGCAGGCCGGTGGCGGGATCCTGCGGCTGCTTCTTGATCTCGATGCCGTCCGGATTGTTCGACCCCGTCTCGTGCAGCGCCATCAGGTGCGCGGCGACCAGGCCGATCAGCACCAGCGGCACCGCAACCACGTGAAAGGCGTAGAACCGGTTGAGCGTGATGTCGGAGATCGTGTAGTCGCCGCGGATCCAGATGCCGAGGTCCTCGCCGATGATCGGCACCGCCGAGAACAGGTTGACGATCACCTGCGCGCCCCAGTAGGACATCTGGCCCCACGGCAGCAGGTAGCCGAAGAACGCCTCGGCCATCAGGCAGAGATAGATGAGGCAACCGAAGATCCAGGTGAGTTCGCGCGGCTTCCGGTAGCTGCCGTACATCAGCCCGCGGAACATGTGCAGGTACACGACGACGAAGAACATCGACGCGCCGGTCGAGTGCATGTAGCGGATCAGCCAGCCCCACGGCAGATCGCGCATGATGTATTCGACCGACTCGAACGCCTTGGCGGCGTCGGCCTTGTAGCTCATCGCAAGGAAGATTCCGGTGACGAGCTGGAGCACCAGCACGAATGCGGCCAGCGAGCCGAAGTAGTACCAGAAGTTGAAGTTCTTCGGCGCGACGTACTTGCCCCACTGCGATTCCCAGAGCGCGGTCAGCGGGAAGCGGTCGTCGATCCAGGTCAGGAGTTTTTGCATGGCCGGTGTTTCCTTACGCCGCCTTGCCGCTGTCGCCGATGATGATCCGGGTGTCGGTCAGGTACCGGTGCGGCGGCACGGGCAGATTCGTGGGCGCCGGCACACCGGAATAGACGCGGCCCGCGAGGTCGAATTTGCTCTGGTGGCAAGGGACAGAAGAAACCGCCGAGCCAGTCCGGGCCCAGGTCGGCCGGCGCGATCTCGGGCCGGTACGTCGGCGAACAGCCGAGGTGCGTGCAGATGCCGACCATGACGAGCACGTTGTCCTTGATCGAGCGGTGCTCGTTTTTCGCGTACTCTGGCTGCTGCGACTTGTTCGAATCCGGGTCCGCGAGCTTCAAATCGAGCTTGGGGAGCGAAGCCAGCATCGGCGGCGTCCGGTTGATGATCCACACGACCTTGCCGCGCCATTCGACGTCGATCTTCTGCCCCGGCTCGAGCTTGCCGATGTCGACCTCGACCGGTGCTCCGGCCGCCTTGGCACGCTCGCTCGGGAAGAACGACATCACGAATGGCATCGCGGCCGCCACGACGCCGACGCCGCCCACGGCGCTCGTCGCGCCGATCAGGAAGCGGCGCTTCCCATGGTCCACTGTACCTTCCGTCATGACAACCCGTCCCCTGTCGCCGTTTGGCCCGTTGGTGCGCGCCAGAATCCGCACCGAACGGCAAACCCAAACCGGTCGATTATAAAGGATTTGCCGCCCAACCCGGAAGCCCGGCGCCCGCACGGCGAAGGAATCCGACAGAGTATCAATGGGTTGACCGGAATTCGGCCAGTCGAAGGCGAGACGATCGCAAGCCACCCGCGCCGGTGCCGGCAATGGCGTCGATGCGCGCTTTCGGGCCGCGGCAACTTGTCTATAATTGGTTCGGTCCCCCACCTGCGAGGCTCCCTTGCTCCGCCGTTTCTGGCTCGTGTTCGCGCAGGCCTGCACGCTGTGTGTCGCCGCGCTGTTCGTCGTCACGACGCTACGGCCCGACCTCGTTCCCCGTTTGGGCGAGAAGTCGGGGCAGGTCGTGCTGCTGCAGGAAACCTCTACGCCGGTGAACACGCCGACGGTCGCCAGTTTTTCCGACGCCGCCAGGAAATCGATGCCTGCGGTCGTGGGCATCTACACGAGCAAGGAAATGCGCCAGCGCGGATCGCTCCAGGACGACCCGTTGCTGCGTCGTTACTTTCCCGACCTCGCCGAGCGGCTGCCCCGGCAGCGCGCGACGAGCCTCGGCTCGGGTGTCATCGTTTCGTCGGAAGGCTATGTCCTGACCAACAATCACGTGATCGAAGGCGCCGACGACATTCAGATCGTGCTTGCCGACGGCCGGCGCATCGCGGCGCGCGTGCGAGGAACGGATCCCGAGTCCGACCTCGCCGTGCTGAAGGCGGACGGCGAGAACTTCCCCGCCATCACGTTCGGCACGCTCGACCGGGTGCAGGTGGGCGATTTCGTGCTCGCGATCGGCAATCCCTTCGGCTTCGGCAGCACGGTGACGCTCGGCATCGTCAGCGCACTCGGCCGCAACCATCTCGGCATCAACCGCTTCGAGGACTTCATTCAGACCGATGCCGCGATCAACCCCGGCAACTCCGGCGGTGCGCTGGTGGACACCGCCGGCAACCTGATCGGCATCAACAGCACCATCTTCTCCCAGTCGGGGGGCTCGCTCGGCATCGGTTTCGCGATCCCGGTATCGCTCGCCCGCTCCGTGCTCGAGCAGATCATCCGGGACGGGGCCGTGACGCGCGGCTGGCTGGGGCTCGAGCCGCAGGACGTCACCGCGGAGATCGCCCGGGCGCTCGCGCTCGAGAACGTCGGCGGCGTGCTGATCCGCGGCATCGTGAAGAGCGGCCCGGCGGATCGCGCCGGGATCCAGGTGCGCGACGTCGTGCTCGAGATCGACGGCAAGCCGACGCGCGACACGCCGGCGCTGCTCGCGCGGATCGCGGAACTGCCCCCGGGCAGCACCGTCACGGTGAAGGTCTGGCGCGCGAAAACGTTGCAGGGCGTGGACGTCGTCGTCGGTCGCCGGCCCGCCGCGCAATAGCGGACTCCCCTGCCGCGTTCCCGTCCGGCTCGCGCCGCTACCTGGCGGCGTCGGACTCCGCCGGCGAATCGTCGCCGACGGGCGGCACGACAAAGCGCGCCATCAGCATCCCGAACTCGTAGAGCAGCCACAAGGGAACCGCGAGCAGCAGCTGCGACACGACGTCGGGCGGCGTGAAGATCGCGCCGACGACGAAGGCCCCGACGATCACGTACGAGCGGATCGAGCGCAGCTTTTCGAGCGAGACCATGCGCAGGCGCACCAGCACGATCACGACGACCGGAACCTCGAATGTCACTCCGAACGCGATGAACATCGTCAGCACGAACGACAGATACTTGTCGATGTCGGTCATCATCGTGACGCCCTCCGGCGCATACGACGCGAAGAAGCCGAAGGCGATGGGGAAGACGACGAAGTAGGCGAACGACATTCCGATCAGGAAGAACAAGAAGCTCGACACGATCACCGGTACCGCCAGCCGCTTCTCGTGGTGATAGAGGCCCGGTGCGACGAACGCCCACACCTGCCAGAGCACGTACGGCAGCGCCAGCAGGAACGCCGCCATCAGCGTGACCTTGAGCGGCACGAAGAACGTGCCGGTGACGTCGGTCGCGATCATCGTGGCGCCCTTCGGCAGCGCATGCAGCAGCGGGGCGGCCAGCGCGGCATAGATGTCCTTCGCCCAGGGAAACAGGCAGAGCAGCACGACGACGACGGCGACGATCGCGCGCACGAGCCTCGTGCGCAGCTCGAACAGGTGCGAGAGGAAGGTCTCCTGCGGGGCGTCCGGCGGCGGCGGCGGATCGCTCATCGCCGGCAGCGCCCGAGCTCGCCGCGCAGCGTTCGGCAGCAATGCCGGCCGCAGGCTCGACATCCGCTCGTCAGCCACGGTCGAAGCCCGGCAGCGACGCCTGCCGCGGAGCATTCTGCGTGGCGGGAGCAGCGGACGGCGGGGATTGCGGCAACCCCACCGGCACCGCGGCCGTCGGCTCTGCCACGCCCCCGGCAGCCGCCGCATTGAGGTCAGTCTCGACGGCCTGCACGTTGGACTGGATTTCGGTCGCCGCAGCGGACATCGACGACTCGAAGCTGGTCGCGGCGGTCTTCACCTCTGCTTGCATCTTCTTCAATTCCTCGAGCTGGAGCTCGCGATTGATGTCCGACTTCACGTCGGCGACGTAACGCTGCAGCCGGCCGAAGAGATGGCCCAGCGTGCGCGCCGTCTTCGGCAGCTTCTCCGGGCCGAGCACGATCAGCGCGACGACCGCGATGACCATGATCTCGCTGATGCCGATGTCGAACATGGGGGTCGGGCGTCGAGCAGGGGGCGTTCAACGCGGGCACCGGGAAGCGCCCGACACCTGGCGCTCAACCCTGCTGGGTGCGCTCCTTCTTGACTTCGCCCTCGATCGTCGCGCCGCCGAGCTTGGCGGCGGGGGCCTCCGCTTCCTTCGCGGTGCTGGCAGCGTCGTCGGCGCCCTTGACGCCTTCCTTGAATCCCTTGACGGCGCCACCCAGGTCCTGGCCGATGTTGCGCAATTTCTTCGTGCCGAAGATCAGCAGGACGACCACCAGTACGATCAGCCAGTGCCAGATGCTCATCGAACCCATGTGCTTCTCCTTCTGTAAATGTTCAGTCGGCGTTCCGCGCCACCATGGTGCCCAGCGGTATCGGCCCGCCGATCACGTGGACGTGGAGGTGCATCACGTCCTGGCGGCCGATCCGGCCGGTGTTGACGACCGTGCGAAAGCCCTCCGGCGACCCCTGCTCGCGCGCGAGGCGACCCGTCAATACCATGATGCGTCCAAGCAAGCCTGCGTCGTCGGCCGAGGCATCCGCCAGCGAAGCGATGTGCCGCTTCGGCACCAGCATGAAGTGCACCGGCGCCAGCGGGTGGATGTCGTGGAACGCGACGATCTCGTCGTCCTCGTAGACCTTCCGCGACGGTATCTCGCCCCGCGCGATCTTGCAGAAAATGCAGTCCTGCACCGTTCCGTCTCCGTTTTTCAGCAGTCCACCACCCCGCAGGTCGCACCCGAGTTCGCGGTCACGTCTTGCGCGCGGCCCTTTCGGCCAGCCCCGGGATGCCTTCGCGCCGCGCGAGTTCCGCGCGCACGTCGGCGGGGCCGAGTCCATGCCGGGCGAGCAGGACGAGGCAGTGGAACCAGAGGTCCGCGACCTCGGCGGTGATCCGCAGTTTATCACCGTCCTTCGCCGCCATGACCGTCTCGGTCGCTTCCTCACCGATCTTCTTCAGAATGGCGTCATCGCCCTTGGCGACCAGCGCGGCGACATACGACGACGCTGGATCGGCACCGATGCGCGATACGATCACCGTCGTCAGCCGGTCGAGGATGTCCGGCAGGGGGCGTCTCGCGTTCAGCCATGGCCATAGATAGCCTGCGGATCCCTGATCACCGGCTCGACGCCGACCCAACGATCGCCTTCCAGGCGCTGGAAAAAGCAATGCTCGCGTCCGGTGTGGCAGGCGATGCCGCCGACCTGCTCGACCCGGAGGAGAATCGCGTCGCTGTCGCAATCGAGCCGGATTTCCCGCACCCGCTGCACGTGGCCCGAAGTTTCACCCTTGCGCCACAACCGGCAACGCGAGCGCGACCAGTAGTGCGCCTCCCCGGTTTCTGCCGTGCGCGCCAGCGCTTCGCGGTTCATCCATGCCAGCGTGAGCACGCGGCCGGACGCCGCGTCCTGCGCGATTGCCGCGACGAGGCCGTCGTTCGCCCATTTCACCTGTTCGAGCCAATCCATAGCGGGAGTCGCGAATCCATGCTTGCGGGTGAGGCGTCGAGTGTTCTGCCGTTTCGCAGGATAGTCAAGGATGTGTCGCCGGAAGCGCGTCTCCACGCGCCGGTCGATGGCAGGGCTGCCCCGACCAGCGTCGCGAGCGATTGCCTCACGTGCGCACCTCTATGCCCGCCGCGGCCATCGCGTCTTTCGCCTGCCCGATCGTGAACTCGCCATAGTGGAAGATCGACGCGGCGAGCACCGCGTCGGCGCCGCCGGCGACGATGCCGTCGACCAGGTCGGAGAGCGAGCCGACCCCGCCTGATGCGATCACCGGGACCTCGACCGCTTCGGCCACCCTGCGCGTCAGCGCCAGGTCGAAACCGGTGCGCACGCCATCGCGATCCATGCTGGTGAGCAGAATTTCGCCGGCGCCACGGGCAACGACCTCGCGCGCCCATGCCACGGCATCGAGCCCGGTGGGCCTGCGGCCGCCGTGTGTGTAGACCTGCCACGCCCCGGGGCCGGATTGCTTCGCGTCGATCGCCGCGACGATGCACTGCGCGCCGTAGCGCCCGGCGGCCGCCTCGAACAACGCGGGGTTGGCGACGCCGGCCGTGTTGATGCTGACCTTGTCGGCACCGGCGTTGAGCAGCGCCCGGATGTCGTCGATCGAGTTGACGCCGCCGCCGACGGTGAGCGGAATGAACACGACGTCCGCGACGGCCTCGATCATGTGGTACAGCAGATCGCGTGTCTCCACGCTCGCACGAATGTCCAGGAAGGCGAGCTCGTCGGCACCCTCTCTGTCGTACCGCCGCGCGACCTCGACGGGATCGCCGGCGTCGCGCAGATTGACGAAGTTGACGCCCTTGACCACGCGACCGGCGGCCACGTCGAGGCACGGGATGATGCGTTTGGCGAGACCCATGCGCTTAATTTGCGTCCGGTGCGGACCGAGCGTCGACCGGACCTCCGCCCCCGCGCAGCGGGACGGCGCCGGATCAACCGCCCTTGGCCGCCTTCATCGCGGCCTTGAAGTCGAGCTTGCCCTCGTACAGCGCGCGCCCGGCGATGGCGCCGATGATGCCCTCTTTTTCGTAGGGCGCGAGGTTCAGGATGTCCTGGATCGAAGCGATCCCGCCCGACGCGATCACGGGGATCTTGAGCTCGCGCGCGAGCTTGACCGTGGCTTCGACATTGACGCCCGTCAGCATGCCGTCGCGGCCGATGTCCGTGTAGATGATCGCCTCGACGCCGTAGTCCTCGAACTTCTTCGCGAGGTCGACGACGTCGTGGCCGGTCATCTTCGACCAGCCGTCGGTCGCCACCTTGCCCTCGCGGGCATCGAGGCCGACGATGATGTGGCCGGGAAAGGCGTAACAGGCATCGTGCAGGAAACCCGGGTTCTTGACGGCGGCCGTGCCGATGATCACGTAGGTGATGCCGTCGTCGAGGTAGCGCTCGATCGTGTCGAGATCGCGAATGCCGCCGCCCAGTTGCACCGGTATCTCCTCGCCGATCACGCTGACGATCTCACGGATGGCGAGCTCGTTCTTCGGCACGCCGGCGACAGCGCCGTTGAGATCGACGATGTGCAGGCGCTCGGCGCCCTGCTCGAGCCAGTGCTGCGCCATCGCCGCCGGATCCTCCGAGAACACCGTGGCCGAGTGCATTTCGCCCTGCTTCAGGCGAACGCAATGACCGTCCTTGACATCGATCGCGGGAATGATCTGCATGGCAGCCGTAAGCGGCGAGGGGGAAGGGGAGAGGCCGGCAGGAACGTCGGCAGACACCGGGAGGATCAGCTCTGTCCGTCCCAGGCAACGAAATTGGTGAGCAGCTGCAACCCTGCGCTCTGGCTTTTTTCCGGGTGGAATTGCGTCGCGAAGATATTATCCCGGGCGATGGCGCAAGTAAACGGCGCCGGATATTCGACCGTCCCGACGGTCAGCTCCGGATCGGCCGGCACCGGGTGGTAGCTGTGCGCGAAGTAGAAGCGCGAGCCGTCCGCAATGCCGGCCCAGAGCGGATGCGCCCGGGTCTCCCGCACCGGGCTCCAGCCCATGTGCGGCACCTTGAGCCGCTGCCCGTCCGGCAGCGTCATCGCCTGGTCGCGAAACCGGACGACCGGGCCGGCGAGGACCGCGAGACCCTGCGTCGGGCCCTCCTCGCTCGTCTCGAACAGCATCTGCAGCCCGAGGCAGATGCCCAGAAACGGGCGCGTCGCAGCGGCCTCGACGACAACGTCGCGCAATCCGCTCGCGTCGAGACAGCGCATGCAGTCGGGCATCGCACTCTGGCCCGGCAGCACCACCCGGGCCGCGCCGCGGATCACGGCGGGATCGGCGGAAACGACGATGCTGAGCTCCGGCGCGACGTGCGCGAGCGCCTTCGCCACCGAGCGCAGATTGCCCATCCCGTAGTCGACGACAGCGATGTCGGTCATCCGCAACGTGCGCCTCAGTGCTCGCCCGGCCGCCCGAAGAGCACTGAGCGCCCCCGCGGGTGGCAGCGAACAAAGTGAGCGTGGGGGTCGTTCATCCCAGGGCAGACCGTGGTTAGAGCGCCCCTTTCGTCGACGGCACGGCGCCCGCCGCGCGGGCATCGCGGGCAACCGCCATCCTGAGCGCGCGGGCAAACGCCTTGAACACGGTTTCGGCCTGATGGTGGGCGTTGTTTCCGCGCAGGTTATCCACGTGCAGCGTGACCTGCGCGTGATTGACGAAGCCCTGGAAGAACTCGTGCGCGAGGTCCACGTCGAACGCGCCGATCATCGCGCGGGTGAAGGGCACGTGGAATTCGAGTCCGGGCCGCCCCGAGAGGTCGATGACGACGCGGGACAGCGCCTCGTCGAGCGGCACGTAGGCATGCCCGAACCGGGTGAGCCCCCGCTTGTCGCCAAGCGCCTGCGCCACCGCCTGTCCCATCGTGATGCCGATGTCCTCTACCGTATGGTGCGCGTCGATGTGCAGATCGCCCGTGGCGCGCACGACGAGGTCGATCATTCCGTGCCGCGCCACCTGGTCCAGCATGTGGTCGAGAAACGGCACGCCGGTCGCGAGCTCGGCGCGGCCGTCGCCGTCGAGATCGACCTCGACGGCGATCCGGGTCTCGTTCGTGTTGCGCTCGACCTTGGCGCGGCGTGCTTTCGGCATCGGAGGACCTATCGAAGGGTTTGCAGCGCCGCGAGCAGCGCGTCGTTTTCGGCCGACGTGCCGACGGTGATGCGCAGGCAATGCTCGAGCGGCGGGGTGCCAGCCGTGCAGGTTCTTCACCAGTATTCCCTCTTGCCGCAAATGTTCGAACCAGCGCGGCGCGTCCGGAACGCGCGCCAGCACGAAGTTGGTTTGCGTCGGGAAGGCGACCACGTCAGGCAAGTTGCGCAATGCGGCGTGCAAACGCGAGCGCTCCGCCTTGATCCGGGCCGCCTGCTCGGCGAGCAGTGCATCCTCGGCCAGCAGGATCGGCGCCACCGCCTGCGTCAGCGCGTTGAGATTATACGGCGGGCGCACCTTGTTCAATTCGGTCGTCCATTCGGGAGCCGCGACGGCGTAGCCCAGCCGCAGCCCGGCCATCCCGATCTTCGAGACGGTACGCATGACGACGAGATTGGGGAACTCGGCGAGGCGCGGCAGGAAGCTCGCGTCGGCGAACGCGTGGTAGGCCTCGTCGACGACGACCAGGCCAGGCGCCGCGCGCAGGATCGCCTCGATGCCCGGCGCCGCAAAGAGGTTTCCCGTCGGATTGTTGGGATAGGCGAGAAAGATCAGCGCCGGCCGCTCCCGCTCGATCGCCGCGAGGATGGCGCCGGTATCGAGCGAGAAATCCGGGAAGAGCGGCACCCCGACGAAGCGCACGCCGGCGTAGAGCGCGTTCAAGCGGTACATCACGAACGACGGCTCGGGCGCGAGAATCACGGCTCCCGGCTTCGCCACCGCCACGGTGAGTAGCTGGATCAATTCGTCGGAGCCGTTGCCGAGGATGAGTCCAAGGGCCTCCGGGATGCGGAACGCCCGGCGCAGCGCCGACTTGACGGCATCCGCGCCGCCGTCCGGATAACGATTGATCGGCACCGATGCGACAGCGGATGCAATCCTCTCCCGGACTGCCTGAGGCAGCGGGTAGGGATTCTCCATCGCGTCGAGCTTGATCAGGCCGTCGGCGTGCGCGACCGCGTAGGCAGACAGCGCGCGGATCTCGGGACGGACAATGGCCGCGACGAATTCTGCAGGTGTGGGCATCGTCAGCGCCCGCCCGGCCGCCCGAAGGGCGCTGCGTGTCCCCTCGGGGGGCAGCGAACGCCAGGCCGAAGGCCGCAGGACAGCCGAAGGCTGGTCCCGCGCAGCGGGATGCGGCGAAGCCGCACACAGTGAGCGTGGGGGCCGTTCATCTCACTCGGGGGGCACGCGATAGAGGGCGCTCTGCGCGTGCGCAGCCAGTCCTTCGCCGTGCGCGAGCGTCGCAGCGACGGGGCCGAGCGCGGCGGCGGCGGCCACCGAGATGCCGAGCACGCTGGACCGCTTCTGGAAATCGTAGACGCCGAGCGGCGACGAGAACCTCGCGGTGCGGCCCGTCGGCAGCACGTGATTGGGTCCCGCGCAATAATCTCCGAGCGCTTCCGACGCGTGGTGCCCCATGAAGATCGCCCCGGCATGGCGGATCTTCGGCAGCAGCCGGCCGGGTTCGGCGACGGCGAGTTCCAGATGCTCGGGTGCGACGCGGTTCGCGACCGCGCAGGCCGCGTCGAGGTCGGGCACCTTGACGAGCGCGCCACGGTGGGCGAGCGCCGCCGCGATGATCGCCCGCCGCGGCATTCCTGCGATCTGCCTCTGCGCGCTCGTGGCGACCGCCTCCAGCATCGCGACGTCGGGCGTGACGAGGATCGCCTGCGCCAGCGGGTCGTGCTCGGCCTGCGCGAAAAGGTCCATGGCGACCCAGTCCGCGTTCGCGCTCGAGTCGGCGATGACGAGTACCTCCGAGGCACCCGCGATCATGTCGATGCCCACGGTTCCGAACACACGCCGCTTCGCCGCGGCCACATACGCGTTGCCGGGCCCGCAGATCTTGTCCACCGGCGCGATCGTCGACGTGCCGTAGGCGAGCGCCGCGATCGCCTGCGCGCCGCCGATCGCGAAGGCGCGCGTGACGCCGACGAGATGCGCGGCGGCAAGCACGAGCGGATTGCGCGCTCCGTCGGGGGTCGGCACGACCATCACGATCTCGGCCACGCCAGCGACCTGCGCCGGTATGGCGTTCATCAGCACCGACGAGGGATACGCCGCCCTGCCGCCGGGCACATAGATGCCGACCCGGTCGAGCGGCGTCACGCGCTGGCCGAATTCGCTGCCGTCGGTGTCCGAATACGACCACGACTGGAGCTTCTGGCGTTCGTGATACGCGCGGATGCGCTGCGCGGCCGTCTGCAGCGCCGCGCGCGTGGTCTCGGGCAGCGTCGCCCAGGCTCGCCGCATCTCGTCTGCGGTGATCTCGAGCGCCGCCACTGACGGCGCCGCAACGCGGTCGAATTCGGCGGTGTATTCGAGCAATGCGGTGTCGCCGCGCGCCCGCACGTCCGTGACGATGCGCGCGACGGTCGCGTCGACCTCGGCATCCTGCGCCGACTCGAAAGCCGTGAGTGCCGCCAGCTCGCGGTCGAAGCCCGGCGCCGTGGCGTCGAGGCGGCGCAGCACAAGCATCGCCCCGTGCATTGGAGTACCTTCGCGCTTCGCGCGCCGGAATTCGCCCTTGGGACGGCCCGGCGGGCTCGCTGGAGTACCTTCGCGCTTCGCGCGCCGGAATTCGCCCTTGGGACGGCCCGGCGGGCTCATGGCCGCACCTTTGACGCCGCGCTTCGCCTGCCGGCGACGGCCTTCGTCATCGCGTCGAGCAGCGGCTGCACCAGGTCCCGCTTCAGCTTGAGCGCGGCCGGATTGACGATGAGCCGCGCGCTGATCGGCAGGATGTCCTCCACCACGACGAGGTCGTTCGCCAGCAGCGTGCGTCCCGAGCTCACGAGATCAACGATCGCGTCGGCGAGACCGGCGAGCGGCGCCAGCTCCATCGAGCCGTACAGCTTGATCAGGTCGACGTGCATGCCTTTCGCGGCGAAGTGCTCGCGCGCCGTGTGCACGTACTTGGTTGCGACACGGATGCGCGCGCCGCGCTGGACGGTGCCCGCCCAGTCGAAGCCGCGCTTCGTCGCGACCACCATCCGGCAGCGCGCAATCTCGAGATCCAGCGGCTGGTACAGGCCTTCGCCGCCCTGCTCGAGCAGCACATCCTTGCCCGCGACGCCGATGTCGGCGGCGCCGTGCGCAACGTAGGTCGGCACGTCGGTCGCGCGGACGATCACGACCGAGACGTCGCCCCGGTTGGTCCCGATGATCAGCTTGCGCGAGGTCTCGGGATCCTCGGCCGGCACGATGCCGGCCGCGGCAAGGAGCGGCAGCGTCTCGTCGAAGATGCGCCCTTTCGAGAGCGCCAGAGTGAGCGTCGGCACGGTCAGCAACGGGTGGACCACCGGTTCATTCTACCGGACGCGACGATGCTTCCTGCCGTCACTGTCGCGCCGTGCGCACGTGGCCCGGCGGGCGGGCGTCCACGCTGCTGCGCCACGGGTTGATGTCGATGCCCCCGCGCCGCGTGAACCGGGCGTACACCGACAGCGCTTCGGGCCGGCACCGCTGCCACACGTCGGTAAAGATGCGCTCGACGCAATGTTCATGGAAACCGGGATGCCGGCGGAACGACACGAGGTAGCGGAGCAGCCCCGCCCGATCGATCCGCGCGCCGCGGTAGCTGATCTGCACACACGCGTAATCGGGCTGGCCGGTGACTGGGCACACCGACCTGAACAACCGCGTGTACAGCGCCTCGCTGCAATGGGGCAGCGCAGCCGAAAGCGCTTCGGGAACCGGCAGGCGATCGTCGACCGCAAGCGGCTGCGTGTCGAGGCAGGTGCCGGTGAAGTCGGCCTGCAGCATTGAGCCGGTCCCGTTCGCTGGCAGCAACGCGATTTCGACGGCCGCGCCGGCCGCCTCGGACAGGTCGCGGGAGAGCGCCGCGGCGACCTCGGCGGCCGAGCCGAAGCGCGCCAGATTGAACCCCGCGAGATACAGTTTGACCGACTTGGACTCGACGATGCGCGGCGAATCCGCCGGCACGGCGAACGTCGCGATCGCCACCTCGGGCTTGCCCGCAACGTCGAGCCAGCTCAATTCATAGGCGGTCCACAGGTCGACGCCGCCGAACGGCAGCGCGGCGCCGAATCCGAGCTCGGCGCGCTGCGGGCTGCGGTCGACCGGAAAGAGCAGGCCGGGATCGAGCCGATCCGGGTACGTCGCGGCCCGGGCCAGCGGCGAGGAATGAAGATCCGTCATGGTGCACCCTTAGAGCTGCGCGCTCATTGGACTGCCTTCGCGCTGCGCGCTCCGGTATTCGCCCCTGGGACGGCCCGCGGGCCTCATGCCACGCGCCGGATCCGCGCGCCCAGCAGCGCGAGCTTCTCCTCGATCCGCTCGTAGCCGCGGTCCAGATGATAGATGCGGTCGATCGTCGTCGTGCCTTCGGCCATCAGGCCGGCGATGACGAGGCAGGCGGAGGCACGCAGGTCCGTCGCCATCACGTCGGCGCCCGTCAGCTTCCCCACGCCACGAACGATCGCCGCATTGCCCTCCACCTCGATCTCCGCACCGAGGCGCACGAGTTCCTGCACGTGCATCATCCGGTTCTCGAATATGGTCTCGGTGACCACCGTCGTGCCCGCGGCGCGCGTCGCGACTGCCATCATCTGCGCCTGCATGTCAGTCGGGAAACCCGGATAGGGCGCCGTGCGCAGGTTGAACGGCGCAAGCGGGCCGTGCCGCGCGACACGGATCACGTCGCCAGCGACGCTTATCTCGGCACCCGCCTCCGCCAGCTTGCCGAGGACGGCCTCGAGCGTTTCCGGTTGCGCGCCCGCGACCGTGGCTTCGCCGCCGGCCGCCGCGATCGCCGCGACGAACGTGCCCGTCTCGATCCGGTCGGGCATGACCGCGTGGGTGGCGCCATGCAGCCGGTCGACACCTTCGACGACGATGCGATCGGTGCCCGCCCCGGAGATCTTCGCCCCCATCGCGCCGAGGCAGCGCGCGAGATCGACGATCTCCGGCTCGCGCGCCGCGTTCTCGAGCGTGGTCGCGCCTGAGGCCAGCGTCGCCGCCATCATCAGGTTCTCGGTCCCGGTCACCGTGACCACGTCGAACACGAAGCGCGTGCCGGCCAGCCGCCGCGCGCGGGCGCTGATGTAGCCGTGCTCGAGGTCGATTTCCGCGCCCATCGCCACGAGGCCCTTCACGTGCTGGTCGACGGGTCGCAGGCCGATCGCGCATCCGCCGGGCAGCGACACGCGCGCCTCGCCGCAGCGGGCGAGCAACGGTCCCAGCGCCAGTATCGATGCCCGCATGGTCTTGACGAGCTCGTAGGGCGCGAGCGGCCAGTCGATCCGGCCGGCGTCGAGCGCTACGGTTCCGGGCGTGCCGGCATCGAGCGCGACGCCCATCTGCGCCAGCAGGGTCTGCATCGTCCGCACGTCCTTGAGGCGCGGCACGTTCGTGAGCACGAGCGGCTCCGGCGTGAGCAGCGCCGCGCAGAGGATCGGCAGCGCCGCGTTCTTCGCGCCGGAAACCCGGACCTCGCCGACGAGCGGCCGGCCGCCCTCGATCAACAGCTTGTCCATCAGCGCCCGCCCGGCCGCCCGAAGGGCGCTGTGCGCCCCCGCGGGGGGCAGCGAACGCAGTGAGCGTGGGGGCTCATCATCTCAGGTGTCCCGTGTCGCCGCCCATTGCGCGGGCGTCAGCGTGGTCATCGACAGCGCATGGATCTCCTCGCGCATCCGGTCGCCGAGCGCCGCGTAGACGAGCTGGTGCTGACGGACCTTGGAGAGGCCCTCGAACGCCGCGCTTACGATCACGGCCTCCCAGTGGTGGCCGTCGCCGCGCACCTCGACCTGCGCGCAAGGGAGGCCCGCTGCAATCGAAGTCTTGATGGATTCCGGCGTGACCATGGACAAACCTCGACTCGATGACGGGATGACGGACTGAACCGATGGCGGATGTGCGTGCAGGCGGCTGCGCGGACCGCGTCCGGGCGGCGCGCCGCGCGCGGTCAGGGCCGGAGTTTCCAGCCGCGCCGCAGCAGCGTCAACGCCAGGAGCGACAGCAGCAGCGCGCATCCCGCGACGATCCCGAGGCTCAGCACGGGCGGGACGTCGGACAAGCCGAAGAATCCATAACGGAAGCCGTCAATCATATAGAAGAACGGATTGCCGTGCGACAGCGACTGCCAGAACGGCGGCAGCGAATGGATCGAGTAGAACACGCCGGACAGGAACGTGAGTGGCGTGATGAGGAAATTCTGGAATGCCGCGAGCTGGTCGAACTTGTCGGCCCAGATACCCGCGACGAGGCCGAGCGTGCCGAGGATCGCGCTGCCGAGCAGCGCGAACGCGAGCGCCCAGAACGGGTGCGGCATCGCGAGCAGCGACGGCACGAAGAACAGCGTGACGACAAAGACGCCCAGTCCCACGACGAGACCGCGCACCATGGCGCCCAGCACGTACGCGGCGAAGAAGTCGGCCGGCGAGAGCGGCGTGAGCAGGATGAAGATCATGTTGCCGGTGATCTTCGACTGGATGAGCGACGATGAGGTGTTGGCGAATGCATTCTGCAGCACCGACATCATCACCAGTCCGGGCACCAGGAAGGCGGTATAGCCGATCTGGCCGCCGAACACGGACACGCGCGACTCCAGCACGTGCGAGAAGATGAGCAGATAGAGGAGCGCAGTGATCACGGGTGCCAGGATCGTCTGGAAGGCGACCTTCCAGAAGCGCAGCAGCTCCTTGTAGAGCAGCGTCAGCCAGCCGGCCCCGGCGATGCGAATCACGACGGCGACCCCCGCGTCGGCGCACGCCCGCCGCCCATGATGCGCAGGAAGACCTGCTCGAGATCGGTTTCCAGCAGCGCCAGCTCATCGATGCGGATGGCCTCGCCGCGCAGCGCCGCGAGCAGCGCTTCGAGGTCGGCATAACTGTCGAGTCCGACCACGAAGCCATGCGCGTCCCGGCTCGTCACCCGGGGCTGCCAGACGGCAGGAACGCGGTCGGCGACTAGCCGCACCGTGAGTCCGGCGACATTCGTCAGCAGGTTCTTCGTCGTGTCGAGCGCGACGACCCGGCCGGCCTTCAGCATGGCGATACGGCCGCACAGCGCCTCGGCCTCCTCGAGATAGTGGGTCGTCAGGATGATCGTGTGGCCATCGCGGTTCAGCTTGCGGATGAACGCCCACAGGCTCCGGCGCAACTCGACGTCGACCCCCGCGGTCGGCTCGTCCAGCACGATCACCGGCGGCTTGTGCACGAGCGCCTGGCCCACCAGCACGCGGCGCTTCATGCCGCCGGAAAGCGAGCGCATGTTCGCGTTGGCCTTCGCCGTGAGATCGAGGTGATGCAGGATTTCGTCGATCCACGCGTCGTTGTGCCGAATGCCGAAGTAGCCGGACTGGATTTCGAGCGTTTCGCGCACCGAGAAGAACGGGTCGAAAACGAGCTCCTGCGGGACCACGCCGAGGGCGCGTCGCGCCTTCCGGTAGTCTTCGATAACATCGTGCCCGAGCACGCGCACGGTCCCGCTGTCGGCCCGGGTCAGGCCGGCGAGGATGGAGATCAGTGTCGTCTTGCCCGCACCGTTGGGGCCGAGCAGCCCGAAGAACTCGCCCTCCTCGACAACGAGGCTGACCCCCGCCAACGCCCGCACATTGCCGAAGCAGCGGACGACGTCGGCGATTTCGACGGCGAGGGACACGATCAGGGATTGCCCGGGGCGACGGGAACCGGCGCGCCAGCCGCCGATCTCTCGGCGGGGTCCGACCCTGCGAGACGCGGAAGCGCGCGTGGCAGCGCCACTGTCAGTGCCCGCACGGCCGCCCGAAGGGCACTGCCCGCCCCCGCGGGGGGCAGCGAACACCAGGCCGAAGGCCGCAGGACAGCCGAAGGCTGGTCCCGCGCAGCGGGATGCGGCGAAGCCGCACACAGTGAGCGTGGGGGCCGTTCATCTCACGCGCCAAGGATCTCCTCGACGCCGTACAGATTGGCGAGAGAGGCAAGCGCCGCGGGGATGCCCACGAACCGCAGCGGCCGGCCCTCGTCGGCCGCGCGCCGCTTGAGCGCGAGCAGTACCGCGACGGCGGCCGAATCGATTCCCTCGACATCGCGCAGATCAACCTCGCCGTCGCCCGGCAGCCTCAGCGCGGCCGCGGCCGCCAGCACCGGACCGGCGTTGGTGGACGTGAGCCTGCCCGCGTAGGTCCAGCGCGCCCCATCCCCATCCGGCGCAAAGCGCGACTCGGCAGCGGCCTGCGCGTCGCCGGCCGCGCTCATTTCGCCGCGACGCCCCGATTGCGGTCGGCGAGCGTCTTGATGAGGCCGTCCACGCCGCCGTTCTTGATCTGCTCGTTGAACTCGTCGCGATAATTGGTGACGAGCGAAACGCCGGCGACAATGACGTCGTAGCACTTCCAGGCGTCCGCCTTCTTCTCCATGCCGTAGTCGATCTGGATCGGGGCCCCGGACGCCCGCTGCACCAGCGTGCGCACGGTGACCTCGGTGTCGCCCGCGTTCATCCGCAGCGGCTTGTAGTCGATCGTCTCGTTGCGGTACTGGTTGAGCGCGCCCGAATAGGTACGCACGAGCAGCGCCCGGAATTCATCCGTGATTCGTTTCTGCTGCTCGGGTGTCGCGCTCCGCCAGTTCTTGCCCATGGCGAGCGCCGCCATCCGGGTGAAGTCGAAATTTGGCAGGAGCTTCGCTTCGAGCACGTCCCGGATTCGCGCCTCGTTGCCCGCCTGGATCGCCGGATCGGACTTGATCGTCGCAATCACGTCCTGCGCGACGCGCTTCACCATGGCGTCGGGCGCTTCCTGCGCGGCGGCAGGCAGTGCGGCGCCGATCAGCGCGGCAGCCGCGATCAGGACGAATGCGGTCCGCCGCGCGGGCATAGGGACGATCGCCATCTAGGGCTCCTCGGGTTCGGGCGGCGGCTTGCCGTCGTAGAGCAGATACTGCCGCCGCTGCAGATAGGCGTTGCGGATGAACAGGTAGCGATCGAGCGCGGCCGTGTCGACGATCGCGCCCGCGGAGAGTGCCTGGGCGCGGAGGTCCACGGCCCCCAGCCCGTAGAGGCTGTTGCGCAAGGGCACCTCGCCGATGTAGCCGACCGGACCCACCATGACGCGCACGATCGCGCCGCTGCCGTCGCGCACGGTCGTCGGCCCGAAGAACGGCACGAAGAGATAAGGCCCTTGCGGCAGGCCCCACGCCCCGAACGTCTGGCCGAAATCCTCGTTGCCGCGCTCGATGCCGACCATCGACGCCAGGTCGAAGATGCCGCCGACGCCGAATGCGGTGTTGAGCAGCACCCGGGCGAGGTCGTTGTCGAGCTTGTCGAGCTTGCCCTGCAGAATGTCGTTGACCGCCGAGATGAGGTCCTCGATGTTGTTGAAGACGTTGGAGACTCCCGTGCGGATGAGTTCCGGCACGACGTCGATGTAGGCCTGCGCCACGGGCTTCACGACGGCCGTGTCGACGGTGTCGTGAAACGTGTAGAGCGCCCGGTTCATTGGCTCGAACGGGTCCTGGCGCGACGGCGCGGCCGCACAGCCGGCGAGCAGCGCGACGGCCACGGCGACGGCCGCGCGCGATAGCGCCGGACGGCCTCGATCAAGCGCAACATTCATTTCCCGCCTCCCGCAGCGGCCTTGTCGAACAGGAACTGGCCGATCAGCTTTTCCAGTACGATCCCCGACTGGGTCTTGGCAAGCGTCCCGCCGTCGGCCAGCATCTTCGTGTCGCCGCCGGCGTCGAGTCCTATGTAGACATCGCCGAGGAGGCCCGACGTGAGGATAGACGCGATGGTGTCCGTCGTGAACTGGTAGCCCTCGTCGATCTTGACCGTGACGATCGCCTGGTAGGTCGTCGGATCGAGCCGGATGCGCTCGACCCGGCCGACGATGACGCCGGCCGCCTTCACCGACGCGCGGAGCTTCAGTCCCCCGATGTTGTCGAAGCGCGCCTCGAGCCGGTAGCCCGGCGGCGACCCGATGCTGATCAGGTTGCCGACCTTGAGCGCCAGAAAGAGGATCGCCCCGATGCCGATCGCGACGAACGTGCCGACCCAGAGATCGAGTGCGGAGCGGTTGAGGTTCATCGCGCGGCCTTCACGTGGTAATTCACACCCCACCCCGGAACATGAACACGGTGAGAACGAAGTCGAGCCCGAGGATCGCGAGCGAGCTCTCGACGACCGTGCGCGTCGTCGCCGTCGACACGCCTTCGGCCGTAGGTTTCGCGTCGTAGCCCTCGAACACCGCGATCATGCTGACCGCAATGCCGAAAACGATGCTCTTGATGACGCCGTTGACAATGTCGAAGCGGAAATCGACCCCCGCCTGCATGTTGCCCCAGAATGCACCGGGGTCGATGCCGATGAGCTTCACCCCCACCAGGTAGGCGCCGAAGACGCCCAGCGTGGAGAACAACGCGGCGAGCAACGGCATCGAGATGACGCCGCCCCAGAACCGCGGCGCGACCACGCGTGCGAGCGGGTCGACGGCCATCATTTCCATCGCCGACAGCTGCTCGGTCGCCTTCATCAGCCCGATTTCCGCGGTGATCGCGCTGCCGGCGCGGCTCGCGAACAGCAGGCCGGCGACCACGGGCCCCAGCTCGCGGACGAGCGACAGCGCGACGAGCACGCCGAGGGACTCGGCGGCGCCGTAGCGCTGCAGCACGTCATAACCCTGCAACGCCAGCACCATCCCGACAAAGAGCCCCGAGACGAGGATGATGACGAGCGAGAGCACACCGGCGAAGTAGATCTCACGCAGCGTCAGCGACAGGCGCGCGAAGGCGGCCGGCGTCTCGAGCACGACCGCGAGGCTGAACCGCGCCGCGTACCCCAGCCAGCCGATGGCAGCGATCGTTCCGCCACCCATCCGCCGCAGCGTACCTGCGATTCCGGTGAGGACGGCGTTAAGCACGGACAAACAGCTCGGAACGATAGGGCGGCGCAGGGTAATGGAACGGCACGGGGCCATCCGGCTCGCCATCGACGAACTGGCGGACGAAGGCGTCGCCGGACGCCCGCACCTCGGCCGGCGTGCCCTCGGCGATGATCTTGCCTTCCGACACGAAATACAGGTAGTCGACGATCTTCAGCGATTCGTAGACGTCGTGCGTCACGACGAGCGAGGTGATACCCAACGCCTCGCTCATGCGCCGGATCAGCTGGCCGACGACACCGAGCGAAATCGGATCGAGCCCGGCGAACGGCTCGTCGTAGAGCACGAGCATCGGGTCGAGCGCGATGGCACGGGCGAGCGCGACACGGCGCGCCATGCCTCCGGAGAGCTCAGCGGGCATCAGACGTGCCGCCCCGCGCAGACCGACCGCGTGCAGCTTCATCAGCACCAGGTCGCGGATGAGCTCCTCCGGCAGATCCGTATGCTCGCGCAGCGTGAAGGCTATGTTCTCGTACACCGACATGTCGGTGAACAAGGCGCCGAACTGGAACAGCATCCCGAGCTTGCGGCGCATCGCATACAGCGCACCACGGTCGAGGTCGGGCACCGATGCCCCGCCGACCAGCACCCGGCCCGACTGGGGCCGCAGCTGGCCGCCGATAAGGCGCAGGATCGTGGTCTTGCCGCAGCCGGAGCCACCCATGATCGCCACCACGCCGCCGCGCGGAATCCGCATCGAGATGCCGGTGAGCACCGGTCGCCGGTCGTAGCCGAACGTCACGTCGGCGAGCTCGACGGCATAATCGGGGGCCACAGGGGCCGGCACGGATGCCGGCGCGGAAAGGTCGGACATCGGATCGGTTGCTCGGCCTCAGGGAGCGGCATTGTAGCCCGTCGGGTTGGCGCTCACAATCCGGCCGCCCCGGCGACCGCCCGGCCTAGGCCGTGGTGCTAACTCGGTCTATCGTTGAGAAAGCGCTGCTCGGCGAGCGACAGATTCTCCGGGCGCCCGAGCAATACGACCACGTCGCCGGGCTCGAAGACCCAGTCCGGGCCCGGGCGCTGCGAGCGCGCGCCCTTGCGCCGCACGCCGGTGACTTCGACCAACCCGTCGAGCCGCAGCGCGGACAGCGCCTTGCCCACCGCGCGCGCGCGTTCGGGCAGGTGAATCGAGTGCAGCCTGGGCTGCAGGTTCTCCGCCGCGTCGGCGACGTCGGACGCGCCGTGAAAGAACCCGCGGAACAGGCTGTAGCGCTCCTCCCGGATCGCGCGGATGCGCGCCAGCACGCGGTTGAGCGGCACCCCGAGCAGCAGCAGTGAATGCGTCGCCAGCATCAGGCTCCCCTCCAGCACTTCGGGCACGACCTCGGCGGCGCCGGCGGCAAGCAGCCGGTCGAGCTCGCTGTCGTCGAGCGTGCGCACGACCACCTGCAGTTCCGGTCGCGCCGTGTGGACGTGGTGCAGGATCTTCAGCGCGGCGGCCGTGTCGGCGAACGTGATCACCACGGCACGTGCTTTCGCGAGACCGGCGGCGAACAGCGCCTCCTTGCGGCCGGCGTCGCCGTAGACGACGGACGAGCCGTCGCCGGCCGCCTCGCGCACGCGCTCGGGATCGGCATCGAGGGCAATGAACGTAATCTCCTCGGCCTCGAGCAGGCGCGCGAGGTTCTGGCCGCTGCGCCCGTAGCCGCAGATGATCACGTGGTTCTGGCGCGCCATCGTCGTCGCCGCAATCTTGGTGATCTGCGCAGCGCGAGCGAGCCAGTCGTTCGCCGTGAACCGGCGCACGATCGGTTCGGCGAAGTGAATGAGCAACGGCGCCGACAGCATCGACAGCACCATCGCGGCGAGCACGACCTGCGCGACCGGTCCCGGCACGAGACTCTGCTGGACGGCGAGCGCCAGCAGCACCAGCGCGAATTCGCCCGCCTGCGCGAGGTAGAAGCCGTTGCGCAGCGCCGTGCTCATCGAAGCCCCGAAAACCCGGGACAGGGCCACGATGAGCCCCAGCTTCGCGCCGACGGGCACGATGAGCAGCAGTACCACCCATCCGATGTAGTGCGACACGACCGCGAGATCGAGCGCCATGCCAACCGTGACGAAGAAGAAGCCGAGCAGCACGTCGCGAAACGGCTTGATGTCCTCCTCGACCTGATAGCGGTATTCGGTCTCGGCGATCAGCATGCCGGCGAGGAACGAGCCCAGCGCGAGCGAGAGGCCGGCGAGCTCCGTAAGCGCTGCGAGCCCCAGCGTAATGAGCAGCAGGTTCAGCATGAAGAGCTCGGAGCTGCGCTGCCGCGCGACCAGATGGAACCACGCGCGCATGGGCTTCTGCCCCGCGAAGAGAATGAGCCCGAGCGCGATTGCCGCCTTGACCCCTGCGGCCGCCAGCGCGAACGCGAGCTCGCTGCCGCCCAAAGACAACGACGGGAGGATGATCAGGAACGCGACGACGGCCAGGTCCTGGAACAGCAAACTGGCCATCACGTCGCGGCCGTGCGGGGTCGCGAGCTCCATGCGCTCCGCAAGCATCTTCGACACGATCGCCGTCGAGCTCATCGCCAAAGCGCCGCCCAGCGCGAAGCCCGCCTGCCAGCCGAAGCCAAACGCATGCAGCACCATCACGCCCACGAGCGTGGTGATCGCGACCTGCGCGAGCCCCAGTCCAAACACGGTCCGGCGCATGGCCTTCAGTTGCGGCAGGCTGAACTCGAGGCCGATCGAGAACATCAGGAACACGATGCCGAATTCGGCGAGATCGCGCACGTCCGCAGTGTCGGGCACGAGCGCGAGCGCATGCGGGCCGACGGCCATCCCGACCAGCAGGTATCCCAGGATCGGCGGCAGCCGGACGAGCCGGCAGACCACGACGACGACGACGGCGGCGGCGAGTAGGACCAGAATCATTTGCAGCGTCTGCGGCATCGGGCAGGTGCGACGGCGACCGGCGCGGCGGGCCCCGGCGGGATGATCGAATGTAGCATGGGGCCGCTCGGTTATACTCCATAGCATGAGCGTCACCGCCCCTGCCGCTCCCGTAGCGGCACCCGGCCGTGCCGGGGTCGATCCGGCGCAGGTGCTGGCACTCGCCCGCCACGTCCTCGCAATCGAAGCCGAGGCCATTGCGGGACTCGCCGCGCGGCTCGGTGACGCCTTTGTCGCCGCGGTCGTTCTGATCCTCCATTGCCGGGGCCGCGTGGTCGTGTCCGGCATCGGCAAGTCTGGCCACATCGCGCGCAAGCTCGCGGCGACACTGGCCTCGACCGGGACCCCCGCTTTCTTCGTGCACCCGGCGGAAGCCTCGCATGGCGACCTCGGCATGATCACGCCGGACGATGTCGTGGTGATGCTGTCGAATTCAGGCGAGACCGACGAGCTCGTGCTGCTGACGCCTCACCTCAAGCGACAGGGTGCTGCGATCATCGCGCTGACCGGCAACGAACAGTCTTCCCTCGCGCAGGCCGCCGATGTGCATCTGGATGCGGCGGTCGACGCCGAAGCCTGCCCGCTGGGGCTCGCGCCCACAGCCAGCACGACCGCCACTCTGGCGCTGGGCGACGCGCTCGCGCTCGCGCTGCTCGACGCGCGCGGCTTCTCCGTCGAGGACTTCGCCCGGTCGCACCCCGGAGGCCCCCTGGGGCGCCGTCTGCTCACCCGAGTGCGCGATGTGATGGTGAGCGGCTCCGCGCTGCCCAGGGTCGGCATGGATGCGACGCTGGGTGAGGCCGTCGTCGCGATGAGCAGCAAGGGCATGGGCATGACGGCCGTAGTCGACGCCAGCGGGCGCATCGCCGGCATCTTCACCGATGGCGATCTGCGCCGCTGCCTCGATCGCGTGCGCGACATCGGCGCAACGGGCGTGCGCGACGTCATGACGCCCAGGCCACGAACCATCGGTCCCGACCGGCTGGCGATCGAGTGCGTGGACCTGATGGAGGCCGTGCCCAAGGTGACGGTGCTGCTGGTCGCCGACGACGACCGGAAGCTCGTCGGCGCGCTGCATCTGCACGACCTCTTCCGGGCGCGGGTAGTGTGATGAGCGCCGCCGGGCCGCCCCAAGACGCGAATCCTGCCCCCTCGGGGGGCAGCGCAGCGGCGACAGCCGCAAGCGTGGGGGTCGTGCAATGAGCACCGATATTACCTTTCAAGCGCGCGGGATCCGCCTGCTGACGTGCGACGTCGACGGCGTGCTGACAGACGGGCGCATTCATGTCGACGACGAGGGCCGCGAGTTCAAGGCGTTCAGCGCGCTCGACGGGGTTGGTCTGAAGATGCTGATGCACGCGGGCATCACGGTCGCGTGGATCACCGGCAGCAACGCGCCCGCGGTGATCCACCGTGCGCGGTCGCTGGGCGTGGCGCGCGTCATGCAGGGCGTGCAGGACAAGCTGACGCCGTGGGAGGCCCTGCGCCGCGAGCTCGCGCTGCCGCCGGCCGCCTGCGCCCATATTGGCGACGACCTCCCCGACGTCCCCGTCTTCGTCCGCTGCGGCTTCGCCGTGACGGTGCCCCACGCGACGGCTTCCGTGCGCGCGCGTGCCCATTTCGTGACCGGGCGCGACGGGGGACTGGGCGCGGTGCGCGAGGCCTGTGAGATGATCCTCGCCGCCCAGGGAACCCTCGACGCGCAGCTTGCGGCCTTCGGTGCCTAGGATGAACGGCCCCCACGCTCACTTTGTGCGGCAAAGCCGCATCCCGCTGTGCGGGACCAGCCTTCGGCTGTCCTGCGGCCTTCGGCCTGGTGTTCGCTGCCCCCCGCGGGGGCGCAGAGCGCCCTTCGGGCGGCCGGGCGGGCGCTCGAACGGCCCCCACGCTCACTTTGTGCGGCAAAGCCGCATCGCGCCGCGCGGGACCAGGCTTCGGTTGTCCTGCAGCGTTCGGCCTGGTGCCCGCCGCTACTGGGCAAGGGAGCGCTGAACCGATGCCACCCCGGCGCGCGCGCCTCGATCGGCTGGTCGCCTGGTCGCCGGCAATCCTGCTGGGCGGCCTGGCGGCGCTGACGTACTGGCTCGATGCGCAGGTGCAGGCACCTGTCCGCCGGGACGACGGATCGGCGCGACACGACCCTGACCTCTATATTGAGCGCTTGAACGCGGTCAGCTTCGACGCGGAAGGTCGCGTCCGGCAAATGCTCGCGGCAGCCAGCGCCCGGCATTATCCGGACGACGACAGCGTCGAGCTCACGGCACCCTCGTTCGAAATGACCGATCCCGGCAAGGCTCGCCTGGCCGTCACCGCCGACACCGGCACCGTCTCCGGCGACCGGGAGACGGTTACGCTCCGGGGCACCGTGCGCGCCACGCGCGACGCTGTCGCGGCCACCGCTCGCGACCCCGGTCCTAAGGGGCCCGTGACCTTCACGACCGATCTGCTGCGAGTCAACCCGAAGCTGGGACGTGCGGAAACCGACCGGCCCGTGACGATCGAGGAGCCGCGTGGAATAATCCACGGCATCGGCATGGTCCTCGACAACAACGCGCGCACGTTCAAGCTCAAGTCGGCCGTGCGCGGAACATTGCAACCCAACACGCTGCCGAAGTGAATTCCCGTTCCCGCCCCCCCTTTGCCCGGTGCCGCGTCGCGCGCGTGGCGGCATGGATCGCCTTCGTCACGACGCTCGCCACCACGGCTGCGGCCTGGGCCGAGCAAGCGGACAGGAACAAGCCGATCAACTTCTCCGGCGACACGGGCGATGCCGACCTGCAGGCACGCGGCGGCACGCTCGCCGGCAACGTGATCATCACCCAGGGCACGCTGTCGATCCGCGCCGACCGCATCGTGTTCAAGCAGAACGCCGACAACTCGCTTTCCGCGACGGCCCATGGCAACCCGGTCGCCGTCCGGCAGAAGCGCGACGGCGTGGACGAATACTACGAAGGCTACGCGCAGCGCATCGAGTATGACGGCGCGAAGGAGTTGGTCGAGCTGTTCGATCGCGCGCTGCTGAAGCGGGGCCAGGACGAGATCCGGAGCAACTACGTCTCGTACAACATCGGGACCGAGGTCTTCAAGGCGGAGGGGCGTGCGAGCACCACCGCGGACCCGGCGGGGCCCGGTGCGCGCGTGCGCGGCATGTTCCAGCCCAAATCCGACGTGCCGGCGCCGGGTAAGTCCAAGGACGGGGCCAAGGCGGCCGCGCCGACGGCGACCGGGCCGCCCGTCACGCTGAAGCCCGCCGGCGACCTCGCGTCGCCGCCCGCCAAGTGAGCGTGGACGAAGAGTCCCTCGAGCCACGTCCGACGAGCCACCTGTCGGTCACCCGGCTCGAAAAGCGCTACAAGGCGCGCACGGTCGTCCACGATGTCTCGCTCGATGTCGGGAGCGGCGAGGTCGTCGGCCTGCTCGGCCCCAACGGCGCCGGCAAGACGACGTGTTTCTACATGATCGTCGGGCTGGTCGCGGCGGACGGCGGACGGATCGAGCTCGACGGGCGCAACCTGTCGCGGTTGCCGATCCACATCCGCGCCCGGCTCGGGCTGTCGTACCTGCCGCAGGAGGCGTCGATCTTCCGCAAGCTGACGGTTGCCGAGAACGTCCGCGCGATCCTCGAGCTGCAGGACCTCGATGCGGATGCGCTCGCCAACCGCCTCGACGCGCTGCTCGAGGATCTGTCGATCTCCCATCTCGCCAACGCGCCGGCGCTCTCGCTCTCGGGTGGTGAGCGCCGGCGCGTCGAGATCGCCCGCGCACTCGCGACCCGGCCGCGCTTCATCCTGCTCGACGAGCCGTTCGCGGGCGTCGACCCGATCGCGGTCCTCGACATCCAGAAGATCATCGGGTTCCTGAAGCAGCGCGGCATTGGCGTGCTCATCACCGACCACAACGTGCGCGAGACGCTCGGCATCTGCGACCGCGCGTACATCATCAACGAGGGGCGCGTCCTGGCTTCCGGCGCTCCCGGCGAGATTGTTTATAATGATGCGGTCAGGAAGGTCTATCTCGGAGAGCACTTCCGGCTCTGAGGCAATGCATGATCCGTAACGCATGAAGCAAACCCTCCAGCTCAAGCTCAGCCAGCACCTCACACTCACCCCCCAGCTGCAGCAATCGATACGGCTGCTGCAGCTGTCCACGGTCGAGCTGAACGCCGAGGTCGAGCGGATGCTGCAGGAGAACCCGCTCCTCGAGAAGGCCGAAGGCGACGACGAGCCTCCGCCGACCGCCGAGCAGCTCGCCGGCGCCGCCGCGTCGGCGACCGAGGCAGCGCCAACGCACGACGACGATCGCGCCGGCGGCAAGGAGGCCGGTGACGAGGCGCGAGAGAGACCGGACACGGTCGACCGCGCCGATTTCGAGGACTACTCCGGCGGCGACTCGGATTGGGGCGGCGGGTCATCGTCCGATGACGACGACGACGGCTTCTATCCGCAGCAGGTCGCGACCAGCTCGCTGCGCGATCATCTGCTGTCGCAGCTCGCCGTGCTCAACCTGCCGCTGCGCGACCGGCGGCTCGTCGGCGCGCTGATCGACGCGCTGGACGACGACGGGTATCTCCACCTCTCGCTCGAAGAGGTGGCGGAGATGTTTCCCGAAGAGCTCGAGATCGATCCGGACGAACTGTCCATCGCGCTCTGCTACCTGCAGAGCTTCGAGCCCGCGGGCATCGGCGCGCGCGACGCCTCCGAATGCCTGGCGTTGCAGCTGAAGGCGCTGCCGGAGACGACGCCCTTCCGCGCCGAGGCCCTGACGGTCGTCACCGAGCATCTGCCACTGCTGGCGGCGCGCGATTTCGTCAAGCTGAAGCGCCTCCTCCACACCGACGACGCCGGCGTGCGCGCGATGCGCGCCCTAGTGATGAGCCTGAGTCCTCGGCCCGGCGCGGCCTTCGCCAAGTCCGAGGCGAATTTCGTCATCCCGGACGTCGTCGTCAAGAAAGTTCGCGGCAAGTGGGTGGCCGCGCTCAACGAATCCGCGATGCCCAAGCTCCGGCTCAACCGCATCTACGCGGACATCCTCACGCGCAACCGCGACTCGTCGAACCAGCAGCTCTCGGCCCAACTGCAGGAAGCCAAGTGGCTGATCCGCAACGTCCAGCAGCGCTTCGAGACGATCCTGCGCGTGGCGCAGGCCATCGTCGAACGGCAGCGCCGCTTCTTCGAGCACGGTGACGTCGCGATGCGGCCGATGGTCCTGCGCGAGATCGCCACTATGCTGAACCTGCACGAATCGACGATTTCGCGCGTGACGACGCAGAAGTACATGCTCACGACGCGCGGCACCTACGAGCTCAAGTATTTCTTCGGCAGTCACGTGGCGACGGACACGGGCGGCGCGGCGTCGGCGACCGCCATCCGCGCGCTCATCAAGCAGCTGATCGCCGCCGAAGACCTGAAGTCGCCGTTCACCGACAGCCGGATCGCGGAACTGCTCGGCGAGCAGGGGATCATCGTGGCCCGGCGCACAGTCGCCAAGTACCGGGAGGCGCTGCAGATTCCTCCCGTCAACCTGCGCAAGGCGCCCTGACGGCACGCGCTGACGCGCATCGAGGAGATGCTTGATGAACCTTAACCTTACCGGCCACCGACTGGATATCACGCCTGCTATTCGCGACTATGTGATTGCCAAGCTCGATCGCGTGACACGCCATTTCGACGACGTCATCGACGTCAATGTCGTGATGTCGGTGGACAAGCTGCGACACAAGGTCGAAGTCAACCTGCACGCGCGCGGCAAGGACATCCATGTCGAGGCGGTCGAAGCGGACATGTACGCGGCGATCGACGCTCTGGCCGACAAGCTCGACCGGCAGGTGCTGAAGCACAAGGAGAAGCGCGAGCTGCACCGGCACGAGGCCGCCGCGATCAAGCGTGACGTTCCCGCCGAGCCGTCTCCCGCGCCGGTTCCCGGCGCCCGCGGCGCTCCCGGGACGACGCCGGACTAGAGTCCTCCGGGCCGCCGGATCGCATTTTCGGCCCCGACGATCGCCACCGTCCGCGCCACCACGCCCCAGCTGCCGATGAGCCAGATCGCCGAGTTGCTGCCGACCGGGAACATCTTGCTCGATCTGGACGCCGGATCGAAATCCCGCCTGTTCGATGCGGTCGGCGCACTGTTCGAAGCCAACCACGGCCTTTCCCGACAGATCGTCGTAAACAGTCTGCAGGCACGCGAGAAGCTGGGATCCACCGGCCTGGGGCAGGGCATCGCCATTCCCCACGGGCGCATCCGCGGCCTGCGCGAAGCGCAAGGCGCTTTCATCCGCCTCAAGTCGCCGATTCCCTTCGACGCGCCCGACGGCAAGCCGGTCGCCCAGGTGTTCATACTGCTCGTCCCGGAGCAGGCGACCGAACAGCACCTGCAGCTGCTCTCGGAGCTCGCGCAGATGTTTTCCGACGCGCGTTTCCGCGACAGCCTGGCGGGCCCGACCGACGCCGCCGGCTTGCGTGCGTTGTTCGAGCAATGGACGCCCGTGCCGTGAGCGCCGAAGCCGGCGTCGTGCGTCAGGTCAGCGTCGAGCGGCTCTATGCCGACAGCCAGGCCCGCCTCGGCCTGCGCTGGGTAGCCGGACGGCAGGGCGGAAACCGCGTGCTGACCGGCGAGGCAGCCCTCAAACCGACCATCGGCCAGGTCGGTCACATGAACTTCATCCATCCGTTCCGCATTCAGATCCTGGGCGCGGCGGAACTCGCCTACCTTCGCGCCCTGACCGGAAGCGAACTCGTGTCGGCGATCGACCGACTCTTCACGGCCGAGCTGGTCGCGATCGTCGTCGCCAACGGCGAATCCGTGCCGCCGCACCTGGTGGCCGGGTGCGACGCCAATCACGTCGCGCTCTTCACGTCGGCGCAACCCTCGCCCCACTTGGTCGAGGTGTTCCGACTCTTCCTTTCGCGCGTGCTCGCCGAGTCGACCACGCTGCACGGCGTGTTCCTCGACGTGCTCGAAATGGGCGTGCTCGTCACCGGGGCGTCGGCGATCGGCAAGAGTGAGCTCGCGCTCGAGCTCATCTCCCGCGGCAACGGGCTCATCGCCGACGACATCGTCGAGATCTATCGCATCTCTCCCGACACGCTCGAGGGCCGGTGCCCCGCGGTGCTCAGGGATTTTCTCGAAGTGCGCGGCATCGGCATCCTCAACATCCGCACGATTTTCGGCGAGACCGCCGTGCGCCCGCGCAAGCTGCTGAAGTTCATGGTTCACCTCGAGGACCACAGCAACGAGGCGTTTTCCGAGCTGGACCGGTTGCAGGTGAACGCGACGTTCCAGGAAATTCTGGGGGTGCCCGTGCGCAAGGTGACGATCCCGGTCGCCGCCGGACGCAACCTCGCCGTGCTGGTCGAAGCCGCCGTGCGCAACTTCGTGCTGAACCAGCGCGGCATCGACAGCACTAAGGAGTTCATCGACCGGCAGACGCAGCTGATGGAGGACGGCGGCTGACGCCCTCCGGCGCGGGCTCGCGGCGATGGATCTCCTGCTGCTCGGCGGCGTGTCCGGCTCCGGCAAGAGCGTCGCGCTCGGCGCGCTCGAGGACTGCGGCTATTTCGCCGTCAACAACCTGCCGCTTCCGCTGGTCGCCGCGACCGCCCGCTACCTTGCGGACGCCGGGCGCGATCGCGTGGCGATAGCGCTCGACGTCAAGACCGCGCACGGACTGGCCGGCCTGGCCGGGACGATAGCGCAGCTGCGTGCGCTCGCCTGGAACGTGCACTTCCTCTATCTCGACGCGAAAACCGAAACGCTGGTCAAGCGCTTTTCCGAGACGCGCAGGCGCCATCCGTTCTCGAGCGAGGCGCGAACGCTGACTGAGGCGATCGACTACGAGCGCGGATTGCTGGCCGAGGTCCGCCCGCTCGGCTTCGCCTTCGACACGAGCGAACTGCCGGCGGCAGCGCTACGTTCGTGGATCAAGGATTTCGTCAGTGTCGACGCGAGCAAGCTCACGCTGCTCCTGGAGTCGTTCGGCTTCAAGCACGGCGTGCCGCTCGACGCGGACCTGGTGTTCGATGTCCGCTGCCTCGCCAACCCCCACTATGAGCCCGCACTGCAACCACTCACCGGCCGCGATCAGCCAGTCGTCGCGTTCCTCGAACGGGAGCCCGCCGTCGAACGCATGTATGAGGACATCCATCGCTTCGTCGACTCCTGGCTTCCCGATTACGCCCGCGACAACCGCAACTATCTCACCGTCGCGATCGGATGCACCGGTGGCCGGCACCGTTCGGTGTACCTGATCGAGCGGCTGGCCAAGGTGTTCGCGCCGCAGCATCCGGTTCTCATCCGGCACCGGGAACTCGGCTGAGCCGCTAGAATGCGCGGATGACCGCGCCGCAGACGATAACGCTCGCATGGACCGGCGCATCCGGACTCGCCTACGGGATCCGGCTGCTCGAATGCCTGGTGGCGGCGGATCGCCGCGTCTTTCTGCTCTACTCCGCGGCAGCACAGATCGTCGCCAAGCAGGAATGCGATCTCGCGCTTCCCGCACAGCCGCGCGAGGCAACGCGCTTCTTCACCGAGCGCCACGGCGCGCAAGCCGGCCAGATCACAGTGTTCGGCCGCGAGGACTGGATGGCGCCGGTCGCATCGGGCTCGAATCCCGCCGACGCGATGGCGATATGCCCGTGCACCATGGGCACGCTCGCCGCGGTCGCCTGCGGCCTCGCCGACAACCTGATCGCGCGCGCCGCCGACGTCATGCTGAAGGAGCGCCGGCCGCTCGTGCTGGTGCCGCGCGAGACGCCGCTCTCGACGATTCACCTGGAGAACATGCTGAAACTCGCGCGCGCCGGCGCCGTGATCCTTCCGCCGGCACCCGGCTTCTACTGCCGGCCGCAAACGGTCGCGGACCTCGTCGACTTCGTCGTCGCCCGCGCCCTCGACCAGCTCGGCGTTCCGCACGCCCTGGGCCCGCGCTGGGGAGACGAGCGCACACATCCCTGACGCAGCAGATCTGCGGTAACCCGCGGCGCGGCCAGCTACAATCGCGGATTCGGCAAGCGCGATCCAAGGGGAGCGACCATGGCTGGCCACAGCAAATGGGCGAACATCAAGCACAAGAAGGCGGCCACCGACGCCAAGCGGGGCAAGATCTTCACGCGCCTCATCCGGGAAATCACCGTCGCCGCCAGGATGGGAGGCGGCGACCCGACCATGAATCCCCGCCTTCGGCTGGCGATCGACAAGGCAATGGACCAGAATATGCCGAAGGACACGATCGAGCGCGCGGCCAAGCGTGGCGCGGGCGAGCTCGAGGGGATCGCGTACGAAGAGATCCGCTACGAAGGCTATGGCATCAACGGCGCCGCCGTGATCGTCGACTGCATGACCGACAACCGGACGCGCACGGTCGCCGACGTGCGGCACGCCTTCTCCAAGTACGGCGGCAACCTCGGCACCGACGGATCGGTCGCGTTCCTGTTCCGGCATTGCGGCCAGCTCGTGTTCGCTCCCGGCACCGACGAGAACGCGCTGATGGAGGCGGCGCTGGAGGTCGGCGCCGACGACGTGATCACCAATGACGACGGCAGCATCGAGGTGATCACCGGACCCTACGCCTTCGCCGCGGCGAAGGATGCGCTGGCGAAGGCGGGGTTCAAGCCGGAATTCGCCGAGATCACGATGAAGCCGTCCACGGACGTCGAGCTCGAGGGCGACGACGCGGTGCGGATGCAGAAGCTAATCGACGCGCTCGAATCGCTCGACGACGTGCAGGACGTGCATACCAACGCCGTCCTCGACGAGTAGGAATCCGGCCAGTCCACTCGTGGAAAGCGAGCCCGCCGCGCGCCGGATTCTCGGTATCGATCCCGGACTGCGAGCGACGGGATTCGGCGTCATCACGGTGGCCGGCAGCCGGCTCGCCTACGTCACCTGCGGCTGCATCAGGAGCGGCGAAGGCGAGCTCCCGGCGCGCCTGCGCGTGATCCTCGACGATCTTGCGGAAGTGATCGCGCGGCATCGACCGACGGAGGTCGCCATCGAGAAGGTGTTCGTCAACGTCAACCCGCGGTCGACGTTGCTCCTCGGCCAGGCGCGCGGCGCGGCGATTTCGGCGGCGGTGCTGGCCGACCTGCCGGTCATCGAGTACACGGCGTTGCAGGTGAAGCAGGCGGTTGTCGGCCACGGCAAGGCGGCGAAAGAGCAGGTCGCGGACATGGTGCGCCGGCTGCTCGATCTGCCCGGTGCGCCCTCGCCGGACGCCGCCGACGCACTCGCCTGCGCAATCGCGCACGCTCACGGTGGACAGGGCTTCGGCGGGCTCGCCAGGACCGGCTACAAGGTACGCCGCGGGCGGCTCCTGTGAGATGAACAGCCCCCACGCTCGCTACGCTCGCTGCCCCCCGCGGGGGCGATCAGCGCCCTTCGAGCGGCCGGGCGGGCGCTGATGAACAGCCCCCACGCTCGCTACGCTCGCTGCCCCCCGCGGGGGCGATCAGCGCCCTTCGGGCGGCCGGACGGGCGCTGATGTCGCCGCGCCCTCTGCGCCGTCCCGCCGCGGTGATCTTCGACATGGACGGACTGATGCTAGACACCGAGCCGCTCGCCGCGCGTGCGTGGGGCAACGCCGCGGCGGCGCTGGGTGTCGATTTCGACATGACGCTGGCGCAGGCGATGGTCGGGCGCAATTTCGCCGACTGCGCGGCCATGGTCCGCGCCCGCTACGGCGCCGAGTATCCGGTGAATGCACTGCTCGCCCGCTGGCACGCGACCTATGACGGCATCGTCGAGCGCGAAGGCCTCGCGCTCAAGCCGGGCATCGAGGAACTCCTCGCCTGGCTCGAGGGACACGCCGTGCCCCGTGCGGTGGCGACGTCGACCCGCCGCGAGCGGGCGCGTGCGAAGCTCTCCCGCACGTCACTCCTGCCGCGCTTCCACGAACTCGTCGGCGGTGACGAAGTCCCGCTGGGCAAACCTGCGCCAGACATCTATCTCGAAGCGGCGCGCCGACTCGGCGCGATTGCCGGCACGTGCCTGGTGCTCGAGGACTCGGAACCCGGCGTGCGCGCCGCCCTCGCCGCGGGGATGATGCCAATCATGGTGCCGGACTCGCATCCGCCGTCCGCGGACCTCGTCGCGATCGAGTTGCTCGTGCTGCCGACGCTCCACGAGGTCCTGTGGCATCTCGCGGCGCTGCCGGAGTGACGGCGCGAAGCAAGGTGCACAGCGCGCGACCCGAATCGACTCCTCCGGCGCTCGCCGCGCGATGCAATTGCGCGTGCGATAATCGCCCGAACGGATTGCACGCCCCATGATCGGTCGCCTCACCGGAATACTCGTCGAGAAGAACCCGCCGCAGCTCCTGCTCGACGTGCAGGGCGTCGCGTACGAGGTCGACGTGCCGATGAGCACGTTCTACAACCTGCCGGCGACCGGCGAGCGACTTGCGCTGTTCACGCATCTCGTCGTGCGCGAGGATGCGCATCTGCTCTTCGGCTTCGGCACCGAGCATGAGCGGCGCGCCTTCCGCCAGCTGGTCAAGATCAGCGGCGTCGGCGCGCGGACCGCGCTGTCGGTGCTCTCGGGCCTGTCCGTCGCCGAGCTCGCACACGCCGTGACCATGCAGGATGCCGGCCGGCTCACCAAGATCCCCGGCATCGGCAAGAAGACCGCCGAGCGGCTGCTGCTCGAACTCAAGGACAAGCTCGGTGCCGATGTCAGCACCGCCGTCGGAGTCCATCGCGCCCCCCCCGCTTCCGCGGATATCCTCAACGCGCTCCTGGCGCTGGGTTACAGCGACAGGGAGGCGGTCGCCGCGGTCAAGCGTCTGCCTGAGAGCCTCGCCGTCGGCGACGGCATCCGGCAGGCGCTGAAACTTCTCGCCAAGGTCTAGAGCGTAAGCATGGCGATCGAGGACGACCAGCTCAACCGCCTCGTCACGGCCAAGGTGGCGGGCGTGCAGGAGGAGGTCGTCGAGCGGGCACTGCGCCCGCGGATGCTCGACGAGTACGTCGGGCAGGAAAAGATCCGCGGCCAGCTGTCGATCTTCATCGAGGCGGCGAGGAAGCGCCGTGAGTCGCTCGACCACGTGCTGCTGTTCGGCCCCCCGGGACTCGGCAAGACCACGCTGTCCCACATCATCGCGCACGAGCTCGGCGTGAACCTGCGGCAGACGTCGGGCCCCGTGCTCGAGCGTGCCGGCGATCTCGCGGCGCTCCTCACCAACCTCGAGCCGCACGACGTGCTGTTCATCGACGAGATCCACCGGCTCTCTCCGGTAGTCGAGGAAATCCTGTATCCGGCGCTCGAGGATTTCCAGATCGACATCATGATCGGCGAGGGACCGGCCGCGCGCAGCGTCAAGCTCGACCTCCCGCCCTTCACGCTGGTGGGTGCTACGACGCGCGCCGGCATGCTGACGAACCCGCTGCGCGACCGTTTCGGCATTGTCGCCCGGCTGGAGTTCTACAGTCCGGCAGAGTTGACCAGGATCGTCACGCGCTCGGCGGGACTGCTCAAGATCGCGATCGATCCGCAGGGCGCGCTGGAGATCGCGCGCCGCTCGCGCGGCACGCCGCGCATCGTCAACCGGCTGCTGCGGCGCGTGCGCGACTTCGCCGAAGTGCGCGCGGATGGAGCGATCACCCGCACCGTGGCCGACGACGCACTCGCCATGCTCGACGTGGATGCCGCCGGGCTCGACGTGATGGACCGCAAGCTGCTGCGCACGGTGCTCGACAAGTTCGCCGGGGGACCGGTCGGCGTGGAAAACCTCGCCGCCGCCATCGGCGAGGAGCGGGACACGATCGAGGACGTGCTGGAACCGTTTCTCATTCAGCAGGGCTTTCTGCAGCGCACCTCGCGCGGCAGGGTGGCCACGGCATTGTCGTACCGGCATTTCGGACTCACGCCGCCGGCACCGGGCGCTGCCGTCGACCTCTTTCCCGATGGGGGTACTGCTTGAAGGTCGCGGCACAAGCGCGCGAGACCTTTCGCTTCCCGATCCGCGTTTACTATGAGGACACCGATGCCGCCGGCGTCGTCTACTACGCGAACTATCTCCGGTTCATGGAGCGCACGCGCACCGAGTGGCTGGGGTCGCTGGGCTTCGACCTCGCGACCTTCGAGAGCGTCCATGGCGTCGCGTTCGTCGTCCACCGCGTGGATATCGAGTACCGACTCCCGGCGCGACTGGGCGACCGGCTCGACGCCACGCTGGCGCTGGTCGAACTCCGCCGCGCGCGCATGGTCGCATTGCAGCAGGTGTGGCGCGGCGCGGAAATGCTTACCGAAGCCCTCGTTGCGGTCGCCTGCATCGATCGCGCCACCTTCCGGCCGGCGCGGATTCCGCCGGGGCTGCACAGCCGACTGGAGGCTCTCGCTTGAACGTCAACACCGACCTTTCCTTCCTCACGCTCGTCGCGCAGGCATCGCTCGTCGTCCAGGCCGTGCTGGTGCTGCTCGCGGCGCTGTCGCTGTGGTCGTGGTGGCAGATCTTTCTCAAGATGTTCCAGCTGAAGCGCACGACCAGAGACACCGACGCGTTCGAGAACGAATTCTGGAAGGGAGGCGATCTGAACGAGCTCTACCAGAGTTCCAGCAAGTCGCGCACGGGCAGCGGCCTCGAGCACATCTTTACCGCCGGCTTCCGCGAATACGCCAAGCATCGGAAGCAGGGCAGCACCGCCGCCGCCACGATGGACAGCGCGCGCCGCGCGATGCGCGCCACCTTCCAGCGCGAGATCGACGCCCTGGACGCGCATCTTGCCGGGCTCGCCACCGTCGGCTCGGTGTCGCCTTACATCGGCCTCTTCGGCACCGTTTGGGGGATCATGAACGCCTTTCGCGGCCTCGCGAACGTGAGCCAGGCCACGCTCGCCCACGTCGCGCCGGGCATCGCCGAGGCGCTGATTGCAACCGCGATCGGCCTCTTCGCGGCCATCCCCGCCGTCGTCGCGTACAACCGCTACACGCACGACGTCGACCGCCTGGCCGTGCGCTACGAGACCTTCATCGAGGAGTTCTCGAACATCCTGCAGCGCCAAGGCTGAAATGAACGACGACCCCCACGCTCACTGTGTTCGCTGCCCCCCGCGGGGGCGCGCAGTGCCCTTCGGGCGGCCGGGCGGGCGGATGAATGGCCCCCACGCTCACTGCGTTCGCTGCCCCCCGCGGGGGCGCTCAGTGCCCTTCGGGCGGCCGGGCGGGCGGATGAATGGCCCCCACGCTCACTGCGTTCGCTGCCCCCCGCGGGGGCGCTCAGTGCCCTTCGGGCGGCCGGGCGGGCACTGACATGCGTCGCGCCAGGAAGTCGATCAACCAGATCAACGTCGTGCCGTACATCGACGTGATGCTGGTGCTGCTCGTGATCTTCATGGTCACCGCGCCGCTCATCAACCCCGGGTCGATCGACCTCCCCTCGGTGGGCAGCAAGCTGACCGTGCCTGCGGCGCCGATGGAAGTGACGCTGAACACCGATCTCACATTGACCCTCCTCGACCGCCAGGCCGCAACGCCGCCCGTCAGGGTATCGCTCGACGAGCTCGTCGCGCGCATCAAGGCCAAGCAGTCGCGATTTCCCGATCAGCCGGTCGTCATAGGCGCGGCCGCCAGCACGCGCTACGACGAAGTCATCAAGGTACTGGATCGACTCCAGACGGGCGGCGTGCACAAGGTCGGATTGCTGGCGCGGCCAGCCGGCGGCAGCTGAAGTCCTCCATGGCCAGCGAGCGCCCCCGGCGCCCAGCGCGCATGTCGGGCCAATGGCCGGCACTGGCGCTGGCGATCGCGGTGCACGTTGGTTTCATCTTGGTGCTCGTCTTTTCGTTGCGCTGGCAGAATCGCAAACCCGAGCCGGTGACGGTCGAACTCTACGCACCCCCGTCCAGGCTGGCGGTTGCCGAGCCGGTTGCCACACCGCCACCGGAGCCGATTGCCGCGCCGCCGCCGAAGCCGGAGCCGGTCCGGGAGCCCAAGGTCGTCCCGGAACCCCGACAAGCCCCTGCGCCCAAGGTGGAACCGCCGCCGAAGAAGGTCGCGCCGAAGCCCGAGCCCCAGGTCGAAAAACCCGATTCCCGCGCGGCGGAAATCGCGCAAAAGGCCCGGAAGGACGAGGCGGAGCGCCGGAAGAGCGAGCAGGCGGCGCGGGAGAAGAGCGAGCGCGAGAAGAAGGAAGCCGACCAGCGGGAAGCCGAGAAGAAGAAGCGGGACGAGCAGCAGCGTATGGCCGAAGCGCGCGAGCGGCAGACGCGGGAAGCGGAAGCAATGCGCGTCCAAGCCGAGCGCGAACAGACGGCGCGTGCGCAGCAGCAGAAAGCCGTTGCGGAGGCGGCAGCCCGGACGCGCGCCGAGGCGGACTACGTCCGCCGCATCCAGAACAAGGTCAAGGGCAACGTCGTCCTGCCGCCGGACATGGCCGGCAACCCCGAAGCCATTTTCGACGTGATCCAGCTGCCGACAGGCGAAATAATCGATGCCGTGCTGCGCAAGTCGAGCGGTTCGCGGGCCTATGATGACGCCGTGCAACGCGCCATCGTGAAGTCGTCGCCACTGCCGCGGCCGGATCAGCCCGAACTGTTCCAGCGCACGTTGACGCTCAAGTTCCGGCCACAGGACTAGGGCGGCGGGGGGCCGTGGATCCGTAGTGCCGCGTCAGATATCCGTGGGCTTCTTGTCGATGATCTGGAACGCGGCCCAGCTCCATTCGGCGCGTTGTTCGACCAGGTGGCGAAGCGCGATCGTATAGACCGAATGCCCCGTCGTAAGGATCAGGTTGCGCCCATCCGCATATTCGGATGTGGGCACGATCAGCGTCTTGACCGTGAGCGGCCTCTCCGGCCGCGAGGGCGGGGGCAGGTAGAGCGCGTCGAAGCGTGTCCCCATCACCGAAACGTCAACGCCGTTGACCACGATGCCGAGGTCGCTCTGTGTCGGGCGCTTGGCGTGGACCGTGATCGGCACGATCCGATCGGCGATGATTGACACACCGGCTTCGACTTCGTCGTTCGAGACTTTGTTGAGACGACGCACGGCACCGAGCACCCAGTCGTTCGCATCCGACTGTCGCACCGCGACCAGCGCGCCCAGCACGAGGCTTTGACCGATGCCCCCGGCTGCCGAGATGCGCAGGCCGGCGACGCTGCGATCCTTGATTTGCCACGCCGGGTCGCTCACGGGCGCGATGGACGCCGACAGCGAGTCCTGTTCGTCCGGCACGTGGCGCCGGCCCCGTGGACGGTCGGCGACCGCGAACACCTCGATCTGCTCGTTGCCGGCATCAGGGTCGTTCGCCGGTTCGACGACTGCCCTGGGGGTAAGCTCGGTGCAAATGCGCGCCAGCCCGACACGCACCTTCGCGGCCACCGTGACCGGCGTCCGCGGGACGCGCCGCAGATCGCCGTAAAGATTCGGCACCACGACAGGACGCACTTTCTCCAGGACTCCGATGCGTTGCTGGCTGAGCACGGCGGCCGCGCCGGGCTCCCCGATATCCGCTTGCCGCAACGCGTGAATCGCCCGCTCCAGCTGGTCTGCGAGCGGCGTCGTGTCGAGGAAATGCATCGTCGGTCCGGCTTCGCCGCCGGTGCGTCGCGCAAGTCCACGCTTGCTCGCCAGATCGACGAAAAAGCCTTCCGTTGACCGGGGAATGGCCTCGAACTTGAGCTTGCGGCCCCAGGCACGCATTTGGGCGCTTGCCCAATCGGTCTCGACCGGAGAAAGACTGCCCATGTTGAGTTGCTGGATCAGCAGCGCGTAGATGTACTCCTGCTCGGCGCTCCATTGCATCGCCCCGGGTCCGGCGCTCGCGAGCGCGACCGGGACGCGGGCAACGTCAAGCTCGAGTGCGCGGGCGTACAGCTGGTGCAGATTCGACCATTTGGCCGGAATCCAGCGCTCGTGCCGAAACGCGCGCAGCTTGGCATCGGTGCCGTGATAGTGGAGCAACCGCGCGAAAAGCTGCGGGATGACTGGTCGCCAACGCGGGTTCGCGCGTTCCGACAGCGCCCGCTCGAGGGCGGTCTGGTACGCGTAGACGAAGCCCTGGCTCAACTCCTGCACCGCCTGCCAGGCGCGATCGGCGATTCGAGCCGAGCGGTCGATGTTCTCGACGTACTGCTTCACGAGCTGGCGGCGATCGGCACCCAGGGCGGTGTCCAGGAACTGAATCGCCGTGACGCGATTGAGGTCCGCCGGGCGGCTCGACTGGCGCATCCCGTCGAAAACGCGCATCACGTTGTGCTGCCGGGCGATGACGTCCTGCGTAGGCAAGTGACGCAGCCAGGCGGATACCGTCCGCGCGGAGACCAGAGGGTCGGCGTCGTCCTTCGTCTGCGGCGTCAGGAAGCCAAACATGTTCTGGGACCAGCCCGTTCAATGGTTCTGGCGACGGAACGGTCCGGCGCCGGCGTGGTGGGAATCAGGTGCCCGAAAGCCACGCGCTGCCGCGCAACGCACGGGCAAAGCGACTTTTCCGGCATATTCATTTATAGCCCAGTTGCCGACGCGGTGCAAAAAAGACCGCGACGTGCGCTACAATTCGACCCCGCAACTGTTGCGCGCCGGGGCTGTGCCCTGCCCGCACGGGGACCCATGGGTCTGCTTCCGTCCAGTCCGGACTTCTCATCAAGGCGCCACCTTGTCGTTGCATCTTTACCAGGGGATCACGCCAATGAAATTTACGCATGGTCTGCGCCGCGCTTCCATCGGCATCGCGCTTGCCGTTGCAATTGGTGTGGCGTACGCGCAAGTCCCACCCAAACCTCCCGCAAGCCTCTCACCCCCATCGTCCACTACAACAATCAGCAAATTTGGTGCCAATGTGAATGAACTCCAGACGATCGAACTGAAAACCGGCACGGGCGCCGAGGCGGTCAGCGGCAAGGCCATCATTGTGCACTACACCGGATGGGTCTATGACCCCGCAGCGCCCGATGGCCACGGCGCGAAATTTGACAGCTCGCTCGACCGTAAGGTCCCCTTCGGTTTCTTCCTGGGCTCTGGAAAGGTCATCAAGGGTTGGGACGAAGGGATCGTCGGCATGAAGGTCGGCGGCAAGCGAACGCTCGTGATCCCGCCGCACAAGGCCTACGGTGAACGTGGCGCCGGAGGCGTCATCCCGCCAAACGCAACGCTGCTGTTCGACGTCGAACTGATCGAAGTCAAGGGCTGAGCCGGCCCGGGTCGCAAGCCGTTCCGGCCTTTGCCCCGGCACGACCACGGGTTGGCTAGCGCTGGTGCGCCAAGCTCTGCCGCCGGACGGCAGGCCGCAATCTCACCAATAGGTCTCGACCGTGACGTGCCCCGGCTCCCGCCGTCGGTGCCGCCGCATCCCGCGCGCGTCGAGCGTCTTCTGCGTATCGTCGACCATCGCCGGATTGCCGCACAGCATCACGTGCGAGTTCGCCGCGGCCAGAGCGAGCCCCGCCCGGGATTCCAGGCTTCCGTCGCGGATGGCATCGGGGATGCGCCCCGCCAGCGCGCCAGGGTGCGGTTCGCGGCTCACCATCGGGACATAGCTGAACGCGCCGGAATGATCGCTGCCGATCCCCGCGATGACATCACGATAGGTGAGCTCGATCCCGCGTCGAACGGCGTGCACGAGCACGATCCGGCGGAACCGCGCCCAGGGCTCCGGCGTGCGCAGGATCGACAGGAAGGGGCCAAGACCGGTTCCGGTCGACAGGCACCAAAGTGCCTCGGCATCGGGCAGTTCCTCCACCGAGAAAAAGCCGTTCGCAGAGCGCAATAGCCAGACCGGATCGCCTGGGTACAGCCCCGCGAGCCGGGCCGTCAGCGGCCCGTCGGGCACAGTGACGAAATAGAATTCGTGCGGCGCGGTGCCGGGTGCATTCACGAACGAGTACGGTCGGCCGAGCATCTCCTCCTTGGACCCCGGCGGCGCCGGCAACGCGAGGCGCGCGAACTGGCCGGCGATGAACGTCACCTCTGGCGCTGCGATTTGCAGCGAATGCAGGCTGTCAGTCCAGCGTTCATGTCCAACGACGCTTCCCTGTACCCATTTGCTCATGCCGGCCTTCCAAGGCGGGTAAAATTGCGATTATGCCCGCCCGCCGATCTCCTACCGCGGCGACGATCACGCGCCGCGGCCTGCGCATCTACCTGCGGGCGCCGCAGGCCTCGGACGCGATCGAGTTCCTGGCCGCCGCTAAGGCCAGCCGGAAGCTGCATGGAGCATGGGTGCAGGCGCCGGCGACCCGCGCGCGTTACCTCGCGTTCGTGCGCCGTTTCGGCGGCCTGGCGGCGGGCGATCCGCTTGCCGCGACCCACGTCGGCTTTCTTGTGTGCCGGTGCGAAGATGGCGCCATCGTCGGTGCTTTCAACATCGGCGAAATCGTCCGTGGCCTTTTCCAGAGCGCCTACCTCGGCTATTACGCCTTCGCCCCCCATGCCGGGGCTGGCTACATGTCCGAAGGCCTGGAGCTCGTGCTGCACGTCGCGTTTCGCGTGCTGAAGCTCCACCGCGTCGAGGCCAACGTGCAGCCGACGAACCGGCGCTCGCTCACGCTAGTGCGGCGTTCCGGCTTCGTGCGCGAAGGGTACTCGCGACGCTATGTCCGGGTCGCAGGCCAGTGGCGCGACCACGTGCGGATGGCGCTCCTGGTCGAGGAATGGCGAGCGCGGCGGAAAATGAAACGCGGATGAGATGGCGCAATCTGCCCTGCATCGCGGCGCTCGCGTTTTGCGCCTGCACGGCGCCGGGCATCACGGCCGACATGCCGAAGACCGTGCGCGCGCAGCCGCTGCCCCCCTACCAGATCCACGAGGAATGCGTCACTCTCGAACCGGGCGACCGGGTCGAATTCGGATTCGAGAGCACCGAGCCGGTCGCTTTCAACCTCCACTATCGCGAAGGCGGCGCCGTCGTGATGCCGGTGGTGCGCGACGGCTCGCTTGAAGATGCTGGCGTCTACGTGGCCCGGATTGCACACGATTATTGCCTGACGTGGGAAGCCGGCCCGGTCGGAACAACGATCGACTACCGTATCCGGGTCAAGCCGCGCGATTCCTGACTGACCCATGGCACGACGACCCGCGCTGCTCGTCGATCTCGACGGCACGCTGACGGACAACTTCGTCGGCATTGCCCGCTCGATCCGCCACGCTCTCGTCGCGCTCGGCGCGCCGGAACCTGCCGCCGCCGCGCTGCAGCCCTGCATCGGCCCGCCGCTGCGTGCATCATTCGCGCGCCTGCTCGCCACCGACGACCCGGTATTGATCGAACGTGCGCTCACGCACTACCGCGAGCGCTACGCCGATCTCGGCTGGCAGGAGAACGTCGTATACGACGGGGTCGTTGCGGCCGTGGCCGGCCTTACGGCCCGCGGTGAAACGCTGTATCTGTGCACCTCCAAGCCAGCACCCTATGCCGAGAAGATCGTCGCCCGCTTCGGACTGCGTCGGTTCCTCAGTGGCGTTTACGGGGCCGACCTCGCCGGCACGCTCGACGACAAGGCAACGCTCGTCGCTCATCTCGTCGCGCGCGAAGGCCTCGTTCCCGGGGCCTGCACGATGATCGGCGACCGCGTGCACGACGTCCGCGCAGCGCACGCGAACGGCGTGCGGGCCATCGGCGTGCTGTGGGGCTTCGGTTCGCGCGACGAGCTCAAAGGCGCCGACGCGCTCGTGGCGTCGCCCGCAGCGATCGCCCCGGCACTCGATGCGCTGCGCGCAGGTTAGTGCCCGCCCGGCCGCCCGAAGGGCACTATGCGCCCCACTCGGGGGGCAGCGAACAAAGTGAGCGTGGGGGCCCTCTGTCCCGAGTTCAGAGATCGGTGTGAGTGTAGGTCCGCCCGTTTTCGATAGGCCCCAGCACCAGCCGGTCGACGATCCTCCCCGCAACGTCCGCTGGATCCTTCAGCAAACCGTTTTCCTTGAAGCTGCGAAACAGGCCGGCGCTCGGAAACTCGACCGGATCCCGGCTGCGCATGTGCGCCTGCATTCCCGTTTCGAAAATTCCCGGCCGCACCGAGATGCAGCGCAGCCGCGACGCCGAGTGTTCGACCGCGATCGTCCGGGTCAGCATTTCCAGCGCCGCCTTCGACATCCCGTAGACGGCGGTCCCGGCAAGCGCCGTCTGCGCCGCGCCCGAAGAGATGTTGATGATCCTGCGCTCGACCGCGTCGTCGGGGAAACTCCGGCAGAAGAGGTCTGCCATTACCACCGGCGCCGCCGCATTGATCGCGAGCGCCGACGCGATCGCGGCCGAATCGAGGTGCCCGACAAGGCCGGTCGGCGTGGCGACGGCCGCGTTGTTGATGAGCGTCACCGTCGTGGGCTTGCCTGCGGCAAGACGGCGCAGCGCCGGAGTGAGCGCCGCCGCGAGCAACGCCGGTTGTGCCAGGTCGCACTCGGCGTGGTGGTAGAGCCTGCCCTTGAGCCTGGGGCTCGCCGTCCGCCCGACACCCAGCACCGCGAATTCGCGCGCGAGCATGGCAACGGCCAGCGCTTCCCCCAGACCCCGCGAAACGCCGGTAACGATCGCTGCGTGCATGCCTTTCCCCTCAAAGCCACTATCCGGAGCTGCGCCTGATCGGCCGGAATGCGCCTGACGCCGCTGCTCTCAGCGTAGCATGCGCGGCCGGAAGACGGCGGTGTCGTCGAAGAGCCGGGCACCGCTTGCCTCCATGTCCCAACCGGGCAGCGCCGCGATCGGCAGGGCGAGCAGATCTTCGGGAGCGAAGGCGAGCCCGCTGGCGTCGATCGCGGCCGCGGCGGCGGCATCGAGTACAGGGGCAACCAGCGCGGGATCCGCGGGCAATGCCGCTCCGTCGAGGGCCAACACCAGTACCCTGGCCGTGATGCCCCGGAACGGCGCGACCAGCTTCGCGAGCAAGCCGTGGCCGATGACGACGGAACGCATCCGCTCGGCGACGGCGACGCGCCTGTCCCAGAAGGCGGCCCGCCATTGATGCATCCGCCAGAGTTCGCAGAGCTCGGCGTCGGCGCACGCGACGATCATGCCGGATTCGTCGAGCAGCGTCGCCGCGTCGCGGCGCCGGTCGCGATCGTTTCCCGTATCGGCCACCGCCGCAGCCGCATGGATCGAGTTCAACGCCGCCTTCGTCCGAGGAAACGCGAGCCACGCGAGCGCGTTGCACACGTCGTGGAGGTTCCCCGGGCGGGTCGCGACCTCGCCGGTCGACGCAATCCGGCGTTCGTACGCCAGCGCCGGGGTCGTGGACGATGGGGCCGGCCGGAACGATACCGACAGTCCACCCGGCAGCGTCAAGTTCGCTGCGCGCGCCCAGCCATCGAGTTCGCCGGCCGCCGGCGGCATCGCGTCGCGACGGGGCACCCACCAGCGCGCGTAAGGTGCGAACGCCGGGTGCGCGCGGGCACCCGGCGGGGCTGCCGCGCGCAATCCGGCGCCCGGCGCCACTTCGCTCCCATTACCGCACGCGGGCCGCACCACGGGCGCGCGTCAACGCGATCCGGTAGCGAGCACGATCGCGAGGACGATCAGGATCACGAGCACGAGCAGCGCAACCTTCCACGGGCTCTTTGGATATTCGCCGCGGATCGTGCCGGTGACGCCATTCATCGCGCACTGGAAACCGCGGGCGCCGTACGTATAGGAAAGGAGCCACACGGGCGCGAGAATGTGCTTGAACGTCTGCGCCGAATAGTCGGCGGAGACGGCAAGGTTGCGGAACGTGTCGCCGGGAATCTGCTGCGCGCACAGGGCCTGCAATTTCGCCTCCATCGCATCGCGTGCGCGCCGCGCGGCGGCGGCAAGGTCGATCTGGTAGCGCTCGACAATCCAGCCCGCGACGAAACCGGGGTCGTACGGCTTCAGATCCTGCGTCGGGAACGGCTCGATCCCGCGCAGAAGCCCCGGGTGAATGCCGACCGACGCGCAGACAAGGTCGTCGTCGAAGGCGTGCTGGAGCCGGCCAGCCGCTGGTTCCCAGCGAATGTGCTGCACCTGACGGGTGAGGGTGCGTCCGTTTTGCTCGTAGGTCTCGGTCGTGTAGTAGTAGTGGCCGGCCTCCGCCGTCCACTCCGCGTCCACGCGCGCGTCGAATGTCCAGTACGGCAGGTAGACTCCGCGCACCGTGTCGGTCAACGCCTTCTTCGCCAGGGCAGACGGCGCGAGCCACAGCCGCCCGTACCAGGCCCGGATGCGATCGCGCGCCTCGGATTCTCGGACCCGGAACGGCAGCACGCTTTCCGGACGCAGCGCCGGCCTTGCTACCACATAGGGCGCCAACTGGGCCGACCCGCAGAATTCGCAGTTCTGCGCCTGGCGCGAGGGGTCGAGCACCGAGATCGCATTGCAGCTCTGGCACTTCACTTCGCGCTTGTCCGCCTGCCAGCCGAGCGCGCCGGCGCCAGCATCGCGCAGCGCGCCGATGAGGTCGTGCTCGACGATCGCCACATCCGCGTCCGGCTTCGCCGCAAACTCGGTTCCGCAGAACGGGCAGACGAGCCGCTGCCGCGCGGGATTCCAGACAGCTTCACCCCCGCACGCGGGGCAGGCGAATTTTGTCAGCGCGACAGTCTCGGCCACGGCGGGAGGCAGCGAACGAAGTGAGCGCGGGGACCGCTCAGAGCAGCATCAAGCCGATCACGCGCCAGACGCAACCGGGTCCCAGCTGCTCATCCCTGCAGAAACGCATCGACCGCTGCGCGCGTGATCCGCCACTGGGCGCCGATTTTCTTGCCCTTGAGGTCGCCGGAATCGAGGCTCGCAACGACGTCCGCTTCGCCGACCCCCAGCATCTGCGCGACCTGCGCCGGCGTGTAGAGCTCGGGCACGCCTGCCACAGGCGCCGCGGGCGCCGCCACACCGGGCGTCGATTGCGCCATCAAGCCGCCGGTCTGTTGCATCATCTGCTGCGCCATCGCCATGCCGACCGCCATCTCGGCGGCCATGCCCCCGGGGCCGCCGCCGCCCTTCTCCAGCCCCTGCGCCATCTGGAACTTGACGTAGTCGTTGAGATTCCCGACGGCGGCCATGCTCGAACGCTTGTCGATCGCCTGCTCGACCTCCGCAGGCACCGACACATTCTCGACGATGAACGTCGTCATCTCGAGGCCGTACTTCGCTCCGATGACGGGATTGATGAGCGGCAACAGCGCCGCGCCCAGCTCGCCATAGCGCGACGCCACATCCAGCGCCGGGATCTTCGCGCCGGCCAGCGCGTCGGAGAACACACTGACGATACGCGAGCGCATCGCATCGGCAAACTCGTCGAGGCGGAAATGATCGTCGGTGCCGGCGACCTCCTTGAGGAATTTCTTCGGATCGACGATGCGAAAATCGTAGGTGCCGTAGGCTCGGAGGCGCACGATGCCAAAGTCCGCGTCGCGCATCATCACCGGATTCGCCGTGCCCCACTTGTTACCGGCGAACAGCCGCGAGACTACGTAATAGACGTCCGCCTTGAACGGGCTCTCGAGCGCGTATTTCCAGCTCTTGAGATTGGTCAGGATCGGGATGTTGTCCGTCGTGAGTGTGTGCTTGCCCGGGCCGAAGGTGTCGCCGAACTCGCCCAGATAGATGAATTGCGCGACCTGCGACTCGCGGACCACGAGCTGCGCGCCCTTCTTGATCTCCCTGTCCTCGTCGGGGAACCGGTACGACAGCGTGTCGCGCGAATCGTCGGTCCACTCGATGATGTCGATGAACTGCTTTTTCAGGAAGTCGATGATCGCCATCGCGAACGGCTCCTTCAGGTGGTCAGCGCCGCGGCGCGGGTTGCGTCACTTCTTCGCCGCGGTGAGCCGCGCGGCCTCGGCCTCGCCCTGCTTGATCTCCGCCTCGATCCGCTGCGCCGGCAGCGCGCCCGGGATGACGCTCCCGTCGGCGAAGACCAGCGTCGGCGTCGCGGCAACCCGCATCTTTTTCCCTAGCTGACCGGTGGCGGCCAAGGGATTGTCGCAGTCCCCGCCGTTCGTCGGCAAAGCGCCGGACTCGAAGAATGCATCCCAGGCCTTCACCCTGTCCGGCGCGCACCAGATGATCCTGGACTTCCTCGCGGCATCCGGGTGCAGCTGGTCGATCGGGTAGAGGAACGTGTAGATTGTCACGTTGTCGATGGCCTTGAGCTCATTTTCGAGCCGCGCGCAGAACGGGCAGTCGGCGTCGGAAAAGATCGCGAGCCGGCGCGCCCCGTTGCCCTTGACCTTCTTGATCGCGAGGTCGAGGGGCAGGCTGTCGAACACGACGCGAGACAGCTCCCGCAGCTTCGCCTCGGTCAGGTTCTTCTTGGTCGCGGCATCGTAGACGTTGCCGACGAGCACATACGAGACCTTCGCATCGGTGTAGACGAGCTGTTCGTCGAACAGCACCTCGTAGAGCCCGAAATACGGGCTCTTCGTCACGCTGCCGACCGTGGCGCCCTCGAACTTCTGCTCGAGCAGCCTCTTCACCTGCGCGGCCTCGCCCGGGAGGCGCGCTGCCCTGGCAGGGGCCTGCGCGTGTGCGGGGACGACGAGCAGCACGCCCACGGTCAGGACAAGTGCGTCCGCCAGCCGGCGGATGAGGTTCGTGGTGTTGGATGACATCGGGACTCCGGTCGGTGAAGGGGCTAGCGCAATGCCGACTGTGCAAGCAGCCGCTTGGCGTGAGGAAGGGTGTCGAGGGTGGCCATGCCGAAATTGCGCGCGATTCGCATCCACGGCGAGGTCAGCCCGAACAGGCGGGCGAGCGCGTCGGTGACCGTCTGCATCGCGAGCACCGGCTCGGCGCGCCGGCGCGCATAGCGCTCCATCAGCAACGGCAGGCCCGGGTCGGCCACGGGCCCGCGCGCGCCGAGGACGGTGGATAGCACGTCGGCATCGCCAAAACCAAGATTGACGCCCTGGCCGGCAAGCGGATGGACGCCGTGGGCGGCGTCGCCGATCAGCGCCACGCGGTGCGCGACAACCGTCGGCAGCTGTTGCGCCTGCAGCGGGAATCCGGCGCTCGGTGTGATCGATTCGAACGCTCCGAGAGCATGACGGCCGCACGCGGCAACTCGCTCGGCCAGCGCCTGCGCCGGCAGATCGAGCAATGCGCGAGCAAGAGCGTCGGGCGCCGACCAGACGATCGAAATCCTGTGCCCCGGCAGAGGCAGCCAGGCGAGAATCCCGCCGGCACCGTGAAACCACTGCAAGGCGCGACCGCGATGTGCGCGCTCGCAATTGAAGTTGGCGACGACCGCGATCTGTCCGTAGGGCTTGGTCACCGCCGCGATGCCTGCCGCCTCGCGCACCCGGGAGCGCAGGCCGTCCGCGCCGATGACGAGGCGAGCCGACAGCGAACTGCCGTCGGCGAAACGCAGCCGGCCCTGGTCCGGGCCGAACGTCAGCGACTCGAGCGCGCAGGGCGCGTGGACGGCGACACCCGCCGACCGCACGAGGGGGACAAGCGCAGCGCGCAGCGCGCGCTCCTCGACGATCCAGGCGAGCGCGCGTTCACCCAGGTCATGGGCCGAGAAGTTGAGGCGCGCCCCCGTATCGCCCTCGATGCGCATTGACTCGACGGGCGCGACGCGCTCGGGCGGGACATGCTGCCATGCGCCCACGGCGCGCAGGAACGCGGCGCTGCCGGGGCTGATCGCGTAGACGCGCACGTCCCACCCGTCGCCGGCCGGGGGAGGTTCCGGCGTCGTCACGCCGGCGCGATCGACGAGCGCAACGGAAAGGCCGGCCCTGACGAGCGCGGGCGCAAGCGCAAGCCCGACCAGTCCGGCACCGACAATGACGACGTCGTAATCCGCGGACGGTCCGTTCAAGCCTCGCGCTCCAGGGTCTCGATCACGTGGTGCTGGTTCGTGTAGATGCAAAGGTCGCCGGCGATGGTCAGACTCTGTTTGACGATTTCTGACGCCGAAAGTGCCGTGTGCTCGAGCAGGGCCCGCGCGGCCGCTTGCGCATAAGGCCCCCCCGATCCGATGGCGACGATGCCGAACTCGGGCTCGAGCACGTCGCCGGTGCCGGTGATGATTAACGACGCGCCCCGGTCGGCCACCGCGAGCATCGCCTCGAGGCGGCGCAGGATTCGATCCGACCGCCAGTCCTTCGCGAGCTCGACCGCCGCGCGGGCGAGCTGGCCCTGGTGCTTGTCGAGCTTCGCTTCGAAGCGCTCGAACAGCGTGAAAGCGTCGGCCGTCGCACCGGCGAAGCCGGCGAGCACGCGATCGTTGTACAGGCGCCGCACCTTGCGCGCGGTCGCCTTGACCACCACGCTGCCGAGCGTCACCTGGCCGTCGCCACCGAGGGAGACTGCGCCTTCGCGCCGGACCGAGAGAATCGTGGTGCCGTGGAATGTATCCATGTCCGCAGAGGCCCGTGACGGGGCGGCCCGCCAGCGCCCGGTTGCAGGGCTATTGTGACTTCTTGACGAAGTGACGCGGGGAAACGCCAATCAGCAGCAGCAGCGCTCGGATGATCGGTGACGCGCCGACGATCTGTACCGCCTTGTGCTGCGCTTCGATCCGGTTGATGTGATTGAGCAGCGCGCCGGCGCACACGAAATCGATCCGCTCGACCTCGCTCATGTCGACGGCGATCACCTGCTGCGCCTGCATGGCATCGGCGAGCCGGCCGAACTGGGGCACCAGCGAGCCGGCCATCACGCCAGACCATTTCAGCATTTCCGGCTCGGAAGCGTCGTCCGCGCTCGCCTCCGGCGCCACGGCCTTCCCCTTCGGCGCATCCGGGACCGCCGCCGGCGGGTCCCATGACGGCGGCGAAAGCTCGAAGGCCACCGCAAACTCGATCGCTTGATCCTCGAACGCCGCGCGGTCGCCTCCCCACTGCAGGAGTTCGAGTGACAACAGCCACACGCCCTCGCCCGCGGCACGGCCGTTCTTGATTGCCGCAGTGAGCGCGGCGCCCAGCTTGGTTCCCGCCTGCAACTGCAGTCCGAGCCCGGCCCGCCGGGCGTCGGCCAACGCATTGGCGAGCAGGCGCGCGCCAACGTCGTCGCAATCAGTCACCGACACGAGATCGAGTCGTGCCCCGCTCGATTGCCGTGAAATCGCGCGCCGGATGCCCTCGATCTGCGTGGCGGAGGCCGCGGTCACTCGTCCGGTCACCGCAACCGTGCCGCCGAACACGCGCCGCACGGGACTTGGCATGTCGCCCGCCTCCCATGCGGGCGCCGAACGCTCGAACTGCACGAGGTACTGCAGCGCGAGTCGATCGAACGCCTCCTTGTCATTCAGGCGCTGCAACAGGTCGAACAGTGCGAGCCAGGCAAGCACCGAAAGCTTGGTGTCGATGTCGTTTTCGATGCCTTCTTCGAGTTGCTGGCGGGCATCGGCGGTCTGACCTCCGGCATAGCGAAGCGCGGCATTCTCGAGCACGGCACACAATCCGGGATTGGCCTGCGCAACCTCGAAAGAAGCCTGCGCCGGCGTCCATTGGACCAGGCTCGCGCCCGTTATCGTGAGATCGCCGCCGGCCGGTTCCACGTGCCGCCGGCCACCCTTGTGGGCCGCCTGCGCCGCGAGTTCGCGCGCGGACGCAAGTGGACCGCCCGTCGCCGCGGGTCCGGCATCGGTTTTCGCCGGTTCCGGCTTCTTCTTTGCCGGTGGTTTCGAAAAGAAGGCCATTCAAATATCGGAAATGGAATTCGCGGCCGGCGCATCGACTGCCCTGTGAAAAAAGGACCGAGGGCGATCGCCGGTTCCGGTGGCGAACGAGGGATTATGTTCTCGTCATAGCCTTCCCACAAGCCGGCAGGCGCCTCCCGCCAGCACCGTGCCACCCCGGTCTGCAAACAGCGCATCGTGGCCGGCCCGCCACCATGTGCCGCCGATTCGTGTGGCCCAATCGTATCGCAGTTGCTAGAATGGTTCGCGGCATAATTCTAATGCCGCAAAACGAGGAGGATGACGATGAAAAACCCGCTTGATTCGATCTGGGGCACGATCATCGCCGGCCTGGTCCTGACGGTGGTCATGTATGCCGCCGTCAAGAATTTCCTGATGTGACGGAGGCGACGGCCATGGATTACGTACCTGTGCTTGCAAGGTGGCTCCACTTTCTGGCTGGCATCATGTGGATCGGCCTGCTTTACTACTTCAACTTCGTGCAGGTCCCGGCGCTCAAGGCGGCAGGTGCGGATGGCACGGCGGCGGGCATCACCAAGCACGTCGCGCCGCGGGCGCTGCTCTATTTTCGCTGGTCGGCGGTCGTGACCTGGCTCGCCGGGGCAGCGCTGCTTGGCGCCAACTTCGGCAGCGCCTTCATGCTGGCGAAGGGCTATGCGGCGATCGGCATCGGCGCCTGGCTCGGCACGATCATGCTGTTCAACGTATGGATGCTGATCTGGCCCAACCAGCAGAAGATCCTCGGCATGAAACCCGCGACGGACGAGGAGAAGAACAAGGCGCGGCGTGTCGCACTGCTCGCGTCGCGCGCCAACATGATGCTGTCGATGCCGATGCTGTTCTTCATGGCCGGCGGCCTCACGCACAAGGCGGCCTTCGGGCTGTAGCGGCGGCACCGCGGACGGGGACGCCGCAGTTGCGGCGCTCTCCCGCGCCGCGTTCCGGCCATCGCGCGAAGGGTCAGTCCCCGTAGAGCTTCTGCACGCGCTCGCGGCGCTCCTGCGCCTCAAGCGAAAGCGTCGCCGTCGGGCGCGCGAGAAGCCGCGGGATGCCGATGGGCTCGCCGGTCTCCTCGCAATACCCGTAGCTGCCGTCGTCGATCAGCTTGATCGACTTCTCCACCTTCTTCAGGAGCTTGCGCTCGCGGTCGCGCGTGCGCAGCTCGAGCGTGTACTCCTCCTCGAGCGTCGCCCGGTCGGATGGGTCGGTCGTCGTCTCGTTCTCACGCAAATGCTCGCCGGTGTCATCCGCGTTCTGCAACAACTGGTCGCGCAGTTCGATGAGGCGCTGCCTGAAAAAGGCGAGCTGCGCGTCGTTCATGTAGTCCTTGTCGGGCGCCTTGAGCAGATCCACCTCGGTGAGGACCTTCACTTTCTCCTTCACCTTCTTGGTGACCGTTGCGCTTGCCGTTGCTTGCTTCGCTGCCATGCTGTCCTCTGACCTCTCCTGGAAAGCCGCCTGGGATGGCGCACGCCATCGCCCGGCCTGCCGGGCGGTTGCCGTTCGCCCGGATCTTCCTGTCCGCACTAAATCGGCCATTATAGCGCGCCGACGGCATCCGCGACAGCAGCAATACCAACCCCGCCCGAGCGCCGGCCAACCCCCACCCGCATACGTATAATCGAGGAAAAACAAGGCCGTTTCATGCCCATGTCCCCTCCCCTCGCGCAGACGCTGACCCTGGCCCGCCCGGACGACTGGCACCTCCACCTGCGCGACGGGCCGGCGATGGCCGGAGTCCTGGCCGCCACCGCTGCCGCATTCGGGCGAGCAATCGTCATGCCAAACCTCCGCCCTCCGGTAACGACGACCGAGGCCGCTCGGCTTTACCGCGGGCGCATTCTCGACGCCCTTCCGGCGGGCTCCGGCTTTGTGCCATTGATGACGCTCTACCTCACGGACAACACGAGCGCTGCCGAGATAGCGCGGGCGAAGGCATCGGGCTTCGTCCACGCGATCAAGTATTACCCGGCGGGGGCGACCACCAACTCGGACTCCGGTGTCTCCGCGCTGGAGCGCGTCTACCCCGCGCTCGAGGCGATGCAAACCCATGGCGTCGTGCTCTCCCTGCACGGCGAAGCCATTGCACCCGACATCGACATCTTCGATCGCGAGCGCGCCTTCGTCGAACGCTCACTGACGGCGATCGTGCGCGACTTTCCCGGCCTCAGGATCGTGCTCGAACACATCACCACCGAGGAAGCGGCCGCGTTCGTCGCCGCCGCCGGACCCGGCATCGCGGCCACGATCACGCCGCAGCACCTGCTCTATTCGAGGAACGCGCTCTTCTCGGGCGGCATCCGCCCGCACCTGTACTGCCTGCCCATCCTCAAGCGCGAACGGCATCGCCGTGCGCTCGTTGCTGCGGCCACCGGCGGCAACGTGAAGTTCTTCCTCGGCACGGATTCCGCGCCGCACGCGAAGGCGACGAAGGAAAACGCCTGCGGCTGCGCGGGTTGCTACTCGGCGCCCGTCGCGCTCGCGCTGTACGCCGAGGCGTTCGAAGCGGCGGGAGCGCTCGACCGGCTCGAGGGTTTCGCGAGTCATCACGGCGCGGATTTCTACGGGCTGCCGCGCAGCGGCGAGAAAGTGACGCTCACGCGCGAACCGTGGACCGTGCCGGACGAATACCGGTTCGGCGAGGCCGGGGTCGTGCCGCTTCGCGCCGGCGAGACCGTGTTCTGGCGCGTATCGGGGCCGACTGTGCACGACGTCTGATGCCGGGGCCAGACGACCCCGACGCGGGGAACCTTGCGGCGCGGATGCTATCCTACCCGTCCGAAGCCAGCCAGACCGTCGCCGCCCGGTGCATTGGGGGGAGGAAAGTCCGGGCTCCGCAGAGCAGGATGCCGGGTAATGCCCGGCCGCGATAAGTCGCCGCTAGCGCGGATGACGAAGGCGAGGAACAGGGCCACAGAGACGAGTCGCCGCGGGTCAAACCGTGGCGGGTGAAACGCGGCAACCTCCATCCGGAGCAACACCAAGTAGGCGGACGTGCATTTGGCAACACAGGCTGCTCGTCTAGTCCGCGGGTAGGTGGCACGAGCGCATCGGCAACGGTGCGCCTAGAGGAATGACGGTCATAGCGCGCAAGCGCCGTAACAGAACCCGGCTTATCGGCTGACTTCGACTTTCTTTTGCGGGGAGGCACGGCGAGAGCCGTCGGGGTTAGGGTGGTTCATGCGCCCGCCGACTCTCGCCGCATCTCCTTCCGCGCTCAGAAACGGCGGCGCCGCGCGTCCTTCAGGATCTCGCGCGCCGCGTTGTGCCCCGGGGCGCCGGTCACGCCACCGCCCGGGTGCGCTCCGGCCCCGCACAGATACAGCCCGCGCACCGGCGCCCGGTAGTTGCCGTGACCCAGCACCGGGCGCGCCGAGAACAGCTGGTCGAGCCCGAGCGCGCCGTGGAAGATATCGCCCCCGGTGAGGCCGAATTCTCGCTCCAGATCGTGCGGTGTCAGCGCCCGGCGGCCGATGACGCTCCCCTTGAAATTCGGCGCGAACCGATTGACCGTGTCGATCATCAGGTCCGCGACCTCGTCACGGGCGTCGTCCCAGGTCCTGCCCGGCAGCACCTGCGGCAGATCGGGATGCACGTGCTGGCAGAAGAGGCTCGCGACATGCCTGCCCGGCGGCGCAAGAGAATCATCGACCACCGACGGAATCAGCATCTCGACGATCGGCGCGGCCGACCAGCCGCGGGTCCTGGCGTCGAAAAAGGCGCGCTCCATGTAGGCGAGCGACGGTGCGATGACGATGCCGCTGGCGTGATGCGGCTGCGCATGCCTTCCCGGCAGCGCCGTGAAGTCGGGCAGCGCGGACAGCGCCACGTTCATCCGGAACGTGCCGGATCCGCAACGATAGCCGGCAATGCGCGCCCGGAAATCATCGGGCAGATGTTCGGGCGCGACCAGGCGCTCGAACAGCAGCTTCGGATTGACGTTCGCGATCACGCAACGCGCGCGGACGATCTCGCCGCCGGACAGCTCGACGCCGGTGGCTTTGCCAGTCTCGACGATCACCCGCGTGACTGTGGCGTCGGTGCGCAGCGTTACGCCGCGCGCCCTGCATTCCGCCGCCATCGCCTGCGTAATGGCGCCCATTCCGCCGCGCGCGTGGCCCCACTGCCCCCGTTTGCCGTTCACCTCGCCGAACACGTGGTGCAGCAGCACGTAGGCGGACCCCGGCGTGTACGGACTCGCGAAATTGCCGACGACGGCGTCGAAGCCGAGCGCCGCCTTGATCGGGCCGGACTCGAACCAGCGATCGAGCACCTCGCCGGCGCTCTTCGTGAAGAGGTCGAGCACGTCGCGCTGCCCCGCCAGGTCGAGCTTGCGGAAGCCTTTGGCGGTCTTCCAGGCGGCGAGCATCGCAACGATGCCGCCGCCGACGGCGGGCGGCGTCGCGAGCACGAGCTCGCGCAGCACGTCGGCGACGCGATCCAGCATCGCGTAATACGCGGGGAGGGTCTCGGCGTCGCGGTGTGAATGCCGCGCGACCTCTGCCCGCGTGGCCGCAAGCCCGCCGCCGACCTTGAGGTGTCCACCGTCCGGCAACGGGAGGAAGTTCGCGAACGGCCGCTCGATGATCACGAGCCCATGCTCTGCGAGCCGCAGGTCACGGATCACTTTGGGATTGAGCAGGCTGACCGTGTAGCTCGCCGTCGAGTTGCGGAAGCCGGGATGAAATTCCTCGGTGACCGCGGCGCCGCCCAACACGTGACGGCGCTCGAGCACGCAAGCGGAGAGCCCGCCCGCCGCCAGATAGGCTGCGCAGGTGAGGCCGTTGTGGCCGCCGCCGACGATGGCGGCGTCAAAGTGCGCAGTCGCGGTGGTCATCGCGGCAACGCCATCGCTCCGAACCATACCGGCGGGTCAGTCGTCGTTGAGCCCCGCGGCCACGGTCGAGAATCCGTTGTCGACATACGTGATCTCGCCGGTGACGCCGCTCGCGAGATCCGAGAGCAGGAACGCCGCGACATTGCCGATCTCCTCGATCGTGACGTTGCGACGCAGCGGCGCATTCGTTTCGACGAAGCGAAAAATCCTCGAAAAGCCGCCGATGCCGGCGGCCGCGAGCGTCTTCACCGGTCCCGCCGAGATGCCGTTGACGCGAATGCCCTCGGGCCCGAGGCAGGACGCCAGATAGCGGACGTTCGCCTCGAGACTCGCCTTCGCGAGGCCCATCACATTGTAATTGGGCAGCGCCCGCATCGCGCCGAGGTAGGAGAGCGTCAGCAGTGCGCCATTGCGCCCCTGCAACAGCGGCCGCGCGCCCTTGGCGAGCGCCGCAAGGCTGTACGAACTGACGTCGTGCGCCGTGGCGAATGCGGCCCGGGATAGGCCATTCAGGAAATCGCCGGCCAGCGCCTCTCGCGGCGCGAACGCTATCGCGTGCAGCAGCCCGTCGAGCGCGCCCCACTCGGCGCCGAGGGCCTCGAACAGCGCGTCGACATCCTGGTCCTTCGTCACGTCGCACGGCAACACCGGCACGGAACCGAACTCGGCGGCGATCTTGACGACCCGTTCCTTGAGCTCGTCGTTGACGTACGTGAAGGCGAGCGTCGCGCCCTCGCGGCGGCAGGCATGCGCGACGCCATAGGCAATCGAGCGATTCGAGAGAATGCCCGTGATCAAAATCTTCTTGCCGGCGAGAAAGCCCATCGTGACTCCGCAGGTGGCCCGTTACCGGGCGAGTGAAAGGCGCAGGTTCAGAAGAGGGAGGGTATGGGGCCGATCGCGCCGCACGCGACGCGGTCGTTGGGAAGCCCCGGCAATGCCTCGAGCGGCCCGGACCGACTGGCATGCAGCACGACGGACCTGCCCTCGACGCCTGCGGGGCCGCTCAGCGCAAGACCCGGGACCCGCGTCACCAGGCTTGCAGTGCCCTCGTTCTCAATGGTTATCGCGACGATCACCGGCGCACCGGTTTCCGGCAGCAGGATCGGCGGCCCGGCCGCAAAGCCGTTCGGCGACGTGCAGACCGGGTTGGCATGGATGACGATCCGGTGCGCCCCCCCGCTGAAGCCGCCGACTTCGGCCACCATCGTGAGCCCACCGTCGTAAGGCCGGAAGGAGACGAGCCCCCGTCCGACGCCGCTCCCGATCGGCCCGAGCCGCGCGCCGATCGCGCTCGCCGATTTGGATCCGCGCGACTCCGGGTCATCACCTGAAGCGCAGGCCGCGACCGTCCCCGCGAGGGCGGTCACAAACGCCACGCGCGCACCTTCACGAAGCCTCCGCCAGAGCTGCTGCAGCATGAGTCGTGGTGATCGAAGGCCGGGCGCCATGCCGGTTCCGCAATCAGGACTTGCGGATGACACCGCAGGCGACGCGGGCGCCGGCGTTGCCCGTGGGTTGTGTCTTGAAGTCGTCCCCGTCCTTGTGCACGATCACGGCCTTGCCGATGATGTCCGTCGCACCGCGGCCGATCGTGATCACGTCGAGCTCGCCATCGAGCACCGCGTTGCCGGCGGCATCGGCGGCCAGCATCGGCAGGTCACCCGCGTGCCGGTCCTCGACCGTCGGGTACGAGTGCGGCTTGCCGAGCGGATTGAAATGGCCGCCGGCGCTCATCCCGTCGCCGGAACTGCAATCGCCCTTCTCGTGGATGTGGAAGCCGTGGGTGCCCGGGGCGAGTCCCGAGACCATGGCATGGACGATGACCTTGTCGCCCTTCTGCGTGAAGGTCACGGTGCCCTTGGCGGTGTTACCCGTGGTCGGCGCGAGATCGGCAATCGCCGACGGTCCGGACGGCGACATGGAAGCGCAGCCGGCAAGGAGTGCCACGATCGCGGTGAAGGGAAGAGCATCTTTCATGTTGCCTCCTCGATAGGTACGATGGGCTAATCGGGTGGTTCGCGTGACAGTGCGGCGAGCCCCCGGTGGATGCGCATCATAAGCGATGACCGTCGCGCTGGCGAATTCACGCGGCGCCATGACCGGCGGCGTTGTGCAGCGACACGAGCGAAGCGGCGCGTGCGGGCCGCGGTAGAATGCGCGAGCCGCCGGATCGTGGCGGCCGTTTGCCAACTGTCGCAGGACACCGATGTCGCACATGACCCCCTCCGAGATCGTCAGCGAGCTCGACAAGCACATCGTCGGGCAGGACGCGGCGAAGCGGGCGGTCGCGATCGCGCTGCGCAATCGCTGGCGCCGCCAGCAGGTGCCCGAGCCGCTGCGGCAGGAGATCACCCCGAAGAACATACTGATGATCGGCCCGACCGGCGTCGGCAAGACCGAGATCGCGCGGCGCCTCGCGCGCCTCGCCGAGGCGCCTTTCATCAAGGTCGAGGCGACCAAGTTCACCGAGGTGGGCTACGTCGGGCGCGACGTCGACACGATCATCCGCGACCTGGTCGAGGCGGCACTGAAGCAGACGCGTGAGGCGGAAGCGCGCAAGGTGCGCGATCGCGCGGCGGACGCCGCCGAAGAGCGTCTCCTCGACGTGCTGCTGCCTCCAGCGCGCGAAGTGAACCTCCACGACATGCAGCCGACGGATTCCACCACGCGTCAGAAATTCCGCAAGATGCTGCGCGAGGGGAAACTCGACGACAAGGAGGTCGAAGTCGAGGTTTCGCTGCTGTCGCCGCAGATGGAGATCATGGCGCCGCCGGGCATGGAGGATCTGACCAGCCAGCTGCAGGGGATGTTCCAGCAGATGGGCGGCGCGCGGCGCAAGCTCAAGAAGATGACGGTCGCGGAGGCGCTGAAGACGCTGACCGACGAGGAGGCCGCGAAGCTCATCAACGACGACGACATGAAGACGCGGGCGCTCACATCGGTCGAGCAGAACGGCATCGTGTTCCTGGACGAGATCGACAAGATCGCGAGCCGGCAGGAAACGCACGGCGCCGACGTCTCGCGCCAGGGCGTGCAGCGCGACCTTCTGCCACTCGTCGAGGGCACCACGGTATCGACCAAGCACGGTATGGTCCGCACCGATCACATCCTCTTCATCGCCTCGGGCGCGTTCCATTTCTCGAAGCCGTCGGACCTGATCCCGGAGCTGCAGGGCCGCTTTCCGATCCGCGTCGAGCTGTCGCCGCTTTCCGTCAACGATTTCGAGCAGATCCTCACGGCGACGGACGCCTGCCTCGTCCGCCAGTACCAGTCGCTGCTCGCAACCGAAAACGTGCATCTCGACTTCCAGCCCGACGGCATACGGCGACTGGCGGAAATCGCGTTCGCGGTCAATGAGCGGCAGGAGAACATCGGCGCGCGGCGCCTGCACACCGTGATGGAGCGCCTCCTCGACGACCTCTCGTTCCACGCGACGCGGCACACCGGCGAATCGTTTACGATCGACGCCGCCTACGTCGACGCAAGGCTCAAGGGCATTGCCGGCGACGAGAATCTGGCGCGCTACATCCTCTGATGCCAGAGCGCGTCTTCGGCATCATCCTGCCGGTGTTCTCGATCATCGCGCTGGGCTGGCTGTACGCGCGGCGCGCGAAGCCGGACATGGGCTGGGTCAACCGGATCAGCATGAACGTGCTGGCGCCGGCGCTGATCTTCTCCGCGCTCGCCAGCAAGGACTTCGACATCGTCGCCAACCGGCTGCTGATCCTAGGCAGCATCGGCGTCGTCCTGGGCTCGGGTCTCATCGCCTGGCCGTTCGCGAAGGTGCTGCGTCAGGACCATCGGACGTTTGTGCCGCCGATGATGTTCAACAACTGCGGCAACATGGGCCTGCCGCTCGCCGTGCTCGCCTTCGGGCCGTCCGGCTTCTCGGCCATGGTGGCGGTGTTCACGATCTCGAACCTGCTGCACTTCACCGTCGGGGCATGGATGATCGACCACCACGCGCACTTCGGGCGGCTGCTGAAGAATCCGATGGTCTGGTCGACGGCCGCGGGTTTCGCCTTCGCGCTGACGCATCCGCCGCTGCCGGAGTGGACGGCGACCACGTTCAAGATCGTGGGCGACGCGCTGATCCCGATGATGCTGCTCTCGCTCGGGGTCCGGCTCATGGACGTGCAGTGGAGCGATTGGCGCATCGGCGTCGTCGGCGGCCTCGTCTGTCCCTTGACGGGCATCGCGATGGCCGTGCTGCTCAGTCCGATCCTCGGGCTGGACGACGCGCAGCGGGGACTGCTCATCCTGTTCGGCTGCCTGCCGCCCGCAGTGCTCAATTTCATGGTCGCCGAGCAGTATCGGCAGGAACCCGGAAAGGTCGCCTCGATCGTGCTGATCGGCAACATGATGTCCGTCGCTTTCGTCCCGCTCGGGCTGGCACTGGCGCTGCGTTGATGACGGGCGCGATAATCACGCCGTGAACCTCCACCGCATGCTGCTGGCGCGCGCCGCCGAAGGCCATCCGCTCAGGGTGGGCCTGATCGGCGCCGGCAAATTCGGCGCGATGTATCTTGCGCAGGCGAAACACACGCCGGGGATACACGTCGTCGCGATCGCCGATCTTGCGCCGGATCGGGCAAAAAGTTCGCTCGCGCGCACCGGCTGGGTGCCGCAGCGCTTCGCCGCCCGATCGTTCAGCGGTGCCGTGAAGACCGGTGCCACCTGCATCACCGACGATGCGCTTGCGCTCATTGCCGCACCGGAGATCGAGATCGTCATCGACGCGACCGGCCATCCTGCAGCGGGCATCCGCCACGTGCTCGCCTGTTGCGCGCAGGGCAAGCACGTGGTGATGGTAAACGTCGAAGCCGACGCGCTTGCCGGCCCGCTGCTCGCGCGGCGCGCACGCGCTGCCGGCGTCGTCTATTCGCTCGCCTACGGCGACCAGCCCGCGCTGATCTGCGAGATGGTCGACTGGTGCCGCGCGGCGGGGTTCGAGGTGGTCGCCGCCGGCAAGGGCACGAAGTATCTTCCCGAGTTCCATGCGTCGACCCCGGACACCGTGTGGCCCTACTACGGCTTCACGCCGGAGATGGTGGCCGCCGGCGATTTCAATGCCCGGATGTTCAACTCGTTCCTTGACGGCACCAAGAGCGCGATCGAGATGGCGGCGGTCGCGAATGCCACCGGGTTGACCCCCGCGCCGGACGGTCTCGCCTTCCCGCCATGTGGAGTGGACGACCTGCCTCGCGTTCTGCGCCCGCGCGACGAAGGCGGGCAGCTGCATCATGCCGGGCAGGTCGAGGTGATATCGAGCGTCGAGCGTGATGGCCGCCCGGTGTTCCGCGATCTGCGCTGGGGCGTCTACGTGACCTTCCGTGCCGGCGACGCGACCGGCGAGGACTACGTGCGCCGCTGCTTCCGCGAGTACGGCTTCTCGACCGATCCCTCGGGTCGCTATTCGGCGATGTACAAGCCGTACCACGCGATTGGGCTCGAGCTCGGCATCAGCGTCGCGTCGGTCGGCCTGCGCACCGAGCCGACCGGCGCGCCGGACGCGTGGAACGGCGACGTCGTCGCCACGTCGAAGCGCGATCTCGTCGCGGGCGAGACGCTCGACGGCGAAGGCGGCTACACGGTGTACGGGAAGCTCTCTCCCGCCGCGGACTCGCTTGCTCTCGGCGGCTTGCCGCTGGGGCTCGCCCACGGAGTGAAACTGTTGCGTCCGGTCAAAGCGCACGAGGCGGTGCGCTGGGACGACGTCGCCATCGACGCGACGAACGACGCCGTCAGGTTCCGACGGGAGATGGAGGGCGCACTTCGGCCTGTCTCCCCGCCATGCGCGACGTCCTGACCCCCTGCGCCGATGCGGCGCGTGCCGCCGACGTCGTCCGTTCGACGCAACTCTGGCTGGAGCGGGCGGTGATCGGGCTCAACCTGTGCCCGTTCGCCAAGGCGGTTCACGTCAAGCGGCAGATCCGTTACGCGGTCACCGCGGCGACGTCGGCCGGGGAATTGCTCGCGGAACTGCGGCACGAGCTCGAGCTGCTGCAACACGCAAAGCCGGAAGAGGTCGAGACCACGCTGCTAATCCACCCGCAGGCGATGACCGACTTCCTCGACTTTCACTTCTTCCTGCCGGAGGCCGATCGCGCGATCAGGAACCTTGGGCTGGAAGGCTGCTTCCAAGTTGCGAGCTTCCACCCGGCCTACGAGTTCGCCGGCAGCGTGTCCGACGACATCGCGAACGGCACCAATCGTTCCCCGCATCCGATGCTGCACCTGCTGCGCGAAACGAGCATCGACCGCGCCGTGGCTGCGTATCCCGATGCGGCCCTAATCTACGAGCGAAATATCGAGACGCTGCGCCGGCTCGGTCACGAAAGCTGGCGCCGGCTATGGACGCCGGATCCCGGTTGAGCCGACGAAACTACGCGGCGGGCAACAAATACATTCACCGCCGCCGGCCGTGCGCCCGCCGAGAAGCTGACCAACGTGTGGCAGCGTACATAAGCGGCCAGGCATTTGACATACCATTTGCCGGGAATTCCAATGTATCCGCGCGAATTCAATGCGCGGGAGTTGATCATGCCGAGCCGCGCGCCAAACGGGGCATATCGCACTTCCAGCCCCGCCGAACTGTCGTCGGGTACGGGCGCAGCGGCCCACGCAGTTGACGTGCCCGCATGCCGAGGCCCGCGATTGTGGGGACATCCCGCTCCGGAGGCGCCGGCGCGCTATCGATTACGTAGTCGAGCGCGTTCGTGCCGGTACGCCGTTATCGCTGCCTCAATCAGTCGTGCGCATGGGAAGGCGATCGCAGACTACAGCCACAGCCGGTTGCGGCCCACCGCGCTGGGTGGAACGTCGGGATCCTTGTCAGGACGTTCGCCTAACCGGGCAAGACCGGCGATGACGAATTTCGGTCGACGATTGTCGGTGATGCCAAGCGCCTCTTGGCCTCGCATTTCGCAAGCGAAGGATCTCCTGCCGACCATTCGCTCGCACCTTATTGCTGCCGCTGCGCATCATTCGCTCCCAGCCGGCCTCTCCCTCGATCTGTTGCCCATTGTCGAAGATGGGCTGGTCGGATACGAATTCCTACCGAATCAGGCAACGTACACGTACCTGACGATCGGTTGCGACGACCGCGGTGTGCCTGTACTGCGCGAGAGTTCGTATCGCGCCGTGCCGCCGAGCGTACTGCGGGTGGCTACCATCAACGGTCGCCCGCTCGCGCAGAGCGAGATTGATGCCGGACATCGTCTCCGGCAGCGCGACTCCGTCCTTCCCGATTGGTCCTCGACCGCCGAAGTGACATGGACCGAACTGGCGGCATTGTTTCCGCAGCAGCCACGACATTGCATCGAGGTCCATGACGCTAGGCACGAGTGCCTCGACGAGGCGCTGGCGATTGCTTGCGAGCATCTGGCCGATTGTGATCCTTGTATTGATTTTTGCGGCGTTCCGGACGAAGCCCTATACGGCTTTGCGTTGACGCACGCCAATGGTGGACGGGGTCGACTCACCTCTCGACAACCAGGCAGGTGGGCATTATGGTTCCAATCCCCGGTGACGACCCTGAATGAAGAATGGGCAATACCGCTGCCCGGCAGTGATGTCACTGCCGCGTGGGTCTGCGCCGGCACGACACCGCACCACACTGCCCAGCCTGCTGCGTCCCTTATTCAGACCCTTCCGGCGACATCCTCACGGCAATCGCGCAAGCATCGCATCGGGGACGGACTCGACGGCGACCGACGCCGTGTGGATCGACGCCGTGTGGATCGACGCCATGCGGGTCCACCCCATGCGGATGTGCAGCATGACGAGCGGCGCCATGAAGACCGACGCCGGCGGAACAGGCGCGACCGCGCAACGCCGTAGTCTTGGTTAGCCGCTGAAGCGTTTCATCCTCTGGCGCAGACGAAAGTCCTTCGCCGGCGTCGCGAGGCTATCGTTTGCAATCCGCCCACATTCCGCAATTGCTACGGATCGCTATCTGCGGCTCAACGGGAGTCGCCGCTTGGCCCGAGGGCGGCGTTCCGAGACGCGTTGAGGTCGACCATGCGAAACGCTCGGTCGCGGAACACGACGCACAAGCGCGCAACTGCACGACCTCGACAACCGCCAGGATGTGGACGGCTAAGGTGATTTCCGGGCCAGAAGCACCACCGCCGTCTCCAGGCTGATGCCCTGCCGTCGCAGCGCCTGCGCCGCCGTATAAACGCCGCGGCGCCTCTTATAACGCAATAGGCTTGCGGATGTATCTGGCAGTGTTCATCGCTACCTCCCATGACGGGCGCAACAGCGTAGACCTATCAACGGGCGATCGTCTGTCCGTTACCGCACATTAATCAACGAATCGGACGAAGCGACGGTGGGCTTCGCCGCCGATCTATCGATGTCCAAGCGGTGTTGGACCGGATAGGCGAATCGAGGGTCGGCAGGTTGAAGCACCGAAGCGAGAGTCCGTGGCGGAGCGCCAGACCGGACCCAGGACGGCGACAGCTCAGTCCAGCGTGCTGCGGAACGTGCGCAAGCCGATCAGCATCACCGCCGCCATGAACGCGACGATCGGCCAGGTCTCGGGCAGCACGTCGGCGAACTCGTTGCCCTTCAGCAGCACGCCGCGGACGATGCGCAGGAAGTGCGTCAGCGGCAGCACTTCGCCGATCGCCTGCGCCCAGCCCGGCATGCCGCGGAACGGGAACATGAAGCCCGACAGCAGCATCGACGGCAGGAAGAAGAAGAACGTCATCTGCATCGCCTGCAGCTGGTTGCGCGCCACCGCCGAGAACGTGAGCCCCAGCGTCAGGTTGGCGGCGATGAACAGCAGCACGGCGAGATACAGCACGCCGAGGTTGCCGTGCATCGGCACGTCGAAGATGAGGCGCGCCAGGATCAGCACGAGCGTCACCTGGATGAGGCCGATCATCACGTAGGGCACGATCTTGCCGGTCATCACCTCGAGCGCGGTCGCCGGCGTGGACAGCAGGTTCTCCATCGTCCCGCGCTCCTGCTCGCGGGTGATCGCGAGCCCGGTCATCAGCACCATCGTCATCGTCAGGATCACGCCCATCAGCCCGGGCACGATGTTGTACTGCGTGATCGGCCTCCGGGTTGTAGCGCGCGTGCACGACCATCTCGAACGCGCCGGTCTTCGCCGCGAGCGGCGCGAGCGGCCCGGTGAGGTCGTGCGCCAGCGCCGACTGCGCGAGCTGGCCGAGCGCGGCGACCGCGTTGCCCGTCGCGGTCGGATCGGTGGCGTCGGCCTCGACCAGCACCGCCGGACGCTCGCCGCGCACCAGCGCGCGGGAGAACCCGGCGGGAATCGTGACGACGAACTGCGCGCGGCCGGTGGCGAGCGCGCGGTCGGCCTCCGCCTCGCTCTTCGCCTCGCCGATGAAGGCGAAGTAGCTGCTGTTGGCGAGAGCGCCGCCGATGCTGCGCGAGAACTCGCTGCGGTCGACGTCGAGCAGCATCGTCGGCAGGTGCTTCGGATCGGAGTTGATCGCGAACCCGAACAGGACGAGCTGGATGACCGGGATGCCGACGATCATGCCGAACGTCAGCCGGTCGCGCTTCAGCTGGATGAACTCCTTGCCGACGATGCCGAGCCAGCGCGAGAACGAGAAGAATCCGTTCATGACCGCAGCGTTCCCGCGCCCGATGGCGCTGGTTCCGCGCCGTCCTGCATCAGATGGATGAACACGTCCTCGAGCCCGGGCTCGATCCGCCGCCACGTGCGGCCCGGCTCGGCCTTGAACGGCGCGAGCGCGGCGTCGAGCGCGCCGGCGTCGGATCCGGTGACGTGCAGCGCCGCGCCGAACGCCGCCACCTGCTCGACGGCGGGCAGCGCCCGCAGGCGGGTCGCCAGCGCGGCCAGCTCGGGGCCGTCGACGGTCCAGGTGACGAGCGACTGGCTCGCGACGACCTCGCGCGCCGTGCCCTGCACCAGCAGCCGCCCGTCGAGGATGTAGCCCAGCTTGTGGCAGCGCTCGGCCTCGTCCATGTAATGCGTGCTGACGAGGACCGTGATGCCGCGCGCGGCGAGCTCGTGCAGCTGGTCCCAGAAATCGCGCCGGGCCTTCGGATCGACGCCGGCGGTCGGCTCGTCGAGCAGCAGCAGTTGCGGCTCGTGCAGCAGGCACGCGGCGAGCGCCAGACGCTGCTTCCAGCCGCCGGAGAGTTCGCCGGCGAGCTGGTTCGCGCGATCGGCGAGGCCGAGCTGCGCGAGCGCCGCTTCGACGCGCGGGCCGCCGTTGTCCATCGAGTACATCCGCCCGACGAAGCGCAGGTTCTCGCGAATGGTCAGGTCCTCCCACAGCGAGAATCGCTGCGTCATGTAGCCGACGTGGCGCTTGATCGACTTGGACTCGCGCCGGATGTCGAAACCGAGGCACGTGCCCTCGCCGCTGTCGGGCGTCAGCAGCCCGCAGAGCATCCGGATCGACGTGGTCTTGCCGCTGCCGTTGGGCCCGAGGAAGCCGAAGATCTCGCCGCGGCGCACCGACAGCGCGAGATCCTTGACGACGTGATGGCGGCCGAAGCTCTTGTTGAGGCCGCGCACGTCGATGACGGTGTCGGCGGCAGCGGGCGACCATGCTCAGGACGCGGGAAGGGTCACGTCGACCGGCTGTCCCGGATGCAGCTTCGCCGCGTCCGCCGGCGCAGGTTTCGCTTCGACGAGATAGACGAGCTTCGCCCGGTTGTCCTTCGAGTAGAGCACCGGCGGCGTGAACTCCGCGCGATCGGCGATGAACACGATCGTCGCCGGGACGGGCGCCGCGCAGCCGTCGCAGGCGACCGTCACGGTCTGTCCCGGTTGCAGGCGCCCGAGCACCGTCTCCGCGACGAAGAAGCGCACCTTGACGTTGCCCGGCGGCAGCACGCTCGCCACCGGGCTGCCCGCCGGCACCCAGTCGCCGACGACGTAATAGGTGTCGTGGACGAGGCCGGCCGCCGGCGCCGCGACGGCGCGCTGCGCGAGTCGCCATGCGCTCTGCGCCAGCACCTCGCGGGCCGCGCGCGCGTCGGCCTCGGCGGCGCGGATCTCGTCGGTGCGCGCCGGCATCTTCGCCGTCGCCACGACCGCCTCGAGCTCCTTGACGCGCGCCTCGTCGCGCTTCAACTGCGTGCGCGCGTCGTCCAGCGCGGCGCCGCTGACGAAGCCGCTGGCGAAGAGCTGCTGCTGGCGTTTCACGTTCGCCGCCGACAGTTCGCGCGTCGCCCGCGCCTGCTGCAATTGCTCGGCGACGGTTTCGACTTCGGGCGGCCGCTTGCCGCTGCGCAGGTTGGCGAGGCGCGCCTCGGCCGCCGCGAGCTGCTGCTCGGCCTCGCGGCGCGCGGCGACCTCGTTCTCCCGCTCCAGCGCGAACAACGGCGCCGCGGCGGCGACCTGATCGCCGCGCTTGACCGAGAGCTGCTGCAGCGTGCCGGCGAACGGCGCCGCGACGCGCACGTACTCGCCTTCGACGTATCCCTGCAGCGGCCGCGCGGCATCCGGCCCGCATCCGGCGGCGGCCAGGACGGCGGCTACCGCCGCGACGGCCGGGCGCAGGGCGTCAGTACTTGACGCTGCAGCCGTACGGCGTCGTGCTGGCGACGGTGACCGGCTTGCCCGCCGTCGCCTCGGTCAGCGCCGCGCGAACGTAGTTGTGCGCCGTCTTCGCATCGGCCGGATTGGCCGAACGCTTGTCGTCGATCGCCCCGGCGTAGACGACCTTTCCGGCCGGGTCGACGACGAACATGTGCGGCGTGGTCTTGGCTCCGTACGCGCGTCCGGTGCCGCTGGTCGGATCGAGCAGCGTGGCCGCCGGCGCCGCGCCCTGCGCCCGCATCCAATCGCTCATCTCGCGCGGGGATCTTGAATTCGGAATGGCTCGGCGTTGGTCGAGTTGATCGCGAGCCACACGACGTCCCGGCCGCCCCATTCCTTCTGCAGCGACTGCATGTTCCCGCTGGAATAGTGCTTGCGCACGAACGGGCACTCGGGATTGGTCCATTCGAGCACGACGAACTTGCCCCTGTAGTCGGCGAGCCGCACCGCCTTGCCGGCGGTATCGGTGATCGTGAAGCCGGGCGCGGCGGCGCCGGACACCACGGCGATCGGCAGCACCGGCCGCGAACAGCACGAGCAACGGCAACACCGGACGGAATCAGACGTGAGCGCATCGTGACCTCCATTCGCATTCGGGAAACTAACTCCAGCGGCGTCGAATGCAAGCCGCGCCCGAACCGGTCAGAGCGTGGCCAGCGCTTCGTGCATCGTGCTCCGCTGCAGCACTTCCGGCAACAGCAGCGGCTCCTTGCCGGGCCGGTACAGCACGTAGACGGGAACACCGTTGCGGCCGAGCGCCGAAAGCGCCTGCGTGATCGCCGGGTCGCGGCGCGTCCAGTCGGCGCGCACGAGCGCGACGCGCTTCTCGGCAAACCGCGCGCGCACGTCGTCGGCGTTGAGCACGAGCCGCTTGTTGACCTGGCAGGTCACGCACCATGCCGCGGTGAAATCGACGAACACCGGGCGCCCGGACGCGGTCAGCGCCGCGACGACTGCCGGCGTGAACGCCGTCCATTCGCGCTCGACGCTCGCGGCACCGCCGGCTGCCGACTTTGCCGGTGCCGGGGCATCGGTGGCGAACAGCGGCCACGCGACGGTCGCCGCGCACGGCAAGCGCGACGAATCCGGCGATGCCCCACGGCCGCGCGCCGCCGGTGCGCACGATGCGCCACGCCCACAGGGCGAAGCCGACGCAGAGCAGCACGATCAGCAGGCGCAGCAGCGCGTCGTTGTCGCGCTGCGCGCCCAGCACCCACGCGAGCCAGATCACCGTCGCGTACAGCGGAAACGCCAGCACCTGCTTGAAGCGCTCCAGCCACGGCCCGGGACGGGGCAGGCGCCGGCGCCAGCCGGGGAACCATGCGAGCGACACGTAGGGCAGCGCCATGCCGACGCCGAGCGCCACGAAGACGACCAGCATCGTCGCCGTGGTGCCGGTCATGGCATAGCCGAGCGCCGCGCCCATGAACGGCGCGGTGCACGGCGACGCGATGACGACCGCAAGGATGCCGGAGCCGAACGCATCGAGCGTCCGGTTCTTCGAGGTCCAGCCGGTCACGCCCGACGGGGCCAGCTGCCCGAACTCGAACACGCCGGACAGGTTCAGCGCCAGCACGAAGAACAGGATCGCCAGCGCGCTGACCACCGCCGGCGACTGCAGCTGGAAACCCCAGCCCAGCTGTTCGCCGGCAGCGCGCAGCAAGGCGAGCGCCACGCCCAGCGCCACGAACGTCAGCACGACACCCGCGGCGAACGCGCCGGCTTCGTGCCGCAACGTCGGCCGGGTGTCGTTGTGCGTTGCGAAACCGAGCACCTTCAACGAGAGCACCGGGAAGACGCAGGGCATTAGATTGAGGATGAGTCCGCCGACGAACGCGAACACCACCGCGAGCGCAAGCGTCAGGCCGTCGCGACCCGCCATCGGCGCCGGCGCGAGATTGAGCGCGGGCGCGGCCACGGGCGCGGGCTTCGCGCCCGCGGCGACGCTGCCGGCGAGAGCGACGTCGATCGTTGCCGCCTGCGCAGTGCCGAATCCGCCTGCCGCGGTCACGACGCCCGCGATGCGATCCAGCGGACCTGCGAGCGTGGACGCCACCGGCAAAGTCACGACGTACGCATCGCCGTCGCGCGTCACGCGCTGCGGCCCCGATGGCTCGATCCTGTCCGGCGCAAACGGGAAGAAGCGGATCGCGCCCGGATCGGCCGCGCCCACGGGCGGCACGAGCTTCAGCGCGATCGTGTTGCCACGTCCTTCCGCGCTCGACTGCCATCCCGCGAGCGGCCGCGGCAGCGCGGCGCGCGCCGCGGCGATCGCCGCGCCCCAGCGCGGGTCAGGCGGCGCGGCATTCTGGCACGGGCAGCGCGAGCGTCAGGTCCGCGCCCTCGGGAATGCAGACCTCCTTGCACACGAGCCATTCCGCGCGCGCCGCGAGGACCGCCGTGTCGCCGACCGCCAGCGTGCGTTGCGGCAAAAGTTCGACGAGATGCAGCACCTCGCCTTCGTAGCCGTAATTGACGAGCGGGCCGACCGGCAGCTCGCGCGGCGCGGGCCACTCGATCGGCCCGGCTTCGACGCCGGCGGGCAGCTTCCAGGCGAGCGTCGTCGGCAACCCCGAATCGCCGGGATTCTGCCAGTACGTGTGCCAGCCCTTCTCCATCGAGAGCCGAAGGGCGACGGTGATCGGCACGCCGGGAAGCAGCGCGGTCGTGGCGGCGACGAGTTCGGCCTCGACGTGCGCAGTCTTCACCGGGGCCGCGATTGCGCCCCCGGCCAGCACGAGCGCTGCCGCCGCGACGAACATGCGGCAGGCGGCAACGAGAGGCGGACGAGGAAGAGTCATGGGGGAGCCACGGGCGTGATGCGCACAGGATTGGGCGAATCGTGGGCCGAAAGGTTCCCGGCCAATCTATAATTCTACCCGCGCCCATCCGCAGGGCGGCTTCAGGGGTCATCCACCCCCCTTCCGCCCCGCGCATAAGCCTTGCCCGCGCTGACGCCGGCACCGCCCTCTCCAACACCAAAATCACCGCCCGTTCCCATGGAAGCCTTTCTCGTCTCGACCGGCGTCGTCGCGCTCGGCGAAATCGGCGACAAGACCCAATTGCTGGCGCTGGTGCTGGCGGCACGCTTCCGAAAACCGTTGCCCATCATCGCCGGCATCCTGGTCGCGACGCTCGCCAACCACACGCTCGCCGGCTTCCTGGGCAACCTGTTTCGCACCTTCGTGCCGACCGAGGTGCTGACCTGGCTCGTCGCGCTGTCCTTCTTCGCCGTCGCCATCTGGGCGCTGCGTCCCGACACGCTCGACGACGACGAGCCGCCGCCGGCGACCCGGTGGGGCGTCTTCGGCGTGACCGTCGTGGCGTTCTTCCTGGCCGAGATGGGCGACAAGACGCAGGTCGCGACCGTCGTGCTGGCGGCCAGGTTCCCGTCGCTTCTCGCCGTCGTGCTCGGCACCACGCTCGGGATGCTGCTCGCCAACGTCCCCGTGGTGCTGGTCGGCAAGGCCGCGTCGGCGAAGATTCCCTTCAAGGCGGTGCGCATCGCCGCGGCGGTGCTGTTCGCAGCATTGGGGGTCTACGCACTCGTCGCGCGGGAGTTGCCGGGCACCTGACGGGGCGCCGCCGCGGGGCCCGCCGGTATAATTGTCCATTTGCGTCATCCGGTCGCCGCGATGCGCCCGGTGGCGCGGACCATCGGACCCCCATGAAGCCGTTCAACCCTGCCACGATCGAAGCCGCCGTCCAGAGCCAGTGGCAGGCCGCAGACGCCTATCGCGCCATCGAGACCGCGGAGCGGACGAAGTTCTTCTGCGTGTCGATGCTGCCGTACCCCTCGGGCAACCTGCACATGGGGCACGTGCGCAACTACACGATCAACGACATGATGTACCGGTACCTGCGGATGAACGGGTACAACGTGCTGATGCCGATGGGCTGGGACGCTTTCGGGTTGCCCGCCGAGAACGCCGCGATGAAGAACCGTGTCGCGCCGGCGAAGTGGACGTACGAGAACATCGCCTACATGAAGCGACAGTGCCAGTCGATGGGCTGGGCCATCGACTGGTCGCGCGAGTTCGCGACCTGCGATCCCGCCTACTACAAGTGGAACCAGTGGTTCTTCCTGCGCATGCTGGAAAAGGGCATCGCGTACCGGAAGACCGGCGTGGTCAACTGGGACCCGGTCGACCAGACGGTGCTGGCGAACGAGCAGGTGATCGAAGGCCGCGGCTGGCGCTCCGGCGCGCCGGTCGAGAAGCGCGAGATCCCGATGTACTACCTGCGGATCACCGACTACGCCGACGAGCTCCTGGCGTGCCTCGACCGGATGCCCGGATGGCCCGACCGCGTCAAGACGATGCAGGCCAACTGGATCGGCAAGAGCCTGGGCGTCAGGTTCGCGTTTCCGCACGCCATCGCGGATGCCGACGGCAGGCCGATCGGCGGCGGCCGGATGTACGTCTTCACGACCCGCGCCGACACGATCATGGGCGTGACGTTCTGCGCGGTCGCCGCGGAGCATCCGCTCGCGACCCACGCGGCGAAGGCGAATAGCCAGCTCGCGGCGTTCATCGACGAGTGCAAGCGCGGCAGCGTTATGGAAGCCGATCTCGCGACCATGGAGAAGAAGGGGATGGCGACGGGGCTCTTCGTCACGCATCCCGTGACCGGCGAGAAGGTCGAGGTCTGGGTCGGCAATTACGTGCTGATGGCCTACGGCGACGGCGCGGTGATGGGCGTGCCGGCGCACGATGAGCGCGACCTCGCGTTCGCGCGAAAATACAGGCTGCCGGTCAGACAGGTGATCCGCTGGGTCGATGAAGCGTCGGGAACGGCGCGCGCCGACCGGCCGTTCTCGCCGGATGAATGGCAGCCGTGGTACGCGGAATACGGAATCTGCACGGCAAGCGGCAAATACGACGGTCTCGGCTACGACGCCGCCGTGGATGCGATCGCCACCGACTTGGCGGGGCAAGGACTCGGCGAGAAGAAGATCACGTTCCGCCTGCGCGACTGGGGCGTCTCGCGCCAGCGCTACTGGGGCACGCCGATACCTATCGTCCACTGCGCCGCCTGCGGCGACGTTCCGGTGCCGGAGCAGGATCTGCCCGTCGTGCTGCCCGAGGACTGCGTGCCCGACGGCACCGGCAACCCACTCGCGAAGCGCGCCGATTTCGTGAATTGCACCTGCCCGAAGTGCGGCGGGCCCGGCAAGCGCGAGACCGACACGATGGACACGTTCGTCGACTCGTCGTGGTACTACATGCGCTACGCCTGCCCTGGCGCGCCGGCGATGGTCGACGCGCGTGCCGACTACTGGATGCCGATGGACCAGTACATCGGCGGCATAGAGCACGCGATCCTTCACCTGCTCTACGCGCGGTTCTGGACCAAGGTCATGCGCGACCTGGGGCTCGTGACGATCGACGAGCCGTTCACGCGTCTCCTGACACAGGGCATGCTGCTCAACCACATCTTCTTCCGTCGCGGCGAAAAGGGCGGCGTCGACTACCTCCCGCCTGAGGAGGTCGACGCCAGGTACGACCCCGACGGCAAGATCACCAGCGCGACGTGGAGGAACGACGGGCAGCCCGTCGAGTACGGCGGCGTGGGCAAGATGGGCAAGTCCGAGCGCAACGGTGTGGACCCGCAGACGCTGATCGACCAGTACGGCGCCGACACCGCGCGGCTGTACGTGATGTTCGCGGCGCCCCCCGAGATGACGTTCGTCTGGTCCAATGCCGGCGTGGAGGGCGCGCAGCGGTTCCTGCGCCGGATGTGGACGTTCGCGCAGGCGAGCGCCGACGCCGTGCAGTCCGCCGCGACCGCCGCCGATTTCGCCGGCGCGGCGGCGGCGGTGAAGGCCGCCCGCCGCGAAATCCATCTCACGCTGAAGCAGGCGAGCTACGACTACGAGCGGATCCAGTACAACACGGTAGTATCCGCGGGAATGAAGATGCTGAACGCGCTCGAGGCCGTGCCCGCGGACGCCGCGGGTCGCGCCGCCCTGCTGCGCGAAGGCCTGTCGATCCTGATCCGCACGCTCTACCCGGTGGTTCCGCACATCGGTTGCGCGCTGTGGGACGACATCGGCTACGCGCAGCAGTTCGGATCGCTGCTCGACGCGCCGTGGCCGCAGGTGGACGCGGCCGCGCTCGCGCAGGACGAAATCGAGCTGATGCTGCAGGTCAACGGCAAGCTGCGGGGCAAGCTCAGGGTGCCCGCGAGCGCCGACGCCGGGTCCATCGAGGCGGCCGCGCGGGCGAGTGCCGAGGTCGCGAAGCATGCGGGTGGCGCGCCGGTGAAGAAGGTGATCGTCGTGCCGGGACGGCTCGTCAATGTCGTGGTTTGAACGCCTTCGGCGCGCGGGCGCCGTGCGAGCGGTCGGGTCCGGCCAGCGCGCGGGCAGGCGTGCGGCGACAGCGCTTTCTGGCAGGTCGGGCGTTCTCGGGCTCGTCGCGATCGTCGTCCTGGCCGGCGCACTCGCCGGGTGTGGCTTTCACCTGCGGGGCGACGTCACCTACCCGTTCTCGACGCTTTTCATCAATTCGCCGCCCAACGTGCCGTTCACGTCCGAGCTCAAGCGCGCGCTCGCGGGGAGCGGCACCCATGCTGGTCGACAGCGCCGCCGCGGCACAGGTCATTTTCGACGTCTCGAACGTCACCGACGACAAGCAGGTGCTGTCGCTGTCGGGCGGCGGGCGCGCCCGTGAGTACCTGTTGACGAAGCGCCTGACGTTCGCGTTGCACGATGCCGGCGGCAAGGACTGGCTGCCGGCGGCGGAGATCGTCATCCGCCGTTCGTTCACGTTCAGCGAGTCCGAAGTGCTCGCGCGCGAGGCGGAGGAGGCAAAACTCTACAAGGAGATGCAGACCGACGCCGTGCAGCAGGTGGTAAGGCGATTGCAGTTCGCGAGGAAGCCGGCGTAGCAGGCGCCTTCGCCGATCGGCGAAGGCACAAGCGCAGGACGATGTCGATAATGGAACTTCGCCTGAACCAGCTTGCCGCGCATCTCGAGCGCACGTTCGCGCCGATTTACGTGGTCCACGGCGACGAGCCGCTGCTCGCGATCGAGGCGGGCGACACCATTCGCGCGGCCGCGCGCAAGGCCGGTTACGACGAGCGCGAAATCCTCGTCGTCGAGCCCGGTTTCAAATGGGATGCGTTTCTCGCGGCCAGCGCCAATCTCGGTCTGTTCGGTTCGCGCAAGCTTGTCGATCTGCGCATCCCCTCCGGCAAGCCGGGCATCGAAGGCGCCAGGGCGCTCGAAATCTGCGCTGCCCACCCCGGACCCGATCAACTGTTGCTCGTGACGCTGCCGAAGCTCGACCGTGCCGCACAGACTTCGTCGTGGTTCACGGCGCTTGTTGGAGCAGGTGCAGCGGTCGCCGTCTATCCGCTGGAGCGCGAGGCGCTGCCGGCGTGGATCGCGGCGCGCCTCGCCCGGCAAGGGCAGCGGGTGGCGCCCGAGACGCTCGCCTTTCTCGCCGACCGCTGCGAGGGCAACCTGCTCGCCGCGCGGCAGGAATTCGAAAAGCTCGGCCTGCTCTTGCCTGAAGGTGAACTCAGCGCGGAGGACGTCGAGCGCGCGGTGACCGACGTCGCCCGCTACGACGTTTTCCAACTGTCGGAGGCGTGGCTCGCGGCGGACCCCGCCCGCGCGCTGCGCATCATCGCGGCGCTGGAAGCCGAGGGCGAAGGCATCCAGCTGCTGCTGTGGCAGCTCTCCGAGGACGTCCATGCGCTGGCGTCGGTGCGCGAGGCGATCGCGGCGGGAACGCCGGTCGCGGTCGCGATCCGCAACGCGCGGGTCTGGGGCAAGCGGCAGGCGGCGATGGAGCGCGCCGCGCGCCGCGTGTCGCCGGAAGCCATCCCGCCGCTGCTGTCCGCACTGGCGCGGCTCGACGCGCTGGCGAAAGGCATCGGCCGCGGCAACGTCTGGGACGAGTTCCGCACGGCGGCGTTGATGCTGGCCGGCAAACCCCTGCCTTCATCTTGGGTTGCGGGCACACGGCGCTGAAACCCGGTGAAGACGGGGACAGACCCCAAGGAACATCGGGGTCTGTCCCCGTCTTCACGACTTCATTGCCGCACCGCGGGATCGCATTTCGCGCGCCGCTCGAACAGCGTGCACGAGATCATCGGCGCGCCGCGCGCATCGTGCGCGACCATCCGCCAGCTCGAGCCGTCGCGCTCGATCGTCATGAAGCCGAAACGGTTCGTCGCCACCAGGCTCGCGATCACCGCCCCGGGCATGGGCGTCGTTCCGGCCGGCAGCGGCGAGGGCAGCGGCGTGTCGATCCAGTCGCCGCCGTTGCCGGAAACGAACTGCGCCGGCTGCGATGTCGAGAAGCTGACCACCTCGAACAGGTGCACGTGGCCGGCGAGGAGCGCCTTCACCTCAGGCGGGAAGAGCACCGTCGGCTGCAGCGCTCCCAGCACCGATTGCAGCGCGCCGTTGCCCGGGAAAGGGGCGTCGGGCTTGCGCCGGATTCGGCGCGAACGCGAGCATCGGATGGTGGTTCATGAAGAACGTGTTGGGGCGCCGCGCCGCGAGCGCGAACGCACGCTCGAACTGCGCCCCGATACCTGACATGCATCGCGTCGCTCGGCGGCAGCGGCAAGACGCCGACCAGCGACGAATCGAACACGATGAACTGCGTATCGGCGTCGGCCGCCGACCCGAGCGGCACGGCGTACGGTTCGCTGTAGTCGCCGACTCGCATCGTCCGCGGCCGCGTTGCAGTCCTGTCCGGGAGATAGCGGGCGCGGATCGAGGAATCGCCACCAGCCCTGCCCGGCGCGACTGCACGACTCGTGGTTGCCGCGCACGACGATCCATGGCGCGGCGGCGAGCAGTTTTTCCGCAGGGGCGAACAGATCGGCCTCCCACGCATCCCAGCCGTAGCCCCACGGGCTGCCCGCGCATCCGGCGTTGCCACCCGGGCACGCGTTCTCGCGGTAGTGATAGTCACCGACGTGAATGACGAGATCGGGGCGCGCGTCCGCCGCCGCGCCGGCGACCGCCGCGAACGGCCACTGCGCGGTGTCGTTGCACGCCTGGAAGACCCGCTCCGCGGACTGCATCCGACAGCCGGTGTCGCCCACCACGACGATCCGCTGCGGGTTCGCCTTCGGCAGCGGAAGCACGCGTCCGGCGACGACGGCTCGGCGTGTCGGACGCCGGAATCGCCTTCTCGCAGACGAGCACCGGGAATGCGGACGGTTTCGACTCCGCCGGTTCGCTGCGCGTCGGCCGCAGCCGGATCGTCGCAGGGCGCGCACGAACGTCCATCGTCACACCGACGCCGTCGAACTCGATCTCCGGACACGCGGCAGCCGCGGTGATCAGCGCGCGCCATCGGGCGGCCTTCGTCGCCCAGCACGACGAACGCGTACGGCTTCACGCCCGCGCGGTCGGTCGCCGACGGTGTTGCGCAACCGGCAATCATTGCGGCACGATCGGCAGCAACAGCCCGACCCGCATCATCGCCCGTCGCCCCACATCGACTGCAATACCGCGAGCGCCGCCGCTGCCGCGGTCTCGGTCCGCAGCACGCGCGGGCCAAGTCGCACCGAAGAAAAGTCGCGCGCCCGGGCCGCGCGCAATTCGCGTTCGTCGAGTCCGCCTTCAGGGCCGATCAGGAGCGCGAGGGGCGCCGGCGGTTGCGCGAGCGCGGCGAGCGAGCGCTCCGCGTCGGGCGCGAAGACGATGCCGCTCCCGGTCCAGGCCCCGAGCCACTCGGTCACCGCCTGCGCCGGCCACACTTCCGGCACGCGATTGCGCCCGGATTGCTCGCAGGCGGCGATCGCGACACCCCGCCAGTGCGCGGAGTCGCCGGTCGCCGCGCTCGCCCGGCGGCAGCGGCGCGCTGCGCGCGGTCACGAGTGGCTGGATCGAGGTCACGCCGAGCTCCGTCGCCTTGCGGATCGCATAGTCCATCGCGTCGTTCGCCGCGATCCCCTGCGCCAGCGTGACCGCGAGCGGCGACTCGCGGTCGACCGGCACGAAGCGCCTCGACGCGCACGGTCGCGCCGCGCCTGTCGACCTGGGCGAGCGTCACCGCATACTCGCCGCCCGTGCCGTCGAAGAGCGTCAGCGCGTCTCCGCCGGCCAGCCGCAGGACGCGCGTCGCGTGATGCGCGGCAGCTTCGTGCAGTGCGATGGTCGCACCGACCTGTCCCGGCGTGAGCCCGGCGGGAACGAAGAAGCGGGGTACCGCCACGGTGTTACAGCTCCGGCGGGACGAAGTCGAAATGCCAGTCGTCGTTCTCGGCCCGGAAACCGATGCGGGCGTAGATCGCATTCGACGTCGGATTGGCGATGTCGGTCGTCAGGAACAGTCTCCGCTTGCCGCGAGCGAGAAGCTCGCTCGACATGCGCGCGACCAGCGAGGTTGCGTACCCGCGCCCACGGCACCCGGGCGGCGTGTACACAGGCGCAATACGGGCGAAATCGGGGGCCGCGTCGCTGAAGCCGGCGAAGGCCACGCGCCCGTCGTGGTCCCAGATTCGGTATTCGCCGCGCAGCACGCGCTTGGGCAGGAGCGCGCGCGCGCGTTCGGGCGAATCGGGCACGCCCACTTCCGCCATGAATGCGCACTGCCCCTCGAGCAGCCATTCGGTATCGGCTTCGGTCGCGGTCCTCGGCGCGCCCGGTGCCGCCGGCACTTCGTTGACCGTGGCAAGCGCGTGCTGGCGGAGGCGAACCCGCAGCCGGCGCGTGCGCCCGGTAAGCTCATGCCACCGCTGCGCGAACGCCTCGGCTGCCGGAAGCGCGCCCATCACCCCCTGCAGTCCCGGACCGTCCTGCGCGAGATCGTCGGCGAACGCGGATGCCGCGGCGGCATCGCTTTGGCCGATGATGACCGGGCCGTCGTCGCGCCGGATCGCCACGCCGTAGGTCGCTACGTCGCGGACCGTCGCCAGGTAGATGCGCTCGTCGGCAGCCGGCGGCGTCCGTTTCATGGCGTGCGCCCAGCCGGTGAAGAAGCTCGCCGACGCCTGCCCGCGTTCGGTCATCGGCGCGGCGGCCGCGAGGAACGCGTCCGGATCGGAGTGGCGGGTGACGTGCATGGTTGATGCGGGCAATGCTGTGAGTGTATGTTATCCGGTAGATCCCCGCGGCCGGAAAATCGGCACCGGTCCCGTCAACCCGTATCGAGGATGACATGGTCAGCCTGACGACACCCGTGGGCCAGCTCGGCTGGCTCGCCACGCCCTTCGAGCTGCCCGGCACCGACGGCCGGCGGCACACGCTGGAATCGGTCCGCGGCGCCAGGGGCACCGTGGTGATGTTCATCTGCAACCACTGCCCCTACGTGAAGGCGGTGGTCGCGAAGATCGTCCGCGACATGACCGAGCTTCGCCCGCACGGCATCGGCAGCGTCGCGATCATGAGTAACGACCCCGCCGCGTATCCAGAGGATTCGTTCGACAACATGAAGGCATTCGCCGCGCAGCACGGCTTTACCTTTCCTTATGTGCTGGACGGAACGCAGGCCGTTGCGCGCGCGTACGGCGCCGTCTGCACGCCCGATTTCTTCGGCTTCGACGGCGACCTCAGGCTCGCCTATCGGGGCCGGCTGGACCGGTCGGGACGATCAATCGACCCTGCGGCTGCCCGGGAGCTGTTCGACGCGATGCTGTCGGTCGCGCGCACCGGCAGCGCGCCGGGGGTCCAGCAGCCGTCGGTCGGCTGCTCGATCAAGTGGAACGAATAGCGGTGTCCGCTTCGCGGCAGCAGCCGCAACCGGGTCCGCACCGGGGTCCCACACGTGAAATCTGCCCGTCACGATTGCGCCGAAACGTGACGCAATTCCTGCGCCTGCGACCTCATTGCCCCGTTTCGACCAGCCCGCGATAGGCGTGCCACGTCGCGTGCCCGATCACGGGCACCGTGACAACGAGCCCCACGAAGAACAGCGCGAACCCGGCGATGGTCAACACGACGATGATCGATCCCCAGACGATCATTGCCGGCACGTTCGCTCCGAAGGCCCGGAGGCTGGTCAGCACGGCGACGATGCCGTCCGTGTCGCGGTCGAGCATCATCGGCACCGACACCACGCTGATCGCGAAGACCAGCAGCGCGAAGAAGCCGCCGACGCAGAGGTAGGCAAACACGAACTCCAGATTGTCCGGCGACAGCATCTGGCCGACGAAACCCGCCACCGTCGGCATGTCTCCCGTGTAGAACAGCGCGAAGACGATCAGCGATGCGCGCGCCCAGACGAGCAGAATGACGCCCAGCACCAGCGCGAACATGCCGATCGCGCCGACGTTCGGGCGCCACGCATCGAGCGTGGGGGCGAGTCGTCCGGGCAGTCCGCGCTCGCGGCGGCGCGACAGGTCGTAGAGACCGATCGCCAAAAACGGCCCGACCAGGAAGAACCCGGTCACGAGCGCGGAGACATATTCGTAGGCGTGGCGGAACGTGAGGACGATCAGCCAGCCCATCGCGGCGAAACAGGCACCGTAGAACGCGCTCGCCAGCGGGTGCGCGCGGTAGTCCCGCCACCCTGCGGCGAGCCACGCGAACGGTGCCACGGCCGGCAGCGCGCGCACGCCGGGCAAGGTCGACGGCGGCGGATCCGCGACCGGCGGCATCGCTTCAAAGGAACGCGCGCAACGCGTCGAGCACGGCGTCCGGCTGCTCGACCATCAGCGCATGTCCGCAGTCAGGAAGCATGACGACGCGGGCACCCGACAGCGCCGCGATCAGCGCCTGCGCGTTCTTCGGCGGGGCCATGAGGTCGCGCGAACCGAGGATCGCTAGCGACGGACAGCTGATCCTGGCCGCGCTGTCGATCCCGGTCGCGTGCGCATGACATGCGAGTAGGTCGGCGTGCAGCACGCCAGGTCGGGTGCGCTCCAGGAGCCGCAGCGCGCTGCCCGTCAGCCAGACGCCGGGCACCTGATTGCCGCCGAGCTTCTTGCCGGCGCTGTACGACCATCCGGTGATGAGCTCGAGTGCGCTGTGGTCGTTTCGCTTCGCGGCATCCAGCAGCACTTCCGAAACCGGCATGGGGGCCGCCGGACCGATCAGCGCGATCCTCGTGACGCGTCCGGGGTGGCGGGCCGCGCACTCGAGGACCGCGAGCGAGCCCAACGAATGGCCGACGAGCGCGGCCTGTTCGATCCGCGCCGCGTCGAGCACCGCGGGAATCCAGTCCGCGATCGCTGCGACCGACGGCAGCGCGCCGCCACCTGAACGACCGTGGCCCGGCAGGTCGACGGCGAGCACGTTCCGGCCGTGATGCGCGAAATAACGCGACTGCAGCGCCCAGACACTGTGGTCGTTCCCCGCACCGTGGACGAAGACGGCCGTCGGCAACGCGGGATCGAGCGCTCGCGCGCCGGTGTACGCATAGACATCGTTGCCAATGACGCCAGTGAGGATCACAGCTTCCCCGCCGCGTGCAGCGCCCGCGAAAGATCCTCGATCAGATCGTCGGGATTCTCGAGGCCAACCGACAGGCGGATCGTGCCCTCGGTGATGCCGGCCCGGACGAGATCGTCCGCCGACATCCGGAAGTGCGTCGTGGAGGCCGGATGGATCACCAGCGATTTCGCGTCACCAACGTTGGCAAGGTGCGAGAAGATCGCCAGCGTCTCGATGAACTTCCGGCCCTGCGCGCGCGTGCCCGCGAGGTTGAAGCTGAAGACGGCGCCGCAGCCCAACGGCAGCAGCCGCTGCGCCAGCGCGTGGTCGGGGTGCCCGGAAAGTTCCGGATAGCCGACCGACGCCACCAGCGGATGGGCGGCGAGAAACGCCACGACCTTGCGCGCGTTCTCGACATGGCGCGCCATGCGCAGCGGCAGCGTCTCGATGCCCTGCAGGATCTCGAACGCGGTGAACGGCGACATGCACGCGCCGAAGTCGCGGATGCCTTCACGCCGCGCCCGCAGCAGGAAGGCGGCGGTCGTTGACTCCTCGGCGAACACCATGTCGTGAAAGCCCGCGTACGGCGCGGTCAGCGTCGGGAACTTGCCGCGCGCCGCAGGCCCATCCCAGTCGAAGCGCCCGGAATCGACGAGGAGACCACCGATCACGGTGCCGTGACCGGACAGGAATTTCGTCGCCGAGTGAAACACCAGATCGGCGCCGTGCGCGAACGGCTGCATCAGATACGGCGTGGTGAACGTCGCATCGACGAGCAGCGGCAGGCCGTGTTCGTGCGCGAGGTCGGCCACGCGCGGAACGTCGAGCACGTCGAGGCCCGGGTTGCCGAGCGTCTCGCCGAACAGGAGCCGGGTGTTCGGCCGGATCGCCGCGCGCCAGGCATCGATGTCGCGCGGGGCGACGAAGGTGGTCGCGATGCCGAAGCGCGGCAGCGTGTAGTCGAGCAGGTTGTGCGAGCCGCCGTAGAGCGCGCGCGACGCGACGATGTGGGCATCCGCGCCGAGCAGCGTGGCGATCGCGAGGTGCAGCGCCGCTTGTCCGCTCGCCGTCGCGATCGCGCCGACACCGCCTTCGAGCGCGGCGATCCGCTCTTCCAGCACCGCGCAGGTCGGGTTGGAAAGGCGCGAGTAGACGTGTCCCGCCCGCTCCATGTTGAAGAGCGCGGCCGCGTGATCGGTATCCGGAAATACAAACGACGTCGTCAGGTGGATCGGCGTCGCGCGCGCGCCGGTGGCCGGGTCCGGCTTCGCGCCGGCGTGCAGCGACAGCGTGTCGAAGTGCGTGGTCTTGGGCTTGGTCATCGGCAGCGGACGGGAACGATGCGGCATGGGTGCGGGATGGCGCCGTCATATGGTAGCGCAGGTAGCGCATGCAAGGGCACGCGAGCGCGGTCGGACGTCAAGGGTGCCGCGGGTGGCATAGAATGCCGGCTTGACGAAGCAGGAGGACAATGACAGTGGCTGCACCGGCCAAGGGCCGCGGCGCAACGTTCAATCCGGCCAACCGCTTCCGCCGCGAGCAGCGGGAGCCCGTCGATGACGGCTGGGCATCTGCGCCGGATGACGGCGAGAGCGAGCCGCCGCCGCTGAAGACGACGGTGCGGATCGTGCCGGCGCGCACGATCATCAGCCGCAACGATTCGCCCGACATCCCGTTCACGCAATCGATCAATCCGTACCAGGGATGCGAGCATGGCTGCGTCTACTGCTACGCCCGGCCAACGCACGCCTTTCTCGATCTGTCGCCGGGCCTCGATTTCGAGACGAAGCTCTTCGCCAAGCCCAACGCCGCCGCGCTGCTGCGCGGAGAACTCGCGGCGCGCGGCTACCGTTGCGAACCGATCGCGCTCGGCGCCAACACCGATCCCTATCAGCCGATCGAGCGCGAGTGGCAGATCACGCGGTCCGTGCTCGAGGTGCTCGCCGCCTGCGACCATCCGCTGACGATCACCACCAAAGGCGTGCTGATCGAGCGCGACCTCGACCTGCTGGCCCCGATGGCGGCCAAGGGTCTCGTCCGCGTGTTCGTCTCGATCGCGATGCTCGACCGCGAGCTTGCGCGCAAGCTCGACCCGCGGGCGCCTTCACCGCAGCGCCGCCTGCAGATGATCAAGGCGCTGCGCGACGCCGGCGTGCCGGTGGGCGTCAACGTCGCGCCGGTGATCCCGCAGCTCACCGACCGCGACCTCGAGGCGATCCTCGAAGCAGCGGCGGCGGCCGGGGCGCGGCACGCGGCGTGGACGATGCTGCGGCTGCCGCTCGAGGTCGCGCCGCTCTTTCGCGACTGGCTCGACGTTCACTATCCGCTCCGCGCCGCCCATGTGATGAGCCTCGTACGGCAGATCCGCGGCGGCAAGGACAACGAGTCGCGGTTCGGCATGCGCATGGGTGGACAGGGCGAATTCGCCGATCTCATCCGCCGGCGCTTCGCGCTTGCCTGCAAGCGCCTCGATCTCAATACCGATCGCGACGCGGCACTCGACACGTCGCGCTTCCGGCCGCCGGGCATGACAGCGCAGCTCGGCCTCTTCTAGAGGCGGCGGGACTTGCCGCCCATCGGCGCTTGGCGCAACATTGCGCCGCACGGCCCGCCAGAGGCCGGCAGAGGGTCGACACCCGTTTTCGAGGAGGCCGCATGAGCGCAATCAACCACGTCGCGGCATGGGTGGCGGGGGTTGTCCAGTTCCTGCTGGGGGCCGCTTGGTACACGCTGCTGGGGCCGGCCTGGATGGCGGGAATAGGCAAGACGGAAGCGCAACTCGCCGCGGAGCACGGCCACTCCCCGCTGCCCTACGTCATCGCCCTCGGCGCCGCGCTGGTCGTCGCGTACGCCATCGCGTGGCTCCTGCCCAAGCTTCGGCCCGCCGACGGCGGCCGGCGGCGCGAAAACAGGCGCCATGCTCGCAGTCGCGCTGATCGGCTCGACGCTGGCGATGAACTACGGATTCGAGGCGCGACCGCTGTCGCTCTGGCTGATCAACGCCGGCTACATGGCGGTCGGCATGACGGTCATGGGTGCCATCGTCGGCCATTGGAGGAAGAAGGCGTGACGGAGCCATTGCGGCACGAACCGGAACTGCCCGCCGGCGCGCTCGTCGGCGGCATGGATCCGGCCGAGGCCGGCCACAGGTATGGCAGGTTCTGACAGGAGCGTGGCGCGCGCCGTGATGCGGCTCTCGCCTCCGGACAACGTCGCCGTCGCGCTGCGGCACCTCAAGGCCGGCGAGACGGTCATGCTCGAGGATGTCGCGCTCAAGGTCCGCCGCAACATCGCGGTCGGCCACAAGCTCGCCGCACGGGCGATTGCCAAGGGCGAGATCATCCTCAAGTACAGTTGCCCGATCGGCACGGCCACGCGGGCCATCGCACCCGGCGAGTACGTGCACACGCACAACGTCGAGAGCAACTACCTGCCGACCTACACGTTGCCGACATAGTCAGCCGGTGCTGCACGGCTACCACGGCGGCGATCTGAACGGTTTCTTCCTGATCCGTGGCGACTGCGCCAAGCTCGATGCCTTGCTGTCGAGCCCCGACTGGGTGGCACCCATGAGGCGCGCCGCGTTGCATCTGCAGGGGTCAGGGCATGTACGCGGCGTGACGGGCGCGCTGGTCACGGAGCGGATGGAACTCTGGACCAAGACCATCCCGGCGTGAACGCGGGCGCCGTTGCGGCGCCATTCGATCCTATCTGCCGAGCGCGCGCTCCAGCACGCGGACGACGTGGATCGCCGCGCGCGCGGTGCCGCCGCGCGTGAGATCGGCAATCTGGTGCCGGCAGCTCGTCCCGTCGGCGACGATGAGCGTGTCCGGCGCCGCCGCGCGCACGGCAGGCAGCAGCGCCAGTTCGGCCATCCTGACCGACACGTCGTAGTGCGCGGCGTCGTAGCCGAAGCTGCCTGCCATCCCGCAGCAGCTCGCCTCGACCAGCTCCACGGCGAGGTCCGGGACAAGGCCCAGCACCGTCTTCGTCGCAGTCACCGCGTCGAACGCCTTCTGATGGCAGTGCGCGTGCAGCAGGGCGTGGGTCTGCGGCAGCGCGGCGAGCGGGAGCGCAAGGCGCCCGGCGTGATGCTCGCGCGCCAGGAACTCCTCGATGAGGTAGGCGCTCGCCGACAGGCGCTGCGCGGCATCGCCCAGGCCCATCACCAGGAACTCGTCCCGCAGCGAGAGCAGGCAGGACGGTTCGAGGCCGACGATCGCGGTGCCGCGTTCGACGTGCGGCAGCAACGCGGCAACGACGCGGCGCGCTTCGTTCTTCGCCTCGTCGACGAGGCCGGCGGCAAGATAGGTTCGGCCGCAGCACAGGGGCCGCGACGGTTCCGTGTCGGCGCCATCCGCCCGCGCCACCTGCACGCGGTAGCCGGCGGCGCGCAGCACGTTCACAGCCGCATGCGCGTTCTCGGGCTCGAAGTAATTGGTGAACGTGTCGACAAAGAGGACGACACCGGCGTTCGCTGACGTCGCCTCGTCGCGCGGCGGCGCCGCGCTGCGCAGGAACGTGTCGCGCCGCCATTCCGGCAGCGCGCGTCGCGCGGAGAAGCCCAGCCACGCCTCGCTCACCTTCGCCGCGCCGGGCAGCGTATCGCGCAGATTGGCGAGCCACGGCAGGCGCGCGGCCCACGGCGCCCAGCGCGGCAGGTGCGCGATCAGGCGGGAGCGTAGCGGCAGTCCGTGCACGCGCTGCCGCTGATGGAGCGCCTCGATCTTCATCTTTGCCATGTCGACGCCGGTGGGGCATTCGCGCCGGCAGCCCTTGCAGCTCACGCACAGATCGAGCGCAGCTTGCACGGTCTCGGAGGCGAGTGCGTCGGCGCCGAACCGGCCGGAAAGCGCGAGGCGCAGCGTATTGGCGCGCCCGCGCGTGCTGTGCTCCTCGTCCTTTGTCGCGCGGTAGCTCGGACACATGGTTCCGGCGTCGAACTTGCGGCAGTGCCCGTTGTTGTTGCACATCTCGACGGCCTTGCCGAAGCCCCCGGCCGGATCGCCGCCGGTGCCAGGCGGAGTCAGCGCGCCGGTGACCGCGTCGTTCTGCACGTCCCACGCCGACCAGTCAAGCGCCGTCCGCAGCGGCTCGGTGCGCTGGCCCGGAGGAAAGCGGAACAGCGATACATCGTCCATCCTCGTTCCGCGCACGATCTTGCCCGGGTTCATCAGTCCGGCGGGGTCGAACAGGTCCTTGATCTCCTCGAAGGCGCGGGAAAGGCGCGGCCCGAACTGCCAGCCCACCCACTCGGTGCGCACGAGCCCGTCGCCGTGCTCGCCCGAGAACGCACCCTTGTATTCGCGCACCATCGCGGCTGCCTCCTCGGCGATCGCGCGCATCTTGGCGGCGCCGTCGCGGCGCATGTCGAGGATCGGCCGCACGTGCAGCGTGCCCACCGACGCGTGCGCGTACCAGGTGCCGCGCGTGCCGTGCCGAGCGAAGACCTGCGTCAACCGGTCGACGTACTCGGCGAGGTGCTCGAGCGGCACGGCGCAGTCCTCGATGAACGACACCGGCTTGCCGTCGCCCTTCAAGCTCATCATGATGTTGAGCCCGGCCTTGCGCACGTCCCACAGCGCCTTTTGCGCGCCGGCGTCGGTCATTTCGACGACGCTGCCCGGCAGGCCAAGGTCGCCCGCGAGCGCGACGAGATCGCGAAGGCGGGAGAGCGGTTCCTCGCGCGTGTCGCCGATGAACTCGACCAGCAGGATCGCGTCGGGCTCGCCGATCAGCGCCCGATCGATCACCGCGCGGAACGCGGGGTTGCCGCGCGCGAGGTCGATCATGGTCCGGTCGACCAGCTCCACCGCCGACGGCCGCAATCCGACGAGGTGCCGCGCGCTCTCCATCGCCTTGTACAGCGTCGGGAAGTTGACCACACCCAGCGCCCGGTGCGCCGGCAGCGGCGCGAGCCTGAGCGTGAGCTCGCGCGACCACGCGAGCGTGCCTTCGCTGCCGACGAGCAGGTGCGCGTAGTTGACGCTCTCGTCGGCGGTGTAAGGGCGCTCGCTCTGCGGACAGCAGACGTCGATGTTGTAGCCGCCGACGCGCCGCAGCACCTTCGGCACGTTGCGCTCGATCTCGCCCTGTTCCCGCTCGCCGATCGCGCAGAGCCCGCGCAGGAGTTCGGCGACGCGCGGGGGCGCCGCCGCCATCTCGCGCTCGGGGCCGAAGCGCGCCTCGGTGCCGTCGGACAGGATCGCGTCGACCGCGAGCACGTTGTGCACCATGTTGCCGTAGGCAATCGAGCGCGAGCCGCAGGAATTGTTGCCGGCCATGCCGCCGAGGGTCGCCTGCGCCGACGTGCTGACGTCGACCGGAAACCACAGGCCATGCGGCTTCAGGAACGCGTTGAGCTGGTCGAGGACCACGCCGGGCTCCACCGACGCCGTCATCGCCTCGCCGTCGAAACCGTTGATGCGCGCGAGGTGCTTGCTGCAGTCGATCACCAGCGCGGCGCCGACGGTCTGCCCGCACTGCGAGCTGCCGGCGCCGCGCGGGAGCACCGGCACGCCCTGCTCGCGGCAGATCGCGATCGCCGTGCGCACGTCGTCGACGCCCTTCGGCACCAGTACGCCGACGGGCTCGATCTGGTAGATCGACGCGTCGGTTGCGTAGCGGGCGCGCGATCCGGCGTCGAACAGCACGTCGCCCTCGACCGCACGGGACAGGCGCGCCGCGAGATCGCCGCGGGCTGGATGAAACACCAGGGGCTGCGCGTCCGTCGCGCTCATCCCGAGCGAGCCGAGGCCGGTGGGAACAGCGTCACGCAACGGCAGAAACGCGAGTGCAGGCTGGCGGGCATGCATCCGATTGTAGAGGATACGTCGACGAAACCGAAGGCAGCGCTTGCCGCCGCCCGCCAAAGATGAGTAGCATGGGGCCCCTGCGTGCACCGGCTGCCGTCCGCGCCGGACTTTCCCCGATTTCGAGGTGCGTGCTCCGTGAACCCGCTCATCCGCCAACCGTCCGGCCGGCATTTTCTGCAGATTCCGGGACCCACCAATGTGCCCGATCGCGTGCTGCGCGCGATCGATGCGCCGACGATCGATCACCGCGGCCCCGAGTTCGCCGTGCTGGGCAAGACCGTCTTCGCGGGCATGAAGAAGATATTCAAGACCGAAGGCGCGGTCGTCATCTACCCCGCTTCGGGCACCGGCGCGTGGGAGGCCGCGCTCGTCAACACGCTCTCGCCGGGAGACCGCGTGCTGATGGCCGAGACCGGCCACTTCGCGTCGCTGTGGAAGAAGCTCGCCGAAAGGCTCGGACTCGCCGTCGAGTTCCTCCCCGGTGACTGGCGGCACGGGGTTTCCGCGGACGCGGTAGCAGGCCCGGCTCACCGCGGATCGGGAGCACGCGATCAAGGCGGTGTGCGTCGTGCACAACGAGACGTCCACCGGCGTCACCAGCAGCATTCCCGACGTGCGCGCCGCGATCGATCGCGCCCGGCATCCGGCGCTCTACATGGTGGACACGATCTCGTCGCTCGCCTCGATCGACTACCGCCATGACGAATGGCGCGTCGACGTCACCGTCGCCGGGTCGCAGAAGGGCCTGATGCTGCCGCCCGGGCTGTCGTTCAACGCGGTCAGCGCGACGGCGCTGGCGGCAGCGAAGACCGCCAGGCTGCCGCGGTCGTACTGGGACTGGAGCGAGATGCTGGCGATCAACCCGAGCGGCTATTTCCCGTACACGCCGGCGACCAATCTGCTCTACGGGCTCGCCGCCGCGCTCGAGATGCTGTTCGCCGAAGGGCTCGACCAGGTCTTCGCGCGCCATGACCGCCTTGCCGAGGCCACGCGGCGGGCCGTCAACGCCTGGGAGCTCGAGATCCTGTGCGCCGACCCTGCGCTGTACAGCGCCACGCTCACCGGCGTGATGATGCCCGAGGGCCACAGCGCCGACGCCTTCCGCAAGGTCGTCCTCGAGCGCTTCGACATGTCGTTGGGCCAGGGCCTGGGCAAGGTCGCCGGAAAGATCTTTCGCATCGGCCACCTCGGATACTTCAACGATCTGATGCTTTGCGGAACCCTGGCCGGGGTCGAGATGGGACTGGCAGCCGCCGGCGTTCCGCACCGGAAGGGTGGCGCGCAGGCCGCGATCGACTATCTCGCCGAAACCGCCCGAAAGCAGTGACCGGAACATGCCGGACGCAGGAACTGTATAACGGACACGGTTGGATCACCGGAACCACGCGAGTCCGGGCTCCGAATTGCCGGCTCGCACAACATGAGGAGGATCGGGAAATGAACAACTTCGTCAAAACAGCGGGCGCCTTGGCGCTCATGCTGGCGTACGTGCCGGCCATCGCGTGGGAGCCCACCAAGCCGGTCGAGATCGTGGTTGCCGCCGGTGCCGGCGGGGCTTCCGACCAGATGGCGCGAATGATGCAGGCCGCGATCCAGAAGAACAATCTGATGAAACAGCCGATGATCGTTTCGCTCAAGGGTGGAGCTTCCGGCGCCGAGGCGCTGATGTACATGAAGTCGAGCGAAGGCGATCCCAACAAGGTGCTCATCGCCTATTCGCTGATCTACATGCTGCCACTGGCCGCCAAGATTCCGTTCAACTGGCGCGACCTCACCCCGGTCTCTGTCATCGCCATGGACCAGTTCGTGCTGTGGGACAACGTGACGCTGCCATACAAATCGGTCAAGGAGTTCGTGGCCGCGGCCAAGGCAGCCGACCCGCCGTTCAAGATGGGCGGCACCGGCTCGAAGCGCGAGGATCACGTTCTCACGGTGTTCATGGAGAAGAGGACCGGTGCGAAGTTCGCGTACCTGCCCTACAAATCGGGCGGTGAGGCCGCGACCCAGCTGGTCGGCAATCACACCGCGGCCAACGTCAACAATCCTTCGGAAAATCTCGAAGTCTGGCGTGCCGGCCAGGTCCGCGCGCTCTGCGTGTTCGACAAGGAACGAATCGCCTACAAGACCAAGGTCACCGATTCCCAGTCGTGGAGCGACATCCCAACCTGCAAGGAAGAAGGGCTCGACGTCCAATACCTCATGCTGCGTGCCATGTTCCTTCCGGGCAAGGTGACGCCCGAGCAGACCGCATTCTATGTCGACCTGTTCAAAAAGCTGACGCAGACCGCCGAATACAATGAGTACATGGAAAAGCAGGCGTTGAAGCCGGTATTCCTGACGGGCAAGGACATGCTGACGTTCCTCGAAGAGGACGACAAGCTGAACAAGGGCCTCATGACCGAGGCCGGATTCGTCGCCCCTTAGTCCGGGCGAAGCAGGCGTTGCGCCGGTCGTACCGCTCTCCCCCGCACGGGGGGAGGGCGTCCTGATGCCACGTGCCGTTCCTTCGAAAACCACGATGCCCGAATCCGAGAGCGAAATCGTCGTCGGCGACCCGACCGCGCCGGCGGGAAATTCGCCGGCCGTGACCACCACTCGCACCGCCGAGGTGGTCGTGTACGTGCTGCTGCTCGCGGTGGCGCTACTCCTCGCCTTCGACAACTGGCGCAGCGGGATGGGATGGGCCAAGGATGGGCCGCAGTCCGGGTACCTTCCGTTCTACCTGTGCGTCATCCTCGCGGGCGCGTGCCTCTTCGGCCTTGGCGTCGCGTTTCGCAGGCGGGCGGAGGAAACCGGAACGTTCGTCAATCGCGACCAGCTGTGGCGTGTGATGCAGGTCTTCGTTCCGACGTTGCTCTTCTGCCTGCTCCTGCAATGGCTCGGGCTCTATGTCGCGAGCTTCCTGCTGGTGGCAGGCTTCATGCGGTTGATAGGGCGCATCGCGTTGTGGAAGTCGCTGCTCACGAGCTTCCTTTTCACGCTCGTCATGTTTTCCACGTTCGAGCTCGCGTTCGACGTGATCATGCCCAAGGGACCGCTCGAAGCGGCCTTCGGCCGCTAGAATCGCGCGATGGAGGCGCTCAATCTCCTGCTTCACGGCTTCGCCGTCCTGCTGACGTGGAAGATACTGACGATGATGCTGATCGGGCTCGTGCTCGGCATCTTCGTCGGCGTGCTGCCGGGATTGGGCGGACCGAACGGGGTCGCGATCCTGTTGCCGCTCACCTTCACGATGGACCCGACCACGGCGATCGTCATGCTCTCGTGCATCTATTGGGGCGCGCTGTTCGGCGGGGCGATCACCTCGATACTGTTCAATATTCCGGGCGAAGCCTGGTCGGTCGCGACCACCTTCGACGGCTATCCGATGGCCCAGCAGGGGAAGGCCGCGGAGGCGCTCACCGCGGCGTTTACCTCGTCCTTCATCGGCTCGCTGGTCGCGGTAATGCTGATCACTTTTCTGGCGCCCCGCATCGCGTCCTTTGCCCTGCGGTTCGGGCCACCGGAATTCTTTGCCGTCTATTTGCTGACCTTCTGCTCGTTCGTCGGCCTGGGGCGCGAGGCGAAGCACAAGACCATCATTTCGATGGCGCTCGGACTGCTGCTGGCGGCCATCGGCATGGACACCGTCTCCGGTCAATTGCGCATGACCTTCGGCTTCGACCCCTTGTTGCGCGGCGTCAATTTTCTGGTCGCGGTCATCGGTCTGTTCGGCATCAGCGAGATCCTGCTGACCATGGAGGAACGGCTTGCGCTGCGTGGTCATTCCGCGGCGATCAGTTTGCGCGTGGTCCTGAAAGTGTGGAAGGAATTGCCGCGCTACTGGGTGACGCTGCTACGCTCTTCGGCAATCGGTTGCTGGCTGGGCATTACGCCCGGCGGCGCGATTGCCGCCTCGTTCATGGGCTACAACCTGGCCAAGCGGTTTTCCAAGGACCCCGCGAGCTTCGGCAAGGGACGTATCGAAGGCGTCTTCGCGCCGGAGACGGCAGCGCACGCATCCGGGACTGCCGCCTTGCTGCCAATGCTGGCGCTGGGGATTCCCGGCTCCGGCACGGCGGCGATACTGCTCGGCGGTCTGATGGTGTGGGGACTCAATCCCGGTCCGTTGCTGTTCGTCGAGCACAAGGACTTCGTGTGGGGTCTCATCGCCTCCATGTATCTCGGCAACGTTGTCGGGCTGGTGATCGTCCTGACCACGGTGCCGATCTTTGCCGCCGTTCTGCGCGTTCCGTTTGCCGCCGTCGCGCCGATGATCGTGGTGTCCTGCGCCATCGGCGCCTATGCCATCCAGAACGCCATGTTCGACGTCTGGCTCATGCTGCTGTTCGGTGTCGTCGGCTACGTGTTCAAGAAGATCGGCATCCCGCTCGCGCCATTCACGCTCGCCCTGGTCCTCGGCAACCGCAGCGAGGACGCATTTCGTCTGGCGATGATCGGGGCAGGCGGCGATTTGCGCGTGTTCTGGTCGAATGGACTCGTCGGTTCGATCACCACCCTGGCATTTGCCCTGCTGTTCTGGCCGTTGATAGGCAGGATGCTCGAAAGCGCGGGACGTTTGCTGCACCCGGCCAGAACCTGATGCGGGTGAGATGATGAGCGACCTGATAGCGGTGACGCGCGCCGGGCCGATCGCGACGGTCGTGCTGAATCGCCCCGAGAAGCTCAACGCGCTGCAGAAGTCGATGTCACCGGCGTGAGCGCGGACCTGATCGAAGGCCGCTGAACGCGACGCGGCTGGCCGCGCTGTCGCGTGGACAGCCGCTACCGGTGACGTTTGTCACGGATGTGAACATAGACCTGCACCAGCGCCACCAGCGACAGCAAAGCCAGCAGCGGGTAAACGACATAGAGTGCCGATCGTTTGATGCAGCCGTCGCCGCTGCAGAGCACGTGCGTATTCATGCCGAGCTCGTAAACGAGGTACAGGACCCACGCGGCCGTTGCCACCCACGCGGTGCGCGAGCGGCTCCACAGTGCGAGCAATGCAAATACAATGATCGGTGCCGCAATCAGGGCCGGGTGGTCGACCAGCAGGTATAAGAACTCGGGCATGTGCTCCACCGGACTCGTTCGCTGTTCGCTCGATCGCGCACGTGATTTGTTATGGTAAGCCCTTACGACCGCGCGTGGCAACGACTCGGCGGCAACCGGCGCCACGTTGGCGCCGGCTGCAAGGCGTGCATCGGCGCACACGGTCCCAATGTCCCCCATCTCGAGCGTGAATGGCCAAGGTCGCCTGCGCCCGATCTCGGGGGTCCCCTGGGGACCCTTACAATCTGCAATCGGCTGCCGGATCGAGTCCCAGGCACTGCCGACAAGACCAACGTTCTATCAGGAGGGAAACGGCAATGGACATCGTCCAGTTCATGGATCGCTACAAGGTTGCGTGGGAATCCAGCGACGAACACAGGCTGACGGCGCTGTTCGCTGCCGACGGCACGTACCACAACACGCCGTTCGCCGAGCAGCGAGGTCACGCCGCCATCGCCGCCTACTGGCAGCGCACCAAGCTGCAGAGCGACATCCGGCTCGCCTACGAGATCCTGGCGCGCGACGCGCGCGGTGGCGTCGCGCATTGGCACGTGACGTACCAGGTGACCTCCGAGGAGCTGTTCCGCATCTGGGCGGCATCGACCGGGACCAACGCGCTCGCCCGCAAGCCGGGCGATCCGTTGCCGCGACTCGCGCTCGACGGCATCGCCGTCGTCGAGCTCAACGACGCCGGCCTTTGCGAGCATTTCCGGCTTTGGTGGCACAGCGTCGCGACGACCCCGTAATCACGGCGCAGGCTGTCCTGCCTGCCCCGGATCACTGGCCTGCGCGATGCCCCGCGCGTAGTCGCCGGTTTCCAAACCGGTCACCGATGGCGCCGCGAAACGGTAGTGGATCGCGTTGAGATAGCGCGCGACGTCGCCAATCTCCTCGTCGCTCCACCGGAGACCCCCGTTCCCGGCCCAGCGCCGGACCTGCACCACGAGGCTCGCCCAATCGGTTGCGAGCTTCTTCTGCCGCCAATGGATCTCCCGGGAGTGGCAGGCGATGCAATGCGTCGAGTACAGGAGCTCGCCGCGGTCCGCCGGCACTGCCGGCTGAGCCAACGCGGCAGGCAACGTGCAGGCGGCCAGGCAGGCAAGCAAGGACCGCTTGATTGTTCCCATCGTATCTCCGAACGCGAATGCGGGCCGCAACGCGAAGGACACATGCCGCCCGACGCGAAGCCGGGTGCCTTCTGCGCCTTCATTCGTATTGTAGCTCGTGACTTTGCCGTTCATACGGGCGCTGTTGTCGCAAGGCAGCGCAGCCGCAGCCCGACTCGGCGTGCCGACAACGCCCCGCGCGGCACGCGGGGAGGATCCGATGCGGAACGGAGGCCCGGCCCGGCGGAACCGCAGGAGCAATGGCGGGGCCTGCTAACATCGTACCTTTCGCTCCTCCCCCTGGCCCCGTGCCGTGACCACCGAGCTGCTGTTCAGAGCCGATCCGTACCTGCGAACTGCGGGCGCACGCGTCGTCGCCGTGCACGAGCACGGCATCGAACTCGATCGCACCATCTTCTACCCGACGAGCGGCGGTCAGCAGGGCGACACCGGTGTGCTGATGCGCCCGAGCGGCGAGCGGATTGCCATAGTCGACACCCGGAAGGGCGCAACTCTCGACAGCGTTCTGCACATCGCGGCCCCCACAACCCCGGGACCGGCAATCGGGGAAACGCTGACGCTCGAAATCGATTGGCCGCGGCGTTATGCGCTGATGCGGCTGCACACCGCGTTGCATGTCATGTCCTGCGTGGTCGTGGCGCCGGTTACCGGAGGCAACATTGCCCCGACGAAGGCGCGCCTCGATTTCGACATCGACATGAGCCTGCTCGATGCCGCGCGCATCGAGCGCGAAACGAACGCGCTCATCGCGCGCGGCGTCGAAACGGAGACCGTCTGGATCAGCGACGAGGAGCTCGACGCCCGACCCGAGCTTGTCAAGACGATGAGCGTGCAGCCGCCGCGCGGCGGCGGACGGGTGCGCCTCATCAGCATTCCCGGCATCGACCTGCAACCCTGCGGCGGCACGCACGTCCGCAACATCGCCGAGATCGGAACGATCCGCGTGCTCCGGATCCGCAGCGAAGGCAAGCGCAACCGGCGCGTGGAGATTGCGCTGTCCGACAATCCGCCGCCATGACCGAAGCGCGCGCCAAAAGCGAGATCGGCGAGTGGATCGTCAGCGCGACGCTGGCCGGGACCAATGAGATCGCCATCCTTGCCGGCATAGGCGAACGGTTGAATGCCGCCGGCATCTCGCTGGTGCGCGTCTCGGTGGCGACCGACCTGCTCGACCCGACGTTCGACGGCCGCGGCGTGCGCTGGCTGCGCGACCAGGGTGGTCTCGAGGAAACGTTCGTGCGCGACGCCGAGGGCACCATCGTCAGCGAGAACTTCCCGCAAAGCCCGTTCGGCTTCCTGCTCCGCAGCGGTCAGCCGACGCTCCGCCGGCGCCTCGACGCCACGTATCGCCGGGGCGAGTTTGAGATGCTCGACCGATTTCAGGACCAGGGCGCCACCGACTACGTGGCGTTTTCCGTGCGCGTCGGCGAAACCATCCGGCTTGGCGTGGGCGAGGGCATCACCGCCTCGTGGACGACCGACACGCCGGACGGCTTTCCGGACACGCAAGTCGAATTGTTCGCCGGGATCATGCCTGCGCTGACGCTGGCATTCATGCTGCGGACGACCCATCGCGACGCGCGCACGCTGCTGACAACCTACCTTGGGCAGCACGCCGCGGACCGCGTGCTTGCCGGCAATATCGTGCGCGGCCGGGCCGAGGCGATCCGCGCCGTCGTCTGGTTCAGCGACCTCGTCGGCTTCACACGGATCTCCGATACTGAAAGCCCCGACAAGGTGCTGGAACTGCTAAACGACTATGCCCAGGCGCAGGTCGAGGAGATCGAAGCCCATGGCGGGCACGTGCTCAAGTTCATCGGCGACGGCATCCTGGCGATATTTCCCGACGACGACACCACGCAGGCCTGCCACCGCGCGCTGGATGCCGCGGCCAGGATGCGACAGCGTATCGCCGCGCTGAACGAGCGACGGGCCGCGTCCGGCCTGGCGGTGACCGACACGCACCTGGCTCTGCACGTCGGCGAACTGCTCTACGGCAATCTTGGCGGCCCGCGGCGACTCGACTTCACCGTGCTGGGATCCGCGGTCAACGAGGCGGCACGAATCGAAGCGCTTTGCGTCTCGCTCGACCAGACCGTCGTCGTGTCCTGGGCGTTCGCCGAGGCGGCAGGCGAGGCGCGTCGTCGGCTCGTGAGTCTCGGCCGCTACGCGATGAAGGGTGTCGCCCGACCGCAGGAACTGTTCACGCTCGATCCCGGCTAGACACTAGTGGCTCGGCCGTCCGACCTTCGCGCCGGACTTGCCGACGAGAAAGTCGAGGTCCACGCCCTCGTCCGCCTGCATCACCGTGTCGCAGTAGAGCTTCACCCAGCCGCGCTCGGTGTGCGGCGTCGGCGCCTTCCACTTCGCGCGCCGGCGCGCGAGCTCCTCGTCGGAAATGTGCAGGTGGAGCCGGCGCTTCGCCACGTCGAGCTCGATCAGGTCGCCGTTCTGCACCAGCGCCAGCGGCCCGCCGGCTGCCGCCTCGGGCGCGGTGTGCAGCACCACGGTGCCGTAGGCCGTACCGGACATCCGCGCGTCCGACACCCGGACCATGTCGGTGACGCCCTGCTTCAGCATCTTCGCGGGCAGCGCGAAATTGCCGACCTCGGGAAAGCCCGGATAGCCCTTCGGCCCGCAGTTCTTCAGCACCAGCACGCACGACGGATCGACGTCGAGCTTCGGGTCGTCGATGCGCTTGTGCATGTCGTCGATGTCCTCGAACACGACGGCGCGGCCCTTGTGCTTCATCAGCTTCGGCGTCGCGGCCGAGGGCTTGAGCACCGCGCCCCGCGGGGCCAGGTTGCCGCGCAGCACCGCGATGCCGCCCAGTTTCTTGAAAGGCTTCACGAGCGGCGTGATGACATCGGCGTTGTAGTTGACGGCATCCTTGCTGTTGTCCCAGATCGTCCTGCCGTTGACCGTCAGCGCCTTCTTGTGCAGCGATCCGCCGATCTCCCTGATCACGACCGGCAGTCCTCCCGCGTAGTAGAAATCCTCCATCAGGTACTTGCCGGACGGCATCAGATTGACGAGGCACGGCATGTCGCGGCCCAGCCGATCCCAGTCGTCGAGGGAGACCTTCACGCCGACGCGGCCCGCGATCGCGAGCAGATGCACGACGGCGTTGGTCGAGCCGCCGATCGCGCCGTTGACCATGATCGCGTTCTCGCAGGCTTCCTTGGTGACGATCTTCGACATCCGCAGATCCTCGTGCACCATTTCGACGATGCGCCGCCCGGTGAGCCGCGCCAGCACCTTGCGCCGCGAATCGACCGCGGGGATCGCCGCGTTGGTCGGCAGCGCCATGCCGAGCGCCTCGACCATCGACGCCATCGTCGATGCGGTGCCCATCGTCATGCAATGGCCGGCCGAGCGCGACATGCACGACTCGACCTCGGCCATGTCGGACTCCTGCATCTCGCCGGTCTTCAGCATCGCGGTGAACTTCCAGACGTGCGTGCCGGAGCCGATGTCCTCGCCGCGGAACTTGCCGTTCAGCATCGGCCCGCCCGAAATGCCGATCGAGGGCAGGTCGCACGAGGCCGCGCCCATCAGCAGGGCCGGCGTGGTCTTGTCGCAGCCCATCATCAGCACGACGCCGTCGAAGGGGTTGGCGCGGATCGATTCCTCGACGTCCATCGCCACCTGGTTGCGGTAGAGCATCGCGGTCGGTCGCATCACCGGCTCGCCGAGACTCATCACCGGGAATTCGAGCGGGAAGCCACCGGCCTCGAGGACGCCCGCCTTGACGTGTTCGGCCAGTTCGCGGAAATGCGCGTTGCACGGCGTGACCTCGGACCACGTGTTGCAGATGCCGATCACCGGGCGGCCGTCGAACAGGTCGTGCGGAAAGCCCTGGTTCTTCATCCACGAGCGGTGGACGAGGGCGTCACGGTCGTGGCGGCCGAACCAGGATTGCGAGCGCAGCATGCGCTTGGCCTTCGTGGACTTCGTGCTCATGGCAGGGACCACTTCAACGGTGGGAATGTGGGGAAGCCGCTTGCTCGTGACCGGTGGCGATAGCTTGCCGACCGGGGGTCAGCCCGCAACCTGTTTGATGCGAGCGATAATTTCATCGACGGCCTTCTCGACCGTGACATTGTCGTTGACGACGCGGCTCATCGCCTTCGCCCAGACGTTCTCGTTGCCGAGTGCGGTGAACTTGTAGTTCTTCGTGAACTCGAAAGTCACGGTGCCGGCACCAAACTGGTTCAACACGGCCTTGCGGTGCGGATCCGCTTGCCAGAACGCGCTTTGCGTGCCCGACTTGGTCACCGGAAACCAGCGGCCCAGCGAGCCCTCGACGTACGGCTGCAGGTTCGCGTCCTGAAGCAGAAACGCAACGAACTCCTTCGCGCGCCTCTTGTTCTTCGCGGCCTCGAAGATCACGCCTGTCTTGACCGCCGCGCGATAGACCATCTTCGAGCCGTCGGGCTTGTTCGGGAAGCCGGCGGTGACGATCAGCTCGTCGTAGTTCTTCTTCGCCTGCGCGCGCTGCTCTGCGGTGGTTGCCTCGTTCTTCGCATCGTCGAGCCACTTGGCGACGATCGCGATCGTCGTGTTGTGCGTCAGCATGACCGTCTTGTTATTGAAGGAGGCGTTGTTGTCCGGGTCCTTCCAGCTCGCGGACGAGGGCGGTGTGCAATCGCGCTTGCGGATATTCGTGTAATCGCGAAGGGCGTTGATCAGGCCCTGCCGCACTTTGGGGTCGTTGACCAGCAACTCGCCATTGTCATCAACGAGCTTGACGTTGTACGCGTCCATGAACGTCAGGAACGAGTAGTACGAGTCACTTGAATCCACACCCATCGGCTCGCCGACCGCATACGTGCCCCTGTGGGTCTTGGTCCGATGCGCTGGCTGCACCTTGTCGCACCAGAAGTCCCAGTAAGCCTTCCAGCCGGTTGGAATGTCGGAGACCTTGTAGCCCGCCTCGCCCAGCATGTCCTTCCAGTAATGGATGTGCATCGTCTGCTGCTTCAGCGGAAACGCGTAGTACGCCCTCTTTTTCGTCTTGTCGTTGTACAGGTACGTCGTCTCGATCGTGTTCCGGAGGAACTTGTCCTTCATCGGCGCGAGGATGTCGGAAATATCCTCGAGCTTGCCGTCGTGGGCCCACTTGCCGGTGACCTGGAAGTCGTAGACATCGGCATAGGCAACGTCGGGCGGCGTGCCGGCTTCGAGCGCAGCCACCGTCTTCGGGATCATGTCCCCGACCGGGTACTGCGACAGCTCGACCTTGACGCCGGACTTGGTCTCGAATTTCTTGATGGCGGCGTTGAGCGCGTCGTCCTCGGCCTTGTAGAAGCCCTTCACCCACCAGACGTTCAGCTTTTCCTGCGCCGCCGCCTGGGCAGACATGGCGAATGCTGCCGCCGCCAGGAGCACGAAGGGGACAGACCGCGGTTCCCCCATTACATCACCGCCCCCAGATACCAGGGCACGAACTCGCTCTGCCCGTAACCGTGCCGCTCGCTCTTGCTCTTCGCACCGGAGGCCGTATCCAGCATTAGCTGGAAGAGCTTCCCGCCGATTTCATCGATACTGGCCGTGCCGTCGGCAATCTCGCCGCAGTTGAGATCGATGTCCTCTTCCTGCTTCGTCCACAGCGCGGTGTTGGTTGACAGCTTGAGCGACGGGGACGGCGCGCAGCCGTACGCCGAGCCGCGGCCCGTCGTGAACACGATCATGTTCGCGCCGCCCGCGACCTGCCCCGTCGCGGACACCGGATCGTAGCCGGGCGTATCCATGTAGACGAAGCCCTTCACCGTCACCGGCTCGGCGTACTCGTAGACGTCGACGAGGTTCGTGGTTCCGCCCTTGGCAACGGCGCCGAGCGACTTCTCGAGAATCGTCGTGAGGCCACCTGCCTTGTTGCCCGGCGACGGGTTGTTGTTCATCTCGCCCTTCTCGCGCGTCGTGTAATCCTCCCACCACCTGATCCGCGCGACAAGCTTCTCACCCACGGCGCGGGACACCGCACGGCGCGTCAGCAGGTGCTCGGCGCCGTAGATCTCGGGGGTTTCGGAGAGAATTGCCGTGCCGCCGTGGCGCACCAGCAGGTCGACCGCCGCGCCAAGCGCGGGATTGGCGGTGATGCCCGAGTAGCCGTCGGAGCCGCCGCACTGGAGGCCGACGGTGAGGTGCGACGCCGGCACCGGCTGGCGTGCCACCGCCACTGCGTGCGGCAGCATTTCGCGGACGATGCCAACGCCGTGCGCGATGGTCTTCGCGGTGCCGCCGGTGTCCTGGATGCTGAAGGTGCGCAGCAACGGGCCTTCCCGCAGATTTTCCGCGCCGAAGAGCGAGCTGATCTGGTTCGCCTCGCACCCCAATCCAACGACCAGCACGCCGGCGAAATTCGCGTGTCGCGCGTAGCCACCGAGGGTGCGGCGCAGTACCCGCATGCCGTCGCCGTTCGAATCCATCCCGCAACCGGAGCCGTGCGTCAGCGCGACGACGCCGTCGACGTTCGGAAACGCGGCAAGCGCATCGCCGCGAAACGCATCGGCGATGCCGCGCACGACCGTCGCCGAACAATTGACCGTGGACAGGAGGCCGATGTAGTTACGGGTGGCCACGCGGCCGTCGGCGCGCACGATGCCCATGAACGTCGCCGGCGGGTCGATATAGCGCGTCGGCTTGGCATCGGCGCCGAACGCGTAGTCGCGATCGAAGGCGCCCATCGCCAGATTGTTGAGATGGACGTGTTCGCCGGGAGCAATGTCGCGCGAGGCGAAACCGATGATCTGGTTGTAGCGCTTCACAGGCTCGCCGGTGCGGATCGCGCGAGTCGCGACCTTGTGCCCCGGCGGCACGAGCCCCGCGACGGTCACGCTCTCGTCGGTGAGCAGCGTGCCGCCGACGAGCTGCGTGCGTGCAATCACCACGTCGTCGTTCGGGTGCAGGCGGATGGTCAGCGATGTGCGGGTGAGCATGGTGTGAACTCCTTCAATGGGGGACGCGGGCGCGGGCGACGGCGCGGGCGTCGATCGCCGCGGAATCCCAGCCGATGCCGAGCCCTGGCGTAGACGGGGCAACGGCATGACCGTCGGCGATCGCGAGCCGCGACGTCGTGATGTCGTCGAGCTGCGGAATGTATTCGACCCAGGTCGCATTCGGCGCGGCTGCCGCAAGCGACACGTGCAACTCCATCAGGAAATGCGGACAGACGGCGACGTTGAAGGCTTCCGCGAGATGCGCGACCTTGAGCCATGGCGTGATGCCGCCGATCCGGGCGCAGTCGACCTGCACGATCGAACAGGCGCGCCGCGCGAGATACTCGCTGAAGTGAGCCGGGTGGTAGAGCGATTCGCCGACCGCGATCGGAATCGCCGTTTGCGCGGCCAGCTCCACGTGCCCCCCGAGATCCTCTGCCGGCAGCGGCTCCTCGAGCCACGCGAGACCGAACGGCTCGAACGCGCGCGCGCGGCGGATCGCCTCGGACACATTGAAGCACTGATTGGCGTCGACCATGATCTCGAACGCGCTGCCCACCGCCTCGCGCACGGCCGCGAGCCGGGCGACGTCCTCGGACACGTGCGGCTTGCCGACCTTGAGCTTCGCGCCGCGAAAGCCCTGCGCCTTGGCCGCAATGGTCTGCGTGACCAGCGCGTCCACCGGCAGCTGGAGCCACCCGCCCTCGGTCGTGTAGATGGGAACCGCGGCTCTCGCGCCGCCGGCCGCCTTCCACAACGGCAACCCGGCGCGCTTGCAGCGCCGATCCCACAGGGCTGTATCGATCGCCGCCAACGCAAGACTCGTGATCGCGCCGACGGCCGTCGCGTGCGTGTGGAAGAAGAGATCCTTCCAGATCGCCTCGATGCAATCGGGGTCGCGGCCGATCAGTTTCGGCGCGAGATGATCGCGCAGCAGGGCCACCACCGACGAGCCGCCGGTGCCGATCGTGTAGCTGTACCCGGTCCCCTCGGTGCCGTCGTCGCAGCGAATCCGGACGATCGGCGTCTCCTGCGTGACGAAGGCCTGGATGGCGTCGGTGCGCACCACCTTGGGGGCGAGGTCGACCTGCAGGATTTCGACACTCCCGATGCGCGGCATGGCGGTTTTCCCATTCACTTCGGATACAGGATGCCAGGCAGCCAGAGCACGAGCTGCGGAATGTACGTGATGAGCGCAAGCGTCGCGAGCAGCGGCCACAGCCATGGCAGCACGGCCTTGACGGTGGCCTCGAACGAGATCTTTGCCACCTTCTGCAGCACGAACAGCACCATGCCGACGGGCGGCGTCAACAGGCCGATCATCAGATTCAGGATCATCACCAGCCCGAAATGGACCGGATCGATGCCGAGCTTGGCGAGGATCGGCATGAACACGGGGACGAGGATGGTGATGGCCGCGATGGTCTCCATGAAGCAGCCGACGAACAGCAGGAAGACGTTCGCCAGCAGCAGGAACACCAGTGGGTTGTCGGAGATCGACAACACCCACTGCGCAATCGCCTCGGTGATCTGGGTCGTCGTCAGCACCCAGGCGAAGATCGACGCCGAGGCGACGATGAAGAGGACTATCGCCGTCGTCTCGATGGTCTCCATAGAGATCTTGATCAGCATCCGCCAGTTGAGCGTGCGATACCAGATGAAGCCGAGGAACAGCGCCCACGCCACCGCCGCCACCGCCGCTTCGGTCGGCGTGAATAGGCCCGTCGCCATGCCGCCGATCAGGATCACCGGCGTCAGCAGCGCCATGTAGGCCTCGAACTTGAAGAGCTTGTCGGCGACCATCGTGCCGACTAGCAGCGCCCCGAATCGCAGCCACCCCGGCAGGCCCTCGCGCGACCACAGGAAGTACAGCGCCACGGCGGTGATCGCGACGAAGCCGAGCTCGAAGAACGCACCACCCATCCGCGACCAGGAGAACGGAATGTCGCTGCCGTATTTCCGGACATGCGCGTAGTAGGCCACCATCGCCATCATGAACAGGGCCATGACCGCGCCTGGGATGAACCCGCCGGCGAACAGCTTGCCAATGGAGACGTTGGCCTGAACGCCGTAGATCACCATCGGTAGCGAAGGCGGGATGATCGGCCCCAGCGTGGCCGACGCCGCGGTGATGCCCAGCGCGAACTCGGTCGGGTAGCCATGGTCCTTCATGGCCTTGATCTCGATCGTGCCGAGGCCGCCGGCATCGGCGATCGCGGTGCCGGACATGCCGGCGAAGATCACGCTGCCGATCACGTTGACGTGGCCGAGCCCACCTTTCAGCCAGCCGACCAGTGCGAGCGCGAAGTTGTAGATCCGGTTGGTGATGCCGGCCGAGTTCATCAGCGCCCCGGCCAGAATGAAGAACGGGACCGCGAGCAGCGGGAAGCTGTCCACACCACCGACCATCCGGTGGACCACGGTGAGCGGCGGAATCGTTCCGGAAATCCAGATGTACAGCAGCGACCCCAGGCACATCGCAATGGCGATCGGCAATCCGGTCGCCATCAGGCCGACGAAACCTCCGAGCAGGATGCTGTTCATGACGGCTGTTCGCTCAGTGCCCGCACGGCCGCCCGAAGGGCGCTGACTGCCCCCTCGGGGGGCAGCGAACGAAGTGAGCGTGGGGGTCGTTCCAGTGCCCGCACGGCCGCCCGAAGGGCGCTGACTGCCCCCTCGGGGGGCAGCGAACGAAGTGAGCGTGGGGGTCGTTCATCCTATGCTTCGGCTTCGCCGGGGCGCTCGAGCACGGACCAGCCCTGCCGCCAGTGACGCACCGTCACCTGCGCCGCACGAAAGGTCATCATCGCGAAGCCGAACGTCACGCAGCCGTAGATGTAGCTCATCGGGAAATCGACGACCGTCATCTGGAGGTTCTGCATCTTCGGCACCAGCAGCATCGACAGCCAAGTCGCATACGCCAGGAAACCCAACCGGACGATGTCGACGCCCGTCGACATCACCCTGCCCACCCCCGCCGGCAGCCACCGATAGAGGAACTCGACGTGGATGTGCGTGTTCCGGCGCACGGCCATCGACGCTCCAACGAACGTGACGATGATCAGCAGATAGCGGGCGATCTCCTCGGTCCAGGCGGCCGAGCTCTCGAGCACGTAGCGGGTGAAGAACTGATAGAAGATGTCCAGCGCCAGCAGCCAGAAGACACCCAGCACGAGCCAGTCCTCCCAACCGTAGCCGGACAGGTCGATCGGTTCGTCGATCGCGTGAAAGTGACCCTCGGCGTCGAGGACGGGGCCGTCCGCGGGTACGGTTTCTCTGGCGTCGGTCATACCGGCTCCGATTGCGGGCCGCCGTGCGGCCCGCTCCCGGACGAATGCGCTATTTGATCGCGACTATGCGGTCGTAGTCCTTGCGTTCGTAGCCCATCGACTCCGGCGTCGAATTCTTCAGCACCGCGTCGACGAAGCTCTGCCGATTGACGTTGACAACCTGCAGGCCCTTCTTCTTGAACTCGTCGACGAGCTCGGCCTCGCGCTTCTTGATCTGCGCGGTGGCGCGATCCGCAGACTCGCGCGTCACGTCGGTGAAGATCTTCTTCTCGTCGTCGGTGAGCTTGGTCCAGACGTGCGGCGCGATCTGCGTCGTCAGCCCGTCGACGATGTGGCTGGTCAGCATGATCGCCTTCTGCACCTCGTAGAATTTCTTTGCCTCGATCGTGGTCAGAGGATTCTCCTGCGCCTCGACCGTGCCATTCTGCAGCGCGAGGTAGACCTCGGCGAAGGCGATTGGTGTCGGATTCGCCGCGCAGGCCTTCGGCGTCGCCATGTATGCCGGGACGTCGGGCACGCGGATCTTCAGCCCCTTCATGCCGGCGCAGTCGGTGAACGGCCGGTTGGACGTCGTCTGCCGCGCGCCGTAGTACGTGTACGCCGTGATCTGGATGCCGCTCTTCTGCCGGAAGCCCTCGACCATTTCGGCGAATACCGGGCTCTTCGAATACGCGATCAAGTGGTCGGCGTCGCGGAAGATGAACGGGTAGTAGGCGATGCCGATGCGCGGATAGCTGCGCGCGGCGAACGACGGGCCGCTGATGATCATGTCGACGGTGCCGAGCGACAAGCCCTGATTGATGTCGGTCTCCTTGCCGAGCGAGCTCGCCGGGAAAACCTGGATGTCGAACTTGCCGTTGGTGCGCTTCTTGATCTCGGCCGCGGCCCAAACCGACTCCGTGTGATACGGCTCGCTCGTCTCGTAGACGTGCGCCCACTTCAACTTCTGCTGCGCGACGGCCGGGCCGCCGGCCAAGATGGCGACGGACGCAACCGCCAGCAAGATCCCCTTCGAAAGCAAACGCATGATTCCTCCTTTGTGCCGTTGAATGTCGCAGGCCGCGGCCCGCGGAAAATTCCAGTCTAAATCGAGGTTACGCCGCAACCACCTGCACCTTCGTACTCTGTGTCTTGTCCTTCGCGAGCGCGAACGCCTTGACCGCATCCTGCAGCGGAAACTGGCCGGACAGCAGCGGCCGCACGTCCACCCGGCGCGTCGACAGATAGTCTACCGCCCAGTCGAACTCGATGCCCCAGCGGAATGCGCCCTTCAGATCGAGCTCCTTCGCCATCAGCTCGTTGACGACGAATGGCAGCGGCTCGTGCGGCAGTGTCCCCACTTGGACGATGGTGCCGCCGCGCTTCGCGGCCGCCACGCAGGATTTGAGCGCCGCGAAGCTGCCCGACACCTCGAAGCAGACGTCGAACTGCGGTGTCGCCAGCGCGTCGGCCTCCCGGTCGGCGCGCAGCGTCCGGTCGGCGCCCACCTCGCGCGCCTTTGCGAGTGGCCGGTCGAGGATGTCCGAGACCGCCACTGACTTGGCCCCGGCGAGGCGCGCGGCGATCACCGTCAGGCAGCCAATGGTGCCGGCGCCGGTGATCAGCACCGACTTGCCGATGAGATCGGTGCCGCGATGGATGGCATGCAGCGCGACGGCCAGCGGCTCCGCGAACGCGAGCTCCCCGAGCGTGACATCGCCGGCGACCGGATAGCACTGGCGCTCGCCCAGCACGAAGAACTCGCTGAACATGCCCTGCACGTGCGGGTAGAGGCTGGCGCTGCCCATAAAGCGCATGTTCCGGCAAAGCTGCTCGCGGCCCTCGCGGCAGCCTTCGCACCAGCCACAGGCATGCGACGGGCTCACCGCGACCTTGTCTCCCGCCTTGACCCGGGTGACGCCGGGCCCGATCGCGGCGACGGTGGCCGACGCCTCGTGTCCCGGGATCAGTGGCTCGCGGACGATGAAGCTGCCGTTCCTGCCCTCGTAGTAGTAATGGATGTCCGAGCCGCAGATGCCGCCGGCGCCAAGCCGCAGCAGCACCTGGCCCGGGCCGACCTCGGGAGTGTCGACCGCTTCAATACGCAGATCGTCCTTGGCGTGAATACGGCAAGCCAGCATGGCATTCGCTCCTTTCAACGGCGGCGATTCACGGGCGGCGAACCAGGCGTCGCTCCGCATCGCCGGAAACTCAATGTAACGTGTTCCAGCCCTTGTTGAACCGCTTGTACGCTTTGTTCAGATGGCGCTGCATCGCGGCGCGCGAACCCGCGACGTCGTGCTCGGCGATCGCCTTCAACACCGCACGGTGCTCGGCCATCGCCGCCGTCCACAGCCCTGGCGTGTCGTAATGGTGTTCCAGCCTCTTGTAGAGAGGGCCGGCGCGCTCCTCCCACAGCATCTTCACCACCGCCACCAGCGCACCGTTGCCGGTCGCCTCCGCGATCCGCAGGTGGAACAGGCGGTCACCCGCCAGCGGCTGCTTTTCGTGCTCGAATTCCCGGTGCATCTGTTCCAGCGCCTCCTCGATCGCGGCGATCTGCGTCTTCTTCGCGGATTTCGCCGCCAGCGCCGCGCACTCGCTTTCGATCGTGTAACGGGCGCGCATCAGCTCGAAGGGCCCGGCCAGCGCGTGCACCTCTTCACGCCCGGGTTCGCCTGCGAGGACCTCGACGCCCTCCGCCTTGACCCCGGGCCCGAGCACGTAGATACCGGAACCGATGCGCACTTCGACCAGGCCTTCGACCTCCAGCGCGATCAGCGCCTCGCGCACCGATGGCCGCGATACGCCGAGCTGCTTGGCGAGGTCGCGCTCCGGCGGCAGCCGCGCGCCCGCCAGGAATTCGCCGGCACGGATCAATTCCCGGATCTGGTCGGCGATCTGCCGATACAACCGGCGCGGTTCGATGCTCTGGAATGGCATGGGGCGGTGAACGCGGTCGACGGCGGCATTCGACGTCCAGGGGGTCGGGCAGCAAGGCTAACCCCGGACCGGTAACTGGTCAAGTGGTAATACCAATTTCCGGACCTCCGGCGTACAATCGGGCGCGCGGCCGGGTGGTCACGGCGATCGCCGAACACGGTCACGAACTCGCGCAAAGGAACGGGCACCATGAGCGGACGACTGGCAGGCAAGATCGCGCTGATCACGGCCGCGGGACAGGGCATCGGACACGCGGCCGCAATGGCGATGGCAAGCGAGGGCGCGACGGTCTACGCGACCGACGTCAACCCGAAGCTCCTCGAGCAATATGCGGGCGTGGCGAACGTGGTGCCGCGTACGCTCGACGTGCTCGACGACGCCGCCATCGCGCAGCTCGCCGACGAGTTGCCGGCGCTCGACGTCCTGTTCAACTGCGCCGGCTACGTCCACCATGGAACCATCCTCGACTGCACGCCGAAGGACTGGGATTTCAGCTTCAACCTCAACGTCCGCGCGATGTACGTGACGATCCGCTGCACGCTGCCGAAGATGCTCGCCAAATACGCAGCGAACGGGCGCGGCTCGTCCATCATCAACATGAGCTCGATCGCGTCGAGCGTGAAGGGGCTGCCCAACCGGTTCGTCTACGGGACCACTAAAGCCGCCGTGATCGGCCTCACCAAGGCCATCGCCATGGATTTCGTGACCAAGGGCATCCGCTGCAACGCGATCGGCCCCGGAACCGTCGACACGCCGTCGCTCTCCGATCGCATCAATGCGTTCCCCGATCCGGTGGAAGCGCGGAAGATGTTCGTCGCGCGGCAGCCGATGGGCCGGATCGCCAAGGCGGAGGAGATCGCGCCGTTGATCGTGTTCCTCGCGTCCGACGAAAGCGCATTGGTCACCGGCAACATGCATTCCTGCGACGGCGGCATGACCATCTGATCACGCCGTCCCCTCGAAACCACGATCCATCCGACCGACTGGAGAGCACATGAAACTCGTACGCTACGGCCCCCCCGGCAAAGAAAAACCCGGTCTCATCGACGCGGACGGCAAGCTCCGCGACCTGTCGAAGAAGGTCAAGGACATCGATGGCGCGACGCTGGCACCGGCGGAACTCGCCCGGCTCGCGAAGCTCGACCCGAAGAAGCTGCCGCTCGTCAAAGGCCGGCCGCGCCTGGGTCCCTGCGTCGCGATGCCGTCGAAGTTCGTCGCGATCGGCCTCAACTTCAGCGACCACGCGAAGGAGACCGGCTCGCCGATCCCCGAGCATCCGGTCGTGTTCTTCAAGTCGACGACGTGCATCGTCGGCCCCAACGACAACGTGATGGTCCCGCGGGACTCGACCCAGCTCGACTGGGAGGTCGAACTCGGCGTCGTGATCGGACGCACGGCGCGCTACGTGAGTGAAAAGGATGCGCTCCGACACGTCGCCGGCTATTGCGTCATTGACGATGTCTCCGAGCGCGATTTCCAGCTGAAGAAAGGCGCCAGCCAGTGGAGCAAGGGCAAGGGTTGCGACACGTTCGGGCCGCTGGGCCCCTGGCTCGTCACGCGGGACGAGGTCAAGGACCCGCAGAATCTCGCGATGTGGCTCGACGTCAACGGCGTGCGCCGGCAGACGGGCAGCACGAGCACGATGATCTTCGGCGTCGCCGCACTCGTTGCCGACGTCTCGCGCTACATGACGCTCCTGCCCGGCGACGTGATCACGACGGGCACGCCGCCCGGCGTGGGCATGGGGATGAAGCCCCAGATGTGGCTCAAGCCCGGCGACGTCATCACGCTCGGCATCGAGGGCCTCGGCGCGCAGAAGCAGAAGGTCGTGCCGTTCAAGGGCAAGCGCTGAACGTCGAGTCTGACCGCGCGGCTTGATCGTCGACAGTCCATCGACCCACACCAGACGGCCGCGGCTCCCGATAGCGGACCATCGGCGGCCGTCGCCAACAGCGCGAACGTCGCCTGCATTGCGATCGCCGCGAAGACTCTGTCTGCTGCCTCGAACCCGTCCATGCCGATCCGTTGCTCAATCGACATCGACCGCAGGCCCGTAGTCGGCATCAGGCACGATTTTCCAGCGACCGCCGAACATGCCGATCACGGTGGCGGCCAAACCGGCCAGAACGACCAGTGTCCAGGCCGTCAGCCAGGCCCCCTCGAAGGCGCCGAACAGGGTGGCACGAAACGCACGCACCACCCAGGTGAAAGGCAGAAAAGGCGAGATGTCCTGGAAGAACGCGTTGGTCAGTTCGATCGGGATCAACGCGCCTGCCGAGGACAACTGCAAAATCAGGACGAGCGCTGCCAGCACCTTGCCGATGTCGCCCAAGAGCTTGATCATGGCGAAGACGATCGCCAGGAACGACAGCGACGCGATGGCGAGGGTGAGCGCGAACGTCGCTACATGCGGCACCTGCACGTCGAGCAGCAGCACCATCATGGCGAGCATCACGAGCGTCTGCCCTAGTGTCAGCAGCGCCGGAATCGTAAGTTTGCCCAGCCACTTCGCGGGGATTGAGGCGCCGGCAACTGCGGCGGGCAGCTTGCGAACGTGGTACAGGAAGCCGGTCATCAGCGCACCGACCCACAGTGCCATCGGCACGAAGTTCGGCGCCAGTCCTGTGCCATTGTTGGCCACAGGCGCGGCGACCTCGAGTTCCGAATGAGCGGACGCTGCCAGCCCGGAGGCGCTACCGTCAAGGTGTGCCGATTCAGTCGGCAGCGAGTGCGCCAGCAGGTCGAGGCCCGACGCTACCCGTGCGTTGCCGTCCTCGAGTTGTGTGAGCACGGTGGCCAGCGCAGGCGCGCCCTCGCTCAACTGCCGCGTGCCATTCCTGAGCGTGCGCGTCGCGCGCGCCGATTCCATGAGAGCGCCGACGAACTCGTCGAGCCTGTTGTCCTCCGGCAGCGCGGAATTCATGGTCGAGAGTGCAGCACCCAGCGCGCTCGTACCTACGGTCAGACTATTGACGCCGGTTTCGAGCTGTTTCGCGCCGGCCTGGAGTCGTTCCTGTTGCGCAGTCACCCGACGCAAGCCTACCGCGAGCTGGCTGGCGCCAGCCGCCAATCCGCTTACGCCGCGAATGACGTCATCGTCGATGAAAAACGAATCTTCGCTACGCGTCTTGACTTCGGCGAGACCGACCGTCAGCCGGTCCGCACCACCCTGCATTTGCGTGAGCGCGTCGGCGAGCGACGCCTGGCCGCTGGAAAGGGAAGTCGCGCCACTGCGCAGGGCGCGCAGCTCGGCTTCCGAAGGCAACCTGGCTTGGGCCTGGCGCATGGCTGCTCCGTGGCTCTTCATGCCCTCGCTCAACTGTGTTCCGGCGTCGGCCAGTTGGGTCGCGGTTTGGCTCAACAGCACGGCGGCGGCGTTGGCCTGCGTCCCTCCGCGATTGAGCTGCGTGGCGCCCTTCTGCGCCTGCTGCAAGCCTTGGGCCACATGATCGGCACCAGCCTTCATGCGGCGAAGATTGTCGCCCAGGGAGCTCAGGTCCCGCGTCGACCCGGCGCTTGACTCGAGCACCAGTGCCCAGCGCTTCTCACTCAGCATTTCGTTGACCTGGTGCGCGACTTCCGGAGCGAACCGGCGGGCGATGCCGGCACCGGTGTAGCTGTTGCCCTCGGACGTATAGATAGTGAGCTTCCCGCGCAGGGCTTCGCCGCCCGGCGCCGCTTGCCGACTGAATTCGGCGGGTACGATGAGAGCGAATATCAGGGTCCGTTTGCGCACCGCCTCGCGCGCGGCGTCGGCGTCTGGGTAGCGCCGATAGTCGAATTCCGCCGTGCGCTCGAGAGCGTCAAGCAAATCGCGTCCGACATTGACCGCCGCACCTTGGTACGTGATTCCCACATCCTCGCTCACCAAGCCCACGGGCAAGGCGGCAGTGCGCGCGTTGGGATCCCATACGGACGAGAGGTAGATCAGGGCATAGAGTGCCGGCAGAAAGACTATGCCGACGGCAGACAAGCGAACCTTGACGTGACCGCGCAACAAGCCCCATTCCACTGCGACCACGGACCGGAATTGCCGGCGGAATGCGTTCATGCTGTCTTGTATGGCCAGGAGCGGACGGCCTCGACTTTCGCCCAGCCCGCATCATGAAGCGTACCGAATGGGCGGCGCCATTGTCCATCGTCACGGACGGGAGATGCAACGCCGCCGAGCGGCGGCGTCACCGCCTCCGGGCGTCTATTGGTCAGGATAGCATGGGTTGATGCGACAGGGCCGACGGGGAGAACAGCAGATTGGGCGTTGCCGTGGTGACGGTTTTCCGCGGTGCGCGGGTGACGCACGCCCATCAGCGTGTACTTGAATCGCGAGCGCTGGCCGTAGTCGGCCGACAGACTCCCATCAATGGCTGTTATGAAGCGCAGTAAGCTACTTCTGCTTTTGGCCGTACTCGGCCCGATCGTCGACTGTCGCAGTTCGACCCACACTGGTCACTCGCTCTCTGGCAAAACGGACAAACGCGTGTCGCGAAGACGGTGCTGGATCAAAACTGCTTGTGCAACCCTACCGCGACGCCGTGCGGGAGCAGTTCGATCAGGATGGGCACGTCCCGGCTATGGGCGTACCAGCCGGAGAGTCCCCCGACGGCCCATCCCGCCAGCACGTCAGTTTGCCAGTGCGCCTGATTCTTGATGCGCCCCGCACCGACGTAGAGCGGCAGGAGAAGCAAGGCGTACGTGGCGGGGTACTCGCTGCCGTACTCGAGCACATAGGGAGTGACCAGCGCTGCCGCAACGGAAGCTTCGCCACTGGGGAAGCTGTAGTTGGAGCCCCCTTGGAACCATAGGCAGGGATTGTCCGCGGTGCTGGGGCGCACGCGCGTGAAGATGTACTTGCCAGCAGTCGCCGAGACGCCGGCGATGATTTCCGAATCGATGCCTTGCCACATCGTCTTGCCAAAGCGTGTCTCGGAGCCTTCCCATACGGCCCCTCCAACTTCGGCAACGGTCAGTGCCCCGACCACGCCACGGTAGACATTCGGATTCCACACGCCGGAAGCGTCGTAGCTGACGCGGTGGTCCACGCGCAACCACCCGCAATTTTGGGCGTCGCACGCCGCTGCAATAAGCAGCAGACCCGTAAACAAGACAACCGGTTTCGTGATTTGCATCTCACTCCTCCCGTGTCTAGTTCGTCGCAGCATTGTGCGCTCGCGTGCGACTCGCGGCAATTCGAGTTGCCCTCCTGAGGTTCAGTCGGCAGATGACTGCGGCGGGCCGCGTGTTGCCGTTGAGCGGCTGCTTTGGTGGATGAGGCGCGCTGACCGGAGTTGGCCGTTCAGCGACCTCCGAGTCTGAACGTGAGCGGCTCGATCGTCGGCGGTTGCAGATCGACCCTTCTCGGTCATACGGCTATGCTGAAAGCGGACGTCCAGCTTGCATCCAATGGATCAGGTTGACGGGTGACCTTGAGGCTAGAGCTTAGGTGCCTTGCGCAACGCCGCAAGCCATCCTCCCGAGAGGACAAACCGCGGAAAGGTGACCCACTGCTCTAAGAAGTTGCGTGACACGACATTGACGCCACTGAAGGGCTCAGGCGATACCGGTTCCCGACGGTGGCCGCGTCCTTACAGTGCGACCGCCACGACGATGAAGCCGACAGCCACGCCAAGAAGCAAGAACGGCAGTTTCACGATTGCCCCAGCGAGAGCCAAGGTTCCGACCATGAAGAGGGGCACGGCGACAATGTGGATCAGCAAGGTCGGGCGATATTGATGATACTTGGGATAGCCATCCGACGGCCACCGCATGAGTTCGGCGATGTTCATATCTGTCTCCTCCTCGCCGTACACGGCTCGATCCCCGCCGGTCGTAGCTGGACTTCAGTCAGACGCGCGCGAATGTGAACACTGGAACCTGGCGATCGCTATGCCTCGTATCGACATTGCGTCAGCACACTCACGTCAAGACAAGTTCGCCCAAACCGGCGCGGCCCAGTTCGTCATCCAGCATGCTGCGCACGGTATTGGCGCACTCCATTCGCAAGGCACAGTGGAGGACTTGCTTTGCGTGTCGGAATGATAAGCTTCTGATCAACCACTTAATTCTCAGAACTGCGGAGGCGCTCATGCTGAATGTCTCCAGACCCATGCCAAGCAGGAGAATTGCCGAGCCCGGATCGGCTGCCATCTCGCCGCAAACGCTCACCGGTTTGCCGCAGCGGCGAGCACCACGGATCACGCCATACAGAGCGCGGATAACTGCGGGGTCCAGATGGTTGTACAGGCGCGCCACGTTGGGATTGTTCCTGTCCACCGCAAGAAGGTACTGGGTGAGGTCGTTGGTACCGATCGAGAAGAAGTCCGCATAACGCGAAAGAGCGAGAATGGAAAGCAACGCCGACGGCACCTCCACCATGGCGCCGACCGGTGGCATGGCGCACTCACATCCCTCCTCGCTTAGCTCGCGGCGCGCGCGGTCCACCGCCTGCCGGGCCGCCTTGAATTCGGCAATTTGCCCGATCATGGGGAACATGATGCGCAGATTGTTCAATCCAACGTTTGCGCGCAGCATTGCCCGAAGTTGAGGCAGAAAGATGTCGGGTCGATCCAAGGTCAGGCGGATGCCACGCCACCCGAGGAACGGATTCTCTTCTTTCGTGGGGAAATAGGACAGCGGCTTGTCACCCCCGACGTCGAGTGTTCGCATGATCACTGGTTTGGGTGCAAAGGCCTTCAGTACCTTGCGATAGATCTCGTATTGCTCCTGTTCCATGGGAAAGGTTTCGCGCGACATGAATGGAAACTCGGAGCGATAGAGCCCGACCTCGTCGACGCCGAGGTTTGCGGCGACGTCGATGTCCGTCAGCAGTCCAACGTTTAACCCCAGTCTGACGTGAACATCATCGGTCGTTGTCGCCTTGCGTTCGCGCAACACGGCAAGCTTTGTCGAAAGCCGCCCCTCTTGCTGTATGAGTCGTCGATACTCCTGGATCACGGCGGGTAAAGGGTCGATGAAGACGCGTCCGCGATGGCCATCGACAATGATCGGGTGACCATCGAGGGATCTGACATCACGCGGTCCGAGGCCCATGACTGCCGGTATCCCGAGACCGCGGGCAAGGACCGCCGTATGCGACACGACGGAACCGCGCAGGCAAACGATAGCTCTGAGCCGTCCCGGCGGCACGTCCGCAACACGGGCGAGACTGACCTCGTCACCAAGAAGGACCGCATCGTCCGGATACTCCCTTGCCGCGGAGACATCGGACATAAGGCGCAGAAGAAGGCGGCGACCTATCCCTCTGATGTCCTCCGCGCGCGCCTGCAGGTAGGGGTCCTCCACCTGCTCGAACACCTTGGCGTGCTCGGCAATCGTGTCTCGGAGCGCCGCCGGCGCCCAGTTACCACGGCGAATTCTTGCGACAACACCTTGTACCAGATCATCCTGGCCAAGGATCAGGATGTATACGTCGAATATCGCACGCGTCTCGTCCGACAACCGGCCCTCCATGCGACCGGCGCTTGCGCGCAACTCCTGCTGCGTTTCGTGCACAGCCCGCCTGAAGCTGGCTTCCTCCCGCGCGATATCGTCGGGCACACGGTTGGCGACCGCATCGAGTTCCGCCAGCGGGGAGGGAAGGACAATGCTGCCGATTGTTACGCCCGGGGCGCCCGGCAGCCCCTGGATCAGTCCAACGGGTCCGGGCGGGCCGGGTTCATGCGCTGAGACGGCGCTGCCTAGGGCCGCGTAGCTCAACGAAGCTGCGAGTTGGGCGCCGATTGTCACCAGGAACGCAACCTCCTCTTCGGCGAACACGCGTTGCTTCTTTTGCTGCACGACGAGTACGCCGACGGTCTGCCGAAAGTGCACCAGCGGCACTGCGAGAAGACCCGAAAATTGTTGCTCTCCCGTTTCGGGGAAGTAGCGGTAGCTTGGGTGAATGGCCGCATTCGCAAGGTTGACTGGCTCCTGGCGCGTGGCGACCAATCCGACGATCCCTTCGCTGGCAGTCATCCGAATCTTGCCGACTGAACTCGGGTGCAACCCTTCTGTTGCCATCAGAACGTACTGCGGCACCGCCGGATCGCGAACATAGACGGAACACACGTCTGTGTCCATGGCGGCTTTCACCTGATGCACGATGATCTCCAATGCCTCATGCAGGTTTGCCGCGGCATTGACGCGTTGAACGATATGCTGGAGCTTGGCTAACATGCGTCAACTTAGGTCTGTGTACGCAACCATTCTAGGCCCTGGCGGCGTGCTAGACACGATCGAGCGACCGTGATGTGCACCCCAGGCACCCTTGTGCAACCATGCGATCGACAACCCCAATTGCACACGAGTGATCGCTAACGGGTAGATGCTTCACTGTCTCCTCGTGGCCGACTGCGGAAGCACGGCAATCCCAAGAGCAGCCACATTGCCGGTACCGGTGACCGCGCCCCTCGAAAGGGGTACGATTGAACGGCTTGGCCATGAAGGGCGCTGGCCGTCCTTTATCGAAAGCAGGTCCGGCGCCCAACCCATTCGCACGGGAGGCAACATGATCGGCAAATTCGTTGGTTCGATTGTCCGCGATAAACAGATTCAAGAACTGATCGCGGTACCGGCCTCGGCGACGGTGTCTGAGGCCGTGTCCAAGATGAGCGAAAAGGGCGTCGGCGCGATCCTGATCAAGAATTCGCAGAACACCGTCGACGGGATTTTCACCGAGCGGGACTTGATGATCCGGGTTGTCAACGCGGGGCTGGATGCCAGGACCACGGCCATCGGGAGGGTCATGACCTCGCAGGTCGGGCGGGTCGAAGGGTGGACCAGTATCGAGGATGCGTTGAGCCTGATGGTCGTTCACGGGTATCGACACTTGCTGGTCGAGGACGGGGGCAAGATCGCAGGTATCGTTTCGCTACGAGATCTCATGGCTTCGATGGTGATCCCTGATACGCCGATGGCGCACGAGGGTCGTGCACAGGTTACGCGCGCCCGCGCCGAGGCGGCGCTGCGATTCGTCGCGAGCGCAAAGCCGAGCGCCGGCCCTGAGCGGTAGCGCAATGCTGCCGGAGTTCGACAAATATCGTCCTGGAGATCGCGATGCTCTCGCGTATGAGCCTTTGCCTTTGCATGGTGATCGTACCAATATCCGCTCATGCGGACTGGCAATACGCGACATGGGGCATGTCCCCGGAGCACGTTATTGCCGCGTCGAAGGGCGTTGCCGTGCGCGCGGAGAATCCCGCCGTTGCACGGAATGGCGAGCGGGGATTGCTCACTGCCCCCTACGCGACGAATAACATCCTGTTCGTCGTTCATTTCTGGTTCGCCGTGGGCGAGCCGAAGTTGGCCCGGGTCAGTCTTGGCACACAGTACGCAGCAGACTGTCCGAATGTGCGTTCCCTCTTGTCCGGAATCTACGGCGCGCCCCAGGTCTCCGATCTCGGGCCGCCCTCGTCCTTGCGGTGGCGCAGCGAGGCGACCGGCAATTTCATCGCGTTTTCGCAGTACAGCGACACGCGTTGTGTCCTCGATTACTATCCGATACCCGTTCCCGGGCCGCCCGGCCTCTAGGAACGGCGAAGGCAGATAGCGTCCCACGTTTGCCAAGGCCGGTAGCGCGCGTGACGAGTTCCGCCTGCGCGCCGCCGGTCGAAGCCGGCCGCGCCCGTCACGGCGCGATATAGGCGGTCTTGACCGTCGTGTAGAACTCCGCAGCGTAGCGCCCCTGCTCGCGCGGGCCGTAGCTCGAGCCTTTGCGCCCGCCGAAGGGCACGTGGTAGTCGACGCCGGCGGTCGGCAGATTTACCATCACCATCCCCGCCTGCGCTTGCCGCTTGAAGTGCGCCGCGTGCTTCAACGACGTGGTCACGATGCCCGTGCACAGGCCGAACTCGGTGTCGTTGGCGAGCGCCAGCGCCTCGTCGTAGTCCTTGGCGCGGATCACGCAGGCGACGGGCCCGAAAATCTCCTCGCGCGCGATGCGCATGCCGTTGTCGGCCGCGGTGAAAAGCGCGGGCGACAGGTAATAGCCTTCCTTATCCCGCGTGAGCCGCTCGCCGCCTGCGACCACCCGCGCGCCCTCGCTCTTGCCGATCTCGATGTAGCGCAGGTCCTGCTCGAGCTGACTCGTGTCGACGACGGGACCGATGTCGGTCCCCGGCGCCAGCGCGTCGTCGACCTTGAGCGATTTCAGCTTGTCGGTCATCGCCGCGACGAAACGGTCGTGGATGCCCGCGGTGACGATGAGGCGCGACGAGGCCGTGCAGCGCTGGCCGGTCGAGTAGTAAGCGCCTTGGATCGCGGCGTTGACGGCGGTCGGCAGATCGGCGTCGTCGAGCACGACGAGCGGGTTCTTGCCGCCCATCTCCAGCTGCACCTTCGCCATCCGCGCGACGGCCTTGGCCGCGATCGCCCGACCGGTGCCAACGGAACCGGTGAAGCTCAGCGCGGCGACGCCGGGGTCGTTCACCAGCACCTCGCCGACGATCGAGCCGCGTCCCATCACCAGATTGAATACGCCGGCGGGAATGCCCGCCCGGGCCAGGATGTCCGCCAGCGCCCACGCGCAGCCAGGCACGAGGTCCGCGGGCTTCATCACCACGGTGTTGCCGTAGGCGAGCGCCGGCGCGATCTTCCACGCCGGGATCGCGATCGGGAAATTCCACGGCGTGATGAGGCCGACGACGCCGACCGGCTCGCGCGTCACCTCGACGTCGATGCCGGGCCGCACCGACGGCACCTTGTCGCCGGTCAGGCGCAGCACTTCGCCGGCGAAGAACTTGAAGATGTGCCCGGCGCGCGCGGCTTCGCCGATGCCCTCGGGCAGCGTCTTGCCTTCCTCGCGCGACAGCAGGCGCCCGAGCTCGTCCTTGCGCGCGAGGAGTTCGGTGCCCACGCGGTCGAGGATGATGGAGCGCTCCTGGATCGAGCCCGCCGCCCACCCGGGAAAGGCCTGTCCCGCGGCCGCGATGGCGGCGCGCGTCTGCGCCGCGTCCGCGTGCGCGTATTCGCCGATCACGTCGCGCACGTCGGACGGATTGCGGTTGGCGGTGGCCGAGGCGCCGGCGACCCATTCGCCGCCGATGAGATTCTTGTGCAGGTCAGGCATCGCAGGTTTCCGTTCTGAGTGAGTTGGGGAGCGTCAAAGCAGTCCGCGCCGCGCGAGATTGCCCATCAGCGCGCCGGTGCCGAACGTCCACGGCGCAATCTTGTCGGTGTGCTTGACGCGATTGACGAGCGCGCCGAGCTTCGGCGTCGCGATGGTGACGATGTCGCCGACGGCGTGGGTGAAGCCCTGGCCCGGGCCGAAGCGATCCTTGGTCGGCGCAAACATCGTCCCGAGGAAGAGCACGAGCCCGTCCGGATATTGATGGTTGGGACCGATGGCGTGACCGACGAGATCGAGCGGGTCGCGGCTGATCAACGCCATCGAGCTGGCGCCTTCGAGCGTGAACCCTTCGGGACCGTCGACGCGCATCGCGAGCTCGCAGCGGCGCACGTCGTCGATGCCGAACGTCTCGTCGAACAGACGGATGAACGGCCCGATCGCGCACGAGGCGTTGTTGTCCTTGGCCTTGCCAAGCAGGAGCGCGCTGCGTCCCTCGAAGTCGCGCAGGTTGACGTCGTTGCCGAGCGTCGCGCCGACGGTGCGGCCGCGGCTGTTCACCGCGAGCACGATTTCCGGCTCCGGGTTGTTCCACTCCGACTTGGGATGGATCCCGATCTCGGCACCGGGGCCGACCGCCGACATCGGCTGCGCTTTCGTGAAGATCTCCGCATCCGGCCCGATGCCGACCTCGAGGTACTGCGACCACGCGCCCGCGGCGACCAGCGCGTCCTTCACGGCGAGCGCCTCGTTGGATCCCGGACGCACGCGCGCGAGGTCGTCGCCGATCAGCGCGACGAGCGACCGGCGCACTGCCTCGGCCTTCGCCGGATCGCCGCGCGCCTGTTCCTCGATCACGCGCTCCAGCGTGCTTGCGACAAAGGTCACGCCGGCGGCCTTGACCGCCTGCAGGTCGCACGGGGCGAGGAAGCTCGGCTGGCGGTCATCGCACTCGGCGGCGGCCGAATTCGCGAGCACGTCGGCGAGGGCACCCGATGCGCGGCAGGGCGCCGGCGCGGCGAATGGCCCCCACCGGATCGTCGAGCTCGAGGAGCGCGCTCGCCGTCGCGGCCACGCGCGACAGATCGTGGACGTCGCTCGGCGTGATGAGCACGAGTGCCGGGCCGCCGGCAGCGGGCAGCCACGCGCGCCCCACCAGCATTGCCCGGTCGCTATCGTGCGGGAGGCAGTTCGCGGCGTTCAGGCGTTCGCGCAGGGATTTCATGGTGGGCACCAACAAGGCATCGCTGTCGACGATTATAGGGCTTTGTCGCCGGACATGGCCGACCGGATTCGTCGCCCGGCCCGGCGTTTTGCTGCATACTTGCGCGCGGTGGCGCCGACGCACACCTCCAGAGGTCGACTGACATGCCGGACAACCCGCAGCATCGCACAGACGTTCTCTTTCCCGAGATCGACCCCTACGCGGCGGGCCGGATCGATGTCGATACGCGGCACACGCTGTATTGGGAAACCTGCGGCAACCCCAAAGGCGTGCCGGTCGTGTTCCTGCACGGCGGACCGGGCGGGGGCTGCCTGCCGCACCACCGCCGCTACTTCGACCCGGCGTTCTGGCGCATCGCGCTCTTCGACCAGCGCGGCGCGGGACGTTCGGCGCCGCTGGCGGAACTCGCCGACAACACGACGCACCACCTCGTCGCCGATCTCGAGCAGCTGCGCCGCCATCTCGGCATCACGCAGTGGCTGCTTTTCGGCGGCTCCTGGGGATCGACGCTCGCGCTCGCTTACGCCGAAGCCCACCCGATGCGCTGCCTCGGGCTCGTGTTGCGCGGAATATTTCTCGCGCGCCCCTCCGAGATCGACTGGTTCATGCACGGCATGCGCCACACCTTTCCCGAGGCCTGGCACGCCTTCTCCGAGTTCCTGCCGGTCCGCGAGCGCGATGACCTCCTGCGCAGCTACTATCGCCGGCTGACCCATCCGGATCCGGCCGTGCACATGCCCGCGGCGCATGCGTGGGATCGTTACGAAGGCGCGTGCTCGAGGCTGCTGCCGTCGGCCGACCCGCTGCCGAAGTTCGACCGCGACGCCTCCGCGCTCGCCATCGCGCGGATCGAGGCGCATTACTTCGTCCACCAGGCGTTCCTCGGCGCCGACGAACTCCTCGCTAATGTCGGCCGGATTCGCCACCTGTCCTGCACGATCGTCCAGGGCCGCTACGACGTCATCTGCCCGCCCGTGACCGCCGACGAGCTTGCTCGCGCGTGGCCGGAGGCCGAATACATCGTCGTCCCGGACGCGGGTCACTCCATTCGCGAGCCCGGGATCACGCAGGAACTGGTTGCGGCGATGCTGCGGATGCAGGCGCGTCTGGGGCGCTAGGGTCCCTCGGGACGGGTCGCCGGCCGGGGCACGGATCGGCCCTGCGACGCCTTGCCCGCCCCGGTGTCTCCGACGCGCAGTGCTGTCACCTCGAACTGCAGCTCCACTTCGTCGCCGATCAGCGGATACGCGAAGTCCATGCCGAACGCGCGGCGCGAAATGCGTCCCGTCACCGTCGCGCCGCAAGCCTCTCGTCCGTCGTCGGGACGGATCGCGCATTCGACGCGAGTCACGTCGAGTCGCACCGGGCGCGTCACGCCGCGCAGCGTCAGGTCCCCTTCAACGCCGACGAGCCGTGCACCCTCGTAGGAAACGTGCGTCGATCGAAAACGCAGCCGGGGAAATCGCTGCACGTCAAACATGACTTCGCTGCGGACAAAGGCATCGCGCAGGTCCCAGCCCATGTCGACGGACTCGGTGTCGATGGCGAGGTCGATGCGCTCGACCTTCTGCTGCGCGTCCACACCGATGGCGCCCGACGTGCGCCCGAATCGCCCGTGCGCCGTGGCAATCCCGAGATACGCCACGGCGAACCGGGCGCGGGTAAGGTCGGCGTCCACCAGAAACGTGGCCGGGTCGGCCCGCGCGCCGCCACTCGCGGCGAGCCACGCCGCCAGGGCGAGCAGCGCCACGGTTCGCAAGGGTGGCCTCACCCGTCACCTCGCCGGAGGCTCGTCACGGCTCTGCCGTCCGCGCCGAACGGCCTTCCGTCATCACCGCGCCGGCGGCAGCACCATGCGGACGCGCACGGTGACGTCGTTCGCGATGGTGTCGGTGTCCGCCCACATGCCATCGCCGACCTTGAAATCGAGGCGCCTGACCTTGAACTCGCCCTCGGCGACGCTGTTGCCCGCGGCGTCGCGCTTGAGCGTCACCGGCACGACGACATCCTGCGCGAGGCCTTTCAACGACAACGTGCCGGCGATCTCGTACCGATCGCCGCCGAGACTCTTGATGCCGGTCGACGCAAACTTCGCGACCGGGAACTTCGCCGTGTCGAACCACGACGGCCGCCGGACCTCGGCTTCGGACTCCTCACTCGCGAGATCGATGCTGGCGAGGTCGATCTCGAAGCCCGCCGCCGAATGCGCGAGATCGCCAGGGCGAAAGTCGACGCTGGCCTGCCAGCGGCGGAACCGGCCTTCGACGTTGACGCCCATCTGCTTCGATACGAAGCGGATCTCGCTCTTGTCGATCAGCACGCCCTGCGCCGAGGCGCCGCCGGCTGCCGCCAGCAGCATCGCCGCGAGGGGAGGAATGAACGAACGGCAACGTCTTCATGGCGTCAAATCCGGTTGCCGGCGCGGCAGGAACGGCAGCATCCGCCGGAGCACGTCATCGCGGTCGACCCAATGATGCTTCAACGCCGCGCCCGCATGCAAAGTGACCAGTGCGAGCAGCGCATAGTTCAAGGTGCCGTGCACGGCCTTGAGGACATTGGCGAGGGCCTTGTCCTTGGGCACCAGGTCCGGCAGCGGGACAAGCCCGAGGTAGACGACCTGCACCCCCGCGGCGGAACTGTAGATCCAGCCCGACAGCGGAATGACGAGCATCAATGCGTAGAGGAGCGCGTGCGCGGCGGAGGCGGCACGGCGCTGCCATGCCGGCATCGTCTCCGGTGCCGGCGGAGGATGCGCGACGCGCCACGCGAGCCTCATCACGGCCAGCAGGAAGACCGTGATGCCGATCCACTTGTGATAGCCGTAGAGGCGCAGCGTCTGCGGGCTGAGCGGCAGATCCTGCAGCGAGACGCCCAGCGCGAACCCGCACAGGATCAGCACGCCCGCGAGCCAGTGCAACACTATCGCGGTCGACGTGTACGCGGTGCCGTTGCTTGCCATCGGGCGATTCTGGTCTGCGGCCCAACGGGCGGTCAAGCTTCCGCCGCACCGTGCGATGCACGGTGCGGCGAGCGCCCGGCAGGTCCGCCGGTATAATCGGTTCGTCACGCGCCATCCATGAGAGAAACACCCGCTCGGAACTTTTATTCCCCGCCCGACGGGGCATCGCTCGCCGGGCCGTCCGCCAATGGCGACTGGCTCGAGCGGAGCCGGCGCGCCGTCTGGCATCCGTGCACGCAGATGAAGCTGCACGAATCGCTGCCGCTCGTTCCCATCGCCCGCGGCGACGGTGCATGGCTCTACGACTTCGACGGGCGTCGCTACCTCGATGCGGTGAGCTCCTGGTGGGTGAATCTGTTCGGGCACGCGCATCCGCGCATCAACGCCGCGATCGCCGCGCAGCTCGGGGAACTCGAGCACGTGATCCTCGCCGGATTCACTCACCGACCGGTGATCGAGCTCGCGGAACGCCTCGCCGCGCTTGCGCCGGGGAACCTCGGTCACGCATTCTTCGGCTCCGACGGCGCGTCCGCGACCGAAATCGCTCTCAAAATGGCCTTCCATTACTGGACGAACCGCGGCCGACCCGGAAAGACGGTCTTTCTCTCGGTCGCCGGCGGCTACCACGGCGAGACGCTCGGCGCGCTCGCCGTGACCGACGTTCCCGTTTTCCGCGATGCCTACGCGCCGCTGCTCCAGCGCAACATGACAGTGCCCACGCCGGACGCGCGCGGCGCCGGGCCGGGCGAGACAGCGCACGACGTCGCCGAGCGCGCGGCGGACGCGCTCGCCGCGCACCTTGGCGCGCACCACGCATCGATTGCCGCGTTCATCGTCGAGCCGCTGGTGCAGGGCGCGGCGGGCATGGCGATGCACGACCCCCACTACCTCGCGCGGGCGCGCGAGCTCTGCACGCGCCACGACGTGCTGCTGATCGCCGACGAGATCATGACGGGCTTCGGCCGCACCGGGACGCTGTTTGCGTGCGAGCAGGCAGGAATTGCGCCGGATCTCCTCTGCCTGTCGAAGGGCATCACCGGCGGCTATCTGCCGCTATCCTGCGTGCTGTCGACCGATGCGCGTCTTCGCCGCGTTCTACGCCGACGACGTCGGCGCGCGGCTTCCTGCACTCGCACTCGTACACCGGGAACGCACTCGCCTGCCGCGCCGCGCTCGCGGTGCTCGACATCTTTCGCGACGACGACGTGCTTGCCGCGAATCGCACCAAGGCCGCACGCTGGACGGCGCTCGCGGCGTCGCTCGCGTCCCATCCGAAGGTCTGCAATTTCCGGCAGCGGGGCATGATCTGGGCCTTCGATGTCGAGACGGATCGCGCCGATTTCGCGCGCTGGTGCTTCGCCCAAGGCCTGACGCGCGAGATCCTGCTGCGGCCGATCGGCCGCACCGTCTATTTCATGCCGCCCTACGTCGTGACCGACGACGAGTTCGCGCTGCTGGTCACGCGGACGAGCGAGATCCTGGATGTGGCGTAAGGAGCCGGAGCGTCACGTCTTTCGCTCAACAGGGCGCGCGCTCGCGCTGGCGCTGCTCGTTGCCGGCGCTGCGGGCACCGTCGCAGCGGCACTGCCGGGTCCGGTCGGACGGATGTTCGTCTTTGCGGGCGTGCCACTCGACGCGGTCGGCGTCGTCGTACAGGACGTGACGAAAGGCCAGCCGCTCTTCGCCCAGCACCCCGAGCGACCGCGCAACCCCGCATCGGTGATGAAACTGGTGACGACGTTCGCCGCGCTCGAGCTGCTCGGCCCCGACTACCGTTGGCAGACCGATGCCTACCTGGGCGGCCCCCTCGACAATGGCGTTCTGCACGGCGACCTGATTCTCAAGGGTCGCGGAGACCCCAAGATCACCGTCGAGCAATGGCAGGCCTTCATGGGGGCGCTCCGCGCGCACGGGCTGTCCGCGATCGATGGCGACCTCGTTCTCGACCGTTCGCACTTCGCGTCCGCCGCGCACGACCCCGCCGCCTTCGACGGCGAGCCGCAGAAGCCCTACAACGTCGGACCCGACGCGCTGCTCGTCAATTTCAAGACGGTCAGGTTCGCCTTCGCGCCGAGCGCGTCTGCCGACGCGGTCGACCTCAAGGTCGAGCCACTGTTCGCGAGCGTCAGCGTCGGAGCCCCGCCCCATCTGGCCGCCGGCGAGTGCGGCGACTGGCGCGCCATCGTGGGCGCGACGTTTGTCGACCGCGGCGCGCGCGCGGAAGCCGCCTTCGTCGGTCGCTATCCCGCGGCCTGCGGCGAACGCGAATGGTGGGTTTCCCTGCTCGACCACCCGGCGTACGTCCACGGCATGTTCGACTCGTATTTCCGCGCGGCGGGAGGACGTTTCGCCGGCGGCTGGAAGAGCGGGATCGCACCCGCCGGTGCGCGGCCATTCGCCACGCTGGAGTCGCCGCCGCTGTGGGACATCGTCCGCGACGTCAACAAGCTGTCGAACAACGTGATGGCGCGGCAGCTGTTCCTGACGCTCGCCACGACGATCGCGCCCCCGCCCGCGACGACGGCTCACGCGAAGGAAGCCGTGCAGCAGTGGCTCGTGCGCCGCAAGCTCGCATTGCCGGGCCTCGTGCTCGAAAATGGCTCGGGCTTGTCGCGGCGCGAGCGGATCAGCGCGGGCGGCCTCGCGCGGCTCCTGCTCGCCGCCGATGCCAGCGCAGTGCGCGAGGAGTTCGCGAGCTCGCTTGCGGTCGCGGCGATGGATGGCACCCTGCAGCGGCGGTTCCAGAACGGCAGCGTCGCCGGCCAGGCGCTGCTGAAGACCGGGACGCTCGAAGGCGTGCGCGCGATCGCGGGCTACGTAATCGACGCCGAGGGTCGGCGCTTCGTCGTCGTCGCGATCGTCAACCATGCGAACGCCGACAAGACGCAGGCCGCCCTCGAGTTCCTGGTCCAGTGGGTCTATCGCAACGGCGCCGGCTGGACGCCAACGCGTTAGCGCGCAAAAGCGCCGCAACGGGAACCCATTGCCGGTCCGCGGACCGTCCGGCGCGTCACAGCCCCGGCATCGGCCTGCTTTCCTTGAACACGAGATAGCCGCGGATCACCCGGTAGATCACCCAGATCGAGGCGACGGCCCAGATCAGAAGCGCGATCGGTATGCCGATCAGGATGATGCCAAGCACCAGCAGCACGAGGGCCCCCACCACGCCCCAGAGAAACGAATACCAGAACGTCCGGATGAGCCAGGTGAAGTGCGACGCGACCCACGTGCCCTGCGCGTCGCCGCGCTTCACGTACGCGACGATGAGGCCCGCGATGCCCACGATGCCCATCAACGGCGCGACCGCCGGGAATCCCGATGAAACCAGCGCCACCACCGCCGCGGCGCCAAAGAGTGCGTACGCGAGCAAAGCCGCGGATACCGGCGGTTCGGCAGCGGCGGTACCGGCGTTTGGGGCGGGGAAGTCGGCCATGGCGTCAATCCTTGCGCAGCGCGACCCAGATGGCCGCAGCCGGGAATATGCGGGCGCCTGCGGCGGAAATCAACACCTGCCGCCGCCCTGCCGCCTCAATACCGCCTGCCGTCCTTGTGCGCGGCAAAGACGCCGTTCTCGTCCTCGCCCCACATGAGGTCGTCATCCGGATAGAACGCGTTGTCGCCTTCGATCCGGTTGCCCACTTCGAGATAGGTCGCAGGGGTGGCCCCGCGGTTGATGAAATGGTGCGCATCCTTCCGGCCGCCCGGGTATCCGGCGCACATTCCGGGCCCCAGCGCCTGTTCCCCGTCATCGGTGACCAGAACGACCTCGCCCGTCAGCACATAGACGAACTCGTCCTCCTGCGTGTGCCAGTGGCGCAGCGCCGATTGGGCGCCGGGGCCCAGCGCGACCAGGTTGACGCCGAACCGGGTGAGTCCGCAGGCATCGCCGAGCCGGCGCTTGGCGCGTTCGCCCATGCGGGAGCGAAAGGGCTCCGGATAGCCGGAGCCGCGCTGTTCGGGAACGGATGCCGGATCGACGGCTGGCAGTTTGGTCATGGGGACCTCGAATTCGAATTCCTGAATCGAAATTATGCCCGGATCGCCCGTCCGGAACGAGGAAGGCGCGCGATATTTGGCGTGCGTCAAGACCGGCCTCGCCAATCAGAGCTTATAATAAAATTTGGGTTGGTAAGGCGTCCCCCGAATGGGGGCATGCGACACAGCGAAGGAGAACACCATGTCCGAAAACACCGAAAGCCCGCGCGAACGACTCGTCGACGATCTTGCCAACGTGCTCGGCGAGGCCGAGGAAATGCTCACGCGCGCGGCCGCCGAAACCGGCGACAAGGCTCGCGACCTCCGCTCGCAGGTCGAGACCAAGCTGCTGCGCGCCAAGCTCCGGCTGCAGGAGCTCGAAGGCGAGGCAGTGGACCGCGCCAAGGCCGCGGCCCGCGCCACCGACGACTACGTGCACGACCATCCGTGGCATGCGATCGGCGTCGCCGCGGCTGTCGGCCTCGCCGTCGGCTTGCTGCTGAACCGCCGCACGTAAGCCCGCGGCCGTGGCAGACGGCACGGCCCCGGGGCCCCGGCGCGGTTTGCGCGCTGCGGCGGCGCAGCTCGCTGCCGCGCTGCTCGGATTCGGGCGCACGCGGCTCGAGCTCGCTGCGGTCGAGGTCGAGGATGCGCGGGCGCGGGCGGTCGATGGCCTCATCCTCACGCTCATTGCCGTAACTTGCTTCGCGTTCGCCGTGCTCGCGGCGTCCATGCTCGTGGTCGTGGCTCTTCTGGGACACATACCGGATCGCGGCGCTCTGCGGGATGACGATCGTCTACGGGCTGCTCGGGCTGGTGGCGCTATGGCGCCTCGCGGTGCACCGGAAGGCCAGTGCGCCACTATTCGCGGCCACCCTCGCGGAGCTCGAGCGCGATCGCGCGTGGCTGGCAACCCGTTTCGAGGACGAGAAGTGAGCGGCGCGCCAGGAGCGGCTCGGGCGGAAAGGAAGGCGCTGCTCGCGACGCGCGCCGAATTCGACCGCCAGCGGGTCGTGCTCGCGGTGCACGAGATCAAGGCGATCGTCGCGCCCTCCTCCGTGGCCGATCGCGTCGAGTCCGCGCGACCCATCGCCGCCACCGTGATCACCCTCATGGGCCCGCTGTTGGGCCGGCATCGTCTCGCGCGCTGGCTGCGCTTCGCATCGTACGCGCTCATCGCCGTCCGGCTCGCGCGTAACTGGCGCGACCGGCCGCGCTAGCGTCTCACAGCCCCAGGTCCTGCCACAGCGCGTCGATGCGCGCCTTCACCACGGCATCCATCGCGATCGGCGTGCCCCACGCTCGCGTCGTCTCCCCTGGCCACTTGTTCGTCGCGTCGATCCCCATCTTGCTGCCGAGTCCGGACACCGGCGACGCGAAGTCGAGATAGTCGATCGGCGTGCGTTCGACGATGAGCGTGTCGCGCGCCGGGTCGACGCGCGTCGTGACCGCCCAGATCACTTCCTTCCAGTCGCGGATGTTCACGTCGTCGTCGGTGACGACGATCATCTTCGTGTACATGAACTGGCGCAGGAAGCTCCAGACACCGAACATCACGCGCTTGGCGTGGCCGGGATACTGCTTCTTCAGCGCCACGACCGCCAGCCGGTACGAGCAGCCCTCCGGCGGCAGGTAGAAGTCCGCGATCTCGGGAAACTGCTTCTGCAGCAGCGGCACGAAGACCTCGTTCAACGCGACGCCCAGCACCGCCGGCTCGTCGGGCGGCTTGCCGGTGTAGGTCGAGTGATAGATCGGATCGCGGCGCATCGTGATCCGCTCGATCGTCAATACCGGAAAACGCTCGACCTCGTTGTAGTAGCCGGTGTGGTCGCCGAACGGACCCTCGGCGGCGGTCTCGTAGCCGGTCGGATCGGCGGCATCGGGCTGGATGAAGCCCTCGAGCACGATCTCGGCCGATGCCGGCACCTGCAGGTCATGCGTCATGCACTTCACGATCTCGGTGCGCGAGCCGCGCAGGAGCCCCGCGAACTGGTATTCGGACAGCGTGTCGGGCACCGGCGTGACCGCGCCGAGGATCGTCGCCGGGTCGGCGCCCAGCGCGACCGCGATCGGAAACGGCGTGCCGGGCGATTTCGCCGCATGGTCGCGGAAGTCCAGCGCGCCGCCGCGGTGCGCGAGCCAGCGCATGATCACCTTGTTCCGCGCGATCACCTGCTGGCGGTAGATGCCGAGGTTCTGCCGCGTCTTGTGCGGCCCGCGCGTCACCGTGAGGCCCCAGGTGATCAGCGGACCGGCATCGCCCGGCCAGCACGTCTGCACCGGCAGGCGCGCGAGATCGACGTCGGCGCCTTCCCAGACGATGTCCTGGCACGGCGCCGACCTCCGCTCCTTCGGCGCCATGTGCATCACCTGCATGAACACGGGCCGCGTGTTCTGCCACGCATCCTTCAGGCCCTTCGGCGGCTCGGGCTCCTTGAGGAACGCGAGCAGCTTGCCGACTTCGCGCAGCGCCGCGACGGACTCCTCGCCCATCCCCAGCGCCACGCGCTGCGGCGTGCCGAACAGGTTGCCGAGGACGGGAATCCGCGGTCGCCCGCCCGCTCCCGCGAAGCCTTTCGGCCGCTCGAACAGCAGCGCGGGGCCGCCCGCCTTCAGCACGCGGTCGCAGATCTCGGTCATCTCGAGCCGCGGGTCGACCTCGGCGCGGATGCGCTTCAGCTCGCCGCGCGTTCGAGCTGGGCGAGGAAGTCGCGGAGGTCGGCGTATTTCATCGGGGAGTCGGCGGAATTCGTAAATCGGCAAATCGCAAATCGGGGACAGACCACGCTTTTCGCGTAGCAGAATGCAACGATCGCGACGAGTGCCGGCGAAAGACGCGGTCGGTCGCCAAGCCCTGCCCGAGCCGATGTTACCAAACCCCGTCCGCCTAGGGCGCGCCCGTACAATGTCGCATGCCTTTCGTCATGCCCGACACCCGCTTCGTCCGCGCCCGCCGCGTCGTCTTCGGCATCGCGCTCGCGAGCTTCGTGCTGTCGTTCTTCCACCGCACGGCGCCGGCGGCGATCGCCACCGAGCTGACGCACGCGTTCGCCATCAACAGCGCGGTGCTGGGCACGCTCGCCGCGACGTATTTCTACGTCTACACGGTGCTGCAGATCCCGGTCGGCGTGCTCGCCGACACGCTCGGGCCGCGGCGGATCCTGGCCGCGGGCTCGATCGTCGCCGGCCTGGGCTCGATCGCGTTCGCGCTCGCGCCGACCTGGGAAGTCGCCGCCGCCGGACGCACGCTGGTCGGCGTCGGCGTGTCGGTCGCGTTCATCGCGATCCTCAAGGTGAGCGCCGTGTGGTTCCCGGCGAACCGGTTCGCGACGTTGAACGGCGTCACGATGTTCGCCGGCAACCTGGGCGCGGTGATCGCCGGCGCGCCGCTCGCGTGGATCGTCACGCTGACGTCGTGGCGCGCCGTCTTCCTCGGCCTCGCGGCGCTGTCGATCGCGCTCGGCATCGCCTCGTGGTGGAAGGTCCGCGATCGCCCGGAGCAGATGGGATTCGCGCCGGTGCACGCGCCCGCGGTCGCCGCGGCGACGCACATGCACTGGACGCACGCCCTGCGGCGCGTGCTCGCCAATCCGGCGACGTGGCCCGGATTCTTCGTCAACGTCGGGATCGCCGGCAGCTATCTCGCGTTCGCCGGACTCTGGGCGGTCCCGTATCTGGAGCAGACCTACGGCATGTCGCGCGTCATCGCCGCGGAGCACACGAGCGTGCTGCTGCTCGGCGTCGCCTTCGGCGCGGTGATCGTCGGGATCGTGTCCGACCGGTTGCGCAGCCGTCGCGGCGTCATGCGCGTCTATGCGGCTGCTGTACGCGCTGTCGTGGCTGCCGTGGGTGCTGCACGCGCAGTGGCCGCTGCCGGCGACGCTCGCGTGGTTCGCGCTGATGGGGCTCGCTGATTCCCGGCTTCACCCTGACGTGGGCGGTCGCGAAGGAAGTCAACCGGCCCGAGCATTCGGGCATCGCGACCTCGGTCGTCAACGTCGGCATCTTCCTCGGCACCGGGATCCTGCAGCCGCTGGTGGGCGCCGTGCTCGATCGCGGGCGCGCGGCGGGCGATCTCGCCGGCGCGTGGGATCGCGGCATCCTGCTGCTGGCCGGCGCGGCGGCATTCGGCGCGCTGATGACGCTCTTCGTGCGCGAGAAGACGAAGTCGACCTGATCGCCGGGCGCAATCTGGGCGCAGGATCCTAGAACAGCCCGACGACCTTGCCGTCGTCGTCGAGGTCGATCCGCGCGGCCGACGGCTCCTTCGGCAGTCCGGGCATCGTCATCACGTCGCCGCAGATCATCACGATGAACTCGGCGCCGGCGGCGAGCCGCACCTCGCGGATGTTGACGACGTGGCCCGACGGCGCGCCGCGCAGCAGCGGATCGGTCGAGAACGAATACTGCGTCTTGGCCACGCACACCGGGTAGTGGCCGTAGCCGTCGGCCTGCAGCTTCCGGATCTGCGCGCGCACCTTGCTGTCGGCGGCGACCTCGGACGCACCGTAGATCTTCGTGGCGACCTTGCTCATCTTGTCCCACAGCGTGTCGGCATCGTCGTAGACGAGGCGGAAGTCGCCCGGCACGCGATCGATCACCTCGACCGCGGTCCGCGCGAGCTCCTCGGCGCCGGCGCTGCCATCCGCCCAGTGCCTCGCCAGCGACGACCGGCGCGTCGTGATGGGCGACCTTCTTCCGGAGCAGCGCGATCTCGGCGTCGGTGTCCGACGTGAAGTGGTTGATCGCGACCACGCAGGGCATGCCGTAGTGGTTGCGGACGTTGTTGATGTGGCGCTCGAGGTTGGCCACGCCCTTCTCCAGCGCCGGCAGATTCTCGCGCGTGAGCTCCTTCGCGTCGGCGCCGCCGTGGTACTTGAGCGCGCGGATCGTCGCGACCAGCACGACGAGGCTGGGCCGCAGACCGGACTTGCGGCACTTGATGTCGATGAACTTCTCCGCGCCGAGGTCGGCGCCGAACCCGGCCTCCGTGACGACGTAATCGGCGAGCTTCAGCGCCGCCTTGGTCGCGATCACCGAGTTGCAGCCGTGCGCGATGTTGGCGAAGGGGCCGCCGTGGATGAACGCCGGGTTGTTCTCGAGCGTCTGCACGAGGTTCGGCTTCAACGCATCCTTGAGCAGCACCGTCATCGCGCCGTGCGCCTGCAGGTCGCGCGCGTGAACGGGCTTCTGGTCGCGGGTGTAGCCGACGACGATCTTGCCCAGGCGCTCCTTGAGGTCGGCGAGCGAAGACGACAGGCAGAAGATCGCCATCACCTCGGACGCGACGACGATGTCGAAGCCGTCCTGGCGCGGATAGCCGTTGCCCGGCCCGCCCAGCGCGACGGTGATGTCGCGCAGCGCGCGGTCGTTCATGTCGATCGACGCGCTTCCACGCGATGCGCCGCACGTCGATGTCGAGCGCGTTGCCGTGGTGGATGTGATTGTCGAGCAGCGCCGCGAGCAGGTTGTTGGCGACGCCGATCGCGTGGAAGTCGCCGGTGAAGTGCAGGTTGATGTCCTCCATCGGCACGACCTGCGCGTAGCCGCCGCCGGCGGCGCCGCCCTTCATGCCGAAGACGGGTCCGAGCGAGGGCTCGCGCAGGCAGACCGCCGCCTTCTTGCCGATCCGGTTCAGCGCGTCGCCCAGCCCCACGGTGGTCGTCGTCTTGCCCTCGCCCGCCGGCGTCGGGCTGATCGCCGAGACGAGGATGAGCTTGCCGTCGGGACGCCCGGCCAGGCCCGCGAGCCAGTCGAGCGACACCTTGGCCTTGGTGTGGCCATAGGGTTCCAGCGCCGCATCGGGTATTCCGAGTCGCGTCGCGATGTCTCCGATCGGAAGCAGTTTCGCCCGCTGGGCGATGTCGATGTCGGTCAGCATGGTGGATCCTCCAGTTGGACAACCTTGATATTCTTGGCAACGCAAGGAATGCCGGTATGGCACGGCCGCTTCGGCGCCGCGCATTGCCGCCGGCGCGACGCAACGCCGGGGGCAACTTCGCGCGTCGCATGATTCGCTAGATGACCGGGTTCGATCCGCCGTCCATCGGCACGATCGCGCCGGTCACGTAACTCGCCGCACCCGATGCCAGAAAGAGCGCGACGTGCGCCACCTCCTCCGGCGTGCCCAGGCGGCCGAGCGGAATCCGCGCCTGCATCCGCTGCGAGCAGCTCTGCCTCGGCGAGGCCAGTCATCTTCGCTTCGGCCGTCAGGCCCTCCTGCACGCGCCCGGTGAGCGTGGCACCGGGATTGATCGCGTTGATCCGGATGCCCTGCGGCGCATAAGCGGCGGCGAGGCCCGCGGTCGCGAGCATCAGCGCGGCATTCGCCGCGCCGCCCGGCAAGTGCACGGGATTCGCGACCTTGCCGCCGGAACCGATGATGTTGACGATCGCGCCGCGGCCGCGCGCAACCATGCGGCGCAAGACGGCGTCGATCGGATGGATGTAGCTGAAGTACTTCGCGTCCATCGCCGCATGCCACGCGTCGACGTCGAGGTCGGCCGGCGCATAGCGGCGCGCCGCGCCGGCCGAGTTGACGAGAACGTCGATCGGGCCCACTTCGCGCTCGACGACGTCGGCCATGCGCGCGGCATCGTCGGCGCGGGTAAGGTCGGCAACGAGAGTGCGCGGCGCGTGCCGCGTCGCCGGCAACCTCGCGCGCGCCGCGTCGAGGTTGGCGGCGCTGCGCGAAACGAGCACCACCCGCGCGCCCTCGCGCGCGAACGCTTCGGCGCACGAATATCCGATGCCCTTGCTGGCGCCGGTGACGACGACGATCCGGTCCGCGAGTCCGAGATCCACGGTCGTCCGCTATTTCGGCGCGAAACGCTGTTCGAGACTTGCCATCACCGCGGGCCAGGCCCGCGCGAAGTAGGCCCTGGACTTCGCCCATTCCTCGCCGTCCCCGTAGCCGAAGTTGCGCAGCGTCAACTCGGTGCGGTTGCCGGGCAGCGGCTTGAAGTCGAGATAGACGAGCGTGCGCAGGACCCGGATCGTGGGAATTGTCGGCGGCGCGTTCCATTCGAACACGAGCTGCTCCATCGGTTTCACACTGTGCACCTTGCAGCCCTCGCTGCCGCGGGACCCCTCGGGAAGGTCGACGCCGAACCACAGCTCGAACGCGCCACCCGGCCAGGGCTCCACTTTCGCCGCCTTCGGGGCAAAGAAGCTTTCGATACCCTCCGTGGTCGTCCACGCTTTCCACACGTCGGCAACCGGTGCGTTGACGATTTTGGTCACCATGATGTCGGGGATCAGCTCCTGCGCGGCGGCCGAGGTGGCCCCGGCGACACCGGCAGCCATCACCATCGCGCGACATGTCGCGCGAAGCGCGCGCGCGATTCGGCGTGTCGATCCCGTCATGTCATTCCCTCGGAGCGCAATGCCCGGCAAAGGGCGCATCCTATCAAATCGGTGGCCGCCCCTCCCGCTTTGTCGAATCAGGCCCGGAACGGACCTTTGCGTCCCGTCGGGCTTTCCCGGCTCAGGCGGGAGCAGGTTGTCGCCGAAGGGCCAGGGCCGCGACCTAGGGCTGCGCGCCGATCTCGGCGCGCAGCAACGCCCTGAGCCTGGCATAGGCGTCCTCGCGCGCGGCCGGATCGGGCGCGACCGTCACGCCCTGCCCCGGATTGACCCCATTCGGCACTTCGAGCCGCAGCCGGCCCTGCGCCGCCGGCCCGTCGAAGCCATGATAGACGCCGGGATAGACGGTGATCGTCACCGGCTCGCCCGCCGCGGTCAATCGCCCGGCGAGATCGATGCACGGCTGTGGCGCAGTCCAGTCGTCGGCCCCGCCGATGAAGAGCGTCAGCGGTGCGGCCACCGCGTACCCGTCCCGCGTGCGCAGCGATTCGATGCATCCCGGGTAGAAAGCGACACCGGCACGAAAATACGGTGGCGCTCCCTTACGATCCTTCCATGCGGCGACGGCGCGTTGACGTGCGTTGAAGGTTGCCAGCAGCGTGCTTCCGCCATGCGACCAGCCGAGCAGCGCGATGCGGTCGGGCGCCACCTCCGGGCGCGTCTGCAGATACGCGAGCGCACCCTGCGCGTCGAGGCGGCGCGCCGTCACGGTGATCGTCCGCTGCCGGATCTCGATCGTGCAGATCTCCTCGCGACCGCGGGGACGAAAGCTGTCGGGAAACAGCACGACATAACCCTCCCTGACCAGCAACTCGGCCATCCTCTGATGCCGCAGCGACAGCGCTTCGCGCCGCGACGGCAGCGTGCTGAACATGCCGCCGCAGCCGTGCAGCGCGACGACCGCGGGATACCGGCTGTCGCTCGCGCCCTCCGGCCGGAACATGAGGGCGGTGACTCGCACCGGGGTGCCGGTCGCCGGATCGAGGTCGAGCGAATCGAACGTCACCCGCTCCGCAGCAAGCCGCCCGCGGGTCGCGCAGCCGCTCGCTGCGGCCACAACCAATGTCGCCGCCACGATGGCCGCCCATCGGTGACGCGCAATCATCATGCCCGCGCCCGAACCGCGGCCTGCAGGAAGGCGCCAATCGCCTGCCACGCGGCGAGTTTTTCGGCGAACGGCCGCGTGTACGCGGGCGATGACGACGGCAGCGCAAGCGTCGCGTAACCGGCATCGCCCCAGATGGCGAGCGATCGCGCCGCCGTCTTGCCGTTGAAACAGACGAGTGCGAGCTCCGGCGCGGCGCGGCGCACCCGCCCGACTTCCGCCGGCTCGGCATCGCGGATCGCGCCGTCGAGACTGCCGCGACGCCGGCACGCGACGATCGCGTCCCACAGGCCGATGCCGTGCGCGCGCAACGCGGCGAGCCGCTGCCGATAGGGCAGCGCGGGCAAAGGCACGCCGATCACCGCCGCCATGAGCGGCCAGAAATGGTTGCGCGGATGCGCGTAATACTGGCCCGCAGCGAGCGAGGCCGCGCCAGGGAAGCTGCCCAGAACAAGAACCCTCACGCCGCGCCCGAGCACCGGCGGCAGCCCGCGCAATTGGGGACCGGCCACCCCCTTTGCGCGCCCCGGCCTCGATCGCGGATTCCTGCCGGGCGAAAGAGGTGGCCTGTCCCCGATGCTCACAGCTCGCGCGGCCACGCCGCGAGACGCACGGCGTAATCGAGCGCGATGCCGGCGAACACGGCGAGCCCGAGCCAGTGGTTGTGCAGGAATGCGCGGAAGCAGGCATCGCGATCGCGACCCCGGATGAGCGTCCAGTGATACGCGGCGCACGCGAGCGCCGCGACCAGCCCGGCGTAGTAAAACGGGCCCATCGTCTGCCGCATTCCCACCGCGACCATTCCGGCGAGGTAGATCGCGTAACACAGCATCACCGCGCGCACGTCGAAGCGCCCGAAGGCGATCGCCGACGTGCGCAAGCCCAGGCGCAAATCGTCGTCGCGATCGACCATCGCGTACTCGGTGTCGTAGGCGACGACCCAGAACAGATTGAACAGCAGCAGCCACCAGGCGATCGCCGGCACCACATCGTAGACGGCCGCGTACGCCATCGGAATCCCGAACGAAAACGCGATGCCAAGGAAAGCCTGCGGCAGCACGAAGAAGCGCTTGAAGAACGGATAGACGAAGGCGATGCCGACCGCCGGAAACGACAGCAGGATGGTGGTCCGGTTGGTGGACAGCACCAGCAGGAACGCGCAGAACGCCAGCGCCGCGGCGACCAGCAGCGCCTCCCACGGAGCGATCTCGCCGCCGACGAGCGGCCGGCCCGCCGTGCGCGCGACGTGGCCATCGAAGCCACGATCGGCCCAGTCGTTGACGGCGCAGCCCGCCGAGCGCATCAGGATCGTGCCGACCGTGAAGACCAGCACCAGCGACCACGTCGGCGCACCGTGCGCAGCGAGCCACAGCGCGGAGAGCGTCGGCCACAGCAGCAGCCCGATCCCGATCGGCTTGTCGAGGCGGATGAGCCGTTCGTAGGCGTCGAGCCGCGCGGCGATCGCGACCCGGCGCGGCGCACTCATGGTGCACCCTTGGCACTTCGCGCCGTCCCTCCGGGGGTCGCCCGTGCGAGCGGGCCGAAGGCCAGGCCCGAAGGGCGCGTCCGCGAGTGCGGGTGGCGGCCGACATCCGGGCGCATCATTGCCTCACGACCCCGCGGAGGCCGCGGCAGTTCGCGCTTGGGGCGGCCCGGCGCGCTCACAGCGGCAGCGCCAGCTGCTTCTTCAGGTCACGGGGCGCAATCTCGGTCAGGAGCTGCTGCGGCGTCTCGTACTTCAGGCGCACCCGCAGCTCGCGCTTCATCCGGGCGTTGAGGAGGCGCCGCGATTCGCTCATGAACGACAGGAGCAGAGGCGCGATGCGGCGCTCGGCCTCCTCCCACGACACGCGCGGCGGACGGGCCAGATGAAAGGCGTCGGCGACGGCATCGAACCAGCCGCCCATCTTCATTTCGGCGTCGTCGCTCACGTTGTATGCCCGATTGGGCTTCGCGCGGAACAGCGCTGCGACGGCCGCGCGCGCGAGATCGTCGGCGTGCACGTGATTGGTGAAGACGTCATCGTCCGCGTGCAGCGTGGGCGTCCCCTGCCGGATCCGCTCCAGCGGCAGCCGCGTCTCGGCATAGATCCCCGGCGCGCGCAGGATCGACAGCGCGACGCCGTGGCGCTTCGCCCAGGCGCGCAACCGGTCTTCCGCCGCGACACGGCGACGCGAACGCGGCGTCCGGGCGCGGCGCGGCCGCGTTTCGGCGACGCGGGCACCTGCGCAGTCGCCGTACACCCCCGACGTCGAAATGTAGACGAACCGCTGTGGTATGCTTCGCGCCCGCGTCAGCGCGGCGATCAGTTTCCGGGTTCGCGCGTCGTCGCGGCCGCCCGACGGGGGCGGCGCAAAATGCATCACCGCGAACGGCGCAGTGCGCAGACGGTCGAGGCTCCGGAGCCGGTCGAGGTCGCCAATGATGGGGACGATGCCGTGCGCGCGCAGCCTGGCGGCGTCCTCGGCGCGGCGCGTAAGCCCGTAGAGGCGCACTTTGGGATGGAGCAGGCGGGCCGTGCGCAGCGCGACGTCACCGCAACCGATCAGTAATACCCGGATCACGTTCTAGTCACACCATGTCTGCAGGACGCGTCTTTCGCGCCGATGCGCGGCGCAGGACCCCTGCCTTCACATCGTCGCCATGCCACACCAGATTACCATAAACCCCAGCGGCCTCTCGTTCCCCTGCGACGACGGCGACACGGTCCTCACGGCGGCGATGGCCGCCGATCTGATGCTGCCTTACGGCTGCCGCAACGGGGCATGCGGCACGTGCAAGGGGAAGATCGTCGGCGGGGAAGTGGACTACGGCCCCCACCAGCCATCGACGCTCACCGACGACGAGAAGCGGCAGGGCCTGGCGCTCTTCTGTTGCGCAAAGCCGCTGACCGACCTCGTGCTCGAAGTGAGGGAAGTGCGCAGGAGCGGCGACATCCAGATCCGCAAGCTGCCCTGCCGTGTCGAGTCGATCGACAAGCCGGCGCCGGACGTCGCCATCGTGAAGATCAAGCTGCCGGCGAACGAGCGCCTGCAGTTTCTGGCCGGCCAGTACATCGACCTGCTGCTGAAGGACGGCCGCCGCCGCAGCTTCTCGCTCGCCACGCCGCCGCACGACGACGCGCTGCTCGAGCTGCACGTTCGCTTTGTCCCTGGCGGGCATTTCACCCCTCAGCTGTTCAACGAATTCAAAGGGCGCGAGATCCTGCGCTTCGAAGGGCCGCTCGGCACGTTCTTCCTGCGCGAGGAATCGGACAAGCCGATCATCTTCGTCGCCGGCGGCACCGGCTTCGCGCCGATCAAGGGCATCATCGAGCACGCACTGCACCGCGGGATCGACGCGACGCGGCCGATGGTGCTGTACTGGGGCGCTCGCGCGAAACGCGACCTCTATCAGCCCGATCTGCCCGGCCGATGGCAGCAGCAGAGCCGCAGCTTCACGTTCATCCCGGTGCTGTCCGAGCCCGCGCCCGCGGACGGCTGGCCCGGCCGCACCGGCCTCGTGCATCAGGCGGTGCTGGACGACTTCGCCGATCTTTCCGGTTATCAGGTCTACGTGTGCGGCGGTCCGGCAATGGTCGATGCCGCGCGCAAGAGCTTCGTCAAAATGCGCGCGCTGCCCCCGGAAGAGTTCTTCGCCGACAGCTTCACGTACGCGGTGCAGCCGCGGACCCCGATTTGACTCCGATTTCTACTTCTCGAGCTCGGCGAGCGCGAGCTTCAGCGCGGCCGCGAGTTGCGCATTGGCCTCGGCGTCGCGGCCGATCCGCCCGAAGAGCTCGCCCAGCGCCACGCGCGTGCGCCAGGTGTCGTCGAGCGCGAGGCTCGCCTCCAGATAGGTCTGCGCCTTGCCCCACAGCTGCGCCCGTTCACACAGCACGCCCAGCGCATACAGGAGCGTCGCGTCGCCGCTGTGCAGCACGAGCCAGCGTTCGGCCTGCTCGAGCTGCGGCGCGCCGTCCGCGGGCCGGCATTGCGCGTAGAGCGCGACCAGGTCGGGGTTCCATTCCCGCTCGAGGCTGCGGGCGAGCAATTCCGCGGCTTCGCGGTCGCCGCCCAGCGCGATGAAGCTGTTTGCCGCCGCGCGCGCGATCTTCGGCATGCGCTGCTCGGCGTCGGTGAGCTTGGCCCAGTAGGCGCGCAGCCCTTCGCCGTCGAGCACGCGGGCAGCGAGCTCCTGCGCATGCGCGGCTGCGCGCACGAATTCCCCCTCCGGCACGCCGTACACCTTGCGCTTGACCAGTTGATCGACCAACGGCGGGATTTCGGCGTAGCGGCCCGCCCCCTGCAGCGCGCGCAATTCCAGCCGCACCGCGGCGGTATGCGACCCCGCCTCCTTGCGCAGGATGCCGAGGATGCCGAGTGCCTCGAGCGGCTGGCCCTGCTCGAGCTTCATCTCGGCTTCGAGCATCAGCCGCGGCACCGCGAGACTCGGCCCGCTGGCGTCGGGCCGCGCGAGCAGCGCCTCGGCGACGTCGAACTCGCGGGTCGTGATGGCGGCACGCGCACCGATCAGCGCGGACAAGCCCGACGAGCCGGGGATCGCCAGCGCCTCATCCGCGAACTGCCGCGCCCGGCCGAAGCGGCCTTCGAGCAGCGCGACGATCGCGGCGTCCTGCTTCGCGCGGGCGCGCTCCAGCTGCTGCCGGCGCCGGTACAGGCGCACCTCCTCGGGCAAGCCGAGAGCGCGCTTGAGGATCCGCAGCAGCGCGTAGCAGGCGACGAAACCTGCGAGCGCGAGGACGAGCAGCAGATTGAGCGAGAGCTCGACCCGGTATGGCGGCGCGACAAACAGCGCATAGCCGCTCGTCAGCCGCGCCGCGAGCGCAAGGGCCACGGCCGCGCCCGCGAGCAGGAGGAACCAGAAAAGGACGCGCACCAGCCAGCCTATCGTGGCGCCGGCGCGGCCGCGGGTCCCCGTCCCCCCGCGCGATCCTGCCCGAGACGCAGCACGCGCAGCGCTTCCAGGCTCCGGTTCAGGTCGGGCGTCTCTCCGGGCATCGGCGACGCGGCGAGCTGCCGCACGGTCGCCTGCAACGCCTGCACCGGTTTCGCGCGCATGTCGAAATACTGCTTGAGCCACGCGTCCACGGCGGAGAGATCGGCCTGAAAGCTCGCGTCGTTGCGCGCCAGCAGCGCGATCCGCGCCGTTAGCAGCCGAAGCTTCAGATTCTCGCGCAGGAAATACTGTTGCGCCATCGGCACCAGCGGCGCCGCAGGCCGGTCCGCGACCTCGATCCGGATCAACTGCTTCGCGTCGCTCCAGAGATCGGCGAAGAAACGGCGCCACGGCGAATCGTCGGCAGGCGTTGCGGCCTTGTCCGGCGCGGGCGGTGGCACCCGCTCGTCCATCGCAAGCGGCAGCGCATCGACAGCGGCAATCCCCTGATCGAGCTTCAGGCTCATGCCGACGATGTCGACGTAGGGTATGGCCTTCAGCCGGTCCATGTCGCGCGCGAGTGCGCGTCGCAACGGGACGAATTGCGGACGATCCAGACGTTGCAGCTTGGCCTCAGCCAGCTGCAGCGCCGTCAACGCCGACGGCACGTTGCCCGCAAGCTGCAACTGCTGGCTGGCGACCAGGAGTACCTGCTCGATTTCGGAGATGGCGATTTCGTCCCGCGACGGCGCGAGATCGCGGTACAACGCCTCCAACGCCGCCTGCTCCGCCTGCGATTCGGCGAGCCGCGCCTCGAGCAGCGCGATCTTGGCCTGCGCATCGCGCATTTCCGTGGCGAGTTGCGTTTGCGCCTTGCCGGCGGCTTGCGTTGACGCTTCGATGCCGGAGAGCCGTTGCGCGACCTCCATGCGCAGTGACTGCTGCGCCCGCTTGCCGTCAAGCCAGAACGCAACCGCGGCAAGGATGACCAGCGCGCCGACCCCCATCAACAGCCAGAGGGAAGCCGGGCGCTTTTCGATGGCAGCGCGCAACTCCGGCTTGGCCTCACCCGGGTCGGCCTCCCGGGGCGCCGAAGCAGCCCCCGGGGCGTCCAGATCGCGACCGGCGGTGGCCAATGGACGGTCGTTGAGGTCGGACATGGTCGTCAGCAGGGAATTCACGTTCGATTCTAACAGGCAGGAGCACCGGACCGCGGCGCCGCCGGGATTGCGCGATAATGCGCCGCATGCTCCGGCCCCTGTCCCTGCGCCGGACCCACGCCAGCAGCCCGGACCGCTCCCCCAATCCCGCACCAGGACGCCACCGTGTCGACCGTGACCCTTCTTGTCGCCCTCGCCGTCGCGCTCGCGCTCGGCTACGCTGCGGGTCGGGCGCGCAGGTACCGCGCGAGTCCCGCCGCGGGGCCGGACGCATTGCCGTCCGCGGCACCCGCTCCGCCCGCGGAGGAACCGCCAGCCGTGGCCATCGCGTCCCCGACGCCGCCACGGCCCGGCACCACCCAAGACGGCGCGATCGCGGAGCGTGCGCGGATCATGCGCAGCCTCGAGACGGAGACAGCGGTGCTGCGCCGGTCGATCGCCGCGCGTGACGCCGCACTCACCCAGCTTGCCGATCTGGCTGCCGACCGCAGAGTCCTTCATGGCGATGTCGCGGCGGCGCGCGGCGAGACCGCGCGCTACCGGCAGCTCGTCATGGATCTCGAGAACAACGCTCCGCCGCCGTTTTTCGGAACCGGGGCGCCGGACGACCTGAAGCTCATCGTCGGTGTCGGCCCGGTGCTCGAGCGCATGCTGCAGCAGCTCGGCATTTCGACCTACCGGCAGATTGCGCGCTGGAGCGAGCGCGAAATCGACGAGATCGATGCGAAGCTACCGGAATTTCCGGGCCGCGTCCGCCGCGACGGCTGGGTCACGCAGGCGCGCGAGCTGCACCAGAGCAAATACGGCGTGCCGCCGTCGCCAAGGGAGCGGGGTTGACGCGCGCCGAAGCGTCGCCCACGCCGCACATCACCGCCGCGGCGCTGTTTCCGGTCGGGGTGCTCGCTCTCGTCTGGGGCTGCAACTGGCCGGTGCTGAAAATGGGCGTCAGCGAGATCGCGCCGCTGACGTTTCGCGCCTTGACGCTGCCCTTCGCCGGGCTCGGCTTGCTCGCGGTTGCGGCGATGTCCGGCGCTTCGATCCGCATCCCGCGCCCGCTGTGGGTCAAGGTGGCCCTGCTTGCGCTGTTCAACATCGCCGGCTGGAACGGACTGCTGCTGTTCGGGGTCCAGCAACTGCCGGCGGGGCGCAGCGCGATCCTCGCCTTCACGATGCCGGTGTGGAGCGTGCTCTTCTCGCTTGCCCTGCTGCACGAGCCCCTGTCGAAGCGCAAGCTGGCGGGCATGGCACTGGGCGTCCTCGGGCTCGGCGTACTGCTGGGCGAGGACATCCGGCACCTTCAGCGCACGCCGACAGCCGCGCTGTTCATCGTCGGCGCGGCGATTTCGTGGGCGTTCGGGACCGTGCTCCTGCGCAAATGGAGACTGCCCATCCCGCAGAATTCGCTATCCGGCTGGCTGATGATCGCCGGCTGGGTCCCGCTCGCGGTTCTCGCGCCGCTCGCGGCACCCCCGGGACCGCCGATGATGCCTTCGGCCGGCGCATGGTTCGCGATCTTGTACAACATCTTTCTCGCGGGGACGTTCGCGCACTGGGCCTGGTTCACGCTCGCGCGCACGCTGCCCGTCGCGGTATCGTCGATGTCCTCGCTGCCGGTGCCGATCGTCGGCGTATTCGCCGGGATGCTCTTGCTGGGCGAGCGCCCGGGCGCGCCCGAGTGGACGGCGCTGGCGCTCGTCGTCGCGGCGATGGTCGCGGTGCTGTGGACTCCGAAAGCAGAGCCGGCGGCGCCGGTGGCGGACCCCTAGAGCCCGCCCGGCCGCCCGAAGGCACTATGCGCCCCCTTGGGGGCAGCCAACGTTGTGAGCGTGGGGGTCCATCATCCGCCCGTTCCCGCTGCACTGCGACATCGCGATCTTCTTGATCTGTACCAAGGTGTTGCCCCTGCACTCGCCCAACAATGGACCTCTCGCGTCGGCCGCCCGCATCGGGCGTGCACGCCCCAGCGGCGGCGCCGGACGCCTCAGGAGATGAACTCTTGCTGCAGATCATCATTCAGGGCCGGGGTGGCCAGGGCGCGCAGACGGCCGGCAGCCTGCTGGCGATGGCGTTCTTCGCCGAAGGGCGGCAGGTGCAGTCCTTCGCGAGCTACGGCGGTGCGCGGCGCGGCACGCCGGTGAGCTCGTTCATCCGCGTCGACGACCGACCGATCCGCGTGCGCTGCGACATCGAGCAGCGCCGATGCGATCCTGTGCTTCGACGCGAGCCTGCTCGAGGGCCGGCTGCTCGCGGCAGCCCGCCCCGATACGCTGATCGTCGTCAACTCGTCGCAGCACGCCCGCCGAGTTCGCCGGGAAGCTGCCGGGCTATCGCGTGATACCGGTCGACGGCATCTGCGATTTCGCGCCGCCACGGCCTCGGTCGGATCGTCAATTCCGCGCTGCTGGGCGCCCTTGCGCGTGCGATCGAAGCGCCGAAACTCGAGGCGCTGACCCGCACGCTCACCGCGGAGGCGCCGAAGCTGCATGACGAGAACATCGCGGCATGCGAGGACGGCTATCGCTCGGTCGATGCCCAGCTCGAGGCCGTGGCGGCCGCGGCGGCGCCATGAACACGAAAGATCCCGGGCCAAGCATCTGGACGACCGGCTCCACCGAGGTCTTCAAGACCGGCACGTGGCGGTCCGCGTTGCCGCAGCACATCCACGCCCCGTCGCCGTGCCACGCCGCCTGCCCGGTGGACGGCGACATCGCGGAATGGATCGGCCGTGCCCGCGCGCGCGACTTTCGCGGCGCGTGGGAGATCCTGACGCGACACAACCCATTCCCCGCGGTCGCCGGGCGCATCTGCCACCATCCGTGCGAAGCCGCCTGCAATCGCGCCAGCTTCGACGATGCGCTGGCCATCTGCCGGCTCGAACGCCATGTCGGCGATCAGGCGCTCGCGGAGGGCTGGACGTTTGCGCCGATCGAGATAGCACACGTGGAACGGATCGCGATCGTCGGCGGAGGACCGTCCGGACTCTCGGCTGCGTTCCACCTGCGCCGCCGCGGTTACGCGGTCACGTTGTTCGAATCCTCCGCGGAGCTGGGCGGCCTGATGCGCTACGGCATTCCGTCGTATCGACTCGCGCGCTCCGTGCTCGACGGCGAGATCGCGCGCATCGTGGCGCTCGGCATCGATGTGCGCTGCGGCGAATCGTTGGCGACCTGCGAAGATTTCGAGCGCCTGCGCAAGGAGTTCGACGCCGTGTACCTCGCCATCGGCGCCCGCCGCCAGAAGCGCCTGCCGCGGCTCGATTACACGCGGCCCTGGGTGATGGACGGTGCCGACTACCTGGCGCGGGCGAATGCCGGCGCCCCGCCCGCGCTGGGCAGGCGCGTGGTCGTGATCGGCGGCGGCAGCGCCGCGCTCGACGTCGCGCGCAGCGCGCGGCGCGCCGGGCACGAAGTCACGATTCTCGCGCTCGAGAGCGCGGGTGCAGATGCCGGCGCAGCGCGAGGAAGTCGCCGAGGCGCTGGAGGAAGGCATCGCGCTCGTCGACGGCGCCATGCTGACCGAGGCCGTCGACACCGGCAGCGCGGGCCTCGTCGCTCAAGTGCGTGCGCGTGCGGTTCGAGGCCGGTGCAGCGCGCGGGCAATTCACGCGTGACACCGATCGCCGGCGGCGAATTCTCGCTCGCGGCGGATGCCATCGTCCCCTCGATCGGGCAGGATCCCGAACTCGCGCCGCTCGACAGGCGCGCTCGACATCGACGGCGCGCTGGTGAAGGCCGGCCGGCAGCAGGCGACGAGCCTCGAGCGCGTTTACGCGGGCGGCGACGTCGCCAGCATGGCGCGCTTCGTCACCGAGGCGATCGGCATGGGCCAGCGCGCCGCGCACGAGATCGACCGCATGTTGCGCGCGCGCGCCGAAGGCGGCAGCGCCGATGCCGGCGCGGGTGGCGCCGCCGAGCCCGTCGTCTCGCTTGCGGCGATCAACACGTTCTACTACCCCGCGCAAGCGCGGACGCCCGAAGAACGGCTCCCCGTCGCGCAGCGTCTCGCGAGCGACGCCGAGGTGCAGCTCGGCTTCGATCTCGACGGCGCGCTCGCCGAAACCGCGCGCTGCTTCTCCTGCGGGACGTGCATCCATTGCGACAACTGCGTGGTCTACTGCCCCGATCTCGCGGTGAAGCGTGAAGGCGACGGCTATGTCGTCCTGACCGACTACTGCAAGGGGTGCGGCATCTGCGTCAAGGAGTGCCCGACCGGCTCGATGAAGATGATCGAGGAATCGCGATGAATGCCCGCGACGGAACCCCAGCGCGGGAGAAGCCGATGCTGCTGACCGGCAACCACGCGGTCGCGTGGGCGGCGCGCCTCGCGCGACCCAAGGTGGTCCCGGTCTATCCCATCACGCCACAGACGCCGATTCTGGAGAAGCTCACCGAGTTCCAGGCCGCCGGCGAATTCGACGCCGAGGTCATCACCCCCGAGTCCGAGCACTCGGTGATGTCCGCCTGCATCCCGGCCTCGCTGGCGGGCGTGCGCGTGTTCACGGCGACGGCCTCGCAGGGCCTGCTGCTCATGCACGAGCTGCTTCACTACGCGAGCGGCGCACGGGCACCGATCGTGATGGCCAATGTCAACCGCACGCTGGCGTCGCCCTGGGCGTTTTGGCCCGACGAGACGGACAGCCTTGCCCAGCGCGACACCGGCTGGATCCAGTTCTACGTGGAGAGCGCGCAGGAGTCGCTCGACACGGTGCTCCAGGCGTTCCGGGTCGGCGAGCGCGTGGCTGCTGCCGGTGCTGGTGAACCTCGACGCGTTCTACGTCTCGCACGCGCTCGAGCCGGTGCAGGTGCCGGCACAGGAGCTGGTCGACGCCTTCCTGCCGCCGTACGCGCCGGAGCATCGGCTCGACACCGCGAAGGTCGAGTCCTGGGGCAACGTGGTGACGCAGCAGATGTTCTATCGCCATCGCCAGGCGCTCGGCGCAGCGATGGATGAAGTTCCGGCGGTCGCGCTCGAGGCGGACCGTGAATGGAGCGAGCTCACCGGCCGCAGTTACGGGCTCGTCGAGCGCTACCGCTGTGAAGGCGCGGGCATCGTCATCGTGACGATGGGCAGCATGTGCGGCACCGCGCGCGACGCGGTCGACGCGATGCGCGACGACGGCCTGGCGGTCGGCCTCGTCAAGGTGCGGCTGTTCCGGCCGCTGCCCGTGCAGGCGCTCGTCGAGGCGCTGGCCGGCGTGCCCGAGGTGCTGGTGCTCGATCGCAACTATTCGCCCGGCCACGGCGGCGTGCTGCACCAGGAGCTGCGCGCCGCGCTCTACGGCATCCCCGGCGCGCCCAGGATTCACGGCTATCTCGCGGGCGTAGGCGGCGTCAACGTCTCGCCTTCGCGGATCGCCGAGTTCGTCCGGATGGCGAGCGGGAGCGAACCGCGGCCTCACTCGGTGTGGGTGGAATGAACGACCCCCACGCTCACTGTGTTCGCTGCCCCCCGCGGGGGCGCACAGCGCCCTTCGGGCGGCCGGGCGGGCGCTGAACGGGAATCGACATGCAGAAACTCGAATTGCGGGAAGACCCGATGCTCTGCTCGGGCCACGCGGCGTGTCCGGGCTGCGTCGACGCGCTGTCGGTGCGGCACGTGCTCGCCACGATGGGCCCGAAGACGATGGCCATCATTCCACCGTCCTGCATGGCGATCATCGCAGGCCCGCAGCCCTACAGCTCGCTGAAGATCCCCGTCTATCAGCCCACGCTCGAGTCGAGCGCCGCCGCCGCATCGGGTCTGCGCCGGGCGCTCGACGCGCGGGGCGAGCACGACACGCACGTGATCGTCCTCGCCGGCGACGGGGGCACCTACGACATCGGCTTCCAGTGCCTTTCGTCGGCGGCCGAGCGCAACGAGAACTTCATCTACTTCTGCCTCGACAACGAGGGCTACATGAACACCGGGGCGCAGAAGTCGTCCTCGACGCCGCATCTGGCGAGCACCGGTTCGTCACCCGCGGGCAAGACGTCGCGCAAGAAGAACCTCACCGAGATCATGGCCGCCCACGAGGTGCCCTACGTGGCCACCGCGAGCGTGGGCTTCCTGCCCGACCTGATCCGCAAGGTCGAGAAGGCCAAGGCGATGCGCGGCACGCGGATCATCACGTTGCTCATCCCCTGCCTCGACGGCTGGGGTCTGGCCGACGACGCGGGCGTGACCGCCGCGCGCTATGCGGTGGAGTGCGGCGCATTCCCGCTCTACGAAGTCGAGAACGGGCGCACCTACACGCTCAACCACACGGCGAAATCGCGCCCCGTGAGCGACTATCTGAGGCTGCAGCGACGGTATCGGCATCTGAGCGAGGCCGACGTCGTAACGCTGCAAGCGGAAATCGACGACGGCTGGGCGAGGCTCGCGGGCCGGGTCACGGCGGGAGCAAGGGCACTGCCGAACGGCCCGGCCGGGTAGAATAACGAGTCAGCCAAGGCGCGATCGGTATCCCCGTGCCTTGCCCGACCACGGTCGCACCAGCCGGCGCGCCGGAGGCTCCGGTACCCACGGATGACAGAGACTCCCCGCTTCCCGGATTTCTTCGTGGTGGGCGCGCCCCGCTGCGGCACGACGGCGTTCTGCCGCTATCTCGCGCGCAACCCGCAGATCTGCTTCTCGCGGCCGAAGGAGCCCCACTACTTCACCAGGCTGCGCCAGGACCCGTCCGCGGACGAACTCCGGCGGGACTACCTCGAACGCTGTTTCAGCCACTGCACGGCGGAACACCAGGCTTTGGGCGAGGGCTCCGTGTCGTACCTCTACCTGCCCGATACCCTCGAACGGATACGGCGCTTCAACCCGGACGCACGCTTCATCGCACTCGTGCGCAATCCGCTCGGGATGCTGCCTTCGTACCACTTGCGGATGCGCTTCCTGCTGCAGGAAGACGAGCCGGATTTCGGCCAGGCCTGGGCACTCGAGCTGGCGCGCGCCCGCGGGGAACGAGTCCCGCAAGCACTGCCTCGACCCTCGGCTATTGATGTACAGCCAGGTCGCGCTGCTCGGCGCGCAAGTCGAGCGGCTCTTCGCGATCGCAGGACGCGATCGGTCGCACGTCATCGTCTTCGACGACCTCGCGACCGACACGCTCGGCGTCTACCGGCGCGCCCTCGAGTTCCTCCATGTCGACTACGACGGCCAGGAGCATTTCGAGCGGAGGTACGAAAGCCAGATTTACCGGTGCCGTTGGCTGCAACGAATGCTTTTCGTCCCGGCGATGCGCGGCGGCAAGATGATCGACACGCTGCAGCGCCGCGGCCGCAGGTACAACCCGGACGGCTCGAAACGGCGGAGCCTGATCAAGCGCGTGACAGGCTGGAACAAGGTCAAGGCCTCGCCGACGCCGCTCACGCCGCAGATGGCAGCCGTCGTGCGGGAGGCGCTCGCACCCGACGTCCTGCTGCTTTCCCGGCTGCTCGACCGCGACCTGTCCTCCTGGCTCGCCGGATGAAGCAGCGCCTGTTAGCCCGCGCCGCCGGCGCGGTATAAAATCGGCGTTCCACTTTCGGAGAAGCTGGATGGCGGACGACCCCAAGACGACCCGGACGGAGCAATCCGTCAGGCTGTTCAGGAACGATTTCCTGGAAGCGCTGACGCACGTGCATCCGATCGTGCCGCTGCTCTTCTGGGGCCCCGTCGCCACGTTCCTGCTGTGGCGGAGCCTGGCTGTCCATGGCCTGCCCCTGCCAGAGGTGCTCGCGATCGGCGCCGTCGGTCTTGTCGTGTGGACACTGACCGAATACTGCCTGCACCGGTTCGTTTTCCACTATCCCGCGCAAGGCCGGATCGGCAAGTACCTCGTGTTCATGTTCCACGGCGTGCACCACGCCGCTCCGCGCGACAAGACGCGCCTCGTGATGCCGCCCGCGGGTGGCGTCATCCTGATGGCGGTGCTCTACCAGGTCTTCCGGCTCGTGGTGCCCGCGCCGTGGATCGAGCCGTTCTGCGCGTTCTTCATCGTCGGCTACCTGGTGTACGACTACATTCACTACGCCACGCATCATTTCGCGATGCAGCCGCCACTCCTGCACTTCCTCAAGGTCTATCACCTGCAGCATCACTACGGCGCCACGGGATTGCGCTACGGTGTCAGCTCGCCGCTGTGGGATCGCGTGTTCGGCACCTACCCGGCGAACGTGCGCGCACGTGGCGGCTGAGCGCCCCCGCGCCTGCGCAACGCAGGCGACGCGTTCGGCTTTCGCTCGCACGGCCCTTCGCGTGCCGATGCCCGCGGCAACACTCCTGCTTGCGCTCGCGCTGGCATCTCCCGTCCATGGCGCGACCGAGCGCGCGGTCACCGACGATGTGCGCGGGCTGTGGGTCGATCACCGGGAAGCCGACAAGCGCAAGGTGGCCGTCTGGATCGACGATTGCGACGGCCTGCTGTGCGGACGCATCTACTGGCAGAAAAAGCCGTTGTCGGCTGCCGGCCAGCCGAAGCACGACCGGCACAACCCCGACGCCGCGCTGCGCGATCGACCGCTGTGCGGCCTCACGATCCTCACCGGCTTTCGGCGCACGAAGGAAGACGCGTGGAGCGCAGGGCACATCTACAATCCCAACGACGGCCGCACCTACAGCAGCACCCTGCAACTGGAGTCGGACGGGTCGCTCAGGATTCGCGGCTACGTCGGCCTGCCGCTGTTCGGCAAGACCGTGGAATGGGTGCGTCCGCAGGAGGCGCCGGAGCGCTGCGGTTGAAGCCATCGGGCATTGCCCGATTGACTGACGAATGTCGCATGAGCCCGCCGGGCCGCCCCAAGGGCGAATACCGGAGCGCGCAGCGCGAAGGTACTCCAGTAAGCCCGCCGGGCCGCCCCAAGGGCGAATACCGGAGCGCGAAGCGCAAAGGTAGTCCAGTGTGCGCCGTCATCCCCGCGCCGAAGGGGACGGCCGATGCGGCGGCAGCCCTGTGACGCGGTCAGGCGGAAGCCTGCAGGCGCCTGTCAGCCACGAGGGACGCGGCGCCGTCGGTCAACCGGTAAACGCGATCCGCGACATCGACCAGCGGCGACTGGTGCGAGATCGCGATGATCGTGAGCTCCCCGCGCAAATCTTCCAGCGTGCGGCAGATGGCCGTCTCAGTCTCCGGATCCAATGCGCTCGTGGCCTCGTCGAGTATCAGCACGCGGGGCTTGTGCGCGAGGGCGCGCGCAATCGCCACGCGCTGACGCTGGCCGCCGGACAGTTTCCCGCCACGCTCGCCGACGATCGTGTCCAGACCCTCCGGCAGGCCGGAAACCAGGTCCCAGATCCCGGCCGCGCGCAGCGCGGCCTCGGCATCGGCGCGGGTCAGCTCCGGATCGCCCAGCGTCACGTTGTTCGCAACGGTGTCGTGCAGCAGCAGAGTGTCCTGCGGCACATAGCCGATCATCCGGCGCCAGAGGTGCCAGTCGACGCGCCCCAAGGGCAGCTCGTCGATCCAGATTTCGCCTTCCTGCGGTCGCAGCAGCGCCGTGACGAGGTCGACCACCGTTGTCTTGCCCGCTCCGGAAGCGCCGACGATCACCGTGATGCCGCCGGCCGGGATCGTGAGCGCCGCGTTGCGCAGCACCCAGCGGTCACGGTACCGGAACCCGACGTCGTCGAGACGAATCGCCTGCCGCAATTCCGGCGTGGCGCCTTCCGGCAGATTCTCGCTTTCCTTCCTGGCCCCGTCGATCGCGGCCTGCAGCGACCAGTAGGCGCTCTCGCACGTGACCATGCGCTGATACTCGCGTTGCATGCGGGAGAGGTACAGCAGGGTGCGCACCAGCAGGAACGCGAGGAACATCACGGAGCCGGGCGACATTCCGAAGCGCACCAGCGACATGTAGAGCCCCGCCGCGATCAGGATGGCCAGCATCGGCTCCTGCAATGCCCGCAGCGCCTCCTTGCTGAAGATCTCCTTGCGCAGCGCGCGGTTCAGTTGCGTCGTGTCGCCCTCGAGCAGCGCGTTGGCGAGATTCTCGCGGGCCATAGCCTTCAGCGGTTTGACCGACTGCAGGTTGTCGGAGAGCCGGGCGAGCAGCGAGCGCAGCAACCGGGTCTGCTTCGCGCCCGCGCGACGGGACACGTGCACCAGGCGATTCAGCAGAAAGACGAAAACGGCCCCCGCGCCGAGCGCCGCCAGCGTCGCCTCCCATGACACGAGCAGCGCGACGATCGAGTAGACGAGCGTCTGGATCAACAGGGCCATCACCGTCGCGCCGTAGAGGTAGGCCTCCGCGCCGCGCGTGGCCTCCGTCGCCAGACTGTTGGCCAACCCCCCGACCGGCTGGCGCAGGTAATACTCCCAGCGGGCGGAAAGCAGCGAACGGATGAAAGTCAGGCGCAGGTCCGTCGCAACGTGCGCCACCGTGTACCCGACCTGCCGGTTCGCGACCAGCACCAGCGCGCTTTTCAGCGTCATGCCGATCACGACGATCAGGAGCAGCACGCCCACCGTGGGTGTGAGACCGACGGCGCCGAGCATCCGTGTCACGACAGCGCCGACACCCGATTGCGCGCCCCCGGACGCGCCGCCCGAACTGGAACTCAGCAAGGGCAGCAGTGTCGTGAGGCCCAGCCCCTCGAACAGGCTCGCCAGCACGAGCGAACCCAGCACCAGGGCGCTCTGGACGGGGTAGGCGCGGCTGAAGGCGACGAACAGTTTCATCTGGGGCAGGACTCGCCCTCAGGCTCCTGTGTCGCACTCCGCCGCGAAGATTCCGGCCGTTGCCCGCAAATCGGCGAACGCGGCGCAAACGGCATCGATCTGTTCGGGGGTATGTGCCGCGCTGACGCTGCATCGGATCAGCGAGACTCCGTCCGGGGTCGCCGGAGGAAGCATCAGGTTGACGTAGACGCCACGGGCGAGCAGCTGACTCCAGAACTGCAGCGCCTCGACGCGGTCGCGGAGCACCACCGCGATCACGGGGCTGGGCGACGCGCCGAGCGTGTATCCCAGCGCCGTCAATCCGGCGTGCAGGTGTAGGTAATTCTCGCGCAGGCGCGCCCGCAGGTCGCGTCCGGCGGCGAGAATGGAGAGCGCCTGCCGCGTCGAAGCGATCGTGGCGGGCGACGGCGACGCCGTGAAGATGTACGGCCGGCTCGAATACCGGACGAGGTCGAGCTCGGGCAGATCGCTCACGCAGAAGCCGCCGGCGCCGCCCAGGCTCTTGCTGAAAGTGCCCACGATGAAGTCGGCGTCCGCCAGGACCCCCAGCTCCTCCACGAGCCCGCGACCGCGATCGCCAAGCACGCCGAGCGAGTGGGCCTCATCCACCAGCAGGTAGCCGCCAAGCTCCCGCTTCACGTCCACGATCTCCTGCAACGGCGCCCGGTCGCCCAGCATGCTGTAGATGCCCTCGACCACGATCAGCGTATCGGCGGCGCGCGCGCCCAGCCGGCGCATGCGCTTGGCGAGGTCCTCCGCATTGTTGTGGCGAAAGCGGATAACCTCCGCCCCGGCGAGGCGGCAACCGTCGTAGATGCTGGCATGGCAATCGGCGTCGAGCAGCACGACGTCGCCCGCTCCGGTGAGCCCGGCCAGCATGCCGAGGTTGGCCTGGTAACCCGTCGAGAACACGATCGCGTCGCGCACGCCGTAGAACGCCGCGAGCTCCTGCTCGAGCCTGCGGTGGCCCGAATAGCTGCCGTTGGCCATGCGCGAACCGGTCGTGCCGGTGCCCTCGGCGTCGAGCGCACGGTGCGCCGCGGCGATGCACTCGGGATGGAAGGTCAGGCCGAGATAGTTGTTGGTGCCCGCAAGAATAGTGTGCCGGCCGTGGATGACGCCCTCGGTCGGCGAGATGATGCGCTCGATCTCCACGCCGAAGGGATCGATGCCGAGCGCCGCGAGGTCGCCCCGCGCAGCCGCCAGTTTACGAAATTTGTCGAAGAGTCCCATCACGCCTCACGCGTCAGGTGTTCGATCTGCAACGCAAGATCCTTCACGGTCTTCACGTCCGGGAGGATGTTCACCGGTATCGAGATGTCGAACCGATCCTCGACGTGGAGCAGCAGATTCATCACCTGCAACGAATCCAGGTTGAGATCGGCCAAGAGGTCGGTGTCTTCGCCGATTTCGACGCGGCCCTGTGTGAAAGACGCCAGCTCCGCGCTGAGCTCGGCCACGATTTGCGGATATTCCAACATGATATTCCCGGTCACGCTGTCTTTTTGTTCCGCGCGCCGTAGGCCCGGGCAAGCCCGGGCTCGAGGCCGGTGGCAGGTCGCCAGCCGGTGGCGAGCGCGAAGGCGTGACTATCGCACAACCAGTCCGGATGCGTTATTTCGCGCACCTTGCCCGGCGTCAGCATCGGCGCGTAGCCGAGGATGCGCGCAGCCGCCAGGTTGGCCAGCGCAGCGAGAGCGAGCACTGGCCTCGGAATCGGCACGCGGCGCACCGATCGCCCCTCGCGCAGCGAGCGACCGGCAAGAGTCACGACCGTGTCCCAATCGTATCCTCCCGGGCGTCCGTCATCGAGCTCGAATGTCTCGCCGTACCCCGTGTCGGCCGCGAGCCAGCGCAGCACCGCCGTCGCCAGGTCGTCGACATGCAGGAGCGAAAACCGCCCGGACGCTCCCGCCGGCACCGGCGCGAAACCGCTGGCGATGCAGCGAAACAGAGGGCGCAGCTCGCGCTCCCCCGGACCGAACACCGCCGGTGGCCTCAGCACCGTCCAGCGCAGCAACCCCGAGGCTGCCTTGACCGCGCATTCGCCGCGCCACTTGCTACCGGCGTAATGGGACAGTTCCGGCATGCGCGCGGCCAGCGAGGACATCAACAGGAACCGTGGCGCTCCCGCGGCTCCTGCGGCTGCCTGCGCGACGCGGCCGGCGCCTTCGACGTTGACGCGGTCGAAATCCGCTTGTCGCGCGCCTCGCACCGTGCCCGCGCAGTGGATGACGGCATCGGCGCCAGCCACCAGGGCGCCGAGCACGCCCTGATCGTCGAGATCACCCGGCAGCCATTCGACGCCGGGCGACGATGCCAGCGCGCGCCCTGACCGCGGCCGATAGAGGGCGCGCACGCGCCACCCGGAACCGGTCAGATGCGACAGCAATGCCGTACCGATGAAGCCGGTCGCTCCCGTCAACGCAACGAGGGCTGGAGCGGTCAAGCGGAGAATGCCACCGGCGGTTGCCCTGGCCGGGCGCCATCGCAGCCGAAACCGAGGCCGGGCGCTGCCGTGCCCGCGGCCGGCTACGGGCCTGGGGTGGCCCTCGGCTGGCCGCCCTGCTCGCTGTGCAAAGATTTGTCGAAGTCGGCGAGCGCCGCCTTCCCCTCCTGCTCGCGTCGCCGCAGGTAGTCTTCGCGCGCTGCCGCGCGTGACAACTTGCCCGACGACGTGCGCGGCAGCGTGTGCCGCGGCACGAGCTCGATCAGGCAGGTGATGCCGAGCTCTTCCCGGATCTCCCGATGCAGCCGCTGGATCAGCAGACGAACCTCCGCCGGATCGCTGATGTTGCACTGGACGACGACCACCGGGACTTCCTCGTCCTCCGGGCCGAGCACGAAGAAGGCCGACGCGTCCATCGACCGCAACTCGGGCTGCCGCTCGGCGATGTGCTCGATGTCCTGCGGCCAGATGTTGCGGCCGTTGATGATGATCATGTCCTTGTGCCGGCCCGTCACAACCACGCTGCCGTCGACCAGGTATCCGATATCGCCCGTGTCCAGCCAACCGTCCGGCGAAAGCGCCTGCCGCGTCTGCTCCGGCTTGCCGAAATAGCCCGACATGACGCTCGGCCCGCGCACCTTGATTCGGCCGACGTGCAAATCGGGCAGCGGGTGACCCTGGTCGTCGCGGATGGCGATCTCGTGGCCGGGAAGCGGCGCGCCACACCGGACAAAACCGCTGACGCGACTCGCGCCTGCCTCGGCGGGAATCACGCGCATGTTCTCCGCGAGATGATCGGCGTCGATCCAGTCGACGATAACGCCTTGCCGCAGCCGCGAGAAGCTGATCGCCAGCGAGCTCTCCGCCATCCCGTAACAAGGGACGAATGCGCGGTGATCGAAACCCGCCGGCGCCAGCAGCCGCGCGAAACGATCGGGCAGCTCGGCGCGGATGGGCTCGGCACCGATGCCCGCGATGCGCCAGGCGGAAAGATCGTAGCGGGCAACGTCCTCGGCACGGACGCGGCGCGCACACAGGTCGTAACCAAATGGCGGGCTGAATGAGATCGTCGCCCGCGTGCTCGTCATCAATTCGAGCCAGCGGCGCGGACGCATCGCGAAGTCGCGCGTGTCGAGATAGTCGATGGAGCGCTGCGTCGCCATCGGCGCCAGCATGCAGCCGACGAGCCCCATGTCGTGATAGAACGGCAGCCACGACACGCAGCGGTCGTCCGCCTGGATGTCTAGGCCGTGGTTGACCACGCCGATGAGGTTGCTCAGCACCGCATGCTGCGTGATCACCACGCCGCGCGGGAAGCTGGTGCTCCCCGATGTGTACTGCAGATAGGCCGTTTCGGCCGGGCCGCTCGACCGCAGCTCGGACTCCCGTTCCGGCAACTGGTCGAATGCGGCGGGCGTTCCGATGAAGGCCAGATCGGCGCCCTCGGCCGCCTCGCGCAGGAAACGCAGAAAATGGTTCGACGCCATCGCCGCGGAAGCCCCGCAGCCCTGCAACAGGCCGCGCAAGCGCGTCACGTAGGCGTCGTGCCCGCCTAGATTGACCGAGGCGGGCAGCGCCACCGGCACCAGCCCGGCATATTGGCAGGCGAAGAAGAAGCGCAGGAAGTCCGGATTGGTCTCGGCCACGATGGCGAGCCGCCCGCCGCGCTCGAGGCGCAGGGACAGGAGGCGCCGAGCCAGCACCAGCGCCTGCTCGCGGAGCAATCGATAGGGAAGCACCGTCGCGAGCTTGCCGCTGCCGGCGTAGAAATTCGCGCCCGTGTCGCCTTGGGCAGCGTAATCCAGCGCGTCGGCCAAGCTCGCGAAATCGGCTCGCCGCAACGACAACGAATTCACCGTCGGCGTTGCCGGGGCAACCGATCCGGGTTCTGGCGCTCGATTCAGACTGATTCCCCTCGAAGGCATCGCTTTTCCGACTTCGCCCTTGTCCTGAGCGTCGACGCGCCCGGCTCAAACACGGGCCACGCTACCCAGCCGGAAACCGCCGCAATCAATTCCACAGTTCTCTTCCGACTGTTCCATGCGGCCCGGACCGCTAATTCAATATTTTAGCAGGTTGCGAGTCGAAGTAGAACGTAACTGCCGGCCGCGCGTCAAGTTAACGGCCCGGTCCGGTGTGGTTTTCGTCATAAGTCCGTTGCCCGGCGAGCATTGCGTCGCGGTCGAGGCTTTCGTTCCCATGCCGGTGCACAGCCTCCGACCATTCAGCTTCGCCCCATTCCGGCCCGCCTACCCTTGACTCAGGTCAACGCTTCCGTTGGTACCGCGTCGCGCGGGCGCTTGTAGGATAATGACGCAACAGCGCCCGTGTGCCGGCGCCTGGGCCTGCCGGTGCCGCGATGGGCGCCGGGCATCCGGCGCGCCCAGGGAGGCCAATCCGCGGCTGGGGTCGGCCGCCCTGCGGCGTTTGATGGCTCCCATGCCCCCCAACCCCTCGCCGGAACCGCTTGCGATCGTTGCCGTCGATGGTCGGGACGGCCTGGATCGCTTCATCGAGGTGCCCTGCAGGATTTTCGAATCCGACCCGGCCTGGATCCGGCCGCTCATCGTTGAGCGCCGACTCCACTTGTCGCCCGGGAGCAATCCGTACTTCCAGCACGCCCGGTGGCAGGCCTGGATCGCCTTGCGCGGAGGCAGAGCGGTCGGGCGGATCAGCGCGCAGATCGACGCGCTGCATCTCGAGCGCTACGCTGACGCAACCGGTTTCTTCGGAATGCTGGACGCGGAGGACAGCGCAGAGACCTTCGCGGCGCTGCTCGGAACCGCCGAACGCTGGCTCTGCGCTCAGGGGATGAGGCGCGCACGCGGACCCTTCAGCCTGTCGATCAACGAGGAGATGGGGCTGCTGGTCGAGGGTTTCGCCACGCCCCCGGTGTTCATGATGGGGCACGCCAGGCCGTACTACGCGGGACACGTCGAACGGCTCGGATACCGGAAGGCCGTCGACACCCTGGCCTACATGATCACCCCGGACTTCGAAGCGTCGCCGGTCATGAAGCGGCTGGTCGCCGCATCCGCCCGTCGCGTGCGGGTCCGACCGCTCGATCGGAAGCGCTTCGACAGCGAGATCGACGTGCTGCGCGACATCTTCAACGACGCCTGGGCGGACAACTGGGGGTTCGTGCCATTCACCGCCGCCGAGTTCCACGAACTCGGCCGGAATCTGCGCTTTCTGGTCGACTCCGAGCTGATACAGATTGCCGAGGTCGACGGCGAAGCCGCTGCGTTCATGGTCGTCATTCCCAACATCAACGAGGCGATCCGCGACCTTCGCGGCCGGCTGTTTCCGACCGGCTGGGCGAAGCTTCTGTGGCGCCTCAAGGTGCGCTACCCGAGTACCGCCCGCGTGCCGCTGATGGGCGTGCGGCGGCGTTTCCAGCGCACGCGCATCGGTCCGGCGCTCGCGTTTCTGGTGATCGACGCATGCCGGCCGCCGACCAAGCGCCGCGGGGTCAGGGAAGTCGAATTGTCGTGGATCCTGGAGGACAACGCCGGCATGCGCAGCATCATCGAGTCGATCGGCGGGCGCCCCTACAAGCGCTACCGCGTCTACGAGCGGGAACTCGATGCCCGCTAAATTGCGCCGCCCCCACGCTCTCTGTGTGCGGCAAAGCCGCATCCCGCTTCGCGGGACCAGCCTTCGGCTGTCCTGCGGCCTTCGGCCTGGTGTTCGCTGCCCCCCGCGGGGGCGGTCAGTGCCCTTCGGGCGGCCGGGCGGGCACTGATGTTGTTCAACGCCATCGTGCTGGCCGCCGATCGCGGCCGCGACGATCCGGTCGCGGTCGCGGCCGGGGTTGCGGCCAAGTGCCTGACGCCCATTGCGGGGAACCCGATGGTCGTCCGCGTCGTGCGCGCACTGGAGCAAAGCGCCCGCGTGAACACGATCCTGCTCTGCGGCCCGCCGGCGGACGCACTGCGGGAATCGACGGAGCTCTCCGCGATGGTGTCGGGCGGCGTCCGCTGGCTGAGCCCGGAGGCCACCCCCGCGACCAGCGCGGCCGCAGCGCTGGCCGCGCTGCCCGAGGGCGTGCCGGTGCTCCTGACCACGGGCGATCATGCGCTCCTGACCTCCGCCATGGTGCGCCACTTCCTCGACCAGGCGAGCGCGCTGGGCGGCGACGTCGCCGTCGGCCTGGCGCCGCACGAACTGGTGCAGGGATCCTATCCCCGCACGCGCAGAACCGTCCTGAAATTCAGCGACGGGAGCTACTGCGGCTGCAACCTTTTCGCGTTCCTGTCGCCGCGCGGCCGCAGGATGGCGCAGGTCTGGAAGCGGGTGGAGGCGGAGCGCAAGAATCCCATCCGCGTCATCGGTCTCGTGGGCTGGGGCGCGATGGCGCTGTACGCGCTCCGCCTGCTGAGCCTCGGAGGCGCGGTGCGACGGATATCGCAGGCAGGCGGGCATCGCCGCCGGCGTCGTGACGATGCCGTTCGCGGAAGCGGCGATCGACGTGGACACCGTGGCCGACCTCGATCTGGTGCGCGCGATCGTCGCGCGCAATGCCTAGGCGATCGCCCGCTACGCGGGAACCGAAGGCCGCTCGGCAACGGCGAGCCACGGCGCGCCGGGCGTCGCGGCGCGTTCCAGATCGGCCGGGCTGTCCACTTCCGCCCATCCCTGCGCCGGGACGGGCTGCGTGAAGACCACGCCGCTCCGGGCCAGCGTGTCAATGAGCGACAGATACCATTGCTTCTGCGCTTCCGGCGTGCGTATCGCGCGTTCGATGGCATCGCGGAACAGCCGCGGCCCATCGCCCCGGAAAGTCATCATGCCGATCGATTCCGCGTCGACGGAATCGAGCGGCAGCTTCTTGCCGACGTGAACGAGCCGGTCGCCGTCGCGCACGACCTTCATGTCGTCGTCGTCGTAGCGGTCCTTGCGGCTGACCGCGAGCGTGACCGGACGTTCCGGTGCCGCCAGCAGCTGTTCGAGCACCTTCGCCTCGAACAGGGTGTCGCCGTTCAACAGCAGGAAATCCTGCTGCATCTCCACCCGCGCCACCCAGCAGCTCACCAGGTTGTCGCTGGAAGCAAAGTACGGGTTGTAGAGGGTCCTGATCCGCCCCGAACCGTAGAGTTCCGCGAGCGTTGCTTCGACGGCGTCGGCGGCGAAGCCCACGAGCACCGTGACATCCGTGACGCCGCACCGGGCCAGAGTATCGATCTGCCGTCCGATCAGTGGCCGTCCCCGCACCGGAAGGATGCACTTCGGGACGCGTTCGGTCAGCGGCAGCAATCTGCGGCCCTGACCGGCACTCAGGATAATCGCTTTCACCCTTGGTTCACCTTGTGGTCGTGCCCGACGGGACCTCGCTGCGCGCGCCGTGCATCGGCGCGACCCGCGGAAAAGGCCTGCCGGGTTGGTGGGGAAATCGTCGCCAACCTAATAGTTTCGCCCATTGTGGCGCATAACTCAAATTCGGGTGACTCCCCGCCGGAGCTGCCGTGCTCGGGCACCGTGCGGAATGCTCGCTGGCGATTTGCCTGCCGAATCCCTTGACCGAATCGGGCCGGACGGTCCTTCCGGGAAGCCGCCGACTCTATAATGCATGGCCGTTCCCCTGCCGACGGCGGCAGGTCGCAGCGCAAGGAAAGCCATATCCCGATGCCATGACGGATTCCACGAACTCGAATGCTCGCTCGACCGGCTCGCCGTCGGGCGCGCCCGCGGCAGGGTCGCGGCGCCGGGGGCGCGCGATCGCGGCGATCGTCGTTCTCGCCGCGGCTGCGGTCGGTGGCGCGATCTGGTATGGCGGCCATCGTCCGGCCGACTCTGCGCAATCCACCAAGGCCAGCGCGGCGGCCGACCGCGGCAGCCGCATCGATTCGTCGGCCGGTGCCAGTCGCATCCTCGCCGCTCCCGTCCGGCAGGGCAGCCTCGACATCTACCTGTACGCGCTCGGCACGGTGACGCCTTTGAACGCCGTCGTGGTACGCAGCCGCGTCGACGGCCAACTGATGAAGGTCGCGTTCACGGAAGGCCAGATGGTCAAGGCGGGGGATCTCCTCGCGCAGATCGATCCCCGGCCGTTCGAGGTGCAGCTGACGCTCGCCACCGGGCAGCTGGCGCGCGACCAGGCGCTGCTCGAGAACGCGCGAGCGGATCTCGAAAGGTATCGCACGCTGCTCGCCCAGGATTCGATTTCGCGGCAGCAGGTCGACACGCAGGAATCCCTGGTGCGCCAGTACGAAGCGGCGGTGCAGGCAGACCAGGGGGGAATCGACAGTGCAAAGCTGCAGCTCACGCACGCCCGCGTGGTGGCTCCGATCGGCGGCCGCGTCGGCCTGCGCCTGGTGGATCCCGGCAACATCGTGCGCGCTGGGGACGCCAACGGCATCGTCGTGATCACGCAATTGCAGCCGATCGCCGTCGTGTTTCCGATTCCCGAGGATGCGTTGCCACGCGTGATGAAGCGGCTGCGCACCGGCATTCGCGTTCCGGTCGATGCCTACGACCGCGCCCAGAAGGAGAAGCTCGGCAGCGGCCGGCTGCTGACCGCAGACAACCAGATCGATACCGCGACGGGCACTATCAAGCTGAAGGCCGAATTCCCCAATGCCGATGGCGCGCTCTTCGCCAACCAGTTCGTCAACGTGCGGATGTCGGTCGAGACGCGGGTCGGCGCGATCCTGGTGCCGGCGGCGGCGATCCAGCGCGGCACCGCGGGAGCCTTCGTCTATGTCGTCAAGGACGACCTGACGGTCGCCGTGACGCCGGTGCAAGTGGGACCCACGCAAGACGAGACCACGGTGATCGACCGCGGGGTCGCGCCCGGGGCAAGGGTTGTGATCGACGGCGCGGACAGGCTGCGCGAAGGGGCGAAGGTCGAGCTCGTCGCGCGCCGAGCCAGCGGGCGTCCGGCGCCGGAGGCCGGCGCGGCGCGAAGCCCGCGCGGCCATCCCAGGAGGCGCAGCCCGAAGCGCGCAGCCGAAGGTGCGCCGCGATCCGCCGGACGCCCCAAGGGCGAACACCGGAGCGCGCAGCGCGAAGGTACTCCCGTGAACCCGTCCCGTCCGTTCATCCTCCGGCCGGTGGCGACATCGCTGCTGATGCTCGCCATCCTGCTCGTGGGCATCGTCGCGTATCGCGTGCTGCCGTTGTCCGCGCTGCCCAGGTTCGATTACCCGACGATTCAGGTCGTCACGCTGTATCCGGGCGCGAGTCCGGAGGTGATGACGTCGTCCGTCACCGCGCCGCTCGAGCGCCAGTTCGGGCAGATGCCGGGCCTGAAGCAGATGTCGTCGTCGAGCTCGGCGGGCGCCTCGGTCATCACGCTGCAATTCGGCCTCGATCTTCCGCTCGACGTCGCGGAGCAGGAGGTGCAGGCCGCGATCAACGCCGCGGGCACCTTCCTGCCGGCCGACCTGCCGCAGCTGCCGATCTACAGCAAGGTCAACCCGGCGGACACGCCGATCGTCACGCTGGCGCTCACCTCGCGCACGCTGCCGCTGCCGCAGATCCAGCACCTGGCGGACACGCGGCTCGCGGCCAAGCTCTCGCAGGTGTCCGGCGTCGGGCTCGTCACCATCAGCGGCGGCCAGCGGCCGGCCATCCGCATCCTGGCCAACCCGAAGGCGCTGGCCGCGCTACAACCTCTCGCTCGACGACCTGCGCATCGCGATCGGCAATGCCAATGCGAACCAGGCCAAGGGCAGCTTCGACGGGCCCACGCCGCGCGTCCACGATCGACGCCAACGACCAGCTGAAGTCGGCGGCGGAATTCAAGTCGATGATCGTCGCCTATCGCAACGGTGCGCCGGTGCGGCTCGCCGACGTGGCCGACGTCGTCGACGGCGCCGAGAATTCGCGTCTCGCGGCCTGGGCCGACCAGTCGGCGGCGGTCATCGTCAACATCCAGCGTCAGCCGGGCGCCAACGTCATCGAAGTGGTCGATCGCATCAAGCGCGCTGCTGCCGCAGCTCAACGCGTCGCTGCCCGCCGCGGTCGACGTCGTGCTGCTGACCGACCGCACCGAGACGATCCGCGCCTCGGTGCGCGACGTGCAGTTCGAGCTGCTGCTCGCCGTCGCGCTCGTGGTGATGATCATCTTCCTGTTCCTGCGCAACGTCGCGGCGACGATCATTCCGAGCGTGGCGGTGCCGCTGTCGCTCGTCGGCACGTTCGCCGTGATGTACCTCGCCGGATTCTCCATCAACAATCTCGACGCTGATGGCCCTCACCATCGCCACCGGTTTCGTGGTCGACGACGCCATCGTGATGATCGAGAACATCACGCGCCACATCGAGGCGGGCGACCCGCCGCTCGCCGCGGCGCTGAAGGGCGCGGAGCAGATCGGCTTCACCATCATCTCCCTGACCTTGTCCCTCATCGCCGTGCTGATCCCACTGCTCTTCATGGGCGATGTGGTCGGGCGCCTGTTCCGCGAGTTCGCGATCACGCTCGCCGTCGCCATCCTCATCTCGGCGGTGGTCTCGCTGACGCTGACGCCGATGATGTGCGCGCGGCTCCTGCGCCACGTGCCCGTGCGCGAGCAGGGACGCCTGTTCCGGAAGAGCGGTGAGTGGTTCGACCGGGTGATCGCCCGGTATGCGCGCATGCTGGCGTGGGTGCTCGATCGCCAGGGCGCGACGCTGCTCGTGGCGATCGCGACGCTGGCGCTGACGATCGTGCTCTACGTCCTGATCCCCAAGGGCTTCTTCCCGGTCCAGGACACCGGCGCGATCCAGGGCATTTCGCAGGCCCCGCCGACGATTTCGTTCGCCGCGATGGCCGAGCGCCAGCAGGCGTTGGCGAAGGTGATCCTGGAGGACCCGGCGGTGAAGAGTCTGTCGTCGTTCATCGGCGTCGACGGCAGCAACCCCACGCTCAACAGCGGCCGCTTCCTGATCAACCTCAAGCCGCTGTCGCAGCGCGACGCGAACGCCGCCGACGTCATCCGGCGGCTGCAGGACAAGCTTGCCGCCGTCGAGGGCATCGTGCTCTACCTGCAGCCGGTGCAGGATCTCACCATCGAGGACAAGGTCAGCCGCACCCAGTACCAGTTCTCGGTGGAGGACGCGGATGCCGCCGTGCTTCGGGAGTGGGTGCCGAAGCTCGTCGCGCGGCTCTCCCGGGATCCGCGGCTCGCGGACGTCGCGACCGATCAGCAGGAAGGCGGCCTGCAGGCGCACGTGGAAATCGATCGCGCCGCGGCCAGCCGCTACGGCATCACGCCGGCCATGATCGACAACGCGCTCTACGACGCCTTCGGCCAGCGCGTCGTCTCCACCATCTTCACGCAGACCAACCAGTACCGCGTGGTCCTCGAGGTCCAGCCCGAGTTCCGCCGGGGCGTTGCCGCGCTCGACAGCGTCTACGTCGCCGCGCCGAACACCGCGACGGCAGCACGGCTGCCGGGTCAGGCGACGGGCACCGCCGCGGGACCGGGCGCGACGCAGCAGATCCCGCTGTCGGCGCTGGCGCGGGTGAGCGAGCGCGCGGCGCCGCTGGTCGTCAGCCGCATCGGTCAGTTTCCGGCGGCCACGATTTCCTTCAACCTGGCGCCCGGCGCATCGCTTGGCGACGCGGTGAACGCCGTCGAGGCGGCGCAGCGGGACCTCGGCCTGCCGGCGAGCACGCAGGTGAAGCTCCAGGGCGCCGTGCTCGCTTTCAGCGCCTCGCTCACGAACCAGCTCTGGCTTATCCTGGCTGCCATCGTCACGGTCTACATCGTCCTGGGCGTGCTCTACGAGAGCTACATCCACCCCATTACCATCCTGTCGACGCTGCCCTCCGCCGGAGTCGGCGCGCTCCTCGCGCTGCAGTTTTCCGGCAATGATCTCGGCGTGATTTCGATCATCGGCATCATCCTGCTCATCGGGATCGTGAAGAAGAATGCCATCCTGATGATCGACTTCGCGATCGATGCCGAGCGGGAGCAGCGGATGGCGCCGCGGGACGCCATCTTCCAGGCCTGCCTGCTGCGCTTCCGCCCGATCATGATGACCACGATGGCCGCGCTGCTGGGCGCGCTGCCGCTGATGATCGGCTGGGGCGTGGGCTCCGAGCTGCGCCATCCGCTCGGCATCACGATGGTCGGCGGCCTGATCGTCAGCCAGGCCCTCACGCTGTTCACCACGCCGGTCATCTATCTCGCGTTCGGCCGGCTCGAGGGGCGGCTCAGCGCACGGCGCGAACGTCTGCGCACCTCGGCGCCGGGCGGCGGCACGCGATGAGGCCGGCGGCATGAGCCCGCAGGGCCGCCCCAAGGGCGAATACCGAAGCGCGCAGCGCGAAGGTACTCCAGTGGGCGCGACGGGCCGTCCCGAGCGCGAATTGCCCCCTCTCGGAGGGAGGGCGCGCAGCGCCAAGGGTGCACCCATCGGCATATCAGCGCCCTTCATCGACCGTCCGGTCGCGACGACGCTGCTCACGATCGGCATCACGCTGGCCGGCGCGGTCGCCTTCCGCCTGCTTCCGGTGTCGCCGCTGCCCCGGGTCGACCTGCCGACCATCTCCGTGTCGGCGTCGCTGCCCGGAGCGAGCCCCGAGACGATGGCGGCGACCGTCGCGATGCCGCTCGAGCGCTCGCTCGGCCGCATCGCCGGCATCACCGAGATGACCTCGGCCAGCGCGCTCGGCTCGACGCGCGTCGTCCTGCAGTTCGAGCTCGACCGCGACATCAACGGCGCCGCGCGCGACGTGCAGGCGGCGCTGAACGCGGCCCGCAGCGCACTGCCCTCCGGCCTCAACGGCAATCCGACGTACCGCAAGGTCAACCCGGCTGTCGCGCCGGTGATGATCCTGGCACTGACGTCGGACACCATGACGCAGGGGCAGATGTACGACGCGGCCTCGACCATCATCGCGCAGAAGCTGTCGCAGGTTGCGGGCGTGGGCCAGGTCCAGATCGGCGGCAGCTCGCTGCCCGCGGTGCGCGTCGAAGTCAATCCGCAGGCCCTCCACAAGTACGGCATCGGCTTCGAGGACGTGCGCGCCGCGCTCGCGGGGGCCAACGCCAACCGTCCCAAGGGCGCACTGGAAGACGGCGCGCGCTACTGGCAGATCGACGCCAACGATCAGGCGACGAGCGCGGCCGACTACCTACCGCTGATCGTGGCCTATCGCAACGGAGCACCGGTGGAGCTCACCGCGGTGGCCGAAGTCGTCGACTCCGTGCAGGATCTGCGCAACGCGGGATCGTCCAACGGCAGGCCGTCGGTGCTCGTGATCATCAGCCGCCAGCCCAACGCCAACATCATCGAGACCGTCGACCGCATCACGGAGCTGCTGCCCGCGCTGCACGCGTCGATCCCGGGCGCGATCGACCTCCGGGTGATGATGGAGCGCACCACCACCATCCGGGCGTCCCTGCGGGACGCCGGGCAGACGCTGGCGCTGTCCGTGGCGCTGGTCGTCCTCGTAGTATTCCTGTTCCTGCGCAATGGCCGCGCGGCGCTCATCCCGAGTGTCGCCGTGCCGGTGTCGCTCACGGCGACCTTCGGCGTCATGTATCTCGCCGGCTACAGCCTGGACAACCTGTCGCTGATGGCGCTCACGATCGCCACCGGCTTCGTGGTCGACGACGCGATCGTGGTCCTGGAAAACGTGTCGCGCCATGTCGAGGGCGGCATGTCACCGCGGGAGGCGGCGCGGGTCGGGGCCCGGGAAGTGGGCTTCACGGTGCTGGCGATGACGCTGTCCCTCATCGCCGTCTTCATTCCGATGCTGCTCATGGGCGGGTTCGTGGGCCGCTTCTTCCGCGAGTTCGCGGTGACGCTGTCCGCGGCGATCCTGGTTTCGCTGGTGGTCTCGCTCACCACCACGCCGATGATGTGCGCGCGGCTGCTCGTGCCGGCCGCACAGCGCCGCGAGAGCCGGCTCCACCAATGGAGCGAGCGCGGGTTCGTCGCGGTGCTGCGCGGCTACGAGCGCACGCTGGCCTGGGCGCTGGACCACGGTCCGCTCACGGCGCTGCTCCTGCTGGCGACGGTGGCCCTCAACGTGATGCTCTACGTGATCGTGCCCAAGGGCTTCTTCCCGCAACAGGACACGGGCCAGCTCACGGGCCGCATCCAGGCCGATCAGAGCATCTCGTTCCAGGCGATGCGGCAGAAACTCGCCGCGTTCATCGACATCGTGCGCGCCGACCCGGGCGTCGAGAGCGTCGTCGGCTTCACCGGCGGCAGCCAACGCAACACCGGGTCGATGTTCGTCACGCTGAAACCGCTGGCCGAGCGCGGGGAGAGCGCCGACCGGATCGTGACGCGGCTGCGCACCCGGCTCGCCCAGGAGCCCGGCGCCGACCTCGTCCTCAACCCGGTCCAGGACATACGCGTCGGCGGCCGGCAGAGCCGCGCCACGTACCAGTACACGATCCAGGCTGACGACCTCGAGGAGCTGTGGGTCTGGGAGCCGCGCATCCGCGAGTCGCTCGCGCGCCTGGCCGAGCTTGCCGACGTCAACACCGATCAGCAGAACAAGGGGATTTCCACCTCGATCGTCATCGATCGCGACGCCGCGGCGCGCCTCGGCGTGACACCGAAGCTGATCGACGCCACCTTGAACGACGCGTTCGCGCAACGGCAGGTCTCGACCATCCACGCGCCCCTCAACCAGTACCACGTCGTGATGGAGGCCGCGCCCGAGTTCCTGCAGTCATCGGCAGCCCTTGACCACCTGCACGTCAGTGCCCCCGGCGGCGCGCAGGTGCCGCTTTCGCAATTCGCGCGCCACGCGCCGGCCGAGACGTCGCTCGCCGTCAATCACCACTCGCAGTTCGTGGCCTCGACGATCTCCTTCAACCTGCCGGAAGGCGTGTCGCTGTCGCAGGCCACCCGCGCGATCGAGGATGCCCTCGCGCGCCTCGGGGTGCCCAACACCGTGCGTGGCAGCTTCCAGGGCTCCGCGCGCGCGTTCCGGGCGGTGCTCGAGACCCAGCCGCTCCTCATTCTCGCCGCACTGCTCACGCTGTACATCGTCCTGGGCGTGCTCTATGAGAGCTTCATCCATCCACTCACCATCCTGTCGACACTGCCGTCGGCAGGCGTCGGCGCCCTTGTCGCGCTGATGCTGTTCAGGACGGAGTTCTCCGTCATCGCGCTGATCGGTGTCATCATGCTGATCGGCATCGTCCAGAAGAATGCGATCATGATGATCGACTTTGCGCTCGAAACCGAACGCCGCACCGGGGCGAGCTCGCGCGACGCCATCTTCGCGGCCTGCCTGCTGCGTTTGCGTCCGATCCTGATGACGACGCTGGCGGCACTGCTCGCGTCGATTCCGCTTGCCCTCGGCAGAGGCGACGGGGCGGAGCTCCGCCAGCCGCTCGGCATCGCGATCGGCGGCGGCTTGATCCTGAGCCAGGTCCTGACCCTCTACACCACGCCGATCGTGTACCTATACCTCGATCGCTTCAGCCTCTGGGTCCGCGGCCTGCGGCGCGGCGGTGATCGCGGCTCCGTCATCGTGCCCCGTACGGCGGAACAAGGACGATGACCGACCCCGCCTGCAAACGCACCATTCGCACTCTCGCCGTCGCGTCCGCGCTCGCGGCCAGCGTCTCGTGCACGGTCGGGCCCGACTACGTGCGTCCGCCCGTCGATGTGCCGGCTGCGTACAAGGAAGCCGGCGCGACGAAGGCGTCCGCGCCGCGGAGCACGATGGCAGCCGGACGCTGGTGGGAGCTCTTCGGCGACACCGACCTCAATGCCCTGGCCGCGGCGGTCGACGTGAACAACCAGACGATCCGCGCCGCCGAAGCGCGCGTGCGACAGGCACTGGCACTGACCGAGGCGGCACGATCGAGATACTATCCATCGCTGAGCGCGGGCGGGACCAATCAGAACGTCGGTATCGTGGCGGCGTGGGAGCTCGATCTCTGGGGCCGCATCCGGCGCAACGTCGAAGCGAACACCGCCGCAGCCGAATCCACGGCCGGCGAGCTGGCAGCGGCAAGACTGTCGCTGCAGGCGCAGCTCGCACAGAACTATTTCCTGCTGCGCGTGCAGGACGCGGAGATTCGCCTGCTGCAGGACAGCGTCGCGCGCTACGAGCGCTCACTGCAGCTCACGCGCAATCAGTACGCGGTCGGCGTGGCCTCCCGCGGAGACGTCGTCCAGGCCGAGACGCAGCTCAACTCGACGCGGGCCCAGGCGCTCGAGGCCACGGTGACAAGGGCGCAACTGGAGCACGCGATCGCGGTGCTGACCGGCAAGGCCCCGGCCGAATTCTCCATTGCGCCGTTGCCGCTGGATGTGAAAATTCCCGCGGTGCCTCCGGCGCTTCCCTCCGAGTTGCTGGAACGGCGCCCGGACATCGCCGCTGCGGAGCGCAGGATGGCTGCGGCCAACGCGCAGATCGGTGTCACCGAAGCCCTCTACTATCCGTCGGTCGGCCTGGTCGCCGGCGGCGGCTTCGGCAACCGCGACTTCGCGGGCGGCGCGGTCACCGGCTGGACGCTGTTCGACGGCGGTCTGCGGCAGGCGCAGAGCGCGCAGGCGACCGCGGGCTACGACGAAACCGTCGCGAACTACCGGCAGACGATCCTGGCAGCTTTCCGGGAAGTCGAGGACAACCTCGCTGCGCTGCGCATCCTCGATGAAGAAGCCGCCGTCCAGGCAGAGGCGGTGCGCGCTGCGCGCGAGTCGGTCAAGATCACGAACAACCAGTACCGCGCGGGCATCACGACCTACCTCGCCGTGGTCGTCGTGCAGGCCGGGGCGCTCATCAACGAGCGCGCGGAGCTGGCCATCCTCGGGCGCCAGTACGTCGCGAGCGTCACGCTGATCAAGGCGCTGGGCGGTGGCTGGGAAGCGCCGGCGCCGGTGGCGACGAAAAATCAGTTCGACGAAATCATGCCGGAAAAGTAGGGTCAGACTCGACTGCGCTTGCCGCGCTTGAGCACGAGCGGTCAGCCCGCAGCAGTCGAGTCCATCCCTGCGTTTCTGCTTTGCGTTGCCGGATTGCCCGGCCGGTCACGCCGGAGCCGCCGCCAACGCCCGTCGCAGCCGCCGGCCGTCTTCGGGAACGAAATGCCCGCTCTCGAGCGAGAACGCTCGCACCGAGACTCGCAATCGCCAGCCGGCGTCGACGCGCGCGATGCGATAGACGTGATAGGTCGCGTACCGGTCGACTTTCCCGCCGACCGAGGAGGCGGAGGGCACGCCGATCGCAAGGGTGCGGCCGCGCGCCGCATCGAGATAGCCGGCGGCAGAAAAATGCGCATGCCCGTGCAGAACCAGCTCCGCTCCGCGCCGGGCGAGCACGTCGCGCAGCGCCGCGCCATCGAGCAGCGACTTGCGCCAGCGCACCGTGTGCGGCGCCGGAGGGTGGTGCAGGAGCACGATCCGGAACAGCCCCGCCGCCGCGGTCTGCTCCAGCATCCGCTCCAGCCGCTGCAGCTGCAGCTCGCCCAGCGCTCCGGTGGCGAGGAAGGGGCCCGACGGCCGCGCCGTCGACAAGCCGATCAGGGCGACGTTGCGCCGAACGCGCAGGATCGGGAACGCGGCGTCGGCATTTGCGGGTGGGGCGGCGGCATCTCCACGCATGTACGGCGACCACTGCGCAAAGGTGTCGGGCCACGGCTCGCGGACGTAGGCGTCGTGATTGCCAGGCACGACCGTGATGCCTTCGGGCTCGCCCAGTCGGGCGAGCCACGCCGCCGCCTCGCGGAACTCCTGCGGCAACCCCAGATGCGTCAGGTCGCCCGTCACCGCGATGTGGTCGAGCCGTTCACCGTGCAGGCTAGCCCGGAGTGCGTCGAGCACGTCCGTCCGATGCTCGTGACGGCGACGATGCCACCATGAAAGGTAGCCGAGAATCCGCTTGTCGAGCAACGCCCGCGGGCTCACGCCGGCGAGCGAGGACAGGTGCAGGTCCGACACGTGCGCCAGCGCGAAATCGGTGTCCGGGATCGCGCCGGGGCAAGGGTCGGGGTCGATCGTGAGGTCCACTCGGGTCATCGGGTTAGTATATGATGCGCTGCCGCGCCGCGGCCAACCGGATTTCCTTCGTCGACGACATGCACGCAGTGGTAGTGGGGGACAGCCCGGTCCGCCTCTGGGGACTCACCCCGGCCGAGCGCATCGAACGCCAATTGCGCGCCGAAGGCATAACGCTCCAGCGCGAGGGCGGCGGCACCCTACCAGCAAACGACACCCTGCTCGTGCTCCGTGGCGATTGCCTGTACGACGGCCGCGTGCTCCGCGGCCTCGCGACGGCGCGAAAGGTGCTGCTCGAAGGCGTCGTCGACGGGCGGCGCATGCCGCTCGCCGCTCACGTCGTGGCGGAACAGGCTGCGGCGGCCGCAGACTGGCTGCGCGGCAGCGTGCCGCCGGGCTCGCTGGCGGACAGCGCCGTGGTGAGCATCGAGCAGGTGGCCAAGGGTTACGAGATGGGACTGAAGAAGCTCGATCGCCCGTTCGTGCTTCCGGTCACCGATGAGCGCCGGGCCGAGCTCGAGCAGCTCACGTTTTCGGGCGCCTACAAGGGTGTCACCGATCTCGTGACCAAGTGGCTGTGGCCCGTTCCGGCGCAATGGGTCACCCGCGCGTGCGTGCGAATGCGAATGACACCGAACCAGGTGACGGCGGCGAGCCTCGTGCTGGTGTTCGTGGCCGGCGCGCTGTTCGCGCGCGGCGAATTCGCGTGGGGCCTGCTTGCCGGCTGGATCATGACGTTTCTCGACACCGTCGACGGCAAGCTCGCGCGCGTCACCGTCACGTCGACCAAGCTGGGGAACATCTTCGACCACGGCATCGATCTCGTCCATCCGCCGTTCTGGTACATCGCCTGGGGCTTCGGGCTCGCTCTCGCACCGCCCACCATCGCCGGCGTCGCCCTTTCGACGGTCTACTGGATCATCCTCGCCGGCTACGTCGGCGGGCGCCTCTGCGAGGGCGCGTTCCAGCTGTGGATCGCGCGGTTCTCGATCTTCACGTGGCGACCGTTCGACTCCTGGTTCCGGCTGATCGCGGCGCGGCGCAATCCGAACATGATCATGCTCACGGCGAGCCTCCTCGCGGGCAGGCCGGATCTCGGCCTGCTGGCGGTCGCCGCATGGACGGCGCTGTCGACCGCGCTGCTGCTCGTGCGGCTGCTGCAGGCCACGCGCGCGCAGCACGGCCCTCACGCCGTGGCGTCGTGGCTGTCGCAAATCGGCCAGACCGTCGATGAGCGCTCGCTCGCGGTGCGCGTATTCGCCCACGCCGCACCCGCCGCGCGCAAGGCCTGACGGGATCCGCGTCGTGCCGGCGTCGATTGCCCCGGCACCCGATGCTGCAGCGCGGTTGGGCGCATTGCGCATCGGCGTTCTGCAGAATCCCCGAAGCGGAGCGAATCTCAAGGCTGCCGCATCCATGCGCCGGCTGTTCGACGTCCATCCGCAGATCCCCTGTCGCGAAGTTCTGGACCCCGCATCCGTCGCGAGTGCCCTGCACGAGATGGCGGAGCGCGGCATCGACACCGTCGCGATCAGCGGCGGCGATGGCACGGTCAACGCGGTCCTCAACACCGTCTTCGGACGGAGCCCGTTTCCCCGCTTGCCGCTCCTTGCGGTCCTGCGCGGCGGCACCGCGAACATGACGGCCCGCGACATCGGGATGCAGGGCCGCCAGGAACGCGCGCTGCGGGCGCTGATCGACTGCGCTTCGCGCGGCGGCGACGGGCTCACCGTGGTCGAGCGTCCGGTCATGCGCATCGACCCGGGCGCGGGACGGGAGCCGATCTACGGAATGTTCTTCGGCGCAGCGGCAATCACGCAGGGCATCGAATACTGCAAGCGGGAAGTGCATGCGCTGGGCATGCGCGGCGAAATAGGACCGGCGGTCACGATGGCGCGCTTCATCATCGCGATGGCCCGCGGCGAGCGCACTATCGTCGCGCCGGTGCCGATCACCGTCGTTGTCGACGAGGAGGCGCCCGCGTCCTTCGCGTGCGAGATCGTCCATGTAACCACACTCGAGCAGTTGGTCCTCGGGCTGCGTCCCTTCTGGGGCACGGAGTCCGCGCCGCTGCACTACGCCAGCGTGCGCGCGGCCCCACGCCACTGGATCAAGGCGCTGCCGGGCCTCCTGCGCGGCCGGCCCAACGGCTACATCACGCCGGCGAACGGGTATGAAAGTCGCAACGCGCACCGGTTGCTGCTCGGACTCGACAGCCATTTCTTCGTCGACGGCGAGATATTTTCGCCGACGGCGGGCTCGCCGCTGGCGTTCTCCGATGGCGGCCCGGCGGGCTTCATCCAGTTCCGATGACTCCCTCGCTCGAAGGCACGATCGAGCGCCACGTCGCGGCGCAGGCCCCGGACGCCGTGGTCGCGCTCGGGAACCTGCTGCGCGAACGCTTCGGCTCGCATGTGCAGGCGCTGCTCTTCTACGGCTCCTGCCGCCGCGCGCACGACGACGCCGGCGGCATCGTCGATCTCTATGTCTTGGTCGACGACTATCGTGCGGCCTACGGCGCGCTGCTGCCGGCGCTCGCTAACCGGATGCTGGCCCCGAACGTCTACTATCTCGAAGCATCGTTCGCCGGCCGCACCGTGCGCGCGAAGTACGCGGTCGTGTCCCTCGACCAGTTCGAACGCGGCACGGCGCGCTGGTTTCATCCATACCTGTGGGGCCGGTTCGCGCAGCCGTGCGGACTGCTGTACGCCGCGGACGAGATCGTCCGCCAGCGTGTGGTTCGCGCACTTGGCGCAGCGGTTGCGACATTCGCCGCGCAGACGCTGCCCCGGTTGCCCGAGGAGTTCGACACCGCGGCTTTCTGGACGAACGGTCTGCTACTGACGTACGCCGCCGAGCTGCGCTCCGAGCGCCCGTCGAAGATTCGTGCGCTGCATGCCGACGCCACGGCCGAGCTCGATGCGCTCGTCCGCGCCCTCGTCCGACAACAGGGATGGACGATGTCGCCGACAGGACGCTATCGCAATCCGAGCACGCGTGGAGCACGTTGGTCGAGCGCTTGCGCGTGGGCCGGGCGCCGCGTGCAAGGCAAGGCGCTCAGCGTTCTTCGCCTGCTGAAAGCGTCGTTGACCTTCGACGGTGGATTGTCATATCTTGCCTGGAAGATCGAGCGCCACTCGGGGGTGAAGACCGAGATCACGCCGTTCATGCGCCGTTTCCCTCGTCTGGGGGCGATCGGAGCGCTGTGGCGGACATGGCGGCGGGGTGGATTTCACTAGGAGCCTCACCCATGCATGCAACGATCGCCAAATTCGGATACCCCGCAACCCTGCTGCACGAATACCGGAGCTGGGTCGTCCTGTTGCGCCCGGCGCAACCGACGCTCGGCAGCCTCGTGCTCGCCTGCAAGGAGGACGCAACCTCAATGGGTGCGGTTTCGGCGGAGGCCTATGCGGAGCTCGCGCGCGCAACGGCCGATATCGAGCACACGCTGGGCATGGTATTCCGCTTCCAGAGAATCAACTATCTCGCGCTGATGATGGTCGACCCGCACGTGCACTTCCACGTGATTCCGAGGTACCCCGACCCGCCGCAATTCGACGGCGCGTCGTTCCCCGACCTCGCCTGGCCAAGACCGCCGGACGTGACGGCAGCGCTCGCACTGACACCGGGACAAATGGCGACTCTGCACGCGCGGCTGCGCGCCGCGTGGCCGTGAAATTGGGACCGAAAATTCTGGCCCGCCGCTAGGCGAGTTCGGGAATCAGCGTCGGCAGCGGCTTCCCCGCGAACCACGCGTCGAGGTTCGCCTTGCACAGATCGCCCATCGCCTGCCGGGTCTCGCGCGTCGCGCTGCCGACGTGCGGCAGCAGCACCACGTTGTCCATGGCGAAGAGAGGCTGCGGGATGTCGGGCTCGTGGACGAAAACGTCGAGGCCGGCGGCCTTGATGGTGCCCGCCTGGAGCGCGGCCACGAGCGCCGGCTCGTCGATGATCGAGCCGCGCGCGATGTTGATGATCGTGCCCTTCTTGCCGAGTGCTGCGAGCACCTTCGCGTCGACAATGTTCTTCGTCGTCGCGCCGCCCGGACACGCCACCACCAGAAAGTCCGCCGCCGCCGCGAGCGCCTCGAGGCCGGGAATGTACCGGTACGGCACGTCCTGCGGCTTGCGCCCCGTGTAGGCGACGTTCATCCCCATTGCCGAAACACGCGCAGCGATCGCCTTGCCGATGCGGCCAAGGCCCAGAATGCCCACAGTCCTGCCGCCGAGCTTGGTCGTCAGCTCCGGCCCGCGCTTTACCCACTCCCCCGCCTGGACGAAACGGTTGAGGCGCACGAACCCGCGACCGGTCATCATGATCAGCGCGACCGCGACGTCGGCGACGTCGTCGGTCAGCACGTCCGGGGTGTTCGTCACCTTGAGCCCGCGCTTCCGGCAATAGTCGACCGGCACCCCGTCGTAGCCGACACCGAACACCGAAATGATCTCGAGCGCGGGCAGCGCATCGAGCAGCGCCGTCGGCGTGACGGTGCCGCCGCCCTGAACAAGCCCGCGGATGGCTGCGCCGTGAGCGGCAAGGAACTCAGCCTTGTCGGCCGCCTGCGCGTAATCGTGGCAATGGTAGTCCGCCTTCAGCGGCTCGTAGAGAAAAGGCGGCAGTGGCGCGGTGACGATGATGTCGGTCGGCATGGGATCAGCTCGTCGTTCGGGTTTGCGCGGCGGCCCATTCTAGCAACCCCGCGATCAGGCCCGCGTCGCCTCCAGCGGTTTCGACGACGGAAAGGCCGAGTTCGCGCGCGCGCGCGGCGATTCGCGGATGCGGGGCGAACGTCGGGCATGCGCGCCACCGGCTTCGGGTCGCATCGTCGGCGAGCGCCCACAGATTGTCGAGTCCCTCGCTTGACGTGATCGTGACCGCATGGACTCTTCCATCTCGAAATGCCTCGGCGAGCCCGGCCGCGCCGCTCCCGGGTTTCGCCCGGCGGTAGCACGCGACGTAATCGACGTTGGCGCCGCGCGTGCGGAGCGTCTCGCCCAGTTGCTCGCGACCGCCATCGCCGCGAAAGATCAGCACACGCTTGCCGCGGACGGCACCGAGCTCCGGCAGCGCGAGCAGGCCTTCACTGTCGAACGTCGTCGTCGGAATGCGCGCGCCGTCGATGCCGACGGCGGCCAGTGCTTCTGCGGTACCCGGGCCCGGCGCGAAGGCGACGAGCGCGGCCGGCCATTGCCCCGGATCCGGCGCGCCGTATTCGACGGCGTTGGCGGAAATGAAAATCGCGAGGTCGTACTCCGATAGCGCCGCGTGCGCGCGTCCCAGCGGCGCCGGATCGCAGGGCGACAGGATCACGATCGCCGGGAAGATGACCGGCGCGCCGCCCAGCACGGCGATCTTCTGCGCGAAGCCGCCCGCCTGCCGCGCTGGGCGCGTGATCAGTATGCCGAGGCCCGCGAGCGGTCCGGCCGGCGCCACCCGCAGCGTCAGCGCGTGGACCATCGCCGGAAAAGGCTCGATGGAGTACCTTCGCGCTGCGCGCTCCGGTATTCGCCCTTGGGACGGCCCGGCGCGCTCATGCCGCCACGAGTCGCGCGGCGCCGCGTGCGAGGAACTCCGTCGCCAGCGCGCGGCCCAGCGCGTCGGCCGCTTTCGGATCGTCACATGGAGACCGGCGATCGCCGCGCAGCACCTCGGCGCCGTCACGGCTCGCGAGCAGTCCACGCAGCCACAGTTCCCCATGAACAAACACCGCGTGCGCCGCGAGCGGCGTGTGGCAGCTGCCGGACAGCGCGCGCGAGAAGGCGCGCTCGGCGGTCGTCACGAGCGTCGTTTCGCGATCGACAAGTGGCGCGAGCGCCTGGATGACGTCGGTGCGATCGGCACGGCATTCCAGCGCCAGCGCGCCCTGCCCGACCGCGGGCAGGCTCTCGTCCGGATCGAGATACGATGCAATCCTGCCGGCGAAGCCCAGGCGGCGCAAACCCGCCGCGGCGAGGATGATCGCGTCGTATTGCCCTTCGTCGAGCTTGCGCAGGCGCGTGTTGACGTTGCCGCGCAGCGGCAGGATCGACAGCAGGGGATCGCGCTCGCGCAATTGCGCTTCGCGGCGCAGGCTCGACGTGCCGATGCGCGCGCCGCCCGGCAGGCTCGCCAGGTCGAGGTAATGATTCGACACGAACGCGTCGCGCGGGTCTTCGCGCGCGGTAACGGCCGCCAGCACGAACCCGTCGGGCATGTCCATCGGCACGTCCTTCAGCGAATGGACGGCGAGGTCGGCGCGCCCGTCGGCCATCGCCACTTCGAGCTCCTTGATGAAGAGGCCCTTGCCGCCGATGTCGGCGAGCGGCTGGTCGAGCACCCGATCGCCTTCAGTGGTCATGCCGAGCAGGCGAACGTCACTCGATGGATACAATGCCGCGAGCAGCGCCCGGATGTGCTCGGCCTGCCACAGCGCGAGCGCGGATTCGCGCGTGGCGATCGTGAGCCGGCGCGGTGCGGATGGGATGGCCATGGGACGCGAACGATTGGAAACCGGCGGGCGTACGGGCGGCGCGAATGCGTCGCGGCGCGCCACGTTGCTTCGAATCTTAGCATGTGCCCTTGCGGGCGCGGGCGGAGCCGGGGCGCCTGCGGCGGCGCAAACCGACGCGCCGCACCGCTTCAATCTTCCGCTCGCGCAGTATGTGGTGCCGATGCCGCAGGAGCCCGCATGGCGCGACCGTGCGATCTTCCGCCAGGTCGAGCATGAACCCGAACAGGTTACACTCGGCGTCCTTCGCCTAGGCGAGTCGTTATCATAGCGTCACCATCCTCGTCTGAAAGGCCCCTCCATGCGCATTGTAATCACCGGCGGTGCCGGCTTTCTGGGCGTCCGCCTCGCGCGCGCCATCCTCGCTCGCGATACGCTGACCGACGCGCGCGGCGCCACGCGGCGTATCCGCGAAGTCGTTCTGCTCGACGTCGCGGACCCGCCGGATCTGGGCGATCCGCGGGTGCGCCGATTCACCGGAGATCTCGCCGATCCCACGGTGATCGAGCGGGCGCTGACCGGCGACACCGATTCGATCTTCCATCTGGCCGCCGTCGTCAGCGGGCAGGCCGAAGCCGACTTCGACATCGGGATGCGCGTGAACCTCGACGCGACGCGCCTGCTGCTGGAGCGCTGCCGGAAGCTCGCGGCGCCGCCGAAATTCGTGTTCGCAAGCTCGCTCGCAGTATTTGGCGGCCCGTTGCCCGATCCGGTCACCGACGACGCTCCCGTCACGCCGCAGGCGTCCTACGGCACGCAAAAGGCGATCGGCGAACTGCTCGTCTACGACATGACGCGCAAGGGCTTCATCGACGGGCGCAGCCTGCGCCTGCCGACGGTGACCGTGCGGCCCGGCAAGCCGAACAAGGCCGCGTCGTCGTTCGCGAGCGGCATCATCCGCGAGCCGCTCTCGGGCGTCGAGGCGATCTGCCCCGTGGCCCGAACGACGCGGATGTGGGTGACATCGCCGCGCACGGTCATCGCGAACATCATCAATGGTCACGAGGCGGGGGCGGCGGCGTTCGCGCACACGCGCTCGGTCAACGTGCCGGGCATGCTCGTCCCGGTGGAGGACATGGTGGGCGCGTTGCGCCGCGTGGCGGGCGATGTCGTAGCCGACCGCGTCAAATGGCAGTTCGACCCGGCGATCGACCGCATCGTCGCAACGTGGCCGGCGAATTTCGCGCCGCAGCTCGGCCCGGCGCTCGGAATGCAGGCCGATTCGGATTTCGATGCCATCGTCCGCGCGTACATTGCGGACGACATGCCGAAAGGCTGAGCGAAGGACTACGCCACGTCCGCGAGCGCCGCCGGCTCCACCGCCGCCAGCGCCTCGAGAAAGAGTTCCGGCCGCGCGTCCTTCAATTTCGCCGCGTCGGACAGGATCTGCCGGAAGCGCCGCCCGCCCGAACGGCCGTGATAGAGCCCGAGCACGTGCCGCGCGATGGCGCGCAGCGGCACGCCGCGCGCGAGCTGTGTCCGCGCATAGGGCATCAGTGCAAGCAGCACCTCGGCGCGCGAGCGCGCCGGCGTGTCGTCACCGAACGCACGCCAGCCCGCCTGCGCCAGGAAGTACGGGTCGTGATATGCGACGCGGCCAAGCATCACCCCGTCCACGTGCGCGAACTCGCGCTCGGTGCCGTCCCAGTCGGCAAGCCCTCCGTTCAGCACGATCGTCAGCGCCGGAAAGTCGTGCTTCAACTGATGCACGACGTCATAGCGCAGCGGCGGAACTTCGCGGTTTTCCTTCGGCGAAAGTCCCTTCAGCACGGCGTTGCGCGCATGGACGATGAAGACCTCGCAGCCGGCGGCCGCGACGGCGCCGACAAAGTCGCGGACGAAACCGTAATCTTCGCCGTGGTCGAGCCCGATCCGGTGTTTGACCGTCACCGGAACCGAAACTGCATCGCGCATCGCCTTCACGCAGACTGCGACGATCGCCGGTTCCGCCATCAGGCAGGCGCCGAAACTGCCCGTCTGCACGCGCTCGGACGGGCAGCCGCAGTTGAGGTTGATCTCGTCGTAGCCCCAGCGCTCGCCCAGCTTCGCGCCGGCGGCGAGCTGAGCGGGATCGCTGCCGCCCAGCTGCAGCGCCAACGGATGCTCCGAGGGATCGAAATCGAGGTGGTGCGGAAGGTCGCCGTGCGCCAGCGCGCCGCTCGTGATCATCTCGGTATAGAGCCGCGCTCGGGGCGCGATGAGGCGCAGGAAGTACCGGCAGTGGCGGTCGGTCCAGTCCATCATCGGCGCGACGCAGACGCGGTGCGACAGCTGATTCATTGGCTCGGGTTATCGCCGCTCGGTCGGCTCAATCGACCATTGGAGTGATCGGTCATTCTATAGCCTTGCGCGGTTGCCTTCACGGAGCCACGGCAGCGTAGTCGCAAGCTGTGCGACGAATCGGCATGGATCGGCGCGGTCCTCGATTTCCGCGAAGCGGATGCCTGGCGACGCGGGCCGACTGGCGCAGGGCCGACCTTCCGAGGGCGCCGGCCCGCCCGCGGTCAAACGGTCACACCGTGTTCGATCGGGAGGACAATGGCCAGAGCCAACGGGCCGGAAGCATCGTGAGCGCGGAACCGATTTTCGACTACGTCGTCATTGGCGCGGGCATTGCTGGCGCATCGATCGCCTATCAATTGAGCGTGGGGGGGCGGGATCGCGTGCTCGCGCTCGAGCGCGAGCCCCAGCCGGGTTACCACTCGACCGGCCGCTCGGCCGCGATGTTCATCGAGACCTATGGCACGCCCACGATCCGGGCGCTGACGCGAGCCAGCCGCGCTTTCTACGAGCATCCGCCCGAAGGCTTCACCGAGCACTCGCTGCTCACGCCACGCGGCGTGGTCTACATCGCCCGCGAGGGCCAGCAGGAGTTGCTGGAGAGCGTCTTGCGGGATCTGTCGCAAAACGCACCGGCCACGCGACGCATTCGCACCCACGAAGCCCTGGCGCGGGTGCCGGTGCTGCGCGCTTCGGGCCTGTGCGGCGCCATCCTCGAGGAGAATGCGCAGGATATCGATGTGCACGCCTTGCACCAAGGCTACCTGCGCGGCCTGCGCAGCTGCGGTGGCGTGCTCCACACGAAGGCCGAGCTCGCGGGTGCCGAACGCGTCGGTGACCTGTGGGTGCTCTCGGTCGCCGATGGCCAGACGTTTCGCGCGCGTGCGGTGGTCAACGCCGCCGGTGCCTGGGCCGATGTCGTCGCCGCGCTCTGCGGTGTGCGAACCGTCGGGCTCGTGCCGCGCCGCCGGAGCGCGTTCACCTTCGCCGCGCCGGACGGGATGGACTGCACCGGTTGGCCGGCCGTCGTGGGCATCGACGAGAGCTTCTATTTCAAGCCCGACACCGCCCGGTTGCTGGGCTCCCCCGCCAATGCCGATCCCGTGCCGCCGCACGATGTGGTGCCGGAGGAGCTCGACATCGCGCTCGGCATCCATCGCATCCAGGAAGCGACCACGCTCGTCATCCGCCGGCCGCAACACGCGTGGGCGGGCCTGCGCTCGTTCGTCCGCGACGGCGAATTCGTGCTGGGTTGGGACGACGCGCATGATCGCTTCTTCTGGCTTGCCGCGCAGGGCGGCTACGGCATCCAGACGGCGGCCGCTGCCGCCGAGCTCGCCGCTGCGCTGCTGCGCGGCGAACCCCTGCCGGCTCGCCTGGCGCAACAGGGGGTGGACCCTGCCGTGCTGGCCCCGTCGCGGCTGCGCTGACCACGCGGCAACACGGTGAGGTGCTCCACCGGTTCCGGCGTGAAACCCTTTGCAGGGTAACAATGCAGTGGGGCAACTTCGGGAGTTCCGGCGCTAGTTCGGCACGGGACTTCAGGTCGACGTCGCGACGCCCCGTTCAGTTGACGCGCGGCCAGATTCCGGGCTTGCCAGGGCTCAGCTTTTTCAGCCATTGCCCGAGCAGGCGGCACAAAAGGGGGCGTCCCCCGACAAGGTTCGACATACTGGGCACTTCGTACCAGGTACGGCAGTGACAAACGTCGACGGCAATGCCGGGGATCTACGCCCTTAGCGGACGTTCGCGGAATCGCGTGCGAGCGCGGCTATATTCTCCCATCGGTCGAAAATCGCAGGATAGGACCGGGCGGGTTCGGCTGCCCGTTTTGTGCCCCTTGTGCTTCCGAGATGCACGCGTCGAAGATGCAATCTCAACCGCTTCGCGCCGCCTCGATTGCAGCGATGTCGATCTTATTCATCTGCATCATCGCATCGAACGCGCGCTCAGCCCTGGCGGAATCGGGATCGGTGATCGCATTCGTCAAGGCGATCGGCGTAATCTGCCAGGACAATCCCCATTTGTCCTTGCACCAGCCGCACGCGCTCTCCTGGCCGCCGTTGGCGACGATCGCGTTCCAGTAGCGATCCGTTTCGGCTTGGTCAGCGGTTGCGACCTGAAACGAGAACGCTTCGTTGTGCTTGAACGCAGGTCCGCCGTTGAGCCCGAGGCACGGAACGCCCATCACGGTAAATTCGACGGTCAACACGTCCCCTTTCTTCCCCGACGGAAAGTCTCCCGGTGCGCGGTGCACCGCGCCGACGGATGAATCGGGAAAGGTCTTGGCGTAAAACCGCGCCGCGTCCTCGGCGTCGCGATCGTACCAAAGGCAAATCGTGTTCTTTGCTGGCTTCAGCATGTCACTTCTCCATCGAGATGAGCCACCAGAGGCCGGAGTCAACGATATGCTCGCAGTCTGAGGGCATTGGGTCAGTCGACATTTCCGCTCTATTTACGACAAAATTCGTACCGTTCCGGCGGGGCTTCACTGTGCGTCGCACAGGCGAGATACCTCGAAGCAGATCATATAGCGACGGCTATTGGCATACGCTAGGCCAGATAAGTCAGCCTGGTCAACCCTTAGTGTCTGTGCTGCCGTGTCCTTCCCGGACACGAATTGGCCCGGGCGACGACCTATACGGCGTGGAGCTTCGCTGCCGTTGAAGCCATAATCGACGCTAAACCCTTTTCCGAGTGTCCGCCGTTGGCCGATGTTGTGAATTTCGCGGCTCCGCCTGTAAGCGGCCCTTCCCGGCGTGAGGCCGATTTGCCCACCGGCCGCTAAAGGCGAACACCGGGAACCGCGGCAACCGGCCAAGAGCAGCCTTGTTCCAAAGTCGCTGCGCGCGGTCATTCGATGGGGCTATCGACCCCCCGACCGTCAAGCGTAGACTTCCTAGCGTCTTTCCATCGGGAAGGAAGAGCATCGATCCGAACGCGGTCGCAGCAGATCGACCGGTTCCTGCCAAAGGAGATCACATGGCAGCTAAACACGCGCGCGTCGAGCCCGAAAGCGAAGTCTCCCACCTGTTACAGGAACTGGAAGCGGCAGAACTCTACGAGCAGCAGTTGCGCCAGACGATCGTCAGTGTCAGGGACGAACTCGCTGCGGGGCATGTCGAGCGGGCGCTCTCCATGCTGAACGCAGCGCTAAACGACATCGACTCCGCGACCGACGTCGTCGTGCCCCACAAAAAGGCGTGACCCTGCTTCGCTCCGCAGCGGAAACGATCAGCGGCGCAGCGGTGCTTGCGAATCCGGTGTCGACCCAATGAGCCTCACATCGCTCGTTCGTCGTCGACTTGCAATTGCCGCGGATCCGCAGCCGCAAGCCCAGGGCGAGAGCGCGGCTCCACCACCACAGACACGGTTCTTCAGCTTGCGCCTGCGGCTCGTCACGCTCGTCGGGCTCACGCTCGTGCCGTGTCTTGCGCTCGTCGTATACACACAGGCCGACGAACGCAGGGCCGCGATCGCCAACGTCAATGCCGACGCGTTGCGGCTCATCCAGATCGTCACCAGCAACCAATCCGCTCAGATCGAGGCTGCGCAGCAGCTCTTGAAAACGTTTGCCCGCCTGCCGCAACTCCGCACGAACGACGCCTCCGCGTGCAATGCGTTCCTGGCGGAGATGGTGAAAGCGTACCCGCTGTACCTCAACATTGGCGTCGCCGATCCCAACGGCAATCTCGTCTGCAGCGCGCTGCCTTTCAAGGCGCCCATCAATGTCGCGGATCGTGCGTATTTCAAGACCGCCCTCGAGGTGAAAGACTTCGCGATCGGCGATTACCAGATCGGCCGCATCACGCAGCGCCCCGCGATCAACTACGCCTACCCGCTGAGGGGCGCCTCGGGAGGGCTCGAAGGCGTGGTATTCGTCGTGCAAAGCCTGGGTTGGCTCACGGCGGCGCTCGCAAACGTCGAGTTTCCGCCGGGCGCCATCCTCGTGGTGACCGATCGCAATGGAACGGTGCTCGCACGCATGCCCGATCCTGGCGACTGGATTGGCAAGACGCTCCCGGAACCGCAGGTCCTCGACATCGTGTCTGGGCAGAGGGATGGCGGCCTCTTCGAAGCTACCGACGCTCAGGGTGTGGGCCGCTTGTGGGCGCATGCCCCGCTGATCCCCGGCCTCGACCTTCATGCGACGATCGGAACGTCCAAGGCCGACGCATTCGCCGACGTCAATCGGCGCCTCGTCCGCAATCTCGTCACCCTCGGCATCGTGACTCTGGTCGCCCTTATCGCGGCGCTGGCAGGCGGCAAGTACATCCTTCGCCGGGTCAGGGCGCTGGTGACCGCCACCGGGAAGCTCGCGTCGGGTGAGCTCGGCACGCGGGTGCCACCACTTGGCAGTAACCGCAGCGAGCTCGACCTCCTCGGCAGCGCGTTCAATTCCATGGCCATGACACTGCAGGAACGAGACTGTGAGTTGCGCGTCGCGGAAGAAAGGACCCGCAAAGCGGAAGTCGAGCTTGCCGTGACGCGCGCGCACATGGACATTGCGAGGCAGATTCAGCGCTCGCTGCTGCCGGAAGACCCGCTCGCGGTCGGCTGCGTGCGCTACGCGGGTCGGTGCATTCCGGCGGACTCGGTGGGGGGCGACTATTTCGGCTATTTCCCGCGTGACGCCGGTGGCGTGGACACTCTCGTCGGCGATGTGTCCGGGCACGGCGTTGGCGCCGCGCTGCTCATGGCCGAGGCGCGCACGATGTTCCTGGCGGAACGACTGGTCGCGCCAAGCGCCTGTCAGCTCTTGTGCAAAATGAACGAGCTGCTGCATGCCGACCTCGACCGGGCTGGGTACTTCATCACCGCCTGCTGCGCGATCTTCGACGCGCCAACGCGCGAGCTGAGTTACGCGAGCGCCGGCCATCCACCTGCTCTGCTGTTGCGAGTCAGCGAGACGCGCTGCACGACTCTCAACGCCGATGGGTGCCTGCTCGGGATCGACAAGTGCGGCGACTTCACCGACGTAAAGGTAAAATTGCATACTGGCGACATCGTCGTGTTCTATACCGACGGGATCACCGAAATGCAAAACGAAGTCGGCGAGATGTTCGGCCTCGAGCGCCTCGGCGCCACGGTCGCGGCAAATCGCGCCGCAGAGCCCGAAGCAATGGTGTCCCGAGTGCTCGAAGAGCTGGAGACATTCGCTCGAGGCACGCCGCCCGAGGACGATCTTACGATCGTGGTGATGAAACTGGCGGCCTGAGTGGCTGGACCAGGCGCGCTCGCGCAGCCCACTCCCCCGCAATTTCCGCACACCAGTATGACGCACTGATCAGCGGCATCTGGTCGATCGCGCGAGCGTGCGATTCGAGCAAACACCGGCTTGCCCGTTCGATCGGCTGTTCGGGCTGGACGACGGCCCAAGATCTTGGCTGGCTGCTTTGGAGATCGCTCACCGCGTCTGCGACATCAAGCTACGGCTACTCCACCTCGAGACCGGCCATTACCAGCGCGAATTTCGGAGGTCGTGTACGGCTGGAGCTTGGCCGACGACCGCCCGTGGGCGCATGCGCCCCAAAGCGGCCCCCAGCCGTTCTGCACCGACAACTATGCGACAAAAAGCTGTTCGGAGTGTGACAGTCCCGCTCTAGCCGCAGGCCCGAAGGTCTGGGTGCGACTACGTGCGCACGGGCTCGGCAATCGGGGCCACGCACGCGTACTCCATACGCTGTAGGACCCCTCCAGGACCTCCGACGAGACCCCGTGCCGGCCGCTCGGCGAGCATCCATTTCCATTGGACGAGCGCACCGGCACCTTCGTTTGCTAGATAAATGCCAAACCGCCGTTCACGGCGACTGTCTGCCCGGTCACGAAGCTCGCGAGACGATGCGAAGCCAGAAAGAGGTAGGCGCCAACGCACTCATCCGGTCTTCCGGGTCTGCCCATGGGCGTGGCGTTGACATATCCCTGCCGATCGTCGTCAGTGCTGAAGGTATCGTGAATCGGCGTGTCGATGTATCCGGGAGCCACGCAATTGGCGCGTATGCCAGCGATTGCAAGTTCACGCGCGAGTGCGCGCGTAAACGACTCCACACCCGCTTTCGCCGCCGCGTACACGCCTACGCCGCGTCCACCGCCGGAGCGCGCCGCGATCGAACTCGTGTTGATGATCGCCGGATGTCGACCTTGGCGCAGGAAGGGTAACGCCGCGCGGGTTGCCTCGATTACCCCATGCAGGTTGAGCTGCAGGATCGTGGACGAAGTGGCCTCGTCCAGCACATCCAGGTTCGCCCTTCCCAGCGGTGCGCCCGCCACGTTGACCAGGAGGTCGAGCCCGCCTAGTGCAGCCGCCGCGGTATTCACCATGAGTGGCGCTGCACCAGGCTTGGTCAGATCGCCGCCCACGGTAGCCGCGTCGATGCCGCGTGACCGCAGATCCGCCGCGATGGCCATGGCCTGGTTCGCGTGGCGGTTGTAATGCAGGCAAACCCGCGCGCCACATTCCGCGAACGCCAGCGCGACAGCGGCGCCGATGCCGCTGCTTGCGCCGATGACGAGCACACGCGCCCCGGCAAACTCATCGAAGGCGCTCCTCCACATCGATTCGCCCCCCGACGGGGCGGCAGGCGACGCGATGCCGTTCGATGAACTGTCAGTCATGAGCCATCCGACTACTGGCGTCTATGGGCGCGGACCATATCGTGCCAAGACCAATCAACCGCGCAACTCAAACTTCGAATCTACCCGCCTCGTTTCGACAAGGCAATCACCTTGCGGTCTCATGGTCGGATCTCCTGTCGCGACGCGGAGCACGCAGGGTTTCGCCGGTCATCCTGGCGGCGGAACGCCTGGCATTGGTCTCCTGGCATCGGTCTCTTGACAGCGCTCCCGCCCGGGCGCACAATCGTGCACGATGCATCATAGATCAAACATTATCCCTCTGTCTGTGCCCACCCCGCGCCCGAAGATAGAACGTGTCGGCCTCCTGGATCAGGTCTATCAGGTCGTGAAGGAGCGCGTGCTCGATCGCACTTACCTTCCCGGGGCGAGGCTCAATGTCGACGCGCTCTCGCGCGAACTCGCCGTAAGCTCGACGCCGATCCGCGAGGCGCTGGGCCGCCTGGTCGCGGAAGGGCTCGTCGATGCGGAGCCGTTCGTCGGCTTCCATGTCGCCGACATTCCGACACCCGACCACTACCGCCAGCTCTACGACTTCCGGCTGGTGATCGAGACCTGGGCGGCAGCCGAGACCGCACGCCGGCGTCCACCGAAAACGCTCGCCGCACTCAAGGACTCGGTCGAGGCGATGGGCGAAGGCACGCTGTCCAAGCGCTACGCTCGCTATCGCGGCTTCGCCGAAGCCGACGAGGCGTTTCACGTCGCCATCCTCGCGGGCACCGGCAATGTGCCGGCGATGAAGGCGTACGAGGACCTGCGCATCCATCATCACCTGGCACGCCTCTACATCGAGCGCGACCAGGACACCGCCGAGTCGCACGCACAGCACGCCGCAATCCTCGCGGCGATCAAGGCGGGACGGCCGAGGGACGCCGCTGCGCGGATGCGCGAGCACCTCGCCACATCCAGGAAACGGTTGCTCGACGAGGCGGCGTGAGCCGCGCGCACCATCCACCCGCAGACCCATCCAACCAGGAGGAGCGAACCATGACCAGAATCCTCGCCGCTGCTGCGGCGCTCGCCACCATCTTGCTGCTGCCGCTCGGAGCCGGCGCGCAAACCCTTCGTTTTGGCCACGCCAATTCGCCGGGTGAAATCGCCAACGACATGTTCAACGAGCTCGCCGAGCGCGTGAAGACTCGCACCAATGGGACCGTAACGATCCGCGTGTATCCGTCCGAGCAGCTCGGGAAGGAAGCCGACCTCGTGCAACAGGTAAAGCAGGGGGCGCTCGACATGTCGGCGCCCAGCATGGCGGTAATGTCGTCGCTCGTTCCGGCGCTGGAGATGGCGAGCGGCCCGTTTCTCTGGAAGGATTGGAAGGAAGCTGACACCGTGCTGCGGGGGCCCGCCTTCGATCCGCTGTGGGATGAACTGCGCGACAAGCACAACATCGTGCCGGCGACGAAGATCTTCTATTGGGGTTGGCGCAACTTCACGTTCACCGACCGCGAGGTGCGCAAGCCCGAGGACATGGCCGGCCTCAAGGTGCGGGTGCCGGAGAGCCCGATCTGGGTCGAGATGGTGCGCGCCTTCGGCGCGGCACCGACGCCCATCCCGTTCGGGGAGGTCTACACCGCGCTGCAGCAGAAGACCGTGGACGGCCAGGAAAACCCGATCCCGACGATCTACTCGCGGAAGTTCTACGAGGTGCAGGGCGTGCTGTCGATGACGCGGCACATGCTGCAGAACAACACGATCATCGTGAACAAGAACGCGCTGGCCAAGCTGTCGCCGGAGAACCAGAAGATCCTGCTGGAGGAAGCGGCGGCGATTTCGGCCAAGAACACCGAACTGCAGCAGGGTCGCGAGAAGAGCATGCTCGAGGACATCCGCAAGTCGGGCAAGATCAAGGTGATCGACGAGCCCGACCGCGCCGCGTTCCAGGCCAAGGTCGAGCCCGCGTACTCGCGCCTCGAGGCGCGCTGGGGCGCCGACAACCTGAAACGGCTGAAGGCCGAGATCGCTCGCGTTCGCGGCAAGTAGGCGAGTACGCCCATGGCCATCGATTGGCTGCGACGCGTCGATGACGCCGCCGCGAGGGCCGAGAATGCGTTTCTCTGGCTTTCGCACGGCGTCATCGCGGTGCTGGTCGTGGCCGCGGTGATCTTCCGCTACTTCCTCGGCGACCCGCTGATCTGGACCGAGGAGTTTGTCGTCATCACCTTCAGCTGGATGCTGTTCATCGGGCTCGCCAGCGGCTTCCGCGAGCGGATGCACCTGCGTATCGATGCGTTGCTGATCCTGCTGCCGCTTTCCGTCCGGTTCGGCTTCGGCGTCCTGGCGATGGCCGCGACGATGATCACGCTTGGCGGTCTCGTGTGGTACGGCGCCGACCAGGCCCTCACGCTGCTTTCGACGCAGACGCCGATGATGCGCATCTCCGCCGCGTGGGCCACAACCTCGGTGCCGGTCGGCGCGCTGCTGTCGTGCCTGCACATCGTTCGCCATGCCGTGTTCGACGGCCCGGCCGAGACGCTGTGGCCGCCCGACCTCATCGCGGCGAGCGTCGACGTGGAGGAGTGATGACGCTGCTGCTCCTCAGCTTCGCTGCCCTGCTGCTCGTCGGCACCCCGATCGCCATGGCGATGATCGCCGCGTCCGGGCTCGTCATCTGGACCGAAGACATCCCACTGACCGTCGCCGCGCAGCGGGTGTTCGCCGGCCTGCAATCCTTCCCGCTGCTGGCGGTACCGCTGTTCACGCTGGCGGGCTCGCTGATGAACGAGTCCGGAATCAGCGAGCGCCTGTTCTCGTTCACGCGTGCGCTACTCGGGCATATCCGCGGGGGGCTCGCACAGACCGCGGTAGTCGGGGAAATCTTCCTTTCCGGGATCTCCGGCTCGTCGATCGCCGACACCGCGGCGACCGCGCGGGTCCTGGTGCCGCAACTCGAGCGCAATGGCTACAGCCGTGAGTTCGGCGCCGCCCTGGCGGCGTCGGTCGGAACGCTGGGGCCGATCATCCCGCCGTCGATCCTGATGGTGCTCTACGCGTGGCAGTCGAACGTGTCGCTGGGCGCGTTGTTCGTCGCCGGCATCGTGCCCGGGCTGGTAATGGCGGCAGCGATGTCGCTGATCATCTTCGTGCTGGCGCGCATCCGCAACTACCCGACCTCCGGCAGCTTTTCGTTGAAGGCGCTCGGAATCGAGTTCGGCCGCGCGTTCTGGGCGTTGCTGATGCCGGTGATCATCATCGTAGGGTTCCGGCTGGGCGTGGTGACCGCGACCGAGATCGCCGGCGTCGCGGCGCTCTACGCGGCGGTCGTCGGCGTGTTCGTCCACCGGACGCTCAAGTGGTCGCGCGTGCCGGCGATCCTGCGCACCACGGCGCGCGAGACCGCGGTCGTGCTGATCATCGCGGGCGCGGCGGCACCGTTCAGCTGGATCCTCGGCATCGAGCAGGCACCGCAGCTCGTCGTCGCGTCGATCCAGGGAATCTCCACCGAGCCGTGGGTCGTGCTGCTGATCCTGAACGTCGCGCTGCTCGTTGCCGGGATGTTCATGGAGACGATCGCGATCATGATCATCCTGGTGCCGATCCTCGTGCCGTTGCTGCAGGCGCTGCAGATCGACCTGGTGCACTTCGGGATCATCCTGCTCGTCAATCTCGTCATCGGGCAATTGACGCCGCCGGTCGGGGTGCTGCTGTTCGTCGTGATGACGATCTCGAAGGTCACGCTCAGCAAGCTGATTCGGGAGATCTGGCCGTTCCTCGTCGCGCTGGTGGTCGCGCTGGTGGTGATCACCTACGTTCCCGCCCTCAGCCTCGCCCTGCCCAGGCTGATCGGGCTCTGACCGCGCCCACCGAGCGTCGATTCAATCAAGTTCAGGAAACCACCCAAATGAGCAAGATCAGGACGATCGAGATCGTCGACTTCAAATTCAATGCCCCGAACATCGCGCGCACCGGCTACGGCCAGATGGTGGGCTTCAAGCGCGGCTCGACGATCGAGGTCGTGAAGAATGCGATCGCGATCGAGACCGACGACGGCCTGCGCGGCGAATACGTGACCAACTGGGTCGCGAGCCCGGCGACCCGGGGCGAGATGGAAATGCTCGCCCCCTTCATGCTGGGTCGCGACGCGATGGCGCGCGAAGGCCTGTTCGACGACCTGAAGCGCGAGATCCGCCAGTGGTCGGGCATGGGCCACGGGCCGCTGGACATCGCACTGTGGGACCTGGCCGGCAAGAAGTACGGGGCTTCCGTGTCCGAAATGCTGGGCGGATACCGGCCGCGTCTTCCGGTCTACGCGTCGACCTACCTTGGCGACAGTGAGGGCGGCCTCGACAGCAAGGAAGCGTACGCGGCGTTCGCCGAGGAGTGCCATGGCCGCGGCTTCCGCGCCTACAAGATCCACGGCTGGAACGACGGGGACGCGCGCCGTGAGGCGGCGAACGTCGTGCACGTGGCGAAGCAGGTCGGCGACCGGATGACGCTGATGCTCGATCCCGCCTGCCAGTTGCGCAAGTTCTCCGACGCGCTCCTTGTCGGCAAGGCCTGCGACGAAGGAAACTATTTCTGGTACGAGGATCCGTTCCGCGACGACGGCAAGTCGGCCTTTGCCCACCGCAAGCTGCGCGAGCTGATCAAGACGCCGCTCCTCATCACCGAATACGTCCGTGGCATCGAGCCAAAGGCCGATTTCATCGTCGCCGGCGGCACCGACTATGTGCGCGTCGACCCCGAGTACGATCACGGCATCACCGGCGCGATGAAGATCGCCCACCTCGCCGAGGCCTTCGGGCTTGACTGCGAGGTCCATGCCTGCGGGCCGGCGCACCGGCACGTCATGTCGGCGATGCGCAACAGCAACTACTACGAACTGGCGCTGGTCGGGCCGGACTGCCCGAACATGGTCGCGCCGGTCTACACCTGCGGCTACACCGACCAGCTCGATTGTTGCGGGGCGGACGGATGCGTCGAAGTGCCGACCGGGCCGGGCCTCGGCGTGGTCTACGACTGGGACTACATCCGCGCGAACGCCGTGGCGACCCGCGTCTACCGCTGATCAACCGCGCGAGCCCGGTTGTCGCTGGGCATGAATGGCCGTCGCGCGCCCCTCCCAGAACGGTGCCCTCAGCTCGCGCTTCAGCGTCTTGCCCGCCACGTTGCGCGGAAATGAATCGAGCACGAGCACGCGATCCACGCGCTGGTATTTCGCCGCGACGCGCGCGTTGATCCAGTCGCGCAGCTCGTCGGGCTCGGCGCCGCCCTTCTTCCGGAGCACGACGGCGGCCACCGGCGTCTCGCCCCACTTGTCGTGCGGAATCCCAAAGACGGCAACCTCGAGGATCACCGGATGGCGTGCGGCGACTTCCTCGATGTCCTTCGGATAGACCTTGACGCCGCCGCTGTCGATCATGTCCTTCTTGCGATCGACGAGGTAGAGGAAACCGTCGTCATCGACATAGCCGAGGTCGCCGGAGTGGAGCCACCCGTCGCGCAGCGTCTGCTTCGTCTCCTCCGGCCGGTTGTAATAGCCGGGCATCGTGATCGGACCGCGACCGACGATCTCGCCGACCGCTCCCGCCGGCAGGTCGCGGCCATCGTCACCGATGATCCGAAGCTGGTAGAAAGGCGGCGGGACGCCGACGCTGCCGGACTTGCGCAGCGCATCGTCGCGGTCGAGCACGGTGATAAAGCCTTCGGTCAACCCGTAGAGCTCATAGAATCGTCGCGGCAGGAGCTCGTTCAGCCGGTCCTTGACTTCCTGGTGCAGTGGCGCTCCGAGCGACAGGATCATCTCGAGCGAGGCGAGGCGCGCCGGGTCGAAGCGCTGCGCGTTGAGGATCGCGATGATCTGCGACGGGACGAGCATCGTGTGCGTGACGCGCTCGCGCTCGATGGTCGCGATGACGGCGTCGGGATCGAATGCCCGCTCCACCACGAACGTCGCGCCCAGCATGAACGCCGGCAGCATCGTCGTCATCGCGCCGTTGAACACGATCGAGCCCGAATGCAGGACGACGGATTCCGGGGCCATCCGCCAGGAAGTCGCTCGCGCCGCGTACATCGCGCGGATGAAGTGCGTGTGCTGGATGCCCTTCGGCTCCCCGGTGGTTCCGGACGTGTACATCAGCGTCCATAGATCGCCGGGCAGGACGCGCACGACCGGCTCGGCATCGCTCGCCTCCGCAATCAGCGTGCCGTAGGCCCGGTAGCCGGCCGCTTCGTCGTCGGGAGCCGCATCCTGGAGCACCCACACCGGCGCAACGCCGGTTGGCGTCCGGCCGCGCACTTCGTCCAACATCGCGAGCTGATCGCCGGAGCCGATGATGACGCGAGGCGACGCGTCGGCCACCAGCGACGCGAGCCCGGGCGCGGTCAGCAGCGGCGACAGCGGAACCACGACGGCGCCAAGCTTCGCGCATGCCCAATAGGTGGCAACGAGCTCGAGCGAATTTGCGAGCACGGTCGCGACGCGCTCGCCGCGAGTGGCGCCGAGCGCGGCCAGCGCGTTCGCACAGCGGTTCACGTACGCGTTGAACTCGTGCCAGTTGAGCCGGACCTCGCGCTCGTCCGGCCCGCGTGAGGCGATGACGATCGCCGTATGGTGGGGCCGGTAGCGCGCATGGCGCACGGGCAGCGAGCCCATGACCAGGCTGTCAGTGGCGATTGGCGTTTCCATGGCGGCTCCCTGAATTATTCGCGCGGGCTCGAATCGCTACAGCCGGTGCCGGCGATCGACGACGGCGAAACCTGGCCAGGCGATCGCCTCCGATCTTGCCAGCGCCAGGACCTTGAACAACTCCCCCATCTCGGAGGGCGCAAGCAACTTCTGCACCGCCGCGGCCGCGCGGAGATAGGCCGGCGACTCGGGCGCGCCGGTCGCCGCCAGCGCATCGAGCATCCCGCAGCCCATCAGGAACGGCGCGAGCGCGGTAAAGCCCGCGACCTGAAGCCCCGCGCGCTCGCCCGCTTCCGCCATCGCCGTGAAATCGACGTGCGCGGTGATGTCGGTGAGACCGGGCCACGCGAACGGATCGCCATGCGCGCGATGCCGATAATGGCACATCAGCGTCCCCTCGCTGCGCTGCGGGTGGTAGTACTCGGCGGCGGGAAAACCATAGTCGATCCAGAGCGCGGCACCGGCGACGAGCCGCCTTCCGACGTCCTCGACGAGCGCTTCGGCGGCCGGGTTGATTTCGCTCAGGTAATCGCCATCGGGCGGAAAGCGGGCCGCAGCCATGGCCTCGATGCGCGCGCCGGCCTGGCACTCGTCCCACGCGAAGCCGCCGCGCGCGTCGTCCCACGCCACACCCCGCTCGAACCACTTGCCGCCCCGCCGGGCAACGAGCTCGACCGGCACCGCGTCGAGGACTTCGTTGGCGATCAGCACTCCGTCGATCGTCTCCGGCAGCGATGTTATCCACGCAACGCGATCGAGATGCGCCGGAACGTCGCGTACAAGCGTTGCACGCTGGCGTTGCGCAAGGTCCGGGCTCACTTCGAGTATCGCGTAGCGCGACGGGAGCACGTCGCGCACGGCCAGCGCGACCAGCAGATCGGCGGCAAGCCGCCCGCTGCCGCCGCCGAGCTCGACGATCTCCCGGCGTTCGCTCGCCGCGAGGACAGCCGCCACCTGCGTCGCGAGCGCCGTCGCGAACAGCGGCGTCATTTCGGGCGCGGTGACGAAATCGCCGGCAGCGCCTAGCTTTTGCGCTCCGGCGGCGTAGTAGCCCAGGCCGGGCGCATAGAGCGCGAGCTCCATGTAGCGCGAGAACGGGATATGGCCCGCGCCGTCCGCGATGGCGGCGCGAAGGTGCGCCGCGACGCGCTCGCTGTGGGCGCGCGCGGCGACGTCGGGTGCGGGAAGGTCGGTCACGGGTGGATCGGGACGTGCGCCGTCGAATGCCGTCACGGTGCGGCACGGCGGTGGGTGTGTTAAATTCGAAGCAGTCTATCGTGTTATCCGGGAGCGCGGCGTGCAAGGCAGGATCGTGCTGATCACCGGAGGAGGCAAGCGCGTCGGCGCGGCGATCTGCCGCCGCCTGCACGGAGCCGGCGCGAGCCTCATGCTCCACTACCGCGCATCCGCTGGCGAGGCCAGGCTCCTCCAGTCCGAGCTCAACGGCGTGCGCCCGGATACGGTGGCGCTGATCCAGGCGGACCTGCTCGACCTACACAAGCTGCCGGCGATCGTCGAGCAGACGGTGCAGAAGTTCGGCCGACTCGATGCCCTGGTCAACAATGCGTCCTCATTCTTCCCGACGCCGGTAGGAGCCATCACGTCGGAGGCCTGGGATGACCTGATCGGCACCAACCTGCGCGCGCCGCTGTTCCTCGCGCAGGCTGCGGCGCCGGCATTGAAGAAGGCGCAGGGCGCGATCGTCAACATTGCCGACATCCACGCCGAACGGCCGCTCAAGAATTTCGTCGTCTACTCGATCGCGAAGGCCGGGTTGATCGGCCTGACCCGCTCCCTCGCGCGCGAACTCGCGCCGGAAGTGCGCGTCAACGCCATCGCTCCCGGCCCCATCCTGTGGCCGGACGATGCCTCGTTCGACGAGCTGTCGCGGCAGCGGATCATCTCGCACACGCCGCTCAGGCGCGAAGGCGAGCCCGACGACATCGCGAAGGCCGTGCATTTCCTGCTCGCCGATGCCGGATACGTCACCGGCGAGACGATCAACGTCGACGGCGGCCGGCACGTGGCGATCTAACCGTGTCCGGTTACTCCTTGGGGCCGAACGCGAGAAATACGTTGCCGGGCATTCCCCACACGCCATAACCCGCGCCGAAATAGACCCAACCTCCCACCACCGTCACGCCAGCGCCGTTGATCGCGCCACCACGGGCGAAAACCTGGTTGACTGTTTCGTAGGTGCGCTTGGTGTCGACATCCCAGATCACTTTGCCCGTGGCCGGATTGTAGGCCCGCATGTGCCCGTCCATCGATCCGGAAAACAACACGCCGGGAATGAGCGTCGCGGCTCCCGGCTGACCGGCGTTACAACCCGGAACGCCGAGACAGGCCGCCCTGGGCGCCGGCGTGCTCCATAGGTCCGTGCCATCGGCGATGCGCACTGCGTGGACGCCCCCCGCCGGACCTTGCCTGAACCGGCTTTCCCAGACATCCGATATCGGCACGTATGCGTGCGTGGCATCCGCCGCGAATCCCCATTCGATGCCACCCAGCACACCACCCGGCGACAGGCGCCTCTGCCACAGTACTTTGCCCTCGGCATCGGGATCGAGCGCATGAAGCACGCCGGATTTCTGGCCCGCCAAAAGCACGCGTTTGCCGTCGGGCAAGCGGCGCAGGATGACGGATGCGCCAAAGTCGAAATCCGGACCGCATTTCTCCTTTACAACCGGATCGGCCTTGCCCGCGCAAGCCCGAGACCACGCATCATCGGCGCTCGCCTGGAAGTGCCAGCGAATCGCGCCGGTCGCGAGATCCATGGCCACCACCGAGTCGCTCATGGCGGCCGCTGGCGCCGAATAACTGTTGCCGGTCGTGACATACAGCACGCCCGCCTCGGGATCGATCGTGGGTTGCGACCAAACGCCGGCCCCGGATGGCGCCCAAAGCTGCGTGCCAAGCGCGGTCTTCGCGATTTTTGCGGGAACATCGGGAATGAGGTAGGACTTCCAGCGCTGCATACCTGTCGGCGCATCCAGCGCTACCACGCTTCCACGAAACGTGCAGCACTCGTAGGTTGGCGCGGCAGCCGCCACTTCTTCGAAAGAGGCCACGGGAACGTAGAGGACGCCGGCGTGGCGCGCGATCGAGCCGGTGACAATCGCTCGAGGGTGATCGTCGACCTTCTTTTGCCAAAGCGGTGCCCCGGAATTGGCGTCCAGTGCGTAGACCTGCGCGCTGCGATCTGCCGCATACAGGACAAATCGGCCATCGGATTGCCTGTCGATCAGGATCGCACCTCGCACCGATGCGGGCGTGGCGAATTTCCAGTACGCGCAGCCGGTCCGCGCATCGAGCGCATAGATGCCGCCTTCGTGCGATCCCAGAAAGATGCGTCCACCGGCAACGGCGGGTTGCGTCGAGGCCGTCGTTCCACCCCGAAAACCGAACGCCCACTTGAGTTCGAGCTTGGCGAGACCAGCAGCGGTGAGCCCGGCACTGGCGGCCGGTTGGAAGTGCGTGTTATCGAGATCGATGCCCCAGCCTGACCAGTGCGGCTTATCCAGTGCGTCGGCGGGCAACGGATCCGAGCGTGCGCATTTCACGAACTCCTCGTCGCCCTTCGCGCCCGGCACGGTGCCCCACGGCGTTTCGGATGCATAGATGGCGACTGCCCGGCGTTCCGCTTCGCTCAAGCCCGCCGCCAGCGCAAACATGAGGCCGTCGGACATCGCGGCGTAGATTTTCTCCGGCGGGAGTTTGGCCATTTCGGCCGCGCTCATCGCGCGCGGCACGGGGGTCGTGCCGTGGCATGTCGCACAAAGGGTGGCGAAGACCGCTTTGCCGGCGGCCTTGTCGTCACTCGCGTCGGCCAGGGTCACAGCGGCAAGAGCCAATGTCAGCACAAACTCTGTTGCCCGCATCGAATCCTCCCGCCTCAGGCAGCGTCCCGTCGCGCCGTCACCCGCGTCGCGAGGCCCTCGAGGTAAGGATCCACGATGCCATGCGCAACCAGTGCGACGCGCGTCCGCTCGAGGTAATCGAGCGACGAACCGAACGCGCCGCAGGCGCTGGCCAGCACGTCCGCCTGATCCTCGAGCGTAAGCCGAGCTGCGTACTGCGGATGGTCGCGCCGGACGACGAACGTCAGCGCCACGACTTCGCGGCCTCCGGCGTCGACCTTCACCCATCTCGGGCGATACGAACCGACGACCATCTCGCGCCGCCACAGGAGGTGCAGCTCGTCGATCGCGAGCATGGCCGGCAGTCGCATCGCGACACCGCGACACGCGCCCCCACGATCGAGACCCAGCACGAGGCCCGGGCAGTCGCGCGTGCCGCGCGAGGCGAGCGACCACAGGCAGAAGCGGCGGTGCAGGCCGTTGAGCTTCGCCGGTCGCATTTCCGCAACCGGGAACAACGGATTCCAAAGCAACGACCCGTATGCGAACACCCACCAGCCCGCGCCCTTCGGTTTCGCGGTGAGGGTAGCGGTCAGCGATGCGGAGAGCTCCTCGTCGGAAAACGCGAGCGACGGATCGACCACGGCGGTGTAGAGGTCCCGCATCCGGTTCTCTTCCAGATCGCGGCGCGACAGCGTGTCCGGATGGTGCGGCCAGCGGGTCATTCGAATGCCTTCGGATCGCGCGTCTCTTGCGCGAGGGCAACATTCGCCGCGCGCCGCTTCGCCGCCATCGACTTGCCGTGCGCGCCACCCTTGCCGAGCAGCGGCGAGCGCGCAACGGGGTTGCGCACCTTCGGCGGCTGCAACAAGTGGTGTTTCTTCGCGCGCTTCACGTCAGATGAGGCCTTTGAACGGTAGCCGTGTTTCGCACCACGCCGCGACTGCGAGCAGGCGATCGTCCTGACCGGCGGGCGTGGCGAGCTGAATGCCGAGCGGCAAGCCGTTGCCGGCGAGGCCGATCGGAATCGTAATGGCCGGGAATCCGGTCAGCGACCAGAGCGTGCAGCACGACGGATCGCCGGTCGAGCCGAGACCCTCCGGAGCCGGGCCGGGCGCCGGTGGCGCGATCACCGCGTCCCAGTCCGCAAACCAGCCGGCGAAAAACTGGATTGCGGCTTCACGCTGCGCCATCGCGGCCTCGTAGTTGGCACGGGCGATACGGCGACCTTCGTCGAGCGCGGCGTTGAGCTTTGGCGACAGCCGCGCCCGCTCGCGGTCCTGCAGCGCCGCAAGGTGAGTCGCCGCTTCGAACAACATGATCGTGCGGTGCATGAGGTGTGCCTCCCGCCACGGCGCCGGGAAGCCGACCGCGACCACCTCGGCGCCGTGCTTGCGCAGCATCGTCGCCGCTGCGTCGAGCGTGTCGTCGGCATCGCAATCGACGGTCTGCGTCCAGGGAAAGCCGTCGAGATAGGCGAATCGCGGCGGTCGCGCCATTGACTCGGGCGCGAGCGCAATCGTTCCGGCATCCGCCAATGCGCCCACAAGCCGCGCGGCGTCGGCAACAGTGCGAGTGAACGTGCCGAGCTGGTCGAGCGTCTCGCTGAAGAGGTGCACCCCGGCCAACGAGATCGTGTCCTTCGTCGGCTTGAACCCGACGACCCCGCAGTACGCGGCGGGCCGGATCACCGAACCGTTGGTCTGCGTGCCGATCGCGCCGGCGACCTGCCCCGCCGCGACGGCCGCCGCCGGCCCCGCCGACGAGCCGCCCGGCGTGTGGCGCGTGTTCCACGGGTTTCTCGTCTTCGCCGGATCGAGAAACGCGAACGCCGTCGTCGCCGCCTTGCCGAACACGTAGCCCCCCGCACGCTTCAGCCGCTCGATGCACACGGCATCCATGTCCGGCCGGTGCCCCGCGTAGACCTCGGATCCCATCTGCGTGGGCTGGTCCGCGGTTGCAATGATGTCCTTCACGCCGATGCCGATGCCGTGCAGCGGTCCGCGGCCCGCCCGCGGCGCCGCATCGCATCGTTCCGCCGCTGCGCGAACGTGGTCCGGGTCGAGGTGCGCCCAGGCTTCGATCGTGGCGTCGGTCGCGGCCACGCGCGCGAGCTGGGCATCGGCGAGCGCGCGCGCCGTCAGCGTGCCATGCGCGAGTGCATCCGCAGCCGCCGTCAGCGTCATCGCGTGCAACCTGGATTCGCTCATGGATGTCATTTTGCCTTGCCCGGCTTGTCGGCGAGAAAGAGCGCCTGCAGGTCGTTGAGGAAACGCCGTCCCAGCGCCGTCGGTCGCAGCAGCGCAGGATCGCGCTCGATCAGCCCGCGCGCGGCGGCGGCCTCGAGCCCCTTCCGCACCAGCGCCAGCGGATATCCCGTGCGCTCGGCGAATGACGATGCCGGAACGCCATCCGTCAGCCGGAGCGCGTTCAGCATGAACTCGAATCCGACGTCCGCGCGCGTCACGGCAGCGTCCTCCTGCAGCGGCGCGCCCGCCGCCACCTGCTCCAGGTACTGCTTTGGCTGCTTGAAGCGAACCTGACGCACGATACGGTCTGCGAATGAAAGCTTCGAATGCGCGCCGGCGCCGATGCCGAGGTAATCGCCGAACCGCCAGTAATTGAGATTGTGCCGGCATTCGCGCCCGCTCTTCGCGTGCGCGGACGTTTCGTAGTGCCGGTATCCCGCCGCCTCGAGCGCAGCGTCGACCACATCCTCGATATCGGCCGCAGTCTCGTCGTCGGGCAACGGCGGTGGATAGCGATGGAACAGCGTGTTGGGCTCCAGCGTCAGGTGATAGAAGGAAAGATGCGGCGGCGAGAACGCCAGGGCCGCCGCGAGGTCGGCCGCAGCCTCCGCCACGCTCTGTCGCGGCAGCGCATACATCAGGTCAAAGTTGACATTGCCGAAAATCGACAGCGCCGCCTCGGCCGCACGCCGTGCCTCGTCGGCATCGTGCACGCGGCCCAATGCCAGCAGATGCCGCGGATCGAAACTCTGAATGCCGAGCGACAGCCGGTTGATCCCGGCGGCGCGATAGCCCGCGAACTTCACACACTCGAACGTCCCCGGATTCGCCTCCAGCGTGACCTCAGCGTCAGGCGCCAGCGGCACGCGCGCGCGAACGCCGGCGAGCAGTGTGTCGATGGCCCCGGCGGAGAACAGGCTCGGCGTCCCACCGCCGATGAACACCGAGACGACCCGGCGGCCCCAGATCGAGGGCAGCGCGAACTCGAGGTCGGCGATGAGCGCGTCGACGTACTCGCCTTCCGGAGCATCTCCCGTCGCCTCGTGCGAATTGAAGTCGCAATACGGACACTTCTTCAGGCACCACGGGATGTGAACGTAGAGTGCCAACGGCGGCAGCGCCGCGAACCGCGGGCCCGAGAGCGTCGCGGCGTCGACGACGATCGGCGCCGGCGCCGGCGCGAAGGCGGCATCAGCGGGTGGCATCACCCTCTCGCTCCGGCGTGACGCTTCCAGACTCGGTCAACAGCCGCGCGATCAACGCACGCATCGCCTGGCCGCGATGTGAGACCTCGTTCTTCCGCTCGAGCGGGAGTTCGGCGGCAGTGAGGCCGGTCGCCGCATCGAGGAAATGCGGGTCGTAGCCGAAGCCGCCGGCGCCTTTCGGCGCGTCGATGACCATCCCGTGCCACGCGCCTTCGGCGATGATCGGCTCGGGATCGCGCTCGTGGCGCACGAGTGTCAGCAAGCACACATAATGCGCGCTGCGGTCGGCCACGCCGGCAAGCGCGGCGACCAGCTTGGCGTTGTTGCGCGCGTCGGACTTCGGTTCGCCGGCATAGCGCGCGCTCTGCACGCCGGGGGCGCCCGCCAGCGCGCGAACGCAGATGCCGGAATCGTCGGCGAGCGCGGGGAGCTTCGTGTGCGCGCTCGCGTGCCGCGCCTTCGCCAGCGCGTTCTCGACGAAGGTCGCGTGCGGCTCGTCGGCATCGGCGATCCCGAACGCCGATTGCGCGACGACGTCGATCCCGAGCGGAGCCAGCAGCCGGTGGAACTCCCGCAGCTTGCCCGCATTGCTGGAAGCGAGGACCAGGCGGGGAAGAACGATCACGGACGTCCTCATGCCCCGAGCGCCGCCTTCTGCGCCGCGATCAGCGCGCGGATGCCCTGCTCGGCCAGCCCGACCAGCGCATCCATTTCGCCGCGCGTGAACGGCGCGCCCTCAGCCGTGCCCTGCAGCTCGACAAAGCCGCCGGCGGCGGTCATCACGACGTTCATGTCGGTGTCGCAGGCCGAGTCCTCGGCGTAGTCGAGATCGAGCACCGGCGCGCCGTTGACGACGCCCACCGATACCGCCGCGACGAATTCCCGGAGCGGAGCACCGGTGACGAGCCCGCGTTCGCGGCACCACGCGATCGCATCGGCGAGAGCGACGCAGGCGCCGGTGATCGACGCGCAGCGCGTGCCGCCGTCGGCCTGCAGCACATCGCAGTCGATCTTGATCGTGCGCTCGCCCAGCGCCCAGAGATCGGCGACCGCACGCAGGCTGCGCCCGATCAGTCGCTGGATTTCCTGCGTGCGTCCCGATTGCTTGCCGTCGGCGGCCTCGCGCCGGCCGCGGGTGTTCGTCGCACGCGGGAGCATGCCGTACTCGGCAGTGAGCCAACCCTGCCCTTTCCCCTTGAGGAACGCAGGCACACCTTCCTCGACGCTGGCAGTGCAAAGCACGATGGTGTCGCCGACCTCGATCAGCACCGATCCTTCGGCGTGCCGGGTGTAATGGCGGGTGATGCGGAGCGGGCGCAACTCGTCGGCGCGCCGGCCCGAAGCGCGGACGGTCATCGCGTGCTTTCGAGTGGAAAGACCGCAATTATAGAGGCCCGGTCAGATCGCGTGCCGCAGACGCCACCAGGCGGCGGTCGCGGCGAGCCCCTGGTCGAGCGTGAAAGGTGGCGCGCCGATGCGCCGCACCAGGGGCGAGGCGTCGACTTCGAGCGAGGAAACGGTTCGGCGCAGCAGCGCGCCCCGGCCGGTCGCCGCTGCGGCCAGTGTCAGCAGCGATGGCGGCACCTTCGGCACGCGCGGGGCGACGCCGAGCGCAGCCGCGATGCGCCGCACGAGCTCGGGCGTGGCGACCGCTTCGCCGTCGGACACGAGCCACGCGCCCGCGAGAGGACCCGGCGCATCGACGAGCGCCTCGATCGCATGCACGAGGTTGCCGACGTAGAGGAAATCGCGCCGATTCGTAACCCCGCCGAACGGCAGCCGCGCTTCGCGCGCGACGGCGTCGAGCAGCGTGGCGAAGTTGCCCTTCACGCGCGGCCCGTAGACGAGTGGGAGCCGCAGCACGATCGTTTCCAGCGGTGCTACTGCCGCGATCGCCGCCAACGCGCGCTCGGCCTCCACCTTGCTGCGCGAATACGCGTCGTGCGGCGCAAACGGGTCGTCGGCCCGGAACGGGCGGCCCGGCATTGTCGCCTCGCCGTGGACCTTGATCGTGCTCGCGAGCACGAACCGCCGCACGCCGGCCCGCACCGCGGCCGCCGCGAGGCGCTCCGTCGCGACGACGTTCGCCGCCTGGTAGAGGGCGCCTGGATCGGGAGCGGCATCGGCAAGCACGTGCGCCCGGCCTGCGAGATGCACGATCGCCGCGGCACCGGTGACGAGCACATCGAGAGCGGCTTCGGTTGCCGTCGCGAGGTCACCCACCGCGCGATGGTGCGATTTCGCAGCGGCGCCGGCAGGATGCCGGCGAACCGTCGCGACGAACGGCCGGCCGGTCGCGACGAAGTGCGCGACCAGCGCGCTGCCGACGAACCCGTCGGCACCGGTGACGACGATGGGGCCCGGCACCATTCAGACCAACCGCCAGCCGTGCTTGTTGTAGAAATGGAATGCGCTGCGCATGAACCAGCCAACGTGCTTCCATCCCTTGCGCGCCGCGCCACCGCCATGGTGGACGACACGAAATGTCGGGAGGTAGGCCGTTTTCCCGAGCTTGGCGAGACGCACGCTCCAGTCATAGTCCTCGAAGTAGAGGAAGAACTTCGGGTCGAAGCCGCCGGTCGCATCGATCGCCTTCCGGCGCACCAGCATGCAGCAGCCGGACAGCAACGGCACTCCGGGAACCGGCTTGTCGCTCGCGGGATCGATGACGTCGCGCAGCTCGTAGCGCTCGAGGCGCTGCCTGAAGAGGCGCCGCACGACAGGCGGCGCGAAGCCCCGCAGGAAGAGATCGAGCACCGCTGGATACCGCTTGCAGAGGAAATCGGGCGAGCCGTCGGGCCGCGTCACCGCGGGCGCCAGCGCGACGACGTCCGGATTCGCGTCGAGCCAGCGAATCGCGATGGCGAGCGCGTCGCTCGCGAGCTCGACGTCGGGATTGAGCACCAGCTGATAATCGCCGCCGGTGCCGTTCAGCATCAGGTTGTGCGCGACGCCATATCCCACGTTGGCGTGTCCGTGCAGGAAGTGAAGCTGGACGCCCGAATCGGCGAAGCGCTGCCGGGCGAGGCGCATGCCTTCGGCCGCGATCTCCTGGTCCTCGCTGTTGTCGATCAGGGCCACCGCCACCTGGGTCAGGACGCGATCCTCTCTCGCGATGCGGACCGCGAGCGCAAGGCTGGCGAGACAGCGCTCGAGCAGCACGGCATCGGGCCGGTAGGTCACGATGCTGACGGTCAGGGATGAAGGGAGCACGGGGAGAAGGCGTACATGGCGCAGGAAATCGCGGCGCATTGTCTGCGCGCGCATGCCGGCATCCTCGGAGAATCGAGCCACCGCGTCAATTGTCTATGCGGCAAATTGACCTTGCCGACAGTGTCGGAAGTTTCGAACTGCGATTCGAAAGATGACTGGAAACGACCCAAAGCGGCAGTACGGTCTTCCATAAATGCAGTCGTTCAGCGTCGAGCAGGTGGGTCTTCGCGGTTTTCACAACGGCCGCAGCGCATCGAGGGGCTGGCAGAGGCGCGCGGCGTGAGCGGTAATACCGTGGCCTATCACATCAGGCACGTGCTCGCGCGCCTCGACATGCACGACCGTGCGCAGATGGTGGCAGGGCTCTGGGGCAGGTCTGAAAGTAGAGACTCCTACCCGCGCAGGCAGGGCGGCGGAGCCTCGCCCTGTATACTAACCGGCGAGGGCGGGGACGGTCGCTCCGCGGGGAGGCAAGGCAACCGCATGAAGCCGATGCATGCAGCCGCCGGTGGCTGCTGTGCGCGAGTGCTGCGATGAACACGACGCGCTGGTGGTGCGTGTTCGCGGCCGGCGCGGCGTGTGGATTCCTCGCGCTGTCGCCGCTCGCGAACGCGCAAGGAGCCGCGAAGTCCTATCGCATCGCGGTTCTCAGCCAGGGCAATCCTCCGACGAACGACGTTCCCGGCGCGGATTTTCGCCAGGGACTCCGCGACTGGGGCTACGTCGAAGGCCGCAACGTCGAGGTCGACTTTCGCTACGGCGGTGGCAGCGTCGAGAAGCTGCCCGAGCTCGCCGGCGAGCTCGGGCGCATGAAGGTCGACGTGATCGTCACGGTGGGCGATTCCGCCGCCATTGCGGCCAAGCGGGCGACGACGTCCATTCCGATCGTCGCGACCGAATTCGGATCCGATCCGGTAAAGGCCGGAATCATTTCCAGTCTCGGCAGGCCCGAAGGCAACGTGACCGGCCTGTCCGCCATCAGTGAAGAGCTGTGGCAGAAGCGACTCAGCCTGCTGCGCGAGCTCGTGCCGCGTCTGACGCGCGCGGCAGTTCTGTGGAATCCGGGAAACCCCGGTAACGTTTCCTGTCTCAACGAAATTCGCGCGGCGAGTGGCCCGCTGGGCATCCTGGTGCAGCCGTTCGATGCCCGCGATGCCAATTCGGTCGAGCGCGCGTTCGCGGCGATGGCAAAGGACAGGCCCGACGCACTTGCTTTGTGTTGGGACAGCGTGACACTCGAATACGCGCATGCGATCGCCGACTTTGCGCTCAAGCGCGGGCTGCCTACGATAGCGCCGTTGCGCGAGTACGTGAAAGCCGGCGCACTCATGTCCTTCGGTGCAAGTCTCGCTGCGCATCGTCGCCGCGCCGCGTACTATGCAGACAAGATCATGAAGGGTACCAAGCCGGCGGACCTGCCCGTCGAACGACCCACGCATTTCGAGCTCGTCGTGAACGCGGCCACCGCCAAGGCGCTCAGGCTGGCGCTACCCCCGGCACTGGTCATGCTGGCGGACGATCTCGTTCAGTAGGGGAACATGGTGCTGCGACTTGCAAGACTTGCAATCATCCTCGGATTCCCGTTGGTGGCGGTGCCTGCGGCTGCCCAGCAAAGCCTTGGCTGGGTTCTCGATGCCGGAGGCAAACGCATGTCCGCCAAGGAGTTCGAAACGGAAATCGTGCAACGGGTCGTGGTCGGCCCAGCACCTACCGGAGGTGAGCTCGAAATGATGTATGCCAGCAACGGCAAGATTGCGGGCGCCGGCAAGAATCCCGTGTTCACGGTAAATGCAACCGCGGGGTTCGGCGGGGAGTGGAAGTTCGACGAGGTAGGACGGACCTGCTCGAGTATGAGGTTTGGGGGCATCCCGTTCCCTTATCGCTGTCAGTACTGGTACAAGCTGGCCGACAAGTATTACGTGTCCGACTCCGATCTGGACCGCAGCGCGAAAGTACTGAGCCGGACGATTAAGCAATGAAGAAGCGCAGAGCGCTTTGACTTGGCATTGCGGTTCTGCCTTCCACGTCGACGATCCCGATCGTGGTGGTCGGCGCTACGGACCCGGTCGCTGCGGCGGCCGTGATGGCAGCCGTGCAACTCTGACCCGGTGGGAAAAGTGCGCTTCTTACCCGGCGCCTTTGGCGTCTGACGAGGTGCATGAAATGCCGCACTGAACGGCTGCTATCGGCGACGTCGCTGTACGGCCGAAGTTGGCCGGGTCGGGCCAATTCGGTCGCCACCTCGTTCGGCCGTCATGGACCCACTCCGGCCCTCCGGCCAACTCCAAACCGGACATTCAACCTGGCGCGGGCGGACGATCAAGGGCACCGAGGCTTTTGACAGCCGATTCACCCCACATGTAAAGTTGTCACCCGCCGCCGATCCTAGTCCTCGGTCATTGACACCAATTGACTTGAATCCTATGCTCCGCGAGAACCTTGCGGCACAGTGAGATTCGGGACGGATCACCAGCGATGGACAACCAGAAGGAGACCAGAATATGAAGCGAGAAATGACGATGCTGAGCGTGTTCGCGGTGGCTTGGGCTCTTGCCCTGCCCAGTTGGGCACAGGTCAAAGAGCTCCCGAAACAGACCATCACCATTTCGGGCACCATAGAGACAATTGATCAGAGCAAGCGCGCCATGAACATCAAGACGGCCGACGGCAAGTTCGTCGCCGTCAACGTGCCCGAAAGCGTCAAGCGCTTCTCCGAGCTCAAGGTGGGGGACAAGCTCAAGGCGACGTACTACAACGACGTCTTCGTGCGGCTGAAGCCCCCGGGCGAGGCGGCGGTCGATACCGCTACCCCGGTGAGCTCCACGGGAACGACCAGCGGCACGAAGGGGGTGGTACGGACAATGACGGCGAGCGTCACCAACATCGACAAGAGTGCATCCTCGATCACTTTTGAGGGGCCGAATGGCTGGAAATACAGCCGACGGGTCGTCGATCCGAAGGTGTTCGATCAGGTCAAGGTAGGCGACAAGGTCGACATCACCTGGAACACCGACCTCACCGTCTCGGTGCAATAAGCCCGAGGGGGCCAAGCGCGCAGCGTGGGCGAGCGCGCACGCTGCGGATTTGGTTCGACTACGGCTGCTGGTTAGTCGAAACTGAGCGGCAGCAATCCGTCTGAAGCGGTCGGCCTGTCAGCGTCGGCCAATGACAGCTGATGGCCGGTAGCCGCAATTCAGCTGATTCCATTGAGCGGCCGCTGAAGAAGATACAGCAGTCATCGAAGCGTTAACGTCCGCGATGGATTGGCGAGCAGCCAATCAGTGAAACGAATCGTTCGGCCGTAGGCGACCCGCAGCGGAACTACGGCTTTGCGGATGCAGCCATTCTGCATTGATGCGACCTCGGCGTGAAACCTATCTTCCGAGCGTCAAGTAAGCAGGGCAAACCACATCAAAGTCTTCGTTATCGGCGGTCCCTGACTCGGCGTAAACAAAGAGATGGCAGTAATTGGGCTGATTGAGCAATAGAGCGCACTGCCTTGCACCACTGACCGCGTTGTAGCAGGTCAGGTTATCGATGAGGAGCCCATATTTTGCGCTCCTGGGTGTCTTGACAATCGACTTTCGTGCAACACCACTTGAATTGATCGTGACTTCCGTGCGCCCGAACTGCATCGGGTGGCCTTCGCTCAGATAGGAGCCCTCGCTCCACGTGGCGCGAACGAGTTGGGCTGGAAGATCGATACGTCGCAACGTTCTCCAGTCTTCTCCCGCCGAGGGCGCTGTCGAGACGCAGGAAGACGTCAAACACACACTCATCATCAGAGCCAATACCGAGAACCCGTGCTTTCCACCTTGGACCAAGCCCATTGCTCTATTGCCTCCTTCCTGCCCGCACATAATTGCATCCTTGTATTCAATGTATTGTACCGCCGCTGGCCGTTCCGTAATCCGGCGATCAGAGGCCGGCATTCAGATCATGGGCATCAATGATCGGGGCGCGACGCCGTTTCCACCATCCCACGCGACCCGCACAGCTTGAAGCGCGGGCGGCTCCCACCAATCAGTGCGCACGACAGGCGGCACCGGTTCGATAGCTCCGCGGACCGACTGCTCTTGGGGATGCAAGCGTAAGACCGCTGTTGGCCGGTTGCCGCAATTCAGCTGGTTCCATTGAGCGGCCGCTGAAAAATATACAGCAGTCATCGAAGCGTGAAGGTCCGCGGTGGATTGGCGAGCAGCCATTCAGTGATATGAATTGTTTGACCGTAGACGACCCGCTCCAGCCATTGAGCGTGACCAGTACGGACATTCAACCGCATTGGCTTGAGACATTCGACTACTGGATCACTGCATCCGCCCGCACCAACAGCGATTGCGGGATAGTGATGCCGAGCGCGTTCGCGGTCCGCAGGTTGATGACGAGCTCGAACCTCGTTGGTTGCTCGACTGGGAGCTCACCCGGCTTTGCGCCCTTCAGAATCTTGTCAACGTACGCTGCCGATGCCTTGGCGATGGCCGCCAGGTCCGATCCGATGCTCGCGAGACAACCGGCCTCCACCAGCGGTCGCGATCCGCCAAACGTGGGGAGACGATGCGAAAGGGCGCCGCCGACGATACGCGCAGCATTGATGGTGAACAGCGGATCAAGCAGCGTGAGAACGGCGTCCGGTCGCTCTGTGGCGAACGTCGCGAACGCCCGATCCAACTCGTCCGCGTTGCGTACCTCGAACAGCCGGGCCACCATGCGCAGTCGCGCGCAGGCGCCCAGCGCTTCACTCAGCAACTGCTGTTGAAAGACGACGTTCGCGGGATTCCACAGGATGGCCAGGTGCTGCGCGTTGGGCAACAGCTCCCGCACGAGCTCGACCTGCTTGCCGACCGAAGCGTGCGATGAAGCGGCAGTCCCGGTGACGTTGCCTCCGGGACGCGCCAGGTTGCCCACCAGCCCCGACGCCACGGGGTCACCCACCGCCACCATGACGATCGGTATGGTCGAGGTGGCATCCTTGGCCGCGATCGAGGCTTGCGTGACCATTCCTACAATGATGTCCGGCCGCAGCTTGACCAGCTCCGCGGCGAGCGCCGGCAGGCGCGCGAAGTCGCCGTCAGCCGAGCGCCGTTCGACGACCATTGTCCTGCCGTCGATGTAGCCCAGCTCACGCATGCCTTGCCAGAAGGACGGCTCCCAAAGGTTCTTCGTGGAGAACAGCACACCGACGCGCGGCATTTTCTTCGTCTGGGCGAGACTTGCGAACGAAATGCCAGCGAGGCCGCAGGCGCCGGTACGCAGAAACGTCCGGCGGTTCATCATGGCGTCGAATGCGCGCTTCATTAGATCACCTCGTCCTAGCGTAACCGTATCACCTAAGGATAGGAAATCCAACGGCGCGACGCGTCATCGCGACCAGCGTCGCACACCTTGACTTGCCCGGCTCGACAGGAAACTGGGGTGATCAGGGGTCACCGCGGGGCCACAATAGCCCTGGGCGTGGGTGTTTGGCGAGCGTTAGCGAGTCCGCGTCGCGTGCCCGGCGGTGGCGTGGGTCGCCAGTCGCCGGTCGCCACGTCAATGGCCGCCTACCCGAAAATTCCGCAGCGACACCGACCGGCCGGTATTGGCAGTGCTCGGCCCGATCGTCGACGGACGCAGTTCGACCCACTCCGGCCATTGAGCCCCACGAAAACCAGACGTTCGTTTGTCCGACCCAGTCTCCCACGCAATAGACGTTGTCCGGTTCGATCGCCCTGCATTGCAGCTATGGACGGCACGCGCCTCCGCAGGATCTGGCCCTGCTTTCAGCGCGGCATCCTCGGCGCCTCCGATCAACCTGGGTCGTGCAAGAATGAGAAGTCGTCACCACCGCCCAGCTCGCGCGGCGGTTCGCCGTGCCGGAAGATGCGGCATTGCGCGTCGCCGAGCAGATGGATCGAGCCGTCCTCGACGAGGAACGCCGTGCCTTCGCGCAATCCCGCTACCCAGAGACGCGGATGGAGCAGGCTGAACTCGGCGATGCGCTCCTCGCGCGTCTCGCCCTTGAAGCCCGGCGGGTTGCCGTGCAGATAGTGAGGATTGATCTGGAACGGGATCAGCGCCAGCGCGTCGAATCCACCCGGATCGCAGATCGGCATGTCGTTCGACGTCATGATCGTCGGACAGGTGATGTTGGCCCCGGCGCTCCAACCGGCATACGGCACGCCGGCGAGCACGCGATTGCGGATCACTGGCATCAGTTCGCGCTCGCGCAGTTCGCGCAACAGCCTCCAGGTGTTTCCCCCGCCCACAACGATTGCCTGCGCGACGCGCACGGCGGCGTGCGGATCCGCCACCGTGTGGATTCCGGTCACGCCGATGCCGAGCGCGCCGAAAACCGGCTCGATCTGCTCGACGAACTGATCGTAGGTCTTCGTCACAGCGGCGAACGGAATGAACAGGATCTCGCGCACCTCGCCGGCGAAGAAGTCTCGCAAGCAGCCCGACGCATGCTCGAGGTACCCCATGCCCTCGCGCTTCGCGTTGCTGAGCAGCAGCAGTCGCACGATGCCTCCCTATCCGATGAAGCCCAGGATCACGATGAACAACCGCCACCACCAAGCGGGTGTTCGCCGTCCGTGGCCGCTCAAACCCTGCGATATCTTGCTTACAGCACGAACAAGCTCGTGTACACCAACACCACGGCAATGTAGGCGGCCAGTGGAACAACGCTTCGCTTCACCAAAGAGAACGGGCTAATCTTTGCAATCCCTGCCACGCCGATGACCACCGCCGCGATGGGTGACATGGCGCGCGCGATCGACGAGCAAAGCTGCATGGACAGAACCAAAGCTACGGTTGAGACCCCCATCTTTGCGGCAATCGTCGGCGCGAGGCTCCCAAGGGACAAGAACGACGCGTTGCCCGAGCCAGTCAGGATCGACGCCGCAATGATCAGCGACGAGGAGATGATCAGAACCACTACGGCGCCGAGATCGATTGCTTGCATGGCAGTGAGCATGGTGTCGATGGTCTTTGTTGAGAGCAAGCCTTGCGCAAAGAACTCGGCCGACACGATGAGCGCCACGACACCGAGCATGCGCGCCATCCCGTTCACGAAGATGGTGTAGCCTTCGGCAACTTCCCTGAACTTGGTGATTTTTCTCGCGAACTCCACCGCCATTGCGATGCACACGGACATCAAGATCGACACAAACAGGGGCATGTCGTAGAAGGAGCCGGTGTATTTCGAGAAGATCAGCAGCAACGCCAAGGGCATCAACGTCAACAGCGCGTAGTACTTGGGCGCCTTGGGCGGTTTGTCCTCCGTGACCATTTCCTCGACCACCTCGTCGGCGGCTTCCAGATTCGCCTCTTTGGCGTCGAGGAACTTGAACCAGAAGATCGCCACAACGCTCGTCACGAGCAATCCGACGCCCACCACGACCGCTTGATATTGAATCACATAATCCAGGATGGCCACTTTTGCCTGCTCTGCGGCGAAGATGGCGTTGGCCTGCGTGGGGCCGAACTCCGATACGCCCGTCATCACGACGAATCCCGCACTGGACCGGATGCTGAGGCCAAGCTTGCGCACGACAGGGAAGGCCATCGCCATGAGGAGAACGCCGAGGCCGGCCGCGCTGGTGATGAACATTTGCAGGAAGTTGCCGATGATGAACACGCCGGCACCGACGACGTACGGGGATGGAATTCGCTTCAGGGGGTGCAGCGCGAGTTCGATCAACACGTCGATGGCGCCGATGTGCGTCATGTAAGCGGAGAACCCGCCGGCCGACATGATCAATAGGCCAAGACCCGCCAGGCGATTCTGGAAAATTGCGTTGAGCTTTTCGAAATAGAACAAACCAAGGTTGTCCGGTTTGAGCTCGATCATGCCTGGCACACCCGTGAAGTGTGCATAGGCGAATAGGGCGGCGCCACACAAGGCGAGAACGATGGGGGCGTTGAAGTCCTTCTTGATGCTCCAGCCCAGAAAGACCAAAACCAGTAGCGTGAACGCGATGGCCATGGCGAGCGCTTCCTAGAGTTTACCGATGAGGTTGTGGAGGAAATGTTCGAACGGCTCGGCGCACGAGATTTGCATCGCTTCCGAGGGCGTGTGTTCGTCCCTGAGGTTGAGGCCCACAGAGATCTTCTTCATGGAGTTCTTCTTGTCAAGCATGGAAACCTCCAGCCCGGCATGGACGCACTCCACAATGGGGTGCTTGTGGAAGGTCTCTTGGTACGTTTGCTCCGCGACGTCGAGCAGCTTGGAGTCGAAATCAGGTTGCCAGCCGTTGTAGCCACCCTGCGCGCCAACGGTCAGACCGGCAAGCTCGAAACAGGCCCGGAACTGCAGGCCGATATCGGCGAGCGAGGAGTCGGATGACGAGCGTTGCATGGACAGGATCGAGGCCTTGCCGCCTTGGAGGGTAACCGCCCCAATGTTCGTGGAGGTCTCCACCGCACCGCTGTGCTGATTAAGCTTGTACAAACCATTGGGGCAGGCGTGCAGCGCCTTGACAAAGGCGTCGGCAAACGCATCCTCCGAGACAACGGCGGGCATGGGCGCCTCGTGTAGCTCGAGCTTCATTGCCTTCTCGGATACTTCATACTCGATCTTGATAGCGGTTGCGAGGGAAGTGAACGCCTCCTTGAACACCGCGACATCAACATCCGCGGCCAGCACAACGGCCTGCGCTTGGATGAGGATGACGTTGCGCTTTCCGGGCGCGTCGATGGAGGCGAGCTTGATCGGCACCTTCTTGGAAAGGGTGTACAGGATGCGTCCCAGGAGCTTCGCCGCGTTGGCTCTGTTCTTGTTGATATCAAGGCCCGAGTGCCCGCTGACGAGGTCGTAGACTCTGACCGTGAAGGCCTTGTAGCCCTTGGGCGCCGGCACTTCGCTGTAGTCCGCGACGAGTTCCCATTCGTTGCTGCCGGCGCTGCCGACGGTGATTCTGTCCATCGATGAACTGTCCAGGTTCACCATCACGTTGGCCTTCAGGGGCAATTCGAGATGAGAGGCGCCGTACAAGCCGACTTCCTCGGCCACCGTGAAGACGCATTCCAACTCGGGATGGGTCAACGCTTTGTCGTCCAGGATGCACAGCATGTACGCGATGCCGAATCCATCGTCGCCGCCAAGCGTCGTCTTGTTGGCCTTCAGCCAGTCGCCGTCAATGACGAACTCGATGCCCTGGGTTTCAAAGTCAAAGTTGCTGTCGCTTGACTTCGCCCATACCATGTCCATGTGCGCTTGAAGCATCAGGACATTGCTGGAGACGCTCCCCTGTGCGGCCTTCCTGACCAGAAGGTTGCCGACCTTGTCCTGTTCGCATTCCAGACCGCGCTCTTTGGCGAAATTGACCAGGAGGGCGCGAATGCCGTCCTCTTTCCGGGAGCCACGGGGGACTTGTGAAATAGCTGCGAACCAGTGCCAGAAGGCCTTCGGCTTCAGATGCCGTACGGATGCGTTCACGGCAACCCCCTACCAATCTCTGACAATGGTCGCATTCACGCGAAGCGCACTAGCATTCGGTGAACCTAAACGGATGCCGGATAGGTATTTTCCAGCGAGTGCCCGCGTTTCTAAACCGCTATAGACACTACGATATATGGGAGTGCCGCGATAAAGCAGCCATAGGTCGGCCGGCACGCCGTAAGGGTAGGAAAGCCGCGGCTTGATACCTTCGTCACATTTCCCCACCCCTGCAGTTGGTAATTGTGGTGCGCCAGTGAACGAACGTCTTGACTGGCATCAAAAAATGCGGCGAATGGACCAGTCAAATGACTGCAATAGAGCGCAGTGCGCTACGGCCGCTGTTGGGCCGGCTACCGCATCTCATGGTGTCCGCCCGAGCGGCCGCTGCACACCGCACAGCAGCCATCGAGGCGTGGACGGCCGATGTAGATCCTGGAGCCGCCATTCAGCGCCGCAGACCGTCTGACTGTGCCCGATCCGCTCCGGACCGGTCGAGCCTTGCCGAAGCATGCGTTCACGGGTCCACAAGGGACCCGCGACGCGAGTGTCGACGGCATTGCAACCAAAACTGCGCGCGCGTCACCTCCTCATCGGCGAATCTTGCTGAATGAACCGGGTCCGCCCGCGGAAGAATTGACCGTCCGGCCTTCTATTGATTCCTGCACTTCTTCAACTTCCAAGGCACCTCGGGCGTGCGCGTCCCGGCAGCAATGTCATAACGTCAAATCGTCCGCCAGATGTGGTCGGAAATCGATCCTGGAAGGAAGGTGGCAGCGTGCTTTGAAACCATTTCCATGTACGTCTTGTCGGCCAGTAGCTTAGCGGTCAGAGTTTCCCATTGACCCAGGTTTTCATACTTGGTGTACCACGCAATGCGGGCAGGGTTGCCGCCGATAGGCATGAGCACTTCGAGCGTCGTCCCGTGCTTCTCCTTGATGTACTTGGCGACCTCATGGCCGAAGGCCACGGCATCAGCGGTCTTGCCTGGCGCGATTGATGCAGTACGGGTAAAGGCGATCATCATTCTCTCCTCGTTCTAGGTGATCCGTTCGACCTGTGTGTCATGCGTTCTGACACGGGTTCAGTTTAGACCTGCGCCGCCGTTCCGTCAGCAGGGCAATCTTGTCGACGCTTTCGTCGCATCACCGACAAGCTCTTTTTCGGCGCTCGGACTCGGACTGATCGCCGCCATGGCCACCACCTCACAAAATGCTTCACGGAGCACCTCAGGGCGTGAAGCCGACCTGACGCGCCGGCGCAGTCCGTCCGGCGAGTCGCGCGATTAAGCGGGAACGTACGTCAACCTGATCACGTCCTCGCCAATTAGATCGCTGGTCACAAGGCGGAGCGGCGGCCGGGGGCGGGCGAAGAATGGCTTGCCGCGACCAAGCACGACGGGGTGGAGGTAGAGTCGATACTCATCAATGAGACCAAGATCGGTTAGGCGTCCTGCCAAGTCTGGTCCGGCAACTTCAATCTCCCCAACTAGCTGAGCCTTCAACTCACGTATCACCGCCTCGATGGCATCCTCGACAAGTGTGGCGTTGGGCCCGACCGACTTCAACGAGCGCGACACGACCCACTTCGGTTGGTTCCGCCACGCCGCCGCGAAGTCGTGTTCCTCCGCGACCCACTCCGGACGGTCTTCGTCCCAATAACGCATTACCTCGTACATGCGGCGACCGTACACACTGCCCGTCAAGTCGCGCACTTGCTCGATGAAGTGACGAAAGAGCGCAGGGCTTGGCCTAAATTCCAGATGGTCGACGTAGCCATCCAAGGACTGGTTCATTCCAAAGACGAGTTTCGCCATGCTACAAAATCTCCACCCCAGGTTCTTCAGAATAGCTTGAGCCGACGTTCCGCAGAAGTGAGGTCGGACACGATCTGCACGCCGCATTGTCAGTGTAACCAAAAATCCGAAGTCCGCTTTTGGCCGGACTGAGACCGTTAAGCGCCGATAGGACCCGACCCCGCCTGCGAGATCGAGCCCCAGGCAGGACGCGTCAACCACGCCCAAGGCGCACGGCAATTTCCGCGGGCAAGCTAGGCCGCGCGCAACCGGTTGCAACGTAGAATGACGCCTGCCGGATTTTCGGGCCCCGCGTCCGCCCCCGGCAATCATTGCACGGGAGACCCCGACGATGGCAGAACAGCGCTTTGCCGCAGCCGCGCTCACCGCGTTCGCGACCTCGCTTGTCGAGCGCGCAGGCGTGCGACACGACATGGCCGAGGACGTCGCCGACGTGCTCGTCACCGCCGACCTCCTCGGCCACACGACGCACGGGCTCGCGCTGCTCGCGCCCTACCTCGGAGAAATCGAGCGGGGAACAATGACCAGGTCGGGAGAACCCGAAATCGTCAGCGATCGCCCTGCGGCGCAGACGTGGGACGGCCGCCGGTTGCCCGGGCCCTGGCTCACGCTGCGCGCGCTCGACACCGCCGCAAAGATGGCGGGGGCGAGCGGCACCGGCACCGTCGTCATCCGCCGCTCGCATCACATCGCGTGCCTCGCGGTTTATCTCCTCCGGGCCACCGAGCGCGGGCTCGTCGCCATCGTCGAGAGCTCCGATCCGATCGTCGCCGCGGTCGTTCCGCACGGCGGCACCACGCCGGTCCTCACGCCAAACCCGATCGCCGCCGGATTGCCGACCTCCGGCGACCCGATACTCATCGACACGTCGAGCTCGATCACGAGCATGGGGTTCGCGAAACAGGAGATGCAGGCCGGCAGGAAGCTGCCCGGCGCGTGGGTCATCGACCACGCCGGCAATGCGACCGACGACCCCAACGCCTTGTACACCGAGCCCAAGGGCGCGCTCCTGCCGCTGGGTGGCCTCGACGCGGGGTACAAGGGATTCGGGCTCGGGCTCCTCGTCGAGGCGATGACTGCAGGCCTGTCGGGCCACGGCCGCGCCGACCCCCACGAAGGCTGGGGCGGAACCGTCTTCGTCCAGGTGCTCGATCCGGAGGCTTTTGGCGGGATCAAAGCCTTCAAGCGGCAGATGGACCATGTGGCGGGCGCCTGCCGTGACGCGAAGCCGCGCGCGGGCGTGGCGCGCGTGCGCTTGCCCGGTGAGGCCGGGATGAAGCGGCTGCGCGAGCAGCGCGAGCGCGGCATCGCCCTGTATCCGACCATCATGCCCGCGCTCGTGCCGTGGGCGGAAAAGCTTGGTGTCGACGTGCCCGAGTCGACCCCTACGTAAGATACTTTCGAGCCGCCGCAGGTCGTCGCTTGACCCTCGCGGGGCAAGTCTGTAGCGTCGATCCGTCCGTCTCGGATTTCCGATGAAGGAAACCAGGATGCCGCGCAACAATGGCAACAACAGCGTCCGCGAGCTCGAAGCGCGCCTCGCGGAGGCATTGGCGCAGCAGGCGGCCACGAGCGAGATCCTGCGCGTGATCAGCCAGTCGCCGATGGACGTGCAGCCGGTATTCGACACCATCGTGGCGGCTGCAATGAAGCTCTGCCACGCCACTTCGGCCAACTTCTTTACGTTCGACGGCGAGCTGATCCATCTGGCGGCGCTCGTGAACGCGACTCCGGAAGGGGCGGAGGTGATCCGCCGCCTCTGGCCGAACCCACCCGGCCGCGGCATGGCAGCTGCGCGTGCGGTCCTGACGTGCAGCGCTGTCGCGATCCCGGATGTGCTTGAGGACCCTGATTTTCGCCGTGAGCGCTTTGGTAGCCACCGCAAACTTTCGCGGCGTACTGGCAGTACCTCTCGTACGCGACGGCCGTCCGATTGGCGCCATTGCCGTCGGCCGGCCCGAGCCGGGTCCATTCCCGGACGAGCAGATCGCGCTGCTCCAGACGTTCGCCGATCAGGCCGTGATCGCGATCGAGAATGCGCGCCTGTTCAACGAGACCAAGGAGGCGCTCGAGCGGCAGACGGCGACGAGCGAGGTCCTGCGGGTGATCAGCAGCTCGCCGACGAATGTGCAGCCCGTGTTCGATACGATCGCCATGGCGGCGCAGAAGCTCTGCCGCGCCAGCTTGGCGAACGTTTTTACATTCGACGGCGAATTGATCCATCTGGCGGCCGTGGAAAACGTGAACAGGGATCCGCAGTATTTCGAGGCCATTCACAAGGTATTTCCGAGGGCGCCCGGCCGCGATACGGCAGCCGGTCGCGCGGTCCTGGCGCGAAGCGTTGTCATGATCCCGGACGTGGAAGCGGATCACGAATACGGAATTGGGCCCACGACCCTAGGCGGAGGATTTCGCAGCCTCTTGGCCGTTCCGCTGATGCGCGACGAGAACGCCGTCGGCGCAATCACGGTCGCCCGGACCGAATCCGGGGCGTTTCCGGACACGCAGGTCGCGCTGCTCAAGACATTCGCCGACCAGGCGGTGATAGCGATCGAGAACGTGCGCCTGTTCAACGAGACCAAGGACGCGCTCGAGCGGCAGACGGCGACCAGCGAGGTCCTGCAGGTGATCAGCAGCTCGCCGACGGACGTCCAACCGGTGTTCGACACCATCGCCGAGCGAGCGGCGCGCCTTTGTGACGCCAGATACGGCCTGGTATTCACATTTGATGGCGAGTGGATTCACCTGGGGAGCGCCTTCGGGATGAATCAGGAAGGCGTCGATGCCCTGCGACGGCAATGCCCGTTGCACCCCTCGAGTCACACAGTTGTCGGGCGGACCGTCAGCGGAGGTATCGTGGTGCACGTTCCCGACGTGCTTGCCGACCCGGAATACGTGCTGCGGGAAACCGCCGAGCTGGCCGCTTTTCGCGGCTGCCTGGGCGTACCCATGCTGCGCGAGGGTCAGATCATCGGTGCGATCACGGTCACGCGCGCCGACGTTGGACGCTTCACCGACAAGCAGGTGGAGTTGCTGCAGACCTTCGCCAGTCAGGCGGTGATCGCGATCGAGAACATACGGCTGTTCAAGGTGCTGGATGCGCGTACCGAGGCGCTCACTCGCTCCGTCGGACAGCTCACGGCGTTGGGCGAGGTCGGGCAGGCGGTCAGTTCGACGCTGGACCTCGAGATCGTGCTCAAGACAATCGTCTCCCGGGCGGTGCAGATCACGGGGCTCGACGGCGGGTCGATCTACGAATACGACGAGCGTGCCGAGGAGTTCCGGTTGCAGGCGGCGGAGAACATGCCACAGGACGTCACCGAAAGCATCCGCAACGCTCCCACCCGCAAAGGGGATGGCGCGCTCGGACGCACCGCCATCACGCTCGAGCCGACCCAGGTCCCCGATACGCTCGATGACAGCTACCAAAGCGTGCGCAAGGAGCTGCTCCTCCGCGCCGGATATCGTGCCCTCCTCGCAGTCCCGTTGCTGTACGAGGACCGCCTGCTCGGCGGACTGCTGGTCAACCGAAGACGCCCGGGCGCGTTCGCGCCGGAGATCGTCGAACTGCTGAAGACATTCGGCACGCAGTCGGCGCTCGCGATCCAGAATGCGCGGCTGTTCCGCGAGATCGCGGAGAAAGGCCGGCAGCTCGAATCGGCGAGCCGGCACAAGTCGGACTTTCTCGCCAGCATGAGCCACGAACTGAGAACGCCGCTCAACGCGATCCTCGGCTTCAACGAGATGATTCTCGGCGAGATCTACGGCGAAGTGCCCGCCGGCATGAAGGAGCCGCTCGAGGACATCCAGACGAGCGGGAAGCATCTTCTGCGTCTCATCAACAATGTGCTCGACCTCGCCAAGATCGAGGCCGGGCGCATGGAGCTGTCCCTCGCCGACTACTCGGTGCAGGACACGGTGGAGAGCGTGCGCGCCACGCTTCGTCCCCTGGCGGCGGACAAGGGGCTGGAGTTCGTCGCCACGGTACCGGCCGACATTCCGCTTGCCTACGGCGATTTCGGACGCATCACGCAGTGCCTCATGAACCTCGCCGGCAATTCACTCAAGTTCACCAAGGCTGGGAAAGGTCGAGATCTCCGTCGAGACGAGGGACGATCTGCTGGTCTACAAGGTGGCGGACACCGGGATCGGCATTCCGCCGGACAAGCTCGAGACTGTGTTCGCCGAGTTCAAGCAGACCGACGCGACTATCGCCAGCGAGTACGGCGGCACCGGCCTGGGCCTGTCCATCAGCAAGAAGTTCGTCGAAATGCACGGCGGACGGATCTGGGCGGAAAGCGAACTCGGCCGCGGTTCGACCTTCATATTCGAGATTCCGCTGCGCGCGAGTGCCAGGAGCGCTCCCATGAGCGCCAAGACCATCCTCTACGTCGAGGACAACGAGATGAACCGCAAGATCGTGCGCGCCCTGCTCAAGGGCACGCCGTACCAGCTGATCGAGGCGCATGACGGCGAGGCGGGCGTCGCGGTGGCGCTGGAAAGGCTTCCCGACCTGATCCTCATGGACATCCAGTTGCCGAAGATTTCCGGCATGGAGGCCATGCGGCGGCTTCGCGCCGAAAGCGCAACCGCGAATACTCCCATCATCGCCATAACCTCCTTCGCACTGAGCGGGGACGAGCAGAAGGCGAAGGATGCGGGGGCGACCGCGTACCTCGCGAAACCTTACAGTCCCTTCGACCTGCTGAATCTCATTCGCAAGTTGTTACCCGAAGGATGAGTCGTTTGCCGGGCTCGCCCGCGGATCGCGTGGCCGCTCTTGCGCGGCAAGACGTCCGGCAACGACACGCGGAACGCCGGCGAGGTCGCGCGCTGCGACGATTTCCGCAAAGCCCGCCGCCGTGAACTGCGCCCGCACCGCTTCCGCCTGGTCGTAACCGTGCTCGACGACGAGCGTGGCGCGTGGGGCGAGGCGTTCGCGCGCGCCGGCGACGATGCGCATGATCGCGGCGGTGCCGTCGCCGCCGGGCGTGAGCGAGCGCTCGGGCTCGAACCGGACATCGCCTTCGCGCAGATGCGGATCACCGGCGGCGACGTAGGGCGGGTTGCTGGCGATGAGGTCAAACGCGCAGCCCTGCCATGCCGCCGCGACGCCGTCGTACCAGTCCGATTGCGCGAATTCGACATTGGCAATGCCGAGCCGCCGCGCGTTGTCGCGCGCGACCTCGAGCGCGTCGACCGAAACATCGGTCGCGAGGATCCTCGCCCGCGGCCTTTCGTGCGCGATGGCGAGCGCGATCGCGCCCGACCCGGTGCCCAGATCGAGCACGCGTAGGTCCCGGTCCTTCGGCAGCCGCGCGAGGGCGAGTTCGACCAGCGTCTCCGTTTCCGGGCGCGGGATGAGCACCGCCGGCGACACCCGCAGCGCGAGCCCCCAGAACTCGCGCGTGCCGGTGAGATACGCAACAGGCTCGCCGTCGCGGCGACGCCGGGCGAGGACCAGAAACGCGTCCACTTGCTCGCGCGACAACGCATCTTCCCCGTGCGCGACCAGCCACGCGCGGTCCGTGCCAAGCGCATGCGCCAGCAGCACCTGCGCGTCGAGCGGAACGAGGCCGGATTGCGCGAGGGCGCTTCGAATCGTGACGTCCCCGCTCATCGGTCCGGGTTTTCGGCGACGAAGAGGCGCATCCGCTGGTTGTAGTAGCGGCCCCAGCCGGCATCCTGGAGCCCCGCCTTCATCAGCACCCGCTGCGACGCCTTGTTGCCCGATGCGTGACGCCGATGATCCGATCGAGGCCGAGGTCGTCGAAACCGAAGTCGACGAGCGCCTGTGCGCCTTCGGTCGCGAAACCCCGACTCCAGGCTTCCGGCAGGAGCCGATAGCCGACTTCGACATCCGCCGACTTGCCGGCGTACTTGAGGCAGAACCAGCCGATGAAGGCACCCGTGTCGCGGCGCGAAGCGTGCCACGCGCCCAGATCGGGATACAGCGCCGGATAGCGGAGGACCCGCCTGAACGCCTTCGCCACCAGGTCGCGCGGCATCGGCTTGCCCTTGGTGAAGTATTTCATCACCTGCGGGTCGCGATCGAGGCGATAGAAATCGTCGAAGTCCTCCGGACCGAAAGCTCGCAGCTCGAGGCGCAGCGTCTCGAGCCAGCAGGCTGGCCGCGCCGCCATTCGGGGTCGGACCCCGTTTGCCGAAAGTGGTTTGTCCCCGATTCCCGCGATTCCCGCCGGCGCCACCTTGACTCTCATCGCTCGTCTCCCGCCAGCGCCGCCAGCATCTCGGCCTGGTGCTCCTGCGCGAGCGCCGCCGTGAGATCGGAAAGATCGCCGTCCATGATCGCGTCGATCTTGTGCAGCGTGAGGTTGATCCGGTGATCGGTGACGCGCCCCTGCGGAAAATTGTAGGTGCGGATGCGCTCGCTGCGATCGCCGCTGCCGATCAGCGATTTCCTCATCGACGCTTCCTTCTGCTGCCGCTCGCGCAGCTGGCGATCGAGAAGTCGCGACGCGAGCACCGCCATCGCCTGCGCGCGATTCCGATGCTGCGACCGGTCGTCCTGGCACTCGACGACGAGGCCGGTGGCCAGGTGCGTGATGCGCACCGCCGAGTCCGTCTTGTTGATGTGCTGGCCACCGGCACCCGAAGCGCGGAACGTGTCGATGCGTATGTCGGTCGGGTTGATGTTGATGTCGGCAACCGGATCGGCCTCCGGCATGACGGCCACCGTGCAGGCCGACGTGTGGATGCGTCCCTGGGCCTCGGTCTCCGGCACGCGCTGCACGCGATGGCCGCCCGACTCGAACTTGAGCCTCGAGTACGCGCCGCGCCCTATGATCCGCAGGATCACCTCCTTGTAGCCGCCGAGCTCGGCCGGCGATTCGGAGACGATCTCGACCTTCCAGCCGGAGCGCTCCGCGTGGCGCGTGTACATGCGGAAGAGGTTTCCGGCAAACAACGCCGATTCGTCGCCGCCCGTGCCGGCGCGGATTTCCAGGAAGACGTTGCGCTCGTCGTTGGGATCCTGCGGCAGCAGCATGCGCTGCAGGTCGGCGGCAAGCTCTGCCATCCGCGACGTGGCGGTCGCATGCTCCTCGTCGGCGAACGCCTTCATCTGCGGATCGCGCGCCATGTCGTTGGCGGCGGCGACGTCGTCTTCCGCGCGCACGTACTCGCGGTACCGGGCGACCACGGGCTCGATGTCGGCGCGCTCGCGGGTCAGTGCCCGATAGCGATCCAGGTCGCGCACGGCGTCCTCGGAGGACAGCGTCGCGTCGAGCTCGGCGAGGCGCCGGGCGAGCGATTCGAGCTTGTTGCGCAGTGAGGACTTCATCATGTGAATTGGGGACAGACCCCATTCACCAGCCACGCCGGCAAACGGGGTCTGTCCCCAATCGCTCGCTAGTGCCCGTCCGGGATCCGGTAGATCTTCTCGAACATGGCGACGAGCTCCGCGCGCTCGGCGTCGCCGGCCTGGTTCAGCGCCTGCGTCGGCGCATGCAGGAACTTGTTGGTGAGGCCGCGAGCGAGGAGCTCCAGCGCCTGCTCCGGCGACGTGCCGCCCGCCAGCAGCCGGCGCACGCGCTCGAGCTCGGCGGCGCGCAGCTGATCGTGATGCCCGTGCAGCGCGGTGATCGTCGGCACCACCGTGCGCCCCTCGAGCCAGCGCAGGAAACTGCCGGCCTGCGCGGCGATCATCTCCTCCGCCTGTGCCACGGCCTCCTTGCGTATCTGCAGGTTGCCCCGGACGATGTTCGAGAGGTCGTCGATGCTGTAGAGAAAGACGTCGTCGAGCTCCGCGGCCTCGGGCTCGACGTCGCGCGGCACGGCGAGGTCGACGACAAATACGGGCGCGTGCCGGCGCGCCTTCACCACCCGCTCGAGCAGCCCCTTGCCGAGGATCGGCAGCGTGCTCGCCGTGCAGGTCACGATGACGTCGAACTCGTGCAGGCGATCGGGCATCTCGTTCAACGTGATCGCCTCGGCCCGGAAGCGCGCGGCGAGCTCGCGGCCGCGCTCGAGCGTGCGGTTGGCGATGGTGATCGACCTGGGATTGCGCGCGGCGAAATGCGTTGCGGTGAGATCGATCATCTCGCCCGCGCCGATGAACAGCAGGCGCTGGTCGGCGAGCGCCGGAAAGATGCGCTCGGCGAGCTTGACCGCCGCGGCGGCCATCGAGATCGACGCGCTGCCGATGTCGGTCTGCGTGCGCACGTCCTTCGCCACCGCAAAGGTGCGCTGGAACAGGCGGTTGAGGACGAGCCCGAGGCTGCCGGCGGATTCCGCGTGCCGCACGGCCTGCTTCATCTGGCCCAGAATCTGCGGCTCGCCCAGCACCATCGAATCGAGGCCGCTCGCGACACGGAACGCGTGGGTGACGGCCTGCTCGCGCGGCAGCGTATAGATGTACGGCGCCAGCGAATCCTTCGGCACGCGATGGAAGTCCTCGAGCCAGCGCACGACCGGCTGCGGCTCGGTCCCGTGCACATAGACCTCGGTCCGGTTGCAGGTCGACAGGATCGCGGCTTCCTTGACCTTGGGCCGCGTGAGCAGGTCGCGCAGCGCGTGGCCCAGCGCGTCCGGCGAGAACACGACCTGTTCCCGCACGTCCAGAGGCGCGGTCTGGTGGTTGAGGCCGAGGGTGTAGAGGGACATTGCGGCAGCCATCTATGGCCGGGCATTCTAGCCTACGCGGAGCCCCACGCCGGCACAAGACCTTGATTTGGGTCAGGAAAGAGGTCCGGAGGCGCGATCCACCCCTGTTCTTCGTGCCGGGCGGGGACGTTTCAGGCGACGACGCCGTTGATCGCGAGGTCGAAGATCTGGTAGCTCTTCAGTGTCGTCGCGCCCGCCTTCAGCTTGTATTCGTCGTTCAGCGGCGCGGAAAGGATGATGGGCACCTTCGCCTCGGACACGCCGCCGTGGGTGCGCAGCCGGTGGCCCGCGAGGCCCGACAGGTCGTGGGCCGCCTCGGATCCGCCGACGCAGACGTCGGCCGCGGCGATCACGACCACGTCGGCCTCGCGGTCGTGCGGCAGATCGTGCACGGCGCAGGCGGTCTCCTTGTCCAGCACCGACTCCAGCCCCTTGATGCCACGAGCCAACGCGATGACCTGCTGCGGCGTCGTCCTGCCGCGGCACCACACGCGCACGAAGCCGCCCAGCGCGCCATGATGCGCGACGAAGGCGTCGGTGATCGGGCAGATCACCGTGGTGTCGCCCTTACCGAACGTGGCGTCGAGGATGTCCTGCAGCCAGATGACGTTCGGCTTGCCGGCGGCATCGGACTTGTCGTTCATCCCGTGATCGGCGGTGAGCGCGACCACCGCGCCCAGCGCCTCGAGCCGTCCGAAGCGCTGGTCGAGCTCCTGATAGAAGCGTCGCGCCTCGCTCTCGGCGGGCGCGTACTTGTGCTGGACGAAATCGGTGAGCGAAAGGTACATGAGGTCGCGGTGCTCGCGCTCGAGCAGCTTGACGCCGGCTTCGAGCACGAACAGCGACAGCTCCATCGAGTACATGTCGGGCAGCGGCATGCCGACCAGCTCGAGGACGTTCTCGATGCCGTTCTCGGCAAGCGTGCACCTGTCCGCGCACTCCGAGGAAAAGCTCACGTTGCCCCGGGTCAGATCGAGATTCTTGGAGAGTTGCCTGCGCAGCTTGTCCTTGGCGGTGATGGAGACGACCTTGGCCCCGGCGGCGGCGAACCGGGCCAGGATCGTGTCCCCGCGCAGGAGCTCGGGGCCGGTCATCACCACCGCCTCGCCGGTCGCGGTGTCGAGGTAGTAGTTGCCGGAGATGCCGTGCTTCGACGCAGGCGTCCCGGTGATGATCGACATGTTGTTGGGGCAGGTGAAGCTCGGCACCGTGCCGTCGGCGATCGTCGCGAATCCTTGCCGCATGAACCGTGCGATGTTGGGTATCGCGCCGTCGGCCAGGAACTGGCGCAGATAGGCGGGGTCGCCGCCGTCGATGCACACCACGACCACCGGCTTGCCCGGCCAGCGGTACCGGATGCCGTTCACCTCAACCTTCGTTGCGCTGCGTGTCGCCATGGTCGGTTTGCATCCTCTCGGGGTCGTGTGGCCGTCCGGGCACGCCAAAGCCAGTGCCGGACAATAATGGCATTGAACCGTGGTTTTTGTAGATTGTCAACAATCTGCAGTTGACAATGCGCGCTCCCCTGTCCGACCGCCCGTCAAGCCTTGAAGAACTCCTCCCGCCCGCCCAGCCAGCGCTGGAGGTGGGCTGTGGCCGCCGCCGGCTCCTTCGCCAGCAACTCGTCGGCGGCATCGCGCGCCTTCTCGATCAGCGCCACGTCCTTTTCCAGATCGGCGAAGCGCAGAAGTGGCACGCCCGACTGCTTCGCGCCGAGGAATTCACCGGGCCCCCGGATGACCAGGTCCTGGCGCGCGATCTCGAATCCGTCGGTGTTCTCGAAGACGACCTTGAGCCGCGCTTTCGCGGTATCGGTGAGTGGCTCCTCGAACAGCAGGTAGCACGTGCTCTCGGCCGCGCCGCGCCCGACCCGCCCGCGCAACTGGTGCAGCTGCGCGAGGCCGAAGCGCTCCGCGTGCTCGATCGCCATCAGCGAGGCATTCGGCACGTCCACGCCCACCTCGATCACGGTGGTCGCGACCAGCACGTGAATCACTCCCGCGACGAACTCGGCCATCACCGCGGCCTTGTCGTCGGGCTTCATACGGCCGTGCAGCAGCCCGACGGTCAGAGGGCCAGGGGCGATTGTCCCCGCTCCATTGGCCTCATCGCCGGAAGCAGCGTCGGGGGAATTTCGTGCCTGCCCCCCAAGCACGGCCGTCAGCTCCGCGTGCAGCGCCACCGCCGTCTGCAACTCGAGCTTTTCCGACTCCTCGATCAGCGGACACACCCAGTAGGCCTGCCGGCCCTCGGCGCACGCGCGGCGCACGCGCTCGATCACTTCGCCGCGGCGCTTGTTGTTGACGAGCCGGGTCGACGACGGGCCTGCGGCCCGGCGGCATTTCGTCGATCGCCGAGACATCGAGATCCGCGTAGAACGTCATCGCGAGCGTGCGCGGGATCGGCGTCGCGCTCATCATCAGCTGGTGCGCCTCGCCCATCGCCTTGCCGCGCAGGGCCAGCCGCTGCGCGACTCCGAAGCGGTGCTGCTCGTCGACGATCGCGAGACCGAGCCGCGGCAGGGCCACCTCGTCCTCGAAGAGGGCGTGCGTGCCGATCGCGAGCATCGCGTCGCCGCTGCCGATCGCCGCAAGCGCCTTCTTGCGCGCCTTGGCCGGCAGGCTGCCGGTGAGCCATGCGATCTCGACCGGCAGGCCCGCAAGCCATTGCGCGAGCTTGCGGTAGTGCTGCTCCGCGAGAATCTCGGTCGGCGCCATGAAGGCGACCTGCCGCCCGGATTCGATCGCCTGCAGCGCGGCGAGCGCCGCGATGATCGTCTTGCCGCTGCCGACGTCGCCCTGCAGCAGGCGCTGCATCGGCATCGTCCGCTTGAGATCGTGACTGATCTCCCGCCAGACGCGTTCCTGCGCCCGCGTCAGCTTGAACGGCACCCGCGCGAGCAGCTCCCCGGTGAGGGCACCCGTGCCGGTGAGCACGGGCGCCCGCCGCGCCGCGCGTGCCTTCCGGTGCGCCTTGAGCGACAGCTGCTGCGCGACCAGCTCGTCGAACTTGAGGCGCGTCCACGCCGGATGCGTGCGCGCATCGAGCGCCTGTTGCGTGAGACGGGACAGCCGCGGCGGCGGCGCGTGGAGAAATTGCACCGCATCTGCGAACTTCCACAGGTGATGCCGCGCGACCAGCCAGTCGGGCAGCGATTCGGCGGTCAGCGCCGGATCCGCGGCCAGCGCTCGCGCGATCACCTTGCGCAGCGTCTCCTGCGCGAGTCCGGCGGTGGTCGGATAGACCGACGTCAGCCGATCCGGCAGCGGCGTGTCCGGCTCGACCACCTTGAACTGCGGATGCACGATCTCCCGCCCGAAGTGGCCTTCGCGCACTTCGCCGAAGACGCGGACGCGGCGGCCGGGCGCCAGCGCCTTCTGCTGATTCGGATAGAAGTGGAAGAAGCGCAGCACGAGCTGTGCCCGCGCGCCGCCATCATCGCCACCGTCTTCCAGCAGACAGACGAGCTGGCGTCGCGGCCGGTACTGGATGTCGGTGGTGACGACCGTGCCTTCGGCCTGCTGCTCGACACCCGCCTGCAATGCCGCAAGGGGCGCGACCCGCGTGTGATCCTCGTAGCGCAGCGGCAGGTGGAGCACGAGGTCCTGTTCGCGGACAAGGCCGAGCTTGACCAGCTGATCGTGGAGGCCTCGCCCGGCGGGCTTCGCTTTGTCCGGGGCGGACTTCGCCGGCGACAGCAGATCGGCGGCCAATCTGCTGCCGCCCACAGCCGGTCCCTTGACGTTCGACTTCGAGGTTTTCCGCACGGATCGGATCATGGTCGCGATGATCCGATTATCGCGCAGGACGGGCACCAGGGTGACGATCCGATCGAATCGCAGCAAGCAGTCGACGGTTGACCCTTACGACCGAATCCACAATACTCGGGCCGCGTGATCGAAACACCCGTCCGTTTTGCCAAGTTTACGATGACCCTCAAGGAGCGTTCTTGGTAACCGACCGAGTCGAGCGACGGCTCACCGCGATCCTGGTGGCTGATGTCGCTGGCTACAGTCGCCTGATGGGCACGGACGAGGAAGGCACGCTCACGCAAATGAAGGCACATCGACGCGAGCTGGTCGATCCCAAGATCGAGGAGCACCGCGGGCGGCTCGTCAAGACGGCCGGCGACGGACTGCTGGTCGAATTCGTGAGCGTCATCGATGCGGTGCGCTGTGCTGTCGATGTCCAGCGCGGCATGGCGAACCGCAATGCGGACATTCCGAGCGACAAGCGGATCGAATTCCGCATGGGCATCAACGTTGGCGACATCATCATCGACGGTGGCGACATCTTCGGCGACGGAGTGAACGTTGCGGCCCGGCTGGAGGGGTTGGCCGAGGCTGGCGGCCTATGCGTGTCGGGCCGGGTTCACGAGGACGTTCGGGGCAAGCTCGACATCAGCTTTACCGACGAGGGCGAGCAGCAACTCAAGAATATCGCATGGCCGGTGCGGGTCTATCGGGCGCAGTTAGGCACCGCAGCGGCACCGGTGCCGCCGGCCCTCCCACTGCCCGACAAACCATCGATTGCCGTGCTGCCCTTCAACAACATGAGCGGCGAGTCGGCCCAGGACTATCTGGCGGACGGCATCGTCGAAGCGATCACCGCGGCGCTGTCGCGCATCCGCTCCTTTTTCGTGATCGCGCGCAACTCCGCGTTCACGTACAAGGGCCAGGTGGCGAACGTGCGCAACATCGGCCGCGAGCTGGGCGTTGCCTACCTGCTGGAAGGCAGTGTGCAGAAGGCCGGCAATCGCATCCGGATTACCGTGCAGCTGATCGAAACCGAAGGCGGGGCGCATGTCTGGAGCGCGCGTTACGACGGCACGATGGACGACATTTTCGATCTTCAGGATCGCATCACGGAGCAGGTGGCGGGCGCGCTGCAGCCCTCCATTCGCATCGCCGAGATCGAGCGCTCCCGGCGCAAGCGGCCGCAGGATCTGGGCGCGTACGACTATGCCATGCGCGCGATGCCTCATGTATGGGCACTCGAGAAGGAAGAGAGCGCCAAGGCGCTCCAGCTGCTCGACTTGGCGCTGGCGATCGATCCGGATTACCCGCTTGCCCTGTCGCTCGCCGGCTGGTGCCATGCTCAGCGCTCGGTCTACAACTGGGCGGACGACATTGCAGGCAGCCAGGCCTTGGCGCGGACGCTGGCTGAACGTGCCGCCGAGCTGAGCGGTGACGATCCGCTCATCCTTGCCGTGCTCGGCGCGGTGCATACCTTCGTGCGCAATCATGGAACAGCGCGCGTGCTGCTGGAGCGCGCGCTTGCGCTGGATCCCAACGCCGCATGGGCATGGAGCCGCCTCGGATGGCTGGAGAACTATTCCGACCGCCCGGAACTCGCGCTCGCGAACTTCGAGCGCGCCCTGCGCCTCAGTCCACTCGATCCCATGAATTTCAACAACTACGTCGGCATGGCTTCGGCGCATGAGGTTGCGCAGGACTATGACAAGGCCGCGGCACTCTACCGACGCGCGCTGGAGGAACGGCCCCATGCGATGTGGATTTACCGCAACCTGGCCTCGTCGTTGTCCGGTGCCGGCCGGATGGAGGAGGCCAGGGAGGCCTTTGCGCAAATGTTGCGCAGCTATCCGGACCTGACGGTGCCGAGGTTCAGGCAGGCGATGGTATTCTCGGCCGCGGTTATCGACCGCATGGTCGACAATCTCCGGAAGCTGGGCTTGCCGGATTGACGCTAGCACGCCGAAGTGGCGGTGGCCCAGCCGTAGCCTCGACCCCCGAATTCCATCAGGCGTGCGACGCCCATCCTAGCCAAATGGGGATCTGGTTCTGAGCGATTCGAGCTGTGCCTTGAGCCCGCGCGCGGCAATCGCGTAGCCACCGTCACTGCCGTCCACAAAGTGCACGTGGTTTCCGTTGTAGGAGAACACGATGCAGGTCAACAGCGCTTCGCGTGACTTGTGCATGCCGTAGACCAGTCGTCCTTCGCGGTACTGCCCTTCGAGGTAGTCGCGCAGGTCCCGGTACTGCGTTTCGCTGCCGTCCATCACCATGCGCAACATGCCGTCGAACTTGCGGAAATCGGTGTTCTCCACCAGCTCTTCGGTGTAGTGGCTCCAGCGCACGGACTTCGTGTCCAGCTTGCGTGCGAACAGGTAGACACCTGCCAGGTTAAGCAAGATCATCCGCGCGAAATACTTGACCCGCCCCCAAAGGCTCAGTCGGCTTGAACGTACGCGCCACTCGTGGCTGAGTTGACGCGGATTGAACGACAGCCGCATGTGCTCAGTGCGCAACGGGTGGTAGCTGGAGAGGTCGCCGTAGATCTGCGCGATCTTGTCGGACACCTCGCGGTAGCTGGCCAGGTTCACATCGGCAGCGCCCGATACCGCAGCCACCAACAGCGCAAGCTTGTGATCATGAAAGCTCGGCACACCCTGCCAGCGGCACTCGAAACCTTCGAAGCTGCCCTCGCACAGGCCCTCGTCTTCCCGGACTCGCAGCACGCCCTGGGCCTGGGGGTCCTTGACCATGCGCTCGGCTTCCTCCCAGCCGCGTCCGGAGAAGGTCGGTTGCGTAACGTTCGGGGACAAGCGAAACTTCGCCATCCGCACCGACAGGCCGTTGTCGAGCAGGCTCGAAACCCGGACCAGGCCGGCACGCAGCAACAAGTCGAAGTTCTCCCGCGACAAGCGCTGGGCTTCCCGCAGCGCCGGGATCACGCGCTCACGCAGGGAGTCGGGCACGGCGAAGGTCGCGCCATCGCCGCCGAACACAAACGGCACTTCGACGCCTCGGTCCACGTTGACGACCGCAGCGATGCAGGCCACGCCGACGGTGTTAACCTTCTTGTAGCCGCCTCCTTCGATCGCCTTCGTCGAGCCGATCACATCGGCGATGACGATCCACCAGTCACCCGGAACCTGTGCATGCCTGGCGGTCTCGATGGCCTCGGCAAAGGACTCCAGCACCGGAAGATCGTGGTAGAAATTGACTGTCGTCATGTGCCTATTAGGATAGCGGCGGGGCTAACCGATTGCAGAAATACGAAGCGTGCCATGGTTTCAGCAGCGCTGGCCGATCCCGCCCTTCCGAGTACGATTACAATCCCGTAGGAGCGGCCAGCGCGGGCCATCCGCCACTGGCGAAGGGACGAACGCTCTTGCCTGCCACCTGCCGAAGGAGTGCTGGCATGTATCCACGCAATTTGCTCGTCGAGCACGGGGCCGATGCACGCACGGCGTTGGCCATGGCGGCGCTACTGTTTGTCGGACTCGCCGGGTGTGCCTCGGAGCTCACGCCGAGGCCGGACGATTCCCCGGCGGGCACTGTGCCGTACGTGGGCGTTTTCACCGGGGAGCTAGTGGACGGGAAGCCTCTGTATCGCTTCCCGACTATCGAGGTTGTGGGTTCGCGGAGCAGCAACGGGCCGGGCACCTGAGCCGGACCGGAGCATTGGACGTGGCGTGCCGCATCAATGGCGGTGCGCATGATGCGCGTCCGGCACGTGCGGATGCGCGTGCCACAGCGGTTCGTGCCGATGCCGGTGACTGTGCGCACCGGTGGGCATCGGATCATGCACATGCTCGTGGTGCCCGTCGTCGTGGCGGTGCGCATGTTCATGTTCAGTCGCTTCGTGCTCGTGCTGGTGACCGTGCGACTCCGCCAGGTGCAATACCACGCCGGCGAGCATCAGCATGCTGCCCGCCGCCATCAACGCGCTGGTCGATTGGTCGCCCAGGACCACAGCCAGCACCGCCCCGATGAACGGGGCGAACGCGAAGACCGAACCTGTGCGCGCAGCACCGAAGGCTCGCTGCGCAAGCAGATAGAACCGCAGGCTGAGGCCGTAACCCGTTGCGCCAACCGCAAACAGACCAAGCGCCGCGCCCGGTGACGGCAGCGCCTCTCCGAATCCGACCGCCAGCATCGAGGTGGCGGCAGCCCCGAGGAACGCTTTCGCCAGTACGACCTGGCCTGGGTCGCGTTCCGCGAGGGCGCGCGACAAGGTGTTGTCCAGACCCCAGGCTGCCGTGGCCACCAGCACGGCCAGCAACCCCCACAACCGTGCACTGCCGTCCCGTCCTTGGTCAAGCACGAGCAGGATGCCGCCGGCGAGCAGCAGCAGCATTGCTGCCCACACCCGTCGGCCCATCGATTCGCGGTAGAGCCGCCATGCCAGTACGGCTGTAAACAGCGCTTCCAGCGTTAGCATCAGCGAAGCGCTGGTGCCACTCGTACGCTGCAGGCCCCAGGCCAGCGCCACCGGGCCGACGACTGCACCGACGGCGGCCATCGCCAGCAGTCGCGGAACATCAGCGGATACGACGCGCGCCTCGTGCTCGACGCGCCGACGCAACAGCGCGCCGACGATGGCCGCTCCCGCATAGAGCAAAGCTGCCGTCGTGAAGACGCCCACGCCCGACCCAAATTTCTGCACGAGCGGGGTGCTGATGCCGAACAGTACGGCCGCAGCCAGCGCCAGGGTGCCACCACGCACCGCCGGCCCGCGCTGCGGCAATCGATTGGTCGGCGGTGAGCTACTCACGAGGCGGGAGATCCATGAATTCCGCAACGGACTGGGGGGGGCGGGGGGGCAAATGGCGATATTCGGGCAAATTGTACGGCGAGGCTCACCCTCCGTAACCGGCCGGACCACGACCGTCGATCCCGACGGTCGCGACCGGCTCGGCGCGCCGCATTGCCCGGTGGCAATCGCTTTTCCGGCTGAAGTTGAGCATAGTCAACGCCGGAATTGCGAGTTGCGCGGAAACTTGAATCTGTCGTACTGCGTGCGCGACGTTTTCGGGGTTTCGCATTGAGACCACTCCCGGGAAACGCTTGGCGCGCCGTTTCGGCGCGTAACGCGTCCCCTCCCTTTCCTACCGGAAGCTCCACGCCGGCGGGACTTCCGGCTCCAGGGCCGGCGGCCACGGTTCATTCCGCAAGCACCCCCGCTACCTCGCAACGCCGAAGATGCGGCGGCGCCAAGTATGACATCGCCGTTCGCCCCGATCACTCACCCGATTCATCCGCGGGAGACTGCCGCACCCGCCGTATCGCGATTGCGGAAATCTCCGATCACCGACAGGAGGCGTTCCATGGCCATTTCCGCCACCCATGATCAACTGTCCGTTCCGTCGCCGTCGCCACCTGCCGCCGCGACGGCAGTCAAGCCGCCTCACGTTTCGTGGAAGGCGCTGACGCCGATTGCCGTGACGCTCGCGCTTGCGCTGCTGCCGCCCCCGCAGGGCCTCGCGCCGCACGCGTGGTATTTCTTCGCGATCTTCGCCGGCGTCATCGTCGCGTTGATGCTGGAGCCGCTTCCTGGCGGCGCCGTTGGTCTCATCGGCGTCACCGTCGTCACTGTGCTTTCGCCGTACGTGCTTTTCGCGCCGGCCGAGCTCGCGAAGCCGGGCTTCAAGGCCGCCAACGCCGCGATCGGCTGGGCGCTGTCCGGCTTTTCCAACGTCACGGTCTGGCTCATCTTCGGCGCGTTCATGTTTGCGCTCGGTTACGACAAGACCGGCCTGGGGCGGCGCATCTCGCTCCTGCTGGTCAGGAAAATGGGTCGCCGCACGCTGACCCTGGGTTACGCCGTCGCCGTCGCCGACACGATCCTCGCGCCGTTCACGCCATCCAACACGGCGCGTTCCGGCGGCACGATCTATCCCGTGATCCGCAATCTCCCCGCGCTCTACGACAGCAAGCCCAACGATCCATCGGCGCGACGGATTGGGTCCTACCTGATGTGGGTTGCGCTCGCGACCACCTGCGTGACGAGTTCGATGTTCCTGACCGGCCTCGCGCCCAATCTGCTCGCGCTCGAGCTCGTTGCGAAGACCTCGAAGGTAAGCATCGACTGGGGCCAGTGGTTCATCGCGTTTGTGCCGATCGGGGTGGCGTTGCTGATTCTGATACCACTCGTGACGTACTGGATCTACCCACCGGAAGTCAAGGCAGGGGACGAGGTGCCGGCCTGGGCGGGTGCGGAACTCGGAAAAATGGGCGCGCTGTCACGGCGCGAGATCGTGCTCGGCGCGCTCGTCGTGCTGGCGCTGGGCCTCTGGATCTTCGGCGGCGACTGGATCAACGCGACCGCCGCGGCGCTGGTCGTGGTGGCGCTGATGCTCGTGCTCAACGTGGTGAGCTGGGACGACATCGTCAGGAACGCGCCGGCCTGGAACACGCTGGCCTGGTTCGCGACACTTGTCGCGCTGGCCGAGGGATTGAGCCGCGTCGGATTCGTCAAGTGGTTCGCCGACACCGTGGCTGCCCACATGGGCGGCTTCTCGCCGTTCACCGCGATGCTCCTGCTCGTGCTCGTGTTCTACTTCACGCATTACCTGTTCGCGAGCATCACCGCGCACGTCACGGCACTGCTGCCGGTGATGCTGGCGGTGGGCGCGTCGATCCCAGGCATCGACATGCAAGAATATGCGCTGCTCCTATGCCTGACTCTGGGGATCATGGGCGTGCTGACGCCGTTCGCGACCGGGCCGAGTCCAGTGTATTACGGTTCGGGCTACCTGCCCGCAAAGGACTACTGGCGGCTGGGTGCGATCTTCGGCGTGCTCTTCATCGCCATGCTGCTCGTGGTCGCCGTGCCGTGGTTGGCGCTTATCCGCTGAACGACGCGAGCCCGATGGTGGTGATTACCCGGCGATACGCTGGTCGAGCCCGAAGGCCGGGGCGAACTGCAGCGACGGTCCACGGCCAGAATCGACTGCCCGGCACGGAACGCAGATCGATGTGAGTGGCTGTGGCCGATCGCCGCCGAACAGCCGTCGAGCGTCCGGCTAGAGCTCGAGCGGCATCACCTGGGCGACGCGCTGCGGCTCGCGGCGCCAGACATCGGACGCATCGACGTAGACCTCGATGCCGTTGCCGTCGGGGTCCGCGAAGTACAGGGACTTGGTCACCTCGTGGTCGATCGGGTGCGTGGCAATGCCCGCAGCGTCCAGTTTCGCTTTGGCTTCGCGCAGCTCGCCGAGCGTGGTGCCGATGTTGAACGCAACGTGATGCAACCCGACTGCGGTCTCGCTGCGGCTGCTGCCCTCGCCTGTGACTTCCATCACCGCGAAGTCGTGATGATTGCCGAGGGTGAAGAACGCCATCTTGAGACCCTCCTCATCGAGGCGGGCGCAGACCGGCAAGCCGAGCACGCCGCCGTAGAAACGTTCCGCCCGCTCGCGGTCCGTCACCCGCAACACGACATGCCCCAGCGACTTGATCTTCATGTTTCCTCCTCCGTCGAAATGCTCGAACATTGCCTGCCAGCGGCGTATCGCGCCACCTGCGCAGCGCGACAAGACTCCGCCACCCCCGACTACCGGATGAGCAGATCCAGCTGGCGAACGTCGAGACCCGCCTCGCGGTAGTACTTCCGAGTCAGCTCCAGAAGGGTGAACCCATCCTCGTAGGCCGCGAGGGCACCGTTCGCCGGCTTGTCGAGGTAGATGAGGCCACCCTCCACCACGAACATGATCAGCGCTGGTTCCGGCGAGTCCGGCGTGATCACCAGCGTGTGCGCTTCACCCGCGGGTTCGTAGATGAATGTCCCGGGCTTTGCCACCCAGTCGTGCTCGAGGTATCGCCAGTGACCGCGCATCGTATAACCGCGCACGGTGCCCACGTGGTAGTGGGTGCCCAGCGCGGCGCCTGGGAGACCCTTCAGCACAACGCTGAAGCCCCCGGACGTGACGTTGAAGTGACAGGGCTGGACCCAGACGCCGTCGGCATACGGTACCCAGCGCCGGTCGTCGTCGATGTCGATGTTGGCAATGAAGTGCTCGCGGCTCCTGCGGCCCGGATCGAGACCGTCGGTGAAACTGTTGAATGCAGTGATCGGCATGTGCAACTCCTCTGTCGGTCAGCGATTGACGAGTCGGCTCTTTTACCACGCGCCGGTCAAGACGTCACCGCAACGACGGTCCCTTCGAAGACGCTAGCCGCCCGGTGCCCCCGGGATACCGGAAAGGCCAGCGGCGGCGATGCCGGCCATGGCACAGACTTCATCGTTGTCGCCGATATCGCCGGAGATGCCGATCGCTCCAACCACTTCTCCGTCCGTGGCGGCGATCAGCACGCCCCCCGGTGACGGAATCATTCGCCCCTGACTGGCCGCCGAGAGCGCCGCGACGAACGTTGGAAACCTGGCCGCCCGGTCCGCCAGCTCGCGCGTGCCGAAGCCCATGCCGAGCGCTCCCCAGGCCTTGCCGTTGGCGATGTCGAATCGGACAAAGCCTGCCCCGTCTTCCCGCTTGAAAGCGATCAGGTGACCGCCGGCGTCGAGCACGGCAACCGCGAGCGGAGCCAGGCGCCTCTTGCGGCCCTCGGCGAGCGCTGCATCGATGATCGCGCCGGCCTGGGCCAGTTTCAATGTTGTCATGCCGTCTCCCTCGTCGTTCGATCCTTGCCATTTCGCGGCGTCGCTCGTAAGACGTCAAGGCTCGTCCGCAAGACGCCGCGTCGATTCGTTCACGCCGAGCAAGCCGTCCGACGCAGTCATTCGGCGGCGGTCAAACGCCGTCTATCGTCCCGACAATTCTGCCACCAGGGAGCTCGCGCCGTAGACTTTCGTCAGCGCCTCGACGATGGCGCGGCCATCGACCGCGATCGCCCGCGCCTTCCGGTCCGTGTAGGCGTAGTGTCCCCCCAGCCCCTCGAGATTGATGTCGAATATCAGTCCGACGAGCTCGCCATTGCGATCGACCACCGGCGACCCGGAACTGCCGCCGATGATGTCGAGCGTGGACACGAAATTGAGCGGGGTGGCGAGGTCGAGATCGCGCTGTTTCTCCAGCCAGCGCGCGGTCAAGTCAAACGGAGGCTTGCCAGCGAAGGCGAAACTGCGGGCGTACAGACCCGCAAAGTTGGTCTGGAATGGCATCAGCATGCCGTCCGCGTCGTAGCCGCTGACCTTGCCGAAGCTCAACCGCAGGGAGAAGGTGGCATCCGGATAGGCATCCTTGCCGTACAGTCTGAAACGGGACTTCTCCAGTTCATCGCCCGCCTGCAGGGTCGGCGTTTCGACCTCGACTTCGTGCTTCTTCTGCAGCTGTCGGCGCGGCGGATAGACATCGCGGGCGAGCGCGATCAGCGGATCGGTCGAGGCCATGACCGCCGCCTTGCCGCCGTCGATCAGCTTCCTGCGCTCCGCGACCTGATCGAGTTGCGAGCGCTCGACCGCTTCCGTCGCGGCGGCAAGCGGCGTCTTGTTGCCGAGCACTCGAACCACAAAGGGATCGTCCTGGCCGAGGACGTCAATCGCTTCCTGCCATAACCCGGCCAGCCGCGCGATTTCAAGGTCCTTGTAATACGGGCGCTCCGCCGAGAGCCGATGCACGATCAGGGGCACTTTCGACGCGCGGTACTCCGGCAGGCGATCGGCTTCGGCCAACGCGGTCTCGTTGGCGAGTTCGACAATCTGCCCGCCAACGCCGAACAGCGTCTGGAAGCCATAACCGACCACCCAGCGAGACTTGGCGTCGCGGGCCTGCCTTCCTGTGGCAGCCGCGATTTTCGTCCAGGGATCGGGATGGTTCGCCTCTGGAACGAACGATTTGCGCAAGCGCGCTTCCTCTTCGGTCTTGGCCGCCATCAATTCCGGCTCGCGCAGGGACTTGTACGCTCCAGTCATCGCCTTCAGCCAATTCTCGGTGCTGACCCGCATTTCGGCGGCGCGACGCGCAGATTCCGGCGACCGGGCCGAATACTCCTCCAGCACCGTGCGCGCCCGGTTCGCGCCTGCAAGCATGAGGGGGTAGCGGATGTCGCGATCGTAGGCTACCTGCGCCACCGTGGCCAGCCGGTCGGTGGAACCCGGATGCCCGGCCGCGAACACCAGGTCGCCGTCCTTGACCCCCGTCTTTGCCCACTTGAGGAAACGAGTCGGCTTGATCGCCTCGCCCTGCTCGTAGACGCGCAGCAGAGAAAAATCGAGACTGAAGCGAGGAAAGACGAAGTTGTCCGGATCTCCGCCGAAATCCCCGAGGCGCGCTTCCGCCGCGAACACCAGGCGGATGTCATTCCAGATCCGGTAGCGATGGAGGTGGTAGGCCGCGCCGCGGAATAGCGTCACCATCTCGCACCGCAGCCCGGTCTTCTCCCTGCATTCGTTTTCGAGCGCGGCAATCACGGCATTGCGCTCCGCCGTCGCCAGCGTGTCGTCGGTCGACTTCACCGCGGCGCGCACCTTCCCGGTCACGTCCTCCGTGGACTCGAGTCGTCGCAAATCAAGCCCGGGACATGGCCGCTCCTCGGCGCGGGTCCCGGCATAGAAGCCGTTCCTGACGACGTCGTCGGGCGCGGTCGAGAGCGCCTGCAGGCAACCCATTGCCACGTGATGATTCGACAGCACGAGCCCGTTTGCCGAAACGAAGGAACCCGATCCTCCCCCGAGACGGACCGCAGACAGGCGAAGCGCATCCAGCCACTCGCCGCTCGGCGTGAATCCGTATCCGGACTGCAGCGCCTTGGCGGGCGGGCTGTCGAAGGTCCAGACGCCCTCGTCCGCACCGGCCGGCCCCGACGCTGCCAACGCCACGCCGAGCGCGCAAGCGATTTGGACCAGTCGCGTGCCGCCCCGGTCGCCGCGCAACCCGAAAGGCGCCTGCGCTGACCGGATCCTCGACTGCGCCACCGCAGGCTCGATCAGCGGCCTGGAGGCGCTCGCACCAGTATTGCCTCGACCTCGAGCGCTGCCGCCTTAGGCAACGCGGCCACCTGGTAGGTCGCGCGCGCCGGATACGGCGGCTTGAAATAGGTCGCCATGATCTCGTTGACCTTGCCGAAATCGGCGAGGTCGGCCATCAGCAGCGTCAGCTTGACGACGTCGTCGAGCTCGCCACCCGCGGCCTGCGCCACCGCGCGGAGGTTCCGGAATACCTGGTGCGCCTGCGCGTCGATGCCTTCGGCCAGATTGCCGGTGGCGGGATCGAGCCCGAGCTGCCCCGACAGGTAGACGGTGTCTCCGGCGCGCACACCCTGCGAATAGGGTCCCAGCGCGGCCGGCGCGTGCTTCGAGTGGATCGCTTCTTTCGGCATGGTTTCTGGCTCCTGGAGTGGTCGGTCAAATTAGCACGCCCCGCCGATTTACGCCGTCGGCCCGATTCGGCTATACTTTCCTGCTATCGGGGACGTAGCTCAGCTGGGAGAGCGCCGCGTTCGCAATGCGGAGGTCGGGAGTTCGATCCTCCTCGTCTCCACCAGACCTTTCAGGGGCTTGCCACGGCAGGCCCCTGTTCAATTCGACCGATTGCGCGCACCGGTGCGGTAGCGATCGGAGATGGCGCCTGCGACGGCAGCTGGAACAAGAGCCCGGGTTACTACCCTTCGGCCGTCTTCATCAACATCGGGCCGGTGGATTGAGCCACCGCTGAGCCACCGCTTCGCCGACACCTACCCGCGCGTGTCGTCGGTCGCCGGCTTGGGCGCCTCGACGATCGCCGCCCTCGCCGCGGCGCCCGCCACCGCCTTCGCCCTCTCGTCGTCACCGAAGGCCGGCGGCACGTTGACGGTCACCTCCTTGTGCGCGAACTTGATGCCCGCGACGCGGAAGGCGGTGATGATCTTGTCGTAGGCGACGCGCCGAATCATGAACGACGTGGGGCTCGGCCTGGCCATGAACTTGGCGCGCACGACGACCGCGCTGTCCTCGGTGGCCGTCACGCCCTGCGACTTCAGCGGCTGCAGCATGTCCTTGGCGTAATCCGGATCGGCCGCGAGCTCCTCGCCGATCTTCTTCAGGATCTTCTTCACCTGCATGATGTTCGTGTCGTAGGTGAGCCGGAACTCCATCACGTGGATGGCCCAGTCCCGGCTGGTGTTGCGCAGGCGCTTGATCTCGCCGTAGGGCAGGATGTTGAGCGCCCCGCGGTGATGGCGCAGGAACACCGAGCGCACATTGATCTTCTCGACCACGCCCTTGTCGGTGCCGACCTCGATGTATTCGCCCAGCCGGAACGCGTCATCCATCAGGAAGAACGCGCCGGACACGATGTCGCGCACCAGCGTCTGCGAGCCGAAGCCGATCGCCACGCCGACCACGCTGGCGCCGGCGAGCAATGGCAGGATGTCGACGCCCAGGGCGGCCAGGAAGGACATCGTGGCCATCACGACGATTGTGACCAGGATCAGTGCGCGGAAAAGCGGCAGCAGCGTCTGCAGGCGCGACGCGGGCACGTCCGGACCCTGCTTGCCCTCCGCCTCCATCCGGCGATCGATCGTCGTCTTCGCGATCTCCCACAGCAGGTACGCGAGCAACAGCACGATGCACACGCCGAACAGCGAGCTCGAGATCTTGCCCCCCATGCTCGCCTGTGCCATCGCGAAGAGGCTGACGTCCCAAAGCTCGGCGAGGAGCAGCAAGCCAACGACGATGACGACGATGTGGATGGCGCGGCGGAACACGGCTTCGTAGGCGGCGACGAACCCCGGCACGGCGGACCGCGCATCCGCCGGCGCCGTGGCGGCGGCCGCGACGGCCCGGCACAGCACCATGTCGACGATCGGTATCGCCACCACCAGCAACACGCTCAGGGCGCCGGCCCCCTGTACGACGGGCGTGCCCGAAAGAACGTCGTAGATCCGCGCGGCGACGATCGCGGCGAAGAACACCGTCGCGATCATGGGCCACAGGTCGGCGAGCCAGCCAACGACGGCGTTGTGCGCTCCATTGCCACGGATCAGGCCGGCAATCGCCGCGCGCACCTGCCGCACCGCCCACAGTACGACCGTGAGGCCCAGCACCGCCGAGGCGATGATGACGAGATCCGCCGTCGCCGCGTTCGCGCCGCCGCCTGTCAATGTCGCGTGACAGAAATTCGTGGCGCCCCAGAGTGCCGCGAGCAGGACGGCGAACCAGCGCAGGGTGCGCGCCGGGGCGTCGGCGAACGGCAGCAGTCGCGCGGCACCGTTGCGGCTCGAAAGCAGGAACTGGGCGAGGAGCCAGGTCACGCGGACTGCGACGACTGCGATCAGCATCTCCAGAACGGCGATCCGCCGCAGGCCGTGTCCCTGCCAGAGCGCGAGGAACGCCGCGAGCGCGGCCAGCGCGAACACGGCGATCCCCGCAAGGTCCAGGGCAAGTCCGACGCCCAGGCGAAACGAACGCGCCGTGAAGGTCTCCGCGGCTGGTGGCGCCAGCCTCTTGCGGTAATTGCGCAGCGCCCAGTCGTAGATGCGCTCCGCCAGCCAGCCGACCACCAGCATCGCCGCCAGCGCGATGGCCAGCTTCACGACCCCGGGCAGTCCTGCTTCGGGATCGTCCAGTTTGGTGCCGACGTCGGAGAGCGTGTCCGGCAACGCAACGAACGCCTCCCGGAGCTCGCCGAGCCGAGTGCGCACCATGCCGGCGCCCTCTTCGACCATCCCCGACATGCCCTTGTCGCCCTTCGCTTTCCCCGGCGCGGCGGCGCGATCGAGCTGGTCGAGGAGGAGCTTTCTCACCTCCGCGTCGGAAAGGCGCGATACGAGCTCGCGCACCGATTCCTTGGTCAGCGGTTCGGGCAGCGCGATCGCCTTCGCCTTGCTCGCATTGGTTTGCGCTGCGGCGGGAAACGCGGCGATGGCCGCGCATGCCACCGCGAAGAGGCCGACCAGGATAGCCCGGCACATTCGATCGAACGCGTACATCGTGCTGCTCCTCCGAATCCCGATCAGGGGCGAATGCGATTGTAATCCATCGCTTTGGCCCACCGGGCGGCCGCGCCCCGCGACCTCAGGTGCGGGGAATGAAGCGCTCGGCCCACCAGCTGAACACGATGTCGCGCAGCGCGGCGCCATCGTCGTCGCCGTACAGATCCCGGAGCTTGCATTGCTGCAGCAGGGTGTGCTCCCCGTCATCCAGCGTCACCGCGAGTTCGCTGATCCGGAGGGGCACGTTGGTGAAGCTCGGCGTGTACGACGTGTCGCGGCGCAGCTCGCGCTCCGCCTTGATCGCCTTGACCCGGAAATCAGCCGGCGTGCGCTGGCTCGGCAATTTCGTGAGCGGCGGCACGGTTGCCAGATCGTCCGCCGTCGCCTTGAAGATCGACAGCTTGACCGACTTGAGCGAGAAATTGCTGGTGCGCATGATGTCGGCGCCGCACACGTTCGGCACTGCAAGAACGTCCTCGATGGCCAGGAGATCGATGTGGTCGCCGGGCCTCGAGCGTTGGCGTCCGATCCACGGCTTGCCGTCGGCGGCGACGCCCGTGTGCATGAACAGGTTGAACGAGTCGTGGACGTCGTCCGGTGTCAGTCCGTACTCACGCTGGGCTTCCGCCTGGATGTCGTGGCAATTGGTGTGCGCCGCGAAGCCGTACACGCTCTCGTACAAATGAGCGCTGCAGCGCGGGAACAGCACGTCGTTGCAGTGCGCGGTGTCTTCGAGGATGTAGATCAGCGCGCGCTCGCGCGGCGGCGCGGACCACATGAAGTGGCCTTTGCCGGGATGCAGGCCGTGCAGGGTGCGCGTGCGACCGGTGTGCATGTACTCCTTGTAGTCGTGCAGGTTGAAGCAGTTGAAGTCGACGCACTGGCCACCCTCGATCTGCTCGATGCGCAGGATCTGCCCGCGCTTGAGCTCGATGGCCTTGCCGGTGCCCGGCTCCAGCACCCACGACGCGATCAGTTCACGCTCGATCATTTCTGCGCTCCCGCTTCTCGTGCGGGCGGCAGCTGCGCCTCGTCCCGGTGCGCGGCCGCATACTCGCGCAACGCCAGGCGAATCAGGCTGGCGCGATCGGCCGCAACACCCTGGGCAACGGTGCGATCGAGCAGCTCGAGCTGCTGCTGGTTGAGCTTCAGCACGACACGGTGATCAGTCATTTTAGCGTCCTTGTGGTGAGCCAGCCGGTCCGGCCACAGTGGGCGCGCCCGCTTCGCCAGCGTGAGGGGTTCCGGCCCACGGAAACACCGGATGAAAGATCCGGTCGAGCGGCGGATTGCCGAAGGCGCGATCCTGGTGGCTGGCCATCAGCCTGCCGAACTGGCGGTCGACCTCCGCCTGCAATGCAGCGGCATCGACGCCACGCACCGCGAAATCCTCCATCACGCAGCGGCCCGCGATGTAGCTCGCGCGGCAGTCGGTGCCGCGCCCGGCCAGCATCAGATTCTTCAGCGGGTCGAAGAACGGACCGAGGTGTTCGCCGGCGAGGTCGAACACGACGATGTCGGCCTGCGCGCCGGCGGCAAGGCGACCGAGATCGTCGCGGCCCGAGTGCCCTGGCCCCGCCCAGCGTCGCGGCGTTGTACAGGTCCGCCATCGAGGTCCGTGTCGCGTCGCCTTCCATCACGCGCGCGAGATACAGGCCGAGCTGCATGTTGTGCACGAGATCCGGCGGCCAGGTATCGGTGCCGAGGCCCAGATTGATGCCGGCTGCGCGGTAGCGCCCGAACGAATCCAGCGCCTCGCCGCTGCGCGCGAACACCGCCGGGCAATGCGACGATGCTGGCGCCGGATGCGACGAGCCGTTGCCAGTCGTCGTCGCCGATGACCGGCACCTTCGGATGGCCGCTCAGGATAGATGCCGTGCGGCAGGATGGCGCGCGGCGTCAGCAGGCCCGAGCGCTCCAGCCAGCCGAGCGGCGTGGCGTCGCGCAGCCGCAGGACCGTCTCGAATTCGTAGACCGACTGGCAGCAATGCAGGCGCACCGGCACGTCCGAGCTCCGCGCTCGCCGCCGCGGTGCGCGACAGCAGCTCCGGCGTGCAGGTCTCGATGCGGTCGGGCGCGAACATTCCGCGCACCAGGCCGTCGTGCGCGCCGTCGAAGTCGCGGAAGAAACGTATCGCCTGCGTCGAGCCCCGTCAAGCCGCGCGGCTCGTCCCAGAACTGGTCGAGCGTGCGATCCCGGCGGACGTAGGTCGATGCCGCTCATGTAGCAGGGACCGATGTACACGCGCAGGCCCAGCTCGCCGGCGATCGCCGCGACGTCGCGCGAATTCGTCGTAGCTCTCGGCCCATGCGCGGTAGTACATCGACGTGATCGGCAGCGCCGTGGTGATGCCGTTCCGGATCAGGGCGCGAATGCGTAGCGGTACTTGAAGCGCTTCCTCTTCCTCGGTGTAGGTCTCGCGCGGTCCCTGGCGCAGGTAGTCCTCCGACCACAGCCGGCCCATGTCGAGCTTGTCGCCGTTGTCGACGGTCAGGACGCCGGAGTCGAGATCGCCCAGCGCGTCGAGGTCGATGAGTCCGGGGCAGATCAGGGCGCGCCCATAGTCGACGTCCGATCGACCGGGCCCGGAAATCCGCGCCCGACGAATTCGATCCGGTCGCCCGCGAACACGACCTCGCCATCGCGCCACAGCACGTGCGACGCGCCGTCGAAGCCCAGCACGCACGCGGCCTTGAGGCGGGTGCGCATGGCCCGCGGTCAATGACCGATGTACATGCCGTCGCGCGCTACGACGCGCCCGCGGCTGATGACGGTGCGCCTGGCCGGTCGCGGTCGACGACGGCCGCGGCGAGGTTTTCCGCCGGGAGCGAGCACGAGATCGGCGCGGCATCCGGCGTCAAGACCGTAGTCCTCGATGCCGAGCGCGCGCGCGCCGCCTGCGCTGACGATGTCGAACGCCATGCCGCGAGCTCTTCGTCCTTGCTCCAGCCGAAGCGCAACGCGATCAGCATCGCGCGCTCCAGCATGTCGCCGTTGCCCATCGGGCTCCAGGCATCGCGAATGCCGTCCGATCCGGAGCACACGTTGACCCCGTGGCTGCGCAGCCACGCCACGGGCGGCACGGTGGTGTGCGGCGGCGCGCAGGTCATGATCGAAATGCGCAGCTCGGCCAGCCGATCCGCCAGCGGCGCCAGGTCGGCCGGCGGGAACGCGCCCAGGCAATACGCGTGGCTGATCATGACGCGGCCCGCGAGGCCCGCTCGCCTGCGTCATGTCGGCGATGCGCTCGATCTGCCAGCGGCCGAGGTCGCCGGGTCGTGCAGGTGGATGTCGATGCCCTTGTCGTAGCGCGTCGCCAGGCCGAACACCGTTTCGAGGTGCCGGATCGGATCGCGATCGATGGCCGGCCGGGTCGATGCCGCCGACGACGTCGACGCCCAGCTCCAGCGCCTCGCGCATCAGGTCGACTGGTGCCGGGACTGATCAGCATGCCGCCCTGCGGAAAGGCGACGAACTGCATGTCGATCACGTGCGCGATACGTCTCGCGCAGCGCGAGCATGGCCTCGACGTGCCGCGATGCCGAACGCCGATCTGCACGTCGACGTGGCTGCGGAAATGCAGCGACCCGCGCGCGATGCAGTGCTCGATGAGCGGTCCGGCGCGCTCGGCGATCGGCACGTCGAAATTGCCGGGGAGCAGCCGCTGCTCGTTGGCGATGCGGTCGTTGCGCGTCGGACCCGCGGTGTTCGGACGCCACGGCGATGCCCCACAGCGTCTTGTCGAAGTGCACGTGGCTCTCGACCAGCGCCGGCAGCAGCAGCTGACCCTGGCCGTCGACGAGGACGCGGCAGCTGCGCCGGCGCGCTGCCGGCGGGCACGATCGCCTCGATCGCCGCCCGGTCGACCACCACATCGACCGCCGCCGCGCCGAGTGGCCGCACATTGCGTATGACCTCTGTCCCATCGTGACAACCTCCTAGGCAATCTCGTCGATCCGGTAGACTCCGCGCCGCCGTGTTCGTCGCTCATCGAAAAGCGATCGCGCGTGCGGATGTAGAAGCTGGCGCCGAAACGCGCGACGGGAAAATAGTTTTGCAGCCGCACCCGATAGTGCTCGACGTCGATCAGGTCCTCGCGCGCGTGCAGCCAGAGCACCTGCCCGATGAAGATGTGGCGGCTCGCCGTCTCGATCTTCTCCGCGAGCTCGCACTCGAAGGCGACCGGCGCCTCGACGATGCGTGGTGGCGTCACCGCGCGCGAAGGCGTGGCGGTCAGTCCGACCGCGATCAGCTCGCTCTCGGTGGCCGGCAGGTTGTCGCCGCACCGATGCATCTGCTCGGCCATCGGCTCGTCGGCGAGGTGGACCACGAACTGGCCGTGCGCAAGGATGTTCGCCGCCGTATGCTTGAGGTGCCCGTCTGGAGCTTGTTGATGCTGATCATCAGTATCGGCGGATCCTCGCCCATCATGTTGAACATGCTGAACGGCGCGGCATTGACCACGCCGGCCGCGTTCTGCGTGGTAACGAGCGCAATCGGCCGCGGCACGATCAGGCTGGCCATCAGCTTGTAGCGCTGGTACGCGCTCAGCGTCGAGAAGTCGACCGCGATGGACACTGGCCGTTACCCCACTCGCTCAGCGTTCGCCGGTGCGCTCGCGCTGGCCCGGCGGGTCGTAATGCGTCGCCTGCCAGAGCCTCGCCGGCGATTCGAGCAGATGCGGAGAGCCCCGTGCGCTCGAGCATCAGGTCGGTCGCCGCCTGCGCGCGTTCCATCACCGCGGCTCGTCGACCGTCAGCACCTTGCCGTCTTCCATCAGGATCCGGCCGTTGACGATGGTGGTGCTGACGTCGGCGCCGTTGGCGAAGCTCGTGACCCGGTAGACCGGCATGTTGAGCGGCATCAGGTGCGGCTTGAAGAGATCGACCAGGATGATGTCGGCCTTCTTGCCCGCTTCGAGCGAGCCGATCTCGCGCTCCAGGCCGAGCGCGCGCGCGGCGTCGATCGTCACCATCTCCAGCACCTTGCCGTGCGGCAGGACGCCGGGCGTCGCGGAAATGGCGGCGGTGATAGTGCATGCACTGGAACATGTGGCGGAACATGTCGTAGCTGCGGTCCGGCGCGGTGCCGTCCGACCCCAGCGCCACGGTCACGCCGGCGTCGATCAGCTCCGGCACCGGACAGCGGCCGCGGATCGACATGATCGCGCTCGGGTTGTGGACGATGCTGGTGCCGGTGGCAACGCAGGCCTCGATGTCCTCAGGGGTGAGGTCGATCGAATGCGACATGAACGCGTCGGCGCCGAGCAGTCCCAGCTCGTCATGCGCGAGCTGCAAGCGTGCCGGCTCGATGCCCGTCCTGCGTGAGGCCCAGCCGATGGCTCCGCGCAAGCTCGCCGTACTGCGGCGGCCTGTTCGCGGAACGTGCTGCGTGAACTCGCAGGTGATCCGGCTCGTACTGCGGCTGGTACACCGGCAGCATCGATGCAGATGCTGACGCGCCCGTCCGCGGTTCCGTGCTGAGTGCGGACGATCTCCTCGCAGCACGCATACATCTCCTCCCAGGACACCGCGCGGTCCTGGCGCTGCGCCGCCGTGCCAGCTCGCGTAGGTGCGCGGTGCCGGCGGGCGCGACGGACCCACAGCGAGGAACGAGCGGGTGCCGGCCTCGGCGATCGCGGCGCAGTGTCGCTGCCGCGTAGCGCGGGTCGTCGACGCGCATGATGCTGTCGCCGCCGCCGAACAGGCACACGCCGGTGGTCGTGCCGCATCTGAGCCGCTCCAGCGCCGAGAGCGCGCGCTTCGGCGTACCAGAAGTCCTCGTCGGAGCCGGTCGTGTAGATGACGCGGCAGGCTTCCATCCAGGCCTCCGCGTCGCCGCCGCCCATGGTCTTCAGCAGGCCGTGGCCGGCGTGCGCGTGACAGTCGATCAGGCCGGGCAGGACCGCCTTGCGCTGCGCGTTCGAGCGTCCTGCGCGCGGTGTAGCGGGCAAGGAGTTCCGCGCTCGGGCCGACGGCGACGATGCGATCGCCGGCGACGGCGACGCGCGCCATCCTCGATCACGCGACGGCCGGCATCGACCGTGATCAACGTGCCATGAACGATCAGCAGATCGACGGTTGCGGCACCTCGGTCACTTCATCCGCCTGCGTGTTGGCGCGGCGTAAGTGCCGCGCTTGCTCGTCGCCAATCCCAGCGCCAGCAGGCCCTCGGCCAATTCACCGCCGCGCCGACGCCGTCGATCACCGGCACGCCGAGATCGCGGGCAAGACGCGGCCCGAGGGCGGACATGCCGGCGCAGCCGAGAACGATCGCGTCCGCCGCGTCCTCGCGCAGCAGACGTTCGGCGCAATCGCGAATGCGCCGATAGGTGACGGCGCTCGGATGCTCGAGCGCCAGCACGTTCACGTCCGCCGCGCGCACGCCCGCACAGACGCGCGCGGCGCCGTGCCGGACGACGAGCTCCTCGATCGCGGGAACCGCCGGCTGCACCGTCGTGACGATGCCGAAGCGGGCCGCGATCATGGAGGCGGCGCGCAGCGCCGCCTCGGCGATGCCGATCACCGGACCGGCGGCAAGGCACCGCGCCGCGGCGACACCGGGATCGTCGAAGCAGGCGATGACCGTCGCCTCGCAGCCGTCGCGTTCGCCCCGCGCGATCTCGGCCAGCAACGGCTGCGAGACACAGCGCCTGGTCGTACGGACCTTCGATGCTGGCAGGACCGGTTTCCGGGTTGCGGGCGACGATCTCGGTGCCCGGCGCCGCAGCCGCGCGCGCGGCAGCGCCGATGGCTCGCGTCATCGCGATCGTCGTGTTCGGATTGAGCACCAGCAGTCTAGGCACGGGCGACCTCTCCGGACCGGAAGATCGCAACCGGAATGCGCCGCTCGGCAACCGCGTGGCAGGCGACCTGCGAGCCGTCGGGCTCCCCCGCGAGCTCCGGACGCTCCTCGCGGCAACGCTCATTGGCATGCGGGCAGCGCGGATGGAAACGCGCACCCCCGGGGCGGATCGAGCGGACTGGGAATTTCGCCCATGATCGGCGGCCGATCGCGCCCGCGCGTGTCGAGTCGCGGCAGCGCCGCGAGCAGCAGCTGCGTGTACGGATGCTTCGGCGCCTCGAACAGCACGCGCGTCGGCGCGACTTCGGCCAGGCGACCGAGGTACATCACGCCGACGTCGTGCGACACGTAGTTGATGACGGCCAGGTTGTGGCTGATGAAGAGACAGGTGAGGCCGAGCTCGCGCTGCAGCCCGCGCAGCAGGTTCAGGATCTGCGCCTGCACCGACACGTCGAGCGCGGAGGTCGGCTCGTCGCACACGAGGAAGGTCGGATTGCCGGCGAGCGCCCGCGCGATCGACACGCGCTGGCGCTGGCCGCCCGAGAACTCGTGCGGAAACTTCGCCGCATCGGCCGGCGCCAGCCCGACCTGGCGCAGCAACTCGTGCACGCGCGGCAGCACTGCCTCCGGCGGCAGCAGCTTCTGGAAGCGGATCGGCTCCGCGATCGCGCGTGCCGACCCGATAGCGCGGATTGAGCGACGCGTAGGGATCCTGGAAGATCATCTGGATGCGGTGCTCCGCCGTGCGGCATCGGCGAAGCGGATCGTGCCCGCGGTCGGCGCGTCGAGCCCGGCGATCACACGCGCCAGCGTGGACTTGCCGCAGCCCGATTCGCCGACGAGGCTGAACGTTTCGCCGCGGCGAATGCGAAAGCTCACGCCGTCGACGGCCTTGACCGACGGCCCGGCGCCTCCCAGCGCGCCGCGCAGGAGTCCGTGCCCGACCGGGAAATGGCGCGCGACCGAGCTCACCGTGAGACTGGCGGCGGCCGCGGAATCGGCCGCGACGGGCGTTGTCACGTTCCGGGCCGCGCTCACTGTTCGAGCTCCTGTGGCGGTCCGGCCACCCAGCAGGCGACCTGCGCGCGTCATGCGGCGCGAGCCGCGGCGTCTCGTTCGCGACATCGGGCGATGGCATCGGGACAGCGCGGATGGAAGGCGCAGCCCGTCGGGCCGTGCATTGAGGCGCGGCATCGCACCGTCGATCTGCGCGAGCGGCCCCAGGCTTTCGTCGAGCGTCGGGATCGCGCCCATCAGCCCGCGCGTGTACGGATGCACCGGAGCCCGGATCACGTCCTCGACCGCGCCGATCTCGACGATGCGCCCGGCGTACATCACGGCGACGCGGTCCGCGGTCTCGGCGATCACGCCCATGTCGTGCGTGACGAGCAGCATCGCAGTGTCCTTTTCGCGGCAGAGTTGCCGCAGCAGCTGCAGCACCTGGGCCTGGATCGACACGTCGAGCGCGGTGGTCGGCTCGTCGGCGACGACGAGACTGCGGCTCGGCGCACAGCGCCAGCGCGATCACGATGCGCTGCCGCATGCCGCCGGAGAACTGGTGCGGGTAGGCCGCGAAGCGCGCCTCCGGCGCCGGAATGCCGACCGCGCGCATCAGCTCGAGCGCGCGCTCGGTCGCCTCGCGCTGGCCGACGGGGAGGTGCGTCCGGATGGTCTCGATCAGCTGCTCGCCGATCGTGCAGCAGCGGATTGAGGCTCATCAGCGGGTCCTGGAATACCGCGCCGATCTCCTTGCCGCGCACGCGCCGCATCTCGCGCGGAGCCAACTGGTCGATGCGGCGCTCGCCCAGCCAGACCTCGCCGGCGGCAATGCGTCCCGGCGGCTCAAGCAGGCCGAGGATCGCCATGCCGGTCAGCGACTTGCCGGCGCCCGATTCGCCGACGAATCCGAGGATCTCGCCCGGCGCGATCGCGAACGAGACGTCGTCCAGCGCGAGCAGCACGCCGCGGCGCGTCGGGATTTCGACGCGCAAGCCGAGGACCCGGAGCAGAGGTTCATCCGTCATGGACCGGTCACTTGAGCTTGGGGTTGAACACGTCGCGCAGCCAGTCGCCGAGCAGGTTGATGGCCAGCACCAGCACGACCAGCAGAATGCCCGGCATCACCGTGACCCACCACTCGCCGGAGAACAGCACCTCGTTGCCGATGCGGATCAGCGTGCCGAGCGAGGGCGAGGTCGGCGGCACGCCCAGCCCGAGGAAGCTCAGCGTCGCCTCGGTCAGGATGGCGAGGCCCAGCGACAGCGTGGCGATCACCAGCACGGGACCCAGCACGTTGGGCAGGACGTGCTTGAACAGGATGCGCAGCGGCCCCATCCCGATCAGCTTGGCGGCGTACACGTAGTCCTTGGACTTCTCGACCAGCGTGGCGCCGCGCACGGTGCGCGCGTACTGCACCCAGGTGGAGATCCCGATCGCGAAGATCACGACGATCAGCGCGAGCTGCTCGTGCACCGAGCGCGGCAGGAGCGAGCGCGAGAGGCCGTCGATCAGCAGCGCCACCAGGATCGTCGGGAAGCTCAGCTGCATGTCGGCGAGCCGCATGATCAGGTTGTCGACGCGGCCGCCCAGATAGCCGCTGACGAGACCCAGCGTGACGCCGACCGCGAGCGCGAACAGCGTCGCGCAGAAGCTCACGAGCAGGGAGATGCGCAGGCCGTACATCAGCACCGACAGCAGGTCGCGCCCCTGCCCGTCGGTGCCGAGCGGAAACCGGAGTTGCCCGTCCGTGGAGCCACGCCGGTGGAAGGCGCGCATCGACGAGGTCGAGCGCCGCCGGGTCGAACGGATTCTGCGGGGCGAGCCACGGCGCGAACACCGCGACCAGCACGAACAGCGCGAGGACCAGCGCCGACGCGATGGCCGTAGGCGCGCGGCGGAAGCTGTAGAGGATATCGCTGTCCTGCAGGCGATGCCATGCGGACAGCGGCGGCGCCGCGGCGCCGTCGGCGGCGGAGGGCAGCGGATTCTTCATCCGATCCGCACCCGCGGGTCGACCCGGAAATAGAGCAGGTCCACCACCACGTTGATGGTCACGAACAGCAGCGCGATCAGCATCAGGTAGGCGGCGATCACCGGGATGTCGCCGAAGGTGATGGCCTGGATGATCAGGAGTCCCAGGCCCGGCCACTGGAACACCGTCTCGGTGATGATCGAGAACGCGATCAGCGAGCCGAGCTGGAGTCCGGCAACCGTGATGACCGGGATCAGCGTGTTCTTCAGTGCGTGATGGAAATAGATCGAGCGGTCCGCGATGCCGCGCGCCCGCGCGAACTTGATGTAGTCGGTGCGCAGCACCTCGAGCATCTCGGAGCGCACCAGCCGCATGAACAGCGTCAGCTGGAACAGCGCCAGCGTGATCGACGGCATGATCAGCGACTTGAGGCCCGTGGCTGTAAGGAAACCGGTGGTCCACCCGCCGAGCCCGACGACTTCACCACGGCCGTAGGCCGGCAGCCAGTTGAGCTCGACCGAGAAGATCAGGATCAGGATGATGCCGGTCAGGAACGAGGGAATGGAAATGCCGATGAGCGAGACCACTTGCAGCAGCTGCGCCCCCCACGCGTTGCGCCGGATGCCGGCGTACACGCCCATCGGAATGCCAACCCCCAGCGCCAGCACCGCCGCGCACAGGGACAGCTCGAGCGTGGCGGGCACCCGCGACATCAGCACCTGGCTCACCGGCTCGATGTTGCGGTAGGAGATGCCGAACTCGCCGCGCATGGCGAGGCCGATGTAGTTGAAGAAGCGCAGCAGCAGCGGCTGGTCGAGGCCCAGCGCGGCGCGCATCGCCTCGCGCTGCTCGACGGTCGCCCGCTCGCCCAGCAGGTTATTGACCGGATCGCCGATGTAGTTGAACAGCAGGAACGAGATGAACGACACGCCGATCATCACCAGCGCGCCGTTCCAGAGCCGGGTCGACAGGAAGCGCAGCACGGCGGCGAGTTATTGACCTATTCGAAATTGAGCGGCAATGGCCGCAATATTGATATCGTCCTTGCGCAGGCGGGGACCCAGCGACGTCTGCTTCAAAGACGCTGGATTCCCGCCTGCGCGGGAATGACGATCCGCTCAGTTCGTCGTCACCAGCCGCAGGCGCAACTGGTTGTCGGGGCTCTGCCGGAGGTCGACACCCTTCTTCGCGGCCCAGGTGATCGGCTGTTGGTGCAGCGGGAGGTAGACCATGTCGTTGCGCGTGATCGCCACGCCCTCGCCGATCAGCGCCCGGCGCTTCTCGGCATCGAGCTCGGCCGCGATCCTGGGCAGCAGTGCGTCGAATGCGGGATTCGAGTAGCGCCCCGCGTTGAGCCCGCCGGCCGTGGCCGAGCGCGTGGCGACCGTGTCGAACAGGACGGCATAGGCATCGACCATCGGCAGCCCGGCGTGCCCGATCATGTAGAGCGAGATGTCCTGCGTGTTGAGCCGCACGTTCCATTTGGCCGCCGGCTCGAACTGCGGCGTGATCTTGACGCCGACCCGGCCCAGCATCGAGATGATGGCGAGGCAGATCTGCTCGTCGTACACATAGCGGTTGTTCGGGCACTGCATGCCCACGGTAAAGCCGTCGGGATAGCCGGCCTCGGCCAGCAGCTTCCGGGCCGCCTCGGGGTCGAACGGCAGCACGCGCGCGTTCATTCCTTGCGGCGCGCCGTTGAGCGCCGGCGAGACGATCATGCCGGCCGGCCACGACACGCCGCGCATCACCGAGCGCTTGATCGCCTCCACGTCGATCGCCTGGTATAGCGCCCGGCGCACGCGCACGTCCTTGAACGGGTTCTTGCCCTTGACGTCCGAGTACAGGAGCTCGTCGCGGAACTGGTCCATGCCGAGGAAGATCGTGCGCAGTTCGGGGCCCTGGACCACGGTGAACGTGCCGGAGCTGTTGATGCGCTGGACGTCCTGCAGCGGCACGCTGACGGTCGCGTCCAGCGCGCCCGACAGCAGCGAGGCGGTGCGCGTCGCGTCCGACTGGATCGGCGTGAAATTCACCTCGGTCAGGTTGTGCTTGGGCTTGTCCCACCAGTTCGGATTGGCCGCCAGTACAGTCTTCACGTCGACCTCGCGCGACTTCAGCATGAAGGGGCCGGTGCCGTTGGCGTTGCGATTGGCGAAGTTCTCCTTCTTCTGCTGCAAGTCGCTCGCTTCCTTCGCGTTGTTGGCCTCGCACCAGGCCTTGCTCATGATCGTGAAGCTCATCAGGTTGTTGAGCACCAACGGGAACGGCGCGTGCGTCTCCACGTCGACCGTGTAGGCGTCGACCTTGCGCATGTCCTTGATGCCGCCGAGGTCGAGCTTGGCGATGGAGCCGGGCGATTGCATGCGCTGCCAGCTGAACACGACGTCGTCGGCGGAAAACGGCTCGCCGTTGTGGAACTTGACGTTGCGGCGCAGCTTGAAACGCCACACCGTCGGGCTCACCGTCTGCCACGACTCGGCCAGCGCCGGCTCGACCTTCAGCTCCTCGTTGAAGCGCGCGAGCCCTTCGTAGATGTTGTTGATGAACGCGGTCGTGAACGAATTGTTCGTCGAGTAGGGGTCCATCGACAGCGCGTCGAGCGATGAGGTCCAGGTGAACGTCTTGGCTTCGGCCGTCGCGGCCCCGAACAGCATGGACAACGCCATCACGAGCGCCAGCATGTGCTTTTTCATCGAGCGAGCTCCTGTTGAAGAAACGAAAAGTGCTGCTTCAGCGGCCGCCGGCGCGAAGCCCCGGCGGATTGCGGACCGGCTGGCGGCGGCCGGGCGAACTTGCGGACGCGGTGCCCAGCACCTGCGCGAGATCGATCCGCTGGGGCTCGCCGCCCAGGCGCAGCTGGCGCTCGCATCCCAGGAGGTGCTCCTCCATCAGGCGCGCGGCTGCGGCATAGTCGCCCGTCTCGATCGCGTCGAGGATTTCCAGATGCTCGTGGCAGGAGCAGGTGTTCGTGCCGGGAACGTCGTAGAGGGCGACCATCAGCGAGGTCCGCGAGACGACCCGCTTGAGATGCTGCTCCAGCGCCGCATTGCCGGTGCCCGCGACCAGGTCGAGATGGAATTTGCCGGCGAGCCGGATGTACCGCGGCGTGTCGCCGACTCGGCTGGCCTCGCGCTCTTCGCCCACCTGCCGACGCAGGTCGTCGAGCCAGCGATGCGGCGCGCGCCGGGCAAGAGCGCGCAGGACGCCTGCTTCGAGTATGCGGCGCAGCTCGTAGACATCGCGGGTCTCCTCGACGGAAGGTCGCGCCACGAAAGCACCGCGATTGGGAATGAGGTCCAGCAGCTCGTCGGCCGCCAGCCGGCTCAGGACCTTGCGCACGGCGCCGCGCGTGACCCCGAAGATGCGGCAGAGCTCGATCTCGGGCAGCTTGGTCCCCGGCGGCAGCCGATGCTCGTAGATCGCGTCGGCGAGTTGCCGGTGCATCCGCGTTTCGCCGTTCGCGTCGGCGACGGGCGAGGGCGCGGACATCCGGCGACCCGGGGCGGCGGCGGCAGGGCGGGTGGCGATTGTCATCGGATCGGGCTCACGATGGGGTCGTATTGTTCACATAATTGCCGCATAGTCAACATTTTTGTTAACAATGCGCAAACGGGGTCGATGCCCGCTTTCTTCGCCGGCTCGCCATCTGCCCGGCGCAGGACCGCCGCAATAGCCGCCGGCGGCGCTACTTTCGACTTCGGACCCAGAACTGGTACATCAGCGCGAAAGTGTCGGACCGGTTCATCTCGAACACGTGCCAGTGGTCGAGGTTCGCCAGCGCCCGGTCCTCGGGGAAACGGGTCCGGTAACGTGCCGCGGCATGGGTGTCGGGCCATTCGAACCCGATGAACTCGAGATCGAGATCGGCAAGGAGCCCCGCGATCTGCGGCAGGCTGAACCGTTGCTCCTGGACGTGGAAGATGAGATCGCGGCAGGCGCTCAAGCTGTAGAAGTCCTCACCTCGCGCGACCCGCGCCAGGAGGGCATCGTCCGGGCGAGCGAGGATCGCGGCGCGGCACGCCCGGATGCCTTCGGGCGTGGGCGGGTACCCCCCTGCCGCGATGAATTCGCGCGCACGGACGACGTGCCGGCGCGCCTGCTCGCTGTAGAGGCCAAGGCGCATCAGGCCGCCGGGGCGCAGCAGCGAGCAGAGGATCCGCCAGCCGGCCACTGGATCCGCGAGGTGATGCAGCACGCCGGTGCAATCGACGACGTCGAAGCGCTCGGTCAGAGCGCCCAGCGCCAATATGTCCGCCTGCCGATACTCGATGTTGCCGATGCCGAGCTCGCGCGTCTTGCGCACGGCGTAGGCGAGGCTCGTCAGGCTCAGGTCCACGGCCAGCACGCTCGCATCCGGGAATCGCCGCGCCGTGTTGATCGGATGCCGTCCGGTGCCGCACCCCGCGACGAGGATGCGCGCGTGGGCGTCGGGCAATCCGGCGAGACCCGCTTCCGGAAAGAGGCCGCGCAGGAAAGCCGCGACGGACGAGGGCGGGACGTCCCGTCCCGGCCGGTGCCATCTCGGGTAAGGATTGGCCTCGTACTGGCTGCGTACCGCAACCGAGACGCCGTCGACCACCTCGGTGAGCGCGGTGATCGTTCCACGGAGGCGCCGCTCCTCCCGCGGCTCGCGGATCTGCCGCAGCGCAAGCGAAGCGAGCGCGGTCGGCGCGAGATCGGCGGCGATCGCATCGTGCGCGTCGAGTGTGTGCAGCGGACGACAGCAGGCGTACAGGGCGTACCAGTGGAGCGGCACCGGGCTTCCCGCCGCCCGCGTCGTCGCGATCGCACTGCGCAATGCCGTGACCGCGGCGGCTTCCGCGTCGGATTCGGCATGCACGTACTCGGTGTTGAAGCACTGGTGCGCGATCGCCGCGATGTCCGGCAGCGGCAGCGACGGCGCGGTCGCGGGGTCCACCGAGAATTCCCGCAGCAGGCCGCGGCGAGCGAACGCGAGCAGGTCCTCGACGAAGAGGTTTGGCACCACGACTTCCTCGAGCAGCCGCTGCAGCAGCGCGTCGTCGAGGAGCGCGCGCACGAGAGGCTGCAGCGTCGGCCAGGCGCGCGGATCGTCGGTCCCGGATTCGGGCAAGCGTTCCCGCAGCTCGACCGCCTCCGGCCGCGTGGCCACGGCGCCCGCGATCGGACGCACCAGACGCGCCGGGTCGACCGCGGAGTGGCCGAGCGCGCGGAACAGCAGATCGCGCATGCGCGGGTCGACCGGATGCCGCAGGTCGTAGTCCCTGACGCACTGCTCGAACTGCGTCCAGTACGCCGGATTGTCTCGATGGAGCTGCAGCGCGGCCACGATGCTTTCCAGCGCGGCATCCGCGTTGGCAACGACCGCGGAGGACGCCGTTGGCGCATCGAAGGCATGTTCCAGTTGGGCCGCCAGGTCCGAGCGTGCCCGCGACAGGTTGTACCAGGCCTCGTGGAGCCCGGGGTCGAGCGCCAGCGCCTGCTCGAAATTCACGGCGGCTTCCTCGCACTGCCCCCGTGCAAGCCTCGCCGCGCCCTGCCCGAACAGCGCGAACGGATAGTCGCGCTTGAGCGCGAGCGCGCGGTCGAAACTGGCTTCGGCGCCCGCGTTGTCACCGCGCTCAAGCAACAGGTTGCCGAGATTCGAATGCGCCTCCGCCAGGTCGGGATCCAGAGCCAGCGCCGCCTCGAGCTCCGCCACCGCGCGATCGGGCATGCCGAGACTCCGGTAGGCGATCGCCAGGTGGCAGCGAAAGGCCGGCTGACGGGGATTCAACGCGATCGCGCGCGACAGCGGCTCGAGCGCACGATCGGGATCTCCCGACTGCAGCCCGAGCACGCCGATGGCGTGGAGCGCGTCGGGATCCTGCGGCAGGTTCGCCCGCAGGATCCCGAATGCCGCGGCGGCGCTTGCGCGATCCCCCACCTCGAGCGCCGCGAGCGCGCGCGCCAGCAGCCGGCCGTCGAATCCACCCTGCGGCAGCGCGCACTGGCGGCGCTTCTTTTCACCCATCGGAATGTATCGGCAAATGCATGGTCTCGCCCGGGGATGCGGTCGCGGCGCGCCAGCGGGCAGCGCGACGCCGCGAACCCCGGGGCCGACATTATGGGGCCATGGCGCGGCGCGGCGGGCCCGAAGCCGCCCGCGGCGCGCTGGCGGCGCCGAACAGAAGAGCAGAAATTTGATCAAGTCGCTTGCCCGGATCGGCCCGCTGTGGCTAGCATGCTGCACCCTCCCTTTCCCTTTTTTGCCGGAGTCCCGATGGACGTTCGCCAGCCGCTCCACAGCGAGCACGTGAAACTGCTCGACACCGCAGGATTGCGCCGCCACTTCCTCGTCGAGCGCCTGTTCGTCCAGGACGAGATCACGCTGACCTACAGCCAGATCGACCGCATCATTGTCGGCGGCGCGATGCCGGGCGCCCGCGAGCTTGCTTTCGGGCCGGACCTCGCAAAGAAGTTCGCGGTCGGGAGCTTTCTCGAGCGCCGCGAGCTCGGTGCGATCAACATCGGCGGGACGGGGGTGATCACTGTCGACGGCACGAACTTCGAGCTCGGCACGCGCGAGGCGCTCTACGTCGGCGCAGGCGCGAAGGACGTGCGCTTCCGCAGCGCGGACCCGGGCAACCCCGCGAAGTTCTACCTCAACAGCGCGCCGGCGCACCGCAGCTGCCCGACCATGAAGGTCACGCTGAAGGACGCCTCGCCCTCGACCCTCGGCGACGCGAAGACGGCCAACCGGCGCACGATCTACAAATTCATCGTGCCGGGGGTCGTCGAATCCTGCCAGCTCACGATGGGCATGACCCAGCTCGAGGCAGGCAGCGTCTGGAACACGTTCCCTTGCCACACCCACGAGCGGCGGATGGAGGTCTATTTCTACTTCGATCTGCCCGCCAACGCCGTGGTTTTCCATCTGATGGGCCGTCCCGACGAGACGCGCCACATCGTCGTCGCCAACGAGCAGGCGGTGATCAGCCCCAGCTGGTCGATACACTCGGGCGTGGGCTCGCAGGCCTACACGTTCATCTGGGGCATGGTCGGAGAAAACCAGGTGTTCGACGACATGGACCACCTTTCGCCCTCCGCTCTGCGCTGACCCGGATGGCCTGCGCCGACAGCGAAGGCCGGATCGGCCGCGGCCCGCCAATGCCCGCGGAAATCCACGCATGAACCTGCTCCCCGGTGCCCTGGCGCAGGTCGAGGAGCGGTTCTTTCGCTTCCTCGAGCGGCTGATGGTCTTCCTGCTGGCCGCGATGGTGCTGATGGTGTTCGGCAACGTCGTGCTGCGCTGGACCGTCGATTCGGGCATCGACGTATCCGAGGAAATGAGCCGCTTCTTTTTCGTCTGGCTGACGTTCATTGGTGCCGTCGTGGTGATGCGCGAGCATCTGCACCTCGGCGTCGACATGTTGGTCGGCAAGTTCGGCCGCAAGGGCCGGCTCGCCTGCATGATGGCCTCGGACGCGCTGATTCTCTTCTGCTGCGCCGTCTTCTTCTGGGGCACGTGGCAGCAGGCCGCCGTCAACGCGAGCAACGTCGCCACTGTCACCGGCATCTCGATGCTCTGGGTGTTCGGCGTCGGCTATTTCACCAGCGTCGCCATCGGCCTCATGGTGCTGATGCGACTGCTGCGCGCGTTCACCGGCAACGTGAGCGAGCGCGAGCTCGCGATCTTCGCCGGCACTTTCGAGCTCGACGACGCTGTGCACATCAAGCGGGGGCTCGAGTGAAGTCCGGCGGAGTCGGCTCGCAATGACCGTCACCATCTTCCTCGTGTCGCTGATGGGCGCGATGGCGATCGGCGTGCCGGTCGCCTTCTCGCTGATCATCTGCGGCATCACGCTGATGGCGTACCTCGGCATCTACGACAGCCAGATCGTCGCCCAGAAGATCCTCGACGGCGCCGACTCATTCGTGCTGCTGGCGATTCCCTTCTTCCTGCTCGCCGGCGAGCTGATGAACGCCGGAGGGTTGTCCAAGCGGATCGTCAATTTCGCGCTGGGGTTGATCGGCCACCGCCACGGCGGCCTTGGCTACGTGGCCATCGTCGCCGCGATCATCATGGCGTCGCTGTCCGGCTCGGCCGCCGCCGACACCGCGGCGCTGGCGGCGATCCTGATCCCGATGATGCGCGAAGCGGGCTACAACATCCCGCGCTCGGCGGGGCTGATCGCCGCGGGCGGGATCGTCGCGCCGGTGATTCCGCCGTCGATCGGTTTCGTCGTGTTCGGCGTGGCCGCCAACGTGTCGATCCCGCGGCTGTTCATCGCCGGCATCGTCCCCGGCGTGCTGCTCGGCCTGTCGCTGTTCGTCGCCTGGTGGTGGGTGTCGCGCAAGGAGGTTCTGACGACGCTGCCGAAGCGCAGCTGGACGCATCGCCTGCACACGTTGCGCGACGGCGCGTTCGCGCTGGCGATGCCGGTCTTCGTGCTGGGCTCGATCCGCTTCGGCTGGGCGACGCCAACCGAGGCCGCCGTGGTCGCCGTCGTCTACGCGTGGATCGTCGGCATGTTCATCTACAAGGAGCTCAAGCTCGCGCAGCTCTACGCGGTGGTGCTGGCGGCCGCCAAGATGACCGCGGTGGTGATGTTCCTGGTCGCGGCCTGCGGCATATCGTCGTGGCTGATCACGCAGGCCAACATCCCCGGCGAGCTCGGCAGTCTGCTTGCGCCGCTGATCGCCAACCCGACGCTGCTGATGATCGGCATGATGATCCTGGTGCTGGTCGTCGGCACCGCGCTCGACTTCACGCCGACGGTGCTGATCCTCACGCCGGTGCTCATGCCGCTGGTCAAGATGGCCGGGATCGACCCGGTCTATTTCGGCGTGCTGTTCATCATCAACAACGCGATCGGTCTCATCACCCCGCCCGTGGGCATCGTGCTCAACGTCGTGAGCGGCGTCGCGCGCGTGTCGATGACCGACGTCATGCGCGGCGTCAATCCCTTCCTGTTCACGCAGTCGATCGTGCTGTTCCTGCTGATTTTTTTCCCGCAGCTCGTGATGTGGCCCTACCGGGCCTTCATGGGCCTTCCCTTCCAATGGTGAAGGCACGCGCGGGCGTGCCGAGCCGACCACCGGAGATCAACATGAAGTTCCGACTCAAGCCTCCTCGCCGCGGGCATCGCGGCCGCCGCACTCGCTCTGCCCGCCCAGGCCCAGTTCACCGAACGCACGATCCGCCTGTCCAACGGCGTCAACCAGGAACACCCGGTCGGCAACGGCGTGGCCAAGATGGCCGCGTGCGCGACCGAAAAGTCCGGCGGCAAGATGAAGATCCAGGCCTTCTGGGGCGGCGCGCTCGGCGGCGACCTGCAGGCGACGCAGTCGCTGCGCTCCGGCACGCAGGAGATGGTAATCACGTCGACCTCGCCGCTGATCGGCATCCTGCCCGACCTCGGCGTGTTCGACCTGCCGTTCCTGTTCGCCAACGAGAAGGAAGCCGATGCGATTCTGGACGGCGAATACGGCAAGTACATCTCGGACAAGTTGCCTGCCGTCGGCCTCGTCAATCTCACCTACTGGGAGAATGGCTTCCGCAACCTCACCAATTCCAAGAAGCCGGTGAACAAGGTCGAGGACTTCCCGGGCCTCAAGGTGCGCGTGATGCAGAACAATGTCTTCCTCGACACCTTCAAGACCGTCGGCGCGAACCCGGTGCCGATGGCCTTCGGCGAAGTGTTCCCGGCGCTGGAGACCAAAGCGATCGATGGCCAGGAGAACCCGTTCGTCACGATCGACACGTCGAAGTTCTACGAAGTGCAGAAGTACCTGTCGGTGACCCGGCACGCGTACACGCCGTTCATGGTGCTCTACTCGAAGCCGCTGTGGGACAAGCTGTCCCCGGCCGAGCAGAAGGTGCTCTCCGAATGCGCGATCCAGGGCCGCGACGAGCAGCGCAAGGTCTCGCGCGCGCTGTCGGACAAGGCGCTGGGCGACCTCAAGACCAAGGGCATGACGGTCAACGAGATCACCCCGGCCGAGCAGAAGCGCATGCGCGATGCCGTCAAGCCGGTGTACGAAAAGCACGCAGCGACGATCGGCAAGGAAACCGTCGACAAGATGACCGCGACGCTGGCGAAGATCCGCGGCGGCTGATGTCCCATACCGCCCGGCAACGGGCGCCACCGGGGCGCGACCACATGCGCCCCGGCATTCGATGTCCGGGCACGCGATGAAGATATCCGCGGTCGAGCCGCTCATCCTGCACATGCCGTTGAACCGCGAGTCGATCGCGGATTCGACGCACCGGATCACGCACTGGGGCGTGGTCGGTGTGCGCCTGCGCACGGCCGACGGCCGCGAAGGCTACGGCTTCACCGGCACCCACGCCGACGCCGCGTCCGATCGCCTGATCGCCGCCTGCATCGGCAACTGCTATGGACCGCTGTTGCAGGACGAGGACGCGTCCGCGGGCATGCGCTTGTGGCAGAAGCTCGCCCGCGCGCCTGCGCTGCAGTGGGTGGGACGCGCGGGCATCACGCAGCTGGCGCTTGCCGCCGTCGACATCGCGCTGTGGGACCTCCGCGCCAAGGCTGCCGGGGTTCCGCTCTGGCATCTGCTTGGCGGTCCCGTGCGCGACCGGCTGGAGGCGTACAACACCGACGTCGGCTGGCTGTCGCTGCCGGAGGAGGCGTTGGTCGACGGCTGCCGGCGCGCGACGGAAGTCGACGGCTTCCGCGGGGTCAAGATCAAGGTCGGGCACGATCGGCCCGGCGTCGACCTACAGCGCCTGGAAGCGGTCCGGCGGGCGATCGGACCGGAACCGACGCTCGCGATCGACGGCAACGGCAAGTGGGACCTGCCGACCTGCCGGCGCTTCTGCGCCCGGGCGGAGCCCTTCGACGTCCACTGGTTCGAGGAACCGCTGTGGTATGACGACGTCGCAGCGCACGCCGCGCTCGCGCGCAGCACCCACATTCCGATCGCGCTGGGCGAACAGCTCTACACTGCCGATGCCTTCGAGGCGTTCATGGCGGCGGGCGCCGTGCATTACGTGCAGCCCGATGTCACGCGCCTGGGCGGCATCACCGAGTTCCTGCAGGTCGCCGACGCGGCGCACACGCGCCGCCTGCCGGTGGCGGCGCACGCAGGTGACATGGGGCAGGTGCACGTGCAGCTATCGTTTGCCCATCCGGCGACGGCCGTGCTCGAATACATCCCCTGGATCAAGGATCACTTCGTCGAACCCATTCGCGTCGAGGACGGATGTTTTGTCCGCCCGCAGCTTCCCGGCGCGGGGTCGACGCCAACGACCCAGGCGCTGGCGCGATTTGCGGTTCCGCTCGCGTGACCTTCCTTCCTCTGCTGGCGAGGCATCGATCATGAAGATCACCGCGCTCGAAACACTGCGCCTCGGCGAATTCGCCAACCTGCTCTGGGTCCGGCTGCACACCGACGAAGGTTTGAGCGGGCTGGGCGAGACATTCATGGGCGCCGCGGCCGTCGAGGCCTACCTGCACGAAACGGTCGCGCCCAAGCTCGTCGGCCGCGACCCATCCCGGATCGAGGCGATCAACGGCGCGCTCGCCAACTACCTCGGCTGGCGCTCGGCCGGGGTGGAGACCCGCGGCAACTCGGCCGTGGACATCGCGCTCTGGGACCTGTTCGGAAAGGCGCACGGCAAGCCGGTGGCCGACATGCTCGGTGGCCGCTCGCGCGATTCGATCCGGGTCTACAACACCTGCGCCGGCTACAAGTACATCCGCGATGCCCGCGCGCAGTCGGTCGCCAATTGGCATGTCGGCGCGACCGGCGGGCCCTACGAGGACCTCGAAGGATTCCTGCACCGGGCCGACGAGGTCGCGCTGTCGCTGCTCGAGCAGGGGATCACCGGGATGAAGATCTGGCCGTTCGACATCGCGGCGGAGCGCACCGGCGGTTACGACATCAGCCCCGCGGAGCTCAAGACCGCGCTCGAGCCCTTCGCGCGGATCCGGCGGGCAGTCGGCGACCGGATGGACATCATGGTCGAGTTCCACTCGCTGTGGAGCCTGCCAATGGCGAAAAAGCTCGCCGAGCGGCTCGCGGAGTTCGACACCTACTGGCACGAGGACCCGTTCCGCCTCGACAACATCGGCGATCTCGCCGACTACGCGCGCCACAGCAAGGCGTGGGTCTGCGCCTCGGAGACCCTCGCCTACACGCACTCGTTCCGCGAATACCTGCAGACGGGCGTGGCCGGCGTCGCGATGCTCGATCTCGCGTGGTGCGGCGGGCTCACCGAGGCGCGCAAGATAGCCGCACTGGCCGAAGCGTGGCACGTCCCAATCGCGCCGCACGACTGCACGGGCCCCGTGGTCTACACGGCGTCATGCCACCTGTCGCTGCATGCCCGCAATGCGCTGATCCAGGAATCGGTGCGCGCGTTCTACACCGGCTGGTACAACGAGCTGGTGTCGGGGCTGCCGGTGGTGGCCAACGGCGAAGTGACGATCAGCGATGCGCCGGGCCTCGGGCTCGAGCTTGCCGCGGGGCTCGAGCGCCGCGCCGACGCCGTAGTCCGGATCTCGGACAATCGTTAGCTGTCGTAACCAGGATTTTTTTGGCCGTCGGTGTCAGATCGTCGTTGCGCGCCGCTGACCGAGTTCGGCCGGAACGGGACGTTCGAACTCGAAGCCCAGTCTTGCCGTGAGCCGATTTTCCTGCGGGCACTCCAACTCGATCCACACGGTCCGCTGAGGGCGAAGGTTGTTCACCGTCTCAAGATTGGCCGAGGCGAACGCCGGAGGAGACCGACCTTCGGCGCCACCGTTGGCCACGCTCAGGCTGCGGCAGCCAACGGCCTCGCGCACAGGGAATTCGCCAGGGCGCGTAGCAACGCCGCCCCATCCCCCCGCCAGGCGCTGCCGTGCATGCATGCCAGTACCTGTGGCTGCTCTCGCGCCAGGCGCTCCAGGACCGCGGCGGTGTTCGGGGCATGCGCGTAGTAGTCCATCGGGACGCGGAAAGCTTCGCTCGGCCCGAGGATGTCGGACTCGGTAATCGGTGTATTGCCGCTGCCGCCCTGCGTGAAGAGGTCGCCGCAAAGCAGCGTGCGCGTCTCGGTTTCCATCATGAAGCCGCATTCCCAGCCGTGCGGCACATGTGGGGCGTCGAACCAGCGTAACGCGTGCTTGCCGGTGTTCAGGACTTCGCCGTCGGCGAGGGCCCGGGCGGGGCGGTCGGCGAGGTCGTTCACGGACACCATCGCGGCGACCTGGCCGCAGACCGGGACCGCGCCCGGCGCGGCGGTGAGGAAGTCGTTCAGCGCACCGCATTCATCGGCTTCGACGTGCGAGAAGGCGACGTAGCGCATGGTCTCCAGCGGAAGTACCTTGCCGATCGCCTCGGCGACGAGTGGATACATGCGGCGCGGGCCGGTGTGAAAGACCAGCGGCTCGGTGTCGGCGATGAGGTATTGATTGAAATTGAAGCTGGGGCCACCAGGGATTTCCACCGGCGTGTTGATACGGTAAATGCCGTGGGCGATCTCCTGGACATTGGTGCCGCTTGCTGCGTTGGTGATCATGGGGTCCTCCGTGGTTGGGATGCCCCCGGTTGTGTAACGAATGGCCTTGGCGTTACACCTCCCAGCAAATGACCGTAATATTCCCGGCGTGCCAGAAGACGCCAAGACACTCGAGGACGCCGCGCTCGCGCGCCGCATTGCGGCAGCCGGCGCGGCGCTTGATTCTGCCGCCGAAACAGAGCTTTACCGGCGGCTTGCGCCACGCGTGCGACTCTACGGCCTGCGCCACTTGCGCGACCGGTATGCGGCACACGACCTCATGCAGCAGGTGCTCCTCATGACGCTGGAGGCGTTGCGCGCCGGCAAGCTGCGCGAGCCCGAGCGGATCGCCTCGTTTGCCTTGGGCATGTGTCGCATGGTGGTGCTGGAAATCCGGCGCGGCACCTGGCGCCGCGAGAGGCTGCTCGAGACCTACGGCAACACTGCGGAGGCGATCGAGGTGCCTGAGCCTCCTGCGCTCGACGCGGACAAGCTCGCCGGATGCCTGCAGGCGCTCGCGGAGCGCGAGCGCACGGTGGTGGTCATGACGTTCTTCGCTGACAGGTCGAGCGACGAGGTGGCGAAGGAGCTTGCGCTTTCCGCCGGCAACGTGCGGGTCATCCGCCACCGCGCGCTTGCGCGGCTGCGTGAGTGCATGGATGGAGGGGCGTCATGACGAGCCCACGCTGCGCGAAGCCCATCGAGATCGAGCCCCTTGTTGCCTACTGGCTGGGCGAGCTGCCGGCGGCGGCCGACGCGCCGGTCGAGGAACACCTCTTCGGCTGCGCGCACTGCACGCGGCGGCTCGAAGAACTCGCCGCCTTGGCCGTTGGCATATGCGCGGTGGTACGCCGGGGCGCGGTGCAAGCCGTGATCACGCAACCCTTCCTAGAACAGATGAAACGGCAGGGCATGCGCATCCGCGAGTATCGCGTGGCGCCGGGGGGGCGCGTTGCCTGCACGATCTGCGCGGACGACGATGCGGTGGTCGGCCGCATGCGGGTACCGCTCGCGGGAGTGAAGCGCGTGGATGCGTTGCATAGCCTCGATCTGGGCGACGGCCGCGTGCAGCAACGGCGGGTGGAGGATGTGCCTTTCGATCCGGATGCCGGCGAGGTGCTCTATTTGCCCTCGGCCGCGGAGCTGAAGAAGCTGCCGGCCCATATGTTGCTCGTCCAGCTCGTCGCGGTGGACAAGTCGGGCGAGCGTTCGCTCGGCAAGTACACATTCGCGCATACGCCAAGCTGAGCGCAGCGTATCGAAAGTCCGGATGCGCGCACCCGCGATCAACGCGTCTGATCGGGGTTGCGCATCGGTCACCCCCAGCCCTTCGATTGCGTGGACTTCCTTGGGGTTGCTACCTCCCTCGGCGCACCCGGGAGACGTTGGATGTCGGCCTCAGCGCGAGCGGATGTCCGCTTCAGAGAATGTGAGATGACGGAAGTGGGTAGTTCGCGCCCATCCGAACGGAGGCGACGGCGGGCGGCTCTAAGCCCATAGCTGACCTTCATGTCTCGATGACCGCTGTGCGATTTGCAGCGGCCACTCGGTCGAAAGGTGTCAACGCCGGCAGCCGGCCACAAGCGGTCAAAGCGTGTTGCGCTCCAGTGCGGTCATTGATCGGCGCATGATTGCCAACTGCGATCGCCGAGCAGACGGAGGGGCGGGCCAGCGACGCCGGTCGACGCCGGCGCGCTTGCGCGTTACCCTTGCACGATGCGCCCACCTTACGCGGCGCGTGAGGAGGGAGCCGTGGCCAAGGGACGATGCCTTTGCGGTGCGCTGACGTACGAGATGGAAGGACGGTTCAGCGCCATGATTCACTGCCACTGCTCGATGTGTCGCAAGCACCACGGCGCGGGCTTCGTCACCTTCGTTGTGGGACCGATCTCCGGGTTCCGCGTAACCTCCGGCGAAGACCAACTCGGGCGCTATCAGTCGTCGCCGAACGGAGTTCGCACCTTCTGCAAAATGTGTGGTTCCGCGGGGCCTACGACTATGCCCGAACTAGGCGTCGCCGCGGCGCCTGCGGCTAGTTTCGAAGGCGAGTTCGGCATCAAGCCTCAGAACCACATTTTCGTCGACTCCAAGGCGCCCTGGGATGCCATCACCGACGGCCTGCCGGAGTTCGACGCGTATCCGCCTGGGTTGGGCGCCCAAAGCGTCGACCGCCCGGTCGTGACGCCGCGCGCCGGGATCACCGAGGGCAGTTGCCTATGCGGCGAGATCGGCTACGAGATCACGGGCGCACCGGTGCGCATGATGAACTGCCACTGCAGCCGCTGCCGCCTCGGCCGCGCCGCGGCGCACGCCACGAATGTCTTCTACAAGCTTGATCAATTCCGCTGGGCGCGCGGCGCGCTGCTGGTGACCGAATACAAGGTGCCCGACGCCCGCTTCCACACCGTGGCATTCTGCTCGCGGTGCGGCGCGAAGGTGCCCAGGCCGTCCCCGGAACGGGGCGTCGTCGTCGTCCCGGCGGGGTCGCTCGATACGGATCCGGGCATGCGCGCGCAGGCGCACATCTTCGCTGCGGACAAGGCCCCGTGGTTCGACATCACAGGGCCGCTGCCCCAGTTCCCGGGAATGCCCCCGGGATAGGAAACGTCCGCGTGCGCGTGATGCAATCTGGGCGAGGGGATTGCGCGTGGCACGACGTACGCAGCCGCTGGAATGCCGACGCTCGAACCTGATCTGCGTTGGCGGTGATTGACGGTCTCAGAACGGCCACGAGCGGTCATAGCGCACCGCGCTCTGAATCGGTCGTTGATCGGCATTGTCGGCCAAACGCTCATGCGCTGGCGCGACCCGCCCCGCAGTCGACGGTTCCTGCGGACAAGGTGTAAGGTAGCGATGTGATGCGCTCCCGCGTTCTGACGTGGCTCTTCGCTATCCTGCTGCTCGGCATGCAGCAGGGCGCGCAGCTGCACGCGATCTCGCACCTCAGCGGTGTTCTCGACCGGCCGCAGGAGCAGGGTTTGCAGCAGCCGGCGAACGACACGTCCTGCTTGATCTGTGCGCTGTCCGCCGGCGGGTCGAAAGCGATCGCCGCCGCGGATGGCCCCAGCGTACGGACTGCCGCTACCGTAACCGCCGTCACCTGGGCGACCGTCGCATCGCCTTCGCTGTCCGCTCCCACCTACTACTCCAGCCGCGCCCCGCCGACGCTCCTCTGAGTTGCCCGGGCTCGCCGTCCTCGTGACGGCGAGGTTCTGTCGCAATCACAGGAGCGAGGCTCATGACCCGAAACCTCGCGGCGTCCGGCGCATTCGCGCTGGCGCTGCTCGCAGCATCCGCGGCGCACGCGGCGACCGACGCCGATCTCGCGCAAATCCGCGAAGAGATCCGGCAACTGAAGGAAACCTACGAAGCGCGCATCGAGGCGCTCGAAAAAAGGCTCCGGGACGCCGAGGCCAAAACCGTCGGCGCAACTTCGCCCTCGGCCGCTCCCCAGCCTGCCGTGCCGCCAACCGTGGCGCCCGGCGCGCCCGCCGAAAATGTAGCGACGGGCGTGCAGCCCCGGGTCGCCAGCGGCATTAGCGCGTTTAACCCTGCGATCTCTGCCGTGCTTCAAGGGGTCTACACCAACCTGTCGCAGGATCCGGATCAATATCGCATCCACGGCTTCGCCACCGGCGGAGAAATCGCCCCCCCTAAGCGTGGATTTTCGATCGGCGAGTCAGAGCTGGGCCTTTCCGCGAGCGTCGACGACAAGATCTTCGGCAACCTGATCTTCTCCCTCACGCCCGAAAACACGATCGAGGTCGAGGAAGCCTATGGCATGTTCACCGCGATTCCGAACGGCTTCACCCCGAAGATCGGACGCTTCCTGTCCGCCATCGGCTACCTGAACGACCAGCACCAGCACGTCTGGGATTTCTTCGACGCGCCATTGCCGTACCAGGCATTCCTCGGCGGCCAGTTCAAGAGCGACGGCGTGCAGGTCAAATGGGTTGCCCCCACCGATACGTTCCTGGAGTTTGGCGCCGAGATCGGCGACGGCTCGAACTTTCCCGGTGCGGACCGCAACAAGAATGGTATTGGCAGCGGCGCGGCGTACGTCCATGCGGGCGGCGACGTCGGCACGAGCAACAGCTGGCGCGCGGGGCTCTCCTACCTGCAATTGCGGCCGAACCGACGCGAGTACGCGCTCGACGACCTTGCAGGCAATTCGGCGCAGCTCGCCTTTTCCGGCAAAAGCCAGCTCGCGATCGCCGACTTCGTCTGGAAATGGGCGCCGTACGGCAACGCCAAGGATACGAATTTCAAGCTGCAGGGCGAGTACTTCTGGCGCAAGGAGAACGGCAATCTCACATACGACAGCGACGGCGTGCTCGGCCTCACCAGCACGTCGACCTACTCGTCGAAGCATCGGGGCTGGTACATCGACGGCGTCTACCAGTTCATGCCCTACTGGCGCGTGGGCGCACGGTACGACCGCCTTGCCACGGGCAGCGTGAATTACGGGGCCAACGACATTTACCTCGCGCAGGACTCCTTCAATCCGCAGCGCTATTCGATCATGGTCGACTACACGCCGTCAGAGTTCAGCCGGTTCCGCGTCCAGTGGCAGCAAAGCAAAGTGCGACCCGAGATGACCGACAACCAGCTCTTCGTCCAATACATTCTGACGCTCGGCGCGCATGGCGCGCACAAATTCTGAGGAGGCCCTGCATGAATTCCTGCTGGAGGTTAATCGCCGGGATCGCGCTCGCGATCGTCGTGGCGCCGGCGCTGGCTGCGCTCAACGTGTTCGCAACGATGCCGGAATGGGGCGCGCTCACTGCGGAACTGGGTGGCGACAAGGTGACGATCTACACGGCAACCAACGCACTGCAGGACGCCCATCACGTCGAGGCGAAGCCGAGCCTCATCGCCCGGGCGCGCAGCGCGGATCTCGTCGTCGCCACCGGTGCCGAGCTCGAGATCGGTTGGCTGCCGCTCGTCACGCAGCAGGCCGGGAATCCGAAGATTCAGCCGGGCAAGCCCGGCTACTTCGAGGCGACCGCCTACGTAACATTGCTCGAAAAGCCGACACGCCTCGACCGTTCCGAGGGCGACGTCCACCCGGGCGGCAATCCGCACATCCAAACTGATCCGCGCAACATCGCTCGCGTGGCGGGACCGCTGGCCGCGCGGCTGGCAGAGCTCGACCCCGCCAACGCCGCCTACTACCAAGCGCGCTACAAGGCATTCACCGACCGCTGGAGTGCGGCGATCGCGAATTGGGAGAAGCAAGCAGCACCGCTCAAGGGCGTGCCGATCCTCGTCCAGCACAAGGCTTTCACCTACCTCGAAGCGTGGCTCGGATTGAAGGAGGTCGCCGCGCTCGAGCCCAAGCCAGGGGTCGAGCCGACGACCGCGCATCTGACCGAAGTCCTCACGACGCTGCAACGCCAGCCGGTCAAGATGGTGATCCGCGCCGCATATCAAAGCGACCGTGCATCGCAATGGATCGCGGAGCGCGCGAAGATCAACGCCGTCACGCTCCCGTTCACTGTAGGTGGCGATGATGCGGCGAAGGACCTGTACGGCCTGTTCGACGACACCGTCGCACGACTCCTCAAGGGGCAGCAGTGAATCTTTCAGCCACTGAGTTCTCGATTCTGCTACCGGCATTCGTCGCCGGGATACTCGTTACAGCAACGCATGTGCCTCTTGGAACGCAAGTGCTTGCCCGGGGCATTGTATTCATCGACCTCGCGATCGCCCAGATTGCAGGATGTGGCGTGCTCCTGGCCGACCAACTCGGGTTTGAGCCACAGGGGGCCGCTGTGCAGATTGCGGCGCTGACCGCCGCGCTTGCTGGTGCGCTGCTTCTCACTTGGACCGAGCGCATCTGGCCCGAGGTGCAGGAAGCCGTGATCGGCGTCACCTTCGTACTTGGTGCGACAGGCAGCGTGCTGCTCCTCGCCAGCAATGTGCATGGCAACGAACACTTACGCGATCTCCTCGTCGGACAAATCCTGTGGGCGCAGCCATCCCGCCTTGTCTGGGCTGCGGCTGTATACGCGATAATTCTCGCGCTTTGGTTTGGGGCACGCGAGCGGCTAGGCCAAATCGGCTTCTACGCGCTGTTCGCGGTGGCTGTGACGGTCTCGGTGCAACTCGTGGGACTCTACCTCGTCTTCGCGACGCTGATCGTCCCGCCGCTCGCCACACGCCGAATGGCGCGCCACCGTCTTGCCGCGGCATGGTCACTGGGAATCGTGGGATATGCCGTCGGCCTCATGACGTCGACAGCGCTCGATCTGCCGAGCGGCCCGGTGATTGTCTGGGTGTTGGTAGCACTTGCGTTGGTCTGGCAGGCGGCAACTCGGCCACGCCAACTTCCGAATGCATCACTGGCGCGATGATTCGAATCGAGAAGCTCAGATTCGGTTATCGCAACGGCGACGACGTCCTGCGTTTGGACGAGTTCGTCCTGGAACCGCAGAGCAACGTGCTGGTCGTCGGCCCCTCCGGCTGCGGCAAGACGACGCTTTTGCACCTGATCGCGGGGTTGTTGCTACCCGGCAGTGGACGGGTCATCGTTGATGATCAGGACCTCCGGGAACTTTCGCCGGCGGCACGAGATCGCTTCCGCGGCCAGCACATCGGCATCGTCCTGCAACAGTTCCACCTGCTGCCGACGCTAACCGCGATGCAGAACCTGCTGGTTGCCCAAACGATCGCCGGACTCCCGGCGGACCGCGCGGCAGCACATTCCGTGCTGAGTGCCCTGGGTGTCGATGACCGCGTGGATGCCTATCCGCACGAGTTGTCGATTGGTCAGCAACAGCGCGTGGCCATCGCACGCGCATTGGTGAACCGTCCCAAGCTCCTGTTGGCCGACGAGCCAACGTCGAACCTTGACGACGAATCTTGCGCCTCCGTCGCGGATCTGCTCCTGGGAGCCGCGCAGGGGCAGGGCGTCTCATTGCTGATCGCTACCCACGACAGCCGCCTGAAGTCGCGCATTCCTCGTCACTTGGCATTGCCGCGCCGACCGGTGCAGCAAGTCGCATGAATCTGCTGCAACTCGCGTGGAGCTATTTGCGCGCCCGCCCGTTGGGTACGCTCCTCAACGTCCTGCTGCTCGCGCTAGGGGTGGGCACCATCGGGTTCGTGCGTATCGTCGACGGGCAGATCGGCGATAGTCTGAACCGCGACGCGCTAGGCATCGATCTGGTCGTCGGCGCCAAGGGCAGCCCGATCCAGTTGATCCTCGCCGGCATCTATCACCTCGACGCGCCGACCGGCAATATTCCGCTCAAGTCCGCACAGGAGCTTGCGAAGAATCCGTTGATTCGACACGTGATCCCGATCTCGCTCGGCGATAGCTTCCGGGGTTACCGCATCGTCGGCACATCACCAGACTACATTGGACTCTATGGCGGTAGCTTCGAAGCGGGGCAAACGTGGAGCGACAAGATGCAGGCGGTATTGGGGTCATCTGTCGCCGCCCGGACCGGGCTCGCCGTCGGCGGTCAGTTTGTCGGCTCGCATGGCTTGTCGGAAGGCGGCCCGGTGCACGGCGATTCGACTTATTCCGTGGTCGGCGTATTGAAGCCGACGGGAACCGTGCTTGACCGGCTGGTCCTCGTCAATACCGAGAGTGTGTGGTTCGTGCACGAGGGCAACATTACCGATCCCGAGGAGCTGAAGGTGATCGAAGACGAACGACAGGTGACAGTGCTGCTTGTGCAATACGCATCGCCGCTGGCAGCGGCCTCCCTGCCGCGCAAGATCAATGCAGAGACGAACATGCAGGCGGCATCCCCTGCGTACGAGTCGGCGCGCCTGTTCCACATGATCGGCGTAGGCGCCGACGTCATCCGGGCATTTGGGGGCGTGGTATTGGCGACCGCGGCGCTGTCGCTCTTCATCGCGCTCTACCACGCGCTCAACGAGCGTGCCTACGACATCGCGGTGCTGCGCACCCTCGGTGCTCACCCGGCCAGTATCGCCATCATGGTGATGCTGGAGGCTTTGATGCTTGCGATCCTGGGGAGCGCGCTTGGCCTGCTATTCGCGCACGGTCTTGTTGCCATCCTTGTGTGGTGGATGGCGCAGCAGGAAAGCCTACGCATTAGCGCTTGGGCGTTCTCACTAGGCGAACTCTGGTTGGTGGTTCCGGCGTTCCTCGCGGCGGCGCTCGCCGCATTGCTTCCCAGTTGGCGTGCGGCGCGGGCCAACATCTCGGCGACGCTCGCGCGCCGCGCCTAGTCCTCGAGTCAGTGGAGGTTTAGATGAAGCATTTCATCCTCGTGACAGTATTTCTGACAACGTTCCCGGCGTTCGCGATCGCGGCCGATACCGCGACCAAGACTCCGGCGAAACCCGCGCGGTCCGCAGTCGACCCCGCGAAGGAGGCTGAGCATATGAAGGAGGATATCAAGCGACATCGCATCATAGCCGCCGCGCATGAAGCGGCAGCGAAGTGCCAGGAGTCCGGCAAGGGGGAGGACTACTGCATGGCCGAGCTGGCGAAGGCTTGCAAGGGGATCACCTACGGCAAGTACTGCGGAATGAAGCATACGGACTAGCGGTGGGTCGGTGCTCAATCGGTGATCGCATACCGTTAAGGCGGTGTGTGCGAGTCGAATACGCGCCGACTAGCGGGCGGCCGCGATGTAACCGAGGGGTATGTGGCAGGGAATCAAGTGCAGGTTGAAAAGGCCGCTATACTAGGAATATGAGGGACAGGAAGGGGAGAACATTCTTCGGAGGTAGAACGATGAACATGCGAAACCTTGCGATTCTGGCGATGGGGCTCTCATGCGCCGGTTCGGCGATTGCGATCGATACGGCGATCCCGAGCAGCGGACTGCCGAGCGCCACCGATTTCAGCGGCACGCTTTTGCCCGAACGCGCGGACGTCGTCTCGTGGAAGATGCTCGCCCAGGTCCAGCCGGTCAAGCAGGGCGGCAAGGTGGTGCCGGAGTTCTCGCGCGACATCCTGGCGCTCGACCGCAAGGAGGTGAAGGTGCAGGGGTTCATGATCCCGCTCGGCCTCGGCGACAAGCAGACGCGCTTCCTGATTTCCGCGGTACCGTCGTCGTGCCAGTTCTGCCTTCCCGCGGGACCCGACGCACTCGTTGAAGTCGAGGTGAAGACGCCGGTGAAGTATACGTTCGACGCCATCGTCGTCGGCGGGAAGTTCGCCGTCTTGAAGGACGATCCCTCCGGCATGCTCTACCGGATGACCGAGGCCCGCGCCGAGGGGGCGTCCGCACCCCTGCGTTAGGTCAAGCTCTCGCCCTTGTCACAACTCACACCCGGGCGTAGGCACTTTTTTATTCCGCCAGGTCGCTTCCGCGTCTCGTTTTCGCATTCATTCTGAGCGTCGACCTGGACGCTTTTTGACTTCTCAGAAATAATTCCAGGCGCTGGACGTTCGCGTCTATCAGACGCACACGACACGGCGAGGCGGCAACGGTGCGCCACGCTTGCCAGTTGTTTGCGTCGGGTGATATACATGCAAGATGTCGCGCTATTTTCATCGCCATCTCGCGCAGCTGCTTGTTGGTGCCCTCCTTCTATTTCTGTCCGGAGCCGGACTCGCGCATCAGGGCCATGATCACGCGCTCCCGAGCGGGACGCTCGGAGTTCCTTCCGTGCCGGCCGAGCCGGTATTCGCGCGGAGCGGCGGAGACCGTGTTTCCCTGCAAGCGCCGTGTCCTGGCGGCGGCGGTGGCGGCAAAGGCTGTTGCTGCACGTTCGACCGTAGCGTCGGCTCGTCGCAACCGAAGCCGCCACTGGCAGCGGGCGGGTCTGCGCTCACAACGTCCGCTTCACACATCGGACCAACGCCCTGGTTCGATTTCTTCGCACCTTGCGCCACCCTATTGTTGCTGGTTCTCGCGCTTGGCGCGAGGGCGCCTCCTCGCAATCGCGTAGTGCGCTAGGCGAGCTGCCGCAAGGCTCGTATCAAGACGGCGAGTGCTCCGCGCATTCGCCTCATGTGCATACGCACGGAGGACGGCATGACACCCAAACGCACATTGACGGCCGCGTTGGCCGCTGGCTTTTGCACGGCAGGAACGGCTGTCGCATCATGTGGCTCGGCCTTTTGTTTCGTGAATACCAACTGGAGCTTGCAAGGCATCTGGACGCAGCCTGGCCCGCACGTCGATCTTCGCTATGAATATATCAATCAAGACCAGCCAATGTCCGGTAACGACAAGGTCTCCGTTGGCGAGATCCCGCGCCATCACGACGAAGTCAGCACACTGAACAAGAACACCATCCTGACCCTCGACTACGGCTTCTCGCCTGAATGGGGAATGACGGCGGTCGTGCCTGTCGTCGACCGGGACCATGAGCACATTCACAATCACCACGGCGAGCAACTGCTCGAGCAGTGGGACTTCACCAAGCTCGGCGACGTCCGTGTTCAAGGGCGGTATCAGACGAACTGGGGTCAAACGACGATGGAGCGCGCGGGCTTCGCGGGCGTGACGTTCGGGCTGACGCTTCCGACCGGAAAAACCGATGTCGTCAATGGCGAAGGTGAGGTCGCCGAGCGATCGCTGCAGCCGGGAACGGGAACCACGCAGCTCGCCCTGAGCGCTTACTACCGCGAAGCGCTGCCGATGCAGAACTCATCCTGGTATGCGCAGGTCGCCACGTTGCTTCCGCTTGGCTACCACCAGAACTACAAGCCAGGGCAGCAGGTGGGATTCGACCTCGGCTATCGCTACGACGTCTCCGACAATCTTGGTCTCAACCTGCAGCTCAACTACATCTACAAGGCTCGCGACAAGGGTGCGGAAGCCGAGCCAGAAGATTCGGGGGGCCATACGGTCGCGATCGCACCGGGCATCACCTACTCCTTTACGCCAGCCGTGCAAATTTATGGGTTCGCGCAGCTTCCGATCTACCGATATGTGAATGGCGTACAGTTGACCGCGAAATGGGCCGGAACGGTGGGCATCAGCGTGCAGTTCTAGACGCCGAGACAACGATGCCTCACTTGGGCCATTTGAGCTCTCTCTCGCGCCGATCATTCATGGTCGCCGCCTGCGCGCTTTTGGCGACTGGCGGCAAGATCCACGCGACGGAACCCGCGTTGCCGGTGAAATTCGATCCGGCGCGCGATGCTGGCCGCGACCTCGACAACGCGCTGCAATTGGCGCGTTCTACGCAACGGCGGGTATTGGTCGAGGTTGGCGGCGAATGGTGTACCTGGTGCCACATCATGGATCGCTTTTTCTCGGCCAATGCTGAGCTCAGGCAAGTGCGCGACGCGAATTTCGTATGGCTCAAAGTCAATTTCTCGAAGGAAAACGAGAACGCGGCGCTCCTCTCGCGCTGGCCGAAGGTAGCGGGTTGGCCGCACCTATTCGTCCTAGATGGCGACGGCCGCGTCTTGCAGTCGCAGGATACGAGCCTGCTCGAGGCTGGCAAGAGCTACGACCCGAGCAAATTCCGCGCGTTTCTCGCCGACTGGTCCCCGAAATAGATCGAAGGTGCGGGGCCGCCGGCACCGAATGGCCGCTTTGGCAAAGACCGACGGTCTGCTCAGGGTCGTTCACGCTCATCCGAACCGCGGCGCCGGCCGGCGGCTCTCCGGCCTATAGCGGCCTTTCGCACCTCGTTGGCGGCTACGTGCTAATCAGCGGCCGCTCGCGTCGGCATGGTGGGGGTCTCTGACCGGCCATGAGCGGCCTCTCGTCATCGTTGCCCAATTTTGCACAGAAGCGGCCGCTCGCGTGGCGATCCCCGTCACGGGCAAGGTCCCAACCATGACTGACTACCGTGTGGCGAGCACGGACAGTGTTGGCACTGTCGCTAAGTTACCACGCATAGGGCTGAATCTGCGTGTCTCGGCCTCCAGGCAGGCGGACTGTCGCCGCAGTGGGCGAAGAGAACGTGATGGTCATGGTTCCATCATTACCCATCATCGATGGCATTTGATATGTACAGGATGCGCACCGCCCACCGCGATACCTGTCCAACGTGGCTGTCGTCGTGATACCGGCCCCCATATTGGCCATGTTCCCGACGATCAAGTACCACATCGGATCGCCGTTCCCAGCATAGGCAAACATCGTTGCTACGAGAGCCCCGCGCTGGACTTGGATGTTGTAGCCGGTACCCGATTCGGTCGGATTCCACCACATCCCAGGAACCGGCGTGAACGCGAGCGGTGCCGCGCCCCCGCCAGGTTGGGCCACGGCACCGGGGATCGTGTAACCCGTCAGCACCCCCGCGCTCGTGTCGTCGATCATCTTGACTATGCCAACCCCCGGCGCGTACCAGACATCGCGCACATAGCCATTGCCGCGCTGCTCGCGAACGTGGAGCACATTGGAAAACGTACCGGCCGGCGTCGTCACGGTTTCCAGTGCGAGCGCCTGAAAACTGCTCATGTAGCTCTGCCCGCCCATCATGTTGCCGGTTCCCATCACCCCGGCCTGCCACCCTTCCATGCCATGGTAACTGCCCCCTGCCATCATGGTTCCCGGTGCAACGGGATTCTTGAGTAGCCATTCCGGGTTCGTGTAGCTCATCATGGAATACTGGGTCCCGCTCGGATTGGCGCCGGTTCCGCCGAAATAGTGCATGCCGTCCGGGTCCATCCGGTAAAAACCGGTCGCGTCCGGAGCGCAGTTCACGGTGGCAACGCAGACGTAGCGCGTATGCATCGCGGTCAGGTCCGATACTCCCGCCCAGGTTTGCCCGGCGCGCATGATGGCCGTGCTGGCCGTCCATGGCCCGCTCGTGTACATGTAGTCGTACCTCGCGCCGTCTACAAGCGGGAAGTACTGGGAGGTGGAAATCGACCCGCCCATCATCTGACCGGCGCTTGTTCCGGACGCCAAGGCGATCAGAAGGGTGACGATGATGCGTAACATAAAATTCTCCGATTGCAGATGTTCGTGTTGACTGAATACCAAACGTCGCGAAATGCCGAAAGACAGCTTCGCCTACTCTATGCAGACCTGTCCACGACGACATTGTCATTGCGTCGCCGCGCCAGGTATGTGATCCAAGTCACTATCGAAGCGATTTCGCCTGCGAGTTGGCTGTCACGTCCGGGTGAAGCTTACGGGACCCTTATAAAATCGTTATCTGCATACTGGCTCGATTTGTTCGCGCTTTGAACCGCGTGAAGGTTGGCGCAATCCGCGCTGACACAGACATTGAACGGCTGCTTCGCGTTCACCTGAAGGTCCGGAACGGGTCGGACTGCGACTGTCGACGATCACGCCGCTCGCGTTTAAACTTGAAGGTCGCAGACCGGCCAAGAGCTGCCTGCCGGATTGGCCGCCCAGACTTCCGCCAAGCGGCCATTCACGCAATGGGCGTTATGTCGAGTCGCTCCGGCTCTTGACCACCACAATAACTGCAGCCTATTGTTTCCGGATTCTCACCGGGGAGGAAGACGCGCATCGTTCCTGGACAAAAAATGCCTTTGGTTTCAGTAAGGGCGCCGCGACAACGCAACCGTGGCTAGCGGCCTTTCGTTCGCCGGATTCACTTCCGAAATCTTGACCATACGAGGACCAAGACCATGTCAGTCAATCCCCTAGCCGGACTCAAAGCCTCCATTCGCGGAGGGCTGATCACACGGGACGACAAAGACGCGTTCGCAGCGGCGCGCTTCCGTGGGTGGAACCGCGACCTGAACGCGCGCGCGAATCCACTGGGGTTCGTGGTCGTCTCGGGTGTGCGGGACATTGTGACGACGGTCAACTACTGTCGGTCGAACAACATCCCGACTCACAGTGCGCGGAAAGGGCGCCCATTCGCCCTACGGAATGGCCAACGACGCGGTTGTCATCGACCTGATGAAGATGACTGCGGTCCGGGTCGACCCCGAGAAGAAGCTGGCTTTTGTCCAGGCGGGTGCCGATGGGGGCGACGTCGATCATGAGACTGCCCTCCACAACCTGATATGTATCACCGGCTCGGTCTCCCACACGGGATTCGCGGGCGTCGCGCTGGGAGGCGGCCTCGGCCACCTGAGCCGTTGGCTGGGGGCGATCGTCGACAGCATCGTCGGCTACGAGATGGTCACCGCAGCGGGAAACGTCATTCGCGTGGACGAGACCACGGACCCGGAGCTCTTCTGGGGCATGCGCGGAAACGGAGCCAGCTTCGGCATCGTCACTGAGTTCGTCGTGCGACTCCGCGACATGCCCAACGACGGAATTATTCGTGGCGCCCCGATCCTGTGGACGGTGGACAAGGCAAAGGATGTGATGACGTCGTGGATGGGGCGAATCGCCCGTCCTGACCGCAAGGACACGGAAACACTTCAGTTCGTGTTCATGCACTCCCCGGATGGCCATCCAGTGTGTGGAGTTGTCCCGCTGATTGTCGGTGAGACCGAGACCGCGTCCAAGGCCACGTGTGATGAGTTGGCGGCATTCGGAGGTGGTGCCCTGGTCCGCCAGGACACGCAGCTGCCTTACACTGCGCTTCAGGCGGCGCTGGACGGGTGCGTCCCGTTCAACAATAAGTACTGGGACAAGGGAGTGTTGATCGATTGGGATCCCCGCGACTCGAACGCGGTGAACAGTCATCGTCGATGCGGCGGTGAAGCAATGGAGCGAGAAGCCGGAATTCGCCTCGAAGCTTTCTACGTTCATCCTCTTCATGGAGGTCAATGGAGCAGTGGGCAAGGCTGATCCTGCCTCCACTTCCTTCGCCGCTCGCAAGGGACGCCTCTGGTGCACCTGCATCACCAGCTGGCCGGACGACGACGTCTCACAACGAGCTGCGAGCAAGAAGTGGTGCGACGCGCTCGTGGCAAAGCTGAGCCGATTTCGTGTGACCACGTATTTGAACAACGCCATGCCTGAAAGCGAAGCGGAAATGCTGGGGGTCTTCCCGCAAGACACCATGAAACGTCTGCGGGCACTAAAGGAAAAGCACGATCCCAACAACCTCTTCAAGATGGGCGCATGGCAGTATGAGGCCAACAAGTAGCTGCTGCTTCGTAGTCGGAAGTGTCGAGCCCGCCTCCCGCTACACGTTGGGCTGCGAGTAGCCAATATGCTCGACGGTGAACGTCACGATCTGGTGTTGCAGACGACGCTCAACAAGGTGCGTCGCGCGGGATCGAGCCCTAACTGTGATGTGCGTTCAACCGTCCTGAGGAGTTGAAGGTCCGTTGTCGCGTCAGCGAACGGCGGCTTTGTTCAGAACCGAGGGACCGCAACGGGTCGGTCAGAGTCAACCGCGCCCCGGCGCTGAACGGCGGCACTACGATCCGCAGCAGCCCTTCACACCTCGATGGCTGCCCAGCGTTGTACAGCGGCCGTTCGATCAAATCGCGTCAATGCCGGCGACCAGCCACAAGCAGCCCTACAAGTCTGTTCGCCAAAGCGGCCATTCACGGCGGCCTGATGGGCCGATCTCGCATCGTGGCTCATGCCCAGCGGTCAATCGCTGACTCGATTGGGTCTTGCCTTCGATCGTCTATAGCGTCCGTGCAAGCACCTCGTTGCAGGATAAAAGCGATGAGGTCGCTATTGCTACGCCGGGCTCTGTTCTTGGGCTAGAACTTTCTCCACGGTGGGACGCTCCGACATACGTCTCCGGTGATCGTGGATCTTTGGAAATCGAGCGGGATTGACTCCGTCAGCTTCCAACCATTGAGCCAAGGTGAAGAGGTAAGGGTCACAGACCGTATACGGTTCGCCCATCACCCACGGTCCTTGAATCATCTCGCGCTCGATCAAGTCGAAACACTCACCGACCGTCGCGGGTACCTTTCTCCGCATCGCTTCAATCGCGGCAGGATCGTCAGCCCACCGGTAGCCCCGCATGCGGTGTGCATGTGCGACATGAACGGTGGAGCACAGGTAACTGTTAAAGGCCTGAACGCGAGCGAAAGCGAAGAGGTCGGCCGTTGGCGCGAGCCCCGCACTCGGGAAGCTCTGCGCAACAAATGCGAGGATGGCGGGTGTCTCGGTCAGTACGCCGTGGTCGGTGACCAACGCCGGCACTCGACCCTTTGGGTTGATCGCGAGGTACGCCGGCTTGCGCTGATCGTTGGTGCGGACGTCGAGCCGCACGGCGTCATACACCGCACCTGCTTCCTCCAATGCGATGTGCGAGGCCAGCGCACATGTATTGGCAGCGTAGAACAGCTTCAGCACGAGACCCTCCATTTTCGGGGCGGACCATATCGGCCGCGTCCTCGTAAGGATACCTGAGGGCGATTGGGCCAATGACGCGTAGGTGTCGGTCCGAGATGTCTCGATCCGGCCAGTTCCAGACGGTCGCCCTTGCATCTCGATTTTCCGGGAAGCGGCCGTTGACGAGGCGGCCGGCGCCCATTTCGCAGTCAGCTGGTTGCCGACCGCCTGACCGTTTTTCAGTCCGCAGCGCGCGCATCCGCTTGCGGTCACCCGCTATGCTCGGACGTCGCGGTTGACCCGCAGAATCGAATCCCCAATACTTGGGGCCTGCGTGATCTTGGGGCCTGCGTGATCAAACTGCCCGTCCTGCACGGTATGGAACGCTAGAAGCGCGGCACCGCCGCGTCTAATGCCTCTACCAAGAAGGATGCTCCAGCATGTGGTGCTCTACGTCGATTGATCGGAAGAAGACGAACGTTTCGACGACGCTGCGATTTAGAGTGCCCACCTCCAAGCGAGTAGCTGCGATTGGGTTTGCGGCATTGCTTGCTGTTGCGCTCATGGCGCAGGCCCTTAGCGGTTACGAGGCCACCTGGAGTGGGCTATATCCCGTGTCCAGCTCAGATACCAATGCAGAGAACCACTGCGTCGAGCCAATTCGTAAAATCAAATGAAAACCCACTCGTTCAGCGCTGAACCAGTTCAGTTCCGTCAATTCGCAACGGTCAGAACAGCTGCAGAATGGTTCGCGCGCCTGCGGCGAACAGGATCTCGTCTGGTGATGCTGATAATCGTCATGTTCACGCCGGGAACGGTGCTTGCGAATACGCCGGATGCCAGCGCTTTCAGTGCAAAATACTCCACCGCCGGCACCCGTATAGACGCAACTACCAATTGCCAAGTATGCCATACCTCCTCAATACCCGCGTTGAATGGCTATGGTTCGGCATACAAGGCCGCCGGGCGCAACTCGGGCGCTTTCGAAGCCATCAAGTCCTTCGATTCGGACGGCGATGGTTTCACCAATCTCGTCGAGATCCAGGCGCGCACTTTTCCGGGAAATGCCGCCGATAAACCGTTCACCGTAGGTGGCGCAATGTCCGGCCTGACCGGCAGCGTCACGCTGAAGAACAATGGCGTCGACACGCTCGTCAGGACAACCAACGGCGGCTTTACCTTCGCCACGCCGCTGCTCACCGGCAGTGCCTATGCGGTGACACTCTCCAGTCAGCCGGCCGGGCAGACCTGCACGGTCGCCAATGGCAGCGGCACCATCGCCGCGGCCAATGTCACGAACGTCACCGTGACCTGTTCGAATACCGTAACGCCACCAGCCACGAACCCCGACCTCAATCAGCATGGCTTGACCGGTTCCTGGTACGAACCGGCGACCAGCGGCCAAGGACTCGAGGTCGAGGTGTTTCCCGATCAGTTGGCGCCGGGAACCGGTTCCGTCCAAGTGAGCTGGTTCACCTTCGACCCGGTGATCGGAGCGGCCGAGCGGCAGCGCTGGTACACGCTGAGCGGCCCGGTGGTGACCGGACAGGCCAACGCGACGCTGAAGATCTACCAGAACGTCGGCGGCAACTTCAATGCGCTGCCGATCACCACGGCACAGCAGGTCGGCACCGCCACGTTGAGCTTCGACACCTGTTCAAACGGTCAACTCTCGTACAACTTCACCGACGGCAGCGGCCGCACCGGGTCCATACCGTTGACGCGGCTGACCCAGAACGTGACCTGCTCCACGTCGAGCGCGCGGCCCACCAACGCCGACTTCGCCCTGTCCGGGAACTGGTACGACCGCGTGACATCGGGTCAGGGCCTGACCATCGAAGTCAACCAGAATTCCGGCACCGTCTTCGCCGCCTGGTACACGTACGCGCCGAACGCCGCCGGCGCCGGGGCCGCCGGACAGCGGTGGTACACCGCGCAACCCCCGCCTTCCGCCACCTTCATACCGGGCTCCCGCTCGATCCCGCTGACCATCTACGAGACCACCGGCGGGATGTTCGACACACCGACGTCGCCCGGACAGCAGACCGGGGCCGTGGGCAGCGGAACGCTCACCTTCCAGAACTGCTCGGCAGCGACCTTCGGCTATACCTTCACCGGAGGCAGCAGCAGCGGCTCGTCCGGGACCATCAACCTGCAACGCGTCGGCCCCGTGCCCAGTGGCTGCACGTCATGAAACCAACTTCGGAGCTTGCGCGCTGACTGCGCATTGATGTTTCGGTCTGGACCGCGGCGTACCGCACACGCAGCCGTTTGATGCCGGCCACCTTTGTTCGTTGAATGTCCGCGATCGAGAAACGCGACTGACTGGAACGGGTCGGACTGCGACTGTCGATGATCAAGCCGCTCGCGTTCAGTTCTCACGGTCGGGGACCGGCCAATACTGTTGAAAAACTCGAAAATGCAATGACCCAGAGTTCTCGCGCATGTGCGTTGCAATCGACAAATCGTTCTGTGAATCGTCGGAGCGTTTGTTAGAAAGCGTTTGGTCGCGCGCAACAGTAGATCGCATGGTCCCCCGTGTCCGAAAAGGTGCGGCGCCTCCACGGCCCTAGAATTTCTTGAGTAGCTCCGGAAAAGGAGTTTTTCAACAGAATAGGCCATCACCGGCCGTTCAGCGGCGGTCGCCAGTTGGGAAATATGTTGCCGAATGAGTGACCCTCCCGCGGGCAGTGACTCGCCAGCCCGGTGCCCCTTGTGTGCTTCTTGGCATAATGAGCGCCGAACCAAGAGGGAGTCGAATGAATAATCGCCGCAAACTTGTTATGGCGCTTGGCGCGGGTGCGTTCGCTTCGCCCCTTACGTCCATTGCACAACAACCCGAGCGCGTGCGGCGCATTGGTGCGCTAATAAACCTTGCGGAGGGTGACCAAGAGTCGAAGATCCAGGTCGCGGCATTTGTACGCGGGTTACAGGAATTGGGTTGGACTGTCGGCCGCAACGTGGTAATCGATTACCGCTGGACCGAAGGGAATGCCGATCGTGTTCGCAAGTACGCAGCGGAATTAGTGGCGCTTTCACCGGACGTCATTCTGACCACAGGCGGTTCGCACGTAGGGCCATTGCAACAGGCAACTCGTAGCGTGCCTATCGTATTCATTCAAACCGCAGACCCGGTCGGAGGAGGATTCGTGGAAAGCCTGGCGCGACCAGGTGGCAATACCACAGGGTTCACGGTTTTCGAGTTTGATATCGGTGCGAAATGGTTGGAGCTGCTGAAGGAAATCGCACCGCGCGTGAAGCGAGTCGCGGTCTTGCGGGATCCAACGAACCCCAGCGGGACCGGCCTAATGGGGGCGATCCAGGCCGTAGCGCCGTCCCTCGGCGTGGAGGTGAGCTCCCCCGTGGGCCTGCGTGACACCGGCGAAATCGAGCGCGGCGTTGCCGCCTTCGCCCGACTGGAAAACGGCGGTCTCATCGTGACGCCCGCATCATTTGCGCTCGTTCATCGCGACCTTATCATCAAGCTGGCCGCTCAGCATCGGCTGCCGACAATCTATCCCTTCCGACTCTTCGCCAACGACGGAGGCTTGCTATCCTACGGGCCGGATGTGGTCGATCAGTACTGGCGCGCTGCCGGCTACGTCAATCGTATTCTCAAAGGCGAAATGGCCGCGAACCTAGCGGTACAGCGATCCACGAAACTGGATCTGGTGATCAACCTGAGAACTGCCAAGGCAATTGGGCTCCCGATCCCGCAGACGCTGCTTATGCGCGCTGTCGAGGTGATCCAGTAATGTGTGCGAACGGCCGCTTGCTGGAACGACCTATGCCCGGTTAGGGTCGTTCACGCTCATCCGAACCGCGGCGCCGGCCGGCGACTCTCCGGCCTATAGCGGCCTTTCGCACCTCGTTGGCGGCTACGTGCTAATCAACGGCCGCTCGCGTCGGCATGGTGGGGGTCTCTGACCGGCCAGAAGCCGTCATACGCTCAGCTCGTCGAAAGCGGACGTTACTTGCATGAAATAGACAGGCACGCGAAAGCGGCTGAGCGGAGCGCAGACTTCGTGCTTGACGAAGTCACCGTGGAATCGAGACCGCAGTGTCAGCGGCTATTCCTTGAGCTCGATCTTTGAACGAGTGACGACGTCGCCGAGACGTGCGCGCTCCCGTCCCATGAAATCCGTGAACGCCGCCGGCGAATCGTTGCTGGCCGGGACGGCGCCGGTCTTCAGAATCTTGTCACGGACCTCGGCGTTCGCGAGCGCCTTGCCGAATTCATCTCCGAGGCGCTTCACGACGTCGCCCGGCGTACCTGCCGGCACGACGATGCCCCACGACTGCGTGATCTCGTAGCCGGGCAGGGTATCGGCGACGGTCGGCAGGTCCGGCAGCGCCGGATTGCGGTCGGTGCCGGTCGTCGCGATCGCGCGCACGCGCCCTGCGCTCATGTGCGCGCCAGCGGCGATCGGTGACGTGATGATGTACTGCGCGTTGCCGGCGATCACGTCGAGCAGGGCCGGCGCCGCACCCTTGTAGGGGATGTGGACGACCTTGATATCGGCGAGCAGGTTCAGCATCTCGCCGGCAAGATGCGCGGGCGTCCCCACGCCCGCGGAGGCGTAGTTGAGCGCGCCTGGCCGCTCCTTTGCATACCGGACGAGATCCGCGACGTTTCGCGCCGGCAGGGCGTCGTTGATCACGAGCACGTTCGACGCGGTCGCGATGCGCCCGACCGGCATGAAGTCGCGCACCGGATCGTACGGCAGGTCCTTGCGCAGGTTGGGCAGGATCGCGTAGATGGCGGTTGTCGTCAGCAGCAACGTGTAGCCGTCCGGCGGCGACTTGGCGACGAGGTCCGCGCCGAGCGCGCCACCCGCGCCGGCGCGGTTATCGACGATGACCTGCTGGCCGAGAGTTTCCGACACCTTCTGCGCAACGAGGCGCGCGAGCTGGTCGGGGGCGCCGCCGGCGGCGTCGGCGACGACCAGCCGGACGGTGCGGTTGGGGTAGCCCTGCGCATGCGCGCCGGCCGCGATGCCGACGAAGGCGAGCGCCAATAGGAGCCGCCCGACTCGATGGATCGATCTCATGGGACCTCCTCCGGTTGTGCTCGCACGGCACGGCGCGGCCCACCGAGTCCGCGGGCCAGGTCGCGCAGGAGTTCCGCGACCCTCTGCACCGCGGCGCTCGCGTGGCGCCGCGCGCCGACGACGAGGTAGAACGTCTGCCGGATCTCCGGCGACACGATCCGCGACAGCGCGAGCTGCTTCGCCGCGACCTCCGCCGCGACGGCGCTCGGCGACGCTAGCGAGTACAGCCCGCCGCGTGCGACGAGCTTCTTCATCACGTGGATCGAGTTGAGCTCGACGACCACGTTGAGCGCGATGCCGGCGTTGCGAGCCTCCTCCTCGGCGAGCACGCGTCCCCCGTTGGGCATCGTCGCGATGACGAGCGGCAGCCGCGCGAACCGCTCGAACGGGATGGTCGCGCGCCGCGCCTGCGCATCGCCCGCCTTTGCCACCAGGCCCAGCGGCACATCGAAGAGGGCCTCGCACTCGCCGAGGCCGGGCGGCGGCGGCAACGAAACGACGCCGAGGTCGATGCGTCCGTCGGCGAGGCTTTCCTCGATCTGGCGCGTCGGTCCTTCAGCGATCTGCAGACGCAGATCGGGATGACTCTGCCGGACGGCTGCCACGAGATCGCCCACGAGCGGCCAGCTCACCGACGGCTGCAGCGACAACCGCACGACTCCAGCGAGGCCGCGGATGTCGTCGGCGACGAACTCCGGGAGGCGGTCGACCTCGGCGGTCAGCGCCTCGGCGCGCGGAAGGAGCCGGCGGCCGGCAGGCGTCAGGCGCGCGCCGCGGCCGGTACGCTCGAACAGACGCACAGCGAGCCGGCGCTCGAGTGCCCCGATGCGCTTGCTGACGGCAGACTGCGTCGAGGACGCGAGCGTGGCGGCCCGCGAGAAGCTACCCGTCGCGGCGACGTGGAGGAACAACCTGAGCGGTTCGAGCTCCATCGGGTGGGCACGCACACTATTCCGCGATAGAATAGCAAATCATTAAACGTGTCAATAGTTGCATAGCACGATGCGACCGGCAAATCTGCTCGTCCTCATGTCCGACGAGCACAACCCCAAGTTCCTCGGCGCCGCCGGACACCCGTTCGTCGCGACGCCCAACCTGGATGCGCTGGCGGCCTCCGGGACGCGCTTCGCGTCGGCCTACACCGCCTGCCCGATCTGCGTGCCGGCGCGCGCGGCATTCGCCGTCGGACGCTACAACCACGAGATCGGCTACTGGGACAACGCCGACGGCTACGACGGCGCGCTGCCGAGCTGGCATCACCGGCTGCGCGAGTCGCGTCAGCGGGTCGTGTCGATTGGCAAGCTGCACTTCAGGGGCCGACCCGGCGACGACCACGGCTTCTCGGAGGAGATCGTCCCGATGCACATCATCGACGGCATCGGCGACGTGAAGGGCCTCGTCCGCGAGAACATTCCCAAGCGCCGGGGCGGGGACAAGATGGCGAAGCGTGCGGGACCCGGTGAGTCGTCGTACACGGTGTACGACCGAGACATCTCCGCGCGCGCGCAGGTGTGGCTGCACGAGGAGGCGCCGAAGTGGCGCGACCGCCCGTGGGCGCTGTTCGTGTCGTTCGTGGCGCCGCATTTTCCGCTGACGGCGCCGCCGGCGTGGTTCTACCGTTACTGGAAGCAGGACCTGCCGATGCCCAAGCTTTATGCAAACGAGCTACGGCCGCACCATCCTTACCTCGACGATTACGCGCGCACGGTGGATTACGATGCGCACTTCGACAGCGAGGCCGACGTCAAGCGGGCAATCGCCGGGTACGCGGGCCTCGTAAGCGCGATGGACGAGAATGTCGGCCTGGTGCTGCGCGCGGTCGAGAGCGCGAGGCTCGCGACGTCGACACGCATCGTCTACACGAGCGACCATGGCGACAACCTCGGCGCGCGCGGCCTGTGGGGCAAGTCGACGCTCTACGAGGAGTCGGCCGGCGTCCCGCTCATCATGGCGGGACCCGACATCGCGGCGGGCAGGGTCGTCGCCACACCTGTGTCCCACATCGATTGCGCACCCACGTTTCTCGACCTGACCGGAGTGCCACGACCGCGCGGTGCCGATTCGCTCCCGGGCGCGTCACTCGTCGACATCGCGAACGGCGGCACGCCCGAGCGCCCGGTGCTCTCGGAGTACCACGCGATCGGCTCCGTCGCCGGCGCGTTCATGCTGCGCTTCGACCGCTGGAAGTATTGTCACTACGTCGCCTACGGCCCGCAGCTCTTCGACCTCATCGCGGATCCCGAGGAGATGATCGACCTCGCCGGGGACCCGCGTCACCGCGACGTGCTCGCCGAAGGCGAGCGGCGGCTGCGTGCAATCCTCGATCCCGAAGCCGTCGACGCGCGCGCGAAGAAACGCCAGGCCGAATTGCTGGCAGGCTATGGTGGCCGCGACGCCGCGCTCGCGCGTGGCGACCTCGGCTTCTCGCCCGCGCCGGGCACGCAGGCCGAAATGAACTGATTCGCGGGTGACGTTCGGTGGGCTTGGGTTGGAGGAGGCGGGGGTTCGGCATGCGCGCGCCCCGATTGGTCGCCGGGACCTGCCGCGGCGAGTGGCTCGGGTGTGTCGTTCGTAGCCAGGGTTGCATGTTGCGGAATGACTGCTTTATCAGGAACCGAACGGCAGCAACGGGTCGGTCAGCGTCACGGCCCAATTTTCCATATAGCGGACGTTCGTCACGGGCAAACGGAAGGCCTTTGCTGGCCCGTCTCAAAGTTCGTCTTTATGGGGCCATGGCCGAGCGCGATGTCCATACTGCGGCAATTGGAGTCTGCTAATGCGGAGTGACGTCATAGCCGAAATACTTGTTGCTGAGGCGCTTGATGGTGCCGTCCTTCTGCGCGGCGACGATCGCTGCGTCAAATTTGGCTTTGAGCTCGGTATCCGTCTCGCGGAAAGCGATAGCGCTCCCCTTGCCGAGCAGCCCGCCCTGGAACCGCGGCCCGGAGATCAACACGTCATCATTTCCGGGCTTTGCCTTGAATGTGGACAGATAGGCCATCGACGCCATGACGACGTCCACACGCGGCGCGGGCGATCCTGCGGGCCGTGCGCGATCTCCTAGCAATGGCCGACGGAGGGGGGTTACGGCGCGCATCGGACAAGTACGCGCGCGAGGGAGTGACAGCGAAGGTAATCCGGGAAAGCGGGCAACGCGAGCGCGGGCGGTGCATTAGGCTAAAAACAGACTTCCCGGAACGCTGCGGCGAGCCGTTGTTCGAACTCGTCGCTATTCAGAAACGCCTGTTGCACCGAGGCACGGCTGGCTCCCCCGTCCAACTGTTGGCTGAAATAGGCTAAGCCGTCGGTTTCAGCTGAGCTCCGCATGAACGTCGAGTACAGATCACCGACGAACTGATGGTTGCTTCGATTGCGGGAGACGTACTCGGTACTATTCTGAAACTGCTCCGCGATAGTGGCCACCTGCGCAGCGAAGGCATCAGAGTTGGTGCATTGGTCCGCCCCAAAGTGCGAAATCCAGTACTCGAGTCCTCCTGGCTCCGGCAATCGATCAAGGTAGCCGCGGTAAAAATCAAGAACCAGGCTGCCCTCTGTCCTGGCGCCGATGGGTCCAAGGTGCGCTCGCACAAACTCTTCAAACTCGGTCGAGAATTGAAAGCTCGCGAGAATGACGCTGAGGGGTATCCCTTGTGCGACCGAGTCGGCCCAGTATTCGAATTCAGCAGGATCAGGGTCTCGCTGCAGAAACGTGCGGTACAGGTCTAACACCACTTGAGTATCTGTGCGGTTGCGCGACCCATACTCGACGCTGTTGAAGAAGTGGTTCGACATCGCGATCAATACTTCGCCAGACTCCTGTTCAAGCCCTTTCAACCGCGACAATTCGTTGGCCCAATGGGCTGCCCCTTCCGGCTCTGCTGTTCTACCCAGAATCGATTGGTAGTAGTAATTGATCAGCGTATCCTCGGCCGTTTCAGCGAGCGCTGAAGCGATAGGCAGACTCCAAAGGAGGACCAAACCGAGAAGAAGGCGCGTGGTAGCGGACATGACCACATCTCCGAAGAAGATTCGCGACGGTGACCGTCGGCGTGCTCAGCGTACCTTAGTTCCTTTGAGCGGGTGAGTGGCGGACTTACGATGCCATGATCGGTGCCATCAGTGATGACGACTTTCGCACTCGGGCTAAGCAACGGCACACAGAAAGCGCAGGCAGCCTTCAAGGCCCGACTGCGCGGCGCACGTAACTGCCGCGGGACCAATCGCACGGCTCCCCCTCCCCTCATGGAACGTTCGCTCTGTCTGGCGCATGCCGACACTTTGCGCCGAATCGGAGCGGGAAGCAATATTGCCCCATGGCCCCGCGTCTCGAACTGTTTGCTTTCCGCTACCGCGACCCGCGTACAGGCAAGTGGGTCCGCGCTCGCTACCGCGCGGAGATGCATGAGATCGAGGCGCGCTACGCGGAGTGGCAGATCACGGGACCGCCGGAGGTGCGTGACGTGGACTCGGATGCGCGGACGTTCAGCCCCCACGAGCCATTCAAGTTGATGATGGACGCTGAGCTGCGCCGCCAAAGCGAGCGGCCGCCCGTGCTTCAGCCCGCGATCGACGTAGTGGAGGCTTTCCTGCTCGCGGTCTTCCTTCGTCGGTACGTCACCTATTGCGCCAGACGTCGGCATTTCGCTGCGATGGAGGGAGCGGTGCGGCTGTTCCGCGAAGTGGCGACAGCCGCACGATGAGAACCAAACTCATCGCAGTTCGCGATGCGCTGGCCGAGCTGACCGACATCGAGCTTCACGCACTCATCGTCGCGACCAACGAGGTACCGCAGATCGCGCCGGGCCTGCTTGCTTGGATTGAAGGTGCTTGCGATTGGGAAATCAATCGCCGTGTCGCGCGCCACTACAGGCTGCTGCCGCCGGAGGCCGCGATCGACCCGAGCGAGGACGACGTCAGCATCCGAGCGACCTATGCGCTGCGCGCGGCGTTCGCTGCCGGCGACATGGCGCCCGCCGTCCTAACGTTTTTAGACGCGCTGGTGGAGCTGCTCACCGGCGCTGGCGAACGACATTAGCAAACCTCGTTTCGGCGCCGCAAGAAATGACTGAGATCGGCCGAGGCCGTGTAAAAACACCCGTAAACATTCGGAGTTGAGCGATGATGACGAGCCCAACTTTGGAGGGTCTGCGCGGACCGTTTTCGCGTTCCTGTAACCGGTAAGAGGCGGATACGCAGTTTTGGTGGCGTAGGCGGCCGAGGACGTCCGTTTTTCGGGCGAAATACGAGCCTTTGCGGCTCAAGCGCTCATCGCGCGCATCATCACGCCAATGCCCAGGATGCGCATCACGCGCTTCAGGTTATAGGCCAGGACGTGCAGACTCATCTCGGTGCGCACGCGCGGCAGCGTCTTCATCAAGAAGTGGGTCCACCCCATCCAGGCCTTGATCGTGCCGAACGGGTGCTCGACCGTTTGTCGTCGCACTCGCATCATCTCGGGCTGCCGATCCAGCCGCAGCTGCATCGCCTCGAGCACCGCTTCATGTTCCCAGCGCGCAATGCGCCGATAGGGACTCGGCGTGCAGCGCGCCTTGAGCGGACACCGGGGGCAAGCCGAGGACCAGTACTTGTGCAAGGTCAAGCCGGCCTCGATGGTGGTAAAGCGTTTGATGGCCCGTTGCCCCGCTGGGCAGCGGTACTCATCGTCTGCGGCGATGTAGATGAAGTCCTGCTTGTCGAAACGACCCTCCGCCTTGCTGTTGGAGGTCATCGACTTGGGCACCAGCGGCGTGATCCCGGCCGCGTCGCATTGCCGGATCTGCTCGCTCTTAAAGTAGCCGCGGTCGGCCACCACGGTCAGATCGTCGATGCCCGTGGCCGCGCGCGCCTGTTCGGCCATCGGTGTCAGCTGTTCGCGATCGATCCCCGCGGTGACGACTTCGTGCGCCACGATCAGATGGTGCTTGGTATCCACCGCCGTCTGCACGTTGTAGCCAACGATGCCCCCATCCCGGCTCTTCATCGAGCGCGCATCGGGGTCGGTCAGGGACAGCTGTTGATCGGGGCTGGCGAGCATTTGCGCCTCGAGCATTTTGAGCCGCTGCATCTGCTCCTTCAGGGCCGCGATCTTCTCTTGCAGCCGGCCCTTCTTCAACTCCGCCACTTCGGGCTCGGCCCGGTCGGCCGTGTCCATATCAGTCAGGTAGCGCGCGATGCTCTCTTCGATCTGCGCCAGCCGCCGCTGCATCTTGGCCGGCGTGAAATTCTTGTCCCGGTTGTTCACCGCCTTGAACTTGCTGCCGTCGATGGCCACGATCGCCTCGCTGAACAGATTGAGCTGGCGACACAGCACGACGAACTGGCGACATACCTTGCGGATCGCCGGCCCGTTGTCTTTGCGGAAGTTGGCAATGGTCTTGAAGTCCGGCAGCAACCGTCCGGTCAGCCACATCAGCTCAACGTTGCGCTGCGCCTCCCGCTCCAGGCGGCGGCTCGACTGGATCCGGTTCAGGTAGCCGTAGATGTAGAGCTTCAGCAGCACCGCCGGGTGGTACGCCGGCCGACCCGTCGCCGCCGGGGCAACCCCCACAAAGCCGAGTTCGCCCAGGTCGAGCCCATCAACGAAGACTTCGACCACGCGCACCGGATTCTCGGCTTCAACGTAGTCGTCAAGACACGCCGGCAGCAAGGTCACCTGGCTTCGGTCCTCGCCTTCGATGAATCGCTTCATGTTGCCACCTCGAAGAAATCTCTTTCCTCAATATAGGCAACTTTTCGATAGAGGCAACCTCCGCGTTTTTACACGGCCTCGGCCAACTGCCGCCACACCGCACGTCGTGAAAATTTCCGGTAAGCGGACATTGAAAAGGCGTGATCCCGGCCTAGGGAAACTCTGCACAACCCCTCATGTCAGAGGGATGGTTTGATTCGTTTGCTCTGACGAGGGGACCAAGAACATGAAACAGACGACGCTGGGATCGACCGACTGGGCGCTCAAGACCAAGGTCACGCGCCGGGCGCAATTCCTGTCCGAGATGGAGGCGGTGGTGCCGTGGGCGCGGCTGCTGGCGGTCATCGAGCCGCACTATCCGAAGGCCGTGCAGGGTCGCCCGCCGCACCCGATGCCGCGGATGCTGCGCATCTACTTCATGCAGCAGTGGTTCAACCTGTCCGATCCGGCGATGGAAGATGCGCTCTACGACAGCGCGTCGATGCGCCGGTTTGCCGGTATTGATCTGGCCGCCGACCTGGTGCCGGACGAGACGACGATCCTGCGCTTTCGCCATCTGCTGGAGAAGCATCAGCTGACCGAAAAGCTGTTTGCCGAGGTCCGCCAGCTGCTGGAAGAGAAGAAGCTGTTGCTCAAGTCCGGCACGATCGTGGATGCCACGATCATTGCGGCACCGCCCTCGACCAAGAATGCGGCGAAGGAGCGCGATCCGGAGATGAAGCAGACCCGCAAGGGCAAGCAGTGGCACTTCGGGATGAAGCTGCACGTCGGCACGGACCGGCGCGGCTTGGTTCATAGCGTCGCGACCGGCCCGGCTTCCCAAGGCGACATCACCCGGCTGGATGATTTGATGCACGGGCAGGAGCGGGAGCTGTTCGGCGACCAGGCGTACTGGTCGGAAGATCATCGGCAGCATTGCCGTCATGCCGGGATTGCCTACCGCGTCAACCGCCGGGCCAAGCCCGGCCGCACGCTGACCGAGCACGCGAAGACGATCAACCGTTCGCGCTCGCGCCACCGCGCGCGGGGCGAGCACGCGTTTCATGTCGTGAAGCACCTGTGGGGCTTCACCAAGGTGCGCTACCGCGGGCTGTACAAGAACACGGTGCGCGCACTGACGATGTTTGCGCTGTCGAACCTGTACTTGGCGCGACGGCTGTTGATGCCAAGACAGGAGAGGTGCGCCTGATGAACGTGGAATACCCGTGGTGAAGACGCAAATCGCACCTGCGGGCGAACGAAATCGCCGCGGCGGAGTTCCGTCGACACCGAAATTCAACAATCCAACTCGCGCGGCTGGTCTCATGACTGGTTGCGCAGAGCTTCCCTAGTGATCCCACGCCGCCAAAAACCGACGCTTGAACCACGCCACTGGCCCCACCACAATCAGGCTCGCGCAATTGAAACGCCTATCTCGATCGGTATCGGCGCCTCTTCCCTTGTTCCCTATGGGAAAGAGTCGCACTGTACGAAATCGCTATAATCGCCACGAGCTGCCCGCGTTGCCGCGTCCCGCGCCAATCTATTGAGCCGCGGTTGATCACATGGGTAACGAGTCGACGGGCACGCCACCGCGCGCTACACCGAGCATCGACGATGCAGATCGCGTCCAGTGGACGGCTGCCGACGGCGTCGCCGCAACCATTCGCCCGATCCGACCGACCGACCGGATGCTCGAGCAGGAGTTCGTCGACGGCCTGTCGCGGCGCACTTCCTATCAGCGGCTACTTTCTGCGCGCCACCTCTCGGCCGAGGAGATCCGGCGATTCACCGAAGTCGACGGCAATCGCGAATTTGCGCTTATCGCCACGACACGCCACCAGGATCGGGAGCGCGAGATCGGCGTTGCGCGCTACGTGAAGGAGCCCGCGTCTGATGCCGCCGAATTCGCGATCGTCCTAAGCGACGACTGGCAGGGACGCGGGCTTGGCCGCCGGCTTCTGGGGGAGCTCATTGCAGCGGCAAAACGGGGAGGCGTGCGACGGCTGTACGGAACGACGTTGTCGGAGAACACGGCAATGATCGCGCTGGCTCAGTCGCTCGGCTTCGTCGTGATGATCGACCGTGACGACGCGACGATGACGAATTTGACGCTCGATCTCGGCGCGAGCGAGCCGAGCCAGGCTCGCGCGGGCGCGCGCCGCGTCCCGCCCTAAGACAGTCCGCCGACGTCCCTATCAGGCGTTCGAGGAACGCAGTGCTTCGCGCGCCTTGCGTAAGGCAAAAAAGGAGGCGCGGCTATGGCGGCGAAGTCGCGATGCGCATGATCGTATCGCATTACCGCTGCCAAAGGATTCGAGCGGCTTCGAGCGGAACCGCCACGCCGGCGTGGCGCGGTATCACGCGTGCCGTGTAGTCGGCCGGCGGACGCGCGGCAGACACGGCCGCGCTGTAAACGTAGCCACCCAAGGTGCTTTCCAGTGGGCGAACGCGCTTCATTTCCTGCCGCAGTGCGGCACCGCCCATGACGTCTTGGGCATAAAGCTCCACCCGCACCGCGTCGGGGTCGAGGTCATCGAGATACACCTGCACTTCGAAGACGTGCTGCTCTCCGCGCGTATCGAGTTTCACTTCGCCAAAGCGCAGAGCGCTCCATGCATGGGCGAGAGCGTGCCGCCAATCGACGATCTCCACGCCAACCTGGCCTTTATCGGCGGCCCGTTTCAGGTAGGCTGAGGCTGCCTGGAGGTAGTGCTGCTCGGTGTATTCGCACACCGCGCGGTTGGTGGAAAAGCGCGGTGTCAATCGAGCCATGCTTTCGCGCATCCGTGCCACCCACGTGCGGGGGATGCCTTCTTCGTCGCGAGCATAGAACTCGGGAATCACCTCGCGTTCGAGCAGGTCGTAGAGGGCTTCTGCTTCGATCGCATCCCAAGCCGCATCGTCGCCATGCTCCAGACCGTCCCCCAACGCCCATCCCACTTGCGGCGTGTACGCTTCCGCCCACCAGCCGTCCAACTCGGACACGTTGATGCCGCCGTTGACCAGCACCTTCATGCCGCTTGTTCCGCAAGCTTCCCACGGGCGTCGCGGCGTGTTGAGCCACACGTCCACCCCTTGCACGAGGTGCTCCGTCAGGAGCATGTCGTAGTCGCCGAGGAAGATGACACGCCGGCGCGATCCGCGCTGGCGAATGAAGCGGATCCACTCCTGGATCATCGCCTGGCCTGCCTGGTCGGCTGGGTGGGCCTTGCCCGCGATGATGAGCTGCACGGGGCGTTCGGCGTTGTCCAGCAAGCGCAGGAGTCGCTCCTGATCATGCAGCAGCAGGTTCGGTCTCTTGTAGGTCGCGAAGCGCCGAGCAAAGCCCAGTGTCAATGCGTCGGGATCGAACAAATGCCTCGCCACTTCGACCTCTTCCGGCGAGGCGTCCGACGCCGCCAGTTGCCGCGACAGTCGTTCGCGAGCGTATTCGACGAGCGACTGGCGCGCGGTGGTGCGAAATCGCCAGAGCTCGGTGTCGGATATGCAGAGCATGTCCTGCTCGAGTGTCTGCACGGTCCCCAGCCAGCGATTCTTTCCGCAGGTTTGCGTCCACGCATCGTCGGCTTCCGCCGAGTCCCAGGTCGGCATGTGGACGCCGTTGGTCACGTGTCCGACCGGAATTTCCTCCTGCGGCCAGCGCTCGAACAGAGGCATGAAGATGCGCCGGCTCACCTCACCGTGCAAGCGACTCACGCCGTTCACCGCGCCGCTCCCGCGAATCGCCAGGTATGCCATGTTGAAAGGCTCGGACGAGTCGTTCGGATCCTGGCGGCCCAGGGCCAACAGATCGTGGAATGTGATGCCGAGCTGTCCGCGCGCATAACCGACGAGATATTGGTGGATGAGCGCTGGCGCGAAACGATCGAAGCCAGCGGCCACCGCGGTGTGCGTGGTAAAGAGGTTGCCTGCCCTGGTGACGGCCAGCGCAACCTCGAACGAGCGGCCTGTTTCCTCCATGAAGCTTCGGGCGCGCTCCAGCACCGCAAACGCCGCATGGCCTTCGTTCAGGTGGCAAACTTCCGGCTGGATGCCGAGCGCCGCGAGGAGCCGCCATCCGCCGATCCCGAGCAGCATTTCCTGCTTGAGGCGAAGCTCCGACCCGCCGCCGTAGAGCTCGCTGGTAATGCCACGATGCACCGGGTAATTTGCCGCGTCATTGCTGTCCAGCAGGTACAGCTTCGCGCGACCGACCTGAACCTGCCAGGCGCGCAGCCAGATCGAGTAACCGGTTAACGCAATCTCCAGCCGCAACCACTCCCCATTCGGCTTACGCAGGGGCGTGATGGGCAATTGTCCCGGATCGTTGTACGGGAAGAGAGCCTGTTGGGCGCCTTCCTTGTCGATGACCTGGCGAAAATAGCCTTGCTGGTAGAGCAGTCCCACGCCGACGAGCGGGACGCCCAGATCGCTGGCAGCCTTGAGTTGATCGCCCGCCACATTGCCAAGTCCCCCCGAGTAGATGGGCAACGCTTCGCTCAGCATGAATTCCATGCTGAAATACGCAACGCAGCTCAGCGCAGACTGCAGGTGGGTTTGCTGAAACCACGCGGGCGACTCCGCAGCATCGCGCCTCGCTTGCACCTGTTCGTCGACGTTCTTGCGGAAAGCGGCATCGGCAAGATCGCGCCGGAGCTTCTCGCGCGATACCGTCTGCAGGACTGCCCACGGGTTGTGCGTGAGCTCCCACAGCACCGGATCGAGTTGCCGCCACACTCGGTCGGTGGCGTGGTTCCACGACGAGCGGATGTCCAGGGCAAGCTCGGCGAGCACATCCCATCCCTCGATATCCGACGATGACAGAAGCTCCTTGGGATGACTGACTCGCGCTGGTTCACTCATGGTCGCCTGGCGAAGAGGGTGACGCGATCGCCCGGTCGACGATCGCCTGTGCTTCGATGAGGATGCGCTGCAGGTGATCGGCGCCGCTGAAGCTCTCGGCGTAGATCTTGTAGATGTCTTCGGTACCCGACGGCCGCGCGGCGAACCAGCCGCTTGCCGTAATCACCTTGATGCCGCCGATCGGCGCACCGTTGCCGGGTGCGTTGGCGAGGATGCTCGCGATCTTGTCGCCAGCGAGCTCGGTCGCCTCGATTCGCTGTGGTGCGAGCGCCGCGAGCTGTTTCTTTTGCTGTGGCGTGGCCGGCGCTTCGACGCGCTCGGCGACCGGGTTGCCGAACTCGTCGGCGAGCGAGTCGTACAACGCCCCGGGGTCGCGCCCTCGGCACGCGGTGATCTCGGCCGAGAGCAGCGCCGGGACAATCCCATCCTTGTCAGTCGTCCAGACCGATCCGTCGCGGCGCAGGAACGATGCGCCGGCGCTTTCCTCGCCGCCGAAACCGAGCGAACCGTCGAGCAGGCCGGCGGCGAACCACTTGAATCCGACGGGGACTTCGTAGAGCGAGCGGCCGAGCCGCGCGGCGACCATGTCGATCAGGCGCGTGCTGACGACGGTCTTGCCGACGGCCGCCTTCGTTCCCCATCGCGGCCGATGCGCGAACAGATAGTCGATCGCGACCGCCAGGTAATGGTTCGGCGGCAGCAAGCCGTACTTCGCGGTGACGATGCCATGGCGATCATGATCGGTGTCGCACGCGAAGGCGATGTCGAAGCGGTCCTGAAGGTCGAGCAGTCGTTGCATGGCGTAGGGCGACGAAGGATCCATGCGGATCCGGCCGTCCCAGTCGACCGTCATGAAGCGAAACGTCGGATCCACCTCGTCGCTGACGACGGTGAGGTCGAGCCGGTAGCGCTCGGCGATGCGTGCCCAGTAGTGCACGCCCGCGCCGCCGAGCGGATCGACACCGATGCGGACCTTCGCGTCGCGGATCGCATCCATGTCGATGACGTTGCCGAGATCGCCGACGTAGGCATCGAGAAAGTCGTGCCGATGCGTCGTCGCGGCACGCAGCGCCTGCGTGTGCGTGATGCGGCTAACGCCGTCCAGGCCGTGCTCCAGAAAGCGGTTGGCCTCGGCCTCGATCCAGCCGGTGATGTCCTCGCCGGCCGGACCGCCGTTGGGCGGGTTGTACTTGAAGCCGCCGTTGTCGGGCGGGTTGTGCGACGGCGTCACGACGATGCCGTCGGCGAGCCCCGACGAGCGGCCGCGGTTGTGGGTCAGGATCGCGTGCGAGATGGCGGGTGTCGGTGTGTATTCGTCGTGCGTGGCCAGCATGACGTCGACGCCGTGGGCTGCCAGCACTTCGAGCGCGCTGGCGCACGCCGGCTGCGACAGCGCGTGGGTGTCGATGCCGAGGAAGAGCGGTCCATCGATGTCATGGCTCTTGCGGTACGCGCAGATCGCCTGCGTGATCGCCAGCACGTGCCATTCGTTGAACGCAGACGTCGAACGACGAGCCGCGGTGTCCCGAGGTGCCGAACGCGACGCGCTGCGCGGGCACGGAGGGATCGGGAACCTCGGTGTAATACGCCGCGACGAGCCTTGGCACGTCGCACAGCAGCGAAAGCGGTGCCGGCTTGCCGGCGAGAGGACTGATTGCGGTTCCCATGTCGGTGCTGTGATGCGATCAGATACGAACGGGAGTCGACGATAGCACCGGAAGATCACCGGCGCACCTGTGAGCTCTTTTCCGCGATGCGCGACAACAGCGCCTTCCACGATTTCGAGAAGGCGTCAGCACCTTCGCGTTGAAGACGTGCGGCGAGCGCATTGTCGTCGACGCCCTCGCGCGCTGAATTCGGCGAGCACTGCCTCGGCGTCGACGCCGTCGACCGGCATGACGGCGGTCCGAGCGTCCCATGATCGGCGAACGCCAGCAGGGTCTTGTCGGGAATCGTGTTGATCGTATCCGGCGCTGCGAGCGCCTCGACGTAGAGCGTGTCGGGCGCGGCGGGATCCTTGGTGCCGGTGCTGGCCCAGAGCAGCCGCTGCGCTCGGCGCACCGGCCTGGGCAAGCGTTTGCCAGCGCGCCGATGCGAGCAGATCGCGGTACGCCTTGTAGGTACGCATCGCGACGGCGATGCCGAGCCGGTTGTGGAATCGCGATGAGATCTCTTCCTTCACCGCGACGTCCCAGCGGCTCACGAACAGTGAGGCGACCGACGGGACCTTCGGATCGAGACCGGCCGCGATGCGACGCTCGATGCCGCGCAGGTACGCGTCGGCCGCGGCGAGGTACTGCTCGCGCGAGAAGAGCAGCGTGACGTTGATCGGCACGCCGGCGAAGATCGATTGCTCGATCGCCGGTAGGCCCGCTGGCGTACCGGGAATCTTGATGAAGATGTTCGGTCGTGCGGCCTCTGCATGTTGTTGCGCCGCGGCGCGAACCGTCCCTGCCGTGTCGTCGGCGAGGAGCGGCGACACCTCGAGCGAAACCCAGCCGTCGACGCCGTCGCTCGCTTCGAACGCCGGTCGGAACAGGTCGGCTGCCTGGCGTAAGGTCGTCCAGCGCAAGCGCGATGAATAGGTCCTCGCCAGCCACGCCTTGGCGTGCTAGACCGCCGATCGCCTCGTCGTAAGCGCCGCCCGTGCCGATCGCATGCTCGAAGATCGTCGGATTCGAGGTCAATCCTGTCACCGACAGGTCTGAGATGTAGCGTGCGAGCGTGCCGTTCGTGAGGATTTCCCGCGTGATGTTGTCGAGCCACAGGCTCTGGCCGAGGTCATGCAGCTTTCGGGTGTTGAGGTTCATTGTTTATCCAATAGCTTCGCGACATCGAGATCGACCAGATCGCCGATGCGCTCGACCGTGAAGTCGGCCGTCGGGTAATTGGCAACCGCGATCGCATCGAAGGCGTAGTGGCCCTGGCGCGGAAACACCGTCGTAAGCCGTTCCCGCAGGAACCGCTCCACCGCTGTCAGGATCCGCAGCTTGTCGTCGACGAGCACACAGTGACGGGCTGGATAATGGTGTTGCACCGCGTCGAGCATCTGTTCCTTGTGGACGTAGATCAGGACGCGGCCGCGGACGGCATCCCACAGGCCCGAGCGCTGCACCTTGCGCGGCTGGAAGACGACGTCGCCATCGGAGAGGATCACCGTCGGGCCAGACTTGCCGAGGTGCTCGATGACGTCGAGCGCGCGCGGAAAGAGGCGCTCGGCGAACGGGTAGTCGACGAGGAAGCCCGACATCAGCAGCAGCCGCTGCTCGTGCGGGCCACTCAGTTCGGCCACGGCGCGATACCGCTGCAACGCGGCGAGATAGTCGGCATACCCGAGTTCGCGCCGCAGGTCTTCGAAGATCGCCCGGTAGCGGTCGGCGCTCGCGACGCCGAATTCGCGCTCGAGGTGGCGCTTCAGGTCGACCACAATCCGATCGTTGTCGAGCAGCGTGTTGTCGACGTCGAGCAGGAACACCACGTCCGATGTCACGCGCATCCCCCGGCAGCAGCGTTGGTTTCGGGCGACGGGTTGTGCCAGCCACCGTCTTCGGCGATCAGCACATCGGCGGCGGCCGGACCCCACGTACCCGGCGCGTACGCAAGCGCGGCATTGTGATTTGCGAGCACCGGATCGACGACGGCCCAGGCGGCTTCGACGGCGTCCTGGCTGGTGAAGAGCGCGCCCTCGCCCGCCATCGCATCACCGAGCAGCCGCTCATAGGGCGAATCATCGCTTTGCGGGTCTTCGCAGAGATAGAGTTCGCGCTGCTCGCCCACGAATTCCTTGCCCGGGCGCTTGACGCGAGCGGCGAGCGCCACCGTCGATGCGGGCTGCAGGTTGATTCGCAGGTAGTTGGCGCGGCCCTCGATCGGCGCCGAGTCGTCGAACAGTTTCTGCGGGGGCGGCTTCAACTGAACCAGCACCTCGACCGCGGTGTTCGGCAGCAGCTTGCCTGCACGCAGGTACCACGGCATGTCGGCCCAGCGCCACGAGTCGATGAAGAGGCGCATTGCGCAGAACGTCTCCACGTCGGAGTCGGCCGCGACATCCTTCTCGTTGCGGTAACCCACGTACTGGCCGCGCACCACGTCCTCGGGGGTCAACGCGCGCATCGCGTGAAACACCGCCGCCTTTTGGCTATGCACCGCGGCATAGCTCTGGTAGGACGGTGGCTCCATCGCGAGCAGCGCGACGATCTGGAACAGGTGGTTCTCGACCACGTCGCGCAAACAGCCTGCGCTTTCGTAGAAGCGGCCGCGCCGGCCGATGCCGAAGCTCTCGGCCATCGTCACCTGAATGCTGGCGACGTGGTTGCGGTTCCAGATCGGCTCGAGAAACGAGTTCGCGAATCGGAAATAGAGGATGTTCATAATCGCCTCCTTTCCGAGATAGTGGTCGATGCGAAAGATCGACGATTCCGGGAATACCGAATGCGCGATCGCGCCGAGCTCGATGGCGGACGCGAGATCGCGGCCGAAGGGCTTTTCGACGATGAGGCGGGCATGCTCGCCGAGCCCATTGATGCCCAGGCTCATGATCACCGTCGCGAACAACTCCGGCGGTATCGCCAAGTAATACGCCGGGCGTCGTGCTTCACCGAGCGCGCTCTTCAGCGCGCGAAATGTCGCCGGATCCTCGTAGTCGCCGCTCACGTAACGCAGCAGCGCAGCCAGGCGATCGAATGCCGGCTCGTCGTCGATCGTGATTTCACGGCTCACGCTCTCACGAACGCGGCGCAGGATCTCCTCCGCGGTCCATTGGGACGATGCGACGCCGATGACCGGCACCGTCAACGTACCGCTTTTCACCATGGCATAGAGGGCCGGGAAGATCTTCCTGCTGGCGAGGTCGCCGGTGAAGCCGAAGATGACCAATGCATCGGAACGCGGCTCGTCGCTGACACGGCGTGCGTTGATCGCCGCGCTCATTTCGCAACCTTGCGCTCTTGTTCGACGTGGCCGCCGATTGGGTGGCGCATTTCCGACAGCACCTGGTTCGCGAAGTCGGCTTCGCCGCGAGACGCGATGCGCTCGTACAGCGCCGCACTGAAGAGGTGCGCCGGCACGCCTTCGTCGATCGCCGCCTGGAGGGTCCAGCGACCTTCGCCGGAATCGGAAACGCGGCCGCCGAACGCCTCGAGCTGTAGGTCTTTCAGCAGCGCGTCGGCGGTCAGGTCGAGCAGCCACGAGCCGATCACGCTGCCGCGACGCCAGACCTCGGTGATGTCGGTCAGGTTCATGTCGTATTGATAGAGCTCGGGGTTTCGAAGCGGAGTGGTCTCGGCGTCGCCCGCGGACGCGCGCTTGCCTGCATTGGCGTTGCGCAGGATGTTGAGCCCTTCAGCATACGCCGCCATCACGCCGTAATCGATGCCGTTGTGAATCGTCTTGACGAAGTGGCTGGCGCCGTGCGAACCGCATTGCAGGAACCCTTCCTCGGCGCTGGCGACCTCGCCGCTTCGTGCGAGCGTCCAGTTTCACCAGTGGTCAACGGCTGCTGTGGGCGGACCCGACCGTCCGCGAAGGGTCGTCTTCTGCCGAATGAAGGCGTTGGCCATGCGGCTGCACCATGTGTACCTGATTCTGTGCCGCAGTAACGCGATCTACACCGGGATCGCGCTTGACGTGGGGGCACGTTACGCACAGCACCTTGCTGGCACTGGGGCGCGATACACGCGCGGGAATCCCCCACGTCGGCTGCTCACCAAGTTCGTCTGCCCGAATCAATCGGTGGCAGGCAAGCTGGAGGCGGCGATCAAAAGACTGCCGGCTACGGAGAAGCGAAAACTAGTCGGCACGACCGGTGCAGCGGCGCGTAAACTCCTGCTCGATTGAGTCTCGCGTGTATCTTGAAGTGGCGGCCAGTTTGCATATATTCGCGCGACGCACACTCAAACCAGCAGCGCCATAAGATCTGATCAAAAAGCGGGTCCACTTCCCTGACCGCTAGCAAACAGGGCAGTATCAGCCACCTATGCGAATGCTTTGAATAGAGAAACCAAAGACATGTCTCGTAAAGAACCAGGTTTCGCGGAACGCCTGCAGACGGCGGTCAAGGCGAAGCAAGCCCAGTTGGAAAAGATACGCGCAACGGCGCTGGCTAACGACGCACAGTCCGCCCAGCGGCGGGCCACACGGGTCGAAACGCAGAGAAGCGCGCAACATTCGCACTGCCGAACACAAGTACGCGAACCGGGTCACTGCCGAACTGAGAGACGCTCAACGCGCGGCTGAGAAAGCCAGGCAAGCACACGCTGTCACGGAAGAAAAGGCGCGGAAGGACGCCGAGCGCGTTGCCCAAATAGAGGCCGATGCAGCGCTCAAACAGGATCAGAAGGCCGTGCGCGACTCCAAATACGCCGCGCGCAAGGCGCGGCAGAAATAAGCAGTGACAGGATGCGGCCGAGGCCGTGTAAAAACGCGGAGGTTGCCTCTATCGAAAAGTTGCCTATATTGAGGAAAGAGATTTCTTCGAGGTGGCAACATGAAGCGATTCATCGAAGGCGAGGACCGAAGCCAGGTGACCTTGCTGCCGGCGTGTCTTGACGACTACGTTGAAGCCGAGAATCCGGTGCGCGTGGTCGAAGTCTTCGTTGATGGGCTCGACCTGGGCGAACTCGGCTTTGTGGGGGTTGCCCCGGCGGCGACGGGTCGGCCGGCGTACCACCCGGCGGTGCTGCTGAAGCTCTACATCTACGGCTACCTGAACCGGATCCAGTCGAGCCGCCGCCTGGAGCGGGAGGCGCAGCGCAACGTTGAGCTGATGTGGCTGACCGGACGGTTGCTGCCGGACTTCAAGACCATTGCCAACTTCCGCAAAGACAACGGGCCGGCGATCCGCAAGGTATGTCGCCAGTTCGTCGTGCTGTGTCGCCAGCTCAATCTGTTCAGCGAGGCGATCGTGGCCATCGACGGCAGCAAGTTCAAGGCGGTGAACAACCGGGACAAGAATTTCACGCCGGCCAAGATGCAGCGGCGGCTGGCGCAGATCGAAGAGAGCATCGCGCGCTACCTGACTGATATGGACACGGCCGACCGGGCCGAGCCCGAAGTGGCGGAGTTGAAGAAGGGCCGGCTGCAAGAGAAGATCGCGGCCCTGAAGGAGCAGATGCAGCGGCTCAAAATGCTCGAGGCGCAAATGCTCGCCAGCCCCGATCAACAGCTGTCCCTGACCGACCCCGATGCGCGCTCGATGAAGAGCCGGGATGGGGGCATCGTTGGCTACAACGTGCAGACGGCGGTGGATACCAAGCACCATCTGATCGTGGCGCACGAAGTCGTCACCGCGGGGATCGATCGCGAACAGCTGACACCGATGGCCGAACAGGCGCGCGCGGCCACGGGCATCGACGATCTGACCGTGGTGGCCGACCGCGGCTACTTTAAGAGCGAGCAGATCCGGCAATGCGACGCGGCCGGGATCACGCCGCTGGTGCCCAAGTCGATGACCTCCAACAGCAAGGCGGAGGGTCGTTTCGACAAGCAGGACTTCATCTACATCGCCGCAGACGATGAGTACCGCTGCCCAGCGGGGCAACGGGCCATCAAACGCTTTACCACCATCGAGGCCGGCTTGACCTTGCACAAGTACTGGTCCTCGGCTTGCCCCCGGTGTCCGCTCAAGGCGCGCTGCACGCCGAGTCCCTATCGGCGCATTGCGCGCTGGGAACATGAAGCGGTGCTCGAGGCGATGCAGCTGCGGCTGGATCGGCAGCCCGAGATGATGCGAGTGCGACGACAAACGGTCGAGCACCCGTTCGGCACGATCAAGGCCTGGATGGGGTGGACCCACTTCTTGATGAAGACGCTGCCGCGCGTGCGCACCGAGATGAGTCTGCACGTCCTGGCCTATAACCTGAAGCGCGTGATGCGCATCCTGGGCATTGGCGTGATGATGCGCGCGATGAGCGCTTGAGCCGCAAAGGCTCGTATTTCGCCCGAAAAACGGACGTCCTCGGCCGCCTACGCCACCAAAACTGCGTATCCGCCTCTTACCGGTTACAGGAACGCGAAAACGGTCCGCGCAGACCCTCCAAAGTTGGGCTCGTCATCATCGCTCAACTCCGAATGTTTACGGGTGTTTTTACACGGCCTCGGCCAGGAGCAGCCACTCGTTGGCGGCGCCCAGTACTTGATGGTCACGCCCCAGCTTCGGTAGTATCAGACATAGGCTGTACCTCGAGTTCAGATCGAATACCCGCAAGCCGCTCGAGTTGCCGAAATTCGCTCTCGGTTAAAATGCGCTCTTCAAGGATGGAGGGCACGGGTTCAAGATGGCGCGGACCATTCGGGCTCTGGTGGTCGACGACAACCCGGCGATTCGTGTGGCCGTGACCGAGATGCTCACGACCCTTGGCATGAAGGCCGGCTCCGCCGTCAGCGGGCGCGCGGCGTTGAAGCTGTGCGCTGGCGGGTGTCCATTTGACGTGATTCTTGCCGACGTTGTAATGGGTGATATTAGCGGCGTTCAGCTCGCAGAGACGCTTCGAGAGGCGTATCCCACGGTCCCGGTGATCCTCATGACTGGCCACGAGAGCCTCGCCGCCGGCGTGATCGATGCTGGTGCGAAGCCGCTCTTCAAGCCGTTCGGTGCGCTGCAGCTTATGCGAGTAATTAACGACGCATTATCGCGCCACGATTGACCGTTTGCCGTCCCCCACGAAGCAGTAAGAGGTCCCACTACTGCAACCTCCCTGGTACCGATTGGCCGCTGTGGGTCGAAACGCCAGTTCGATCTCGCGCCGGCAACGGCTGCAATCCGTCTCCTTCGGCCAACGACAACTGATTGCCCAACTCAACCGGATGATGGTTGCCGCGATCTGACACTGGCCGTCAGATCAAGTCTCGGTTAAGACACCTCAAGATACGGCGAGATATCGCTGGCACGCATAAATGGTGCGACCACTTTGCCGATATGATCCGGACCTTAAAGCCATTTCCCGTCCTGCCACGCATTTGCTGCAACGCACAACGGGGAACGTATGTGCCGTAGTTTGATGGGCGTCAATGCGCTTCGACGTATGCCGAATAGCATCTAAACACGACTTGCGGGCGCCGTCTTGCGGCTCCCGTCAATCTGGACTGGGTGTGCAGGCCATTGACATCATCATAGGTGAACATCGCGCGTTGACTGCGGTGCTTCACGGCATGCTCTTCCTCCTGCGCCACGACCGCTATAGCATCTCTAAGCCAAACTTCGATCTGCTCGGCGCGATGATGCACTACATCCGGGTATTCCCGGAACGCCTCCATCATCCCAAGGAAGACGCATACCTGTTTAGGTTGCTTCGGCAGCGTGATTCCACCATCGCGCCACTGCTCGATACGCTAGAAGCGGAACATAGAACCGGCACAACAATGTTATGCGCGATGGAGCAGACGCTCGCCCGCTACCAGCAAGACGGTGGCGCACAGTTGCCGGCGTTCTACGAGGCAGTTGCCACGTATGCGGCATTCCACTATGCCCATGTGCGGGCTGAAGAAGATGAAGTGCTGCCAGCGGCGGCGGAATTCCTCACGGCTGCCGATTGGATTGAGATTGACGCGGCGTTCGCCGGTCACACCAATCCACTGTTGGGCGCAGAAGCTGGATTCGAGTACGAAGAGCTGTTCCGGCGGATCGTCAGTCTGGCACCTGCGCCGCTCGGGTCCGGGCCGGAGGCTTCCGTGCAGGCGGCCACCAGCCCGCTGCAGGCCACTGAACTACGACGTTGAATGATGATCATGTAGCCGGCCTCCTCGCCGCGGTTAGGCGGCGGGGTTAAAGTCAAGTTGGGAAATGGACTTTGACCCGAAGGAGACCGACATGAAATATTGTGGCATAGACCTGCATTCGAACAATAGTGTGGTGATCGTCAGTGACGAGGAAGATCGGATCGTGTTCAACAAGCGGTTGCCGAACGATCTGGGGCAAATTCGTGCGGCGCTGGAGGCGCATCGGGAAGAGTTGGCGGGTGTGGTGATCGAGAGTACGTACAACTGGTACTGGCTGGTGGACGGACTGATGGATGCGGGCTACCGGGTGCATTTGGCCCACCCGAGCGCGATCAAGAAGTACGAGGGACTGAAGCACAGCGGGGATTTCGCTGATGCGGCGTATCTGGCGCAGCTGCTGCGGCTGGGGTTGTTGGCGGAGGGTTACATCTATCCGCGCGCGGAGCGTGGGGCGCGGGACCTGGCGCGCAAGCGCATGCAGCTGGTGCGCTACCGCACGGCGCAGATTCTATCGATCGAGGGCATCTTGATGCGGCAGACGGGGGCCCGGATGAAGGGCGAGGCGGTCAAGCGGCTGACAGCCGAGCAGGTCGATGCGTTCGGGTTTGCGCCCGATGTGGCGCTGGCCGTGGAGGCCAACCGCGCGGTCAGCCAAGCGTTGGGGCAACAGATCGAAGCGTTGGAGAGGCGACTCAAGGAACGGGTGAGCTTGCGCCCGGAGTATCGCCTGCTCAAGACCGTGCCGGGCATTGGCCAGACACTGGCGACTACGATCATGCTCGAGACGGGCGCGATCGGTCGCTTTGCGCAGGTGGGCAATTTCAGTTCCTACTGCCGCTGCGTGGACAGCTTGCGGGAAAGCAATGGCAAGAAGAAGGGTGAAGGCAACACCAGGAACGGCAACAAGTACCTCGCCTGGGCGTTTGTGGAGGCAGCGAACTTCGCCCTACGCTACTGTCCGCAGGCCAAGAGCTTTTATGATCGCAAGAAGAGCAAGACGAATCGGGTCTTGGCGCTCAAGGCTCTGGCGCACAAGCTGGCGCGGGCGTGCTACCACATGCTGCGCGAGCAGAAGCCCTTCGATGTGCAGCCTGTGTTTCGGGTAACGGTTTGGCCAAAGGCGGTGAGCCAGGAAAGCGGACTGGTGTGAAACTACTTGAATGATTTGGACGCCGCCTTTGCGCCATCTGAATGAATACAGAATGCTGAATCGCCCAAGCCATGAGCCACCAAAGGACTGGCGTCGTCATCGCGGCGATAGCCATAGGGAATGCACGCAACCCCTTGGACATGGCTTGGCACCAAAGTTTCTCTGGGGTGGCACAAGCCACCAGGGCGGTCGCAGAGCATCGCGGCAAGCTTGATCCCGACGGGTGTCTGGTGCGATTCAGTTCGCAACCGACAGAGTGAGAAAACGGGCGCGGTTAGAGTCTGTAGGAATGAAGGTGGCTGACGTTGTTGCAAAGTATTGAACGCAATTCATTTGCGACGATTTGGTATTGTCCTTGACTCCGGCCGGCTAATGGGCGTCCGCTCCACCGCACGCAGAAGTCTGCTTACGAGCAACGCGTATGTCGACTTTGGGTCGAACTGGTCTTACCCACGAACGGTGGACACCTTACCAGGCGATTGCATCGCCTCGAACGGTAGCGGGGCCTCGTAGCTAATCGATGAGTGCCGTCGCTGCCGGTTGTAGAACACTTCCATGTAATCGAACAAGCTGACGCGCGCATCGTCACGGGTCTTGTAGTCGCAGTGCATGACCAATTCGGTCGTGAGCGTGTGGAAGAAGCTCTCCATCGGCGCATTGACGCTCCTATGTCAAGAAGTGGCTACGGAGTCTCTCAGATCCGCGAGAATCAGCGGGTAGAGTTCGCGCACGATATAGCGCTTCAGGCAGCGCTGAATCTCTTTCGACGACAGGCCCTCGGCGGTCCGACGCACCACGTAAGCGCGAGTGCGGGCGTCGCTCCGCATCCGCACCATGGCGATGGTCCATAGGGCGTTGTTGGCCTCTCGGCTACCCCCGCGATTGAGTCGGTGGCGCTGCGTCTTGCCCGAAGATGCCGGCAAAGGGCTCGCGCCGCAAAGAGCTGCCAGCGCCGCATCATTACGCAGACGTTCGGGGTTGTCCCCCGCGACGACCATGAGCGTGGCGGCTGTGTAGGGGCCAACGCCGAACCTTTCGAGCAGCCGGTGGGCAGCGCGCCTGGCAAGTGTCTCGAGCATCGCATCCAGCTCGCGCAGCTCGGCCGCCAGGACCGTCCAGCGCTTCGCCAGGATGCGCAACGTGCGCGTCAGCGCCTCCAGAAGGGGCGTCGTTCCCAAGGGCCGCATCTGGATGCAGGCTTGCACGCAGTGTTCAGGCTTCGATTTCATCAGCTTCGAGCGAATCGAATCGGGCGCTGTCACCAGCAGGGCGCGCAGTTGGTTGATGGCCTGTGTCTTCGCTTTGACGGCACTGCGTCTGGCAACAGTGATGGCACGCATCGCCTCGACTACGCCCGATTGCAGCTTCGGGATCGCCGTGGCCTCGCCGGAGAGTACGGCGCGCGCGGCGTTCTCGGCATCCGTCGGGGTCGGACTTCCCTCGGAGACGTCGCTTCGACCGATCCGCCCGATTGACTTCCAGGACTTCGATGCCGGCGTCGCGCAGAACGCGCGCGAGCCCAGCACCGTAGGTTCCCGTTCCTTCAACGCCGGCTCGCCTGCACGCTCCGAATGAACGGCCCCACTGAAGAAGCTGTTGGTACCCGTGGAGTCCAACCGGTGCAACCAAGGTCCCGAGAACCTTACCGACTCCGTCAATCACGCACACCCACATGGGCGTCGAGGTGAGTATCGACCCCAAGAATGACTTCTCGCCCTTCTGTCGACTGTGCCATGAGATTCTCCTCGAGTGAGCTTGGCTCGTCTCGCCGATCCCAGCCGCAGGACAGGACACTCACGGTGCAGCGCAAAGCTCCTATCAGGTCACTGACGCCTGGCCCGGCAACGCACGGGGAACGCCGGTACCCAATCGACAGGTCAACACCAAGGCATTCAGCCAATCCCAGCACGAGTCAGATTGGACCGGACGTTCAAGCTCATCCTAGACTGAGTGTCCCAACAATCACCCTTGCGACTCATGCTCTGCCGGATGCCATAGCGGTTGACGATTTCCCGGTAACTTCCGGTAGCGTACGTTGATCCCTGGTCGGAGTGCAGCGTTACCGGCGGACCCCGATGAGCGATCGCCATGTTCAACGCGTCCATCGCCAGCTGGGTGTCCAGAGTTCGGCTCATCGCCCAGCCCACCAGGGCTCTCGAGTACGCGTCCAGAACCGCAGCCAGGTACAGCCAACCTTCGCGCGTAGGGATGTACGTGATGTCGCTCAGCCAGAGGTCGTTGGGATGTTCGGACGTGAAGTCCCGGTTGATGAGGTTCGGCGAGGCCTTGGTCCTGCGGGAGTCGGTGGTCACGCGGAAGCGCCGGATGGCCTTGGGCAGGATCTCCGCCTTGTGCATCAACTTGGCCACCGTGTTGCGGCAGCACGGCACCGCTTGGGCCAGCAGCTCGACGTGCACCCTGGGAGCGCCGTACGACTCGCGGCTGGCCTGGTGGATCGTCCTGATACGAGCGGTGAGGTCAACCTGGCGCTTCTGGCGGTCGCTGGGACCGCGGTGCCGCGCAGCGTAGTACCCGCTGCGCGAGACCTGCAGCGCCTCGCACAGGGCCGGCACGCCGTACTGCCGTCGATGCTTCTCGACGAAGGCGTACTTCACTTCGCTTCCCGAGCGAAGTAGATGGCCGCTTTTTTTAAAATCTCGATCTCCATCTTGAGCCTTGCGTTCTCGCGACGCAGCTGCTCAAGACCCTCGACGGCCGATCGATCCGGCTTGGCGATGCCGGTCACCGCCTCCTTCTCGAACTCGAGCCGCCACGTTCGCAGCTGGCCGACGCGAACGCCCAGCTCCCGTGCCAGCTGGGCCTTGGGCTTCTCGCTCAACGCTGTCTGACGAACCGCTTCCAGCTTGAATTCCCGAGTCAATTTCCTGCGCGGCGTGTATTCCATCGAACACCTCCTCAAGTAGTATTGCTCTCATTGAGGTGTCCATCAAACGTGGGTACCTTCAAACTGCGACCGTCGACGATCGGGCCGAGTACGGCCAGAACCGGCCATTCCGCCCTTCACTGCCAGCCTCCTCCTCGGCGGACGGCAGTAGAGCGTCCTCGGGCCGCCGGCGTCTTACAAGTCGGTCATCGGACCATTTTCAGTTCCTTGAAGCGTAGATACAGCTCGCGGCACACCCAGGCATCGGTCGCCGCGTAGGCGATTTGCTGCGGTGTCAAGCGGCGCGCAGCCCAGTTCGTAGTCTTTGTGCCCTTGGGGATGCGCGTACCCAGAAATATCCCGGCGAGATTCCGTACGCCCGTCTGCTTCAGGCCGTGGCGCTCCGCAACTTTGCCGAGATCTACCACCGATCTTTCGTCGAACTGGAATAGCTTTTTCAGGCTACGCATATCGTCGGTCACCGACACGCCCACCTTGATGATTTTCTCCAACGACAGGATCTCCCGCACCGCGGCGGAAAGGTCCTGCTGTTGGATCTGCAACAGATACACAGCACTCGCCGTCGCGAACTGTACGAGAGAAGGGAGGTAGCTCTCGCCCGGTCTGAAGGCGGGCCGTGTCTCGGTGTCAAAGCCGACTACGCTTTCCTGCAAGATGTCCTGCATCGCGCGCTCGAGATCCGGCTGCCCCGCAACGAGGTGCACCGAACCCTCGTAGCGCCGGATCGGCAACTCGATCATCTCCTCGCGCGAGATCCCTTTGCCGGATTCGGTTGGCGGCGCGGTGGCGGGTTCCCGACTCATACGCCGCATAGTAAGCTGGTTTCCCGATCCGAGTGGGCCCAGGTGGGTCCGTAAGAGCGGTCACGACCACAAACGATCTCGCTGCAAGAGGACCCATGGCTCTCTCTGGCACTAAGCCACGCTGGCTTACTTTCGACTGTTATGGCACCTTGATTCAGTGGGATGAAGGTTTGCTGGCCGCCGTAGATAGGATCCTGAAAGGCCATCGGCAACATTCGATCGATCCGCGCACGCTGCTTGCGGTCTTCGATCGACACGAACACGCATTGGAGAGGGAACGACCACATCGGTCTTTTCGCGAGGTGGCAGGCACGGCGCTCCAACGTGCCTTGGATGAACTGGGCGTGCCCGCTAATGAATCTGACGTTGACATCTTGACTTCCAGCATTGCACAGATGCCGCCCTTTCCTGAAGTCGTGCCAACCCTTAGGCTTCTGAAAGCAGCGGGTTTCAAACTTTGCATCATCGCCAACACGGATGACGACATCATCGCTGGCAACGTCGCGCAATTGGCGCGAACTATCGATCGTGTCATCACAGCGGAGCAGGCCCAAGCATATAAGCCCGCACGAGCGATTTTTGCCCACGCGCACCAGGCGCTCGGCGTTTCCGCCGCGGATGTCACACACATATGCGCCAGCCCAGTCTTGGACCTCACCGCTGCGCGTGATATCGGTTTTCGGTGTGTCTGGATCAACCGTGGCACAGGCCGGCAGCCGCCTCCCGATTACAGCCCGGATGCCGAATTGCCCACGCTTGCGGGGCTACCCCGTCTGTTTCACGAGGCAGGCTGGATCGAGGAAAGCGGAAGTGGGATCTGATGGGCGTTGGTCGATGACCGGCCAAGAGGAGACGGTGAAGTCTTTCGCCCATAGCAGACATTCGAGCTGTCATTGGTTGGCTTGCGTTCAGTGTGCGTCAAGACGCTAGCGAGGGCGCGCGCGTGGTGTCGTAAGCTTCCCCATCAAGGCGAGACTCATGGAGTCGGCCTTTGTGTTTCCTTCATGCCGCTTAGTGGCGATAACCCTTCACACGAACTTTGAAGTCCATCGCCGGGCCAGGCGTTGGCGCAGTCTTGGTCTTGAGCACGTAGTTGGGCGATTCCAATTCCAGATCGAGCTTGTGGAACACACGGGCCATCGACAGCGCCATCTGCACTTCGGCTAGGCTCTTGCCCAAGCAGGTGTGCGGGCCGCGGCCGTAAGGTGAGTACACGCCAGGCTGCAGATGCTCAGCGCGCGGCTTCTGATAACGGTCGATGTCGAAGGTCTTGGCCTTGGGCCAGTATTCGTCCATGAAGTGCGGCACGCTGGTGCCGATGTAGATCATCTCGCCTTCATAAATCTGATGGCCTTCGAACACGAAGTCTTTGTTGGCGGTGCGCATCTGTGCGACGGCGATCGGGTAGAGACGCATCGTTTCCATGATTGCGCCGTTGAGTGCGGGCAGCTTCTTGAGCAGACCTTCTTCATCCACTTCGCCAGCTGCGAACAGCTCATCCACTTCCTTTAGCACGCGCGCTTTGACTTCCGGATGCTTGAGCACGGCGTAAACGACGGCGGACGTGGTGTTGGCGACGGTGTCGAGGCCTGCAATGTAGGGGCCCGTCAGAGACACGATTAGATCGCTCTCAGGCATCTTCTCTGGCGTTTCGATGTGCGCGGCCATGATGTCGTCGATCAGGTTGCGATCTTCCGGCTTGGTCGTGGCATAACGCGCTTTGGCGTCCTTGATCATCTTGTAGCCCAGCTCCATGACCTTGCCCTTGGCTTTCTTGTATTCAGGACGCTTTAGCAAAATCTTGGGGCGTTGACGCGTGACCAACACGTTGAGGATGTAGATGATCGCGGTGCGGATGTCCTTCACATATTCCAGCGGCGCAGCGCCGGTGAGAATAGTGCCGAGCTGATCGACGACCATGTACTGCATGGCTTCAACAACAGGCACTTCCTTGCCTACGGACCAGTCGCGCGTGAGCGAGCCGTCGGTGATCGCGACGAGTTCGTCGTAGCGGCCCTTGATCGATTCCTTGGAATAGCCATTGCGCATGATGTCGCGCAGTTCCTTGTGGCCGTCGCCGTCTTCGCCGGTGAGCATGCGCTTGGCGCCGAACTCGCCCATCAGGCCTTCCCAGAATTCTTTTGAGCGCAGGCAATCTTTGCCGGCGCGCGTGCCCATGAAGTTGGCGGCTTCAACGCCGGAGATCAGGACGTACTTCTCGCCGAGAATGCTGAGACGACACACTGGACCGTAAGTGCGGTAGCAGTGAAGGAAAAAGTCCGCAGGCCCTTTGACCATGCCGAAAAGGCTGCCCAGCAACGGCAGTCCGGGTACTTGAGGCGTCTTTTTCCGCGCAAGAGTTTCTGCAGTAGCACTCACGGCGCTCTCTCTAATGGGGCTGATTCTAGCGCGGCCTTTGCGGGCAAGGCCGAGTTCGGCCAGCAGCAGTCACTTGTTGGTCGCGCTCGATTCCCGCGGTAAGCGTACGATGGCTGGGTTTCCTCTCATGGATGAGGTGGCCCAGCAATGAACCGGCGAACTCTGTTGCTTTGCGGGCTCGCGTCCTTGCTTCCGGCGGTCGCACCTCCTTCGGCGGCCCAAACCGCTGCGCGGCCACCCCGCGTTGTCATGTTCCTCCCCAGTGAGGAGGTTAACCGTGCGTTCAAGGATAGCTTCCTCGACGGCATGCGCCAGGCAGGTCAGATCGACGGGCGGACGGTTCAGATCGATGTGCTTTACAGCGAGGGCGACCCCGCCCGCATGCGGGCGCTAATCCGTGAAAGTGTCGCGAATTCGCCTGCCGTGATCGTTGTCGCCGGACTTGTCGCCACGCGGGACGCGCGTGACGCCACCACGACCGTGCCTATCGTCGTCGCGACATCGAGTGATCTGGTGGATGCGGGAATCATCAAAAGTCTGGCTAACCCCGGTGGCAACATCACCGGCGTATCCGATCTCACCGACGAAACCACCCTGAAGCGCCTGGAGTTGCTCAAGGTCGCGCTTCCGAACGCGTCACGAGTAGTGTTTCTCCTTAATCCAGAGTTTCTCGCCACGCCCAAGATCGAGGCGCGCGTGCGAGCTGCCGCTCCGACGCTCCGGCTCAACGTAACGTGGTTATACGCGAAGGATCGCGTCTCGCTTGCGCAGGCGCTGGATTCTCTCGAAAAGTCTCCGCCCGACGCACTGTTCGTCACCGAAGCGGTGGCCGTGCAGAACGCGGAGGAAATTATCAAGCGCGCAACCGTGCTGCGCGTGCCGGTTGTCCACTTCTGGCCCGGCACCGCCGAGAAGGGGGCGCTCTTTAGCTACCAAACAGACGTTCCGGACAATTTCCGTCGCGCTGCCGGTTATGTCGACAAGATCCTCAAAGGCGCGAAGCCCGGCGATCTTCCTGTCTATCAACCGACACGCTACGAGTTGGTCGTCAATCCGAACGTGGCGCGCGCGCTGGGCTTGACCCTGCCACAGACTTTCCTCGTTCGCGCAGATCGAGTGATTCCGTGATGTCCGATGCGTGATGATCACGAGGCCCACTCCACTCGCAGCGGTCGCCGGTTCCAACCCGATTCGTTGAGCGGCTGCTTTCGGGAAGCCCGACAGGCTGTTCAGGGCTGTGACCCTCGACGCTCAAACTGATCGCGTTCATGCTCGGAGGCCACTGAACGGCCACGACCAGCCTTTAGCGAATGTGCCGCAAATCGCTGAGCGATGGCTACTTGTATCGGCGGCTGCGGCCCGACCGCGCCGTCAGTCGGCGATTCCGTTACCCAGCGGAGGCAACGATGAGGTGCACTGGAACCGTCGATGAGCAGACCTTCGTGGCCACCGTCGCGCCTCGAACGGCCATCCAAGGTGCAGCAACGGCCGACCCTTGGCAGGCGTAGTCTATCGGGCATTAATGAAGGACGGACCGCCGCTTCCGCTTACCTTACGTCTCCGGCACGCTCACAGGAGGAATCGATGTATAAGCGACTCTTGCTTGCCTATGATGGCTCGGAATCCGGCCAGAAGGCCCTGCTCAACTGCCGCGATATCGCGCAGTGGAGCCACTCGGACCTGTTTCTCGTCGCAATCATGCCTCCCCTCATCAACGTTGCGGTTGATGGCGCCTTCTACGATGGCAGGGTGGACGCGGAATCGGAAAGACAGAGGTACCAAGAAATCCTTGCCGAAGGCCTGAAGCAACTTTCCGAGGCAAGCCATGTTGCTACCGGCGAGGTGTTAGTCGGGGATTCTGTCGAGCAGATTGCCAATTATGCACGGAAGATCAGCGCCGACCTGATTGTGGTCGGACATCGGCACCTCGACAGTTGGGCCGAGCGGTGGTGGCGTGGCTCGAGCACGCGTGCGCTCATCGAGCACGCGCCATGCAGCGTCCTCGTTGTCATCACGCACTGACCGGGATCCCTATTCAGGGGAACCCCGCGGATGGTGGAAGATCCGTCGATGGTCTTCTGTCGAGGCCATGGGAGTGATCAAGAACCACCGCCAAGCGCGAATTTCGCTTGACTGGCAGGAATGGATACACCGCATTCAGGACTGTACTCGGCCAATACTGTTGAAAAACTCGAAAATGCAATGACCCAGAGTTCTCGCGCATGTGCGTTGCAATCGACAAATCGTTCTGTGAATCGTCGGAGCGTTTGTTAGAAAGCATTTGGTCGCGCGCAACAGTAGATCGCATGGTCCCCCGTGTCCGAAAAGGTGCGGCGCCTCCACGGCCCTAGAATTTCTTGAGTAGCTCCGGAAAAGGAGTTTTTCAACAGAATAGGCCACGAGCCGTCATTCCATGCCGCCGCGGAACTTGCCGGTAAGCAGCCATTCGCGGTCGATCTGATTCACCCGCGCCTTAACTCCTCATATGACACGAGCCGGCCGGCAATGGCACTCGCGGCAACTGTCGGCGGACTCGCGAGCCATACCTGCCCCGGTCCGGAACGCCCTGGGAAATTTCGGTTGATTGCGCTTACCGTGACCTGCTCCGTTGACGTCGAGGAACCGGGACCGCAATTGGCACACGCGCCGCACGCCGGCTGGAGGATCTCGGCTCCGACGGCCTCGAACGCCGCGAGATAGCCACGTTCGACGCAATAGTCCCGCACCGCGGCGGTCCCGAATTGCAAATAGAGCGTGACGCCCGGTGCCACCCGAAGTCCGCGCGAGGCAGCCCAGGCCAGGACTTCGTGATAGTGATCGAAATCCTCCCGCTTTCCGGCGGTGCATGATCCGCCGTAGGCGATGTCCACCTTGACACGCTCCGTCAATGCCGCAAGCGGAACGCCATTGCCAGGGTCGCCGGGCCGCGCAACCATCGGTGAGAGCACCGACGCATCGATGCGCAGGACATCCGCGTAGTCAGCATCGGGGTCGCTTTGCATCCATGGCTCAAGCGAGAATTCGATCCCGCGTCGCTCCTTCAGGAAGCGAACCGTTTCGTCATCCGGCTCGACGATGCCCGTGAAGCCGCCCAACTCGGCGGTCATATTCGTCAGCGTTGTCCGCTCATCGATCGACAAGGCACGGACGACACTGCCGCCGAATTCGAAGACCTTGCCCACGCCTGCGCCCGACCGGATTGCCGGATCGGCTAGCAGGTGGAGGACGAGGTCTTTCGCGGTCACGCCCGCCGGCAGGTGACCATCGACCTCGATCCGGAGGACGTCCGGCATGACCATCCGGACCGCGCCAGTGACGAAGGCACTGGCCATGTCCGTGGTGCCGATGCCGAAGGCCACGCAGCCTACGGCACCGCTGTGCGGCGTGTGGGAATCGGTGCCGACGACGAGTTGCCCGGGAAGAACATAACGCTCGGCCATCATCGCGTGCGAGATGCCCTCGGAGCCGGTGTTGCCCGGGTCGCCGGCAGACAAGTGCGGCTGCAGATAGCCGTGCTCCACCAGTCGAAAGCGCTGCGCGAAAGCCCGGTGTGCCCGGGACATACCGGCAACGTTTCCGACAAGGTTCCCCTCGACGTGGACCGGACTGCGATGCACGTAGGACAGGTGATCCTCGAATGTGAGGATCGATTCGGGCTCCGACAATGCAAGGTCATCGCCGAAGGCATCGTCGAGCAGGTGGGCGCACATGCCCGTGTAGTACTCGTGGATGAACCGGAAGTCCGCGCGGACGAATCCGCCTTGACCACGCTGAAGCCGCGGCGGGGTATCGGGTGTCGCCATCGCATGCCGGGCGACGATCTTCTCGAATAGCGTCATGGGTTGTTGCCACGATGACGGCGCGCCACCGGCGGCCGACTCGCCCGTGGGACGCACGCGTTGCAGTTTCGTCCTCCCGTAGGCGAGAAGTCCGCCGCGACGTACGATGGCGGAGGCCAGCGCATCGCGGCCCGCGAGCAGTTCGTCGAGCTCGATGGGCTCGCCGCTCTGGATTCGCGGCACGAGGCCAAAATCGGTTGCCGTCAGCAAGCCGACATTGTCCGCGTTCTGGCGGTAGATGCGCTCGAAGCTTTCCGCGATGACGAGCCGGATACCGGCCGACCACTCTGCCACGACGCTGTGTTCGCGCGAGCTGCCCTTGCCGTAGCGACGGCCGGCGACGACGACCTCGAAGCCAGCCGTGCGAATCGCGTCGCGCCCGATCGGAAACTCGTCGCCCGCTTTGAGTCCGACATAGGGAAATCGCCCGAGCGTGGCGTCGAAGTGCACCATCACCGGCACCGGCGAAATTTCGTCGGTCGAGATGTCGTCGCGTAGCGGTCCCGCCGCGGTCCGCGTCAGCCGCTCCCCGGCGAGCTGCGCCCGAATACGGCGCGGATCGGCGCACAGGTACAGAATGCGCGGCTGAAAATGCAGTAACTCCCGGCTGCTGCCATCCGCGGCGGCGGCGCCGATTAATTTCACTGCGGCTCGACGCCCGCCTTCTTTACGATGGTCGCATACTTGGCGAGCTCGGTCCGGAAAAAGTCCTTTGCGAAGTCGCTGGAGGAGACATTGATCACGTTGCCTTGCTTCGCCATCGCGTCCTTGACGGCCGGGTCGGCAAATGCGGCAACGACGGCATCATGCGTGCGCTTGACGTCCGCCGCACTCATGCCCTTTGGACCGATCACCGCGAACCATGCTTCGACGACATAACCAGGCAGACCCTGCTCGACGAACGTGGGGATTTCCGGTGCTGCGGGCACTCGCTTGGCAGTGCCCACTCCGATCGCCCGCAGGGTGCCGCTCTGCAAGTGCTGCTGGACGCTCGGCAACGCCGCCGTCGCGAACTCCACCTGACCGCCGAGCAGGTCCGTCAACATCGGACCCACGCCCTTGTACGGCACGTGCGTCGCCTTGGCGCCGGCTTCGTCGAGAAACACCTCGCACGCGAGGTGCAGGATCGTGCCATTGCCGCTGGAACCGTAGTTGATCTTGCCCGGCTGGGATTTGAGCAACGCGATCAACTCCTTGGCGTTGGTGGCCGCGACCTTGGGATTGACCACCAGTACGACCGGGGTGAAGCCGACGATCGCGATCGGCGTGATGTCGGCAGGCAGCTCGAATGGCAGCGTCTTGTAGACGCTGGGAAAGATCACGACGTTGTTCGAAACGACGCTCAGCGTCATGCCATCGGGTGCCGCCCGGGTGAGCGTCTGGAGGCCGACGATGCCGCCGGCACCCGGCTGGTTCTCGACCACGACCGGCCTCCCGAGCGCTTTGGCGAGCGCCGGTTGCGCCGTGCGGGTGATCGTGTCGACCCCGGAGCCGGTCGCGTTCGGCAGAACCATACGGACCGCCTTGTCGCCGACCTGCGCGACCGAGGATGCGGAAAGGGCGATTGCACCTGTCGCCAACACAGCCATGAACGCACGCCGGGCAAATTCGGGAGCAGTGCAGGACATCATGTACCTCCAATCATTGTGAACATTGTCAGGCCACGGCGCGTTGCCGGTAGAGTGCGTCGATGTCGTCGGGGGTCAACCCCAAATCGGCCAGCAATGCGCGAGTGTGCTCGCCCAGCCGCGGCGGGTCCAGCCGCACGCCCAGGCGGGAGCCCGCCATCGTGAACGGAAGCAGAGTCGTCTTGACGGTCTCGCCCGCCTTGTCGCCATCGGGCAGGCGCACGTCGGCGAGTCCGCCGGTGGCGATGAGGTGCGGGTCGTCGTAGAGGTCCTCGGGCTTCCTGATCGGCGCGAACGGCAGCCCCGCGCGCTCCATGGTCGCGGCGAGCTCATCGGCCCTTCGTGTCGCGAGCCGCCCGCGCAACGCCGCGAGGAGTTGCGGGCGCAGCACGACGCGCTGATTGTTCGTCGCATAGGCCGGATCGGCCTTCAGGTCCGGCAGTACCAGAGCATCGCAGAACGTCAGCCACTGGGCATCGCTGACGGCCGCGAGAAAGATCTGCTCGCCATCGGCGACCGTGAAGACATCGTAGATTGCCCAGGGATTGTCGCGCGCGGGCATCGGCGCCGGATGCCGTCCGGTGACCGCGTACTGCAGCATGTGCTGGCCCATCAGGAACACATTGTTCTCGAACAGAGCGGATTGCACTTCCATGCCACGGCCGGTGATGCCGCGCTGGACCAGTGCGCCAAGCGTAGCGATCGCGGCGAACATGCCACCCATGATGTCGTTGACGCTGGTCCCGGCGCGCAAAGGATCTCCTGGCCGTCCGGTCATGTAAGCGAGACCGCCCATCATCTGCACGACCTCGTCGAGTGCCGTGCGGTGATCGTAGGGCCCTGGTAGAAACCCCTTGTTGCTCACATAGATCAGGCGGGGATTCGAGTGCGATAAAGAGTCGTAGTCGAGTCCGTACTTGGTCATCGTGCCGGGTTTGAAGTTCTCAATGAGCACATCGGCGCTCGCCGCCATCCGCCGCGCGATTGCCGCGCCGTCGGGATGATGCAGGTCGGCCGCGAGGCTTTTCTTGTTCCGGTTGAACATCGGGAAGAATCCGGCACCGGCACCTAGCAGCCGTCGCGTGCCCTCGCCGTCGACGGGTTCGACCTTGATGACTTCGGCGCCCATGTCCGCGAGAATCATTCCGCAGGTCGGCCCCATGACCATGTGCGTGAACTCGACGACCCGCAGCCCGGTGAGCGGCTGCGGCGTGTTGCCAGCGTCCATGGATGCGCGCTCCTGCCGTTGCATCTCAAGGGCCCGCGGATGCCGCGGGCAACATCGTTCTGGGCAGGCCTGCGCGCCAAAGCGTGCCGTGGAGCGTCTCGCCCGCGAGCCACTTGGCGACCTTGGCGCGCAGCGCGAGGAGCCGGTCGAAATCCTGGCCGGTATCGACGCCCATGCTGCGGAAGAGATAGGCGACATCCTCGGTCGCGACGTTCCCGCTCGCACCCGGTGCGTGGGGGCAACCGCCGATGCCGCCCAAGCAGGCGTCGAAGCGCCGCACGCCTATCTGCCAGGCGGCGAAGACATTGGCGAGCCCGAGGCCCCGGGTGTCGTGGAAGTGGCCGCACGCGAGACGCTCGCCGGCGATGCGGAAGCCCTGCTCGAACAGATGCAGAACCATCAGCGGGTCAGCGTAGCCCACCGTGTCAGCGAGCCCGACGCGATCCGCGCCCGCGTCGAGTGCGGCCTGCAAGAGACGCAGCACTTCGGCCGGCTCAACGCGGCCCTGAATCGTGCATCCGAACGCGGTGCTCAGGCCGACCTCGATGCTGCAACGGGACCCGGCTGCATCACGGGCAGCCCGAATGCGTCCGATTTCGAGCACGACCTCGGCGGGCGTGCGGCGCAGGTTGGCGAGGCTGTGCGCGTGGCTCGCCGACAGCGGCAGCAGCATCAAGTCGGCGCCGGATTCGATGGCGCGCTCGGCCCCCTTGAGGTTGGGAACCAGCACCGACGCGACCAGGCCCGGCAGCGTCTTGGCGAATGCCACGAGCTCCGCGGTGTCCGCGAGTTGCGGCAGCAGGCGCGGCGGCACGAACGAACCCACTTCGATCTCGCGCTGCCCCGCGTCGTATGCTTCCCGTATCCATTCGCATTTGTGCGTGGTCGGAAGAACGCGGCCGATGCTTTGCAGGCCGTCGCGCAGACCCACTTCGCGTACGGTCACGGGAGCAGCAGCAGGGGTCATCGCAGATGCCGTTTTGGTTCTCAGGCTTGCCGCCCGCGGGGAAGATCGAACACCAGCACTTCGGCGTGGTCGCCATCGGTCAGCACGATCGCCGTCTCGCCCGTCAGCTTGGCCGCGTCGCCCGCGCCGAGGCGCTCGCCGTTGACCGTCAGGCTGCCCCGCGCGACGTGGACGAAGCCGAGGCGCCCGCCCCGCAGCTCCAGGGTCGCGCTCTCGCCAGCGTCGAACAGGCCCGCGTGGACTCTGGCGTCCTGGTGGATGACGACCGAACCCTCGCTGCCATCCGCGGACGCCACCAGGCGCAGGCGGCCCCGCTTTTCCGCGGGAGGAAAGTTCTTCTCCTCGTATCCGGGCGCGATGCCGGCGCGATCGGGTTCGATCCAAATCTGCAGGAAATGCGTGACGCTATCGTTCGAGTGATTGTATTCGGAGTGCCGCACGCCGGTTCCCGCCGACATGCGCTGCACGTCGCCGGGCCGGATCACGGACCCGTTCCCCATGCTGTCCTTGTGCGCGAGCTCGCCCTCGAGCACGTAACTGATGATCTCCATGTCGCGATGGCCGTGCGTGCCGAAGCCCTGTCCGGCGGCCACGCGATCCTCGTTGATCACCCGCAGCGGCCCGAAGCCCATATGGGCCGGATCCTGGTAGTCGGCAAAGGAAAAGGTGTGAAAGGACTCGAGCCAGCCGTGGTCGGCATGGCCGCGTTCATCCGCTCGACGAAGTTCCAGCATGGTTTCTCCGCGCATCCATCGATGCCAGGCCCGCTCGTCCGGCATGGCGCCCTGCGGGCGCCCGGATTTCGCGGCAGGAAGCGGATTCTACGCCCGGTGCCTGCGCGTTGCCGACCGCAGCCTCGGCCACATTATGATTTTCGCCCGCGACCCCTCCGCCGCGGGCGATAATCCGGTTCCGGGCTCGGCCGGAGCGATATCCCTCCAAGCCGTTCGGCAGCAGCAGGCGACCCACCCAATGACGACAAAACCGATCAAGCCGAGCACGACCGTTCGCCGTGACGACCGCACTTCGCGCACCGACGACGAGCACGTCGTCGACATGGTGCTGCTGCCCCCGCCCGAGCATCTGATCCGCTTCTTTCCGGTCCAGGACACGCCCGTCGAGGCCCTGGTCGCGGACACACGCAGCCGGATCCGCAGCATCCTGAAAGGGTCGGACGACCGGCTGCTGGTCGTCGTGGGGCCCTGCTCGATCCATGACCCCGCCGCTGCGCTCGACTACGCTCGGCGCCTCGCCGCCGAGCGCGAGCGGGCGGCGGATACGCTCGAGATCGTCATGCGCGTCTATTTCGAGAAACCGCGCACGACGGTCGGCTGGAAAGGGCTGATCAACGATCCTTGGCTCGACGAGAGCTGCCGCATCAGCGAGGGCCTGCGGATCGCGCGGCAGCTGCTGATCGACATCGGCCGGCTGGGTGTGCCCTCAGGCAGCGAGCTGCTCGACACGATCTCGCCGCAGTACATCGGCGACCTGATCGCCTGGGGCGCGATCGGCGCGCGGACGACCGAAAGCCAGGTGCATCGCGAGCTTGCCTCGGGCTCCTCGGCGCCGATTGGCTTCAAGAACGGCACCGACGGCAACGTGAAGATCGCCTGTGACGCGATCCAGACGGCCTCGCACCCGCACCATTTCCTCGGCGTGCACAAGAGCGGCCAGATCGCCATGATCCGCACGCGCGGCAACAAGGACTGCCACATCATCCTGCGCGGCGGCAACGCGCCGAATTACGACGAGGCCAGCGTGACGGCAGCCTGCGCCGCGCTGGGCGAGGCCGGCCTTCCCGCCACCCTGATGATCGACTGCTCGCACGCGAACTGCGGCAAACGGCACGAGCGCCAGCTGGAGGTCGTGCACGAGATCGCGCGCCAGGTCGGGGGCGGCAGCCGCCGCGTATTCGGGGCGATGATCGAGAGCCACATCCATCCCGGCGCGCAGAAGTTCACGCCGGGCCGCGACGATCCCTCCAGGCTTGCATACGGCACCAGCATCACCGATCCCTGCCTCGGCTGGGAGCAGACGGTCGACGCCTTGCGGAGCCTGAGCAAAGCGGTGCGCCGCCGCCGCAAGGCCTGACCTCCTGCGGCGTCCGTTATCCATGGCGGCGGCGCGCATTTGCGAGTGACCTACGTGAGCGGCTGGAGCCCCAGGAAGGCCTGGTCGATTTCGTGCCGCAGTTCGTCGAAGTTCCACGTTACGGGAAACTGCGGGAACTCGCGCACGACGTTCTCCGGCGGGTGGAAGAGGATGCCGCGATGCGCCTCGGCGAGCATCGCGGTGTCGTTGTAGCTGTCCCCGGCGGCGACGACCTCGAAATTGAGTTCCCGGAAGCGCTTCACCGCCTCGCGCTTCTGGTCCGGCATGCGCAACCGATAGTCGACCAGCATCCCGTCGCGATCGGCCTCGAGCGAGTGGCAGAAGAGCGTCGGCCGGCCCAGCTGCCGCATCAGCGGCCAGGCGAACTCGTAGAAGGTGTCGGAAAGGATCACCACCTGGTAGGCATCGCGCAGCGCGTCGAGAAAGGCGGGCGCGCCTGCCATCGGCCCCATCGCCGCGATCACCTGCTGGATGTCGGCAAGGCCCAACCCATGCTGGCGGAGAATGCCCAGACGCCCCGCCATCAGCTTGTCGTAGTCGGGCTCATCCCGCGTCGTGCGCGAGAGCTCCGGAATTCCAGTGCGCCTGGCGAATTCGATCCAGATTTCGGGAACGAGGACACCCTCGAGGTCAAGACAGACGATTTGCATGACAGAATTCTAGTCGAATGGCGTCTGGGCCGCGGACACCGTGATCTTCACCCGGCAAAACCGCCGGAAAATCAGGGATCGCGGGATTTTGACGTCGCGCAAGGTGCGCGAATCGCCGGGATGGTACCTTGACTTCGACCATGTTGCGCCGCAACATCCTGTACTGGCGGGGTGATGGCCCGGCGGCGAAGGAATCTCTCGCAAGGGACATGACGACATGACTGACCAGCCGCAAAACCTGCAATTGGCGTGGTGGGCGAAGAAGTTCGACGATGTCGACCGTGAACTCGCGCAACTCGCGATAATCTGCCAAGTCCGGCTGCTCGACCCCGGCGTGATCGAGCGCGTGCTGAAGAACGACGCCACCGTCTGCGGCGCGCCGAACGCGCCCGTCTTCGGCAAGCTGCGCTCGCTGCTGATGATGCACTATGCGATACGCGACAAGGCGATCGCCGCGCTCGGGACAACGGAGGCGCAGGCCTTGATCAACACCGTTGTCGCGCGACTGCGCGAGAGGATCGGTGCGAAACTGGGTGGCTAGGCAACGAAAAGAACGAAGGAGAAACGCATGGATCACAGCAAACGCAGAACGTTGGTCACCGGAGTCGCCGCAGCTGCTGGCGCTCGACGTTCGCACCCGTCGCATCGGCGCAGCAATGGAAGCCGACGAAGCCGATCACCATCATCGTGCCGTGGGCGGCCGGCGGCTCGACCGACCAGGTGACTCGCGTCACCGCTGCGGAAATCGAGAAGGCGCTCGGCCAGAAGGTGCTCATCGTCAATCAGCCGGGCGCGTCCGGCTCGATCGGTACCAAGAACGCGCTCGAAGCGCCGAAAGACGGCTACACGTGGACGGCCGGCGCGGCCCAGGACCTCGGCACCTACGCGGTGCTCGGCATGCTCGACACCAAGATCGGCGACTGGGCGCTGTTCCTCAACGTCGCCAACGTCTCGACGCTGTCGGTGAACCCCGCGACGCCGTACAAGACGCCGACCGAGCTGATCGACGCGATGAAGGCGAAGCCGGGCGCGATCAGCGTCGCGACGGCCGGTGTGAACTCCAGCGGCCACAGCGCGATGGAAGCGATCGCCAAGGCGACCGGCGTCAAGTACAAGCACGTCACCTACGACGGCGGCAATCCGGCGGTCGTCGCGACGGTCGCCGGCGAGACCGACGCGACAACGCAGCTCACCGTCGAGCAGGCCGAGATGATCCGCGGCAAGAAGCTGCGTGCGCTCGCCGTCATCGGCGACAAGCCCGTCGAGCTCGACGGTTACGGGATCATCGAGCCGCTGACGAAGTCGGTGCCCGGCTTCAAGGCGCCCGCCAACTACTTCGGCATCTTCATCCCGAAGGGCGTGCCGCCGGAAGTGATCGCGACCGTCGAGAAGATCTGGGCCGAGCAGATCGCCAGCTCCGCGGCGCTGAAGCAGTACGCGACGAGCCGCGGCGCGCAGTTCGCCCCCTATGCCGGCGCCGAGGCGCAGAAGGCCGTGTTCCCGGCGGTGCAGGCCAACGCGTGGGCCGCCGCCGACACCGGCAAGGCGAAGGTCGCTCCGGACACGCTGGGCATCCCGCGTCCGTAGTCGCAGCGACGCCCTGGGCCGGCGCCCACGAGGACGCCGGCTCTTCGCTGCATGAATCCTCCCGTGTCCACCGAGATCTATCCGTCGTCGCCGCGCCGTGACCTGCAGGGCGGCGTCGCCTGGACGGCGCTCGGCTGCGCTCATCGTCGTGCTGTCGTGGCAGATGGACCGGATGACGCAGCAGGGCGCGACGCTGCACACGGCGCCCGGACTGTGGCCCGGCATCGTCGGCGCGTTGCTCGCCGTGCTGGGCGGCGTGCTGGTGCTGCGGTCGTGGCGCCGCGCGCAGCACGTCGGCTGGGATGCCGCCGAGACCGACGACACCGACTACGCGCCGCTGCCGAGCTTCGCGCTCGCGGCGGCGATGTTCTTCGTCTACGCGCTGCTGCTCGTCGGTCGCGGCCTGCCGTTCTGGCTCGGCACCGCGCTCTTCGTCACGGCGTTCGTGTTCCTGTTCCAGTACACGGAGCGCAAGGCCGCCGGCAAGGCGGTGCGCGGCCTCGTCGTGGCGCTCGCCTGCGGCGTGCTCACCGCTGCGATCGTCACGCTGCTGTTCGAGCAGCTCTTCTACGTGCGGTTGCCCTAGCGCGTCCCACGCGCCGGAACCACACGCCTCATGTTCGACGGCCTCATCGCGTTCGGTCATTCGATCTGGAGCTTCTGCGATCCGCTGTCGCTCGGGTTGATCCTGCTGTCGTCGCTGGTCGGCGTCATCATCGGCGCGCTGCCGGGCCTCACCGCGACGATGGGCGTCGCGCTGATGACGACGCTGACGATCAAGATGCCGTCGAGCCAGGCGCTGCTGGTGCTGATCTGCACGTACGTCGGCGCGATCTACGGCGGCTCGCGCTCGGCGATCCTGCTCAACATTCCCGGGACGCCGGCCTCGGCGGCGTCGTGCCTCGACGGCCACGCGCTCGCCAAGCAGGGACACGCGGGCCGCGCGATGGGCATCGCGACGTCCGGCTCGGTGCTGGGCACGCTGATCGGCATGTTCTTCCTCGCGCTGTTCACGCCGATCCTCGGCAACCTCGCGCTCAAGTTCGGCGCGTACGAGTTCTTCTGGCTGGCACTCTTCGGCGTGATCATCGCCGGCACGCTGACCGGCAACGACCCGCTCAAGGGCTGGATCGCGGGCCTCATCGGCATCTTCACCGCGGCGATCGGCCAGGAAGGGATCTACGCGTACGACCGGTTCAGCTTCGGCAGCCGCGACCTGGCCGGCGGCCTCCAGCTCGTCCCGGCGCTGGTCGGCGCGTTCGGCTTCGCGGAGCTGCTGATGGCAGTGCGCGAAAGGCCCGCGCCCGTGAAGATCAACCCGTTCGATTCGGTGATCCCGAAGCTCAGGGACGTCACGCAATACTGGCGGACGATCCTGCGCTCCGGCGTCATCGGCACGTTCATCGGCATCCTGCCCGGCGTGGGCGAGGACGTCGCGGCGTGGTCGTCGTATGCCGCCGCCAAGCGCGCGAGCAAGGAGAAGGAGAAGTTCGGCAAGGGCTCGATCGACGGGCTGATGGCGGCCGAGACCGGCGACAACGCGTGCGTGCCGGGCGCCGTGATTCCCGTGCTGACGCTCGCCGTGCCGGGCTCCGCGCCCGCCGCCGTGCTGATGGCGGCGATGCTGATCCACGGCGTGCGACCGGGCCCGATGATCATGATCGAGGCGCCGACGTTCGTCTACGACGTCGTCGCGATGATGATGTTCGCGACGATCGGAATCCTGATCTACGGCCTCACGCTCACCAAGCTGCTGATCAAGGTGCTGATGGTGCCGAAGCCGATCATCCTGCCGATCATCTTCGTGCTGTGCGTCGTCGGCTCGTACGCGATCTCGCAGCGCCTGTTCGACGTCTGGGTGATGCTGGGCTTCGGCGTGCTGGGCTACGCGCTGCGCCGACTGCACTATCCGGTGGCGCCGCTGGTGCTGGGGATGGTGCTCGGCGACCTGATGGAAAAGGGCTTCCGGCGCGGGCTCGTGCTGTCCGACGGCGACCTCGATGCCGTTCTTCACGCGGCCGATCTCCGCCGTGCTCTGGATCACGATCGTGCTGGTCGTTCTGCTCAAGTTTCCGGCGGTCGGCCGCTGGTTCGCCCGTCTGGTCGGGCGGCACCACGCGCCGGCTGAGCATGCCTGTGCCTCCATCTTCGCTGACCGTTCCCGGAGTCCCGCAACGTGGAAACCATTCGTCTCGGCGTGATCATGAACGGCGTCACCGGCCGCATGGGCACGAACCAGCACCTCGTCCGCTCGATCAACGCGATCCGGAATCAGGGCGGCGTTCTGCTCGGCCCGGGCCGGCGGATCATGCCGGACCCGATCCTGGTCGGCCGCGACGCCGCCAAGGTCGCGGCGCTCGCGCAGGCGCACGGCATCGAACGCCACACGACCGATCTCGACGCGGCGCTCGCCGACAAGGACGACGCGATCTACTTCGACAGCGCGTCGACCGGCCGGCGTCCGGAGCTGATCCGGAAGGCGATCGCGGCGGGCAAGCACATCTACACCGAGAAGCCGGTCGCGCCGACGCGTCGCCGACGGCGCTCGACCTCTATCGGCGCGCCGAGGCGGCGGGCGTGAAGCACGGCGTCGTGCAGGACAAGCTCTGGCTGCCCGGGCCTGCTGAAGCTGAAGATGCTGATCGACTCGGGCTTCTTCGGCCGCATCCTCTCCGTGCGCGGCGAGTTCGGCTACTGGGTCTTCGAGGGCGACTGGCAGCCCGCGCAGCGGCCGTCGTGGAACTACCGCAAGGAGGACGACGGCGGCATCATCGTCGACATGCTGTGCCACTGGCGCTACGTGCTCGACAACCTGTTCGGCGCGGTGAAGAGCGTGATGTGCCTCGGCGCCACGCACATTCCGAAGCGCTGGGACGAGGACGGCAAGCCGTACGCGGCCACCGCCGACGACGCCGCCTACGCGACCTTCGAGCTCGCGGACGGCGTCATCGCCCAGATCAACAGCTCGTGGTGCACGCGCGTGCGCCGCGACGACCTCGTCACGTTCCACGTCGACGGCACGCTCGGCTCGGCCGTGGCCGGACTGACCGACTGCCGCATCCAGCCGCGCACCGCGACGCCGAGGCCGGTGTGGAATCCGGACGTGCCGCAGTCCATCGACTTCTACGACACGTGGCAGCTCGTCCCGGCGAACCGCGCGTACGACAACGCGTTCAAGGTCGAATGGGAGCTGTTCCTGCGGCACGTCGTCGACGGCGGTCCCTTCCAGTGGAATCTGCTGGAAGGGGCGAAGGGCGTGCAGCTCGCCGAGCTCGGCTTGCAGAGCTGGCGCGAACGGCGCTTCGTCGACGTACCGGCGCTCGTCGGTCTAGCGCAAGGATCGCCATGACGACACTCAAACTTCCGCAGGCCGGCGGCACGCTCGTCGCCGTTCACGCTGCGCGCCGCGTGTCGCTGGCCCGCGCCGTCGGGCGCGCCGCGCTGGAATCGCGTCGCGTTCGCGGCGGCGCACGTCGTCGCCGACCCGCTCGCCGCGATCGATCCGTGGCTGCGGAACCGCCGTCGACTGGGACGCGACGCTCGCGTTCCGCCGCCACCTGTGGTCGCACGGCTTCGGCGTGGCCGAAGCGATGGACACCGCGCAGCGGGGCATGGGGCTCGACTGGCCGACCTCGCTCGAGCTCATCCGCCGCTCGGTGAACGAAGCGCGGGGCATTCCCGGCGCGGTCGTCTTCTCGGGGGCCGGCACGGACCACCTTCCGCCCGGCGCGAATCTGCACGCTGGACGAGGTCATCGCCGCCTACGAGGAGCAGTGCGCGGCGATCGAGGCGGCCGGCGGCCGCATCATCCTGATGGCGAGCCGCGCGCTGGCCGCCTGCGCGCGCTCGCCCGATGACTACGCCCGGGTCTACGGACGCGTGCTGGCGCAGGTGCGCGCGCCGGTCATCCTGCACTGGCTGGGCGAGATGTTCGACCCGGCGCTCGCCGGCTACTGGGTCGGCGCGGGCGGCCTCGCGAGCGATCCGGATCACGCCCGCGCCACCGACGTCTGCGCCGCGGTCATCAACGCCAATGCGGCGAAGGTGGATGGCGTCAAGGTGTCGCTGCTCGACGCGGCCAAGGAAATCGCGCTGCGCGCGCGCCTGCCGCAGGGCGTGCGCATGTACACGGGCGACGACTTCAACTTCGCGGAGCTGATCGGCGGCGACGCGACCGGCCACTCCGACGCGCTGCTCGGCATCTTCGATGCGATCGCGCCCGCCGCGTCCGCGGCGCTGACGGCGCTCGCCGCCGGCGATCGCGCCCGGTTCGACGCCATTCTCGCGCCGACGGTGCCGTTGTCGCGCCACGTCTTCGCGGCGCCGACACGCTTCTACAAGACGGGCGTGGTGTTCCTGGCGTGGCTCAACGACCACCAGGCGCATTTCACGATGGTGGGCGGACAGCAGAGCGCGCGCAGCCTCCTGCACCTGTCGGAGTTGTTCCGGCTCGCCGATGCCGCCGGATTGCTGCGCGACCCGGACCTCGCTGCGCCGCGGATGCGCGCGTTCCTCCGCGTGCACGGCATCGAGGGATGATGTACCCCCACGCTCACTGTGTTCGCTGCCCCCCGAGGGGGAGCAAGGCCTCCCTTGGGGCGGCCCGGCGGGAGGCCTGATTCGCCATGAAGCTGATCGTGCTCGCTCCCGGCCATTTCCACGCGGCGCTGCTGCAGAAGACGATGTATCCGAACGTCGACGCCACGGTGCACGTCTATGCCGAGGAAGGCCCCGACCTCGCCGACTATCTGCAGAAGATGGCAAGCTACAACGCGCGCGCCGAAGCCCCGACCGCGTGGCGAATGCAGGTCCACGCCGGCGCCGATTTCCTGGACCGGTTCAGCGCGGAGAGGGCCGGCGACGTCGTGGTCATCGCGGGCAACAATCGGCGCAAGGCCGAATTCGTGACCCGCGCGGTGGCCGCCGGCATGAACATGCTCGCCGACAAGCCGATGGCCATCGACACCGCGGGCTTCGAATCGCTGCAGCAGGCGTTCGCCGACGCCAGGGCCGGGGCGTGCTGCTCTGCGACATCATGACCGAGCGGCACGAGATCACCACGATGCTGCAGAAGGCCTTCTCGCGGATTCCCTCCGTGTTCGGCGAGCTGCTGCAGGGCTCCGTGCGGGAGCCGGCCGTCGTCAAGGAAAGCGTGCACCACTTTTCCAAGCAGGTCTCCGGCGCGCCGGTCAAGCGACCGGCGTGGTTCTTCGACGTGGCGCAACAGGGCGAAGGCCTCGTCGACATCACCACGCACCTCGTCGATCTCGTGCAGTGGGAGTGCTTCCCCGGCGAGATCCTGGATTTCGCGAAGGACATCCGGATTCTCGGCGCGAAGCGCTGGCCCACCGTGATCGGCCCGGCGCAGTTCGCGCAGGTGACGCAGTTGCCGAGCTATCCCGACTTCCTGCGCAAGGACGTGCAAGCCGACGGCAACCTGCACACGTACGCCAACGGGGAGATCGACTACCGCATCAAGGGCGTGCACGCGAAGGTTTCCGTGCTCTGGAATTTCGAGGCGCCCGCGGGCGCGGGCGACACGCATTTCTCGGTGCTGCGGGGCTCGAAGGCGAACCTGGTGATCCGCCAGGGCGCCGGCCGAGGCCTGGCAACCGGTCCTGTACATCGAGCCCGTCGCGAGCGACGGCGCGGCGGACTTTGCGTCCGCGCTGGAGCATGCGCTGCGCCGGGTGCGCGAAGCGTATCCCGGCATCGACGTCGAACGCACGCGGCGACCGCTGGCAGGTCGTCGTTCCGGCGTCCTACCACGTCGGTCACGAGGCCCATTTCGCGCAGGTCGCCGGAGAGTTCCTCGCCTGCGTGGCGAAGGGAACCCTGCCCGACTGGGAGGTGCCCGGCATGATCGCCAAGTACCGCACGACGACGCGCGCGCTGGAGATCGCGCGCGGCGAAACGCCGAAGCCGACCCCATGAACGAACCCGACGCCGGTCTGCTTTCGCTCAACACCGCGACGGTGCGGCAGCAGTGGACGCTGCCGCAGATCGTCGCCGGTTGCGCGCGTCACGGCATTCGCGGCATCGCGCCCTGGCGGGACCAGGTCGCGGCCGCCGGGACTGAAGGACTCGGCGACGCGCATCCGCGACGCCGGACTCACGGTCACCGGCTATTGCCGCGGCGGGATGTTTCCGGCCGTCGGATCGCGAAGGCCGGCGCGCGGCGCAGGACGACAACCGGCGCGCCGTCGACGAGGCGCTCGCCCTCGGCGCGCGATGCCTGATACTCGTCGTCGGCGGGCTGCCGAAGAATCGCGACGGCAGCATCGAATCGAAGGATCTCGCCGGCGCGCGCGAAATGGTGCGCGACGGCATCGGCGAGCTGCTCGGCTACGCGCGCGGCGCGGGCATGCCGCTCGCGATCGAGCCGCTGCACCCGATGTACGCCGCCGACCGCGCGTGCGTGAACACGATGGAGCACGCCAACGATCTCTGCGACGAGCTGGGCGCGGGGCTCGGCATCGCCGTCGACGCGTACCACGTGTGGTGGGATCCCCACCTCAAGCGCGAGATTCGAGCGCGCCGGCGGCAAGAGCCCGTCGCGCCTGCTCGCCTATCACATCAGCGACTGGCTGGTGCCGACCACGGGACCTCCTCACCGACCGCGGCATGATGGGCGACGGCGTCATCGACCTGCGCCTGCTCCGCTCGTGGATGGACGCCAGCGGCTACCGCGGCTTCCACGAGGTCGAGATCTTCTCCGCCAACAACTGGTGGAAGCGCGATCCCGACGAAGTGCTGGCCACGTGCAAGGCGCGGCACCGCGAGTGCAGCTGACCGGTCCGCGCCGAACTGAGCGTTCGCGCAGCCGCACTGTCTCCATGCCGCCGGATCCGGGACAGCGCCGGACGGTTACGTTACCGCTTGAAGTCCTGAAAGCCCGCCGCGCGCGCCAGGTCGGCCTTCACGTCCGCGCGACTGCGCTCGTAGACGATCTCGCGCCCCATCGCGTTGCCGACGTAGGCCAGCGCGTTGCGCGTTGGCATCAAATCGCAGCGCACGCTGTGGACGCCCTCCCCGAGCACGACCTGGATCACGTCCAGACGCTTGTTCAGGACCACCACGTGGAGTGTCTGGCCGCTGCTGGTGACGCGTACCGGGATCTTTTCCTCGTTCATGTAACCACCCATTTTGTTGGGCGCAGCGGCGGGCAGGTCCGGCGATTGCCCCTCCGCCGTGTTCGCCCTTTCGCTGTCGAGGGGGGACGCACCACCGGCGGGAATGGAGGTGCTGCAGCCCACCCGCAACGGCTCAGGCGCGCGCGGCGCGTCCTTCGTGCACGTGCAGGCGGCTCGACTTCGGCACGCCGGCCAGCAGATATTCCATCTGGTCGGCGAGGATGCGCCGGTTGCGGAGGATGAAGTGCTCGTGCCGGTTGGGCACGTAGGGCACGTACAAAAGCGGCATGCCGGCCTGTTCCGGCGAGCGGCCGCCCTTGCGGGTGTTGCAGCTCCGGCAGGCGGTCACCGTGTTGGTCCAGGCATCCCTGCCGCCGCGGGACACGGGCACGACGTGGTCGCGCGAGAGGTCGCGGACCATGAACCGGCCGCCGCAGTACGCGCACACCTGCCGGTCGCGCACGAACAGCATCTGATTGGTGAGGCCCGGCGCATGTCGATGCGCGCCCGCGCTGCTGCCCTTGATCGCAAGGATCGAGCGCGTCGCGATGCGCGAGCGCACGCCGTTCTTCTGCCAGCCGCCGCGGAATTCGCGGACCTCGCGGCCCATCGACCATGCGACCATCTGCTTCGCGTGATAGGTGATCGCCTCCTCGAGCTCGACCCAGGCCTGCGGCAGCCCTCGCCATGTCGACCGTCAATACCAATGGCTCCATTTCCCCGGCTCCGGCGGCCCGGATGACCTTCCGGGTCGCACTGCTTACGCGGACCCTCGGAAAGTATAGATCATGTCGGGCTCCACCCGGATGCGCGCGAAGCGCCGGTGCCCCGGCTTCGCATCGCCTTTCGGCCGCGCCCGATTCCCGGACGGCGGTTCCGGTGGCAAACCGACGCCCGTAGCCGACACGACTCCTGCCCGGCCTTTCCTTCGACCCCGGCGAATCCCATGTCCGATGACCTTCCGTTCCGTTCGCTGAGCGAACTCGCGCGCATGCTCGACGCAGGCGAAACGAGCTCGCGCGCGATCGTCGAGTCGTGTCTCGCGCGCATCGACGCGCTCGATCACCATCTGCACGCGTTCATCGACGTCTATCGCGACGACGCGCTCGCCTCGGCCGACACAGCCGATCGGGAACGCCGGACCGCGGTGCCGCGCGCGGTCCGCTCGCGGGGCTGCCGATCGCGTTGAAGGACCTCTTCCACATCGAAGGTCGCCAGACCACTGCCGGCTCGAAGAGCTGGCGCGGCCGGATCTCCGATCACACGGCGACCGCCGTCGAACGCCTCACGGCCGCCGGAATGATCCCGCTCGGCAAGACACACATGGTCGAATTCGCGTTCGGCGGCTGGGGCCGCAACCGGCCGATGGGCGCGCCATGGAATCCGTGGGACGACGCGATTCACCGCGTCGCCGGCGGCTCGTCGAGCGGCTCCGCGGTCGCGGTGGCCGGAGGTCTGTGCCCCGCGGCGATCGGCTCGGATACCGGCGGATCGATCCGCATCCCGGCGGCGCTCTGCGGCATCACCGGGTTGAAACCGACCTACGGCCGCGTGAGCCTCTACGGCGCCGTGCCGCTGTCCGGCACGCTGGACTCGATCGGTCCGCTCGCACGCACCGTCGAGGACGCCGCGCTGCTCACCGCCGCGATGTCCGGCCCCGATCCCACGCGACCCGGCGACGATAGAGCGCGCCGCGCGGCGATCTCGAAGCGGCCCTTGCCGGCACGGCCGACATTCGCGGCGTGCGCATCACCGCCCTCGCGCCGGAAGCGTTTCCCGCGTACACGCTGCCCGACGTGATTCGCGCGTACCAGGCGGCAATCGGGACGCTCCGCGAGCTGGGTGCGCGGGTCGACGAAGCACCGTTCCCGCTCGATTTCGAAGACATGATGGTGCGCAACGGGCGGATCATCGCGGCCGAGGCGTACGCGCTGCATCGCGCGTACATCGAGGACCCGAGTCTCGACATCGACCCCTGGGTGCGCCAGCGCGTGCTCGGCGGAAAAGCAGTCAGCACAGCCGACTACATCGATCTTCTGGCCTTGCGCCAGCGCGCCATCGGAGAATTCGCGGACTGGATGCGCGACCGCGATGCGCTGCTGACCCCGACACTGCCGATCACCGCAACGCCACTCGCCGACGTCGACGAAGCGACGACGCCGCTCGCGACGTGGACCCGAACGGCCAATTATCTCGGCGCCTGCGCGCTGTCGCTGCCGGCAGGGTTCTCGGCGGAGGGATTGCCCATCGGCGTGCAGGTGACCGGCGCGGCGTTCGCAGACGCGACACTGGTGCGGATCGGACGGGCGTTTCAGCGCGTGACCGACTGGCATATGCGCCGGCTGGCGTAATGCGAAGCGTGGTCAGGCGGGCAGAAATCCCTCGATCGACAGATACCGCTCGCCCGTGTCGTAGTTGAAGCCCAGCACGCGGCTTCCCGCCGGCAGGTCCGGCAGCTTCTGCGCAATCGCCGCGAGCGTGGCACCGGACGAGATGCCGACCAGCATGCCTTCCTCGCGCGCGGCGCGCCGCGCCATCTCGCGAGCGTCCTCGGCCTCGACCTTGATGACGCCGTCGAGCAGCGCGGTGTCGAGGTTCTTCGGGATGAAGCCCGCGCCGATACCCTGGATCGGATGCGGGCTATGCGTCCCGCCGGAGATCACCGGCGATTGCGTCGGCTCGACGGCGAACACCTTGAGCGCGGGCCACGCCTTCTTCAGCACCCGCGCGCAGCCGGTGATGTGGCCGCCGGTGCCCACGCCCGTGATCAGCGCGTCGAGGCCGTCGGCGAAATCGGCGAGGATCTCGCGCGCGGTCGTCCGCTCGTGGACCTCGATGTTGGCGGGATTGTCGAACTGCTGCGGCATCCAGGAGTTCGGCGTAGCGGTGATGAGCTCCTGCGCCTTGGCGATCGAGCCCTTCATCCCCTCGGCGCGCGGCGTCAGCACGAACGTCGCGCCGTAGGCCAGCATCAGCCGCCGCCGCTCGACCGACATGCTGTCCGGCATCACCAGCACCAGCTTGTAGCCTTTGACCGCGGCGACCATCGCGAGGCCGATGCCCGTGTTGCCCGAGGTGGGCTCGATGATCGTTCCGCCCGGCCCGAGCTTCCCGGTCGCCTCGGCGTCCTCGACCATCGACAGCGCGATGCGGTCCTTGATCGAGCCGCCGGGGTTCGCGCGCTCGGACTTGATCCAGACGCTGGCCGCAGGCCCGAACAGGCGGTTGACGCGGATGTGCGGCGTATTGCCGATGGTCTCCAGAATGTTCGCAGCTGGCATGAAGGTCCTCGGACGACGAGCGGGCCGGGAATCGACGCCGCAATCGCACATGCTACCCGTGTCGGCGATCGGCGCAAATCATTTCCATCCCGCTGGGTCGAACAACGACGGCGTCGGGTCGGCATGCTCCGCTTGCGGCGCAGGGCCCACATCTGCGGCGGCAACCAGCGCGCCGGCACGCACGCCCAGCAAGCGGATGCGCCGGTCGAGCGGCACGCGCTTCAGGCATTCGCCGGCCGCGCGGCGGATCGCGCGCGCGTCGTCGGTCGGCCAGTCGAGCGTGGAGTCACGCGTCACGGTCCTGAAATTGTCGTAACGCAGCTTGAGACCGATGGTCTTGCCGAGATATCCCTTGCGCTTCAGGTCGTCGCTCACGCCCGTGCAGAGCGCGGTGAAGATGCGCGAGAGCTCCGCGCGGTCGCGCGTGGCGGAAAGATCGCGCTCGAACGTCGTCTCGCGGCTGATCGACTTCGGTTCGCTGACCGTGACGACGTCCCGGTCGTCGCGACCATGCGCGGCATCGTGCATGAAGGCACCGTGCGCGCGCCCGAAATGCTCGACCAGCCACGCCGGGTCGGCGGCGGCGAGCTCCGCGATCGTACGCACGCCGAGCGCCTCGAGCTTCGCGCCCGACTTCGGCCCGATGCCGTTGATCCTGCGCGCCGGCAGCGGCCAGATGCGGCGCTCGATGTCGTCGGCGCGCACGACGGTCAGTCCGTCCGGTTTGTCGAGCTCGGAGGCGATCTTGGCAATAAGCTTGTTCGGCGCGACGCCGATCGAGCAGGACAGCCCGGTTGCCGTGCGCACGGCATCCTTGATCGCCGCCGCGACGATGCGGGCGCGCTCCCAGGCATCGCGCTCCGGCTCACGCGCGCCGCTGCCCGGCTCCGCCGGATGCACATTCGTCAGGTCGACATAGATCTCGTCGATACCGTTGTCCTGGATCCGCGGCGCGATCGTGCGCACGGCATCCTTGAAGAGCCGCGAGTACTTCCGGTAGGCATCGAAATCGGTGGGCAGCAGCACGGCATCCGGAGCAAGCTGCGCCGCCTTCATCAATCCCATTGCCGAATGGAGGCCGAGCGCGCGCGCCTCGTAGGTCGCCGTCGTGATGACGCCGCGACCCGCGTAATCGCGAGAGCGTCGCGAAGGTGCGGATCGGCCGATCGCTGCCGGAGCCCGGCGCGACTCCCGATTGGTGCCGCCGGCCACCGCCGATGACGACCGGCTGGCCCTTGAGCTCCGGATAGCGCAGCAGCTCGACCGACGCGTAGAAGGCGTCCATGTCGAGATGCGCGATCAGTCGGAAGGGCTCGGCCGTCATGGCGGGAACCGGGGTGAGCGGCTGGCGACGACAGTCTAGCGATTAGCTGCCGGCTGCGGCTATGCAGTCGTGGCGATGCCGGATAAAATTGCACCCGGGCCGACAGTATCCACGGCCGTTCGGCAAATCTCCCTGCGCTCCTCCATGAGCCACAAGCACGACAATCTGATCCGCGCGATCTTCCACGATCCGATAAGCGGCAATATCCAGTGGCGGGAGATCGAGTCCCTGCTGCGCCATCTGGGCGCGAGTGTGGAATCGCTGTCCGGCACCCGTGTGCGCATGAAGCTCAACGGCCACGAAGGCGTCCTGCACCGCCCGCACGGCGGTAACACGCTCGGCCGCCAGGACGTCCTGCATCTGCGCGAATACCTCGCCCACGCACGGGTGACGCCGTCGCTCTACGAGGCCGGCAAGAAGGAGTAGCCGCGACAACGCTGTCTGTCGCCGGCTGCTATAATCGGCGCTCTGCTCGCCGCCTGCCGCCATCGGCCGGCGGCGTTTGTTTTGTTGCAGCAGGCGCGCGGGCCATGGCCCTACGCGCTCCGAAACGATGACTACGCCCTCCTTCCCTCCCGACCTCGTGCGCGATGTGGCGAAGCGCCGCACGTTCGCGATCATCTCCCACCCGGACGCCGGCAAGACGACGCTGACGGAGAAGCTGCTGCTCTACGGCGGCGCGATCCAGTTGGCGGGCACCGTCAAGTCGCGCAAGAGCCGGCGCCACGCCACGTCGGACTGGATGGAGGTGGAGAAGCAGCGCGGGATATCGGTGACGAGCTCCGTGATGCAGTTCGACTACGCGGGCCACACGATCAATCTGCTCGACACGCCCGGCCACGAGGACTTCTCCGAGGACACCTATCGCGTGCTGACGGCCGTCGACGCGGCGGTGATGGTGATCGACGCCGCGAAAGGCGTCGAGGCGCAGACGATCAAGCTGCTGGAAGTCTGCCGGCTCCGCGCGACGCCGATCATCACGTTCGTGAACAAGATGGACCGCGAGGTGCGCGAGCCCGTGGCGCTGCTCGAGGAAATCGAGGCGGTGCTCGGCATCGACTGCGCGCCGGTGAGCTGGCCGATCGGCATGGGCAAGAGCTTTCGCGGCGTGTTCGACCTCATCGGCGAGCGGCTGCAGCGATTCACGCCGGGCGAAGAGCGCGTGAGCGCTGAAGGCGAGCTGATCGAAGGACTTGCCAACCCGCGCCTCGACTTGCTCTTCCCGGGCGAGATGGCCGCCGTGCGGCACGACGTCGAACTCATCCGCGCGGCAAGCCACCCGTTCGAGCTGGTCGAATTCCTGGCCGGCCGGCAGACGCCCGTGTTCTTCGGCTCGGGCATCAACAATTTCGGCGTGCAGGAAATCCTGAAGGCGCTGATCGACTGGGCGCCGCCGCCGCAGCCGCGCGACGGCGGCGGCCGCGTCGTGCAGCCGGCCGAGCCCGCGTTTTCGGGGTTCGTGTTCAAGATCCAGGCAAACATGGATCCGAAGCACCGCGACCGGATCGCGTTCTTTCGCGTCTGCTCGGGTCGCTACCGGCCCGCGATGAAAGTGCGCCACCTGCGCAGCGACCGCGAGATGAAGCTCGGGAGCGTGCTCACCTTCATGGCCAACGAGCGGGTAGCGAGCGAGGATGCCGTGGCCGGGGACATCATCGGCATCCACAACCACGGGCAGCTGTCGATTGGCGACACGCTTACCGAAGGCGAAACGCTGGACTACAAGGGCATCCCGTACTTCGCGCCCGAACTCTTTCGCGTGGCGCGGCCACGCGACCCGTTCAAGTCGAAGCCGCTGTCCAAGGGATTGCGCGAACTGGGCGAGGAAGGCGCGATCCAGGTGTTCGAGGCGACGCACGGCGGCGCGCTGCTGTTAGGCGCCGTGGGGCCGCTGCAGTTCGAAATCGTCGCCCACCGGCTCGCGACGGAGTACAAGGTCGACGCAATCTACGAAACCGCCAACATCTCCACCGCGCGGTGGCTCACGTTTCCCGACGAAAACGCGCGGCGCAACTTCGAGCGCGAGCAGGCGGCGGCGCTCGCCACCGATGTCGACGGCAATCCGGTGTTCCTCGCGACCAACAAGTACAACCTGCAGGTGACGATGGAGCGCTGGCCGAAAGTGGCCTTCCATGCCACGCGCGAACACGGGCGACGGATGGCGCACACTTAACGTCGAGGCGGCGAACCCCCCCGCGGGGCGAATGCCTGTGGCGCCGACCGGGTGCTCCCGGAACGCGATGCCGTTCCGTCCGGCTCCGGGTCAACCCGGAGGGGCTGCTAATTCCGCGGCGGATAGTTCGGCGGCGGATAGTTCGGCGGCGGGTAATTTCCTGGAGCGACGCTCGGCGGCGGATAGTTCGGCGGCGGATAGCTGTAGACCGGGGTGCGCGGGGGCGGCGCAGCGCCGCGGTAAGCCACCTGCCCCGGCACCTGATTGCCCCTCGCATACATGCATTGCAGGTACGCGCCGTCATATTGCCTTTGCAGCGCATACGACGAATAGCCGGCCGTGTTGCTGCCCGCCGCGCTGCCAAAGACCAGCCCCGTGCCCGCGCCGATCGCGGCGCCGCTACCTGCGTTACCGGACACCGCCCCTATGATCGCGCCGGCGGCGGCACCAAGAGCGGCCCCTGCCACGGCATTTGCCGCAGCGGCATCGTTGGCCGGCTGCGCGGCATTCGGCCCGCCCAGAACAGCTTGGGCGTAATTGCGACAATCGGCGTCGTCAACGCGGAACTGGTCGAAGTTTTTCTGCGCCCCCGGCATCGCCATCACCGCCGGGCCGGTGGGAACGGTGACGCAGCCGGCCAATAGGACCACAGCCAACGACGGAACCGCTAGTGAGCGCACACTCATGGCGAGATCCCCGACAGTCCTGTCATTGCGGCGCCGGGGCGATCTGCGCGCCGGGGACGTTCTGCGGCACGACCTGCATCCAGGCCTTCGAGCAATTCTGGACGTACGGGAAGTAACCCGCGGGATCGGTGCAGTAGTACCAATAATTGGTCGCCGGCGCCGGTGGGGCCTGCACAATTGCCGTCGATTCCGACGGCAGATACGAGTACGCAGGGTAGTCCGAGTAAGCCGGATACGAAGCGGCGTAGGTGACCGGATAGGTGTAATAGGGCCAGCCGCCCCAGCCCCAGTATCCCGGGCCACCGAGATAGACGCCAACGCTCGGACCGTACCAGCCATATCCGCCGCCATACCAGCCACGGTATCCGCCGCCGTACCAGCCGCCGTGGCGGTATCCGCCGCTGGCATACGCGCCGCCGCCGCGATATCCGCCACCACCGTGCCAGCCGCTGCCTCCACCACCTTGCCCACCGCCGTGCCAGCCGCCGCCTCCGCCGCCCTGGCCGCCGCCGCCCGGTGCACCTCCGCGGGAGCCGCCACCACCGCCCCCCCCACCACCTCCTCCGCCACCACGGCCCTGGGCAAAGGAAATGTCACTGGCAAACGCGACGGCGCCGATGACGGCCAGCGCAAGTGCAAGTTTCTTCATAATTTTCCCCTCGACAGCCGCATATCCTGTTCGACCCGCCGATGCGGGGCGAGTTCGGCCTATTTTTGCATGCCCATCGACTCCAGAACGCTGTGGCCCGGCCCCCGGTTGACCGGCGTCATCCCGCCCGCAGGGTCCAAGACAACGTCGGACTCCCTGGGATCGGTCGATCCCAGGCCGGACGGTCCGAAGAGTTCCCGCATGGCGAGACGATATTCGGCGTCGCCGGTCCACGCGCTGTTGTTGTGCGTTCCGTTCGGGATCAGCAGCAGCTTTTTCGGCGGCGGGGCCGCCGCGTAGAGCGCCTCGCTGAGACGCGGTGGGACATACCTGTCGCCGGCACCGTGCACGATCAACACCGGCATCCGGACCTGCCGGATCTTCTCGATCGAGTCGAACTTCTGCGTCAGCAGCATGTGCGCCGGCACCCAGCCATAACCCATCTCCGACACCACCTCGGACAGCGACGTGAACGACGACTCCACGATGAGCCCCTTCGCGCCCGCGGCGACACCGGGAAGATTTGCGGCCAGATCGATGGCGACCGCGCCGCCGAGCGAGTGGCCATAGATGTAACGCCGCGACGCATCGGGCTCGCGCGCGGTCAACCACTGCCAGCCCGCCTGAGCGTCCTCGTACACGGAGGCCTCGCTCGGCAACTCGCCGTCGCTCTTGCCGAAGCCGCGGTAGTCGATGGCGAACACCGAGAAGCCGAAGCGCCGCAACTGGGACATCCGGTTGAGCTGGCCGGTGAGGTTCCAGCGCACGCCGTGGAGATAGTAGACGACGGGTGCGCCGGGATCGTCCACAGGCCACCACCACGCGTGGATTCGCTCGCTGGCATCCGGCGCGCCGACGGGCAGGTAGATTTCCTGCACCCCGTCGGGCATGCCGCTGTACCAGCCCGCCGCTTCGCGCGTGGGACGAAAAGGAGCTCGCGCTCCTTAAGCTCGAGCGCCGCGCAACCGCCCAACAACCCCGCGATCAAAATCAGCGCGACGCCGGCGCGAAACCAGGTGGATCCTCGTAGGTCGGCAAGTCTCATCGGTAAACGGCAATGTGAGGAATTCGGACGCCCGCAGATTACCTCATAATCGCTGCTTGACACCGGACCCGGCGTCTTTCTCCCTGAATGGCGCAATGTCGATGACCTTCACGTCGCAAGCCGCACTGCTGTCACAGCAGGAGCTCGACACATTGGAGGAGCTCCTCGGTTCCGACGTCTTTCACGATGATGCGATGCCGCTCGATGCGCTGCAGGGCCTGTTCTTTGCGCTCGCAGCCGCGCCCGATCTCGTATTGCCGTCGCGCTGGATCCCGGTCGCGCTCGGCGAGGAGCCGAGGTACGAGAGCGCCGCTCAGGCGCAACAGGTGCTGGAGCTCGTCATGCGCTATTACAACCAGTGCGTGCATGCGGCCGCGACCGACGATTTCGCGCTCCTGCTGTATCGCCGCGAAGACGGCGGGGACGATCTCGCCACGTGGTGTGCCGGATACCTCGAAGGCGTCGACGCCGCCACGCCGGGTTGGCACGAAGCGGGCGACCCGGACGAAGTGGACGAGCTGCTGTTTCCGTTCATCGTGCTCGCCGGCGAACTGCCGGACAAGGAGAAGCGCCAGTTCCGACCCGCGGAGTGGCGCAATCTCGTCAAATCATGCGCTGACACGATCGGCGACTCACTCGTCGAGGTGCGCGACTACTGGAAAGCGCTGCGCAATCCCCCGCAGACAGTGCGCCGCGAGTCGCCGAAGACCGGGCGCAACGATCCTTGCCCCTGCGGGAGCGGGAGGAAGTTCAAGCAATGCTGCGGCGCGCCGGAAAGGCTGCATTGACATTCGCTCCCGAGCCGTCGCGCGCGAATCCGACGGCGAAAGGGTGTTCGGGCGTCTGCTCGACCGGCCCGGGATTGGGTCTGAGGCACGCGGGGATCGTTGCGGACCTCCAGGCAGCGAAACCCATCTTGGCTCAGGTCTTCCGGGGTTGCCTTGCTGCCGGTCCCTCCGCAGGCAGACCCCATTGCTCCGTCGCGAAGCGCTCGACGAGGAAATCGGCGAACGCCCGGACCTTCGCCGACAGGTGCCGCCGGCTCGGGTAGACGACATAGATGTTGAGCGGAGGCGGCTCGAAACGGCAGCAGTATCGGCTTCAGCCGGCCGGCGCGCACGTCGGGACCCACGATGAAGTCCGGCTCGCGCGCGATGCCGACGCCCTCGGCCGCGAGCGCCTCGATGAAGCGCCCGTTGTTGGCGTGAACCGGTCCTTCGATCCGGATCTGGCGCTCGGCGCCCTTGTCGTCGCGAAACGACCAGACGTTGCGGTTCGCCGCGTACTCGTAGGTGAGGCAGGTGTGCCGCGCGAGGTCCTCGGGCTCCAGCGGCTCGCCGTGACGTGCGAGATACGACGGCGCGGCGCAGCAGACGAGGCGCGTCGTGCCGATCCTGCGGCCGACGAGATTCTGGCTGCCGGTCTCGCCGACGCGCACGGCGAGATCGAAGCCTTCCTCGACGAGATCGACCACGCGCTCGGAGAGCTCGACGTCGAAGCGCATCTGCGGGTGGCGCGCGGCGAACGCGGCGATCGCCGGCGCGAGATGGCGCGCGCCGAACGTCGCCGAACAGGTGAGACGAAGCGTGCCGCGCGGCACGATCGACGCGGCCGTGACCGCGACCTCGGCCTCCTCGAGATCCGCGAGGAGCTGCACGCAGCGCTCGAAGAACGCCTGCCCGCTTTCGGTGAGCGACAGCCGCCGCGTCGTCCGGTTGAGCAGGCGCGCGTCGAGATGCGCCTCGAGGTCGGCGACCAGTCGCGACACCGACGAGACGGAGACGCCGAGGCGCTCGGCCGCGCGCGCGAAGCTGCCGGTCTCGACGACGCGGGCGAAGGCGGTCAGTGGCCTGGAAGCGGTCCATGAGGGTGGCACCTATTGTTGCATAATTACGCAATAGTCTTTCAATTTGAATGACCTTTATCCCTAAATGAACAAGGCTGCATGCTTCGTTCCGTCGCGCCACCCGAGGCGCATACGGACCTACAGGAGCCCACATGACCGAATCAAGGAATCCCGCTGTCGCAGCCCTGGTGCTGCGCCTTTCGCTGGGCACGATGTTCATCGCCCACGCGCTGCTCAAGTATTTCGTCTTCACGCTGCCCGGTACTGCGCAGTTCTTCGCAATCGCTCGGCCTGCCCGGGCATTCTCGGCTACGCGACGTTCGCCGCCGAGCTCGTCGGCGGCGTGCTGCTGGTCCTGGGCGTGCAATCACCGCGTCGTCGCACTGGCGCTGGTGCCGGTCCTGCTCGGCGCCACCTGGGCCCACGCCGGCAACGGCTGGGTCTTCACCGCGCCGAACGGCGGCTGGGAATACCCCGCGTTCTGGACCGTCACGCTGATCGTGCAGGCGCTGCTCGGCGATGGCGCGTACGCGTTGCGTCCGTCGCGCCCCGCAACCCGCTGCGCACCCGGCCTGACATTGACCTTCCGACACGAAAACCTCGCTGCTCGCGACGTCCGATGTCCGACGCCTGCCCGACCCACCTCTTCCTGTCGCACGGTTCGCCGATGAACGCCGTCGGGCGGACCGCGTCGAGCGACGCGTGGGCGAACTGGCGCGCGCGCTGCCGCGGCCCCGCGCCGTGCTGGTCGCCTCCGCGCATTGGGAAACCGCGGTGCCGATGCTCACCGGCAACCCGAAGCCGGAAACGATCCACGATTTCGGCGGCTTCCCCGAGGAGCTCTACCGGATCCGCTACCCGGCCGCCGGCGCCCCCGAACTGGCGGCCGAGGCAGTCGCGCTGCTGAAGGAGGCCGGCATCACCGCCGGCGTCAACGGCTGCCGCGGGCTCGATCACGGCGCGTGGGTGCCGCTGTCCTGGATGTACCCGGAGGCCGACGTGCCGGTGGTTCAGATCTCGCTGCAGCCGGGCCTGGGCGCGGCGCGCCACGTCGAGCTGGGCCGCGCGCTGGCGCCGCTCGCCGGCGACGGCGTGCTGATCGTCGGATCGGGGCACGCGACGCACAATCTGCGCGACTGGATGGCGAACCCGCGGCGGCAGGAGCCGCTTGCGCTACGCGCAGGCGTTCGCCGACTGGCTGCACGACCGGCTCGCCGCGCGCGACACGGCGGCGCTCGTCCGTTATCGCGAGCTGGCGCCCGACGCCGCGCGCGCGCATCCGTCCGAGGAGCACTACCTGCCATTGCTCGTGGCATGGGGCGCCGCGGGCGACGACGCCCGCGTCGAGCGGTTTGCATCGGGCTTCGAGGCGGGCGCACTCGCGAACGATTCGTACCTGTTCCGCCCGGCGACGACCGGCGCGCATTGATCGCCGAACGATCCTTGCGATCCCTCCTCCAAGCCGGCGTGGGACGGGAATCCTTTGCGCAACTCCCGTAAAATCACGGTTTTGGAACCATTGCGAAGGAATTCCCCATGGCCATCGACCCAGGCGCCCGCACCGGGCAGCCGACAATGGATGCGACCTCGCTCTACCGCGAGGAGATCTACACGGACCGCGCGGTCGGCATGTTGCGCGTGCTGCACCCGGTCACGAGCGCGGGCGCGCCGGATGCGGCACGTTCCACGGTCTATACCGGCGAAGCGCAGCTGATGACCAACGTGGGCCCGCTGCCGATCAGCTTCGACATTCCGGGGACGACGCTCGCCGAGGCAGTGGCGAACTACGCGGAAGCGGCCAAGGTGGGCGTGGCCCACGCGATGCGCGAAATCGCCGAGATGAGGCGGCAGGCGTCGTCGTCGCTGGTGATCCCGCAAGGTGGTGCGTTGCCCCCCGGCGGGCCGTTCGGTGGCGGCAAGATCCAGATGCCCTGAGCGACCTACGGATCAAGGCGCCGACGTCACGTTCGCGCCCGGCAGTCGCGTGCCGCTATGCGCAGCGACGCTGACCATGGTCAAGCCGTTTTGCCCCCCGGGGGTCCAGAATGGATCCGGAGGGCGGCGGTCGCCCCCGGGAAAGGATTGGACATGGAGAGGCAACGCACCCACACGCGCACCACGGGAACGCGGCCTGCGGGCAGGCCCGTCGTCGCCCGCGGATCGGCGCAACGGCGGGAAAAGGCGACGGTCGTCACACTCGTGCCGCGAGCCGCAAGGAAAGACGAACCGGGTACCCCGGTCGGGGCAGGGCCAGAATCGTCGTTCGTCCGCGATTCGTACGCGTCGACGGCATTCGCCGAGATAATCGACCGCTCGGTGCACGCGGCCACGGCGCGCTTCACCGCCGGCCTGTCGCCGATGGCGATGATCGGCGCCTACATGGACTGGGCCGCGCACGTCGCCTTCTCGCCCGGCAAGCAGATGCGGCTGGCCGAGAAGGCGATGAAGAAGGCGGTGCGCCTTGCCAACTACGCCGGCCGCCACGCGCTGCGTCGCGACGGCGCGGAGCCTTGCATCGTTCCGCTGCCGCAGGACCACCGCTTCAACGGGGCAGCGTGGCAGAAGCCGCCGTACGACGTCATCTATCAGTCGTTCCTGCTGACGCAGCAGTGGTGGCACAACGCGATGACCGGCGTGCGCGGCGTCACCCGGCAGAACGAGAACGTCGTCGCCTTCGCGACGCGGCAGTTCCTCGACGTGCTGTCGCCGTCGAATTTCCCGCTCACGAACCCCGAGGTGCTCGAGCGCACGTTGCGCGACGGGCGGGATGAACTTCGTTCGCGGCGCGCAGAATTTCGCCGAAGACTGGGATCGCGCCGTCAGCGGGCGCCCGCCCGTCGGAGCGGAAGCCTTCGCGGTCGGCCGCAACCTCGCCGTCACGCCGGGCAAGGTCGTCTACCGCAACCGGCTGATCGAATTGATCCAGTATGCGCCCGCGACCGGCACCGTGCGACCCGAGCCGGTGCTGATCGTGCCGGCATGGATCATGAAGTACTACATCCTCGACCTCTCGCCGCAGAACTCGCTCGTGCGGTTCCTGACGGAGCGTGGCTACACCGTCTTCATGATCTCGTGGAAGAACCCCGGGCCTGAGGATCGGGAGCTGTCGCTGGAGGACTACCGGACACTGGGCCTGATGACGGCACTCGACGCGGTGTCGGCGATCGTGCCGCAGCAGAAGGTCCACGGCGTCGGCTACTGCCTGGGCGGCACGCTGCTCGCGATCGCCGCGGCGGCGATGGCGCGCGACGGCGACGAGCGGTTTGCCTCGCTGACTTTCTTCGCGGCGCAGGCCGACTTCACCGAAGCCGGCGAGCTGACGCTGTTCATCAACGAAAGCCAGCTCTCGTTTCTCGAGGACATGATGTGGGAGCAGGGCTTCCTCGACACCAAGCAGATGGCCGGCGCGTTCCAGATGCTGCGGTCGAATGACCTCGTCTGGTCGCGGCTGGTCCGCGACTACCTGATGGGCGAGCGCGCGCCGATGACCGACCTGATGGCGTGGAACGCCGACGCGACACGCATGCCCTACCGGATGCACACCGAGTACCTGCGCCGGCTGTTCCTCGACAACGATCTCGCCGAGGGCCGGTACATCGCCGGCGGGCGCAAGATCGGCCTCACCGACATCCGCGCACCGCTCTTCGCCGTGGGCACGGAGGCCGATCACGTCGCGCCATGGCGATCCGTCTACAAGTTCCACCTGCTCACCGACACCGAGGTCACCTTCGTGCTGACCAGCGGCGGCCACAACGCAGGAATCGTCTCCGAGCCGGGCCACGCGCGCCGGCGCTACCGCATCGCGACCCAGCCGCACGGACAATCACTACGTCGATCCGGATGTCTGGCTTGCCGAGACACCGGCAGCTTCCGGCTCCTGGTGGACGGAATGGGCGCAGTGGCTCGACGCGCATTCCGGCCCACCCGTGCCACCGCCTGCGATCGGCGCGCCGAAAGCCGGTTATGCGCCCCTGTGCGACGCGCCTGGCACGTACGTGCAGATGCAGTGACGGCAAAGGATCGGAGCACGCGCATCGACGCCGCGATCGAAGTCCGCCACAACGCCACGGCGAGCCGCTTCGAGGCCACGGTGGACGGGCGGCTCTGCGTTGCCGACTACGCACCTCGTCGACAACGTGATGCGCATCCATCACACCGAAGTTCCCCGCGCGCTCGGGGGTCGCGGCATCGCCGGCCAGATCGTGCGCGCGGCACTTGCATACGCCGAAGCCAACGGTCTCGCAAGTCGAGCCCTGGTGCGGATACGTGCGCGCCTACATGAAGCGCCATCCGGAGACGCAGCGGCTGCTGCCGCAGGGCTTCCGGATCTGACCGTCGCGCTTGCCCGCCGCCGCGATGCCCGCGAATCTCAGTCCCGAGTACAAGACCGCGGAGGCCGCCTACCGCCGCGCGCGCGAACCCCGCGAGCGGCTCGACCTGCTGCGCGAGATGCTGCGCGTCATCCCGAAGCACAAGGGCACCGAGCACCTGCAGGCCGACATCAAGGCGCGCATCAAGGACCTGGCCGCGGAACTCGGCAGCGCGCGCAAAGGGGGAGCGCACGGCGGGCCCGCACTCGCGATCCGACCGGAGGGCGCGGCGCAGATCGTGCTGCTCGGACCGCCCAATGCCGGCAAGTCGCTGCTGCACGCGCGCCTGACCGGCTCCGGCGCGCACGATGCGCCTTATCCGTTCACGACGCAATTCCCCGAGCCGGGGATGATGCCCCACGCGGACGTGCACTTTCAGCTGATCGATCTGCCGGCGGTCTCGTCCCTCCATCCGGTGCCGTGGCTCGCCTCAGCGCTGCAGATGGCCGATGCGGCGCTGCTCGTAGTCGATTCCGGCGATCCGTCCTGCGTCGAGCAGTTGCAGGATCTGCACGCGGTGCTGCGCGAGCGTCACGTTTCGCTCACCGGGCGCTGGGAGGCTTCTGCCGCGCCGCCGCGCGCCGGAGAGTCCGGTGACGACGATCCGTTCGCGCTGCGCCTGCCGACGCTGATGCTCGTCAACAAGGTCGAGCGCCTCACTGATCTCGCCGCCGAACTCGAGGCGTTGCGCGAGCTCGCTGCCGTTGCCTATCCGATGCTCGCCGTTTCGGCAGCGACGGGGCGCGGGCTCGCCGAGATCGCGCCATGGCTGTTCGACCATCTGGGCATCGTGCGCGTCTACACGAAGACGCCCGGCCATGCGGCTGACAAGGAGCGGCCGTTCACGGTGCGCCGCGGGCAGACGGTGCGCGACGTCGCCCGGCTCGTCCACCAGGATCTCGCGCGCACGGTGCGCTACGCGCGCGTATTCGGCCACGCCGGCTTCGAAGCCCAGCAGGTGGGCCCGGATCACCCGGTTACCGACGGCGACATCGTCGAGCTCCACGGCTGACCGCAGGCACGGGAACAGGCACCGGCTGCGGCCTGATGAACGGCCCCCACGCTACTATGTTCGCTGCCCCCCGCGGAGGCAATCAGTGCCCTTCGGGCGGTCAGGCGGGCAGTTGAACGGCCCCCACGCTCACTGCGTTCGCTGCCCCCCGCGGGGGCAGTCAGTGCCCTTCGGGCGGCCGGGCGGGCACTGAGCGCATCCGCCGCCATGCCTCGGCCAAACGGCGAATGGCGCGGTCCTCGCCGTTGCCACGATCATCGCTGGCAGAGGCGCTCGGTCACGCCCGCCCGATGCGGCGCGACGATCGCGGCCTCAGCCGATCGCCAACCGACACCGAGGAGCCCGTCATGCCGCATTTGCTCGACCCGAAACGCATCGACACGCAAGCCACGTATCTCGCCGCGCTCCACGAGCTCGACGCGCTGATGGACGAGGATCCCGACGCCGGCGCGAACAACCGCATCGACGAGCTCTTCGCGCTGGTCGAGGCCTACGAGCTGCGGCAACCGCGGCTGGCGGTGCGTGAAGCGTGAGGCGCGCGCTCACAGGACTTCGGCGGCGGCGTCAAATACGGCCTCGGCCGCCGCAAGATCCTCGAGCGCGAAGCCGACGGACTTGAAGACGGTGATTTCGTCCGCGCGCGTGCGGCCCGGGTGCCGACCGCGCGCGAGGTCGGCGAGGTCGGCGGCGATGGGTTCCGCGCCGATTGCGCCGCTCGCGATCGCCTGGACGATGTCGCCTCCTTCGGCGAGCGCAGCGGCGCGATGGTCGACGACCACGAGATCCGCGCGGGCAATCGCCGCATCGTCGGTCTCGCGCATGTTTGCGCGTTGAACGCGCCGATCAGATCGAGATGCACGCCCGGCGCGAGCCACGCGCCGAGCACGAGCGGCACTGTCGACAGCGTCGCGCAGCAGACGATGTCGGCGCTGCGCACCGCGCCCTCGAGGTCGCGAATCGCGGTGACCGGCAGGCCGTCCTCCTGCATCGCGGCGGCCGTCGCCCGCGCGTGTTCCGGCGTGCGGCTCCACAGGCTCACGCGCTCGATCGGCCGGACCAGCGCATGGGCTTCGACGAGTCCGCGCGCGAGCCGGCCCGACCCGACCAGCACCAGATGCCGCGCGTCGGCGCGCGCGAGACGGCCCGCCGCGTAGGCGGAAGCGCCGGCCGTGCGGCGCGCGGTGATCTCCTCGCCGTCGAAGAGGGCCAGCGGCGCGCCGTTGCACGCGTCGAACAGCGCATAGACGGCACCCACGGCACGCTCGTTGCGCGCGGCGTTGCCCGGGAATACGGTGACCAGCTTCACGCCCATCCGTCCGCCGGCACGCCACGCGGGCATCAGCAGCAGCGACGCCGTCGGCTCGCCGGGCACTTCAATCGGATGAGCGGTGCGCAGCGGTGCGGCGACGTCGCGCTTCAGCATCGCCTCGAGCGCCGCAAGCATCCGCGGCCACGGCAGCAGCGCGCGAATCGTGGCGGCGTCGAAGAAACGCATGCTGCGGGTTCCGTTTGCTGGCCGACACGGCGGCCAACGCCGCTAGGCCGCGTCTTCGTCCAGCGACAGCAGCGCGGCATTGCCGCCCGCCGCCGAAGTGTTGACGGTCACCGTGCGCTCGACCACGAGGCGCGCCCAGTCGTACTTTCCCTGCGCATCGGGAACCACGATCGGGACGATCCTGCCGGGCGCCGCGGCGAAAACGCCGCGCACGCGGCGCGCGTCGTTGCGATCCACGTCGAGCAGCACCGCATCGATCGCGGCGGGATCGAGCTCGTCGGCGAACGCGATCCGCGCGCCGCCTATGCCCTTGCCGACGCGTATCGAAAGGGGATCGCGCAGCAACAGCACGGTGTTGCCGGCCGCGAGCGCGGCCCTGGCCTGCGCGAAGAGCCCATGCTCATCCGCGGCAATGCAGGCCACCACGCCGCGCGGATGGAATTCGAGCGTGTTCGCTTCGCCGGTGGGACCCGGCAACGCTATCGGCGCCCCCGGCCCCGGCGTCGACATCGCCGCGCACCAGCCGGCGGAGGTAGAGCGGACCGCCGGCTTTCGGACCCGTCCCCGAGAGCCCGTGCCCGCCGAACGGCTGCACGCCGACGACTGCGCCGACGATGTTTCGATTGACGTAGATGTTGCCCGCCCGGACCTGCGCAAGTATCGCTGCGACAGTCTCGTCGATCCGCGTGTGGATGCCGTGCGTCAGGCCGTAGCCCGTCGCGTTGATCGCGGTGATGAGCTTCGGCAATTCGTCGCGCTTCCAGCGCAGCACGTGCAGGACCGGTCCGAACACTTCGCGCGTCAGGTGCGCGAGACCGCGGATGTCGCCGAGATCCACGAGCGTCGGCGCGACGAACGTGCCGTGCGCGCACGCGGGCGGCAGCGGCATCTCGACCACTTTGAGCCTCGCTGCGCGCATCCGCTCGACATGCGCATTGAGCCCCGCGCGCGCCTCAGCATCGATCACGGGGCCGATGTCGGTGGAGAGGTGCCGGGGATCGCCGATGGCCAGCTCGCGCATCGCGCCTTCGAGCATCGACAGCATCTCCGGCGCGACGTCGTCCTGCAGACACAGGATGCGCAGCGCCGAGCAGCGCTGGCCGGCGCTGTCGAATGCGGAGGACAGCGCGTCCACGACCACCTGCTCGGGCAGCGCCGAGCTGTCGACGATCATCGCGTTCTGGCCGCCGGTCTCGGCGATCAGCACCGGGTCGTCGTCGCGGTTCGCGAGCTGCCGGTGAATGAGGCGCGCGACCTCGGTCGAACCGGTGAAGATGACGCCCGCCACGCGCGGATGCGCGACGAGCGCCGCGCCGACCGTCTCGCCACGTCCGGGCAAGAGCTGCAGTGCGGCCGACGGCACGCCGGCGCGATGCAGGATGCGCACGGCCGCTGCGGCGATCAGCGGCGTCTGCTCGGCCGGCTTCGCCAGCACCGGATTGCCGGCGGCGAGCGCCGCGCCGACTTCGCCCACGAAGATCGCCAGCGGGAAGTTCCACGGCGAGATGGCAACGACCGGACCGATCGGGACGATCTCCGGCACGCCCAGCTCCACGCGCGCTTGCGCTGCGTAGTAGCGCAGGAAATCGACCGCCTCGCGCACTTCCGCCACTGCGTTCGCAAGCGTTTTTCCCGCCTCGCGCACGGCGAGCGCGAGCAGCGCCATCCGCTCGGCCTCCATGAGATCGGCCGCGCGCTCAAGGCAGGCCGCGCGCTCGGACGCCGGCGTGGCCGACCACTCCGATCCGTGCTCGACCGCGATCGCGACCGCCGTCGCGACATCGGTGAGCGTCGTTTCGATCATCGTCCCCACCACGTCGTCGTGGTCGGCTGGATTGCGGATGAAAATGGGGTCCGGCTCAATTACGGCGGAGGCCGGTGGAATCGGGCTCAACGCTTCATTCCGTAATTGCGCCCGGCCCCATTTCTGCGACGGCTCGGCGCGCAGCGGAACTCCATCCCATTGCGCAAGCCCCGCTTCCAGCGCCGCGAGCTCCCGGTCGTCGGAAAGGTCGACGCCCTGCGAATTGCGGCGGCCCGGCAGCAATGCGATCGGCAGCGGAATGCCGGCATGCGGCCTGCCTCCACGCGCCTCGGCGACAGTGACCGGGTCGGCGACCAGCGAAGAGATGGCAACCGTCGGATCGACAATCCGGTTGACGAACGAGCTGTTGGCGCCGTTCTCGAGCAGTCGCCGCACCAGGTAGGCGAGCAGCGTCTCGTGCGAGCCGACGGGCGCGTAGATGCGACACGCGCGATCGAGCTTCGCCTTTCCCACGACCTCGTCGTAGATGCTCTCGCCCATGCCGTGCAGGCACTGGAACTCGTACTGCGCCTCGCCCGCCAGCTCGTGGACCGCGGCAATGGTGAACGCATTGTGGCTGGCGAACTGCGGATAGATTGCGTCGGGGGCCTCCAGCATCGCCTTCGCGCACGAGAGGTAGGCGACGTCGGAGTGCACCTTGCGCGTGAACACGGGGTACCCCGGGAGCCCGTCGACTTCGGCGCGCTTGATCTCGGCGTCCCAGTAGGCGCCTTTGACGAGGCGCAACATCAGGCGCCGTTTGTGCTGCCGCGCGAGCGCGACGACCCAGTCGATCGTGGGTCGCGCCCGCTTCTGGTAGCACTGGACGACAAAGCCGAGCCCATCCCAATCGGTCAGCGCAGGTTCGGCTGCCAGCCGGGCCAGGAGGTCGAGCGAGATCTCGAGGCGGTCCGCCTCCTCGGCGTCGATCGCGAACCCGATGTCGTAACCTTTCGCGAGTCGCGCCAGCACGATGAGCTTCGGCGTCAGCTCCGCCAGCACTCGCCCGCGCTGTGCGCGGCAGAAGCGCGGATGCAGCGCCGAGAGCTTCATCGAGATGCCCGGTCCGCCAAATACGCCCCTGCCATTCGCCGTGCGGCCGATCGCGTGGATGGCGGCGTCGTACGCAACGTAATAGCGCTGGGCGTCGGCGCCCGTCATTGCCGCCTCGCCCAGCATGTCGTACGAAAACGTGTAGCCGCGCGCCTCGCGGTCGCGGGCGTTTGCCAACGCCTCGTCGATCGTCCGCCCGGTGACGAACTGGCGGCCGAGCAGGCGCATCGCGAGGTCCACGCCCTTGCGGATCAGCGGCTCGCCGCCCTTGCGCAACAGCGAGGACAGCGCCTGCTCGAGCGTTCCCTCGCTTCGTGTCTCGACGATCTTCCCGGTGACGAGCAGACCCCATGCCGCCGCATTCACGAACAGCGACGGCGACGCCCCGACGTGCGCCGACCAGTCGCCGCGGCTGATCTTGTCCCGGATCAGCCGATCGCGTGTCGCGGCATCCGGGATGCGCAGCAGCGCTTCCGCCAGGCACATCAGCGCGATGCCTTCGCGGCTATCCAGCGAGAACTCGAGCATCAGCGCGTCGACGCCGCCCGCGTTGGAACGCGCCGCGCGCACCGCCTCGGCCAGCGTCGTCGCCACCGCCTGCGTCCGGGCGAGCGCCGGCGGCGCGAGGCGGGCTTCGTCGATCAGCGCCGACAGGGTCTCGCCCTCGTCCGCCCGGTAGCACGCGGCGATGCGCTCGCGCAGCGGCGCGAGCGGATCGTGCACCTCGCGCGCGCCGCCGAAATCAAAGGTTTTTGCAGAGGAGGAAGTCATGGACATCGCCGGTCACGTCCGGCGCGAGAATGCGAACCTGGCGCGAGTGCACGATTCTAACGCGGCCGGCCGGCGTGCGCGCGATATGCGGTCAGGGGGCGGGGGCGCGGATCGGCGCCGTGCCAGCCCATGGCGAGCAGAGGCGGCGCGAAAGTGGATGGATACGCAGCAGCCGCACTTGACTACCGAGTTCAGGCCCGCAACCATAGCCCGAAGTTTCGGCACGCAAGCGCCGCCGGGCCACCCCGAGGAGCGAATCATGCCCCCTTGTGGCTTGTGGTGGTACACCAAATGAGGAAGGCCACGATGGCCCTGCACACCTGGTTGATCTATCTCGTCGCCGCGACCGGCCTGTCGCTGACACCAGGTCCGAACAGCCTGCTCGTGCTGACCCATGGCGCATTGCACGGCCATCGCAAGACCCTGTTCACCGTGGCCGGCGGTGCGCTCGGCTTTACGGTCCTGATCGCTTTGTCGATGCTGGGCATTGGCGCCCTGCTGAAGACGTCGGGAGATGCGCTGACGATGCTCAAGCTGCTCGGTGGCGCGTATCTGGTCTGGCTGGGCATTCAGCTCTGGCGCGCGCCGGCAATTCACCTGCAGGCGGATGCCGCAAAGGCCGACACGCGCGGCGTCGAATTGTTCCGACAGGGCTTGCTCGCGGCCGTCACCAATCCGAAAGCGCTGTTGTTCTATGGTGCGTTCCTGCCCCAGTTCATCGACGCGCGCCGCGACTTGCTGCTCCAGTTCATCATCATGGCAGCCACCTTTGCGGCGATCGAGATCGTGGTCGAGTATCTGCTGGCACGACTCGCCCACCGCATACGACCCGTACTTGAACGTGTTGGCAGGAGCTTCAACCGCGTCTGCGGCGGCATGTTCGTGGCCATGGGCCTGGCTTTGCCAATGACGAATTGAGGGCCGATGTCCATCGGGACCAGGGCGCGGAGGTTCCCGGGAGCGGGGTCACCGCGGGTGTTCAGAACATGATCCGCGCGAGAAACAGTCCGGTGATCACCGCCACTCCGGTCGCGACCACGCCCGGGATCATGAACGAGTGGTTGAGCACGTACTTGCCGATCTTCGTGGTGCCGGACAGGTCGAAGTTGATCGCCGCGATCAGCGAGCCATAGGTCGGGATGAAGAAGTAGCCATTGACCGACGGGAACATCGCGATCAGGAACTGCGGCGGGATGCCCAGCGCCATGCCCAGCGGCATCAGTGCGCGGGTCGTCGCCGCCTGGCTGTAGAGGAGCACCGAGGCGAAGAACAGGCCGAACGCGAATGTCCACGGATGCGCGTCCGCCTGCTGGCCGATCGCCGACACGATCACGTCCTTGTTCGCGGCGATGAAGCTGTCGCCGAGCCACGCGAGGCCGAAGATGCCGATGACCGCGACCACGCCCGCGCGCAGGGTCGGCGTCTTCGGCACGTCGTTAACGTTGACTTTCGTCACCAGCAGCATCGCCGCCGCGACCGACATCATCACGATCTCGATGACGATCGGCATCGCCAGCGGGCTCTTCGCTCCGGGCAGCCTGCGCAGTTCGGGGAAGAACCCGAGCAGCACGACGAGCGCAACGCCGGTGAGGAAGATGAACGCCGAGGCTTTCGCCGCAGGCTTGAGCGGCGGACGATCGGCGGCCGCCTTCGGCGCCGGGATCTGGCCGGAGGCCAGTCGTGCCTGATACTCCGGATCGTCCTTCAGATCCTTCCCGATGAACATCGAGACAATCGCGGCCGCGACGACGCCCGTGAGCGTCGCCGGCACGCAGACCATCAGGATCTCGGGCAGGCCCCACTGGGTGAGGCCTTTTTCCGCGAAGAGCCCGATCATCGCGGCTGTCGCCGCGGCGACCGGGCTGGCCGTGATTGCCTGCTGCGAGGCGATCGTCGCCACCGCCATCGGCCGTTCGGGGCGGATGCCGTTCTGGTGCGCGGTCTCGTAGATCACCGGCAGCAGCGGATAGACGATGTGCCCGGTGCCCGCGAGGAAGGTGAAGGTCCACGTGGTGAGTGGCGCGACAATCGTCACGTACTTCGGATTGGCGCGGATGATGCGCTCGGCGATGCGCACCAGGAAGTCGATGCCGCCGGCGGCATCCATCACCGACGCGGCCATGATGACCGCCAGGATGATGAGCATGACGTCGATGGGTGGCGACGTCGGATTGATCCCGAACGCGACGATCAGAACCAACAGGCCGACCGCACCCCACAGGCCGAGACCGATGCCGCTGTAGCGGGCACCCATCCAGATCGCGGCGAGCACGACGATGAACTGCAGAACGATGGCAAGTGTCATGTTCCATCTCCGCGAGGCGCAGGCGCCCCGGAATGTCCTACTGCTCGAACTTCGGGTTGATCAGGTTCTCGAACGCGAACACTTCATCCCACTTTTCCTGCGTCAGGAGCTTCCTCTGCCTGACCACGATGTCGTGCAGCGACTTCCCAGTCTCGTAACCTTCGCGCGCGATTTCCGCGCACTGCTTGTAGCCCAGCGTGGTCTTCAGCGCGGTCACGATGCCGAGCGAGTTCAGGACCATTTCGCGCGTGCGCTCGACGTTGGCGCTGATGCCGTCGATGCAGTTGACGCGCAGGCTGTTGACCGCGTTCTCCATCGTCGCGATCGACGTGAACAGCGCGAAGGTAATGACCGGCTCCATCACGTTCAACTGCAACTGGCCGGCGGAGGCAGCCAGCGTCACAGTGAGGTCGAGGCCGATCACCAGGAAGCCGGTCTGGTTGACGACCTCGGGAATCACCGGGTTCACCTTGCCCGGCATGATCGAGCTGCCCGGCTGCATCTGCGGCAGATTGATCTCGTTGAACCCGCAGCGCGGACCCGACGCGAGCAGCCGGATGTCGTTGCAGATCTTGGTCAGTTTCGACGAGGTGCGCTTGAGCACGCCGGACAGCAGCACGTAGGCGCCCGTGTCGGAGGTCGCTTCGATCAGGTCGCCGGCAAGAATGAATTTCGTGCCGGTCAGCTCGGAGAGGTATTTCGTCGCGAGCTCCGGGTAGCCCGGCGCCGCCGTCACCGTGGTGCCGATGGCGGTGGCCCCGAGGTTGATCTCGTGCAGGAACTGGCGCACCTCGGCGATTCGCTGCACCTCCTCGCCGATCGTCGTGCCCCAGCCGTGGAATTCCTGGCCGAGCGACATCGGCACCGCGTCCTGCAGGTGGGTGCGGCCCATCTTCAGCACTTTCTCGAATTCCATGCCTTTGGCGAAGAACGCGTCCTGCAGCCGGGTGAGCGCCTGCATGTAGCTCGCCAGGCGCAGGATGAGCGCGAGGCGGAAAGCAGTCGGGTAGACGTCGTTGGTCGACTGCCCGAAATTGACGTGATCGTTGGGATTGACGTACTGGTACTCGCCTTTCCTGTGCCCGAGCGCCTCCAGCGCGAGATTGGCGATCACCTCGTTGGCGTTCATGTTGGTCGACGTTCCGGCGCCGCCCTGGATGAAATCGGTGACGAACTGCTCGCGCATCTCGCCGGCGATGAGCCGGTCGCAGGCGCCGGCGATCGCATTGGCGATCTTCGCGTCGAGCACGCCGAGATCGCGGTTCGCCAGTGCCGCCGCCTTCTTCACGTAGCCGAAGGCCTTCACGAAATTCGGCTCCAGCGACATCGGGATGCCGGTGATGTGGAAGTTCTCCTTGCCGCGCAGCGTCTGCACGCCGTAGTACGCGTCGTCGGGAATTTCCTTGCTGCCGAGGAAGTCTTTTTCGATCCGGGATCCCATGGGGTCGCTCCTGTGCCGGGCCTCGATAGACAAGATTTTCCGCGTGCGCCGGAACGGCGTATTGATCGGGCTCAACTGCGGCGGGGGTGGCGGACCGGCAGTGCGACGCCGGCAACGGAATGAGCCGGCACCTGCGACCCCTTACGCCACATGCCAATCCGCGACCGACGCGCGGACGCAGGCCCTCAGGAGGGCACCCGATCGAGCGAATTGCTAGCCGCCACGCTCCCTGACGCTGGAGGGAAGCACCTTGAAGTCGCTCGTTTGCGGGAGCGACCTCATCACCCTATGCAGAGCCTCCGGTGGTGCAACCAGCTTTCGCGCTGCCCGGTCCAGCCACCCGCCTGTACTCGTGACGCTGGCGCACAGCGCTCCGTCCAGGCCGACAATTTCGTTTCGCAGGACGAAACGGCTGCCGTCGTCGGAGTGGCCCGCGATAGACAGAGTGACCCTGACTTCCTGCAAGAGGCCGACCTCTTTCCGATATTCGACCTCATCCTTCATGACCACCGGACCAAGCCCAAGGCGCAGGAACTCTCCCATCGGGAAGCCGTTCTCCGAGAAGAACATCATGCGTACGTCGGCAGACTTGTCAAGGAAGGCCGTGTTCTTCATGTGAGAGTTGAAGTCCATGTCGGCCCAGCTGGCGAAAAGTGTCTTTGCAAACATTTCGAATCCCGTACGGGGTGGGCGGTAATCGCGGCGACTGCCGTTCGCACCTGGCTGCGCTTCACCGCGTCCGGCGGTATGAAGGGTCAGCCATCGCCGCGGAAAGTACCTGGTATGCAAACTCATGCCAACCATCCGCAGTGAATGCGATGGGCCTTGCGTCACGCACCCTCGCCATTGCCTGCCGAACGGAAAGACCTTCGCTTTGCAGGAGGTAATAAGCCAAGAAAAGGCCGGTTCTGTCTTTGCCGGCGGCGCAGTGGACCAGCACGGGGATGCTCTTGCCGATGCTCTCGTCGGCGAACGAAAGTGCCGCGGGAAGCCGCTCAAGACAGTGCTCGAGATCGCCGTCGAGTGGCGGTGCATTGCTAGAAAGCGGAATGCACGCATAGGCAAGCCCCTCGCGCGCGAAGTCTTCGGGATGGCAAAGCTCGCCGTCGTTGACCGACAGGACTGCGCCAAACCCCGATTTCCTCAAATGCCCGAGAGACCACGGCTGTTCGTTCGGTCCGCAACGTCCGGCCAACAGGTTTGGCACAAGCCAGAAGATGTGATTCATCCGAAAGGGGGGGTAAGGCAACCGGCGTGCCGCTGCGACGATCGCCCAGTGGAAGTCATGTATCGGCGCGTCCGGCTGGCAGAGCTAGGTCGAGCCGACACAGGCAACGGCAGTGAACATAATCAAGGCACCGGGATAGAGCTTCAGTGGTTGGCATACTGCACGCGCTGGCGGTTCAGCCGCGAAGTATTGTCGGAAGATTTCGTTGAACCGCTCAATCAACTCGATGTCGAGAAGATACAGCTGCACAAACAACACGTCGGCATAGCTTCCCCCTGCCTCACGCAGCAACGCGCCCAGGTTTCGCATGGCCTGATGCGCCTGTTCGTCAAACGTTGGCAGCATCTGGCCGGTATCCGGTGACCGTCCAATCATTCCCGCCGTGTATAGCATTCCGTTCGGGGCGAGCGTTGCCTGGGACACCGGGTTGTACATTGCCGCGGCGCTCGTTGTGGTGATAACACGTTTCACACTTTCTCCTGTGAGATGTCTCGTGGCCAATGTTGGCTAACCGGCGGGCCGCACCACCACTCGCCAAGCAGAAGCCACAAATCGGCGCGTCCGGTTGGCCGGGCGCATCATGCAACCGCCGTTCGAGTTGACAAATGGGAAAGAAGGGATCCCAACTATTCGATCAGCGCGTCGGCACGCAGCATAAACGCCTTCGGAATCGTGAGGCCGATGGCCTTCGCAGTCTTGAGATTAACAGCCAGTTCGTACTTCGTCGGCTGTTCAATAGGCATGTCTCTCGGTAGTTTGCCCTGCAAAATTGCGTGCACGAACTTGGCGGCATGGCGAACCGAGGTCGGCCCGTCCGCGCCAAACGACATCAGGCCTCCGATGTCCGCAAAGGCGCGCGGCGTCGAAGCTGCCGGCAACCGGTATTTGATTGCCAGATCGACCACAGGTTTGATCGACAAGCTGCCCTGGACGACGAGCGCCTGCGTCTCCTCTCTCGCCAGGGTCGCAAATGCATTTTCCAGGTCCTCGGGTCCGCGGACCATCGCGACCGGGTGAATTCTTATTCTTGTCTGGCCGCCGGCGAGCAAGACCTCGTCGAGCATAGCCTTCGCGTATACCGGATTTGTCGTGTGGCCCAATACGCCTATGCGCTGCGCAGATGGCAGGATGTCTCGGAACAGCTCCACACTCTTGCCATTTGATGCAGCAGCCATAAGCGACAGTCCGGTGATGTTTCCACCAGGCCTGGCTAGACTCGGGACTATGCCGGTTTCGACGGGGTCGCCGGCCAGGATCACAATTGGAATGTCTCGCGTAGCGTGCTTCGCTGCGAGTGCGCAAGGGACGTAGAGCGCGACGATGACGTCGACTTTGAGCCCAACGAGCTCAGCCGCGAGTTCAGGAAGTCGTTCCGGCCGCCCTTCGGCTGAGCGAAATGCGAATTCAACGCTCTGTCCTTCCACGTAGCCAAGCTGACGCATTCCTTCGCGGAGCTCTTTCGTGAACGACTCACCGTCTGCGACCCCTAGGTAGAGTGCGCCTATCCGCAACACTCTTGATCTTTGCGCCCACGCCACGAGGGGCCACGTTGCTGCCGCACTACCGAAGACTTTGATCAGCTTCCGCCTGCGCACGTCAAGCATGGGCTCTCCTTCAGCAATTGCACCAGCGACGTCAAACGGGCTCATGGAGCCCACCAGGCGTGATGTTGCGCGCTACCGGACCAGGTGAACCGGCCCAGACGGCGATGGCAAAGCCATGCCGATCTGGGTCCGCTTGAACGCCAGGTTGGGCGTCAATGTCCCCGAGCGCGGGTTCATGTGTTCAGAGGTCATTCCTCGTCGCCATCAGTTGCCACGGTCAACGCCTTCACGGCGATCGCTGCCACCAGCGCGGTCACCAGTACGCCGCACACGCCGATGAGGATCGCCAGCACACGAGTGAGCAATGACTTGGGCGCAAGATCACCGTAGCCGATCGTCAGCCCGGACACGAAGGCAAAATAGATCGACTCATGTACCGACCAGCCTTCGACGAGGCCGACCACCAAGCCGAGCGCGACGATCAGTCCGAGCAGGACCGACAGGATTGGCCACACGACGCGCAATCCAGTTAACATCCCGGCAACGAAGTGCCTTCTCAGTGTGCGCGAATCCATGGCGTCTCCGAGTCCGGGACCAGGTCCGACCACCGCACCACCGCGTTCATCTCGGCGAGAAACCTATCGCGCGGCGTCGCCTTGCAAAACTGTTCGAAGTCGTTGTTCGCCAGCATCGTCTGTTTCATTCGTCAGATCTCGTGCAAAGCCCTGCATTCACTGCAGATTCCAATCGCCGAAATGCAAGGGGTTTTGCGGAGTTTCCCTAACGTCCCAGGTAACCGGCGCGCCGCGTAAACTTCGCCAAGTAGAAGCCATGGATCGGCGCGTCCGGTTCACCGCCGGGTTAGCCTGCACGCTTTCGACTCTGGCGATGCGCGTCCATATAGGCACGCAAGAGCGCATTCATACGGGACTGATATCCGCGCCCCTGCGCACGAAACCACTCAACCACGTCTGAATCGACCCGTAGCGAAAGCAATGTCTTTGTCGTCGGGGCGTCGAGGCCTCGCTTCACTACGGCCCGGGCAAACATTTCGGGCGTCCACGCCGGAGCATCGTCGTCGACCACGATCTCCATATCTCGCAACGCCGCGAGGCGCTTGAGATCACTTGCCGATTTGTGAGAAGAAGAAACGCGTTTCATGTCTCAGTGCCTTGCGAATGGAAATGACCCGAATTCGCTCACCGCGCTCCGTGTAGGTGAGCGATACGACGACAACTACAATAAGTCCAAGGGCAACATAGCGTGGTTCGCCATAGTCTTCGCGCGTGTCCTCGACGGTGACCAGTGGTCCTTCGAAGATCATCTCCGCGTCATGAAAATCGATGCCGTGTTTGGCGAGATTGTGTCTTCGCTTCTTTTCATCCCACGTGAACACGGTTAGAGTGTAGCTACATTATGTCGCTACGTCAAGATGGGGCCGCCGCCGCGTTCGTGCAGGCTAACGTTGACATGAGGGGCGGCCGCAAGTGGGCGAAGCCCGCTTGTGAACGTCACCTCAATGGAAGGGTTAGGCCTCGGGTTCGTGGCAAACCACTTCGATGTTGTGCCCGTCCGGACCAATGACGAAAGCTGCATAGTAGTTCGCGTGGTACTGCGGGCGCAGACCAGGCGCACCATTGTCTTTGCCACCCGCCTCCAGAGCCGCGCGATAGAAAGCTTCGACTTGCTGGCGATTCTCGGCCGTGAACGCCAAGTGAAGATGCGCCGGCTTCTCCTCGGTTTGGCACATGCACAATGAAGCCTTACCCTCTGGTGGGCTAAGCTCGACACCTAACGGCCCCTCCAGGACAACAGCTACGCCGAGCGGTTCGAGTGCCTTGAGGAAGAACGCTTTGCTCGCTGCATAGTCGCTGACTCCGAATACGACGTGGTCAAACATGAGTTTTCCTGAAGTGTGTCGGCCTGCGCGAGGCCTAACGAGTAAGGTAACCGGCGACCCCGGCCCGGGCGAAGCCCCGCCGGCGGGCGTCCGTGTTGACGGTCCGGTTAGGCGGCACGGTGCTGAAACCCCAAGGTCGGAAAGCGCAACGCACCGCACCGCACACAACTGCCTTCCTTCACTGGATCACTCGATCCGCGCGAACGAGAAATGTCGGCGGCAAGGTCAATCCCAGCGTGCGCGCCACTTTGGCATTGACGACCAGCTCGTAGCGCGTCGGCTGATAGATGGGAAGGTCGCCGGGCTTCGCGCCTTTGAGGATCTTGTCGACATAACCAGCAGCGCGCCGGAAGTTGTCCAGAACGTCCGGATGGTAGCTGAGAAGCGCTCCTTGCTCGGCGGTGCCAGGCCAGAAGTGGACAACCGGCACGCGAAGCGCGGTTGCTCGCTTGATTAGTTCCGCCGCGTGCTCCACGGCCTGCGCTTCGGTGACGAACAGCGCGTCGGCAGGAGACTTTCCGAGAGCATCCAGCGCCTGCGCAAGGGAGGCGCGATCCTTCGCGTACAGCCACGTGATCTCGAAACCCAGCGACGGAGCGGCAGACTGCACGAGCTCCTTGATCTTGGGTGTATTGGGAAACTCCGGGTTGATGAGCAACGCCACTCGCGATGCGTTCGGAAGCGCGGCCTTGAGCAAATCCAAGCGCTTGATGATGCCTATGTCGCCGAGGTCGGATACGCCGGTGATGTTGCCGCCGGGGCGGGCCAGGTTTTTCACAATCCCCGCATCCGCGAGATCGCCCGATGTGGCGACAACGATGGGCACCGTCGTCGTGGCGTCTCGAGCGTGGCGCGTGGCGGTGAGTCCGGCGACGACGAGCACGGCTGGCGCTTCCGCGACACTTTCCCGGATCAGCTCCCGTAGGCGGGAGGGGTCGCTATCGCCATACAGCACATCGACCTGGACCGTCCGTCCTTCGATCTGTCCGGCCTGACGCATGCCGTCGAGGAAGCTTTCCTTGAACGGGCGACCACCCTCTTCATTCAAACCGATGAGCATCACAACGCGGGGCGGCCGCGCGGCGGTCTGGGCCCCTGCTAAGGATGCCGCGACCGAAAGCAAGGACGTGAGCCCGCAAAGCAACAGAGTTCGACGATCCATCACCGGATCACCTCGCTGACCATGGGAAGTCCGGCCATACTACGCCTCGGGCATGGCTTCACGCCGCAGGTCGATCACGGGTCTTTGTCGATATCGATCGCTGGCCGTCGGGCTGCCGCCTAACGAGTAAGGTAACCGGCGACCGCGGCGCGGGCGAAGCCCCGCCGGTCGGCGTCCGTGTTGACCGCCGGGTTAGGTTGCATGGGAATCACCGCGTTTTGGTAAGGCGCTCGGCGATGCGCGTTTGCCAACCCGGCCCAGTAGCTTTCCATCGCTCGATGACGTCGAGCGGGAGTCGAATTGAAATCAGCTTGCGCGGATTGGCGGATCGCGGCCGACCACCCTTGTTCACGACCGCGCGGGACAAAGCCTCCTCCGTGAGCTCCGGCAGCTCCTTGTACTCGTGCGCGCGAATCGAATGGGCGTCGACCTTGGTAAGGTCAGACTTCAAAGTACGGCGCGAGGCGGGTTTTCTCACGATCATTGGCCTTTCGCATGCTGAATATGTGTCGCGTTGTGCCTCGAGGCGTGTAGCCGATCACGACGAGGCGGCCAGACAGCGAACCGTAGCAAATGATGCGGGGCTCGCCGTAGTTTCTGCGCGTGTCCTCGACCTCCACCGTGAGGCCCTCGAAGACAGTTGCCGCGTCCTCGAAGTCAAGACCTCGGTCGGCAAGTGTGCGGGCACGCTTGGCCGGATCGAAGGTAATGCGCATCAGTTATTGTAGCTACAATAACCTAGATGCGCAAGTGGACTGCGATAGCCTCCCGGACTGCGGCGCGGCGCTACGCATGCAACCTAAAGTTCAAGGTGAGCGGCCCGCGGCCACCACGCATGCAAAGTAGAAGCCGCGTGCCCGCGGGTCCGCTCGACCGCCTGGTTAGGCCGCTCGCGCCGCACTTACCACTCCCACAGATTTCGGCATCAGAAGCGCAAGAACAGCCGCCACGACGAACAACGCCAACACGTCTCCCCAGAGATGGCCAATGTGCTGCGGATTCAAAATGGCTTGAACTGCCATTATTCCGCCGTGGGCAACGCTGGACCAAACCGTGAACCAGATCAAGCTTTGATGCTCCGGCGGATTGCGGGAAGCCCAGATCAAGAACACACCGAGAGTCGCGTAGAGCACAAGAATCATTTGCAGATATTCCGATTGGCCTGTGTGCCAGGCCCAGCCAGAGGGCCAAACGATCGTCAGCGGATAAACGCCGACAATGAAGATGAGACCCACAGCGATGAGAGCGATGCGCAGGTACTTGATGCGGTTAGCTTCAATCATTGCATCCTCCACGATTCGCCGCGCTTCGTGCGGCCTAACGAGTAAGGTAACCGGCGACCGCGGCCCGGGCGAAGCCCCGCCGGCGGGCGTCCGTGTCGACCGCTGGGTTAGGCCTCGAATTCCTTGAAGAACGCATGCTCAACCTCGAACGTGGTAACTGGTTTGAGCCCAAGTTCAAGCTTCTCAAGCATATCGAGCAACTTTTCTCCATCGATGAGTTCAATCGGTGGCGCACCATCCCGCGTTGCCTCTCGGCGAGCTTCGGCAGTAAACGTTCCAGTAGTAACGATGATTCCCTTGTCGGCACGGCCTGCCATTGCGCCCCGAAAATCGCGCACTTGAGAAGGCGGCACTGACTTTGCGTACCGCTTGCACTGAAACAGCACCTTGAACGAGACAAGGGGATTGACCTGTAGTGTGCCGAATCCATCGATCCCGCCGTCCCCGCTCTGGCCAGTGACCACGACTTGGGTGAAGCCGGCTTCACGAAGAATGCGTTGTGCAAGGCGCTCGAACCCTTCCGGGGGCAGCTTCATGAGGAGAGCCAGCACCTCCTCCCGATAGTCTTTTGAAACTGAGCCAGTTCCTTCCGCAACTTGTTCAGCAGCCGGCTCGGTTTTCTCTTTGAGTTTTCGTTGCTCTTGAAACATCTTCACCCACTTCAGAAAGATCTCTCGCGATTGCTCGTTTGTGAGGGATGTTTCAAGCCCTTCTTTCGTGAGACTCCAGACCCCATGTTTGGACGAATCAAGTAGTCCCTCTCGCACAAGGTAGAACCTCGCCCATGCGACTTGATTCCGAAAGCGTGACCCTCCGGACGGAAGCACCTCATTCAATACGTCATCCGAAACTTTTAGATCTTCAGCTACGCGGTCCACAGCTTCGTCGGCCTTTGCTGATCCGCCGAGACCACGGAGCGCATTAAGCAATGGTCCAAAGTAGCGGACAAATTTCGCACCTTCCTTTTCCTTCTTTTTTGCCACGGGGGCTCCCAAGAGGCCTAACGAGTAAGGTAACCGGCGCCGACGAAACGCTCGCCTGAACCTGCTATGCCGGCCGGCGTCCGGTTGACCGCGTGGTTAGGGCGCAAGGCGGGCTCGAATGACCTCGCGGACACCGACACCGCTAATTGCACCATTGCTTTTCGCATGGGACGCCGTCGTTGTTGCCATCCATCTTTGTGCCTGGGCAATTTTGGAGGAAGTAGGTGGCTTCGGCGCAGGATGTCATTTGGGAACAATGAGTACGGCCGTCGCATCTGAACGTAGCGCCCGGACTTGCGATGGCCGGCCCAGGTAATGCATTGGCCCGCGGCGCCAGTGATTCAGTATCCTCTAGGCGGTGAGCACGTCGTTCGTATTGCGTATAGCCATACCCAACGAGCGCCAAAAGGATGACAACAGCAATCTTGTAGCTCATCGCGTTTGGCTCTCGTAGCGCCCTAACGTAAAGAATGGCTCGACCCCGCCGGGTTGAATTGGGGCGCCTTTCCCCGATTTTCGGGCCGAAGTCGGCCAAGTGCCCTATGGAACGCTGCAGGAAAGTCTCCGAGAATCAAAGCACTGGTTTGTGATTCGGGGGCCGAAAGGCGCTTTACTATGGGGGCGACTCCGCCTGTCCTGTTGCTTGACCGGGTTCGCGACCGGATCCGGGTCAAGCACTACAGCATCCGAACGGAGCAAGCCTATTGCGACTGGATTAGACGCTTTGTCATCTTCCATGGCAAGCGACACCCTTCGGAGTTGGGCGCGGCCGAAGTCGAGGCGTTCCTGACCTCTTTGGCGGTTCAGGCGCGCGTTGCCGCGTCGACGCAGAATCAGGCCAAGAGCGCGTTGCTCTTTCTGTACAAAGAGGTGCTCGGTACCGAGTTGCCGTAGCTCGACGGCATCGAGAAAGCCAGGGCGTCGGTCCGACTGCCGATCGTGCTCACCCGCGGCGAGGTGTCGCGCGTGCTCGCGCGACTTGATGGCGTTCAACGCTTGATCGGTGCCCTGTTGTATGGCACCGGTCTGCGCATCATGGAGGGGATGCGTCTGCGGGTGAAGGATGTCGAGTTTTCTCGGCGCGAGATCCTCGTGCGCGATGGCAAGGGCAACAGGGATCGGGTGACCATGCTGCCGCTGCGCGTCGTCGGGCCGTTGCGCGAGGAGGTCGAGCACGCGCGCGAGCTGCATCGAAGCGACTTGGACGACGACTTCGGGGCGGTCTGGCTTCCTTTCGCGCTCGATCGGAAGTACCCGGGCGCGGCGCCGGCATTGCCAAACCGGCGACGCCGCACACACTCCGGCACTCCTTCGCGACGCACCTGCTGGACTCAGGCTACGATATCCGCAACGTACAGGAACTGCTTGGGCATTCAGACGTCAGCACAACGATGATCTACACGCACGTTCTCAATCGCGGGGGACGTGGAGTGATCAGTCCGATCGATAGCGTCTAATTGGATGGACGAACGCGCCTCCAGGCTGGCGGCGCTACCCCCAGGCCATCGCCGCCATTTTGCGGCGCATGAATGCGATCTGCGTGGCGAGCGGCAGATCTTTCGGGCAGACGTCGTGGCACGCCAGCAGCGACATGCAGCCGAACACGCCATCGTCGTCGCCGATCACTTCGTAGTAGTCATCGTCGGACCGCGCATCGCGCGGGTCGAGACGGAAGCGCGCGACGCGGTTCAGGCCGACCGCGCCGACGAAGTCCTTGCGCATCCGCGCAGTGCCGCAGGCGGCCACGCAGCAGCCGCACTCGATGCAGCGGTCGAGCTCGTAGATCCTGTCGGCCAGATCCGGATCCATCTTCTGCTCCATCCGGCGCAGGTCGGGATTCGGGTCCTTCATGTGCAGCCAGCCTTCGAGGCGCTCGCTCATCCCGCGCATCCACTTGCCGGTGTCGACCGACAGGTCGCGGATCAGCTTGAAGAACGGCAGCGGCGCCAGCGTGATCTCGGCGCCGAGGTTCTTGGTCAGCGTGCGGCAGGCGAGCGTGGGCCGCCCGTCGATCACCATCGCGCAGCTGCCGCAGATGCCGGCCCGGCAGACGAAGTCGAACTGCAGCGACGGATCCTGCTTCTCGCGGATCTCGTTCAGCGCGATGAACAGCGTCATGCCGTCGGCTTCCTCGAGCTCGTAGGCCTGCATGCGCGGCGGCTTCGCGGGCTCCTGCGGGTTGTAGCGCAGCACGCTGATCTTCAGCCTGCGGCGTACGGCGTTGCCACCGTCGCCACCGTTCCCGCTCTTTGTGGCGGGGACAATCTTGATGATGGCGTCGCTCATTTTCCGGTCTCAATGGGTTCGTCGATCGGTTCGTCGATGCGCTCGTTGCGGCCGCGGAACCGCTCGGGCAGCAGCGTGTCGTAGGGCATCAGCGCTTCCTGGACGGCGAAGCGCGGCGTGCCGGCCATCTTCTGCTTCAGGGCCTCGACCACGGCGGCCCGCCCGGGCGTGTCGGGGTGGTCGACATAGTCCTTCGCGCCGTAGCCGCGCCAGCCGGGCGGCAGCTCCATCGCGTTGACGTCGAGCGCCTCGTAGGCGAACGTCGGCAGCGTGTCGGCGTCGCTCTTCCATGTCGCCAGCGTGCGCTTCAGCCATTCGGCGTCGTTGCGGCGAGGGAAGTCCTGCCGGTAGTGCGCGCCGCGGCTCTCGGTGCGGGTGAGCGCGCCGTGGGCAATGCACAGCGCCACCTTCAGCATCTTCTGCGTGCGGTACGCGGTGACGAGCTCGGGATTGGCGCCGCGCGCCCTCTCGCGCAGGCCGATGTTGCGACTCCTGACCAGCAGCTGCTGCAGCTCGTCGACCGCCGCCTGCAGGTCCTCGCCGCGGCGGAAGATGCCGACCTTGGCCGTCATCAGGTCCTGCATCCGCGCCTTGATCGCCGACGCATCCTCGGTGCCGCGGCCATCGGTGAGCACGTCGAGCTTCGCCTGCTCGCGCCGCAGGAAATCGTGGACGAGCGCCGTCGGAATGTCGACTTCGTTTTCGAGACGATCGCAGTAGTCGGCGATGTACTCGCCGACGATCATTCCGGCGACCACGGTCTCGGCCACCGAATTGCCGCCCAGCCGGTTGAAGCCGTGCATGTCCCAGCAGGCGGCTTCGCCGGCGGCGAAGAGGCCCTTCAGGTTCGGGCTCTCGCCGGTGTGGCCCGTACGCACGCCGCCCATCGTGTAATGCTGCGCCGGCCGCACGGGGATCCAGTCCTTGGTCGGGTCCACACCCATGAAGTAGTGGCAGATCTCGAAGACTTCGCGCAGATTGGTGCCGGATGTGCTTCTCGCCCAGCAGGGTGATGTCGAGCCAGATGTGGTCGCCGAAGCGGTTCTTGGCACCCTTGCCCTTGGCGATGTGCTCTTCCATCCGCCGGCTCACGACGTCGCGCGAAGCGAGCTCCTTCTTCTCCGGCTCGTAGTCCGGCATGAAGCGGTGGCCGTCGACGTCCTTCAGCAAGCCGCCGTCGCCGCGACAGCCTTCCGTGACGAGGATGCCGGCGGGAAAGATGCCGGTCGGGTGGAACTGGATCGCCTCCATGTTGCCCAGGGTGGCGATGCCCGTTTCCAGCGCGAGCGCGCTGCCGATGCCTTCGCAGATCACCGCGTTGGTCGTCACGCGGTAGATCCGGCCGGCGCCGCCGCTCGCGATGGCGGTGGCCTTGGCCACGTACGCGACCAGCTCGCCGGTGATGAGGTTGCGCACGACGGCGCCGTAGCAGCGGCCGGCATCGTGGATGAGCGCGATGGCCTCGGTGCGCTCGTGCACGGGGATCTCGGCACCGATCGCCTGGTCGCTCATCGTCTGCAGCATCGCGTGGCCGGTGCCGTCCGAAACGTAGCACGTGCGCCACTTCTTGGTGCCGCCGAAATCCCGCTGCGCGACCAGGCCGTGGGCTTCGTCGCGCTCGGTGATCGTCACCTTCTGCCCGTTGATGATGACGGTGCGGTCGCCACGGCGCACGCGGCTCCAAGGCACGCCCCAGGCGGCCAGCTCGCGCACGGCCTTCGGCGCGGTGTTGACGAACATCCGGACCACCTTCTGGTCGGCGCCCCAGTCGCTGCCGCGCACCGTGTCCTCGAAGTGGACGTCCTCGGTGTCGCCCTGTCCCTTGATCACGTTGGCGAGCGAGGCCTGCATCCCGCCCTGCGCCGCCGCCGAGTGCGAGCGCTTGGGTGGCACCAGCGACAGGATGATCACGTCGTGCCCGCGGCGCTTCGCGCCGATCGCCATCCGCAGGCCCGCGAGCCCGCCGCCGATCACGAGGACGTCGGTGTAGATGACCTTCATTTCGGCACCCCCTGCGGCGCGGCTTGCAGCGCGGCCGGAACGTAGGGCTGGCCGTAGTTCGGCGCGTGCGCGATGCCGATCTTGATGTAGGCGGCGAGCGTGGCGAAGCCCAGCACCAGGAAGAAGACGGTCAGCGCCCACTTGAGCGTCTTCAGGCGCTTCCGGGTCGCATTGGGATCGGGCCCCGCGAACCAGCCCCATTTCACCGCCAGCCGGTAGAGGCCGATGCCGCCGTGGAGCTCGACGGCGAGCAACAGGAGGATGTAGAGGGGCCAGTAGTGCCCGGTCCACACGCGGTCTCCGGACTCGTAGGGGCCGATCAACTCGGGATGCGTCAGCATGATGTAGACGTGGGGTGCCGCGAGGAAGAACAGCGCGAAGCCGGTCAGCACCTGCCAGAACCATAGCGTGGTGTCCTCGTGCTGCAGCATCTTCATGTGGCCGCGGAACAGCGTGAACTGCCGGTAGTTGATCGGGAACTTGCGCACGGCGAGGAACGCGTGCACAACGATCATCGCGATGACACCTGCCACGACGAACGAGACCATGACGGGGTAGGAGCGGCCGAAGAAGAAATACCCTTCGAAGAACTTGGTGATCGTCCACATCGCATCATTGCTGATCAGGATCGTCGACACGAAAAACATGTGGCCCCACATGAACAGCGCGAGGACGAGACCGGTCCCGCTCTGGAGGAGGTCGAGGCGCGCCGGCCACCGGCTCTTGCGCGCCGTGCCGGCAAGACCGACGCCGGCAATGAGGCGATTGCTCGATTCCATGAGTCGATTCCCTGTTCTGTTCGCGATTTCCCGGACGGCCGGGCGTTGGCAGCGCGGAGCGCGCAGGTGCGGTGCCGCCCCTCCGCGCGCCTGCCCCGGCGAACCCTGACCGAAGCTTATGCCACGCGACGAAGCGCCTCTTGACCTGCATCAAAGGGCCGGGCAGCAACCGTGGATGCCCGGTCCGGGAGCATGCGCCGCCCGTGACCGCGCGCGCCGAAAGCCCGATTCGAGGGCACGACATGATAGGGTTGCGCCGAAATTCAACATTGCGGCCGGCGAACTCGCCGACCCGACGAGCGAGGTGCAATGCCCCTTTCCCCCCTGGATACGCGCGGCCTTGGCCCCGTCGCGCGGTTGCGTGCCAAAATCCTCGAGCGATTGATCGCGGCGAACGAGCGCCGGGCCGAAGCGGCGCTGGAACGGATTCCGGCCGTGGCCGGCGCCATCCGGAAGTATCGGGCGATGTCCGAAGTGACCGGCATGTCCTGGTCGGATTACCTGACGCTCTATCAGGAGGTGCGCCGATACCGGCCGCGGGAAGTGCTGGAGCTCGGTTCCGGAGTTTCGACCGTGGTGCTTGCGCACGCGCTCGTCGACAATGCCGCCGTGGGTGCGCCGCCGGGTCGCATCACGTCGATGGAGGAAGACCTCGGCTGGCATCGCAAGGCCATGGCCTCTTTCCCGCCGGAGCTCGCCCATCTGGTGGACTACGTGCACAGCCCGAAAGTCGACGGCTACTACAAGATTTTCCGCGGCGTGGAGTACGCGTCGATTCCGGACCGACCTTACGATTACGTGTTCTCGGACGGCCCCGAGCGACATTCGCTCGTCAACGGCGACAAGCTGTTCGATCTCGACCTCATCCAGATCGTCCGCCGCTCTGGCCGGCCGATTCGCGCCATGGTCGACAACCACTATCTGACCTTCTACGTGCTGCAGAAGGTGTTCGGCACGGAGCTCGCCCGCTACAGCCCGACGCGCCGGCTGATGCTGGTGGGACCGGTGACGCGCAACGACGTCCGGCATCTGCGCAAGGAGAACTTCGTGCCCGACCTTCGCCTTATCGGCCGCACGGAGTTGAAGCTGCGGATGGCGAGGGACTGACCGCAGGGCGATACAATGCGCGCTGGCGGCGCGAGTCCGATGCAGACGCGCGCCCGAAAACTCGGAGGAAAACCATGGCTTATCGACCCCTTCCCGCGCTTCGCCACGCGGGCATCCGCCGCCTCGCCGCGTCGCTCCTCATCGCGGCGCTCGCATCCCCCGCCGCCGCGGAAACCGTGACGGTCATCACGTCGTTCCCGAAGGAGCTGACGGCCGCCTACAAGAAGGCCTTCGAGGCGAAGTACCCGAACGACAAGCTCGAGATCCTGAACAAGAACACCGCGGCGGGCATCGCGTTCGTGCGCGAGCAGCCGGTGGGCAGCCGGCCGGAGATCTTCTGGGCATCGGCACCGGATGCGTTCGAGGTGCTGGCGTCGTCGAAGCTGCTGCAGAAGTCGGACGCGCAGAACCCCGCGGTACCGGCGAAGATCGGCAACTACCCGATCAACGATCCGGAGGGTTTCTACCTCGGCCAGGCGCTCGCCGGCTACGGGATCATGTGGAACACCCGCTATCTTGCGGCGAACAAGCTCCCTGAGCCGAAGGAGTGGGCCGATCTCGTCAATCCCGTGTATTTCGGCCATGTGGCGATATCGAGCCCGTCACGCTCGGGCACGACGCACCTCACCGTGGAGACGATCCTGCAGGGCGAGGGCTGGGCGAAGGGCTGGGGGCAGCTCCTCGCGATCGCCGGCAACTGCGCGGCGATCACCGAGCGCAGCTTCGGCGTGCCGGACGGCGTGGCGAGCGGCCAGTTCGGCGTCGGACTCGTGATCGATTTCTTCGGCCTCGCGGCGAAGAACTCGGGGATGCCCGTGGAATTCGCGTATCCCGCCGTGACGTCGATCGTGCCCGCGAACATCGCGCTCGTCGCCGGCTCGAAGGCGCCCGAGGCCGGCAAGCGGTTCATTCAGTTCTCGCTGTCCGACGAAGGGCAGGCGCTGCTGCTCGACAAGCAGATCAGCCGACTGCCGGTGCTGCCCGCGACGTACACGAAGGCGCCGGCCGGATACCCCGACCCGTTCTCGGGAAAGATCCAGGCCAAGGTCAACTTCGATTCCAACCTGTCCGAATCGCGCTACTACGTCGTCGTCGCGCTGTTCGATCAGCTCGTCACGTTCCGCCACAAGGAGCTCGCCGCGGCGGCCAAGGCGATCCAGGACGCGCAAAAGCGCGTCGGCACGCGGGCGAGTCGAGAACTCGAAGAAGCGCGGCGGCTCGTCTTCACACCGCCCCTCGACGACAAGCAGGCTGCCGACCCGGCGCTCCTCGCCACGTTCAAGGCCGACAAGAAGGACGCCGACGCATCGAAGCGCCGCACGCAGATCGAAGAGGAATGGGCGGCAAAAGCCAAGGCCAATTACGCCAAGGCCGCCGAGCTCGCGAACGCGGTGAAATGAGCGCAGCGGCGGCGCGCTCCTCCACCGCCCTCGCCCGCTTTCCGCGAACGCGATGACCGTCGCCGCCGGCGCGGTCCGCGCGGCACCTGGCGGCGTGAGCGGCGCCTGGCTGCTCGCGTTGCCCGTCGCGGCCTTCATCGTCGTCTTCCTGGCCTGGCCCGTCGCGACCGTCCTCTACACGGCGTTCGCCGACGGGCAGGGCGGCTTCACGACCGGCCACGTCGGTGCGTTCCTGTCGATCTCGCTGATGCGCGAGGCGTTCGTCAACAGCCTGGTGGTGGCGCTGGGATCGGTCGCGTTTGCGACGCTCATCGCCGTTCCACTCGCCTACCTCACCGTGCGCTTCGAGTTCCGCGGCGCCGCGCTGGTGCATACGCTGGGCGTGCTGCCGCTCGTGATGCCGCCGTTCGTGGGCGCGGTGGCGCTGCAGCTGCTGTTCGGCCGCAACGGCTCGATCAACCTGTTGCTGGGCGAAGCTTTCGGCATCCGCATCCCGTTCATGGACGGCCTCTATGGCGTCATCTTCGTCGAAGGGCTGCATTACTTTCCGTTCATCCTGCTCAATCTCGTCGCCGCGCTCGGGAACATCGACGGCGCGATGGAGGAGGCGGCGCAGAACCTCGGCAGTCACGGCTTCCGGCTGTTCCGCCGCGTCGTGTTCCCGCTCGCGGCGCCAGGCTTTGTCGCGGGCGCCGCGCTGGTGTTCGTCAAGGTGTTCGACGATCTCGGCACGCCGCTCGTGCTCAACGTCACCAACATGCTGGCGCCGCAGGCGTACCTGCGCATCACGTCGGTCGGGCTCGAGGATCCGATCGGCTATGTGATCGCGCTGGTGATGATCGTGTTCTCGATCGGCGCGCTCGCGCTCTCCGCCCGGATCACCCGGGGGCGCGATTACGCCACGCTCACGCGCGGCGGCACGGCACTGCGCAAGCGTCCGCTCACCGGCAGGAGCGCGGTGCTGGCGTACGGCTGGGTGTTGCTGGTGCTGGCACTGGTGCTCTCGCCGCACCTCGGTTTGCTCCTCCTCTCGCTCGCCAGGGTGTGGAGCTTCTCGGTGCTGCCGGAGGGCTACACGCTGCAGCATTTCGCCCTCGTGCTCACCGATTCCGCGCCGATGATCGGCAACACGATGCTCTATTGCACGCTTGCCGCCGGCATCGACGTCGTGCTCGGCACCGCGATCGCCTACCTGCTGCTGCGCACGCGCCTGCCCGGCCGGCAATGGCTCGACTGGGGCGCCTCCGCGGCGCTCGCGATCCCCGGCATCGTGCTCGCGATCGGCTTCCTGCGCGCGTTTCGCGGCATCGAGCTGCCCTTGATCGGCGGCGCGCTGACGGCGAGCTGGATCGCGATCATGCTGGCCTACGCGGTGCGCCGGCTGCCGTACGCGGTGCGCTCCTGCGTGGCCGCGCTGCAGCAGGTGCACGTGTCGCTCGAGGAAGCCGCGCAGAGTCTCGGCGCCAACCGACGGCACACCGCGCGCCGGATCGTCATTCCGCTGATGATGGGCGGGATCCTCGCTGGCTTCGTCACGAGCTTCATCACGGCTGCCGTCGAGCTCTCGGCGACGATCCTGCTCGCGACCAGCGAGTCGCAGGCGCCGCTGTCCTACGGCATCTATCTCTACAACCAGAGCATCGCGACGCGCGGACCCGCGGCGGCGCTGGGCGTGATTGCCATCGTGATCGTCGCGCTTGGGATGTACGTGTCGCAGCGCCTGCTCGAACGACGAGCCGGCGGGACGAAAATGACCGTGGACACCGAATGACGGACGAAATGCCTCGAGCGACGGGTGTCGGCATCGAGATCGAGGGCGTGAACCTCGCCTACGGCGCGAAACGTCGTGCTGCGCGACATTTCGCTGTCGATCGCGCCTGGCGAGTTCTTCGCGCTGCTCGGGCCTTCGGGATCGGGCAAGTCGACGCTGCTGCGCCTGCTCGCCGGATTCAATCGCGCCAACGCGGGACGGGTGCGGATCGCCGGCATCGACGTCGTCGCGCTGCCGCCGTGGCAACGCGACGTCGGCATGGTGTTCCAGAACTACGCGCTGTGGCCGCATCTCACCGTGGGCCAGAATGTCGCGTTCGGGCTCGAGGAGCGGCGCTGGCCGCGCGCGCGCATCCGGGCGCGCGTGCGCGACGTGCTCGATCTGGTGAGCCTCGCCGGCTACGACGACCGCCGCCCGGGGCAGCTCTCCGGCGGACAGCAGCAGCGCGTGGCGATTGCCCGCACGCTCGCCATCGAGCCGCGCGTGCTGCTGCTCGACGAGCCGCTGTCGAACCTCGATGCGAAGCTGCGGGCATCAACCGGGCTCGAGCTGAAGCGGCTGCAGCGGCGGCTGGGCATCACCACGGTGTTCGTCACGCACGACCAGCAGGAGGCGATGACCGTTGCCGATCGCCTGGCGGTGCTCGATCAAGGCGTGATCCAGCAAGTCGGCACGCCGCGCGAGCTCTACGACGCGCCGGTCAACCGGTTCGTCGCCGAGTTCGTCGGGTCCATCAATCTCTATGCGGGAACAGTACAGGCTGGTGCGGCCGGCATGTCCACGGTCGAAGTCGACGGCCTTGGCCGCGTTGGCTTGCCGGCCGGGCGTGTCGCCGGCATCGCGGCGGGCGCCGGCGGAAAAGTGGCGGTCGCGTTTCGTCCGCACGCGGTGCGGCTCGCCGGGCCGGGGCCGGTCGAGGGGCTCGCCTTCGATGCCGAAGTCGGCACGACGGAATTCCTCGGCGAGTTCGTCCGCCACGAGCTCATCGTCGGCACGCTCATCGTCGTTGCCGACCTGCCCCACGCGCGCTTTGCCGAGGCGCAGACACCGGGGGCGCGCGTGCGGTTCGTCGTCGCGCCCGGCGAAATCCTGGTGCTCGCCGGATGAACGCGCCCCAATCCATGGCGAGCCGGTGGGCACTCGGCGTGCTTACCGCTCTCTTCATCGCCCTGTGGTTCGGGACGCTGGAGACGCGCGGGCTTTTCTGGCCCGACGAAGGCCGCTATGCCGAGGTAGCGCGCGAAATGGTCGCCAGCGGCGACTACGTCACGCCGCGCCTGAACGACCTCAAGTATTTCGAGAAGCCGCCGCTGCAATATTGGGCCTCCGCTGTCGCGTTTCGGATCTTCGGGCCTGACGAATGGTCCGCCCGATTGTGGCCCGCCACGACCGGATTCGTCCTTGTCATCGTATCCGCGGCGCTGTGGTGGCGTTGGCGGAGACCGGCCGTCGGCGTGCTCGCCGGATCCATGCTGGCGAGCGCCTGGGGCATTGTGTTCGGCGCGCAGATACTCTCGCTCGACATGGGGCTCACCTTGTTCCTGTCGCTGGCGTTATTGGCGTTCGTCGGCGCGCACCGACCCGGCCTCGAACGGGGAGCCCGGGCTTGGGCGATTATCCTGGTCTGGGCGATGATGGCCTTCGCCGTCCTGTCCAAGGGCCTCATCGGCATCGTGCTGCCGGGACTGGCGCTTGGCGTCTACGCGGCCGTCGAGCGGGACGCGGCGGTTCTGCGCAGCGCGTTCTCGCTGCGCGGCATCGGCGTCTTCCTGGCGATCACGCTGCCGTGGTTCATTTTCGTGCAACGCGCGAACCCGGAATTCTTCGACCTGTTCTTCGTGGAGGAGCATTTCCGCCGTTACCTGCAACCCGGTCACCACCGCCCGGGCGCATGGTGGTATTTCCTTCCCATCGCAGCCGCAGGCCTCCTGCCCTGGACCGGCGCGCTGCCCGGTGCATTGCGGGATGCCTGGAATGCACCCCGCGAGGGGTCACTTCGGGTCGAGCGATTGCTGCTGATCTGGGCCGTGGCCGTCATCGCGTTCTTCAGCGTCTCCAGCTCGAAATTGCCGCTGTACATCCTGCCGGCGCTGCCGGCGATGGCCTGGCTCATCGGGCTTTCTTCACCGGCACGCCATCCGCGCATCGCCTTGAGCGGTGCCATCGCGAGCGGCATCGCCGGCGTGGCGATGGTGGCTTTTTCGACGCAGCTCAACGCCGTGGAGAAATTGCGCGAAGTCGGAACGGGGCTTGCGGAGTACCCGCCGTTCCTCGCCGCCGCGGGTGGCACGCTGCTCGCGGCCGGCGCACTCATGGGGACGTTGCGTCATCGGTTGGGCGCAACGACACGCATCGCCGTCCTCGCCGTCGCCAACGTCATCGCCCTGCAGATCCTGCTCGGCGGGGCGCATGTGTTCGATGCGTACTTTTCGGCCGAACACGCCATCGACACGTTCGTCGCCGAAAAGCGTCCGTTTCCGCCGGGGCCTCCGTTCTACAGCGTCGGAATGCTGGACCAGAGCGTGCTCTTCTACCTCGAACGCCCGGTAACGCTCGTCGCGCAGAAGGGCGAGCTCGCCGACGGCATCGCCGCCGAGCCCGAAAAGTACATCGAGGAACTGAGCGTTTTCGAGGCGCGGTGGCGCGCGCTGGACGAAGCCTATGCGGTGATGTCCCCGGCGACGTATCGCGAATACGCCGCCTCGGGTCTTCCAATGACGGTCATGGCCATCGATCCGCGACGCGTCTTCGTCGCGCGCGGGCGCTGGCCACCAGTGGCGAAAGCAACCGCGAGGCCGGGACCCTAATCGGCAACTCGCCAGGCGAAGCTGCGTGCGTCAGTGCAGCCGCTGCCGCGACTTGCGCGCGTTCTCGGACACGGTTCCGCGCCGCGCCCCCGCGCCCAGAACCCGCTTGGCGCTGCGGCGCTCCTGCCAGAAGCGGTAGATCAGCACCGCGGCCACCGGCAGCTCGTCGATCAGCTCCGCGCGCTTCTCGTCGCTGTCGACCCACTCGGTGAAATCGTCGTCGCGATCGCCGAACGCGAGCGCCTCGATCGGGAAGATCCAGTCGCGCGCATCCGGTGTGTCGAACAGCGGTTGCCACTCGTCGTCGCGCAGCTTGACACCGGCCATGTAGCCTTCGCACCATGCCGCGCCCTCGGGGGGCATGCGCTCGCTGCCGCGCGCCTTCTCCTCGGGCAGGTACAGAAGCGGCTTGAAGCGCGTCGGCGATTCGCCGAGCGTGCGCTGGATGCCGACCAGGTGCCGCAGCACGAGCGCCATGATCTTCTGCGCCTGGTCGTTGTTGGCGAATGCGGCGGCTGCGCTCTTGTTGCCTTCGCTCCAAACCTGCGGGAGCCATTCCGACGGCTGTATCGCGTCGGGTCCGGACACGATCGCCGCGAGAAAGCCGTCGAGCATCTCGAGGTCCATGCAGTCGTGCGGGACCGCGTCGGACGCCAGAAAAGTCTCGAGTTCGTCGAGCTCGGTTTCGGATAGAGGTTCGTCGAGCGCGCGGGGATCGGCCATGGGAAGCTTTCGTATTGGACTTTGCGTCGGAACCGCATATGATCCCCCGCCCCGACGATTGGCGCAACCGCGCTATCCCCCGGGCCCCTCCGGAGGGTAGCGACATCGTGGTGCTGTGATACGCTAGCGCGCCCTCCATATCGACCACCGCCAACGCCGCGCCGATGCCGCCAAAGATCAGGATCCAGGCGTTCCTCGCCAATCTGCCGCTGTTCAAGGAGTTCGCGCCCGCCGAAATCGACCGGATCGCCGCTGGCACGACCGAGCTCCACGTTCCGCGTGGCGAGATCCTGTTCAACAAGGGCGACGCGTGCGTCGGCTTCCACCTCGTGGTCTACGGACAGGTGAAGCTCTCTTTCGTCACGCCGCAGGGCAGCGAGAAGGTGATCGAGATCGTTGGCCCCGGCTTTTCGTTTGGCGAGGCGCTGATGTTCATGGAAAGGCCGTACATCGTGATGGCCCAGACGCTCGCCGATTCGCTGCTGCTGCACGTGTCGAAGCACGCGGTGTTCGAGGGACTGGAACATGACCCTGGTTTCGCGAAGAAGATGCTCGCCGGCCTGTCGCGGCGGCTGCACGGTCTCATCATGGACGTCGAGAGCTATTCGCTGCAGTCCGGCACGCAACGCGTCATCGGCTACCTGCTGCGGCAGGACGAGGAACACGCCAATGCGGCAGCGCCGTACACGGTGACGCTGCCGACATCGAAGGCAATCGTCGCGTCACGGCTCAACCTCACGCCGGAGCACTTTTCGCGCATCCTGCACGACCTGACCGAAGCCGGGCTCATCATCGTCGATGGGCGCGACGTGAAGATCGGCGACGTCGCGCGGCTGCGCAACTACACCGGTTGACGGGTGAATAGTGGTCAGACCCCGCCATTCGGGGTCGGAGCCCGAAAACCGTGGAATAGGGGACAGACCCCGAGAAACGGGGACTGTCCCCTATGCAACGCCCTATTCCAGCCGGGAGCGCAACAACCGCACGGCACTCGCCGGCGTGGTGAGCACCGGCAGCGGGACTGCGCATGCCACCGCCGGCGCCGCGCGGGCGAGGCTGAACTGTGCGAGAGCAATCACGTCGCATCCCATTGCCTGCGCCCTGCGCGCAGCGTCGACCGCAAGCCGGTCGTGGGTAGCGACATCGCCGGCATCGAGCGCCGCGAGCGCGCCTTCGGCAAGCATGGGAATCACTTCGATGCCGGCCGGAAACTCGGCAGGCATCGACGCCAACGTCGGCGCGAACGTCGCGACGAGGCCGACGCGCCCGCGGCGCCCTCCGCCGGTGGCGGCCCGCACGGCATCGTCGATCATCGCCTCGTTCGGCTTCAGCACCGGGATCGCGGGCCATTGCGCGCCGACGGCATCGATGCACGGACCGAACGCCGAGCAGGTGAACAGGATGCCCTGCGCGCCGGTGCCGATCGCGTAGGCGGCCAGCGCCACGAAGCGCGCGCTCATCCGGGCGTCGAGTCCGGCGGCGCTCCGCGCGAGATCCGCCGACAGGCTGTCGTCCAGCAGGTTCATCCGCACGCACCCGGGCCACGACCGCTCGAACTCGGCATTGATCGGCGCGACCGAGTGTCCCAGCGCGTGGATCAGTGCGACGCGGGGCGCGGCGTCCACTTGCGGCTCCTCGAACGCAACCCGGGCGCCGGCCACACGCACCGCGCCATCAGGCGGCCGTAACCTGTCGCATCCGCCGTCCCTGCGTCCACCAGACGAGCGCGATCAGGGCCAGTGCCGGCAGATAGAACCAGTGCGGCGTCGCCCGGCCGGAGGGAACCTCGATCCGCGCCACGTCCCACCCTTGCTCGAAGCCGGATTTCTTCGCGCGCGAGCCGAACTTCACACCCGAAATCTGCGTGGCGTCGCCGAGCGAGGTGAGCGTCAGCCCGGCTTCCGCCAGGCGCTTGCGGCCGTCGTCGCCCGCTGGCCCCAGCCGCACGGCGACCGTCTTGGTGACGTCCTCGCCCTCGATCGTCGAACCCTTGATCGCCATCACCAGGCGCCCGCCATCGGGCAGATCCTTCGCGACCTCGACCGCCTTCGCGGCCGGCAGATGCGCGTACTCGGGCGCGAGGAAGTCCATGAAGAAGTCCGGACGGAACAGCAGCACGCACGCGGCCGCCAGCAGCAGTGTCTCCCACAGCCGGTTCTTGATCCGGAACCAGTTCATCGTCACCGCGGCGAAGATGAGCATGGCCACCGTCGAAGCGACAATGACGCTGATGAGCTCAGGCACGCTGTCGATGTCGATCAGCAGTAGCTGCGGATTGAAGATCCAGATGAACGGCAGGATCACCGTGCGCAGCGCGTACAGCGAGCCCTGGATGCCCGTCGCGATCGCGTTCTCGCCCGAGATCGCCGCCGCGGCGAACGTCGCGAGCCCCACCGGCGGCGTGATGTCGCCCATGATCCCGTAGTAGAAGACGAAGAGATGCACGGCGATCAGCGGGATGACGAGCCCGGCCTGCGCGCCCAGCTCGACGACCACCGGCGCCATCAGCGTGGCCACCAGCACGTAATTCGCCGTCGTGGGCACGCCGAGTCCCAGCACGAGACAGACGAAGGCGATGAACAGCAGCATCGCGATCACGTTGCCCTGCGAGACGAATTCCACGAACTCGGTCATCCTGAGGCCGAGGCCGGTCAACGTGATCGCGCCGACGATGACGCCGGCCGTCGCGGTCGCCACGCCGATGCCGATCATGTTGCGCGAGCCGTCATTGAAGCCCTGCAGCACGTCATTGAGGCCGCTCGTCCAGGCGCGATCCGTTCGAGTGCCGCGAAAGAAATCGATCAGTGGCCGTTGCGTCGCCATCAGCACGATCAGCATGACGATTGCCCAGAACGCGGAGAGCGACGGCGACATCTCCTCGACCATCAGGCACCAGATCAGCATGCCGATCGGCAGCACGAAGTGGAGGCCCGCCTTGACCGCCGGCCAAGTCTCGAGAGGATGAGGGTGGTCGATGTCGATGTCCGCGGGCAGGTCGGGGCTCTTCGACGCCGCCCAGACGGAGAAGAGGTAAAGCACGAGCACGATCGCGCCGACCACCCACGGCGTGGCGTCGCCCATGAAGCGCTTGGCCGCTTCGAGCACCCAGTACAGCACTCCCATGACGACGACCGTCCCGGATAGGCCGAGCCCCGTGCTGATCAGCGCCGCCTTCCACGAACGCGGCTCCCGACGCAGGATCGGCTGCATGCCTAGTTTCAGTGCCTCGAGGTGCACGATGTAGAAGAGGCCGATGTACGAGAGCGTCGCCGGCAGGATCGCGTTCTTGACGATCTCCGAGTAGGGAATGCCGACGTACTCGACCATCAGGAACGCGGCCGCGCCCATCACCGGCGGCATGATCTGGCCGTTGACCGAGGACATGGTCTCGATCGCCCCGGCCTTCACGCCGCCGTAGCCGGCCTTCTTCATCAGCGGGATGGTGAAGATGCCGCCGGAGACGACGTTCGACACGGACGAGCCGGAAATGAGCCCGTTCAACGCTGACGAGACGACCGCTACCTTGGCCGGACCGCCACGCAGGTGCCCCAGCGCCGCGAAGCTCACCTGCATCATGTAGTTGCCCCCGCCCGCGCGGTCGAGCAGCGTGCCGAACAGCACGTAGACGAAGATCGTTCCGGTGGACACGCCCAGCGCGATGCCGAACACGCCCTCGGTCGTGAGCCACATGTGTGACATCAGTCGCGAGACCGACGCGCCTTTGTGCGACAGGACTTCCGGTAGATACTGACCGCCCATGGTGTATACGATGAACAGCACCGCGAGGGCCGCCATCGGCCAGCCGACCGAGCGCCGCGTGGCTTCGAGCAGCAGCACGATCCCGGTCACCGCTATGGCGATGTCCATCGTCGTGGGTTGCCCGGGGCGCAACGCGAGCTCGCGATAGAAGAGCAGCAGGTAAGCGCCGGCGAACGCGCCGGCCAGCGCGCAAACCCAGTCGACGATTGGCACGCGGTCGCGGGGCGAAGAACCGAACGCGGGCCACGCGGTGAACGCGAGGAACAGTGCGAAGGCGAGATGCAGCGAGCGCGCCTCGGTGTCGTTAAGGATGCCGATGCCGAAGGTGAAGGGCAGTGGGGACGCATACCAGAACTGGAACAGTGCCCACGCGAGGGCCACGGTGAAGATCACCCTGGACGTGACGCCCGCCGGTTTCCTTGCGCCGGTATCCACCTTGGCGACCAGCTCTTGCAGCGCCTCCGGTGCCTTCTCGATGTCGGTCGCCATGCCCGATCCCCTCGCAATCGCCTTCCAAACAAACGGGGGCGAAGTCGCCTCCGCCCCCGGGTATGCTCGTCGTCCGTGGGCCCGTCTACGAGCCCCTAAGACGTCACTTGATCCAGCCCTTCTCGCGGTAGTAGCGCGCCGCGCCCTCGTGCAGCGGCGCGGAGTTGCCGTCCGTGATCATGTTCTCCGGCTTCAGATTGGCCAGCGCCGGGTGCAGCTTCTTGAACTCCTCGAAGTTGTCGAACACTGCCTTGACCACCTGGTACACCGTTTCGGCCGGGACCTTCGACGACGAGACCACGGTGGCCAGCACGCCGTAGGTGGTCGTTGCTTCCGCGTTGTTCGGATAGAGGCCGCCGGGGATCGTCGCCTTCGCGTAATACGGCTTGTCGGCGATCAGCTTGTCGATCGGCGGGACCGGTCAGCGACACGAGCTTCGCGCCGCAGGAGGTGGTCGGATCCTGGATGTTCGCCGACGGGTGGCCGACGCCGTAGATGAAGCCGTCGATCTTGCCGTCGCACAGCGCCGGGCCGTGCTCGTCGGCCTTCAATTCGGAGGCGAGCGAGAAATCGGAGAGCTTCCAGCCCATCGCGGCGAGCATCTCCTCCAGCGACGCGCGCGTGCCGGAGCCCGGGTTGCCGACGTTGAAGCGTTTGCCCTTGAAGTCGGCGAAGCTCTTCACGTTGGCTTCCTTGCGAGCCAGGACCGTGAACGGCTCGGGGTGGACCGAGAACACCGCGCGCTCGTCGGCCCAGGCCCCGGCGTCCTTGAACGGGCCCTCGACCCTTGAACGCCTGATACTGCACGTCGGACTGCGAGAAGCCCATGTCGAGCTCGCCCGCCTTGATTGTGTTGACGTTGAACACCGAGCCGCCGGTGGATTCCACCGAGCAGCGGATGCCATGCTTGGCGCGGTCCTTGTTGACGAGCCGGCAGATGGCGCCGCCGGCCGCATAGTAGACGCCGGTGACGCCACCGGTGCCGATAGTGATGAATTTCTGCTGCGCGACGGCGGGTGTGCTGAAAACGCCACCCGCCAGTGCGGCAGCGGCGAAGGCGATGGCCAAGCCGGGAATGCGTGCGGTTCTCACGACAAGTCTCCTAGAAAAATCGGCGGACCGCGAAGGCGGCGCCGAATGTGACAACTTGTAACTTTAAACCGATGCGATCGCTGCGTCGACGGCCGCGTGCAGGCGGTCTACGATGAGGTCGAGTTGCGCCTCCTCCACGATGAACGGCGGCGCCAGCAGGATGTGGTCGCCCTGGCGGCCGTCGACGGTTCCGCCCATCGGGTAGGTCATGAGGCCGCGAGCCATCGCCTCGCGTTTCACCCGTGCATGCAGCTCGGCGGCCGGGTCGAACGGGACCTTCGTCGTCCGGTCGTGCACCAGCTCAATCCCCCAAAACAGGCCGCGGCCGCGGATATCCCCGACGTGCGGATGGCCGCCCAATCGCGCCTGGAGCCGGACCTTGAGCCCATCCCCGCGCTGGCGGACGCGCCCGAGCAGGCCATCGCGCTCGATCACCTTCTGCACCGCCAGCGCCGCCGCGCAGGCGACCGGGTGGCCGAGATAGGTGTGGCCGTGCTGGAAGAAACCGCTCCCCCGTGCCATCGCGGCGACGAGCCGCTCCTGGGCCAGCACGGCGCCGATCGGCTGGTAGCCGCCACCCAGGCCTTTTGCAATGATCAAGAGGTCGGGCGCGATACCGTCTTGCTCGCAGGCGTGCAGCGTGCCGGTGCGGCCCATCCCGCACATCACCTCGTCCAGGATCAAGAGGCACCCGTGATGGTCACAGACCTCGCGCACCGCCTTGAAGTACCCGGGCACCGGCGTCAGCACGCCGGCCGTCGCGCCGCCGACGGTCTCGGCGACGAATGCGATCACCTTGTCCGGGCCGATCCGCTGCATCGTCGAGTCGAGCTCGGCGGCGAGCCGCGCGCCGTAGGCCTCCGCGGTCTCGTCGCCCCGCTGCTCGCGGTAGGGGTAACAGGGCGCGACGTGCTCGACGTCGATCAAGAGCGGCCCGAACTGCCGTCGGCGCCACTCGTTGCCGCCGACGGCAAGGGCACCCAACGTGTTGCCGTGATAGCTCTGGCGCCGCGCGATGAACGTCGCGCGCTGCGGCTGCCCGACCTCGACGAAGTACTGGCGCGCCATCTTGAGCGCCGCCTCGACCGCTTCGGAGCCCCCGCTCACGAAGTAGGCGTGGCTCGTCCCGGCCGGCGCCGTCCGGATCAGCCGGTCCGCAAGCTCTTCCGCGACGTCGGTGGTGAAGAAGCTCGTGTGCGCGTAGGCGAGCTTGTCCGTCTGCGCGTGCATCGCCGCCAGCACGTCGGGGTGCCCGTGTCCGAGGCAGGACACCGCAGCGCCGCCGCAGGCGTCGAGGTACTCCCTGCCGGAGGCGTCGGTGATGAACATGCCGCGGCCGCTGACGGCAACCGGTGGCGTGCGGCGAAGGTGGCGGTGCAGGACGTGGGTCATGGCGGGCTCGCGGGCGCCGTCGGGCCGGCGCATCAGATCAATTGGACGGATAAATTACACTGGCAACATTAATGTAGAACGATTTTTGCTTGTTTGCTCGATCGGAATGGCGCCGACCGTACCGCCGTCGCTCTTGCCGATCCTATCTTCCGGACCACCCATGCCCATCTCTTCCAATCCACGCGCCTCCACCGGGTCCAGGCCGGATTCGCCCGACGGGTCGACGCCGGGGCGACGTCGCACCGGTCGCCGGTCGTTCAATCTGACCCGCTGGTTCTCACTGTTGAGCTTCGCGTGCATCGGAACCGTGAGCGTGATCTCGTCCATCCTTCTTTCGCGTTTCCTCACCGACAATCTGCTCGAGCGCGATGCCCACATTCTTATGGACGTCGTGCAAAGCATCGCGGAGGCGCAGGACACGGGCGCGTATTTTCTCGGCGGTTCCGCAGGCGGGCGCGACCGTGGTCTGGAGGAGTTCTTCGTCCATATCGCGAGGCTGCCGGACGTGCTCCGCACCAACATCTATGCGCGAGATCAGCAGGTCATCTGGTCGAGCGATCGTACGCTTATCGGAAAGTATCTCGGGCCCAACCACGAGCTCGAGGAGGCGCTCGCCGGCAAAGTCGCCGTCGAGTCCGGGGTGATCGGCGCGAACGGCGACTCGAAGCCCGAGCATCTCCTGCTGCGCAGCGCCGAGCCGCGTTTTGTCGAGAATTATCTGCCCGTGCGAGCTGTCGCCGGCGGTCCCGTGGTCGGGGTGGTCGAGGTCTACCGGATTCCCGTAGGGCTCTTCCAGACCATCGCTCAAGGCCTGCGGCTGATCTGGGCGATCGCGCTCGGCGGCGGCCTTTTCCTCTTTCTGACATTGTTCTGGATCGTGCGCCGCGCCGACCGCGTGATCGAGGAACAAAGTCGGCGCCTGCTGGAATCGGAAATGCTGGCCGTGATCGGCGAAATGACAGGCGCGATCACCCATGGCATCCGCAATCCGCTGGCCTCGATTCGAACATCGGCCGAGCTCTGCCAGGATGACTCGTCGGCCTACGTGCGCGAGGCGGCCGCCGACATCACGGCCGAGGTCGATCGGCTGAGCGAGTGGGTAAGGCAGCTGCTCACGTATTCGGAGCAGGAGCCCGCCCGGGTCGAAGCCGTGTATCGTCGCGCCGCTGTTGCAGGCGAGTCTGGCAGGTTTCCAGCGCGAGATGCAGCGGCGCGGCGTGGAGCTCAACGTGGCCATTGCCCCGGCCTTGCCCGCCGTTCGCGGCGAGCGTGTCCGTTTGGGCCATGCGTTCAACAGCCTGCTGTCCAATGCGCTGGAAGCGATGCCCGAAGGCGGACTGCTCGACGTGGCGGCGAAGGTTTCACTCAACGCCCGCACGGTGCAGGTCAGGATCCGCGATAATGGCATCGGCATTCCGCGCGACCAGCTGCCCCGCGTGTTTGCGCCGTTCTTCACCTCCAAACGCAAGGGCCTGGGTCTTGGGCTGCCGCTCGTGCAACGCATCGTGACGCGCTTCGGCGGATCCGTTTCGATCACGAGCGAATCCGGGCAGGGGTCCGAGATCGTGGTCGAGCTTCCCGTTCATTCCTATTGATATGCCTGCCGCCATCCTGATCATCGAAGACGAGCTGACGCTCGCCAAGAACATCGCCACCTACCTCAAGCGCAGCGGCTACGACGCCTGCGTCGCGTCGACCGGCGAGGACGGACTTGCACAGATCGAAACAATCCGGCCCGAGGCGGTGCTGCTCGATTACGACCTTCCCGGCATCAACGGCCTCGATGTGCTGAAACGCATCAAGGAGATCGATCGGCGCATCCCCGTGATACTCATGACCGGCCACGGCAGCGAGCTGGTGGCCGTGGAAGCGATGAAGGCCGGTGCGCACGACTACCTGATCAAGCCGGTCATACTGAGCGAGCTCAAGCTTCGTCTCGAGAAACTGGTCGGGCAGGAGAAACGCGAAGAGGAGCTCACGTATCACCGCCGGAGAATCGCGGCGGACGGCGGCCTCGATCATCTGATCGGACGTTCCGCACCCATGGTCGCGTTGAAGGCGGCGATCCGACAGCTGCTTGACGCGGAAAGCGGGCTGGCCGATACCGAGCTTCCCGCCGTCTTGATCACCGGCGAGACCGGCACGGGCAAGGAACTCGTCGCGCGGGCGCTGCATTTCGATGGCGTACGCAGCGAGGAACCTTTCGTCGAGATCAACTGCTCGACCATCCCGGGCGACCTGCTCGAGGCGGAGCTTTTCGGTTACGAGCGCGGCGCCTTCACCGACGCCAAGCAGCGCAAGCTCGGATTGATCGAAGCGGCCGGAGGCGGCACCTTGTTCCTCGACGAAATCGGCGACGTCGATCCGCGCGTGCAGATAAAGCTGCTCAAGCTGCTCGAAGACAAGACCGTGCGGCGGCTCGGCAGTGTGCGCGAACAGCGAGCGGACGTTCGTATCGTGACCGCCACGAATCGCGCGCTGGAGCAGGCGGTTCGCGACGGCCATTTCCGCGCCGACCTGCTGTTCCGCCTGCGCATCGTGCATTTCGACCTGCCGCCGCTGCGTGCTCGGGGCAACGATGTGCTCGTGCTCGCCGAGCACTATCTCGGATTGCAGCGGGCACGCTACCGCAAGCCGCAGCTACGCTTCACTGCGGAGGCGGAGCGCGCGATGCTGCGCTACACGTGGCCCGGGAACGTGCGCGAGTTGCGCAACGTGATCGAACAGGCGGTCATCATGGCGACAGGCGAGACAATCGATGCCGTCGACCTGCGCCTGACATCGACGCTCGCACTGCCCACCTGCGGTGACGTCGTGGCCGACGGCACGGCGGACACCGAGAAACGCGGAGACGATGCAGAGCTCAATTTGGCGGAAGCCGAGCGCGACCTTCTCGTGCGGGCGCTCGCGCAGACTCGGGGCAACGTCACGCAGGCAGCGCGCCTGCTGGGGGTGACACGCGATACGCTGCGCTATCGCATCGAGAAGTACAACCTCGAGCTTCCGCAATAGCCGCCACCTGGACTGAGTCGTATCGAATGGGTGCCCTGCCCCATCGATTGGGGCAAAGCACCCAACGCCATTGCGCGCGGCGGTCAGCCAGCCAGGTCTCCGTGCCGCTGCGTCGACCGAGGGTTGGCAATGTTGACGCGCGCGATTGGTTCGCTGGCTAGAACGTGATATCGAGCCCTGCGCCGATCTGCCACGGGTCGGTGCGGTCGTCGAGCGCGCGCGCGGTCCAGGCCGCGACGCGCGTGCTGCGCGCGGCGGTGGCGTGCACGAGCCGCAGCGTGAGCGTGCGGTCGATCGCTGCGGTCGAGGTCTCCACGCCGCGGTCCGCGACGAGATCGAGACGTGTGCCCCGCGCCACGTACCAGGTGACTCCGGCAAATGCCGAGCGCCAGCGGGTCGCGGTATCGGCCTGCGTTACCGGCGTCGAGTATCCGGCGTACATGTCGATTGTGCCCAGCGGCTGCGTGACGACCAGTTCGGCCACCGTGCCGTCACGCCGTTCGCCCGGCACCGCAACGCGCGATGGCGCGCGCCAACTGCGCAGCGCCAGATCGACCAGGGGCGCGCCTTCGCTCCAGCGGGGCACCTTGAACGTCAACGCGAGCTCATGCCCCCGGTTGCGGCTGGAGAACGCGCCCGTCGAAACGGAGCAGGCCGAATCGGAACGATCAAACGGCGTCAGCGCCGCGGACGTGCCGGGAAGGCAACCCGCGAATTTCGCCTCGGCGTCCAGCCAGTCACTTTCGGCCACGATGCCGACGTTGCGCCATGCGATCGCCTGGCCGTCCACGATACCGGCGCGAGGCAAGCCGGCCACCGCGCGAACGTCGACAATGTCGGCCGCCTCCGCCAATGGCGCGACCAGCAGCGCCGCCAGTGCCCACGCCGCGAAAGGGTGTCCGCGATGCGATATGCCGATCATCAGCGTGGGTGCTTGGCGTCAAGTTAACCGTGATTCAGAGGGTCGTCCCGGCCACGGCCACGGCGCAGGTGGCCCGGCGGGTCGTCGGCGCCGCGTCCGCCCGGCGTCACGTCGTCCCTGCCACGGCCGCGACGTTGGTCGGTCGCCGGGTCGTCGGCGCCGCGCCGGCTCGGCGACACGGCGTCATCGGTGCCCCGGCCACGGCGCACATGGCCCAGAGGATCATCCGCCCCGCGTCCGCCGCGAACATCGCCCGGAGGATCATCCGCCCCGCGCCGTGCAACCAGGATCGGCGTCGCATCACTGGCGACGGTGATTGCAGTGTAGTAGGGGGCGGCGAGCGCAACAACGGTTGATACGATGGAAAGGGTGAGTATCTTGTACATGGTGTCGACTCCTGTTCGATGTGGCAACGAGTTCGCGTGAGGGCGGGAAATGTTCCCGGTGTACGTCTAGCACCAAACGTGCCATGCGGCCGCGCGTCGAAATCCCTGCGCAAGGCATTGATTCATTGCGATAGTTGGATCCACATTCCGATGCTCCCGGCGTCGCGCCGGGGGCTTTCCCCCGGCCGGTGCCCGCGAGTTGGGTGTTGTCCCCAACATCCGCTCCGGGCGCCACGATGAGTTACTGCAGCACCGCGGAGAATCGCGCGTCCTCCCGACAGGCACCGGTGGCCGAAGCAGCACTCATGCGTCCCTCGATTCCCTGTGCGGTCGCCCTGATCTCCGACAGCGTCGCGGATGTATTGACTCCGTCCGAGCACTGGTAGGTCGCGTTCGGAATTCCGTATTGCAGTCCATGCTGCTCTAGCTTGCCCGACAGCGTGCAGGTGAGGCTCGCCGAGTACGCGAACTGGAACGTTACGTTGCCGCTTGCGACGTGTGTGACCTCCAGGTCGTAGCGGTCCGTGTACGCGCGATTGTCGGCAGGTGTATTGCAGTTGGAATAGGTCCCGGCCTGGCCGCCGGTGTAGCTGCCACCCAGCACGATCGCCGTGAGCGTCTGGCGTTCGATGCTCTTCGTTACCGTCGCGACACCATTCACCGTATAGGCAAGCGTTCCCCGATGCGCGCCGAGCGAACTCGGCTCGAACGACGCCGTGCCCGCTTGCACCACCGAAAGATTGCCCGTCTGCCAGGGAGTGGCGAACCCGGTGCCGGTGGTCGCAAACAGGCCCCCGGTGTACTTGCGGTCGCCATCCCATGTGAGCTCCGCCGTGTACCAGGTCGGACTGCCGTTCTGGCCGTAGATGAAAAAGGTCGCGAAGATGAAGTTGTCGCTTTGCACCAGGTTCACACCCCATCCCGGTTCCGCCGGGGTGTACCAGATGTCGGTATTGTCGGCGGCGCAGGCGCCGGTTGCGGACGTTGCGAACATGATTGCGAGAAGCAGTCGTTTGAGCATATTGATCACCGTGGTTGCAGTTAGGTTGCGGCAGCGCAGTCGCGCATGTGGCCAGGGCGATCGACGGCTGACCTACCGCCGTCGCGGTGGACATTGATCGACCTGCCCCCGGTTGCGGACGATGCGATTCATGCCGCCGTATGATTGGATGTCGCCAAGTTGAAGCCCCGCATCCATTGCAAAGCAAGAGGCGTGCTACCGCGCGCCGAGAGATCACAAGACGTTGTATCCCAACACAAATTGGAACTTTGACCTGTGCCGGGCGGCTGCAGTCTCCGGATGCGATCGGGGCATTTGACGCACCGGCTGCCTTCGAGAACGGAGTCCGAACGCAACTGCCCGTACCCGCGTCCAGGCGTAACTCGCTTCCGGCGACTCCACCCGAATGGGACGCCGGCGCATCGCGACCTTGTCGAACACGTTGTATGTTCCGACCGGCTTGTTCGGCGGAGTGCGTTTGACCTACGCGAACATCGCCGCATCGTGGAGGTCGATCGCGCCGCCCACCTGCCAGATGCCGGGCAACGCGTAATTGCCGTAGCGGTCGAACTCGATGTGCGCCGCGGCCTCGCCCGGCCCGAGGCCCGGAAACCCGGATCGGCTCGCGGTGCGCGCCGGGACGCTGATATCAGCCCGCCGCAACTTGGCAGCGGACGCCGGCAAGGCAGCAACCGAGCTGCATGACGATGGGCAGCGGGACCGGTTCGGTGCCCGCGAGCACGTCCACAATCCATGCCGCGGTGGTGACGGCATCGGATGCCGCCGGCAGCGAGGGTTCCGGGGCGATGCCATCGGATTCCGCGTCGGCGCACAACGTCACGACGCCTCCGGCGATGTGCTCGAGCCGCGGCTGATGGCGGGGATCGGCAAACGGTTCGCCTTCCGCGCCCTGGAAGAGCAGCGCGTCGGCCCGGGTCGCCAGCACGAACTCGCGCATCGCGGCCATCTCGTCGGCGGACGTTGCACCGATCACGCGATAGCCGCCACCCCCGAACGGGTCGATCAACAGCGCGAGCGAGCACGCGATTGCCGGCAGCGAATCCAGCATCGGCGCCACGCGAAGCCGTGCGAGGCCCGGCGCGAGCAACGCCGACGGGACGTAGGCGATGTGGTCATGCCGCAGCCGCGCCTGCGCGTCGGCGAGGCTCGCCGCGGGCTCGACGCCGAGCTCCCAGAGGACATCAGCCGTCGTGACGCGATCGGCGTTCGCATCCATCCGGCGCAGCGACACGGGCACTGCGTTCGTCGCCAGCCAGTACTGCGATCCTTGCGCGCGGATCCGTGCACCAGCACGGCAATTTCGTAACGCCGCAACAGCAGGGCGACCAGCGCCGTCAGGTTGGCCTGCCGCCGTGTTCCGCGATAAGCCGGCAGCAGGACGGGCCGCGGGCCTTCGGGCGGGTTCTCCAGCCGGCCAGCGTGCGCGTCGAGCGCCCGCATGCATCCGGTCATCTCGGCTAGCGAGGCGCGCCTGCTTTGCCATGCGACGAGGATCTGCGAAAGCTCGCGCGGCGCAACCTCGCCGGCGAGCATCGCGGCGAACAGCACGCGCGCATCCTCGGCGCCGAGCTCACCGCCTTCCCGCGCGGCGGTCCTGATCAGCAATGCATGGTCGAGTGGCATCGGTACGCGCGCCCCCGCGGCGGGCGGCGAACACCGTGAATGTGGGGGCCGTTCATCAGTCCTTGAGCCAGATCGTAATTTCGTGGACCGACTCCGTGCCCGGCTCGGTACGATAACCATACCCGTTGCGGTCGAGTATCTTGAAGAGCGGCGTCGGGTGGCAGTCGATGACGACCTTGAGGCGGTCCCCGGCCTGGAAGTCACCGATCGTCTCGAGAACGAGCTCGAGCGGTTGCGGCGGCTCCATCCCGCGCACGTCGAGCGTGACTTCGCGGGCCATCAGCACGCCCCTTGCAACACCCGGCATTCCGCTTTGGCATTCATCGGGGCATTGTGGGAGCGCGGCGGCGCCCCGCTCCTTGACACGCATCAAGGAAGGGGACGGACCACGCTTTCAAAGGCGGTCTCTATCCCTTACCGCAGCGCATGGGCGATGTTGAGCGCCGCAGCAAAGACGAGCACGGCACACGCCTGATGCGCGGCCGCGAGCGGTATCGGGACGACGAGGAGCAGTGTCGCGATTCCCAGCGCAATTTGCACCGCGACGAGCGCGACCAGCAGGTGGCCGCCCCAGCGCGCTCGCGACGGAAGGCCGTCCGTGGTCCGGAGCTTCCACCACAGCAGCGGCACGACGACGGCGAGCAGCCATGCGATGGCCCGGTGGTCGAACTGCACGGTGGCCATGTTCCAGAAGAAATTGCGCCACCACGGCTCGAGCATGAAGATCTCCGGCGGCACGAAATGGCCGTTCATCAGCGGAAACGTGTTGTACGCGAAGCCGGCACGGATGCCGGCAACAAAGCCCCCGGAAAGCGCCATCACGAAGACAAGCGCGGCGACTCCGATCGCCCATGCCCGCACCGACCGCTGCGGCGCCGCGGCCAGCGTCGCGCGGCGCGGATGCACGAGCGACAGCCCGACCCAGAACATCGCCGCGAAGATCGCGAGTGCGAGGCCGAGGTGCGCGGTGAGCCGGAACTGCGACACCCGCGGGTCGTCGACGAGGCCGCTTTTCACCATGTACCAGCCCATCGCCCCCTGCAGGCCGCCCAGCACGAAGATGCCGATGAGCTTCCACGCGTGGCCCGGCGGAACGTCGCGCCGCGCGACGAACCAGAGCAGCGGAACGAGGAAGACGACGCCGATCAGGCGCCCGAGCAGCCGGTGGAAATACTCCCACCAGAAGATGCCCTTGAACCCGGCGAGGGTCATGCCCTGGTTCACCTGCCGGTACTCGGGGGTCAGCTGGTACTTCTCGAACGTCTGCTGCCACTCGGCTTCGGACAGCGGTGGCAACGTGCCGACGATCGGCTGCCACTCGACGATCGACAGACCCGAGTGCGTGAGGCGCGTGACGCCGCCCACGACGACCATCGCGAACACCAGCGCGCAGCACACGAACAGCCACAATGCGATCCCGCGGCGTGTGTCCCGGCGCGCGGTTGCCGTGGAGAACGATGCCTCGGCCGACATGGTGCCCATTCTGCCACGGCAGGTCGGGCGGCGGCGAAGACCGCGCGCTGCTCTGCGTGCTCGGCCGTTTTCGCGCCGCTCTCGCGTGGACGCAGAAGCCCGCATGGAAGTGTGAAGGCGGTCTCGCGCTGGCGGCCTTGCCACTCACCTCGCTCGCCTCTGTCGCCCCGCTTCTGGGCGTGGCCGCGATTACGGAAATGCCATCACTGCCGAAGACGGTGCTCCATAATGCGGCCACGGCGTCGCTCGTCGCGGCGCTCGCAAACCGGGCGGCGCGAAAGGCAATGAAATGATGAAATCCGGTGTCTCCCTCCTGCTGGGCTGCGTAATAGCGTCGACCTCGATCGGCATCGTGGCCGCACAGGGCACTGCGCCCGCAACGACAGGAGTGGCTGTTCCCGCGACCGTGGAAAAGAGCGGCCTCGATGTCCTGAAAGGCGCTTGGGTTCGACCCGACGGCGGCTACACGATCGCAATCAAGAACATCGGCCCGAATGGCGCGCTCGAGGCGATGTACTTCAATCCGAATCAGCTTCCGTTTGCAAAGGCACAGGCAACGCGGGAGGGCACGGCCCTGCGCGTCTTCCTGGAATTGCAGGCAGGCGGCTACGGAGGCTCGACCTACGATCTCACCTACGATCCGGCCAGCGACCGGCTCAAGGGAATCTACTACCAGGCCGTCGCGAAACAGAAGTTCGAGGTCTACTTCGCGCGAAAGTGAAACCGGGCGCCCCACCGCCCTGCAATTGAATCGCAATCCGGGACGTAGTCATGACGGCTCGATGTTTCGGCGTCGCAATTGCGGCCGGCGTATGGGAGGTTTCCGGGAATTTGAGGCTGACCCCTTTTAGCCGCAATTCTTGGTGTGCATGGCACTACCCAGAATTGTATTGCTTACCTTCCATTCTCCGTCTTTTTCGTACTAGCCAGCCAACAGCGAATGCGACGATTATTGCCATTAACCAAGATGTAAGAAACGCAATAAGGGCAAGCGCCTGAACGAATCCAAGCTGGACGTACGCAATCGATTTGAAGGGCAAACGCCACCAAAGTTGCCGCGGTGAGACTTGCCAGCATGAATGACGGAATCTTGATGTGGCAGATCACGGAAAGCAACACATGCCGAGAATGAAAAGAATAATGATTCATTGAGGAATTTCACTAAAGTGACATCAGCACGCGCCATTGCATTTCCGCTGGGAATCCTGGTATGCAGATCGACCGAGCCAAATTACCGAAGTGACGTAGTCACGCGCCATTTCGCGACATCGAAACTTCTGGGAATCCATTCGGGCAGGCGGTCACATTCTGCAACCATATCAACATAGAAGTCGATTGTCGCATTGGATCTTGCGTAGCATACTGCCACATGTGTCGTAGCAACGGTCATGATTGCGGCATGCCTCCCAAACGAAAACCAATACCAGCTGTCCGGAATATAATGGTTCAAGTGCGTACCAGATCCGCAATACGTTTCAGAATCCGGGAGGCCGCCATGGTCGAGGACGAACAGATCCTGGAGCTCTTCCCATCAATCCCAGCGGATCTATTTGCGTCAGAGGGTCGTATACGTATGCGTATGTATTCAGCCCACCCCGCAACCCAATCGGATCACTCTCCACATACCTCCCGACGCTCGGATCGTAATCCCGGAAGTAGTTGTAGTGCAGCCCCGTCTCGGCATCGTAGTACTGCCCCGGGAACCGCAGGTTGAACGAGAACACGCCGAGCCCGCCCGGGTTCTCGTTCGCGGCGCCGGCGCCGAAGGTGTCGGTCTTCCATTCCCATACGATCTGACTGGCTTGGTTGGTGATGAGCCGTGGCGTGTTGAGATGATCGGTGTAGATCGGGAAGATAGCGATGCTGTCGCCCGCGCCGGGCCGCACGCTCGCCACCGGCGTGTCGCCGAGATAGATGAGCTCCTGGCGTGGCGCGCCTGCGGCATCGTACTCGCCGAGCAGCCGTCCCTGCTCGTCGTAGACGAAGTGCGTGAATCCGTCTGGTCCGCTCTTGCTCACCCGCTGGCCCAGGCCGTTGATTGCGTAGCGATAGCCGCTGCTCGTCTGCGTCAGACGACCGCGCCCGTCGTAAGTAAACGTGACGCTGCCATTGCTCGTGAGATTGCCCATCGCGTCATAGGTGAAACTCCTGCTCGCCGCACCGGTCAGCGCCTGCAATCGGTTTGACGCCGCGAAGTAGCCGTAGTTGGTGAGCGCGCCGGTGCGCGTTTCCTGCTTGCGATTGCCGTTGCCGTCGTACGCGTACGCGAGCGTCTCGTCCTGCGGCAGCACCGCCGTGGTCAGCCGGTTCAGGCGGTCGTAGCCGAACGACCAGCTCTCGTTCCCGAAGGCCGCCGTGTCCGGCCCCAGCGTCAGCGACACGATCCGGCCGTTAAGATCGGTGGCGCGCCCATACTGCTGGCCGTTGGCCCAGGTCCAGCCTTGCACCGCTCCAAATGGCAAGTACGTCGCGCCGCTCAGCACCGTCTGGCCTCCGATCGCAACGCCGGTCACCCGCCCCTGCGCATCGAAAGCGTAACTCAACACACGTCCTGAGGGATAGGTGATGCCCGTCAACCGGCCCGCTGCGTGCTGGTAACTGACCGCGAAGCTCCTGACCGACGCGTCGCTGCCCACCGCCTGCGTCTTGCGCAGCACACGGCCCCACGCATCGTAGGCGTACGTCGTGTTCCCCGACGGGTCGGCGACTCTGGTCAGCCGGCCCCTGGCAAATGCGCCCCCGGTCGGCGTGCTGTCGTACTCGAACGCAACGCTGCCGTCGGCGAAGGTGGCCAGCGTCTGACGATTGAGCGCGTCATAGACGTAGCTTGTCGCTGTCCCGCGCGCATCGGTCGCTCCGACGACGTTGCCGGCGGCATCCGGCACGTAGGTCGCGACGCCCGTGTCGGGACTCGCCAGCTGCGTGAGATTGCCGAGCCCGTCGTAGGTGTACGTCGTCGTGAGATTGATCGGATCCTGCACCGATATCAGGCGATCCTTCGCGTCGTAGCCGTACCGGGTGACACCGCCCATCGCATCGGTGACGCTCAGCAGGCGATTCAACGCGTCGTAACTGAGCGCGGTGCTCCGGGCCAGCGGATCGATGCTCGACTTCAGATTCCCGTTGCCATCGTAAGAATATGCGGACATCTGGCCTGCCGCGCCGATGTCGTTGTAGAGCCGGTTCAGCGCATCGTAGATCCGCCTCTGGGTCCTCACCAGGCGATCCGCCGGATCGAACACATCCTCCTTGATCCGGTTGCCCATGGCGTCCGGCGTGTACTGGATCACGTTGCCGAGCCCGTCGGCGATTTCCGTCAGGCGATGCGCAGCATCGTACTGGTAACGCAGGAAGCTCCCGTCGGGCATCGTGGCCCGGACGAGCTGCCCCGCGCCGTCGTAATCGAAAGTCGTAGTCTCGGCGTTCACGCTGCGCGACCTGAGCCGGCCGCGAACGTCGTAGCTCAGCATCGTCACCACGCCGTTGGGATCGGTGATGCGGGTCGGCTGGCCGTCGGCATCGTACGCCTCGAACGTGGTGAGGTGACCCGCCGCATTGGCGGTCGTCTTCACGTTGCCGCGGCACCCGATGCAAGGATCCGTTGCGTCGTAGTAGGTATAAGTCGTGAGGTCGCTCACGTCGGTGCGCGGTCCGTCGACCGTCAGCACCTGGCCAATCGCGTTGTAGGTCATGCTCCATTGCCGTGTTCTGCCACCGGCGCTTATCGTCTTCTGCAGCACGTTTCCCTGCGCGTCGTGGGCGAAGTCGGTCACCTCGCTGCCGCCGGCGACGCCGGACGGCGCGACGATCTTCACCGGCAGCCGAAAGACAGGATGCCACTGCGTCGTGATCGTGCGGGCCTGCGGGGTTCCGTACGCTTCCGTGCGCGAGATCTCCAGGTTTCGCGCGAGATCGTACGCGTAAGTCGTCTGATTCCGGTTGACGTCGGTGCGGGAGGCGACGTTGCCGTTGGCATCGAAGGAAGAGATTGCGCTCCCGGCGATGTCGGTCACGCGCTTGATGCGCGCCACGCCGCCGACGACCTGATAGTAATAGGTCCGGGCGGTTCCGAACGCGTCCGTGACACCCGTCGCGCCTTCGTTGGCCGTCGACGAGTACGAGCCGTAGTTGAGCGTCACGGCTTCGGCACCGCCGGCATGGCGCGACGAATTGGCGCGACCCGATCCGTCGTAGCCCCACGTCGCGAAGCGGTTCCCGTTTTCGTCGGTGATCCCGGTCAGCGCGTGCGGGAAGCCGATGTTCTCGTAGTGATAGGTCCGGACCGTGTTGTCGGGATACGTGACGAAGGTGAGACGGCCCGCGGCGTCGTAACCGTAGACGTAAACGCGATTGCCCGGCGCGACGAAGCCCGCGAGGCGGCCCGACGCGTCGTACGTGAACGTCACGGTGCTGCCAAAAGCGTCGGTGACGGCGGCGAGCTGGCCGCTCACGTTGTAAGTCAATGCGTAGGTCCACCCTATGCGCAGTGCGATCGAAAGCAACCGGCCTGAAGCATCATAGGTCTCGACATCGCTGTTCGCCGTGGTGAGCCGCCATCCTGTCGCCGCGCCTGTCGCATCGGCCAGGCGCTGGAGCAGTGCGGACGCTCCTCCCCGGTTGTTGTGCAGCTCACGCCCCGCGGTGCCGAATGCCTGCAGCGAGCCGTCGGCACGCTGCGCGTAGGCGAGGACATTGCCGGCCACGGGCGGGACGAGAATGCGCCGGTCCCAGGTCGTGCGCCACACATCGCCCGCCTGCTCCGCCGCCACGTCGAACCGGAAGTACCCCGCGCTGTTGTAGTGACGCTCGACCTCGAGGCCACCGGGCGTGCGCGACCGGTAATCCACCTCGCGCTGTGACTTGCAGCCGTCGAGAAGCGTGATCGGGTTGCCGACGCTGGCGCGCTCCGTGCATTCCGGCGGCAATTTCCAGCATTCGAGGTCGCCGTTCGATCTTGTCCGCGTGCCATAGGTCCTGGGGCACGCGACCTTCCGCCATTTCCCGGCGTAGACGACCTCCGTCCAAGCCTGGTTGCAGCCGGTGGAACCGGGCGTCAACCCCGTGAAGCTGAGTTTTCGGAAATCCCGGACCAGACTGCCGTTCCTGACGAGCGGCGCTCCGGTCCAGCACAGGATGTTGGACGGAATCGTCTGGCCCCAGCCGGTGTCCGTCAATGCGATCTGGCATGCGTTGTGGACGATCTGCTCGAAAGCCGTCGATACGGGAACGATATCGGGATCAAAGATGGGTTTCCCGTCCCGCACCTTGGTCCAGGCGCTTTCTCGCCAGGCAAATGTTCCCGCGAGATCGCAGACGTTGTATGTCCACATTTCGGAGTCGACGGGGGCGCCCGGCGGATCGGCAACATGCGTCGGTTCGGTGCACAGCGCGATCCCGCCGTCGGCTACGCAGCGCAGGTCGACCGTTTGCGCGTCGGCCATGGCGCAGGCAATCACGCCGGCCACCAGAACATGCACGCAATGCCAGCGAAGTCTTGTCGTCATTGCACCCCCTTCAGGCTTTCCGGCGGCAGTCAGCGCGCGATGAGCGTCAGGGTCGCGTTCAGCGTTGCTCCTGCCGCGGGGTCGATGAACACCGTGTAATTGCCGGTCGCCGGCAACGCGGGAACGTCATAGCCCCCCGACGCTCCGTTCACGATCCAGACGGTGCCCAGCGTGGCGCCGCTTGGCGTGATGACGTACGCAAGCGCCTTGCCCGACAGTCCGGAGATCGCGGCGGCGGACCAGGCGAGCCGAACCGTCTGGCCCGCCGTGCCGGCGATGGTGAGGCGCGCATTGCGACCCGGCCGCTCGAGAGGAACCAGCAACGCGGGGCCGCCGGCGACCAGCGATCCGCCGAAGTCCGATGACAGCGTGACGGCGAACCCGCCCGTCGCGTCCGCGGACGGACGCACCACGATCCCGTAGGTGCCGGCGCCCTGGAGGTTGAGATTGGTGCCGCATCCGCCGGCCGCCGCGGCGCATGCGTAAGCGCCAAGTTGTGTTCCATTCGGTCCGTAGACGTATACCGTCGCATCGGCCTTCGGATTCAACGCCAGATTGCTGATGCCCAGGCCCAGGTTCTGGCCTGCCGTTCCGGCAAACGTGTAGCGCGCGCTTGCGCCGTGGAGCGCGATCGCCGCGTCGGACGTCGGGCCATCGATGGCAAGGTTCTGGCCGGGGTCGAGCAGCACCTCCATCGTCGCGGTGGCTGCTCCCCTGGCGGCCGATTCGGGCTCCAGAAAGGCCGTGTACGTGCCGGTGACCGGCAGTGGTGGTGCGACCAGGATCTGCCCGGCGCCGGTCAAGTGGGAGAAGGTCAGCCGTGAGCCATCGGGCTTGTCGATCGTGATGAGAAGCCCCTGCGCCGCCGGGCTCGTCACGACGTCGCGCACCTGGAGTGCGATCAGCGCGCCGGCAGCCCCTGGGAACGTCAGTCGTGCATTCTGGCCGGGACGCCCCAGCGTCAGTCGCAACGGCGTGCCGCTTGCCAAGGTCCCTGCGGCATCACGCGAGAGCCACGCCTGCAGGGATCCCGTCGCGCCGCTCGCCGGCTGCACGATGATGCTGTAAGTGCCGGTGACGGGAAGATTCGTCAGATTGGCCGCGCATTGGGTGCCATCGACACGGCAACTGATAGACACAAGCAAACTGGCATCCGGCTTGTACACCGCAATGCTCGCGTACGTAGCGGACGTCGGATTGAGGACGAGCCCGGTGATGCCGAGCCCCAGATTCTGTCCGGCAACTCCGGTAAAGCCGAGGCGCGCACCCTCGCCGGGATTCGCGATCGCAAGATCGACGGCGAGCCCGTCGACCGGCAAGGTGACGCCCGCAAGGAACCCGACCTTGAAGGCGGACTGCGTCGCCGTGGTGCTCGCCGCAAAAACCACGGAATGCGTGCCGGTCGTCGTGAACGGTTGCAATTGCGTCGTGGCGCCCAACCCGCTTGCGTAGCCCTTGCGAAATGTGGATCCGTTCGGCAGAGCAATCGTCCACTCGAGATTGCCGCCGGCGGGGAGGATCGCCAACGCCGACACCAGCAGCGCTTTCTGCTCGCCGGCCACCGCCGCGATCAGCGCCCGCGTGGATTGCCCGGAACTCCGCGCGATGGCCACCGTCCCGTCGGCCGGGACGACGACATTGCTCTCGAGCCTGGCGTCGAGCGAAACCTGCGCGATGCCTGTGCCAAGCAGCATCGTGTAGGTGCCGGCCGTGGGCAACGCCGGCAAATGAATCGAGAGATTCGCGGCGGACAGCGCGCCGCTCGCGAGTTGCGTGTTGTCCGGTTTGTAGATGGTGTAGGCAATCGTTGCTCCCGCCGGATTGACTGTGAAATTGCCGAGCTGAAGGCTCAGCCAGTCTCCCGCGTTGCCGTCGAACAGGACCGCTCCGTACTTGCCGGCGGCATAAAGGCCGATGCCTTGCGCCGGGCCGTTCGCGACGAGCCTGGTCGTGGCGATGATCGCATTCGCGGCAACTGTCCCGGGCGGCACGACGAAATCCGCGGCACTGTCGGCGCTGCCCGCACCGGTCGCGACGCGGATCCTGCCGGAGCCGGTGGCTACCGGGACGGTGAACGCCAGCTGCGTCGTCGTGACCGCCGATGCGGTCGCGGCATTCTGATTCAGCTTGACCGTCGTGGCGCCTGGCGCGGCGTTGTAATTCGTTCCGGTGACGGTCACTGCCGTGCCGGGCGGGCCCGCCGCCGGCGTGAATCCGGTGATTGTCGGAACGCCCGACGCGGCGACGACGAAATCCTGGGTGCTGGTCGCGGTATCGCCGCCGACCGTCACCGCGATCCTTCCTGTGGCGGCGCCCGCCGGTACTGCAACGGTGAGCGCGGTGACCGCTGCCGCGATGACTGCTCCGGCCACGCCATTGAACGTGACCACGTTGGCGGTTGGCGTCGTGCCGAAACCGGTTCCGGTGATCGTGACCACGGTTCCGGTCGGGCCGGAGGGTGGCGCGATTCCGGCGATCGTGATCGGCGACGGGTTGACGCGCCGGATGGCAACGATGTTGCCGGCGGCATCGTGCGTGTACTGCACGACATTCGACGCCGCATGGACCGTGCCGATGACCGCAAGGCACGCGACGACGACACACCGCCCAAAGGAGCGCAGGTGTTGACGATGAATCGCAGCGCGCGGCGCTGCGACGTCATGGCGGCCATGCGCATGCACCTGTGAGCCCGATATCCGGATTTCATGTAGGCAGACCAACGTTTCCTCCCCGGTCGCGCGCTGACGGCACAGCGGCTGCATCGCGCCAGCATTCGTTGGTCGAGCTTTTTCAAGTTAGGCGCGACCGCACGTTAGGACGGGTAGCATCGACGCGCACCTGTAGGAAACGACAGGTGGGGGCGGCAGACAGGCCCTCTACGCCCTGGAGAGCGGCGATGGATTAGGCCAAAGGGCTTAGCTGAAAAACCACAGACGCGATCGGACGACCGCCAACCTCAACCACGCACCTCGATCGCGGGCACGTGCGTGCGCAGGAGCGCAAGCAGCGCGGACTCAATGACGACTCCGTGCGGCGCACTGGAAACGAGTGTTTGGGTCATGCAACCGGTCGCGCGAAACGGCTGCAGCACCCAGCGTCCGACGCCGCGATCGGCGAGCTCGCGCGCGAGCCGCTCGAGCGCCTCCGGCGACGTCAGCGCCGGATGCACGGTCGTGCGCACCTCGTGCGCGATGCCGGATGCAAGCACGAGGTCGAGGCTCGCGAACGCAAAGATACCGCTGTCGCGCACTCCGGTCACTTCGGCGTATTCGGTCTGCGGCGCCTTGACGTCGATCCCGACCCAGTCGACCTGTGGCACCACGGCTGCGAGCCGGCGCGGATTCGCGCCGCCGGTGTGCAACCCGACGTGGAAGCCCAGCGCATGCACCGCCGCAATCGCGTCGGCAAGCTCGGCCTGGACCGTGGGCTCGCCGCCCGAGAACACGACGGCGTCGAGGAGCCCGCGGCGCGTGCCGAGCCAGTCGAGGATGCGCGCGAATTGGCGCTCGTCGTCTCCCCGCGCTGCGAGGAGGTGCGGGTTGTGGCAATAGCCGCACTGCCAGGGGCAGCCCTGGCAGAACACGACGGCCGCGAGCGCGCCCGGGTAATCGGTCAGCGTGAACGGGACGAAACCGCCCACGCGCAGCGCATCGGCGCGCGCGGCACTCGAAACAGTGACGCCGTCGGGCATAGCGACCTCGGGCTGCGAGCCTGCGCTGCGGCTCAGCAGTGCGGCCGCGCGCGCTCCTCGACGAAGAAGCGGCGTTCGGAATGCTCGCCCTTCTTGCCGATGTTGAACGACGCGACGGGGCGATGGTAGCCCATCACGCGGGTCCACACTTCACAGCGCTGGCGCTCATCGGCGCTCAGCGTGATCGCTTCGGTGAGGTGCTTCGTTTCGGTCATCGTGTTCATCGCGCTCCTCCGATTCATCGCGTCGAGTCAGGCAGCAAGCTTGCGTTGTTTCTCGGCAAGTTTCGCTTCATCGCATTTCGGGCAGAACTCGTGCTCGCCGTCGAGATACCCGTGCTTCGGGCAGATCGAGAACGTCGGCGTGATCGTGATGTACGGCAGCCGGAAGCGCTCCAGCGAGCGCCGAACCAGCGCCTTGCAGACTCCCGGCGACGAAATCTTCTCGCTCATGTAGAGATGGAGCACCGTGCCGCCGGTGTACTTCGTCTGCAGCTCTTCCTGCCTCGTCAGCGCCTCGAACGGGTCGTCGGTGAAGCCCACCGGGAGCTGCGAGCTGTTTGTGTAATACGGCATCTCCGGCGTTCCCGCTTGCAGGATTTCCGGCCAGCGCTTCCGGTCTTCCTTGGCGAAGCGGTAGGTCGTGCCCTCGGCCGGCGTTGCCTCGAGGTTGTACATGTGCCCGGTCTCTTCCTGGAACGCGACGATCTTCGCGCGCAGGTGGTCGAGCAGGCGCACCGCGAACGCGTGACCCCACGGCGTGGTGATGTCGTCGTTGCCGCCGGTGAAATTCCTCACCATCTCGTTGATGCCGTTGACGCCGATCGTCGAAAAATGATTGCGCAGCGTGCCGAGGTAACGCTTGGTGTACGGAAAGAGCCCCTGATCGATCAGCCGCTGGATCACCTTGCGCTTCACCTCGAGGCTGTCCTTCGCGTAGCCCAGGAGCTCGTCGATGCGCTCGAACATGCCGATCTCGTCGCCCGCGTTGAGATAGCCCAGCCGCGCGCAGTTGATCGTCACCACGCCGACCGATCCCGTCTGCTCGGCGGAGCCGAAGAGGCCGTTGCCGCGCTTCAGCAGCTCGCGCAGGTCGAGTTGCAGCCGGCAGCACATCGACCGAATCATGTTCGGCTTCAGTTCCGAGTTCAGGAAGTTCTGGAAATACGGCAGTCCGTATTTCGCGGTCATCGCGAACAGCGCCTCGCAATTCGGGTGGTCCCAGTCGAAATCCGGCGTGATGTTGTACGTCGGGATCGGAAACGTGAACACGCGGCCCTTGGCGTCGCCCGTCGTCATCACCTCGATGTACGCGCGGTTGATCATGTCCATCTCGGGCTGCAGGTCGCCGTAGGCGAACGGCATCTCGCAGCCGGCGATCACGGGAATCTGCTCGCGCAGGTCCTCGGGGCACACCCAGTCGAACGTCAGGTTCGTGAATGGCGTCTGCGTGCCCCAGCGCGACGGCACGTTCAGGTTGTAGATCAGTTCCTGGATGCACTGCTTGACCGCGTCGTAGGTCATCGCGTCGCGGCGGATGAACGGCGCCATGTAGGTGTCGAACGACGAGAATGCCTGCGCGCCGGCCCACTCGTTCTGCAGCGTGCCGAGAAAGTTGACGATCTGGCCGACCGCGCTCGACATGTGCTTCGGCGGCCCGGCCTCGACCTTGCCCGGCACGCCGTTGAGGCCCTCGTGCAGCAGCTGGCGCAGCGACCAGCCGGCGCAGTAGCCGGCGAGCATGTCGAGGTCGTGGATGTGGACGTCGCCATCGCGATGCGCGTGACCGATCTCGGGGGCATAGACGTGCGACAGCCAGTAGTTCGCAACGACCTTGCCCGACACGTTGAGGATCAACCCGCCGAGCGAGTAACCCTGGTTGGCGTTGGCATTGACGCGCCAGTCCCTCTGGTCGAGATACTCGTCGACCGAGGCGGCGACGTCGACCAGCGTCTTGCGGTCGGCGCGCAACCGCTCGTGGCGATCGCGGTAGACGATGTAAGCGCGCGCCGTGTGGAACCAGCCAGCGGCGGCGAGCGTGTGCTCGACGCAATCCTGGATCGTTTCGATGTCCGGCACGCCGCCGGTGTGGCGGTGCGCGAGCACGCGGCCGACGGCCTCGGCGAGCTCGTTCGCCGCGGCGGCGTCGAACTCGCCGGTCGCGGCACCGGCGCGAGCGATCGCGGAGGCGATCTTGGCAAGCTCGAAAGGGGCACGCTGGCCATCGCGCTTGAGGACCTGTGCGGGCAATGCCGGCCGCGACGAAGCCGGCCCGTCCGTCGCCGCGGCGACAGCTTCCAACGACATGGCTTTTCTCCCGCTTTCGCTGCGCGCCGGGCTGCACATCCCCGAGGAGGCGCCGGGTGCAATATGTTGTAGGTTTGGATGAAGGTAGTCCAAGGGATGGTGGTAAGCAATCACCCACGTCAAACGAATCCGCATTTCTTGACTTGTATCAATATTTGATGAGGAACACGCAACAAATTTGTCATCTAAAACGCTTGCTTACGGCCAAGACTTCATGTTCGTTCTACCTCCCGGGCCACCGCACGAAGTGCCTCCGACGCCGCACGGCAGCCGCTGCAGCACCCACCGCCGCAATGTGTCTCAGAAGGTAGAATGCCCCGCCGCAGCAGGATGCCGTCCGCCTCTCCGCGGCTCGACCCGTGCCCCTCACCCTCCAACCAGCATCCACAAAGGAACTGTCTATGCAATCGCTCGGCATTGCCGCAATTGTCGTCCTCGCCACCGCTGGCATCGCAGTGGCGTCAACCGCCTCGGCCCAAGTCGCCGTCACCGACCCCTGGGTGCGCGGCACGGTCACCGGGCAGAAGGCCACCGGCGCGTTCATGCAGCTTAAGTCCCCTGCCGATACGGCGCTCGTCGCGGCGGCCTCGCCGGTCGCGAAGATCGTCGAGATCCACGAAATGAAGATGGAGGGCGGGATGATGAAAATGAATGCGGTGGACAGGCTCGCGCTGCCCGCCGGCAAGGCCGTCGACCTGAAGCCCGGCGGCTACCACGTGATGTTGATGGATCTCGTCAAGCCGCTGAAGGACGGCGACTTCGTGCCGCTGCAGCTGACGTTCGAGGACAAGGCAGGCAAAAAACAGACGGTCGAGGTCAAGGCGGTGGTGAAGCCTCTCGCCACCGGCGGCGCCATGCCGGGCGTCAAGCAATGAGCCATCCGCAATGGAAAAGGGGAAATGAGCCTGGCCCCCTTTTCCCGGCAGTCGCCGGAATGCTGCAGAGCAGCAGGCGATTCGCGTTGACAGGGCAGGGCCAACGCTGTTCAATTGGCCTGACCACTTGACCACGAGGCTGTCGCGGCAACGTACGGCTGCGGTCACCGGGTGGGCTTGAATCCACAGGAGGAATAGATGCGAAACATTGTTCGCGAAGTGATGCGCTATGCGGCCATCGCCGGACTGGCGGTCTCGTTCGGAGCTGCCGCCCAGGCACCGATCACGCTGCATGGCGCCGTGCAATTCGCCGACGGCCATGCGTTCACCCGGGCCCTCGAGAAATTCCAGGAGCTGACCCTCAAGTACTACGGCAAGCCGATCAATTTCGTCCTGCACAAGAACAGCGAGCTCGGTCTCGAGAAGGACTACTTCGCGTACATGAACCAGGGGATCTCGGTGGACTACGCGATCGTGTCGCCCGCCCATATGTCGACGTTTTCGAAGGCCGCGCCGTTCATCGACGCGCCGTTCCTGTTCCGCGACCTGAACCACTGGAACAAGGTGCTCGACGCCGATACGCTGAAGCCCATTGCCGACGAAGTGGCCGCCAAGGGCGACGTGATGCTGATCGGATTCGCCGGCGGCGGCACCCGCAACATTTTCGCCAACAAGCCGGTGCGCAATCTGGCGGAGATGAAGGGTCTCAAGGTCCGCGTGCAGGGCGCGCCCATCTGGAGCAAGACTTTTTCCGCGGTCGGCATGTCGCCGACGGTGATCGCGTACGACGAGGTCTACAACGCGATCCAGAATGGCGTCATCCAGGCCGGCGAGAACGAGGCAGCGGGGGTCGAGGCGATGAAGTTCTATGAAGTCGGCCCGAACCTCAACATCACCGAGCACGCGATCACGATCCGTCCGATCTGCTTTTCCGGCAAGACGTTCAAGAAGCTGCCGGCCGACCTGCAGGCAGCGATCCTGAAGGCGGGCAAGGAAGCGGGCATCTTCGGCCGCGAGATCGAGTCGGGCGCCGACTCGTCCAAGCTCGACGCGATGGAAAAGGCGGGCAGGCTGAAGCGCATCCCGTTCGCCGACCGCGCGCAGATGAAGAAGCTTGCGGACCCGGTGATGGCCGAATACGCGAAGGAAATCGGCGCGACGGAGATCTACAACAAGATCAACGCGATGTAATTTCGGCAGTGCGGCCGGCGCAAGAATGCCGTCTTGCGCCGGTCTTTTTTTGTCCGCCGCCAGTGCGCCCGTACGGGGATCCCCCATGAGCAAGTTCATCGCCGGCTACTACCGACTCCTCAACTGGCTGCTGGTCGCCACGGTGGCCATCCTGATCATCCCGGTCAGCCTGCAGATTTTCTCGCGGTTCACCGCGCTGATCCCTTCCTACATCTGGACCGAGGAGATGGCGCGCTTCTTCTTCATCTGGATGATCATGATCGGCTCGATGGTCGGCATTCGCGACAGCGCGCACTTCGACGTCGACCTGTGGCCGGAGTTGAAGCCGCGCGCCAATGCGCTGCTGCGGCTGATCTCGCACGTGTTCGTGCTGGCGATGGCACTCGTGTTCCTCTGGTACGGCATCACTTTCGTGCAGTTCGGCTGGAGCCAGAACTCCGAGCTCGCCGAGCTTCCCATGCCGTTCATCTTCGCGGCCTGGCCGCTTGCCGGCTTTACCTGGGTGCTGTTTCTGGGCGAGAAATTCCGCGCCGACCTGCGCACGCTGTTCGACCGGCAGCGAGGCAAATCGTGAGTGGCGGCGCACTACTGACACCCGACGTCGCCGCGCTCATCCTGTTCGGCGTGTTCTTCACGCTGATGGCATTGCGCGTGCCGATCGCGTTCGCGCTGGGACTGGCGTGCCTGCCGATCCTGGTCATCGAGCCGCGGCTGTCGCCGCTCGTGCTGTTCAACCAGACGTTCAAGTCATACAACTCGTTCATCCTGCTGGCGGTGCCGTTCTTCCTGCTGACGGCGAATCTGATGAACGTCGGCGGCATAACGGATCGACTCGTCCGCATGTCGCGCGACCTGGTCGGCCACCTGCCGGGCGGCCTCGCGCAGGTCAACGTCGTGCTGTCTATCTTCTTCGCCGGCATTTCGGGATCGTCGACGGCCGACGCGGCGAGCCAGGGCAAGATCTTCATCGAGGCGCAGGTCAAGGAAGGCTACGACCTGTCGTTCTCGGTTGCGATCACCGCGGTGTCGGCGGTGCTGGCGGTGATCATCCCGCCGTCGATCCTGATGATCGTCTGGGGTGGCACGCTGACCGTCTCGATCGGCGCACTGTTCCTCGCCGGGATCATTCCCGGACTGCTGTTGGGCCTGGTGCAGATGGCCACCGTCCACGTCTACGCGAAGCTGCGCAATTATCCGAAGTATCCGCGCTCGAATCTGAAGGAAGTGCTCACAGCGGTGCTGGTCGCGATTCCGGCGCTGATGACGCCGGTCATCATCATCGGCGGCAAGATCTTCGGCTGGTTCACCGCCACCGAGTCGGCGTGCATCGCCGTGCTCTACGCGGCGACGCTGTCGATCTTCATCTATCGGGAGATGGGCGGCAAGCAGCTGCACGGTGCGCTGCTCGACACGGGCAAGCTGGCGGCGGTCGCGCTGTTCTGCGTGGGCACGGCCAGCGCATTCGGCTGGCTGCTCGCGTATTACCAGATTCCGAAGGCGCTGCTGGCGGGCGTCGCGTCGTGGGACATGGGCATCACCCAGACGGGTTTCTTCATCGCGTTCTGCTTCCTCGTCGTCGGCTGCTTCCTCGACGCGATCCCGGCGATCATCATCGTCGGCACGATCCTCGAGCCGCTCGCCCGCTCGGTCCACATGGATCCGGTCCATTTCGCGATGGTCGGGATCATCTCGCTGGCCTTCGGGCTCGTCACCCCGCCCTACGGGCTGTGCCTGATGATCTCGTGCGCGATCGCCAAGGTGCGGATGGTGTACGTGCTGAAAGACGTCATGATCATGCTGATGCCGATGCTGGGCGTGCTGTCCCTGACGATCGTCTGGCCGGACCTCATCCTGTTCCTGCCGAAACTCATTTCGCCGGAGTTCCTCAAGTAGCGACCGGCACGGCCGCACGCCGTTGCCGCCTGGGTGTCAGGACCGACGCCGCCGCATGACGGCCGGATTCAACCGCCGGTGGTGATGTGCACACTGCGCCGCGCCGCCGCCATGCCGACGGTGAAGGCCGTCAACACGCCCAGCATCACGGCGCCGCCGACAAGCATTTCGCGCCCCTCCGCCCACGCATCGACGGCAGGAAGGCACAGCTTCGCGACGGTGAAGCAACCGACCGCCAGGCTGATGCCGGCGACCGTCAGCGCCATCACGCGCGAGGCGATGACGGCTGTGCGATCGGCCCGACGGATGAGCCGGTTGATCCAGATGCCGTTGATGCCGTCGACGACCAGCATGCCGAGCACGAACAGGCCCGCGACGACCAGCGCCTCCGTCATGCCGCCGAACCGTCCCGCTGCGAGCGCGAACAGCGTCGCCTGCGAGATGGTGTCGAACGAGAACGCGAACAGCACGCCGACTGCCGCGATGGCCCACGGCTTCCTGACTGTCACGAAGCGGCCGAGCAGCCAGGACTTGATGCCGATCGGGGCGACCACCGCCAGCGGATCCGTGAGCAGGACCGCGCGCAGATTGAGAAACGCGAGCCCGAACAGGAACGCCACCGAGACTCCGATACCGGTTGCCTCGAGCCACGCCGGGGTCTGCCATCCGGTGGTCAGCGCTGCGGCGGCGAACGCAACACCGCACACGACGAGGCCGTGCCCGAGCGAGAACAGCGCACCGCAGAACCGGGCCAGCGCGGGATTGGTGCGCGCGTTGTACCGCGTGAGGCCGTCGATCGTTGCCAGATGGTCGGCATCGAACCCATGCCGGGCGCCCAGCACAAATGCGAGAGCGCAGAGCGCAGTCCAGGTCGCGGGCAGTTGCTCCATGGCAGGTTTTCCTTCGCGCGTTCGTGTTGGTTGTACGCCTACGCGAGATTCTCGATGCAGTGCGATGTCGCCTCGCCGGCAATGCGATTCGCCTCGACCTCCCGGCGCAGCAGATCGCGCATCGCCTCGGACCAGCTCGCGCAGCCGCGCTTCCCGATCAGCGCGTCGAAACCCGTCGCCAGCGTTTCGTCAACCGATATCGCAATGCGTTCCATCGTTGCCTTCGCCCGAGCGCAGGTCGTTAGCATAAGACAATCGCCCGGCCGCGTGCCGACACCAACGCGTTGAGAATCGCCCGACGCCTGTCACTGTAGCCGGATCGCCGTGTCGAAGTACCAGCTTCGGCGGATCAGGATCACGTCGAACTCGCGGGCCAGTCCCGGAGGGAACACCTGGTAGGGCTTCTGGCTGTCCACGATGCGTCGTATCGCCTCATCGATGGCCGCCACGCCGCTGGATCGAACGAAGGTCACCGACTCCACCGAGCCGTCGCTACGAATGGCCACCGTCACGATGGGGTCGGTGTGAGGCTGCTTGGCCGCTTCGCGGACCATGTCGAACGTAGTCACGTTCAGCTGGATCTTCCGGCTCCAGGCTTCCGCGTACAGGATGACTTCCGCGTTGGGGTCCGTGCGGCCGAGGAGCCAGTATCGACGTGCGCTGCTCGCAGCTTCACGCCGGTCGGCCTCCTCGTCCAGCTGTCGTCCTATCGCCCGAAGTACGGCTTCCCGTCTTGCGGCCGCCTCTTGCGCAGCTTCGACCCGTGCGGTCTCGACCCGCGCCGCCTCGACCCGCGCCGCCTCGACCCGCGCCGCCTCGACCCGCTGCAGCCTCGACCCGCGCAGCCTCGATCCGTGCGGCCTCGACCCGTGCAGCCTCGACCTTTGCGGCCTCGACCCGTGCGGCCTCGACCCGTGCGGCCTCGACCCGTGCGGCCTCGACCCGTGCAGCCTCGACCCGTGCAGCCTCGACCCGTGCAGCTTCGACCTTTGCGGCGTCGACCCGTGCGGCCTCCACCTTTACGGCGTCGACCCGTGCAGCCTCGACCTTTGCGGCGTCGACCCGTGCGGCCTTCACGACCCGTGCAGCCTCGACCTGCGGCGTCGACCCGTGCGGCCTCGACCTTTGCGGCGTCGACCCGTGCGGCCTCGACCTTTGCGGCGTCGACCCGTGCAGCCTCGACCTTTGCGGCGTCGACCCGTGCAGCCTCGACCTTTGCGGCGTCGACCCGTGCGGCCTCGACCCGCGCAGCATCCAGCCGTTCGGCCTCGTCCATTAGCGCGGCCTCCTGCCGTGCCGCCACATGTCGCGCGGCCTCTTGCTGTACCGCTGCTTGCCGCGCGGCCTCTTGGCGTTCCGTCTCCCGCCGCGCGGTCTCAACCTGCTGAGCCTCCCGACGGATGGCCTCCTGCCGCGCGGTCTCGATCGAAGCTGCCTCCAGCTGCGCCACCCGCCGTTGTGCCTCCTGCTCCAAACGTTCGAGCTTGGCAAGCTCATCGGCTTGCTCCCGCGCCGCCGCGTCGATTCGCTCCTGCGCGGCATCGCCGGCGTCTCGAGGCGCCAGCATCACGGTCTCGGGACTCAAGGCACTCGGCGCGGCGGTGATCACGGGTGTTGGCGTCGATGGAGCGACCGGCACGACCAACGTGGCGTCGTCGGACCGCTCCATGGCGATCACTTCCGGCTCAGGGATCGGTGTGGGCGCCGCGTCTCCGGACCCTTCGGCGCGCAACGGCGCATTCGCGGGAGACCCATCGGTCGCGGCGTCTGGCTCTGGCTTGGCCTTTGCCACCGGCTCGGCCCGTGCCCTCCATTTGGCCTTGGGCATGATTGCTTCTGCCGTCCGGCCCAGGGTCGGCACAGGGGACACGGATGGTGTCAAGGCCGGCCCGCCAGCAACAGGCTGCGCGATCGATGCCTGCAATGGCTTCTTGACCAACACACCGGTCGGCTCCGCAGCTGCGATCTGCGCCGGCACGAGCACGAGGCGCAGATCGGCCGCGTCGATCCGTCGCTCTCGCCAGGGGAAGCCGAAGCCCGGAAGCCCAAGACCCTGGCCATCGAAGGTCAGGCTCAACAGCAACGTGTGAATCAGCAGGGAGAACAGGAGTGCAAGAGTCAGCCGCCGCATGCGTTCAGCGCTCATGCGTTGGCGCGGCCGCTCGCCGCTGCCGGCAGCTCGCGGGTCATGGCCTTTCAAATGCACCACGGAGACACTCGTGAACCGCATCCTGTCTATTGTCTTATCAACACCCGTCAGACTACGACGTCGATGCTCACGGTTCCGAACGAACCGTCGACGTGCGGGGAGGCATTGCGCACCTCCACGTTGTGTTCATCGGCGCGCTGTGCAGACGGTTCGAATCATGGGGCGGTTCATCGAGGGCGTCCACCGAACGCATTCCACGCTGCTTACTCAGTGCCTTGACGAATGGATCGATGGGGACGAGGCTGACGCCACCGCGGGCAGCCGCGATCACGAAGGTCAGCGCGCCTCCGCGAGGAGTTGCCCGATCATCGCCTCCGCTTGTGCCCCGTAGCCTCCGCCGAACAGGTTGAGATGGTTCAGCACGTGGTAGAGGTTGTAGAGGGTGCGGCGCACCGGATAGCCCGCGTCGATCGGCCATGCGGCGCGATACGCCGCGTAGAAGGCGGCGGGAAAACCGCCGAAGAGCTCGGTCATCGCGAGATCGGTTTCCCGGTCGCCGAAGTAGACCGCGGGGTCAAAGATCACCGGCTCGCCGGACGCGAGCCGCGCCGCATTGCCGGACCACAGATCGCCATGAAGCAGCGACGCCGCGGGCGCATGGTTGGCCAGCAGAAGCGGAATTGCCACCAGTAGTCGCTCGCCAGCGCGTTGCAGCCGGCCGCCGTGGCCGTTGCGCGCCGCGAGCGCAAGCTGTGGTGCAATCCGCCGGTCACGGAAAAACGCCGCCCAATCTTCGGTTCGTGCGTTGTCCTGCGGCGTCGTGCCGATCGTGTTGTCGCGCGGCCAGCCGTACGCTTCCGCCGTCGTCCGGTGCAGTCGCGCCAGCGCCGAACCGAGCGCCGCATCGCGGCCGCCGGCGCCGAAATGCAGCCATTCGAGCATGAGGAAGGCGCAGTCGCCCTTGCTGTCACACGCCGCGGGCGCCGGAACGCGTATCGCACCGGGGCGCGCGAGCGCGCGCAACCCTTCGGCTTCCGCCTCCAGCATCGCCAGTCGCGAAGCGGCGTGCGTCTTGACGAAGTAGCGCTCGCCGCCAATTTCCAGCCGCCACGTCCCGTTGAGCGAGCTGCCCCCGAGGTCGTCCCAACGCGCAACACTCGCCGCGCCGCCGATCAGCGCGACGGCCGCGCACTGCCAATCGTCATTCACGGCTCAGTGCCGCAGCGCGTCGATGCCGCGCGCGATGCCGTCCAGCGTCAGCGGAAACATCCGCGGGCCGACCGCCTGCAGCACGATCTGCGTCGAGCGCGTGTACTCCCACGCGCGCGGCGGCTCGGGATTCCACCAGATGACGCGACGGAAGTGATCCGCGATGCGCTTCAGCCATAGCGCTCCCGGCTCCTCGTTCATGTACTCGACCGATCCGCCCGCCTGCACGAGCTCGTACGGGCTCATCGCGGCGTCGCCGACGAAGATCACCTTCCAGTCCGGTCCGTACTTGTGCAGAAGATCCCAGGTTGCCAGGCGCTCGTGATTGCGACGCGCGTTGTCGCGCCAGACGTGATCGTAGACGCAGTTGTGGAAATAGAAATACTCGAGATGACGAAACTCGGTTTTCGTCGCCGAGAAGAGCTCCTCGCAGACGCGCACGTGCGGGTCCATCGAGCCGCCCACGTCGAGGAACAGCAGCACCTTCACCCGGTTGCGGCGCTCGGGCACGAGGTGCAGGTCGAGGTAGCCGGCGTTCTTCGCCGTGCCCTCGATCGTGCCCTCCATGTCGAGCTCCTCGGGCACGCCTTCACGCGCGAAGCGGCGCAGGCGCCGCAGCGCAACCTTGATGTTGCGCGTGTTGAGCTCGACATCGCCGTCGAGGTTGCGAAAGCTGCGCTCGTCCCAGACCTTCACCGCGCTGCGTTTGCCGCCGCTGTCCTGACCGATCCGGATGCCCTCGGGGTTGTAGCCGTAGGCGCCGAACGGGCTGGTGCCGCCGGTGCCGATCCACTTGTTGCCGCCCGCGTGGCGCGCCTTCTGTTCCGCGAGCCGCTGCTTCAGCGTCTCCATCAGCTTGTCCCAGCCGCCCAGCGCCTCGATCTGCGCACGGTCCTCGGCCGAGAGCAGCCGCTCGAACTCCTTCCGGAGCCACTCCTCGGGGATTTCCGCGCGGACGTCGAAGAGCGCGTCGACGCCCTTGAAGTACGTGGCGAATGCGACGTCGTAGCGGTCGAACAGCGCCTCGTCCTTGATCAGCGAAGCGCGCGCCAGATGGTAGAAATCGTCGATCGACAGCGACACCACTCGCGACTCGAGCGCCTCGAGCAGCGTCAGGAACTCGCGCGTGGACACCGGCAGGCGCGCGGACTTCAGGTGCAGGAAGAAGCCGATCAGCATCGCGCAGGCACAGGTCTACTTGCGTGGACGCGTCATCCGCCAGAGGAGGTTCTTCTTCACCGCCGGCCATTCGGGCGCGACGATGCTGAACACCACGGTGTCGCGGAACGAACCGTCCGGCAGCACCTGATGGTGGCGCAGGATGCCGTCCTGCTTCGCGCCGAGGCGCGCGATCGCCTCGCGCGAGGCGAAGTTGAAGAAGTTCGTACGGAACTCGACGGCGATGCATTTCAGCGTCTCGAACGCGTGCGTCAGCAGCAGGAGCTTCGCCTCCGTGTTGAGCGCCGTGCGCTGCACGCGCTTCGCGTACCAGGTGTGGCCGATCTCAAGGCGCCGGTTCACGGGGTCCACGTTGAAGTAGCGCGTCGTGCCGACGACGTCCCCGGTCGAGGGATCGCGGACGGCGAACGGCAGTGCCCCCAGCTCGGCGCGCATCGCGAGCGCCGCGTCGATCCATTCCAGCGTCTTGTCCGGCGCGGGAACGCTCGTGTACCAGAGCTGCCACAGCTCGCCGTCGGCCGCCGCGGCCATGAGGCCGGCTTCGTGCTCCCGCGCGAGCGGCTCGAGCGCGACGTGCGCACCGCGAAGGGTCACCGGTTCGACGAACGCCATGCCGCGATCCCCCGCTAGCGCCCGCTGCGCGCCATGAACGCGACGCGCTCGAACAGGTGCACGTCCTGCTCGTTCTTGAGCAGCGCGCCGTGCAGCGGCGGAATCAGCACCTTCCGGTCGCTGCTCTTGAGGGCTTCAGGCGGGATGTCCTCGGCGAGCAACAGCTTCAGCCAGTCGAGCAATTCCGACGTCGACGGCTTCTTCTTCAGCCCCGGCACTTCGCGCAGGTTGAAGAACACTTCCAGCGCCTCGGTCAGCAATGCCTTCTTGAGGCCGGGAAAGTGCACGTCGACGATCCGCGTCATCGTCTCACGGTCGGGAAAGCGGATGTAGTGGAAGAAGCAGCGGCGCAGGAAGGCGTCGGGGAGCTCCTTCTCGTTGTTCGACGTGATGACGACGAGCGGCCGGTTCGCCGCACGTACGGTCTGCTGCGTCTCGTAGACGTAGAATTCCATCCGGTCGAGCTCGCGCAGGAGGTCGTTCGGGAACTCGATGTCAGCCTTGTCCACTTCGTCGATCAGCACGACTGCCGGCGCCGGCGCTTCGAACGCCTCCCACAGCACGCCGCGCTTGATGTAGTGCGCGATGTCGCCGACGTGCGCGTCGCCCAGCTGCGAATCGCGCAGCCGCGACACCGCGTCGTACTCGTAGAGGCCCTGCTGCGCCTTCGTCGTCGACTTGATGTGCCATTGGAGGAGCGGCCGGCCGAGCGCGCGCGCCACTTCCTCGGCCAGCATCGTCTTGCCGGTGCCGGGTTCGCCCTTGATCAGCAGCGGCCGCTCCAGCGCGATCGCCGCATTGACCGCCAGCATGAGGTCGGGGGTGGCGATATAGGTGTCGGTGCCTTCGAAGCGCATGAGGTCCATCCGGGGCAAAGGATTGATGTTAGCCGAAAATCGCCGTGGCGAAAGCGCGGCCCCGGAGCGGCACCGATGTCAGCCGAATGCACCCGCCAGCCACTGCAGCGACCAGAGCGCCAGCATCCCCACCGCGAGCGTCGTGACGGTGCTGTGGGTGTAATAGGCCGCGGCAGCGGCGGCGATCGCCGCCAGCACTCGCGGATTCACCCACGCGGTCGCGTCGGCGGTCGGGACGGCGACGATCATGGGCACAACCAGGGCCGTGAGCATCGCCGCCGGCACGAACTTCAGCGACCGGGCAAGCCACGCCGGCATGGAGCGGCGCCCGAAGGCCGCGATGAACGACAGGCGCGACAGGTAATTGAGCGTGCCGACAGCAAGGATGACCAACCAGACGTTCAGCGTGCCTTCCATCGCTCCCTCGCCAGATCGGTGAGCGTGCCGGCAACGATGCCGATCACGCCGGCGACGATCAGATTGAGTTTCATCGGCAGCGCCGCGAGCGCGAGCACGAAGCTTCCCGCAGTGACCGCGGCAACGATCACCGGCACATCGCGCAGCACCGGGGCGACGAGCCCGATGAAGCAAAGCGGCACCGCGAATTCGAGCGACCACGAAGCCGGGATCACGTGTCCCGCGAGAAATCCGATGGCATTGGTGATCTGCCACATGATCCAGAGCGCGCTGCCGCCACCCAGAAAATGGAGGGCGCCCCCGCGCGGGTCGTGCGTGGCGGAAAAGCGGCGCACCGACGCCGCGAAGGCCTGATCGGTCAACAGGAAGGCGAGCCCGTTCTGCCAGCGCGCCGGCAGCGGCCTCAAGTAAGGGGCCATCGCGGCGCTGTACATCAGGAAACGCAGCCCGGCGACGAAACATGTAAGCACGACGACCGCGACCGGCGCGCCGTCCGTGTAGAGCTGCAAGACGAGAATTTGCGCGGCCCCGGAAAAGATGATCGCGCTCATGCCAAGCGCTCCGAGAAAGCCGACGCCGGCCGCGGCCGCGCCGACGCCGCAGACCAGGCCGAACGGGATCAGCCCGAGGCACGCGGGCAGCATTTCCGCGAAACCCTCGCGAAAATCCCGGGAGGCAACTAGTGAGCGAGGGGGACGCATGCAAACCGGCGAGGTGGCGGCAAGGCCCCCTTCGATGTTCATTGTATCCCGGCGAAGGGCGCGGCCATTTCCGCTCGGGCATCGGTCGTGCCGCACGCGAATTCCTCGCCGGTGCGCTACCCGGTATGATGCTTCCCGGTGGTCGCCGGGGGCATGCCGTTGCGGCGGCCGCCAGCGCATCGCCGGAGAAAACCGATGGACCTGCCCGTCAATCATCGCCAGCGCGCGCACGCCGGGTCCGGTGTCGAGTTGCGAATGCCTTCATGAGCCCCTCCACAGCCCCTGCCGCCTCCCCCTTTCGCTGCATCCTCGACATCCGCGCGAGCCTCGGCGAATGCCCCGTATGGTCGGTCGCCGAACAGGTCCTGTACTGGGTCGACATCAACGCCCCATCACTCAACCGCTTCGATCCGGCAACCGGTCGCAACACGGCGATGGCGATGCCGGAATCGATCGGCTGTTTCGCGCTGCGCCGCGCGGGTGGCTTCGTCGTCGCGCTGCGCAGCGGCTTCTGGCTCGCCCGGAAGGACGGAACACTCGACCGGAAGGTCGCCGCCGCGCCCTACGATCCGGCGCACCATCGCTTCAACGACGGCCGCTGCGACCCGCAGGGCCGCCTCCTCGCCGGCAGCATGAACGAGTCCCGCAACGCCGCAACCGGGGCCCTCTATCGCCTCGATCCCGACTTCGCGCTGACCCCGCTCCTGTCCGGAATGATGATCAGCAACGGCCTCGCCTTCAGTCCCGACGGCCGCACGATGTACCACACGGACACCGACACGCAGACCGTCAACGGCTACGAATACGACGCCGCCTCCGGAACGCCGTCCCGTCCGCGCGTGCTCGTGCGCTTCACGGCGGAAGGCGATCGCCCCGACGGCGCAGCCGTCGATCGCGACGGCTGCTACTGGACCGCACTCTATCGCGGCGGCAAGGTGAAGCGGATTGCGCCCGACGGTCGCGTGCTGGCCGAATATGGGGTGCCCGCGATGTGCCCGACCATGTGCGCGTTCGGCGGCCCCGACCTGAAGACTCTCTACGTCACCAGTGCGCGGCAGATGCGGGAGGCCGACGAGCTGGCGCGGCTGCCGTTTTCCGGCGGCCTCTTCGCCATGGCGGTGGACGTGCCGGGACTGGCCGAGCCCCCGTTCGCCGGCTGAACTTCACGCGCACTTGCACGCGCCGCTGCCCATGACCCTCGACGCCACGCCGATCCTTCGCCTCGATGCGCTGCAGAGCCTCGACACGTCCGCATCGGGCGTGTCGCTTGCGACCTCGACAGGCGATATCCTCGAAGTGACCTGTTACGGGCCGGGTGTGTTCCGGCTGCGCGCGGGGCCGAGCACGCAGCCCGACTATGGCCTTGTCATCGGGCGCGCCAAGGCGTGCGCCGTCGAACCGGGCGAGGACGGCGCCTGGACATTCACGGCGGGCGACGCCACGCTCGAACTCGCGGCCGCGCCATTGCGCTTCCGGCTTCTCCATCGCGGCACACCGATTGCAGGGTCGATCACCGACGAGCATTTTCGCGGCTCGACACGGCTGCCGGCGTTCGGCCGCACACGCCAGGGTGGGCAGTGGACAGCGGCCCTGGCGCTCGCGTCGGGCGAACCCGTATACGGCCTCGGCGAAAAATTCGGGCCGCTCAACAAGCGGGGGCAGCTGATCCACTCGCAGGTCGTCGACGCGCAGGGCGTCAACACCGGCCAGTCCTACAAGAACACGCCGTTTGCGTGGAGCTCTGGCACCGGCAAGGGCGCGTGGGGCGTGTTCGTCCACACGCCGGCGAGCGTGACGCACGGCGTCGGCCACCCGGAATGGTCGCACCGCTCGTACGTGCTGCAGGTCGATGACGAGGCACTGGACCTCTTCCTCTTCGCGGCCGACACGCCCGCGCTCATCCTCGATCTCTACACGCAGCTCACGGGACGCCCGGCGCCGGTCCCGCTGTGGAGCCTGGGCCTGTGGGTTTCGCGCTCCTACTACAAGACGCCGGAGGAGGCAGCGGCCGTGGCCGCGAAACTCCGCGCGCACAAGATTCCCTGCGATGTGCTGACGCTCGACGGCCGCGCCGCCTGGCAGGCCGAGACCCGCTTCGATTTCGAATGGGATCCCGATCGCTTTCCGGATCCGCGCGCCGCGCTCAATGCGATCAAGGCGCACAACCTGAGGATCTGCGTCTGGGAATACCCCTATGTGTCCGTTCACTCGCCACTGTTCATCGACCTCGCGTCGCGCAGCTATCTGCTGACCAACGCCGACCTGGATCCGTACGTCTTCGCCTGGGACAGCACGCCCGGCGCCAGCCCCTTCGGCAAAGTGCCCACACCCTTGCCCGAAAGCGGCATCGTCGATTTCACGCACCCCGGCGCCTACGTGTGGTGGCGCGATGCGCACGCCAAGCTGTTCGCCGACGGCGTCGACGTGATCAAGAGCGACTTCGGCGAGCAGATTCCCGACGACGCCGTCGCGTTCAACGGCGATTCCGGCCGCCGTCTGCACAACGTCTACCCGCTGCTGTACAACCAGTGCGTCTATGAGGCCACGGCAAAATTCCAGCCGGATCGGGTGCCGATGGTCTGGGGCCGCGCCGGCTGGACCGGCAGCCAACGCTATCCGATCCAGTGGGGCGGCGATCCGCAGGGCGACTGGGAAGGTCTCGCCGCCTCGATCCGCGGCGGACTTTCGTGGGGGATGAGCGGCGTGCCGTACCACAGTTCGGACGTCGGCGGCGTCTACGGCTCGCAGCAGCCGACGGCGGAGCTCTACCTGCGCTGGCTGCAGGCGACGGTGTTCAGCTCCCACATCCGTTTGCACGGCATCGGCGAGCGCGAGCCCTGGGCGTTCGGCGCCGGCACGGAAGCCATAGCGCGCCAGTGGCTCGGGTTTCGCTACCGACTGATTCCGTATCTGCAGCGTGTGATTGCCGAGGCGGTCGCGACCGGAATGCCGGTGATGCGCGCGATGGCGCTGGCGTTTCCCGGCAACGCCCTCACCCGCAGCTACGAAACGCAGTTCATGTGCGGCGACACGCTGCTCGTCGCGCCCGTGATCCAGCCCGGCGGCGAGGTCGAGGTCGCGCTGCCGCCCGGCGCGTGGTACGACCTCATTTCGCGGCAGCGCTTCCCCGGTCAGCGCGTGCTGCGCTACAAGGCCGGCCTGGACCAGTTCCCGGTGTTCGGGCGCGAAGGCTACGCCTTGCCGATGGGCTTTATAGTCCAGCATACCGGCGAGATCGACGCAGCAAAGCCGCTGGAGCAGCTCTGGGTGTTCGGGCGGCCGACGCGGCCGCTCCACGGCTTTCTGCAGGCCAACATCGTCGAAGCGATCGACGGCACGTTCGCAATCGGCGCGACGGCCGAGGTGAAGGTCGAGCTCTTCGGCGACGCAGCCGGGATCGTCGTCGCCAAGCTGGGGTAATGGAGGGTAACCCCACCATCGCGATCACGGCCGGCGAGCCCGCCGGCATCGGTCCCGAGCTCGTCGCGCTGCTCGCAGAGCGCCACCGCGAGCGTCCGTTTCCCGCCCGTCTCGTCGTCATCGGTGACCGCGACGTCCTGATGGCGCGCGCGCGGCGGATCGGTCTTGCGCCACGGTACGCCGATTATGACGGCGCGTCGTTCGCGCCCGTCGGCGGCGCCATCGAAATCTGGCACCAGCCCATCGCGGCGCCGGTGACACCGGGTCATCCCGACCCTTCCAACGCATACAGCGTTCTGGCGATGCTGCAGCACGCGTCGGACGCCTGCGCCACCGGCGCGTTTGCTGCACTGGTGACGGCCCCGGCGCAGAAGAGCGTGCTCCTGGACGCCGGCATCCCGTTCTCCGGGCATACCGAATTCTTCGCGCAGCGCACCCACACGCCGCGCGTCGTCATGATGCTCGTCGGCGGCGCGCCGGACGCGCCGTTGCGCGTCGCGCTCGTCACCACGCACCTCGCGCTGAAGGATGTCCCGGCGGCCATCACGCGGGAGGCGGTCGAATCGACGCTCGCGATCGTCTGCGCCGAGCTTCGCGCGAAGTTCGCGCTGGCGGCCCCTCGGGTCGCGGTCTGTGGTCTCAACCCGCATGCCGGCGAGGGCGGGCACCTGGGGCGGGAGGAAATCGACGTCATCGCCCCAGCCATCGCCGCCTCGCGCGCCGCGGGGAACGACGTGACAGGCCCCGTGCCGGCCGATACGGTGTTCGTGCCCGAGTTCGCGCAACGCTACGACGCGATCGTCGCCATGTACCACGATCAGGGATTGCCGGTCCTCAAGGCCGCGAGCTTTGGCCAGGGCATCAACGTGACGCTCGGGCTGCCGTTCATTCGCACCTCGGTCGATCACGGCACTGCGCTCGACCTTGCCGTCGACGCGGCCAAGGCGCGTGGCGTGGAGCCCGGGAGCTTGTTCGCCGCGGTGGATCTCGCGATCGAGCTGGCCGGACGCGGGAAATAGATATAGCGGACAGACCGCGGTCGCTCGGACCGTGCGTTGGCCGCAGCGCTGTGGCGCGCCCGACGAACGTGATCTGTCCCCCATTTCAGGAGCGGCACGACAGGATGGAAAAGCACCAGCCACGTCGCCGCTTCGGGCAGAACTTTCTGGCCGATCCGCATTACGTCGCGCGGATCGTCGACGCCATCGCGCCGCAGCCCGGCGACCATCTGGTCGAGATCGGACCCGGGCTCGCCGCGCTGACGCGGCCGCTCATCGAGCGTGCCGGGCATCTCGTGGCGATCGAGATCGACCGCGACCTCGCGCAACGGCTTGCGGCCGAGTTTCCGCCCGAACAATTGACGCTGCACGTCGCCGACGCGCTCGAATTCGATTTCGCTTCGCTGGGTCCGACGCTGCGCGTCGTCGGCAACCTGCCCTACAACATCAGCTCGCCGCTGCTGTTCCGCCTGGCGCAGTTCGAGTCCCGGCTCCGCGACGTTCACGTGATGCTGCAGCGGGAGGTGGTCGCGCGGATGACCGCGCTGCCCGCGACCCCGGATTACGGCCGGCTCTCCGTGATGCTGCAGGCGATGTTCCGCGTGACCCGGCTCTTCACGGTGCCTCCGGGCGCGTTCCGCCCGGCGCCCAACGTCGATTCGGCGGTCGCGCGGCTCCTGCCGCTCGGCGCGGCGAAGCCTCAGATCGACGACGCGGCGCTGTTCAGTCGGGTCGTCGCCGCGGCGTTCGGCCAGCGGCGAAAGACACTGCGCAATGCACTCCGCACACTGTGCGATGCACCGACGCTCGAAGCTGCGAACGTCGACCCGACCGTACGCGGCGAGACGCTTGCCGTTGCCGATTTCGTCCGCCTCGCGAATGCACTCGCGACCCGCAAGCGTGCCGCCGAATCGGAAGTCCGGAAAGGCGCCGGCGAGGGATGAGCTAGCGACGGCGAGCGGACAAGCCCGTGTCTGCTGGCACCGTTGTCCAAGCTTCGCGCACGGCCACAAATACGCCCGACGCCAGGATCATCAGGATTCCGGCGGTCGACCAATAGCCGGGGACTTCTCCCCAGAGGGTGAACCCCCAGAACACAGCCAGAACCAGAGCGGAGTATTCGAACGGTGCGACCAGACCCGCCGCGCTGCTGCGATAGGCCTGCGACATCAGGTATCCGCCGGCCGCGCTGCAGGCGCCGGCGAGCAGGAACAGCACGAGGTCCCGAAGTCCAGGCCAGGCCCAGGCGCGAAAGATGAACTCCAGCGAGGGATGGCCCATGCCCGCCAACTGTCCACGGCCGAAAGCCAACCCCATCACCAGGCAGACGGCGATGAAGTTGAGCTGGATGTAGACGGCCATCGTTGCGGCCGACTCGGCCTGCCCCATCTTGCGCGTCATCGTATGCATGCCCGCATAGGCGAGCGCCGCCAAGGCAGGGAGCAGCACAGCCCACTGAAAGGCAGCCGTTCCGGGCTTGACGATCAGCAATACGCCGAGCATTCCGATCCCGAGCGCGGCCCAGCGCCAGCGGCCGACGTGTTCGCGCAGCAGGATCGCCGAGAACGCGGTGATCAGCAAAGGCGCGACAAAGAAGATTGCCGATGTTTCGGCCAGCGGAAGTGCGGCCAAGGCGGCGAAGTAGGCCAGATTCGAGACCACCACGCAAAACCCCCGAAACAGATGGGAAGGCAGACGTCGTGTTCGGAATACGCCCGAAATGCTCCTGTCAGGGGCAAAGACGGCCACGGTAACGATCAATGCGACGACAGCCCGAAACAGCACGACCTCATGCAGCGGCAAGGTCCCGCTGAAGGATTTGACCGTGATGTCGTTGATCGAGAACGCCAGTGAGCCCCCCAGCGCGCAGGCAATGCTCAGGCGGGCCTGGTCGGGTGCCGTTTTCGGAGCTTCGTTCATTCGCTCGATACTCTGTGCGCTAGCGCCAATCGCGATCCGGCCGCAGCACCGGTCGCGTGACCCGCACCGCCTTCTGCCGCGACGATTCCCCGCGCAGCAGCAGCACCGCACGTTGCGAAACCCCGAACGCCGAAGCCAGGAAGCGCAACAACTCCGCGTTGGCCTTGCCCTCCACCGGTGGCGCGCCGAGCCGGATCTTCAGCCTTGCGGCCGCGCCTTCGCCGTGGATGCCTGCGACTTCGGTGCGCTTCGCGCCCGGCTGCACGTGCAGCATCAGCACGACATCGTTGCCGTCCTCGCGGCGCCAGGCAGGCAGGGTGCGGTCGGGCACGCTATGCGCACGCGCCCGGAGCGAAGGCGCGGCTCCGGAAGATCCTGCGCGGGCGAGGCGCAGTCAACGAAACAGCGTCACGACAACGCCCTCGAGCCAGCGCACGGGGAGCATCAGCAGCAGCTGGACGGCGACGATCAGAATCAGCGGCGACAGATCGAGCGTGCCGCCGAGCGGCGGAATCCGGCGCCGGATCGGCGCCAGGAACCGGAATGTCAGCGCGTTGAGCACGCCGGCGAAGGGGCCATCGGGCGCAGTCCAGGACAGAATGGCCTGCGCGAAGACGACGATGATCAGCAGCCAGAGCGTCGCCTTGACGAGCTCGACGCACGCCAGGAGGGCGAGCGTGATCGCCATCGCGCCATCGAATGCACCGCGACCGGCGAGGAGCTCCAGCGTGACGAGCCACGCGCACTCGGCGACCCACGCGAGCAGCAGCGTGGAACCGTCGAGCCCCTTGTAGCCCGGGACCACGCGGCGAACGGGCTTGACTGCCCAATCCGTGAGGGCGACCACTGCCTGCCCGAGGGGATTGCGGAACGGCGCGCGCAGCCATTGCATCGTGAAACGCAGCAGGAAGGCGTAGGTGACGATCCCGAATGCGGTATCGACCAGAAAACGAAGGGCCTGGCCGAACATCGTCAGGCGTCCCGGCCGAAGTCGTCGCCGAGCTCGCCGGCGCGCAGCGCGGCGGCCTTCACCGCGGCAACGATACTCGCCTTCACCGCATCGGCTTCCAGCGAGGCCAGCGCGCGCTCGGTGGTGCCGCCTTTCGACGTCACCTGCGCCCTCAGCGCCGCGGGCTCCGCCGGGCTTGCCTCGGCCAGTGCGATGGCCCCGGAAAACGTTGCATACGCGAGCTTGCGCGCGTCGGCCGGAGCGAAGCCCAGATCACGCGCGGCCGTCTCGAGCGCCTCGAGAAAGTAGAACACGTACGCCGGTCCGCTGCCCGAGACGCCGGTGACGGCATCGATCATCGCTTCGTTCTCGACCCAGACCTGTTCGCCGGCGGCGGCAAGCACGGAGGAAACAAGCGCGCGGCCCGCGGCGTCCACGGACGGCGCGGCAAAGGCGCCCGAGATGCCCTTGCCCACGAGCGCCGGGGTATTCGGCATCGCCCGGACGAGCCGCGCATGCCCGTGCAGCCAGCGCGCGAGGTCGGCGAGGCGAATGCCGGCCGCGATCGAAAGAACGACCGGCGCATCCGCGCCGGCGAGATGCGGCGCGAGGGTGCTCGCGGCCTGCCGCATCTGCTGCGGCTTCACGGCGAGGACGACGAGCGCCGAACCGGCCACGGCGTCGCGCGCGCATTCGCCGAAGAGGGCGAGGCCGGGAAAGCGCGCGGCGATCCTCGCCCGCGCCTCCGCCAGCGGCTCCACCACCCGGAACAGGTCGACGGCGCCGCCCCGCGCGAGCATCCCGCCGATGAGCGCGGTCGCCATGTTGCCGCCGCCGATGAACGCAATTGCCATGTCTGTTGGCTCCCCTGGCACCCGTCCGTCAAGGCACCGGGTGTTTCATTGCCGGACGGACTCCCGTCAGCGCGCCCCGAAGATCGAGGTTCCCACCCTCACCAGTGTCGAACCCTCGGCGATGGCGTCCTCGAGGTCGGCCGACATCCCCATCGACAACGTGTCTACCGCCAGGCCCTTTGCATGGCATTCATCGAAGCAATCACGGAGAACGCGGAATTGTGCCCGACGCCACGCCCCGTCGGCGGTTGGCTCGGGGATGCCCATGATTCCGCGAAAGCGCAGCCGGGGCAGCCCGGCGATGACCCGCGCGAGGCCGGCCACCTCGCCCGGCGGCACGCCGCTTTTCGACGCCTCGCCGCTCGCATTTACCTGTATGCAAACGGAAAGCGGCATCATGTTGACAGGGCGCGCAGCCGAGAGCCGTGCCGCGATCTTCGCCCGATCGACGGTTTGCACCCACGCAAAACCTGATGCGGCAATCGCGGCCTTGTTGCTCTGCAGAGGTCCGATCAGATGCCACTCGATGTCGGCAAGGTCAGACAGGCTGGCCATCTTGGCGGCGGCCTCCTGCACGTAGTTTTCAGCAAAATCACGCTGTCCGAGTGCGTGGACCGCGCGTATCGCCTCGGCCGGGAACGTCTTGCTGACGGCGACGAGCCGCACGCCCGCCGGATCTCGTCCGCGCGCGCGCGCCGCGCGGCTGATCCGCGTCAGGACGTCTTGCCACGCCTTCTCGTAGTGGAACATAATCGAATGACGCCGGCATGCAGCCGCTGTTTGTGGCACGGGGATTGCATGCCCCCATTGCTCCAGTCCTGCCAGCCGGTGCAGCCGGGGATCGCGGACCGCATCAGGGATTATAGATGGACATCACCGAACTTCTGGCCTTCACCGTCAAGAACAAGGCATCCGACCTCCATCTATCGGCGGGGCTGCCGCCGATGATCCGCGTGCACGGCGACGTCCGCCGGATCAACCTGCCCCCGATGGAGCACGAGGACGTCCACGCCATGGTGTACGACATCATGAGCGACGCCCAGCGGAAGAGCTACGAGGAAAATCTCGAATGCGACTTCAGCTTCGCGGTGCCCAACCTCGCCCGTTTCCGCGTCAATGCGTTCGTGCAGTCGCGCGGCGCTGCGGCCGCGTTCCGGACCATCCCGGCCAAGGTGCTGTCGCTCGAGGATCTCCATGCGCCGAAAGTCTTCGCCGAGATGGTGAACCGGCCCCGCGGGCTGATCCTCGTCACCGGCCCGACCGGCTCCGGCAAGTCGACCACGCTGGCCGCGATGGTGGACCAGGTCAACGCGAACATGTACGGGCATATCCTGACGATCGAGGACCCGATCGAGTTCCTGCACGAGTCCAAGAAGTGCCTGATCAACCAGCGCGAGCTTGGCCCGCATACGCTGTCGTTCCCCAACGCTCTGCGCAGCGCGCTGCGGGAGGACCCCGATTACATCCTGGTCGGCGAAATGCGCGACCTCGAGACGATCCGCCTCGCCCTCACCGCCGCCGAGACCGGCCACCTCGTTTTCGCGACCTTGCACACCAGTTCAGCCGCCAAGACGATTGACCGGATCATCGACGTGTTTCCCGCGGCAGAGAAGGAAATGGTCCGCGCGATGCTGTCGGAATCGCTGGTCTCCGTGATCTCGCAGTCGCTACTCAAGACCAAGGACGGCGAGGGCCGCGTGGCGGCGCACGAGATCATGATCGGCACGGCCGCAATCCGCAACCTCATTCGCGAAGGCAAGGTCGCGCAGATGTACTCGGCGATCCAGACGGGCCAGAACATGGGCATGCAGACACTCGACCAGTGCCTGGTCGAAATGGTGCGCCGGAACATGGTGAATGTCGCCGAGGCGAAGACCCGCGCCGTCAACAAGGAGCTGTTCATGGGTTGAGCGGGCGCGTTTGCCATACTGCCCCGCGCGGCCCGCGCAACCAGGAGAGCGCACGATGGAACGCGAACGCGCCACGACTTTCATCCACGAACTGCTTGATCTCGTCGTCAAGCAGAATGGGTCCGACCTCTTCATCACCGCGGGCTTTCCTCCCGCGATCAAGGTCGACGGCCGCGTTCAGCCAGTGTCGAAAACCGGGCTGACGCCACAGCACACGATGGAACTCGTGCGCAGCGTCATGAACGACAAACAGGCAGCCGAGTTCGAGTCGACGAAGGAGTGCAATTTCGCCATTGCCCCACCGGGCGTAGGGCGCTTCCGGGTCAACGCGTTCGTGCAGCAGGGCCGCATCGGCATGGTGCTGCGGACGATCACGACCGACATCCCGAAATTCGAGGAACTCGGGCTGCCGCCGGTGCTGAAGGACGTCATCATGTCGAAGCGCGGCATCATGATGTTCGTCGGCGCCACCGGCTGCGGGAAATCGACGTCGATGGCCTCTCTGCTCGGCTACCGCAACGAGAACAGCCATGGCCACATCATCACGATCGAGGACCCGATCGAATTCGTTCACGAGCACCGGAACTGCATCCTCACGCAGCGCGAGGTCGGCGTGGACACGGACGATTGGCAGATCGCGCTGAAGAACACGCTGCGCCAGGCGCCGGACGTCATCCTGATCGGCGAAGTGCGCGAGCGGGAGACGATGGACTACGCGATCTCGTTCGCGGAAACCGGCCACCTGTGCCTCGCCACGCTGCACGCCAACAGCACGAACCAGGCGCTCGACCGGATCATCAACTTCTTTCCCGAGGAGCGCCGCGCGCAGCTCCTGATGGACCTGTCGCTCAACATCCGCGCGTTCGTCGCGCAGCGGCTGATCCCGCGCCGTGACGGCAAGGGCCGCGTGCCGGCCGTCGAGGTGATGTTGAACTCCCCGCTCATTTCCGACCTGATCTTCAAGGGCGACGTGTCGGGGATCAAGGAAATCATGAAGAAGTCGACTGAACTCGGCATGCAAACGTTTGACCAATCGCTGTTCGGCCTGTACGAGGCCGACCTCATCAGCTACGAGGATGCATTGCGCAACGCCGATTCGCTCAACGATCTGCGGCTTCAGATCAAGCTGCAGGGCAAGGACGCGAAAGGGCGCAACGTGTTCTCGGGAATCGGCAATCTCGACGTCGTGCCCGACGCCAAATCCGGGCTAATGTAGGGCCGCGCCGGTGACGGAAGTCGCTTGCCCGCGGCAGGGATGCCGATGAGCGAACACACCCATTTCGGATTCGAGCAGGTCCCGATCGAGGACAAGGTGCTGCGCGTGCGCGGCGTGTTCGATTCGGTGGCGGGCAAGTATGACCTGATGAACGATCTGATGTCGGCCGGCCTGCATCGGCTGTGGAAACGGTTCGCCGTCAACGCCGCCCATGTGCGCGCAGGGATGCGCGTGCTCGATCTCGCCGGCGGCACCGGCGATCTGGCGCTCCAGTTCGCGCGTCGGGTCGGCCCGGAAGGCGAAGTCGTGCTTACCGACATCAACGACGCGATGCTCAAGGCCGGCCGCGACCGGCTGCTCGATGCGGGACGCCTGCTGCCCGTGGTACAGTGCGACGCCGAGAAGCTGCCGTTCCCCGAGGCGCATTTCGACCGCGTGAGCATCGCGTTCGGGCTGCGCAACGTGACACGCAAGGAATGTGCGCTTGCCGAGATGCACCGCGTGCTGAAGCCTGGCGGCGTGGCGGTCGTGCTGGAGTTCTCCCGGGTCTGGGCTCCGCTCGCCCCGGCGTATGACTGGTACAGCTTCAACGTGTTGCCCCGGGTGGGCCGCCTCGTGGCGGGGGACGACGCGAGCTACCGTTACCTTGCCGAGTCGATCCGGATGCATCCGGACCAGGCGACGCTCAAGGCGATGATGGAACACGCGGGGTTCGACCGGGTCGAAGTCTACAATCTGGCGGCCGGCGTGGTTGCCGTCCACTTGGGTTATCGCTTCTGAATACGATTTGCCCGTCACACAGGGAACTGGAGAACGGAATGAAACGTACTGGGATCCTTGCCATCGCCCTCCTCGCAGCGGCGACATTGGTGATCGACGACGCAGCCGCCGCCCGATTCAGCGGCGGCAAGAGCTTCGGCGCGCAGCGCCCCAGCGTTGCTCCACGCGCATCGACGCCGCCGACCGCAACCCCGCCGGCGGCTGCTTCGCAGCCGGTCATGCCGGCCTCGCCCGGCGCGACGCTTCCGGCCAAGCCGGCCGCTCCCGCGGCGCCGGCCCCCTCCGGCGCCTCCCGCTGGCTGGGCCCGATCGCCGGCCTCGCCGCCGGCCTGGGGCTTGCCGCGCTGCTGTCGCATTTCGGGCTTCCCGAGGGTATGGGCACCTTTCTGCTGATCGCGCTGCTGGTGATTGGCGGCGTGTTCCTGGTGCGCATGCTGCTCGCGCGACGCGGGCAGACGCCGCCGCTGGCATACGCTGGGGCACGCGGCCCCGGCGCGGTGCGCTCCACTTCCGAGAAATCCGCAACGCCGGAGCGGGGCGGCGCGGCGCGGATGGAGCCGGTTCTGGGTCCCGCCCCCACGACGCCCACGACCGGAAAGTCGTTTCCTCCCGGGTTCGACGCCGAGGGTTTCACCAGGCACGCAAAGCTGCAATTCGTCCGTTTGCAGGCCGCCCACGATTCCGGCGACCGTAAGGCGCTCGACGACCTGCTGACACCCGAAATGCAGCTCGAAGTAATGCGCGGCTGGGACAGCGGGGCCGCCCGGTCGGACACCGAAGTCGTGACCCTCGCCGCCGAAGTGCTCGAAGTGGTGACGGAAGGCGATCGGCACTGGGCAAGCATCCGCTTCAGCGGGACGATGCGCGAGGAAGCCGGCGCCACGCCGGCGCCCTTCGACGAAATCTGGAACCTGTCGAAGCCCGTCGACGGCAAGACGGGCTGGCTACTCGCCGGCATTCAGCAACCCGGATGATCGGGCCCCACGCTCACTTTGTTCGCTGCCCCCCGCGGGGGCGCGCAGCGCCCTTCGGGCGGCCGGGCGGGTGGATGAACGGCCCCCACGCTCACTTTGTTCGCTGCCCCCCGCGGGGGCGCGCAGCGCCCTTCGGGCGGCCGGGCGGGCGCTGAGGGACAGTGGTGTCGCGCTTCGACCCCGCGACCCTGCCCGCCGCGCTCGCCAACCGCGTCCTCGGGCGCGAGGCATGGGCGCGGACCTGCCTCGCCGCGCACGCAGGACGCGTCTTTGCCGTCGCGGTCGGGCCACTTGTGACGTCGATGAGCATCGACGAGACGGGTGCGATCACGGCCGCGCCGCACCGTGATGGCCCCCCGGACCTCACGCTGACCATTTCGCCGCTGGCGGGGCCGTCGTTGCTGGCCGAACCGACGCGCTGGGATGAATTCGTTGCTGTCGACGGCGATCCCGCGCTCGCCGCCACGCTGAAAGGGCTGGCCGAAACCCTGCCGTGGTTCGTCGAACGGGCGCTCGCCGGAGCCCTGGGTCCGGTTGTCGGCCAGCGCATCGCCGACGCCGGACGGCGCCTGCTCGCACTTCCCGCGTACGCCGGCGCGCGTGTCGGAGCGAGCATATCCAGCTACGTCCGCGACGAAACCCGCTTCGCCGCAAAAGTCGCGGAGGCGCGTTCGGTCGGCGACGAGATCTTGGCAACGGCAATCCGGGTCGATGCCCTCTCGCGGCGCGTCGACGCGCTGGCCGCGCGCCTCGCCTCCGCCTGAGCAACCCGTCGCCGACAGAGGCTGGAGTCCTATGGCGCCGCCGGCGCGGCGTAACCCAGCACGGCGAAGAAGTGACAGGCGGTTCCGGCGAGTACGAACAGATGCCAGATGAAGTGCCCGTAACGCAGCCGTGAGTCGAGGGTGAAGAACGCCACGCCCGCCATGTACGCGAGCCCTCCGGCGCCCAGCAGCAGCAGGCCCGGCAGGGGCACGCGCTGCTGCAGCGGCTCGATCGCGATCACGCACAGCCATCCCATCACCAGGTAGAGGGAAAGCGACGCGACCGGGTGCTCGATCCGATCGAAGGCCTTCAGCGTCACGCCGATGACGGCCAGACCCCAGACGAGCCCGAACAGCGTCCAGCCCATGGACCCGTTCAAAGGACCGAGCGTGAAAGGGGTGTAGGTGCCGGCGATCAACAGGAAGATCGCCCCATGGTCGAGCTTCCGGAACAACGCCTTGGCCGTGTCGTGCGACACGGCGTGATAGAGCGTCGATGCGCAGTAGAGCAGAACCATCGTCGCCGCGAATACGCTGGCGCCGATGATGTTGGCGGAGGTGCCCGTCTGGGCGGTGACCGAGATGAGAACGGGGGCCGACGCGACGGCCATGACGAATCCCACCCCGTGGCTCACGCTGTTGGCGATCTCCTCTCCCTGTGACTGTCGGCGTTCGATCATCGCGGTGGTCTCCGACGGGATCCTAGCAACGTTTGTGCCCGCATGGCCGTTGACCCCGGACCAAAGCCCCGGCTGTCGCAGGCGTATCCCTTACAATCGGCGGGATGCGTATTACGCGCCTTGCGATAATCGTCGTCATAGCCCTCAAGTACGGGCTCGACGAGTTCCTGACCGGCCACGAGCGGTTCCGCGCGGTTCGGCCGGCAGCGCGCGCGCTGACGTTCTGGCGCGACACCTCCGCGCCGCGCGGACAGCGGCTGCGGCTCGCGTTGGAGGATCTGGGCCCGATCTTCGTCAAGTTCGGCCAGATGCTCTCCACGCGCCGCGATCTGCTGCCCACAGACATTGCCGACGAGCTCGCGAAGCTGCAGGACCGCGTGCCGCCGTTTGCCACGGAGCGAGTGCTCGAAGCGCTCACGCGGCTGTACGGTAAGCCGGTCGACGCGGTTTTCCGGTCGTTCGATCGGACGCCGATCGCGAGCGCATCCGTCGCGCAGGTGCATTTCGCCGAGTTGCCCGACGGCACGCCGGTTGCGGTCAAGGTGCTGCGACCGAACATCGCGCAGGTGATCGAGAAGGACATGTCGCTGCTGCAGGCGGGCGCGATGCTGCTCGAGAAGCTCTGGTCAGACGGCAAGCGGCTGCGCCCGCGCGCCGTTGTCGCCGAGTTCGAGCGGACGTTGCGCGACGAGCTCGACCTGTCGCGGGAGGCGGCGAACTGCTCGCAGCTGCGGCGCAACTTCGAGCATTCGCCGCTGCTGCTCGTGCCGGCGGTGCATTGGGATTACTGCGGCACCGATGTCATGGTGATGGAGCGGATGACCGGCATTCCGATTGCGCAGGTCGACCGGTTGCGCGAAGCCGGGGTCGACATTCCGCGGCTCGCCCGTGCCGGCGTCGAGCTCTTCTTCACGCAGGTCTTTCGCGACGCCTACTTCCATGCCGACATGCATCCCGGCAACATTTTCGTCGCCACGGGAGCCCCGCACCACGGCAAGTACATCGCCGTCGATTTCGGGATCATGGGCACGCTGTCCGAGCGCGACCAGGGCTACCTCGCGCAGAATTTCCTCGCCTTCTTCCGCCGCGACTACCACCGCGTCGCGACTGCGCACCTCGAATCGGGCTGGGTGCCGCCGGACACTCGGGTCGACGAGCTCGAGGCCGAGATCCGCGTCGTGCTGGAGCCTGCTTTCGACCGTCCGCTTTCCGAGATTTCACTCGGCCGCGTACTGCTGCAGCTGTTCCGCGCATCGCGCCGGTTCAATGTCGAGATCCAGCCGCAGCTCGTGTTGTTGCAGAAGACTCTTCTCAACGTGGAAGGCCTCGGTCGCCAGCTCGATCCCAACCTCGACCTCTGGGTGACGGCGCTGCCCTATCTCGAACGCTGGATGAACGACCGGATCGGTCTGCCGGCGTTGAAGCGGCGGCTGCTCGCCGAGGCGCCGTATATCGTCGCGGCACTGCCCGAGCTGCCGCGGCTCATCCACCAGCGCCTCATGGCACCGGCGGCAGCAGGGGACGAAGCCATCAAGGCGCTCGCCGCGGCGCAGCGCATGCGCAACGGGCTGCTTGCCGTCGTGGCAATGCTGTTGACGGCAGTGGCCGGCCTCCTGCTCTGGCAAATCCGGTCCGGGTAGTACGATGACCCTCCTCGAAATACAGAACGTGTCACGGCGCTTTGGGGATTTCACGGCGGTCGACGGCGTCAGTCTCGCCATCGAAGCAGGCGAATTCTTCACGCTGCTGGGTCCTTCCGGCTGCGGCAAGACAACCCTGCTGCGGATGATCGCGGGCTTCGACCTCCCCGACGCCGGCCGCATCCTCCTCGACGGCGTCGACCTCGCCGATCGCCCCCCCGAAGATCGCCCCGTGCGCACGGTGTTCCAGAGCTATGCGCTGTTTCCGCACATGACCGTCGAGGGCAACGTCGCGTTTCCGCTGAAGATGGCGAAGACGCCGCCGGGACAGATCGCGGCCAAGGTGGCCGAGGCGCTGGAGGACGTGCGCCTGACGGGCTTCGGCAAACGCTATCCGCACGAGCTCTCCGGCGGGCAGAAGCAGCGCGTCGCGATCGCCCGCGCCCTGGTGACGCACCCGACGGTGCTGCTGCTCGACGAGCCGCTCGCGGCACTCGACGCGAAGCTGCGCGAGGACATGCAGATCGAGCTCATCAACCTGCAGAAGGAGGTCGGCATTACCTTTGTCTACGTGACGCACGACCAGACCGAGGCGCTCGCCCTGTCGCACCGGATCGCGGTGATGAACACTGGCCGGGTCGAGCAGCTGGACGAGCCGTCGCGAATCTACAGCTTCCCGCGGACACGGTTCGTCGCCGACTTCATCGGCCACTGCAACCTGCTGTCCGGGCCGATCACGGCCAACGGCGAGGGCATCGTCACCATCGACGTCGCCGGACTGGGACCGGTGCGCGTGGCCGCAAGCTCGACGCTGGCCACGGGCCGGCCGGGAACCATCGCGCTGCGCCCCGAGAAGGCGCGCATCGAAGCTAGCGCTCCCGCCGGAACGCCCGACAACCATTACCGCGGCACGGTATCCGACCTCCTCTACATGGGCGACGTGACCGTGTACATCGTCGACACGCCGGGCGGGCAGAAGATCGAGGCGCTGCTCGCCAATTCGGCCAGCGGCCGCGCCAAATTCTTCGAAGTGGGCGACCCCGTGGAAGTGAGCTGGCCGGTCGCCGCCGGGCATTTCGTCGAGGAATAGGTCGTTGGCCTCGCGCGCCTCCCGACGGTTGGGCAAGTGGCTGGTCAGTGGGCCGCCGCTCCTTTACCTGCTGATCTTCTTCGCGGTCCCGACGCTCATCATGGCGCTCGCGTCGTTCCGCACGCCCGGCGAATTCGGGGGCCTGGCGCCGCTCATCGACGAGGCGGGCGCGCTCGATCTCAATGTCGACAGCTATGCGCGCTTCGTCGCGGAGCCCGTGTACGCGCAGGTCTTCCTCAAGTCCGTCTGGTATGCGCTGTTGACGACGCTCGCGTGTCTCGCACTCGCCTACCCGCTGGCGGCGCTGATCGCCCGCAGCGCGAAGAGGTACCGCAATCTTCTGCTCCTCCTCGTGATCCTGCCGTTCTGGAGCAACTTCCTGATCCGGATCTACGCCTGGATGATCATCCTCGGTCCCCAGGCGGCGCTGGCGCGCAGCGTCAACGGCATCCTCGCCGCGTTCGGCATGGAGCCCGTTTCGCTGCTGTTCAGTTCCTTCGCCGTGCTGGCCTGTCTCGTCTACGTGCACCTGCCGTTCATGGTGTTGCCGTTGTACGCCAACCTGGAGAAGCATGACCAGGCGCTGCTCGATGCCGCGCAGGACCTGGGGGCTTCCGCATGGCAGCGGTTCTGGCGGATTACGTTTCCGCTGTCGCTGCCGGGCGTGTACGCGGGCGCGGCGCTGGTGTTCATCCCCGCGCTCGGCATGTTCGCGATTCCCGACATTCTTGGCGGCCCCGAAGACAGCCTGATCGGCAACGTCATCAAGCAGCAATTCCTGGAAGCGCGCGACTGGCCCTTCGGCAGCGTGCTGTCGATCGTGCTGACGGTCGCGGCGCTGCTGCTGGCGGGACTGGCGGCATGGGTGGGTCGCGGCAATCTCGGCACGCCTTCGAGCGCGAGGGACGCCCGTGCGTAAGCGGCCGCTCGGCCTGTGGATCGCGGCGGCGGCAGGGTACGCCTTCCTGTACATCCCGCTCGTCATCGTCGTTGCCTACTCGTTCAACAACTCACGCCTCAACGCCGAATGGGTGGGGTTCACGCTCGATTGGTACTACAAGCTCGCCCACAACGACGAGATGCTCGCCGCGGCGGGAAATTCGCTGCTGATCGCGCTGGTCGCGAGCCTCGCGTCGACGGCGCTGGGCACGATGGCTGGCGTGGCGATGTACCGCTACAAGTTGCGACTGCTGCCGGTGCTGGTGCTGACACCGATTGCGATCCCCGAGATCCTGATGGGCGTGGCGCTGCTGATCTTCTTCGTGCTGCTCAATTTCACGCTGGGACTCGTCTCGGTGGCGCTGGCGCACATCGCGTTCTGCGTCGGCTTCGTCGCCATCGTCGTGCGCTCCCGGCTCGCCGGGATGGACGAGAGCCTGACCGAGGCCGCCCGGGATTGCGGGGCCACGCCGCTCGAGGCGTTCCGGTACGTGACGCTGCCGCTGATCATGCCCGGCGTCATCGCTGGCGCGCTGATGGCATTCACGCTGTCGATCGACGACTTCGTGATCACCTTCTTCACGGCTGGCGCCGGCACCGTGACGCTCCCGCTGCAGATCTACTCGATGATCAAGATCGCGGTCACGCCGGAGGTCAACGCCGTGTCGACACTGTTGATGCTGCTCACGCTCGCGCTTATCATTATCGCTTCGAGGCTCGCGCCGAGCCTGTTGGGCACCCAAGAGGAGAGACCATGAAACGGCTCGTGCTGCTGCTCGCTTCGCTGTTGTTCGCCTTGCCGGCGCTCGCCGCCAAGGACGAATTCCACCTTTACAACTGGAACAACTACCTCGCGCCGGAGACGGTCAAGCGGTTCGAGGAGTTCTGCAAGTGCACCGTCGTCCAGACCTACTATTCCGACAACGAGGAATTGCTGGCGAAGCTCGCCGCCGGGGCCAAGGGTTACGACATGTACGTGCCCACGTCGAACGCAGTGCAGGCGCTGATCAAAGGCGGCCGGTTGAAACCCGTCGACAAGAGCCAGCTTCCCAATCTGAAGAACATCGACCCCGTCTTTCTCAACACGCCGTTCGATCGCGACAACAAGTACTCGATCCCGTACGCGATGTCGACGACGATCATCGGCTACAACGACGAGAAGATCCGGGAGCTCGGCCTGCCCACGGACACCTGGGCGATCATCTTCGACCCGAAGCACCTCGAGAAGATCAAGGGCCGCGTTACCGTCCTGGACAGCGCCAACGAGCTCTTCGCGGCCGCGCTCAAGTACCTCGGTTACTCGGCCAACGACGTCGATCCGAAGCACTGGGACGAGGCGGTCGCGCTGATCAAGAAGGCCAAGCCCTACTGGGCCGCGTTCAACGCGTCGTCGTACATCAAGGAGCTGACCGTCGGCAACATCTGGGTGGTGCACGGCTACTCGAACGACATCTTCCAGGCCAACCTCGACGCGCAGGCCGCGGGCCGCAAGTTCAAGATCCTGCAGGGCATGCCGAAGGAGGGCGCGGTGCTCGCCCTCGACAACATGGTGCTCGACAAGAGCGCGCCGCGGGCCGACCTCGCGCTCAAGTTCATGAACTTCATGCTCGAGGGCCAGAACTCCGCCGAACTCACGAACCTGATCGGCTCCGGCAATCCGAACACGGCCGCGGTCAAGTTCATCAAGCCCGAGCTCCTCAAGAATCCCGCGATCTTCCCGGACAAGGCCGTCCAGGCGAAGCTCGAGCAGCTGCAGGACCTTACCGGCGCGCAACGCCGTCTGCGCAACAAGCTGTGGACAGGGATCAAGGCCGGTCGCTGAGCGGCAAAGCCGCGCCGGCTTCGCGCGGCCCCCCCTGACGCGCCGTCCCGTCATGGTGCCGGCCGCGCCAGCGCGCTCGCTGCTCCCGGTGTTCCTCGCCGGGCTCTACGGCCTCGCCATCTTCTACGCGAGCCTGCAGCCGTTCGAGCCATGGCTCGAGCGGGCTTCAGGCTCGGCGTTCTTTCTGCTTGCCCCATGGCCGCCGCGGTGGGTGCGCTACGACATCATCGGCAACCTGGTCGCGTACCTGCCGTTCGGCTTCTTTGTCGCATCCGCGCAGCGCCGCCGCCCGCCGGCCGGCACTCTGTCCGTAGCGATCGTCGCCGGCGCACTGCTGTCGTTCGCGATGGAAACGCTGCAGATGTATCTCCCGACGCGGGACGCGAGCATCGCCGACCTGCTGGCCAACGCGACGGGAGCGGCTCTCGGGGGCGCGCTCGCACTGGTCCTGTCGCGCTCGCCGCGTGCGAAGGCGAAGATCGCCTCGATGCGCGACCGGTGGTTCCTGCCGGGCACCGTGGGAGATCTCGGGATCGCGCTGCTCGTGATCTGGCTCGTCGTGCAGGTGAATCCGGGCATTCCGCTGTTCGCCACAATGTTCGACTCAGCGTCGGGCCCGGGCGGCCCGGGCCTCGCGCCGGACCTCGCGGCGACCGTGGTCGAAGCCGCGCACACCGCATTCCAGTTGCTGGGCGTCGGCCTGTTCCTGGCACTGCTGCTGCGCGAGCGGCGCTACGTCGCGGGGGCCGTGTTGCTGCTCGTCGGCGCGGCGGCGCTGGTCAAGGGAGTCGCGGCGACGGTGCTGCTCCGGCCCGCGGCGTGGGAGAACTGGCTCTCGCCCCCGGTATCGCTGGGCGTCGCGGCGGGCTCGCTGCTGTTGTCAATGGCGATCTGGCTGCCGCGGCCAGCGCAGGTCACGCTCGCGGCGGTTGCGCTGCTCTCATCGCTGCTCGCGACCGTGCTCTTGCCGGACCTCGTGTTTGCACGTGCGCCGGTCGGACTCTTCAACGGACCCTACGGCCACCTGCTGAATTTCAACGGTCTCACCCATACGGTGCTCCTGGTCTGGCCGGCGGTCGCCTGCGCGTTCCTGTTCGCGCTGGCGGGACGGCCACGGTGGGGCGAACCGCGCTGAAATCAACAATCGATGCCTGGGAACCCGCCGTGCGCAGGTCCTATGCGGCGGGCGCGGCCAGGGCCCGCTCCACCGCCGCGATGACGGCAGGCAACGGCAACTGTTGCAGGCAATCCGAAAAGCTCGCGACGTGCCGGTCGCAGCCTTCCGCCATGCAGGGAACGCAAGCACCGGGACCCTGAACCAGCTGGACGTTGCCCATTTCCTGCGTGCCGACACGCCGCCAGGGCGACGGCGCGCCGGCGAATCGTTCCGGCCAGGGCCCCCATTTGACGGGATTGGACGGGCCGTACAACGCCACCGTGGGCACGCCCTGCGCCGCGGCCATGTGCGTCGTCACCGTGTCCGGACCAACGAAGAGACGCGCCCCGGCAATGACGCACGCCGTCTGCGCAATGGTGAGTTGCCCCGTCAGATTGACCATGCCCTTGGGCATGCGCGACGCGACGGATGCCACGAATTCCCTTTCGCCCGGCTCGGCGCCGCCCGTGAGGATCGTGTCGAACCCGCGTTCGCTCAGCCAATGCGCAAGGCCGACCCAGCCTTCGACGTGCCACATCTTGTAGTTGAACTTCGGGTGCACGTGCAGCACCGCGTAGGGGTTATCCCGCTTGCGCTCACCCAGCAGCGCCGACGCGCACGCCGCATCCTGCGCCGTCCATCCGATGCTGATCTCATGGTGACGCGCGATGCCGAGGATTTCGGCAAAGGCAAGATTCATGGCGGCGGTGTGGGTGTCGAGATCGTCGAAAGGGATCGCCTTGGACAGCACCCTCCGTTTCCACCTTGCGCCGCTCCCCGACCCGACCATGCCCACCCGCCAACGCCCGGCCACCACCGCGTACGCAATCGGCCGGTCGCCCGCGAGACACGACAAGGCGATGTCGTAACGCTGCACCAACCTGGCGGCAAGCGCGAGGTGCGCGAACAGGCCCGGCCGCTCGGCGATGGTGATGACACGCCGCACGTCCGGATTTGCCTCCAACACGCCCTGCGTGCCCGCGAAGACCAACACATCGATCCCCGCCCGCGGCCACGCCGCCTTGAGCGACCGGATCAAGGGTGAAGCGAGCAGGACGTCGCCCCTACGCCGGGTGACGACCACCAGCACGCTCGCAGGCGCCGCCAACGGCGGCGCGCGTCCGCCGAGGCGGCCCGACGGAGTCACTGGAGCACCTTCGCGCTGCGCGCTCCGGTATTCGCCCTTGGGGCGGCCCGGCGGGCTCACAGGATTACCTTCGCGCTGCGCGCTCTGGTATTCGCCCTTGGGGCGGCCCGGCGGGCTCATGCCGCGTCCGCTCGCGACTGCGCTCCACCGACGGGATAGCCCGCGAAGAGAAGTCCGCTCATGTAAGCAAAGAGGAACCCCTCGCCGTGATCCATCAGCGTCGACGACAGCGCACTCGCCACGGCGAGCGTCAGAACGAGCGCCCGCGCGGCCGCCGGCTCGAAGCGGCCGGGCAGACGCGCCGCCAGCCGCCATTGCGTGGCGAACAGCCCGGCCAGGAGCACCAAACCGGCGATTCCGAATTGCGCGATCATCATCAGGAACTCGTTGTGCGGATTGTGCATCCCGCCGACCCCGGGATCCCCGACGCGGCGCGCATAGGCCTGAGCGAACCCACCCGTGCCCACGCCGAAAACCGGATTGCTGCCAATGATCTCCAATGTGCTCCGCAGCAACTCGAGGCGCAGCCCGACCGAGGAAGTCGGAGCAGGGGGAACGCCGGCGCGCCATTGCTGGTACTCCTCGTCGGCGAGCATGACTCGCTTGTGCAGCATGCTTTCCGGCGACGCGAGCACTGCCGCCGCGAGCGCGCCAAGCGCGATGCCGGCAAGCGCGAGGCCTTTGAGCCGGAACCTGCGGCAGAGAAAATAGACGATGAGCACGAGCAGCACGACGACACCCGTGCGCCCCGGAACCATCAGCAGCACGTTGGCCACCACGGCAGCGCAGAGCGCGGCGAGAACGATCCTGCCCGCGCGCGTCGCCGCATCGAGCGCCGCCTGCGCGAGCAGAAAGGCCGCGAACGCCATGAACACGTTGTGCGTGATGTGGGCCTTGAACGCGACGGGATCGAGCGGCACCCCTTTGAGCCATCCCTTGCCGGAAATTACGCCCAGCCAGAGCAGATAGGAAAGCACGAGCGTCACGAGCATGGACGCGAGAAAGGCGGCGATGCCGCGCTCGCGCCAGATCGGTTCGCGCAGGAGGAAAATCAGAGCCGGGATCAGCAGCAACCGCGATGCCTTCGCCAGTGCCTCGAGCACGTCCCTGGCAGTGCCGATCGAATAAAGGGATCCCAGGAGATGGAGGAGGTACAGCGCGAGCGCCAGCAGGGCGACCGGATTGCGGCGAACGGCGGTGAGCTTGTCCCGATACTGCCCGCCGGCAATCCAGAAGAGCACGATGAGCCCCAGCAGAACGTTGTCGAGCGCGACCGACACCGGAATGGAAAATCCCAGCAGGACCGCCGCCCATTTCACGGCGTTCTCGGCACGCTCCTGCACCGTGCGCGGCCGCGGCGTCGCCGTCGACGAGCCAAAGCCGGCGGCACGTTCCACGAGACGGCGGTCGAGCATCAGGAAGTGGGCGGAGAAAAGCCGAGGCGTCACGGAAGGGCGGCTCGAAATGATCAATTATATCGGAGGCCCCGGCGGCGAACGCCGACTGCCGGAGGATATACTGCCGCCCGGCGCGCGACCCGACACTGGCATAATGAGAGGGCACGGCTCCGTGGCGAAGGGCACCTTTCCTATTTCTGGCCGCCCGAGTCGTGGTGACGCTCCGAAGCGACGCTGGAATCCTCGACCGATGCATGATCTTCCACTCGCCGTGCTGGTCGTCACGGTTTCGTCGTACTGGGTCGGGGTCGGCGTGATGATCGCCCGCGTGCGTCGGCATACGCGCAAGGTCGTCGGGCTCGTCCCCGAACAGCGGCAGGAACGCCTCATGTGGCTCATCTGGGTGCCGCTGGTCGCCGCCTGGATCTTCGTTCCCTGGGCGACGCTCACGCGGTCCGGGGCAGTTCCGGCGCTTCCCGAGTTCGCGTTGCGCGAGCCCGCGTTCGCCGCATTGCGCTGGGTCGCCGCGCTCGTCGCGGTGATCGCGCTCGCTGGCACGGTCCGTTGCTGGCTGCGGATGGGCAGCGACTGGCGGATGGATGTCGGCCTCGAACGCAAGACCAACCTCATCACTGACGGGCTGTTCGCGCGGGTCCGGCACCCGATTTACGCGTTTTCCATCCTGCTGATGCTCTGCTCGGTCGGCGATCGTGCCCAACGCGCCGATGGCGCTGATCGCGGCCGTGCACGTCGTCCTCATGAACATCAAGGCGCGCAACGAGGAACGTCATCTTGTCCGCGGTGCACGGCGAAGCCTACGCGCGATACCTGCGGAGGACGGGCCGATTCTTCCCTCGCCACCCGGCGCGAGGGCTGGACGTTGCGCCACCGTCGCGCCTCGGCATGCGCATGCTCACTGCGGTTCCGGTTCCACCACGGCTGTCCGCGCTCGCCTTCATCGCGGCGATGGCCTGCCCGCCGGCGCGGGCGACAGCGGCTGACCGAGCGCCGACGAGCCGACCGACTCGATCCGGCCGTCGTCGAGCGTCTGTTCGCGCTGAATCCGGACCACGTCAGCGGCGGAGGTCGCGGAGGTTCTGGCACGTGTGCCCGCGCCGAGGATCGTCCTGTTCCAGGGCAGCTTCGCCCTCGTCACCATGGAGCCCTTCGCCGAGTTCCTGATCGCGATGGGTTATCCGCCGGACCGGATCCGCCATCCGCGCGACGGCGGCCATTCGTCGGGCAGCTTCACCGAGAGCCGGCAGATTGCCGGCACGCTGGCCTGGTACTACGAGTCGGAAGGCGTGCGTCCGTTGGTGATCGGGCACAGCCAGGGCGGAATGCTGGCGATCCGCGTGCTGCACGAGCTCGCCGGCGCGTTCGGGGACGCCATCCCCGTCTGGGATCCGGTGACGGACGCGCCGCCGCCGCGCACGGCGATCGTCGATCCGCTGACCGGTGACCCGCGACCCGTCGTCGGCCTCCGGCTGCCCTACGTCGCCGCCATCGCGACGGGGAAGTTGCGCGCGCGTCCTGCTCGGCCAGTGGGAGATGCTCGCGAAGCTCCGCGCGATCCCGGACAGCGTCGAGGAGTTCACCGGGTTTGCCATCGAATGGGACCTCGTCGCGGGCCTGTTCCCGCGCTCCGACCCGTATCTCGCGACGGGGTCCGCGACCGTGCGCAACGTGATCCTCCCGGCGACGTACACGCACATCGGGTTGCCGCGAGACCCTTCATCTCGCGAACCGACCCGGTCACGCGGGCGTGGATCGAGGCGTACGTGCCCGTCGACGACGCGGCGCTCCGGACGACGCCGCCGTCGACACCACCAACCTCGTTCACGCCGCCGACATCTGGCACAGCGTGAAGCGGCATTGGGCCATCGAGGCGATGCGGCTCGTCGCCGCGCAGCACCCGGGGCCGATGAAGGGGCGCCTGAACCTGTTCCAGGCGTCGATGCTGCGCTGGCGGGACCTGCATCCGTACACGGCGGTGCACGTCGTCCGCATCGAGCGCCCGCTCGACGCTTCACGCGCTGTCGTCGATCGTCGCGCGACAGCTCCTGGCGCACTCGGCCTCACCGGTTCGTGCTCGACGCCAGGCGCAAGCGATTCGAGTACACGGGGGGACCTGCGCAGATCGCACTTGCCGTCCACGCAGGCGGCGGCCATCCGATCGACGTGCTGGAGCGAACGATCGAACGCGAGCTCAACCTGCCGTTCGCTCGCGACGGCAGGTCGAATCCGTTCCGGTTCTTCTGCATTGACCACGGGACATGGCTTCCACCTGGGCCTCGCCTACGACCACGTCATCGCCGGCGGCGACTCGATCGTGGTCCTGCTCGAGGGCATCGTGTCACGCTATCTCGGCGACAAGCCCGAAGCGCCGCCGCCCGCGTCCCTTCGACCGCTATCCGGCCACCTATCGACGACTGTTCTTCCGCCATGCCGCGCACGCGCTGCGCGGGGTCCGGCTTTCCTGCGGCGCCATCGCCGCCAGCTGCCGGCGCACGCGTGCGGCCCGATTGCCGTCCCGGCGCAGATCCTGGCAACGGGTTCGCGTACCGCCGTCTCGACCCGCCGGAATTCGCCGCGCTCGCGCGCGCCGCGCAGGCCTGGGGCGTCACCGTCAACGACGTGCTGCTCGCGGTTCTGCTGCGGACGCTGGAGCCTTTCGCCGGGAGCGCGCGTGCCGGGAACGCGCGGCACGAGCTCGCCGTTGCGTCGATCGTCAGTCTCCGCCGCGACTTCGGCGTCGATCCCAACGTGACGTTCGGCCAGTTCCTGAGCTCGTTCCGCGTTTCGCATACGCTGCCGCCCGGCATCGCGCTCGAGCAGATCGCGCGCGACGTCCATGCCGAAACCGCGCGCATCAAGGGCCGGAAGCTTTACCTGCAGAGCCTGCTCGGGGTCGCCCTGAGCGACGCGCTGTGGCGCTTTCTCTCCCCGAAGCAGCGGGCGGGTTTCTACGCGAAGAACTATCCGACGTGGGGCGCGATCACGCTGGTCAACGTCGACCCGCTCTGGAAGAATGCCGGCGGGCGCATGCCGTCCCCCGAATACCTGCGCGCGCGTGCTCGACGGGGCCGCTCGCGCCGCTGGTCGTCGCGGTGACCCTTGCCGCCGGCACGCTCTGCACGCGGGCATTTCGTATCAGGCGATGCGGCGTTCACCGCGGCAAGCATCGAGCAAGTGGCCGACGCGATCGTTGCCGACTGCACGCACCTCGACTCGTGATTCGCCGCACATCACCTTCGCCGCATCGCGCTCGTCGCCGGTCGCCGCGATCGTCGCGCTCGTCGGCAGCCGGCTGCGCGACGCGGCCGGTGGCGGTCCCCGACCGCCGCCCTCACCGCGAGGCCGGCGGCGCAGAGCGTTCTCCGGTCCGTCACGACGGATCGTGCGCTCGAAGACCGGATTCTGGCGCTCGACCCTGAGCGGATCAGCGCCGACGACGTGCGGGACACGCTTGCAAAGGGGCCCGCGCCGCGCATCATCCTGCTGCACGGCGGCATCTACCCGGTCCATCTGGTGATGGAGTCCGCCGGCCGGTTCCTGACCGGCATGGGCTACCCCGAGGACCGGATCCGGCATCCCGGCGATCGACGCTGGTCGCACAGCCCCTACGAGAACAGCGCGCAGATCGCGGGGCTCATCGCCTGGTACTACGAACACGACGGCATGCGGCCGATGATGATCGGTCACAGCCAGGGCGGGATCCAGGCCGTCAAGGTGCTCTACGAGCTGGCCGGACGGTTCGACGACCCGCTTCGCGTCTGGAATCCGCTGACCGACTACGCCGAGGACCGGACGTCGATCGTCGATCCGCTGACGGGCGACGAACGGCCGGTCATCGGCCTCACCGTGTCCTACGCCTCCAGCGTTGGCGCCGGTGGCGCGGCGCTGCTCCTGCCCAACCAGTGGAGCATGGCCGGAAAGCTGCGCACGATTCCGGACACCGTCGATGAGTTCACCGGCTTCGCCATCGGGCTCGATCTCATCGCCTGGACGCTGCCCGGCGACACGGAAGCGATCAATTTCCGGCGCGACGGCAACACCCTCGTCCGCGGCGTGATGCTGCCGGCCTCGTACAGCCACGTCTTCGTGCCCGACACGCTGGACCTCACCGCGGACGCCACGACGCGCAACTGGATCGACGCATACCAGCCAGCTGACGCGGGGGTCGCGACGCCCCCGGAGAACGCCGGCAGCGGCGTGCTCTGGGCGGCCGACGTCTGGCACAGCGTCAAGAAGCACTGGGCGATCGAGGCACAGCGATTGATCCGGGCCAAGCGAAACGCTGGATGAACGGCCCGCACGCCCTCTGTGTTCGGCGAAGCCGCATCCCGCTGTGTGGGACCAGCCGTCGGCTATCCTGCGGCCTGGGCCTGGCGTTCGCTGCCCCCGCGAGGGCGCACAGCGCCCCTCGGGCTGGCCCGCAGGTACTGAGTCGGCAATCCGTCGAACGGGTTAAAATAATAGTTTTGCCTGCCCACCGCGCCAGCGCCGGGTCCCATGAACCCGCCGGGCCGCCCCAAGGGCGAATTCCGGAGTGCGCAGCACGAAGGTACTCCAGTGACCGCAGAACGCAGCAGGAACCCCACCATGCCGGGCGTGCTGGCCGGAAAGATCGCTCTCGTCAGCGGTGCCGCGCGCGGCATCGGGCGCGCCATCGCGCTGAAGCTCGCCGCGCGAGGGCTGCGACGTCGCGGCCAACTACTACAACAGCGCCGACGAAGCCGAGACCCTCTGCGCCGAGATCCGCGGCCTCGGGCGCCGCGCAGTCGCCATCCAGGGCAGCGTCGGCATCCCGGATTCGGTCGACGAGATCTTCGCCGAGTTCGGCAGGCATTTCGACCGGCTCGACATCCTGGTCAGCAACGCCGCGTCGGCGTGCTGAAACCGACGGTCGAAATGACGCTCAAGCACTGGCGGTGGTGCATGGAAACCAACGCGCTCGCGCTCAATCTGCTCACCCAGCGCGGCCTGCCGCTGATGCCGTCCGGCGCGCGCATCATCGCCATGTCGAGCCTGGGCGCACAGCGGGCGATGCCCGGCTACGGCTTCATCGGCGCGTCGAAGGCCGCGCTGGAGTCGCTGGCGCGCGCGCTGGCGCAGGAGCTCGGGCCGCGCGGCATCCGCGTCAACACCGTCAGCGCCGGCGTCGTGGACACCGACGCGCTCGCGTACTTCCCGAACCGGGACGAACTGCTCGCGAATTTCGCGGCGCGCACGCCGGCCGGGCCGGTGCTCACGCCCGAGGACGTCGCCGGCGCCGTCTACCTGCTCTGCCTGCCCGAAGCCGGGATGATCAACGGCCATACGCTGGTGGTCGACGGCGGCTTCGCCATTTCGGGATGACGCCGCGCATGCGACCCGACCCCGGAATATCCGGTAAGTCCGCCATCGTCACCGGGGGCAGCCGCGGCATCGGCCGCGCCATCGCTCTGCTGCTGGCCGCGGAAGGCGCGGAGGTGACTTTCTTCTATCGCGGCAATGCGGCGGCCGCCGATGCGGTCGTGGCGGAGGGCCGCGCCGCCGGGCACACGATCGCCGCCCTGCAGGTCGACATCCGCGACTCGAAGGCCTGCGCGGCGGCAGTCGAGGGCATCGCCGAGCGCTGCGGCCGGATCGACATCCTCGTCAACAACGCAGGCATCATTCGAGACAACCCGCTCGCTGCGTTCGACGACGACGACGTCGCGGTCGTGCTCGACACCAACGTCACCGGCGTGTTCAACGTGACCCGCGCGGTGGTGCCCTACATGGTTTCGCAGCGCGCCGGCCGGATCGTCAACATCAGCTCCGTTGCGGGCGAAAAGGGTGGTCGCGGCCAGACCAATTACGCCGCGAGCAAGGGCGCGATCAATGCGTTCACCCGCGCGCTCGCGGTCGAGCTCGCGCCGCGCAAGATCAACGTGAACTGCGTGGCGCCCGGCGTGATCGACACCGACATGTCGAAAGACGTGCGCGAGATGGCCGGCGACGAGGTGAAGGCGCGCATCCTGCTCAAACGCTACGGCCGGCCGGAGGAAGTCGCCTACGCGGTGTGGTTTCTCGTTTCGGCGTACGCGCAATACGTCACGGGTCAGGTGTTCGCCGTCGACGGCGGATTCAAAATGGAATGAAGGGAGTCACGACAATGACGCAAGCGCAAATTTCCAACGACGACATCCTCGCGGTACTGCCGACGGTCGCGGCGACCATTGCCGATGCGCTGGGCTGCGACCTCGAGGACGTCAAGCCCGACGCGTCACTCATCGACGATCTCGACGCGGAGTCGATCGACTTCCTCGACATGGTCTTTCGCCTCGAGCGCGCGTTCAAGGTGAAAATTCCGCGCGGCAAGATCGTCGAGAACGCCCGCGGCACGCTGACCGAGGCAGAATTCGAGCAGAACGGCCTCGTCACCGACGTCGGCCTCGCGCAGCTTCGTTCGTACCTGTCCGAAGTTCCGCCCGAACGTTTCAAGACCCCGACCAAGGTCAAGGACATCCCGCGGCTGTTCACGACCGAAACGTTCTGCAAGCTCGTCGTGGCGGCCCAGCGCGAGACCAAGGCGGCCGGATAAAATGAACGGCCCCCACGCTCACTTCGTTCGCTGCCCCCCGCGGGGGCAGTCAGTGCCCTTCGGGCGGCCGGACGGGCACTGATGCCCTGGCGGCAGCCGCGACAGACCCTCACGATTGCGCATGGGTGATCACTTCGCGGCCTTCTCGTTCGTCGACCGCATCGTCGAGTACGACGCGGGACGGCGCGCGCGCGGGCGCTACGCGGTGCCGGCGGACATCGTTGCGTTCCCGTCGTGCCTCGTCGCCGAGGCCGTCGGGCAGCTCGCGGCGTGGGTCGCGATGGCGCATGTGGACTTTCGCGGCCGGCCTGTCGCGGCGCTCGCCAACGAGACGCGCTTCCGCTCCGCGGTCGCGCCCGGCAGCACGCTCGAACTCGCCGTCGACATCGAGAGCTGCGACGAGCACGCGGTCGCCTATGCGGGGTGCGCCAGCGTCGACGGGACGGACGTGATCGAGCTCGTCGACTGCCTCGGCCCGATGCTGCCCGTCGAGGAGTTCGATTCGCCCGCCGAGCTCGCGGCGCGCTTCGAGCTCCTCCGCGGCACGGGTGCACCGACGGGTCGTTTCCGCGGCGTCGCGCCACCGCGCGTCGTGCGCACGGCTGCCGTCCCTGGCGTCTCCGCCAGCGCCACGCTGTTCGTCCCGAAGTCGGCGCCTTTCTTCGGCGATCATTTCCCGCGCCGGCCCGTCTTCCCGGCGACGCTCCTGCTCGACGCGCAGATCGGTCTTGCGATGGACGTGGCGGCCGAGGCGACGCACTGGCGCACGGGCACGAACCCCGCCCCCTCGCGGATGACGCATGTGAAGATGCGCTCGTTCATGCCGCCCGGCGCAGCGGTCGACATCGACGCGGAACTCGTCCCCTCCGGTCCCGACGTCGCGACGATCCGCCTCGCGGCGCGGATGGACGGCAAGACGGCCGCCACGGCGCGGCTCGAGGTCGTCGCCAGGGCCACCCGGTCATGAGTGCCGCCGGACCCGGGCGCCGCGTCGCCATCACCGGCATCGGCCTCGTCACGCCGGTCGGCAACGACGTGGCGACGACGTGGGACGCGCTCCTCGCCGGCCGGAGTGGCGGCGCGGAAATCAGCATGTTCGACGCCAGCGGATTCCCGGTTCACATCGCCGCCGAAGTGAAGAACTTTCGCGATGACGATTACATCGAGCGCAGGCAGCGGAAGTACACGAACCGCTCGCACCGTTTCGCGCTCGCCGCGGCGGAGCAGGCGTTTCGCGACGCGGGTGTGCGGCCGACGTCCGACACCGCGACGCGCTGGGGCTGCGCGGTCGGCGCGGGAATGATGACGTCCGATTTCGGCGATCTCGCCACGACGTTCGCGCACAGTGCGGCCGATGGCGAGCTCCACGCGGACCGGCTGCTGACCGACCCGGCGGCGAACGATCCCATGGTGTTCTGCCGCAGCCAGGCGACGGCCGGCATTTCGCTCCTCACCCGGCGCTACGACATTCGCGGCTACGCAACCTCGGTGCACACCGCCTGCGCGTCCGGAGGCCAGGCGCTCGGCACCGCGCTGAAGCTGATCCGCCGCGGCGCCGTCGACAGCGTTCTCGCCGGCGGCTTCGACTCGATGATCAGTCCGATCGGGATTTCCGGATTCTGCCTGCTCTCCGCGCTGTCGGCCGACAATGCGACGCCGCAGCGCGCGAGCCGCCCGTTCGATGCGACGCGCAATGGATTTCTGCTGGGCGAGGGCGCGGGCTTTCTGGTGCTCGAGGAATGGGAAGCCGCGCGCCGCCGTGGCGCGCGGATCTACGCGGAGCTCGCCGGCGACGGTAATTCGCTGTCGAGTTACCGGATCACCGATTCGCCGCCGGATGGCGACGGGCCGATCCAGGCGATGCGCGCGGCGCTCAAGGACGCCGGCGCGGCGCCTGCAGAGGTCGACTACCTCAATGCGCACGGTACGTCGACGGGAATGAACGACCGCAGCGAGACCGCGGCGACGCGCGCCGTCTTCGGCGCCGACGTCATGCGCGTCAACGTGAGCTCGACCAAGAGCACGATGGGGCACCTGATCGCGGCGGCCGGGGCCGTCGAGGTTGCGGTCTGCGCGCTCGCCATCCACCGCGGCGAAATGCCGATCAACGCGAACCTGGTCCAGCGTGATCCCGACTGCGACCTCAACTTCGTCACCGGCGCGCCGCGGCGGCAGCGCATTCGCGTGGCGATGTCCAACTCGTTCGGCTTCGGCGGCTCGAACAGCTGCGTGGTGGTCCGGCATCCCGAAGAAGTCGACGGCGTCGCCGGCGCCTGAAACCCCAGGTACAAGCGAATGGCGAACCTGCGCAGAGTGGTCGTGACCGGATCGGGCGCCGTGTGCGGCGCCGGGATGGCGCCGGACCGGATTGTCGACGCGGTGCTTGCGGGGCGCTCGGCGATCGCGACGGTCACGCAGTGGGACACGACCGGCTGGCCGTGCCGCATTGCGGCCGAGATCGCGGATTTCAATCCGCGCGCGCTGGTCGACGACCGCAAGCAGCACAAGCTGATCCGGCGCACCGACCTCGTCGGTCTCTACGCCGCAGGACGCGCGATCGACGGCTCCGGCATCATCGCTCACCGCGGCACGATGGAGGCCGGCGCCGCCGCCACGTACAGCGACCGCACCGGCGTCTATGTCGGCTCGGGCGGCGGCAACTACGAGAACCAGTACGACTTCTTCCCGCTGTTCGCCGCGGCCGGCGGCGAGCTGCCCGCGTTCGGCCGCGAGCTTGCCAACACGGTCAATCCGATGTGGCTTCTGCGCACCCTGCCGAACAACGTTCTCGGCCACATCGGCATCAGGCACGGCCTCAAGGGGCCGAATGCGTGCATCACCAACCACAGCGTCGGCGGCACACTGGCGGTCATCGAGGCGTTCGAGGCGCTGCGCACAGGCGAGGCGGACCGCGCCGTCGCGGTCGGACATGAAACGCCGATCGAGCCGCAGATGATCCTCTACTACCACCGGCTGGGGTTGCTTGCCAGCGAGACGTTGCGGCCGTTCGACGCGCGACACGACGGCAGCCTGTTCGGCGAAGGCGCCGGCGCGCTGCTGCTGGAGACTGCGGCGTCGGCAGCCGAGCGCAATGCTCCCGTCCTGGGCGAAATACTCGGCGGCGGTTACGCGTGCGAAGCGCAGGGTCTCACATCGATCCGTGACGACGGCGACGGCCTCGCGCGCGCGGCGCGCCAGGCGCTCGACGGCGCGCAACTCGCGCCCGCGGACGTCGGGATGATCGTCGCACACGGCAACGGCACGCCGCAGTCGGACATTTCGGAAGCCGCGGCGATCCGCCGCGTTTTCGGCGCCGCAACTCCGCCGACTACCGCGTTCAAGTGGGCGATCGGGCACACGATCGCCGCGGCGGGAATTCTGGAAACGGCGCTCGCGCTCGAGGCACTCGCGCGCGGCACGGTGCCTGGCGTGGCGAACCTCGCGCGGCTCGATCCGGCCTGCGCCGGAGTCTGCGTGTCGGCGGCCGCGCAGAAGCCGCGAAGCAAGGTTGCACTGATCCTCTGTCGCGGCTTCGCGGGGACCAACGCCGCCCTCGTGGTCCGCGCGGCGTAACGGCTGCCGGGCGCCCATCACGATGGCGGACGCCCTTGCGCCGGCCGGCCGCTGCGGCATCGACACCGTCGAAATCGCCAGGATCGAGCGCCTCCTCGCCGAGACGCCGGCCGAGGATCTCGGCAGGCTCTTCTCCGCGCAGGAACTCGATGACAGCGGCGAAGGACCCGGTCGTGCCGCAAGCCTTGCTGCGCGCTTCGCTGCCAAGGAGGCGTGCGTCAAGCTGTTCCCGCGCGAGGCAGCGCTGGGGCAGATCGAACCGGCCGACTTCTCGGTCGCGCGCGATAACTATGGCGCGCCCCGGCTCGTTTGCGGGCCACGCGCCGCGGAACTGCTGGCGCGGCATCGCATCACCTCGATCGCGGTGTCGCTGACGCACGATCGCCTGAGCGCTTCGGCCGTGGCGCAAGCCGAACGCGCGCGCGTGGCCGTGCCGGCGGCCGGCCGGTTCCTCTTTCGTTGCCTGCCGCTGCGCCGCTCGGTCATCCTCGCGAATCTCCGGCGCGTCTTTGGCGAGACTCTGTCCGGGGCGCAGATCGCGACGCTGGCGCAGGCGCACTACGGCCATCTGTGGCGGCTCCTCGGCGAATTCCTGCGCTTCCGCTGGCTGACGGCAGCGCAAAAGGCGGCGTTGGTGCGCCTAGAGAACGTCGAGGCGTTCGGCGCGGCATTGCAACAGGGCAAAGGCGTGCTCGTGCTCACCGGTCATTTCGGCAACTGGGAAGTGTCGACGATCGCCGGCCTCGCCCACTATCCGGATTTCCGCGGCCGGTTCCATTTCGTCCGCCGCGCGATCAAGCCAGCCTGGCTCGATGCGCTCGTCACGCGGCGCTTCAACCAGGCAGGCTTCGGCGTCATCGGCAAGCGGGGCTCGCTCGACCGAATCCTCGAGCTGCTGGCCGCGGGCGACGTGATCGTCTTCCCGTTCGACCAGCACGCGAACCCTCCCGACGGCATCGAGGTCGACTTCTTCGGGCATCCGGCCTGGACCTTCAAGAGCCTGGCGATCATCGCTCTGGCTACCGGTGCGCCCGTCCTTCCGGCAACGAGCTGGCGGGAGGACGACGGCCGGCACGTGCTGCGGTTCGGCGCGCCGATCGCGCCGATCGAAGCCGAAGACACCAACGAGGCGATCCGCCGCACGACGCGCGCCTACAACGCCGCGCTCGAGCAGCTGGTCCTCGCCCGGCCGGAGCAATGGTACTGGGTGCACCGACGGTGGAAGGCCGTCGCGCCGCGGGCAGCGAAGCGCCGCGGCTGAAGGGGGACGGGCTTGGCTCGGCCGTCCCGCCACACAGCAGCGCACCGGATGTCCTGAACTCACGCCATTGCCGCTGCGGCGCCCGTGCTCACTCCTCGCGGAACTGCCGCGAGTGCAGCCGCGCGTAGATGCCTTTCCGCGCGAGGAGATCCGCGTGCGTGCCCTGCTCGGCGATCCGGCCATCGTCGAGCACGACGATGCGGTCGCAATGCTCGATCGTCGACAGCCGGTGCGCGATGACGATCGTCGTGCGCCCGCGCATCAGCTGCTCGAGCGCCGACTGGATCAGCCGCTCGGACTCGGTGTCGAGCGCGGAAGTCGCCTCGTCGAGGATCAGGATCGGCGCGTCCTTGAGAATCGCGCGCGCGATCGCGATGCGCTGGCGCTGGCCGCCGGAAAGCCGGATGCCGCGCTCGCCGACGACGGTATTGAAGCCGTCGGGCTGGGCCCGGATGAACTCGAGCGCGTTCGCCGCCACGGCGGCGCGCTCGATCGCCTCCTTCGGCGCGCCGGTCATCGTCCCGTAGGCGATGTTGGACGCGATCGTGTCGTTGAACAGCACGATCTCCTGGCTCACCAGCGCAATCTGGCGCCGCAGATCGGCGAGCCTGATCGTCGCCAGATCCTGGCCGTCGAGCAGCACCCGCCCTTCGCTCGGCAGGTAGAAGCGCGGGATCAGGTTGACGAGCGTCGTCTTGCCTCCGCCGGAGGGACCGACCAGCGCGACGGACTCGCCGGGGACGATCTCGAGGTTGACGTCGACCAGTGCCGGCCGGCCGGCGTCGGTATACCGCTTCGTAACGTGGTCGAAGCGGATGCCGCCACGCGCATGCCCGAGCGTGATGGTGCCGGTATCGGGTTCCGGCGTCTCATCGATCAGCGCGAAGACGCTCTCGGCCGCGGTGATCCCGCGCTGGATCACGGCATTCACGTTGGACAGCGTCTTCAGTTGGTTGAGGAGGTGCAGCAACGCGGCCATGTACGCGATGAAGTCGCCCGCGCCATACTCGCCGCCGGCGCTCTTGCGGATCGCAACCCACAGGATCACGCCGACCGCGACGGAGACGATGATCTGGTTGATCGGGGTTCCGAGCGCGGAGGCGGCGGCCTGCTTCGCCATCGCGAGCCGCAGGCGGTCCGCCGCGTGGCGCAGCCGCCCAGCCTCGTACTGCTCGCCGCCGAACACCTTGACGATGCGGTGCGCGCCGATCGCCTCTTCCAGCGCGTGCGTGAGCGCGCCGGTGCGTTCCTGGACGAGCACGCTCACCCGCTTCAGGCGTCGGCTGATCTTCTTCAGCGCGTAACCGATCAGCGGAAATGCGGCGAAGGCGATCAGCGTGAGCTGCCAGTTGATGTACAGCAGGTACGCCAGCATGAACGCGATCGTCAGCGTGTTGCGGATGACCACGGTGATCGCGTCGGACGCCGTGGCTGCGATCTGTTGCGCGTCGAACGTGATCTTGGAGAGCAGGAAGCCGGCCGAGGTCGCGTCGTAGTAGGGCGTGGGCAGGCGCAGCAGGTGCTCGGAGGCCTCGCAGCGCAGATCGAACACGACCCGCGAACCGATCCACGCGAGCCCGTAGTCGCTCACGTAGGAGCCGACGCCGCGGAGGAGAAACACGCCGACCAGCGCGAACGGCAGCCACCACGTCGACTCGGGATTGACCGCGCCGATGTTGTTGAGCAGCGGCTGGACAATGCGCAGCATCATCACGTCGGTCGACGCGACGATCAGCATGCCGACGATCGCGAGCGCGAACACCCCCCGGTAGGGACGGATGTAGCGGAGAATCCGGCGAAAGTGATTCAAGGGAGCGCGCGGCCGTGCCGTCCCCGGGAAGGGACCGGCCGATTATATCGGAGCAACGTCGGCGCGCCCCGGGCGCGAAGCGGTCGTCCGCTATAATCTTTCGCCCGCTCGCGACGCGGCCGCCGCGCGGCCGGGCCGCGCCGCCCAGCGTTCACTCCGCCATGAGCCATTACCAACGCCACGTCTTTTTCTGCTGCAACCAGCGCGCGGCCCCCGAGGCGTGCTGCGCCAATCACGGCGCCGCGGACCTGCGGGTCTACGCCAAGGAGCGAATCAAGGCGCTCGGTCTGAACGGCAAGGGCAAGGTGCGGATCAACCAGGCCGGCTGCCTCGATCGCTGCGACGAGGGCCCGGTGCTCGTCGTCTACCCCGATGCGGTCTGGTACACCTACGTGGATCGCGCCGACATCGACGAGATCATCGACCGGCACGTCCTGAAGGGCGAGATCGTCGAGAGGCTCCGAATTTGACGCCGAAGACGACCGAGCGTGGCTTGATCGACGGCCCTGCCGGCGCGCTGGAAATCGCGCTGAGCGTCCCTGCGCACACGCCGCGCGGCATCGCCCTGGTCGCGCATCCGCATCCGCTGCAGGGAGGCACGCTCGACAACAAGGTGGCGCAGACGCTGGCGAAGACGTTCCTCGGGCTCGGCTACATCGCCGTGCGCTTCAATTTCCGCGGCGTCGGCCGTTCCCAGGGCATCTTCGACGACGGTGCCGGCGAGACCACCGACGCGCTCGCGGCGCTCGCTCACGCGCGGGCACGCTTCGACCCTGGGACGGACGCCCTGCCCGTCGTGCTCGCCGGTTTCTCGTTCGGAACCTACGTGCAGACCGAGCTCGCCCGGTCGGTGGCCGCCGAGCGACTGGTGCTGGTGGGGCCGGCGGTGCGGCGCTTCGCCCCTGCGCCGCTGCCCGCCGACACGATCGTCATCCACGGCGAAGAGGACGACGTCGTGCCGTTGACGGAAGTGTTCGCCTGGGCGCGGCCGCAGGAGCTGCCGGTCGTCGTGTTCCCGGGTTGCGGCCATTTCTTCCACGGCCGGCTGCCGCGTCTGCAGCGCACGATCGCCGGGATGTGGCACGGGCATCCGGTGGTTCCCGGTGCCTGATACGGCGCAACGGCTGCCCGAGGTCCGTTCGCGCCCCGTCCCGGCTGCCGATGCCGTCCTGTGCGTCACCAACCTCAGGAAGTTTTATGGCGCGAACGAAGTCGTGTGCGGCCTGTCCTTCGCGATCCGCCGCGGCGAGTGCTTCGGGCTGCTGGGTCCCAATGGCGCCGGCAAGACGACGACGCTGCGCTGCTGCCTCGGGCTCATCAACCCCGATGGCGGCACAATCGAAATGGTTGGTGAGCGCGTGCCACAGGCGGCGCGGAAGGCGCGCCTGCGTGTAGGCGTCGTGCCCCAGCAGGACAACCTGGACCCCGATTTCACCGTCACCGAGAACCTGCAGGTCTATGGCCGCTACTTCGGACTCGATCCGGCGACGCTCGCGGCGCGCATACCCGCGCTACTCGAATTCGCGGGCCTCGAGAAACGCGGCGCGACGAACCTGCGCACATTGTCGGGCGGGATGAAGCGCCGCCTTACCCTGGCGCGCGCGCTCATCAACGATCCCGAGCTCCTCATCCTCGACGAACCGACGACCGGGCTCGATCCGCAGGCGCGGCATCTGATCTGGGACGGCCTCCGGCAGCTGTTGTCGCAAGGAAAGACGATCCTGCTGACAACGCACTTCATGGACGAGGCCGAGCGCCTTGCCACGCGTCTCGCGGTGATCGACCACGGCACGTTGATCGCCTCCGATACGCCGCACGCGCTGATCGCGACGCACGTCGAGCCCGAAGTGATCGAAGTCTACGGCGACGACGCGAGGGCCTGGGCCGAGGCACGGGGTCGCGGCCTTTCGGCGCGCCTCGAGATGACCGGCGAGACCGCCTTCTGCTATGCGCACGACGCGCGCCCGCTGCTGGCGGCGCTGGGCGAGGCGCACGGGGTGCGCTATCTGCACCGACCGGCGAACCTCGAAGACCTTTTCATCAAGCTCACCGGCCGCGAGCTGCGCGACTGAAGCTTCATCGTGAAATGCGCAACACGCGAAGCGCGGCCGCGCGCGCGCACCGCTGTAATCCGGTAAACGGGGACCTGGCGACATGATGCTTTCCACTCTGCTGCGACCACCCGAACTCTCGCGCTCCTGGACCGCGGTCTGGCGCCGCAATCAGCTCGTCTGGCGCAAGCTCGCGCTCGCAAGCGTGCTCGGCAACATCGCGGATCCGCTCTTGTATATGGTGGCGCTCGGCTTCGGGATCGGCGCGTTCGTGCCGGAAGTCGGCGGCATGAAATACATCGCCTTTCTGGGCACCGGGATGGTCTGCCAGACCGCAATGTTCACGGCGAGCTTCGAGGCGATGTATTCGGCCTTCTCGCGGATGCATGTGCAGCGGACCTGGGATGCGATCATCAACGCGCCGGTTTCCCTCGACGACGTGGTGTTCGCCGAGTGGATCTGGGCCGCGTCGAAGGCGGTGATGTCAACCGCCGCGATTCTCGTCGTGATCCTGGGGCTGGGCTACGGGCACTCCTGGTTTTCGCTGTGGATCATCCCGCTGGGGTTCCTCGTCGGACTCACGTTCAGCGCGTTCGGGCTGGTGATGACCGCGGTCGCGCCGGGCTATGACTTTTTCACGTACTTCTTCACGCTGGTGCTCACACCGGGACTGCTGCTCTCGGGCGTATTCTTTCCGGTCGCGCAGATGCCGGCCGGGCTGCAGGCGGTCGCGAATCTGCTCCCGCTCAAGCACGCCATCGAACTCGCGCGCCCCTTGATGATGGGCACAGTGCCGTCCGACATCCTGCTGCATCTCGCGGTGCTCGCTGGATACGCCGTTGTGGCCTTCTGCGTCGCGCTGGCGCTGACGCGCCGACGGCTGCTGCGGTGAACGAGCGCTTCTTCGCCCCCTGCCCCCGCGGGCTGGAGCCGGCGCTCGGGGCGGAGTTGAGCGCGCTGGGCGGCGTGTTCGTCACGCCGGCGGAAGGTGGCGTTGCGTTCGCCGGGCCGATCGAGCTCGCGTACCACGCGAACCTGGAGTCGCGTCTCGCGAGCCGGATCCTCTGGCAAGTGGGGCACGGTGGCTACCGCGACACGGACGAGCTCTACGCGCTGGCCAAGGGGGTCGCCTGGGGGCGGCACTTCGCGGTCGCGCGCACGCTGCGCGTCGATGTGGCGGCCACACGCTCGCCGCTTTCGAGCATCGAGTTCGCGACGCTGAAGGTGAAGGACGCCGTCTGCGACCGATTTCGCGCGGACTCGGGTCGGCGACCGTCGATCGACAAGGAGCGGCCGGACGTGCGCGTGCACGCCTACCTGACGGAACGCGAGGCGACGCTCTATCTCGACACGTCGGGCGACGCGCTGTTCAAGCGCGGCTGGCGCCGGGACGCCGATATTGCGCCGCTGCGCGAGAATCTCGCCGCGGGCGTGCTCGCGCTTTGCGAATGGGCTCCCGGCACGCCGTTGCTCGATCCAATGTGCGGCTCGGGCACGGTTGCGATCGAGGCGGCGCTCCGGGCTGCCGATTTCGCGCCGGGACTCCAGCGCACGTTTGGCTTCCAGAAGCTCGCCTGGTACGACGGCCCGACGTGGCAGCGCATACGCCAGCGCGCACGCGACCGGATGCGCGCGGCGCCGGCAACGCCCCTGATCTTTGCGAGCGACATCGACCCGCGTGCCGTGGCGCAGTGCCGCCGCAACGCGGCGGCCGCCGGAGTCGCCACCTGGATCGAGACCGCCGAGGGCGACGTGCTGGCGCGACCGGCGCCCGGGCCCTCCGGCGTCCTGATCGCCAACCCTCCCTACGGCGTCAGGCTGGACGACGAAGCCAGCCTCGCGGCGTTCTACCCGAAGCTGGGCGATGCGCTGAAGCAGCACTTCGCCGGCTGGACTGCGTTCCTGCTGACCGGCGATGCGCGCCTGCCCAAGCTCATCGGCCTCAAACCCTCGAAGCGAACGCCGCTTTTCAATGGCGCCATCGAGTGCCGCCTGTTCCGGTTCGAGCTCGTGGCCGGGCGGCCGCAGCGCCCGTCGCGAGCGACCCGGACGGACGCGCGATGATAAGATGTACCTATCATCAATACGCCGTCATGCCCTGACCCACCATCATGCCGATGCTGCCCGCGCGCCACTACGAATCCGAACACACCCGGTTCATTCGGGAGATGAAGGACAGGAAGCCGCAGCTGGAGGGCGAGCAGCAGCAGAGCCGGGCGATCTGGTGGGACAAGCGCCCGGCGGATCTCGCCGAGCGCAGGCAGATGGACGAGGGTCGGATCCCCCAGGCGGGGTACGTCTACCAGGGCGAGCCCCAGGGCGCGACCTGACGCCTCGCCGTGCCTCGCGCGGAGGCTATCGCTCGTCGGCTTTTATCTCGATGTAGGCGCGGTCGCGCGTCTGCCGCACCCATTCCTGGAACGCCTCGTCGGACTTGCGCTGCCGTAGAGCCCGCCGGGCCTCCTCGCGCCGCTTCTCCTTCGTGACGTCCTGCGTGCGCCGCTCCTGCACCTGGATCAGGTGCCAGCCGAACGGCGTGCGCACCGCTGCCGAGATCTCGCCGGGCTGCAGGCGGTTCATCGCCTGCTCGAACTCGGCCACCGTGTCGCCGGGCGAGACCCAGCCCAGGTCCCCGCCCTTCGTTGCGCTGGCGTCCTCGGAATTCGACCTGGCCTGATCCTCGAACTTCGCGCCGGTTTCGATCCGTTCCCTGATCCGATCGATCCTGCCTTTCGCATCGTCGCTCGACGTGGTCTCGTTCACCTTGATCAGGATGTGCCGCAGGCGCGTCTGCTCGATGACCGTCGCGGCATTGCCACTGCGCGTCTCGAGCAGCTTGACGATGTGGAAGCCGCTCGCCGAGCGGAGTACGCCGGATACCTCGCCCGGTTTCATTCTGCCCACCGTTTCGGCGAAAACCGTCGGCAGGCGCGCCGGGGAGCGCCAACCGAGATTGCCGCCCTGCAGGGCATCCGGGGCATCCGAAAGACTCGCGGCCACCTGCCCGAAATCCGTGCCTGTCCGCAGTTGCTGCAGCGCCTCTACCGCGCGACGCTGCCGCACGTCGATCTGCTCCGCGGAGGCCTGTTCCGGCACGAGCACGAGGATGTGCGCAAGCCGGTACTCGACCTGACCACCCGTTTGCGCCTCGAGGGTGGCCAGCAGATGGTCGACCTCGGCATCGCTGACGCTGACGCGACCCTCGACCTCGCGGTCCCGCAGGCGCTGGATCAGGATTTCGTTCCGGATATCGGCGCGGTACCTGGCGTAGGGTATGCCTTCGCGCTCCACCGCCTTGCGGAAATCCTCGGCCGAGAGCTTGTTGTCCTCGGCGATGCGCGCCAGCGTGCGCTCCACCTGCGTGTCGTCGACCCGAATCCCCGTCTCCTTCGCATACTGCAGGAGTACGCGCTCGGTGATTAGCCGCTCGAGCACCTGCTTCTCGAGGACATCGACCGCGGGCGGCGTGACGCTCTGCGCCTTCAGCTGGCCCAGCACGACCCGCTTCTGCTCGTTGACGTCGTACTGCGTGAGCGCTTCGTCGTTGACGACCGCAATCACCCGGTCGAGCGGGACGATGCCGGAGAGCGATACACCGCTGCGGCCGGGCACCGGCGCCTGGGCAAAGGCAGTCACGGCGCCGAGGCCGCAGAAGGCGAAGGCCAGCAAGGCGCCCCACGCGAGACTCGGCGACGCAGAACGGGGGATGCGCATGGCTGACCTCAATATTCCTGGAAAGCGTCATCGCGAACGCGCGGTGACACGGTTGGATCGTTGGTCTGCTGATAGCCGGGGACGCTGCGGCGCAGGAGCTCGAGTGGGTTGGTGCCGAACCGCGCCAGCCCGTTCAGTTCGATCTGCAGGTAGACCGAATTGGTCGTCGTCTGCGAAGTCGTCGTCAGGCGCTGGCCGACGAGCCGCAATGCCCAGCAGTCGGCATTGTACTCGACGCCCGCCACCGCCTCCAGCGTCTTGCTGTCAACCAGCGAGTAGTTCCACCGTCCGAGCAGCGTCCAGTTCGGATTGACGGGGAGCTGCCACGAGAGGTCGAATTGCTTGAGTTGCGACTGCTTGCCGATCGGATCGAAGTACTGGCGGTTATAGGTGTAAGTGGCGTTGAACACGCGCCCCGGCGCCGGCGTGTACCGGACGCCCGCATTCAGGCGCTCGGTCTGCGAGGAGTCCAGGTTGTATTGCCACAGCCCGATGAGCGCCCACGCATCGGACAGGCGCCCCTCGATGCCGAGCAGCGCGTCCGACGTTGCGGCAGAGCGTGCCGACTCGTTCAGCACGACCCGCTGATCCTGGAAGTAGAAGCGTTGGCCGACGGCCACGCGCAGCCGTTCGGCGCCGGTCTCCGCTTCGAGTAGCCGCGACGTCAGCGCGAGCGTGAGCTGGTTGGCGTCGCCGATCCGGTCGTTGCCGAGGTAGCGGTTGACGCTGAACAGCTGGACGAAATTGAAATCGTCCACTGCCGTGTCGAAAACCGGAGCCTTGCTCTGGTCGCGGTAGGGGACATAGACGTAGAAAGCGCGCGGCTCGAGCGTATGGACGAAACGCTGCTCTGCGACTTCCCAATCGCGCTCGAAAACGAGGCCGGCATCGACGGACGATATGGGTATGGCGTATCCGAAGGAAGCGGGGACATCCGGCCGCTTCTCGTTGAGATCGTACTGACGCACATGGGCGCCGGTGCGCGCGACGACCGACCACGCCGTGCCCTGCTGTTCCAAAGCCACCGTCGGCCACACATAGGCGCGCTGCCCGGTGGTGAGCGTCGGCTGCCGGAAGGATGCGTATTCGCCAATGCCGGCGAAGGTGAGTCCGTTCCAGTCAAGCTCCCGCAGCGTCACCAGCGCCTGCGGGATGCGATTGTAGGGAATCGGTTGCGGTGCCGCGGGATCCTGCAGCGTCTGGAAACCCTGCGCTCGGGCAAGAAACGTCCACGGCCCATTGGCATACGCGAACCCGCCTTCGCGCGGCAGCGTCGTCTGTGACGTGAGTCCGACGCGGTCCGAAAGATCGGCGAAGTAGGTGTCGTCGGAAACCTTGTTGAGGTTCCAGTAACCGACGAGGCCGGGCATGAAATCCAGGTTCTGCGTGTGCCTGGAGGAAAGGGCGTACCGGTTCGTGTTTGTCACGCGGTCGTTGTGGAGGTACGCCGCCGCGGCCTCGCCCTGCGCGTTGGCGAAGAGATAGCGCCCCTGTCCCCCGATCTCCACGCCGCGCTTGGTCATGAGGCGGGGCGTGATCGTCGCGTCGTAGTTGGGCGCGAGATTGAGATAGTAGGGCTGCGAATATTCGAAACCGCGAATCCCGGTCAAGCCCGTGGTCGGCGTGAGGAAACCCGACTTGCGCTCGTTCGACAGCGGGACCTCGAACCATGGCGAGTAAATCACCGGCGCGCCGAAGAAATACACCGTCGCGTCGTGGCCGGTGCCGACCATCCGCGTCTTGTCGATCTCGAGCTCGCCCAACCGGATGTACCAGTCCTCCCGCGGCGCGACGCAGGTCGTGTAGCGCGCATCGGTGGCTTCGTAATGGTCGGCGCCGGTAAAGCGAATTTCCGCCGCGCTGCCGCGCGAACCGTTCTCCGCAATGAAAAAATGCGGCGAGGCGAAGAATCCCGTTTCCGTGCCGCGCTTGAAACGGACCTCGGGTCCGGTGATCCAGTCGAAGCCACGGCGGATCAGGACGTCGCCCTTGCCCCAGATCTCGTCGCTGATGAAATCGTAGCGCAGCCAATCCGCGAGCACCGTGTCGCGACGGGTGCGCAATTCGACCTTGCCGGCGGCCTCGACAAAGCGATCGGCGGTGCCGTCGATGCGATCGGCGCGCAGGAAAATCGTACCTTCGGATGGTGTCGCCGCAGGCACGGCAAACGGGCGAGGCGGTCTGGCGCCAGACGGCGGCGCCGGCGGATTGACCGGCTGCGGCGGGACGAGCCGAGGGGCCGGCACGAGCTCCACCCCGGGCAACGCGTCATCGTTCCCCGGCGCCGCGCCCACCGCCTGCGCGCCTGCCGCCGGCGGCGCGAGGAGCGTCGCAAGGGCGAACGCGATGGGGGCGAGGCGAGGGATCATCCGCTGAGGGTCGTGCCGGAATGCATAAACCCGATGGTAAGATCGCACATTCTAGTGCACCCACTTGAAACGGCGCCCGCCAGGCTCCTGGTTCGCGGCGAATCCGCCCAATGACCGCAGCCACGGACACCGCCGACGTCCGCCGCGACGAGCTCTGCGCCTGGACCACGGCAACGCTTGGCACTGGCGCGTTCGCCCTCGCGCCTGCCTCCGCCGACGCGAGCTTCCGTCGCTACTTCCGGATCACGCCCGAGGCGCCATGGCAGGGGCATTCGACGCTGATCGTCATGGACGCGCCACCGCCGATGGAAGACTGCCGTCCCTTCGTCCACGTGGCTGCATTGCTCGCGGGTGCAGGCTTGCACGCACCCGCAGTTCTGGCGGCGGATCCCGGACGCGGCTTCCTTCTCCTCACCGATCTCGGCGCCAGGACCTACCTCGCGGAGCTCGACGCGAAGTCCGCGCCTGCACTCTACGCCGACGCGACCGGCGCGCTGATCCGCTGGCAGCAAGCCACATGCGAGGGCGCGTTGCCGCCATACGACGAGGCGCTGCTCGCGCGCGAGCTCGCGCTGTTTCGCGACTGGTACGTCGGCAGGCACCTCGGGGTCGCGCTCGCGGCGACGCAGGAGCAGACGCTCGCGCGCGCGTTCCGGCTCATCCTCGACAACAATCTCGCCCAACCACGCGTGTTCGTCCACCGCGACTATCATTCGCGCAATCTGATGCTCGCCAACCCCAATCCGGGCATTCTCGACTTCCAGGATGCCGTGATCGGCCCGGTGACGTACGACCTCGTTTCGCTGCTGCGCGATGCCTACGTCGCATGGGACGAGGAACAGCAGATCGACTGGTCGGTCCGTTATTGGGAGAAAGCACGCGCGGCGGGGCTGCCGGTGGACGCGGACTTCGGCGTCTTCTGGCGTGATTTCGAGTGGATGGGCGTGCAACGGCAGCTCAAGGTGCTCGGCATCTTCGCGCGCCTTTGTCACCGCGACGGCAAGGCCGCCTATCTCGCCGACATGCCGCGCGTCATGGGCTATCTGCGCGCCGCGTGCGCGCGCTACCGCGCGCTCGGCCCGTTGGCAGCGCTCATCGACGAGATCGAAGGCGGCGCGCGCGCCGGAGTGGCTTGACGCGCCGGCCCGCCCCGCGCATCGGCGCGATGATCCTCGCCGCGGGCCGCGGCGAGCGGATGCGCCCGCTGTCCGATGCGACGCCCAAGCCCCTGCTCAAGGCGGGCGGCAAGCCGCTCGTCGTCTGGCAGATCGAAGCGCTGGCCCGGGCCGGATGCCGCGATATCGTCATCAACGCCGCCCATCTCGCGGGGCGTCTCGTCGCAGCGCTTGGCAACGGCGCTGCGTTCGGCGTGACGCTGCACTGGTCGCTCGAGCCGGAACCGCTGGAGGTTGCCGGCGGCATCGCCACGGCGCTGCCGCTGCTGCCGCCCGGACCCGCGTTGATCGTCTCGGGCGACATCTACACGACGTTCGACTACGCATCGCTCCTCCCCGCAGCCGCCGCGATGGCGCGAAAGCCAGACCCCGCGCGCGCGCATCTCGTGCTGGTGCCGAACCCGCCCTACCATCCCGGCGGCGATTTCGCACTGGCTGACGGCAGGCTTGCGCTCGATGGGATCCCGCGGCAGACGTTTGCGAATATCGGCCTCTACGATACTCGCCTCTTCCGCGAACTTCCGCGCGGCACGAAGCTCAAATTGCTGCCCCACCTCCAACGGTGGATTGCCGAAGGCCGGGTATCCGGCGAGACTTTCGACGGTTTCTGGGCAAACGTCGGGACGCCAGACGACCTCACGCTGCTGGATGCCGCGTTGCGATAGTGGACAGACCACGTCTTCCCGCCGCCCCGCACCTCTCGTCGCCGTGGCCGCACGGGAAAACATGGTCTGTTCTCTTTGACTCTTTGAACCGATGAACGCTGCCGACAACCTCAATCCGCTGCTCGATTTTTCCGGCCTGACCCGGTTTGACACGATCCGCGTCAGACACATAACGCCCGCAGTCGATCGCCTGATCAGCGACGCGCGTGCCGCGGTAGACGCCGTCGCCCTGGATTCCCGCCCCGCAAGCTGGGATAACGTGGCCGAGCCGCTGGCGGAGCCCCTCGATCGAATCGATCGCGCGTGGGGCGTGGTCAGGCATCTCAATGCCGTCGCGAGCACGCCCGATTTGCGCAGGGCATACCACGCCAATCTGCCTAAGATCACCGCATTCCACACCGACCTGGCGCAGGATCTCCGGCTTTTTCAACGTTACCGGGAACTCGCCGCGTCCCCATCGTTCCCCCGGCTCGATGCGACGAAACGAAGAGCCGTGGCCAATGAATTGCGCGACTTCCGGCTGGGCGGCGCCGAATTGCCCGCGCGCGAAAAGGCACGCCTCAAAACGGTCGACGAGGAGCTGGCCAAGCTCTCGGCGCGATTCGACGACAACGTCCTCGATGCGACCAGCGATTGGACGCTCTACGTCGCCGACCGGAATGAACTGGCAGGCGTGCCCGACACCGTGCTTGCCGACGCGCGCGTCGCGGCCGAAGCCGATGGCAATCCCGGCTGGAAACTCACGCTGCACATGCCGTGCTACCTGCCCGTGCTGAGCTACGCCGACAACCGCGCGCTGCGCGCCACGCTGCATCGCGCCTTTGCGACGCGCGCGTCGGACCTCGGCGCGTCCCCGGCATGGGACAACGGTCCGGTGATCCGGCGCCTCCTCGAATTGCGCCACGAGGCAGCGCTGCTGCTGGGCCACGCGCATTTTGCCGAAGTCTCGCTGGTGCCGAAAATGGCGACGAGCGTCGACGAAGTGCTCGGATTCCTGCGCGATCTCGCGCGCCGCGCGAGGCCGTTTGCCCTGCGCGACTACGCAGAGCTCCAGGCATTCGCCCAGACCGACCTCGGCCTCGCCGAGCTCGCGCCGTGGGACCTCGCCTACGCCTCGGAGAAGCTCAAGGCGAAGCGCTTTGCGTTCTCCGAACAGGAAGTCCGCTGCTATTTTCCGGAGCACAAGGTGCTCGCCGGGCTCTTCCATGTGGCGGAGACGCTCTACGGCATCTCGATCCGCGAAAGCCGGGCGCCGAAGTGGCGGGACGACGTGCGTTTCTTCGATGTCAACGACCCGTCGGGTGCGCTGATCGGCCAGTTCTACCTCGACAACTACGCGCGGCCCGGCAAACAGGGCGGCGCGTGGCAGGACGACGCCGTCAATCGCCGGCGCGCCGGCGCGCATCTCCAGCATCCGGTCGCATTCCTCACCTGCAACCTGTCGGCATCGACCGACGGCCGTCCTGCGACGTTCACGCACGACGAAGTGATCACGCTCTTCCACGAATTCGGCCACGGCCTGCACCAGCTGCTGACGCGCGTCGACGTAGCGGGGGTCTCCGGCATTCAGGGCGTCGAATGGGATGCCGTCGAGCTCCCCAGCCAGTTGATGGAGAATTTCTGCTGGGAATGGAGCGTGCTCGAGCAAATGACGGCGCACGTCGACACCGGAGCGCCGTTGCCGCGCGCACTGTTCAACCGGATGCTCGCGGCGAAGAATTTCCAGAGCGGTCTGGCGACGATCCGCCACCTCGAGCTCGGCCTGTTCGACATGCTGCTGCACTCGGACCACGACCCCGGCGGCGGCGAGGCGCCGCAAGCCGTGCTCGATGCTGTGCGGCGCGAGGTCGCGGTGGCGCCCCGGGCTTCGTATGACCGCTTCATGCACTCGTTCGCGCACATCTTCGCCGGCGGCTACGCAGCTGGATACTACAGCTATCAATGGGCCGAGGTGCTCTCCGCGGACGCGTATTCGGCATTCGAGGAAGCCGGCGTGCTGTCACCCGCCGCGGGCGCGAAATTCCGTGATGAGGTGCTCGCGCGGGGCGGCAGCCGGGACGCGCTGGAGTCGTTCGTGGCATTTCGGGGAAGGACGCCCCAACTGGACGCGCTTCTGCGGCATAATGGAATGGCTATGCCCCTATGAAAGGTCGCGAAGGAGAAGCCATGGCACGCAAATGCAGGCGAGTAGCGCTGTTCGTCGGCATCGCCGCCGCCGTTATCGCAGCCGGTTCCGCGGCACAGGCCCAGCAGGTGTTCCGCTATGTCGACAAGGACGGCAAGGTGGTCTACTCGGACCGTGCGCCGCCATTGGATTCGAAGGACGTCCAGGCGAAGCGGCTGTCCCCCAATTACATCGAGAGCAATGACGTCCCGATCGCGCTGACGCAGGCGTCGGAGCGCTTTCCGGTGACGCTCTATACGTTTGCCTGCGGCGTAGTCTGCCAGAACGCGGAGGCTCTGCTCAACCGGCGCGGCGTTCCGTTCACGACCGTGAACGTGGAGGACGCCAAGGGCGCGGACCAGCTGCAGAAGCTGACGGGCGCGCAACAGGCGCCGGTCCTTCAGATTGGCGACAAGCTAATCGCCAAGGGCTTCAACGACGCGCGCTGGACGGCGATGCTCGACGAAGCTGGCTACCCGAAGACCGCGCCGCGCCGCGTCGCGGTGAAGACGCCGGCCGAAGCCGCGCCGGCCACGCCGCCCGGAGCTGCGCCGCCCGCGGCCGCAACGCAGGCAATCGCGGTCCCCGGCGGCGGCTACCCGAAGCAATAGCCGCGGCTTCGCGCCGCCGCAAGCTGCCACTGGTGGCGCCCGCTATCCGCAGCGCAGCGACGCGGAGTCCGAGGCGCCATAATCGTTCGTCCACCGAGCAACAGAGCGGTCCGCCTTGAAGCTCGCCACCTGGAATGTCAACTCGCTCAACGTGCGCCTGCCGCGTCTGCTGGATTGGCTCGCGGCCGTGCGCCCGGACGTCGTGTGCCTGCAGGAAACCAAGATGGAGGACAGCAGGTTTCCGCGCGCGGACTGTGCCGCAGCCGGTTACGTGCCGCACTTTGCCGGACAGCGCACGTACAACGGCGTCGCGCTGATCGTGCGCGACGGCATCGGGCCCGTAGACGACATCGTGACCGCGCTGCCGGACTTCCCTGACGAACAGAAACGCGTGATCGCGGCGAGCGTCGCTGGCATCCGGATCGTCGATTTCTACGTGCCGAACGGCCAGGCGGTCGACTCGGAGAAATTCCGGTACAAGCTCGACTGGTGCCGGGCCGCCTCCTCCTTTCTCGCCGGAGAACTGGCGCGCCATCCGGCGCTCGCGGTGGCGGGGGACTTCAACATCGCGCCGGAGGATCGGGATGTCCACGATCCCGATTTATGGCGGGGCCAGGTGCTGTGCACCGACCAGGAGCGCGCGGTTTTCCGCGACTGGGTCGCACTGGGCCTCGCGGACAGCTTCCGGCTGTTCGAGCAGCCGGAAATGACCTTCAGCTGGTGGGACTACCGGCAGCTCGCGTTTCCGAAGAACCGCGGCCTTCGCATCGACCACATCCTGCTGTCGCCACCACTCGCGGCCCGCTGCACCGGCTGTCGCATCGACCGCAACGCACGCAAGGGTGAGCGGCCTTCGGACCATGCGCCGGTGATCGTCGAGCTCCAACCCTGACTTGCGGCGCCGGCCGCGCGGATCTCGGACGCGCGTCATTCGCCGGCGTTGCCACCCTTCCTCAGCTCCGGCTCGAGCCCGAGCTCCTGGATCTTGCGGGTCAGCGTATTGCGGCCCCAGCCCAGCCGCTGCGCCGCCTCGATGCGATGTCCGCCGGTGTGGGTCAGCGAACGCAGGATCAGCGTGCGTTTGAACTCGCGCAGCAGCCGGTCGCCGACGCCATGCTCGCCGCGCGCAAGTGCTGCCATCAGTTCCCGATCGAGCGCGTTTCGCCAGTCGTTGCCGCCGGCGTCTGCTCCGCCCACGCCGGCCGACACCTCGCGTAGCTCGGCCGGCAGGTCCGCCACGTCGATCCGCTGGCCGGGAGCCATCACGGTTATCCAATGACAGATGTTCTCCAGCTGCCGGACGTTGCCGGGGAATGCAAACGCGGTGAGCAATTCCAGTGCGGCGCCGGACAGCATCTTCGGCTCGACGGCGAGCTCGCGCGCGCTCTTCAGGAGGAAGTGGCGGGCGAGCGGCGCGATGTCGTCGTGCCGTTCGCGCAGTGGCGGCAGGCGCAGGCGCACGACGTCGAGGCGATGAAGGAGGTCCTCGCGAAAAAGCCCCTGCCGCACGCGCTCCTCGAGATTCTGGTGCGTCGCCGCGATCACGCGAACATTCGACTTCTGCGGGGCGTGGCCGCCGACCCGGTAATACTCCCCGTCGGCAAGAACGCGCAGCAGGCGCACCTGCAGATCGGGCGGCATGTCGCCGATCTCGTCCAAGAACAACGTGCCGCCTTCGGCCTGCTCAAAGCGGCCGCGACGCGCGCTCTGCGCTCCGGTGAATGCGCCGCGCTCGTGGCCGAACAGCTCGGACTCGAGCAGGTCCTTCGGTATGGCGGCGGTGTTGATGGCGACGAACCCCCCCGCAGCGCGCGGACTGTGCCGGTGCAGTGCGCGGGCGACGAGCTCCTTTCCGGTGCCCGATTCACCGGTGATGAGCACCGTCGCGTTCGACTGGGACAGCCGGCCGATTGCGCGAAAGACCTCCTGCATCGCCGGTGCCTGGCCCAGCATTTCCGGCGTGGAGCCCGGCGCGGGCTCGACAGGCGGCTGCGCCGGCGCCTCCGCCATCGCGCGGCGGATGAGGGCCACGGCATGGTCGACGTCGAAAGGCTTCGGCAGATATTCGAAAGCCCCGCCCTGAAATGCCGCGACGGCGCTGTCGAGATCCGAGTACGCGGTCATGATGATCACGGGAAGCCGAGGGAAACGCTCCTTCACCTTGTCGAGGAGCTGGAGTCCCGACTCTCCCGGCATTCTGATGTCGGACACGAGCACGCAGGGATCATCGGTGCCGAACGCCTGCAGCACTTCGTAGGCCGAAACGAACGATTTGTACGGAATGCCCTCCCGCTCGAGCGCTTTCTCGAGCACCCAGCGAATCGAGCGATCGTCATCGACGATCCAGACCGGTTTCATCGTGACGTTCCCCAGAGGTTGCCGCCGACAGGAGCAAGCGTGTTCTTGATCATCGCGGCGGGTCCGGCCTGCGGGGCTCGAGCGGCAGGAGAATCGTGAACGCGGTGCGCCCGGGCACGCTATCGCACTCGATCGCGCCGCCATGCTGCGCGATGAACGCCTGCGCCAGCGTCAGACCGAGTCCGCTGCCCCCTTCGCGCCCCGAGACCAGCGGATAGAAAATACGGTCGCGAATCGCATCGGGAACACCCGGGCCGTTGTCCTCGATCGAGAGCGCCAGCGCGACCCGATGCCGCTTCTTCGCCAGCGTCACGTACCGCGCGACGCGCGTGGTCAGGCGGATCTGCGGGTTGGCGGCGGTGGATTCGAGGGCCTGCGCCGCGTTGCGGACGATGTTGAGCGTCGCCTGCGTGAGCTGTTCCGCATCGGCGTCGAGGTCCGGCAGGCTGATGTCGAAATCGCAGACGATGCCCACGCGTGGAAACTCCGCCTGCACCACGCTGCGCACGCGCGAAACGACCTCGTGGATGTTCGTGCGCTGGAACGATGGCAGGCGGTGCGGCGTCAGCAGGCGGTTGACGAGCGCCTGCAGCCGGTCCGCCTCGCCGATCACGACCTGCGTGTACTCGATCAGCTGCGGCCGGTCGAGCTCGCGCTCGAGCAGTTGCGCCGCGCCGCGGATGCCGCCCAGCGGATTCTTGATCTCGTGCGCAAGGTTGCGTATCAGCTCGCGGTTGGCCTGCTGCTGCTCGTTCAGCCGCTCCTCGCGGGCGATCTTGAGCTGCTGGTCGATGTGCCGGAACTCGAGCAGCAGCACGGCTGCGCGCGAATCCACCGGCGACACGGTGCACGTGAGGTGGAGCTTCGCCTTGCCGGCGATGCCCAGCTCGAGCTCCTGCTCGGTGTAGGTCGCGCCGCCGTGCACGGCCTTGTCGATCGCCGCGCAGAGCCCTTGGGCGTCCGCAAAGATCTGGTCCGGCCGATGGCCTACGAGATGCTTCTTCGCGAGCTCGAACAGGTTCTCCGCAGCGGGATTGGCGTAGGTCACGCGGCGCGCGCGGTCGAGCATGAGCACCGCGGTCGCCAGCAGTTCGAGGCCGGCGCACGCACTGGCCGCATCTTCGTCGGCGAGAGGGGCAAAGGGCAGCGAGATCACGGTCATGGGCAACGGCGATGTGGCGGGAGCGGTGGCGCCGAGGTGGCATTACCTACGCAGCAATTTTCACGCCCGCCCGTCGCTCCGGAACCGCACGGTGCCGTCACTTGACCGCGGCCAGTTCCTTCTTGAGGGCTTCGATGTTCTTCTCGTGCACGGCAACGGACTGGCGCAGCCGCGCAATGCGAGCGCGATATTTCTCGGCGTCCGCGCGCTCTTCCGGCAGCGGTACCGGCGCCCCATCGGCGTACACGGTGAGCGTCTCGGCGAGCAACTTCTCCTCGGTGGCAAGCTCGTCGGCAAGCACCTTGCGCCGGACACCATCGCGGCCCTTCTGGGTTTCCGGGTCGACGCGCGGGAAGCCCGCGGGTGTCGGTGCCTTGGGCGTCGCGCGTTCCCCGCTCCCGCCGGGCACGTTGAAATAGGAAAACGCCCCGGACTCGGTCGAGCAGCGGTACGTGTCGCCGGCGAGCCACATTGGCTTGTTGACGCATCCGGACTCCCGGGCCTTTTCGGCGAGCGTCGCGGCCAGGGCGCTGGCCATGCAACCGCCGCCAAGGCAGGCGCAAAGCAGCGCGTGCCGCGCGAACATCATCGCGGCACCCCCATGGGGATCTCGATTCGGCATGCGCCGCAGTGTATTGATTTATCGTGGACGAGGCAAAGAAGAGGCGGGCCCCGCGGCCAGCCCCTTCTGCAGCCACTGCCTGGAACAGGAGTCGCGTGACGGTGCGACTACAGGCTGAAATACATGTCGTACTCGACCGGGTGCGTCGTCATCCGGAAGCGGGTGACCTCTTCCATCTTGAGCGCGATGTAGGCGTCGATCATGTCGTCGGTGAACACGCCACCCTTGGTCAGGAACGTTCGGTCACGGTCTAGGTGATCGAGCGCCTCGTCGAGCGACGCGCAGGGATGCGGCACCTTCGCGGCCTCTTCCGGCTCGAGATCGTAGAGGTTCTTGTCCATCGGATCGCCCGGGTGGATCTTGTTCTGCACCCCGTCGAGGCCCGCCATCAGCATTGCCGCAAACGCGAGGTACGGATTCGCCGTCGGATCGGGGAAACGGACCTCGATGCGGCGGCCCTTCGGATTCGGGACATATGGAATGCGGATGGCCGCCGACCGGTTGCGCGCCGAATACGCGAGATTGATCGGTGCTTCGAAGCCTGGCACCAGGCGCTTGTACGAGTTGGTGCCCGGGTTGGTGATCGCGTTCAGCGCCTTCGCGTGCTTGATGACGCCGCCGATGTAGTAGAGCGCGAAATCCGAGAGCCCCGCGTAGCCGTCGCCGGCGAAGAGGTTCTTGCCGTCCTTCCAGACCGACTGGTGGCAGTGCATGCCCGAGCCGTTGTCGCCGACGATGGGCTTCGGCATGAAGGTGGCGGTCTTGCCGTACGCGTGCGCCGTGTTGTGCACGGCGTACTTAAGTATCTGCAGCCAGTCGGCCCGCTTCACGAGCGTCTCGAACTTGGTTCCGATCTCGCATTGACCGGCGTTCGCCACTTCGTGGTGGTGCACCTCGACCTCGACGCCCATCTGCTCGAGAGCGAGGCACATCGCCGACCGGATGTCCTGCAGCGAATCGACCGGCGGTACGGGGAAATAGCCGCCCTTGACCGTCGGCCGATGACCCATGTTGCCACCCTCGAACTTCTCGGCCGTCGACCACGCGGCCTCGGACGAGAACACCTTGCAATAGCTCCCCGACATGTCGACCGACCACTCGGCCGCGTCGAACACGAAGAATTCCGGCTCGGGGCCGAAATAGGCGGTGTCGCCGAGCCCGGTCGACTTGAGGTAGGCGTCGGCGCGCTTGGCCAGGGAGCGCGGATCGCGCTCGTAGCCCTTGCCGTCCGACGGCTCCACCACGTCGCACGTGATGTTGAGCGTCGTCTCGTCCATGAACGGGTCGATGTACGCCGCGTTCGGATCCGGCATCAACAGCATGTCCGACGCCTGGATCCCCTTCCAACCGGCGATCGACGACCCATCGAAGGCGTGACCGCTTTCGAACTTGTCCATCACGAACTGCTTGGTCGGCACCGAAACGTGCTGTTCCTTGCCGCGAGTGTCGGTGAAGCGAAGGTCAACGAACTTGACGTCCTTCTCTTTGAGCATCTTGAGGACGTCGGCAGGGCTGGTCATGCGAGTCTCCTTGTTGGGGGCGCAGCTTGGTCTACGGTGCATTGCAAAAACAGCAAATTGGGATTAGCGAGAACTATGCCATATCGCTGATGGCCTGAAAGCCCCTGCGCGGCAAGAAATCGGACCGCCGGCTTACGCTCCAGGCGAAATGCTGCACCATGGCGAGGCATTTGGTCCACGAGAGTTACCAACATGGTGCAATGGCTTGTACTCGGTCTGGATTCGCATGGTGCAACGCATCAAACGAACAGCCGCTCGGATCGAATCGTGGCAACGCCGGTCACACAACGGGGAGCACTTCACGTAACTTGTTGTTAAATCACAAATTAGCGCTCGTCGCAGCAAACCAAAACGACGCACCACATTGGTGCGCAAACAAAAACAGCCGTTGCCGGCAACACGGGCCATCACGGATAGAACATGTAGAGCCGGTAGCCCGCCTGAGTCGTCGCGCTCGCGTCGATGAAGACCTTGAACGCGATTTCTCCGTTCGGGGCGATGCCGCCCTCCAGGTCCGCCGTCCCACCGGCATACTCCGCGGGGGCCAGCGCCCGGCGCACGACAATGCGGTCTTGCGCGTTGGTCAGAGTCAATTCGAGATGAGGATACGCAAGCGGCCAGCCGGCCCTGTTGCGCACGGTCGCCGTCAGGATCAACAGACCCTTGTGCGCCGGATCGGCCTGCAGATCGGACGTTTCGATCGAAAGGTGGGCCATCGCGGCATCTCGCAACGGCCTGACCGAACATCCGGCCGCGGCGCAAAGCCGGGTAAACGTGGGACGGGTGGCCGGCCAGAAAGTCGCAATCGCATCCCGGAAATGAAATGCCGCCTGCCCGATCACCAGCAGCACGAGCAGGGCGATCGCCATCGCGTAGGCAACCGTGCGCGCCCGCCCCGGTTTCGTGCTCGCCTGGGGCGCAAAGCGATCCTCCGGCGTCGCCAAGGCCGCGACGGCGCCAGCCAGGCGCGCCGGGTCAGTTTCCGCTGTCGCCGCGGTCTCTGCCGTTCTCGCAGTCTCCGCAGAAGACTCCAACGCCTGCGCGTCGCGCGGCGTCGACAAGCGCGGATCTGAAGCTGTTTCGTCGCTCGGCGCCGCATCCGCGCCGAGCCGCGAGGATGGCGCCAGCGAAACCAGCCGGGCCACGCCGTCGAACACCGCCTTGCACTGGCCGCAGCGCACCTGCCCCGCGCGCAACGCCAGTTGCTCCGCGGTGACGCGGAACACGGTCGCGCAGCCAGGGCAGCGCGTATATTTTTCTTCGGGCATCGGAGGTGGCGCGAAGCGGGTTGCAGGACACTGGCGGGGAAATCGGCCCGCCGTCAGCGGACGGCGTTCTCGTCCCGGCGTGCTCCTGCCAACGCGACCCAGCCATCGTCACTGTCGCAGGTCGCGATATTAAACCATCGCCGGTAGGCAGCGATGACCGCGGCGGCCTGCACATCCAGGATTCCGGACAGGACGATGCGTCCGCCCGTACGGACACGACGCGCGAGCGCCGGCGCCAGCAAGATCAGCGGATTGGCCAGGATGTTGGCGACGACGACATCGAACGGAATCCGTTCCCCCCGGAGCCGATCGACCGGGAGGAACGCCGCCTCGACACCATTGCGCAGGGCGTTGGCGCGACTCGCGCTGAGCGCCTGCGGGTCGACGTCGGCGCCGACGACACGCGCGGCGCCCAGCCGGCGGGCGGCGATTGCGAGGATGCCCGAGCCACAGCCGTAATCGAGCACCGTCTCGCCCGCACGCAACTCGCGCGCGAGCCACCTCAAGCACAGGCGAGTCGTCGGATGCGAACCCGTGCCGAACGCGAGTCCCGGGTCGAGCGCGAGATTGATCGCCGCGGGGTCGATGGGCTGGCACCAGGATGGAACGATCCAGAGCGCCTCGGTAATCCTGAGCGGGGTGAACTGTGCCTGCGTCGCGCGCACCCAATCCTGCTCAGGCACGCTGAAGGTCTCGTGTGGCGGCAGCACCTTGCCGGACGCGGCCAACGCGGCCAGCGCAGCCGCCAGATTGGTCGCGCCGGAAAACAGCACCGTCAATCGGCTCACCGGCCAGACGGTCGTCATTGCCGAGCCGGGCTCACCGTACAGCGGTTTCTCGGCTGGCGTTTCGGCGCATGCGTCGGCGATGTCGACCGAGAGAGCGCCGGAGTTCATCAGCGCGTCCGCCCAGACTTCGGCAGCGTCGGCGTCAATGTCGAAGCGGACGGCGATATAGCTCACGGGAAGACGCGGTCGTGTCGGGCAGTTGGCGGACCGCCCGCCTGAAGAGGGGGCAAATGCAGCTGTTGGCGCCCTGTTGACGGGCGGCCGGTCTGCCGGCAGGCATTTCCGGAACCGTTCCTAGCCCACCTGCTTGCGTTTCGCGAGTTTCTCTTCGAGGTAGTGGATCGACGCCCCACCGCGCAGGAACTTCTCGTCGAGCAGGAGCTCCTGGTGCAGCGGGATGTTGGTCTTGATCCCCTCGACCACCATTTCGGAGAGGGCAATGCGCATCCGCGCGATCGCCTGCTCGCGCGTGTCCCCGAAAGCGATGACTTTGCCGATCATTGAATCGTAGTACGGTGGAACGAAATAGTTGTGATAGACGTGCGAATCGACGCGGATGCCGGGGCCACCCGGCGCGTGGTACGAAGTGATGCGGCCTGGTGACGGTACGAACGTGTAGGGATCCTCGGCGTTGATCCGGCACTCGATCGCATGTCCGCGCCGCACGATGTCGCGCTGGCGGAAGCGCAGCTTCTGGCCCGCGGCGACCCGGATCTGCTCCTGCACGAGATCGATCCCGGTCGTGAGCTCGGTGACCGGATGCTCGACCTGGATGCGCGTGTTCATCTCGATGAAAAAGAACTCGTCGTCCTGGTGCAGGAACTCGAACGTGCCGGCGCCGCGATACCCGATCTTGCGGCAGGCATCGGCGCAGCGCTCGCCGATGCGCGTCAGCGCACGCGTGGAGAGCCCTGGCGCCGGCGCCTCCTCGATGATCTTCTGATGGCGGCGTTGCATCGAGCAGTCCCGCTCAAACAGGTATACGGCGTTCTTGTGTTCGTCGGCCAGCACCTGGATCTCGATATGCCGGGGGTTGCCGAGGAACTTCTCCATGTAGACCACCGGGTTGCCGAAGGCGGCCTGTGCCTCCGCGCGCGTCAGCGACACGGCGGCCACAAGCGCCGCTTCCGTGTGCACGACGCGCATTCCGCGACCGCCACCCCCGCCCGAGGCCTTGATGATCACCGGGTAGCCGATCGACCGCGCAATCTTCACAACTTCCTTCGGATCTTCCGGAATGGCGCCTTCGGAGCCCGGCACGCAGGGCACGCCGGCCTTGATCATGGCCGCCTTGGCGCTGATCTTGTCGCCCATCAGCCGGATCGTGTCGGCCCGTGGCCCGATGAAGACGAAACCCGAGCGCTCGACCTTTTCGGCGAAATCCGCGTTTTCGGACAGGAATCCGTAGCCCGGGTGAATCGCCTGGGCGTCGGTGACTTCCGCCGCCGCGATGATTGCCGGCACGTTGAGGTAGCTCGCTGCCGATGCGGGCGGACCAATGCACACCGACTCATCGGCGAGCCGCACGTACTTCGCCTCGCGGTCGGCCTCGGAGTGGACCATAACCGTCCGGATTCCAAGTTCGCGGCAGGCACGCTGAATGCGCAGGGCGATTTCGCCGCGATTGGCGATAAGAATCTTTCCGAACAGCTGGTTCGGATTCTTGGCCACGATCGGCGACGACGGGGGACGCAGGGGCGGCAAATCAGGCGATCACGACGAGCGGCTGTCCGAACTCCACGGGTTGCCCGTTTTCGGCGAGCACCTGCTTGACGACGCCGCTCTTGTCGGACTCGATCTCGTTCATCAGCTTCATGGCTTCGATGATGCAAAGGGTGTCGCCAACCTCCACGGAGTCGCCGACTTCGACAAAGGGCTTCGCGCCCGGCGAAGCCGCGCGATAGAAGGTGCCGACCATTGGGCTCTTGACCTGATGACCCTCCGGTTCTGCCGGTTCGCTTGGCCCAGGCGCCACCGCGACGGCCCCCGCCATCGGGGCCGTCAAGGCAGGCACCGTAACGGGCACGCCCGTCGGCGCCAAGCCGGAGGCAACGGCTCGCGTGATGCGCACCCGTTCCTCGCCTTCCTGGATCTCGAGCTCCGCAATACCGGAACTCTCGACCAGCTCGATCAGGGTCTTCAGCTTGCGCAGGTCCACAGCGTCACCCGGCCAGTCGCGAGAGCCCGTAGGCGACCGCAAATTCGTAGCCCTGGACCCCCATGCCGACAATCGTCCCGATCGCCCTGTCGGAGAAAAAGGAATGATGCCGGAACGGCTCCCGCGCGTGGACGTTCGAGAGATGAACCTCAACGTACGGGATGGCTACACCGGACAACGCATCCCGCAGCGCCACGCTCACCAGCCCGGCATCGATCTCGGTGAGCGACCTGCCCCCGTAGATCTCGGGTTCGCGTGAACCCAGCAGATTCAGGTTTGGGCCGTGCAGGACCAGGATCGACGCAGGGCCGGGACTCTTTGCGCGTTGGGCGCGGGGCACCGCGTTGAGTGGACGGAGTGCCATCGGTGGGAACCTGCCATGTAATGTCGAACCCTGAGTTTGGCCCATATTGGGACAAATTGTCCAGCGATGACGCAAGATCGACGCAATGGGATCGCAAGTTGCCCGCTGCGCTCGCCCGTGCGGATTCGCGACCGGCGAGGCGAGGAATAGACTGCCCCCCACTGGAAGATCAATGATTCTTTCGAGACGGCACTTAATGTACTATGGCGAACTTTAACTACAATTAGTGTATTTATCAAAGAAGTTGGCTGACTATAGCTCTAAGTTGGGCATCCTTGATCGGACCAAGTTGGGTGTGGCTGACGTATCCGGTTCGGTCGACGATGATGGTGAACGGAAGGGCCCCCAGACGATTTCCAAAGGAACGCGACAACTCGATGGCGCCATACCCTCCAATCAGCACCGGGTAATTGAGCCCCAACTCCGCGGCGAAGGCCTCTACCTTTGCCGCGTCGTCAATGGCGATGCCAACCAATTGCAGACCTCGCGGGCCGAATTCCTGCTGCGCCTTCACAAACTCCGGCATCTCTTCCCGGCATGGCACGCACCAAGTCGCCCAGAAGTTGACGACCAGCACCTTTCCTCTCCATTGACCGATCGACTGCTCGCGGCCCTTCGCGTCCGGCAAGGCAACTCCGAAGAGCACTCCGGCTTCCTTGCCGCGCAGGTCGGCGACGTTCCCGCGGTCGGCGAACCCGCCAAAGTACAAGCCCGCGCCCAGGGCAATGACACCGGCCAATGCCAGGGCCGCCCAGGCTAGGATGGGTCGAGCGAAAAGGCTTGTCATGATTCGAAAGTTAGCACTCACGCCTACCGAGCGCCGCTGACTGCAATGCGGGAAGTGGCCAGGAGTCGGGCACACCGGGTAGGCGTGCGGTAGGCGCTAATTGAACCAGGATTTCTTTGCCGGGGTTGCCGCCACAGGGGCGCCAGGCCGCCCGCCCGGCGCAGGCAGCCCTACGGTAACACTCTGAACCTGGGGCGGGTAACAAACGCCGGCGTCCGCGCACCCCTGCGATTCGGCTTTGACGGTGACCTTGAGACCGGGTTCGGCGCCAGCCAGCGGCAACCGAACCGCGAATCGGCCGCGGTATGTTTCGACGGCGCCGAAGAACGGGTCGTCCTTGAGCGCGCCCGGCGGGAGCGGCGGGGTCGATGCGAGCATCGCCGGCTCGACCGTGAATTTCATCTTGTCGCGATATAGATAGTATCCGCTCGCGATCACATATCGAACCTCGATGGACTTCTCGTCGATCGCCTGGACGCTCAACGCGAACGCGCGCTCCGGTTCCAGCAGCTTGGGTTCCGCCGCAGCAGCGCTGGAACAGAACGCCAACGCCACCAGGGCGACTGTCAAAGTGCCGGAAACCGGGGATTTCAACATCAGCGCGGCGCCGGCCCCGCCTGCCGACAGCGTGCCGTGAGCGGATCGTGTTCTCGAACCCGGCCCAGCGCGTCGCGCGCGTCTTGCGTCTCAATCGCCACGGGGGTCTCCTGCGCAGTCTTGCGTAGTTTCGATTTTGCCGCGCCAGTGATAGAGTGATTCGACCGGCCCCCGACGCTGACGCAAGCGGCCAGACGCGCCGCCAGCAGCGATCGGGCGAGGGCAAGCGCCGATACCCTGTCGGGCATCTGCGCGAGCGCGATGGTTGCCGCGCCGGTCAAGGAGCGCCCCATGCGAGTTGCATTCCTGATGATTGTACTGGGTTTCCCCCTCCTCGACCTGTATGTGACCGTTCGCTTCGCGCGGTGGACCGGCGTGCCCACGTATGCGTGGCTTGGACTCGCCGCCATTGCCGGGCTCTATCTGCTGCGTAACGAGCGCAGTGCCTTCCGCGCCAGCACGGTCGCTGCCATGCACGGCGGGCAGCCGCTGCTTCGCGGGCTGCTCGACAGCGGTCGCAAGGTGCTGGCCGGCCTGCTGTTCCTGCTCCCCGGGATCCTGAGCGACGTCATGGCGCTCGTGTTGCTCGCGTTGCGGCTGAACCTCGGCCGCGATCTCGCGCCGCACGCCGCGACGGCAGGAAATTCCGGTGGCAGCCGCAAAGCGATCGACGGCGAATTTCGCCGCCTCGACTGAGATAGACGGCCCGGCGCTCACCTTGAGCGGCAATGCCGCTATTTCATCCGGTCGAGCACCGTCGGCTCGTCCTTGTCGGCCCGCCGGTGGGCCCAGCGCATCATCACCGCCCCGGCCGCGATCATCGGCAACGAAAGCCATTGGCCCATCGTGAGGCCAAGCGCCAGATATCCCAGGAAGATGTCGGGCTCGCGCGCGTACTCGGCAACGAAGCGGGCGATCCCGTAGCCAACGAGGAACAGGCCCGAAGCCGCGCCCAGCGGGCGCCGCCGGCGCGTATAGACCCACAGCAGCACGAAGAGGGCGAGCCCCTCGAGGCCGAACTGATAGAGCTGCGACGGATGCCGCGGCACGGGTCCCGCCGGAGGAAACACCATCCCCCAGGGCAGGTCCGTGACGCGTCCCCAGAGTTCGCCATTGATGAAGTTGCCAAGCCTGCCGGCGGCCAGGCCCAATGGCACCAGCGGCGCGACAAAATCGGTGACGTCGAGCCAGCGTTTCCGGCGCGACCGCGCGAAGAACCACAACGCCACGAGCACCCCGAGAAAGCCGCCGTGGAAACTCATCCCGCCCTGCCAGACGGAAAGGATTTCGAGCGGCTGCGCGAGATAGTAGAGCGGCTTGTAGAACAGCACGTACCCGAGCCGTCCACCCAGGATCACGCCGAACACGCCGTAGAGCAGCATGTCGTCGACGTCGCGCGGGTGCCAGCCGGTGAGCAGGTTCTGGCGCGCGCGATGCTTGCCCAGCAGGACAAAAAGCACGAATCCGATCAGGTACATGAGCCCGTACCACCGCACCGCGATGGGCCCGGCGTGAAACGCGATCGGATCGAACTCGGGATGGACAAGCATGCGGCAGCGGAGGCGCGTTGCGCACCTGCTAAAATTGCAACGTTCGATTATACGCAGCCCCACGCCGCGAACACCGTGTCGCCGCGGTGCCCGAACACCCATCACCCCTCTGGAGTTCCCCCATGTCGTACAACCGTCGTTCCCGCCTCATCACGCAAGGTGTCGCCCGCTCACCCAACCGCGCGATGCTGCGCGCCGTCGGATTCAACGACGGGGATTTCGACAAGCCGATCGTGGGGGTCGCCAACGGCCACAGCACAATGAATCCGTGCAACGCGGGAATCCAGCCCCTGGTGGACCGCGCGATGGCTGCGCTCACGGCGGCCGGCGCGATGCCGCAGGTGTTCGGCATACCGACCGTCACCGACGGCATCGGCATGGGCACCGAGGGCATGAAGTACTCGCTGGTGTCGCGCGAAGTCATTGCCGACGCGATCGAGACCTCCGTCAACGGCCAGTGCATGGACGGCGTGCTCGTCGCGGGAGGCTGCGACAAGAACATGCCGGCCGGCGTGATGGCAATGGCCCGGATGAACGTCCCCGGCATCTTTGTCTATGCGGGCACGATCAAGCCCGGCCACTGGAAAGGCCAGACCCTCACCATCGTCTCGCCGTTCGAGGCCGTCGGCGCGTTCACGGCCGGCAAGATGGCGCAGGAGGATTACGACGGGATCGAGAGGAACGCCTGCCCGAGCGTGGGCGCCTGCGGCGGCATGTATACCGCCAACACCATGTCGTCGTCGTTCGAGGCGCTGGGGATCAGCCTGCTCGGCAGCTCGCAGATGGCTTCCCCGGATGCCGAGAAGGCCGACTCGGCGGCCGAATCGGCGCGGGTGCTGGTCGAGGCGATCAAGCGGGACCTGAAGCCGCGCGACATCATCACCCGGAAGTCGATCGAGAACGCGATCGCGCTGGTGATGGCGACGGGCGGCTCGACGAATGCGGTCCTCCACTACCTCGCCATCGCCGCCGCTGCCGAGGTCCCCTGGACGATCGACGACTTCGAGCGCATACGCAAGCGGGTGCCGGTGCTGTGCAACCTCAAGCCGTCGGGCGAATACGTGGCCGTCGATTTCCACCGCGCGGGCGGCGTGCCGCAGGTACTGAAGATGCTTCTGGCGCACGGCCTTCTGCACGGCGACTGCGTCACGATCACCGGCCGCATGATGGCCGACGAGCTCGCGCATATCCCGGCCGAACCGCGCGCCGACCAGGACGTCATCCGGCCGTGGTCGAATCCGATGTACGCGCAGGGCCATCTCGCGATCCTGCGCGGCAATCTCGCGACCGAAGGTTGCGTGGCGAAGATCACCGGCCTCAAGCACCTGTCGATCACCGGGCCGGCGCGGGTGTTCGACTCCGAGCCGCAGGTGATGGACGCGATCATGGCCGAGAAGATCAAGGCGGGCGATGTCGTCGTGATCCGCTACGAAGGCCCGAAAGGGGGGCCCGGCATGCAGGAGATGCTCGCCCCGACGTCCGCGCTGATCGGGCAGGGGCTCGGTGAATCCGTCGGCCTAATCACGGACGGCCGCTTTTCGGGCGGGACCTGGGGCATGGTCGTCGGACACATCGCCCCGGAGGCCTACGTCGGCGGCACGATCGCGCTGGTCGAGGAAGGCGACTCGATCACGATCGACGCGAACCGGTTGCTGATTCAGCTGAACGTCGACGACGCAGAACTGGCGCGGCGCCGCGAAGGTTGGCGGCCGCCGGCCCCGCGCCACACGCGGGGACTGCTGGCCAAGTACCGGCGCCTCGTTTCGACGGCGAGCGTCGGCGCCGTCACCGACCGGGATACCTAGCCGTACGGAATGCCTCGGCGCCCGATCTGCTCCCCCGCGCGCCGGGGCGGAATGGCTGGCCGCCTTGCGCTGTTTGCGGGTTTTTGTCACGAGAGAACACCATGCCGAGCATCCCGCGCACTGTTATCGTCGGTTTTTGCATTGCCGCCACAGCGGCTCTCGCCGGCTGTGCGGGCCTCCAAAGCGCGGGCTCCGGGCCCGCCGCGGAGGCACCGGCCTATCGCGTTGGCGACCGCTGGACCTACCAGGTGCAGGATGGCTTCCGCTCCCCGGAGCGCTGGGAAGAAACGCACGCGATCAGCGTGATCGACGCGGATGGGATCAGAGCGCGGATTACGCAGAAGGGTCCGTCCCGAGACGTCACCCGCAGTGAGCTGTGGCCCGCACCAGGCTTCGTGAAGATCGGCGCGGTGTTCGACAACGAAACGCGCCGCTTCGTCACGCCGCTCGAGCGCTACCGGTTCCCGCTCGCCGCTGGCAAGAGCTGGAGCCAGTTCGTCGACAACTTCAACGAGGCCACGAAGGCAACCGGGCAGATCAACCGCTATGTCCGGGTTCGCGGCTGGGAAAAGGTGACCACTCCGGCAGGGACATTCGACGCGCTTGCCATGCATGTCGTAATGCATCTTGACGACGAGGAGTTCTGGCGCTACGCGACACAATGCAATTACACCGTGTGGTATGCGCCGGCGGTGCGCGGCATGGTGCGCGCGGAAAAGCGGGCGCAATACCTGGAGAAAGGTGGGGACTTCGACTCCGGCGGACGGATTCCCACGCAAAACGCGGTGGTGGAGCTCCTCTCTTTCACACCCGGCTCCTGAAACGCCTCCAAACGAGGCCGCGCGGCCCGACCACTTTGTCGCAGCCGGTCAGAGCCCGAGCCGCTGCCAGATGGTCGTGGTGAGCGCCGCCTGATTCAGCGTGTAGAAGTGCAGGCCAGGCGCGCCGCGCGCGAGCAGGCCGTCGGCGAGCTCCGTGAGCACATCCAGTCCGAACGCGCGAATCGAGGCGACGTCGTCGCCATAGCCTTCAAGCTGTTTCCGGATCCAGCGCGGGATCTCGGCCCCGCACGCGTCGGAAAAGCGCGCGAGCTTGGCGAAGCTCGAAATGGGCATGATGCCGGGAACAATCGGCACCGAGATGCCCGCACCGCGGCATGTGTCGACGAAGTGCCAGTACGCGTCGGGATTGTAGAAGTATTGGGTGATCGCCGAATCGGCTCCGGCGTCGACCTTGCGCTTGAACGCGACGAGATCGTCCTGCGGGCTGCGGGCCTGCGGATGGCATTCGGGGTAGGCGGCGACGTCGACGTGGAACCAGTCGCCGGTCCGCTCGCGAATGAACGCGACGAGTTCGCTCGCGAAACGGAAGTCGCCCGCGTCGAGCGATCCGGAAGGCAGGTCGCCCCGCAGCGCGACGACGTGCCGGATGCCCTGCGCCTTGTACTGCGCGAGAACTTCGGCGATCGACGCTCGGGAGCCGCCCACGCACGAGATGTGCGGCGCCGCCTCCATGCCTTCGGCACGGAACTCGAGCACCGTCGCGAGCGTGCCCTCGCGCGTCGAGCCGCCGGCGCCGAAGGTCACCGAGCAGAAGGCCGGCTTCAGCTGGGCGAGTTGTCGGCGCGTCGCGCGCAGCTTCTCGATACCCTCGGGTGTTCTGGGGGGAAAGAACTCGAGACTGAACAGGCGTGGCGGCGCGGTGATCATCGGTCGGGGGAACGGTTCGCCTGTTGGCGCGGTTTCACTCAGTTCCGTTTCTGCGGCAGCAGCGCCGAGAGGAGCCACGAAATCAGGCTGTAGACGATCGCGCCGAACACCCCTGACCAGAAGCCGCCGACATGGAAGCCCTCGACGAACGAGCCGACCGCCCAGAACAGGAGCCCGTTGATCACGAAGATGAACAGACCGAGCGTCAGCAGGGTCGCGGGCAAGGTCAGCAGGATCAGCAGCGGGCGGATCAGCGTGTTGACGAGTCCGAGCACCAGCGCCGCGATCAGCGCCGCCGTGAAGGAATCCACCAACACCCAGGGGAACACGTACGGGAGCGCAAGCAGCGCCAGCGCATTGACGAGCCAGACGAGCAGCAGGCGCATGGGTCGATTCTCCGGGAAAGGCATCAGCGTGACGCGCCGTCACAGTACGGCTTGAGCGCGGCGTAGAGCGTCGAGTTGACCGGCGCGGGGACGTCCGCCGCCGCTGCCATGCGGGCGACGGCGCCGCACAGCCACGGCGCCTCGAGACGATTGCCGGCAACGAGATCGTTCAGCATCGAGGACTTCATTTCCGCCGGCAGGCCGTCGGCGAATTTCATCAGCTGCGCGACGTAATCGTCGGCGAGCGCGATCCCCTGCGCGCGTCCCGCGGCCCACGCCTCGCGCATCGCGGCTTCGAGCGCGGCGCGCAGGTCGGGGTCGGCACGCAGAACGCCGATCGGCTGCCGCGCGACGCTCGTCAACCCGGAGAACGCCGCCAGGAAGACGAACTTTTCCCACAACGCGCGGCGGATGTCGGCGACGAGCTCCGTGTCGATCCCCGCACCCTTGCAGGCCGCGAGCAACGCCTCGGCGGCAGGCTGCTGCACCGGCAGCACGGCGCCGAAGCGCAATCGCGCCATCGTTCCGGTGTGGCCGATGACGCCGGGTTCGGCAATCGTCGCGGCGATCTGCGCGACGCCGCCCATTACGCGCTCGGCGCCGACGATCGCGCCGATCCGCTCGACGCTGCCGACGCCATTCTGGAACGGGACGACGACGCCGCCGTGCGCGACGAGCGGGCGAATCGCCTCCGCGGCGCTTTCGGTGTCCCAGAGCTTGACGGCGAACAGGACGATGTCGGCCGGCGCCAGCGCCGCCGGGTCGTCCGTCGCCACGAGGCGGGGCAAATGGACATCGCCCAATGCGCTTCTCACGGCGAGTCCGCGCTCGCGCATTGCCGCAAGATGCCGGCCGCGCGCCACGAACGCGACGTCATGCCCCGCCTGCGCGAGCCTGGCGCCGAAATATCCGCCGACGGCGCCGGCGCCCATCACCGCGATACGCATCGTGTCCCCTGCGCGCTGGTCAATACCGATACGTCTCGGGTTTGTACGGGCCGTCCGCCTTCACGCCGATATAACGCGCCTGCCTGTCCGTCAGCGGCGTCAGCATCGCGCCGAGTTTCGACAGCTGCAGCCGCGCCACTTTTTCGTCGAGGTGCTTCGGCAGCACATAGACTCCCACCGGGTACCGGCCGGCGCCGCTTTGCGTGTCGGCCCAAAGCTCGATCTGCGCCATCACCTGGTTGGCGAACGACGAGCTCATCACATACGAGGGATGACCCGTGCCGCAGCCCAGATTCACGAGCCGCCCTTCGGCCAGCAGGATGATCCGCTTGCCGTCCGGGAAGATGACGTGATCGACCTGCGGCTTGATGTTGTCCCACGGGTACTGCTTCAGGGCGGCGACGTCGATCTCGTTGTCGAAGTGGCCGATGTTGCACACGATCGCGTTGTTCTTCATCCGCTTCATGTGCTCGTGGGTGATGACGTCGACATTGCCGGTCGCCGTGACGAAGATGTCGGCCTTGTCGCAGGCGTAGTCCATCGTGACGACGCGATAGCCCTCCATCGCCGCCTGCAAGGCGCAGATCGGGTCGATCTCGGTGATCCATACCTGTGCCGACAGCGCGCGCAGCGCCTGCGCGCTGCCCTTGCCGACGTCGCCGTAGCCGGCGACGAGCGCCACCTTGCCGGCGACCATCACGTCCGTCGCGCGCTTGATGCCGTCGACCAGCGACTCGCGGCAGCCGTAGAGATTGTCGAACTTCGACTTGGTCACCGAGTCGTTGACGTTGATCGCCGGAAAGCCGAGGCGGCCTTCCGCGTGCATCTGGTAGAGACGCTTGACGCCGGTCGTCGTCTCCTCGGTCACGCCCCTGATCGCCGCCTTGAGCGGCGAGTAGTACGTCGGATCCCGCGCAAGTCTCGCCTTGATCGCGGCGAACAGCGCGGTCTCTTCCTCGCTCGTCGGATGGGCGATGCACGCCGGATCGGTTTCGGCCCTCGCCCCGAGGTGCACGAGCAGCGTCGCGTCACCACCGTCGTCGAGGATCATGTTCGGCGTGCCGCCAACGCCGCCGCCGGGCGGCCACTCGAAGATCCGGTGCGTGTAGTCCCAGTACTCGGCGAGCGACTCGCCCTTGTACGCGAACACGGGCGTGCCGCGCGCGGCAATCGCGGCCGCCGCGTGATCCTGTGTCGAGTAGATGTTGCACGAAGCCCAGCGCACCTCGGCGCCCAGCGCCTGCAGCGTCTCGATCAGGACGGCGGTCTGGATCGTCATGTGCAGGCTGCCGGCGATGCGCGCTCCGCGCAGCGGCAGTTGCGGCGCGAATTCGTCGCGGATCGCCATCAGGCCGGGCATCTCCGTCTCGGCGATCGCGATCTCCTTGCGGCCCCAGTCGGCGAGCGACAAGTCCGCGACCTTGAAGTCGGCAAAGCTCTTGGTTTCGGTTGCAGCGTTCATCGGTCACTCCATCGTTGGCGACCGCGCGGCAGGGAGAGGCGCTAAACGCACTCGTCACCCCGTGCGCAGGCACGGTTCAACGAGCGCGGTTGCAGAGGGTGGATACCCCGAGCCTGGCAGGATGCGGGCGTTTGCCGCGGCCTCCTGTTGCAACGCTCCTCGGGGAGAGGGCGGAATTCTAACCCAGGAGATCCCCGGCCGTCGACTCCTCGCGCAACAGCGCGTTGACGAGGGCCGATTCGCGCTTGTAGAAGCCTTCCGTGTGGAAGGTTTCCGGCATCCGGTACAGCTCGTAGTCGAGGTGATGGCAGAGTTCGTGGATCAGCGTGCGCAGGAACGTCTTGAACGCTACAACGTCGCGGCGTGCCGCGGTGCGCATCCAGACTGTGATGCGCGCGGGCTTTCCCGCGTCGTCGGGCTCGTACAGGCCGTGCAGCTCGCCGCTGCCGTCGGCCGGGCGCCGGGCGAGGACCCGACCGCGGATCGGCGGAACGCGATAACCCGCCACCAGCGCGTCGAGGAGATCCTGGCTTGCCGCCTGCACCGCGGCGCGGTGTTCCCGGGTGAGACTCGAGCGAAGGTGCGCGACCCGCGCCCCCGCAGTGACTCCGTGCGGGAGGTCGAGTGTTTCGATCGCGTCGCTTTGCCGATAGATTCGCTGGCGTGCGGCGGAAAGCCTGGTGTAGTAGGCGAAGGGCATGGCCGGTCAGTGTCGAAAGGGCCCGAATCGGTTCGTGCCGGGAACACGACGCGCTCGACCGCGTCTGGGCGCGCCGTCTGGACTGGCTGGAAATCCCGGGCGCGGCACCTCATATTATGGTTCCAATCGTCGATCCTTGGAGGACTGCCATGAACACGGTCGAGCAGCGCGCCATTCTGACCCTCTGCCTGATGGCGGCTTTCGCCGACGGCGGCAATTCCGAGCGCGAACGCGCAAAGATCAAGCGGATCGCCGACACACTGAGCGCCGACGGCGCGCACGACGTGTCCGCGATCTATCAGGATGTGCTCCTGCGCAAGCCGGACTTGGCAACGGTCGCCGCGGCGATCGCGCAGCCGGACGAACGGCAATTCGCGTACGAAATGGCGGTCTGCGTCTGCGATGCCGACGGCGCCACGTCGCCTGCCGAGCGCGAGTTCCTGGGGCGGCTCGCGGAGGCGCTGGGGCTCGACGCTGGCGCGGCGCAGGCTTTCACGGAGCAGGCGGACGCCCTGACCGGCGCGCCACTCGAAGGTCCCGCGCTCGACGGCGCGATCGTGGCGGCCGTGCCGGCACGTGCGGCCGAGCTCGACAGGATGATCCTCAGCTATTCGATACTCAACGGAGCGCTGGAAATTCTGCCGCAGTCGCTGGCGTCGGTGGCGATCATCCCCCTGCAGATGAAGATGGTTTACCGGGTCGGCAAGGCGCATGGGTTCGAACTCGATCGCGGCCACATCAAGGACCTGCTCGCAACGATGGGCGTCGGCCTCACGTCGCAGTACGTCGAGCAGATCGGCCGCAAGCTGCTCGGCGGGTTGCTGGGCAGGATCGGCGGCGGACTCCTGGGCGGCGTGGGCAGCGCGACAACCGGCGCCGCCTTCTCGTTCGCGGCCACCTACGCGCTGGGCCACGTCGCGAAGCGCTACTACGCCGGTGGCCGGACGATCGACGCGGCCGGTCTGCAGCAGGCGTTCACGTCGCTGCTGGGCGAGGCGAAGCAATTGCAGGGCAAGTACACGAGCCAGATCGCCGAGCAGGCGCGCACGCTGGACGTGAACAAGCTGCTGTCGGCGGTGCGCGCGCCCTAGGTTTCCGCCGGTGGCGTCCGAATCGTCAGCGGGGTCGCCTCCAGCCACAGGCTTTCCCCGTTCTTCGGCTTGTGGTGCAGCATCGCGCTCCGTGGCAGGCCCCTGACCGCGCGGGTCAGCACGTCCATGGTCCAGCCATGGGTGACCGCGAGGACGCGCTCGCCGGGTCTCTGCCGCGCGATGTCCCGCACGCCGTCGAGCACGCGGGTCGCGCACTCGTCCATCGACTCGCCTTGCGCGAATCGGGTGTCGGGATTTCGCTTGACGATGTGCTCCAGCAGCGACGGATTGAGCTCCGCCAACTCGGCTTTCGGGATGCCCTGGATGGCGCCGAAATTCCGCTCCTTGAGGCCGTCATGGCACACCGGCGGTGGCAGTTGCAGCAGCACGGCGATGATTTCCGCCGTTTCGCAGGCCCTGCTCAACGGGCTCGTGTAGACGCAGGCGAAACCTGAATCCGCGAACGTCCGCGCCAGCTCGCGCGCCTGCATACGCCCGCGTTCGTTGATCGGCACATCGAGCCAGCCCTGCAGAACGCCCGTGGTGTTCCAATCGGTCTCGCCGTGCCGAACGACGCAGATCAGGGTTGGACCGCTCATGTGCAATGCGCCGCGACGACCACCAACGCGAAGGGCCGCGTCGCGGCCCTTCGGATCGTGCAGCGCGCCTCGCGCCGTGGAGAAGGGTTTCAGGCCTTCTTGATCTTCTCGAGCATCTTGAAAACGCCCTTCGTCGAGCCGACGAAAAGGCGCTTGTAAGCCTTGCCGAGGCAACGACGCTCAAGGGTGTTGCGGCGGGTTCGGGTTCGTTCGGCCATGGGACTCTCCTCTTGCCAATGTGTATTCGGATTCCCGTGCGGCGGTCGCCCGGGCTACGGAAGCGCGTCTTGTATTCTACCCCGCTTCCGCGGATTCCGGTAACGCCCGATCTCCGCCGACGACTCCCCGGGCAGGAGATCTCAGCGTTGTCCCACGCTCAGCTCGCCGAAGATTCCCGCAGTTTCCTTCGTCAGCGCGCGCCAGTAGGGCGGTGGGCCCGCCACTTTCCCGCCGAGCGCCGCTGCGGCGCGCCACGGCCAGCGCGGGTCGCGCAGGAAGGCACGGGCAAGCGCGACCATGTCGGCGTCGCCCGCCGCGATGATGGCGTCGGCATGTTCGGGCTCGGTGATGAGACCCACGGCCATCGTCACGATTCCGGTCTCGCGACGGATCTCCCGCGCAAAGGGCACGTGGATGCCCGGGACCGGCGCCGGTATTCGCTGTGCCGGCGAGACACCGCCGCTCGACACGTCCAGCCAGTCGCAACCGTGCGCCTTGAGCCGTCGCGCGAGCTCGACGGCATCTTCCGCAGTCCAGCCCCCTTCGACCCAGTCGGTCGCCGAGACCCGCACGCCCAACGGCCGACCGACCGGCCACACGGCACGCACCGCGTCGAACACTTCCAGCGGAAAACGAACGCGATTGTCGAACGTGCCGCCATAGGCATCGTCCCGACGGTTCGCGAGCGGCGACAGGAACTGGTGCAGCAGATAGCCGTGCGCCATGTGCAGCTCGATGGCGTCGATCCCGCAGCGCTCGGCGCGCCTTGCCGACGCCACGAAAGCTGCGCGGACCGCGGCGAGCCCGGCGGCATCGAGCGCGATCGGGGCGCTCTCGCCCTCGGCGTGCGGAACCGCCGATGGCGCCACCGGCGTCCAGCCCCCGCGCTCGGGGGAAACGAGCCTGCCGCCCTCCCACGGTCGCGCCGAGGAGCCCTTGCGGCCGGCATGCGCGAGCTGGATCGCTACCGGCGTCGGCGGAGCCTGCCGGCGCGCTCGGGCAAGCGTGGTGCCGAGCGCGTTTTCGGTGACATCGTCGTAGAGCCCGAGGCAGCCCGGCGTGATCCGCCCGTCCGCGCTCACCGCCGTCGCTTCGATCGTGAACATGCCCGCGCCGGACAGGAGCATCTGCCCCCAGTGGATCAGGTGCCAGTCGGTCGCGCAACCCTCGTCCGCCGAGTACTGGCACATCGGTGAAACGACGATGCGATTGGGCAGCGCGGCGCAGCGCAGTGCTATGGGATCGAACAGATGCATGCGTGTGCTCACGACAGCAGGCGACCCGGGCGCGGCGCGCGTCCGGCGGAGGGAACGATCAGATTCCCGCCGCCGCCTTCAGCGTTGCGGCCTTGTCGGTCGCTTCCCAGGTGAACTCGGGCTCGTCGCGGCCGAAATGGCCGTACGCTGCGGTCTTCGTGTAGATCGGACGCAGGAGGTCGAGCATCCGGATGATGCCCTTCGGCCGCAGATCGAAGTGGGCATTGACGAGGCCGGCGATCTTTTCGTCGGAGATCTGGCCGGTGCCCTCAGTGTAGACGGTCACGTTGATCGGGTGCGCGACGCCGATCGCATAGGAAAGCTGGACCTGGCACTGGGTAGCGATGCCGGCCGCGACGACGTTCTTCGCGACATAGCGCGCGGCGTACGCCGCCGAACGGTCCACCTTCGACGGGTCCTTGCCCGAGAACGCACCGCCACCATGCGGGGCCGCACCGCCATAGGTGTCGACGATGATCTTGCGTCCGGTGAGACCGGCGTCACCGTGCGGGCCGCCGATTTCGAACCGGCCCGTGGGATTGACGAGATACTTGGTGCCTTTGATCATGGCCGCCGGCAGCGCTGGCTTGATGATCTCGTCAATCACCGCCTCCGCCAGCGCCGCCTGCTTCTCGTTCATGCTCGGATGGTGTTGCGTCGAGAGCACGACGGTGTCGATCGCAACCGGCTTGCCGTCGACGTAGCGCACCGTGACCTGGGACTTGGCGTCCGGCCGCAGCCACGGCAGGCGGCCGTCCTTCCGGACCTCGCTCTGCCTCTGCACGAGACGATGCGCGTAGTAGATCGGGAACGGCATCAGCGATGGCGTCTCGTCGCAGGCATAGCCGAACATCATTCCCTGGTCGCCGGCGCCCTGGTTCAGGTATTCGTCGGAAGCATGGTCGACGCCGCGCGCGATATCGGGGGACTGCCGCCCATAGCACACCATCACCGCGCAACCGTCCGCGTCGAACCGCAGCTCCGGGTCGTTGTAGCCGATCCGACGGACCGTGGCGCGCGCGATTTGCGCATAGTCGTGCTTGACGGCCGTGGTGATTTCGCCGGTAAGGACGACAAGGCCTGTTGACACCAGCGTTTCCGCGGCCACGCGCGCGGTCGGATCTTGCTCTAGAATCGCATCCAGCACCGCATCGGAAATCTGGTCGGCGACCTTGTCCGGGTGGCCCTCCGACACCGATTCCGACGTGAACAGAAAATCACTCATTGCCGCTCCTTGTCGCTGTCAGCGCGCGCAGAAGTTCGCCGCACGCAAAAGCTTGGATTCTAGCAGAACGCGTCGTCCGATCCGTTGCCGCGGCGACCCTTCCGGTCGAAGGAGCGCGCGAGGTAGCGCACACCACGAAAGCCGCGACCGATGACCGGCCGCATTGACCCACCGACCGCCGCCGCCATCGCTTGCGCCATCGATCACCTGCGCGCCGGCAGGCTCGTCGGGTTCCCGACGGAAACGGTCTACGGCCTTGGCGCCGATGCCGGCAATCCGGAGGCGGTGCGCAGGATATTTGCTGCCAAGGGCCGTCCCGCCGACCATCCGGTGATCGTGCACCTGTACGACACAGCGCAGCTCGGGCAGTGGGCGCGTTCGGTGCCCGAAGGGGCAAGGAAGCTTGCGGCGACTTTCTGGCCGGGACCATTGACGCTGATCCTGCCGCGCGCCCCCAGCGTTGCGAATGTCGTCACCGGCGGCCAGGACAGCGTCGGCCTGCGCGTTCCTGCTCATCCGGTGGCGCGCGCGTTGCTTCACGCCTTCGGCGACGGCATCGCCGCCCCGTCGGCCAATCGCTTCGGCCGCATCTCGCCGACGACCGCGCAGCATGTGGCCGACGATCTGGGCGATGCCGTAGCGCAGATCCTCGACGGTGGCGCGTGCGCCGTCGGGATCGAATCCACGATCGTTGCTTTCGCGGACGATGTTCCCGTGCTGCTCCGGCCGGGCGGGATCGACGTGCACGATCTGCATCGCGTGCTGGGACGAGCACCGGACCTCGCGGGTGACGCTGCCCCGCGCGCATCGGGAACGCTCGCCTCCCATTACGCTCCCAGGACCCCGGCCGATCTGGTTGGCGCCAACGCGCTGCGCGCGGAGATTCTGCAGCTCGGCGCGCGCGACGAATCCATCGCGGTGCTCGCGCGCACGGTCGCGCGGCCCTCGGATTTCGCCGGAGTCTGGCTGCGGGCGCCCGCGGATGCGACGGCGTTCGCGCACGATCTGTACGCGAACATGCGCACGCTCGACGCCGCGAACGCCGATGTCATCCTGATCGAACGGGTGCCGGACGACGATGGCTGGCTCGCGGTGCGCGACCGACTGGAACGCGCGACGCGCGGCATGGATGATGACCGCGACTAGGCCGTCGCGGGAATTTGCGGCAGGAGCGGCGCTCCAGTGGCGCGAAACGGGCGCCGGGCTGCTACGATGATGCGCTGCGGTGATCGGGAAAACACCTTTGCCATGCCTGCCTTGCGTCCGCCCGTCATCGTCGTCGCCCCCGATTCCTTCAAAGGCTCCCTCGACGCCCCCGCGATCTGCGCCGCTGTCGCGCGCGGGCTGCGGCGCGTATGGGCCGACGCCGAGATCCGCGCCTGCCCGATGGCCGATGGCGGCGAGGGAACGCTGACCGCGGTACTGTCCCGCGGCGGCGAGCGGCGAGTGCGCAGCGTCAGCGGCGCCGGCGGGGCGCAACGTGCCGCCGCGTACGGGATCGTCGCCGCGCCCGAAGGCACGACCGCGATCATCGAGGCTGCCGAGATCGTGGGCATCACCGACTCCGGCGGCATGGCGGTCGCAGTCTCCGCGCGCTCCACTGGCGGCGTAGGCGAGCTCATCGTCGCGCTGCTCGATGCCGGCGTGCGGCGCTTCATGATTGGGCTCGGCGGAAGCAGCACCAATGACGGCGGCGCCGGCATGCTCGCGGCGCTCGGATTGCGGCTCGCGTCCGGCAACGGCAACGCCGTCGCGCCGACGCCGGCGGGATTGGCGACCCTCGCGTCGGCCGACGCCCGCGGGCTCGATCCGAGGCTTGGCGAGTGCGCGATCACGATCATGTCGGACGTCAACAACCCGCTTTGCGGCGAGCGCGGCGCGACGGCGATCTTCGGGCCACAGAAGGGCGTTCGTGCCGACGAGGTCGCCGCCATTGATGCAACCCTCGCGCGGTTCGCCGCGCTGGCCGAGCGCGCCGTCGGCAGGAGCGCGGCAGGCCGGCCGGGGGCGGGCGCAGCCGGGGGACTCGGCTTCGCGCTGCAGCTCGTCGGGGGCTCGTTCCGCTCCGGCGCCGAGGTGGTCGCCGACCTCATCGGCCTCGATGCAGCTCTCGCGGGCGCGGATTGGGCGTTCACCGGCGAAGGCCGCACCGACGCGCAGACGTTGCTGCGCAAGGCGCCCTTCGTCGTCGCCGAGCGAGCGCGTGCGGCAGCCGTGCCGATCACGCTGCTGTCGGGCGCGATTGATTCCGCCGCGTTGCCGGAGCTCGGGCGCGTCTTCGACGGTTGCTTCGCGCTGCCCGCCGGGCCGATGGCGCTCGCCGACTGCATCGCGCATGCCGACGTGCTGCTCGCGGATCGTGCCGCACAGATTGCGCGAGTGTGGGCAGCAGCAGCCAGTCTGGCGACCAGCAGGAAGAATTCCCGCGCCATTCCCTAGGGGCATGAACATGAATTAAGCGAGATGAGTCGTCGCCGCTGGGCGAGAATCGAATCAGCCGCGGCGGAAGCAGGTGGCCGAACAGCCATCCCATTCGGCCAACCGTGGCGCTCGCCGGGCGGCTCCGCTCGGGATCCGAATCTTCAATCCCGGGATGCCGGAATTGATTTCGGTAATTGCGCGCGGGGGTCGTGTCTGGAGAATGTGCGGTCAGACGCGAGCTTGCGAACCAGCGGCGTTAGAATGCGAGCAGCGAGACGTGTCGGCGGCTCGCTCTTCCGGAACGCGACACGTGGTCCACGGGAGCGACCGATGATCGAGGGAAACGGGGACGAATTGCTGACGACGCTGCGCGAATTGCGTGCGCGGGCAATGCTGGGAGGTGGAGCCAGGCGCATAGACCAGCAGCACGCGCGCGGCAAGTTGACGGCCCGTGAACGGCTTGCGCTGCTCGTCGACGAGGGATCGTTCCAGGAGTTCGGCGCGCTCGCGACGCACAACGTCGTCGAATTCGGCCTCGACCAGCAGCGTTTCCCGGGTGACGGCATCGTCACCGGCTTTGGCAAGATCAACGGCCGGCGCGTCGCGGTGTTCGCGCAGGACTTCACCGTTCTCGGCGGCTCGTTCTCAGAAGTGCAGTCGCAGAAGATCTGCTGCATCCAGGATCTTGCCCTTGAGAGCGGCATTCCGCTCGTCGGGCTGAACGATTCGGGCGGCGCGCGAATTCAGGAGGGTGTGCGCAGCCTCGCCGCCTACGGCGAGGTCTTCATGCGCAACGTTATGGCATCCGGCGTCATTCCCCAGATATCGGTCATCCTCGGGCCCTGTGCGGGTGGCGCGGTCTATTCGCCGGCGCTGACCGACTTCGTGATCATGGCGGCCGGCAGTTACATGTTCCTGACGGGACCCGACGTCATCAAATCGGTTACCGGTGAAGACGTGACGGCGCAAACGCTCGGTGGAGCGGAGGTGCACACGAGCCGCAGCGGAGTGGCCCACCTGGACACCGCGGACGAGGGTAGCGCCATCGAAATGGCCAAGCGACTCCTCGGCTATCTGCCGCAGAACAACAACGAGGATCCTCCGCAGATCCAGCCTTACGACCCGCGGGACCGCATGGACGAGTCGCTCAACACGCTCATCCCGCGACGGGAAGACGAACCGTACGATATGCGCGATGTAATCGGGCCCGTGTTCGACCGCGAGAGCTTTCTCGAAATCCACCCGAACTTCGCGCCCAATGCCGTCGTCGGATTCGCGCGCCTGGATGGCTACTCCGTAGGCATCGTGGCGAATCAGCCCGCCTACATGTCCGGCGCGCTCAATATCGACGCGAGCGACAAGATCGCCCGCTTCATCCGCACCTGCGACGCCTACAACATTCCGCTGGTCACCCTCGTCGACACGCCGGGATTTCTGCCCGGCACCGATCAGGAGTACGGGGGAGTTATCCGGCACGGCGCCAAGATCATCTACGCGTATTGCGAATCGACGATACCGAAGATCTCCGTCGTGACGCGCAAGGCGATGGGCGGCGCCTATGTGGCAATGGGCTCGAAACAGATGCGCAATGACCTTGCGTTTGCCTGGCCCACCGCGCAGATCGCGGTGATGGGCGCCGAGCCCGCCGTGCGCGTGCTCTATCGGGACGAGGTGAAATCTGCAGCAGACCCGGCGGCGAAGGAGCGCGAGCTGCTTGCGTACTATCGAGAAAAATTCTTCAACCCCTACCGCGCCGCCGACGTCGGTCAGATCGACGAGGTAATCGAGCCGCGCGAGACGCGGCCGCGTCTGATCCGCGCGCTCGAAATCCTGCGCACCAAGGTGCAACAGAACCCGCCCAAGAAGCATGGGCTCTTTCCGTCATAGCGCTGGCGTCCAGGCGGACCTATGGAAAATCTGGGTTGGGGACTGCAGATGACCGCCGTCGGGATGGGTCTGGTGTTCGGGCTCCTGGCGACGCTATGGGGCCTGCTCGTACTTGTGCTGCGATTCGAGGCGGCCCCCGTGGCGCTGTCGGCAAGTGCGTCCATCCTTGAGGCCGAGCGCATCGCGTCCATCGCCGACGGCGCGATCGGTGCACAGGTCCCCGTCACGCCGACGGTGCATGGCATGGACGCCGACCTCGTCGCCGCGATTGTGGTCGCGGTGCTGGCGCACAAGGGCGTGCGCCGCCAGGAGGCGGCACCGGTCATGCGAAGTTACTGGCCCGGCAGCCTGCTGTACGCTTCCCGCTGGCTGGCCTCCGGCCGCGCACGCCAAAACCGAAGCTGGCAACGGCGAGGCAAGTGATGAGACGCTACCGGCTGGAGATCCGCGGCAAGGACTTCGTCATCGATGTCGAGGAATTGGCCGCCGACCGGTTCGCCGTCATGGTCGGCAACCAGTCCTACGAGGTCACGCTCGCTGGTGACGAGGATCTGCCCGGGGCGACGATCACGCCCGGAATCGCGCCGACCCACGGAGGTGCCGCGCGTCAGGCGTCGCCTTCGGCACGGATTGCCGCCCGCGCCGAGGGGTCTGCCGCCGCAACAGAAGGCACTTCCGGTGCCGCCCAACGCAGGCCCGTCTCGGGCGGCGCCGGCACTCTGAATGCGCCGATGCCCGGCGTGATCGTCGAACTCAGCGTCGGACCCGGCGACATCGTGGAGCGCGGGCAGACCATCGCCATCCTCGATGCGATGAAGATGCAGAACAACATCAAGTCGCCACGCGCGGGCACCATCGCCGAGGTGTACGTTGCCGTCGGGCAGGCCGTCGGGCATGGCGACCCGATCGTCCGCTTTCGGGAGGCGTGAGGCATGGCCGGCGGGGAGACGCTCCAGTTGCTGCTGCAGGGCATTGCAAACGTATCGCCGCAGTCGGTCATCATGCTCGCGATCG
>CAWGKT010000018.1:0-15936 GCA_963823215.1 uncultured beta proteobacterium
AGCGCATCCGCAAAGTCGATCCCATTGCGACAATTGCTCAGCGCTGCTTCAATTTCGTCGCGGTCCTCGACAGTAATCCCTGGCAACGCGATTAGATGCGCCAGGCAATCGATCACCTTGCCTTCCGATTGTTCGGCGACATACCGCAACACCCATTCAAGTTCCAGGATCACCATCTTGGGGACGAATACATCGCCGGCCGTGAGCAAGTCGGCAGCGATACGACCCTGCACTGCATCGTCGTGCAGGTAATAGCGGGCGAGGATGTTCGTATCAACGGCGCGCACGCTTCACGGCTTTCTTCATCGCCAGCCCACCGTGCATCTCGTCGACAGGAATGCGCGGGCCTTGGTAATCGAGAATGGCAGCCCCCTCCTCGACCCGTGACGAGACATGCCTCTTGACCACCTTGAGCCGCGCCCCACCACCCGCGACGTCGAATTCGACTTTGCTGCCCGGCGTGATGCCCAAGGCCTCCCGGACCCGTTTCGGAATGGTGACCTGCCCCTTACTCGTAACCGATACAGCCATCGGTTCACTCCTGAGTAATACCAGGTAAGAATTCTACCAGAAGTTCAACTCGAGCGAGCGGCGGTGCTCCGGCGCTTCCTCCGCGTCCTCTCGCATGCGCTCGTCTGAGCGTATAGAGCGACGGACTATCAATCCGCAGGTCGTCGTCGATAAGTTCTTGCGTAGAAAACGAAAACGGCGCCGCTAGGGACGCCGTTTCGGTCGAAATGTGGCACACTTTGGGCACAGTTTTCGGCCCACGTTAGTGCATGCTATCGCGGAAATCGAGATCTGTGGCTCGCCAAACCGGGCAAATCTGAGAACCGATGGGTTGAGATTGTGGCGCTGGCGCAACTGACTTGACGCTGCGATAGCTACGACTTGGTCTGACGTCGACGGTCGCAATTTCCTAAATCATCGCCGCTCGATTCCCGAGCGTCCAGAGCAGCCGACCGGCAGGAGTCGACCCAAACCTGCCGGTCAAGCCATCGGAAAGCGGACGTTGGCGATCGCGAGGCGGGCGATGTAGCGGCACAGCCGTTCGAGTTCCTTAGTCACGCCTATCCTGACGTCGCGCCACGCCAGCTACGCTCACTGGCGTGAGTGGGCGCCCGACTTCGGCTTCGGCCGTCGGGATCACACTGTGGACCCCGGGGATCGCCAACCGCCCGCCGATCTCGGATCCGCCAACGACGATGATCCCGACAATTACGAAGAATGCGAGTCGTTTCAACATGATCATTTGGAATCCCCAATCTTAAAATGCGCGGGCAAGTCATCTGTGCCCTCAAGCTTCCCTAGCTCGACCTCTTTCGCCTTGGTTCTGTTCTTGAAGCTGAAATCAGTGGCTGCAACCTCATTTCCAGTTTTCCAATCCCTGATCTGAATGATGTATTGAGGTTGGCCGGCAAGGTCCTTCGTGGCGATGCTATACCGACAAGGATAGGGACGTTTCCCTTGTGCGATCCAGATCTGCCAATCAACTTCCTTTTTTCGAAGAGCCAGGTAATCGCACTCAACGCCGCCGATGACGCCACTGCCAAGGTCCTTTACGTCGACGACATCACGCATCAGCTCGTCGTAGGAATTCGACAACAGCAGGTTCGCGGCAGGGAGGTGCCGGTGATATGTCGTCCGCAACACATCGATCAGGTTATCAATCGTGCCCGGTATATCCTGTTGTGCGTACATGTTCCGGTTCTTGCCCAGCAAGGTCAGTGTTTTCCCGTCAAAAGAAGTCTCGACATCGGCAAACCCGCCGGCACGCACGGCGCGGATCTTATCAGGCCGGTTAAGTGTCACGGCCCCTGAACTCACCAGTGCGAGTTTTTGTTCATCTTTGGTGACCACCTCGAGGGCGGCGTCGTATTTGAACGAGATCGCCTTCTGCGCCCCCAGATAATCGGACATGGCCTTGAGCAGCCTCTTGGCATCTGCCTCATCGGCTCTGGCGTCCACGGACGTCCCCAACATAACCGTCAAGGACAATGCCAACGCGGACATGCCGCGCAAAGCATTTTTCACTGCTTTTCCTGCCGTCTTCTTCATCTCTCGGCCCTCCGGAATGCTTGAACTTGGCGCAACATCGTACCCCGTGAAATGGCCAGGGGATAGGAATTTGAAACCACCTTTTCCCCGTCGGCGACTATATCGCCGGCCCGACGTAGCGGTCAATGGCGCGGTGTTTTGTGAAAATTTCCCTCTCGCGGTGATTATTTGAGCCCTGTATCGGCCCGAATCGCTTCGACACAGTCTGACCGCTACACGCGAGCGCGAGCCGCGCGGGATCGTCAGGGCATTGCAGAGCCGCTTTTGCCTTGAGGATCAGGCCCGCCTGGAACAGCGCCAGCGGCCGCGCCGGTGAACGCTGTGGCGCGCATAGGCAAGCCCAGGTGCGTGAGTATCCCTGACAATCACCGCGGGCTCTTCGATGGCGGCGATGATCTTCAGGTCGCCGCGATAGTGCGGGTAGCGCTAAGATCGCTTTGAATCGAAACACGCCGGATACAGATCGCGACGGTCTGCTTTGGGGAAATATCGCCACTGACCGGTTGTGGCCGCGAGTTGCCTTTGCTCGCAGTCGACCCTGAGCAGCCCCTCGGTCAACAAAGCGGCCCTTCAACAAATCATGTCACCGGGCGACCATGGCGAGCGGCGCGAAGGGTGCGGTCGACTCACAACGGGCGATCACTGGATAACTTCGGCGCGCTGCATCACCGACGGCGGAATCGTCAGGCCGAGGTCCTTGGCGGTCTTGAGATTGATCACCAGCTCGAACTTCGAGGGCTGTTCGACGGGCAGGTCGCCGGGCTTGGCGCCTTTGAGAATCTTGTCCACGTAGGTCGCTGCGCTCCGAAACAAATCAACCTGGTTCGCTCCATAGGACATAAGGCCCCCGGCATCGACATATTCCCTCAATCCATACACGCCCGGCAGCCGGTTCCTTGCCGCCAGATCCACGAGGCGTCGGCGCTCACTGAAGAACATGTTGCCCCCCAGCACCATCAGAGCACCCGCGCGCGCCCTGGTCATGTCCGAGAAGGCCCTATCAAAATCGTCTGGCCCTCGCGCCTCAACAAATTGAAGCTGCAACCCCAGCGCCTGTGCCGCGACGGCTGCTTCCTGCATGATTTCCTTTTCCGTGCGTTCGGGGACGGCACTTGGCTGCCGGAGGACAGCGACCCGGCCGACCCACGGAACGGCCTGCTTGAGCAGTTCCAGTAGCTTGCCGATTAGGTCCGGGCCGAGGTAGGACGACCCCGTGACGTTGCCACCCGGCCGCGCGAGGCTGGCGACAAGCCCGTCAGTCACCGGATCGGCAGCAACAGCGAAGACAATGGGAACGGTCTTGGTGGCTTGCTTGGCGGCCAAGGCGCCCGGTGTGGTAGCGGCCACGATGACATCAACCTTGAGCGCAACCAGCTCGGCCGCGAGTGCGGGGAGCCGCTCGAGCTTCCCCTCGGCGTCCCGGTATTCGATCACGAGGTTGCGGCCCTCGACGTAACCGAGGTCCCGCAGTCCTTGGAGGAAGGCGTCGACGTGGCGACGAGCAACGGCCCGATTGGTCCCCAGGAAGCCTATTCGAGGGACCTTGGCTGCCCGCTGCGCCTCAGCGGCAGACCGCGCGATGACGAGACCGCCTGCGAATGCGCAGATGAACGTTCGCCGATCCATGACTGAATCATCTCATTGACGTATGTCAGTCCGACGATACTACTACGCCTCACAGGGTCAACGACTTTGTTACCTCTCGTGGCCTGCCATTGCCGGTGAGCGGCTGCTTTGGGGGACGAGGCGCTTCGGCCGGTTGTGGCCGGACATACCGACGGCAGCGCATCGGCCGCCAATGGCCGCTGCAGGCCTTCAAGAAAAACGTTCGATCAAGAAAACGTTTTCGGCTTTACAGCGGCGGTCGGGGCTGCGACAGTGCGCACCATGTCGTCGATGACCGGCGGCTCACAGTTTGGTTTGTTGCGGTACGTTGGCCACGTCCGGCCGGAATGACGCCCCTCACGCGTCGCCCTTTGCCAAGTCATCGGCGCCCAATGCCGTCCTGCCTTTGAAAGACGGCGGGCCCTTGCGGGCCTGAGGCTCAGTCGATTGTCATGCTGCGATAGGTTGCTGCGTCACCGCAGCATCGTTACGTCTTGGCGCAATCGCAACAGTGATTGTGCCTTGCTGCACCAAGTCCCGGTGCGGGTTCTTCGTGCGCGCGTTCGTCCACGCGAGCGCCCCCTGTGTCCTTTGTGATCGACGCGGCCTGTCACCGATCGTGTGCCGCAGCCTCGTGCTGCCCACGCGATCGGAACGGGTCCCTGCGCCAACCCATCTGCGCCAACGCGCGTCGTTACTAACGGCGGCGCCGGTAGTGACGACGCGCCGATCCCTTGTCTCAACAAGGGGTTAGGTAGCGCTGGCGCAAGTGACGTCCCCAAGTGATGGGCTCCCTGACCCATCGTCGTCCTTGTTGAGCCGCGCAATACGGCTCGTCCTCTGCCCGCACCTCGCGGGCGTCAAGAAGCGCCGCAACGGCGCGCCCACGAGCCCTGGGTCAAGGGTTCAAATCGATGGAGCGACTTCCTACCGGAAACACCATCGACGCCAAGAGCGGGTGCAGCCGCGGCAAGCAGCAAAAACACTGCACACAGCGGGAGTGGTGTCCCCGACGTCCCTTGTAAATCTCGCCACGCCGAGGCGCGGTGAGACGGACAGAAACACTGAGCAGACCGATCAGACACCAGCAGCAAAGAAGGAACCGACCCATTTCGAGGAGCCGATGCAGGACTTGAACTACGAACTGAAGCAACTCTGTGCCCGCAATCGCGACGGGAGCTTTGCCACCCAACACGACCGGGAACGCATCCTGACGCTCATCGCCAACCAGCTGCGGGAAATGGGCTTCGTGAACATGCACGTGCAGAGCCTGAAGCCCAAGCACGTCGAGAAACTGGTGGAACGCTGGACAGGCGGAAGGGTTGAGCACCGGCACCCTCAAGAACCGGATGAGCGAACTGCGCTGGTGGGCAGAGAAGAACGGCAAGGCCAACGTCGTCGCCAAGAGCAACGACGCCTACGGCATTGCCGATCGGCGCTACGTCACCAACGTCAGCAAAGCCCGGCAACTGACCTCCGGCGATCTCGCCCAGGTCACCGATCCGTACACGCGCATGTCGCTCCGGCTGCAAGCAGCGTTCGGGCTGCGGCGCAAGGAGTCCATCAAGATTCAGCCGGCGTGGGCGGACCGTGGCGACACGCTAATGATCAAGGCCAGTTGGGGCAAAGGCAGGCGCGCCCGCGAGATCCCGATCCGCAATGCCGAGCAACGCCACGTCCTGGATGAGGCGAAGCGCTTTGCCGGCAAGGGCAGTCTGATTCCGGCCGAGACGCAGTTACGTGGAGCAGCTGCACCGCTTCGAGTACCAGTGCGACCGCGCGGGCATCCACCGGGTGCACGGCCACCGCCATCAGTACGCACAGGAACGCTACCGTGAGCTCACGGGATGGTCCGCTCCGGCGGCCGGCGGACCGCGCTCGAGATCGCTCACCCGCGAGCAGAAGGCGATCGATCGCGAGGCGCGGCTCACCATCAGCAGCGAGCTCGGGCACGAGCGCGAGCAGGTCACGGCCATTTATTGTGGGCGTTGAGGTGTTCGAGCCAACTGCGCGCCAGTTCCGGACGCCCTGCCCCGCGTGCACCGGCAGGTTCGCCACCGGGCGCCGCGCTCGCGGTCCATTCAATGACCCGCGCGCCGCCGCGTGGATAACCCTCGTACTTCGCTCCGATGGCCGTGGCTAGCGGGCGCCGCCAGCGCAACGGAGCGGCCGGCGCGCCGGGCGCGCCGACCTCTGTTACGCTAATCATGGCCCTACCCGAGGATGCATTGGTTGCTGGAGAACTCGAACTCCTCCAGGCCCATTGCGCGGAACTGTCGATCGGGTATTGCTGCCAGCAGTCGATTCCGATCCCACTGCCGGAGACGATCCGCCATGGCCGTAGCGCTCTATGCCCGGGTGTCCACGCCCCGCCAAGCCGAGAAGGATCTATCGATCCCCGATCAGTTGCGCCAAATGCGCGAGTATTGCAAGGCGCAGAACCTGCCGATCGCTTGCGAGTACGTCGAACCCGGGGCGAGCGCCACCGATGACCGGCGCCCGGTGTTCCAGCAGATGATCGCCGATGCCGGGCAGGCCCCGGCGCCCTATACCGCGATCGTCGTGCATAGCCGCTCGCGCTTCTTCCGCGACTTGTTCGAGTTTCTCGGCTACGAGCGGCGGTTGAAGCGCGCTGGCGTGCGGGTGGTCTCGATCACCCAACAGACCTCCGACGACCCCGCAGGCGAGATGGCCAGCAAGATCTTCAGCCTGTTCGACGAATACCAGAGCAAGGAGAACGGCAAGCACACCTTGCGGGCGATGCAGGAGAACGCGCGCCAGGGCTTCTGCAACGGCTCGCGCCCGCCCTTCGGCTTTCGCATGGTGGAAGCCGAGGCGCGCGGCAACAAGGGCCAGCGCAAGAAGCGCCTGGCCGTCGATGCCGCCGAGGCGGGGATCGTGCGCCGCATCTTCGAGCTCTACCTCAACGGCGACCACGGCGTCGCGATGGGCTGCAAGAGCATCGCCTATTTCCTGAACGAGCGCGGCATCACCCTGCGCAGGCGGCGCTGGCTACGCGCGCGGGTGCACGAGGTGCTGGCCAATCCGGCCTACGTCGGGGAGTACTACTTCAACCGCATCGACGGCAAGACGAGAAAGCCCAAGCCGCGAAGCGAATGGGTGAAGCTCACGGTGGAGCCGATCATCGACCCGGCCCTCTTCCGCCGGGTGCAATTGCGCCGGGGCGCGCGTGCACCCGCGGCCGTCGCGCCGCGCGTGGTCAGTTCGCCGACGCTACTCACCGGGCTCCTCAAGTGCGCCTGCTGCGGCGCCGGCATGACCTTGGCCACCGGCAAAGGCGGGCGCTACCGCTACTACAAGTGCAACACCCGCATCGGCAAGGGGATCGACTACTGCCAGAGCGAGAACCTGCCGATGCAAAAGCTCGATGCCCTGGTGCTCCATTCGCTGGCCGATCGCGTCTTTACCGCGGCGCGCGTGCGGCTGATGCTGGAGGCGCTGGCCCGGCAGGCCAAAGAGAGTGGCAAGGCACAGCGGCGGCAGCTGGCCACCTTGAAGCGGGAGCTTGCCGCCGTGACGCAGCGGAATGGAGCGACTCTACGAAGGGATTGAGAAGGGTGTCATCAAGCTCGACGATACGCTGCGCGAACGCACGGACCAACTGCAGACGCAGCGCACGGCACTATTAACCGACATCGCCGCGGTTAAGACCAAGACCCCGGTGCCTGCCCACGTCCTGCAGCAGAAGCACATCGAGGCGTTCACCCGGTTGTTACGCGAGAAGCTCCTGGAGAACGGAGCCTTCGCCAGGGATTACCTGCGCCTGCTGGTGCATGAAATCCGGGTGAACAGACGGGAAATGAAAATCACCGGCAGCTACGCTGCGCTCGCGCAAGCGGTAGCGGGAAATCCAGGCAACTCGATTGGAGTGCCCGGATTTGCCCCTAAATGGCTCCCCGACCAGGGCTCGAACCTGGGACCTGCGGATTAACAGACTGTCGCAGAGTTTCGCTTTTTCAGATACTTACGTCAAAATCCGTTCCGCAATTTCGGCGAATTGGCGGTCCGTAAAGGCTCTTATGCGCTGGTTTCGCTCGGAATTGCGGAACAGAATTCAGTGGCGTTTCCGCCCCGGCCGAAGCGCATCAAGAAGTCCGGCTGTGGATTGCCCTATCCCGCCCGCCGAAAATCCGCTAACGAATCGCGAAAATCTGTCTCAAAAAACCGGTGACATGGGAGGTCACGGCTCATGCCATTGTGCCCTCGTGCATCGCGCTTGCAATGGAGGCCAGCGACGACATCGGCACCGGTTTCAACGGTGCGCGAATGCGATAGGCGCCCACTTCGGCCGGTGGCTTGCCGAGTTCGCGTGCAAGTATCTGCGTGACCCCAAGACCGCAGATGCGGCCCTGGCACGGCCCCATGCCGCACCGGCTGAAGAACTTGGTCTGGTTCGGCCCTTGACAACCAAGGCGGGCCATCTCGCGGACGCGGCCGGCCGTGACCTCTTCGCAGCGGCAGACGACAATTTCGTCGGTGGGCGTATTGATCCACTCCGGCGGACGGTACAACGCGTCCAGGAACGGACGAATCCGCAGCTGCCGTGTAAGTGCGCGCAGTGCCGGGGCCGCACGCCGGTCGCGCTCGGCATCCGACAGGCGCTGCATCGCGTGGGCAGCACCGATGGCGGCGAGCGCGCCGCTGGCCTCGGCGGCCAACGCGCCGGCAATCGAAGTGCCGTCGCCCGCGATCCGAAACCCCACCAGCGACGTTTCTCCCCACGCATTCACGCGCGGACTCCAGGCGAGTTGCGCATCGTCCCAATCGTGCTCCACGCGCAGCAGACGGGTGAGCTGCGTGTTGGGCACGACGCCGTGATGCAGCAGCACGACACCCGCTTCGATGCGATGCGAATGGCCGCCGCAAGAAAAGCGCAGTGCCTCGGCTTGGGCCTTGCCCTCAACAACGAGATCGGTTGCCTGCCTGAACCACGGGATGCCTGCGCTGCGAAGGCGCCGCATCATCCGCAATCCCTTGAGCAAGTAATCCGGCGCAGCAAGCGCGGCAGGCAGGTAGCGCAGCGCCGCCACACGGTTGGCGGAGGGCGAGGTCTCGACGATGCCGGCTACGACGACGCCTGCATCCAGGAGCTGGCAAGCCACCAGCAGAAGCAGCGGGCCGGCACCGGCCAGCACGACGGGGACCGAGGGCACTGCGGCCGCGCTCTTCAGGGCGATTTGCGCCGCACCGGCGTTGAGCACGCCGGGCAGCGTCCAGCCGGGAAGCGGCGAGGCGCGCTCCATCGCGCCGGTAGCGGCGATCAACTGCGGCGCGCGAAGCTGGAAAGACTGGTTGGCCTGCGACGCGGTGACGGTAAGGTCGCGCGCCACGTCCCACACCAGCGCGCCATGGCGCACCTCGACAGCCGACCGCGTCAGCTGGTCGGCAAGCGCCTGGCCGTGCATGTAGTCGGGCCCGAGCAGGGCGGCCACGTTGGCGTCCGCCTTGGTCACGTTCTGATAGATTTGTCCGCCCGCGCCCCGCTGCTCGTCGAGCAGCACCGCCTTCAGTCCAAGCGAAGCGGCGGTGAATGCGGCCGCCATCCCCGCCGGACCCGCGCCGATAACAATGAGATCGTGGGTCACGTGCATTCCGCCACCCGACGCGCGCCGGTCGGCAACCGCACCTGCATCCCGGACCGTGCCTCGACCATGCACGATTGCACATTCTGCCGACCATCGACCTCCACCAGGCAGTCGAAGCACACACCCATCAGGCACAGCGGTGCGCGCGGTTCGCCGGATACCGGTGTGTGGCGAAAGGCTGCGATACCCGCGCTCAGCAGCGCGATGGCGAGCGTGTCGCCTTCGTGCGCTTCTATGGTGCGGCCATCGACGTGGAGTTCGATGGCGGGCCGCTTGGTGGCGGTGATGATCGTCTTAAACACTGAAGCGCTCCGCTTTGAAGCCCCTGATCTCGACGGGCTCGGCGCCACCGCGAATCCAGTCCGCGAGCGGACCGGCGTGCTGTGCGGCCAGCGTGATGCCGCTGTGGCAAGTGACGACAAAGGCGCCGGGGCACTCGGTCGATGCCTGGTAGATCGGGAAACCGTCGGGGCTCATGACCCGCAGGGAGCCCCAGGTACGCACGACATTCACGCTTTCGAGTAACGGAAAGCAGCGAATTGCGCGATTGGCGATACGCGCCAACTGCGAGAGCGTGGTGCCGTCGTCAAAGCCCACGTCCTCCTTCGAGTCACCGATCTGCACGACGCCTTCGCCCGTTTGCCTGACGTGCTGCGAGGGGTGGCGCAGAAATGGTTGTACGCGCTCGCTGACGAGGATCTGCCCGCGGACGGGATTGACCGGTGCCTTCAGGCCGACCCGAAGCGCGAGCTCCCGATTGCCCAGGCCTGCCGCGAGTACCACTTTGCCGCGCCACGTGATCGATGCCGCGTGCACGCACATGGAACTGGCCCTGTCGTTGCGCGATGTTCTCGATGTGGATGCCAGCGCACAGCTCGCCGCCAAGCGACTCGAAACCCTGTACCAACGCCCGCAACAACCGCAGCGGGCTGACATGGCCGTCCATCGGGCAGAACACGGCCCCTACCACCGCCGGCCCGATGTGTGGCGACAGCGCGCGCACGCCTGCGTGGTCGAGCACGTCGAATGGATAGTCGCCGCCGATTTCGACCCTGACGGTGGCGAGATAGGCAGCGCGCTCGGCCAGCTCGGCATCGTCGAGGCATATCGTCAGGCCACCGATCTGCGACAGCTCGACATCGACACCGGTGCGGGCGGCAAGTTCCTGCGCGAACGCGGGCCAGACCCGCGCAGCGGCCATGGTCCATCGCGCATACGCCGGGTTGCCCTGTCCCTTGCCCTGCACCCACACGAGGCCGAAGTTACCGCGCGTGGCGCGGAAGGCGTCGTCGCCTTCATCGAGCAGTCGTACCCGTTCGCCGGCACGCGCCAAGCCGTAGGCAATCGCCATGCCGACCACGCCGCCGCCGATGACCAGCGTGTCCACTGCGGAGCGCATCGTCACGATTTGCCCGAAAGTACGCGATCGAGGCCGTAGAAGCGGTCGAGCACCATCATCATCACCAGCGTCAACACGATCAGCACCGTGGAAATGGACGGCCAGCAACGGGTCGATGGTGTGGGCAATGTGGTTGTACATCTTCACCGGCAGCGTTTCGGTCGTTGCCGAGGCGACGAAGATCGACATCGTCAACTCGTCGAAGCTGTTGATGAACGCGATCAGCCAACCGCCCGCGACGCCGGGCAGGATCAGCGGCAGTTCGATGCGGCGAAACACCGTCCAGCCCGAGGCTCCGAGCGACTGCGCGGCCTGGGCGATGCTGCGGTCGAAGCCGGTGGCTGCCGCTACTACGAGCCGAAGCACGTAGGGCAGCACGATCACGCGTGTGCGCCGCGGTCAGGCCCCACAGCGTGCTCGAGCCACCGATCTGCGTCAGGAAGCGCAGCAGCGCGATGCCCAGCACCACGTGCGGCACCATCAGCGGCGACAGCAGCAGGCCCTGCAACGCATCGCGGCCCGGAAAGCGATGCCAGGCGATCGCCATGCCGGCCGGCACCGCGAGCAGCGTGGCGAGCGTCGCGGCCGCTGTGCCGAGCCCCAGGCTGCGCCAGAATGCCGTGACGAAGTCGGAGCGTCTCCACGATCGCCCGGTACCAGCGCCATGACGCCCCGTCGAACGGCATCGCGATGTAGCCCTTGTCGGTGAACGACACCAGCGCCACCATCACCAGCGGTGCCAGCATGAAGGCCGCGAACAGCAGGTGAAACACCAGCAGAAGGCGGGGAGTCTTGTTCACACGAACACCTGCTTGTACTTCCGCTCGATATAGCCGGTTCATGCCCATCGACACAACCAGCACGATCAGCACCAGCACCACGGCCAGCGCCGCGCCCAGCGGCCAGTTCAGGTTGCCGAGGAACTCGTCGTAGATCGTCGTCGGCACCACCTTCAGTCGCCGGCCGCCGATGATGGCCGGCGTGGCGAAGGCGCTGGCCGCCAAGCGCGAACACGATCAGCCCACCCGAGAGCACGCCGGGAATCACCTGCGGGAACACGATGCGCCGCATCACCGTCGACAGGCCGGCGCCCAGCGACTGCGCGGCCTGTTCGGTGGCCGCGTCGAGCTTCTGCAGCGAGGCCCACACGGCCAGCACCATGAACGGCACCAGCACGTGCACCAGCGCGACGACGACGCCGGTGAAGGTGAACATCATCTTCACCGGCTCGGTCACCAGGCCGCTGGCCAGCAGCAGCTTGTTGATCACGCCCTCGTTGCCGAGCAGCACCGCCCAGCCCGAGCGTGCGCACCACCACCGAGATCAGCAGCGGCCCGAGCACGATCACGCATCGACACGGCGCGCCAGCGCTCGCGACAGCCGGCTCAGCACGTAGGCCTCGGGCACGCCGATCGGCGATGCAGATCAGCCGTGACGAGGATCGGCCATGCCGAAGGTGCGCGCGAAGATGACGTGGAAGTAGTCGTCGCGCACGACGTCGGCGTAGTTGGCGAGCGTCAGCTGCTCGCCGACGCCGTCGCCGGGCAGAACGGGGTACAGGCTCAGCGACAGCGTCAGCACCAGCGGCAGCGCGACGAAGGCCAGCGTCACCAGCACGCCGGGCGCCGTCAGCCAGTAGGGCAGCAGGTTGCGCGGTTCGGTTCACGTCGCCGCCCCGGCGCGGCACGAGCCGTGCATGGTCTCGGCGACCAGCGCAGGCCCACCTCGTCACCCTCGGCCGCCTGCGGCAAACCGGTGTTGGCGTGCGTGAGCTGCATCGATGCCCAGCGGAGTCTCGACCTGGAACAGCCAGTGGTTGCCGAGGAAGACGCGCGCGCTCGACGCGGCCGCGCGACCAGCGCGCTCGCGCGGCGGCGAACTCGAGCTTCTCGGGCCGCACGATGTAGTCGACCGCGCCGGCGGCGACTCGCCTTCGCCGCGCGGGCAGGCGGTGACCCTGCATGCACTCGACCACGGCGTGCGCCGCGCGTCGCCTCGAACACGTTCGCCTTGCCGAGGAAGGTGGACGAGAAGCGGCCGTTCGGGTTGCTCGTACATCTCGAACGGTCGTCCGACCTGCTCGATGCGACCCTTGTTCATCAGCACCACGCGGTCGGCCAGCGTCATCGCCTCGGCCTGGTCGTGCGTGACCATGATGGTCGTGATGCCGACGCGGTGCTGCAGCGCGCGCAGCTCGATCTGCATCTCCTCGCGCAGCTTGGCGTCGAGCGCGCCCATCGGCTCGTCGAGCAGCAGCACCGGCGGCTGGATCGACCAGCGCGCGCGCCAGCGCCACGCGCTGGCGCTGACCGCCCGAGAGCTCGCGCGGGTAGCGGCGGCCATCGGGCCCAGGTGCACCAGTTCCAGCGTGTCGCGACGCGCTTGCGCCGCTCGGCCGACGGCACCCCGCGCATCTCCAGGCCGAAGCGCCACGTTGTCGGCCACCGTCATGTGCGGAAACAGCGCATAGCTCTGGAACACGATGCCCAGGCCGCGCTGGTTCGGGCTTGACGTCGGTGATGTCCGCGCCGTCGAGCACGATGCGGCCGCTGCTGTGGCGTCGTACGAAGCCGGCCACCATCTGCAGCGTCGTGGTCTTGCCGCAGCCCGAGGGCCCGAGCAGGCAGACGAACTCGCCCTTGGCGACCGAGAGGCTGACATTCGGCCACGGCGCGTGACGTCGTCGTAGCGCTTGGACAGGCCCTTGCAGTTCGAGGAAGCTCATGGCGTTGCGCCTGCGGGCAGCGGAGTGCGCTCAGCGCTCGACCGCGCGGTTCCAGCGCTGGGTCCACTCGGCGCGCTTGGCGTTGATCACTGTCGTAGTTGGGCGAGATCAGCGCATTGACCTTTTCCGGTCCGAAGACCACTTTCTTCGCCACCTCGGGCGCGAGCTTGGTGGTCTTGTTCACCGGGCCCCAGCCGACTACGCTCGGCCAGCAGCGCCTGCGACTCGGCCGACACCACGTGCTGCAGGAACTGCTGCCCGAGCTTGGCCTGCGGCGCACCTTCGACGACGCAGCCGGCGCACCATGATGACGACCGCACCTTCCTTCGGGTAGACGAACTCCACCGGCGCGCCCTGGTCCACCACCGCCTGCACGCGGCCGTTGCCCCAGACCACCAGCGCCGCCTCGCCGGTCTGCAGCATCTGCGCCATCTTGCCGGGCGAGGGTTCCCAGGCCAGCACGTTGGGCGCGACCTTCTTGGTCATCACGTCGAAGCCGGGGTCGATCTTGTCTTCGCCGCCGCCGTTGAGCTGCGCCATCATCACCAGCGTCAGCAGGCCGTAGCCGTTGGTGATGGGCGGGATCACGACCTTCTGCTTGTACTTCGGGTCGGCCAGGTCCTTCCACGAGGTCGGCGCCTTCCAGCCGTTCTTCGCGAAGACGTCCTTGTTGTAGGCCAGGCCGGTGGCGATGAAGCCGATGCCCACCGACTTGTCGCCGACCATGCGCGCATTGGGGTACAGCTCCTTGATCGATGCCGCTGTCCTCCACCTTGCGCGCACAGGCCCTGGCCGACGGCCTGGTACATCGGGCCGTCGTCGATGAGCGCCACCGAGATCTCCTGCTTGCCCTTTTGCGCCTGCAGCTTGGCCAGGATGTCGGTGGAGTTGCCCGGCACGTAGACCACCTTGGCGCCGGTCTTGCGCCTCGAAGGCGGGATGATCTTTTCCTTGAACAGCTTTTCGGTCGAGCCACCGACGCCGCCGACGTAGATGGTCTCGGCGGCCTGGGCGCTCGGGCCATCGCCAGGCGGCGGCGCTCATGACGGTGAGGTATTTGCGCATGAGATCTCCGTGGTAAGGTGATGTGAAGACGACCCCACTCGGATAGCACGGCTGGCCGGGATGCGGCCAATGCAGATCGCAGCATGCGTTGAAAGAAAGTGCAAACATCGCGGCCTGCATATGCTCAAATGTTATGCATGAAACCAGCGCTCAACCTGCGGCAGATCGAGGCCTTCCGCGCCGTCATGCTGGCCGGCACCGTGGTCGGCGCGGCGCGGCTGCATGAGCGTGACCCAGCCCGGCGTCAGCCGCACCATCGGCCTGCTGGAACTGCGCATTGGCTACGCTGTTCGAGCGCCGCGGCCGGCGGCTGGTGCCGACGCCCGGAGGCCGAGGCGCTGTACCGCGAGATCGAGCAGCTCTACGGCAGCATCGAACGCATCGCACAGGTGGCGCAGGACATCCGCTTCCAGCGCGCCGGCGCCTTGCGCGTCGCCACGCTGCCGGCGCTGGCGCAGTGGCTGGTGCCGCGCGCCATCGCGCGCTTCCTGGCGTCGCGGCCCAAGGTCACGGTGTTCGTGCAGAGCCTGCCGTCGCGGCAGATCGCCGAGCTGGTGTCGACGCGGCAGTTCGACGTCGGCGTCGTCGAGCTGCCGCTGTCGCGCCCGGCCATCGAGATCGAGCCGCTGGAGCCGGTGCCGTCGATGGCGGTGATGCCGGCCAGGCACCGCCTGGCGCAGCAAGAAGCGAAGATTTCGCTGAAGGACCTCGACGGCGAACGCATGGTGCTGCTGTCGCAGCACAGCTACGTGCGCTACCAGATCGACGATGCCTTCTCGACGCTGGGCGTGGCGCCCAATGTGGTGCTGGAGACGCCGAGTTCGTCGATCGCCTGCGCGCTGGTCGCTGCGGGCGCCGGCATCACGCTGGTGTCGAAGTGGACGGCCGAGCCCTTCGCCGGGCCGGACCTGGTGGTGCGTCCGGTCAAGGAGGCGATCGCGTCGCGCTACGCGATCATCTTTCCGCAATCGCGGCACGACATACGCTCGCGGACGCATTTGCGAACAACTTGAGAGCGGAAATTCGCACAGCGGACCAAGGGTAAAGGGGCCATTGAAGTGCGGCCCTCCATTTCGCGGTCATTTCATATGTTGCTGGTGCGGCCGACGGGACGATCGTGATGGCCTGCCCCTTGCCCCCGATGCCTTCGCGGAGTCCATGCGCGCGCGGGCCAACCTGAAAACGCGAATACGGATATCGCACCGAAGGCGCCGCCTAGGAGTGCATGCGGAACGGAAGTGCCGGATGGGCGCCAGCCTCAAGTTACACGCTGACCAGCCGTGATGTGGCGCTCTGCATTACGAGATGTGCCGTGGGCCTGGCGTTGACGGGCCCCAGCACGGCCGGCCTCGCCTGGCAGAGGACGAACCCGACCGCTTGGCAACACGCGCGCCACGCTCTCGCCCATTGTGCAGATCGCGGGCGTGCTTCGCCTTCGATGTTGTTGCAGGGCACAGGGCAAACGGGATGCCAGGCAG
>CAWGKT010000019.1:0-156420 GCA_963823215.1 uncultured beta proteobacterium
TCTCCGTCGGGATACTTGGCGGCGGCGACCAGCTCGAGGTGATCCAGGGTGACGCCTATTACCAGAGCTACATCTGCCGCATTCCGCGCTCGACGATCGAGCTCGGGCTGACCGGCCGGCTCGACTGCCTCGACGGAGTGCTGTTCCCGTCGATCTGCGACGTGATCCGCAATCTGTCCGGCATGTGGCAGCTGCTGTTCAAGGACAAGTACGTGAAGTATTTCGACGTGCCGCAGAACTACGTCGATGCCATCGGCGGCACGTTCTACATCGCGGAGCTCGGCGTGCTGCGCGACGACCTCGGAAAACTGCGTGGCGCGCCGGTCACTGACGCCGAGCTCAATGCGTCGATCCGCGTGTTCAACGCCAATCGCGCGGCGGTGCGCGACCTGTACGCCTACCGCGCCGCGAAGCCCTGGCAGGCGCCGACGTCCGAGGTCTACCTGGTGCTGCGCGCCGGCATGGTGCTGCCAGTGGAGGAGCACACGCAGCTCGTGCGCGACTACATCGCGGCTGCCGACGCGGTGGCACGGCCGAAGCGCGACAACGCGCGCGTCGTGTTGACGGGCGCCTTCTGCGAGCAGCCGCCGCTGGCGCTGATCAAGTCGATCGAGATGTCTGGCTGCTACATCGTCGACGACGACTTCATGCTGGTGACGCGCTGGCTGCTGGACGACGTGCCCGCGGACGGCAACCCGCTCGAGGAGCTGTCGAAGGCGTTCCTGCACCGCTCGGCGACCACCGCGGCGAAGTACGAGACGACGCGCGAGGAGAAGGGCGTATTCCTGCTGCAGCAGGTCAAGACGCGCGGTGCCGAGGGCGTGATCTTCGCGGCGCCGTCGTTCTGCGACCCGGCGCTGCTCGAGCGGCCGATGCTGCAGGACGTGCTGGGCAAGCACGGCGTGCCGCACACCGCGTTCAAGTACGCCGAGAACACCGGCCAGATGGCGCCGATCCGCGAGCAGGCCGGCACTTTCGCCGATTCGATCAAGCTTTGGAGCGCCGCATGAATACCACCGCCGCAATGCCCGCCAGCAATAAAAAGCCACAAAACGTCCAGAAGGAGGACGCGATGTGGCTGCAGAAGGAGATGATCAACAGCAACTACCACGACCTCGCGACCGCGCACCAGGCGGGGCGCAAGGTGTCGGCGACCTTCGTGCCGGGCAACCTCAACGAGCTCCTGATGTGCTTCGACTTCGCGCGAAGCCTGCCCGAGACCAATGCGCTGCAGAACGGCCTGCGCAAAAAGTCCGGCAAGATGATCATGGACGCGGAGCGCGACGGCCAGTCCGAGGACGTCTGCACCTACGTCAAGGCCGACCTCGGAATGATGATGGGTGGCGAGATCGGACCCACCGGCGAGGTCCTGCCGAAACCGGACATCCTGCTGCTCTCGTACACCGGCTGCTTCACGTTCATGAAGTGGTTCGAGCTGATACGCCACAAGTACGGTTGCGAGACCGTGATGCTGCACGTTCCCTACCAGGGCGAAGGCAGGATCGCGCCGAACATGCGCGAATACGTGGTGAAGCAGCTCAAGGAGACCGTCATCCCGACGCTCGAGCGCATCTCCGGCGTGAAATTCGACATCGATCGGCTGCGCCAGTACATGCGGGAGTCGCAGAAGGCGGAGGAGGATCTCGTCGCGGTGCTGCAATCGGCGAAGAACCGCCCGTCGCCGATCGACGGCTATTTCGGGGCCGTCTACTACATCGGGCCGATCTTCACCGCGTTTCGCGGCATGCCCGAGGCGACCGAGTATTACCGGGTGCTGCGCGGCGAGATCGAGCAGCGGGTGCGCGAAGGCAAGGGTCCCGTCACGCCGGACGGCGAGATGGGCGAGGAGAAATACCGGCTGGTCGTCGAGGGCCCGCCGAACTGGACCAGTTTCCGCGACTTCTGGAAGATGTTCTACGACGAGGGGGCGGTCGTCGTCGCGTCGACGTATTCGAAGGTCGGCGGCGTCTACGACTTCGGCTTCCGCCACGATCCCGAGCACCCGCTGGAATCGCTCGCCGACTACTGCCTCGGCTGCTACACCAACCTCAACCTGCCGTCGCGCGTCGACATGATCTGCAAGTACATCGACGAGTACCAGGCGGACGGCCTGCTGATCAACTCGATCAAGAGCTGCAACAGCTTCTCGGCGGGGCAACTGCTGATCCTGCGCGAAGTGGAGAAGCGCACGGGCAAGCCGGCGGCGTTCATTGAGACCGACCTCGTGGACCCGCGCTACTTTTCGGCGGCCAACGTCAAGAACCGGCTGGAGAGCTACTTCCAGATGGTCAACGCGAAACGCGTGGCCGCCGCGGCCGCACACTAACGGGGAGTGCGCATGCGCTGCTTCATCGGCATCGATCTCGGCTCCACGACCACCAAGGCGGTGGTCATGGACGAGAACCGCAACGTGCTCGGGCGCGGCATCACGAACTCGCGCTCGAACTACGACACCGCGGCGGCCATCGCCAAGCAGGAGGCCCTCGTCAACGGCCGTTTCTTCCTGTTCCGGCAGGCACTCGCGAGCACGGGTGCGCTCAACGACGCGCTCGACGGCTTCCTCGGCCAACTCGAGCGCGATTTCCGCTCGGAGCAGTACCTGGAGCAGCTGGGCGACCTGGAAGCGACGTGCCAGCGCAGCCTCGCGACCGCCAAATTCGGCGACGCGACGCGCGCGGTCGGTGAAGCGTTGACCGAGGTGTTCAGGCGGCTCACGGCGGAGGCGCCGACGCTGTTCGCGCCGGGGGCGAAGCGCAAATCGGATTTCTTCCGCGACATCGCGGGGAGCCAGTACCTCGCGACGGGGGAAGTGGTCGCCAAGGAAGCGGCCATCCGCTACGACTTCCTGCTCAACGTGTTCGACCGCTCGATCATCGAGGTCGAGAACCGCGTCTACGGCGACTCGATCAAGCGGCATCTGCTGGCCGCGCTGGAACGCACGTTCGTCGAGCTGCCCGACACCGCAAGCCGTCGCGGCCAGGTCGAAGCGCCGATCAAGGGCATCCTCGACACCGACATGGAGGAGACCTACGTCGTGGGCACCGGCTACGGGCGGGCGCGGCTGCCGTTCTCGAAGGAGCACGTCCGCTCCGAGATCCTGTGCCATGGGCTCGGCGCGCACGTGATGTATCCCGGCACCGCGACCGTGCTCGACATCGGCGGGCAGGACACCAAGGCGATCCAGGTGGACCCCTCCGGCATCGTCGAGAGCTTCCAGATGAACGACCGCTGCGCGGCGGGCTGCGGACGCTACCTCGGCTACATCGCCGACGAGATGAACATGGGCCTGCACGAGCTGGGGCCGATGGCGATGAAGTCCACGAAAACCATCCGCATCAATTCGACGTGCACGGTATTCGCCGGGGCCGAGTTGCGCGACCGCCTGTCGCTGGGCGACAGGCGCGAGGACATCATGGCCGGCCTGCACCGCGCGATCATCCTGCGCGCGATGTCGATTCTGGCGCGCTCGGGTGGCATCCGCAACGAGTTCACGTTCACCGGCGGCGTCGCCAAGAACGAGGCCGCCGTGAAGGCGCTCAAAGACCTCGTCCGCGAGAACTACGGCGACCTGAGGCTCAACATCAATCCGGACTCGATCTACACCGGGGCGCTCGGCGGTGCCACCTTTGCGTGGCGTGCGGTGGTCGAGGAAGGGAAGGCCGTGGAGGCACGGACGTGAACACGATCCACACGATCGGCATCGACATCGGCTCGGGCGCCGTCAAGACGACGCTGTTCCGCTCGGACGGGGACCGGCACGATTGGCTGGCCAAGCGCTGCGAGCGCATCCGCCGGCGCGACCCGATGCAGCTCGCGCAGGAGGGCTTCGACGGCGTGCTCGCGGACGCAGGCCTGACGGGCGCCGACATCGAGTACACGGCGACCACCGGCGAGGGCGAAAACGTCAAGTTCGCGACCGGACACTTCTACTCGATGACGACCCACGCGCGCGGCGGCGTCTTCCTGCACCCGGGCGCGAAGGCGGTCGTCGACATCGGTGCGTTGAACGGGCGCGCGATTTACGTCGACGAGCGCGGCAAGGTGCTGTCGTACAAGATGACGAGCCAATGCGCTTCGGGCTCCGGCCAGTTTCTCGAGAACATCGCCCGCTACCTGGGCGTGGCGGTCGAGGAGATCGGCTTGCTGTCGAAGACCTCGCAAAACCCCGAGAAATGCAGCTCGATCTGCGCGGTGCTGGCCGAGACCGACGTGATCAACATGGTGTCGCGCGGCATCGCGACGCCGGACATCCTGAAGGGCATCCACCTGTCGATGGCGTCGCGGATCGTCAAGCTGCTGAAGGTCACCGGCATCAAGGACGGCACGGCGCTGATCACCGGCGGTCTGGCACTCGACGCCGGGCTGCTCGCGGCGATCCAGGAGGAGATGGTCAACGAGAAGGTCAACGTGACCGCCATCAGTCATCCGGATTCCATCTACGCCGGCGCGATCGGCGCCGCGCTCTGGGGCGCGTTCCGGCACGGTAAACTGCGCGAGCTCGAAGCGCGCGCCGCAGCCTAGGCGGCCCGCGTGCCGGGGTCGGTACGCGGTGCCTCAGTCCGTGGTCTGACCCCGGTTTCCCGGCTGTAACCGTCGCGAGCCGCGCGGTGCGCCCGACAGTTCGTTCGCCAATCGACGAGGAGACCGGAGAATGAAGACCGCCCCATGGATCCACGCAGCGCTGGCGATGGCGCTGGCGTCGACTGGCGCGCTCGCCCAGGTGAAGATCGGCGTGATCGCCTCGTCGACCGGTCCCACCGCCGTGGTCGGGATTCCTCAGAAGAACTCGGCCGCGCTGCTGCCGAAAAAGATCGGCGAGCTGACGATCGAATACCTGGTGTTCGACGATGCCAGCGATGCCACGCAGACCGTGATTCTCGTCAAGAAGCTACTGTCCGAGCACAGGATCGACGCGCTGATCGGTCCTTCCGGCTCGCCCAACTCGGTCAGCGTCGTGCCGTTCATGGCCGAAGCCGGCACGCCGATGCTGGCCCCGGTCGGCGCGACGGCCGTCGTGCTGCCGATGGACGACAAGAAGCGCTGGGTGTTCAAGACCACGCAAAACGACCCGCTGATTTGCGAGGCGCTCGTCGGCCATATGGTAAAGGCCGGGGTGAGGACGGTCGGGTTCATCGGTTTCAACGATCCGTACGGCGAAAGCTGGCACGCGGTGTTCGAAGCGCAGGCGCGGAAAGCGGGGATCAAGATCGTCGCGACCGAGCGCTTCCTGCGCACCGACTCCTCCGTCACCGGACAGGTGGCGAAGCTGATGGCGGCCAAGCCGGATGCGGTGCTGGTCGGCGCGGCGGGCGGCCCGACCGTGCTGCCGCAGATCACGCTCTTCGATGCCGGTTACAAGGGCCGTGTCTACCAGACTCACGGCGCGGCGACGCCCGATTTCCTGCGTCTGGGCGGCGCCAAGGTCGAAGGCACGGTGCTCGCCGCGAGCTTGATGCTGGTGCTCCCCGAGATCGCCGACAGCGTCCGCTCGAAAGCCGTTGCGCTCGAGTACATCAACGCCTACGAAAAGATGTACGGTGCCAAGCCCGCGACGTTTGGTGCCAACGTCTACGACGCGGGACTGCTGCTGACGCGCGCGGTGCCCGAAGCGGCCAGGCGCGGCAATCCCGGCACGCCGGAGTTTCGCGCCGCGCTGCGCGATGCGCTGGAGGCAACGCGCGAGCTCGTCGGAACGCAGGGCGTCTACAACATGTCGCCGGCCGACCATTCGGGCTTCGACGAGCGCGGCCGCGTTCTGATCACCGTCAAGGACGGGAACTGGCGGCTGTTGAAGGACTGAGCACAAGCCGCCGCGGGTTGGCGCGCTCCCTATCGCGCTGCTAGACTGCTGGCGCAGGGCGATGGCGATGCCGCCGTCGCTCGCTTCCCCAATGACGACGACCGCTCGCTCGTGGCTGCGCTTCTACGGCAGTGTGCCCGCGAGCATCGATTATCCGCGGGTTACGCTGTTCGATGCCGTCGCGGCCACCGCCGCGCGCGTGCCCGAGGCCATCGCGATCGATTTTTTCGGCGCACGCTGGACCTATCGCGATCTGCTGGCGGCGATCGACCGGGCGGCCGCGGCTCTGGCCTCGCTCGGCCTCACCTCCGGAGACCGGCTGCTGATCGCGATGCCGACCATGCCGGCCGGCGTGATCGCGTTCTACGCCGCGAACAAGCTTGGCGTGCTGCCGGCGCTCATCCATCCGCTTTCGGCACCGCCGGAGATCGAGCACTACCTCGACGTCAGCGGCGCGCGCGTGGCGCTGACGCTCGACGCCTTCTACGGCTCGTTCGCGCGACTCCACTCCGCAACGGTCGCTCGACACGCATCCTGCTGTCGCGCCTCGGCGACGACCTGCTCGCCGCTGAAGCGCCTCGGCTTCTGGGTCACCAAGGGCCGCAGGATTCCGCCGGTGCCGGCGATCCACGCGTTCGCTGGTGGAAGCCGCTGAACCGGCGGCGCATCGCGCGGCGGCGCGCGCGCCGGCTGCACACGGACGATCCGGCCGCGATTCTCTTCTCCGGCGGCACCACCGGCCTGCCGAAGGGCATTCGTGCTGTCGAATCGCAATTTCATCGCGCAGGGCATGCAGGCCGCCGCCTGGGTGCGGCATCGGCGAGCGGCGATTCGATCCTTGCGGTCCTGCCGATCTTCCACGGCTTCGGTCTCGGCGTGTGCGTCAACGCGGCGTTCATGGCCGGCGGCACGTCGATCCTGGTGCCGCAGTTCTCCGCGGCAGATCGTCGGCGAAGCTGCTGCGCCGAAGGCGGCCCACGCTGCTGGTCGGCGTGCCGACGCTGTACGACGCGCTGGCCAAGGACCCATCGCTCGCGCGGGCCGATCTGTCGTGCCTGCAGCGCGTGCTTCTCCGGCGCCGACACGCTGCCGCGTCCGGTCAAGGAGCGCTTCGAGGCGCTGGTGGCCGCGCGCGGCGGCAACGTGCAGCCTGCTCGAAGGTTACGGGCTGACCGAGGCGGTGACCGGGATCATGGCCACGCCGCTGACCGAGTATCGCGAAGGCATCGATCGGCATCCCGTTCCCGGACATGATGCGAAGATCTGCAGGTTGGGCACCGACCGAGGAGATGACCGTCGGCGAAGGAAGGCGAGATCTGCGTCGCGGGGCCGGCGGTGATGCTGGGCTATCTCGACGACGCGCAAGCGACCGCCGAGGTGCTCCGCGGCCATGCCGACGGCCGAATCTGGCTGCATACCGGGGATATCGGGCGCCGCGACGCGGACGGCTTCTTCTACTTCGTCGTTCGCGCCAAGCGGATGATCAAGTCGTCCGGATTCAACGTGTACCCGGCGCAGGTCGAGGCGGTGCTCTACCAGCACCCGCTGATCGCGCGAGGCGTGCGTGATCGGCGTGCCGGACGAGGCTCAGGTCGAGCGCGTGAAGGCGGTTGTCGTGCTGAAGGACCCGGCGCAGGAAAGCGAGGCCACGGTCCGGGCGATCATCGACTTCTGCCGCGAGCGCCTGATCAAGTGGTCGTGCCCGCGCGAAATCGAGTTCCGGCGGGAGCTGCCCAGGACGCGCGTCGGCAAGGTCGATTTCAAGGTGCTGGTGGCCGAGCACCGCGCGCGCGAGGAGGCAGGCGGCGCCATGAACGGCGGCGAGCGTGTGGCGGAGGTCCTGCGTGCGCACGGGGTCCCGGTGCTCTTCACGCTGTGCGGCGGCCACATCTCGCCGATCCTCGTCGCGGCCAAGGCACGCGGCATTCGCGTCGTCGACACGCGACACGAGGCCACAGCGGTCTTCGCCGCGGATGCGTTCGCGCGCCTGACGGGAGTGCCCGGCGTCGCTGCGGTCACCGCGGGTCCCGGCCTCACCAACACGATCACCGCCCTCAAGAACGCGCAGCTCGCGCAGAGCCCGGTCGTGCTGCTGGGTGGCGCCGCACCGACGGCACTGCAGGGGCGGGGTGCGCTGCAGGACATCGATCAGCGTTCGCTCGTGGCCCCGCACGTCAAGCACGTGGCACGCGTCAAGCGCGTCGCCGACCTCGGCGCCGCGGTCGACGAAGCGCTCTTTGTCGCGGCTAGCGGCGTGCCGGGACCGGTGTTCGTCGAGTGCGCGGTCGACCTCCTGTACGACGAGGCGCTGATCCGGCAGTGGTATGCGGACGCCGCCGGCAAAGGGCGCTCGCTCGCCGATCGCGCACTGCGCTGGTACCTCGGTCGCCACGCCGAGCGGATGTTCGCGGGCAGCGGCGACACCGCGACGCCGGCGCTGCGACCCGTACCTGTGCCGCGCGCAGCCGAGGCGGCACTCGAACGGGCAGCGGCGGCGCTCGCGGCCGCGCAGCGCCCGCTCGCCGTCATCGGCAGCCAGGCCCTGCTGTGCGCGAGCGAGGTGCAGGCGGTCGCCGGCGCCGTGACGCAGCTCGGCATCCCCGTCTATCTCTCGGGCATGGCGCGCGGGTTGCTGGGTCGCGAGCATCCGTTGCAGATGCGCCATGCGCGGCGCGGCGCGCTGCGCGAGTCCGACTGCGTGCTGCTCGCGGGCGTCCCGTGCGATTTCCGGCTCGACTACGGTCGGCACGTGCGGCGCGTCGCCACGCTCATCGCGGCGAATCGCAGTGTCAAGGACGCGCGGTTGAATCGCCGCCCGACGATTGCGGCGATCGGCGACGCCGGTGCGACGTTGCAGGCGCTCGCGCAACGGATCCCGGAGGGCGTTGCGCGCCCGGACTGGGTCGGACAACTGCGGGCGCGGGACGACGCACGCGAGGTCGAGATCGACGTGCAGGCACGAGCGGGCGGCGAGCACGTGAACCCTGTCGCATTCTTCCGGATGCTCGAGCACGCGATCGACGAGGATGCGGTGATGGTCGCCGACGGCGGCGATTTCGTCGCGACCGCGTCGTACATCCTGCGGCCGCGCGGGCCGCTGTCCTGGCTCGATCCCGGCGCGTTCGGCACGCTCGGCGTCGGTGCCGGCTTCGCGCTGGGTGCGGGCCTCGTGCGTCCGGGCGCCGAGATCTGGCTGATCTGGGGCGACGGCGCCAGCGGCTACGGCCTGGTCGAGTTCGACACCTTCGTGCGCCATGGCATCCCGGTGATCGCGGTCGTCGGCAACGATGCCGCCTGGATGCAGATCGCGCGCGAGCAGGTGAAGCTCCTGCACGACGACGTCGCGACGGCGCTCTACCGCACCGATTACCACCGCGTGGCCGAAGGTTTCGGCGCGGCGGGCCTCGTCGCGCGGAGGACGAGTGATGTCCCGGGCGCGTTGCAGCAGGCGCGCGCCGTTGCCCGTGCCGGGCGGCCGGTGCTGATCAATGTCTGGCTCGACAAGACTGAATTCCGCGAGGGGTCGATCTCGATGTAGCGTTGGCCGCGATCACGCTATTTCGCCGCCGGTTGACTGCGCCAGCCGCGCACCACCGCGCCTGCCGTGCTGGCGATGAAGGCGACAAGCGCCAGTGCGTTCAACGCGCCGCCGATGCGGATCCAGTCGAACTGTGCCGTCGCATCCCCGGCGAGTCGCACGACGAGCGACAGATGCAGCACGGCGAGCGGCAGGTAGAACGTCGGGTGGTACGGCACGGCAACGCGCAGCACGGCGGGGAAGATGATCGGCGCGTGCCCGAATACCATCGCGAAGACGAAGCCCAATGCGAGCGCGTGCAGCGCGGCGTCGTGCGCCGCCGAGCCTGGCGCGATACCGCCGGCCGCGAGGATGACGGCGCCGCCGACCGCAAGCCACGCGTAGCCTGACAGCAGGCACACCGCGATGAAGCGCGTGAGCCCCTTGCCGTGCACGGTGCGCCGCGCGATGTCCTGCTTGCCTAGCCAGAGCGCCAGCGCGAACAGGCCTCCGCCGAAGACCGGCGTGCCCCATGCGGTCGCCGCGCCCAGCAGTCCGGTGACGATGGCGACGAGGATCAGCGCGAACGCGCGCCGGGCGAAGGGCGAGGGTGGAAGGAAACGCGACAGCTCCAGGCGCTCGCCCGCGATCGTCAGGATCAGAAAGGCGAGCCACCAGGGAACGACGGCATGGACCGTCGCGCCCTGTGCCCACAGCGCGTTGCCCGTCGACCAGCAGAGGGCGCCCAGGGTCAGCGTGAAGGTGAACATGGCCGTCTGCCGGCGCAGAACATCGACCGTCGCGGCGAGCAGCACGAGGCTGCCGAGCAGGAACAGCCATGGGGCGATGCTTGCGGCGCCCGCGACGGTCGCGATGCCGCCGAGACCGGCGAAGAGCGATCCCGCATAAGCCCATGGCCGGCCGATCGCCACCGCGCGTTCGAGCGAAATCACCACGCCGAAAAACGCGCAGATCATCAGCGGTCCGTGCATCGCGGATGCGGAAGCGGCGACATCGGGGACGCTCCAGCCAAGGCGCGCGAGCCCAGCGCCGATGCCGGCGAACAAGCCGAGAAAGCCGAGGACCAGCAGCGGTAGGCGCGCGAGCGGTGGCATCGAGCCGGACCCCGTCGCCCTGCCGCCCGCGTGGACGGCGAGCTACTGGCCGCGGTGGCTGACGAGCTGTTTCAGCGCGATCGGATCGAGCAGCTTGACCGCGCGACCCTGAATCTGGATCAGGCCCTCGCCCTGGAACCGCGAGAACAGCCGGCTGACCGTTTCGAGCTTGAGTCCCAGGTAGCTGCCTATCTCCTCGCGTGTCATGCGCAGCACGAACTCGGTCGACGAGTAGCCGCGGCGCCGGTAGCGCTCGGCGAGGTTCAACAGGAACAGCGCGAGACGCTCTTCGGCACGCATGCTTCCCAGCGACAGCATGACAGAGTGATCGCGCGAAATCTCGCGCGACAGGAAGAGGTGGAGGTTGTGCTGCAGTCCCGGCACGTCCCGCGCGAGTTCCTCGATGCGCGCGAACGGCAGCGCGCAGACTTCGGTGTCCTCGAGCGCGACCGCCTGGCAGCCGTGGCGGTCGGTACTGATGCCGTCGAGCCCGACGAGGTCGCCCGGCATGTGGTAGCCGGACACCTGCTCGCGGCCGTCCTCGGCCAGCACCGTCGTCTTGAGCGACCCCAGCCGAATCGCGTACAGCGATGCAAAAGGCTCGCCGGCGCGATACAGCGTGTCACCCTTCTTGAGCTTGTTCCGCTTGCCGATCATAGCGTCGATCTGGCCCATCTCGGCTGCGTTGAGTCCGCCGGGCAGGCACAGTTCGCGCATACTGCAGGTCGCGCAGTGGACCTTGAGATCGCGAATCGAGATCACCGGCGCATGTCCTCCCGCCCCCGTTGTGCGCTCCGCCGCGACGTGGACTGGCAAGCCAACTTCCTGTTTCGGTTTGGCAATGGGCGGCATGGCGCCGGGCTCCGGATTCGGGGAATAACTATTGATGTTGATCTTGATCAAAACATTTTACTCCAATGCGTAGCCTCGGAACCGAACTGGGTGGGATGTCTTGACCATGGGGCGCCGGAAGACGGGAAACGGGGTAGTGGAGCCGTTGGGTTCGGGGGGGCGGCGCTTTGGCGCGGGAGGCCGGCGGTGGCCCTGTCCGCGTTGATCGCCGCCTGGGTCGCCGGCCTGCTGGGCGGGGCACATTGCCTGGCGATGTGCGGCGGCTTCGTCGCGGCCATGGCGGGGGCGCAGGACTGCAACAGGGCGGAAACCAGTCCATTGCGTCCGGCGCGTGCCATCGCCTGGGCGCAGCTGCCCTACAATGCAGGCCGCATCACGACCTACGCCCTGTTGGGCGCCGTGGCGGGCGGCACTGGCGCGCTCGCCCTGTCGGCGGCGGATGTCCTGCCGGTGCAACGGTTCCTCTACGTGGCGGCCAACCTGTTCCTGCTGGCGCTGGCGGTCGCGATCGCGTGGAAGCGGGGCGCCTTCGGCTGGCTGGAACGCGCGGGAGGCGCATTGTTCGGGAAACTCGTGCCCGCGTTCCGTCCGTTGCTTCGGACCGGAACCGCTCCCGCGCGCTACGCGTTGGGGATGCTCTGGGGACTCGTGCCGTGTGCGCTCACATACGGCGTGCTGCCGATCGCCCTGTTTGCGGGCGGGATTTGGCAGGGCGCGGCGGTGATGCTCGCGTTCGGTCTCGGCACCCTTCCCAATCTCCTGGCTGCGGGCTGGGTCCTGGCCCGCGCGCGACGATGGTTGGACGCGCGCTTGGTACGCTACCCAGCGGCCGCGCTGCTTGCCGGTTTCGCCGTGGTCGGCATCTGGCGCGCACTCTTCGGCACGGCATCGCTCGCGCACGGACCGTTCTGCCTCTGATGATGATGTGCCCCCACGCTCACGTTGTTCGCTGCCCCCCGGGGGGGCAGTCAATGCCCTTCGGGCGGCCGTGCGGGCATTGATCCTGGGCCAGCCTTGCTCGACATGCCCAATCCAGTCCCGGATCCCCGCGTCTTTCCGGAAATCGACGCCGTGACGGAATCGGCGCGCGGGCTGTACTTGCTCGCGCAGCGATCCCTGCGCGCGGAAACCGCACAACGCGCCGACGCCTACGAGGGCGAATTGCGGGAGGCGCTACTGGCACAGCTCGTTGCCGGCGGCGTCGAACTGGCCGCGATTTTCGCGGGCGCACCCTCGGTCGAGGTGACGCGGCATCTGTGGCGCAGCCTCGATGCGGCATGGCGCGAGGCGACGCCGGAGGACGGCGCCACACTCGCGGTGACGATGTTCGCTCTTCCGCTCGTCATCGTCGTCGGGCGCGAGGGCGCCGGTGACGACGGCGTGCTCGCCGGCATCCTCGAAGATGCCGCGAAGCTCGCCGGCATCCTGCGCGAGCATCATGCGCTCGCGGGCAACCAGACCTTCGCGTTCTCGAATGCGCTCGTTGCTACGGACGCCATCGATGTGGCCCGGCTGCCGGAGATCTTCGCGTGGTGTCGCCTGCCCGATCCCGACCTGTCGTGTGCCCCGCCGCTGCGCGCGTTCGCGCCGGCGCCGGTCAAATATGGCGCCGGGCGCGAGAGCGTGCATTTGCGCTTCCTCGTGGGCGGGGCGCTGGCGAAGCCGGGGGTCGATCTCACCGTCGACACCGCCGTGGGCAAGTGGGGTGTCCCCCTGGTACGGGAATTGGTAGCGCAGCTCGGGTCGGCACGGGCTTCGGTGTTGGCGCTGCCGCGCGCTCCGCAGCGCCTGCTGCCCGCGGTGGCGCAGGGGCGTGGCGCGCAGCGCGAGGTCGCGGCCCAGATCTTCGCGAGCAACGCCATCCGCAAGCTGCGCGGCACCGTGGGCGAGCCGACGGCCGTCATCAGCGCGCATCGGGCGCCGGATGCGCCCGGCGGCGGCGAACTGCGGCTTTCGCTGTCCTCGCCGTTCGAGCCGGGTGCGGCGGAGGGCTTCCGCTGTCCGCTCCACCCGCTCGATCGCGTCGGCGACGTGGTCTCGATGATCAAAAGCCTCCTGCGCGATTGCCGCGTAACCGACATCCGGACAGTGGCCGGCGTGCATGCGGATCGCGCGGCGGGCACCGGCTTGCCGCTGCTGTTCAAGCCGGATACGATGCCCGAGTCCACCGGGCATGGCGTGCACTGATGCGCAAATTCACCGTGAACCTGCAACCCGACGAGCACCGCAGAATCACGCTCGCCGAAGCGGCCGCCATGGTGCCGACGCGGGACGGCAAGCGCTCCGCTGCGGTCTTCGAGCATGGGACGCTGCAGGTCAAGCTCTACGCGCCGCAGGAGACCGATGCGCAGCAACCGCACACGCGCGACGAGGCGTACGTGGTCGCGCGGGGCAGCGGCTGGTTTGTCAACGGCCCGCATCGCCATCCGTTCGCGCCGCACGACGTGCTGTTCGTCAAGGCCGGGGTCGTGCATCGTTTCGAGGCGTTCACCGCCGATTTTCTCGTCTGGGTTTTCTTCTACGGACCCGAAGGCGGCGAGGTGGATACGGTCCCGGAGGCCTAGCATGGAGTCCGGCCAGAAGCATATCCGCGTCCTTATCGCCAAGGTCGGGCTGGATGGCCACGACCGCGGCGTCAAGATCGTCGCGCGCACGTTGCGCGACGCCGGGATGGACGTCATCTACACGGGTCTGCATCGCACGCCGCAGGACGTCGTCGAGGCCGCGATTCAGGAAGACGTCGACGTGATCGGCATCAGCATCCTTTCCGGCGCGCACATGACGGTGTTTCCACGTGTGCTGAAGCTGCTCGCCGAACGCGATGCTGACGACATTCTCGTCATCGGCGGTGGCGTGATACCCGACGACGACGTAGCGGCGCTCACCGCGCAGGGCGTCAAGGCGCTGATCCTGCAGGACACGCCGCCGGATGCGATCGTCGCCGCCGTGCGCCGGGTCGTAGCCGAGCGCGGGGCGAGATGAATCCTGGGGCCATGAATCGCGCGGCGAAGCGATGACCCACGGCAGCCCGATGGAAGCGTGGACGTTCCCGCCGCGGTTCGACGCCGATTACCTGCCGCCCGCGGTGTCGCGCTACTGGTTCCCGGTGCGCGAGACGATGCCGGCAGCCGCGCGCGAGCGCGCGATCCTCGAGCGGTTGCAGGCGCTCACGCGCTATGCGTGGGAGCACGCGCCGTTCTATCGCCGCAAGTGGGACGAGGCGGGATTCCATCCCGACCACTTGCGTACGCTCGAGGATTTCGAGGCGAAGGTGCCCGTGGTCACCAAGCGCGATCTGCGCGACGCGCAGGCGCGGCTGCCCCCGTTCGGCGATTACCTCTGCGTCGCCCCCGACGAAGTACATCACCTTCACGGCACGTCCGGCACAACCGGCCGGCCGACGGCCTTCGCGATCGGCCGCGGCGACTGGGATGCGATTGCCAATGCGCACGCCCGTATTCTCTGGGGCATGGGCCTGCGGCCGGAGGATACCGTGTTCATCGCGGCGATCTTCAGTCTGTACATGGGCTCATGGGGCACGCTCGCCGGCGTCGAGCGCCTCCGCGCGAAGGCGTTTCCGTTTGGCGCGGGCGCGCCCGGGATGACCGCGCGCGCCGCGATGTGGCTCGACCTGATGAAGCCCTCGGCGTTCTATTCGACGCCGTCGTTCGCGTTGCATCTCGCGGAAGTCGCGCGCGCGGAAGGTTTCGATCCGCAGTCGTTCGGGTTGCGGACGATGTTCTTCTCGGGCGAGCCGGGGGCATCGGTGCCGGGCGTGCGCGACAGGATCGTCGCCGCCTACAACGCGCGCGTGATCGACTGCGGGTCGATGGCCGAAATGACCCCGTTCATGAATGTCGCCGGCACCGCCGAGACCGACGGCATGCTGCTGTGGCAGGACGTCGTCTACACCGAGGTCTGCGACCCGGCGACGTTCCGACGCGTGCCATTCGGCCGGCGCGGCACGCCGGTGTACACGCATCTCGAGCGCACGTCGCAACCGATGATCCGACTGGTCTCGGGGGACCTCACGCTGTGGGAGGATGGTCCGTCGCCGTGCGGGCGCACCTATCCCCGGTTGCCGCACGGCATCTTCGGCCGCATCGACGACATGTTCACGATTCGCGGCGAGAATGTCTATCCGAGCGAGGTCGACGCTGCCGTCAACGAGCTCGCCGGTTACGGCGGCGAGCACCGGATCGTCATCATGCGCGAGGGCACGATGGACGAATTGCTGATCCGCGTCGAGGCGGCGCCGGCGGTCCAGGCGGCGGGAGCCTCGGCGCTTGCCGCGCTCGCCGACGCGGCAGCGCAGAAGCTCCAGCGGATGCTGGGGCTGCGGGCAAAGGTCGAGGTCGTGGCACCGGGGACGTTTCCGCGCACGGATTTCAAGGCTCGACGGGTCGTCGACGACCGCGACGTGTTTCGCGAATTGAACGCGCGCCTTGCGGATCGTCCCTGATGGGAGCGGGCGCGTCGCTCGATCTCGTTCCCGGCGTCCTGGCCGGCGAAATTCGCGCGATCGCCCGGCTCCTGACGCGGGCCGAGGCCGGCGATGAAGAATGCCGGCCGGCGCTGGAGGCGATTTTCCGGCACGCCGGCCGCGCGCACGTTGTCGGGATCACGGGCGTGCCGGGCAGTGGCAAGTCGACACTGGTCGCGAAGCTCGCCGCCGAGATCCGCCGCACCGGGCGGCGCATCGGCATCGTCGCCATCGACCCGTCGTCCCCGTTTTCCGGCGGCGCGATCCTCGGCGACCGGATCCGAATGGGCGATGTGGCCGGTGACCCCGGCGTCTACGTGCGCAGCATGGCCACCCATGGCTCGCTCGGGGGGCTTGCCCACAGCACGCTCGACGCAGTCGACGTCCTTGACGCGGCCGGTTACGACATCGTCGTCATCGAGACGGTCGGCGTGGGCCAGGACGAAGTCGAGGTCGCGCGCGCCGCCCATACGACGGTCGTCGTTTCGGCGCCCGGCCTGGGTGACGACATCCAGGCGATCAAGGCCGGCATCCTCGAGATCGCCGACATTCACGTCGTGAGCAAATCCGACCAGCCCGGCGCGGAACGCACGCTTGGCGATCTCAAGTCGATGCTGGCCATGGGGCCTTCGTCCGCGCGTAGCGGCGACTGGCAGGAGCCAGTCCTGGCGAGTTGCGCCCTGTCCGGCGACGGCGTCGTCGGGCTGCTCGAGGCCATCGATGGGCACCGCGCTTCACTCGAGGCCTGCGGCGCGATGGCCGCGCGTCGTGCCGACATCAACGCGCGCCGGCTCTTTCTCGCCGGCGAGAGACTTTTGCGCGACGCGATGTCGCGGCAGCAGGACGGACGGGTCGGTGAGCTCATCGCGCTGCTCGACGCGCGGGTGCTCGGCCCGCACGCAGCGGCGAAACGACTGCTCGCCGACATCCGCGATGCAGACGGCGGGTGGGCAAGCGGAGACATGAGCATGGAGGACCGATGAGCGACGGTGGAAGCGGCAGCAGCGCCGCTGGGGACGCAGCCCGGATCGCGCTCGCGGCACAAGTCGAAGCCTGGGAGAAGAACGAGGTCGCGGGATTCGTCGCGCGGCAGCCCGAGCGGCAAGCGGAATTCCGAACGCTGGGCGGCATGCCGCTCAAGCGGGTCTACACGACGCTCGACGCAGCGTCCACGCCGCTGGCCGACATCGGCCTGCCCGGGCAATATCCGTACACCCGAGGGCCCTACCCGACGATGTACCGGGGCCGCCTGTGGACGATGCGGCAGATCGCGGGCTTTGGCACCGCCGAGGACACGAACGGACGCTTCAAGTATCTGATCGGCCAGGGACAGACCGGCCTTTCCACCGACTTCGACATGCCCACGCTGATGGGCTATGACAGTGACCACCCGCTCGCCGAAGGCGAGGTTGGCCGCGAGGGTGTGGCGATCGACACGCTCGCCGACTTCGAGCACCTGTTCGACGGCATCGACCTCGAGCGGATCTCGGTGTCGATGACCATCAACCCGACGGCGTGGATCCTGCTCGCCATGTACATCGCGCTGGCGCGACAGCGCGGGTGCGACCTCGACCGGCTGTCGGGCACGATCCAGGCCGACATCCTGAAGGAGTACCAGGCGCAGAAGGAGTGGATCTACCCCATCGCGCCGTCGGTGCGCATCGTCCGCGACTGCATCACGTACTGCGCGCGGAACATGAAGCGCTACAACCCGATCAACATCTCGGGCTACCACATCTCGGAAGCAGGCTCCTCGCCGCTGGACGAGGCGGCGTTCACGATGTGCAACCTCGTGACCTACGTCGACGCGGTGACGAAGACCGGAATGCACGTCGACGAGTTTGCGCCGCGGCTCGCGTTCTACTACGTGTGCCAGTCGGACTTCTTCGAGGAGATCGCGAAGTTCCGCGCGGTGCGGCGCGTGTACGCGAAGATCATGCGCGAGCGCTTCGGCGCGCGAAACCCCGAGTCCATGCGACTGCGCTTCCACTGTCAGACGGCGGCGGCATCGCTCACGAAGCCGCAGCCGAAGATCAACATCGTGCGCACCGGACTGCAGGCGTTGGCGGCGGTGCTCGGCGGCGCGCAGAGCCTGCACACCAACGGGATGGACGAGGCGTTCGCGATTCCGACGGAGGAGGCGATGAAGATCGCGCTGCGCACGCAGCAGATCATCGCCGACGAGACCGGCGTGGCGAGCGTCGCCGATCCCCTCGGCGGCTCGTACTTCGTCGAGAGCCTGACGACGCAGTTCGAGCGCGAGATCTTCCGGGTGCTGGACGAGGTCGAGCGCCGGGGCGGCACGGTCAAGCTGATCGAGGAAGGATGGTTCCAGCAGCGGATCGCGGACTTCGCCTACGAGACGGTCAAGCGGAAGGCGAGCGGTGACAAGCCGGTGATCGGCGTCAACAGGCACGTCGAGCCGGACGAACGGTTCGACGTCGAGATCCACCCGTACGACCCGACCACCGCCGAGCGCCAGGTCGCGCGCCTGCAGCGCGTGCGCCGCGAGCGCGACAACGTGCGGGTGGCGGCATTGCTCGACCGGCTGGCCGCCGTGGCCGCGGACGAAAACCAGAACATCATGCCGGTGACAATCGAACTGGTCGCGGCCGGGGCGTCGATGGGCGACATCGTCGAGCGCCTGAAGGGATTGTGGGGAACGTACCGCGAGAGGCCCGTCTTCTGATGCTGATTCCTTACCTCGATTTCACGCCGTCGGTCGCGGCGCCGATGGATTGCGCGGCGACGGCCGCGATCGTCGGCCGTACCGTCGCCGGTCCCGGCCTCGTGTTGCGCAGCTACGCGACGTTGCGTGCCGACGGCGAGTGGGTGCGGGTCGGTGCGAACGCCTACTTCGGCGAGCGGGCGACCGCGCACATCGCCGACAGCATGTTTCCGGCGATCATCGGCAATGACGTCACGGTCGGGCGCTTCGCGCTGGTGCACGCGTGCACGATCGAGGATCGTGTCGTCGTCGGCGACGCCGCTATCGTCATGGACGATGCGCATGTGGGCGCCGGCGCGCTGATCACCGCGGGCAGCCTCGTGCCGCCGCGCAAGCGCCTCGCGGGCGGATGGATCTACGAAGGCAATCCGGCGACGCCGGCGCGCGAGATCGGAGCCGAGGAGCTCGCCGCAGCGGCGGTTGCGATACGGCGGCGAATGGCGTCGGCGCTGGTCACGGCGACCGACCTGCCTCCACTCGACATGGGGGACTACGCGGCGCCCGGCGAGAACGACGCCGCGGCGCGCGACTCCGGCCGGCGCGCGCCGCGCGTGGCGCAGGCCTACATCGCGCCGACGGCGGTGCTCGCCGGCGATGTCACCGTCGCCGACGATGCGAGCGTGTATTTCGGCTGCGTGGTGGTCGCGGGCGATGGCAGGATCGTCATCGGGCCGCGCACCAACGTGCAGGACAATTCGCTGCTCGTGACCGATGCAGTGCGCGGGCCGCTCCTTGTCGGGGCCGACGTCACGATCGGGCACAACGTCCGGCTGGGTGCGGCCACGATCGGTGACCACGCGCTGATCGGAATGGGATCGCAGGTCGGCGACGGCGTCATCGTGGAGGAGGGCGGCTGCATCGGCGCGCGCGCCTTGGTCGCGCGCGGCACCGTGGTCAAGGCGGGCTGGATCTGGGCCGGCCGGCCCGCGTTCGCGTTCCGCGCGATCAAGACCCACGAGCGCGAGGCGTTCGCGGAGGCGGCACAGATCTACGTCGGCTACGGCTCCGCATATCGCCGCGGCGAGCTCGTCACGTCGTCGCTTTCGGGCCGTTGAGCTTCGGGTCGCCGTGGCTACCGGTCCGCCGGGCGGAAGCGAATGTCACCGTACCACGCTTCGACGGAGCCGCCCGTGTTGTCGGTGTCGGTCAGCACCCCGACGCCCGCGAGATTACCCGGCTCCTCGCCGAACGCACGGCGGAAATCGTCGAGCACGTTGTGCGACAGCGACTGCCACTTGCCAACGCCGCCGGGGCCGCTGGCCACCACCAGCATGCGCACCCTGCGCGTATACGGATGCTCGATCACCGTGCCCACCGGAATCGTGTCAGCCCAGACGTATTGGAGCAGCGCGTACGGCAGCTGGCGGCCCGAGAGTTTTTCGGTCACGTAGAAGATGGCTCGCTCGACGAAGGGCAGACGCGATTTATCCCCGTCGAATGCGAACAGCAGACGGACGGGCGAGTCCTCCTTCGCGGCAACGCGGTTGTCGGCGCCTTCGACCAACGCGCTCACTTTCCAGCGCCATTCGACGACCGGCGCGCTGCGGATGTCGAATTTCGTGAACTGGGCCAGTCCGCTGGCGGAACCGACGGCGCTCGCGTGCAGCACGACGATCCCGTCGACGTCGGCCAGCGTGTAGTCGGTGAGTTTCTTGCGGTCGGTCAGCCTGACGGGCTCCCAGCCCCGTGGCAGGCCAGCGCCCTGCCTGGCGGCCGAGAACGCCGCGGGCAGCGGCGCCGCCTCGAGGCTCGTCGGCGCGGCGAGCGCGCGGGACAGTGCGGCCAGACAACAGAATGCGAGTGGCGTGAATCCGCGTCGTGCCGCAAGCATGCCGGCGTTCCGGCGATGCGGGCGGCCGGACTCGGCGCGGTGGGTAAGCGATCGCATCGTCCTGCCGATGATACAACCCGCCGCGGCTGCCGGCGCCCGTATAATCGACCCTTTACCGTCACGACGGAACATCGCCTTCCCATGAACCTCGACCGCGTGCCTGCCGGCAAGGATGTCCCGAACGACTGCAACGTGATCATCGAGATCCCGATGCTGGGCGACCCCATCAAGTACGAGGTCGACAAGGAGACGGGCGCGGTGTTCGTCGACCGGTTCATGTCGTCGTCCATGCACTACCCGTGCAACTACGGCTACATTCCGCGCACGCTATCGCACGACGGCGATCCCTGCGACGTGCTGCTCCTCTCGCCGATGCCGCTCATCACCGGCGTGGTCGTGCGCTGCCGCCCGATCGGCATGCTGAAGATGGAAGACGAGGCGGGCAGCGATTCGAAGGTGCTCGCGGTGCCGGTCGACGAGTTGTCGGGCCTCTACCGCAGCGTGCAGTCGCCGCGCGACCTGCCCGAGGTCACGACGCAGCAGATCGCGCACTTCTTCGAGCACTACAAGGACCTCGAGCCCGGCAAGTGGGTGCGCATCTCCACCTGGGTCGGCGCCGAGGAAGCGAAGCGGGAGATCATCGACGGCATCGCGCGCTACCAGGCGTCGAATCCCAAGCCGAAGTTCTGAGCGCGATGCCGACCGCGGCACATGCGCGCCGGCAGCTCGCTTTCCCGTTCCTGTTCGTGCTGCTGTGGAGCACGGGCTTCATCGCCGCCAAGTACGGGCTGGCGTACGCGCCACCGCTCACCTTTCTGCTCTACCGGTTCATCCTTGTGGCGGCGCTGATGGGCATCGTTGCCGTGGCGACGGGGGCGGTCTGGCCGGCCACGCTCAAGGAAGCCGGGCACGTCGCCGTTTCGGCCTGGCTGGTGCACGGAATCTACCTCGGCGGCGTGCTGTTCGCGATCGCCGGCGGCATGTCCGCCGGGATGGCGGCGATGCTCGTGGGGTTGCAGCCGATCCTCACGGTGCTCCTCGCGCGCGGCTGGCTGGGCGAGCGCGTCGTGCCGCGGCAATGGCTGGGACTGGCACTGGGGCTCGCCGGGGTCTGGCTCGTCGTCCGGCACAAGGTCGAGCTGACCGACGACAGCGCCGGGCTCATCGCGATCGCGCTCGCGCTCGTGGGCATCAGCGTCGGAACGCTCTATCAGAAACGATACTGTTCCCGTGTTGATCTGCGCTGCGGCGCCGTCATCCAGTTTGCCGCCTGCGCGCTCGTGTACCTGCCGATCGTGCTCCTCTTCGAGCACGCGCCGGTCCGCTGGACGCCGCAGTTCGCGTTTGCCCTCGGCTGGGCGGTCGTCGTGCTGTCGGTGGGCGCGGTCAGCCTTCTCTACTGGCTTCTGCGCCACGGCGCTGCGTCGAACGTGGCGGGACTCTTCTTCCTCGTTCCGGCGGTGACGGCCGTCATGGCTTGGCTCATGTTCGGCGAGAGGCTGGATGCGCTCGCCGTCGCGGGCCTGGTGCTGATCAGCGTGGGGGTTGCGCTGGCGCGCCAGACGAAGGAACCGACGCCGCCGTGACGATCCGCGTACCGGCAATCCGGTCGTGCAGGAACTGGCCGTCCGGATCGACGAGAGGCCAGAGGTAGCCAAGGGCGACCAGCCAGGCGGCGTGTGCGCCCAGGTTCGCCGGTTGGAGCGATGCATAGGCAATCAGCGAGGCGCCGGGCCCGATCCATGCAGCGACATAACGCGCGACGGCGGTCTTCGCGTCGACCGCTCCGCCGCCGGCGCGCACGATGGCGATACGCCACGTCTTCATCGGCAGGGTCCGGCGTCCTCCGGTCCACGACCACGTGAAATAGAGTCCTGTGGCCGCGAACACGAAGCAGGCGGAGAGGACCCGCGTCGAGAGCGGCGGCACGACAAGCACCGCTCGCTCGCCACCGGCGGGACCTACCGCCGGAATGGTCAGAAAACCGACCAGCAGCACGATGGCGGCGAGCAGGAGCCCTTCGTAGCCCAACGCCGCGTAACGCCGCCAGAGCGATGCATTGCGCTGCGGGATGCCCGGTGCGGCGGCCGGACCATCGCCCGTCAAGGGCGGCTCACTTCGGAGGAGGCGCGGGAATTGGGGGCGGTGGCGAAGCGTTGCCAGGCGCCAATCGCGGAGGCGGCGGCAAAGTGGTGCCGGGAGCCAGCTGGGGTGACAGTGGCGAAGCGTTGCCGGGGGGCCGTTGCGCAGGCGGCGGCAGTGGGGGTGCCGGCGGCACTCCGCGTGGCGCCGCCGTGCCAGCGGGAGGCACCGTCGCGGGCGGGGGCTTCGTCGCCAGCTCGCGCCTTCTTTCCGGGGGAAGGCTTTGGTACTGCTCCCACTGCTGCCGAACGTCCTGCTTCCTATCCGGAGGAAGGGACTTCAGCGACTTGTACTGCTCGCGCGCCGCCTGGCGCTCGGCCGGCGACAGCTGGGCCCACGTACCCATCTGCTGCTGGACGCGCTGCTGCTCCTCGGGCGTCAACTTCGGGTAACGCTGCGCGATACCTCGCCATTTCTGCTTGCGCGCGGCGTCAAGCTTCTCCCAGTCGGGCGCGAGCGGGGCGAGAATCTGCCTTTCTCCCGGCGGGAGGGAGTTCCACGTCGGCGACCCGCCGCCGACCGGCTGCGCGAACACATCCCCGGCAACGCATACCGCAAGCGCCAGAGACCATGCAAGAAATAAGGTTATTCGTAGCTTGCGTGCTTCAGCCAATTCTGGAATCCCCGGTCCAAGTAGGCGTCGATCGGCAGTTCCGAGGACAGGATCGCCGCGTCCGTCTCCTCGAGGTCGTTCTGCTGTTGATAGGCCTCCCACTGCTGATACCCGACACCCGCAGCCGCGACCAAGGCGATCCCGACCCAGAGCCGGCCGCTCGCCCAGAACCGACGTTCGCCACCGGTGGTTCCGGACCCGCCACTCGCCTGCGCGCCGGCCACACGGAGTTCCGGCACGCGGTGGGGATCGGCGAGACGCGCCAAGGCTTCGGCCCGCGCGAGTTGCAGCCGATAGGCGGTGCCGGCCTTCAGATCGGCCGTGCCGTGGTCAAGGTAAGCCGTTATTTTCTTTGCGAAATCGTCATCCCGTGTGGTCATGGCGTTACTCCTTTGGCCTTCAGCATCTCGGCCAATGCGTGGACGGCGCGCGAGCAGTGGGTCTTCACGCTTCCTTCCGAACATCCCATCGCCGCGGCGGCCTCCGCCACATCGAACTCTTCCCAGTAACGCAGCAGAAAGGCTTCCCGTTGACGGGTCGGCAGGCGCTCCAGCGCCTGCTCGATGGTGGCGATAATCTGACGTTGTTCGAGCTGCTGCGCGGGATCGCCGTTGAAATTGGAGTCGGATTTCGCCGGCAAAGTTTCCAGCGGATCGAAATCGTCATCCTTTTCATCGCCTTTCCCCAGGGCGGACAGGAGCGTGGTCCACGTCGAGCGCACTTTCTGGCGGCGAAAATAGTCGTGGATCGTATTCTGCAGGATCCGATGGAAGAGCATCGGCAGTTCCGCCGCCGGCTTTCCGGCATATTTCTCGGTCAACTTGAGCATGGCGTCCTGCACGATGTCGAGCGCACCGTGCTCGTCACGGACGGCAAACATCGCCTGTTTGAATGCGCGACGCTCGACTCCCGCCAGAAAGATCGAAATTTCGTGGGTTGAGGCCAGAGCGGGGATCCGTCCGGAAGACAAGGCCCATTATAGGGCGCGACCGCGCGGATAGGACGCCGTCGCGGACATGGCGCGGTTACGTCGACGCGACACAGCCACGCGGCCCCGGTTGTGCGCCGCAGCGGACTTGACCGCCACCGGCGCCACGGGTAACGTTGACCCTCGGCCTTGGCGGGCCGATGTTGTGCTGCAATAACGGCCGTTTGCGCCTCCTTCGCGATGCCACGAGCGTCGGCGGGGATTCCCTTGGGGCGCGACGGGTGTTTCCAGAGTGCGGCTTTCTACCCGGAAAAGCCCAGGCGGGCGCGCCCATCCCCGATGCGCGCCGGAATGCTGTGCCGAAGCCTCGCGCCCGACTCGCGCGGGGCAATCCACCATTTTGCAGGAGGCGTGACCATGCAATTGACGGGTGCGGAAATAGTGATCCGCTGCCTCCAGGAGGAAGGCGTCGAGTACGTCTTCGGCTACCCGGGCGGCGCGGTGCTCAACATCTACGACGAGCTGTTCAAGCAGGAGAAGGTCAAGCACGTGCTGGTCCGCCACGAGCAGGGAGCGGTGCACGCCGCAGACGGCTACTCGCGCTCGTCGACCAAGGTCGGCGTCTGCCTCGTGACCTCGGGCCCCGGCGTCACGAACGCGGTCACCGGCATCGCGACGGCCTACATGGACTCGATTCCGATGGTCGTGCTGACGGGCCAGGTGCCGACGCACGCCATCGGCCAGGACGCGTTCCAGGAGTGCGACACGGTCGGGATCACGCGGCCGTGCGTCAAGCACAACTTCCTGGTGAAGGACGTCAAGGACGTCGCGCTCACGATCAAGAAGGCATTCTTCCTGGCCGCCACCGGCCGGCCGGGCCCGGTGCTGGTCGACATCCCGAAGGACGTGACCCAGGCGTCGACCGAGTGGAGTTACCCGAAGACGGTGTCGCTGCGCTCGTACAACCCGGTCACCAAAGGCCATTCGGGGCAGATCAAGAAGGCGGTGCAGCTTCTGCTCGAGGCGAAGAAGCCGATGGTCTACGCGGGCGGCGGCGTCGTGCTGAACGACGCGGCGCCGCAGCTGACGCGCCTCGTGCGCCTGCTCGGCTTTCCGTGCACGAACACGCTGATGGGCCTCGGGCGGATTCCCGGGCACCGACCCGCAGTTCACCGGCATGCTCGGGCATGCACGGCACCTACGAATCGAACATGGCGATGCAGCATTGCGACGTGCTGATCGCGATCGGCGCGCGCTTCGACGACCGCGTCATCGGCAACCCGCAGCATTTCTTCCGCGCCGACCGCAAGATCATCCACATCGACATCGATCCGTCGTCGATCTCCAAGCGGGTCAAGGTCGACGTGCCGATCGTCGGCTACGTCGGCGACGTCCTCGACGAGATGCTGAAGCTGATCGAGACCTCGCCGCAGCGGCCCGACCCGGCCGCGCTGAAGGCGTGGTGGAGCGAGATCAAGGAGTGGCAGCGCAAGGACTGCCTCAAGTACGACACGAAGAGCGAGCTCATCAAGCCGCAATACGTCGTGCAGAAGCTCTACGAGCTCACGAAGGGCGACGCCTTCATCACGTCGGATGTCGGGCAGCACCAGATGTGGGCGGCGCAGTACTACAAGTTCGACAAGCCGCGCCGCTGGATCAATTCGGGCGGGCTCGGCACGATGGGGTTCGGCCTGCCCGCGGCGATGGGCGTGCAGCTCGTCAATCCCGGGGCGACGGTCGTCACGGTCACCGGCGAGGCGTCGATCCAGATGTGCATACAGGAGCTCTCGACCTGCAAGCAGTACCATCTGCCGATCAAGGTCATCAACCTCAACAATCGCTACATGGGGATGGTGCGGCAGTGGCAGCAGTTCTTCTACGGCAACCGCTACGCGGAATCGTACATGGACGCGCTGCCCGACTTCGTGAAGCTCGCGGAGGCTTACGGTCACATCGGCATCAAGGTGGACAAGCCGGGCGATGTCGACGCCGCGCTGGCGGAGGCGTTCCGCCACAAGGACCGCCTCGTCTTCGTCGACGTGATCACCGACCAGACCGAGAACGTGTTCCCCATGGTCCCGGGGGGCAAGGGGCTCACCGAGATGATCCTGGCGGAGGAGCTGTGAGCGCCGCCGGGCCGTCCCAAAGTGCGAACTGCGCCCCCTCGGGGGGCAACGTAGCGGCGCCAGCCGCAAGCATGGGGGAACATATGCGCGCCGCCGGGCCGTCCCAAGGCGCGAATTGCCCCCCTTGGGGGGAGGGCGCAACGCGCCATCGAGGGGAGACTGACCATGCGCCACATTCTGTCCATCCTGGTCGAGAACGAGGCCGGCGCGCTGTCGCGCATCTCCGGGCTGTTTTCGGCGCGTGGCTACAATATCGAATCGCTGACCGTGGCGCCGACGGAGGACGTGACGATGTCGCGGATGACCATCGTCACGGTCGGCTCGGACGACGTGATCGAACAGATCACCAAGCAGCTGAACAAGCTCGTCGACGTCGTCAAGGTGGTCGATCTGACGGAAGGCAACCACATCGAGCGCGAGCTGATGCTGGTCAAGGTACGCGCGGCGGGTAAGGACCGCGAGGAGATGAAGCGGCTCACCGACATCTTCCGCGGGCGCATCCTCGACGTCAGCGACAAGAGCTACACGATCGAGCTCACCGGCACCGGCTCCAAGCTCGACGCCTTCCTGCAGACCATCGAGCCCGGGGTGATTCTCGAGACCGTGCGCACGGGGGCGTCGGGGATCGGCCGCGGGGAGCGGATACTGCGCGTCTGAAGGTACCTCTGAATCTGCCGTCGCGCGGCACGATTGCCGCCGTGCGCGGCGCCCGAACCAACAACGGAGAAAACGATGAAAGTCTATTACGAAAAGGACGCCGACCTCTCGCTCATCAAGGGCCGGAAGGTGACGATCGTCGGCTACGGCTCACAGGGCCACGCGCACGCGCTCAATTTGCACGACTCGGGCATCAAGGTAACGGTCGGATTGCGCAAGGACGGCGCCTCGTGGGCCAAGGCGAAGAAGGCCGGGCTCAAGGTCGCCGCGGTGGAGGACGCCGTGAAGGGCGCCGACATCGTGATGATGCTGATGCCCGACGAGCACATCGCCGCAGTGTACAAGGACGGCGTCGAGCCCCACATCAGGAAGGGCGCGACGCTCGCGTTCGCACACGGCTTCAACATCCACTACGGACAGGTCGTGCCGCGCGCCGATCTCGACGTCGTGATGATCGCGCCGAAGGCCCCGGGCCACACCGTGCGCTCGACCTACGTGCAGGGCGGCGGCGTGCCGATGCTCATTGCGGTCCACCAGGACGCGTCGAAGAAGGCGCGCGACGTGGCGCTCTCCTATGCCGCGGCGATCGGCGGCGCCCGCGCCGGCGTGATCGAGACGAATTTCCGCGAGGAGACCGAGACCGACCTCTTCGGCGAGCAGGCGGTGCTCTGCGGCGGCCTGGTCGAGCTGATCAAGGCAGGCTACGAAACGCTCACCGAGGCCGGCTACGCACCGGAAATGGCGTACTTCGAGTGCCTGCACGAGGTGAAGCTCATCGTCGACCTGATCTACGAGGGCGGCATCGCCAACATGAACTACTCGATCTCGAACAACGCCGAGTACGGCGAATACGTGACCGGACCGAAGATCGTCACGGACGAGACGAAGTGGGCGATGCGCGAGGCGCTGACGCGGATCCAGACGGGCGAGTACGCCAAGGACTTCATTCTCGAAAACCGGGCCGGCGCGCCGACGCTGCTCGCGCGGCGCCGCCTGACCGCCGAGCATTCGATCGAGCAGGTGGGCGCCAAGCTCCGGTCGATGATGCCGTGGATCAGCAAGAACAAGCTGGTCGACCAGTCGCGCAATTAGCCACCGGGAGGGCCTTGGTGCGACCGTGGATGAGCCAGCGACCGCCGGCGCGCCAGCGCGGGTGGGCAGGGCTGGTGATGGTCCTCGTTGCATTGGCCATCGTCGCGTTCCTGGCGAAGGATGCGCTGAAGGGCTACGGGCTCGCGACGCGACCCGCGGTGACGACGAAAGCCGGAACACCGGCCGAGCGTGCGCGTGCCCCCGGCGCCGGTGGCGTCGAGGCGCTGGACCTCGGCTCGGCGCCGACGGCACCAACGTCGCCGCTCGAGCGCGCGCGTGGCGTCGAGGACATGGTCAAGCAGCAGGCGGGCGAGCGCGCGGCGCGCGTGGATGGCGCGGCCAGGTAATCCCGGCGATGCGTCGCGCATAGGCGGGACCATTTTCGTCACCCAGAACGGAAGCTGCGTTGAACAACAACTATCCGCATCCCATCATCGCGCGCGAGGGCTGGGCTTTCCTCGCGCTGGCGCTGGCTGTCGCTGCTTCCCTGTCGTGGGCCGGCATGTGGGTGCTTGCAACACTCGCGTGGCTGGCGGTGCTGTTCATCGTCCAGTTCTTTCGCGATCCGCCGCGAGTCATCCCGCGCGGGCCCGGTGCCGTGCTCTCGCCGGCCGACGGCCGCGTCGTCAAGGTCGAACGCGCGCGCGATCCCTGTCTGCCGCGGGACGCGCTCAAGATCAGCGTGTTCATGAACGTGTTCAACGTGCACTCGAACCGCAGCCCGGTCGATGGAACCGTCGTCGCCGCGTGGTATCACCGGGGCAGTTTCCTCAACGCCGCGCTCGACAAGGCGTCGCTCGAGAATGAGCGCAACGCGTTGCACCTGCGCACCGCCGAGGGCCGCGACGTGACGTGCGTCCAGGTGGCGGGCCTCATCGCGCGGCGCATTCTATGCTACGTCAAACCGGGTGACGCGCTGGCGCGCGGCCAGCGCTACGGGTTCATCCGCTTCGGATCACGGGTGGACCTCTACCTGCCGTCGGACGCGCAGCCGAAGGTTGCCGTCGGCGACATCGTGTTCGCCACCGAAACGGTGCTCGCGGAGTTTCTGCCCGTTTGACCGGGACGTTTGCCGGCGCCGGCCGGCGGGTGTCTTCGCTTCCGCCGATTGTGCTACCTTGGCGACGACATGGCGGATTTCGACACCCAGCGCTCGCTGCAGAAGAACCGGATCCGGCGGCGCGGCATCTATCTGCTGCCGAACCTGTTCACGACCGCGGCCCTGTTCGCGGGTTTCTACGCGATCGTGCAGGCGATGAACTTCCGCTTCGGGCTCGCGGCCGTGGCGATCTTCGTCGCCATGGTGCTGGATGGCCTCGACGGCCGGGTCGCGCGCCTCACGCGTACCCAGAGCGCCTTCGGCGCAGAATACGACAGCCTGTCGGACATGGTGAGTTTCGGCGCCGCGCCCGCGCTGATCGTCTACGAGTGGGCGCTGAAGGGCATGGGCAACCTGGGCTGGATTGCCGCGTTCGTCTACGTTGCGGGGGCGGCGCTGCGACTCGCCCGCTTCAACACGATGCTCGAAGTCGCCGACAAGCGCTGGTTCACGGGGATGCCCAGCCCGGCGGCCGCGGCGCTGGTCGCCGGGCTCGTCTGGATCATCGACGACTACAACATCGATCCGATCGGCCTGAAGTGGTGGGTGTGGGTCGTCACGGTTTTCGCGGGCCTCACGATGGTCAGCAACGTCCCGTACTACAGTTTCAAGACCATCAACCTGAAGAAGAGCGTGCCGTTCCTCGCGATCTTCGTTTTCGTGCTGGTCATCGCGCTGCTTTCCTATCAGCCGGCCCTCGTCCTCTTCGCGGGCTTCGTGGGCTACGCGCTGTCGGGGTACGTCGCGGCGGCGTGGATGTGGCAGAAGCGCCGCCGGCGCCCGCCGCCGGCCCCGCCAGGGTGAGGGGACAGACCACGCTTTCCCGGGACTGCGCTCCGCCAGGCGCCGCGACGGAAAACGTGGTCTGTCCCCTTGATCAACGCAACCCCTTGCGGCGCTTGCGTTTTTCCGGTTATAGTGCTTCGCCATGAGCAGCGAACACATCTACGGCCGTCCTGCGCTCCCCGCGCTGACCTCCCTGGCGGGCGGCCCGCTGCTGCTTCTGCTGCGCCCCGCGCGCAGATAAAAAACCCCCTCCCTTTCCAGCAGTGCCCGCGTCGTCCACCGTCGGACGGCTGTGTTGTTTGCCCAGATTCCGGAACGAGGTCCCATGATGAAGCCCTACCCGCAGCGCAAGTACCGCCCCGTCCAGCCCGTCGCGTTGTCCGACCGGCAATGGCCATCGCGCGCCATCGCGCACGCGCCGATCTGGTGCAGCGTGGATCTGCGCGACGGCAACCAGGCGCTGATCGAGCCCATGGACGCCGATCGCAAGTTGCGCATGTTCCGGCTCCTGGTGAAGATGGGATACAAGGAAATCGAGATCGGCTTCCCGGCGGCGTCGCAGACCGACTACGACTTCACCCGCAAGCTGATTGTCGAGGGGCTGATTCCCGATGACGTGACGGTCCAGGTGCTCACGCAATCGCGCGCGGCGCAGATCGAGCGGACATTCGAGGCACTGGACGGGGCGGGGCGCGCCATCGTTCATCTGTACAACTCGACGTCGACGACGCAGCGCCGTCTCGTTTTCGGCCTCGACCGCGAAGGCATCAAGGGGATCGCGGTCGCGGGGGCAAAGCTGATCCGCGACGCGGTTGCGAAACGGCCAGGGACGGATTGGTTCCTCGAGTATTCGCCCGAAAGCTTCACAGGCACTGAGCTCGACTTCGCCGTGGAGGTGTGCGATGCGGTCACGGCCGTATGGCTGCCGACCCCGCAGCGGAAGACCATTCTCAACCTCCCGTCGACCGTCGAGCTCGCGACGCCGAACATCTACGCCGACCAGATCGAGTGGATGTGCCGGCACCTCGCGCGCCGCGACAGCGTGATCGTGTCGGTGCACCCGCACAACGATCGCGGCTGCGGGATAGCCTCGGCCGAGCTCGCGCTGATGGCGGGCGCGGAGCGCGTCGAGGGATGCCTGTTCGGCAACGGCGAGCGCACGGGCAATGTCTGCCTCGTCACGCTCGGACTCAACCTGTACACGCAGGGTGTGGATCCGCAGATCGACTTCTCCGACATCCCGCAGGTGATCCGCACCGTCGAGTACTGCAACCAGCTGCCGCTCGACCCCAGGCACCCGTACGGCGGCGAGCTGGTGTTCACCGCGTTTTCCGGCTCCCACCAGGACGCGATCAAGAAGGGACTTGCCGCGCACGCGCAGGAGGCGGAGCGGGGCAATGTCGAGTGGGACGTGCCCTACATGCCGATCGACCCGGCCGACATCGGCCGCACCTACGATGCGGTGATCCGCGTGAACAGCCAATCGGGCAAAGGCGGCATCGCTTATCTGCTGGAGCGCGATTACGGGCTGTCGCTGCCGCGCCTGCTGCAGATCGAGTTCAGCCAGGTCATCCAGCAGATCACCGACACGACCGGCAAGGAGCTGTCGTCGGCCGAGATCCGGACCGCGTTCGATCGCGAATATGCCGCCGCCGCCGGACGCCTGGCTTTCCTCGATCATCGCACCCAGCATAGCGCGGCCGGCGCGGTCGAGCGCATGGTGGCGCGGCTCACGATGGACGGCGCCGAAGTCGAGCTGACCGGCGCGGGCAACGGGCCTGTGGACGCGTTCGTGCAGGCACTGCGCGAAGGGGCCGGATTCGACATTCACGTGCAGAATTATCACGAGCATGGCGTTGGCAGTGGCGAGGACGCCACGGCGGTAGCCTACGTGCAGCTGCGCGTCGGCAGCGACCACACCGTCTACGGCGTGGGCTTCGACGTCAACATCGTCACCGCGACGCTGCGTGCCGTAGTGAGCGCGGCCAATCGCGCCGTGCAGCGCGACTGGCTCCATCTGCTGCCGGCCAAGCGCGTCGTGCACGCCTAGACTCGGGTCCGGCACCGTGCCCCGGGCGGGTTCGGGTTTCACGGCCTGGACGGGCAGACGGGCGCACGATGCAGGTTCTTCGATCCGGAGCAGGAGAGCAGGCGGCGTTGCCGCAGGCGTTCCGCATCGGCGAAGCCGACGTTGCGCTGTGGCCGGAAGGACAGCGCGTCGAGGCGCTGTCGGCGCCGTTGATGGCGGCCACGCATTTCGACGATCACCGGCAATATCACCCCCAGCTCACCGCGGCGATTCTCGAGATCGAGCGCGATCCGGCGCGGCGCGACTGGATCTTCAAGGGCGGTTGCGGGATGAAGGTGCGCCGGCCCGACCGCTGGGGGCGCGCCGCGGCCGACCTGATCCACGGCCGCGCGCTGGCCTTCGCGCATCGCGTGCTGTCGCAGCATGATGTCTACACCGACGACTGCTGGGCCAGCGTCTATCGCGACGGCCAGTACTGCCTCCCGCACAGCCACCTGCGCTCGAACGTCAGCATCGTCTACCTGCTGGACGCCGGCGATCCCGATCCGGATGACCCGATGGCCGGGAAGCTGATGTTCGCCGATCCGCGCATTCCCTACTGCTGCCCGCACGAAGCCGGCCGGGTGACCGGGCTGCTGTCCCCCGACCTGCGCGAGGGGACGATGATCGTCTTCGCCAGCGACTACGTGCACACCGTGGGTCCGTACCGTGGCGCGCGGCCGCGGATCACGATGTCGTGGAACGTCACGATCGAAAAGCTTCCGGGAGACGCCGGCGCGAGCTGGAGCTGATACGCGCGCAGCCCCTGCGATCGCCGTTGCGGCCAGATGCCACAGCAGATTCCGGCACCCGGGACCGCTCGCGCTGCAGTGCAATATCAGCTAGAATTTGCCGCTGAAAACCGCCTTCGGTGCGGATGCCCCGAAGCCGTCGGAACCGACCCGCGTTCCTCCTCCAGCGCAGCGAGAGTCTTCCAATGAGCACGCCCCACTACGGCCCCGGCATCGAGATCACCGGGCGCATCACCCCTGAGTACGCGCAGATCCTGACGCCGGAAGCGGTCGCGCTCGCGGCCAAACTGCAACGGGCGTTCGGCGGCCGTCGCGCCGACCTCCTTGCCCGCCGTGCACGACGCCAGTCCGAGCTCGACGCAGGCACGCTGCCGGACTTCCTTGCGGAAACCCGCGCTATCCGCGACGGCGACTGGACCTGCGCGCCGATCCCGGCCGACATCGTCGACCGGCGGGTCGAGATCACCGGCCCGGTCGACCGGAAGATGGTGATCAACGCGCTCAATTCCGGCGCCAACGTCTTCATGGCGGACTTCGAGGATGCGAACACGCCGAAGTGGGACAACAACCTGCAGGGACACCTCAACCTGCGCGACGCGATTCGCCGCCGCATCGACTACACGTCGCCCGAGGGCAAGGCCTACCGGTTGAGCGCGAAGACCGCCGTCCTGTTCGTCCGCCCGCGCGGCTGGCATCTGCCCGAGAAGCACGTGCTGATCGACGGCCAGCCGATCTCCGGCGGCATCTTCGACTTCGCGCTCTACGCTTTCCACAATGCCAGGGAACTCATCGCCGGCGGTAGCGGGCCGTATTTCTACCTGCCCAAACTGGAAAGCCATCTCGAGGCGCGGCTTTGGAACGACATCTTCGTCATGGCGCAGGACGAGCTCGGCGTGCCGCGCGGGTCCATTCGCGCCACGGTGCTGATCGAGACGCTGCTCGCGGCGTTCGAGATGGACGAGATCCTCTACGAGTTGCGCGAGCACTCGGCGGGACTCAACTGCGGGCGCTGGGACTACATCTTCTCGTGCATCAAGAAGCTGCGGAACAACCAGAATTTCTGCCTCGCCGATCGCGCGCTCGTAACGATGACGACGCACTTCATGAAGAGCTATGCGCTGTTGCTGGTCAAGACCTGCCACCGCCGCAACATCCACGCGATGGGCGGGATGGCGGCGCAGATCCCGGTGAAGAACGACGAAGCCGCGAATGCCGAGGCCTTCGCCAAGGTGAAAGCCGACAAGGAGCGCGAGGCGACGCAAGGGCACGACGGCACGTGGGTCGCCCACCCGGGGCTTGTGCCGGTCGCGAAGGAGGCGTTCGACCGGCTGATGCCGGCGCCGAATCAGATCGCGACGAAAACGGCCGAGGACGTGAAGGTGACTGCCGCCGACCTCCTCAAATTCGAGCCCGAGTCCCCGATCACCGAGAAGGGGCTGCGCCTCAACATCAATGTCGCGATCCAGTATGTCGGCGCGTGGCTCGTCGGGCAGGGGGCGGTGCCAATCTACAACCTGATGGAGGATGCGGCAACCGCCGAGATCTCGCGCTCGCAGGTCTGGCAGTGGATCCGCTCGCCGAAAGGCAGGCTCGACGACGGCCGCAAGATCTCCAAGGAAATGGTGGCGGCAATGATCCCCGAGGAGCAGGCGAAGATCCGCGACCTGCTGGGTCCGGCCTACGGCGCGGGCAAGTACGGCGACGCCGCGGAAATATTCGCCGACCTCGTCAACAACGACACGTTCATCGAATTTCTGACATTGCCGGCGTACGAGCGGATCGACTGAGGCGCGCCGCCCGTCGCCGTGGCGGACGAGGCGTGTGCGCAGGGCCCCGTACGGTGTCGTCTAGGAACGGCAGCCCCTGCTGGCGGGAGGGACCTGGCGCCGGTGCACCAAGCAGGAGCTCGACGCGAGGGCTAGGAAGCCGGTGCGTTGGCAGGCTGCGCACTGAGCTCGCGCCATGGTCGCAACGCCAGCAACAGCAGCACGACTCCGCTCACCAGGGGGACTCCGCGCACCGCGATCTCGATGCCATACTTGAAATTCTCGGCGGGCATCAGGAACGAGAACCAGCCGGCGATCCCGTCGATGTAATAGCGTGCATACATCGCGAACAGCAGCGGCGCCAGCCACGCAGCGATCCGCGTAAGCGAACGGGCCGCATCGCCGAGCACCGCGCGTCCCGCGAGCAGGAACAGGGCCGAGGCAATGAACACCAGCGTGAACACGGTCCCGGCGATCGGCTGCGCCGCGCCGAATGCATCATGCAAGATCCGGTAGGGCAGCCAGGCGAGACACATCAAGCCCAGGATTGCGGCCACGGCGCGGGCACGCGTTGGCGCGGCGTTGTCGGCGAACGTCTCGCCGGCCTTGCGCGCCATGAATGGAATCGCCACGATACCGATCATGCCGAAGATGACGTCCACCAGCATGGTGCGCGGGTAGCCCCATGCTTCCGCCGCGATGCCCTGCCATGCTGCGCTGTAGGAGATCGTGAGGTTCATGAGCGCCATGTAGGCGGTGAACTGGGTCGCCGCGACGCGCGGATTGGTCACGTCCATGATGATGGCTGAGCGCGTGCCGTACATGAGCCCGTTGAACAGGCTGTATACGAGCGACGCGATCCAAAGCGCGGTGACGAGCGCTGCCGGCACCTCGGGGCGATTCGGCGCGTTGGGGCTCACGGGCATGATCCAGCCGTACTGCGTCAACATCGACATGAGATACAGGACGGGCAGACCGATGCAGGCAATGTAGATCGCGAGCATCAGGCGCCGTCCGAGCCGGTCCGACAGGTAGCCGCCGGCCACCATGGCCGCCGCGGAGACGACCGCCGACCAGGCATTGAGTGTGGCCACCTGGTCGTTGTCCAGGCCGAGCTCCACCGCAAGGTTCGACTGCAGCGACAGCCCGAGGCACATCGCGCCCGCCGGCAACAGGGCGAACAGCAGACCGCTGAACGCGCCACGGGTGCCGAGGAAGGAGCGGAACGAGTCGATCGCGAAATCGTGCATATCGCGGCCGGCCGCGCGCATGCGCGAGCCGGCGACGGCAGCTCGCGCCGGACCCGCCGCTTCGCGCATCGGCAGCACGACGAACGCGGTCACCAGCAGTATGGAGCCGGCGACGAAGTAGAACGTCGGCTGGAAGCCCGTGTGGCCCATCAGGAAGAGCACGCCACTGCCGCCGATCAGCTGGCCGATCGAGGCGCCGGCGAACATCATCCCGTTCGCCGTTCCGCGCTCGTGCTCCTGCAGCGTGCTGCACGCAAGGGCGTCGATCGCCACGTCCTGCATCGCCCCGAAGGTGTTGTGCACGAGCAGGATCACCGTGAACAGCCAGAGCTGCTCGGGGAGCTTCAGCATGACGGTGGAAACGAGCGTCAGCGCCATCAGCACCTGCGTGCCCAGAATCCAGCCTCGCCGCCGCCCGAGCCGTTCCGAGCCGAACACGTCGATCATCGGTCCGAACGCCCACTTGAAGGCCCAGGGCAGGTAGAACGAGGCGACGAAGGCGCCGATCTCCGCCGGGCCGACGTCCTGGCGACGCAACTGCGTTGCGACCGCGGTGGCGGCGAAGCCGAGCGGGATGCCCTCGGTCATGTACAGGAAAAAGAACGCCGCGAGGCGCCCTTTGGTGGTGGCAAGCAGATTGGGCAGGCGCATGGGTCGCAAGGCTCGCCGCGTAGCGAGGCTAAATCAATCGGTGCGCCGCTGTTTGGCGGTCACGCCGTGGCCCGGTTATCCCTGGCTCGGCTGCACGCGGATCGCGATTCCGTAGCACAGGAACGCAGGCTCTGACTTCGAGGACCAGGTCCACCGACCCTGATCGAGGCAGGTGACGTTGAGCAGCCCGTCTGCGCCGCGCCGCGAAGCTTCCGTTTGCAGGGCCGCGATGGCCTGTTCCTGACTCGGAAAGGTGGGCAACCAGAAGGCAGAGCGCCAGGAGTCCACCCACGGACGGCCCACGACTTCGTAACGACTCACGCTGATCTCGCCAAGGGCGTAGATCTTGAGTTCAGAGGTCCGCCGTTCGACGTCACCCTGCGCAATGCCGGCGCCGGCGCAAATTGCGCACGCCGAGGCGGCGATGAGCGCGGCAAGTCGTGGGCTGCGAAGCTTCATGTCGATGTCTCCTTGTGGCGGTCGCCCCGATTATAGTTCCGGAGCGGACGCTGCGGTTTCGTCACCAACGCCGCCGGCCACTGTCGCTGCCGGCGGCGTTTCGGCTCGCTCGGCGCCGGGCATCGAGGGAAATCATTCCCCGGCATAGTGCGCAGTTCGCAGGTTGAAAATCCGACCGCTCTACGTCAAGCGAGATTCTCGTGGATACACAGCAGATTGCCCTCGGTGTCCTTGAACCATGCTGCCTTTTCGGAACCGAGCACGCACACATGATCGACGGTCTTCAGTCCCGGGAAATCATAATTCTCGAACACGACTCCCCGTGACTTGAGGTCGGCGATTTCGGCTGCCACGTTCGCGACTCGGAAGCTGACGGCGGTATGTTCCGCCTTCGTCCCCTCCGGCTTCGGAAACAGCGCCAGCGTCGCGTCACCGCAGGCGTATTGGAATTTGCCGTCGGGCGAGCTGCCGAGCGGCTGCAACCCGAGCTTTGTTTCGTAGAAGTGTCGCGCCCGGTTCAAGTCGATCACGGGGAGCATTGTCGTAACGGGAGCCTTGTCGAGCATAGGTGCCTCCACTCTCGAACACCGGGATTGATTTGGCCGGCAGGCCAGCACCAATCCACCTCCGGTCTGCCGACCGGAACCCAATCATGCGCTTCCCCGTGGGGAAAAACAGCATCACGCGCTGACGCGAACGGGCCGACGGGGGATGGGGTGGTCGGGCGTTGCGGTTGGACGTCCGGAGGACGAGGCGCTCGGGCCGGCCGATCTCGACAGTTCAAGCCGATGAGTCAGAACGACCCCGGCAGCCGATCAGGCTTGCGCAGAACAGACGTTCACATGCGCGGTCGAGACGAATGAGCGTAAGCGGTACGCGGAACACGTCATGTCCGAGCAAGTTGCGCTCGAGGTCACCGACGTGCAAGCCGCGTGCGACCGATAGCGGCCTCACCACGGTCGATGTCCACAACGGCTATTTGGCGCCCCAGACGACTGCGCTCACGCAGTTGTCTCGTGAGCCGGCAACCAACCGCTGGCCGTTCACCCGAACACTCACGCCACCCGGAAACTCGGGACATTGCGCCGCTGCGACTTGATCGAAGACCGCGCTCGCATAGCCGTCGATCATCCTGTCATAAGGCTCGAGCGCTACGTCGGGCAGCGTGCATGTCAATCCATCGACATACTGCGCGGTCAGCGACATCCGTCCGTTCACGACCTGTACGATGAACGAGCCGTGCTTGACCGGAAGCTTCCGATCGGGCGGCCATGGACCGCAGAAGGGAGCGTGCGCTCCGGTTTCCAGGGCACCGTAATACATGCCGGATAAGCTCACTTGGTTGCGGGCGGTAAGGTACACGGAGAAATTCTGCTTGGCCTCGTCCCATTGTACCCAGGTCATGTCGCCAATCTCCGGAAAGTTGGCGAGACTGTACTCGCCCGATTTTCCGGTCATGAACTCGGTTCCGAAGTTCTCCGCCTGAAATTCTGTGCTGGCGAAAGGGATTCCGTCGGCTAGGGCGACGACGCGGTGGTACCGACAGCCAAAACAATCTGTCGGAAGCAAGTTCCAATTCCAAAGCAGGGAGAACCCAGTATCGATTCGACCGCAAACACTCAATGTATCCTCACGGTCCGTATGCGACCCGGCCAGCAGCGGCGCACCCCCGTCGATCACGATCTCGATGCGATTGGCGCTACAGTGCCAGCCGCTGACAATGCCGATGCCGGTTTGTGTGGAGTTTGGCACTGGTATCTCGAGGACACCTTGGGCCCCTACCGTAACTGCCCAGGCCGCGCAGAGGAGGACAGTTGGCGAAACGAGAGGATTCGTCATGGAAATTCACCTCCAACGTCTTAACGTGGATTGGGCGCCCGTCTGGGAAGAAGAGGCGCTACGGCTGGCCGGACCGAGACCATTCGGGCCGAGCGAGCTGGACCGCAAACGAAGCTCCGTTCCCAAGGGAAACCGACTGCCACGGCATCCGGCAGTCCGTCACTGCCGCGGGCTGTAGGGTCCCTGAGGGCTGCCGAATGTCGGGCCGACCTCTATCGAGCCGCGGACTGTCCACGGGTCATCGTCGTCCGCTCCTGCCGCTTTGCTGCCAGAGTCACCCGGCAGCGTGTGGCTGCAAGCGCCGATCGCGACCATCAGGAGGGCCCCCGCCAGACGAGCAGGCCAATGAGATCGTTTCGGGATGACGAGCAAGATCCGCTTCTTCATCAATGCCGGGAGTTTCCGGCCAGGTGGCCCGGCTCGCGCCCGGTTCAACACCCACTGCGCTATTTGCACAGACTCAGGATCTGCTCCTGCGGCGAGCACGTTTTCGCCGGCGGGGCTTTCGGCTTGGCTTTGGCGGCCACGCAGGCGCGCAACTCGCCGGAGGACGGCGGATAGTACAGCCATCCACGCCCGAGGTCCGGGAGCGCGAGGTCGACTTCGCGCCATTTGGGGTGGCCCCTTTCCTGCAGGGTCGCGAAATTCTGGCAAAGCGATCGCGCAAACCGCCGCAAGTAGTCCTCGGTCGATTTCAGGCTGAAATCGTATGTGACGAGGTACGCCTTCACGGCCAGGGCGGGAATGTCTTGCTGCAGCAGGTTCGGATAACTGTCGGCCCGCACGGTCGCGGCCACGTATGTCTTGAGCGCCGCCTGGCTCGACGGCTGATTGGGATCGAATTTGAGCAACTTGATGAGCTTTCGCGCCTCGGGTTTCATGTCGACAAGCAGCTTGGCGGGTTGCCCCGCGATGATCGCCACGACGTCGACGGACTTGTCGGTGATGAGCTTCACCAGGGCATCCTCGTTGGACAGGAGACTTGTGTTCGCCTGCGGAATGGGCTCGTTGTACATCAACCGGTAAAGCGTCGTCGTGGTCAGCGCGGTTCCGCTGCCGAGCTCGCCCGCATTGATTCTGGCGTTCCGGATCTCGTGCACGTAATTCAGCGGGGAATCCTCGCGCACGACGAAATAGATCTCCTCGTTGTACAGCGGCACGATGACGCGCAGAGGGTTGATCATGTCTCTCGCGTCCGCGTTCCCGCTTGTGGCCAGATCGAGAAAGGCCTGATAAACGTCGGACTGCACCAGGGCCAGCTTCACGCCGGACTCGTAGCGCAGGCGCCGGACGTTTTCGGCCGAACCCGGCCGAGGGGAGGGCCTCGAGCGCGATGTCGGCCTGCGGGGCGATGAACTGGGCGAGGTTGCGGCCAATCTGGATATAGGTCCCCCGCTCGGACGCCGTGACGATCTTGAACACCGCGGCCGCCAGTGCCACCGCGCTATGCAACAGGAATCCCGCTGCCACCAGGCCGACGGCCAATTTCTTCATCATGTCATTTGTTCTTCACGATCGTGTTCGGACTGCATAGGCCCAACGCGGCGACCGTTTCCCTGCACGGATCCGTTGCCGCCGCAATGGGTTGGCTCTTTGCCCGGCGATCGACGGGCGCGTTCCTGGCTGCGACGCGTGGATTCTCCTTGCCCAGCAGCACGTCAGCCGGGAGTACGGTGGCCGGCGCATCTGCAGGACGGTGCGCGTCGGCGGCGGGTTGTCGCGCCGGGACATTTCCTGATCCGTTCGCCAGCACCGGCCCGGTGGCAGCGGCGGGATCGCCAACCCGGGGCACCGGCGGTTGCGGTTTGGGCGCAGTCGATTCCACGGCAGTTGCACTGCTTGGACTGATAGGCAGGCTTCGAATCTTGGTGGATGAGGCCGCTTGCGGCGAGTCGTCCAATTTCGCACCACCAGCGCCGGCAACGGGCGCGTCTGTCGCGGCGCGCGCAGGAACCCGTACCGGCGTCGGTTCCGTCGGCGTGGTCGTTCCCAGCCAGCCCTTGAGCCGCGTCGAATAGTGGACGAGGTTGAACGTCGACAGGACGACCACCACGATCATCAACGAAAAAAAAGCGACGCGGTACTTCCCCCGATTCGCGGCGGCCGAGCGCAGATCGTCGGGGGCCCGCGCGGGTGACGCGTACTTCGGCGTGCGGTTGAATCTTGCCGCGAACGACTGCGTGTAAGCCTCGCGGCGACGGTCGTACTTCGGGCGGCGCACTGGGTCGGCGAGCACTTCGTACGCTTTCGTCAGGTCGGACATCCTGCGATGCGCTTCGTCCTTAGAGCCCGGGAAACGATCGGGGTGGTACCGCTGCGCCAACGCCTTGTAGGCCGCGCGGATGACAATATCCTCGGCCGTCGGGTGAACACCAAGAATCGCGTAATAGTCCACGATCGGCTCTCTCAACATCATTCGGCGCCGGCGGTGCCGAGAGCCGCGAGGTGTTTCGCTGACGGTCGACGGACAGGTATCTCAGTCACGCGAGCCGATGGCTTGGTCCGCCGAGCGCGCGCTGTCGTGCCGGCGAATGCCGCCGGCGACACCACCGTAACGAGCAGCCGATCTTGAACGAGCAGGAGACCTCGGTGGCGACCCATCGGGACCCGGGCCTCGGGCTGTGCAACCACTCAACGCGGCAACGCCGATTGGCGGCGCGATGCCTTGCGGTTCGCCAGATGCCGCATTGCGACCAACGCAACCGAAGCGCCGACGGCGGCCATGGACGCCGCGTCACGCGCAAGTATCACCATCACCTGCTGCAGCGCCTGCGGATTGCTTTGCTCGACGTAGCGCACCAGCTCGAACATCTGGCTCGACGTGACGCGCGCAGCGTCGTCGAGCGATATCGACATGCGCGGCCAGCGGGCCTCCACCACGAATTTGGCGAAGGCGCCGCTGCCCAGTACGGCCAGCGCCATCGGACCAACGGACATCAGCAGCCGACGCAGGACACGCACGCGCTGCGCGATGCAGAGCTTCGCGAAGACACCTGCCACAAGGATAGGCAGGGGCGGCAGCCGATGGCCCGGCATCGGGCCGTCGGCAACCTGCGGGCGTCGCGTCGCGTCGGGGATTTCTTTCAGGCTTCGATGTTTCGACATCTTCATCGGGATCTTCCTGTTGCTGGATATGTGCCGCGGCAACGTTCTCGGGGGCACTTCCTGAATCCGCGAGCGTCGACGCGCGGGCATCGAGGGCGCGACGGCAATGCACCTCGGTCGAGACGCGAACATGCGATTCCCGGCACGTGTCCGAGTTCTGCGATTGTAAATTATCGGCTGGACTTTCGCTGCGCCTTGGCATCGCCAGCCGACGGCAGGCGCTTGGCCACTTTTGAAACGGCGCTAGACGGATACGATTATGACAACGTCCTAAAGCACTCTGCGCTGGCCATGGACATTTGTCAACAACAAGTCATCCAGCACAACGTCGGTGCGCTACCACCCAGACGAGGGCGCCAGGAAGAATGCGATCGACCCACGCGACCGAACTCGCGATAATCACGCTCGCGTGACTGCAGTGCCGCGCGCGGCCAGATCATCTTGAAACATTCGACAGGGGGAGCCTGATGGGTACTCTCAGCGGCAAAGTGGCCTGGGTGACGGGGGCTGGGTCGGGCATGGGGCTGTCGGGCGCGCAACACCTGGCCGCTGCGGGCGCGACGGTCATCATGTCGGGTCGGCGCGCAGACCTGCTTGAGCGCGAAGCGGATTCCATCCGCAAAGCGGGCGGGAAGGCCGAAGTCGCGGCGCTCGACGTGAGCAACGCATTGTCGGTGCAGGGCGTCGCGCAGTCGATCCTCGCTCGTCACGACAGGTTGGACATCCTGGTCAACAGTGCGGGCCTGAATCACCCGCAGCGGTTCTGGCGCAATCAAACCGTCGCGAGCTGGGATCTGGTCATCCGCGTCAACCTCGACGGCTCGTTCTATTGCACGCACGCGGTATTGCCATCCATGCGTACACGCAAGGATGGCCTGGTGATCAACATCTCCTCCTGGGCGGGCAAGTACACGTTGGCGATGGCCGGTGCGGCCTACAACGGGAGCAAGCATGCGGTCGTCGCGCTGACCGAGACCATCAACATGGAGGAGTGCGTCAACGGCATCCGCGCGTGCGCCATCTGCCCGGCTGAGGTGGCGACGCCAATTCTGGACCGGCGTCCGATGCCCCCATCGCCGGAGGAGCGGGCCAGGATGCTCCAGGCCGACGACCTCGGGAAGACGATCCTCTGGATAGCCGAGCAGCCGCCGCATGTATGCATCAACGAGATCACGATCAGCCCGACCTGGAACCGCATGTATGTCGGTGGCGCGGATCTCAAGCCGCAGTAGCGCCATGGCGTTATGCGACCGCCGGGGGAGCGCCGGTCGACGGGTGTTCAATGTCCCCCTTCAACCAGAAGCCCCGCATCGCCGAGCGCAATGGCGAGGTCCCGCTCGATGCGTACCGCGTCGGCCTGCGCAATGCGCTGCAGATGCAGCACCGGACCGGTCAGCAGTTCCTGCCCGCGCTTCAGGACGCTGCCTGCCGCGCGTATGCCCGCCCTGTGCTGGTCGAAGCGCAGCGCGGGCGCGTATGCGGTCATGCCCACGTAGATGCCCTGCAGGTGACCATCGCGATCGCTGTAGTCGAGTCGGACGAGATAGATGTTGCGCCGTCCCCGTTTCGCCGCCTGGAACCTTGCCGCGACCTCGTAGACGAGCGGCAGCCACGACACATAGTTCATCGGCAGCCACTCGGGGATGGACTTCGCCGCGTGCTGCCACAGCTGCGTCAGCGCTGTTTCAATGTGGCTGGGGAATGCATTGCGCATCCACCACTCGTGAATGCAGTGCGCGCCTGCCACGCCGTCGCCGGCGGCGAGGGCCCCGCGGAATTGCGCCTGCAGCTCGATTTCCCGGGCGGCCCGGAAGGGACGCGCGGCAGGCAGCGTCTTTTTGAGCGATGCGGTTGCCATCCTGCCGGCACTGGAAACGGGGTGGATGGATCGGCGTCGGTGGTCCAGCGAGCCGGGTCAGGTCCCGGCACCAGGGGGCGCTTCGTCGTCCGTACTTTACGTCTAACGGGATCTGATTGCCGGCAACCTTTCGTCCGGCTTTGCCGGAACGCGAGCGTGCGAGGTGCACTGCTTGCTCCAGAGCCGGATTGCCTCGGCAAGCGTGTCTGCGGCATGTCTCAGCAAGCCTGTCCGGATTGCGTGCAACGCCGCTATTGCCTGCCGCGGCGTCCGTGTCATGGCGAGATCGGCACAACCCTGAAAATATTGCCCCATCGCCTGATTTGTCGCGCTCCAACCCAGACGCTGCCACTCTTGCACCCACCCGGCTGGGGCAGAGATCGGTTGGTTCGATCCAATGGCCATGCTGCCGTCGGACGCAAGAAGGATGCCAGTGTCGCGCTACAATGGCGTTGCGGAGCGACGGCAATGGCCTCCGAGTCGCCGAGACTGGCCACGACGTTCGCTCCAAGCGGGTAGACCGCTGGTGCGTTTTCATCTTTCCCTTGCTGTTCCTGCTGATCTGCAGCAGGGTGGTGCTGCACGCCCTGGAGCAAACCTGACGCCGCTCGGCGCATGGTCGCTGGTTACGGCTAATCGCGCTTCTTGAGCGCGGCGCGGGCCATGTTGTCGACCAACCGTGGCGCGAACAGCTTCAGCCACAGGCCGACCCTGGCCTTCATGGTCATCACCAGCTCGCGCTTGCGCCCCCGCAAGGCGGCGATGATCTGACGCGCGCACTCCTCGACCGACATGGCGCCTTCTTCCTTCAGCCCGGACCTGCCGGCGACTTTGCCGTCCGCGCCATAGCCATGGTAGCGAATATTGGTTGCGACTACCCCGGGGAACACGACGGTCACGTCCACACCTGTTCCGGCGAGCTCGGTGCGCAGTGCCTCGAAAAACCCGGCCTGGGCGAACTTGGACGGCGAATACGCGGTGCGTTCGGGCACACCGACCTTGCCGGCCAGACTGGCGATGCCGGCCACCAACCCCTTTGCCTTCCTGAGCTCCGCGAGTGCGTATCGCGTACACCAGACCGAGCCCATGAAGTTGACGCGCATCATGTCCTCGTACCACTTGAAGTCGCTTACGTCTTCGAGGCGGGCATGGCCGGATACGCCGGCGTTGTTGACCAGCATGTCGATGCGGCCGAAGCGCGAAACCGCGCTTGCCGCGAGCGCCCTGCAATCAGCCTCGACACCCACGTCGCAGCGCACCGCGATCGCCTCGGCACCGGCAGCCTCGCATTGCCCCGCGACGAGCTGCAGCGCCTCCAGGCGCCGCGCGGCGAGGACCAGCCTGGGTTTCTCCGGCGCCAATTGGCGGGCGAGCTCGGCGCCGATGCCGTCGGACGCGCCGGTGATGATGATGACCTTGTCGGCAAAGGGCATGGCGGCGGGGCACGCTTGGATGGAGGCTCGCATCATCGCATGTCGCGACCCCGATCTGCCGGTTCGACATGCGGTTTTGGGGTGCCAGTTCGAGAATAGGGCCTCAGGTCCACCCCATGCACATCGATTCCAGCGACCATATGAACAACGCGCGCTGTCGGCCCGGCCCGGAAATCCGGGCATGGTCCTCGGGTCATGAATTCAGATGGTCCTTTGACGCCGGTCAATTCTTGAGCTTATGCTTCGGCATCAGATGAATCCTGCCGAGGCGCCTCTTCGTGTTGATCACGGACCCGATCCCCGATCCCCGGTCCGCGCTGCAGATGGCCGGACATCGGTCCGGCGGGTCGAATCTTCGACGGCAGAGGAGGCATTCATGAAGGGTCGGTTGATATCCGCGCTCATCGCGGGCGCTGCGATGGGCGCTGCCGCAATGCCGGTCTTCGCGATCACATGCTACGAAGTCATCGACCGGAACAATGTCGTGATTCTGCGCGGCACGAGCTCCCCCGTCGACTTCAGCAATGCCGGAGCGCCAGCGCGCGAGGCGATGCGCGGTCGCGGCGAACTCCTCGTCATCTTCAGCAGCGAAAATTGTGTGCTGGTCGGAAGAGCCACCGCGGATGGCGGCAGGACGCTCACCGTCGACGAGATCGTTGCCGGGTGGAGGCCGATGCTGTCCGAGCGCAAGAGCGGTTGGGGAACGAATTCTGCGCGTTACGGGGGCCAGCTGACGCCGCCGCAGACGCCGGCCCCGACGCAGTCTCCTTGAGCTATGCGCAGGGGGCGCCCGCGTACGAGGGCGCGCCTGGTTTGCCGATAGCCGTCTGGGCGCGCCATTGCGAGGGCGGTGAACGCAGCGCGCAGGCGTTGCGTCGGGCTGCCTTTCCTCAGACGGCGATCGGTGCCTTGATCGCGGGATGGCAGCGGTAGCCGGCGATTTCGAAATCCTCGAACCGGTAATCGAACAGCGAATCCGCCCGGCGATGAATGACGAGGCGCGGCAGCGGGTATGGCGCGCGCGCGAGCTGCAGCTCGACCTGTTCCAGATGGTTGCGATACAGGTGGCAGTCGCCGCCGGTCCAGATGAATTCGCCGACGCCGAGGTCGCACTGCTGCGCCACCATCTGCGTCAGCAGCGCATAGGACGCGATGTTGAACGGCACCCCGAGGAAGATGTCGCAACTCCGCTGATAGAGCTGGCAGGACAGCCGTCCTTCGGCCACGTAGAACTGGAAAAAGGCATGGCACGGCGGAAGGGCCATCCGCGGAATGTCCCCGACATTCCATGCCGATACGATCAGCCGGCGCGAGTCCGGGTTGCGCCGGATCTCGGCGACGACACTCGCCAGCTGGTCGACGTGCCCGCCGTCCCCGGTCGGCCAGTTCCGCCACTGGTAGCCATAGATCGGGCCAAGCTCACCGCCGGCGTCGGCCCATTCGTCCCAGATCGTGACCCCGGCCTCCTGCAGCGACCGCACGTTCGTCTCGCCGCGCAGAAACCAGAGCAGCTCGTGGATGACCGATTTCGTGTGCACCTTCTTGGTCGTCAGCAGCGGAAAACCGTCGGCCAGCGGAAAGCGCATCTGGTAGCCGAACACCGAGAGCGTGCCCGTGCCCGTGCGGTCCTCCTTGGGGTGGCCGTGGTCGCGGACATGGCGCATGAAATCGAGGTATTGGCGCATCGGCGGTAGGAACAGCTAAGGCAGGCGTGGTGGCGACAGGCGCGGCGGGGGGCAGCAACGCCAAAGATGGAATTGTAGCGTTTCGCGGGCACAATGCGATTCGTGCGGCGGGGTTGCCGAGTGGGGCAGGCGCGCGGGCTTGGCGCGTTCGCGCCGTGCGCCGCGCAGCCGGTCGCGGAATGCCGCGGTAGTGGAGGCGTGGGAATGCATCAGCCGAACCAGTTCGACCTCCTGGCCGAACGCCGTTTCGCCCCGTTCTTCTGGACGCAGTTCCTGGGGGCGGGCAACGACAACATCTACAAGAACGCGGTGGTGATCTTCGTCGCGTTCCACGCGGTGACCCTGACCACGCTCGACCCGAACGCGCTCGTCAATGTCGCGGGCGCGGTGTTCATTGCGCCCTTCGTTCTCCTGTCGGCGACAGCGGGTCAGCTCGCCGACAAGTTCGAAAAGTCGCGACTCATCCGCTGGATCAAGCTCTTCGAGATCGCGATCATGGTGCTCGGTCTCGCCGGCTTCTGGCAGCGCGACCTCACGCTGCTGCTCGCCGCGCTGGCGCTCCTCGGCGTGCATTCGACGCTGTTCGGCCCGGTGAAGTACGCGATCCTGCCGCAGCAGCTGAAACCGGACGAGCTCATCGGCGGCAACGGCCTTGTCGAAATGGGGACGTTCGTGGCGATCCTGCTCGGCACGATCATCGGCGGCCTCGTCGTCGCGGTAGAGGGTGGCGGGCCGGTTGCGGCGGGGGTGGTGGCACTCGTCGTCGCCGTCGCCGGATATCTCGTGAGCCGCGGGATCCCTGCCATGCCGGCGGTCGACCCCGGGCTCGCGCTCAACTGGAACCCGTTCAGCGAAACCTGGAGGAACCTCGCGGTCGCGCGCGGGAACCGCGTCGTCTGGCTGTCGATGCTGGGGATATCCTGGTTCTGGTTCTATGGCGCGACGTTCCTGGCGCAGTTCGCCGGCTTCTCGCGCGACTCCCTGGGCGGCAACGAGCACGTCGTCACGTTTCTGCTCGCACTGTTTTCGGTCGGCATCGGCATCGGTTCGCTGCTGTGCGAGCGGATGTCCGGCCGCCGCGTCGAACTCGGGCTCGTGCCATTCGGCTCGATCGGGCTGACCGTGTTCGCCATCGACCTGTGGCTCGCCAGCCGCCACATGCACGCGAACGCGCTGGCGGGCCTCGAGGTGTTTCTCGCGAGCCCCGCCCATTGGCGCGTCGCCGCGGACCTGATGCTGATCGGCCTGTTCGGCGGGTTCTACATCGTTCCGCTCTATGCGCTGATCCAGGAGCGCTCGCCGCCCTCGCACCGGTCGCGCATCATCGCGGCGAACAACATTCTCAATGCGCTGTTCATGGTGACGTCGGCCGGGCTCGCCATCGCGCTGCTCGCCGCAGGTTGCTCGATCCCCGAGCTCTTCCTCGTCACCGCGCTGATGAACGCCGCAGTCGCGTTCTACATCTACGGGCTCGTCCCCGAGTTCCTGATGCGGTTCCTGGCATGGCTCCTCATCCACACGTTCTACCGGGTCGACAAGGAAGGACTGGAGAACATTCCCGACGAGGGGGCCTGCATCGTGGTCTGCAATCACGTGAGCTACGTCGATGCGGTGGTCATCGCCGCCTGCGTGCGCCGCCCCGTGCGGTTCGTGATGGACCACCGCATATTCAGGGTGCCGCTGCTTTCGTTCATATTTCGCACGATGCGAACGATACCGATCGCCCCGGCCAGGGAGGATGCGCGGATGAAGGACCGCGCTTTCGCCGAGGCAGCGCAGGCGCTCGCCGCCGGCGAGATCGTCGGCATCTTTCCCGAAGGCAGGCTCACCGAGACCGGGGAGCTCAGTGCGTTCCGGCCGGGTGTGCAGCAGATGATCGCGACGACGCCGGTGCCCGTCGTGCCGATGGCGTTGCGCGGACTGTGGGGCAGCTTTTTCAGCCGGTCGTCCAACGGCAAGGCGATGCGCAGGCTGCGCGGAGTCCATTCGCGGATCGCGCTGGTCGCGGCCCCGCCCGTGCCCGCGGGACAGGTGTCGCTCGAAGGGCTGCAGGCGGCCGTGCTCGCGTTGCGTGGCGCGCGCCGGTGAACACAATGAGCCCGCCGGGCCGCCTCAAGGGCGAACAACGGAGCGCGCAGCGCGATGGTTTTTCAGTGGCCGGGGAATGGCGCCCATGGCGGCATTGATCGGGCTGTTCCTGGGTGCGCTCGCGGGCAACCTCGTCTGGCACGAATGGGGCGCCGCGCTGGGTGGCATCGCGGGCTTCTTCGCCGGCGTCAGGTTTTCCGCATGGCGGGGCCGGGCGGCGCCGGGCCGATCCGCGATCGGCACCGACGTGTCCGCCGCGCCGGCGCCCGCGGCGCGTGCCGGCACGAGGCAGGAAACCGAAGGCGCGCTGGCACGACGCGTCATCGAGCTGGAACTGCGCGTAGCGAGCCTCGAGCGCCGCGCGGGGATCGGCCCGGAGCCTGCGGCAGCGCAGGTGCCGTCGGCGATCATGGTCCCGGAGGCCGCCGCGCCCGCACAGGGCGTCGCCGCCGCAGCAGCAGGAACGGAGTCCGACCGAGCGGTCGACTTGCCGACGGGTGAAGGCAAGATCCGGTCACGCGATTTCGAGATGGCCGAAACGCCGGCGCTGCCGGCGATTAGGGCTGCCGTCGCCATGCCTGTGCCTGCAGCGCCGTCGCGCGCGAATCGGTTGCGGGCATGGCTCGCCGGCGGCAACGCGCTGACGCGCATCGGTGTCGTCATACTGTTCTTTGGCGTCGCGTTCCTGCTCAAGTATTTCACCGAGCGTTTCACCATGCCGATCGAACTGCGGCTCGCCATGGTTGCCGGAGGCGGATTCGCGCTGACGGCGCTCGGCATGCGCCTCGCGGCTTCGCGCCCGGGCTACGGCCTCTCATTGCAGGGCGCCGGAGCCGGCATACTCTATCTGACGGCCTACGCGGCATTTCGCCTTTATGGCGTGCTGCCCGAGGCGCCGGCGGTCGTGCTGCTCATCGCGGTTTCGGCGCTTACGGTCTGGCTTGCCGTGCGCAACGATTCGCAGCCGCTCGCGGGCCTGGCCATCGCCGGCGGATTTTTGGCCCCCGTGCTGGTGGGCAACGACGGCGGCCCCGTGCTGCTGTTCGGCTATTTCGCGCTGCTGAACGCCGCGATCTTCACGCTCGCGTGGTCGAAGGCATGGCGGGTGCTCAATGCGGTGGGCTTCGCGTTCACGTTCGTGCTCGGGCTCGTCTGGGGCCGCGAGTTCTACCGTGCGGACCATTACGCGACCGTGCAGCCGTTCCTGGCGCTGTTCTTCGTCTTCTACGTCGCCATCGCGATTCTTTACGCGCGGCGCGGGCCCCTCGCCGCACGCGATCCGGTGGACGGTCTCCTTGTGTTCGGCGTTCCACTGGCCGGGTTCGCATCGCAGGTCGCGCTCGTGCGCGATTTCGAATATGGCGCGGCATGGAGCGCGCTCGTGCTGGCGATCGTCTATGCGCTGCTTTTCCTGGCCCTGCGCCGGCGCCGCGAACCCGGTTTTCCGCTGCTGTCGCGCGCGTTCCTCGTGCTGGCCGTCATCTTCGCGACCATCACCATCCCCTTCGCGCTCGACAATCGCTGGACGGCCGCATTCTGGGCGATCGAGGCGGCAGGCGTCTACTGGATCGGCGCGAGGCAAAGCGCGTGGCTTGCCCGGGCGTTCGCGCTGGCCGTCGAAGGTGGAGCAGCGATCCTGTTCGTCGCCTCCGGTGTCGGCGCAGCCGACGACCCATTGTTCGCCAATGCGTTTTTCGCCGGGGCGTTGCTGATTGCAGCGGCAGGACTCGCGACGGCGTGGATCGCCGACCGCGCTGGCAGCACGTTCACTCCGGGCGAGCGCAGTCTCGTGCCTCTGATGTTCGGGTGGGGCGTGCTGTGGTGGCTCGCCGCCGGCGGCTTCGAGCTCGTGCGACAGCTGCCGCACGCCGAGGAGGTGCATGCCGTTCTCGCCTGGGTGGTTGCCAGTGTCGCACTCGCGCTCATCCTGGCGCGGCCGCTGTCCTGGCCAAGGCTCGCGGGGGCGGGAATCGCATTGCTGCCGGCGATGGCCGTCGCCGCGATGGGCGACTTCGGCGCTACCCGGACGACGCTCACGAGCTACGGTTGGATCGTCTGGCCCTGCGCGTGGCTCGTGCATTGGCAGGCGCTGCGCGCCGCGCAGACGCTGCAGCCGGGGGCGGCCGAGGCTAAAACGGCGGCACTCGACGCCGAGACGTTGCTGCCGTCGGTGCACGCGGTGTCGGCGGTCGCACTGGTCGCCCAGGTCGCATGGGAAGCAAGCGAATGGGTGGGGCGGCACACCGCACATTACACGGCGTGGACTCCCTGCGCGGCCGCGCTGCCCGCAATCGCCTACCTGTGGCTCGTCGTCCGGTTTCGCGATACCGCGCGTTGGCCGCTGTCAGTCCAGCATCGAGCCTACGCCATCCGGGCGGGGATGCCGATCGCGGGGTTGCTGGCAATATGGTTCGTCGCGGTCAACGTGCTCTCGCCCGGCGATGCGTCCCCGCTCCCGTACCTGCCGCTCGTCAATCCGCTGGACATCACGCTCGGGCTGGCGCTGTGGTCGGTGGCCACCTGGGCGGCGCGGTTTGCCGGATTTGCGGAACGCGGGCTGTATCGCTGGATCGGCGCCGGCCTGTTCGTCGCGCTGAACGGAGTCGTGCTGCGCACCGCGCATCACTGGGGCGATGTGCCGTGGCGGCTTTCCTCGCAGCTGGCGTCGAAGCCGCTGCAGGCCGCCCTTACCCTGACGTGGACGCTTACTGCGCTCACCGCGATGGTTGCGGCGACGAAGCGGCGCCTGCGGCCGCTGTGGATGCTCGGTGCCGCGCTGCTGGCGGCGGTCGTGGCGAAGCTCTTCCTGGTCGATCTGTCCGCGCTGTCCGGGTTGCCGCGCGTCGTCGCGTTTCTCGGGGTTGGCATTCTGCTGCTGGTGATCGGATTCCTGTCGCCGCTGCCGCCGGCGGCGAAGGCGGAGGCGTCGCGCGACTGCGGGCCGCCAGTGATTTAGTGGAGCCCGAGCCTTTGCTGTAATTCCCGCGTCAGGGAGACTACGGTGTCTTGCGTTGAACGCCGCTGGACTCTCTTGCACCGGGGGCGACGAAAATCGTCAAGTGAAGGGCATTGGTGCTAGACTGAAATTCGTATCGCGCCGCTCTTCCTGGAACCGTGGTGCTCCATGTCCGGCAACACGCTCGGCACGTTGTTTTGCGTCACATCCTTCGGTGAATCGCACGGTCCGGCGATCGGTTGCGTCGTCGACGGCTGCCCGCCCGGACTGGCGCTCGCGGCCGCCGACATCCAGAGCGATCTCGACCGGCGCCGCCCCGGCACGTCGCGGCATGTGACGCAGCGGCGCGAGTCCGACAACGTGGAGATCCTGTCCGGGGTGTTCGAGGGGCACACCACGGGCTCCCCGATCGCGCTGCTGATCAGGAACGAGGACCAGCGCAGCAAGGACTACGCCGCGATCGCGGACACGTTCCGTCCCGGTCACGCCGATTACGCGTATTGGCAGAAGTACGGCATTCGCGATCACCGCGGCGGGGGCCGCGCCTCGGCGCGCGAAACCGCGGTGCGCGTCGCGGCTGGCGCCATCGCGCGAAGATGGCTCGCCGAACGCTGCGGAGTGGTGATCCGCGGGCATCTGGTCCAGCTGGGGCCCACGATCATCCCGTTCGAGGACTGGGCGCACGTCGACACGAATCCGTTTTTCGTCGCGAATGCGTCGCTCGTGCCCGAGCTGGAGGCCTTCATGGACGCGCTGCGCAAGTCCGGCGATTCCTGCGGCGCGAAGATCACCGTCGTCGCGCGCGGCGTGCCGGTGGGCTGGGGCGAGCCGGTCTACGGCCGGCTGGACGCCGACCTCGCGCAGGCGATGATGGGCATCAATGCGGTGAAGGGTGTCGAGATCGGAGCCGGCTTCGAGAGCGTCCGGCAGCGCGGCAGCGAGCACTCCGACGAAATGACCCCGCGGGGGTTCCTGTCGAATCATGCGGGCGGGATCCTCGGCGGCATCTCCACCGGTCAGGAGATCGTCGTCACGCTCGCCGTCAAGCCGACATCGTCCATCCGGCTCGACCGCCGTTCGATCGACAAGGCCGGGCTTCCGGTCGTCGTCAACACGCACGGCAGGCACGACCCATGCGTCGGCATCCGCGCCACGCCGATCGCCGAAGCGATGCTAGCGCTAGTGCTGATGGATCACGCGCTCCGGCATCGCGCGCAGAACGCCGACGTGGTCGTGACGACACCGAGGATCCCGGCGCAGGCGGACGATGGCGCCAAGGGGCGCTCCACCGGGGGCGCCGCGATCGACGATCCGGATCCCGACGAAGCGTAGCCGTGCGGCAAAGGTACTGACGGCCCCGCGGGGGGCAGCAGACGCGGTGAGCGTGGGGGCCGTTCAACCGCGCCGGGTGATCGTCGCGCCCGCGGTCCCGCGCGCGAACTCCAGCGCGATGTTGTCGCCGACCGCGAGCCTTGCGCTCGCATCGACGATGGTGCCATCCGCGGTCGTGACGATGGCGTAGCCGCGTTCGAGCACGGCTTGCGGGTTGAGATGCGCGAGGCTCATCTCGAGTGCTGCGATTCGCGCGTGCGAGCGCTCCAGCCGGGTTGCCACCGCGCGCCGCATGGCGTCGTGCAGCGGGGCCAGACGCGCGGACTGCGGCAGCGGCTGCCGCAGCAGCCACGTCAGGCGGAGGCCGGGCTCGCGCACCGCATTGGCCGCCGCCGCGAGCCGGTTGCGATGGGCCCGATACAGACGTCCGGCGAACACCGCTGCATCGCGATGTTGCTGTGCGAGCCGCGCCGCGGGATGTACCAGCCTCCGCGCGAGCGCGTCGAGGCGCTGGATCCGCGTCTCCAGCGCATGCCGGCTCGCGCGGCGCCAGCGTTCTTCGATTCCGGCGACCGCCGTTTGCACCGCGCGCCGGTCGGGCACCGCGAGCATCGCGGCGCCCGTTGGAGTGGGCGCGCGCGCGTCGGCGGTGAAATCGCAGATCGTGAAGTCGGTCTCGTGGCCGACGCCCGAAACGATGGGAATGCCGGATTCGTGCACCGCGCGGGCGACGATTTCCTCGTTGAAGGCCCACAGATCCTCGATCGATCCGCCGCCCCGCGCGACGATCAGCACGTCGACTTCGGCGCGCGCATTCGCGGTGGCGATCGCCTGCGCGATTTCGGAGGCCGCGCCGTCGCCCTGGACCGAGGTCGGATAGAGGATCACGGGCACGGCAGGCCACCGCCGTCGCAGCGTCGTAAGAATGTCGCGGAGCGCTGCGGCACGCATGGACGTCACGATGCCGATGGCTCGCGGCAGCGATGGCAGCGGGCGCTTGCGCTCAGCGGCGAACCATCCGGCAGCCGTGAGTCGCGCTTTCAGGCGCTCGAATTTCTCGAACAGCGCGCCGATCCCGGCGAGGCGCATCGTCTCGACATTGAGCTGGAACTCGCCGCGCGCTTCGTAAATCGACGCAGTGGCGCGCACCTCGACAGCGAGTCCGTCCTGCAACGCAAAGCCGGCGAACTGGGCCTTCTGCCGGAAGAACACGCAGCGCACCTGGGCGGCACTGTCCTTCAGATTGAAATAGCAATGCCCCGAGGCGGCGCGCATGAAATTGGAGATTTCGCCGGAAACCCAGACGAGGCCCAGATGTCGTTCGAGGATGAGCCGCGCGGAGCTGACGAGAAGCCCGACTGGTATGACCGCAGGCGAGCCGTCTTGGCTCGACGCAACGATTCCGGAGGCCATCGGGACGAAGCCATGAGTGCCGGGCGGAGGCAGCGATTTCATGCTCGTGGCAATCGCATCAGATATGACAGGGTGTGGCGAGAGACCGATTTGTCCAGGTCAAGAATTCCTCCATTCCCAACGGAAGGGAAGTCGAAAAGTCGAAGGAAACCCCGCGCGCTGGCATGGACCCGCTCCGGGAGCATCAAGGCAACTTCATGAAATAAAATCAAAAAATCTAGGCAGGAAATTGAGCATGGCAGCATTTTCTTCGGCCTGGACACTACTTAGGACCCGAATTTACAAGATACGCACACTTTTATCCACAGGATTTGTGGACAACCCCGTCCGACACTGAAAGGCAACCGGGCGGAAAGCCTTGCCTGGCGCGGCTTCCAGGGCAGGCCCCCGTTCGCACAGGGAGCACGCCCGATGACGGGTACCTCCACGCCGGTTAGAATAACGGAACCGATACGCTTGTTCATGAACAAAACACGATGACTGCTGCACCGCCGCAAAAGGAACCGGGCCGCCGGAAAGCGGCAGCGGATCCGAGCCCGCCGCCGCGAGCGCATGGGGCGGGAGTCGGCGCGCCTGCCTCCAATTTCCTGCGTGCCATCATCAATGAGGACAATCGTTCCGGCAAATACGGCGGCAAGGTCGTGACGCGCTTCCCGCCGGAGCCCAACGGCTACCTGCATTACGGTCACGCGAAATCGATCATCCTGAATTTCGGTCTCGCCGCCGAGAACGGCGGCCGTTGCAACCTCCGTTTCGACGATACCAATCCGACCAAGGAGGACGTCGAGTTCGAGACGTCGATCGCCGATGCGGTGCGCTGGCTCGGCTTCGATTGGGGCTCCCATCGCTACCACGCGTCCGACTACTACGACCAGCTCTACGTCTTCGCCGAGTGGTTCATCGAGCACGATCTCGCGTACGTGGAGAGCTCGACGCCCGCCGAGATGCGCGCACTTCGCGGCACGCTGACCGAGGCCGGCCGACCGAGCGCGCATCGCAGCCGCAGCGTTGCCGAAAACCTCGATCTGTTCCGGCGGATGAGAGCCGGCGAGTTTCCCGACGGCGCGCACGTGCTGCGGCTCAAGATCGACCTGGCGAGCCCCAACATCAACATGCGCGACCCGGCCATCTACCGGATCCGGCACGCGGCGCATCATCGCACCGGCGACAAGTGGTGCATCTACCCGCTCTACGACTACACGCACTGCATCTCGGACGCGCTGGAAGGCATCACGCATTCGATCTGCACGCTCGAGTTCCAGGACCACCGGCCGCTCTACGACTGGGTGTTGGCGCGGCTCGCCGACGGCGGGCGGCTGCCGCGGCCATTGCCCCAGCAGCACGAGTTCGCCCGGCTCAACCTCACGCACGTGCTGCTGTCCAAGCGCAAGCTGATCGAGCTCGTGGCGCAGGGGCACGTCGATGGGTGGGACGATCCGCGGATGCCCACGCTAGTGGGGGCGCGGCGGCGCGGCTTCACGCCGGAGGGATTCAAGCTCTTCGCTGAGCGCATCGGCGTGTCGAAGTCCGATGCGTGGATCGACATGAGCGTGCTCGAGGACTGCATGCGCGAGGACCTCAACGCCCGTGCGCCGCGGCGGATGGCGGTGCTCGATCCGGTGCGGCTGGTGATCGACAACTACCCGGAAGGGCGGACGGAAGAATGCCTGGCGCCGAATCATCCGCAACAGCCGGACCTGGGCAAGCGCGCGCTGCCGTTTGCGCGCGAGCTCTGGATCGAGCGCGACGATTACCAGGAGAACGCGCCGAAGGGGTATTTTCGCCTAGCGCCCGGAGCTGAGGTGCGTTTGCGGTTCGCCTACATCGTCCGCTGCACCGGCGTGCAGAAGGACGCCGCCGGCAACGTGGTCGCCGTCCACTGCACCTACGACCCGGCGACCCGCTCGGGGACGCCGGGCGCCGACGCCCGCAAGGTCAAGGGCAACATCCACTGGCTCTCGGCCACGCACGCCGTTGCGACCGAGGTGCGACTCTACGACCGGCTGTTCGCGGTCCCGTTCCCCGGCGCGCGCAATCCGGCGGGCACGCCGTCCGAAGATGCGGCGGCTGCGGCCGTCGACGTGCATGCGGCGGTGGTGGCCGGAGACGATGTCGACGATGAAACCGCGGAACCGGTCGAGCGCAACTGGCTTTCCGATCTCAATCCCGCCTCCAAGTGCGTGATCACCGCGTACGTGGAGCCCGCATTGGCCGGCGCCGGCGCGGGCGAGCAGTTTCAGTTCGAGCGGCATGGCTACTTCGTCGCCGATCGCGAAGACAGCGCGCCCGGCAAACCTGTATTCAACCGGACGGTGACGCTCCGGGATTCCAGGGCGTCGAGGTAGGCGCCGGACCCGGGCCTGTTCGCCCATCTGTCGCCGCGCTAGAATCGCGTCCCGGCAAGTTCCCTTGAGGTCGACCCATGAAGCGCATCGTTCTCTTTCTAGCGACCAACCTCGCCGTCGTCCTGGTCCTGTCGGTCGTGCTCAAGATGCTCGGCCTCGACCGGGCGATGTATTCGCAGACGGGCATCTCCTACGGCGGGCTCCTCGCCTATGCCGCGGTCGTCGGTTTCACCGGCTCGATCATTTCCCTGCTGATGTCGAAGCAGATGGCCAAGTGGTCGACCGGAGCGCGCTTGATCGAACAGCCTGCGAACGAGCCGGAAGCATGGCTCGTGGAGACCGTGCGCAAGCTCGCGACCACCGCCGGGATCGGCATGCCGGAGGTCGCCATCTACGAGGGGGCGCCCAATGCGTTCGCCACCGGCGCGTTCCGGAACTCGGCGCTGGTCGCGGTCTCGACGGGCCTCCTGCAGTCGATGAACAAGGAGGAAGTCGAAGCCGTGCTCGCCCACGAGGTCGCGCACGTCGCCAACGGCGACATGGTGACGCTGACGTTGATCCAGGGCGTCGTCAACACGTTCGTCGTGTTCTTCGCGCGGATCATCGGCACGATCGTGGACAAGGCCGTGTTCCGCACCGAGCGCGGCACCGGTCCCGGCTATTTCATCACCGTAATCGTCGCGCAGATCGTGCTGGGCATCCTCGCCTCGATGATCGTCGCCTGGTTCTCGCGGCTGCGTGAATTCCGCGCCGACGCCGGCTCCGCGAAATACCTCGGTACGCCGTCGCCGATGGTGAATGCGCTGCGACGCCTGGGCGGGCTGGAGCCGGGCGAGCTGCCGAAGGCGATGAGCGGGTTCGGCATTACGGACAAGGGCGGCGTGATGGCGCTCTTCTCGACGCACCCGCCGATCGAGGAGCGCATCGCGGCGCTGAGCCGCCGGACGTGATCCGGCACGGCCAGCACAAGAACAGGCGATAACGGACCGGTGTCGGATCTGCGGCGCGCCAAAAGGAAAACGGCCGGTGCGCACTCGCCACCGGCCGCCAGTTCGCGCCTCGCGCGGGTAATTATTTCAGATGATTCGAGACGAGCTTCGTCATTTCGAACATCGACACCTTGCCTTTTCCGCCAAACACGGCGCGAAGCTTCTCGTCCGCATTGATCAGGCGCCGATTCACCGCGTCCTGCAGCTTGTTCTTCTTGATGTAGTCCCAGATCTTCTTCGTCACTTCGGTACGCGGCATCGGCATTGCGCCGATGACGGCTGCGAGGACCGACGACGGCGTCATCGGCTTCATGAACGCGGCGTTGGGCTTGCGCTTCGCGGCGGGTTTCTTAGCCGCCGCCTTTTTCGCGGCAGGTTTTTTCACCGTTGCTTTTTTCGCGGCGGGTTTCTTTGCTGCGGGTTTCTTTGCTGCGGGTTTCTTGGCCGTTGCTTTTTTCGCGGCGGGCTTCTTGGTTGCTTTCTTGGCGGTAGCCATGTTTCTCCTTCCTGTGGATAGACGCGGAACACAACGCCGAACGCTCTGAAGCGGACCCTCCTGTCAGGGGCAAATCCGACTCCATCGGCGGGAACTATAGCGCAATTCCACGGGAAGGGAATCCCTTGCTGGCGCTTTTTTCGCCGCGTGTTCACGAACGTTGCGCTGGCGCAAAGCGGCCCTTGCGCTACGGTTTTGGCGGACCCGGTCCAGAATGCCGCCGCCGCCGTGGCGCGGCGAGTGTTTCCGGACGCGTCGCGCGACGCGCTCAACTTGCCGACGCAATGGCGTCGAGGTGCCGGGCGGCCGCACGGCCTTGAGTCCCGCGCGCCGTGGTGCCACACTTGCGTCCGAAGCTCAACCGGTTACCGACATGCCCCCCCCGTTGCCTACCCTCACCGCCGGTGCCAAGCAGGCGCTTGCCCTGGTGACGGCGCTCGCTGCCGCTGCCATTGCCGCGATGCCCGCGGCCGCCCTCATGTTGCTCACCGAGGAGAACCCGCCGTTCAGTTTCACGGACAAGGGCAAGCTCCAGGGCTCCGCGACCGAGGTCGTGCGGGACATGGCCGCTCGCGCGGGTGTGCCCGCGTCGTTCGAAGTGCTGCCGTGGGACAAGGCCTACGTCAGGGCCCAGGGCCAGAAGGACGCCTGTCTGTTCGCCACGGCGCGGCTCGAGAACCGCGAGCGCCTGTTCCTCTGGGTGGGGCCGGTCGCGACGAGCCCGTGGGCCGTGTACGGCAGGAGCGATTTCGCGCTGCCGATCCGCAGCGTGAAGGACCTCGCTCCCTACAGGATAGGCACCGTGCAGCGCGACGCCAAGAACGAATTCCTCCGCGAGAACGCGGTCAACGACCTGCGCGCAGTGCGCTCGGATGCACAGAACCCGCCGCGGCTGTTGCTGCCGCGCGACCACCCGGATCACATCGATTTCTGGATCACCGACCTCTACGCCGGCCGGGAGGCGGCCAAGACGGCGAACGTGACGGGCATCAAGGTCGTATTCATCGCCAATGAGCAGGCGCTCTTTCTGGCCTGCAACCCGCAGACCGACCGGAAGATCGTGAAAGCGCTAACGGATGCGCTGGACGGCATGAAGGTCGAAGGCGCGCTCGGTCGGATCAACGCCGAATACGACAAGCGGTTCCCGCGCTGACGTGCCTGCCCGGCGATCGGCCTTGGCCGCTCTATTCGTCGCGGTCGCGCGCGCTGCCGGCACGGGCGGAGCGGACGGCTGGCGTTGCCGCGACAACAAGGCTGCCACGTGAGCGACGCCGCGTGCGCTGACTCCCGCACGCTCGCCACCCTCATCCTGATCGGGATCGCCAACCACTCGGTCTTGAGCGGCAGCCGGGTGGTCGTCGCGCTCGACGCGCTGTCGATGGGCGCATCGTCGTTCACCGTCGGCCTGCTGATATCGCTCTATGCGCTCCTGCCCATGTTCCTGTCGGTCGCGGTGGGTCGGCTCGTCGACCGCATCGGCGCGCGCCGGCCCATGGTGGTCGGATCGGTCCTGATCGGCGTCGGGGCGACGCTGCCGTTCGCGCTTCCGGGCATGCCGGCGCTGTTCGGGAGCGCGGTGCTGCTCGGCGTCGGGTTCATGGCGTTCCAGATCGCGGCGCAGAACACGACGGGTGGGCTCGGCGAACCGGCGACGCGGTCGCGCAATTTCAGCCTGCTCGCGCTCGGTTATTCGGTGTCGGGATTCATCGGCCCGCTCTCCGCCGGCCTTGCGATCGACCAATTCGGGTTTCGCGCGACATTCGCCGCCTTCGCGCTGGTTCCGCTCATCCCGCTCGCGGTGCTGGCCAGCGGCCGGCTCGTTCTCCCCGGGCCGCACCCTGCCGCCGGCGGCACGCGCCACGCCGGCGTGCTGGCGCTGCTGCGCCATCGGACGCTGCGGCACGTGTTCGCAATCAACGCGCTGCTTTCGCTGGGGTGGGACTTGCACACGATATTCGTGCCGGTCTACGGAGCGAAAATCGGTCTTTCGGCGTCGGAGATCGGCGGCGTGCTCTCGTCGTTCGCGGCCGCGACGTTCGTCGTCCGCCTGTTCATGCCCGTGATCGCCCGCCGGTTGCGCGAGCATCAGGTGCTCGCCGCGGCGCTGGTCGTCGCGGGCTTGGTTTTCCTCGCCTTTCCGTTCTCGCAGAGCGTGCCTGCGCTGCTTGCATTGTCGTTCGCGCTTGGTTTGGGCCTCGGTGCCGGCCAGCCCATGGTGTTGTCCCTGTTGCACGCCCACGCGCCGGCCGGGCATGTCGGCGAGGCCGTCGGTGTGCGGATGTCGCTCGTCAACTCGATGGCGTTCGCGGCGCCGATCCTGCTCGGCGCCATTGGCGCATCAGTCGGGATCGTGCCGGTGTTCTGGTCGGTCGGCGCGAGTCTTGCGGCCGCCGGCTTCCTTGCCCGGCGGGGGGGGCGCTGACGGATCGAGGCGCGCCGCGCAGGCACAACCGGACCACGGACCTGCACGCCCGGGCGCGCGGCGCTACGGCTTGCGCTTCAGCTGCTCGGTGAAATGCTTGCGGAATTTCGCGACCTTGGGCGCCACCACCGCTGCGCAGTAGGGCTGGCGGGGATTGCTCGCGAAGTATTCCTGGTGGTAGCGCTCGGCCTCGTGGAACGGCGCGCCGTCGGCGATCTCGGTGACGATGGGATCCCGCCAGAGGCTCGCGGCCGAAAGCTCGGCAATGAGTGACTGCGCGGTCGCGCGCTGCTCGGGCGACTGGCAGAAGATCACGGACCGGTACTGCGTGCCGACATCGTTGCCCTGGCGGTCCCGCGTAGTCGGGTCGTGGATCGTGAAGAAAACCGTGAGCAGATCGCGGAACGACAGCACGGCGGGATCGAAGGCAATGCGCACGACTTCGGCGTGGCCGGTCCGGCCGCCGCAGACGTCTTCGTAGGTTGGGCTGGGGTCGCGGCCGCCCGCGTAGCCGGACTCGACCGATTGCACGCCGGCGAGCTCGTCGAACACGGCTTCGAGGCACCAGAAGCAGCCGCCCCCGAGAACAGCGGTTTCCCGGGCAGGGGACGAAGGCAGTGAGGCGGTCATGGCGGGCTCCATGGCGGTGGGGTGAAAGGCGCCGGGTGCAGCGCCGGGGAATCGGTCGTGCGTCGGGCAGCGAAGCTTACAACGATTACCAGCAGGTTCGTCCGCCGACGCGCCCATGGGATAATTGACAGCCACGGAATACGGGGACGCACGCTCATGGGCTCGCTGCCGCGGGAAGGAAAGTTCTTCGATCTGTTCAACCAGCACGCCGGCCTCGCCGCCGGCGCGGCCGTGGAGCTCCAGGCACGGCTCGCCGACAACGCCGAGGATGTCGCCAACGTGATCGCGAAATGACCTTCCGGGGCGCGTTGCAGCGCGCGGTCACGTTCGTGCGGCGCGTCGTGGCGCGGACCCGGAACACCGGACTCGCCCGCACGGCCGGCAGCCTGGCGTTCACCACCGTGCTGGGCGTCGTGCCGATGGCCACGGTCGCCTTCGCGTTCGTCGCGCGCTTTCCGGTGTTCCAGCAATGGCTCGACGTGCTCGAAACGTTCCTGCTGAAGTACACGTTGCCCGGCGGCCCGAACGAGGTCGTCCACCACTATGTGCGCGAATTCACCGAAAAGGCCGCCGGGCTGACCGGCCTTTCGATCGTGTTCATTCTCGTGACGGCGACGCTGGTGATCGCGACGGTCGAGCGCGAGATCAATGCGCTCTGGGGGATCGGGCTCAAGCGGCCGATGGCGCGCCGGTTCGCCGTCTACGTGGTCGGCACGACGCTCGGACCGGTCCTCGTCGGCGCCAGCATTTCGCTCACGACGTGGCTGTTCACGCAGTCGCTGGCGGCGGTGCCGATGGAGGAGACGCTTACGGATTTCGCGGTCAAGCCCTTGCCGCTCGTACTCTCCACGCTGGCGCTGGCGTTGCTCTATGCGCTGGTGCCCAATCGCCGCGTGCCATGGCGCCACGCGTTCGCCGGCGCCTTCGCGGCGGCGCTGGCGTTCGAGGGCGTGAAGCACGGCTTCGCCATCTACGTGAAGAACGTGACGACGTACGAGGTCGTCTACGGCACGCTGTCCGCGTTGCCCGTGTTCCTGATCTGGATCTACGTCTGCTGGCTGATCGTGCTGGCGGGCGCCGCGGTGACCGCGACGTTGACGCTCGACGCGGACGAGGCGCCAGGCAAGGGCGCGCGGTCGCCGCGCGACGGTGTTGCCGTGCGAGCGGTCCGCACCGGCACTCGCAAGCGGTGAGTGCCGGTGGCACGATCGGTGCGCGGGGCCCTGATACAGGTCGTTGCTTGCCGAATCCCTGCCACCACGCTACATTGCGGGCAGCTTTTCGCACCGGAGTGTCCCCAACGTGTGGTCCATTGTTCAAGCAGCGGGTTGGCCGATCTGGCCACTGATCGTGGCGTCCGTCATTGCCCTGGCGCTGATCTTCGAGCGGCTATGGTCGCTCCGGCAGAGCGTCGTCGCGCCGTCAGGTCTCGTCGACCGCGTGCTGGTCGAGTACCGGCAGAGCGGGGCGACCCCGGAACTCATCGCGCGCGTCGGGCAGCAGGGACCCCTGGGGAGAATACTCGCCACCGGGCTTGCCAACGTGAAAAGCTCACGCGCGGTGATCAAGGAAGCGATCGAAGAGGTCGGGCGCGTCGTCACGCACGATCTCGAGCGCTTTCTCACCACGCTCGGGACGATCGCCGCGATGGCGCCTCTGCTCGGGCTGTTCGGCACCGTCGTCGGCATGATCGAGATCTTCGGGTCGCAGACGGCCGCGGGCTCCAATCCCATCCAGCTCGCGCACGGCATCTCCGTCGCCCTGTACAACACCGCGTTCGGCCTGATCGTCGCGATCCCCAGCATGATCTTCTACCGCCACTTCCGCGCGACGGTCGACAGCCTGGTCGTGGAGATGGAGCAGCAGGCGATCAAGCTGGTGGACTTCGCGCACGGCGAACGCCAGTAGGGGCGCGATGCGGGTCGATCACGCGATGCACGCGCCGCAGCCGGCCTCCGCCGGAACGCGGAGTACGGCATGAACCTGCGCGGCGCCCGTCCGCGCGACGATCCCGAGATCAACTTCATCCCGTTGATCGACGTGCTGCTGGTCATCCTGATCTTCCTGATGGTCACGACGACCTACCAGCGCATCGCGGAGCTGCAGATCACGCTGCCGGAGGCGAACGCCGAGCAGCCGAAGGATCGGCCCAGGGAAGTCAATGTCGGCGTCGATGCCCAGGGACGCTACGTCATCAACAAGACCGTTTTCACCTACACGACGATCGCCGCCCTCGCCGACGCCCTCAAGTCGGCCGCGGGCGACGCGAAGGAGCCGGTCGTGATCATCAGCGCCGACGCCACGGCGACGCACCAGTCGGTGGTCCACGTGCTGGAGGCCGCGCGGACCGCCGGCTTCGTGCATGTCACGTTCGCGACGCAGGCGCCGCCTCCCAAGTGACGATCTGATCGCCGCGCGCGGACGACCGCCGTGACGCTCGCCGATCGCCTCGTCGAGGCGTGGTATTCGCCGCGAACCACGCTGGCCGCGGCGATGCTGCTGCCGCTGTCGCTGTTGCTTCCGTGCCGCCGTTGCGCTGCGCCGCGCGGGCTATCGCTCGGGCCTGTTGCGCTCCGTGGCGCTGCCGGTGCCGGTGGTGATCGTGGGCAACATCACCGTGGGTGGCAGCGGCAAGACGCCGCTCGTCGCCGCGCTCGCGCAGGCGCTGGGGCAACGGGGCTTCCATCCGGGCATCGTCAGCCGGGGCTACGGGCGGGACCACGACAATGGCGACCCGCTGCCGGTCGACCCGGACGCCGACCCGCGGCGAGCTGGCGACGAGCCGCTGTTGCTGGCGCGCGCCGGATACCCCGTCGTCGTCGCCCGCGACCGCGTTGCTGCCGGGCGCGCGTTGCTCGCCTGGCATCCGGCTTGCGACGTGATCCTGGCGGATGACGGTCTGCAGCACTTTCGATTGCGGCGCGACGTCGAAATTGTCGTGGTGGACGCGGCACGCGCCTTGGGCAATGGCTGGCTGTTGCCCGCCGGCCCGTTGCGGGAACCCGCCTCGAGGCTCCGTGCAGTCGATGCGGTCGTGGTGCTCGCGGCAGAAGGGGCGCATGCTCCGCTGCCAGAACTGTTCGGAGCATTCACGATGACGCTCGTCGGCGATCGGTTCGTGCGTGTCGACGATCCGTTGACCACCCTGCCGGCGTCGGCCCTCGCGCGGGAGGGCGTGCACGCGCTGGCCGGCATTGGCCACCCGGCCCGGTTTTTCGCGCAGCTCGCGGCGATGGGCATTGCCGCCACGCCGCACCCGTTTCCCGACCATCACCGGTTTGTCGCCGGCGATCTTGCGCTCCCCGATGCGCAGGCGATTCTGATGACGGAGAAGGACGCGCTAAAATGTGAGACGTTCGCCGACGAGCGATGCTGGTACCTGCCTGTGCGGGCGCGCATCGACGAGGCACTGGTCAACCTGATCGAAGGAAAGCTCCGTGGATCCCAAGCTGCTTGACATCCTGGTCTGTCCCGTCACGAAGGGTCCACTCGTCTACGACAAGGAGAAGCAGGAGCTGATCTCCAAATCGGCCCGGCTTGCCTACCCGATCCGGGACGGCATTCCCGTCATGCTGGAAGACGAAGCCCGCCGGCTCGAGCCGGCGGAGTACGAATAGGCGGCCCCGTACGACTGCATTGCCTTGTTCACCGTCATCATCCCCGCGCGCTACGCGTCGACGCGTCTGCCGGGCAAGCCACTGGCCGACATCGGCGGCAAGCCGATGGTGGTGCGGGTCGCCGACCGCGCCATCGCGGCCGGCGCGGACCGGGTCGTCGTCGCGACCGACGACGTCCGCATCAAGGCGGCTGTCGAGGCACACGGCATCGCAGCCTGTCTCACGGCCGCCGATCATGCGACCGGCACCGACCGTCTGGCGGAGGCCGCGCAGCAGCTCGGTCTGCCCGATGAGGCGATCGTCGTCAATGTCCAGGGCGACGAACCGCTGCTGTCTCCCGCGCTGATACGCGCGGTGGCCGATCTGCTCTCGGCCCATCCGGAAGCGGCGATCGCGACCGCCTGCCACCCGATCACGGACCCCGCAGAGGCGTTCAACCCGAACGTGGTCAAGGTGGTGCTCGACGCAAAGGGCCATGCGCTCTATTTCAGCCGGGCGACCATTCCGTGGGCCCGCGATGCCTTCGCCGGCAGCCGCGGCGACTTGCCGCAGGGGCTGCCGCTCTACCGTCACTACGGGCTGTACGCGTACCGTGTCCGGTTCCTGCGCGCCTTTCCGGCGTTGGCACCCGCGCCGATCGAGCGCTTCGAGGCGCTGGAGCAGCTGCGCGCGCTCTGGCACGGCCTGCGCATTGTCGTCGAGGTCACCGCGGGCACGCCGGCGCCCGGCGTGGACACGCCCGAGGACCTCGATCGGGTGCGCGCGCTGTTCGCCGCGGGAAAAGCTTGATCGCGCGCAATTGACCGACTGGCCAATTGCGGACAGAATCCCCGGCGCGCTCCGATGTCGCGGAGTTGCCGTCGGCAGGGGGCCGGCGCCGGTTGCACCCGTGGATCGTTACCCGCCGTTGGCTGATCTGCAAGACGATACGCATTCATGCGACTGATACTTCTCGGCCCGCCAGGCGCCGGCAAAGGCACCCAGGCCGGCTTCATCACGCAGGCCTGTTCCATTCCGCAGATATCGACCGGCGACATGCTGCGGGGGGCGATCGCGGCGGGCACGCCGCTGGGCGTCGCCGCGAAGAAAGTGATGGACTCCGGCAGCCTCGTCTCCGACGACATCATCGTGGCGCTGGTGACCGAGCGCCTGAAGGCGCCGGATTGCGCGAACGGCTATCTCTTCGACGGCTTTCCCCGCACGATTCCGCAGGCCAATGCCGTGCGGGATGCCGGGGTCGCGGTCGACTACGTGCTCGAGATTGCCGTCCCTGACAGCGCCATCGTCGAGCGCATGAGCGGCCGCCGCGTGCACCTGCCTTCGGGCCGCACATACCACCTCCGCTACAATCCGCCGCGCGTGGCCGGGAAGGACGACCTTACGGGCGAGATCCTGATCCAGCGCGTCGACGACAGCGAGGAAACCGTGCGCAAGCGCCTGGAGGTCTACCACCTCCAGACGCAGGCCGCTGATCGAGTATTACGCCAGCTGGGAAGCCACCGGCGATGCGCGCGCGCCCAGATACCGCAAGGTCGACGGCCAGGGCAGCGTCGAGTCGATCCGCGACGCCTGCCTGGCCGCGCTGAAGAGCTGACGGACGGATGTCATGGCCAGACGCAACGCCTTTTACGCTCAGTCCGGCGGCGTGACCGCCGTCATCAACGCGAGCGCCGCCGGTGTCATCGAGACGGCCAGACTGCACCGGGACCGCATCGGCAAGGTCTACGCCGGACGCAACGGCATCATCGGCGCGCTGACCGAGGACCTGATCGACACGAGCCGCGAGACCGCGCGCGCGATCGCGGCGTTGAAGCACACGCCTGCAGGCGCCTTCGGCTCGTGCCGCTACAAGCTCAAGGGCCTCGAGGAGAATCGGGCGCAATACGAGCGGCTCATCGAGGTGTTCCGCGCGCACGACATCGGCTACTTCTTCTATAACGGCGGCAACGACTCGGCCGACACCTGCCTCAAGGTATCGCAGATCTCGGAGCGCCTCGGCTATCCGCTCATCGCCGTCCACGTGCCGAAGACCGTCGACAACGATCTCGCCGTGACGGACAACTGCCCCGGTTTCGGCTCCGTCGCGAAGTACGTGGCCACCTCGATGCGCGAGGCGGCTTTCGACGTCGCGTCGATGGCGAAGACGTCGACCAAGGTCTTCGTGCTCGAGGTGATGGGTCGGCACGCCGGCTGGATCACCGCCGCAGTGGGGATGGCGGAAGATCAGGCGACGCCCATTCCGTTGCTGCTGCTCTTCCCGGAAATCGCCTTCGACGAGGCGAAGTTCCTCGCGGCGGTCGATGCCCGGGTGAAGCGCTTCGGCTACTGCTGCGTGGGCGTCTCGGAGGGGCTGAAGAACGCCGCCGGCCAACTGATGGCGGAGGCGGGCACGAAGGACGCGTTCGGCCACGCGCAGCTAGGGGGCGTCGGGCCGATGATCGCGGGCATCGTCAAGGACAAGCTCAAGTACAAGTATCACTGGGCCGTCGCCGACTACCTGCAACGCGCCGCGCGGCACATCGCGTCGAAGACCGACCTCGACCACAGCTACGCGGTCGGCAAGGCGGCCGTCCTGCTCGCGCTCGCCGGCAATAACGCGGTTATGGCGGCCATCTTGCGCACGTCGGACAAGCCCTACCGCTGGAAGATCGCACCGGTGCCGCTCACCCGCGTGGCGAACGTCGAGAAGATGCTGCCCCGAGACTACATCACCGCCGATGGCTACGGAATAACGGCCAAAGCGCGCGCCTATCTCGCCCCGTTGATTCGCGGCGAGGACTTCCCGCCGTTCAAGGACGGCTTGCCGCAGTACGTGCGGCTGAAGAACGTGGCGGTGCCGAAGAAGCTCGGGACGGAGTTCAAGATCTAGCGGGCTTCCCCGGCGGGTTCCGCCGGTGCCATGGCTCGACTTCAGGGGCCTCAAGCTGGCACAATAGCGTGTTTTTGAGGCGGCGCCGGGGTGAGCCCGGGTGTCGCCGCCGCGGTGGGAGCCGCATGGGCGCTGCCAGAACGGCGGGCGCTCCGGTTGACGGGCCGGCCACAGGCCCCGCACCGAGGTTCCAGCGCGGTTTTCTTGCCATTCAATGGGTCAGGGAGAATCCTATGTCGACAGAACTCATCTTCGCGCTTGTCTGCGCCGTCGCGGCGATCGTCTACGGCGTCGTGTCCATCGGCTGGATCATGGCGAAGCCGTCCGGCAACGACCGGATGCGCGAAATCGCCGCCGCGATCCAGGCGGGCGCGCAGGCGTATCTCAATCGCCAGTACATGACGATCGGCATCGTCGGCGTGCTGCTGTTCGTCGTCATCTGGGCGGCGCTGGGCGGCGCGACCGCAGGCGGCTTCGCCGTCGGCGCCATCCTCTCCGGCCTCGCCGGCTACATCGGGATGAACGTGTCGGTGCGCTCGAACGTGCGCACGGCCGAGGCGGCGCGCACGGGGCTCAATGAAGCGCTCGCGGTCGCGTTCCGCGGCGGCGCGATCACCGGGATGCTCGTCGTCGGTCTCGGTCTCCTCGGCGTCGCCGGCTTCTACTGGTTCCTGCTGGGCTCTGCGCACGGCGCGCCGAGCCTGATGAAGGAAGGCCTGCACCACGCGATCCAGCCGCTCGTCGGCCTTGCGTTTGGCGGCTCGCTGATCTCGATCTTCGCGCGTCTCGGCGGCGGGATCTTCACCAAGGGCGCGGACGTCGGCGCCGATCTGGTCGGCAAGGTGGAAGCCGGCATTCCGGAAGACGATCCGCGCAACCCCGCCGTGATCGCGGACAACGTGGGCGACAACGTCGGCGACTGCGCCGGCATGGCCGCCGACCTGTTCGAGACCTACGCCGTGACGATCGTCGCGACGATGCTGCTGGGCGCGTTGCTTATGCCGGTGCAGGCCGAGGCCGCGGTTACCTATCCGCTGGTGCTGGGCGGCTTCTCGATCCTGGCATCGATCGTCGGCTGCTATTTCGTCAAGGCGCGCGACGGCGGCAAGATCATGAATGCGCTCTATCGCGGCCTGATGGTCGCCGGCGGGATCTCCGCCATCGGGTTCTGGTTCATCACCAGCCGGATGATGGGTGATGTCGCGACAGCCTATCCGGAAATCACGACGCTGCGCCTGTTCGGGGCCTCGCTGGTCGGCCTCGCGTTGACGGCGGCGATGGTCGTCATCACCGAGTACTACACCGCGACCGAATACAAGCCGGTGCGGCACATCGCCGAGGCGTCCACCACGGGGCACGCGACCAACATCATCGCCGGCATCGGCGTGTCGATGAAGGCCACCGCGTGGCCGGTGATCGCCGTGTGCATCGCGATCTGGGCCTCGTTCTGGCTCGCCGGCCTCTACGGCATCGCGATCGCCGCGACGTCGATGCTGTCGATGGCGGGCATCATCGTCGCGCTCGACGCCTATGGCCCGATCACCGACAACGCGGGCGGCATCGCGGAAATGGCAAAACTGCCCGACTCGGTGCGGGCCATCACGGATCCGCTCGACGCGGTCGGAAACACGACCAAGGCGGTGACCAAGGGCTACGCGATCGGCTCCGCGGGGCTCGCCGCGCTGGTGCTATTTGCCGACTACACGCACGCGCTTGGCTCGTTCGGAATGGACGTCTCGTTCGATCTGTCGAACCACAAGGTGATCGTGGGGCTGTTCATCGGCGGCCTCATTCCCTATCTCTTCGGCGCGATGGCGATGGAGGCGGTCGGCCGTGCCGCCGGCGCGGTCGTGATCGAAGTGCGCCGGCAATTCAGGGACATCAAGGGCATCATGGAAGGCACGGCCAAGCCCGAGTACGGCGTAGCTGTCGACATGCTGACCAAGGCGGCGATCAAGGAAATGATCGTGCCGTCGCTGCTGCCGGTGCTGGTGCCGGTGGTCGTCGGCCTTGCCCTCGGGCCGCAGGCGCTGGGCGGTTTGCTCATGGGAACCATCGTCACCGGCCTCTTCGTGGCGATTTCGATGACGACGGGCGGCGGCGCGTGGGACAACGCGAAGAAGTACATCGAGGACGGCCATCACGGCGGCAAGGGCTCCGACGCGCACAAGGCGGCGGTGACCGGCGACACCGTGGGCGACCCGTACAAGGACACGGCCGGTCCCGCCGTGAATCCGCTGATCAAGATCATCAACATCGTCGCGCTGATGATTGTGCCGCTGCTCGCCAACGTGTATGCGGACAAGCCCGTGGCGGCAGCGCCGGCCAAGGTTGCCGCTCCGGCAGCCGTCTCCGCACCGGCGTCAGCCGCGGTGATGGCGGTCGAAATCGTCAAGCTCTACTTCGAGTCCGGCAAGGCTGACCTGCCGGGCGATGCTGCGGCCAAGCTGGCCCCGCTCGCCGCCAAGGCGAAGGGGGATGGCAGCAAGGTCAGGGTTTCCGGCTACCACGACGCGACGGGCAGCCTCGAGCAGAACCAGGAGCTCGCGAAGAAGCGCGCGTTTGCCGTGCGCGATCAACTGAAAGCGGCGGGTGTTGCCGAGGACAGGATCGAGATGGCGAAGCCCGAACTGACGCAGGGTTCCGGCGACAACGTGGAAGCGCGTCGCGTCGAGATCGGCATCCTGAAGTGAAGCGCGGGCCGCGCAGTGCGCGGCCGTGTGCGCCTACGGCAGGTAGCCTTTCACGCCGAACTGCCAAAGCAGGAACGCGAGGGTGTCGGCGAGCTCCTCGTTGCGTTGCGTCTTGGTCGAGCCGAAACCGTGACCCGCGTCGAAGTCGACGCGCAGCAGCACCGGCTTGCCGCTCGCCGTGGCGGCCTGCAGCCGCGCGGCCAGCTTCGCGGCCTGCCACGCTTCCACCCGCGGATCGTTGATGCCGGTGGCGACCAGCACCGCCGGGTATTTCACGCCCTCCCGGATGTGGTGGTAGGGACTCATCGCGAGGAGCGCCCGGAATCCCGATTCCGTCTCGGTGCTGCCCATTTCGGTCTTGTCGGGCTCGCCGTTGGCTTCGAATGAAGAACGCAGTGCATCGGCCACCGGGACCTGAGCGATTGCGGCGCCGAAGAGGTCGGGCCGCTCGGTGATCGAGCGGCCGACGAAGATGCCGCCCTGGCTGCCGCCCTGGATCGCCAGCCGTGCCGGCGAGGTGTACCTATTCGCAACGAGCCATTCGGCGCACGCGATCGCGTCGCGCCACGTGTTGGGCTTCGTCTGCTGGTAGCCGCCCTTGTACCAGGCTTCGCCATTCTCGCCACCGCCGCGCACGTGCGCGACCGCGAACACGCCGCCGCGCTCGAACCATGCGAGATACTGCGGGCGAAAGAACGGAGTCTGTGAAATGCCGTACGCGCCGTACCCGTACAGAATCGTCGGATTCGTGCCGTCCAGCTTCAGGCCCTTCCGGTGCACGATCGACAGCGGCACCAGCGTGCCGTCGTGCGACTTCACCTTCACTTCGGTCGCGACGAGGTCGTCCGGGTTGTCGTAGCGGCCCTGGGGCTGCAGCCGGGTGTCGACGATGACGCCGGCGGCAGGGTCGTAAGCGTAGTAGCCGCCGAAACGCGTCCATGTGCCGGTGTTGAACACGACGCCAGGCTGCCGCGGATCGGCCGCCAGCGCGTCGATGTCGCCGGCGAACGGCAGTCTCACGGCGACGGGCTTGGCTCCGGGCGCATGCCCGACGCGCAGGAGATCGCTCACGCCGGCGATCATGCGGCGAACGTAGAGCGCATCCTTGCCCGCAGCAATGCCCGTGATCACTGCATCGCTTGCCGGCACGACCACGGAAGCGGTCGCCAGGTCCGGGTTCGCGAGATCCAGCCGCAGTACCTTGAAGTGCGGCGCGTTCCGGTGCGTCAGCAGGTAAAGCGTGCTGCCGACGAGCGCCGCATCCGTCACCTCGTCGTCGAGGCCGGCCACGCGCCGCCATGCCGGGACGCCCTGTGCCAGCGAGGCCGCGGGCGCCGCGTACAGGCCGAACTCGCGCTGGTTGCCGTTGCCGATGATCCCGATTGCGTGCGGCGCTCCGGGTGACGTGAACACGACCGGCGTGGCCAGCGGGTCGAGTGCCATGTCGGACACCACACCCGGACCCAGAATCGCGCGATCCCGCTCGGGGTCGCTGCCAATCGTGTGAATGTATACGCGGCTCCCGAGATACTTGTCCGAACTCGGTGCGCCCGGCACCAGCTCAGGCAGGCGGTTGTAGAGCAGCCGGTTGTCGTCGGTCCAGGAAGGTGGCCCGAATTGCGCGCGGCCGATCGCCTCGCCGGCTTCCTTGCCGGTGGCGACCTCGATCACGCGCAGCACGCTTTCTTCGGAGCCGCCGGGCGAGATGCCGTAGGCGACGTACTTGTTGTCGAAGGACGGTGCGTAGTAATCGATCGCGAAATGCGCGCCGCGGGCACGCGCCGCGGCCTGCGGATCGACCAGCATTCGCTCCTTGCCGTTGAGACCCGTGCGCACGTACAGCCTGGCGACTGTTCTCGGTCGCGAGTCGTTTCAGATAGTAATAGTGAGTGCCGTTGACCTGAACGCCGGAGACACGCGCAGGAACGGCATCGCCAAGTTCGCCGATGCGCCTGGAGAGCGCCGCGCGGCCCGGAATGCGATCGAGCGTCGCGCGCGTGAAATCCGCCTGCGCCTTCATCCATGCGGCCACATCGGGGGTCTTCATCTCCTCGAGGTAGCGATACGGATCCGGCACCGACGTGCCGAAGTAGGTGTCGGTGACAGTTCGCACCGCAGCCGCGGGTGGCGGTGTCTGCGCCTGCCCGATCACGCTCGCCGCCAACAGGACGAACGGCCATCGCGCACAACGTGACAACCGGAGCCGATGGCGGGAGGGTTGGCTTACCGGAATGCCTTCGCGCTGCGCGCTCCGGTATTCGCCCTTGGGGCGGCCCGGCGGGCCCACTGGAATGCCTTCGCGCTGCGCGCTCCGGTATTCGCCCTTGGGGCGGCCCGGCGGGCTCACAGGATTACCTTCGCGCTGCGCGCTCCGGTATTCGCCCTTGGGGCGGCCCGGCGGGCTCATGGGTTCGCTCCGGGGAATCGCATGACCGCGATTATCCCATCGCAGCGCGCTGTGCCCGCGACTGAAAAGCTGCGCTTCCGCCCGACGGCCCGTATCATTCGCGAATGAACGCCGAACTCTTCTCCGCAACGGTCCTGTTGATCCTGGTCATCGATCCGTTCGGCAACGTGCCGCTCGTCGTCTCCGCGTTGAAGAACGTTCCGCCCGAGCGCCACGTGCGCGTGGTGCTGCGGGAGTGCGCCGCGGCGTATGTGATCCTCGTCGGGTTCATGCTGGGCGGGCGCACCTTTCTGCAATGGCTGCACCTGTCTGCGGAGTCGCTGACCATAGCCGGCGGCATCATTCTGTTCCTGATCGCGATCCGGATGGTGTTTCCGCGGCCCGAAGGGATCTTCGGCGATCTGCCGGGCGGGGAACCCTTCCTCGTGCCGCTTGCGATACCGTCGATTGCCGGCCCGTCGGCACTTGCTACGGTGATGCTGATGGCGTCGCGCGACCCGGCCAGGATCGGCAGCTGGCTCGTGGCGCTGAGCGCGGCGATGGGCGCGACGACGATCCTGCTCGCTCTCGCCGATCGGCTCCAGCGCTGGCTCGGCGAACGCGCGGTCCTGGCGTTCGAGCGGCTGATGGGGCTGGTGCTTACCGCGCTTGCGGTGGAGATGCTGCTTTCCGGCATGCGGTCGTTCGTAGGCGAGCTCGCCAAATAGCGCCCCCCGGCGCCATCTGCGGCATTCACTTTCGCCGCGCGCACGACCGGACATCACCGTTTCGCCCGTCCGCAGGCATGCGGGGGGATGTCCCTCACGTTGGTACGAGCCACCCGGCTTCGCGTCTCGCGGCGCCGGCCTTTTCCAATTCGTCAATCAGGAGTTCCGCAAGGCGTGCCGGTGGCAGGCGGAAGAACAATGCATTGAAATCGCGGTAGATGCCGATCCGCGTGAGGTAGTCCGGCATCCCGGCCAACGCCATCCGCTGCCGGTCGAGCAGGGAGAACATCAGGTTGACCTTGAGCGCGTGGCGGGCGATGCGCAGGCTGTCGGCTTCGAACGCGGCGATGCGCCGGCGCGCGCGGTCGAGTGCCGCGTCGACGTCAGCGAAGGGTTCGCCGTGACCGGGGATCACGAGGCGGACTTCGAGCGTGGCCAGCATCTCGATCGTCGCGCGCGTAGCCGGCAGCGCGGCCGGATCGACTTCGGGCGGCATCACGAAACCGAAGCCGTGCTCCCACAGCGCGTCGCCGGAGATCAGGACCCCGTGCTCGGCGTTGTAGAAGACGAGGGCGCCCATGTCGTGACCGGGCGCGGCGAGCGCCTGCCACTCGAGGTCGCCCCAGACGTGGGTCGTGTCCGCGGGCAGCACATGGTCTACGGTGAAGCGCTCGATCTGCTGGTCGCAGTAGTCGTACAGCAGCGCTTTGCAGTCCCAGCGCTCGACGAAAGGTGCTTCCGCCGCGGGCACCGCGACCGGGCATTGGTAGCGGCGCACGATCGCCGCGTTTCCCCCAACGTGATCGGAGTGGCAATGCGTGTTGACGAGGAAGGCGAGCGGGGCGTCGCCGAGGCCGCGCGCGCTTGCGAGCAGCGCGAGCGTCAAGGGTGCGTGTCGCACGTAGCCCGAGTCGATCAGCACGTGGCCATCGCGGCTTTTCAGCAGGACATTGTTCGACGACAGCCAGTCGCGGACGAAGACGTGCAACTGGGGCGGCAGCGTGGCGTCTGGCACGACCGGTCCGATGCGATCGCTGATTGCGCTCATCCGGATGCGCGGTGAATCATGGTCGCGAGCATCGTGCATCGTACCAGTGCAATGACGGATCGTGCCACTCGCACTCCGGTCGGCGGCGCGGCGCAACCTTCCGGGCGGGGACGTTGTGCGCCGCCGTCAAGTTGCGGTAGGCTTGACGCATGCTGGGGCAATAGTTGATGTGGCGGGATGGTTAGTCATGCTTGGATCGCCCGTAATGTCCACGAGGACTTCGGCCGTCTGGCGGCTGTTGCGAATCACGTGGCCGTTCCTCGCCATCGTGCTGCTGCTGGTCCTGCTTGCGCGCGAAAGCCTCGAGATCGTCTCGGCGACCCGGGCGTACGTAGGCGGGGAAAGCCTTTGGTCAAAGGCGCAGAAGGAAGCGGTCTACAGCCTGTTCCTCTACGCGCAATCGCGCTCCGAAGCGGATTACCTCGCCTACCGTGAGGCCATCGCTGTCCCGATGGGCGACCGGAGTGCGCGGCTCGAGCTCGAAAAGCCCCAGCCCGATCTTGCGCGCGCGCGCGAAGGGTACATCGCCGGCCAGAACGATCCCGACGATATCGCCGCAATGATCATGCTGTTTCGCCGGTTTCGCGAGCTCCCGTTGATGAACAAGGCGATCGCCATCTGGGCAGAGGGCGACGAAAGCATTGCGGAGCTCGATGTGCTGGCCAAGGAGCTGCATGCTCGCATCGCGGGGGGCGAAACCGGGCCCGACACCCTCGCGCCGATCCTGGCGCGTATCGACAACGTCAACCGGCGCCTGACGCCCCTGGAGATTGCGTTCTCCAACACGCTGGGCGAAGCCTCGCGGCAGGCACAGGTCATTCTGGAAGGCGCACTCGTGCTGACGGCCGCGCTGCTGGCGATCGGCGGCATCGGTCTTACCCGGTGGATGCTTCGATCCAGCGATGCGCTGGGGCAGGCGCTGCGCGTCAGCGAGGAGCGATTCGAGGTCGCGGTGGCGGGCAGCAATGCCGGCATCTGGGATTGGAACGTGCTTTCCGACGAGGTCTACTATTCGCCGCGGTACAAGGAGCTCCTGGGCTATTCCGGTTCCGAATTCGCGGACGACATCCAGTCGTTCCTCGACCATCTGCACCCCGACGAGCGTGCGGCGAACATCGCCGCACTCACCGCGCACCTGACCAGCGGCGCGGTGTACGACGACGAGATCCGGCTACGGACCCGCTCCGGCGAATACCGCTGGTTCCACGTGCGCGGGAAATCGGTGCGCGACGCCGAGGGCAAGGCGATCCGGATGGCGGGCTCGATCACCGACATCACCGATCGCAAGGAGGCGGAGGCCCAGTTGTTCGCCGAGCGCGACCGGGCGCAGGTCACGCTCGAATCGATTGGCGACGCGGTCATTACGACCGACGAGCGCGGCCACGTTGATTACTTGAATCCGATTGCGGAGTCCCTGACTGGTTTGCCCGCCGCCGATACCCGGGGCCTGCCGCTCGAGCGCGTGCTGCGCATCGTCAGGGACACGGACCGACAGGTGCCGGTGAATCTGGCCGCGACGCTGCTGCGCGAGGCGCGTCCCTTAAAGCTCGCCGGCGACACGATACTCGTGCGCTCGGACGGCGGCGAACTCGCGGTCGACGCGTCGGCCACTCCCATCCGGGATCGCACGGCCCGGATCGTCGGCGCCGTGCTGGTGCTCAAGGACGTCACCCGCGAGCGACAGTTCGCCGCACAACTGTCGCATCAGGCACAACACGACGCGCTTACCGGACTCGTCAACCGCCACGAGTTCGAGCAACGGCTGGATCGCGCGCTCGCCACCGCCGCTGCGCTCGGGCGAAGGCATGCGGTGCTCTATCTCGACCTCGACCATTTCAAGGAGGTCAACGACACCTGCGGCCACGCCGCCGGCGACAAGCTGCTGCTCGAGATCAGCGGATTGCTCCAGCACAAGTTGCGCGACCGCGATACCCTCGCGCGGATGGGCGGCGACGAGTTCGCCGTTCTGCTGGAACACTGCGCACCGGACGACGCCACGCGAATCGCCGAGTCGCTGCGCAAAGGGGTGGCAAATTTCGCATTCGCCTGGGAGAAGCGGCAGTTCCGGGTCGGTGTCAGCATCGGGGTCGTGCCGATCGCTGGCCGGCATCGTTCGGTGACGGAAGTCCTGCGCATCGCGGACGCGAGCTGCTACAGGGCCAAGGACGCCGGGCGCGATCGGATACACGTCCACGATCCGGAGGACGACATCGAGCGTCGTCGCGGATGACCGTTCGGCACGGCTTCGCCGCGATCAGGCAAGCAACTTCAGGAATTCCCTAAGCAGCGCCGCCCGTTCCGGCAATGTCGGGGCGGCACGCTCGATGCGGATGCGGTCCGGTCCGGCGAACCGGATGCGGCCATCCTTCTGCACGAGCTGGATCAGAACGGCTGCGTCGAATGGCGGATCCTTGACGAACTGCACGGTGCTGCGTTCCGGGCCGGCGTCGATCTTGGCGACGCCCATCGGCTTGGCGACGAGCCGCAAGCGGTGGCACGCTATCAACGCCTGCGCCGGCTCCGGCGGGCTGCCGAAGCGATCGACGAGCTCCTCCTGCATCGTCTGCAGCTCGTCGTCCGTCGCGCAGTTCGCGAGGCGCTTGTAGAGCACGAGCCGCTCGTGGACGTCGCTGCAGTACGATGCCGGCAGCAGCGAAGGCACGTGCAGGTTGATTTCGGTGGCCACGCCAAGCGGCGCCGACAGGTCGGGCTCGCGCCCTGCCTTCAGGGCGGACACGGCGGACTTCAACATGTCGGCGTAGAGCTGGAAGCCCACTTCCTGCATCTCTCCCGACTGCGACTCGCCGAGCACCTCGCCCGCGCCGCGGATCTCGAGGTCGTGCATCGCGAGGTAGAAGCCGGCGCCGAGATCCTCCATCATCTGGATCGCCTCGAGCCGCTTGGCCGCCTGCGCCGACAACGCTTCCGCCGGCGGCGTCAGCAGATAGGCGTACGCCTGGTGGTGCGACCTGCCGACGCGCCCGCGCAGCTGGTGCAGCTGCGCGAGGCCGAAGCGGTCGGCACGCTCGATGATGATGGTGTTGGCGGTCGGCACGTCGATGCCGGTCTCGATGATCGTCGAGCACACGAGCAGATTGACGCGCTGCGCGTAGAACTCGCGCATCACGTGCTCGAGCTCGCGTTCGCCCATCTGCCCGTGCGCCACCGCGAGGCGGGCCTCGGGCAGCAATTGCGCCAGCCGCTCCGCGGTCGTGCCGATCGTGTCGATGTCGTTGTGCAGGAAATAGATCTGGCCGCCGCGGTTCATCTCGCGCAGCGCCGCCTCGCGGATGATGCCCCGCGAATAGGTGGACACGAAGGTCTTGATCGCGAGGCGTCGCTGCGGCGCGGTGGCGATCACCGAGAAGTCGCGGATTCCCTCGAGCGACATCGCGAGCGTGCGCGGGATCGGCGTCGCGGTAAGCGTCAGCACGTCGACCTCGGCGCGCAGCTTCTTCAGCTGTTCCTTCTGGCGCACCCCGAACCGGTGCTCCTCGTCGATGATGATGAGGCCGAGGTTCTTGAACACGACATCGGGCTGGATCAGCTTGTGCGTGCCGATGACGAGATCGATCCTGCCCGCCCTGATTCCGTCGAGCGCCGCCTTCACCTCCTTGGCGGAGCGAAAGCGCGACAGCTCGGCGAGCTTGACCGGCAGCTCGGCGAAGCGGTCCGCGAACACCTGCATGTGCTGCTCGGCCAGCAGCGTGGTGGGCACGAGCACGGCGACCTGCTTGCCGTCGGCGAGCGCTACGAACGCTGCGCGCAGCGCCACTTCGGTCTTCCCGAAGCCGACGTCGCCGCAGACGAGCCGGTCCATCGGCTTGCCCGTAGTTAGGTCCTTGATGACCGCCTCGATCGCCGCCTGCTGGTCGGGTGTCTCGTCGAAGCCGAAGCCTTCGGCGAAGGCCTCGTAGTCGTGCGGCTTGAAGCCGAACGCGTGGCCGGTGCGCGCCGCGCGCTGCGCGTACAGGTTGAGAAGCTCGGCGGCGGTGTCGTGCGCCTGCCGCGCGGCGCGCTTCTTGGCCTTGTCCCACTGGTTGCTGCCGAGCTCGTGCAGCGGTGCCGCTTCGGGTGCGGCGCCGCTGTAGCGCCCGATCAGGTGGAGGTTGGCGACGGGGACGTAGAGCTTCGCCTCGTTGGCGTAGAGAAGCTGCAGGAACTCCGCGGGACCTTCGCCCAAGTCCATCGTGACGAGGCCGAGGTAGCGGCCGATGCCGTGCTGCTCGTGGACGACCGGGTCGCCGATGCGCACCTCGGAGAGGTCGCGCAACATCGCATCGACGTTGGTGCGCCGCGCCGCGTCGCGCCGACCGCGGCGCACGACGCCGGCATAGAGCTCGGTCTCGGTGACGAAGGCGAGCTTCGCCTCGGGCCAAGCGAAGCCCGCGTGGAGCGGCGCCACGACCAGAGCGCAGGCACCGTTGCCGCCAACGAGCGAGCGCCAGTCGTCGGCGAGCGGGACGTCGAGCCCGTATTCGGCGAAATATTGCTGCATCGTCTCGCGGCGTCCCGCGCTCTCGGCGCAGATCAGCACGCGGGTGTCGCCGGCGGCGAGGTAGCGCTTCAGCGCGGCGAGCGGATCCGGCGCGCGCCGGTCGACCTGGACCGACGGGAGTGCAACCGCTCCGGTGGCCTCGGCAGTGCCCGTCGATCCGGCTCCGGCCGCCGGGAACTCGACGCGCGCGTGCGCCTTCAGTGCGCCGTTGAACGCATCCGGCGGCAGGAACACGGTAGTGGGTGGCAGCAACGGCCGGGATTTGTCGCCGCGCAGGAGCTTGTAGCGCGAATCGGTGTCCTGCCAGAACCGCTCGACCGCGGACGCGACGTCGCCGACGAAGGCAACGGCAGCGTCCTGCGGCAGGTAGTCGGCGAGTGTGGCGGTCGTTTCGAAGAACAGCGGGAGGTAGTACTCGATGCCGCCGGGCACGACGCCGCTGCTGACGTCCTTGTACAGCGGCGAACGCGACGGATCGCCCTCGAAGACCTCGCGGTAGCGCGTGCGAAAGCGCGTGCGCCCCGCCTCGTCCTGCGGGAATTCGCGCGCGGGCAGGAGGCGCACGTCGGGCACGGGATAGAGCGTGCGCTGCGTGTCGACGTCGAACGTCTTGATGCTCTCGATGTCGTCGCCGAAGAGGTCGAGCCGGTACGGCAGTGCGCTGCCCATCGGGAAGAGGTCGATCAGCCCGCCGCGCACGCTGAACTCGCCGGGCGAGACGACCTGCGTGACGTGCTGGTAGCCCGCCAGTGCCATCTGCGCGCGCAGCGCGTCGACGTCGAGGCGCGTGCCCTGCTTCAGGAAGAACGTGAACGCGGCGAGGAACTCGGGTGGCGCGAGCCGGTAAAGGGCGGTCGTCGCGGCGACGACGAGCACGTCGCATTCGCGATGCGAGACGTGATGGAGCGTCGCGAGCCGCTGCGAAACGAGGTCCTGGTGCGGCGAGAAGTGATCGTAGGGCAGCGTTTCCCAGTCGGGCAGCAGCGCGACGGCAAGGCCCGGCGCGAACCACGGCACCTCGTCGGCGAGCCGCTGCGCGGCCAGCGCATCGGCGGCGACAACCGCGAGCAGGCGGCCGTCGCGAGCGCAGGCGGCGGCGAGTTGCGCGAGGGCGAGGGCATCGGCAGATCCCGCCGAGCCGGCCGCACGAGATTTCTGGCCGGCGGGGGGCAGACGGGGGGCGAGCTGGGGCAGCGCCGCGAGCATCGGGATGGTCGCGGCGAGAGCGGAGGTCGCGGGCGCGGCGGCAATACTGCCCGGTGCGGAAGCCGGGGCGATGGTCGGAGCCGCGGCTGCCGCAGCCGCCGGCCCGACGGCGGGATTGGCCGGCGGCACGAGCAACTGCGAATCGAGCGCGGATTATACGCGGGAGGACGCAGTCACCGGTCGGCCGTGGCGATACATTTCGTCACATCGATATTGCGCTCGTGCGAAGTTTGGGGTCAGATATGTCACCAGGGCCCGTTCGCCGGCCCAACGGAGGCGCGAGTCGTTGTGTATCTGACCCCGATCTTCAACCATCAGGGGAGCCGATGGCGCCGGACATAGGCAATGCAGAGAGGGTCGCGCTCATGCAGCGGCTCGTCGCGCTCCAGATCGAACATCGCGATCTGGACACGGTGATACACCGGCTCGCGCACGATCCGGCGCACGACCAGCTGCAGCTGACGCGATTCAAGCGCCGCAAGCTCCTGCTCAAGGATCAGATGGCGTGGCTCGAGCGGCAGATCGATCCGGACGTCTCGGCCTAGTACCGCGACCCATAAGTTTCGCTATGTTCGAACCGATCCGCATCGCCGATCGCTGTGTCGCTCATCCTCGCCATAGCACGAGTTATGGCTGCGGTTCGCTTCGCGCGCTCGGCGCGCGGCCTCGGTTCTCGGCATGTACGCAAACTTATGGGTCGCGGTACTAGCCCGGCACCCGCCCGTATCTGTCGTCGAAGCGGACGATGTCGTCCTCGCCGAGATAGTCGCCGCACTGAACCTCGATCATGACCAGCGGCCCGCGCGCCGGATTCTCGAGTCGATGCTTCGTCTCCACCGGGATGTACGTCGAGCCGTTGGCGTTGACGACGAACGTGTCCTCGCCGCACGTCACCTTGGCGACTCCGGCGACGACGACCCAGTGCTCGCTGCGGCGATGGTGCAGCTGCAGCGAGAGCGCGGCACCGGGTTTCACCTCGATGCGCTTGATCTTGAACCCGGGTGCTTCCTCCAGGACCGTGTAGGCGCCCCAGGGCCGCGCGACCGTCTTGTGCTGCCGGTACGCTTCGTGACCGCGGGCCTTCAGCTCGCCGACGACATCCTTGACGCGCTGCAGGTGATCGCGATGCGCGACGAGGACGGCATCCGCCGTGTCGACAATGACGAGGTTTTCGACGCCGACGGTGGCGACGACGCGCTCGCCCGCATGGACGTACGTTCCGGTCGTCGCGATCGCGACGCGCTCGCCCTGGCCGCGGTTGCCGTGGGCATCGGCCGCGGACAATTCAGCCATCGCCTGCCACGAGCCGACGTCGCTCCAGTCGAACGCGCCCCGCACGACGACCACGTTGCCGGCCGCCGCCGCCTTTTCCATCACGGCGTAGTCGAGCGAGATGTTCGGCGCGGCAGCAAACAGCGCGGCGTCGATATCCAGCATCGTAAGGTCACCCTCGCTGGCAAGGGTTTCTGCAATCGGGCGCACCGCGGCGAGGACATCCGGTGCATGCCGCGCGAACGCGGCCAGAATCGCCTCCGCAGTGAAGCAGAACATCCCAGAGTTCCAGACATAGTTGCCGGCGGCGAGATATTCGAGCGCCTTCTCCGGCGGCGGCTTCTCGACGAAGCGCACGGCCGCGAACGCAGGCGGCCCTTCACCCGGGTCCGCGGCGCCGCATTCGATGTAGCCGAACCCCGTTTCGGGATGCGTGGGGCCGATGCCGAACGTAACGAGCGCGCCATCCTGCGCGAGCCGCCCGGCGCGCGCGACCGCCGCCGCGAAAGCCGCGTGATCGCGGACGAGGTGATCGGCAGGCAGCACCAGCAGCACCGCATCGCCGCCACTGCGCAGCGCGATCCACTGCGCCGCGAGTGCGACGGCCGGCGCCGTGTTGCGCCCGAATGGCTCCAGCAGGAACGAGGTGCGCTCCGGAAGGGGGCCGCGCAGAGCGGCATACGCGTCCTTCGTGTGGAAGTAATAGTCGCGATTGGTGACCGTGACGAGGTCAGTGACGCCGGGCAGCGCCAGCGCGCGTGCCGCGGTCTTGGCGAGCAGCGTTTCGCCGTCGGGCAGCGGCATCGACGGCTTGGGCGCCGTCTCGCGCGACAGCGGCCACAGGCGCGTGCCGGCGCCGCCGGAGAGGATGACGGGGACGAGGCGGATGTTCGACATGGCAGGTGACATCGCGGCGGAGCAGCGGGCTGGCGGTAGGCCTTGAAACGGCGTGAGTTTACCCCATGTTGTTCCCGGGACGCCGAGACCGGACCGAGAAGGTCCGCAGTGGTATCATTGGCGTTCTTGAGCGCGATGCGCGCCGCGGGATCAATCGCGGCGCACCACGACGATCACCGGGGGTGAACTGGTTTCGACGGGGGTTGCAAAGCAGCTCGGGGCATGCCGAGGCGCAGGTCCTCGTAAATCCTACTGCAATCGCAAATTTAACTGCGAACGACGAAACGTACGCTCTGGCGGCTTAATCCCGCCGGACCTCGCACCTAGCAGCGCTCGGCTGGGGTGACGAAGCTGTCACAGCGAGGACATTCAGAGCGATCGCGCCCGCCCGGGTCACTTGGGCAAGGCGTTAAATCTAGGTGACTGGTCCTGCCGTCGTCTGTCAGTCAACGGCGTCGGGGCGAGAGCACAATGACTCGACTAAGCATGTAGTCCTGACTGTCGAGTGCTTCCGGACGCGAGTTCGATTCTCGCCACCTCCACCACTAGCAGGAATGACGGCCCCGACCTGGGGCCGTTATTTTTTGTATTTTACCTATGAAATGCGTGCTTGGAACGTCCCTTGTGGGCCGGCGAAAGCCGGATGCAAACGGGGGTAACGGTGGTGGTAACCGAAAAAAAGTGGTAAAACGCTCCTCTCAAGAGAACCGAACTTAGAGGGAGGGCGATGGCAAGGCATTTGCTGACCGACCGCCAGGTCCAGAACGCCAAGCCGAAGGCAAAGCCTTACCGGCTTGCGGATGGCGACGGGCTGTATCTCTACGTGCCCCTATCTGGCGCGTCGTCGTGGCAGTTTCGGTATCGGCTTGGCGACAAGCCGCAAACGGCGACTCTTGGGCGGCTGGATCGGATCACGCTCGGCCAGGCACGCGCAAAGGCGCAGGACGTCCGTACGCTCGTGGCAGACGGCCACCACGTCACCGCCGTACGCCGGGTCGAGCGGGCGAAACGCGCGGCGGCGCGCACAGCGACGTTCGGGGTGCTGTCGGCAGATTGGCTCAAACGCGAGGCCCGACGCGCGAAGTGGACCGCGGACTACCAGCAAGAGGTCAAGGCGAGCCTCGACAATCATTTGTCGTCGCTTGGCACGCTGCCGGTTGCCGAAATCACAACGGCGATAGCTGCCAAGCCCATTCGCAAGGTCGAGGACAGTGCCCCCGATATGGCGACGAAGGTGCGGCAGCGCCTGCGTTCGATCATGGACTACGCGGCCGAGGAAGGGTTGATCCCAATCAATCCGATTCCGGCGGCACGCCGCGGCAAGCGCTCTGCGCAGCGCACCCACCTCGCGGCCGTTACCGATCATGCGGGCGTGGGTGCAATACTGCGCGCGGCCGACGTCGCCGAGATCAGCCGCGGCGTGCGTCGCGCCCACCTTCTGGCGGTATTCACTGCGCAGCGCATCGGCGAGATTGTCGGCGCCCGTTGGGATGAATTCGACCTGCAGGCGGGGGCGTGGTCGATTCCGCGCGAACGGATGAAGAGGAAGGATGCACAGCGTGGCCCCCATGTCGTGCCGCTACCACCTCAATTGCTCACTCTGCTACGCGAATGGCACCGTGCCGACGGCGATGGTGCTATTTATGCAGCACCGGCGCCGCATGGCGACGGGCCAATCACCCGCGAAGCGATCGAGAAATTCTATCGGCGAACGCTGGACCTTACCGGCAAGCATTCGCCGCATTCCTGGCGCTCCGTTTTCTCGACTTGGGGACGCGATGCGGGCAAGGGCGCCGACGCCGTCGAGGCGCAGCTGGATCACGTGATCGGCACCAAGCAGGCCGCGGCCTACGATCGCGCCAAGCGGCTCGAAATTCGGCGTGAGTTGATGGCGTGGTACGAACAGCAACTGCTCACCGCTCGCGACGGCGCGAAAGTCGTGTCCCTGCGCAAGGCGACGCCCTCTTCTTGATCGCTTGTAGCCGATAAGCTACAATGCCCGAATTCGAGGTCCGGCACTATCTGGCGCCATCTGGACGGGATGTGTTCGGCGACTGGCTGGCCGCATTGCAAGACAGGCGGGCAACCGCGGCGATCCTGCTTCGCATTGGCCGTATCCGGAGAGGACTGTTCGGTGACTGCAAATCGGTCGGCGACGGTGTGCAGGAGCTTCGGATCGACATTGGGCCTGGCTATCGAGTGTATTTCGGGCGCGTCGGGGACCGACTGATCATCCTGCTGTGTGGCGGTGACAAGAGAGGGCAACGTGGCGACATCAAAAGTGCGAAGCAGTACTGGGCGGATTACTCCAAGCAGACCGGCACGCAGTAGGACGCACGCGGACTTCCTGCGCGAACACCTCGCCGACGACGCGAACGTGGCAGCCTTGCTCGATGAAGCACTTGCGGGCGGTGACGAAGGCGACATCATGTACGCGCTTCGAGCCATCTCCGAGGCCCGCGGGGGGATCGCAAGCGTTGCGACAGCGACCGGACTGTCGCGCGAGACGCTCTATCGAACATTGAGCAGGTCCGGCAATCCCCGCTTATCGACGTTGCTTGCACTCGTGCGTGCGGCTGGGGTGCGGCTTCGAGTCGAACGAGTCGCTTGATTTCGCGCATCGGCACAGCGCGTCGTCATTCTTTAACTTCTCATTTTCCCGATGCGGTGGCCTTTGCCATCCACCGTTGCGCGGTTCCAACCGGCGTCAATTCGGTCGGAAAGCCAGCGATGCACATCGTTTTCAATCCATCCGACGGCACGCGGGCCCAGCGACACTGGCGCTGGGAACGTCCCAGCTTTGATTCGCGCGTAGATCGTGCTGCGCGAGAGCCCAGTGCGGACTTCGACTTGCTTGCGCCGCAAAATGCAATATCGCGGTTGGCTTGCATCGGCCATCGTCGTCTCCTCGTGGATGTGGAGGGAAGACCTCATCGTTCCACATAGCTCCGAACGCGTCCGCCGGAAAACGTAAACAGCGACCGACGGTTTTCGCCGGGAGCGAGACCATTCATGAGCTTCAAAGGGCACGAACCGCAGGCCATGGCGCGCCCACCGGCGCCGGTTACCCACCGCGGCGCGCGCTCGCGTGCGAGAGGGGCGCCGCCCGCGCGCCGCCGTGGATAACCGCTGTTTTCTGTCAGATTCCTTTGGGAACTATTTCGCTCGCACTCATGCTGCGCCGCGAATTGCAAGCCGAAAACGATTTCTCATAAGAACGTTTTTCACTTGAGTGGGTCTTGCAGCCGGGCTACCGTTGCCACAGTTCGCTTGGCTGAGCTTTCAGCCCGCTGATGGCGTAACCATCGCCCTTTAAGCCGGACGGCCTCCTCGAGACAGCCGGCGAGCCACCAGGCTGGAGGTTTCGTAATCACCAGCGGTCGGGAATCGACCGCAGCGCTTGCATTGCCGTCGTTACGACGGCGTTGTCCGTAGCGCTTGCGTGCAGTCGCGGCTGTCTACCGTCCTCGGTAGCGGCCCCACGGCGCGAGCATCGTTGGTCCCTGGTCCGGTCGATGTGCATTGCACACGCTCGGACAACGTCGCGTCCCATGCCGCAACTCGGCATGGGCAACGTGCGACTGCATGCGCCAAGTTTGGTTGGCGCAATCGTCGTCCCCCTGCGCCAATCCACCTGTACCAGTAGCGTCGTTACTACCGGCGGAGCCGGTAGTGACGACGCGCCGATCCCTTGTCTCAACAAGGCGTTATGTAGCGCTGGCGCAAGTGACGTCCCCAAGTGATGGGCTCCCAGACCCATCGTCGTCGTTGTTGAGCCGCGCAATACGGCTCGTCCTCTGCCCGCACCTCGCGGGCGTCAAGAAGCGCCGTACGGCGTGCCCACGAGCCTTGGGTCAAGGGCTCACATCGATGGCGCGATTTCCCACAGGAAGCGCCCTCGACGCCAAGAGCGGGTGCAGCCGCGGCCAGCAGCAAGAACACTGCACACAGCGGGAGTGGTGTCCCGACGTCCCTTGTTAAATCTCGCCACGCCGAAGCGCGGTGAGACGGACAGACACACTGAGCAGACCGAACAGACACCGACAGCACGGAAGGCAACCGACCATTTCGAGGAGCCGATGCAAGACTTGAACTATGAACTGAAGCAACTTTGTGCCCGCAACCGCGACGGGAGCTTTGCCACCCAGGCCAATCGGGAACGCATCCTGACGCTCATCGCCAACCAGCTCAGGGAAATGGGCTTCGTGAACATGCGTGCCCATAGCCTGAAGGCCAGACACGTCGAGGCGCTGGTGCAACGCTGGCTGGCAGAAGGGTTGTCCGCAGGGACGCTGAAGAACCGAATGACGACCCTGCGTTGGTGGGCAGAGAAGATCGGCAAGCCCAACGTCATCGCCAAAAGCAACGAGGTATACGGCATTCCCGACCGGCGCTACGTCACCAACGTCAGCAAAGCCCGTGAGCTAACCTCCGGTGATCTCGCCCAGGTCACCGACCCGTACACGCGCATGTCGCTCCGGCTGCAGGCGACGTTTGGGCTGCGGCGCAAAGAGTCCATCAAGATTCAGCCGGCGTGGGCGGACCGTGGCGATACGCTAATGATCAAGGCCAGTTGGGGCAAAGGCCGGCGCACCCGCGAGATCCCGATCCGCAATGCTGAGCAACGCCGCGTCCTGGATGAGGCGAAGCGCCTTGCCGCCAAGGGCAGTCTGATCCCGGCCGACCGCAGTTATGTGGAGCAGCTGCACCGTTTCGAGTACCAGTGCGACCGCGCGGGCATCCACCGCGTGCACGGCCACCGCCATCAGTATGCCCAGGAGCGCTACCGCGAACTCACGGGGTGGTCGGCCCCGGCCGCCGGTGGACCGCGATCGAGGGAACTTACCCGCGAGCAGAAGGCGATCAACCGCGAGGCGCGACTGACAATCAGCAGCGAGCTCGGGCATGAGCGCGAGCAAGTCACCGCGATTTACTTAGGGAGGTAGCGAGTGTCCGCCAACGATGTTCTGGACTAGCGAGTGACGAGTGGCGCCTCGTTGCTACTGGTGAAGTTGACGCCACAAATGGCGCAATGTCGCGATTGCGGCCGTTCGGTCGCGGCTCCGCAATGGGCGCGTTCGGCCAATTCTTGCCATCCGGGATCACCGCGGAATTTTCCCGTGAGCGGCCGTTCGCGCGCGCACACCGAAGTGGCGAAGTAGCGGTCGCGGTGAATGCGCCGCGGCGGCGCCGGGCGGCGAGGCGGTCGAGCAGCTCCAGCGGCGTCAGCAGCATCGGGCCGATCCCGCCCGAAGCGGGCTTGGTGCTCTCGTAGAGCAGGCGCTCGGGGTCGAGTTCGCGCAGCCGGTCCAGGGCAAACTGCTGGCGGGCGCAATTGCGCAGCAGCCGCTCACGTCCGGCACGGTCAGCGGCCTCGATACGCAACGACGCATGTCGCGCGGGGTCACGCGCCGCGGCGAGCCTCGACAATGAGCGCCTGCGCAAAACCGCGGTAGGGGACCGACCCGCCGATTCGCGTGAGCGCCGCCGTCACTTTGTCGACGACTTCGTCGAGCGATCCCCCGCGCTTTTCAATGAGGAGGGATCGAGGGGTGCCGCGAATCTGACCAGTGGCGAGGGTTCGCGCGCTGACGCCACCCGCAGGGAGTCGCTTGGTCTCGATGTTGACGACGCCAAAGTGCGTGTCCGCGAGAAGCCGTCGCAGCAACGAGGGGTCGTACATTTCGTAAGGAAGCCTGAATCGCATTTCCTCGTCGTCAGGGAACATCCCCTCGATGACTTGCGCGCATGCCAAGTTATGCGCGTTCTCTTCGATGCGGTCCCAGACGTCGAACAGCAGCATCCCGCCCTCCTTGAGCACGCGGCGTGCCTCGCGCAGCGCCGCGGACTTTGTCGGGTACGAACATGAAGCCGAAGGCGCAGACGACGGCGGCGAACTCCCCATCGCCAAAGGGCAGATTCGCTGCGTCGGCCTCGCGCCACTCGATCCCGCTGGAGTGGCCAAGCTTGTCGCGCGCGTAATCGAGCATCGCCTTGCTGAGATCGGTGGCGACCAGCCGAACGGCCGGGTCGAGTCGCTCGCGCAGTCTCCGCGTTACGAGGCCGGTGCCGCAGGCGATCTCCAGCACGTCGCCGGGCGGCTGGAAAGGGAGGTGCTCCGCCAGGTCCCGCGCAAACGCGTCGAACCACGCGGGCCCGAGGCAACTGTCATAGTAGTCAGGTACCGAGCCGCTGAAAGTTGCACTCGCTTCGACCAGGCGTTCCCCGCTGCGGTTATGATGGTTGCACCGTTCAAAAGACCAGCGCAGAGCGTCGAGCCCCGCCGCCTATGACCCCGGAAACGCGTTACGCCATGAGCGGGGACGTCAATATAGCCTATCAGGTGATCGGCAACGGGCCCCGCGGCTGAACGTCTGGTTCTTGTTGGGCGCAACGGCCGGTTCGGGTCGTGAGCTGAGATACGGTCTTGTCGGTCAACAACCACGAGCAGCCATCCGGCGAAGCGGCCAAGAACGGGCACACGCGGGCGGCGTCCAACTCCCGCGTGTAGGCGTAGCATGGCTGGACTTGTATACGTCGACGAGGTGACTCAGCGATGCATCGGCGGACGTTCTTCAGCGCGGTGGTAGCAGTGCTCGGCGCCGTGCCGCTCGCCGCCCAAACTCAGCCCGCTAGACGACGCCGGATCGGATTCCTCGCCAATGGGAACCCGACGACAGGATCCACACAGGTGGAGGCATTTCGTCGAGGTCTAAGCGAGTTGGGGTGGATCGATGGACAGAACTTGACGATCGAATATCGTTGGGCGGAAGGGAACCCCGATCGGCTTCCAGCCCTCATCGCCTCGCTCGTTCAGGCCAAAGTCGACGTCATCGTGCTGTCGGGCTCTGTCGCGATCCGCGCGGCGCAACAGACGACCTCCACGGTTCCCGTCGTGTTCATTCTCTTGGCCGACCCGGTGATGTTGGGCTTCGTGCCGAGTCTCGCGCGGCCCGGTAGCAACATGACGGGATTAGCCTCCCAGTTCGAGGAGTTGATCACCAAGCAGCTGCAACTGCTGAAAGAAGCCCTACCCAACCTTTCGCGGATCGCGCTTCTCCATCGCCCTGAGAGCGTGCCCGCCTTCCTGACCGCAGCCGAGAGCGCGGCGCGGAGCCTCGGGCTCAATGCAAAGCTGCTCAAGGTCGCAGGCATGGCCGAGTTCGAGAATGCTTTCAAGGCGGCGCGGAGCGAGGGAGCGGGCGCGATCCAAGTGTTTCCATCCCCTTATTTCGATGTGCAACGCGCCCAGCTGATCGAGCTTGCGGCCCGCTATCGGCTGCCCGCGATCTACGAGTTCAGGAACTACGTGCAGGATGGCGGGCTCATGTCCTACGGCCCGAGCATCAACGAGATGTACCGAGGCATGGCGAACTATGTCGATCGGATTCTGAAAGGGGCGAAGCCCGGCGATCTGGCAATAGAGCGCCCGGCGCGGTTCGAGTTCGTGATCAACCTCAAGACTGCGGCAGCGCTCGGTATTACGATCCCGCAATCCTTGCTGGCTCGGGCGGATGAGGTGATTCAGTAGTCCAAGGCCTCGTTTGAGTTGATCGCGGTTGAATGTCCGGTTTCCCGTACAGAGCAACGGCGGCTCAGGGTCGTCCACGGTCGAACGATACGCATCGCTGAGTGGCTGCTGGCCAATCCACCGCGGCCCTTCACGCCTCGATGACTGTTGTATCTTTCTCAGTGGCTGCTCAATGGAATCGGCTCAACTGCGGCAGTCGGCCGAGGCTGTGTAAAAACTCCGCGCGAAACGAGGTGTCGGCAACGACGACCTCGTAGAACGCGTTGTATGCGATTTATTTGGGGTCGGGAGGGGTTTTGATACTCCCGAAAACAGACCGAAATCGCGTTTTTACACAGCCTCGGCCATGAGCGGCCGGTCATTGTCGCATCTCAATTTGCTAAACACCGGCCACTCAAAGGCACCGCTTCGGGGCCAGGCTACTCCAGGGCGGGCCCTTGTCTTGATATGGTGAACTGCGCGATGCTCCGGCTGTTCCATGAGTCGGCTGGACGGGCTTGCCTAACCCACTACACGCCACAGACCGGTCAATTTGAACAATGCCACCCGCGCCCCCTCCGTGGCTCGAGCAGATGAACCTGAATTGCTGGTATGCGATCTCCGGTGATCGCCCGGACCTGGGTCTCCGGCCCACGCAACCTGGGACGCGGTACCTGGTTGACGGCGATCCGGCACGCGATCCGCGCCTGAATCCACCGCGCACGCTGAAGGAGAGATTGCGGCGGATCGTGGGCCGCAATCCCAAGTCACCTTGGCACGGCATCGCGGGTTTTAGCGCGATCACCGAGGGATGGAACGGCGCCGTGTACGCGTCGCGATTTGGCGCCAGCGGATCGATGATCCTGTTCGGAGGTGGGCACAACGACTATTTCGGGTCCGATGTTCACGCCTTCGATCTCGCCTCCAGGGAGTGGAGGAGGATCTCCGATGGGTACATCGGTGGTAGTGACCGCGATTACGGTGCCGGCGCGACATACCCCGATTCGGTGTATCCGGACGACTCGCCGCTTCCGCCGCATACCTATGGGTACGTCCAATACGACCCGATCGGTAACGACTACATTCTGCTGAAGGGTCAGACGGAGCTGGGCAGATTCGTCAAAGCCGTCGCGATACCCCATCTCTTCAATCTCGAAACCTTGCGCTGGCGACGAGGGCCAAAGCATCCCACGGCAATTCTCAATTCCGGGGGTTGGACAACCTGGGACGATTCACGGCGTCTGCTCTGGGGACATTCTGGTGACGATGGCGGCGGCAATGCCTTCATCGGCTTCCATCCCGATGGCGACAACGGAAATGGAACATACGGGCGCTGGACCGAACACTTCCCGAACAAGCTCCCCGGGATTGCCGATCACAACGCCATGCAAATTGATCCATTGGGCGACGTCATCGTCGTGTCGGTACACGCTCGCAACGAGTTGCATGCGCTGAATCCGGTCGATCCGGCGCGGGAGATTGTCTGCCTGACATCGGTCGGGCAAAAACCGCGACTGCGGCCATTTGCGGCGCTGGAATATGCGCCGAACATCGCTCGTCTCGTGTACTTTTCCCCCGTGGACGATGGAATCGTGTACACCATTGCGCCGCCGCCTGAGCGCGTTTCGCGCGGCCTGCTCGAGGAGTGGAATTGGCAGGCACACCAACCCGCAGCCGGGACCCTGAGGCCGATCGCCGACGCGGCGGGTCGTTCGCGCTTTGGGGTGAACTTGTCGCATGTCTTTGGACGATTTCGAATTGCCTCCTTTGATAATGTCGACGTCGCCATTCTGGTTCGACATGTCGACAGCCCGATATATGCGTGGAGACTCAACTGAGCGGGCACGCGCCCCATATCGGCCCCCGGGGGAAGGCCCAAGCGGGGTACTGCAATGGGCTTCGTGGTCATCGGACCCCCGCTCATGCGATCGATTGAGCGTCCGCTTGGCATGGCCGACCGTTCCCTGGCGACGAGTAGCGGGACTACGATATTCACTGGCCGGTCACGTCCACATGACTGCTGTGCTGCGCCCAGCCGCCACTCGAATCGGCACGCTGTGGGTCTCTGACCGGCCATGAAGAGACGGTCATCGTCGCTGCCCGAATTGCCGGTAAGCGGTCATCCCACCTCGAGCCAATCTACGGGCCAAAACACCGTCGTGATTTGGACGGATATCTACCCGGAACGGTCTACGCAAAACGCCGAAACCTTGCAATAGGTGGGCGTTTGTCACAAGATGCGGCGCGTGCGGAAATCACAGGGACACCACCGCTACGATGCATATTCCCCGAGTTGCGCCCCCCGGCCCTTGGAACTGCTGAACCTATTGCGATGACGAGCAACCGCCAAAGCGGCCCCGCGATGCTGCCCTAAGCGGCTCACAATCTAGGCCCCCCGGCTTCGCCGGGATACTTACTGACGTAATGGCGCGTTCCCCATCCTTGCTGGCCAAACTGGCGCGACCCGATGCGGCGGGACTCGTGGCGCGGGAACGCCTGTTCAAGCTGCTCGACGGAGTGGAACAAAGCCGCTTCGCCTGGGTGTCCGGACCCGGGGGCTCCGGCAAGACGTCATTGGTTTCCAGTTGGCTCGATCAAGGGAAGAAGGGCGGCGTGTGGTATCGGGTCGATGCCGGAGATCGTGATCCCGCAACGTTCTTCCACTATCTCGGCGTCGCGGCCCAAGGTACCGCGCGTGGCAAGCGTCGGCCACTGCCGCACCTTACGCCTGAATACCTGGCGGGATTGGGCGATTTCGCGCGCCGCTATTTTCGCGACCTTTTCGCGCGCCTGACGCTGCCGACAGTCGTTGTTTTCGATAGTCTGCAAGAGGTCGCCGGCGATTCTCCGTTACAGCAGGTCATAGCTTGGGCGTTGAACGAGGTCCCGCCAGGAATGGCGATTGTATGCGTGAGTCGCAACACTCCCGGGGCCCCCTTCGCGCGCCATGCGGCCGATGCCGCTTTCGTGCATGTCAACTGGAATCACCTGCGGCTCAACGAGCGCGAGGCACTGGAAATCGCCACGGCAGGCGGGCACTCCACTGCGACTGTGCCGGCGCTGCTCGACCTGACGCAGGGGTGGACCGCCGGTCTGGTGCTGATGCTGCGCGCCCAGGCCGACAACCTTGTTCCGCGCACGGCGCCCTACGATACGCAGCACGGAATCTTCGACTACTTTGCCGGCGAAATCCTCGCTGCGACGGACGACCCGACTCGGGACTTCCTCGTTCGGACCGCTGTGTTGCCGGCGGTGCCCGCGGCGCTGGCGGCACAGTTGACAGGCTTCCCCGGCGCCGCGGAACTCCTTGCCGAGCTGCATCGTAATCACTTTTTCACAGAGCGCCGGGCGGGTTTGCACGCGACGTACGACTACCATCCCCTGTTCCGGCAATTTCTCCTGGCGCAAGCCCAAGCGGTGCTGCCGCCCGAGGAACTCGCGGCACTCCGCACGCGCGCCGCCAAAATGCTCGAGCAGGCGGGCGAGATCGAAGCAGCCGTGCAGCTGCGGATTGACGCGACGGACTGGCCGGACGCGATCCGCCTCATCTGCCAGCAGGCACCGGGGCTGTTGGGTCAGGGGCGGTGGCAGACCTTGCAGGGCTGGATTGCAGCGTTGCCGGGCACTATCGTGGAATCACAGCCGTGGCTGCATTATTGGTCAGGGGTCTGCAGCTGCATGACGGATCCGGGCGCCGCTCAGCGGCACTTCGAGGCCGCACATGGGGCTTTCCGCTCCAGCGGAGACTTCACCGGTACTCTTCTCGCATGCGCCGGCGTGCTTGAGGCCATGCACTTTCAGTTCGGTGAACAGGGGGCCTTACTCCCGTGGATTAACGAACTCGATGGTCTGCTCGCGGCGGACCCGGTGCTCCCACCGGAAATCGAGCTCCGCGTGATCCATGGGCTGCTCGGCGTCTGGTTTGCGTGTCCCACGCATCCGTTGCTTCCGCGGTGGGTAGAGCGGGCGCGCAATTTCGTGCAGACGTTCCCCGATGTTCGCGCGAAAGCGGGTCCGATCGCTCTCGTGACCGGCTTCTGCGGCTGGTCGGGGGAATACGGCGTAGCGCAGACCGTTTTGCAGGAGTTCGACCTGAATCGAAGGGTCCGGGACGGCGCACCGTTGAGCGCGCTGATGGCCTGCATCGGCCGGTGCGGCATATATTGGCAAACGGGCGAGCACGCGAAGGCGTTGGACATCGCAGGTCTTGCCCGCGCGATTGCCGAGGAATCCGGCGTGCGGATCCTCGACCCGGTCATCGCCGCACAGGGCGTGTACATCGCACTCAGCGCCTGGGACGCGGCGGGAGCGATCCAGGAACTCGCCCGGATGGCGCCGCTGCTTCATCCCCAGCGCAGGGTGGACATCAACCACTATCATTTCCTGCGGGCCGGAGCGCTAATCGCGGACGGTCAATTGGCGGGTGCCCTGGAAATTGCGCAGCGGGAGTTGCCGATTGCCGAGGCACTTGGCGTGCCGTTCATGACGGCGAGCTATCGGATCCAGTATGCGCAGATGTTGGTACTCGACAGTCAGTGCGAAGCGGCATTGGTACAACTCGCGGCGGCAATGCATTTCGCGCGCGCCATGCCGAGCCACATTTTGCAGTTCCAGGCGCTGATGGTCACCGCATGGGCGCACCTGCGCGGTCGCTCCCTGCCGGAGGCTGACGAGGCCCTGCGCGAAGGGCTCGCGATCGGCCGTGGGCGCGACTACATGAACTGCCACCCATTGTGGGTGCCCGAAATGATGCGCGATGTGTTTGCGCGGGCGTTGGAAGCCGAAATCGAAGCCGATTACGTGCGCCGCTTCATTCGCCAGCGCGGACTGTCGCCCGGCAAGCACTACGCGGAGGGGTGGCCGTGGCCGGTCCGGGTCTATACCTTGGGGCGCTTCGAGCTGCACAAGGAAGGCACGCCCATGCACGCGGCCGGCAAGGCAAAGCAGCGCGTCCTCGATCTGCTGAAGGCCATCATCGCGCTCGGCCCTCACGGCGTAACCATGGAGGCGCTGGCGGGCAGGCTATGGCCGGAAGCTGAAGGCGATGCGGCCCGGGATGCCTTGCGCGTCGCGTTGCATCGCCTGCGCAAGCTGCTCGATGGCGAGCAGGCGATCGATGTGTCCGATGGCAGAGTTTCGCTCGGTGCCGAATGGTGTTGGGTCGATGCGGTCGCCTTGGAACGGATGCTCGACGAACCCGCGCGCGACGCCCCCAGGTCGGCCGAGCATGTGCTGCACCTCTATCGCGGCCACTTTCTGCCCGGCGACGAAGAACGCCCCTGGATGCTTGCACACCGGGATCGGTTGCGTAGCAAATTCCTACGCTTCGTGCAGACAACTGCCTCCGATCTGGAGCGCGGTGGCGACATCGAGGGCGCGATCAATCTGTACCGAAAGGCGATCGAACTCGAACCCTTGGCGGAAGGCATCTACCGCCGTCTGATGGACGGTTACGCCCGCACAGGCCGCCGCGCCGAGGCGCTCGACGTCTATCGCCGCTGCCGGCAAATGCTGTCGGTCGTGCTCGGGATAAAGCCTACTCCGGAGACGGAAGCGCTCCATGCGGCATTGCATGCGGGGATCCATAGTCGCCCAGCTGACACGCCTGATTCTGCTTACGGTCCTGTGGTCGACGAGTGAGGAACTAGCACGGCACTCGCCGATCCGAGCCGTGACGCGCGGGCGACAAAGTTCGCGCGACGGTCCTCAAATACCATTTTGCGATGTACGTCGGACCGGACGACCGTCGCATCCGCCGATGCGGGTGGGGCACCGGCGAACTGCGTTCCGGGCTGGACGGTGACCTCGCCGCCGCGAAACGCCGTCACCACCAGTACGAGCACGCCCAGTCCGCAGGCGCAGCCGAACACCACCCATCGCCCAGCCGGGCGCGCGCCCGACATGCTGAGGATTAGTCTTCTGCGCTCTGCAGCTTGCATGTCTTGATCGCCTCCTTCGACGATTGTCGAGCGCAGTGGAAGAGAAAGCCCCGGCGTCCTGCTCGAAAGTGCCACCGGGGTGGAGGAAACGGTGAACGCCTGGCATGCCGGACAGCAACTCGCTGCGAAGAATTAGTGCCGGAGCGAAGCCGGGGCCGTTGCGGACACCCCAGATCGCTCCGCTGCGATTGCTGCCCACCGCGCGGCTTCTACGGTGTCCACGTGGACCTGGTCACCGTAGAGGCGCTGGCCCATCCGATACATCATTGCCAGCACTTCCGGAGCCCGCTTATCGCCCATTTCGGCCGCACTCCTGAAGTGCCTGACGGCTTGTGCATAGTGCCCGATTTCATATTCAGCCAGCGCTCGCTCGTACGCGGTATTTGCATCGGGTCCGGCAGCATGGGCTACAGACAGCCAGCAGACGCTCGCAAGCGCTGCCCATGAGAGCTTCAATGCGTCGCCGCGCGCGGCGACGTTTCGACCGCAGGTTGGCGGTCGGCACTGGGGACCGGAGGACTTGCGCGAGGGCTGCGCTTCGGCAAGTGCCGCTCCTCAACTCCCGCCAAAGCAACGGCGGGTGGCTTTCCAGCAGCCTTCACCGGCCCGGATACCTTGCGCTCGGCAGGCCGCAGCGTTCGGCGCTACCGTGGGCGCCACAACGGGCGAGGCTACGGATGCAGAGGCGTCCGTTTGCCAGCGGGCATCGTTGCACTCATTGCCAGTGGCGTCCATGCCACCGCCGACACCCCCGGCGCAGCTCTCCGCGTGCAGCGCGCCAGAAAAGGCAATCAATCCCGCTAAGCAGAGTGCGTGATCGAACTTCATCCGGAAACTCCTCGCAACGATCAACATTGTCAACAGTGTGTCCGCTGCGGCCAGCCCGCGGCAAGGCGACGCCGAGGCGGCCATGGGGACGACCCGAGCGGACGCGGTACTTGGTGGTATCCACCGCCTGACGCATCGGTAGTCAAAGCTACGCGCGTCTGCGTTACAGATTCGTTTCCGTTTCCCAACTTCACCTCGACGCCGCCAATGTTCCTGGCCTGCCTGACTCGTTGCGGTGCCTGAGGCCGAATCAAGTAGGCGGGATCGCTCGGAAGTACCGGAACGTTCGAGGACTCCGGCGCGAGGCTGAACCTGCCGGACGTCCCAGCGAAATGCTGCTGCGGCCAGGGGTGCCGTTTGCGGGCCGGGGCCGCGATCAACCACCGCCGGTCACACGACCTCGCCCGGTAGCGCACCACGGTAACCTATCGGCTAACCGGGTATGGGCGATCCGTGCGGCGGGTGGCTGCGCATCCGCCGGGCTCGTCTTGCCGACGAGTCACCAGCGTCGGCTGAGCATCAGGTGAAATGCAATGTAGGAAACCCGCTCGGTGCTCGGGCCAAGCGGCGACGCTCGATTGTCATATTGGATGGTCTTCGGCAATAGGTATTCGAATGCCCCGCTCACCGCCCATCCAGGGTCAAGGGGCGTTCTGAAGCCGCCCGTGATGTGCCACTCGCCGATGGCGGCGATGAGCGGCGTGAGATTTTCAGGTGGAATCGGATTGCGACCGTAATTGAGGCCGCCGTATAGCGTCAGCTGATTGTCGAGCTCATGTGCAATTCCGACGGCGAATACGGTCTGGTCGCGGGCGTTCACCACCGCGGTTTGCGAAAGTACCGGCGGTGCGTCCGGATTGTCGGGCTGCGTGAGCGTCAGCGAGGTGCTTCGCAGCGCGTTCGACCACCAGAGCTGCGTGATCTCTGCGGTGATCAGTGTGCGGTCGGTGACCTGCCACGCCGCACCCACGGCGACCTCAGGAGGAAGTGCGAACCCCTCGAGGCGGGCGGCGCCATAATGCACGATGCCTAGCCCGGCCGCCGTCATGTTCACCGTTGCGTTGCCATTGTCCGCCGTCAGGTTAATGCGGCTCGATCCCGTCAATCCGATCGAGAGCGCAGGGCTTGCGTGCCACAGTGCCCCCAGCTTGACGCCAGCCCCGACCCCACGCGCGTTCTTTAGATCGAGACCAAAGAAATTCTGCGTGGGGTTGGCGGGGTTGTAGACCGACGCGTTGGGAAATACCCGCTGCTTGGCGAGAATCGCAGCGATGGGGACGCTCACGGCGACGGAAAGTTCGTCCGTGGCCTGCCACGCAAGGGCAGGCGCGAGCTTCGCGAAGCCGATTTGTGCCGAAAGCTCATCCGTCGTGTCGAAGGGCGTGCGCAGATTCTTGTACACGTTCCCTGCCCCGCCCTGCGCAAAGACCCCAATGCCCGCTACGAGCCCGGGGGCAAGAGGGGCAGTGAATCCGAAACTGCCCGCCATGATGTACCAGTTGTCGACCCGCTGATCGTTGCCGAGGATGTCGGCGTGGGCGACATTGGTTGCGAACGCCACGGCGGCGTCGCCATCGAAGGCCGGCCGTTTGAGCGCGGTGATGCCGGCCGGATTCGTATTGAGTGCCCCAGTGTCGCGTGCGACGGCGACATCGGCACCGCCCATGCCGATCGACTCTGCGCCAAAGCCGATCATATTGAGGCCGTTGTTTGCGTTCGCGGGTCCGGAGACCGACCATGCGACCACGGCGAGCATCCACCATCGTGCGGGCACGCTTAACGGGCGCTCGCGCGACTGGACGCATACATTTGCCAGCATCTGACCTTCTCCCTGATTCGACTGGTTCAGGCAGCAGCGCTATTTTCGACGGCGAGTATTGCAACAATGCGGGCGGCGAACCCGTAGCCATCATGGCACGAATACCCAGATTGAAGCGTTCGGCGGATTGTTCTAAGGACCTTTCAATGGCGAGTGCGCATCGGCGTTACCGCACCAGTCCGATCGCGCCCGGCCACCAAGTCTTGCCAAATCGCGGCCCAGCTGACATGGATGCGGGGACGATATAAAGTGCGCCGACCTACCGCGTTGAACGGCCGTTTCTCCTCTGTCGAACGTCGGCTTTCCGGAAGCTCGATGGACCACTCTGGGTCGATCGCCCCCAATGCCCCGCCCAGGCCGAATGTCCGCATCCAGTTGTTGCAGACGTTCGTGCGTCCCGATTTCGCCGCACAGACTATTGGCCCCGAGTTCCGATTCGCGCCTAATTGCCTGCCAAGCTGGCGACCGAGGTGGTAAGGGTGGTGGTAAGGGTGACAGTGAACCCGTAGAAGGCGGAGTTTGCTAGGGGAAATGGACAAGTTCGATTCTCGCCACCTCCACCATCAGCAGGAGAGACGGCCCCCGAGCGGGGCCGTCTCTCTTTGCAGTTTACCAATGCAAAGCGTGTCTGGACGGTCCTTGGGCCCGTGCCACCGACGCCACCACTTCAGGCTCGCGCGATCGAAATGCCTCTCCTTTTCAACCGCAATGCCTGGTCCCGACTGCCATTTTTGCCAGCGTCCCCGACGGCATGCTACGGTTCACGCTGGGGTAGTCAGCAACACGCCCTGCGCAGGTACATGACGATCGCCACGATAGGGGACGAGCGGCTGCTCGCGGAGAAGCTCCGCGAGATCGACGCGAGCTTCCCGGGTCACAACGATCTCGTTCTCGTGCTGGACTCGTTCATTCGGACCGCGGACGATTCGCAAGTCGTCCGGATCGATCCCGTCACGTTCGCCGCCGCGCAGGGCATCGACGAGGAGGTCGCGATCGACCTCTTCCTGCATGGTCGGAAGGCCGGACTGTTCAGCATGGAGTGGCAATACGTTTGCCCCGGCTGCGGCGAGATCGCGGAAACCTTCCAATCGCTGCGCTCGGCCAGTTCGCGTTATTTCTGCAACGTGTGCATCGCCGAACGCGACGCGGACTTGAGCGGATTCATCGAGATCACGTTCACGCTGTCACGGGCGGTGCGGGAATCGCGTTACCACGACCCGGCGTCGCTCGACGCCGAATCGTATGCGCTCGATTACCGGTTCACCGCGAACGGCGTGGTCGACGGTGGTCCGTCGTTGCGAGACTTCTACCGCCGGAGCGCCGTGCTGACCGCCTTCGTCGAGCCGGAGGAAACGAAAGCGTTTCCTTTGGCGATCGGGCCTGGATTCCTGTACTTCACGAGCGGCCCGGTCGTCGAAGTGCAACAGTCGCGCGATCGGCGCAACCTCCCCTTGGCCTTCACGCATGTCGAGAGCGCGTCGGAGGTTCCGCATGCCACGGCGGCACCGGGCTCGCTCGAATTCGTCTTCACCAATGCCTCGGCGAAGCGAGTCGCGCTGCTGGGCATCAACGTCCCCGGCCACTACGAGATCAGGCTGGAACGCTTCCTGTCGGGCTCGCGCCTGTTGTCCCATCAGACGTTTCTCGACCTCTTTCCCTCCGAGACCATCGTTTCCGGAGAAGGGCTGGGCGTGACCGCGATGGCGCTGCTGTTCACCGACATCACGGGGTCGACGGCCCTCTACGAACGGCTCGGCGACGTGAAGGCGTTCCAGCTGGTCCAGGAGCATTTCGGCTTGCTGCGGGATGCCATCACGCGCCACTCCGGCGCTTTGGTCAAGACGATCGGCGACGCTGTCATGGCGACCTTTCACCGGCCCCTCGATGCGCTGCGCGCGTCCCTCGAAATGCGAACGGTGATTTCGCATTTCAACGCGGCGGCCGGCGGGCAGATGATTACGCTCAAGATGGGGGCCCACGCGGGCACGTGTCTCGCCGTCACGCTCAATGGTCAGCTCGACTATTTCGGGCAGACGGTCAATATCGCCGCCCGCATCCAGGGCATGGCGTCGCCCGACGAGGTCTGCATCAGCGACGAGTTGTACCGTGTTCCCGGTGCGGCTGAGCTGCTGGCCGGGTACGGCGTCGATGCGCGGTCCATGCGGCTGAAGGGCATCGACCGCGAAATCGTCGTCCATCGGATTGCGCGCAACCGTCGAGCAGACGAGGGTATCCGTTCTGAAGTAGCGAGAGTACGGTGCGGCAGCGATTCCGTCCCGTAACTGCACCGATGCGTACGCTCACCGGGGACGTGGGACATTTCTGCGACACGCCGCCGCAAATCAGGGCAAGGATGGGCATCACCTGGCGACTTATGCTAAATTGCAACTCTCTGTTTCGCTTGTCGTTGCGTGTGGCGGCTGGTTGCGGATTGTCATCAATTTGAGTCTTGAATTCCTCGTGTCGGTGGTTCAATTCTGCCCTTGGCCACCCGCAATTCGACGTCGAATGAACGAATTGGAGCGGCAGCGACCCGCGTGGGTGATGCGCGCGTTCACGCTGCGATCGATCAAGAGATGCGTCGCCGCAAGGGGGCACGTGCCGTCGCGCTAGAATTGCGTCGCCCGCCGCACGCGAACATGCTGGTCGATCTGCGCAAACACGCCGCTGCTGGCAACCTCGATTGCGACGTCGCCATCGTCGGAGCCGGTGCGGCAGGACTCACGCTGGCCCGGCACCTCGCCGGACGCGGCCGCGACATCGTCGTCGTGGAGAGCGGCGGGCTTGATTTCGACGCGGCGACCCAAGGGCTCGCCGACGGCCCGAACCTCGGCGACGCCTACTATCCGTTGGTTCATGCCCGACTGCGTTTCTTCGGCGGGACGACCAACGTCTGGGGCGGGCGCTGCGCGCGCCTCGAGGCGATCGATTTCGCGCAGCGCGACTGGGTCCCGCTCTCCGGCTGGCCGTTCGCCCTGGACGAGATCGAGCGCTGGTACGCGGCTGCCGCGTCGGACGTGGAGCTTGGTCCCGACGCGGCCAGCCCCGACGGGTGGGACAGCGATCATGCCGCACGCCTCGGCGTGGACCCCGTGGCCTTCGTGACCCGCCTGTGGCACTTCGACGACGTCGCCGAGCGCTTCGCCGCGCCGCGTGCGGCGGACATTGTCGGCGCACGGGATGTGCGAGTGCTGCTGCACGCGACTGTCGTTCGCGTGCAGGCCGCGGCCAGCGCGACCGCGGTGACTGCGCTCGAGCTAGCGACGCTCGACGGCCGCCGCACTGAGCTTCGCGCGCGGCAGTTCGTGCTGGCCTGCGGCGGCGTCGAGAATGCGCGCCTGCTGCTCGCGTCCTGCGAGGTCGAGCCCCACGGCATAGGCAATGCGCATGACCAGGTCGGACGCTGCTTCATGGAGCATCCGCACGGCCGCGCGGGCGTTCTCGAGGCGCGCGCCGGGTTCGACCTCTGGGCGGCGTTCCAGCCGCGTTCGCGCTCGGACGGTACGCGGATCGCGCCGGTGCTGCTGCCGGCGCCCGCGTTCCAGCGTGAGGCGGCGATCCTGAATTCGGCGTTCACGTTCAAGCTGCAGCGCGATCCGGTGCGCGGATTGACGCTGCACAAGCGGATCTACAATGACCTGCGGGAAGAGCTTTCGCCAACCCGCAGCAAGCGCCAGATCTGGCATGCCTACCGCAACCTGCGCAGGTTCATCCAGCGCAGGTTGCGCGAGCCCATCGTGCGCGCGCGCTTCGCACGCGGTCTGACCCGCGTGCACGTGATCGTGCGCGCCGAACAGGCGCCGAATCCGGCGAGTCGGGTGACGTTGGCGCCGACGCGCGACGCTCTCGGGGTGCCGCACGCAGCGCTCGAGTGGCGCCTCTCGGAACTCGACAAGCGCACGGTGCGGTTGATGGCCGAGCGCCTGGGCGCCGAGCTGGCGCGGCGCGGCTTGGGCAGGCTCGAGCCGGCGCCGTGGCTGTACGACGGCAGCACCGCCTGGCCGGTCGACCCTACTGTCAGCAGCCATCCGATCGGGGGCTACCATCACATGGGCACGACGCGGATGAGCAACAGCCCGGCGCAGGGCGTGGTCGACCGCAACTGTCGCGTGCACGGGTACGCCAACCTCTACGTTGCCGGCAGCTCGGTCTTCCCGACCGCGGGCTGGGCCAATCCGACGCTGACCATCCTGGCCCTCGCGCACCGACTCGGCGATCACCTGCTCGCCCGTTCGCCATGAGCACGAAGTGCCGCCCCGAGAGCGCTACCGGAGTGCGCAGCGCGAAGGCAGTCCAATGAGCACGGCCGCGCTCATCGTCGGGGCGTCGCCCTGCAGCCTGTGGGGGCTCGATGCGCACGAACGCCTGCGCCGCCAGTTGCGGGAGGTCGGCGTCCGGGTGATCGCGACGGATCCGGCGGATATCGGTGATGCGCGGCAGGTCCTGGTCGTCGATGCCGGCTTGCTGTTCGGGCTGCTCACTCTGCGCGGAATCCTCGCGCACCAGGACGCGCTGCTGGTCCGGCCGGACGACGGCCGCGTCGCGGCGGCGTCGGTGGCGCGCGAACGCCTGGGCGCCGTCGTCGCCTGCATCCGCGATGGCGCCGCCAGGCCGCCTGACCTGCGCGTGCTCTCAGTGCTCGATCTTGCCGGCTACGATCGCAACTTGCGCAAGACCGCGCCGCCGCTGCTCGAGGCGGTGACGCCGGACAAACGCGCCGCGCTGGAGGCGCTGCTATATGGCAACGCCTACAAGGGCGTCACCGATTTCGTCACCAAATGGTGGTGGCCCCGACCGGCGCGGGTGCTGGTCGGCTGGTGCGCACGCCTCGGCATCACGCCGAACAGCGTCACGCTGCTCGGAGTCCTGCTCGTGCTCGCGGCGACGTACGCGTTCTATCAGGGCGCATATGCGGCGGGCCTTGCCTGCGGCTGGGTGATGACGCTGCTCGATACCGTCGACGGCAAGCTCGCCCGGGTGACCGTGGCGAGCAGCCGATTCGGGCACTTTCTCGATCATGGCCTCGACGTCGTGCATCCGCCATTCTGGTATCTCGCCTGGGGGCTCGGCCTCGGCGCGCTGGAGTCGATGGATCCGCTGCTCTGGACCCTGGCCTGGGGCCTCGGGCTGGGCCCGGCGCAGCCCGAGGGGATGTCGATCGCGATCCTGTGCTGGCTCGTCGCCGGAGGCTACGTTGCGGGTCGCCTGATCGAGGTCGCGTTCCACCAGCTCGGGCATTGCGGCATCTTTGCGTGGCGTCCGTTCGACGCCTGGTTCAGGTTGATCACCGCGCGGCGCAACCCCTGCCTCGTCATCCTGACCGTCGCCACTGCTGCGGGGCGCCCCGATGCCGCGTTCGTCGGTGTGGTCGTCTGGACGCTCGTGAGCAGCACCATTCTGTTCCTGCGTCTGCTTTATGCGGCCTGCGTCCGGTGGCGGTCCGGCCAGCCGCTCGATTCCTGGCTCAAGGACGGCACGAACGCAGCGCGGGAGCATGCGCGCGCGTGGCGGACCTTTTCAGTCACCCGCGGCGCCTATCGCTGATGGCCACGCGACGTCCCGCGGATGCTGCCGTGCTCGCCGCGACACTAGCGCTTGCGGTGGCGGCGCCGGCGCATGCGTTCGAGTTCGAATTCGCGGGCGGCGAGGTGACCGGTTACCTCGACACCACGCTCTCCGTCGGCTCGATCTGGCGGACGCAAGGTCGCAACCGGGGATTGATCGCCATCGCCAATGGCGGCACTTCGCGCGACACGAACGCCGACGACGGCAATCTCAATTACAGCAAGGGGGATCTCGCCTCGCTGGCGTTCAAGACCACGGTCGACTTCCTGCTCGATTACCGCGATTTCGGCCTCTTCGCCCGCGGCACCTATTTCTACGACAAGGCCGCGAGCGACAAGGCCGAGCTTGGTATCAAGGCGCAGGATCACACGGCGAACTATGCGCGCCTGCTGGATTTCTACGCGTTCGGGAGGTTCGACGTCGCCGGCCGCACGCTCTTCGTGCGCGTCGGCGACCAGGTCGTGAATTGGGGCGAGAGCACGTTCATCCGGAACGGGATCAACATTCTCAATCCGGTCGACGTGGAGAGGCTGCGCACGCCCGGTGCCGAGTTGAAGGAAGCCCTGAGCCCGACGCCGATGCTGTGGCTGTTGCAGGAGGTCACCGACCGCTGGTCGGTCGAGGCGACGTGGATGCCGCGGTGGGACGAGCATTTTCCGGACACGCACGACAGACTCGAACCGCGCGGGATGTTCTTCAGCACCGATGATTTCGCCGTCGACGACGGCAAGATCTTCTATGCGGGCTTCGGCCGCCGCAACGATTCGCACGGCGCCGCGGGTGTCTATCCGGTCAGCCGCGCAGGACAACTGTACCTCCCCCGTGGAAGCACGCGCGAGGACAAGGGCAGCCAGTATGGGGTTGCGCTGCGTTACCTCGTTCCGCATGCCAATGCCGAAATCAGCGTCTACCACGTCAACTACCACAGCCGCGCACCCTACGTGTCGGGGGTTCGGGGCGGACTCACGGTGGCGTCGACGATTTCGGGCAATCTGGCACCGGCCGAGGTCGCGGCGCTGAATGCCGCCGGCATTCCGGCGACGGCTGCCGGCGATCCTGCATGCACGCTCGTCGACCTGCCGGCATTCGACCGGTTGCAGACGCCGGCCAACATCGCCAGCCTCGCGCCGATCGTCGGCGGGGTTGCACGGGCGACAACGCTGTCGGCGCAGAACGCAACGAATGCAGCGTGCGCCACGGCGGCCGGACGCGCCGGCACCGCGTTCGTCGACTACCCGAAACACATCAAGCTCTGGGGCATCGGCGCAAGTGCGGGACTTCCGGGTGGAGTGTCACTTCAGGGCGAGTACTCGTACCGCGGCAACCAGCCGCAGCAACTGCCCGCTGCGGAGGTGCTCCTCGCCGTCGCCGGCTCAGGCAACCAGCTGACCGGCACCGGCCCCGACGCCGCCAGCCTGGTGCCCTACGGCACCGAGATCACCGGCTACCGCAGGGTCGCAATGCACCAGGTGCTGGCGACTGCGACCAAGGCGTTCGGCCCGATCCTGGCCGCGAGCCAGGTGGTGGCAATCGCAGAGGTCGGCTATACGCATCTCGACCTGCCGGACAACCTCAAGTTTGCAGCGCCCGGGTGTCACCTGCCGCAGCCCGGTTCGGATGCCTCGAGCGCCTATAACTCCACGTCCACCGGCTGCTTCGCGACCCGCAATTCGTGGGGCTACCGCCTCGCGGGCCGGAGCGACTTCTACAACGTGATCGACGGCGGCACGGTAACGCCGCATGTCGCGTTCGCGCATGACGTCAGCGGCGTCGGTCCGACATTCACTGCTGGGGTCAAGGCATTGACCGTCGGTCTGGGCGTGAGCTATCTGAAGAATTGGCAGGCCGACATCGCCTATACCGCGTACTTCGGCGGCAGGACCTACTCGGGCACCGACATGCCCAACGGGTCTTCCGGCCCGCTGCCGCCGGGCCAGGCGACAAGCTATGCCAGCGGCTCGAATCCGTTGCGTGACCGCGATTACCTGTCGGTGAGCGTCAGCTATGCGTTCTGAACGCAAGGCTGGCGGCATGCGGACGGCGGCAACGGCGTCATGGGCACGAAGGGAGGCACCAGCTTTCGCCATGCGTGCACCTCCTCATCTGCACATTGGATCAGAAGGTGTTGCGTCGACCGATTGAACGCGCCCTATTGAATGCTGGCCGCGGGAACAATCCCCTGGTTTCATTGCACCACGGCGGTGCATTTTCTTGATCTAGGCCAAGTTGCTGCCTTGGCGGCGTCGTCAGAATGTGCGCTTCGGGATCAAACGGCGGGTAGGCAAGTGAGTCTAAGCTGGATCATGCTTGGCCTTGTCGGTTGGGCGCTCGGGCTGATGTTCGTGCTCGTCTTGATGCGAATGGCCGGCGATCAGGATCGCGCCGCGCGTCACGAGCAAAAGCGGCTCGATCCCTTTGTTGACGTGACGATAACGCGCTACGGGCCTGAGTAAGCGCCGCCGAGGTCGCCAAAGCCTCGGATCAGCCGACGAACGGTCTAACCTTACACGCGAGATTCGCGGGTAGACTATCTGCCCCCCCGGGAAGTCGCGGTTTGAACCGGGGTCGACCCAATCGTGCCGTGCGCGGCACCGAACTACTGACTCGGGGGCAAAATGCTAGCCTCGATCACGGTTTTCGTCATTGCCTTTGGCGTTGGGTGTTTGACCGGTGTCGTCATCTGGCGCTTGCGGCAGGATCAGTCTACGAGTGATCCGACTCGCGCGCCGCAGTCCTGGACTTCGCTAGGCTCCGGCACGGACAGGTGAACGTAGCCCGACCGTCGCCGGCGCGGCGGCACGTCTCCAGATAGTTGGCGTACCGCTGTCCGGGGCGGCCGCGGTGCGCGTCCGCAACGCCGGGTAATGCAGCGGTGCGTCCAGGTCCGTCGGTCTACGCCGGGTCGGTTCCGCAGTTCTCCACCCTCAGCAGGAACGACGGCACACGCGAAGGGACGTTGTTCCTATCGGGACACCTCGGGCAGCGGCGGCAGCGCGCGCAGATACGCGATCATCGCCGCGAGATCCGCCGGCCTGAGCCGGCTCGTCGTGTTGCGCACGACCTCGGCCATGGTTTCGTCGGCCGAATCGAAATCGGGCGTGATGCCCGAGACCAGGAATTCCATGAGCTCGGCGTCGCTCCACTTCTTCAGCCGGGTCGGCGTCAGGTTCGGCACGTCCTTGCCGGTGGGGCCTTTCCCTCCTGCGAACGGTCGATCCCGTTTCGTGGCGCCGAGGAAATTGCGCGGCGTGTGGCATTCGCCGCAGTGGCCGAGCGCCTCGACCAGATAGGCTCCGCGATCCAGGGCCGCGGTGCGCCGGCTGTCGCTCGCGAACGGGCCTGGGGTGAAGAAAAGCCATTTCCAGGCCGCAATGGCGTAGCGCCACCCGAACGGGAAGCGCAGCTCGTGCGCCTGGTTGGGACGGTTGTCCGGCGGCAGGGAACGCAGGTATGCCCAGAGGTCCGACAGATCGCCGTCGCTGATCCGCGTGAATGACGGATACGGGAACGCCGGGTAATAGTGCGCGCCATCGGGACGCACGCCGGCGCGCATCGCGCGCACGAAATCGGCCTCGGTCCAGCGACCGAGCCCTGCCTGGGGGTGTGGCGTCAGGTTCGGTCCGTAGAAGGTTCCGTACGGCGTCTTCAGCGCGCGGCCGCCGGCGAACGGCGGGGCGCCGTTCCTGTCCTGGGTATGGCAGCCGATGCAGCCTCCGGCTATCGCGACGTATTGACCTCGACTCGCGTCACCGGCGGCCGCAGCATTTTCGCTCGCCGCGCATGCCAGCAACAGGAGCGCGAACGCGAGCCGCGCCCACCCCGGCGGGACGTCCGCCGGGGCCAAACCGCCTGCCGTCGCTACTGCGCTTTCTGCCGGAAGGTGTCGTGGCAACCGTTGCACGCCTTGAGAGCTTCGCCGATGGCTGCCTTGGTGTTGGCCTCGTTGCCGCTCTTGGCCGCCGCCACGAACTTGTTCATTTCGGTGAACATAGTCTCCTGCGCGGCCTTGAATTTGGCCGGCTCGGCGTAGATCTCCGGCAGCGCGCGGCTTTTCACGCCTTGCGTGCTCGGATCGAAGCCATCCCAGGCCAATCTGATCAATACGTCGAGGTACCCGGCATTGCGCGCGACAAGGGCCGCGTCGTAGGGCACCTTGCCCTGCGCCATCGGCACGAGCGGGAACAGGTACTTGCCCTGCAAACGCATCGCGGCGATGCGCTGATCGACCAGAACCTCGGGCTTGACCTGCGCAAAGGCGTTGAATGCATACCCCGCCCCGAGCGCGAGGACCAGACTGGCAGTGAGAAGCTTGCTTCGCATCGATGAACCCACCCATGAAAGTTGTGGTTGGCCGCCCGCGACGCGGGTGACCGTTTGGAAAACAGATCCCCGAAGTCAAGTATTCCGGCCATCCGACGGCAGATGGTTCCGGGGCGGGATCTTATCAAATCGACGAATTTTGCGCCCTGCGGCAGCTTGTGCCCCATTTTCGACCCGCGAACGCATCGATTCCGCTGAATCTTCGGGCGAAATCGGCGCGTCGCCGCGTGCTGGCGGCGCACGGCCGCCCCGTCTGTGCGCTGGCACGAAGGATGCAATTCATCGCCGGAGATAAACACCTGTGACCATGACGGCCACGGCCGCAACGGCCCGGCTTCATGTTCTGTCGACCACAACGCCGCCGAATGATGTCGGTTCTACGAAGCGCACGATGACCCGAGTACGAACAAGTCGATGCCCAACGCCGACCCGCCACCCGCCGGCATCGGGCGGCGCGCCGCAGCCATGGGCGACGACCGGCCGGCAGATTTGCCCGGACCCGGAAGCGGTGGCGTGATGGAGCTGGTTACCGACTCGAAGGCGATCGATTTCAACAGCCTGCGCTTTCTCGTGGTCGACGACGACCGCGACCAGCGCTACCTGATCTCGCGGACGCTGGCCGGCATGGGCACGGCGCGCATCGTCGAGGCGCCGTCGGGACACGATGCGCTCGCCCTCCTCGATCGTGCCAGAGACGCGGTCGACATCGTCGTGACCGATCTCCAGATGCCGCAGATGGACGGCATGGAGCTCGTCCGCCGCATCGGCGAGCGCAAGCTTTCCGTGGCGGTGATCCTGGTCAGCGGGCTCGACGGCGTTCTGCTGGCCTCCGCGGCGACGATGGCGCAGGCCTACGGCGTGCGCGTCATCGGCACCATCGAGAAGCCGGCGACACGCGCCAAGTTTCATTCGGTGCTGGCCCATTTCCGCGCCCCGGTGGCCGAGACCTCGGCCGAGGCCGGCGCCACCTTCGCGCCGACGGTGCAGGACGTCCTCGGCGGCATCTCCGTGGGCCAGATCGAACCATTCTTCCAGGCGGTCATCGAGCTCGGGAGCGGGAAGGTGGTCGGCGCCGAAGCGCTGGGACGATGGCGGCATCCGACGCGAGGCATCGTCGGGCCGGACGTATTCCTGCCGCCGCTGGCGCGCGCCGGTTATCTCGACGAGCTGTCGTGGATCATGCTGTCGATGTCGGCGATGGAGGCGGGGCTCTGGTGCCGCGCCAATCTGAAATTGACGGTATCGGTCAACGTTTCCGCGACCTCGCTGGCCGATCCCGGGTATGCGGATGCGGTGACCCAGATCGTGACCGGGCACGGGCTCGATCCGTCGGAGATGATTATCGAGCTCACGGAAACCGAGGCCATCCTGAACATCGCAGCCGCTCTCGAGAACCTGACGCGACTGCGAATCCGGGGCTTCGGGCTCGCGATCGACGACTACGGCGTCGGCTACTCGTCGATGCAGGCGCTGTCGCGGATGCCCTTCACCGAAATCAAGATCGACCGCTCGTTCGTATCGGCGGCCGCAAGCGACCCCAAGTATCGCCTGATGATCGAGCACACGGTGGCGGTGGCGCACCGGCTCGGCCTCAAGACCGTGGCCGAGGGCGTGGAGACGCGCGCGGAATGCGAGTTGCTGGCGAGTCTGGGGTGCGACCGAATCCAGGGCTATCTCGTCTCCAAGCCGGTGGAAGGAAGCGGTTTCCTGCGCTGGATGCTCGACCGCCGCGCGAAGTTCGGACCGGAAGCCTTCAATTGCCAGCCTGAACCCAGGCGCTTCGGCACCTGAAAGGCAAGGCGACCCGTCGGTCGGTGCATGCAGGCGGGGAATTCCTGCCGGCAGCTACCGTTGCGCGCCGCCCTGCTACACGCGGCGGCGGTACTCGCCGTTGCGCGTGTCGATCTCGATGCGGTCGCCGGTGGTGACGAACAGCGGAACCTGGATCTCGACGCCGTTGGCGAGCTTCGCCGGCTTCATCACCTTGCCGGACGTGTCGCCCTTCACCGCCGGCTCCGTGTATTTCACTTCGCGCACGACGGAGTTCGGCAGCTCGACGGAGATCGCCTTGCCTTCGTAGAAGGTGAGCTCGCAGGCGAGCCCGTCCTCGAGGTAGTGGATCGCGTCGCCGAGGTTGTCCGCCTCGACCTCGTGCTGGTTGTACTCGTTGTCCATGAACACGTAGAGCGGGTCGGCGAAGTAGGAATACGTCACCTCCTTGCGCTCGAGCTGGACCACGTCGAACTTCTCGTCGGCGCGGTACACCGTCTCCGTGCCCGAGTCGGACAGGAGGTTCTTGAGCTTCATCTTGACGACCGAAGCGTTGCGGCCGGATTTCGTGAACTCGGCCTTCTGGACGACCATCGGGTCCTTCCCGACCATGATCACGTTGCCGGCGCGGATTTCCTGGGCAATTTTCATCAAAGCACCTGTATTGCGATAAGGGGTTGATTCGGAAAACTTTTAATTATACCTGAAATGCGGCGGCTTTGACCAGCCCGGCCGTGAGGTCGGGTACCAAGGCAAGCTGCGCCGCCCACGCGTCCGCATGTGTCTCCAGAAGGGAGCGGGCGGCCAGAAAATCCAGCCACGCCACGTCAACCGACACGGCGTCCGGCGCCCCGTTCCATGCGCGCCAGAATCGCCTCAGCGCGGCCGCCGGTTCCGGCGCGAGAGCGGCGACATGACATTCGACGAAGGCGTCGAGCTTGCGCCAGTGCGCGCCGTCGGTCTGCGGGTAGATGTGCCACGCGAAAGGACGCGCCGCCCACTGCGCGCGGATGAACGAATCCTCGCCGCGGACGAAGTTGACGGTCGACAGCCAGAGCAGGCGGTCGTAGTTTTCCTGCGCGACGAAGGGGATCGCATGCAGCGCCAGGCGGCCACGCCGAAACGGATGCCCGGGGCGCGGCATGTTGCCACCGGTCCAGGCGTCGAGTGCGCCAGCCGCCACGCCATCGGGCACGAGGCAGGCCACCGGAGCATCGCCATCGGCCCATGCGTCGAGGAGAGCGGGCAATCGCGGATTCGGGTAGCAGAACAGCGACACGCGGATTTCGTCCGGTGCCGCCGGCGGAACCTGGAGCGACGACCACAGGACCCGCCGGGCGGCGCTGTCGCGCCGGAATGCATCGCGCGCCGCGAAGAGGTCGCGCTCGCGGATGAGCCCGCCGGTCCCGGCCGTGAAGCCGGGGAACCAGAAGCGGCGCGGCAGCGGCAGCCGCGGATGCGGCGACGGGAGTCCGTGCGATCCATCGACCCACGTCTCCGCGCTCAGGTATTCGAGGATGAACCACGCCGGCGCGGTGGCCGCACGCGTCATCGCCGCGACATAGCTCCCCGGAAGGCCGCAGCCAAAGGCCTCGATGACGACGTCGGCGGTCGGCGTTTGCGCAAAGGGTTCCGCCCAGCGCCGCACGGTCACGCCTGCCACCTGCTGGAGGTCGCGCGCCGGATCGATGCCGGGCGCGATCCGCGCGAGCGCGCGAAGGTCGTCCTGCCACAGTGTCACGTCCTGCCCGTGCTCGGCCACGAGCTGCCGCGCGAGTCGCCAGCAGACGCCCGCATCGCCGTAGTTGTCGACGATCCGGCCGAAAATGTCCCAGCGGCGGGGTGTGGGCATGAGGGGTGGGCGGCTCGTCGCCCCTGCCATTATCGCGCGCCGGCGCACGGCGACGGGCATAATGGCTGCCCATGAGCCCGCCGGGCCGTCCCAAGGGCGAATACCGGAGTGCGCAGCACGAAGGTACTCAAGCGAGCCCGCCGGGCCGTCCCAAGGGCAAATACCGGAGTGCGCAGCGCGAAGGTACTCCAATGACCGCCGCAACCCCCGAGCGCGCAATGACGATCGACGTCATTTCCGACGTCGTCTGCCCGTGGTGCCTCATCGGACGCCGTCGGCTGGGCGAAGCGCTTGCCTTGTTCGCGGCACGCGCACCACGCGTGCGCCCGGTCGTGAGCTGGCACCCGTTCCAGCTCAATCCGGATCTGCCCCGCGAGGGCATTGATCGCCGTTCCTACCTCGAAGCGAAGTTCGGCGGCCGGGAGCGTGCCGACGAGATCTACGCGCGCGTCCGCGCCGCGGGGAAGTCGGTCGGCATCGAGTTCGCGTTCGACCGGATCGACCGCCAGCCCAACACGCTCGACGCGCATCGGCTGATATCGTGGGCGCAGGCACGCGGCAGTCCGGAGGAGCTGGTCGAGCGGCTGTTTCGCGCGTATTTCCTCGATGGGCGCTACATTGGCGACCGCGGAGTGCTCGCGGCCATCGCGGGCGAAGCGGGACTTCCCGCCGACGCGGCGCGCGCGTATCTCGATTCGGGCGAAGGCGCCGACACCGTCGCGGCAATGGATCGGCGCGTCCGCGAGCTTGGCGTGACCGGTGTGCCGTTCTTCATTTTCGGCGGCCGGGTGGCGGTTTCCGGCGCGCAGGAGGCTCCGGCGCTGGTCGCGGCAATGGAGCAGGCGATCGAAGCCGACGGCGTTTGACAGGCGTCAACGACGGAGGCGCCTGCGCCGGCGATGATGGCTCAGCTGCCCCGATACGGAGGATATGATGCGCGCCGTGCGCCGGATGGCGTACCTGTCGATCGCGACGTCGCTCGCGACGATCGTCCTGAAGTTCGGTGCGTACTTCCTGACCGGGTCGGTGAGCCTGTGGTCGGACGCGCTGGAGTCGCTCGTCAACCTCGCGGCAGGCGTGGTCGCGCTGGGCGCGCTGATGGTGGCGGAGCGACCCGCCGACGACAAGCACGCGTTCGGCCACGACAAGGCCGAATACTTCTCGAGCGGCGTCGAAGGCGCGCTGATCCTCGTGGCAGCGGTGTCGATCATCTGGTCGGCGGTCCACCGCCTGATCGATCCCGAGCCGCTCGCGCGACTCGGGCCCGGCCTCGTCGTCGCGTTCCTGGCTGGCGTGGCGAATTTCGTCGCCGCGCGGATCATGCTGAAGGTCGCGCGGCAGCACGACAGCATCACGATCGAGGCCGACGCGAAGCACCTCCTGACCGACGTCTGGACTTCCGTCGGGATCATCGGCGGACTGCTCGTCGTGATGGCGATGCCGCAATGGGCGATCCTCGACTCGCTGATGGCGATCGCCGTCGGCATCCACATCATCGTCACGGGCGTGAGCCTCCTGCGGCGCTCGGCCGACGGGTTGATGGACGCCGCATTGCCGGCGGCGGAGGTGAAGCGCGCCGAAACGCTGATCCGCGCGGAGATGCCTGAGGGGTCGAGCTTTCACGCGCTGCGCACGCGCAAGGCCGGGGCGCGGCGCTTCCTCGAGTTCCACATTCTCGTGCCCGGCGCCATGAGCGTCCTGGATTCGCACGCGCTGTGCGACCGGATCGAGGCGGCGCTGACGGCCCACCTGGCCAAGGCTCAGGTGACCATTCACGTCGAACCCAAGGAGACACAGGAGCCGCATTCCTGAGTTGAACGGCCCCCTCGCTCACCACGTTCGCTGCCCCCAGAGGAGGGTGCAGTGCCCTTCGGGCGGCCGGGCGGGCACTGCGGGTCAGACGGCGGCGTCCCACGGCGTCGACAGTTTGATCGCGGTGGTGATCAGGCCGACCATGCTGTAGGTCTGCACGAAGTTTCCCCACAGCTCGCCGGATTTGGGATCGACATGCTCGGCGAGCAGGCCGTGCGCATTGCGGCAGGCCAGGAGACGCTCGAACAGCGTGCGCGCCTCGTCGCGGCGCCCGAGCGCGGCGAGCGCGTTTGCGTACCAGAAGGAGCACACGACGAATGCGTTCTCCGGCACGCCGAAATCGTCCCGCTCGAGGTAACGAAACACGAAGTCGCCCCGTATCAGTTCCCGTTCGATCGCGCGCACCGTCTGGCCGAATCGGGGGTCCTCGGGCCGCAGGTAGCCCAGGTCGGCCAGCAGGAGCAGGCTGGCATCCAGCGTGGCACCGTCGGCGGTTCCGACGAACGATCGACGCGCCTCGCTCCAGCAACGCTCGTCGATGAAGCGCCGGATGCGGTCGGCTCCGCTGCGCCATGCACGGGCCCGATCCTCGATCCCGAGCCGGGCCGCAATGCGCGAAAGCCGGTCGCAGGCCGCCCAGCACATCACGCTCGAAAAGGTGTGCACGCGCATGCTCTGGCGCAATTCCCACAGCCCCGCGTCTGGCTGGTCGAAGACGGCGAGCGCCCGTCGGCCGAGGGGTTCGAGCCGCTCGAACAGCGTGACGTCGCCGCGCTTCACCAGCCGTTCGTCGAAGAACACGTGGGTGGCGGCGAGAACCGCCGAGCCGTAGACATCGTGCTGCACCTGCCGGTAGGCGTCGTTGCCGATCCGCACCGGCCCCATGCCGCGATAGCCGGGCAGCGATGTCACGATCTCCTCGTGGAGGGCAAAATCGCCGTTGATTCGATACACGGGCTGCAACGATTCGCCGCTGGTCGGCCACAATGCCGGAGATGTAGCCGAGATAACCCTCCATGGTTTCGGTCGCGCCCAGCCGATTCAGCGCATCGACGACGAAATAGCCGTCCCGAAGCCAGCAGTAGCGGTAGTCCCAGTTGCGCGACGACCCGGCGGCCTCAGGGACCGACGTTGTCATTGCCGCGACGACAGCCCCGGTGTCATCGTAGGCGTTCTGCTGCAGCGTGATCGCCGCACGAATGACTGCGGCTTGCCATTCGAACGGTATGGCGAGCCGGCGAACCCAGTCGCGCCAGTACTTGATCGTCTCCTCGACAAATCTGCGGCCGACCTCGTCCACGGCGCTCGGCACGGTTTCGTCGGGCCCGAGCAGCAACGTGAGGGCGTCGCCCAGGAAGAACGGCCGTTCCTCCAGAATGGCCGTCAGCGACGCGTTGGTCGTCAGCCGCAGCGTCACTGCCGGCATGACGTAGCGGATGTGGCTGCTGCCTAAGGTGATGGCAGGGTGCGCGCGGCCGTAACCCGCGGCCGGCCGCAGCCGAATGACGATGCGCGGGCTGCCGCTCACGCGGCGGACCGTGCGGACATGGGTCATGGGGCGGAACACGCGCCCGTGCTGGATGAACCGGGGCACGCAGTCGGTGATCTCGATCGTCGCGCCCGCCCGATCGAACAGCCGTGTTACGAGGACGGCCGTGTTCCGGGCAATAGGACTGCTCGGCGTGCGAAAAGTCGAGGAGCTCGACGGCGTAGATGCCGCGCTCATCCCCGGGCGGTGCATTGTCGAGCAGTGCGCAGAACGTCGCATCGCCGTCGAAACGGGGGAAGCACCCCCATACGATCGCTCCGTGCGAATCCACCAGCAGCCCGATGGCACCGTTGCCGATCAGTGCGAGTTCGAGATTACGCGGCATCATCGCTCCCATCTTTGACGGCGACGGCGGGCACGAGCGCCGCGAGCCAGCAGCGCACGGCGGCGACATCCGGCAGGCGGAAGTGCGCATTCGTCCGGCCACGACCGACCTTCACCGCGCAACCGCCCGCGGTCGTCACCGCAGCGAAGCCATATTCGTCCGTCTGATCGTCGCCGACGAACACCGGACAGCCGGCCGGCAAACGGCGGCTCGTTCATGTATTCGAGGATCGCCGTGCCCTTGTCACGGCCGTCAGGCTTGATTTCGAGAATGCTCTTCCCGGGTTGCAGGCGCCACCCGGATTCGGACGCCAGCGCGGCCGTCATGTGGGCGCGCAGGGTGCGATGAACGAACGATGCGAGCCGGGGCGCCTGACGATAGTGCAATGCCAGGGTGGCCCCCTTGTCCTCGAGAAGAAGTCCGTCGTGTCGCGCGGCGAACTGAGCGAGAACGCGGCGCAGCCGCTCGAGCGTGGACAGCGACAGCAGATGTCGGTGCAGCGAACCGTCGGCACGGCGACGCTCCAGCCCGTGCTGGCCCGCGATCGGCAACGCCAGCCCGCGGAACAGGCGGTCAGCGTCGGCCATCGTGCGGCCGGTGATGAGCGCGACCGCGCCGTGGAGGCTCTGCGCCAGTGCCGGCAGCAGCGCGGCAATGCCGGCGTCCACGCGCACGCGATCCGGGGTGGGCGCAAGCTCGAGCAAGGTGCCGTCGATGTCGAGGAAGAGCGCGCAATCGGCGCCGAGCGCGGGGGGCGGACCCGGACGCGACGACCGCGGGCGTCCCGCCGCAGCCGCGCGGGTGATCGTCGCCGGTGCCCGGCTCTCAGCCACGGCCCGAAGCGTCGCCGGTCACGCGGAAGCGCCCGCGTTGTCGCATCACCGCGGCGTCGAGCAACATGCGCCCGGCCCAGCGGTGGACATTGAACTCGCGCACGACGCCGCGCATGAAGCGCATCCGGTCGCGCTGCTCGCCGGCGGGCATCGTCAATCCAAACTGCAATGCCGCCGCGCACTGGTCGGCATCGTAGGGGTTGATTACCAATGCTTCGGGCAGCTCGCGGGAGGCGCCGGCGAACTGGGACAGGATCAGCACCCCTTGCTCGTCGTCACGCGCCGCGACGAACTCCTTGGCGACGAGGTTCATTCCATCGTGCAGGCTGGTCACCATGCAAATGTCGGTGGCCCGCAGGTACTCGTAGACGGCATCGGGTTCGTGATGCTCGACGAGAAGCACGATCGGCGGGTAGTTCGCGTCCGCGTGGCGGGCGTTGATCTCCGCGGCGAGCGAACGCACCCGGTCCGCGTAATCGCGATAGTCGTCGATCGTCGGCGCGCGACGGCGCCGCGATCTGGACGAACGTGAAGCGGCCGACCCACCGTGGCTCGAGCTCGAGCAATCGCGCCACCGCGTTCAGCCGCTCGATGATTCCCTTCGTGTAGTCAAGGCGGTCGATGCCGACGCCGAGTCCGTGGTTCGCGCGGCAACCCGAGCCGCTCGCGGACCGCGCGCCGTGCGTCCGGGAATGCTCTTCGCCGTGGCGAGCGATGCGGGTGGCCACTCGATCGAGATCGGATAACGGTGCACGGTGGTCGACTGGCCGCGGCAGGTGATCGTGAAGGACTCGCGGTCGACGCGCGCCTCCAGCAGCCGGTCGACGGTGTCCATGAAATTGTTGCAGTGGAACTGCGTGTGAAAGCCGAGGATGCTGCTCCCGAGCAGACCGTCGAGCAGCTCGATGCGCCAGGGACAGATCGCGAACGCTTCCGGGTTGGGCCAGGGGATGTGCCAGAACGTGATGATGGTCGCGTCGGGCAGGCGTTGCGGATCATTCGCGGCAGCAGCGCGAAATGGTAGTCCTGCACCAGCACCACCGGGTCCTTCGTCTTGGCCTCGGCAACGACGGCGTCGGCGAACTTCGTGTTGACGTTCCGGTAGTGCTCGAAATCACCCGTGCGGAACGTGGGTCGGACGTGCGCGATATGGCAGAGCGGCCACAACCCTTCATTGGCGAAGCCGCCGTAATAGCCGCGTTCCTCCTCGGGCGTGAGCCAGATGCGCCTGACCTGGTAGAGCGGTTGCCCCGGCGGGACCCCGACACGGTCGTGGCGATCGACGGTCTCGCGGTCCGCGCTGCCGCTGCCGTGGGCGATCCAGGTCCCCGAACACGCACGCATCACCGGCTCGAGCGCGGTGACGCAGGCCGCTGCGCGGGGTGCTGGATGCGTATTCCCTCGGACGTGCGCACGTGGATATAGGGCTCGCGGTTCGATACGGCGATCACGTCGTTGCCGTGGAGCTCGCTGCGCAACGTCGCCCGCAGCGCCTGTTGATCCCAGATGCGCTGGCTGCCGTCGAGCGGCCGGTACTGCCGCTCGAGGTCGCGGATCAGGTCGCGCAGGTCGGCGGCGATCGGGCGCAGCTCCGGCGCGGTCGATGAAGCGCGCCGGCCGCAGGATGCCCTCGCCGCGCAGCAGCGCGCGCAGGCCCTGCACCCAGCCGCGCCAGGAGAGCTGCGCGATGACGACGGTGATGAGCGCGATGCAGCCGCCCAGCGCGATGAAGAAATAGAACAGGTATTGCCGGGTCTCTTCGCTGCGCCGTTCGACGAAGTTCATGTCGTGGACGAGCACCAGGCGCGCATCCGGCGTGGCTTCGCTGTCGACCGGACGAATCGCGAGGTGCAGCAGGCCGCGCGTCGAGCGCAGCGTGCGCTGCCCGGCGTCGGCGTAGGTCTCGAGCGCGCCGCAGCGGATCTCCGGCGGAAACTGGCTCGTGGCGATCGGCGTCTTTCGCTCGTCGAGGCAAAGACCGATGGCGTAGAGTCGCTCGTCCTGCAGCATCCGGTTGAAGAAGCCGGCGATCCGCGGCGTCGACCCGGTCAGGATCAGTCCCGACAGCGGCTCCTGCACGGTCGCAGCGATCAGGTTCGACCGGATGTCGAGGTCGCGGACGAACCACCGCAACATCAGCGCGTCGGCGAGGGGAACGGCCATGTAGCGCGAAAGCGCCGATTGCGAGCAGCAGCGGGACGATGAATCGTAGCGAAAGTCGCATGGCCATAGGATATGCGCAGGCGGACACCAGCGGCAAATCGGCTTGGAGCAGTGCCGGTTTTGCGCGCGCAGTCCCCGTTAGCGTTGGCGGAAAGCGTTTCGGTGCACGTGCGGCGGTCGATCGGGGCTATTCGCCGGCGGGCGGCGGCACGGCGACGGGAAGGCTTCGGAGTGCATCGCCGACGCCTATTGCGAGCCGCGGGGGACGGAGCCGATCCCGCGATCCGCTCTTCCGTAGAACGCATTGCGCCATTCGGCGACGGAGTCGAGGGGAACCAGTCGCCGTCGCGGAACAGCGATTCGCCGTCGCCGCGCAGTTCGTAATCGAACCGGCACGCCGGTTGTCCGGATCGACCAGGTTGTACATTCCAGAAGCTCGTTGCCCTGATAGAGCTCCGGCGTCTCCGGGCAGGCGCACTGGAGCAGCGTCCTGCGACAGGCTGTTGTACATCCCGAACCAGGCCACCGCGCGCTGAAAGGGAAGGAAATCGGCGAGGAATGGATTGTCCGGAGCCGGATCGAGCAGCGCCGCGACGAAGTCCGCCGTCGCCGTCTCGTAGGCGGCGTTCGGATAGATCCAGCTGGTTTTGACCTTGACCTCGCGCGTGACCCTGTTCATGTACGCGGCGACGCGCTCGCCGAACGCGCGGCGGGTGCTCGTCGTCCGCCGGCTCGAGCGGCCACGCGCCGACCAGCGTCTGATGGAGAGCAGGTACTCGTCGCTGGCACAGGGCGCGAGTTCACCGTCCACCTCCCGCTTGTGCGCCCAGGGCGATGCGAGCCCAGCGGCGGACGTACTGCGGCGTGACCGACCGCGGGCGCGCCGCCGTGAACACTGCCTCCGGCATGCCCAGGAATGGCTGTTGCGCCAGCAGGTCGGCGTCCCGGTACCGCTCGATGCGTGAGGGCTGAAAGCCGTAGGCGAGCGCGAGCTGCTTCTACACCGCGGCTGTCAGCCTATCGCAACTCTATCGGCCGCGCCACGACCTCGCTCGAGGCCCCGTCGCCGGCGATCCGCGGTGAGTGTCTCCAGGCAGCAGTCAGGTGGGCGCCACTGCGGCAGAGCGGAAAGCGTGCGCCGAGGCTTCCATCAGGCCATCGACGACGACCGCGCCGGGCGGTACGCACTCCATGCCGCAGGCCGAACAGCGAAACTTGGGTAGTTCGACGCACACGCCGAATGCAGCGCACCCGGTCGAACTCGAGGACGCGCTTTGCTTCGACGCGGGTGTTCCTGCCACCATCGAGCTTCCTGCCGCATCCCGGGCAACAGTAGCGCTTGCGCAGCAGCCCTTTCTGCAACGCCGGATCGACAGGCACCAGGTTTTCGTCCCGGAAGAGTGCCTCGATCAGCCTGTCGGCGAAGTCCGGCACCACGAAACGCTTGTGACCCACGGCGCACTCCATCACCGGCATGCCTTCTATCTGCATTCGCACGCCGTGTGCTTCGCCCTCCAGCGGATCGGATGCCGTGCATGCAGCGACATTTCCCTTTCGCATACCTGGCACCGCTTGGTGTTCAGTTTCATGGTCTCCTCCTTCAGACGCCCGGAAACGAGGCGCAGATCCGCGAATGACCACGGGCGGGCGCATATGTTCCCCGCCACTACCCGGATGCCGCGGCGCAACATGGCGAGGCGGAAGCCATGCGCGACAGCATCGACCGGATTGGCGTTGCGAGCGCATCGGGGATCGGCGATGCGCTGCGCCCACCTTTGACGGGCATCCGTGCCTTGCGGTAGAAGGGTAGCGTGAACCCGAGCCGTCGGGCGCAGGGATGATGGAATGCAGCGGGATCCGACCCACTGGCTGAAGCGCCTCGACCGCGCGATCTGGGCGCCGCGGCACGCGCTGCTGCCGCTGTGGAAGGCGCGCGCCTGGGCGCGATCCGCCTCGTCATCGCACTTTCCCGCGACCTCCTCGCCGGGCGCCTCACATTGTGGACGATGAGCCTCGTCTACACGACGCTGCTGTCGATGGTGCCGCTGCTGGCGCTCTCCTTCTCGGTGCTGAAGGCCTTCGGCGTCCAAAACCAGATCGAACCGATACTGCAGAACCTGCTTGCCCCGCTCGGTGAACAGGGGCAGGAAATCACCAGCCGGCTGGTCGGCTTCATCGCGCACATGAACGTCGGCGTGCTGGGCTCGGTGGGTCTGGCGCTGCTGGTCTACACCGTAGTCTCGCTGATGCAGAAGGTCGAGGAATCGTTCAACGCGATCTGGCACATCACGCACCTGCGCAGCCTCGGCGACCGCGTCAGCCGGTATCTCAGCGTGTTGCTCGTCGGACCGCTCCTCGTGTTCAGCGCGATCGGCATTACCGCAATGGCAATCAATTCGGCAATGGCCCGCTACATCCTCGCGTTCGAACCGGTGGGCACGCTGGCCCTGGCCACCGGCCGGCTCATGCCGTTCGTCCTGGTGATCGGTGCGTTCACGTTCATGTACATGTTCGTTCCCAACACGCGCGTCCGCTTCGCGCCAGCGTTCACCGCGGGGCCATCGGCGGCATCCTCTGGCAATCGGCAGGCTGGGCCTTCGCGCTGTTCGTGGCCTCGTCGACACAGTATGCGGCGATCTATTCCAGCTTCGCGATTCTCGTGCTGTTCCTGATCTGGCTGTACATGAGCTGGCTCATTCTACTGTTCGGTGCTGCCATCTCGTTCTACCTCCAGCATCCGGAGTACCTGTATGCGCTGCCCGGCGAGCCGCGTCTGTCGAACCGCATGCGCGAGCGGCTCGCGCTGGCCGTCGCGGGCCTCGTCGCCACGCATTTCGTCCATGGGCGCCCGCCGTGGACCTGCAGCAGCTCACGCAGCACCTCGGCATTCCGATGCACGCCGTCGACGTAGTGCTGGAAGCGCTGGCCAGTAGCGGGCTGCTGGTGCAGACGGAACGCCGATCCGCCGGCCTATGTGCCGGCACGCGACCTCGACCGCTTATCGATCGCGGAGCTGCTCGCCACGGTGCGCCGGGCCGGCGAAGACAATTTCCTGAACCCGACGCGCTGCCGGTTTCGGCGCCGATCGCGGACGTCGAGGCGCGGATCGGCGCGGCTGTTTCCGCCGCGCTCGCCAGCATCAGCGTCCGGGACCTTGCTGCCGCGGAACCCGGCCGCGATAACGAGCCGTCCCTGCGCTCAGTGACAACGCGTGCTCCGCAACGCAATGACCCGCCGCTCGTTGCCGAGTGCCGCGACCGCGCGGTGGCTCTGCTCAAGGCGAATCTGGGCCCGGCGGCATCCTCGCGGCGACGCCGTCGCCGCTCGCGCGGTCGCGCGGTTACACGGCGATCTTCGCCCGCGACGCGGCGGTGTGTGCGATCGGCATGGCGCTGCGCGCCGGACGCGCTGCTCGAGCGCGAAGCCGCAACCGCGTTCCTGACGCTCGCCCGGCATCAGGCGCCGAACGGCCAGATTCCGAAGTTCGTCGACCTGCACAAGAAGGAAGTCGATTTCTGGTACCTCGGCTGCATCGACGCGACGCTCTGGTGGCTGCTCGGCGACTCGCGTTTCTCGATCACCTTCGTCCTGCCGGCCGGCTGCGAGTCGCCCTGCAGGCGGAGATCGCAAGAGCCATCGCAGTGGAGCCAGTGCCAGGAGCACCAGCGCTTCCACCTCCTGCAGCAGAACGAAGCGAGCGACTGGGCCGACATCATGCCGCGGTCGGGATTCGTTCTCTACACGAATGCGCTCTGGCATCTGGTCAAGCGGCTCTACGGCCTGCCGCACGCGGGCCGAGACGCGCCGCAATGCCAACGAGCTGTTCCACCCGTTCTCGCCGCGGCTTGCCAAGTACCGGCGCGCCCGGCTGCTCATCGACTACGTGCAGCGCGACGCCCGCAATCGCGGCCTCTACCTCAGCTTCGTCAATTTTTCGTTCTTCGGCGACGAAGGCGATGTCTTCGGAAACGTATTGGCGATCCTGTGCGGGCTCGCCGACGCCGCGGCCGCGCGGCGGACGCTCGACGCGCTGTTGCGGGCACGCGTGCACGAGCCGTGGCCGGTGCGCGTCGTCTGCGCGCCGATTCTCGAGGCGAGCATGTTCTGGCGTCCGTACATGTCGCGCCATCGGCAGAATTTCGCGTGGCAATACCACAACGGCGGCATCTGGCCGTTCGTCGGCGGATTCTGGGTGGTCGCGCTGGCGGAGCACGGCGAGCGTGCCGCGCGCCCGGCGCGAGCTCGCCGCGCTCGCGCGCGTCAACGCGCTCGACAACTGGGCTTTCACCGAGTGGCTGCATGGACAGAACGGCGGCGCCGGCAGGGCATGCGCGGGCAGTCGTGGAACGCGGCGGCCTTCCTGATGGCGCATCATGCGGTGCATGCGCGACCCGACTCTTCGCCGGACTCGCCGACACGCGTATCTCACGCGATGCCCTGCGCTCGCGCGCGCGGATCGTCGCGCCGTGCCTGCCGCGACACGGGCGCGATCGAGCCGCTGCAGCGAAACCGTCGCGCCCTCGCGGGAACTCCCGCGCGCGGCCGTGGTCTCCGCTACGGATGGGGCGGCACTCGCGACGATCAGTCGACGCGACCGTGGGCCGTCGGATTGCGTCTGACCACGTGGCGCCGCCCATATTGCGCTGCAGCATCGCGATGTCCGACGCCAACACGCCGTGACGAACCGATCGGGGCATCGAATGCTCGGCGAGCAGGACATCTACCTCTTCCGCGAAGGCACGCACGGCCGGCTCTACCGGGCGATGGGCTGCCAGCTCGGCGCGGACGGCGCCACGTTCCGCGTGTGGGCGCCGAATGCGTCGCGCGTTGCGGTGATCGGCGCCTTCAACGGCTGGGATGCGGCGCGCCAATCCGATGACGCCGCGCGCGGACGGCTCCGGCATCTGGGAGGCGACGGTCGCCAGCGTCGCGCGCGGCGACCCCTACAAGTTCCGCATCGTCTCGGCGCGATGGCGGCTACGAGATCGACAAGGCCGATCCGTTCGCGCTCTTCGCGCGAGGCGCCGCCGCTCGACCGCGTCGCGCGCGTGGACGCTCGACTACGACTGGGGCGACGCGCGATGGATGGCGTCGCGGCGCGCGCGCAACGCGCTCGACGCGCCGATCTCGATCTACGAGGTGCACCTGGGCTCGTGGCGGCGCGACGAGCGGCAACCGGCTGCCGACGTACCGCGAGCATCGCGCAACCGCTCGCCGACTACGTGCGCGACCAGGGCTTCACGCACGTCGAGCTGATGCCGGTGACCGAGCATCCCGTTCTACGGCTCGTGGGGCTACCAGACGACCGGCTACTTCGCGCCGACCGCGCGCTACGGCGACGCCGCAGGACTTCATGCACCTCGTCGACGTGCTGCACCGGCACGGCATCGGCGTGATCCTCGACTGGGTGCCGTCGCACTTCCCCACCGACGGGCACGGGCTCGCCTACTTCGACGGCACGCACCTCTACGAGCACGCCGACCCGCGGCAGGGCTTCCATCCGGAGTGGAAGAGCTCGATCTTCAACTACGATCGCCACGAGGTGCGCGCGTTCCTGCTGTCCAGCGCGCTGTTCTGGCTCGACCAGTATCACGTCGACGGGCTGCGCGTCGACGCGGTCGCGTCGATGCTCTACCTCGACTACGCGCGCAAGGCAGGCGAGTGGATTCCCAACGCATCGGCGGCCGGGAGAACCTCGGCGCGATCGCGTTCCTGCGGCGACCTGAACGAGGCGGTCTATCGCGACCATCCGGACATGCAGATGATCGCCGAGGAATCGACGCGTGGCCGATGGTGTCGCGCCCCGTCTACCTCGGCGGCCTCGGCTTCGGCATGAAGTGGAACATGGGCTGGATGCACGACACGCTCGACTACCTGCGGCAGGAGCCGATCTTCCGCAAGTACCATCACAACCGGCTGACGTTCTCGATCTGGTACGCGTTCTTCGAGAACTTCGTGCTGCCGCTGTCGCACGACGAAGTGGTGCACGGCAAGGGCTCGCTGATCGGCAAGATGCCGGGCGACACGTGGCAGCAGTTCGCCAACCTGCGCCTGCTGTACGGCTACATGTGGGGCCATCCCGGGCAAGAAGCTGCTGTTCATGGGCGGCGAGTTCGGCCAGCGCCGCGAATGGACGCACGACGAGGGCCTCGAGTGGTGGGTGCTGCAGTATCCGGAGCACGCCGGGCTGCAGCGCTGGGTCGCCGATCTCAACGCGCTCTATCGCGCGGAGCCCGCGCTGCACGAGGTCGATTTCGATGCCGGCGGGCTTCGAGTGGGTCGACTGCCACGACGCCGACGGCGAGCGTGCTGAGCTTCCTGCGCCGGCCGCGGCCGCGGGCCGCCGGTGCTCGTCGTCTGCAATTTCACGCCGGTGCCGCGCACCAACTACGTCGTCGGCGTGCCCGGCGGCGGATACTGGCGCGAGCTGCTGAACAGCGACGCGGCGCTCTACGGCGGCAGCGGCATGGGCAATCTCGGCGGCGTCGACGCGGCGCCCGTCCCGGCGCACGGACGCTTCCACTCGCTCGCGCTCACGCTGCCGCCGCTCGGCGACCCTCTTCCTCAAGGCCGACGGTGAAGCGATAGCGATGACGGGCAAGCGCTGCCGATGTCGGAACGCACGCCTCCGGCCGACGGGCCGCGCCCGCGCCGTCATCGAGGGCGTCGCGCCGGCGGTCGACGGCGGGCGCTTCGCGGTCAAGCGCGTCGTCGGCGACCGCGTCGAGGTCGAGGCCGACTGCTTCGCCGACGGCCACGACACGCTCGCGTGTGCTGCCTGCGCTGGCGCCGCGAGGACGAGGCCGAGCTGGCACGAGGCGCCGATGACCGCGCTCGGCAACGATCGCTGGCGCGGCGCGTTCTCGGTCGACGCGACCCGGCCGCTATCGGTACACGGTCACGGCGTGGGTCGACCACTTCCTGTCGTGGCGGCACGACTTCGCGCGCCGCGTCGATCCCGAGGACATGCGCGTCGCGGCGCAGGTCGGCGCGCTCGCTGATCGCGGCGGCGGCCGCGCGCGCGACCGGCGACGACCGCGCGCGCCTCGCCGCGTGGGCCGCAGCGGCTGCGCGACGCCACGAGCGATGCCGCGCGCTGCGCGCCGACGCGATGGACGAAGACGCTCGCCGCCGTCGCGATGCGCCATCCGGACCGCAGCCTCGGCGACGACGTATCCGGCCGAGCTTCCGCTCGTCGTCGACCGCGCGCGCGCGCGCTTCGGCGCTGGTACGAGATGTTTCCGCGCTCGTGCGGCGCCGAGCCCGGCACGCACGGCACGCTTCGCGACTGCGAGGCGCGGCTCGCCGTACGTCGCGCAGATGGGCTTCGACGTCGCTCTACCTGCCGCCGATCCACCCGATCGGCCGCGAGCGGCGCAAGGGCCGCAACAACACGCTCGACGCCGACCCGGACGACGTCGGCAGCCCGTGGGCGATCGGCGCGGCCGAGGGCGGCCACAAGGCGCTCCACCCGGAGCTCGGCACGCTCGAGGATTTCCGGCGGCTCGTCGCGCGCGCGCGCGCGCTCGGCCTCGAGATCGCGCTCGACATCGCGTTCCAGTGCGCGCCCGATCATCCCGTACGTGCGCGACCATCCGCAGTGGTTCCGCTGGCGCCCCGACGGCACGGTCCAGTACGCCGAGAATCCGCCCAAGAAGTACCAGGACATCTATCCCGTTCGACTTCGAGTCGGCCGACTGGCGGGACGCTGTGGCAGGAGCTCGCGAGCGTCTTCGAGTTCTGGATCGGCGAGGGCGTGCGGATCTTCCGCGTCGACAATCCGCACACCAAGCCGTTCCCGTTCTGGGAGTGGGCGATCGAGCGCAGATCAAGCGCGAGCATCCGGACGTGATCTTCCTCGCCGAGGCGTTCACGCGGCCGAAGGTGATGCACCGGCTGGCCAAGCTCGGCTTCACGCAGTCGTACACCTACTTCACCTGGCGCAACACCAAGCACGAGCTGACCGAGTACTTCACCGAGCTGACCGCAGGCGCCCGGCCGCGACTACTTCCGCCCCAACTGCTGGCCGAACACGCCGGACATCCTGCCCGAGTATCTGCAGTTCGGCGGCCGCGCCGCGTTCATGGCGCGCCTCGTGCTCGCGGCGACGCTGTCGGCCAACTACGGCATCTACGGCCCGGCGTTCGAGCTGCTCGAGCACGTGCCGCGCGAGCCGGGCGGCGAGGAGTATCTCGACTCGGAGAAGTACGAGCTGCGCGACTGGGACCTCGACGCGCGCCGACAGCCTCGCCGCCGTTCATCGCGCCGCGTCAACGCGGCGCGGCGCGACAATCCGGCGCTGCAGCGCGACCGACGGCCTCGTCTTCCTTCCGATCGACAACGACGAGATGATCTGCTACGCGCAAGAGTCGACGCCGCGGGCGAGAACGCCGCGCTGGTCGTCGTCAACCTCGACCCGCACCACACGCAGTCGGGATGGGTGACGCTCGACCTCGCCGCGCTCGGCGTCGACGCGGCCGCGGCCGTTCCAGGTGCACGACCTGCTGACCGGCGCGCGGTTCCTCTGGAGCGGCGCGCGCAACTTCGTGCAGCTCGACCCGGCGCGGTCGCCGGCGCACGTCTTCCGGGTCCGCCGGCGCGTGCGCACCGAGCGCGACTTCGACTACTTTCTCTGAGGGACGCGTGGATGGCCGATGCAACGACGGCGCCAAGCAGCGCGCCCGCTCGCGAGCGCCCGGCCGGCGGACGACGCGCTCTGGTACAAGGACGCGATCATCTACCAGCTGCACGTCAAGGCGTTCTTCGACTCCAACGACGACGGCATCGGCGACTTTCCGGGGCCTCACCGAGAAGCTCGACTACATCAAGGATCTCGGCGTCAACACGATCTGGCTGCTGCCGTTCTACCCGTCGCCGCTGCGCGACGACGGCTACGACGTCGCCGACTACCGCAACGTGCACCCGTCCTACGGCACGCGCGCCGACTTCCAGCAGTTCGTGCGCGAGGCGCATCGCCGCGAGCTGCGCGTCATCACCGAGCTCGTCGATCAATCACACGTCGGACCAGCACCCGTGGTTCCAGGCCGCGCGCCGCGCGCCCAAGGGCTCGCCGAAGCGCAACTACTACGTCTGGAGCGACGACCCGGACAAGTACGCCGGCACGCGGATCATCTTCACCGACACCGAGAAGTCGAACTGGGCGTGGGACGACGGTCGCCAAGGCGTACTACTGGCATCGCTTCTTCAGCCATCAGCCGGACCTCAACTTCGACAATCCGCAGGTCGCTGAAGGCGATCTTCCGCGTCATGCGCTTCTGGCTCGACATGGGCGTCGACGGCTTCCGGCTCGACGCGATCCCCTACCTGTGCGAGCGCGAGGGCACGAACAACGAGAACCTGCCCGAGACGCATGCGGTGCTGAAGGAGCTGCGCGCGCTCGTCGACGCGCACTACCCGAACGTGCTGCTGCTGGCCGAGGCGAATCAGTGGCCCGAGGACGTGCGCGAGTATTTCGGCGACGGCGACGAGTGCCACATGGCGTATCACTTCCCGCTGATGCCGCGCATGTACATGGCGATCGCGCAGGAGGACCGCCACCCGATCATCGAGATCATGCAGCAGACGCCGGACATCCCCGACAACTGCCAGTGGGCGATCTTCCTGCGCAACCACGACGAGCTCACGCTCGAGATGGTGACGACGCAAGGAGCGCGACTACATGTACCAGATGTACGCCGCCGACCCGCGCGCGCGCATCAACGTCGGCATCCGCCGGCGCCTCGCGCCGCTGCTGGAGAACGACGTCGGCCGGATCAAGCTGATGAACAGCCTGCTGCTGTCGATGCCGGGCTCGCCGATCCTCTACTACGGCGACGAGATCGGCATGGGCGACAACATCTATCTCGGCGACCGCGACGGCGTGCGCACGCCGATGCAGTGGCGACCGGAGCGCAACGCCGGCTTCTCGCGGGCCGACCCGCAGCGGCTGTACCTGCCGCCGATCATGGACGCGATCTACGGCTACGAGGCGGTCAACGTCGAAGCGCAGCAGCGCGATCCGTCGTCGCTGCTCAACTGGACGCGGCGCATGCTCGCGGTGCGCGCAGGCGTCCGCCGCGTTCGGCCGCGGCACGCTCGTCGTTCCTGAAGCCCGGGCAACCGCAAGATCCTCGCCTATCTGCGCGAGTACGGCGACGAGATCATCCTGTGCGTGGCCAACCTCGCGCGCTCGGCGCAGCCGGTCGAGCTCGATCTCGCGCGCTTCAAGGGCCGCGTGCCGGTGGAGATGATGGGCCGCACGCCGTTTCCGCCGATCGGCGATCTGCCCTACCTGCTGACGCTGGCCGGTCACGGCTTCCTCTGGTTCCGGCTCGCCGCCGGCGAGGACGTGCCGGCGTGGCACGAGGAGCGCCTCGCCCGCGACGAGCTGCCGGTGCTCGTGCTGTTCGACGGCTGGGCCAGCCTGTTCCGCGACCGGGTCGTGCCCTGGCGCATCGGGATGGCGGAGAAGGTGCGCGCGCAGCTCGAGCGCGACGTGCTGCCGCTCGTTCGTCGCCGGGCGCCGATGGTACGCGGCGAAGGGCGAGCCGGTGCGCCGCGTCACGCTCGCCGACCACGTCGAGTGGAAAGCGCGGCGAGCGGACGCTGGCTCGTCGCGCTCGCCGACGTCGAGCGCGAGGGCGGCGAGGGCCAGACCTATTTCCTGCCGCTGACGCTGGTCGTGGGAGGACGAGGACGAGGAGCTCGCTGCGCGCGCTCGCGTCGCTCACGATCGCGAAGGTCCGCGCAGCAGGCACAGGTCGGCGTCCTCGCCGACGCCTTCGGCGACGAGACGTTCTGCCGGGCGCTGGTCGCGGCGATCGGCGCCGGCGAGCGAGCACAAGTCGACGCACGGCACGCTGCGCTTCGTGCCGACGCACGCCTTCGCGCGCATCGCCGGCGACGGGTGGGAAGCGCTGCCGATCGGCAGCCCCGGTGCGCAGAGCAGCAACACGATCGTCAAGCGTGGGCGAACGCCTGTTCCTCAAGGCCTACCGGCGCGCTGCAGGCCGGGATCAATCCCGAAGTCGAGATCGGACGCTTCCTCACCGAGGTGGTCCGCTTCCCGAACAGCGTGCCGGTGGCCGGCACGTCGATTACGTGCTCGACGACGGCCGGGTGACGACGCTCGCGCTGCTGCAGGGGTACGTCGAGAACCAGGGCGACGGGTGGGACTACACGCATCAATTATCTCGACCGGTTCTTCGAGGAGCCGCCGGCGCAGGAGGCCGACGCCGGGGGCGGCCGGATGTGCACGGCGGCTACCTCGCCCTCGTGCGCACGCTCGGCGTGCGCACCGCCGAGCTGCACGCGGCGCTCGCGCGCCGGACCGGCGATCCGGCGTTCGATCCCGGAGCCGATCACGCCGGACGACGTCGCCGCTGGACGCAGCGCGTTCGCCGCGACGGCGAGGCCGCGCTCGATCGCCTGTTGCGCCGGCGGCGCGAGCTTGCCGGAGCCGGCGCGCGCGGCGGCGGAGCGCCTGCTCGCGCGGCGCGACGCGCTGCTCGCGCGAATCGACCGGCACGCGGCGACCGGCGCCGCGGCGCGAAGACTCGGGTGCACGGCGACTACCATCTGGGGCAGGTGCTGCTGGTGCAGAACGACTTCGTCATCGTCGACTTCGAGGGCGAGCCGACGCGCACGCTGGCCGAGCGGCGCGGAGAAGCGGTCGCCGCTGAAGGACGTCGCCGGGATGCTGCGCTCGTTCGACTACGCGATGCACGTCGCGCTTGCAGCGCGCGGATGGCGACCGGCAGATCGCGCGCGCCGCGCGTGAGCGCGCGGGCCGCGCATGGCAGACCGAGACCCGGCGATGTTCCTCGACGGCTACGACGAGGTCGCCGCACGCGGCCGGGCTCGCCTCGCCGCGCGGCGAGGTCGACGGGCTGCTCGAGCTGTTCCTGCTGGAGAAGGTGATCTACGAGCTCGACGTACGAGATCGACCACCGCCCGGACTGGGTGCGCGTCCCGCTGCGCGGCCTGGCCGACATCCTGGACGCGGCGCGCGGTGACCGATCGGGCGGCGGGCATGTGGCTCGCGCACGCGCAGCCGCATTGGAATCGACTGGAGGAACGATGGAAAACATGGAAATGCTGCTCGAGCCGATCCGGACGTCGCTGCATCAGGTCGGCGAGTTCCTGCCCCGGGTGCTGCTCGCGATCGCCATCCTGGTCGCCGGCTGGCTCGTCGCGAAGGCGGTCCGCTTCGCGATCGTGAAGATGCTGCGCGCGCTCAACTTCAACGTCGTGACCGAAAAGGCGGGCGTCGACACGTTCCTGCAGCAGGGCGGCGGCGAGCTCGACGCGACCGCGTCCTGCGGCCTGCTGTCGTACTGGCTGGTGATCCTCGCCGCGCTGATGGTCGCGTTCAACAGCATGGGCCTCACCTACGTGACCGATCTCATCGGACGGATCGTGCTGTTCGTGCCGAAGGTGATGGTGGCGGTGCTGGTCATCGCCTTCGGCGCGTACTTCGCGCGGTTCGTCGGCATCGCGGTCACGACGTATTGCCGCAACGTCGGCATCGGCGACGCCGAGGTGCTCGGCCGGTCGCGCTACGCGATCCTGGTGTTCGTCGTCCTGATCGCGCTCGATCAGCTCGGCCTCGGCGACATCATCCGGCAGACGTTCCTGATCGTCGTCGCGGTCGCGGTCGGGCTGGCGCTGGCGCGCTCGCGTTCGGCCTCGGCGGACAGCATCGCGCGGCGGAGCTTCTCGAGCGCTGGTCGCGCCGCAGGGATGTACGTGTCGCCGGCACGGAAACGGAAGCCGCCGGCGCTGTAGCGTCCCGGCCGCGCGCGGGGCCGGCGGAAGGTGTCATGCCAGCCCCCTGTCGCGGGCGGAGCAGGCGTTGAACTACCGACCCGCCGGAGGTCTCCAATGAACAATCCTCGGGAGGTTTGCCATGCCGACGAAAGCGCTCGATCCAGACCCGGAATTCACTTTTGATGCCATTCCGTCGGAAAACGACGGGGAGACCGGACGGCACTTGGCAGCCCCGGTACGAACGAGGACGTCGACGATCACGCTGCTTGCCGTCCTTGCCGTGGTCGTTGGCGGCGTCGCCTTGTATTCATACTGGCCACGCGGCGTTACGGTTCCGCAGCCGGCCGTCACGATTCCACCCGCGCCACCGCCGGAACCCCTGGGACCGCGGAGCCCGCCATCCGGCACCCCGTGGAGAAGATTCCGGCTTCGCGGAAGCGGATGCCGGCGGCGTGCAATTTCGTACTGCCACCGCTGGATGACGGCGACGTTGTCGCGAAAGACGCGATCGAGACGATCCTCAACGGCGACGCGTTTGTCCGGCTGCTGGCGCCGCGACGGGATTGATTCGCAGCATCGTCGCCACGGTCGACAATCTTCCGCGCAAGACGTCGCGGCGCGGGTGCTGCCGATCAAGCCGGTGCCGGGAGCGTTGGCAACGACGGACGCGCGCGCGGCAGTCGATCGCGATCGACAATCGCGGACGCGATACGCCGCGTACGTCAAGGCCGCGGACGCAATCGACACCGGGCGACTCGTCGGGCTTCTACGTTCGCCTCTATCCGCTGTTTCAGCAGGCGTACGTCGAGCTCGGATATCCGGATGGATATTTCAACGATCGGCTGATCAGCGTCATCGACCATCTGCTGGCCGCGCCGGAACCGCAGCCGCCGGTGTACGTGTTCCAACCCAGGGTCATGTTCGAATTCGCCGATCCCGAACTGGAGGCGCTCTCGGCAGGACAGAAGATCCTGGTGAGGACGGGAATCGGGAATGAATTGCGACTGAAGGCCAAGCTGCGCGAAATCCGGAGAGCGCTCACCGCGGGGGTGGGGAATCGGTAGCGGGCGTGACGCGCAACGCGGTTGCGCCGCGAAATGACTGGATGCGGAATCGACAGTGACCCGAAGCGAAAAGGAGAGGATGCTGGCGGGCGAACCTTATCATCCTGACGCCCCCGAGATTCGTGCGGATCAGGCGGCGACGAAGGTCTGGCTTGCTCGTTACAACGCGTCACTTGGATTGTCGAGCGACGCGCGGCGAGCGCTGCTTGCCGCGCGCCTCGGGATGGTTGGCAAGGGAGCCGTCGTCCGCCCGCCGTTTCACTGCGACTATGGTTTCAACATCCGCCTCGAGCCGGAGGTCTTCTGAACTTCCAATTGCGTCATCCTCGATGTCGTCGGAGTCGCGATCGGCGAAGGGACGCAGATCGGACCTGCAGTCCAGATCTATGCGGCCGACCATCCGCGTGATCCGGTTCTGCGCCGGGAGGGCGTGGAGCTCGGGAGGCCCGTCCGGATCGGCCGGCACGTCTGGGTCGGCGGCGGCGCGATCATCCTGCCGGGATTGACCATCGGCGACGATGCGATCATCGGCGCCGGCAGCGTCGTGACGCGCGACGTAGCGGCGGGCACCACTGTCGTCGGCAACCCGGCAAGGGCGAGGAAAGTCTGACCCGTGAGCGATGCTCGCATGACATGCGCGGGGCGAGTCGACAGGCTTCACATGGGTGACGGGACATCGACCCATTGTCCTGGTGCAATCCATGTCGTTGGCCTCGGATCGCGCCGGCCACGACGCGCGCGACGGCGGCGTGTCACTTGGTCAGACCCTTCTCCCGGTAGTACTTCTCGGCACCGCGGTGCAGCGGAATCGACACCGACAACAGCGCCGTCCCGAGCGAGATCTCCTTGCCCTTGGGATGCACCTGGCCGAGCGTCTCGGTGTTCTCGAAGAGCGCCTTCGTCACTTCGTAGGCCATCTGGTCGGACAGCCCGTCGTGCGTTGCCCAGACCGCCATCACCGCGAGCGTGTCGACCGGCGTCGACTGTCCCTTGTACGTGTTCGCGGGCAGTTGCACGTTCGCGTAATAGGGCTGCTTCTTGCGCAGCGCCTCGATTTCGGGACCGGCGAGCGGCACGATGCGGATGTCGTGGCCATTGGCGAGGTCGACGATCGAGGCGGTCGGCGCGCCCGCCGTGATCAGCGACGCGACGAGGTTGCCTTCCTTGATCTTGTCGATCGACTGCGTGAACGACGACAGGTTCTCGCTGATGTCCTTGCGGGTCATCCCGTACGCCTCGAGCAGGTCGCCCAGCAACTGCCACGGGCCCGAGCCCGGCGAGCCCGACGAGACGCTCTTGCCCTTCAAATCGCGGAACGTCCGGATGTTCGATTTCGCAGCGGTGACGAGCTGCACCTGCTCCGGGTACAACGCGCCCAGCGCCCGCAGGTTCTTCAGCGGCTTGCCATCGAACTGCCCGGACCCCTTGTAGGCCGCGTCGAGGATGTCGGCGGCGACGAACGCGCTCTCGACGTCCTTGCGGCCGAGCAGCTGCGCGTTCGCGACCGAGCCACCGGCGGTCTCGGCGGTCGCCGCGAGCTTTTTGCCGCCGATCGTCACCTTGTTCGAGATGAGCTGCGCGAGCATGCCCCCCAGCGGGTAGTACGTACCGTCGGTGCCGCCGGTGGCGATGCCGAAGAACACGCGGTCCTGCGCGAGCGTGCCGGTCGCGAACGCGAAGGCGCTCGCGACCAGGATGGCCGCGGTGCACATCCGTTGGGGCATGCCTTCCTCCTCGTCGAACTCATGCGGATGGTTCTGGCGGCCGAACCGCAAATTATGCCGGATGGCCGCGGGTCACGCTATGAAAACGCTAGCGCCGTAACCGCCGACGAGCACCGTCCGGCGGCGAAGCGCTCAATCGAGTACGGCGCGAGCGGCAGGTCGGTCGGCATTCCGAGCGCGGACTGCGCGACGATGCGGCCGACGATCGGCGACAGCTTGAAGCCGTGTCCCGAAAATCCAAAAGCGACGTGGAGGCCGTCGATGCCCGGCAGCGGTCCCAGCACCGGATTCCAGTCGGGTGTGACGTCGTAGACGCCGGTCCACGACTTGGCGAGGCCGGCCTCGGCAAACGCGGGCATGCGGCGGCCGAGCTTCTCGCCGATGTCGGCGACGTGATCCAACGGAACGTCGGCCTGCGTCACGTCCGGCAGCGCGAGGCGCTCGCCGTCGCCGGTATCGCCGACAAGCACCTGCCGCCCGCTGTAGCCCCGGAAGTAGATCCCGTCCTTCGGGAACCAGTCCATGACGACGGGCAGCGTGGGCGAGTACGCCGTCACGCCTTCGAGCGTCATGACCGCATGGCGCATCGGCGTGAGCGGCGGGTCGATGCCGACCCACGCGGAAAGCTCGCGCGACCAGATGTTCTGCGCGCTGACGACGATGTCCGCGCCGATCGCCCCCTGGCGGGTCACGACGCCCGTGACGCGCGGGCCGTCGCGCAGGAGGCCGACGACGTCGACGCGCTCGCGAAGCATCGCGCCGCGCCGGCGCGCGGCGCGCGCGAAGGCGGAAAGCGTCATGTACGTGTCCGCATAGCCGGCCCCCGGCTCCCAGCCGATGACCGGGCCGTCGTCGAAATCGAGCAGCGGATGGATGCGCCGTGCCTCGTCGGCGCCGATTTCACTCGCGGCGATGCCCTGTCTGCGCTGCAGTGCGAGCGTCGCGCGCAGCGCCGCCGCGCGCTCCCCCGGAGGCGCGAGCAGCATCAATCCGCAGCGGTTGAGTCCGCAATCGGCATCGGCGTCCTCGAGGTAGGCCGGCAGGTCCGCGAATATATCGAGCGAAGCGCGCGCGAGCGCGACGTTCTCGGGTACCGAGTAGTGGGTCCGCACGATGCACGACGATTGAGCACTGGTGCCGCCGCCGAGCTCCCCACGCTCGACCAGCAGCACGCGCCCGGCGCCGAAGCGCGCGAGATGGAACGCGACGGACGTCCCGATCACGCCGCCGCCGATGACAATCGCGTCGAAATGCTCCATCGGGTCTCCTATCGCATCGGCCTGGGACGGTTCGCGGCGGGATCGCATCGCAACGGAGCGGGAGGGCTCACGTCGGTCTTATGATGGTTCGTGCGCCCGCCATGAGCCCTCCCGCTCCATTGCGGCGCGGCGCGTGATGTCGTGCATCGAAACGTCTGCAATAGTATGACCACCGCAATGGGTCGGAGTCGCGGGGCCGTGCCCGGGCCGCCGGGCACGGCCCCGCGATTCTCCTGACCGAGCGGAAGGGCGCATAAGTGCGACGTCATGCAAGGTGCCGTCATTCGCGCCGGGCCATCTCGCTCTCGTGCCAGCGCGAAAGCGCGGCGTGCGAAAGCCACATGGTCGCCGCGAACAGCGCGATGCCGGTCACGGCGATCAGGAACAGCGCGGCGAACAGCCGCGGGATGTTGAGCTGCATGCCGGCGAGCAGGATCTGGTAGGCGAGGCCCGCGCCCTGCCCGCCGGTGCCGGCGACGAATTCGGCCACGACCGCGCCGATCAGCGCGAGGCCGCTCGCGATCCGCAGGCCGCCGAAGAAATAGGGCAGCGCGCCCGGAATGCGCAGCCGCAACAGCACCTGCCAGCGGCTCGCCCGGCACATCCGGAACAGGTTCAGCAGACCGTGGTCCACGCTGCGCAGTCCCAGCGTCGTGTTGGCGATGATCGGAAAGATGGCGACGACCACCGCGCACAGTATCAGCGCGATCCGCGTGTCCTTGACCCAGATGATGATCAGCGGCGCGATCGCCACGATCGGCGTCACCTGCAACAGTACCGCATACGGAAACAGACTCATCTCGATCCACCGGCTCTGCACGAACAGCAGTGCGATGAGCGTTCCCGCCACTGTCGCAAAGGCGAGCGCGGTCAGCGCGATGCCGAGCGTGACGCCGAGCGCGTCGGCCAGCAGCGCGCGATCGGCGACGAGCGTCTGCAGCACGACCCACGGCGACGGCACGATGTACTTCGGCACGTCGCAGGCGACGACGAGCCCCTGCCACGCGGCGAGGAGGAGCACGGCGATCAGTGCCGGCGCGGCAATGCGCAGGACGCGGGATGGTGATTCGTTGCCCGTCATGGCGTCAGGATGCCGTGCCGGGCAGCCTGCCCGCGCCGGCTTCGGCGACTAGCGTGGAAAGCTGCTGGCAGCGGTGCGCGAACGCCGTGGACACGCGAAACGCGTCGCCACGGGGAAACGGTTCGTCGATGGGGACGTCCGCGATGACGCGGCCCGGGCGCGGGCCCATCACCGCGACGCGAGTCGACAGGAACACCGCTTCGTAGATGCTGTGGGTGACGAACACGACCGTGAGGCCGCGCCCCGCCCACAGTGCGGCGAGCTCGCCGTCCATCCGCTGCCGCGTGAATTCGTCCAGCGCGCCGAACGGCTCGTCCATCAGCAGCAGGTCCGGCGCAGTGGCGAGCGCGCGCGCGATCGAGACGCGCATCTGCATGCCGCCGGAGAGCTCGCGCGGATAGTGCTGCGAGAATTCCTCGAGCCCGACCTGCGCGAGCGCGGCGAGCGCACTGCGGGTCGCGCTCGCGCGGTCGACGCCGGCGAGGTCGAGCGGCAGGCGGACGTTCGCTTCGACGCGTGCCCACGGCATAAGCGTCGGGGACTGGAACACGAAGCCCAGCCGGCGGCCGGGCCCGCCGGTCGCCGCGAAATCGCCGCCCCACCAGTCGAGCATCCCGCCGCTCGGAGCGATGAGTCCGGCGATCAGATTGAGCAGCGTCGTCTTGCCGCAGCCGGAGGGGCCGAGCAGCGTCAGGAATTCACCGCGGCGGATGTCGAGATCGACCGGAGAGAGCGCCCGCGTGCCGTTGGGATAGACCTTCTCGGCGCCGGTGATCGTGACGACCGGCGTCGCGGCCATCGTGACGACCGGCGGGGCGACGTGCGGCAGCGTCAGGGGAGCACCTTCACGTCCCTGACGATCGACAGCGTCCAGGCCTGCGCGTAGTCCACATTCGGCTTGGCGAGGCCCGCCGCGCGGAGGAAGTCGAGCGTCTGCTGCCAGCGCCGGTCGGTCATCGTCAGGAGCCCCGCCGCCGACACGTCGCCCCCGGTCACGATCGCGTACTCCTTCATCTGGCGATGGCCGTAGGCCAGGAGCTCGTCCCCCATCTGCGGATTGTCACGCTTGATGAGCGCGTTGCCGGGCGCCGGATTCGCGAGATAGCTCTTCCAGCCTTCGGCGGACGCCCGGACGAATCGCGTCATCGCGCCGGCGCGCTTCGCCAGCATGTCACGCCGCACGGCGAGCACTTCGGAGTAGGGCGGGTAGCCCTGTTCCGCCAGCAGGAACACGACCGGCTTCACGCCTCCCTTCTCGATGGAGAACGGCTCGGATGTCGCGAAGCCCTGCTGCGACAGGCTCCGGTCGACGAGAAACGGCTGGACACTGAACGCGTAGGGCCGCTTCTGGTCGTCGGTGAAGCCGTAGCGCTGCTTCAACCACGGCCAGAACGTGGTGTTCGCGGCCGCGCCGACCGCGATCGGCTTCGCCTTGAGCTCCTCGAGCTTGGTCACCCCGGGGTGCGCGATGATCACGGTCGGATTCTTCTGGAAAGTCGCGGCGATCGCGGTGATCGGCACGCCCTGCTCGACCGCGGAGATCACCTGCAACGCGTCGCCCATCACGACGTCGAGTTGGCCGGCGGCGAGGAGCTGCAGTCCGTTGACCTGCGGGCCCCCCATCCGGATCGTGACGTCGAGCCCGTGCTTCGCGTACGTGCCTTCCGCGACTGCCTGATAGAAGCCGCCGTGCTCCGCCTGCGCGAGCCAGTCGGTGGCGAAGACAAGGCGATCCGGTTGTTGCGCGCCTGCGGCAATGGACATTGCGCAGAGGATGGGGATGGTCACCAGCTGGCGGAAGCCGCGAATCATGGGGGGCGCCTGTCACCGGGTGGTCGAGCGAGGACGAAGCTGCCATTATGCGCAGTTTCGCCACCGCCTGTGCGGACCGGATTCGACGTCCGAAAACGGCGAGTCGGCCGTCCGGACCGCTGGCATAATCCGTCCATGCCGCTCGACTCCGACGCCTGTTACCGCGCCCTCGCGACGCACGATCCGCGCTTCGACGGCCGCTTCTTCGTCGGCGTGTCGTCGACGCGCATCTATTGCCGGCCGGTCTGCACGGTACGCCTGCCGCGCCGCGAGAACTGCCACTTCTTCGCGAGCGCCGCGGCCGCCGAGGTCGACGGGTACCGGCCGTGCCTGCGCTGCCGGCCGGAGCTCGCTCCGGGCAACGCCAGCATCGATGCCGGCGCGCGCCTCGCGCAGGGCGCCGTGGACCTGATCGAGAACGGCGTACTGGACGCGGGCGGCATCGAACACCTGTCGGCGCGCGTGGGCGTGACGAGCCGGCACCTGCGGCGCATTTTCGATGCGGAGTTCGGAGTGTCGCCGATCGAGTATGCGCAGACGCAGCGGCTGCTGCTCGCGAAGCGGCTGCTCACCGACACGGCGCTGCCCGTCACCGATGTCGCGCTCGCCAGCGGGTTCGCGAGCGTGCGGCGTTTCAACGCGCTGTTCAAGGCACGGTATCGAATGCCCCCGGGCCGCCTGCGCGAGACGCGTGGCACCGAGGCGCTTCCGGTGGCGCTCGCGTTCGAGCTCTGGTTCCGCCCGCCTTACGACTGGGAGTCGATGCTGGCGTTTCTCGGTCATCGGGCCATCGACGGGGTGGAAACGGTGACGCGCGACACGTACGCACGGACGGTTTCGATCGCCCATCGGGGAGCGCTGCATGTCGGCCGCATCGAAGTGCGGCGTTCGCCGCGCAAGTCCGCGCTGCGCGTTTCGGTGTCGCCATCGCTCGCACGCGCGGTACCGGTCGTGCTGTCGCGCGTGAAGCGCGCGTTCGACCTCGCCTGCGATCCGGCGGTGGTCGCCGCGGCGCTGGGTCCGCTCGCCGCCGGACGTCCCGGTTTGCGCGTCCCCGGTACGTTCGACGGCTTCGAGCTTGCCGTGCGCGCCGTGGTCGGCCAGCAGATCTCGGTGCGCGCCGCGCGCACGCTGCTCGGCCGCATCGCGCAGGCATGCGGCGAATCCCTGATCGACGATGAAAGCAACGATCTGAATCGCCTGTTCCCCGCGGCGGTGCGCATGGCGGCCGTGCCCGCGCGCGACCTGGTCGGGCTCGGCCTGACGCAGGCGCGGGCGCGAACGCTCGTCGCCCTTGCCGCAGCGGTCACGTCGGGCGCGATCCGGCTGGAACCCGAGAGCGACGTGGACACGACTCTCGAGGCGCTGACGGCACTTCCCGGAATCGGAACATGGACTGCGAACTACGTCGCGATGCGGGCCTTGCGCTGGCCGGATGCGTTCCTCGCCAACGATCTCGTGGTCCTGAAGGCGCTGGGGGAAGTCCGGCCGGCGCACGCGTTACGCCTGAGCGAGTCCTGGCGTCCCTGGCGTTCCTACGCCGTCATGCACCTGTGGAGAAATGCCTCATGATGACCGTTGTCTATTTCGATTGCATGCCGTCCCCGCTGGGCGAGATGCTGCTGGCGAGCGACGGCGACGCGCTGTCGGGCGCGTGGTTCGACGGGCAGCGCCATCAGCCGCCCATCGGTCCTGCCTGGCAGCAACGGCCCGACCTTCCCGTGCTGCGCCGTGCCGCGGCCGAGCTCGCTGAGTACTTCGCGGGCGAGCGCTTTGCATTCGACGTGCCGCTGGCGCCGGTCGGCACGCCGTTCCAGCGCGACGTCTGGCGGGCGATCGCCAGCGTGCCATACGGCGGAACGATCGCCTATCGCGAGCTGGCGGCGCGCGCCGGCCGGCCGCAGAGCATCCGCGCGGCGGGCGCCGCGACGGGCCGCAATCCGCTGTCGATCATCGTTCCCTGCCACCGCATCGTCGGCGCGGACGGCGCGCTGACCGGGTACGCCGGCGGCCTCACCCGCAAGCGGGCGCTGCTCGCGCTGGAGCGCGCCACGGGCGCGGCCGTTCCCGCGCCGCGGTCGGCCCCGGTTGCCGCGCTTGTGCGCGCGACCCACTGACGGACGGGCACTGGGTGCGTCGATCCGACGTCGCGCGGCTCATCGCCCTGTCCGCCATCTGGGGCGCGTCGTTCATCTTCATCCGTGTGCTCGCGCCGGCGTTAGGTCCGGTGCTGACGGTGACGACGCGCGTGCTGATCGCGGGCGCCGTGCTCATCGCGTATTGCCGTGTCATCGGCCTCGATGCCGAGCTCTCCCGCTATTGGCGGCAGTACGTCGTGATCGGCATCGCCAACTCGACCGTGCCGTTCATGCTGTACGCGTTCGCTGCGCTTTACCTCCCGGCGTCCTACTCGGTCATCCTGAATGCGATGACGCCGCTCTTTACGGCGCTCCTCGCGGTGCCGCTCCTCGGCGAGCGCCTGACTGCGGCGAAAGTCGTGGGCCTGTTCGCCGGGGTTGCCGGCGTTGCGCTGGTGAGCGGGGCCGGACCCGTCGTGCCCGACCTGTGGTTCGCTGTTGCCGTCGCCGCCTGCCTTGGCGCGGCGCTCTGCTATGCGGGGTCGAGCATCTACATGAAGAAGCACGCCGCCGGGGCCAGGCCCCTGGCGATAGCTGCCTGGAGTCAGATCTTCGCCGGTCTGGCGCTGGTGCCGTTGGTGCCCTTCGCGTCGCCGCCTGGCGCCATCACGCCGATCATCGTGGCCAACGTGCTGGCGCTGGCGGTGGTCTGCAGCTCGGCTGCGTATGCGCTCTACTACCGGCTGATCGCCGACATCGGGCCGACGCGCGCGCTGACCATGGCGTTCCTGATGCCCGTGTTCGGCATGCTCTGGGGCGCGTTGTTCCTGGGTGAGACGATCACGCTGCCGATGATCGCCGGCTGTGCGCTCGTCATCGGCGGCGCGACGACGGTGCTGCGGCCGGCCCCGGCCGGTCCGGGCCGGCTATGATGAGCGATGCCCGATCGCCCAGCGCCCGCAGATCGGAAACCGGGTCGGGTGGCCCGCCGGTTTGCCCTCTGCGGTGCCGGCTAACCGGCGCCGCGCGAAATCACTTCTTGGCGGTGGCCGCCGTCACCTTCGCCAGCAGGCCGTCGGCGTTCTTGTTGGTGACACTCATCCGCACGAGGATGTCGGGCGGCAGCACCTTCTTCCCGTAATACGCCTGGTTCCAGTCATCGGCAGCGGTGACCACGGTGCCGTCGAAGTTGAGCCCGCCGTACACGCCCTTGGCACGGTTGAAGGTGATGAGGTCGGACACGATGTCGCTCTTGGCGCCTGCGCCGACGGGCCCCGCGGCCACACTGGCGTCACCGCCCATCTTGAACGACGTCGCCAGCAGCGAATTGAAACCCTTGTCGGTCATCACCATCGTGACCCCTTCCGACACCGAGATGCCGGCCTGGAAGCCGACGCTTCCCGTCGCCATGATGTAGAACGCCGGCCCGACCCATCTGCCGCTCGCCGGGTCGCGCACGACTACGAGTGCGCGGCCGCCTGAGCCGCCGAAGATGAAGCCGGCCTTGACGATCTCGGGCGCGATGATGAGCGCCTTGGACCGACTGATGTTCTGCTGCAGCCAGGACATGTCCGGATCGCGCAGGAAGTTCGACAGCGACCTTTCGGCCTCAACGACCAGTTTCTGCTGGTCGCCCTGCGCGTGCGCCGCCTCGGTGAACAGCACGAGGGACGCCGCAGCGCAAAGCACGATGCCGGCACGGCGGAAGATTGTTTTCAACATGGAATTCTCCTGGAATCGATTGCAGGGAAGCAACCCCGGACGGCATAACAGCGATGCGGAGGGGCGATCCCGCTCGGCAATGATACCTGCCTCCGTGCCCTGCCGCCTCGACGCGGCTAGCGCGGGATCGCGTTCAGCAGATACATGGCGGCGAGCAGACCGCTCGGACGCCCGAGCGTGCCCAGCCACTGGTTGTAGATCCCCTCGATCTCGCCGCTGACGTACACCTGCGTCAGCGCGCGGTTGACTTCGAGCCGGAACGACGAATCTCCGCGCGGCAACGCGAACGCCAGCGGCTCGATCGAAAGATCGTCGGGCAGCATGGCGAGCGCCTTCGGGTCCTTGGCCTGCAGCGCGAGTCCGAGCAGCTTGATCTTGTCGCTCGCAAAGGCGTCGAGCGAGCCGGACTCCAGCATCGCGATTCCCTCGTTGCCGTCCTTGACCTTCACCACCTTGGCATTGACGAGGCGCGCCTTCAGGACCGATTCGAGCCGCGCCTCGGTCGTCGTGCCCGCGATGACGCCGACGTTCTTGCCCGCGAGGTCGGGAAACTGCTTTACCGCCGCCGCCTTGACAACGAGGCCGCCACCGTCGAGAAAGATCAGCGACGAGAAGTCGACGTCGGCCATCCGTGTCACCGTGGCGGTTGTGTTCGCGCACTCGAGGTCGGCCTTGCCCGATGCCACCATCGCGAGCCGTTCCGCGACCGTGCCGACGAGCCAGTTCACCTTGAGGTCGGGCACGCCGGCCGCGCGCCCCAGTTGCGCGATCACGCGTTTGCACAGGTCGATCGAATACCCCGCAGGCTGCCGCTTGTCATCGACGAACGAGAAGGGCAGCGAGTCGCCGGAGAACGCCACGTTGATCTGCCCGGACGATTTCAGCTTGCCGAGCGTGTCGCGGGATGCGGCCGTGCCGGTCGCCTTGGCGGCAGCGGCGCCCTTCTGGGCCGGCGTCTTGGCGGCAGGGGTCTGCGCGGCGGACGGGCCGGCGAGAATGACGGCGGTCAGCGCGAGCGCGGTGAATGCTGCGAACAGGGATTTCTTCATGGCGTCGATTTTTCCTGGCGGTGAGCGGGAGCGGCCATGCCAAAGCCGGCAATGCCAATGCGGTTCCGGGCGCAATTCTACCCCATGGCCAGGGATCGGCGCGGTCGCGGCGACGGTCGCCACGCATGCTAAACTGACCCGTATCCCATTCACGCCTTTCGCCATGCGCAGATTCATCCTCGTTCCTGCCGCCCTCCTCGCACTCGGCATCGCCGGCATGGGCCTCGCGGCGGGGGTTGCCGCGGCGTCGCCGACGCTGGACCGGATCAAGGAAGCTGGCGTGATCAAGTTCGGGTATCGCGACAACGCGGTGCCGTTCGCATACAAGGATCGGGAAGGCCGGGTCCGCGGCTACAGCGTCGAGCTGTGCACGCGCGTTGCCGGCTCGATCCAGAAGGAACTCGGCCTGTCCGAGCTCAAGATCGAGTGGCTTCCGGTGGAAGCCTCGAACCGCCTCGACTACGTCGTGGACGGGAAGGTGGACGCCGTCTGCGGCACGACGACGATCACGCTTTCGCGGATGAAGAAAGTCGACTTCAGCCTGCCGATCTACGTCGACGGCGGCAGCGTGCTGGTGCGCGCGAAGTCTAAGCTCGCGCGTCTCGCCGAACTCAAGGACAAGCGCATCGCCGTGATCAGCGGCACGACCACGGAGGAGGATCTCGTCAGTGGCCTGAACGCGCTCGGCGTGACCGCCGTGCTCGTTCCGGTCGCCAACGGCGCCGAGGGCATGGCGATGCTGACCAAGGGCACCGTGGATGCCTATGCCGCCGACCGCGTCGTGCTGGCGTACCTCAAGCTGCGCGCGCCGGACCCGAAGGCCTACACCTTCGTCACCGGCGACTTTTCGTTGCAGCCGTTCGCCCTGCCCGTGCGCCGCGACGATCCCGATTTCCGGTTGGCGGTGAACCGCGCGCTCGCGGGTATTTACCGAACCGGTGACATCGACGGCATTTTCCGGCGCTGGCTGGGCGCGCTGGGAATCCCCGGACCGATGCTGCATTCGATGTTCTACCTCAACGCCTTGCCGGAGTGACGGAATGGCACGCTGGTCAGCCAGGTATCTGCCGATCCTGCTGTTCGTGGGTCTCGTGGTGGGCGCGGCGCAGGCGCAAACGTCAACCAGCACGGATGCGCCCGATTGCACGACCTTTCCCTGTGGTCGCGTCGAAACGATTCGGCAAACGACCGTCAAGCAGCCGTGGACGCCGCTGGGCGGCGGGGCATCCGCGAGTCCCGGCGACAACTCGGGGAGAGTGAGCACCTCATTCCAGATCGGGCCGGGCCTGTCAAACCAGGGCATGGTGGTGCTCGGGGCCGGGGGCGGCGTCGTGTACCAGAAGGCGCCGAATCAGTACGATCAGCCGCGCTGGGAGGTCACGATCAAGCTCGACAATGGCCAGAAGCGCATCGTCACCGTTGCCTACGAGCCATTCGTGCGTGAGGGCGATCGCGTGCGCGTCGCCGGCAACAGTCTCGAGCTCGTCGACTAAGATGAACGGCCCCCACGCTCGCTGCGCTCGCTGCCCCCGCGGGGGCGCAAAGTGCCCTTCGGGCGGCCGGGCGGGCACTGACCAGGTGTAACGCTCGCATGGCGGCCCTGGCGATCAACGACACCGCGGACGGGCGCCGCGTATTGGCGCTGACGGGTCGCCTCGATGCGACGACGCTGCCCGGCCTCTGGGACGCCGCGCGGCGCGCTGCGGCCGAGACGCCCCGACGCCCCCTCGTCATCGACGCGGCGGGCGTCGATTACTGCGACGGTGCCGGCGCCGCGTTGTTCGTCGACCTGTTGCGCCAGACCCGCGAAGGCAAGGTCGAGGTCGCCAACCTCAGGCCGGCATTCGCGGCGCTGCTGAAGCAGTTCGATCCCACGGTGCTCGCACACGATCTCGACCCCGAGTCGGCGCGGCGGCCGGCGATCGAAGAGATCGGTTTCGCGGCCTACGGCATCTGGCGCGACATCCGCGTGCAGGTCGAATTCGTCGGGGAGACGTTCGCGGCCCTGGTGTACGCGGCTCGTCATCCCGGCAGCGTGCGCTGGAAGGACGTCTGGCGCATCTGCGAGCAGGTCGGTGCCGACGCCCTGCCGATCGTCGCGCTGATCTCGGGGCTGCTGGGCATGATCCTCGCATTTCAGTCGGCCATCCCGATGAAGCGGTTCGGCGCGGAGATCTTCGTCGCGGATCTCATCGGCTTGTCGATGCTGCGCGAGCTCGGTCCGCTGATGACGGCGATCCTGCTTGCCGGGCGGTCGGGTGCGGCGTTTGCGGCGGAGATCGGCACGATGCGCGTCAACCAGGAAGTCGACGCGCTGACGACGATGGGATTGAGCCCCGTCCGGTTTCTCGTCACGCCCCGGATCATCGCTGCCTTGCTGATGACCCCCCTGCTGACGCTCTTCTCCGACATGGTGGGCCTGCTCGGCGGCGCGCTGACGATGCAATCCTTTTCCATTCCGCTGGTCACGTTCATCAAACAGGTCGACTCCGCTGTGACGATGACGGACTTCCTCGCCGGCTTCGTCAAATCGTTCGTGTTCGCGATTCTCGTCGCGGGCATCGGGTGCCTGCGCGGGCTCCAGACCAAGGCGGGCGCGTCGGCCGTCGGCGATGCCGCGACGCGCGCCGTGGTGACCGGCATCATCCTGCTCGTCGTCGTCGACGGCCTGTTCGCCGTCGCCTACTACCTGTTGAATATCTGATCATGGCCGGCGACGTCATCATCCGGGTCGAGAACGTGGACGCAGGCTACGATGGCGTGGCGATCCTCAAGGACATCCGGTTCGAGATCCGCACCGGCGAGGTGTTCGGCATTCTGGGCGGCTCCGGCTGCGGCAAGAGCACGCTGATGAAGCACATGATCGGGCTCAATCCGCCGATCGCCGGGCAGGTCTTCATCGGCGGCGACGACATCGTGACCGCCAGCGACGAGCAGCTGGAACGGATCCAGCGCCGGTTCGGCGTGATGTACCAGTCCGGCGCGCTGTTCGGGTCGATGACGCTCCTCGAGAACGTGCGCCTGCCACTCGAGGTCTACACCGATCTTCCCGATGACGCGATCGACCTCGTCGCGCGGATGAAGCTCGAGCTGGTCGGGCTCGAGGCGTTCACCGGGCACATGCCGGCGGAGCTCTCCGGCGGCATGCAGAAGCGCGCCGGCATCGCGCGGGCGATGGCGCTCGATCCGTCCATCCTTTTCCTCGACGAGCCTTCGTCCGGCCTCGATCCGATCACGGCGGCATCGCTCGACGCGACGATTCGGCGCCTGTCCGAGAACCTTGGCGTCACGTTCGTGATCGTGACGCACGATCTCGGCAGCGTGTTCGTCGCCACCGATCGCGTGATCTTGCTCGATCGGGCCGCCAAGGGCATCATCGCCGAGGGCGACCCGCGTCGCCTTCGCGACGAGACGACAGACCCTCGTGTCCGGGCGTTTTTCCGACGCGAAGCCGAAGCCACAACCGCCTGACCGACACCGATGAGCCTCAAAGCCAACTACTTCAAGCTCGGACTCTTCGTGCTGGGGGCCATCGTGGCCGGGGTCGTCGTGCTCGTCGTCATCGGCTCCGGGCGGTGGTTCCAGCCGAAGCTCACGATCGAGACCTACTTCAACGAGTCGGTGCAGGGGCTCGACATCGGGTCCAAGCTCAAGTACCGCGGCGTGGTCATCGGCGAGGTCAAGAGCATCGGGTTCACCTACAATTGGTACGAGCAGAACAAGACGGTGGTCGAGCGCGCGCGCTATGTGCTGGTCGAGGCGCAGATCCAGCCGAAGCTCCTCGGCGGGCGCGCCGGAGCGGGCAACCTCTCCGAGCAGGCGAGCGCCGACCTGGAGATCGAAAAAGGCCTGCGCGTGCGCCTTGCGCCGCAGGGGATCACGGGCACGAGCTACCTCGAGATCGATTACATCGAGCCGGCGCCGCCGGTGCTCCCGATCGACTGGGTGCCGGGCAACGTTTACATCCCCAGCGCTCCGTCGACGGTCACCGCGCTGATCAATTCGGCCTCCGAGATCATGGATCGGCTGCACAAGCTCGACATCGAGACTACGCTGGCAAACTTCAATGCCCTGCTCGTCACGACGAACAAACGGATCGAGGCGGTCGACGCGAAGGTGCTTTCGCAGCGCGCCGAACGCGTCCTCGCCAAGATGGAGGCGACGCTCGACAACCTCGCGGCGAAGAAGCTGTCCGACGAAGGCGTCGCGCTGCTCGCCGAGCTGCGCGCCACCAACGCCGAGCTCAGGAAGACGGTCGCGAGCCCGGCGCTGCAGAAGCTGCCCGACGACGCGGCCGCGGCGCTGGCGCGCGTGCGCGCGATCCTCGACGACCCGAATGTACCGAAAACGTTGGCGCACCTGTCGCAGACGCTCGGTCGGATCGACCGGATTCTTACCGGTGGGGAGGCTGACCTGACCGTCACCTTCGAGAATCTGCGCCAGATCACAGACAATCTGCGCGATCTCACCGAAGACAGCAAACGCTATCCCGCCCACATGATCTTCGGCGAGCCGCCGAAACCGCCGGAGCGCATCCGATGAAGCCGTCGTCCCATTCGCCACCGCAGGCGCGCGTGGCGCGCCTGCTGACCGTCGTTGCGGTACTCGCCACGGCGACGGCCCTCGGCGCTTGCACGCTGTCGCGCCCGAGCGTGACCAAGAACACGTTCCTGCTCGAGCCTGCGCCACCGCCGATGGCCTCGGTCCAGAAGCTCGCTTCGCTGCGCGTCGGCGTGGTCAACGTCGCCGCTCCCTACCGAGGCAAGGCCTTCGTGTACCGGTCGGACGAGTTCAAGTTCGAGGCGGACTACTACAGCGAATTCTTCGTCGCGCCGGCCGCGATGCTGTCCGAAGCGACGGCCCGCGCGCTCGCCGCGGCGAGCGTGTTCCGCCGCACGATTCCGCCAGGGGCGGCGGATGCCGGCGACTACGTGCTGGACGGGTTCGCGTCCGAGCTCTACGGCGACGTGCGCGATCCTGCCAAGCCCGCGGCGGTGATCGCGATCACCTACTACCTTACGCCGGCGAATGCGATCACGCCGAACGTGATCTGGTGGCGCGAATACCGGCAGCGAGTGCCGGTGGCGAACGCGACTACCGAGGCGCTTGCCCGCGCGTGGAACGCGGCGCTGGCGACCATCCTCACCGACCTCGCGCGCGATCTGGCCGCGGCGGAGCTGCCGAAGTAGTCGTGCTCAAGCGGGCAGTCCGGCCTTCAGCATTGCTTCCCGGTGATGCTCGAGATCCGAATCATTCCTGTAGTGAAGCGTGGTCAGATAGGCGCTGACGGTGAATTGCGGAGCGCGGCTGATCACCTCGCGCGCGTAACCGGCCGCAGCGCCGGCGTCGCCCGTCTGCGCCGACGCGGCGGCAAGGAAGGCGAAGTGCGTGTGGTCCGGCTTGGTGATGCGGCCGAAGGATTGAATCGCGTCGCCGTAGGCGTGCGCGACAAACTGCGCCCGCCCGAGGTGATTCCAGAATCGCTCCGGGTGGTAGGGGTTGATGCGCATCGCCTTGCGGATCCACTCGATGCCTTCCGCAGGCCTGCCGAGCCAGGTCAGCACCTCGCCATGCTGGACCACGACGAGGTCGTAATTGGGGCTCAGTTCGAGCGCCCGCTCCTGATGATAGAGCGCCTTGTCGAAGCGGTTGAAGGCCAGGTGCAGCGCCGCCAGGATGCGATGCACGTCGGCATCGGTTTCGTCGAGCGACAGCGCCGTCTCCACCGCTGCCGTGATTGCCTTTAGGAGCGCGTCGGCATTGTCGTGCCAGCCATAGACATACCTCTGGCCGAGCACGCACGCTTTCCAGGCATGGGCGTGCGCGTATCTCGGATCGAGGGCGATGGCGCGCTCCAGCATGCGCATCGCCTCCTCGTTGGCGCCGCGCTCGGAGCGATGATGCAGGACCTTCCCTGCCAGCACATATTCGTAGGCCGCCATGTTCCCGGTCGGCTTCTTCTTCGCGCGGTCGTGCGTCGCCGCCTCGACGCGGCCTCGAAGCGTGCCGACGATTGCCGCCGTCACTTCGTCCTGGATCGCAAAAATATCCTCGAGCTTGCGGTCGTAGCGCTCCGCCCAGATGTGCGTCTCCGTCTCGCCGTCGATGAGCTGGACGGTGACGCGCACGCGGTCGCCGGCCTTGCGCACGCTGCCCTCGACCACGTAGTCGACGCCGAACTCCCTGGCGATGCCGCGTGCCGTGCACCTGGTCTTGCCCTTGTAGCACGAAGACCGAGTTGCGCGAGATGACGAGAAGGTCGCGGAAGCGCGACAGCTCGGTGATGATGTCCTCGGTCAACCCGTCGGCGAAGAATTCCTGGTCCGGGTCGCCGCTCATGTTCACGAACGGCAGGACGGCGATCGAGGGTACGTCGCAGCGGCGACTGCCGGTGCGGCGGCGCGCGAAGCCGCGGCCGCGCCGGTCTCCTTGCCGTCGAAGCGAACCCGGAAGACGCGAATCGGCCGGCTGATGTTCTTGACGGTGCTGCTCGCCCAGATCCTCGAAGGCGACGTCGAGCCTGTCGCCGACCTGTTCGCGCACCGCGGCGGAGACGCAGATGCCGCCCGGCTCCGCGATCGCTCTCGAGACGCGCCGCGACGTTGACGCCGTCGCCGAAGATGTCGTCGTTCTCGACGATCACGTCGCCGAGATTGATGCCGATGCGATACAGCATGCGCTACCGTCCGTGTCTGCGTTGCGCTGCGCCATCGAACGCTGAACGTCAGCCGCGCAGCGGACCGCCTCGGTGACGCTCGGGAATTCCACCAGCATTCCGTCGCCGGTGGTCTTGATGACGCGGCCTTTGCATTTCGCGATGGCCGGGTCGATCAATTCCTGACGCACGGACCTGAGGCGCGCGAGCGTGCCCGCTTCGTCGGCTTCCATGAGCCGGCTGTAGCCGACCACGTCGGACGCCAATATGGCTGCGAGCCTACGTTCGACGCCGGGCTGTTCCACGCCTTGGTCCTCGAGCTTGAAGATGCCATCCTAACAGGTGGAACACGGACAGGCATATCAATCACGCAGCCGGCAGTGAGCCGGATGGACCAGCCCCGTCAGAGCGTGGTTGTCCTCGATAGGCCGGGTCCGGCCTGTAGCGCGTCGTCGGATTCGCCGTTCTTCGGCAGCAATCGTTTGTATGTTTGTATCACCCTATGTATGCTCACACGTTGCCGCCCCGGCGTCGGGCGTAGGGTTGAGAACAAGACGCCAGTTGCGATTGCCGCCGGTTTCCCCCGGCGGCCGCAATTCCCAATCGAAAGAAATGGAGGCTCTGATGCACAACCGTACCTGCATTGCCGCAGCGATCGCCCTGTTCGCCGCCGGGGTCGCGAACGCGGCGCCGCCGAAGGTGGTGACGCCGCCCAACTCAGATCCGAAGTGTTTCGCGCCGTGGGCCGCGAATACCAAGCTGTTCCAGTACCCGGCGAAGAAGGGTCCGTACCGCATCGCGCTCGCCAACGGCTACATCGCCAACACCTGGCGCATCCAGATGATCAAGACGGCCAAGGCCTACGCCGCGCAGCCCGACGTTGCTGCGAAGCTGAAGGAGTTCAAGGTCGTCTCGACCGGCGAGGACGTCGCCGCGCAGATCGCCGCGATCAACAACTTCATCGACTCGGGCTACGACGCGATCGTCGTCAACGCGCAGAACCCGGCCGCCTTCAAGCCGGTGATCAAGCGCGCCAACGACGCGGGCGTCGTGCTGGTGGCGTTCGACAACATCCTCGACACCGAAGAGGCGATCAACGTCAACGTCGACCAGAAGGGACTCGGCAAGTACTGGGCCGAATGGCTGGTGAAGAACGTGCCGAACGGCGGCAAGGTGCTCGAAGTGCGCGGCGTGTCCGGCACCTCGGTCGATCGCGACCGGCACGACGGCATCCAGGAAGTGTTCAAGGCCTCGGGCAAGAAGTGGGAAACGGTCGAGGTGATCGGCAAGTGGGATGATCCGACGGCGCAGAAGGTGACCGCCGACGCGATCGCCGTGCACAAGAAGTTCGACGCGATCACCGCGCAGGGCGGCGACACGGGCGTGGTGCAGGCGATGATCGATGCCAAGCATCCGTTCGTGCCGTTCGGCGGCGAGACCGAGAACGGCTTTCGCAAGTTCTGCGCGAAGTACGGAGCCCAGGGCCTGAAGTGCGCATCGGGGGGCACCGGGCCGGCCCAGGTGGCGGTGGCGATCAAGACCGCGATCGCGGCGCTCGAGGGCAAGGTCCTGCCGCAATCGGTGAAGCTGCCGCTGGCGCGGGTCGAGTACCCGAACTTGAAGGAGGGCGCCGACTTCTACGCCGGCGCAGTCCGACAATTTCTTCGTCGGCAACTCGTTTCCCACCTGCGGCATCAATTTCACCGCGCAGGAAATCATGGGGCAGAGCGAAGCGAACAAGTAGGCGCGGGTGCCGGGGGCAAGCGCCCCGCACCTGCGCGCGCGACATGGCCGATGCGCCTGTTCGCATGCAAGGCGTCTCCAAACGCTATGGCGGCGTGCGCGCGCTCGCGGGCGCCGAGCTCGACGATCGAGGCCGGCCGCATCCATGCCGTGCTCGGCGAGAACGGCGCCGGCAAGTCGACGCTGATCAAGATCATGGCCGGCGTCGTCGCGCCCGACGAGGGCCGCATGCTGCTCGACGGCGCGCCGGTCACGTTTTCCTCGCCGGCCGCGGCCAACGCGGCCGGCATCGCCTGCATCTTCCAGGAACTGTCGCTGATCCCCGATCTTTCGGTGGCCGACAACATCGCGATCAGCAACCCGCCGCGCCGCTTCGGGCTGATCGACCGCCGGGCGCAGCGCCGCATGGCCGAGGAGGCGCTGGCGCGCGCCGGCGCCGATGACATCCACCCGCTGGCGCTGGTCAAGGACCTGTCGCTGTCGCGCCGGCAGATGGTCGAGATCGCGAAGGCGCTCGCCCGCAGGCCGCGCGTCCTGATCCTCGACGAGGCCACGTCGGCGCTGACCGCCGCCGACGTGACGAAGATCTACGCGCGTCCTGAAGCGGCTGCGCGCCGAAGGGCTCGCCCTCGTCTACATCTCGCACCGGATGCACGAGATCGCCGAGCTGGCCGACGAGTGCACGGTATTCTGCAACGGCCGCAGCGTCGCGAGTTACGCCGCGGGGACAAGACGGACAACGAGGTCGTCGAACTGATGATCGGCCGCGAGTACAGCGCCGTGTTTCCCGCGCGCGCCGCGCGCGCGGCGACGCGATGCCGCGCCGCGGCTCGAGGTGCGCCACCTGCAGCTGGACCGACCGGCTGAACGACATCTCGCTGCAACTCGACGCCGGCGAGGTTATCGGTCTCGGCGGACTCGACGGTCAGGGCCAGCGCGAGCTGCTGCTGGCGCTATTCGGCGTGCTGCGACGGCACCGCGGGCGAGGTGCTGATCGACGGCCGGCCGGTCGCCATCACCGGCCCGGACGTCGCGAAGCGCAAGGAGATCGGCATGGCGCTGATCCCCGAGGACCGCAAGACCGAGGGCCTGATGCTGCCGATGTCGGTGCGCGACAACCTCTCCTTCGCCGCGCTCGGCACATTGTCGCGCTGGGGCATCGTCGACGCGGCGGCCGAGCGCGAGGCCGTGGAGCGGATCGTGCAGCTGCTCGCGATTCGCAGCGACGGCACCGACCTGCCGGCTGGGTCCCTGTCCGGCGGCAACCAGCAGAAGCTCGTCATCGGCAAGTGGCTGATGATGACGCCGCGCATCCTGCTGCTCAACGATCCGACGCGTGGCATCGACGTCGGCACCAAGCAGGAGATGTACCAGCTGCTGCGCGAGCTGGCCGATGCCGGGGCCGCGATCCTCTTCTATTCGACCGACTACGACGAGCTCATCGGCTGCTGCGACCGCGTGCTCGTGATGTACGACGGCGCGGTCACGCGCGAGCTGGTCGGCGCCGAGATCACCGAGCGCGCGCTGGTCAGCAACGCGCTGAACATCGGCGGCGAAGCGCGGCAGCGCCCGCGCGCCGCAGGCGGGGCGTCGTGACCGGCGACTGGTCCTATCGGCTGCGCGAGCACAAGGGCACGCTGATCGCGTTCGCGGCTTTCGTCGTGATGTTCACGATCTACGCCGCCAACCACCCGGTCGGCCTCAATGCCAACGTCGCGACGACCGCCGCCAACAAGGGCGTGCTGCTCGCGATCGTCGCCATGGCGCAGACGCTCGTCGTGCTGACGTCGGGCATCGACCTGTCGGTCGGCATGGTGATGGTGCTCGCCAATTGCCTCGCCTCGACCATCGTCGTCGGCTCGCCGCTGACGACGGCGCTGCGGCGTCGCTGGGCGTGCTTCTCGTCGGCGGCCTGTGCGGCGCGATCAACGGACTCATCGTGATCTACGGGCGGCTGCAGCCGATCGTCACGACCATCGCCACCGGCGCGGTGTACTACGGGGCCGCGCTCGCGCTCCGGCGCGTTCCCGGCGGCGACGTCGACGCGACGCTGGCCGATGCGCTGACCGGCCAGCTGCCGGGCGGCGTGCCGGCGAGCCTCGCGCTGCTGCTGGCGCTCGTGGTGCTCGTCTGGCTGCCCTTCCGGCGCTCGGTGATCGGGCCGCGCGGCCTACGCGGTCGGATCGTCCGAGGTCGCGGCCTACATGTCGGGCGTGCCGATCCGGCGCGCCAAGTTCGTCGCCTACACGCTGTCGGGACTGCTCGCGTCGGTGGCCGGGCTGTTCCTCACGTTCATCACCTACTCGGGCGAGGCGTCGGCCGCCAACGGCAGCACGTACACGCTGTATTCGATCGCCGCGGTGGTGCTGGGCGGCGTGTCGCTGTTCGGCGGCTCGGGCAGCGCGATCGGCGCGATCTTCGGGGCGCTGATGTTCCGCACGATCGGCGACCTGCTCTTCGTGTTCAACGTCGAGCCGCTGTGGCAGCCGCTGTTCCAGGGCATGGTGCTGGTCGCGGCCGTCTGCCTCGGCTCGCTGCGGCTGCTGCGCATCCGCAACCGGCTCGATCTGTATGGATGAGGCGCGGACTCCCGCCGGGCGGTCCGGCAGCGCTTTCGGCGCCTGATCGGCAGCATGCGGCGGCGCGTCGACCCGGCCATCGCGTCGGCGTTCGGCTGCATCGTCGTCGTGCTGCTCGTCGGCAGCCTCTATTCGACGCAGCTTCCTGTCGCCGGAATACCTGCTGCAGCAGCTGAAGGTCGCGTCGTTCCTCGGCGTCATCGCGACCGGCATGATGATCGTGATCCTGCTCGGCCAGATCGACCTGTCGGTGCCGTGGGTCGTCGCCGTCGGCGGCATGATGGCGACGGCGGCCACCGGCTGGGGGCCGCTCGGCGAGACCATGGCCATTCCGGTGGGCATCGGCTGCGGCGTCGCGCTCGGGCTGGTCAGCGGCTTCGGCGTCGCGTTCCTGCGCATCCCGTCGATGGTCGTCACGCTGGCGGTGAACGCGGTCGCGCAGGGACTGATGGTCGTGCACACCGGAGGCTTCTCGCCGCAGGATTCGTCGTCGCCGGCGATGCGCTTCATCGCCACGGGCCACAGCGTGCTCGGCATTCCGAACGCGCTGCTGGTGTGGGCGGCGGTCGGCGCCGCCGCCGTCTTCCTGCTGACGCGCACGACATTCGGCCGCGCCGTCTACGCGATCGGCAACCGCGAGCGCGCGGCGTACCTCTCGGGCGCGCGCACCCGCCTGGTCGTGATGGCGGCGTTCGCGATCTCCGGCGGTCTCTCGGCGTTCGGCGGCGTGCTGCTCGCCGGCTATGCCAGCAAGGCAGCGCAGGCGATGGGCGACCCGTATCTGCTGCCGGCGATCGCCGCGGTCGTGCTCGGCGGGACGTCGATCCTCGGCGGCCGCGGCAGCTACCTCGGCACGGTGGCCGGCGTCATCCTCATCACGCTGCTGCAATCGATCCTGTCGGTGATGCAGATGGAGGAATTCGGCCGCCACGTGATCTACGGCGTCGTGATCATCGCGATGCTGCTCATCTACGGCCGCGGCCCGCGGCATTCGGAATAGGACCGGGCGCCGCTCGACCGGAGCACGACATCAGGCTCCTCGAACTCACGTCCAGCTTCGAAGTCGTCGACCCGCGTTTCCGCAAGCTCGCTCTCCCGTACGTGCACGTCGAGAAGCTCTACACCGGGTGCCGCTGGGCCGAGGGACCGGCATGGTTCGCCGCCGGACGCTACCTCGTCTGGTCCGACATTCCGAACGACCGCATGCTGCGCTGGGACGAGACCGACGGCTCGGTCTCGGTGTTCCGTCAGCCGTCGATGAACAGCAACGGCAACACCGTCGACCTCCAGGGCCGGCTGGTCTCGTGCGAACACCGGAGCCGCTGCGTGTCGCGCACCGAATTCGACGGCGCGCGCACCGTGCTGGCCGACCGCTACGACGGCAAGCGCTTCAACTCGCCCAACGATGTGGTGGTCAAGAGCGACGGCAGCATCTGGTTCTCCGATCCGAGCTACGGCATCGACTCGGACTACGAGGGCGACGCCGCGCCGAGCGAGATCGGCGCCTGCAACGTCTACCGCATCGACCCGGCGAGCGGCGCGTGTCACGATCGTCGCCTCGGACTTCGTGCAGCCCAACGGGCTCGCGTTCTCGCCGGACGAATCGTTGCTGTATATCGCCGACACCGGCCTCACGCACAAGGCGGACGGGCCGCACCATTTGCGGCGCTTCAAGGTGTCGGCCGACGGCAGCGCACTCTCGGGCGGCGAAGTGTTCGCCACCTGCCCGGTCGGCCTGTACGACGGCTTCCGCATCGATGTGCACGGCAACCTGTGGCTGTCGGCCGGCGACGGCGTGCATTGCCACGCGAGCGACGGCTCGCTGCTGGGCAAGATCCGGATTCCGGAACCCGTGGCCAACGTGTGCTTCGGCGGGGCCAAGCTCAATCGCCTGTTCATCTGCGCCACGACGTCGCTTTATTCGGTATTCCTGAACACGCGCGCGGCGCCGCGCGCCTGACCCGATTCGCGAGCTTGCGCGGCGGGACGCGCCGGACAGATGCGTCAGAACAACGGCGGCAGTCCGGGTGAAGCAGCTGCCGCCGGGATCGCGCTCCCGGTCAGGTTGTCCGCCGCGCTGA